>CAWGUP010000001.1:0-416455 GCA_963825895.1 uncultured Alphaproteobacteria bacterium
AGCGAAATTCCTTGTCGGGTAAGTTCCGACCTGCACGAAAGGCGTAACGACTTCCCCACTGTCTCCAACACCGGCTCAGCGAAATTGAATTCCCCGTGAAGATGCGGGGTTCCCGCGGTCAGACGGAAAGACCCCGTGCACCTTTACTGCAACTTTGCACTGGCATTAGGAATGCGATGTGTAGGATAGGTGGTAGGCTTTGAAGCCGGGCGCTGGCCTTGGATGGAGCCGCCCTTGAAATACCACCCTTTGTGTTCCTGATGTCTAACCGCGACCCCGAAACGGGGTCCGAGACCATGCATGGTAGGCAGTTTGACTGGGGCGGTCGCCTCCCAAAGAGTAACGGAGGCGCGCGATGGTAGGCTCAAACCGGTCGGAAATCGGTTGTTGAGTGCAATGGCAAAAGCCTGCCTGACTGCAAGGTCGACGGACCAAGCAGAGACGAAAGTCGGTCATAGTGATCCGGTGATCCCGCGTGGAAGGGTCATCGCTCAACGGATAAAAGGTACGCCGGGGATAACAGGCTGATCGCACCCAAGCGTCCATAGCGACGGTGCGGTTTGGCACCTCGATGTCGGCTCATCACATCCTGGGGCTGTAGCCGGTCCCAAGGGTATGGCTGTTCGCCATTTAAAGTGGTACGTGAGCTGGGTTTAGAACGTCGTGAGACAGTTCGGTCCCTATCTGCCGTGGGTGTTCGAAACTTGAGAGGACTTTTTCCTAGTACGAGAGGACCGGAAAGAACGTACCTCTGGTGGATCGGTTGTCACGCCAGTGGCATAGCCGAGTAGCTAAGTACGGACGAGATAACCGCTGAAAGCATCTAAGCGGGAAACTCACCTCAAAACCAGGTTTCGCTTGAGAGCCGGGGAAGACTACCCCGTCGATAGGCCAGGTGTGTAAGCGCAGCAATGCGTTGAGCTTACTGGTCCTAATCGCTCGATTGGCTTGATCGCAACAGCACCGTTCCATGTCTGGAAACAAGGCCAGGCATACAAACACGCAAAATCGGTCAGTGTCGTATTGCAGTGTCGTATTGACGTGCATTTCTGTCCTTTGCCGACCTGGTGGTCATAGCGGGGGAATTCTACCCGATCCCATTCCGAACTCGGCCGTTAAAGCCCCCTGCGCCCATGGTACTGCGGCTCAAGCCGCGGGAGAGTAGGTCGCTGCCAGGTCCTGCCAAGGGCAGAATGAGTTATTTGGTTTGCTCGCCAACACGAGCAGCCCCGCCATCACAAACAAAGCCCCGTGATCGAAAGATCGCGGGGCTTTCGTTTTTTCCGCGCGCAATCCAGTCTTCGCCGATGGGTATCAGCAGGCGTACAGCGTTGGGTTTCGGTGCCTCAGCCTTTGCTTGGCCGGGGCTGGTGCACGCGCAAATGCCCAGCTCTTCCGGCGCCGATCTCACACTGCTGCAATCGGCTATGGCCGATGGCCGCTTTGTCACCTACCAGCCCACTGCGCTGAAAGTGATCAACGGCAACCTCACCCAAGCCGACGACGCAAGCCTGCGTGCCGATTTGAAAGTTCTGCGGCCTACCTTCGATTCCCTCATCACCTATGGCGCACTCGGCGGTGCCGAATATATCCCCGACATCGCCGCCGAATTTGGTTTCCGCGCCGTGGTGGTGGGCATCTGGGACTTCTACAATGCGACCGAACTCGCCAATGCGCTCGCCGCCGCCCGTCGCGTGCCGAAATTGGTGGCGGGACTTTCGCTCGGCAACGAAATGATCCTCGCAAAGCGCGCTGCTTGGGGTGATCTCGAACACGCGCTGTTGCAGGTCCGCGCGCAACTACCCGGCATGCCGCTGACGGTGACCGAGGCCTTCGCCGAATTCCTCAACCAAGTCGATGCGAAATCCACGCTGGAGAAAATGGATTTCTTGCTCGTCAACATCCACCCCATATTCGAGCCGTGGTTTCGCAATACCCAAGCGCCCAACTGGGCCGATTTCGTCGCGCGGGTGAGCGATCTTCTGACCCACGCCTTCCCCGGCCCGATTATCGTGAAGGAAACGGGCATCCCCACCGGACCCGTCTCGCTTGGTTACACCCCTGCCATGCAGCACGATTTCTACCGCGCGCTCGAAAAGCGTTTCCCACAAACCGCCTTGCGCGCCTTTTCTTATTTCTCCGCCTTTGACGCGCCCTGGCGGGCGAACGATGTCATCGTGGGCGGCGGCAGCCATCCCGAGGAAGCTTATTGGGGCCTCTTCGACGCAAGTCGTGCGCCCAAAGATGTCATGCGCGATTTCCCCGCGCTGCCCAAGGCGCGATAGCCCTTTTGGTCCGGCGCGCAGCACTTTATTCTGTGCCCGTGATTCAGGCACAAAGGAGTAGTGAAATGGCCAACCGCGAACAGAGGAGCAACAAGGAAAAGAAGAAGCCCAAGGCCGACGCCAACGCGAAGTCCAAGGTGCCGACGCCTCCCTTCGTTGCCCCCGAACTGAGCCGCAAGCCTCCCAAAGGCAAGCGCGACTGAGGGCTGCTGTGACCGGCATTGTGGTTGGCGTCAGCCTCAGCGCCGGACACAGCTTCTCCAAGTCTGGCTGTGACCGGATCAGGCTCCTTGAAGGCGTCGGTGTCGAAGGCGATGCCCACGCCGGCATCACGGTCAAGCATCGCTCGCGTGTCGCGCACGATCCGATGCAGCCCAATCTGCGCCAGGTCCACCTCCTCCACGCCGAGCTGCACGACGAATTGCGCGCCAGAGGTTTCACCGTGTCGCCTGGCGACATGGGCGAAAATCTCACCACGCGGGGCGTCGATCTTTTGAAACTTGCGAAGGGCACGCTGCTGCGCCTGGGCCCATCGGCTGTCCTCGAAGTGACGGGCTTGCGCAATCCTTGCCTTCAACTCGACCATTTCCAGAGCGGATTGATGCAGGCCGTACTTGATCGCGATGCGCGGGGAAATCTCATCCGCAAGGCAGGCATCATGGCAGTGGTGCGCGTGGCTGGCGAGGTTCGCCCAAACGACGCGATCCGTACTGAATTTCCACCGCCGCCGCATCAACCGCTCGCACCGGTTTGATCGAACATGGAGCCTGACCAAGGCCAAAGCCCCACAAACCGCGAGGTTTGCGGGGCTTTTCATTGCTTCGAAATCAGCCTTCGTATTTGAACGACAGCATCACACGGGCGCGATAGGTCGCGACTTTTCCGTCCTCGATCGTCATATCAAGCTTACAGACCTCAGCCACACGCAGATCGCGCAGCGTTTTGGCGGCTGTTTCCACCGCGCGTTTGGCGGCGTCCTCCCAAGACGTAGTGCTGGTGCCGATGATCTCGGTCACCCGGTACACTCCTGTGTTGGCTTGTCTCTTGGCCATGGCGTGTTCCTTGTTCTGGCGGCAGCACCCAATGGCCGCCGCATACTGCCAGTCTACTCCCGCCGGCGCCCCGAAATCTCGCCCGCTCTGGATATGGCGGGCCTGTTCGCCATGGCTGCCGGCCGCAAAGGCCTGATGCGGCTGCAGCCAGACAAGGCCCGGAACAACAAAGTGCGGGCCATTCTCCTTGGCGTGTCCAAACCGATTGCCCATCTGATCGGTATCTGGCGTTGTGTCCGGGCGCGCCATGAGATCCAGATCAGTCGCCATCAACGACAAGATGCAACGTAATTGCCGCTACGTGCTGCGCAAACCCGCGGGCGAAACTTCTATCCCACATTCAAGCCCGAACTGATGTTCAAACAGATGCCCGGATTGAGCGTCTTCGCCGGCAAATACATGACCAATCGCACGAAGGAATTTCTCAAGGCTGGTTTGCCCGCGCCAACACCAGGCGGTGCTGCACTTGAGGTTATGAGATCCTGTGGAGTTGGGCCGATCGCACCGGCTTGAGACCTCGCCGTCGCCCGTGACCGGAACTTGGATTGCCCCTAATGTCCAGCCACGGGTAATACAGGGAACCTCATGAAGATCAGAGCCATTCTGTGCGGTGCCGTCGTGGCCGCTATGGTCATTCCGCTTGCCTGGGCCCAGATGGGTGATCCGCTTGCCCCCTTGGGTCTCCCCGCCAAGCCTGCCCCTGCCAAATCCGAGCCCGTCACCGAAACGCTCTACGGCACCACGATCACCGATCCCTATCGCCAGTTCGAGAAGATGGACGCCGCCACAGTCGACTGGATGAAGGCGCAGGGCGCCTACACCCGCTCGGTCTTCGACGCCATTGCCCCGCGCGCGGCGCTGCAAAAGCGCATCGCCGATTTCAGCGGCAGCTTCGGCTTCGTCCAGAACTATCAGCGCTTCGCCGGCCGCGCCTTTTACGAATACCGGGCCCCCGGCTCGGATAATTTCGATCTGATCGTGTCCGACAACAACGGCACCCGAAAACTGATCGATATCGCCGCTCTACGCGCGAAGAACGACAACAAGCCATTTGCGATCAACTATTTCACGGCCTCGCCTGATGGCACCAAAGTTGCCGCCGGCGTTTCCGAAGGCGGCTCGGAAAATGCGTCGGTCGCTGTTTACGATGCGGCTACCGGCGCGATGATCGCGGGCCCGCTCGATCGTGCAGAATTCGGCGCGCAGAGCTGGAGCGCCAATTCAAGAACGCTTTATTTCAATCGCCTGAAGCCACTTGCAGCCGGCGACGCAGACACGGAGAAATACAAAGATTCCAATGTCGAAGCGTGGAATTTGAAAGACGCGCCAACCCGCGTGCTCGGCAACGGCTCGCCCAACGCGATGAAATTTCTGCATGACGAAACCCCGGTCATCTTGATCATTCCTGGTGCGCCCTATGCGATGGCACTGGGCATCAACGGCGTGCAGAACGAATGGACCGTGTCGCTGGCCGCCGCCGCCCAGATCACCAATCCCAAGGCGGCATGGAAGTCCTTCATCACCCGCCACGACGATGTGACGAGTGGCGACATGCGCGGCAATGAGATCTTCTTGCTCTCGCACAAGGATGCCCCCACCTTCAAAGTGCTGGTGGTCAAGGCGGGTCAACCGCTTTCATCAGCCAAGACGCTTTTGCGCCCGCGCAAAGACCGCGTGGTGGAATCGATCCACGCCGCGAAAGACGCGCTTTACGTGCTGACGCGCGAGGGCGTTTATTCGCACCTGCTGCGCATTCAAGCGGGCAAGACGCGTGTGCAGGATATCACGCTTCCCTACAAGGGCGCGGTCTCCGAAGTCTTCAGCGATCCGCGCGTGCCAGGCATCACGCTGTCGCTCGAAAGCTGGAACGTGCCGCCGACGGAATATACCTATGATCCCGCGACGGGAAAGTTCACCGATCTCAAGCTCGGTATCACGCCGTCCTTCAAGCCCGACGATTTCACGGTCCAGGATCTTGAAGCCAAGGCCAAGGATGGCGTCATGGTACCCCTCACCGTGGTGCAGCCCAGGGGCGTCAAATATCCCCAGATCACACTGATCCAGGCCTATGGCTCCTACGGCATTTCACAGACCCCGGCCTTCAGCCCGCGCACGATGACATTTGTGCGCGAAGGTGGCACCTATGCTTCCTGCCATGCGCGCGGCGGCGGCGAGTTGGGCGAGAAATGGCGCCTTGGCGGCAAGGATGACAAGAAGTTCAATACTTGGCGCGATCTCATCGCGTGTGCCGAAGATCTCATCGCGCGCGGTGTCACGACCAAAGAAAAGCTCTTTATCTTCGGCGGCTCGGCCGGCGGCATCACCATGGGTATGGCGCTCACCGAACGCCCCGATCTGTTCGCCGGCGTGATCGATGCCGTACCCGCCGCCAACACCACGCGTGCCGAATTCTCGCCCAACGGTCCGCCGAACATCCCAGAATTCGGCACCATCACGACGCAACGAGGCTTCCAGAATCTCTACGCGATGGATTCCTATCAGCACATCAAGGCCGGCGTGAACTATCCGGCCGTGCTTATCACCACCGGTCTGAACGACCCGCGCGTCTCGCCTTGGGAGCCCGCGAAATTCGCCGCACGCCTTCAGGCCTCCGGTACGCGGAACCCGGTACTCTTGCGCGTCGACCTGGAAGCCGGCCACGGCATCGGTTCGACCAAAACCCAGAACGATGAACTCTATGCAGACATGCTCAGCTTCATCTTCTGGCGCGCCGGATTGCCGGAGTGGCGTCCGGACGCGACGAAGAAATAACGGGATATGTTTTCCCCCTCCCGTTTGCGAGGCGGAGGGACTTCTTTCGGTCTCTTTGCCCACAAGCGATGGATGTGATTTTATATCACCCGTCGCGCGCGGGCTGGGTGCGGGCCCTCGTCACAAATCCCAAGGGAGAGCTAAGCCATGGAAAACAAACTGCAATTCTATATCGACGGCAAATGGGTCGATCCCGTTGCGCCCAAGACGCTTGAGGTCATAGACCCGGCGAATGAAGAGCCCTTCGCGCGCATCAGTCTGGGCTCCAAAGCCGATGTCGACAAAGCGGTCGCCGCCGCGCGCCGCGCCTTCGAGACGTTCTCGCGCACCTCACGCGAAGAGCGCCTGGCGCTGATGCAGAAGATCGTCGAAGTCTATCAGAAGCGCTATGCCGACATTGTCCAGGCGATTTCGCGCGAGATGGGCGCGCCCCTCGGCCTCTCCAAGAATGCGCAGGCCGCGATGGGTATCGCGCATCTGACCCAGGCGATGAAGATCTTGAAGGACTATCGAGTTCGAGACGGTCCAGGGCATCGACAGCCATCATGCGCGAGCCGGTCGGCGTCGTTGGCATGATCACGCCCTGGAACTGGCCCATCAACCAGATCGCCTGCAAGGTCGCGCCCGCGCTTGCCGCCGGCTGCACGATGATACTGAAGCCATCCGAAATCGCGCCGATGAACGCGATGCTGTTCGCCGAAGTGATGCACGAAGCGGGTGTTCCCGCCGGCGTATTCAACCTCGTCAATGGCGACGGTCCCACGGTTGGCGAGGCGATGTCATCGCATCCGGGCATCGACATGATGTCGTTCACCGGCTCGACGCGCGCGGGCATCGCGGTGGCCAAAGCCAGCGCCGATACGGTCAAGCGCGTGGCGCAGGAGCTGGGCGGAAAATCCGCCAACATCATTCTGGACGACGCCGATCTGCAAAAGGCGGTGGTAGGCGGCGTGATGAATATGATGTCGAACACCGGCCAGTCCTGCAATGCGCCCAGCGCGCATGTTCGTGCCCAAGGCAAAGCACGATCAGGCAGCACAAATCGCCAAGACAGCGGCGGAGAAGGTGAAGGTCGGCGATCCGTTCGCAGAAGGCACCACCATGGGCCCGGTCGTGAGCGAGGCCCAGTACAACAAGATCCAGGGCCTCATCCAGAAAGGTATCGACGAAGGCGCAACGCTTGTGACGGGCGGTGTCGGGCGTCCGGAAGGCCTTAATCGTGGCTATTATGTGCGGCCCACGGTCTTCGCCAACGTCACCAACGACATGACCATCGCACGCGAGGAAATCTTCGGCCCGGTGCTTTCCATTCTTCCCTACGAGACCGAAGAAGACGCCATCAAAATGGCCAACGATACGGTCTATGGCTTGTCGGGCTATGTGCAGTCCGGCGACATCAACCATGCTCGCAAGGTCGCCTCGCAGCTTCGCACCGGCAACGTTCATCTGAACGGAGCCGGGGTGGATTTGAACGCGCCCTTCGGCGGCTACAAGCAGTCCGGCACGGGCCGCGAATGGGGCGAATTCGGCTTCGAAGAATTCCTCGAAGTCAAAGCCGTGATGGGTTACGCGGCCTAACACGCATTGCAAACGCAAATGGCCCGCCCTCTCACGAAGGGCGGGCCATTTGTTTTTCAGAACAATCCGTTCAGATGATCATTCGGCTTGCCGGTGTTGACGATGAGGACCGTGTCCTTGCAATTCAACGTCCCCGCCATCCAGCCTTCGCGATAGTCGGAGTCGCTGTTGAATGTGTTGGCATCACGCGTCTGTTTCTGGCGCTGATAGGAATAATTCGCCACCACGCAGCCGTCGGAATAACCCATGTGATAGGCTGGCGAGCGCTGCACGCTCTGAACATAGGCTTTGGTGTCCTTCGCCCTGCCGCTCACGCATCCCGCGAGCATGATGCTCGCGCTCACCACAAGCATCACATGGGATGGGCGCATCGGTCCCTCCGCTGTTGTGTTACTCCTTGGCGCGCTCCACATAGGAGCCATCGTCCGTCAGCACGACGATCTTGGTGCCGGTCACGATATGTGTCGGCACCATGGTGCGCACGCCGTTCGAAAGCATCGCCGGCTTGAACGAGCCCGACGCCGTCTGTCCCTTGATGACCGGTTCGGTGTCGACCACTTCCAAAGTCACCCGCGCGGGCAGCTCGATAGAGATCGGCAATCCGTTGTACTGCGACAGCCGCACCTCCATGTTCTCTTGGAGATAGGGCGCCATGTCCCCGATCACGTCGCTGCCGACATGAACTTGGTCGAAATTCTCCGGGTCCATGAAGATGTAGTGTTCGCCGTCCTGGTAGAGAAAATTCTGCGTACGCTCCTCGATGAATGCCTTTTCCAGCGTGTCGGTGGTCTTGTAGCGCTCGTTGACCTTTACCCCATCGGAGATGCGGCGCATCTCCAGCTGGGTCACTGGCGTGCCCTTGCCGGGATGGATGTTCTCCGCCGTCAGCACGACATAAAGCTTGCCGTCCTTCTCGACGACATGTCCTTTGCGGACATTGCTTGCTATAACCGAAACCAAAGGCCACCTCTACCCTGAAACGGCAGGGGTCATAGCAGGCGAACGGCACATGTCCAAGCGGGTCCGGAATGGTAAATCCTCCCCCTGGTGGTCGGCGCATGTCCATGCCGACAGGCGGCCCACGCTGCTCCAGCGCGGGCGCATCAAAACTGCCTTTCGTGGCCATTTCGAGGCAGAAGGCTTCACCGAAGTCGAATGTGGCGCGCTCGCGGTCTCGCCCGGCAACGAGGCCCATCTGCACGCCTTGCGGACAAGCCTGCTCACGGCCGGCGGTGACGTCCAGCCCCTCTATCTGCACACCTCCCCCGAATTTGCCGCCAAGAAACTGCTGGCGGCCGGCGAAACCAAAATCTTCGATTTCGCCCGCGTCTTTCGCAACCGCGAGCGCGGTCGCTTGCACGCTCCTGAATTCACCATGCTGGAATGGTACCGTGCGAACGAACCTTACGAGACGGTGATTGAAGAGGCGCTCACACTTGTTCGTCTTGCCGCGGAGACAACAGGCATCAAGGAGTTCTCCTTCCGCGAAGTCGACTGCGATCCGCGCGCGTCGGCCCAACACATGACCGTCGCCGACGCTTTCCTCTATCACGCGGGCATAGATTTGCTGGCGACACTTTCTCCAGAAGGGAAGGGCGACCGCGATCTTTTCTCGCACAAAGCGCAACGCAGTGGCATCGACGTCGCCCTCGATGACACCTGGGCTGACATCTTCAGCAAAGTCCTCGTTGCCCGCGTCGAACCAAAGCTCGGCCGAAACCAGCCGACGGTGCTCACCGAATATCCTCGCTGCGAAGCCGCACTCGCCCGCGCCAGCGCCCGCGACAGCCGCGTGGCCGAACGCTTCGAACTTTATGTCTGCGGCGTGGAGCTCGCCAACGGCTTTGGCGAATTGACCGACGCGACCGAACAGCGCCGCCGCTTCGAAGCCGAAATGGACGAAAAACAACGCGTTTATGGCGAACGCTACCCCATCGACGAGGATTTCCTGGCGGCGCTCGCCCAGATGCCCCCCGCAAGCGGCGTGGCGCTCGGCTTCGATCGCCTGGTCTTGCTCGCCACGGGAGCGCGCAAGATCAACGACGTTCTGTGGACGCCTCTGCATGGCAGCAATGACATTTGATCGGTTGGCGCCAACCCGCCAACCCGATAATCACATCCTATGAACCAGACCGTCGCCATATCCGATCCGGCGCCGCCCGAGACCACGACCTTCGCGATCCTGTTCGCGGTGTCGTTCTGCCACCTGCTCAACGACATGATGCAGGCCCTTCTGCCCGCGATCTATCCGACGCTGAAAACCGCTTTCCATTTGGACTTCACGCAGATCGGCCTGGTGACGTTGGTCTTCCAATGCACGGCCTCGCTGCTGCAACCCCTCGTTGGCCTTTATTCCGACCGTCGCCCGATGCCCTATTCGCTGGCGACCGGAATGGTCTTCACGCTGATCGGGTTGCTGGTCCTCTCCATCGCTTGGGACTATCCGATCCTGCTGGTCGCCGCAGCCCTCGTGGGTATGGGGTCCTCGGTCTTCCATCCCGAATCCTCGCGCGTCGCCCGCATGGCCTCGGGCGGACGCCACGGCTTGGCGCAATCCTTGTTCCAAGTCGGCGGCAATATCGGGTCCGCCTTGGGTCCGCTCACCGCTGCGGCCATCGTCGCAAGCTTCGGCCAGAGAAGCATCGCGCTTTATTCGTTGCTCGCGTTGGTCGCCATTTTCGTGCTGTGGAATGTCGGTGCCTGGTACAAAACACACGGCCTCAAACGCATGGCACAGGCGCGCAATACAAACGTCCATTCAAGCCTGCCGCGCACCAAAATCATCATGGCAATCGCCATCCTGCTCGCACTGATCTTTTCCAAATATTTCTATCTCACTAGCATCACGAGCTATTACACCTTCTATCTGATCCACAAATTCCACCTCTCGGTGCAGAGCGCGCAGATCCATCTGTTCCTGTTTCTTGCCGCCGTGGCCGTGGGCACCATCGCGGGCGGCCCGCTGGGCGACCGCTTCGGTCGCAAATACGTGATATGGTTCTCGATCCTGGGCCCGTTGCCCTTCACGCTGATGCTACCCGGTGCGAACCTGTTTTGGACCAGCGCGCTCAGCGTTGTTATCGGCATGATCCTGGCTTCGGCCTTCTCCACCATCGTCGTCTACGGACAGGAATTGTTGCCCGGGAAAGTCGGCATGGTGTCGGGCATGTTCTTCGGCTTCTCCTTCGGCATGGGCGGCCTTGGTGCTGCCGTGCTAGGTTATGTCGCCGATATCACGAGCATCGAATTCGTTTATCGCCTGTGTTCGTTCTTGCCGCTGCTGGGCCTTCTCACCGTATTCCTGCCCGACATGCGAGCTGCTAAAACCCAGGCATGACCCTGCATACCCTGGACGATCTGATAAACGCAGATCTGGTCCCCGCAACCGCCAAACAGGCGCTCGCCCTCGTGGCGGAGCGCTACGCCATCGCCGTCTCCCAACCCATCGCAGATATCATCGACCGCAAAAATCCTGCGGACCCCAACGCCCGCCAATTCCTGCCCACCGAAGCCGAACTCCTCACCCTTCCGCAAGAGCGCACCGACCCCATCGGCGATAACGCCCATTCTCCGGTTCCCGGCATCGTGCATCGCCACAAGGACCGCGTGCTGTTTAAAGTGGTAAATATCTGCCCGGTCTATTGCCGCTTCTGTTTTCGCCGCGAATTGCTGGGTGATGCGCTATCTTCCGAAGACCACGACCGAGCGCTGGCCTATATCGCCGCCCACCGCGAAATCTGGGAAGTGATTTTGACCGGTGGCGACCCTTTCATCCTGTCTCCCCGGCGTGTCGAAGACATCACCGCGCACCTTGCCGCAATCGCCCATGTGAAGATCGTGCGCTGGCACACGCGCGTGCCTGTCGTTGATCCCCAGCGGGTCACGGATGAATTTGTCCGCGCCCTCAAAGCCAGTGGTATCACAACCATCGTGGCGCTCCATGCCAATCATGCTGAGCGAATTCACCAGCGATGCCGCCATAGCCATCGCCCGGCTGATCGATGCCGGCATCCCGATGTTGAGCCAGAGCGTGTTACTTAAAGGCGTCAACGACGACGTCGAAACGCTGGAAGCCCTCATGCGCCGCTTTGTCGAACTGCGCATCAAACCCTATTATCTGCACCACCCCGATCTTGCTCCCGGCACCTCGCATTTCCGTGTCACCATTGAACACGGTTTGAATCTGATGCGCGAATTGCGCGCTCGCCTCTCAGGAACGTGCATCCCAACCTACGTCCTCGATATCCCCGGCGGCCATGCCAAGGTCGCGCTCAATTCAACCGACGTTGAGCCGTTGGGAAATGGCCATTACCGCATTCGCGATCACGCAAGTGTGTGGCACGAATATTGATACTGTCGCCATGGCAGGGCTTGAACAGGACTTGAACAACGGTCCGGCCGCGCTTTGCGCTGACGCGGTGAAAGCCCTTTCCTTTTCCGTTGGGCAGTCGGATCAACCCCGTCATAGGAAATGAGGCGGGTCAATCGTCAAACGCGCAGCCGCTTGAAAAACGCACTGACCTTGTGCCGCGTCTGCTCGCGCCACACCACGCCTTTGTCCGTCACCCAGTTCAACTGGATCACCCGCCGTGGCCCCTCGAATGCCTCGAAGCCGTGCCATGCATTGGGCTGATTCTTGAAGATCAGAAGCGTGCCTTCGTCCGGCGGCACTTCGGCGATGACATCGTTCAGATTATCTGGCGAGCGCAGCAGCCTGAGCCGTCCCTTCGGACTTTCCCATTTTCCGTTCATATAGATGAGAACGGTAATGAGCTTGGTCACGCTGTCGGTATGAATCTGCCCGTCTTCGGCCCGGCTCGTCCCGCGCACGGTAATCATCGTCGGGCGTTGTGAAAGGTCGATTGCGAATTTTTTCTCCACCGCATCGGTAAACGCCTCGCCGCGTATCGCATCCATAAATGCGGCGAACGCCTTGCCGTATGTCACCGTCGGCAGTGGAAAGCTCCCCGGCAAAGGCACGTCGGGAAAATCGCGTTGGATGGCCTCCATCGCCTTGCGCCGCACAAAGCCCGGCACGATGGCGTAGGGGAACGGCTCGCGCGAAAGCGCGGTGTCGCGAAACGCCTCAATGTCGATGGGAAGGCCGGCCACGTCAGGAGAACTGGGAGTAGGCCGCCGTCACGATGCCGCCATCCACTGGCAGCACCGCACCCGTCACATAGGCCGATGCCCGGCTGCAAAAGAAAATCGCCGCCCCAATCATGTCGTCATCCTGCCCGATGCGTCCGCGCGGCACGCTCGCTTCGATGGCCTTGCGCCCGGTTACCAGAACCGGCGCCAGCATCTTGGTCTCGAACGGCCCCGGTGCGATCGCATTCACATTGATGTTGTCGCGCGCCAGATGCTTGGCAAGATTGTGCGTCAGATGGTGCACCGCTGCCTTGCTCGCAGAATAGGCGTAGCTCTCAAGTGCCGGCTGCAAAATGCCGTCGATCGACCCGATATTCACAACGCGGGCCGGATCATCCTTCGTCCCGGCCGCGCGCAACAACGGCAGCAGCGCTTGGGTCAACAGGAAGATCGCCTTCAGATTGACATTCATCACCTTGTCCCAGCCCTCTTCGGAATATTTCTCCAAAGGCTCGGCCCAGGCAGCGCCTGCGTTATTGATGAGAAAATCAAGCTTTGTCTCGCGCGCCTTGACTTCGTCGGCAAGCCTGTGAACTTCGGCTGTCTCGCCCAGATCATGGGCCAGAGCAACGCAGGTGCCGAATTTTGAAAGTTCATCTGCGGCACGCGCGCAGGCATCGGCCTTGCGCGACGAAATATAGACCTTCACCCCATTTTCGACGAACCCGCGCGCGATCATCAATCCGATGCCGCGTGAGCCGCCGGTGACGAGCGCGGTCTTGCCGCTGATATCGAAAAGCTTGCAAACCATCTGTCGACCTATCGATAGGAGGCGTTGATCGCCGCCAGTTTCACCGAACCGGGGCAAAGCTCCTTCTCGCCCAGCCGGTTCAATGGTGTGTCTACCGTATTCAGATTGGCGTGCAAATCGTCCGCGTCAAAATCCACGAACAGCAGCCCCGTCACAACTTCGCCCGCCTTCTCGCGCTCCTGCAGATAGGCCAGCGCTGCGGTCCGGTTGTGCGGATCATATTCGGGATGCAGCTTGGCCAGCCGGACGACCGACCCATCATGCTGTGTCACCGCTAGCGTCGTGCCCGGCTCGTGCTCGACGGTGATCTCATCCTTGGGCGGCATGAAATCGAGCCGGTTCACAGCTTCGTTGTGCGCGCGGACGAAATCATAGGATTTGGTCGAACCTGGATGGTTGTTGAATTGCACGCAGGGCGAGACCACGTCGATAATCGCCGGCCCCCGATGGGCAATGGCCGCCTTGAGCAGCGGTACCAACTGCGTCTTGTCGCCCGAGAAACTGCGCGCCACGAAACTCGCCCCCAGTACAAGCGCCAAACTGACAAGATCGATCGGGGAATCGCTGTTGAATCCGCCCGCCTTGCTCTTCGAGCCTTTGTCGGCGGTCGCGGAGAACTGACCCTTGGTCAGCCCATATACGCCATTGTTCTCGCAGACATAGACCATGTTCACGCCGCGCCGCACGCAATGCGCAAATTGCCCGAGCCCGATGGATGCGGAATCGCCGTCGCCTGAGACACCCAAATAGATCAGATCGCGATTGGCCAGATTGGCGCCGGTCAGTACGCTCGGCATCCGCCCATGCACGCTGTTAAAGCCGTGGCTGTTGCCGAGGAAATAGTCCGGCGTCTTCGATGAACATCCGATGCCCGAAAGCTTCGCCACTCGATGCGGCTCAATCGACAATTCATAACACGCTTGAATCAGGGCGGTACTGATCGAAGTCATGCCCACATCCCGCGCACAACGTGGAGATCGAACCCTCGTAGTCGCGATGGGTAAACCCCAGCTTGTTCGGCACAAGGCTTGGATGATGCAGCTTCGGCTTTGCGATATAGGTCATTCTGCGGCCTCTTTGCGCGTGGCGAGCTTCATGCGTTCGGCGATGGCAGCAGTGATGAACCGCGCGGTAATCGGCGTGCCGTCATAGTGTAAGATCGAAACGAAACGCGCCGGATCGAGCACGCATTCGTTGACGATCAGCTTCAGCAGTTGGGCGTCGCGGTTCTGCTCCACCAAGAACACCTGCTCGTGCGCAGTGATGAAATCCCTCACCTCTTCCGAAAACGGAAATGCGCGCACCCTGAGCGTGTCGAGATAAAGCCCCTGAGCCTCCAGCGCTGACAGAGCTTCCTGCATCGCAACCGCCGTAGATCCATAAAAGATCACGCCATGGCGCGTGCCGACTTTGGCATTGTGCCGCACGGGCCCGGGCACCTGCGATTTAGCTGTCTCAAACTTGCGCAGCAATCGCTGCATGTTATCGACGTAGACCGTGCCCTCCTCGCTATATTTGGCATAGCGGTCGCGGCTCGTGCCGCGCGTGAAGTAAGCGCCGCGCGTCGGATGGGTGCCTGGCAGGCTGCGATAGGGGATGGCGTCGCCATCCACATCCAGGTAACGCCCGAAATTCTTGCCGGCTTGCAGTTCCTCAAACGACATCACCTTGCCGCGATCATAACGTTTCGCGTCGTCCCAGACGAGTGGCTCGCACAACCAGTCGTTCATCCCGATATCGAGATCCATCATCACGAACACCGGGGTCTGCAATCGCTCCGCCAGATCAAACGCTTCCGCCGCGAAATAAAACGATTCTGCGGGATCCTTCGGCAGCAGCATCACATGCTTGGTGTCGCCGTGGCTCGCATAAGCCGCCGCCAGAAGATCGGATTGCTGGGTCCGCGTCGGCATTCCCGTCGAGGGTCCGCCGCGCTGAATATCGAAAATCACCGCCGGAATCTCCGCAAAGTAGGCGAGCCCAAAAAACTCCTGCATCAACGAAATGCCTGGCCCACTGGTCGCGGTAAAGGCGCGCGCCCCGTTCCAGCCCGCTCCGATCACGATACCAATGGCGGCGATCTCATCTTCGGCCTGCACGATGGCGAAATTGTTCTTCTTGGTCTGGGGATCGATGCGCAAGGTCTTGCAATGTTTGGTGAAGGCTTCCGCCAACGAGGTCGACGGCGTGATCGGATACCATGCGCAAACCGTGGCCCCGCCATAGACCGCGCCTAGCCCCGCCGCGTCGTTGCCCGCGATAAAGATGCGCTCTCCCACGCTGTCGGCATGCTCGAGTTTCAGCCCGCAAGCGTCCGCCAGATGCACCTGCGCATAATCGTAACCAAGCCGGAACGCCTTGACGTTCGATGCAATCAATTCTGGTCGTTTCTTGAACTGATCGCCTAGCATGGCCTCGACCACCTTCGGATCGATATCGAGCAGCGACGACAAGGCGCCGACATAGATGATGTTCTTGAACAATTGCCGCTGGCGCGGGTCGCTATAGGTGCGGTTGCATATCTCGGTCAGCGGCACGCCGATGACATTGATATCCTCGCGGAATTTCGATGCCGGCAGCGGCTTGGTGGAATCATAAAGCAGATATCCGCCTGCATCGATGGATGCCACATCTTTGTCCCAGGTCTGTGGGTTCATCGTGACCATCAGGTCCACGCCGCCGCGTCGGCCGAGCCAGCCTTCGCCGGAAATCCGTACCTCGTACCAGGTGGGCAATCCCTGGATGTTCGACGGAAAGATGTTTCGGGACGCGACCGGCACGCCCATCCGCAGAATGCATTTGGCGAACAATTCGTTCGCGCTCGCCGATCCTGATCCATTGACGTTGGCGAATTTGACGACGAAATCGTTCGTCGCTGTTATGCGGCTTTGCATGGAGCGCCGGCCTGTGCGGTTTCAAGGGTGAATTTCTTCATGTCCCATGCGCCAGTGGGGCAGCGTTCGGCGCATAGCCCGCAATGCAGGCAGACGTCCTCGTCCTTCACCATCACGCGTCCTGTCTTCAGCAGATCTGAGACATAAAGGTCCTGCGTGCGGTTTAGCGCTGGCGCCATCAGCCGGTTGCGCAAATCTTCTTCTTCGCCATTGGGCGTGAACGTAATGCAATCCACGGGGCAGATATCCACGCAGGCGTCGCATTCGATGCAAAGCCCACGCTCGAACACCGTTTCCACGTCGCAATTGAAGCATCGCTGCGCTTCCAGGAAAGCCTGTTTTCGGTCGAAGCCCAGCTCCACTTCCAAGAGTACGTTCTTAAGTGCTTGCTCCTTGGGTGCATGCGGCACCTTGTAACGCAGATCGAGCGACACGTCGTTGTCATAGGACCATTCGTGAATACCCATCTTCTGGCTCATCAGATTGGTAAGCACAGGGGGCCGCAGATGTACGTCATGGCCGTTGCACATGAGGTCAATGGAGATGGCAGCCTCATGGCCATGGGCCACCGCCCAGATGATGTTCTTGGGCCCGAACGCCGCATCGCCGCCGAAGAAGACGCGCGGATTGGTCGATTGATAGGTCTCGGTGTCGACCTTGGGCATGTCCCAGCGGTCGAAATCGATGCCGATGTCGCGTTCGATCCAAGGAAACGCGTTCTCCTGTCCCACCGCAACCAGGACATCGTCGCATTCCATTAGCACGTCCGGCTCGCCCGTCGGCACCAGATTGCGCTGTCCTTTTTCGTCTTTCTGCGCTTTGACCTTCTCGAAAATCACGCCGGTGAGCTTGCCGTTGTTGTGCGTGAATTCCTTCGGCACCATGAAATTGTAGATCGGAATGCCTTCGCCTTGCGCGTCGTCTTTTTCCCAGGGGCTCGCCTTCATTTCTTCGAAGCCCGATCGCACGACCACGCGCACATCCTCGCCGCCAAGTCGCCGCGATGTCCGGCAGCAATCCATCGCCGTGTTGCCGCCGCCCAGCACGATCACACGCTTGCCGATCTTATTGACGTGCCCGAACGAAACGCTGGAAAGCCAATCGATTCCGATATGGACGTTGGCGACGGTTTGCTTGCGTCCAGCAATGTCCAGATCGCGCCCGCGCGGCGCTCCGCAACCCACGAAGATCGCGTCGTAGTTTTCGGCAAGCAGCGCCTTCAAACTTTCGATGCGCTCGCCGAACCGCGTTTCTGGCTCAAGCCCCAGTATGTAACCGCACTCCTCATCGAGTACGCTCTCCGGCAATCGGAATTTCGGGATCTGCGTGCGCATCATCCCACCCGCGAACGGATCTGCGTCGAAGATGGTGACATGATAGCCAAGCGGCAGAAGATCGCGCGCCACCGTCAGCGAAGCCGGCCCCGCGCCCACCAGCGCGATGCGCTTGCCGTTCTTCTGCGCTGCCGGTTTTGGCAATCGCGCACTGATGTCGTCCTTGTTGTCGGCTGCGACACGCTTTAGCCGGCAGATCGCCACCGGCTCCTTCTCCACGCGTCCGCGCCGGCACGCCGGTTCGCAGGGCCGGTCGCAAGTGCGTCCAAGCACGCCGGGAAACACATTCGATTTCCAATTGACCATGTAAGCGTCGGAATAGCGTTCCGCCGCGATCAGGCGGATATATTCGGGCACCGGCGTGTGCGCCGGGCATGCCCATTGGCAATCGACCACTTTGTGAAAGTAATTCGGATCGCTTGTATCGGTCGGCTTCATGCCGCCCTGATGCTGGGGCTCGCCAGCAGCCAGCCCTTCAGCCGAATTTTGCTTCATCGGACTTTGCGTATCTCCATGGCCGCATTCACTTTTTGCGTTTTCTCCCAAGGCCGAAGCGGGCGCTTTTTGTGTGGCGAATGCAAGGCGTTTCCCGTTATTTCTTCATCATAATCGGCGCGCTCTCGCGTGCAACCAAGCTTTGGCGCTATCCTGAATGCCGCGCAACATGCCGGTTTATCTCTGCTTAATACTCTGAATTCAAACGATTATTTTGAGGCCCCCGTGGACATCGCTTTCACCGAACAGCAACGCGCCATAGAAGACAGTGTCAGCAAGGTCTGCGCGCGATTCGACGACGACTACTGGAGCGCGCTCGACGAGGAAGCCCGCTTCCCCCACGAATTCCACAAGGCCATGGCAGAAGGTGGCTGGCTGGGTATCGCCATGCCCGTGGACTACGGCGGCGCTGGCCTGGGCGTCAGCGAAGCCGCCATCATGATGCACGCGGTGGGTCGTGGTGGCGGAGGCTATGCGGCCGCCTCTTCCATCCACCTCAACATCTTCGGCCCTCACGCCATCGTGGTTCACGGTAGCGAAGAGCAGAAGGCGCGTTTCCTGCCACCGCTCATCAAGGGCGAACAGAAAGCCTGTTTCGGCGTGACAGAACCGAATGCGGGCCTGGACACGACCAGTATTGAAACCTTCGCGCGGCGCACCAACGACGGCTATATCGTACGCGGCCGTAAAATCTGGACGACCAGCGCCCAAATCGCCGACAAAATCCTGCTGCTGACACGCACCACCACAAAGCGGACAGCAAGCGCCCGACCGACGGGATGACATTGTTCTATACCGATCTCGACCGTACCAAGGTCGAAGTGCGCCGCATTCCGAAAATGGGCCGCGCGGCAGTGGATTCGAACGCGGTCTTCATCGACGACCTGCATGTCCCCGAAGAAGATCGCATCGGCGAAGAAGGAAAAGGTTTCCGCTATCTGCTGGACAGCCTTAATCCCGAACGCATTCTGATCGGGTCAGAAGCCATCGGTTTGGGCCGCGATGCATTGCAGCGCGCCGCCACCTACGCCCGCGAACGCGTGGTTTTCGGCCGTCCCATCGGCCAGAACCAGGGCATTCAGCATCCGCTTGCCGAAAGCTGGGCGTATCTGGAAAGCGCTTGGTGGATGTGCCTGCGCGCAGCGTCCCTATACGACGCCAAACAGCCCTGCGGCGCTGAAGCCAACGCCGCCAAATTTCTCGCCGCCCGCGCCGCCTTCGACGCCTGCACCCGAAGGGTGATGACCCATGGCGGCATGGGCTATGCCAAGGAATATCAGGTCGAACGCCTGTTCCGCGAATCTGTCCTGCCCCGCATCGCGCCGGTGACGGAGCAACTTATCCTGTCGTTCATTGCCGAAAATGTGCTGGGTTTGCCGAAATCATATTGATTTGTTGTTCCGGACCTGCGCGATGCGCAGGCCTTGCGGGGAAAACAGAGCCCATGCGCATACCGAAAGAATGGAAGAGCCGGGCGGTTCGGACGCAAGATCGCTTTGCCCCGAGATTTTCAAAGATGGTGAGTGTCACGGCCTTGTTGCGCAGTCAGCGCCTGTGTATCCGGCACTTGCCAACCGAGCACGGCGTGCACCCCCAGGCTCGGTGCTGTTGAAACCGCTGATCGTGTCAAGATCGAACGCCGCGGTGCAATCGTCCTCATGCATCAGCGCGAAACTCAGCGTGCGGGCCTAAGATATTCGTTCAGGCGTGGTCCAGAGGGCAGATGGTTCAAGGGGCAAACAAAGATCATCACCTTTGCGCAAGCCGCAATCCCCATCTAATCTCCTCCCATTCGGTGCCAGCACCCAGCTTGAGGCGTTTGCCGCGACATGCCCGGACTTTATTTCGATGAATTCCAGACCGGCCAGACATTCGATCACCCGATTCGTCGCACGGTGACGGAGGCCGACAACGTCTTCTTCACAGCGATGACGCACAATCCTGCCCAGCTCCATCTTGACGAGGAATACTCAAAGACCACCGAATTCGGCACCCGCATCGTCAATTCGCTGTTGACCCTGGGGCTGATGATCGGCATTTCGGTTGGCGAGACCACACTGGGCACCACCGTGGCCAATCTCGGCATGGACGAGGTGCGCTTTCCCAAACCCGTCTTTCACGGCGACACGCTGCATGTCCAAACCGAGGTGCTCGAACTGCGCACCTCCAAATCGCGTCCCACCCAAGGCATCGTCGTCTTCCTCCACCGCGCCATCAATCAGAAAGGCGAAATTGTCGCCAGCTGCAAACGTTCCGCACTGATGCATAAGAAACCCAAAACATGATTTTGCGTTCGTTCCTGTTTGTCCCTGCCGACAGCCAGAAGAAGCTCGCCAAGGCGCAAACTTCGCTCGCTGACGCGCTGATCCTTGATCTCGAAGATGCGGTCGCTGCCGGCAATCGCGCCCACGCCCGCGCCCTTGCTCACGATTTCGTCAGCACCCGCAAGTCGCGCGCAGCACTTTGGGTGCGCATCAACCCGGTCGGCTCCCCCGATTACAGTGCCGATCTCGATGCCATCGTCTCAGCCAAGCCGGACGGCGTGATCGTTCCCAAACCTGATGGCCCAGAAGCTCTGCGTGTCCTCGACAATGATCTGACCGCGCTCGAAGCCCGCCATGGCCTTGTCTTGGGCGCGATCAAAACGCTGCCTGTTGCTACCGAAACCCCGCTCGCGGTGATGTCGCTGATGCATTATCGCGACCCGCCGCCGCGCCTTGCGGCGCTTAGCTGGGGCGCAGAGGATTTATCGGCCGCCCTCGGCGCCACCACCAACCGCGACGATCAAGGCGAATTCGTCTTCACCTACAAAATGGTCCGCGCTCTCTGTCTCATCGCGGCAAAAGCAGCTGGGGTGGCCGCGGTCGAAACCCTGCACGCTGATTTCCGCGACAAGACGGGCTTGGAGCGTGTTGCCCGCTCAGCCCAGCGCGAAGGCTTTTCGGGCATGCTCGCCATCCACCCCGATCAGGTGGAGATTATCAACGCCGCTTTTACGCCCGGCGCGGCCGACATCGAATACGCCAGACGTGTCGTGGAAGTCTTTGCGTCGGGCGTGGGCGTTGCCTCGCTTGACGGCAAGATGCTCGATCAGCCACATCTCCTTCAGGCGCGCCAAGTTCTAGCGCGCGATGAAATGCTCAGATCACGAAACTGACCACGCGCGCTCCCCGCCTCGATGGCGGTTCAGCCGCGCTCATTGCGCCCAATAAAAAAGAGGGAGAGTTTTCGCTCTCCCTCTTTCGCGGCGCTTTGCCCTTTTCGCCCCAGTAAAGCGCCAGCGCAGAACCTCAGTAGTGTACGATCTGTGCATTGTTGCCGATCGCCGTGGACGACACGCCTACGCTACCAAGAACATTGCTCACGTTGGTGTTGGTCGTCGAGAAGATGTTGGAATTGTTGATTTGATAGTTCTGAACCGGCGCATTGGGCGCGTTGGTGTCTTCGGAGAAGGTGTTGCCGATCGCGGTGGTGGCGAGTGAAACGTCCTTGCCGACATTGGTGATGCTGGCGTTCAACGAGGCGGAGGGATCCTTCGCGTTGCACTCCTGGTTGCTATAGACAGAAGTCGTGGTGGGGTCGGTCGAAACATCGGCCGAGTTGCAGACCGCCTGCGACGACAGGCTCACGCCTCCCTGTACGTTCTTCACATTGGCGTTCACTGCGGAGGAAACGCTGACGCTCGAAACGTATTGGTTGTTGGTGACGTTGGTGTCCTGCAGCGTGGTGACGTTGAGCACGTTGCCGCCAGCGACGGACTGTCCACTCACGTCGCCGTTGACGTTTTGGATGTTGGTATTCAGCGTCGATGCCTGAACGTGGAAATCGACCTGTCCGTTTAAGATCTCGCTACCCTGATCGGGCGGCGGCGGATTGTCACTCTGAGCGGCGTAGGTATAGCTCGCCGGTAGCATCAGCAGTGCTGTACCCGCGATAAGCGTTTTGGTCAGGCGTAACATGTTTGTTCTCCTCAATGATGGCGTTGGCGGTGGTGGTTTTCGCGGGTGTACCGGGGCCGCGCTCCCCTGGGCCGGCCAGCGGATCGTCCGTCGTTCCCAATTGCTGTGTGCAAGCGTCCGAAGGCGTCTTGTAGAGCCGCGAAACCATTTCCAGCACGGCGCGCTCGATCACCGAACGCACCGCAAGCTGGATCGGCTCCAGCGCGCTTTCGCCGGCGCTGGCGTCGAAGAAGTTGTTGCCCAGGAAGTCGAACACGCCGGCCGAAACCTGGCGGCCGATGATCTGCTTCTGGTAGGAGATCACGTCGACGACTTCCAGCGTGTTGGTGTTGACCAGGCGCAAGTCCAGGCCGACATTCATCACATACATGTTGCCGCCGCCCGTGCCTTGATGCCGTTGGTGGCGGTGCCGCCGCCGTCGCCATTGGCGTCCATCCGAGCGGATGTTGAAGTTCAGTTCGGTGATGCCGCCGACGATGATAATAGTCGGAGCCCGGGATCGAACCGGCATAGATCTTGCGGAAATCGCCTGTCTCGCTGCCGCGCATGCCGTCGTCGGCGATCAGCTTGTTGTTGGCGTATTTCAGTTCCATTTCGGCGACCGAGGTGTCGAAACGTTCGACCAATGGCACGCCGGCTTTGGCCAGCGCGCGACATCGCCATCAGGGCCGCGCCTTGCGTCAGCTTGCGGCCCGCTATTGTCGGATTCGGTCTTGCCGGTATAGTCGGCGATCTGGCCGACCGCGATGTGCACGGGCCGCTGTCGCGGTGTACCCGACAAGGCAGCGCAATGCCGCCGGAATAGGGCGTCTCGTTGGTGATCACCGGCGCGCCGCCGATGGGGGCGGTGTAACGTCCGGTGTTCTTGTCCGCTGTGGGCGTGATGCACCCCGTCAACGAAATGGCGGCCAGAGCGACGGCAACCGGCTTGATGAAATATTTGCGTCCGCGCGAAGTCATCGGGCCTGCTTTCTTCAGTGACCGTTGGTGCTGACGGTCGCCGTCTGATTTCCGCTGTTGTCTTGATGGGAATTGACGATCACGGTGTTGCCGGATCCCACTGTGACAACGTTGAGCGAATTGCCGACCGCAGTGGCCTGTGAACCGGCAAGTGCAGAGGAGCCAAATGCGGTCGCGCCGCCAAAGGCCGCACCCGTCGCCATCAAGCTGAGGCCCGATTGTTGACTGACGGCAGAACTCGTGAATTGGCCGTTGACGATGGTAAGGTTGCCGTTGGCGTCGCGCAGCGAGGAATTGATCGGCTGGTTTTCCTGCGCGGCCGTCATCCCGTAGGGACTGTTGTAGTCGGAGGCATTGGGGAAATCGGCCGCGTGGCCGGCCACCGGCACAAGGCTCAATGCGGTTGCAAGGCAAACCCGTTTAAAGTTGGACGGCATGGGCGAAATCCGAAAATGGTCCACATACACATCAGCAACCCCCATGCCAGTTAAGAGGGCACTTTGATGGCCCGCCTTGTTCCAAACTGAAACGAACGCCGCTACCCTCGCGGCCCCCGCCAAGTGGAGCAAATCATGGCGACAGTGGAATTTTTCTTCGATTGTTCCTCGCCTTGGACTTATCTCGCCTTCACCCGCATCCACGAGATTGTTAAGCGCACCGGGGCCCGGATCGTGTGGAAGCCCGTTCTGGTGGGTGGCGTGTTCAACGCGGTTAACCAGGATGTCTACGACCGCAGAGCCCGCCCCGACCCACGCAAGTCGTCCTATTATGAGAAAGATCTGCACGATTGGGCGCGCCTTGTAGGCATCGAGATCGGCAAGCCCGCGGTCTTCCCCGTGCGCGCCGTCATGATGATGCGTGCGGCGCTCGCCGCCCAAGAGAAAGCAGCGTTAATCCCCTTCGCGCGCGCCGCCTTCGAAACCTATTGGGGCGAGCTCAAGGATGTAAGCCGCAAGGAGGTGCTCGAAGAGGTCTGTCGCAAGGCAGATCTCGACGCCGGCGAAATCCTTGCCCGCAGCGAAGCTCCCGAGATCAAGGACCGTCTTAAAGACAACACCGAAGAGGTCATTGCCCGCGGCGGCTTCGGCTCGCCCACAATGTTCGTGAACGGTTCGGACATGTATTTTGGCAATGACCGCCTGCCGCTGGTCGAAGCAGCGCTGTTGCGCGCATAGAGCTCGTCTCTCCCACGCCTGGTGGCAAAGAGCAGAAGGCGGCTAAAGATTTCTTTCCGTTCAAAACGACTTTACTAAGTCCGCATGGCCTTTCTCCAAGATCCCCGGCATCCTCACCCGCCTTATCAGCCAATGATCCGCGCTCCCGGCGTGGTCCTGGCGCTGATCGGCGTGCTTGCGCTCATCTACCTGGTCTGGACCTTCGCTCCGCCTCAGATCGGCGACGATATTTTGATCAATTTCGCCTTCTATCCCGCGCGCTATTCTACCCATTACCTGGCCGCCCACGGCGCCGCCGCCCAATCGCTACTGGCGCTGGCCGTCCCGTTTGTCAGCTATCTCTTCCTGCACGCCGATTTCAGCCACCTGGCTATCAATTGCCTGTGGTTGCTCGCCTTCGGTCCGATCGTGGCCCGGCGCTGGGGTGCGGGCCTGTTTCTGACGGTGTTTGCCGTCTGCGCCGTCGCCGGTGCGGTCGCGCACCTGGCAACCAATTGGGGCTCGGAAAGTCCGGTGATCGGCGCCTCGGGCGCGATCTCGGGTCTGATGGGCGCCGGTATCCGAATGCTGCGCGGCCGGGCTTGGATCGAAGGTGAGCCATTGCCGCGGCTTGCGCCTCTTTTCTCTGGGCCGGTGGTCGTCTTTACGCTGTTTTGGCTGGGGGCCAATATTCTGGCTGGCTACACCGGCATCGGCATGGACACCCAGATCCGTCTCGTCGCCTGGCAGGCCCATATCGGTGGCTATTTCGCGGGCCTGTTGCTGGCTGGGCCTTTTGATGTGCTCGCCCGTCGCCGCCTCTTGAACCGTTAAAACCCGTCCCCAGTTATGGGGTGGTGGCGTGGTGCCGCCGTCCTTGGAGGGATAGATGACCGACACGACTTCGGCCGATGCAGCACAACCACCGGTTGGGCCAGTACACTCCCTGTTTTCCGGTAGCCGTCTTCTTTATGCGTTGCTTTATGCCGTGATTGCTTGGTTCACATTCTGGGTCGTGCTGGTTCTGGCCGCAGTGCAGTTCATCTATGTGCTGCTCAACAACCAAATCAGCGAGGAATTGCGCCGCACCAGTCTGAACGTGATCCAATATCTCTGGGAGCTTCTGGCCTACATCTCTTTTGTCCGCGACGAGCAGCCCTTCCCGGTTGGCCCTTTCCCGAGCTACGCTGCTCCGCGCACCTGAATTTGGTCACAGTGTTGGGACTTGGCTTCCCCACGCCTTCGCCAGAAAATTACAAACTGGCCGGAGGTTCGGCGAAGAAGATCAAGCCAAACGCGGCGTCTGAAGAAGGCCGTATCGCTGAAGATGAACATCTATAGCGGCGAAAAGCGCTTCGGAAAAAACAAGCGCTGCCGCGCGTGCCCATCGCGTTTGCCAGAGCCTCGCGCCTTCGCGCCGAAGCCAGCCTGTCGTCCACGCGGCATAGGTGGCGTTAACGATTAGGTTTGCGCACAAGGAGAACCATGGAAAAGCGAAAACTCGGAAGCTCCGGTCTCGACGTCTCGGTGGTGGGGCTGGGTTGCAACAATATCGGCATGATCCCCAAAGAGGCGTCCGAGCGCGTCGTCCACCGCGCGCTTGATGCAGGCATCACGCTGTTCGACACCGCCGACATTTATGGCAACCGGGGCGGCTCCGAAACGCAGTTGGGCGAAATCCTGGGCTCGCGGCGCAAGGCCATCGTGCTCGCCACCAAATTCGGAATGCAGATGGACGAGGATGGCGCGAAATCTGGCGCCGCGCGCCGTTACATCGCCGAAGCGGTGAATGCCAGCCTCAGGCGCTTGAATACCGATTGGATCGACCTCTACCAGCTGCACCGCCCCGACCCGAAAACCCCCATCGAGGAAACGCTGCGCGCGCTCGACGATTTGGTGCAGGCAGGCAAGGTCCGCTTCATCGGCTGTTCCAACATGGCGCCGTGGCAGGTCGTGGATTCGTACTGGCTTGCCAAAACCAACGCATTGTCGAACTGGGTCACCGCGCAGGACGAATACAGTCTTCTGGTGCGTCACGCCGAGCGCGAATTGATTCCGGCACTCGAGGCAAAAGCGATGGCGTTACTGCCTTACTTTCCTCTGGCGGGCGGATTGCTCAGCGGCAAATACAAGTCAGGCGAACGTCCCCCTGACGGCACGCGGTTCTCGGTGATGACCAACCTGGCAAACCGCTACATGACGGAAGGAAATTTCCGCACCATCGAAAGCCTGGGTGCCTTCTGCGTCTCACGCAACCATACGCTGCTCGAACTTGCCTTCGGCTATTTGTTGACGCAGCCTTGCGTGTCGAGTGTCATCGCAGGCGCCGCCCGCCCCGAACAGATCGACGCCAACATCGCGGCGGCGAACTGGAAGCTCACCCCAGAAGAGGTCGCCGACGTGAAGGCGCTGGTAGGCGCATAATCACTCCGCCGGATTGACCAGCGGGCGTTGTCCGCGCCAATGCGAGATGCGGGCGCCCAGTCCGTCGAGGTAGATGTAGATCACCGGCGTGATGTAGAGCGTCAGCAGCTGCGAGAGCAGCAAGCCCGCCCACCACCGCACAGGCCCAGCGGCCGGCGCGCTTCGGAGCCGGCGCCGAAGCCGATGGCGATCGGCAAGCGTGCCCATCAGCGCCGCCATGGTGGTCATCATGATGGGGCGGAAGCGGACCAGCGCCGCTTCGAAGATCGCCTCTTCCGGCCTTGATGTGTTCGTCCGCGCTCGCGTTGCAGCGCGAAGTCGATCATCATGATGGCGTTCTTCTTGACGATGCCGATCAGCATGATCATGCCGACAAAGGCATAGAGGCTGAGCGGCAGGCCGAACAGCCAAAGCGTGATCAGCGCGCCCACCGCCGCCGACGGCAGGCCCGACAGGATGGTCAGCGGATGGATGAAGCTCTCATAGAGAATGCCCAGGATGATGTAGACGCACGAATGGCGATGACGAGCAGCATGCCCATATTGCTCGGTCGAACTCTGGAACGCCTGCGCCGTGCCCTGGAACTGCCCTGTGATCGTCGGCGGCAATGCCGATCTCGACGCTGTACATCGCTGATGGCGGTCACCGCGTCGCTGAGCGCATAGCCGTTGTCCAGGTTGAACGAGATGGTCACGGCGGGAAGCTGGCCCAGAGTGATTGACGCTAGCGGCATGGTGCCGGGAAGAAGTTTGGTCACCGCGGTGAGCGGCACCAGCGTTGTTCCGTCCTGCGCGGTGACATAGAGCCGGCTGAGCGTCAGACGATTGGTTCTGATATTTCGGCAGCAACTTCCAGCATCACCCAATATTGGTTGGCGGGCCGTAGATCTGCGAAATCTGCTCGCCGCCGAAGGCAGCACCCAGCGCGGTTTCGATGGCCGACGGGCGAGACGCCCAGGGCGGCGGCGCGGTCGCGGTCGATGTCGACGTTCACCGACGGGTGCCGACAATCCAAATCGCTGTTGACTCCGACGAAGCCCGGCGTCTTGGCGATCGCGGCGGTCAGCTGCATTGCGCGATGTCTGCAATTCGGTCATAGTCAAGGTCCTGCAGCGTATATTGATACTGCGATTTGGATTGCGGCCGCCGATCCGGATCGCAGGCGGGTTCTGCAAAGACATTGATGCCCGGAATGTGCGCGAGCTTCGGCCGCAGTTCGCTGAATGACCTCGTCGGCGCGTAAGCGCTGCGCTCGTTCTGTGGCTTCAGTTCAAGATGATGCGAGCCGGTGTTGGTGCCCGTGCGCGCGCCGCCGGCGCCGACCGATCGACATGACGCCTTCGCACATTGGGATCGCTTGGCGACGATCGCGGCCAGCCTGCTGCTGATAGCTGACCATCTGGTCGAACGAGGTGCGGTCGGCGGCTTCGGTAAAGCCGCTGATCTGGCCGGTATCTTCGCTCGGCAGGAAATCTTCTGGGCATGACCATGAACAGGCCGACGGTGGCCACCAGGCTGACCAAGAATACCAGAAAGATGATGAGCCGGTGCCCAATGGCTCCAGCGCAGCGAGCGGTCGTAGCCATGCTGCACGCGGTCGAATGTTTGCTCGCTCCAGCGGTAGAAGCGCGCCATGCTTCTGCGCTTTTGCCCGGCTTGAGGAAGCGGCTGCACAGCATCGGCGTCAGCGTCACCGAAACGATGCCGGAGACGACGATGGCGAGCACGATGGTGACGGCGAATTCGTGCAGCAGCCGGCCGACAATGCCGCCCATGAACACGACCGGAATGAACACCGCCGCCAGCGACACGGTCATGGACAGGATGGTGAAGCCGATTTCGCCGCGAGCCCTTGATCGCGGCCTCCAACGGCGCTTCGCCTTCCTCGATATGCCGGACGATGTTTTCCAGCATCACGATGGCGTCATCCACCACGAAGCCCACCGACAGCGTCAGCGCCATCAGCGACAGATTGTCGAGACTGTAGCCCAGCAGCGCCATGCCGGCGAAGGTGCCGATCACGGCGATGGGCAGCGCCAGCGAGGGAATGATGGTGGCCGACAGCGTGCGCAGGAAGACGAAAATCACCGCCACCACCAGCACGGCGGCGATCAGCAGCGTGATCTGCACATCGTTGACCGAGGCGCGGATGGACTGGCTGCGGTCATAGATAACGGAGAGCTGCACCGATTTCGGCAGGACTGCTGCTCGAACTGCGGGAATCACGTGCTTGATTTCGTCGACGATCTCGATGGTGTTGGAGCCGGGCTGGCGCTGGACCGCCAGCACGATGGCGCGCTTGCCGTTGTACCAGCTGGCGACACGGTTGTTCTCCACGCTGTCGATGACATGGGCGACATCGCCGAAGCGCACCGGCGCGCCATTGCGATAGGCGATGATCTGGCGGGCGAATTGGGCGGCGTCGATCAACTGGCCGTTGACATGGATCAGCGTGGCCTGGCTGGGGCCGTTAAGCGTGCCGGTGGCGACGTTGACATTGGCGGCCTGGATGGCGGTGGCCAGCCTGATCGATGCCGATGCTGCGCGCCGCCAGCGCGGCGGGATCGGCCTGGATGCGCACGGCGTATATTCTGGCGAGCCGAAGACATTGACCTGCGCCACGCCGTCAGGGTGGAAAGCTGGCGGGCCAGCAGATTTTCGGCATATTTGTCCAGCTGGTAGAGCGGCATCGTGTCCGAGACTGCATCGCCAGATAGATGATCGGCGCGTCGGCCGGATTGACCTTGCGCAAGGTGGGCGGGCTCGGCATGTTGACCGGCAACTGGCGCGAGGCCGCCTGGATCGCCGCCTGCACGTCTTCTGCCGCGGCGTCGATGTTGCGGTCCAGATCGAACTGAATGGTGATTCGAGTCTGAGCCCGGACGAGCTTTGCGAGGTCATCGAGCTGACGCCGGGGATGGTGGAGAACTGGCTTTCCAGCGGCGTGGCCACGGCCGAGGCCATGGTCGTCGGATCGGCGCCCGGCAGGCTGGCCGACACCGTGATGGTTGGGAAAGTCCACCTTCGGCAATTCGCTGACCGGCAGGGTGGCATAGCCGAACACGCCGAAGATCACCAGCGCCGCCATCAGCAGCGTCGTCATCACGGGCCGGCGAATAAACGCGGCCGAGATGTTCATTGCTCGCCCACCGGCGTTTTCTTCGTCGCTGGCGCCGCTCCTTTGGCAATGCTGACGACAGCGCCGTCGACGACGCGCATTTGACCCTCGGTGATCACGCGATCGCCAGGTTTCACCTTGCCCTCGATCGCCGAACTCGTTCCGTCGTCGTAAAGCACGCTCACGGGCTGCATGGTCGCTTTGAGCTGTGCGCTGACGACATAGATATAATTCTTGTCCGGACCTGCGTTCACGGCGTTGCTTGGCACCACGACAGCGTGCGGAATGTCTTTCAACGCCACACCAACATCGACCATTTGACCGGGAATGAGGACGTTGTTCTGGTTGTCATAGGTGGCACGCAGTTCAATCGTGCCGGTTTTGTCGTCCACGGCATTGCCGATGAATATGACCGGCGCGCGCAGCTTTGTGCCGCCTATGCCTTGAGTGGTGATCTGCGAGAACAGTTTGTTCTGCCTCATCTGAGCCTGGATTTGGGGTACATCATCCTGAGGCAGGAAGAAGGACACGCGGATAGGATGGATCTGCGTGATCGTCACGACGGGGTTGCCGTTGGCCGGCACGATATTTCCGGGTTGGATTAGAATTGGTCCCGTCTTGCCCTCGAGCGGTGAACGGATCTGCGAATAGATAAGGTTCAGGCGCGCCGCATCGACATTGGCCTTGTCGGCGACAACGGTCGCTGCCAGCGCGCCGGCACTGGCGACGAATTGATCAGCTTGGCTCTGCGATGCCGCGCCCTGGCTTGCCAGAGCCGAATAGCGCACGGCATCGTGTTGAGCGCTCACCAGTTGCGCCTCATCCTTCTTTTGCGTGGCAATCGCCTGGTTCAGCGCTGCTTGAAAGGGCCTGGGGTCGAGCTGAAACAGAACCTGCCCCTTCTTTACGATATCGCCTTCCTTGAAGCCGACCGATACGATCTCGCCTTCCACCCGTGATGTGACCTGTACCGTGGTGACGGCGACCACCGTGCCCACGGTGCGCTGTAGTATGGTCATCGGTCTTTGCACGACAGTTGCGACATGCACTGACGCTGCGGGCGCTTGGCGCGGCGCCGTCGCGCCACCACCGAAAATCCACCAAAGCAGTATGAGGGCCGCAATCGCCGCTGCGCCGCCCAGAATCAGGCGCGTGCGCGAACCCATGCGCTGGCGGGTGCCGGGGCCGTGTTCGAATGCGGTGGAAGACCGAAGCTCTTCTGGGAGGCTCATATTGCCCATGTCAATCCTCGCATGGGCCGCCCGTCAGCCGACCATGCCTCGAACTTGGACGCTCCCGAACCGTCTCCTAACACGCGATTTGTACCGGGCGCGAGCGGAACCCAGCCGCCTGCGACCATTGCGCTGAAACCCACGTGAAAAAGCTTGATCGGGCAACAGGTTCCCGGATTTTCGCACAATTTGGTGAAGAACATATGATTGTAGCCACCAGAGCTCCAGATATGAAATTGCTCCCAGGCGGGCATACGTCTATAAGCCCGCGCTTTCCAACGCGGCACCCCATGGAAATCCGCAACATCGCCATCATCGCCCATGTCGACCATGGCAAGACCACGCTGGTGGACCAGCTGCTCAAGCAGTCCGGCTCGGTGCGCGAGAACCAGCACATGGCCGAGCGCGCCATGGACTCCAACGATCTGGAGCGCGAGCGCGGCATCACCATCCTGGCCAAATGCACCAGCGTCGAATGGCACGGCGTCGCGCATCAATATCGTCGACACGCCCGGCCATGCCGATTTCGGCGGCGAGGTGGAGCGCATCCTGTCGATGGTGGACGGCGTGGTGCTGCTGGTGGATGCGGCCGAATCCGTCATGCCGCAGACCAAATTCGTGCTCTCCAAGGCGCTGAAGCTGGGCCTCAAGCCCATCGTCGTCATCAACAAGATCGACCGCTCCGACGCCCAGCCCAAGGAAACGCTGGAAAGCATCTTCGATCTGTTCCTGGCGCTGGAAGCCAATGACTACTCAGCTCGATTTCCACATCTCTACGCCTCGGGCCGCAATGGCTGGGCGGTGAACGAGCTGGAGGACGAGCGCAAGGATCTGTCGCCGCTGTTCGAGCGCATCGTCGCCGACGTGCCCCAAGCCCAAGCCGCATCGCCATGGCGGGCGACGAGCATCCCTTCACGATGCTGGTCACCACGCTCGAAGCCGATCCCTATCTCGGCCGCGTCCTGACCGGCCGCATCGAATCCGGCGCGATCACCGTCAACCGCAGTCATCAAGGCGCTCGACCGCGACGGCAAGGAAGTCGAACGCGCCCGCGCGACCAAGCTGCTGGCATTCCGCGGTCTGGCGCGCGTGCCGGTCGAAGCGCGCCGAAGCCGGCGACATCGTCGCCATCGCCGGCCTGCAGAACGCCACCGTCGCCGACACGCTGTGCGACATCGAACGTCGAAGAGCCGATTGCACGCCACGCCCATCGATCCGCCGACTCTGGCGATCACCATCTCGGTCAACGATTCGCCGCTTGCCGGCCGCGAAGGCGACAAGGTGCAAAGCCGCGTCATCCGCGACCGCCTGCTGCGCGAAGCCGAAGGCAATGTCGCCATCAAGGTGCAGCGAAACCGGCGAAGGCGCTTTCGAAGTGGCGGGCCGCGGCGAATTGCAGCTGGGCGTGCTGATCGAAACGATGCGCCGCGAAGGCTTCGAGCTTTCGATCTCGCCGCCCGCGCGTGCTGTTCCAGACCGGCGAAGACGGCGAACGGCTGGAGCCGATCGAGGAAGTCACCATCGACGTCGACGATCCCTATACCGGCGTCGTGATCGAGAAGATCTCCCAGCGCAAGGGCGAGATGCAGGACATGCGTCCGACCGGCGCGGGCAAGACGCGCCTCGTGTTCCTCGCGCCGTCGCGCGGCCTGATCGGCTATCACGGCGAATTCCTCACCGATACGCGCGGCACCGGCGTGATCAACCGCATGTTCCACGGCTACGCGCCGCACAAGGGCACCGTCGAAGGCCGCCGCAACGGCGTGCTGATCTCGACCGGAGACGGCGAAGCGGTGGCCTATGCGCTGTGGTATCTGGAGGAGCGCGGCAAGCTGTTCGTCATGCCCGGCACCAAGGTCTATCAGGGCATGATCATCGGCGCAGAACGCCAAGGACAACGATCTCGACGTCAATCCGCTGAAGGCCAAGCAGCTCACCAACATCCGCACCACCAGCAAGGACGAAGCGGTGCGGCTGACGCCGATCGTGCCGCTGACGCTGGAGCAGGCCATCGCCTATATCGAAGACGACGAACTGGTCGAAGTGACGCCGCAATCCATCCGCCTGCGCAAGAAAGAATTGACCCCGCACCTGCGCAAGCGCGCAAAGGCTGTCGCGGGCTAAAGCGGACTTGCCGCAAAATCACGGCATCATTCGAAGACCCGATGGATAGGAATCTGGCGGACAAGGTTCTGCGCTCTAAATCCGATCGGACAATGGGCCAAGCAGCCACGGCGAACGGGATTGCGGTCGCAATCGCTGGCACTTCCGCTGAGCCGTTCAGCCGCGTTGAGCCGCCAGATCAAGCTCACGGCCGTATGCTGATGCCGCCAGCCCAAAGCAAACCCCGTAGCCGAACGCGCCGTCGCTCTGCCAAGCGAGCCGCCAAGCGCGGACAGCGTGCATCGGGCCTCTTCAGGCTCGATCTTGCATGAGGCTCGCCAGCACGCGCGGATTTAAGCCGCGCTCAGTCTTTGCGGATCAATCCCAACTGTCCCGCCACTGCGCGATCGAGCGTGCGCTTGGGCAGGATGGCGACCGCGAGGCCTTGCAGCTTTTCGGGATTCTCCGTGTATGCCGTCCGCGGCCGGGCGATGGTCAGCGCCTTGTGAACGGCGCGGCCGATGCGCTCGGGTGGATAGCCCTTGTGGCCGCGGGTGATCATCACTTCTTTGATTTTCTTGAGCGGCTCCTGGTAAGCAGTATTGGCGTATTGCGTGACGTCCACCTCATCGGCCTTGTCCCAGATTGGCGTCGCCACCGAACCGGGCCGGATCATGACGACGTCGATGCCGAAGATCATCAATTCGCGGCGCAGCGATTCCGACATGCCTTCCAGGCCGAATTTGCTCGCGGCATAAGGGCCCACAAACGGAAACGCGTTCTTGCCGCCGATGGACGACATCATGACGATGCGCCCTGGTTTGCCTCTGCGCGAACGGTCTGCGCCCAGCAGCGATGCGAAGGCTTGGGTCACAATGAGCTGTCCGATGATGTTGACCTCAAGCTGCTGCCTGACTTCGTCGATGGCGAGATAGAGCAGCGGTCCGGCTACGGCGATGCCCGCATTGTTGACAAGGCCGAAGAGCATCTCCCCGCCCAGCGCCTTCTCGACGATCTGTGCGCCGCGGCGGACTGCGGCCTGATCGGTCACATCGAAGATCAGTGGCGTGAAATTGGCGCCGAATTCTGCCTGAAGCCGATCAGCGTCGGCCTGCTTGCGCACACTGCCGAAGACCCGGAAGCCTTGCCCGATCAAGACTTTCACGCACCCCCATCCGATGCCGGTCGATGCCCCTGTGACGACGACGGTCCTCATGCATGCCTCCCTCAAATGTCCTTTCAATATAGACAAGGTTCCCAACCAAGCCACCTCTTCCTCGCGCAGAGGTCGAAGCGCGTGAGTGCGCAAAGAAGGTTCGGACGGGGTATTGATGACGCCAGCTGCCCCATCCGGAACACCTTGCTCTCCGTTTGGGGTGGGTAACGCCTGGAATGGCGCTGGTTGTCCGCCTTTGGTCACAAAGGGGGAGGTGATGAAACCGTCCAACGCTGCTAGGACAGCGCCATGCCGCTTGATCCTGCCACTGTTCAGTTCGCACATCGCCTCGCCGACCGGGCTGGCGAGGTGATCCGTCCCTATTTTCGCAAGCGCATCGCCGTTGACGACAAAGGCACGGTTGGCGGCAAGCCGATGTTCGACCCGGTCACGGCCGCCGACCGCGGGGCGGAAGAGGCAATTCGCAAAATCATTGACGCCGAACGACCTGAGGACGCCATCCTCGGGGAAGAATATGGCCACAGGCCGGGAACATCGGGCCTTACCTGGGTGTTGGACCCGGTCGACGGCACCCGCGCCTTCATCACCGGACGCCACACTTGGGGCACGTTGATTGCGTTGGAAGAAAAGGGCACCCGCGTACTTGGTGTCATCGACCAGCCTGTGCTGCGAGAACGCTTCATCGGTTTTGACGGGCAGTCCCATCTGATCTCGCCTGACGGGCGCGAACGCTTGCACACGCGCGACTGTTCCTCGCTGACCCAGGCCGTGGTTTCGACCACCCATCCCTGGGCTTTCTTCGACCAGAGCGACCGGCGCGCCTTCCGCGAAGTCTGCGCGGCCGCGCGCATGAGCTATTTCGGCGGCGATTGCTACGGCTACGCGTTGCTTGCGATGGGGTTCATCGATCTGATCGTGGAAAGCATGTTGAAGCCGTGGGATGTGGCAGCCCTAATTCCAGTGATCGAGAACGCAGGTGGTGTCTTCACCGACTGGAAGGGCGGGCCCGTCTCGCCCGAAGGCGGCAGCATCGTGGCTGCCGGAGATCCCCGTGTTCACGCGGAGGCACTGAAAATTCTCAGTGCCACGCAATAAATCCGATACCCCCACCGAGAGAAAGCGGGCAAAATCCAGGCACGCCACGAATGAATTTGGGTGAGTTGAAATGTGCGGGGTTTTGGTTGCTAGTTCGCCGGACTGCCCGGTTTCTGATCAAGGATACGACGGGCCTGTGTCGTCATCATCTGGGCAAGCGACAATGCCTGATCGGGCGATAGCGCGAATTGGATGGATTTGCCGCCGGTTTTCACCTGCTCGGGCGTTTCAGCGTATCTCACTTTGAAGAGGATCGCCATGTCGGCGATGGGCGCGGTGGTGAAGCCCATGATGGGGCGCGTGACGATCTTGCCGCTGGCATCTTTTTCGAGATCATCGGTGGTCATAGCTACTCCAGGCTAAATGGCAGTCTTCATCGTCGGCCAGGTCCCCGGTATGAACATTTGTACGGGCGACCCAATTTATTTGTAGAAAAAGTAAACTTAAGTGGTCTGAACCTACAGCTTGTCCCTCATCCGAGCCATGACGATTTGCAGATGATGGAAGAGGCGACATTCAATCCGGCGAATTCAGCGCCACGAATTTGTCGAACGCCACCAAGAACCGTGCGCGGATGGAATCATTTTCCATCAAGATTTCGTGTTCGGCATCTTCGAATTCTATGTAGGTGCATTTTGGCAGTCGCGCGGCGAAGTCGCGGCACGCTTGGACTTGCACGATGCGGTCCTTGCCCGCGCCGAACAAAAGCACCGGTGTGTTGATCGTTTCAGCAAAGCCCGCAGACATCACGCGGTTCATCGAAGCCAAGGCGGCGCAAAGCCAGCCCCAGCTTGGGCCGGCCAGCCGGATGGCCGGATTGGCGGCCAGCAATTTTTGCGCGCGTTCAAAACGCGCGCGGTCCGATGTAACGAGTTGGTCGTCAAAGGTCATCCGCAGTGGGTCGCGAGCTGCCATGCCGAGGACAAATCGGTTGCGCTGTCCAAACAGTATCATCGCCCTCGTGATGATCGGCACCAGCCATTCGGGTTGACCGCGGGTGCAGACGCGCAGCATCGGCGCAGTGAGCACGCTGGCCGCGATCTTTCCGGGATTGTCGTGCAAATGGCGCAGCAAGATGTGTGCGCCCATCGAATGGGCGAGTGCCAGTGGTGGCTTTTGAGAAATCGGCTTGACGATCTCGTCGAGAAAAGCGCGCAAGTCTTCGTCGTATTGGGTGAAATCCTCGACATGGGCGATGCGCGTGTCGGGGAGCGCGCGCGCTGAGCCGCCCTGGCCGCGCCAGTCGAAGGCTGCCACCATGAAACCGCGCGCGCGCAGTTCGTCGATGACCTCGGCGTATTTTTCGATGAACTCGGTCTGACCCTGCAATACAAGACAAACGCCGCGGAGAGGTTGTCCCTCCGCGGCGTTCCAAACTCCGGCGCGCAAACGCACGCCGTCTCTCGTCTCGAAGAAGCGCGCTTCGAATGCTTCGAGCGCGGGCTTCATCGAATGTCCTTAGGCGGCCGGCCGGGCCTTCGCCAGGATCGGGCCGAGCTTCATCGCAAGGCCCATGTCACCGGCGACGCGCAGCTTACCCTGCATGAAGGCGGACGTGCCGTCGAGCTCGCCCTTCACCATCTTTTCAAAGGTGTCCAGGCCGACGCTGATTGTGCAATCGGCGGTTTTGCCTGCACCGTCTTCGACCGTATTGGGGTTCGACTTGCCGTCGATATAGACCGAGCCGGGCTCGCCGAAATCGAATTTGAGCGTGCCGCCCAAGCCCGAATTGCCGCCGAGCGCTGCACTCATGCCGCTGATGATCTCTTTTACTGCATCTGAGCTCATTGAAAGTCCCTTCCGTTTTTAACGTTGAGCTCCCGCGGCCCTGACCCCTTAGGCGGCTCGCTCACCCTTATATATATCGCCACGAGCGGCCTTAGGGAGCGGGCGAATATGACCATTTGTCAGACCAATAGACAACTGTGTCGATTGTTCGCGCCGTCCTGTCATCAGCCATTTGCAAAGGTCCCAGAAGCAGCCCAGGCTCCAGCTCTTGGGACACGGAGGATCGGGGTATGGCGCTAAAGGATCGGGCGGTTCTCGACGAGCTCCTCAAGGCCAATGACACCCAGGGCCTGGACTTGCACGCCCAGCGGGCGCGCCTGGATTCGCTGGCGGATTTCTTTCCAGTACCAGACGGCGTCGAGGTGGAGCCCGCAAGCGTGGGCGCGATCAAGGGCGAATGGGTGCGCGCCAAGCATGCGCGGCGGGATGCGGCGGTGCTTTATCTGCATGGCGGTGGCTATGTCATCGGCTCGCCCAAATCACACCGCCATCTGGTGTCACTCATCAGCCAGGCCAGCGGCGTGCAGGTGTTTTCTGCACATTATCGCCTTGCGCCCGAGCATGTGTTTCCGGCCGCGGTCGACGATGCGGTGGCGGCCTATGAGGGCTTGGTCCAATCGCAGATCGTGCCGCAAAAAATCGCCATCGCGGGCGACAGTGCGGGTGGCGGGCTGACTATAGCGACGCTGGTGGCGCTGCGCGACAAATCCGACACGCTGCCTGCTTGCGCGGCGGTGGTTTCGCCCTGGGTGGATTTAAGCCAGGGCGGCCAGGCGCATCGTACGCGCGCTGCCCGCGATCCGATGATTGCCAAGGAACGTCTGGACGAAATGGCCGTGGCCTATCTTGGCAAGACCGATCCGAAGGAGCCGCTGGCCTCGCCGCTTTACGCCGACCTGCAAGGCTTGCCCCCGCTGCTCATTCAGGTGGGTTCCGAAGAGGTGCTGCACAGCGATGCATTCGAGCTTTGGCGGCGTGCTGAGGCAGCCGGCGTCGAAGTCAGCTTCGAAAGCTGGGGCAAGATGATCCATGTCTGGCATATCTTCCACGCGGTGTTGGGCGAGGGCCGGGAGGCGGCGCATCGCATCGCAACGTTTTTGAAAAATCATCTGGAATAACGGGCAGGGGATGGAGACAGCGCAAGGGGCGGAAGTTCATCCGAAAGGGGGACGCGACATGCTCGGCTGGGCATGTTTTGTGCTGCATCTTGGACTTGTGGGGTTCGCCGCCCTGGGCTGGTTGGCACCATGGCGCGCTCTGTTGCTCGCTTATCTCGTTTATGTTCCCGCGATGGCCCTGCAGTGGCGGTTCAATGCCGGATCTTGCGTCCTCAACAATACAGAGACCCTGATCCGAACGGGGCGCTGGCGGGACGCCGGCAACCCGGAAGAGGGGGCGTTCCTGCGAACTTTGGTCGTGGATGTGACTGGGTTCCATCCATCGAGGGGGCAAATGAATACCTTTATCTATTGTATTATCAGCGTTTTCTGGTTTCTTGGGCTCGCACACCTTGCTTGGCAATTCCAGTCTTGAACTGCCAAACCGGCCTCCCCATCTAGGAAATACGGGCCTGGCCCAACAGGGCAGGTCTATCCACAAGGCTCAAAGGAGGTTGTGACATGAGACTAGATTTTGCTCCCCTGTTTCGTTCGACCGTCGGCTATGACCGGCTGCTCGATCTGCTCGATAGTGCCGCAGATACGGCACAGGGTTATCCGCCCTACAATATCGAGCGCACCAGCGAGGACCGTTATCGCATCACCGTGGCGGTGGCCGGCTTCGCTGACAAGGACCTGAACGTGGAAGTGCGTGACGGCGTGCTGCATGTCACGGGCAAGCGCGAGGAGGCCCAGACGTCCTCCTATCTCCATCACGGCATAGCCGGCCGCGCCTTCGAGCGCAAATTCCAGCTTGCCGAACATGTCGAGGTCAAAGGCGCCAAGCTCGAAAACGGGCTTTTGCACATCGAGCTGGAGCGCATCATGCCGGAGGAAAAGAAACCCCGCCGGATCGCGATCAACGCGCCCGACCTGAAGACCATCGAAGGCCAGGCGAAGGCCGCCTGATCGCTGGGCTCAGACGAAGTTGAAAAGGGCGCGTTTCCAAAAAGGACGCGCCCTTTGCTTTTTGTTTGCGTTGCCTCATACGCCGCGATGAGTAGAGTCGGTCTCGCGGCAAGGGCATGGTTTTTTCCGAAAATCGGAAAGACCGTTTTTCGCGATCATGCCCCGGGGCGGCCAGGTGTGAGGTAGACATGGCGCTGTTTGCGCGCAACGGGCGCGCGACCCGGTTCGGGCCGCAATCAAGCATCGCGGAACTGCGCGGCGCCTATCAGGCAAGCTTTGCCCGCTTCGGCGAGCCGCCGGCGGACGTCACGTTCGAAGCAGCGCAACTTGGTCTTATCAAGGGCGAATGGGTTCAGGTACCCAATGCTGTGCGCGGTCGGCTCATCCTTTATTTCCATGGTGGCGGTTTCATTGCGGGCTCGCCGCAGACCCATCGGCCGTTGGTTGCCAAGCTTTGCCGGGCCTCGCAGTGCCACGCGCTGTCCCTTTCTTATCGGTTGGCGCCGGAATATCCATTTCCCTCGCCCGTGCGCGATGGCATCGACATCTACCGCAACCTTATCAAAGGCGGGGTTTCGCCCGGTTCGATCGTGCTGGCAGGTGACGGGGCAGGCGGCGGGTTGGCGTTTGCGGCGTTGCTGGCGATCCGCAACGGCAATCTGCCGATGCCCGCCGGCATCGTGGCGATTTCGCCCTGGGCCGATCTTTCGCTCTCCGGCATGTCGATGATGACCAATGCGGACACCGACGAGCATTTGAGCTGGGAATTGCTCTTCTTGAGCGCGCGCAACTATCTCAAGAAACTGAATCCCAACGATCCCTATGCCTCGCCCGCGTTCGCCAGCTTCAAGGATTTCCCTCCGATCATGGTGCACGCGGGCTCCAAGGAAATCCTGCGCGACGACGCCAGCAAACTCGGCGATCGCGCCGCAGAAGCAGGCGTGAAGGTGAGCATCGAGATTTATGACGGAATGCAACATCTGTTTCAGATGGATTCCACTTTGCACGAAGCCAAGATGTCGCTTGATCGCCTCGGCCAGTTCATTCACGTGCGCACGCGCGTTCCGTTGAGCGCACCGCAGGCAGTGGCGGGAGAATAAGAATTTCTCTTGCCGGTATGAGCTTACCTGTGTGACCCATGTTTGGAACCGCGTGCCTGACGTGCACGTAGGAAGTTGGGTTTGCGAACTATCCTTTGCCAGCTTCCGCCAGATCGAAAATCGCAACGCCACTTTCTGGACGCGTGCGGTTCTGCCATTGGGGATGGCGCAGAGTGTGGCGCAAATCAAGTTCGCCGGAATACCAATGGTCTTCGACCGAGCCACGGGAGAATTCGTAGTCTTTGGATTGGGTTTCGTAGTGCTTGCGGCGGTAGATGAGGTGCACGATCGTCACCGCATTGCTGCGGTGGTGCTGCATCAGGAATTGGACGTCGGGATCAGCTTTCAATTCCTTGGGCAGTTTTTGCAGCAGGTTGTGGAACGCGGCGCGGCGTTGCTGGCTGCGTTTGGCATCATCGGTGTTCAGCCGCGTGCGGCTTGAGAAGCGAATATCCTTCTCGCGGTCGACGACATCGAACAGGTTGCGCGGCAGCGGACCTGTCGCGCTGAACAGGTCGATTTGAAACAGCAGTAGATCTTTTTGGAAATCGTCGGCCTCCATCACATATTGCAGCGGTGTGTTGGAGAGAAGGCCCCCATCCCAATAATATTCGCCGTCGATCTCGATGGGCGGAAAGCCGGGCGGCAGCGCCCCCGATGCCATGATGTGTTCGGGGCCGATCTTCTGTTTGGTGCTGTCAAAATAGACGAAATTGCCGTTGCGGATGTTCACGGCGCCGACGCTGAGGCGCATGTCACAACGGTTGAGCCGGTTGAAATCGATATGGGTTTGCAATGTCGCGCGCAACGGGCTGGTGTCGTAATAGCTGAGCGCTTCAGGCGAACCCGGCAAATAGGACATCGCAGGCGGGATGCGTGGGCGGAAAAAGCCGTTGATGCCGAACCCGATGGCGATGGCGGCGTTGTATTCATTGAACAGCGTGCGAGCTGCATCGCCCGGCACGATCGGCCAACCTTGCAGGTTTGCCGAGACGAGATTCCAGAAGCTCTTGAGTTTTTCAATGCGCGCCTCGGGCGGATTGCCCGCGATGATCGCGGCATTGATTGCACCGATGGAAATGCCCGCGACCCAATCGGGTTCGATTTTGTTGGCAGCGAGTTCTTCATACACTCCGCCCTGATAAGCGCCCAGCGCGCCGCCGCCTTGCAGCAGCAGGATTTTCTTTTCGTCCTGCTGCGCGCGTTTGGTGCCGCGCGAGTGATCCGGTTTGACGTTGGCGCTCAATTCCATATTGGGCACCCCTATTGCATGAACCAGCCGTGACTGACGACCAGCGATTGGCCGGTCAACGCATTGCTCGGGAATGATGCGAACAGCAGTGCCACTTCGGCCACGTCGGCGGTGGTGGTAAATTCGCCGTCGACCGTATCTTTCAGCATCACCTTCTTGATGACGTCGTCTTCGGAGATTCCGAGTTCCTTGGCTTGTTCGGGAATCTGCTTGTCGACCAGCGGCGTGCGCACGAAGCCGGGGCAGATGACATTGGCGCGCACCCCATGCTTGGCGCCTTCCTTGGAAATTGTCTTGGCCAGACCTATGAGGCCGTGCTTGGCGGTGACGTAAGCCGATTTCAGAACGGAGGCTTCCTTCGAATGCACCGAGCCCATGTAGATGATGCTGCCGCTTGCGGCTTTGTACATGTGCGGGATGCAGGCCTTGGTGGTGAGGAACGCGCCGTCCAGATGGATGGCAAGCATCTTCTTCCATTCGGAGAAGGGGAAGTCCTCAATGGGATGGACGATCTGGATGCCGGCATTGCTCACGAGAATATCGATGCCGCCCCATGCCTTGACGACGCAGGCCACGCCTGCATTGACCTGCTCCTCGCTGGTGACGTCCATGGCGACGGCCATGGCTTGAAAACCTTGAGAGGTGAATTCCTCGGCGGCGGCTTTTGCAGGCCCGATGGCGAGATCGGCGATGACGACTTTGGCGCCTTCCTGCGCATAACGCAGCGCAATTTCCTTACCGATGCCGCTGGCGGCGCCGGTCACGATAGCGATTTTGTTTTGTAGTTTCATATGAGCCTCCACGGTTGGGTTGTGATCTTGCCGCGGGCGTTTCTCCTGGATTTTTGATAGCATGACGGAGGCGAGTTATTTAGTGAAATTGCGTTTGGCAATCCCAAACCCCTTCGCCGGGGACGTAAAATACGCGCGGCGAGTTTTCTTCTCCTGCTTGCTGGAGCGCAGGCCGGAAGAGGGGGCGTGCGGTTAGGCCGTACCGCCCATCGCCATGGTGGCAAGGCTTTCAGATTGTAACGCCGGAAGTTTTGTTCCGGAGAGCAGCGCACCCGCAAGCTCGGCATCGCGCAGATCGGCTTCGGTGAGGTTGGCATAGGCGAAATCGGCGTTGGACAATTGGGCGCGTCGCAAATCCGCGCCGCGCAGATCGGCGTAGCGCAATTGTGCGCCGTCGAGGCGGGCCGGAAGAAGGCGCGCTTCGGAAATCAGCAACGGCCCCAGTCTTGCGTCGCGCAAATCGGCATAATTCAGCTTCGCGCCGCACAGATTGGCGCCGCGCAGATCAGCGCCCATCAATTTGGTGGAGCGCAGATCAGCACCCGCCAGATTGCTGCCCTGAAGCGTCGCGCCTTCGAGGTCCAGACCGTAAAACGTAGCGTTGGGTGCGATCAGGGCGGTGAGCGAACGGTGCGCAAGGCCCTTGAGCCCGCGCAGATCCATGCCGGTGAAATCGGCGGGGCGGCCTTCGCGACCATCGCTCTCGGCCCAGCGGCCGTGAGCGTCGAGCATTTCGTCGACGGGTGTTGCCAGGTCGTCTGGCGTGCGGCCGGCGGTGGCTTCGGTCAGGGCCTCGGCGAGATTGGCGCCCTGGGTGGTGGCCATTTCGAGCTTGGCGCCAATGAGAATCGCACCTTTAAGATCAGCACCTGACAGATTGCAGCCAGTGAGATCGGCGTTTTCGAGATTGGCGCCCGTAAGCTTGGCCTGGCGCAGATTGGCACGGATCAGCTTGCAGCCGCGCATCATCGCGTCGGTGAAATCGGCCTGTACCGCCATGGCCCCCGTCATCTTGGCGCGTTCGAGGTTGGCGTTGTTCAGCAGCGCGTTGGGAAGTTCGGATGGGCCCACATCATGCTGCAAAACCCGCAGGTTTCCGTAGCGGTCCTTCTCGGCGATGGTGCCTTCGCGCAAATCGGCTTCATAAAGATCAGCCCCGATCAGATTGGCCCCTCGCAAAGAGGCGCCCCTCAGATCGCAGCGGCGCATACTTGCGCCCTCACAATTGGCCCGACGCAGATCGGCCCCGAAGAAGCTGGCCGAATCGAGCTTGGCGCCGGCGAAATCGGTCTCTTCGAGGATCGCTCCGGTAAAGTCGGCATCGCCCAGGTTGCGGCCCGAAAGGTCCAGTCCCGACAGGTCGCAGAAAGCGAAGACGGCACGCGCACCGCCCATCCGGCCGGAGTACAGCATCTCGTGCCGGGCGGCGGCCTGGAAGACCTGCTTTTGGGTCAACTTTGTGAAGCTCAGGCGGCGGGGGCTGCTGTTCATCGGGCCCGGACATCTGTTATTGGCGTTGCGGCATTGTGGTCGCAACCGGCTAACGCCTGATTAAAAAACAAAAATCTAATGCCGAGGCGTCAAAGGGCCGCTAGGTGGGCCCAGGGAAATTGGTTAAGGTGCGCGCCGCAGCGGGGCAGGTATCGGGGCAGCCGCCGCGTATCATCGAGGTTATCGCCAGGCACCCGCCTTGGCGGGCACGGCTCAGTGTTGGCTGCAGACAAAAAAGACGAGAGGCCCAGGTGAAGCGTCAGGTAATCAAGCGTAGTTTGCTGCTCTCTGCGGCGTCCGTGGCCCTGCTGTCGGGCACGGCTCTGGCAGATCCGCCTCTTCTCGACATCACCACGGTCACCAAGACGGCGGTGGCAACATCTACCGCAGTCAACAACGCGCCCGGTGACATTACCATCGAGTTCGGGCGGCACTATCACGATCGGCGAGGCCAACGCCGCCGTCACCCTCAATTCGAACAACACCGTGACCCATGAAGGCACGATCACGAATCAAAACACGACCGGCGCCGAAGGCATATTGATCGACACCGGCGCCAACACCACGCCAGCCACCATCACCGGCTCGCTGCTCGATATCGGAGGGACCATCAACCTGACGGGCAGCGGTACCGGCAAAGAGGGCGTCTTGTTGCAGGGCAACGGCACGTTCGTGGGAAACATCTCGCTGCTGTCCACGACGTTCAACATTCAAGGTGACGGGTCTTCGGCGGTCTCCACGATCAGCACCGCCACCCTCAATGGCAATATGGAGATCGGCGGCACGATCACGATGACGCCGACCACCGCCAACGAGACGACGTCGACCGGCATTAGCGCAATCAATCTCGCCGGCCCGATCAACGGCAATGTGACAATCGATTCCGGCAGTACCATCGTCGCCTATGGCGAGGGCTCGCAGGGGTTCGTGTCGACTGGCCCGATCAGCGGCAGCTTCACCAATTTCGGTACGCTTGCGACCTCGGGATTCCAATCCACCACCAATTCCTCGACGGGCGTTGAAGCGGCACCCACCGGCACAAGCGATCCGGCTGCGGGCAGCGCCGTGGCCATCGGCGGCTCCATCTTGGGCGGCTTCCTCAACGCAGGCCCCGACGGCACGGGCAGCGCCATCACCGCGGCCACCATCTCTATGAATGGGGGCCTGGGCGCGGGTTCACCGGCCGTTCTTATCACTCCGGCGCTTCAGGCCTCACCGACGGCGCTGGAGATCGGCGTATATACGGGTGACCTCGGCCTTGCCGGCTACAGCTTCTACAACCGCGGCTCCATCACCGCGGGCACCATCGATCCCAATCTCAGTGTGGGCGCGCTCACGATCGGCGGCATCAGCGCGACGGTCAACACCAAGCTCGACGGCCTCGGCATCTTGAACTCGGGTTCGATTTCCGCCGCCGCGACCACCACCACCACCGGCACCTCTGTTCCGACCGCAACGGCGATCGCCATCGGCAACTATGTCCAGGTGGGCGATCCGACCAATCCGGCTTCGGGCCTCTACAATACGGCATCAACGGGCGGCGGCAGCGTGATCTCGGCCAGCGTCTCCGGGGCGCTCGGCGGCAACGCGACGGCCATTAGCATCGGCGCGAATTCCAATCTCAACAGCATTTACAACTACGGCCAGATCATCGGCGACAGGTATCGACGACCAATCCCACCACCGTGCTGAACGAGACCGCCATCGCGATCAGCGATCAATCAGGTACGCTGAAGTACATCACCAATCTGGGCTTGATCTCCGCCACCGCCACCCCGCTCACCAGCGAGGGACAGGTCACCGTCGCCGCCGATCTTAGCCACAACTCGACAGGGGTGACGTTCACCAACGGCAACGGGGTCACCTCCGCCTCCGTGGTCGGTGACATCCGGTTCGGCTCAGGCGCCGACACGCTATCGGTGGTCGGTACCTCGGCCACGGCCTCGACCATCTCCGGTAACATCGCGTTTGGTGGCGTCACCAATGGCGGCTTCGACACCCTCAATGTCGGCAGCCTATTCATCGGTTTCGGGCCAGATCAACGAAGTCGCGCCGGGAATGCTCAACGTCAATGTCAGTGAGCTGGGCACATTGAATGTGCAGAACAACTCCCCTGCTGCGGGTGGCTACGGCTCGCTGCTGGTGAACAATCTGCAAGTCGCCAACAACGGAACGCTGAACGTCGCGGTTTCGACTGTGTTGCCAAACAACACCTCAATCAACGCAGGTGCGGCCGGCACTATCACGCTGGCTCCCGGCGCCAATCTCGGCGTGATCTATAGCAGTTTCGTGCCGTCGTCAGGTCAGTTCGTGCTGATGCAGGCTGCTACCGGCAATCTGGACATCTCCACGGCGGAATTCGCGCAGATAAAGACCGACGTCGACAGCAATATTCCGTTCCTGTTCACCGGCAGCGGCCTTGCCAGGGTGACGACGCCGACGGTGGATCAGATCGTCTTGAATCTGACGCCAAAGACCTCGTCGCAGCTGGGCCTTACCGGCTATGCGGCGCAGGTCTTTCCCTATGCCAATGCCGCGCTGGCCACCGATGATACGCTCGGCGCAGGTATGATCTCGGGCATCACCAACAACGCCCAGGCGCAGACCGCCTATTCCCAGCTCGCGCCTGACGCGAGCGGCGGCACGCGCGCCATCGTGATCTCGCTGACGGATCCTGCGAGTGGTCCGGTGGCGGCGCGTCAGCGCGAACTCGGGCTTTACGCAAGCCAGCCGGGCGAGCTGACCTTGTGGGGCCAGGAATTCGCCCAGCAGATCGACGACAAAGGCGACAATGATCTGCCAGGCTTCAAGGATGCGGGCTTCGGCTTCGCGCTCGGTGCCGACGGCGGCGATCCGCTGGGCGGCTGGTATGGCGGCGCCTTCACCTTCTACACCGGCAATGTCGACCAGCAATTGCCGGCTTCCAGTCGCGACAACACGCAATGGTATATGTTGACGGGCTATTCGACGTGGCGCGGCAAGGGTCTGTTTTTTGATACCCAGGCGACTGCGGGCTATGGCGATCTTTCGGCACACCGTTTCATCGACGTCGGCGATCCGGCGACCACCGGCGTTATCGAGCGGCAGGCCGACGGCAAGCGTTCGTCCATTCTGGCCGCGGGAGGGGTGACCACGGGTGCCAACCTCGTCTATGGCAGCACGACGATCACGCCCAACATTTCGTTCGACGGACTGACGATGCGCGAAGAAGGCTATACCGAGACCGGAGGCGGCCCGGGCTTCGATCTTCAGGTCGATCCCGTGTTGATGAGTTCGGCACGCGCCGCTGCCGGTCTCAATGCGCGTCAGGACATCAATTTCGGCGATTTCTTCATGCAACCGGAATTGCGGGTGGGCTATCGCTACGATTTCCTTGCCGACAAGATCAACATTACGGCGCAATTCCCCAGCCTGACCGGAACCACAGGGCCCGGCACCGGCGCCTTCACCGTCACTGGGTTTTCGCCAACGCGCGGCAATGTGCTGGCGGGCGCGAGCTTGGCGGTGACGACCGGGGCTTGGTCTATCGGGGTGAACTACGACATGCTCTCCGGCAGCAACGGAAGCATGACGCAGGTCGGCACGATGTCGCTGATCGGCCGTATCTGACGGACTGAAAGATCAGCGCAATTGGTTCTGCCAGCGCTTTAGGCGGCGATTGCCAGCGCGCAGCATCGGAATCGAAGAGACGAGATTGGTTTCGTGCGGGCCGATGCCGTAGCGTGGCAGCAGGAAACGATTGGTGCTCGCATCGAGCGTTCCCGATAGCGTGGTGAAGGCGTAGTCATACCCCGCTTCGCGCACCGCGTGCCAAGCGACGCGGCCTACGTCCTCGACATTGCCGAACGGGTAAGCAAACGCGGTGCAGGCACCGATCTCGGCTTCGATGCGCTGTTTGGGTAACCTCGCCTGTTCGACAAGATGGTCGTGGCTTTGATGCCCGTTCATCGGCCAGTGCCAATGCGCATGCGCGCCGATGGCGACGCCGCGCGCGGCAAGCGCCTTCAATTGTGGCCAAGACAGAAATTCGTCCGACGGAAAAAGTTGCTCTAGATCGCCCAGACCGGCATTTGCGAGCAATGCACCCATCGCATCGAGCGTTTCGCGGGCGTGGTCGGCGGTGAGATTTTTTAGAAGTGCGATGACGCGTGTTTCCTCCTCATCACGCGGCCGTTCCAGGAAGTCGACTGGGCCGATATGCGGAAGCACGTAGTCTCCGGTGTGCGCGTAACGCAGGAACAACCGCGCGCGGAAGATCGGATTGCGCTCGGCGGTGCCAATGTGGCCGGTGCTGACGAACAGCGTCCAAGGCAGGCCGATCTCTTCGAGAATGTCGGCTGCATCGGCCGTGTTGGCGTAACCATCGTCCGACATCAGGAACAAGGCGCGCGAATGTTTACCGGGATTTTTTAGAACCTCGGAAAGGGCTGCGAGCGGCAACACGTCGAAGCCTGCCTTCAACGCGCGCGCGATCGCTATGAAGGTTTCGCGCTCATGATGGTTGTTTTGCAGCGCTGGATCTTCGAGCCTCCTCTCGACGCCGTGGAAGAACACCGCCGAGGGCCGACTGAACCCCAGCACAGCGGCCTGCGGCATCCAGCGCGCCGCCTTGCGCATAGCGCGGCCGCCTAGGCTGGTCATGGGAGGGTCGCCGGTGCCATGGCCGCCAGAATCGGCCCGGACTGTTTGTGGAATCGTTAAGCGAGGCCGAGATATCCACATGACAGTGAAACGCCGCACCATCGAAATGCACGACGTGGCAGCCCCGACGCGCGCGTCGGCACAAGGCCCCCATCCTCAAGGGTGTCTGTCGAGAGCATGCTCGTGGACGCTATCCTTTGGTTGTGCATCTGGCGCAGCGGCGACGTGTATGTTTGAACGGCCTAGTTGCGCGCCGCCGCAATGAAACGCTCTACGGCTTCTTGCGGCGTCGCGAAGGACAGGACAAGGCGGATCAATGTCTTGCCGCCCTTGGGCGGCGCCCAGTCGTAGAAGACCGCACCTGCTTTGCGCAGGCGGGCGACGGTTTCGTCGGGCAAGCGCACGAACACGGCGTTGGCTTCGACGGGATGGGCGAGTTCGGCACCGGAAATCTGCAGCAGCGCATTTGCCAGCTTTTGCGCAAGCCCGTTTGCGCGCGCAGCAGCTTTCAGCCAGCGGTCTTCTTCTAGATAGGAATCGAGTTGTGCCGAAAGAAAACGCATTTTCGATAGAAGGTGGCCGGATTTCTTGCGGCGGTATTGGAGATCAGCGACGTCTTTTTCGTGGAAGAAGATGATGGCTTCGGCCCCGAGCGCGCCGTTCTTGGTCGCACCGAAAGAGATTGCATCCACGCCCGCGCGCCAGGTTGCATCGGCAGGTGGGCAATCAAGATGCACCAGTGCGTTGGCGAAGCGCGCGCCGTCGAGATGAAGCTTGAGATCGTGCTTGCGAGCAAGCTCGGAGATCGCATGCAATTCGTCGCGCGAATAGACCGTGCCGGCTTCGGTGGCTTGCGTCAGGCTGATGGCTGCGGGTTGAGCATGGTGCACAAAGCCTTTTTGGAAATGCGCCAGCGCGCGCTCGATCGCGCTGGGCGCGAGCTTGGCATTTTCGCCTTCGATCGTGGCGAGTTTGGCACCGTGGGTGAAAAATTCCGGTGCGCCGCATTCGTCGGTCGCGATGTGGCTTTCGGCATGGCAAATAATTGCGCCATGGGGCGGCACCAGCGCGGCCAGGGCGAGCGCGTTCGCCGCAGTGCCCGTGACGACGGGGTACACAAAAACGTCATGTTCGAAAATGTTGCGCAAGCGAGCGCACAGCCGCGCGGTGATGTCATCATCACCATAGGAACAGGCCGCGCCTTCATTGGCGCGGGCCATGGCCGCCACGACCTCGGGCATGGCGCCATAGGCATTGTCGCTGGCGAAATTCATGACGTGGCCTACCAAACGCCGGTGTTGGGCATCGAGGACCAAGGCTCCTGTGGCGGTTTTGCTGCACCTTCCTGCAACAGTTCGATGGAGATGCCATCAGGCGAGCGCACAAAGGCCATATGTCCGTCGCGCGGTGGACGATTGATGGTCACACCGCCCTGCATAAGTCTTTCGCATACCGCGTAAATATCGTTCACGCGATAAGCCAGATGCCCAAAATTGCGACCCCCAGCGTAATTTTCAGGGTCCCAATTGTAAGTTAGTTCCACCATGGGCGCTTGATCGCGCTTCGCGCATTCCAAGTCCTGTGTCGCGGCAAGAAAGACAAGCGTGAAGCGTCCGCCGTGATTTTCGATCCGCCGAACTTCCTGCAAGCCCAGCTTGTTGCAGTAAAAATCGAGTGCGGCGTTGAGGTCGGCGACCCGTACCATGGTGTGTAGATAGCGCATGGTTCCCTCCTATTTTGCTGCCGAGCTTACCGCATCTGCGAAAATGGCCCGTTGCAAAAAAAGGCTGTGGCAAGATCACGCGCTTTTGACGTGGAGGGGTGCGCGCGCCCCATCGCAATTTCGCCATGATGTTGCCCCAACGTCCTTTCAGCACGCCGGTCGGGGGACAATTCGCCGCATGAAGTCGATCATGCGATGCAGAGTTAGACCCCGCCACCTGGGCCGCGCGCATTGTGGGTGAGGAAAGATCGCACCGGAAAATCCGCAAAAAAGCGGTATCCGGACCGCGGTGGAGAAGAGGTCGACAAAACCATTTCGTGTGTGCGCTTAAGCGGTTCTCCGCGGCAGATTGACATTATCGTCAATTTTTAGCGGCTTCGGGGTCTGCTTTTGTAATCAGGAGGTTGAATGGCGTTTCATTCCATGGTTACGATGGGTTCAAACAATAATAAGCGCGCTTCCGAACAGAAGTGCAGGGGGAGGGAGGCGCGTGAATTTGCTTCACAGTATTCGCGCACCCGGCGTTTCCGCGCCGGGTTTCATTTTGTCCGGGTCACGTTGAAACCATGCTAAAACCTGAACACGTTGCAGCCGAGCAATTGCGGCATCAGCAGAACTCTCAGCGTCGCACCATCAGCGTCGGCATCGTCGCCGCGTTGCATGTGGGCGTCATCTACGCGTTGGCGAGCGGCCTGGCCGCCAACATGAGCGCGCATCTCATCCAGGATGTGGAAGTCGCGGTCGTCAAGGAAAAGCCGCCGGATCTCAAGCCGCCGCCGCCGCCGCCGCCGGATTTCAAAGTCCCGCCGCCGGATTTCGTGCCGCCGCCGGATATCAGCATTCAAAGCGATGCTGCGACCAATGCGATTACGCAGATCCAGCAGAAAGTGGCCACCGTGGCGCCGCCACCGCCGGTGACCACGATCACGCCGCCGCGCACCGAGGGCAAAGCCCACGAATGCGAATCGCAATATCCGCCTCTGTCGCGTCGTCTAAGCGAGCAGGGCATTGTGACCGTGAAGTTCACGGTGACGACGGACGGTTCTGTGGCCGGTCCGACGGTTGTGAGGTCAAGTGGCTTCCAGCGTCTGGACGATGCGGCCATCCAGTGCACGAGCCGCTGGCGCTATCACCCGGCCGAAGTGGGCGGCAAGCCCATCGCGGTCGCGACGGAAGCCAATGTTCGGTACCAGTTGAAATAAGCATTCCGGGGAACCGGGTTTCGATCTCACTTTACTGATGGAGTAAACGCGAAATGATCTCGAAGAAGCTGGCGATTGCTGCTGCACTCGTCCTCATGGCCGGTATCGGCGCCGCTCCGGCGGTCGCGCAGACCACCGCGCCGCAACCCGCCGGAACGGCCGATCAGGCCCCCCCACCGGCAGCAGGCACACCCGATCAAGCAGCGACGCCGGCAGCTCCGGGCACACCGGGCGCGGCCGACCAGATGGCTGCGGCTCCTGCTGCTCCGGCGCCGGCCCCTGAAGCGGCCCCGGCCGATGCGTCTAAGCCTGCCGGTGAAAATCCCTACGGCCTTTGGCAGCTTTGGTCGCAGGGCGACTTCGTCGCGAAGGGCACCATCGTCCTGCTCGCGATCATGTCGATCGGCACCTGGTACATCTTCTTCATGAAGTATTGGGAGCAGTCCCGCATGCTTTCGCAGGCCAAGATCGTCGAGAAGCAGTTCTGGGCGTCGGCCAACCTCAACGAAGGCATCGACAAGCTGCCCAAGAACAGCGTGTTCCGCAGCGTCGCCGAAAGCGGCGTCGCGCGTCCTCCGGTCAGGGCACGGGCCTCGTCAACCTCAACGACTGGATCGGCATGTCGCTGACCCGCCAGCTCGAAGACACCAATGCCCGGCTTCAGGGCGGCGTCGCCTTCCTGGCCTCGGTCGGTTCGACGGCTCCGTTCGTCGGTCTGTTCGGCACGGTGTGGGGCATCTGACACGCCCTGATCGCGATCGGCGTCGCCGGTCAGGCTTCGATCGACAAGGTCGCCGGTCCGGTCGGTGAAGCGCTCATCATGACCGCCATCGGTCTTGGCGTGGCCGTTCCGGCAGTGCTGCTCTACAACTTCCTCGTCCGCCGCAACAAGGTGATCAACGAAAAAGCTGCGCGGCTTTGCGGGCGATCTGCAGACCTATCTCATCACGCAGCGCGAAATAAGCGCGTGAACAGCGGATCGCGGAGTTATGCCGCATATGACAAGCAAAGACGTAATGGCGATGGAGCATGAGGAAGCCGAACTGAACACGTCCATCAACACCACGCCGCTGGTGGACGTGATGCTGGTGCTGCTCATCATCTTCCTCATCACCGTTCCGGTGGTGATAAAGACGGTCAGATCTGCAACTGCCGAAAGTCACAAACATACCGACGATCACAAAGCCGGAAAATATCATCATCGCGGTGGACAAGGACGAGAACGTCTACTGGAACAACGCGCCGCTTGGCAGCAATGCCGATCTGCTCGGCACGGCTTAAGCAGAAAGCCGTGCTCAAACCGCCAACCCGAAGTGCATATCCGCGGCGACAAGGAAGTGCGCTTCGAGGCGGTGGGCCGCGTGGTTCTGGATTGCCAGCGCGCCGGCATCCTCAAGGTCGGCTTCCTGACCGAGCCCGAACATCTGGGCAATGGCAGTTGACCAATCCGTTTTACTTTTCGAGGTAAATTTCCATGTCTATGAATGTTGGATCGGCAACCGGCGACAACGAGCCGATGGTGGAAATGAACACGACGCCGCTGATCGACGTCATGCTCGTTCTTCTCGTCATGCTCATCATCACCATTCCCATCCAGACCCACGCGGTGAAGCTCGACATGCCAGTTGGTTCTCCGCCGCCGCCGCCGGTGCCTCCGGTGGTGGTCGAACTGGGCGTCGATTTCGACGGCACGCCGACCTGGAACGGCAACCCCGTTCCGTCACGTACGCTGCTCGACCAATATCTGCAGATCGCGGCCAACACCGATCCGCAGCCGGAAGTCCACTTGCGCCCGAACCGCCTGGCCAAATACGGCGCGGTGGCTCGCGTGCTGGGCGATGCCCAGCGCATCGGGGTGACCAAGATTGGATTTGTCGGCCAAGAACAATATATGGAATAGGGGAGCACCCAACGAAGGTCGGCATAGCGGCGTTCATGCCGCACGAGGCCGCGCTTTGAATTCGGAATGAGGTCTCGGAAATGATTACGAGTAAGCTTCGCGCGCTTTCCATTGCGCTTGTTTTGGGAACGGCGGCGGTTGGCGGTCATGGTTATGTGGTTGGCGCAGCCCATGCTGCCACAGTGCGCTCGGTCGTGGGCAAGCCATTGCAGCAAGCTCAGGCGCTTGCCGCCAAGGGTGATTATAGCGGCGCGCTTGCGGCGGTGAACCAGGCGGATGCGGCGCCGGGCAAGACGGCCGATGAGGCCAAAGTCATCGACCAGATGCGCAACTATATCACCGCCAAGTCCGGCAACGCATCGGCCTATGAGCAGCAGATCGCGGCGGGCAAAGGTAGCGCCGCTGTGGCGCGCAACTTGATCCGCGCACATTACATGCAGCACGATTATGCCAAGGTCATCAAAGACGCCGAAATCGTGAAGAAATTCGGCGCGATGGATGCGAGCATCCAGACGCTGATCGCGCAAGCCTATTTTCTCTCTGGCGATTACGCGGGCACGATCCGCTATCTCAAGGGCCGCACCGATCTGGACAGCGTGAAGCTGATCTACGGCGCTGCCTTCAAGCTCAACGACATGGACACGATCCAATCGTCGCTGGAACAGCTGATCCTGGCCACCGGCAATGTCGACTACTGGCGAGGCGGCATCGAGATCGCCGAACATCAGCGCCCGCTGAGCGACCACGAGACGCTTGATTTGTTGCGGCTGCGCCTGCTCACCGGCACGATGCGTCCAACCGCGGGGGGCGACGACGATTATTCGCAACTCGCCCAGATCGCCATTCAGCTCGGCTTCCCGGGCGAAGCCCAGTCGGTGCTGGAAAAAGGCATGAAGGCCGGCGTGGTGACCGGCGAACGCGCCAACCGTCTGATGACCATGGCCAAGACCCAGGCGGCCGCCAAAACCGCATCCCTTGCGCAGGACGAAGCCAAAGCCAAAACCGGCGACGATCTGGTCAAGGTGGGCGAGGCCTATTCGGGCAATGGCGACTATACCAAGGCACTTTCCGTCATCCAGGCCGCCATCAAGAAGGGCGTGACCAAGACCTACGAAGCGCAGATGGCGCTGGGCATTGCCTATCTCGACAACAGCCAACGTGAAGACGCAGCGCGCGCCTTCGCAGCGGTGCCGAAAACTGACATTAAGGGCTGGAACATCGCCCATTTGTTCAACATTTACGCGCGCAGCAACACGGCCACCGCCAGCAACACCAAGGCGCCCGCGAGGAAAAGGAAGCACTGACCCCGCTTGTTTTGATCATTGCAGAGGCCGCCGGTGAAAGCCGGCGGCCTCTGTGTTTTGGCGGCTCGTTCGGGCTTCGATATATAAAGCAGCGATGATGCCGCTGAGCGATGCCGAGATCCAAGCGCTGTTGTTGAGCCTACGCGTGTCCTCGGTCGCCGTGATCGTGGCGCTGCCTTTTGCGCTGGCCGCCGCGCTGGTGCTGGCGCGGCGCAGCTTTCCGGGAAAGATCCTGCTCGACGCATTGCTGCACGCGCCCCTCGTGCTGCCGCCGGTGGCCGTGGGCTATTTGCTGCTGATGGCGCTCGGCACGCGCGCGGGACTAGGCTTCTGGCTCTACGAAACCTTCGGCATCCGCTTGGTGTTCAGCTGGACGGGTGCCGTGCTGGCCTCCGCACTTCTCACCTTTCCTTTCCAGATGCGCGCCATCCGGCTTTCGCTCGGTTCGGTGGACGCCGGCCTCGGCGACGCGGCGCGGACGCTGGGCGCCAAACCGTGGGACCGCTTCGTCAATGTCACTTTGCCGTTGGCGCTGCCCGGAATCGTGACCGGCGCGATCACCGCATTTGCAGCAAGCCTTGGCGAATTTGGCGCGATCATCACCTTCGTCTCCAATATTCCGGGCCAGACCCGTACCTTGCCGCTAGCGATTTACACGGCCTTGCAGACACCGGGCGGCGAAGTGGCTGCCGCGCGGCTGGCCGCGCTCTCGATTCTGCTCGCACTTGTCTTCATGATCTTGGCCGAAATCGCGCAGCGCCACGCACGCGCGTATTACACATGAGCGTGGAGGTTTCGCTCCGCCATTCGGTGGGCGCGTTTGCGCTCGAGGTGGATTTCAAGATTGCAAAGCCGTGTGTCACCGCTCTGTTCGGGCCTTCCGGCGCGGGCAAGACCATGGTCGTCCATGCGATCGCGGGGCTTGTGACCCCACGCCAGGGGCATATCGCGATCGACGGACGGGTGGTTCTCGATACGCGCGGCCGCATCGACGTGCCCTCTCATGGACGGCGCGTGGGGCTGGTGTTTCAGGATGCGCGCTTGTTTCCGCATCTGAGCGTGGCGGACAATCTGCGTTTCGGCTGGCGGCGCGCGCAAAACAAGGCGAGCGAGGCGGAGATCACACGTATCATCGCGATGCTGGGATTGGACGGGTTGCTCGCGCGCAGGCCCGCCAAACTTTCCGGCGGCGAGAAAAGCCGCGTGGCGCTCGGCCGCGCATTGTTGGCCGCGCCGTCATTTCTGCTGTTCGATGAGCCGCTGGCAGCCCTCGATGCGGCTCGCAAGGCAGAGATCCTTCCCTATCTTGAAAAGCTGCGCGACGAAACCCGCGTGCCGATGCTCTATGTCAGCCACGCGATCGACGAAGTGTTGCGGCTGGCGGATCGCGTCGTGTTGCTGCGTGACGGACGCGTGGCAGGCGAGGGATCGGTGTTTGATTTTGCGGCTGGCGAGATCGGCGATCTTTTGCCCGCGGCAGGCGCGGTGATCGAGACGTGCCTCGACGCCCATCGCAGTGACGGATTGAGTGTGCTGGCATTTGATGGCGGCATCCTGGCAGTACCACTGATGACGCGCGCGCTGGGTACCAGGTTGCGCGTACGCATCCGTGCCGAAGACATTCTGCTGGCACGAGAGGCGCCGCGGGCAATCAGCGCCAACAATGTGCTGGCCGCGCAAATCGTCTCCATCAGGCCGGTCGACGACGCGCAAGTCGACGTGCATCTGATTTGTGGTGCGGCGCGGTTGACGGCGCGCATCACCAAAGCCTCGCGCGAGCGGCTGGCGCTTGCGCAAAGCGAGCGCGTTTTCGCGGTGGTGAAATCGGTCATCTTGGATCCCCACGCTTTACGCGGTTGAAACGCGCTGAAATGATGGCTGCGCAGAGAAACAGGAGATTGTCATGCCGCTGGTTCCGTTTGCCGATCCCGCCGCGATGCCGGAGAAGACACGCCAATCCTTCGAGCGCTTGCCGCGTCCTCTCAACATCTTCCGCATGTGGGCCAATGCCGCAACGATCTTTCCAGCCGGCATCCGCTACGGCAACGCGATCCTAACCAAGCAGAAACTCTGCGCGGCGCGGCGCGAACTCGTCATCCTCGCGGTCGGTCGTATCGAGGGTGGCATTTACGAATTCGTGCAGCACGTGCCGATCGCGCGCAATGCCGGATGTCGTGACGACCAGGTCGCGGCCCTTGAAGCCGCGCGCTTCGACGACAAAGCGTTCGACGATGCCGAAAAGGCGATGCTGCGCCTGACGCGCGAGATCGTGCTCGACGTTCGCGCGAGCCAAGCAGCAGTGAACGCGGCGCAAAAATTCTTCGACCCGCAGGAGATTATAGAAATCATCTGCACAGTGGGTTTCTATATGACCATCGCGCGGCTGACCGAAACCACCCGCATCGAGATCGACGCGCCGTCAGGCGTTGCAATTCCACATTTCGAAAAGATCAGATAGCAGGCGGCACGCTTGTTCGAAACACCAGCCGCTTGGAAAGCGTAAAGTTGAAGATCAGGCCCACGCCCGTGCCCGCCGCCAGTGCGAAATACCGGATAGTTGAACGGATAAGGCGCAAAGGTCAGCAGCGTGGCGAAGATCGTGTAGTTCGCAACCGCACCCACCGCATTGGCGCTGGCGAATTTCAGCCATTCGCGCAACATTGCACGGGCGCCCGTTGCGGCGTGTTCGTGGAAGGTGAGCGTGCGGTTGCCCCACCAGCTGAACGTCATTGAGACCAGAATTGAGACCACGCGCGCGGCATAGGCGTTGAGACCGAACACATCGTGGAAGACGTAGAAGGTCGACACATCGATGACGAAGCCACCAGTGCCCACGACGCAAAATCGCAGGAAGCGCGACGCAGCCAGCGCGCGTGCGAAATTCCGATACGCGTTCACGGCAGCGTCAGACCGTGGGGGCCGGGGATGGCGAGATAGGCCATGCGCTTGTTTTCCCACCGACCTTGCGTGACCGTATCGAGGATTACGCCACTCATCAGCGACAGGAAGCCAAGCAGCATTAGGCTGGTAGCCAGTACCGCGCTCGGCAAGCGCGGCACCAAGCCCGTCCGGAAATATTCTGTGATGACCGGAATGCCGAAGAACAGCGATGCTGCCGCCAGCACCACGAAGATGCTGCTGAAGAACACCATCGGGCGTTCTTCGCGCACCAGCCCCCCGATCGTGAACAGGATGCGGAACCCGTCGCGATAAGTGTTAAGCTTGCTTACCGAGCCAAGGGCGCGTTCCTTGTAGTGTGTGTCGACTTCGGCGAATGGCATCATCAAGCGCACGGCATGTACCGATAGCTCGGTCTCGATGCCGAAGCCTTCGGCGGTGAAGGGGAAGGATTTCACGAAACGACGCGACATCACACGATAGCCGCTGAGCATGTCGAGCAGCTTCACCCGGAACATCGTCGCGGTCAGTCCGGTGAGAAGCCGATTGCCCAGCACATGACCGCGGCGATAGGCGTCGGTCGCCGTGGCGATGCGCCGGCCCGAGACGATGTCGAGATCCTCGTCGATAAGCTTCTTGGTGAGTAGGCGAGCCGCACCTGCGTCATAGGTATCGTCGCCGTCGACCAGTATGTAAATGTCGGCTTCGATGTCGGCGAACATGCGGCGCACGACATTGCCTTTGCCCTGGCGCTCCTCGCGGCGCACGATGGCGCCGGCTTCGCGCGCGCGTGCGACTGTCTGGTCCTTCGAATTGTTGTCGTAGACGTAGATGTCGGCCTCAGGCAAATATTCGCGGAAGTTGCGCACGACCGTGCCGATTGCGGCTTCTTCGTTGTAGCAGGGAACAAGCACTGCGATGTGGGCGTTGCGATCTGTCATCGGGCGTTGAGCAATTTCGGCGCGAGAGGGCAGAGCCGGTAAAGTCCTGTGAGGTTCGATTCGAACACTCTGCATTCCAGCCAGCGAATAGCAAGATGGTAGCCGGCCAGCGCCTCGCGCGCCCGGCCCATATCGTAGGCATCGGTAAGAAGATAAATGTCGGCATTCTTCTTTTGGTAGGCGGAAACCGTGGCACGCATGCGCCTGGTTAAGAGCGTACCATCTTGTGGCTGCATCATCCAGCCGTCGATACGCAGCATCGGGATCTGGTGCGGGATGAGGGGGGCAAGAAAGCCGAGCGGCGAATTGCCCGTCATTACGATCAGTGTCTTTTCGGGATGCGGGAAAGGCGGGATATCGGCATGCACATAAGGGTCACCGAGCGGCACGCGTTCGAGGAAATCGGCGCGGGAATAAACCATCATCGCCAGGAACAAGAGCCCAAGCACGATCAGGCGTGGGCGCAACGCAATAGGCCACAAGCCCACCGCTGCCGCAATCACGATGGGCGCCAGCATTTCGAGGCCGACAATGTAGCGGTAGATGGCGAATAGCGAAACCCAGGCGATGAAGCTGACGCCTCCAAACGCAAACAGAACGCGGGTGGCCGATGGCGCCAGGAAGCCATCCTTCGCGCGCAGGCCAATCGCGGTGAGAATCAACGCGACGATTGTCACGAAATAGGCCAACCCCACGCGCATGTCGCGGAACGGCAGATCGTCGGCGATGGCCCAGTTCATTGTGAAGCGATAAGGCAGCAGCACCGTCTCCCAGAAGCCGTGCGGCAGGAAGCGCATATCGCGATAAGGCGAAGGAAGCGCGAGCGGCGATTTAAAATATTCGTTGAAATAGGGAAACAGCGGATTGCCAGTCAGCGCCTGCATCTTGGCCATCCAATAGCCGGCAAACAGCGCAAAGCCCAGCGCGCCGCCGACACCGCCCGCGACAAGGCGCGTGCCCAGATGTTTCCAGTCACCGCCGAGGAACAGCACGGCGCCCGCAAAGCCCACGGCAAACGGTGTTTCAGGAAGCTTCAGGCCCATGGCGCTTCCGGCGAGCAAGCCCGCAAGCGCGGTGATGATCGCAGTTTGCTGCAGCGAGCCGCGCGCGAGCGTTTCGCGCTTGACGATCAGCAGTGCCAAGCTCGAAAGCCAGAACACGCTCATCACGTTGTCGTAATAGGTCGTGCCCAGCAGGCTGAGCGTGAGCGCGCCCGTCATGCCAAGCAATGTGAGAAGGGCCGCACCTAATATCGGCTCAGGTGTGCGCAGGGTCTGGCGCGCGATGATGTAGAGCGGGACCGCGTTTGCACCTTGGACAGCGCCGAGCACGCCAAGCGCGAACCACGACGTGGTGTGCGTCGCCAGCAAATAGAACGGCACGTCGAGCAGCGGGTTATAATAACTCGCCTGATGGGCGACGGCTACGTCGATGCCAAACCGGTTGTTCAGCAGCGCGTAAGGGATGTACCAGTGATAATTGCGGAAATCCCACGACGTATCTTTGCCCAGCGAAATCACGAACGCAGCCCAGCCCAGTACGGTGAGCGCCAGAAATATCCATTCACGCAGAGACAACGTCAGCGCAGGATCGACATCGTTCCACGTCCACCCTCGTGCGCCCACGCGCCCGCGTGCCGTCGTGGCGTGGCGGTTTTCGCCGCGAGGATGAGGCGATGGCTCAGTAAGATTTTTCCGATCGGCGCGGCTCAACGGCGGGCTGGCGCTGGAAGATGCCCCGCTTCCCTCTCCCGGGCCTGATGATGTCGTCATCGTGCTCCCAGCCGCCGGCGTCCACCTGGCCGATATCGCAGCGGCTTTCGGCGAACGCCGTTCCTGCTGCCCGCCCGCCCCCTTTTTGCGCCGGCCCTTGAGGGCGCGGGGACCATTGCCGCCGTCGGCAAACCGGTCAAGGGGCCGGCGGAAGGCGATTTCGTGACAGCCTTCTGTTCCCGCTCGCTAGCTGAACAAGCCGTCCCAGAGGGCGCCCTGGCGGTTTGGCTGGCACATAAAGCCGCCGCGATCTATGCCGCACGGCCGGCATTGAACAAAACGGCCACGGCCCGTCGGGGATGAGCCATGCTGACGCTGGGGGCGGGCGGCACTTGCAGGGTTGGCGACAGTCGACGCGGCCGGGCACAGGCACGCCACCTGGCGAACAGCGGCCTGATGGCGCTTACCAAGGATACGGGTACGGACGTGATCTTTGATTCTGTGGTGGCGAAGCGGTCGAAGCAGCGACTGCACGATCAGTGGTTCGTGGGCGCAGGATTTTGCGGGTGGTCATAGTGCGCGCAACGATTTTGGTCTGCTATTTGTGCGCGATACGCAATGTCTGACCGCAAATCTGCCGCAAATTGTGCCGTTCCGTTCTGGGCTAGGCGCGCGCGCGGGCGGTCTTGTAGGGGTCTGATCGGCTGGGCAAGGCGGGGGCGCAGCAAAATTTCTGTTGCGCGATGCAGAGGCGTTCGACCCGCGGCTGTGGGCCGGGCGCGATCGTCACGGTGAAAGATTGGCGAGGAACTGTTCTGTGCAAGCGTGCCAGGAATGGTTCAGCGCGAAGGCGCGCGGGGCCTCGCGCGGGATTTGAAGGGCGCGCAGGCAGGCGTTGCGCAAATCATCATCAAGCACGGCGACCTTCGTATCGCCCACCACATCGAGCGGACCCTGCACCGGATAGGCGGCGACGGGTGTGCCGCAGGCGAGCGCTTCGAGCAGAACAAGTCCGAATGTGTCGGTTTTGCTGGGGAAAACGAACACGTCGCTGGCGCAATAGGCCCCCACAAGATCATCTGCGGTTTTTTTGCCGAGGAATTTTGCGTGCGGATATTTGTGTTCGAGGCTAGCGCGTGCTGGGCCATCGCCGATGACGATCTTGGTGCCCGGCAGATCGAGCGAAAGAAAAGCCTCGATGTTCTTCTCGACCGAGACGCGACCGACATAGAGCCAGATCGGACGCGGGTAGGCAAAAGATGGACCCAGCACCGGACGGAACTGGTCGACGTCGACGCCGCGCGACCAGATACGGGCGTTCTTAAATCCATACGCCTCGAGTTCGCGCTTGAGAGATGGGGTGGCGACCATCATCGCCGTGGCTGGCGCATGAAACCAGCGCAACATCTGATAGATGAATTTTTCCGGCACGAAGGCAAAGCGCACGCGTACATAATCGGGAAAGCGTGTGTGAAACGACGTCGTGAACGCAAGCTTGCGCCGGATGCAGATCGCGCGTGCCGACAATCCCATCGTGCCTTCTGTGGCGATGTGGATGGTGTCGGGCGCGTAGTCGTCGATGAGCTTTTCGAGACTTTTGCGTGGCAAAATCGCAAGGCGGATTTCGCGATAGGTCGGCAGCGCGATGCTGAAGCGGCCTTGCGGGCTTGCATAACGGACCTCATGGCCCAGAGCTTCGAGGTCTCGGCCCAGTATTTCCAGCGTGCGCACCACACCGTTGATCTGAGGCGCCCAGGCGTCGGTGACAATGAGGACTTTCAGCGTCTGGGCCTCGCTCGGAAAGCGCGTGCGCGCAGGTGGGAATCGCCAAGTTCCCCGCCATCTAGGGCCTGCGGCTTGCGGCTTTCAATCAGCTGAGTCCTATAGGGCGATTATGGGCGCCAGCACGGCACCTTAGTAGCCCCGACAAATTGTCATTTTTGCACTGCAAAATCGGCATGACGGTCATTTTCTGAGCGGCAGATCCGCAATTTTCCCTTATAGACATTGGGTTTTTCTGCGGCAGACGGGCGCATTGAAAAAGTGATCCCGTGCTTGATTTCGCAGTTGCGTTCTGATCTATTGTTGCAGCGCGGCATTGCGGATTTGCTCTGCACTGTCGCCGCCCTTCCTGGGCGTTTCCTCCCTGAACTTGGCCGCTCCGCCCCCCGGAGCGGCCATTTTTCTTTGAAAAACGCCCCTTCCCGGTTGACTACGCAGGCTGCCCGGTGACCATGCGCCACGTCACAGGGAGGCTGGCACGTGAAATACGGGATCGACTATCGCTATCTGCCCAAAGGGGCAGCCACGCCTGTCGACAACACCTATCCGGTGGATATCCATCTCGACGAATCCCAGTTCGCGCTCATTCCAGCCACGGGAGACTTTGTCGACATTCCCGGCGACAGCCCCGGGATGCGCAACGTGCCCGTGCGGGGCAAGGTTAGGAGCCGCTTGTTCCGCTATGTGCTGGGTTACTGCTACGTGACCATCGTTGTCGAGGACAGCGATGAAGACTGGGCAAAGCTCGGCAAGGTTTGATTTTCTGTAGCCTGTTATTCGGCAGCCAGCGGCGTTGCGCGGGGTAGGCCGATCCTCGCAAGATCGGCCGCCAGGAGCGCGCCCAACGCATCGCCCACGCGCGCGCGTAACGTCGCGAACTGGGCGTTGGGAACGATGCGCTCTTCGTCGAGATAAAGACCGCGATTGATTTCGATTTGAAGCGCCTGCACGGGGCCGCCACGGCGACCGTGTAGATGGGTTGTGTGTCCGCCTGCGTAAGGCGTATTGCGCACGACAGAAAAACCGCGCGCCTCGAAGACGTGTTCGGCAAGCCGTGTTAGTTGCGCCGAGGAGGACACGCCATAGCGATCGCCCACGATCACGTCTGGCACCGCGGCAGCCGACGGCATGGAATGGCAATCGATCAGAATCGCAAAGCCGAATTGCGCACGCGTCTGCGCGACGAGTTGCGCCAGCGCTTCATGATAAGGTCGGTAAAGCCGCGCCAGACGTGTCTCGGCTTCGGCAGGAGAAAGCTTTTCACGGTAGATTTCCGCGCCGTCGCGCACGACGCGCGGGATAACGCCAAGCCCCGCCGTCACGCGCGGGCTTGCGGAATCCACTGCGAAAGGCAGCGCGCCCTCGAACATGGTGTTGTCGAATTCTGACGGCGCGCGGTTGGCATCTAGGAATGCGCGGGGGAAACGCGCAGCGATCAACGGTGCGCCCAGACCCACGACGCTTGCGAAAATCTCGTCGACGAAGGCATCTTCCGAACGGCGTAGCGCCAATGGATTCAACCGGCTGCGGGCGATGAAGCTCGCGGGATAATGCCGGCCCGAATGGGGTGAGGCGAACACGAAGGGGTGCCTCTGCCTTTCCGGCCGCGCGATGGTGAACGGCTCGGCAAGGAGCGCTGAGACACCGGGATCTTTGTCGTCGCCCGCGTCGTGGTCTTTGGTATGGCCTGCTTCGAGACTCTTCATGTCCTCTTTCCGGACGCCCACGCAAATCAAACGCGGCGCAGAGGAAAGTGGATCATCGAAGATGTATCGCGATCAAGCGTCAGAGCCCCGAATTCCAGACCGTAATGACGGTCGAAGCCATACCAGACGTTGAAATGGCAAAAATCAGGCAGCCCTCCATCGTGACGCGGCGGACATGGACAGGGGGGCGGGGGGGCCCACGGACGAGGGCCCGTGTCGTAAACCTTGCCGTAGCCGTCGCGCCAAAAATAGTGCCGTGGCGGAGGCGGTGGCGGGGCAGATGGCGGTGGCGGCGTCTCCTCGTCGTAGTAGCGAGGCTCGGGATAATGACGCTGTTTGCGGTGCTGATGGTGTTTGACGGGTTTGTGGACGGCTCGTTTTGCTTGATGGTGCTTGGACGGCGGGCAGTGGTCTGGGGCGGCCGAGACCGGCGCAAAAGACAACGACAGCGCCAAAGCCGCCGTGCCCACGATCCACAGAACCTTCATCACACACTCCAGACGCGCCGAAACGACACAGTATTTCCCCGATGGGGCTTGCGGTAATGCTATTCTTAAGAATTGGTTAACCACGAGCCCGGCACGCATCCTGCATTTACCGGCTGGCACGGTTGGCTTAAATGGAAGCCGGGTGGGGTCTCATGGCGCATATTCTCCTGGCAGAAGACGACGAGGCTCTGCGGCGGTTCCTGGCTGCGGCCCTGATAAAGGCTGGTCATATGGTTGCCGATTTCGGCGACGGTGATTCCGCTCATGATTGCCTGAAATCGCACCGTTTCGATCTTCTGGTCACCGACATCGTGATGCCCGGCATGGATGGCATCGAACTCGCCAAACGGGCAGCCGAAACCGATAGCAAGCTCAAGATCATGTTCATCACAGGGTTCGCGGCGGTGGCGCTGCACCCTTCCAGCCAGGCGCCAAAACAAGCCAAGGTCCTGTCCAAGCCCTTCCATCTGCGCGAGATCGTGGCCGAAGTGCAGCGCATGATCGCGGCCTGAAAGCCTGCTTGTCAGACGCAGGTAGCGGCGGCTATAGGACTGCCGTCAGGACGACGCGTAGCTCAGCGAGAAAGCACTTCCTTGACATTCTGATATCAGCGGAGGGGCTTTCAAAGGCGTAGGTTTGAAAACGAAACGCTTATGGTATGAAGCGTTTCCAGAGATGTTCCGAGCCCTTCTCGGGTGGAACGCAAGGGTCGATTTCGCAGATCCTAAATTGGGCGGTTAGTTCAGCGGGAGAATGTCTCCTTGACATGGAGAAGGTCGCAGGTTCGATCCCTGCACCGCCCACCATTTCTCGGACACCTGATCAACTTGACGTAGCTGTCGATACCAGTTTGGTCGGCATATAATCTTGCGCCTTTTCATCTTCGCTTCGATCTCGGTCATGACGATGTCGATTATGATGTGCGTACGAGGGGATCGCGTCGAAATCTAGGATATCGCATGGCTGAGCAGTGGCGACCGCTCTGGTCCGCCTTGGAATGGCGCGGAGCCGTGGCCGATGCTGCACGGTGCGGGCAATCTCAAATTCTACAGCCCTTTTGAAGCATGCGCCGGGGAACAGGCAGATGTGCTTTTTCTATACGCGTCATTCGATAGGCGTATGGACGCGGTAATGCTGAAATGGCTTCGTTGAACAATTGCGCATTCCGCGCGTGCATATTCGATCGCGCTTTTCAGCCCCTGGCCGCCGAAGACCGCGATTTCAACCAGTTCGTCGCCACATTGCCTCTACGCCCCAAGACCCGAGAATGCCGTCCGTTCGCTGATGTCGCCAACCAGATTGCTAAGCAGCTTCATGAACGGCATCTTTGATCGCCGTATCGGCAGAAGCAGCAGGACGAGCCCGTTCCTTGGGCAAAATCACGGTGACGCGTGTGCCTTCCTGCAAAACGCTTTCAAGGGTCACCGTGCCTCCATGGGTTTCGGCCAGCCCTTTTACGATCGGCAGACCAAGGCCGGTACTTTGATCGGCTTGCAAGGCTTCATGGCGGCCTTGACGGAAACTCTCGAAAACGCGCTGCAGATCATCTGGTGCGATTCCCATCCCGGTATCTGCGACGCCGAATACAATCTGTCCCTCGCCTGCGGTGCCCGCAAACGCTGTTACCTTGCCATTGGGGGGTGTAAATTTGATGGCATTGGATAACAGATTGACCAATATTTGCCGCAGGGCGCGTTCGTCGGCATAAATTAGCGGCAAATGTGCGCCCATCTCCACTAACAGCTGAACATTGGCTTGCTGAGCCTTTATGAGAAGCAGTTGGATGCAGTCTTGCGTAATGTGGCGAAGATCGCACGCAGTCTCCGTCAATGTCCATTTTCCGGCTTCAATCTTCGACAAATCCAAAACGTCGTTTATGAGCGCAAGCAAGTGCTCGCCTGAAGCATGAATATCAGAAGCATATTCCTTGTAGCGAGGCGATGTGTGCGCGCCAAACACCTCGGTCTCAATCATCTCCGAGAACCCCAATATCGCATTCATCGGCGTGCGCAATTCATGGCTCATGCGCGCCAGAAACGAGGACTTTGCTTTATTGGCGGCTTCGGCCTCTTCTTTTGCGACCAAGAGGCCGTTCATCCATGCCACTCGATCATCTTCAAGCACCAGAACTTTCTCGCGAGCCCGATAGTTTGAGTAGCAGGCAATCATCATCAGAAAGCCGAATGCACAGCTTGCAGGCACCATGATGAGGTCGATCGTTGAAGTGGCCTGTAGGGGCGCCAGGATGAGAGCGATCAAATTGACAGCCAAGCCCGATATGCAAGAGGCCAAATGCACGGCGCCAACCGATGTCCAGCCGGCTAGAGTGGATGCAACGATAAGCATGAGAAATACATGGTTTGCCAGTTTGTCAGGCGCCCACAATTCGAAAAGCATGCTGGCGAATAAGAGAGAGGGTATAAGGGTCGTAACAAAAGCGTGCTCTTTTGCCCGCGCTCTAACGTTTTGAACGGAATCGTCGTCGCGTTTTGACAGTGACCGATATCGAAATTCTGCAATCATTGTTCCGACGGTTACTGCTAGTGCCCAACAAAAGGCCTTCAAAGGGGAAACCCAACTTATGCTTGCGATCGCCACAGAAAAAGCGGCGATGGGTAAAGCGTAGGTAAGGTGCCAGGTCGCATTTCGCGCGATGTCGAGTTGCGCACGTATGATCCGGACGTCGCGATCCGTTTGCGGGTACAGGGAAACGCCAAATTCTCGCGCAACGCGGCTCAATGCACCGCGAGTTCTATCCAAAGTGCGGAACCTGCTCACGAGACCGGAAGGAGCACGCCGTGGATTGGACGTTTGATTGTTTTGCATTATTGGTTCTGACGATCCGGTAATTGTTACGATGTTAGTTGGATGACGTAGATGCTGTGTCTCGTGATGGAATTTAATTGGCATCCCCGCCTAGGAGCATCCGAGGACTATAATCGCCGATCGACAAAATGTGGTCCACGAGAGTGTCCACAGGACCCACAGGAAGAAAAACGATTTCCTGATTGATGATTGCGCATTCGCCGGCTGAGAGCCGGCCTTTGAATGCGAGCGGCGCCTTTCAATTCAAGACGGACGAACAAACGCGGGCAACAACATCGCCCATACCGGGGCGTATCCGATTAACCTCGCTCATTCGCATGCCTTGATAACACGTGCCATATGCATATACGGCCGCATCTCCCATCACGCGAACTTCGAAATCTTCGCCCGTACCGATCAAGCGGTAGAGCATGATGTTTCGGAGGTATGCGCTTAAGGCGCGGGGAGACAAATCATTGCGAGAAGGAAACTTCCTGTTCCCTCGCTGCTCCTCCCAGAGTTTGACAGCGGTTAAAACCAACGGGCTAGAGATTTCCTCAAGCGGTATGCTACGGCCAACTTCGTTGGCGTTTTTTCTGGTGATATGCACAACGTGAAGAGACTGTTCCATTCTATCCCCCTCCGACACCGCTGCCATTGCTGTTGCGTGCCTACCCATTTCGGCGCGGCGCACCCCACCTGAGAGAAATGTTGTCACCGTCCGTTTAAGTTGACATTAATGTCCTCCGGCGTTTTGCGCCGTCGGAACGATTGCTCGCTGGTTACACGGGAGGTTTGCTTCGCTGGAACGCGGTATCCCGATCTTGCTATTCTTCGATCCTACAGGCCTTGTAGTACATTCACCTACATTGTCGCAGCAGATTTATGGGCGCGACAGCGACCCTATTGTCTTGCTGGGAAGGCCTGGAATTTCGACACGTTGGCGACAGTGCAGCGGGAGCCGGGAAATCCCACCGCACCAACGGTACGCAGAATGATTGAACAAATTGCTGCGCGCTTAAATAGATTGCCCAAGCGTTCGCTTGCAGCGTTGGCAACGCTTCTGGTTCTGGCAACCGGCGCCGTCGACTATGTTTCCAACGCAGACGTTTCATTTTCCGTCATCTATGTAATACCCATCGCGATTGCTGCATGGACTGTGGGCGAAGGGGTTGCCTTCGTCTTGTGCGGTCTTAGTGTCGTTCTCTGGGTCGGTGGGGATATAGCGGCGGGCTACCATTACGAGTCGGCATTAATTCCGCTGTGGAACGGGATTATCCGACTGTCCTTTTACTTGATGGTAGTAAAGCTGCTCGGAGCTCTTCGGAAGTCGCGGGAGCACCTCGAGATGCGAGCAGATCAAAAGGCAAAAGCGTTGATGGCGGAGATAGCTGCTCGCGAAGTCCTTGAAGGCGAGCTGTTACGGATTAGCGAACGCGAGCAACGTCGCTTTGGACAGGATATTCACGATAGCTTGTGCCAACATCTGACTGCGACAGCGTTGGCCGGCCAAGTCCTAACGGAACGCTTGACAGCACGCGGCGAACCGGAAGCGGGCAGGGCAGCGAGGCTTGTGGAGCTTATCGAAGACAGCATCATTTTGTCCCGGAGCTTGGCGAAAGGGCTAAATCCTATTGAAATGGGCGCCCAAGGACTCATGGAGGCGCTCGAGGAATTCGCCACCAGCACGTCCGAATTGTTCATGATATCCTGCCGTTTTGAATGCGAGTACCCGGTTCTCTTCAATGATACCGACACTGCCACACACCTTTACCGGATTGCACAGGAAGCAGTTAGTAACGCTATAAAACATGGCAAAGCGAAAAATGTTTTGATCCAACTGGATATTGCGGAAAAGGGAAAACTGCTGAGCGTGATCGACGATGGAACGGGGCGTGTCTTGTTCAACGGTGAATCGAAAGGCATGGGCCTTCGCATCATGAGTTACCGCGCCAGAATTGTTGGTGGAAGCCTTGAGATAAGTAAGGACGAGCATGTTGGAGTTCGCATTTTGTGCTTGGTACCTGACGTAAAGGTGTCCGGTGAGCGGTAGCCCTCAGATACGCGTCGTCCTTGTGGACGATCACCCTCTTGTGCGCGAATGGCTTTCCAATTTACTTCACCAGCACGCCGATTTGAAAGTGTGTGGCGAGGCCGAAAATCAGGGCGATGCTCTGCGGCTGATCGAAGATACAGCCCCCCAAATCGCCGTCGTTGATATTTCTTTAGGCCAAGGATCCGGACTCGATTTTATCAAAGTGATCAAGTCCCGCTTCCCAAGCCTTATCGTGCTGGTGCTTTCCATGCACGACGAAGCGATTTATGCGGAGCGCGTTATCCGTGCGGGCGCGCGCGGTTACGTCATGAAGAAAGAATCGACAAAAAAAATTGTGGAGGCAATTCGCCATGTTGCGTCTGGGAAATTGTATCTTAGCAAGGATGTAATGGCCTTTTTGGCGGAAAAGATTGCTTCAGGTGCAACCTCGACAGGCGCCTTTTCCATCAATCAGCTGAGTGATCGGGAATTTGAGGTGTTCCGATTGATTGGCCAGGGTTATGACACGCGCGAAGTCGCGGAATCGCTGGATGTAAACATCAAGACGGTTCAAACTTACTGTTCAAGGATCAAAGAAAAATTGGGTGTTCGAACAGGTGCCGAGCTTCTTCGCGAGGCCATTCAGTGGCGGGACGGAACGAGTGCAGGTTAAGCTTCTCCGTCGGGCTTTCAAGCCGGTGCGGCGCAGGCCCTTTAGGCTCTCATCTTTATTTTGCTCGCCACACTTGGGGGAAGTCCGACTGTATCGTTTACGCAAGGAATAGAGGTCTTTGTAAGGTATTGTCGGACATCGTATTAAATCATCGCGCAATACCTCAGATTGCCTAGATGAATCTTAAAGACGAGAAGCTATCTTTCAGAAGCCCATTGCTGATCGGTGGCCCCCCCATCCGATCTGTCACAGGCGGGAAGGGGCGGACGCGTTCGTAGCCGTCCCTTCCGTTTTTTAGAGTACCCATAAAAAGCAGAGGATCGGCTGCGTGGCCGTCAAATGCCCTGAGATCTATGTTTGCGTCACATGATTTAGATGCGCCATCCAGTCGTACGGCACCGCAGCCAATATCGCACGTAGATCAAATTGCGCATTTGAGAGTTCATGGAACTCGTCCAGCAAGTCGAACAATCTCGCGTGCGCGATCAATTCGTAGAAATACGCGAATATTATCGCGCATGGCAATAGACGCTGGTAACATCGTACTTTACCTGATTCGCCAACCCGTATGGCGCCGTCCGAAGCAAACATAGACAAACGAGTAAGTCCGCGGCGGCGAATGCTTCTGGGCGGGAAGATAGTATTCGGGAACGGGGCCTTTACGTCTGCCTGTACGATCCGCGATCTTTCTGAAACCGGCGCTCGTATAAAAATGCCGAGTTTGGAATCGATCGCGACCACGCTCTTTCTGATCGACATAAGAAACGCTATTGCATATGAGGCCAACGTCGTTTGGCGGCGCCCTCCCGAGTTCGGGCTCTCCTTTATCGAAAAGCACGATATACATGCACTGCCTCGCGAGATTTCTTATCTGCGGCCGCTATGGCTGGATGCAAGCGTACGTTAGTAGCCTCATACATGAGTGCTCGCCGATTGCGACGAGGGGGCGTATTTTCGCGACGCGTGGAGGCGTGCGCAGTCAGAGCACGCTGCAATAGAGCATGAAGCGTCGGTATCGCGCTTAACCATTTGACCCTATTTGTTGCGATCAGTTTCCCTGTCGCAGTTTTCTTTCACTCCATGAAGTCAGGACCAGGCGTCTATTGCGCAGGGTCGCAGGAGAAGAGCGGTCCAGATGGAAACGCTAGAGGGTGCAGTCTGGAGCGGAGGTGAGGGTTTTTTTCATAAAGAACATTTCTCGTCGGAAGGGCTTGTTAGTGCAGCGATTTTCCGCGATCCGTCGCGCAAAACGCTTGCCTATGGCTGTTTCCACCGAGTTCCCAGATCTATCCCGCATGACAGGAAAACAGATGTCAACATGTATTACAGTGTATTGAATAGAAATATGCCAGCAACAAAACATTCGTGGCAGCGAACTGACACACCATTGCAAATGCGGTATGCTTACAGGGTTGAGGGTTGCGGGATCCCCGTGACCGACGGCAGGAACGGCCGCCAGGCCCATGAGCGATTCCCAGCCCCAGCTCAAAACCCTGGGAGGATCGCGTATGACTATCAGAAACCCCATCGAGTGGAGCGGCGCGCAAATCGTTCATGCGGCACACGCCGTTAAATCGGCCGGCTCATCACTGCATCACATCCAAGATACCATTCATTCCCCCGCACCTGCGATCCATCGGATTCAAATGTCCGATCTGCGGAACGCTCTCATCGAGGGATTCCACGATTTCGAAGCGTACCGTACCGACGTGATCTTCCTTTGCGTCGTCTATGTCGCCCTCGGCCTTGTGCTGGCGCGCTTTGCATTCGGCATGGATATGTTGCCGTTGCTGTTCCCGCTTGCATCGGGCTTTGCGATCCTTGGGCCGTTCGCAGCGCTTGGCCTTTATGAGATGAGCCGACTGCGCGAGCAGGGCATCGAGGCAAGGTGGATAAATGCGTTTGACGTGCTTCGCGCGCCAGCCATTGGTGCCATCGCGGTATTGGGATTGGCGCTGATCGCGATCTTCCTATTGTGGCTGGCCGCTGCTTGGACGATCTATCAGAACACGCTGGGGCCTGCGGTTCCTGTGTCCATGGGGTCATTTGTCCATGATGTGTTCCGGACAAGCGCTGGACAGACAATGGTCGTCGTGGGCATCGGCGTCGGCTTTGTCTTCGCCCTTTGCGCGATGTCGATCAGCATCGTGTCGTTTCCGCTGTTGCTCGATCGCGACGTGGGACTCGATACCGCCATCAGCACGTCGATTCGCGCCGTGGCTGCCAATCCTGTGCCGATGGTGTTCTGGGGATTGATCGTCGCGGGCGGCCTTGTGATCGGCTCGATACCGTTGTTCGTGGGCCTCGTCGTCGTCCTGCCCGTACTTGGGCATGCTACTTGGCATCTTTATCGCAAACTCGTGCCGCACTGATAATGTAGCAAATTGATCAGGAACAGCCGACTTCTGACGTTCCTCGCTTGAACTCACGGGCGAAGATCGCGTGCTGGGGCATCCCCACCGATTTCGCTCGTCTCGATGTCAGGCTGCTCGCGCGCAAATAAAAGGCCCTCGCTCCGACGAGATGTAATCCCCGTCAGGGCACGAGATGGATGCCGGCATTGCCGCATTCCGGATGTTCCAGCCTTGTATCGGACCAAAATCAACGCGGCACTCAGACAGCGTCCATATTCCGTCACTCAAATGATCGTTTCGTTCCCTGGCTTTGCGACCGCTTTGCAGAAAGGATTGCGCGCTGGTGTTCGGGTGAGACCGCGAAATCGCCCTTCACGGAGCTGTTGTTAGGCGGTCGCTTCACCAATCTGTCTGGCTGTTTGCTTGCCCGCCCGTCACCTTCTTCCTGGCCGCATGCGACTTCGATTGGTTTTTTTCGTTCAGGACTCGCCGCGTAAGAGGTATCTTTGCGAACGTGTTGATAGGGTGGTCTGAGCATTTTCGCGGAGACAACAAATGCGAATTGCAATTCTTACAGGTGGTGGCGACGTACCCGGACTTAATCCTTGCCTTAAAGCAATCACACAGAGTGCGGCTGGGCTGGCTTGGGAGGTCATCGGTTTCCGGCGCGGCTGGGCTGGACCACTTCATTACAACCCCGACAATCCGGACGGCAGCGAAGTCTACCTGACGCGGCTTAGTCCGGCCAATGTGCGGACAATTGACCGCTTTGGCGGAACAATGCTGCACACATCTCGCACCAATCCAGGAAAGGTAAGCCTATCGGATTTGCCGACCTTTTTGATCGGAAAACTGCCCTCCACTGACGCTGGCTTCGACGCCACCCCGCATATTTTGCGGGTCTTGGAGATGCTGCGGATTGATGCGCTGATCGCCATCGGCGGAGACGATACACTTTCCTACGCAGCACGCCTTCATCGGGAGGGTGTGCCGGTTATGGCTGTGCCTAAGACGATGGACAACGATGTGTACGGCACAGACTATTGCATCGGCTTCTCGACGGCCGTGTCGCGATCGGTGGAATTGGTGCACGCGTTGCGCACCCCGGCCGGCAGCCATGAACGCATTGCCGTGATCGAATTGTTCGGACGCAATTGCGGCGAGACAGCGCTTATTGCAGGGTATCTCGCCGACGTCGATCGTACGCTGATCGCAGAGGTTCCCTTCAATGTGGAAAGACTTGCGGAGTTGCTGAAAGGGGATCGCGCCGCCAATCCCTCCAACTATGCAATGCTTGTCCTATCGGAGGGTGCACAACTGGAGGGAGGCCAAACGCAGGAACAAGGATCCCAAGACGCGTATGGCCATCGCAAGCTCGGTGGCATCGGCGAGATCGTGGGCGGCGAAATCATGCGACTGACCGGACTGAATGTCATCGTCCAGAAGCTGGGCTATCTCATGCGTGCAGGCGCGCCGGACGCCCTCGATCAGATGGTTGCAAAGAATTATGGCGCGATGGTTGTCCAACTTTTGGCAGAGGGCAAACGCGGTCTGATGATGGCGATACGTAACGGCGCCTATAGCTCTGTGCCGGTCGAGAGTTGCACTCGCGGAGTACGCCGCGTCGACGTTGAGTTCCTTTACGACGTCGAAAACTACCGCCCGCGTATCGAACAAATCGCTGGCAAACCGATGTTCCTCTACTGACTAGAGACCGATCCGATGGCGCGGAGTAAATTCGATGCGCATCTATCTTGGATTTTGGCGCGCGTCACGAAGAATGCGCCAACCTGACGCACCACGTGGAGACGAGAAAAATCTTACCACCAAGAGTGCCCTCGCCCGTTCACGTCGACACACGTGTTTTCGTGCACAACCTTCTGTAAAATCCTCACTTTTCCGATGCCGCTTTAAACCAACGGACAGTAGTGGTTCCAGATATTTCCCAAGAACTCCAAAGGTGGCTTGCCCACCTTGAGCGACGTTTTCCCCTTCCCCGATTGCGTCTAAAGCTGCTCTACCGAGCCGAGATCGAAGGTCTGTCCCTTCGGATTCTCGCCGATCACCAGTGTTGTGTCGTTCGCGAAGTGATAGGGCGGTACCGGCAGGTTGAGCGGGGCGGGTACGCCCTGGAACACACGGCCCGCCAAATCGTAGCGCGAGCCGTGGCATGGACAGAAATAACCGCCGGGCCAATTGGCACCCAAAGCGGCTTCGCCGGCTTGCGGATGGAATTCCGGGATGCAGCCTAGGTGCGTGCATATCCCCACCAGCACGAGATAGTCTGGTTTGATCGACCGGCACCAATTGCTCGCGTAAGGCGGCTGTTGATGGGTCTCAGACTGGGGATCGCGCAGCCGCGACTGTACGGCTTGGGATTTCAACTTTGCCAGAATGGCGGGCGTGCGGTGTACGATGAACACAGGTTTGGATTGCCATACGATGACGATTTGTTGGCCCGGCAGGATTTTTGACAAATCGATATCGATCGGGGCGCCCGCCGCCAGCACGTCGGCAGCCGGATTCATCTGATCGATGAAGGGCCATGCCATGAAGAGCGTCCCAATGCCCGCGAACGCGCCGGTCGCAATAAAAAGAAAGTCGCGGCGCTTCACGCCGGGCTGAGCCACCGGTCCTTCGCCGGGATCGAACGGAATGTCGCCATTAAGTGTCATCTTCGCCTTGGTTGAACGCGCAAAGGTCCATCCCAGTTTGCACCATGCGGTGCCGTGACACATTTGGCGCGATCTACTGGTCCGCGATCTTGCCGAAGCCACGGCCGAGCTCTCGCGCGCTATGACATGATGGGTCCATGATGCAGCAACAGTCCACAGCTGATCTCCGATAAATGACAGGATCAGATGAGGTTCGACCCTTAGCCTCCAAAGCACTGTCCGAAGCGACCGCAGCTATGGCATGTATACCACCGCGGCGCCGGAAGTTTGCAAATGGGGTTTTCCGGCACGCGGTCAATGTACCGTCAATGCCTTTCCATGCCTTCTTGCAGAGGTATGGAACCTTGCATCCAGTTCCTGATTGCACTGGACACACCGGTGTGCGCTGCAATAAGTTCTTCGACAAGAAGTATCGCCATCGTCTGATTGTGTTCAACGCAGGCAGCTTCCAATTGGCATGCGAGCGCGCTCATTTGGTTTGCGCCGATATTTCCAGCAGTGCTCACAAGATCATGCGCCAAGCGTCCTGCGTCAGCCAATTCGCGTCGCTCGACCAATTCGCTGACGCGCCGAACGTGGCTGTCGGTATCCCGTTTGTAAAGTGAAAGAAAATTCGCAAGAGATACGGAAGAGAGCGCCCCACTCAATGCGAAGAGCTTATTGGTATCCAATACGACGGGAACAGCTGCTTTTTCCCCCACCGATGCGATGGCATCGGTGCTTGGGCCGCTGCTGTTTGCTTGACCGCTATTGTTAGGCGGCCGGATTTCGGTCGAGCTTGCGACACGTGCGAGCTTTGAAAAAAAAGGATCTCCGGCTGGACGGGTTTAGATATGTAATCATCCATGCCCGCCTTCAGGTACCCAGCTTCGGCACCCGACATGGCATTGGCGGTCATCGCGATAATAGGAATGGCGCATTTGGGCGAGGGCAGGGACCGGATTTCATGCATCGCGCCGATGCCGTCGAGTTCTGGCATTTGCACGTCCATGAGGATGACATCGTAATCGGCGTATCGTAACGCATCAACGGCTTGATGCCCATTTTCGGCGACATGAACGTGGTGCCCGGCTTTCGCAAGCAGCGCCTTCGCGAACATCTGGTTGATCTTGTTGTCTTCCGCCAGAAGTATTCGCAACGCACGGGGCGACGCTTGCAGGTCCGTGTGAGAGTTGTCCTGGTTTGGTAGCAATCCTGCTTGATGATGTCCGCTATGGATTCTGACCAGACAGTCGAGGAGTTCGTGCTGACGTACCGGCTTGTCCAGGCGGGCGTCAATCAAAGAGACTACGGGGCTCGCCAGGCCGTGGCTGCCGGCAGAGGAGACCAAAACCAATTTGATGTCGCTAAGGGACGGATTGGAACGGATACGCTTGGCCATATCGTCCCGGCCACGCCCGGCATCATTTGGTCCAGGAATGCGACATCGTAGGGCTTGCCACGGTGCCAGCCGCGCTCAAGTTCTGCCATCGCGGCAAAGCTATCTTCTACGGTCTTGACCTCGATACCGAAGATGCCAAGTTGCCGTCCAAGAATCTCCAGATCTATCTGTACGTCATCGACGACGAGGACACGCAAGTTTTTAAGCGTTGCGGGCAGCCCATTCATGTCTGGTAATTGAGCGGTCGATCGGGCAAGCGTTAGCTGGAACCAAAATATTGAGCCTGCCCCAACGCAACTCGATACGCCAATCTCGCCGTTCATCAGCTCGACGAGCTGTTTGCATATCGCAAGGCCAAGTCCGGTACCGCCATAACGTCGGGTCACGGAACTGTCGGCCTGGCTGAATTTTTGGAAGAGCCGTTCGGAAACCCTTTCGGGTATACCAATGCCGGTGTCTTTCACCTCGAAGCGGAGGTGGGAAAGCCCGGTTGCGGGGTCCTCAACCTTGTAGACGTCCACTCGAACGGAAACGCCCCCCTTTTCAGTAAACTTGATCGCATTGCTCAAGAGATTGACCAAAACCTGGCGAATGCGAGTTGGGTCGCCTCGATAGACGCCCTGCGCGGCCGGCTCGACAAAAGCACCTATATCGATGTGCTTCTCACGCGCCTTCCCTGCCATCAGAGCGGTAGCGCTTTCGACTGTGTTCACAAGATCGAAGTCAATACTCTCAAGGTCAAGTTTGCCGGCCTCGAGTTTTGAGATATCCAGGATGTCATTAACGATCGCGAGAAGCCCCTCACCCGATTTACGGACGATTTCGGCAAATTTGCGCTGCTCAAGATCGAGGGCGGTACCAAGTAGCAGGCCCGTCATGCCCAAAACACCGTTCATTGGCGTTCGGATTTCGTGGCTCATGTTGGCAAGAAAATCGGATTTCGCTCGGCTGCCAGCATCCGCAAGCTCCTTGGCCGCAACAAGTTCGATCGTCAGCGCCTTTAATGCGCGACGCGAGTCACGGATCTTTTGGATCATTCTCTGTGAGTAGAGAATTATGGGGATGGCGACCAAAATCGTAATGATGGCGGAGTTGGAAAGCAGAAGAGCGTTGAGTGTTTGATGTTCGAGCTTGGACAGAACCACGTAACAAGAGACAGCAATGACGACCGCAATCAGGGTAAGCACGAATGTAGCGCCTGTCGGCCCCAACTTTCCCAGAAAGTTGTCGAGTTCGCGGAAGCGTCTATTCGATACTGACCCTTCAGGTCGTGGAGACGTCTTTTGCATGGACGTGGCCCCCAGTGTCTCTCTCGTCGAGACTAAGGCATCTAACGTTGCCACAAGTTGCTTAAATACAGCGTTAACTGCGAAATTCTGTTTGAGATCAGGGCCTAATGAGCGTTGCCGGAACTGACGGTCAGCCGTCGCTCGTGATTACAATTGCTTTATACCGACGATGCGCGTGGGGCCGAGCTCTGCACGGCAAGAGGGGCGGTCAACGTGGGCGGCTATCCTTTTCAGTCCACGGTGATGATCGAAAACCTACCCCTTAGAGGTGCTGCAAATGATAGGCCTATTTGATCAACTCTCGATCAAGGTCCCTGAGCGTTGCTGCGGACACAACAACGCGTCGGGGACGATGAAAGGATCCTCAGAGCATGGAGGGAGTGAGTTTAAATTGTCGTGACAGAAAGGCTTCTACGGGCCGCCTCACGCATGGCCGTTATTCAGTTCATCGAGGAGTAACTTTGTTGCCCTTTGGCTCTCGGCCTTAACGCACTTTGCGGCCCATGCACTTTTCCATCCGTTGATTTGGTGGTTGCTCCAGCGACCGCGTGTTTGGCGCTCATGATTATAGTCGTTTGCCGAAAATAACCATGCCGTCGCCATCAGCGTGCCAATCGGGCACCTCGGCCAGGAGGCTATAGCCTTCCGCCGCATAGAAACGTCGTGCCGCTGCATATTCGCCGCGCGTTGAACTTTCGACGAATAAACGAACACCGCCGAGCGTGCGCACCATCTCTTCGCTGGCTTGTAATAGCCGATGACCCAATTTTGCGCGTCGAATATTTGGATGGACGACAATCCAATAAAGCTCGTAACGGTTGACCGTACCTGCAATGGGACCAAGACAGGTGTAGCCGTTAAGACCGCTCGAGCCCTCAGCAAAAAGAAACCGATAGCCCGAGATTTCTTCGCCCCTGGAGAGGCTTTCTTCAACCAGCTCGCGAGCAATTGCAACTTCGGCTTCGCTGAAGGCGCCAGTAGATCGCACGAGCCGCTCGACGGCGTTAACGTCTTCGAAACGTGCAGCAGTACGGAAACTCTCTGTCGCGGTCCATAAAGTGGGTGTAATATTCATGACAACGGCTCGCATACGAGCTCACAGAATGCCCAGGGCCAGATACGAATGTCCACGGCAATTTGGCCGATGTCCATAGAAGCGGAACGGCGCCCGACAAGGGCGATAGGCCCCATACGACTCTCACGGGAATGTAATATTACCAGCAAATTCCATGGTACCGAATTTCTTCCCACATCACGTACTGCTGTGGTCTTCGCGACGACCTTCCGTGATGAGGGCGCGCAACATTCCATGTCGGTCAGCGATAATTGGGCTGCCAGCTTACGCGGTGGGCCAATTGTTTGTGCGCATCTTCAACGACAAGCCCTACGATCAGCTTCTTAGCTATAGCGATGCTACCCCGTCTGTACCAATCAGGGCGGCAGGCAGGCGATGGCCTCTATGTCAAAAACATGTTCGACTCCACAGCACGCTTTACTCAATTGCGATGACATGGGACTCACGGCCAGTTTCTGACAGACCCACGTCTGCTCGGCCTTCGTCTTACCCCAAGAACCGATAAGGTCTAAAGGTCCCAGAGATCTTCGGCAAGGACGGCGGAGAAATTCACCGCCCTTTTTCTGAGCCAATGCATGTCATCACTGCGACTCCTACACTGAAGGCGCTGGACCCGCATCGAGCGAACTCGTACAAGCATTGGCCTCACCGAGGAGCCGTCAGACAGAACATTGCCAACGCTATGTGCGCGCTCGCCGATTTTGTTTGTGACGGCTACCGCGATTCCATGCCACGCCATGAGCGAACTGGGAACTGGGAACGGAAAGCTCCCAATCGTTCCTGCGCTGAGGGGCTTGCGCGACCGCTGCGGATTACCCCAATTTCATTCTGGTGACGTACAGAGAGGAGTTGACCTTTTGCTGCTTAAGCAAGCCAAATCACCCCGTGCAGCCAGCTTTCAAGGCGTGGCCTGTCCAAATTCAAGGTTTAGATTGTCAGACGAGGGAAGGCCTCGAAAAGCGCAGCTCCGGATCAACCAAAGGATCAAATTTGGACTGCTTATACCTTCATTGTGTTCCTTTGCCCGCAGAACGATTGCATATGCGGGACTCCTAACGGCTTTGGGTACGCAAAATGCGAAAGCCGATGGCGGCATTTGGTCGGCAACGCTCTATGCGGGCCCCGGAACTGATCACAATTCTACACAGCTCATCGGCGAGCCGATTATCCTTTATGGTCACAACTACGGTAGTGGCTTTACCGTGGACAACGTTATGCTGGGCTTAGCGGTGGACCGACGCTTGGTCTCTCTTGGCTGGGGATTTTCCCTCGCCACGGAAGGCCAACTGACAGCATACGCGTTCGGGCATCCTTACGGCACCGGAGCGCTGGGCCTCGGATTTCAGTTCAATGGTTTTCCGTGGAATGCCGAACTGCCCACCACGATTTCCGGTTACACCGGACCGTCTTACGCTGTGAACCCGCCGCGCGCGCCACTGTTCAAAGGTAAGGCGCTACTCAACTATGTGGGGATTGAACTTGCGATCGCAATTCCGGATACGCATGGCTGGGATGTCGTCGGCCGCGTCTATCACCGCTCCGGCGTTTGGGGCGTCTATTCGCTGGCTGACGATGAAGGCACGATGATCGGAATAGGTGTGCGCAAGCGGTTTTAACGCCGCAGCACCCTGCATCAGCGCTCAGGTCCGCGACGGAGCTCTATCGGCGCCACGGCGCGCGATCCAACGAGACGTTGGTGCCGAACGCCGATGCCGTTTTTCAAGAAGGAAGCGTGAGTATCGTGCCCCTGTGGCTGCGCACCATGGCGCTGAGCACGTCGGAGCATGTCGCCTAGATGTTTGACGTATGGATCGGGCCGAGATCGATTTGCCGTTCGCTCTTGGGAGAACCCCGTTCAAGCGCAGACCTGTCTTCAAAGCTTTCGAAACGCCATCGCCGGCTTTCCTCAGTATATTGCGGACCGGCATATATATAGGCTGCACTCGCGTTATGCATGGTGGTTCAGAGCATCGTGCTGTACGGCAACGTAGGTTCGGGCATTGCATATGGCACAGGATGTTTCGCCCACCGCCAGCCCGTGCCGTTTGAAGGCCCCTAAATAGGGCTATTTTTGTTGGAATATTATTGCCGCTAAAGGGCATCCGCTCGCTTTTTCCCAGGCTAAGTGCGGGACGAGCGCCTGCTTTTCCTGGAACATCGAAAATAATTTCTACGTGCTTCCCATATGGAGCCCTTTTAGCTTCGTCATACAAGCATGGTCCCACCACTACTGCCCCGCACTGCGGGAAGGGGAGGGGATGAAAGAAAAGACACCGGAAACTGACTTTGACGGCGTGGAATTGCGTCGTGCGGAGAAGGTCGTGACGTCGAGCCAGGCAAAGGCGTGGTTCGTACGCGAGGTGTTGCCTTTGGAGGCAATGTTGACGCGATTTTTGGCCAAGAATTGGCGGAACAAGTCTGATCTGGAAGATTTTCGCCAGGAAATCTACGCCCAGGTTCTCGATGCGGCCGAAACCAGAATTCCCGATCACGCCAAACCTTTCGTCTTTTCGGTCGCCCGCAATTTGTTGGTTGATCGGTTCCGCAAGGAACATGTCATCCCCATCGAAGCCGCTGCAGAACTCGACACACTCAACATCCCTTCAGACGAGCCCGGCCCCGAGCGTAGCGTCGTTGCGCGCGATTTGCTGCGCAGGCTGCAATCCGGCATCGACCGTCTTCCGCCGCGCTGTCGTGAAGCCGTCGTGCTCAAGCGCATTGAGGGACTTTCCCGCCGCGAAATCGCGCAACGCATGGACATCGCGGAACAAACCGTCTCCGACTATATCGCTTACGGGATGCGCATTCTTGCCGATGTGATTTACGGCGAACCGCCCGAACTCGGGAGTGGCGCATGAACAGTCCCGGCTCCAAGACGTCATCGGTCAATGAAATCGCTTCCGCCTGGTTGGAGCGTGTCCATGCCGGAAACTGGACGGGGCAAAACCAGGCCGAATTGGACGGATGGCTCGCCGAATCTTCCGCCCATCGCGCCGCCTACTGGCGGCTGGAAGACGCTTGGTCAAATGCCTCGCGCTTGACCGCATTGCGTCCCATCAGACCGCAACCTGCCACAGAACGGCGCATCCTTCCGATATTGGCACGGACGGCAGCGGTTGTTGTTGTGCTCGGTGCCTTGGGTATCACGGGCGCGAACTACCTCGCATCGCCGGAAACGCGGGTTTACGCCACCGGCTTGGGCGAGCATGAGACACTCGCGTTGTCCGACGGCTCGCGCGTCGAACTGAACACCAACACTGTGCTACGGGTCGGCGCGAATACCAGTAAAAGAACAGTGTGGCTGGATAAGGGCGAGGCATATTTCCAGATCAAACATGATGCCGTTCATCCCTTCGTCGTGTTCACAGCGGCCCACAAAATCACGGACCTGGGTACGAAGTTTCTGGTCAGACAATACTTGGGCCGTGTCGAAGTTGCGCTCCTGGAAGGCAGCGCACGTCTAGAGGTTGCTAACGTCACCCATCGCCATTCGGCGGTGTTGACGCCGGGCGAAGTCGCGGTTGCGACAGCCGACACAATATCGGTCGCGCAGAGGCCCGTGCAGAGGTTGACGGACGAACTCGGTTGGCGGCAGGGACAACTCATATTCACGGAAACCACGCTGGGTAACGCGGCGACGGAATTCAATCGCTACAACACCACCAAACTCGTGGTGGACGATCCAGTCGTCGCGCGAATGAAGATCAACGGCACGTTTCCGACGGCCGGTGCGGAGATGTTCGCACAAGTTGCACAGCACATTTTGCAATTGCAGGTCGCCAAGCGCGGGGACGAGATCGTGATCTCGCGCTAACCGGCCCGAAATAACGCCCGCGCTTATCAGGCCGACCATCGACGGTCTTTGGGGAACGCCACATTGAAGGGGACAATGTTGAAAACAACACTTTTGAAATCTGTGCTCTTTGCGTCGGCTTGCGTAGCGAGTGTGGCAACGGCCTCGTTCGGCGCGGATTTTAACATCCCGGCGGGCAGCCTCAACGCCGCGCTAGACGCCTATTCGAGACAGACTGGCGTCCCGCTCATCGTCTCGGCCGATATGGTTAGGGGCGCTACCACAAGGGGGGTGGCGGGCAACCTGCCCCCGGACGAGGCGCTTTCGCGCATTTTGTCGGGTACCGGGTTCACAGTGTATCGCGATCCCGCTGGAGCCCTCGGCATCGCCAGAGGAAAGCAGTCGGCTGTCAATGCGGATGGCGACCCGTCGATTTAATTGGCGCAGGCTGCTCCGGCGCCGCGCGCAGCGCTCGAAACAGTTACAGTCACTTCCTCGAAAATGGGCGGCGATGATTCAGAATATTCCGATTTCGATCACGGCGCTTTCGCAGGAGCAACTAACAGCGACGCAAACGGCGGGCGGTCCTGATCTCGTCAAGCAAGTCCCGAACATGACGTTCACGAAAACCAACTTCTCCGGTTACACCATCCAATTGCGCGGCATCGGCACACAGGCGATTTCGGTGACGACCGATCCGGCGGTGGCCGTTGCGTTCAACGACATTCCGTTCATCCGCAATCATTTTTTCGAGCAGGAATTCTACGACGTCACAGGTTGAGGTGCTGCGCGGGCCGCAAGGCACGCTCTATGGCCGCAACGCAACGGCAGGCGTCGTGAATTGGTCTCCGCCAAGCCCAGCGACAGTTTGAGGCAATGGCTTCCATCGACGTCGGCAATTATGGTGAGCGCCGCCCGGAGGGCATGATAAACATTCCAATTGTCGATGACCGGCTCGATATCCGCATCGCGGGCGAATGGACCAAGCGGCAGGGTTATTCTTTCAACTCAATCAACAATGACCGTATCGATGGGCGAGACCTGTGGTCCGGCCGCGTATCAATCGCGTTGGAAGCCATTCGCCAAGCTCCAGACCAATCTGGTGTGGGAGCATTTCTCCGAAGATGATGATCGTCTCGGAAGCAGCAAGCAACTCTGCGAGACAGCAATCCTCCGCCCAGCGTAAATGGCGTACCTGTTCCATCACCAGGAAGTTCGACCCAATTTGGAGGAGCACTTCGATCCCGGGAGTTATCTTACGCAAAGTTGCCGGCCGACTCCCTTGTATGCTCCGAGCGCATTCGAGGTGCCCAATGGCTTTTCGTTGCCGTATATCAAAGCCGCGAAATTCTCCGGCGGATATCAACCCCTCTCTCGATCCTTATGCCAGCACCGTACAATCGACGAAATCTGAGGGTCATCGAATCCACCGATCAACCCGCATTACCAGGCGAAAAACGATACGTGTCGAGTTCAACGCCGATTACGCCGTTACGCCGTCACTCACATTCACATCGCAAACCGGCTTCAATCAAGACTTTCTATTTTCGACCGAAGACTACAATCGTTTCGATACGTCGCCGGGAATTTTCGTCTATTCCGATCCGCAATAACCAAAATGACGGCAACCGGCGTAGCCAAATCAGCGCCGGACTGGAATATTCTGCGATCCTCAGGTCGGCTGCGCCAACAGAGTTGTCGGACAGGATCTCTCCGACGAACACGCTTGGCAGTTGAGCCAGGAATTCCGGCTGACGTCGAATTTCACCGGGCCGCTTAATTTCAGCTTCGGCGGCAACTACCTGCATTACGAAACCGAGGAAAATTATTACGTCTTCATCAACGCGCTCACGCTTTACACACTCTCTTCATTCGGCGGTGGCGGTGGAGACCATACCTATGTTCCCGGCGTTACGGACAACCATCAATGTCTTTATTAGTATGGCTACGGTTTTACGCCACTTGATCCGAACAGTATTCCTCCTCACCTTCGCAGAGCCAGTGCAATTATATCGATCCGAATCCCATTCCCAGCGTCAACAACGAAGGCCACAATTATTTCCTCAGCCAGAATCCCTATACACTGAATTCTTACGCCGGCTTCGGCGAGGCCTATTACAATATGTTTTCAGCGATCTGAAACTGACAGCCGGCCTGCGCTGGACGGAAGACCGGAAGCATTTCACCGATATTCCCAGCGAACTGCTTCAAGACGGCTAGGGGTTACTTCCGACGGTGTCGTGAACCAGCAATGGGACCAATTCACCGGCCGCGCCGCCGCCAACTGGACGCCGAAGCTCGATTTCACCGATCAGACCTTGATCTATGCGTCCTACGCTCACGGCTATAAGGCGGGGGGCGCCAATCCGCCGGGTGCCGCGTTTCTCGGCGGTGCAACGGGAAACATCGGCTTTCCCATTCATCCACTGACGTTCAAGCCGGAATTTATCGACGCCTTCGAACTGGGTTCGAAGAATACGTTGCTCGACGGCTCGCTGACTTTGAACGGCGATGTGTTCTACTACAATTATGAAGATTACCAGATTTCGGAAATCGTCGACCGCACCGCAATCAACCTAGAATTTCGACGCGCATGTAAAGGGCGCGGAAGTCGAAGGGAAATGGGAACCCATACCCGGGTTTGCGCTTCAATTTCGCCGGCGGCTGGGAAGACACCGCTCTCGCAAAAGGTCGCAGGCCGTCGATCTGATGGATCGCGCGGATTCGGCAAATCACCCCGACTGGATCGTGGTCAGGCCATATCCCACACAGGCGTCCAATTGCATCTTGCCACCTACGTCGTCGCGGCAATTCTGCAATCCGTTTGGACCGGACGTCATAGGGGTTGGCCTCGCGGTAGCGTGCGGCGATGCTTATGTGGGTGGCAATGTGACGAGCAGCAGATCCTCACGAACTGTTCGATCCGGTATACCGGCCAATCCTATGTGCCGGAACCCTACTGCAGTCTCGGGGAGCTACAGCGGAAGTGGCTATCCGCCTGCCAATTCCCCCCGGCTATCCCGGCTTCGATCCGGCAACGGCCCCCAACAACGGCGAAGGGTTCGACAAGAATCTGAGCGGCAATCAATTGCCGAACGCGCCGCCTTTCACGGTTTCGTTCGGCGCACAATACACGATGCCACTCACGCCCGATTGGGCCGGTACGCTGCGCGGCGACTATTACTGGCAGGATAATTCCTGGGCGCGCGTGTTCAACGACAATCCGTACGATCGTCTGCGCGGCTACACCAACGTCAATCTGACACTGATCTTCACCAACCAGAACGGCTGGCAGGTGATGCTTTATGACAAGAATATATTCAACACGACCGCAATCACCGGCGACTTCCTGAACAGCGACGATGCGGACCTTACGACCAACGTGTTCCTGACCGATCCGAAATTGATCGGCATTCGCGTCACGAAGAACTGGTAAGGGGGAAGCCATGAGCGAATTGATAAATGCATCCGCACGCAACAAGAACTATTCGCAGGCAATTGTTCACGACCACATCTGTGCTGGCCGTGCTTGGTGCCATGTCGGCGATGACGATCGCGCAAGCCGACGAAGAAAATGATCGGCCGACAATCTGGATAGAACTCGGCGGGCAGATTGAGCCGCCTTGACCAGAGCCAGGAGCGATTCTCTCCGACCTCTGATGGACGGAACGGCCGTCGATATTCAATCGCACGCTCGGCGAAGTTCGAAAAGCTGCCGCTCAACAGCATCGAGGAAAGCGGCAAGATTTCCTTTGAACCGGAAAATTCGGACTGGATATTCTTAGCTTCGGTGCGCTATGGCCGCGCGGTTAGCCTCAAGCATGTTCGCCAGAAGACAAGCCCGGCCGCCTTTATCACTTATTTTTATAACGGGTTTTCGAACCACCGATATGCCAAATATCCACGGCGCTTCAAAATTCGCCGATACGCTTCGCAAAACAGCGAACATCATCTCATTGTCGATTTCCAGGCGGGCAAGGATGTAGGGCTTGGCATGTTCGGTCGGGAAGGTTCGTCTTTTTTTAATTTTGGGATAAGCGTTTGCGCAACTATCCTCCTCTGGCACCGGTTCGCATAATTGCGCTACGGCCTGACTCTCGGACTGAAATATTTTCCACTCGTGCCAGGCTCGGCAAGCAGGACCTTCCGTTTGTGCATTTTCTACACCTATCAATGTTGCGACAGGAGATGGCTTCTCGCAGCTTCCGCGGCAGTTGGTCCGACGCTTTCCTGGACAGGCTCAGCAGCCAGTTGTGGGAGATACACAGAACGGTGAACTCGCGGTTGATTTCGGCGTCAATGGTGGTTTGCTTTTTGGACGGCAAAAGGCGCACGTAACCCATAACGACGAGCGGCCATTACGATAAGGCCAAATATCAACTCTGATGGAACTGGGTATCATCTGGTCTATCAGCAGATCAGGCGGCCAATAGACACAGCACGCGAGCCTCGGCAGTTCCTAACGTCGGGCGGATTTGCGGGGCATCTCGCTCCAAATGGTCAAACGCAAAAATAAGCTTCGGCTATCGCACCGACTTCTTCTTCGGAGCGATGGATGGTGGCATAGACGAGCGACAATCCGACAACCTCGGTTTCAATGGCCCGTTCGCCACGCTCAGCGTCGGGCTTGGGGGGTAGGTCAGAATTTAGCGGACGATGTCCGCCATGCGCACAAACGCACTGTTTTTCTTCAATGAGCGGCAGATGAAATCGCGCCGCTTTTTTTAGATACAGTTACAACTGCAGATGAAGGGTCATGCCAAGACGCTTGCGGATGACCTGCGGCGTGTAGATATCCACGATGGAAGGTTCATTATTGAAATCCTCGCCGTCCTCGATCATGTGGCGGCGAATATCCTTTTCGGTGGTCGCGTCGATTTTTACCGCGTTGATCTTAGGCTTCGCCGCTTTGATTTGTTTCAGGGACTTACGAACGACTGCCATAGCTCACATTCCTTCTTCCGGGCTCGGCGAGCCGAGATGATGCGGCGGACATCGCCGCGATCCGTATAAATGACGGCAAGATCTTACCGCCTGTTGAGCCGATCGCCACGATCCGGATCGCCCCACCCTTTTTCTGGTCCGATAGGGGGAGCGTGAGCAGGATCAAAGAGAGAACATATAGTGAGCAAATCCCACGGATAGTCCACGGATTTCGGTGCCAAAACCTGCTTTTGTACGCTCTTCGTTGCTTTTAGTAATGAAGTTGCTGAAGCGCAACTATCTGATTTAATTGATGAAAATGGTGGGCGCGAGAGGGATTGAACCTCTGACCTCTCCCGTGTGAAGGGCGGTACCCCGCAGATCCTAGAGTTTTCCTGGCCAATTCTGGCATTTTCGGCATCCGGATACCCTGTTTGCCTTACAATTGTAAGGCGCTTTTGGAAGCCAGAGAGCGCACTGTAAGGCGGTTGTCGCGCCCCCAATAATCGTCCGAGTAATGCGTGGTATGGAGGATTACTGAATAGTTAGCCGCTGGTCTTCACAGCTAGTCCGCCTTCGAGAAGCTCGCGAGCAACTTCACAATCTCGTTAGCGGGAGCGGGCCGCCTGGATTGCCGAGGCGAGGAGGCATTTCTCTGTGGATCGACAGCTTCTTCGCGCGTCCGCTTGGAATCGGCTTTCTCCGCGTTGCCGAGCGCGAAGCCGAGCGTAAGACGTCCATATCGACGAACCGCGAATATGGCGCATCGTGGCGTTTCGTTTGTCGCTTCGTCGAATAGAATCTAGGAGCGTGAATTGACAATTAGACAATATGTCCTTCTCCCGGTGTTGATTTTTGTAGTGCTCGATGCTGTGTGGTCGCTACTTCTAAGACCTCTAACGAACGCAAAAGTATTCGGATTGGAAGCCGGAACCCCTCTCTCCCAGATCTCGATTGTTGATCGACTTTCAAGCTCTAGATCATTTATGAACTATGTAATTAATCCCCCGAACGCCAATCAACGCTTTTTCCACTATTACGAGGCTTTCATAACGCCAAAAAATGGCCTGTGCTCGATCAAGGCTAGCAGCGAGGGACCTCACGCCGACCAACACCAGACTTATAATAGAACTGATTTCAATCAGTTAGAGGAGATGCTCGCAAAACAATATGGCCCGCCAGGGATGGTGGCAGGTTCTGAAAATCCCAAAGCGATTTGGGCGAATTACGATAATGATCAACACTTGATGGGCGGCATACGCTCGATCGGCGCAACCTTGATGGATGATGGTACAATCTCAGTCATTTATCATTTTAGAAATTTAAATGAATGCGTCAAAGAAATTAGATCCGGTGATCATTGAACCTGGCCTGCCGGATATTTTGTACCAGCGTGACTGAGACTACTGCATAGCTGGCGTTCCATCTAGATGGGGTGCACGGCATAAAAGTCTGTGGCGCCGGCGGCCGATATCCCAGCGATGAGTGCGGTCCGACGGTGTTGTAGTGGTGGCGCCATTGCTCGATGAGGATCTTGGCTTCCTTCAGGCTGTAGAAGATCTCGCCGTTGAGCAGCTCGTCCCGCAGCTTGCCGTTGAAGCTTTCGCAATAGCCGTTCTCCCAAGGGCTGCCGGGTTCGATGTAGAGCGTCTTGGCACCCACACTTGCCAGCCAGCTCCGCACGATCTTGGCCGTCATCTCCGGGCCGTTGTCGGAGCGGATGTGTTCGGGGATGCCGCGCACGACCATCACGTCAGCCATGGTCTCCAGAACGCCCAGGCTGTTGATCCGGCTGGCGACCCGGATCGCCAGACATTCCCGGGTGAACTCGTCGATCAGCGTCATCAGCCGCACCTTGCGGCCATCATGGGTCTGGGCCTCCACGAAGTCATAGGACCAGACATGATTGCGCCGCTCCGGGCGCAGCCGGATGCAGGAACCATCATTGAGCCATAGGCGGCTTCTTGGCTTTTGTTTCCTGGGTACTTTTAGCCCCTCACGGCGCCAGATGCGCTGCACACGATCGGCACCAACAGACCACCCGGCCCGTTGAGCAGCCGGTGATCCGGCGATAGCCGTAGCGGCCATACTGGGCCGCCAGCTCGATAATGGCGTGCGTCAGCGCATCTTCATCAGCACGCGCAATCACCGTGTAGCGCTGCGTGCCACGCGGCTGGCCGACGATCCGGCAGGCCTGGCGCTCCGAGAGACTATACTTCTCCCGAACCCCTGCAACCGCCTGCCGGCGCCGTTCGGGGCTTACAAGTTTCCCGAGGCAATATCCTTGAGGACCTGCTTCTCAAGCGACAGGTCGGCAACCAGCCGCTTCAACCGGCCGTTTTCCTTCTCCAGGTCCTTCATCCGCCGGGCCTGGTCCAGATCAAGCCCGCCGTACTCCTTGCGCCAGCGATAGTAGCTCCGTTCCGAAATCCCCGCCTCCCGGCAAGAAAATTGCGCCGCTTTACCCTGGCCATGGTCACTTCAATCTGCCGTAGCAGTGTCACTATTTGTTCCGGGCTAAACCTTTTCTTGGGCATGCAAGCTCCTTTCCAAGCCGATTTCTATCAAATCGCTCGGTACAAAAAGAGCCGGTCAGGTCAACCCATCGAATGAATTTGGATAGCCCTTTGTATCTTCCTGAAATCCCGATGCTTTTCTGGAGAGGTAAATCATTCGCGAACCGAAAAATTCCGATCTCCGTATAGGCGGTACCTCGCGGGAATCCCGGACTTTTCGTGGCCAATTCCGGCATTTTCGGCATCCCGGGTACGCAGTTTGGCTTGCAATCGTAAGTCACGTTTGCGCGCTACGACGCGAACTGTAAGGCGTTCGCCGCACCCTTCAAATAGTCCGGGTGGTACTTGGCATACACCCGCTCAACCGTGGCTTCCGTATCTCCAAGCATTTGAGCGATTTCCCGCAACGAAACTCCGTCCATCGCCATCCAGGTGGCGCCACTATGACGTAAAATGTGCGGCGTAACCTTTTCAAGGCCAGCCCGTTCGCAAGCGGAGCGAAAGCCCTTCTTCACTGTTTTTATCGGTTCACCGCCGTACTCGATGATGTAGTCCGAGCAGGCCAGTTTCCGTGCGCCTTCCAGGGTTTCGAACATTGTATCGTTCAGCGGCACGACAGCCCGGCGCTTGTTTCCATGACCCATGCCGTAGTCAATTCTTCGCAATTCCCAATTCACTTCTGACCACTTCGCTTCGAGGATCGCAGACATTCGCGCCACGGTCATGAGCCCCATGAATACGAACAATTTTATATGCGGCTCGTGACAGGCATCCAAAAGCGTTTTGGCCTCGTTTTTAGTAATCCAGCGGTCGCGCGGACGGGGCCGTTTCACGGGATCAGAAATGATGGGCTTCGTCTCGCGTTCGATCCACTGGTTCTCAACTGCCCAAGACAGAGCCGCTCGCAGCACACCGATCTCGCGAAGGATAGTCCCGTTACTCGCGCCGCGCTCTCGTGCGTAGCGTTTGATCGTCATAGGCAACAAATGCGATGGCAGCAGCTCACCGAAGAGAGGCCGCAGACCTTTGACGGCATATTTTACCGCTTCGGGAGCTCTGAGATCGGGTGCGTGCTCTGCTTCGTAGCCCGTGAGGATCGCCCCGATCGTGACGGCTTCAGGAATTTTGTTGTCGCTGCCGGCGATGAATTGGGCGAGGTACCGCTCAGCTTTCCGGCGATCTGCGTCCCTGTTGAAACGCGTCTTTTGAGCCGCGGGCCATGCAGAATGTAGAAGGTGCCGTTGGATGTTTCCAGAGTTGCATCGGGCCTCATAGTCCTCGACCTGATCTCTTGTGATGCGTACAACGCCTTTCATGCGCAAACAAGGCAGTGATCCGTCTTCGATACGTTTGCGCACGGTCCTCGGAGAGCAACCCCAATATTCCGCAACCATCTTCACCGTATTCCGATCCTTAAGCATTTTACCCTCAGACAACAAAAGTGATCTTCGAACTCTGTGCGATAAAAGTCGCTCATATTCTCACCCCAATTGCCCTCATCCCGATCCTGCCGTCCTGACGGTCGCGCGCGTTCTAATTCCTCCCGAATGGACCTCTCATTATCTCAGCTGGCGAAGCGGATGGCTGAACATTAGACGAAGGTTCGTGAGCGAGCAAGAATCCATTTATTCTTGACGTCAATGATCTGCGGGGGAAATGCGGGATTTCGCGAAGCGTTGCGAGATAACCGCGAAATATGTACGCCGTTGGGAGCTCGACTGCAGATGGAGGGTGGTCAGGTCTCGTCAAAACGCTGACCATAAACGCCAAGAAACGGTTTGTGCCGAACGACAACCGGGACAACGAAGCTGCGCCGTCGTTTCGAACATATTGTGGACCGTCGGAGGTCGGCGCGGGCGGGCTCAAAACGGAGAGCGGCGGACGCGCGGCAGAAAAACTGAGCATTACCATAGATTGCCCGGGCTTTATTAAGCCGATTTCCGCAGCTCTATTTATTATGGACCCCCCTGCACAGTAAAAATGGGTTGGTCGGGGGGCAGGCCAGCAGACAGCGGCTCGCCGCCGGGCCGCGGAAGAAGGAAGCAGATACCTCACAATCATATCTCCTGTCCCGGCCGGCCGGCCGGCAGGCCGACCATACATCCCTCCCTCTCTCTCCCCCTCGAGCCACTACAATCCGCCACGCCGCCCCCCGACTCCCGTCCCTCGCCCGCACAAAAAAAAAAATTGGGGGGGGGGCCGTCCCAACTCGTCTTCCTCCCGGTGAAAATCGAATCCGAACAACCGAGTCTTGGCTGACTCGGCTTCTGCCCCCAGCTTTTGCGCGTCACCATGGCCTTATTCCCCCCCTCATCTCTTGAGCTACACCACAACGCAAACCCACACTCTCGCGCTATGGCGGTCGCCTCTCGATTCCAATCGGGCTATCGTCTGACGTGTCGTTTCAAACGCTTGGGCCAATACATCTTGCGTTAGACCGTTGAGAGTTCGCCATTGCCGAAGATCATCACCAGTTTTTATGATGGCGGTATTCTCACTCATCGCGATTTTCTCCAGCGGTCCACAAACAATCCGAGGTCCAGTCAAACTTTATTTTTGCGAATGGCAACCGGAATCGAAATCGCCCGTGTGTGCTGAGCCTTCTTCCGGTTTGGGCTGGCACCGGTTTCCCACTGACTTTAGCCGGGGTTTCCAGTGAAGCCGGTACTGGGCAAGCGGCCCCCGACTCGGATGCCTCACTCAGATGTCCGAATTTTTGTGTTCGATTTTCGAACTTTTCCATCGTTATCACCGCATTTTGCAGGATTTCGAACCAAAAATACCCTCTAGTGCTTAACATCTGATTACGAGACATTGTCGGTCCAAGGGCGGTTGTGAACGTTGTCCGGCCGTGGCGGTTTGTTCGGCCCTCCTGACCTGACAGTCCCTTTCTGCACCAGGCGGAATGTTAGAAACTGTCCTGGGAAGGAAAATGCACAGCCGACGTCCCATCCAGATGGGACGTCGGGCGTCTGCAATGAGGCGTGACCAAGGCGGACCGTTAAAAACTGAGGGGCTTTGTAACGCCTTTCGGTTTTTGACCACCCTCAGAATGGTAGATCGTCTTCGTCGAATGCCTTCGACTCTGGCAACGCGCCGTCGGGCAACGGCAGATTGGTGACGACGAATAGATTTAGGATGTCATCGCGATCCATAAACATCACCTGACTTCGCTTCGTCGTGTCGAGCTTATTGCCGAGCCAGTTGCGTGCCGCCTTCGTGATCTCGCCACCCGCCACGATGAAGGCGTGGTCCACGAGGACGCGCTTGCCGATCTCCGGGTCAAATACTTCATGTCCAAGCATCATAACGACCTGATTGTATATCTCCGCCACGTTGGAGTTCTTACTATCGGCGGATGCGTCGAGCTTTCCCTTCTTCGCCTGAATCCCGAAGTAGATTACGTGCTGCGTTGGCAAGGTGAACTTCATCCAGACATCCTTGCCGTATTCCAGCGCCTTATCCTTGTGGCCCGCCGAGGTGATCCGATGAAATCCGAGTTGGCGAAACAACGGCAGCAAGACTTCTTCGATTAATTCGTCTTCGGACGCGCAATCGAGATATGCAACGAGCTGTACCCGGCGCAGCATCTCCGCGGCCGAGAACGGGCGATGAGGATTTGGAGACGCCGCAGCGATCGTGTTGGTCGCGATGTGTCTTAGGTAACATTGCTTGTCGTCGGCGTAGAACGCCTCAAAGCCTTCGCGTGCGAGCGCAGTGTTTAAGAGTGCCAAGGCACCGGACCGTTCTGGCTCCTCATTCGTTGCATCGCTTCGATCCATGAGCGTGCGAATAATACGAGAGAAGGTCGCGGGTGGGACCGTCGGGCTGTTTTGCGGTTCCGCGAGAATTTTCGAAAGCGTCTCCGCTACCCAATGAGCGCGCGTCGAACCGTCGTGCCGATAGTTGGTGTCGCTGTCTTGAAAGAACTTTGTGATGTAGCTGCTGCTTCTATAAACAAACAACGACACCTTCACGTCAAAGTTGCCGCAGATCATATCGGCGATCTGATCGAGGGTCCGTTGCTTAAATTGCATGCAGCCCGCCGGCGCGTATTTCGGACACTATAGTCGTTCGCGGGGTGATGGTCACGCCTTACGCTTCTTGCTCATGGCGTTAGCACCACAAAGCGCCTTCATCCGAGCGGCTCATGTTGCGGCCGGTTCCGCCGGCACTTTGGCGCCATGATCGTGCTGGAGCTCACGCGAATAAAGCTGAGGTCCATCGCGAGTTCTGAAATTTCTTCAAGTAACTTCTCCTGAAATTCCTTGCTCAACTCATCCTGATCGAGCGTCGTCTTTCCATCGACCTTAATACGCTTCGATCTGATCGGCGCGAATCCAGCTTTCACGAAGTCGAATAGGTATTGAGAATGCACGATATCATTCCGTCGCGTTCGTTCCGTGTGAAGTCGCCCAATGACCGCTTCGAAGCGCGCCCACCAATCAGGACGCGTCTGGGCTCTTGCAAGGTTAGGGGACTCGCACACCGCAGGGTTCATGGCCTCCACCTTCGCGCAGTTTGTCATCTTCGCGAGCTTGGCCTGACCGGCGGCCCAGTTGTCGAAGCCCCACGCCAGCAGCAGGATCTGATCGACCTCGCTCTCCATCCACTGGAAGATGATCAGGTACTTGCCGATGTTTGCAAACAAGATTTCGCTGTCGGCGTCAGTCCAACCGGACTTCGAACCAGCCTCTTCGTCCACAGCGTCTGCCTTTCCAGGATGATCGCGGCGGCGTCTTACCTCACCTCGCCCTGCGGTTTCTAGCGTTTCGTGGGTTATTCGATTCGGGCACCATCAAAACGCGTATGGGCGCGGCATCAGCGCGTCCACACGGCTCGTATGGACCAGACGCACCGTATACGCAGTTTCGGCCCACGAATCGCTAAAATTGGCTTAAAAATGGGGGCACCAAGGGCGACTTCAAGAAAAGCGGCAGTTGCAATTATGCCTGAACAGGCATATATCGCGAGAGATGCGAAACAAATGAAACTGGAGCCGGATAGCCCCACCCCTAAGCCCGTAAGGTGGATTGGTAAAAGTCGGGACGATCTGAAGTCCTTCCCGACAGATGTCCAGCGCCGGGTAGGTGGTGCTCTTTGGGAAGCGCAGATCGGTCTAAAGGCGTCCTTTGCAAAACCGCTAAAAGGATTTGGCGGAGCAGGAGTCTTGGAAATTGTCGATGACTTCGACGGCGACGCCTATCGCGCCGTTTATACGGTACGTTTTACTGGCGTCGTTTATGTTTTGCACGCGTTTCAGAAGAAGTCCAAGCGCGGCATTGCGACACCAAAAGCGGAACTGGACCTAATTACACAACGGCTCAAGCGAGCGAAAGAAGACTATGACCAATGGCTAAAAAACAAACCGAAATCGCTGTAACGCCAAGCAGCGGGAATGTCTTTGCCGACTTGGGCTTTGCTGAACCTGAAGAGGAGCTTGCAAAGGCAAAGCTGGCAAGCCGCATCCGACAAATCATTAAGGAGCGCCGCATGACCCAAGTGGCAGCGGCAGCACTGATGGGAGTTGATCAGCCGAAAATTTCGGCGCTGCTCAATGGCCGCCTTGCTAACTTTTCCAGCGATCGTCTGATGCGGTTGCTCACCACTCTCGGCCAAGATGTAGACATTGTATTGAGGGACAAGCCGCGCAACCGGGAACGAGGGCGTGTTCCGTGTACGAGCGATGCGCACGCATAATGAGACAGCTGAAATGTCCGAGTGCCCTTGCCGCGGTCGCTATCGTAATCTGGGCGTTTGAGCCAGAAGCGAACGCTCAATAGCCTCCCACGTCCCATTATTCTGGGCCACGAGCAGAATCATTTCCTCGGAATGATCAGATCCTTTTCCAAGCCATTTTCTCACATCGCCTGGTTCAAAAAGCCCGGTCAGGTCATACGGACCCGCGATCGACCATGTTGACGTAGTCATCAAGTAGGCCAGTGCGTGCTGTCCGCCTCATCGCCGACAGGTAGCTGCCGCAAATAGCGATGTGCCTCGGGCTAGTAGGCGACCCTGCGGTCCGCCGCGATCACATAGCGGCCAGGCCATCAGCGGCAGCCGGCTCGGTTCGCCGTTCCAGGCGCCAAGGCCGCATTAAGCTCCTGCGGGTGCCCACGTGCGGTGCCTATGACGGTCCGGCGGATCGGGAATGAGACACGCTCTCGCGATGGAGATCGCAGCCAGGAATCGATTTCGATACCCGCAATTTGGTGCTTGGCAGGCCCTCGGGAGGGCGCGGTTGAGCGAAACATTTGGCAGCCGAAATGGGAACAGATCGGCACCTAACTCCGTGGAAATGCCTTACATTGAAAGGCAAATGGTCTTTTTGGGGCGCCTTACAGGCGGGCTAAGTCATTGATTTTATGGTGGGCGCGACAGGGATTGAACCTGTGACCCCTCCCGTGTGAAGGGAGTGCTCTCCCGCTGAGCTACACGCCCGCGCTGTCGCGGTCTCGCCCTATAAGGCGGGGCGCGGAGTGCCGTCAAGTTTGCGGGTTTTGCTAGGTAAATCTTTGCCTTGCCAGTGGGAATGAACGGACGTTTGGGCCTTGCACCTTGAACTGTGGGCGCGCGTCCACATGTAGGGTTCACCCCACAGTGACCCCATCGGGAGCGCCCGGCCTCGCCAATGCGCGTGCCGGGCGTTTCTCTGTTCAGCCGAGAAGTAGGCGCACCAACTCGGGGATTTCTGCGAAATCGCCGGTGACAGCGTCGGCCCCCAGCGTGTCAGCAGGCTCCGGCGTATAACCATAATTGACCACGATCACCGGCACTTTCGCGGCGCGTGCCGTCGCCACGTCGGTGATACTATCGCCGATCATCACTGCGCCCGATCCCGCCCCGCCCAACGCGTCGACCACAGCATGAAAGACGCGGGCATCGGGTTTGTTGAACGACATGCGGCCCGCCCCATGAATGGCTCCGAAAAATCCGGTCAGATTTAAAGCCGGCAGCAAAAGATCAGTCAGCTCCTGAGGCTTGTTGGTAAGTACACCCAGCCGGGCACCCCCAGCCTGGAGCGCAGCCAACGTGGCTTCCACCCCCGGAAAAGGGCGGCTCGCAACCGCGATATGCTTCTCGTAGTGGGCGATATAGGCATCGATTAGGCTGGGCAGGCGGTTCTCGTCCATGGGCTCGCCTGTCATTTTGAAGGCTTCGACCAGCATTGCCCGAGCCCCGAAGCCCACCAGATGGCGCAGATCGGCGTGGTTCACGGGTCGGCGCGCTTGTGTCAGCAGGATAGCGTTCAGCGCTGCCAGGAGATCGGGGGCAGTATCCACCAAGGTTCCGTCGAGGTCGAAGATGAGGGCGGGCGAGAGGGGCGAATCCATCAGGCAGTTAACCCACAAGTGGCTTCGCTATGGCAATATGCCGTCGCAAAACGTCACTTTACCGGCATTTCCGACCCGGCTATCGCGGTCGTGGTGCACGGGCAACGGTTAAGGGCAGAAGCGAGCGTATGGCGTTGAGGAAAGCGGCGATCATTCTCGCGGCGGGTATGGGCACCCGCATGAAATCTGCGACCCCTAAAGTTCTGCACAAGATCGCGGGCAAGCCGATCCTTGGCCATGTCATTGCCGCTGCACGTGGCGCGGGCGCAACCACGATCGTGGTTGTCACATCGCCCGACGGACAGGCCGTGCGCGATTACGCGACCAGCGAAGGGGCGCAGTCCGTTGTCCAGAACCAGCAATTGGGCACCGGCCACGCCGCCAATTGCGCCGCCTCCGCGTTGAAGGATTTTTCCGGCGTCGTCGCCGTCACCTATGGCGACATGCCGCTACTCACCTCAAAGACGTTCGAGGCGTCCTATGCCGCGCGCGAAAACGCCGGTATGGCGATCATCGCCTTTGAAGCCAAAGATCCCGCCGCCTATGGCCGCGTGATCCTGGATCGCGACGGAATGCTGGACCGCATCGTCGAGTTCAAGGATGCGAACCCGACAGAACGCGCCGTGGCCTTGTGCAATGCGGGCCTTTTGGCCGCCGATGCGAAGTCATTCTTCCGCTGGGCTTCGCAACTGAAGAACGACAACGCCCAACGCGAATATTATCTAACCGACATACCGCTGCTCGCCCGCGACGACCAAGTGGCCTGCGCGGTCGCGCGCACAGGCGAAGAAGAGGTGATGGGCGTGAACAGCCGCGCCGAACTCGCTGTGGCCGAAGCTGTGATGCAGCGCCGGCTGCGCGCCCACGCGTTGGATGGCGGCGTCGGCATGATCGCGCCGGAAACGGTTTATCTGTGCGCACGACACGGTGCTCGAAGCCGATGTGCAGATCGGGCCCTTTGTGGTGTTCGGCCCCGGCGTCACGGTACGTGGCCGGCGCGAGATCAAAGCGTTCTGCCATCTGGAAGGCGCCGAAGTCGGCCCCGGCGCGCTGATCGGGCCTTATGCGCGGCTGCGCCCCGGCGCGCTGATCGAGGAGAACGTCCATATCGGCAATTTCGTGGAAGTGAAGAACACCGCGCATTGAAAAAGGCGCCAAGGCCAATCATCTGACCTATCTGGGCGATGCGCGCGTGGGCGCGGGCGCCAATATCGGCGCCGGCACCATCACCTGCAATTATGATGGCTTCGACAAGCATCACACCGACATCGGTGCGGGCGCCTTCATCGGCTCGAACACCGCGCTGGTGGCGCCGGTGAAGGTGGGCGACGGCGCGATCACGGGCGCGGGCGGTACGATCACGAAGGATGTCGGCACCCGATGCGCTGGCCGTTGAACGCGCGCCACCAGAAACGAAAAGCCGGCTGGGCGGAAAGATTCCGCGCCCGCAAGAAATCCGAAAAAGCCAAACGAGGATCGAAATAATGTGCGGCATTGTCGGCATCGCTGGAACGTCGGACGTGGCGCCCGTCATCCTGGAAGCGCTGAAGCGGCTGGAATATCGCGGCTATGATTCCGCCGGCATCGCCACACTGGTCAGCGGCCATATCGAACGCCGCCGTGCGCCCGGCAAGCTCTCCAAGCTGGATGCGGTGCTGCACAAGCATCCGCTGCCCGGCCACACCGGCATCGGCCACACCCGCTGGGCCACGCATGGCGCGCCCACCGAAACCAACGCCCATCCCCATGCCTCGCGCGCGGGTCGCAATCGTGCATAACGGCATCATCGAGAATTTCCGCGAACTGCGCGACGAGCTGATCGCCAAGGGCCACAAATTCGAATCCGAAACCGACAGCGAAGTCGCCGCCCATCTCGTCACCGACTATCTCGATCAGGGCCTGGCGCCGGAAGAGCCGCGAAGGCGGCGGTGCGGCGGCTGACCGGCGCCTATTCGCTCGCGATGATCTTCACAGGACCATGAAGGCCTGCTGATCGGCGCGCGCAAGGGCGCGCCGCTGGCGGTGGGCTATGGCGACAGGGAAGCCTATCTCGGCTCGGACGCTTTCGCGCTGGCGCCTTTCACCAATCGCGTCGCCTATCTGGAAGACGGCGATGTGGCGGTGGTCAACGGGCCCGAGGTTTCGATCTTCGACGCAGCAGGGCCGCCCCGCCAATCGCGAGAGTCAAGATCACCAGCGCGTCGGCCGCGCTGGTGGACAAGGCCGGCCACCGCCACTTCATGGCCAAGGAAATCCACGAACAGCCCGAAGTGGTCGGCCACACGCTCGCGCATTATCTCGATCCCGCGGGTCCCGTGCGTTGCGCTGCACGAGGCACGGGCTGCGGCGAAGCGCTGGCGAGCGCAACGCGGCTCACCATCTCGGCCTGCGGCACGGCCTTTTATGCCGGCCTCGTCGGCAAATACTGGTTCGAGAAGCTGGCGCGGCTGCCGGTCGAAGCCGACGTCGCCTCGGAACTGCGCTATCGCGATCCGGTCTATCCCGAAGGACGGCGCGGCGCTGTTCATCTCGCAATCGGGCGAAACCGCCGACACGCTGGCGGCGCTGCGCGACGCCAAGGCGCAGGGCCAGACGACCATCGCCATCGTCAATGTTGCCGGAAAGCTCCATCGCGCGCGAAGCCGATATCGTGCTGCCCACTTTCGCCGGGCCGGAGATCGGCGTCGCCTCGACCAAGGCGTTCACCTGCCAGCTGGCGGCGCTGGCAGCGCTCGCAATCGCGGCGGGCGCGCGCGCGCGGTCACCTGAGCGCGCACGAAGAAGAAAGCTCTGCGCCGCGCTGCTGGAAACGCCGCGCCACATCGTCGGAATTTCTGAAGCAGGAAGCCGAAGATCGAAGTGCTGGGCGAGGAAATCGCCAAGGCGCGCGACGTGCTCTATCTGGGCCGCGGCGTGAGCTTCCCGCTGGCGCTGGAAGGCGCGCTGAAGCTCAAGGAAATTTCCTATATCCATGCCGAAGGCTATGCCGCGGGCGAGATGAAGCATGGCCCCATCGCGCTGATCGACGAGAACGTGCCGATCATCGTCATCGCGCCGCACGATGCGCTGTTCGAGAAGACCATCTCCAACATGCAGGAAGTGATGGCGCGCGGCGGCAAGGTGGTGTTGATCTCCGATGCGCGAAGGCATCATGCGCGCAGGCGGGTGCGGTGTGGGCACACGATCAAGGTGCCCGAGGCCGATCCCTTCATCACCCCGCTGCTCTATGCGGTGCCGGTGCAGCTGCTGGCCTATCACGCCGCTGTCGCCAAAGGCACCGACGTCGATCAGCCGCGCAATCTGGCGAAATCCGTGACGGTGGAATAACCCCCTAATCCTTCTCACAGCGGTCGGGGTTGGCATGGTGTTGCTTTCGCCTGCGCTCCCCAACCGGCTTCGTTGGGCCCGCCGGGCGCCGCATTTCTCCGTTTTGCCTGTGCCAGCCGACGCTTTGTCCCAGTTGAGTTTGGTATGAAAGGCCGTGCACATTCCGCTATGGCCGACACCCCAGCCGATTCCCAGATCCTCAAGCGCGCCGCCGCTGCGAAAGCGCTCGATTTCGTCACCGACGGCATGAAGCTGGGGCTCGGCACTGGCTCGACCGCCGAAGCCTTCCTCGAAGTGCTGGCCCCGCGGGTGCGCGGCGGGCTGGCGATCACCGGCGTGGCCACTTCGGACCGCACGGCGGACAGGGCGCGTTCGCTGGGCATTACGCTGGCCGAGCTCGACGCTGGCGCCGACTCGATCTGGCGGTCGACGGCGCCGACGAGGCCGACGCCAGCTCAATCTCATCAAGGGCGGCGGCGGCGCGCATCTGAGCGAGAAGATCGTGGCCGCGGCGGCGAAGAAGATGATCGTGATCGCCGACGAATCCAAACTGGTGCAGAAGCTCGGCAAATTCCCGTTGCCGGTGGAAGTGTACGAATTTGGCCACGCTACCACCGCGCGCGCGCATCGCCGAAGCCGCCAAGAAGCTGCGCCGCGACGATCACGCCCACGCTTGCGCATGAGGGACAACGCGCCGTTCCTCACCGACAGCGGCAATTCATCTATGATTGCGCGTTTCGGCGCCATCGCCAATCCCGCAAGGCTTGCAGCGCACGCTGTCCGTGATTCCGGGCGTCGTCGAACATGGGTTGTTCGTCGGCATCGCCACCACCTTTTCATCGCCGGCGCGAGCGGCGTCGAAGTGATCGAGAAATCCGCATGATCAAATACGACTACGATCTCTTCGTCATCGGCGGCGGCTCGGGCGGCGTGCGCGCCAGCCGCATGGCGGCGGCTCAACGGCGCGCGCGTGGCGATCGCCGAGGAATACGGCTTCGGCGGCACCTGCGTCATTCGCGGCTGCATTCCGAAGAAACTGCTCGTCTATGCCAGCCGCTTTCGCGAGGATTTCGAGGACAGCGCCGGGTTCGGCTGGACCGTCGCGCCATGCGACATTCGACTGGAAAACCTTGATCGCCAACAAAGACACGGAGATCGCGCGGCATCGAAGGCGTCTATCGCGAGAATGTCATCAAGGCAGGCGCCGAAATCTTCATGGAGCGCGCGGTGTTCGAGGTCCCCACACGTTGCATCTGAAGAAAAGCAACCGCAAAGTCACAGCAGAACGCATCCTGATCGCCACCGGCGGCAGGCCGTCCGCGACATGGGTGGCGCGCCGGGCGCGGAACACTGCATCACTTCCAACGAAGCCTTCCATCTGAAGAAACTGCCGCGCCGCATCCTGATCGCGGGCGGCGGCTATATCGCGGTGGAATTCGCCCACATCTTCCACGGCCTGGGCGCGAGGTGACGCTGGTCTATCGCGGTCCCAAGATACTGCGCGGCTTCGACGAGGACATGCGCGATGCGCTCACAGCCTCAATGCAGGCGCGGGGCATCCGCGTCATCGTCAATCGCAACTTTAAGCACGTCGACAAGCGCAATGGCGTCCTCTTCGCTTTCAACGATCATAACGAGATGATCGAAACCGATGCCGTGATGCTCGCCATCGGCCGTATTCCCAACACCGATCAGCATGGGTTTGGAAACCGCCGGCGTCGCGCGCAACAAGCGCGGCGCAGTGGAAGTCGACAATTACTCAAAGACCAATGTCGATCACATTTATGCGGTGGGCGACGTGACAGACCGCCTGGCGCTAACACCGGTCGCCATCCACGAAGCGATGTGCTTCGTGCAGCACGGTTTTTGAGGGAAAGCCTACGCCCGTCGACCACGAAGGTGTGCCGACGGCGGTGTTTGCCACGCCGGAAATCGGCACGGTGGGCTTGAGCGAAACCAAGGCGCTGGAACGCGGCTATTGCATCGACGTCTACAGGTCGCAGTTTCGTCCGCTCAAGAACACCTTATCGGGTCGCGACGAACGCGCGGTGATGAAATTGATCGTCGACAGCAGGACCGATCGTGTGCTGGGCTGCCACCTGTTCGCACCAGAAGCAGGCGAGATGGTCGCAGCTCGTGGCGGTAGCGATGAAGATGGGCGCGACCAAAGCGCAGTTCGACGCCACCATCGCACTCCATCCGAGCGTTGCCGAAGAACTCGTGACCATGCGCACCAAGAGTTATTCCAAAGAACCTCACTGAACGGTTTGGTACCGAGCAAAAAAACAAACGGCGCCCTTTCAGGCGCCGTTCGCTGAACGATGTGTTCTGACTTAAGCTTTCTTGCGACGGCGCAATGCGCCCAGTCCGGCAAGGCCCGCTCCAACCAACGCTAGCGTGGCGGGTTCGGGCGTCTTCGTTACCACTGGAGGCGAATTGAACGTGCCACTCATCGAGATCACAGAACCGGCGCCGCCGGTCTGGCTTAACGCCCATGTTTCCGTGGCGTTAAGGGTGCCTCCGTCATTGCTCCAATCGGTGCCGAGCGTGAAAATGCCCTTCACTTGCCACGTCGCCGACGAACCGGTGGTGCCCAAAGAAGACACACTGGAAGCCGCAAAGCTCCCAAGTCCCGCATCGCTGAAGTCGAACGAGGTGGCGCTGGTAAAGTCGATCGGTCCGGTGCCCAGGGAGGCGGGCGGCGCGATCGACGCGAAGTCGCCACCGAGTGAGCCCAGAGAGATGCTGGTGACGTCGGGGAAACTGGTGGTCGTGGTGACGTCGGTGGTGACGCCTGTGTTTGCCCCAAACGCGAAGGAGCCCGAAGTATATGAAGGGTTAGCTTCGGCCGAACTGGCCGCGAAGAGGGCTACGCCCATGACAATTGCTGCAGATCCAGCAAAATTCTTGAAGTTGGTCATAGTGGTTCTCCGTTCACGCAACTCGGCCGGACGGCCAGTATGGTTAAATGGTTAGCAGGATCCGTGCCATAGCAGGTTTTCCCCTGTTTTGGCGCATCGTGGTTAGCAAGCAGCCAGAATCTGTAAGCGCGAATGACAGTTACGACCCAGTTTGTCAGAGAATATTTTGTAATATCAATTTGTTAGCGCACATGGGCGCCAGCGTGGTGGACTCAGCAGAATCTGGAATATTTGATTACAATCTCGCGAGATCTCAAGGAACTCGTGGTGCCTGCTCCTATTTTTTGGGCCGGGCTCACGCTCCACTTCCGGGCCAATGGCAAAGGCGCGGCCCGTAAGGAGCGTTCTTTGAGCCGGGGGATTTCCAGCGCTTTCCAGGGTTCGCCAGGCTTGCCCAAAGTTTCAAAACGCTTCGCTGCCTGAGCTTGGCCGCGTCTGCTTGTCGAAGGAGGGGCACCTGCCACGGCTGATCCACTCGGTTGGCCTCTCCGCAATGAAAAACGGCGCCCAAAGGGCGCCGTTTTGATATTCTTTGGAGCTTTTGGATTACGCGGCTTTGCGCCGACGCATCGTTGCGCCAAGACCAAGAAGGCCTGCGCCGAAGAGCGAGAGCGAGAGCGGCTCTGGAATGGGCTGCCCCGTGACATCGTCATCGGAACTCAATTTGGCAGTGCTCTTGCGGGTGGCCTCGTTGAAATCAATCTCTTCCACCAACGAGAACAGGCCGCTCAAGTTTATACTTGGGCTTGTGGAGGTGAGCGAATCAACGGTTGTCGAGCTCAATAGGATGCTCTCACCACCCGAATTCGAGGTGTCGAGCCAAAAACTGCGCGTCATTACCGGATTTGTCGTACCTGCAGTGAAATCGCTGATGAATTGTTCCACAGCCGATCCCGTCAGGTCGGTTTCCGTGAATTTCAAGACAAGCGCGCCGGCATTGGTCGACTTCGTGGAAATGTTAGCGCTGACGTCCATCAGGTCATTACCGCCCAGGTCGCCCGCACCCAAAATGCCAAGCCCCAAATTAAACCACTTTCCCGGCAGCGCCCCCGAATAGATCAGGCTCGTATTGGTCGCGCTCGTGGCTTCGGTCGTGCCATTAACACTGATGGCCAAAGTGGCATTGGCTGGGCCACTGCCAACTACCGCAACGCACGCTGTGGCAGCTAGTACACCTGCAAGTCTCGATAAGACGTTCACAGCCACGCTCCTCCAATAACGACTTTACTCATTCGCACATTCACGCAAATGCCATGCCATAAAGCAGAATCAATGACTTATACAATTCTTCGCGGGAATTTGTAATTTTATCTTACATAGATTTACGGGAATTATCAGTTCCATTCTGGTCTAGAACCACCCTAGCCGTTAGCACAGCCTATAGCAGTGTAGGGCTAAAAGAGGGACGCGACGGCGACTAGCCATCGAGCCTGGTATCGCCAAAAAAATAGCTGCCACAGCAGAGAAGTGCTGGCCTTGCGGAAATCCGCCTTCCTTAAGCGAGAGGTTTTTTGCACTGCAAGACCCCTTTACAGTCAAGCAATAACAAACGGTTGCCGCCTTCCGCTGGCAAACCCCACGCGGCTTTCGTATATGCAGTTCGGCAGATAGGAGACTTTCAAGGTGCCTCAGAATTGGAGCCCTTCCAGCTGGCGTTCGAAGCCGGTTCGTCAGGTGCCGGAATATCCGGATCCTGCCGCGCTCAGCGGCCGTCGAAACGCGGCTGAAGACCCATCCGCCGCTTGTCTTCGCGGGCGAGGCGCGCAACCTGATGGCGGGTTTGGCCCAGGTTTGCCGACGGCAAGGCTTTCCTGCTTCAGGGCGGGGACTGTGCGGAAAGCTTCGCCGAATTCCACCCCGACAACATCCGCGACACGTTCCGCGTGCTGCTGCAGATGGCGGTGGTGCTCACCTTCGCTGCCGGCGTGCCCGTGGTGAAAGTCGGCCGCATCGCGGGGCAATTCGCAAAGCCACGCTCGGAAGACACCGAAACCCGTGACGGCGTCACGCTTCCCTCCTATCGCGGCGACATCATCAACGGTCGCGAATTCACACCCGAAGCGCGCGCTCCCGATCCGCAGCGTCTGATGCAGTCCTATGCGCAATCGGCCGCAACACTCAATCTGTTGCGCGCGTTTGCGAGCGGCGGCTACGCCGACCTGCACAATGTCCACCGTTGGACGCTTGGCTTCATCAACGGCTCACCGTCTGGCGAACGCTATCGCGCGCTTGCGCAGCCGAATCTCCGAAACCCTCGAATTCATGGAAGCCTGCGGCATCACTCCAGAATCGACGCCGCAGCTGCGCACCACCGATTTCTACACCAGCCATGAAGCGTTGCTGCTCGGCTACGAAGAAGCGATGACGCGCACCGATTCCACCAGCGGCGACTAGTACGACACCAGCGCCCACATGGTCTGGATCGGCGACCGCACGCGCCAGCTCGACGGCGCCCATGTCGAATTCTGCCGCGGCATCAAGAATCCCTTCGGTCTGAAATGCGGGCCCTCGCTCGGCGATGACGATCTGCTCAAACTGATCGCGATCCTCAATCCGGAAAACAAGCCGGGCCGCCTCACGCTCATCGCGCGTTTCGGTTCAGACAAGGTCGGCGAAAAACTGCCGCGGCTGATCCGCGCCGTCGAACGTGAAGGCGCCCAAGTCGTGTGGTCCTGCGATCCGATGCACGGCAACACCGATCACAATCGGCAACTGGCTATAAGACGCGGCCCTTCGACCGCGTCCAGAAGGAAGTGAAGACCTTCTTCGAAGTCCACCGTGCCGAAGGCACCCATGCCGGCGGCGTGCATCTCGAAATGACCGGCCAGAACGTCACCGAATGTCTGGGCGGCGCGCAGGCGATTTCGGAGGAAGATCTTTCCAGCCGCTACCACACCCATTGCGATCCGCGGCTCAACGCCAGCCAGGCGCTGGAGCTTGCTTTCCTGATGGCGGAAGTCATTGCGTGCCGAACGCCTGAAAGATGCGCGTTTTGCCGCTTCCGCGTGATATCTGCCGATAGGAGAGGGTCGAACAGCATGGGGGTTGCACGCCTTCTTGCGAAGGGATGGATCGTGTTGTGCTTCTTTGCGGGCGCACACGAAATTCATCACGTCATGACTGGTCCGTCACCCGCGCCGCAATCTGTTCCCGCCATTGTCGTCACGATGCTGCTGTTCGCGGCAATGGGGTTGTTGTTCGCCACCGGCTATGGCGTCTCTGCTCGCGACAGTACCAAGCCACTTCTCGAACGGCTTAAGCCGCACCATCTGATTCCCGATTTCAATGGTATCGTCTTTCTGATCTTCGTGGTGCTGAGCTTTCTCAATCAGATCCTTTTCGCGCCCTTGCATCCCATCGGTCCTGTGGTCGGCGCCATCGTCAACGCGATTCAATTCGCCGTATCGGGACAAGACGCATTGCTGATCGCGCTTTCTCCGTGCGCCTCCGACGGGGGCCGCGTGTTTGCATCTTCTTTCGCATGGATGCTCGCGATCATCTTCGTGGCATCGGCGATCTCGCGCATTCGCCTTTCCGCAGGTCTGTTGCGCCTTGAACGCGCCACGCGCTCCGAGGTGCTGGGCGCCTCCGTCCACGCCGGCGTGCTTGGCATTGCCGCCATTGCCGGCATCCAGCTGTTCTTCATGGGCACGGCCTACCCATGGTTCGGTTGTTCGGTGCTCGCAGGCCTGCCGGGGACAGTCCTCATCGGACTGGCCCCGTTGCTGCTGGCTTATTTGATCGTGGCCGCGCTCACGGCCGCGGTGGCGCTAAGCCCGGAAAGATGAGCACGTCCTTCTACCTCTTCTCACAGGGGAGGTGATGGCTATACCGCCTGATCCGGTCCCACTTTTACCAGCATCTTGCCGAAATTCTCGCCCTTGAAGAGGCCGATGAAGGCTTCCGGTGCACGGTCGACCCCGTCAAGGATCGTCTCGCGCCATTTCATCTTGCCTTGCTTTTTCCACGCCGCCATGTCGCGTAGGAAATCGCCGCATCATGTCGAAATGGTTGGAGACGATAAAGCCGCGAATGGTCAGGCTCAGTCCCACCACCAGCATCAGATTGTTCGGCCCGGCCGATGGTTCGGTGACGTTGTATTGCTCGATCATGCCGCAAGCAGCGATCCGACCGAACTGGCGCATGTTGGCCAGTGCGGCCTGCAAGTGCGATCCGCCGACATTTTCGAAATAGACATCGATGCCTTCGGCAAACGCCTTGGCGACCGCCGTGCTTAGATCACCACAGGTCTTGTAATTGATCGCCTTGTCGACACCCAATTCCTTGGTGAGATAATCGCACTTCTCATCTGACCCCGCCGAGCCCACGACGTAGCAACCCTTGGTCTTTGCGATCTGGCAGACGACCGCGCCAACCGCGCCGCTCGCCGCCGACACGAACACGCGCTCGCCATCTTTCAATTCGCCGATCTTGAGCAGACCCACATAGGCCGTCAGTCCCGGCATCCCGAGCGCGCCGAGATAAGACTGCACGGGCGCGATGCTCGGATCGACCTTGATCACAGCGCCGCTTCGGCCACGAACCATTCGCGCCAGCCATTCATGCTCTGGACGTAGTCGCCGACCTTCATATGCGGGCTGTTGGAGGCCACCACTTGGCCGACCGCGCCGCCCTGCAGGGTCTCGCCGATCTGGAACGGCGGCACATAGCTTTTGCGGTCCATCATCCGGCCCCGCATGTAGGGGTCGACGGACATATATGAATTCCGCACCAGAACCTGCCCGGGCCCGGGGGTGGGCACGGCGGTCTCGGCCAGCTCGAAATTGGCCGGGCTAGGCATCCCCGTGGGGCGGCTTTTCAGGCGGATTTCTCGGCTTTTCTGGTTCTGCATGGTGTCCTCCGTGAGGTTGGGAAAGGGCAATTTCTTAATGGCGGGAACCCTAGCAGGGCGCCCTGCGGTAACAAGACGAAACATTTTATGAGTTGCTCGCACCGCCCTTCGCATGGCTTTATGCGCCTGCGATTGCCCGGGAAATTCCCTTGATTCCTCATTTGGATAGCAACAAGCGGCCCATTGCGTGCGGGCGTCGTCGGCACCGGCGCGTTCGGCCGCCATCACGCCGCCAAGTATGCGCAAGCCGACGGCGTCGAGCTTGTCGCCATCGCCGATCCGAGTGCGGAGACGCGTCGCGCTATGGGCGAACGCATGGCGTCCAAACCCATCGCCGATTGGCGCGATCTTCTGGGCAAGGTCGATCTTGTCAGCATCTGCTCGCCCGCTGTCACCCATGCCTCCATCGTGCGCGCATTCCTCAACGCCGGCGCCCATGTGCTGGTCGAAAAGCCAATCGCCACGACGCTTGCGCGAAGCCGATGGGCTGATCGCGCTCGCCGAACAGCACGAACCTCGTTCTCACCGTCGGCCATCAGGAGCGTTTTGTCTTCGCCCGCACCGGCCTGCTCGATATGACGAAGCGCCGCTCGAAATTGACTGCTGGCGCATGGGCCCGTGGACCGGCCGCGGCGCCGATGTCAGCGCCGTGCTCGACCTGATGATCCACGATCTCGATCTCGTGCACCGCCTGGTCCCTGGCGCCGTATCGGAAGTCGACGCGTTTGCCCGCACCGAACAAGGTCGCCATGCCGACGAAGTCTCTGCAGCAGTCTGCTTCGAGAACGGTACGCTGGCCCGGCTGCACGCCAGCCGCATCGCCCACCAGCGCAAGCGCGGCATGCGCGCTGTCTATGCCGATGGCGTGGTCGAAATCGATTTCATGACCCGCGAGATACGCAACACCACGCGCCGTCCCTTGGGCGAGATCAGCTTCGACGATCCGCTGGGCGAATCGGTTGGCGCCTTCGTCCGCGCCGTGCGTGGCGAAGATCCAACCTTCGTGCGTCCGGAAGAAGCACGCCATGCGCTGGAAACCGCGCTTCTGATCGAGCAAGCGGCCAGGACCCCCACTCACCGTCCGGTGATCGAAAAGATCGCGGCCACGGCCTGATTTCAGTGGTCTTTGCGCGTTGTCTTTGGTTGTCCCCCATCTCAAATCGCCGCATCTTGCCTGTTGGGGGGAGGAAATGCATGGACTTGGAATGCGCGATACCCAAGCCGGAAATGACAACAAGATGTTCGATCGCAACGCATTTCGAAATGTTCTAAACACCGCATCATGACGGATCGTCTGTCGCATCGCGCTGGCCCAGCTCAACCCGGTGATGGGCGACATCGCCGGCAATCTCGCCAAGGCGCGCGCCGCGCGCGCCCAGGCCGCCGCGGCGAAAGCCGACCTCATTCTCTTCTCCGAACTCTTCATCGTCGGCTATCCGCCCGAAGATCTCGTGCTGAAGCCCGCGCTGCAGGAGGACGCGCGCGAAGCCATCGAGAAGCTTCGCCCGCGACACCGCCGATGGCGGCCCTGCCGTGCTGGTCGGCGCGCCCTGGGTGGAAGACGGCAAACTCTACAATGCGTGTCGTCTGCTCGACGGCGGCAAGGTCGCAGGGCGTCACCTTCAAGGACGATCTGCCGAATTACGGCGTGTTCGACGAGAAGCGCGTCTTCGCGCCGGGCCCGATGCCGGGTCCGTTCAACGTTCGCGGCGTGCGCATCGGCGTGCCGGTCTGCGAAGACATCTGGACGCCCGATGTCGTGGAATGTCTCGCCGAAACCGGCGGCGAAATTCTGCTCGTGCCCAACGGCTCGCCCTTCGAAGCCGGCAAGGAAGATGTGCGGCTGAACCTGATCGTCGCGCGCGTGACGAAAGCGGCATGCCGCTCGATCTATCTCAACCAGGTCGGCGGCCAGGACGAACTCGTCTTCGACGGCGCCTCGCTTTGTGCTGAACGCCGACCGCTCCATCGCCTGGGCGTTGCCGTCCTGGCAGGAAAAGCTTGTCGATCACCGAATGGAACGCGCATCGGCGAGTAAATGGGTCTGCGCACCCGGCGAACGCGCGGGCGAAGAAGACCGTTCGCCAGTCCGTCTATCACGCGATGATGCTGGGCCTGCGCGACTATGTGAACAAGAACCGCTTTCCCGGCGTGGTGCTGGGTCTGTCCGGCGGCATCGACTCCGCGTTGTCCGCCGCCGTGGCCGTGGATGCGCTGGGCGCTGACCGCGTGCGCTGCGTGATGATGCCGTCGCGCTACACCAGCCAGGAAAGCCTCGACGACGCCGAAGACTGCGCGCAGATGCTGGGCGTGCAATACGAAACCATCGCGATCGAAGGCGCGGTCGACGGCCTTCGGCGAAACACTCGCGCCGGCCTTCGCCGGCAAGCGCCCCGACACGACGGAAGAAAACATCCAGTCGCGCATCCGCGGCGTGATCCTGATGGCGATCTCCAACAAGTTCGGCCCGATGGTGCTGACCACCGGCAACAAGTCCGAGATGAGCGTCGGCTATGCCACGCTCTATGGCGACATGTGCGGCGGCTACAATGTGCTGAAGGACGTCTACAAGACCGAAGTCTTCCGCCTGTCGCAGCTGGCGCAATCAAGAAGCACCAACCAGGCGCGCTGGGCCCCGCAAGGCCGCGTCATCCCCGAGCGCATCATCACCAAGCCGCCCACCGCCGAACTGCGCGCCAACCAGACCGACCAGGATTCGCTGCCGCCTTACGAAATCCTGGACGGCATCCTGGAATGCCTGGTCGAAAAGGAGATGACGTTCGAGGAGGTCGTGCGCCAAGGGCTATCACCCCGCCACCGTCAAGCGCATCGAGCAGCTGCTCTACATCTCCGAATACAAGCGCCGCCAGGCGCCGCCGGGCGTGAAGATCAGCGCGCGCAATTTCGGCCGCGACCGGCGCTATCCGATCACCAACGCGTTCCGGGACGCGCGATGACAATGACCGTCCTCGTCCGCTTCGCGCCGTCGCCCACCGGCCTTCTGCATGTCGGCAATGCCCGCACCGCGCATGCTCAACTGGCTGTTCGCGCGCAAGGAGGGCGGCAAGTTCTTCCTGCGCATCGACGACACCGACGCCGAGCGCTCGCAAGCCGGAATTCGAAGCCGCGATCATCGACGACCTGGACTGGCTGGGCCTCGCCCACGATCTCTTCGCCCGCCAGATCGAGCGCGCCGACGCCCACCGCGCCGCCGCCGAGAAGTTGAAAGCGGCCGGCCGGCTCTATCCCTGCTATGAAACGCCGGACGAACTGGATCGCCGCCGCAAGCGCCAGACTCGCGCATGCACAAGCCGCCGATCTATGACCGCGCCGCGCTGCAACTCACCGCCGCACGACCGCGCCAAGCTGGAAGCCGAAGGCCGCAAGCCCCATTGGCGCTTCAAGCTCTCGCAGCGAAGGTGACGTGGCGCGATCTGGTGCGCGGCGACGTCGAGATCGACACCGCCACCATGTCCGATCCCGTGCTGATCCGCGAGGATGGACGCTTTCTCTACACCTTGCCGTCGGTGGCCGACGACGTCGATTTCGCCGTCACGCCATATCGTGCGCGGCGAGGATCATGTCACCAACACCGCCGCCCAGATCGAGATCTTCGAGGCGCTGGGCGCGGCCGTGCCGGCCTTCGCGCATTTCCCGCTGCTGGTCGGCGCGGGCGGCGAGGCGCTGTCCAAGCGGCTGGGTTCGCTGTCGCTGCGAATCTCTGCGCGAAGACGGCATCGAGCCGCTGGCGCTCGCCTCCTATCTCGCCAAGATCGGCACGTCCGATCCGATCGAGCTGAAGCCGTCGCTCGACGAGCTGGCCGGGAATTCGCTTTCGCCAAGATCGGCCGCGCGCCGGCGCATTTCGATCCGCGAGGAACTTGGCGCGCTGAACGCCAAGCTACTTCATGCACTTGCCCTACGAAGCGGTGGCATCGCGGCTTGCAGCGATGGGCATTGGCCGGGGCGCGGCGTTCTGGGATGCGGTCAAGCCCAACCTGACGCGACTTGCCGATGCGGCCGATCTGTGGGCAGTCGTGACACGGGCCGGTCACGCCGGTGATCGAAGATGCCGGCTTCGCCGCAAAGGCCGCCGCAGCTGCTGCCGCCCGAACCCTGGGACGAAACGACCTGGGGCGCCTGGACCAAGGCGGTCGCGGCCGCGACCGGCGCCAAGGGCAGGGCGCTGTTTCATCCCTTGCGTCTGGCGCTGACCGGGCTGCGAGCATGGACCGGAACTGAAAAAGCTGTTACCCCTCATCGGGCGCGCGAAGGCTCTTGCGCGGCTCGAAGGGGAAACCGCGTGATGCCTGGATCGTTTTATCGGCCGGATTTCGATTTGCGGCTAACGCCGCAAACTCCCTTTTGCCCGCCCCAATGTCTGACCTGTATCTTACGCCCTCGCTTATCCTCGAATTGCTGCCCACACCGGCGTAGGACTTAAGGCCGCATATCCGGCTATCCTCTGCCATTACGATGTCGACCTGAGACGAGCAGGACTTAGGAGCTCGATCCGCTCGCGTCCCGAGGTTCAAACTGAGCCATGACTCTGCGCCTCTACAACACCCTGACCCGGACCAAGGACGACTTCGTTCCGCTCGATCCGAAGAACGTGCGGATGTATGTGTGCGGCCCCACGGTCTATGACTTCGCCCATATCGGCAATGCGCGGCCGGTCATCGTGTTCGACGTGCTGTTCCGGCTGCTGCGCCATGTCTATGGCGACGACCATGTCACCTATGTCCGCAACATCACCGACATGGACGACAAGATCAACGCTCGCGCGCGCCGCCGAGCGCGCAGCGATCCTCGATGTCTCGCGAACTGACGGAAGAGACCGGCGCGCATCTATGACGAAGACGTGGCGGCGCTGGGCAGCCTGCCGCCCACCGTCACGCCGCGCGCCACCGAGCATGTCGGCCGAGATGATCGCGATGATCGAGACCTTGATCGCGGCCGGCCATGCCTATGTGGCGGAAGGCCATGTGCTGTTCGATGTTTCGTCCAAGCCCGATTACGGCAAGCTGGCGCGGCGCTCGCTGGACGAGATGATCGCCGGCGCGCGGGTGGAAGTGGCGCCTTACAAGAAGGGCGCCATGGATTTCGTGCTGTGGAAGCCGTCGGATGACGACGCTGCCGGGCTGGGAATCGCCCTGGGGCCGCGGCCGGCCCGGCTGGCACATCGAATGCTCGGCCATGGCGGAGAAATATCTGGGCGAGACGTTCGACATCCATGGCGGCGGCATCGATCTGGTGTTTCCCCATCACGAAAACGAGATCGCCCAGAGCGAAGGCGCCCATCACGGCCATCCGCTGGCGCAGCGTCTGGATGCACAACGGCTTCCTGCAAGGTCGAAGGCGAGAAAATGTCCAAGAGCTCGGGCAATTTCTTCACCATCCGCGAGCTTCTGGCCGACTGGCCGGGCGAGGTGCTGCGCTTCAACATGCTGCGCACGCCATTATCGCCAGCCGATGGATTTCACGTTCGCGGGCCTGAAGGAAAGCTGGAAGATGCTGGAGCGCTGGTATGACGTGACCGAGCCGATTGGCCGATCCCGCGCCGGATGCAGGGCTTCCTTGCCGCGCTGCGCGACGATCTCAACACCCCGCAGCGATCGCCGCCTGCATCAGGCCGACGCCGGATGGAGCTGGCCGGCGGTCTTGGGCTTTCTGGGCTTTTCCAATGTGCAGCTGCAGCGATCGCAGCCAAGACGCAGGTGGACACAGGCGACATCGCCGACGCCATCGACGCCCGCAACGCCGCGCGCAAAGCCAAGAATTTCGCCGAAAGCGATCGCATCCGCGACGAACTTCTGGCCAAGGGCATCGTGCTGAAGGACGGCCCGCAAGGCACGACCTGGGAGGTAAAGCGATGACCCGCGAACGCCTCTATATCTTCGACACCACCTTGCGCGACGGCGCGCAGACGCAGGGCGTGGATTTCTCCGTCGAGGACAAGCGCCAGATCGCGCTGGCGCTGGACGAACTGGGCGTGGATTACATCGAAGGCGGCTGGCCCGGCGCCAATCCCACCGACACGGCTTTCTTCGCCGAACGCTCCGCCGCTGCAAACCGCCCGCTTCACCGCCTTCGGCATGACCAAGCGCGCAGGCCGCAGCGCCGCCAACGATCCGGCGCTGGCGCAGCCGTGCTGGACGCCAAGGCCGATGCCATCTGCCTGGTCGGCAAGACCTGGGATTTTCAGGTCGACGTGGCGCTGGAAATTCCGCGCAACGAAAATATCGACAACATCGCCCGCAGTCGATCGAGGCGGTGAAGGCGAAAGAGCCGCGAACCGCTGTTCGATGCCGAGCATTTCTTCGACGGCTACAAGGCCAATCCCGATTATGCGCTTGCCTGCATCCGCGCCGCGCATGATGCCGGCGCGCGCTGGCTGGTGCTGTGCGACACCAATGGCGGCACCATGCCGGAAGATGTCTATCGCATCGTCAGCGAGGTGAAGGCGAAGCTGCCCGACGCGGCGCTTGGCATCCATGCCCACAACGACACCGAACAGGCGGTCGCGGTCAGCCTGGCCGCGGTCCGCGCCGGCGCGCGCCAGGTGCAGGGCACGCTCAACGGGTTGGGCGAACGCTGCGGCAACGCCAATCTCTGCTCGCTGCTGCCCGACGCTGATGCTGAAAGAGCCTTATGCATCGCAATTCGAAACCGGGTGTCAGCCACGAGCAACCTGACGCAGCTCACCCAGGTTTCGCGCCTGCTGGACGAAATCCTCAACCGCGCGCCCAACCGTCACGCGGCCTATGTCGGCCCGTCGGCCTTCGCGCACAAGGGCGGGCTGCATTCCTCCGCCGTGCAGAAAGACCCGCGCACCTATGAGCATGTGCCGCCCGAAACGGTGGGCAATACGCGCAAGATTCTGGTCTCCGATCAGGCGGGCCGCTCCAACGTGCTCGCGCGGCTGGCCGAAATCGGCATCGATGTCGATGCGAAGGACAGCCGCATCGACGCGCCTGCTGGAAGACGTCAAGCAGCGCGAATTCCTGGGCTATGCCTATGACGGTGCCGAGGCTTCGTTCGAGCTGCTGGCGCGGCGCGCGCTGGGCGAGGTGCCGGACTATTTCGACGTCGAAAGTTTCCGCGTCACGGTCGAACGTCGCCACAACGCGCGCGGCGAACTGGCCACGGTTTCAGAAGCCGTCGTGAAAATGAAGGTGGCGCGGCAAGACCTTCCACAATGTCGGCACCGGCAACGGTCCGGTCAATGCGCTGGACGCCGCGCTGCGCAAGGACCTGGGCAAATATTCCGCTTTCCTCGCCGATCTGCGGCTGGTGGATTACAAGGTGCGCATCCTCACCAGCGGCACCGAGGCCGTGACCCGCGTGATGGTCGAAAGCGCCGACGGCAAGGGCAAACGCTGGTCCACGGTTGGCGTCTCGGCCAACATCGTCGATGCCTCGTTCGAGGCGCTGACGGATTCGATCAGCTACAAACTGTTCTGCGACGGCGCACCGGCATGACCCGCACGCAGGATCGCCATGCCGCAGCAGAGGAAGCCATCGGGCAATGCCACGGTTAGGGTCGATTCCTGCGATTGCTGAACGCCCATGTCCGATCCGCTAGACGCCCCCCAAACCGAACGAAACGGCATCATCTACGCGACCCTGGCCTATCTCGCCTGGGCTGTGATGCCTCTTTATTGGCGTTTGCTTGCCCAGATCCCAGCGATCGAACTTACCACCCATCGCGTGTTGTGGTGCGGCATTTGTGTCTTGTGCATTTCAATGGTGCGTGGCCGTATTTCAAATCTCATCAGCATCGTGACCACGCCGCAATTGATCCGCACGCTCATGCTGACCAGTGTGCTGATCACCTGCAACTGGACGATCTTCATCTATTGCGTGGAAAGTCAGCAATTGGTCGAAGCCAGCCTTGGCTATTACATCACACCGCTCATTTCCATCGTGCTCGGCATCACGCTTTTGGGAGAGCAGGTCTCGGCGGTGAGGCTTGGCGCGATTGGTCTGGCCTCTGCGGCCGTCGGATGGCAAGCCATCCAGCTTGGCTATATCCCGTGGGTTGCGCCGGTGCTGGCCGTTTCGTTCGGCTTCTACGGTTATTTCCGCAAGCTGACGCCGGTGGATTCACTCGACGGCCTCACGGTGGAAACCTGCCTGCTGTTTCCCGTAACGCTACTGCTCGTCGCCTTCTGGGCCGTGAGCGGCAGTGGCGCGTTCCCCAAAGCAGGAGCCCACACCGATGCTTTGCTGGTCTTTGCCGGCCCGCTCACCGCGATTCCCCTCGTGCTGTTTGCGGCCGGCGCGCGGCGTGTGCGGCTGGTGACCCTGGGTTTCCTGCAGTTCCTCTCGCCATCGATCACACTGGCGATCGCGGTGGAGTTTTTGGGGGAACATTTCAGCCGGCTCGATGCGGTCACTTTCGGCTGCGTCTGGGGGGCGCTCTTGATCGTGGCGCTGGAGGGCCGGGTCAGGCGGGTGGCAGCCGGACGCGCGCTCTGAGAGCTGCCTCAACGAAATCCATCGCGTCCTGGACGCTCGCCACGAATTTGTAATGCGTCAACACGACATCGGTCGCAAAGCCTTTTTCGATCACATGCGTTAGCATTGTCTGCAGCGGATCGAAATAGCCCTTCAGATTGATCACGACGATCGGTTTATTATGAACGCCGAGCTGCGCCTCGGTCAATACTTCGAAGAATTCGTCCAACGTCCCCAGCCCGCCGGGCAGCAGCACGAACGCATCGGACAGCGCGATCATCCGTTGCTTGCGCTCCTGGATATCGGGCGTGAGAATCAGTTCCTCAGCCGATTTCAGCGGCGGCTCCAGGTGCCGCAGGAATGCGGCAGAATGCCGATCACCGCCGCCCCCGCATCGCGCGCCGCCCGCGCGGTTTCGCCCATCAGCCCCACATTGCCGCCGCCGAATACCATCCGAAAACCACGTTCGGCGATCGGCGCCACCCAGTTGGCGCGCGGCCTCGGCATGAGACGGGATCGGTTCCGCGCGAGGAGCCGCAGAACACGCAGATCGTGGCCTCGCCGATATCCTTGTTCGCGAAGGGGTTATGCATCATCAGACGTGGTCCGTTGCTTTTGCGGGGATTGTCGGTTCAGGTTGGACTTCTTATACAAAATTCAGCAGCCCAAAAGTGACTGAGAGAAAAGCCGTGAGGAAATTTGCGCGTGCGTTCATCATCATTGCCACGGTTGCGCTGGCCGCCTTGATTGCGGGCTTTCTCATCTTCGGCGGCGCGAATATGGGGCATTAGACATGGCCAATCAACATCCGCTGGTGGAAGAGGGCGACGGGGCGCCGTCGTTCCGACCCTTGTTCATGCTGCTGCCGTATCTGTGGCCGAAGGAGCGGCCGGACCTTCGCCTGCGCGTCTTGGTTTCGATCGTGCTGCCTGCTGCTGGCCAATCGTGGCGACGACGTTTCGCCGCTGTATCTGGGCTAGGCCACCGATCGTCTTTCTGGCCAGTCCGCCGGCAACGCATCGCGCTTGGCATCGCGCTGTCGCTGATCGCCGCCTATGTACTTGTCGCGCATCCTGATGCAGGCCTTCGCCCAGTTGCGCGACGGCATATTCGCCAAGGTGCACTATCACGCCTTGCGCGAAGTGGCGTCTCGACCTTCGCCCATGTCCATACGCTGTCGCTGCGCTTTCATCTGGAGCGCAAGACCGGCGGCCTGTCGCGCGTCATCGAGCGCGGCACCAAGGGCATCGACACGCTGCTGTCCTTCGCGCTGTTCAGCATTTTCCCGACCCTTCTGCAGCTGCTGTTCTTCAGCGTCGATCATGATGCTGAAGCTCGAAATCTGGATCGCGCTGACCACCTTGCTGATGGTGGTGGCCTATATCTGGTTCACCTTTGCGATCACGCGCTGGCGCATCCAGTTTCCGCCGCGAGATGAACCAGAGCGACACCGACGCCAACACCAAGGCGGTGGACAGCCTGCTCAATTACGAGACGGTCAAATATTTCAACAACGAAGAGCATGAGACGCGCCGCTTCGACAAATCGATGGAGAGATATGCCGAACGCCTCGATCCAGGCGCAGATTTCGCTGTCGGTTCTCAACACCGGCCAGGCCGATCATCATGGCGCTGGGGCTGGGCGTCGTGATGGTGCTGACCGCGCTGTGGCATCAAGGCGGGCCGTTTCACGGTCGGCGATTTCGTGATGGCCAACGCCATCCTGATCCAGCTCTATCAGCCGCTCAATCTTCTGGGCACGGTCTATCGCGAGATCACCCAGGCGCTGGTGGACATGGACGCGATGTTCCGCCTGCTGCACCAGCCGCAGGAAGTGCAGGACAAGCCGGGCGCGAAGCCGCTGGTCGGTCACGGGCGGCGAAATCAAATTCGACAATGTCGTGTTCTCCTATGATCCCGAGCGCATCGTGCTCAAAGGCATCAGCTTCACGGTGCCCGCCGGCAAGACGGTGGCGGTGGTGGGGCCGTCGGGCGCCGGCAAATCCACGATCTCGCGCATCCTCTATCGCTTCTACGACATCAAGAGCGGCAGCGTGACGATCGACGGCCAGGATATCCGCGACGTGACGCAGGCCTCGCTTGCGCGCCGCCATCGGCATCGTGCCGCAGGATACCGTGCTGTTCAACGACACGATCCGCTACAACATCGCCTATGGCCGCATCGGCGCCAACGAAGCCGAGATCAAGGACGCCGCGCGCCATGGCCCAGATCGACAAGTTCATCCTCGAATTGCCGCTGGGCTATGAATCCATGGTGGGCGAGCGCGGGCTGAAACTTTCCGGCGGCGAGAAGCAGCGCGTCGCCATCGCCCGCACCATCCTGAAGAACCCGCCGATCCTGCTGCTGGACGAAGCGACGTCCGCGCTGGACACCGGCACCGAACGCGAAATCCAGGGCGCGCTGGGCGAGGTCTCCAGGAACCGCACCACGCTGGTCATCGCGCACCGGCTTTCCACGGTGGTGGATGCCGACGAAATCCTGGTGCTGGATCACGGCCAGATCATCGAGCGCGGCCGCCATTCCGAGCTTGTCGGCCATGGGCGGCCACTACGCCTCGATGTGGAACAAGCAGAAGGAAGCCGCCGCAGCGCGCGAGAGACTCAAGGAGGTCGAGAGCGATCCCGACGTGGCGCCGGGTATCGCGCGCGCCATGCTGTCGGCCGCGGACTGATTATTCGGCTGCCTGCGCTTCGGGCTGTCGCAGATTTCCGGGCGCAGGATGAGTGCCGAGATCGGTGCGCCTGTTGCGGCCTTGCGCGTCGCGCGTCTGCGTTCGCGACGGCGATAGGGAAGCGCCAGCATCGCCGGCACCAGACCCAGCGTGATCATCTTGGAGAACGCGAGACCGAACACGATCGCCGTCGAAAGCTGAATCCACATCGATGCGTTGGGGCCGCCGATCGTGACTTCGCGCGTGGCGAAATTGATCTCGATCGCGAACATCATCGGCAACAGGCCGCCGATCGCGGTGATCGTGGTCAGGAACACCGGGCCGCAGACGTTGCGCGCTCGATCGGATCACTGCCTCGATCGGGTCCATGCCGGAATCGCGCAAGCGATGGAACGTGTCGATCAGCACGATGTTGTGGTTCACCACGATGCCGGCCAGCGCCAGCATGCCGGTGCCCGTCATGATGATCGAGAAGGGCTGCCCCATCACCACCATGCCGAGCAGCGCGCCGATCATGGCGAGCACGACCGCCACCAGAATGAGGCTCGCGTGATAGAAACTGTTGAACAGCGCCAAGCAGCACGATCGCGATCAGGAACAGCGCCATGAAGGCCGCCTCGACGAGGAACGCGCCGGATTCGTTCTGCTCCTCGTCGGCGCCCTTGAAGTTCGACGCGCACGTCGCTGGGAATGGTCTGCGTGCCGAGCCAGGTCTTGATCTTCGCGACTTCTGCGCTGACGTTGACGCACCGTGTTTGGCTTCACGATTGGCGCGGACGTGATAGACGCGATGGCCGTTGACGCGCTCGATCGAGTTGACCTGCTGCGCGGGCTGCAGCTTCACGAAATTGCTGATCGGCACCATGCCCGTCGCGGTCGGCGACGCGCACGATCGTCGAGCGCGTGAATGCCGCGCTCCGGTTCGGGATAGCGCACGCGGATGTCGACTTCGTCGTCGGAATCGTCGGGCCGGTATTTGCCGACCAGGATGCCGTCGGTGACAAGCTGCACCGCCGTGCCGATGGTCTGCGCATTGGCGCCGAAGCGGCTCGCCACTCGCGGTTGACGTCGAGATCCCACTCGATGCCGGGCAGCGGGCGCGTGTCTTCGACGTCGCGCAGCTCCGGCAGCGTATCCATGTGCCTGCGGATCATGGCGGCCGTCTGCGCCAGCGCCGGGTAATCGTCCGATGAGACGTCGATCATCACGTCCTTGCCGGTCGGCGGGCCGTTCTGCGGCTCGCGCACTTCGACATGGATGCCCGCAATGTTCGCGGTCTTGCTGGCGGATTTCTTCGAGGATCACGTTGCCCGGCGCGCGTTCGCTGAAGTCTTTCAGCTCGACGGTGATGCGGCCGATATTGTCCACCGGCACGCCGCCCTGGTTGTTGAGCGTGTAGTTCTGCCGCCCGATCGTGGCATAGATCGACTTGATGCCGGCCACGGTCGACACGATCTGCTCGACGCCCATCACGATATCGCGCTGTTTCGTTGGCGGAGAGATTGCCGCGCGCGGAAATCAGCACCGTGGCTTGATCGGGATCGGTATCGACGAAAAATTCGGTGCCCTTGTTGAAGACGACGAAGAGCCCGATCACGACGAGCGACCGTGCCCAGCGCGCCCAGCATGACCCTGCCGGGATTGTGCGTCAGCCAGTCGGCCAGATGGGCGTACCAGCCGGTGATGCCCGGAATCTCGCGCCAGTCGCCGGTTTCTGACGCCTCGATGGCCTTCTCATGCTGCTCGTCGCGGGGCGGGGCCTTGCCGAAAAACCCGCCAAGCACGGGCAGGAAGATCAGCGCCACGACCATCGAACGCGACAAGCACGATGATGAGCGTGATCGGGAAGATAGCTCATGAACTTGCCCGGAACGCCCGGCCACAGCAGCATCGGCAGGAAGGCGCCGATCATGGTGGCGGTGGCGCTGACCACCGGCCAGAACATGCGCAGGGCTGCTTCCGCGAAAGCCTGTTTGCGGCGGATGGCCTTCGGTCATTTTTCGGTCGGCATATTCGACCACGATGATCGGCGCCATCGACGAGAATGCCGACGGCCAAGCAGCATCGCGAACATGATCATGAAGTTCAGCGTGATAGCCCATGCCGTTCAGCACCATGAACGCCATGAGGAACGAGGTCGGAATCGCGACGCCGACAAGCAGTCCCGAACGCAGGCCAAGCGCTGCCACGACGATGATCATCACCAGCACGATGGCGAGGATGATGGAATCCGACAGCGAGCCGAGCTGGTCGTGGATGTCGGTCGATTGGTCGAACAGATAATCGACATGCACGCCGGCGGGCCAGGATTTCGCGGCCTTCTCCACGATTTTCGCGGACTTGCCGATTGTTCTCGATGACGTTGGCGCCGATGCGCTTGGTCACATCGATGGCGATGGTCGGCTGGCCGTTCATGCGCGCATAGCTGGTCGCGTCGTAGAACGTGCGGTGCACCGTGGCCACGTCCTTCAGCGTCACCGTCGCGTCCGCGGTCGAGCGGATGCGGCAGGTTAAGAACATCCTGCGCGGTTTCGATCACGCCCGGCACTTTGACGGCGAAGCTGCCATGGCCGGTGTCGAGCGAACCCGCCGCGATCAGCCGGTTGTTGTTGGAGATCGCCGCGAACATCTCCTGCTTGGGTCAGTGCCGTAGCTTTCGAGCTTCTGCCGGATCGATGACGATTTCGAGCATCTCCTCGCGTTCGCCGGAAAGATCGGCGTCGAGCACGCTCGGAATGGTCTTGATCTGGTCGCTCAGATTCGCGCGCGAGCTGAAGCAGCGTGCGCTCCGGCACGTCGCCGGACAGCGCCACCGTGATGACGGGGAACAGGCTCGTGTTGAATTCCTGCACCGTCGGGCGGATCGGCTTCCTGCGGCAAGCGCGGCCGCGTCTGTATCGACCTGCGCGCGGACGTCTTCGAGCGCCTTCTCCTTGTTAAAGTTGACGTCGAATTCCAGAATGATGACGGCGACGCCCTGATAGGCGCGCGCCGTGATGTCCTTAAGGCCTTCGACTGGAGCGCAGATAGGTTTCCAGCGGCTTGACCAGCAAGCGCTCGCTGTCTTCCGGGCTGATGCCCGGATAAGTCACGGTCACCGCGATGAACCGGGAATCGGTATGTCCGGATCGGCTTCCTTGGGGATCTGAATGAACGCGATCACGCCGCCACGATCACCACGAGCGATCAGCGCGATCACGAGGCGCGTATTGCGCACGGCCCATTCGACGATGCGCGTCATGCCGCTTTTCCGCCCGTGTCAGGCACTGTTTCGACATGCTCGCCATCGCTCACGAATTCCTGGCCGACCGTGATGACGGTCACATTGTCGGCAAGCCCGTGACCCACATGCCGTCGGGCCCGTCCGAAACGATCTGCACCGGAATGAAGCGCGACGATGCCGTTGCTCGACCGCACGCACGCCGACGACGCCGGTGTCGTCGAGGACCAGAATACCCGGCGAGATCTTCTGCGCCTTCACCTGGCGCACGGGGATGTGGATGTCGGCGCTCACGCCGTCGCGCAATTTGGCGTCCGGGATTGGGCAACTCGACTTCGACGCGGAACGTGCGCGTCGCGGTATCGGCGCGATCGGCGATGAAGCGGACCTTGCCCTGCACGATTTCGCCGGTGACGAGCGTGGCCTTGCCGGATCGCCGACTGTTACTTCGCCCACTTCCTGCTCGTTGAGCGTGGCCGATCGCGAGGAACGGTTCGGGCGCGATCAGCATGCGCGCATTTGTCGCCCGCGCGCATGTAATCGCCGACATTGACGTAACGGTCGTCGATCACACCGTCGAACGGCGCCTTGATGCGGGTGTTGTCGACTTGGATGGCCTGGGTGTTCACAGCGGCGCGAGCGGATTGCAACGCGGCTTCGGCCTGCGCCATTTGTGTCTTGGAGCGGAATCCGTCCTCGAACAGCTTCTTCGCAACTTCATATTCTTTGCTGCGCTGATCGGCGAGGGCCTGTGCCTCGCCAAGCCGTGCGCCACGATCGTTGAGCTTGATCTGGCACAACACCTGTCCGGTCTTGACCCGATCGCCTTTTTCGAAATGCAGTGCCTCGACAACGCCCTCGATTTCGGCACGCACATCGACTTCGTGCAGCGCTTGGGTGTGGCCACGCACGGTGACGGTGGCGTTGCGTTCGGAAGAAACAAGCGTGCGCACTTTCACGCGTGGTACGACGTCAGCCTTGGCTTGCGCGCTGTCGTTCTGTCCGGAACCGGGATGGAAGATGAGCCCGGTCGCAAGCCAGGCCGCTACCACAAGCGCGATACCGATGGCCCACTGATATCTGGGCTTCACGGAGCGCCAATAATTGAGAAGTTCTTTCATTGCCCCGCTCACTCGGCGGCTTGAGCGGTTTGTGCTTCGACTTCCGCGCGATGGGCGCGGATGAATTTCAAGCTTGCTTCATAGATGGTCCGCCCCAGACCGTTGACGAAGGCCTCGCCCGAACATTTGGGCTGGCCTTCGCGGATTTGCGCGAGCTTTATCTCGCTCTGGGCCAGATAGGCATCCATCATCGCCGTTACACGGGCAGGCGGCAGAAGGTGCGAAAAAAGCATCGCGAAGACGAAAGGCGAGCGATGTCGGTCTTCGGGCAGCGGCTTCATCAGCGCGCCGAGGAAGGCCGCGCGACCGGCTGGCGTGATGGAATAGACCTTGCGATCTGGCCGCTTGTCCTGGGCCTCGGCGCGGACCGAGACCAGACGCTCCTCGGTCAACCGGTTCAGCGCCGGATAGATCGAGCCGAAACTGGCCTCGACGAAATGCTGATAGCCGTCTTCTTCGAAGACCTTTTTGATCTCGTATCCCGTTGCGTCGCCGCGTGTGAGGATACCAAGGCAAATCGTGCGAACGTCCATGACTGCCTATATTGGTCCGATATAGATCGAGCCTATATAGACACCGTTATCAAAGCTTCAAGAGCAATACGCTTTGTCTTTGTGCAACGCAGTATTGCGCCCAAGGAAGAGGCAGACAATAGCGGTCTCCTCCCCCGTGAGGGGGAGAAAATCCAGCTAAATCAACTCGATACGATCTACCTCGACACCTTTCATCCCCTGTCGCGTGGAATAGCGGATACGCTGTTCGGGAGACAGGATGGGGATACCGGAGCGTCGAAGGGCGCTGGCGTGTAGATAGACGTCGCCGCTGCCGTCCTGGGGCATGACGAAGCCAAAACCCTTCTGCTCGTTGAAGAACTTGACCGTTCCTTCGACCATGGGGCCACTGGGCCCGGAATCTCGGGATGGGCGTGAGGGGCGTCGTGCCCCAAAATCATCCCCGCCGCCGAAACGATCGCCACCGCCAAAGCGGTCTGCGCCCCCGAAGCGATCTCCGCCGCCGAAACGATCACCGCCGCCGCCGAAGCGATCGCCGCCGCCGCCATATCGACCGCCGCCGCCGCCGCCACCACCACCACCGAAGCGGCCACCGCCGCCGAAGCGGCCACCACCACCACCACCACCACCAAAGCGGTCGCCGCCACCCGAAGGCTCGGCGGTCGAAGTGTCGACGCTATGGATGGCCACGACCTGAAGCCCGCGCGGGCTTTCCTGCAGGTCGCAGACGATGGTGGAGCCTTGCGGTAGGTCGGTTTGGCCCAGTGCGGTTAGTGCAGACGCGTGACAAAAAGCATCGCTGCCATTGTCCAACGTGACGAAGCCATAACCCTTGGTGGCGTTGAACCATTTAACTTTGCCCTTCGCCGACGCCATTGCGAGGGGGCCAGATCCGCTTTCGAAATTTGCCATGTGATCGCTGATACCTGCCGGACGCCTGACGATAATGTATGCGCGGGGCTTCCGGCGAAAGCCCCGGCACGCGGAACCTATCATGCCCCTAGGATTGCGAAAATCGCAACCTCGCGTCGCTTCCGTGGACGGCCCCCCTGTTCCGCGCCAGACTTGGGCGATTTTCAGCAATTTTTCACCATGGCTAGTACCCCCGACCGGCTAGACATAAACGGACGCTGGTTCACCGACAGCGCGGGCCGGCGCGTGATCTTGCGCGGCGTCAACCTCGGCGGCGATTGCAAGGTTCCCTATCCCGACGGGGGCACGAATTTTGCCTCGGACTTCGGCGATCATCGCGACGTCTCTTTCATCGGCCGCCCCTTTGCGCTGGCCGATGCCGATGAACATTTCGCGCGCCTTGCCCATTGGGGCTTCAACTGCCTGCGCTTGTTGACGACTTGGGAAGCTATCGAACACGCAGGCCCTGGCCAATATGACGAGGCGTATCTGAACTACTTCACCGAACTCTGCGCGCGCGCCGGAGAATACGGCTTCTACGTCTTCGTCGATTTGCATCAAGACGTCTGGAGCCGCATGTCGGGCGGCGACGGCGCGCCGGGTTGGACGTTCGAGAAAGTCGGACTCGACTTCACGAAATTCCACGCAGCCGGCGCCGCCCATGTGATGCAATACAAATACGATTATGCGCGTGGGGGACGGCAAGAAGACCGCTATCCGCAGATGACGTGGTCGCAGAACTACCAACTGCCCGCCAACGCGATCATGTGGACGCTGTTTTTCGGTGGCCGCACTTTGACGCCACAACTGGAGATCGACGCGCGCAACGTGCAGGACTATTTGCAGGATCATTATCTCGGAGCGATGCGCGAGATAGCCAAACGTGTAAGGGACCAGCCCCATGTCTTGGGCTTCGACACGCTGAACGAACCGGGCACCGGTTGGCTTGGCTTGCCGTTGAGACAGGACAAGCAAAATCCTGATCCCGTACGCTGCGGTATGCTCATTAGCCCGCTCGACGCAATGCTCGCCGCGCGCGGAATTCCGCGCATGGTGCCTGAAGTCGCCTACGACAAAATCGCGCAAAAGCTGCGCGAAACGCGCAAAGTCCCGCTCAACCCAAACGGTGTTTCGATCTGGCGCGACGGCATTTCATGCCCGTTTGAACGAGCAGGCGCACTGCGCGACGAACAATTCTTCACCCATCGCAATGCAATGCCGTTCGACGTCGAACGCGATTTCATGGCGCCGTTTTTTTGTCGCGTTGCACAAACCGTGCGCCAAGTGCACGCAGACTGGTTGATCTTTGCGGAAATGAGTCCGTTTCGCGTTATGGCGGCAGGCTTTCCGCCCGACATGCCGCCACGCACCGTCAATGCGAGCCATTGGTACGACATCACAACGCTTGGCCTCAAACGTTTTGCTCCGCGCGAATTGCGCACCGCGCCGACGCCGCAAGAGGGACGCCGCGCCGTTCGTGATCGCTATGTCCGCGATCTTTCCCATCTTGTGCGCGCATCACAATTGCTTGGCCGAAGCGGCGCGCCGACCCTAGTGGGTGAATTCGGCATTCCGTTCGATCTCAACGAGGGCGCGGCTTACGCTGCATGGATCTTGGGTGATCGCTCGGACGAACCTTGGGCGCAACACGAACTCGCGCAAAGTCTGATGTATGATGCCATGGACCGGTTGATGATCTCCTCGACCCAATGGAATTACACAGCGTCCAACCGCAACGCCGCCACCATCGGCGATGGCTGGAATCAGGAAGACCTCTCAATCTATTCCAGCGATCAGCAGGACCCGTCCCGCGGTCCGGATTCGGGGGGACGCGCCGTGAAGGGATTTTCGCGCCCCTACGCCCGCCGCATCCAGGGTGAACCACGCTTGATCTGGTTTGATGGTGCAACAGCCACCTTCAACCTCGTCTTCGAGGCCGATCTGACAATCTCTGCGCCGACCGAAATCTTCGTGTCACCCAGCCACTATCCAAAAGGTGCCAAATTGACCGCCGAAGGCTGCGGGGTCTCATGGCGCGGCCCCATTGCCGACATCACCGCCGGACGAGATGGGCCCTGTACCGTCATCATCGAACCCCCGTGATGGTGGCAAGCTCACGAATCTGCGATTCTGTAACCGGCCTACATGCCCGTGCGTATCATTGAGCGCCGAACCTGCCTCAGCTTGGGATTGCCGCCATGGTCTTTGTCTTCAGTGCCCAAAGCGATGCGGACGAGAAGCGCCTTGTCTATCGCCACACCCTGTTGGTGCGCATTACACACTGGATCAATGCCGGGGTGCTGCTCATTATGCTGATGAGCGGGTTGCAGATTTTCAACGCCCACGCCGAACTTTATTGGGGCAAGACTGCTCATTTCGACCGTCCGATTCTGTCGATGAGCGCGGTACGTGCGTCCGACGGCCGGATCAAAGGCGTCACCAGGATCGGGGTTGCGCAATTCGACACCACCGGCGTTCTTGGTGCCTCCGAAATCTACGGCCAGATGACCCCGCGCGGTTTTCCTGCCTGGGCCACGCTGCCGAGTTGGCAATCGCTCGCGCTCGGGCGGTTATGGCATTTCTTCTTTGCGTGGATATTTGTTCTCAACGGCCTGCTCTTTGCGGTCTACGCTTTCTGTAGCCGCCATTTCGACCGCGACCTGCTACCAAAGAAGCGCGACATCGCCAATTTGTGGGAAGACATTCTTGATCATCTGCGTCTGCGCTTCGCCAAAGGCGAAGAAGCGTTACACTACAACGTGCTGCAAAAACTCGCCTACTTCACAGTGATCTTCGTCATCGCGCCGCTGATTGTGCTGACCGGACTCACCATGTCGCCAACGATGGACAGCGCCGTCCCCCAATTGCTGTTCATCTTCGGCGGCCGCCAAAGCGCACGCACGGTCCATTTCATCTGCGCCTTCGCTTTCGTCGGATTCTTCCTCATCCACATCGCGATGGTCATTCTGTCGGGCCCGATCAACAATCTGCGCGCTATCATCACCGGTCACACCGCCATCGTGCCGGAGGTGGAAAATGGTTGATGCAAACCGCCGCAAATTCCTCTCGCGCCTGGCGGTCGGTGCAAGTGCAGCCATGCTTGCCGGCTGCGATAAGATCTCGCAAAGCCCGGGCGGCCAGGACTTTCTCAAGCGCGGCGCCGCTCTTACCTATCGCATACAACGCTTGTTTGCCGGCCGCGAGGCGCTTGCACCGGAATTCGCCAAAGCCGACATCGCGCCCGTCTTTCGCGCCAATGGCACGCTCGATCCCCGATCTGACGACTATGCCGAGCATGTCAAAAGCGGCTTTCGCACCTGGCGCATCAAAGTCGGCGGCCTTGTCGAGCATCCCTTCGAGCTTTCGCTGGCCGAATTGCGAGGGCTTCCCTCGCGCACCCAGATCACGCGGCACGATTGCGTCGAAGGCTGGTCCTGCATCGGCGAATGGACAGGCGCGCCTCTGCGCCTCGTGCTGGCCCAGGCCAAACCGAAAGCGCGCGCGCACTTCGTCGTCTTTCATTGCGCCGACGACATGAGTTCGGACGAAAACAGCGAACAGTTCTATTACGAAAGCCTCGACATGGTCGAAGCTCTGCATCCCCAGACGATCCTGGCCTACGCTCTCAACGGCGAGCCCTTGCCCGTGGCCAACGGCGCGCCGGTCCGGCTTCGCGCTGAACGTCAACTCGGCTACAAGATGGCGAAATACGTGAACGGCATCGAACTGGTCGAAAGCTTCGCGCATATCCGTGGCGGCAACGGCGGCTACTGGGAAGATCAGGGTTACAGCTGGTGGGCGGGCATCTGAGCTGTGCCTGCGGGCCGCACATAGGGCAAACGTGATGCGCACTGAGAGTTTCGATTTTCTGTCCAATTTGAGCACGATCTGGGCCATTGTGGTCGGCGCGGTGCTGGCCACCGCTGGTGGCCTCATTGCGACCTGGGTGGAGCGCCACGTTGAGCGCCGCCAGCGCGAGCGCAACGCCGCCCTGTTCTTCGGCGAAACGCTGTCGACGCTCGGCGTCATCATGGAGTTCGCCGCGGAATCGCGCGCCATCGGCGATCCCTACGGCTCGATCACCATGCGCATGTTGCGCTCGGCGCGCCGGGAGATCGACATCTACGACCGTAACCGCGAGAGCCTATTTTATCTGCGCAATGCAAACCTGCGCGCGCGCATCCACATGTTGATCTTGCGTATCACCATGCCGCTCGACGGCATCTTCGATTTCACCCAGGAGATCGCCATAGCACAAGCCCATCTCAAAGCCCTGCCGGCCGGTGATGAAGAACGGCTGGAGGTCACAGCAAGGCTCGAGAGCCTTCGCCAGCGCCGCGACCAGGGCTTCGATTTTGTGGTCGAAACTGCGGGCCTGCTGAAGACCGCAATTGCCGATCTGGAGCCCATCGCGCAGCAATCTTTCCGACAACTCGCACAGGTCGCACGAAGTTGAATTCGCACCAAAGCTGCGCCAGACGCGAAAATATTTTTGCGGTGCTTGCTGACACGACTTTCAATTGTGGGCGTTCATTCGCGCTATGGGCTTGCAACTAAGCCGTTTTAACACGGTCTGATAACAATACTGTCAGCAGATGCTTCGTATAAGGACATATCTGCCCGTCATGGATTGCCGTCTCGCGCAGGTCTAGATTGAAGCGTGCAAATCATTTGGGAGCGTAAAATGGGTATGTCGAAATTTGGCTTGGGAATTGCGATTGCAGCCGTCTTTGCGACCGCAGCAATCGCGGAAGAAAAAGCGACGACGGTGGCGTCCGCGGCCCCGGCCCCGGTGACGAAAGTGCAAACCGCGCGAGACTATTGCCATGATCTTGTCTCACAGTTCAGCGCAGCCGATACCCATGCGGTGTCGCCGGCAAGCCTTGCCGATGCGAAGGATCATGCCTCGCGCGGCGAAATGCTTTGCGGCACGATGCCGAAAACCGGCGTGAAGGAACTCTACGTCGCGTTCCGCACGATCGGCGTCACGCCGAAGTAGCGCTGGCAACGAATCGCGCGGTTCTCGGTAAGCGCATTGGTCAGGCAGCATCCTTCCGCAGGGGCTGCGGTGCTGCGCGTGCTGCGGCGTCCGCTGTCCATAGATGTTGCGCCGCATAGGCGCGCCATGGCCTCCAGCTTTGTGCGAGGGCAAGAAGCTCTTCCGTCGACGCACGCTTGCCGAAAAATCCGTCCATCGCGCGTAGCAATCCGATATCCGAGGCAGGAAACGCATCGGGCTCATGCAACGCCCGCAACGCGATATACTGCGCCGTCCACTCGCCGATGCCCGGCAGCGCGCAAAGCCTCGCCACCGCGCTTTCTAGATCGCGGCCCGTACGGAACAGGTCGGGTTGGGCCATCGCTGCTTCGGCTACCGCGCCAAGCGTGCGCAACCGCGCCCCCGGCATGCCGAGCTTCGCCAGATCGGCGCCTGCCACCTGGGCAGGCGAAGGAAACACATGCGTCAAACCCGACATCGTACGCGACGACGGCGAAAGCGGCTCGCCGCACAGCGCTACCAGCTTTCCAGCGAGTTTGCGCGCCGCGCCCACCGTGATCTGCTGTCCGAGCACCGCGCGTAGCGAAAGCTCGAACGGATCCCACGCACCTGGCACGCGCAAACCCGGTCGCGCCTTGATCGCCCCCGCGAGCCGCGCATCTTTCTTGAGATATGTCGTGATCGCGCGAATGTCCGCACCAATGTCGAACATCCGACGGATGCGTGAAACGATCGTGGGCAACGCCTTCACATTCGGAAATGAAATCGCCGCCGCCAACGCATCCTTGCCCGGAACTGGGCTCACCGAAATCGTGCCCTGCGTGCCGTCGAGCGCGATGGTGCGGACATACCGATCCGTCTGCACCACTTCCACGCCCTCAATCGCGCGCGCGGCGAAGAATGCCATCATTGCGGGCCAATCATAAGGCGGTGCATAGCTGAGCGTGATCGTGATGCCTGGGTCGCGCGCACCCTTGCGCCGCAATTCGGAGGGCGCCCGCTTATATAAGGTGCGGAACGTGTCGTTGAACCGCCGCACGCTGCCGAAGCCGGATGCCAGCGCCACATCCACCATGTTCATCGAGGTGTCGTGGATGAGCTGCTTTGCCAGATGAACCCGTCGCGTCTGCGCCACGGAAATGGGCGAGGCCCCCAGGTGTTTCTGGAACAGCCGGCGCAATTGCCGTTCGCCGACACCAAGTCGGTCGGCGAGTCGCTCCACATCGTTGTCGCCGTCGAGAAACCCGTCCGCGATCAGGTTCAACGCGCGCGATACGGTGTTGGAAGAGCCGCGCCAAGCCCCGATTTCCGGCGAACATTCCGGCCTGCAGCGCAGACAAGGCCGGAACCCCGCCTCCTGTGCCGCCGCGGCGTTGGTGAAGAAGGCGACGTTTTCCAGCTTCGGTGTGCGTGCAGGGCAAATCGGCCGGCAGTAGATCCCGGTCGTGTGCACGCCGACAAACAACCGCCCGTCGAACCGGCTGTCACGGGTCTGCATGGCGCGGTAACAGGCTTCGCGGTCTAAGATCATATCCCTGACTATAGCAGGTCATGGCCGCAAGCTCGCCATTTTCGGACGTGGACGGCGAGCCAGAAACCTATCTGTTCGCCGTCTTTGCGGGCTATGTCGGCTTGTGACACTCTGTCAGGACGCCACCCAGAGCAACAACGGCATTAGGCAGGAGTTCGGCTATGAACATAGCGGCAAATGACATCCACAAGGACGCCCGCAATCGCGCCTATTCGATTCCGCTGAGCGAATTCAATGTCGCCGATCCGGAGCTTTTCCGGACCGATACGATGTGGCCCTATTTCGAGCGTCTCAGGAAGGAAGAACCGGTCCATTACTGCCCTGAGCACGAATTCGGCCCCTATTGGTCGGTCACCAAATACAACGACATCATGGCCGTGGATACGAACCACGAAGCCTTCTCCTCCGAACCCAGCATCACCATAACCGACCCAAAGGACGATTTCCGCTTGCCGATGTTCATCGCCATGGACCCGCCCAAGCATGACGCGCAGCGCAAGGTCGTGACGCCGGTGGTGGCGCCCGGCAATCTGGAATATCTGGCGCCTATCATCCGCGAGCGCGCGGGCAAGATTCTGGATTCACTGCCCGTCGGTGAGGATTTTGACTGGGTGGACGCCGTCTCGATCGAGCTCACCACCATGACCCTGGCGACCTTATTCGATTTCCCCTGGCAAGACCGCCGCAAACTCACCTATTGGTCGGATATCGCAACCGCCAGCAAGCAGTCTCCGCTCTTCGTCTCCGACGACCACCGCCGCGAGCAGCTTTACGAATGCGTTGAATATTTCATGAAGCTATGGAACGAGCGCGTGAATGCGCCACCAAAAAACGACCTCATCTCCATGCTCGCTCACGGCGAATCCACGCGCAACATGGACCGCATGGAATATCTGGGAAATCTCATCTTGCTGATCGTGGGCGGCAACGACACGACCCGCAACACGATCACGGGCAGCGTCCTGGCCCTGAACGAAAACCCGGATCAATACAAGAAGCTGCGCGAAAACCCCTCGCTGATCCCGAGCATGGTCTCGGAGACTATCCGTTGGCAGACCCCGCTCGCCCACATGCGCCGCAATGCCAAACGCGATGTTCAGTTTCGCGACAAGACGATCAAACAGGGTGAAAAGGTCATCATGTGGTACGTCTCGGGCAACCGCGACGAAGAGGTGATCGAGAACCCGAACGCCTACATCATCGACCGTCCCCGCGCCCGCCAACATCTGTCCTTCGGCTTCGGCATCCACCGCTGCGTGGGCAATCGGCTGGCCGAATTGCAGCTCAAGATCATCTGGGAAGAGATCATGAAGCGCTTTCCCGCGATCGAAGTGACGGGAGAGCCCTCACGTGTACCTTCAAGTTTCGTCAAAGGCTACGACAAGCTGCCGGTGCGCCTTCACGGCTGAGCCGCGTTTATCGCGATGGTTCAGCATGGTTGGTATTTCCTATCTATCTCGCAGATATGGCGGCGATATTGCTTCGTATTCCTTGTTGTGTACGTTTCAATAAAGACAAATTGAGATAAATCCAGCTTATTCGAGTAAGTCCGTGGCACCGTCGTTTCGTCGCTAGATAATCGACAAACGATTGCTTTACCCAACCCGATAAAGAATACCGCCTTCGGGTTGGAACTTTCGAGCGCCGCTCTCGAACGGTGAAATGGGAGCCTTGCGCAATGGCGCAACGCGTAACCGGATTTGCCAAAAGGCGGCCCGTCGCAAAAACGAGCCGCGTGGAAGACTCTGCGCGCAGCGTAGCCGAGGCAGTTGCCGCATTGCGCGCTGTTCCGCTCGATATCGCCCCCTTGCTGTTGCCCTACAAAGGACGTGGGCGTCTCTCCGTCAGGGTCGAGCGCCTACCTATTCAGGCCCGCCTGTCCAGGGGACGCAACAACGGTGATCACTCCTGGTCGCTGATGCCAGACGAGTTGGAGGAACTCGCATATCTATCGCCCGAAGGTGTGGACGCAGCCCCCATGCTCGCAGTCAGGATCATCAGTCTCGATGGCGATGGCGCCTCCACGCTCGCGCTGCTCGATTTCCAGGTTTCATCCAGCGATGCCCGTTCGGGCCCACCGCCTGGGAGAGCGCCGCGCGGTGCCAGCGTTGTGGATTTGGGCGACAGCGTGGAGCTTCGCCGCCTGCGCGACGACCTGACAAGAACAAAGGCGTCTCTCGTCGCCCGCGAAAGCGAACTGGCCGAAATGCGGCAAGAGGCCGAGCTGGAGTTGGGGCTCTCCCCACAGGCCATCGAGGCCGAACTGGCTGTGGCGCGATCTGCCTGGAAAGCTGAGCTGGACGCGCGATTGACCGCAACGGCGGCGGCAGCCGCGGCAAAGCTCGAGGCGAGCCGAAGCATCTGGCAGGAAGAACAAAATGCCCGCTTCGCCGCGTCAGAAGAGCGCGCGCAAAAACGCGCTCTGGAGGAGCGCGAACGTTGGCAACGCGAGACAGACACGGCTCTGTCGAAAGCGGAGAAAGCCTGGAAGGCCGCGGAGGCCGCCCGGCTTGCTGCGGCCGAAGCACAATGGCGAGAACAATCCGCTGGTGCACTGGCGAAAGTCGGTAGCAAGGCCAAGGCCGCACGCGAGCCGGCGGGCGATGCGATCGAACTGCGCCGGCTGCGCGATCAATTCGCAACGATGCAGTCCGCGCTTGCGGATCGCGAAACCGAATTGGCTGAGGCGCGATCAGCCACCAAACAGATGCAACAACGGTTGCGGCAAGACGCAGATGCGGCGTTGTCGAAGGCGGAGAAGACCTGGAAGGCTGCCGAGGCCGCCCGGCTTACTGCGGCCGAAGCCCAATGGCAGGAGAAATCCGCGCGGGCGCTGGCAGAAGCGCGTGCCGAGGCCAAGGTCGTGCGCAATCGCGGCGATGCGATCGAACTGCGCCATCTGCGCGATGAATTGACGGCAATGCACAAAGCCCTTGCCGATCGCCAGACCGAATTGGTGCAGGCGCAATCGGCCATCAAACAGACACAAGAACAGTCGCGGCAAGAAGCAGGCGTGACGCTTTCGAAGGCGGAGAAAGCCTGGAAAGCCGCCGAGGCCGCCCGGCTCGCTGCGGCCGAAGCGCAATGGCAGGAGAATTCCGCCCGAGGGCTGGCAGAAGCACGCGCCGAGGCCAAGGCTGTGCGTGATCGTGGCGATGCGTTCGAACTGCGTCACCTGCGCGATGAATTGACAGCAATGCAGAAAACCCTCGTCGATCGCGAAACCGAATTGGTGCAGGCGCGATCGGCCACCAAACAAACGCAAGAACGGTTGCGACAAGAAGCAGACGCGGCGCTGTCGAAGGCGGAGAAGGCCTGGAAAGCGGCCGAGGCCGCCCGGCTCGCTGCGGCCGAAGCTCAATGGCAGGAGAAATCCGCCCGAGCGCTGGCAGAGGCGCATGCCGAAGCCCAGGCTGCGCGCGGTCAGGGCGATGCCGATTTCCGTCGGCTGCGCCACGAATTGGCGGCAATGCAGAAAACCCTCGTCGATCGCGAAACCGAATTGGTGCAGGCGCGATCGGCCACCAAACAGACGCAAGAACGGCTGCGACAAGAAGCAGACGCGGCGCTGTCGAAGGCGGAGAAAGCCTGGAAGGCGGCCGAGGCCACACGCCTTGCCGCTGCAGAAGCCCAATGGCGGGAGAAATCCACAAAAGCGTTGTCGGAAACGCGCGCCGAGGCCAAGGCCGTGCGCGAACAGAGCGATATCGCGCTTTGTTGTCTGCGCGATGAATTGGTGGCACTGCAGAGAGAATTTGCCGATCGCGAGACAGCGTTGGTTCAGGCGCGCTCGACCATGGAGCAAGAGCGCGAACGCAGGATCGCACAATCCGAAGCGGCATTGTCGAACGCGACAAGGGACTGGAAAGCAGGGGAAACTGCACGCCTTGCTGCCGCACAAACACTATGGCGGGAACAATCCGCAAGCGCGCTGGCGCAGATGACGGCACGCTTCGAAGAGGCGCAAGCGGCCTTGGCACAGGCACGCGCCGAAGCCCAGGCTATGCGCGGTCAAGGCGATGCCGATTTCCGTCGGCTGCGCCACGAATTGGCGACAACACAGGAAAATCTTGCCAATCTTGAGGCCGAGTTGGCGCGAGCACGGTTGTTCACCGAGCAGTCGCGCGAACGCGCACAGCGAAATACCGAAGCAGCTCTGTCCAAGGCGGAGAAGGCCTGGAAGTTGGCCGAAGTTTCTCGGCTCTCTGCAGCCAAAGCAGAATGGCGGGAGCAATCCAGGAAGACGCTGGGGGAGGCGGCGACAAGATTTGAACCGTCGGAAGAGCGTTTGGCAGAACCGCATGGCAAGGACGCCGGTGAAGGCGATGACGGTTTCATGCTCCGCCGCGTGCTTGATGCGGTTCTGACGAAACCAGAGCCACGCAGCGACCACGCGATTGATTTGACGCAGTCGCGTTCGGATGCCGCGCAGGCGTTCAACCGTTTGAAGGCGGACCTAGATATCTTGGCGCAACAGTCGATGCACGGGACTGCACGCATCGCAGACGTCAACGCCGCCGTTGCCGGACCGATCGAACCGCAACGTCAAACACAGGACACCCGTCGCCTCATTCGCGCCGGCATCGCAGCTGGTGCCGTGGCCGCATTGGCGACAGTGTTCTTTTTCTTCCTTCAGCCACTTCTTCCCGCGAACTGGTGGTCGAATATCGGCCCTCATACAATCAGCGAGGCTAGCGCTCCAGCCAAATCTACGCCAGCCGCACCGCCACATCGCGCCCAGCAACCCATAGCCGTTGTCGTTCACGGCGCGAACCTCCGCTCCGGCCCCTCGGCGACAGCCGCCGTGGTCGTGACGCTGTCGCGCGGCACGGAGGTCGCGACAGGCGAGCGGCGCGGGGGCTGGGTGCTCGTTCGCATCAACAGCAAGATCGGCAAACCTGAGCAGGAGCAAGAGGGCTGGATACACAATTCGCTCCTGAAAGCGGCCAGCGGCGGTGAGAAGTCCATCCACAAGAGCTAATGGTTTTTCGTTGTTGATCAGTGTACGGACTTCGCGCCAGGTGTTGGGTTTCAGCACGTAACCAAGTGCGGCAGTGGATGGAGTACCTCACTTGCCTGCACCATCTACGGGTTCATGGGCTCAGTGCTTGTGGTAAGCTTTGTGGCTAGCCGCTCGTCGTTCTGGAGGTTCTCTGCAAACGTTCTCCCAAACCTGGCGGGCGCCTTCCGGCGAGCGCGGCATCCGCCGATAGCCATTTTGCAATCGCGTTGCCCAAAAAGGCTTTGATGATTTCGAAAGCCTGGGCATCGTCGTCCTTATTCGCAATCAGGCGTCGTTGGGCGCGCAATGCATGCAAGAGCTGAATCGAATGATTGCCGACCTTTATTGGTTTGGCGGCAGGTTGCAGGGCAAGTTGCGTGGGTTCTTATGCTGGCCCTCTAGATTCGGCAATCAGGCCGTGCGTCCCTATTCGGGCTCCTCAGCAGCCGTATTCCTAGAACGCCAAATGGTTCGGCGAAATCAGTTGCACCAAGATTAGGCCTTCGCCAGCCAGCCCGGCGAAATAGGCAGGCGCCCGCAACTGCCAAAATCCGGTGATGTAGACAACGACGTGGGCCAAGCGCGCCCAAAAGAAAATCGATGCCCCGAGTGCGGTTTGAGCATTTGCCAAACCCGCAACATGGGCAACGAGCACCAGCGCCGCGAAATGCGGAAAGTTTTCGAGCATGTTTTGCTGGGCCCGTTTTGCTCTTTGCGCCCAGAAAGGGAGATCGGGCACGCTTTGCCTGTTTCCCAAGACGGTCGTAATAGGCCAATGGGTCCACATGTAAATACCATATGGTGCCACGAGCAGGGCGGTGAGAACAGCGCTTGCAACGAGCATTTGCAAATCCGTACTCATAAATTTTCCTTCGCGCTTGATTCGCAATGGGTTGTCTTGCGCTCGCAGTGGATGCCTTGGCAAACATCTGCATCGTTCGGCCGAAGTCCAAAAGAGGCTAATTAAGACCACTTGACCTCTACGATACGGTCGTATTAATTTCAATACGATCGTATTTCTTGATAACGTCGATGACCAGCAGAAATCACGTTCGCCGAGTGTGCGTCATTGGCGCTGGAATCTCCGGGTTGGTGTCAGCAAAGGTGCTGGCCAGCGACGGATTCGATGTCACCGTCTTCGAAAAAGAATTCTGCGATCGGCGGGGTTTGGACACCATCTCGAACCTACCCCGGCCTTCACACCAACAATGCCCGTGAGACTTATTGTTTCTCAGATCACCCGTATCCCGACACCGCTGATCCTTTTCCGTCCGCCGAACAAGTGCGCGAATATCTCCGTTCTTATGCCGAACGTTTCCAGATCGTTTCAAGAATTGAATTGAATGCCGAAGTCCTGCGAGTTGCCAAAAATTCTGCGGGCGGTTTATGGCAAGTGACGGTCCGCAAGGCCGGCCACGCCCATACGCACGAAACGCTGGAATTCGAGTTTGTGGTTGTATGCAACGGGGTCTTCAGCAAACCGAGATTGCCGGACCTAGACGGGCTCGACCGGTTCGAGGGACACGTCCTACATTCGTCTGAATTTACCAATCCCAAGCAAGTGAAGGCAAAGCGCGTCGTCGTTATCGGAGCGGGCAAATCCGCCATCGATTGCGCTTCGTGGGCAGCGCGCGAGGCAGCGTCCAGCACGCTTTTGTTTCGTCGTATGCACTGGATGCTGCCGCGATACATCTTAGGGCTGATAAACGCGGGATGGCTCTTTGGCGCGCGGTCGATGGAATTCACGATGTCTTATTATAAGCCCAGAGGTGCCGAGGCCTTTCTGCACAGGAGGGCTCGCCCGCTTGTCCGAATGCTTGAGCGGGGTGTGCTAATCCTCTTACGCTTGAACCTTCGCATGCCACCCGAATTGACCCCGGACGGCGTGCCTCTGGCTCAAGCATTTGAGACATCCGGTGTCGTCTCCGACTTCTTCAGGTTGGTCCGCAATGGGTCAATTGAAGCAAAACAGGGCGAGCTTCAGAGCGCTACCGACGGTTGCTCCCTTAAGCTCAGCAGCGGGGAGACGTTACAGGCCGACGTGGTGATCTTCGCCACGGGTTGGAGCCAAGAAGTAGGCTTTCTAGAGAACTCGATCCGAGACCGTATTCGACGCGATGGCCGATTCCATTTGTATCGCATGATTTTGCCCCCCGACATGCGGACATTAGGGTTCATCGGTTACAACTCGTCTACTGTCTGCCAACTCACTTCTGAAATGGCGGCGAATTGGCTTTCGGAGGTGTTTCTAGGCCGGATGCGCCTACCAAGTGTCGCTGAAATGGACGACGACATCGGCTGTATGCATCGCTGGCTTGCACAGGAAATGCCCGGCCATTGCGCCGGATATTTCATCGGCCCCTTTGTATCGCATTACGTTGACGATCTGATGCGCGATATGGAACTGTCAACAACACGTACTGGCAATTTCATAACAGAAAACCTGCTTCCTATGTGGCCCTCGCGATATTCGACGGTTGCGGAAGAGCGCCACAATGGTGGCGATGCGCGCCGGACTCGGCGACGATTCTATTTGAGCGGTGCGTATGCGGCAGTCGCAGCGGGTGCAATGATGCTCGTTCTGTTCTGGTGGTTGCTCTATTCGTCTCGCTTTGTAAGATAGTGGTACCGTCGGGATCGGGATTCGCGATCGGGACATTCTGAGAATATTGTGGGGCACGCTTTCGAATATATGCGCGTCAGAAAACTGCAACAATCAGATGTAACCGCCTACGCGCGGGTCCGCAATGCCGCGCTGCGGCTATTCGCCGATCGCGGAGCGTCGGCCAGTTCTATCCGCGCTGTAGCCAAAGCCGCGGGCGTCTCACCTGGTCTGGTGCAACATCATTTCCGAACCAAGGCTGACCTACAAACCGCACTCGAAGCTTATGTCGTCGAGAAGGTCGCGGAGCTTGCCAGGGTGAGCCTGACCGAATCTACCCGTCCCGGCAAACTCATCATCGGCCGGCAAATCGTGGAGTTCATCCGAAAAAACCCGGACATAATCCGATACGCTCGGCGCGTGATACTCGAAGACGATCCTTTGGGACGCAGGCTCTTTGATCAGATCGTGGCTGCCGGCCGCATCCTTATGGAACGGCTCGCAAAACAAGGTTTCCTCCGCGCGGATATAGACATGGCTTGGGCCAGCCTGAATGCTATGTTGATGGTCATTGGTCCGGTGTTGTTGGAACCGGGAATTGATCGCCATCTTGATCGCCCGTTTCTCAGCGATGAAGGATTGTCGCGCTGGGACGTTGCGGTCGACGATATGCTGACCCGGGGAATCTATCGCGATCAAACCCAAATTGTCCCAAATCTATCTCGGCCCAAGCGCAGGGGACGAACGCTGCGTGTTGCAAAGCCGAAACGAGGTAATTTGCCCTAGGTTTGAAAATGTGGAGACCTCGTTTCTTTGCCTTTGAATAGCGAGGAACTCCAAAGCGTGTTAGCACCTCGTGGAACGTGCCGATGCAACGGGCCCTAAATAGCCAAAAATCTCGATGCGACAATCATTGGAGATTTCCAATTCTCAACGATTACGGTGAAGAGGTCACGGCTTCCTTCGGCATTTGCAGTTCCCTCCGGCAGTACAACGAGCCGGCGTTCAACCGAGATCTCGCCCGCTTGTGGGTGAAAGCCAGACCTCGCCCACGTTCGGTCCCGTTGCCGGCGACACATCTTCGTCGTGACGCGCAAGAGGGCGGCTGGACGACTTCGAAATTGCCGCCAAAGCTGACCATTCCGTGAAAGTGTGCGAGTCACCCTGGCAAAGCCTTACTTGCCGCACGATAGCGAAGTTGCTACCAACGCCTCCGCCAAGATGGAAGTCTATCGCGAGCGAAAGCTGGACGTTTCAGTTTGAGACCGCTTCGACGCTTGGTACTAAGTCGCTGATCTTTAAGGGAGTTTTGGGGGATCGTCTAACGGTAGGACCGCGGACTCTGACTCCGCTAGTCTAGGTTCGAATCCTAGTCCCCCAGCCAAACAAAATCAGGTACTTGGGTCGAAATAATCATCGTCCGCTTTGCAAAATCAGCCCGCATGTAACCCATTTGTAACCCATAGCGTTCGCGAAACGATCTTGTGTCGTTCTCGGCAGGATCACGTTGAGAACAACGCCCAAGAGAATTCTCACCTGGAACGCCAGACGGGCGGGATCAGCCCCTTGAGCACGCCCCCGGCAATCTCAACGACACGTTACTTGCCATCGCCAAGACCGGCTGAAAGGCCAAAAACAGTAAAATCACAGGTCCTGACGCCCGAAGCTCGTTCGAATTCTTGCGGCCGATAAATAATAGATTCCGACCTGTCTCCGACGGTGTCCGCAACCACAGCAACCAAAGGCGAGGATTTCGGTTTCGGTTGTGGCAGTAATCATCGCGCGTAAGGCTCAGCGCCAAAAGAGCGCTGCCTAGCGCCAAGCGAATGTGTGGTGGGCGACCCACGCCGGTGTTTCCGGAGCATATCATTCGGCACCGCGAGGGCATGCGCCTCGGCTGCCAAGAACTCAACGTCGAGTTTCTCAGCGAAGTACCTGGCGCCCTGCAGGGGTGCAAGAAGACCGGCGCTGTACGCGTTGAGATATCCTTGCTCCGCCGTGCCATCGCTGTGATCGATCCTTGCGGTCACCTCATGGGATGGTGCAAACGAGACCGAAATTATCGTCGCCGGAGCGGGCGGAGATGGGCATAACGAAATCACCATTGCTCACTATAGCGAGAAACACGTCGAGGTTGACCGAAGCGATTCCGGTCACAGTTTCTATGACTGATCGAAGCATCAGCTAGATTGTAGGCGGTAACGGGCCGTATAAGCTGCGGTTTCCGGAATCCTCCTCGATATCCAATACAATTTCCGAAAGCGCCTGATGCCCGGTGACGATGGCCGGGCAATATAATTACACTAAAGGTCATCGACTGTTTCTAACTCTCCTTTGTTTTTCCAATTCTCCCCTATGTCTTCGGTGAGACCAAGTCACGCCGGGGAGGTAAGATTACCCCCCGCAGCCACATGCTGCCATCCGCCTCCGGCAAATTATTTCGCTGGCTATATGGCGAACTTGGTGGGGTGCTTCGTTGTACCAAGTGCAGTATCGAACTTTGACCCTCGAAAGACAGGACACTGGCGGGGGATGAGCGACACACCGGACATCGGCCGTGAAGACGCAAATCTGCGTTCCAAGAGCGCAGCTATGAACGCGTCCAAAGTACGCGCCTGGTTCGTCCGCGAGGTCTTGCCGTTGGAGGCGGCTCTGATGCAATTCCTGCGACGCAGCCTGAGCAACAAAAGCGACGTCGATGATGTTCGTCAGGACGTCTATGTGCGGGTCTTTGAAGCTGCGCGTCGCGAAATCCCTGTCCCGGCAAGACCTTTCGTTTTCACGGTCGCGCGCAATCTCGTGATCGATCGAATGCGTAAAGAAAACGTCATTCCCATCGAGGTGGTCGCAGACCTCGACACTATGGGCATAGCGGGAGACGAGCCCAGTCCCGACCGGAACGTCATCGCGCGGGAGGACCTGGCAAGGCTTCAGCGCGGTTTGGACCTCCTGTCGCCCAGAATTCAGGAAGCCGTGGTTTTGCGGAAAATCGAAGGTCTTTCGCGGCAGGAGATCGCCGTGCGTATGGGCATCAGCGAACACACGGTCGACCGGCATCTGACGGACGGGATGTGCGCGCTCGCGGATCTGATGTTCAGCGATCCGGCCGAATTGCGGAGCAAAGGATGAACTTTGTGAGCGAAAACTCATTGCCTCAGGGCAACGCCGCCGAGATACGCGCACAAGCGGCAAGATGGCTCTTGAAACGGAACGACTTCGAAGATTGGGATGAGGCGAAGCAGGCGGAATTGGACACATGGCTTGCCCAATCTCCCGCCCATGAAGTCGCCTACCTCCGGTTAGAAGCCGCATGGACGCGCGCGGATCGTCTCGTCGCACTTCGTCGTCCGCGCTCGGCGAGGCTTATTAGCTCCCTTCGCCCGCGCCGCCCTACCAAGATTGCCCTTGCTCTCAGCGCGGTCATGACGCTGGGCATCGCGGCATCGGTCTATATCTGGACAGTGGGGAGCAGCGATCGGTCGATCACCGTGGCAACGCCGGTCGGCAGCCGCAAGATTGTAAGATTGGCAGACGGTTCGGAGATCGAGTTGAACACGAACTCGGTTTTGCGGATCCAGGCGAATGGCGCGCAGCGCAAAGCATGGCTGGAAAAGGGCGAAGCATTTTTCCAAATCAAGCATGACGCAGTACGTCCTTTTTTCGTCATGGCCGAAGGTCATCGGATCACGGATCTGGGCACGAAATTCCGCGTGAGAGATGACGGTGATCGACTGGAGGTAGCTCTTGTCGAAGGTCGCGCTCAGATCGAACCCATAAACACAGGCCACTCCGCAAAAGTGCTGATGCCTGGCGATGTTGCGATCGCTACGCCCACTGCCATCTTCATTTTGCGAAAGACGACCCAGGAATTGACGAACGAACTGGGCTGGCGGCGCGGCGTGCTGGTGTTCAAATACGCAACGCTTGCAACCGTTGTGCGGGAATTCAATCGCTACAGCGACCAGAAGCTTGTCATCGCAGATCCACGATTGGCTCAACTCACGATCGTCGGAACATTCCGGACAAACGATGTCAATTCATTCACCGATCTCGCAAAGGAAGTTTTTGGGGTCCGTGTTGAGAAGCGCGGGAGCGAGACCAGGATCTTCCGCTAGGACGAGATTTGACGTGCACAACGCAGCACTGCGCTGCAAAGAGGGGGTAAATGTCCAGACTTACGAGATTGAAAATTGCGCTGGTCACCGGTATCTGCTTTGTTGCAGCCTCCGTGCACGCGGAAGATTTTAATATTCCCAGCGGCGACCTGGCCACGGCGCTGAGCTCCTATACCAAACAGACCGGCGTTGATCTGATGGTGTCGGGTAACGACGTGAAAGGCGTCCACACGCCTGGCGCGCGCGGGAACCTAACGGTCGACGATGCTCTGTCGCGCATCTTGACCGGCACTGGCTTTCGCATGAAACGCGCATCCTCAGGAGGCTTGGCGATCGTTAGGGACACCTCGTCATCCGCTGATGACGAATCCCTGCTGCAACTTGCCCAAGCCGCACCGACACACGGGGCTGTCGAAACCGTCACCGTCACTTCATCGAAACTCGGCGGCGCGGACGTACAGTCGATCCCGATTTCGATCACGGCACTTTCGCAGGAACAATTGACAGCCACGCAAACCGCAGGCGGTCCGGACCTGATCAAACAGGTTCCCAACATGACGTTCACGAAGACGAATTTCTCCGGCTACAGCATCCAGATACGCGGCATCGGTACGCAGGCGATCTCCGTGACGACCGATCCGGCCGTGGCGGTTGCCTTCAACGACATTCCTTTCATCCGCAACCATTTCTTCGAGCAGGAATTCTTCGACGTCGGCCAGGTGGAAGTGCTGCGTGGGCCGCAAGGAACGCTCTACGGCCGCAACGCCACCGCGGGCGTGGTGAACGTGATTTCGGCCAAGCCGACCGATCAATTTGAGGCGATGGCTTCTGGCGACATCGGCAATTATCACAACCGCCGCTTCGAGGGTATGGTCAACATCCCCATCGTCGACGATCGCGTCGATCTGCGTATCGCCGGTGAATGGACCAAGCGCGATGGTTACACCACAGACACGACTTTGGGAGTGCCCGTGGATGGCCGTGATCTATGGTCCACGCGCGTTTCGCTGGGCTTGAAGCCGACGGAGAATTTGCAGGCCGACCTTGTGTGGGAGCATTTCTCCGAAAGCGACGACCGCCTGCGCAGCGGTAAACAGCTTTGCGAGACGGCGCAGCCGCCAACGTCGGTGAATGGCGTGCCCGTACCGCCGCCGGGAAATTATACAGGTATCACGGCCACCCAGCCCTTTTTCCTCTCCCAATCTGATCTCAGTCAAGGTTGCCAGGCCACCTCGCTCTATGCGCCCAGCGCGTTCCAGGTGCCTTTCGGTCCATCACTACCTTATGTGGTCGCGTTGCAGGTAATGGGCCTGGAAAATCCTAGCCTAGATCCCTATGCGGAAACGACGCAGTCCACGAATCTGCGCGATATCCAGTCCGCTATCCTTCCGACTTACAAAGCGAAAAACGATACGCTCGAATTCAACGCCACCTATACTATCAATCCGGCGCTGACGTTCACATCGCAGACAGGCTACAATCAGGATTTCCTCTATTCCACCGAAGACTATAACCGCTTCGATACAGCGCCCGGCATTTTCCAGGATACTACGGGCGAGCCGCCTGATGTGCAATTTTCTCCCGATATGCATTTTTCTCTCGATCCGAATATACCGGGTGCATTGATATTCTGCGATCCGCAATTGGGCTGTTCGGATCGGCTGGTTGCGCAGGATCTGGACGAAGAGCATGCGTGGCAAGCGAGCCAGGAATTCCGCCTGTCGTCGAATTTTTCCGGACCTTTCAACTTCAGTTTCGGCGGCAATTATCTGCATTACGAAACCGAGGAAAATTACTACGTCTTTTCCAATGCCCTCTCTGCCTATGCAGTCGCAGATGCAGTTTCATGGGCGGGGGCGGGCGGGGAAGAGGGGCCCGTCGGTCCGGGTGGCTACCCGAATTGTTTGTTCACACAGATTAACCGCGACCGTACCGGGGGGTATCAAAGCCCAAATCCGATAACAGGCGGTGGCACACCTGTGTATGGCTGCGTCTATATCGATCCGAATCCGATTGGCTCGCTCAACAATGAGGGGCACAACTACTTCCTGAGCCAGAACCCTTATACGTTGAATTCCTATGCGGCATTCGGTGAAACCTATTACAATATCTTTTCCGATCTGAAACTAACCGCCGGTTTGCGCTGGACGGATGACCAGAAGCACTTCATCGATATTCCGAGCGAGGTCCTCGACGAGGGATATGGTTATTCGGTCACCAACATAGTAAACCAGCAATGGCAGCGATTGACGGGCCGCGCCGTTCTGAACTGGACGCCCAAGCTGGATTTCACCGATCAGACGCTGGTCTATGCATCCTATGCCCACGGCTATAAAGCCGGCGGCGCCAATCCGCCCGGCGCGAGTTTTCCCACGGGGTATGGAGTCGGCATTGCGTTCGCCGATCATCCGGCCACATTCAAGCCGGAATATATCGAGGCTTTCGAACTTGGCGCCAAGAACACGCTGCTGGACGGCGCGCTGACACTGAACGGCGACATGTTCTATTACAATTACACGGGTTATCAGATTTCCGAAATCGTGGACCGCACCGCCATCAACAACAATTACAACGCTCACGTCGAGGGCGCGGAAGCGCAGGCCAATTGGGAACCGCTGCCGGGCCTCAAATTCAATTTCGCGGGCGGCTGGGAAGATACCGCAGCCGCGGGCGGCGACAGCGGCATCGATCTGATGGACCGCACGGCGGGCATGCCCGGCTGGATGATCGTCAAACCATTCCCGACACAGGCTTCGAATTGCGTCCTTCCGGACTATGTGGTGGCGGCGCTCCTGTATCAGGAAGAGGTCAGCAGCGGCACCTTCGCAGGGTCGGCTTGTGGCTATGCTTATGATGAACACATCGATCCGGTCACGCAATTGCCTTATAAGGCAAATCCCACTGCGTCAGCTTATGATGGTGCCACCTCAAGTCCTATAATAATCCCCGTAGGGTACCCCGGCTTCAACCCCGACGGCCCTGGCATCGCCAACGCCGCCTCCAACGAAGGCGAAGGCTTCTTCAAGAACCTTGCCGGACACAAGCTTCCGAATGCGCCGCCTTTCACGGTTTCGCTTGGCGGCGAATATTCATTGCCGGTGAACGAGGACTGGATCGCAACGTTCAGGAGCGATTTCTACTGGCAGGGCAATTCCTATGCCCGAATCTTCAACGACAATCCGTATGACGAGATACGCGGATATTCGACCACCAATCTGACGTTGATCCTCACCGATGCCAACGGCTGGCAGGTGATGGGCTATCTCAAGAATGTGTTCAACGTCACGGCCATCACCGGCGACTTCCTGAACAGCGATGACAGTGGCTTGACGACCAATGTGTTCCTGACGGATCCGCGGCTGTTCGGCATCCGCGTCACGAAAAACTGGTGAGGGGGATATTATGAGTGAACTGATCAAAAATAACGACAACCGCGCCACCATCCGCTGGAAGCTGCTGACATCCGTATCGGCTCTGGCGCTGACGGTTTCCTCCGTCGGTATCGCGCATGCCGAAGATACCGATCGCCCGCTGGTCTGGATCGAACTCGGCGGGCAGGCGGAAAACATAAGCGGGCAGGGCGAGGTTTACGCCCCCGGCTTTCTGTCGGCCTATTCAACGTCTTCAATCCTGCAGGAAAAGGTGACACCGCTTCAAGCGCAGCGTCCCCCGCTTTTCAGCACGGGAGAAGAGGCGAAGATTTCATTCCAGCCGGAGAACTCCGATTGGTCCGTCTCAGTCTCGGTACGCTATGGCCGCTCCGGCAACAAAAGAGACGTCCGTCATCAAACGGACAAAGTGCATTACAGAACTTACGACAGCGGTCATCCGGAAACAGGAGCGCTGATTTATACCCAGGAAAAATTCGTCGACTCGCACGTCTATCACAATGAAAGCCATTCCGTCCTGGACTTCATGGCGGGCAAGGATATGGGTCTGGGCATGTTCGGTCTTGACGGCTCTTCCGTCTTGAGCGGCGGCATTCGGATTGCGCAATATACGTCGAATTCGTCTGTCGATATGCGCGCGCGGCCGGACCTCCATTTCAAATATTTCACCGTCTGCCGCCGCACCCATTCACGCCCAGTTTCCCTACTTTCACACGTATCACGCTCAAGAGACCGCCGCCCGGGGCTTTCGCGGAATAGGCCCGGCGCTGTCCTGGACGGGTTCGGCATCTTTGCTGGGCAATCGCGATGGTGGAGTGTCGTTCGATTGGGGTGGCAATGCGGCACTTCTGTTCGGACGGCAACGAACCAGAGTGGGGCATCAGGAAACGGGCAACAATTTTGTTCCTCTTAGTGGATACCCCCACCTTGTCTATCAGAATCCTCCTGGCGGCCACACCACAGACCGCTCCATCACTGTTCCCAATGTGGGAGGTTTTGCGGGATTGTCTTGGCGCGTGCAGGATTTCAAAGTCCGCATGGGCTATCGCGCGGACTTCTTCTTCGGCGCGATCGACGGCGGCATCGATACGCCCAAATCCGAAACGTTGGGCTTCTATGGCCCGTTCGCCACGATCGGCATCGGCCTTCCGTAATGGGCCGTTGGGAGTCAAGGCTCCGTCCGATAATCCCGCCGCGGGTATCAGGCTAGCCGATAACTTGTCGCGCTAGCGCCTACGGACGCGACCTGATGGATGGCGGTTATCGCTGGTTTCTCGCCAGATGTTTCTGCTTGGCGCCATCCCAGAAGGTAGCGCCAGCCGTGCCCCGTCATCATGAGGAAAGTGGTCGATCAGTGATGACTTCCATATCCGTCGTACACGCGTGTGGGATGCGCGACCACCAGACCCATCGAGCCCGCTAAGCGAACCGATGGCCCCCAAATTCAACGTATTCTGCACTATGAGCAACCCATCCATGCAGAACTCGAGAAGTGCGCCTGGTGCCAAATCCATGTGGCCGCGGCCTCGATCGGCAGTAATCATCGCGCGCGTGAGGCGCAGCGCCAAAAGAGCGCCGCCTAGCGCCAAGTGAATGTGTGGTGGGCGACCCACGCCGGTGTTTCCGGAGCATATCGTCCGGCGCTACGAGGGCACGCGCCTCGGCCGCCAAAAGCTGAACGCCGAGTTTCTCGACGACGTACCCGGCGCCCTGTGGGAACGCGAGAAGATCGATACCACGCGCGTTTATGGATCACCCTCGCTTCGGGTATCGTTGTCGCGACCGGTCCTGCGGTCACCTCCGGGGAGAATGCAGACGAAACCGGAATTGTCGTCGCTGAAATGGGCGAAGATGGCCACGGCTATGTACTGGAGGATTTGAGCCGCCGGTATTCCCGGTCGAATGAACACGTGCTGCGGTGACAGCGCATCGGAAGCATCAAGCCGATCGCATTGTCACCGAAACCAACAACGGAGGTGAGATGGTCGAGGCCACCTTGCGCATGGTGGATCTAGCGCCTCTTTCAAGGCCGTAGACGCGAGCCGGGGCAAGTTTACGCGCAGAACCGGTATCGGCACTATACAATAGGGCCGTATCCACCATGTTGCGGCGTTCACGGAGTTGGAAGATCTGGCAAACGGATGACGAGCGAATGCGCCAGTTTAGCCTCTTTCGCGAATTCGTCGAGCCTTGTCGCTTTTGCCATTCTGTTAAAACGAGGTGAAGTGCCCCCGAGGACAGCCTGACCCTTTGGCAGGTTTGGGGCGCCGCCTGCGTGACCTGGCGGAACTCCCAAACGGTCCGGTTTGCCGTCTCTTTTTTCTTTGGCACGCTGCTGAACGCCGCGGTCAACCGGTTCCGTGTTTTTGATAGAATATTGCGCAGACGCTCTCGCCGCTGGCGGGCGCTCGTTGCCCGTCAGATAGTTCACCCAAACAGTTGGGCTAATTCGTCGGAATAGATGAAGGCCTAAAGCTTCGGCCGCACGAATGGGGAAGCTCGCTGGGATGGGCGAACGATTTGAAAGCTGCGACGACGCCGATCCGTACCTGCAAGGTGCGCCCATAAACGCGTCCAGCGTGGATGCCTGGTTCGTCCGGGAAGTGCTGCCGCTGGAGTTTGCCTTGTTGCAATTTCTCCGCCACAACTGGCGCAATACCAGCGACGTCGACGATTTCCTCCAGGACATTTACGTCCGCGTCTACAAATCCGCTCGCAAGCAGATTCCGGAGCAGGCCAAACTTTTCGTCTTCGCAACCGCGCGTAACCTTCTGATCGATCAGGTGCGCCGCGAGCGCATTATTCCTATAGAGGCAGTGGCTGATCTTGAAACCGTCGATGTTGCCGTCGATTCCGAGGCACCTGACCGCATCGTGATGGCGCGCGACGAACTACGCCGCCTGCAAGCTGCGTTCGACAGGCTGCCGCCGCGCTGCCGCGAAGCCATCGTGCTGAAGCAGATCGAGGGCCTTACACGCCGCGAAATCGCCCAGCGCATGGGTGTGGGCGAGGAAACAGTGAAGCGCCATCTCACCAATGCGATGCTCGCGCTGGCCGATTTCTTCCTCGCCGAGCCGTCCAATCCGAACCGTCCAACCCGAGGGGGCCAAAATGAGTGACGCCGAATCCGTCTTGCAAACGGTCGCACCGTCGGCCGAAATCAGGGAATGCGCCGCCGCTTGGCTCGAACGCCGTATCGGCGAGGATTGGACGGGCGAAGACCAGGCGGCGTTCGATGCCTGGCTCGATGCCTCGACCGCCCATCGCATCGCCTATCTGCGTCTGGAAACGGTGTGGACGCGGACCTATCAGTTCGCGCCGATGCGTCGGCGCGCACCAGCGCCGACACGCCGCCGCCGCTTCTGGTCCGCGTTGAATGGCGTCGCGGCAGGCCTTGTGGTTGTGGCTCTAACCGGCGCCGGTCTATGGGGCCTGCTGGGCGGGCCGAAGGAAAAAGCTTTCGCCACGGGTCTCGGCGAACGCGAAACCGTGACTCTGGCCGATGGTTCGCGCATCGAATTGAACACCAATTCAGCTCTGCGCGTGGCAGCCGCAGACCCGCGCAAGGTGTGGCTCGATCGCGGTGAGGCATTCTTCCAGGTCCGGCATGACACGAAACATCCGTTTGTCGTCACCGCTGGCGGACATCGGATTACCGATCTTGGAACCAAATTCGCGATCCAGCGCGAGGCCGGTCGCGTGCGCGTGGTGGTGATGGAGGGTCGTGTACAGGTCGCCTTGGCGTCCGGAAAAGCGGAGGCAACACTTTTGACGGCTGGCGACGTTGGCCTCGCCACGACCAGCACTGTCGCGGTTACAAGAAGGCCATTGCTCGATCTCGAGAACGAGGTCGCGTGGCAAAAGGGGCTCCTCATATTCCATCATACCACGATTGCCGACGCCGCAAGCCAATACAACCGGTACAATCGTACCAAAATTGTTATCGCGGATGCGGCCGCGGCCAAACTCGCGATCAACGGCACCTTGCCTACGAACGACGTCGAAGCGTTCGCGCGGCTGACGCAGAAATTCTTCGATCTTCATGTGGAACGGCGCAGCAACGAGATCGTGATCTCGCGCTGAGGAAAGTTGGACGCGGATTCCGCGCAAGGAAAAAAGGGGGGCGTATGTTGAACAGGATATATCTCAGATCGACGTTGCTGGGCGCGGTGAGCGCGGGCACAATGATTGCCTGCGTATCGGCAGCGACGTTCAACGTGCCTGCCGGAGACCTTGAGACGGCACTTGACACCTACGCCCAACAATCCGGCGTCAACCTAGCCGTTCCCACAGAGGCCATCCGGGGCGTGCGCACCGACGGGGTGAAGGGAAACCTTTCTCCCGATAATGCTCTTTCGCGAATTCTCAAAGGCACGGGCTTCATTGAAAGCCACGATCCATCCGGTGCCATCGGTATCGTTCGCGGCGCCGTGTCCGGCGATCTGCCGCTGCAAGTGGCACAGGCTACGCCCGTATCCCACGCAGCCGTTGAAACCGTCACTGTCACCTCGTCCAAACTCGGCGGCGCAGATGTTCAGTCGATACCGATTTCGATCACCGCACTAAGCCAAGAACAGTTAACCGCAACACAAACGGCCGGTGGCCCGGACCTGGTGAAACAAGTGCCGAATCTGACGTTTACCAAGACCAACTTTACTGGGTACAGCATCACCATCCGTGGGATTGGTACACAGGCGATCTCGGTTACGACCGATCCCGCAGTCGCGGTATCGCTAAACGACATTCCGTTCATTCGCAATCACTTCTTCGAGCAGGAGTTCTATGATCTGGGGCAAGCAGAAGTACTTCGCGGACCCCAAGGAACGCTTTACGGCCGCAATGCGACGGCGGGCGTCGTCAATCTAGTTACTGCCAAACCGACAGACCAGTTCGAAGCGATGGCGAGCGGAGAGCTCGGCAACTATCACCAACGCCGCTTTGAAGGCATGATCAATCTGCCCCTGGTTGATGATCGGCTTGACCTTCGCCTAGCTGGCGAATGGACCAAACGCCAAGGCTATTCCTTCAATGCGCTAGACGATCAACGCATCGACGGTCGCGATCTTTGGTCTGGCCGCGCCACATTGGGTTGGAAGCCGTCGGCAAACCTACAGACCTATTTGGTTTGGGAGCATTTCTCGGAAGACGATGATCGTATGCGCACGGCCAAGCAGCTCTGCAAGACCGATCCGGGACCTTCCGAAGTTGATGGTGTTCCCGCGGTCGTGTTGGGCACAAACAATGCTTACGAACCGACACATTATCTAAGTCAGGGTTGCCTGCCGAGTTCACTCTACTCCAGCGATGCTTTCGAGGTTCCAAATGGATCGGTGCTGCCATACTATAATCCACTTTCGGAAAAAGCCGCACCCATTACGGCAGGTCAATTCGGTGGGTTCGACCCCTATGCCAGCACTACGCAGTCGCGAAATCCGCGTGTAATCGAAACAACGCTCGATCCTCAATACAAGGCCAAGAACGATACGTTGGAGTTGAATACCGACTATACCATCTCACCTTTTCTGACATTGAGTTCTCAAACGGGTTACAATCAGGACTTCCTCTGGTCGACTGAAGATTACAATCGCTTCAACACCGCGGAAGGCGCCTTCCGATACACAACGCCATCACCTGCGCCATTTCCTAACGTCGCGGGAATCAATCAAGGTGAGAACAATCTGTATGTTCTTACGCCTGACCCAAACGGTCTTGGCCATTGCACCGCCACATTTGGCGAATGTAACGGTCTGCAAGTCAATGCGTCCTGCGTTCCGGCACCTGGAGTGTATGCCAACACAAACGCTCAAAATCCCGCGACAGGAAATCCATACACTTGCTTACCGGACGGCGTCTTCTGTGACCCGCAATTGGGATGCAGCGATCGTCTTGTTGCCCAAGATCTGTCGGACGAACGTTCTTGGCAACTGAGCCAGGAATTCCGATTGGCTTCGCACTTTGACGGTCCGTTCAATTTCAGCGTTGGTGGAAATTATCTTCACTACGAAACTGAAGAAAATTACTACGTCTTCATTAATACGCTGTCGCTCGCATCTTACACTTGGGCTCTGGGCACCGGCGGTACATCCATTCAAACGTTACCTTGGGTACCTGGTGTATCAGACAATTCGAATTGCCTAGGAGGCGGCTATTCTGTCTCCAACCCACATGCCAAAAATGGCGTTGGCGCACTTAATCCCAAATCGGGCTGCATCTATATCGATCCCAATCCGCTTACCAGCTTGAACAACGAGGGCCATAATTATTTCCTCAGCCAGAATCCCTACACTTTGAATTCATATGCTGCATTCGGCGAAGGATATTATAATCTCACCAATGACCTGAAATTGACCGTCGGCCTACGTTGGACGGACGACCGCAAACACTTTACGGACATCCCTAGCGAACTGTTGGTATCGGGCTACGGTTACCCCGTTACTGGCGTCGTCAATCAACAATGGGATGAATTGACCGGTCGTTCGGTGATCAACTGGACGCCCAAGCTGGACTTCACCGATCAGACATTGGTCTACGGTTCTTATTCTCACGGCTACAAGGCAGGCGGCGCCAATCCACCCGGCGCCATCCTGCTGTCATTCGCTAGCGGAGATATCACCGATCCCATTCATCCTCTGACGTTCAAGCCGGAGTTTATCGACGCGTTCGAATTGGGCTCGAAGAATACGTCGCTCGATGGCGCTCTCACCCTGAATGTCAGTGCGTTCTACTATAACTACGAGAATTATCAGATTTCAGAGATTGTGGACCGTACGGCGATCAATCAGAATTTTGATGCGCATGTAAAAGGCGCGGAAGTTGAGTCGACATGGGAACCCATACCCGGACTGCGGTTCAATTTCGCGGGCGGCTGGGAAGACACTGCGCTTGCCAAAGGAACCAAGGCTGTCGATCTCATCGATCGCGCGGACGTTGCGAATCATCCTGATTGGATGGTTGTAAAGCCGTTCGTCACGCAGGCATCAAATTGTATCCTTCCCACTTACGTCGTAGCCGCTCTATTAGTTCAACAAAGTACATTCAACACCATTGCAGTTCCTTTTGCTTGTTCAACAGCCTATTCCGAGCATTTCGATCCAATTACTGACCTGCCGTTCGTTCCGAATCCGATGCTCTTTAACGGGAGCACGTCAGCCCCGGCGCCCGCGGGGTATATCGGTTTTGATCCATCTAGTGCCCCAAACAATGGCGGGGGATTTGATAAGGCGTTGGGTGGAAAGGAGTTGCCAAATGCGCCGCCGTTCACGGTGTCGGCTGGTACGCAATACACAATTCCGCTTACGCCCGATTGGGCGGGCGCGCTCCGCGCCGATTACTATTGGCAGGATTATTCTTGGGCCCGGGTTTTCAACGATAATCCCTATGACCGTTTGCGCGGCTACACCAACGTCAATCTCGCGTTGATTCTCACCAGTCAGTCGGGTTGGCAGGTGATGCTCTACGACAAAAATGTTTTCAACACGACTGCAATTACTGGCGATTTTTTGAACAGCGATGACAGTGGGCTGACAACCAATGTCTTCCTAACCGATCCGAAGTTGATCGGTATCCGCGTTACGAAGAATTGGTGAGGGGGATCGCAATGAGCGAACTGACAAACAACTCTACAAAGTTCAAAAGCCTGCGCTGGCAATTACTCGCAACGACTTCGGTTCTCGTATTGGTCAGTGTGGTCAGAGGCGGAGAGCACGCGAGAGCCGCTGAAAACGATTCAGACCGGCCAACGATATGGATCGAACTTGGAGCGCAGATGGAGCGAATGGACGCGCCGGAGCAACCGTTCGCGCCGCCCTTCATTTTTGGGACACCTCGCCCGGGGCCGGAGACTGTTTCACCCTTGAACGTTGGACATCCGCCGCGCAATAGCGTTGGCGGGGAAGGAAAGATCACATTTGAGCCGCGAGGTTCGGACTGGATTTTGTCTGTGTCGACGCGCTTTGGCCGTTCCACTGCTAGCAAGATGCTTCATCAACAGTCTTATCCGACCCAGCAGCCAATACCGACCATTAATTCGAACCTGCCTGTGCCGTTCCGCAAGGCCATGCAATTTATCGATGTGAGCAAGAAAGGCGAAGAGAGTCACACTATATTGGACTTCCAGGCCGGAAAAGATGTTGGCTTGGGCATGTTTGGTTCGAGATCATCTTCTGTGATCAGTCTTGGATTGCGCTACGCACAACTAGGCTCAAAAGGAAATGTTGCGTTCAAGTCGGATCCTGACGCGCATCCCACGTACGTACACGGTTATATGGGTAGACTTTATTTTCTCGGCGGCATCTATCATTCGAATATGGCTGCAGCGTCATACACGCGAAGCTTTCGCGGACTAGGCCCATCGCTTTCTTGGAATGCTTCGGCGCCGGTTGTCGGCAATCTGGATCAGGGTCAGATTTATGTGGACTGGGGCGCAAATGCCGCCGTCCTATTTGGCCGGCAAAAGACATTCGTGCATCATCAAACTACGGCGCTGTATCACCAAGGCTTTTACAATTTCTTCTCCCACTACATTCAAGATCCAAGAACGACGCTCTATCGTCATACGCCGCCCGATCAACGCCGCTCTCACTCCGTTACTGTTCCCAATGTGGGCGGATTTGCAAGCCTTTCGTTCCGATATTCGGATGCCAAGCTTAGCCTGGGCTATCGCGCCGATTTTTTCTTCGGTGCAATGGATGGCGGGATCGATACGCCCAATCGTACCACGATCGGCTTCTACGGACCTTTCGCGACGATCAGCGCTGGACTTCCGTAATCGGCAGTTGGGAGTCAGGGCTGCGTCCGATAATCTCGCCGCCGGTGTCATGCTTGCGTTCGTGGCCGCCACATGATGCGGTGGGATGGAGGCCGAGGGCCTATCTAGGAGACGTGCTGGCTCTTGCGAGACGCACATCCGACATTGCGGTTTCATCGGCTTCACGGTCCCGGCGACGGGAATAGGGACGGGCAAGAACTTCCGCGCTGCCTGAGTCCTTTTCCTTATGCGGCTGATGCCTCCTCTTTGCCGAAGCGGGAATCGGTGCCGTTCACATGCGTTGCGGAACGATCGCCAACTTCCTGGCCAGGGCCACCGTGGCACGCCGGATGTCGTGGCGTTTGGGCGACCGCCATCGCCCAGCGTTTCGGGTTGGAGAAGCTCTTCACGCGCGTGAGCATGGAATGCGCCGCTTCGTAGAGTGCGCTGCGCATCATGGCGTCGCCGGCTTTGGTGATGGAGCCGGTGACGTCGATGGCGCCGGGCTGATACTTTCTCGGGGTCAGGCCAAAGTGCGCCACAGTCGCTTCGAGGAGGTGAAGCGGGCCGATCGTCGACGGCCGTCTTGAAGGTCAACGCGGTCAAGGCGCCGGCAACCTTATAGGCGCGAAGCCTCAGGCGGTCGGGACTTGTCTTAAATCGCCCGATGCTTTTGAGGTTTGTTTTCACCCTTGAAACAAAATTGCGCGGCTCAGCAGAAATATTTTGCATGATCGACACGTACCGTGCTTTGCGCCAAGCGTCTTATAGCCAGAACCCAGTACCGGTCTCTTCTCGAAAGGCTGAAACTGGCAACAGAATGGCTGAGAAAACGCCGGAGAACAGCAGTGAAAAGGGCGACCCGCGCCGTGCGGGCGAGGCCATTTTTGTGTCCGTCGTAGAGGATTGGTTTGTCCGGGAAGTCCTGCCGCTGGAGGCGATGTTGATGCATTTCCTGCATCAGAATTGGCGCAACAAGGCGGACCTCGAAGATTTCCGCCAGGAGATCTATGTCGAGCTTCTGGAAGCCGCCGAAACCCGGATTCCCGAACGCACCAAGCCATTTGTCTTTGCCACTGCGCGCAACATGCTGATCGACCGCGTGCGCCGCGAGCAGATCGTGCCCATCGACGCGGTGGCTGACATGGACGCTTATGGACTTGCCACCGACGAACCCGGTCCCGACCGTAGCGTGATCGCGCGCGATGTGCTGCGCAAACTGCATCTGGCGCTCGACCGCCTTCCTCCGCGCGCCCGCGAAGCCGTCGTGTTGCGCCGGATCGAGGGCCTGTCGCGCCGCGAAATTGCCGAGCGAATGGGCATCGCCGAACGCACCGTCGCCGATCACATCGCTCACGGGATGCGCGTACTTGCCAACACGCTCTACGGCGAAACGCCGAAGGAGGGCATATGAATACCGCTCCTCTTCCCTGCGCCGGCGAGATCGAGGCCGTCGCCGCATCTTGGCTGGAGCGCTGTGATGCGGATGCGTGGACTGAAACCCAGCAAGCCGAACTCGAAGCCTGGCTTGCGCAATCGCGTGCCAACCGTGCCGCCTATTGGCGGTTGAAAGCGGCATGGACCCACGCCGAGCGCCTCGCCGCCCTCAAGCCTTCGGCGCCCGAACGCGCACCCACCGCATCTGGCCGGCGTGTCGGGCCCGTTCTGTTTCGCGCCGCTGCCGTGTTCGCCGTCATGGCCATGATCAGCGTCGCAATCACGATCTACTCCGCCGAACCGGTCACGCGCACTTACACGACGGCCATCGGCCAACGCAAAACGCTCACTTTAGGCGACGGTTCGCAAATTGAACTCAACACCGACACTGTGTTGCGCCTAGCAAACGGCAACGCTCGCAAGGTCTGGCTCGACCGCGGCGAGGCTTTTTTTCAGATCAAGCATGACGAGGCCCATCCGTTCTTCGTGACGGCGGGTCAGCATCGCGTCGTTGATCTCGGCACGAAATTCTTGGTGCGCCAGGATTCCGCGCGCACCGAAGTGGCTCTCATGGAGGGTAGCGCCCGTTTCGAATCCACGGGTGCCCGCACTATGCCCGCCATTCTGAAGCCCGGTGATATCGCTTACGCCACCGCCGACACGATGTCGGTGACCAAAGCGCCACAGCGCACCATCGACAACGCGCTCGGCTGGCGCCACGGCGTTATCATCTTCGACCGCACGACGCTCGCCGAAGCTGCCAGCGAACTCAACCGCTACAACATAAAACAAATCGTGATCCTAGATCCCGCGGCCGCAAGGTTGACCATTCATGGTCGTTTTCCGTCCAACGATACCGCCGCCATCGTCAACGTCGCACAGGACGTCTTCGGCCTGCGCGTCGAGAACCGTGGCAACGAAATTCTGATCTCGCGGTAATGCGAGGACTTTTGGCGGCGGCAGCCGCGAAGCGAGGGGGAAGTATGACAAGACTTGGCCGCACAGTCTCGTTGATGGCAGGCGCAAGCGCGCTGGCGCTGGCCACCGCCGCATCGGCCGGAAGTTTCGACATTCCGGGCGGTGACCTCAAATCCGCATTAGATGCCTACGCGCAGCAAACCGGTGTTTCGCTGGTCGTCTCGGAAGACTCTCTCAAGGGTGTGCAGACCAAAGGCGTGCGCGGCAACCTGTCGGACGACGCAGCACTTTCCCGCATCCTGACAGGTACGGGTTTTTCCATTCGTCACCATTCGGGAAGCGCGGTCACGATCGTCCATGACCAGACCTCGGAAAACAACCGCGATACCACCGTATCCACGGAGCTTGCGCAGGCCATACCCGCGCCGCGCGGGGCGGTGGAGACCGTCACCGTCACTTCGTCGAAGCTCGGTGGTGGCGACGTACAATCTATTCCAATCTCTATTACCGCACTGTCCCAGGAACAGCTGACCGCGACGCAGACGGCGGGCGGTCCGGACCTGATCAAGCAGGTTCCAAACATGACGTTCACGAAGACCAATTTCTCTGGCTACAGTATCCAACTCCGCGGCATCGGCACCCAGGCGATTTCGGTAACCACCGACCCGGCCGTGGCGGTTGCGTTCAACGACATACCGTTCATCCGCAATCATTTCTTCGAGCAGGAATTCTACGACGTCAGCCAGGTTGAGGTGCTGCGCGGGCCGCAGGGCACGTTGTATGGCCGCAACGCCACGGCGGGCGTCGTTAATCTGATTTCGGCCAAGCCGACCGATCAGTTTGAAGCGATGGCGTCGGCGGATATCGGCAATTATCAGAATCGCCGGTTGGAAGCGATGATCAATATTCCTATCGTTGACGACCGTCTCGACCTTCGTGTTGCGGGCGAATGGACCAAACGCAACGGCTATACCACCGACGCGACGCTCGGCGCGCCTGTCGATGGCCGCGACCTGTGGTCCGGCCGCCTGACCATCGGCTGGAATCCGACTTCGGACTTTCGTAGCGACTTCATCTGGGAGCACTTCGGCGAAGACGATGATCGTCTGAGAAGCGGCAAGCAGCTCTGTGAGACAGCGCAACCGCCTTCGGCAATCAGCGGACAAGCCGGCAATTATTCGTTCAATCAGCAGGTCCCAGCGCCTTCGCTATCTGGCGCCGACCAAGCATTCCTTTTCAGTCAGCAGTATTTGAGCCAAGGATGTCAGGCCACTTCGCTTTATTCGGCCAGCGCCTTCGAGGTGCCCTACGGTCCGTCGATTCCCTACGTGGTTGCTGCAAAAGTCGAAGGGTTGTTGCTTCAAGTCGATCCTTATGCGGATACCACACAATCCACCAATCTGCGGCAGATTCAATCGGAAATCCTTCCGACCTATCGCGCAAAAAACGATACGCTCGAATACAACGCTACCTATAATATCAGTCCGGTGCTGACCTTCACGTCGCAGACCGGCTTCAATCAGGACTTGCTGTGGTCGACCGAAGATTACAATCGTTTCGACACGACGCCGGGAATGTTCGCGTACAACTCCCCGTTTGGCACGGCCGGTTATGATCCCACCGGTCTATATACGCCAAATCCGGCCGGCTATTTCTTGCCGGATCCCGCCATCTCCGGGAGCCGCTATTTTCTGCGATCCGCAATTGGGCTGTTCGGACCGGCTCGTTGCCCAGGACCTCGACGAAGAACATGCCTGGCAGTTGAGCCAGGAGTTCCGCCTGAGTTCCAACTTCAGCGGCCCCTTCAATTTCAGCATCGGCGGCAACTATCTCCACTACGAGACCGAGGAAAACTACTATGTCTTCGTCAATGCCCTGACGGCCTTTTCACATGCTACAGGCACTGCTCAAAATGGCATCGGCGGTGGATATAGCTTGCCGGGCAGACCGAATTGCCTGTTCAACCAGTCACGGTTCATGGGCGGCTATCAAAGCCCGAACCCTCTCGCAGGCGGCGGCGATCCAGGGCAGGACTGCGTCTACATTGATCCCAACCCGATCGGCAGCCTCAACAATGAGGGGCACAATTATTTCCTGAGCCAGAATCCCTATACGCTCAACTCCTACGCCATGTTCGGCGAGACCTACTACAACATCACGCCCACCCTCAAACTCACGGCGGGGCTGCGCTGGACGGTGGACCAGAAACATTTCGTGGATATTCCGAGCGAGGTCGTGGATCAGGGTTACGGCTATTGGGTCTCGGGCATCGAGAACCAGACCTGGGAGCGGCCGACGGGTCGCGCCGTGCTCAACTGGACGCCCAGCTTCGATTTCACCGATCAGACCTTGCTCTATGCGTCTTATTCCCACGGCTACAAGGCCGGCGGCGCCAATCCGCCGGGCGCGATATTTCCGGTATTTGGGGGTGACAGTGGCACCCTTTCCAATATTCCGTTCGTCGATCACCCGCTGACCTTCAAGCCGGAATACATCGAGGCCTTCGAACTTGGCACCAAGAACACGCTGCTCGACGGCTCGCTGACGCTGAACGGCGATATCTTCTATTACAATTATACAGGTTATCAGATATCCGAGATCGTCGACCGCACCGCGATCAACAACAACTACAATGCCCATGTCGAAGGCGCCGAAGTCGCCGCCGACTGGGAGCCTTTGCCTGGCTTGAAGTTCAACTTCGCCGGCGGCTGGGAAGATACGGCGGCCGCAGGCGGTGATACCGGCATCGACCTGATGAACCGTACGGCTAGCATGCCCGGCTGGATGGTGGTCAAGCCGTTCCCGACGGCAGCTTCGAACTGCGTGCTCCCCGATTATGTCGTGGGCGCTCTGCTGGAGGAACAGACCGCCCAGGGTACAGCAGGTTTTGGCCCGTGGGCTTGCCGGCTTGCCTACACCGATCACTTAGATCCAGCCACGGGTTTTCCTTACGTGCCGAATCCGACGGGCATGACTGCGTACATGCCGAGTTTGGAGGTTGCCCCAACGCCGGTCACGCCGATTCCCACAAACTATCCGGGGTTCAATCCTCTGACGCCTGCCTACAACAATGGCGAAGGGTTTCTGGAGAACTTGGCCGGACACAAGCTGCCGAATGCGCCACCGTTCACGGTGTCGTTCGGCGCGCAATACACAATTCCGATTACGACGGATTGGGCGGGCACGCTGCGCGGCGATTACTATTGGCAGGATTATTCCTGGGCGCGCATCTTCAATGACAATCCTTATGACCGGCTGCGCGGCTACACAAATGTCAACCTTTCGCTGATCTTCACCAATCAGAACGGCTGGCAGGTGATGGGTTATATCAAGAATGTCTTTAACGTCACGGATATCACCGGCGATTTCCTGAACAGCGATGACAGCGGCCTGACGACCAACGTGTTCCTGACCGATCCCAGGCTGATCGGCATCCGCGTTACGAAGAACTGGTGAGGGGAAACCGATGAGCGAATTGATGAACATCAAAAACAGCGAACGCGGCTTCCGCCGACAATTGCTGACGAGCGTTTCCGCAGTAGCGCTTCTTGCATCCGTCGCCGCGCATGATGCAAAGGCTGCGGATGACGACACCGGCCGCCCGACCGTCTGGATCGAGCTCGGCGGGCAGGCGGAGAACGTCAGCGGGCAGGGCGCGCCATTCGCGCCCGATTTCCTGACGGCATATTCCAGTTCCGCCATCCTGCAAGAGAAGGTGACGCCACTTGGCGCGCAGAAGCCGCCCACCTTCAGCTTCGGCGGGGAAGCCAGCATCTCGTTCCAGCCGGAAAACTCGGATTGGGTGTTCTCCGCAGGCGTCCGCTTCGGCCGCTCCGGCAATCGCCGGGATGTCCATCACCAGACAGACAAGGTGCATTATCAGTCATTTCAAAGCGGCCGGCCCGTTCTGCGGTCTGGTGACAACCTGCTCACGCAGGAGAATTTCGTCGACACGATGGCCAATCACGACGAACGTCACGCGATTATGGATTTCACGGTCGGCAAGGATGTCGGGGTTGGACTCTTCAACGGTCATGGGTCTTCCGTGCTGAGCGCCGGAATTCGCATCGCACAATTGACGTCGCGCTCGTCGGTCGATATGCGGGCGCGGCCTGATGCACATTTCAAATATTTTCCGTCCGCGGGCGCTCCGACAAGAATCGATAGCCCATATTTCCACACCTATCACGCCACCGCGAATGCAACGCGCAGCTTCCGAGGCATAGGGCCCTCGTTGTCATGGACCAACTCAGCGTCGGTTGCGGGCAATGAGAAGAATGGCGAGATTTTGGTCGATTGGGGCGCCAACGTCGCGCTGCTGTTTGGACGGCAAAAAACCGATGTGCATCATCAGGGATATGGGCGTTATTGGCCAAAGGGTGGCATAGGACTCTACAGCCAGGCCTATTTTGTTTATGCCAATCAGGACACGGACGGTCATCGCTTGAACAAATCCGTCATCGTGCCCAATCTCGGCGGCTTTGCCGGGCTTTCGTATCGCTACGCCGACGCCAAGATCAGCCTCGGTTATCGCGCCGACTTTTTCTTCGGCGCTATGGACGGCGGTATTGACGCGCGGAAATCCGAAACGCTGGGCTTCAAGGGCCCGTTCGCCACAATCAGCGTCGGTCTTCCGTAATGGGCCGCTAGGAGGATGATCTGGTTTCAAATGAACAGGGCGCGGTTGTAGTACCTGGCGTCTGGTCCTTGTGCCACCAGAACGGCCGCGATGCCCCGTTCATTCAGCGATCGTGCAGGCGTCGTGCTGATCGGACATCACGCGGAGCCGGCGTTCAAGCAGCTAACGGTAAATCACCGAGAACGGCCCTAATTTCAAGAATATCCTGGAAGCGTTCGGTTCGAACCGTATTCAAGAACCCAGCCAAGTTGCATGATCTGGCCTATTGACCATCAGGTCGAAGGGTGAACGCATTGTATATTCAAGCTTTTTCCCGTTAAGGCGAAGGCTCGAAAACACCCGCGAGACCAATTGCGTTTTGTTCAGTTTTCGAACACTTATAATTAGGTCCACAGCGCGGGAAGCCACAGAAATCATGGATTCCAGAGTAGCGCGGAATGGGTCGTCGCCTGTCTGGTGTTGTTCGATCTTGACGGCGATCTCGGCCTGCCGATCTTCAATACGCGCGCTTTTTCGTCGTGTTCGTTCTGAGTAATTCTCGCCTCTTTGGTGATCGGCGAATAGATAAGCCACGCATGGAGAGTTGCGCGCACTTTAGGCTTTCGCCCTGCCCGGACCATAGGGGCCAGGAGCACTTTGACAGCAGCACAAAGGGGCTCCGTGGGGAGTTTGAACGAAAATTTGCCTTCTCTGGAACCCGGATCGCGCAATTCTCGGTTTGATGCCGCACCTTATCTTTTGGCTTGCCGCAACATTCCTTCAATTTTGGAAAATTGCATCTTTCCACCCCCCACCGGGCCCGCATCTTTGTTTTATAGATATAGGGCTTGACCCAGGGGCGAAAGAGCTGGCGGAGGATGACAGGGTCTTCGGGAACAGGCCGTGAAGGCGACGCGTCTCATTCAGGCGTGGTCGTGATCGCGTCCGAAGTGGATACCTGGTTCGTCCGCGAAGTGCTGCCGCTCGAATCCATCCTAATGCAGTTTCTACGCCGCAACTGGGGCAACAAGAGCGAGATCGCGGACATGCGCCAAGAAGTTTATGTGCGAGTTTACGAAGCCGCGCACCGTCAGATTCCCAAGCCCGCAAAGCCGTTCGTACTGACGACGGCGCGTAACCTCATGATCAATCGCGTGCGTCGCGAGCAGATTGTTTCCATCGAAGCAGTCGCCGATCTCGATGCGCTGGGTGTCGCTGCCGATGTTCCCGGCCCCGAGGCCGTCGCGATCGGCAAGGATACGCTGCGCCGCGTGCAGGCGGCGCTCGATCGCTTACCTGAACGCGCCCGCGAAGTCGTGGTGCTGAAACAGATCGAGGAATTGTCGCGTCAGGAAATCGCTACGCGCATGGGCATTAGCGAAGAGACGGTCAAATGGCATCTCGCCAACGGCATGCGCGCGTTGGCGGACATGCTTTACGGCGAGCCAGGCGAATTAGGGCGCAAATCATGAGCAGCGCGGGCAAGGACGGCGAGCTTAGCCTCGCGTGTGCTGAAGATATCGAGGCGATGGCTTCCCAATGGCTCGCCCGCCGCGTCACGGACAGTTGGAGCGAAGCAGATGAGTCCGCGCTCAATACCTGGCTTGTTCAGTCACCGGCTCACCGCATCGCGTTTTTACGACTTGACGCTGCGTGGAGCTATACGTCGCGTTTGGGCGCGTTGCGCCATCCAGCGCATCGCCGCAATGCGAGCGAAACGGCGCCGTCGCGCTTGCGAACAATTCTGCGTGTTGCTGCAATCGTCGTAGCTGCCGTAGGGTTGAGCGTCACTACCTATTTCGTTGAGCCGCGCGAGAAGATTTACACTACGGCCATTGGGGGCCATGAAACGCTGAAACTGCCCGACGGTTCGCAAATCGAACTCAACACCGACACGAGGCTACGTCTTATCTATGGCACGGGCGTTCGCAAAGCCACGCTCGACCGCGGCGAAGCTTATTTCCAGATCGCGCATGATGTGAGCCGGCCATTCACCGTGCAGGCAGGCAATCACCGCGTCACCGATCTGGGCACAAAATTTCTCGTTCGCCGTGTCACCGGCGCGCTCGAAGTAGCGGTCACGGAAGGTCTTGTGCGGCTCGATGCAACAGGCGAGGGCGTCAAAGATAAGCCCGCACTGCTGGCCAGAGGCGATGTCATCGTCGTCGCGCCGCATGCGACGGTCGTCCGCCACAAGCCCGTGCAAAAACTGGCCGATGAACTCGGCTGGCGACGCGGCGTGCTGGTATTCGACAACGCGACCATCGCCGGTGCAGTTGCCGAGTTCAATCGCTATAATACAAAAAAGCTCGAAGTAGCGCCATCGGCGGCACACATCGCTATCGGCGGCACGTTTCCCGCAAACAATATCGAAGCCTTCACCGAACTCGCGCAAGACGTTCTGGGCCTGCGCATCGAAGACCATGGAGAGGAAATCCTGATCTCGCGCTGAGCCGGTCATTACCGGAGAGCGCCGATCGTGCAGCGGGTGAAAAGCCCAAACGGGGGGACGATGAAAAGGTCTGTCTATCTGCGTTATCTGTTAGGAGTTTCGGCTGCCGCTCTACCGGCCAACGCCTTTGCCGCTGACTTCAATATTCCGAGTGGTGATCTCAGGGCTGCACTGGGCATCTACGGCAAGCAAACTGGCGTTGCGCTCATGTATTCGGCGGACGCCATCCAGGGTGCTCAGACCAGGGGTGTGCGCGGCGACCTAGCGCCGGACGATGCACTCTCGCGAATCCTCTCCGGCACCGGCTTTGTCATGCGCCGCCACGCTTCCGGCGCCATCGCCATCGTGCGCGAAACGACATCGACGGAGGAAACGCCACTCACCGTCGCTCAAATAGCTCCTGTGTCGCGCGGTGCGGTTGAAACCGTCACGGTTACGTCGTCGAAGCTCGGGGGAGCCGATGTCCAATCCGTTCCCATCGCTATCACCGCGCTTTCGCAGGAGCAGTTGACGGCCACACAGACCGCGGGTGGTCCCGATCTCGTGAAGCAGGTGCCGAACCTCACGTTCACCAAAACGAATTTCACCGGCTACAGCATCCAGATCCGTGGTATCGGCACACAGGCGATTTCGGTGGCGACCGATCCGGCCGTCGCTGTCGCGTTCAACAGCACACCCTTCATCCGCAATCATTTTTTCGAGCAGGAATTCTACGATGTTGGCCAGGTGGAGGTGCTGCGCGGACCGCAAGGCACGCTATACGGCCGCAACGCGACGGCAGGCGTGGTCAATCTGGAATCGGCCAAACCGACGGATCAGTTCGAAGCAATGGCATCCGCCGATATCGGCAATTATCAGAATCGCCGGCTCGAAGGCATGGTGAATATTCCCATTGTTGACGACCGCTTCGACATACGCATCGCCGGCGAATGGACCAAGCGCAACGGCTATACCTTCGACGAGACGACTCAGCAAAGCATTGATGGCCGCGATCTGTGGTCGGGCCGCGTCACCTTGGGCTGGAAGCCGCTGGAGAATCTGCAATCCTATTTCGTGTGGGAGCATTTTGCCGAAGACGACGACCAACTCAATAGCGGTAAGCAATTGTGCAAGAAGGATCCGGGACCAGCAACGATTACTGATCCGACCACCGGCATCACCTATTCGACGGAAGCGGAGGTATTCCTCGGCAGCACGATGCAGAATCAGCTGAGCCAGGGTTGCGTGCCGACCTCTCTTTATTCCCCGTCGGCGTTCGAAACGCCAAACGGACTTTCGGACCAGTTGATTGTGGCAGGTGTTTCATTCGGCGCACTCAAGAGCTTGACCGACCCTTACGCGAGCACGGTTCAATCGCCGAATCTGCGTGTCATACAATCGGTGCTGACGCCGACCTACAAGGTCAAGGCCGACACGTTGGAATACAATGCCGATTACGTCATCACGCCGGCGCTGACCTTCTCGTCGCAAACAGGCTATGGCGCCGATCTGTTGCGCTCCACGCAGGACTTCAACAACTTTAATACCGCACCCGGCATTTTTGCCGACAATGCGGCCCAGCCCGGCGGTGTCATGTGCGATCCGCAATTGGGTTGTTCGAGCAAGGTCGTTGGGGAAGACATGTCGCTAGAACAGTCCTGGCAGTTCAGTCAGGAATTCCGCCTTGCGTCGAACTTCAGTGGGCCGCTCAATTTCACGCTCGGCGGCAATTATCTGCACTATGAAACCGACGAAAGCTTTTATGTCTTCTACAATGTGGCAACGGCCATCGCGCTGGCCCAGAATCCCACCGCGCCGTCCGGCACATTCCCCAATCTATGCTATAATGGTGCGCCGATCCCGCATGTTTATTCCGGTGGCTCCGACATTCAGCCTTTCGGCTGCACCTATGTCGATCCCAATCCGATCACCCACCTGAACAATCAGGGCCACAATTATTTCCTTAATCGGAATCCCTACACGCTCAATTCCTATGCGGGTTTCGGCGAGGCGAATTATCAACTGCTGCCCGATGTGAAGCTCACCGGCGGCCTGCGTTGGACGGACGATCGCAAGCATTTTCTCGAAATTCCGAGCTGGATTGCAATACCGGGATGGGGATATCCGATTGTCGGTGTTGTCGATCAGCAATGGCAGAAATTGACGGGACGCTTTGTCGCCAATTGGACGCCCCAGTTCGACTTCACGGATCAGACTTTGTTCTACGCTTCTTATTCGCGCGGCTACAAGGCCGGTGGTGCCAATCCGCCACCGCCCGTCATCACGCAAACGATCGTGCATCCGCTCACCTTCAATCCGGAATTCGTCAACGCCTATGAACTCGGTACCAAGAACACACTGCTGGACGGGTCACTCACGTTGAACGGCGATGTTTTCTACTACGATTACAAGGATTACCAGATTTCCGAGATCGTCGACCGCACTGCGATCAATCTGAACTTCAATGCGAAGGTGAAGGGTGCGGAACTGGAAGCGAATTGGGAGCCGATTGTCGGCTTGCGTTTCAATTTCAGCGGCGGGTACGAAGACACCAGACTCGACAATGGCGACGAGGCCGTCGATTTGATGGATCGCACCGCGGGCAACCCCGACTGGGTTGTCTACAAGCCCTTTCTGACCCAGACATCGAACTGCATCCTGCCGAAATATGTCGTGGCGGCCATCCTCAATCAGCCGGCGGGCTTCTACCAATCGTTCGAGGCTGAGCTCGCCTGTCCGTATGCCTACGGATACCTCAATCATGCCGGCATTGATCCGATCTGGGGTCCGCAGCCACCGGGATATCCAGGATTTAACGGGACCGATCCGAATGCGACGAATGCCGGCGCTGGCCCCGCGCCCAACGACGGCGCGGGCTTCGACAAGCAGCTTGGCGGCAACAAGCTTCCGAATGCGCCGCCGTTTACCGTTTCGTTCGGCGCGCAATACTCCCTGCCTGTCACGCCGGATTGGGCGGCCACGCTGCGCGGCGATTATTATTGGCAAGATTATTCCTGGGCGCGCGTGTTCAACGACAATCCATATGACCGCCTGCGCGGTTACACCAATGTGAATTTGGCGTTGATCTTCACCAACCAGGACGGATGGCAGGTGATGGGCTATATGAAGAACGTCTTCAATGTGACCGCGATCACGGGCGACTTTCTATACAGCGACGATGTGGGTCTGACGACGAACGTGTTCCTCACCGATCCGCGTCTCATCGGCATCCGCGTCACGAAGAACTGGTAGGGGGAAACGATGAGCGAGATGATGCAAGTGCGCCATAACGACATTCGCAAGCGGCTTCTGGCGACGGCTTCGGCCTTCGCACTGTTCGCGGTCGGCGGCGGACAAAGTGCACAAGCGGAAGACGGCGCCGGCACGCCGCTGGTTTGGATCGAACTTGGCGGACAACTCGATGCGATCAATGACGGCCATGCGCTTTTTACCCCATCGGATTTGCTCGAAACACCGCGTCCAGCGTTCGAGACTGTCTCGCCCTATGATCTCCAGCGCGGGCCGCGGCTTGGCTGGGACAGCGACGCGTCGATCACCTTTCTGCCTTCCGGAACCGAATGGGTGTTGTCGGCATCCGTGCGTTATGGCCGGGCGTTGCGCACCAAATTGGCGCATGAGCAGCCGCCGCCCATCTCGATCACACCAACTTCCGGCTATGCGCATGGACCTTTTGCTTTTTATCAAGCCTCCGCGCGCACGCTAAGTACCCATCTCATCACCGATTTCAAGGTGGGCCGCGATGTGGGACTTGGCATGCTCGGTCTTGACGGCCATTCCGTCATCAGCCTCGGTGTGCGCTACGCCAATTTCGATTCAACGACAGACACGCAGATAAGTTCGCAGCCAACCAATGCGGCAAACCCCGGCAATCTGTTCCATGCCACCGCGCATATCCGGCATTCGTTCAACGGCGCCGGACCTTCGATTTCGTGGGATGCGTCCGCGCCGGTCCTCGGCAACCCGCAAGACGGTTCGCTCTGGCTCGACTGGGGCGCAAATGCGGCTCTCTTGTTCGGCAAGCAAAATGTCAGTGGTAGTCATCAGACGCGTGCGCCGCATCGCATCTCCTATGCGAATTTCGGTTCGCTCTACAGCAATCATTTGACTGTCGCGCGCGGCCACGAACGCAGCGTGCCCAATCTCGGTGGCTATGCGTCGATTTCCTACCGGCTGCAAGACGTCAAAATCTCGTTCGGCTATCGCGCAGATTTATTCTTCGGCGCCGTCGACGGCGGCATCGACGCCGCCAAAAGCTACGACCGCGGCTTCTACGGCCCGTTTGCCAAAATCAGCGTAGGAATCGGTGGATAGCGGAAGTTCCTGTCACGGCCTTGGCTCCAATGCCAAATCCGGTGAGTCTCGCCGGCGTGTTGCCGAATGCCGGACTTGGGGCGCGCGGTTGTAGCAGGGGCGGCACCTTATTTCATGCGGCGGCACGAGGATGCCGCCTTGCCCGACACATTCGCTACCCAGGCGCATTCCACGGATCGAATATGTTGGCGCTCATAGCCGCGAAGTTACTCACGTTTCGCGTCACGATCGTCATCCCATGCACGAGTGCGGTTGCCGCGATCATCGCGTCACGCTCTGACCGTGGATCGGGGATATGCAGGCGGGCACACCGCAAAGTGACCGCGGCTATCGATGGCCAGAATTCGGCTCTCGAAACGCGCAAGGATATGATCGTCGATCCAGGCCCGCAGGATTTTGCCCTGCGCCTCATCTTTGCGCGCGATCTGAAGCGCGCCCTGCTCGATTTCCAGGAGGCAAATCGCAGAAAGAAAGAATTGAACGGCGGGGACGCTGCCAGCCCATTTCACGACATTGGAATTGGCTCGATTGGGCCGGCGCAACTCCGAGATGACATTGGTATCAAGAAGAAACATCAGTCCAGGTTGGCCGGACGGGTCAAACCTTCAAGCCTGGGTGGATCGAACGCAAAATCCGCCTCTGCCCCATCCTGCTCCAGCGCCGTCAGAAGCGACATGTGTTCGCCCGTAAGGCGCTGATAGTCTTCCATCGTCAGGAGCACATGTGCCGGCCGACCACGATCGGTGATGAAGACTGGCCCCCTGCTGGCCGCCTTTTTTGCGCCGCTGGCACATCTTGGTTGAACTCGCGGCTCGAAAGTGTCGTGACAGCCACCATCATCTCCAAATGTAGACACGTTTCCACGTTAAGTCCGACCACGGAGATAAGCTGAAGGAATGCTCAGCCTCAGCAGCCAGCGAAATAGCGGTTTGGGAACATTGCCGAAACATTGATATTTGCCAATCTTACAGCCATGTCGCTTATCAAAACTTCCTCCGCACCTAGAGAAGGCATTGAAAAGTAGGGCTTTCTGACGCGGTCGCAATTTTCGACAGATCAGTGGCCGCTTGTGGAGAGTTCGGGCTCCGAACCGCTCGTTAACCATCACCGGTCACCATGGCAGCGAACCTCTCGCGTACTCCGGCCGCGGGTACAGACGGTCATTTAGATCGAGAAATACCTCATGCGCCGAAGGATGGGCGTCGAACATGCGCAGTATCAGCGCTCGGGCTGAAGTCACAAATTCTGTGCCTTCGTCTGTGGGACACAACGTGGAGCGCTCACCGTCGGCGGGGGCGTTATTTGCACCGCTTCCCGACCTTCTCAGGAGCGGTGGCGACAACCGACTGCTTTTGTTGCCGCAATCGGTGATAAATGAATATGGCTGTTCGCCCATTCCGCAATTTGGAGTGGTGGAGTGTGCTTCATCGACAGCGACGTCGATTTCCGAACGAGCTTACGCCCAGGCCGAGCACGCGCGTACCAAACTGCTTGAGAAGGCGCTTTTCACAGGGTTTGACGCTGCTTTCGATACACGAATCGAGGAAATGCGATGTGAGCTTCTGTGCCTGCTTGGATTGGAGGGGATGAGCGCCGAAATTGTGTTTGCGCCATCCGGCACGGACTCCGCATTGCACGCAAATTTCGTGGCAGCCGAGGTTCTTGATGGCCCGTTCACAAGCGTGATGGTCGGTGCGGACGAAACAGGCAGCGGCATTTCGCTTGCCGCTGCGGCGCAGCACTTCAGCGCTCACACAGCCCTGGGATCGAAGGTCCAAAAGGGAACGGCGATCGAAGGTTTTTCCGGCGTATTGGAACAAGTCAGCATTGCCGTGCGCGACGATGCGGGCAAGCCGCTGAAGCTTGGCACGATAGATTTCCTCGTCGTCGAAGCAGTCGAAGACGCCATAAAACGCGGACAACGGGTGCTGTTGCACGCGATGGATTGTTCGAAGACAGGACTCTTTGGGCCAAGTTTGGCCTGTCTCGATCATATCGCGTCGCGCTGGCCGGCTAGCGTGCAGATTTTGGTTGACGCCTGCCAGATGAGGTTAAGTCGCGCCCGACTTCGCCATTATCTCGCGCGCAACTTCATGGTTCTGATCACGGGCTCTAAGTTTTTCACCGGACCGCCATTCAGCGGAGCGTTGCTTGTGCCATCGGCGCTCTCGAACTCTATCGCCGGAGTTTCCGCCGTCCCTGGCGGTCTTGGTCGATACACCGCGAAATCCAGTTGGCCCCAGTCGTGGGCGGGTATCCGTGCAGGCCTACCGTCATTGAAGAATTTCGGTGAATGGTTGAGATGGGAAGCCGCCCTCGAAGAGATGCGCGCCTATTTCGCCGTCCCGCCGACGTTTAGAGCTTTCGGATTGCAAAAGTTTGCCAGCTACCTTCCCGGGCGTGTCGCAGAGATAGGCGGTCTTGGAATGATTGAGGCAGGCCCCGCACAGCCTGATAACGGTATCGATGATGAGGAAATGGGAAATCAGACCATCTTCACCTTCTCGATGCTGCGGCAGGCCACCCCCCTGACGCTTCCAATGTCCACGCGAATCTATCGCGAACTGACCCGCACCGTCATGGAGGCCGCTGCATTCAACCCATTAGGCGCCGAAAGCAGTGTCCAAGCATATCATCTGGGGCAGCCGGTCGCGCTGAAGGACGGCAATGGAATGCAGATCGGCGCTTTGCGTATTAGCGCAAGCGCGCGATTGCTTTCTCAGTCATGGGTTGCTGGCGATTTGGCCTCTTCGGAAAAAAGATTGGATCAAGAACTTGAGAAAGTCGGAGCAGCCTTGGAAAAAACGGCGTCTCTGGCGATGCACGACCCAGGAGAGTGAGGCTTTATGACCATACGTAGACTGCCGATTGGTGCACCTTCAGCCAATATCAAATCGCGCATCGGTGTTGCCAAGCTCACCAGGCTGGCATTCGACGCTGCCGATCTTGGCGCTGTCTGGAACGACCTATTGACGGCGATCAAGAACGAGCCCGGCAACCCGGCCATCGTCATGGATATGTCTGTCGTGGCCCAGCTCCTGGGAGATCCTCAGGCGGGCGCGCAACTGCAAGATGGTGCCTTGGCAATCGAACGGCTTTATCGTTCGCCAGAGGTCTGCGATCGTCCGCGATTGCGTTTGCTTGCGCTTGCAGGCGCGACGGATGTCGGCGGCAATATCCCTCTTGAATTTCTCCTCAGCAAATCCGATGTCGAGCTCACCACGCTTTATATTGTTCCGGGAAAACCATTGCCCAATCCGCTGCCCGAGCACGACGTCGCATTGGTTGTACTTGGAAATTCCGATCATATGGCTGCCACCCTTGAAGAGATGGAGGATACCGTGCCGGCATGGCCACGACCGGTATTGAACCACCCCTCGCGCATCTTCGAGCTTGAGCGCGATCGCTTTTTTGAGCTGATGTGTGGGGCTCCTGGCGTGGTCATCCCCAAGACGATACGCATTTCGCGTGGGATCCTCGAAGCCGTCGGCAGTGGTCGTCGCGCTGTGAATACGCTGCTCTCCGATGCAGAATTTCCCATCATCGTGCGTCCGGTGAATTCTCACGCGGGGCACGGCTTGGAGAAGCTTGATGACACAAGCAGTGTTGGGGCCTATCTCGCGCAGACTGCAGAGCAGGAATTCTTCATATCCCGTTTTGTGGACTATAGCAGTCCCGACGGACTTTTCCGCAAATATCGCATCGTATTCATCGATGGACGCGCTTACGCCTGCCATATGGCCATCGCAGATGAATGGAAAGTTTGGTATTTGAACGCGGACATGGGGCGAAATCCGCTTAAGCGGGCAGAAGAGGCGCTCTTCATGCAGAGCTTCGATGACGGCTTTGCCGCGCGCCATGCCGCATCGTTTGAAGCAATCGTGAAGGGTGTCGGTCTGGACTATTTTGGAATTGATTGCGCGGAAACAAAGGACGGAAAATTGCTCCTGTTCGAAGCCGAAACCGCCATGATCGTTCACGACATGGATCCGCCCGATATATATCCCTACAAGGTTCCCCAGATGCAAAAATTGTTTGCGGCCTTTGTCGCGATGCTTCATCGCCGCGGAAAATCAGGGCAGGCCGAGGCGGCATAATGATGGACAGGCCGATCGAAGAGGGTGTTACGCTTGATCCCTCAAACTGGCCTGAATTGCGTTTGTTGGGCCATCGTATGCTTGACGATATGTTCGACTATATCGAGCATGTGCGCGACCGTCCGGTCTGGCAGACCATGCCCGACGCGGTGCGTCAGCGCTTTCGTTCTGCGATGCCTCAAGCGCCGATGGACCTGGCCGCGGTCTATGAGGAATTTACCCGCACGGTTGTGCCGTATGCATTGGGCAACGTGCATCCAGCTTTTATGGGTTGGGTTCACGGCGGCGGTACGCCGGTGGGCATGCTTGCCGACATGTTGGCTGCCGGACTAAACGCAAATGTTGGCGGGCGAGATCACTCCGCAGTCGAGGTGGAACGCCAGATCGTTGAGTGGGTTCGACAAATCTTTGCGTTTCCCACAACGGCCAGTGGTTTGTTCGTGACCGGCACATCGATGGCCAATCTTCTGGCCGTCCTGATTGCCCGCACGAATGCATTGGGCACCGTCTGTCGTAGGGCTGGCGTTGGATTAGCCGGTGCCAATCTCCGGGCCTACACGTCCAGAGGGGCGCATGGTTGCGTTGCCAAGGCCATGGATATTTCCGGGCTTGGTAGCGATGCTCTGCGAATTGTTGGGACCGATGCTCGCCACCGCATCGATGTTACCAAGTTGCGGCAGGCGATACGTGCCGATCGCGCCGCAGGACACCAACCTTTCCTTGTCATCGCGTCCGCCGGCACTGTCGACACCGGCGCGATAGACGACTTGAATGCGATCGCATCGCTCTGCCAAGACGAGGGATTGTGGTTTCATCTCGACGGCGCGTTCGGTGCATTGGCGAAATTGTCACCCGAGCTTGCGCCGCGCCTTGCAGGCATCGAAGCGGCGGATTCCATCGCATTCGACTTTCACAAGTGGGGCCAGGTGCCTTATGACGCGGGCTTCTTGCTTGTTCGGGATGCTACCCAGCATCTGGATGCGTTTTCTTCGCCAGCCGCCTATCTGCGTCGGGAAACCCGTGGAATGGCGGCCGGCGCATGCTGGCCGTGCGATCTGGGTCCAGATCTTTCACGCGGCTTTCGCGCGCTCAAGACGTGGTTCACGCTAAAGACGTTCGGCTTGGCCCAGATTGGAGCCACTATCGCGCGAAGCTGCGAGTTGGCTCGCTATCTCGAAGCCCGAATTTCCGCCGAACCGCGACTGGAATTGCTGGCGCCCGCTCAACTCAACATCGTATGTTACCGTTATAAGGCGGCCGATTCAGATCGCTTCAATGCCGACCTCGCAATCGCAATTCAACAATCCGGCACCGCAGCGCCATCGACCACGACCATTAATGGTCATCTTGCGATCCGGGCTTGCATCACCAATCATCGAACCCAACCATCAGACATCGATGCGCTCATACGTGCCACGCTGACTTCGGCCGCACTCATCGAAAATCGCAAATAACATTTCAGCCAACTCCATGGATCCGTGAGTTCCAAGTATCCAGCGGACCTCCTTGACCTGTAATCGCGAGGCCCGGCAAACGCCTTGAAGGGTATTTTCTCTTCGTGGCTCATCGGCGAAATTTGGGCGACAAGACTTGCACGCCCCTATGAATACGCCCCATGGCCGTGAAAGCCGCCATGCCAGGGCCGCGCTCGACTTTGTTGCCGAAGCGACAAGCAGATTTTATTCGGCGTGAGTGGGTTTCGATGGGAAGGTCGAGCGCACCAGCACAAAGAAGATCGGCACGAAGAAGATCGCAAGCACCACGCCGGTTAACATGCCGCCGATCACACCTGTGCCGATATCGTTCTGGCTGGCGGCGCCCGCACCCGAAGCAATGGCAAGCGGCATCACGCCCGCGATGAAGGCGAACGACGTCATCAGGATCGGTCGCAAACGCAGCCGCGATGCGCTAAGGGCTGCTTCGCGTACGGCCACGCCGCGCCGTTCCGCGGTTTCGGCGAATTCGACGATTAGGATGGCGTTCTTCGCCGAAAGGCCCATCGTAGCAAGCAATCCCACTTGGAAATAAATGTCGTTGTAGAGCCCGCGCAAAGACGCCGCCAGGATGGCACCAATGATGCCCAGCGGCACCACCAACATCACCGCAACGGGGGTCGTCCAGCTTTCGTAGAGCGCGGCAAGGCACAGGAATACGACCAGGAGCGAAATCCCATAAAGGGCCGGGGCCTGCGCGCCCGAAAGCTGTTCCTGGAACGAAAGACCCGTCCATTCATAACCAACGTCTTTGGGTAGCTGCCCGATCAGCTTGGCTATTTCGTCCATTGCCGCACCTGAGCTTTTGCCGGGCGCTGGTTGTCCTTGGATTTCCAGCGATGATAATCCGTTGTAGCGCTCCAGTTTCGCTGGCCCCAATTGCCAGCTAGAGGTCGCGAAAGACGAGAACGGCGCCATCTCGCCCGATGATGAACGCACATACCAGCGGTCGAGATCTTCGGGCGACATGCGAAACGGCGCGTCGCCTTGCATGTAGACGCGCTTGACGCGTCCGCGGTCGATAAAATCATTGATGTAGCTGCCGCCCCAGGCCGAACTCAGCACGTCGTCGAGGTCGGCGATGGAGATGCCCAGTGCATTGGCTTTGGGCTGGTCGATTTCGATATGCAGTTGCGGCGTGTCGTCAAGCCCGTTGGGTCGCACCGCCATCAACAGCGGATCCTGCGCGGCAAGCCCGAGCAACTGGTTGCGCGCTTTCATCAGCCCGTCATGTCCTAGATTGCCGCGGTCTTCGAGTTCGAGATCAAAGCCGGTCGCGATGCCCAGTTCTTGCACCGCCGGTGGCACCAGTGCGAACACCTGTGCGTCGCGTATCTTGGAAAACACGCGCATGGCGTTTTGAGCAATGGTTTGCGCGCTATCGTGGCGTTGGTCCCAATCCCTGAGATGCACAAAGGACAGGCCCGAATTCTGGCCCGCGCCCGCAAAGCTGAAGCCCGCGACGATGAACATGGTGTCGACATTGGCCTTTTCGTCGACCATGTAGTGATGTTCGACCTGTTTGGCGACATCCAGCGTGCGCGACTGCATGGCGCCTGCCGGCAAGGTGAACTGCGTAATGATTGCGCCCTGGTCTTCTTCCGGCAGAAAGCCCGTCGGTAGCCGGATGAACAGCACGATCATCGCCAGAACGATGATCCGCGTAGACGGTCATCGCGGGGCCAATCCAGCCCGAACAATTTCTCCACCGTGGCGTGATATTTCTCGCGCGTCCGTTCGAAGGGGCGATTGAACCAGGTGAAGAAACGGCCGTGCAGTTCCGCGCCGCCCTTCGGGATTGGCTTTAGCAGCGTCGCGCACAGCGCGGGCGTCAGAACCAGTGCCACGAGGATCGAAAGCGTCATCGCCGACACGATGGTGATGGAAAACTGACGGTAGATCACGCCCGTCGATCCACCGAAGAACGCCATCGGCAAAAATACCGCCGAAAGAACGAGCGCGATGCCGATCAGCGCGCCGGTGATCTCGTCCATGGATTTGCGCGTGGCTTCGTTTGGGCCCAAGGCCCTCTTCGCGCATGATGCGTTCGACGTTTTCCACCACCACGATGGCGTCGTCGACCAGCAGCCCGATCGCCAGCACCAGCGCGAACAGGGTCGAGCGTATTGATCGAATAGCCGGCCGCTGCCAGCACGCCGAACGTGCCAAGCAACACCACCGGCACGGCGATGGCCGGGATCAATGTCGTGCGCCAGTCTTGCAGAAACAGAAACATCACCAAGATGACGAGCGCGATGGCTTCGACCAGCGTCTTGACCACTTGGTGAATCGAAAGCCGGATGAACTTGGTGTTGTCGACGGGGAATGCGAGCTTCACGCCCGGCGGAAGGGAGCTGAGCCAAGCTTCGTGCCTTGGCTTTCACCGCGTCGGCGGTCGTCGACGCGTTGGCGCCGGGCGCAAGCTGGATGGCGATACCCGAGGCGGGCTTGCCGTTCATGCGGCTGACGCGCGGAATAGCTTCTGCGCCCGAGTTCGACGCGTGCCACATCGCCCAGCCGCACAACGCGCCGCCTGCGGTGCTGCTCTGCAGGATGATGTTGCGGAATTGCGTCCGGCGTCTGCAGCCGCGATTGCGCTGTCACCGTTGCGTCTAGTTGCTGCCCTGGCACAGCGGGCTGCGCGCCGATCTCGCCCGCGGAGACCTGCACGTTCTGCGCCAGTACAGCGTTGCGCACATCGCCCGGCGTCAGGCCGTAGGTCTGCAGCTTGTAGGGATCGAGCCAGATGCGCATCGCGTAGTGCGCGCCGAACACCTGGGCATTGCCCACGCCCGGCACGCGGCGACAGCGGATCCTGCAGCTTGCTCGCCAGAAGATCGGAGATGTCGACATTGGTATAGCGGCCGCTGTCGTCGTAAAGCGCCACGATCAGCAGAAAGCGACGACTGCGATTTCGACGACCGTGATCCCCTGCTGCTGCACTTCCTGCGGCAAGCGCGGGACAGCCTGCTGCACTTTGTTCTGCACTTGGACCTGCGCGATGTCGGGATTGGTGCCGGGCTGCGAAGGTCGCGGTGATGGTCACCTGCCCCGACGAACTGCTCGACGAAGAGAAATAGAGCAGATTGTCGATGCCGGTGAGTTGCTGCTCGATGACTTGTGTCACCGAATTTTGCAGCGTCTCGGCCGAGGCGCCCGGATAGACCGCGGTGACGTTCACGGCAGGCGGCGCGATAGTGGGGTATTGCGTAATCGGCAAGCGTCAGGATCGACAGCACGCCCGCCAGCATAATGACGATCGCGATCACCCAGGCAAAGACGGGCCGCTCGATGAAGAAGCGCGACATGGGGCCCGCCTATTGTTGCTGAGGGGCAGGCCCCGCTTCGCGAGGACGAACTGCGGGCACGGCATGAACGGCTATTCGGCCCGCACGTTCTGCAACCCTTCTACGATCAGTTTGTCGCCCGCCTTCAGCCCGTCTGTGACCAGCCAATTCGTCGCCCATCGTGCGCGATGTCTTGAGCAGGCGCAGCCGCGCAATGCCTTTCGCGTCGACAACAAGCGCCGTCGGCTCGGCCTTTCTCGTCGCGGCTCACGCCGCGTTGCGGCGCCAGCAACGCCTTTTGGCTGATCCCTTCGATGATTTTCGCGCGCACATACATGCCCGGCAGTAGCACGCCATCGGGATTGGGAAACCGCGCGCGCAAGGTGACCGCGCCCGTGTTCGGGTCGACGGTGACTTCGCTGAATTCGAACATGCCGTCGCGCCGATAGGGGCTGCCGTCATCGAGCGTCAGCGTCGCGCGTGCGGTCGCTGACGCATTTGAGCTCACCTGTCCATCGGCCATGGCGCGTTTTAGCGCGACGAGTTCGGAGCTCGACTGGTTGATGTCAACATAGATGGGATCAAGTGTCTGGATGGTGGCCAGCGCATTCGTCTGGTTGGCGGCGACCAGCGCGCCTTGCGTCAGCAATGAACGGCCGATGGTGCCGGAAATCGGGGCGGTGATGCGCGTATAGCCGAGATTGATGCGGGCGGCTTCGGTATTTGCCGCCTGCTGCTGCACGGTTGCCTGCGCCTGTTCGTAAGCCGCCTCTGCATCGTCGTAATCTTGTTCGCTGATCGCGTTGTCCTTGCGTAGCGCGCGATAGCGATCTGCTTTCAGTTTCGTTGTGGTGAGTGCCGCGCGCGCATTGGCAAGCTGTGCTTTCGCGCTGTTATAGGCCGCTTGATAGGGCAGGGGGTCGATCTGATAGAGCGGCTGCCCCGCTTTGACTTTGCTTCCTTCCTTGAAAAGCCGCGATTGTAGGATGCCATTGATCTGCGGACGCACATCCGACACCGCGTAAGGCGACGTGCGCCCCGGCAATTCCGTCTCGAGCATTGCTGTGCGCGGTTCGATGACCACCACGCCCACGTCGGGCACCTGCTGCCTCTGTCCGCCAGCATTGGGATTGCAGGCCGCCAACGCCGTGACGCTCAACAAAGCCACAACGAGAACTGTCCGGCTTACGCGCCGCATGCCTACACCCGCAATTCGTTGAGTTCTGGCGCCTACAATGATGACTGTGACAACTGCGCCGCTGTCTGCGTGTTTGTCTTATTTCTCAGGTGCGAACCCGTCAAGAAACGGCGTGGTCGTCCCGCGCATGGCTCGTCTGCGGAGAAAGTTTGCGTAAAGCATGACTTCGAGGATTTCCCCGGCATTGGGGCCCTCTGGGCTCCCAAGAAGCTACATTTCGCCCGGGCCGCCAAAGCCGCTAACGTCCGCCCAACGGATCAAGGGGTGGGCAGATGGCGAAAGGCCCCAAACGGCGGCGGCAGGGGTGGCCGGGCAAGGGCAGGCGGGCCCCTGACCAACACCGGCCCGTTTTCGCAGTCCTGGACCTCGGCACCAACAATTGCCGCCTTCTGATCGCCCGGCCTACTGTCTCGGGAAAGTTTCATGTGGTCGATTCCTTCTCCCGCATCGTGCGGCTGGGGGAGGGCATGGCCCAGACAGGCACCCTTTCCGAAATCGCTATCGATCGCACCTTGGATGCACTCAAAATCTGTGCCGAACGCATCCATGCCAGTCGCGCCACCCACGTCCGCGCCATCGCCACCGAAGCGTGCCGAAGAGCCGATAACGCCGACGTGCTGCTCGCCCGCGCCAGGGCTGAAACCGGGATTGATTTCGCGATCCTGAGTTCTGACGAAGAAGCCCATCTGGCCGCCACCGGCTGCGCGCCTCTGATCGGGCCGCGCTATGACGGCGCGTTGATCTTCGACATCGGCGGCGGCTCGACAGAGGCGATCTGGATGGAGCGCCACAACGGCACGCTCGCACTGCGCAAGGCCATTTCGGTTCCCGTCGGCGTCGTCACGATCGCCGAACATCACCCGGGCCCCATGGACCGTGCGCGCTACGACACGATCCTCCGCGAAATGCTGGCGCGTTTCGCAGAGGTGCGTTCGGAGATGAACAAGCTAGGCGCGTTCGACACGGCCACGCATCACCTCCTGGGCACCTCTGGCACGGTGACCACGCTGGCCGGCATCGCGCTGGGCTTGCCACGCTACATCCGCGCCAAGGTTGATGCGAGCTGGCACGCCTGTGGCGCGATCCTAAAGATTGCCGATGATATCGCCACCCTCGATCACGACAAACGCGCGGCTTTTGGCTGCGTCGGAGCCGAGCGCGCCGAACTCATCGTGCCCGGTTGCGCGATCTTCGCCGCCATCCACGCGCACTGGCCCTGCGCGGAATTGCGCGTCGCCGACCGGGGCCTACGCGAAGGTATGCTGCGTGAGATGATGGACGCCTGCCTATGACCGACCGTTCCAACCGCGGCTCTGGCCGTGGGCCCGACCGTGTGCGCGTGAAAAGCGGCAGCGGCCGCACCGTCTCCTCGCGCCGTTGGCTCGAACGTCAGCTCAACGATCCCTATGTTTTCGCTGCGAAAACAAAAGGCTATCGCAGCCGTGCCGCCTTCAAGCTCCTCGAACTCGATGCCAAATTCCATTTCCTGAAAAAAGGTGCGCGCCTTCTCGATTTGGGTGCGGCCCCCGGCGGCTGGAGCCAGGTCGCCGCCCAACGCCTGGGCGCCAGTGGCCACATCGTGGCCATCGACATTCTCGAAATGGAGCCCTTGGCCGGTGTGCAGATATTCCACGCCGATCTCACCGACCCCGACATTCCTGCGCAGTTGAAAGAGGCCCTTGGCGGGCCTGTCGACGTGGTACTGTCCGACATGGCCGCCTCCACTACCGGCCACCGCGCCACCGATCACATCCGCACCATAACCCTTCTTGAAATCGCCCTGGATCTTGCCGAAGACGTGCTCAAACCGGGTGGGGTCTTGATCGGCAAGGCATTCCAAGGTGGCGCCAGCGGCGAGCTTCTCGCCCGCATCAAAAAGCTTTTCAACGACGTCAAACACGTCAAACCGCCCGCCTCCCGCGCGGAATCGGTAGAGTTGTATCTCGTCGCGCAGGGATTTAAGGCGGGCGCGTAAGACGCAAAGAGTTGCGGAGCAAACGTATGGACCTTTCTAAGATCGTGGCGGGCCGCAATCCGCCTAAGGATGTCAACGCGCTAATCGAAATCCCCGTTGGCGGCATTCCGGTCAAATACGAGATGGACAAAAGCTCCGGCACGTTATTTGTTGACCGCTTCCTTCACACGGCCATGTATTACCCTGGCAATTACGGTTTTATCCCGCACACGCTCTCCGAAGACGGCGATCCGTGCGACATCATGGTGATCGCGCCGGTCCCGGTGGTCCCGGGCGCCGTCATCCGCTGCCGTCCGGTGGGTGCGCTGGTGATGAAGGACCAGGCCGGCCCCGACGAAAAAATTCTCGCCGTTCCCGTCGATGAACTACACCCGTTCTATGCGGGCGTGCGCTCCTACGCCGATCTGCCGGTGATCTTACGCGACCAGATTGCGCATTTTTTCAGCCATTACAAAGACCTCGAAAAAGACAAGTGGACCGACGTCGGCGAATGGATCGGCACCGAAGCCGCCGAACGCCTCATCGTCGAAGCCATCGCTCGCGCTGCAAGTGCAAAGTGAGATCGCGGTTCACGACAATTGGTGGCGGCAAGTGAGGGTCATAAATCTTTTTAAGGGCATCGCTGCAAAACGTGGTGCTGGAACAATCATTATGGCTATACGAGAATGTCCCGCGAGCGCGCCAGAGCCACGGAATCGCAAGCCTTTGACCACGCCGTGACGCACTGCCCGGGACTATGTGGAATCCGCGCGTCTTGGCGAGGTGGTGTCCGAACGCAATATTCAGATCGCTCTGAATCGTCGTGGCAGCTAACACGATCACCTGACTGAAATAGACGACCTACGGTGTTTGGTCATAACAGACGGCATAATGCGTCTTTTTCTTGCTGGCTGGTGCTGCACGCGCTGGCTGATAACCGTTGCCGCCTGTGTCAGCCCAACTCTGCGACATGCAAAGCAGCACCAACCCAACGACTGTGATCGAGGGTTTGTTGCCTATTTGTGGGTCCGCCATTTGCGGTAGCCGATCACTGCTCAGCTCGCATTGCTCAGTCGTGGTCTTAAGGCCGCGGCCGAGAATTTCAAATTGAGCCGCTATCTGTTTTCCGCCTCCCTTGCGGAATCCGAAGGCCGCTGTTAAAGCCTCCCGGCTCATAGACGCCCTTTGAGGGACGAACCCTACTTGAGCATTCGCGAAGCGCTCACCTTTGACGACGTGCTGCTGGTGCCGGCGGCCTCAGAAGTCCTGCCGGGTCAAGTGGATACGCGGACCCGCCTCACCAAGACAGTCGAACTCGGCATTCCCCTTATTTCCGCCGCCATGGACACGGTCACCGAAGCCGGTCTGGCCATTGCCATGGCCCAGGCCGGCGGCATCGGTGTGATCCACAAAAATCTCGGCGTGGAAGAGCAAGCCGAACAGGTCCGCCGGGTGAAGAAGTTCGAAAGCGGTATGGTGGTCAACCCGGTGACGATCGCGCCGGACGCAACGCTGGCCGACGCGCTCGGCCTGATGCAGCGTTACTCCATTTCCGGCATCCCCGTTGTGGAAGGCGCCAACGGCAAGGGTGCCGGCAAGCTCGTCGGCATTCTCACCAACCGCGACGTACGCTTCGCAAACGACATGCGCCAGCCCGTTCGCGAGTTGATGACGAAAGACAAGCTCGTCACGGTGCGCGAAGGCGTGAAACCGGAAGAAGCCAAGCGGCTTCTGCATCAGCATCGCATCGAAAAGATCCTTGTGGTCGATGATGTTTATCGTTGCGTCGGCCTCATCACCGTGAAAGACATCGAGAAGGCGCAAAAATATCCCAATTCCGCGAAAGACGAGCGCGGTCGCTTGCGTGTGGCCGCGGCCACCGGTGTGGGCGAGGATGGCTGGAAGCGTGCCCTTGCGCTGATCGAGGCAGAATGTGACGTGGTGGTGGTGGATACTGCACACGGCCATTCCAAGGGCGTGTTAGATGCAATTCGACGCATCAAGAAGGAATCGAACTACACCCAGATTCTCGCTGGCAACATTGCCACCGCCGATGGTGCGAAAGCGCTGATCGACGCTGGCGTGGACGCGGTGAAGGTGGGCATCGGCCCCGGCTCGATCTGCACCACGCGCATCGTGGCCGGTGTCGGCGTGCCACAACTCACCGCGGTGATGGACGCGGTGTCCGTCGCCGGTAAGGCGGGCGTGCCTGTGGTGGCCGATGGCGGTATCAAATATTCTGGCGATCTTGCAAAGGCGATTGCCGCCGGCGCCAACGTGGCGATGGTAGGCTCCCTGCTTGCCGGTACCGAAGAAGCGCCCGGTGAAGTGTTCCTCTATCAAGGCCGTTCTTACAAAGGTTATCGCGGAATGGGATCGGTGGGCGCGATGGCGCACGGCTCGGCCGATCGCTATTTCCAGGCCGAAGTGAACGATGCGCTGAAACTCGTGCCCGAGGGCGTGGAAGGCCAGGTGCCTTACAAGGGCCCGGTCGCCAATGTCGTGCATCAGATCGTCGGGGGCTTGCGCGCCGCGATGGGCTACACCGGCTGCAAGACCATCGAGGATTTTCACAAGAAAGCTCAGTTCGTGCGCATCACGGGGGCGGGCCTTCGCGAAAGCCATGTCCACGATGTGGTGGTGACGCGCGAATCCCCGAACTATCCCGGTGGGCAATAAAGCGTAATCCGCAAAGTGTGATCGGTTCGCGCCAGATTGCGCGACAATCAAAGCTATGCAGCGGCTTCGAACGGATTGCCGCCCGATGTGCGGAACGGATCGGTGTCTTTGGGTTTCGACGCGGCGTCCTTCGGCGCGGCATCGGCTTCGGCGTCACGCAGATCGATGGTCACGCGCGTGCCACGGCCGGCAATGCTCTCGATCTTGAGATGGCCTTCCATGCGCTCGACAAGCCCTTTGGCGATGGCAAGTCCAAGACCAAGTCCGGTATGTGTGCGCGAGGCGTGATCTTCGACCTGCGCGAAGGGAGTGCCAAGCTGCGCGATATGTTCTTGTGCGATGCCGATACCGTTGTCGGTCACCATGATGTGCACCCCACTTGGCGACGGCATCACGTTGACCACCACGGTCCCGCCCTGGTCAGTGAATTTGATCGCGTTGCTAATGACGCGCAGCAGAACCTGTCTTAACGCCTCGCGCTGTCCAAAGGCCCAGATCGGCCGCGGCAGCACGTCGATCTTCAGATGGATGGCCTTGTCTGCCGCCTTGGGATTGAGTTCGGCCACCACCTTGGCAGCCACCACTCCGGCGTCGATCGGCTCACAGGTGAATTCGCCGTCTCGCGCATTGGCGCGCGCGATCTCGAACAGGTCGTTGACGATGTTGAGCAGCGTCTCGCCACCTTGGCGGATGTTCATCGCATAGTCGTCGTAACGCGGGCTGCCGATGGGCCCGAACATGTGCTGCGTCAGCACGTCGGCGTAACCGATGATGGCGTTGAGCGGGGTGCGCAACTCGTGGCTGATCTTGCCCAGGAAGGTCGACTTGGCGCGGCTCGCATTCACTTCGACGGCAAGCCTGCCTTGGACGTGATCCAGTGTCTCCTGCAGATGGCGCCATTGTCCCAGCACGCTGAACAGCAGGCTCGCCAGTACCGCACTCGCCGCAAGTCCGAGCCCGGCGAAGATCGTTGGCCATAGGCTGCTCGCCGGCGGCACGAGGGCGAAATAGGCCAGCGCCAGAAACGACCCCGCCGCGGCGAGCGCGAGCCCGACGCTTGTGTGGATATAGGTCGACGGCGCCTGTGAAGGCATGGTATTTGCCTTTGGTCAGTGTGCGATTTGATCAGCTTTCCTTTAACGTACGATAAATTTAACGCTTTTCATTTGGCTCAAGCTTTGTGCGTCGCAAGCCGATCAGGCCCGCTTTTCGTCATCGCGCTGGTAAATTTCGCTTTAGGAAATCGGCCGTCCACCGGCTAAGCATCGCGATCGGGCTGGTATCTTTTAACTTCTGGCGAACCTAACGTGCCTTCTGCATGACACCGTCCGCTCGCCTTCAGGCCGCTATCGAAATTCTCGAACAGCTGCAGGGCACCACCCAACCCGCCGACCGCCTGCTGCGCGATTGGTTCCGCGCCCGGCGCTACGCCGGCTCAAAGGATCGCGCCGCCATCGGCGAACACGTTTTCGCGCTGCTGCGTCACAAAAACGCGCTCGCCTGGCGAATGCAGAGCCAAGCGTCGCGTGCATTGGTGATCGCCTTGCTTCTCGCCGACGGAAAATCCCAAGCAGACATCGCAGCTCTGTTCGACGGTTCACGCTATGCGCCCTCCGCACTCACCCCGCATGAGCACATGCACATCGCAACACCGCCATCGGCGTCTGCGCCCCTGCCTGTGCAAGGAGAATTTCCTGCCTTTCTCGAATCCGAACTCACCGCCGCATTCGGCGAAAATCTGCTGGCGGAGATGAAAGCGCTGGTAGGCCGCGCCCCCGTCGACCTGCGCACCAACACGTTGAAATCAAATCGCAGCAACGTGCTCGCACAATTGCAGGCTGATGGTTACGCCGCGCAGCCGACCTCGTTCTCGCCGCACGGCATCCGCATTGCACCTGGCGAAGGCTTATCCTCGCTCAGCCGCCACGCGTTGTTCGAAGCCGGTGCGTTCGAATTTCAGGACGAAGCAGCCCAGATCGCCTCGCTGTTGGCCCGCGCAAAGCCAGGCGAACGCGTGCTCGATCTGGCGGCGGGTTCCGGCGGCAAATCGCTCGCCTTCGCCGCCGAGATGCAGAACCGGGGCGAGATACTTGCCTGTGACATAGACGGCAAACGACTGTTCGCGCTGGAGCCACGGGCAGTCCGCGCGGGCGCCTCGATCATTCGCCCTCATGTGCTACGCGGCCCGCCACCTGATGGCCCATTCGATCTGGTCTTCGTCGACGCGCCCTGCAGTGGCTCGGGCGTTTGGCGCCGCCAGCCCGAACTCAAATGGCGGCTAACGGAAAGCCGCCTTGCGGAACTTACCTCTTTGCAAGACCACCTTTTAGAACAAGCCGCCACCAGGCTCGCCCCCGGCGGGCGGCTAGTCTATGCCACCTGCTCAATTCTGCCCTGCGAGAATGCGGTGCGGGTGGCCGCTTTTCGGGCGCGCCATCCTGGGTTCCGCTTGGCCAACGCGGCCACCCTTTGGCGCGACATCGGGACAGGAATTGATCTGCCAATCCCGGATGACTTCTTCCGCGCCTCGCCCTATGTTACGGGAACAGATGGGTTTTTCGCGGGCGTTTTGGTTCTGGGGGAGTCCTAACCGTCCTTGTCCTGAAGCCTCATCCAAAAAAACGGCTGGGTGATCTTATGAAGCGTTTTCTGCTTGTGGCGCCTCTTCTGGCGTTTCTTTCCGTTCCTGCATTCGCGGACAATATCGATTCCCTCATCAAGCAAAGCCGCGCCGCCGAGGCAGCTGGCAATACTCAAGACGCGATTCTGTATATCCAGTCGGCAATGGTGGCTGATCCGTCGCGCGCCTCGACCTATGCAGCGCTGGGCGATTTTTATGCACGTGCGCACCAGACCGATCTTGCCATGCAATATTACGACGAAGCGCTGGATCTCGATCCGAACGATCCAGCCGCAAAAAAAGGCATGGCGCAGGTCTCGCGCTCGGAGCGAAATGCCAAAGCTGCCGCGCTGGACAACGACCAGTAGGCTGATCTAAATCCGCCCATGGCGGCGCCAGTCCTTGTCATCGATTTCGGTTCGCAAGTCACTCAGCTCATCGCGCGACGGGTACGCGAAGCGGGTGTCTATTGCGAGATCGTCCCCTACAACAAGGCCAAAGAGGCGCTGAAGGCGCCGTTGCCGCGTGCCGTCATCCTATCGGGCGGTCCGGCCTCCGTCACCGAAAGCGACACCCCGCGCGCGCCCCAACAAGTTTTTGAGATGGGCGTGCCCGTGCTCGGCATCTGCTACGGCCAGCAGGCGATGGTGACGCAATTGGGTGGCAGGGTTGAAGGCTCGCACAACCAGCGCGAATTCGGCCGCGCCACGCTCGAAGTCTCGGGCCAGAGCCCATTGTTCGAAAACGTCTGGTCGCTCGGCGCGCAAGATGAAGTGTGGATGAGCCACGGCGACCGTGTGGTCGAATTGCCGTTCGGTTTCCACGTTATCGCCCAGAGCGAAAACGCCCCCTTCGCCGTGATCTCCGACGAGAAACGCAAATTCTACGGCGTGATGTTCCATCCCGAAGTGGTTCACACCCCGCGCGGCGGAGCATTGCTGCGCAATTTCGTGCAGAATATTGCCGGCATCGCGCCCGATTGGAACATGCGCGCCTTCCGTGCCGAAGCCATCGCGCGTATCCGCACGCAAGTCGGCCCATCGCGCGTAATCTGCGGCTTGTCGGGCGGTGTCAATTCCTCGGTCGCTGCGGTCTTGATCCACGAAGCCGTCGGCGATCAGCTTACCTGCATCCTCGTCGACACGGGATTGATGCGCGCAGGCGAAGCGCAAGACGTCGTCTCCCTGTTCCGCAACCACTACAATATTGCGCTCGTACACGCTGACGCGGCCGACTTATTTCTTTCGCGCCTCGAAGGCGTCGACGACCCCGAAAAGAAGCGTAAGATCATCGGCAAAACCTTCATCGACATCTTTGACGAGGAAGCCCGCAAGATTGGTGGCGCCGATTTCCTCGCCCAAGGCACGCTTTATCCCGACGTGATCGAAAGCGTCTCGGCCGTGGGCGGTCCGTCGGTGACGATCAAATCGCACCACAATGTCGGTGGCCTGCCTGAGCGCATGAAGATGAAGCTCGTCGAACCTTTGCGCGAATTGTTCAAAGACGAAGTCCGCGCGCTGGGCCGCGAGCTTGGTCTGCCTGACTCATTTGTTGGCCGTCACCCATTCCCTGGCCCTGGCCTCGCCATCCGCATACCCGGCATGATCACCCGCGAAAAACTCGACATCCTGCGCAAAGCTGACATGGTCTATCTCGACGAGATCCGCAAAGCCGGTCTCTACGACGAAATCTGGCAAGCCTTCGCGGTCTTGTTGCCTGTACGCACCGTCGGGGTGATGGGCGACGCGCGCACCTACGACCACGTCTGCGCGCTCCGCGCCGTCACATCGACCGATGGTATGACTGCGGATTTCTAACGCTTTCGACCACGCCTTCTTGTCGCGCACCGCCACACGCATCGTTAACGAGGTCAAGGGCATCAATCGAGTGGTTTATGACGTCACCTCGAAGCCGCCAGGTACAATCGAGTGGGAGTGATTTAGGGTGGTTTCAGACCATCCCGCTCCGTGCCGGAAATCGCACGATCTCTTTGACTGACAAGGATTTTTCTTCCTACCCCGTATCACTGCATGTCACTCCAGCCCGGCCACTTTGTTGGTAGCGATGTTGGTATGGCGCAGGATGGTCGAGAAACGGGCTTTCGCTACCAACGTCCCCTTTGTTGGTATCCGTTCGCCCCCCGACCGGATGCGGATTTATGGGCGATCTCACTGATAAAGAACTGAAAAATCTCAAGCCGAGGGCCAAGCTCTACAAGGTGACGGACCGCGACGGGATGCACGCGGCCGTCACGCCGACCGGGGTCATCTCGTTCCGGTATCAGTACCGGGTGAACGGGCGGCAGGAGGTCTTGACCATCGGCCGCTATAGCGCCGAGGCGGCTCGCAAGCTGACACGGGCGCCCGACGCGCTGGAATACGGCATGGAGGTGTCGCTTGCGGAGGCAAGGACGCTGCTGGCGCGTGCCCGGCGTCAGGTCGAGCGGGGCGAGTCGCCGTCGAAAGCCAAGGTAGAGAAGCGCACCGCGTCAGCCGAGACGTTTACGTTCGGCGGGTGGGCGGAAGCCTATTTCAAGCACAAGGCCGATCCTAAGTCGGGGGCCGAGAAACTGGCTGACAGCACGTTGGCGATGCGGCGGTCCGTCTATGATCGCGCCATCGCGGGAGAGTTGTCGAAGCTCAAGTTAGGGGAGGTGACGCCGCAACGGCTCAAGCGTCTGTGCGACGACGTTAAGGAGAAGCGCGGGCCGGCCGTCGCCGTGCATGTCCGCGAGGTCGTGTTGCTGGTGTTCCGCCACGCCCAAGCATGCGGGCTGGACGTGAGCAATCCGGCTGAGTCGATCCGCACCAGCGCCATCGCCACCTTCGAGCCGCGCGAGCGGGCCTTGTCGCCGTCCGAGGTCCGCGCGGCCCTGACGGCTCTGGATCATGTGGCGGCGGCACCCACGCTCCGGTCAGCGGTGAAGTTCGTCCTGCTGACCGGCGTTCGCAAGTCGGAGTTCATCGACGCCACATGGAAGGAAATCGACTTCGCCGCCGCGCGCTGGACGATCCCGGCCGAGCGCATGAAGGCCGGCAAGGCGCATGTCGTCCCGCTGAGCGATCAGGCGCTCGACATTCTGACGGCGTTCCGTACCATGTTCGGCGTCAGCCCATACCTGCACCCCGGCCGGTACGACGGCGATACGCCCATCAGCAACGCCACGCTCAACCGCGTGATCGATACGGTTGTGGAGCGTATCCGTGAGGATGACCCGGACTTTCAAAGCTTCGGCGTTCACGATCTGCGCCGCACATTTTCGACCGGCCTGAACCGCGCCAAGTTCGATGATCGCTGGATCGAGATGAGCTTGGCCCACGCGCCCCGGAACCGGATCGCGGCCGTCTACAACGTGAACCGCTATCTCGCCGAGCGGAAGATCATGCTTCAGTGCTGGGCTGACATGCTCGACGCTTGGGTAAAGGGGGAATCCGCAAAAGACGTGATCGCCGATGCGAAGCAGCATGCCGCCGAGGTCCACGACGACGAACTGGACGACGATCTCTGAACTACGTGTGGCTCGCGTCTATTCTGTCATCCTCCTTCCGACTCTTTGCCGGTTCATTGGTGGCTCGCCAGCCAGCGGGATCGGCAACCCAGCGGTCGATGTCGGATTCCCGCCAGCCCGCACCATTGACGCTGATCCTCACCTGGGCGGGGAACGTGCCCTCGGCGATCTTGCGGTAGATGGTGGAACGGGACAGGCCGGCGCGGGCGAGAACGGTTTTCATGCGGACGATACGGTCTGCTACGAGCATGGTTGCGCTGCCTCCTGCTGGGTGTTGCTGACGATTGCAGAGACCAGACAGAGCGATGATTTATTGTTGTGCAATATATCTCCCAAATATTTAGAGCTCGTAGTAGTGTGGCGTAGAGGCAGCGGAAAATAGGATAGTTCTACAGCCCGATACCCCGGCCTCTGCCGAGGTCGATGCCGTGACTGAACGCGAGTTCCCGGCCAAGGCTGCGGCCCGAGTCGATCCCGATGCCGAGGTCTCGCTTGCGGCCTTCGAGGATGGATTCAAGTTGGGGATCGCGTTCGAGACTCTTCGCCATGTCGCCCATCGCCGACCGCGTGGACTTGTAACCGGACATGTCACCCGCTTGGTACTGGTGCTGGCTGGCGCGGTCGAGGCTCCGCCAACGCTCCACGAAGCGATCCGCACGAATCTGCGGATCGCTGCGTAGTTCGGTTTCGAGCTGGACGGCGCGGATGGCGCGGTTGACCCGGCCAGTGGCCGCTTCCGAAGCGAGTTCCGGGTTCTTCTTGTAGGCGGCTTCGGCGTCGTGCGAGCCATAGAGCCGCACTTCCTCGAAGGCCGCGCGGGCCTCCTGCAATTCCTTCACCTGCGCCGGGCTGGTTCTGCCACCTTGCTCCTGCATCTCGAAGATCGCATCCACGGCGCGGGCATGACGGACAAGCGCCTTGGTGCGGGCCTTGCGCATGGCCTCCTGCGGGTCTGCCGCCTTCTCCCTTTCCGGCGCCGTCCGTTCCGGCTCCTGCCCGCCGTCGGTAGGCGGGCGCAGGCCGTCGAACAGGCCGCGCACCTTCTCGGGAACCTGCCTGACGATCTCGACAACCCGCTCCACCCGCTCGCGGAAGGTGATGCCGCGCCGCTCGGCGTAGCTCTTTGCCGGCTCGTAATCCAACGCCATGTCCTTGGCGCGGTCGCGCGACAAGGTGCGGACAAGTCTATTCTCGTCGGCGAAGTCATCGCGGCCATAGTGTAGGTTCATGTCATCGCGGTGGCGCGATAGGGCGACATAGCTGCCGTGAGCGTCCAGGCCCGGCGTCGCCAGGACATGGGTGCGGTCCACGGTCGTGCCCTGCGCCTTGTGGATGGTCGCGGCGTAGCCGTGATCGATGCGGTCGTAGTCCTTGAAGTCAAACGAGACGCTGCGCCCGTCGTCGGTGCGCACGGACATGGATCGTTCGCTGACCTCAACGATGGTCCCGAGCGTGCCGTTCTTCACGCCAAGGCCGCGCTCGTTTTGCAGGAACATGACGCGATCTCCGTTGGCGAAGCTGCGCTCACCACGTTCGACCGTGAGGCGCACCTCGTCGCCGAAATCGCCTGCGGCCCGCATCCGTTCGCGCGCGGCCTCGTTGAGCGCGCGAACCTCGTCATTGGTGTGGGTGAGGATGATGCGGCTGCGGTCGGGCGCCGCCTGCCGGTCGCGATCCCAGCGGTCGATCAGATCGTCACGCGCCTGTTCCCGCGTCTGCGCGGCATGGACCATGCCGTGACTGTCATAGGCACGGATCGCGTCGCCGGTCCGGCCGGTCGCCAGATCGCGCGTGGCGTCGCGTTGCCAATCTTCGCGCTGGCGGCGCACTTCGCTGATTTCGATGCCGCCGTGGCGCTCAAAGATCGACCGGAACGCCGCGCCCGCCTCGATGGATTGCAACTGCTGCGGATCGCCGACCAACACCACCTTGGCGCCGGCGTCGGCAGCGTGGGACAGCACTCGCTCCAACTGGCGTGTGCCGACCATGCCCGCTTCGTCGATCACCAGGACATCGCGTGCGGTGAGCAGATCGCGGCCCTGATTCCCAACCTTGTTCCATGCTGGCGATGGTGCGCGACGCGATGCCCGATCCGCTCTCCAGATTCTCGGCGGCGATGCCGGACAGCGCCACGCCCCGGACCTCATAACCCGCCGCTTCCCAGGCTTCGCGCGCTACGCCCAGCATCGCGCTCTTTCCCGTCCCGGCATAGCCGACCACGATGCCGAGATTGTGCCCGTCCGTGACATGCGCAAGCGCCTCTGCCTGCTCCCCCGAAAGCACAAGGCCGCACGCTTCTGCGCGCGCCAGCGCCGCGTCGCGAGCCACATCACGCACGCCATGGCGTTCCGTCTCGGCCATGAGTTCGGCGGCGCGGTGCAGGCGCTGCTCGGCCTCGATCATCTCGCGCGTGGTGAAGCGATCCTCGTCCCGCCCGTCCTTGCCGAGTTCGACCAACTCGGGCGCGCTCCGCATCGCGCCCATGACTGCGTTGAACTGTTCAATTCCGTCGCTGTGCCGGTGCGCGAACATCGCCATGTCGCGCCGCGTGAAGGTCGATTGCTGGTGGGTGATCGCGTCGAACGCCACCGAGGGATCGGCGATGATCCGCGCGCCATTGTTGCGCGCGATCTCACGGTGCATTTCCGCGCGGTCGGCGGCCTCGATCCCTTCGCCCTTGATCCGCTGCGCGGCCGCGCCGATCTGGCTTTGCGGCTCCAGTGCGATGCCCTGCGCCTCAAGGCTGCGATGGTCGATACGCGCGTCGATGTCGAGTTCGGCCAGGCGCTCGTTGGCTAGCGCCGCCCAGCGTTCGCGCCAACGCTCGACCATCTCCGTGCGGTTCCAGTCCCGCACCTTTTGGCCGAAGCCGTTTTCGTCCACGGATCGCATGGTCAGCATGACATGGGCGTGGGGTTTGGGCGTCCCGTCCTCGGCCATGTCCCAATGCAGATTGAGGTCGGCGATCATGCCCTGATCGACAAACTCCGCCTGCACGAAGTCGCGGGCGAGTTCGATGCCTTGGCGCTCCGTCATCTCGCGCGGAAGGGCGAACTCGATCTCGCGGGCAAGCTGGGCGTCCTTCCTGACCTCGAACGCCTCGACATCGTTCCAAAGCCGCTCGCGGTCGCTCCATTGTTCGGGCGCATCCTCCGGCAGCATGATTTTGGAATGCACGACGCCGCGCTTGTTGGAAAAGTCGTGGCTGCGCTCAAGCCGGTCGTCGCGCAACCTCGAAGCCGAGCGGTAGGCGGCGGACGCCACCGCGCTGGAGCCGGACTTGCGGCCGATGACCTTGACGTGAAGATGATAGATCGCCATCGCGATCCGAACATCACCACGACGAAGCACACGTCGGAACGACGTATAAGCGCGCCCTCGAAACTAATTTCTCGGGACGGCTCGCGCCGTTCCAGCCTGTCCCGGCAACCTTACAGCATCGCAGCAGGTGCTCAACTATCATCGCTCCATCGACAGCTTATGGAGGACGTGATGCGCAAGCCACGGGACTTCGACGCGGAACTGAAATCGCTCGAAGACAAGACACGAGACCTGAAAGCCCGAAAGGTGCAACAGCTTGGCGAATTGGTCATCTCGACCGGAGCCGACGCGCTGACCGCCAACGAACTGGCGGGCGCGCTGATCGTGCTGGCCGAAACTAAGGACGCCGGAAAGAGGGAGGCATGGGCGAAGCGTGGTGCCGCGTTCTTTCAGGGCCGGTCGCGGCGATCTGCATTGGCACCTGACCGCGACGTTGGCGGCGCTCAACCGCAACCGGGCAGCGCGCAACCGGCATCAGGCGGCACAGGCGCGGCATGACATGCGAACCTGGCAGGTCGAGCGCCGCAAGCGCACACGGCATCTGATCGAACTCGGCGGCCTCGTCGTCAAAGCTAGGATCGCGGACCTGACAGGCGATGATCGCGCTATGATCTACGGCGCGCTGCTCTGGATGGCCGACAAGCTCCAGAGCGATCAGGGCGAACACGCACGGGCGCTCTGGACCGTGAAGGGAAAGCAGGCGTTCGAGGATGGCTAAACTCCAAACCGTTCCCGCATTTCCCCGGCCTTCGCCCATTCGTCACCGGGTATCAGGTCAATCAGTTCGTTCATCACCCTGACGAAGGTGGCTTTGAGCGTTTCGTCGGTCAGCGCCTTGGCGCGATCTGTCTGAAGCAGCGGGCGCATATCGGTGAAGAAGGTCGGGTTGACGAGTTTCTGGAACATGCGCTGCTGCGCCTCAGCCCTCGAAATCGCTTGCTCTGCCTTTTCGAGGTAGAGCCGGAAACATTCGACGATCCGGGCCGTGTTCAACCCCTCGAATACAGTGAGCGCGTGATCGAGGTCGAACAGATCGCGGCCCTTGTTGCGTTGAAGCAAAGCCCGCAACTTGGTCGCCAGCATTTCCTCCCGCGAGAAAGTCGGGATCGCGGCCTCGCCGGCGAACCACGGATTTTCGACGCCGAATGGAATCTCGATGGGCGGATCGTAGGCTTCCCGCTCGCGTGTGTTGATTTCGATCTTGAGCCTTATCGGACTCGGCGAATCTCTGTCTTCGGCTTCGACCGTGTAATTGAGCTTGGGTGCAACGGGGCTTTGATCGAAGCGCGGCTTGCCAAGCCACGGATCAAGAACGTCATGCAGGCGATCCAATAGCGGTCTGATGGGACCGGCGGTCGTCCGCACAAGGTCGATATCCTCTGAATAGCGCAGCGGGGCAGGGAAATGCAGCTTGTTGAGCGCCGTGCCGCCACGGAAGCGCAGTTCGCCGCGCAGGAACGGATCGGAGAAGATGGCGACAAGCGCGCGGCTGATGATGAGGTCTTGCTCGACCTGCCGCTGGCTTGCCCACGGCGCGACGCGGCTCCAGGCGGTGATGTAGTCCTGCGGGATCATTCGTCGATCTCCGGTGGTCGGCGAACGATCACGCGCCAGCGTTCATCGCGTTCGGATGGCGGCGGCGACAAATCGGGATCGCCCGCCTGTTTGGGATCGAGTTCGACCCACGGCAGCGGCCCGCGCGCCGACAGCGCCACGAACATCGGCTCCGCAATCTGCGGATGCCCCAGCCTTCCGAGCAGATGCCCAAGGCGTTGCACGACCGCTTTCTCGAAGGCGCCCGACAGGGAGGCGAGCTTTTCCGGTTGCAGCCGTTCGGCAAGCTCGGAAAGCACCGTCGCAATGTTGTCCAGGCCCGCGCCGGATTGCGGATAGCGCACCAGGTCGAGCGCCGTGAGTTCCGGCGAGGACAGCTTCATATAGCCCGATTGCGTCTTGCGATCCTCGATCCCCGCGGCCACCGCCGCCATGTCCTTGCGGTAGGAAAAGACGATCCGCGTCCGTCCGGCCTCAATGTCGGGCAGGAGTTTGTCCGTGACGACCTGAAACTCCATGACGGCCTGATGGGAAGCGCCGTGGGCCGCCGCCGCCGCCAGCAGCCCCACATAGTAGGGCCGCTTTTCGTGGCGCATCAGGGCGTCGATGTACCACTCCGGCGGCGGCGCTCCCGTCGTGGCGTGCTGTGGCGGCACGACCACGTAGAAGCCGCGCCGGGGCCGGATGAGCTGGCCGCGCCGCTGCAATCGCTCGGCGGCGTCGAGGAATGCGCCCCGGCTGATGCCGATCTCCTCCTGCGCTTCATCCGCAGAAAAGACTCCCCGGCCCGCAGCAAGCAGGCCGGAAGCGTAGGAGGATAAGGCTGATCGTTCGAACTCGGATCATATCTCATTATCCGCTCTTAGCGCGGAATTTTCAATATGATCTATTTATCGAATCATCCTTGAAAATCCGCTTTTAGGGCGGATTTTCCGATATGATGCTACGGAGGTTTTCTCCTTGCGCCGAGCCATCCGGTTATGATTGCCTCTTTCAGAACGAGCGCTCTTAATTCCGCTAACCTCACCTTTTAACCGTTTTTGAACATCCAATCCTTATACTTTTTCCTTCATCTGCAATCGGCAGTTGCGAGCATGGGTTTTGCCGTTGATGAACCCGCCGTCATCTGTGGGGGCTCGATTTGTTTACCCCCAAAGGACGAACGGTTCTAATGGAGACAAGGGCCGGTGCGGGACGCCCAGGACAACAGCCTTGATGAACTCCAAGAGCTGATCCGCTCGCGGATCGAAAAGCTTCGCCCCAAGCTGCTCGATCTGAGCAAACGAAATCCGCTCATTTCCGCGCGGCTCTCCCCGCGGTCGAACTCTATTATCCGCGTCGTCGATGAGCTTCCCGATGTCCTTGCCTTCCAGCTCGGCAATCAGCAGAAGATGTGTCTTGGGCCTCTGCCGCCCCTTGAGGATGACCCCAAGGACGAGCAGAGCCGCAGCTTCCAAGATGCTCTCAGCAACGCCAGACGGACTGACGAAATCTATCTCGCCGCCCTGGACGCCGTCGACGCGCAAAGCGATGAGAGCATAGAGGAGGGACGACGGATCGAGCGCGAATTGCGTGATCGCGTCCGCACCGCTCTCGGCATGGCGGCGCGGCAGAACAAAGCCGATCTCTCGCTCGCGCAGCACGCCCACAACAACGGCATCTCGGCCTCCTATGAGCTTCCCTCGCCGGACGACGCGCACGAAGACGGCCGCCACCGCGACGAAAACATCCAGACCCTGCTTCTGCGTGAAGATTTGGAGCGAAAGCTCAATGCCCTAATGACTAAATGCCGGACATGGGTGCAGGAGACGGGCATTAACGTCCTGCACGCGGCATTCGGTTTTCTGGAATGGTCGGAGCCCAATTCTACCGAAAGTGCGTTCGCGCCGCTCGTCATGCTGCCCGTCGAGATCGAAAAGATCAAAACGCGGGACGGCGCGCAGTTCTGGGTTAGAGCCGCGGGCGAGAACGCCGAAACCAATCTTGTTCTCTCTGAAAAGCTGCGCCTCGAATTCGCCATCGAGATGCCCGACTTCGAGGGCGGCTCATTGGAGCAATACTTTGCGGATATCGCCGCGCTTGCTCCCTCGAACATGAAGTGGAGGGTCAGGCGGCAGATCGCCGTTGGCGTGTTCCCGTCAGCGCGCATTGCGATGTACCACGATCTCGATACATCCATTCATGCGTTCGAGAAGAATGAGGTCGTCGCGCGTCTGTTCGGCGGCTCGGCCTCGGCGGGCCTCTCCCCTTACGCCGAAGATTACAGCGTCGATGAGCCCGAGATCGAATCGAAGGTGGCGACGCTCGTTCTCGATGCCGAACTCCTCGCAATTCAGTACGCTCGTTGATATCGCCGACGGCAAGAACCTCGCCGTCGAAGGGCCGCCCGGAACCGGAAAGTCGCAAACGATTGTCAATGCGATTGCCGCGGCGATCCTCGAAGGCAAAAGGGTTCTCTTCGTCGCCGAAAAGATGGCGGCGCTCGAAGTCGTCAAGTCGCGCCTCGAAGCCATCGGCCTTGGAGAGTTCATTCTCCCTTTGCAGGCCGAGCGCTCTACCCGCGAGCAAGTGATCGAGTTCCGTTCGCTCTCGGCTTGAAATGGACCCCGGAACTGCGCCGCGCGATTTTGACGAGCACATTGAGCGCTTTCGTGACGTGCGATCCGAGCTTGCCTCCTATATCGAGCTCATATCCTCCGGCTATGCCGAAACCGGCTTTACCATCCACGAGGTCTTGGGAAAGAGCATCGCCACGTCCCACCTTCTTGAAGGGATGCCCCTTGCCCTGCGCCGGCCGGCCTTGGCGGGTGCCGACTCTTTCACGCGGTCGCGCATCGAAAAGTCTTGCGCGGTCGCGCAATCCGCCGAGAAAGCTCTTGCCGATGCCGTCTCGGCAAAGACTTTCTGGCGTGGCGTGCGGCTTCAAAGCCATGACCGCTTCGCCATCGACTATCTGCTCGATCTCGCCGAGCGTACTGCGGCCGCGCTCGATTCCGTGACGTTAGCGCGCAGCGCGCTTCCTTCGTCCTGCATCGCGCCGGAATCGCCCCCCTACAAGCTCGCCGCGATAGCGGAGATTCTTGGCGCAACTCTGTCTTCCGAACTTGTCGCCCCGACCATCGCGCTCACACGGGGCAATCATGCCGAAACGATGCGCGCGTTTCTTGATGCCTGCGCGGTCGCGCAGTCGAAACACGCCTCGTTGAGTGGAGTCGTTGTCGATCCTGAGTGTCCCGAACTGTCCTCAAGGCTTTCAAGACTTCTCCGATCTTTGGGCCGCGTGCGGCGCTGGCTCGTTGGACATGGCCGATTGGTCCGAGCGCCTGGCCGCTCTGCGCGCGTCTCTCGCGACAGCGCGGGCGACTGTCGATGCGCTTGCTCCTTTTACCGAGGTATTTGCGCCCGCCGCCGACTTGCCCGTCCGCACAATTGGCGAGGTCAGAGCCTTGGTTCAGGCAACGGCGCGCGAGGTGATGCTGCGGCGCACGGAATCCAACGCCGCGGCCGCCGCCGCGCCAGTGCTTTCGGACCTCATCGGCGAGGGCAGGCGGCTTACCGCCGAGCGCAAACAGATAGATCGGGACTTTTCGACGGATGTTCAAACCTCCTCCGACGCGCTCTTGAATTACGCGGCCGTCTTGCGGCGCGGGGGCATGTTTGCCTCATTTTCTGGGGCGTTCAGGGAAGCCAAAAAACTTTATCGCGCTCATACAAAGAGATCGAAGCCGAACAACGCGCAAGGAGCGGATGATTTCGAAAAGCTCGCCGCCTGGAAGCGCGCCAAGGACAAATTTGAATCCGATCCGCAAGCGCCCGCCGTTTTCGGGATTTACAGCCGGGGGATTGAGACCGATTTCGGCGGATTTGAAGACCTGCTCCGCTATTACGAGAGCATAAATGAGCGCTTTCCCGGGCCCCGTAATGCCGAACTCCGCAAGCTGCTCAAGACCGGCGATTGGGACCTGCTCCTCTCGGTTGCCGACCCCTTGTCAAGCTCGTCGCACTCGCTCAAGGAGCTTGGCGCGCAGATCGACGAAACCTCAGCCCAGATCGCGTGCCAGGAAGCCGCGCTTCCGGAAGTCCGGGACATTCTGCCCTTGTTGTATGACGCGAGCGCAATGCCCGCGGATCGTCTGCCTTCGCTAATTCGCGATGTGACGTTACTTTCCGAGCTTAAGTCTGCTCTCGCCCAGCACCACATTGCGCGCGAGCTGTTGCAGCGGAACTTTGTCGGCTGGCGGACCAACATAGAGTATCAAAAATCCGTCATTGCAGCCGCGGCGCTGATCGCATCGCATCCGGAAGTATCCACGAACGTCCTGGCCGCGTTGGAGCAAAATCTCGCCAATAAGACACATGATTCTATTCGCAATGTTATCCGGGAGGAAACAGCCGCCAGCAGCATCATCGATGAATTGCGCGCTCGCAGCGGGATTGATTTTCCCGCGCGCATGGCCCTCCTGCCCAGGGAGCAGGCGTCGGCCGAGCTGCGGGCAGCTGCGCAGGACAGGGACAGTCTTTCCGCGCACGCGGCGGTCTCAATCGCCCGTGCCGAGCTGCGCGATCACCGTCTCGAATGGATTCTTTGCGAGACTGAGAACGCCGGAAAACAGTCAGCAAGTCTCCCCGATCTCACCGAGGCCGTGATCGCGCGTGCGATGGCCCTATCTGTGTTCGAGACGCATGGTAATGCGCTCGCCAAGCATACTGGATCGAAGTTGGATGACCGCCGGAGTTCTGCTTGCAAGGCTTGACCGTGAGATCATCGCGTTGTCCCGCCGCCATGTCAGGGCAAAGGTCGCGGCTGCCGCCAATCCGCCGGCCGGAAACGGCACCGGCAAGAAATCTACCTGGACCGATATGGCCCTCATCAACAACGAGATCGCCAAGAAACAGAAATTCATCCCTGTTCGAGATCTCACGAAGCGCGCGGGCCGCGCCCTTCTTGAGCTCAAGCCGTGTTGGATGATGTCGCCGCTCGCAGTTGCGCAATATCTGCAGGCCGGCACGATGGCGTTTGATCTCTGTGTTATCGACGAAGCCTCGCAGATGCCGCCCGAAGATGCGATCGGAGCGCTGGCACGGTGCGCTCAAGCCGTGATCGTGGGCGATACCAATCAGCTCCCGCCGATGAGCTTCTTTCGCAAGATGTTCGACGATGAAGTTGATGACGAAGACGAAGGGGGCGATCTCGCGGTCCTCGATGAATCCATTCTGGAAATGGCCAATGGCGCCTTTCGCCCGCCACGCCGGTTGCGATGGCATTATCGCTCGCGGCATTCCGGACTGATCAAGTTTTCCAACCAGCTCGTATACGACAACGATCTGGTGATCTTCCCATCGCCCTCGGAATCCCGCACCGATATGGGCGTGTCCTTGGTTCACGTTCAGGGCATGTATCGCAGTGGCGTCAATGCCGCCGAAGCCTCGGCGATAATCGAGGCTGCGTTGCGCTTCATGCACACCCAGCCGCATCGCTCGCTTGGGATCGTCACGCTCAATCAAAAGCAGCGCGATCTGCTTCTCGAAGAAATGGAAAGCGCCCTTGCTCAAGACGCCAAAGCCGCTCGCTATGTCGAGGAATGGGCCGGGCGCAATGACGGCCTTGAATCCTTCTTCATCAAGAATCTTGAAAACGTCCAGGGTGACGAGCGCGATGTCATCTTCATCGGCACAGTCTACGGTCCCGAAAGGCCGGGCGGACCGGTCATGCAGAGATTTGGTCCCATCAACGGCCTTGCCGGCAAGCGCAGGCTCAACGTGCTCTTCTCGCGCGCGCGAGAGCAGATCGTGACCTTCTCCTCCATGACCGCGGCCGACATCAAGGCCGACGAGATGGGCAATGTCGGCGCCTATATGCTCAAGCGCTGGCTTGAATATTCCGCGACCGGAATTCTTCATTCCGGCTCGCCCCAGGAGCGAGAGCCGGATTCCGACTTTGAAATCTTCGTCATGCGACAGATCAAGTCGATGGGATGCGAGCCGGTTCCGCAGGTCGGCGTTGCGGGTTATTTCATCGACATTGCGATCAAGCATCCCGACTGGCCCCACGGTTACATCATGGGTGTCGAATGCGACGGGGCTACCTATCACTCGGCCCGCTCGGCGCGGGATCGTGATCGCTTGCGGGAGCAAGTGCTTCGGGACCTGGGCTGGCATTTGCACCGCATCTGGTCCACCGATTGGTTCAACCAACCCCACAAGGAGGCCGACAGACTGCGCGCGGCGATTTCCAAGCGGCTTGAAGAACTCAAGAAATCGAGTCCCGTTACGGAAAGTGTCGCGCCTCGTCCCGTATCCACCGAGCCGCTCCCCAAGACACCGAGTGCGGCGGCGGCGAACGGACACGACGCAACGCCAGCGGCTGAAAGGGCCGTCCGCGCTCCGGCCACTCGAGAATCGCATTCGTGCATCGAGTCCGGTGACAAGGTGCGCGTGCGATACCTCACGGGCGGCGATTCGGTTCTTGAGATCAGGCTGAGCCAGACCAAGAACGATCCCCAGCAAGGTGTCGTGCATATTGAAGAGCCACTCGGCGCTTCTCTGCTTGGGGCAGAAGAGGGCGATGAGATCGAGGTGCTGATCGGAAGCTATGTCCGGAAAGCCCTGATTGAGAAGGTTTCCAAGGCTTCTGCAAAGTCACCGATGCCGGCGGGCAGCGTCTAATATTTTTTCGTTGCATGAGCCTACCCTGGTGGTATCGCAGTTGGTATGGACTTGGGGCCTGAGCGGAAAACCCAATAGTTACAATGTGAACTCAAAGCAGTTGACTATCGAGTGGGTTAGTGAAGGGCGGTATTTATGAGAAATTTTCTTTATAATTCAATATATTATACGCGATGAGATCGAGAACACTACATCGTCAGTTCAGAGGCCATGTCTCATAACGCATTGACTACAAGTAGAGTTTTGTAAGGTCGAGCAGTTTTGCGCTTGGCGTAGCTGGATGATTTGACGGTATTTCTGACGGTCTTTTTCAAGTGCGCACCCGCCGGAAATCCAAAGACCGTCAGATAGAGCGCATAGCGTTGACGGTCTTTTCCGTAGGTCGACTTATTTTCTAAAACGCGGTGAAAGGGGCAATTTGTAGCCCGTTCAGTACATTTCCCAGAACCATGCGGTTCCACCGCTATTGACCATACCTATTTGAGATCATGAGAGCTATCGTAGCTGAGCTACGATAGCGCTGAACAAAACTTGGCGCTCGGACATCATGCGGCCGGTGCCACGCGTGACGAGAGGCGACGATGCCCGCCTCGATATGGCTCGAATGACGCAAACTCTTCGTCGGTCTGTCGTCCTAGAGCATCGAACCCGAAAGTGGGAACCGGTTTCGAGATAAATCCGATGCTCAATCAAATCACTAGAGCGGTGGCGCCAATTCCATTTGATCAGCCGCCGCTCTAGTTCGACGGGCGGAGGGTTCCATGACCGAGCTCAGCTTAAATCGACATTCATCGCATCCGCATTGCGCTGGCGAGGTGGATGAAGGCGAGGAAGTGAACCGCGCGACGGTCGTAGCGCGTGGCGAAGCGTAAGCATCCGGCCGGGACCGCCTTGTCTGCCCGACCCCTCTGACCGACCTTAAGGGCGTTCTTAAGAGCGCCGCTAAGGGTGGAGCACGCGGCGGATGGAGATCATTACCGGCCCAGTGACCGCGAAGCTGTGCGTTTTGGCCACGGGGTGACCGCCCGCCCGCATGCCCGATAGGCTCGCCCGACGAAAGAGTGTCGGGGAAGCGGCGGCCGGGCTCGGCTGAAATGCAGTTTCGGTTCCGCTGGACCCCACAAGCCTGTCTCCATTCCTTTGACGATGGACGAAGGAATTATATTTCGGGATGGTTTCCACTATCGTGAAGCGACTCAACCTTCACTGTCGGCCAAAAGCTTTCGCGCCGCCATGGCCTCGGGCGTATTTTGGCTCAAGATTGCCGTCGGAAATATGTGCTGGATTTCGAAGCCGAAAATCCGGGTGTTGTCTACCATTAGTTCGGCTCCACGATACGGCATTCCGAAAGGTGGAAGTCGATCTTTACCCCCGCCTCACGAATGGCCGTCACCAGCGCCTCGCTCATGAAAATCTTTGAGTGTATCCGTTCTTCGTTCCAAAGGTCCGCTCCCCCCAGCGCCGCGGACGTGAGCGCGATATCGCCATCCTCCAGGAGGAGTGAAACCGACCATACCTGGCGCCCGGTCGCGCGATCGACGTAGAGCTTATCGAGCGCCTTGCTTTGCTCCGCGACCAGGCTGTCCTTCCGTGCCCCGAAGTTCACGAAAAAGAACTCACCTGGCTCCGGCGTCGTCAAATCTTCCTGGAAGATTCGCAACGGGAGCAAGCCGCCTTCGCCGAGGTCAAAACGATGCAGCGTTTCGGCCAACCGGCCTTTCACGACCGCGAAGCCGTTGGCCCAGAAAAAATCGCCGCGGCGGGCGAAGCGTTTGCGGTCCCAGACCGCCAGCGCCTCGGGAAAACAGGCACGATCCAGCGCGAAACCTTGATCGTTTTTTTGTACGAGTTCGAGATATGCGTCGTCGGGGACCCCGCGGATATGTGTCGCCCGTGACCAGTCTCCGCCAAATAGCTTCCAGCGCACTCCGGGCTTGTCGCCCAGTAACACGTCACTCTTCACACGACTGAGCCAGACCTTAGCAGCCATGTTCACAAACTCCCGTTATGGTAGTTGGCGAAACCTGTTCGAATATTTTACCACACCAGAAAATTTGACTTGACCGGACATTCCGTTGGCGGTCCGAGCGGGCCCAATTGGGATGCGATCCACGCGCATCTTCGTTAATCTGGACTCTCGCCGCATTCTTGCCCCTGCCTCCAATGCTGGCGGCGCTTCGCGGGACGGCATCGCATCGCGGCTGCATACTGATATTCACATTACAGAACACAACTATTTCCCCGCATCCATGAATGTCACAAAGAGCTGGTTCCGTTTGCTGCCTGAGCCTCGCTCCGCAAAGCGAACGAGGGGATTTGGCTCTCCGAACCCGTGACGTCAACCATGAAGCCAGTCTCCATTCCTTTGACGATGGACGAAGGAATTATATTTCGGGATGGTTTCCACTATCGTGAAACGACTCAACCTTCGCTTCCCGCAACGCATCATAAAGCGCGTCGGTGATCAAAGCGTGCGGAGGCGCCATGTTCGGATCGACCCACATGTGGGTGTTGCCCAGGCGCGCTTTATCGAAAGCGAACTTCTCGCCTCTCTTCATTGTCCAATACCCCCTGCCGGAGTGCGATAGGCGCCATGTGACGGTTGTCTGCTCACGGTTCACGGCGTCGAGTAGAACGGTCGTGAACAACAGAAAGAACTCTCCCGCGGAAGTCCCGTCAGTCCAAAAACATTCAACCGGGAAGTATTGAATTTCCTTCTGGAAGCCCAGTACCAAGTCGACAACGCGACGGGTGACCATGAACATGTGGGCCGCGTTGTCGAAATCGGGGAGCCTGCGCTTAGGTCCCTCAAGGCGGAGTTTGGTCGGCATGTTCACGGGGGATACAAGTGCACCGCCGCCGAGAATGCGCCTCGGACGGTAATTGACAAGCGGTTCAGGAACAGGATCGGCGAAAGACAACCTCTCAAGGTTGCCATCGAGCGCTTCACAACCATAGTCAGGCTGAGCCAGGTCGCGCTTCGGTGTTAAAAAAGCTGCCATCGCACTATTTCCTTGTCTCAGCGTGGGTTCGTCATCCAGGGTTGCCGCTTGTCATGTGACTTCGCGCGATCCTGTTGGCCAACCCAAGCCGACTCCGGGTCATCGGCACTAAATCAGTCATCTGTGGCAATCGTCGCGGGCGTAACGGCTGGCTGTTCCTGCCCGCGGCGGCCCGGGACAGGATAAGAGGATGCCCTGAAGCGGACAACGTCACCGAACGGGCGTGACTGGTCTGCTTACGCGGCAGCGGCAGTTTCCGTCTTGTGTTCGCGCCAGTTCCAAGGCAGCAGTTCGTCCAATCGCCGGACGGAATGATCGGCGATGCGAGCGAGCACATCTGCCAGCCAGGCGCGCGGATCGACATCGTTGAGTTTGGCCGTGACGAGCAGGGAATACATCGCCGCCACCCTCTCACCACCGCGATCGGATCCCGCGAAGAGCCAGGCTTTCCTGCCAAGAGCGATGCCGCGGAGTGCGCGTTCGGCCGCGTTGTTGGTCAGACAAATCCGTCCGTCGTCGAGAAAGCGAATGAACGCCTCCCAGCGCTTCAACATGTAGTCCATGGCCTTGGCGACATCAGCGTGACGCGAGAGCCGGGTGCGCTCGTCGCGCATCCATTGCTCAAGCGACGTCACCAGTGGCGCGACGCGGACCTGTCGTATGGCATGGCGTTGCGCCAGACAGTCCGTTGATCTCTCGCTCGACATCGAAGATCGCATCGATCCGGCGTACTGCCTCGATCGCCAGCGGCGCCTTCGCTACATCAGCCAGCACGAACAGTGATGCCGTCGAACCGGAGCCCGCCGGCGAACGAAATGCGCTGCAGATAGCCAGCGTCTCGGATCATGCTGACGTGGGCGCCTCAGCATGATAGTGTCTGACGGTCTTTTCTCCGAACTGCGCGTAGACCGCTTGATGGCGGTGGACAGAGAAAATCGACCAATCGACAGCGATAGTCGCTGGAAGCGCAAAAAATTTAGAACGCGCAAATTTCCCTTTGAAATCAAAAGCGAAGAAATTTGACGGACTGATAGCCGGGCTTTGACTGTCGAAAGGAAAAATTTGCACTGAAAAATCAGAGCGTTACCATTGCTCAAAACGATTGAGTGGGAGTGACTGGGTATCCTCAGAGGCGATAGCGCAGGTTCGGCGCGCTTTTGCCGCCTAACGCCTGCCGCTCAAAGTCATTTCCCGAGCCTGCCACTCAGTTTTCGGAACGGTGATTGAATAAGGGCATGGCGAGGCCTGGCCGTAAAGGACAATCAACTGGCCGGAGGGGCGTGGCGTGGTCTGGCGTACAAATTGGCCGGGTTAGCCTATAGCGAGCCCAGGCCATTGGCACATTGTGCGGTGGTCGGATGACGAAGATCCACGTGCTTGTCGATCTGCTCGGACGACCTCTCCGTCTCGCGTTGACACCTGGAAACCCATCGGACATCAGCGGGTCGGTATAACTCAGGATTCAAGAAAGCGTTCGCAGTTTCTCACGCAGCTTCCTCGAAGGTTAAGGGATCTATGTCTCTGCTTGATACTCTGGCGAACTTTGTCGCGGGCCCTTGGCGTAGAGGCGCCGCGGTCAAAACGCGTATCGGATATTATCTACTCGGCATAGGCCCCTACGGCGTGGGCAGACCAAATGAGCTGACGAACCCGGCGTTGCATCGCCACGCGGTCAAAGCGATATACCGCGTTTTCGGCGATGATCCGTTCTGGTGCATGCTTGTCGCGACCAGCATTCATCTCCAGAAGTGTAATACGCCCGAGGAGATCGACCGCATTGTCAGCGAACACGGCGAAAGTCGCGCCGGAGCTTTCCCAACCGCGCTGCACCACGGTCATGGCTGGGACCCGGGTCGTGCGCTTTCGTTTCTGGGCGACCAGGCCGAGTACCGGCGAGCATATATCTGCACCGGCGGCGACAAATGGATTTCCATCGAACAACACCTGGATCCTGCCAGTGGCTTGCGCGATAGCGGATATAAGCTCGAAGGGCGGCGCGGCAGCGTGCAAACCATTACCTTCATCCGGGAGGAGGACGAGCGTCAGGTGGCTGCGGTAGCCTCACTGGCGCACAGATTCGCAATCGAGGCGGACAGGCTGATCCGCGGTGCGTGCGTGACGCAAATGCCGGACTCGTTGCGTCACGCCATCGCCACCCGCGCCAAATACGACGGCTTGATTGATCCGGCAAACGTCAACTTCGCCTTTATAGGCTCCAACACTCAAGATTGGACCAGTCCTCCGACGGTGTGTTTCACCCTCCGCCTGAACTGGAGGCTGGCCGCTCTCCAAGTCGACGACGGGTCGGTCTGATCACCTCGCCGCTCCCGGATTTCCCCATCGACGCATCACGGTATCGTCAAAGCCAACGCGCAATCCCTCTCGCCGAGAACCTGGTACGGGATGCCCGCATATGAAAAAGACGGCAATGTCGTCTGCTTCTTCCAAAGCGCGCAAAAGTTCAAGGCGAGGTATGCGACACTTGGTTTCAGCGACAAGGCGAACCTCGGCGAAGGCCACATGCGGCCGACCGTCTATGCGCTGAAGGATCTGACCGCAGCCGAAGAGGCGAAGATCGCTGCGCTCGTGAGGAAAGCGGTAAGCTGAGGAGTGAGTTGACGGTATTGTTTGGCTCGATAGCATATGATGGTCTTCTTGATCACTACAGCCAAAATCGACCGATCGACGTCGATAGTCTCTGAAAACGAGCAAATTGCGAATTGTCGAAATTCCCGTTTGAAATCAAGAGTAAAAATTTCTGACGGATCGGGGAGACGGTTCTTCCTCACGCGCAGAAAAAATTGCGCTGAAAAATCAGTGCGCTACCATCGCTCAGAACAATCGAGTGGGAATGATCTGAGGGTGATCGGCGATCCGCTTGCGAGCCAAGTACGGTTTCACGGGACGCTGCACGAGCCGCAGGTCAAAGCGTTCGAGGCCCTTCTTCCGCATGAGCATGGGGTGCTTGCGGCGACGACCGCCTTCGGAAAGACGGTGGTGGCCGCGGCTCTTATCGCGCAACGCGGATGCAATGCGCTCGTTCTTGTTCATCGCCGCGAGTTGCTCACCCAGTGGGTGGAGCGGCTAAGGACATTTCTCGATATCGATCCGAAGGACATCGGCGTCATTGGCGGTGGACGCCGCAAGCCGACTGGCGTCATTGATGTCGCGTTGATCCAGAGCCTCGTGCGCCGAGGCGAAGTATCCGACGTGGTAGCGGACTACGGTCATTTGATCGTCGACGAGTGCCACCATCTTTCCGCGGCGAGTTTTGAGCTTGTGGTCCGCCGGGCGAAGGCACGCTATGTCCTCGGGCTTTCCGCGACCGTGGCCCGCAAAGATGGTCACCATCCGATCATTTTCATGCAATGCGGGCCTATTCGATATCGCGTTGATGCGCGTGCCCAGGCGGCGGGGCGGGAATTGTTCACCGCGCTAAGACTCGATCGACGCAGTTTCAGCCGCCGCCGCCCTTGGAGGGATCGGACCGTCCCTCCATGCCAGCGGTCTACGCGGCCATCGCGCGGGACGAGCTGCGTAATAACCTGATCTTCGACGATGTGCTGAAAGCGCTGGAGGCGAAGCGGTCACCGGTCGTGCTCACCGAGCGCCGGGATCATCTCGAATATCTGCAAGGCCGCTTTTCGCGTTTCGTGCGCAATCTTGTCGTCCTTCGAGGCGGGAATGTCGGCAGCCGAACGCAAGGCATCAGATGTCGCCCTGCGAGTGGCGGACGATCAGGAACGGCTCATCCTCGCGACAGGGCGGTACATCGGCGAGGGCTTTGATGACCCAAGATTGGACGCACTGTTCTTGACGATGCCCATTTCGTGGAAGGGCACGTTGGCCCAATATGTCGGTCGGCTTCACCGGCAGCGTGCTGGCAAAACGGAGATTCTCGTCGTCGACTATGTCGATGACCTCGTGCCTGTTCTGGCGCGGATGGCGGCAAAGCGGCGATCCGAATACCGTGCGCTCGATTATACGGTTGACTGATCCGCCCGTGGCCCGCCGCCGGATGGTGTGTCGTCGGCATTTGCGATCTTCGCGCTACTAAAACGCCATTTATGTCGCACGAAGATTACAATTGGTCCAATTCCGTTCCGGTTCGCAGACGTTCCATATAGGCGCGATAGGCGAAACTGCGGTCGCGCTTCTTTCCCGTCGTTTCCACAAGGATCCCGATCTCGCCCAGCACTTCGATGGCGCGGGTTGCCGTCGGTTTACTTGTGTCGAGCAGCTTCATCGCCGATGCGACGGTCACAATCGGATGACGCGGAAGTCGCTCGAACAATCGGAGAGCTGAAACGGATACCGATTCAACTCCGAGCAGCCGCGTGCGATCTGCGCTGATGAGATTAAATAATTCACGCGCCGAGACGACAGCTTCATCGGCGATCGTGGCGACGCCATCGAGAAAGAAATCGATCCAACCCTCCCAGTCACCCTCCAACCGCACGAGGTTAAGGCGCCGGTAGTATTCTTCGCGGTGACGCTTGAAGAAGAGGCTGAGATAGAGAAGCGGAGCCCGCATGAGCCCCAAGTGTTCCAGCAGGAGGGCGATCATCAAGCGCCCGATCCGCCCATTGCCATCGAGATAGGGATGAATGGTTTCGAACTGCGCATGCAAGAGAGCCGTCCGCACGAGCTTCGGCAGCCGGTCATCGGCATGGATGTATTTCTCGAAGGAGCTGAGAAGCTGCGGGAGTTTCTCGGAGGGCGGTGGAACATAAGCCGCGTTCCCGGGCCGGCTTCCGCCAATCCAGTTCTGGCTGCGGCGTATTTCTCCGGGTTGCTTGCTCCCGCCGCGCACGCCGCGCATCAACCGCTTGTGTGCTTCGTTCAAGAGCCGCAGGGAGAGCGGCAGGCCACGCTTCGACGCAAGCTGGCCGCGCGCGTAAGCAAGCGCGTCGAGGTAATTTGTCACCTCCTCGACATCGGCGTTGGGTTGGGGCTGTTCCTCGGCTTCGAACGCGAGAAGGTCGACGAGCGATGCTTGCGTGCCTTCGATCTGAGACGAGATCACTGCTTCCTTGCGCACGAAGGCGTAAATGAACCAGTCAAGCGAAGGCACCATCTCGCCCGCCAGATCGAGTCGGATAAGCGCCTGCTCGGCTTGCCCAAGGCGACGTTCGAGCTTGGTGTCGATGACGAGCGCCGGCCGCACGGGCGGCAGCTCGAAGGGAACGAAGGCATCGATTTTTTCGCCGCCCGCGGTCACGCTTTCATATCGGCCTGTAGTACGCTTCGGCATGACTTGGCGGCTCAACTCGGGACGACGTCGTTCCAACGGCCGGACCCAAGGAACGCTAACGTTCCCTGTCGGCCTTGTTAAGAACGGAGTCTTAACTAGCGGAAGCCGTTAGTCAAGAGATTGTTCCTAGCGCCATGGCTGCCAGGGCTTGCTCTGGTCTGGGGTTTGATCGTGAGCCATCGAAATGCCGGAACCTGATGGTGCTGCGGGTCGGACTCGAAACCGGCTAGCGGACGGGCTTAGCGCACCGAGCCATTACGCCGCTGCCTTCTCGTCACCATCTCGAACCTTTGTTGGCCGTGTGTCCTTCCACACTGCCGCAGTCAAATGTACCTATCAGATTGATCGCGGGGAGAACACAAGGGGGAGAACACAAACATGGCGAGCGCGAACGCCTTGTGCTATAAGGCGCTGACGGTCTTTTTCATCCTGGCGCAGAATGCACTGCGTGATCGACGAGGCGAAAAAAATCGACCGATCGTTGGCGATAGTTGTCGAAGCCGCGTAAAATTTAAATCGCGCGATTTTCCCTTTGAAATCAAAAGCGAAGAAATTTGACGGACTGATGGTCGGGCTTTGACCGTCGTCAGAAAAAAATTGCGCTGAAAAATCAGCGCGCTACCATGATTCAAAATCATCGAGTGGGAGTGAGGGGATACCATCGGCGGCGATAGCGTAGGTTAAGCGGTGTTTCCACCGCCTGCTTGCCCGCCGCTCAATGTTATCATCCGATTCTTCCACTCTGTATTCAGCACCGTTAGTGAATAGATGGCGCGGCCAGCGACCGTAAAGGTCAATTTTGGGGCTGGCGAGCCATGGTGTAGTCTGGCGTACAATTCGGCGGGGTTGGTCAGGCGATATGAAGGTCGAGCCGGCAGACCGCGAGTGACTGGAAATCCCCTACGCCCGGTCCTTGACTGGCGCTGATCCTGCCAAGCTGATCCGTCTTGGAGTGATCGTGTCGGGGAGCGCCAGCTGATCATTCGAGCGAACAGCCTGTCGGAGGTGCGGCCTGGGCTACCATGGCGCACGATGGGGCGGCGGTGTCCAATGCGCCTGACGACTAACCGAACAGAGCGGCGTTGGGTTCGAACAGGGCCCCTGCGACCCTGCCGGCGTCGTAGGCTTCGCCGTGCACATACCGGCGCGACTTGGCGGCGCGGGTGGTGAAGTTGAGGCCGAGCCGGTCGATCTCTTCATCGACCACCGAGTGTTTGACGGCCACCAGGTCGACGCCCGTGCTCTTGGCGCCGGCTCTATGGCGGTCTGCCTTCAGCGCTCCGAGCTTGCCAGCGATGCCGCCGGCCAGGCCGATCTGGAATGAGTTGAGGGCCATGCGGCGATCGCCGCCGCTCAGCGCCTGATAGATTTCGCAGCGCCGGAAGTTCGCGGTTTCGGTATCGAAGGTGACTTCGATCAGGTCGTGCAGGAAGCGCGCGGCCCCGACATCGGCCTGCAGGCCAAAGAACACAAAGCGCAGCGCGCCATCGTCGCCCTCTTCCGACCAGACACGGCAGTCGCAGAACGCGGCGATCGGCGGCATGCACGAATCCACCGGCGCGCGGCGCTTGCGGCCAGTGGTCACGCTTACGCCTTCGCAATCGGATCGGCGCACCGAAACCTCGTCGAGTGTGAGGTCATGGCGGCCGAGCAACTCGGAGACCTTGGCCGCCGCCGCCATCGCTTCAGCCTCGGTGCAGCCACGATCGACCGTCTTGGCGCGCAGGGCCTGGATGCGCTGGATGACACGGTCGATATCCGTCGCCGACGAAGCGTTTCCGGCCGGCGCCTCCGAAAAGGCCCATCGCAGTCTCAGGCGATCAAATAGATCGCGCGCGCCGGCTTTCATATCGCCGCGCGCGATATGGCCAGCGATTTCGGCGGCCACGAGATCGAGTGATGCGGTGGCGCCGACGCCGGCCCGGGCACGCTGGGCGATCGTCTCCACCTGCACGGTGGCTATCTGTTCGTAGGCCGCCCGCAGTTCCTTGGGCCCGTCCGCGTCGACCTGGCCGAAACACCCGAAAGCATCGACGAGATTATCCACAGTCGCCAGACGCCGGGCCTCAAGGACGAGATCGGCATTCGCTTCACCGCCATCGATCCAGCGAAGGGCCAGTCGCTCAATCGGGGTGAGACGTTTTTCCGCCTCCCGTAGAAAATCGATGAACCCCGCCGGGTCCAAAGTAACGGTTAATTGCGGTAACGGCCGGAAGCCGCGCCGGGCGACATTCCTGTAGAGGATGGCGGCGCAGCGGTGGCCGTGACCGAGAGGGCGGCCGCGGAGGACGAACGTCATCGCCTCTTCGAGCATCGCGTCGTCCATCGCGAACAGAGGCGAGATCACGACGTGCCGACCGCTCGCAAGCGGGCACAGCCGCATGGCGGTGGGCAGGCCGGCAGCCAAAGGTGATATCCGTGCGTCTAGAAGCAGGAGGCTTTCCTCCGTCACCAGATCTTTTAGCCGAATTAGGTCCGGCCCTTCCCGCTCCACTATTCTCACCAGCCGAAATTGTGCGGCGCCGAGCGCCTGGAAGGCCAATCGCTCCCTGGGCGTACCCGGCGAGAGGGCGTTAAGGTGGCGCTCGACCGTGGTCCGGCCGCTCATTGACGGCGTGAAGAGCTCAAGATCGGCGGCCATCGCCATCAGACAGTGCTGCGCGTCCTCGTCCTCCGGCGGCTCCGCATGACCTACCAGCCATCGGCGCAGGGTCTTTTGCAAAGCGCTGCCGGACATGAGGCTCTCGATCAGGCCATCGACGTGCGCACCGATTGCTTCCAGGGTTTCGAAGTCTGCTTCGATATCGTCGGTGGTCCCGTCCAGCGGCATGGTCAGCACTCTCCTCGCACGAGAAGTTGGGGCGCATAGCTGAAGTATTTGTACATGATTCTCTGCCCTCCAGCCGCGATGGCTTAACGCCATCGCCAGCATGCCGGCCTGATCGTTGACCCCATGGGGTCGGTAGTCTGCGAGGATCGCCTTCGCGCCGAGGTCCTAAGCGACCGGGACTAGACATTGAATTCCAGGCGCGCAAACGATATTCTTACGCCACTCGGTAAGAAAGGCGTTTGCCATGCGAATCACCACCAAGGGCCAGGTCACCATCCCTCAGGACGTGCGAGAACGCGCTGGCCTCATGCCTGGGACGGATGTCGAGTTCGAAGTCGAGGCTGGCGTTGTCCGCCTTGTAAAGGCGTCGACTGGTGTCGGCCGCCCAACTCGCGGCCAAAGGTTAGTCGAGAGCCTGCGCGCGCGCGGCGACTTCAAGATGACCACTGATGAAATTGTCGCGTTGATGCGCGGCCCTTCGGCGGGCGAAGGCTGAGTTGCTCAGCCGTGATCCTCGTCGATTCCAACGTGATCATCGATCTCCTGACCGAGGACCCGACATGGCGGCTGTGGTCTGAAGCGGCTCTTCGCGACGCCGTCGACCGCGACGAAGTCGCGATCAACCCAATCATCTACGCCGAGATCGCATCAGGGTTCGCCACGATGAGCGACCTTGACCGTCATCTTGGCACCGACGCCTTCCGAAGGCTTCCGCTTCCATATGAGGCGGGTTTTGTCGCTGGCCGGGCGTTCGTGGAGTATCGCAGACGTGGTGGCGTCCGAACCTCGCCGCTGCCCGATTTTTACATCGGGGCTCACGCTGCCGTTTCAGGCCTCGGCCTTCTGACCCGTGACGCTCGCCGATATACTGGCTACTTTCCCAAGGTGCGGCTGATTTCGCCGGGTTGATGCTGCCGGCGGATCGCGGACGGCCAACTCTATTTTGTGGCGGGTGTTCATATAACGATCTGATAGAATTCAGTTATTACGAAGTTTGACGGTATTTTCTTTCCTGCTCCCTGCCGCCGATTGCCATCGCGGGGGGCGAAAAGGGGTGGCGATTTGACGATCATTCCCGATAGAAGGCGATAGGAGGAATTCTCAAGCGGTCGAATTTTCGCAATGAAATCAAAAGCCCGAATATTTGACGGTGATAGTGACGGAAAAACTCGGGTGACCGGTTGGTTTCGCAAATAGAAACAGCTACTTACGGGGCTGTTGAACAATTGAGTGGCGCTGAACCTGGTCATGCCGTGCTCGTCGAGCCGTGGCGTGTGCTTCTCCCGGTGCAGACGGTCGGCGCAGGCTTTGAGGGCGTCTGATGGTCGCGTCGCGAGAAACCCTTAAGGACATTGCAGCCGAGCGGCAGCTTCAGCCCGCGACGCTGGAGCGGGTGATCCGGCTGATCAACATTCTCGATGCTTTTGGCGCCGACACGCTGATCGGGCCGCGGATCGCCTTGAAGGGCGGCACGGCGCTCAACGTCTTCCATTCCGATCTGGACCGCCTCTCGGTTGATATCGACGTCAACTATGTCGGCGCGATCGAGAGGGAGCAGATGGATGTCGATCGGCCGGGCCTGGAGGATCGGATTGAGCGGCTGATGGAATTGAAAGGCTACAATGCACGGCACGAGCCGTCCGAGCACGCCGGCGGCAAATGGATCTATCGCTATGCTTCCGCCCTCGGCGGAGCGGGACGATCGAGATCGACATCAATTACCTCTACCGGGGCCCGCTCTACGGCGTGGACCGTATGCCATCGGTTGCGATTGGATCCTATCAAGCCGCCAACGTGCCGGTTCTCGATATCCATGAGATCGTCGCTGGCAAGATGGTCGCGCTGATCACGCGGCGCACCGCACGCGATCTATTCGATGCGCGTCGGATCATCGCCATGCCAGGTCTCGACTGGGCAAAGATCAAGGTGGCCACCTTGATGATCGGTGCGAGCGCCAAGAGCTTCTCCCTAAACTGGGCGGCGGATGAATTCACGCCGCTTTTTTTCAGCCCAGGGTGACGAGAAGCTCGCCCAGTTGCTCGAACGACTCGCCTGTCCCACTCGTACTCCCAGAGGCGATGGCACCGTCGAGAGCTTCCTTCGAGGGATAGAGGTCGTGCATAACGACCAGCGTCTCGCCACCTCTTTCTTCAAAAGTCACCGTGGTGACGGCCCCACCTTCACCACCTTCGTCATTCGTCCAGACGAGGCGGGAGTGCGGCGTCACTTCGATGTACCTACCGAAGAACGCCATAGGCTTCTCTGAGGCAGCGTGGCCGAACACGAAACGGTACGTGCCTCCCGTACGAACATCGGTCTCGCAGGAAAGAAAGGACACTCCAAACGACTTCGGTGCCCACCACCGCTTGAGCAGCTCGGGCTTGGTCCACGCCTCGAACACGATGCGCGCCGGGCCGTTGAAGGTTCGCGTAACGACTAGCTCACGCTCGGACTTCCGCTCCACCGTCGTGCGATTCTTCATGGGGGTAGGCTCACTTTCTCTTCTTGCGTCCATCGACCTTCTCCTTCCGTTTCAGTTCCTCAACAACCTTGTCCAGTTCGTCGAAGCGTGCGCTCCAGAGTTGCTGGTACCTCTCGATCCATGCCGCCTCTTCTCCCAGTCGGCGCAGGCCGAGCTTGCAGGTCCGCACGCGCCCGACCTTCTCCGTGGTGACGAGCCCCGCTTGCTCTAAGACGCCGACATGCTTCTTCATGCCCGTGAGGGTCATGTGGAATTTCTCGGCGAGGTCCGTGATCGAAGCGTCTGCACGCCCGAGCTGCTCCAGAACGCCGCGTCGGGTGGCGTCCGAGAGCGCGGCGAACGAGGCATCGAAGCGGGCTTGGAGATACTGAACCATATGGTTCAGTATGTAACACACGGATCGGCGGCATGCAAGGGGAGGCCGAGCGCGCGGCTCGCGTTGCCGGCCGCTTTCACTCCCAAATCGACTTCATTTCGATGCAGATTCGATCAACTCGGCGAAGTGAGCGACTAGGCGGGGTACTCCAGCGAAGGATACCAGTCCGCGCCGCGCCCTTCGGGCGTCATGTCGAGCACGGTCCATAATGGGGCCGGGTCGGGCGCGCCGCGCGGGTCCTGGCCAGGGTCGCTTGCGATCATCTCCTGCGACCAGAAGTGGCGGATCGTGCCGTCCCTGCGGGTAAAGACGGCGGGCCCACCACTATCCAATCCGCCGTCCGGGCTCCCGGCATAGTCTCGCGTGAAGGCGTCGGTGAGAGCGCTCGCCAGCCTGAGGTTTTTCCATCTCCGCTCGCGCTTCACCGCCGCGAGTCGCTCCAACGGCGAACGCGCGACGACCACGAGCGACACCCTCTGAGCGATGTCGTCGGCGTTGCCGTCCCAGGCGTCGAGCAGGTTCGTGCACATGGGGCATGGCCGCTTCCTCTCGGGACCAAACATGTAGTTGTAGACCACCAGCGTCTGCTTATCGCCGAACAGGCCGGCGAGGTCACTTGGGCCGTCTTCGGTCTCGAAACGATAGTCACCGGTAACTGGACCTCCAGGTGGCAGCGCCCGGCGCATCGCCGCCACCCGCTCGATCTGGCGGCGGAGTTCGAACTCCTGGGCGAGCAGCGCTTGTCGCGCCGCCCGATACTCGACGCTCTCGTTGCGGATGCGAATGGGACTTTCGCGGGCGAGCTGATCGGCGGGGGCCAGGGGCTCGGCTTTGGCGTTCATGGGCGGTCTCCGGAGTGTCAGTCTCCAAGACGATTATAGCGCAACTCACGCTTTCTCCCTTTGTCGAGCCAGAGCTTGAGGTCGGGCCACCAGATGTTGGTAACATCGCTGTCCGGATTGGGTTGGGCACCGCTCTCTCGCAGACGTCGATCGCGTGGGACGGTTTGGTCGGTCCCCAATATGGAGCGACACGAACCGCAAGTGGCGCCGCGGGATTCTCGTTCAGACTATCCACATTGCCATCGATGACCTCGGCACCGGCACGTACCCAGGCATGGCGCCAGCAAAATATCTCGTCACCTTGGTTGTTGGAGTAAACTGCTTCTCCGGAAACCGCGCGCGCCACAATACCCAAATGATTGAGGGCGAGCGCCGGCAGGACCGCATATTGCTCGCACATATCGCTTCGACCGCCGAGATTCTCGTCCACGAGTTCGGCGACCTTGTCGAGGAGTGCCGAGCGCTGAACCGTTGTCAGAAGGGCAGAGCGATCCGAAAGCCGAGCCGATGGGCGAGTTCGGGTTCCAGCACTTTTTTGCATACGGATGTTGACAACCCAGCGCGCGGAGGGGACCGGGCAGAGTGGCAAAAAACTGGTCGGCCGTGGCATTAAGGCCGGTGAAATTTCACGCAATTCGGGGGTCTTCTGTGCAAGTGGGCGTTATAGCCCCTTGGAACTAGGGGACGAATTTGGTACAAGTGACCAACTAACTGGTCAGGAGCTGAACATGGGGACTGTTAATCTCGCCGAGGCCAAGGCCCATCTAAGCGAGCTGGTTGAGCGGGCGGCCGCAGGCGACACGGTGTGCATTGTACGCCGGGGCAAGCCCGTGGCCCAGATCACAGCGGTCGAAACGCCCCGCAAACCAGTGGATTTGAAGGCCTTGCATGCCCTGACAGACGCTATGCCGGCGCAAAGCGAGTTAGCCCGGACAGCCATCCGCAAGATGCGCGATGAGGATCGTTATTGACCCAGTATCTCGACACGTCGCTGCTGGTCGCGGCACTGACCAACGAGGCGGGGACTGGGCGGATGCAGGCATGGCTCGCTGCCCAGACGGTCGACGATCTGGCGATCAGCGAATGGGTCGCCACAGAATTCTCAGCGGCTCTTTCCATCAAGGTGCGCACCGGACAAATCGAAGCGGAGCATCGGACGGAGGCGCTTTCCATGTTTGCGCGTTTGAGAGCCGATAGCTTTGTGACGCTGCCGATCTCCAGTGTGGAGTTCCGGACAGCCGCTCATTATGCGGATCAGTATGCTTTGGGGCTGCGCGCGGGCGATGCGCTGCATTTGGCGATATGCGCCGGGCATGGAGCGACGCTCTGCACGCTGGACCGCCGCTTGAGCGATGCTGGACCGGCACTGGGCGTGAGGACAGAGCTGCTATGAAGTGTACGCGATCGATCTTGGGCAGCTAAGCTTGGCTCTTTAGTACCATACTCGCTGCTGTCGAGACTGCCAGGCATACTCAAGAACGCACCGAACGACGCCATTGTTTGGATCGCATAGACGAGATGTCATTCGACCTGGCACGGCCATTTGCAATTGGAGGCCGCCGGTTGCTGAAACGGAGAATTGTCGGCGTCGCTTGTTATTGCGAAAATGGCTTGGTCCGATCGTCCCAAATCCAAGGAACATTCCGTGTCTGACAAACCCATCGCTGAACGCCTACAGGTCAAAGGCGAGCGCAGACTAGTTGTGATGGGCGCACCTGCTGCGGTCGACAATAAGATCGGCGTCAAAAAGCGCCGTGGTGATTTGTCCGAAGCCGATGTGATCCTCGCGTTTGCGGGTGATCGCTCACATCTCATTTCGACATTGCCACGTGTACTCAGTGAGGCACCCAGTGGCGCCATAATTTGGATCGCATACCCTAAGCTCAGTTCGAAGCTTGCTGGCGACCTGAGCCGTGACATCATCCATGCACTTGCGCCCAATTTTGGACTCGATACGGTGAGCCAGATCGCGATTGACGACGATTGGTCTGCGTTGCGATTAAAACGCGTCCGGTAAGGTTGTGCGCCGGGCGCGCGGATGGCGACCCGATGGAGAATTCTTCGAGATGTGTTTAATGCTGAGCGCGCTCCATACCGATTAGACGGAAATACCCATGTGCAGTTGGAACGACGGCCCTTGTTGTCCCTCCGTGGAGCAGGCGGCATGACCGTTACAATTGTGTCCGTCATCGGTCCGCGTTATGGCGCTGAAAGCGCTCGCAATTTTCTTGTTGCGAAGGCGAGTCCGAAGCTCATTAGCTGGCCTATTCGCTGCATTGCCCGATCGAAACCGAATAGCCCCCGCAAAAAATAATTTTGATCATCCATCGAACATCCATGCGCTAGCTTTGTCTGCCTAAAGGTAATCCCCTTGAACCTCTAGCGGCAGGAAGCTGGCGGAGGATGGCCGACACACCGGAAATCAGTCGTGAGGACTCCACGCCGCGGCGCCTGGAAATACCTATGACTGCGTCCGAAGTGCAGGCCTGGTTCGTGCGCGAGGTCTTGCCGTTGGAAACGCTGCTAACCTCATTCCTCCAGCACAATTGGCGGAATAACGACGATGTCGCAGACCTTAGACAGGATGTGTACGAGCGCGTATGTGAAGCTGCGTATCGCCGGATTCCGGATAACGCCAAGCAATTCGTCTTCAGGACGGCTCGAAACCTTCTTATCAACCGGGTCCGTCGTGAAAATGTCGTCCCGATCGAGGCGGTCGCCGATTTGGACGCGCTGGATGTCGCTATCGATACGCCGGAGCCGGATCGCACGACGATCGCGCGCGATGAATTGCGTAGACTTCAAATGGCGCTCGACCGTTTGCCGCCGCGGGCGCGGGAAGTGTTCGTACTTGGCCGTATTGAAGGGCTATCCGGTCAGCAAATTGCGGACCGCATAGGTATCACCAAAGCGACCGTGTCCTTTCACTTGGACAAAGCGATCCGCCTCCTGGTCGACATCATTTACGGTCAGCCGGACACAAGGAGGAAACCTTGAGCGGCCCGAAACCCCAGGGGGTGGCGAGCCAGCCGAGCAGCCGAACTGGAGGCTCAGGCAACTGCTTGGGTTCGGCGCCAACATTTTGAAGGTTGGACTTCGAAGTGATCAGGCGGCCCTCGATATATGGTTGGCGGAATCTGTTGGTCATCAGGTCGCTTATTGGCGCATAAGCGCCGGGTTCGATTCTACCGCGCGATTGACAGCGTTGCGTGGTCCCATGCGGCCAAAGGCCGAGCACAAAACGCGAAGGAACAATTCCGACCGCTTAACATTCCGCATTGTGGCTGGCTTTGCCACGGCTTGCGTCATTGTCGCGTCGGTACGGGTTCATCACTACGCCGAAACAGAAACTCTATGCGACCCCGATCGGTGGCCACGAAATCATACACCTCACGGACGGTTCGCAAATCGAACTGAACACCGACACGAGATTGCGCATCGTCACGAGCTGTTTTTGGTCAGCGAACCGTTTGGCTGGACAGAGGCGAAGCCTTTTTCAGCGTCGAACATGACGAGGATCATCCGTTTGTCGTTCGCGTCGCAGGACACCGGCTGACGGATTTGGGCACGAAATTCACGGTCCGCACAAGATAAATCGCGCGTTCGGGTTGCCTTGATGGAAGGCGCCATTCGCTTCGAAATCCGTCGGCGCGTCAAAGACACAACGCGCGATCCTGGTGCCGGGCGATGTCGCAATGGCGGACGCCGATACCTTGTCGATTGAAAAGAAATCCGAGCCCGAGCTGCAACGCGAAGAAGGTTGGCGGCGTGGCCTGCTTATTTTCAGGCGCACGACTCTTCAAGACGCGACCTCGGAGTTCAATCGCTACAACACCGCGAAGTTGAAAATCGAAGGTCGACGAAGTTGCGCAAATGCAGATCGGAGGAACGTTTAACGCCAACGATCCCGACGCTATTCGCGCACGCAACCAGCACCATGCTCGGTCTCCACATCGTTCAGTCGCGGAAACGAAATGATAATCGCGCGCTGACGGCATACGTCTTCGCGATCGTACAGGGAAGCTTTGGAAAGACATGAAGGGGGGACAATGAGCAAATCTAGCTATCTTCCGGGCAGTTCTCGTCGCTACGAGTTGCCTCGCGATCCATACAAACGCGTTCGCGCAAGATTTCGATATTCCTGCCGGTGGGCTGGAGGGCGCGCTCAGCGCCTATACGACGAAAACGGGACTCCAGCTTCTCTATCCCGGACAGCCTCGTGCGCGGCGCACATACTTCGGGCGTGAAGGGGGATATGGCGGCTGATACCGCTCTCGTGCGTCTTTTGAAGGGTACGGGTCTCTCATTGCGCCACGAGTGCAGCGCACATCGTAATCATGCGCGCTCCACAAGCGGAAAGCGGCAATCTCGGTGATAGTGCAAATCCAACTCGCAGCCGCGACAGCCGGCGTCCCCAACCCTCGAAACCGTCACTGTTACATCGTCAAAGCTCGGTGGCGCGCGACGTGCAGACCATCCCCATATCGATCACCTGCTCTCAGCCAGGAGCAGTTGACCGCCACTCAAACAGCGGGCGGCCCGGACCTCGTCAAACAAGTCCCCAACATGACATTTTCGAAAACCAATTTCTCGGGTTACACCATTCAACTTCGCGGTATCGGCACGCAGGCGATCTCAGTCACGACGGATCCCGCGGTGGCTGTCGCATTCAATGATATGCCATTTATTCGCAATCATTTCTTCGAGCAGGAATTTTACGACGTCAGCCAGGTCGAAGTTTTGCGCGGCCCGCAAGGAACACTCTATGGCCGCAATGCGACGGCCGGCGTTGTCAATCTCGATTTCCGCAAAGCCGACCGATCAGTTCGAAGCAATGGCATCAGCCGATATTGGAAATTATCACGAACGCCGCTTCGAAGGCATGATCAACATTCCCATCCTAGATGATCGCTTCGACCTTCGCATCGCGGGCGAATGGACGAAGCGTCAAGGCTATTCATTCGATTCCGATGACAGACCAACGTATCGATGGCCGCGATCTGTGGTCTGGCCGTGTACGTTGGGCTTCAAGCCGACCCCGAAACTTCAAACCTATCTCGTTTGGGAACATTTCTCCGAAGACGACGATCGCCTGCGGAGCAGCAAGCAACTTTGCAAGACGGCGCCCGATTCCGAGCAACAGTCGGCGGTGTACCCGTTCCCGCCCCTCGGCGCAGTGAGAGCCAGCTCACCTTCGGACGGCGCGCTCGATCCAGCCGGGCTATCGTAACTCAAGGCTGTGAGATGAGTTCGCTCTATTCGCACGGATGCGTTCGAAGTTCCGAACGGCTATTCGTTACAATACATCAAAGCCGGAGAACTCGTCGGCGGCGATTGCCCCCCACACTCAATCCATATGCCGAAACGGTCCAATCGCAAAATCTGCGTGTGATCGAATCGGCAACTTCCCTCTCACTACGCGGCGAAGAACGACGTCGTGCAATTCAACGCTGACTATACTGTCACGCCGTCTTTGACATTTACTTCACAAACCGGCTTCAACCACGATTTCCTTTATTCGACGGAAGACTACAACCGATTCAATACGACGCCGGGCCTTTTCATCAACACGCGCACTCGGCGGGACGGAGCCTTTTGTGACCCTCAACTCGGCTGCAGCACGAGGCTCCTTGCGCAGGATGTCTCCGACGAACATGCCTGGCAAGCCAATCAGGAATTTCGCCTGACCTCGAATTTCTCCGGGCCGTTCAATTTCAGCGCCGGGGGCAATTACATGCACTACGAAACCGAAGAGAACTATTATGTCTTCATCAACGCACTTACGCTTATCGCGGAAGATCTGACTGGCATTCCCGCCAACCCCGATAATTCGTGTGTCACGTCAGGAGGAACTACTGGGCACGGATATCAATTTCCGAATATCGCAAATGCGCGGGAGTGGCGGCGCGCGCACAAAATCAATGCATTGGTGATCGACTTCAATCCGCTTTCGAGCGTGAACAATCAGGGGCACAATTATTTCCTCAGCCAGAACCCTTATATGCTCAATTCCTATGCAGTTTTCGGCGAAACCTACTACAATATTCTCAACGATCTGAAAGCTGACCGCCGGCCTGCGCTGGACCGAAGACCAGAAGCATTTTACCGATATTCCCAGCGAAGTTGGCATCAATGGTCTTGGCTATCCCAGCACCGGCGTTGTGAATCAGCAATGGGATCAATTCACCGGTCGTGCAGCCATCAACTGGACACCCAAACTCGATTTCACCGATCAGACCCTGATCTATGGATCTTATGCTCATGGTTACAAGGCGGGTGGCGCAAATCCGCCGGGCGCTGTGTTTGACATCCACTGTTGGCGTCGAACCAGATCCATCCGCTGACATTCAAGCCTGAATTTATCGATGCGTTTGAACTGGGCTCGAAGAACACGTTGCTCGATGGCTCGCTGACCCTGAACGCTGATGTCTTCTATTACAACTACGAAAACTATCAGATTTCGGAGATTGTCGATCGCACGGCGATCAATCTGAATTTCGATGCGCATGTGAAGGGTGCCGAAATCGAATCGTCATGGGAGCCTATTCCGGGTTTGCGCTTCAATTTCGCGGGCGGATGGGAAGACACCGCACTCGCAAAAGGCTCTCAAGTCAATCGATCTGATTGATCGCACGGCGGGTAATCCCGATTGGATCGTGGTCAAACCGTTTCCGACTCTGGCGTCCAATTGCATCTTGCCAACATATGTGGTTGGCAGCACTTTTGGCCATGGAGCCAGGGCCAAATCGCGATGGTACCGGCGGATGGCTTCCCGTACGCTTGCATCGCTGCGTATAACGGACATGTACGATCCAGATGTACGATCCCGTTACATTCGTCCTATGCGCCAAATCCGACGGCTCGGTCCGCAACGGAGAACGCTGTTCCCCCAGGTTATCCTGGTTTCAATCCTCGACCGCTCCGAACAACGGCGAAGGATTTGACAAAGATCTGAGCGGCCATGAATTGCCCAATGCGCCGCCGTTCACGGTTTCGGCAGGCGCGCAATACACGATTCCCTTAACGACGGACTGGGCCGGCACGTTGCGCGGCGATTATTACTGGCAGGATTATTCCTGGGCGCGCGTCTTCAACGACAATCCCTACGATCGTCTGCGCGGCTACACCAACGTCAATCTGACGCTGATTTTCACCAGTCAGAACGGCTGGCAGGTGATGCTCTATGACAAGAACATCTTCAACGAGACAGCGATCACCGGTGACTTCCTGAACAGCGACGATTCTGGCCTGACGACAAACATCTTTCTGACGGATCCGAAACTGATCGGCATCCGCGTCACGAAGAACTGGTAGGGGGAAACCATGAGCGAATTGATCAATACGCAAGACAGTCGGCGAGATTTCCGCTGGCAATTGCTGACGATCCGTTTCATCCCTGGCACTTGCTTGCCTCGGTATGCGGCGATCGCAAGACGCCAACGCCGAGGATAGTCGATCGGCCGACGGTGTGGATCGAACTCGGCGCCGATCTGGATCAGCGTGGAAGATGGGCAGCAGGCTTTCGCACCGGCATTCATCGCAAACAATCCGGGTTCCACGGCGTTCGATCCGGTTTCTCCGGCAGAAGCGCAGCGATCGCCAGCGCTTTAGCTTCGGTGGCGAAGGCAAATTCTCGTTTCAGCCGCGAAGACTCAAACTGGGTTTTTTCGGCCTCCGTCCGTTATGGACGGGCAAACGGCAATCGGCAGATCCATCAGACAGCCAAGAATGAGGCATTTACTACTATGCATCTCGTATATCGATTGGACCTACACGGAACGCATGTTGCGCCCTATCCACCGCGCAGTTTCCTATGTCCCGCCGACGGCAAACTTCCTTGCCGCTTCAGGAAAAGCAAAGCGAAAGCCATGCCGTCATCGATTTTCAGGCGGGCAAAGATGTCGGGCTTGGACTTTTTGGCCGCGAGGGAACTTCTGTGTTGAATGCGGGTGTTAGATTTGCCCAATTCACGTCTGGCATGCAAGTCAAACATGCAAGCTCGTCCGGATCTTGAGTTTAACGTGGTGTTCACTGCCTGATCCGAACTATCCGCACAACTATGGCACGCTGTTCGGTCGCATCACTATCATCAGTATCATCGCTACCGCTCACAGCTGCTCGGAGCTTTCGACGGGATTGGGCCCAGCCTCTCATGGAATGCCTCGGCTCCTTTTGCGGGAAATACGGAAACGATGGCGAATTGGCTGATCGATTGGGGTGCCAACGCGGCGATTCTGTTCGGTCGGCAAAAGGCCAACGTCCAACATCAATACGTCAGCAGTCAATATTTCAGTGGGGGCTATAAATATCCCGGCTGCAGGAGCGGGCTACAATCACCCGCAGGTGAATCTGCAACGCTCACGCTCGGTCGTCGTACCAAATGTTGGCGGCTTCGCGGGCGTATCCATTGACTTTCCCAACGTGAAAGTCAGCGCAGGCTATCGCGGCGATTTCTTCTTCGGCGCGATGGACACAGGCTTTGATACGGCGAAGCGCTCCACAATCGGTTTCTACGGGCCGTTCGCCACTGTCATCATTGGCCTGGGAGGCTAGGAGCGCTTAAATCGAATTCCGAATGCTGTGCGCCCGCGTTGCACAGCTTTTCCCCAATTTGCGCGATCCGGTGTCGCCAAAGGGCGCGGATGCCTAGCTCCCGAATAATGCTCGGCCAGCGTGTACACCAGGAGAGCCAATGACGAGAAGCGCCGCCGAGTAGAATGAATATGCGGCAATGCAATGAACGTCGGCAATAAAGTAGATCGCTTTGAGCCCGCGCTTTTCGATCCATGTGATCGTGACAACACGGTTATGGCGCACTGCAGACAGGAGATTTCTATTGGCTTGCTGAAATGGTATGTTTGCGAACCGTATTGATGGATCGATTGTTGGCGATTGTCCTCGGTAGGGGAAAATTATTTTCGATGAAAATTTGCTAGGAAAATCGATAGGAATTTTTTTGACGGTTAGCGGTTTGCGAAATTCCACACAAAAAAGTTATTGGTAATTTCAAGGTGTGAGTGTGCTTCGAACATATCGAGCGGGAGTGAGGGGACAATCGGCTACAACAGTGTAGTTTTGACTGCGAATTTTTTGGCCTGTTGCACCTCTGTCGTGGCGATATGGTGGAAGCGTTCGCGCCATATTTGGTGTGCTGCGGCGGTCTCTTATTCCTTGAGCGATCTTGGACCGCTGACGAACGCACTGCCCGAAAGATAGAATTGCAGAAGGCGGTTCACATCCCGCGAAATGCCGATCCTAATACTCTGCCGGATTTCGCCAGGTTCGTGATCATCGCGTCCGAGCCATAGAGGGCCTTTTCGGCAAAGATCGAGCCCATCGAGCCAACGATCAACTCGCAACGCGGCGGTGAGCCTTCCTGGCCCCCGCGCCAAGTCACGCAAGCGCTCGATGCCGCGATTTAGCCGCATGATCGGAATGCCTTCAAGCGGCTCGAGCGCCCTGATCAGGACGCCGGCTCCAATCCCAGGTAACTCGCTTGAGACATTCAGCATGTAAGAGGTACCGTACGCGACATAAATATAGGCATGCCCACGCTCGAGAAACAGCGAACGATTACGCGGCGTGCTCCCCCGGTAGGCGTGCCCGGCGGCGTCGCCGACGATATACGCCTCGGTTTCAACAATACGGCCGCTGGCGACGCCTTCAGGCAACTCCCGCACCAATACCTTGCCAATGAGATAGCGGGCGAGAGACGCCGTATCAATCGGCAGCTTCGAACGAGCGAGCGGGCGGCAGATGGTCATCCTTATGGGCCAGGTTTCAGGGCATCCGCTCGACCCATTGCGCGCGCGAAGGTGCCGGCTCGAAGAGATCGCCGAAATACTGAGTCTCGCGGGCCACCTTCCCATCGAGGAACTCCATGATGCTCACCGTGTAAGACGGTCGCCCGTCATAGGTTAGGACATATTCAGTGACCCAAAGGCCACCCGCGCCGATAACCCGGCGCACTGTGAAGCGTTTCCGGTTCGGCTGTGCGGCGCGAGACGACTGAATCTTCGTCCGCCCGCGCACGCGCTCGCCCGACTGAGGATATTCGAGCACCGCGTCCTCTCTGTAAATTTCGTGCTCCCCCTCGAAGTCGTTCGCATCGGAGGCGGCCCAGTGGTGATCCAAAGCCGCTCGAATCTCTTGATCTTCCATACCAAATCTCCTTGACCATCGCCGTCGCCGTTGAGCCGTCGTACCATGCGCTGGCCTGGAACAGGCCTTCCAGTAGCGCGCACCGCTCCACAGAGTTCATCTGAGGGTATTGATTAAACAGATTAAGCGGGTCGCCTGTGCCAGCCGAAATTCTATCGTGCTTTCAGGGCGTGTACCTCTGCGATATAGCCGCCGGGAAATTGCAGGATGGCCGCATTCCGGTCATCGGCAGCGTAGGGCTGAGACAGCACCGTTGCTCCGGCGGCCTTTGCCTTGGTGAGCGTGGCGGCAAGATCGCCCACCTGAAAGCCGGTCACTTCGCGCCCGAACGGATAAGGCAGGTGTCCGTCGGTCACGAGAACCAGCAGCTTGCCGAAACCGGATAAGATGCGGATGCGTCGATAAAATTCGCCAGGTCGGCCGATTTCTCCGGCATCAGCGCGGTGATCATCGGAGATGACTTTGCCATGGGAAAAGCGAATGAAATCGCGGACAAATTCGTCTGCGCGATCGCGCGAGACATACACGCGGTTGTCGGGCACCGATTTGAGCGGTGGATAGGATGGCGCAGCAAAATGCCAATAAAGCTGGGTCCTCACGCCACCCGGCCACTCGACCACAGCATCCCGTCCGATCGCGTCCTCTGAACGGCTCGACCACTACCTCTGCGCCCGACGCGCGCGCAGCGCCTATTGCTCTTCCCATGTCGGTGACGAGATAGCCGGTGCGTTCCGATCCAAATGGAAACGGTATAGGTGTGTGGAAAGCGAACACCGAGAGTGTGCCAACTGGCGTCATGATATACCGAAACGTTGCGCTACTCGGTACCGGCAGCACATTCGTTGTGACAGGCTTTGAAGGACTGCCACCGAAAGTGGCAACAAAGCTTCTGACGAATGCGTCGAGATTGTCGGGCGCAACATACACATGGGCCGAGTCATATTGCGCACCGACGGAAACGTCTGGAACGGTCAACGCTGCCGCGTTTGCGGCAGAGCTATTTGCATAAAGCAGGAGTGACAGAAACGCCATCGCTATGCCTTGCAGGATCTGTTCAAGCGTCATGCATTTCGCCTCTCGATTTCGTGCGCGCAGATTTGCGCTCCGCGAGATGCTTCGCAAGAAACTCGGCAAGCACGTCCACACGCTTTGGGCGCGGTCCCCGGGTGAGGTCACCCAATGCAGCGCGCCGGGCGGCAGAGTCCAACCCGGCAGAATATGTATGAGTCGTTTCTCCAGCAAAGGCACCCGCACGATGAAGTCGGGCAGAACGCCAATGTCCAAACCTGCGATCAAGGCCGGTAACATCGCATCGCCATTGTTGACCCGCAGATGATCACCATCTGGACGCATTGCGGCCGCCGGGCGGCGACAATTCCGGTCCGCCCGCGACGGCCGTCCGGAGAAAATTGCGATCGCCGTCGGCCAGTCAGGACAGGGCGAATGAGAGTTGGAACATCGGCCGAATAATCATTACGGCCAATGGTATCCACGAGAGCGTATAAAGGAGCGCGCGCACAGCCACGCGATTGAACGTCGCTTGGACGAAAGAGTGGAGAACGCGGACGCCGAGAAACGTCCACGCGCAGATCGCGTAGTCTGGATCCGCCAAGCCCCCGACAACGACTGCCAAGGAGACCGCATAAAACACAGTCGGTGCTTCGAACAGATGGCGATAGTTGTCGGCGACGCGTGTGGCCGAAGACGGCAAACGTTCGGCTAAGTCGCGGGTGTGGGCGGCATCCTGCAAGGTGAGACCGGCGCGCTGCATCGCCGGCATACGCACGACCGTCATCCACCCGGCCATGGCAAAAGTGAGCAGACCCATGCCGAAGATCGCGAGCAATATCGACGATGCCGATGGGTCTAGGTGCGTCATGTCGAGGAAGCTCGTTTGCAGGGGGTAAACCGCCCAAAAGGGTATGATTCGTCAGGCTTCCCTTTGGCCTCGATTAAACATACATACAGACTGTATGAAAAACAAGAGGCGCACCCAAGTCGAACGTAGCGCGGCAACGCGCGACGCTCTGATCGTTGCCGGCCGGTCTCTTTTCGCGGCGCACGGCTATCACGCAGTTGGGACCGATGCGATTGCACGCGCGGCCGGAGTTAGTCGCGGCGCCCTCTATTACCAGTTCGAGGACAAGGCGGAATTGTTCGCGGCCGTCTTCGAAACCGTCGAAGCGGACGTGATTGCGCGCATTGGCGTGGCCGTCGAAAAAGCATCTGATACCGATCCGATCGCCCTGATGCGCCTTGCAGCGAGCCTCTGGCTGGATGCAAGCCGAGACCCCGACGTTTTGCGGATTGCCCTGACCGACGCACCGGCGGTATTGGGGTGGGCGCGTTGGAGGGAAATCGGAGACCGCTACGGCGTCGCGTTGGCTTTGCGTCTGATCACGAACGCGCTTGAGGTCGACCGAATCGTCCCACTTCCGGTGGGCACGCTGGCGTATGTGCTGATCGGCATGCTGCGCGAGAGTGCACTTTATCTTTCGGCTGCCACTGATTCGGCGCGTGCGCGTGCTGATATTGGCGCGGTGATCGACCAGATGATTGAATCTCTGGCAGTCGTTCCCATCAGTTGAGCTGCACCGAAATTTGAGTTTAATTTTCACCTGCGCGCCGTGTCACCGAAAGATGGAGCGTCCCGCATTTTTGCGGCGCGCAAATTCTCCTTTGAAATCGAAAGCAAAAAAATTGACAGACTGACAGCAGGGTTTAGACGGTCAGAAGAGATATTTGTCTCACGTCACTCTGGACGTCGGTTAGGCCGGCGGATGGCTCTCACTTTGCCGCTGCTTCCGCCGCCGCAGAAGAACTGATCGTCACCATCGCATTCGAGGCCCGACACACCTGTTCCAGGCGGCATTTCGAGTCTCTGCAGAACCTTTCCCGTTTGAGGATCGATGCGTCTCACATCGCTCTCGTCGCCTTCCCAGGTTCCGTGCCAAAGCTCGTCATCAATCCAGGTTACGCCGGTGACGATGCGGTTGCTCTCGATGGTGCGGAGGATCGCGCCTGTCTCAGGATCTATTTGGTGGATCTTCCGACCGCGATGCTGCCCTACCCAAAGCGTTCCTTCGGCCCAAGCCAGACCTGAGTCGCCACCGCCGCCAGGCGCCGGGATCGTCGCAAGTACGCGGCCAGTTGTCGGATCGATCTTCTGGATGCGATCCTCGGCGATCTGAAACAGATGCTTGCCGTCGAAGGCGGTTCCCGCATGCGCGGCGACATTGATCGAACGCACCGTCTTTCCATTCTCTGGATCGAAGGCGTTCAGCTTGTCTCCGGATGCAAACCACACATACTGGCCATCAAACGTCACACCGTGCACGTGGTCGGCGCCCGGAAAGGGCCCATACTCGCGGAGGATTTCGGCTGCTGATGTTTTCATGCCTTGAACTCTTAGTCACTCGGCAGCGGACCGGGGAGTAACAAGGTTGTCGTGAATCCCAGCACGGGCGCGGTCATCCAGCGGCGTGCTCGCCCGCGACCATAGGACTGCACCTTGCCTGCGATCGCAAGCGAATCGAGGGCTCGCTGTGCTGAGCGGGGGCTAGCCCCCAGCGCAAGCGCCAGGGCGGAGCTTGACCATGACGCGCCGTCGGCGAGAAATGCGATCACCGCCGCATGCTGACCTTCGACGGGCGGCGCCAGCACGACAACTTCGCACGCGCGGCGCGACGCCAGCGCGAACCCTTTTGCCGTCGCGCTCACGCTTGCGAGCGACCGAAGCTCGGCGCGTAGCCGCCCCATCTCCACTCGTAAGCGTGCGCGGTGCGACTCGTCGGCGTGCTTTGCATGGAATGCTCGCTGGACGAGCGCATCTCTCGATAGGTCTCCGGGCCACGCTTCGCCAAGCGCACGTGCAAGCGCGAACAACACTGGACGCCTTGCGAGCGAGACCACAGTGTTTTCGCAACGTACGACATGACGGCATGCGTCCACGACAAGTGTCCCGGATTCCAGCACCGTTTCAACCTCCTCAAGCAGAAGGAGTTGCTCCTCGCCATGCACGATCAGGCGTGCCGCGGGCGTGTTCAGGACTAGGGATGTGCTTTCCACCTCCGCCATCAGTGCAGGGATACCTGCTTGGTGCGCGGCACGCGCGGCCCGAGCGAGCGCAGCGCGCGCCACCTTGGCCCGAATGCGTCGCATTGCGATCCCCGCAACGACCAGTTCGTAGGCAGCTCTTGACGCGGGCGGGAACGGCGCCGGATCGAGCGCGGCGAGTGTACGCTCGGCCTCGTCGAGACGTCCGATCAGGAGAAGACGCCGGACCTCGAGATGCCGTGCATGTGCGGCGTTCACCCAGTCGCCGTGTTTTTCGAGCGTCGCCCGCGCCGTGTCGAGCGCCTTTGGCGGCCATCCCAAGTCGCGCGACACGAGTGCGATCTCGGCCTCGGCGACGACACACCTTGCGTGGGCCACGGCCTCCCTAGGACCAAAGACGCGTGCCGCGCTTTGCAGGAGAGCCTTCGCGCGCACGAAATCGCCGAGCTGCGCCATCGCGATGCCGCGAAGCGCGAGGGCAGGCGCGTCATTACGCAGACCAACCCGCTTCAATACGCCAAGGAGGTCACCCGCGGCGAGGGCCCGCGCCGCGGCCGTGATCAGCGAATCCATCGGAATCCCGTCACACTTGTCACTCCCACCGTTCGACGACTGGCGGCAAAACTACCTCATGAACAACAGCGAGGGATCGGCGGTGAACGGTATCGCGTTCTAGCCCAAAGACACGAAGTATCGCTCTAATTCGGAGGTTACGATGAGCTCGATGACATCGCCTGAGAAGGGCCAGAAAGAAGGGCAGCATGCTATGAACATGCCACCGATTGTGTCGGCGCAAGAGTGGACGGCTGCGCGCGAGCAGCTTCTCGTCAAGGAGAAAGCCCTGACCCGCGCCCGTGACGCGCTAGCCGCCGAGCGACGGCGGATGCCATGGGTTGCCGTGGAAAAGGCATATATGTTCGACGGGCCCCAGGGCAAAGCAGGTCTGCTCGACCTGTTCGAGGGCCGCCGCCAGTTGATCATCTACCGCGCCTTCTTCGAGAGCGGCGTGCACGGCTGGCCGGAGCATGCCTGCATTGGCTGTTCCTTAGGGGCCGACCAGGTCGCCCACCTTGCCCACCTCAATGCGCGCGACACGACCCTCGTGTATGCCTCGCGTGCACCGCAGGCCGACATCGCACGCCTGAAGGCGCGCATGGGCTGGGCAATCCCCTGGTACACCATCACCGACAGCTTTGACGCCGACTTCGGAGTGGATGAATGGCACGGCCACAACGCGTTCATCTGCGACGGTGAACGTGTGTTCCGCACCTACTTCATCAACAGCCGCGGCGACGAGGCGATGGGCACCACCTGGAGCTACCTCGACATGACGGCGCTCGGGCGTCAGGAAACGTGGGAGGACTCACCTGAGGACTACCCCCAGAGCCGACCTTACAAGTGGTGGAATTGGCACGAGAGTTACGTCCCCGACGCTGCGCCCGACCCGAAGTGGGTAAAGGTATCGGACGCCGGACAGGCCGCCTTTCAGAAACGCGACGGCTAGTTCGGTAAGGCATCGCTCACGCGGAGGCGTGCCGATAGAGGTGCATTGGTTGAGCGGGATGCGCGCCGGCGCCCTCTGGAGTTCGTAGCCGCGGTTCGACCGACGCCGCACGGGCGGAATGAGACAGCTATTGGTGTCACCGCCATGACGAGCACGACAAGCGCTGAAAATTCGAGCCGGATGGAGGAAGCGATGCTTGACCTGAATTACTGGCCGATGGAGGCAGAACGATGAAATCCACTATGAGACCTGAACTTGGAGTACCTGCGGTGGTCGATCGGGGCACTTTCCAGGCCAAGCTGAATGCGTTGCGACTTCGAGAGAAAGCTCACACACGAGCAGGCGACGCGATTGCAGCCGCCCGCCGGCAGCTACCTATGGTCGAGGTGGATGGTACGACACGACTTATCGGCGAGCATGGGGCGGTGACGCTGTTGGACGTCCTTGAGGACCGCCGGATGCTCATCGCCTACTACCTCATGTGGCACACGGGCCACCCGGCAGCAGAGCAGTGCGAGGGGTGCACCTGGGTTACATCGCAGGTCCGCGAGCTGTCCTACCTGCATTCCCGTGACGTCGCTTACGCCACATTCTGCCAAGGCCCGCACGAAGAGAGCGCTCGGTATCGCAACTTCATGGACCGGGAGATGCCTTGGTACTCGGCCCGGGACTCGCTCGACACCCTCTTGGTTGGGCGCCGGGTGGGCATGATGCACATCGTTTGCTACCTGCGACGAGGATCCCGTGTTTTCGAGACTTACTGGACGACGAGGCGCGGCGTCGAGGCGATGGATAACAGCTATCGGTTGCTCGACTTGACCGTCTACGGGCGACAGGAGACGTGGGAGGACTCGCCGACCGACTGGCCACAACAGCTTAGAGGCAAGCAAAATATCCGTACCGATGGACGTCCCACCGCCCAGTGGTCTCGTCTGAAGGCCGGGTATTCCGACTGACTTCATTCCTGCGCCGCAGCGACGGGCACGTTAACAAGGAGGTTGACTATGCGGTATCAAACCATCGCGCACGAGGAATTGCTGAAGGCGTGCTGCGAGCAATGGGACAATGAGAGATACGGCGAAATGATCTCCAACACGACCCATTTAGTCCACCCTAAAGTCGGGCAGCGTCGAGAGTGGCCTAAAGCAAGCGCGGCCTGGTTACTGTCCCTCGCGGCCGCGCCGACCTTCGCAATCATGGCGCTCCTGGTGGGGGCCCAAGATGTCGGCATGCCAGGTATGCTGTGCTCGGCCGCGCAGGCTGCGTCGCCGTTGACCGGAATGGTTTCGATGTATTTGCTGATGAGCGCCTTTCATTCGGCGCCATGGCTGAGGCTGATCACCAACTGGCGAAGAGGCGCCTACCAGGACTGATGGGCGTTCGCCAAATCGGACAGTGCCAAGTCCAGGAAGCCGTGATCATATATGGGCGACACTTCAGTCGCCGCATGACGGGCCTCTCGAATGCTTTCTCCAAGAAGGCCGCAATGCGTTGCAGAACGAGCAGTTGAACGCCTATGCGAGAACAGCGAGCTGATCCCGGCAGCGGCGATGGGCTGCGTGTGGCGCCTTCCTCATGAACAACGTATACCGACTAGTCGGTATAAACTCAAATGACAAACTGCAGTCCGAGTACGCGGTGGCCCGCGATGGCGACAACTTTGAACTCCGTCTCCCGCCGCATGTTCTGGAGGACGATGAGCATGTCGAGCACCTCTCTCTGGGCGCGGGCAAATACCAGACGTCCGTTCGACCTCGAAACAGACCGTCGCGTTGCGGAATTCAAGTTCATCAATTGGCGAGGCGGGCCGGAATCCATCTGTCAAAACTCGGTATTCGAAGTCTTCTTCATGACGGCCGAAAACTCAATGTCGAAGCGGAAATATTTATATCATCTCGGCGCGGAGCACCCCTGAAGGTCCTTGGCGGCAGCCGCGCGATTGAGAGCGTTCTCACACAAGCATGGACGCCCATCGGAGCCTATGATTTGCTACTTGCGGCGAGGACTCAAGATCGCAACTCACAATGTCGGGGAATTATTCCACGTCGATAATCGCGGACTTGAGGATTGGCATAGCCGGTAAACTTCGGAACTCTGCAATCTGCCTTGGGATGCCAGATTAATTTTCGCGAGAAACTTTTGCTGAACGGAATATACTTCAATGAAATCCAAGCGCCGAAGCCTAAACTCCGCGACCAAGCCGAACAAGGAACCTAAACTCTCGCGCACTCATGCGCCTGCTAATCTTTCGCCAGTGGACTGGCAACGCGGCTTGCGCCGCCAGTTCGGCCGCGAGCAGGACTTCGGGCTTGACAATCTGAGCAGCGAACCGTTTTTCTCCGAGTTCCGGGTCAGCAATCCTGTTTCGAACTCCAGCTATCGCGTGGCGATTCGCGGATTGGGGCCAGGCGGCAATTTCTGCTCATGCCCCGATTATGCCACCAGCGAGTTGGGTACTTGCAAGCACATCGAATTCACGCTTGCCCGGCTGGAGAAAAAGCGCGGCGCCAGGGCGGCGTTTGCGCGCGGCTACCAGCCCGCATTTTCTGAGCTGTATTTGCGCAATGACGGCAGGCGCTGCGTGCATTTCCGCGCCGGAACGGACTGCCCGCCGGCAGTGGGCGAGGCCGCCGCCGGTTTGTTCGACGCCGAACACAACGGGATGATTCCGGACGAGCGCCTCGGCGAGCTGGAGCATTTTATGACCATGGTGTCGAAGTGCGGTCATGAGTTGCGTGCCTATGACGATGCGTTGGACTTCGTTGCGGGACGGCGGGACGCGGACCGCCGGGCCTCGAAGCTCAAGCAGTTGTTCCCGCGCGGCGCCGCCGATCCCAAGCTGTTGGCGCTTTTGAAGGTGCCGCTCTATCCCTATCAGGCCGAGGGCGCGCTGTTCGCGGTGCGGGCCGGCCGGGTACTGATCGGCGACGATATGGGACTGGGCAAGACCATACAGGCAATTGCCGCGACAGAAATACTGGCACGGCATTTTGGCGTCTCGAAAGTGTTGGTGATCTGCCCGACCTCGCTCAAATACCAATGGCAAAGCGAAATCATGCGTTTCTCGGGGGGACACGGTGGAAATGCGGCACGCGTCATCAACGGCGGTCGGGCGCAGCGGCAGAAGGACTACGCCCTGAACGATTTCTGCAAGATCACAAACTACGAGAAACTTAAGCCTGACCTCGACCTGATCGCCGCCTGGGCGCCTGAACTGGTCATCGTTGATGAGGCACAACGAGTGAAAAATTGGAACACCATCGCGACGCGCGCCTTGAAACGCATCGATAGCTCCTATGCAATAGTGCTTACCGGAACGCCCTTGGAAAATAAGCTGGAAGAACTGATTTCCATCGTCCAGTTTGTCGATCAGCACCGGCTGGGACCAACCTGGAAGCTGCTGCATGAGCATCAGGTCAAGGACGAGGGTGGGCGCGTCATTGGCTATACTGGGCTGGAGAAAATCGGCCAAACATTGGCGCCGGTCATGATACGCCGGCGCAAATCCGAGGTGCTGCGGCAATTGCCCAGCCGGACCGACCAGAACCTGCTGGTGCCGATGACCGAGATGCAAATGCTTTATCATCAGGAAAACGCTGACGTGGTGGCGAAAATCGTCCAGCGCTGGCGCAAGACCAAGTTTCTGTCGGATAAGGATCAGCGGCGGCTGACCTGTGCGTTGCAGAATATGCGCATGTCGTGCAACAGCACCTATCTGCTGGACCATGAAACCGACCACGGTGTCAAGGCTGACGAATTGGCGGCACTGTTCGACGAATTGTTCACTGAGCCCGAGGCCAAGGCGGTGGTGTTTTCGCAATGGACGCGGACCCACGACATCGTCATCCGCCGCCTCGAAGCGCGTGAGTTGGGCTACGTCAGTTTCCATGGCGGCGTGCCATCGGAAAAAAGGCCGGCACTGGTTGAGCGGTTTCGTGACGATCCCACCTGCCGCGTGTTCCTATCCACCGATGCTGGCGGCACGGGCCTCAATTTGCAGCATGCCTCGACCCTGGTGAACATGGACTTGCCGTGGAACCCGGCAATCCTCGAACAGCGTATCGCGCGCATTCATCGCATAGGCCAGATACGGCCGGTGCGGATCATCAATTTCGTGGCAAAGGGCACCATCGAGGAGGGCATGCTTTCGGTGCTGGCGTTCAAACGCTCCTTATCGGCAGGAATTCTCGACGGCGGCAGCGGCGAGATTTCGCTTGGCGGTTCGCGTCTCAACCGCTTCATGAAGGACGTGGAAAACGTCACTGGGCGTATGGGCGAGGGCGAGGCCGTGACACCGGCTGAGGAAGTGAGGAATATCGTCGCCGCTGATGACGCCGGGTCCGTGGAAGATTTGAATGCAGATGTAAACGCTGGCGCCGGCGAGGCGGCGATCGCGCGAGCTGATGCGACCGAAGCGTCACCGCGTGATACAAGTCCCGATCCGTGGCAAGCCTTGGCGCAGGTCGGTGCGCAGTTTATTGCCGCTCTGGCAGCGGCCAATCGTCCCGGCGCACCAGCGCATCCATGGATTGAGCGCGATCCAGCCACGGGCGCGCAAAACCTCAAAGTGCCGCTGCCGCCACCGGAAACCACGAGACAACTTGCCAATGCGCTTTCGGTGCTCGCCGACAGCTTGCGGGCAAGATCGCATGATGGGCGGCGGCCAAACGAATGATTGCTTCAGTTGCCAAACCGGTGATGAAATCTCTGACGCCGTCAGCGGAGGAATCGTCACATTGGGCTCACGCTACGATGCTCTTGGGCTTCTTCTCTTTGGGATATTGATAGAGCGACTCCGTAAAGGTTTTTAATATGAAGCTGTCAGGCTGGAACGAAGTCCTGGCCGACCGGACTGCAAGCCAGCTCAACGAATTATTTCGCGCCTGATTCAAGAAATACTATAAATACTATGGTTCTGAACCCTGTCGCTGGCCCGACCGTTGGCGATTGCTGTCGACAGATAAAAAAATTCTGCGGAAATTTCGCCGATAAAACCGATCGGCCTTAAATAATTGAAGATATTCATCCGGCCACGGCAACTGCAGAAGTTGGGCTAGGTCAGGCCCGTGCGGCGAAAGGCTTCCAAATAATGCTCCCGTTCGTCATTCTGCTTGATTGGCATTTCATTTGCGATCCACGCGAGCGAAATATTAGGCTGCACGCGGCGAAGCTCCTGAAGTGCGGTCGCGGCGACCGCAGTCCGGCCCGCCATGCCAGCGGCGGCAGTGAACACGCGATGGGCGCCGACGAAGTCGCCGCGTTGTCGGATGCCCTCGCGCGCAAGCCGCATCGCCTCATCGTAGTTACGCCCGACGAACTGGGCATAGGAGGCAATGCCGCAATAAATCGCTGAAAATGGATCGCGTGGGCTGAGCCGGAGCGCGCGGCGCGCGGCCAAGTCGCCTTCTTCCCAGCGCCCGCAATAGGACAGTGCCAGGCCATAATAACCCTGTGCCAGTGAGAAGTTCGGATTGAGTCTTAGCGCCAGCTCGAACTCTGCCAGCGAATCGTCGAAGCGCCGTGCGTACAAATAGACGCAACCCAGCGAACAATGCGCCCAGGGGTCCTCGCTGTCGGCCAAGATCGCTGACATCGCCGCGCGCTCGGCGATCGGGGCCACTGTCGCCATGTCCGCCCAACCCATATGGGCGCAGAACGTATGGCTGGCAGCGAGCACACCAAGTGCCTGGCCATAGTTCGGATCGATGGCGGTCGCTTTCTCCAGCAGAGCCTGCGCGACCACATTGTCTTGTCGCGTCACCCGCCAGTAATACGACAGCGCTCGCATCACCAGATCCCATGCATCCATACTGTCTGGCGCTTTGCGCTTGGCACGAAAATTTTCCGCAGCGTAGAGCTGTGGCTCAATCGCGGCGACGATGGCATCGGTGATTTCGTCCTGCACCGCGAACACGTCGGCGAGGTCGCGGTCGTAATGCTCCGCCCAGATGTGGCTTCCGGTGGCGACGTCGTTGAGCTGCGCCGTGATACGCACGCGGCCGCCGCTCTTGCGCACGCTACCCTCGACGACATAACCGACACCGAGCTCCTCGGCGACTTGCTTCATGTGGACGGCCTTGTCCTTGTAAATGAACGAAGAGTTGCGCGCGATGACGAAGAACCAGCGCAGCTTGGACAATGCGGTGATGATGTCCTCGCTGATGCCGTCGGAATAATATTCCTGTTGCGGATCGCCGGTCATGTTGGTGAAGGGAAGCACGGCTATGGCGGGGCGATCGGGAAGCGGCAGGGCCGACCGCAACGTCTCGTGAATTTCATCGGATGGCGCACCGCCTGCGTGTGCCGGCTCGGGGAAGATTGATTGCGCGCGCACGGCGCCGACGAAGCGCAGCCCTTTGCGTGCGAAGGTGCGGATCAGCTTCTGCTCCTCGCCGCTGTCGCCAACCGCCTTTCGAGCCGCGTTGATGCGGCTTGTCAGCGTCGAATCCGAGACAACCCGACCGCCCCAAACGGAAGCGATGAGGTCGTCTTTGCTAACGACCCGGTCGCAGTTCTGCATCAGGTAAATCAGGAGGTCGAACACCTGGGGTTCAACGGCAATGGGCTCAGGACCGCGGCGTAGCTCGCGCCGGTCTGTGTCAAGCGTATGATCTGCAAAGAGAAATTGCACGTCGCCACCCCGAAGCCTGGCTGCTCTCAAGGAATAATCAAGCCCATCTCAAGGACAAATCAAGCGGCAGACAAAGTCTTTCGATCGCGCTCTTGGTACCCTTCACACCATTCCATTGCGATCTGTGCGATCGCAACTGATCGGAAGGGGCCAGGAGGCAGGCGGTGCAGACTAGCGCGGCGCCAATCTGACGATCGGAAAACGCCTGAATGTTGAAAAGAGTTTGCGGCCCGGGTCCAAGCGGCAGGGCAGCAAAACCAACAATCGCAATGCTTGAAATCAAGGGGAATTCCATGGGCCGTTTAATTGCGTTCTTCTATGGACTCGTATCCTACTTCGTATTCTTCGGCACTTTTCTTTATGCCATCGGTTTTGTCTCGGGGCTCGTGGTGCCGAAGACCATCGATACCGGAGCAACCGCGCCAATAGTGGAAGCGTTTGTCATCAACCTCGCGCTGATGTCTGTCTTCGCCATTCAGCATAGCGTGATGGCGCGCAAGCAGTTCAAGCAATGGTGGACGCAATTCGTGCCGAAATCCGTCGAGCGTAGCACATATGTGCTTCTGGCTAGTCTAGCGCTTGCTCTGCTCTTCTGGCAGTGGCGTCCAATATCTGCGGTCGTTTGGCATATCGACGATCCGCGGATTGCTATGGCGGTGCTTGGACTGTCGCTCGTTGGCTGGCTGATTGTGCTGACCAGTACGTTCCTGATCAACCATTTCGAATTGTTCGGATTGCATCAGGTCGCCAACAATCTTGCCGGCAAGCCGGTGTCCGCGCCGCATTTTTGTTCACCGTTTTACTACAAGTTCGTGCGACATCCGATCTATCTCGGTTTCATCATCGCGTTCTGGGCGGCACCGATGATGACGGTCGGACACCTGCTGTTCGCGGCGGTCACCACGGCCTACATCGTCATTGGCATTCTGTTGGAAGAGCGTGATCTAATTGATCTCTTCGGTGACGACTATCGCCGTTACAGGCAGCGTGTGCCGATGCTGGTGCCGTGGCGTTGACCTACCTGATCGGTTGTTTCCGAACTATGCCAGTGCTGCGGTTATCCCGCGAATATCATCGACTGCATTGTTGATGAAGTACGCCCTTGTAAAAGCAGAGACTTTCATCCGCTCCTCGGGAGAATTGCGCCTATGCAGGCGCCTTCGGAATTTCCTCGTTGCTTTAATTTGACGCCCTGCTGCGTTGTAAACCTTCAGATGATGCTGCGTCAGACAGCGCGTAAGTCGCAGATTGCCAACCAACCCTTCGGACGCTTGGTCATCCAAGATCAGCCCGATTGATGTCCGATCCGAACTGGTTGTGGAGCGGAAGATTATTCCAAACCGATGCCGGGCGATTTTATCGCTGATGAAAAGACGTCTCCAGACGAATCGATTAAGAACGTCACAGCTGACCGGCAATTTTGCCCAGGACATAGCGTAATTTACGGACAAGCAATGACCAAACCCGTTACGATCTACGGCATCAAGAATTGCGACACGATGAAGAGGGCACGCGCGTGGTTGGATGATCGCGCCATAGCCTACCAATTCCATGACTACAAGGTCGACGGCATTGCGCGTAGCGTACTCGAAAGCTGGTCGACGGAGGTCGGTTGGGAGGTTCTTCTCAACCGTGTAGGTACGACGTTCCGCAAATTGCCGGAGAAGGATAGAGTGGGCCTCACCCAGAAGAAGGCTATTGCGCTGATGGCGGCCCATCCCTCCTTGATCAAGCGTCCGGTGCTCAACATCGCCGGCAAGCTTTTCGTGGGCTTCAGACCGGAACAGTATGAGAAGGTGTTTGGCGCAAGGCGCTAAAAGGAAAAAGGAGTTGCGCCACGGTCAAGCGTTCCGCAAGATGGCCGGACCAAGGAAATCGCGAATGGCCGATCGGAAGCCGGCGCCCGATTGCCGGAATAGCTCGGTATCGGGCTCGGCGGAGTGACAACAGCATCGCGCCGCCAAACGGTTTTCCGCGGACCGTTTCTTTGTTACGCAGGTGGGCGCCCTCTGCCCCTGCCGCTTCGCACCTTTATCAAAGTAGCAGCCCTGGCGGACCGCGTTCGCGTCGGACGAGGGCCGGTTTCACCGGAAACAACGCCTAGCCGCTATTTTCGCGGAATTGTGAGCCGGGTTTAGCATTTCAAGGTGGGGAAAATGCTGGTAGGGCATGATGCTCTCTCTTCTGCTTGGTTCCATAATCCGTCAGGGAAGCTTGACGCTGATTTCGTCCAACAATGCGCGCCGGACGTTCGGCGCGGGCCCACCCATGTCACGATCAGGCTCCACGACAGAACTGCGGCTTTCGAACTGGCGCCGCGTCCCGACATGAAGCTTGGCGAGCTTTATATGGACGGGCGGATGACCGTTGAGGAGGGCGATGTAGCGCTGCTGCTCGATCTCGTGATGACCAATCTCTGCCGATATCGCGCCAATGCGTTGGTCCTGCAGTTGGCCACCCGCCGGCGCAAGATGCCGCGCCGTTTCGCACAATATAATCCAACGTCCCGCTCAAAGGCGCATGTCGCTCATCATTACGATTTGTCGTCGCGGCTCTACGACCTGTTTCTCGACAAAGATCGCCAATATTCCTGCGCCTATTTCAATGTACCCGATGACACGCTCGAAGAGGCCCAGATCGCCAAAAAGCGTCATATTGCGGCGAAGCTTCATCTCTCTTGCGAGAATTTCGATGTGCTCGATATAGGTTGCGGCTGGGGCGGGCTTGCGCTTGATCTTGCTCGCGACACTGGCGCTAAGGTGAAAGGCGTCACGCTGTCCGAAGAACAGATTGCCTTCGCCCGCGAGCGGGCTCAAAAGGCGAGCCTTTCAGAACGTTGCAAATTCGAGCTCATCGATTACCGCTCCATCGAAGGCTAGTTCGATCGCGTCGTGTCGGTCGGCATGTTTGAGCATGTAGGGGTGTCCTATTACGGCGCTTTCTTCGCCAAGCTGCACGATCTGTTGAAGGACGACGGCGTGGCGCTCGTCCACACGATCGGCCGGGCGGACGGGCCCGCTGCCACCAATCCATGGATCGCGAAATACATTTTCCCCGGCGGCTACACCCCGTCTCTGTCCGAAATCTTGCCCGCCATCGAAAAAACGGATTGATGGTGGCCGATGTCGAAATCCTGCGGCTGCACTACGCCGAAACACTGAAGGAGTGGCGGCGCCGCTTCAGGGCAAACCGGGCCGAAGTCGCGAAGATTTATGACGAACATTTCTGTCGCATGTGGGAGTTCTACTTAGCCGGTGCCGAAATGAGCTTCCGCCGCGAAGGCCTCGTGGTCTTCCAGATACAACTGGTCAAGGATGTGGAAGCTCTACCGATCACCCGCGACTATATGTACGATCGCGAGCGCAGCATGTCCTTCTCCGGCACCGATCGTATGCCGCGCGCAGATCGGGCAGCGTAACCTTCTGTTCGCGATCTGACAGTGCAATTACATCGCATAAAGATTGTATTGAGCCGTCGCAGAACGGCGTTTGGCGAATCCTTTTGCGACAGCACAGCGCTATTGCGCCGAAAGTCCTTTGTCCGGTGCCGTGTCACGCTCGACCAGATCGCCATCAGCGCCGCTTTCTCGCAGCCCGATCCCGATGGCGCGTTTCCCGGCGCCTTCGGCGATTATCTGCGAGCGTTGGGACGGCTGAGGCCCACGGTGGTGTTTGCCTTTCCGCCCAAGGCGGCCGGCACATTCCTACGCACGGCCGCCGTCGGAGCGATCGATGGCCAGTTGGTGCGCATCGTCCATGCGCTGGGCGGGCGCGACGCCCAGCCCTATCTGCCGCTGCTGATTGACTATTATTTGGGCGGGCTGTGCGAACGCACCTTGGTCGCCCATGTCCACATGCAAGCGCTGCCGGCAAATTGCCGGCTCCTGGAAATCTTCGATATCAAACCCATCATCATGGTGCGCGCGATTCCCGACATGCTGGCCTCCTATTGGGACATGCTGGAGGGCGACGAGCGCGCGCGCCGCGAAGGTCTGAACTGTCCCATTCCGCGCGGCTTTATCGGAATGAGCCGCGACAACAAGGCTGACTTCTTCATCGACATGATAGCGCCTTGGTATGTCAACTACTATGCCACGTGGTTCGACTATCGCGAGGAGGCGCCGCATCGTGTCTGCGTGTTGCGTTATCGCGACTTTCGTTCCGCGCCCGCGCTGACGCTTGCCACGGCGCTTGGCCATGCTGGTGTTCCGCGCTCCCGCCAGACCTGCGAACAGGCGGTCGCGCAGGCCTGGGCCGGGCGGCAAGAGTTGCGTTTCAACAAGGGCATTGACGGCCGGGCGGCGCCCTATTTTTCCACCCGCCATCTGGAGCGGGTGGCTGAAATGCTGTCCTTTCATCCCGCATTGCGCTTTTGGAGCAACGAGTTGCTCGGCGCGTCTTGATCGCAGGCGCAGTCGCTAAAATATTTCCTGTTGATAAAATTTGAAATATCCTTGTGAGCAACCGACTCATGCAGCTTGCTATAATGCAGCGCAAGTTGTTGGTTTTTTTGAACGCTGGCGTGCCCGAATTGCAGCGCTCTGCAACTGGAAACCGATGGAACAGGAAGTCTATCGCCACGTCCCTTACGACATCGAAGTCGAGCAGGCTCTGCTCGGCGCGATCCTGGTGGACAACCGGGCGCTGGAACGGGTCTCATCCACGCTGAAGCCGGAGCATTTCTACGATCCGCTGCATCAGCGTCTGTACGAAGTGATGCTGCAAGGCTTGGAGCGCGGCGGCATGGTGATGACGCCGCTTACCCTGCATGCCGCGATGAAGGCCGATCCCGGGTTGGTGGAGGTCGGCGGCCACGCCTATCTTGCAGGCCTCGCCGAAGCCGCGCCTGCGCTGCCCAATGTGCGCGACTATGCCAAGCATCCTGGCGCGATCTGGCTGTTCGCCGCGCGCTGATCCAGATCGGCGAGGATATCGTCAATACCGCCTACGAGGCGCCGCACGAAAACAAACCGCAAGACCAGATCGAAGAAGCAGAAAAGGCGCTCTACGCGGTCAGCGAAAGCTCACGTTATGGCGAAGGCCCGATCGATTTCGCAGGAAGCGCTGCGCCGCGCGGTTGAATCCGCCGAACGCGCTCAAAAGCGCGGCGGCCGCATTTCCGGCGTCTCCTCCGGTTTCACCGAAATCGATGGATCTGCTGGGCGGCCTGCAGCCGTCGGATCTTCTGATCCTTGCCGGACGGCCCGGGCATGGGCAAAACCGCGCTTGCCACCAACATGGCGTTCCACGCCGCGCGCTTCTACGTGCAGGACATGGAGGCGGGTGCCGAAATCTCCGCGCGGCGCGCCGGTGCTGTTCTTCTCGCTGGAAATGGCGGCGCAGCAGCTCTCCGCCCGTATCCTGTCCGAACAGACCGAAATCGAAATGTGGAAAATCCGGTACGGGCAAGTTTTCCGAAAGCGAGTGGGAGAAATTCGTCCTCACCATGCAGGATCTGTCCACGCTGCCGCTCTACATCGACGATACGGGCGGCATTTCCATCGCCCAGATCGCCGCGCGCGCACGGCGCTTCAAACGCGAGAAGAACATCGGCGTCGTCATCATCGACTATCTGCAACTGATCGAGCCTTCGCGCCGTGCCGAAAATCGCGTGCAGGAAATCACCGAAGTGACCAAGGGCCTGAAGACGCTGGCCAAGGAGCTGAATGTGCCGGTGCTGGCACTGTCGCAGCTCTCGCGCGGCGTCGATGCCCGCGACGACAAGCGGCCGGTGCTGTCGGATCTGCGCGAATCCGGCTCAATCGAGCAGGACGCCGACGTCGTGATGTTCGTCTATCGCGAGGAATATTATCTGAAATCGCGCGAGCCCGAAGCCGGTACGCTCCGAACATGCCAAATGGCTGGAAAAGATGGAACGCTGCCACCGCCGCGCCGAAGTGCTGGTGGAAAAACACCGCCACGGCGCCACCAACAAGATCGAACTGTTCTTCGACGACCGCTTCACCCGTTTCAGCAATCTGGCGAGCGAGGCAGGGTAGCTCTTTATTTTTTGACGGATTTGCGCCCGCTTTGACGTAGCTCTGGCGCGCCGCCATTCTCTCCGCCCCATGGACCGAATCGATACCCCGCCCAGCGCGCTTTCCACCCCGCCCGGCTTGGGGACCGCACGGTTGGATGTGCGGCTGGACGCCGTCGTCGCCAACTGGCGCGAATGCGCCAGGCTCTCCGGCACCGCTGTTGCCGGTGTGGTCAAGGCCGACGCCTATGGTCTTGGGATGGAAGCAGTCGCGCGCGCGCTGGACGAAGCTGGTTGCGACACCTTCTTCGTCGCCCGTCTGGAAGAGGGCATTGCGCTACGTCCCATCGTGCCAGACGCCCGCATCTTCGTGCTCGATGGTGCGGCCCCAGACGCGGTCCCTGCCCTGATTGCTCACCGGCTGACGCCGGTACTCAACTCGCTGGCCGATCTTGCGAACTGGCAATCCGCCGAACGCCGTGACGCCGCCCTGCACATCGATACCGGCATGAACCGCCTGGGTCTGCCGCCCGACGAACTGGCCACACTTGTCGCCCAGTCGAAAACCCGCCTGGCCGGCATCCGTCCGGTTCTTTTGATGAGCCATCTTGCCTGTGCCGACGATCCCGCACACGAGATGAACGAAATGCAACGCAGCCGTTTCCGCGCGGCGCTGGCCAAGCTGCCGCCTGCGCCCGCGAGCCTTGCATCTTCTGGTGGCATTCTGCTGGGCAGGGACTACGCGTTCGATCTGGTGCGTCCGGGTCTTGGCCTTTATGGCGCGACCCCGCAAACCGGCCGGCCCAACCCGTTTCAAACCGCCGTCCGCCTGACAGGCAAAATCCTTCAGCTGCGCCGCGTTGACAACGGCGAAACCGTTGGCTACGGAGCCACTTTCCGGACCGGGCGGGACTCAACGCTCGCAACCGTGGCATTGGGTTATGCGGACGGGCTTATGCGCGTCATTGGCAATCGGGGGAAGGCGTCCATCGCGGGCACGCGCGTGGCCATCGTTGGTCGCGTCTCGATGGATTTGATCACGCTCGATGTCACCGATCTGGTGCACACCGCGAAGGTGGGCGACGACGCCGAATTTCTCGGCGACACGATCTCACTTGAAGAACTCGCCGCCGATTCTGGCACAGCTCCTTATGAAATCCTCACCTCGCTCGGCCATCGCGTGCCGCGCCGTTACGAGGCTATCCGATGAACATATTTGCGCCGATCGGGCGCGCGGTTCTTGGTTTTCTGTCGATGGTCGGCCGTCTTGCGTTTTTTACTGGCTCGACGATTTCCCATTGCATGCGCCTGCCGATCTATTGGTGGCTGATCGTGCAGCAGATGTTCCGCATCGGCTAGTTATCGCTGCCGGTGGTGGGCCTGACCGCGTTCTTCACCGGCGGCGTGTTGGCGCTGCAGATCTATATCGGCGGCGAACCGCTACGGCGCCGAAGCCTTCGTGCCACAGGTCGTGGTGCTGGGCATCACGCCGCGAACTCGGCCCGGTGATCGCCGGTCTTATGGTCGCGGGCCGCGTGGCCGCCGCCATCGCCGCCGAAATCGGCACCATGAAGGTGACCGAACAGATCGACGCGCTGACCACGCTGTCCACCAATCCGATCAAATATCTCGTGGTGCCGCGCCTGGTGGCCGCCGTGATCTGCATGCCGCTTCTTGTCGCCGTCGCCGATGCTATCGGCGTGTTCGGCGGCTACATCGGTGGCGACCGGTAGCCTGGGCTTCAACGGCTATATCTACTTGAACAAACGGTCGATTTTCTCACCGACCAGGACGTCGTATCGGGACTGATCAAGGCGGCGGTGTTCGGCTTCATCGTCGCGCTGCTGGGCTGCTATAACGGCTTTCATTCCAAGGGCGGCGCGCAGGGCGTGGGCGCCGCCACCACCAACGCGGTGGTCTCGTCGCTCGATCCTGATCCTCGCCGCCAATTATATCCTCACCTCCATCCTGTTCGAGACATGAGCATCATGGCCAACCCAACTCCCAAGGTCGAACTGCGCGGCGTCAAGAAGCGCTTCGGCTCCAAGGTCGTGCTCGACGGCGTCGATCTCACGATCGAGCGCGGCGAATCCCTTGTCGTGATCGGCGGTTCGGGCACCGGCAAATCGGTCATGATCAAATGCGTGCTTGGCATTCTGCGCCCCGACGAAGGCCAGATCTTCGTGGACGGCGAGGAAGTGACCAACCTGAGAGGCCGTGCCCGCGACGAATATCTGCGCAAGTTCGGCATGCTGTTTCAGGGCGCCGCCCTTTTCGACGCTGCCCGTTTGGGAAAATGTCGCCTTCGGGCTGATCCAGGGCCGCGGCATGCTCGCGCAAGAAGGCGCGCGACATTGCGCATCGAGAAACTCGCCAAGGTGGGCCTCGGTCGCCGACGTCGCCACGCTGTCGCCGGCGGAATTGTCGGGCGGCATGCAAAAGCGCGTCGGCCTGGCGCGCGCCATCGCCGCCGATCCCGAGATCATCTTCTTCGACGAGCCCACGACGGGCCTCGATCCGATCATGGCCGACGTCATCAACGACCTGATCGTCTCGACGGTGAAACGATCTGGGCGTCACCGCGCTTGTCGATCACCCACGACATGGTGAGCGCGCGCAAGATCTCCGACCGCATCGCCATGCTCTACAAGGGCAAGATCGTCTGGGACGGCCCGACAGAGCAGATCGATCACAGCGGCAATCCCTACGTCGATCAGTTCATCCACGGCCGCGCCGAGGGGCCGATCAAGATGGAGGTCAGGGCCTGAGCTTGGCAATCCAACTCCCCCGCATTCCTCCTGCCCTTAAGGCAGGGGCGAAAAAGCCGAAGACGTTTTCGAGGGTAGGTGAATGCCACAAACCTCGGCCCTTTTTGCGAAATCGTCTGCGCGGCGCGGCGCCGATTTCGACAGTGCCTCAGGGGAAGGAATAGCAGATGGCGAAATCTCAAGGCTCTTTCGTCTGCCAATCCTGCGGCGCCGGCCACGCCAAATGGTCCGGGCGCTGCGAAGCCTGCGGCGGCTGGAACACCATCGTCGAAGAAGGCGGTGCCCCGCCGATGGGCAGCGGCGCGCAAACGCCAGGCCGAGGCCGCGCTTTCGCCCTGGAAGATCTGAAGACCGAAGACGAAGCGCCGCCGCGCCGCGCCACCGGCATCGCCGAATTCGACCGCGTCTGCGGCGGCGGGCTGGTGCCGGGCTCGGCGCTGCTGGTCGGCGGCGATCCCGGCGTCGGCAAATCCACCCTCATCCTGCAGGCGCTCGCGCGCTTACGCGAAGCAGCGGCGGCCATGCGGTCTACATCTCCGGCGAAGAGGCGATGGCGCAGGTGCGCATGCGCGCCGCCCGCATGGGCTTGTCGGAGGCGCCGGTGAAGCTGGGCGCGGCCACCTGTGTCGAAGACATTCTGGCCACGCTGGAAGCCGGCCGGCCGCCCGGCATCGTCGCCATCGATTCCATCCAGACGCTCTGGACCGTCGGCGCTGGATGCCGCGCCCGGCACCATCGCCCAGGTGCGCACCGCCTCGTTTCGATCTGGTGCGCTACGCGAAGGCCATCGGCGCGGCGCTGCTGCTGGTCGGCCATGTCACCAAGGACGGCCAGATCGCCGGGCCCAAGGCGGTCGAGCATCTGGTCGATGCGGTGCTCTATTTCGAAGGCGAGCGCGGCCATCATTTCCGCGTGCTGCGCGCGGTGAAGAACCGCTTCGGCCCCACCGACGAGATCGGCGTGTTCGAAATGACCGGCAAGGGGCTGGCCGAAGTCGCCAATCCGTCGGCGCTGTTCCTGGGCGACCGCAACAGCGCGTGCGCCGGGCACGGCGGTGTTCGCAGGCCTCGAAGGCACGCGCCCGCTGCTGTGCGAAATCCAGGCGCTGGTCGCGCCCGCCGGCTACGGCACGCCGCGCCGCGCCGTGGTGGGCTGGGACACCGGCCGCCTGGCCATGATCCTGGCGGTGCTGGATGCCCGCGCCGGGCTTGGAATCGGCGGCGCACGATGTCTATCTCAACGTCGCGGGCGGCCTGAAGATCGGCGAGCCGGCGGCCGATCTGGCGGCGGCCGCCGCGCTGATTTCGTCTTTCGCTGGCGAAGCCCTTGCCGCGGGACTGCGTGTTCTTCGGCGAGAATCAGCCTGTCGGGCGACATCCGCCCCGTGCCCCAGGCCGAGTTGCGGCTGAAGGAGGCCGCCAAGCTGGGCTTCACGCCGCGCCTATGTCGCCGGAGGGCACCAAGGCGGAGGTGCCGGGCTGAAGCTGTACCCGAGTCGAACCAGTGTGACGACCTTTTGGCCTGTGCGCGGTGCACGCAGTGCGCGCCGAAAGCCGCGCATGGGCGTGGTAGAATAAAGAATCATGAACGTGTCCGATTTCACCTTCGTCGACATCCTGGTGGTCGCGGTGATCGTCTTGGTCTCGGCCGGCTATGCGACTTAGCGCGGCTTCGTGCGCGAAACCCTGACATCTTCGCCTGGGCCGCGGCGGCTTTCGCCACGCTCTATTTCGGCCCATCGCTGGCTGCTCTGATCGCAGCGCCGCATGTCGCCTCGCTGGCTGGCGAGCGTTGCTGGCTTATGCTGGCAGTGTTCCTGGTGGTGCTCATCCCGCTGTCCTTCATGAGCTACCGCTTCTCCCAGACGCGTGCAGCATTCCCCGATCGGGCGCGCTGGACCGCGCGCTGGGCGTTGCCTTCGGCGTGGTGCGCGGGCTGGTGGTGATCGGCCTTGCCTATCTCGCCTTTTCCTATTTCGTGCCGGTGCAAGACGCAGCCCGACTGGCTGACGCGCGCCCGCACTCTGCCCTGTATCCAGGAGCCGCGAGCGCTGCCGTGCTTGTCGCTTGTGCCGCGACAACACCGCGCGAGCAATTGGCGCTCAGACAGCGCCAGGGCGACTGTCCGCAACGAAACAGCCGCCGAAATCGCGCTGAAACCAGAGCACGCAAAGCATAACGCAAGAAAACCTATGGCGCCAAGGACCGCCGCGCGCTAGACAGGCTGATCGAGACGACAGCGAAGCGCGAAGACGGCAAGCCATGACCGGCCTTCGCGACGACGCGCCCTTCGACGACGACACGCTGCATGAAGAATGCGGCGTGTTCGGCATTTTCGGCCATGCCGACGCCGGCGCGCTTGACCGTGCTCGGCCTGCACGCGCTTCAGCATCGCGGCCAGGAAGCGGCGGGCATCGTCACCTATGACGGCACGCCAGTTCATCGCCGAGCGGCATCCGGGCCTGGTGGGCGACGTCTTCGGCAAGAACAGCCTCCACGCCGCAGAAGCTCAAGGGCAATTACGCCGTCGGCCATGTGCGCTATTCCACGACCGGCGGTTCCGATTGCGCGCAACATCCAGCCGATGTTCGCCGATCTGGCCGGCGGCGGCATCGCGCATCGCCCATAACGGCAATCTCACCAACGCGCGCACGCCTGCGCACCGAACTGGTGGCGGAGGGCGCGATCTTCCAATCCACCTCCGACACCGAAACCATCATCCATCTGACGGCGCGCAGCCGCTACGGCCCGCATCGTGGACGAGCTGGTCGACGCGCTGAAACAGGTGGAAGGCGCCTATTCGCTGGTGGCGCTGACCTCCAAGAAGCTGATCGGCGTGCGCGATCCCTTTGGCGTGCGCCCGCTGGTGCTGGGCGAGCTCGACGGCGCGCCGATCCTCGCCTCGGAAACCTGCGCGCTCGACATCATCGGCGCGGAATTCGTGCGCGACGTCGAAGCCGGGCGAGATGTCGTGGTCATCACCAAGGACGGCATCGACAGTCCTATCATCCCTTCAAGCCAGCAACCGCATCGCTTCTGCGTCTTCGAATATGTCTATTTCGCGCGGCCCGATTCCACGGTCGAAGGCCGCAACGTCTACGAGGCGCGCAAGCGCATCGGCGAGGAACTGGCGCGCGAAGCGCCCGCTCAAGCCGACATGGTGATCCCGGTGCCGGATTCCGGCGTGCCCGCCGCGCTGGGTTTCGCGCAAGCCTCCGGCATTCCCTTCGAGCTTGGCATCATCCGCAATCATTATGTGGGGCGCACCTTCATCGAGCCGTCCGACCGCATCCGCCATCTGGGCGTGCGGCTGAAGCACAATCCCAACCGCGCCAAGCTCAAGGGCAAGCGCGTGATGCTGGTCGACGATTCCATCGTGCGCGGCACCACCTCGAAGAAGATCGTGGAGATGGTGCGCGATGCCGGCGCCACCGAAGTGCATTTCCGCATCGCAAGCCCGCCCACCACCCATTCCTGCTTCTACGGCGTGGACACGCCCAACACCGAAGATCTGCTCGCCCACCGCATGGACGTGGAAGAGATGCGCCGCTTCATCGACGCCGACAGCCTGGCCTTTATTTCCATGGACGGGCTTTATCGCGCCACGGGCGAGGCCAGCGCGCAACGCGCAGGCCCCGCAATTCTGCGACGCCTGTTTCTCTGGCGACTATCCCATCGAGCTCACCGACATCACCGGCGGTCGCAACGAAACGCCAGCTTTCGCTGCTCGCCGAAGTGGCCTAACCGTCCCATCGGACATGGTCCGCTCGTTTGTGGGCGTCAACGTTCCGACGGATCATCGCGACGACCCATCCCCCTGGCGTAGCGATGCGCTCAAATGCATTCTTTTCTCTTCGCAATGTGCGTGCGAATTTCAACTGACGGCCCGCTTTTGCGGGCCATGACATTGTGAGTTATTGAAAAGCGACATGACGCAAAAACTGCTCGCAAACCGCATTGCGCTCGTCACCGGTGCCTCGCGCGGCATCGGCCGCGCCGCTGCCATCGCGCTGGCGGGGCAAGGCGCGCATGTCATCTGCGTGGCCCGCACCGTGGGCGGGCTGGAAGAAGCTCGACGACGAAATCAAAAGCGGGGCGGCAGCGCCACGCTGGTGCCGCTCGATCTGAAGGATTTTGATGCGCTCGACCGGCTGGGCGCCTCGATCTTCGAGCGCTGGGGCAAGCTCGACGCCTTCCTCGGCAATGCGGGCGTGCTGGGCGTGCTCACGCCGCTGGCCCATCTGGAACCCAAAGCATTTCAGGAATGCTCGACGTCAATGTCACGGCCAACTGGCGGCTGATCCGCTCGCTCGATCCGTTGCTGCGAATTGTCCGATGCGGGTCGCGTGCTGTTTGTGATCATCCGGCGCCGCGCAAAATCACCCGGCCTTCTGGGGCGGCTATGCGATGAGCAAGGCGGCGCTGGAATCGCTTGCGCTGACTTATGCGGCGGAATGCGAAACCACCAAGGTCACGCGTGAACCTGCTCAACCCGGGCGCCATGCGCACCGCGATGCGCGCCAAGGCGATGCCCGGCGAAGATCCCGATACGCTGCTCAAGCCGGAAGACGTTGCGCCGCTGATCGTGAAAATGCTGTCGCCATCGTTTCACGACAATGCCACGCTGATCAATTTCCACGATACGAAACGCTGATATGATCACTCCCCGTGGCAAGCCAAGAATAAAGTTCAATCCTTGGCGTAAGGATTCTTGCTGCCGCGCAACACGAAGCTCAGCGGCGTGCCCTTCAATCCGAAGGCCTCGCGCAACACGTTCTGCAGATAGCGCAGATAGGATTCCGGCAACGCAGTCAAGCTGATTGCCGAACAGGGCAAAGGTCGGCGGCCGCGCCTTGGGTTGGGTCATATAGCGGATGCGCACACGCCGCCCCCTGATCGCGGGCGGCGGATGGCGTGCCAGCGCATCTTCCAGAAAACGGTTCAGTGCCGCGGTGGGAACGCGGGTGTTCCAGGCCCGGTCGGCTTCGATCACCGCCGGCATCAGCCGATCCACCCCTTGCCCCGTCAGCGCCGACACGGCGACGAGCCCAGCGCCCTGCAACCTGCGGCAACAGACGATCGAGCTTCTCGCGCAGGTCCTATCAGCGCCTTGTTGCGATCCTCGATCAAGTCCCATTTGTTGACCGCGAACACGATGGCGCGGCCTTCGCGCGCGATCAGATCGGCGATGGTCAGATCCTGTTTTTCGAAAGGCTGGGTGGCGTCGATCAGCACGATCACGCAATCGGCAAAGTGGATGGCGTCCAGCGTGCTGGCGACCGAAAGTTCTTCGAGTTCATGCCCGGCCGCTTTCGCGCGTTTGCGCAAGCCGGCGGTGTCGTGCAGCAAAATCTTGCGTCCGGCGTTTTGCCAATCTGCCGCAATCGCATCGCGTGTGATGCCGGCTTCCGGCCCGGTCAGCGCGCGTTCCTCGCCCAGAAGCCGGTTGAACAGGCTTGACTTGCCGACATTGGGCCGCCCCACGATCGCCAGCCGCAACGGCTTGTCGGCTTGCGGTTCATCAGGCTCGTTTTCCTCTGCAAACGGCAGCAGCGCATCTTCGATCTCACTCATGCCCAACGCATGTTCGGCGGACAAAGCGATCGCTTCGCCAAAACCCAGCCGATACGCCTCGACCAGCCCGTCATTGCCCGAGCGGCCTTCGCATTTGTTGGCCGCCAGCATCACGGGCTTGCCCGCGCGCCGCAATAGGCCCGCGACGATCTCGTCGCCAGCCGTGACACCTGCACGCGCGTCGATCAGAAACAGCAGTCACATCGGCTTCGTCGATGGCGGTGAGCGTCTGCTCGTTCATGCGTGCGGCGAGACTTCCGGGATCGTCGTCTTCGAAGCCCGCGGTGTCGATCAGGCGCAGCGCGATATTGCCGATTTGTCCATCGGCCACGCGCCGGTCGCGCGTGACGCCCGGCGTCGTCATGCACGATGGCGAGCTTCTTGCCTGCGAGCCGGTTGAAGAGCGTGGATTTGCCGACATTGGGTCGGCCGACGATGGCGAGCGTGATTGGCATGATCCATTTTTGCGCCCGCGCGCCCTATCTCAGCGCCAGCAAATCGGCGTCGTTGGTCAGCAGAAATAGTGTGCCGTTGGCCACCACCGGCGCAATGATCGTGCCGCCATCGAATTTCTCCCGCCCCAGCATCTTGCCTGTATAAGGCGAGATCGACGCGATGACGCCGGTGTTGGAAACCACGATCAGCCGGTTGGAAACCAGCACCGGCCCCGACCACACGATGTCGCCGCTCTTATCGCTTTCGTTTTCCCAGCGCGGCAGCTGCGCAATCCATTTTACGCGGCCGTCCTTGCGCTGCAGACACAGAAGCTGCGAGTCGCTCGTCAGTACATAGAGAAAATCGCCTGCCACCCACGGCGTCTGGATGCCGCCGATATCGCGCGACCAGATGCGGTCGCCGGTGGACAGGCTGATCGCCGCCATGATGCCGGAATGGCTGATGGCAAACACCATGTCGCGATCGACCACGGGGCGTCCGGCGATGTCGTCGAGCTCGGAAAGCGCGGTCACCGTGCCCGAGCGCGTCAGCATGTCGTTCCACGCTGGCCGCCCGTTCTGCACGCGGATCGCGTAAAGTTCGCCCGAGGTATAGGGCGCGATCACGAATTCGCCCGCCACCGCCGCACTGGTGCTCGATAAGATGCCGGCTGCTTCCGAAATGCCCTGATGGTCCCAAAGCTTGCGTCCGTCGCTCTGCGCCAGCGCATAGAAATGATTGTCCTCCGAGGAGACGAACACCCGCCCGCCATTGGCGACCGGCGCATTGACGATCGGTACGCCCAAATCAGTCTTCCACAATTGGGCGCCCGTCTGCGCCGATCAATGCGATCACCGAGCCAAAGCCGGTGGAGACAAACAGCTTGCCGTCTTCATAGGCCACGACCGCCGCCGAAACCTTTGGTGGGATCGATCGAAGTGTTCTGCCCTATCAAGCCGAACGTCGCAGTGTTGACGAGCGAGGTATCACCGCCCTGTGGCGCCAGCGATTTGGTCCACAGCACACTGCCGTTGCGTGCGTCAAACGTATAGACATGGGCCGCCGCGTCCAGCACGAACACGCGCCCCCCTCCCACCACAGGCGGCGCGGTTAGCCGTGAATGGGCGGTCGATCCTTGGCCGGTTTCGACTTCCCAGAGTTTGCGCAACGGCCCGCTGGCTTGCAGGTGATACATCGCATTGGCCGCATAGCCGCCGGGATTGGGCCAGTCCGCGTTCATATAAGGCTTGGGTAGCACCACCTTGGTGGTGGCCAGCGCCGGATCGGGTTTCAGCGTTTCATCCGCCGACATCACCGAAATGCGCTCGCCCTTAAGCTTGGATTTCGACGGGCCGGAAAACCAGTCGTCGGCGAAATCGAACATCCCGCAACCCGAAAGAAGCAGGCTGGCGGCAATAACGGGCGCCAGGATACGAAGCGTGCGCAGGATCATGGTGTCTTTGCAGGTTGTGTTGCGGGGGCAGTCGCTGTCGCTGGCGGGGCCGAGGCCTGCGTCGCGGGCTTTACCGGTGGCGGCACTGTTCCGACATTCCGGTTGCCCCCCGCGGCAAGGAATGCGGCCATGACGGTGGCACGCGCCTTAATGCCGTCCGGCGTGGCCGGGTCTTTCGCCAAAAGCCGGTAGGTGTTCTCGGACTCTTTGGCATTGCCCAGTCGGTAATCGACATAGGCAAGCAATTCGTTCGCCATGAAATGAAACGCGTTGCTCGGATCTGTCAGCGGCGCCAGCAGCGTCTGCATGTCATTTTTCGACATCGTGTCGGCATCCGCCCAGGCCAGGCGCAACCGCGCTACCGATGCGAACAGCGGTTCATCCTGCGCCATCAAGGTGCGGTAGAGCCCAATTGCCTGATCGTGCCGCCCGGAGGCGAGTAGCGCATTGGCCTCCTGCATTCGCGAGATGGTTGCGTAGCCGCTGGGCGCGGTTTTCGCCAAGGTCGCAAACGCAGCCGCCGCCTTCGACGGATCCGACGCCTCAACGGCCATGATATAGGCGTTGGAGGCTTCAATCCGTTGGTTCTGTTGATAACGTTGCCAGAGCTGCCACGCCGCAACACCCACGATTACCGCGGCGGCAGCTGCGATCGCATAGTCGCCATACTGTTTCCAGAGCTGCGCATAGCGCTCGCGCCGGACGTCCTCCTCGACTTCCCGGAAGATGTCGGTCACGTCACAAAGTCCTTCCCTGAGGGCTACGCGTATTCCCCGCGTTCAAGCCCTTGATGGCGCGGGTTAACTAGCCCGGCAGGCGCCAACTCGCAACTTAACTGGGCGAAAGCAGGACGGCCGGTCAGCTTACCTTCTTCATCGGATAGACGTTTTCCACGCCCGGGAATCGCCGTTGGCGGACATCCGCCGCATAGCTCTTCACGGCTTCTTCGATATCCGGCCCAAGCTGCGCATATTGCCGCACGAATTTCGGCGGGTTGGGATTGAGCCCCAGCATGTCCTCCATGACGAGAATCTGTCCGTCGCATTCGGCCGAGGCGCCGATGCCGATGGTGGGAATGGCGATCTCTCGGGTGATCTTGGCGGCCAGCGGCTCGGCCATGCCTTCCAGCACCACCGCAAAGGCCCCGCCCTCGGTCACCGCTTTGGCGTCGGCCTCGATGGCCGGCCATTCGGCCTGGGTGCGGCCTTGGGTCTTGAACCCGCCCATCGTGTTGAAGGTCTGCGGGGTGAGGCCGATATGGCCCATCACCGGGATGCCGCGCTGTGTCAAATAGTGGATGGTCTCGCCCAAGCGCGCGCCACCTTCCATCTTCACCGCTGTCGCGCCCGTTTCCTGGATGACGCGCGCCGCATTGCGGAACGCAACCTGCGGGCTTTCCTCATACGAGCCGAATGGCATGTCCACCACCACGAGCGCATGTTTGCAGCCGCGCATCACCGCTTTGCCGTGGGTAATCATCATGTCGAGCGTGACGCCGAGCGTGTTGTCGAGCCCATGCATCACCATGCCCAGACTGTCGCCCACCAGCATCAAATCGACATGGGCGTCCAGCAGCTTTGCGGTGTGCGCATGGTAACAGGTCAGGCACACCACAGGCCTGGCGTTCTTCGCCGCTCGAATTTCGGGAACGCTAACGCGCTTGGTTTCAACCGCAACCGACATCGTTTGGCTCCTTGCTCCAGGCCCCATGGGCTGCAGACAGCATAGCCCACGCTGCATCTGCGAACGAGGGGCAGGCCGGCATTGACGGGGCAAGTCCACCGTAATTCTTAATAGCGTGCTATCGCGCGTCCCCGGCGAGCTTCTCGACCGGATCCAGACCATTGCCGAGCCAGTCCGCGACGCTCTGAAGGACCAGCTCAGCCGGCCCTTCGAATGCAACTGCGGCAGCCTTGGCGGGTACCTTTTCAAGGAGGAGGGACTGATGACCGTGGGGTTGCCTACTTGCGACTGGTCCGTCGTCTTCAACACGCCGCCGTCCATCTCGAACCCGGCAGGCCACCGGTCGGTGGCGCAACGAGCTTGTCATCGCTGATCTTGCAGATATCGGTCTTTTGCTACGCCGTGCCAAAGATCTGGTGTGTCGGGCAAAAAGAAAAACGCCCGCGCAAAGCACGAGCGTTTTTTCGACATTGAACATTGGCGGGCGAACTTATTCCGCTTCGGCTTCTTCCTTGGGACCGGCGCCTTCTTCGAACAATTCCTCGGCGGCGACCACGGCTTCTTCTTCCGGCGTCTTCTCCGCCAGCACGTCTTCGCCGCGCGCCTGGCGCTCGGCTTCGTCTTCGGTGCGGGCGACGTTGATGGTCACGGTCACGCGCACTTCGGGATGCAGCACCACCGGCAATCGGGAACAGGCCGATCGTCTTGATCGCCTTGTCGAGCGGCACCTGCGTGCGGTCGATCGTGAAGCCGCCTGCGCCGATCGACATCGGCGATATCGCGCGGAGCTGACCGAGCCGTAAAGCTGGCCGCGGTCGCCGGCCTGGCGGAGCAGGACGAAGGTCTTGCCTCGAGCTTCTTGGCGATGGCCTCTGCTTCGGCCTTGCGCTCCAGATTGCGCGCTTCGAGCTGCGCGCGTTCTGGGTCTGCGAAATATTCGCGGTTCGCCTTGGTGGCGCGCAGGGCCTTCTTCTTGCGGCAGCAGGAAGTTGCGGGCGAAGCCGTCCTTGACCTTACCTCGTCGCCCATCTGGCCGAGCTTCTCGACCCGTTCGAGCAGGATCACTTGCATGGCCGCTCTCCTACTTCACGACGTAGGGCAGGAGCGCCATGAAGCGCGCGCGCTTGATCGCGTTGGCGAGCAGGCGCTGCTTCTTGGTCGAGACCGCGGTGATGCGCGACGGCACGATCTTGCCGCGCTCGGAGATGAAGCGCTGCAGCAGCTTCACGTCCTTGTAGTCGATCTTCGGCGCATTGGCGCCGGAGAACGGGCAGGTCTTCTTGCGGCGGAAGAAGGGACGGCGCTGACCGCCGCCACGCCGCCACCACGCGCCACCACGTACCGGCGTGACTCCATCGCGGCCGCCTCCTTCGACGATTGCAACCGCGCTCTTCGGCGCCTTCGGTCTTCGCCTTCGGTCTTCGCGCTCGCGGCTGTTCTTGTTCGAGGACTGCTCGAACTGATCGACCTTGACGGTGATGTAGCGCAGCACGTCTTCGTTGATCTTGAGCTGGCGTTCCAGCTCCTGCACCGCCTTGGCCGGCGCGTTGATGTTCAGGAGCACATAATGCCCCTTGCGGTTCTTCTTGATGCGATAGGCAAGCCCGCGCAGGCCCCAATATTCCTGCTTCTCGACCTTGCCGCCTTCGCCTTCGACGATGGTCTTGAGGTGGGTCGCCAGTGCGTCCACCTGCTGCGCGCTGATGTCCTGGCGCGCGATCAGGAGATGCTCGTAAAGAGCCATGCCTTCAGTCCCTTGTCTGGGCTGCGGGGCCAAAAGGGCAGGGAAGCCCCAACTTGACCTTGGATCGCCAGGACGCCGGACCATTCCAGCTCGACCCGGACCTCCAATTTGATCAGAGAGGGGCCTCCTGCGACCGCAGCCGCTATAAGGGGGCGGCGTATAGCCGAAGGGGGTGGTGGAGGCAAGGTCTTGGAACTTATGCGGAACACCAGCTTGCTTCGGGATCCGATTGGCGACGCAAGGCGACAGGTTTTGCGCTCGACGGGAAACTTGCGCGGGATGGTGGGATTGAGGCCGATTGCGCGATCGACCTGGCTCGGTTGGACGAACCGCCAGCTATGTCCTTTCAAAACTGGACCGATCACGCCATCGCGGCCCAAACGCCGGCTTGGGCACAGGGATCAAATGTTTGCCGCATGCAGATCAAGCGGCGCACCACAAATGAAACGTGCCTTGCGCCCGCAACTGAAGGCAGGCCCGCGCAAACCGGCAAATGTGCGGCTCGTCTCGACGGTTTTTTATGGGCGCCGCGGATTTGCGTGCCTGCGGGACTTGTCTTCACCACGGGCATCATGATTGGCGTGGTCTTCGCCGTGATCTTTGCAACGGCGATAGTTATTTTGTTCCTGCTGATGTGGCTCGCGTCCGGGCGCCGATCGACGCGGCTTACGTAGATGAAGGGCGCTGCAGCTAAGGCAGCGCCCTCTGTGTGGCCCTTCAGCGTTCGGCTCGAAAGCCTCTCTCACTTGGGCCGACCGGTCCGCAGGGCGGGCCCGTCCTTTGCCCTCACGCCTCGGGATCCGAAGCAATGGGCAGGCGAAGTAAAAACCTCTCGCCCATCGCGGTCAATCGTCGGACCAAAATGTGATCGGAGTTCCGCATCCCTGACGAATGCGTCATCTTCCCCGCGGCAAATAAGTCGGGTCCAGGTGGAACATCTCTTCACGAAAATCGCGTGGCGGCTCATTCCGCTCATGGGCCTGCTCTATGTCGTGAATTTCCTGGATCGGGTGAATGTTGGCTTCGCCGCACTCACGATGAACCGTGATCTCGGATTGGGCGCCGAAGCCTTCGGCGTCGGCGCAGGCATTTTCTTCTTCGGATATTTTCTGTTCGAAGTCCCCTCGAACGTCATCATGGAACGCGTCGGCGCGCGACTGTGGATGTTTCGCATCATGTTCACCTGGGGCCTTGTCTCGATGGCGATGGCGTTCGCGCAAGGCACATGGAGCTTCTATGGCTTGCGCTTTCTGCTGGGCGTGGCCGAAGCCGGCTTTTTTCCCGGCATGATGCTCTATCTCACCTACTGGTTTCCGCAATCCCAACGCGCGAAATTCAATTCCTTGTTTTTCGTCGCCATTCCGCTTTCGAGCGCGCTTGGGTCTCCGCTCTCCGGTTATATCCTTGGCTTTGAAGGCCTCGCGGGCCTGCACGGCTGGCAGTGGCTGTTTGTTCTCGAAGGCGTACCGTCTTGCCTGCTTGCTTTCGCAGTGCTGTTGTTTCTGCCCGACAAACCAGCGCATGCGAAATTCCTCAGCGAAGATGAAAAACAATTTGTTGCCAAAGAACTTTCGCGTGAAGCCGTCCCTCACGCCGACCTGTGGGCAGGCCTCGGCGATCCTCGTGTCTGGATTCTTGCCGTCACGGACATCGGCATCATCATCGCGCTCTACGGTCTGGGTCTCTGGCTGCCGCAGATCGTCAACGCCATGGGCTTCACCCATCTCCAAACCGGCTTCGTAGTGGCGCTTCCTTACATCGCCAGCTCCATCGGCATGATCGTCTGGGCGCGTTCGAGCGACACGTTGGGCGAGCGCAGTTGGCATGTCGCAGCCCCAGTCCTATTTGCCTCAGCCAGTTTGGTCGTTGCTGCAGTCCTCGGCACCAACCTGTTCGCGGTCCTCGCGCTGACCTGCGCCTCGGTTGGTATCTACGCGGCGCTCGTCATCTACTGGACCTTGCCGCCGTGCTTCCTCGGCGGCGCGGCGGCGGCGAGCGGCATCGCCTTCATCAATTCGGTCGGAAATCTCGGCGGCTTCTTGGGGCCCGCACTGATGGGTTGGCTCAAGCAGACAACCGGCGGCTACGCAGCAGGCATGCTGGTGCTTGCGGGTTTCCTGATTGTGCCTGCGGCTGTGGTGGTCTTGCTCGGACGCACCCGCGCCCTTGCGCCCGCGCCCGCGCCTCGTTAATCCCCCGCGCCCAGGAGCCTATCGGTATGACGCGCGCATTTCTCTTTCCCGGCCAGGGCAGCCAGGCCGTCGGCATGGGCAAGGCGCTGGCCGACGCTTTCGCGCCTGCCCGCGAAGTGTTCGAGGAAATCGATGACGCGCTGGCGTCAGAAGCTGTCGCGCCTGATGTGGGAAGGACCCGAAGCCGACCTCACGCTGACCGAAAATGCCCAGCCCGCCATCATGGCGGCGAGCTGGCCATCGTGCGCATCTTGCAACGCGAAGCCGGCCTTGACCTCGCCAAACATGCTCGCCTGGTGGCCGGCCATTCGCTCGGCGAATATACCGCGCTTGCGCCGCAGGCGCCTTCGCGCTGGCCGATGCCGCGCGGCTTCTCAAGACGCGCGGGCGGGCGATGCAAGATCGCGGTGCCGGTGGGCGAGGGCGCCATGAGCGCCCTGATCGGCGCCGAAATCGAGACTGGCCGAAGCCGCCGCGAAAGAGGCCGTCGATACCGCGCCGCGGGCCGAAAGATCGTCTGCGTCGTCGCCAATGACAACGCGCCGGGTCAGGTCGTGATCTCCGGCACCAAGGCGGCCGTCGAACGCGCCGGCGAAATCGCCAAGGCCAAAGGCGCCAAGCGCGCGATGCTGCTCGACGTCAGCGCGCCATTTCATTCTCCGCTGATGCAGCCCGCCGCCGACGAAATGCGCGAGGCGCTGGCCGAGGTCACCATCCGCCCGCCCGCGGTGCCGGTGCTGGCCAATGTCACCGCCACGCAAGCAAGCGAACCCGAAACCATCCGCCGGCTTCTGGTGGAACAGGTCACCGCCCGCGTGCGCTGGCGCGAAAGCGTGCTGGCGCCTGCACGCGCTCGGCGTTGACACCACCGTGGAATTCGGCGGCGACAAGGTGTTGACCGGCATGGTCAAGCGCATCGACCGGGATCTTGCGACTGTCGCGCTCGACACGCCCGCCGACATCGAAGCCTTTGCGAAAACGCTGTGATGATAAGGGCTGCCATTTTTATCCCTCCCTTGCGGAGTGGTCGCAGAGCCAAGCGATTCAGCTGGGAGATGGTTGCTGCCGCGCGGGCGCGCGGCGATGACAGCCCCTTCAGCGGACGGGCTTGCGTCGTTGGCTGCCGCTTACCACCTGTGCGCATTAAGCTGCCCACAACGGAGAAGCAAAAGGAAACCGCATGGCTCTCTTTGATCTGACCAACAAAGTCGCGCTCGTCACCGGCGCCTCCGGCGGCATCGGCGGCGCCATCGCCAAGGCGCTGCATGGCCAGGGCGCGAGCGTGGTGCTGTCGGGCACCCGCGCCGAGGCGCTGGAAGCGCTGAAGCACGAACTGGGCGCGCGCGCCCATTCATCGCGCCTGCAATCTCTCCGATCCTGCCTCGGTCGAGGCCTTGCCCAAGGCAGCGGAAGAGCGCTGCCGGCGCGCCATCGACATCCTGGTCAACAATGCCGGCATCACCCGCGACAATCTCTTCCTGCGCATGAAGGACGAGGAGTGGGACCAGGTGATCGCGGTCAATCTCACCGCCGCTTTCCGCCTGTCGCGCGCGGTGCTGCGCGGCATGATGAAGAAGCGCTGGGGCCGCATCGTCCAGATCACCTCGGTGGTGGGCGCGACCGGCAATCCCGGCCAGGGCAATTACGCCGCCGCCAAGGCGGGCCTGGTGGGCATGACCAAATCGCTGGCCGCCGAAGTCGCCTCGCGCAACATCACGGTCAATTGCGTGGCGCCCGGTTTCATCGCAGACCGCGATGACCGATGTGCTGACCGAGGCAGCAGAAGACAGGTGATCGCCAGCGCGCATCCCGGCCGGCCGCATGGGCAAGCCGGAGGAAATCGCCGCCGCCGTCGTCTATCTGGCCAGTCGAAGAGGCGGCCTATGTGACCGGCCAAACCATCCATGTCAATGGCGGGATGGCGATGATTTGATAGATAATATCAATGGCTTAAGCCGTGTTGTGGCGGGGCCGAAGCGGATTGTGTTACCAAACCGGCCACTCACGCAGCCCGCCGATTTGCGTGGAAACATCGCGGTCCTCCGGGTTCGACCCAGGGCGGCGATGAAATCATAGGAGAGGCTTACAAGTCCATGAGCGATACTGCCGAGCGCGTGAAGAAGATCGTCGTCGAGCATCTGAACGTGGATGCCGACAAGGTCACCGACAACGCGTCCTTCATCGAAGATCTGGGCGCCGACAGCCTCGACACCGTCGAGCTGGTCATGGCGTTCGAAGAAGAATTCGGCATCGAGATTCCCGATGACGCGGCGGAGATCCATCGTCACCGTCGGCGACGCCGTGAAGTACATCGACAAGGCGCAGGCCTGAGCGCGCTGGCGGGCGGTTTCTGCCATGCGCAGGGTCGTCGTCACCGGGCTGGGGCTGGTCACGCCGCTGGCCTGCGGCGTCGAGGAAACCTGGGCCGCGCTGCTCGCCGGTGCAAGTCCGGCGCGCGCCAGATCACCAAATTCAAGACCGACGATCTTGCCGACCAGGATCGCCTGCCAGGTGCCGCGCGGCGATGGCGCGGACGGCACGTTCAACCCCGACCAATGGGTCGATCCCAAGGAACAGCGGCGCATCGACGATTTCATCGTCTATTCGGCCTGGCCGCCGCCAAGCAGGCGGTGACGGATTCCGGCTGGGAGCCAAAGACCGAAGAAGAACGCTACCGCACCGGCGTGCTGATCGGCTCGGGCATCGGCGGGCTTGCCCGGCATCGAGGATGCGTCGATCCTGGTGCATGAAAAAGGCCCGCGCCGGCTGTCGCCGTTCTTCATCCCGGGCCGGCTGATCAATCTGGTCTCCGGCTATGTCTCGATCCGCATCGGCTTCAAGGGCCCCAACCACGCGGTGGTCACGGCCTGCGCCACCGGCGCCCATGCCATCGGCGACGCGGCGCGGCTGATCGCGCTCGACGATGCCGATGTGATGCTCGCGGGCGGCGCGGAAGCGGCGATCTGCCGGCTGGGCATCGCCGGCTTCAACGCCTGCCGCGCGCTTGTCCACCGCCTTCAACGACACGCCCGACCAAGGCCTCGCGGCCCTACGACAAGGACCGCGACGGCTTCGTGATGGGCGAGGGCGCCGGCGATGGTGATGCTGGAAGAAGCTGGAACACGCCAAGGCGCGCGGCGCGAAGATCTATGGCGAAGTCAACGGCTATGGCCTGTCCGGCGACGCCTACCACATCACCGCGCCTGCCGAGGACGGCGATGGCGGCTATCGCGCCATGCAGATGGCGCTGAAGCGCGCCGGGCCTTTGCGCCGCCGACATCGATTACATCAACGCCCACGGCACCTCGACCATGGCCGACGGCATCGAGCTCGGCGCGGTGGAGCGGCTGTTCGGCAATGCCGCGCGCGCAAGACCTCGATGTCCTCCACCAAATCCTCGATCGGCCATCTGCTGGGCGCGGCCGGCGCGGTGGAAGCGATCTTCTGCCTGCTGGCGATGCGCGACGGCATCGTGCCGCCCACCATCAATCTGGAAAATCCCGACGTCACCACCGCAATGGATCTGGTGCCGCTCAACAGCGCGCAGAAGCGCGATGTCAATATCGCCATGTCCAACAGCTTCGGCTTCGGCGGCACCAATGCCTCGCTGATCTTCACCACCGTCCAATAGCTCCCGAACGTGATGACCGCATCATTGCCATCATTGTCGCGGTGGCCGTATCGGTCGCGGGCATGTTCGAGTGGGAAGCGGCCAATGTCATCGGGCCAGAGCCCAGAGCCACGAACGGCAAGCAAACCGTCGTCCTGATCGCGCCGCAACCAGGCGTGTCACAAGATCGCCCATCAGCTGGAAGATGCAGGCGTCATCAAACACGCCTTCTCTTTGAATTCGACCGTGCGGCTGCGTGGCGAAGCCTCAGCGCTCAAGGCGGGCGAATATGCCATCCCTCCGGTGCAAGCCTGATGGCGATATCGCCGCCATCCTGGTCTCCGGCAAAATCCATCCAGCACAAGCTCACCGCCGCCGAAGGCCTGACCAGCGAGATGATCATCGAAGCTGGTGAAGAACGATCCGGCCCTGACGGCGATGCCGGGGCCGATCCCCGAAGAAGGCACGCTGCTGCCGGAGACCTATCTCTTCACCCACGGCACCACCCGCGCCGAGATCATCGCGCGCATGGAAACCGCGCAAGAAAACGTTCCTCGACAAGACTGGGCCGCCCGCACGCCCGGCTTGCCGTTCCAGACACCACAACAGGCCGTCGATCCTGGCCTCCATCGTGGAAAAGGAAACCGCGATGCCCGAAGAGCGCCGCCATATCGCCGCGGTGTTCGTCAACCGGCTGAAAATCGGCATGAAGCTGCAATCCGATCCCACCATCATTTATGGCATCACCAGGGGCTATCCGCTGGGCCGCGGCATCCGCGAAAGCGAGATCAAGGCGCCGACGCCGCTACAACACCTATGTGATCGCCGGCCTGCCGCCCGCGCCGATCTGCAATCCCGGCAAGGATTCGCTGGCCGCGGTGCTCGACCCGGATCAGAGCCGCGATCTGTATTTCGTCGCCGACGGCAAGGGCGGCCATGTTTTCGCGGCCACCATGGCCGAGCATCAAAGAAACGTCGCCAAATGGCGGAAGATCGAAGAACAGTTGAAATGACCAGCGCCCGGTCATCCCCTCCGAGCGCAAGCAAGAGCCGAAAGCCACGGCGAAGCAGCCAGGTGGGTCCTGGATTGTCGCTGCGCGCCATCCGGGATGACAATTCGTGTTTGGCCGCGTTAAGGTCCGCCCGCATCTGCGGGGACGCCTGATGGCCCTTGTCAGCATGACCGGTTTCGCCGAATCCGCAAGGCGGGCCAGAAGAGCTGCGCTGGCGCTGGGAGGCCAAGAGCGTCAATGGCCGCGGCCTGGACATGCGCCTGCGCATCCCGCCTGGTTTTGAAAGCGTTGGAGCCGCCGGCGCGGCCGCTGGCGGGTGAGCGCTTCCGGCGCGGCACGATCCAGGCAACGCTCACGCTCGAAACCAGCGACGGCACCCGCGGCCTGCGCATCGACGCAGTGGCGCTCGGCCAGCGCGGTCAAGATCGCAAAGGAAATCGCCGCCGAAACCGGACTGGCGCCGGCCCGCATCGACGGGCTTCTGGCGCTCAAGGGCGTGATCGTGCAGGAAGACACGCTGCTCGCTTGATCCGCCGCCGACGCGGCGCACGCGATGCCGCCATCCTCGAAAGCCTGGCCCATGCCTTCGACGCGCTGGCACGCGCGCGCGCCAACGAAGGCGCCAAGCTCGCCAATGTGCTGACCAATCTGCTGGACGAGATCGAGCGACTTGGTCAATGACCGCCACCAAGCTGGCCGCCACCCAGCCCGCCACGTTGCGCGACCGTCTCACGACACAGATGACCGAATTGCTCACCGCCGGCGCCGTCTCCGAAGATCGTCTGGCGCAGGAAGTGGCGCTTGCTGGCCGCCCGCGCCGATGTGCGCGAGGAACTGGACCGGCTCGCCGCCCATGTCCACGAAGCCCGCGCATTGCTGAGCTCGGGCGAGGCGGTGGGCCGCAAGCTCGATTTTCTCTCGCAGGAATTCAACCGCGAGGCCAACACGCTGTGCTCCAAATCGGCGGACATCGCAGCTGACGCGCACGGGCCTGGCGCTGAAGGCCGCCATCGACCAGTTCCGCGAACAGGCCCAGAATGTCGAATGAGTGGGGCGTTGCAAAGGCGCGGATTGATGCTGGTGCTGTCCTCGCCGTCAGGCGCCGGCAAGACCACCCTGTCGCGCCTGTTGCTCGAAAGCGATCCCGGCATCGTGATGAGCGTGTCGGCCACCACGCGCGCCAAGCGCCGCAGCGAAATGGAAGGCCAGGATTATTTCTTCGTCGATCTCGATGCGTTCGAGCGTATGGCGAAAGCCGACGAATTCCTCGAACATGCCACGGTGTTCGGCCACCGCTACGGCACGCCCAAGAAGCCGGTGATGGAGGCACTGGCGTCGGGCCGCGACGTGCTGTTCGACATCGACTGGCAGGGCACCCAGCAACTGAAGCAGCAGGCGCGCGACGATCTGGTGAGCATCTTCGTGCTGCCGCCCAGCCGCGACGAACTCGAACGGCGCCTGCGTACCCGCGCGCTCGACGACGAACAGGTCGTGGCCGACCGCATGGCCAAAGCCGACGGCGAAATCAGCCACTGGCCGGAATACGATTACGTCGTGCTCAATGATGATGTCGGCCGCGCGCTCATCGGCATCCAGCAAATCGTCGGCGCCGAGCGCTCCCGCCGTACGCGGCAAACCAATCTGGCCGATTACGTCTCATCGCTGACGAACCAAACCTGATTTTGTCTCCGCGACCAGATAAGAAAAGCTCGAAATCGCGCGCGCCTGTCCAAATGTATTTCGGGACACACCACCAATAGCATACAAGAAAGCCGTCTGCGCCGCCCCATGCAATGGGAATGATGCGCGTCAGTCGGCTTTTGGAAAAACATCTTGCAGAGATGCGTGACAAAGCGGTCGCGCGGTTCCCAAGAACTCGCAGCACCCGCGCCGACATTGAGAACCGCCGCCCAAAGCTGCAAGGATCGTTTGTCCGATGCGTGGAATCGGGGCGGCGGTAGTTGGCGTACCCCAGCCTGATCGTGGAGCGCCGTTAAGGGGTCAGGACCACGCGGCCCGTGATCTTGCCTTCGCGCAAATCGTTCAAGGTTTTGTTCGCGTCGGACAAGGGCCGGGTTTGGTAGGGAATCGGGTCGACCTTTCCCGCGCGCACCAACTCCATCATCTCTGTGGTCTCGTCGAGCGAGCCCACCATCGAGCCGCCGATGGAGATCGTGCGGAACGGGAACATCGGCAGCGGCATCTGCATCGCCGCCGCCGAACAGGCCCACGATGATGATCTTGCCGCCGCGTCGCACCGTCTGCATCGCAAAGCGCGAAGGTCGCCTCGGAACCGACGAAATCGACCACCGCGAACGCGCCGCCTTTGGTATCGGCCATCAGCTTCTTTGCTGTCGCCGGATCCTTGGTGTTGTAGGTCGCGCTTGCGCCTGCCTTCTTCGCGGCTTCGAGACGGCCCTCGTCGATATCGGCCGCGAGCGGGCCCTTTGCCGAACAGCGCCTTGGCGAACTGCACGCCCATCATGCCGACGCCGCCGCAACCCAGCACCAGCACCTGATCGTTCGGGCCGAGATTGCCGACTTTCTTCATCGCCCAAATGCGGTGAGCCCCGAACACATATAGGCCGCGCCAAGCGCGGGCGGGTCTTGCCGTAGTCGATGAGATATTTCGGGTGCGGCACCATCACATGTGTCGCATATCCGCCCGGGCATCCGTTTGAGCAGCCGAGCTGGCGCGGCCCGCCGATGCAGATGTTTTCCTCGCCGCGCAGGCAAGACGCGCATTTGCCGCAGCCGATCCAGGGAAACGCCGCATAGCGCTGCGCCGACCTTCACGCCCTTCGCATCGGGACCGACAGCGATCACTTCGCCCTCGATCTCGTGGCCCAGCGTGTGCGGCAGCTTGATGTTGCGCCAGCGGCAGCTTGTTGCCGCCGCCGAGATCGAAATAGCCGTCATGGATGTGCACGTCGCTGTGGCAGACGCCGGCGTTGTGGACTTTCAGCAGAACTTCGGTGCCCTGCGGCTCGGGCGTCGGCGTTTCGATTTCCTTGAGCGGCGCTCCGAATTCCACAATGGCCTGGCTGCGCATCGATGTCTCCTGGAATATGACTTTTCGTCAGTCTGGCACGCCACCTGGTACCTCTCAACAAGATTGTCATGACGGGCATTCCCGGGCGATGGCCGTGTTTTTTTACTGCGCCAAAAGCCGCGCCAGCGCCGCGAAATCGGCGACCGACAGCGTCTGCGGCCCGCGCGGTTGGGTCGAGGCCCGCGGCGCAGCATGAGCTCTTCCGCGTCCGGCGACAAGCGATCTTCAGACTCTGGCGCAGCATCTTGCGGCGCTGGCCGAACGCCGCCGCCGTTGACTTTTCCAGATCGGCGAAGCCGCGCCGGCGCCACCGGCTCTGCCAGCGGTTCGATCCGCACGACGGAGGAAGTGACCTTCGGCGGCGGCACGAAGGCGCGCGGCTGACATCGAACAGGATCTTCGCGTTGGCGCGCCACTGCGGGAGCACCGAGAGCCGCCCGTAAGCCTTGCGTGTCCGGTTTGGCGACGAGGCGCTCGGCCACTTCGCGCTGGAACATCAGCGTCAGGCTCTGACCAGAACGGCGGCCAGCTTTCGCGCGTCAAGCCATTTCACAAGCAGCGCGGTGCCGACATTGTAGGGCAGGTTGGCGGCGACGCGCACGGGCGCACATGTGCGCGCGCAAAGAGCTTTGTTTCATCGAGCGTCAGCGCATCGGCTGCAAATGATCTCGAGCCGGCCCGGATAGGCCGCCGCGATCTGCTGCGAGCGCCGGCAGAGCAGCGCTCATCGCGCTCGACCGCGATGACCTTGGCCGCGCCTTCCGCCAGCAGCGCGCGCGTCAGTCCGCCGGGTCCGGGGCCGACTTCGTAAAACGTCTCGCCTTCAAGTGGTCCCGCCGCGCGCGCGATGCGGCCGCGTGAGATTGAGATCGAGAAGAAAATTCTGTCCGAGCGATTTCTTCGCCGCCAGCCCGTGCGCCGCGATGACCTCGCGCAGCGGCGGCAATCCGTCATCCACGCGCGATCGGCTATCGCCGCCGCCACTGCTGATCGCCGCGATCATGCTGCGCGGATCGGCTTTGCCGGTTCCCGCGATGTCGAGCGCGGTGCCGTGATCGGGCGAGGTGCGCACGATGGGCAGTCCCAGCGTCACATTCACGCCGTCCCAGAAGGCCAGCGTCTTCATCGGGATCAGCGCCTGATCGTGATACATGCACAGCGCTGCGTCATAGCCGCGCGCGCGCCTCTTGCGTGGAACATCGTGTCGGCGGAAAGCGGCCCGAGCACATTGTGTCCCATCGCGCCGCAACGCCGCGATGGCGGGCGCGATAACGGTTTCCTCTTCGCGGCCGATCGTGCCCGCTTCGCCCGCATGGGGATTAAGCCCCGCGATCGCCAGCCGCGGCCTGACGCACCGCGAAATCGCGGGTCGAGCGCTGCCAGAACGATTTCGCCGGTTTCGATGATAGCCTCTTTGGAAATGCCGCGCGGCCACCTCGCGTAGCGGAATGTGGATGGTCAGCGGCACCACTCGCAAAATATCGCTGGCCAGCATCATCACCGCGCGTTTGGCGCCTGTCAGATGGGCCAGATATTCGGTATGGCCGGGAAATTGAAATCCGGCTTGCGTCAGCACCGATTTGTGGATCGGTGCGGTCACGACGGCTGCGGCCTCGCCGTCCATCGCCGCACGCACTGCCCTATCGATCGCACCGATCACAGCCGGTGCGGATGCGACGTTCAATTTTCCCGGATTGCGTTTGGCCCTGGCATCGGTCGCGATCAGCGCGTCGTCCGGCACCTCGCCGCACGCGCGAAACACGTCGGGATCGCCGACCAATTTCAACGCGCCGCCCGTCCGCCCGCCCATCCAGTGCGATGTACGCCGCGACCGCCACTTCCGGTCCGATGCCGCAGGCTCGCCCATGGTGACGTAAATGGGAAGGCGCGGTGCTTTCGCGCCTAGTTTGTCTTGGTTTCGACATCGGCGGTGCGCCGCAGATCGCGCATGATACTGCCGCGACAGCGTCGTGATCTGTTCTTCGAAAAGCTGCTGCTCCACCTGATCGCGCGTGGGCATCTTGAATGCGGTCATCTTCGGCACAGCCTTGTCGCAGCGCACGATCAGTTCGACGCCGGCCTGCGACAGGAACGGCTCCGTTGTGTCGCCTGGGCTGGTCTTGGCGATGCGTCCTGCATCTGCTGGCTGAGATCGGAGAGTTTCATCATGCCGAGATTCATGAACACTGCGCCTTGCACGGCCTGCGGCACTTTGGCCGCCATCTCGCAGCTCTCAAGCTGCTCGCGCAGCATGTTGGCCGCCTTGAAGGCGTTGTCGAGCAACGCTTTGTCGGGTTTGTCGCCGGTCGGCAGCAAAATGCGCGACAGCGGCAAGGTGCCGGGCGGCGTCGCGTTGGTGACAAGCGTGGCGGGATCAGGAAGCTTGGTGCCTGCGCCTTCTTGCCGGTCGCGCAGCAGCAAGATGTAGTAGCCGCCCGTGGAACGGATTGGCAGGGTGACCTCGCCAGGCTTCAGCTTCAGCAGCGCATTGTCGAGTTCCGGCTGCAACTGGCCTTCATGCACCCAGCCGATGTCGCCGCCTTGCGAGGCCGAGGGATTCTGGCTGAACTGACGCGCCACCGCGGTAAAGGGCGCGCCTGCTTGGATCTGCGCAATCAGCCCCTCGGCATCCTTGCGCACTTTTTCGTCCTGATCGGGATTGTCCACCGAGAGGAAAATCTGCGCCACGAGGAAATGCGGCTTGGACGCACCTTCGGCGATCCGCTTGAGTTCATCGTTGACATCTTCTGTCGTGATGTTGATGCGGTCGCCGAATTCGTCCTGCACGGTCTTCGACCAAGCGATGCCGATCGCGATCTGCGTGCGCAGCGTCGACAGCGCCACGCCGCCCCGGGTCAGCATCTCCTGGAGTTGCGCCTGGGTGAGATTGTTTTCCTTGACGATATTGTCGACCGCCTTGTCGACATCCGCCGCAGAGACCGAAATGTTCTTGCGCTGGGCTTCAAGCAGTTGCAGCCGCTCGGTTTCGAGCTGCTTTAAGATCTGAGCGCGAATTTGCGCCATCTTGTCCGGCGGCGGCTGGGCGCCCGAGGTTGCCAGAAACAGCGCGATACGCTGGTTCAGGTCGTAATCCGAAATCACCGAATCGTTGACGATCGCGGCCACCCCATCACCAGGATGGACGATTATGGGTTCCTTGATGCTTCTGTCTGGTTGTTCGGTGGTGGCGATTTGCGTGCCGGACACCCTTGCAAAGGCTGTCGGCAGCATGGCGGTAACGCTGACCGCGCCGAAAACCGCCAATAGAGCCAGACGTTTGAGCAAGAGACTGTTCTTCGGCCGCTGTTTCAAATGGGTGCTCCAAGCCCCGTCCCCCGGAAGGAGCGCGGGATCGCGAGATAAAGCAATTTCCCGCCTCGTTCAAGGACATGGGACGCCGCGCCATACAATCCCGCGAAATGCGGGCGGTTCGCGTCAGATCATGCGACCAGCAGACAATCAGGGATGCAGCGCGAAGACGTCTTCGGGGAACAGATCGAATAAGCCAACGGGCTGATCGCCGGTTTTCAGGTTGAACCGCAAGATGATGGAGGTGGAGGGCGGAACGTCGCGGTCGGTGGTGTAACGCCGCCGATAAGCGACGGAAATGTTGAGGCACTCGTCCTCATAGCCGCCGCCGAGTTCCGTATCGAGCAGTTGCCCGTCCTTCAGATCTCGGTCCGCCGCAGCCAGCAGCGACCAATGGTCGAACAGGCCGACGATGGCTTGCGCGTTCACTTCTTCGCGCGCGATCAGTCCCAGCGAATCGTCCTCCGGCAACCGCACATAGGAAACGCGAATCGAGGAGCGGTCATAGGTTCCGGTGAAATAGACTTCGTTGCGCTCGATATCGCCCGAAGATTCGTTGATCTGGAACCTTTCGGTGAGGTCCAGATAGGGCGGCAATTTGAGATCGATCCGCCCCACCACATCGGAAATCGTGCGGTTCAATCCCGATTGCACGGTGAATTCCGGATCTGGCTTGGGTCGGAAGGATTGGCCGATCAAAGTTTCCAGTTCGCCGCCCTCGAATATCGCCATGGCGCGCAGCCCCGCATTGAGGCGCGGTCCCGAATCCACGATGTCGTAACCTGAGGTGGGTTCGAAGCTGAACAGATTGCTGTCGGAGAACTCGAAGTCGGTGGCGTCCTCGTTGGGAATACCCGCCGGATTGCCGCCATAAGGTTGCAGGATCCCCTGCACGATCGGCTCAAGGATGAATGAGGTGTTCTGTCCGCCGCTCGCGATGAACGGCCAGCGCCAGTCGAGCGCGACATAGGGAATGCCGCGCGAAATGAATTTCGGGCTGCCCGGCAGGTCAGGAAGGCCGAGCGGGTTGGCTGGATCGGTATGATAGACATCGCCTCGCACGTCCGCCGTCAGCGAAATCGTCTGCCCATTGCCTGTGACGAAAGGCACGGCGTAGCGCAATTCTGCGGTCATTCGCTGATCGTTGGTTCCAAGCACGTTGGTGGGATCCTCACGCGCCAGTGACACGGTGTTCAGATCAAAGCGCACCTGTCCGCCAAGCATGTCGCGCTCGGGGATGTAAGTGTATTCGATGAGCGGTAGCACGAAGGGAATAGTCCGGCTGTTGTCGGTGGCGCGCAGGCCCTCGAAGAAATAGCCCGTAACTGCGAACCGGCTACGGTCAGAGATGTTTTCCACAAAGATGTCGTTGACCAGCCGGTCTTCGTTCGAAATGTCGTAGCGTTTGAGATAAGTGTCGCTGGAGGTCAGCTCGGCGTCGAAACCGGTATCCCAGTGGTCGTCGAGCGCCAGCCGTCCCGAACCGAACAGATGCGCATAGGTTTGCGATTGGTCATCGTCGAGGCCGCCATGGGGGTTTTGCGCGACGCTGGCCTGCAGCCAGAACCCGCCATCCTCGAACCGCTGGCGGTATTCGCTTTCCAACACTTCGCCATTGCTCTCCGTCAGCCAGGGTTCGATGGTCAGATCCTGTGAATCGGTCAGCGAAACATAGACCGGCACCCTGATGAATGATCCCAGCGTCGTGGATGTACCGACCAACGGTGCCAGAATGCCGCTTGAATGTTTCACCGTCGGATCAGGCTGCGAAAGATAGGGCGTGTAGAGGATTGGCACGCCCAAGAATTCGATCGTCGCGTCTTGAAATTTGATCTTGTGCGTCACCTGATCGTAGATGACGCGATAGGACTTCACTTGCCACAACGGTGTGCGGTCGCCCTTCTTGGCGCAGATCTTACAAGGCGTGTAGGCCGCACGCAGTGCCTCGGTGAAGCGTCCTGCCGAGCGTTTGGCGCTTACCGCAACCATGCGCCCGTTTTTGCCGATCAGTGCTGCAAAGCCTTCAAGCGCGCCGTCGCGCATCTTGTCGTTGAGCACGACGTGATTGGCGAACGCCACGTCGCCGTTCTGCGCTGTCAGACTCGACATGTCCGTCGGCGGTGACGATGTCGGTCTTCTGATCGTAGGAAACACTATCGGCCAGCAGAATGCGCCCACCATAGTCGATCTCGACCTTGCCGTGCGCGGTCACGGTCTGCTTGGTGACATCGTAGATGACTTCGTCGGCTTGCAACAACATGTTGTCGCCAGCGCGGGTGCGCAAGACATCGGCGCCAAGCGCCTGCGCGGTGAACCCAAGCCCAGCGATGGCGGCAAAAATTCCAGCGAGCGTTCTTCCCCCACGTTTCATCCGTCCTCCTGGTGGAAGACGAGCGTCATGCCGATCAGAATGGCCGCCGCTGCGGGAACCGTCGCGGCCAGCGGAAGCGGCAGCACGCCGGATTGGCCCAGTGCTTGCGTCAGATCGCCGAAGAAATAAACACCGAAGCCCGCGAGTGCGCTGTAGAGAAGGATTCTGGGAATGCCGCCATAGCGCGCCAGCCGCAGCGAAAAGCTCGCGCTCATGAACACCATCGCGGCGAACAGAGCGGGCAGGGCGAGCAGCGTATAGAGATAAAGCTGATACCGCGTCGCCGCGAAGCCCGCCGCCTGCGCCGCGCGAATGAACCCCGGCAGATCCCAGAACGACAGCGTGTCGGGCGAGGCAAAGCTTTCCTGAATGCGCGCAGGCGTCAGCGTCGTCGGCAAATCATAGACGCCGTAATGCTTAGGGGGGCCTTCAATGCCGCTCACCCATGCATTGGTAAGCTCCCATGCACCATTTCCCAATTGCGCGGTGCTGGCATCGATGCGTCCGAGGAATTTGTCGTGGCCGCCATAGAGAAAAATAATCACATCGTCCAAACGAGCACCTTGATCGGACACGCGCAACGCGTGGATCACCGATTGATGGTCCGCATCGCCCTGTCGGAGCCACAACCCGTTGATTGACACTGCAAGCTGCGATGCCTCGCCATGCACATATTTGGCTTCCATCGCCGCGAACCGCGACAGCAGCTTCGCCGACACCGGCGTCACAATCGTCACCGCGAAAACGCCCAGCGCGATTGCCACCACCAACGGCGGCGCCAGAAAATCCCAGGCCGAAACCCCCGCCGCTCGGATCGCCACCAATTCTTGGCTGCGCGAAAACCGCACGAACGTGAACACACCGCCCAGCAACACCGCAAAGGGCAACGTCTTCTGCCCAAGATCGGGCAAATGCAAAAATCCCATTCCGATGATGATGCTCGTAGGCACCCCCATGCCCGCGGTGCGCCCCAACAAATCCACCAACGAAATCGAATAGGCCAGCGCCAGAAACGTCGCGAAGATGACGCCCACGCCTGCCAGATATTGCCCCCCGAGATAGCGATAGAGCGTCCACGACCAGCTCATGACGCAGCTTCCGCAGCGATCCCGGACGCGCGCCGTTGCAACATCTCTTCGGGATCAATGCCCATCAGAACCGCCAGCGCCGCACCTGCGCCCAACAGCGGTACGAGATAAAGCAGGATGTTCCAGAACGGATGATTGGCCGCGAAGCCTTGCAACCCATAACCCGCAATCCGCAATCCCACAGCCAGCAACGTCGCAACCGTCAATCGCAATGCATGGGCGCCACGCCCACGCCGTCCACGCGTCACCGCCGCGAGCGCGATCAACGCAAAGCTCAGACAATAAAGCGGCGAAGCAAGTCGGTTGTGCCCTTCTGCCAGATAGATCGCGCGCGCCCGATCCGAAAGATGGGTCGGATCTGGCCAGAACAATTCGTTCAGGTAGCGCTCGCTCGCCGCGCGTTCTGTATAATGTTGCGGGCTGGAGAATTGATCCAGATCGAACACATAGCGCTCGAACTTCAGTATCGAAAGTCGCGCCCCGCCCACATCGCTTTGCTCGATCGTGCCTCTGTTCATGATGAGCCGCGCCCCGACCGGGGTCTGTGCCAGTTGTCCGCCCTCGGCCAGATAGGTGATCGGCCGTTTCGGATTGCGGTTGTCATGCACCAGCACGCCGCGGATATCGCCGTCCGACGACAGATCGCGGATGAATACCGTTAGCCCCTTCGCCGGGGTGTTGAACTCGCCCGGATTGAAGATCGCGGCGCCGATATCGGCGCGGATGTCGAGCACCTTTTCCTTCATCAGCCTCTGGCCAAGCGGCATGAGGTAGAGGCCGCACAGATAGGTGAGCGCCATGGTGAGCAGAGCCGCGATGAACACCGGCACCGCCAGCTGCGCACGGCTATATCCGCTTGCCCACATGACGACCAATTCGCTGTCCGCGTTCAGCCGCGACAGCGCGTAAAGCGCGCCCGCGAAGAACGCCACTGGCAGCAGGACCACCAGGAGGCTCGGCAGCAAGAGCAGGGTCAGATAGAGAAAGGTCGGCGCCGACTGGCCGCGGTTGATCACAAGATCCAGGAGATGCAGCGACTGCGTCAGCCAGATGACGCCCGTCAGCAGTAGCACGAACAGGGCCACCGGCCCCGCAAGCTGCTTGAGTATATAAAAGGAAAGACGCGGCATAGCCGGGCTTTCGCCCCTTTGCAGATTCGACCTAAACTAGCACTGCAGCACGGCCGCCGGACACTCCGGCAAAGGCTTGCAAGACCAGCCACATGCGCGCTATCCGCGCCCATCCGCACAGAACAGGTTTGGAGAAATTGTGATGCAGTTGTCGTTTGCCGCGCCGTCCGCCGCAACCTCCGGGGCCTGGATCGTCGGCGCGTTCGCGGGCGGCGCACTGACGCAGGCCGCCCAGCGGGCGGACAAGGCGGCAGGCGGCATCCTGATCCGTGCACTCAAGACCAGCCGCTTCAAGGGCAAGTCCAATGAAATCCTAGAAGTCCTCGCGCCCGAGGGCATAAAGGCCACACGTCTGTTGCTCATCGGCCTCGGCAAGCCAGAAGAGTTCGATGCCGCCAAGGCGGAAGTCCTCGCCGCCACCGTGACGGGCCGTTTGCTTGCCAGCGGCGAAACCGAAGCCATCTTCGACATCGAGGTGCCCAAAGGTTCGAAGTTGAAGGCGGCCGTACTCGCCGCCCATTTGGCCCTGGGCGCGCGATTGCGCAGCTATCAGTTCACGACCTACCGCCGCAAGAACCTCGACGAATTCCAGCAGACGCTGAAGAAGATCACGATCGCAACATCTGACATCGCCGCTGCCAAACGCAATTGGACCGAACTGTCGGCCGTCGCGGACGGCATCTTCCTTGCCCGCAACCTCGTCAACGAACCGCCCAACGTGCTGACGACGGAAGAATTCGCCCGCCGCACCAAGGCGCTCGTCAAGCTCGGCGTGAAAGTGACGGTGCTGCGCGAAGCTGAAATGAAAAAGCTTGGCATGAACGCGCTCATCGGCGTGGGGCTCGGCAGCGAATCCGAGAGCCAGCTTGTCGTCATGCAATGGAACCGCACCAAAGCAAAATCGCAAGCTCCCCTGGCACTCGTCGGAAAAGGCGTCTGCTTTGATTCCGGGGGCCTGTCACTGAAAACCGGGGCAGGCATGATGGGCATGAAAGGCGACATGGGCGGAGCCGCCGCCGTCACCGGCACGATGCTCGCGCTCGCCACCCGTAAGGCCCGCGCCAATGTGGTGGGTATCATCGGGCTGGTCGAAAACATGCCCGACAGCAGAGCCCAACGCCCCGATGACGTGGTCGTGTCCATGTCCGGCCAGACCATCGAAATCCTCAACACTGACGCTGAAGGCCGCCTCGTGCTGGCCGATGCGCTATGGTATGCGCAGGAAAAGTTCAAACCCCGCGCTGTGGTGGATCTTGCGACATTGACCGGCGCGATCATCGCCACATTGGGCGGCGAATATGCGGGCTTGTTTTCCAATGATGACAATTTGTCCAGCCAGCTTACAGCCTCCGGCACCGCCGAAGGCGAGCCCGTCTGGCGTTTGCCGATGGGCAGCGGCTACGACAAAATGATCAAATCGAAAATCGCGGACATGAAAAACATCGGCGGACCTTATGCCGGCTCCATCACGGCCGCCCAATTCCTCAAACGCTTCGTAAAAGACGGCACGCCCTGGGCCCATCTCGACATCGCCGGCACCGCCTGGCAGGACGGCGAACAAAAACCGCTCACGCCGAGTTGGGCCACCGGCTGGGGCGTGCGCATTTTAAATCGCCTGATATCGGACAACTACGAATCGTGAAGTCCCCTCGTCACCACCGCGGCCGCCATGGCGGCTTGATCTGGTCCGCGCATTGTCACGCGGTAGGCCGTTGTGCCGTGAGCAGATGAGCGAAGTTTTATTCTATCACCTTGAACGGCGCACACTTGACGACGTGCTGCCAGGCCTCGTTGAGAAAACGCTCGAACGCGGGTGGCGTGCGTTGATCCGCGCCGAGTCCGCTGACCGCGCCCAGGCCCTTGACAACTTGCTTTGGACCTATTCCGAAGAAACCTTCCTGCCGCATGCCCAATTGGGCGACGGAAACGCCAGGCGCCAGCCCGTGCTTATCACCGTCGAACAGCAAAACGCCAATGACGCCAATGTTCTTTTCCTCGTTGGCGGGGCCTTGCCGCCGGCGTGGGACGGCGCGGACACGAAATCGCTGACCCGTATCGTGCTGATGTTCGACGGTCGCGACACCCAGGCGGTGGCAAATGCGCGTGCGGCATGGCGCGCGGCGAAAGATGCGGCGCACGAGGCTACCTATTGGAAGGAAAGCGCCACGGGCAAATGGGAGAAACAGGGGTGATCGAATATCTTCTCCCCATCGCAATCACCATCGTGTGCGTTATCCATATCATCAAGACGGGCCGCAATTTCATTTGGGTTTATGTGGTGATCTTCCTTCCGCTCTTCGGCGCGCTTGCTTATTTCGCCGTTGAGATCATTCCCGAATTGTTTCGAAGCCGCACCGCGCGAAAGTTCGGCGCCAACGCCAAGGCCATCGCCGATCCCAACAAATCCTTCCGCGAAGCTCGCCGCATAGCCGAATTGACGGGTTCGGTCAATTCCAAGCGCGCGCTCGCCGAGGAATATGCCAAGCGTGGCGATTACGGTGCGGCCATCGAAATCTACCGCGACACGCTGGTCGGCCAGTTCAAGGATGATCCTGCACTGTTGATGGGTCTTGCCCGCACGCTGTTCCAATCCGGCGACGGCGCAGGCACCCAAGCAACTCTTGATCAATTGCAGGCCGCCGATCCCAGCTTCGTCTCCGGCGATGGCCATCTGCTCTACGCCCGCGCCCTCGAATTGCAGGGCAAGAACGACGAAGCACTGGTCGAATACGAACGCCTTGTGCGCTATTTCGCCGGCGAGGAAGCCCGCGGCCGCTACGCGATGCTGCTGGAAAAAATGGGCCGTGGCCAAGAGGCCCAACCTCTTTACGCCGAAACCCTCAAAATGCTGGAAGGCGCGCCCAAACGCTATCAGGCGCAGCAAAAGGAATGGGGCGATCTTGCCCGGCGCAACATCGGCAGATAGTCACGCCGGCGCCGATTCATATTCTTCCGCCGCCTCCAACCAGCACGCTTCCGCCTTTTCCAATGCCTGGGCCGCAGCCAGGCGCTCTTTGGTAATCGCAGCTGCTTTCGCCGGATCGCGCGCGAAAATATCTGGGGCGGCTAGTGCCGCATCGTGATCGGCGATTTGCCTCTGCAATCGCAGCACTTCACGTTCTGCGTTTTCCGCCTTGTCCTTGAGCGGCTTTAGCTTACGCTTTTGGGCGCCGTCACGGCGCGGCTTCGCATCGGGTTTCGCAGAGGGTTCGCGATCGGTCTTGGTGAGCAGGAAGCGGCGATAGTCGTCCAGATCGCCGTCGAACGGCGTCACCTTGCCGTCGGCGACCAGCAACAGCCGATCCGCCGTGGCTTCGATCAGGCGGCGGTCATGGCTGACCAGGATCACCGCGCCTTCGAAATCGTTGAGCGCCGTCAGCAATTCGTTGCGCGCGTCGATGTCGAGATGGTTGGTCGGCTCGTCGAGGATCAGCAGATTGGGCTTGTCGAGGGTCGCCAGCGCCAGCATCAGCCGCGCCCGCTCGCCGCCGGAAAGTTGGCCGACATCGGTGCGCGCCTTGTCGGCGGAAAATCCGAAGCCGCCCAGCTGCGTGCGCAATTGCTGCTCGGTCAGTTTCGGGCGCAATGCGCGCCAGCGTTTCGATGCGGCGTCACGCGAGCCGTCGAGTTCTTCCAGCTGATGCTGCGCGAAATAGCCCGCCACCAGCTTGCGCGCGCGGCATGAATTCGCCCGCCCATCGGCGTCGAGTTTGCCGGCCAGCAATTTCGCCAAGGTCGATTTGCCGTTGCCGTTCTTGCCCAGCAGCGCGATGCGGTCATCGGGATCGAAGCGCAAGCGACAGACCGCGTCAGGATCGGCTTGCCCGGCTCATAGCCGACGCGAAGCGTGCTCCATGCGTGATCAGCGGCGGGCTGGCTTCGTCCGGCCTGCGGGATGCGGATGGGCGCGACATGCTCGTCGAGCGGCGATGTCGACCGGTCTCCAGCTTCGCCAGCATCTTGATGCGGCTTTGCGCCTGGCGCGCTTTCGAGGCCTTGGCCCGGAAGCGGTCGACGAAAGCCTGCATATGCTTGCGCGCGGCTTCCTGCTTCTTGGCGAACGCCGCATCGAGCGCGCGCTGCGCCGCGCGGGTTTCGACGAATGTGTCGTAGCCGCCGGTGTAGAGCGTCAGCTTGCCGCGCTCCAGATGCAGGATGAATTCGGCGGCCGTGTTCAGCAGATCGCGGTCATGGCTGACGATGAGCACCGTGCCGCGATAGCGCTTGAGAAAATCCTCCAGCCACAACACGCCTTCGAGATCGAGATAGTTGGTGGGCTCGTCGAGCAGCAGCAGATCGGGCGCCGAAAACAGGATCGCCGCCAGCGCCACGCGCATGCGCCAGCCGCCGGAAAATTCCGCGGCAGGGGCGAAGCTGGTCTTCGGCCGAAAAGCCCAGGCCCGCCAGGATGGCGGCCGCGCGCGCCGGCGCGGCATAGGCGTCGATGGCGTCAAGCCGCGTGTGAATGTCGCCCGATGCGGTGCGGATCGGTCGCATGCTCGGCTTCGGCCAGCAAGCGCGGTGCGTTCCGTATCGGCCGCCAGCACCGTGTCGAGCAGGCTGATCGCGGCTCGACGGCGCTTCCTGCGCCACGCTGCCCATGCGCCAGCGCGACGGCTAGCGAAATCTCGCCGCCATCGGCATGCAGCTCGCCCAGGATCAGCTTGAACAGCGTGGTTTTGCCCGCGCCGTTGCGCCCCACCAGGCCGACGCGCCGCCCGGCGGGCAAGATGCGCGGTCGCCCCGCTCAGGATTTCGCGGCCCGCGATCCGGATAGGTGATGTTGTCGATCGACCAGCATGGCCGGGCTTTTAGCACGGCTTGCGCGGTTGCAAACCGCGCAGCTATAAGGCGCGCGCTTTCATCGGACTGGAGCTTTGCATGGCCGTCGAGCGCACGCTTTCGATCATCAAGCCGGACGCGACGCGCGCAACCTCACCGGCGAGATCATCGCGCGGTTCGAGAAGGCGGGCCTGCGCGTCATCGCCTCCCGCCGCATGCGCCTGTCAGCAAGGCCCAGGCCGAGGCCTTCTACGGCGTGCACCGCGAGCGGCCGTTCTTCCGCAGCCTGGTCGAATTCATGACCTCGGGCCCGGTGGTCGTGCAGGTGCTGGAAGGCGAGAACGCGATCGCCAAGAACCGCGAAGTGATGGGCGCGACCGATCCGGCCAAGGCCGCCCCCGGCACGATCCGCAAGGATTTCGCCGAATCCATCGAAGCCAATTCGGTGCATGGTTCGGATGCGCCGGAAACCGCGGCCAACGAAATCCGCTTCTTTTTCAGCGACCTCGAAATCCATCCGTAATCGCTGCTAATCTGGCGCCAACCGGAGGCAGACATGCAGGGCAAAACCATCGTCATCACGGGCGCGACCTCGGGCATCGGCGAAGTCGCTGCCGATCCGCCTGGCTGAGAAGGGCGCGCGCATCGTCTTGGTCGCGCGCGACAAGACGCGCGGCCGACGCCACGCTGAAGAAACTGAAAGGCGTCGGGCCATGCGGTGCATTTACGCCGATCTGTCGCGGTTGTCCGAAATGAAGCGCGTGGCGGGCGAAATCGCCGGCGCTGAACCAGAGATCGACGTGCTGATCAACAATGCGGGCGCCTTGTTCAATCGCGACGGCTCACCGAAGACGGTCTCGAGAAGACCTTCGCGCTCAACCACATGTCGTATTTCGTGGTGACCAACCTTCTGCTCGATCGTCTCAAAGCCACCCCCGGCGCGCGCATCGTCTCCACCGCGTCGGACGCCCACAAGGGCGCCAAACTGGATTTTGAGGATCTGCAATCGGCGCGCGGGTATTCGGGCTTCTCGGTCTATGGCAAATCCAAGCTCTGCAATATCCTGTTCACCCGCGAACTGGCGCGGCGCATCAAAGACACGGCGCTCACCGCCAATTGCCTGCATCCGGGCTTCGTCGCCACACGCTTTGGCGATCAGAGCGGAGGAATTGTTTCGGTCGCGGTGCGCCTTGCCAAACCGCTCGGTGGCATTTCGCCGGAGAACGGCGCAAAGACGATGATTTACCTCGCCTCGTCCTCGCAAGTGGCCGATGTGAGCGGCCAATATTTCTACAAATGTGCAGTCGCCAAGCCCACCAAGGAAGCGCAGGATGATGTCGCTGCCAAACGCCTATGGGATGAATCCGTCAAGCTTTCCGGCATCGGTGTTTGAGCGAGAAAAAAGCCCGGAAACGTAAGATCGCGCGCGAATAAAGAAGCGAAATCTTCGCCAGTATTTTCGCTGCGTTGCAAACTGGCCGGCAAGGCTTGGGTCGGCACCACGCCCAAGCCCGCAGAACAGCAACTGGCTGTGGCCTGGCATGACACACCAAAACGCGATCGGTCAATTGGCAACAGCGCGTCCGTTTTCCAGCCGCACTTTTTTTTCTGCAACCAGCCGCAGCGCCTGGGGATAAAGTTTGTGCTCTTCCTCGAGCACGCGTGCGGCCAGCGTCTGCGTCGTATCGCCCGGCAAAACGGGCACCGCGGTCTGCGCGATGATCGGCCCTGAATCCAGTTCCGCCACGATGAAGTGCACGGTGCATCCCGTAATCTTCACGCCCGCGTCGAGCACCTGTTGATGGACGCCAATGCCTTTGAAGGCCGGCAGAAGGGAGGGGTGGATGTTGAGAAGTTTTCCTTCCCACCTGCGCACAAACCAATCCGAATGAATGCGCATGAAACCTGCTTCGCAAACGAGTTCGATTTTCGCCTCGCGCAATGCCGCATCCATCGCGGCATCGAATGCTTCGCGTGTTTCGAACGATTTGTGCGAAATCGCTTTGGTCGGAATGTTTGCGGCTTGCGCAACGCCAAGTCCGACCGCGCTTTCGACGTTGGAAATCACCAACACGATCTGCGCTGGAAAATCCTGTGCCGCGTGGGCCGCGAGCAAGGATTTGAGATTGCTCCCGCGCCCCGAAATCAGCACGGCCGTCCGCGCGCGCGCCATCAGAGCTTCAGCGTTCCGGTGTAACGCACCTTGGCTTCGCCATTGCCCTTCACGAGCGTTCCGATGCGCATGGACTTCTCGCCTTCCTCGCCGAACGCGTCGATCACCAGACCGGCCTTGTCGGGACTGGCAACCACGATCAGTCCAAGCCCACAATTGAACGTGCGCAACATCTCTGCCGTCTCGATGCCTGCCGATTTTGCCAACCACCCGAACACCGACGCCGCCGTCCAGGCGCTCAAGTCGACTTCGCCATCCAATTCCTGCGGCAACGCGCGCGGCAAATTCTCGGTGATGCCGCCGCCTGTGATATGGGCCAGCCCCTTCACGCCTTGCGTGCGGATGGCCTCCAGCGCGCTCTTCACGTAAAGCCGTGTTGGCGCGAGCAACGCCTCGCCCAAAGTCTTGCCCGGTGCAAACGGCGCAGGTGCGCCATAAGCGATGCTGCTATCGGCCACCACGCGCCGTACCAGCGAATATCCGTTGGAATGCAGGCCCGAGGAGGCAACGCCGATCAGCACATCGCCTTCGCGCATTGCGCCCGTCTTTGGCAAAATCGCACCGCGCTCCACCGCTCCCACGCTAAATCCGGCAAGATCGAAATCGCCTTTGTTGTAAAGCCCCGGCATTTCTGCGGTCTCGCCCCCGATCAGCGCGCACCCGCTTTGCTTGCAGGCCCGCGCGATGCCCTCGATCACCACCGAAGCCGACGCAACGTCCAGTTTTCCGGTCGCGTAATAATCGAGGAAGAATAGCGGCTCTGCGCCTTGCACGACGATGTCGTTCACGCACATCGCCACCAGGTCCTGCCCGATTCCCTCGAACAGGCCGGTGTCGATGGCGACCTTGAGCTTGGTCCCCACGCCGTCGGTCGCAGCCACCAACACCGGGTCCTTGAACCCGGCCGCCTTGAGATCGAACAGCCCACCGAACCCGCCGAGATCGGCGTCCGCGCCCGGCCGCCGCGTGGCTTTGGCGGCGGGGGCGATTCGCGCCACCAAGGCTTCGCCGGCATCGATATCGACCCCTGCGTCCTTGTAAGTAAGGCCGTTGCGCCCGGTCTCCGGCTTGGTCATGGCCCAAGAATCCGCGAGGATGAATGTCCAGCCCCTGTTAAAACAGGTAAGGCCCCCAAGTCCATCAACCCGTCCAAGCCGCGCTTTCGCCGCCGGGGCCTGCCCTCTATATTCGAGGTCCGCTATAGGTCACCCATGCACCGCTTTATTCTCTGTTTTGCGTTCGGCCTCCTTGCGGCTGTCCCAGCCCATGCAGCGGACAGCATCTTCACGGTCAAGAATGTGCCCGTCGACGCCTCGGCAGCGGCCTCCGTCGAGGCCCAGACCATCGCCATCAATGGCGGTCGGCCCAAGGCCTGGACGATTCTCTATCGCCGCCTGACCCGACAAGACGATTGGTCCCGCCAGCCTCAGCTTGATGATGTGTCCCTCCAGCGCTTGATCCGCAGTTTCGATGTCACCGACGAGCGCCGCTCTACCACCCGCTACGTGGCCAAAGTCACTTACGTGTTCAGCCAGCCTGCCGTGGAGCGCTTGCTGCGCGCCAACAACATTTCCTACGTCGCGGCCCAGACCAAACGCATCTTGGTGATTCCACTGTCGCCCAATTTCTCACCCGGCGATTCTTGGACGCTGGCCTGGTCCGACCCACGCTTTGCCAGCGGCTTCGTCAACGCGGTCTTGCCCGAAGGCGCTGACAGCGATGCGCTGTCTGGCCTGACTTTTGACACCATAAGCTGGTCTGCGGTCGGCCCTATCGCCATGCGCCTGCATGCCAGCGACGTGGTGGTGGCCGAGATTGCACCGGGAAACGGCAGCGTGCGATTGAAGCGGCTGGCGGCTGGTCAGCCCATTGTGCCCAGTGTCGATGTTCCCGGCAAAAGCTTTGCATCCGCCGCCGATGCGGCGTTTGGCGCGATCTCCGATTTCTGGAAAAACAAATCCGCAATTGATTTTGGTCAAAAGTCCAAATTTACCGCTGAGGCCAAATTCAATACGCTCAGCGAATGGGCCTCGCTGCAATCAAGGCTTGGTACGGTACAAACGGTGGTCGGCATCGACATGATCGCCTTCAACATGAACGAAGCCCGTATCGATATCGCCTATGTCGGCAGCTTCGACCAGTTGCGCGGCACGCTGTTGGATGCGGGCATCAGCATGACCTCGCGCGATGGCGTGTGGTGGCTCGCGCGCGCCGACGAGCCCGCCCCATGATGCTGCTGCGGCAAACCCCCAATGCGCTGACGGTGCTACGCCTGGCATCGGCGCCTGTCATGGCGTTGCTGTTGCTCGATCACGATTACGCTGCCGCACTCGCGGTCTTCGCCTTCGCGGGGCTCACCGATGCTGCCGACGGTTTTCTCGCCAAGCGTTACGGCCTCGATACGCGCGTTGGCGCCTGGCTCGATCCGGCGGCCGACAAATTGCTGATGCTTGCCTCCTTCCTCGCGCTGACGTTCATCGCAGTCACCCCGCCTTGGCTCACCGTGCTGGTGCTCGCGCGCGATGCCGCCATCGTCGCGGCCGTCCTGCTCGCGAAATATCTGGGCTGGCCGTTGCGCGTACAGCCGCAACTCCTGGGTAAGATCAGCACCGCGGTGCAGGTGGGCTATGTGGGTCTCATGCTGGTGATGTTGGCCATTCATATCGATGCGCCGCAGCTGGCCAATGCCGTCGCCATCGCCACGGCGGTGTTCACGCTGGCCTCGTGGTTGTCTTACGGACACACATGGCTGCGTGCCTTCGCCATCCGGCACAGCCGCCCGGCCTGACCCCATGGCCTCGCAGCTGACCTTGTCCTGGGAAATGAGTCCCGCGCTCGGCCGCGGCGATTTCATCGTGGGCGCGGGCAATCGCGAGGCCGTTACCTTCATCGACACTTGGCCCAACTGGCAGGCTCCCGCCGCCCTTCATGGTCCCTCCGGTTCGGGCAAATCCCACCTGGTCTCAGCATGGGCGGTAGTCGCAAACGCCAAGATACTTTCCGCCGTGGCGCTCAATCTCGAAACCATCGCCCAGCTCGACACCGCCCAGGCCATCGCCGTCGAAGACGTCGACAGCGCATTGCCGAGCGATATCCGCGATCGCGCGCTTTTTGCTCTGTTCGAGCGCGGCAAGCCCTTCCTGCTGACCGGCCGCGAAGCTGCTGGCATGTGGCCAACGGTGCTGCCTGATCTCGCGTCGCGGTTCAGGGCTATCTTGGCCTTTCCGATCTGGGCCCCGGATGACGCGCTGCTCGCGGCTTTGGCCCACAAGCTCTTTGCTGACCGCCAGCTCCAGGTTCCCGAAGCGGTGGTCTCCCAGATGACGGTCTCGCTGGAACGCTCCCCTGCCGCCATCCGCGACTTCGTGGCCCGCGTCGATGCCCGGGCTCTGGCAGAGAAGCGCGCAGTGACCACGGCGCTCATTCGCGAATTGTTGAACGCAGGTTGAGCCGCCAATCACAAAAATTCTAAGTTATCATGGACAGGATTGGTCCCCGTTCCGGTGAAAGCGGTTTGATTTCCGCCAGCAATCAACTTTGTGCTTTGCTTTGGGCACGTCATGACAGCTTAATGAACGTGCGCTAGCGTCCCACCATGGCTGAGCCGAAGATCGAATTTTCCCAGAGCAGGGAAATCCCTGTGGGGGATGTGCTGGGACCGCAGGCCGGTCCCCGGCCCATCGATCCGTCTTCGCCTGGCCGCTTCGTCAACCGCGAGTTGTCCTGGCTCGCCTTCAACCGCCGCGTGCTCGAGGAGGCGCAGAACCGCCGCCATCCCGTGTTCGAGCGGGTGCGCTTTCTCTCGATCTCGGCCTCCAATCTCGACGAATTCTACATGGTCCGCGTGGCGGGCCTGAAGGGCATGGTCCGGGCGGGCGTCGCCGCGCCCAGCGCCGACGGGTTGTCGCCTGCCCAGCAATTGGCCAGCGTCGAACAGGTCGCAGGCGAACTGATCGCCGACCAGCAGACCATCTGGGTCGAGCTACGAGCCGAATTGCGCAGCGGCCGGTGTTTCGGTGCTCGAACCGGCGGAACTGACGGCGGCTGACCGCGAATGGCTCGAAAAGGAATTCCGCGAGCAGATTTTTCCGGTGCTGACGCCGCTGGCCATCGATCCGGCGCACCCGTTCCCGTTCATCCCCAATCTCGGCTTCGCCATGGCGTTGCGCTTAAAGCGCCGCCGCGACGCCAAGGCTCGTCACGGCTCTGCTGCCCGTGCCGCCGCAATTGCAACGTTTCATCCGTCTGCCCGATCAGGACAAGGCCGTGCGCTTCATTCCGCTGGAAAGCGTGATCGCGCTTTATCTCGACCAGCTGTTCCCCGGCCATGCGGCGACTGGCTGGGGCATGTTCCGCATCCTGCGCGACAGCGACGTGGAAGTCGAGGAAGAAGCCGAAGACCTGGTGCTGCTGTTCGAGTCGCTGCTCAAGCGCCGCCGCCGGGGTCGCGTCATCCACATGAAGTGCAGCGCCTCGATGCCCGGCGAGCTGCGCCAATTCATCGCCGAGCATCTCGACCTGACGCCTGCCGAGATCGTCATCGTCGAGAACCTGATGGGCCTGTCGGATCTCAAGCAGCTGATCCTCGCCGAGCGCGCCGATCTGCAGTTCAAGCCTTACATCGCGCGCTTCCCCGAACGCATCCGCGACCATGGCGGCGACTGTTTCGCCGCCATCCGCGACAAGGACCTCATCGTCCATCATCCGTTCGAAAGTTTCGACGCGGTGGTGCAGTTCCTGCGCCAGGCCGCCGCCGATCCCGACGTCGTGGCGATCAAGCAGACGCTCTACCGCACTTCGCATGATATCCCCGATCGTCAAGGCGCTGATCGAGGCGGCGGAAGCCGGCAAGTCGGTCACCGCGCTGGTGGAGCTGAAGGCCCGCTTCGACGAGGCCGCCAACATCAAATGGGCGCGCGATCTGGAGCGCGCCGGCGTGCAGGTGGTCTATGGCTTCATCGAGCTCAAGACCCACGCCAAGGTCAGCCTGGTGGTGCGCCGCGAAGGCGGACAGCTGCGCACCTATGTGCATTTCGGCACCGGCAACTATCATCCCGATCACCGCCAAGGTTTACACCGACCTGTCGCTGTTCAGCGCCGATCCGGCGCTGGGCCGCGACGCCGCCCAGCTGTTCAATTTCATCACCGGCTATGCCGAACCGACGGGCCTGGAAAAGATCGCCGTGTCGCCGCTCACTCTGCGCGGCAGGCTGATCGATGCCATCCAGCAAGAAATCATGCATGCCCGCGCGGGCCGGCCCGCCGCAATCTGGGCCAAGCTCAATTCGCTGGTCGATCCAGAAATGATCGACGGGCTCTACACGCGCCAGCCAGGCGGGCGTGCAGATCGAACTGGTCGTGCGCGGCATCTGCTGCCTGCGTCCGGGCGTGCCGGGCCTGTCGCGAAAATATCCGCGTCAAAAGCATCGTCGGCCGCTTCCTCGAACATGGCCGCATCGTCTGCTTCGGCGCGGGCCACGGCCTGCCGTCGCCGAAATCGCCAAGGTCTATATTTCCTCGGCCGACTGGATGCCGCGCAATCTCGACCGCCGCGTGGAAGCGCTGGTTCCCATCGAGAATCCGACCGTGCATCAACAGGTGCTGGACCAGATCATGGTGGCGCTGCTCAAGGACCAGGCGCAAAGCTGGTACATGCAGCCGGACGGAACCTATGACCGCGACCCGGCCCATGCCGAGGACGCCAATGCCTTCTCCGCCCACACCTATTTCATGACCAATCCGTCGCTGTCGGGCCGCGGCCGCGCGCTGAAAATCAGCCAGCCCCGTCCCGTGGCAATCTCCTCGCGCCGCGATTAATCTAGCGGTCCCGTGACCGCCCTGACCGCAAACGAAGCGAAGAGCACACCCTCCGCGCGCCAACCCGCGCGGAAAGGCCATGTCGCCATCGTCGATATCGGCTCCAACTCGGTGCGCTTGGTGATCTACGATTCCCTCAGCCGCAGCCCCGCCACGCTGCACAACGAAAAAGCGATCTGCGCCATCGGCCGCAACATGGTCTCGACCGGCAAGCTGAATGCCGAAGGCAGCGGCGTGGCGCTCGAGGCCCTGTCGCGCTTTCGCATGATCGCCGACGCGCTGAACGCGCCGATCCGCGAGGCGGTGGCAACCGCGGCGGCGCGCGATGCCTCCAACGGCGCAGGAATTCATCCGCCGCGCCGAAGCTGCCTGGGGCAGCCCGATCCGCATTCTGTCCGGCGAAGAAGAAGCCCGCCTCGCCGCCGAAGGCGTGCTTGCGGGCATTCCCGAAGCCGATGGGCTGGTCGCCGATCTGGGCGGCGGCAGCCTCGACATGGTGACGGTGAAGGACGGCCGCACGGGCGCGGCAATGACCTTGCCCTTCGGTCCTCTGCGCCTGATGGACCTGTCGAAAGGCGATCCTGACAAGGCCCGCAAGATCGTCGATGACGGATTGGACAAGCTCTCCAAGCTTGGCGATCTCGACGGCCGCACGCTCTACGCGGTGGGCGGCATCTGGCGCAGCTTCGCCCGCGTCGACATGGAGGAGCAAGCAATTATCCGCTCCATGTCCTGCAGCACTACGCGATCCCGCGCGCCCGCGCGTTGAGGCTGTGCAAGGTGATGGCCCAACTCTCGCGCAAATCCGTCGAGCGGATGAAGGTGGTCTCCAAACGCCGCGCCGAAGCCTTGCCCTATGGCGCCGTGGTGCTGGAACGGTTGTTGCAAGACGGAGACTTCAAGGAGGTCGTGATCTCCGCCTACGGTCTGCGCGAAGGCATCTTGCATTCCCGACTCTCCGAAGACGAACGCGCCAAGGATCCGCTGCTCGAATTTGCTGCCGGCATGAATGCGCGTCAGGCCCGCGTGCCCGATCATGCCGAAGAAATGTTTGCCTGGAGCAGCGCCTCTGTTCGGCGGCGAACCCTCCGAACTTCGCCATGTCCGCCGCGCGACCTGCCTATTTTCCGATATCGGCTGGCGGCGCCATCCCGACGACCGCGCCTTTGGCGCCTTCAACCAGGTCCTGACCGCGCCCTTCGCCGGCGCCGACCACCGCGCTCGCGCCTTGATCGCCACCGCCGTCTTTCATCGCTATTCCGGCGACGAGGATTTTCCCCGCCAGCTCAAACAGGCAGGCCTGCTCAACGAGGACGACGAGCTGTGCGCCAAGACCCTTGGCCTGGCCTGGCGGCTGGCATTCGCGCTTTCGGCCTCGGCGGCCGGCGAATTGCCGCATTATCGCCTGCGCCTGACCCCCAACCGACTGATCCTCGAAATTCCCAGACGGCGGGAGGCCATCGCGGCCGATCCGGTGCACAAGCGGTTGAGTGCGCTGGCTTCTGCGTTGGGCCGCAGGGGCGAGATCCTGATCGGCTGACTCGGCTGGCTTGCATCCCCGCGCGTGGGGGTCTTTAACAGGCCGCTAGCGGGGATCGAAGGAGACAGTTCCATGGGTGCGTTGAGCATCTGGCACATTCTGATTCTGGTGGTTGTCGCCGTGCTGCTGTTCGGCGGCCGCGGCAAGATCTCCGACCTGATGGGCGACGTGGCGAAGGGCATCAAAAGCTTCAGCCAGGGCCTGTCCGAGCCCGACGATCCGCGCCCGATCCCTGATCGCCGCGATGAAAAAGACACCGCCGGAAGATAAAAGCGCAACGGCGACGTGGCTACCGGTTCGCCGAAAAATTGCGCGCCAATCGGAAAGCCATGTTCGACTTCAGCTGGAGCCATATCCTCGTTGTGCTCATCGTGGCTCTGGTCGTGGTGGGGCCGAAGGATTTGCCGCGCCTGATGCACATGGTCGGCCGCTGGATGGGCAAGGCCCGCGCGATGGCCAACGAATTCCGCAAAAGCTTCGACGAGATGGCGCGCCAGGCCGAACTCGATGAATTGCGCAAGGAGATCGAAGCCCTACGCAACGAGCGCCCACTGGCCGACCTCCAGCAGCATATCGAGCACGGTATCCTGCCCCCCGATCAAAAGCTCGACGAAAATCCCGCTCCGGCGCAAGTGATGATGCCCCAAGCCGCAACGCCTGTCCGCGCCGCCTGAGCCGCATGAAGAAGCTTCGCCCGCGAAGGCGCAGGCGCCGTGATCAAGCCCACCACCGAAGACGAAGCCGCGCTGGAAGCGACCAAGGCGCCGCTGATGGAGCATCTGATCGAGCTGCGCAAGCGGCTGGTCTGGTCGATGATCGCGTTTGCGCATCTGCTTTGTCGTCTGCTTTGCGTTCGCCAAACACATCTATGCGTTCCTGACCGGCCGCTGGCGCATGCGCTAGGGCCAGCCCAATGCCCATCTGATCTACACCGCGCTCTACGAGACGTTCTTCACCTATGTGAAGGTTGGCATGTTCGCCGGCATTTGCCTCGCGTTTCCCATCATCGCCGCGCAAATCTGGATGTTCGTGGCGCCGGGCCTCTACCGCCATGAGCGCCGCGCCTTCCTGCCCTTCCTGCATCGCGACGCCGGTTCTGTTCTTCGTCGGCGCGGCCTTCGTTTTCTATGTGATGCTGCCTTTCGCGATCCGTTTCTTCGTCGGCTACGAGACGCCAGGCGGCAACGGCACGCTGGGCATCGAGCTGCAGGCCAAGGTCAGCGAATATCTCGATTTCGTGATGACCCTGATCTTCGCCTTCGGTCTGACCTTCCAGACTGCCGGTGCTGCTGTCGCTGCTGGGCCGCGTGGGCATCGTCAACGCCGCCCAACTAAGAAGCCTCCAGCGTTACGCCGTGGTGGGCATCTTTGCGCTCGCCGCTGTCATCACGCCCGCCCGATGCCATCAGCATGGTGAGTCTCGCAGTGCCGCTGGTGCTGCTCTACGAAATTTCGATCTGGTGCGTGAAGCTGATCGAGCGACAGCGCGCAAAAGACGCTGCCGCCCCGTCCCTTAAAAATCTTCAAAACCCTTGCGCCCCGAACGCGCCTTGGTGCTCGGGATGTAGGTTCGTTCCTATAAGATGCGAAGCTGCCGGAAATTATACCTATTGCAGCCCCGAAGCTCGGCGCCGCCGAAGGAGCATATCGCACCAAAATCCAACACCTGGTGGTCAAGCCGACTTTGCCACCGCGCAGGCACTTGCGTGGTGGACTTGCGAAAAGGCCAACTTTACCGCTCCCCCCGCAAATGCCATTACCGGCAAAGCCTCAGGATCGCCCGCCCATGCACGACATCCGCGCCATCCGCGAAGATTCCACCGCCTTCACCGCCGGCCTGAGGCGTCGTGGGGTGGCGGAGGCGCAATCCCTGACCGACCGCATTCTCGCCCAGGACCAGCAATTGCGCGCGCCTGATCACCCGCCTGCAAGACGCGCAGGCCCGCCGCAACGAGGCGTCCAAGCTGATTGGCCAGGCCAAAGCCAAGAAAGACGAAGCCCAAGCGTCAGCCCTGATGAGCGAAGTCGCCGGCCTCAAGGACGAGATTCAGAAGGGCGAAGACAGCGAACGCCGACTGCAGAAGGCTCTCATCGATCTTCTTGCAGCGATCCCGAATCTTCCCGCGTCCGACGCGCCCGACGGCGCCGACGAAAACGCGAATATCGAAGTGAAAGCCCGCGCCTTCGGCAAGCCGCCCGGCATGAACACGCCGAAAGAGCATTTCGACCTCGGCGAAAAGCTCGGCCTGATGGATTTCGAACGCGCCGCGAGGGTTTCGGGTGCGCGCTTTGTTTATCTCAAAGCCGGACTGGCGAAGCTGGAACGAGCGATTGGCAATTTCATGCTCGATCTGCACACCGATCATTTCGGCTACACCGAAGTTCAGCCCCCGTTATTGGCCCGCAATGAATCGTTCTTCGGAACAGGCCAATTGCCGAAATTCGAGGAAGATCAGTTTTGGGCGGTTGGTGGCGGTCAATTGTTGGCCTATGGCGAGCAAGAAATCGAGGAGTTCGGACTGCTGGAAGATGGGACTGCGTTCGGCGCGGCGTCCAAATATATCGAGAAAAAGCAGCGCGACGCCCGCCTTGGCCTCATTCCAACCGCCGAAGTTCCGCTCACCAATTATGTCCGCGAGGAAATTCTCGACGAATGGACCTGCCGCTGCGCTTCACCGCGTGGACGCCCTGCTTTCGGTCCGAAGCCGGTTCCGCGGGAAAAGATACCCGTGGCATGATCCGGATGCACCAGTTCTCCAAGGTGGAACTGGTCTCGATCACGACGCCCGAACAATCCCAAGCCGAACATGAGCGCATGACCGATTGCGCGCAGGAGGTGTTGAAACGTCTTAATCTGCATCACCGCGTTGTCACGCTTTGCACCGGCGACATGGGCTTCTCGGCCAGGAAGACCTACGACATCGAAGTCTGGCTTCCCGGTCAGAACCGTTTCCGCGAAATTTCGTCCTGCTCGAATTGCGGCGATTTCCAGGCGCGGCGCATGAATACGCGTTATCGCGCCAAGGACAGCAAGGCCACGCGTTTCGTGCACACGCTGAACGGCTCAGGGCTGGCCGTCGGCCGTACGCTGATCGCGATCATGGAAAATTATCAGAACGAAGACGGTTCGATTTCAATTCCAGATGTGTTGCGCCCCTATATGGGTGCAATGGCGAAGATCGGTCCGTGATGCGCATTCTGGTCACCAATGACGATGGCATCCATGCCCCCGGCCTCGCGATCGCGGAAAAAATCGCCCGCGCCCTGAGCGAGGATGTGTGGGTTGTTGCTCCCGAAACCGAACAATCCGGCGCCTCCCATTCGCTGACGCTCACCGAGCCGCTGCGTCTTCGCCAGATCGAGGAAAAGCGTTTTGCCATCACCGGCACGCCCACCGATTGTGTGATGATGGCGGTGGCCGAGCTGATGAAGGACAAGCGCCCCGATCTCGTTCTATCCGGCGTCAATCGCGGTTCCAACATTGCCGACGACGTCACCTATTCCGGCACCATTGCGGGCGCCATGGAAGGAACCGCACTCGGCATTGCCTCGATTGCGCTGAGCCAGGCCTATGGTTTCGAGGATGGCCATAAGGTGCGTTGGCACTGCGCCGAAACCCACGGTGCCTCCATCGTGCGACGCCTGATGCAAATCGGCTGGCCCGAGCCGCAGGATGTTTTGATGAACGTGAACTTTCCCGACCGCGAACCCGGCGAGGTCACCGGCGTCGAAGTGGTGGCGCAGGGCAAGCGCGATCTGCAAACCGCTGTCATGGACCGGCGCGTCGATATGCGCGGCAACCCCTATTTCTGGATCGGGTTCAGGCGCGTGCGCTCCAATCCACCCAAGGGCACCGATCTGCGCGCGATCTATGAGGGACGCATCGCCATCACGCCGCTGCATTTGAATCTTACCGAGTGGCGCGTGCTGGAGAAATTGCGCGAAGACTTTGTCTCGCCGCTGCCGGGCAAGGCATAACATGGTCGACACCCGCGCGATCTCCCTTCTCATGGAATTGCGCAAGCAAGGCGTCTCCAATGCGCGTGTGCTCTCCGCCATCGAGCGCACGGCGCGCAATGTGTTCGTCGAAGAAACATTCCAAACCGACGCCTACCTCAACACCGCGCTTCCCATCGCCTGCGGACAGACCATCAGCCAGCCTTTCGTCGTGGCCTATATGACCGATGCCCTTGACGTCGGCGAAAAGATGAGCGTGCTCGAAATCGGAACAGGCTCGGGCTATCAATCCGCTGTTCTGGCGCTGCTCTGTCGCAGGGTCTATACGATCGAGCGCCATCGCGCGTTGCTGCGCACGGCACAGGAGCGCCTCAGGCGGCTTAAGCTCGACAATGTGGTCACCAAATGGGGCGACGGCTTCAAGGGGTGGCCCGAGCAGGCCCCCTTCGACCGCATCATTATTACCGCCGCAGTCCCCAAAGTTCCCGAGAGTCTTATCGAACAGTTAAAAACGGGGGGCATTTTAATCGCTCCGGTGGGCGATAATGCCGGTCCGGAAAGTATTTCTCAACTTTTAACCAAGATTATTAAGACCGAAACGGGCGTGACGCGAGAAACGCTGATCCCCGTAATGTTCGTGCCCATGTTGCCGGGCGTGCCGCAGGAGCCGCAGAATGCGGAAAGAACTGAGCGGAAATTCTGAAACCAAGCGCGGCCGCGCAGCCGCGGCAATTCTTTTGGCCGCTGTCGCGCTGTCTGCCTGCTCGCACTTCGACAAAGAACCCCCCGTTGCTGATGGTCCCGCCGTCGCCAAGCATTTCACGATCATGGTCGCCGACGGCGATACGATTTCCGAAATCGCCGAACGCTATGATGTGAATGTCGCCGACGTGATCGACGCCAACGATCTCACCGACAAGGACAGGATCTACGCCGGTGAAGTGCTGCTCATTCCAGGCGAGGCGCGCGCGCCGTCTGATGATGTGGCGCGCAGCGTGCCGGTTCCGCGTCCCAGGCCGCAGTATTATGCGCGCGCCAACGCCGCGCCGCCCTTGACGCCGGCCTCGTACACTCCCGACGACAGCAATTCCATTCTCGATCAGGCCCAGTCTGTGATCGACCGCCTTGGCGCAGCACCGCGCACGGACAACGATGTGGCGTCCTATCAGGTCAAAGCCGGTGATTCCGGCAACGCGCGCTTTGCCTGGCCGGTGTCGGGCCATGTCATCTCTCCGTTCGGCCAGTCGCCGACCGGCGAGCGCAACGACGGCATCAACATCGCTGCTGATCTGGGCACACCGATCCATGCGGCAGCTTCTGGCATCGTCACCTATGCTGGCAACGAATTGAAGGGGTACGGCAATCTCGTCCTCATCAAACATGACGACGGCTATGTCACGGCCTACGCCCATGCCGAGCGCCTTTCCGTCAATCGCGGCGATCACGTGTCAAAGGGGCAGATCATCGCCTACACCGGCGAAACCGGCGACGTCACAGAGCCACAAGTCCATTTCGAAATCCGCCACGACACCAAGCCGGTCGACCCGAGGCCGCTGCTGATGGCGTCGCGCTAATCGAGCCTCTTGCCCAGTTCGCCCGCCAGGTCCTGAATGAATTGCCACGCCACGCGGCCCGAGCGGCCTCCGCGCCCGGCCGCCCAGGCAAGCGCGCGCACGTGCAATTCTTCAAGCTTCAATCCAAGCCCATAATGTTCGGCATAGCCGTCGATCATCGCCAGATATTCGTCCTGCCCGCAATTGTGGAACCCAAGCCAGAGCCCGAACCGGTCCGACAGCGAAACTTTTTCCTCCACCGCTTCCGCCGGGATTGATGGCGGTGGAGCGTTCATTGTCCATCATGTCGCGCGGCATCAGGTGGCGCCGGTTGGAGGTGGCATAGAACAGCACATTGGCGGGCCGTCCTTCGATGCCGCCTTCCAGCGCCGCCTTCAGCGATTTGTAGCTGGTGTCGTCCTTGTCGAAGGAAAGATCGTCGCAATAGAGCAGGAAGCGGCGTGTGGCATTGGCGCAACATGCGCAGCAATTGCGGCAGGCTGGCGATCTCCTCGCGATGGATTTCGACCAGCGCCAGTCGCGTTTTGCCTTTGCGCGTCCGGTTGATCTCGGCATGCACCGCCTTGACCAGCGAACTTTTGCCCATGCCGCGCGCGCCCCACAGCAGCGCATTGTTGGCGGGCAGTCCGTCGGCGAAGCGGCGCGTGTTTTCCAGCAGCGTGTCGCGCGGCCTGATCGATGCCCTTGAGCAGGGTGAGCGGCACATGGGCGACATGTGGCCACAGCCATGAGCCCGCCATGAGCGGGCTCCCAGACAAAGGCGTCGCCCGTTGCAGGCGCGGTTGGCCAGACGCCGGCGGGCGCCAGCCGCTCCAGCGCCGTCGGCGATGCGCGCCAGCATGCTTCGCCGAAAGCCTTGTTCGACCGATTTCGTTGCGTCTTGCCATGGACTTAAGCCCTTGTTTACCACGCGGTTGCAAAGCGAGGGCGCCGCCGCTATAGTCCGCCCGCGCCGCCCTGAAAGCCAGCGGCGCCTGAATTTTCCGGATCGCTTCATGGACCAGATCTTTTCTGACGTCTTATCGTACCGCTCATTGCGATCTTCGCGATCTTGTATTTTCTGATGATCCGCCCGCAACAGCAGCGCGTGAAGCAGCTGCGCGAGATGGTGGACAATGTGCGCCGCGGCGACACGGTGGTGACGGCCGGCGGCATCGTCGGCAAGGTGGTCAAGGCGTCAAGGACGAAGGCCGAAGTCCTGGTCGAGATCGCCGACAATGTGCAGGTCACGCGTGCTGAAGGCGACGCTTCAGCGAAGTGCGCGCCAAGGGCGACGCCAAGCCGGACAAGGACTGAAGCCGATGCTGCAGGTCTCTCCTTGGACGCGCATCGTCACGGCCTCTGTCGTGGTCTGGCGGGCATTCTGATCGCGCTGCCCAATGCGCTGCCCGACAATATGCTCGAACAAATTTCCCGCCTGGCTGCCGCATGATGCCGTCAGCCTGGGCCTGGATCTGCAGGGCGGCTCCTATCTTCTGCTCGAAGTCGAGCTCGACCAGGTGCAGAAGGACAAGCTCGAATCGCTGATCGGCGACATCCGCGCGGGCTTCCGCAAGGCCCACATCGGCTATCACCGATCTCGGCACCAAGGACGACACGGTTTCGGTGCGCGTGCGCGACCCGCAGCAATATGACGAGGCCAAGAAGATCCTGGAAGATCTCAATCCCGACTGTGACCGGCTCGGTGCTGTCGCGTCGGCACCAAGGAATATCGACATCGCCGAGCCTGGGCAGAACGGCAGCTCACCATGACACATGACGGACGCCTACAAGACGCAGACCAAGAAACCAGATGCTGAACCAGTCCATCGAAGTCGTGCGCCGGCGCATCGACGAACTGGGCACGCGCGAACCCGACCATCGAGCGCCAGGGCGAAGACCGCATTCTGGTGCAGGTGCCGGGCCTGTCACGATCCCGAGCGGCTGATCGACCTGCTGGGCAAGACCGCCAAGATGACGTTCCAGCTGGTGGACGAAACCGCCGATCTGAGCCAGGCCGCGCGCGGCATCGTGCCGATCGGCGACGAGCTGCTGCCGCAGGCAATCCGGACCGAACAAGCAGCCAATGCCGCCCGATGGTCGTGCAGCGCCGAGTGATGGTGTCGGGCGACCGGCTGACCGATGCGGCCGCTGGGCTTCAACCAGCAGACCGGCGAGCCGGTCGTCGACCTTCCGCTTCGACACGGTGGGCGCGCGCGAGTTCGGCGACGTGACCAAGGACAATGTCGGGCCGCCGCTTCGCCATCGTGCTGGACAAGCAGGTGATCTCCGCGCCCGTGATCCGCGAGCCGATCCTGGGCGGCTCGGGCGAAATCACCGGCAGTTTCACCTCGCAGAGCGCCAACGATCTGGCGGTGCTGCTGCGCGCCGGCGCGCTGCCCGCGCCGCTCAAGGTGATCGAGCAGCGCACCGTCGGCGCCGAACTGGGCGCGGACTCGGTGCAAGGCCGGGCGCTATTCCGCCCTCGCGGGCCTGATCGCTGGTGGCGCTGTTCATGATCGCGCGCTACGGCCTGTTCGGCGTCTTCGCCGACATCGCGCTGACCCTGAATATGGTGCTGCTGCTGGCGGCGCTGACCGCTGTTCGGCGCCACGCTGACCTGCCCGGCATCGCCGGCATCGTGCTCACCATGGGCATGGCGGTGGACGCCAACGTGCTGATCTACGAGCGCATCCGCGAAGAACAGCGCAACGGCCGCAGCATGCATCGCCTCCATCGACACCGGCTTTCGCCGCGCCATGGCCACCATCATCGACGCCAACATGACCCACCTGATCGCCTCGCTGATCCTGTTCCAGCTGGGCTCGGGCCCGGTGCGCGGCTTCGCCGTGACCCTGGGCGTGGGCATCATCACCTCCTTCTTCACGGCGGTGATGGTGACGCGGCTGATCGTGGTCACCTGGCTGAACGCTGCGCCGGCCCGAAACGGCTCGACAATCTTAGCGCAAAAGGCGCCTGAACATCCGGCCTGGAAGTGGCGCTAAACTCACTGCCAGACTCAAACTCGGGGAGGTGAGCCATGGCTGCTTTTCTGGGCAATCTGCGCAATGTGGTGATCGCGGGCTTCGTGCTCGCGCTCGTGCTGTTCGGCATCTATTGCGCAAACACAGGGCTTCGACGCGACCGGCCTTCTGGCTGTTCCTCGCTGCGCTGGCTGCAATCATCTGCGGCGTGATGTGGATCGGCCTGCTGTGGTATTTCAATTTCGTCTCGACGCCGACCACGCCCAAAATTCCCGACGAGCTGAAGCCCGCGCTCGGCCGCTACATCACGCCGGCGGCGCTGTTCTGGTTCCGCTGGGGCGCGATGGGCACGATCTTCTTCGGCATCATCCTGGCCTGCGCTGAACGGCTATCTGCTGCAGGCCTATACGCTCGATCGCCGATCGGCAGGGCTTCGCCGATCGCCCAAGGCTATCTGTCATCGGCATCGGCATGTGGCTGGGCACGATCATGTGGTTCAATGTCTGGTTCCTGATCTGGCCGAACCAGCAGAAGGCGCTGAACATCGACGGCAAATATCCCGACCTGCCCGCGGCCGAGAAGGCCGCCGCCGGCAAGACCGCGGGCAGTTCAGCCGCATCAACACGCTGCTCTCGATCCCGATGCTGTTCTGCATGGTCGCGGCGCAGACGCATCTCTCTGACGGCTTCGCGATTTGGTCAGGATCGAGCCGCCCGGGCAACCGGGCGGCTTTTTCTTTGGTGGATATGAACGCCGAGGCTTCCTTTGCTGCCTGCATCGCGCTTGTGCGCCAGCACGATCCTGACCGCTATTTCTCCGCCCTGTTCGCGCCGCAAGGAGCTACGCCCCTATCTGTCTGGCGCTCTACGCTTTCAATCACGAAATCGCGCGCATCGCCGAAAGCGTGCGCGAGCCGATGATGGGCGAGATCCGGCTGCAATGGTGGCGCGAAACAGTTGAGGGCGCGCGCGAGGGCAAGCCGCGCAAGCATGACGTGGCGCGGGCTTTGGCGGTGTTGCTTGCAAAGATCGATCTGCCGCAGAATTTGTTCGACGCGATGATTGACGCGCGCACATTCGATGTGACGGCTGAAACGTTTGAGCATGTTGCAGCCCTCGAAGCTTATGGCGACGGCGACGGTCTGGTTCATTGATGCAGCTCGGTGCGCGCGTGCTGGGCGCCGGCGACTGCTACGATGGGCAGGCACACGAAGCAGGCATCGCATACTGCGCTTGCGGGAATCCTGCGAGCCATTCCCCATCATGCGGCACGCACAGAAGCTTTATCTGCCGATGGATTTGCTGAGAGCGGTCAATCTTTCGCCGGAGGAAATCTTTGCCGGACAGGGTGGCGATCGGCTCAGAGCCGTGATGGCGCAGATTTCGCTCCGGGCCAAGGATCATCTCAGGGCGGCGCGCACATACGGACGGTCCAGCCGCGCTTTGGCGGCGTTGCTGCCGGCGGCCCTGGTGCCCGGCTATCTCAAATGCCTGGCGCGGGGTGGTTTCGACCCGTTTCGCGATCCCGCACAAGTGACCCAGCACCGCAAACAATGGGCGTTGCTTTCGGCAGCGACGCGCGGACGGATTTAAATCTATTCGGCGGCTTCGCGTTCGTCTGCCAGCCACGCTTGCAAATCTCTGAGCGCGCGATGGGACATCGCCTTCTTGCGGTCCTTGCCGCGTACACGTTCGGTGGGCGCAAGATCGGGGAACAGGCCGAAATTCACGTTCATCGGCTGGAAGGTTTTTGCGTCCGCGCCGCCGGTGATGTGTTGAAGCAATGCGCCGAACGCAGTTGTCGGCGGGGGTGCGATGACGCGCACGCCCTTCAACTCGGCCGCTGCGAAACGACCCGCCAGCAAGCCGATCGCCGCACTTTCGACATAGCCTTCGACGCCGGTGATCTGGCCCGCGAAACGCAGGCGCGGCTGTACTTTCAACCGCAACTGCGGCGTCGAGCAGGCGCGGGCGAGTTGATGAAGGTGTTGCGGTGCAGGCCGCCGAGCCGCGCGAATTGCGCGTTCTCAAGGCCCGGGATGGTGCGGAAGATGCGCGTCTGTTCGCCATGTTTTAGCTTGGTCTGGAAGCCGACCATGTTCCACAGCGTGCCGAGCGCATTGTCCTGGCGCAACTGCACGACGGCGTAGGGGCGCTTTTGGCTGCGCGGATCGGCCAAGCCCACCGGCTTCATCGGGCCGAAGCGCAAGGTCTCCTCGCCGCGCGCCGCCATCACTTCGATGGGCAGGCAGCCTTCGAAATAGGGCGTCGATTTTTCCCACTCCTTGAATTCGGTCTTCTCGCCCGCGATCAGCGCGGCGACGAAGGCGCGATATTGGTCTTCGTTCATCGGGCAATTGAGATAATCGGCGCCGTCGCCGCCCGGGCCTTTTTTGTCGTAGCGCGACTGGAACCAGGCGACGTCCATGTTGATGGATTCGCGATGCACGACCGGCGCAATCGCATCGAAGAAGGCAAGCGAATCTTCGCCTGTCAGTGCGCCGACCGATTGGGCGAGCGCAGGCGAGGTAAGCGGGCCGGTGGCGACGATCACCGATTGCCAGTCTTGGGGAGGAAGGCCGGTCACTTCCTCGCGGCGGATTTCGATCAGGGGGTGATCTTCCAAAGCGCGCGTCACTTCGGCGGAGAACCCGTGGCGGTCTACCGCAAGCGCGCCGCCCGCGGGCAGTTTGTGCATGTCGGCCGCGCGCAGGATGAGCGAGCCGGCGCGGCGCATCTCTTCATGCAACAGGCCCACGGCATTGTTCTGCCAATCGTCGGAACGGAACGAGTTGGAGCAGACAAGTTCGGCCAAGCTATCGGTCTGGTGGGCGTCGGTGCCACGGACCGGACGCATCTCATGCAGCACCACAGCCACGCCTGTTTTGGCTGCGGCCCAAGCGGCCTCGCTGCCCGCGAGGCCGCCGCCGATGATGTGGAGTTCGCCAGCCATTTGTTTTTCCTTGGGAAATTCCCGCAAGCCGGTTTCTGGCGATTGCCGCGGGTTTCCGAAGCACGCATTGGCTTTCAAAATTTCGCCATGGGTATCCCCCCTGTAGCTGCCGGGCAATGGTCTTTCGTACCCAATTTTTTCCAGGAGCATGATCTTATATAGGCATCCAATCTCTTTTGAGGACGACGCAAGCAGCATGATGTCTGCCATTTGATATCAGGACATCAAAATAGTGGGCTTTTACCAGCACGACATTCACCCTCGACGACGACGTGGCCGCCCGGCTCGCACGCATGCGCAAGGAGCGCGACAGCGGGCTCAAGGATCTCGTCAACGAAGCGCTACAGCGGGATTGATGGAGATAGAGACCGCGAAACCGCGCAAGCTGCTCCGTTCGGAAACCTGCGATCTCAGCCCGCCGCTCATACTGACGGACAAGATCAGCCAGGTTCTTGCGGATCTGATGATGAGTATCTGTTCAAGAAGCCTCGCTCGCGATTTTGATCGATGTGAATTTGCGCGTTTACGCGCATCTGACAGTGTTGCCGGAACTGGCGATTGCCGATTTTCGGTCGCGGCTTGTGGCCGATGCCGAGTTGGCAGCACTGGCGATCGAACACGGATTGACGCTTTGCACGAACGACGTGGATTGCGCGCGCTTCCCCAAGCTCAAATAGATGAACTTTCTTCCCGCGTGAGACGCTATCCGAAAATCGGCGGGCGGCGTTCGATCCAGGGGCGGGCTTGCTCGAGTTGGGCGGCGAGGCGATAGAGGGTGGCTTCGTCGCCGTAGCGGCCGGTGAACATCATGCCGATGGGCAGCTTGTCGGCGGACCAGCCGAGCGGGACCGACATCGAGGGCTGGCCCGTTATGTTGAAGGGCGGGGTGTAGCCGAAGACGCGGGCCTGGCGCTTGTTGAATTCACGCGGTGCGACATTTACCGGATCGAGATGGCCGATGGGCGGAGCAGGCGTGATCGTCACCGGCGACAGCAACACGTCGAAATCGCGCCACAACGCGAGGATCTGGCGCGATACCTGCCGCAAGGTCTGCAGTCCCCAGCCGACCTGTCCGCCGGTGAGGCGGCTGCCGGCGCGGTAGCTCGCCCAGGCAAGTGGCTCCATCTCGTTTTCCTCAGGCTCGCGGCCGAAGGCGAGTTTCAACTCGTCGATGCTGGCTGCGAACATCGCACCTGAGACGCATCCCTGCGCCATATAGAGCTTGCGCCAGTCGATGCCCATCTTCGGCAACTCGATCATGGCGTGGCCGAGTTCACCCAGCAGGGTCACGGTTTCGTCGAAGCTGCGCTGCACGTCAGGGTGCAACGCGGTGTCGCTCGGGTTCTCGGTCGAGACCGCGATGCGCAATTTGCCGGGTGGGGTCTGGATTTCGTCTGTGTAGGGCCGCGCTTTGGGCGGGGTGGCGTAAGGCGAATCGTCTTCGGCGTAGCCCGTCCAGTCGAGCATCGCCGCACTGTCGCGCACGCTGCGCGTCAGCACATGGTCGACCACAAAGCCATGCGCGCGGCCGCGGTCATCGGGTGCGCCGGGATTTCTGTATTGCGTGGGCTTCATGCCGAAGAGGCCGCATTGGGCGGAGGGGATGCGGATCGAGCCCAGCCCGTCGCTGCCATGGGCCATCGGCACCATGCCGCAGGCGACCGCGCTCGCCGCACCACCCGACGAGCCCCCCGAACTGTGATCGGGATTCCACGGATTGCGACAGATGCCCAGATGACGGCCTTCGGTGGTGCCGGGAATGCCGAATTCAGGCGTGTTCGTTTTTCCCATCAGCACGACGCCCGCCGCGCGGTAGCGTCGCGTCAACTCGGCGTCATAGGGTGTGATGTAATTGTGCAGATAGGCCGAGCCATTGGTCATGGGCCAGTCCTTCACGGCCATGCCGATGTCCTTGATGAGAAACGGCACGCCCTTGAAAGGGCCATCGGGCAGACTGGATTTGGCGGCGGCGCGCGCTTCGTCGTACGCCTTGTAGATGACAGCGTTCAGTTTGGGATTGTGCCGTTCGACACGCGCGATGGCTTCTTCCAGAAGCTCGGCGGGCGAAACCTCGCCGCGGCGCACCAGATGGGCCAAACCCAGACCGTCATAGGCATCATACTGCGCGAAGGCCATGTCAGACCTTCACGGTCTTGTAGCGATTCCACCAAGGGGCCGCGGCTTCGATCTGGCCTGCGAGTTTGAGCAACGTTTCTTCGTCGCCGAAGCGGCTGACGAATTGCGTGCCGATGGGCAGGTTGTCGGTATTCCAGAACAGCGGCAGGTTGATCGCGGGCTGGCCGGTTGCGTTTTGCATTGCGGTGAACGGCACGTAGTCGATCTGCGCGCCAAAGGATTTGGCGGGATCGCGTTCTGTCATATCGAATGTGCCCAGTGTCACCGGAGGTTTGCCAAGCGTGGGCGTTAGCCAAATGTCATAAGTTTCGTGGAAGCGCGCGGCTTGGCGGCCGGCCGCTTGAAGCGTTGCCTTCGCCATCAGATATTGGCTGGCGCTTACAGATTTGCCCGCTTCGTACAGGCCCCAGGTCGTGCCCTCGAATTTGTCCGCGCTGGGTGTTTGGCCCATTAGCATGGCGATCGTGTCGATGCCGGCGGCAAGGTTGGCACCCCACAATGCCAGGAAAGCAGGAATAAGGATCGCCTGATCGAGCGCGGGCGATGCCTCTTCGACCTCATGGCCGAGATCGCGGCAAAGTTTGGCTGCGTGTTCCACCGCCGCCACGCAATCGGGATGTATCGCGCCGCCGTCGAGTTTCTTCGTCGCAAACCCAATGCGCAATTTCTTCGGCGGCACCTTCATTGTCTCGAGATAGGATTTTGGTTTGGGCGGCTCCCAATAAGGATCGCCCTGCACCGGCCCCGACACGGCATCGAGGGCTGCGGCGGTGTCGCGCACGCTTTTGGAGACCACCAGATCGATGGCCAATCCGTCGACGGATTCGCCCAAATCAGGGCCCTGGCTGACGCGGCCGCGCGTGGGTTTCAATCCGACGAGGCCGTTGCAAGAGGCGGGAATGCGGATCGAGCCGCCGCCATCATTGGCGTGCGCCATCGGCAGAATTCCGGCGGCAACCGCCGCGGCCGAGCCGCCCGACGACCCGCCGGTCGAATGATCCAGATTCCATGGATTGTGGGCAGGCCCGTAGAGTTTGGATTCTGTCGTGGCGACGAGGCCAAATTCCGGCACGTTGGTTTTGCCGAACGCCACGAGGCCTGCTTCTTTGAAGCGCGTGGTCAGCACAGAATCGTGAAACCACGCAATGGCGGGCAGGAAGGCCGAACCCTGCCGTGTGGGCATCGTGGTCGAAAACGCCATGATGTCCTTGAGCAGGAACGGCACGCCGGTGAAAGCGCCTTTCGGCAGCGCACTGTTTGCAGCGGCGCGCGCGTTGTCATAATCCTTGTAGATGATTGCGTTCAGTTTCGGGTTGAGCGCTTCCGCCCGCGAGATGGCCTCTTCCAGAAGCTCGGCCGGTTTGACGTCGCGCTGGGCCACAAGACTGGCCAAGCCCAGCGCGTCGAGATTGCCATATTCGCTGATCGCCATATCACTCTCCCCGAGGTTATCGTTTAGCCCAGCTTAGCGGGCGTGATTGCGGGTGCAAATCCCCGCCTCTACAGTGGCATTTCGGAGGCCCTAATGGCGAAAATCCCGGTCGGCAAGACCATTGCGTTTTCTTACGGTTTCACCTTCGGCAATATCGGCGTGATCATCGGCCTGATTTGGCTGCCTATGGTGCTGTTGACGCTGGGCGGCTATTTTGTGTTCTCGCCCTATTATGAAAGCTTTTCGCGTGCTGCGATGGAGGACAATCCCGCTGCCATCGGGCAGGCGACGGTGACGCTGTTCTTCTATGCGCTGGTCGCAGTCATCTTCTACGCGATGATCTATGTGGCGCTGACGCGCCAGGCGCTCGGCATGAACCAGAACCATTCGCTGCTGCGTTTTTCGCTGGGGGCCGCGGAATGGCGCATGTATGGCGCGATTCTCGCGCTGATGCTGGCGCTGATCGTGCTTTCCATCGTCATTCTGATGACGGCGGGATTGCTGGGCGCGGTGGCGACCTTCGTGCTCGGTATGCTGGGCATGGCGCCCGATCTGGCGCAGGTGGCGGCCAAGGGGGCTGCGGGCGTGAAAACAGCGAGCGGGTCGGTGCTGTTCGTAGCCGGGCTGATCGAAGTGTTCATCGCCTGCACGGTCATCTATGTTTTTGTCCGGCTGTCTTTTTTGCTTGCGCCGGTGACGGTGGTCGAAGAACAGATCAACCTTGGGCGCGGTTGGCAGCTGACGAAGCAGAATTTCTGGCGGTTGCTTGCGATTTTCCTGGCGACGCTGGGGCCGGTGATCGTTTTGGTCTTCATCTGCGAGGCCCTTGTTTTGGGGCCGGATGCGATTGTTCCCAAAACCGATGCGAGCCTCGTCGAAATCGCCGCCCGCATGGACAACATGCGCGCGCATCTGCCGCTGCTTTACGGTCTTAGTTTCGTGTTCTCGCCTTTTCTGTTCGGTTTGACGCTGGGTGCGAACGCGTTCGCCTATCGTGCGCTGGTACCGCCCAAGGCGGCGCGGGCTGCGATCATCGACGTGCCTTGAGGGTTGCGGGCCGCAGGCCTTTCAACGCCGTGTCGAGGACGGCATCGGTAAACCCCGCATCGAGCGGGCCGTGGCCGATCAGCAGCCGGAAATAAAGCGGCGCATAGATCAGATCAAGCGTCACGTCGAAATCGATGTCGGCTCGCAATTGCCGCGCGGCTACGGCGGCGGCAAGCAGCGCCCGCCCGATCTCTCGGCTTTTCATAATGAAGTGATTGCGGAAGATTTTTGACAGTTCGCTATCGTTTTGAGCGGCGGCGATCATCATCGCGGTGTTGCGGCCCGTGCGCGAAGAAAACGCTTGCGCAATACGCCGCAATTGCAGGCGCAGCGCATTGAGTGCTTTGCCTTTGCGCGCGCAAGCAGGTTCGGGGTTGGCCGAGTCCAGAAATGCCGCCATCGCGAGGGATTGGGCGTTTGGCCATTCGCGGTAGAGCGTGGGCTTGCCCACGCCCGCGCGCGCGGCCACCGCTTCCATCGTGACGGAGGTGATGCCGCCTTCGTTGAGCAGCTGGGCGGCAGCCATGAGAATTTTCTTCTTGAGCGCGGGGTCGCGCGGACGGCCCTTTGGCGTTTTTTCGAGGGCCATGCTTGACAGCCGTTTGTATTACGTTACGTTTCGTAACGTAAATGAAGAGCAGACGCAAGCGGAGGTAGCCATGACTGCCAAGGGCCCGTTGAGCCTGACGCCCTACATCGCGGTGAAGGGGGCTGCGAATGCCATCACGTTCTACACCAAGGTATTTGGAGCGAAGGAACAATTCCGCTTAGAAGACCAGGACAAGCGCATCGGCCATGCCGAAATCACGATCGGCGAGGGCCATCTGATGTTGTCCGACGAATATCCCGATTTCGGTGCGCTGAGCCCACCCTCGGTCGGCGGCACACCGGTGAAGCTGCATCTGTATGTCGAGGATGTGGACGCCACGATGAAACGGGCGCAAGCAGCAGGTGCGACAATCCTGCGACCGGCACAGGATCAGTTCTATGGTGATCGCTCGGGTATGATCGCTGATCCTTTCGGCCATCAATGGTTTTTGGCGACCCGCAAGGAGGTCGTGAACCCGCCAGAGATGCAGAAACGTTTCGCGCAATCGTTTAAATAAAGCAGGGCGCACATACGCATGGTGTCAGCGCGGATGAGGACCGTTGCGGTTCTCGCGGTGGTCTACATCGACATGTTGGGGATCGGGCTTGCGTTTCCGGTGCTGCCCAAGCTTGTCGAACAGTTCGAGCATGGCGATGTTTCGCAAGCCTCGATGATTTTCGGGCTGCTCGCAGGTGCCTATGCGCTGATGCAATTCCTGCTGGCGCCGCTGCTGGGCGCGCTGTCGGACCGGTTTGGACGCCGGCCCGTCATTCTGCTCGCGCTCGCCGGTATGGGCATCAACTATGTGCTCTTAGGTTTGGCGCCCAATCTTCTTTGGCTGGCCGCAGGCCGGCTGATTTCTGGGGCGATGGGCGCGAGCTTTTCCACCGCCAATGCCTATCTCGCCGACATCACGCCGCCCGAAAAGCGCGCGCAGAGTTTCGGATTGATCGGCGCCGCGTTCGGTTTTGGCTTCATCACGGGGCCGGTGCTGGGCGGCTTGCTGGGCGCAATCAACCTGCATCTGCCGTTTCTTGTCGCGGCCGGATTGAGCTTGGCCGATCTTGCCTTCGCATTCTTCGTATTGCCGGAATCGCTTTCGGTTGATCATCGCAAAGCCTTCGCGCTGTCTCGCGCCAATCCGTTCGGCGCGCTGCGCGAATTGGGACGCTACGGCGAGGTTGCGGGACTGATGGCCGTCTATGTGCTTGCGATGTTCGCCAACCGCGTGGCGGAAATGACCTGGGTGTTGTTCACCTCCTACCGCTTCCACTGGGGGCCGGCAGAAGTCGGGGTTTCGCTCGCCATGGTGGGCGTAATGTTCGTGGTGGGGCAGGGTTTTCTCGTGCGCTTGCTGCTGCCCAGGCTTGGCGAAAAGCGCGCCATCATCATGGGCCTTTTCGTGAGCGCGGTCTTGACCGCCGCTTACGGAATCGTACCCCAGGGCTGGATGGTCTATCCGCTCATGGCGTTGGGCGTGTTCGGCTGGGTCATCGCATCACCCGCCGTGATGGGCGTCATGTCAAAAGCTGTTCCTCCCAATGAACAGGGATTGCTGCAGGGCGCGCTTGCGAGCCTCACCAGTCTCACCAGCATTGCGGGTCCTCCAATCTGGACGGGCCTGTTTGGCTATTTCGTGAGCCCGGCAGCGCCCATCATCATTCCCGGTGCCGCCTTCTTCGTATCGGCGTTGGTATTCTTGCTGGCGCTTGCGCTCGCGCTACGCTGGCTCTCCGCGCGACCAGCCACTGCCGCCACGCGTATGGTTGAGCACACTCGTGTTGGCTAATTTGGTTAGCTAAGTGGGCCATTTCGATGAAATCGGGCGGGCGTGGCCATCCTACCATTTCGCTGCTGCAGAAACGCTGTTTATTTCGCTTATTCCGCCGCCTTTAGCTTCCGCGCGGGTACAGCCTTTTCCGGCACGCGGTTTTTCAGGAGCGATTTTAAATACTGGCCCGTGTAGGAGCGCGCGACTTTGGCCACATCTTCCGGCGTGCCGCTGGCCACGATTTCGCCGCCGCCATCGCCGCCTTCGGGGCCTAAGTCGACGATCCAGTCAGCCGTCTTGATGACTTCGAGATTGTGCTCGATCACCACCACCGTGTTGCCGTTGTCGACCAGCTCGTGCAGCACTTCGAGCAGCTTCTTCACATCGTGGAAGTGCAGGCCCGTGGTCGGTTCGTCCAGGATATAAAGCGTGCGGCCGGTGGCGCGGCGCGACAATTCCTTCGACAATTTCACGCGCTGGGCTTCGCCGCCGGAAAGCGTCGTCGCCTGCTGGCCGATGGAGATATAGCCGAGGCCGACGCGCTTCAGCGTGTCGAGCTTCTCGCGGATTGAAGGAACCGCCTTGAACAGTTCGGCGCCGGCTTCGACCGTCATGTCGAGCACGTCGGCGATCGAATAATCGCGGAATTTCACTTCCAGCGTTTCGCGGTTGTAGCGCTTGCCCTTGCAGACGTCGCATTGGACATAGACGTCGGGCAGGAAGTGCATCTCGATCTTGATGACGCCGTCGCCCTGGCAGGCTTCGCAGCGCCCGCCCTTGACGTTGAACGAGAAGCGGCCCGGCTGATAGCCGCGCGCTTTGGATTCCGGCAATTCGGTGAACCAGTCGCGGATCGGCGTGAAGGCGCCGGTATAGGTCGCCGGATTGGAACGCGGGGTGCGGCCGATGGGCGACTGATCGATGTCGATCACCTTGTCGAGGAATTCCAGGCCCTCGATCCGGTCATGAGGCGCGGGATGTTCGCGCGCCCTGGTTGAGCTTGCGCGAAGCGGCCTTGAACAAGCGTCTCGATGATGAGCGTGGATTTGCCGCCGCCGGAAACGCCGGTGATGCAGGTGAAGGTGCCAAGCGGAATTTGCGCCGTCACGTTCTTCAGATTGTTGCCGCGCGCGCCCACCACTTTCACCCAGCGGTTGTGCACGGCCTTGCGGCGGCTGGGCGGGACTGGGATCTGCTCCATGCCGGTCAGATATTTCCCGGTCAGGCTCTTCGGGCGAGCGCATGATGTCTTCGGGCGTGCCTTCGGCGATGATGTGGCCGCCATGGATGCCCGCGCCCGGGCCCATGTCGATCACATGATCGGCGATGCGGATCGCTTCTTCGTCATGCTCGACGACGAGCACGGTGTTGCCCAGATCGCGCAGGCCCTTCAGCGATTCCAGAAGCTTGGCGTTGTCGCGCTGGTGCAGGCCGATGGAGGGTTCGTCGAGCACATACAGCACGCCGGTGAGGCCCGAACCGATCTGCGAGGCCAGCCGAATGCGCTGGCTCTCGCCGCCCGACAGCGTGCCGGAGGCGCGCGCTAGGGTCAGATAATCGAGCCCCACATTGTTGAGGAATTTCAGGCGCGCGCGGATTTCTTTGAGGATGCGCGCGGCGATTTCCTTTTGCTGCTTGTTCAGGTCCTTGTCGAGATCGCGGAACCAGGTGTCGGCGTTGCTTGATCGACTGCTCGCAGACCTGGCCGATATGAAGGCCCGCGATCTTCACCGCCAGCGCTTCGGGTTTCAGCCGATAGCCCTTGCAGACCTCGCAAGGGCTCGTGTCCTGATAACGCTCGAGTTCTTCGCGCACCCAGGAGGAATCGGTTTCCTTGAAGCGGCGCTCCATATTGGGAATGACGCCTTCGAACGCCTTCTTGGTTTCGTAGCGGCGCAGGCCGTCGTCATAGATGAACTTGATTTCGTCCTCGCCGGAGCCGTGCAGGATGATGTCGCTTGCGCCTTCTTCGGCAGGTCTTCCCACGGATCGTTGAGCGAGAATTTGTAGTGCCGCGCCAGCGCTTCGAGCGTCTGCAGATAATAAGGCGATGACGATTTCGACCAGGGCGCGATCGGCGCCTTTGCGCAAGCTTGCGCGTTTCGTCGGGCACGATCAGCGCCGGATCGAAATAGAGTTGTGTGCCCAGGCCGTCGCAGGCGGGGCAGGCGCCATGCGGATTGTTGAAGGAGAACAGCCGCGGCTCGATCTCGGGGATCGTGAAGCCGGAAACCGGGCAGGCGAATTTGGACGACATCAGCGAGCTGCTTGGGCTCGCCTTTTCCTTCTCGATCGGCGAATTCGGCGATCAGCAGGCCATCGGCCAGGTTGAGCGCGGTCTCGATGGAATCGGGCAGGCGGTTGCCGATGTCCTTCTTCACCACGATGCGGTCCACCACGACTTCGATGTCGTGCTTGAGCTTCTTGTCGAGCGCGGGGACGTCGGCCGATGTCGTAGAACTTGCCGTCGACCTTGACGCGCTGGAAACCTTTCTTCTGCAGTTCGGCCAATTCCTTGCGGTATTCGCCCTTGCGGCCGCGCACGATGGGCGCGAGCAGGAACAGCCGCGTGCCGTCTTCGAGCGCCAGGATGCGGTCGGCCATCTGGCTGACGGTCTGGCTTTCGATGGGAAGGCCGGTCGCGGGCGAATAGGGCACGCCGACGCGCGCGAACAGCAGGCGCAGATAATCGTAGATTTCGGTGACGGTGCCGACCGTCGAGCGCGGATTGCGCGAGGTCGTCTTCTGCTCGATGGAAATGGCCGGCGAAAGGCCCTCGATGTGATCGACATCGGGCTTCTGCATCAGCTCCAGGAACTGGCGCGCATAGGCCGACAGCGATTCCACATAGCGGCGCTGGCCCTCGGCATAGATCGTGTCGAAGGCGAGCGAGGATTTGCCCGAACCCGAAAGGCCGGTGATGACCGTCAGCGTGTCGCGCGGAATTTCGACATCGACATTCTTGAGGTTGTGCTCGCGCGCGCCGCGAATGGAGATGTTCTTCAGCAAAGTCCGCGCCTTTTCAGCTCCGTTGCCACATGGGCAAGGAACGCTTGTTTTTCAAGATAGATGCGACGGAGCCGCAACTGGTCGTTCATGACTTTCTGCGTCTTCCACCAAGGCATCGGCCCAATCCAAAAGTCCGCCGGCGCAGAGCAGGAGAGACAACCCACCCGTTGGACCCGCCGCCGCCAGACCGGTGAAGTTGAGCACCGCGCCCCTCAAAAGCTTCCGCGTGCGCTTTCTGGCAGCTTGCTCAGGCTCGATATGCGCAGCGTCCGCACGCAGATCGGCCCCCAGTTCCCTTGCCAGTGCTACGAGCGCGTCGTCCGGCAGCGCACCAATATCTTGCGGATAGCCCTTCATAGACTATCGGGCTCAGGAATCGGAGTCTTTTGCGGCTATCGTTTCCTTGGCGGTCGCCATCTTTTGCCGCGCTCGTTCGGCTAGGTTTTCTGCTTCTGTGGCGAGCCGGTTGAAATCCTCGGCGAGTTGGCTCGTCTGTGCCGAGCGGTACCGGGCAAAGAGGACATAGGCCACACCAAATCCGAGGCAGAAGAAGGCCAGTCCTACCGATGCCACAAACCACAGATCCGATGCTGGGTTCCGTATATGGCCGAGGGCGGGAAAAAGCCCCGCGGCCGCAGCAAGGCCTGCAAGCAGCATCAGACCAAGGGAAATCCATTCAGCGACGGCAAATCCCGGTACGGAAGCGCTTTTATCGTTCAAGCTCACCATGGTCTGACCTTACGTTGCGGGGCCTTCTGTCGTCCATCGCACGATTGCTGGGGATTGACTCGTTTGACGAAGAACATAATAAGAACATCGAAGGCTGGCAACTGGCATTCGGCGTGGCGGCGGCGGCAAGCCGTGATTAATCTGCGCACTCGGTAATGGAAGGACGAAAACGATGGCGGGCAGCGTCAATAAGGTGATTTTGGTGGGCAATCTCGGCAAGGACCCGGAGGTGCGTCGCATGACCAGCGGTGAGCCCGTAGTGAACCTTTCGGTGGCGACCTCGGAAAGCTGGCGCGACAAGGCAAGCGGAGAGCGTAAGGAAAAGACCGAGTGGCACCGCGTGGTGATCTTCAACGAGAATCTCGCCAAAGTCGCCGAGCAATATCTGCGCAAGGGCGCGAAGGTCTATATCGAGGGCCAATTGTCGACCCGCAAATGGACCGACAAGGACGGTCAGGAGAAATACTCCACCGAAGTGGTGCTCAACCGTTTCCGCGGCGAGTTGCAGATGCTCGACACGCGCGGTGAAGGCAGCGGGCGGTCCGAAAGCGGGTCTGTCGGGGGCAGTACCAGCCGTTCGGAGCCGGCCAATTTCGACCGCGGCAACGACATGGACGACGAAATCCCGTTCTGAATTAGGCGTCCTTCAAGTATGCGTGGGTTCCATGTCTGCGTGCTGCTGGCTGCCCTTGCCGTGGCGGCGTGTGCCGGCGTTGGCGGCGGGGCGGGTGAACCGGCCGACGAATTCGTGACGCCTGAAGTTGAAGACGCCTATATTCCGCTGCACCAATCGACTTTGCTGGGCGAACGCTTCGGGGCAGCAACGGTGATCCTGCCGGGAATCGCGGCGACCAATGCGCACAACGCCAATCTGGTGGACGAGAAGGACGATCTGGGCGCTCACCGTCGGGTTACGACATGATGTTCTTTCACACCGACCGCCAGCTTCCGCCCAAGATGGGAGAGCCACAGCCGGGCGAGATGGTGATCCTCTATGGCCAAGGTACTGGTGGATCGCTGCGCATGGCGCAAGGGGCGGTGCATCTGATCGGACCCTACTCCTTCACCATAGCGGCCAATGCGGGCAAGGGCTTCAGCGGCGGGCCAGTGGTGGATGCGAAGGATGGCCATCTGGTGGGCATCACCTATGGTTTCATGGACATGAAGGACCAGGGCGGCCAACGCGCGATGTATGCCTTCCGCATCTCCTCGGTGATGGCCGAATATGCCGCGCTCAAACGACAGGGTTTTCACGACGAACTGAAGGATTTTTCGCGGGATTTCGGAGCCCAGTGAGGCCCTTTGGCGCTGGCATCTGCCTGCCCAAAAATGCTAAATTTGTGCATGGATTCTGCCCCTCCCGACCGGGGCTTTGCGGACCCCTTTTAAGGAGCGATTTTTGAGTGATCAGCCGGCGTCCAGCCCGCCCGCGGGCGGCGCGAGCGTCAGTCCCATTGCGATCGAGGACGAGCTGAAGCGCTCCTATCTCGACTACGCCATGAGCGTGATCGTTTCAGCGCGCGCTGCCCGATGCGCGCGACGGGCTCAAGCCCGTGCATCGGCGCATCCTGTTATTCGATGCACGAGAACGGCCACGACTGGAACAAGCCCTATCGCAAATCGGCCCGCGATCGTGGGCGACGTGATGGGCAAATATCATCCGCATGGCGACCAGGCGATCTACGACGCCCTGGTGCGCATGGCGCAGGATTTTTCCATGCGCGCGCCCGCTGATCGACGGGCAGGGCAATTTCGGCTCGGTCGACGGCGATCCGCCCGCCGCCATGCGCTACACCGAAGTGCGCCGCGCCAAGATCGCCCATGCGCTGACCGAAGATCATCGACAAGGACACGGTCGAGTTCCAGGACAATTACGACGGCTCGCGAGCGCGAGCCGGTGGTCCTGCCGGCGCGCTTTCCCAATCTGCTGGTCAATGGCGTCGAGCGGCATCGCCGTCGGCATGGCGACCAACATCCCGCCGCACAATCTGGGCGAAGTGATCGACGCCTGCCTGGCCTATATCGACGATCCCTCGATCAGCCTGGATGCGCTGACCGAGATCGTGCCGGGGCCGGATTTCCCCACCGGCGGCGCTCATCATCGGCAAGCAGGCCGCGCGCGGCGCGCTGGCGCGCGGCCGCGGCTCGCGTCCTGATGCGCGCGCGCTGTCACGTCGAGGAAATCCGCAAGGACCGCGAAGCGATCATCGTCACCGAAATTCCCTATCAGGTGAACAAGGCGCGCCTGCAGGAGCGCATCGCCGAACTGGTGCGCGACAAGCGGCGTCGAAGGCATCGCCGACATCCGCGACGAAAGCGACCGCCACGGCATGCGCGTGGTGATCGAGCTGAAGCGCGACGCCTCGTCCGACGTGGTGCTCAACCAGCTTTATCGCTACTCCGAACTGCAGACGAGCTTCGGCGTCAACATGCTGGCGCTCGAACGGCGGCCGGCCGCAGGCTGATGAACCTCAAGGACCTGATCGGCGGCGTTCGTCGCGTTCCGCGAAGAGGTCGTCACGCGGCGCACGCGATTCGAACTCACCAAGGCGCGCGACCGCGGCCATATCTTGGTCGGCCTGGCGGTTGCCGTGGCCAATATCGACGAGGTGATCGCGCTGATCCGCGCCGCCCCCGATGCCGCCGCGGCGCGCGAGCAATTGATGGCGCGCGCCTGGCCGGCGAAGGACGTGGCGCCGCTGGTCGCGCTGATCGCCGATCCGCGCCATGCGATGGACGCAGGACGGCACCATCCGGCTGTCGGAAGAACAGGCCAAGGCGATTCTGGATCTGCGCCTGCAGCGCCTGACCGGCGCTGGGCCGCGACGAGATCGCCGACGAAGCGACCAAGCTGGGCGAGGCGATCGCCGATTATCTCGATATTCTGCGTCGCGCGGCCGCGCGTGCTGGCGATCGTGCGCGACGAACTTGAGCCGCGATCCGCAGACGAATTCGCCACCGCCGCGCCAGACCGAACTGATCGACGCCGAAGTCGAGATCGAGGACGAGGCGCTGATCGAGCGCGAGGACGTCGCCGTCACCGTCACCCATGCCGGCTACATCAAGCGCACGCCGCTCGCCGAATATCGCGTGCAGGGCCGCGGCGGCAAAGGCCGCGCCGGCATGGCGACGCGCGACGAGGATTTCGTCACGCAATCTGTTCGTCGGCCTCACACCCATGCGCTGGCTGGTGTTCTTCTCCTCCACCGGCATGGCCTACAAGCTCAAGGTCTGGCGGCTGCCGGAAGCGCGCATCCAGGGCACGGGCAAGGCGATGGTCAATCTGCTGCCGCTTGCAGCAGGGCGAGACGCATCACCACCATTCTGCCGCTGCCGGAAGACGAAGCGGAATGGGAGCAAGCTCAACGTCGTGTTCGCCACCAAATCGGGCGACGTGCGCCGCAACGAGCTGTCGGATTTCGTCAGCATCAACCGCAACGGCAAGATCGCCATGAAGCTCGGAGGCCGGCGACGGCATCGTCGGCGTCAGACCTGCACCGATCAGGACGATGTGCTGCTCACCACGCGGCTGGGCAAATGCATCCGCTTTCCGCTTAACCGATGTGCGCGTCTTCAAGGGCCGCGATTCCACCGGCGTGCGCGGCATCAAGCTGGCGGCGGGCGACGAGGTGGTGAGCCTGTCGCTGCTGCATCATTCGATGCGACGTCTGCCGAAGCGCGCGCCTATCTGAAGCAGGCCAATGCCGCGCGCCGCGCCGCAGCGGCGAGGCGGAAGCGCCGGTCGAAGAGGCGGCCGAGGAGGCCGAGGATGGCGGCGAGGAAGCGACCCTGACGCCGGAGCGCTATGCCGAGCTTGGCGCGCAGCGAGCAATTCGTGCTCGCCGTGTCCGCAGACCGGCTTCGGCAAGCGCATCCAGTCCTACGAATATCGCGTCACCGGCCGCGGCGGCTCCGGCATCGTCGCCATCGACATGGGCAAGAAGAACAGCGCCATCATCGCCGCCTTCCCGGTGGAGGAGAGCGACGATCTGATGCTGATCACCGACCCGGGCCAGACCATCCGCGTGCCGGTGGCCGGCATGTCGCATCCAGGGCCGCGCCGCCCAGGGCGTCACCGTGTTCCGCGTGGACGAGGGCGAGCGCGTGGTTTCGGTCGAGCGCATCGAGACGATGTCGGCGAAGCGGGCGATGCGATGGCGAAGACAAGCATGGCCAAGACGCGCATCGGGCTTTATCCGGGCACCTTCGATCCGGTGACGCTGGGCCATCTCGACATCATCAAGCGCGCGGTCAAGCTGGTCGACCATCTGGTGATCGGCGTCGCCACCAACGCGTCCAAGACGCCGCTGTTCTCGCTCGAACGAGCGCATGGCGATGGTGCGCCATGAAGCCGCAGCCGCTGGCGGGCGACGGACGCGCCACGATTGCGGTGGAGACCTTCGACAGCTTGCTGATGCAGTTCGCCGAGAAAGTGGGCGCCGAGCGTGATCATGCGCGGCCTGCGCGCGGTCTCGGACTTCGAATATGAATTCCAGATGGTGGCGATGAACCAGCGCCTCAACACCGAAATCGAGACCGTCTTCCTGATGGCCGATCCGCGGCATCAGGCGATCGCCTCGCGGCTGGTGAAGGAGATCGCGATGCTGGGCGGCGACGTCGCGCCGTTCACCACGCCCCTATGTCGCCGAAGCTACTCGTCAAACGCTGTGCCAAGCGCAGGAAGGAATGAATGATGTCGCGCGATCCCGAAAATACGCTGATCCTGGAACTCAAGAGCGGCCCGGTGACGATCGCGCTCAAGCCCGATGTCGCGCCCAATCATGTGGCGCGCATCAAGGAACTGGCCGCGCAAAGGTTTTTATGACGGCGTGGTGTTCCATCGCGTCATCCCGGGCTTCATGGCGCAGACCGGCGATCCCACCGGCACCGGCTCGGGCGGTTCGGATCTGCCCAATCTGAAGGCGGAATTTTCGCCAACGAGCCGCACAAGCGCGGCACGGTATCGACGGCGCGCACCGGCAATCCCAACAGCGCCAACAGCCAGTTCTTCATCTGCTTCGACGACGCGCCCTGGCTCGACCGGCAATATTCGGTCTGGGGCCAGGTGGTCGAGGGCATGGAGCATGTCGACGCGATCAAGAAGGGCGGCGAGCACAATAACGGCGCCATCTCGGGCGAGCCCGACAAGATCGTAAGGGTGCGCGTCGAAGCCGACTCGTAAATGCGCTGGGATTTAGCGATTTCGTTAAACGATCGCTAAACCCATTGTGGAACCATTGCCCGCCTGCCCTCAAGGGAGCGGTCGATGGTGAATCCCGGATCATTCGGACGTCGTATCTCGCCGCAACGCTTGCCGCGGCGCGCGAAAGACGCCGTCACACCAAAAGCCGAATGTGCCGCCGAACTTACCGACATACCGGTCGAGTTGTCTCCGTCGCTGCCGCCGCACGCCGATGCATCGGGATCCGACGACGAATTGCAAGCGTGGAGAGCGCAGCGCAAGGAGCGCTTCCAAATTCCGTGGAAGCCGTTGTCGCTGATGGCGACACTGTGTTTCGGCATCGCGTCCTTCGTACTGCCCGATTCGGTGAACGATGCCGTGCAATGGCTGCTCTACGCGCTGATGGGCGCGAGCCTTTATGCGGGATTTGGTAGGCGCCGTAAGGTAGCCTCAGTCTGATCGGGATCTTGCGGTTTTCGGCGCTGACGTATTCTGCAACATTAAGTTTCTCGCGCACGGGTGCTGCCGGCTCCTAGAACCGCCCGATACCGACCCCTCGGAGGTCTCGTGACGTCTCCTATTGCCTTCATCGACCTCTTGGCCCAGCGCCGCCGTCTGGGCGAGAGCCTCACCAGGGCGATTTCCGACGCCGTCGAAGGCGGCCAGTGGATCATGGGACCACAGGTGACAGCGCTTGAAAGGCTGCTTGCAGATTTCGCGGGCGTTAAACATGCGATTGCCTGCGCCAACGGCACCGACGCGCTACTGATTGTTTTGCGGGCCTGGAATGTCGGACCGGGTGACGCGGTGTTTGTGCCTGCGTTTACGTTTGCGGCGTCAGCGGAAGTCGTGGCGCTGGTAGGGGCCTCACCCGTCTTCGTCGACGTGTTGGAAGACACGTTCAACATGGATCCCGCTAGCCTCGAGGCCGCCATCGCGATGGTCAAGCGCGAAAGAAGACTCACGCCGCGCGTCGTGATGCCGGTCGACCTCTTCGGGCAGGCGGCGGATTATCGCGCACTCGAACCTATCGTCGTGCGCGAGAAACTGAAGATGCTGTGCGATGCAGCCCAGGGGTTCGGCGGTCTGCTCGACGGACGGCGTTCGGGCAGTATCGGCGATGCGGCGGCCACGAGTTTCTTTCCGGCCAAGCCGCTTGGCTGTTTCGGCGACGGGGGGGCGAGCTTCACCAATGATGACGAACTCGCCGATCTGCTGCGCTCGATCCGCATTCACGGGCAGGGTGCGGACAAATACCAGAATGTGCGGATCGGCGTGAATTCGCGGCTCGATACGATCCAGGCCGCGATCCTGATCGAGAAGTTGAAAATCTTTCCCGACGAAATCGAACTGCGCGAGGCCGTAGCACAACGCTATTCCAAGGCCTTTGCGCGCTCCAACCGCATCGCCGTGCCCCATGTAATCGCCGGTGCACAATCGACCTGGGCGCAATACACGATCCGGGTGCCGGATCGCGACAAGCTGCAGGCCGATTTGAAGGCAAAGGCGATTCCGACGGCGGTCTATTATCCGATCCCGCTCTCACGCCAGAAAGGCTATTGCGATTTCCCGAGCGCGCCGATTCCGGCAAGCGAAGCCTTGAGCAAGACTGTCATCAGTCTACCGATGCATCCTTACCTGGATGCAGCCACGCAGGACCGGATCATAGAAGCGGTTCTAGAAAGCGTTCAATAAGCGCCGCGCCGGCCAATCATCGCCGGTAGGGTTAAGGAGCATGATTTTCACATCCTGCATCGGCGACCATGTCAGTGCATAGCGCACGTCCATCGACACGCGGTGGGCATAGCTGACGTCATTGCGGCCGCTCACCTGCCACAAACCAGTGATGCCGGGCGTGCAAGCCAAATAAAGCTCCGCGTTGTCGCCGTAGAAATTCAGTTCCGCACGTGTCACCGGGCGCGGACCCACGACGCTCATCTCGCCGCGCAGCACGTTAAGGAATTGCGGCAGTTCGTCCAGGCTCACCTTGCGCAGAAAGAGGCCGATCCAGGTCACGCGCGGATCGTTCTTGAGCTTGAAGTCGCGTTCCCATTCGGCGCGCGCTACCGGGTCTCGCGCGAGGATTTCCTCTAGCTTGCGTTCGGCATTCGGCACCATGGTGCGGAATTTGAGGCAGGGAAATTTCCTGCCGGCGCGACCAACTCTGGTCTGGATGAAGAACGGCCCGCTGCCGTCCAGCATGATCAGCAGGGCGATGGGTAGCCCAATCGCCAGGACGACCGGCATAGCGAGCAGGCAGAAGGCGTAATCAAGGACCCGTTTCATGCGCGTCGCTGCGGGTGGGAAAAATTCAACTGGAGTATACGCTGCCGCAGGGAGCAGAGCGTTACGCACATCCATATTCATAAGGACTCCCGCATTGGATGGTTAGCGGTTGCTGCAACTCATAGTCCCCGGCGCGGTCAAACCGGGGCTGCCTTTTTCATTTCAAACCTGCCTAAGACGATCCAAACCTGACCCGTTTGGATCGTCCAGGCTCCAGCCCTTTTGTTCTCCGTTGCCTTGCAGCAACGTCACTTCAGCGGCGCCAAGGGACCAAAACTTCCCTTTTGTGTCAAGGCAATAAGCCCGCCTTGAATTCCAATTGCGAACATTAATGCCCACTTCTTTCGAAACTGTAATCCCCTAATGATTCCAACACGTCCGCTGGTGCTTAAATCGGTCCTCACTATAGTGCGCGGCCCATGGATGTTTCCCGGTTCGACTTTGCCCTGCCCGAGGCACTGATCGCGCTGCGCCCCGCCATTCCGCGGGACGCAGCGCGCCTTCTGGTTGTCCGCGAAGACGGGCGGCTGGAGCACGCTCACGTCCATGATTTGCCTGGCTTTTTGCGCAAGGATGACGTCCTCGTCATCAATGATACGAAGGTGATTCCTGCCCGATTGAGAGGGTACAGATTGCCGCGGCTGGAGGGACCTGCCGCCGGCAAAGGTCGAGCTGCTGCTGCATCGACGGCTGAAGCCGGACCGCTTCCGTGCCTTCGCTCGGCCGGCCCGAAAACTCGCCGCTGGGGACGCGTTGCGGCTCGGCAACAGCCTCCAAGCAATTGTCGTAGGCCGCCTCAGCGACAGCGAATTCGACATCGCCTTCGCGGCTTCTGGCGTTGCGCTGGACATAGCTATCGCCCAGGAGGGGGAGATGCCCCTGCCGCCCTATATTGCGGGCAAGCGCAAGACCGATTTACGCGATACGACCGACTACCAGACGATGTTCGCGAGGGACCTGGGCTCGGTGGCCGCGCCCACGGCTGGCCTGCATTTTACGCCGGATCTACTCGCTGGGCTGTCGGCTGCAGGTATCGCGTGCGAAACCCTCTGCTTGCACGTCGGCCCTGGTACCTTTTTGCCCGTGACCGCGAGCGACACCGCAGATCACAAAATGCATGCCGAATGGGCGATGATTTCCGTCGACACCGCAGCGCACGTGAATGACGTGCACGCGAAGGGCGGACGTATCGTGTCCGTCGGCACCACCTCGTTGCGGACGCTTGAAACCGCGGCCGGCGAAGACGGACTTGTCGCACCTTTCGAAGGCGAGACCGACATCTTCATCACACCGGGCTACCGCTTTAAAGCGGCCGACGTCCTGCTCACCAATTTCCACCTGCCGCGTTCGACCCTGTTCATGCTGGTCTGCGCCTTTGCAGGGACTGACGTGATGCACGCCGCTTATGCCGAGGCGATTCGTGAGCGCTATCGCTTCTATTCCTATGGTGATGCCTGTCTGTTATTCCGGCCGCGATGACCATCTTCCGTTTCGACATTCACGCTAGAGATGGCGCAGCGCGCACCGGCGTCATTTCGACTCCGCGCGGTGATATCCGCACGCCCGCCTTCATGCCGGTCGGTACCGCGGCAACCGTGAAAGCGATGCTGCCCGATTCCGTGCGCAAGACGGGCGCCGACATTGTGCTCGCCAACACCTATCATCTGATGCTGCGACCGGGCGCCGAACGTATCGCTCGGCTGGGCGGTCTGCATAGATTTATGGGCTGGCACCGCCCAATCCTCACCGATTCGGGCGGGTTTCAGGTGATGTCGTTGTCGCAACTGCGCAAGATTTCCGAAGACGGCGTGCGCTTCCGTTCGCATATCGACGGCGCAGAAGAATTTCTTTCGCCCGAACGCGCGATGGAAATTCAGCGCCTGCTCGGCTCCGATATCCAGATGGTGCTCGACGAATGCCCCGCCTATCCGGCGGACGAAGCCACGATCGAAAATTCGCTCAAGCTCTCGATGCGTTGGGCGCAACGTTCCAGAGCCGCCTTCGGCGAACAGCCGGGGCATGCGTGCTTCGGCATCGTGCAGGGCGGGATCTATCGCGCATCTGCGCCAGCGCTCCATATACGAACTGATGGAAATCGGCTTCGACGGTTACGCAGTGGGAGGGCTCGCGGTGGGCGAAGGGCAGGCCGCAATGTTCGAGGTGCTCGACGCTACAATGCCGCATATGCCGCAAGACAAGCCGCGCTACCTGATGGGTGTCGGCAAGCCGGACGACATCGTGGGCGCGGTGCTGCGCGGCATCGATATGTTCGATTGCGTGCTGCCGACGCGCTCAGGCCGCAACGGCCAGGCCTTTACGCGCGCAGGGCCCTCTGAATCTGCGCAACGCGCGCCACGCCGAAGATCCAGCGCCGCTCGATCCCGACTGTAAATGCCCGGCCTGCGTCCAATTCAGCCGTGCCTATCTCCACCATGTCGTGAAAGCCAACGAGATCATTGCCTCAATGCTGCTCAGCTGGCACAACCTTGCCTATTATCAGGATCTGATGTCCGGACTGCGCGCGGCGATCGCTGAAGGCGTGCTTGCCGCTTATGCCCAGACGGTCTTCGCGGCCTACGCCGAGCCTGCTGAAAATGTCGCGGACGCTTGATTGACCCGGCAGGGTCCCGCACCTATGGTCCGCCCGCCTTTGGCGAGCCCGTAGCTCAGCGGTAGAGCATCTGACTTTTAATCAGAGGGCCGATGGTTCGATCCCATCCGGGCTCACCATGATATCAAAGGCTTACCGCAAACTGTTGATTCCAGGTATTAGGTCAGCAGATACCGAAGTCTGGCCCGAGGCTTCGAGCGCTTTGCACGAACTATTGCCTCTTTATTCCCATCGCCATGATCCGCCCTTGCTCAGGCGCTTCGCCCAGCCAAATCCTTCGTCATGAATAAAATCTTCTTGGATCGTCTCTTAGAGCACTTCCTCGTCAAGTCATTTGGACATATCAATCTCTGGGAAGCCGCGTATACGGCCCGCCCCATGGACCTGCCCGCCGCCGACCCCGCGACGCGTTGTTGAAGGAACCTTCCTATCATGCGAGCGTCGTCTGGTGAGAGATCGGATGGGTATTTCTAATTTAGTAGCGCGATATTGATTCGGTCAGGAAGCTTCAATTTGCGCCGCAAAGCGGGAAGTGACGAGAATCAGATGTCTGAAGTCGATGAAGTGCAACGTACGATAAACGCCCGCGCAGTCGCTGGCGTTATCATTGAAAAACTTAAAAAATATTACCGGTTATTGTTGGCGTGTTTGACTGTCTACCTCATTCTCGCATCACTGTTCGCCATATTCGTCCAACCCCGGTATTTGGCCGTGGCTATTGTGGGTCCACCGCAGACTTCTCTGAGCCAGACGATACTAGAAAGTGGCATACCCGGCGGTGGTTTAGCGGGGATCGCATCCAAACTAGCAGGCGCTGCCGGTGTTGGCGCGCTCGCGTCACAGGGCACGCCGTTCGATGAATACACGCAGTTGTTGACATCAAATCGTCTGGCAAAGGAATTGGCGGAGAATACGAACATATTACCTATTGTTTTCTATGATGCTTACGATCAGGACCGAAAAACGTGGCGATCAAGGGATGATTTGTTTCATCGATGCATTGATTTACTGAAATATGCCTTCAATTATCCGGTTAAGTCCGCACCTAATCAAGATGACTTGATGATTTTCTTAAGCAAAAACATGATTGTTGACACATCGTTGGAAAGTCAATTTGTAACGGTCAGCTTGAAATTCAAGGATCCTCACCAAGCGCAGACCTTGCTCAATACAATCTTGCTCACCGCCGACAAGATCATCCGTAACGACACGCGCGCCGATGTTTCGGCGCGGCTTGTCTATCTGACAAGTACATTGCCGCAGGTCACACAAACGGATGTGCAGGATGCCCTAATTTCCATTCTTTCTGTTCAGGAACAGCAAATGATGGCCATCAACGCAGATCAGCATTTTGCATTCAATGTGGTGGATCCAGCCTATGCCGATCCCCGGCCAAGTTGGCCCAATCTGGTCATTGTAGCATCCATTGCGATTCTGTTTTCTTTTGCAACTTGGACGGTCTTGGTGTTTTACTTGCGCGCCGATCATTGGTTGTTGCTTCAGTCGCGGCCGCATGCCGCTTCGGTAGGGAATGTACCTATCAAAGACATCAATTTCTAATCTAGGATGTAATATTCAAGCCCAGCGACAGGCGTTTTGGGGAGCCTGTCCAGTCAACCGGTCACGGAGAACCTAGAACAGTATGAATGTTTCTGATTTGCGTTTGTTGTCTCTGGGGCATTGCTTCAAAAGAGAGCAAAATAGGGTGCCAAATATTCCTCGTGATTTTCGAAACAGGCAGGCAAAGGTAAAAATGGTGCACGTTCTTATCACGGGTGGCGCAGGTTATATCGGTAGTGTTCTAACGGAGCACCTGTTGCGCCGGGGCAACAGGGTAACGGCTGTGGACACGCTGATGTATAGCGACCACTGCCTATTCCAATTCTGCGAGAATCCTGAATATGAATTTGTTCACGGCGATGCGCGGGACGAACGGATAATGAAGGAACTCGTATCGCGAGCTGACGTTATCATTCCGTTGGCGGCAATTGTCGGCGCGCCGGCATGCGCGCTCGATCCAGGGCTAGCTACCACAATCAATTACGATGGGGTAACTCTCGCAAATAAGCTGCGCTCGCCGAGCCAGCTTGTGATTTATCCAAACACGAATAGCGGATACGGCACGAAGACAGGTGAGGCCTTCTGTACAGAGGATTCACCGCTTGAACCGATTTCGGTTTATGGTCGTACCAAAGTGGATGCAGAGCTGGCGCTGCTTGGTTCGGTCAATACCATCACATTCCGTTTGGCAACGGTTTTTGGTGCATCCTCACGTATGCGTCTGGATCTTCTGGTCAATCATTTTACCTACGCAGCCGTGATGGATCGCTATCTCGTTATCTTCGAAAAGGATTTCAAGCGCAACTACATCCATATTCGCGATGTCGCCGATTGCTTCATCTATGCGATGGAAAACAGTGAAAAAATGCGCGGGCGTCCTTACAACCTTGGGCTCGACAACGCCAACCTCTCCAAAGAGCAACTCGCCCTGAAGATAAAGGAACATGTTCCTGAGTTGTACATTCACTTCGCACCGATTGGCGAGGACCCAGACAAGCGTGATTATATCGTCTCCAATCAAAGGCTACGTGAGGCCGGATTTGAGGCGCGCCGCGGGTTGGATGCGGGCATCAGGGAGCTTATAAAGGCGTACAAAACGCTCGGTAGAAGGCGCTACGCGAACATTTAAGAGGAAGTGGGTGGGTACGGGACCGTAACAGGGAACGCTAGATGTCTACAGCTGTATTACAGTCCCGTGAGAGACTGTCCGATTTTCGAGGCGACGCCGGAGATATCGTTCGCGCGAAGTCGCCGCTGCGGATCAGCTTTGCGGGAGGTGGCACTGATATTCCGGCTTATTATCAAGAGCGGGGCGGGGCAGTGCTATCGAGTACGATCAACCGTTACGCCTATGTCACATTGTATCCGCGTGATGATCGCCAAGTTCGTATCCGTTCGCTAGACCTCGGTTATACCGTGAATTATGGCCTCGAGGATCGCCCGGCATTTGACGGGGTGCTCGATCTCGCCAAGGCAGTAATTGCTCGCATCGGCCTGGAGCGAGGCGTGGACATCGACATTCGTTCGGATGCGCCCGCGGGAAGCGGTTTGGGTGGGTCATCGGCGCTAACTTCGGCCTTGATTGGCGCAATCGCTGAGTTCAAAGGAGTAAAATTGTCGCCATACGAGTTCGCCGAACTCAATTACACTATTGAACGCATTGATCTGGGTATCGCTGGCGGCAAACAGGACCAGTATGCGACGACGTTCGGTGGCTTCAATCATATCGAATTCTCTGCCGATAGCGTGCTTGTGAATCCTCTGCGAATCGAAAACGGCTTGCTGAATGACCTTGAAGCCCATCTTCTGCTCTGCTTTGTGGGTCGCGTACGTAGTAATCTCAATCTCGTCGCCAAGCAGGTCGACTTTTACAAGGAAGGCCGCAAGACCACGATCGCGGGCATGGAACGTATCTACCAGTTGGTGGTCGAAATGAAGCATGCGCTGCTGCGCGGCAAACTGGATGAATTCGTGCTCTCCTTCACGAAGGGTACGCCAACAAGAAGCTTATAAATCCGCATGTGACGGACGGTACCAACACTGATCAGCTCTACCAGGCGGCGCTCGAAAAGGGGGCAATCGGCGGCAAGCTACTCGGCGCGGGCGGCGGTGGATATTTCGCCATCTACTGCCCAACGGACTGTCAACACGAAGTGCGCGCCACGCTTGAAGAAATGGGCGCACAATTTACCGATTTTGCATTTGACGGTGACGGGCTTCAAGTTTGGCGCAGCAAGAGCCGATGATCAATCCGCGCGAAACGGATGTCATGATTTTCTCCGCCGGTGGTTTGGGAACTCGGCTCCAGCCTGTGGTACCTAATCGCCCCAAAGCGCTAGCCGAGATCAACGACCGACCTTTCCTTCATCGTGTGTTCGCGCAAGTCGAAACTGCGGGTTTCCGGCGCGTAATTTTCTGTACTGGCTTTCGTGCCGATCAGATCGAAGAAGAGTTTAGGGATTATTCAGGGAACCTCGAATTGGTCTTCTCGCGCGAAGAAAAGCCGCTTGGTACCGCGGGGGCACTGGGATTCGCTGCTCGCTGTGTGCAAACTCCCCAAGTCCTCGTGCTTAACGGAGATAGTTTTGTCGATACGAACCTTTGTGGTTTTACCGATTGGTACGGCTTCCATCATTTCGATGTCGGCCTGATTGCCGCGAGCGCACGCGATGCCGGCCGCTTTGGTACGTTGGAAATTGAGGATAGCGGTAAGATTATTGCTTTCCGCGAAAAGTGTGGACGTTCCGAACCTGCCTGGATTAATGCGGGAGCCTATTTAATATCGTATAAGCGGCTATCTGAGATTCCGGGGGGGCGGCCGGTTTCGCTGGAAGCGGAAATCTTTCCTGCCTGGGCCGCGCAAGGGGTGATGGGTGCCTATCGCGTTCATGACAGGTTCATCGATATCGGGACGCCAAAATCCTACGCGGAGGCTGTCACCTTTTTTGCGGACGAGGCCCATGTCGCATGAGCAGGCGCCAGTTTATCCTGCTGGATAGGGATGGTACGATAATCGCGGAGCGGCACTATTTGTCCGATCCGGACCAAGTGGAACTCCTACCCGGCAGTATCGAGGGCTTGCGTGTAATGAACAATCTTGGATACGGCCTGCTTGTTATAACAAACCAATCCGGTATCGGTCGCGGCTATTTCGATGAGGTGCGACTCAGTAAAGTTCATGCACGTATGAATGATCTTCTGGCGGCTCATGATGTCGTGCTGGACGGCATCTACTATTGCCCACACTCTCCGGAAGCGAATTGCTATTGCCGCAAGCCAGCGGTCGGTCTTGCGCTACAGGCATCCGTCGATCATGGGTTCGATCTGGCGGCAAGCATTGTGATCGGCGACAAGCGCTGCGATGTTGAGTTCGGCCGCAATATCGGGGCCAAAACCATTCTTGTATGCACAGGCTATGGTGGGGAAGAGGCACGGCAGCCAGGTCTGAAGGCTGATCACGTTTGCCGCGATCTCACGGATGCGGCGTCGATCATTGCGGGGTACGGGCCATGAACGAATTCGTGAGCACTCCTGGGGCGCTCTGGTTCCCATCTGACGCGGCCGATCGGGTGGTTGCGCTTTTGACTGAGAGTATTCGTACGAAGCATGCCGTGATCGAACATTGCGTCAATGATATAATCGCCGCCTCACGGCAAGTATCCGATGCGATGTTTGCAGGGCATAAGCTTCTCATTTGCGGTAACGGCGGCAGCGCAGGCGATAGTCAACACATTGCCGCCGAATTCGTGAGTGTGTTGAACCAGAATTTTCTCCGCCCTGCGCTGCCAGCTATAGCACTCACGACTAACAGTTCGATCCTAACAGCTAGCGCCAATGATTTCGGCTTTGGCGGCATTTTCGAGCGGCAGGTTCAGGCGCTCGGCGCGCCTGGCGATGTATTGATGGGCATTACGACCGGCGGCAATTCGGAGAACGTTGTGAGAGCCATTGAATATGCTCGAGATCACCGCATAAAAACGATCGGTCTAACGGGTGGTAACCAGGGTAAAATCGACGCACTTGCCGACGTCGCAATTCGCGTGCCCAGCGTCAACACGCAGCACATACAGGAATCGCATATGCGATGGCACATCCTATGTCACCTCGTCGAGCGCTCAATATTGAGAAGAGACAAAGGGAATGAGTGGATTTTGGAGTGGAAAGACGGTTCTGGTTACGGGCGGCGGCGGCTGCAGGGCACCACGTCGTAAATCGGTTGCATCAAAAAGATTGTGTCGAAGTGTTTGTGGCGCGTAGCCGTGAATATGATCTCACCCACGAGGCGGACGTTGTTCGCCTGTATAGGGAGCATCCGGCCGACATCGTGATGCATTTGGCGGGCTATGTCGGAGGTATTGGTGCCAACAAGGCCTACCCAGCCGATTTTTTCTATCGCAATGTGATGATGGGCACACTCATACTGCATTATGCTTGGAAGGCAGGTGCAAAGAAGGTGGTAGCTGCGGGCGCCGGTTGCGGCTATCCGGAATTTGCGCCGCAACCGATCAAGGAAAGCGACTACTGGAACGGCTATCCACAGGACGACAGTGCCCCCTATTCGTGGCCAAACGCGTTGCATGTGCAATCCATGGCCTATTGGCGTCAGTACAAATTCCCTATCATCGTCACAATTCCCGGCAACATTTATGGCGAGTTTGACAATTTCGATCTCGACGCTGCCCATGTGGTTCCGGCGCTGGTGCGCAAATTCGTGGAAGCGGTCGATGATGGAGGTACGACGTTGTCGGTATGGGGTTCGGGCAAGCCTACGCGCGATTTCGTCTATGCGGGCGATGTGGCGGAGGGTATGAATTTGGCGGCCGAGAAATTCAATGAGCCCATTCTGATGAATTTGTCCGCAGGCCGCGATCATTCCATTCAAGAAGTCGTCGATCTGCTCACTGACATTTCGGGCTTCAAGGGCAAAATCGTATGGCAGACCGATAAGCCCGAAGGCCAGTCGAGCCGTCTGTCGATATGTCGGTTGCGGAAGAAAAGTTGGGCTTTTTGGCACGCACTGGTTTGCGCGAAGGCTTGAAGATGACCTTCGACTGGTATCCGCGAATCGCATGCAAGCCCGCAATAAGGTTGAGGCGGCAAAATAGAGATGTTAAGGGGCCCATGACTGCGGTGCGCGTTTTGGTTCACGACTACGCCGGCCATGTCGCCCAGGTCGAGGTTAGCCGGGAATTGGCAAGGCGGGGCTTGAAGTGCTGCACCTCTACGCAGCTGGCTTGGAGACGCCGCGTGGTGCGCTTGAGCGCCGACCAGACGATCCTGCGACATTTGACGTCGCGTCTGTGCATTTCGTGGGAAAAATTCAAAAGCACAACTATATCCGTCGCCAATTCCAGGAATTTGAATATGGTTGGCCGCTGACGAAGACAGCGTTAGCGTTCAAACCCGATATCGTGCTCAGCGCGAATACTCCGCTCTTTCCGCAAGCTAGATTGCAATGGGCCTGTAAGCGCGCAAATATTCCTTTCATTTTCTGGATGGCCGACATCTATTGTCTCGCGGTGCAAGGCGGTCTTCGCAAGAAGATGGGCTGGCTCGGCAAAGGCATCGTGCGATTTTATCGATGGCTAGAATGTTTCTTGCTGCGCCGCGCGGATGGGGTCATCGTTATCACCGAACGTTTCAAGGAAATCCTGAAGGATTGGAATATTGGACGCGATGACATCCATGTCATCCCGGTCTGTGCGCCGTTCGGAGATCAAGGTCGGCGAGAGGGATAATGAATGGTCGCGTGCGCATGGCCTCGCGGCCACTCGCAATGTCATCTATTCGGGAACGCTAGGAACCAAACACAATCCTGACCTGATCGCCGCGTTGGCACGGCATCTGATGGGATGGCAGAACGTTCGTGTGGTCGTGGTTTCCGAAGGATTAGGCGCAAACTATCTGAAAGCAAAAAAACGGCGGGCGGTCTCGAGAATCTCGTGCTCCTGCCGTTTCAGCCTTTCAACACGTTCGCCAATGTTCTTGCCAGTGCCGACGTGCTTCTGGCTATCCTGGAGCCGGATGCTGCGACATATTCGATTCCGAGCAAAGTCATTAGTCAGCTTTGTGCAAAGCGGCCACAGGTCATCGCAGTGCCTACGAACAATGTTGTAGCCTGTGTTATTGCTCAATCTGACGCTGGTATTATCGTTCCGCCTGACGATGAGGTAGCCTTTATCAGAGCCGTTGTGCGTATGCTCGATGATGACGCGGGACGTGCGCGTATGGGCGCTTCCGGTCGCGCTTACGTGGAGCGCGAGTTGGGTGCTTGCCATCTGGGACAAGACTACGTTTGGCTGATTGACACTTTGATATCCCGCTGCGCTAAAGCAGGACAACCACCACCCCCCGCAATAAAGACAAGGGTTTGGCAGTATAATGTGGAAGCCGCTTCGTGTGTAGAAGCGTGATTTGCCCCTGAGGATATACCCCGGACGGGGAGTGCTCAAAGCGAGACTGTGCGACCTTAGGACACACGAAGATGGTATTGTCAAAAAAAATCGTAGCAACAGTTTTTCCGAGATATTCGCTAATTTTGGATCAGGTGAACCGGAATGCCCTTGTGAATGCTTGGATCCGAAAAAACTCGCAGACCCCCAGGTTTGCCACTCGTGAGGATATGTACAAGTTTATCAATGAGCGCTATGTCGGCACGCAGCAGATGGACTTTTTTCAATTCGGCGTTTTCGAAGGTGCGAGCCTCTTCGCATGGACCGAGATGCACACAGTCCCTGCCAGTCGATTTTACGGTTTCGAATTCGTTCGCCGGCTTACCGGAAAACTGGGGTCGCACCCTGCAAGAAGGGGCCTTCAACCTTGGCGGCGCTCTCCCTCAATTTTCCGACCCGCGTGTCAACTTGGTCAAAGGATGGGGACAGGACACGCTACCGGGCTTTCTAGCTGAATTCGTACCCCAGCCATTGCTGGTCCTCCACATCGACAGCGATCTTCATTCGTCGGCCATTTACATACTTACGCGAATGGATAGTTTTATTAAGCCCGGCACCGGTTATTTTTGACGAATTCTCAAGCGCTCTGCATGAATTTCGTGCCCTAGATGACTATTGCAGAGCATATCGCCGGGGCTTTAAAGCTTTGGCGATGACCGAGAATTTTGCTGACCAAGTGGCATTTATCGTAGAAAGCTAAGGTTTCCTCCCGGCCTCAAGGGGGTGTTTATTCACGGTTGAGCGAGTAGCGTAGGAAATTAAGCGTGCCGGATATTTCATATAGTAAATAAGCGAGCCACGCGATCATGAGTTGGCTGGAAATACAGAAGCGCAGTGCGATTGCACGAAAAGGTTGGGACTTCGCCCGCCAGATTCCACGCGGTGCGGTACGAATATTCGCTCGGCGCGAAGAATATAGGTGCCACCCACCAATCATAGGCAATTCATTTCCAAAAAGTGGCACACATCAGCTTCTGCAGATTTTGAGCGCCTTTCCTGATGCAGTTCATTGGGGAAGCTTCATCGCCTCGATGCCGTCCTTTCCTTTCCGCCAGCGATCGAAAGAAGCTCATATCCGGCGCATACGGGCACTCGTGCCTGGTGAATATCTCGGCGCTCACATTTTCTTCGACGAATCCTATGCAGCCGCGATGAAGGAGATGAACGCCGTGCATTTTTTCATTTATCGTGATTTGCGCGACGTCGCGATTTCCGACGTTTATTATGTTCGCGACATGAATCGCTGGCATCAGATGCATAATTATTTCGCCAATCGTTTGACGACCGACGATGCGCGACTTATGACCGCCATCTGCGGTGTGCAAGAGCCAGACATTCAATTTGACTATCCTGATATTGCTACTCGCATGCGTCGCTATCTTCGATGGATAGGCAGGCCAGATGTTTTCGCTCTTAAATATGAAGATCTTAACTCTCCAAAACAGGAGGCTGTAATTCTAGAGATGATAGACTTCTACTCACAACACGTTGATCGTGAAGTCGACCGTGATGCAGTACTTCGACGCGCTTTGAGTAATATTGATCCGTATAAGTCACATACATTCCGCGAAGGCGGCTCTGGAAAATGGAAGGACCACTTCAGCGCGGAGCATCTTCAAAGGTTTAACGAGCTTGCGGGCGAATTGAACGTGGTACTCGGGTACACGCCCTAACCAACGCAGAACAGGCGCCAATGGTGTCCGGCAGTATGGCAATGAACCCTAAACCACCGCTTGAGAGCGTGCTGCTCGTGACACGCTACTACCCTTATCCCGAACGGACTGGGGCTTTCATTTATACGGCCCAGATGATCGATCTGTGGTCCAAAATTGCCAAAAAGATAGACGTCTTTTGTGCCATTCAGACCGGCACGACGCCAAACTTAAGCGCGACACGGCACAACAACGTAAGATTTCACATCGGTGGAACACGGCGTATAAGTGTTTTGCGATATTTGTTCACTCTTGAACCAAAATCTGCATGCGACTTCGCAACCAAGGAAAATCGCCGCCAACTTCTTGATCTCTTGCTCTCGGTCTGCCCAAAGGTCGTTGTCATAGATCATATTGGCGCAACATGGGCATTGCCAGTCATTAATAAATACCGTGTCAAACATGCACCGCACACGCGACTGATTTACGTGGCGCACAATGAAGAGACATCCACGCGCCTTTCGATTGCACGGGCGGCGGGATTTCTTCGTGGTCTTCCGCACTTGTTTGATGCGCTTCGCCTTCTACTTCGAGACAACCACGTGCTTTGGCAGGCCGATCTCATAACGTGCATCACAGAGAGGGATCGTCAAGCTCATCTTAAGCGTCGAAAAATTGCTGCGATCGTACTCCACCCACTTTATACAAGGGCTGTTGTCGGGGCGCGTATCATAACTTCTTTCACGCCGCGAAAGGTTGTAATTGTCAGCGGGTTCCGTTGGTCCGCTAAGATGATTAATTTGAGGAAATTTTTGTCCGCTGCGCAGCATGTGCTGCAAGAAGCCGGAATTTCTTTGCATGTTGTGGGGCGAATGGAGCCCAAGGACCGTATCGCCCTAAGCCGGGTTTTCCCTTGGGCGACGTTTCATGGCGAAGTTGAGAGCGTCGATTCTCATTTGACAGATGCTCGCATCGGGCTTCTTATCGATCAAGCTGGCGGCGGGTTCAAACTCTCTATGCTTTCTTATGCACTGAATCGTGTTCCGGTGGCAACTCTCGCTGACGCTGTGAGGGAGACTGAGTGGCTCAACCATACCATCTCGGCGAAGACAGTTGCAGAGCTTGTCAACACTATCGCACTGTCAATCGATGACCTTGACCGTCTAAACGTCTTGCAGGAGGGACTTTTTAACATTGCCCAACCGTTCCTAAGTGATGAAGCGAATTTGAAGGCTTTGCAAAGCGCACTCTTCCATCAAATCCCACGTATAGTGTCTTTTTGAGGCTGCACAATGAGTTGCCTCCTGATTTTCGATACGGAAGCGGTTGGCCATAGAGCTAATTATTTCGATGCCTTTGTTGGCTTTGCTGCAGAGCACGACGAAGTCGGGGAAGTCGTATTTGCGATTTCTGATGATCTTCTAAAGCGGCTCGAGCCAGCATCGGCGTCTCTTTTTCTTGTGGTAAGCCGTCGGCTAAAACTGCGACTTCTAACGAAAGAAGAAACGACATGCACAAACCAGCCAGGTTCAGAACTTCGCCGCAATTTTGCCCGATGGAATCTGGCGATCCGGATTGCAAAAGAGGTAGGTGCGTCACACATTCATTTTCCGCTTGTTGATGATGTGATGAAGGCGGCGGCCATAATGCCGCGAACTTCTTTTTCTATTTCAGGAATATATTTCCGTCCGACAACACATTTTCCCGAAAATTGGAGGGGCTTTTCCGGTTTTCTGCGTCAAGTTGGGAAAAGTGTTATTTTAGATCGATATTTGGCGCGTCATGACACAATAGCATTGCTGAGCTTTGATCCGTTTTTTACGCAGTTTGCAGCGTCGCGCTGCCGAGGTGGGGTGAAGGTAAGAACGGTAGCGGAGCCGATTGATTTGATAAATACCGTAGCAGCACGGTCGCGGAACGCAGATGCGCCTGTCCGTTTCCTTTTTTTTGGAGCTTTGCAGAGGCGGAAAGGAGTGCGGGAGCTGCTTGATGCGTTGACACTTATCGACCAAAAATCATTAACGAAAGCGGTGTTTGTAGTTTGCGGTGAGGGCGAGCTCTCTAATATTGTGCACGATCGCGCGGCTGGTCTCAAAGAGCGCGGGGTTCACTTACATTACGACAATCGGTTTTTGCTCCAGGCAGAACTCGATGCTGAATTCCTTGCCGCTGACGTTATTCTCGCGCCCTATCGTAATCATATAGGTTCCAGCGGCGCCGTTTACGTGGCTGCTGGATACAGAAAACCCATCATCACGCAAAATACGGGCCTGATCGGCAGACAGGTCGCACAGCATCGCCTCGGGGATGCTGTGGATACGAGAAATCCCGCCGAGATTGCACGTGCCATTGAACGGATGGTGGATCGGCTGACCACGTTCCGTACAGTTGATCAGGCTGCTTACGACGACTTTGCCGCCGGGCACGGTCGCGTTCCCTTTGCGCGGACAGTCTATGCAAACAGCCGATAATGAACGATCGCTAGACTTGCAATCAGATGCGTCTTCCGGATTGTTGCGGTCATTTCTGCTTGGACCGATGCGGGCGCTTGTGCCCGCGTTGCTGAACGTTCTGCTAATGTCCGTGATTGTGAGTAAGGGCGGACTGCAAACAGTTGGTCTGTGGGGAATCTTTAATTTGTTAGTTGGCATTTTCCTGCTCGGCGATTTCGGCGTGTCGCAGCATATCAGTCGCGATCTTTCGGCCGGTCTCCGCTCCATGCCTGAAGTGCGTGCGACGGTCGAGGCAATTATTGGCTTCTGGCTTCTTGCGACAGTACTTATTATTGCATTAGCACTTGTGTTCGCGAGGCCTATTCTTGCCTCTCAAGGGATTGAGGTGAACGCGGTGTCATTTGGCGCTTTGGCGCTGCTGCCACTCACCTGCGCAGCGGCTCTTATATGTGGCTTGTACACTTTCATGCACATCTCAGCTCACCAGGTGCATTACGCCCAGGTTAATCAGGTAGTGGGCGCATTTATGCAATTCGCGGTGGCAATCTGCCTGCTCCACCTGGTGGAGCCTTACCTCGCCCTGGTCATAGCATTGGCTAGCGGTTACGCGGTGCGGGCCGTTGGGCTCTACCGGAACCTGCGCCGGATCAATTTCGAGGCCGCGCCGCGTCGTTTGAGATGGCCATCCACGCGTTTCCTCATCGGGTTGTTTCGTCAAACGAAGGGTTTCGCACTGCTAGGAGCCGCGCAGCAGCTATTTCATATCGTAAATCGCATTGGCATTCTGACTTTCGGCGGTACAGCAGTACTTGGAGCCTTCGAAATCGCCAGCCGAGTCCCTTTTCTTCTCGAACAAGCATTTGGCAATGGGTTGCAACCTCTTTTTGCTGTGTTTGCTGGCGCGGATTGGCATAGCGATGAGGGCAAGGCCAAAATACGACGTTTAGCGCAATGGATTTACGACCTTTTGGTAGTGACCAGCATCGGTTGCCTGGCGGCATGGATTGCCCTGTCCGGTTCGATTATTGGCATATGGCTGAACCTCGATAATCCGGATCTTGTGTTTGCCACGCAACTATTCGGACTATTCAATGCCGTGCGTACCTTCAATGTACCCACCTTCTGGGTACTACAGGCAAGACACAGCGAAACTTGGATCGGAGCGGTTTACATGGCGCAGGTGGTTACTTTTCTTTTGATTCTCGCCGTGCTGAGTATGTTCATGGTTCTGACGTTTCCTGTCATCGCCATAGTGATCACGGTTTTGAGCATCGTGGCTGAGTTGTCCGCCGCGGCCGTTGCCGAATTCCGGATCGGCTATCTAAGGGTGGTAGTTCGAAGTTGGCGGGATTTGGCGCCATTTGCCGCGACTTTTGTATTGTTGATAGGCGCCTGGCTTCTTGCCGCGCCGCCGGCGCGTCGCGCTGAGGCTATGACAAGCGGCCTTGTGCCCGGTTTAATATATGGTTCTCTTTGGCTTTGTATTCTGCTTGCATTGAGTGGCGGACGACCAAGAAAACTGTTGCGACATCCGGCGTGATGCGAACGGAGGAGAGAGCGACCCATGACCGTAACGCAGGAAAGGACACGCTTCTTCCGACGCTATGCCTATGGTTTTATGCAGTACCTGCTTGACGTGATTTGTACCTTCCCATCACAGCATGTACGGCGTTGGTTCCTCACCGGGCTGTACGGGCTGAGAATTGGTCGTGAGAGTGTTATCTATCGGAAATGCGAATTGCGTGCGCCGTGGAAGATTCAAATCGGCTCGGGCGCGTCCGTCGGCGGCGGTGTAGTGTTGGACGGACGTGGTGGAATTCAGATTGGAGACAACGTGAACGTGAGTTCCGGGGTTATGCTCTGGACTGCGCAGCATGATTACCGCGATTCGGCTTTTGCGGGGCGGTTAGGGGCAATCACCTTGGAGAAATACGTCTGGCTCGGTCCGCGCGTAATTGTACTACCAGGTATAACAGTCAGGGAGGGCTGCGTCGTGGCCGCTGGCGCCGTGGTAACGGAAAGCGCCAGAGCCATACGGCATCTATGCCGGATTACCTGCTCGTCGCATTGGCGATCGCACGCGCGACCTCGATTACACACCTGGCGGGAAGTACACGCCCTTCGTTTAAGGTTTTAACCGTTTTGCTCTTGATTAAACTCTCAAAAAACGCCGAACAGCATTAGTTGCCCGTTGTTGGAACGATGGAAGGGTATTCGGATCGGCATATCTCTGGTCCTTACGAAAAAGACCGTTCCGCCTCACGAATGCGATATCGAGCTGACCAAGAGCGTTGTCGAGGGGGCGATTATATCCTCCAAAAATATCGTAGGGGAAAAAGTCTCGGGCTGACATGAATTGTAACGTTTCATCGACGAGAGGCTGTTGTTGCCAAAATTGAAAGAACGAAACTTCGAGAATTACAACGTCCACACAGGCGAGTATTCCAGCCGCGCCTGCCATGACATCAAGCTCCGTGCCTTGCGTATCGACTTTGATCATGATCGGAGGCACAAGTCGGTGTTTAATCGCTAAAGTGTCGAGCCTTCGAACCGGAATTTCGCGGTTACTGGCCCCGTCATCGGGGGTATTTCCGGATGTTAAGAGGGTGGCACCATGTAATTCGGCGTGCGATCTCCCAATTTGGATCGTTCTTGACATATTTTGCGCTCCGGCAGCGACAAGCTCGACCTCTGCCCGATAGTGGTTCTTGATCCAGTCTAACGCAGGCTTGAATTTGGCAAGGGGTCCACCAGCAGAATCACGTTTCTCGAAATATTGTGTAAATTTCAAATGTGCCATCTGCAACGCCAACGTCGATAATGGAAGTAGGTTGATAACCCAAATTTTGGAGGTGACGACAAAATTCCTCTAGATTGGAGCGTCTAGAAAATGCCTCGCGCGCGCGAAAGCCTAAAGCTGAGCTTGCTTTCTTAAGCCAATGTCTTTGGAGGGGCGTCATCAACCTACATCTGCTATCAAAATTGCGTCCTGTTTAGTTTCTCTCATTGCGAGATTTCCGGTACCAGCCATCGAACATCGAGAACTCTGAAAAGCGGCGTTCGTATCCTTTCAATGCCAGAAATTCGTCGAGCTTAGCTTCATTGCCAGTGTAATTGTGCTCCACAGAAAGCAGCCTAACATTGTACCGATTGAAATCAAAAGCTTCGAGGATTGAAAGTTCACTGCCCTCTGTGTCGATGCTGATATAATCAATTGTCTCTGGTGCATTGTGTTCAGCAAGCAGGTCGTTTAGCGAAATAGTTTGCACCGAAATCTCGTCCGCATCTTCACGTTCGGCGGCGTGGAGATCTGTACTGGAGAAACTCTTCAACGTGCTGTATCCGGCATCAGTTTTGGCTTGACGAAATGGCATTGTCTCACCTGTCTTTGTCCACACACACTTTTGCGAGATGCGGCTAGATCTGTTTTGGGCCAGTTGCATGTGCCACGCCGGCGCAGGTTCGGCGAGGATGCCGCTCCAGCCATACTGTTTTTCCAGAAGATACGAATTGCTGATGACAATTCCATTTGTCGGCGCCAAACTCGACGAAAAAGCCTTGCCCGTTTTTCATCGGTTTCAAACAACACCCAAAGATCTTGAAATATCTGCGAGTTACTAGTATGGCCGTGCTTCAGTAGATGTCCCAGAACTGGAAATCCTGGTCCCGCAGCATTGCATGCCAACCGGGCTGATTTTTTGCAAAGAGCGTAAGCCGATGAGCAAGCTTTTTTGAGATCGGGCGACGGGATGCGCTAAGCATTAGTCCTTTGGCCATTCGGCCCAATACGTTGCCTCATCTGCAATACTATCTCCTAGCAATATCGGCTACGTGCAAAGATTTTTTCAACGGGAATGGCATTCTCCTAACCGGCAATGAAGCCGTGGCGTCACGCCAGCGCACATAACTCACGGCGGATAGAAGTGCACAGACGGACCAGAAATAAGCCCCGCCGACGTAGCTAAGGTCAGTGACATAAAAATGATTGCAACAAGGATCGGAACTCCGTCGTGGGGGGCCAACATCAATTGAAGTTTCCGTAGGTAGTATAAAATCAGAGCGCCTCCAAGAAGGCCGAATGTCGCCCAGTATTCTAAGACAGGGATTGGGAAGAGTTCTTTTATTCCACCGAATAAAATGAGTTCGCGGACATCCAAATGCAAGCCAAGAACGACCCCCAAGGTCGTATCAACGATTGCATTTTTTCCGCCAAGCCCCATTCCAAATAAAGGGTCTTGTGAAAGTACATGCCAAGTGAGATAGGGCGGTATTACTAATCTGGCTATCGTACTCTGATCTGTACCGGCTATCATCTTTTCCAGTCGCGCCGCCATGACTTGTTTGATTATAAAAAATAATCGGGGAGCTGTAAGGAGTGTTACGATGCCGGAGAAAAATATACGTTTGAAGAGTTTGATGCGTTTACCCACACCCGGTTGATGCCACATATAAGTGATTAGTACACCTGCCGGGTAGAAAACGGATCAGCTTGGACTTCTGATAATCGCCAAACCTCCAACAATAAGGCCCGTAAACTTGATAAAACGAAATCGGTCGCCCTCGGCAAGCATCAGCCAAAGTAGGGAGGATAATCCTACGCCCTGCGCCAGCATTGACGGTTCTAACGCGAAAAACTTTGGTCGAATAATTCCAGTGTCCCGTAGGTCGCGAATATCGTCGTCATATACACCGTGGGACAACACTGCGTTTGAATGCGTCGGAGATGTCTTTGACGGGCGTGAACAGTTCCAAGAAAGCGCCCACCAGGAGGACCACCGCAATAGTCCAGAAAAGTCGGCGCAACGACCAGCGTGGCCATGTACTCAATTCATAGTAGATGACCAATGCCACAAAAAGTGAAGCTATGAAGTAGCCGGTAGTGAGTATCCGCTGCCCTAGAAAAGCTTCAGCATGCGGTCCAGCCACAATTCCCACACATGCAATCATGATTATGAATGCAACCGAGTGGACAACGCTAGCGTGCCACCGTTGATCCTTTAGAATAAAAATCATCAGCGCGAGGATCAGCGCCACGCCGAAGGGAATCGAACTCCAGGAAGGGGAAAGCCAAGATAGGTGTGAAGACTGAACAGGAGAAGCGACACGACGAGAACAAAATCACTGCTTGGTTCTCGTCGCTCTGAATGGATGCCTACGCCCATCAATTGTCATGCGAATAGACGCCAAACCAAGTTTGGCTGACCATTGTTAGACCTTTGACGATCATATCCCCCAAGATTAATTCCCTCGCCCGTACGCTTTCTGTACAGAATTATAGGACGGCGCAAGGATAACTCGGTTCTGCTTAGATTGATTGTCTTCCAATACTGCCGTGATCATCTCCTCTGGGAGCGATGCGTTCGAGAAATGAGGCATGTCGATCAGGCAATACTGGAGCGTTTATCCAATTTTATGCCAGTCGTTAGACCATAAAACTCTCCACTAATTATACGATGACCCGTTCCACGCACGACAATGCCGATTGCAGCTTTCCCCTGCTTAATATGATTGCCGGCTTCAATATCTGGATCGATGATGCTCATAGACCGTCCGCCTGAAGTATTTATGAGCAGTTGGGTTCCGTCATTATCCAAACATTGCGGCATTTGTAGCAATGAACTCGAAAAGCCACCGTCTAAACGAATACCCTCTTGGCCATTCCTCATAGCGCGCACCTAAGTCATTAGATTGCTGATGCCGCCATGCTTGCCAATCCAATGGAGATCCAGCTCCCGTGTTTTCTGTCGAAATGACATTATCGTATCGATGAAGTTCAGGACTGACCGCTAATACACCGTCACCAGGTTGCTTATCGATCTGAACATTTGTCGATTGAATCACGCCTTGTGTGGTATTTTGTAGAGCACCGCGAAGATTAATTCCGTTTCCACTTCCATGGGCCTGCCGATCAGGCGATGACGTGATTGTTAAGTTCGATATGCTAACCGTGCTGCCCGCAATCGAAATTGCATCACCAGGTACGATTCCAAAATTCTAGAATGGTGTTACCCATCCCGTCGCCCAAAACGGATAATCGGTTTCCGTTCTTTCCAGTGTTGAATGTAATAGAATTCACAGCGTAACGTCCTGCAGGAATATATATTTGTTTGTGATATTCCTGATCGCCGTCAGCTATAGAGGCATCACGAAATGCTTCCTGAAATGCAAATGTATTTGTATGCACATCGCCGTTTCCAGCACGCATACCAAAATTTGTGACATCGTTTGCCTTCGTCGCTGAAGTCCGTTCGTCGACAGCAACCACGCCACTAGTTAGCGGAAGCACCAGAGAACTCGCCAATATCGAGCGCCGAGCCACATCCATTGTTATCGACCTCACGATTGAAAGCGTAAGGTAAGAGGACGCGCCGCCTGCAATCAAGACTGCTTATAAGGGATTAGATTCTCTACTTATTCCGTCCATTGTTCTATCCGCAATCGCCAGAGAAGCAGTAATTCCTGGCAATTCTATACCAAACAGATTGATCAGGCCCGCCACGCCATGCGTTTCTGGCCCATCCAGCGCGAAATCCGCGGCTGGCTCGCCTGGACCGCTCAATTTGGGGCGGATGCCTGCATAGCCGGGCTGCAGGGCGTTTGTGTCGAGTGCAGGCCGAATAGCGCACGATAGCCGCCGCAAAAGCACCCGTGCGCTCAGGATCCACCGCATAGTCGATCGCGCTTATCCACGCAACATCGGGGCCAAATCGCGCTTGCCCGCCAAGATCTAGTGTGACATGCACACCCAGTCCGCCGGGTTCGGGTATGGGATAGACCAATCGGCGGAAAGGTGATGGGCGTGTAAGCACAAAATAGCTTCCCTTCGCCCAGCGTGTTTGGCGAACATGAGCCGGGGCTAGCCCATCAATCTTGGCCGCAACGTGGCTTGCGAACAATCCGCCGGCATTGACGAGATAACGAGTCTTTAAGCCAAGCGGCTCGGCGCCGCCTGTAAATACGATGAAGCCATTCGGTTCGCGCCGAGCACGTTCGAAGGGGGTCGCGAACGCGATGCGCGCGCCATAATCCTCTGCTTCGCCCTGAAGAGCCAGCATATAGGCATGGGTATCGATGATCCCGGTGGAGGGTGAGAACAGCGCCGCGGCACAACGTACTTCTGGCTCTAGCGCGCGAGCCTGATACACGCTAGTTCGTTCGAGATCGTCCACACCGTTACGCCTCCCTGTCTCAAACAATCGTTCTATGTCGGCGATCTCCCGCTCGGTAACCGCCACGATCAGCTTGCCACACTGGCGGCAAGGCACCTTGTGGCTTTCGCAATATTCATAGAGGCGCTGGCGTCCCTCCACGCAGAGCCGCGCCTTCAGGCTTTTCTCGGGATAATAAATGCCGGCATGGATGACTTCGCTGTTGCGCGAACTTGTGTGCAAGCCGATCGCGTCTTCTGCTTCAAGCACGACGACATCGAGGCCGCGTTGGGCCAGTGCGCGCGCCACTGCCAGACCGATTACGCCTGCTCCGATCACGATTGCGTCGGTTTCGTACATGCGCTTATGACTATCTCAGGGGGGAGGTTTCCTGGCATGCTATGGCGCCGACATCCAATCGGCTATCTCATGGTCTGTGGCGCCAATTGATGGCGCGGTCGCTGTCCAGGACGCGAATCGCTTGCAACAGCATAGTAATGTGGCAGGACAGGTATCGGAGTGTCGACGAGCCGGCAACTCTTGGCTGCAGCCGTGGTTTTTGGCCACACTTTGCCGTAATCGGTTGATTTGGCTGATAAACTGGGCGCAACTCTTGCTGCGATTGTGCAGTGTGTTATGAAGCTGCCGAAGCTGTAAAGGTCGAGCATGGCGAGTCACGCGAAAAGCCCGCGCATCCAATCATCGCGCGTAATCCGGTTCCTGTGGCGGCTGCTTGCAGGGAGCGTACTTGCTTCCATCATTGTGGTTCCCGAGGGTGATGCGCAGACGTCAGGCCTGGGGCAGGATATCTCCACCGTTCTCCAGCAGATTCAGCAGGGCACGAACGGCGGCGGCCCGGGGTCGCCCCACTAACCAGCAGCCACAGACGCAAATCATCCAGGCCCCCGCTGGCCCACCGCTGGTCACTGCGCCCTCACGCATCGAGTTGATTCTCTCCGATCGCGCGGGGCTGCCGCTGCGTCAATTCGGCTACGACGTCTTCGCCGGCCTCAATCAGATTTCGATTCCGCAAGTCGGTTCGATTCAAGGCTACTACGTGCTGGGCCCCGGCGATGAATTGCTGATCAGCCTGCGCGGGCAGGAAAATGCGAGCTACGATGTCGTCGTCGACAATGACGGCAATGTGGCGCTGCCCAAGCTGCCGCCTATCCGTGCCGCGGGCCGCACCTTCACCGATTTCCAGACTTCGCTGCAATCGGCAGTGAAGCAGGCCTACATTTCCACCAACGTCTATATCTCGGTAGGGCAGCTGCGCCGGGTCAGCGTGACGGTGGCGGGCGAGGTGAATTCGCCGGGCGTGAAGATGGCCACAGGCCTGTCCTCACCGCTCGACGCGCTGGTCCTGGCGTTGGGCGTAAAGAAATCTGGCAGTCTGCGTAACATTCGCATCATCCGAGGCGGGCGGACGATTCCCTACGACCTCTATCATGTGTTGCTCAACGACGGCACGGCACCCCAGGTGCTGCTGGCCGATGGAGACCGCATCGTGGTGCCGACCTTGGGCAAGGTCATCGCCGTAAGCGGCTGGGTGCGCCGCCCTGGCATCTACGAACTTGGACCAGGCCAAAGCGCCATACCGCTCGCCGAATTGCTGGAACTTGGCGGCGGGCTGCAGGTGCGCGGCACGTTCCGCTATGCGCTGCAAACCACCGATCCTGACGGGCGCCTCAATCTGAAATCGCTGGCCTCGCTCAGTGGCCACGCGCAGGATGGAGACATCCTGTTCGTCGAGCAGGCCGTCTCCGCGCAGGCTGGTCGCTTCGAATTCTTCGGGCCCACGAGCCTGGCTGGTGATTATTCGCTCAGCAATTACCGCAACCTCTCCGATCTTCTGCGTGCGCCCGGTGCGATGGGACAGTCGCCCTACATGCTATTGGGCCTGATCTCGCGGCAGGATCCCAAGACGTTGCAGCGACATGTGATCGCGTTCTCGCCGACAGAAGTGCGCGACGGTGTCAACGACGTCGCACTGCAAGGCGAAGATATCGTACGGGTGTTCGACCAGCGCGAATCTGGACTCATGACGAATGCCGTCGACATCTATGTGAAACAGATCGATATTCTTGATGTGGCGACAAATCCAACCTCCAGCGACTCAGCGGCAACCGCCACGTCGATCGCCATGAAGCAAGCGATCTACGCCGCGGTTTATGCGGTGCCGCCGGACCTCGCTGCCAACCAGTACACGCAGCAAGCTCAGCAAAACGCACAGGCGACCAGCACCAACCCCGCTGCCATCACCAGTACGTCTCAAGCCGGATTGCCCGCGGCGCTGGCAGGCTTACCTTCTACGGCGCTAGCAGGCTTGCCTCCTGGTGCGCTGGCTAGTTTGTCTCCCGCGGCGCTACCGCCGAACATGGCAACGCAACTTGGCGGTACGGTCCCAGCCAACGGCGCCCCTCAAAACGGCACCCAATCCCCTTATGGCGCGCAGTCTCCTTATGGCGTTCAGCCTTCATATGGAACACCCTTTCAATACGGCGCGCAATCACAGTACGGCGGTCAGTACGGCGTACAATCACCCTACGGCGGACAGGCCGCTGTGCAGAATCAGCCCGGCGCGTTCGATCAGGGCTCGGCGATATTGCAGCAGAACAATCTCATTCAGCAGGCCACTGCGGGGCCGTTCACGCTTGATCAACGAACGTCGTCGCAAGGCAATGTGCCGATTACGAGCGAACTGATCAACGTCGCAACTCTGGGGCAGCAAATCGGCATAGATCCAGTTGTACTCATCAGCTTTCTCTCCGATCATCGCGTGACGCTGAGCGGCGCCGTGCGCGGTCCGGGGACTTATTTGGTTGGCGGCCAGATTACGCTCGACGAGCTTGTTGATGCCGCAGGTGGCCCGATGAAATGGGCGGATATGTCCGGCGTGGCGCTGTCACGCACCGATGTCGATCCGGCGACAGGGCGTTCGAAAACGCACCAGCTGACCATCCCGATCACGGGACAGAATCTCGCTAGCATCGACGTGCGCCCGCGCGATGCCTATCGCTTCAATCCGATCTACACCGACACCGATCAAGGGCCTGTGGTGATCCAGGGCGAAGTCCGCTTTCCGGGCGCATTTGACATGACACGCGGCGAGCGGCTTTCGCAGATACTGCAACAAGCGGGCGGACTGACGCAGGAAGCTTATCCATATGGCGCGGTTTTCCTGCGCAAGTCGGCGGCCCAGCTCCAGAAGGTCGGCTATGAACGCTCCGCCGACGACATCCAGAAGCAGTTGATGATGGCAGTGGCGGCAGGTGCCGGCCCTAATGCGGTCTCTGCCGGTCCCACCGGCGAGGCCGCAACCTTTCTGCAAGGGCTGGTGCAGCAACTCCACAACACACAGGCGTCGGGCCGCGTAACTATCGTCGCCGATCCCGCCGCGTTGGCGACGCATCCTGAAGACGACGTGACGCTGGAGCCGAAGACTTCCTCTACATCCCACGGCGGCCCAGTTCGGTGACGGTGGTAGGCGAAGTCTTGAACCCGGGCAGTTATCCACAAAAACCAGATCGCACCGTCGGCGATTACATTGAACTTGCTGGCGGCTATGGTCGCTATGCCGATGACAGCTACGTCTACGTCATCAATCCCGACGGTTCTTCAAGGCCGGTGAATCAGGCTTCTTCCATTTTGGAGCAGATCGCTTGGCGCCGGATCGTTGATCGTGGTTCCGCGCGACTTGAGACCATTCGATCTTGAGCAATTCGCGGTGGACATTGGCAAGATACTTTCGGATTTCGCGATTTCGGCGGCGTCGATTTCGGTGGTCAGCAAAAATTGAGACTCCGCTTCGTCCTGTTTGCGTTGGACACGGTTATATGCGGGCAAAATTGAGTATGCCGAAAATGCCAAGGGAAGCCCCCCGGTTTAGGGTCCAATATTTCGTTCCAATTCATTCTATGTGTTAAAGACTTGTGCGATCTTGATGGCAAGCGCGGGCATTGATCATTATGTGCGGCCACTGCCGCTTGATCCGCTTTTGAGGTTCCTAGGCATGTCCCGCACCCCTAGCCTAACTCGAGAAGACGAAGTGCTCATAAGGGCGTTGAAAACGCCACCAAAGCCTCATGCCCCACTGAAGGCAATGTCTAAGCCAAGTCGCAAGAAGCCTTTGGGTGCTACTCAGAAATGAATGCGTGCTCTGTTTGGATGCTATATGACGCAGCAAAGCGGCGCATGATCATTCAAACCCGTTTGCCGTTTGGGATTTCCTTCACGCGCGCCTTAGGAACATCGCCGTCCCTTTTCTCTATTTGCGCCTTGCGCAGCCCATGCCGATTCGGGCTTTCCTTACACCGGCCCATGGTCCGCAACGCTCTATGCGGGGCCAGGAACCGATCACAATTTCACACAGATCCTAGGTAAAACTGATCATCGCTGACGGTCACAACTACGGCAGTGGCTTTACCGTGAACAATGTTATGCTCGGTCTCGCGGTAGATCGGCGGCTGGTTCGTCTCGGCTGGGGCTTTTCCTTTGCCGCAGAAGGACAACTAACTGCATATTCGTTTGGCCATCCTTATGGCACTGGTGCCTTGGGCCTCGGGCTTCAGTTTCATGAATTCCCCCTTGCGACCATTTCTGCTTTCACGGGTCCATCCTTAGCTGTGAACCCACCGGGCCCACCGCGGTTCCACGGCAAGGCACTCCTGAACTACATCGGTTTGCAGTTTGCCATTAGGATTCCCACATTCGCCAGGTTGGGATATCGTCACTCGTGTCTATCACCGTTCTGGCGTTTGGGGCATCTATTCGCTAGACCTTGACGAAAGCACGATGGTTGGGGTTGGCCTGCGCAAGCGGTTCTAATAGTTCATTATCTTCTTGCGTGAATTTGTAGTGCGGTGCGCCATCGGTATGGACAAGTATCCTTTAGGGTCAACAGTAGCGCGGATATGGCCCATGGCCTCGCTCTAGGCGATGAAGGTTTCGTCCACCTCCACAGCCTTGTCGGCGCCTTCGATTGGATCGTGGTTGGCGCGCGCCACGGCTTCGTAGATACGGTGCATCATGAACCAGGACGTTTTGTACGTCACGCCAGCATACGATGAAGTCATGAATCCAGCCGCCTTTCTGATGAGCAAAGTAAGTGGTTCGCATAGAGCCATACATTCAGAGAAATGTGGCTACCCTCTCAAAACGGTTCCTACAGTCACACTGAATTGCAGGAGTTGCAGAACCATAGACCTTTGCGACCGCCCTTGATGGCTGAGGCGCTGCCAATCATGCCGCAATGCCGGTAGATGGACCGTCCGGCCATTGGAGAGCCTCCAGATACTTGCGGGCAGCTTCGTCGTTCGTAAAGCTGGCCGATATTTTGGGAGGCGTGTTATGCAACTCATTGTTTTATTTTATATAATCTGAACTATGCATTTGTAATGTATATATTCGTCAGGTCAATTCGTGCTAATGCGGAAGCGAGGGTGGCCTGCTAAGCCGACAATGCCTTATTAACCAGCCCAACAGGTGCAGGTGATGTCGCATCGGGCAATGAAGGCGTTTGGAAAGAGATGTACCTCTATTGGCTCATGGGCAGGCTTGCGCCGAACCGCGCATGCCCTTATCTACTAGCTGGGACGTTCATTTAACAACTTCAACATCTATGCCTCGTATTTTAGCGGCATGGGCGCCAGATCGTGAGCCACTCGTGCCTGCGACCGTCAACCGCCTGAGCCATCTCAAGCGGCTTGAGGCGGAGAGCATCCACATCATGCGCGAGGTGGCGGCCGAGTTCCCAACCCGGTGATGCTCTATTCCATCGGCAAGGATTCGTCGGTGATGCTGCATCTGGCGATGAAGGCGTTTTATCCCTCCAAGCCGCCTTTTCCGCTGCTGCATGTGGATACGACCTGGAAGTTCCGGGAGATGATCCAGTTCCGCGACGAGACGGCGAAGCGGCTGGGCCTGAAGCTGATCGTGCATATCAACGAGGACGGCGTGAAGCGCGGCATCAATCCGTTCGATTCCGGCTCGTCGCTGCACACCCAGGTGATGAAGACCGAAGGGCTGAAGCAGGCGCTGGACAAATACGGCTTCGATGCCGCCTTCGGCGGCGCGCGGCGCGACGAGGAGAAGTCGCGCGCCAAGGAGCGCATCTTCTCGTTCCGCACCGCCAACCATGCCTGGGATCCCAAGAACCAGCGGCCCGAGCTCTGGCGCGTCTACAACACGCGCATCAACAAGGGCGAATCCATCCGCGTCTTTCCGCTGTCGAACTGGACCGAACTCGACATCTGGCAATACATCATGGCGGAGAACATCCCCATCGTGCCGCTCTATTTGCGCCAAGCGCCCGGTGGTGGAGCGCGACGGCACGCTGATCATGGTCGATGACGAGCGCATGAAACTGCGCGCCGGCGAAGCGGTGGAGGAGCGGCTGGTGCGCTTCCGCACGCTGGGCTGCTATCCGCTGACCGGCGCGATCGAATCGCCAGCCGACCACGCTGGAAGACATCGTCACCGAGATGTTCACCGCGCGCACTCCGAGCGCCAGGGCCGGCTGATCGACAGCGACGAAAAAGCCTCGATGGAGAAGAAGAAGACGGAGGGGTATTTCTGATGACCGCGCCCATCGCCGATCTGAAAGCCTATCTCGCCGCGCAGGAAAAGAAATCGCTGCTGCGCTTTCTCACCTGCGGCAGCGTCGATGACGGCAAATCCACGCTGATCGGGCGGCTGCTTTACGACTCCAAACTGCTGTTCGAGGATCATCTGGCGGCGCTGAAGAAGGATTCCAAAAAGCTCGGCACCACGGGCGAGGACATCGATTTCGCGCTTCTGGTGGACGGGCTGGAGGCCGAGCGCGAGCAGGGCATCACCATCGACGTCGCCTATCGCTTCTTCGCCACCGACAAGCGCAAATTCATCGTCGCCGACACGCCGGGCCATGAGCAATATACCCGCAACATGGCGACCGGCGCTTCCAATTCCGATCTCGCCGTCATCCTGATCGACGCGCGCAAGGGCGTGCTGATCCAGACGCGCCGCCATGCCTATATCGCCTCGCTGCTGGGCATCCGCCATGTCGTGCTGGCGGTGAACAAGATCGATCTGGTCGATTATTCGCAGACCGTGTTCGACGAGATCGTCGCGGAATTCACCGAATTCGCCGAGAAGCTGGGCTTCGCCAGCCTGGTGCCGATCCCGATCTCGGCGCGCTATGGCGACAATGTGATCGCGAAAAGCGCAAACGCCCTGGTACAAGGGGCCGTCGCTGCTCGCCATCTGGAAAACGTGGACGTCGAAACCGCGCTCGCCGACAAGCCGTTCCGCATGCCGGTGCAATGGGTGAACCGGCCCAATCTCGATTTCCGCGGCTTTTCCGGCACGATCGTCTGGCGGGCGCGTGAAGCCGGGCGATACGGTTGTGGTGGCCAAATCGGGCGGACCTCCGAGGTCGCGCGCATCGTCACCATGGACGGCGATCTCGACGAGGCGGTGGCCGGCGAAGCGGTGACGCTGACCTTGGCCGACGAAGTCGATATTTCGCGCGGCGATGTGCTGGCCGCACCGAACGCGCGGCCGGAAGTGTCCGACCAGTTCGCCGCGCATGTGCTGTGGATGGCGGAAGAGGAAATGCTGCCGGGCCGGCAATATCTGCTCAAGATCGGCGCGCGCACCGTGCCCGCCACCATCACCGAGCTGAAGCACAAGGTCGACGTCAACACGCTCGACATCCTGGCGGCCAAGACCTTGCGCTGAACGAAGTCGGCTATGGCAACTTCTCCTGTGCACAGCCGCTCGCCTTCGATCCCTATACGGACAATCGCGACACCGGCGGCTTCATCCTGATCGACCGCTTCACCAATGCCACGGTCGCCGCCGGCATGATCGATTTCGGCCTGCGGCGCGCCACCAATGTGCATTGGCAGGCGCTGGACGTGAACAAGCAGGCGCGCGCCGAACAGAAGGGCCAGAAGCCGGCCGTGCTGTGGTTCACCGGCCTGTCCGGCTCGGGCAAATCGACCATCGCCAATCTGGTGGAGCGCGCGCTGTTCGCCGAAGGCCGCCACACCTATCTGCTCGACGGCGACAATGTCCGCCACGGCCTCAACCGCGATCTGGGCTTCACCGATGCCGACCGGGTGGAGAATATCCGCCGCGTGGGCGAGGCGGCCAAGCTGTTCGTCGATGCCGGGCTGATCGTGCTGGTGTCGTTCATCTCGCCGTTCCGCTCCGAGCGGCGCATGGCGCGCGAAATGGTGGGCGAGGGCGAATTCATCGAAGTGTTCGTCGATACGCCCATCGAAGTCTGCATGCAGCGCGACCCCAAGGGCCTCTACGAAAAGGCCAAGGCGGGCGAGATCAAGAATTTCACCGGCATCGACAGTCCCTATGAGGCGCCGGAGACCGCCGAGCTGACGCTCAAGACCGTGGGCGCCCGCCGAGACCCTGGCGACCCGGGCTGTGGCTTTCTTGCGACAGCGGGGGTTAATCCCCTGACAACGGCTTGGGCGGCATAATCCCAGGATCGCGGGGCGTGCTTCTGCGTTAAAGGCTTGATCGGTTGGGAATTTCTGTTGCAGCAGAGCAACATAGACGCTTAAGCCGACAACCGCGAATTGACAGTTTTCGGTGTGTGCCGTACAGAAAATTACTCAGATTCAGGAGGGTTTCCCTATGTTGCGGAAGTTGGCTTCGGTCGTTGCGGCGGCTTCGATGCTTGTGAGCACGGCTGCGATGGCGGCGGGCGATACGGAACAGGCCGCCTTGCCTCCGGGCAACGCAGCAGCGAATCCATGCAAGCGCAGGGGATGGATATGGATCGTCACTATGGGCATCCTGGTAGTCGTCGTGACTGTCACAGGCATCCTCCTTGTCACGACTGGCACCGGAAACGGCACCACGTCGACGCAACGTCGACCCCTCGCTAAGCAGCTCAGTCCGTGAATTCGGAAGAGGGCGTCCCCTCTGGGCGCCCTTTTTCTTTTTGCGCGCTTCGCGTTTCTCTGCGAGTGACCTGAATTGAGACACCTCTATCCCTGTGGTGGCCGCAGGATCTCGGTGGAGACCTCGCCAAGCCTTGGGTGGATGTGTTGGATTGACTTCCACACCATCCCGCTTTTGACACCCACCCAGAACACATTGGTGAACGACCAGTCGAGCGCGTCGGCGTGGCAGCTTTCCTCGATACGGTTCGTTGGGATCTCCTTGCCCAGGATGGTCACGCTCTCGGGCCCGCGCGAGACGGTGCGGCAGACGACCTGCACCGAATAGACGTTCATGTCGGCGAAGTCGTAGAACAACGTCCGGTTGGGCGCGGTGTGCATCGCATCGATTGTGAGAGACTGGCACGCCGGGATCACCACCGGAGACGCCAGAGAGATTGCTGGTGAAGCCCGCTGTCCGCACAATGCGCCCATCATTGGTCTGCACCGCGATGACCTTACCCGCTGTCCACAGCCAGGCGTGTGGTGCGTTGTCGACCATCACGATCAGCGCCTGCGGTCCGTTATCCAGCCGTACTCCCATCGAGGCATAGGGAATCGCGCCCGCCTGCTGTAACGAAACCGATGAGGCCTCTGACCCCATCACCGCGGTCCTGGCGACGCCATACAGCAGCCCCCAGTCGGAGCGTTCCGAGCTGCATCCAGCCGCGAGCAGCGCGCAGCAAAGCACGGCCGCAGGACGCGCGTTGCGGGTTTGGCCCTCAAGGATTGGGAATGTCGTCCAGATGCTGCGCAAATTCGCCATAGCCTGTTCTGCGTGTTTCGTCATAAAGCAAATCATCATTTTCCAGCCGCTGTCCGCCGTCGGCCTGAATAGGCCGGAGTTGCAGATTGTAGGCGGACTGGCTATGGATCGGCAGGGCCCATTCCAGTGGAATGCGCACCATCACGCCCTTGTCAAAGCTGCCTTCGCCGAATTCCTTGAACGGCACGTTGGTGAAAGTCGCAAACGCACCGATCTCCACGCCGCTGTCAAAGTGCCGCACGACCTCAAAGGTGCCGCCATAATCGCCCGCCAGATAGCGGCCCACATGAAGATTAAAGTTGAGCCCAGACCACGGCGATTCGTAATAGATGTTCAAATGACCCGTCAGGACATGATAGGGCAGGAACCCCAATAGCCGGTCGTAATTGCGCTGCCACACTTCGTAGATATCAGCGCCGAGCACCAGCCGTGAAGCTTCCGGACGCCAGACGACCTGCGCGCCTGCGCCCCCGAACATATCCTCCAGATAACCCGCCTCGACCTTCGTGAACACGTCCGGTGCCAGCCTTGCGCGGTAATCGGCTTCGAAATTGGCGATGCCGTTGATGCCGTGCTTGTAGTACTTCTGGATATCGCTGCGGACATGCGGCAGCGTGCTGAAGCTCGGCCGGTTGTCGGTGAAGTTGTTGTAGATGTTGATGTCGAACTTGCCCGCGAGCGTCACGCCCGGAAACAGATCGACGCTCGATTTGACGGCCACCAGGAGCTGAGCCTGCAGCGGCAGGTCAGGATCGAACAGGCTTTGCTTGGTCTCCGGCGAGATCGCCCAGGATAGGCGCGGATAGCTGCGCGAATCGCGCCGCGTCGAACGTCGGATTGTCCATCGGCGCCGGTGTCACCTCGATGGCGTCCTGCAATTCGGGAACGCCCCCATTGGCCAGCAGCACGCGTTCGAGTGGACTGCGCAGGACCTGCGTCTGACGCAGCGGCACTCCATGCTCGACCGAGATGAGATGGAACTCCTCGATGTCGGGCGGCGCGTCCTTCATCGCGATGCGGGTCAGCCGGCCCACGGCCTCGGCTTCAAGGTAGTAGTGATGGTTGGTGAAATAGATCCACATCTCGCCGCGGCCCTGACGCACCGCGTCGACATAGAGCGCCTGATCGCGCGCATCCTTGCGGATGGTGCGTTCGGTCTCTTCGTCCGGGATGCGGCGGGGCAGTGGTGCCGGAGCGTCATCTGCATCTGAATACATATTCCCAAGCGAAGTCGCTGACGAGGCCAGTTGCACGCCCGGTCTAGGCACGCTGCACGTCACCACCTGCCCGTTGCCTTTGCCCAGATCGGTCACCGCGACGGATTTGAGATTGATGTTCGACAGCGCGGGCAGGCGCGCATAAGACTGGCACTGGTTCGCAGTCGCCGGCTCCCGCACATTGACGAGCAGCGTGTAGCCGTCGATCTCGTAATCTTCCACGCGGTCGCTCACGCCGGCGAGCGCGTCGCTCAGCGCATTGAGATCGTCGCCTTGAGCGTATTGCGGCCCGAGCCACGGTTTGTCGGCGCTTCTCTGCGGCGCGATGACGTTGCGCTTCGACAGCGATACAATGGCTGCTTCCTGCTGTTCGGGCGTGCGCGTGGCGACAGGCGGCGGCTGCACACCCAGCCGCGAGGGCTGCAGTGGTTTGGTGGGATCGGTGTCGATGGTGAGTGACAGGCCGTACGTATCGCCGTAGAGAAAGCCCGCGCCCAGCGCGATGTGGTTGAGCGGCCGATAGGCCAGCCCGAAATTGAGCGGAATGCGCTCGTTCAGCAAACCGTCGATTTTTTCTTGTTTGTAGCGGTCGCTGGAATATTCGACGATGAAATCGAGATTGCGGATGGGCGTGTGCCACACCACCCCGCCGAACAAGCCGATATCGGGTCCGTGGAAAAGCTGCCCGAAGTCGATTTGGCCTGTATTGTTCGGCGCAGGGCGGGCTTTGAACGAAGAAAAAATCGCACCGAAAGGATTGGGTAAGGCCCCCGAGTTCAGCGAGCCGCCCCCAGCCCATGCCAGCGGTGACGTCGAAATCGCTGAATATGTGCTTGCTCGCCACGAGATATTCCGAGCCATAGATGCCCGTGCCGATGGCGTCGCGGATGCCCAAGCGAGATATCGGGCGTGTCCGCCGTCTCCTCGAACAGCCGCAGCTTCACGCCGAAGCTGCGGTCGTAGTAGTTGGAGCCAAACAGGCCGCTGAGGTGGCTGTAGCGAAACGAGCCTTCGAGCCAGGGCAGGGCCTGGAAGCTGAAGCCGTAGCGTTGCGTGTCCTTTAGCGCGCTGACCGACACTGTGATCTGGCCGTCGTCGGCCATGTGCGCGCCCGGCATGTCGATAAGGCCGACCTCGCCGTAAAGATTGCGGATCTGATAGGTCTGGTCATCGAGGATATCGCTCGCGCAGGCCGGTCCAGCCCCGAGCGCCAGCGCCATACCGGGCGCCGCCAGGCGGCGCGCAAAGGCTTTGCGGCGATCCTTCCTGGCCACCAGTTCGGCGCTCTCTTGCTGGGCAGTTTTCTATGGCCCGCGAGGTTGGCGATGGCAAGATGGCCAAGCGCGCAGGACGCACCTAAGGCCTACCCGGAAAAAAGCCTTTTACCTGGAGGGCGGGAAGGCCACTGCCCGGCCCACGCTGACATAGGTGAAGCCGGCCTCGGCCATCTGGGCGGGCCGGTAGATGTTGCGCAGATCGACCATCAGCGGCGTCTTGAGCAGGCCTTCACCTTGGCCAGATCGAGCGCGCGGAATTCGTTCCATTCGGTCAGGATCACCACGCCGTCGGCGCCGTCCAGCGCGTCATAGGCGTCGTTGCAGAGATTCGACATCGAGATGCTTCGCGGCTTCCTTCGCGCCTTCCGGATCATAGGCGCGGATGTGCGCGCCTTCCGCTTGCAGATCCGGCACGATCACCAGGCTCGGCGCGTCGCGCATGTCGTCGGTGTTGGGCTTGAAGGTGAGGCCCAGCACCGCGATGGTCTTGCCCTTCACGCCGCCGAAGGCGCGCTCGATCTTTTTGGCCATCGCCAGTCTTGCGCGCTTCGTTGACGCGCCACCACCGCTTCCACGATGCGCGCCGGCGCGCCGGCATCCTGCGAGGTCTTCACAGCGCCAGCGTGTCCTTGGGAAAGCAGGAGCCGCCGAAGCCCGGGCCGGCATGCAGGAATTTGCCGCCGATGCGGCCGTCCAGCCCGATGCCGCGCGCCACGTCCTGCACATCGCCGCCCACTTTCTCGCACAGATCGGCCATCTCGTTGATGAAGGTGATCTTGGTGGCGAGAAACGCGTTGGCGGCATATTTGATGAGTTCGCGAAGTTTCGCGGCTCGGTGAACAGGATCGGCGTCTCGTTGAGATAGAGCGGACGATAGACTTCCCGCATCACTTCGCGGCGCGTTCGGTATCGCAGCCGACCACCACGCGGTCGGGCCGGCGGAAATCCTCGATCGCCGAACCTTCGCGCAGGAATTCCGGATTGGACGCCATGTCGAATTCGGCGTCTGGGCGATGCTTGCGGATGATCTCTTCGACCTTGCGGCTCGGTGCCCACCGGCACGGTCGATTTGGTCACGACCACGGCATAGCCGGTCAGCGCCGCGGCGATTTCTTCGGCGGCGGCGAACACATAAGAGAGATCGGCATGGCCGTCGCCGCGCCGGCTGGGCGTGCCCACCGCGATGAACACCGCGTCGGCGCCTGCGAACGGCTGCCTCGAGATCGCTGGTGAACGACAGCCGGCCGGCTTTGACATTGGCGGCGACCACTTCGTCCAGGCCCGGCTCGAAGATCGGGAATCCGGCCGGCTTCCAGCGCCTCGATCTTGGCGCTGATCCTTGTCGACGCAGACCACCTCATGGCCGAATTCGGACAGGCAGGCGCCGGAAACCAGGCCGACATAGCCCGTCCCGATCATCGCGATGCGCATGAGGGCCTATCCTTCTCGAAAGCGCCCCTCTTTGGACTGGAACGCGCTTGGGTTTCAAGGCCAGACCTCACCAGAACCTTAACGCGCCGGTTAATTCGTTAAAGGATCAGAGGTTGTATAATACGCGCGCAAAGGGATTCGCGATCGCATGAACTTGCTCCGGCACGCGATGCGGACTGGCCTGCTGGCGGCATTGCTGCTGGCCGGAACCGGTACGTATGCGGACGATCAGGCCTCACCGCCGGCCTCCTTAGCCCCCGTCAGCGAGAACTACACGCTGGGCACCGGCGACCAGTTGCGGGTCATCGTGTTCGGCGAGGCTGATCTGAGCGGGCAATTTGTCGTGGACGACACCGGCCATGTTCGCCTACCGCTGATTGGCCAGGTGGAGGCCTCCGGCCGAACCGTGCGCGAGTTCGAGGTCGACGTAGCAGCGAAGCTTTCGCAAGGCTATCTCAAGGACCCGCGCGTGAGCATCGAAGTCACCAATTATCGCCCATTCTTCATTATTGGCGAAGTGAACAAACCTGGCGAATATCCTTACGTGAACGGGATGAACGTGCTCAACGCGGTGGCGCTCGCCGGCGGTTTCACCTATCGCGCCCGGGAAGGCGAGGTCTACATCCAGCACAGCGGCAATTCGAAAGAGGAAGAGGTCGATGTGGACACGGGCGGCAAAGTGCTGCCGGGCGACATCATCCGCGTGAAGGAACGGTTTTTCTAAACTGCTTTTAGACACCCCTTCGGCTTACTTCGTCCGTCTTTTCCCCTGCAAGTAGGGGAAAAGGGCTGCGAAGCGGGGGAGGGCGGACTGGCCCCCAAACCCGCTCTTAACAAATCCCTGCCTATCGTGATCCTAGCATCAAAACCGGCTGGACCATGACCTCGCGCTGGGAATACGGGATTGCAACCAAAACGCTGCGTGTGGGTGTGATCGGGCTCGGCTATGTCGGGCTGCCGCTGGCGCATGTGTTCTGGCAGGCGGGTTTTGCCGTCACGGGTTTCGACATCGACCCGGAAAAGATCGTCCGGCTGAAGGCGGGCGAAAGCTACATCAAGCATTTCGCCCATGAGCGTGTCGCAGCGATGATGCAATCAGGCCGCTTCGCCGCGACCGATGATTTCGTGCAACTGAAGACCATCGACGCCATTCTCTATTTGCGTGCCGACCCCGCTTACCGCCACGCGCGAACCGGATCTGCGCTTTCGTGGTTGCGACGAGCCAAGACATCGCAAAACATTTCCGCAAAGATTGTCTGGTGGTCCTTGAATCCACCACCTATCCCGGCACGACATCGGAAGTGGTTTTGCCCATCCTCGAAAAAGCGGGCTCAAGGTATCGCGCGATTTCTGGCTCGCCTTCTCGCCCGAGCGCGAAGATCCCGGCACGCCATCGAACACGCGCGATCCCCAAGATCGTCGGCGGCATCGACGAGCCCGCGGGCTCGAGATCGCGACCAAGCTCTACGAAGCCGTCTTCGCCAAAGTGGTTCCGGTGTCGTCGACGCCGCGACCGCCGAGGCGGTGAAGCTCACCGAAAACATCTTCCGCTGCGTCAACATCGCGCTCGTCAACGAACTCAAGATCGTCTATGCCGCGATGGGCATCGACGTCTGGGAGGTGATCGACGCGGCGAAGACCAAGCCGTTCGGCTTCATGCCGTTCTATCCCGGGCCCGGCCTCGGCGGCCACTGCATCCCGATCGATCCGTTCTATCTGACCTGGAAGGCGCGCGAGTTCGACATCGCCACCCGCTTCATCGAGCTGGCCGGCGAGATCAACACGCCGATGCCGCGCCTACGTCGTCGAGCGCCTGCCAAGAGCGCTGAACCAGCGCTGCGCACGGCGCTGAAGGGCGCCGCGCATCCTCGTCTGCGGCCTCGCCTACAAGAAAAACGTCGACGACATGCGCGAAAGCCCGGCGTTGCGCATCATCGAAATCCTGCGCGATTTCGGCGCGAAGGTTTCCTATCACGATCCGTTCATTCCCGAGATGAAACCCACCCGCGAGCATGGCGGGTTGCTCGGCATGGAAAGTGTGACATTCGACGCGCGCCCTTGCAGGGTTTCGATGCCGCGCTGATCGTCACCGATCACGACGCGGTCGATTACGATGCGCTGGTCACGCATTCCAAATTGGTCGTTGACACGCGCAATGTCACCAAAGCGGTGCGCGAAGGCCGCGAAAAGATCGTTTTGGCGTAAACACGAGGAACTTTTCGGACAAAAGTGTCCCACGCACCAATAAGCGTGGATTGACTTTTGGACCCGCCGGAATTCTTGGACCGAGCCGGCGGAGTTCTGCTTTCCTGCATACGGCAGATAGCCATTGGCGTTCAGTGTCCCGTTTAGAGAGGTCGCGCGGCCTGTCGCTGCCGGAGGCGTTCGCCCGCGCTTGACGTTAACGAAACGTAAATGCACGTCGAGCGTTTAGGCCGCAGAATGTCGAAGGATGTGTCCTGGAACGCCGTATAGGGTGCCTGCCTGAAGCGGATCGCGATCTCCGTATTCCGTTGCGACATGTGCGTGCCAGTACGGAAATAGAAGAGCACGCCAGCCCAGCGCCAGTTGTTAATCTCAAACTCCATGGTCGCACTACGACAGTCGAGACAAGAAGCGCACGAATGGGCATTTTCGGCCCATTTGTTCTCATGGCAGGGTCCGTGAAAGTCCAACGCGCCAGCAGCTTGTCGCCTCGAGGTTCGGCCTGGCCCTTTTTTCGGAGCAGGTCGGATGCGACTTTCCGGTGGCTCGCGCGTTTATCTCCATGGGGCGCTCTTCAACCAATGCGACAACAATCCCGACGCGGATACCGCGTCGGACAAGGAGTAGGATAATCATGAAGAAGTTCATCATCGCTATCGCGGCAGTGACCGCGTTAGTCGGTACCTCTACGCTCGCGAGCGCGGATGATCGCGTCCTCACAGGGGCAGCGATTGGAGCGGGGTCTGGTGCGGTCATTGCGGGACCACCGGGCGCCGTGGTTGGCGGGGTGATAGGCGCAGTCGTGGGCGGTCCGGAAGTCCATTTTTATCATCACCACCGCGCTTATACCGATGGCCAACGCCATTACTATTGGGACCACAACCATCGGCACTATTACTGAACAGAGTAACAGCCTCCCCGTGAGTGGTCCGCTTGCATTGCTAATTTAGCGGCCCGGAAAGCACCACCACCACCTACTGCGCGCGTGTCCCGTGCTTGCGCGCCAGCACGTGGTCGGACCTCAATTTGGGACGGCTGCCGCCGCGCTGATATTCGGTATGTCAGCGGCTTTTGCCGCCGACGACCACAATGATAAGGAAGGCGGCAGAACGATACCGCTGGCTGCGCGTGACTATACCTTCGAACGCCGAGGCGACGAAGTCATAATTGCGGGCGAAACGCAAGAAGCCGCTTTCGCCGTTTCCATTTCCAGGCCCCGACTTGGACCGTTACTTCACCCCGGTGTTCATTCCGCGAACACGGACGACGCCAGCGCGCGCAACGAATTCATGCCCGCCATGATCGGCGTGGGTTTGGCCAGCTATGTGGCCGTGCCAGACAATCAGCTCAACGAAATGCCGGCTTAAGCTTTGAAGGAGGCGGATGCTTTATGGAAGAGAACGCACATGTGCTGCCGCCACACGTCGAAGAAACTTTACGCACCATAGAGCGGTTGGATGCCGATCATCATCGCCAGGCAACCCGCATGGAGCGCGCTGTCGATCGTGCAACGGCGGTGCTTGGTCGCCCGGCGTTTTTGGGTTTTCTCACTCTGCTGCTGTTCCTCTGGATCGGTGGGAACCTAATCCTCCTGCGCAACGGCTTTGTCCCCTTCGACGTTCCACCGTTTCCCTGGTTGGAAGAAGCTCTGACGTTGATGGCACTTTATATGGCAGCCCTGATCCTTACGACCCAAAGGCGTGCCGACCGGCTGGCCAGCCGTCGAGAGCAGATGACCTTGCAGCTAGCGATTCTCAGCGAACAGAAAGCGGCAAAGATTATCGCGCTAGTCGAGGAGCTGCGGCGGGACAGTCCTCAAATCAAGGATCGAGTCGATGCTGAAGCACAGGCGATGGCGACTCGCGCAGACCCGCAGGCTGTCTCGGAAGCGATCAAGGAGATTCAATTCACCGAACGACCAGTCGGCCACAATGACCCGTCAACTGCGCAGCAACCCACAAATCCCGCCAGCCGTTTGGGCCATTAGGGAGCGCAAGTAGTTTTGCGTCCCGCGGCTCATTTCCGTTACGCGTCCGCAACAGGCGAAGGGCTTCGACGGCAGTGATTTCCCATCCGAGGCCATCGGGAATGCACACTCAGTTCCTGGGCCGGATTGCGAAAGCGCAGAAGAGTGGGAAACCTCTCGACCAAGTTGCGCGCGCGATAAAGGGATGGGCTGCAGCAGATGGGTTCTTTGCAATTCCGTTTCGGCGGGACGATTGCTCATCGCGATTACTGAGCAAACGATTGCGCGGTAAAGGTCGCATGGGCGATAGATACGTCGGTGCCTTGGGGCTACTTGCGGCTTCGACCTTGGCGTCGAGCTGTTGCGCCAGCACCTTGGTGAGGTTGGTTCAAAAGCTTTAAAGCTCGAACTTCTTCAGAAGCGCTCTGAGCGACGGCGCAATGTCGGGGCGCGACAGGCCGACGGCGATGTTCGCCTGCAGGAAGCCCACCTTGTCGCCGCAATCGTAGCGCGCGCAATTGGTCTTCACCGCGTGGAACGGCATCCGGCCGATCAGCCGCGCCATGGAATCGGTGAGCTGGATTTCGCCGCCTGCGCCGCGTTCCTTGCGGTCGAGTTCGGCAAAGATCTGCGGTTGCAGGATGTAGCGCCCGATCACGCACAAGGTTGACGGCGCCTTGTCGGGGTGGGGCTTCTCGACCACGCCCTTCACCTCGATCGCATTGCCGTGGGTCGCGCCGGGGTCGATGACGCCGTAACGGTTGGTTTCCTCGCGCGGCTTTTCCTCAGCCGCCACGATCACGCCGCCGCCGACCTGGTTGTAGACGTCCATCATCTGCGCCAGCGCGCCCGGCTTGCCGACGAGAAGGTCGTCAGGTAGCAGCACCGCGAACGGCTCGTCGCCCACGAAATGCCGCGCCGACCACACCGCATGGCCTAGCCCCAGTGGCTTCTGCTGACGGGTGAAGCTCACCGAGCCTGTATCGGGCAGCCCCTCCAAAAGGCTGTTCAGCTCGGCCGTCTTGTCGCGGTCGAGCAGCAGGGATTCTAGCTCATAGGCATGATCGAAATGGTCTTCGATGACGTGCTTGCCGCGGCCGGTGACGAAGATGAACTGCTCGATGCCGGCGTCGCGGGCCTCTTCGACGGCGTATTGCACCACCGGCTTGTCGACCACCGGCAGCATTTCCTTGGGTACCGCCTTGGTGGCGGGTAGGAAGCGGGTGCCCATACCGGCGACCGGCAGGACGGCTTTGCGAACGGGCTGGAAGGTCATGCGCGCGGGGGCTGGGTTGTAGGAGCGGCTTTCATGGCATATTGGCCGGGCGGCAGTCCACCGCGGCGTTTGGCCAAAAGTTAAGGCGGAACATGAACATCCTTCTTACCGGAGCAGCCGAATTCATCGGCTTCCATACGACCCGCGCCCTCTTGGCTGCAGGCCACAAGGTGGTGGGCGTCGACGAATTGAACGCCTATTACGATCCGAAATTGAAAGACGCCCGACTTGCCGAGCTATCAAACGAAAAGCATTCAATGTCGTCAATGTCGCTATCGCCCGCGAGATGGTGGGCTTCATCTGGTCGATCGCTTGCACGATCCAATTCGCGCCAAAGGCGGCGTGACCATGACTTAACAGACAACCAAGGAGATCAAAACCCAAGATCAGCCTCGGCGCTGGGGGCAGGACAATACCGGGGAGCCCTCGTCTCCACTATGAGCCTTTGACGCTCGTCAGTTGGACCGAGGAAGCCCCAAACCAAGCAAGGTCATGCGGCTTGACCCGCGGATGAGAAATTGTTGACCGACGTTTAAGTCCCGCCTCCTGCACCGCATATCCCGTCGTACAAATGCCTCTGCCGTCGATCGAATCGGCGGCCCATTTCTTATGCCAAAGGGGGTTTTCAGCAATGATGAGAGTGGATTGAATGATAACAGCCACTTTCACGGCTATTTTATCTGAAAACCATAGGATCGGATGCTGGCCACAGAGCGCATGTTTCTGGTTTCAAGAATATTGACGTGCAGAATTCGCGAATAGTTCCGCCAGAGAACCCCACGAAGTCTATTCGCTTCCATCCTGCATCCGTACCAATTTGGGAGATGGCAAGCGAATAGTCGGCGTTTGAATTGTCTACGATGACGATTTCAGTCGGCTTTATGTGCGCGAACGCTGTTTGCCCATTTATCTCTCTCCCGTTTTCTATGTCGCCGCTTGCGTCATCGACAACAATAACGTCGAACATTTGTCCCTCTATGAGAGACGCGCCATGTGCAGGCGAAGTAACGAGACGAATGACACAGTTGCCTTTGACACTTTTTGCGACGTAGTCTCGCCATTGCTGGTAAAATTCTAATGTTGTCAGAGAGCGGGCACGTCTATTCCACCAAATTGATGAGTTGCCCGCCCCAAACTCAAGAACATCTGCCTGCGAGAAATCAATTTCTGACAAGTAGCGAATTCCTGGATAAGTGTAGAATGGTAGCGGACTTCCGTGCCTATCAACGTTGGTCCGCTTAAGCGCACTTCGAAAGTGCCCAGTCTTAAGAGAGAAATTGATAGGACCAATGATTGCTCCGAGTGGTCTGAAGCGGTAGCGGGCCTTCATGCTAAATTTGCTGAAGAAGTCTCCGCCGCTTTGAGCATGGGCAGCGTTCATTTCAGTTTCCTCCGACGGTCGAAAAGAGAGGCACACTAGTGTCGACTAGGTCTATACGCAATAATACTCCGGCGACATCGTCAAGGGCCAGAACTGGGACGGCCTGATGCTTCCTGAGAAGATGGCGCCGGAACAGAAGACGGATCCGACGCATCAACATCTAAGGCGTCGGTCTCACCGCGCCAACAAGGAAAATCATGGCGTGGCATCACTCCACCAGAGTCTTCTTCCGGCAGATGCCTAATGCGCTGCTCGCTCGTTACTTCCACGCGCGGCGGATATTCGGCAATCTGGACTTCAGGGCAATGAAGGAGATCCAGTCGGACGAGTTTTCGCGGCGTGACTTATCCTCCCGCGCTGGTCGAGCGCGACTTCGCGGTCTGGTCGGATCAATACCTGAAATCGGATCCGACAAGCGACACGTGCTCGCCACCGTCTGTAAGTTTTCAGTTCGATATCGGTCGATTGGCTAGAGAGGTTTTTCGCTGAATCAACATCATCTGCGCCAGCGCGCCCGGCTTGCCGACCAGAAGATAGTCGGGCAGCAGCCACGGCTCGGAAGTCAGGTTAACGGGCTTTTGGGGTGTTTTTGAGTTGACGCTGGGCTCGTGATTCTGTGAGCACTATGATCGGCTTGGGAGCGCGCTCATGGCCCTGGTTGTCGACCCGCTGGTGGACGAGGAGATGCCGCCGGCGCGATTGGGCGGTGCTGTTGCAGCATTTCTCCAAGCTCGAGGATGAACGCGAGCCTTGGCGGGTGATGTATCCGCTGCCGGAGGTTCTGTTGCTGGTGACCTGCGCCACGATTGCCTCCTGCGACGACTTCGACGACATCGTGGCCTGGGCTGAGCATCATCTCGATTTCCTGCGCCGGTTCGCGCCGTTCCATCACGGCATTGCTTGCGAGCGCTGGCTGCGCTGTCTCGTCAACCGGATCGACCCGATGCTGTTCAAACGCTGCTTCGAGAGCTGGGCGGCGGCGCAGTGGCCGGATAGGCCTGAGTTCATCGCCGTCGACGGCAAGACATCAAGGCGTACCATGACCAGCGTAATGGGCTCAAAGCCCTGCATACGCTTAGCGCCTACGCCACCAGCACCAGGCTGACGCTGGCACAGCTCTGCGTGCCGGAAAAGACCAATGAGATTACCGTCATCCCCGATCTCCTCGACGAGCTTGCCGAGGCTAAGCAGCTCGAAGGGGCGCTGGTGAGCATCGATGCCATGGGCTGTCAGGTCGAGATCGCCGACAGAAATCGTTGCCCACAAGGCCGATTACCTTCTGGCCCTCGAAGCCAACCAGCCGGCGTCGCGGGCCTCTTCGACGGCGTATTGCACCACCGGCTTGTCGACCACCGGCAGCATTTCCTTGGGTACCGCCTTGGTGGCGGGTAGGAAGCGGGTGCCCATACCGGCGACCGGCAGGACGGCTTTGCGAACGGGCTGGAAGGTCATGTGCGCGGGGGCTGGGTTGTAGGAGCGGCTTTCATGGCATATTGGCCGGGCGGCAGTCCACCGCGGCGTTGGGCCGAAAGTTAAGGCGAAACATGAACATCCTTCTTACCGGAGCAGCCGGATTCATCGGCTTCCATACGACCCGCGCCCTCTTGGCTGCGGGCCACAAGGTGGTGGGCATCGACGAACTGAACGCCTATTACGATCCGAAATTGAAAGACGCCCGACTTGCCGAGCTAACAAACGAAAAGCATTTCCGCTTCGTGCATGCCGACATTGCCGCCATGGGGGCGCTCGACGCTGCAGCCAATGGCGAACGCTTCGACGTCATCCTTCATCTTGCGGCCCAGGCTGGTGTGCGTTACGCGCTCAACGCCCCGGCTGCCTATACCCGCTCCAATCTCGTCGGCCATCACAACGTGCTCGAATTCGCGCGCCACCATACCGGGCTTACGCATCTGGTTTATGCTTCGTCGAGTTCGGTCTATGGCAACGACACAAAGGGACCCTTCCGCGAAGACGCGCGCGCCGACCACCCCGTCTCCTATTATGGCGCCACCAAGCGCGCGGGCGAGTTGCTTTCGCATTCTTACGCGGAATTGTTCGGCTTGAAGCAAACGGGTCTTCGTTTCTTCACCGTCTACGGGCCGTTCGGCCGCCCCGACATGGCCTATTGGTCGTTCACCGATCTCGTGCTGCAGGGCAAACCCATTCCGGTGTTCGGGGGGGGCAAACTGCGCCGCGACTTCACCTATATTGATGACATCGTTGTGGCGCTGGTACGCATCCTCGAAACACCGTACCCCGAAACCACGTCCGCCCCGCATCGCCTCTATAATCTCGGCAACAGCCATCCCGAAGAGGTGCTCGATCTCATCGCCATCATCGAGCAAGCCACGGGCAAGAAAGCCATTATCCAGCAAACCGAAGGCCCGCCCGGTGACGTGCGCGAGACCTATGCCGATGTCTCCCGCGCCGCTCGAGATTTCGGCTTCGCGCCCCGGGTGAAACTTTCCGAAGGAATTCCCCGTTTCGTCGAGTGGTTCCGGCGCTATCATAAGCTCTAGCGTCCAAGCCCAGAGGGGCCTTGTGGGCAAAGCCTTTGCCGCGATTGTCGTTATCGTCTGCCTCGCAGGTCACGCGCTTGCGGCTGACGATGATCCTGCCCATGTCGCGGACGATGCCACACAAATCCTGGCATCTGATTCCATTTCGGCGGTCGTGCGTGCACAGACCTTGGTGACGCGTGGGCTTGCGCGTGAAACGCTGGGTCGCCCCCAGGACGCCTATGCCGATTTCACCGAGGCGCTCAGTCTACACGCGCTTTCTGCCGGCGAAATCGCGCGCGCCCGGTTCGACCGCGGCGTGGTGCTCGAAGAAATGAAGCGCATCGATGATGCGATTGCCGATTACACCGCTGCAATCAATCTCGAACCGCGCTTTGCCTCGGCATTGAACAACCGCGCCAACGCTTATCGGCGCCTCGGCCAGATCGACAATGCCGCGCGCGATTATATCGCCTCGCTTAATTCGGGAAATCCGCAACCCGAATATTCGCTCTATGGCCTCGGCCAGATTTCAGAGGCGCTGGGCCGCACCGACGCCGCGCGCGCCTATTACCAGCAGGCGCTCTCCTTCAATCCTCATTTCGAATTGGCTGCGCAACGCCTTGCCGTCTTCAACGGCCCTGGGCCATTGCGTCTGCCGCCGCTGATCACGTCCAGCACCGATCTGAAACCCAGCATCACAGAACCCAAACCCGCGCTGCCTTCTGGCTCTGCCTCCATCCAGCTCGGCGCCTTCCGCGCCGAAGCCGTAGCGGCCGCCGAATGGAACAAGATCGCCTTGCGGCTGGGCGGTCTCTTCGACGGCTTCACGCCGCACATCTCCGCCGTCGACGTGCCCGGCAAGGGCCGCTTCTGGCGCCTGCAGACCGGCCCCTTCCCGGATGCTTCTGCAGCCTGCGCCAAGGTTGTGGCGCAAGGTCTTGCCTGCTTTGCGGTGCGTGGCGAGAACCCTGTCGCGGATGTCGCCCCCTCGCACTGACCGGCGCATTGCCGCCCCCCGCCAAACCTGATTTTCTCGGGTCAGAACCATCGAAAGGGCAGGAAATGACGGGCATTACCGCTTATGGCGCTTACATTCCGCTGCGCCGTCTCCAAAGAAAGGCAATCTCGGATGCCAATGCCTGGATCGCGCCGGGTCTTAAGGGTGCGGGTGAGCGCGCCATGGCAAATTGGGACGAAGACGCCGTCACCCTGGCCGTCGAGGCTGCCCGCGACTGTCTGCCTGCCACTGACGCGCTGAAGGATCGCGCCCATATCGACGCGGCTTATTTCGCCTCGACCACCATGCCGTTTTCCGACCGCCAGAACGCCGGCATCGTGGCGGCCGCCCTCAACCTTGCCCAGACGACCATCACCGCCGACATCGCGGGCTCGCAACGTGCCGGGCTGACAGCACTTCTGACGGCACTCGATGCCGTGGCCTCGGGCCGCGCGAAGTCGCCGCTCGTGGCCACGGGCGAAAAGCGCAAGGCGCGCGCGGCGTCGGCCGAAGAGATGCGCTACGGCGATGCAGGTGCAGCCCTTGCGCTCGGTAGGGACAAAGTCATCGCGAAATTCGTCGGCTCGCATTCGGTGAGCCTGGATTTCGTCGATCATTTCCGCGGCGAACATGAAGATTACGATTATGGCTGGGAAGAGCGCTGGATCCGCGACGAAGGCTATTCGAAGATCGTACCCTCGGCGATCAAGGCGCTGCTCGAAAAGACGGGCGTGGCCGCGTCCGATGTCGCCCATTTCATCCTGCCGTGTCCGTTTGCCAAGCTCGACCAAACCATCGCCAAACAATCGGGCCTTGATCCCGCCAAGACACGCGACAATCTCGCCGCCACCGTGGGCGATGCAGGCAGTTCGCAATCACTGCTGATGCTGGTTCACGCGCTCGAACAGGCCAAACCGGGCGAGAAGATCCTCGTCGCACAATTCGGCCAAGGCTGCGACGCCGCAATCTTCGAAGTGACGCGCGAAATCTGCCGAGCTTTCCAAACGCAACGGCGTCACCGGTGCACTCGCTCGGCGCAGGGAAGAAACCAATTACATGAAATACCTCGCCTTCAACGGGCTCATCGAGCTTGAGAAGGGAATGCGCGCCGAAGTCGACAAGCGCACGGCGCTGAGCGTGCTCTACCGCAAGAACGACATGTTGATGGGCCTGGTCGGCGGCAAATGCACTGTCTGCGGCACCGCGCAATTTCCCAGGAGCCGCATCTGCGTCAATCCGAACTGCAAAGCTGTGGACAGCCAGGAACCGTTCGGTTTCTCCGAAATCCCAGGCGCAGTGTTGTCATGGTCGGCCGATTTCCTCACCTATTCCATGGACCCGCCCAACCATTACGGCATGATTACGTTTGCCGACGGCGGCCGCTTCATGGCCGACATCGGCGACGTCGAGCAAGGCCAGGTTGATTCCGGCATGAAGGTCCGCATGGCCTTCCGCATCAAGGACTTCGACGACAAGCGCGGTTTCCGCCGATATTTTTGGAAAGCCGTGCCGGCCTAACGCTCAAAAAGACGTGTCGCACCCCCGCCGAACGCCGCATTGGCGGCGTGAGAAGGGAAACCCAGACGCCAGTATTTGAACCAATGTCGATATGGGTTTCTCGGCGCGCTTTGCGCGCCATGCCGGGATGACAATTTTGGTGGTGGAGAAACTGCGCTAAACTCCTGCAAAGCATATCGGGAGACGCGCCATGGCTTACGTCGAAAATCGCATCGTCCATGATGCCGATTCACATCTGATGGAACTGGCAGATTGCCTCGACGAGTTCCTCGATCCGAAATTCCGCGAGCGCTACGACACGTTATCCAAGCTGAAAGCATGGCCACGCGACGGCAAATGGGCGACGCGCGCCCGCGCTTTGCACGACGATCCCGACTTTCGCGCCGGCGAGGCAGAAAACATTCTCCTGCGCAAGAACTACGAAGCGCTCGGCAGCTTCCGCCGCGACGACCGCCCCAAGGCGCTCGATCAGCTGGGGTTTGCAAGCCAGCTGATCTTCACCACCTGGTGCCTCGGCAATTTTGAGCTCGATGAAACAGGCGATCTCGATTTGTGTTACGCCACGGCGCAAGCGCACAACCGCATGATGACGTGGTTCTGTTCGGTCGACCGCCGGATGCTCGCAACCGGCTACGTTCCGCTCGCCGATTTCGACCGCGCGCGGAGCGCCGCCCGCGAAGCCATCGACCTCGGCGCGAAGGCGTTGCTCGTTCCATCGCGCTGCCCGCAAGGTCATTCGCCGAGCCACGTCGCCTTCGATCCGATCTGGGCGATGGCGCAGGAAGCGGGCTTGCCGATCGTCTTCCACGTCGGCGGCGAAGAGAAGACTCAACCCCGACTATTTCGAAAACGGCTTGCCGCGTGTGAAGGATTTCCACGGCGGCGAGGAGAACTTCACCTCGGTCAGCTTCATGCCCATCCCGCATTCGGTGATGCAGACACTTGCTGCCCTGATCTTCGATGGCGTGCTCGACCGTTTCCCGAAGCTCAAATTCGGCGCCATCGAACTGGGTGGATCCTGGCTGCCGAGCTGGATGCGTTATCTCGATGCAGGCTTCGGCGCCTTCTTCAAAAACGAAGAGCGCTTGAAGAAGCTCTCGCTGAGACCGAGCGAATTCGTGCAAACGCCAGATCCGCGTCACACCCTATCCCCACGAAGATGCCGGCTGGATCATCGCCAATTCCGGCGAGGAGATCTGCTTGTTCTCATCGGATTTTCCCCATGTCGAAGGCGGCCGCAATCCGCTCAAGCGTTTCAACGACTCGTTGGCGAACCTCTCCGCGCGCGCCGTCGAACGCTTCTTCTGCGACAATTTCATCGACCTGATGGGTGAGGGCTTGGCGTCCGATCTGCGCAGACCTGCCCATCTCGTGGCTGCATAAACAAAAAGCCCGCCGGTTTGCCGACGGGCTTTTCGCGCATGTCATACGCCAAAACTTACGGCACGAATTTCAGGTGCATCGCACCGACACCGGCCGCCACGTTGAGGCCAGTGTTGCCTTCGATCGAAAGCGGCTGCAGCGTGATCGACTTGTCGAAACCGCCGACCAGCGCGTTGGCCGAGGCGCCGACGCCAACCGTGGCGCCCGCCGTCACGCCAGCATAACTGCCTTCCAGCGCGCCTGGTTTCACGTCGGAAGTCGGCGCGACCACCGCCCAAACCAACACGCCGCCTTCGGTGTAGCCGATGTCGACGCCGAACTTGTCTATACTGCCTTCATAATGTTCGCCATGGCGCCTGTTGGGACGATAGTTGCAGCGCACGTCCTTCGACGAACCGAACACGAAGCCCCAGCCACTGGCGACGTTGCAGGTCAGCGTACCGACCTTTACCCCGGCTGGCGTCGGCCGACGCCGGCATCGCTAACGCGCAGGCAGCCGCCGCCATGACGGCCGCACTCAAGAATTTCTTGGACATGTAATAAGCTCCTCTTGTTTCTAACAGTATTTCCAGACGAGACGTTCGCTGTCCCGGCAATTGGCCCGGCAACCGAACGGATGCCGCTGGCGAGCCAGCATCATCTAGTCCGCCACCGCAGAGAACGCCCCGCCCCCTATTGCTGTTCCCGACTCCGATGCATTTGTTCCATGACATCTCCAAATAGGTTTCGGGCGGCAATCCGCTTCGGGGAACGAACCGGGAAAAGTCGGGGAAAAAATCAAAACCGATTTTTGGACATTTTTCCTTATATTTCAGATACTTACGTGTGATGGCCTGCAATGAACTCGCTTTACAGCGCCCAGACCCCTCCGCTAAATGGCCGACAGCCAGCAAAGGAAGAGACGAAATGGCCTCAGGTATCCGGGATAAAGTCGCCATTCTCGGGATGGGCTGCTCGAAATTCGGCGAGCGCTGGGAATCCGGCGCCGAAGAGTTGATGGTCGAAGCCTATCTCGAAGCGTTGCAGGATGCCGGCGTCGAGACCAACCAGATCCAGGCCGCCTGGTTCGCCACCGCCATCGAAGAACAGCATGTCGGCAAGGGTGGCACGCCGCTGTCGGTGGCGCTGCGTCTTCCCAACATCCCGGTGACGCGTGTGGAGAATTTCTGCGCCTCGGGTTCGGAAGCCTTCCGCGGTGCGGTCTATGCCGTTGCGGCTGGCGCCTGCGATATCGCGCTTGCGCTCGGCGTCGAGAAACTGAAGGACACCGGCTATGGCGGCTTGCCGCAACGCGAAGGAGCCACGCTTAATCCCGCTGTGGAGCGCCAACGGCTCCGCGCCCGGCAATTTCGCGCAGCTTGCCTCGGCCTATCGCGCCAAGCACGGTGTCTCGCAAGGACGAACTCAAGCGGGCCATCGCGCATGTGTCGGTGAAGAGCCACGCCAACGGCACGAAGAACCCGAAGGCGCATCTGCAGAAAGCCATCACCGAAGAGACAATGCCTGAAGGCGCCGATGATCGCCGAACCGCTGGGCCTGTTCGATTGCTGCGGCGTGTCGGACGGCGCGGCCTGCGCCATCGTGACGACGCCGGAAATCGCGCGCGCCATGGGCAAGAAAGACATCATCACGGTCAAGGCGCTGCAGCTTTCGCTGTCGAACGGCCTGGAGAGCCAGCACAATTCCTGGGACGGCAGTTACTTCCATACCGCACGTATCGCGTCCAAGCGCGCCTATGACGAAGCGGGCATCAAGGATCCGCGCAGCGAAGTCTCGATGATGGAGGTGCATGACTGCTTCTCCATCACCGAGCTGGTGACGATGGAAGACCTGCACATCTCGCAAAGAAGGCGAAGGCTGGAAGGACGTGATGAACGGCTTCTACGATGCCGACGGCCAGATGCCCTGCCAGATCGACGGCGGCCTGAAATGCTTCGGCCACCCGATCGGCGCCAGCGGCTTGCGGATGCTCTACGAGATGTATCTGCAGCTTCAGGGCCGCGCTGGCGCGCGCCAACTCAAGGACCCGAAGATCGGCCTCACGCACAATCTCGGCGGCGCGCCGATGATGAATGTGTGCTCGGTGGCGATCATCGGAGCGCAGGGGGCTTAACGCAGGCCCGAGTAATTCGGCTGATCGATTTCGACCTTGTCACGCGTGGTCTTTTCCATATGCGGGGCAAGGCCGGGCGTTTCAAGCCCAACGGTGCCTTCGCGAATCCGCCCGCAAAGTTCGCGATTGAGTTCATCGAGCGTGCCGTCGTGTCCCAACAACGCGACCAGCCGTTCCTTCTCTTCCGCCAGTAATTTCGACCCTTGCGCCAGTTCGCGCGCCACGATGCCCAGCGCATTCGCCGCCACGCGCGCGTGAAACGCGGTGTGGCCTTTCAGTTCCGGCATCGCCTGCTTCTGGAGAAACTCGCGCACTGCTTCCACGAGTTCGTGGATGGAGGGTTGATCCATCATCTCAAAGTTCTCCACGGATGATTAAGTTCACCAGATCGATCTCGGTCTCAGAAGACCGCCGTCCGATGGTGGCGCGTTCGACGGAGCCATCCATACGAAACCCCTGATACATACTCATGCACATCACGCCCCATTTGAGCGATCCAAACACGATCCAGGTCCGCACATCGTCGAGGTCGATTCTTTCGCCACCCCCCGATTCATAGCCACCAAGCAGATCCTGCAGTTCTCCAAACCCGCCGACGGTTTTCTTCTGCACGCCAAACCGCCACGAATTTGTGCAGATCCAGCCAATGTCTTCCAGCGGGTCGCCGATATGGGTCAGTTCCCAGTCGAGTGCCGCTTCGACGCCGTTTGGCGAAATCAGAATATTTCCGTTCCGGAAATCGCCATGCACGAGCGTCTGCCGCTTTGCGCCCGCAAGTCGCGGCTCTAGCCATTTGAACGCAAGCTCGAACACCGGATGGGGATAATCGTAAGTATCGTAGCGATCCCGGAATTGCCGAAGCTGGGTCGGCCCATCGATGACCGGCAGATATTCCATCAGCGGCGCGGTATCCACCTGATGGATGCGCGCCAGAACCTCGCCGCATTGACGCGCAAGCTTCGGACGAACGCTATCGAATTCCTTGTCACGCAAAATCTTGCGCGCAATCGTCTCGCCCGAAAGCCTCTCCATCACATAGCCGTCGCCGACACCGTCTTCGGGCACGAGCACATAACGCACGCGCGGCACCTTTGCGCCGGTGGCGCGCGCAGCTTCGATGGTGCGTGCCTCGTTCGCCAACGACACGGCTGGAGCCCCTTCGGTGACGACGCGCGTGGCACCACCGGGGCTGCGCCGCAGGATCAGGGGAATACGCCCGCTTGGCGTGACCGCGTCGAACGACCAGGTTTCCTGGCTCGCGCCGCCGGAAAGCCGTGCCGTGCCATCGAGCGTCGAAAGGCCCACAATGGCCTTCGTAAGGGCGTCTTTCAGGGCGGGTACAAAATCGGGCTGCATGGACGTCACCCGGTTCTGAGATATTTTACGGCTTCGTCGCGCCCAAATAAATAAAGCAGAACCCGCAAAGCTTCGCCGCGCGGCGCTTTCAAATCGGGATCGCGCTTGAGGATCAGGCCCGCATCATCGCGCGCCGCCGCCAGAAGCTCGCCATGGACGGCAATGTCCGCAAGCCGGAATTCCGGCATCCCGCTCTGTTTTACGCCAAGCAGTTCGCCTGCGCCGCGCAGTCGCAAATCTTCTTCTGCGATGACAAATCCGTCATCGGTCTCGCGCATGGTTTTCAGCCGCGCCTTGGCCGTTTCGCCCAGCGGCAGATGATAGACCAGAAGGCAACTCGATTTGCCATATTCCCGCGCCCCACGCGCCCGCGCAATTGATGCAGTTGTGCCAGGCCGAAACGCTCGGCATGCTCGACCACCATGATCGTCGCTTCAGGCACATCCACGCCCACTTCGATCACGGTGGTGGCGACAAGGATTTGCGTCTCGCCTGCCTTGAACGCGGCCATTGCCGCATCGCGCTCGGGACCTTTCATGCGGCCATGCACGAGGCCGACTTTTGATCCGAGAACACGCTTGAGCATCGACGGCGCGTTCTTCTGCCGCCGCCAGGTCGATTTTTTCGGATTCCTCCACCAGCGGACACACCCAATAGGCGCGCGCGCCTTGCGCGATCGCGCGCCGCAGATGCTGCGATCACTTCGTCGATGCCGCGTCGGCCGAAAGCACACGCGTCTCTACCGGCTTGCGCCCCGGCGGCCGGCCGAGTGAGCCGCGAGACATCCATGTCGCCATAGGCGGTGAGCGCCAGTGTGCGCGGGATGGGCGTCGCCGTCATCACCAGCACGTCGGTCGGCCGTTCGTCCCTTGCCCTGCAACTGCATGCGCTGATGCACGCCGAAGCGATGCTGTTCGTCCACGACGCCAAGCCCAGATCGCGAAACGCGACATCTTCCGAAAACAGCGCATGGGTGCCGACCAGAATATCGATCTCGCCTTGCGCCAGTGCGTTCAGCGTGTCGTCACGCGTCCGAGCCCGCGTTCGCGGCCCGTCAGCAGCGCCATGCGAATGCCCGCGGCCTTCGCCAACGGCTCAAGCGCGCCATATGCTGGCGCACCAGGATTTCCGTCGGCGCCATCAACGCGCCTTGCAGTGCCCGCTTCGACCGCGCGCAAGCAGCGCCAGCAACGCCACGATGGTTTTGCCTGACCCGACATCGCCCTGCAGCAGCCGCAACATGCGCGTAGGCTTGCGCCATGTCCGCTTCGATTTCGCCAAGCGCTGTGATCTGCGCCTCGGTCAGCGCGAAGGGCAGGGCGGCAATCGCTTTGGCTTTGAGTTCGCCCGTGCCTTTGATGCGCGCGTCCTTTGGGTGCGCGCAATCGCGCGCGGATCAGCAGCAGCGCCAATTGGTTGGCAAGCAATTCGTCATAGGCCAGGCGCATCCGAACCGGCGTCGTCGGTGCCAGATCGCCATCGCATTGCGGTGCATGCGCCGCCAGCAGCGCGTCATGAAATGACGGCCAGTCTGCGGTTTTCCTGAAAGCGCCGATCCTGCCATTCGGGCAGCTCGGGCAGTTTCTCCAGCGCGCCGCGCATGGCTTTGGTCAGACTCTTTGCCGGCCAGGCCTTCGGTCAGGGCATAGACCGGCTCGTGCTGCGGCAAGTTCCGCAGCTCTTCCGGCGCCACGATGAATCGGGATGCGCCATCTGGATCTTGCCGCTGTAATCGCTCGATGCGTCCGCTGATGAGACGTTTGCTTCCCACCGGCAGAGTGCGCAGCAGATAATCGGCTTGGCCGCGGAAGAACACGAGGTCCATCATCGCGGTGTCGTCCGAGCAGCGCACGCGATAGGGCTGGCTTCTCGTCGCGCGGGGCCATGTGGTCGAGCACGCTCACGTCGACGGTGGCGATGCGTCCCGGTTCGGCGGCGATCAGCTTGGGCCGGTAGGTGCGGTCGACCACGCCCACCGGCAGGTCGAAAACCAGGTCCACCAGCCTGCGTGCCGGCCACGCGCGCGATGAGCTTTTCCAGCTTCGGGCCCACGCCCGGAAGGGTGCGCATTTCGGCGAAAAGGGGAAACAGAATCGAGGGCCGCATCGGGGCCAACAATAGAAAGCCCGTGCTAAGCGGGGCAACCCGCCCGTTTTTCCCACACTGGCGATAGCGTCACCCCCACGCTATATCCCCCCCATGGCTATGACTGTTTCAAGCGGCGCTCTCGGAGAACCGCCGTAAGCGGCTTCTGTTTCGCGCAGCCGCCGCGGCTTCAAGGAGGTCGATCTGATTTTCGGCGCCTTCGCCGCCCAATCCCTGGCCGGGCTGAGACGAAGCCGGGCTCGACCAGTTCGAGGCGCTGCTGCAGCGCCCGACCAGGATGTCTATGACTGGCTGCAGGATAAGGCGCCTGTGCCGCCCGCGTACGACACGCCGGTCTTCGCCGGACTGAAGGCGCTTTGCTGCCGCAAGACCCCAACGTGGAACGTCTGAATTACATCGCCCGCGCCGAGGGCCGTTTCGCGGTCACCGGCGCGCCCGAAGGCTATGACGCCTATCTTGCGGCCGAAGCCGCGCGGCGGCGCAAGGGCTTGGTGCTGTTCGTCGCCGCCGACGATGTGCAGGCGCAGGCGTCCGCGGACGAAGCCATGCGTTTCTTCGCGCCCGAACTTGCGGTGCTGCCGTTTCCCGGCCTGGGACTGCCTGCCCTATGACCGCGTCTCGCCCAAGCCCGATATCGAAAGCCGGCGGCTGGCGACCTTGGCGGCACTTGCCCGCCGCGCCAAGGACAGCGAGCCCGCTGTCGTGGTCACCACGGTCAACGCGGTGCTGCAGCGCGTGCCGCCGCGCGCGGCCATCGCGCAACGCGAGCTTCTTCACGCCATGCCGGCAAAGAGGTGGACCGCGACGCGCTGGTCGCCTTCCTGGCGCGCAATGGCTATGCGCGCGCCGGCACGGTGCGCGAGCCCGGCGATTTCGCGTTGCGCGGCGGCATCGTCGATCTGTGGCCGCCGGGCACCGAACAACCGCTGCGGCTGGATTTCTTCGGCTCGACGCTGGACGCCATCCGCCGCTTCGATGCCGAGACCCAACTGTCGACAGACACGATGACCGACATCGAACTGCTGCCCGCCAGCGAAGCGCCGCTCGATGCCGAAGCCATCAGCCGCTTTCGCAGCCGGCTATGTCGCGGCCTTCGGCCCGGCGGGCGACGATCCGCTTTATGAAGCGTCAGCGCCGGGCGCAAGACATCAGGGCATGGAACATTGGCTGCCGCTGTTTCACGACCAGCTCGACACGCTGTTCGACTATCTGCCGCGCGCGCTGGTGCTTGCTGGCCCATCAGACCGAGGAAGCCAAAGAGCCGCGCGGCTGGAACTGATCGCGGATTATTACGAGACCCGCGAGCAGATTCCGCGGTCAAGCCCGATGCGGCCAATGCAATCACGGCGCCGCCTTACAAGCCGCTGAAGCCGGAGACGCTTTATCTGACCGACGCGGAATGGAAGGCGGCGCTGGCGCAACATCCGGTGCGCGAGCTCTCGCCGTTCCAGGCGCCGGAATCCAAGACCACCGTCGATGCCGGCGGCAAGCGGGCCGCGACTTCGCGCCCGAACGCGCGCAGGCGGCAAAGTCAACGTGTTCGAGGCCGCCGCCGATCACCTGAAGGCCTTGCAGGCGGGCGGACAAGCGCGTGCTGGTTGCCAGCCTGGACGCGAAGGCTCGGCCGAACGCATGGGCGGGGTGCTGTCCGATCACGGCCTTGACGCCATCCGCAGCGTCGAGGATTGGCCCGACGCGCCAGACGCTGCACGGCAAGCGCTGTCGGCATTGCCGTGCTGGGCATCGAGCACGGCTTCGAAGCGCCCGATTTCGCCATCGTCTCCGAGCAGGACATTCTGGGCGACCGCATGGTGCGCGCGCAGGCACGCCGCGCCGGGCGCAGAACTTCCTCGCCGAAGCGTCGAGCCTGGCGCCGGGCGATCTCGTCACCCATATCGAGCATGGCATCGGCCGCTATCTGGGCCTGAAGACGATCGACGTCGCAGGCGCGCCGCATGATTGCCTCGAACTGCAATATGACGGCGGCAAGCTGTTCCTGCCGGTCGAGAACATCGAACTGCTGACCCGCTACGGCTGCGGACGAAGGCACCGCGCAGCTCGATCGCCTGGGCGGCGCGGGCTGGCAGCAGCGCAAGGCGCGCATGAAGGAGCGCGTGCGCGAGATCGCCGCCGAACTGATCCGCATCGCCGCCGCGCGCGAACTGAAATCGCTTCCCGCCGTCGATCCGCCGCACGGCCTCTACGACGAATTCTGCGCGCGCTTTCCCTATCAGGAGACCGAGGATCAGGAAAAAGCCATCGCCGAAGCCATTGGCGATCTCGCCAAGGGCCGGCCGATGGACCGGCTGGTCTGCGGCGATGTCGGCTTCGGCAAGACCGAGGTCGCGTTGCGCGCCGCCTTCGTCGCCGCGATGGCGGGCGAGCAGGTGGCGGTGGTGGTGCCGACCACGCTGCTGGCGCGCCAGCATTATCGCGACTTTCGCCGAACGCTTTCGCGGGCTTTCCCGTGAAGGTGCGCCAGCTTTCGCGCTTCGTGGATGCGAAGGAAGCGCGCGAAACCAAGGCAGGCGCTGGCAGCAGGCGACGTCGATATCGTGGTCGGCACCCATGCGCTGCTGGCCGAAAGCATCGCGTTCAAGCGGCTGGGCCTGGTGATCGTGGACGAGGAGCAGCATTTCGGCGTCACCCACAAGGAGCGGCTGAAGGCGCTCAAGGCCGACGTGCATGTCCTGACGCTGACCGCCACGCCCATCCCGCGCACGCTGCAACTGGCGCTGTCCGGCGTGCGCGATCTGTCGCTCATCACCACGCCGCCGATCGACCGGCTGGCGGTGCGCACCTTCGTCACGCCGTTCGATCCGCTGGTGGTGCGCGAGGCGTTGTTGCGCGAGCATTATCGCGGCGGCCAAAGCTTCTATGTCGCGCCCCGCATCGTCCGATCTGCGCGAGGCCGAGGCAATTCCTGAAAGCATACCGTGCCGGAAGTGAAGATCGGCGGTCGCCCACGGCCAGATGCCGGCGACCGCGCTCGAAGACGTGATGACGGCGTTCTATGACCGCAAGATCGACGTGCTGGTCTCCACCAACATCGTGGAAAGCGGCCTCGACATCCCCACCGCCAACACGCTGATCGTGCATCGCGCCGACATGTTCGGCCTGTCGCAGCTTTATCAGTTGCGCGGCCGCATCGGCCGCTCCAAGCAGCGCGCCTATGCCTATCTGACGACGCCCGCCGACCGGAAGCTGACCGAAACCGCCGAGCGGCGGCTGCAGGTGCTGCAATCGCTCGATCAGTTGGGCGCGGGCTTCTCCGTGGCGAGCCACGATCTGGATATTCGCGGCGCCGGCAATCTGCTGGGCGAAGAACAGTCCGGCCATGTCCGCGAAGTCGGCATCGAGCTTTATCAGGAGATGCTGGAAGAGGCGGTCTCGCAGATGCGCGCAGGCGGCGACGGCGCCGATGCTGCCGACCAATGGTCGCCGCAGATCAATATCGGCGCGTCGGTGCTGATTCCCGGAAGAGTATGTCGCCGATCTCAATGTCCGCATGTCGCTTTACCGCCGGCTTGCGGGCATCGAAGACCGCGCCGAGATCGACCGCTTCGCCGCCGAACTGATCGACCGTTTCGGGCCGTTGCCCGACGAAGTGAAGCATCTGCTCGACATCGTGGCGATCAAGCAGCTGTGCCGCGTCGGCGCTGGTGGAGAAGATCGACGCCGGTCCCAAGGGCGCCACGCTCACCTTCCGCAACAACCAGTTTCCCAATCCGGTGGCGCTGGTGCGTCTGATCAGCGCAGCATCAGAGCACGATGAAGGTGCGGCCCGACCAGAAGGTCGTCATCGCCCGCGACTGGCCGCACGCCGAACAGCGCCTGAAGGGCGTTCAGGCGCTGCTCACGCAACTTTCGCAGATGGCCGAAGCGGCATAAATTTGTCCTTCACCTGCCCGCGGGCAGGTGAAGATTTCGTTCAAGCAGCGTTGGTCTCGAACGCCATGATGGTTTCGCTGCCGGCCTGGATGCGTTCGAACAGCATCGCGCATTCCGGGATCATGCGTTCCATCCAGTAGCTGGCGGAAACGAGTTTGGCTTCGTAGAACGCCTTGTTGCCGCTGCCTGCGGCGAGCTTGGCCTGCGCCACCTTCGCCATGCGCGCCCACATCCAGCCGAGCACGACGATGCCCATCATGCGCAGATAGTCGGTGGCGCCGGCGCCCGCGTCGTTGGGGTTCGCCATGCCGTGCTGCGCCAGCCACATCGTGGTCTGCTGCAGCGTATCGAGACCGCGCTTCACCGGCTTGGTGAATGCCGCGAGATCGGCGTCCGTCGTTTGCGCCGAGCCAGCCGGTGATCTGCTTGAACAGCGCCATCGGCGCGGCGCCGCCCTTGCGGCCCAGCTTGCGGCCGACGAGGTCCATCGCCTGCACGCCATTGGCGCCTTCATAGGTCTGGTTGATGCGGCCGTCGCGCACGAATTGCTCCACGCCATTGTCGCGGATATAGCCGTGGCCGCCATAGCATCTGCATCGCCATATTGGCGCATTCGAAGCCCATGTCGGTGAAGAATGCCTTGATCACCGGCGTCATCAGATCGGAGAGCAGTGCCGCGTCCTGCGCCTCCGGCCGGTTGGAGCGCATGACGTTCATATTCAGCGTCGTCCACATCGCCACCGCGCGCGCGCCTTCGATGAAGGAGCGGCAATGCAGCAGCATGCGCCGCACGTCGGGATGCACGATCTCAAGATCGGCCGGCTTGTCGGGCTCGGCGGGGCCGGTCAGCGCGCGGCCGACGCGGCGTTCATGGGCGTAAGCCAGCCCGTTCTGATAGGCGACTTCGCCGATGGCAGATGCCCTGCACGCCCACGCCCAGCCGCGCCAGCGTTCATCATGCCGAACATGCCGCTCATGCCGGCGGATGAGGATCGTTTCTTCGCCGGGCTTCTTCGGCGTCGGCTTGGGCCCCAGCCGCCATGCCATCGCGTCGTCGAAATTCAGCACGCAGGTGGCCGAGCCCTTGATGCCCATCTTCTTTTCGATGCCGCCGCAGATCACGCCGTTGCGCTGACCCATCTTGCCGTCTTCTCCGACGATGAATTTCGGCACCATGAAGAAATTCACCGTCGAAAGATCGTCGTAGATTTGCCCGTTCTCGTCGGGAATCTTCGCGATCACCATATGGATGATGTTGTCGGTCAGATCCTGTTCGCCGCCGGAGATGAAAATCTTCGTGCCCGTCAAGCTTGTAGGTGCCATCAGGCTGTTCGACCGCGCGCGTCTTCATCAGGCGCAGATCGGTGCCGCAATTGGGTTCGGTCAGGCACATCGTGCCCGCCCATTCGCCCGACACCATCTTCGGCACGATGTGCTGACTTCATCCAGTCCTGGCCGGTCATCATCAGCGCCGCATAGGCAGCCGACGTAAGACCCGGATACATCGCAAAAGACTGGTTGGCGGATAGCCCCATCTCCGCGATCGCCATGGTGATGAGGATCGGCAGGCCCGATGCCGCCAAACGGCACCGGCGCGGCAAGCCCGCCCCAGCCCGCATCGCAATAGGCCTTGTAGGCTTCCTTGAAACCCTTGGGCGTGCGCACGACGCCGTTTTCGTAGTGGCAGCCTTCCTCGTCGCCGGACTGGTTGAGCGGCTGCAGAACTTCTTCGGCGAATTTGGCGGCGTTGGTGAGAACGTCATCCACCAGATCAGGCGTCAGCTCGTCGAATTGCGGAATGTCCTTGAGCGTTTCCAGCTCCAGAAGTTCGTTGATGATGAACTTCATGTCGTCGACTGGCGCGCGATAAACCGGCATGGAAAGGGTCCCTTTGGCGAGGATTTGGCGTCGAAAAGAGGTGTGTGAGAACCGCGCAATCGGCGCAATCCGTCAAACGGCGCTCTTCCCTGACATAAATGTCAATTGCATAGATTACCGCTTTTTGCAAGGGCGGGTGGCAAACTGTCCCTAGACCTGATCCTTGAGGGTTAGCCGTAGGTTATGGGCCGTCTTGGCGTCGCCCACGGCCAGTTCGACCACGGTGCCGGGGGCTTGATTGCGCAGCATCTGGCGCAGTTCGTAGACTGGAATATTCTTGGCGGGCTTGCCGTCCACAGCGGTAATGATGTCGCCCACCTTGAGGCCGGCCCGGTCGGCGGGGCCGTTCGCCGTCAGGTCCATCACCTTCATCCCCTCCGGTGCGGCGTTGATCCACATACCGGAGCGGTCGAACGTGTCCAGATCGGCCACAGGCCCGGCGACCGGCTTCAGATACAGGATGGCGTGGTCGTAATCGAAAGTCACCACGAACCGCTTCAGTACCCCGCCGCCAACATTGTTCGGAAACGCCTCGGCCGCACCTGCGCCTGCCTTGTCGGTGCTGATCTCGGTCAGCGGCGATTGCACCATGACCTCGCCCAACATCAATGTGCCGCCGTGCCAGACCAAGCCATATGACGCGCCGCCCACACCCCAGCCAGTCTGCGCGACCACCGCATTCTTCGCCTGGACGCGAAGGCCGTTCTTGTCGGCGAAGGGCGAGGTCAGCGTCAGTGCCGTGCGTGCGCCGGTGTCGATGCCGAAGCGCCCCGGCACACCATCATAAGAGCCGATCACTTCCGGAAATTGGTGATAGAGCGCCAACGGCACCGGCGTGCCCGCGTCTTTTGGATGGAAATATTTCTTGTCGATGAAAGTGATGGTGTGCTTGCCATAGTCGAAGCGCGTGATGAAGCGGGCGAAGAATTCGTAACCGATCATGCCGCCTTCCTGGATGCCTTCGACACCGGGCGCGTTGAACTGCAACACATGGACTGGCTGGTTGGTCAGCATCGCCGCACCGATCTTGATCGCGTTCACCTTCGCGACGCCGCTGAATGCCACAGCATTGCCATCACCGGTCGAGGTCATCCGGCCCTGCGCGTCGACATTCAATTGCTTTGCCGTGTCCGGCGTCAGAATAAGATGACCGCCCGTGTCGAAGATGAACGGCAGGGGTTTGCTCCCGTTGACCGAGGCATCGGCATAGATGTGATTGTTGACAAGCTCGAACGGCACCGTCGTCTCGTGCGCACCGCCCGCGATCGAATAGTCGTGCAGATTTTCCCTGGCCATCGCATAGGCCGACAAGGGCAGCGCCTCCGAGAAGCGCGCACTTTTCAAGGTGAGGGTCTGGCGATTTCCTTCGCCGCTCGCGTCTTCGATCATCAGCTTGCGTGCGATCTCGGCGCCGTCCACCGTGGCGTAATCCGAAAAGGAGGTGATGATTGACAATGTGCCCTGCTGCTCGACCGTGCGGGCGAGTAGATGCGTCCTGGCATCGAACCACGCCTGAAACGCTTTACCTCCCTTGGGCGTGAAGGCAAGTACGTCATAGGCCACCCCGCCGTCGGTCTTTTCGCCTTCGGCCTTGACGTCCGCGCCGCCGAAATCCGGCCGCCACCAGAGATTTTGATTGCGATAAGCTTCGTTGATGGCGAGCGGCAGAACGTCTCCGCCAGATTGCTGCGTGACGGTGCCGGACGGTTCCTTCTCCCAGGCGCGCGCCCCGTCGAAGCCACTGGCGCCACTGTTGGGGCCGATCGCGTAGCTGTCGACAAAACTGCCGCGTTGGACGTCTTCAAGCGTTGCGCTCGTGCCGGTGAGACCTTGTCCCGAATAGTCGTAATCAATCTGCAGCGTTGGCTTGTCGTCCCAGGCGGCGCCTGCGCTTGCGGTCTTGTTTGCCGCTAGAATGTCCGCGATGGTGGGCGCGGCACAGGCGGGCAGGGCAGAGAGACTGGCAATGGTCGCAATTGCGAGCAATCGGCACATGGTGTTTCCGTTTGTGATTTTGTCCCAGATGGGGCGGCGCGAACCAGCAGGTCAATATGCGGCCCAGGCATAGCTGGATTGTAGCCCTTATTTTGCTCGCCGCGTTCACATCCGCGCGAAGCATTGCTGCGCCGACACGCGTGGTTTCAACATTTTTGTGCACCGACGAATATGTCTTCCGTCTTGTGCCACGCCAGAACATCGCCGCACTTTCCTTCCTCGCTGCCGACACCCATCCGATCGTTTCCACCATCCGCGATCAGGTGCGCGGCATCACGCTGATCCGCCCCGACACGGAGACTGTGCTCGATCTCAAGCCCGACCTCGTCGTGATGTACGAAGGCACCAATGCGCGCCTGCACGCGCATCTGCAGGAGATGGGAGTTCGGATCCTCGACGTGCCTTGGGCCAATTCGCTGGCTGATATCCGCAAGATCACGACGATGCTAGGCGAAAAGCTGGGCGCGCAATCGCGCGCTGCCCAATTGTCGAAGGAGATGGACACGGAACTCGCCGTCGCGGCCGCACGCGCAACCCATCCGCCAGTGCGCGCACTTATATATGAGCCCAACGGCTACGCGAGCATTGGCGGCGCGAGCGATGAAATCCTGAAACTCTCCGGTCTCGATAACATGGCACCCGCCTTCAAGGTTGGCCGTACCGGCGCGATCCCCGTAGAGGCCGTGGTTGCAGCCCATCCCGATTTGCTTCTGCTCAACGGCGAAACCGTGCGTTCGCGCGCTGACCTCGTGCTGCGCCACCCAGCACTCCGGGCGCTGCCGGGCAGCACACTTATTAAGTGGGTGTCGCTGACCCCGCTGCTTTGCCCTGGCCCGTGGTCGGCCAAAGTGGCGCAACCCCTGGCGGAACTGGGCCGGGGTGCAAGCGCGCTTGCACGGCGTCAGGCCGCAAACTAAGAGTTTTGGCAAAGCGACGGTCAAGGGAACGGGGTTGAGACCCCGGCTGCCCCCGCAACTGTGAGCGGCGAGTGGACTCCAAATGCCACTGGGAAACCGGGAAGGCGGAAGTCCGCGCCAGAGCCGCGAGCCAGGAGACCTGCCGTCGTCACGTCGACCTTCCGCTGGCGGGTGGCCAGCCGGAACGTGGGGCAGTTTCCCTGCGCGCGCCGGCGAAGCAACGAGGCGGCGATGCACGGCGCAGCAGCGCAACAAGACGGGCGGATGGGCTTCTTCGCGACGCGTCGCGACGCGCCAGCGCGTGTGACGTGGTTGTTGCTCATTCTCGCGCTCGGTCTCTCGGCACTTTCGTTTTTCCTGGGCCCGGCGGACATTGCGCCGTCCGATTTGATTTTGGGTCTTTTCTCCGGGCACGGCGCTGCCGGGATCATCGCGCGCGAAATCCGCCTGCCGCGCGCGGCACTCGCTCTGTTCGTCGGCGCAGCACTTGGCGCCAGCGGTGCGGCGTTGCAGGGCTTGTTCCGAAATCCGCTCGCCGAACCCGGTGTCACCGGCGTCACGTCATCGGCCGGATTGGGCGCAGTGATCGCGCTCTATTTCGGATTGGCAACCCTCAGCGCCGCCGTTCTTCCCGCTTGTGCGATCGCAGGCGCGCTTGTCTCGGCTGGTCTTCTTTACTTGTTGTCGCGCGCGGGCGCAGGCGTGATGGCGCTGGTGTTGGCTGGCGTCGCCATTGCAAGTTTTGCGACCGCGCTTACCGCGCTTGCGCTTTCGCTTGCTCCCAATCCCTACGCGATGAGCGAGATGGTGTTGTGGATGATGGGCTCGCTGAAGGATCGCACGCTCTCTGATCTCGCCTTTGCCGCACCCCTGACACTCATAGGTGTGGCACTGCTTGCCAGTGCCGCGCGGGGCCTCGACGCTCTCACCTTGGGCGAAGATGCCGCCCAAAGCCTTGGCGTCAACGTCACAAGCATCCGCCGCCGCGTCATCTTCGGTGTTGCACTGGCAACCGGTGCTGCCACCGCCGCGGCAGGCGCGGTCAGTTTCGTCGGCCTCGTCGTGCCACACCTGCTGCGCCCTTTCTACGGTTACGAACCCGCACGATTGATTTTGCCGTCCGCGCTTGGCGGTGCGGCCATGATCGCGTTGGCCGACATCGCGGTGCGCTTCGCCGATCCCTCCGAACAATTGCGGCTGGGCGTTTTTACCGCACTGTTGGGCGCGCCGTTCTTCCTCTGGCTGATCCTGCGCCTACGGAGGGATGCATGAGCGCGCTGTCCTTCGACCGCGTTTGCGCCGCCTATGGCACACGCGCCGTGCTCACCAACGTCACGACGAACTTCGCCAGCGGCGCGGTGACTGCCATCGTCGGCCCGAACGGCGCAGGCAAGACCACGCTGTTCCGCGCCGCGTTGGGTGTTCTACCCGCACAGGGCCACATCCGCATTCTCGGCAACGATCTCAAAAGCTGGTCGCGCGAAGGATTGGCCCGCAGCATCGCCTATCTGCCGCAAGCAGCCGACGCTCATTGGCCGATCACCGCAAAACGCCTCGTGGCGTTGGGCCGTTTGCCCCACCGCAAATTGTTCGCAGCTCTCGACCAGACCGACGAAGCCGCCATCTTCGACGCGCTTGAGCGTTGCGAGGCACGCGAATTTGCCGACCGTCCCATCAACGAACTTTCCGCCGGCGAACGCGCCCGCGTGCTGCTGGCTCGCGCGCTCGCCACCAACGCCCCCATCCTGATGGCCGATGAGCCCGCCGCCCATCTTGATCCCGCCCACCAACTGAGCTTGATGCGCCTGCTCAACGACGAAGCGCGCCGCGGTACCACCGTGCTGGTCACCTTACATGATCTAGCACTCGCTTCGCGCTATTGCGACGGGATCGTCGTTCTCGACAAGGGCACCGTGGCCGCGCAGGGAACACCCGATAGCGCGCTCAGCGACGAAACGCTTGCGCGGGTCTTTGGCATCCGCGCGTTGCGCGTGCGCGAGGCAACCGGCTCCGCCGTCCTTGCCTGGACGCCGCTTTAGGCCGCGCACGCCGATGGATCGTTTGCTAAGCTAAGCGACCAGCGGAGGACTGTCATGGCCAGACATAAGCACAAGCACGATGACGATAACGACGACGATGGCAAAGACGGCTACAAAAAGACGCTCTATTTATTACAGATAGAATTGGTGAAGCTGCAACGCCAATTGCTGGCACAAAACGAAAGAGTGCTCGTCATCATCGAGGGCCGCGACGGGGCGGGTAAAGACGGCACCATCAAGCGATTGACCGAACACATGAGCCCCCGCGACACGCGCGTCCACGCGCCCGGCAAACCCACCAACCGCGAAGAAAGCGAATGGTATTTCCAGCGCTTCATTCCGTATCTGCCGGCGGGCGGAGAATTCGTCGTGTTCAACCGCTCCTGGTACAATCGTGCCGGCGTCGAGCGCGTGATGGGTTTTGCGACCGGCAAACAGATCGAGGAATTCATAGAGTCCGTTGTGCCCTTCGAGGAGATGCTGGTGCGCGATGGCATTCACTTGCGCAAATATTATCTCGACATCACCAAGAAGGAGCAGGCCAAGCGGCTCGAAGCGCGCCGCGAAAGTCCGCTCAAGAACTGGAAGATCTCGCCTATTGACCAGGCTGCCCAGAAGAAATGGAATGCCTACAGCCAGGCGCGCGACGACATGCTCGAACGTACCAGCCATGCGCTGGCGCCCTGGACCATTGTGCGCGCCAATGTGAAGAAGACCGCCCGTCTGGAGTTCCTGCGCGATCTTCTGGCGAGCTTCTCCTACAAGGGGCAGGACGAAAAGCTGGTACGCCCGGAAAAGCAGGTTGTATTTGCCTGGTCACAAAGCAGTCACGACGCGGACCAGCTCGCGCACTGATTGCGCCCTTAAAATAATATTTCGCCAAAACGCCCCTTCGCGCCTCCGCGCGAAAGGGCGTAAATTTCTCTGATCAAATTTTTCGGGGGCGCGCCCACACGAGCGCGCGGCTGCTCCGTCTTATAGATAGATCGAGAACTTCAACCCCTGAAAAGGCAGGACGCTGGCGGGGGATGGGCGAAACATTCGAATTCAACCGTTCGGGCAAACCGCAAGCGTCGGGCGCGGCGATGACTGCGTTTGACGTGAAGCAATGGTTCGTCCGTGAGGTGCTGCCGCTGGAGGCCCTGTTGATGCATTTCCTGCACCAGAACTGGCGCGACAAGGCCGAGATCGAAGATTTGCGGCAGGACGTCTACGCCCAGGTGCTGGAAGCCGCTCGCAAGGAAATCCCTGACAAGCCGAAGGCGTTTATCATCACCACCGCCCGCAACCTGCTGGTCGACCGCATCCGCCACAACCAGGTTGTGCCGATAGACGCCGTGTCCGATCTCGACGACTTGGACATTGCCGTAGACCAGCCGGGTCCCGAACGCAGCGCAATTGCCCGCGACGTGTTGCGCCGCCTGCAGGCCGCCATCGACCTGTTGCCGCCGCGCTGCCGCGAAGCCGTGCTGCTGCGCCGGGTGGAAGGCCTGTCGCGACGCGAAATCGCCGAGCGCATGGGTGTCAGCGAAAACACCGTTTCCGATCACATCACCGCAGGAATGCGCGCGCTTGCCGACATCTATCTCGGTGAAGCCGCCGAATTGCGCAGGGGCTCATGAGCGCCGTCGACACCAATACGCAGGCCGCCCAATGGCTCGAACGCCGCGACCTCGGCTGCTGGGGCCAAGACGACCAAACGGCGCTGGAGGCATGGCTCGCGCAATCCCCCGCCCATTGCGCCGCCTTCTGGCGCCTAGAAGCGGTGTGGCAGGATGCCGACCGCCTTTCCGCGCTGCGCTCTTTCAAACCGCAATCTGCCGCGCCCGAACAGCAGCACAATTTCTGGCCCTTTCTTCGCCGTGCGGCTGCGGCCTTGGTCGCCGTGGCGGCAATCGGCATTGCGGGTGTGGCCTATTACCTCCAACCAGAAGGCGAGAAATACGCAACTCCCGTCGGCGGCCGCGAAGTCATCACCCTGCGCGATGGTTCGCAGGTCGAGCTCAACACCGACACGGTTGTGCGTGTGGCCCCCGCCAAGCGCATGGCCTGGGTGCAAAAGGGCGAGGCCTATTTCCAGATCAAGCACGACGCTGCCCATCCCTTTGTCGTCTTCGTAGCGGGCCACCGCATCGTTGACCTCGGCACAAAATTCGTCGTGCGCGACGACCCCGGCCGCCTCGAAGTCTCCCTCGTCGAAGGACGGGCCCGCGTGGAATCCGCAAATGCTTCCGCGCATATCCGGCCCGCGGTGCTCTTGCCCGGCGACGTCGCAGTGGCAACTGCGAACGCGATTTCGGTCACGAAGAAGACCGAGAAACATCTGGCAAGCGAACTCGGCTGGCGCCGCGGCGTGCTGATCTTCGATTACACCACGCTCGCCGATGCGGTCGCCGAATTCAACCGCTACAACCAGAAGAAGATCGTGCTCGCGCCGAATGCGCCCACGCATCTGACGATGGTGGGCACATTTCCGATCAACGATGTCGAGCTGTTCGGCCGCGTGGCCACGCTCGTTCTCAAAGTCCACGTCGCCAACAAGGGCGACAAAATCGTGATCTCGCGCTGAACGCGAAGATCGAGGGGGAAACATGAAAACCGGGGGGCAAATGACACCGCGCACGATCCTCAAAACAACCACCGCAAGCCTTTTCGCGCTGATGCTGGCGCAAACGGCCCAGGCGCAGGATTTCAATATCCCGGGCGGCGATCTCGCCCGCGCGCTCAATGCCTACACCGCGCAAACCGGCCAATCGCTCGTCATCTCGGGTGAGGCGGTGCGCGGCATCCAATCCAAAGGCGTGCGCGGCAATCTTTCTTCCGACGATGCGCTGGCCCGCATCCTTTCCGGCACGGGTTTCACCATCCAGCGCGAATCCGGCGTGATCGCGGTCGTGCCGGGCGCGCGGCAGAGCAACAACAACGCCGAAAACCTTTCCATCCAGCTTGCGCAGGCAAGCTCGGTGCCGCGCGGTGCTGTGGAAACCGTCACCGTCACCTCGTCGAAACTGGGCGGCGCCGATGTGCAGTCCATTCCGATTGCGATCACCGCGCTGAGCCAGGAACAGTTGACCGCCACCCAAACCGCCGGTGGCCCCGATCTGGTGAAACAGGTTCCCAACCTGACCTTCTCGAAAACAAATTTCACCGGCTACAACATCCAGATTCGCGGCATCGGCACGCAGGCGATTTCGGTCACCACCGATCCAGCCGTTGCCGTCGCGCTCAACGACATCCCGTTCCTGCGCAATCATTTTTTCGAACAGGAATTTTACGATCTCGCGCAGGCCGAAGTTCTGCGTGGGCCGCAAGGCACGCTTTACGGCCGCAACGCAACCGCCGGCGTGGTCAACCTCATCACCGCCAAACCGACCGATCAGTTCGAAGCCATGGCGTCCGGCGAAATCGGCAATCGTATCACCAGAAGCGCTTCGAAGGCATGGTCAACCTTCCGCTCGTCGACGATCGTGTCGACCTGCGCATCGCCGGAGAATGGACCAAGCGGCAGGGCTATTCGTTCAACGATCTCACGCAGCAACGCATCGATGGCCGCGATCTGTGGTCGGGCCGCGTCTCGCTGGGCCTGAAGCCCATCGAACGCCTGCAGATCAATCTGATGTGGGAGCATTTCTCCGAAGATGACGACCGCATGCGTACCGCCAAACAGCTGTGCAAAACGGCGCCGATTCCGCACGACTATCGATGGGCAGGTTGTCGACAACGGATTTTATGGAATTGCCGCTTATCAGCCCGATCACTATCTGAGCCAGGGCTGCCTTCCGACGTCGCTTTATTCGCCGGAGGCATTCGAAGTTCCCAACGGCATATCGCTTCCTTATTACTCGCCGCTATCGGGCATCGGCGTTCCCGTCAATGCGTCCATCCATTTCGATCCCTATACCGGCACCACGCAATCGACAAATTTGCGCGTCATCGAAACCGCGCTCAATCCCATCTACAAGGCGAAGAACGATACGGTCGAGCTGAATGCGGATTACACGCTTTCTCCCGAACTGACTTTTACGTCGCAAACCGGTTTCAACAACGATTTTCTCTGGTCGACGGAAGATTACAACAGATTCGACACGCGGTCGGGCGCCTTTGAGGCCAATGGTTTCCTCAACAGCACATCTGCGCTGGACCCCAACAACGGAATCTGCACCCAGGTATATGGCAGCTGCACCGCCCTCAATCAGCCCTGCACAGGCGCTTCGGTGGCCGGACGCTTCAGCGGCGGGAGTGAAGCGACCTGTATGGGGGTCGGAACCTTCTGCGATCCGCAGCTTGGTTGCAGCGACCGGCTTGTGGCGCAAGATTTGTCGACCGAACATGCCTGGCAATTCAGTCAGGAATTCCGGCTCTCATCGCATTACAGCGGCCCGCTGAATTTCAGCGTTGGCGGCAATTACCTGCACTATGAAACGGAAGAAAACTATTACGTCTTCATCAATTCGCTCACCTTGGCGAGTTATACTTGGAATCGCGGCGGCTCTGCCCAGCAAACATTGCCCTGGGTTCCCGGCGTTTCCGACAATACGAACTGTCTCGTTGGCGGGCAGGGACAATCCAATCCCTACGGAAAGCTGGAAATCGGTGTGGAAGGGGAATTGCCCTGCCAATACATCGATCCCAACGACCTGGAACACCTGAACAACAAGGGACACAATTATTTTCTCAACCAGAATCCCTACACGCTCAATTCCTATGCAGGCTTCGGCGAGGTCTATTACAATGTCCTCGATGACGTGAAGCTGATCGGCGGCTTGCGGTTCACCGAAGACCAAAAGCATTTTACCGATATACCAAGCGAACTGCTCATTCCGGGATATGGCTATGCCGTCACCGGCGTTCTGAACCAGCAATGGGATCAGTTCACGGGGCGTGCGGCGGTGAACTGGACGCCGAAACTGAATTTCACCGATCAGACAATGATCTACGGATCGTATGCCCATGGCTATAAGGCCGGTGGCGCCAATCCGCCCGGCGCAGTCCTGCTCACCTACAACGACATTGTCGGCAACGGTGAAAGAAGTAACCCGATCCATCCACTCGCGTTCAAGCCGGAATTCGTCGATGCGTTCGAACTCGGCTCGAAGAACACGCTGCTCGATGGCGCGTTGACCTTCAACGTTTCGGCCTTCTACTACAATTACGAGAACTACCAGATTTCGCGCATCGTCGATCGCACTTCGATCAACGACAATTTCGATGCCCATGTGAAAGGCGCCGAAATCGAATCGAGCTGGGAACCAGCGCCCGGTTTGCGGTTCAATTTCGCCGGCGGCTGGGAAGATACCGCCCTTGCAAAGGGTTCGAAATCGGTCGACCTCATGGATCGCACGGATGCCGCAAATCATCCCGGCTGGATCGTCGTCAAACCTTTCGTGACGCAAACCTCCAACTGCATTCTTCCCGAATATGTTGTGGCGGCCAGTCTGGAATATGGCGGCTCGCAAGCGCCCGGCTCATCTGCAACCAGCAACGTCATGCTCATTTGCGGCATAACATACGGTGCGCAAGTCGATCCCATAACGGGAAAACCTTATACCCCGGTCCAGAACCCGGCTTACCCCGATTATCCGGGCTTCAATCCGGCTTCCGCACCGAACAACGGCGAAGGCTTCGACAAGGATCTGAGCGGCAACGAATTGCCCAACGCACCGCCGTTCACCGTGTCTGCGGGCGCGCAATACACGATCCCATTGTCGGCCGATTGGGCGGGAACGCTGCGCGCGGACTATTACTGGCAGGATTATTCCTGGGCGCGCATCTTCAACGACAATCCCTATGACCGCCTGCGGGGTTATACCAACGTCAACCTCACCCTGATCCTCACCAGTCAGGCGGGCTGGCAGGTCATGCTCTACGACAAGAACATCTTCAACACGACCGCCATCACCGGCGATTTCCTGAACAGCGACGACAGCGGCTTAACCACCAACGTGTTCCTGACCGATCCAAAGCTGATCGGCATCCGCGTAACGAAGAATTGGTGAGGGGGAAAATATGAGCGAACTGATTCAGAACAACAGGAAGATGCAGGCCCGCTGGCAATTTCTGGCAACCGCATCTGCGATTGCCTTGCTGGGATACACAGGAGGTGCTGCCGCGCAAAGCGACGAGCCGCAGGTATGGATCGAGCTGGGCGGTCAACTGACAAGGCTTGATGTGGGTCAGGAAACATTTTCGCCTTCGTTTCCGCAGAAACGACCTGCCATGTTTGCGCCTTCCGCCAATTTCGAAGAACTGCCGCATCAAAGCGTCGATGAAACCGGCAAACTGTCTTTTCGTCCGACAGGATCGAGTTGGGCTTTCTCGGCGGGGGTCCGCTATGGCCGGTCCGTCAGGAAAGTAGATAAGAACCAGCAAACATTCCCCAAGCCCGTCTACAGCACGCTCGTCAGCGGCACGATCGTAGCCCCCTTCCAATATCACGGTCCCCTGGCGCACAAATTTGCCAGCACCCAGATGGATGCGCGCGAGAGCCATCTGATCCTCGATTTTCAGGTGGGCAAAGATGTGGGGCTCGGGCTGTTCGGCGGTTCGTCGCAAATCGATTTCGGTGTGCGCTTCGCCCAGTTCAACAACAAATCGAACATCACGCTGGCCTCCGATCCCGATTGGCATCTCCACTACAAATATGCCCCCACCTTCTGGCTCGCCATATTTCCCAAACTTCAGGGTATGAAATTCTGGGGCGGCGAGGGCTATCACAATCATTACGCCGATCTTCAGGCGCAGCGGGACTTCCATGGCATCGGCCCATCGCTTTCGTGGAACGGTTCATCTCCTTTCGTGGGCAATCGCGAAGACGGAGAGCTGACCTTCGATTACGGCGCGAATGCCGCGGTGCTGTTCGGGCGGCAGCGCACCAAGGTCTCCCATCAGACAAGGTCGAACTATCACCCCGAAACCTTGAATTATGGCGCAAGAGGCCAGCACGTCAGCTCGAAGACCTTTGCGACCGCGCACACGCGCAGCCGCACCGTTGTTGTCCCCAACATCGGTGCGTTGGCCGGCGTCACCTATCGCATCCACGATTTCAAAGTCAGCGCCGGTTATCGCGCGGACTTTTTCTTCAATGCGATGGATGGCGGCAACGATGCCCGCATATCCGAAAAGATCGGCAATTACGGCCCCTTCGCCACGGTCAGCATCGGCTTCGGCGGCTAGGCTCATTTTATTGCGTGAAAACGGCGGGGCCGCGCGTCCCGCCGTTTTTTTTGCGTTCTCCCTTGGGGGATTTCCGTTTCCCGATTGTCTACCCTTGCGCGGCAAACCGTCCGCGCGGGAAACAAGGGGATGGCCGAAACGCCAGGTCAGGATTGCGAAGGCGAGGGCGCGCCCCATCACGATGGCGGTGCGTGGTCGGAGGTCAACGCCTGGTTCGTGCGTGAGGTGCTGCCGCTGGAGGCCGCCTTGATGCACTTCCTGCGCCGCAACTGGCGCAACCGCAGCGACTTCGCCGATCTGCGCCAGGACGTCTATGTCCGCGTCTACGAAGCCGCGCAAAAGGAAATCCCGCGCTTCGCCAAGCCGTTCCTGCTGCGCACGGCGCGCAATCTTCTGATCAACCGGGTGAAACGCGAACAGATCGTGCCCATTGAAACCTTCGCCGATCTGGACGTGCTGGGCGCGGGCTCGGCAGAGGCCGCGCCCGACCGGGTGGTGATCGCGCGTGAGGAATTGCGCGTATTGCAAGATGCGCTCGATCATCTGCCGCCGCGCGCCCGCGAGGCCGTCGTGCTGCGCCAGATTGAAGGCTTGTCTCTGCGCGAGATCGCCCAGCGCATGAACATCGCCGAGAAGACGGTTGAACGTCACATCACCATCGGTCTGCGTGGACTGGCCGACTATCTCTATGGCGGCTCCGACGACGTGCGGAGGTTGCCGTGAGCGACGCAGGCGAAGACCTCGTGACTGGCGGCAGGCGGCATCGAAACGCGCGCGGCCGAATGGATCATCGCCCGCCGCGTGCGCGAGGACTGGGACGACGCAAAGGCCAAAGAACTTGACGTCTGGCTCGCGCAATCGCCCGCACACATGATTGCCTATTTGCGTCTCGACAACGCCTGGGGCCGCGCTGGCCGATTGGCTGCGCTGCGCCCGCCCTCGCGCAATTTCTCGTTGCGCGAATTCTTCCCGCGCCTGTGGCCTGTGTTCGTCAAAGCGGCTGCAGCCCTTTCCGCCATAGCGGTGATCGGTGTTCTTGCGTTTTGGCCGCAAGCCCCGCGCGAAAAGACCTATGCCACAGCGCTCGGCGGCCACGATGTCGTCACTTTGTCCGATGGTTCGCAGGTCGAACTCGACACCGATACGGTGCTGCGCATCAGCCCTGATGACAAACGCAAAGTGTGGCTCGACAGGGGCCAAGCCTATTTCCAGATCGTGCACGATCCGCAGCATCCATTTACGGTAACGGCCGCCAATCGCCGCGTCACGGTGCTGGGCACCAAATTTCTCATGCGACAGGAGCCCGCGCGCCTCGAAGTATCTGTTATGGAAGGCCGCGTGCGGCTGGAATCTTCCGAAGGCTCCGGACAATCGCGCTCGGCACTGCTTACCTTGGGCGACGACGCAGTAGCCACGCAAACTGCCATGGTCGTCACGCGCAAAACCCCACGCGCCCGCGCCGAGGAAATGGCCTGGCGGCGCGGTCTTCTGGTGTTCGATCAGCGTCAACTCGGCGATGCCGCTACCGAACTCAACCGGTACAACAGCCGCAAACTTGTCGTTGCTGACGGACAAACCGCGGCGCTCATTATCGGTGGCACGTTCCGCACCAATGATGTGGAAGCTTTCACACGTGTGGTTCGGGAGATTTTGGGCGTGAAAATCGAAAACCGTGGCAACGACATCGTGATTTCGCGCGGGCGCGTTGGGGGATAGAGCACGCAAATTTGTCTAGACCCTGAGAAGGCCGCTGGTGCGGCTGCAAGATCAAAGGGGGGCATATGAAGACGTCCGGCGTATTCGCATCTGCACTCATGGGGTGGGTTTGCGCCTTCGCGCTTGCCGGGACCGCCGACGCCGAAAGCTTCAACATTCCCGGCGGAGATCTCAAAACCGCCCTCGATAGCTACGCAACACAGACCGGTCAGGAATTGCTCTATGCCGGTTCCGCCGTGAAAGGCGTTCGCAGCGGCGGTGCTAAAGGAGACTTCTCTCAGCAAGGCGCATTGATCCGCCTCCTGTCCGGCACAGGCTTTACTGTACATCACGATGCATCGGGCGCCATCGCCATTGTGCCTGGCCAATCAGCCGCCATGCCCGACGCGCCACCCATACAGGTCGTTCAGGCTGCCCCTCTGAGCCGCGCCGCTGTGGAAACAGTCACCGTCACGTCATCTAAGCTAGGTGGCGCTGACGTGCAGTCAATCCCGATTTCGATCACCGCGCTTTCCCAGGAGCAGTTGACAGCAACACAGACCGCTGGCGGCCCCGACTTGGTGAAGCAAGTTCCGAACATGACGTTCACCAAGACGAATTTCTCCGGCTACAGCATAGAACTTCGCGGTATCGGCACGCAGGCGATTTCAGTGACGACCGATCCGGCAGTGGCGGTCGCGTTCAATGATATCCCATTTATCCGCAACCATTTCTTCGAGCAGGAATTCTACGACGTCAGTTCGGTCGAAGTTCTGCGCGGTCCGCAAGGCACGCTTTATGGGCGCAACGCGACGGCGGGCGTGGTCAATCTGGAATCGGCCAAGCCATCGGATCAGTTCGAGGCCATGGCATCGGGCGATGTCGGCAATTATCACAATCGCCGTTTCGAGGGCATGATCAATCTGCCGATTGTCGATGACCGGCTAGATATTCGTGTTGCCGGAGAGTGGACCAAACGCGACGGCTATACCGAAGACACGACTTTGGACAGGTCCGTTGACGGACGCGATCTTTGGTCAGGTCGCCTGACGATCGGCTGGAAGCCCATTTCGAATCTTCAGACCGATTTCGTCTGGGAACATTTTAGCGAAGATGACGACCGCATGCGCACAGCCAAGCAGCTTTGCGAGACGTCCCAACCGGTGACGGCGGTTAATGGCGTGCCGGTGCCACCGGCGGGCTCTAACCCATCGCAGTCGTCGGTATATGGCGGGGGTGCATTGACGCTGGATCAGAACTACACCAGCCAGGGCTGCCAAGCTTCATCGCTTTATTCCCCCAGCGCATTCCAGGTCCCTTATGGTCCCTCACTGCCATTTGTTATCGCGTTAGGCCTAGCGGGTGGCAGCGGTGTCCTTGATCCCTACGCCGAGACAACGCAGTCCACCAATCTTCGCAGTATCCAATCCGCGCTTCTGCCAGAATACAAGGCAAAGAACGATACGCTCGAATTCAATGCTGTCTACAATATGGACCCGTCACTGACTCTGACGTCGCAGACTGGATACAATCGGGATTTTCTATGGTCCACCGAAGATTACAACCGCTTCGACACGACGCCAGGCGTATTTGGAGTTCCATATAATAGTTATCCTGCTAACGTCTTCCTTCCTGATCCTGCCGTACCCGGCGCAGTAATATTCTGTGATCCCCAGCTGGGTTGTTCGGATCGGATCGTCGCCCAAGACTTGTCCGACGAACATGCCTGGCAACTGAGCCAGGAGTTGCGCCTGGCTTCAAATTTCAGTGGCCCGTTCAATTTCAGTGCTGGCGGCAATTATCTCCACTACGAGACGGAGGAGAACTATTATGTCTTCATCAACGCGCTAACGGCGTATTCGATCGGTGAAGATCAATTCGGTAACGGTAGCACCACCGACCACAGCGATTGTTTGCTACAAGATCGCTTCATTGGGGGCTGGCAAAATCTCAATCCTGGAGTGGGCGGGGGTGAGCCTTTCCAATCTTGTGTCTTTATCGATACGAATCCGATTGGGAGCCTCAATAATAAGGGTCACAATTATTTTCTGAGTCGAGAATCCCTATACGTTGAACTCTTACGCGGGATTTGGTGAGGCCTATTACAACTTCACGAACGAGATCAAGCTGACGGCGGGTCTTCGTTACACAATCGACCAAAAGCATTTCACCGATATTCCAAGCGAAGTCCTCAATCAGGGCTATGGCTATCCCGCCACCGCTATAGTGAACCAGCAATGGGACCGGCTGACGGGCCGCACCGTGCTGAACTGGACGCCGCAACTCGACTTCACCGATCAGACATTGATTTACGGTTCCTATGCGCATGGCTATAAGGCCGGCGGCGCCAATCCGCCAGGGGCGGAATTTAGCGAGTTTGGCGATGCCCGCACCTCCATTCCAGATCATCCCTTCACCTTCAAGCCAGAATACATCGAGGCTTTGGAGCTGGGCACCAAGAATACGCTGCTTGACGGTGCGCTGACATTGAACGGCGATGTTTTCTATTATAACTACACGGGCTATCAGATTTCCGAAATCGTAGATCGCACATCGATCAACTTGAATTTCAATGCCACGGTGAAAGGAGCCGAACTTGAATCGACCTGGGAGCCAATTCCAGGATTGCGATTCAATTTTGCAGGCGGCTACGAGGACACTAGGATCGACAATGGTCAGAGCGCGATCGATCTGATTGACCGCACGGCCGACACGCCCGGTTGGATGGTCATCAAGCCGTTCCCGACGGAAGCGTCGAATTGCATTCTTCCCGATTACGTCATAGCGGCCCTTTTGGAAGAGCAAAACAGCAGTATCCTCGGTTCCGATAGGCAGGGTGGCGTCGGTCCTTTTGGTTGCGAGATCGCTTACACCGATCATTTGGATCCGGTCACAAACCAGCCTTACGTACCCAATCCCACCGGGATAAGTGTGGCTCCTCGGGGCATCGGTGATCCAGCCACGATACCAGCTGGTTATCCGGGTTTCGATCCGACCATTGCCCCAAACAACGGCGAAGGATTTGCCAAGAATTTGGGTGGCAACAAGCTTCCCAACGCGCCGCCTCTCACAGTGTCGTTCGGCACACAATACACGCTGCCGATCACGCAGGATTGGGCAGGTACATTGCGCGGCGATTATTATTGGCAGGATTATTCCTGGGCGCGCGTCTTCAACGACAATCCTTATGATCGCTTGCGTGGCTACACCAACGTCAATCTAACGCTGATCTTCACCAACCAGAGTGGCTGGCAGGTGATGCTCTATGACAAGAACGTCTTCAACGAGACGGCTATCACAGGTGACTTCCTGAACAGCGACGACAGCGGGCTTACGACAAACGTGTTCCTGACCGATCCCAGACTGATCGGTATCCGCGTCACGAAGAACTGGTAGGGGGAAACCAATGAGCGAATTGATAAATATATCCAATCGCCGCGCAATTCAGTGGCAGCTTCTTTCGTCGGTCTCGGCGCTGGCATTGCTGACGTCAGCCGCAGGTGAAGCGATAGCGGACAGTGACGCTTCTAGCCGCCCGGTCGTGTGGATCGAGTTGGGTGGCGAACTCGAGCGCATAAGCGGGCAGGGAGACAATTTTCCGGTCCCCTTCGTGGCGGCAAATCCAACCTCTTCTGTTTTACATTCAACGTCACCTTTCCAAGCGCAGAATCCGCCTACGTTCAGTTTTGCGGGCGAGGGCAAAATATCATTCCAGCCGGAAGCCTCGGACTGGAGCTTCGCGGTCTCCGTCAATTATGGCCGGTCCGGAAATTCCAAGGAAGTCGATCATCAAACCAATCGTTTGTTTTACGTCAGCTACAGCTACGACGGTGCTCCAAAATACCACGAGAACCCCCGCGGCATCGACAAGTTTTCCGACACGCTGTCTCGCCATGACGAAAGCCATACCATTCTCGACTTTTCCATCGGCAAGGATGTCGGGCTTGGGTTTCTTGGAAAAAACGCCTCTTCGGTCTTTAATTTTGGTGTGCGGTTCGCGCAGTTCGCATCAGAGACGTCTTTCAGCGCCAGAGCGCGTCCGGAAGTGCAATTTAAATACGCTCAGGAACCGAGTTTACAAGCCAAGTTCCAGTTTCCCTACTATCATACATATCATAGCACAGGCCACGCTTCGCGTAGCTTTAACGGCATAGGACCCGCAATTTCGTGGAATGCCTCCGCGCCGTTGATAGGTAATCCGCAGGACAGCGAAATAACGTTGGACTGGAGCGCGAACGTAGCTTTGCTCTTTGGTAGACAGAGGGCGAACGTGCAGCACCAAGCATCCGGCCACTACGTGACATGGCAGTTCGCGCTCAACGGTCAACGCTTTACGGCCTACCCCGCCGTTCCCGGGGGACACATCAGCGATCGCTCCGTGACCGTTCCCAACGTTGGAGGTACATTTGGGGTTTCCTACCGATACTCAAATGCTAAAATTAGCTTTGGCTATCGCGCGGACCTCTTCGTCGGTGCAATCGATGGCGGTATCGATACGCGCAAATCCGAAACGCTGGGCTTCTATGGTCCTTTCGCCACGATCAGCTTCGGTTTAGGAGGTTGATTGACTATAAACGCAGCTTATCTTTCCCTGAGAGGCGGCCTAGCTCATCGCTTTTTGTCGTGCCAGGACCTTATGATCACCAATACCATGGAAACTGCGCGCGCACTGCGCTGAAGCGCGGAATGCGCGCCACGCCCCACGGTGAAACCGTATGTATTGCGGCACACCTGTCCCAGGTGAGGAGGCATAGTAACGCGGATGTACGGAGAGTGAACGGCGCAATCTTCTTCGGGCGACAACGCGCTCAAGTGCGTCATCAGACGACCGCGAGATATCATACTGTTTTGTCTGTGCAGAGTAATTATACAATCAGCAGTCAGCATAACGCGGATCAGGCCGCACGCGAACCGTGATTGTGCCCAATGTGGGAGGCTTTGCGGGATTTTCCTATCGCTTCACGAATGCCAAACGGAGCCTCGGCTATCGTACCGATTTTTCTTCGGCGCAATGGACAATGGCATCGACACCGTAAGGCAGAAAATGTCGGTTTTAATGGTCCGTTTGCAACCGTCAGCATCGGTCTGAGCGAGTAGCTACAGGCGCGTTCGCCGATAAGTTGTATTCAGGCGCATATGTGGCCCTGCATCCGCCGGATCTGGGACCACAGCCATTCGGCAATAAAATTTCTCCTCGCTTTCGCCCCTCCCATTTTCACGCGGCCTTCGTCTCATGGACGTGGTCTTAAAGCTGTAACCTTCCTGGGGATGGGACGCTGAAGGCCGATGGCCGAAACGCCGGACAACAACCGTGACAACGCCGACGCGCTTCGTCGAGGCGCGGCCGTGAGCTTGCGCGAGGTGAAGGCCTGGTTCGTTCGGGAAGTTCTGCCGCTGGAGAGCGCGTTGATCCATTTCCTGCATCACAATTGGCGCAACCAAGCCGACATCGACGATTTGCTGCAGGAAGTCTATATGCGCCTCACCATAGCCGCGCAGAAGGAAATCCCGGCGCAAACCAAAGCTTTCGTCTTTTCCATCGCTCGCAACCTTTTGATCGACCGAGTGCGCCGCGAACAGGTGGTGCCCATCGAGGCGGTCGCCGATCTCGACGCGCTGGGTGTGGCCATCGACGAACCCGGGCCTGACCGTAGCGTGATGGCCCGTGATGAGTTGCGCCGCGTGCAGGCGGCACTGGATCGTTTGCCGCCACGGGCTCGCGAGGCCCTGCTGTTACGCCGCGTCGAAGGCCTCACGCGTCAGGAAATCGCAGCCCGCATGGCAATAGGTGAGGGCACAGTAAAGGAATATCTCGCTGAAAGCGTCTGTGCGCTCGCCGACATGCTCTATGGCGAAGTCGAAATCGTGCGGAGACGCCCATGAGCGATCCGCGCAAACCCATCCCACCAGCCGCCGAAGCGCGCGCCCATGCCGTCTCACGCCTGATCGACCGCCAGCTTTCCGAAGTCTGGAGCGAAAGCGAAGACGCTGACCTCGAAACGTGGCTCGATGAATCGTTCGCCCATCGCGTTGCCTATTGGCGTCTCGAAGCCGCGTGGGAGCAAACCGATCGCCTCGCTGCCCTGCGCCTTCCGATGCGCCACCAGTCGACGCCTACGCGCCCGGCACGTAACTGGACATTCTTCGCCCGCATCGCTGCGGCAGTGGTGCTGATTGCCGTGGTGGGGGCGGGCGCTGCGTTTTACGTCGGTGGACCTGCCACCAAAACCTATGCCACCGAAATCGGCGGCCGCGAAACCATCACGCTGCGCGACGGCTCGCAGATCGAACTGAATACCGAGACCTCAATCCGTGTCGCGCTAGCCAGTAACGAACGCGAGGTTTGGCTCGATAAGGGCGAAGCCTATTTCCAGGTGCGCCACAATGCCAAGCGCCCCTTCACGGTGATCGCCAGTGGCCACCGCATCCTCGATCTTGGTACAAAATTCACTGTTCGTCGTGAAGCGCGTGGCTTGAGCGTTGCCGTTACCGAAGGCCGCGTGCAGCTTGAAACCGACGACGGCAAAGATAAGCCGTCCACGACCACGCTGACTGCAGGCCAGATCGCGCTCGCCGATATGAAATCGGTTTCGATCGAGAAACAGCCTGTTGACGCGCTGACTGCCAATCTGAAATGGCGCAGCGGCCTCGTCGTCTTCAAATACACCACGCTTGCGGACGCCGCGAAGGAATTCAACCGCTACAACCGTAACAGGCTCGTCATAGCCGATCCTACTGCGGCCAAGCTCACCATCGTCGGTACCTTCAGCACCAACGATGTGGATGCCTTCGTACGCTTGACCCAGCGCGTGTTTGGCCTGCGCGTAACCGTACGCGGTGACGAAACGGTGCTCTCACACTGACGACTACGTAGCTTATGCGCTGCAAAAGAGGGGGAAGATGCTCAAATTCGCAAACCTGAAAACAACGTTTGCCGCGTCGACTTGTGTCGCGGCACTGATCGCCAGCGCGTCGGCCGCCACGTTCAACATCCCCGGCGGCGATCTTGCCACCGCGCTCAACAACTACACCGCGCAAAGCGGTGTGGGACTTATCGTATCTGGCGACGTCGTGCGCGGTGCGCAGACGCGAGGCGTCAAAGGTGACCTCTCTGCCGACGACGCTTTAACCCGTCTTCTGGCTGGCACCGGCTTCACGGTCCAGCATGATCCCTCTGGCGCTGTTGCTGTCGTTCCGGGAAGATCATCGTCGACCGACGGCGTCTCGCTTCAACTCGCCCAAGCAGTCCCTGTCTCGCGCAGCGCCGTAGAAACGGTAACCGTCACCTCGTCGAAACTCGGTGGTGGAGATGTTCAATCCGTTCCCATCGCGATCACGGCGTTGAGCCAGGAGCAGTTGACCGCGACGCAAACGGCCGGCGGTCCGGACCTGATTAAACAGGTCCCGAACATGACGTTCACGAAGACCAATTTCTCGGGTTACAGCATCCAAATACGAGGCATCGGCACGCAAGCGATTTCGGTGACCACCGATCCGGCAGTCGCGGTGTCCTTCAATGATATTCCGTTTATTCGCAATCACTTTTTCGAGCAGGAGTTTTACGACACCGCGCAAGTCGAAGTGCTGCGCGGTCCACAAGGCACGCTTTATGGTCGCAACGCGACCGCCGGTGTCGTCAATCTCGTCTCGGCCAAGCCCTCCGATCAATTCGAGGCGATGGCGTCCGTCGATATCGGCAACTATCAGAACCGCCGTTTCGAAGGCATGATCAATGTTCCCGTCGTCGATGATCGGGTCGATATCCGCATCGCGGGAGAATGGACGAAGCGGCAGGGCTATTCCTTCAACACCTTTGACGATGATCGCATCGACGGCCGCGATCTCTGGTCGGGCCGCGTCACCATCGCGGTGAAGCCGTTCGACAATCTTCAGACATACCTCATCTGGGAGCATTTCTCCGAGGACGATGATCGCCTGAGAAGCGCCAAGCAGCTTTGCAAGACGGATTACGGTCCGGGGTTTGTCTGCGCCTCCGGCGGCGACAAGGGCACCGGCTCTGTAAATATCAACGGCAAATAGAAACGGAATCGGTGGAAACTTTTTACTCCGGGACAATGGCGACTTTTTTCATTCAGGGCTGCGTTCCGGCCTCGCTCTATTCGCCGCAATCGTTCGGCGCTCCGCTCGGTTATGCACTTCCCTATATTCTCGGACTGCAATCGATAGGCACTATAAGCGGTATCAATCCCTATGCCGGCGTAACCCAGTCGCATGAATTTGCGCGTGATCAATTCGACACTCAATCCTGTATACCGGGCAAAGAACGATACCGTGGAATTCAATGCAGATTATACGATGACCCCCACACTAACTTTCACATCGCAAACCGGCTTCAATCAGGATTTCCTCTGGTCGACGGAAGATTATAATCGGTTCGGCGCGGTGAGTGGGTATTTTTCGATATCATTCCAGGAGGCATATTTTGTGATCCGCAACTGGGTTGTTCGGACCGGCTTATCGTAGAAGATCTTTCCGATGAGCACGCTTGGCAATTGAGTCAGGAATTCCGTCTCGCATCGAATTTCGGCGGCCCGCTCAATTTCAGCGTTGGCGCAAATTACATGCACTACGAGACGTTGGAAAACTATTACGTATTCATCAACGTCGATCACGGCTCTTGACCCCGGGAGCAACCCAAAAAATGGCTTATCAGTACAACAACCCAAACAATGTTGCTCCTGATTGACGTCTCAAATTTCTACGTCGATCCAAACCCGCTGACCAGCCTCAACGGTAACGGCCACAATTATTTCCGTAGCGTGAATCCTTATGTGCTCAATTCCTATGCCGCATTCGGCGAAGCGAATTACAATCTGTTCAGCGACCTGAAACTGACGACCGGTTTGCGCTGGACGGATGATCAAAAGCATTTCAGCGATGTACCAAGCTGGATCTCGGACAGTGGCTTCGGCTATCCTGTCGCTGGTGTCGTCAATCAGCAATGGGGCCAGTTCACAGGCCGTGCCGTCGCCAACTGGACGCCGAAACTCGACTTCACCGATCAGACACTGATCTACGGTTCCTACGCGCATGGCTATAAGGCCGGCGGCGCAAATCCGCCCGGCGCGATTTTCTTTGCTCAGGGGGCTGCAAATCCTACGCATCCTCTGACGTTTAAACCGGAATTCGTCGATGCGTTCGAGGTGGGCACCAAGAACACGCTGCTTGACGGCGCTCTCACGCTGAACGGGGATCTGTTCTATTACAATTACGAAGATTATCAGATCTCGGAAATCGTCGATCGCACCGCGCTCAATTTCAATTATGACGCCCATGCCAAGGGCGCGGAACTGGAAGCAACTTGGGAGCCGCTGCCCGGTATGCGGTTTAATTTCTCGGGAGGATGGGAAGATACCGCCATCGCAAAAGGCCAAAGCGCCGTCGATCTCATGGATCGCACAGCGGGACACCCTGGCTGGTATGTTTCCAAGCCGTTTGTCAACCAGGCCTCGAATTGCATCTTTCCCGCTTATGTCGCGCAATACCTTCTTCACGGGGGCGGAACCAGTCCCGGTCCCAGCGCTTGCACGATAGCCTATGTCGTTGGCAACGATCCGTTCGGCACGGGTCCGTATACTCCTTATCCCCAATGCACCAACCCTGGAGGTTGTCCGCCAAATTATCCCGGCTTTGATCCGCACGCCGGTACGCCGGGAGATCCTTATACCGGTCAGAATACTTACGATGGCATTGATTATGGTCCGACGCCGAATAACGGCGCGGGATTTTCGAAAAATCTCGGCGGCAACAAACTGCCCAACGCGCCGCCCTACACGGTATCTGCCGGCGCGCAATACACCATTCCATTGTCTTCGGATTGGGCTGGCACCCTGCGCGGCGATTTCTACTGGCAGGACGCCTCGTGGTGGCGCATATTTGACGATATGTCCTATGACAGGTTGCGCGGTTACGACACCGTCAATCTGAGCATCGTTCTCACAAGCCAGACCGGCTGGCAGGTGATGCTCTATGACAAGAACATCTTCAACACGACAGCGATCACCGGCGCCTTCCTGAACAGCGATGACACGGGATTGACGACCAACGTCTTCCTGACCGATCCGAAGTTGATCGGCATCCGCGTCACGAAGAACTGGTAAGGGCGGCACCAATGAGCGAATTAATAAATGCGCGCAATCGGACAATGGGTTTCCGGGCCTGCCTTCTGGCGAATGTTTCCTCGCTGGCTTTGTTGGGTTGGACCGGGATGGCGACCACGGTCTCGGCGGACGAGGATCATCCGACGGTATGGATCGAACTGGGCGGTCAGTTCGAGCGCCTGGACGGCGCACCGCAGATTTTTTCTGCGCCGTTTTTCGACAAGGCAACACCTGCCGATCTGGCGGTGCTGGTGGGTTCGCAGCGGCCACCTCTGTACAGCAACGGCTTCGACGGAAAGGTAGCGTTCACGCCGAACGGTTCGGACTGGGTTTTCTCCGCCGCTGTCCGCTATGGGAAAGCCAATATCGCCAGACAATTGCATCATCAAACGTCGGCTGTGCCCGTTCATTTCACTATTAATCACAATATCGATACCCATACAGCGATCCGGTCACAATTTGGGGATGCCGAAGCCGATTCCCGTGAATCGCATACGATAGTCGACTTCCAGGCGGGCAAGGATGTCGGATTGGGATTGTTTAGCGCTCATGGGAGTTCGGTCGTCAGCGCAGGTGTGCGATTTGCACAATTCACCACGAGTTCCCATGCAACGCTTCATGCGCGGCCGTTCTATTCAACCGGTCCGGGATTCACGAAGCCAGGAAAATATAAGAATGCCCATAACGAAAAATTTGAACAGACTTACACAGCTGTCGTGAAAAGCAACCGGAACGTGAGGATTGTTGGACCAGCTCTGTCATGGGATGCCTCAATGCCGGTTGTGGGAAATGGTTCCGACATGACGTTCAATTTCGATTGGGGCGTGAATGCCGCGGTTTTGTTCGGGCGGCAACTTGCTGAAGTGCATCATCAGACGACCGGTTATCACTATAGCCGGCACAAATATGGCCTTGCCAACTTTGGCACCCACCACGGTGGTTACGCGCACGCCCCCGCCGATCAAGACCGTTCGCGAACCGTCACGATCCCGAATGTGGGCGGGTTTGCCGGCGCCACCCTGAAATTTTCCAATATCAAGTTCAGCCTCGGTTATCGCGGTGATTTCTTCTTCGGCGCGATGGATGAGGGCCTCGATACAGCGCGCAAAACGAATGTCGGCTTCTACGGCCCGTTCGCTAAAATCAGTTTTGGCGTCGGTGGATAAATTTTCCGATCACCGTGGTGTACCGGTACTCATCAAGCGCGGAATTATCGTAGTACTATTGGGATAAAGCTCAACGTATCGGCTTGCGTGAGCGTGCCGTTGTACATGAACGAAGCCGCCGAAGTAGCTGGAATGTCAGTATTTCGCTAAAGTACTCACGGCCGAGTTGGGCCTTTGCAGCTGTGTCGTCGTGCATCGCCGCTTCACGCCACCAACGAATTGCTTCCCGAAAGTGATGGGCGCCTTCATTCGGAGCTTCGGTTTCTTGGATTACCGGACGCCATATCCTTTGCTGATCGGGAAATGACTTAGTCATCGGCCCTTCGCGAAGGTTATCAAGCAACGGGTTTATTATGTAGCCCGCGGACACCAAGAATCGATTGTACATACCCATCCCATACTCCGCCCCAGGCTCATGCAGATTTGCATTATTTTGCAACGTCAGGAGTGACTGCTTGGAATGTTTGTAGGCTGCCAATGCTGCCAGACGCCAAGCGTTCTAAATCACCCATCGTGTACTGAGTAGCAGTTTTTGATTCTCGAGTACTGGAAGGCGAAGGCGCCAGCTTTGTCGGAAATGCCAACGATCTCATGTGAAAGGCAGCTCCGAGGCTTGCTAAGAGGGAAATCACGACCCCGGCGATGGTTATTATTCGGGTCGAATGTGTCGCCAAATTTTTCTGAACCAGTTCATGAGGCTGCTCCTCTGCTTACGGCTGCCCGTAGAATCCCCGATAAGGTCATTTTGTTCAATATATCGAGGTGCATATTTTGAACAATCGGGTTGGCTTCTCGTATGGATTTGCGAGACGTATTTGCCACCAATTTGCGCCGACCGCGTAGTGCGAAGGACCTTTCCCAAGACGCGTTGGCCTATGAGGCAGGCGTGAGCAGGAGTTATTTGAGCCAATTGGAGACGGGCGCGTTCTATGCCAGTTTGAAGATCATCGGCCGTGTCGCCGAGGTACTCGGCGTCGAACCCGCTGAGTTATTGACGCTGCCTCCCAAACGGGTCAGGCATCGGCGGTTATGATTTTGAGGAATTCGAGCTTTGCACAGAGAGCCGACCGGAGTGGCGCGAACGTTGTATAGTGAAAAAATTCCGCGAGGGGACTGCCCGAACCGACGGGAATCAATCCCGGCTTCCTCACCTCCCGCCCCCATGGCGCGTTAAGGGCCCGTTGGGAAACTATCGCTACGGACTGAGGGCTTTTGGGGCGATTGTATAGTTCCATTCGCCATGAAATTCGTGTCGGGTGATATTGATTGCTGCGAGTTGAGCGTCCTTGACGACGATGCCGGCCTGGTAGGTATTGGGATCGATCTCGGCGCGAACGTCGAGACCGTTTTTTGTCGTGGTCGCTGCGATCAACTGGACGATGACCTGGTGGCTGATCAAGGGTTTGCCACGCCAGTTCTGAGTGATGAACGAGAAGAGCCGGTGCTCGATCTTGTTCCACTTGCTGGTGCCGGGCGGCAGGTGACAAACGGTAATGGCGAGGCCGAGTTCGTCGGCGAGTTTCTGCAATTCGATCTTCCACAAGCGTAGACGCGATCCGTTGCTGCCGCCGCCATCGGCGGTGATCAGCAGGTTGCGGGCATTGGGATAGCGTGGCTGGCCCATGGTCTGCCACCAGCGGCGGATGGCATTGACGGCAAAGCTCGCCGTGTCGTGATCGACACCGACGCTGACCCAGCCGGCATTATCGCCGATGTCGTAGATACCGTAGGGCACGGCGCGGCCAAGCTGCTTGATCAGAAAGTCGTGCACCCGCACCGGTTCGGGTGACCCTTTGGGGTGCCACTCTCGGCCGGCATTCTTGAAATCGCCAACCAATTCCTTCTTTTTGGTATCCACCGAGATTGCCGGCTCTCCGTTCGCCAGAGCCGCCTTCACCTGCTCGTTGATGTAGCAGAACTGGGCATCGCGATCGGGGTGATTGGCGCCCTCGCGGGTCTTGCGATTGGCTTGCAGACGATAGCCGAGCGAACGCAGCAACTCTGCCACCACGCTGTAGCTGATGCGATGGCCAAGCCCCTGCAAACCGGCTGCCAGGTTGCGCAGGCTCTTTGCCGACCACAACAGCGGGGCTTGCGGATCGCCACGGGTCGATGGCTCAACCAGACTGCGCAGATCGTCGAGCAGCGTGGGATCCTTGGCCGTCAGCGACTTGCGTCCGCCGCCAGGCTTTCGAACGCGATCCGATTGTATGGCTGCGCCGCTACGCAACTCGGCAAGTCCGCGCCCGATCGTGCTGCGCGCGACACCGGTGATCTGCGAAACCGCAACTATCCCACCATGACCCGCAGCAAGCGCTTCCGCCGCCGCATAGCGGCGACGGCCGCGCTCATCCAGAAGCGGGTCAAGCGCCTCGTACCGAACCCGAATCGCTGCATCGTCAATCACAAAGCAGTCTTATAGCCTCCCAGCCGCAGCGGGAATCCCCCAGCCAAAATGCCAGATTCGTTTATTTCCCAACGGGCACTAAGTTTCATTCTGCAGAGATGGCTACCGCGGCGCGAGCGCATGGCACCGGTGGGCCTTGTGGACGAGCCTAGGAGAAGTCAGCGGTGGCAATGGCCCACGATGCCGACCTGTCGATGCGATAACCCGGAAATCCTGGTCCAAGAAATTGACCGCTAGCCACTCGCTCGCAGACGTCATTTCGAGGGGTCCGCTAGGATTACAGAACCGAACGGAAACCTTAGAACAGCCTATAACTTACTGTAATATCTTGATAAATGGCGACCCCGAGACGATTCGAACGTCCGACCCTCAGATTAGGAATCTGATGCTCTATCCCCTGAGCTACGGGGTCACTTTTGTATTTCAATGACTTACGCGGGCGCCTTTCGCAAGGAGATGTCTGTACGGGACTTTTGGCTGTCATTCCGCCAGAGCGTTACCAAAGCAAGTGCTGGACGAATAGCCGCCCGACGCGCGGCTTCCTTGCGCGTTTCGTCGGCCACGCGACATAGCCCAGAGTGGTCTTGTAATCGCTATGCCGGGCCAAAATGCGGGCCAGTTCAGGCCCGCTCGTCAGAGCCACATGCGTGATGAAGGCTGCCCTGATGTCGTGCCACCGCCATTTGCGCCCAAACTCTTTTTGAATGACGCGCATAGCCGATCCCCACGCCCGCTTGGGGCTGCGGATCGGTTGCCAACGGCCATTCCGTTGCGTCGTGATCAAATAGTTCGAACAACGCTGCGTAGCTTCCCCGACAAGTAAGGCCAAGAAGGCCATGCCGTCTGGTGCGCCGGGCATGAAGGCGTCTTCGGAATCTTTTACGTCTTCTGCATGAAGCCGAACACGCCCGCTTCGAAGTCCACGTGATGTCTTTGCAATGTGAAGACTTCGCTCTGACGAAACCCAAAATAGAGCGTGAGGTAAATTGCCTTCACAGAATGCTCAGGTAACAGTGTCATCACTCGACTGAGAACAGCGTCCGGAACAGGGCGCGCATGGCGCTTGGGCGTCTCAAGGATCGGTACCGAGGGAACGTCTGCCAATAGTCGGTTGCCGTCGCTGTCGCGCATTTTGGCGGCGCGCCCAAACATTTGGCGCCGGACATGAAGATGAAAATTCATGGTCGCTGGTGAACGAAGCCGGGCGCCGGTCTTGCGCACCGCAGACAGGCGCTTGCGTGAACCTTCTTCGCCCGGGCCGCCCGTCCGTACGCGCACAGGCTGTTTCAGCGCAAAGCCAACATACTCCTGGATATTTGCTTCCGAGATACGGGCCACGGGAGCATTGGCACCGAAGAACGCAAGAAGCTCCTTCATATAGCGCTTCTTGTTTTTCCAATCGTCCTGACGTTCCCATATTGGAATAAGCGCGGCCATCGCTGCCGCCAACGTCAAGACGCCTTGTCGCGTCCGGACTTTGCCCGTGGACGCTCGGTGGCGTTCAACACCTTCTGCCTGCCTAGCCGCACACTGCGAGAGGCTACCGGTTGTCCCTGTGCGTCAACGGCGGCCGGCACCACATGGAAATGGTGGCTTGGTCTGCGCCGTCAATATCGATGCGGAAGGATGTGAAAATTTGCGGCCAGCAACGGCGCCCTGTCTAGAATTGCGGTCGCTGGCGCGGCGATGTGCTTGCGCCGTATGTCGCGCGGGTCTTGGTTCAACTCGCCAGTCGGATCCCCTTAATAAATCGGCAAGGTAGGCGAACGCCAGTCAAGGCCCGCGTGATCCCGTCGAGCGCAATTTTGTGTCCGCGGGTTGGTCCTTTGAACGAACGCGAGTGTGCGGGTGCCAAGCGAGCTTCCAGCCGGTCTTGTCTCGAAGTGCCGAGACCCCGACCTGCTCGCAGCCCAAAAGAAGACAACGAATTCAAGGGCGGGCGGCTCGGCAAGCCGTGGTTGCGTGGCCGAGGGGTGTGTGGGCAGCGGATAAGCCGTCGGTCACCGCTACATCGCGAAAATAATTCTCCGGATCGACCAGACAGTAACCCAGACGGGTCGTTCTACTTAATGTGCACGTCAGCAAGAACCCTCAAACAGCGGAGCGCTAGCGGGGGATGGCCAAGACGCAAAATAACACTCCGGAAGGGCCGGAGCAGGGTGCTGTGGGCGCAAATGTGACCACGCAGAGGGTGAGTGAATGGTTCGTTCGTGAGGTTTTGCCCTTAGAGCCTGCGTTAATGAGCTTCCTGCGCCGCAGTTGGCGCAACAAGGCCGAGATCACCGATCTTCGGCAAGACGTTTACGTTCGGATTTATCAGGCGGCGCGTAAGGAAATTCCCAATCCGGTGAAGCCTTTCTTATTTACGGTGGCGCGAAATCTCCTCATCGATCGCATTTATCACGACCAAGTGGTTTCGATAGAGACAGTCGCGGACCTAGAAGCATTTGACGTGCCCATGGACGAACCAGGTCCGGATCGAAACGTCATGGCTAGGCAAGAACTTCGCGTTCTCTTGGCAGCGTTGGAGCGCCTCCCAAATAGGGCACGCGACGTCATCGTAATGCGGAAGATCGAAGGGTTATCCCGTCCTGAGATCGCGCAGCGTCTCGGGATCGCAGAGGCCACAGTCGCCGAGCATCTTACCAAAGGTATCCGCGCCCTCACCGAAATTCTGCAGGGCGAAATCGATTTAGGGGCCGCATCATGACCGAAACCCATTCCGCAACACCAAACGCAAACGATGTTTTGGATCAGGTCGCCATCTGGATCGAACGACGCGACCGCGAGGACTGGAGCGCTGCGGACCAGGCCGCGCTCGATGCTTGGCTCGAACAATCGCCTGCGCATCTCGTGGCGTTCCTGCGGTCAGATAACGCCTGGAAACGCGCCGACCGGCTAAGCGCGCTGCGGACATTCCCGCGAAATGATGTCCCTCCTGACGCAGGATGGAAAATGATGATCACGGGTCGGCGAATTGCAGCACTGATGGCTGTGCTTGGTGGTATCGGCGCTGCTGCTTTGACCTACACGATGCCGTCCTCCGAACAGGTCTACTCGACGCCGGTCGGAGGTCACACGGTCCTTTCGCTCGCGGACGGCTCAAAAATCGAACTGAATACCGACACAGTGCTCCGTGTTCGTAACAGCGGGACGCAGCGGCTAGTGAAGCTCGACAAGGGCGAAGCGTTCTTCGACATCAAGCATGATGCCGCGCACCCGTTCGTCATACTTGCAGAAAACCACCGGGTGACCGATCTCGGAACGAAGTTCGTTGTTCATGATGGGGGAAATCGACTCGAAGTCTCCCTGGTCGAAGGCAGTGCACAAATTAAGTCCATGATCCCCGGCGAGGTCTCCCATGTCGCCGTGTTGACGAAGGGTGATGTTGCTATTGCAACGGCGAATTCGATGTCGGTTCGGAAGAGTTCCGAAAAAGTATTATTGCAATCACTGGCTTGGCGGCGAAACGTGTTGATCCTTGACAACATGACGCTTGCAAAGGCTGCCGCCGAGTTCAATCGGTACAACAAGCAGAAGTTGGTTATTGCAGATCCAGTCGTCGCGAGACTGACAGTCGTCGGGACATTTCACACAAACGATGTCGAGGGCTTTGCTGAGGTCGCGCAGGACATCCTGCATCTACACATGAAAACCGATGGCGATCGCATGGAAATCAATCGCTGACGTGAAAGTCAGGCAATGAGTTTTATGCCGCGGCTGATCGGCCGTACCAAAAAAGGGGGAATAGATGAAGAGGTCTGCATATCTGAAGGGAACTGCGGCAAGCCTGCTGTTCGCGAGCTTCGCGAGTGCGGTCGCGGCTGAGAGTTTCAACATTCCCGGGGGAGACCTCAAAGCGGCCCTTGATGCTTACGCAAATCAGACGGGCGTAAGCCTGATGGTCGCGGGTTCTGAAGTGCAGGGCGTTCGCACCAAAGGTGTACGAGGCGATTTGTCCGCGGCCGACGCCCTGACGCGCATTCTTTCGGGGACCGGATTTACGGTCCATCGTCATGCTTCCGGTGCCATCGGGATCGCAAAAGAGGCGCCTAGCGACAAATCGTCGACCGCCAACCTCCCATTGCAATTGGCGCAAGCGGCCCTCCGCCGCGCGCAGCTGTCGAAACCGTGACGGTCACGTCGTCCAAACTCGGCGGCGCAGATGTGCAGTCCATCCCGATTCGATCACCGCGCTAGTCGCAGGAACAGTTGACCGCCACGCAGACAGCAGGCGGTCCCGATCTGGTGAAGCAGGTGCCAAACCTGACTTTCACCAAGACAAATTTCACGGGGTACATCATCCAAATTCGCGGCATCGGCACGCAGGCGATTTCGGTCACCACCGATCCAGCCGTGGCCGTGGCGCTGAACGACATTCCGTTCATCCGCAACCACTTCTTCGAGCAGGAATTTTCGAGCAGGAATTTACGATCTCAGCCAAGCTGAAGTACTGCGCGGCCCGCAAGGCACACTCTATGGCCGCAACGCGACCGCCGGTGTCGTCAATCTGATCACCGCCAAGCCAACCGATCAGTTCGAGGCCATGGCGTCAGGCGAGATGGGCAGTTACCACCAGCGCCGTTTCGAGGGGATGATCAATCTTCCGATTGTCGATGACCGGCTCGACATACGTATCGCCGGCGAATGGACAAAGCGACAGGGTTATTCCTTCAACCAGATCACCGATCAACGCATTGACGGCCGCGATTTGTGGTCAGGTCGCGTCTCCATCGGATGGAAGCCATTTGAAAATCTGCAGACCACATTGGTCTGGGAGCATTTCTCGGAAGACGACGATCGCATGCGCACAGCAAGCAGCTTTGCAAGACCGCACCGATTCCAGATACGATCCAGGGCGGTGTCGACCCGGAAGTGAATTTGGTTCGACGCGAGCTTTGCCGCTCCGGCAGACTATCTGAGCCAGGGATGTCTGCCCAACGTCGCTTTATTCCGCGGCTGCCTTCGAAGTCCCCAATGGATTTTCGCTTGCCTATTATGCTGGAGCGGCCTCCATCGTAGGAAGCAGACCCTACCTGGCGGGTTCAATCCTTATGCCAGCACGACGCAGTCGCACGAATCTGCGTGTCATCAAATCCACGCTCAATCCCGTATACAAGGCAAAGAACGATACCGTGGAATTCAACGCCGATTACGCAGTCACACCGGCTTTAACGCTTACATCGCAGACCGGCTACAATCAGCGATTTTCTCTGGTCAACAGAAGACTACAACCGATTCAACAGCGCGCCGGGCGCCTTTACTCCGTCTCCGGGCGGAAATTACAGCACCATTTACTCATCGACGCTGTTACGCCCGATCCCGCGGCCGGGACAAACGGCGATTCCGCTGGATGCAGGCATATTCTGCGATCCCCAACTGGGTTGCAGCGATCGGCTGTCGGCTGCAAGATCTTATCCGACGAACATGCCTGGCAATTAAGCCAGGAATTTCGCCTGGCGTCGAACTTCAGTGGCCCGTTCAATTTCAGCGTCGGTGGAAACTATCTTCACTACGAAACCGAAGAAAACTATTATGTCTTCATCAACACGCTGACCATCATTTCGATGCTAAGATGCCATGAGGGCCGCCTGGGTTCCCGGTGTCAGCGACAACAGCGCAGTGCTTACTCGGGAGGGCTACGAACAGCCAAACCCTTCAACCGGGCTCGATCTCCTGACATATTGTCGCCTATATCGATCCCAATCCAATCAGCAAGCCTCAACAACCAGGGTCACAATTATTTTCTAAGCCAGAATCCTTATACGCTAAATTCCTATGCAGCGTTTGGCGAGGCTTACTACAACATCGCGAGCGATCTAAAGCTAACAGCCGGTTTGCGCTGGACCGAAGATCGAAAGCATTTCACGCGAAATTCCCAGCGAGTTGCTCGTACCTGGCTATGGATATCCGATCGCAGGCATAGTAAATCAGCAATGGGATCAGTTAACTGGGCGACTGCGGTGAACTGGACGCCAAAACTCGACTTCACCGATCAGACCCTGGTCTACGGCTCCTATGCGCACGGATATAAGGCAGGTGGCGCAAATCCACCTGGCGCGATATTTCCGCAGACTTTTTCGGCGCTGTTGGGGTTACCAACCCGATCCATCCGTTAACATTCAAACCCGAATTCATCGATGCCTTCGAGCTTGGTTCAAAGAACACTCTGCTCGACGGATCGCTAACGCTAAATGCCGATGTGTTCTATTACAACTATGAAAACTATCAAATCTCGGAGATCGTCGATCGCACGGCGATCAATCTGAATTTCGACGCGCATGTTAAAGGGCGCCGAAGTCGAAGTCGACCTGGGAGCCGATTCCGGGCTTGCGATTCAATTCGCAGGCGGTTGGGAGGACACCGCGCTCGCCAAGGGCGCCAGAGCGGTCGACCTGATGGATCGAACGGCGGGCAACCCAGACTGGATGGTAGTCAAGCCGTTCGTAACCAAAGCCTCGAACTGCATACTGCCAACCTATGTCGTTGCCGCCGCTGCTGAGCGTAGCAGGTGGAAACATATGCCATACGCTTGCAGCTACCACTTATCATCGCAATCGTGATCCGGTTACTGGACGCCTTGCCAGCTATGTCGAACCGTCACCCACGGTCGATCCAACTGGCGATCCCTGGCTTCGGCCTTTGCCGGATATCGCCGGCTGCGACCCATACACCGGCCAGAACGCTACCCGGCAACGGCCAGAGGTCCGGCACCAACAACGGCGAAGGATTTGACAAGGATCTGAGCGGCAACAAATTGCCCAACGCGCCGCCCTTCACCGTATCATTCGGCGCACAATATACCATGCCATCTGACACCGGATTGGGCGGGGACAATTCGCGGTGACTATTATTGGCAGGATTATTCCTGGGCGCGCGTCTTCAACGACAATCCCTACGATCGTCTGCGCGGCTACACCAACGTCAATCTCACATTGATCTTCACCAACCAGAACGGTTGGCAGGTGATGCTCTACGACAAGAATGTCTTCAACGAGACGGCGATCACCGGCGATTTTCTGAACAGCGACGATAGCGGTCTGACAACGAACGTATTCCTGACCGATCCGAAACTGATCGGCATTCGCGTCACGAAGAACTGGTAAGGGGGAAACAATGAGCGAATTGATGAACGATCGGCGCGGTGGAGTTAATTTCCGCTGGCAGTTGTTGGCCAGCGTATCTGCAGCAGTATTGGTTGCCTCGGCGGGTGCCTCAGACGCGGCATACGCGGATAATGACGCAGATCGTCCGACAGTCTGGATCGAACTCGGCGGTCAATTGGAGGGCATGGATAGTCCTCAACAGGCATTTTCTCCGCCGTTCCTGCCATCCTTCTCCCAACACGGCATTCAGTCGCCGCTGGGTATCGAGAGTGCTGCGAGCCATAGTATCGGTACCGAAGGAGCAGTCTCATTCGAACCTCACGGTAGCGATTGGTATTCTCTGTTGCTGTCCGGTATGGCCGCGCGCAAAGCGCAAGGCGCCAGCATCAGCAGACGCCCAACACAATTGTCCAAGGACATGTGCCGACCTTAGCGTCCTTCGGACTTCCAACAAATTTCACAAAATACCCCTCCAGCCACGTCAAATTTGCCGACGCGGTCGTGAAGCAAAGCGAAAGCCACGCAGTTCTGGACTTCCAGGCGGGAAAAGACGTGGGTCTTGGTATGTTTGGTAGGGAAGTATCGTCCATCCTGACGCCGGTGTTCGTTTCGCCCAATTCAACTCGAAAGCGAACATAAGCATGCGTGCCGAGCCTGACCTCCACTATCCGTCGCAGCCCATATCTTCGCTCGCAGCCCTTGGCTCATTCCACAACGCTGCAATGCAATTTCACGACTATGCAGCCGCGGCTCTCATTCAGCGAAGCTTCCAAGGCATCGGACCATCCATTGCGTGGAACGCGTCAGCGCCCTTCGCCGGTAATTCCGATCGGGAGAAATACGCTCGACTGGGGCGCAAACGCGGCCGTGCTGTTCGGTCGGCAAAAGGCGAAGGGGCATCACCAGACAACTGTTCGCACCTACCACAAATCGGGGTTTAATTACGGAAAGACAGGCGTCGTACCGGCGTTTCATACCGTTTCAATTGCTCAACACAGCCATAGGAGCACCCTTCAATCGGGAGCGGACATCGTCCAGACCTTGGAGGCTTTGCCGGGGTTTCGTTCCGCTATACCAATGCCAAGGTCAGCTTGGGCTATCGTGCAGATTTTTTCTTTGGCGCGATTGACGGCGGTATCGATACACGTCAAGTCGAAAACATCGGACTTTACGGTCCGTTTGCGACGGTCAGCGTTGGTTTGGGCGGCTGAGAATGGTTGGAGCGTCTACTGAGGTCGGCGGCGCGGACCCGCCGTCCCTTTTCGTTATCGGGGGAGGGCGAACGTGTATCAAGTGTCCGGAACTATTTAGAAAGGTCGGAATATGCGCGCAATCCCGATCAGCTCCGCGATGCAGTGAGTGCGGTCATTGCACCTCTTGATTTTCATTCATTCGCGTTTCTTGCGCTCGGGGATCCGCCCTTTCTGATTTCAAGCTATCCCGTTGCTTGGACCGGCCACTATATCACGCAGGGCTATCACACGCGATCCGGTAATTTTGCACTCACACCGCGTCCGCGATTTGTTTTATGTGGAGTCCCGCCTTCGCAAAGAAAGTTCGGCCGGGCGCCCTCGTGACTTCTTCCACGAGGCCG
>CAWGUP010000002.1:0-780842 GCA_963825895.1 uncultured Alphaproteobacteria bacterium
TCGGATGTTCTCCCATCGATTTCCCGATGAGCCGGACTTTATCTTGAGACGTCTGTCCCACGGTTTAGTTGCGAAGCGATCTTGCGGATGTCCGCAAGGCCTTCGCCCGTGAGGTGCGCTCCTTTCTCCATCAAGAGAAGACAATCGCGGAATTTCAAGAAGTCCACGTTCTTCTTCGTCTTGAGCGGATGTTGCATGAAGAAAGGAATGATGCGTTCGAGCAAATGCTCTTTGCCGCGAACGCGATACGCCATGCGGTCCTCACGATTTACGCGAACAACGCCGCATCCGAAATGCGCCTTCAGCGCATGGAGGATTTGAACATCGCGTTTGTGTTGGACCACGGTGAACTCAGGAAGGACCTGGAAACCGGCGGACATCTCGACGTGAGGATTGATACTTACTTGAAAGCATCCTTCTCCATCGACAAATCCGACGATCCATTGTGCTTCTAGTTTCACAAGACATCTCCCAAACATTAAGTCTCTGAGGATTTCCGCTTCTTCTCCTTGATGAAGGAGGTTTCGCGGATCTTTCCTGCGGATTGTCCCCATGTCCGCCAGATTTTTACGGCCAGGTCTTGCGACCGGCTCGTACTGGACGGCTGTGGAGGAGTTTCCCGCATATGGTTTGGTTTTACTAAGGCTAGCGAGTTCAAGCTGTGACTCGTTGTCAACCTTAGGACCGTTATAGTTACGGCCGCCGTTTACCGGGGCTTCGATTCGACGCTTTCACATCTCCTCTTAACCTTCCGGCACCGGGCAGGCGTCAGACGCTATACGTCATCTTTGGATTTCGCAGCGCCCTGTGTTTTTAGTAAACAGTCGCCACCCCCTGCTATGTGCCCCCGGTCAATACTTGCGTATCGGCCGGGCCCTCTTCTTCCGAAGTTACGAGGGCAATTTGCCTAGTTCCTTCAACACCGTTCTCTCAAGCGCCTTAGCATACTCTGCCAGTCCACCTGTGTCGGTTTGGGGTACGGTCTGAACGTGGGAGCTATTTCCTGGGACCACTTCACGGCCCGGTCAATCCATTAAGACCGAACAAGTTACGTGATCCGTCACTTCCCACAGGCCCAGGAATATTTACCTGGTTCCCATCGACTACGCCTTTCGGCCTTGCCTTAGGGGCCGGCTAACCCTGCGCAGATTAACTTGACGCAGGAACCCTTGGACTTACGGCGAGAGGGTCTCTCACCCTCTTTATCGCTACTCATGTCAGCATTCTTACTTCCGATACCTCCAGAGATCGCTCACGCTCCTCCTTCGCAGGCATACGGAACACTCTGCTACCATTCATCTTGCGATGAATCCAAAGCTTCGGCACGTGGCTTGAGCCCCGTTACATTTTCGGCGCAAAGTTCCTTGTTTAGACCAGTGAGCTGTTACGCTTTCTTTAAATGATGGCTGCTTCTAAGCCAACATCCTGGTTGTTTTGGGAACCTCACATCCTTTCACACTTAGCCACGATTTGGGGGCCTTAGCTGTTGGTCAGGGTTTTTTCCCTCTTCACGACGGACGTTAGCACCCGCCGTGTGTCTGCCATGCTCAGCACTCACCGGTATTCGGAGTTTGGTTAGGTTTGGTAGACGGTGAAGTCCCCTAGCCCATCCAGTGCTCTACCCCCGGTGGTGATACATGACGCGCTACCTAAATAGCTTTCGCAGAGAACCAGCTATCTGCAAGTTTGATTGGCCTTTCACCCCTAGCCACAACTCATCCCCGACTTTTTCAACAGGCGTGGGTTCGGTCCTCCAGTGCGTGTTACCGCACCTTCAGCCTGGTCATGGCTAGATCACTTGCTTTCGGGTCTCATCCGTCTAACTCAGTCGCCCTATTCAGACTCGCTTTCGCTGCGCCTCCACCTAACGGCTTAGGCTTGCTAGACAGACGAACTCGCTGACCCATTATACAAAAGGTACGAAGTCACAGGCTCGCCAAAAGCGAGCCGGCATCCTTCTTCAACAATTCATTCAACAAAACAGACATGCGAAATCGCGCGATCGCGCTTGTGCTTCCACGTTCATTCGACACATCTGCGTTTGATGCAAGGTTGAAGAAGTGCCGCTCACCTTTGGTGAGCCTGCTCCTTCTGTTTGTAGGCATCCGGTTTCAGGTCTCTTTCACTCCCCTCGCCGGGGTGCTTTTCACCTTTCCCTCACGGTACTAGTTCGCTATCGGTCACACACGAGTACTTAGGCTTGGAGCGTGGTCGCCCCATGTTCAGACAGGATTTCACGTGTCCCGCCCTACTCGAGAATCTTCGATCTTTCTACCCGTACGGGGCTATCACCCGCTATGGCCGCTCTTTCCAGAGCGTTCCGGTTCTTAAACGAAGACCACTGGCCTGGTCCGCTTTCGCTCGCCACTACTAACGGAGTCTCAATTGATGTCCTTTCCTCCGGGTACTGAGATGTTTCAGTTCCCCGGGTTTGCTTCTCTCCCCTATGTATTCAGGGACAGATAACCCTTGCGGGTTCGGTTTCCCGATTCGGAAATCCGCGGGTCAAAGGGTGCTCGCCCCTAACCGCGGCTTATCGCAGCGTGCTACGTCCTTCATCGCCTGTGTGTGCCAAGGCATCCCCCAGATGCCCTTGCTTTAACGCTTGATCGCTCAGCATATCGTTCCATGCCCAGAAAGAAGGCCAGCGCGCGAACGACTCCGTGCGCCAGACCATTCCTCCGGAAATGGTATTCATGCGATCAGTTTTAAGTGTCGTATTGAGATTCACCGGTTGTGCGAACCGGCAAACCCCGCCTTCACAATGTCAACGATCATGCGAGAACACGCGACGCGCGAACGCGCGTTGGTGTTTTCGAAGCTCTTGATTGTTTCCGTCGTCGAACGTTGCACGCAATTGTATGGCTGGTGGAGCCAATCGGGATCGAACCGATGACCTCAAGCTTGCAAAGCTAGCGCTCTCCCAACTGAGCTATGGCCCCGTGAAATCGACCGGAATATTGGCAGTTCAATGGTGGGCCCGGGACGAGTTGAACGTCCGACCTCACGCTTATCAGGCGTGCGCTCTAACCACCTGAGCTACGAGCCCCAAAGAGCTGTTCAGGGCTCTGTAAGCACGACGCCCATGACGCGGCAACGGTCCGCGCGCAGTCGTGCGGACAATCGACGGAAAGGAAGGGAAACGAAGGCGGCGGCAAGTTCGCCATTGTTATGTCTAAGCAGAGGTCTGGAACAAACCCCGTGAGAGTGTGAGGCTTTCGCCCACATTGTCTCGAAGAACTCTATCCTTAGAAAGGAGGTGATCCAGCCGCAGGTTCCCCTACGGCTACCTTGTTACGACTTCGGCCCAGTCGCTGATCCTACCGTGGCCGGCTGCCTCCTTGCGGTTAGCGCACCGTCTTCGGGTAAAACCAACTCCCATGCCGTGACGGGCGGTGTGTACAAGGCCCGGGAACGTATTCACCGCAGCCTGCTGTTCTGCGATTACTAGCGATTCCACCTTCATGCACTCGAGTTGCAGAGTGCAATCTGAACTGGGACGGTTTTTTGGGATTAGCTTGCCCTCGCGGGTTAGCTGCCCACTGTCACCGCCATTGTAGCACGTGTGTAGCCCAGGGTGTAAGGGCCATGAGGACTTGACGTCATCCCCACCTTCCTCCGGCTTGTCGCCGGCGGTCCCTCTAGAGTGCCCAACTTAATGATGGCAACTAAAGGCGAGGGTTGCGCTCGTTGCGGGACTTAACCCAACATCTCACGACACGAGCTGACGACAGCCATGCAGCACCTGTCTCTGCGCCCCTTGCGGGGAAACCGGATCTCTCCGGCGAGCACAGGATGTCAAACCCTGGTAAGGTTCTGCGCGTTGCGTCGAATTAAACCACATGCTCCACCGCTTGTGCGGGCCCCCGTCAATTCCTTTGAGTTTCAACCTTGCGGCCGTACTCCCCAGGCGGGACGCTTAATGCGTTAGCTGCGCCACTGACTAGCAAGCTACCCAACGGCTAGCGTCCATAGTTTACGGCGTGGACTACCAGGGTATCTAATCCTGTTTGATCCCCACGCTGTCGTGCCTGAGCGTCAGTAACGGGCCAGTGAGCCGCCTTCGCCACCGGTGTTCTTCCCAATATCTACGAATTTCACCTCTACACTGGGAATTCCACTCACCTCTCCCGTACTCAAGCCTCACAGTTTCAAAGGCAATTCCGGAGTTGAGCTCCGGGCTTTCACCCCTGACTTGAGAGAGCCGCCTGCGCACGCTTTACGCCCAGTAATTCCGAACAACGCTAGCCCCCTTCGTATTACCGCGGCTGCTGGCACGAAGTTAGCCGGGGCTTATTCTCCCGGTACAGTCATTATCTTCCCGGGTAAAAGAGCTTTACAACCCGAAGGCCTTCATCACTCACGCGGCATGGCTGGATCAGGGTTTCCCCCATTGTCCAAGATTCCCAACTGCTGCCTCCCGTAGGAGTTTGGGCCGTGTCTCAGTCCCAGTGTGGCTGATCGTTCTCTCAAACCAGCTACCGATCGTTGCCTTGGTGAGCCGTTACCTCACCAACTAGCTAATCGGACGCGGGCTGATCTTTCGGCGATAAATCTTTCCCCGTAAGGGCGTATACGGTATTAGCTCAAGTTTCCCTGAGTTGTTCCGTACCGAAAGGTACATTCCCACGTGTTATTCACCCGTCCGCCGCTCCCATTGCTGGGCGCTCGACTTGCATGTTTTAGGCCTGCCGCCAGCGTTCGTTCTGAGCCAGGATCAAACTCTCATGTTTTGATCCTGAACCATCACAAACGTTCGTCGTTGTTCGCAAATACCTACATGACGAGGTTTTGGCATTTCGGTCCCGTCACAGGCCCGAAACACCGAAACATTTCATGTTTGTCTTTGCAGAAGAACGCGAGCATTCGGATGGCTCGATTCTTTCGCCCAAAATCCAAATCTTGCGATCTGAACCTTAAGCAAGCGATCAAGCCGCCGCCCACGTTCCCCTTCCTCGAATCACAATGTCAAAGAGCGCAACTTCGGCACGAACTTTCATCTTGCCAGAGAAGCAACACCGCCCGCAAGGCAAGCCCGGCGGGCGGCGTGGGCGCGGTGTATAGGCGGGCCAACCCATGCTGTCAAACGCAAAAAGCAAAATAATTTCAGGCGCTGTGGATGGTTGATACGGGCTTGATTTTCAGGACTTTTCGCGCGGCCTTTTGAAAGCCGCAGCCGCCAACGTCGCACCTTGCTGGGGTCCATATTCAATCGTGTTTTCCGCGCGAGAAAACCCGGGTTCTGTCGAGATCCGGCGCCGGGCCGTAAAGCAGATCGGCCATGGCGGACGTCACCAGCCGCAATATCTGGGGGGGCGACAGACCTAAGTCCGCCAATTCCCCCTCGGCGGCGGCATCACAGAGCCGTTCCGCCCCCAAAAGGGCAGCCGCCAAAGCGGCTTTTGAGCCGGCAGCACCGGCCTTTTTCCAGCGCAGAACCTGTGCCTTACGCGCCACGGCTCTGGCCTTGCGGACCCTTGGATCCTCGACCGCCAGATGGCGGAGCGAGCGGCGAAACCCTCGCCACCGTTCATGGAATTCCAGCACGATCCGGGCTGCGGCAAGCATCCCGCCCTTTCCCTTGGAACCGGCTAGGGCCAAGCCGACGGCCTCGGCCTCAGCCCGCCACCAGCCATCGTAGACAGCCAGGAACGCCGCGGTCTTGTCGGGGAAGTGCCGATAGAAGGTCTGGGGGGCGTAGCCTGCGTGCCGGGCGATGCGGTTGGTGTCGGTGCCGTGGAATCCACGCGCGTTGAATTCGGCTTGCGCAGCAGCGATCAGACGGGCGCGGGTTGCTTCGGAATCGCGGCGTTTGCGTGCTTGAGCCATGAAGTGATATCCTTATCACTTCTTATAAAGAGTGACCATGCGCACTTCCAGCCCCGCCCGCGAAGCCCTCGGCGCGCAAGAACCTGTGACGTTCATTGATGCAAATGGCGTGCGGCTGGCCGCAATGCGGCGCGGGCGCGGGCAACCCATCGTCTGCTTGCATGCGATCGCCCACGGTGCGCGCGATTTCGAGGAGTTGGCGGCGCGCGTGGGCGACGCTTTTGAAATCATCGCGCTCGATTGGCCGGGCCATGGGCTTTCGCCCGATGATGGGCACGCGCCCGATGCGGCGCACTATGGCGAGGTGCTGAGCGCTGCGCTCGACGCGTTGCAATTGGAAAAGCCTGTTCTGCTTGGCTGCTCGATCGGCGGCGCAGCCGCGTTACGCGTGGCCGCCGGGCGTCCTGAAAAGGTCGCAGGGCTTGTCTTGTGTAATGCCGGCGGCCTGCAGGTGGTCACGCCGGGGACACGATTTGGCATTGCACGGATGGTTTGGTTCTTCCGCGCAGGCGAACGCGGCAAGAGATGGTTCGCCGCCGGTTACCGGTTCTATTATACGCAGATGGTTCTGCCGCGCGCACCGAACACACATCGCAAGCGCATCATCGAAGCTGGATATGAAATGGCACCGCTGTTGCGCGCAGCATGGGAACGTTTTGCGGGGGATGATGCCGACACACGCGCGCTGGTTTCGAAGGTCGCCTGTCCCATTTTGTTTGCATGGGCCAGAAGCGATCGCATTCTGGCATGGGCCCGGGCCAAAGAAGCGGCGGCAACAGCGAAGAACGGAACAATCGCGCTGATGAAGGGCGGACACGCGGCATTTCTCGAAGATCCGAACGTGTTTGCGGACGCGTTGCGTGGTTTCATGCGCAAGGTCTTATCCTGACCGCGGCGATGGCACGGCATTCACGCCTGGCGAGGAAGACATCCAGACATTGGATTAGCGTGCTGGCGAGCGTTTCAGGCTGCGAGAAGAATGGCGAATGCGACGAAGCGAGCGAAAACACCTTGTCACATGGGGTTTCGCGCTGCATCCGGCGCTGCAAATCTAGGGTCACGGCGTGGTCCTCAAGGCATTCGATATAGGCTTTCGGCACTGTGCCGAAACGCGCGGAGCTCAGCGAAAGCGGCTCGAAGCCTGGCCAGTTCGGCTCGGCTTGCAGCAGCGCGTCGGCAAGTCCGATGATCTCGTCGGAGCAATCGTGATAGAGTGCGGCTTTGTAAGCGGACCGTTTCAAGCGATGAATCTGCATCTGTGTGGGTAACAAGGCTCGCCCGAGTGCGCGCCACAGTGGTGATTTGAAAAGGACTGTCAGCCGTTGCATCTGCCTTGTCGGGACAGATGTTTCGACATTGCGCACAACGAGGGACGCATGATCCTCAATTGCATAGTCCATCATCGAACGACTGGGTGCAACGAGATAGGCCGCGAGATAGACGAGGCCAAAAATCCGACGTGGATGCATTTCGGCGAGCTGCGAAATGACGATCCCGTTGCGGCTGTGCGCGACAAGGACAATGTCCTCCTCAGCGGGAAGAGCTTCGATGCATGCGAGCACTGCGTCCACACACACCTTGAGCGTGACTTTATGCGCAGCAGTGCGGTCGCGGCCATGCCCCGGAAGATCGAGCGCTACGCTCTTGTGACCGGCGTAGGTGAGAATCGGCAGGAGCTTGTGCCAATTCCAAGCCGCGTGAAATGACCCATGTAAAAGGATAAATGTCGCCATGACGCGCCCCTGGAAAGGCGCTTATCATGGCGAGGAACTGCATGCGGTCCACCCGATTCTTGCGGGTCAGGCATTATATCCTGGCATGCCCCACAATTGGCGATAGGTCAGGCGAGTAAAGAGCACGCCGTTGTCAGCGTCGAACCGCATGTCACCTGGGCGAACCCACACATAACGATGGTCGCGATAAAGAAAGATCTGCACACGCGAGGGGTGTCCATCAAACGAGGTTTCCACATTGCGCACGCGTCCAACCCAATGGCCGTCGCCGTCGACCAGCGGGGCACGGGCCAGCTGCTGCGAGGGTTCGGCAATTAGATAGAGCTTTGTCAAACGCACTTCGTCTGGATAGAGGGGGGCGGCGACTGTGGGCACGGCCCAAGGATCGCCAGAGATTTCGGCGTAATAGGCAGCCCGTTGCGCATTGTAATGGCTGCGCTGGGCGTCGTAATGGGCGCGCTGCTGCTGATATTCCTGCTGCTGTTGTTGATATTGCTGTTGTTGTTGGTCGTAGGTCGCCTGGTCGGCAGGTGTGGGCGCACCATCTATGCCGCTGGTGGCTTGGGCATTCAGCGACTGGGTCTGAGCCTGTTCGGCGGGCGTGGGGTTTTGGTGGGTGTAGTCTTGCGCGAAGGCGGGGGCGGCAAGCAACGCCGCAGCGGCGCCGCACAACAAAGATTTGCGAAACATCATGGCGTTCTCCTTTGTCGAGCCGGATAGCCAGCCCGGCGATCAAGCAGGAAACGCTTTTGTGTGGGGCAGGTTCCGCAAAGCGCGGGGGAATGCAAAGGGGAACTTCGGAGAACCGGCAAAGCTCCATGTACGCAGCCGTTGTCAGCCTGTGGCGATGTATTCGCGCAAGCTCGCGGCTTCGCGGATCGTTTCCTCGATACGCGTCTTCACCACGTCACCGATCGAGACGATGCCGACAAGGCGGCCCTTATCCAGTACCGGGATGTGGCGGAAACGGCCAGTCGTCATCGTTTCCATCAACCCGTCAACGGTGTCTTCTTCGGTGCAGGTGGTAAGGGCACGCGTCATGAACATGCTGACGGGACGGGCCAGTGCCGCAACACTTTCGTCGGAGACTGCACGCACGACATCGCGTTCGGACAAAATGCCGACCAGCGACCCGTCCTCGCCATGTACGATCACAGCGCCGATGCGTCGGCGGGCGAGAAGACGGGCGGCTTCGGACAGAGTTGCATCGGCGGTGATGGAAATGATCTCACGGCCTTTTTCGCGCAGAATATGTTTGACCTGCATCGTTTCCTCCTTTGGCTTTCGAGCCTTTCGGACTCCATCCTTCGGACCAACAAATCCTGCGCGCAGCCGGCAAGTCTGACAAGCGCTTAATGTGTCCGGTGCAATAGGGGCGGAAGCGTGACAGCGGTGTCAAGCAGAGCTTTCTACCAGCGCGATGAATGACTTAGCGCTTACGCCGCGAGCTTTCCGGCATGTTTCAAATCTGCCACGAAACCAGCGTATTCGGCGCGCGCAACGGTTTTCTTCCGGATCCGCAGCAGATAGGACGGATGAACGGTCACGAGCACCTGACCACCGTCTTCGAGCGTTTGCGGCTGGCCGCGCAATTTGGAGATCGTGACCACGCGGCCTAACAGGCTGCGTGCCGCGGTGGCGCCCAAGGCCACGACCAGTTTCGGTTTCACGAGCTTGCGTTCGAAATCCTGCCACAAGCGGCAGGCGTCGATTTCGTTGGCGTCGGGGCGTTTGTGCAGGCGGCGCTTGCCGCGCAGCTCGAATTTGAAATGCTTGACAGCATTGGTGACGAAGATCTTGCGGCGTTCGAGGCCCGCATCGATCAACGCACGATCGAGCATACGGCCGGCAGGACCGACGAAGGGTTCGCCTGCGATGTCTTCGTCATTGCCAGGCTGTTCGCCGACCAGCATGAGGGCAGCATGCTTCGGGCCTTCGCCGGGGACCACCTGGATCGCGTGCTTATATAACGTGCAGCGACGGCAGGCGGCTTCGGCCTTGCGCAAGGCGCGGAGCGATGTGACATCGGACTCTTCAAGCAGATCGTGCATCGGTAAAGAAAGTGCAGCGGCTGCGTAAGGGTTCCCTCAAGCCGCGGCGATGGAGGATCGGCGCAAAATCGGCCAGAAGATGTTGACCGCAAGGCCGCTTATCACCAACGCGGCTGCGATGAGTTTCCAGACGGGGAGAGATTCTGCCAAGAACCACGCCGATGCCCCCATGCCGAACACCGGCACGAGCAGGGCCATCGGAGAAACCGTGGCGGTGGGATAGCGCGCGAGTAGGAAGCCCCAGATTCCGTAGCCGAACATCGTGTTGCCCGCGGACTGCCACAACACCGCGGCCCAGGTGAGCGCATCAGCGCGCGCCAAACCCTGTTCGATCGCGGGCCAACCCTCGAAGATGAGCGATAACGCCAACAGCGGCGGAAATGAAAACAAGCTCGCCCACACCACATAGGCCAGCATGTTAACCGGCCCGTCGGCGCGCGCGACGAGATTGCCGCCCGCCCAGCTGAGTGCGGCCAACAAGGTGAGCGCGATGCCGAGCATGGTCGCGTCACCGCCATTGTTCGCGAGGATCACGCCAAGCCCGACCGTGGCGAGTGCAAGGGCTGCCCATTGAAACAGGCGCACCCTTTCACGCGTGAACCAGATCGACAGACCGATGGTGAAGAACACCTGTGCCTGAATGACGAGCGAGGCAAGACCAGGCGAGATATCCGACTTCATCGCGATGTAGAGTAGACCAAACTGTCCCGCGCCGATCAGCGCGCCGTAGGCCGCCAGATGACGCCACGCCACGCTGGGGCGCCTGAGGAAGAAGACCGCCGGAAAGAATGCAAAGAAAAACCGCAAAGTGGCGAAGAACAATGGCGGCAAATGGCCGAGCGCGACTTTGATGACCACGAAATTCGTGCCCCACACCGCCATGACGGCAAGCGCGAGGAGCACATGAGGCCAGGGGAGCGGGGCTCGTCTGACAAGCGGTGGATTCAAGGAGGTGCCCGTTCGCGGAATTTCTCTACTCTACTTACGACGATCCCTCAGGCCCGGCATCCCCCAATTCCGCAATCCATCTGCGCGCGCGGCGAATGCAAGGAGTATGCTAGCTTCTTGGTCCGACGCTGATTGTTGCGTGCCGCCTGCACACGACGTAGCTCATCGCGGGCGAGCGCGCTACGTTCGGGGTCGGGGAGCATCGGCGGCTATATTGAGCGCATCGAGATCGGCAACGGCTTCGATGGCAACCACCGGCTCCTTGCGCAGGCAGTTGATCGGCGTGTTGCGCGCAGTGGTGAAGGGCCGCGTGTTGTGCGGAACCTCCTGCTGCGCGGCCTCGCAGACTTTCACATAGACGTCCTGAAGCAGATCCTCGACATCGCTTTTGCTTCGCCAATTGTGTTGCAGGTACTGCATCAACGCCGCCTCCAAAGACAAAACTTCGCAGACAAACCAATCCTGCCGCCCGGCGCGGTTATCATGCTGCCCTATAAGCCAACACTGATCGTAGCGAATGGGCCATGGAAGCTCTCATCTTCGGCCTTGGCTGCGTTGATACCACCATCTATTGCGCCGAAGAAGTAGTCGGCACGATAACCAAGGCTGACTTTAGCGATCGCCAGCCGATAGGAAACGGCGAGCGAAGCACCAATGTTCGGTATCGTTACCCCTTTGGCCCGCGCCCGTGTCGCAGCATAGGTATGTGGAACCAAATTCAATTGGGGTCCGGTGACAATTTTATAGGCCTCGTTCATCAAAACCTTTTGCCGCCCGAACAAGACAGCACCATGCACGCCCCATTCAAGTCCGATTTGGCTTGTCTGACGGCTTCCAACCAGCGGCACAGATGCATCCCAGGAAATCGAAGGCCCTATGCCGTGAAAGCTGCGGCTGATATCGTTCTTTCCGCTGAAGACCGGGCCATAATAATAATCCGCGGCAGCCGACAATTGGATGTTTTCGCGCGAGGTAAGCTGTGCAAAGCGCACGCCCACACTGAGGATTGACGTCGCATGCGGCCCGAGCATTCCCAACCCGACATCCTTGCCGGCACGAAAATCGAAGGTTGTATGTGTCTGGGTCGATGTCTCCAGACCGTTATACAGGCCGCGGGTTGAATGAATGCCGTCATATTTTCCGTTGTGAACCGTTGTGTTGAAGAACGGAGCAAGGTGATTGAACTTTTTCTTACTGATCGATTTGCCATATATCACAGAGGCGGACAGAACCCAGTTATCGCCGGGCGTGAAGGTGAGCCTTCCGCCGAGGTCGAAATCTGAAGACGGGCCCTTGCCAAAGTTCGACGGAGCGGTGCCCACGAATGGCCCCGCCTTGGAGTCATCAAGAAAGGCCGGGAGCCAGGCACTTTCGCTATTGCCAAGTTGCTCGAACCCGCCATTCACCTCGATCCAAACAAAAGGATCCGAAAGAGTTCCATCCGTCTCCGCGGCGTCTACTCTGCGAGCCATACTTGCCGAAGCAAGCAATGACGCCGCAGAAACCGTGACCAACAGTCTCCGCTTAAATCCGCGACAGTGGCCGCGCCTTTGCATCAACTCGCCCATTTCTTTTTCCCCTCAAATTTCGACATGAGCATCTACCAGTTCTTCGTCACACGGATTCCGATCAAGCGTGGATCGGTCAGGAAGACATTCGTAGTCAGTCCCACGTCGTCGGTGTTCAAGAAGGTGCCGGTAATTGCCGTCGTATCGAATACATTCTTGGCGTAAAATGTCGCTTCCCAGCCGTTTTGATCGGCGAAGATCAACGCCAAATTTATGTTTGTGTATCCCCGTAGCTGGTCATAGGGACGATCATTGAATACGCGCGCAAAAGAATTGTCCTGCCAATAAAAATCGCCATGCAATGTGCCGGTCCAATCCGTCGTGACCGGATACGAGAATTGCGCGCCAAATGACGCGGTGAAAGGCGGCGAATTGGGCAGTTGGTTGCCGGCGAGAGGTTTGAAAAAGCCAGCGCCGCCATTCACTTCCGGCGGCCCTGGCGTATAACCGGGAATCGGAGAGGCGGTTGCGCTCGGGCTATATGCGTCAAGGCAAATCGCGTTTTGAAGAAAATTCCCGCCAGCAACCTGCTGCTCAACGATAGACACCGGCAGGATGCAGTTGGACGTGTCGGAGATAAAAGGCTTGACCACAAGCCATCCAGGATGGCCCGCTGTGCGATCCATCAAATCTATGGCCTGCATACCGCTGGCGATTTTGCTGTCTTCCCACCCGCCCGCGAAATTAAACTTCAAGCCTGGAAGCGGCTCCCATGTCGTTTCAAGCTCGGCGCCCCGCACATTGGCGTCATAATTGAAGTTGATCGCGGTTCGATCCACGAACTCCGGGATTTGATAACCCTTGTAGTCGTAGTAGAACGCGGAGGCATTCAGCGTCATCGCGCCGTCGAGCAGCGTGTTTTTTGTACCGACTTCAAAGGCATTATTATATTCCGGCGCAAATGTCGGTGGATGCGACTTCGCCAAGTCCTCCGCAAAGAAAAGCTGCGGCGTTGGCGCCGGCGGATTGGCCCCGCCAGCTTTATAGCCACGCGAAAAGGACGCATAAACGAGGGTCTGGTCGGTAAAATCGAGCTTGGGCGTCCAATTGACGACGAACCGCCCCGTCAACGCATTCCAGTGCTGATTTATCGGAGGTGCGATCGGATAGCCCCAGCCAGGAAGGAAAAGTTGCGTGGGAATCACGACGAAATGTTTCAAATCGTCAGTGAAACGAACACCGCCTGTGAGTTTCAAGCCGTTTAATACTTGATAATTCAGTTCGCCAAAACCTGCATAAGAATTCAGGACATATGGATTCTGATTTAGAAAATAGTTGTGTCCGTTGTTGTCGACGCTGCTGATGGGATTGGGGTCCACATAGCTGCAGCCGAGGAGAAAAAATTGATTGAGCGGATTGGAAAGCACATGTGGCAGATTCTGACACGACGGGCCGGTGTTGCTTTCGTTGTAAGTCTCCAGAGATACGAGATTGTAGAAAACATAATAATTCTCCTCTGTCTCGTAATGCAAATAGTTAGTACCCAAATTGAAATTGAAAGGTCCGCTGAAACTCGAGTTTAACCTGAACTCCTGATATATCTGCCAGGCGTGCTCCTCAGAAAGATCTTCGCCCACGATCTTGCTGGAGCAGCCCAATTGTGGATCACAGAAAACCCCGCCGGGGGAAAGCGGCGTATCCAGAAAGATCCCCGGCCTCGTATTGAAGCGGTTGAAATCCTCGGCCGAATAGAGAAAGTCTGCGTTGAAGCCGGTTTGAGACGTCATGATCAATTCCGGTGTCGTCTGGTAGGTGGCGTTGAATTCGAGCGTGTCATTCTTTGCCTGATAATGCGGCGTGAGTTCCGAATCGATTACCCGCAGATTGCGCGATTGCACATCGCTTTGATAAGGATCGAACCCCGCAGACCATCCGTTTCCGGCGCCCGGTCCGGTATAAGGGCCACCATCACTGAGCACTGGATTCAGAATGCCCCCATACTCGCCCAAATTAACGAATGGCAAACTCAAGCCATTGGGAGTTTCGTAGGCTTCTGGGGAGTAAAGGGAAACTGGTAGACAACCCTGACTCAAATTGGCGCGCGCGCCTGGAGAGAGAAGGATGCCATCGACTTCCGCTGGCCCCGGATCTGTCTTGCAAAGCTGCTTTCCGCTTCGCAAGCGATCGTCATCTTCGCTGAAGTGTTCCCAGACAAGATAAGTCTGCAGATCGGAAGAAGGCTTGAACCCCACAGTGATACGGCTTGACCATAGATCGCGTCCATCTATTCTTTGATCGGTGGTTTCATCGAAGGAATACCCATTGCGCTTCGTCCACTCGGCGGCAGCGCGCAAGTCAAGCCGATCGTCGACAATTGGGACATTGATCATGCCTTCGAATCGGCGCTGGTGATAATTGCCGAACTCTGCGGACGCCATGGCCTCAAATTCGTCCGTCGGCTTGGCAGAAAGCAAATTGACGACGCCGGCCGTCGCATTGCGGCCATAAAGCGTGCCCTGGGGCCCACGGAGCACCTCGACCTGGCTGACGTCGTAAAATTCCTGTTCGAAGAAATGGTTTCGTATAAAGGGAATGTCGTTAAAAGCGACGGCTACCGCGGGGTCTGTCGTGGCGGAAACCGCTTGCGTGCCGATGCCGCGAATCTGAATGTCATATCCGGTGAAGTTCGTTTTGGTGAAATTCAGGTTCGGTACCTGCTTCACAAGGTCGGGGCCACCGGTCGTCTGCGTTGTTTTCAGCTGCTCCTGCGAGAACGCCGAGATCGCGATGGGTACGGTCTGCACATCGACGCCGCCAAGCTTTGAAGATGTGACGGTGACAGTCTCTACCGCGCCGCGCGAGGTGGTCGCGGCCTGGGCGATTTCGATGTCGGGTAATTCGCTGCGCTGGTCGCGGGTAATGGTGATCGCGCCCGAGGCGCGATGCTGCATGATAAAGCCGGTGCCGCTGAGGATGCGCGACAGAGCTTCGTCACTGTTGAGCGCACCGCTAACGCCATGGGTGCGCACGCCGCGCACCGCTTCGCCAGAAACGATGAGGGCGACGCCGGTTTGCTCGGTATAGGCGTTCAACGCCGAGGCGAGATCACCGCTGGGAATATTGAAATTTCCGGCGAACGCGGTTGTGGCGATCGTCATGGCACAGGCGGTGCTCAGAAACGCGGCCCTGAGATGTTTGAATGTCTTCATCTTCCCCCTCTATGCGGCTGGTGCCGCCAAACCGGATTTGCAATGTCTCGCGCTACCGCGTGAGGGCGATTTCCCCATTGCGGTTTTCGATCTTGAGTCCGAAGATCGCTTGGGCGGCGTCGGTGAACGCACTCACGTCGGTCGCTGGAAACGTGCCAACGATGGTGAGCTTGGCTGCTTGCGGATCGGCGACGACGATCTTCTTACGGTTGTAGCGGTTGAACTCAGCGGCTGCGTCAGCGAGCGTGGTGTATTTGAAGACGAGAACGCCCTGGCGCCATGACAGCGTATCGGCGAGACTCTTGGCGGTTTTAGCGGTGACGTAGATTGCGGTCGCCGTCGCGATGGCGACATCGCCTGGCGTAAGCACGGCGGGTTCCTGCGCGGGATCGTTAGGCGAATCCAATTGCGCGCGGCCTGCGACTAGCGCCACTTCGAGACGATGCGGTTCGGCCTTGACGAGAAATTCGGTGCCCAGATCCATCACACGCCGTCCAGCGGCCATCACGACGAAGGGGTGGGCGCTATCGTGCTGGATGCGGAAATAGGCTTCGCCCTTGTCGAGCCAAGCCATACGCGGGCTGGAACCAGGCGCGATGCGCAACACGCTGTCGGTGTTGAGTTCGATCTCGGAACCGTCCGCAAGTTCGATGGTTTTGCGCGCGCCCACATCAGTGGTGAAGATGCGCTTGTCGGGGACGTCCGGCGTGGAGAAATAGAACGCAGCACCCGCCCCGCCCGCCACGACAATGAAGGCCGCGGCGAGGCGCACGAAGTTACGCCAGGTTTGCGCGCGCGCTCTTTCGGGTGCAGAGGGGCGCAACGCAACAAGGCGTTGCGTGCGTTCCCAGGCAGCGTCGAGGCGCCAATAAGCCACCACATGCTCGGGGGATTCTGCGAGCCAGGCGTCGAGATCCAATTGATTGTCTTGGCTCCAGGTGCCGGAATCTCGGTGCTGGTTCACCCAGTCGGCGGCGCGGGCCTGGATGTCGGTAGCGCGATGTTGGGTTGCGTTGCTCATATTTTGTCCCTGAGCGTTGCTGCTTCGCCATAAAGACTGTCTGCGAGCACACGCAGGCCCTCGTTGAGGTGCCATTTGACGGTGACCTCTGTGATGCCGAGGCGCTGGGCGATGTCGGCGCGGGCAAGCCCCTCAATGCGGCGCATCACCACCACTTCGCGCGTGCGCGGCGGCAAGCGGTCCAAGGCTGCTTGCAGGCGGCGCAGTTCGTCACGCGCAATCGCGCTGCGGTCAGGGCCCGGCTCGTCGATAGCAATGCTGAGCGCATCGAGTTCCGACACCGCTTCGATCTGGATGATCTTCTCTCGGCGGACGCGATCGATCAGCAAGTTGTGGGCGGTGGTGAAGACGAAGGGTTTGGTGGATTCCGGCAATTGCTTGCGCGCGGATTCGTAGACGCGCGCATAGACATCTTGCAGCAGATCGGGGATGTCGCTTTTGTTGCGCCAATTGTGGCGTAGGAATTGCGTCAAGGCTGCCTCCAAAGGCAGGACCTCACGCACGAACCATTCCCTGAGGCCAGCCGTGGTCACAGCCGCGCTCGCCGGAAGCGGCCTGAAGCTGTCACGAGTGGTGTCCACAGTGTCGGTCATCCCCCGCGCTTTCGGCCTGTCGAGGGTAGGTCGCGTGAGCCTACACCTATTCCGACGAGCCGGGCTGGGAGAGGGTGGGGAAGATTTTTATCCGGCTGCGTTATTCGCAGTTGCGAAATGGTCGGACAGAATCTCTTGCGCCTCACCTTGGATCCGGTGCAGATGCGCTTCGCTATCGAAGCTTTCGGCATAGACCTTATAGACGTCCTCGGTGCCGGAAGGACGCGCGGCGAACCAGCCTTTGGCGGTTGTCATCTTGATGCCGCCGAAGGGTTGATTGTTGCCGGGGGCGGCGGTCAGTTTCTGCTCGATGATGTCCCCCGCGAGGCTGGTGGCCTTCACTTCGTCCGGTTTGATCTGGGAGAGGATCGCCTTTTGCGTGGATGTCGCGGGACTGTCGATGCGGGCATAGAAGGTCTGGCCCAGATCTTCGGTCAATTTGGCGTAGCGCTCGCTGGGGTCGGCGCCGGTACGCGCGGTGATTTCGGCGGCCAAGCAGCCCTGCGATGAGGCCGTCCTTGTCGGTGGTCCAGACGGTACCATCGCGGCGCAGGAACGAGGAGCCTGCGCTTTCCTCGCCGCCAAAGCCGAGCGTGGCGTTGAGCAAGCCATCGACAAACCATTTGAAGCCAACCGGGACTTCGACGAGCTTCGCGGTGTTCTTCTTTGCGACGCGATCGATCATCGAGCTGCTGACGACAGTTTTACCGATGCTGCACGCACGCGGCCAGCGGTCGCGGAATTGTTTGAGATAGTCGATCGAGACCGCCAGATAATGGTTGGGTTGCATCAGGCCGGAGTGGCAGACGATGCCGTGGCGGTCCGCATCGGTGTCATTGCCGAAGCTCAAGTCGAACTTGTCTTTGATCGCAAGCAACTTCTTCATCGCATAGGGCGACGAGCAATCCATGCGAATCTTGCCGTCCCAGTCGAGCGGCATGAAACCGAAGGTGGGATCGACCTGGGCATTCACAACGGTCGCGTCGATCTTGTAGCGTTCGATGATCGGCTGCCAGTAATGCACGGCGGCGCCGCCGAGTGGGTCAATACCGATCTTGAGACCAGACGTGCGGATCGCGTCCATGTCGACGATATTGATAAGATCGGCGACGTAGGATGCGACGTAATCGTGGCGCGTGATGCTCCCCGCTGAGCGGGCGCGCTCATAGGGTATGCGGCGGATGCCAGCCAGTTTCTGTTTGAGAAATGCGTTGGCAGCGCGTTCGATGGTGCCGGTGATGTCGGTTTCGGCGGGGCCACCATGGGGCGGATTGTACTTGAAGCCGCCGTCCTAGGGCGGGTTGTGGGAGGGCGTGATGACGATGCCGTCGGCAAGGCCGGTGCTGCGCGCTTTATTGTGCACGAGGATCGCGTGCGAGATCACCGGCGTCGGCGTGTAACCGTCATCGGCGTCAATCATGACGGCGACGTCGTTGGCGGCAAGCACTTCGAGCGCGCTTTTGAAGGCGGGTTCGGAGAGCGCGTGGGTGTCCTTGCCAAGGAAAAGGGGGCCGTCGATATTTTGGGATTTTCGATAGTCACAGATGGCTTGCGTGATCGCCAGGATGTGGTTTTCGTTGAAGGCGGTATCGAAAGCCGAACCGCGATGGCCGGAGGTGCCGAAGGAGACGCACTGGGCCGCCACGTTCACGTCGGGTTTTCTTGCGTAATAGGCATCGATCAGTTTGGGAATATCGACGAGTTCGCAGGGCTTGGGCATTTCTCCGGCGCGGGGATTAATGTTTTCGCTCATAAGACCGCCTTCGCCGGTTGCGGTTGCTGGAGTGCTTTCGCCTCGCCCATGACGGCGCGGATTCTGTGCGTGGCGCGATCGCCCGGCAGCGCCAGCCCGGTGGCGGCGCCCGCCACCGGCATGCCGTCGAGATACAATTCCGCAATTCCTTTGCAAAGGCCGTTCGGGTTTTCAACCGCGATCTCGTAAACAGCGCCCTTGTGATGAAGCGTGGCATCGAAACGTGGCCAATGTGACGGGATGCAGGGGTCGATGACAAGGGTATCGCCCTTCAGGCGCAGGCCCAGAATCCATTCAATCCCGACGCGGTACATCCAGCCCGCGGAACCGGAATACCATGTCCAGCCGCCACGGCCGACATGCGGCGGCACGGAATAGACATCGCCGCATGCGACATAGGGTTCGACCCGGTAGCGCTGCGCGGCTGTGCGATTGCGCGCGTGGTTGATCGGATTGAGCATCGAGAACAGCTCCCCTGCCCTGTCGCCCTTGCCGAGCATCGGCGAAAGCCGCCACCGCCCATAGCACGCCATGGGTATATTGGCCGCCATTCTCGCGCATGCCCGCGGGATAGCCCTTGATATAGCCGGGATCATGTTCGGTGGTGACGAAAGGCGGCGTGAACAGCAGCATCAGTTGTCGTCGCCGCGCACGAGATATTTGTCGAGTGCCTCCATCGCGCGGGCGGCCCGGTTCGGGCTGGCGCGGCGCCGGAGATCACCGCCCAGGATTGCGCGATGGAATCGATGCGGCATTCGCGTTGGACGACGGAACCGAGCGGCGAGCCGTCATCGAAATAGGCGCGGCGATACCAGTCGCCGTCCCAGCCATTGTCTTCGAGCGCATCCTTCAGCGCCGTCATGTGTAGCAGCCACGAGGCGGCGCGCGTGGCCGTCGCGCGCGCGCTTCGGCATAGGCGGATGAATTGCGTCAGCGTGTCGGTGAGGAACCAGCCGAGCCAGACGCTTTCGCCCTTGCCGTTTTCGCCCACCCGATTCATGCCGTCGTTCCAGTCGCCGGTGCCCATCAGCGGCAGGCCGTGGGCGCCGACCGGCAGGCTGTCGATCAAGACGCCCGGGCGCAATGTTCGTAGAGACTGGCGGTCTTGTCGCGTTGCGAGGGCTGGAAGAAGGCTTCGTGCTCACCGTCCTTGAGCACTGGTCCTTCGAGGAAAGGGAACCTGTTCGTCCAGGATCGTCGTATCGCCCGTGACCTCGACATAATGCGACGACGACATAGGCAAGCCAAGCACGGTCGTCGGAGATGCGCGTGCGCATGCCCTTGCCGGTTTCGGGCAGCCACCAATGCTGCACATCGCCTTCGACGAACTGGCGGGCTGCGGCGCGCAGGATGTGTGCGCGCGCAAGGTCTGGGCGCGAGACACAGAGCGCCATGCCGTCCTGCAACTGGTCGCGGAAACCATAGGCGCCACTTGCCTGATAGAACCCCGTGCGCGCCCCAGATGCGGCAGGACAGGGTCTGATAAAGCAGCCAGCGGTTGAGCATCAGGTCCATCGAGCGGTCGGGCGTTTTGACCTGCATGGTGCCCAGCGTTTCGTCCCAGTGGTTCGTCACGTCGGCGAGCACCGCATCGAGATCGGCAGCGCGAGTGCTTGCGCGATCAGAGCTTGCGCGTCGATGCGGGTTTCGGCCTGGCCAAGCGTGATGGCGATTTCGGCCTGCCCGCCAGCAGCGATGCGCAGTTCGGTCTGCATCGCGCCGCACGGATCAAGACCTGCGCCCACGCGCATGGACAGCGGTGTGTCGCCAGTCAGCGCGGCCGGTTTCTCCGGCGTGCCGTTACGGCCGAGGAATTCGCGGCGATCACCCGTCCAGGCGGTCTGACGGCCCTGCATGTCGAGGAAGGTGACGCGACGGCCGAAATCTTCACTCCAAGGATTTTGCGCAAACAATGACGACGTGTCAGCGTGTCGATCTCCGTGACGACGAAAGGCTGCGATTTGGCGCGACTGGGACCCAGCGTCCATTCGATATAGGCGGTAACGGAAAGCCTGCGCGTGCGGCCTGTGCGGTTGACAAGTTTTAGCCGTGAAACCTTGACTGGGTCTTGGCGCGGGACGAATTGCAGCAATTCCGCGCCAATGCCGTGCGAGCTGTGCTCGAAGCGGGAATAGCCCTGACCATGCCAGGCCGTGTAGCGCGCTTGCGGATCGCGCATCGGATAGGCCGTGGGACTCCAGACTTCGCCTGTGTCGAGGTCACGAATATAGATGATTTCGCTCGATTCGTTGCTGACAGGATCGTTGGACCAGGCCGTGATCTGGTTCTGCTGGCTGTTGGACGCCCAGGTAAAACCCGCACCACCAGCAGAGACCTGGAACCCGAAATCGGGATTGGCGATCACGTTGACCCAGGGCGCGGGCGTGAGTTGGCCTGCTTCCATAACGATCATGTACTCGCGACCGTTGGCGGCAAAACCACCAAAGCCATTGGCATATTCGAGTTTGGGAAGGCCAGGAAGGGCGGTTTCGGTTTTGGGCACCGGGACGAGGCTGCGGGTGCGCGGCGGGATGAACGGCTTCTCATCGAGGACGGGCTCAACCTGTTCGGCAAGCGTGCCGCGGCGGTTGGACAGCACCACACGCGCCACCGTCAGTAGTAATTCGCGCACGCCCGCATTGAGCAGATCGTTGCGCAGCAGATAGATGTTGCCGGATTGCGTGCCGACGCGATCTGCGTTGGTGCGCACCAGCGTGTCGAGCGCGACTTGTAGATCCTGCGCATAGGATGCAGCGCGGTCATTGAGGATGATGAGATCGACAGCCAACAATTTCGAGCGCCAATAGGCATGAGCGCGCAAGCATTGGCGGACGATTTCGATGTCGTCGGCTTCGTCGATGCGCAAGAGCACGATAGGCAGGTCGCCGGAGATGCCGAGCGGCCACAAGGTCGAGGCGGGGCCACCTGAGCGGCGCAGGGTGTCTTGCGGCGCGCGCAAACTTGCGTCGGGATAGAGCACGCAATTGGCGAGCATCTGGAACAGATGGGCTTCGTCGGGGGCGATGCCCAGATGCTGCAGATGGGCCTGCGCCTGGCTGGCGGCCAGGGTCGTGGCACGAGTCGAAGGAGGCAGCATCGCGATGCTTATCGGCAAGATCGGCCACCTCCTCGCGTGAGGATCCCGCAATCGTCCAGAACGCGACGGTGACCGTCTGGCCACGCGGAACGGCAACGCGGCGGCGCAGGCTGAAAATCGGATCAAGCACAGCGCCTACTGTGTTGGACAGCGGCCAGCCCTCGACGATTGCGCTTGGCGCACGTGCGATGCGGTTGCGGCCGAGGAAGCGGGCGCGGTCGGTTTCATATTGCACCTCGCCCAAAGTCTGGCCTTCCACCACGGTCAGATGGGCAGCCCAAACGCGCGGATCGTCGGGACCGCGGGGGCGGCGAGTGGCGAACAGGGCGCCCAGCGTGGCGTCGAATTCGGTTTCGATAAAGAGCTTGGAAAAAGTTTGGTGGGCGGCGTCATCTGCCGGGCGGGCGAGGACGAGTTCGGCATAGGACGTGATGTCGATCTCGCGGGTGCGACTGCCGTGATTGGTTATGGAAACACGGCGGACTTCGGCATCGTCTTCCGGTGAGATGGCAACGTCGAGCGTGGTGGTCAGTGCCAGATCGTTGCGGACGATCATACTGCGGTCTTCGGAGAAGACGGCTTCATAGGTATCGGGTTCGGTGGCGCAAGGTTGATAACCGGCGGACCAGGCAGCACCCGTGCGCGCGTCACGCAGATAGATGAAGGAGCCCCAATTGTCGCGCGTGGCATCCTCGCGCCAGCGCGTGACGGCGAAATCGCCCCAGCGGCTGTAGCCGGAACCTGCCGCCGTCAGCATTAGCGCATAGTGTCCGTTGGACATCAGATGGGTGCGCGGGGTCTGGGTGTGCGCAGTCGTGTAGCGGCGCTGGGTCGGCGGCGCGGATTGATAAAGGACCACGGCACCTGTCTTCAGCTCAGGCGGCGGTCTGGCGACGGAGACGTCGCGCGGCATCCGTTCCTGCAGCAACAATTCGGTCGCCTGCACCATGGGTTCGGTGTGAAAGCGCTGGCGAATGCGGCCGTCATGGATCACATCAGCGATACCGATGATGGTCATGGCTTGGTGATGGGCCATGTAGGAATGCACAACCACATAGGACGCGCCTTCGGGCAGGCGAGCAGGCGTGTAGTCGACCGCCTCGTACCAACCGAAGGCCCCTCGCGCCCCGACGCGGGTGAGGCGCGCAAAGTTTTTCAACGCGGCGGCGGGCGCGATCATCGCGGCGAGGCCGGTTGCATAGGGGGCGACGACCGTATTTTCGCTCAGGCCCCGCTTAAGGCCGAGATCGGGAACGCCGAAGCCGGAATATTGATAGCTCTGCTCGCGGTCTCGCGCGTTGTATTGCGATTCCGAGATACCCCAGGGAATACCGAGCTCGGCGCCGTAGCCGATCTGGCGATAGACGGCCAGATGATTGCTCTGCGCCAGCAGGCTTCCGGCGGGCTCGCGCATCAGCATGGTCGGCATCAGATATTCGAACATCGAACCGGACCAAGACAGCAAAACCGATCCGTGGCGCAGCGGCATCATAGTGCGGCCGAGGCGGAACCAGTTGCGGGTCGGGATGTCTCCCTTGGCGATGGCAAGGAAGCTGGCAAGACGCGCTTCGGAGGCGAGCAGATCATAGGCCCCGGTATCGAGGGCCTGTTCGTCGACGCGAAAACCGATGGAAAGCAATTGGCGGTCGCGCTCGAAGAGAAAACTGAAATCCATCTCGCCCGCCATTTTTGCGGTTTTGTCCGCGATGGCGGAAAGCCGGGAATGCAAAGTGGGCGGCGGATCGATGTCGCGGCGGTGGCTGTTGGCACAATCGCGCAGCGCACGAGCCCAGATGGCTATCTCGCCGTCGAGTTGGGCGGCGGCACCTTCGATGCGCCCGAGATGTGGTTCGATGCTTTCCAGCCAGAGCACGAAATTGGCGCTATCGGCAGAATGGGTGCGCAGCGAATGCGCGATCGCCTCTATCGCGGACAGGATCGTTTGGATTGAAGGTAACTTGGGTTGTGTGGCGTCGGCACAGGACTGGCGCAATAGCGCCAGCGCATCGGCGATGCCTTCGAAGCGGCTGCCGTCCCACGACGGGGCTTGAGCAATTTCGCGGGCCGCGTTTTTGACGATCAGCAAATTGCCCGCGAGATTGCCGCTGTCGACGGATGAAACATAACGCGGTTCGAGCGCGGCCAAGGTCTGGGTTTCATACCAATTGAGGAAATGGCCGCGGTAGCGTTCGAGCCGGTCCATGGTGGCCAGCGTGGCTTCGAGGCGTTCGACTGTCTCCGCCGTACCGATCCAGCCGAAATCGCGGGCGGCAAGCACACTTATTATATATAGCCCGATATTGGTGGGAGACGTGCGGTGCGCGACCACCGGCTTGGGAACTTCCTGGAAATTGTCGGGCGGCAGCATATTGTCGTCGCCGCCGACGAAGGTTTCGAAGAACCGCCAAGTGCGCCGCGCGACCAGGCGCAGTTCTTCGCGCTGGGTGGCATCGATGCCGAGATGGGGCTCGACGTCTCGCGGGTGGCTCGCCCAGCGCGCGATGGCAGGCGAAAAGGCCCAGAGCGCAAGAAACAGCGTGACAAAGGGTGCGTTGGATTTTTGCGTGACAAGGATGAGCGCCAGGGAGATTGCGGCGAAAGCGAAACTTCCGGCGATCTGCAGAGCGAACCCTTTGGAGCTCGTATGTCGGCCATAGGCGCTGCGCGCGAAGGAAACCCATTCGAGCAAATGACGCCGGCTGATGAACAAGCGGAAGATCGTGCGCCCGACAGCATCGAGCGAGAGCCAGGCGGCACGTGCCATGAAAGTGAACACAAACAGGATTTGCGTCAGTGCAAGCGTGACGTCGCGCGCGAGATTGCGGATGTGGGTACGGCGCGAAATGCCGACGCGATGGGGGATGATGGCGGCGACGAGCGGCAGGAGCGGCGGCAGGACGATGGTGGCAAGTACGAAGGCCGTCCAACGCAGATCGGCCGGCATGGGCAAGGTCCAGCCCCACAACAGCGCCAGCAAGGTAGCGGGCGCGGACAGTGAGCGGCGCAGATTGTCGAGCATCTTCCAGCGCGCGAGCAGCGGGATGCGCGTGCGGTTGCGCCCCCCGATCAGGTCGCGGCCGGTAGAGAAAATCCACGGCAGCAATTGCCAATCGCCGCGCATCCAGCGGTGCTGGCGCGAAATTTCCACGTCGTAACGCGAAGGGAATTCCTCAACGACTTCGATGTCGGATGCAAGCGCCGCGCGTGCGAAGATGCCCTCCAGCAGATCGTGGCTGAGGACGGTGTTTTCGGGGATGCGCTGGTGCAGCACAGTCTCAAACGCGTCGATGTCGTAAATGCCTTTGCCGACATAGGAGCCTTCGTTGAACAGGTCCTGATAGACGTCGGAAACCGCGAACGCGTAAGGATCAAGGCCATTGGGGCCGGAGAAGGCCCATTGGAACAGCGAACTGCGGCGTGACAAAGGCAGCGACGGCGTCACGCGCGGCTGCAGGATGCCGTGGCCGTCGACGACGCGACACAGGCCGGGGTCGATCTCGGGACGGTTGAGGGGGTGGGCCATCTTGCCGACGAGCTTGATGGCACTGCCGCGCGGCAGGCGCGTGTCGGCATCGAGCGTGATGACGTAGCGGATGCTGCGGCCGATCTGCGCGATGATCTCGGGCACGACGATGAAGCTTGTACCGGTGACCCCGCGCAGGAGACGATTGAGTTCGTGCAACTTGCCGCGCTTGCGCTCCCAGCCCATCCATTTGCCTTGCGCGGGATTCCAGCAACGCCGGCGATGCAGCAGCAAAAAGCGCGTTTCGCCGTATTGCGCGTTGAGATCTGCGATGCCTTTCTGAGCTGCAGCCAGACGAGATTCATCAAAAGGCGCGGCCTCGGTATCGCTATCTTCCCAATCGGTGAGCAGCGCCAAATACAGATTGCGGTCAGTGTTGGAGAGATAGTGGACTTCCAGCGTCTTCAGCTGTTCTTCGATGGCTTGTTCGTCGGTCAAGAGTGTGGGCACGACGAGTAGCGTGCGCAGATTGTCGTCAATGCCGTCGCGCAATGCCATGCCGGGCAGCGCGGCCGGACCCAGGCGCTGGGTCACCAAGCGGTTGACGAGCGCGATGGCGAGATCACTGGCCGGGATGACGCCCAGTAGTGCGACGGCTGCGATCACCCAGCCATAGGGTGGCAAGGCATTGGCGACCGACCACCACGCAGCTGCAACGATAGCGATAGTGAAAAAAGAAATGGCGGTTAGATAACCGCCCAGGCCCGCGCGCGAAATGGCGCGGCGGATGGCATCGCGCGACGAGGGCCGGTAGCCGATGGACTGCTCGAAGGCAAGGCGGCCGCGCGAAAGCAGGTAATAGCCCGGGTCGCGCTGGCGCGAGGGAAGGCTATCTTTCTCCGCGGCGCGGACGCGCTGGATGACGGCGCGGGCGATTTCGATTTCGCTCTGGTTCGATCCACGGGCGAGTTTTTCGATGGCGCGGCGATAATGATCGCGGGTGACGAATTCCATTGCAGCAAAATCGCTGTCGGCGTCGAGCACACGATCGACAAGGCTGACGCTCTCCACGAACAAAGTCCAGTCGATGTCGGACAGAAGTCGCATCGAGGTAATGATGTTGCGCACGGTGACGTTGACTGCGCCTTGCGTCTGATATTCCTCGCGGATCACCTGTTCGGTGGACATGCCTTGGGCCGAAATCTTTTCGCCCATCCAGTGCAGGAAAGAGGCAGCGCTGGAATCGCGGTCACGCAGCTTCTGTTCGAGCCGCGAGATCACGGCGGCGTAGAGCGAGCGGTCCGAAAGATCGGCGGTGATGCGCGATAGCGCATCACCGTTTTCGGCTGCGAGCACGCGCTCGACGATCGTGTCGGCCTCTTCCGTCTGCCGGCCGCGCCGCACGATGGATTGCGCCAAGCGGCGCAAATTCTCGATCAGCGTCAAGCGCAGTGTGACGGCGATGGCCCACAATTCGCCGATGGTGAGCGGTGCCATCTTCTGATAAGCGTCGATGAAACGCGTCAACTTCTCTAGATCGAAGGCGCTGTCGGTATGGGCCACCAGTGCCCAGGCTATGCCATAGACGCGCGGGTAGCCGGCCAGCGGGCCTTCTTCCAGCTTCGGCAATTGGCCGTAATAATCGGCAGGCAGATCGTTGCGGATTTCACGGATCTGTTCTTCGACGACATGAAAATTGTCGAGCAGCCATTCACCGGCCGGCGTAATGGGACGATGGGCCTGCGCGGAATGGGCGATCTCGCGGAAGGAATTGACGAGGATTTTCGCGTTCTCGCGCAATCGCTTGGGCAGCGGGCGGCGACGGCGCGTACGTGGTGAAACGACCTGCGCTTGGGCAAGGCTTTCGGCGTGCTGCTCCAGCCGTTCGACGCTGAACAATTCAGCACGGATCGGCCTCTCGGGGTCAGCAATGAAAAAATCTGGGCGCAATGGTCTCGGCGAGGCTGGCCCCGCCCCCAACCGGTCCGTGGCTATAGAACCAAGACCGTGAAGACAGCAAGGAACATATTTGGCGAAATCGCCTTATTTGAACGCGCGAGTGCTCGATTCTTTCCAGCGGCCTGCCATAATTCGGAACTTTTTTCGGGCGGGGCGGTTTCGGAATGGCGCAGAGGACCGATCTCATGGGAATGAATGCCGCCATCGCCGGACAACGAGGCGAGACGGAGAGTGATTTCGCGCGACTTGCGGCGCGATATGCGGCGGTGCGCGCATCGAGCGAGGCGCTGGCGGCTACGCTGAGCGCAGAAGATCAAGCCATCCAGTCCATGCCCGATGCCAGCCCGACCAAATGGCATCTCGCCCATACGACATGGTTTTTCGAAACCGTCATCCTTTTGCAATATGCGCGAGACTATGTGCCGTTCGACCCGGCTTATTCCTATCTCTTCAATTCCTATTACGAAGGCTTGGGGCCGCGTCATCCCAGAGCGCAGCGCGGGCTTCTGAGCCGGCCTTCCAGCGCGGACATCCTGGCTTATCGCCGTCATGTTGACACCGCCATGCAGACGCTGATCGCAGAGCGCGCGCCCGATATCGCGCCGCTTGCGGTGCTGGGGCTGCATCACGAGCAGCAACATCAAGAATTGATCCTGACCGACATCAAGCACGCGTTCTTTTCCAATCCGCTGATGCCAGTCTATGCCTCCCCAAAACCGGCAGCGCACGCAGCACCTTCACTTCGGTGGCGTGAACATCCAGGCGGCATCTTACGCGTGGGACATGACGGTAAGGAGTTTGCGTTTGACAATGAAAGTCCGGCGCACGAGGTTTTGCTACGTCCGTTCCACATCGCTTCGCAAGCGGTAACCTGCGGCGAATATCGCGATTTCATGGAGGATGGCGGTTATCGGCATCCCGAATTCTGGCTTTCCGATGGTTGGGCGTTGGCCCAAAGCGAAAGTTGGAATGCACCGCTCTACTGGCTGGCCGATGGCGAGGAATGGAGCGTGTTCACCCTGCACGGCGTCAAGCAGCTCGATCGCAACGAGCCCGTGGTCCATGTCAGCTTTTTCGAAGCTACGGCCTATGCGGCATGGGCGGGGAAGCGATTGCCGACCGAGTTCGAATGGGAAGCAGCGGCGGGCAAGCCGGACCACAAGCGTTTGCCGGAGCTGCGACGCCTGCATCCTACCCATGGCGAATTCTTTGGCGATGTGTGGGAGTGGACACGTTCATCCTACGACCCCTACCCCGGTTACAAACCCTTCGACGGTGCACTCGCCGAATACAACGGCAAATTCATGAGCGGGCAGATGGTGCTGCGCGGCGGCTCCTGCGTAACGCCAGCCGGTCATATTCGTGGCTCCTATCGCAATTTCTTTCCGCCCTCTGCGCGCTGGCAATTCAGCGGTATCCGACTGGCAGGTGACCAATGAGACAGGCAGCACTACACGCAGTTTCCCAATTTGATGACGCAAGCGAAGAATTTTCCCACGATCTGATCGCAGGACTTCGCCGCAAGCCCAAGCAGATTCCGTGCAAATATTTCTACGACGCGCGTGGATCGGAATTGTTCGACCGCATCTGCCATCTGCCGGAGTATTATCAGACCCGTACAGAAACCGCGTTGTTGCGCGCCCATGCAGGCGAGATCGCGGAGCTGATCGGCAGTCATGTGGAGCTGGTCGAGTTCGGCGCAGGCTCGCTTGCAAAAGTGCGCATCCTGTTTGATGCCCTCACGGCACCCAAGAGTTATGTGCCCATCGACATTTCGGGCGATTATCTGCTCGACGTGGTGGTAGGGCTTGAGGAAGACTATCCCGAAATGACGTTGAAACCCGTCATTGCCGACTTCACCAAGCCGCTGACTTTGGGAAAAATCGGGCCGGAGGTGTCGCGTCGGGTGGGATTTTTTCCCGGATCGACGATCGGCAATTTCCCACGCGAAGCGGCGGTGAAATTCCTAAAGAATGCGGCGCGGCTGTTGCGCGGCGGCGGGTTGCTGGTCGGTGTCGACATGGTGAAGGATCCGGCAATTCTGCACGCCGCTTACAACGATTCTGCCGGTGTGACGGCCGCGTTCAACAAGAACCTTCTACTGCGCGCCAACCGCGAACTGGGTACGAATTTCGACCTGAACGCATTTGCGCATTATGCCTGTTACAATCCGATGGCCGCCAAGATCGAGATGTATCTTGTCAGTCTTGCGCGGCAATCCGCGCAAGTTGCCGGTGAAATGGTACGACTGGGCGAAGGCGAGGCGATCCATACCGAGGATTTGCACAAGTACACGATCGACGGTTTCCGTGCGCTGGCGATCGAGGCGGGTTTCGTGCCGCGCAAGAGCTGGACGGACGAGGCGCGCCTCTTCAGCCTTCACTGGCTGGAAGCATACTGATTTCAGTCGCACGCAGCTTTTATATAAAATGTGGTCCGACAGGAGTAGGCATGAAACTGGGATTGATCGGATTGGGCCGCATGGGCGGCAATATCGCCCGCCGCCTGATGACCCACGGACACGAGATGGTTGTCTATGACCGCGATCCGAAGGCCGTTGCCGCATTGAAAGGTGCAGCTCCCGCGCAATCGCTGGAGGATTTCGTCGGTCAACTGCCCACCCCGCGCGCGGTATGGGTGATGCTGCCCGCCGGCAAGCCCACCGAAGACACGGTTCACGCGCTGGGCGCGTTGATGTCGAAGGGCGATGTGATCCTCGACGGCGGCAACAGCTTCTTCAAAGACGATATTCGCCGTGCAGAGCTGCTGGCGCCCAAAGGTATCAACTATCTCGATGTCGGCACCTCGGGCGGGGTATGGGGGTTGGAGCGGGGCTATTGCATGATGATCGGCGGCGCGAAGGATGTGGTACAGCGGCTTGATCCGATCTTCGCGGCCCTTGCGCCGGGTGTGGGCGACATTTCCAAGACGCCCCATCGCGAGGGACGTGACCGGCGCGTAGAGAGCGGCTATCTCCATGCAGGGCCGGTGGGCGCTGGCCACTTCGTGAAAATGGTGCACAACGGCATCGAATACGGATTGATGCAGGCCTATGCAGAAGGCTTCGATATTCTGCGCGGGCGCAACGGCAAGGAGCTTGGCGAGAACGAACGCTTCGATCTTGATCTGGCAGATGTCGCTGAAGTCTGGCGGCGGGGTAGCGTGATTTCTTCCTGGCTGTTGGATTTGACCGCGATGGCGCTGGCCGAAACCCCTACGCTCGACGAATATGAAGGCTCTGTCGACGATTCCGGCGAAGGGCGCTGGACCATCAACGCGGCGATCGACGAAGCCGTCGCTGCACCTGTGCTTTCGGCAGCACTTTATGCCCGCTTCCGCTCGCGCGTTTCACACAGCTTTGGCGAAAAGCTTCTCTCCGCCATGCGCAACAAATTCGGCGGCCATGTGGAGGGCGCGCTGGAAGCACACAAACCTAAGTGAAAGAGTTAAAGTGAGAAAACTCAAGTGAGTAGCACCCTGCACAAGGTCCCTCCCCCGCCATCGGCCATCGTGATCTTCGGCGCCAACGGTGATTTGACAAAGCGGCTGATCGTGCCTGCACTCTACAATCTCGCCAAGACGAAGTTGCTGCCAGAACGCTTTGCCCTGATCGGCGTCGATCACAACGACAAGGGCGTTGAGACATGGCGCGATGGTTTGCGCGATTTCCTGCAAACGACGCTGAAGAAAGGTGGCGGCGAGACAGAGATCGATCCCACGTTCTGGAATCCGATCTGCAGAATCGATGTCCTATGTCGCAGGCGACTTCCTGGAAGCCTCGACCTACAGCAAATTGGCGGCGCATCTGGCCGAACGCGACAAGGCCAGCAATTTGGGCGGCAATGTCCTGTTCTATCTGGCGGTCGCCGACCGGTTTTTCGGACCTGTGATCGACGAATTGGGCAAAGCGGGACTGGAGGAAGAAAAGACCAGCTATCGCCGCGTGATCATCGAGAAGCCCTTCGGGCACGATCTGCAGTCTGCCAAGGCGCTGAACACGCGCATTCTGAAATGGCTGCGCGAGGACCAGATTTTTCGCATCGACCATTTTCTTGGCAAGGAGACGGTGCAGAACATTATGGCGTTGCGCTTTGCCAACGGATTGTTCGAGCCGATCTGGAATCGCGACCGCATCGACCATGTGCAGATCACGGTGGCAGAATCCATCGGCATGGAAGGGCGCGGACAATTTCTACGAGCAGACCGGCGCGTTGCGCGACATGGTGCCCAACCATCTGTTCCAGCTCGTCGCGATGACGGCGATGGAGCCGCCTGTTTCGTTCGACGCCGAGGCCATTCGCGCCAAGAAGGCCGAAGTGTTCCGTGCCGTGCATCCGATGACGTTGGCCGATGCCGTGCGCGGGCAATACGATTCGGGCACCATCGGCGACGTGGAGGTGCCGAGCCTATCGCGCAAGAGCCAAATGTCGATCCACGACTCCAACGTCGAGACCTTTGTGGCGCTGCGCGTGATGATCGACAATTGGCGCTGGGCGGGCGTGCCGTTCTACCTGCGCACGGGCAAGCGGTTGACCAAGCGCTCGACCGAGATCGCGATCCGTTTCAAGCACGCGCCCTACGCGTTGTTCCGCGAAACGCCAGTGGAGGAGTTGGATGCGGACTGGCTGATCCTCCAGATCCAGCCGGAGGAAAGCATCAGCTCAGGTTCAACGCCAAGCGGCCGGGACCGACAATGGCGCTGGAAAGCGTGGCGATGGATTTCAGTTACACCGACTGGTTTCACCAGGCGCCCGCCGTGGGATACGAAACGTTGATCTATGATTGCCTGATCGGCGATGCGACGTTGTTTCAGCGCGCCGATCAGGTGGAATCCGCATGGGCCGTGGTCGAACCGGTTTTGCAGGGCTGGGCCAACACACCGCCCCGCCATTTCCCCAACTACGCCGCGGGAAGCGCAGGGCCCGCCGCCGCCAACGAACTGCTCGCGCGCGACGGACGCGCCTGGCGTGCGATCAAATAGATGACAGACATTGCAGGCCAATTGATCGTGGCCGATGATGCGCAGGCGCTGGCCGTGCGCGCGGCAGCCTTCGTTGCTGAACAGATGGGCGCCAAATGCGGCACGTTTCGTTTTGTGCTGTCGGGCGGCTCAACGCCGCGTGCGCTCTATGCGCTGCTCGGGGCGAACGAGGCTCTTCCTTGGGAACGGATCGAACTGTTCTGGGGCGACGAACGCTTCGTGCCGCCCAATCATCCCGACAGCAATTATCGCATGGCGCGCGAAACACTTCTGGCGCAGGGCGTCAAGGCGAAGGCCGTCTATCCCATTCCGACAAATGGCACGCCGCAAGATGCAGCTGCGCGCTATGAGGCACGCTTGAAAGATTTATATGGCGCGCAAAGCCTGACGCCGGATCACCCGTTGTTCGACCTCGTCCTGCTGGGACTGGGAGAAGATGGACATATTGCATCGCTGTTGCCGGGCACATCCGTGCTGGAAGAGCAAACACGCTGGGTTGCGGCGGTTCCCGAAGGCCGCGCGGAACCACGCATCACATTGACCTATCCGGCACTCGAAAGCAGCCGCGTTGTGATGTTTCTTGTCTCCGGCGCATCGAAGGCCGATGCGTTGCAGCGAGCGCGGGCGGGCGACACATCGATCCCTGCGGGCAGATTGCGGCCACAAGGACCGGTGATGTGGTTCGCTGACCGCCTAGCGGCAACGACCTCAAATGCTACCGAGCGCGCCACTCGACTGTAGCACGACCGACAAGGCCAACCTTGACGATGAATAGCCAGCTTCCTACGGACCAGACGGCGAACCGTGCCGAGCAGCAAGGTAGCTTGCCAAGACGCGTAAGGGTTCGAACTTCTTTGCTTGCTCGAACCTTTTCTAGATCCGCCGTGTCTGACGGGCGACGAAGTCGCGAACTTCCGGAAGCACATCCTCGCGCACGACTTTGCGCCAGCGCTCGGGAACGCGAGCGTTCAATTTCTCTCTTGCGGTATCGGACAAACCCGAAATATCCCAGCCGTGACGACGCCTCGATGACTTGTTCGGCTCGGTTGCGATCAACGCGACGGCGCTTGCACCGATCACGACCAACGCCCCCAGCAGGACCAGCGATCCAAGCGCGATCATCCTGCCGGCACGCGCCACCCGCAGCGGAGGAGCTTTTCGCGTTCTTACAGGCAAGCGCTTGCGGGCAGGTTGTGCGGTGCGGTGTTGCCGTTTTTCCGCCATCTTAGCGCACTCGCCTGACGAGTTGGCCCACAAGGCAGCCAAACCCGAAGGCCACGAGCAAGCTTGTCCACGGACGTTCGTCTATCTGCTGCTCAATCGCTTCGACACTTCTGCTGCCTTGTTCGGCAATGACGTCATAGATATCCGCGACCGCGACCTCGATCCGCCGCAGGGTCCGCCTCATGGCGTCGTCCGCAGACGCTTGAAGCTCATCGGCTAAAGCCGCAACGCCATCTTTCAACTCGGAGGCGCTCAGTTCGGCGCCATCCAGGTCGTATTCGAGGCCCTGCCCACTCATGTTGCGCCTCCGTTATGATTCGGCAAGAAAAGTTACCGTGTGGAGCTTCCACTCATTCGTTTCAACAACACTCGCGCACGGGAAAAGTTCCCTCCAATGGACACACCGAGATGCCGCGAAAGGCAAGGGCCTTGGCGGGAGATTTTCCTTCGCCGGGACGAAATTTTCATCTGTAGGCCTCGGGCAATTTTGGACACCCCCGGCGTCCAAACCTTGTTGGGCGCAAGAGTCGAAGCGATCAACAAATCTGCGTGCGAGGAAGAATAAATGGCGGCATTGCAGTCCCGGTGTTCGTTATAATGCGGCTGTGGATATGAAAGGAGGCATGCACCTCCACGCGCACGGGATACAAAGTGAGCGGCGACACACTCAATCAAGCGATGGGTTTCTCCAGGCAACTTGAATAAATCGTCCATTGAGGATTTCCTCTACCTGGACTCGGATTTCAAGATTGCGAGGTTCCCGCTCATATACAATACCGGCGAACACACTTTTGCCATGAGTTTCAACCAAATCGTTGATGTAACGCCAAACCTGTCTCGCATGACGCAGAGCGATCGGGCGAATATTCTGTGGCCGAAGCCCGTCCCAATCCGTCGCCTTCATTTCGACAATGGTCGCAATGCCATCCTGTTCGTCGATCTATGTCGATCCTACCTTGCTTCAAGCTCCAACAAGTCGGCGCCTCAAGTCTGATATGTTGTTTAGCGACATGGCTCCAGCCAGCCCGTTCCTCCAATTCAAATCGGCGACCGCGGTGTAGATTCTTCAGAAACTGTTCTTTGATTGGCATCTTTTCAGTTGGGCTGGAGGTGAAGCTTCTGAACTGCAGCCACCATGAGGCTATGAGTTCGCGGCAATGCGTAATTCCAAGCCAGCGTACTCTTGCAGACACCTAATAACATTGAACAGATTTCGCGCTTGCGGATTCCCGCGTGGACCGAACATTCGCATGAGACTTTTGGATTGCGTGCCCGTCTCTTTTCCAAGCTTCTCGAAACCGATTGTCGCATTGATGTAGTCACGAAGAATTGCCTTGCCGGTATCAACATCACCCGCGAGCATCGTGTCGATACCTTCGCGCAGAAGTGCCTCGGCAAACGCGGGATCGCGCGCCACATTTTCCTGCACAAGTTCTTTGAAGCTCCGTGTCAAAACCACTTCTGCTCTCCGTTCAACCCTTGCGGCGGCGTTTGTAGTCAGACCAAAACGTCTTGGCCGCGTCGATGTCCGGCTGCTGTCGTTTCTTCGTTCCTCCGGACAGCAGGATGACCAACACCTCGCCATCCTTGCCGAAATACACCCGATATCCTGGACCGAAATCGATCCGATATTCGAGCACACCTTCTCCGACGCCTTTCACGTTGGAGAAATTGCCTTGCTCAAGGCGCGCAACCGCCGTTGTGACCTTCGCTCGCGCTTGCGGGTCGGAGATCGCTGAACCAAGCAGCGAACGGGCTGCGACCTTCCAGCGAGAGGTAGTAGCGCACCTCAAGTATATGGATAAGTAACGTATGTGTTACTTTTAGTCAAGGCGAATCCCTTCAAGATTATTCGCAAGAAGGCGGGCCTTCCGTCCCATTTGCAAATGCAGGACTGCTGCTACGGAGGCCGGAGCGGCAGGGGGAACAGTTGACGAAATCCGGGCCTTGCAGCGGCACTGACAAGGACCGCCGCCCACATTATGCGCACCCCGACGACCGCTATGTCGCGGCCGCCCAGCAGAAACGCCTCGATCAGCGGAACAAAACGCGTTCTAAAGACTCTGTTGTCGGTACAAAACTTGGACAAAAGTCAGAATTGCCAAACCGAGCTATTATAAGTATTTGATTTTACTAACGGAGCTGTGGCCGAGAGGCTGAAGGCGGCGGTTTGCTAAGTCGCTGGGGAATCCGGTTTTCTTCGGAAATTCTGTTATTTTCAGACGCGAAAACGAGGCGATTTCCGCTGTTTGTCAGAATTGATTTCCAAACATTGAGACATCGAACTCAACTAATCGTTCACCAACAATCTTTTGACCGACCGTAGACGTTTGGCAGGCTTTGCAATCCGCGAATCGCTGGCTGGAAGATGGCCGTGGGCCCTTTCGTTGAAAAGTCACGCTCTAGGGCACATGTTGTGAGACATGACAAAGGCGAAGATCAAAGCTGCCAAGAAAAGAGCCCGTCGCCGAGCGCCCGTCGTCTATCATGGCGTCGTCGTGCGTCGGCCGCATGTCGCTCTGGATACGCCGCTTCCAAAACTTCGGGAGGCAGTAAGGTCTGCCGTGCGGCGGTATTTTGATGGGTACGTTGCAGCCGAGTAAGCTGGAGCGTGCGCGTTCGGTCTTTGTCAATTGTCCGTTCAACTCCGGATATCGCCCACTATTGCGGGCGATGTACTTTACGATCCAGTTATGTGGCTACGAGCCGCGTTGTGACCTGTTGCATGCTTTCAATCAAGCGCGGCTTGGGCTTTCGGCTTTGTCTTAGCCACGCTTGCTCTCCCGCCCCAACAGCCGCACCACTTCGTCGATCGTCATCATTAAGGTCATCGGCTCGACAGGCGACGCGCGAAAACCGAATCGTTCATAAAAGGGTTTCGCTTCGTCGGATATGGCATGCACGAGAATCGCGCGCACGCCAACCGTTTCCGCGGCGCCGACGACGCGCAACACGGCATCTTGCAATAGGCTCACTCCATGTCCCCTGCCCTGCCATGCCTTATCGAGCGCGAGCCGGCCGATGAGGACCGCCGGCACGGGCTCGGGCATGTTGCGCTTCACCTTGCCGGTCGCCTGGCTATGCATGATCGAAGCTGCAGCCAGGCTATAATAACCGACGACGCGACGGTGCTCGCACATCACGAAAGTGCGCGAACCGCCCGAAACTTCGTTCGCCCGCGCGCGCGTTTTAAGCCACGCGTCGAGCGCGGTAACACCGGAATCGAACGCATCGATTTCGTGGTCAGGCGAAAGTGGCTCCGGCGCTGTCGTCCGACCTTCCCGTTTTACCGCTGCCATGCCGGCTTATGGGCAAGCAGCCGACGGAGCCCCGGATTGTCCTTGGGGGGACGCGCAAGCGCGTCCATAAAGGCGTTCCAGCGGTCATCGTCGAGCTGAAACACCCGACGATCGGCCAGCGTCTCGAACGCGGCCGTCAGGCTGCTATCGAGCAGAAACTCACTCACCGTCTTGTTGGCGACGGCTGCGGCTTGCTGCAATGTACGCTTGGCCGCTGGCGTCATACGCAGATCGACCCGCTCGGATCGTGCTTCAATGGTTTCGGTCATGGCTTTTTGCCTCCGACCGACAATATACCATCCGTACATTGTCAGGACAAGAACAAAGCACGAAATTTTCGTGCGTTTCAAGGGCGCGTCCCTTTGGGCGGCAATTCTCATTTTGGCGATTTTTTATGGGGGTCGGAGCATTGGGGTTTGAAAAGCGAGGGTGTTGAGAAGGGCGTCCCAGGAGGGGAATAGGATGAAGACGGTGAGGGAGCGCAGGTGATTGAAGAACCGGACTCTGGCGCCTGCAGCTTTTAGGGCGAGGCTCCAAGCGTCGTCGGTGATTTGCGCGGCGGTGTGGATGGCGAAGGCGACGAGGTTGAGGGCGGCTACACACGACAGCCGGCAGGGTTCGAACCTGTATCGAAAACGGTGGCGAACGGGTTTGGCGTCTAGAGGACTTTCACGACCACCCGTTCGCCGCTGTTGCCCAAACGCTTTCACGAATGGTCCGAAATGGGCAACTTCAACGCCTAAGCAAAGGCACTTACTACCGATCCCGGCAAAGTAAATTCGGGGTCACCCTTCCCAATCAAACAACCGTCCGCGCCTTAGCCGCGCGTCACAAAACTCTATTTCCCGCAGGGGTCGGTGCGGCCAGCTTGCTGGGTTTCACAACTCAAGTCGCAGGAAAAAGTGAAATTGCGACCTCATCAGCAAGCTTGCCACGCAAGCTCATTGGCTCCGATGCAAAAATACACACGCGCCGCCCCGCGGCCTGGAAACAATTGAACGAGACGGAGGCGGCCATCCTTGAATTTCTGCGTCGGGGCGGGCGGGACACTGAACTAACATCCGCCGAAACGACCCGCCGAATACTCCGCCTTCTATCCAAATCGGACACCTTTGCGCATCTGATCCGGGTGGCTCCCAGTGAACCGCCGCGCATCCGCGCTCTTCTTGGCGCGTTGGGAGAAAAACTCGACGCCAACAACAAAGCATTGAACACACTGCGGAAAGGCCTAAATCCCTTCACAAAATTCGACTTTGGGGTCTTTGCAGACATGGAAAATGCCAAGGCGTGGCAGGCAAAAAGGAATACGTTGAGATGAGGCTATTCGAACACGGCGATTTCGAACAAGCCATCTTGCAAGCAGAAAAGTACTTTCGCCAACGTGGTCTGCGCGCTGCCGTCATCGAGAAGGACTACTATGTAACCGAAGCGCTGCGCTTAATCGCTACGCCGGATGACAAAGTCATTTTCAAAGGCGGGACAAGCCTGTCAAAAGGTTGGAACCTCTTACACGTTTTCTGCGGAAATTCTGATATTTTCCTTCGAATTGAGTCGTATTAAACGAAAAGGTCAGAATGAAATTCGGCCCTCCAAGAGCGGCTTGAAATCTCCCGATTATGGTCTGAAAGCCGATGAATCAGCAGATGCGGTTGCGATTGAAAAACGGCAGTGATTTCGAACGCTGCCTTAGTTAGAGGCGGCTCGCACACCCAGTTCGCGAACTATCGGCACTCTGCCAATTCGATTCCGGGCTGGGCGAGTAGGCCGACGGGATTTCACCGTCGGCCTCTCCCAGAACGGTGCGGGAAGCTCTCGCTTCACACCGCTCCCATCAGGTAGACTTACACCTCACGCCGATTTGCCAGTGTACGAACAGGTGTTCGTTATTTTGAGCCATCCTCTTCAAAAAGAGGAGTGCTCGCACCCTGTTTGCTTTGAAGCGCTTGAACTTGCGCCTTGCCCAAGCAGCGATCGTTTGGTTGACGTATCGATGCAGAGGTTCAAGGGCCGATGGTGCGTATCGTCCATAGTATCTGATCCACCCCCTGAGGAGCGGATTGAGCCTTTGAGCGATATCTGCCAGCGACACCTGGGTTTTGCGTCGCAGTTTCAAGTCCCGGACCGTCGCCCGCATAGAGTTCAGCGCTGAGGAGCTGACCGCTGGAGTGAAGTTGCAAAACAGTTCTCCGTTTCGCGTTCTCACCACGCGCGGTCTAAAGCAATATCCGAGGAAGTCGAACTTGACGTTCGGATACGTCCCTTTGCGCTTTGCGTCCTTACAGTAAACGATTTGGGTTTTGGTGGGATGCAGCTCCAGCCGGCATTCCTCCAGCCGCGCCTGAAGCGCTGCCTTGACGGCTTGTGCTTCCTGCTCGGTCCGGCAATGTACCAGTCCGTCATCTGCATACCTGCACCACGGCAGGTCGGGGTGTGTCCGTTTCATCCAGAGATCAAACGTGTAGTGCAGGAAAAGATTCGATAGAATCGGGCTGATCACCGAACCTTGACCGGTTCCCCTTTCATCAACTGTCACGATCCCGTCTTCGAGGATGCCCGCCTTGAGCCATTTACGGATCAGGCGGATGATGCGTTTGTCGCCGATCCGATGTTCCACGAAGCGGATCAACCAAGATTGGCTGACCGAGGCGAAGAAATTTCGGATATCGGCGTCAAGTATCCAGTTCACCTTGCGTCTGTCGATCGCCACCACCAGGGCGTCCAACGCATCGTGTGGACCTCTTCCAGGCCGAAACCCATAAGAGAATCCGCAGAAGTCGCCTTCATAGATAGCGTTGAGCACCAAGACGGTTGCGCCTTGGACAATCTTGTCCTCCAGGGCGGCGATCGCTAGCGGCCGTTGTTTTCCGTCCGCCTTCGGTATGTACGTCCGGCGGGCCGGTTGCGGTCGGTAGGCTCCTCGATGGATCCGCGCATGCAGATCTTCGAGCTTGGGCTCTAGATCAGCCTCGTAGTTGCCACGTAACGCCATCCACGCCCGGGGCGGCTTTGCGCTTGAGCGCGTAGAACGCTGTCCGGAGTGTGTCGACGTTAATGTGGTGGAGAAGCGCAATGAACTGTTCCTTCTTCCTTTGCCTTGCGGCTTGCCGTACGCGGTTCAGCGCTTGGGACACGCTTGCCCGGTTCTGTGCCCGGTGCGTGCTTTGCTGATTCGCGTTCCCCTTGATCCCCGCCCTTCGCTCCACCGGCTCCGCCACCGGTTGCCCGGCTTTGTTCGTCGGCTTCGTCGCTAATGATGGAGGTTATGTTGCCGCAGATTTTATGTGCGCGGCGGCCCTGTGCGGCGGCAGGAGGCAGTAAACCCCTGTAATTGACACAACATAAATTTGAGCACGCGCTGGCGGTCCATCATCTTGGAGGTCCGTCATGTTCGACAAGATTTTAACCGACCCGGCCGCATTGCTTCGACACAGAAGTGCTCCATTTGCCGACGAACGGGAGCGATATCTGCAACACTGCGCCGATTTCGGCGCGGCGCCCAACAGCTTACGCGGCAAGTGCACCGGGCTTCTTTTCCTGGCCACTTATCTTGGTCCGCACGCGGTTGACGGGGTGGACCTGGGGCGTCTCCAGCAGATTGCAAAAAGCAAACAGCCGGCGACCAGTGGAGGATTGTCCACCGAACGAACTTTAATTGATATCGGGCGGCCGTGGCTGAAGTACCTGGGTTGGTGGCGCAAGCCCGTCATCGAGCTTCAGGCGCAAGCCTCTGTTGATCTTTATGTATCCTGGATGCGCGATGAGCGCGGGCTGACGCACCAGACGGTCGACCGTTGGCAGGCCCACGTGAAGAGGTTTCTGCGATGGTGCGACAGCACCGATCGGCGTCTGTGTAATTTACAGGCCGGCGATGTTGACGCCTACTTCATCGGCGAGGGTGAAGGGCGCTGGTCGCGTGTTTCGGTGCCGGCCATAGCCGCCGCACTGAGATCATTCCTAAAGCAGTGCGCGGCACGGGGAGAGTGCGATCCCCGCTTACCAGAGACGATCCGTGGCCCGCGGATCTACGCGCAGGAATCGCTGCCGTCCGGCCCTGGGTGGAGTGATGTCCGGCGGATTCTGGCGTTTGCCGACTCCAGCAAAGCCAAAGACGTGCGCGACCGGGCGATCCTGATGCTGCTTGCCATCTATGGACTGCGCCGCGGCGAGGTCGCCGATCTGCGGCTTGACCAGATTGATTGGGCCGGCCGGACCCTGAAGATATTTCGGCTGAAGCGACGCCAGGCCCAGATCTATCCTCTTATCTCATCCGTTGCCGAGGCGCTGGCGCGCTACGTCGATACGGTCAGGCTACAAACCACAAGTCAGCAAGTCTTCATGACAGTGCAGGCGCCGCTCCGGCCCATTGCGGCTTCAGCCATATACCATGTCGTCCACCGAAGATTTGTCGCCCTCGGCATCCAGACCCCGCGCCAAGGTCCTCATGCGTTGCGACACGCCTGCGCGGCGCGCCTGGTCGCCGACGGCCTGACGCTCAAAGAGATTGGCGACCATCTGGGTCATCGCAGCGCGTCGTCGACGCGAGTCTACGCCAAAGTCGACATGACGTCCCTCCGCGAAGTCGGCGACTTTGATCTGGGAGCTCTGAAATGACGCTGGGCGAGCTTATCGATGCCTATGTCGCTCTCCAACGGGCGCGAGGCGTTCGCTTCAAGGGTGGGCAGACGCTGTTGCGCCAATTTCGGCGCGAGATGGGCGATCCGTCCATTGATCACATCTCCGCAGAGGCGGTCGCTGCGTTTCTTCAAGGCCGCGGCGCACTCAGCGCCACCTGGCTCCTGAAATACACGGTGCTGTCGGGGCTCTACCGATTTGCCATCGCCCGTGGCCATGTCGACACGTCGCCATTGCCGATGACCAGACCCAAGCTGCCGCTCCAGCAATCCCCTTACGTATACTCCACCGACGAGCTGCAGCGACTGGTTGAGGCAACCGCGGCTTTGCAAGTGGTCCATAGCCCATTGCGGGCGCCGATGTATCGAGTGCTGCTCTTGCTGCTTTACGGCAGTGGCTTGCGCATCGGCGAAGCCCTCCGATTGACGTTGAGCGACGTCGACCTTGGTGAACGCATCATCACCGTGCGCGACACCAAATTCTACAAAAGCCGCCTGGTGCCGGTCGGCCCCAAGCTCGCCAAGGAGTTGGCGACATTTGTCGCGCTTCGGCGACAGCTTCCGTCGCCGGACGGGGAAGCTTCGCGATTTTTTACGACCCGAGGTGGACGTGGCTGTACCTATCGATCGGTCAACGTCGTGTTTCAGCGTTTGCGTCGCGCGGCCAACATCGTCTGCCCTTCAGGTGAGAGCCGCCCGCCGCGCTTGCATGACCTGCGTCACACGGCGGCGGTCCATCGGGTGATCGCCTGGTACCGCAGTGGCCAGGACGTCCAGCGGCTCCTGCCGCAGCTGGCTACCTACCTCGGCCATGCCTGCATCAAATCCACCCAGCGCTACCTGAAGATGACGCCCGAACTTCTGCATGAGGCCAATCAACGGTTCGCCAGCTATTCGCAATGGGGGCAACAACCATGATCGACAAAAACCTGCTCGGCCCGTGGATCCGGCGATTCTTGCTCGAGCACTTGGTGACTGAACGCAACCTCGCCCGCAATACCCAAGCCAGCTACCGCGACACGTTGACGTTGTTGCTGCCGTTTGCCAGCGGCAAGGCGCACCGCGCCATCGACAAGATGACCGTGGAGGATTTGACACCGGCGATTGTTCGCCAGTTTCTCGAGCATCTCGAAGTCGAACGGCGATGCAGCGGCTCCACCCGCAACCAGCAACTCGCCACCATTCATTCCCTGGCCCGTTTCATCGGTGGGCGATCTCCGGTTCACGTCGCTTGGTGCACGGAAGTTCGCTTCATCCCGTTCAAGAAGACGGCGAAGGGTTTGATCAGCTATCTCGAAAAGGCCGAGATCGACGCCTTGCTAAACCAGCCCAATCAACGCACCGACCTCGGCGCCCGCGACCACGCCCTTCTGCTATTTCTGTACAACAGCGGCGCGCGCGCCGATGAGGCGGCAAAACTGATCATCAGTAATCTTCAGCTCGGAACATCCCCATCGGTTCGCATACTCGGCAAAGGCAACAAGCTGCGCATGTGCCCACTTTGGCCACGGACGACGTCGTTGCTGTCAGCCATGGTGAGAGCGCGTGAGGGAAGCGAGCCTGTCTTTCTTAGTCGCAATAGGGAGCCACTGACTCGGTTCGGCATCCATCGTCTCGTCAAACATTACGCATCGCTGGCTGCGAATTCGTTGCCATCGTTGGTCGGCAAGCGCGTTGGTCCACACACCATTCGTCACACAACGGCCACCCATTTGCTTAGGGCCGGCGTCGACATCAACACCATCCGTGCGTGGCTAGGGCATGTGTCCTTGGACACGACGAACATCTACGCCGAGGTCGATTTGGAGACGAAGGCCAAAGCTTTGGCCAGCGTCGATGTCTCCGATGCGTTTGCGTCACGAGGACCAGACAAAACATTGCCGTCCCTGATGGCGTTCTTGAAAGGGCTGTAAGCCTCAGCTTGTCCCGAATTAATGTGCGGCAGTGGCCGGGTTAATCACCACAATTCCTCGTCCGCTGGGACGTACCGCACATTTATTCCAGGGCAACATAACCGGCGATATGTTATCAATAACATTCTACCGGGGTCTGACTTCTCGCGCCCATGCATCATCGGCTACGGCTCCTCGCCTTCCCGATGCGAACCGCTGCAGCCGTAAGCTGCTGTCGGCCAGACACGAGGTGAGTCGCGGAGGGGGATTTCACCCCTCCGCGCTCTCAGAACCGTACGTGAGACTCCCGCCTCATACGGCTCCCATCAGGCGAACGCGCCGGCCATGCCAATGCGCCAGTGCTCAAAGAAGCGGGGGCGGCCTCGAGCTAGATTTTCAAAGAAATTCTTGGCTCGGAGCTTCTGCCCTTTGAAGCGCTTGAACTTCCGCATCGCCCATCTCAGGAGGACCCGGTTGACGTGGCGGGACATAAATTCCAGCATGCTCCGCGTATACCGCCCATAATACTCAATCCAACCTCTGACGATTGGATTGAGCATACCGGCGACGTCCGCCAAGGATAGCGTGGTCTGTCTGCCAATGTTCAAGTCCCTCATCTTCGATCGCATGGACTTTAGCGCTGATGGACTGACCGCAGGTGTGAAGTTGCAGAACAACCTCTTATCCACAGCCCGTACACCCATTCGGGGTCGAAATTGATATCCGAGAAAGTCAAACGTGACGTTCGGATACTGTCCTCGACGCTTTCCGTCCTTACAATAGACGATCTTGGATTTGGTGGGGTGCATCTCCAGTCCGCATTCCGCGAACCGGGCCTTCAGCTCGGCCAATAGGGCCTGCGCCTGTTGCTCGGTCCGGCAATGCACAAGACCATCGTCTGCATACCTGCACCACGGGAGGTCGGTATGTGTCCTATTCATCCAGAGATCAAAGCAATAGTGCAGGAACAGATTGGAGAGAATCGGGCTAATCACACCGCCTTGCGGAGTACCGCGATTTCGCTCTATGAGCTCTCCGTCCTTTTCCATGGGCGCTTTCAACCATCTTTCGATGTATAAACGCGCCCATTTGCACGTTACATGCTTGTGAACTGCCTTCAGGAGCAGATCGTGCGGAATGTTGTCAAACAGACCCTTGATGTCGAATTCCAGAACCCAGCTATACCTCCAGCATCGCTCACGCGTAACTCCTACTGCATCCAGCGCCGATTTTCCCGGTCTGTAGCCATAAGAGTCTGGAAGAAAGATTTTCTCTAGATCCGGCTCAATGAGTTGCTTCACCACCATCTGCGCGATTCTGTCCGACACAGTCGGCACACCTAAGATTCTTTCGCCGCCGCCATTCTTCTTTGGAATGGTGACCGCGCGCACCGGCGGTGGAAAGTAGCTGCCCGAGCTCATTCGATTCCAGATCTTGTAGAGGTTACCCTTTAGATCTTTGTCGAACGCCTCAAGCGTCTGACCATCCACGCCGGGTGCGCCGCGATTGGATCTGACCGCTTTGTAAGCTTCTAATACTTGACGCTTTTCAAGCATAAACGGCTTCGTTCTTGTCGTGTCTACCAGCATCATCCTGTTTCCAGTTGTACTACTTCCACAACCGCCCAATCCGCCCCCTTCGCTCCAGCCCCATTACAGGGCCTTCCTCACTAATACGGGGCAGTCCGCCCCAGTGCCCAGCCTCGGTACTCTCGCCTCGTGGTTGTCAGCCACTTGTGCTTCTCCCTTCTCATCAGAGCACTGGTTCCCGCAGTTCCGCATAGAAGCCTGTGTGCAGATCACGCCCCCTTTACGCCGGTCGCCGCCCGCCCGGTCATCAGGCACCCTGCGGACTTATTCCAGTGGAGAGATCCACCCCTGGTTTTGACGACTTTTGAAAACCTAACGACGCGTCATCGAAGGGTTTGCTTGCGCTCGTCTTCTGCACACTCACCTGCCCCGGATCACGTCCGGGACTTTTGATCCAACGTTCACCACCACGCTCATTGGAGCGCAGCAGCTTGGATTGGTTTGAAACCCGCTCCTGAAAGCCGATTCCGAGGGGCCCTCCCTCATCTTCTATGCAGCTGTACGTCACGTCATTCGTTCACAATGAACTCCTTTCGTGCCTCTGCGGCACACGATCTCCCGGTTCCCGCACAAGGAGCGTCTGCACATGCCAGGGTCTGCGACCACGCCGGGTTGGATGGGCGCTCGCGATGTCGCACCCACTCGTATTTCGCCTTGCGCCCAAATGACGGCGTCGGCGCCCAGGATAGAAGCATCTTTCGCGGCTCAATGGCTGGCCTATGCGCTCCTCTGCCGACGCTTCGTCTGTCCCCTCGCGGGACGCCGACGCACGGCTCGAGGTCGATGTGGTTCGCTACTCCTTCATCGTAGTGGACTTTCACCACCTACTCCTTGCCGGTCTCCCGGCGCACTCACTTTCATTCGTCTTTCGGACACTCACCTGCTCAAGGTCTTGCCTCGAGCTTTTGGTCCAACGCTCACCACCACGTCTTTTGGACGCAGCAGCTTGGAGTGGTTTGAGACCTGCTCCTGAAAGCCGATCCCGAGGGGCCCGCCCTCATCATTTGCGCAGCTTTACAACATGGGTTTAGACGTTCATGAAGAACTCCTTTCCATGTTTCTGCAGCACACCGAAGCCGATGAAGCCGCATGTTGGGTGTGCGTTCTGCAAGGATCAGCACGTCACCTAGATAGGCTCTCGGCCTCCATCCCACCGCATCATGTGGCGTGCCGACCACGAACGGAAGCCTGATACCGCGGCGGCGAGAGTATCGGACGAAGCCTTGACCCCCCAACGGCCCATTATGGAAGCCCAATGCTAATGCTGGCGAAGGGACCGTAGAAACTGCGGTTCTCGGATTTGGCCGCATCGATGCCGCCATCCATCGCGCCGAAGGACAGATCGGCGCGATAGCCCGCGCTTATCTTGAAATTCTCCACCCGGAACGTCAGCCCTGCAAAGCCACCGACATTCGGCACGGTAACGGTACGCGCACGCGGCGGGGGATTTGTAGAGTGCTGAAAGAGAAGCACGCGAGGCGGCAGATGGCCAAAAACCGAGTGGCCGGTTTGGTACTGGGCCGTCGATTGATGATGGATCGTCGCTTTCTGGCGTCCGATCAATAGCGCTGCATTCGCGCGCCAATCGAACAGGAATGCTTCCCGCAAGATTATTTCGTGCGTCTATGCTGAGCACGTTCATAGGCGATAGCCGCCTGGATGGTGGTGCTGACTTGATACTTGGCCCACACGTTCCTGAGATGGAGTCTCGGCAAGCCAGTGCTGACTCAGGAGCCTATGCGCCAATAGCAGATATCGCACCGTCATCCGCTATGTGGCGTTCATCAACGATGCCTTGGACTGACGAGGATTTGGCTAAACTCGAGACCCACGATGCGCAGGTCGCAGGCGCTGCGGGAGACTATGGCATTGTTTGGCGCGATCCTCGCCCAAAAATGCGCAGACTTCATCAACCAAACGAGCCGGCACGCGCATCCTAGCCCTCATTAGCGCTTCATAGAGCGCGTCGGCCGCGCCTTCCGGTCCAATCGCACTCTGGATCTGGTCGGAAAGCATCCAGTGGGTCGTGGATAATAGCGGGAGTGCAGGAAATCGCCGGCTAGCCAATGCGGTCGCCTTTTTTTCGTCAATGACCGCGCAGCCTGAGCAATGCAGCGCATACGCAAGGGTACATGCCTCGCCATCATCCAGTGATTCCACAGCGTTGCCGCCAACCAAGTCGTAATAGACCGGCTCCGCCTCTTCCGGACACGTCACGATAGAAAGAAGACTGGCAGCAATTAGTTTCTCGACACCTTCGATAGTGTAGCGCCCCTGAGCTCGTCCGCGCTCAAGCTCATTGGCGGCCACATCGGTGATCACCACATTGTTGGGGACCGCACGGAGGATATCTTCGCTGCGGCCGGAGGCGACAACACTGATCCAAAAACTGGCATCACCGACTAGGACTTGGTCTCTAGGAGGGAAGATCAAGAGCCCCATTGGCCGCTCCCCCCTCGGTCTCATAGGTATCTATCAGATCGCGCGCTTCCACCCGGTCAATTTGCAGCAGATTGGCCAGCTGGCCTTCGCTTAGGAAATCGCGACGCCACGCCTCGCTGGCGAGTACCCCCATTCGGGCCGACACTGGACGCGCCGCGTCGATCTTTTCTTGGTCGAGAAAAGCGGTGTCACCAAGGACATCGCGGACCTGTTCGTCGGTTATGCCGCCATTGGCGATAAACCAATCCCAACTACCCGCGCGAACCAGTTTCAGCTCTTCCAACCGGCGCACCATGGCTTCTCGTGAGACGCCAAAGAAGCCGGCCAGCAGAATCACGTGACGACGATTCAACTGGTTCGATCCTGCTGTAATGTCCCGAAACTTCAGGGTGACTGCTCTGGCTGGTGTCAGAAAGGCACGAGCGAACACCATGGCATAGCGTTCTTCGCGTGAATTCTTGTCGTCTCCTTCCAAAAGCGCGTCGGGGGCAGAGCGCGCGGAAATGAAGTGGCCGAGCTCGTGGGCCGCTGTTTGTGCCCGCCGATATTTCTTGTGAGAAGCATTGAGCAAAATGCAGCAGCCGACACGTTCGTCGAACGCATACAGCCCCGAAACCTTGGCAGGCAGTCGCCGCACATACACACGAAGACCGAGTTCAAGCTCCAGCAATGAAACCATGTCTTGAATCGGGCCCGAGCCAAGACCGAGCCATTGCCGCAAATCTTGGGCATCCCGCTCCGCCTGGGCATAGACGTCACCCGGAAGAAGAGGTCGTTCGGGTGGATCATTTCTGAGGCGCCGCACGCCCAGAAGGTTTTCAAGCTCCACTTCGGCTTTGACCAGATTGTTTAGGAGGGCGGCTGCCTCCGCAACTTCGCTGCCCGCATCGTGATCGTGGCGAAAGCGGGGTACCAGATCGATTTGAACCGCTTCATTGCGCAAAAGGGTATTTATTGAGGTGCCATAAAGAAACGCCAGTTTTTGAAGTTCAACCAAACGTGGCTTTCGTGTGCCTTGCTCGATCGCGATGATAGTGGTGCGAGCAACGCCAATCGCTTCGGCGGCTGATGCCTGGGTTACTTGCGCATTGTCTCTTGCCCGCCGAAGCCGTTCGCCGATCTCAGCCGCATTTAGGTGTGAAGAATTTATGCTCATGTCACTGGCGATAGGGCGATTTGTCTTACAAACGATTCCGAATGGAGGCTTGCGAGGAAGCCCTGCCACTCACTGCGATGCTGGGCGAGCAGAGTTTTCATTTTTTGTAGTGTCTCTTGCTGACTCTGCTGCAGGGCGCGCGATAGCTCCCCAGCGGTTCTGGACAGCATCGCTTCGAAGAAATTGCCGTCGGCCATCTCGGCCAGATGATCAAGATGCAGTACACCGGCAATGGCATATTCCTCCATGGCGCTTGTATGGTTGGAGAATCCGGCGACAGCGCCCGCCTGGATCGTTGCAGCGGAAAGATTTTCCCAAACATAGGTCGATGGCGGTTCGGCCAAATTTGCGGCGTGCATACTCATTCGCCTCAGTATGCAAGCAGCGCAGACACCGCATTGGCGCCTGCGCCCTTGAAACCCTGTTTGACGGGAACTTTGCCAACATGATCGCGTATCGACCCAGTCGAATGAACCAAGGGCATTCGCTTCGGCTAACGTCTGTCCTTTGGTGCTCCACAAACGGGGGTATTCAAAATGCACTTTTTTCTCCAGAAGGGCGTGGAACAAGCGCTCCATTCGGGCCGTGAAGGCGGGATGAACCCGATAGTCTGGATAGCCTTGCCCGGTTACAGCCAAGACTGGTCCCAAGGCGCCTTGGCCACTTTCAGTGACAACAATTCGATCAACCTGAGCAAGCGCCGCAGCAATGCCTGTGACCACTGCGAATTTGAATGCGCGAGAACGCGCAGACAATTCACGTCGCGCCCGCTTTTCCAGTTTCACCTCATAGGGCACAACCATAAATGGGCGCGCACGCCGGTTGTGAGTTCGCCTGTCTGCGCCGAAGCTGCCCAGCCGCACTCTGACTAAACCCAATTTTTCTTTTGCCTCTACGATGGCGGCGACGGCGCGCAAATCCAGCCCGTCGCTGTAAGGCATGATGATCCGGGCACCGGTCGGCAATTCGAACGTGTCCTGCCCTACGCGCGTCTCATCGCGCTTGCGCGGCACAAAATCAAATGACCAGACATCGCCCGTGAGGAAGCTGGCTGCGTCTAACAGCGCCTGCGTCACGGACGGCTTGTTCCAAACGAGAGGGTCGTGAACGGCGACCCGAACTTGGAAATTTCTGGCCCATCCAAGTTCCGGGCGGCCATACGACACGTCACAGAACTCAATTGCGCCGGCGACGACCAAGAGATCAAAAAGATCTGGCCTCCAGCCAGAGAAAAAGTAGCTCTCCAGGCCTTCAATGGAAAATCGCAATGTTTCCCCGATCCAGGCGGCAGTTGCGCCGGAACAAATCCGGTGCCCGTGAGGTACAGCGTCGATCTCGTGAGGTTTAGTGGTGCTGGCGGCGTAGATGGCGGGCTTCATGGCAACGGAGGCCCGTCGTTGAGACCCTCGCGCCTTGCCGGAGACCGGACGGATATTCTCGTGCCGGTCACGACACTTTTCGCCATAGCGCTGAATATCCCCGCAGAAGCAGTTACGGCCTGCTGCAGCCGACCCTTCATGTGGGCGACGCGTAGGTTGGATGATTTTCGCTGATAGTGCTCTTGGGCCTGCAGGGTGCGGCGCACAGCACATTCTCGCATGGTTTTATCGACAACATCTTGCAGCGCCTCGTCGCCGCGCAGCGGAGATGTGCAAGTGTCTTTGGCATAGTCGGCAAGAAGGGCTTCCATCGGAGAGGATGCCTTCTGGCGGAGACGGTCGATCTCAGCCTCATCTTTCTCGAACATATGGGATTGCTTGCCACAGCCGAGGAATTGGCCGACTTCCGTCAAATAGTCGGCGGAGACTTCGCTATTCCAGTCGCTGGAGACAGCCGGTGCGACGCACGCCACGACGTCTGCATGAGAGTAGGCCGCACCATCGGCACGCTCGGCCAGCAACTTCCACGGCCGGCGCATGTTAAGTGTGCGATGGGGTCCGTCACTCATGTTGCGAATGTAACCCAATCATACCTGACATTGTCAATATATTTTATATCACATCCTGACATACCGGAACTTACCTTCTGTGCCCCTATTATCCCTTTGATTAAAAACACCTTTTATTATCGCCCCAATATCGATATTTGCTGTACAGCAAATATGCGAGTTTTTCCTTGTTATTTACCCGTTGTGTGTTATTTGCTGTATAGCAAATAAGGTTCATAAATGATTCCAACTGAGGCAGAGGTCGTGCAGGAATTGGTCGCCACGATCAACGCTATGCCGCGCGCCCACGCTGATTTGACGATGGAGTCCCCCCCCCGACCCGATACTGACTGCGACGCTCAGATCGACGCCGTGATCCAAGGCAAGCACCTGACGTTCATCGTCGAAGCCAAGCGCCAAATCTATCCGCGCGATGTTCATCACTATGTCTTTCAGACACGTCAGATGGCGGACCGCACGCAAGTTCACTTTGATAGCTGTGTCATTCGCATTCTAGCTTCGCAAAGCATTTCGCCAGGTGCCCGTGAGTTGTTGCGTGAAAGCGGTCACGCCTATTTCGCTAGTGGCGGCAGCCTGTTTGTCAATTCAAACGGTCTACTACTGGATCGCGAGCGTCCACCCGCCCCATCCGAAGAACGCGCCATACGCTCACTATTTACCGGTGCGCGCGCTCGCGTGCTTCTCGAGATGCTCGACCGCACCACCGACTGGATCAACGTCAAGCATCTCAGCCGCGATGCCAATGTCTCGACGGCAACCGCCTCCGAAGTGTTGCAAGCGCTGGAGCGCAATGACTGGGCGAAGACGGAAGGCGCTGGCCCCAGCAAACAGCGCCGGCTGACACGGCCGGGCGAAGTGCTGGACGCCTGGGCCAAGTTCGTTGAGGCACGTAAGCCGCCCAAGCAGCGGCGCTACTATATTCCAACCCGCCATTTCGACGACATGACTTGCGACGTACCGGCAGTCTTTGAACGCTATGGCGTTGAATACGAGATGACGGGCGAAGCCGCGGCACAGCACTACGCGCCTTGGCTAACACAGGTATCTATTTTGCGGTTCCGGTTGGTCTATTCCAATCGCGTCAACGATGCGCTGGAGGAATTGAAGGCGCAGCTGGCCACGGAAGGCACGAATTTGAGCGTGCTGGAAGTAGATTCGCCGAAAGAGCTGGTGCACCGCCGATTTGAGGATGGAGTGTGGTATGCCCATCCCATCCAGATCTATTTGGACCTTTTGAAGATGGAAGGCCGGGCACGTGACGCTGCACGACATCTGCGGGAAAAAAGGATCGGTTTCTGATGGCCGGTGCAAAGCGTCCTGAATATTACAGCCCCGAGCTGACTGAAGAATGCAAGCAGGTACTGGCGCTTCTGTGGTCCGGACTAGTACCTCTGCACAGAGATTATGACTCATTGGTTGGGGTCGGATAGGCACGTGTCATTTTGGTTCGGGCTTTTTCGGCGGTGAACATCCAGTTGATGCGAGCGCGGCTTTCGTTTCGCTGATGCTCCCAGAGGGCGATTTCTGATTCCAAGAATTGGCGGCTGTCGATACGCCGGTTGAGGCATTGGCTGCGTAGGACGCCGATTTCGATTTCGACCATGTTGAGCCAACTTGCGTGCCTGGGGGTGTGGTGGAACTCGAGGCGGCGCAGGATGCGCCTGGCCTCGGCCGCGGGGAATGACTGATAGAGAGCGCTCGGAGAATGGGTGGACAGATTGTCCAGCACGACCCTTATTTTCTCGGCCTTTGGAAAGTGGACATCGGAAAGCTCGCGCATGCATTCGGCAAAATCCTCCGCGGCCCGTCGCTCTGTGACTTTCACCTTGCGCCAGGATTTGTGCGCGTCGAGGAAGATGAACAGATTGGCAGTGCCGTTGCGCCGATATTCGCAGTCGAAGCGCTCCAACTGCCCCGGCTTGGCCGGGATCGGCTCGCGCACCTCGCCGATAAGCTGGGTCGGGCTCTCGTCGAAGCAGATGACGGGGTGCCTGGGATCGGGCTCCTCGTTATAAAGATCGAGCACATCCTCCATGCGGGCGACGTATTCCGCGTCGACCTTGGGAATGCACCACATGTCCTTGCGCCACGGCTTGAGGTCGTTCTCCGCAAGCCTGCGGCGCACCGTTTCGCGGGAAAGCTCCTCGTGAGCGGTCAGCTTGACGACCGCGTCCGCCAACAGTTCGAGCGTCCAGCGGGCGCGTCCCGCCGGCGGCTTTGCACAGGCCGTGGCGATCAAGAGCGCCTCTTCTTTGCCAGTGAGCTTGCGCGCGGCGCCAGGGCGCGAACTCTTCGCTCAGGGCCGCCTCCAATCCGCACTCCACGAAGCGGCGCTTGGTGCGATAAATCGTGGAGCCGCTCGCGCCGATCGTTCTCTCGATCTCCTCGTCGCTGGCACAGCCGTCGGCCGCCAGCAGGAGTTGCGCCCGTTTCAGTCTTCTCGCCGCACACTTGCCGGCGCTCAACATCTGGCTCAGTTCGGCTCGTTCCTCAGCCGTCAGATCAATGCGGTAGCGGATATTCATCGGGGCCTTCTTGTGATTCGAGGCCCAGTTGAATCAATCTATGTGACGTGGACGCCGCGACCAAAAACCCAGGCTTTACCGACAAGCAGGGCCAGTACCTGGCCTTCATCCATGCCTACACGCTCGTCATGGGCCGCCCACCCGCCGAAGCCGACATGCAGCAATTCTTCGCCGTCACCCCGCCTTCCGTGCATCAGATGGTGCTAACCCTCGAACGCCAAGGCTTCATCAGCCGAAAGCCCGGCATCGCTCGAAGCATCGACCTCCTCGTCGATCCCGATATCCTGCCCAAACTTCAACCCGTCATTTCCTCTGTGCAGAGGTACTAGGTGATTGGCGCAAGTCGATAGTTTTAGTCGGCGGCTTGACGCCCGCCCTGCTGGCGAAAGCCAGAAAGAAAAAAGTCTATGTCGGCACAACCGATGTGGACTTGGCCCTCAATCTCGAAGTACTTGCCAATATGGAAGCCTACAGCACGATCGAAAATGTGCTGCTAGCGAAGGACTTCAAGCCGCTGGGCAAAAAGGCTTGGCAATGGGAGTTCACCGCCGACTCCGGAACTGAAATCCGGATAGACTTTCTCGCGGATGATGGCACCGAAGACGGTGGCAAGATTCTCTCCGTTCCCGAGCATGGCCAGCTCGCCGTGTGCAACATTCCTCACTCCAACATTGTGTTCGATCATCTGGAGACAGAAAAAATCGAAATCGCGCTACCAAAAGAGGGTGGTGTTGTGGAGGTGGAAATCCGCTATTGCGATCTTGTCGGCTTCACCGTCCTCAAGCTTCTGGCTTTCTACAATCGTGGTGAGGACAAGGACGCCCACGACCTAATCTATTGCCTGGAGCATTGCGGACAATCGATTGGGGATATTGCTGATCGCTTCGCGGTCGCTCTGCGGGACAAACATGCGGAAACGATCGCACGGGCGTTGGATATTCTGCGAAACAGTTTTGCCAACTCATCGGAGCGGCCCGGTTTTGAGAAGCATGGCCCGATGCAGGCCGCGCGATTTGAACCTGGCCTGACCGCTGATAGAGAGCGGCGCCTAGTGCGCCAGCGCGACATCGCCGGCTTGGTCAATGAGCTGCTGGACGAAATCGAAAGGTACAGAGGTCCGGCTGAGGAAATCGTACCTTCCAAATCCTGACCTTCGACGGCGCACAATTTTTTAGCCGGAAGCGGTCGCATCTCGGACTCGGTTCTTAATTTTCCCTAGTGACTACTGGAGATATCTCGCTAGCCTAGCTTCATATATTCGTGATTTCTGCCTGGCGGCGGGCGGTGCGCACGGCCTGAGCCGTTGGATGCCTGAGATAGTGTTCGCTGAGAATTTTGCGCAAAGAGGCCTGCTTGGCTTGATCGGCGTAAGTCTTAATTGCTTCGCCATCGCACCAGCCGATTGAATATCCCCCGAAGTCGAGCGTCTGACCTTTCAGCCACTGAATTGCGCTATTCGTAAACGCACCGTTTGACCAAATTTCAAAACGCATTTGCCTTTATTCTCCCTGTGGCGTGTTTGCGTCCTGCTGCCGCTTCCACACCAGATTGGCCTCGCCCCGGCGCGGGGCCTCGAACAACGCGGCATTTAATGGCGCGGCGAGAAACGGTCCGTCCAACATGACGCTGAGATATTCGCGTTCGGTTTCTCCTTGCGTTCTTCGCCGCCAGGCAACGCCCAATTCGCACTGCCCCGCTACCACCCGAAAATCCGGCGCGCGATCGGAATCGCGCTTGTCATTCGGAACGAAGCGCGCTTTCGTCTGGCTGGTCACTGTTTAAATCATGCCGGACCATCCATCTGACGTGCGCGAGAACTTGCCTATAATCATCGACCGTCTCCTTCACTTGCCGCGGTTGAATTTTCATTCTTGCGCGCTTTGGCAAAATCTTTGTCGGACGCCAGAAACAATTCCAGCATGAACGGGATCAGTTCGCCGATCTTCTCGGCCTCGCCGTAGGTTTCCCGGTAGCACGCGGCGTATCGCTCCAGCGTCCGAAACAACTCCGGCACGACCGATATGGTGATCCTGACCGGTGTTCGAGCGGGAAGTTTGGGGAGTTTCAAGCCGGGCATGACACCTATCAACCCTGGTAAGGCTGGAGCACCAAATCTTTCGACAAGACAACGCGCAAAGAAAATCCCGGCCGTATGGTTATAGTCGGCTGCAGGTTCAAATTGCGCTGCGTGATCTGTTGTCCGGCCTGATTGGCGCTATCCTGCGCTGATCCCCGTAACGCGCTGAGCAGATCGTCGTTGTTATTGTTCATCGACAACTGAGTGCCAACTCCCAACAGCGTCGAAAGACCGATACCCTTGAGCAATCGCCAGGTGTGGTAATCGACTTCGTCTTCGAGGCCGGCGTAACCTTCGGTATCGGTCGCGGGCAGATTGTCGATCTCTATGGAGGTTCCGTTCGGCATGACGATACGCTGCCACACGACCAGCGCGCGGCTCTGGCCGAATGCGACAACAGAATCGGTTCTTCCGATGATGCGTGAGCCAGCCGGCAATAATAAAATGTCTCCCGAAACCGTATCATAAATATCCTGCGTTACTTGCGCGATCGCGAGGCCAGGCAGATCCGTGTTGATGCCGGTTATCAGGCTCGCGGGAATGATCGTTCCCGCAAGCAGTTCGTAACGCGATACAGGTTTTGCCAACCCGTGTGCATTGTAAATCCCGCTATCGTCGTGCTGACGCAGAAAGTCGAGTTTGTGCTGCTGACCGTTTTGATCGTCTGCCGTTGAGAAGTTAACGGCCTGCGCGCTCGAGGGAGGAGGCGAACTCGTTTGCTGTGCCGCAGGTAGGATTTCTGGCGTTCGATTTTCCATGGTTGTCTGGAACAGGACCTTTGCTTCTCGGGCCTGCTGCGCGAGCTGGGCCTGCCGCAAATGCTCGGCGCGCTCGGCGTCTTCCTCGCCGCTTTGCCCGAATGAACCCAAGGCGGGATTCATTCCAAGGGCCTTTTCGCGGGCAACGATTGGCGTTCCCAAGTCACCTGGTAACGCAGGCCCTAACCGCGGTGGCTTCACCTTATCGTAGGACGAGGGCAAGGCCGCGACCTGATCAGGGGGAGGTTTCGTGCCGGTGGCGTACTGTTCTGGGCCTTGAGTTCCGAATTTCACGCCCGGCGCGCGAAGGGCAAGCCACGCCGCACCGCATACCATTACCGTCACTGCTGCGGCCGCGCCGATAACGACATTGCGTCTAAACCGCGTGACACGACGGGGCTTGCCGCGAAGCACCAATTCTTCCGGTTCGGAGATGGGAGGGCCAGCGGGATCTGTCATGGCGTCCTCGAAGACAGGCGCGCTTCACCGTGCGTGATGCGCACGATCTGCTGCTTGTCCTTGCCAAGGCGGAGTTCGGCTGCGACAAAGAGCTGGTCTACGATGTAGTAGTTGCCGCGGACGCGATAGTTCACGAGATCGCTGGTACCTGCGCTACCTACGACAAAGAGCGGTGGCACATCGCCACGATCCAACGTCGACGGAAACTCGATATACACATGGCGCCCATCATCGAAAGCTCGAAGCGGTTTCCACGAGGGATTGTCTCCGCTGATCGCGTAGTCGAAATTCAAGCTACCTAGCGAAATCCCTGTGTCGAGTGGCGTCGCCGCTTTTGCTTCCTCGTTCTGCTGCTTGAGGGCAATCAACTCGTCGTTCGGATATGTCCAAGACAGCGCCGCCATGTAGGTGTGATCGGTGCTTTCGAGTTCGAGGTGATAACTGCGCTGGTCAGTCGTGATGACGAGGTTGGTCTTGAGACCGGCAGCAAAAGGCTTCACTAGGATATGAACCTGTTTCGATGTACCGGTACCACTCGTGGTATCGCCGACCACCCAACGCACGGTGTCGCCCGCGGAAATCGCAATCAACGTTTCGCCCGGCTGCAGGGTAATGTCGCTCACCTTCTGCGGCGCGGCGTAGAGCCGGTATAGTGCGCCGGGCGCGAACGGATAGACCTGCATTGCATTCACATAGCCGTCGCGTGTTGGCTCGATCAGGGCATGGTCGTTCGCAGCACCCACCCGCGCAGCTGGGGTCGTATGATCGGACCTGATGACTTCTGGATAGGGCTGAAGCTGACCGGGCAGCGCAAGCGGCTGCGCAACGGTCACGATCTTGACCGGTTGCGGGGGATCAGGGGCAAGTGCCGCCGGCTCGAACGTGATTTGGCTTTGGCTCGACGGCTGCGCAGACGCGCAGGCTGAGAGTAAGAGCAGCCCTGTCAGACTCAATACAACTTGACGCATGATCGTCTCCTTCATTGCGCGAGTTCGCGCGACCAGTCGATGGCATTGACGTAGAGACCGAGGGGATTCTTCCGTAGAACCTCGGCCGTCATTGGTGTTTCGGTGATGATGGTAAGAATCCCGGTCCAATGTTCGCTCGAAGCCAGCGCATCGTGATCGTATGATTGCTCGGTCCATTTCACCTGAAACGAGCTGTCGGACATCCGCACCACACTCGTCACCTGAACGGACACGGTTCGCTCGCCGATGCCCTTGAAGGGATCGTGTTCTTGCGCAAACTGGTTGAGGTAGGCCGCACTCGAACTCAACAGCTCCGCCGACGAATTCAGAGGGTTTGCTCGGCAAGGCAGCAACGGGCCGGCACCCGGCTCTATGTCGCGTCTGTTCGGTGATTATCAGAAGTCACCGGAGTTCGCCGATCTTAAACCCCGCACGAAGAAGGACTACGCATACTATCTCGAAAAGATCGAGGCGGATTTTGGCAGGTTGCCGGTTACGGCGATGACGGCTCGCACGATCAAGGAATACTATCGTCGCTCAATTGCCGAGAAAGGCCTGTCCTGGGCTTATCATATCCTCTCGACCTTGCGGACCGTATTGAGTTGGGCTGTCTCGGAGGATTGGATTTCAATCAACCCAGCGCTTGACGTGCGCATCAAGAGTCCGTCGAAGCGGTCCGTTGTCTGGGAGCCGGCCCAAACCGACAAGCTGGTGGCAAAGGCGAAGGAATTGCATTGGCGGTCACTAGCCGCGATGTTTCGTGTCTATGACTGCATCGGCCAGTCGCCGATCGACGTTCGAACGCTTCGCGCAGGAGACTATTACGGACGGTCGATCCGTTCGACACGCGCAAAGACTGGCGTTAGCGATGCACCGATCCCGCTTTGGCCGACTGTGATTTCCGAACTTGACGCCTATCTCGCCACACGGCCAAGCCTGCACCCGGAGGCACCGCTGTTTCCGCATGACAATCTTGATGGGTTCTGGAACGAGAACACGCTCGCCAAGATCTTCAAGGTCATTCGCAAAGAGGCGGGCCTTCCGTCCCATTTGCAAATGCAGGACTGGCGCCGGACTGCCGCTACGGAGGCCGGAGCGGCGGGGGGGACGGTTGACGAAATTCGGGCCTTGCAGCGGCACTCGACAAGGACCGCCGCCCTGCACTATGTGCATCCCGACGACCGTTACGTCGCGGCCGCGCAGCAAAAACGCCCCGACCAGAGGAACAAAACGCGTTCCAAAGACCCTGTTGGCGGAACAAAACTTGGACAAAAGTCAGAATGACCAGGTGGAAAATGTCAGAATTGCCAAAGCGGTATATTATAAGTATTTGATTTTATTAGTGGAGCTGTGGCCGAGAGGCTGAAGGCGGCGGTTTGCTAAACCGTTATACGGTTGAAAAGCCGTATCGAGGGTTCGAATCCCTCCGGCTCCGCCAAAATATATAATAAGCGGCTGAATCATATAGAAAATTCTTGGCAGTCGACGGAGGCCCACTCGGGCCCCACTTTGTGCTTCCAAAGGATGTGCGGCACCGCAGTTTGTGCGAACGCCCTTCATGAGGCGAATATCCAAGCTCGATCATTGAAAATTCTACATAAAATCAATATCTTAGAACGCTGTTAATGTGCTTCAAAACCATGTGCCTATATTTCCGCGCGTCGAGCACCGATCTGTCTCGTTCCGTCGGGCCATTGCAACAGGACGTCATACGCCTTATCTTCCGTGTGTAGAATTTGCACAAAATCTACGGAAAAGGTGCTGAATATGTCCGTTGCAGAAGAAGCCAAGGCCGAACACGGCCAGGCGTCGACCAAGGTGCGGTTGAGCCTCGATCTCGCCCCCGATGTGAATAACTTTTTGGAGGCGCTTGCGTCTTCGCTCGGCACGACAAAAAGCGAAGTGCTACGAAAGGCTATTGCGTTGATGAAAGTCGCCAGTGACGCGAAAGAGCGTCACCAGAGTATCGGCGTCATCGACGCCGATAAGAAAGTGGTGTCAGAAATCATCGGAGTTTAAGCATGTCGGGCGGGGGGAATATCGACCTTAACACCGTCTTTCCCGGTGCGGGGAAAGTCACGATTGAACCGAAGGAAACGCTAGAGGACGCACAACACCGACGCCGCAAAGATATGATTTTGTTTTGTGTCGTGCTGGCGCTCGTTGTCGTAATTGTTCTTGCTTGCGGTTGGGTGATTTTGTTTAGCGCGCTTCCAGCCGAAACGAAAAACAACGCGGGGCATTTGGTTGGTTTGTTCATCGGCGGCGCAATCGGTTATGTGTTCGGAAAGATAGGCGATTGAATACAAAAACCGGTATTATGGCGCAAACGCCCCAGGGAATAAATCGGCTCTGCACCTAAATTCCGTGCATGAGCGACACACATGTCATCGCGGCCCTGAGGGCTAAACGGCTAGAGATAGCCGCCCACGTCCACGACACGGAAAAGAAGCTGGCGAAGCTCCGGTCCAGCCTCGCGAACCTCGACGCGGCCATGAACCTGCTCACGCCGGGCCACCCCCGACGAAATCCCGCGCCGGAGGAACTACAGGCGCACCCGGTACTTTACCCGCAATGAGCTTTCTCGGCTTGTCCTGACAACCCTACGCCAAGCCACAGGCCCATTATCGGCGGCCGAGATTGCGGGGTCGGCGATTAGGGCCAAAGAACTACCGTCCAGCACAACCGAATGCGTCACAGGGAAGGTTTTGCCGATCCCGCGAAGCCTTGTGGTGCGCGGGACAGCGGTCAAAGCTGGAACCACCCGTAATGCGAAATGGGCCATAGCGACCCAAATCGAATTCAATTAGATTCGGGACAGCGATCCGCGCGGAGTATCAGCCCGCGCCGCAATCTAAATTCCGACGCAGCGACGCATCGTGTGGAAACAATCCACGCGAATAAGGATCGTTGTGCAATGTCTCAACCTTGGGTGTTAGCTTTTTCTTCCATTTGCATATTAGGAGCAACGGGGACTTGTCTCTTTATAACGATCCGTCTCGGACGGATCATGAGCGCCTTGCTCAATAACCGCAACTCGATTGCTATTAGTCCCCCATTCCAAGACCGTGATGGCAATAAGTAGAACTCTCTGGAGTGAACATCACGCCGCTCAATCCATTCATGCGGTGTGCCGCGAAATGCAGTCGATGTTGTCCCTATCGGTGCTATTTCCCAATCCAGTGTGGTTTTATTTTGATTGGTAGGTTCATACTTTATTTTTGCCATCAGCATGTTCGGTTGAAAACCAACGATAGTGCATTGCTTCGAACAGTGAATGGTCGCAAGCGGCAAAATCAGCTTGAGCGGATCGTCGGAAAGCGGCAGGGCGCTAAAGCGCTCATACCACGTGGCTGCTCGCTTATGTTTCGCGTCGATGCAAGAGCGACGCCTCCCGCCTCTACCGCAACGGACAGAACCCGTTCGCCTGCCGCAGACAGGACCCAATTTGCGTCGACCGTGCCGACGATATGCATCGACGAAGGAGCATCGGACTCAGTGTTCTGCAAACGTTGGATATTGGATCGCCGATCGAACTATTTGTCGTCACGATCCGTTCTTCGCAGTTCGCCGCGGGAATGAACGGCGAGCACTGCGGTGACGATCTGCTGAAAGAAGCCCGTCGTGATCGTTCCTCGGATGAACCCGCCATCCGATGACGGGACGAGATCGAAACCCGGCCATGTGAAGACGTTTGCATCGTCGATCACCACCCAGCCGGGGCGAGCAGGATCGAGCCGATGCGCGTCTTGAGCGCACCGGGAACTGTGATGGCGGTTGCACCCGAGCGCGGAGGTTGGCTTGTAATGGGCAGCACGGTCACGCGTAGGCCAAGGTCGACTGCGGGCAATTCAACGGCGATCACGATGCACGGACGGGCTTTCGCGCCCTCTGTCCGCCCCGACGCTTGTTCATCTGCCCAGAGAAACCAATGAAGAACGATCTGGCCGACCTTTGGCGTTTCAGCTTTGGTCATCCGCCAAAATCAATCCGTCGGTAAATGCGAAAGGTCTGCGGTTCTCATTGCTTCAAGCGTTTCGGCCGACAGATCGACAATTTTTACCGCCTTGGTCGATCGCTCCTCGACCGCTTTCAGACGCTCGTAGTCCTCAGCTGCCAGCAGGACCAGCGACGGACGGCCATGGCGTGTGATCATGACCGGCTCTCGTCGAGCGAGATCGGTGAATTCGCCCAATCGTTTCTGAAAATCGCTGGCGTTGGTTATCGTCATTCGGATATTCCATATAACTCGTATATTCCATAATATATCGCTTATGTATCTTCTGCAAGACGATTGACTGGAATCCAGCCCGCATCCGATGAAACAGCCTGGGCGTGGTTGGGCCAAATGGTCTTAATCCAAGTCATTTCGATTCGCATTTGTTCTTCTAATGTTCTACCGTCTGTTGGTTTTTCGACTTCCTTGGTTTGCCGTCAGTGATCGCGAAGAACGGCGCGGGGAGCACCGTAGGGGCCGGAACCGTGGACTACCGCACGCTAGAGACCTTGCGCCGTACCCATCCCGCTTGGCGCCTGCTGACCGCGGATCATGCGCCTTTAATTGCCAGTTTTCTCGACGACACCTTCGTTAGGCCGAACATTCGTACCTTGCCTCAACCGGAACTGGTAACGCGCCTCGATGACCGCCTCTACACTCTGCGCGCCGAGCTTGGCGATGGCTCCTTTCCGAAGGAGGCCCTCCAATATCTCGACAGCTGGGCGTCCGACGAACATGGCTGGTTGCGCAAATACTATCCGCCAGACGACGACGACGCGCATTTCGACATTACGCCGGCAACTGAAAAGGCGATCGATTGGCTTTCGAGTCTGAGCCAGCGCCGGTTCGTGGGGACCAAATCGCACCTGCTCACGGTGTTTGAATTACTCCGTCAATTGGCGGAAGGAACGGAGACGGACCCCTGGGCGCGGATCGCAAAGCTTGAGCAGCGCAAGGAAAAGATAGAAGCCGAGATGCGCCGCATTCGCGAGGGCGAAATCCATCTGCTGGACGCGACCCGCGTCAAAGAACGTTTCCTACAACTTGCTGCGACAGCGCGCGGTCTCCTATCCGATTTTCGCGAAGTGGAGCAGAATTTCCGCAATCTCGATCGCGATGTTCGCCAGCGCATTGCCACATGGGAAGGCGGAAAGGCAGAATTGCTCGAGCAGGTATTCGGCGTTCGCGACAGCATCGCCGAATCCGACCAGGGAAAGAGCTTTCACGCCTTTTGGGACTTTCTGATGTCGCCGACGCGACAGGAAGAGCTGACATCGCTTCTCGCCAAAGTCTTCGCGCTTGAGCCCGTGCAGGAGTTGGAGCCAGACCACCGGCTTCTGCGCATCCACTTCGATTGGCTGCAGGCAGGCGAAACCACACAGCGCACAGTCGCCCGACTGTCCGAACAGTTGCGGCGGTATCTGGACGACAAGGTCTGGTTCGAGAACCGCCGGATCATGGAGATCATCCGCAATATCGAACAGACCGCGCTGTCGATCCGTGAAGACGCACCGGACGGTTTATTCATCGATCTCAACGAAACGAAGCCCACCATCGACTTGCCGATGGATCGACCGATGTTCAGCCCGCCGCTCAAACCGCAAATCGCTGACCTGCCGCCCGTGGACGCGGAGAATATTCCGACCGCCGCGCTCTTCGAGCAAAATTACGTGGATAAGGATCGCCTCTCCGGGCAAATCCGCAGAGCCCTACAACGACGGACACAGATCTCTCTTGCTGAGTTGGTCGACCTGTTTCCGTTAGAGCGTGGTTTGGCCGAACTGGTGGCCTATTTCAGTCTCGCCGCGGAAGACCGTGCTGCAGTCATCGACGAGACGCAGTCGCAGACCCTGATATGGGCCGACAGCGACGGCGTCCCGCGCCAAGCCACGTTTCCGCGCGTTGTCTTCTGCCACGATGCAGCGGGTCCTTCAGTCGGGCACGGGACAACGTAGCAATGACCGAGGCGCAGACCAACGCCCTGTCGCTTGCCCTCATTGCCTTGATGCGGGGCGTGACAGACCGCGAGAATGATCCCACCCTCTGGCAAATGGTGAACGGCCTGCAGGCGCGCATTCGCGATCACGTCGGCGTGCTGGGCCTGGAACTCATCCTGGACGAGGCGGAAGGATACGCCTATTTGCGGCAGAGGCCGCCGCATGCGGGCGAGGGGGAACTGCCCCGCCTGGTTCGCCGCCATCAGCTCGGCTACCAGGTAAGCCTTCTCCTTGCCCTTTTGCGCAAGAAGCTCGCCGAGTTCGATGCGACGAGCGGAGACACGCGCCTCATCGTCAGCAGAGACGATGTCGTCGAAATGATGCGCCTGTTCCTGCCCGACACCGCCAATCAGGCGCGTCTGACCGAGCGGATCGAAATCCACATCAACCGGATCATCGAAATGGGATTCCTGCGGCGCCTGCGCGGCGCGGACAATCAATTCGAAGTACGCCGCATCCTGAAAGCCTTTGTTGACGCACAATGGCTCGGGGAGTTGGATCGGAATCTCACGACGTATCGCGATCATGCGGCCGGCAATTCCGGGGCGGCGGCCGATGAACAAGATTGATCCGGCGCCTCAAGAGAGCCTCCCGCTGCCGGCATTGCAGCACGCCGGAATGCGCCTTGAGCGTTGCGAGGTCCTGAATTGGGGGACATTTCACAACCGGGTCTGGGCGCTGGATCTACGCGGCGACAACACCTTGCTCACGGGAGACATAGGGTCGGGAAAATCCACACTGGTGGATGCGATCACAACCTTGCTCGTGCCGGCGCAGAAGATTTCCTACAACAAGGCGGCGGGCGCGGAGACGCGCGAGCGCGATCTACGGTCCTATGTCCTGGGATATTACAAATCGGAACGGGGCGACCCCGGGCTCTCGGCGCGCCCGGTGGCGTTGCGCGATCACAATTCCTACTCTGTGATTCTCGGTCGCTTCCGAAACGATGGATTCGATCAGGACGTGACCCTGGCACAGGTGTTCTCGTTCAGGGAACGCGGTGGCCAGCCATCGCGCTTCTATGTGGTTGCCGACGCATGCTTAGGTATCGCCGAGCATTTCACGGGTTTCGGATCCGACATCAACGCACTGAGAAAAAAGCTGCGCGCGCTGGAGGGCGTGGAGCTGTTCGATTCGTTTCCCCCTTACGGCGCTGCGTTCCGCCGCCGGTTCGGCATCGACAACGAGCAGGCCCTGGAGCTGTTCCACCAGACCGTCTCGATGAAGTCCATCGGCAATCTCACCGAGTTCGTGCAGCAGCACATGCTAGAGGCCTTCCCGGCGGAGGAGCGGATCGGCGCCTTGATCGCACATTTCGACGATCTGCGCGCTGCCCACGAGGCCGTCCTGAAGGCGAAAGCTCAGATAGATCTACTCGTGCCCCTCGTCGGCGATTGCGACCAACACCAAAAGCTATCCGACGATGTCCGGATATTGCGCGGTTGCCGCGACGCGCTGCGACCGTATTTCGCGCATCTCAAATCCGGCTTGCTGGCCAAACAGCTGGAAATCTTGGGCGTGGATTTGGCGAAGCTTGCTCTTCGCATTGCGACCTTAAATTGAACAGAGATCGAACTGCGGAGGCAGCGTGACGATATCAATCGAGCAATCGCGGAGAACGGCGGCGACCGGCTCGATAACCTCAAGAAGGAGATCGCTGTCAAGGAATATCAGAAAGCCGAGCGGATGGTCAGGGCAGAGAAATATGCGGCGCTTGCCGGCGATGCCGAGCTGCCGATGGCCGACGGGCCGGAAACATTCCTGGCGAACAGGCAGGCGCTTGCGTCGCAAAAGGAGACGGCGCTGAGCCGGCAAACCGAACTTCAAAATGACGTCACCGAAAAATCCGTGGCAATGACACGGCTAAAGGAGGAACATTCCGGTTTGATGCAGGAAATCGACTCGCTGAAGACGCGAAGATCGAATATTCCCGCGCACATGCTCGCAATTCGCGAAAGGCTGTGCGGAGCGCTCCGCATCGACGAAGGCGATATTCCCTTTGCCGGCGAACTTCTCGAGGTGCGAGAGGACCAGCGTGCCTGGGAAGGTGCCGCGGAACGACTTCTGCACGGCTATGCGCTGTCCCTGCTGGTGCCGGATGAGAGCTATCCGCGCGTCGCCGAATGGGTTGATCGCACGCATCTCTCCGGCCGCATGGTGTATTTTCGCGTCCGCGAGCGCCGCGCGGCTGGATCGCTCAGCTTGCATCCGCTTTCGCTCGTCCGCAAACTTGCGGTGAAACCCGATTCACAATTCTACGATTGGCTCGAATCCGACTTGGCGAAGCGGTTCGACTATGCGTGCTGCGATTCGCTCGATTTATTCCGCCGCGAGGACAGGGCAATAACACTCAACGGCCAGGTCAAAGCCGGCGCCGAGCGTCATGAAAAAGACGATCGCCATTCCCTGCATGACCGCACGCAATTCGTGCTGGGCTGGTCGAACGAGGCCAAGATCGCTGCGCTGGAAGGCAAGGCGCGCGAACTCGAGAAGCGCATGCAAGCCATCGGCGGAGAAATCGCCCAACTCAAGACGCGGGAAAGGTTGTTGGCCAATCGCCTTGACACGCTGGGCAAGATATCCGTCTTCGAGAATTTCCAGGACATCGATTGGAAGCCGCTGGCGCTGGACATCGAGGGACTGCAACGGGAATTGCGAGAACTGGAGGAGGCTTCGGACACGTTGAAGGTGCTTGGTTCGCAGCTGAACGAAATCGAGCGGCGGATTGAGGACACCGATCTCGATCTCACGAAGGTTCGTGGAGACCAGGCGCGGAAGGAGGAGCGCCGCGAGACCGCAACAAGGCAGATCGAGGAGTGTCGCGGTCAACTGAGGAGCCTGCCGGATCGGGACAAGGAGCGGTATTTTTCGCGACTCGACGAGCTCTGCGGTTCGCAACCAGATGAAGTAACTCTCGCCTCGTGCGACGGGCGCGAGCGCGATTCGCGCGACCGTCTTCAGCAGGAGATCGATCGCGAAGAACACAGAATCGCCCGCCTCCGCGACAAGATTATACAAGCGATGGCGTCCTATCGCGGGATGTACCCTTTGGAGACGCAGGAGGTGGACGCGTCGCCGGATGCCGCGCCGGCTTATCGCGCCATGCTAGACCAGCTCCAGTCCGACGGACTGCCGGGTTTCGAGAGACGGTTCAAGGAATTGTTGAACGAAAACACGATCCGCGAAATCGCCAACTTCCAATCTCAACTCAGCCGCGAACGGCAATCGATCAGGGAGCGGATCGAAAAGATCAACCAATCGCTTCACGCGATCGACTACAACCCAGGACGGTTCATCCGTCTTGAGGCCGGCCAGTGCGTGGATGCGGAAATCCGCGATTTCCAACAGGATTTGCGCGCCTGCACCGAAGGGGCGTTGACAGGCAGCGAGGACGACGAATATTCCGAAGCGAAATTCCTTCAGGTGAAGGCAATCATAGAGCGGTTTCGCGGGCGCGAAGGTCAGACCGACGCCGACGGGCGCTGGACGAAAAAGGTGACCGACGTCCGCAACTGGTTCGTGTTCTCGGCGTCCGAGCGCTGGCGGGAGGACGACCGCGAGCACGAGCATTACGCGGATTCGGGCGGCAAGTCCGGCGGGCAGAAGGAAAAGCTCGCCTATACCGTCCTGGCGGCGAGCCTCGCCTATCAGTTCGGGCTCGAATGGGGCGAAACGCAATCGCGTACCTTCCGCTTCGTTCTCATAGACGAGGCGTTCGGGCGCGGTTCCGACGAATCGACGCGATATGGCCTCCAGCTGTTCCAAAAACTGAGCCTGCAATTACTCATCGTCACGCCGCTGCAAAAGATTCATGTCATCGAGCCCTATGTCGCGGCTGTCGGATTCGTTCATGCCGACGATGGACAGCGCTCGATGCTGCGTAACCTCACCATTGATGAATACCGGGCGGAGCGCGCCGCCCGGGGCGGTTAGTTGCCGATGGACTGGACGAGCCCGGCCGATCTGACTGCACAGGTCCTGCGACAATGGGACAGTGGCCGCCTGCTCGCCTCCCGAGTCGAGGGTACCTCGCTCTTTCCGTTCAGCTTGCGTTTTCGTCGGCCGGACGCCAGGGCTTTGGGCGAGCAATTTGGTGACGTGCAGCAGTGGATCGTCCAGCTCAGGGAAGGCAGTCGCGAGCGCAGAGGTTTTGGTTACGACATTGCTTGGGATGAAATCGGCCATCGCCAAGTGGGCCGCAACCGGGTTCCACGAGGCATCACAGATTCCGACGGAATCAGATGCGTTGCGGCTAATCGGCAAGGAAAGGGATGCGCGACGATTTCAGGAATTGGTGTCGTTCGACCGTTGCGTCTTTCCCAAGTTTGTCTCCTTGGCTCGCGCGCAAGCCGCTTCTGGCACTGCAAAACGCCGGGGATTGGAACCGTATTCTGACGGTTCTCGCTTGGTTTCGAGATCATCCCCGTGCGGACATCTACCTGCGGCAAGTCGACATCTCCGGTGTCGATACGAAGTTCATCGAAACGCGAAAAGGGCTCCTGATGGAACTGCTTGATCTCGTATTGCCGCCGCTGGCGTACGATCCGCAGTTTTCCGGGGCTCAGGCATTCGAACGCCGGTACGGTCTGCGCACGAAGCCATCGTTAATACGCTTCCGTCTGCTTGACCCGCGTCTCGCTATTCAAGGGACTCAGCGATTTCGCTGTCCCGGTCGCGCAGTTTGCCGGGTTGGCGACATCCGCCAAGCGGATATTCATCACGGAAAATGAGATCAACGGCCTCTCATTCCCGCATGTGGAGCGAGGTTTGGTTGTGTTTGGGCTAGGTTACGGTATCGAGGTTCTGTCTCATGTCGATTGGCTGAAGGAACGGGAGATATTCTACTGGGGTGACGTCGATACGCATGGCTTTGCCATGCTTGACCGCTTGCGCGCTAACTTTCCTCATGCCCGCTCGTTTCTGATGGATCGAGAGACCCTGCTGTCGCACCGCCATGCCTGGGGCCGAGAGGACAAGCCGTTTCTGGGTAGCCTACCCCGGCTAACCGATGGCGAACGGGCACTGTTCGACGACTTGCAGCAGGATCGCTTGGGCGAAAGGCTGCGGCTCGAGCAGGAGCAGATTGCCTTCCGATGGCTTCGGCAGGCGTTGCAGCGTCTCTTATCGGTTTGACCGTCTCAGTTATTGTGGCGCTACCGCGAAGTATCTGTCCCATTGCTCGTCCCTCCGCACATTCGTAAGCCATTACTCAGACAACTGTGGAAATCGGCGCGAGTGGCGCGGAATTCCCTGATACGCTTCTGCCAATTCCCTGTTCCCGATTTCTAGGAAACGGCTGGAAAATGGCTGAATGCCGGGAAAAATCCCGGCGAGCGGCCGGGTTTCGCGTCAGAAATTCGAAATTCCCTGTTATGACCCCGAGCCGAGGGTGGTTAGTGCGAGATTGGCTCCGCCGCCAATTTCCTTTCTAGGCCTCCATCCCATCGCATCATGTGGCGGCCACGTGCTGACCACGAACGCAAGCCAGATACCGGCGGCGAGATTATCGGACGGAGCCCTTACTCCCAACGGCCTATTACGGAAGCCCGATGCTGATCGTTGCGAAGGGACTATAATATTCTCGATTGTAGGATTTGCGTGTGTCCAAACCGCCGTCCATCGCTCCGAAGAAGAAATCGGCTCGATAACCGAAACTCACTTTGGCATTGGAATAGACAAAAGAGACACCCGCAAACCCGCCAAGGTTAGGTACCACAACCGACTGGCTGCGATCAGCGGTACCATGATGGGTCGGAAGTTGATTTACGACCCCATATTTGTTGCTTGGATGGAAGTAGTGATAGCTGCCCGAGGATTGGTGATGCGTCTTGGCTTTTTGTCTCCCAAACAAGACCGCTGCGTTGACGCCCCAATCGACGGCAATTTCTCCGTTTTGGGCTGTGCCAGCAACTGGCGCCGAGGCATTCCATGAAAGAGCTGGGCCGATACCGTGAAAGCTGGCGGACCGCTGTGCCGACCCAAAGTACCGGTGATAAAAGGTCAGGGGGATTTGATATTTGCCGAACGCCTCTGGAACTAGGTGGACATCCGGCCTGGCGCGAATGGTTGCGTCGGATTTCTCGCTGAATTGCGCGAAGCGTAAGCCGAAATTGATCGTCGACACGCTTCCTCTACCGAACATACCTAAGCCTACATCCTTGCCCGCCTGGAAATCGACAATGAGATGGGATTCCGAATTTTCGGCTTTGGTTTCCGCGTAACGCGCGGCCGCCGTTTTGGTGAGATATTTGGTTCCAACCGCAAAGCGGGTGACTTGCCCGTTGGGCTGCTGGTGCAAAAATCTGTTGCCGTTCGATCGACCGTAGCGGATGGATCCTGCGAACACCCAATCAGAGCCATCGGGAAGAAACGAAATCTTGCCCTCCAGACCCTCGCTATAACGGGCGGGCCGATCAACCGCGAGAGGCGATTTGAAGCCACCATCTGCGACAGCCGTAAAAAAGGGGGGCGCAAACGCAGTCTGGCCGCCATCTACGCGTTCGAGCTGTCCTCCGAGTTCGATCCAAACCGTCGGACGGTCACCATCTTCAGCCGCGTTCGACTTTGTCGAGATGCAGATCGCGCCCGTCAGCGCCAGCGCCGATACAGTAACCAGAAGTTTCCAGCGATCATTTTTGTAGCTGTCCGTCGTATTAATCAATTCGCTCATCGGTGTCTCCCCCCTTACCAGTTCTTCGTGACGCGGATGCCGATCAGCTTTGGATCGGTTAGGAACACGTTGGTCGTGAGCCCCGAATCATCGCTGTTCAGAAAGGCACCGGTGATCGCGGTCGTGTCGAATACATTCTTGTCGTAAAGCATCACCTGCCAGCCGCTCTGGTTGGTGAAGATCAAGGTCAGATTGACATTGGTGTAACCGCGAAGGCGATCATAGGGATTGTCGTTGAACACCCGCGCCCAGGAATAGTCCTGCCAATAGTAATCGCCGCGCAAAGTTCCGGCCCAATCGGTCGACAACGGAACGGTGTATTGCGCGCCGAATGAGGCTGTCAGTGGCGGCGCATTCGGCAATTTGTTGCCACTGAGATCCTTGTCAAATCCTGCCCCATTGTTGGGAGCTGTGGCTGGATCAAATCCAGGGTAGCCTGGCACGAGTGCTGCAACGCCGGAGGGGCCAAGTTGCACAAGGACGAGGATCGACGTGACCCTGATAAGCGAGAACGCAATAGTCCTCGATCCCGAGTGACCGCCACCTGTTGCTTCGCGGCTGCGAGATTGGCGGCAATGACATATGTGGGAAGTATACAGTTCGAGGCTTGGGTAACGAACGGCTTCACCACCACCCAATTTGAGTTGCCGGCTGTGCGGTCGATCAGGTCAATCGCTTGGGTGCCCTTGGCGAGCGTTGCGTCCTCCCAGCCGCCAGCAAAGTTGAATCTGAGCCCGGGTACCGGCTCCCAGGTTGCCTCGGCTTCCGCGCCCTTAACGTGTGCATCGAAATTCAGATTGATCGAAGTCCGGTCGACGATTTCCGAGATCTGATAGTTCTCGTAATTATAATAGAACCCATCGAGGTTGAGGGTGAGAGCCCCATCCAACAAGGTGTTCTTGGTGCCGACTTCGAACGCATCGACGAATTCAGGTTTAAATGTGAGCGGATGAACGGGATTGAGGTCCGGGACCGTATAATTAATGCCCGTATATCCTTGAAACGTTCCCGACAGCAAGGTCGCTCCAGGGAGGGTTGGCGCCGCCGGCTTTGTAGCCATGGGCATAAGACTCATAGACAAGCGTCTGGTCGGTAAAGTCGAGCTTGGGCGTCCAATTGATAACTGCCCTTCCGGTCAACTCGCTCCATTGCTGATTGACGATCGCGGTTGCAGGATAACCATAACCTCCAACCAAAAGCTCGCTTGGAATGTCGATGAAATGCTTTCGATCATCGGTCCAACGCAGTCCACCGGTGAGCTTGAGATCCGACGTCAGATTGTAATTCGCCTCACCGAAAGCCGCGTAAGAATCGAGGAGATAAGGATTTTCACTGAGGAAGTAGTTGTGACCCTGGTTGTTGAGGGTCGTCAGCGGGTTGGGGTCGATGTAGCCGCATTGCAGAATTGAACCCTCGGTATTGGTGACGGGATAGGCGTAGTTGCCGAGACATTGATGATTGTCGGACACGCCCGACTGCCATGGCGGAAGCAAACCTACATTACCGTATGGAGGGATCGCGGCGAACGCGGTAATCGAATTGAAGAAAACGTAATAGTTCTCTTCGGTTTCATAATGGAGATAGTTTCCGCCGAGACTGAAATTAAACGGCCCACTGAAGTTCGAGGCCATACGAAATTCCTGGCTCAGCTGCCAGGCGTGCTCATCCGATAGATCTTGAGCGACAAGCCGATCGCTGCAACCCAATTGCGGATCGCAGAATATTCCGTCCGGAGAAATAAGGGTTTGGTAGACCGGTATTGATTGACCTGTCGCCTGGGTAGGCAGGAAAATATGAGGGGCCGTCGCAAAGCGATTATAGTCTTCCGTCGACCAGAGAAAATCGTGATTGAACCCAGTTTGGGATGTGACGGCTAGGGCAGGTGTCACATTCCATTGCGTGTTCAATTCCACAATGTCGTTCTTGGCCTTGTATGTGGGATTGAGCGCTGATTCGATGACGCGCAGATTCCGAGACTGAGTGGTGTTCGCGTAAGGGTCCTTGTTGCTATCCGCAAGACCGAAGAGAGCGGGCGCCGTATAGTATGGCAGGGCGAATCCGTTCGGCACTTCGAAAGAAATCAGGCGAATAGAGTGATGCCGGAAGACAGCCCTGACTGAGATAAGGTCCAGTACCGGTTTCGATATTTCCGCCTTGCGGAACGGGAAGCCCGCCTACTTCCGTCAGTTCCGGACTGGTTTTGCACAGCTGCTTTGCCGTGCGCATGCGATCATCGTCTTCGGAGAAATGCTCCCAGATCAGCGTGGCCTGCAAATCGTCCGCTGGTTTCCAGGCGATTGATACCCTACCCGACCACAGGTCGCGACCATCAATTCGGCTGTCGGTCAACGCGTTGAACGAATAGCCCTGGCGCTTCGTCCATTCACCGGCGACACGAACATCAAGGCGGTCATCGACGATTGGAATGTTGATCATGCCTTCGAAGCGGCGCTGGTGATAGTTGCCGAGTTCTCCTGATGCCATTGCCTCGAACTGGTCAGTCGGCTTGGCGGACGTGAGATTTACGACACCCGCTGTTGCGTTACGGCCGTAGAGCGTACCTTGTGGCCCGCGCAGAACCTCCACGTCGCTGACATCGTAGAATTCCTGCTCGAAGAAATGATTGCGAATGAACGGAATATCGTTGAACGCGACGGCCACGGCAGGATCCGTCGTGACCGATATCGCTTGTGTGCCAATACCGCGAAGCTGAATACTATAGCCGGAAAAATTCGTTTTCGTGAAGCTCATGTTTGGCACCTGCTTCACGAGATCCGGGCCGCCTGCCGTCTGCGTCGCCGTCAACTGTTCCTGCGAAAGTGCGGTGATCGAAATCGGGATACTCTGCACATCTGCGCCGCCAAGCTTGGACGACGTGACGGTCACGGTTTCGACGGCGGCGCGCGGTACGGGTATGGCCTCAGCGAGTTGCATAGGTTGCAGTATTTCGGACGCATCGCTGGATTGGCCACCACGGACAACAGCCAGCACGCCGGACTCGTTTCGCACGGTGAAGCCGGACCCGGCCAATATCCGGGACAGCGCCTGTTCTGCAGGCAAATCACCTTTTACACCTCTTGAATGCACACCTTTGATGGCGTCTTCCGAGACGATCAGATGCACCCCGGTTTGTGTGACATAAGTGTTCAGCGCGCTTTCAAGATCGCCGCCAGGAATGTTGAAGCTCTCAGCCGCTGCGGGTGGTGCGAGACACACCGCGCATGCACCGCCCATCAGCAGAGATTTGAATTTAAACGTCAGCATATGCCCCCTCTTTGTGCCTGCGGCGAACCCTTTTTGCCGCTCAAAACCAGCCCGCGCCCAGCGATCTCAGCGCGAAATCACAACCTCGCCGCCCCTGTTTTCGACACTCACGCCGAGGACGACATGCGCCACGCGACCGAACAGCCGAACATTGTTGGCCGGGAACGTACCGTTAATTTGCAACCGCGCGGCGTCGGCATCCGCGATGACGACCTTTTGATCGTTGTAGCGGTTGATTTCTTCGGCGGCGTCGGCAAGCGTCGTATGGAAAAAGATCAGCGCACCGCGCCGCCATGCGATCGTGTTATCCAATTCGCGAACGGGTTTGCGGGTGACCGTAAACGTGTTGGCGGTCGCTACAAGCACGTCACCAGGCGTCAGAATTGTGGGCTTTGAAGCCAATGCTGCGTCTGTCCGCTCGAATTGCGCGCGGCCTTCAACGAGCGAAACCTTGACCTCGGATGCATCACGCCGGATCACAAATTTGGTCCCTAGGTCGGTGACGCGATGGTTTCCAACCGTCACCACAAAGGAGTGCGCTGCGTCGTGCGCGACCTGAAAGAACGCCTCGCCCTTGTCGAGAACGACGTTGCGTTGGTCGTCTTTCAGTGCGATCCGTAAGGTCGTGTCGGTGTTGAGTTCGATGCGCGTGCCGTCTGTCAGCGTGATAGTTTTGTGGCCGCCGACACCTGTTGCATAGATCGTTCCGTCCGGTCTGGAGAGATACTTGGCCGTGCCGACACCGATTGCGGACAGAACCACCAGCGCCGCTGCAACCCGGAATGAGGCCGGAAGAATCCCCTTGCGCGGCGCAACAGGCGCCGGGCGAAATGGGGCTTTGTGCAGCACCACGATACGGTCTGCTTTGTTCCAGGCCGCGCTGACCCGCATGTAGGCGACCTTATGTGTGGCGGAATCCGCGAGCCAAGAGTCCAATTCGGCTTGGTCTTTTTCGCTCCAAGCTTCGCTGACGCGGCGCTCCAGCCACTCGGCAGCGCGCGCGCGGACATTGCGGGCGGCCAAGGTGGTTTGTGGGTTTTCCGGTCGCGATCCTCTCATGGCGCGGTTCCGAGATCGGCACGGTCGCCATAAACAAAGTCCGCCAGCGCATACATGGCATTGGCGATGTTGTGCTTGACCGTGTTCTCATCGACGCCCATGCGCTCGGCAATTTCGCGGCGCGAAAGCCCTTCGACTTTCTTCATTATAAGAGCATCACGATAGGGTGACGGAAGGCGGTCGAGCGCGCCTTGCAGGCGACGCAATTCCTCGCGCGCAATGATCGTGCGGTCGGGTCCAGGTTCGTCGATGGCTACGCCGAGCACATCGAGATCGGCAACTGCCTCGAAAGAAACAATGTGTTCGCGGCGAGCGCGGTCAATCAACAAGTTGCGTGCGGTAGCGAAGACAAAGGGCTTGACCGGTTGCGGAATCCGCTCATTCGCCGCTTCAAATACGTGGACATAAATGTCCTGGCACAGATCATCGAGGTCGCTTTGATTGCGCCATGAGCGACGTAAAAACTGCATCAACGCAGCCTCCAAAGGCAGCACTTCCCGGATGAACCAAGCCTCAACATCAGATGCGCTCATGGCCGCGCCCAAATGGGGCGGTCCAGCGCCGTGACGCCTTGTGTCTGGTGTCTCAACCATCCCCCGCCAGTTTCCTGCCTCTCGGGGTTAGAAATCAGAACTGCACTTGGTAAAACGATCCGGGCGCGCGTTTGACGGAAATTTTCTCAAGAAATCTTCGGCCATGACGCGCGACTTCAGGGTCCGTGGCCAGGATTTCCAGCAGTTGGCCGGCAAAAAGCCAAGCCGAGGCAGCTTGGGTCCGGCCGGGGCCCCTCTCCGAGACGCGGCTTCTCGAACTCGTTTGCCCCTGTTGATGGGGGTGGAGCGCTCCCATTTTCGTTTTCTCCCAGAGGAAGAATTGCGCCGTCTGGACTCCGTTGAAAGGCAAATTTTCATTCAAGCTGGGGTCCGAAATGGACATTTTAAGTCCTCGGACCCGTGTTTTGGCGCGAGCCCATGAGCGGAGATCTTTGAACGAGAGTTCGCTTTGGATCGTCCAATCGCATCTTCTTGATCGGCAAGCGGTTTGGAGTCTTGATCGCGGAGCAGCGTGGTTGCACGCAGAGCGGGCTTCGGAAAATGGCAGGGCAGGAAAAGGAGCGGCACTATGCTGTTCTGTTTTTACAGTCTGCACATCGCAAATTCACGGTGTTATATTTGACCACCTAGCACCGCCGCGTTCGTAACCTGATGATAGACGCGGTCCGGTAACAACAGCTTGCCGACACCGTGCGTTGAGGCGTTTGACTTGCGCGCAACACGGCGCGGCAGGGTGGCCACGAAGGACGAAGACGAGTTTCGGCCGCGGTCGGGGCGTTCACCATCGAGCAAGCGTGAGCACAGCTATCTGCGTCAGGTCATGCGCGGCGTAAACTTGGTTATCAGCAGGTCTTGCAAAGGATCGGCGCTCGGAACATCAGGTCGCTTCCTGATGAACCTGCCCCCCAATTGGCGGTAGATAAAGCAGTAGCGCCGCAGCCACATAGGTCGAAGAGAATGTGCCGACCAAGACCCCAAAGAGTATCGTTGCAGAGAAATCTAGCAGCGCCGGTCCGCCGAACAAGAACAGTGGCAACACGGTAAGGGCCATTGCAACCGACACCAGAGTGGTGCGTGTGGCGATCTGGTTGGTGGACAGATTGATCAACTCGGCTAGCGGCATTCGCTTGAACTTTCGCCGGTTCTCTCGAATTCTATCGAACACGACCACAGTGTCATTGATCGAGTAACCGGCAAGCAACAGAAGTGCAGCTACCGAATTGATGGAGAAGTCGAGTTGCGCCACGGAGTACAGGCCAGCCGTGACGAAAACATCATGGCCCGTCGCAATCAAGGCGCCGACGCCGTACTGCCACTCGAAACGAAAAGCCACGTAGATTGAGATCATAGTGACCGCTAGAATCGTGGCTAAGACGCCATTGCGGAAGAGTTCCTCGCTGACTTTGGGACCGATGATCTGGGTGTCGCGGAAACTGAATTCCGCGCCAAGTTTCGCCTTAATGGATTGGGCCATCTCCTCTTCCGTGGTGCCGGTGATGGGCTTGGCCCGGATCAGGATGCAGGAATTTGTCGGCTTATCGCATGAGCCGCCGCCCAGGTACTGGATCTGGATATCATTAAGACCGCGGCTACCCACCTGATCGCGCACGCGCGCGATGTCAATTTCCTGCGCTGCTTTTGCCTCGATGAGCACGCCGCCTTGAAAATCGATGCCAAGATTGAAGCCCTTGAAGATCATGAACGCGATTGCAATCAACAGTAAGGTGCCGTCGATTGCGAAGGCGACATAACGCCACCTGACAAAATCGACGTTCGTAGTCTCAGGGATGAACCGCAGAAGTGGCATGGCAACTCTAATCGAGAGATTGAACGGAGAAACAGGCAGTGACCAAAAAAATGCATGTTGGTTTAAAGCCGCAGCTATAAAACACACTTGCAATCTTCTTCGGGGTCCATCGTGCGAGCGATGCGTTCGGCGACCGCCACCAGGGAGCCGCGGTCATGGTTGCGCGCTTAGACAGCCCACCACTGCCGGTAGCCCAAAACCGAATAAAGATTCAATGTGGATTTGCGACCAAAAATATAAAATTGCCCCGCCAGGGCACGGCCAAGTACAACGGTTGATACTTACTCGAACAGACGAACGACGTCGAAAAGCAGGAGAAAGACCAGGCCTTCGTCCCAGTATCCGAGAGTATGCGCCCAGGGCCTCTCGCGTGCTAACATGGCCGTTCCCGCACAGATCAAAGCGGTAAATCCGAACAGAGCCTCAAGGGCCATCCTAAAGCCCCATGGCGTTGGAATTTGCGCGATCGCAAACACCATTGTCAAAATCATTCGGGCCGCCAGACGTCTGAGCGTCAGTTGGGAAATCCGGTCAAGACGCATTGCGGCTGTCGTCACCCGATGTTGTTAACGACCGGATGACGGTGCAGTGACGCCTTTTGTCCCGCACCCTCCAAAACGAAGCAGAGGCCGCCGTCCCCGCAGGCAAGGTCAAGAAACATGTCAGACGGCTTCGGGCATGCAAATCTCATAACCATGTCTGCGCCGTCAGTTGCACGACTGGCGCACGCGAGAGAAAGACTCAAGGTCGTCTCGTCGAATATTCGGCTCCGCCAGTTCATGTCAGTTGCTCTTTATCGCGGGATTCCGCCGCTCATCTCAGAAGATCAGCTTTAAACTTCCGGCATCTCGGCATTCCTGGCGGGCGAACCACAAGGCGCCATCGCGCTCCTTAAACGTGCCAAACACCATGCCATCGGCTCTGCGGGCGCACCATTGACCGATGTGGTTGCGGAATATCTCGAAGACCGATTTCAGATCGACAGTGGTTGACGAGATTGGTGCCATATTCGCTCTTCGGCTACTCCAAAACGATTGGGCACCCCAAAACTAGGCATCGGCCCATAAGATTTCCATTCGAATCTCAGGCGCGAAAGATATGAGGGGCGTGGTGGGTTCTCGCCTTTGCCCCGGGCACTCCGATTAGTGCCCTCGCCATCTACCTCGCCGCGTAAGACCCGGCCGTTGAACAATCAAGGAATCGCTGAGGCTGAGGTGGATAAGGAAATGGCAACGGCCAAGGCCCCGGCTACCGCCAGCACGCAGGCCGTTTCGAATAGAACTCGGGAAAGCGAATTCGCCGGATCAACCGTGTGTGGGTGCTCCGAGGAGCTATGGTTTGATACTTCCGGCCAGAAGCTCGTCTCAAGCTCGGGGGCGAGAACCAAGGCCAGCTCGCGATACTGCTCTAAGGTCTTGTCGCTCGCGGCGGATTTGAACCTGAGAACCTGCGCCATCTGATGCCGTCAATCCGGCCCCGAGAGAAATGTGCATTCGATTGTTAAATCTAAGGGCCATAAAAATTCCATATGAAATGAAAACCGAAATCATAAAGCTTTGGTATTAAAAGCATCGAGCAGACCGCCCTCCAACATCATCTCACCGAACTCTTATTCTTTCGGTCCGAAATTCGCATCGATTTCTTATGCCACCGAGCCTATCTACGTTGCTTGATGAACATCAACGCCCCTATTCAGTGTCCGGTCCTTAGCTGCCCGGTTTCACCTGCGATGAGCGGCGTACCACTGTCTGTCATGGTCATTTGCAGCGCTTTCACGTGGCCTTACACGGACGGTATGTTTGGTCGCGGCAAGCGCCAAAAACCCTCCCATGATCACCGTCAGAGGCAACAAACCAAACAGCGCGACCGCAGATCCAGCGGTAGACCATAGCGTCAAACATGGAGAGTGCAATGACGGCGACAAATAAGCATTCCACGGCAATCGAATCGAACGGCCCCTTCGACCAGGCCGTAGCCACGGCCTATAATGAGGCCGGCGACGGCTACATCAACTATGCGGACGGCGATCCCCGGCAGCCTTTCGCCTTTGACGGGCACTATGCATATGGTGATCGGTATATCTGGCAAATTCTTGACGCGAAATTGGTTGCTCTGCGATCCGCGGGCGCGACGACGCTACTGGTCGTTGACATGGGCTGTGGTCCAGGAACCTGGCTCCGGCGTGTTGTTGTTCGAGCTCACTCGCTGGGGTTTGAGGCAATCTCTGCCCGCGGTTTTGATATCGCCTGCCACCAGATACGTCGTGCACGCGATCTGTCTGAGCACCTCGTGAGTCGCCTTGGTATTCGTCTTTCCTTTGATATCGGCGACGCGTTAGAACCCCTTCCGGAGTCCGACAACAGCATCGATCTCTGTCTGTGTCTTTGTGGCGTTCTGAACCATATTCCAGTGACCGATATACCGCGGGTTCTCGGCGAAATTGCGCGGGTCACAGCTGGCGAATTCATTACGACCGTCCGGTCGATCGGGAGTACGCCCACCGTATATGTGGATACAATTGAGCATGCCCATCGGTTTCTCCAGGATAACCAACTCAACCGGCTTGATGTCGAGTTTAGAAGTGGGAGGCACTTCTCGATTAACTCGCACCTGTTCAGCGCGGCAGAATTGCGGTCGCTGGCCTCGGCGCAATTTCTGATCGAAGATTTGCGAGGTCTAGATCTGTTTCACGGTCGCTTCGCCAGCGATCCCCGTTGGAATCCAAGCGGTCTCAACAGCAACCAAAAATTCTCGAGCGAGCTCGAACACCTGGAACACATCTATTGCAGAGATTGCGAATTCATCGATCACGCAACTCATCTGCTTTTGAGAGGGAAGCCATGGCACATCCAACAAGGACAGCCGATTTCACGCTTTTTGCCGGCGGCTTGAGATCCCTTGCCTCGGCCACGGCAGGACCTCGCTTCGAAATTTTCCAATTTTATACCTCCGGAAAAGTGACCCTGGACCTGCGGGCAGCCAATATGCAAAGTGCGCTCCAAGATTTGGTAGTGCGGGCCTCCGAATTTCCACCATTTGCAGATACCAACATCTTTCGTGCCCTCTCGAACCGGGAAGCGATGGTACCGAACGGATTGGGCTCGCGCACCAAGCCATGTGGAGACATGGTTGCCCCCAGGATGGCTCGATAGGCACGGCGCAGAGCTGCTATGGAGTGATCGCGTGCGACATACACCAAAATCGAGCTTTGCCAATCATGTGATTGTGCGACGGGTTATCCAACTATCGGTTTGAGGGGGCCAGCCGTCACACCCAGCGACGGCTGAGCTATGCGCAAACACAAGATGCTCAAAGCTCAGTCATCCTCCTACATCAACGCTGATACTGGCAAAGGGCCCATGGAAGGCACGACTGTCTTTCTGCGCTGTAGCAATGCCGCCATCCAACGCACCGAAGAAAATATCCGCACGATAGCCGAAACTAATTTTTGCAGCGGGATAGTGAAACGACAGTCCGGCGAACCCGCCAATATTGGGAACGACAGCGCTACGCCCACGGATTTCATCAGTTTGTGATATGACTCTCACCAGAGGTGACATCAGATTTATGTAGTGAACTCTTTCAATCTGTGACAATCCCACTTTGGTTTTTTGACGACCAAACAGGACTGCCGCATTTGCACCCCAGTCGACAGACAAGCCTTCCCCCAGCGAACCCGTAATCGGATCGGACGAATTGAAACTGATCGAAGGCCCGGCTCCGGTAAACCGACGTTGCATATGGGCTTCATCGTTGATTGCCGCGTATTTGGGTCGCGCGGGCCCGGATGTCGCATAGGAATTGGCCGTCGAATTGAATTGTGCGTAGCGCACGCCCAGATCGAGCGACGACAGGCTGTGGAGACCGAACATGCCCAGACCCAAGTCCTGCCCAGCCTCGAAATCGATTACGGCATGACTTTCGTGAGTGCCCGTGCGCGTGTTGAAGAATCCCGCAGAGGCATATTTTCCGGGCTGTGGTCCCGGTTGATAATTCTGGTCGTGGCTCGATCCCTTCTTCGAAGATCGCCCATAGGAAACGGCAGCGGCAAAATTCCAATCGCTGTTTTCCGGCCGAAAAGAAACCTCGGCAGTTGTGTCCCACCCAATCTTCGGTGCCGAGTTCGATCGAATTGGGCACGGGATGGCCGAGAGGCAGCGACGTGACAGGGGGGAAAGGCGGCGGCGTAACCGGTGGCACCCAGCCGCTGGCGCCGGCGTTCAGCTGATCGAACTGACCGCCGAGCTCAATCCAAAGGGTCGGATGACCGTCGGTGTTTTCCGCAGCAACAGCCTTGGCGCTTACGACGGTCAATAAGGCAATTGCCGAAACTGTCGTCAGCAATCGGCGGCGAAGCCCATTTTGCGGGTATGCGTTGATCAATTCACTCATTGTTTTCCCCTCACCAGTTCTTTGTGACGCGAATGCCGACCAGACGCGGATCGGTGACGAACACATTCGTCGTCAAATCGGTATCGTCGCTGTTTAGGAAGGTGCCGGTGATCGCGGTCGTGTTGAACACGTTCTTCGCGTAAAGCATCGTCTGCCAGCCCGACTGATTGGTGAAAATTAATGTCAGATTGAGATTTGTATAGCCTCTGAGCTGGTCATAAGGTTGGTCATTGAAGACACGCGCGAACGAATCCGATTGCCAATAGAAATCGCCGCGTAGCGTACCGGCCCAATCCGGCGTCAATGGCACCGTGTATTGCGAGCCGAACGAAACCGTGACCGGCGGCGCATTGGGCAATTGATTGCCCGCCAGATTCTTGCTGAACCCGGCGCCGCCGTTTGGTGCGGTTTTGGGGTCGAACCCCGAGGTCAGATAGGGGCACAGGCCAGGATTGTTGATGCAAGTAGGGTCGCTTCCGGAGAATTCCGCGGCGACGGGATCTAGGCCGTCCGTATATGCGTCTGTGCATATGTTGGTCACGTTGAGAGTGCCGAATGTGGTGTCAGGATCTTCTCCGTTAGGAGAAGCTGCATTATATGCTCGGTTGTTGGCGATGAATTCGGCCACGACATAGGTCGGTATAATACAATTCGAGGTTGCCGTGATCACCGGCTTGATGACGACCCAACCTGGCGTACCCGCCGTGCGGTCTATCAGATCGATGGCGGAATCGCCCTTGGCGAGTTTGGAATCCTCATAGCCGCCAGCCAAATTGAATCGCAGACCGGGTAACGGCTCCCATGTTGCTTCGAGCTCCGCGCCACGCACATTGGTATTGAAATTCAAATTTATGGAGGTGCGATCGACAATCTCGGAAATCTGGTAATTCTTGTAATCATAGTAGAACACGTCGCCATTCAACGTCAGCGCGCCGTCTAGTAGCGTATTCTTTGTGCCCAATTCGAAGGCGTTCACAAATTCCGGTTTGAACGTGAGGGGATGATTGATTTCCGAGAGTTCCGAGCCAAACAATCCACCGGGGAAGCTTCCGATGGTTACGGTGTTTGGTCCTGGAGGATTGGCGCCGCCGGCCTTGTAGCCGCGCGAATAGGAACCGTAGATCAGAGTCTGATCGGTGAAATTCAGCTTTGGCATCCAGTTGGCGACAAACCGTCCTGTGAACTCATCCCATTGCTGGTTCACGACTCCCTCAATGGGATATCCCCAATTGGCCGCGAGGACTTCACTGGGAATCTGCGTGAAATGCTTGCGGTCGTCGGTCCAGCGCAGACCACCGATGAACTTCAGATCGCTTGCAGGCTGGTAATTGACCTCGCCGAAGCCCGCATAAGAATCCAGGAGATAAGGATTGACGCTACGGAAGTAGTTATGACCGTTACCGCCGTTCTGCATGAGCTGGCTAATGGAACTGGGGTCGGTGTAGGGACAATTGAAAATTGTTCCAGCACTTCCTATCGGGGGGTAAACCTGTTGTTGCGGCGAGCCATCACACAAACCGTTTGCGTTAAGCGCACCCAGATCGAGAAATCTTGACTCAAGCGTAATGAGATTCAGGAAGACGTAATAGTCCTCCTCTGTTTCGTAATGCAGATAGTTCGCGCCAGCTGTAAAATTCACAGGGCCTGAGAAATCCGAAGCAACGCGGAGTTCCTGGCTGAACTGCCAGGCGTGCTCCTGTGACAGGTCTTCGCCGACAAACTCGTTCGAGCAGCCAAGCTGAGGATCGCAAAGAATGCCATTCGGTGTGAACAGGATACCGATTGAGCCATCCTGCCCGTCCTGATTTGCAGACGAAAAGAAGATATTCGGTCGGGAGTTAAACCTGTTGAAATCCTCCGCCGAGTGCAGCTGATCATTGTTATAAGCTGTCTGAGATGTAACCGTGATGGCCGGCGTCATTTTGTAGTCGGCATTGAATTCGATAATGTCGTTCCGCGCTTTGTATACGGGCTTCAACTGGGATTGTATAATGCGCAGATTTATGGATTGCGTCACATTGGCATAAGGATCGATGCCGTGCGGAATGAAGGAGCTAGTGCCGTTGCCGAACTGCGTGGCGAACACAATGGGCAACGCAGCACCATTTGGTGTCTCAAAGGCATCGGGCGAATATAGCGAAGTCGGCAGGCAGCCCTGGCTCAAGAAGGAATGTGCCGCGAAATCCAGATTGGCAATGTTGAGCATGCTGCCATCTGGAAGTGTTGTATTCAGAGAGTCCGGCCCCGGATCGCGCTTGCAAAGCTGTTTGGTGGAACGCTCGCGATCGTCGTTCTCGTTAAAATGCTCCCAGACGAGATAGGTCTGCACGCTTTCCGAGGGCTTCCAGCCCAATGTGACGCGCGTGGACCACAGAAAGCGCCCATCGACACTTTGATCGGTGGTCTCGTCAAATGTGTATCCGTTGCGTTTGGTCAACTCTCCTGCAATGCGCAGATCGATGCGGTCGTCTACTATCGGAATATTGACCATGCCCTCGCCGCGAAACGAGCCGTAGTTGCCGGCGTCGACTGAAGCCATAGCCTCAAACTGGTCGGTTGGCTTGGCCGACGATAAATTGACGACGCCCGCCGTTGCATTGCGCCCATAGAGCGTTCCCTGCGGCCCGCGTAGCACCTCAACCTGGTCGACATCGAAAAATTCCTGTTCGAAGAAGTGATTGCGCAGGAATGGAGTATCGTTGAATGCGACGGCCACAGCCGGATCTGTGGTGACGGAAATCGCCTGGGTGCCGATACCACGAAGCTGAATACTGTAGCCTGTAAAATTGGTTTTCGTGAACGTCATATTGGGAACTTGTTTGATCAAGTCTGGGCCACCTGCGGTTTGTGTGGCGGTCAGTTGTTCCTGCGAGAGAGCCGTTATCGCGATCGGTACACTTTGGACGTCTGCGCCGCCCAATTTGGATGACGTGACGGTGACGGTCTCGATGGATTTCGCGGGTGAGGCGGACTGGGCAAGCTCCTCGAGGCCAGAGGAGTTGTCGGTAGATTTGTCACGGAAAACCGTCGTCGTGCCGTCGGGATGATGGCGCATGACAAATCCCGTTCCAGTGAGGATGCGGGAAAGCGCCGTATCGTTGTTCAGATTTCCAGACACACCTCTGGACTGGACCCCTTGGACTGCATCTTCGCGATAAATGACCGACGAACCGCTCTCGCGAGCGTAAGTATCAAGAGCGGCTTTAAGATCGCCTCCGGGAATATTGAAGTCTGCGGCCAACGCAGACATTGAACAAAGAATTGCAGAAATACCGATCGCAAAACGCTCGGCGGTCATTTTTCTTGACATAAACCCCCCTTTGATACGGCGATAACGATTAGTGTGAAATGACGATTGCGTATCCACGGTCTTCGACGCGAAGCCCAAATAAATCCTGTGCCACGGACGTGATTGCATTCACGTTGTTTTTCGGAAACGTTCCCCCGATCTCAAGGCGCCCGATGTCCGCGTCTGCGAGCAGCAGCTTCTTTGTGTTGTAACGGTTGAGTTCGGCGGCCGCGACGGCAAGTGGGGTGCGGTTAAATATCAACACACCATGAAGCCATCCGAGATTATTCGCCATCGCGCTCGTCGACAGAGCCGAGATAGAGAGCGATCGCGCGGTTACGGTGACAACCTTTCTGGGAGTCAGAATGATCGACTGTTCTTTGTTGTTTTGATCCAACTGCTCAAACCGCACGCTTCCTTTGAGGACTGCGACTCGCAGCTGATCGGCATCACGGTGCACGGTGAATTCTGTCCCCAAATCCGTGATCCGGCGCTTGCCAATCAGAACCAAGAAGGGGCGTGTTGCATCATGCTTGATCCTGAAATAGGCCTCGCCCTTATCCAGCCACACCTTCCGTTCGGACCGAGCAGTGGAGATCCGGACCGTCGTATCCGTGTTCAGATCAATCCGCGAACCATCGGCCAGAGTGAGCGTTTCCTGCCCACCGATTCCGGTTTTGTAGGTGGTTTCCGTGGTGCGTCCAGAGAATGTGAATCCAACAATTCCGAGCGTTGAGACAAACGCGATTGCACCAAGCAAAGCCATGCGCAGCGAGCGAGACGAATTTGCCGGGGGAGCTTGCACAACGGCCATCGGAGAGCGAAGCGCTGTCAGGCGGTCTGTCCTGCGCAGCCCCGCTTCAAGCCTCAGAAAGGCAATGTGGTGCGCGATATCGCTAATCAGCCACGCATCGAGAGCGCTTTGGTCAGCGGCGTTCCATGCTCCAAATGAGCGTCGCTCAAGCCAGATCGCGGCTTGAGCGTTGATCTCGGCTGCTTCGCCGGAGTTGCGGTGCGTTACCACGCTCATGGCTTCCTCTGGAGCGTTGGGGTTTCGCCATAGAGGATATCGACAAGCTGGTTGACGCCTTGGCTGAGATATTGGGAGACCGCGCTCTCGGCCACGCCCATTCGCTGAGCGATTTCGCTGCGCGACAGGCCCTCTATGCGGGCCAGAACGAAGGCTTCGCGCCAGCGCGGCGGCAGCCGGTCCAATGCCACTTGAAGATGGCGCAATTCGTCTCGTGCCAATACGGTCCGTTCTGGACCCGGCGCGTCCAACGCGACTTCAAGCGCTTCGAGGTCTGTGACTGCCTCGATGGGCACGATTTGCTCATGCCGCACACGGTCGATCAAAAGGTTGCGCGCGGTTGCAAAGACAAATTGCTTAGGTCGCTGCGGTAGCCCTTTGAGCGCTGCTTCATAGACGCGAATGTAGACTTCCTGACGAAAGTCGTAGACGTCGCTTTTGCTGCGCCAATTGTGCTGCAGGAATTCCATCAGCGCCGCCTCCAGCGGCAACACCTCGCGCACAAACCAAGCATCGACCTCAGGCGCAGTCACAGCCGCAACCGGCCCATGAGCGCCGTCTCCGTGGTCAAATTTCGGTCTGTCGACCATCCCAGCCAATTTTCCTCGCCCTACGAGGTGAGAGCTTGGGCCTCATCTATGGGGACGAGCTAGGGTCCATAAGTTGACTGCCCGGGATGGAGGGTTTGGAAGTTTTTTTGAACCCCGGGGGGTAGGCGCAGAGATACGGTCTTCCGCAATATTGTTGCGCCTCATCCGTAAGGTGAGCATCTTCGGTGCTTGAGCAAATCGACCAAAAGCGTATTGGCCCCAATGCGTTGTTGCAATTATGCGCCCATTTCAAGCATGCCCCAACCGAAGCGCAGGAAACGATTGGTGCATCGGCCGGCGCAAAAGGGAAAACAGACGAAACCGCCGCGGCCGTCAGAATATTGCGGCGTATCACCGGCGGTATGACGATGGCGTCGTGTTGGGATTCGTCACGGCAAATTGCCTTTCCGGTGGAAGCTGGCCCGCCTGAATGGCGAAACTCGCAAAACCTCTTGATGTCGGATTTGGCGGCACAAATTGAACCAGGGTTTGTTGCCCGCCTTCGGCATAGGCCCTGCATATTTCCAGGGGTTAGTGTCTGCATTTCGCCGGTGGGAACCTCTTCGGTATCGGGTGATTGCGACGAGAGCGGGGTGATTTTGCCGAAATACGAGCCGGTTCTTTCGCGGATACTTTATTATATAGGCGACCAGCTCCCACGCCGTGCGGTCGGGCAGGCTTCGATACGCCGATGAACCGCTCAGCGCAGCCTGAGGAAATCGCACCTGCGTATGTGTCACTGGCCGCTCCACACTGTTCGAACTACACCACGGGCGAAGTCCTACCAATCAAACAATTTGCGGGTGAAGACCCATACAGCAACGCCCTGACGCCCCACGAACGGAAAAAGGCGCCCGCTTCCACAGGCGCCTTTTGCTTCGGTGTCAGAGGGCAGCTCCAGCGTCAGTGTTCGCGGTGAATGCCACTACCATGAACATGGTTGAAGCCACTGCCCCCACGATGCTGGAAGTGGTGATGATCGTCCCGATGCCAGCTACGATTGACATCCGAATACCAGAAGAAGCCATCATTGCCCCAATAGCCATCGTAAAACGGCCCGTAATACCCGTCATAATAACCATCGTAGTAGTCTGCCGGGCCATAGGGACCTTGGTCATAAGCACAACCGGAAACCAGCCCCGCTACCAACGCGGCCAGTAAGATGACTCTCTTTTTCATCGTACCCTCCGTACCTCCAAATCGGCTTCCATGTGAGAACGTACGGGCAGCGCTGCGGATGCAAAAAAGTTAGGCTGCCTTTCGCGCGCTACTCCGGGCCGCGAACAAAGCGATAGCCGCGCGATTAAAGGCCGGGATGTCGTCGGGTTTACGGCTTGTCACCAGATTGTGGTCTTCGACCACTTCCTTATCCGACCAATTCGCACCGGCATTCTTGAGATCGGTTTGCAGCGAGGGCCACGACGTCATCCGGCGGCCTTTAACGCCACCAGCATCGATTAGCGTCCACGGCCCGTGACAGATTGCGGCGATTGGTTTGGCTGTGTCGACAAAGTGCTTGACGAAGGCAATCGCCTTGGGCTCTAGCCGCAATTTGTCCGGATTCATTACGCCGCCGGGCAACAGAAGTGCATCGAAATCTTCTGGTTTGGCCGACCCAAGACCTACATCGACAGGTAGTTCGTCACCCCAATCTTTCGTCTTCCAGCCGCGGACCGTCCCGGTTTTTGGCGAAACAATTTGCGTATTGGCCCCTTCCGCTTCCAGCGCCTTTCGTGGCTCGATAAGTTCCACTTGTTCAAAGCCGTCTGTTACAAGGATGGCAATCTTCAATCCGTCGAGTTTGGCCATGCGCGTCTCCATCAGGGTTAGCCGGCAAGAACAATCAACGCGATTCCCGCGACCAGGCCCGCAATGAACACCGTGCGCTGCCAAGGTCGCCTGAGAACGATATCATCTTGCCTTGCCTTGCCTTACTTGCCGGGTAGTCCACTTCAACCTCCACGCTTGAAATATTGGACATCGCGTTCGTGCTTTTCTGCCGCAGCGCGGCTTTTGAAGGTTCCGAGATTGCGGCGTTTTCCTGTCTTCGGATTCTTCTTGCGCGAATAGAGACGATAGTCTCCGGATTTCAGCTTGCGGATCATTGCCGTGGTTCCGTTCTGTGAGCAGAACGTGCAGTTTTGATTGCCGTTCCGAAACTCACGGCGCGTTTTCACCCCATCCCCCGCCCAGGGCCTTGTAAACAGCGACCAAGTCGGTCGCGAGCGTTGCGCGGCTCTGCGTAAGCTGGTTGCGCGCCGAGAGCAGGTCTGCCTCGACCGTGAGCACGCTGATGTAATTCACCAGCCCCGCTCGATATTGCTGCATCGCCAACTCATAAGACGAAGCGTCCGACTTGGCAGCGCTATCGAGTCTCACATAGCGGCGCCGTTCGGTCGCGTAGCGGGAAAGCAAATCTTCCACATCCTGGATGGCGATCAGTACGGCTTTTTTGTAGGCATAATAGGCTTGCTGGCGTTCTTCCTCCTTGGTGCGAATGTTGGCGTGAATTTCGCCACCATGAAAAATCGGCCACATTATGGAACCAAGCCCAATCTCGCTCAGATTGTTTGCCGACAACAGGTCGCCCAACTGGTTGCTCGAAAAGGACAACGCGCCGATCAGGTTAAATTTGGGATACAGATCCGCGACCGCGACACCAACCTGCGCGGTGGAAGCCGCCAATTTCCGCTCGGCCGCGCGTATGTCAGGACGGCGACGCAATAGATCGGATGGCAAGCCGGCAGGAAGCGCTGGTGACAACGGCGGCAAGGCTCCCTGTCCTTTCAGCTCGCTTTGCAGCGCCTCTGGCTGTTCGCCAAGTAGAACAGCGATGGCGTGTTCCATCGCTTTCACTTCGGCTTCCAGCGGCGGGATCTGAGATTCTGTCGTGGAGACCAGCGCGTTCTGCTGATTCACATCCAATTGGGTGACGAACCCTGCACGCGCGCGCGCACTGGTTAGGTCGAGAATGCCACGTTGCTCTTTCACTTCGTTGTGCAGGATCGCGATCTGCGCCTGAGCGGCGCACAGGCTGACATAATCGGCCGCAATTTCTGCTGTTAACGTCACCTCGCCATCGCGCATCTGCCATTGCGCAGCTTCGGTGTTGGCTTTCGCGGCCTCTACGCCGCGGCGCACGCCCCCGAAAATATCCACCTCCCATGTCGCGTCGAAACCGACGGAATACAGTGTGATGTTGGTCGAGCCAGGCGGCTGTGCGCCGCTGGCGGCGGGGGCCGATGCACCGAGCTTGGATGCCAGACTTGAATTCGCGTGAACCTTGGCGACAGCACCCGAAGCATTCACCTGCGGCAAGCCGGCTGCCCCGGCAATGATTTCCTGCTCGCGCGCCTCGCGCACGCGCGATGCCGCCGTGAGGAGATCGAGGTTGGCGGATAGGGCGCGCTCGATCAGGCTATCGAGTTTGACGTCCCCGAAATTGAGCCACCACTGGGAAAGATCGGCGCTCTGTACAATCGGCACATCCTTTGCGCCCTCGTATGATGGTGGGGTACTGATTTCGGGCTTGTGATAGTCCGGCCCGACAGTGCAAGCCGCTAGCAACAGCCCGAGCAGTATAATGCACCGCCTCATGCCGCGCCTGCGCCATCGGTCTTTTTCGGCTTTTGCATGAGAAGCACCAAGGGCAAAGTGGCAAACACGATCCACATCAGCGTATGGAACACGTCGATATAGGCCAACATACTGGCCTGTTGCTGGAGCGTGCGGTAAAGTTCGGCGACCGCTGTCTGTGCGGCCTGCGCTTGGGACAAGCCACCGTCCATCAGCGAATGCGTCATCTGCGCGATGCCCGCGGCATAGTTTGGATTGAGCGGATTGAGTGTCTCGACATATTGGGCCTGATGCGCCTGCGAGCGCCACGTCAGCATTGTTTGCACAAGGGAGATACCAAACGTGCCACCCAGATTGCGCGAGACATTCAGCAATGCCGAGGCCTGATTGCTCTCATTCGCCTTCAATCCAACATAGGCGGCATTGGTGATGGGAACGAACAGAAACGGCAGCGCAACCGATTGAATCATGCGCGCGACTGCTGCGTTCTCGAAAGAGATTTGTGTGTTGAATGTGCTCATGTTCCACAACGCGATCCCTTGCACCGTCAATGCAAAGCCAATCAGAAGGCGCGCGTCGACCCTGCTTGCCAGAAAGCCGCTGATTGGCATAACCAGAAGGGTTGCAAGCCCTCCTAGCGTCAACGCGAGGCCCGCATTCGTTGCGGTATAGTTCAACACTTCCTGAAGTAGTTGGGGAATGAATTGAGTGGTGCCGAAGATGATCAGGCCCATGATAAGCATGAAAATATTTGCGATCAGAAAGTTCCGCTGCCCGTAAAGTTTGATACGGACGATAGGTTCCTTCTGTGACAGCTCCCAGGGAATGAAGGCAAACATAGAAAGCGCGCTTATCGCCGCAAAGCTCGCAATCATCGGGCTCGAAAACCAATCCTCCCGCTCACCGCGATCGAGCGTCACTTCCAGACAACCAAGCGCCAGCGCAATGAGAAGGAAGCCGACCCAGTCGACCTTCAGTCCCTTGCTCAGAAGCCGCTCACGCTCTTTGCGCAACGCCTGCGGTTCGTCGACGTAGATGCTGACGAGAAACAGCGAGAGCAGCCCGATGGGTACATTGATGAGAAACACCCAATGCCATGAGAGGTTGTCTGTGATCCACCCGCCCAGCGACGGACCGAGGATCGGGCCCACAATCACCACAATTCCATAAGCAGCAAACGCCGCACCGCGCTTGGCGGGCGGAAACGTATCGACCATCATGGACTGCTCGACCGGCGCAAGCCCGCCGCCACCAATTCCTTGGAGCACCCGCGCTATGACAAGAATCGGCAGATTTGGCGAAAGCCCGCACAGCAGCGACGAGAATGTGAACAATGCCACCGAGATCATGTAGTAACGCTTGCGACCGACCACATCCGCCAGCCAACCACTGATGGGAATGACGATAGCGTTGGCGATCAGAAAGCTTGTGATCACCCAGGTCGCTTCGTCGTAGCTGGCGGAGAGGTTGCCCGCGATATGGGCAAGCGCGACGTTGGCAATGGACGTGTCGAGCACGACCATGAATGTCGCGATCGAGATGACGGCGATGATCGTCCAGGGGTTGCGCTTGCCCGCAACCGAGCGCTCCGGCGACCAGCCGCCTCGCGCCGCCGGCATCAGCGCACCTTGACGCTGGGTTCGACGCTCATGCCTGGTCCCAGCGGGCAATTGCGCGGTGCGCGGTCGAGTATGATTTTCACTGGCACGCGCTGCACGACCTTGACGAAATTGCCGGTCGCATTTTCTGGCGGCAATATACCAAAGGCCTGTCCCGCGCCCCGTTGAATCGATTGGACATGGCCGCGCAAATCGGTGTCGCCGCACGCATCGACACTCACGGTGACTGCTTGCCCCACCCGCATCAGCGCGAGCTGCGTCTCCTTGAAATTCGCCGTGACCCATATTTGCAGCGGCACGATCGCCATTAGCGCCTGACCGGGCGAGACATAGTTGCCCAGCGCTACCGAACGCTGGGCGATATGGCCGGAAACAGGGGCGACGATATGTGTGTAGCCTAGCGTGAGTTGCGCCGCCGCGATCTGGGCATGATAAACTTTGATCTGGGCTTCAGCCCCCGAAATCTGAGCTTGGGCGGCATCGCGCTGGGCCATCGCGTTGCGTTCGGCTGCCACAGCCTGATCGACCTGCTGCTGGGCGACGGCTGCGGGAGAGGTTTTCTGCAAAAAGCGATAACGCGCAAGGTCGCGTTGCGTGTTGGCTGCTTGCGCGGCCGCGCCACGTTCGCTGGCACGCGCCTGATTGAATTGTGTTTCCGCTTGCGCTTCCTGCGCGCGCACCTGGTTGAGCTTGGCTTGCGCGTCCGCAGAATCGATATCGACAAGGGGCTGCCCCTTGCGCACGAACTGGTTGTCGTTGACATGAACCGCGATCACCTGCCCGGCGATCTGAGGCGAGATGTGCACAATATGGGCATCGATAAAAGCGTCGTCCGTATCTTCATATTGGCGCGCATAAAGCCAATAGATGAACCCAGCGACCAACAGCACGATCACGAGGATCGCACCGCCTATCTTTACCCAGGGATTTTGCAGAAGCCCCGGCTTTTTGTCCTCTTCGTCACCATCGCCACCCTGCCCGCCCTCATCATCGGTTGGCTTATTGCCGCCGCTGCCGTCATCGGTCTGTTCGCGGTTCCCCTTGCGAGGGCCGCGGTGAGTGTCGCTGTCCTGCCGATCGTCCGGCGCCATCGGTGTACATTGCGAGAAGTGCTCCGGCTGGAACGTCACAGAGGCGGCAAAGTTCCCGTTGGGAACCCGGTCAATCGCGCGGCGTGAGAAGGCAGGGTCGTGAAGCCGATGAAGCGCAGTATCGGGTGTGCTCTCCGTAAGGCGGCTCAGCACATCTCGTAGATAACATCTCGACCTCCATCTACCCGTATCGTGTGGCGGCTCCATACCGACCACGAACACCAGCCCGACACCGGCGGCAAGATTGTCGGACGGGTAATGATTCCCTACAGCCCACTACGGAAACCCAACGCTAATTGCAGCGTATGGACCGTGGAACCCGACGTTTTCCGTTCTTCGTGTATCAATCCCTTCGTCCATAGCTCCGAAGAAGAAGTCCGCGCGATAGCCAAAACTGACCTTTGCATTCAGATACCGGAATGAAAGGCCAGCCGTACCGCCTAGATTCGGAACGACTACGGTGCGGGATCGACTGAAATCACGTGAATTTCGCGCCTGATGGGTGTACGGCGGGACATACCCTTCAAGTGAGGCATAGACGAAGTACCCGCTTTCGTAGCCGTGGCGAGAAACCCCTTTCTTTTGGAAATGGTTTCCATAGTAGCTGCGCGTCGTGGATTGATGATGTCCTCGTACCTTCTGACGTCCGAACAACACAGCCGCGTTTGCGCCCCAATCCAAACTAACGCCCTGTTCAGAACTGCCAAAAAGCGGCGTAGAGCCATTCCAGGCGAGCGACGGACCTATTCCATGAAAGCTTCTTTGGCTGTTCTCGGAGGCTGCGTAGTCATGAAAATGTATGGGGTCATAATATTTGAACCCGCGAAGTTGTGCGAAGTTCGTAATCGGGGCGGTTGGGTAATGGACATCAGGCTCTATGCGCAAGCTAACGTTTGCCTTTGATGTAAATTGAGCAAATCGGACGCCCGCGCTAATTACCGAAGATCCTCGTCCTCCAAAAAGCCCCAGGCCGACATCTTTCCCCGCCTGGAAATCGAGCACCAGATGAGTTTCGCTTTGTTGTGACTGCGCGTCTTCGAACTTTACGTGCCCCTTCGGATAAAAGTCGTATCCCGCATTCACCACGTACTTCCCCGGATATAAGGTAGGAACAGGCGGCGGACCGGGTATTTTGCTATGCACGGGGACTGCAGCGTTTGCGGTTTGCTGGTGGGTATGTCTGGTTCCGTTTGAACGGCCAAATTGTACGCCTGCCGAGAAGACCCAGTCAGTTCCCTCGGGTTCGAACGACAACGCTCCAGTACCACCAAAAGAATTCTTTAATGGCTTTTGGAAAGAGATCGGAGAGAAAAATGTGGAGGGAATGTCAAGCGCGAAGGGCGGGGTAAAGGTCTGATGACCTCCAGCGATTTGCTCGAGCTGACCTCCAAGCTCTATCCAAAAGGTAGGATGATCGGCTTCATCGGCAGAAGCGCCAAACGACATTCCCGAAGCCACCATGATAGCCGCGATCGATACGCTCATTAGAAGCTGAAAACGTCGGGCATCTGTATTGCCTTGGCCTCTGATCATCAACTCGCTCATTGCTTCCCCCTTACCAATTCTTTGTGATCCGGAGCCCGATCAATCTGGGATCCGTCAGGAACACGTTTGTTGTCAAACCACTGTCGTCGCTGTTCAGGAAATCACCAGTGATGGCCGTCTCGTTGAAGACGTTCTTGTCATAAAGCATCACCTGCCAACCGTTCTGATTGGTGAAAATCAGAGTCAGGTTGAGATTGGTGTAACCGCGAAGACGATCGTAAGGGTTGTCGTTAAAAACGCGCGCCCAGGAATAGTCTTGCCAGTAATAATCCCCGCGCAGCGTTCCTGCCCAATCTGTGGTGATCGGCAGCGTGTATTGCGCGCCAAATGAGACGGTGAACGGCGGCGCGTTCGGAAGCTCATTGCCGCCCAAATTTTTGTCGAATCCCTCACCGTTGTTTGGAGTCGGTCCTGCTCCATTATTGGTCGCAGTAGAGCTAACCGGATCAAATCCTGGATAGGTGACAGTTTCACCTGAGCCACTGGTAAATGTGGGATTGAGGACGTATGGCAATCCCGTAACCGGATCGAGATGGTTGCTGTACGCTTCGTTGCAAGCGCTACCGAAATCTTTGTTGTACAGAAGCAAAGTCGCGACCACGTAAGTGGGGAAGACACAATTCGATGCATTCGTGACGAATGGCTTGACTACGATCCAATCGGGATTGCCCGCGGTGCGGTCTATTAAATCAACGGAATGCGTGCCTTCGGCGAGTGCACTATCCTCCCAGCCACCGGCGAAATTGAATCTTAGGCCCGGAATAGGTTCCCAAGTCGATTTGATCTCAGCCCCTTTGACGTGTGCATCGAAATTATCGTTGATAGCTGTTCGATCAACGATGCGGGAAATCTGATAATTCTCATAGTTGTAATAGAAGAGACTACCATTGAACGTGAGTGTTCCGTCGAGGAGTGTGTTCTTTGTTCCCAGCTCAAAGGCGTCGATAAATTCGGGTTTGAACGTGAGTGGGTGGAGCGGATCGATTATGGCGGAAAAACCGCCGCTCAGTTCGCCAGTGGTAGGGAAGATGGCCCCCGGAGGGATTCGCACCTCCGGCCTTGTAGCCGTGTGCGTAGGATCCGTAGACAAGTGTTTGATCGGTAAATTGCAGCTTGGGTGTCCAATTGGCGGCGGCACGCCCCGTGAATTGATCCCACTGCTGATCCACAATCCCCGCGATCGCATATCCGTACCCAGACACGAGAAGTTCGCTTGGGATTTCGGTGAAATGCTTCCGGTCTTCGGTCCAGCGAAGCCCCCCAGTAAGCTTCAAATCGTCCGCCAGATTATAATAAACCTCACCAAACAGGGCGTAGGAATTCAGGGCATATGGGTTTTGATTCAGAAAATAGTTATGGCCTTCATTGTTAAGACTCGACAGGGGATTGGGATCGATATAGTCGCATTGCAGAACTTCCCGCGGTATGACCGGATTAGGCTCTCTGAAACCGCCTTGAATGCATTCAGAGTTGTCATCCTGATTAGGCACGTACTGCTTTTGCGTTCCTTGGCCAATACCTTGACCGGCCACAAACAGGCTCAGTGTATTTACAAATACATAGTAATTTTCTTCCGTCTCATAATGTAAATAATTTCCTCCGGCGCTGAAATTTAAGGGGCTGCTAAAGTTGGAAGCCAGCCTGAACTCCTGACTGAATTGCCAAGCGTGCTCATCGGATAAGTCCTGAGCGACCAATCTGTCGCTGCACCCCAATTGGGGATCGCAGAAGATCGCGCTTGGAGAGCCGTCCATGACCGGGCCATTGGGGTCGGGAAGCGTGACTCCACGTTGCGCGTCGAGGCCATCAAAGTATTGGAATGCGCCAGGTGCGCTATTGAATTGATTGTAGTCCTCGGTCGACCATAGGAAGTCTTGGTTGTAACCAGTTTGCGATGTAAACGTCAGTGCTGAATTGATCTGGTAGGCCGAATTCAATTCTACCGTATCGTTCTTCGCTTTGTAGACCGGATCAACAGAGGACTCGATGATGCGAAGGTTTGGCGATTGCGTTGTGCTCGCGTAAGGATCGAATCCGGGCCGAACTGGTACACCTGCGGATTGAAAACCAGTATAGTAAGATAGCGAATATCCATTCGGAACACCGAAAGCTTCCGCCGAATAGAGAGAGGAAGCCAAGCACCCTTGGCTAAGATAGTCGGCCGGCGTGTCGCTGCTGGCGCCGACATTCCCAAAGAGTGTTGTCGATACGCCACCTACAGTGGCTGGAATTGGCGCAGTCTTGCAAAGCTGTTTGGCGGTGCGCATACGGTCGTCGTCTTCGGAGAAGTGCTCCCAAACAAGCGTGGTTTGCACGTTTTCGAATGGCTTCCAGCCGACCGAAACGCGGCCAGACCAAAGATCGCGGCCGTCAATGCGCTGATCGTCAATTTCGTTGAACGAGTAGCCTTCACGTTTCGTCCACTCACCCGCGACGCGAATGTCGAGACGATCATCGACAATCGGCAGATTGATCATGCCCTCAAAACGGCGCTGATGATAATTGCCGATCTCGCCCGATGCCATTGCTTCGAACTGATCGGTCGGCTTGGCGGTGATCAGATTCACGACACCTGCTGTCGCGTTGCGCCCGTAGAGCGTTCCTTGCGGCCCACGCAAAACTTCTGCCTGGCCAAGATCGTAAAACTCTTGTTCAAAAAAGTGATTTCGGATGAACGGAATATCGTTCAATGCGACGGCCACGGCAGGATCGGTGGTCACCGAGATCGCCTGAGTACCAATGCCGCGGATGTTGATGCTATAGCCGGTGAAATTTGTTTTCGTGAATGTCAGATTCGGCACCTGCTTCACGAGGTCGGGGCCACCCGCTGTTTGCGTAGCGGTCAGCTGTTCCTGGCTCAACGCTGTAATGGCGATCGGAATGCTCTGTACATCCGCACCACCCAATTTCGACGAAGTGACGGTGACGGTTTCCACGGCGGCGCGGGCGGATGTTGTCGCCTGCGCCAGCGTTAGAGACGTTTCGGCCAATGAGCTTTCATCACGTGTGACAATGACGGCACCCGATTTTCGATGAATGACGAAGCCCGTTCCCGCCAATAAACGAGTCAACGCTTCGGATGCAGGAACATTTCCCATGACGCCCTTGGAACGCACACCCTTCACGGCTTCGTCCGACATAATCAGTTGCACGCCCGACTGCGCGGAATACGCGTTTAGCGCGCTGTCCAAGTCGCCGGCAGGAATATTGAATTCCTCGGCCCAAGCGGCGCTTGATCCGCAGATGGCGCAGACTGCGGTGCCCGCAAGAAGCGCGATCACGAATTTCTTGGACATATTTCGGTTCCCCCTCTTGATGCGTCTGTGCATTACCGCGAGATGATTGTCTGGCTGCCTGATCTGGAAACGCGAAGCTTGAAAAGTTCCTGCACCGCTTCGGTGAAGACCCTGGTGTTTTTCGCCTGAAATGTTCCAGCGATGCGCATCTGAGCGACATCAGGGTCGGCGATGGCGAGTTTTTGCGTGTTGTAGCGATTGAACTCCGCGACTGCGTCCGCGAGCGTCGTATGCTGAAAGACGAGATCGCCTTGCCGCCATCCCAATTCAGCTGCCAACGATTGAGAGGTTTGCCGCGAGACGGTCAGTGAGCGCGCGTCAGCGATCGCAATATCGCCAGGCTTGAGGACGGCGCGCTGGGGCCGTACCCACAAGCCCGATGAATCCAGTTCAGCTCGGCCTTCAACGAGTGCCACCCTGAGCCCGAGCCCGTCTTCGCTGCTGCGAACGGAAAATTTTGTTCCAAGATCCGTGATCCGATGGCCGGCGGCAATAACGACAAAGGGTCGATTGGAATCATGTCGGATGTCGAAGAATGCCTCGCCTTTGTCGAGCCAGACCTTGCGCTGGCCGCCATCGGCCTTCAGGCGAACAACCGTGTCGGTGTTTAGAACGACCTTCGAACCGTCACTCAACAACAGGGTCTTCTGCCCGCCGATGGGGGTCTCATAGACCTGTTCACGCGGCTGCGGCGCTTGGATGTAGATTGCGACCGCACCTCCTACCGCTACGACGACGGCGGCAGCGGCGATCAGGCGAGGTATGGTCCGCCGGGTTTTGCGTGCGGGACCGCCGCCCTCGCGCATCGGATGACGCAAGGCAGCCAAGCGATTGGTGCGTTCCCAGGCCGCTTCAAGCCGCCAATAGGCAATTTCGTGAGCGAGATCCTCGGCCAGCCAAGCATCGAGACGTGCCTGATCATCGGCCGACCAATTGTCCGCGTAACGGTGTTCGGCCACCCATTCCGCAGCCTGAGCCTGGGCGGCTTTTGCGCCAGGTTCTGGATGCTGTTCGTGCTCGGCGCTAGTCACGGCTGCCTCCGCATATCGGCAGGCTCGCTGAAGAAGATGTTCGCGAGATTGCGCAGGCCGTCGGCGACATATTGTTTTACGGTCTCTTCAGCGATGCCCATGCGCTGCGCGATTTCGCGGCGCGAGAGGCCGTCTACCTGTTTCAGCACGATAGCCTCGTGCCAGCGGGGCGGGAGGCGGTCGAGTGCGGCCTGTAACCGCCTGAGTTCGTCGCGCGCGATGACGCTGCGCTCGGGACCTGGTTCGTCCTTCTCTATTTCGAGGGCGTCCAAGTCGGAAACGGCTTCTATGGGTATAATGCGTTCGCGCCGGACCCGGTCGATGAGAAGGTTGCGGGCGACCGTGAAGACGAACGGCTTGGCGGGCTCGGGAATCTGCCTGCGCGCGCTTTCACAGACGCGGACATAAACTTCCTGCAACAAATCGTCGACGTCGGCCTTGTTGTGCCAATTGTGCTGCAAAAATTGTTTCAACACCGCCTCCAGAGGCAGAACCTGCCGGACAAACCAAATCCTGACCTCGGGCGCGGTTATGGCCGCACCCAATGGGCGCACACGTGCGTCGTCACGACTGGTTTCCGGTGTCTCCGACATCCCTCGTGAGCTTCCGCCTTTCGAGGATGAAGCTAGGCCTCACTATTTTAAACGAAACGGAGGCAAAAAAGGGGGTTGGTTGGGCACGATTGTTTCGGCCAAGCCAAGACGATTGGCCTGACAGGGCGTCCAAAGGCCGGACGCATTTTGAACGCGGGTTATTTTCTATCTGACCAGGCTACCAGCTTTGGCCGCTAGAGCCTCGTCCGACCGTCAGCATGCGGTCAGGAATCCTTAGAATTTAAATGCCACCCAGATGAAGACTGCCTGGTGGCTGATGCTGACGCCGAATTTCATCTTGGTATTCTCAATGTGATTGGCGGAGGTACGTGGTTTGATTTTCACGGTGCCGGCGATGTCGCGAGCCGACGTTCCTTGCATCATCTAATCCAGGATCTATTGCTCGCGTCATGTCAGACAGATTTTTCCGTCCGGACCAATGGGAAAAGCCTTGCGCTGGGCACGCTGATGGAAGGCGAAGGCGACAGCCTCATCGAAGAAACCACCCCGTGGGTATCAAACCAGATGGCGCTACGAAGCGCGGTGCCCAACCGAAAGGATTAAGAGCAATTTGAATATGAACCATGATGGGATGGGACTGCTGGTAGCCATAGCCTGTGTAAAGCGACCTCCGCTGTTCGGACAATTCTCACTGAGTTTAGGCTGGCTCTTTGGCTTATCCGGCAGCGCGAGGTTCTAGGCTTCCATCCGACCGCATCATGTGGCGGCCACCTGCCGACCATGAACGGAAGCCTGATACCGGCGGCGAGATTATCGGACGGAGCCTTGGCGCCCTACGGCCCATTACGGAAGACCAACACTGACCGAAGCGAAGGGGCCGTAAAACCCGACCGTCTCGGATTTTCGCGTGTCGATTCCACCATCGACGGCGCCGAAGAAAATGTCCGCGCGATAGCCGAAGCTGACTTTGGCATTCGCGCGACTGATTGAGATACCCGCAAAACCGCCGACATTGGGCACGATGACGGACCGGGCGCTGCTGTGACCGCCAGAATGTTGGTAAACCAAGGGATAGCTATGCCCATAACCCTCCGCTCGATATTTCACGTTTTCGTAGTGCGCGGATTCCTGATGCGCCACGCGCGCCTTTTGTCGGCCAAACAGAACGCTTGCGTTGGCGCCCCAATCGAGCGCCACGTCGCCGTCCTGCGGATTGCCTAAAAATGGCGCCGAGCCGGTCCAGGAAAGAGAAGGTCCTATTCCACGGAAGCTGCGCGAAGCATTGCCTGTAACATGATAGGTATGGAAATGCGGAAGAGGGATACCCGGCAAGATTGTGGAGTATTTGTACCCAAAATCAGGCCGCGCCCTGGCATCGAGCGTCGCTGTCGATGAAAATTGCACAAAACGCACACCGAGGCTCACGACGGACGACCCTTCTCTCCCAAACAGTCCTAGGCCAAGGTCTTTGCCCGCGGAAAAATCAAGGATCGCATGGCTTTCTCGCCGCTGGACTTTCGTGTCCGCAAAGTCTTCGACAGTCGTAATAGCGTAAGGCGTAACATGCGTCCTATTGGTTTGATGATCGACGTGCTTGAAATTGCTTGAACGGCCGTAACGTATGGCAGCCGAGAATATCCAGTCTGATGCTTGCGGCTGAAGCGATACACTCCCATTCCCGCCGAAGCTGAACGGAGTCGGATTCTGCGCCTGAAAAGGCGACACAGGGTGCAAGACAGGAGAATCTGGATTTGCGGTCACAAAGCCAACCGGAAAATTATCTCCCTGACCACCCGCGCGTTCCAGCTGGCCGCCGAGTTCAATCCAGACCATAGGGCGGTTCGAATCATCATCCGCTGCCATCGCGTTATGCATGTTGACGGACGTAAGAATCGCTAGCGCAGAAACAGTCGTCAACAAATGCCAACGAAAATCTGTTCCGCCGTTCCGTGCGCTCATCAATTCGCTCATTGCTTCCCCCTTACCAGTTCTTCGTGACGCGAATGCCGATCAGTCTAGGATCGGTCAAGAACACGTTTGTCGTCAGGCCGCTGTCGTCGCTGTTCAGGAAATCGCCGGTGATCGCGGTCGTGTTGAATACGTTCTTGTCATAGAGCATCACCTGCCAGCCGTTCTGGTTGGTGAAGATCAGTGTTAGATTGACATTGGTATAGCCGCGCAGACGATCATATGGATTGTCGTTGAAGACGCGTGCCCAGGAATAATCCTGCCAATAATAGTCACCGCGCAGCGTACCCGCCCAATCGGTCGATAGGGGCATCGTGTATTGCGCCCCGAACGAAACAGTGAAAGGCGGCGCGTTCGGCAATTTGTTGCCGCCAAGATTCTTGGCAAACCCTTCGCCATTGTTGGGGGCCGTTGTGGGATCGAAACCGATATAGCCACTTGGGATGGTAAAACCCCCACACTGATTGCCTGACGTGCCACAATTTTCGTATCCGATACCGCCCGCCCCTGTGGGATTGGGCATATAAGAATAGAGCGTGACCGGATCCACATGCGTGTTATATGCTTGCGCACAAGCGAAGGCTTCACTCCATGGGTTGGTAGTAGCAGTCTGCCTGCTTCCTTCTTCCAGCATCGCCGCGACGACATAGGTCGGAAGGATGCAGTTTGAGGATTCCGTCACGAAAGGCTTGACGACCATCCAGCCCGGCATGCCAGCGGTGCGGTCCATCAGATCGATCGAACTCTGGCCATTGGCAATTCGGGTGTCTTCGTATCCGCCTGCGAAATTGAATTTCAGGCCTGCCACCGGTTCCCAGGTTGTTTCCAGCTCCGCGCCTTTTACCGTGGCATTGAAGTTCAGATTGATCGACGTGCGGTCCACAATTTCAGAAATCTGATAATCCTTATAATCGTAGTAAAAGACATCGCCGTTCAGCGTCAGCGCGCCGTCGAGCAAGGTATTCTTGGACCCCAGTTCGAACGCGTTGATGAATTCCGGTTTGAACGTTGCCGGATGGACGGGCTGTGCAATCAGATCGTTTCCAGCAAGGGTATCGAACACCGCGCCGGGCGGATTGGCGCCGCCTGCCTTGTAGCCCCGGGAGTAGGAACCATAGACCAGCGTCTGGTCGGTGAACGCGAGCTTGGGCGTCCAGGTCGCAACCGCGCGTCCGGTGAGTTCATCCCATTGCTGGTTTACCGCACCTGCGTTGTAATAGCCGTATCCGACCGTAATAACCTCGCTCGGAATGTCGACGAAGTGCTTTCGGTCTTCTGTCCAGCGCAGTCCACCCGTCAGTTTCAGGTCGCTGGTGACATCGTAGTAGGCCTCGCCGAATCCGGCATAGGAATTCAACGTGTAGGGATTCTGGCTCAGGAAATAATTGTGACCTTCATTGTTCAGACTGCCGATCGGGTTCGTATCGACATAGACGCACGATTGCGTGGGCTCCCCGCCGCCTGTGATAGGATTTGAATGCTGATAGCCGACCGAAGTTCCTTTGGATTGTAAACAGTTGGTGTTGCTGTTCGGAGGCGTGCTTGGAACAGGCCAATTATATGCCTCGCCGCCTAGCACCGAAAACGCCGAGAGCGAGTTGATGAAGACGTAATAGTTCTCTTCCGTCTCGTAGTGAAGGTAATTGCCGCCAAAACTGAAATTGAATGGTCCGCTGAAGTGCGATGCGAGACGGAATTCTTGGCTCAATTGCCATGAATGTTCGTTTGACAAATCTTCGCCGACAAGCCTATCGCTGCAGCCCAGTTGGGGATCGCAGAAGATCAGCGCATCGGACGGGATACCGTTGGTTCCCGCAGCAGGATCGGCAAGAAAGTTGTTCTGGCTGATTACACTGCCAGGCCCGGGTTCGAATATGCCCGGCGACGTATCGAACCTGTTGTAGTCTTCCGTGGAGGAAAGAAAGTCCTGATTATATCCGGTCTGCGAGGTGAATGTGAGCGAAGGCGTGACCGCATAATCGGTGTTCAGTTCAAGCGTGTCGTTCTTGGCTTGATAATGCGGATTTATGGTCGATTCGATCACACGTAGATCGCGCGATTGTGTAGTGTTGGCATAGGGATTGAGAAAAGGATTGGCTGCTAGGACGACCCCCAATGCGACCGCATAGGGAAGCGAAAAGCCGTAGGGCACTTCGAACGCATCGGGTGAATAAAGCGATGTCGCTTCGCAGCCCTGGCTCAGATAGTCGCCACTAAGAACCAAAGCACCTAAATCTCTGGATAAATTCCCAGCCGGCGTCGGCACCCCATCGATCGACGCAGGCGGCTGGGCGGTCTTACAAAGCTGTTTTCCGCTGCGCAGACGGTCGTCGTCCTCGGAGAAGTGCTCCCAAACGAGATTGGCCTCAACGCTCTCCAATGGCTTCCATGCAACGGAAACACGCCCCGACCACAAATCGCGTCCGTCGATAGGCTCATTGGTGATCGCGTTGAAACTGTAGCCGTCGCGTTTGGTCCATTCGCCTGCGACGCGAATGTCGAGCCAATCATCGACGATCGGGATGTTGAGCATCCCTTCGAAACGGCGGTTCTTGTAGTTGCCAATGTCTCCCGAGGCCATTGCCTCGAACTGGTCAGTCGGCTTGGCTGAGGTGAGATTTACTACGCCTGCCGTTGCGTTACGACCGTAGAGCGTGCCTTGCGGCCCGCGCAAAACTTCTACGTCGCTGACGTCGTAGAATTCCTGTTCAAAGAAATGATTGCGGATGAATGGAATGTCGTTGAAGGCGACTGCAACGGCAGGATCCGTCGTAACCGAAATGGCCTGGGTGCCGATGCCACGCAACTGAATGCTGTAGCCGGAAAAATTGGTTTTGGTGAAACTCATATTCGGCACCTGCTTGATCAGGTCCGGACCGCCGGCGGTCTGGGTGGCCGTGAGTTGTTCCTGCGACAGAGCGGTAATCGAAATGGGAATCGACTGCACGTCGGCACCGCCGAGCTTGGAAGACGTAACGGTCACGGTTTCGACAGCCGCGCGAGCCGGGGCTGCCTGCGCGAGCTCCAGGAGGGGAGCGGCGTCACTGTGCAATCTTGGGGCTTTTAGAATCTCAATTTGCCCCGAGGGAGAACGACTTGCGACAAAGCCCGTACCTTGTAGTATTCGCGAGAGAGCCTCTGGCGCCGGCATTTCTCCCTTGACACCATCAGTTTGTATGTTGTTGACGGCATCGCTCGATACCACGAGCATTCCAGATTGAGCCGAATAGGCCGTGAGCGCTGATTTCAGATCGCCACGCGAAATATCAAAGCTCGCTGCTGATGCAATCGAAGCAGTCGCGAGCACCCCGCAAGCTATCGTCGCAACGGATCCCAGTAATTTTATTCTCAACACGGTTCCCCCTCCTGCTCTTGGTCGCTCGGACGAGCGTCGAAGCCTAACGCGTTCAGCGCCGAATAACGGTTTCGTCCTCGCGCTGCTCGATATGCAGACCAAACAAATTCTTTGCGAGGCGCTCGAATTCTTTGCGGTCGCCAATGCGAATTGCGCCGTTAATATTTAGATGAGCATCGCTCAACCCTTCGAGCACGATTTTGGTGGCGTTGTAGCGGTTAAATTCTGCCGCAGCCTGCGCCAACGGTGTGTCGTCGAAGATAAGAATGCCCTTACGCCACGCGAGCTGATTTAACAGTATCTGCGCGGGCTTTTTCACAACAGTCAGGTTGTGCGCCGTGGCAAGAGCAACATCGCCCGGAATTAGCGTTACAGCTTCAGCAGTTTGACCGCCTTCCGGTTCGAGTCGGGCGCGCCCTTCCACAAGAGCAACCTCAAGCGAGTCTCTTGACGCTCGCATCGAAAATTTCGTGCCCAGATCGACGACCTTGTGCCCAGCGGCGGTAACCGTGAACGCATTGACGGCATCATGACGGATCTGAAAAAATGCTTCGCCTTGAACGAGCGTCACATGCCTTTGGTTTTCGCCAGCACCCAGGCGCAAGATCGTGTTGGTATTGAGTTCGATCTGAGATCCGTCGAAAAGTGTGATGAGCTTGCGTCCGCCAACGGAGGTCGCGAAGGTTTGTTCGGGGGGCTGCCGAAAGAAGAAGGTGCCGGCGACACCTAGGATCGCGAACAGCCCGACGGCGGCCGCCATTTGAAGCACGATAAACCATGATCGGCTTCGCTCTGATCCACGGCTGATACCGAAGCCGTAAGTACGCAAATCCGCTATAAGCTCGGTCCGACTCCAGCTTGCCTCAACGCGCCAGAACGCGGTCGCATTCGCAGGAGATTGCGCAAGCCATGCGTCAAATTCCCTTTGATTTTCCTCAGTCCAGGTCTGCGTTTCCTCACGCGCGATAAGCCATTCGACGGCGCGCACCTCGATCACACCTGCGGGCGATGTTGGGGTAGTACCAGCGCTCATGTACCGGACGCCTTTTCAATAGGCGCCTCTTGGAGAGTGTCAGCAAGAAGACGCGCGGCCTTGGTAAGGTGGTCCTTGACGGTGTTTTCCGAAATCCCCATCCGCAATGCGATTTCGGGCCTGGTCAGTTTCTCGATGCGCTTCAGCAGTAAGGCCTCCCGGCAACGAGGCGGCAATCGATCCAGTGCAAGTTTCAAACGACGGAATTCTTCCCGTGCGATCGCGTTGCGATCTGGCCCCGGTTCGTCACTAGCCACGTCGATTGCTTCCAGGTCGGCCACTCCGTCGATCGGAACGATCCGGTTTCGACGCAGGCGATCGATGACGAGATTTCGCGCGATCGCAAATACAAACGGCTTGGCGGATTGCGGTATCTGCTTGCTGGCGCTCTCGTAGATGCGGACGTATACGTCTTGCCGCAAATCCGCGATCTCGTCTCTGTTGTGCCAATTTTGCCGCAAGAACTGCACCAACGACGTCTCCAGTGGCAGCACTTCGCGGACAAACCAAGCTTTCAGATCGTGCGTGCTCACGCCCGCATCCTCTGGATGTGGATTGTTCGGTCTGTGCTTGGTGTCTGGTGTTTCGACCATCCCCCGCCTACCGAGGGTTAGAAGCCCAAGGCTACACCTATTCCCACGAGGGAAGCGGCAAACTGGGTGGTCGGACCTGAAAAAGAATTGATCGAGCGGCCAAAGGCCCTGGCCGGTAATTTTATTGCCAGACGTTTATGAGGCAAGCCGAAAGGAGCCGCGGAATTTTGGCAACACGCTCCTTGGATGTGCGCACCAGCCAACAGAAGGATTACCGGCCCGATCCCTTGCCCCGGGCGAACAGAATAGTGCTTCGCTATACCTAGCTTATAAGCCCTGGCTGGTACGGGCTGGCGTGATGGCGCGCGCATTGGCAAAACGTCGCCTTCATCGGCCTCCAGAAATCCGACACTTAGCCGGGGCGCGCGATCTCAGCCATAAGGTCGGTGACCGGGATGGCTTGGGTTTCAGCGTCGAGCGGAAAGCGCGTCGTGCCTGGGTAGACAACATGGCGGGTGTTCGCGTCGAGATCGGTGCAGGCTTGCCGGAAACCCTTGCTGATACTTGGGGCGAGTGTGCGCTTGATTTCTATGGCGTGACGGCCTCTCGGCGTTTCGAAGACGAGGTCGATCTCGGCACCACCCGACGAGCGGTAGAACCATGCAGTCCACTCCGGCGGCGCGGATGCGATCAGTTGCTCGATCACAAACCCCTCCCAGCTTTCGCCGACGACCGGATGGCCGAGCAACTGCTCCCGCGTGCCCAAATCAAGCAGAGCATGGGCGATCCCGCTATCGCGTAGATAGACCTTCGGCGCTTTGATCAGACGCTTGCCAGCGTTGCCGCTCCACGGTCGCAACGTGCGTACCAGTAAGAGATCAACCAGAAGGTCGAGATAGCGCGCGATGCTCTGCCCGCTGACCGCAAGACCGGATGCCAGACGCGCCGCGTTCCACAGCCCGCCTTGCGCGTGCGCCAGCATCGTCCAGAAACGCCGCAGCGTCTCGGCGGGAATGCGCGGACCGAACGCCGGGATATCTCGCTCCAGATAGGTACGTACGAAGTCCTTCCGCCAGCTCAGGCTGTTGGCGTCGGTCGGAGCCAAGAGGCTGTCGGGAAAGCCACCGCGCAACCACAAAGTATCGAGATCGGGAATGGTGGGCGGCAGCTCGGTAGCGAGAACGCCGGTCATCTCGACATAAGCGATACGTCCGGCAAGGCTCTCGGCGGACTGGCGCAACAGATCGAGCGAGGCCGAGCCCAGCAGCAGGAAATGTCCATGACGGTCGCCACGACGACGGCGTTCGTCGATGAGACCGCGCAAAACTTCGAACAATCCCGGGACGCGCTGCACTTCGTCCATCACGACCAGACGATCGGCATAGCCGCGCAGAAAAAGCGCTGGGTCGGTTAACCGAGCGCGATCTTCAGGCTGTTCGAGGTCGAGATAGAGGGGCAGTGGTGTGCGATCCGCCATTATCGAGCGTGCCAGAGTCGTCTTGCCGACTTGCCGGGGGCCAAGGAGCGCCACAGCCGGAAGTTGGCTGAGGCGGGCAGCGACTGTTTGAGCGATAAGGCGCGGAATCATCCATGCAATACTTCCAGACTATGGAAGATTTACAAGGATAAAAGCCCTTGAGACGGCCCCGATTACCCGATTTCGGGCTGGTCATTGCGAATGGCCTTAATAACAAGAAGCGTATGCCTAAAGTGTGGTCCGAAATGGACCATCGCGAGATCGGGTGATGTTGAATTCTATAACAAAAACAATACCTTATATTCTATCCGTCTTCTCCCTTCGGTTCCGCCACCATACCGTTCGCAGCTGTTCGCCCTTGCTCGCGATATTCTGGAAGAAACAACCGCTTACGCTCTAAAATGGTAAGAGGGGCAAAAGTCGTGGCGTTTTGTGCGGCTGAATGACTCGGGGTGTTTGGAAGCGATTCCCGAATCGCGGGTTTTCTGCCTCTCTGTGGCAATGTCGCAGCCGCCGGACATCGATGGGCTTTGCACGGCCGATCTCAAGAAGCTGGTATGCAGCTGCTGGAAGAGGTAGCCGAGCTTCGGCGAACCGTTTCCGCGCAAGGTGACGAGATCGTGCGGCTGAAGGGCGGGCCTGGCCGGCCGAACATCAAGGCGGAAGTCCGATGCTGACGGTTGCGAAGGGACCGTAGAACTCCTGATTATAGGATTTGCGCGTATCCAGGCCGCCATCCATGGCACCGAAGAAGAAGTCACCGCGGTATCCGACGCTGACTTTTGCCCGATCAAACCGGAACGAAAACCCCGCGAAGGCGCCGAGATTGGGCACCACAACCGAGTGGCCGCGGTCGCTGGTGCCGGTCTGTGGTGCGAGTTGTGCCGTGACCGGAGAAAAACCATTGCGATAGTGATAGTCCCCGGTCGACTGATGGTGCGTGTTGGCTTTCTGCCTGCCGAACAGAACCGCGGCGTTGGCGCCCCAGTCGAGCGCGATTTCTCCATCCTGCGGATGCCCCGTGAGCGGCGTCGATGCCTTCCATGAAATGGAAGGGCCAAGACCCCGGAAGCTGACGGCCCGCTGGGCAGAGCCAAAATATTCGTGATATTGCGCGAACGGAATTTTAAATCCATCCGCCGTCACGTCCACGAAATGGACGTCCGGCCTGGCACGGATGGTGGCGTCCGATTTGGCGTTGAATTGCGCGAAGCGGACGCCGAAGTTGAGCTCCGATGTGCTTTCGCTGCCGAACAGGCCCATGCCGACATCTTTGCCAGCCTGGAAGTCGACGATGAGATGGGCCTCGGAATTGTCCGCTTTGGTCTGTGCGTAGCGGGGCGGCGCGTATTTGTGCCCTGTTCCCAAGACGGCTGGCGTAGTCAGCCCCTTTGTCTGCTGGTGCAGAAATCTGTGGCCGTTCGACCGGCCATAGCGAATAGAGCCGGAGAAGACCCAGTCCGAATCGGACGGTGTGAAAGAAATCGCACCCTCGGCGCCATTGCTATAGATGGACGGCTTGCCCGCCTCCAGCGGCGATTCCAGTCCGCCTTTGGTCACCGCGTCGAAGAAGGGCGGCGCGAACGGCGTCTGGCCGCCATCGAGGCGATCCAACTGTCCGCCGAGTTCGATCCAGACCGTAGGATGATCGCCACCGTCATCGGCCGCCGCCGGCTCAACCGCTACGCAGACAAGACCGAGCAGCGCAAGCGCAGAAACCGATGTCAGAAGCAGCCGGCGATAGTCCCCGCGATCGCTCGAGATGTTCGTCAGTTCGCTCATCGCTTCCCCCTACCAGTTCTTCGTGACACGGATGCCGATCAGCTTGGGATCGGTCAGGAAAACGTTGGTCGTGAGGCCGCTGTCGTCGCTGTTGAGGAACGTGCCGGTGATGTCCGTGACGTTGAACACGTTCTTGTCGTAGAGCATCACCTGCCAGCCGTTCTGGTTGGTGAAGATCAGCGTCAGGTTGACGTTGGTGTAGCCGCGCAGGCGATCGTAGGGGTTGTCGTTGAAGACGCGCGCCCAGGAATAATCCTGCCAGTAATAGTCTCCCCGCAACGTGCCGGCCCACTCCGGCGTGAGCGGCACGGTGTATTGCGCGCCTCCCGACACAGTAAACGGAGGCGCGTTGGGCAATTTGTTGCCGCCCAGATTCTTGTCGAAGCCCTCGCCACTGTTCGGCACGGGGCCTGCATCGTTTCCGAGAAACGGATCGGGGTTTGTCGCCGTCGCGCTGACCGGATCGAAGCCGGGATACTGCGTGCGCACCCCGTTAACGATAGTGGTGTAGCCAGCCGGATTTGCCATATAGGGCTGTTGCGTGACCGGATCGACATGCCCCAGATATGCCAGAAAACAGGCGCTCTGCAGTTGAGTGGCCCCTTCCGCAAACTCGGCTGCGACAACGTACGCAGGAAGCACACAGTTCGAGGCCTGCGTGATGAACGGCTTGACCACCATCCAATCCGGATTCCCAGCGGTGCGGTCCATCAGATCGATGGCCTGGTCGCCCTTGGCGAGTGCCGTATCTTCCCAGCCGCCGGCGAAATTGAAGCGCAGTCCGGGAATGGGCTCATAGCTCGATTTCGATCTCGGCGCCCTTCACATGCGCGTCAAAATTCTGGTTGATCGAGGTGCGGTCGACGATCTCCGAAATTTGGTAGTTCTCGTAATTGTAGTAGAAGACATCGCCGTTGAGCGTCAGCGCGCCGTCAAGCAAGGTATTTTTCGTGCCCAGCTCGAACGCATCGATGAATTCCGGCTTGAATGTCAGCGGATGAACCGGATTCGTGTCCGCCCCCTGCACGCCGACATTGAATCCATTGGACAGCAGCACCGCACCTGGCGGGTTGGCGCCGCCGGCCTTGTAACCATGGGCGTAGGAGCTATAGACCAGCGTCTGGTCGGTGAAATCGAGTTTGGGTGTCCAATTCGCGACCGCGCGGCCCGTCAACTGGCTCCATTGCTGATTGACCACGCCAAGCACGGGATAGCCATAGCCCCCGACCAGAAGCTCGCTTGGAATATCAATGAAATGCTTGCGGTCGTCCGTCCAACGCAACCCGCCGGTCAGTTTCAGGTCGGACGTCAGATTGTAATAAGCTTCGCCGAAGCCAGCATAGGAATCGAGAAGATAGGGGTTCTGGCTCAGGAAATAATTGTGGCCCTGATTGTTGAGGCTCGTTATCGGATTGGGATCGATATAGCCGCAGGCCAGTGTGCCAGCATTCTGGGTGGGATTCGAATAAGCATAGCCACCTTGAAGAACCAGGCACTGGTGATTGTCTGAAACGCCCGGATCCCAGGGCGGAAGAAATTGAGTACCATCGGAAGGAACCGCTGCAAGCGCGGTCAGCGTATTGATAAACACATAGTAGTTTTCCTCGGTCTCGTAATGCAGGTAATTGCCGCCGACGCTGAAGTTCAGCGGGCCGCTGAAATTCGAGGCGAGGCGGAATTCCTGGCTCAACTGCCAGGCATGTTCGTCCGACAGATCCTCCGCCACGAGGCGGTCGCTGCATCCCAGTTGCGGATCGCAGAATATGCCCGCGCTCGAGGGTATGCCGTTCGTGCCGGCCGCTGGATCGGGTATCGTCGTGTTTCCAAACGTGGGGTACATGAAAATTCCCGGTGCGGTCGTAAACCGGTTGTAATCCTCGGCGGACCAGAGAAAATCATGATTGAACCCGGTCTGGGAGGTAACGGTCAGCGAAGGCGTCACAGCCCAGTCCGCGTTGAACTCCACGGTATCGTTCTTTGCTCTGTACACAGGATTGAGCGCGGATTCGATGACGCGCAGGTTTTGCGATTGCGTCGTACCGGCGTAAGGATCAATTTTGTTGTCTACCACGCCTTGTTCCCCCGGCCCAAGGACATAGGGCAGCAAACCTCCATTGGGGACTTCGAAGGAATCCGGAGAATAGAGCGAAGCGCCCTCGCAGATCTGACTTATAAAGGAAAGGCTGCCGCTAAAAAAACCGTACCCGCCCGCGACAGGAACGCCATCGATTTCTCCGGGAATAGGGGCTTGCTTGCAAAGCTGCTTGGCGGTGCGCATCCGGTCGTCGTCTTCGGAGAAATGCTCCCAGACAAGATAAGTTTGCAGATTTGCAGCCGGCTTGAAGCCGATCGTCATGCGCCCCGACCACAGATCGCGGCCGTCGATGCGGGCGTCAGTAACACCGTTAAAGGAATAGCCCTGTCGTTTGGTCCATTCGCCGGCGATGCGGATGTCGAGTCGATCGTCGACAATAGGAAGATTGATCATGCCTTCAAACCGGCGATTTTGATAATTGCCGATATCGGCGGATGCCATCGCCTCGAACTGGTCCGTCGGCGTGGCGGAAACAAGATTGACAACGCCCGCTGTCGCATTGCGGCCGTAAAGAGTGCCCTGCGGACCGCGAAGCACCTCGACCTGGCTGACGTCGTAGAATTCCTGCTCGAAAAAATGATTGCGGATGAACGGAATATCGTTGAAGGCGACCGCCACGGCCGGATCGGTCGTCACCGAAATCGCCTGCGTGCCGATGCCGCGCAACTGGATGCTGTAGCCCGAGAAGTTCGTCTTCGTGAAGGTCATGTTCGGTACCTGCTTCACCAAGTCAGGTCCGCCCGCCGTTTGCGTCGCCGTCAACTGCTCCTGCGACAAGGCAGTGATTGAGATGGGAATGCTCTGCACATCAGCGCCGCCCAGCTTCGACGACGTGACCGTAACGGTTTCGATCGCAGCCCTGGAAACTGGCGCAACCTGGGCAAGCTGCATTGATGTGTCAGTGACCACCTCACTTTGCTGGCTGCTACTGCGAATTAGTGCCACGGAATCCGGCGAATAGCGCCGCGTGGCGAAACCTGTGCCGGAAAGGATGCGGGATAGAGCGTCGTTAGCGGTAAGATCGCCCTTCACTCCCTTGGTGTGCAGTCCTTTGACGGCGTCGGACGAAACCATCAGCGAAATGCCCGTTTGCGCGCTGTAGGCATCAAGCGCTGCGGAGAGATTCCCGGCTGGAATATCAAAATCCTCCGCCTGCGCTGCGGCGAAGAACAGCACGCTCGCCGTTCCTACCAGAATGGATTTCAGATACGCGGTTCTGGACATTTGCCCCCCTTTGTGTACGGCCCTTGAGCCGCAAAACCCATTCGCCCCGAACTGCCGGTATCAGCGTGAAAGTCTCGTACTGTCTGCGGATGCAATGACACGTAGGCCGAAGACGTCGCGCGCCATCTGCGCGAACGTCTGCGCATCGTCGGCGCGAAACGTGCCGTTGATCTTGAGCCGGGCCGCCGCGGGAGCGATCACAAGCTTGTTGGTGTTGTACCGGTTGAGCCGCAGCGCCGCGTCGGCCAACGTCGTGTCGTGGAACACGATCAGTCCACGCCGCCAGCCCAGATCGTCGGCTAGTTCGTGCATGGGCTCATGCTTTACCGACATCGTGCTTGCGGTGGCCACCGCTACATCGCCAGGCTTGAGCAACATTGAGGGCTGGCGCGCAGACACGTCAGTCGCATCGAGCCGCGCCTTACCCTCCAATAGCCGCACCTCAACGCGGTCGGATTCGGTGCGGACGGTGAACTTGGTGCCGAGATCGGTGACAGTATGGCCCGGCGTCGCAACCACGAAGGGCCGCGCGGCATCGTGCTGGACCTGGAAATAGGCTTCGCCTTTGACGAGCGTGACGCTGCGCTGCTCGCGCACCTTGTTGAGTCGCAGTACCGTGTCAGTGTTGAGTTCGATGCGCGAGCCGTCGGCAAGCGTGACCGTCTGGCGCCCACCCACGGGGGTGGCATAGATGATGTCCTGCGGCTTAGCGACGTAGAATGCAGTGCCGGTACCAGCTATCGCTATCGCGATCAGCGCCGCGGCGACGTGAAAGAGGCGCACGCGTGTGCGTGTGCCGTGTTCGGTTTTGGAAGTGCGTAACGCCACCAGGCGCTCGGTCTGGATATAGCCCGCTTTCAGGCGCAGAAATGCGATGCGATGCGCAGACGATTCAGCGAGCCATCCATCCAATTCTGCTTGGTCTTGGGGCAACCAGTTCCAGAACTGGCGACGCTGGAACCAATCGGCCGCCTTCAGCTCGATATCCGCTGCGCTGGCGAACAGGCTATCGCGTTCGACGGCGTCGCTCATGACGTTCTCCTGCGGTCGTCGCCATAGACTTCGTTCACCAGCGCGCGCACACCGTGGATGAGATGAGCGGACACAGCCTGTTCGGTGATGCCCATGCGTTGGGCGATCTCACGACCTGAAAGCCCTTCGATCCGGCCCAGCACCACAGCCTCGCGGCAGCGTGGTGGTAGGCGATCAAGTGCTGCTTGCAAGCGGCGTAACTCATCGCGCGCGATCGTGTTGCGTTCAGGGCCCGGCGTTTCCATCGCGGCCCCAAGCGCTTCCACGTCGGCCACGGCCTCTATGGGCACGATGTGTTCGCGCTTTAGACGGTTGATCAGAAGATTGCGTGCCGTTTGGAATACGAAGGCCTTTGGTTGCTCGGGAATCTTCTTGTGCGCGGCATCGAAGACCTGGACGTAGACGTCCTGCCTCAAGTCGGCGATATCGGCCTTATTGCGCCAATTGTGCTGCAGAAACTGCATCAGCGCCGCCTCCAGCGGCAGCACCTCGCGCACGAACCAGTCCTCCACCGCAGACGCAGTCATTTCTGCGGCAGTGCGGTGCCGGCTTGCGTTTTCACGGTTCGTGTCCGGTGCTTCGGTCATGCCCCCGCCCGTTGAGCCTGAGGGTTCGTCAGAGCCACACCTATGAAGACAACCGACCCCTGAAAAACTAAAGGGCGGACCCGAAAAAATATATCGACGGCTGCTACTTTAAGCCGTTCCCCAACCGGATGGCTTTTGTCAGCTTCCCAAGGCGGGAAAGATTGTTGCGTTCAATTTTCTTCGGTCGCGGAAACACACATGGCAAATGACGACTAGAGAGATAGACCAGCATGTTCGGAACGCGGGGGCCGGAGGTGCGAACCCTCTCTCACCGCCAACAGTTTCAAAGGCTTAGGCAGTTGATGGTTGGTTGCCGCAAAGTGCGTTCGCAATTTTTGCGCGCGTGGCTTCAAACTCTAAAAACTCTCACTTCCAACTGCGCAGCAAGAAGCGGCTCAGAGCACCGGATATGCGCCAATGTTCGCCCCACGCCAAAGGGACCCTGCTCTACGGCAGATAGAAGTATCTCCCAGCCACGATAAGCGGAGTAGGCTCCGCGAAGCGCAGCCAAAATATGGCAACCAACGTTGACCCACTGCCCGGCAGGGAAGAAAACGAACTGCTTGCGCGGAAATACTCTTCTATCCGCCGATCCCGATGCTGATACTTGCGAAGGGGCCGTAGAAACCGCGGTCGTATGTCTTCCGCGCATCGACACCTCCATCGATCGCACCGAAGAACATGTCGGCGCGGTAGCCGATACTGACCTTTGCATTGGGATAGCGCAATGAAACTCCGGCAAAGCCGCCGAGATTGGGAACGGTCACCGCTTTGCTACGGTTCGACGATGCGGCGGTCTGAGTGACAGGATATCTGTTATAACCGCTACGTATATAAACATTCGATGTCTGATGGTGAACATCTGTCCGCTGGCGCCCGAATAGAACCGCACCATTCAAACCCCAGTCGAGCGAAACTCTGCCTTCCGACGGATTACCGACTAAATCGGCTGACGCGTCCCACGATAGAGACGGTCCAATACCGGTGAATTTCCGTGTCGCGGTAAAAGAGCCATACAATCTGTGAAAAGTTCGATAGAAATTTGTCGGTTGATATTGAAAACCGACATTGCTTCGCGAACTGAACTGCGCATAGCGCACGCCGAGCGCGACAACGGAACTTCCGCTGCTTCCGAAGCTACCTAAACCGACATCCCTGCCGGCGCTAAAATCCAAAACCATGTGGCTTTCGACGTTTTTGGTTGTTAGGTTCTGGTACGCGTTATATCCATAAGCGACGGGATTTGCGGCGCTATTATGCGTCGTTCGTTGGGCTAAAGATCTGTTTGTCGTGTTCCTTCCATACTGAATACCGGCCGAGAAAACCCAATCGGTGTCGGAAGGTTCGAACGAAATTTTCGCATCGCCGTCCCAACTCATCGGCGCGTTCTTCTCGGTGTAAAGGGGCGATTGCGTTATGGCCGGAATCCGGGGCGTGATGAGAACAAACGGTGGCAGATAGGCCTCCTGAGCGTTCTCGAGTTGCGTAAATTCACCCGCGAGTTCGACCCAGACGATAGGATGGTCCCCATCGCCATCCGATGCCATAACGGGACTGCTTGCGCAGAGCGCGGCAAGCAACGCCGCACCGCAGACAGTGGCCCGCAGCGTTGCCCGAAGATCTGTGGCTTTGCTCGAATTATTGATCATCTCGCTCATGGTTTCCCCCTCACCAGTTCTTTGTCAGGCGGATGCCGAACAGACGCGGATCGGTGACGAACACGTTAGTCGTCAGCGCGGTATCGTCGGAGTTCAGGAAGGCGCCTGTGATGGCCGTTGTGTTGAAGACGTTCTTGACATAGGCCATGGCCTGCCAGCCGTTCTGGTTGGTGAAAATCAACGACATATTCACGTTGGTGTAACCGTGGAGCTGATCGTAGGGCTCGTCATTGAAGATGCGGGCAAAAGAATTGCCTTGCCAGTAGAAGTCCCCGCGCAAGGTTGCTGCCCAATCTGTCGTGACCGGCATCGAGTATTGCGCGCCCGCGGATAGCGTGAAGGGTGGCGCGTTGGGCAGCTTGTTGCCGCTCAGATCTTTGGCAAAACCTTCGCCGTCATTGGGCGCTGTACTAGGATTGAAGCCAACGGCGGCGATGTCCCCAGCTACAGTCCCACCGGGCCCAGAAACAAACAAATTTGGAGAGTAGGTAGCATCACATGCGTCCTGGAGCGCGAAAACATAGTCCAGAAGGATCTGCCGCACCAAATTGGTAGGCAGAATGCAGTTGGACGTATCGGTAAGAAATGGTTTGACGACCATCCAGTTGGGGTTGCCCAACGTGCGATCCATTAGATCGATGGCGGATTGACCCTTGTCGATTGAGGTGTCTTCCAGACCGCCCGCAAAATTGAAGCGCAGGCCCGGCAGCGGTTCCCATGTCGCCTCCAACTCCGCGCCTTTGATCTTGGCGTTGATATTGAGATTGACCGAGGTGCGGTCTACGATCTGGGAGATCTGATAGCCCTTGTAGTCGTAGTAGAAGACGTCGCCGTTCAGCGTCAGGCCGCCATCCAGCAACGTATTCTTCGTTCCCAATTCGTAAGCATTCACGAATTCGGGCGCGAAGGTTAGCGGATGGGTGACGGAGGATCCCGGGCTGAAAATATCGATATACGGTCCAGGCGGGTTGGCGCCGCCGCCCTTGTAGCCGCGCGAATAGGAAGCGTAGATCAGAGTTGCGTCGGTGAAATCGAGCTTGGGTGTCCAATCGGCGACGAACCGGCCGGTCCACTCCTTCCATTCCTGACTGACGGTTCCCGAAACCGGATAGCCGCCGCCCAGCAGGAAAACCTGGCTTGGGATGTCGATAAAAAGTTTGCTGTCGTCCGTCCAGCGCAACCCGCCGGTCAGCTTCACATCCGGCGTGACTTGATAATAGGCCTCGCCAAAGCCCGCCATGGAATTCAGGCGATAGGGATTCTCGCTTCGGAAATAATTGTGTCCCTGACCATTGAGATCATTGATCGGGTTGGGATCGATATAGGATCCGATTTCTGCATGAGCGCAACTCAAAGTCGATGACAACTCACCGGGGGGAACCGGTATATTGAGTATGGGGCTTAAATTGAAGATAGCGGGTACCGGATAAATGGGGAAGCCGCTGGTCGCTCCCGCTGCGCGGCAAGTGTCATACACACCGGGACCACTGCCATTCAAAGCCTGCTCGGTTGCGGTAATAAGGTTGAAGAAGATGTAGTAGTCCTCCACCGTCTGATAATGCATGTAGTTTGCACCGGCGTTGAAATTGAGTGGGCCGCTGAAATTCGACGCCAACCGCACTTCCTGGGAGAATTGCCAGGCATGTTCCTGCGACAGATCCTCGCCGACGATGGAGCTCGAACAGCCGAGTTGCGGATCGCAATAGACTCCATTCACGACGGGACTCGCCCGGCCAAAAATACCTCCTCCAATACCTCCTCCCAGACCTTCTCCAAACAATCCGGGCTCCGTATCGAAACGGTTGAAATCTTCGGTCGAATAGAGAAAGTCCTTATTGTAACCGGTCTGCGAGGACAGCGTGAGCGTCGGCGTCACCGCGTATTCGGCGTTGAACTCCAGCGTATCGTTCTTGGCGCGATAGGACGGGTTGATCTGGGATTGAATGACACGAAGACTTGGGGACTGCGTCTGGCTTGCATAGGGGTCGATCGGATTCAGAATGGTATAAAAATATTCGTCAGCCGCGATGAATGGAATTGCTTGTCCATTCGGCGTCTCATAAGCATTCTTGGAATAAAGCGACGTCGGCAGGCAACCCTGACTGAGCCATGAACGCACAAATCCGGCGATAAAACCTGGCGGGGTTTTCAACCCATTAAATTCTCCAGAATCAGGTAAAGTCGTTGGATCAAGACCATCGATTGTTGTGGGACCCGGATCTTTCTCGCAAAGCTGTTTGCCGCTGCGCAGGCGATCGTCATCTTCGGAAAAATGCTCCCAGATAAGATAGGTTTGAAGCTTCTCGACAGGCTTCATGCCGATCGTCACGCGACCCGACCACAGATCGCGCCCATCGACGGACTGATCCGTCGTCTCGTTGAACGTGTAACCGCTGCGTTTGGTCCATTCGCCCGCAACGCGGATGTCGAGCCGGTCGTCGACGACTGGGACATTGATCATCCCTTCAAGACGGCGGTTTTCGTAATTGCCGATATCGGCGGACGCCATGGCTTCGAACTGATCGCTGGGCTTTGCCGAAACCATGTTCACGACGCCCGCTGTCGCGTTGCGGCCATAGAGCGTGCCTTGCGGTCCGCGCACCACCTCCAGGTTCGAAACGTCATAGAATTCCTGCTCGAAGAAATGATTGCGGATAAAGGGAATATCGTTGAAGGCGACTGCAACCGCGGGGTCGGTCGTGACAGAAATCGCCTGCGTGCCAATGCCGCGGATCTGGATGCTGTAGCCTGTGAAATTTGTCTTCGTGAAAGTGAGGTTCGGCACTTGCTTTACAAGATCCGGTCCACCAGCCGTCTGCGTCGCTGTCAACTGTTCCTGCGACAATGCCGTTATCGCAATTGGAACTGATTGTACGTCAGCTCCGCCGAGTTTGGAGGAAGTAACGGTTACAGTTTCAACAGAGCTGCGCGACATAGGTGTTGCCTGCGCAAGTTCGAGCGGCATCGATTCCAAGGCAGCTCCATCAGGCACAATCGTGATTGCGCCAGAGGTTTGGCGATGCATCATAAAACCAGTACCAACAAGCAAATGCGACAGAGCATCATCTTCAGAGAGCGCCCCATTTACGCCTTTCGTCTTGATCCCTTTTATGGCGTTGTTCGAAAACAGTAACGCCACACCACTTTGCGCCGCATAAACGCTCAGAGCGCGTTCCAAATCGCCTGCGGGAATATTGAAATTCTCCGCGAAAACAGAACCAGCAAAGAACAACGCGGTCGCGCACGTGCCACTCGCAAGCCCCAATCTCATGTTCTTTAGATTTTTCATTTCCCCTCCCTAAGGTGCGACTGAGTCAATTGTTCAGATGGTTTGTCAGCGCGAGATCACGGTGTCGCTACCGCGGCGTTCAACATGCAATTTGAAGATCTCCCGTACCGCATCCGAGAACGCTTGAGTGTCGTTGGTCGGAAAAGCTCCGCTCATGGTGAGTTGCGCAGTGGCGGAATCGGCGACAACAAGCTTTTCGGGATTGTAGCGATTGAATTCGGCCGCTGCGTCGGCGAGCGTTGTGCGGTTTAGAATGAGCACACCACGCCGCCAGCTCAGTTCGTTCGTTAGTTCCTTCGACGGCCTTTTTGTCAGGCTCATCTTGGTTCCATTCACGATAGCGACATCTCCGGGTTCCAGCAGCACCGATCGCGCGTGTTTGCCGGCACCTTCAACATCGAGGCGAGCCTTGCCCTCCATCAACGTGACTTTGGTCAAAGATTTGTCGCAGCGAATAAAAAACTTTGTCCCCAAATCGACGACGCGATGTTGACCCACATGCACAACAAACGGGCGTTCTTGGTTATGCACAATCTGAAAGTAGGCCTCGCCGCTAACGAGCCAGATTTCTCTTTGTCGCGAGCCGTTCGACATTCGCAAGACAGTATCGGTGTTCAATTCGATTCGAGATCCATCTGCAAGTTTGAGAATCTTTTGGCCGCCTACGACGGTGGCATAGGTCTGCTGACGCGGCGCAAAGAAATAATTCGCCCCTGTCCCCAATAGGGCGATGATTAAAAGTGCGATTGTTGTAAGAGCAATCGGAATGATCCGATCACGCCATGATCTCGCACTATCGGCTTGCTTCGCTGGACGCAGTACAACGAGCCGTTCAATCCGGCTCTGACCTGCTTCCAGGCGCAAGAATGCCACGCGATGCATAACACTTTGTTGCAGCCACGCTTCAAGTTCGGACTGGTCGTTTTCATCCCAATTCCAGAACCGCTTGCGTTGTAGAAAGTCGACTGCCCGTCCCTCTATGTCGGTACGGGTGGCTTCCGGACGGTGCCCTCTCGTATCGCTCATGACACTCTTCCGCGATCTATGGGCTCGCCGTAGAGCATGTCGGTCAGAGTGCGCACACCGGTGGCAAGATGTTCCGAGACCGTGAACTTTGTTATACCCATACGCGCCGCGATTTCTTGGCCGTTGAGCCCGTCAACGTAGGCTAGAACAATGGCCTCGCGGCAACGCGGCGGCAGGCGATCAAGCGCAGCCTGTAATCGCCGCAGTTCCTCCCGCGCCATTACGGCGCGATCTGGGCCCGGCGTATCAATGGCGATGCCCAGGATGTCTACATCGGCAATCACATCGATAGGAATGATCTGCTCGCGGCGGACCTGGTCTATCAAAAGATTTCGCGCCGTGGTCAGCACAAAGCGCTTGGGGTTATCGGGGATCTGTTTTCGCGCTGCTTCGAATACTCGAGCGTATACGTCCTGCCGGAAATCGGCGATGTCGCCTTTGTTTTGCCAGTTGTGCTGCAGATAGTGCATTAGGATCGCCTCCAGCGGCAGAACCTCGCGGACGAACCAATCTGAGACCGCGTCCATGTTCATGACCTCGCTCTGCCCATGCAGATCGATGCCTTCACGTCCGGGTTTGCGTATCTCAGTCATCCCCCGCGAATTCCGCCTCTTGAGGGCCTCTCATCATGATGCCGTTCACCAAGACGAAAAAGCGCGGACAGAGTTGGGGTGACTCTGCAAATATTCTGGCGGCAGGCCTCGGTTCGAGGCGCGCAACATTCTTTCGTATCCCGCCCGCGTACCGTATCCGAAGACCGGGCCACGTCCCGTGCCGGCTACCTGGCCAAAAGAAAATGGCGCGAAGCTGCCGATTTTGTAAATCCAATTCGTTGCGGGGTTCAGAAGCTTCCCTGCTCGCGGTCACGGTGTTCCCTGCTTCACCAACAGGGAATTTCCAAGAAACACCGCTGTTCGAGGGGTAAAACCGAGATCACCTGGACCCCGGGTCGACCGGTTTTGAGAAATTTCCTGAAAGTGCCCTGGTAGCAAGGCATCACCAATGCCGGCGATGGCATGGTACGCACCGCGCTCTACGAGGCTTTCCGAGATTGCGGTCGCAAGTCCATTCGAAGACGCGCTCCTCTGGACCCAGCAAGCCCGCTGGTACGGAGCGGTGCGCACCCATTTCTCATAGCCCCCAAGAGCAGAGAAGCGCGGGGGTTTGCCGTCCGAAAGAAGCCAAACTTTCTTTCAGCCCGTGATGCGGACGACGTTTTGAGTTTTCGGATCGCGGCTGGCCTTCGCAGCGGCGATGCCTCGCCTTTTTCTAAGCCCGTCGAGCGGCATTTGCTTGGGCGCGACACTGCGATCTGCCAAATGTTCCTGCGACTCCATTGCAGTTGCTGGTACATACGTTTGGCGTAAGAGTTTCTACCCTCGGAGGGGTCGTGCGACACGCTTGCGTCCGATTGATAAGCCTAACGCTGCTATTGAGCGCGCTGCTTCTGCGCGGACTCATTCCAGCCGGCTGGATGCCGTCTGGTGGAAATTTCGCGCCAGGCCTCGTCATCTGCACAGCAGATGGCGTGCACCGGCTCACTCCCACACCGCAGCCGTCGCACCATTCCAGCGAGCGTGACAACGGCACTTGCCCCTTTGCCACCGCGGCTCCTTTCGCGCCACCCCAAGCAATGGCGCTCCTCCTACCGTCACAAGACATTACGTTTGGGGGACTAGATCCGCTCCGATCTGCTTTTGTAGCAGCGATATCACCGCGTGCCGCGCATGCGCCGCGAGCCCCACCTAACTTCGCCTGAGCAATTCAAGCTATTCCCGCGTACCCATCCACCGGGCGCGCCCAACTTGCTTAGCGAGGATAACATGTCCCGGTCCAAATCATTTGTTGGAGCTGCTCTGGCGGCAAGTGTTGTTGTACTTTCAATCCCTTCAAACGCCATTGCGTGCGCATGTGGCTGCGCCGTATTCGATGTGGGCACCAGCACCCTTCTCCCCTCGGGTCCGGGCGGAACGGCATTTCTGGAATACGATTTTCTTGATCAGACCACGAACTGGAATGGAAATCATTCTGCACCTTCTACCGACAATTCCGACAAGCATATTCGGTCGGACTTTATGGTCGCGGGCGGCCAATATATGTTCGACGAAGATTGGGGCGTTATGGCTGAGGTGCCCGTCACCCATCGCACTTTTGTTACCGCCGATAGCGGCAGTCCGGAGACGTTCAACCACACGGCGCTCGGCGACGTGCGCCTTATGGGGGTTTATTCGGGTTTCTCGCCGGACATGTCGACCGGTGTGATTTTCGGACTCAAACTGCCTACCGGCGACCACACCTATCCGAACTTCGATCCCGACGTGGAGATCGGTTCCGGCAGCCTTGATTCCCTTCTGGGCGCCTATCACACCGGCGCGCTAACCGTCGACCAATCCTGGAATTATTTTGTGCAGGGGGTTTGGCAGCATCGCCTAACCACGCAGGACGGCTATCATCCCGGTGCCGAACTCAACGGAGCACTCGGCGTTTCATATAACAGTTGGAAGATTGGCGATATCAGCGTCGCGCCGGTTCTTCAACTGCTGATTTCCAGTCGTGGACGCGACGGTGGAACAGGCGACCGCGATAACACGGGATATACACGCCTGCTCGTTTCGCCCGGCGTATCCTTCAGCAAAAACTCCTGGAAGTTCTACGCCGATGTGGAGGTACCAACCGTCCAGCACATCAACGGCAACCAATTGATTGCACCAGCAGCGCTGAAGTTTATCGCGAGCTATGCCTTTTGACACGACAACATGGCCGGCGCTGGCTATTGCAATTCAAGGCAACCTCCATAAACAGCGCTTGAAACAGGTCCAAGCGGTAAATTTTGGCCGGCATATTCGTCCTTGCCGAATATATCTCCGTAGATTGGAAAAACGTCGAAAGGGCGGCAAAGATTGTGATTATTTGGACAACGGCATTTCGTACAAATTGAGCTGCGGTGTTTGGAATTTAGCGTCCCTAACCGCTTCTGTGAAAATGTCCGCGCTGTCGCAGCTATTAATGCGGCTGGTTATCGGGTGGGACTAAAGTGCACGAACTTTCACGCCGCCAAGGCTCTTGGCGCATTGAAGCTGGTGCACACCCGGTAGAACAAAACTGCGAACTGGTTTCCAATCGTAGCGGGCCTGATCGTCGCGGTTTTGGACACGCTACTTTGCCGCCGCCGCCTGGAAGGCAGGCCGCGCTCGCAGCCGGGAAAAATAAGCGTGCACGGGCACGGAATAGTCAGCGTCTAAACCCAAAGTGGCGCCCAAACCGAGGGCCCAGCCTACAGAAATATCTGCAGCGCTAAATTCGCCCGCCATGTAGTCGCCCTTGCCGAGCTGGGCCTCCACGTCTTTCAGGCGCATACGAAAGATAGTCTTGGCCGCATCCACGGTGAAGTTTTGCTTCTGATCTTCCGGCGCGGTGAAGAGTGTCCGCAACACCGGATTCAGCGGCGCGGCCATTGAGGCTTCGCCGAAAATCAGAAATTGCACATAGTCAGCGTAGCGGTCGTGCCAGGGCGTCAGCGCAAGCGGCGTGGGGCCATACTTTTGCGTCAGATAGTGCATGATTGCGGTGGAACTCGTTCATGGCCGTCTCGCCATCGCGTATTGTCGGCACTTTCCCTGATGGGTTGGCAGCTAGCAGTTCGGCGCTCGGTTTGCCGAGTGTCTCTGCCTTGATCTCATATGAGAGGCCCATTTCCTCGGCGAGCCATAGAATGCGCAAGGATCGCGTCCGTGGGATGTGGAAGATCTGCAGCATGACAATAGGCCCCCAATCCGAGTTTGCGCGCGCCCCTAAGAGGGCCTGCAAAATAGCATGCTCTGTGGAACAAACTAAGCACTTGGAGGGTGTCCCAAAAACGCAGGTTTGCGCTGTACTAAGAATAAGAAACCACTATATCGCCGAGTGCCGCCACGACTCGAACAGACCAACCACATGTACAGCGCCACTCGCATCCTGCGCCGTAGGGATCATACCCTGAAAAGCTGGGTACTGCCGCTGCGCGAAGTTTCAAAATTCCACCGAGCCATGGTATCGGAAAACGCCACCCGCCGTGCTGCGAAAAGAACTCAAAAACATCGAAGCACAAATCGAGAGGTCGCTGGCGGTTGTTGCCGAAGGTATTATTGCGGATATAGCGTTGCTCAAGAGCAAGCTTGAGGATTTGAACCAACGCCGCGATGAATGTATCCGCCATCTGGCGAGCATCGAGAGCGAGCTTCCGGAAATCCAGCAAACGCTCTCCCGCCAGCAGGCCACAACGGCTGCGACCCACCTCAAGTGTAAACTTCTCGAAGCGTCCAAGGCCCTTCAACGGCGCCATGTGCGCGGGCTTGTCTCTGAGATCGTTGTGGCTAGCGAAAAGACTATAATATCTGGCCCGCGTGCCGCCATAGCCGCCTGCGCATCCAATCCGAAGTAGCTGACCTTATTTCCTAGTTTTGTACGGGAATGGCGCTCCCAAGGAGAATTCGAACTCAAATGGATCACTGTATCAGCAACTGCGGTAGGGGCTGTGCTAAGAGATTATCGAAATTACATTCACCTGCAAAAACAGCTTTCGCACAATATGCACTTAAAGCCGGAGGACGCGGCACTCTTCTGGGAGGTTACGAAGAATATCGCCCGCCAGGTGATCTCGCATGCCCCATAGATGAAAGCTTATGTCGCCAAATTCTTCGCGACACAGCCGCCAATAACCCACCGTCCCCTACCATACTACCCCACCATAGCATAAGTGAGTATTTTATACGCAGTTCGCAAGTTGCGTATAATGACCTTGAATGCGAATTATTATTATGTTATACGCAGTTCGCAGAATGCGTATAACTGATCGATGCCTTTGATGTCCGCTCCTTCGCTCGTCGCCCAAACGACTTATGCCGAATTGCTCGAACGATGCTCTTCGGCAGCCTTCGGAGAAGCCTTCCCCGACGATGGAGTATTTATATCCAAAGCGATAAAGGGGCGGCGTTATTGGTACTTTCAGCATTCCGTTGGTGAAGGTCGCGCGCAAAAATACGTCGGCCCGGAAACGCCAGAATTACTAGAACAGATCGCACGTCATAAGGAGATTCGCAGCGACGAACGCGAACGTCGCGCGCTGATTTCAGCCTTAGCTCGATCTTTTGGTTTGCCCAAACCCATCCCGGGAATCGGAAGCGTTATTGAGGCGTTGGCAAACGCCGGTGTTTTTCGCCTTCGTGGGGTGTTGGTGGGCACTATGGCTTATCAAACTTACTCGGCGATGTTTGGGACCAAACTACCGGCCAGTATTCTTCAAACGGGGGATGTGGATATCGCGCAATTCAAGACGGTCTCCATCGCTATCGAAGATCGCACGCCGCCGATGCTGGAAATCTTGAAGGAAGCCGATAAAACATTTCGACCGGTTCCACATGGCAGCGATAATCGCCGCGTTACGAGCTACGCTGCCAAGGGTGGAGTGCGGGTTGATTTCCTAACACCAAACGAAGGTAAGGATACAACAGTTCCCCAATCGCTGCCCGCGCTTCAGACCGATGCCCGGCACTTTCGCTATCTTGATTATCTCATCCGCGAGCCAGAATCAGCAGTCGTTTTGCACAATGCAGGAATCTATGTGCAGGTTCCTACACCCGCGCGGTATGCAGTCCACAAACTGATTGTTACGCGACTTCGTCCCGAAGGGTCTGCCAAACGAGACAAAGACCTGTGGCAAGCTGAAGTTCTATTCGGTGTACTGGCCGAAAAGCGGCCATATGAACTCAAATCTGCTTGGCAGGAGGCTTATGAACGCGGTCAAGCATGGCGCAAATTGATGATGGGGAGCGTGCTTCAGATTACACCTCTCGCACGCAATTCACTGCTTAAAAGCATCGGTTGGAATCGTAATGAGATAACAGGCTTAGACCTAACATTTTCCAACACAGCACCGCGCTTTGATTTCTCGCGCGCCGTTGTCATCTTTTCCGCGAAAGACTCTAGTGGTTCCGTGCGCTGTGAAATCAGCTACGAGGCTCTAAGCGATTATTTCGGCGCGGGTAGTTTGAACCAAGAAAACAACATTGAGCGGTTTCAGGAAAATAAGGCGATCATCGAACAAATGGCTCGCATGAAATATTTGTCGCGGCCGATTGAAGAGCCTGGGGTTGTCCTGATCACGAGCAGCGATGTTCCAAAGCTGAGAAAATCGCAATTGTGAGCTTTACCGCAAGGCTTGAAGAGCAATGCCGAATCTAACGTCGCCATCTTCCGAGAAATCGGCGAAGACAAACCAGTCGGATAAGTTTTCGGTCCGAAACAAACCTGACGCATCCTTCGATCCGGCCAGATCGCGGTGGGCGGTTCGGCGTTGTCTTAGGATGCACTGCGGAAGCGAGACCAGGCGGGTGTCAGAGGTGGCCGGAAGATTCAAAAGCTGGAGATGCTCAATTGGGCCGTCGGAGAACGAAAGTGGATTTTATATTGGACAAATATTGGACTCGCCTTTTGGGCTCTATTTTTAAATCATTGTATTCATTATATTTTTGGCGCTCCCAAGGGGAATCGAACCCCTGTTTCAGCCTTGAGAGGGCCGCGTCCTAACCGCTAGACGATGGGAGCGCAGGGCGAGCCCGGCTTATACCTTCGGGTTGGCGAAGCGATCAAGCGAGACAGATCGGTACCGCACGGAGTGTGCCTTCGGAATACGCGAAAGCGGCAATTTCGGCGGTGGCGGCAATCAGCCAAAGGAAATCTTCTTCGCCCGCGCATTCGATATCGCGCATCGAAGGCCGGGCGCTGCCGCCCGGATGGGAATGATAGCAGCCGATCAAGCTGCGGTCCGTGCCGCGCAGCTGCCGCAACAAGCGGAATTGTTCGGCGGGGTCGATTTCGAAACGGCCGGCGGATTGCGCGAGATTGGGTGTGGGATGCAGGGTCTGTGCGTGCGCCTGTTCGCCATTGCGCGTGCCTTCGATCAGGCCGCAGCATTCGTGGGGCAGAGCGATCTGCGCTTGGCGTTCGATCTGCACGCCCATCTTGCGCGGCAAGATCAGGGCCGCAATCATCTCGGCTGCGGCGCAGAGATTTGCACCCGGCCCACCAGATGGCCGTTGCCGGTGTCGACGATGTAGATTTCGTCGCTGCCCTTGACATTCACGCGCAAAATGAGGCGATCACCCTGGACGTCGCTGGAAACGATCTGACTACCCGCCGGCAGCACGACGGTATTTTCAGCAGTGGCGGTGTGCTGGGAGCCCTTGGCGGAAAAGCGGCGTGACAAGGCCCACCACCAAAAGCACAAACGCCACCACGATCAGCGCACCCAAAAGGATGACGACGGCCTTCAGGCCGCGATAGGTTGCGCTGTTTTTCGAATCTTCTGGTATTAGCGTGGCGGACGCCAAATCGGACAAGGACAAATCCTCCGTGGACGGATCAATGCGGATGGCCAGCGTCGAAGCCGAGCAGGCCGGTTTGCGGCTTGATCGCTTTCTGGCCGCGACCCTTGCCGATCTCAGCCGCTCGCGTCTGCAGGCGTTGATCGAGGAAGGCGCGGTTTCGCGGGCGGGCGCGACGATAAGAGACGGCAATACAGGGTCAAACCGGGCGAGGCCTATGAAGTGCGCCTGCCGGAACCATTGCCCGCCGCGCCGCTGGCGCAGGATATTCCGCTCAAGGTCGTCTATGAAGACAAAGACCTGATCGTGATCGACAAGCCGGCGGGGTTGGTGGTGCATCCGGCGGCGGGCAATCCGGACGGCACGCTGGTCAATGCGCTGATCGCCCATTGCGGGGCGTCGCTGGCCGGCGTTGGCGGGGAGGCCCGGCCGGGCATCGTGCACCGGCTGGACAAGGACACAAGCGGGCTTCTGGTGGCGGCCAAGAACGAACGCGCGATGGCAAGCCTGGCCAAGCAGTTCGCCAAGCACACCGATCGAGCGCGCCTATCAATGCGGTGGTCTGGGGCAGCCCGCGCGCTGGGCGACGGCGATGATCGAGGGCCAGATCGGCCGCAATCCGTTCGACCGCAAGCGCATGGCGGTGGTGCGCGGCGGCGGCAAGCCCGCGCGCACGCGCTATCGGGTGGTCGAACGGTTTGGCGATGCGGGCCGGCCTCTTGCGAGTCCTGATCGAATGCAGGCTGGAAACCGGGCGCACCCACCAGATCCGGGTGCATCTGACCCATCTGGGCCATCCGCTGATCGGCGATCCGCAGTTATGGCCGGGCCCGTCAGGCGCCTCGCCCCAAGACCGAGGCGGAGGCCAAGGCTTTTGCGGCGGCGGCGGATTTTCCGCGCCAGGCGCTGCATGCCTGTGCTGCTGGGATTCCAGCACCCTACGCCTGCATAAGGAAATTTGCTTTGAATCCCCCTGGCCCGCCGATTTTGCAGCACTTGTGCAGGCTTTGCGCGGGTTGAAAAGCGCCTGACGGTCACCACATTGTCATTTGGGGGCGTGTATCTTTCCGAGAATTGATAGTCGAACATCGCCCCCAGGTGTTGTCTAATGGTGGGCCAACCCCATCGGCGATTGAGGAGTTCGGGATTTGAGCAGCCGCGGCGTTCCAGCATTTCAAGGCGAAGGCGGGCTTTCGCGCTATCTGTCCGAAATCCGGAAATTTCCGCTTCTGGAGCCGGAAGAAGAATACATGCTCGCCAAGCGCTGGAAGGAACATGAAGACCCGGACGCGGCGCAAGAAGCTGGTCACCAGCCATCTGCGCCTGGTGGCCAAGATCGCCATGGGCTATCGCGGCTATGGCCTGCCGGTTTCGGAAATCGTCGCCGAGGGCAATGTCGGGCTGATGCAGGCGGTGAAGCGCTTCGATCCGGACAAGGGCTTCCGGCTTGCCACCTATGCGATGTGGTGGATCCGCGCCTCGATCCAGGAATACATGCTGCGCTCGTGGAGCCTGGTAAAGATGGGCACGACGGCGGCGCAGAAGAAGCTGTTCTTCAATCTGCGCAAGGCCAAGACCAAGATCGACGCCATCGAGGAAGGCGATCTGCACCCCGCACATTTGCCAGGAGATCGCCGATCAAGCTGGGCGTGCGCGAGAGCGAAGTGGTCGACATGAACCGCGGCTGTCGGCGCCGGATTCCTCGCTCAACGCGCCGCTGCGCTCAGAATCGGAAATCCGAATGGCAGGACTGGCTGGCAGGACGACACGCTGGACCAGGAAACCCGCCTGGCCGAACGCGAGGAGATGGGCGAGCGCCAGGCGCTGCTTTCTACTGCACTTGGTGAACTCGACCGAGCGCGAACGCGACATCATCGAGGCCCGCCGCTTGCGCGACGAGCCGGCGACGCTGGAAGAGCTGTCCCAGAAATACGACGTCAGCCGCGAACGCGTGCGCCAGATCGAGATGCGCGCCTTCGACAAGCTGCAGACAGCGATGAGAACAGCGCTGACGACCAAACGCAGCCACACCCTCGAAGCCACCAGCTAAAACGATCTGCATTGCCGCTATGTGCAAACGCGCGTTCTTGCGCGCAGGATCGTACCTTATCGTTGCTGCTCCAATTCGGAGTGCGCGATGAAGCTCAAGCTCTGGCAGATCGATGCGTTTTCGCAAACGCCGTTTGGTGGAAATCCCGCCGCCGTGGTGCCGCTTTCGGCTTGGCTGGACGACGCGTTGATGCAGAAGATCGCCAACGAGAACAATCTCGCCGAGACGGCTTATTTCGTGCGGCACGGTGCGGGGGAATATGGGCTGCGTTGGTTCACGCCACAAGCCGAGGTGGACTTATGCGGACATGCGACGCTGGCAAGCGCGTGGCTGATCTTCGACGAACTCGATCCCGAACTGAAATCCGTCGCGTTCCAGACGCGTTCGGGCACGTTGAGGGTGGAGCGCGGACACGGCGGACGCCATGTGATGTCGCTTCCCTCCGACCAGGTGACGCCCTTTGCGGTGACCGAGGGGGTTGCGAAAGCCATTGGGCAGGCGCTGGGCACCACCCCGCCCAAGGAATTCTTCAAAGGGCGCTATCTTTTGGCAGTGTGGGACAAACCCGATGATGTGCGCAACATTAAAGGCCCTGGCGACATCGGCCGCATCCTGCGCGAAATCGGGCTGTGGGGACTGATCGCAACGGCGAAGGGTGATGAAGGTTATGATTTTCTCTCGCGCTTCTTTGCACCAGACAAGGGCGTGCCGGAAGACCCGGTGACGGGCTCGGCGCATTGCGCGCTGACGCCGTTTTGGGCCAGTCGTCTGGGAAAGACGACGCTGAAGGCGCGACAGGTTAGCCCGCGTGGCGGCGATCTTCTGTGTACGGATGAGGGCGCGCGCACGGTCCTCTGCGGGCCCTGTGCGCTTTACATGAAAGCTGAGATTTCTGTTTAGAGCCGCGCTTCGAAAGCCTCGCAATCTTCATCGAACGCAGCCAACCCTTCGGCGAGATAATCGCCAAGCAAGGGTAGGTCCAGCAGATATTGCGCTATGTGGTTGGCGTGTTCGCTTCTGGCGGTTTGCCGCGCGTCTTTCCACTCGTCGGCGCTGTAGGTGCCGCGGCCGACCCAGGCGAGCGCGACCAAATCGAGTTGCTCGTCAATGTCCATGGCGCCAATGAACGCGATCAATTCGCCGCGCACCGGGTCGTTCTTCGTGTCCTCGAGGACATCGGTCATCGCGTCATCCGTTGCATTCGAACCCGGATCGGGATCGCTGTCGAGTTCCTTGGCATCGAACTGCCGCGCCTTGAAAATAATGTGGCAGACCTTGTCCGGGTTGATTTGCGGTCTGGTCATGATGTCCTCGTATTCTTTGCCTTGGTAGGGAAACGCTGCGCCGGTTCGTCGCGTTCCGCTTTCTCTATTTGACGTGGCGGCCCCAAAACCCTATATCGGTGGCGGGCCACGCCTCCCCAACGAGGTGCTTCATTCTGGAAGGAATGATCGATGACCGGAAATATGTCCGGCCGTGCGCCCCGCACGGCCTTTTTTTTCGTCCGGACCTTGCGCCAAACGGCCGGGTTGGACTCCTGAAGCCCTCGAGCGGCGCGCTGTTGGGGCGCTCGCACCGCTCCAAGCCCGGCAAAGCCAAACTCAAAGAAGCGATCGACCGCACCAAAGCTGTTCTGGGCATTCCCGCCGATTATCGCGTGGGCATCGTGCCCGCGTCCGACACCGGCGCGGTCGAGATGGCGATGTGGTCGATGCTGGGGCCCAGGCCAGTCGATCTTCTTCGCCTGGGAAAGCTTCGGCGAGGATTGGGTGACCGATGTCGCCAAGCAGCTGAAACTGAAGGACGCGCGCGTCCTCAAGGCCGGTTACGGCGAATTGCCGAACCTCAGCCAAGCCGATCCGACCCATGACGTGGTGTTCCTGTGGAACGGCACGACATCGGGCGTGCGCGTGCCGAACGGCGACTGGATTTCCGAGGACCGCGAAGGCATCACGATCTGCGACGCGACCAGCGCCGCGTTTGCGATGGAGCTGCCGTGGGACAAGCTCGATGTGACGACCTTCTCCTGGCAGAAAGTGCTGGGCGGCGAAGCGGCGCATGGCATGCTGGTGCTTTCGCCGCGCGCGGTGGCGCGGCTTGAAGCCTATACGCCGCCCTGGCCGCTGCCGAAGATTTTCCGCATGACCAAGGGCGGCAAGATCATCGAAGGCATTTTCGAAGGCGAGACGATCAACACGCCCTCGATGCTGGCGGTGGAAGATTATCTCGATGCGCTGAACTGGGCGGAAGGCGTGGGCGGGCTGAAGGGCTCTGATCGCGCGCGCCCAACGCAATCTCGCGGTGCTCGATCGCTGGGTGCGCGAAAGCGGCTGGGCGGGTTTCCTCGCGCAAGATCCGGCAAGCCGCTCCAACACGTCGGTGTGCCTGAAGATCATCGATCCCTGGTTTGCAGGCTTGAGCGAAGACGCACAGGCCGAAGCCGCCAAGAAGATCGCAAGCCTGCTCGAAAAAGAAGGCGTGTCGCCTCGACATCGCGGCCTATCGCAGCGCACCGCCGGGCTTGCGCATCTGGTGCGGCGCGACCGTCGAAAAAGCCGATCTCGAAGCGTTGATGCCCTGGCTCGATTGGGCCTGGGCGCAAGGTGAAGGGTTGATCCCATGCCCAAGGTTCTGATCGCCGACAAGCTTTCGCCCGCCGCCGTCGCCATCTTCAAGGAGCGCGGCGTCGATGCCGATGTGAAGACCGGGATTGACCAAGGAAGAACTGCTCAAGATCGTGGATCAGTATGACGGCATCGCCATCCGCTCGGCGACCAAGATCACCGCCGACGTCATCAAGGCGGCGAAGAATCTGAAAGTCGTGGGCCGCGCCGGCATCGGCGTGGACAATGTCGATATTCCCGCCGCCACCGCCGCCGGCGTGATCGTGATGAACACGCCCGTTCGGCAATTCCATCACCACCGCCGAACACGCCATCTCGCTGATGCTGGCGCTGGCGCGCGAGCTTCCCGCCGCCAACGCCTCGACCCAGGCCGGCAAGTGGGAAAAGAACCGCTTCATGGGCGTGGAGATCACCGGCAAGGTGCTGGGCCTGATCGGCGCCGGCAATATCGGCTCCATCGTCGCCGACCGCGCCAAGGGCCTGAAGATGCGCGTGATCGCGTATCGATCCCTATCTGTCGGCGGAACGCGCCAGCGATCTGGGCATCGAGAAGGTCGAACTGAACGACCTTCTGGCGCGGGCCGATTTCATCACCCTGCATATGCCGCTGACCACCGAGACGCAGGAACATCCTCTCCGCCGATGCCATCGACAAGATGAAGAAGGGCGTGCGCATCATCAATTGCGCGCGCGGCGGACTGGTGGACGAGACGGCGCTGAAGGCCGCGCTCGACTCCGGCCATGTCGCGGGCGCGGCGCTGGACGTGTTCGAAGACGAACCGGCCAAGGAGAACGTCCTGTTCGGCAACGAGAAGGTCGTGGCGACGCCGCATCTGGGCGCCTCCACCACCGAAGCGCAGGAAAATGTGGCGCTGCAGGTGGCCGAGCAGATTTCCGATTATCTGCTCACCGGCGCCATCACCAATGCGCTCAACATGCCGTCGATCATCGGCCGAAGAAGCGCAGAAGGTGCGGCCGTGGATCGTCGCTGGCCGAGAAGCTGGGCGCGTTCGCCGGCCAGCTCACCGACACCAGCCTGCACAGCGCGTGGAGATCGTCTATGAAGGCACGCCGTCGCAGCTCAACACAGCGCGCGCTGACCCAAGCCGCGCTGGCCGGATTGCTCAAGCCGCATGCTTGCCGGAAGTGAACATGGTCAACGCGCCCGTCGTCGCCAAGGAACGCGGCATCAAGGTGAGCGAGACCCGCCGCGACCGGCAGGGCATCTATGAAGGCTATATCAAGATCACGGTGACGACATGAGCGACGGCTCGACGCGCCGCGTCGCCGGCACGGTGTTCTCCGACGGACGGCCGCGCCTGATCCAGATCAAGGACATCAACCTGGATGCCGAATTCGCGCCCCACATGCTCTATGTGGTCAACGAGGACAAGCCGGGCTTCATCGGCAAGTCTGGGCACGGTGCTGGGCGATGCCAAGGTCAACATCGCCAACTTCGCACTTGGCCGCAGCGCGCCGGGAGCGATGCGATCGCGCTGGTGGAAGTGGATGGCGACATTGCCGAAAAGGTGCTGGCTGATATTCACAAGCTGCCGCTGGTGAAACAGGCAAAGGCACTGGCCTTCTAGGATAGGCTTGCAATCGTTTGGTGGCACCCACCTCCGAAGCGGGACGGTCGGGGACCGGGTATGGTTTCGGGCTCACGGCCGGATTGTGCGCCATTCCATCTATACCGGCGTCCTGACGGCTGCTTTTGCGACCACTGCCCCAAAGGGTACGACACACACCTTTGCCGGCTTGGCGTTCCTCATCATCGGCTATTGGATGAAGGCGCGATGGGAAGAACGTTTCCTGCGTGAAGAATTGGGCGTAGAAAAATACGACGCCTACAGGCGTAGGGTTTCGATGCTGCTGCCGTTCATGCCGACGGCCGGCTAGATTGCGAAGAATGAGATGATGCACCCTGGATTGGCGATCATCGTGTTGTGGGCGGCTTGGGTTCTGTCGTGGATTGTTGCGGCAAGCTGGAGCGATCAGGCACAAGCAAGCGCGGGCTGGCGTTAGGAAGCGCCCTATCGGATTGTGACAATCATCGGCGCGCTTGTTTTTTTTATACCCGCTCACGGCTATCGCGGACCGCTTCGTCTCTGGCATCTGACTTTGGGCCAGGCGTGGATTTGCGTGGGATTGGTCGGGCTTGGCTTTGCGTTCACCTGGTGGGCCCGCGTTCACCTTGGCAAGCTGTGGTCGGGACAGATCACCAAGAAGGCCGATCACCGGGTGGTCGAAAGCGGGCCTTATGGGCTCGTGCGCCATCCCATCTATACGGGGTTGCTGCTGGCGACCTATGCGACGATGGTCGCCAAGGGCACCGTCCTTGGGGTCGCAGGTGGCGCGCTTATCACACTCGGCCTTTGGATGAAGGCGCGACTGGAAGAACGATTCCTGCGCCAAGAACTGGGCGCGGCGGCTTATGACGATTATAGCCGCCGCGTTGCCATGCTTGTTCCGTTTATCGGCGTCTGACCATCACAGCGCATCGAAATATTGAACATCCGGCCGTCCGGCGAGCGCGGGACCCATCTTGGGTGCGAGCGCGCGAAAATGATCGGACTTGGCGTGGGCTTCGAGCGCTGTCTGGTCGTCGTACATTTCCATGACGATGTAGGTGTTCTCGTCCGACCTGGATTTGAAGAACTGGTAAAATTTGTTTCCGGGCTCGTTCTTGCGCACGGCCGCCATCAATTCCTTGGCCGCGCTTTCGAGTTCTGCACCCTTGCCGGGGTGTATCTTGATCGTGGCTACGGCACCGACAGCCATGGCGTTCTCCTGGTTATAGTTTGGGGCACGCTAGAGGGCCCACCGCGATCGTTCAACATCGAATTATCGGCCCTTGAAGTCGCCCTGGCGCTTGTCGAAGAAGGCAGCGACGGCTTCCTTATGGTCTTCGGTCAGATGCGCGAGCGCTTGCATGCTGGCGCTCATCTCCATGATCGTGTCGAAGCTCACGTTCTGGCCCTCGCGCATCATTCGCTTGGTCATGCGCAGGACATCTGGCGGCTGGCGGCAGATACGCCCAGCAAGTGCGCGTGCTTCGTCCATCAATTGGGCACCGGGCACCACGCGCGAGACAAGACCCCAGGAAAGCGCGGTCTGGGCGTCGATCGTGTCGCCGGTAAAAAACAGTTCAGCCGCACGCGCATGTCCGATCGTGCGCGGCAGAATCCATGAGCCGCCGTCACCCGGTACAAGGCCGATGCGCAGGAACGTAGCCCCGAAGACCGCGTTGTCGGCGGCGATGCGCATGTCGGCAAGGCATGCGACGTCGTTGCCCAAGCCAATGGCGTGGCCGTTCACCGCAGCAATCATCGGTACCTCGACGCCCCATAGCGAGCGCACGATACGGTGGATGCCGCCGCGATAGCGTTCGCGGATGTGCACCCCTGTGCCAGCGAACGCGCCGGAGCGTTCGCGCATCGCCTTGACGTTGCCCCCGGCCGAAAAGGCCGAACCTGCACCGGTGAGGATCGCACAGCGGATGTCCCGGTCGGCATTGATGCGGGCGGCCGCCTCGGCAAAAAGCTCGCCATCGCCCTCTTCGCCCAGCGGATTGCGGCTATCGGGGCGGTTGATCGTGAGGGTGACGACGAAGCCGTTCTTTTCGAACAGAAGTGCGGACAAACAAGGCCTCCCAAAACATGGTGAACGGGAATTTACCACTTCGCAGCGCGTTTGCGAAAAGCTCCATTAACGCTCGGTAGCGCATTCTTGGCCGAAGAGCCGGAGCACCCGTAGCCACCGTGGGACAAGAAAGTAAAGCAACCAGAGCCGAGCCGGCGCGTTTCGGTCGGCTGCGCATGATCGCGCGCGCCATGCGCGACAGTTTCATGCGTGCGTTGTCGCCCCAGACGGAAACCGATCTGCGCATTGTTGAAGCCCAGCTCGACATGGCGCGCAAGGCCAATGCGCCCACCAGCTATATCGTGCCGCTAACCGCCGTCTTGGTTTCGGCCGCCAACGCTTATTGGGTACCGTCACTGCGTCTGATCTTGTGGCCGGTCACTGTCACCATTCTGTGCGCGATTTGTGAAATCAAATATCTCCACTTCCTAAAGACCAACGATCATTCGGCCGAGACCATCCGCTATCGCGCCAAGATGGCGCTTAGCATGGCTGCGGTGCTGGTGTTGTCGTGGTGCTCGATGGTCTTTGTCATCTGGGCGCCAGGGGTGGCCGGCAACCATCTGCTCATCTTGTTCCTGCTGTGCGCTTCGCTGTCGGGCTGGGTGTCGTCGGGCGCGGTCTATCTGCCGATGCTCTACGTCACGCTGCCGGTCTATCTGGTCGCGATGACCGTGGTGCCGATGGTGGAGGGCGACACGATCGATGCGATCCTCGGCTGGCTGTGTATCGGCTTCTGGGTGATGATGGCAGCCCAGGCCTTCACCAATTACGAAACCAGCCGCAAGAAGTTGAAGCTCGAAGACGAGCGCGTGCTTCTGATCGAGGATCTGCGGCGCGCCAAGGAAACATCCGACCGCGCCCGCGAGCGTGCCGAGGCCGCCAGCCGCGCCAAATCGACCTTCCTCGCCAATATGAGCCACGAACTGCGCACGCCGCTCAATGCCATCCTGGGCTTTTCCGAAATCATCAAGACACGGGCCTTCGGAAATTCCATCGACCAATATGCGGAATACGGCAATTACATCCATGGCTCAGGCCAGCATCTGCTGACGCTCATCAACGACATTCTAGACCTGGCCAAGATCGAGGCCGGGCGCATGACGCTGCGCGAAGACGACGTGGACATCGCACGGCTGCTCGAAGACTGCGTCGAGATGATGAATGTGCGCGCGCAACAGGCAGGCGTGAAGCTGGTGATCTCGGTGGAGGCCGGCTTCCCGCTCGTCTACGCCGACGAGCGGGCGTTGCGCCAGATCATCGTCAATCTGTTGTCCAACGCGATCAAATTCACGCCGTTGGGTGGCATCATCACGGGCTTCGCCAAGCGCGTACCGGACGGACGGCCCGCCTTCGGCGTCAGCGACAGCGGCATCGGCATCGCGCCCGAAGATCACCGCCGTGTGTTCGAAAGCTTCGGCCAAGGCCGCCACGACGCGGTGCAAGCCGATAAAAGCACAGGGTTGGGTCTTCCCATCGTAAAAGGGCTTGCAGAAGCGCATGGCGGAGCCGTGCTGCTCGACAGCGCGCCGGGAAAAGGCACCTGCATCACGATCCTATTGCCGACCACGCGCGTGCGGGTGCGCTCCGAACCGCTGCGAGCTGCGAGTTAAACCTGGCTCAGAGACGCGTAGCGTTTGAGGTGATGGTCGACGTTACCCAACAATGTGTCGATCATCGTCAGCCGCTTGAAGTAATGGCCGACATTGAGTTCGTCGGTCATGCCGATGCCGCCGTGGATCTGCACCGCCTCCTGGCCCACCAAACGGCCCGAACTGCCGATCTGTACCTTGGCGGCGGAAGCGGCTTTCTTGCGTTGGGCCGCGTCCTCGTCGAGCTTCAAGGTCACCATCAAGCTCATCGACACGGATTGTTCGTAGTTTACGAACATGTCGACCATGCGGTGTTGCAACGCCTGGAATTTTCCGATGGGCACGCCGAACTGTTTGCGGGTCTTGGAATATTCGACGGTGGTATCGACCAGCATCTTCATGGCGCCGGCGGCTTCCGCGCAATGGGCCGCAATCGCCTCGTCGGCGGCGCGCTCGACCAGCGCCAGGCCGTTGTCGGGTTCGCCGATCAGGCGCGAGGCCGCAACTTCGACATTCTCGAAGGTGATCTCCGAAGCGCGCTAAGGCCGTCGACTGTGGGATAATCGCGTGTGGCGATGCCCTTGGTCTTCTTGTCGACGAGAAAAACGCTCACGCCCTTTTCATCGCGGATGTTTCCGGCAGTGCGCGCGGTGACGAGCAAGGTGTCGGCCCAAGGCGCGCCGATGACCACGGCCTTGTGGCCGTTCAGGACATAGCCCGAGCCCTGTTTCTTCGCGGTCGTGGAAAGATCGGCGAGATTGAAGCGGCTTTTGGGTTCGGCGAAGGCGAACGCAATGATGGATTTTCCTTCCGCGATCTTGGGCAGGACCTCTTCTTTGAGCTCTTTGGAGGCGTCGCGGGCGAGCATTCCGCCGCCGACCACCACGGTCGACACGAACGGTTCGACGACCAGCGCTTTGCCGAACTCTTCCATCACGATCATGTTGTCGACCGCGCCACCGCCAAGCCCGCCATAGTCTTCGGGCATCGACGCGGCCAGCAGACCCAATTCGGCAAATTGCCGCCAATTGGCGGGATCGCGGCCTGGTTCGGCGCGGGTGAATTTGCGCCATTTCTCGAAAGTGTAGTTGTCGGCGAGAAATTTCGCGACCGAGTTGCGCAGCAGCGTCTGCTCTTCGCTGAAGGAAAAATCCATAAGCGTTTCCTGTCGTGATCTGGCTGGGCTTAAAGGCCCAGAACAGCTTTGGCGATAATGTTGCGCTGAATTTCGTTCGAACCGCCATAGATCGAGGCCTTGCGCATGTTGAAATAATGGCCGGCCTGCCCGCGTGCATAATCCGGTCCGACGGATACTCGTTGTCGCCGAGACTGCGGTCGTCGGGATAGCCGTAATAGCCGACCGCTTCGAGCGTCAATTCGGTGATGCGCTGCTGGATCTCGGTGCCCTTGATCTTGAGGATCGAGCTTTCGGGACCCGCCATCTGGCCCTTTGATTCGGCGGCCAGCGTGCGCAGTTCGGTGTATTCGAGCGCGGTCAGCTCGATCTCCAGCTCGGCGATCTTGCGCGAAAATTCGTCGGTCGCGATAAGCGGCTCGCCGTCGATGGTTTCGGCTGTGGCGATTTCCTTCAGCCGCTCGATGGCCTTCTTGGAGCGGGCAACGCCGGCAATGCCCGAACGTTCGTTGACGAGCAGGAATTTGGCATAGGTCCAGCCCTTGTTCTCTTCGCCGATGCGGTTTTCGACCGGCACCTTCACATTGTCGAAGAAAACTTCGTTCACTTCGCGGGCGCCATCGAGCACGATGATCGGCTTCACGGTGATGCCAGGCGTCTTCATGTCGATGAGCAGGAACGAGATGCCTTCCTGCTGTTTGACGGTCGGATCGGTGCGGACGAGGCAGAAGATCCAGTCGGCGATATTGGGCCAGCGTCGTCCAGGTCTTCTGGCCGTTGACGATGTAGTGGTCGCCTTCGCGCACCGCGCGGGTGCGCAGGCTTGCCAGGTCAGAGCCGGCGCCGGGCTCTGAATAGCCCTGGCACCACCAGTCCTCGCCAGACAGGATGCGCGGCAGATAGGTCTTCTTCTGCTCGTCATTGCCGAAGGTGAAGATGACGGGCGCCCACCATCGACAGGCCGAAGGGCAGCAAGCGGGGTCGTCTCGGCGCGCGCGTTTTCTTCGTTGAAGATGTAGCGCTGGGTCACGTTCCAGCCGGTACCGCCATATTGCGTGGGCCAGTGGGGCGCAACCCAGCCCTGTTTGTAGAGGGCCCTGTGCCAGGCGAGATAGGCTTGCTTGGAGCGGACCTCTTCGCCCATCGCCGCGCGCATTTCGGGGGTATAGGCACTGGCGATGAAGCTTCTCACCTCCTGGCGAAAAGCTTCTTCCTGCGGCGAGAAGCTGACATCCATGGCATTCTCCCAATTGCCGACAATTTGTCAGTCCATGATAGCGGGACAGGTTTCGGCTGCAAGGTGGCCTCTAGCCGCGCTGGCGGCGTAGGGCCTCGTGATGGCGGATAACCTCGATGACGATGAAATTCAGGAATTTCTCGGCGAAATCCGGGTCGAGCTTGGCGGCTTCGGCGAGCTTGCGCAGGCGGGCGATCTGGACGGCTTCCCGGCTGGGGTCGGCGGGGGGCAACCCGTGGGTGGCCTTATATTCGCCCACCGCTTTGGTGCATTTGAACCGTTCAGCCAAGAGATGGACCAGTGCGGCATCGATATTATCGATGGAATCGCGCAGTCGTGCCAGTTCCTGATCCACACCCGTCATCTTGGCTCGCCCCTCTTTGCACCTTGCCAGCGCGTGACCAGATCGGTCTCGATGTCGAACAGATCGAGCAATCGGCCCACGGAATGATTGATGATGTCGTCGACAGAGTTTGGCCGGGGATAAAAGGCCGGCACAAGCGGCGCGATGATCCCGCCCAGATCGGATAACGTGGCCAGATTACGCAGGTGGCCCGCGTGGAGCGGGGTTTCGCGCAAGCCAATCACCAGACGGCGGCGCTCTTTCAGCACCACATCGGCTGCGCGCGACAGAAGCGTGCCGGTGACGCCGGTGGCGATTTCGCTCATCGTCTTGATCGAGCAGGGTAGCACGATCATGCCCATCGTCTTGAACGAGCCCGACGAGATCGCAGCACCCACATCTGCGATGGCATATGACGCAGTGGCAAGCTTGCGCACGTCGCCCGGCTTAAGATCGGTCTCATAGGCGAACGCCATCTCGGCAGGCTTGCTCATGACCAGATGCGTTTCGACATCGCCGTCGCGCAAGGCTTCGAGCAGGCGCGCGCCGTAGACAACGCCCGATGCGCCGGAAATGCCGACGATCAGCCGCTTGGGATGTGTTGCCGGCTTGGTCTTCCCCGCCATGGCCCACCCTACTTTGCGCGATGGAATTTCGCCAAGTCCTTGGAACTGGCGCACGCGATGGGCTTAATCAGGATCACGTAGCACAAGCAAGCCCGTCCGTGCCGTGACCCTTAAGAGGTTCCCGCCCGCACAAAAAGGTTGCGCTCGGCAGCATTTTCAGCCCCATAAAGGCGGCAATTTACGCTCTAGCCAAGCCCGCCTAGGCACATAATATTGCCGGCGGGATGGGGTTTAAAACGATGAGAGTTATGGGCACGACGGGGCTGCCGCCGAAGCAGGGTCTTTACGACCCGGCGAACGAACATGATGCCTGCGGCGTAGGCTTTGTCGCCAATATCAAGGGCCGCAAATCCCACGACATCATCGCCCAAGGCCTGCAGCTCCTCATCAATCTGGACCATCGCGGTGCGGTGGGCGCGGATCCCACTGGTGGGCGACGGCGCGGGCTGCCTGATCCAGATTCCCGATCCGCTGTTGCGCGAATGGGCGACGCAGGCCGGCGTGACACTGCCGCAGCCCGGCCACTATGCGGTGGCGATGTGCTTTTTGCCGCAGGAAGCCAAGGCGCGCGACATCGTGGTCAAGCAGTTCGAGCATTTCATCAAGGTCGAAGAACAGACGCTGATCGGCTGGCGCGACGTGCCGGATCGATCCGACGGGCTGGGCAAGACCGTGCTGGCGCAGATGCCGCTGATCCGCCAGGCGATCGTGGGACGCGGGCCCAACGTGAAGGATCAGGATGGGTTCGAGCGCAAGATCCTGGCCATCCGCAAGCAGACACAGAACCCGCTGGCGGCACTTGCCAAGAAGCACAAGCAGCCCGACCATCACCGACTTCTACATGCCGTCCTTCTCGACGCGCACGGTGGTCTACAAGGGACTGCTGCTCGCCCCGCTGGTGGGCCGCTTCTATCGACGATCTGCGCAATCCGCTGACGCAATCCGCGGTTGCGCATGGTGCATCAGCGATTTTCCACCAACACATTTCCGTCGTGGAAGCTGGCGCATCCCTATCGCTTCATCGCCCACAATGGCGAGATCAACACGGTGCGCGGCAACGTCAACTGGATGAATGCGCGCCGCCGCACGATGGAATCCGAGCTTCTCGGGCCAGACCTCGACAAGATGTGGCCGCTGATCCCGCACGGCCAATCCGACACCGCGTGTCTGGACAATGCGCTGGAGCTGCTGTTGGCGGGCGGCTATCCGCTGGCACATGCGGTGATGATGCTGATTCCGGAAGCCTGGGCCGGCAACAAGCTGATGGATGCCAAGCGCAAGGCGTTTCTACGAATATCATGCCGCCCTGATCGAGCCGTGGGACGGTCCGGCCGCGATCGCCTTCACCGATGGCCGCCAGATCGGCGCCACGCTCGACCGCAACGGTTTGCGGCCCGCGCGCTATATCGTCACCGACGATGATCTGGTGATCCTGGCCTCGGAAGCCGGCGTGCTGCCGATCGCCGAAGAAAAGATCATGCGCAAATGGCGCCTGCAGCCCGGCAAGATGCTGCTGATCGATCTTGAAGAAGGCCGCATCGTCGAGGACGAAGAGATCAAGCGCAAGCTTGCCGACGCCGAACCTTATGAAGAATGGCTGAAGGAGGCCCAGTTCAAGCTCGAAGAACTTGCCCGACCTGCCGGAAGAACAGCCGGCGAAGGCCAACGATCCATCCACCTTGCTCGATCGCCAGCAGGCATTTGGCTACACCCAGGAAGATTTGCAATTCTTCCTGGAGCCGATGGCGCAATCAGGCGACGATCCCATCGGCTCGATGGGCATCCGACACGCCTATTGCGGTGCTCTCCGCCAAGCCCAAGCTGCTCTACAATTATTTCAAGCAGAATTTCGCGCAGGTCACCAATCCGCCGATCGATCCGATCCGCGAAGAACTGGTGATGTCGCTGGTGTCGATGATCGGGCCGCGGCCCAATCTGCTCGGCCACGAAGCCGGCGCGCACAAGCGCCTGGAAGTGGCGCAGCCGGTTCTGACCAACGCCGATATCGAGAAGATCCGCTCGATTTCGGAATTGCTGGACGGCGCGTTCCGCACCGCCACCATCGACTGCACGTGGCCTGCGTCGGAAGGCGCCGATGGCTTTGCGAACGCGCCGTCGCGCGCATCTGCTCGCAACGCCACCGATGCGGTGCTGGCCGACAACAACATCCTGATCCTTTCGGATCGCGACGGTTTGTGCCGAGCGCATTCCCATTCCGGCAGCCCTTGCCATCGGCGTCTGTGCATCATCATCTGATCCGTCAGGGCCTTCGGATGCAGACCGGGCTTGTGGTGGAAACCGGCGAGGCGCGCGAAGTCCATCATTTCTGCGTGCTGGCGGGGTATGGCGCGGAAGCGGTCAATCCCTATATGGCGTTCGAGACACTGGAGCAGATTCGCGCGCAGCGCGGCCTCCCGCTCAGACGTCCTATGAAGTGCAGAAGAACTACATCAAGGCGGTGGGCAAGGGCGTGCTGAAGGTGATGTCCAAGATGGGCATCTCGACCTATCAATCCTATTGCGGCGCGCAGATTTTCGATGCGGTGGGGCTTTCTTCCGAATTCATCGAGAAATATTTCACGGGCACCGCCACCACCATCGAAGGCGTGGGCCTGAAACAGATCGCCGAAGAAAGCGTGCGCCGGCATCGCGACGCGTATGGCGACAATCCGATCTATCAGCAACATGCTCGATGTCGGCGGCGATTATGCGTTCCGCCTGCGCGGCGAGGATCATGCCTGGACGCCGGAATCGGTTGCCAAGCTGCAGCATGCGGTGCGCGGCAATCATTCCGGAGGAATATCGCCTATTCGCGGCGAGCATCAACGAGCAGAGCGAGCGGCTTCTGACCCTTCGCGGGCTGATGCGGTTCAAATTCGCTAGCACAGCGATCGCGCTCGACGAGGTGCGAACCAGCCAGCGAGATCGTGAAACGGTTTGCCACGGGCGCGATGAGCTTTGGCTCCATCAGTCGCGAAGCCCATACGAATCTGGCGATCGCGATGAACCGCATCGGCGGCCGCTCCAACACCGGCGAAGGCGGCGAGGAAGCCGATCGTTTCGTGCCGCTGGCCAATGGCGATTCCATGCGGTCTGCGATCAAGCAGGTGGCGTCGGGACGGTTTGGCGTGACCACCGAGTATCTCGTCAACGCCGACGACATCCAGATCAAGATGGCGCAAGGCGCCAAGCCCGGCGAAGGCGGCCAATTGCCGGGCCACAAGGTCGACAAGAACATCGCGCGCGTGCGTCATTCCACACCAGGCGTGGGCCTGATCTCGCCGCCGCCCCATCACGACATCTATTCCATCGAAGACCTAGCCCAGCTCATCCACGATCTGAAGAGCGCCAACGCGAAGGCGCGCATTTCGGTGAAGCTGGTGTCGGAAGTGGGCGTGGGCACGGTGGCAGCCGGCGTCGCCAAAGGCGCGCGCCGATCATGTGACGATTTCTGGCTTCGAAGGCGGCACCGGCGCATCACCGCTTGACCTCGCTCACCCATGCAGGAGCCCCTGGGAAATCGGGCTTTCGGAGACGCAGCAGACGCTGGTGCTGAATGGCTTGCGCGGGCGCATCGCAGTACAGGTCGATGGTGGATTGCGCACCGGACGCGACGTGGCGATCGGCGCGTTGCTGGGTGCCGACGAATTCGGATTTGCCACAGCGCCGCTGATCGCCTCGGGCTGTATCATGATGCGCAAATGCCATCTGAACACCTGCCCGGTGGGGGTTGCAACGCAGGACCCGGTGTTGCGTGCACGCTTCACCGGTCAGCCCGAACACGTCATCAATTATTTCTTCTTTGTCGCAGAAGAGCTGCGCGAGATCATGGCCAAGCTCGGCCTGCGTACCCTCAACGAGATGATCGGGCGCGTGGACCTGCTCGATATGCGCAAGGCGCTGCAGCACTGGAAGGCCAAGGGCGTCGATCTTTCGAAGATTTTGTATCAGGTGCCGCCCGCACCCGGTGTTGCGACCTGGAATTGCGAACGCCAAAATCACGGGTTGGAAGCAGCCCTCGATCACGATCTCATCAAGGCGGCCAAACCGGCCATCGAAAGCGGCCAGGCGGTGTCTCTCAAGCGCACCATCCGCAATGTGGACCGTACCATAGGGGCCATGCTTTCGGGCGAAATCGCGCGGCGGCACGGCCATGCGGGCTTGCCGGAAGATACGATCTCGGTGCGCTTCACGGCACAGCGGGGCAAAGCTTCGGCGCATTTCTGGCGCGCGGGGTTTGTCTTGATCTGGTCGGCGACGGCAATGACTATGTCGGCAAGGGGCTTTCGGGCGGTCGCATTGTCGTGCGACAGCCAAAGAACACCCGGCGCGATCCGACCGAGAACATCATTGTCGGCAACACTGTGCTCTACGGCGCGATTGCGGGTGAAGCTTATTTCGAAGGCGTGGCGGGCGAACGCTTTGGCGTGCGCAATTCCGGCGCGGTCGCGGTGGTCGAAGGGACCGGCGATCACGGCTGCGAATATATGACGGGCGGCGTCGTGGTGGTGCTGGGCAGAACCGGGCGCAATTTCGCCGCCGGCATGTCGGGCGGCGTGGCGTATGTCTATGACGCCGACGGTGATTTCCACTCGCTGTGCAACCCGGCCATGGTGACGCTGGCGGGCGTGGAGCCGGCAAGCGGCAGCGAGGATCCCCAGGCTCCGCGTCAGCGCTCGGTGAGCGTTGAGGACAGCGGGATGGGCGACATGCTGGCCTTCGATGCGCGAGCGCATACGCATTCTGGTGGAACGCCACCTTCTGCACACCGGCAGCGCGCGGGCGAAGATGATGCTGGAGAACTGGGACGGCGCACTTGCGAAATTCGTGAAGGTCATGCCGGTCGATTATGCGCGTGCGCTGAACGATCTGAAGAACGAGCGCCTGAAATCCGCAGCCGTCGCTGCGGAATAATGTACAAACTGGTTGGAGCTTAAGCCATGGGAAAACCCACAGGCTTTCTGGAAATCGAGCGTCGCGACCGCGGCACCGAAAAGCCCGAGGCGCGGCGCAAGGGCTGGCGGGAATTTGTCACTGCGCTGCCTTACGACGAAGTAAGCCAGCAGGCGGCGCGCTGCATGGATTGCGGGATTCCGTTCTGCCATACGGGCTGTCCGGTCAACAACATGATTCCGGACTGGAACAACCTGGTCTATCGCGACCAGTGGCGCGCAGCGCTCGACATGCTGCATTCCACCAACAATTTCCCCGAATTCACCGGCCGCGTCTGCCCGGCGCCTTGCGAGACGTCCTGCACGCTCAACATCGACGACAATCCGGTCACGATCAAAACCATCGAATGCCAGATCGTCGATCGGGGCTGGGAAGAGGGCTGGATCAAGCCGCTGCCGGCCGCACGCAAGACCGGCAAGAACGTCGCCGTCGTGGGATCAGGCCCCGCAGGCCTTGCTTGCGCGCAGCAATTGGCGCGCGCGGGACATCAGCGTGACCGTGTTCGAAAAGAGCGACCGTATTGGCGGGTTGCTGCGCTACGGCATTCCCGATTTCAAGATGGAAAAGCACCTCATCGACCGGCGCATGCGGCAGATGGAGGCGGAAGGTGTTGCGTTCCGCACCGGCGTCGAAGTGGGGGTGGCGGTATCGGTGTCGATGCTGCTCAAGGATTACGATGCGCTGGTGCTGTCAGGCGGGCGCGGAAGAGCCGCGCGATCTTGACGATCGAAGGGCGCGAATTGTCGGGCATCCATTTCGCGATGGATTTCCTCACCCAGCAGAACAAGCGCGTGGCGGGCGACGACGAGGCCCGCGCCGCCCCGCAAGGCACACTCAGCGCCAAAGGCAAGCACGTGGTGGTGATCGGCGGCGGCGACACGGGATCAGATTGCATCGGCACCTCCAACCGGCATGGGGCCGCATCGATCACCCAACTCGAAATTCTGTCCAGGCCGCCGGAGCACGAGAACAAGGCACTCGCCTGGCCTGATTGGCCATTGAAGCTGCGCACCTCCTCGTCACATGAAGAAGGCTGTGATCGCGATTGGTCGGTGCTGACCAAGCGCGCGATCGGAGGCGACGGCGCGATCCAGGCGCTTGGATGCGTGCGTGTGGAATGGCAAAAGGGCACGGACGGCCGGATGCAGATGGTCGAGATGCCGCACAGCGCGTTTGAATTAAAGGCTGATCTGGTTCTGCTCGCGATGGGTTTTGTGGGACCGCACAAGCAGGGGCTGGTCGAACAATCCGGCGTAGAGCGCGATGGGCGCGGCAACGTCAAGGCCAATGTCATCGATTACAAGACCTCGCGCGCCAAACGTCTTTGCGTGCGGCGACATGCGGCGCGGGCAATCGCTGGTCGTGTGGGCGATCCGCGAGGGCCGGCAATGCGCGCGCGCCGTGGATCTCTCGCTGATGGGCCAAAGCGAGCTTCCGCTTTAGAACGAGACACAGTCGGCGCTATCCACACGCATGACGGAGAGTTGGGCGAAGCGCTTTTTGTAGGCCTGGCGCACGGCATCGATGCGGGCCGATGCATCGGCCTTGGCCTCGTACCAGATCACCAAAACGCGCGACGGACTTTTTTCGACCGAACCGTCGGGGCGTTGCCATTGGCCGTAGGCGGAATAGGCGGTCAGCCCGGCTGGGAACCGCGCCGTGACCTCGCTGTCGAGAAAGTCCTGCCACTGGCGGTCGTCGATCGACCTGCCATCCTGAGCCTTTGCGCCGAACAACAGCTCCACACGGTTCATTGCATGGGCCGGCAATTTGCAACTGGTCGATAGCAAAGAGCAGCCCGCCAGTGCCACGGCCATTATGACGGCAAACAGATTGGCTGGCTTGCTCATGGCAGATCGACCTCGCGCCGCGGGCGCCCAATAGAGTAGCATAAGTCTCTTTGCAGAATAGGAAGACCACGATGCTGGAGCTTGTAATCGATCAGCGACGGCGTGATCTGGGCGGCTTCGAGGTCGGCCGCGTGTTGCCCGCCGCCAAGCGGCGTATGGTGGGCCCGTTCGTGTTCTTCGATCACATGGGGCCTGTCACGTTTGCCCCTGGCATTGCCAAGACGGTCGATGTGCGGCCCCATCCCCATATCGGGCTTTCGACGGTGACGTATCTGTTCGATGGCGAGATCATGCATCGCGACAGCCTCGGGTCTGAACAGGCGATCCGGCCGGGCGAAGTAAACTGGATGACGGCGGGTCGCGGCATCACCCATTCGGAGCGCTTCGAAAAAGCGCGTGCGCAGGGCGGGACGATGCATGGCATCCAGACTTGGGTTGCCTTGCCCAGGGAACAGGAAGAAATCGAGCCTGCCTTCTTCCATCATGGCGCGGACGATCTGCCGACCTTTGAGAGCGACGGCTTGTGGGCACGACTGGTGGCGGGTGAAGCGTTCGGCGCCAAAGCGAACGTCAAGACGCATTCGCCGATGTTTTATGCGCATTGGAATTTGCAATCAGGCGCAAGCGCGGGGCTGCCTGCGGAATATCCCGAACGCGCCGCTTATATCGCCGCAGGTTCGGTGCAGGTCGACGGCCAGACGTTCCAAGCAGGTCATCTGCTCGTCTTCGCACCGGCAGAGACGATCACCTTCACGGCGCAAACGCGAGCAACCGTCATGCTGCTCGGCGGCGAGCCGCTTGGGGAGCGCTTCATAGAATGGAATTTCGTGTCGTCGTCGAAAGAACGCATTGAACAGGCCAAGGCCGATTGGCGCGCAGGGCGCATGAAGCTGCCCGATCTCGACAACAAGGAGTTCATCGCGCTGCCCGGCGATCCGCCACCACCGGCCAATCCGATGTCGTAATACTTATTGGACCGCGACGGTGGGTTGCGCACCCAAAGGCGCAAGTAAGCCATAGCCAAAAACGGGATCACGCCCCGGCGCGCCCAGATCGAGCGCGTCGTGTTCGAGGGTGTCCCAGGCGGCTTTGGCCGCTGCGGGATCGGATGGCTTCACAAGCACTGCAAAACGCACCGCCACCGATGGCGCGGCATAGGATGTGCCCGTCACCGTCGCGTGACCACCGCCCATCGCAGCCACGCGTCTGTTGACGCCCAAGGCCGCGAATGTGATCTGGGGGCCTTGGTTGGCGTCAAGCTGTACATTGTGGCCCTCATCGACGGATGTCACGGCTGCGACCCCTTCATATCCGGCGGGATATTCCATAGGCGCTGAGGGTCCATCGTTTCCAGCGGCTGCGACAAGGACATGGCCGCGTTTCAGGAATGCCTTGACTGCGGCTTCCAGAATAATATTGGGCGGGCCTACCAGGCTGATGTTCACCACCGGCACATCGTTTTCGGCAAGCCAGCCCAGTGCGCGGACGATGCCGTCCGCTGCACCGCCGGAGGCTTCGCCGCCATAGACGTCGGCCGCATAGAGATCGGCGCCGGCAAGCGTGCCTTGGCCATCCTTGCCGACCAAGAGCGAAGCAACCGCAGTGCCGTGCGCTGTCGGCACGCTATCCTTTTCGCCTGCTACATTCTTCACGATGATATTTGCGTCCGCGAAGTCGCGATGCTTGCGATCGATGCCGGCATCGATCATGCCAATGCGAACTTTGGCACCGGGTTGAGACGGTGCGGTCGGCGCCAGGCCGGCAATCGTCGATTGGGCCTCGCCCGAGGGATTGTAGATGTGGTCGTAATCATAGGAGCCCGCCGGATCTGCACGGCGCAAAAGCGAAAGCGCTTCGGTGGCGTTCAGATTTTCCGGCGCCCGCAATTGGGTGATGGTGAGACCCAACGAGCCTATCGTCTGCTGGCGCACCACCTGAAAGCTCAGCCCCACGGCAATGGAAAGGCTTTGTGCGGTGGGCGAAAGCGCCAGCACGGTCTGACGTAGCACGCGCGCGCCATATGGATCGGTGTCGAACGAGATCGTGCGTTGCGGACGGCCGACCGTGTCGCGCACAATGCCAAGCGCTGAATCAAGTGTGCCTGTGGTGGTATTGATGACGCCGGGCAGAGGGCCCACGCGCGGCAGATCCAAGGGGCCAATACCGCCCACGCCTATAGGCAGGCCCAGGATGCGGGCTTGCGCAGACGGCGCTGCAAGAAGCGCGCCTGCCACTGCCCCGTACCCAACCCCGCGTAGCAGCCGCTTTACCTTGTTCATCGCTCGCGCCTTTCCGGCCTTGCCCTGCCTGGTACAGTGAACACATAGTCCGCGTGACGTGTAAATTGAATCTCACCGGATACGTTTCTTTGCGTTTGGCGCAAGGAATAAATCCCAAGCTGGGACGTTGTCACCGTAGCGATGGGTGCACCGATCAACACGATCCGCAACCAGATGACCGCGCTGTTGCCGCGGCTGCGCCGCTTTGCGCTGTCGCTGACGGGCGATGCGACGGATGCAGACGATCTGGTGCAAGATACGGTGGAACGGGCGTTGCGCAACTTGCAACGCTGGGAAGACGGTACGCGATTGGACAGCTGGATGTTTCGCATCGCGCAAAACCTCTGGATCGACAATGTGAGGGCCCGGCGCGTGCGCGCCTCGGTGCCATTGGAAGATCGGCACGGCAGTCCTGTGGACGGGGTGCGCGATACAGAAGCGCGGCTGACATTTGCCGATACGTGTCGCGCGCTTGCAAACCTGCCCGAAGATCAGCGCGTGGTCGTATCTCTCGTGCTGGTGGATGGCATGGCTTATCGCGATGCAGCCGAGGTTCTGGGAGTACCGATCGGAACGGTGACGAGCAGGCTTTCGCGAGCCCGCGAAGCGTTGAGCGTGCGTGTTTTCGGCAAACAGGCGGAGACTTTGTCATGACGCTCTCCCGGGAAATCCTGATGCAATTCGTCGACGGAGAATTGTCGCCGGACGACGCCTTGCACGTGCAAGGCGAAATCGCGGCCAACCCGGATCTGCGCGACTTTGTAGAAACACAAGCTGCCCTCCGGCGCGATTTCGCCGCTGCGTTTTCGCCCATCATGCAGGAGCGGATTCCGGATCGGTTGACGGCGGCCATCGCGAACACGGCGGTGTCGCGGCGGTGGAGACTGACGCAGATGTTTTGGCATGGCCGGCACAATATCTGGATCTGGACGGGCATTCCCGCGGCGGCCGCGCTGGCGTTCGGACTGGTGATCGGCGTTCTTGTCAATGCCGGCAATGTGGGGCCGATCACGACGGCCAAGAATGGAACGCTTATCGCAAGCGGCGCACTGGCAGATGTCCTCACCACGCAGCTTGCCTCTCAAACGCAACCCGCGAACGGACCGCGCATCGGCGTTAGCTTCCATGCCAAAGACGGGCGTGACTGCCGCACCTTTGAAGCAGGCACGCTTTCCGGCATCGCTTGCCGCGACAAGGCGGCATGGAACATCACAGCTCTTGCTTCGATCGAACCCGAAGCTCAGGGCACGTATCGCAAAGCGGCAAGCGCGATGGCGGACATCATCCGCAACGCTGCCGCCAAGATGATCGCTGGCGCGCCCTTCGACGCTGTCAGCGAACGTCAGGCTCGCGACCGCGGCTGGCAAGCGAATTAGTTCACAAAATCTTTCCGCGAAAAAAGCAGACAGCGTGCGGAAGAAAGCCTGCGCCACTTCCGTTGTTGGTCAGTGGGATGCAAGAAATCGAGGTTTTGGGCAACGATTTCGCCTCTCGCGGAACCATAGGAAAGGAACACGGCTATGACATTCAATCTTCGCAAGGCGACGCAGACGATGCTTCTGTGCGGCACGGTTGCCATCGCAACCCCGGCGTTGGCCGGAGGACTTCTTGGCGGCGGCGGGCACCTTGGCGGCGGTGGCGGCTTTGGCATGGGTGGCATAGGCATGGGGGGCATGGGTGGGCTTGGCGGTATGGGCGGGATCGGCGGAACTGGGCCCGCGATGATGCGCCCGACTGCGGGCGGCAGCATCACCGGCAACGGCACCGTGAATGCGTCACCCAATCTGTCGCCCGTCACCAGCAAGGTGACCGGCCCGACCAGTCAGGCGCAAGGCAAGATCGACAGCACGGCCTCGGGTGCGACCTCAAAAGTCCAGTCCGCGACGAGCAACACGTTGAACACTGCCAGTTCAACCCTCAACGCCGTGCCAGCAAGTGCCAATGGCACTTCGTCCGTCGGCACAACCGTGCCCGGTGTTGGCAGCGTGTCGGGTTCGGGTGGCGCAACTGCCGCCACCAACAGCGCCAATCTGAGTGGGGCAACCAGCACACTGACCAACACCACCAACAACACCGCGTCGCAGGTGGTTGGCACCGCAACCAATGTGGGTTCGGCGGCGCAGTCTACGGCGAACAATGTCCTGGCAGCGGCCAGCAATACGGCAAACGGCGTCAACGTGAATGCCAACGCCAGCGGCAACGCTTCGGTCGGCACCTCTAACAGCGTGCATCGACAAGCGCGTCGGCGCCATAGGCGGGCGCGAAGAGCAAAACGAGCGGCAGCGGTAGCCATTCGCAGATCAAATCAAAACAATTCGCATATCCTGCGCAGGTCATGGGCGGAGCAGAGCGCACTTCCTGCTCCGCCCGTGTTTTTGCGAGGCGGCTGCGAAAACAGTTGGCGTGGCCGCGAGTACTTTTCCCACATGCTGTCGGCGGTGATCGGCGCCGCGATAGCGTGCAATGCGTGGCACTGCGGCGGGTAAAGATTGATCAAGCGCCTGGTAAGGGTTGCGTGCCACGCATAGGTGCCTGGCATTGACATAATCCCTGCCTATGCAGATATTGCTTTTGCAGCCTATATCGCGCCACCATGCCCAAGCCCCATTATCGCGTGGAAACCTTTAAATCGCGCAAATCGGTGGGATATTTGGTGCGCCGACTGAACAATCTGATGGTGCCCCACGCCGAGGCGCGGTTCGCCGACGAGGAACTTTCCTTTTCGCATTGGGTAGCGCTGATCTCGCTGCGCGACGGGGTGACCCATACCTGTGCCGACATTGCACGCCACATGGGCCACGACAGCGGTGCCATGACACGGCTGGTCGATCAGCTTGAGGCGCGCGGATTGGTGACGCGCTGCCGCAACAAGAACGACAGGCGCATCATCGATCTTGCACTGACAACCGAGGGCAAAGCGGTTGCGAAGTCTTTGATGCCGCGCATCTTGGATTTCTGGAACAATGTACTCGGAGATTTCTCGACGTCGGAAGTCACGACCCTGATCAGCCTGCTGACGCGGCTGATCGCCCGTATCGAAGCCGAACCTGTTGGGCCCCCTCAAAAAGCACGGAGTGCCCGGTGAAGCGTCTGCTGGCCCTTGTCTTTGTGAGCGCCTCGGTCGCCGGTTGCGTTTCGGCACCCTCCACCACGCCCAGCCAAACCGCGCTAAAGGCCGATGCGTTGGGATTGAGTGCTGCACCTGCGCCGGCGATCAGCAGCAAATGGTGGGAAGCATTCGGCGACAAACAGCTTGATGGGCTGGTCGAGCAGGCACAGGCCGGAAATCCGTCGCTTGCGGCGACGCTGGCGCGGATGCGCATGGCAGAGGCCGAACTAGCCGGTAGCCGGGCGCAGACCTATCCGCAACTCACCCTCGACGGACAAGAGCAACGCGAGCACTTCAGCAACAACTATATCATTCCCCCGCCCTATGCCGGCACAACGCAATGGATCGGCACCGTGCAGGCCAATCTGTCCTGGTCGATCGATTTCTGGGGCCGGCAATCGGCGATGGTCGACAAGGCGCGGTCGTCCGCCGAGGCCGCAACACTCGACGCCGCAGCCGCCCGGCTTGCGCTCGCCGGGTCCGTGACCCAGGCCTATATCGCATTGTCGCGCGCTTACGTGCTGTGCGATCTCGCAGAGGCGACGGTGAAACAGCGCGAGGGCGTGCTTGCACTGACGAACACCCGCGTGAAGAACGGACTTGAAAGCACCGCGCCTCAGAAACTTGCTCAAGCGCTGCTGGCCACCGCGCGCGAGGATCTCATCGGCGCCAACAGCAATCGCGATCTTGCCGAGCACGAGGTTGCGGCACTGGTCGGGCGCGGCGCCGATCTATATGGGCAGATCGCGCGGCCTCGTTTGGACGACGGCGCACTTGGATTGCCGCAAGCCTTGCCGGCCGATCTTCTGGCACGGCGGCCCGACATCGCCGCGGCGCAGGCGCGCATCGCCGCCGCAATGTCGGGCCGCGACGTGGCGCGCACGGCATTTTATCCCGACGTCAATCTGGCCGCCTTCGCGGGATGGGCCGCCATCGGGCTTGGCCCAATGTTTGGCTCATCGGCATTGACCTATGGCGCGGGGCCGGCAATTCACCTTCCCATTTTCGATGCAGGCAAGCTTCGCGCGGATTATGCGGGCGCGACTGCGGCACTGGACGCGTCAGTTGACGATTACAACGAGGCCGTGGTCACGGCCGTCAAGCAGACCGCGGACACGCTAAGCCAATTGCGGTCGCTTCAGGATCAAGCCGTTGAGCAGCGCGAGGCGCTTGCCGCCGCCGAAGCAAGCTTTCAATTGGCACAGACGCGTTATCGCAACGGCCTCAATCCGCAGCTCAACGTACTCGATGCCGAGAACACCTTGTTGCAGGCACGCCTACGGCAGGCCGCACTGGACGCCGACATCGCGACCTCGCGCGTCGCACTCCTGCTCGCAGTGGGCGGAGACTTCGATTCCACGGCGAAGCCATCCGCCGATGCCGCGCCAACACATCAGGACGTGATCCCATGAGCGACGCAGCTTCCACATCTTCGGCCCAGCAACGCACACAAACGCGGCGGCGCTGGCTGATTATCCTTGGCGTTGTCGTGGTCGTGGGCGCGGTGGCGTGGGGTATCTATTGGCTAGCTTATGCGCGCTACTTCGAGAGCACCGACGATGCTTATGTCGGCGGCGACGTGGTGGCGATCACCAGCCGCGAACCGGCGACCGTTCTGGCGCTTCATGCCGACAACACACAGACAGTACGGCGCGGACAATTGCTGGTGGAGCTCGACCCGGCCACGGCCAACGTGGCGATGCAATCGGCGCAGGCCGATCTGGCGCGCACCGTGCGCTCGGTTCGCTCGGATTTTTCCAAAGTCGATCAACTGCGCGCACAGATCGCGGCCACACAGGTGCAACTGACCCAGGCCGAAGACGATTATCGGCGCAGGAAGGCGGCTTCCGGTGATGGCTCGGTATCTGCAGAAGAAGTGGCACATGCCCACGATGCGGTGACTTCGGCCAAGGCCACGCTGGCGGTGTCGCAAAGCGCGCTCGCTGAGGCACTTGCCTCCGTCGAAGGAACCTCCGTTGCGACCAACCCCAACGTTCTTGCCTCTATCGCGCGGCTGCGCAACGCAGCGATCACACTGTCGCATATGCGCCTCATCGCGCCGGTGGACGGCGTGATCGCCCAGCGCACGGTGCAGGTCGGCCAGCAGGTCGCGGCCGGCACGCCGCTGATGGCGGTGGTGCCGCTCGACCAGATGTCTGGATCGATGCGAATTTCAAGGAAGTGCAGCTCGCAGGACATGCGCGTCGGCCAGCCGGTGACGGTGACCGCCGACATCTATGGCGGCAGCGTGACCTATCACGGCCATGTCGACGGGCTTGGGCGCGGGCAGCGGGCGCGGCTTTTGCGCTGCTGCCGCCGCAGAATGCGTCCGGCAACTGGATCAAGATCGTCCAGCGCGTGCCGGTGCGCATCGCGCTCGATCCGAAGGAACTGCACGAGCATCCGCTGCGCGTGGGGCTGTCGGTCGAGTCGGACGTCGATGTGCGCGACACGTCGGGCCCGCTGGTCGTCGTCGTCGGTGCAGAGCGCGCATATGCGCGGCGATACCGGCGATACGGATGCGGATGCCGACCGCCGATCGCTGATTGCGCAGGATCCTGGCGCGAGAATGGTGCGGGCGGTGCACCTGCGCCATGAGCGGATCTGGTGCTGCAGCGCAGCCGGCGCCGCTGAAGGGCGATGCAGCTGGCGATCACCGCCCTGGCGCTGGCGCTGGGCACCTTCATGCAGGTGCTGGACACCACCATCGCCAATGTTTCGCTGCCCACCATCGCCGGCAATCTGGGCGCCAGCACCGACCAGGGCACCTGGGTGATCACCTCCTTCGCCGTGGCCAACGGCATCGGCCGTGCCGCTGACCGGCTGGCTGATGGGCCGCTATGGCGTGGTGCGCACCTTCGTGTTCTCGGTCCTGCTGTTCACGCTCGCGTCGTTTCTGTGCGGCATGGCCTGGAGCCTGCCGTCGCTGATCTTCTTTCGGGTGCTGCAGGGCGCGGTCTCGGGCCCGATGATTCCGGGCTCGCAGGCGCTGCTGATTTCCATCTTCCCGCCGCAGAAGCGCGCCACCGCGCTGGGCATCTGGTCGATCACCACCCTGGTGGCGCCGATCTGCGGCCCCATTCTGGGCGGCTATATCTCCGACAATTATCATTGGGGCTGGATATTCCTGATCAACGTGCCGGTGGGCCTGCTCGTGGCGTTCCTGTGCTGGCGAAATCTCTCGGCTCGCGAGACCCCGACGCGCAAGCTGCCGATCGACAGGGTGGGATTGGGATTGCTGATCGTCTGGGTGGGCGCGCTGCAGGTGATGCTCGACACCGGCAAGGACGCGGACTGGTTCGCCTCGCACCAAGATCGTCATTCTGGCGATCGTCGCCGCCGTCGGCTTCGTCGCCTTCCTGATCTGGGAGCTGACCGAGAATCATCCCATCGTGGATCTGTCGCTGTTCAAGCAACGCAATTTTGCGCTGGGCACGCTGGCCTTCTGTCTGGGCTATGCGGTGTTCTTCGCCAATATGTTGCTGCTGCCGCTCTGGCTGCAGACCCAGATCGGCTACACCGCCACCTGGGCGGGGCTGGTGGCCGCGCCCAGCGGCGTGGTCGCGGTGCTGCTGACGCCCATCGCCGCGCGGTTGATGTCGCGCGTCGACGCCCGCTGGCTCGCCACCATGGCCTTCGTGGCCTTTGCCGTCTCCTATTTCATGCGCGCCAGGCTTCACGGCCGATGCCGGGTTTCTGGGATTTCGTGCTGCCGCTGCTGGTGCAGGGCATCGCCATGAGCACCTTCTTCGTCGCCATGATCACGATCTCGCTGGACGGTGTCCCGCCGCAGCGCATTCCGTCGGCTTCGGGCATTTCCAATTTCGCCCGCATCACGGCGGGCGGCTTTGCCGCCTCGATCACGACGACCTTGTGGGACCGGCGCGAGGCGCTGCACCAGAGCCGATTGGCCGAAGCATCCAGCCTTTACAATCCGGCGATGCAGCAGGCGGTCGCGCATCTGCACGATTTCGGGTTCACCGATCTGCAAAGTTATGGGCTTCTCGCGCGCAACCTTGTGCAACAGGCTTATCTCCTGGCGTCCATCGATCTGTTCTGGATTTCGGGCTGGCTGAGCGTGGCGATGATCGCCGTGGTGTGGCTGGCGCGCCGGTCCATCAGCGGCGGCGGGGCGCATATTGCGGCCGATTAGGGATTACGCCGCTTCCGGCACCAACGGACGCGGCACGAAGACAGGAGCTGTGCGCTCTTGGGCCAAATCGGCCCAATAGACGATGCGCAAGCGGCCCACCGCATCTTCGGTGAGCGCGGTGCAGCTTTCGACCCAGTCCCCGTCGTTGCAATAGATCATGCCCGCGATGTCCTTGACCTCGGCATGGTGGATGTGCCCGCAGACCACCCCGTCGAGGCCGCGCGAACGGGCTTCGCGTGCAAGTGCGTTCTCGAAATCGCAGATGAAGCGGGCGGCGTTCTTCACCTTCAGCTTCAGATAGGCCGAGAGCGACCAGTACGGCATCCCCAGACGGCGGCGCGCGGCGTTGAACGTGTTGTTGAGCGAAAGCGCAAGCTCATAGGCGCGGTCGCCCAGATAGGCGAGCCATTTGGCGTAAGCGATGATGCCATCGAACAGATCGCCATGGATCACCAGCAATTGGCGTCCGTCCGCCGTCCTGTGCACGACTTCGGCCTGGAGTTCGACACCGCCAAGCACCAGACCGCTATAGTCGCGCAGCGCCTCGTCGTGATTGCCCGGCACGTAGATCACACGCGTGCCGGCTTCGACCTTGCGCAGAATCTCGGCGACGACGGCTGTGTGCGAATCCGGCCAGTACCAGTTGCGCTTCAGGGCCCAGCCATCGACGATGTCTCCGATCAGATAGAGCGTTTGGCAATCATTGTGCGCGAGGAAATCGACCAGGCGATCGGCCTTGCAGCCGCGCGTGCCCAGATGGGTATCCGATAGGAAGATGGTGCGGTAGCGCCGCACGCGATTGAGCGCCAGCGCCGGTTTTTTTGCGGATTTTTCGAGGGCCTTGCACACAGCGCCCGGTAGGGCTGTCAATTGATACGCAATCACGACGCACACTCCGCTTGAATTCGCGCCGCCGGCCGCAAATCGCTGTCCGGCGGCACAAAGACGTGTGGGGTATTTGCGTGACAGTGGTGTTGCGATTTCTCATCGGCTTTGTGTAAATGGTCCGTAAGCGGACAAAATGTGGCTTCTCTGCATCCCCTGCCCCGTTTTTCCGGGGTTCCGCCGGCACGAATTCGTTAACGCTGGACCGGGGCCGGAAGGGCCGGTAGTGATCGGGCCACATGGCTATTTCGTCCCGCTTCGCGGCTTTCTTTGCAGGCGTCCGGACGGCCGATCGGGGCAATCGCCGGCCTTGCGCGCTGTCACGGGTCGCAACACGCGCAGCCTGCGTGCTGGGCCTTTCTGCAACCTCCTTCTTCGCTGCAACGTCGGGCCATGCCGCCGACCCGCAGCCCTACACCGTCGACATTCAATCAACCGGCAAAGACAGCCTCGATGCCGCGTTGCACGACAGCGCCCTATTGGTGAGCTTGCGCCAAACAGCGCCGGCTGGCGGCTTTGCGTTGGTGGCGCGCGCCAAGGGCGATATCGGACGCCTCCAAACCGCGCTGCACAGCTTTGGTTATTATCAGGGCCAGGCGACCATCGAAATCGCCGGTCACAAGCTGGACGATCCCGAACTGCCCAATGTGCTGGAGAATCTTCCGCAAACCACTTCGGTGAGCGTGAAGATCGCAACCACGCTCGGCCCGAAATATTATCTGCGCCGCATTTCCCTCGAAGGAGATGTTCCCGATAGCGCCAAGGCGAAACTCGGCCTGTTTGCGGGCCAGCCCGCCGTTGCAGCCGATGTTCTGGCGGGGGGCGCGCGATTGCTCTTGGCCCTCCAGGAAGACGGATATGCGTTGGCCAAGGTCGATCCTCCCATCGCCTATGCCGATGACGACGCCCACGTGCTCGACGTCATCTTCAAAGCCAATGCCGGACAGCGCGCCAAGATCGGGACGATCTCTATCGAGGGTTTGCACGACGTCAACGAAAGCTTCGTCCGCAAGGCATTGCTCGTGCATAGCGGCGATCGCTACAGCCCGAGCAAGATCGAGGCGGCGCGCCAGGCGCTGGCCGAGACCAATGTGTTTTCCGGCGTGGGCGTGCGCGCGGGCGACCATCTGGATCCGGACGGAAGTATTTCACTCACCTTCGACATGCAGGAGCGGCCGATGCACGCGGTGGGTTTGACCGCGGCCTATTCCACCGATCTGGGCATCAGTCTTTCGGCCACCTGGTCGCACCGCAATCTGTTCGGCAATGGGGAACAACTCAATCTGTCCGCAGCCGGAAATGGGCTCGGCGGCAGCGCCACCAGTGCGCTCGGCTACAATCTGACGGCGCAATATCTCGAGCCGATGTTTCTGGAAAACGATCAGGTGCTCGAACTCGATCTGGGCGCGGTGAAACAAGATCTCGATGCCTACAATCAGACCGCGATCACGGCGGGCAGCTATGTGCGGCGCAAATTCTCCAAATTGTGGACTGCCAGCGCGGGTCTTACCGCCACGCAAGATAGGATCGAGCAGGAAGGCGTGACGCGCATTTATCAATTGGTCGCGCTGCCCCTCTCCGGTGCTTACGACAGCACAGGGTTGAACGATCCGCTGCTCGATCCGACACAAGGCGTGCGCGCGGCGCTTTCGGTGACGCCGACCCACGCGTTCGGCAATCCGTCGAGCAATTTCGTCATCCTGCAGGGTGTGGGTTCGACTTATTTCGACTTTTCCGAATTGGGCGTTTCGCAAACTGGCCGTAGCGTGCTGGCCTTGCGCGGCCTGGTTGCCAGCATCCAAGGCGCCTCGCAATTCGGCCTGCCGCCGGACCAGCGGCTTTATGCAGGTGGAAGCGGCACGGTGCGCGGCTACGACTATCAATCCATCGGACCGCAATTTCCCGACGACAAACCGATCGGCGGCACATCAGCGGCCGCCGCAAGCGTTGAATTCCGCCAGCGGCTGTTTGGCGACTTTGGCGCAGTGGGCTTTGCCGATGCGGGCCAGGCCAGCGACAGCAGCGCGCCGTTCACCGGCACGGTGCGCGTGGGAGCTGGGGTCGGGGTTCGATATTATACGCCTATCGGGCCGTTGCGGGTGGATGTGGCATTGCCGCTCAACCGTGCGCCCAACGGTAGCCGGTTCGGCGCCTATATCGGATTGGGGCAGGCTTTCTGATGATGGCGAAACTCAAAAAAGCGGCATGGATCATCGGGAGCGTTGTCGGCACGCTTGGGGCAGTGCTGATTGTCCTGCTTGTTTTTGCCAACACCGGCCCCGGGCGACGCACGATCGAATGGCTGTTGCCGCGGTTGACCGACGGTCAGGTGACCGCCCAAGGCATCTCCGGCCGCGTGCCGGACAGTTTGGGTGTGGCACATCTGCAATTGCATGACGCCAAAGGCGTCTGGCTGACGGCCGATGACGCAGCCATCGATTGGTCGCCCATCGACGTCATCTGGAACAAAGTGAAAGTCGAGACCATCGCGGCAAAACGGATAGACGTGTTACGCCGCCCGGTTCAGCAACAGACCGCGCAGAATTCCGATCTACATATCCAAATAGATGCCCTTCAGTTCGACCGCGTAGACGTTGCGCCGGCTGTCGCCTGGCGCAAAGCGAGCGTGACGTTGTCCGGCAAGGTCGATTACGTCTCCTTGGACGATGCGCGCATCGACATCGCCGCGCGCCGGCTTGATGCGCCAGGTGCGTATCGCATCGATGCGAACATCACACGATCCGGTATTTCCGGCATGGTTGATGTGCGCGAACCGGCCGGCGGGCTGATTGGCGGGCTTGTCGATCTGCCTACCCTCGGCCCACTGTCGTTGGAGGCAAGCGCTACAGGTCCGCGCAACGCCCAACAGCTCGTTGTGACATTGGCTGCAGGTCCGTTGCGGGCAAACGCGCATGGCGTGATCGACCTCATGGGGCGAACGGCGCAGATCGACCTTGCCGCCAATGCGCCCGCCATGACGCCGGGGCCCACAGTTTCATGGGCATCGGTTGTGCTGGTGGGCCATTTGCAGGGAGCTTTTGCAAGGCCCGATGTCGATGCCCATCTCAGGATCGAGCAATTGAAGGCGCAAGGCGGCTCGGCGCAGACGGTGAAGGCCGATATTGCCGGGCGCGGCGGAAGTGCTGGCATCCTTGCCCAGGTCGTTGATTTGAAATGGCAGGGACTGCCGGCTGATTTCTTTCAAGGCGCGCCGCTCACGCTGCGCGCGAACATTTTGCTCGACGCACCATCGCGGCTGATCAGTTTCGAACTCTCCCATCGGCTTGCACTTATTCGCGGCAATGCCGCGCTGGGCGATGAGGTGAAGGCCAATGCGACGCTGACTTTGCACTCGCTTGCTCCTTTCGCCACCCTTGCCGGCGTCGATCTGCGCGGCAGCGCGACGGCCACGGCAAGCCTTGGCGTGCAAGACGGCAAGACCGGCATAACGCTCGGCGGAACGATCGATGCCACCGGCGGAGAAGCAGTGCTCAAAGGCTTGATCGGCCCAAACGCCAAATTCGCCTTTACGGGTTCTTTCGAAAAACAGAGCGTCACGGTCGATCAGGCAAGTTTGGATGGCGCGGCACTGCAAGCATCGGCGACGGGAAGCTTGCGCGACAAGACGATTGGCCTGGACTGGACGGCGGGGTTGCGTGATCTGTCGAGCGTGGCGCGCAGCTTGTCGGGGAGCATCGCACTTCGCGGCCATATCAAAGGTACCCTGGATAATTTCGGCATCACGGCCAAAGCAGATGGCCAGATGGCAAGTGGGAAATTCGCCAAAGGCCCAATTCAGATCGCCGCGCGCATCGACGGATTGCCCAACGCAGCAATAGGCAAGATCAGTGTCGATGGCCGTCTCAATGCAAGCGCGTTGCAGGCTCTCGTCAGTTTGGAACATCGTAAAGATGGCGCGCTGAGGATCACCGTCACAAAGGGCGATTGGAAAAGCCTGCGGGCGCGGGCCGATCTCACCTTGCCGCGGAATTCCACCATGCCTGCGGGCAAGATCGTGTTGCATGCCGGTCAGTTGGCGGATTTGCGGCCGTTCTTGAATTCAGACATTGCTGGAAAGCTCGATGCTTCAGCGAGCCTTGTTCAGGGAAAAACCTCCTCGCAGGCGCGGCTGAACATCGTCGCCAAAGATATTGCGGTCCAGGGCATCCATCTCGAGAACCTGATGATCGAAGGCTTGGTGAGCGATCCGATGGGCGATCCGAAAGCGGATCTGAAGCTTGCCGCGACCGGGATCGCTGCAAAGGGGCTAACCGGAAACCTGCAGGCACAAATCGCCGGTCCATACCGCGGACTTGCCGCCAAACTCTCTTTGGATCTGCGCGATCAGGATGGCAATCCCGCGCACGCCCACAGTGCGGCCATCATAGACGCCGACAAATCGCAAATCGTCTGGACCGCGTTCGATGCCCAGTATCGCGGCCAGACCGCCCATCTGCTTGCCCCGGTAAAGGTCGATCTGGCGAACGGCATCGGCATCGACCGCCTGAAGGCCACGGCCGGCGAAGCGCAAATAGAGCTGTCGGGCCGCGTGACACCTACACTCGATGCGACCATCTCGTTGCGCAACGTGACATCGGCTTTGATAAAGCCGTTCGTGCACGGCTTGGAGGCGGACGGCATCTTGTCGGCGGACGCCAAACTTTCGGGAACGCTGTCTGCGCCGCAGGGAACGGTCTCGATACATGGTACGGGACTGCGGATACAAAGCTCCGGACCTGGCGTTGCACCCGGTGAACTCGTGGCGAACGCGACGTTGCGTGGGCAAACCGCCTTGCTTGAAGCCCATCTCATGGCTGGAAAATCCTTGTCGCTATCGGTTTCGGGAGACGTGCCGCTCGAGCAGGACGGCACGATAAATCTGCGCGTGAAAGGCACGACGGATCTCGCTCTGCTCAATCCCATTCTGAATGCGGAAGGCAGAAACCTGCGTGGGCGGACAAGCGTGGACGCCATGGTCGCGGGAACTGAGCTTTTACCGCGCGTCACCGGAACAGCAACGCTGTCGGGCGGCGATTTTCAGGATTACGTGCAAGGCATTCATATCGCCGATCTTTCCGGCGATATCTCGGCGCAAGGCGACAAGATCACCATCACGCAACTGAAAGGGCGCGCGGGCCACGGTACGATCTCTGCCGATGGCGACATCGATCTGTGGGCGCCCGGAATGCCGGTCAAGCTGTCCATCACCGCCACCAATGCGCGTCTGCTGGCGAGCGCGCTGATGACGATCGATGCGAACGCGACCCTGAAGCTGACAGGACAAGCGCAAAGTCATGTCAACCTCATTGGCAACATCCAGATCGGCAGCGGCGAGGTGAACCTGCCTGAGACCATGCCTCGGACCGTCGCGGTACTGGACGTCCGCCGTCCTGGACAGGCGTTCTTGCCGCCGCCGCCCAGCGCCGCGCCATTGATCGGCCTCGATGTGACGGTAAATTCGTCGGGCCGATTGTTCGTGCGCGGGCGCGGACTGGACGCCGAAGTCGGCGGAAAGCTGCATGTCGAGGGCTCCAACATCCGTCCAAACGTGATCGGCGGGTTCGACATGCGCCGCGGCGAGCTTTCCGTCGCGGGACAGACGTTGAGCTTCACCAGCGGACGGCTGGGTTTCGACGGCGCAGGCCTTGGAGGCAGCCTGGATCCCTCGCTGAACTTCGTGGCGCAAAGCACATCGGGCAGCGTGACGGCAAAACTGGAAGTGACCGGTTACGCGTCCGCGCCGAAAATCAAGCTCTCCAGCACGCCCTACCTGCCTCAGGACGAAGTGCTGGCCCATCTGCTATTCCAGCAAAGCATCAAGCAATTGGGACCGTTGCAGCTGGCGCAGATTGCCGAAGCGTTGGGATCGCTGGCCGGAATCGGCAGTGGCCTCAGCAATCCGTTGTCGAGCGTCAGAAAAGGGCTCGGCCTCGACCGGCTTTCGGTAGGCGGCGGCGAAAACGGAACGGGCGCCAGCGTCGAGGCGGGGAAATACGTGACCAACGGGGTTTATGTCGGCGCCAAGCAGGACACCGGCGGCGGCACCACCGCGCAAGTCCAGGTCGACCTCACCGAACATCTCAAGCTGCAAACCACCGTCAACACCGACACATCGGCCAACGTTATCGGCAGTTCGGCACAAACCGACAGAGGAAGCAGTGTTGGGCTGAGCTACCAATTCGAATATTGATGCAGGCAGACTGGCGTCAAAAATTCACGGTGACGTGGCCTTGTCGTTGTAGGTACGAGCGTATCGCTATCGTCCCCGGGTCAAGCGGGCCTCCAACCCATATAGGACGGAATTTCTGCCTGCTTCAGTATGGTGAAAGCGGCCGGCCGCGCTTGAAATCATGGCCGACAAGGGTGAAGTGTTTTTCCGAAGATGTCATCAGCGCTTATCATCACCCAACATCTCATCGACGCCCGAAAACCTGCATCACCGATGTAAATTGGCGCAAGCGTTGCTGCTCGCCGGCTGGCGCTCATGTTGGGTGATGAGGCGCGCGCTGCGGTTGCCTGTGGCGTAGATCCACAGCCAATTCATGGCGACAGCCAAGCGGTTGCGCAGGCCTATCAAGAAATAGATGTGAGCCAGGCCCCAAACCCACCAGGCAAGCCAACCGCGCAATCTGATCCATCCGAAATCAATCACGGCGGCCCGCTTGCCGATGGTCGCCAAGCTTCCGGCATGTTTGTAACGGAATGGGCGCAGATGCATGTCGCCACGAAGGCGCGCCTTGATCGTGCGGGCGACGTGGCGGCCCTGCTGTTTGGCCGCCGGCGCGATCCCCGGCACCGGTTCGCCATGCCAGGCATTGATCGTCGCGGTGTCGCCGATGACAAAAATCTCGGGATGGCCGGCAATACTTAAATCCGCTCCCACTTTGATGCGGCGTGCGCTGTCGGCCGTCGCATTCAGCCAATTTGCGGCGGCTGAGGCTTGCACGCCGGCCGCCCAGATAATGGTCTTGGCCTTCAACCTGGCGCCATCAAAGAGCACGCCGTCTGCGTCGCACTCGCGAACCGGATGACCGAGCTTGACTTCGACGCCGAGTTTTTCGAGTGCGCGATGAGCATAGGCCGATAGGTTTGCAGCGAAGCTCGGAAGAACGCGGGGCCCTGCTTCAATCAAGATCACCCGTGCGACGCGTGTATCGAAATTGCGAAAGTCGCTTCGCAGATTTTGATGGGCGAGTTCGGCGATGGTTCCCGCCAATTCCACGCCCGTGGGACCGGCGCCGATAATGACGAAGGTCAGTAGGGCCGCACGCCGTTGCGGATCGCATTCAGCCTCAGCCTCTTCGAATGCAAGCAGGATCCTTCCACGTATGGCGGTGGCGTCTTCCAGGGTCTTGAGACCTGGCGCGTAGGGCGCCCATTCGTCATGGCCGAAATAGGCATGTCGGGCACCTGTTGCGAGTACCAGCGTTTGGTAAATCACCTCACTGCCATCCTCGAGAAGGATTTTTCGATCCGACTTATTTATGTCAACGACAGTGGCGAGCAACGTCGTCACTTCTTTGCGCCTGCGCAGAAGGTGTCGAATGGGCCAGGCGATTTCAGAAGGAGCCAACGAGGCGGTGGCGACCTGATACAAAAGGGGCTGAAACAAATGATGGTTGCGCCGATCGATGAGGGTGATGCGAACGCTTGCGCCGGCCAGCCGGTGGGCGACCTCGAGGCCGCCAAACCCCGCCCCTACGATGACGACGTGGTGAAGGGAGGATTTCAAAAGCTTACGGTCTCCCGTCAAGGCCGATAGCTGAGCGCTATCGTGGCTTAGGCTCGCCGATTGTATCAGCCCTTGTTCTCTTCACGAAACCAGCTGAACGGCGTCACAAAGCTGAACGAGTTTGTTTTGCGCTTCGTTCCAAGAAATGAGCTGGAAGCCCCCAATGTGCATCCGCGCGAGAGCTGCCCCTCGAGCTGAAGCGTTGCGCTCGTCTGGCGGCAGGCTGCCAAGCGATCATTCGGCACCCGCCGCGAAAGAGGATGACTGTGAAGTCAGTATTGTAGCCAACGCCGCGCGCGCGGCAGGCCCTGATAGGACGAGCCCTTAACGGCTGCATCGGCGAAATCTCCTTCGCCTTGCCCGATCCAGCGCGCGCCGTCGAAAGCTGCTGCATGGGAAAGAGCCACACGGCGATGATCCGCGCGGTGATCTCATAAAGACCGAATGCCGGACTCGGCGCTTCAAGCGGTACTACCGCCGCGCCATTCAACCGTCGCTATCCTTGCGTATATGGCTCGGTTAATCAGCCGGTACGGATGGAGGACTTGAGCGACGCGGCAGGGGCTGCATCAATCCAGGCCTTGGCGCGATCAGGAATGACGGCCCATACTTCACCGGCCTTATCCTTCGGCCGATAAAAGAACGCGTCTTCCGCGGCGCATAGGCGGGTCTTCGCATTGTCTGCATCTGCGCAAAACCGCCGAAATGTCCGTTCTATTTCGTCTTCGAATTTTTGAGGAATCTCGCGTGCGGCGTTTTCACGGCTCTTGCGGATGGCGCTCATCACCGACCAGCGTCGAAGTCCACCGGGATGGCGCGTGAGAACGTTGATGAGTTCGATCAAAATAGGCTTATCGGCGCGCAGTCTGCGCGCGTCTTCATCGGTTGCGTGTTCCGGCACAAATGGTTCAATGCGTTCGTCGTAGGTCATCTGATTTCCTCGCAGCGATTGCACGATCGTGCCGGCTCAGCTACGCGCCTTTGCGCTCGCGCTTGCCGGGCAGGACACGGCGGAGAATGCCTCCGCCGCCCCTTCCAAAACAGCAGTTAGGCCGACTGCAGATTGACAGCCTTCGAGCCTTTGGCATCCGGTTGAATGTCGAATGATACGCGCTGGCCTTCCGCCAGGTTGTGCATTCCCGCCATTTCAACGGCCGTTGCGTGGACGAACACATCCTTGCCGCCGCCTTCCGGCGCGATGAAGCCAAAGCCCTTGGATGAATTGAAGAATTTTACTGTTCCGATCGTCATGATTGCTCCTAGTGAATCGGGTTCCGCCCGGGCAACCACCCGGCCGGCACGAACGGACGCAATCAGGTCTGAAAGTTCGGCTGTCTCGGCCAGGCGCGCATGATGCGAGTGGGGAGTACAACAGTGCGCTTCATCTGACGGAACGCCGTCGTTGGCGCTATATAGGGTACCGGAGCGCCTATTTCAAGTTGAAATCGAGAAATGTAAACACGTCAGCCAAACCAGCCAAGATTGCGAACGAAGCGCCATGATTCGCCAAGTTAACCAAGCACGATAAGGCGCATTTTCGACCCACCTTCGCCTGCGGGCCACGATCGCAGAAGGGGGCGTTCTGAGATCTGCGGTATTCTGTTCGATATCAATGTGGAGAGAGAGAGGCCCGACCGGGCGCGACTTTTTATCGTCTGCGGCCGAGCCTTGACTCCCAACGGCCCATTACGGAAGTCCAACACTAACGCTGGCGAACGGGCCGTAGAAACCTAGCGTTTCGGATTTACGCGTATCAATGCCGCCATCGACCGCACCGAAGAAGAAGTCGGCGCGATAGCCAAGACTGAGCTTCACATCGGAATAGAGGATGGAAATGCCAGCGAAGCTGCCGACGTTTGGCACGACGATAGATCGAACATTGCTGTGACCGCCGGAATGCTGATAAACCGATTGATATTGCACGTTGAGGATACCGGAACCTTTATAATGTCCGGACTCGTGTTGCCGCACGCGCGTCTTTTGCCTGCCAAACAGAAGGGCTAAGTTGGCGCCCCAATCGAATGTAATCTCACCGTCTTGTGAATTGCCAGCAAAAGGCATCGAGCCGTTCCAAGAAAGGGATGGTCCTATTCCATGGAAGCTGCGCGAGGCATAACCGGTAGCGTGATAAGTATGGAAGTATTTGTTAGGAACTTTCACTGTGCCAAACGAAAGGTAGTTTACATGCAAATCCGGCCGCGCCCTGACATCAAATGTCGCTTTGGACACAAACTGCGCAAAACGGATGCCAAAGCTTAAAGTCGATGAGCCTTCTCTTCCAAACAGACCCAGGCCAACATCCTTGCCGGCAAGAAAATCGAGGATCGCGTGACTTTCTCGGCGATGCACCTGGGTGTCCGCAAAATTCTCGACGGTGGTTAGATAGGGATTGGTAGGGTAAATATGCACGTCGAACGCCCGTTTCGTTTGATGATCGACGTTCCTGAAATTGCTCGACCGACCGTAGTTGACAGCGACCGAGAAGACCCAGTCCGAGCCCTCCGACTGAAGTGAAATTTTGCCGTCTTCGGCGAAGCTGAATGCAACCGGTCTTTGCGCCTGCAGCGGCGTTGTCGGCTGCAGGACGGGAGAGTTTGGGTTTGCCGCCAAGAACCCAGGCGTAAAAGGATCTCCTTGCCCGCTCACATGCTCCATCTGTCCGCCGAGTTCGACCCAGACCGTCGGGCGATCGATATCGTTGTCGGCCGCCTCCGCTTCGCCTGCAGCATAGGCCGACGCAAACAATGCCAGTGCCGAAACCGTCGAAAGAAGCTGCCAGCGGATTGCGCGGCGTTTGGGCGTGATTATCAATTCGCTCATTGGTTCCCCCTTACCAGTTCTTCGTGACGCGAATGCCGATCAGTCTGGGATCGGTCAGGAACACGTTGGTCGTCAGACCGCTATCGTCGCTGTTCAGGAAGTCACCGGTTATAGCCGTCGTGTTGAAGACATTCTTGTCGTAGAGCATCACCTGCCAGCCGTTCTGGTTGGTGAGGATCAGTGTGAGGTTTACGTTGGTGTAGCCGCGCAGACGATCATAGGGATTGTCGTTGAACACCCGCGCCCAGGAATAATCCTGCCAGTAATAGTCGCCGCGCAGCGTGCCCGCCCAATCGGTCGTGATCGGCAGCGAGTATTGTGCGCCGAACGAGACAGTAAAAGGCGGCGCATTGGGAAGCTGGTTGCCGCCTAAGTTCTTCGCAATTCCTTCGCCATTGTTGGGCGCGGTTGTCGGGTCGAAACCGATATACCCGCGGGGAATAGGAAAAGTGCAGCCCGATCCGCAACCATCGTACCCAATACCGCCCGTTCCGCTGGGATTTGGCATATATGGGTAGAGCGTGGCCGGATCCAGATGCTGAACATAAGCCTCATCGCAGGCAAAGGCCGCGCCCTGCCGCGGAGCTTCCCCCGACGGATCGCGCGCGGCGCTTTCCTCCAACAGCGCCTGAACGACATAGGTCGGCAGGATGCAGTTTGAGGTTTCCGTCACGAAGGGTTTGACGACCATCCAGCCGGGCGTGCCCGCCGTCCGGTCCATCAGGTCGATCGCACTCTGGCCATTGGCGACCCTGGTATCTTCGTAGCCGTCGGCGAAATTGAACCGCAGGCCGGGGACCGGTTCCCAGGTCGATTCGAGTTCGGCGCCCTTCACCTTGGCGTTGAAGTTCAGATTGATCGACGTGCGGTCCACAATTTCCGAGATCTGATAATCCTTGTAGTCGTAATAGAAGACATCACCGTTCAGCGTCAGCGCACCGTCGAGGAGGGTGTTTTTGGAGCCCAACTCGAACGCATTGACGAATTCTGGCTTGAAGGTAAGCGGATGAACGGGCTCTGCGATGTCGGTGGCGCCATTGATCTCACCGGAATCGAGCACCGCGCCGGGCGGATTGGCACCGCCCGCCTTGTAGCCCCGCGCGTAGGAACCATAGACCAACGTTTGATCGGTGAAATCAAGCTTGGGCGTCCAGTTCACGGCGGCACGGCCGGTGAGCTCGTTCCATTGTTGGTTCACCACGTCTGTAATGGGATAGCCGTAGCCCCGCGTGATAACCTCGCTCGGAATATCGATGAAGTGCTTTCGATCGCCCGTCCAGCGCAGGCCGCCCGTCAGCTTCAAATCGTTGGCGATGTTATAGTAAGCCTCGCCGAACCCCGCGTAGGAATTCAGCGTATAGGGATTTTGGCTGAGAAAATAATTGTGGCCTTCATTGTTGAGACTGGTGATCGGATTCGGGTCGATATAGATGCATGTGGCTGTCGGTTGGCCGCCGCCTAGTATAGGATTGGGATTCTGGTAGCCCCAAGTTCCAGGTCCGAAGTTTTTATCTCTTTCCAAGCATTCATGGTTGTCACTAACGCCTGGAACATAGAGACCAGAATCACCGGGATCGCCAACGGCGGTATTGCCACCGTCGACCGAAAACAGCGAGAGAGAATTGATAAAAACGTAATAATTCTCCTCCGTCTCATAATGAAGATAGTTTCCGCCCATGCTGAAATTGAGCGGGCCACTGAAATTCGAAGCCAGCCGGAACTCCTGACTCAATTGCCAGGCGTGTTCATCGGATAGATCTTCGGCAACGATTCGGCTTGAGCAACCCAGTTGGGGATCGCAGAACGTACCGACGGAACTGATCGCATGCGATGCTCCTTCTATACTCTCGGTGACGCCCTGGCAGGAGCCACCGCAATTTGCAGCGAATATGCCTGGCGACGTGTCGAACCGGTTGTAATCTTCGGTGGACGAGAGAAAATCCTGATCGTATCCGGTTTGCGATGTGAATGTTAGCGACGGCGTAATGGCATAATCGGCGTTCAGCTCGACAACATCGTTCTTGGCCTGGTAATGCGGATTGATTGTCGATTCGATCACCCGCAAATTTTGCGATTGTGTCGTGCTCGCATAGGGATTGACGGCTGGATTGGCATCTCCGACGGCGCCCAACGCAACCGCATAGGGAAGCGAGAATCCGTAAGGCACTTCGAATGCATCGGGTGAGTAAAGAGACGTTGCCTGACAGCCCTGGCTTAGGTAGTCGGCGCCGAGAACGAAAGCACCGCCTATGCTTAAACTTCCGGGAAACACCGGAACGCCATTGACCGATGTTGGCGGCTGAGCGGTCTTACAGAGCTGCTTGCCGCTGCGCAGGCGGTCATCATCTTCGGAGAAATGCTCCCAAACGAGCATGGCGTTCACTTTGGAAGACGGTTTATATACAATGCTCACACGCCCCGACCACAGATCGCGACCGTCGATCGGCTGGTCTGTGATTTCGTTGAAACTGTAGCCGTTGCGCTTGGTCCATTCGCCGGCAATGCGGACATCAAAACGATCATCCAGAACCGGGATGTTGATCATCCCCTCAAAGCGGCGATTCTGATAATTCCCGACATCGGCGGATGCCATCGCCTCGAACTGATCCGTCGGCTTGGCCGTAATCAGATTGACCACGCCTGCGGTCGCGTTGCGACCATAAAGCGTGCCTTGCGGACCGCGCAGCACCTCAGCCTGACCGAGATCGTAGAACTCCTGCTCGAAGAAATGATTGCGAATAAACGGAATGTCGTTCAGCGCGACGGCCACGGCAGGATCGGTTGTGACCGAGATCGCCTGGGTGCCAATGCCGCGGATCTCCAGATTGTAACCGCTAAAATTCGTCTTAGAGAACGTCAGGTTCGGCACCTGTTTCACGAGGTCGGGACCGCCTGCCGTTTGCGTTGCAGTTAACTGCTCCTGGGACAGTGCCGTGATCGAGATGGGAATAGATTGTACATCTGCGCCGCCGAGCTTCGACGAAGTCACAGTGACGGTTTCGACCACGCCCTTATTCGCTGGAGAGGTCTGGGCAAGCTCGATCGCGGGTTCGTTTTCCGAAGAAGCGCCGCGAACCACTCCGATTGCACCTGACGGCATTCGCTGCGCGGTAAAGCCCGTTCCCTTGAGTATTCTGGATAAAGCGTCCTCCGTGGAGAAGTCCCCTTTGAGCCCCTTGGTCCGAATACCGTCGATTTGTTCGGACGGATACATGAGGACGGCCCCTGTTTGCTTCGCATAAAGCGACAAGGCGCTCTTCAGATCACCGCTTGGGATGTTGAAATCTTCTGCGTGCGCAGCACTTGCGAGCACTGTCGCATATCCTGCAAGTAGAAGACTGGCTGTTTTTGCCGTTAGCATTTTCCCCCCTTTTTGCGTTCACGGCCGATTGCCGCCCGGGTATTGAAACCAAAACCTTTCAAATCAGCGCGATATGACGATCTCATTTCCGCGATTCTCGACATGTAATCCGAGCACGGTTTGAGCCAGCTTCGTGAAGTCATCCAGATCATTCGTCGGAAACGTGCCACCGAATTGGTGTTCTGCGGCTGCGCGATCTGCGATAACTAGCTTCACGCGGTTGTAGCGATTGAATTCGGCTACGGCGTGGGCGAGCGTGGTGTGGTCAAATATCAATTCGCCTTGGCGCCACGCCTGCACGGTTTTCAGCTCTTGCTGCGACCTGGGGACAATCGACATTGAATGAGAGCCGGACATCGCCACATCGCCCGGCACAAGCGTTGCTATCTGCGTCTTCCCCGAAGCGTCTGTCGCTTCGATCTGCGCGCGCCCCTCCATCAGAGCGACTTCCAGCGTGTCGCCGCGGTCTCGCACCAGGAATTTGGTTCCCAAATCCGTGATACGACGGCCTCGCGCCATGACGACAAACGGATGCATGGCATCGTGTTTAATCTGGAAATACGCTTCTCCGTGGATGAGCGTTACGAGCCTGCGGCCGGCATTCACATCAACTCGGGCGGCCGTATTTGTGTTCAGCTCGATTTGAGACCCGTCGGTGAGCGCCAAAACTTCGCGGCCACCAACGGGCGTCGCATACAGCTCGCCGGCTAATTTCTGTGAGCGCAGGGACGTCCACGCCACACCGAGCGAAACCAAGATCACGGCGGCGGCCACCCCCCGAAGAACAATCGGCCAAAAACGCCAGCGTTCGTCTGTTAAGCCCATTGTTGTCCGGCGCTCCAGCCGCAGCGCCGGAAGGCGTTGGGATTGATCCCAAGCCGTTTCAAGCCTCCAAAAAGCGGTACAATGTGCTTCCGAGGCCGCAAGCCATGCCTCCAACTCAGCTTGATCGCCCATGCTCCAATCGGCGGCCTCCCGGCGTTCCAACCAAGAGGCGGCCTGGGCATTGAGGTCACTCGCGTTGGGCGATGTTGGCGTGGTGGCGTCTGCTTCGCTCATTTGGCGTGCCTCCGGCTGGAGGCTTCGCCGAACAATTCATCGGCGATGGCGCACATTCCGCGTGTGATATGATCGGCAACGGTCCGTTCAGTGATTCCGAGCCGGTCGGCGATCTCATGCCGCGATAACCCCTCAATACGTCTGAGCACCACCACTTCGCGGCAGCGTGGGGGGAGGTGGTCCAGCGCGACTTGGAGTTTCCGCAACGTGTCGCGGGCAACCGCGTTGCGCTCTGGACTTGGTGCGTCGGTAGCGACGTCGAAAGTGTCTAAATCCGCCGCCGCGTCGATCGGAATGATCTGCTCTCTGCGGAGCCGGTCTATCAGGAGGTTCCGGGCCGTCGTCATGACAAACGGCTTGGTCTTTTCGGGAATCGCTTCCTTGGCCGCGCGTAGAACCAGCGTATAAACGTCCTGTCGCAAATCCTCGATATCGCTAGAATTGCGCCAATTCTGGTGCAGAAAATGTAGCAACATTGCCTCCAACGGCAGCACCTCTCGGACGAACCAAGTCTTCAGGTCGGTCGCAGTCATAGCTACGCCCGGCTGATCAAGGTCCGCGCCCGAAACGCCGACGTCTGAAAATTCGCCCATTCCCGATAGCAACCTGTCTTCCGAGGGGCCAAAGCTTGCGTCCTGATTATAGGACGAGGCACAGAGCAAGGTGTCCGGTCGGGGCTCGCCAAATATTTTCGGGCAGCGGGCTGTTGCTGCGATCAGGCAACATTATGTCTCGCGCGGCCCACCCAACACTCGGCGGGGCAGCCAGCGAGATGTTATTGTTACAGGAATTGGCATTATATGGCGGAGTGGCCGGAACGGAAGCCGCGCGGGCGCAATAGCCAGCGCCTTTACCGAGGGTATTCAATATTTAAGCTGGGCTCGGAATAGCTTTTCGATGTATCCAGTCGCCCAATCTCGATCGCAGCCGTTTGTGATATTCGCCTGTCACTTCGAAGATTGACTTATCGCTCGAACCTGCTTCAGAGAACCGGTCTCTCAGTTCGATACTGATATCAGCCCGATCGCCATGCTATTCCGCCGCAGATAAACCTAACGCGCTGAGACTTGCGCGTTGGAACATCGCCTCAACATTTGCGTGCTTGAACCACATTGCGCGGAACTGATCGCCCTTTGGCGTGTGGCCAACGAAGACAAGGCTCAAGCCGTGCTTGGGAAGAATTGGAGCACCAAGGTGCCCCGCGAATTCGCGAGCTTGCATGGTCGCCAATAAGCCGGCGATGTCCTCCAGTGGATTTTCGAGTGACCATTTCTCCAGCAGGCCGAAGGCAAATGCCGTGAGACGCCAGGCTAGGTCGTGGCGACGATGGGATGGGGAAACCGCACAACGATATTGCAAGAACCAAAGCCCCAAATGCTGCAGAAATAGAGGTTCCGCGGTGGAGACGGCAACGACTTCCGTTTTGGCATAGGCGATCGCGCAAAGCTGCTTAAGGCGCGGTTCAATTTCAGATTGGCGGACCAATTCTAGTTCGCGCCAGAAATCCTGCGCCTGTTGTTCCACAATCAAATCATTGAGGTGCCAGGCCGGCGCAAATGAAACATCGCGTTCCGGCTTGGCCGGCGCGGGTCTCGCACCTCTACCGATCTGAATATTGGTCGCAGAGATAGAGATAGCGCGCATACTTCACCCTCCTATTGCGATGTCGATCGTGGCGAACGGGCCGCAGAAGCCGAGAGTGCCGGATTCCCGAGTATCGATGCCGCGATCGACCGCGCCGAAGAAGAAATCCGCGCGATAACCGAGGCTAACGGAAACGTCGGCCCGCCGCACGGAAATCGCTGCGAACCCTCCCGCATTCGGAACAACAACCGAACGCGCATTCGTGCGATGGCCGTTTTTGCTGTAGGTCGGAGGACTGGTCGCATTATGAATATATTTGGCCGCCGTGTGCTGACTGATTTTGACTTTCTGCCTTCCGAATAGAACCGCTCCATTTGCACCGAACTCTAGCGCGACTTCCGCAGCCTCCTGATTGCCCAAGAGCACGGTGGATGCGTTCCAAGAAAGCGAGGGTCCCACGCCACGAAAACTTCGCGCGGCGCTACCGTTAAATGCATAGGCGGTCCGAAGAGTATACTTTGCCTGGTTGGGATCACCGTGGACATTCGGCCGCGCCATGATATTCGTCGTTGTGTTCGAAGAGAATTGCACAGCACGCACGCCAGCACTGAGCGTGGATGTGCCATGGACTCCGAAGGCACCTACTCCTATATCTTTGCCAGCCTCGAAATCGAGGATAGCGTGACTGCCTTGTTGCTTGGCGACCGTATCAACATAGTTTGATTCGTATGGGGCTGCCGCGGATTGCTGGTGGACGTGCTCATCGCGGTTGGATCGGCCGTAACGGGCAGCAACGGTAAAGACCCAGTCCGTACCTTCGGGCTCGAGGGCAAGTTTGCCTTCCTCACCAAACCCGAAGAAAAATGGCGCCTTCTGGGCCCGCGAGGGAGAAATAGGCTTGAACACAGGCGCAGCCGCGTTTGCTGCCAGAAAAGGCGGCGCGAAGGCTTCGCCATCGCCGGTGATGTGCTCAAGCTGACCGCCAAGCTCGATCCAGATGATGGAATGGTCGGCGTCGTTGTCCGACGCTTCTGCGTTTCGGGCACTGATCAAGCCAATTAGTGCTATAGCCGATACGGTTGTCAGCAAGTGCCTCCGCAATTTTTTTCCGGCATTTCGCGGGTTCATCAATTCACTCATCGTCGCCCCCTCACCAGTTCTTTGTGACGCGGATGCCGATCAGTTTCGGATCCGTCAGGAATATGTTGGTGGTCAGTCCGCTGTCATCACTATTGAGGAAATCGCCCGTGATAGCTGTCGTGTTGAACACGTTCTTGTCGTAGAGCATCACCTGCCAACCATTCTGGTTGGTAAAGATCAAGGTCAGATTGACATTGGTATAGCCACGCAGACGATCATACGGATTGTCGTTGAACACGCGTGCCCAGGAATAATCCTGCCAGTAATAATCGCCGCGTAACGTCCCCGCCCAATCCGTCGTCAGAGGAATCGTGTATTGCGCGCCGAACGAGACAGTTAGAGGCGGGGCGTTGGGAAGCTGATTGCCGGCCAGATTCTTGCTGAAACCTTGGCCGTCGTTCGGCGCTGTCGTGGGATCGAAACCCGCATAGCCCGATATAGGCCCAGTATTACTGCACTGAAATCCACCATTTCCCCCGGTGCTGCCAGCGATACACATCACTATCGGATTGGGAACGTAAGGCAAATCGGTTACAGGATCCAGACGTGTGCCGGGGCCTAAGTCAAAATCATAAGCGCGATATGCGGCGCCGCAATCCTGAATGATAGCGCCCGTTGAAGCGTCACTGCTGTTCGCGCTCCCGTATAGCAAACTCGCCACGACAACGTAGGTGGGAAGGATGCAGTTCGAGGCTTGGCCGATGAAGGGCTTGACAACCATCCAGCCGGGATGATTGGCCGCGTCGGCGCGATCGATAAGATCCACCGCGCTGTCGCCTTTTGCGAGCGCCGTATTTTCCCATCCTCCGGCGAAATTGAACCTCAATCCGGGAATCGGCTCCCATGAGCCTTCGACTTCCGCGCCCTTCGCATGGGCATCGAAGTTGAGATTGATCGAGGTACGATCAACGATTTCGGAGATCTGATAGTTCTCGTAATTGTAGTAGAAAACATCCGCGTTCAAGGTTAGCGCGCCGTCAAGCAATGTGTTTTTGGTTCCCAATTCGAACGCATCGATGAATTCCGGCTTGAAGGTCAAGGGGTGCACGGGGGTGCCATTTGTGATATCGCCTGCTTCGAAGCCTATCAAAACCGGGCCGGGAGGATTGGCGCCGCCGGCCTTGTAGCCGTGAGAATAGGATCCATAGATCAGCGTCTGATCGGTGAAATCGAGCTTGGGAGTCCAGTTGGCGACCGCTCGCCCGGTAAATTGATCCCATTGCTGGTTCACGACACCCGAGGGGAGATAGCCATATCCCCCGGCAAGAACCTGACTTGGGATCTCCGTGAAATGCTTCTGGTCCTCGGTCCATCGCAAACCGGTTGTCAACTTCAAGTCGGGAAGCACATTGTAGTTGGCTTCCCCGAACCCGGCATAGGAATTGAGCGTGTAAGGATTCTGGCTCAGGAAGTAATTGTGGCCCGCATTGTTGATCTGGCTGAGCGGATTGGGATCGACATAGCTGCAATACGCGTCAGTGGGAATGCCGCCACCATGGGCAGGATCGTGATACTGATATAAACCGCCGCTTCCGCCGTAACTGCCATAACCGGCACAGGCATAATCATAAGGCAGCGGACCGGTACTTGTGGCTCCGCCATTACCACCCGTACCTTCGATAGTGGTCAGCGTGTTTGCGTTGATAAAGACATAATAATTTTCTTCGGTTTCGTAATGCAGATAATTTCCACCGACACTGAAATTCAGCGGGCCGGAGAAATTGGACGTCAGGCGGAATTCCTGACTCAACTGCCATGCATGTTCGTCGGACAAATCCTGGGCAACAATTCTGTTGCTACAACCAAGTTGGGGATCGCAGAAAACACCGGCCGCGGAAACTGTGTCGGCGGGACCATTGGTCTGTCCACCTCCCGGAATAAATAGTCCCGGTGCGGTATTGAACCGATTGTAGTCCTGTGTCGAATACAGGAAATCATGCCCAAACCCCGTTTGCGACGTGAACGTGAACGCCGGTGAGACGCTGTAATCGGCGTTCAACTCGACGACATCGTTCTTTGCCTTGTAAGTAGGATTGAGCGCCGATTGGAACACCCGCAGATTGTGCGATTGCGTCGTTTCCGCGTAAGGGTCAATTGCTCCATTTATGCCGCCGACAAATTCGCTGGCCGCAATATATGGTAGGGCGAATCCATTCGGCACCTCGAACAATTCTGGCGAATAAAGCGATGCGGGCAAGCAGCCCTGGCTGAAATAGCCACCGATGTCTGAAGCGGCTCCGCCTCCGGAGATGCCGCCGCCTGCGCCACCACCTGGTACAGTGACTCCGTCAATGGTTGTGGGTATCGGATCAGTCTTGCAAAGCTGCTTGGCGCTTCTGATGCGCCCGTCATCTTCCGAGAAATGCTCCCACACGAGATAGGCTTGTAGGCTCTGAATGGGCTTCCATCCGATCGTGATGCGGCCGGACCACAGATCGCGATTATCCGCGCGGCTGTCCGTCAATTCGTTGAAGGAATAACCCTGCCGCTTGGTCCACTCGCCCGCGATTCGGATATCCATGACGTCATCGTCAATGGGAATATTGATCATGCCTTCGGGGCGGCGTTCGCCGTAATTGCCGATATCGATGGATGCCATCGCCTCGAATTGGTCCGTCGGCTTCGCCAATTCCAGATTGACCACGCCTGCCGTCGCGTTGCGGCCATAAAGGGTCCCTTGCGGGCCGCGCAACACCTCGACCGAACTGACGTCGTAGAATTCCTGCTCGAAGAAATGATTACGAATGAATGGAATATCGTTAAATGCAACCGCCACTGCGGGATCGGTCGTCACCGAAATCGCCTGCGTGCCGATACCGCGAAGTTGAATGCTGTAACCGGAGAAATTCGTCTTCGTGAAGCTCATGTTCGGCACCTGCTTCACAAGATCGGGGCCGCCCGCCGTTTGCGTGGCCGTCAATTGTTCTTGTGAAAGTGCCGTGATCGAAATGGGGATGGACTGCATATCGACGCCGCCTAGCTTGGACGACGTAACAGTGACTGTCTCAACCGCCGCTCTGTTCGCAAGGTCAGCTTGGGCGACCTGAAGGGACGGAATTTCGACAGCCTCACTGCGTTGTGCGTCGCGAACAACGATCAGCGCGCCACCCTGGTGCTGCGTGGTAAAGCCTGTGCCGGCTAGTATGCTAGAAAGAGCACCCCCAGAAGTCAGGTCTCCCCTCGCGCCCTTCGTGCGCACGCCCTTCACCGCGTCTTCTCGATAGACGAGTGCCACTCCCGTCTGGTGGGCGTAGGTGTCGAGCGCCGCTTTGAGGTCTCCGCCCGGAATATCGAAGTCAGCGGCGAAGACCGGGTCCGCTAGAGCGACAATGGCGGCAGCTCCCATCAGCGCAAACTTCAAATTGAATGGCCGTGTCATCAGTCCCCCTACTTCGCCGGATCGGCGTTGTGCCTGTCAGACGCGGGCAGTAGCCCGCGGCTTTCTCTTCTTCAGCGCGAAATCACGACCTCGTCGCCTCGATCCTCTACCTGCAACCCGAACAAGATCCGGGCAGCTGCGGCAACTTCCTCGATACCGTTTGTCGGAAACGTGCCGCCTATTTTTGCCTTCGCCGCAGACCCATCGGCGATGACGAGTTTCCTGCTGTTGTAGCGGTTCAGTTCGCTCGCAACGTCAGTAAGCGGTGTCTGGCTAAACACCAACATGCCTCGTCGCCACGCCAGTGCATTGGCAATCTCCCGCTCCGGTCTCTTGGTCACGACCAAAGAGCGTGCGGTTGCCAACGCGATGTCGCCTGGTTTCAGCGTTGCCGATTGCATGCTCGCCGAGTCCAGCCGCGCGCTTCCTTCAAGCACGGAGACTTCGATACGGCCCGGCTTTTCGCGCACACTGAATTTTGTACCCAAATCCGTGATGCGGTGGCCTTCTGCGAGCACGACGAATGGATGGGCGCTGTCGTGCGTAACCTTGAAAAATGCTTCACCTCTGTCCAGTAAGACCAGGCGATGGCCGTCATTGGCGTTCGTGCGCACAGCACTATCTGTATTGAGTTCAATCTGTGAACCGTCAGCTAGCGTAATCGTTTCGTGCACACCGACCGGTGTCGAATAGACTGTTTCTTTCGGTTGGATCGCATACCAAGCCGCTCCAGTCCCTAGCCCAGCCACGACCAACACGGCGGCTACCCGAAGAAGAAACGGCTTACTGGGCTGCTTAGCGACAGGGCGTGGCGCGTCAGACATGGGACGGTTTAGTGCGGCCAAGCGCGCCGTTCGGTTCCATGCCGCTTCGAGCCGAAGATAGGTTATAAGATTGATCGAAGCTTCAGCGAGCCAGATGTCCAGACCTGCTTGGTCCTTCTCGCTCCAGTCCCAGAAATGACGCCGTTGAATCCAGTCTGCGGCTACCTGTCCGACATTTTTACTGTTGGTCTCGGGTGCTTTGTATTCATCGCAATGTTCAGTCACGGCTTGCGCTCCTGCGTAGCCGCATCGCCGTAAAGAAGATCGGCGAGGGCATGGATGCCGTTGGCCAAATGGACCGATACAGTGGCTGTTCCGATCCCCATGCGCTTGGCGATTTCGCGGCCCGACAAGCCTTCTATGCGGCCAAGCACAACGGCCTCGCGCGCGCGGGGCGGCAATTGGTCGAGAGCGGCCTGGAGACGGCGCAACTCATCTCGCGCGATCACATTGCGATCGGGCTGCGGGGCGTCGATGGCGATGTCGAGTTCGTCGAAATCGGCGACCGCTTCGATCGGCACGACATGTTCGCGCCGGATACGATCAATCAGAAGGTTTTGGGCGATGCGAAAGACGAACGGCTTGGTTGGATGCGGAATTTGCTTGCGAGCTGCCTCATGCGCGCGGACATAGACGTCCTGGCGGAGATCTTCGATCTCGCTTTGATTGGGCCATTGGCGACGAAGGTAATGCATCAGAAGTGGTTCCAGCGGCAAGACTTCCCGGACGAACCACGCATTGACATCGTTCACGCCAGGAGCCTCCGGGCGATGCGCGCTTGCGTCTTCGCGACTGGTTTCCGGTTTGTCGGCCATCCCCCGCCAGCTTCAGCCTTTCGAGGGTTCAAGTTTACGATTGCGTGGGCTTAAACGAATGGGGCCGGCGAAGATTCGTGTCCGGCTTGGAAATATTTTTGGCCTGCTGGCTAGCGAGCAGCAATTTTCTTTCAACAAACCCAGAACCGTGGCAATTCCCAAGGGAAAACGAGCACCTTGCCCTCTTCGTTCACGTCCCTCATAGGAGCCAATATGGAAGGCACATTCGCCTTGTACCGCTAAGGCTTGCGGTTCGCCCCGGTCGTCCCTTAGGGAAGATACGCGAGGGATATCTGCACATCGCGCAGACCTTGCCGTCGGCCGCAATGACGACGTTCAGAATAGGTCTACCGGCCTGGTGGAGGCCGCCATAAAGCGGCGGAGTGCTTGCTCGAACGCGTCCAGTTCGCCGAGGCGGAATACCTGACTGAATATGTCGTGGCTCGCGGTGTATGGCCCAGCGCAGATATGTTGCGCAATAGAAATTCGTTGCCTCGGCCATACTGCCCTGTGCCCATCACCGCCTTGGCGCAGCTCTCTACAGCAGCAGGCGCAATGTAACAGGATATCCACCAGAGCGCTGCTAACATTCGACGCCAGCAGATTCGTGAAGTCTTTGAACGCTCTCTTGGATTTCCAAATCCGGCTCCTTCAACGGCTCACGAATCGTCGTCAGAGGCCAGCATCCCTTCCCACGCAATACCGTTCAGAAAGTCATATACGCTTCCCTCGAATTCCCCGAGAGCACCAAAAAGTGAAAATCAATCTCATAAACCGATGCTAATCGTCGCGAACGGACCATAGAAGCGAGCGTTTTCAGTCTTTCGGGTGTCGGTACCCCCATCCATCGCGCCAAAAAAGAAGTCCGCGCGATAACCAAAACTGATCTTTGCGGCGGCGTAGTGGTACGAAATTCCTCCAAATCCTCCAAGATTGGGTGTTATCACAGACCGGGAACGATTGTGGCTTGCGGCGGGCGGATATGACGTATTGTAAAATGACGGTAGAAAAGGTCGGAAAGTGCGGATTGTGGAATTATGATGCTCTAACGCCTTCTGGCGTCCAAAGAGTATTGCCGCATTGATTCCCCAATCGAACGTCACGCCCCCATCACCGTCACTTCCAAGCAGAGGTGTTGTGTTGCTCCAGGAGAGCGACGGACCAAGTCCGGTGAAGCTGCGCTGCGCAACTTCATGTACGCCATATGTGTGCCAATACTTTAATAGGCCGCCATAGAAATTAAGGTCAGGACGTGCCCTGAACATGACGTCCCGGCTTGAAGAAAATTGGGCGAAACGGACCCCAAAGCTCAATTCGGACGTACTGTGGCTTCCAAACAGGCCAAGACCGAAATCCTTTCCCACTTGGAAATCGAGCAGCGTGTGACTTTCTGCGCTCCTCGACACAGTATCGGAGAATAGTTTGGTATCCGCCGAATGGTGGCCAAATTGTGTATACTCAGAGTTATAAATTGGGAGCGACTTCGGCCAATCCACGCCATGGCTCTGATGGATGTGTCTCCGGCTACTGGCGCGGCCATAGCGCAGGGAGGCGCTGAAAATCCAATCGCTTCCATTTGGCTCGAAGGAGATCTTCCCTTCGCCGCCATAACTAAAGCGGGAATTCTGTGCGTCAAAAGGTGCGCCCGATGCGATTACAGGGCTATCAGCGAAGTTCTGAAGGAAAGCTGGATCAAGTTTGTCGCCTAAGATGTTGCTTCGTTCGAATTGTCCGCCGAGTTCCACCCAGACGGTTGGTCCCGCGGTTTCGGATTGGCCTGCCCTTGCGGCGACAGGAATGGCGGCCAAGAGAGCCACCATCGAAGCCGTGGCCAATAGCATCGGACGGCAATTTCCAGCTATCTCAATATTTTTTAATTCGCTCATCTGGGTTCCCCCTTACCAATTCTTTGTTATGCGAACGCCGATCAGCTTCGGATCGGTCAGAAAGACGTTCGTTGTAAGACCGGAGTCATCGCTGTTAAGAAAGTCACCGGTGATGGCCGTCGTGTCGAATACGTTCTTGTCGTAGAGCATCACCTGCCAGCCATCCTGATTTGTGAAGATCAGTGTGAGGTTGACGTTGGTGTAACCGCGCAGGCGATCATAGGGGTTGTCATTGAATACCCGCGCCCAGGAATAGTCCTGCCAGTAATAGTCGCCTCGTAGCGTGCCGGCCCAATCCGGCGTAATCGGAATGGTATACTGGGCACCAAATGAGACCGTGAATGGCGGCGCATTGGGAAGCTCGTTGCCGCTGAGGTCTTTGCTGAAACCCTCGCCATTGTTGGGCGCAGATGCAGGATCAAATCCTGCATAACCGCTAATCGGAACAAGGCAGCCTTGATCGTCCACGCTGTTACATCCGCCGGTGTTTCTTTGATACTGCACCGTGGGGTTGGGCGTGTATGGCAACTCGGTAACCGGGTCAAGGTGATTGGTATAGGCGGCATCACAGAGCTGGATAATGGCGCCGGGGCTTGCCTGTCCGGGATAGATTACTCCGTCCAAAATCGAGGCCGCGGCTACATATTTTGGAATGATACAGTTGGACGCCTGACCGATGAACGGCTTCAGCACCATCCAATCAACATTTCCCGCTGTCCTATCGATCAAGTCAATCGCATTGGTGCCCTTCGCTAGGGTTGTATCTTCCCAACCACCTGCGAAATTGAACCGAAGTCCCGGCAGAGGTTCCCACGCCCCTTCGATCTCGGCACCCTTCACATGGGTGTCAAAATTCAAATTTATCGAAGTGCGGTCGACGATCTCAGATATCTGATAATTCTCGTAGTTATAGTAGAACACATCGGCGTTCAGAGTGAGCGCGCCGTCCAGAAGGGTGTTCTTAGAGCCCAACTCAAAGGCGTCCACGAATTCCGGCTTGAAGGTGAGGGGATGCTGTGGTTCGCCAACACCGTTGCCTCCGAATGTCAGCAGAATTGCGCCGGGCGGATTAGCGCCACCTGCTTTATATCCGTGACTGTAAGATGCGTATATGAGGGTTTGATCTGTGAAATCGAGTTTCGGTGTCCAATTGGCAACTGCCCGTCCAGTAAATTGGTCCCACTGCTGATCGACGACATCGGTAATCGGATAACCATAGCCAGTTGATACCAACTCGCTCGGAATGTCGACGAAGTGCTTTCTGTCTTGGGTCCAACGTAAGCCCGCCGTAAACTTTAGATCGCTTAGCATCTGGTAATTGGCTTCACCAAAGGCGGCATACGAACTAAGCACATAAGGGTTTTGGCTTAGAAAATAATTGTGGCCCTGATTATTCAAGCTCCCAAGCGAATTGGGATCAACATAGATGCAGCTGCCGTCACCTGGCACCCCTCCCCCAACGATGGTCGGATTGGAGGGATATTGATACCCGCCGCGCTCTGTCTCGCCGTAGCTGTAGCCCTTCAAACATTGATGGGCGTCCGATACTCCCGGAATCCATGGGCCTACACTATCAATGACTTTGCCATTGCCCACCTCGCCCGTCCCATAGGTAAACGCCGTTAATGCGTTGATGAAGACGTAGTAATTCTCTTCCGTCTCATAGTGGAGGTAGTTTCCTCCGAGGCTGAAATTCAATGGCCCGCTGAAATTGGACGCTAGCCGAATTTCCTGCGATAGCTGCCACGCATGTTCTGTCGAAAGATCCTGGGCGACCAAGCGATCACTGCAGCCGAGTTGCGGATCACAGAATACGCCGTTGTTTGAAATGAGTCCTTGCGTGTTGTGAAATGGGTCGTCGGTTGGAAGGTTTGCATCCCACGACGAATTGAAAATGCCTGGTGAAGTATTGAACCGATTGTAGTCCTGAGTGGAATATAGGAAGTCCTGATTGTATCCGGTCTGTGATGTCAACGTCAGCGCGGGCGTGACAATGTAATCGGTATTCAATTCGACGATATCGTTTTTAACCTTATAGACCGGATTGATTGTAGATTCGATCACTCGCAAATTGCGGGATTGCGTTGTGCTGGCATAAGGATCCACGCTTTCGTGGAGCTCTCCGCCATAAATGCCCGCTGCCACGTACGGCAATGAATACCCATTCGGGACTTCAAAGGAATCCGCGGAGTAGAGGGAGGCTGGAAGGCATCCTTGGCTAAAGTAGCCGCCGAGATCACTTCCCGACTGGTCGCTCAGGCCCGGAGGCGGAACCGCAACCCCATCAACTGTCGCTGGAATTGGAGCTGTCTTACAAAGCTGCTTCGCGCTGCGTATGCGATCGTCATCTTCGCTGAAATGTTCCCAAACAAGGGTAGTCTGTACGTCTGAAAACGGTTTCCAACCAATGGACAAGCGGCTCGACCACAGGTCGCGTCCGTCAATACGTTGATCGGTAAGATCATTAAACGAGTAGCCCTGACGCTTTGTCCATTCACCGGCAAGACGGACATCGAGCCGGTCGTCGGCTATAGGAAGGTTAAGCATACCTTCGAAGCGGCGCTGGTGATAATTGCCGATGTCCGCCGATGCCATCGCCTCGAACTGATCCGTCGGCTTGGCCGACGAGAGGTTGACGACCCCCGCGGTGGCGTTGCGGCCGTAGAGCGTGCCTTGCGGTCCACGCAACACTTCGACTTGGCCGACGTCGTAGAATTCCTGTTCGAAGAAGTGGTTGCGAATAAACGGAATGTCGTTGAACGCAACTGCCACAGCGGGATCAGTCGTCACCGAGATTGCTTGGGTGCCGATACCGCGGAGCTGAATGCTATAGCCGGAGAAGTTTGTTTTCGTAAAGCTCATGTTCGGAACCTGTTTAATCAGGTCGGGACCTCCGGCGGTTTGGGTAGCGGTGAGTTGTTCTTGGCTAAGCGCTGTGATCGAGATGGGAATGCTCTGCACGTCCGCGCCGCCGAGCTTTGATGACGTGACAGTGACGGTTTCAATCGATTTTGGGGGCGCGGCTTGCGCAAGCTTGATGTCGCTGGACTCCAACGGCACGTTCTGGGAAGAGGCACCACGGATGATGGCAATTGCGTCTGCTTCACGCCGTACGGTGAATCCGGTGCCTCTCAAAAGATTGGAGAGGGCCGCGTCGGCGGGCATGTCGCCGACGACCCCTTTGGTATGGGCGCCTTTCACCAAGCCTGCAGCGTAGAGGAGCTGAACGCCAGTTTGCGAAGTGTAGGCGTTGAGGGCGTTTTCCAAATCGCCGGCCGGGATGCGGAAATCCTCGGCATAGGCGACGGTGGAAAATACTAGCGCGCTTATGCCTGCGAGCAGAGCCGTCAGATGATTGAAACGGACCATGGTCCCCCCTTTTCCTGCCGCCCACGAGCGGCTTATGCGCGAAACAAAGACTTCGTTCAGCGAGAGATCACCGTCTCGCTACCGTGATGCTCGATGCGTAGGCCCAAAATGTCCCGCGCCACACGCACGAACAGCTCGGGATTGGTGGCCTGAAAAGTGCCGCCGATCTGAAGCTTGGCGACCGCGTCGTCAGCGACGATGAGACGATGGGTGTTGTAACGGTTGAACTGTTCAGCGGCTTCGGCAAGCGATGTGCGGCGGAAGATCAGAACGCCGCGGCGCCAACCGAGTTCGTCGGCAAGCGCGCGCTGTGGCCTAGCTGTCACTTTCAATGATGTTCCATCAGCAATCGCAACATCACCGGGCGCAAGTGTTGCCGATTGACGGAGCGCAGCGCCGATGAGCGATTCGATCCTCGCTCGCCCTTCGACGAGGGCCACTTCCACATGGCCCACATTGTCACGCACCGCGAATTTGGTGCCTAGGTCGATCACGCGCTGATTGCCTGCGACCACTACAAAGGGGTGAGCCGCGTCATGCTTGACCTGAAAGAAGGCTTCACCGCGATCAAGCGTAACGTGACGATGAAGACCATCTTCGGCGAGGCGCACCGAGGTATCGGTGTTGAGTTCGATCTGGGAGCCGTCCGGCAATGCGATCGTTTCGCGCACGCCGATACCTGTTGAATACGTTTTCTCGCGGGGCGACGCAAAGAACGTAAGATCGGCCGTTGCCGCAATCATCGCAATGGCGATGACAACTGTTCCGATGCCGACAGAGACGATACGCAACACCGGCCAAGATTTGCGCGGAGGTTGCGGCGCCAGCCTTTGTGCCACGACATGGCGCAAAGCCGACAGGCGGTCGGTTTGTGACCATGCGCCGCGAACGCGCCAATAGGCGAGCTTGTGCGCCGGGGACTGGGCGAGCCAAGCCTCGAATGCGTGTTCGCCCGCTTCGTTCCAGTCGTCACGGTCGCGGCGTTCGAGCCAAGTTGCAGCCTCGCGTGAGATTTGTTCGGCGCTTATGGCGACTTCGCTCATGTGTTGCGTCCCAGCTCGGCTTCGCCATAGAGAAGCTCAGCCAGCACATACATGCCGTTGGCCAGATGCTCCGACACGGTATCAAGACTGATGCCCATGCGTTGCGCGATCTCCGCGCGGGATAGGCCTTCGAGCCGACGCAGAACCACTACCTCGCGGCAGCGTGGCGGCAACCGGTCGAGGGCTGCCTGTAGGCGGCGCAGCATATCGCGCGCGATCACGCTGCGTTCCGGGCTCGGCACATCAATGGCCGCGCCCAGTTCGCCGAGATCACCCACCGCTTCGATCGGCACGATCTGCTCGCGCTTGACGCGGTTGACTAGAAGATTGTGCGCGGTGCGCAGCAGAAATGCTTTGGGTTGGGTGGGGAACTCCTTCGTCGCCGCTTCATAGACCCGGACATAGACTTCTTGGCGGAGATCTTCGATCTCGCCCTTGTTGCGCCAGTTCAGACGCAGGAAATGCATCAGCAGTCCTTCCAGCGGAAATATCTCGCGCAGGAACCACTCTTCCGCGGCCGACGTGGCTATGGCCGCATCGTTCGGATCGGCGCTCTTGCCCCCGGTGTCCAAAGTGCCCGCCTTCCCTGGCGCCCTCGCCAACCAGACCATGGCAAGCGCAGCGACCGCCTATAAGACAATTAGGTCGCAGAGTTTTGGGGGTAGCGAAGAAAAAAATTGTGCCCGGGGCGTCAAACATGTCTTGCGCGCGCCAAAAGGACCAAAACCCTGGAAAAAGAGCCACAGGCGACAGCAATGAAATTGCGCACCCGGATAGGGAAACAAGCTAACCGCAGGGGCCCCGGCGCTGATGTTGGCGAAAGGCCGCAGAAGCCGCATTGGCCGAATGGCGCGTGTCCAAACCATCGGCCAAGCGCTGAAGAACACATCCGCGCGGTAGTCGGGTGGAAGCCGAGAGCTTGTTACGTGGTAAGAAGCGACTGCGAATTCGCTGACTTGTCGCTTGAGAAACAGGCGCTGGAGGACATCTCCTTGGAAACCCGCAAGCCCCCAACGGGTGGGTAAGCGGTCGTGCAGCTGCATGAGAGAGGCGACCTCACGGAGCACCATGCCCGTCGGTAGGCCATGGGCATCCGAGAAAACGAAGGGCCGCCGGAAGAGGCAAAGCGGCCTCACGCCTCGATGTGATGCTCCAACATTGAAGTGGCTTCACCGGGACTGAGGCGAGCGGTATCGATAATCAGATGCGGTTCTTCCCAAGGCTCATAGCCATATTCCAAGATGGTCTGCCAAGTCGGATAGATAAGGCCTGGGATATCGGATGTCCGCCCTTCCACACGGCGGCGATGCTCAAACGAATCCGAGCAGATGACTTCGACTTCGATCAGGCGAGCCCCCGTACGCGAGGCAATTGCCTTCCACGCCTCGCGGCTCTTGGCGACAGGATTGACACAGTCGGCGACGACTGTCTGGCCGCTCGTGAGATTGGCTTCCGCAAGCACATTGGCCACATTATAGCCGGCAGGTCCCACATCTCCAGCCAGAATTCCCGCGTTGCGTATCGCCTGTTCGATAGCGTCGATCCGAAGATATGTCGCAGACCGGCGGATCGCGACTGCATGTGAGATCGTGGTCTTTCCGGTTCCTGGCAGGCCGCCAAACACGATCAGCAATCAGTCCTCCTGCCGCAAGCCTGATCTAACTTTAGACAGCACATGAAGGCCTGCAACGGGCCGCGTGTGGTAATTTGTTGACAGCAGCGCCCAGAATTGGGGCATTGAGGACATAAGAGAGAAGCAGAAGTTTCACAAGCATGGAGGACCCTGTGATCGGAACCGCTGCCGGTGACCGATCACAGAATGGTCCAGGACATGGCGTACGCCTTTAGACCTAAGCGTTTGTGGCCCGGATATTGCCGGATGGCATAACCGTCACGTCATAAGACTTGCCGGCCTTTTGTGCCGTGGCCACGAAGTTCGCACCTCGTGCATGTACATCCGTAAACTGGCGGTAGCCGGCTGCTTCCAGGGCGTTTAACGCATGGACTTCCCTGTCTCCACGTGTGGAACTGTTCCGGGCGAGCCTGTTCCGATGCCCATAGTGCGTGGCCGTCTTGTTGCCGCTCGTACTCGGACTGGTTGCTACGTTTGTGTGGCTCACATTTGCCGTGTTTGGCGTCATGGCGGCAGCAGGCGCGGCGAGCAAGATCGCACAGGCTGCCCCGGTGATGAGCATTTTATACATAATTTCACTCCTTTCGTGTGGCGAACAACTGGCCGCCCATGCCAGCCATAAGGAAATTGGCATTGAAGGTGAAAGTTGCTCGTCGTACGGGTGAATTCGCACCGTCCAAAAGATGAACTCGACGCAATCGTTCAGCATGGTTTGAATGCTGAATTTGTTGTATTTCGCTGAATGAAAATGCCTCGCCGTGAGGATTTTCGTCCAGGACAAGCGTTGTATCGCTGGAAACGTGGTAAGGCGGCGGCGAAAGATTATAAGGGGCTGAAACGCCCTGAAAGGTACGGCCGATTATATTATAAGGAACTGCGACACGGGCAGAAATAACCCGGCCAGTTCGTCGAGAACGCAGCACTTCCTGCGGTCAGGTGAAATTGCAGGACCGAGATTGTGCAGATTCCGGAGGGCACAAGATACTCTGCCTTGATCGAACCAATTCTTGGCGTAATCGGGTTGCTGCACTTTTATCGGAGCCAAGGTTGCACGACCTGTCGAACAGGGAGGATTGGCACCAATCTGTCATTCGCATCGCGGGCATTTGCACGTTACAATGGAATCTGGCAACAACAACCCAATACACTTTTGTCGCGCTGCAACAAAGATCGGTTGACCCGTCGGCGACCAACGCCGCGCGATTTGGATGCTTCCCGCCTGCTACGCGTTTCGGCCAAAGCCTATCTCAGAACCAGGAGATGCTGTGTTCCATCAACTCATGAATTTTCTGAATGTCACCGAGTCCAAGGCTGAGCCACCTGATGACGTACGCGTTGCCGTGGCGGTATTGCTGCTCGAAGCAGCCCATCGGGACGATCAATTCGGCCCGGAGGAACGCACGGTCATAGAGCGATTGCTTATGGAAAAATTCGCTCTTTCAAAGGAAGAATGTGCGCAGTTGTTGGCGTCCTGCGAGGCGAGGGTCGCGCGGATGGTGCAGCTCCATCCTTACACGCACACCATTTTCGAGCATATGGCGCCTGAAGAGCGCATTCAACTCATCGAAATGCTTTGGGAGGTTGTTTACGCAGACGGTGTGCTCGATCCCGAAGAAGACGCACTTATTCGCCGTGTCGGCGACCTGATCTATGTGACCGATAGAGACCGCGTGCTTGCCCGACAGAGGGTCTTGTCGCGTACGGCGCAGAAGAACGCAGATTACGGATCATCGCAATAGTCGTCGCTTCGGGCGCAACCGTGTCTGCACGCCCGCATCTGCGAATGAAGACTTTCCGTAGAGCCGGGATGGCGAGAATCTCGCGGTAACTACCATCGATCAGGTCGTGGGCATAAGCGACAGCGCGAGGAGCGTCATGCTACTCTCCTAATCCAACGCTGATTGTAGCGAACGGGCCATAGAAGCCAAGTGTCTCGGTTTTGTGCGTATCGATGCCACCATCGATCGCACCGAAGAAGAAGTCGGCGCGGTATCCGAGGCTGACCTTGAAGTTCTCGATGCGATAGGAAGCGCCCGCGAAGCCGCCAGCATTAGGTATCACGACAGAACGAACAGTGTCGCGACCGCCGGAGTGCTGATAGACCACGCTGAAACTGTTGTCGTGAAATGCAGCCAAGGGACTAAAATAGTGCCCGTATTCCTGATGTTGCACCCGCGCCCTTTGCTTGCCAAACAGCAACGATACATTGGCGCCCCAATCGAACGTGATTTGGCCACCTTGCGGGTTGCCCGCAAAAGGCATCGAACCATTCCATGAAAGGGATGGCCCCACCCCATGGAAGCTACGCGAAGCGTTGCCTGTGTTGTGATAAGTGTGGAAGTGCAGAAGCGGTATTTTATATTTACCAGTCGTAAGAAACTTTGTCTGTAAATCCGGCCGCGCCCTGACGTCGAACGTCGCGTTGGACGCAAATTGCGCAAAGCGAACGCCGAAACTTAAAGTCGACGAACCTTCTCCTCCCAATATACCCAGGCCAACATCCTTGCCCACAGAAAAATCAAGAATGGCATGGCTTTCCCAGTGGTGTACTTGTGTGTTCGCAAAGTCGTCGGTGCCCCGAATATTACCCTCTGGAACACCATTTTTGTAATATTTGTAATGAATTCCTTTCGTTTGGTAGTCGACACGCTTAAAATTGCTGGACCGGCCATAATTGACGGCGACCGAGAAGACCCAATCTGAGCCTTCCGGCTGAAGGGAAATTTTCCCTTCCTCCGCGAAATTGAACGGGGACGGATTCTCAGCCTGCAATGGCGAAGTCGGCTTCAGGACGGAAGAAGCGGAATTTGCCTCCAGAAACCCAACAGGAAAGATTTCCCCCTGACCGCTCACACGTTCCAATTGGCCGCCTAACTCAATCCAGACCGTCGGGCGATCGGAATCTTGATCGGCGGCTTTGGATTCGCTTGTTCCGTAAACCGCGGCAAGCAAAGCCAGAGTCGACACGGTAGACAACAATTGCCACCGGAAATCCCTCTTGCCGTTCCGCACATTCATCAATTCGCTCATGGCTTCCCCCTTACCAGTTCTTTGTGATGCGAACGCCGATTAGCTTCGGATCGGTTAGGAATACGTTTGTCGTCAGACCACTATCGTCGCTGTTCAAGAAATCACCGGTGATGGCCGTCGTGTTGAAGATGTTCTTGTCATAGAACATCACCTGCCAGCCGTTCTGGTTAGTGAAGATCAGCGTCAGGTTGATGTTGGTATACCCACGCAGACGGTCATACGGATTGTCGTTGAAGATACGAGCCCAGGAATAATCCTGCCAATAATAATCCCCGCGCAGAGTACTCGCCCAATCCGGCGTAATCGGCAGTGTGTATTGCGCACCGAGCGATACGGTAAAGGGTGGCGCATTGGGAAGCTTATTGCCGCCCAGGTTCTTGGCAAAGCCTTCGCCATTGTTGATGGCCGGGGTCGACGGATTGAAACCTATATAGCCACTGGGGATAGGAAAGAGGCAGGCCGGGTCACTGCACCCTGGATAACCCACGCCGCCGGGTCCCTCGGGATTGGGCGTATATGGCTCCAATGTCACCGGATCTAGATGATTGTTATATGCATTTTCGCAGCTGAAGCCGGTTTGCTCCGCACCGGTTTCCCCACCTGTCCGCTCCAAAATCGCTTGAACGACATAGGTGGGAAAGATGCAGTTTGAGGCTTGCACTGGGAAGGGTTTGACGACCATCCATCCGGGCATGCCCGCCGTCCGGTCCATCAGGTCAATCGCACTCTGGCCATTGGCAATTCGGGTGTCTTCGTAGCCGCCGGCGAAATTGAATCGCAGGCCGGGCACCGGCTCCCAGGTCGATTTAAGTTCAGCGCCTTTCACTGTGGCGTTGAAGTTCAGATTGATCGAAGTGCGATCCACAATCTCAGATATCTGATAGTCCTTGTAGTCGTAATAGAAAACGTCACCATTGAGCGTCAGTGTGTCGTCAAGCGCGGTATTCTTGGAACCCAGCTCGAACGCATTGATGAATTCCGGTTTGAAGGTGACCGGGTGAATGGGTTCCGCAATATTGGCGGCCCCAAATTCGCTGAACACAGCGCCGGGCGGATTGGCACCGCCGGCCTTGTAGCCACGGGAATAGGATCCATAGACGAGTGTCTGATCGGTAAAATCGAGCTTGGGCGTCCAGTTCACGACGGCGCGGCCGGTGAGTTCGTCCCATTGCTGGTTCACTACGCCGGTAACGGCATAACCGTATCCCTGCGTGATAACCTGGCTCGGAATATCAGTAAAATGCTTTCTATCTTCCGTCCAACGCAGGCCGCCTGTCAGCTTCAGATCCTCGGCGATATTGTAATAGGCCTCGCCAAATGCAGCGTAGGAATTCAACGTATAGGGATTCTGGCTTAGAAAATAATTGTGGCCTTCATTATTGAGGCCAGTGATCGGATTCGGATCGATATATAAGCATGACTGTAGGGGTTCGCCGCCGCCGACTATGGGATTTGGATTTTGGTAGCCCCCTGTAAACGAACTCGCAAGCACACAGTCGCTGTTGTCGCTTGTCAAACCGGTACCGCCGTGATCGCCGCCGAATGTTGAACGTGAATATATCGTGAGCGCATTGATGAAGACGTAGTAATTCTCTTCGGTTTCATAGTGAAGGTAATTTCCGCCCAGACTGAAATTGAGCGGGCCACTAAAATTCGAGGCCAGCCGTAACTCCTGACTTAATTGCCAGGCATGTTCATTGGACAGGTCTTCGGCAACGATCCGGTTCGCGCAGCCTAATTGCGGATCACAATACACGCCATTTTGTATGATATCTCCAAAGTTCGAAACGAAGATCCCAGGCGATGTATCAAAGCGGTTATAGTCTTCGTTTGACGAAAGAAAATCCTGATTGTATCCGGCCTGCGATGTGACCGTCAGGGATGGCGTGACGGCATAGTCGGCGTTTAATTCGAGCGTATCGTTCTTGGCCTGATAGTGCGGATTTATCGTCGACTCGATTACACGCAAATTTCGAGATTGTGTCGCACTTGCATAGGGATCAACGCTGACGTTGAGCGCGCCCGCGGCGCCCGCCGCAACCGCAAAGGGTAACGAGAATCCATCAGGTACTTCGAACGCATCGGAAGAATAAAGCGACGTTGCCTTGCAACCCTGACTTAGAAAATCGGCTCCGAGATTTGTGGCGCCTTCAATATCCAAATTTCCTGGCTGTACCGGCACGCCATTGACCGATGTTGGCGGCTGATCGGTTTTGCAAAGCTGCTTGCCACTACGCAAACGATCATCGTCTTCGGAGAAATGTTCCCAAACGAGATAGGTCTGCAATTTTTCGGTTGGCTTAAAGCCGAGCGTAACGCGGCCCGACCACAGATCGCGGCCATCGATGCGTTCATCGGTAATCTCGTTGAAAGAATATCCCTGCCGCTTTGTCCATTCGCCGGCGACACGTAGATCGGCGCGATCGTCGACAATCGGGATATTGATCATCCCTTCAAAACGACGGTTCTTGTAATTACCGATATCTGCAGACGCCATCGCCTCGAACTGATCCGTCGGCTTGGCAGTAATCAGATTAACGACACCCGCCGTTGCGTTGCGACCAAAGGTGGTGCCCTGTGGCCCGCGTAACACTTCGGCCTGCCCAAGATCGTAGAATTCCTGCTCAAAGAAGTGATTACGGATGAACGGAATATCGTTCAGCGCGACCGCCACCGCGGGATCGGTTGTGACCGATATAGCCTGCGTGCCGATACCGCGGATCTCGATATTGTAGCCTGTGAAGTTTGTTTTCGAGAACGTCAGGTTTGGAACTTGCTTGACGAGATCAGGGCCCCCTGCCGTTTGGGTGGCAGTCAATTGTTCCTGGGAAAGCGCAGTGATCGAAATCGGGATGGATTGTACGTCGGCACCACCGAGCTTTGATGACGTAACGGTTACAGTTTCGATGGCTTTGGTGGGAGCGGCTTGGGCTGTTTGCAGCGAAGAAACGTCCATGTCGTTGAAGGCGGAGCTTTCCCGTATAATGGCGAAAGCGCCTGAGGAATCGCGGCGCATCGTGAAGCCGGTCCCCGAAAGGATACGCGACAATGCGTCGTCCGCCGACAACGTGCCCGCTGCGCCTTTGGTTCGCACACCCTGTATGGAATGCTCCGTATAAAGAAGATGCACGCCAGTTTGCTGGGCATAGGCATCGAGTGCTGCTTCGAGATCACCCGAGTGGATGTTGAAGTTCTCTCCAAATGCAACACTGGAAAGCGAGGCGACGCAGACGCCTACCGCCAGAACCATTCCTAGACGTACAGACCCGCTCATATTTTCCCCCTGGTCAAATGCATGCATGGCGCGGCAGACAATCGGCCCCGCACTACTGTGAGATCACGACTTCCTTGTCCTTGAATTCCACATGCAACTTAAGAAGATCCCGGGCCACGCGCGCGAATGCTGTGACATCGTCGGCCGGGAACGTTCCGCCGATTTCCACCCGCGCAATGGCGGGATTGGCGATAACGAGCTTGGTGGAATTGTAGCGGTTGAACTCGGATGCCGCTTCCGCCAATGCCGTATGCTTGAAAATCAGCACGCCGCGCCGCCAACCTAGTTCGTTCGACAACTCCTGAGGCGCCTTCTTGAGCACCGCCATCGAATCCGATTTCGCCACGACCACGTCGCCCGGCGACAGGAAGACGGGATAGGCGCGCACGGAATCATCGGCGGATTCGAACCGGGCACGCCCCTCCATGAGGGCTACTTCCACGCGATCCTTGCTTTGTCGAATGCGGAACTTGGTGCCAAGGTCAACGACGCGATGACCTTCCACCGTCACGGTGAACGGATGGCTGGAGTCGTGCTTAATCTGAAAATAGGCCTCGCCTTTGTCGAGCCAAACTTTTCTTGCGTTGTCGCCAGCAATACGTAGGACTGTGCTGGTGTTGAGCTCAATTTCAGATCCGTCGGTGAGCGCGATGGTCTTGCGCTCACCGAGCGCGGTTGCGTAGGTCTTGGTGATCGCGCCTTGAAGCGCCATTGCGCGAATGACGAGTACCGCTGCCACTGCCAGCGTTGCCGCAGCGCCCAGCATAAGAGGAAGGAATTTGCGGCTGGCGCTGAGCGCAGCCGGTGCGCCACGCAGTGCGGCAAGTCTGTGTGTGCGATTCCACGCCGCTTCTAGCCGAAGATAGGCGATGCGGTGCGCGTGAGATCGCGCAAGCCAAGCATCGAGCTGGGCCTGATCTTGCGTATTCCAATCGAGGCGGTCGCGCACGTCCATCAGCCAGAGCGCGGCCTGTTCCTGAATGTCCTTTGCGCCGGCAACCGAGCGCGGTCCATTTGCGTCGCTCACGGCTTTCTCCCTTGTCCGGATTTTTCGCCATAGAGCGTGTCGGCGAGCGCGCAAGCGCCTGCTGCCAGATGACGTTTGACTGTTTCTTCCGAAATGCTCATGCGCTGCGCAATCTCGCGGCGCGATAGCCCTTCGACCTGGCGCAACACCACTGCCTCACGGCAGCGCGGCGGCAGAAGGTCGAGCGCATCCTGTAGGCGGCGCAACTCCTCGCGCGCCATCACCACACGATCTGGCTGGGCCTCATCTGCGCCAACACCAAGCATGTCGAGATCGGCGACCGTCTCGATGGAGATGACGTGCTCGCGCCGCACATGATCGATCAAAAGATTGCGTGCGGTGGCGAGGACAAATGGCTTTGTCTGCGCCGGGATTTGCTCTAGTGCCGCCTCGTAGACTCGCACATAGACATCCTGGCAAAGATCGGCATGGTCAGCCGTGTTGTGCCAGTTGCGGCGCAGGAAATGCATCAATGTCGCCTCCAGTGGCAACACCTCGCGGACGAACCACTGGTCGACTTCGGACGCGTTCATGGCGCCGCTTACCGTATGCAGCACGACGCCATCACCGCCCGCTTCCGATCGATCGACCATTCCTCGCCAGCTTTCCCCAACCACCAAGGTTCGAGTTTAGGCTGCTTGGTCAGACGAAGGAGGGGCGCAAATGGGTTAGTGACGGGCGGAATAATTTGTGTGGCAGCGCAACAAAGCCGCCATACGCAATTTTCTGTCGGGAAAGCCTTGTCGCTGATTGGACCTATTCGTGCCGCATGCCAGGATGGCTGCGAAACGGGGGGCACTACGTGAAGATATTCGTCACTGGCGCATCAGGCTTTGTGGGCGGCGCCTTTGCGAAGTCCGCGGGTGCCACACATTCCATCACGGCCATGTCGCGCTCGACCGTGAGCGATGCCAAGATCGCAGCATTGGGGGCCGTGCCAATCCGTTGCTCCCTTGACGACGTAGCGCAAGAATATGTCCAAGGTGCCGAGGCGGTGGTGCATTGCGCGGCCTTCGTCGAGGAATGGGGCCCTTGGAGATCCTATTGGCAGGCCAACGTGGAGGGCACCAAACGCCTTCTCGCCGCGTCGAAGGCAGCCGGTGTGAAGCGCTTCGTGCATATCGGAACGGAGGCTGCCCTCTTCCATGGCCAGCCGATGCGCGACGTGGACGAGACCTATCCGCTCTCGCTCAACTCACCCTTCCCGTATTCACGCACCAAGGCTTGGGCTGAAAAGGCTGTGCGCGAAGCCAGCGATCCTGCCGCAGGCTTCGAAACCATCGTGATCCGGCCTCGCTTTGTTTGGGGCCCGGGGGATGAGACCATCCTGCCGGTCGTTCGGCGTATGGCCGAAGAGGGCCGCTTTGCCTGGATTGATGGCGGCCGCAGTATGACCTCCACCACCTATATCGGTAATCTCACACACGCGATGGAGCTTGCGCTGACCAAAGGCCACAGCGGCGAAGCCTATTTTGTGCTCGACGGCGCACCTGTCGTCTTCCGTGACATGCTCACCAAGATGGCCACCGCCACCGGCTTTGCCTTACCCGACCGCGAAATTCCCGGATGGCTGGTGCGCATGATCGCCTATGCAAGCGAGACATCCTGGCGCCTCCTACACCTCTCCGGCCGCCCATCGCTCACTCGTTTCACCGCCAACATCATGTCGCGTGACTGCATCCTCAATGACGCAAAGGCGCGAACAGAACTGGGTTACAAGCCGCCATTCACGATCGAGCAAGGCTTCGAGAGGCTGAGGCAAGGGTAACACGACTGCATTCGGCTACTCGCCAAGTCCGATGCTGATTGTGGCGAAGGGGCCGTAGAAGCCCAGCGTCTTCGACACGCGCGTATCGATGCCGCCGTCCATCGCGCCAAAGAAGAAATCGGCACGATAGCCGAGGCTGACTTTGGCGACCGGGAATTTCAGCGAGATCGCCGCCGTTCCACCCAGATTCGGAATCATCACGGTTCGCGAGCGGGTCTTGTCGACGGGCGGGTTCGCATAGCTGCGCACACAGGCGTAATTCGATGGAAATCCTTTGGCATAACAGCCCTGCGTCTGATGGTGCATACTGGCGCGTTGCCGCCCAAACAGAACGGCGCCGTTGATACCCCAATCGACGTTCAACGTCATGCCTGAATCGTTTCCCACCACCGGCATGGAAGCAGCCCACGACAACGAAGGTCCGATGGCGTGTGTGTTGCGCGAAGAATGGACCGCTGCGGTATAGTGATAACGCTCGCCCTTTCGAATGATGGCTGCCCCTGGATCATATTTCACCGCATATACGTGGTAAGCGGGCAGAGCGTGAATGGTCGTGTGGGACGCGGCAGTGAATTGTGCAAACCGCACGCCCGCGCTGACGACCGAACTCCCCCGCGCGCCGAACATTCCCAGCCCGAGATCCTTGCCCGCCTGGAAATCAAGAATGGCGTGAGATTCGCGATAGCTGGAATGCGTGTCCGCATATGCGGCAAAGGGTAACCGCGTGTACTTATGAGATGCCGCGAGTGTATCATATGCAGAAGCAGGGCCGGCCGATTGATGATGTAAATGCTTGGTGGTACCTGATTTTCCGAAGCGGATTGCGCCGGAGAATACCCAATCCAAATCTTCCGGCGTGAACGAAATCTTTCCGTCGAAGCCGGTGCTATAGGGAGGTGGTTTTTGCGCATTTCCCTCTACCGCCAGATCGGCAGGCAATTCCTGACCAAAAAATGCCGGAGAAAAAAGCTCCGGGCCACCGCCGTTGCGCTCCATCTGTCCGCCAAGTTCGATCCAGAAGATGGGATGATCTCCATCGCCGTCCGCAGCTTTGGCATCGCCTGCTTCATAGACCAATGCAAACAACGCCAACGCCGACACAGTCGCCATCAACTGCCGCCGGATTCTCATTTCGCGGTTACGCGTGTTTATCAGTTCGCTCATTGTGGTCCCCTCACCAGTTCTTCGTGACGCGAATGCCAATCAGCTTCGGATCGGTCAGGAAGACGTTGGTCGTCAGTCCGCTGTCGTCGCTGTTGAGAAACGCGCCGGTGATGGCTGTGACGTTGAAGATGTTTTTGTCATAGAGCATCACCTGCCAGCCGTTCTGGTTGGTGAAGATCAGCGTCAGATTGACGGTGTCGTAGCCGCGCAATTGATCGAAAGACTTGTCATCGAACACGCGCCACCATGACGAACCCTGCCAATAGAAGTCGCTGCGTAGCGTGCCTGCCCAATCGGAGGACAAGGGAACGGTATATTGCGCGCCTATGGAAACCGTGTAGGGCGGCGCGTTGGGCAGCTTGTTGCCGCCGATATTCTTCGAGAAGCCCGTGCCGTCATTCGGCGGCAAGCCCAATCCGCCATTGACATTGGCAGGCGCGTTCGGATCGACGCTAAGTGGATCGAAGCCGGGATAGCCGGGCGGCACGGGATCCGGCGCAAACCCAAAGTCCGTGGGGTTTGGCACATAGGGAAGTTCAGTAACCGGATCCAGGCCGGCACCATAGGCCAACTCGCATGCGCTGGGACCGGGAGAGGTGCCGCCCCCATGAAGGAGAATTTTCGCCACGTAACCGGGGAATATACAATTCGACGCCTGGGTGATAAACGGTTTGGAAATATACCAACCTGGAACGCCTGCCGTGCGATCCATGAGATCGACGGCGCTCTGGCCCCTGGCGATCTCGGTATCCTCCCAGCCACCAGCGAAATTGAACTTCAGGCCCGGGAAAGGCTCCCATGTCGCTTCCAGCTCGGCGCCTTCGGCGTGAGCGTCATAGTTGAAATTAAGTGCGGTGCGATCGACGATTTCCGAAATCTGATAGTTCTCGTAATTGTAATAGAAGACATCGCCGTTCAACGTCAGCGCGCTATCCAGCAGCGTATTCTTTGTGCCGAGTTCGAATGCGTCGATGAATTCCGGTTTGAATGTCAGGGGATGTGTAGGATTCAGATCCCCGTTGCTGCTGAGCGTTTGTTGATTACTGAAAACCGCACCCGGCGGATTGGCGCCACCCGCCTTATAGCCATGCGCGTATGAGCCATAGATCAACGTCTGATCGGTGAAATCGAGTTTCGGCGTCCAGTTGGCAACGGCGCGGCCGGTCAACTCATCCCACTGCTGATCGACCACACCGGCGACGGGATAACCATAACCCGTATCCACGAGCAAGCTTGGCACCAGCGAGAAGTGTTTGCGATCCTCCGTCCATCGCAGGCCTGCCGTCAGCTTCAGATCGCTGAACAGATTGTAGTTCGCTTCGCCGAACCCAGCATAGGAATTCAGCACATAAGGATTCGCGTTGCGATAGTAATTGTGCCCGTCGCCGGCGAGATTTGTAAGCGGAGTGGGGTCGGTATAGGCTTGAAGGTAGGAAATTTGCGGGGCGTCAGGCTGAAAATATAGATAGCCGAAAATCGGCGGCGTATGCGCTTCAGATTCTGTAAACTCTGAGACAGCATTGATGAAGACATAATAATCTTCCAGCGTTTCGTAGTGCAGATAATTGCCGCCCGCGCTGAAATTGAGCGGACCACTGAAATTCGACGCCAGACGGAATTCCTGACTCAGCTGCCAGGCGTGTTCGTCAGAAAGATCTTCAGTGACAAGCCGGTCCGAACAGCCCAATTGCGGATCGCAAAAAACATTGTTGCCGCCACCGCCGTTTGTTCCAAAAAATCCGCCCACGGCTCCAAACCGGTTGAAATCTTCCGTCGACCATAGGGAATCATGATTGTAGCCAGTCTGCGACGTAAGAGTCAGCGCGGGCGTTAGATTATAATCGGCGTTGAACTCCACCGTGTCGTTCTTCGCGCGGTAGATCGGATTGAGCGACGAATTGATCACGCGCAAATTCGGCGACTGGAGTTCAACGGCGTAAGGATTAGGAGCACTTATCAACAGAGCATAAGGGAGCGCAAAGCCGAGGGGGGCCTCAAACGCAGCGGGCGAATAGAGCGACGTCGGCACGCAGCCCTGGAGATAATAATTGCCGTTATTGCTGTCAGTCAGGCCAAAGCCAGGTCCGACCGTCATGATGGTGCCGTCGATATTCACGGTGCCGGTTGTATAATTGCCATTGGCCGGCAGCGGCGTGCCTCCCGGACCAACATCGGTCTTGCAAAGCTGCTTGGAACTTCTCAGGCGATCGTCGTCTTCGGAGAAATGTTCCCAAACGAGATATGTTTGCAGGTTCGACGTCGGCTTCAACCCGATCGTGACGCGGCCGGACCACAGATCGCGGCCGTCGATGCGATCATCCGTAAAGTCGTTAAACGAGTAGCCTTGCCGCTTCGTCCATTCACCCGCGACGCGAACGTCCAGCATATCACTGACGATGGGGATATTGATCATGCCTTCGAGGCGGCGGTTCTGATAATTGCCGATATCGGCGGATGCCATCGCCTCGAACTGGTCCGTGGGCTTTGCGGATTCGAGATTGACCACGCCTGCCGTGGCATTGCGGCCATAGAGCGTGCCTTGCGGACCACGCAATACTTCGACTTGCGCGGTATCGTAAAACTCCTGCTCGAAGAAGTGGTTGCGGATGAACGGAATGTCGTTGAAAGCGACCGCCACGGCTGGATCGGTCGTCACCGAGATGGCCTGTGTGCCGATACCGCGAATCTGAATGCTGTAGCCAGAGAAATTTGTCTTGGTGAAGGTCATGTTCGGAACCTGCTTGATCAGGTCCGGGCCGCCGGTTGTCTGCGTAGCCGTCAGTTGTTCTTGCGAAAGCGCGGTGATCGCGATCGGGATGGACTGCACATCGGCACCGCCAAGCTTCGACGAGGTGACCGTAACGGTTTCGACAGCGCCGCGTGCTGCAGGAATTGCCTGCGCAAGTTCAATCGATGGCTCTACGGACGAGGTATTTTCGCGCACGACAGCGATCATGCCAGACGCGTCGCGGTGAACGACAAAACCGGTACCGTTCAGGATGCGAGACAGCGCGGTGTCAGGCGACAGATCACCTGTGACACCTTTCGTGTGTATGCCCTTAATCGCCTCAGTGGAGACGACGAGGGGAACACCCACCTGCGCGCGGTAATTGTCGAGCGCCGTCTTGAGATCACCTGCGGGAATAGTGAAATCCTGCGCAAACACGCCAGTGGTCATGACAACGGCGGTGGCACTGCCCATCAAAAGCACTTTGAAATTTTTTGGCCTTGACATCGCCCCCCCCCATTGCGGGCCACATGCCCGCGTGTTTCGCCAATCTCGCTTAGCGCGAAATTACAACTTCATTTCCACGATCTTGAATGTGCAGTCCAAAGACGGCGCGTGCCACTCGAGTGAAAGCGTGAATACCATCGGTCGGAATAGAGGCGTCGATCGTGAGTTTCCTCACGTCGTCACCCGCAATGATCAGTTTTTCGCTGTTGTAGCGGTTAAGTTCTGCCGCTACTTTGGCTAGAGTTGCGCCGTCGAACACGAGCAAGCCACGCCGCCAGCTCAGTTCCTTCGCCACCACATGCTGTGATTTCCGTTCGATGGAAATGGAGTCCGCAGTGGCCACCGCCACCTCGCCTGGCGTCAATACCGCGGCGTGCGCCTGCATGCCCACCTGGCTCGACGCGATGCTGGCGCGGCCTTCCACCAACGTCAGTTCAACGCGGTTTGCATCCTTGCGGACTACGAATTTGGTCCCCAGATCGGTGATGCGGTGGCCCGCAACCTCTACGATGAAGGGATGCCTAGCGTCATGGACGATCTCGAAATAGGCCTCACCCTTGTCGATAGACACGAAACGCCGGCCCGCAGCGACGTCGGCGTGCAGCACTGTGCTGGTGTTCAGTTCGATGAGCGAACCGTCCGTCAGCTTGATGATTGTGTGGCCGCCCAGCGATGTGGCATAGGTTTGTCCACGTGGCGCAGAAAATAAAAATGTCGCGCTAATACCCAGCACCGCAACGACCGCTAGTGCCACGGCTATCCGAAGCGGTACCCAGGGCGACCGCTTGCGCGCTACACCAAATGGCCGCTCGAATTTCTTGGGACGTAGGACCGAAAGCCGCTCCGCCCGATCCAGAACTGCTTCCAGCCGCCAATAGGCCACGTTGTGTGTCATGGCTTCGCCAAGCCAAGCATCGAGCGCGGCCTGATCAGCCTCCGACCAGCCCTTCCAGTAACGCCGGCGTTGCAGCCATTCGGCGGCACGTTCTTCGACCTGCGTCGCACACGGCGCAACCGAGTTTGTGGAAATCTCTCCGCTCACGGCTTCTCTCCGCGTTCGGGTTCTTCGCCATACATGATGTTAGCGAGCAGGCGCAGGCCGTTGTTGAGGTGAGCCGAGACCATCGACGGCGAGATATTCATGCGTTCGGCGATTTCGTGGCCCGCGAGGCCTTCAATATGGGCGAGCACCATCGCCTCGCGGCAGCGCTGCGGAAGCTGGTCCAGTGCCGCCTGCAGGCGACGTAACTCGTCGCGCGCGATAGCGATTTGGTCCGGGCCAGGCTCATCCATGGCCACTTCCAGCGCATCGATGTCGGCAATAGCCTCTATGGGCACAACATGGGCATCACGTAGCTTGTTGATGAGCAGGTTGCGCGCCGTGGTCAGCACAAAACGCCTGGCGTGGTCAGGGATCTGCGTCTGCGCGCTCAGACAGACCCGCGCATAGACTTCCTGGCGCAGATCGACAATATCGCTGCGGTTGCGCCAGTTGTGATGTAGATATTGTGTCAGGATCGGCTCCAGGGGCAAAACTTCTCGAACGAACCAGGCTGTAATGTCGCGCGCACTCAAGGGATCGCCCTGTCGACGCAGGCCGGCAACGTCACATCCGTTATCCTGTATCCCAGCCATCCGCCCCGCGATCTTCCTGTCTTTCGAGGGTCCAGATTTCAAAACTCTCACGAGCTTAGACACGCCAGCCCGGTCAATCTGAATGTCGTCGCAAAAAGAATTATCGCGCAGTTCCACGACAGGCGCGCGGGCGCTATGAGCAATAATATTGCGGTCAGCGATCCAAAAGTCAGGAACTAAAAATCCCCAACCGCTGCCGACCAGGCAGGGAGGCTTCGCATCATAGGAAATAGCGGCGAGACGGCTCTAGCTTCCCCGCCGGAGCCCTCGGTCCCAATGATGATGAGACATCACCCTCGGGAAGTTCAGCCTTGAGGGTATTGGGTGAGACATCGAAATGGCTATGCCCCGCATCATAGACAACAATTCCCTAGCAACCGCCTGCGCTGAAATGGAGCAAGGCCATAGGCCGACGATTGTCTCAGCGTTGGCGGCTGCAGCGCCTGAACTTTTAAAGGTCCTCATCAGCGAATATTCGCGGCTAAGGACAAGTTGCGCTTTCATGGCGAGGTAGACCGACGCTTGTTGGATCGCGGAGCCGTTCCGCGCTACAGGAAAATTCAGATCCGGCCGTGTCCCTTAAATGAAAAAGCGGCGGAAGCCCCGCTGCCCTCATTTTCACTATGCCATGAACATTGTTCTAGCCGCCCAATCCGATACTAATCGTGGCGAAGGGTCCATAGTATCCGATATTTTCTGCCTTGCGTATATCTATGCCCCCGTCCACTGCACCGAAGTAGAAATCGGCACGGTACCCAAGACTGACCTCCGCATTGGGAAATTTTAGTGAGAGGCCTGCAAAACCTCCTATATTGGGTATTATCACGGATCGCGACCGGTTTTGGTCTGGTGGCATGTGAGCGTAGCCGCCGATGTTCTTGGTTCCATAAAGTCCGCCATACTTGTGATAATGGTATCCAGTCGTCTGGTGATGGATGTGAGCTCGTTGCCGACCGAATAAAGCCGCGGCATTCAAACCCCAGTCAACGTTGAGCGTTAGATCTGCGCTGTTCCCGACCAACGGAGCAAATGCATTCCAGGAAACTGACGGACCGACCGCCCGCGTGCTGCGCTGGGCATGCATAACGGCGGTATAGTTCGCATGGAATGGCTCGAACAGCCTATACACGCCTGGAGAGGTGACAAATCCAAACTGATAAATCGGCCTCGCGTGAAGGCTTATATTCGAGCTAGATGTAAATTGTGCAAACCTTACTCCAGCGCTGATGACTGAACTTCCATGGACGCCGAATAGCCCAAGGCCGACATCCTTCCCCGCCTCAAAATCCAGAATGAGATGTGACTCCGATAGGCTTGTCTGGCCATCTCCATAAGCGAGATTTCCCGGCACAAAATTCTTTGTAACGTAGAAATTGCCGACATAAATCGGTCCAAGCCCGCCTGCCGGTGTATGATGATGCTGATGTCTGGCCGCGTGAGACCGCCCGTAACGGATTGCCGCGGAGAACGTCCAGTCGGTCTCGCTGGGCGTCACGCTTATTTTACCCTCCTCGCCAAGACTAAAAGCCGATTTCCGCTGGGCATCGACCATCGGAGCCAGATTCGCAGGGGAAGCAAGACTAAAAAACGCCGGTGAAAACGTTTCAGATCCGCCGCTCAAATGCTCAAACTGTCCTCCAAGCTCAATCCACACGGTAGGACTATCGGTATCCCGCTCCGCTGCTTCGGCTTTTCGTGTAGCGGAAACGGCTGCTATCAGTGCAAGAGCCGAAGCAGCCGCAAATAATTGCCGCCTGAAAATCCTGTTTGCGCTCGGCACGTTTATCAGTTCACTCATCGGTCCCCCTTACCAATTCTTCGTGATGCGAATGCCGATCAATTTTGGATCGGTTAAGAATACGTTGGTCGTCAATCCGGAATCATCACTGTTCAGGAAGTCGCCGGTGATCGCGGTCGTGTTGAAGACGTTCTTGTCATAAAGCATCACCTGCCAACCGTTCTGGTTGGTAAAGATCAGGGTGAGGTTGACGTTGGTGTAGCCGCGTAGACGATCATATGGATTGTCGTTAAACACGCGCGCCCAGGAGTAATCCTGCCAATAATAATCGCCACGCAGCGTGCCCGCCCACTCCGTCGATAGTGGAAGCGTATATTGCGCGCCGAATGAGACCGTGAGTGGTGGCGCATTGGGAAGCTGATTGCCACCGAGGTTCTTCGAGAACCCCGCGCCATTATTCGGCGCCGTCGACGGGTCGAATCCAGGATAGTCAACCAAGATGCAATTGGGCCCGAGGCCTCCGGTGCAAAGGTTATGCGGCGGTTCTCCGTCGGCGGTGGTTGTGGGATTGGCTACATAAGGAAGCTGCGTAAAAGGATCATCGTGCAAAAGGTAGGCATAGCCGCAATAGCTGAGAGCATTTGAGCCAATAATCGGAGCACCACCGTTTATCCACTTTGCGACATAGTCTGGAAATATGCAGTTCGATGCCTCGTTAACGAACGGCTTGACGACAAACCAACCAGGCTGACCAGCCGTGCGATCCATGAGATCGACTGCCGATTGGCCATTGTCGATCCTGGTTCCTTCATATCCCCCCGCAAAGGTGAGTTTCAGCCCCGGTGAGGGCTCCCACGTCGTTTCGAGTTCCGCACCCTTCACGGTTGCGTTGAAATTTAGATTGATCGCAGTGCGATCCACGATTTCCGAGATCTGGTAACCTCTGTAATTATAAAAGAAGATGTCGCCATTGAACGTGAGTGCGCCATCCAGAAGAGCGTTCTTACTCCCTAGTTCGAACGCATCGACGAATTCCGGTTTGAATGTCAACGGATGTGTGGGATTGACCGGAACGACTTGGTTACCCTGACCACCGCTCACAGCGGAAGAAAAAATGGCGCCCGGGGGATTTGCGCCGCCAGCTTTGTAACCATGCGCATAGGAGCCATAGATCAGAGTTTGATCTGTAAAATCGAGCTTTGGGGTCCAACTAGCAACGACACGGCCGGTGAATTGGCTCCATTGCTGATTGACAGCGCCGGCTACCGGGTACCCCCAGCCGCTTTCCACCAACCAGCTCGGAATATCGAGGAAATGCTTTTGATCGTCTGTCCAGCGCAAACCGGCGGTAAGCTTGAGGTCGTCTAAAATATTATAATTCGCCTCTCCAAAGGCCGCGTAGGAATTCAGCACATAGGGATTGTCGCTCAAAAAATAATTGTGTCCGTTGCCGTTCAGACTAGAAATTGGATTTGGATCTACATAGCCGCCGGAAATTTGCGCCGACTGGGTTGGGTCATTGAAATCGAAGCCGTGCGCGAGAACAGACATTCGTGATTTGAGTTGAATTCTCCAGGTATGAAACCACCATCAATCAGTGTGAAAGCATTGCCGAAGATGTAGTAATTTTCTGTGGTCTCGTAATGTAGATAGTTACCTCCGACACTGAAGTTTAACGGCCCAGAAAAATTCGACGCAAGGCGGAACTCTTGGCTGAGTTGCCATGCACGCTCGGTAGAAAGGTCCTCGAGAATAAGCCGGTCAGAACAGCCCACCTGTGGATCGCACATGTAGCCCGCGATGGCGCAACCACTGGCGCTCGAGGGAGTGCATACCGCTCCATTGGTATGGTACCGCCTGAAAAGAGGCCGCAATCGCCACCACCGAGCGGCGCGCAGACATGGAGGCCGCTAGGATCTGGCACCACTCCGAGCCGTCTGGGTTAACTCCGTCTCCCCCATATGCAAACAAACCCGGCGCAGCACCGAACCGGTTGTAATCCTCCGCCGAGAAGAGGAAATCATTATTGAATCCGGTTTGGGACGTGAAGGTCAATGCCGGGGTCAGGATATAGTCGGCGTTGAATTCGACCGTGTCGTTCTTCGCCTTGTAAACAGGGTTAAGGCTTGAATTCGATCACCCGCAAATTATGAGATTGTGTTTCGCTAGCGTAGGGATTGATGGCATTGGCTTTGCCCTCATCTCCAAGTCCCAGAATGTAGGGGAGTGCATAACCCAGTGGTGCCTGGAACGCATCCGATGAATAGAGCGATGTCGGTGCGCAACCTTGCGTAAAATAGTCGCCGGGAATCGCGTAGCCGATACCCACCGGCTTTGGGATGCCATCAATTTGTCCCGGACCGAGATCCGTTTTACAAAGTTGCTTGGAGCTTCTCAAACGATCATCGTCTTCCGAGAAGTGTTCCCACACAACATACATTTGAAGCTTTTCCGTTGGCTTCAGGCCAATCGTGACACGGCCTGACCAGAGGTCCCGGCCGTCTATCCGATCATCGGTGGTCTCATTAAACGAATACCCCTGACGCTTGGTCCATTCTCCGGCAACCCGGATGTCGAGGCGGTCGTCAACAACGGGCAGGTTCAGCATGCCCTCGAAACGGCGCTGATGATAATTACCGATGTCGGCGGAAACCATTGCTTCGAACTGATCTGTAGGTTTGGCCGAGGATAGATTGACGACGCCGGCGGTTGCGTTGCGGCCATAGAGGGTACCTTGCGGTCCCCGAAGCACTTCGACCTGGGCCACATCATAGAATTCCTGCTCGAAGAAATGATTGCGAATAAACGGAATGTCGTTGAAGGCGACCGCCACAGCCGGGTCGGTGGTTACCGAGATGGCCTGGGTGCCGATACCGCGAAGCTGGATGCTGTAGCCCGAGAAATTTGTTTTGGTGAAACTCATATTGGGAACCTGCTTGATCAGGTCCGGGCCGCCTGCAGTCTGAGTGGCAGTTAATTGCTCTTGGCTCAATGCGGTGATCGAGATGGGTATGCTTTGTACATCTGCACCGCCGAGTTTGGATGACGTGACAGTGACCGTTTCCACCGCGGCGCGCGAAATAGGCACCACCTGAGCCAGTTGTAGCAGGTTGTCTGCTGCGTTGGAGGACGAGGAGGGTTCGCGAACGATACCAATAAATCCCGAAGAGTCCTTGCTGGCTTTGAATCCCGTTCCCGTCAAAAGCCGCGTAAGCGCGCTGTCGTCGGTCAAATTACCTTTGACGCCGCTGGTATGGGCACCTTTCACGGCGTCTCCGGAAACAACGATAGGAATCCCAGTCTGCGCCGAATATGAATCGAGAGCGGCGGCAAGATCTCCGCCAGGAATGTTGAAGTCCTTGGCCAATGCTCCCGTTGTTATAAGCAAGCCCAAGACAAATCCGAACCTTGTGACATGTAGATATTTGATTCTTTGCATCGCTCCCCCTTGTCATGGCGCACCGAAGTCACGGCGACCATCGATCGAGCACCCAGCTCTATCTTTTGATTAGAACTTCACCGTTTCGTTCTTCGACATGCAGACCAAGAACGTCTCGCGCGACACGGATGAATGCCTGGACGCCGTTCGTCGGAACTGTCCCGTATATCGTCCGGCCTTCAATTGATGCGTCGGCGACTACAATCTTCTCGCGATTGTATCGATTGAGTTCTGCTACCGCTTCGGAAAGCGGCGTGTAGCGAAATTCGAGTACGCCTTGCCTCCAGGCAAGGGAATTAGACAGTATCGTTTGCGTTCGCTTTGAAACTGTCATGGAGCCAGCATTGGCAATGACGACGTCGCCCGGTGTCAAAACCGCGGAATGTTCTTGGACTTCCGCGCCTGTGGACTCGAAGCGCGCGCGACCCTCAACCAACGTGACTTCGACCCGCCGAGCATCGTTGCGCACCAGAAATTCCGTGCCGAGATCGATCACCCGATGACCAGAGGCCAACACCGTAAAGGGTCTGTCTGGGTCATGACGCACCTTGAAAAAAGCCTCTCCTTTGACAAGCTCGACAGACCTTTCTCGTCCGCCCAACCTCGTACGGAGCGTGGTATTGGTGTTGAGTTCGATCCGTGTCCCGTCGGAGAGTTCGATTGTCTTTCGCCCGCCCAGTGGCGTCGCGAAAGTCTGCTCTTTCGCCACCGAAAAGGAGGGCCACTCATAGGCGCTCAGTACCGCCGCCAGGCAGAGAGCTGCAACTGCGCTCATAAGCAGCGGAAACATACGCCGGTGCGATCGCGATGAAATTTGAAGAGGATGGCGAAGCGCAGACAATCGACTTGTCTGTCCCCAAGCGCCAGTCAACCGCCAATACGCAATTCTATGCGCCGGCGCTTCTGCCAGCCATGCGTCGAGTTCAACTTGGTCGCGCTCGGTCCAAGTCCAAAAGCTGCGGCGCCCGAACCATGCGGAGGCTTGTTCTTCGACCGTCTCAGCATTGTTGTTGGGTTGTGGTTTGGAGGTCTCGCTCACGGCTTCCTCCTAGGATCGGGCGGTTCGGCATAAAGCATCTCGGCAAGGGCGCGCACCCCACGATCTAGGTGATGGGAAACGGCTGACTCGCTGACCCCCATTCGGGTTGCGATTTCACGACCGGATAGACCCTCCACGCGCGCCAGAACCACGACTTCTCGGCAGCGAGGCGGTAAGCGATCGATGGCAGATTGCAGCCGACGCAGCTCATCTCGGGCGATGACATTGCGCTCGGGGCCAGGTAGTGCCGTTCCAACATTTAAGGCGTCCATATCTGACACGGCGTCAATGGGAACGACATGGGCTTTGCGAATGCGGTCCACTATGAGATTTCGCGCGATCGCAAAAAGAAACGGCTTGACGGGATCTGGAAGCTCGTCTCGCGCTGTCTCGTAAACTCGCACATAGACATCTTGGCGAAGATCATTCAGATCGCTCTCATTCCGCCAATTGTGGTGCAAGAACTGCATTAGTGCTGCTTCCAAAGGAAAGACTTCGCGGATGAACCACCGCTCTAACTCCAGATCGGTCATGCCTGTCCCCAGACAGCCGTCACTGGCGCCTTCGTGATGCGACTCTGGTTTTTCGGTCATCCCCCGCCCACTCTTCCTATCGAGGGTTGAAGCTTTGGGACTTCGCTAGCTTAAACGAAGTAGGGGGTGTGAACTTGACATTGGGGGCGGAAAAATCTTGTCCGCCTGCTGGAAACCTGCAGTGTTATTTTATTTCAATTTCGCCGCGGGTGGTTCTGGCTCAGTACAACTGGCCATCTCTGGCACTCACAGCATTGACCTTCGAGGCGGCCATCGACGCTCCGGCCCGTTTCACCTCGTCCAAGCGGCTAGGGGCGCACTTCGGGCTGCCCCCCTAGAAAGTATCAGTCCGAGACCATCGACATAGCGCATTTCATGCTCACCCTGGTGAAGAGCATCTCCAATCTGAAATGCTGGGCGATGGCGGTCGCCAAGCGCCGCGGCCTGCGATGTGCCAGGTGACATTGGTCAGGAAGCTGGCGATCACTCTGCATCGCACGTGGGTGGACGCCACGGACTTCCGCTTCGGTGGCAGCCGCATAAGCAATCGGGCAGACGCGGAAGCTCTTGGCCTTCCGATGTCCCGTCGCCGGGACGTGAAGCCGATGAAGCGGCAGTATTGGGTGTGGTCAGCACATCTCCGAGATAAGCTCTCAGCCTCCATCCCACCGCATCATGTGGCGGCCACCCACGTGCCGACCGCGAACGCAAGCCTAATGCTGCAGGCTAGATCATCGGACGGAGCCTTGCCTCCCTATGGCCTATCACAGAAACCCGATGCTGATCGTGGCGAAGGGGCCGTAGAAACCGACAGTGGATTTTTTTGCTGTGTCAATTCCAGCGTCCGCCGCACCAAAGAAGAAGTCAGCGCGGTAACCGAGGCTGATCTTGGCGTTGACGAACTTCAGCGTGCCCCCAACAAAACCGCCGACATTCGGAATCGTGATGGCTCGCGAACTGGAGCGCTCATACGGTCCGTGCACGTAGGCGCTCGTATGTACTTGACGATATTTATGTGCCCCACCAGTCGACCCATGATAGTAGCCGGACGTCTGATGGTGAACATGTGCCCGCTGGCGGCCAAAGAGGACTGCAGCATTCAAGCCCCAGTCTGCCGTAAAGGTCATATCCCGATTGTTCCCCACCACGGGCAGAGAAGCGTCCCAGGAAATTGATGGCCCCAAAGCGTGCGAATTACGCTTAGACTGGAGAGACGCCGAATAAGTATGACGGAAGAAATTGTATGACTGGTAACGCTGTATCCTGGTTCCACCGTAATATGTCTGGCGAATCCGCGTGCCGTGATGGACATCACCAACTTTGTATTCGGGCCGCGCGTGCAGCGCGATATTGGAGCTGGAGGTGAATTGTGCAAATCGAACGCCAGCGCTGATAATCGACGTTCCGCCCGCTCCAAATAAACCAAGCCCGACGTCCTTGCCTGCCCGGAAATCGAGGACGGCATGCGTGTCTTTGAAACTTGTCTGCCCGTCACCAAATACAGCCTTGCCGGGCTGAGGAAATATTTGATTATAACCGCTTTGCTTCACATAGGGAATCTGCGTCTGGTGTTCTAGATGTTTATCGCTATTGGATCTCCCGTAATAAACGCCCGCCGATAAGACCCAGTCCGAGTTGCGGGGCATGAAAGTGATCCTGCCCTCGCCGCCCACGCTAAACGGCGGAGGGTTTTGCGCAGAGATCATCGGCTCAAGGGGATCAGCCGGCGTCTTGTCCATAAATGGAGGTGCAAACAAGTCGCGAGGGCTATACGTACGTTCGAGCTGACCACCTAGCTCGATCCAAACTGTAGGTGCGTCATCGCCTGCTGCTCCCAGCGCGCATTGAGATGCCCCAAAATATCCCAACAACGCGAGCAAAGAGGCATTTGCTAAGAGACCCCGACGAATGCTGGTAAGCTGAATCTTCGAAATCAACAATTCGCTCATCGGTTCCCCCTTACCAGTTCTTCGTGACGCGTATGCCGATCAACTTTGGATCGGTCAGGAACACGTTGGTCGTAAGCCCGGAATCATCGCTATTCAGAAAGGCGCCAGTGATCGCCGTCTCATTGAAGACGTTCTTGTCGTAGAGCATCACCTGCCAGCCGGTCTGGCTTGTGAGAATAATGCTCAGATTGACGGTGGTGTAACCGCGCAACCGGTCATAAGACAGATCGTTGAACACGCGCCACCACGAATAATCCTGCCAGTAATAATCGGTTCGCAATGTGCCAGCCCAATCCGGTGTCAACGGAATGGTGTATTGAGCGCCAGCAGACACCGTGTAAGGCGGAGCATTGGGAAGGCTGTTTCCGCCGATATTCTTTGAAAATCCCGCGCCGTCATTCGGGGCCGTCAAAGGATTGAAGCCGGGGTAGTCTACAAGCGGACCGGTGGCGTTGCCGTGAGGCGGCGTCCCATCGGCGCTCACCGTAGGATTTGGCACGTATGGCAATTGCGTGAAGGGATCGAGGTGTAAGATATAGGCAATCGCACAATAGCTGACAGAACTTCCGCCAATATCTGGCGTCGGGATCGTCACATCCTTTATCACATAATCGGGGAATATGCAGTTCGACGCTTCGTTGACGAATGGTTTCAGAATAAACCACCCTGGATGACCTGCCGTGCGATCCATAAGATCGACAGCGCTTTGGCCTTGGGCGATGGCGGTATCTTCCCATCCCCCTGAGAAATTAAAGCGCAGACCGGGAAGCGGCTCCCACGTCGCTTCAAGTTCCGCTCCCTTGGCGTGGGCGTCGAAATTCAAATTGATCGCTGTGCGATCCACGATCTGGGAAATCTGGTAATTCTCATAATTGTAGTAGAATAGATCACCGTTGAGTGTCAGCGTGCCGTCCAGCAGGGTATTCTTGCTACCCAACTCGAACGCATCGATGAATTCCGGCTTGAACGTCAACGGGTGTGTCGGCTCGACGTTGGTGGTCGGTACCGATCCGCCATTAGTAGTATATGGCTGATATTGAGAGCTGAAAAGCGCGCCCGGCGGGTTCGCTCCACCGGCTTTGTATCCATGCGCGTAGGAGCCATAGATCAGGGTCTGGTCAGTGAATTCGAGCTTCGGCGTCCAGTTCGCAACGGCGCGCCCGGTCCATTCGCTCCATTCCTGGTTGACGACTCCCGTCACCGGGTAACCCCAACCACTGTCGACCAGCCAACTGGGAATATTGAGAAAGTGTTTCTGGTCGTCCGTCCAGCGCAAGCCGGCAGTCAGCTTCAGATCGTCCAGCAGATTGTAATTTGCCTCGCCAAAAGTCGCGTAGGAGTTCAACACATATGGATTCTTGCTAAGGAAGTAATTGTGGCCGTTGTCGTTGAGGCTCGTGATCGGATTGGGATCAACATATCCGCTACCAATCAGCGTTGGTTGCGACGGATTGTTGAACTGAAGGCCGTTCGGTAGCGGATTATTGGTGTTTGAGTCGTACAGCCCAGGATGGAAGGCGCCATCAATGTCCGTTAGAACATTTCCGAAGACATAATATTTTTCTGTCGTCTCATAGTGCAGATAGTTGCCACCGGCGCTGAAATTGAGCGGGCCAGAATAATTCGACGCCAGGCGAAACTCTTGATTGAATTGCCAAGCACGTTCGGTTGACAAATCTTCCAAGATTAATTTGTCGGAACAACCGACTTGTGGATCGCAGAGGATGCCGTCAGGAGTACAAGAATTCGAGCCAACGGTGCAGACATTACCACTGAGATTGACGCCAAGCCCATTTGGATCAGGCAAGGTACCACGACTGTCCGGCTGACCATTTTGACCGAAATACGGAAAAAGCCCAGCCGTTGCTCCGAACCGATTGTAATCCTCAGTTGACCAGAGAAAGTCGTTGTTGTAGCCGGTCTGCGAAATGAACGTCAGGCTCGGTGTTAAGTCATAGTCTGCGTTGAATTCGATCGTATCGTTCTTCGCCCGATAGGCGGGATTGAGCCCCGAATCGATGACCCGTAGATTGTGCGATTGCGTCTCGCTGGCATAGGGATTTATGGCATTGGCATTACCTTCTGCCTGTAACCCCGTGATGTAAGGCAACGCATACCCAAGTGGAGCTTCAAACGCGTCCGGTGAATAAAGCGAAGTTGGCAAGCATCCTTGAGTAAGATAGTTCCCATAAGTGGCTGACCCATAAGCGCCGGGTCCAACCGGTTTCGCCACACCGTCAACCTCGCCTGGACCGTAATCCGTCTTGCAAAGCTGCTTGGAGCTTCTTAGACGGTCGTCATCCTCCGAGAAATGCTCCCACACCAAATACATCTGGAGTTTTTCGGTGGGCTTCAAGCCCACTGTGACGCGCCCGGACCAGAGATCGCGCCCGTCGATACGCTCGTCCGTTTCCTCGTTGAGCGAGTAACCCTGCCGCTTCGTCCACTCGCCGGCCACGCGGATGTCGAGCCGATCATCGACGACGGGAAGGTTGATCATGCCTTCGAAACGCCGATTGTTATAGTTTCCGATGTCCGCGGATGCCATCGCTTCAAATTGATCTGTCGGCTTTGCGGAAACGAGGTTGACCACACCTGCCGTCGCATTGCGGCCATAAAGCGTGCCCTGTGGTCCGCGGAGCACTTCGACTTGTGCGGTATCGTAGAATTCCTGCTCGAAAAAGTGGTTGCGGATAAACGGGGTGTCGTTGAAGGCGACCGCCACGGCCGGATCAGTTGTTACCGAAATCGCCTGGGTTCCGATGCCGCGTATCTGGATGCTGTAGCCGGAGAAATTGGTTTTTGTGAAGGTCATGTTCGGAACCTGTTTGATCAGATCCGGACCGCCGGCCGTTTGCGTGGCTGTCAACTGCTCTTGACTAAGGGCGGTGATAGATATCGGGATCGACTGAACATCTGCACCACCGAGCTTAGACGAGGTAACGGTAACCGTTTCCACGGCGGTTCGTGGAGCCGGCGTTGCCTGCGCGTATTCGATCCGCGCCTCACCCAATTGTTCGGCCGAAGCACCCTTGTCCCGAGAAATGCCGATCGCGCCCGACGAGTCGCGAAACACCGAGAAGCCCGTGCCATTGAGTAAGCGGGTAAGTGCATCGTTTGCGGGGTAATCCCCGTTTACACCCCTGGTCTTTGCGCCCCTTATTAGATCTGTCGAGACAATGAGCGGGATACCGGATTGTTTGGCATAAGCATCGAGAGCCAGCTTGAGGTCGCCCGGAGGAATGTTGAACTGGTCCGCCATCGCGCCCGACACTATCGCCGCTGCGCAGGCACCGCTCATCAGTGAATATCTAAGAAAAGATCGTTTCAAGTTTGCCCCCTTCTTTTTGCATTTGCTTGAGAGATGGCTGCCCTCTCGCAAAACGAGCTGCCCGTGTGGATAGTTAGCGCAAGATCACGGTCTTGCCGGCGTGCGTTTCAAGTCTTAGCTGAAAGATGTGTTTTGCAACGCGCAGGAACGAGTCCACATCTCCAGTTGGATACGTGCCGTCAATCTTCAACATTGCAACGACGGGATCTCCGATAGCCAACTGTCTTTTGTTGTACCGATTGAATTTTGCGACGACGTCCTCGAGAGGGGTGCCGTCAAACATCAAGACGCCACGACGCCAACTGAGCTCTTCTTCCATCTTCTTGGATGAAATATTCGATACTGAAACGGTCTTTGGCGTTGTTAGGGCTGACTCGCCGGGATGAAGAAGCACGGATTGCGACTTCACGTCGGGATTGATCGGTTCAATGCGCACCAACCCTTTGAGGAGGGTCACCTTTGCATCGTCGGCATTGCGTTGGATGGCGAACTCTGTCCCGAGATCTATGACGCGATGGTCCGCTATGGTCACGATGAATGGATGGGTGTTGCTATGCTGAACCTGAAAGAACGCCTCGCCCCTATCCAGCCAAACCCGCCGCTTGTCGTCTGCGGCTATGTGCAAAGTTGTGTCGGTGGTAAGTTCAATCTTCGAACCATCTGGAAGCGTAAGAGTGCGACGCTCTCCCACAGATGTCGCGAATGTCTCGTAGCGCGGTGTCACAAAATATGCCGCGCCGACCGCCAGAATAGAAATAACGCCCAGGACAGCGACCGCTTTGGAAATGAGCGATGCAAGTCCTCTGTCCGACCATTTGAGCGCAGGCCTACGCAGCGCCGCAAGACGACGGCTGCGCTTCCATGCATCTTCAAACCGCACAAAAGCAATTCGGTGAGCAACCGATTGGAGTAACCATGCGTCCAATTCGGCTTGTTTCTCGTCAGTCCAAACGGGGGAAATTTGGCGTTCAACAACCCAGTCGGCTGCGACTGCTTGAATTTCGGCAGCGGTTCTGGGAATTGGCCAAACTTGTGTAGGTGTATCGCTCACGCTTTTTTCCCCACCTTGTCTGGAATTCGGTAGAGGATGTCGGCTAGAGTTCGTAGGCCTTCACTGAGATGCCACTTGACCGTCTTTTCAGTGATGCCCATTCGAAGCGCGATTTCTCGCCACGAAAGCCCTTCGACCTGACGCAAAACAAACGCCTCTCTCGACCGTTTGGGCAACTGATCGAGGGCCGATTGAAGACGGCGCAGTTCGTCGCGGGCGATCACGCTGCGGTCTGGGCCCGGGCTTTCAGCAGCGATATTGAGTTCTTCCAGGTCAGACACAGCCTCAATCGGCACCACTTGTTCTCGTCGCAGAAGCGTGATCATAAGATGGCGCGCGGTCGTAAAGACGAAAGCCTTTGCCGCGTCGGGAAGCTGCTTCAGTGCTGCCTCATACACACGGACATAAATCTCCTGAAGGAGATCAGGGACGTCGCTCTGATTGCGCCAATTGTTGGCCAAGAACTGCATTAAAGCTGCCTCAAGCGGCAACACTTCACGCGCAAACCAGGCATCGGCCTCGGACGCAGCTTTACGCATGTCCGCAGGCTTCAGCTCCGCGCCTTCACGCTCGGTGTCGGTTGTCTCGGCCATCCCCGCCAGCGTTTGCCTTTCGCGGGTTAAATCCAAGTCTCACTTATGTAAACTCACCAACCCGACGAGAGGCCGGGTAAATTCTTTACTGGCCTGTATTGGTGGGAACTGCCGGATCTCGGGAAAGATTGTTGCGCGCGCCATGCAGGACTGTGCGGTAGGGTCGGGTTAAGCCCGCGTCAGCGACCGTTCCCAGCCCGAGCGGCCAGTCCACTGTTGCGCAGATGGCGGATCGAGAAGTTCAGGACCGATCACTACCAACGTGAAGCAGCCCAAATTTCGGCAAAAGCAACTTACCGTCCAGATACATGGGATGGCAGCTGGCTCGCCAACGCGCGCAACGCCGGTATTTTATGACGGGCAAGCGCTGCGAGCATATGGGAGTGAGTGGGTTCTGGCGCATCACTGAGGGCGCGCTCGAACCAGTGCAGCGCCTCTGCAACACAGCCGTCCTCAGCGATCAAGCTGGCATAATTATAGGCGCCGCGAAAATAGCCACCTTCGGCCGAGCGGCGATACCAGTCACGCGCCAATACTGCATCTGCCGCTATCCCCCAGCCCTGTTCATAGCATCGCCCGACAAGGCTCATCGCGCGCGCATGTCCCTGTGCGGAGGCCCGGCTATACCAGAGAAATGCAGTATCGCGGTCACGCGTCACGCCGCTGCCGGAGAGCAGCATGTGGCCCAGATTATATTGCGCCCAGTCGAGGCCCGCTTCGGCGGCGACGCGGTATTCGCGCGCGGCGGCGGCGTAATCTGTCTGTGTGCCCCAGCCATTCTCATAGCAGCGGCCCAGCATGTTGTGTGCGTCGATACTTCCTTGGCGAGCCGCACGGAGGAAACAGTCGAAAGCGGCGTGCCGGTCTTGGGCTACGTCTTTGCCTTCTAGCAGCATCCGTCCCAGCCTCAATAGCGCCTCAGGGACACCACAGGCCGCCGCAGCCTCCACCCATGCCGCCGCGTCTTCGCCGGCGAGTGCCGCGCTGAGAGCCCCCGACTCCATCATGGTCAGTGCCGCAACGCGCCAGATATCTCGTGAAGTGGCGAGCGACGCGGCCATGGTCATGGCTCGGCCCATTTGTGCGCCCGATACTGATTGAGGCCAGCAAAGCGCAACATCTCGGCGTCAATAGAGCCATGATCGGTGCCCAGTGCCTGAAAGGATTGATCGATCTCAGACAGCATTACGCTCTCCGCACCGTCCATATTGATGTGGCTGCCAAAATCCATGCTTTCAGCATATTTGTTGAGATAGGCGCGGGTCGGGCAGGACGCAGCTCCCGAACAAGGCCGAGCAGGTCGAGCACGGCCAGCACCATTTCGCCCAGATCACGCGGCCTCGACGCTGTTCTCAGAAAGTTGGAAATTGCTTTTCACAGCGGTCGATTGTGTGCCTGCCGTAGTACCGCCATAGCCCCGAGGTACTTCGGCAAGACGCGCATCGAACGCCGTGAGCATCTGCGCCGAAAGCCCACCTGGAACATAATCAAGCATTACAGAGAGACATTTGCGGTGAGAAGAAAGGTACGCCCTGTTCCGGGCTCGACGTGATTTTCCTCCGGGCTCGAAAAGTAAGAGTTCGCATAATAAAATGTGTTGGCGAGGTTGTAGCCGTTGAGCACGAAGCTCAGCTCGTCTGTGACGGGATAGGCAATCATCGCGTCAACCGTGACATAAGAGGGAAGTGTGGCGGTGACGATTTGTCCAGGATCGCTCAGAGTATCCGCGCCGGCTTCGCGGTGGCCGGTCCAATTGAGGCCAAGGCCGGTCTTGAGTCCGCTGTCGAAATCATAAACCGACCAGATGTTGGCTTGATCGTTCGCGACATTGGGGATTGGCCCTGGCACACCCACCGCAATCAAGCCGACCGCGCGTGACGCCAGATAGGTGTAGCCGGCGGTCAGTTCCCAATTCTCGGTCAGATGACCCTGGGCGCCCAACTCGATGCCGTTGACCCGTTCTGTCCCGGCCAACTCCTGCAAGCCCGGATCGTCGGGATCGGTGATGCGCGCATTGGTCATGGTGGTGTTGAAGCCAGCCACCGTGAGTGCAAGTAGACCGTCTAGAACATCCACTTTGCCGCCGACTTCGAAGGTATGATCACGCTCCGGCCCCAATCCTTGATTGCTCGCCGAGAGGGAAAGGGTTTCCGCCGAGGGGTTGAACGACGTGCCGTAAGAAAAATAGACGCTGCTGTTGTCGCTCGGCTTGTAGACCAAGGCGACGCGTGGGCTGCCGATATTGTCGTTGTGGGTGAAGTGAGAGGCCTTGCTGCCAATCGGCTGATTATAGGTTGCGCCGAAATGATCGAAGCGGACCGCCGCCACCACGCTCCATTGCGGTCCGATATCGATATTGTCCACGGCATAGGCGCCAACCGTCGCGGTTTTGGTGACCGGCCTGCTGGTGATCATCGTCTGCCGGCCGGGGAAAGCTTCGTAAGGATTGGGATCGAGTAGAGGAGTCGGAATAATCACCATATCTTGGTTGGCGAACCGGGTCAGGTCGGCGTCTTCCTCGTCCATCTGAACACCAGCGGTGAGATGGTTGTGAATGATTCCGACCGAGAAATCCGCCGTAAGGTCGGTCTCGTTCATCAGGGTACGGATCGTACCTTCAGAGCTCGGCCGGTCGCGTTGGACGAAAATCTGATCAAGCGGCGTTCCATCGACTGGGAATAGCGGATTGAAGGTAGTGACCGGTATGGGCGTTGCCGCGTCGGCGCAGAGCGGCGCACCGGTGTATGGCCCGGTCGTATAGCAATTTGCGGTCCCGTAGTGGGAATTGGTCTCGCGCGCATCGTACCAGTAGCTGCCATAGCGCACCGCGTCGCTAACCGTGAAGACATTGTCTATCTTGTGCTCGACCTTACCGGTTATGACTTCCACGTCAGTCTTTTCGCGATCATCGGTCGGCAGCCCGTAAAAGGCATCTTTCGGCACGGGGGCGGGCTTGTCGAACAGGAAGGGCACGCCCGTATCGGGAAGATCATCTTGCTGCTGGTGGAGATATTTCAGCGTGAACACAGTGTCGGTGCCCAGACCATAAACAACGGCTGGCGCGATCCCCCAGCGCTGGTCGCGCGCATAGCGCTGGTCGTCGAAATTGTTGCGCTGGCCCATCAGATTGACACGCATGGCTGAGGTGTCGCCCAGCACATAATTTACATCCGCAGTACCGCGTATCTCGGCGTTGGTGCCGCCGGTGAGGGAGAAGTCGTTGATCGGATACAACTGCGGCGACTTGGTCACCTGGTTGATGGCGCCGCCCGTGGTACCGCGCCCAAACAGGGTGGAGGATGGGCCCTTCAGCACCTCGACGGATTCATAATCGAACGCGTCACGGGTATAGAGGCCGGTGTCGCGCAATCCATCGAGGAAATAGTCGTCGCTCACCGAGAAGCCACGAAGATTGACGAGATCGCCATGGGTGCCGCCTTCGCCAGCATTGAGGGTTATGCCCGGCACATTCTTGAGCGCGTCCTCGAGATTGTTGACGCCCTGTTCCTGGATCACCTTCGCGGGCACGACATCGATTGTTTGCGGCGTGTTGAGGATCGTATTCGGCAACAGATCGAATGATGTGCGTTGGCCGGTGACAACCACGGTTTCGGGGGACTGGTCATTGGCCTGGCCGTTAGCGGCAATCTGCTGACTGAAGGCGGCGGAAATCGCCGCAGCCGAGGTAAGGCCGGCGCTGGAGACACCCAGAGCGGTGCGAGCCAACAAGTTCGTGTTCAAAGAGCGCAGCGGAAGTCCCCAAAGTTACAAATGATACTCATTATCAACTTCAGGGACCGTGGCAGCGCTCCTAACAGCTGTCAATGAGACTCGGTTCTTAAATGTTGTGAGCTTAAAGTCCTATTTTCGAGGCGGCCATCAAGGAATATTCGCCGCCACATAATTAAAGGCAGCGAAGATTTGGGTTCCGGATCATTCTAGACACCCAGTCCTCCGGGAAACCGCAAGAAAGTGGCTTCGGGTCCGCCTTGGCTGTATCCGGCTTTCGCCTTCGTGCCCGTTTAGACTTTTCCGTACCTTTCCTTATTTTCCCGGCAAGCGAGGCATTACTCCCGCCTTCGGATACAGCGCTCCCCATTCGAGCGCTGGAGGGACTTCAACCCTCCTGACTCATGCACTGCTCAACGCACACTGCAGCAGCTGGGGCTGGCTTGAGCCCTGCTCCTGAAAGCCGATCCCGAGGGGCCCGCCCTCATCTATCTTGCAGCTTTACGACACTACTTTCAGTTCAAACTACTCTCTTTTCTTGTGTCTCTGGAGCACAACTAGCCTCCCAAGCCGATGCTCACCGTCGCGAAGGGGCCATGGAAGCCGACGTCCTCGGATTTTCGAACATCAATTCCTCCATCCATCGCACCGAAAAAGAAGTCCGCGCGATAGCCAAAACTAATCTTGGCCTCGGCGTAGCGGAACGAGAGCGCCGCAAATCCTCCCACATTGGGAACGGTGACAGTTCGCGTGCGGGTGTGGTTCGTGCTGAGCTGTGTTGGTGTTGTACGGTGGCGAGTGATATAAAAATGGTATTGGCCGGTAGTCTGATGATGAATCTTTGCCCGCTGGCGCCCAAACAGAAGCGCGGCGTTCAATCCCCAATCGAATGTCAATTCACTAGCCTGCGGATTGCCCATGACTGGTTCAGACGCATTCCATGAGATCGAGGGGCCGACACCATGGAAACTACGTTGCGCGCTCATCGCAGCGTAGTTGCTGTGATAAAGCTGATAGGGGGAAAGAAATTTTCTTCCACCGCTATAGAAATAGTTAAAATGCCAATCGGGATCGGACTTAAGAACGGTGCTCGTTCTGCTGTTAAACTGGACAAAGCGGACCCCGACGCTCACAACAGATGAACCGCTCTGAGAGCCAAATAACCCGAGACCTATGTCCCTGCCCGCTTGGAAATCGAGAACGAGGTGGGTCTCACTGTTTCGCGAATCGGTATCAGCAAACCTCGCTGCCAGTGCACTACGATAATAAGGAGAGTCGGTATATTTTTGGGCCGGCTTTGGATATGTCTGCTGATGAACATGTTTGTGGCTGACCGAGCGCCCATACCTGACATCTGCCGAGAATACCCAATTGGAATTTTCTGGCTGTATTGAAATCGCGCCATATTCATCGACGCTGTAGAAAGGTGGCTTCTCGAAGTTTTGCGACGGTGAGAATATCGACGGGCGTGAATCGAAAAGGCTTGGCGCAAAAACCTCCTGTCCGTCGCTCAAACGGCTTAGTTGCCCTCCCAGTTCGATCCATACTAGCGGCCGGTCCGCGTCTTCGGCGTCAGCGACGCCAATAGATGCCACACAAGCCACCAATACCAGCGCCGAGGCCCCTGTCAGAAGTTCCCAGCGGATGATCGCCCGGCTATTGTTCGCTTGAATCAATTCGCTCATCGGTATCCCCCTCACCAGTTCTTCGTGACCCTGACGCCAAACAGGCGCGGATCGGTCAGAAACACGTTTGTTGTGAGCGCCGTGTCATCGCTGTTCAGGAAAGCGCCTGTGATCGCAGTCGTATCGAGAACATTCTTCACATAGGCCATGACTTGCCAGCCGGTATCACCCGTGACCGTCAAGGCGAGGTTTAGATTGGTGTAGCCGTGAAGGCGATCATAAGGGTTGTCGTTGAAAACGCGTGCCCAGGAGTCCGACTGCCAGTAGAAATCCCCGTGAAGCGTTGCGGCCCAGTCTGCTGAGACGGGAACGGTGTAATCAGCAGCAATCGACATCGTAAAATGAGGAGCGTTGGGAAGCTGATTGCCGCCCAGGTCCTTGGCGAACCCCTGGCCGTCGTTCGGAGCAGCGGACGGGTCGAAGCCGATGTAACCGCTTGGAAGAGCAGTGTTGACACCGCACCGATCTCCGTCTCCATTATTGCACCATACGGTTGGATTGGGCGTGTACGGAAGATTGGTCGCTGGATCGATATTGTTTATGTTATTTTGATAAGTGAACCCGCATACTGTGGATATATCTTGGGGTCTTAGTCGCAGCATTTCCGCCACAACATAAGTCGGAAGAACACAGTTCGACGCTTGCGTCACAAAGGGTTTGACGACCATCCAATCAGGATGATTTGCCAAATCCGCGCGATCCATCAGATCGACGGCTTGGTCTCCGTTATTGAGGGTAGCGTCTTCGTAGCCTCCTGCAAAGGTAAATTTGAGGCCAAGCGCTGGCTGCCAATCCGTCTCGAGTTCGGCACCACGAACCGTCGCGTTGAAATTCAGGTTGATAGAGGTGCGATCAACGATTTCCGAGATCTGGTAGTCCTTATAGTTATAATAGAAAACATCACCATTCAGCGTGAGAGCACCATCCAACAACGTATTCTTTGTGCCTAACTCGTAAGCGTCGATGAATTCCGGCTTGAAGGTCAGCGGGTGGACGGCGTTGTTGATTTCGCCCGCGCGGTCATTGTTGAGGAATTCCGCCCCCGGTGGATTGGCGCCGCCGCCTTTGTAGCCGTGGCTGTATGAGCCATAAACCAGTGTCTGGTCGGTGAAATCGAGTTTGGGCGTCCAGTTTGCAACGGCGCGTCCGGTGAGCTTGTCCCATTGCTGATTGACAACACCGGATGTTGGATAGCCATAACCGATGAGAATGAGTTCGCTGGGAATGTCAACAAAGTGCTTTCTGTCTTCGGTCCAACGCAGGCCACCGGTCAACTTCAAGTCGCTGGCGATGTTGTAGTAGACCTCGCCAAATCCGGCGTAAGAATTCAGTTCATAGGGATTCTGGCTGAGAAAATAGTTGTGGCCTTCGCCGTTCACGCTCGTGATCGGATTGGGATCGATATATATACATCCTGGATTCTGCGGATTGTGCGATGAGTTAAGATTGATGTTTACAAAACCGCCTATCAGACATTCGGCATTGTCCGTCACATTCGGAACATACGGCAATCTCGCCGAGAAACCGTTTTGTAGGGCCGCCGATACCAGACTTAGCGTGTTGACAAAGACATAGTAATTTTCCTCGGTCTCGTAGTGGAGATAATTGCCGCCGAGGCTGAAGTTGACTGGCCCGCTGAAATTGGAGGCCAGCCGGAACTCCTGGCTAAGCTGCCATGAGTGTTCCTCGGACAGATCTTCCGCGACGAGCCTGTCGCTGCAGCCAACTTGTGGGTCACAGAACACCCCAGAGTTTGCCGGAACACCATTTACACCGGCCAGGGGATCAGGCGTAAGCACACCGAGCGTATTGTCAGAGCTCGTGTAGTCGAATGCGCCGGGTGCTGTGTTGAACCGGTTAAAGTCTTCGGTGGACCAGAGAAAATCTCTGTTGTACCCGGTCTGTGACGTGAAAGTCAGCGCGGGAGTAACGCTGTAGTCGGTATTGAGTTCGAGCGTATCGTTCTTCGCGCGATACGTTGGATTAATCGCCGATTCAATGACGCGCAGATTGCGCGATTGGGTGGTGCTGGCATACGGGTCAAAGCTGCTGTAATCGCCGCCTTGAATGGGCGCGCCGAGTTGTGCAACACCCTGATAATAGGCTAGCGAGTTGCCGTTCGGAACTTCAAAGGCGTCTGGGGAGTAGAGCGATGTGGGTTCGCAACCCTGATTCAAATAAACGTTAGGGTCGGTCACTCTGTTCTGTCCAGCCGAGCCGACGACGGGTACGCCATCTATCTCCGTTGGCGATGGCGCCGTCTTGCAAAGTTGCTTTCCGCTGCGAAGGCGGTCGTCGTCTTCCTGGAAATGCTCCCAGACGAGAGTGGTTTGCACATTTTGGGAGGGCTTCCAGGCCAATGTAGCGCGGCCCGACCACAGATCACGGCCATCTATAGGCTGGTTGGTGATCTCGTTGGTGCTATAGCCATCCCGTTTGGTCCACTCTCCTGCGACGCGCAAATCGAGGCGATCATCGATGAGTGGCAGATTGATCATGCCTTCAAAGCGCCGGTTCTTGTAATTCCCGATATCGGCGGACGCCATGGCCTCGAACTGATCCGTTGGCTTGGCCGATATAATGTTGATCACGCCCGCGGTGGCGTTGCGGCCATAGAGCGTACCTTGCGGGCCGCGCAACACTTCAGCTTGGCTGACGTCAAAGAATTCCTGTTCAAAGAAATGATTGCGGATGAACGGTATATCGTTCAGTGCGACGGCGACCGCTGGGTCGGTAGTCACCGAAATGGCTTGCGTACCGATGCCGCGTATTTGGATATTGTAGCCTGTGAAGTTGGTTTTGGAGAACGTTAGGTTCGGCACTTGCTTCACAAGATCGGGTCCACCAGCCGTCTGTCGCGCGGTCAGTTGCTCCTGGGATAGAGCTGTGATCGCGATCGGGATGGACTGCACGTCCGCACCGCCAAGTTTCGACGACGTGACGGTGACGGTTTCCAAAGCTGGAAGCGCGGTAGTGGCTGCCGCGAGCTGGATCGGTACTTCGTTGGCCGATGTCGCACCGCGGATGATAGCGACGGCGCCCGATGGATCGCGACGGATCGTAAATCCAGTGCCAGCCAGAATTCGCGAGAGCGCATCGTTGGGAGAAAAAGAGCCCTGCACGCCTCTGGTGCGCACGCCGTCGACGGCATCCTCCGAAACGATCAGGGGCATGCCGGTTTGCGCCATATAAGCACCGAGCGCGCTTTTAAGGTCGCCCGCAGGGATATTGAAAACACCCGCTTGGCAGGCAGTCGCCACGATAAGCGCCAATACGCCTCCGGCGGCCGTCGATTTCAGATACTTTCTCATAGTCCCCCCTAACTGATACGCCTGGCGCGTAGCTTTGCTCAGCGTGAAATGACGGTTTCGTCGCCGCGTTTCTCGATTCGCAGGCCGAAGACGGCTTGAGACAATCGAATGAAGGCGTCGACGCCGGACGTTGGAAACGTGCCGTAGATCATGCGATTGGCCGCGACGGGATCGGCAACGACCAGCTTGGTGCGGTTGTAGCGGTTGAATTCGCCTACGGCCTCAGCAAGCGTGGTGTGGTTGAACACGAGCACACCACGCCGCCAGCCGAGATCGCTGGCCAGAACGGTTGCGGATTTGCGGGTGACCGACAGTGATTTGGCGTTTGCAACCACAACATCGCCTGGCGTCAAGATGGTGCGCTGATTTTGCGGTCCGTCGAACCGGGCAAGTCCTTCGACGAGTGATACTTCCAGTTGCTTCGCATCACGTCGTACGATGAATTTTGTGCCAAGGTCGGTGACCTTGTGTCCGCCCGCTATCACCACAAAGGGACGGGCAGCATCGTGACGGATATCGAAATACGCCTCGCCCCTGTCAAGCCAGACTGTACGCTCCTCCTTGCTGTCGGAAACACGCAGTGCGCTGTCGGTGTTCAGTTCGACCTGCGATCCATCGACGAGCATGATGGTTTCACGGCCACCGATCGAAGTGATGTAGCTTTGTTGGACAGGTTCGGCACGTCGCGTCACAGCACCGACTGCGAGAAAAGCAAGAGCTGCAACGGTCGCGATGCTGCGAATTAGAAGGGGCCGCAGCCTGCTTTCACGTTGCGGCAAAGATGGACGCAATGCGACAAGGCGTTCGGTACGCCGCCACACATCTGCAAGGCGCAGATAGGCGGCGCGATGCGCGAAAGATTTGGCCAACCACGCGTCGAGATCGACCTGGTCCTTTTCGCCCCAGTCAAGAAAATGGCGGCGCTGCAGCCATTCGGCCGCGCATGCGTCGATTTCCGTTGCGCTAGCTAAGTTCGTGGTTTCGCCACTGTTCATTTCTTCCTCCGCAGAGGTTCGACACTCAAGAAATCTGCGAGCGCGCAAAACGCATTGGCAAGATGTTCAGAAACGGCAGCGACCCCGATACCCATCCGTTGCGCTATCTGGCGCCCATTGAGTCCTTCGATGCGACCGAGAACGAACGCTTCGCGGCAACGCGGTGGCAAATGATCAAGTGCTGCCTGCAACCGCACCAATTCCTCACGCGCGAGCACGCTTCGCTCGGGTCCCGGCTCGTCGATAGCAACTTCAAGTGCTTCCACGTCGACAGCTGCTTCGATAGGTACGATCTGGGCGCGGCGGACCCGGTCGATCAAAAGATTACGGGCCGTGGCAAAGACGAACTGCTTTGGACGATCGGGAATTTGGCCGGACGCGCTTTCCAGCACTCGGACATAGACTTCCTGCCTAAGATCGGCGATGTCGCTCTGATTGCGCCAGTTGTGTTGCAAATATTGCATCAGCGCCGTCTCCAGCGGCAGAACTTCCTGGACGAACCAAGCGTCCACATCGGGCGCAGCCATACCCACTCCGGAATTGCGCCGGTTCGCGCCGCCACGATCGGTTTCCAACGTGTCCGTCATCCCCAGCCAGCTTCTGCCTTTTGAGGGTTGGAGCTTGCGCCTTCACCTATTCCGACGAAATCACAGGACAAAGATTCGGGTTCTCGGGAGCAATTTTCTTGCTTTCGGCACAGCCTTTACATGCAAGAAAGGGCCGGGAGGACGCGCCTGGCCCCTCGAAAAATGAAGGGTACGTACGACTTGCCCGAACGCCTTGAGGGGGCTGCGCTCAAGAACGCGATAAGTGGCGAGGCTTCCCGCTTCTAGAGCCGCATTGATCAACGCAAAGGGACCCAGCGCCGAGGAAATGGAGTTGAGGTAACGGATCGGAACCGGCAGAGGCAAATGCGCTTCAACAGCATCGTAGCATCACGAAGAACAAATGCATGGGCCCTACCCATTCCTGCTCGGAAGACTGATGCCCCCCTCGGATGCCTTTTCTTCACATCTGGTAGCCGGGATAGGCTGCCAAACCATCAGCGAACGGCATAGGCCGCTGGCCTGCCCAAAACAGTGCCTTGGAATTCGACGCACGAGGTTTGGCGCGCATTGTGGCTTTCGACAATGCAGCGCAGATGGTCCAGGATCTTGTGTTCGGTGCGGTCCTGAACATACGTTGGTGGCTACCGGCTATCCGCTCGCAATTTAATGGGCCGATCCGGCTGTAGCCATCACCAAGGCCGGCGACGCCATGGTGCGCAGCGCCCTCTACGAAGCGGCGCATTTCATGCTCACGCGCGTGAAGAGCTTCTTCAGTCCCAAACGCTGGGCGATGGCGGTTGCCAAACGCACGGTCTGCGGCGTGCCACGGTGGCCTTGGCCAGAAAGCTTTCGATCGTTCTGCACCGCATGTGGATGAACGGCACTGACTTCCGCTTCGGCAAAGAGCAGCGGCAGCCGCATAAGGATTAGGGCAGCGCAGGAAGCTATTGCCCTTCCGATGTCCCGTCGCCGGGACCATGAAGCCGATGAAGCCGCAGTTTCGGGTGTGCGTCTCGCAAGAGCCAGCACGTCTCCCAGATAGGCTCTCGGCCTCCATCCCACCGCATCATGTGGCGGCCACGTGCCGACCACGAACGCAAGCCTGATACCGGCGACGAGATTATCGGACGGAGCCTTGACTCCCAACGGCCCATTACGGAAATCCGACACTGACGCTGGCGAACGGTCCGTAGAAGCCAAGCGTTTCGGATTTACGCGTATCGATGCCGCCGTCAATGGCACCGAAGAAGAAATCGGCGCGATAGCCGACGCTGACTTTGACGTTCTCGATGCGAAAGGACGCGCCTGCCATGCCCCCCACATTGGGCACGGTGACGAATCGATCTGTGAAGGGATGACCGCCGGAATGCTGATAGGTCGGAGTGCCATAACGACAAATTGTAGCGCCCTCGATACAGCCGGGGCTTTTATAGTGGCCGGATTCGTGATGCTGTGTTTTGGTCTTCTGTCGCCCGAACAGCAGGGCGATATTCGCGCCCCAATCTAACGTCACTTCGCCGTCTTGCACATTACCCACAAACGGCGCCGAAGCGGCCCATGAAAGGGATGGCCCTACGCCGTGAAAACTGCGCGCGGCCTGGCCCGTAGCATGATAGGTGTGAAAGTGTGGCAGCTTCAAAGAAACGCTGGGAAGGCCGTCGGCAGCGAAGGTTTGATACTTAAACTGTAAATTCGGGCGAGCCCGTACATCGAACGTCGATTGGGACGTAAACTGCGCAAATCGCACGCCGAGGCTTAAAGTCGACGAACCGTCTCTGCCAAACATGCCCAAGCCGACATCCTTACCCGCTTGGAAGTCTAAGACAGAACGACTTTCCGAGTGACGGGCCTCGGTGTCTGAAAAATTGTCGATACCACGCAGCCCCTTTGAGGGATATTTTGGGACGCCGCTTTTGTATGTTACGTGGAATATACCATTGGTTTGATGATCTGGTTTGTTGGAACTGCCGGATCGGCCATACCGGACCGCAGCGGAAAAGACCCAATCGGTGCTTTCCGGTTGGAATGAAACCTTCGCTTCTTCACCGAAATTGAATAGGGGCAATTTCTGCGCTTCGGTGGCCGATGTCCCCTTCCACACAACGGAAGAGTTAGGATTGGCCGCCAGAAAGGCAGGCGCGAAAGCTTCGCCTTGGCCGGCTATGTCTTCTGCCTGCCCGCCCAATTCGATCCAGACTGTGGGGCGGTCGGTATCTTCGTCCGCGGCCTTAGCGTCATGTATATTGACGGACGCGAGAAGCGCTATTGCAGAGACGGTGGTCAGCAATTGCCAGCGGAAACCGCGTTCGCCATTTTGCGTGTTTATCAATTCGCTCATTTGTTTCCCCCTCACCAGTTCTTCGTGACGCGGATGCCGATCAGTTTCGGATCGGTCAGGAACACATTCGTCGTAAGGCCACTATCGTCGCTGTTGAGGAAGTCACCGGTGATCGCCGTCTCGTTGAAGACGTTCTTATCGTAGAGCATCACCTGCCAGCCGTTCTGGTTGGTGAAGATCAGCGTCAGGTTGACGTTGGTATAGCCGCGCAGGCGGTCGTAAGGATTGTCGTTCTCGACGCGGGCCCAGGAATAATCCTGCCAGTAATAGTCACCGCGCAGCGTGCCCGCCCAATCCTGTGTGATCGGCAGCGTGTACTGCGCGCCAAACGACACGGTGAAGGGCGGAGCATTCGGCAGCTTGTTACCGCCAAGATTTTTGGCAAAGCCTTCGCCGTCATTGATTGCCGGATTGTCCGGATTGAAGCCCGGATAGTCCGCTGGTATCAGCGCAGGCGCGTTGAACCCCGTTGATCCTAAGTCAACGCTCACTCCGGTGGGGTTGGCTATATAGGTTGCGTTCGTAACCGGATCCAGATGATTGTTGTACGCAATCCCGCACGCATACGGGCCGACACCGCCCACACCGCCACCGCCAGGGGGTAAAGGATTGGCCTGCTCTTCCAACAGCGCCGCCACGACATAGTCCGGCAGGATGCAATTCGAAGCTGCCGTCGCGAATGGTTTGAGGACCATCCAGCCCGGCATGCCCGCCGTACGATCCATCAGGTCGATCGCGCTCTGGCCATTGTCGATTCTCGTGTCTTCATATCCGCCCGCGAAATTGAATCGCAGGCCGGGTGTCGGTTCCCAATCCGCGGTGACCTCGGTGCCCACGACGCGGGCGTTGTAATTGTTGTTGATTGCCGTACGGTCGACGATCTCCGAGATCTGGTAGTTCTTATAGTCGTAGTAGAAAACGTCACCATTCAGCGTAAGGGATCCGTCGAGCAGCGTGTTCTTGGTGCCCAGTTCATAGGCATCGATATATTCCGCCTTGAAGGTAACGGGATGATCCGGAAAGGTATCGACACCGACATCCGCACCGCCATACACGCCCAACACCGCTCCCGGCGGATTGGCGCCGCCAGCCTTGTAGCCATGGGAATAGGATGCGTAGGCAAGCGTCTGATCCGTGAAATCGAGCTTCGGCGTCCAATCGAGAACAAGGCGGCCTGTAGGTTTCTCCCATTCTTGGTTCACGATACCTGTAACGACGTAGCCATAGCCCTGTGTCACGACTTCGCTTGGAATATCGACGAAATGCTTCTGGTCGATCGTCCAGCGCAGGCCCGCCGTCAGCTTGAGATCATTCATGATGTTGTAATACAGCTCCCCGAACACGGCATAGGAGTTCAGCGTGTACGGATTCTGGCTCAGGAAGTAATTGTGACCTTTGCTGTTGAGGCTGCCGATTGGATTGGGATCGATATAGATGCAGGATTTGAGGGGGGTCCCACCGCCCAGTGCGGGATTTGGTGCCTGCCATCCTCCATAGTAATTGTCAGCCCGCAAACAATCGGAGTTGTCGAGCGTGCCGCCCGTGCCCATATTGTCTCCCCAGGATGAGCCCGCATAGGCAGAGAGCGCATTGATGAAGACGTAGTAATTCTCTTCCGTCTCGTAATGAAGATAGTTTCCACCCACGCTGAAATTAAATGGGCCGCTGAAATTCGAGGCCAGACGGAATTCCTGGCTCAATTGCCAGGCGTGTTCCACATCCAGATCTTCAGCAACGATGCGGTCACTGCAGCCCAATTGGGGATCGCAGAATATTATTGCAGAGGATGGAATGCCGTTGGTTCCGGCGGCGGGATCGGGAATGAATTTGCTGCACTGTATACCGCCTACACCGCCGCCACACAGAGGCCGTGCGAAGACACCCGGCGCCGTGTCGAAGCGGTTGTAATCTTCAGTGGACCACAGAAAATCCTGATTGTACCCCGTGTCAGATGTGAGCGTCAGCGCCGGATTGATGTCGTACACGGCATTGAATTCGAGCGTGTCGTTCTTCGCCCGGTAGGTCGGCAAGAGGGCGGACTGAATGTGCCGCAGATTGGTGGATTGGGTCGTTTCGGCATAGGGATCGATGGAAGGATTGCCCGCTCCGGCCGCATCCAGCGCGATAATGAAGGGCAGCGAGGGGCCGAACGGGACCTGGAACGCGCTGGCCGAATAAAGCGAGGTGGCCTGACAGCTCTGACTAGTATAGTTCTGGTCGAGATTCAGAGCACCGGCACCGTATCCAGCTGCTCCGCTAGCCGAACCCACCGGCGGCACCGGCACGCCATCGACCGATGTTGCCGGTTGCGCGGTCTCGCATAGCTGCTTGCCGCTGCGCAGTCGGTCGTCATCCTCCGAGAAATGCTCCCAGACGAGATTGGTCTGGAGCTTTGCGAACGGCTTGAAGCCGATGGATGCACGGCCGGACCACAAATCGCGACCGTCCACTGGCGTGCCTAGAGTCGTGTCTTCGGTATAGCCGTTGCGTTTTGTCCACTCTCCAGCAATCCGGAAATCGAAACGATCATCGACAATGGGTATATTGATCATGCCTTCGAACCGGCGGTTCTGGTAATTGCCGATATCGGCAGACGCCATCGCCTCGAACTGATCTGTCGGCTTGGCCGATTCCAGATTGACCACGCCTGCAGTCGCGTTGCGCCCATAAAGCGTGCCTTGCGGACCGCGCAGCACCTCGACCTGTGAAACGTCGTAGAATTCCTGTTCAAAAAAGTGATTTCGGATGAACGGAATGTCGTTGAAGGCAACCGCAACCGCCGGATCTGTCGTTACCGAAATTGCCTGCGTACCGATCCCTCGGAGTTGTATGCTATAGCCGGAGAAATTTGTTTTTGTGAAACTCATGTTCGGGACCTGTTTGATCAGGTCCGGGCCGCCGGCTGTCTGAGTTGCGGTCAGTTGCTCCTGACTGAGTGCGGTTATTGAGATTGGTATCGACTGCACGTCGGCGCCGCCGAGCTTCGAGGACGTGACGGTGACAGTTTCGACAGCCCGTTGCGAAGGCGCGGCCTGGGCGTATTGCAACTGAATGGGCTCGCCCTCGGACGACTTGCCGGGAACAATCATCACGCTGCCCGACGTATCGCGCGCCGGCACGAAACCCGTGCCGTTCAAAAGACGCGAGAGCGCCACATCCGTTGAGAAATCACCCTTTACGCCACGTGTCTTGACGCCCTTCACTGCATCAGTCAGGACCATGAGCTGTATGCCGGATTGCGCCGAATAGGCGTTCAGTGCGGCGGCAAGATCTCCACTGGGGATGTTGAATTCGGCGGCGCATGCGCCGGACGCCAATGCCGCGAACCAAAGGCCCGTGGCGACTGTGGATTTCAAATAGTAAACGGACTTCATGTTCCCCCCGATGTGGATTGGACTACCCAGCAGTTCTCACCGCGAAATCAAAATCTTGCCACCCGCCTTCTGACCACGCTGCGCGAGCAGGTATTTGGTCATACGGATGAACTGTTCTGGTTCGTTGGCCGAGAGTGTCGCCGTCAGCGAAATGTTTTCCAGCTTCGGATCGGCGATAACAATCTTTCGCCTGTTGTAGCGGTTGATCTCGCGCACGGCTTCGGCAAGCGGCGTGCCATTGAAGACCAACATGCCGCGCCGCCAGCCAAGCTCGTTCGCCAAATCGTGATCCGACTTCCGCATTACGGAGATAGATGTCGACGTTGCAACCATGGTCTCGCCCGCGGTAAGAAAAAGCGCGTGGGCGTCTTGTGGTGCGGTAAAATTCACGCTGCCTTCCATGACCGCGACTTCTAAACGGTCGGAATCGCGCCGCACGGTGAACTTGGTGCCGAGATCGGTGATGCGCCGATCATCTGCATAGACGGTCAGAGGATGGGAGGCATCATGAAGGACCTGAAAATAGGCTTCGCCTTTCTCAAGCCAAATCTTGCGCCCACTTGCATCTTCTCCCACGCGGATCGCGGTGTCGGTGTTCAATTCGATACGCGAGCCATCCGAAAGGACTATCGTTTCATGGCCGCCAACACTCGTAGCATACGCGAGGCCTTCCGGCCGCGACGTGTAAACCCAATAGCCGCCAACCAATGCTGTGACCAAAACTACCGCCGCGGCAATGCGAGCCAGAAACGATCCTCGCCATCGCGGCGTCCTGCCGGGGCGTAACGCCGCCAATCGCTCGGTGCGGGCCAGCGCACCTTGAAGACGCCAATAGGCAATCTCATGCGCGGGAGATTCTGCGAGCCAAGCGTCGAGTTGGGTCTGATCTTCCACGCTCCATGTCCAGAACTGCTTGCGGGCGAGCCAGTCGGCGGCGTGCGCTTCAATGCCAATGGCGCCTGGCGCGTCGAGTTGATCGTCGAGATCGTCGTTCACGGCGTCCTCCGCGTGGTCGGGGACTCGCCGTAAAGCATGTCCGCCAGCGTGCGGATGCCGCGCTTGAGATAGTGCGAAACGGCGGATTTCGTGACGCCCATGCGTTGGGCAATCTCCTGGCCTGTAAGCCCGTCGACCTGCGCTAGGACGACAGCTTCGCGATAGCGCGCGGGCAAACGATCGATTGCCGATTGTAGCCGGCGCAATTCATCCCGCGATTGCACCTGCCGGTCGGGGCCGGGCGCATCCGCGGCGACATTCAGGGCTTCTAGGTCAGCGACTGCCTCAATGGGTACAACCTGATCCTTCCGCACCTTGTCGACGATGACAGTCCGCGCAACGGTAAGGAGAAAGGGCTTGACCGGATTCGGGCGCTTCGTCTTTGCAGCCTCATAGAGGCGGAGATAGACATCCTGCTTTAGGTCGGCGAGGTCGCTTTCGTTGCGCCAGTAACGCTGCAGAAACGACATAAGCGTTGCTTCCAAGGGAAAAACCTCGCGAATGAACCAGGCGCCAAGGTCAGATGCAGTCATGCCCGCACCCGGACCAGGATTCCCCGGCTTCCTGAAGTCTGTGTCCACTGATTCAGCCATCCCCGCTCGATTACCTTTCGAGGGTTAGAGATCCGAACCTCACTATATTAAACGGAAGCCAGCCCCCGAAGTTGACGCAGGTCGGCAAAGAAACTTTCTGTCGCGATGCTTTGACAGCGTTATGTCGACCTTCGGCGTGATATTTTCTGCTGATAAGGATCGTACCGCCGCTGAACTGGTTCCTGTCTGCAAAGCGGGGCGTCAAAATCGACCTTGCTAGCCGGTGGTACTACCGGCTCCAACTCTTCAAACCAGTCAGCAAGTACGTCTCGCCATAACCCGGCACCAGGTCGCTGGCGCTCTGGAGGCATCCGCGCGCGGGTTCACCACAAAGGCCACCCGAAATGAAATGAAAAATCACGACGCTCAGCCGACGGCCCAGTGAAGACCGCCATTACATTGCCTGCGCAAGCCATCGAAATTTTGTTACCATGACGAGAGTTTTGGGCCGCGAGAGTGGCGTGACCATCGAGCCCACGAGACGGTTTGTGCCGGCCTGACGCGGCTTTCTCAATGCGAGTATGGCTGCCGCAAGGTCGCGAGCGGCTCAAGCAGTCTGCAGTGACAGCTTCGAGATGGCATCGCGAGCGCGTTGATGCGCATAAGCTTCGCGCCTTCCAAGTGCGCCTCGAATACTTCGGGTTGAACGCCCTCTCAGCCCCCCAAACCGATACTTATAGTGGCAACCGGTCCAAAGAAGCCCACAGTTTCGGTCTTCCGACTGTCCCCTCCCCCGTCCATCGCATCGATAAAGAAATCGGCGCGATACCCAAGATTTACTCGGGCAGCAGAGTAGCGGAACGACATCCCCGCAAATCCACCTATGTTGGGAACGGTCACGGATCGAGATCTATTTGGGGATGCTCCGCGCTGGTATCGCGTTATATATTGCGATGCATAAGCATATTTTTCGTGGAACACCCGGCCGGTGGTATTGTGCTGAACCGCCGCCTTTTGCCTTCCGAAGAGGAGGGCCGCATTGGCGCCCCAATCGAATGATATTTCGCTGTCACCATCATTTTCGAAAAGCGGGACGGAACCACTCCACGAAACAGATGGCCCGATACCGCGAAAGCTACGTGCGGCATGCTCGTGTGCAACATAGGTATGCCAATATTTCCAGCCAACACTGTAGAGGTGAAGGTCCGGACGATCCTTCATCGTGACATCGCTCTTCGACGCGAACTGCGCAATGCGCACTCCAAAGCTCAGATTGGACGTACTATGACCGCCGAATATCCCTAGGCCAACATCCCTTCCTGCCTGAAAATCAAGGATAGAGTGGGTCTCAGACCTCTTCGCGACGGTGTCCGCAAACTCTTTGGTATCTGCAGAGTGATGTCCGTAATAGATGGATTGCAACTGATAGAGAGGCGACGTCTTTGCAAAGTCCACACCTTTGGTTTGCACATGAATATGTCGATCGCTGCTTGCCCGGCCATATCGTATCGACGCAGAGAATATCCAGTCTGTTCCATCGGGCTCGAATGTCACTTTTCCTTCGCCACCATAGCTCAGGTGCGGCAGACTTTGTGCTTCAAACGGAGACCCAGATTTTAAGGCTTCGCTATTGGGATTTGCGGCAAGAAAAGATGGAGCAAACGCGTCCCCTAGCGTATTGATGTGCTCCAGCTGTCCACCGAGTTCGATCCAGATAGTCGGATGGTCAAACTCCACATCAGCCGCCAGAGCTCCCGAAGATTGGGGCATTGAAACGAGCAACGAGACGATCGACACGGTGCTCAAGAGCTTCCAACGATACTCTTTGCTGCAGCCCGCTAAGTTGGCCAGTTCGCTCATAGCTTTCCCCTCACCAGTTCTTCGTGACACGAATTCCGATCAACTTCGGATCGGTCAAAAAGACATTTGTTGTGAGACCAGAATCGTCGCTGTTCAAGAAGTCGCCAGTGATTGCCGTCGTGTTGAAGACATTTTTGTCATAAAGCATCACCTGCCAACCGTTTTGGTTGGTGAAAATGAAAGCCAGATTGACGTTGGTATAGCCGCGCAGCCGGTCGTAAGGATTATCGTTGAACACACGAGCCCACGAATAATCCTGCCAATAATAGTCGCTGCGGATTGTGCCGGCCCAATCCGCTGTTAGGGGCAAGGTATATTGAGCCCCTAGCGAAACCGTGAGGGGAGGAGCGTTCGGAAGCTCATTACCGCTCAGATCCTTGCTGAAGCCCTCCCCGTTGTTCAACGCCGGGTCTGAAGGATCAAATCCCGCATATCCGGAAATGGGCTGGAAACAACCCGGTGTGGGGTTTTTTAAAGTATTGCAGCCAGATAGGCCGAGTTGGTATTTCTCGGTGGGATTGGGGACATACGGTAGGTCCGTGACCGGATCGATGTGTTGGTCGTATGCAGCACTGCAAGCCTGAATAATCGACCCGGGACTTCCAGAGTCCGAATTAAGTTCGCCGTCTAAGATGCTCGCGGCGACAACATATGTCGGCAAGATACAGTTCGACGCCTGACCAATAAACGGCTTGATAACGATATAATTCGGGTTGCCTGCCGTGCGATCAATCAAGTCAATTGCATTATCACCTCTGGCAAGTGCCGTGCCCTCCCAGCCGCCGGCAAAATTGAACCTAAGTCCGGGCAAGGGCTCCCATGTTCCTTCAACTTCAGCACCCTTTGCATGAGCATCGAAATTCAAATTGATCGATGTGCGATCGACTATTTCGGAGATTTGATAGTTCTCATAATTGTAATAAAAGACATCAGCGTTGAGCGTGAGCGTGCCATCAAGCAGGGTGTTCTTCGTACCGAGCTCGAACGCATCGATAAATTCTGGCTTGAAAGTTAACGGATGATCCGGCTCGCCAATTCCGTTGCCTGCAAACGTCAGCAGCACAGCGCCAGGTGGATTTGCGCCACCAGCCTTATAACCGTGAGCATATGACGCGTATACCAGGGTTTGATCTGTGATATCGAGCTTGGGGGTCCAGTTGACTACGGCGCGGCCGGTAAGCTGATCCCATTGTTGATCAACCACACCGGTGCTTGGATAGCCATATCCGTTCGCCACCAACTCGCTCGGAATATCGACAAAATGCTTACGATCTTCGGTCCAACGCAGGCCCCCTGTTAGCTTTAAATCCTCCAAAATCTGGTAATACGCTTCGCCAAAGCCGGCATAAGAATTAAGAGTATAAGGATTTTGGCTTAGAAAGTAATTGTGTCCTTGATTGTTGATGTTTGCGAGCGAATTGGGGTCGATATAATCGCAACTGGCATCGCCCGGTGCTCCACCTCCAAGGTTCTGATTGACCGGGTATTGCCCCCCGCCTCGCGCGCCATCGCCAATGCTGACACCTTGCAAACATTGATGTCCGTCTGACACTCCGGGAACCCAAGGCCCAACCGCGTAAGGGCCAAAGCCAACCTCTGCGCTACCATAGGTGAACGCCGTCAATGCATTGATGAATACGTAATAATTTTCCTCGGTCTCATAGTGAAGATAATTTCCGCCAAAGCTGAAATTCAATGGACCGGAAAAGTTGGACGCCATACGAAATTCCTGAGACAATTGCCAGGAATGTTCGGTAGAGAGGTCTTGGGCAACGAGCCTGTTGCTACACCCGAGCTGCGGGTCACAGAACACACCATCGGGCGAAATCAAGCCCGGCGTCGAAGTCACGCCGGTAGCCGTATTGAATATCCCAGGTGACGTATCGAACCGGTTGTAATCTTGAGTCGAATATAGAAAATCTTGGCTGAACCCCGTTTGAGAAATCAGGGCCAATGCGGACGTTGCGTTATAGTCCGTATTGAACTCAAGAACGTCATTTTTAACTTTATACGCCGGATCGATTGTCGATTCGATCACCCTAAGATTGCGCGATTGTGTTGTGCTGGCGTATGGGTCAACGCTTTCATTGAGCTCTTGGCCATAAATCCCCGCCGCGACGTAGGGCAGCGAGTATCCATTCGGCACTTCGAACGATTGCGCCGAATAGAGAGACGCTGGAAGACAGCCTTGACTAAAGTACCCGCCCACATCGGAAGCAGACGCGTCACTTATGCCGGGCGCGGGAACAGCCACCCCGTCAACGGTGGTGGGAATGGGCGCTGTCTTGCACAATTGTTTTGAGCTTCTGAGCCGGTCGTCGTCCTCCGAGAAATGTTCCCAGACAAGCGATGTTTGCACGTTCGAAAAGGGCTTCCAGCCGATTGACAGGCGTCCCGACCAGAGATCACGGCCATCGATGCGTTGATCTGTGAGGTCGTTAAACGAATATCCCTGACGCTTCGTCCACTCTCCAGCTAAACGAATGTCAAGACGATCATCAACAAGTGGAAGATTAAGCATGCCTTCGAAGCGGCGCTGGTGGTAATTTCCGATGTCTCCCGAAGCCATGGCTTCGAATTGGTCCGTTGGTTTTGCGGAAGTGAGGTTGACTACGCCTGCCGTGGAGTTCCGGCCATAAAGCGTTCCTTGCGGTCCGCGAAGCACTTCAACTTGCCCAACATCATAGAATTCCTGTTCAAAGAAGTGATTCCGGATAAACGGGATATCGTTTAGGGCCACTGCCACCGCAGGATCCGTCGTCACGGATATCGCTTGCGTGCCGATACCGCGTATTTGAATGCTATAGCCGGTGAAATTTGTTTTGGTAAAGCTCATATTCGGGACTTGCTTGACCAAGTCAGGGCCCCCGGCGGTCTGAGTGGCAGTCAACTGCTCCTGGGAGAGTGCCGTTATCGCAATTGGAACACTTTGGACGTCCGCGCCGCCGAGCTTCGATGACGTCACGGTGACTGTTTCCACCGTGGCGTGCACGTTGGGGGCGGCTTGCGCAATACTGATCGACGATAGATCATCGTTTGCGGAGGTATCACGCGAGACAGTCGCGGTTCCGTCCGCGTGACTATGTACGACGAATCCAGTTCCCTTAAGGATGCGTGCCAACGCTGCGGATTGAGGAATATCCCCCCTTACGCCGTTTGTCTTCACACCCCGAACTAAATCTTCGGCATAAAGTAGCGTCGCACCAGTTGCCTGAACATAAGAGTCTAGGGCGGCCTTGAGATCGCCCCCAGGAATGTTGAAGTCCACCGCCCATGCGCTGTACGGCAGAGCATAGCTCAGCGCGATAATTGAAGCCGAAAACTTTAATATCGATAGCTTCAAAGTCTTACCCCCCCATTTTCAGCCAATGAGATCAATCGCTCTTCGGTCGGTCAGCGCGATACTACGATTTCGTCTCCACGATCTTGCACTCGCAGCCCGAACAATTCTCGGACCGCAGCAGAGATCGCATTGACATTGTTTTTCGGAAATGTGCCGCCAATCTTCAGTTGAGCCGCCACAGGATCGGCGATTACCAGCTTCTTAGCGTTGTAACGATTGATTTCGGTCGCAGCTTCGGAAAGGGGTGTATGATCGAAAACTAGAACCCCGCGACGCCAGCCAAGTCCGTTTTCCAACTCTCGTGGAGACTTCGTCGAGACGGTCATTGACGTATTGGTCGCTACGACAACGTCACCCGGTTTTAGTATGCGTGTTGGGGCCTCATGGCGCTGCGCAATATTATCGTCGAGACGCACCAATCCTTCCACCACCACGACCTGCAGCCGCCCAACATCGCGGCGAACCGTGAATTCAGTTCCGAGGTCCGTGAGCTCACGATTTCCGACCACGACCACAAACGGATGTGCGACGTCGTGCTTGACGCGGAAATACGCCTCGCCCTTTTCGAGCCATACCGTCCGGCGGCTTGCGGTGACTGCCGTGCGCAGAACCGTGTCTGTATTCAATTCGATCTGAGAACCATCGGCCAGCGAGAGAACTTCACGATCACCTACGTTGGTGGCATAGGTTGTCTTCGCTGGCTGAGAGACAAGAAATACAGCTCCGCTGCCGATGGCCGCCACGGTGATGGCCGCCGCGGCTAACCAAAACAGCCTCAACCGGGGCTCTCTGATAGGAGGGTTCGAAGTTGGTTGGCGCATCGGAGGAGTAAGGGCTGCCAAGCGTCCGGTCCGCTTCCAGCCTGCATCAAGCCTGACAAACGCAATACGATGCGCCAACGACTGCGTGAGCCAGGACTCGAGATCACGCTGATCAGCCTCGGTCCAGGGCCCGAAGTCCCGACGCTCAATCCAATCGGATGCAAGTGTGTCAACCTCCAACGCATTCGTCGCGATGGGCCGTCCCTGCTCTTGCTCGCTCACGGCTTCCTCCTGACCGTCGGAGCTTCGCCATAAAAGATCTCCACGAGAGTACGTATGCCGGTGGACAAATATTTGGATACAGCACTTTCGGCCACGCCCATGCGTGTCGCTATCTCGGACCTCGATAGTCCCTCGATACGCCCGAGAACCACGGCTTCCCTGCAGCGCGGCGGTAGACGATCGAGGGCCGCTTGGAGGCGGCGCAATTCATCACGCGCCAAAACCGCCCGGTCAGGAGCGGGCGTATCTGCTGCCACTTCCAATGCCTCGAGATCGGCAGCGGCCTCGATGGGTATGATGCGCTCGTGGCGGACGCGATCGATTAGAAAATGACGCGCCGTCGCAAAAACAAACTGTTTTGGCCGGTCGGGAATTTCCCTGAGCGCTGCCTCGAAGACGCGAATATAGATTTCCTGACGGAAGTCATAGATATCGCTGCGATTGCGCCAATTGTGCTGCAGGAATTCCATTAACGCCGCCTCCAGCGGCAACACCTCGCGCACAAACCAGGCATCCACCTCGAACGCGGTCATCACCGCCTCCGAGGAGCACGAGGTTCCTTCACGATCTATGTCCGATCTCTCGATCATCCCTTGCCAATCCCCCCTCGCCGAGGGTTAGAGCGTTGGCCTCATATATTCCGACGAAATGGACAGCAGAAATTGACCATCGATCAGCTAAATTTTATCTGTCGGGTGTATAGGAGCGCACACGCTCGCCTCTGAGGTCTCACCAACGGCCCATCGCGCAAGAAAATTGCGCTAAATCACGCGTTCAAATGCTATCAGGCCTGGGCGCGCTGGCCAGCATAGACCAACCGTGGTTTTCAAATAAATCAGCCCATTGGGCGCCGTAAGCGGCGGCATGCCGTTATCCTACGGCTTCCACTTCCCGGCCGAAATGCACGGCAGCCTGATAGAAAGATGGACGTCCGGTTGGAGGAGAGTCTTCACAAAGGCATGCCCCGCTCTCGCCGATAGATCTTTTGAGTGTGGCCGGTGCGATGGCAGCTTGAGTGCCGGTCCGCACTACAACTTGGAGCAAACGATCTCCAAGTGGCATTTGGTCATGAAGCACCTAGGCCCGATCAAGTCCGCCGCTTCAGCAATTGCCTTACCTAAGCAGTCCACTGCAGATATTGAACTTGCCGCGGGCTCAGAGATATGCCGTGGCTGATATAGCGCAGATGACAGCGCACGGTATTCCTGCTTTGTCGCCATCATTAAAGCCGGTCAGAAAAACGATTGTAGGCATCAATTTTACGCACCAAAAGCTCGACCTCGCGCTGATAGATTTCCGCCCGCAAATAGGCGAGCTCTGCCTCCCGGTTTTCGTCCTCGACATCGATGTACCAAGCCTTTGGGAAGGGTGTGCCATCTGCGTTCCAGCGATAGCCTCTCGCCTTCAGAACATCCTTCAGATCAAATGGGGAGTTCTCTGCCCAAATTCTCCAGCTGAAGCGCCGCGCCCGATCAAGCAGATGGCTCATGGCGAGAGTACCGCTTGTTGGCAACGGCGTGGCGAGCAACTCGATTGCGGCTAAGCAATCGTTTGCCGCTCGGTGACGGTCATAGAAGAACCCAGCGCTAGCGACCAGGTAGGGCAGTCTTGTACCCTCATACCCCTCGCCGGCCCAATCGATCTGGCTCATCGAGCATGCCCAAGGCTTCTTTGCGAATACGTCACTCACCCGCTCGACGAAGCGACGGTCAAAGCCAGCATTGTGCGCCACGACGAGAACGGCATCTTTGGCAAAAGTGGCGACTTCCGGCGGGTCGATAACCTGACCGGCAACCATCTCGTTCGTGATGCCTGTTAGTTTCGTTATTTCAGCAGGTATGGAGCGGGTGGGTTGGCGAAAGCGCTGAAATGGCTCCCCAATCTCGTAGATCTGTCCATCAAGGCCATAAGTGAAAGGTACCATCGCCAGTTCGATGACTTCATCTCTGGACGGGTCCAAACCCGTCGTTTCAACATCCACGAAGAGGGCAGTTTTTGTGGGATTTCCGTCAGATGGCGGCCGACCACGGCGCTGTGCCAGGCGCCTTAGAACGCGATACTGGCCACTGGCCTCCAAGGCCTTTGCCATGTCTTCGAAATCCGACCTGACGCTCTTTTGCAAATCTTGATCTGCTGTCAAAGCAAAGCCTTGGTGTGGGGATGAATTCCAGAGTACCCGACGCGTAGGAGCAGGAAAAGCCCGACTTCATCTGGCGTCCTTGAGCCTTGTCTTAATCGGCCCCAACTTTGGTTATCGCGGGCCGCTTCGTCCCAGGCGTGTGACCTTGGGCCAGGCGTGGATTAAGGGTTAGGGCGGCGCAGGAAGCTCTTGTCCTTCCGATATCCGACGCCGAGACCGCCAAACCGATGAAGCCGCAGCATTGCGTGTGCGTCCCGCAGAGATCAGTACGTCCCCCAGATAGGTCCTCGGTCTCCGTCCCGCCGCATCATATGGCGGCCATGCGCTGATCATGAACGGAAGCCTGATACCGACGGCGGGATTATCGGACGGAGCCTTGGCGCCCAACAGCCCACTACGGAAATCCAATACTGATCGTCGCGAATGGGCCGTAGAAGCCTAGCGTTTCGGACTTGCGGGTATCGATACCGCCGTCAATTGCGCCGAAGAAGAAATCGGCACGATAGCCGAGATTCACTTTAAAATTCTCAATGCGATAGGATACACCTGCGAAACCACCTACATTGGGAATGGTGACAGTTCGTACACCACTGTGAGCGCCGGAATGCTGATAGATTAAAGCATACTCACTACTGGGGCGTTCAAAGTGGGCCAAGGAACTTTGATAGTGGCCCAACTCTTGATGTCGTACTCGCGCCCTCTGCTTACCAAACAGTATGGCGGCATTGACACCCCAGTTGAACGTGATTTCGCTCGTCCTGCGAATTACCGATAACCGGTATTGAACTATCCCATGAGAGGGTTGGGCCAACTCCATGAAAACTGCGCGAAGCGTTGCCCGTGAGATGGTATGTATGGAAGTGCGGAAGTGGTATCTTCACAGTACCGTACATAGCATATTTGAAATGCAAATCCGGCCGCGCCCTAACATCAAGTGTTGCTCTAGACGTGAATTGTGCAAAACGTACCCCAAGACCAAGTACGGAAGAGCTATCTGCTCCAAATAATCCCAGGCCAACGTCTTTACCTGCGGAGAAGTCAAGAGTGACGTGACTTTCCTGATGAAAAGAACGCGTGTCCGCGAAGTCGTCGGTGCCACGAACATTGCCTGCGGGAACACCTTTGTCGTACTTAAGATAGTGAACCCCGTTCGTTTGGTGATCGACTTCCTTTGAATTGTTCGACCGCCCGACACGAACAGAAGCGGAGAATATCCAATCGGAGTTTTCCGGCTTAAGCGAAATCTTGCCTTCTTCGCCAAAACTGAACGGTGGTGGGTTCTGCGCCCGAAAAGGCGAGACCGGTCGCAAAACCGGAGAGGTTGGATTCGCCGCTAGAAATCCAACCGGAAAATTGTCGCCTTCTCCGCCCACATGTTCCAGCTGGCCGCCAAGTTCGATCCAAAGTATAGGGCGGTCATTATCGTCATTTGCGGCTTCGGCTTGACCAGCGGCATAGATCGAGGCCAGTAATGTCAGTGTGGAAGCAGTTGAAAGAAGCCGCCAACGAATGACGCGGCGCTCGGATATGTTTATCAATTCGCTCATTGGTTCCCCCTACCAGTTCTTTGTCACGCGAACGCCGATCAATTTCGGATCGGTTAGAAACACGTTGGTCGTGAGACCCGTGTCGTCGCTGTTGAGGAAATCGCCCGTGATAGCTGTCGTGTTGAACACATTCTTGTCGTAAAGCATCACCTGCCAGCCATTCTGGTTGGTGAATATCACTGTCAAATTGATGTTGGTGTAGCCGCGAATACGGTCATAAGGATTGTCATTGAATACGCGCGCCCAGGAATAATCCTGCCAATAATAATCGCCCCGCAGCGTGCCAGCCCAATCCTGGGTGATCGGCAGTGTGTATTGCGCGCCGAAGGAGACGGTAAAGGGCGGCGCGTTGGGAAGCTTGTTGCCACCCAGTTGCTTGGCGAAACCCTCGCCATTATTGGGTGGCAGACCAAGCCCGTTATTGACACCAGCAGGAGCCGCCGGATCTACGCTGAGCGGATCAAAACCCTGATAGCCAGCAGGAATAGCATAACTATAATATGAACCAGGACCGCCTGGGAAAGCCGGTGCGCTGGGATTGGCCACATAAGAAGTGAACGTGACCGGGTCCACATGCTCGGTATATGCCCATTCGCAGGCATAAACCTGCTGCAGCACGATTTGACTTCCGTTACCACCGTCACCGCCGATAGTACCGGTTTCCTCCTCTTGCAGCATAGCGGCAATAACATAGGCTGGAAGGACGCAGTTCGAAGTATCAGTTGCGAATGGTTTGACAAGAATCCAGCCTGATGTTCCCGCCGTCCGGTCCATCAGGTCGACCGCGCTCTGGCCGTTGTTTATCTTGGTATCTTCATAACCGCCGGCGAAGTTGAACTTCAGTCCGGGCGTAGGCTCCCAGCTTGCTTCAAGTTCAGCTCCTTTCACCTTCGCATTGAAGTTTAAATTGATCGACGTGCGATCAACGATTTCAGAAATCTGATAATCCTTATAGTCGTAATAGAAGACATCGCCGTTGAAGGTTAGCGCACCGTCGAGCAGCGTATTCTTGGAGCCAAGCTCAAATGCGTTGATGAACTCCGGCTTGAAGGTCAACGGGTGGACAGGCTCTGCAACGGTTGCGGCCTCTAGTTCGGCAAGCTCAGCTCCCGGCGGATTGGCGCCGCCCGCCTTATAGCCGCGCGAATATGAGCCATAGACCAATGTTTGGTCGGTGAAATCGAGCTTGGGCGTCCAGTTTGCGACTGCGCGGCCTGTGAGTTCGTCCCATTGCTGATCGACTATTCCCGTAATGGGATAGCCATAACCCTGGTCGATAACTTCGCTTGGAATATCGATGAAGTGCTTCTGATCCTCGGTCCAACGCAATCCGCCCGTCAACTTCAAATCGCTGGCGATATTGTAGTAAACTTCACCGAACCCAGCATAGGAATTGAGCGTGTACGGGTTTTGACTCAGAAAATAGTTGTGACCCTTGTTGTTAAGGCTGCCGATGGGATTGGGGTCTACATAAATGCATGATTGCGTTGGTTCCCCGCCACCCATTTTTGGATTTAGATTTTGGTAGCCACCGCCGTAAGAATAGCCGCCCTTTTGCAGGCAATCGCTGTTGTCGGTAACACCTGGAACATAGGTGGGACCCGTGCCTGCGTTGTCGTTCGCCAACGAATACACTGTAAGTGCATTGATAAAGACATAATAGTTTTCTTCGGTCTCGTAGTGAAGATAGTTGCCGCCGACACTGAAGTTGACAGGCCCGCTGAAATTTGATGCCAACCGGAGTTCCTGAACTCAATTGCCAAGCATGCTCGGTAGATAGATCTTCGGCGACGAGCCGGTCACTGCAGCCCAACTGCGGATCGCAGAAAACGTCTCCATTTATTATACCGCGATTGTTGAACGGTTCGGGCGAGAAAATACCGGGCGCTGTGTCGAAGCGATTAAAATCTTCGGTAGAGTACAAAAAGTCCTGATTGTATCCTGTCTGGGAAGTAAATGTCAGTGATGGCGTGGCCGCATATTCACTATCAAGCTCGAGAGTGTCATTCTTGGCCTTATAACGCGGATTGAGCGCTGACTGGATCACGCGCAGATTTTGCGACTGTATGGTGCTCGCATAAAGGTCGTTGCCTCCAGTCGAACCAGAAACGCCAAGCGCGATCGTATAAGGCAGTGAAGGACCGTAAGGTACTTGAAACGCATCGGCCGAATAAAGTGACGTTGGCAGGCAACCCTGGCTCAGGTAATCGCCGCTGAGTTCCGTACTTGATCCTCCTGCCAGCCCCAAACCTCCGCCGAGGACATGCACGCCATCGATCGATGTTGGCGGTTGATCGGTTTTACAAAGCTGTTTGCCACTGCGCAGGCGGTCATCATCTTCGGAGAAATGCTCCCAAACGAGATAGGTTTGCAATTTCTCGAACGGCTTAAAGCCGAGCGTGACGCGACCGGACCACAGATCGCGGCCGTCGATGCGCTGATCTGTAGTTTCATTGAAGGAATAGCCCTGCCGCTTCGTCCATTCTCCCGCGACACGCAGGTCAACGCGATCATCGACGATCGGAATATTGAGCATCCCCTCAAAGCGGCGCTGGTTATAATTGCCTAGCTCACCTGAAGCCATCGCCTCGAACTGGTCCGTTGGCTTCGCCGTAACCAAATTGACGACGCCTGCCGTCGCGTTGCGGCCATAAAGCGTGCCTTGTGGCCCACGTAGAACCTCTGCCTGACCCAGATCGTAGAATTCCTGCTCGAAGAAATGATTGCGAATAAATGGAATGTCGTTCAGTGCGACTGCGACGGCGGGATCGGTCGTAACCGAAATCGCCTGGGTGCCGATACCACGGATCTCAATATTGTATCCGGTAAAATTCGTCTTAGAGAACGTCAGATTTGGAACCTGTTTCACAAGATCGGGACCGCCGGCGGTTTGCGTCTCGGTCAACTGCTCCTGCGAGAGCGCGGTGATTGCAATCGGGACCGACTGCACATCGGCCCCGCCGAGCTTTGACGACGTGACGGTGACGGTTTCCACGGCGGCATGCACCGGGGTGGCTTGTGCTACTTCGATATCAGGCTGGTTTTCCGAACGATCGTCGGGAACAATAGTTATTCCCGCGGTCGAATGGCGGCGCACGACAAATCCCGTTCCGGTCAAAATGCGCGCGAGCGCGTCATCAGAGGAGAATTCGCCCTTCGCACCTTTCGTGGAAATACCACGAACAGCCTCTCCCGATACAATCAACGGGACGCCCGTCTGCTTTGCATATGCAGTGAGGGCGGATTTTAGATCGCCCGCTGGTATATTGAATTCTTCGGCATGTAACGCCGTCGTGATGGCTGCGACAGATGCAAAACCCAACAGCCCCGACGTAAAGCGCTTCAGCATAGGCTCCCCCGATATTTTAGTCAGCGATGAAGAAGAATTTTGTCACCAGATCGCGAGGCATGCAGGCCGTAGACGTCCGTTGCGGCAGCCAGGACAAGCTCAAGATCGTTGGCGGGAAATGTGCCAACGAGGGTTAGACGCGCTATAGATGGATCCGAAACAATGATCTGCTCGCGATTATATCGGTTGATCTCGGATACGGCGTCGGCAAGCGTCGTGTTGTCGAATACAAGCACGCCGCGACGCCAGCCCAATTTCGCAGCGATGGCGCGCTCTACCTTTTTCGTGATGGCTACAGATTTTGTATCAGCGATTGCCACATCGCCCGGTGTGAAAATCGTAGACTGTGTTGTACCTAATGCGTCGGTCGTATCAAGACGAGCGCGGCCTGACACCAGAGCGACCTCGAAACGCTTCGCTTGCTTGCGGACAACGAACTCGGTTCCGAGATCGGTGATTTGATAATGCGCGCTCCGCACCACAAAGGGGTGGCTTGCATCATGCTTGATGTCGAAATAGGCCTCTCCTTGGTCAAGGTAAACGAGACGCCGATTTGCACTGACCGCCGCGCGTAGAATTGTGTCCGTGTTCAATTCGACATGGGAACCGTCAGCAAGCGTGATGATCTCCCGATCACCGATCGCCGTCTGATACCGTGTCTCGTCTGTATTCGAAAAATGAAGTGTCACCGCCCCCAATACGGCGCTCATAATTCCCAGGATCGCGACATGGCGGAAAAGCCTCGGTCTTAGTAGCCGCCGGGCCATGGCCGCAGGTCGCATTGGTTCCCGCAAAGCGGCGAGCCGTTCAGTTCGTTCCCAGGCGGAGCGCAGGCGAACATAAGCAGCCCGGTGTGCGAGCGACACGGAAAGCCAAGATTCGAAGGACGCCTGAGCTTCGGCGGTTAAGCCACCGAAGTCATGAAGCTCAAGCCAGCGACCAGCAGCCTCCTCAATTTGATTCGTCCGCGATTCGGGCTGGGCAGAGGAATGTGTTTCGTTCATGGCGTTCTCCTGAGATCAGGAGGTTCGCCATAAAGTGCATTCGCGATATGCCGCATCCCTTTGATGAGATATTCTGTAACGGTATCCTCAGCGATGCCCATGCGAAGTGCGATTTCTTTTCGCGAAAGCCCCTCGATACGTCTCAGCACCACCGCTTCACGGCATCGCGGCGGCAGCCGATCGAGCGCGATTTGAACGCGACGCAGCTCGTCGCGCGCTAGCGCTGTGCGATCGGGGCCCGGTGCATCGATGGCCACGTTGAGCGCTTCTAGATCGGTCACGGCCTCAAATGGTATGACGTGTTCGCGCCGGACCCGATCGATCAGAAGATTGCGTGCCGTGGTGAAAAGAAATTGCCTTGGCTGAGCGGGCAATTCCTTCAGAGCCGCTTCAAAGACGCGCTCATAGACATCCTGTCGCAAATCCGCGATATCGCTTCTATTTCGCCAATTGTGTTGCAGAAACTGCATCAGCGCGGATTCCAACGGTAGGATCTCACGCGCAAACCAGCCGTCGACATCGGACGTGCTCATGGGCGCACCCTGAGCGCGGCGATCGGTGCCTTCACGGCCAGTTTCCGGTGTGTCTGCCATCCCTCTCGAGCGTCCTGCCTATCGAGGGGTTAGAGGTTACGTCTATACCTATTCAGACGAACGAGCTTTCCAAATCCGGGGATGGGTAAGTCACTATAAAGTGCGGTCCTTAGAGCAATATTATTGCGCGGGCCTGCGGGTCTCAAACGCTGCGACCGTCTACTCGAGCCTACGAATGTGCTGGCAAAGGCAAATGTTCGGATTGCGCCAGCCCCTGCGAAACGTCCTTTCACCAAAACAAAGCGATCGTGCTACCTTCCCGACATACTTCTGCATCGGAACGGAGGAGGCAGCAAGAATCGGGTATGTACGCGTCTTGTCCTTCCGATGTCCCCACGCAGAGACCGTGAGGCGGGTGAAACCGCAACATCGGGTGTGCACACGTCGTCCCAGATAGGCTCTCGACTTCCATGTGGTCGCATTATGTGGCGGCCACGTGCCGACCACGAACGCAAGCCTAATACCGGTGGCGAAATTATTGGACGGCGGAACGTTTCGGTGCAGAGCACGGGTCTGGCCACCGCCTCCTGCGGTACCATCAGGCATGCTCTTCAAAACTGACACTGGTCGCGATCAGCGTGCGGCGCATTAAGCCCGTCATGGCGTCAGCTTGTCCGGTATCAACCCTCCTTTGCTGCCGTCCATTGCACGCTCGCTGCAGCCGTCGATGCGAGATGGATTCACAAAGTCGAGCCGGCTTCTAAACGCGAAAGCAATTCGCGAAATTCCCGCATGCTAGCTCCTGCGCGCCACGCACAGAATCGTGTCGGCATAGGCCCGCAAAAGATGATTGCGATGCTGCAATCGGCGGATCCCCAGCCGAAATCACAATCCGAATCTCGATCTCATCCCAACTCGCGCAAACTCCAGTGTGTAAAATGCAGACTAGCCGCCCAGTCCAACGCTAATCATCGCGAAGGGTCCGTAGAAGCCAAGTGTTTCTGATTTCCGCGTGTCGATGCCGCCATCGATTGCGCTAATGAAGAAGTCGGCGCGATAACCAAAGCTGATTTTAAAATTCTCGATGCGACAAGAAGCGCCCGCAAAACCACCAATGTTTGGTACGGTGACGGACCGATCCGTATCGTGACCGCGCGGGATGGCGGGATATACTGTAGAATAATAATTACTTAGAGAAGCCCTATAATGCGCGGACTCCTGATGCCGGACATGCGCCTTTTGCTTGCCAAATAGAAAACCCGCGTTGGCACCCCAATCGAGTGTCATTTCACCATCTTGCGGATCACCCATAACAGGCGTCGAGCCACTCCATGAAAGCGACGGCCCTATGCCACGGAAGCCGCGCGAAGCTCGGCCCGTGGCATGAAAAGTATGAAAGTAGGGCGGGCGGAAGGTGATGTTATAGGCTGGAAATGTTAGGTCTTCAAATTTTAAATCCGGGCGGGCCCTGACATCGAACGTCGTATTGGATGCAAACTGCGCAAATCGCACGCCGAGGCTCAAGACGGACGACGCATCTCTCCCCAGCATACCCAAGCCAACATCCTTGCCTGCAGAAAAGTCGAACACTGCGTGACTTTCCTGGTGACGTACTTGGGTATCTGCAAAGTTCGCGACGGTTTCAATATTATTGGGACTGTGAGTAGGAGCGCCGCCGACATATTTCTCGTAACGAGCTTTATTGGTTTGGTGATCGACATGCCCGAAGTTGCTCGACCGGCCGATACGAGCGGCCGCAGAGAAAGTCCAATCCGAGCCTTCCGGCTGGAATGAAATCTTGCCATCCTCGGCGAAGCTGAACGGTAGCGGATTCTGCGCCTTCAGTGGCGACACCGGTTTCAGGACGGAAGAGTTTGGGTTGGCTGCGAGAAACGCTGGGACAAAGGGCTCCCCCTGCCCGGCCACGTGTTCCAGTTGCCCGCCGAGTTCGATCCAAACTGTGGAACGGTCCGCGTCTTCATCTGCGGCCTCCGCGTTCCGTATGTTGCCGGACGCGAGAAGCGCCAGCGCTGAAACTGTTGTCAGTAATCGCCAGCGGAAACCAGCGTTTTGCATTTTTCGCGTTCATCACTTCGCTCATAGCTTTCCCTTCACCAGTTCTTCGTGACGCGAACGCCGATCAATTTTGGATCGGTCAGGAACACATTGGTCGTCAAACCGCTATCATCACTGTTCAGGAAGTCACCGGTGATGGCCGTCTCATTGAAGACGTTCTTGTCATAAAGCATCACCTGCCAGCCGTTCTGGTTTGTGAAGATCAACGTCAGATTGACATTGGTGTAACCGCGTATCCGATCGTAGGGATTGTCATTGAACACACGCGCCCATGAATAATCCTGCCAATAATAATCGCCACGCAACGTGCCCGCCCATTCCGGCGAAAGCGGCAGTGTGTATTGCGCCCCGAACGAAACAGTGAAAGGCGGCGCATTGGGGAGCTTGTTGCCGCCTAAGTCCTTGGCAAAACCTTCGCCATCGTTGAGTGCCGGGTTGCGTCGGATCGAAGCCAGGATAGCCGCGTTGGAATAGGAAAATGCATAAGTGGTGAAAGCGGAAGCCGGATAACCTGACGCCGCCCGTCCCGCTGGGGTTGGCCACATACGGATACAGCGTTCCCGGATCGAGATGCTCGGATAAGCTTGGTCGCAAGCAAAATCGGGCTGCTTGCGGATCAGCGTCTCCAATAGCCGTCTGAGCCTTCCTCCAGTATCGCTTGAACGACATAGGTCGGCAGAATGCAGTTTGAGGCTTGCGTCGGGAACGGTTTTACGACCATCCAACCGGGCATACCCGCCGTACGATCCATCAGATCAATGGCGCTTTGGCCGTTGGCAATCCTAGTACCTTCATATCCGCCCGCAAAATTGAACCTCAAGCCGGGCATCGGCTCCCAGCTTGTTTCCAGCTCGGCACCTTTCACCGTGGCGTTGAAATTCAGATTGATCGACGTGCGGTCCACGATCTCCGAAATTTGATATTCCTTATAGTCGTAATAAAAGACATCGCCATTTAGCGTCAAAGCGCCATCGAGCAAGGTATTCTTGGAGCCCAACTCAAACGCATTGATGAATTCTGGCTTGAAAGTGAGCGGATGGATCGGGCTCCGCAACTTGGCGCACCGTTATCTCGGAGGAGAACAACACAGCGCCGGGCGGATTGGCGCCGCCTGCCTTATAGCCGCGAGCGTAAGAACCATAGACCAACGTCTGATCAGTGAAATCGAGTTTTGGCGTCCAGTTCACAACGGCGCGGCCGGTGAGTTCGTCCCATTGTTGGTTCACCACATCCGTGATCAAATAGCCATATCCTTGCGTGATGACCTCGCTGGGAATATCGATGAAGTGCTTTCGATCTTCTGTCCAGCGTAGACCGCCCGTCAGCTTCAGATCGTTGCGAATATTGTAGTTGACTTCGCCGAAAGCCGCGTAGGAATTCAATGTGTAGGGGTTTTGGCTCAGAGAAATAATTGTGGCCTTAATTGTTGAGACTGGTGATTGGATTTGGATCGATATAGACTGCATGTTGTACGTGGGCTCGCCGCCACCTGTTGATAGGATTAGGATTTTGGTAAGCCGCCAGCGCCGGCGAGCTTCATTGTTATCTCGTTGCAGACAGTCGTGATTATCGGTCACACCTGGGACGTAGATAGGGTTACGCCGGGCGTGTTGAGGTCAGAGCGCACCGAAGCAAGCTGCAGACGTGGTAAGCGCATTGATGAAAACGTAATAATTTTCTTCTGTCTCGTAATGAAGATAGTTACCGCCAATACTGAAATTGAGCGGTCCGCTGAAATTCGAGGCCAACCGGAACTCCTGACTCAATTGCCAAGCGTGTTCATCGGACAGATCTTCGGCCACGAGCCGGTTCGCTGCAACCCAACTGTGGGTCGCAGAAGACGCCGCATTGGTGAAACCAATCGCGCTATCTTAGAGCAGCACTAAGTTACAAAAATACCCGGTGACGTGTTGAACCGGTTGTAATCTTCTGTCGACCAGAGAAAATCTTGATTATATCCTGTCTGCGACGTGAGATTCAGCGATGGCGTTATGGCATAGTCGGCATTTAAGTTCCACGACATCGTTCTTGGCCCTGATAGATGTGGATTTATAGTAGATTCGATCACGCGCAGATTTCGCGACTGTGTCGTGCTCGCGTAGGGATCGAGATCGGGGTTGGCTTCGCCAGAGACGCCCAGTGCAACCACATAGGGAAGCGAAAAACCATAAGGCACTTCGAACGCGGCTGGCAGAATAAAGCGACGTCGCCTCACAGCCCTGACTTAGATAGTCGGCATCAAGAAGTGAAAGCCTCCATAGAATATCAAATTTCCGGGTGGCACTGGTTAGGCCATTGACCGATGTTGGCGCTGGTCGGTTTTGCAGAGTTGCTTGCCGGTCCGCATCCGGTCGTCGTCTTCCGAGAAATGCTCCCAAACCAGATAGTCGTCTTCAATTTTCGGTCGGCTTAAAGCCGAGTGTAACGCGTCCCGACCACAGATCGCGACCATCGATGCGCTGGTCAGTAATCTCATTGAAGGAATATCCCTGTCGTTTGGTCCACTCTCCTGCATGCCGCAAATCGACTCGATCATCAACAATGGGAAGATTGAGCATTCCTTCAAAGCGGCGATTCTTGTAATTGCCGATATCACCTGACGCCATTGCCTCAAACTGGTCCGCTGGTTTTGCTGTTTCCAGGTTGACCACACCTGCCGTCGCATTACGCCCGTAGAGCGTGCCTTGCGGGCCGCGTAGCACCTCGGCTTGACCAAGATCGTAGAATTCCTGCTCGAAGAAGTGATTGCGGATGAACGGAATGTCATTGAGCGCGACAGCAACTGCGGGGTCGGTCGTGACAGAGATCGCCTGGGTGCCGATGCCGCGGATTTCCAGATTGTAGCCGCTGAAATTCGTTTTCGAGAATGTCAGGTTGGGCACCTGTTTCACGAGATCGGGGCCGCCAGCGGTTTGAGTGGCGGTCAACTGCTCCTGGGATAGCGCCGTGATCGAGATCGGGATCGACTGAACGTCCGCACCACCGAGTTTCGAAGACGTGACGGTCACGGTTTCGATCCCGCGTGATGGCGGCGCAGCTTGAGCTAACTGCATCGGCGGTTCATCGGATGCATCGCCGGATTGCCGTTCCCTAACAATGGCGATTGTTCCACCGGGATGGTGATGGACTACAAAGCCGGTATCACCCAAAATGCGGGAGAGCGCGTCATCAGCCGAGAGGTCTCCTCTGACGCCTTTCGTCTTGGCTCCGGCAACCGCATCTGCCGAATAAATCAATTGGGATCCTGTCCTTTGCGCGTAGATGTCCAACGCAGCTTTCAAATCTCCGCCTGGGATATTGAAGTTTTCCGCCGCTGCCTGCGTCGCAAACGCGACCGTGCTCGCCAGAAGTGCTAATTTCAGCCTGCGAAACCTAAGCATGTGCCCCCCCTTTGCTCGGTCCTTCAGATGACCGGGCTCGTAGAATCCATTCACCGCGAGATCACGGTCACGCCATCCCTGGTGCTCGCATGCAGCCCAAGAACGTCCTGCGTTACGCCCACAAATCTGTCGATATTGTCCGCGCGGAAGGTGCCGCCTATCGGCAGGCGCGCAACTGCCGTATCGCGGATGACGATCTTCCCGCGATTGTACCGATTGAATTCCGCGGCTGCGTCAGCCAACGTCGTTCGATCGAAAATCAATAGGCCGCGCCGCCACGCGAGATTGTTCTGCAGCGCTCGCGCGGGTTGTCTTGTGACGACGACAGCGCCGTTATCGACGATCACACGATCGCCTGGGATTAGATCGATGGACGTTGGGCTCATCCGTCCGCCGGGCGCGTCAAAGCGGGCACGCCCCTCCAGAAGCGCGACCTCAAGCCGGTCCTGGCTGCGCCGAACCAGGAATTTCGTTCCCAAATCCGTTACGCGATGAATGCCAGCCATCACGACGAACGGATGCGCTGCGTCGTGTTTGACCTGGAAATACGCTTCGCCCTTTTCGAGCCACAGTTTTCTGCGGCGCACGCCGATTTCGGCGCGCAGCACCGTGTCGGTGTTGAGTTCGATCCGCGAGCCATCGGCAAGCGCGACCACCTGATGGCCACCCACGCCGGTCGAATAGATATTTTCTTGCGCGGGCGCGAACACATAGAAGCCGCCTACTCCGGCAATGATCGCCACGACGATCGCTGTTGCGGCCTTTATCCAGAACGGGCGCTTATCTCGCGATGGCGCCGTCGCCGGGCGCATTGAGCTTCGCAGAACAGCCAGCCTGTCGGCATAGTCCCACGCAGAGGCAAGCCTGAGAAACGCGACCTCATGGGTGAGCGACTCTGAGAGCCATTTGTCGAGATTTTCCTGATCGGAGTCCCGCCAGTCGCCGCAAGCACGGCGCTTCTATCCACTCGGCCGCGTGCGCTTCAATGTCTCTCGCACGCAGGTCAGCGGTATCCTCGTTTATGGAACCGCTCATGCCGGCCTCCGTGTTTCCAACTGCTCGCTATAGAGAAAATCAGCGAGAGAGCGCATGCCGTGGATCAGATGTTGCCGGACCGTGTCTTCCGCGATCCCCATGCGTACCGCGATTTCGCGGCGTGACAGACCTTCGACCTTGTTTAGAAGGATAGCTTCGCGAGGCCGTGCCGGTAGCTTATCGATCGCGGCCTGTAGCAACCGCAGGGCGTCGCGCGCCATCACCGTGCGTTCGGGCTCGGCGTCGCTTGATGCCACACCCAACTCGTCCAAATCTGCAACCGCTTCAATAGGGACAACCTGCTCCCGGCGGACGCGGTCGATGAGGAGATTACGGGCGGTCGTCAGAACGAACGGCTGTGCGGCGTCGGGTATCTGTTTGCGCGCTGCCTCGAAAACGCGGACATACACATCCTGACGGATGTCGGCAATGTCGTCTGGATTGCTCCAATTTCGGCGCAGGAACTGCATCAGAATCGTCTCCAACGGCAGGACTTCCCGGACAAACCAGGCGCGCGGATCCGATGCGGTCATGACCGCACCTTGGCGACGCGAGCCGGCGCCTTCACGATGGTTTTCCGGTATATCCGCCATCCCCCACCAGCTTTCCGCCTTTTGAGGGTTAGAATTGGTAACCTCACCCAGTTAGACGAAGGAGCCCATGCCGGTGAGGTATATGGATCGGTAAATTAATGCGCTCGGCTGGACATTATGCAATCGGCTTTTGGGGAAAAGTGTCCGTCCGCAGCGCCAGATTATTTCAATAGCCGCGGATACCGCAATTTACCTGACTATAGCCACGGCGAACCGATTTGCGGATGTAGCCATAGGAACTGCGACCAGAATCCGCTCCGCCCAGCCTCGCACGCCTCCCGCCAAAGGGCAGCGGCGATCTCGTAGCTCAACAGCCAGCCAGGAAGCCGCTCAGCGTGTTCGGTACGAGACGCAACCGCAGTGACGACGGTGAAGGGGCGAGTGCAACTAGTGGTCGCGCACCCACAAATAGACGAGCCTTAGAATATTTTGGTGATAAAATACATCGGCTCTAAATAGCTTGGCGCGTCCGCCCTCCCCAGAAAGAAAAGAGCTATACGACGTTAAAGCGCGCAAACATCAGTTTGCCAGCTATTTCGCATTCACAGACGAGTTTGGCATCTCACCTTATCCGCCGAGGCCGATGCCGACCGCAACGAACGGACCATAGAAGCCATAGTGTTTCGATTGCGCGTGTCGATGCCGCCATCGATAGCACCGAAGAAGAAATCGGCACGATAACCGAAGCTGACTTTGAAATTCTCGATACGATAGGAAGCACCCGCGAAGCCACCAACATTGGGCACGATCACGGTTCGAACGCTGTTGTGCCCGCCGGAGGATGTTGATAGACCGGTAGAATAAGGTTGCCTGGAGTTGGCCTCCAGTCAAGTGCTTATAGTGCGCGGTTTCCTGGTGCTGCACGCGCGCTTTTTGCCTGCCAAACAGAAGGGCTGCGTTGGCGCCCCAATCGAATGTCACTTCGCCGCCTTGCGGATTGCCCGCAACAGGCGTCGAACCATTCCATGAAAGGGATGGGCCTATTCCGCGGAAGCTGCGCGAGGCATGGCCGGTTGCGTGATAGGTATGGAAGTGTACAAATTGGGTATGTTGAAGGGAATTGAACGTGCCATAATATTTACTTCGTACGCAAATCCGGCCGTGCCCTGACATCGAACGTGGCTTTAGACGCAAACTGCGCAAAACGAACGCCGAGATTTAAGATCGGACGAACCGTCTCTCCCGAAAAGGCCCAAACCAACATCTTTGCCTGCAGAAAAGTCAAGAATGGCATGACTTTCCCTGTGATGTGCCTGCGTGTTTGCAAATCTTTCGGTACCGTATTATAGAGGAAACCGGTATATAGTTGACGTTGCTTGAACACTCCATTCGTTTGATGATCGACATGCTTGAAATTGCTCGACCGGCCATAGTTGACGGCCGACCGAGAAAACCCAATCCGAGCCCTCCGGCTGGATTGAAATCTTGCCGTCCTCGGCGAAACTCGAACGGAAGTGGATTCTGCGCCTGCAGTGGCGATACCGGCTTAAGGACAGGTGAGTTGGGATTTGCCGCCAGAAACCCAACTGGAAAATTGTCTCCCTGCCCCTCCACGTGTTCCAGTTGGCCGCCCAGTTCGATCCAGACTGTCGGACGGTCGGCGTCCTGATCGGCTGCTTTGGATACGCTTGATCCGTAGATCGTGGCGAGCAAAGTGAGGGCCGACACCGTGGTAAGCAATTGCCCGCGGAATTCTTTCTTGCCGTTCCGCGCATTCATCAACTCGCTCATTGGTTCCCCTTACCAGTTCTTCGTGACGCGGATGCCGATCAGCCTGGGATCGGTCAGGAACACATTGGTTGTCAGGCCGCTGTCGTCGCTGTTCAGGAAGTCGCCTGTGATCGCCGTCGTGTTGAACACATTCTTGTCATAAAGCATCACTTGCCAGCCGTTTTGGTTGGTGAAGATCAGCGTCAGGTTGACATTGGTATAGCCGCGCAGGCGATCGTAGGGGTTGTCATTGAAAACGCGGGCCCAAGAGTAGTCCTGCCAATAATAGTCGCCACGCATCGTACCCGCCCAATCTGGCGTCAGCGGTACGGTGTATTGCGCGCCAAACGAGACAGTGAAGGGCGGCGCGTTGGGAAGCCGATTGCCACCCAGGTTCTTGGCGAAGCCTTCGCCATTGTTGATGGCCGGGTTCGTCGGATCGAAACCGATGTAGCCGCTTGGTATGGGAAACCCATATGCGGTCGGCTGACCTCCGTAGCCAAGGCCGCCAAGTCCTTGGGGATTGGGCATATATGGATAGAGCGTACCCGGGTCTAAGTGCTGAACGTACGCTTCTTCGCACGCGAACCCTGTGGCCGATTGAGGATCTTCCCCAGCCCGACCGGTATTTGACGCATCTTCCTCCAGCAACGCCTGAACGACATAGGTCGGCAGGATGCAGTTTGAAGTTTGCGTCACAAAGGGCTTGACGACCATCCAGCCGGGCACCCCCGCCGTGCGATCCATGAGATCGACCGCACTCTGGCCATTGGCAATTCTCGTATCTTCGTATCCGCCTGCAAAGTTGAATTTCAGGCCGGGCGACGGCTCCCAGGTGGTTTCAAGTTCGGCGCCTTTTACGGTGGCATTGAAATTTAAATTGATCGAGGTGCGGTCCACTATTTCTGAAATCTGGTAATCCTTGTAGTCGTAATAGAAGACATCGCCATTCAACGTGAGAGCGCCATCAAGTAGAGTATTCTTGGAGCCCAGTTCGAAGGCATTGATGAATTCCGGCTTGAAAGTGAGCGGATGAATGGGCTCTGCAATTGTAGTGGCGCCAACGATGCTTGTGCCGCTATCGAGCACTGCGCCTGGCGGATTGGCGCCCCCTGCCTTATAGCCGCGGGCATAAGAGCCATAGACTAACGTCTGATCGGTGAAACCGAGCTTAGGCGTCCAATTTACAGCGGCCCGGCCGGTAAGCTCATCCCATTGCTGGTTCACCACGTCCGTAACATAATAACCATATCCTGCGGTGATAACTTCACTCGGAATATCGGTGAAGCGCTTACGATCTTCGGTCCAACGAAGCCCGCCTGTCAGCTTCAGGTCGCTGCCGATATTGTAGTAAGCCTCGCCGAACCCGGCGTACGAATTCAGCGTATAAGGATTTTGGCTCAGAAAATAATTGTGGCCCTCATTGTTGAGGCTCGTGATCGGGTTCGGATCGAGATAGCCACATACACCGGTTGTCGGTAGACCTCCGCCGGCTATAGGGTTGGGATTTTGGTAACCCGACGCTTGGTTATTGACCGCTCTGGGCAAACATTGATGATTGTCGGTTACGCCCATAACATAGGGAGGGCTAGTCGCAGTATTGTAACCACCAAGCGCGTCCACTGTAAATAATGTAAGTGCGTTGATGAAGACGTAATAATTCTCTTCGGTTTCATAGTGGAGATAGTTTCCGCCCACGCTGAAATTGAGCGGACCACTGAAATTCGAGGTCAGCCGAAATTCTTGGCTTATTTGCCAGGCATGCTCATCAGAGAGGTCCTCGGCAACGATCCGGTCGCTGCAACCGAGTTGTGGGTCGCAGAAAACACCGGCGGGTTGACAGAAATTCGATGACCCCAAACTACAGGGAGCGCCATCGGTAAGGCAGGAACCGCTTCCGGAATTTCCGCCAAGGTTGCAGAAAGCAATACCCTTAGGATCAGGACTGAGTGCATGAGTGTAATTTTCCTCACCACCGCCGACTGCATTAAAAATACCAGGCGACGTGTCGAATCTGTTGTAATCTTCGGTAGACCAAAGAAAATCCTGATTGTATCCTGTCTGCGATGTAAATGTTAGCGATGATGTGACGGCATAATCGGCGTTCAACTCGACAACATCGTTCTTGGCCTGATAACGCGGATTTAGTGCCGATTTGATTACGCGCAGATTTCGCGATTGTGTGGTGCTCGCATAAGGATCGACGCCGGAATTTGCGTCGTCGGCAATACCTAGCGCAACCGCATAGGGAAGTGAAAATCCATCCGGCACTTCGAACGCATCGGGTGAATAAAGCGATGTGGCCTGGCAACCCTGACTGAGATAATCAGCGCCAAGATGGAAAGCTCCTTGCAAATCCAAATTCCCGGACGGTACCGGCACGCCATTAATTGATGTCGGCGCCTGATCAGTTTTGCAAAGCTGTTTGGCAGTTCGCATCCGGTCGTCGTCTTCGGAGAAATGCTCCCAAACGAGATAGGTTTGCAATTTTTCGGTCGGTTTGAAGCCGAGCGTCACGCGGCCTGACCACAGATCCCGGCCGTCGATGCGTTGGTCGGTAATTTCATTGAAGGAATAGCCCTGCCGCTTGGTCCACTCGCCTGCGATGCGCAAATCGACGCGATCGTCGACAATGGGAATATTGATCATCCCTTCGAAGCGACGATTCTGATAATTCCCTATATCACCTGACGCCATCGCCTCGAACTGATCGGTCGGTTTGGCCGAGATCAGATTGACGACACCTGCCGTCGCGTTACGACCAAAGGTCGTGCCCTGCGGTCCACGGAGCACTTCGGCTTGCCCGAGATCGTAGAACTCCTGCTCGAAAAAGTGATTGCGGATGAACGGAATGTCGTTCAGCGCGACGGCGACGGCAGGATCGGTCGTGACCGAAATCGCCTGCGTACCAATGCCGCGTATTTCAATGTTGTATCCAGAGAAGTTCGTCTTAGAGAACGTCAGATTGGGCACCTGCTTTACCAAGTCGGGTCCGCCTGCCGTCTGCGTTGCCGTCAATTGTTCCTGCGACAATGCGGTTATCGCGATCGGAATTGACTGGACATCCGCTCCACCGAGCTTCGATGATGTAACAGTGACCGTTTCAACTGCGGTGCGTACGGGAGTGGCTTGCGCCAGTTGCAGCGTCAGTCCGTCTGACGCGTCGTTGGATTGCTTGTCTCGCGTTATGCCTATGGCGCCGGTAGGGCTGCGATAAACATCGAAACCTGTACCGTCCAGTATTCGTAACAACGCATCGTTAGCCGGTAGATCGCCCGACACGCCTTTGGTCCGCGCGCCTTTGACGACATCAGCCGAAATCATCAGCGGCACACCAGACTGCTTCGAATACACATCAAGCGCCGTCTTCAGATCGCCCGCTGGCACAGAAAAATTCGCAGCTGACGCTGTCATGGCGATCAATGCGGCAAGCGCACTGCCTGTGAGCAGCAGCTTCAAAAGCTTCGAGCTGTTCATATACCCCCCTTTTCCGCAAGTGGTGCGGACTTGTGTATGGCTTCGGTCAGTGCGAAATCACCGTATCGGTGCCACGCTTTTCGACGTGAACATTCAAAATATGCCGTGCGACGTCGACGAACCCTTCGACGCCATCCGTGGGAAACGTGCCGACGACGCGCAAGCTGGCCGCTTCCGGGTCGGCTAAGACGATCTTGCCAGTGTTGTAACGATTGAACTCCTCAGCGGCCTGCGCAAGCGTCACGTTGTCAAACACCAGCACTCCGCGCCGCCAACCAAGTTCATCGGTCACACTTTTGAGCGAGCTGTTTTTGACTGCCAGCGAGTTGCCGTTCGCCACGGCACTGTCTCCACGCACCAGAAGCAGTGACTGCGCATTATCTGCTTTCGCCGCCAAGCTCACGCTTCCGTCGAGAACAGCGACTTTAAAATGAACGTCTTCCTGCCGAACGACGAATTTTGTTCCAAGGTCGGTGATACGGCGCGGCTCCAACGTCGACGACGAACGGATGTTTGGGGTCATGGATGATCTGGAAATACGCCTCGCCCCTGTCGAGCCAGACGCGACGGTTGTCGCTTTTGGAAATGCGCAACACCGTATTGGTGTTGATTTCGATCTGTGAACCATCTGGCAGAGACAGCGTTTTGCGCCCGCCCACATCGGTTGCATAGATCTGTTGGCCCGGATCCCGCGTGCCAAAAAATAGGCCCGCGCCAACAACCCCGACCAAAGCGAAACCCGCAACCGACTTTGCCGCCACCGACCACAGCCGCCGGTGCGAGGATATAGATGAAGGCGCTGAAGGCCGCAGCGCCGCTAGGCGCGCCGTGCGCTGCCAAGCCACCTCGACGCGCCAATAAGCAACCGCATGCGCGGCATCGGCGGCCAGCCAGGCGTCCAGTTCAGCGCGGTCGTGCTCGCTCCAATCCGCCCGCTCCTGCCGTTCGAGCCATTCAGCGGCCCGGATGCGCACGTCTTTCAGATTTCCCAGTTGGGCTGTGCTCAAGGACGGCCCCCTTTGTCCGGAGTGTTGTCGCCAAGCAAAATGGCCGCGAGCGCGTCCATGGCGCGGCTCAGATGAACGGACACCGCCTCTTCGCTGATGCCCATCCGTACGGCGATCTCACTACGGCTCAGACCTTCAACCCGGCGCATCATCACGACCTCGCGTCCGCGCGGCGGCAATTTGTCGATAGCCACGTTCACATGGCGCAGTTCGTCGCGGGCGATGGTGCTACGCTCCGGTCCCGGCGTATCGATAGCGACGTTGAGCGCATCCAGATCGGAAACCGCTTCGATGGGAATGACGGCACGTTCGCGGATGCGATTGCTCAGAAGGTTGCGGGCTGTGGTGAACACGAACGCTTTGGCCTGATCGGGCAATTGGCGGCGCGCGGCGTCATAAACCCGCGCGTAGACATCGTGCAGTAGGTCTTCAATGTCGCTCTGATCGCGCCAATTGTGCCGCAGAAATTGTGTCAGGATCGCTTCCAACGGCAGCACTTCGCGGATGAACCACGCCTTCAGTTCGGACGTGCCGATATCAGCACCCGTCGGTTGCGGTTTAACGCCATCACGATTGGTTTCGGGCGTTTCACTCATCCCGTCTCACCGCCCTCCTTTTCGAGGATCAGAGCTTGGGACCACACTTATGGAGACACGCGGGCGAGGCAAAGCTTATCAAGTCATCAAAGATATTTTTTGCGCTCGGTTGAAATTTTGTTGCGCCAGAGCCGCAGCCCGCACAAGCAAGTGAGAAAACAGGGCAATAAGCCATATTCCCACTTTCGAAATACTTTGAGATACCGTCGAAACACAAATCTGGGGGACGGTTTGCTAGAGCAAGCCTAGAGGCAAATTTCAGACTTATTCTCTCCGAATTCGCCCCCAATAGGCTGAATTGGTCTGCAATCGATGATCTTAAAGCTCGCGCCGTTCCGGACGCTGTTGGAAATCGCAATTCCTGCCGAATACAGTTCTGATATTCCTTTCGGCGCCAGTCAGTTGCGAACGTCATGGCAGCCTGCCCCGACCGCCACAGACCACTCGGGAAAGTATGGCCGTAGCAGATGCCGAAGTCCGAGGCCTCGTAGAAGAAGTTGCGGATAGCGGGAGCACTGTTGGGTCTGACAAAGTCCGGTCCTCACCCGAAAGGATGGGGACAGCGCTGCAATTTGCGGATCACCGGATCGAAGAGGTGATAGCCCTTGGCGATGTAGTGCGCAGTCCAGTCCGGATGATAGTTGGAAATCGGCAACGGCGTTGCGGCGTTGGACTGCGCCAGATAGGCATAGCTGCGAAGACCGAGGCTGGAGGCGATCGCCGCCAGGGCATGCGCGGTTGATCGGCGTGGCCGGCACTCTGGATGTTATCCAGATATGCCTTCAGGATACGATCCATTCGAGCGCATAGTCATTATCGATCCATTCGATCTCGTTGCGATTTATTCCCCCAACCCTATGCTGAAACTGGCATATGGGCCGTAGAATCCGAGATTGTAACTTCTCTCATTTGCGAATCCACCGTCCTTGGCGCTGAAGAATTCGTCGGCGCGATAGCCGAAGCTGATCTTGGCGTTGGTGTAACGCATCGAAATCGCCGCGCCAGTTGAGGATGGGAATCGTGTGGCCGCAATTGATGCCAAAGTCGGCGGCTTCGCGGAAGAACTTGCGCGTAGTTTCACTGATCCGCACAAAGTCTACGCCCCAATTGAAGGGATCGCAACGACGCATCGCATTAAGAATGACCGGATCGCACAGGTGATAAGTTTGCGCAGTGCAGTGACCCGTCCACAGCTCGTCATAGTTCGAAATAAGACGGGACTTTTTACCGGAAATATTGGGCAAACCCAGATAGGCGAAGCTGTTTAGGCCGTGGCTTCCTGCGAGCATTGCCATAGCGTCTCGCAACTGATGCACGGTCCCGGCGCAATCGATGGCATCCAGGTAGTGCTCCAGAATACAATGCACGGATCACTCTCAATATTAGGTCAACCGTACGTCGTGCATATTGCCCTCTCGGTTCGAAAGAGGCTGGGCGGCAACAACGCCGCCCAGTTCGGAGAGCCCGATCATTACTTCCGAAACACAGTCAATGGACTGAGACCTATCCGCCAAGCCCAACGCTGACGCTGGCGAACGGACCATGGAAACCGAGGTTCTCGCTTTTCGCCGTATCGATACCGCCGTCCATCGCGCCGAAGAAGAAGTCGGCGCGATAGCCGAGCGCGACTTTGAAATCCTCAATGCGGAACGAGAGGGCCACGGAACCACCGAGGTTCGGTACAGTAACCGTGCGCTCGCGGGCGAACCCGGGCGGGGCATTAGTGTGGCAAGCATACGGACCAATTCCGGTAGCGAGTAGCTCGCCAGCACAAGTATGATCGCTTTCGCCCTGAAAAAATCCAGCGTTCAACTTTCCTTGTTTAAAGCCACAATTCCAGCCCAAGTTTTGGTAATAAGAGTGAATGGCCGTTTTGTGCTGGCCGCTCGCCCTCTGCCGCCCGAACAGAATAGCGCCGTTCATGCCCCAATCGAGCGACAGTTCGCCATGCCCAGTATTTCCGGCGAACGGCAGCGAGGCATTCCACGAAAGCGAAGGTCCAACTCCGTGGAAACTTCGTAAAGCGCTGGCCGTGGCGCTAAAGTCATGAAAACGCGGATGATAAGACCGAAATGCAAAGAATGCATTTACCGAGTATATCGGGGCTGTCGGATAGTGGACATCAGGTTCGGCATGCAAACTAACGTTCGATTTCGACGTGAACTGCGCAATACGCACCCCGGCACTCAAAATGGACGAACCCCGGCCACCGAACATACCAAGACCGACATCCTTGCCCGCCTGAAAATCGATGACCGCGTGGGTTTCGCTTTGGCTTGCCTGCCCGTCGGAAAATTCTGACGTGCCGGCGAGGGATAGTAATTATAAGGGCCAAAATGCAAATTGCTGTTGGGGGCAGGTAAATTGAAGCTCCCCGGAATCGTTTTGTTTGCGGTCTGTTGATGATGATGCGTGTTCGCGGTAGAGCGGCCATAGCGGATTGAAGCCGAGAAAACCCAATCGCCGCCATCCGGCTGAAACGAAATTTTGGCGTCTTCGTCAATCGCAGAGGCCGACGGTTTCTGAACATTGGAGCCGATAAAAGAGTCGCTTGCATGTCGACGCCATAAACGGCGGAGAAAATGTTTGCTGCGGGCTGTTCAAACCGTCCAATTGTCCGCCAAGTTCGATCCAGACGGTCGGACGATCGGCATCGTCAGCTTCGGCGACGTTGCGCGGACGTAATGAAGCGCATCAATGTCGGCGCAGAGGCGGTCGTCAGCAATTGCCGGCGGACGATCACATGATTGGCTCGCATATTGATAAATTCGCTCATTGCTTCCCCCTTACCAATTCTTCGTGACGCGAATGCCGATCAGTTTCGGATCGGTCAGGAACACGTTGGTCGTCAGCCCGCTGTCGTCGCTGTTCAGGAAATCGCCGGTGATCGCCGTCGTGTTGAAGACATTCTTGTCGTAGAGCATCACCTGCCAGCCGTTCTGGTTGGTGAAGATCAGCGTCAGGTTGACGTTGGTGTAGCCGCGCAGCCGGTCATAGGGATTGTCGTTGAAGACGCGCGCCCAGGAATAATCCTGCCAGTAATAATCGCCGCGCAGCGTGCCCGCCCAATCCGTCGTAAGCGGCATCGTGTATTGCGCGCCCGAACGAAACCGTGAACGGCGGCGCGTTCGGCAGTTTGTTGCCGCTCAGATCCTTGTCGAAGCCCTGCGCCATTGTTCGGCGCCGGGCCAAGCGTCATTGCCGCCGTTGGGCGTTGTCGGATCGATGCTAAGCGGATCGAAACCGCGGATACGGCCGGGGATCGAAGCCTGCATAGGATTCGACCGGTCGGGTTCGGCACATAAGGCATGCCGTGACCGGATCGAGATGCGCCGTAAGCTAGGCATCGCTGCATGCGTTCGACCAGACAACGGCTGTCAGAGCATGCTGCCACGACATAAATCGGCATGATGCAATTCGAAGCTTGCGTGACGAACGGCTTGACCACCATCCAGTCCGGCATTGCCCGCCGCACGATCCATCAGATCGACGGCTTGATCGCCTTTCGCAAGCGCGGTATCTTCCCAGCCGCCCGCGAAATTGAAGCGCAAGCCGGGAACTGGTTCCCACGTCACCTCGAGTTCCGCGCCTTTCACATGCGCGTCGAAATTCAGATTGATCGCGGTGCGATCGACGATCTCGCGAAATCTGATAATTTTCGTAATTGTAGTAGAACACATCGCCATTCAACGTCAGCGCGCCGTCCAGCAGCGTGTTCTTCGTACCAAGTTCGAACGCATCGATGAATTCCGGCTTGAACGTCAGCGGATGAATCGGAGTTGAGTACCGATCCGTGCGTTAGCTGCAACGATAACAGGCAAGTCCGCGCCCGGCGGATTGGCGCCACCCGCCTTGTAGCCATGCGCGTAGGAACCATAGACCAGTGTCTGATCGGTGAAATCGAGCTTCGGCGTCCAGTTGACGGCGGCGCGGCCCGTGAACTGATCCCATTGCTGATTCACGACGCCGGTCGACGGGATAGCCGTAGCCGTCCATCAGAAGTTCGCTGGGAATATCGACGAAATGCTTTCTGGTCTTCGGTCCAGCGCAGGCCGGCGGTCAGTTTCAGATCGAAGCGACATTGTAATAGGCCTCGCCGAAACCGGCATAGGAATTCAGCGGATAGGGATTCTGACTGAGGAAATAATTGTGTCCCTTCATTGTTGAGCTGAGATCGGATTGGGATCGATGTAATTGCATGGTCCCAACGCCTCGCTGGCAGCATCTGGCTGGGATCGGGATTATAACCAGTCCGCCAGTCAAGCATTGCTGATTATCGGATACACCCGGCACATACGGCGGCAGATATGGCGAACTGATCTGCATGCGCCGTAGTAAACGAATGAGCGTGTTGATGAAGACGTAATAGTTTTCTTCGGTTTCATAGTGCAGATAATTGCCGCCCACGCTGAAATTGAGCGGACCGCTGAAATTCGAAGCGAGCCGGAATTCCTGGCTCAACTGCCAGGCATGTTCATCCGAAAGATCCTGCAGCGACAAGCCGGTCGCTGCAACCCAGTTGCGGATCGCAAAATACGCCGTCGCCGGGATACCATTGGTATCAGCTGCGGGATCCGGGAATCACTCAGGCCATTGCCGGTCAGACCGCAAAAATGCCGGGCGTCGATATTGAACCGGTTGTAGTCTTCCGTGGACCACAGGAAATCGTGATTGAAGCCCGTTTGCGATGTGAACGTCAGCGCCGGCGTGACGGCATAGTCGGCGTTCAATTCCACGTATCGTTCTTGGCCCTGTAGATCGGATTGATGGCGCGATTCGATCACCCGCAGATTTTGCGATTGCGTCGTGCTGGCATAGGGATCAGATCGCTGTCGATTGACATCCCGGCAGCGTCCGAGCGCCGCGATAGAACGGAAGCGAGAAACCGTTCGGCACCTCGAAAGCGTCAGGCGAATAGAGCGAAGTCGGTCGACAGCCCTGGCTGACAATAGCTCGCCGGATCGAAGACCGCCAGTCCGTATTGCCCGACTGGCACGCCGTCGACCGACAGCGCGGGAATCGGTCGGTTTTGCAAAGCTGCTTGGCGGTGCGCATGCGATCATCGTCTTCTGAGAAATGCTCCCAGACGAGAGTGGTTTGCAATTTTCGACGGCTTCAAGCCGATCGTCACGCGGCCGGACCACAGATCGCGGCCATCGATGCGGCTGTCGGTGAGTTCGTTGAACGAATAGCCCTGCCGCTTCGTCCACTCGCCCGCGATGCGAATGTCGAGCACGATCATCGACAATGGGAATATTGATCATGCCTTCGAAGCGGCGCTGCTGATAATTGCCGATATCGGCGGACGCCATCGCCTCGAACTGATCGGTCGGCTTGGCGGAGATCAGATTGACCACGCCCGCCGTCGCGTTGCGGCCATAGAGCGTGCCTTGCGGTCCGCGCAACACTTCGACCTGGCTGACGTCGTAGAATTCCTGCTCGAAGAAATGATTGCGGATGAACGGAATATCGTTGAACGCGACGGCCACCGCCGGATCGGTCGTCACCGAAATCGCCTGCGTGCCGATGCCGCGAAACTGGATGCTGTAGCCGGTGAAATTCGTTTTCGTGAAGGTCATGTTCGGCACCTGCTTGACGAGATCGGGGCCGCCCGCGGTTTGCGTCGCCGTCAATTGTTCCTGCGACAGCGCCGTGATCGCAATCGGGATGTTCTGCACATCGCCGCCGATTTTCGACGACGTGACGGTGACGGTTTCCACTGCGCGCGGCACGGGCGTCGCTTGGGCAAGCTGCATAGGAAATTCCAGCGTCGATGATGATTTGGATCGGGACCACTGCGATCGCCCCCGACGAATCACGCTGAATTGTAAAACCTGTTCCGGACAGGAGGCGCGACAGGGCGTCGTTGGGCTGCAGTTCGCCCTTGACCCCAGGGGTGTGGGCGCCCTTTACAGCGCTGCTGGAATACATCAACGCCAGACCGGATTGCCTCATATAGCTATCCAGCGCCATCGTCAGATCCCCACCGGGAATATTAAACGTCTCCGCTCGCGCTATTCCGGCAGGGCAGATAGCAAGCGTGGCCACCATCGCCGCCGAATTCAAGAGTGCGGTTCTGCGCATCTTCCCCCTCTACGCGGCACCTCAGATCGCCGCTTCTAAGCACGCAAACAGCGCGCGTTACGTTCAACGCGAGATCACGATCTCGCTGCCCTGATCATCCACATGCAGACCGAAAACGTTCTTCGCCACGCGGGCGAATGCTTCGACGTCATGGGTTGGAAATGTCGCTCCTATCGTCAGCGCGGAGGCTTTCGAATCCGCGATGACCAGCTTCTTGCGATTGTAACGGTTGAATTCGGCAACCGCGTCCTTGAGCGTCGTTTGGTGAAATACGAGAACACCTCGCCGCCAGCCCAGATCGGTCGCCAAATCGCGCTGGGATTTTTTCATTATCGAGATGTCAGTGGCAGTGGCGGTAGCCACGTCGCCTGGGAGCAGGACGGCACTACGACGTGGACTCGATGTATCCGAAGAATCGATCCGCGCGCGTCCCTCGACCAACGAGACCTCGAGCCGCACGTCGTTGGCGCGGACCACGAACTTGGTCCCCAAATCGGTTACGCGATGACCTTGCGCAATCACGATAAAGGGGTGGGTCGGATCGTGCGCGATCTGAAAGTACGCTTCGCCCTTGATGAGCTCTGTTCTGCGACCTTCAACGCGTAAAGCCGTACCGGTATTTAGTTCGATCTGCGACCCATCGGTGAGCATAATCGTCTGCTGGCCGCCAACATCGGTTTCGTAGAGTTTGCCTTGGGGCCGTTGGAAAAGATGCGTGCTCACGGCACCACCCACAGCGGCTATCACAACGCCAACCGCGAGGGCGCGGAGTACGGGCAAGAAACGTCCATGCGCAGCCGGTGCAGGTCTGACGAATTGAACTGGGCGCAATGCGGTCATACGTCCGGTACGCTCAAAGCCGGCGTTCAACCGCCAGTAAGCCACGCGATGTGAAATCGATTGTGCGAGCCATTCATCGAACTGGCTTTGGTCTTCGGCGGACCAAACCCAGAAGCGGCGGCGCTGCAGCCATTCAGCGGCTTGCACTTCGACGCTCATGGCGCGCGACTGCGGCTCGAGGTTGACTTCGTCGCTCACGGCTTTTCCTTGGTGTTCGTGTTCGTCGGGCCGCCATAAACGGCGTCCACAAGCGCGCGAATTCCGGTGGTGAGGTGAAAAGAGACAGTCGACTCGTTAATACCCATCCGAACTGCGATTTCCTTGCCGCTGAAGCCCTCGATCCGCCCGAGCACGACCGCCTCGCGGCAGCGCGGCGGCAGGCAATCAAGTGCTGCTTGCAGCCGACGTAACTCATCGCGGGCGATCACGCTGCGATCTGGCCCTGGAGCATCCAGTGGGATGCCCAACGCCTCGAAATCGGAGACGGCATCGATCGGCACCACTTGGGAACGGCGCACCCGATCGACTAAAAGATTGCGTGCTGTCTTGAACACAAATGCCTTGGCGTGCTCGGGAATATGCTCCTGCGCCGCCTCACACACGCGCTCATAAACATCCTGCCGCAGATCGGCGATGTCAGCTTCGTTCCGCCAATTGTGCTCTAGAAACTGCATCAACGCGCTCTCCAGCGGCAAAACCTCGCGGACAAACCAAGCCTCCAAGTCAGGTGCAGTCATAGCTGCACCCGAGGAGCGCGCCTGCGCCTTCTCACGGCCGTTGTCCGATGATTTTGCCATGGCCCCCGCCAGCGTCCGCCTCTCGAGGGATCCCAATTCAATCTACGCCTATGGAGACGAACGAGGTCGGAGGAAAATTGAGTTCAACGGCCAGGTTTTTTTGCTGCGCCGCAACGGGCACGGATACTCCACCTATTCCAGGAGTTCCAAGCCCTACCGCCGCGCACCGCCTGCCCCGCAGATTGTGCGATGTCTGTCGTCGCGCAGATGCCTACAAGGGTCGCGCTAATCTTGCTGGATCCCTATGCGGTGAACCCTGACTGGCAATTTGATGAAATTGCGGCCAGAACTGCGAGGCCGCGGGACGAGCGCGAATTGCCCCCCGGGCGCTGCGGGCCCCTTAGCTATTTTAGCAGATTGAAATACTAGCCAGGGTGTTCGCTACCATCCGTGCAGAACTACTAATGACACTCGAACGGGTAAGGAAACGGGCAAGCGTGGAAGCTCTTGCCCTTCGGATGTTCCAACGCCGGGAGCGCGAAGCCGATGAAGCCGCAGCGTCGGATGTGCGTCTCGCAAGGGTCAGCACGTCTCCGAGATAGGCTCTCGGCCTCCATCCCACCGCATCATGTGGCCACGTGCCGACCACGAACGGAAGCCTGATACCGGCGGCGAGATTATCGGACGGAGCCTTGACTCCCAACGGCCCATTACGGAAGTCCGATGCTGACGGTGGCGAAGGGTCCAAAGAAGCCGATTGTCGGACTTTGGCGTGTCGAAACCAGTGTCCATAGCACCGAAGAAGAAATCGCCGCGATAGCCCGAACTGACTTTGACGTTGGGAAGCGAAAGACACGCCGGCGAAGCCGCCGAGGTTTGGGACAACGACTGACGTGACACGTTGCACGTTCACTTGCGGATGATTGTACCTCCCGCCGATATAAGTAGACGTATGGAGCGCTCAAAATATACCGCCGAGGTATGGTGTTGAACATTGGCTTTTGCCGACCAAACAGAATTGCTGCATTGACTCCCAAATCGAAGGACAGATCGCCATTTTCCGGATTTCCAACGAACGGGGCGGACGCATTCCACGATAGGCTGGGTCCAACCCCATGAAAACTCCGCGTGCTCTGCGCTGTCGCTACATATTGATGATAATGATGGCCAAAAACCGTGCCATAAAATGCGCGGATGAAAAGGCGTAGGATAATGCCGGGCAACAAAATCGAGGTCGGGGCGAGCTTGTATGTTCGAATGATGCTGAGAGGTGAATTGCGCGAATCAACGCCCACATTGAGTACCGAAGATGCCTTCGCGGCCAAAAGTCCATGCCCAAAATCCTTGCCTACCTGAAAGTCGACGACAGCATGGCTTTCGCTGAGCTCCTCCGGGGGCCGCAAAAAAGTTCGCTGTGAACGGGGTGTGACATTGCTCGGGGCATTATAAAGGGTAAATGTCACCGAAACGGCGGCGATATGAATACGAGATGTGGTAGAAGGCATTGTTCTTCGCTGTTTGATGAACAAAGCGGTTGCCGTTCGAACGTCCGTATCGGATCGAGGCTGAGAAAACCCAACTCGAAATCTCTGGCTCAAACGAGAGTTTGCCCTCTTCGCCGAAACTAAAGCTCGGTGTCTTCTGTGCGTCTGCCGGGGAGACCGGATCAAAGGCCGTAGATCCCGGATTGTTCACTATAAAGGCGGGCGCAAAAGCTTTTTGCCCACTATCCACACGATCCAGGTCGGCACCGAGTTCGATCCAGACAGTAGGGCGATCGGAATCTTCGGTGAAGGCGCCTTGCGTGCCACATATTGCCGCCAGCAGCGCCAGCGACGACACGCTGGTCAGCAAACGCCAGTGAAGCGAGTTATTAGCTTTCTGCGTGTTGATCAATTCGCTCATGAATTCCCCCTTACCAGTTCTTCGTGACGCGGATGCCGATCAGTTTGGGATCGGTCAGGAAGACGTTGGTCGTCAGTCCGTATCGTCGCTGTTTAGGAAGTCGCCGGTGATCGCTGTCGTGTTGAAGACGTTTTTGTCATAGAGCATCACCTGCCAGCCGCTTTGGCTTGCGAGGATAAAGCTCAGATTGACCGTGTCGTAGCCACGCAACCGATCGTAAGACAATCGTTGAACACCCGCCCCCAGGAATAGTCCTGCCAATAGAATCGGTGCGCAGCGTACCTGCCCAATCCGCAGATAAGCGGCAACGTGTATTGCACGCCCCCCGATAAGGTGAAGGGCGGCGCATTGGGCAGTTTGTTGCCGCTCATATTCTTTCGAAAATCCCGTCTCCGTCATTGTATGCCGGGTTGAATTGGGATCAAAGCCCGGATAATTTGGCGGGCCGACCCCCTGGATATGTTACAGGTTGCGGGACATCAGGATAGCAACATAGGGGGAGCTGCGGTCAGCGGATCATCGCCAAGGACATAGGAAAACACACAGGCGCCCGGACCAGGGCTGATCCCGACCGCCATGGAAGGAGATAGGCGGCAACAATAGCCGGGAATATGCAGTTGGACGCCTCGTTGATGAACGGCTTGGTGACATACCAGCCCGGATGACCGGCTGTGCGATCCATGAGATCGACCGCACTTTGGCCCTTTGCGATTTCGGTATCTTCCCAACCACCCGAGAAATTGAACCGCAAACCCGGTATCGGCTCCCACGTCGCCTCCAGTTCGGCGCCTTTGGCATGGGCATCGTAATTCTGATTGAGTGCTGTGCGGTCGACGATTTCGGAGATTTGGTAGTCTTCATAGTTGTAATAGAACACGTCGCCATTCAATGTGAGGTCGCCGTCCAGCAATGTGTTCTTTGTGCCCATTTCGAACGCATCGATGAACTCCGGCTTGAACGTCAGCGGATGGGTGGGATTGCCGATATTGCCCGCCCCCTGGGCGGGGAAGAAGCGCCCGGCGGATTGGCGCCACCTGCTTTGTAGCCATGCGCGTATGACCCATAGATCAAGGTCTGATCAGTGAAATTGAGTTTCGGCGTCCAGTTGGCAACGGCGCGGCCCGTGAGTTCATCCCATTGCTGATTCACAATGCCGGTTACGGGATAACCGTAGCCCTGATCCGCGATCCAGCTCGGTATGTCCAGAAAATGCTTCCGGTCGTCCGTCCAGCGCAGACCGGCCGTCAACTTCAGATCGCTGAATATTTTGTAGTTCGCCTCGCCAAACGTAGCGTAGGAATTCAGCACATAGGGATTCTCGCTGCGGAAGTAATTGTGTCCCTGACCGTTGATGCTGGTCAGCGGATTCGGATCGAGATAGGCACCAAATAAATTATCCGTCCCTTCTTTGCTTGGGATCGTTGTACTGATGGCCGTGTATTGGAGGATTGTCGCCCACAAAAGCGGAGATGGCATTGAAGAATACGTAGTAATTTTCCAGCGTTTCATAGTGCAGATAGTTGCCGCCGGCGCTGAAATTGAACGGGCCATCGAAGTTCGAAGTCAGACGAAATTCCTGACTCAATTGCCAAGTATGTTCGTCGGACAGATCCTCGGTAATAAGCCGATCCGAGCAGCCCAGTTGTGGATCACAAAAAACGATAGGACCGCTGGAGTCACTACCGAAAAATCCGGGTACTGAGCCAAACCGGTTATAATCTTCCGTCGACCAGAGAAAATCCTGATTGTAGCCGGTCTGCGATGTGAGGGTCAGCGTGGGCGTCAGGGTATAATCAGCGTTATATTCCACGGTGTCATTTTTTACCCGGTATATTGGATTGAGCGATGAATTGATCACGTGCAAATTCGGCGATTGAGCCACGTTGGGATAAGGACTGACGCCGGTCTGTGCAGCCAGGGCATAGGGCAGCGCATAACCGAGAGGCGCTCCAAAGGATTCCGGCGAATAGAGTGAGGCCGGCAAACAACCTTGGATGAAATAATTTCCCAGATCGAAAAGGGTGGGGCCAGTCTGACGTATGACACCGTCGATATTTACAAGGCCGTTGGTCGGTGTGCCGCCCGGGCCGTAGTCGGTCTTGCAAAGCTGCTTGGAGCTTCTGAGCCGATCATCGTTTTCGGAGAAATGCTCCCACACCAAATATGTCTGCAGAGAACTTATGGGTTTCCATCCGATCGTGACGCGGCCAGACCAGAGGTCGCGTCCGTCGATGCGATCACCGTCGAAGCTGTTAAACGAATAACCCTGGCGCTTCGTCCATTCGCCCGCGACTCGGATGTCGAGCCTGTCATCAACAACGGGGATATTGATCATCGCTTCGAGGCGGCGATTTTGATAATTTCCGATGTCGGCGGACGCCATCGCCTCGAATTGATCGGTACGGTTTGGCGGACACTAGATTGACGACACCCGCTGTTGCGTTGCGGCCGTAGAGTGTACCCTGCGGTCCGCGCGCGACCTCAACGGACGAAACGTCGTAGAATTCCTGCTCGAAGAAATGATTGCGGATGAATGGAGTATCATTGAACGCAACGGCCACGGCCGGATCGGTCGTTACCGAAATCGCCTGCGTGCCGATGCCTCGAATCTGAATGCTGTAACCGAGCAAAGTTCGTCTTCGTAAACGTCATATTGGGGACTTGCTTTATCAAGTCCGGACCGCCTGCCGTTTGGGTGGCCGTCAACTGTTCCTGCGAAAGTGCGGTGATCGAAATCGGAATGGATTGAACGTCCGCGCCGCCGAGCTTTGACGACGTCACGGTAACGGTTTCAAGCGCCGGAGCCGCCGCTGCCGCCGCCGCAAGCTGGATCGGCGCGTCGCTTAAGCCACTACTTTCCGAGGAAGGCGCGCGCATGATGACAATCGCGCTCGACTCCCGATGTATTGAAAGTCCTGTTCCTTTTAAAAGGCGCACGAGAGCAGCGTCGGCCGCCATGTCGCCCTTGACGCCGGGCGTCCGAGCGCCGCGGATTAAGCTATCCGGGTAGAGGAGTTGAAGCCCGGTCTGCGAGGTGTAAGCGCTGAGCGCGTTTTCCAACCCGCCGGCGGGAATATTGAAATCTTGCGCGAGAGCGCTTACGTGGATTGCAAAACAGCTCGTGCCAACGAGAACTGCTCGTAAATAGCTGGATTTTCTCATTGTCCCCCCTTCATGTGACTTCTAAACCCTTCGACGAAATCTGCGAGAACGCAGACGTCAGCGCGCAAGTATCATTTCATTTCCATGGCTCATGATACGCAGACCAAACATGGTGCTGGTGGCGTGCGCGAAGAGCGTTGGATCGTTGGCGTTAAACGTGCCTCCGATTCGCATTTGCGCGACTTCCCTGCCTTCAACGCCGAGCTTTGCTGCGTTGTAGCGATTGAATTCCGCGACCGCATCTTGGAGCGTCGTGCGCTTGAACATGAGTAGGCCGCGCCTCCAACTTTCTTCGCGACGTAGTTCAGGCTCGGATTTCTTTTCGACCGACAATGACTCTGCATCGGCAATGGCAACGTCGCCGGGCACCAACGTTGCGTGCTGCGCTTTAAAGCTTCCCTCGGAATCCAAGCGGATGGCGCCATCCATCAGCGCTACGCGAATGTGCGATTGGTCTGCGCGAACGACGAATTTTGTTCCCAAATCCGTCAGTCGATGTCCGGCGGCACGAACCACAAAGGGGTGATCGTCGTCGTGTCTGATGTCGAAAAAGGCCTCGCCCCGGTCCAGCAATACCGTCCGTTGCCCGAGGAAGCTTGTGACGGTCCGCAAGCTCGTATCGGTGTTCAGCTCAATCTGCGAACCGTCCGCGAGGCGCACGATCTCGCGACCGCCTACAGATGTCGTATAAAGCTTCTGCTTCGGCGAGGTGATGAACCCTGCTACAACAGCGATAAGGCAGGCAGTCGCCAAGCTGGCCGTGACACGGAATGTGAAAGACCAACGCTTTCCTTCTTGGCCTGGATCAGCCTTCGGACGCATCGGCCCGCGCAAAGCGGTCAATCGCTCAGTGCAATCAAACCCAGCACTTATGCGCCAATAGGCTACTTGATGGCCGATGGATTCCGCCAACCAAGTATCTAGCGCCACCTGGTCGGCCGCAGACCAGCAATCGAAATGTTGGAGCCTGACCCACGCGGTCGCCTGCGCCTCCAATTCAGCCGCCCGGTTGCTCGGTAGACCTTGAGGGTCTGTGCCGCTCATGGCTTTCTCCTCACATCCGGCTCGCCATAAATGATGTCGACCAGCAAGCGGATCGCTTTGTCCAGATGTGCCGACACCGTGTTTTTCGCGATACCCATGCGTTCGGCGATTTGTTGGCCGGAAAGGCCTTCAATCCGACCAAGTATGAACGCCTCCCGGGAGCGCGGCGGTAGGCGGTCGAGTGCCGCCTGAAGCCTGCGCAATTCGTCGCGCGCGATCGCCGTGCGATCCGGTTCTGGCGCGTCCATCGCTATATCGAGGGCGTCCAAATCTGCGACCGCTTCGATAGGAACAACGTTCACGCGGCGGACGCGATCGATGAGAAGATTGCGCGCAGTCCTGAAAACAAACTGTTTGGCGTTGTCGGGAATTTGCCGGTACGCAGCTTCGCAAACCCGCTCGTAGACGTCCTGTCGGATATCCGCAACCTCGTCATTGTTCCGCCAATTGTGTTGGAGGAAAGAGGTCAGCAGGGTTTCCAACGGGAGTACCTCGCGCACAAACCAGGCCTGCACCTCGGACGCAGTCATAGGCATGTCCAGACGCCGCGGCGTGGAGTCCTCACGACTGATTTCCGGTGTGTCCGACATCCCCCGTCAGCTTCCTGCCGTTAGAGGGTTCAAGGGATTACCTTTAGGCAGACGAAGGTACGTCCGGAAAGTTCTATCGGGGGCAACAAATTATTTTGCGAGGATCCCAGCTATCGTTTAGGCACCCTAACTGCCGCGACGGGCCATGTACTTAAACCGCTGTATGAGCAAGAAAATTGCCAGTGCTTTCAGCGGCATATCGAAGACAGGTGGAGGACAGGATCGTGCCGCCAATGACGATCGTTCGGTGAAAATGCGTGACGACTAGAGGCCAGCTGGAATGGCGTATTGGCCATCATCTTAAAGACACTGGACCATACCGCCCCATGGCAAGACTGCGCGGTGTGGGAAGGAAAATACGCCAGTCGATGGATTTCCGCGAAGTTCGCACTCGCCTCGCAGACATATTGGCTGATTGCGGGGTTCACTTGCGCTCGTGCTGCTGAATTCTTCATCATAATATCACAGCGCAATTCATAAAATTGGGCGACGGCTCAAGCCGCCGCCCTCGGGGAAAGATTCAAGTCGCGCCAATAGTCGATCAACCTCCCAAACCGAAACTGATCGCAGCGAAGGGACCGTAGAAACCCAGCGTTTCGGATTTGTGCGTATCGATGCCGCCGTCGACTGCGCCGACGAAGAAGTCTGCGCGATAGCCCAGACTGATTTTGGCAGCGGAGTAGCGGTATGAAACCCCCGCGAAACCGCCAACATTGGGCACGGTGACAGACCGGACTCCACTGTGACCGGCGAGGGGATGCTGATAGCCCGTAAAGTACGAACCATTAAGTATAAAATGGGGAGTTACGTAATGCTCGGATTCCTGATGCTGCACGCGTGTTTTTTGCTTGCCGAACAACAGAGCTACATTCGCGCCCCAATCCAATGTCGCTTCGCCATCTTGCGGATTACCGACAAATGGCGTCGAGCCGCTCCACGAAAGAGAGGGACCTACGCCGTGAAAACTGCGCGAGGCCTGTCCCGTGCCGTGATAAGTCTTGAAATAAGGAAGATGGAAGGTGCCGTTTAGGGAGGGTGGAGCAACAAAGTATTTGTCTTGTATTTCCGGACGCGCTCTGACATCGAACGTCGCTTGGGACGCAAACTGTGCATACCGCACGCCAAGGCTTAAGACGGACGAGCTATTGCTCCCGAACATGCCCAGGCCCACATCTTTGCCCACGGAAAAATCGAGAACCACGTGGCTTTCTTGGTGATGCGATTGCGTGTCCGCAAACTTGTCAATGCCGCGGGGATTTTGAATTTGAGTGGGAAGGCCGGACCTATAGCCGACATATCGTAATTTGTTCGTTTGATTATCGACTTCTCTAGAATTCCCGGACCGCCCGTAATTGACGGCGACCGAGAAGACCCAGTCCGAGGCTTCCGGCTGGAATGTTATTTTGCCCTCCTGCGCAAAACTGAAGGGAGGGGAATTCTGGGCCTGGAAAGGCGAGGTTGGGTGTAAAACGGAGGAGGTTGGATTTGCCGCCACGAAAGCAACCGGGAAATTATCTCCCTGCCCGCTTATACGATCGAGTTCGCCGCCCAATTCGATCCACACCACCGGCCGATCGACTGCGTCGCTATCCGCTATCGCTTCACCTGTGACCGACGTCAGCAACGCCAGTGCTGAGACCGACGAAAACAGCTGCCACCGGATCGCGCGACGATTAGACGTGTTTATCAATTCGCTCATTGGTTTCCCCCTACCAGTTCTTCGTGACGCGGATGCCGATCAGCCTGGGATCAGTCAGGAACACGTTTGTCGTGAGCCCGCTGTCATCGCTGTTCAGGAAGTCACCTGTGATGGCTGTCTCGTTGAAGACGTTTTTGTCATAGAGCATCACCTGCCAGCCGTCCTGGTTGGTGAAGATCAGCGTCAGGTTTACGTTGGTATAGCCGCGCAGGCGATCGTAGGGATTGTCGTTGAAGATACGTGCCCAGGAATAGTCCTGCCAGTAGTAATCGCCGCGCAGCGTGCCGGCCCAATCTTGCGTGATCGGCAGCGTATATTGGGCGCCGATCGACACGGTGATGGGTGGCGCATTGGGAAGCTCGTTGCCGCCTAGATTCTTGACGAAACCCTCGCCGTTGTTGATGGCGGGTTGCGTCGGGTCGAAACCCGGATAGCCGGCTGGTATCGGGGCCGGAAAACCGATGGTTACCGGAGCAACACTTATTCCGGTGGGATTGGGCACATAAGGTTGGTTCGTGACCGGATCTAAGTGGTTGATGTAAGCAATCCCGCAAGCAAAAGGACCCACACCACCCTGACCGGGAGCCTGCTGACCAGGGGGTGGGATGCCCTCGGGTTGCTGTTCCAAAAGTGCTGCTATGACGTAATCGGGAAGAATGCAGTTCGAGGCTTGTGTCGGAAACGGCTTGATGACCATCCAGCCCGGCATGCCAGCCGTACGGTCCATCAGATCGATTGCGCTCTGGCCATTGTCAACTCTTGTGTTCTCGTAACCGCCGGCAAAGTTGAAGCGCAAGCCGGGTAAGGGCTCCCAGGTCGATTCCAGTTCGGCTCCTTTCACCGTGGCATTGAAATTCAAGTTGATCGATGTGCGGTCTACGATTTCGGAGATCTGATAGCCCGTGTAGTTGTAATAGAAGACATCGCCGTTCAACGTCAGCGCACCATCAAGCAGCGTATTCTTGGTGCCGAGCTCGAAAGCATCGATATATTCCGGCTTGAAAGTGAAGGGATGATCAGGGATTGAAACCGAGCCATCTCCGAACTTGTTGAACTCAGCCCCCGGTGGATTGGCACCGCCTGCCTTGTAGCCGTGTGCATAGGAACCATAGACCAATGTCTGATCGGTGAAGTCGAGTTGCGGTGTCCAGTTCAACACGGTGCGGCCTGTCAGCCGGTCCCATTGCTGGTTCACTATCGCTGTGATGGGGTAGCCGTACCCCTGTGTGACAACTTCGCTGGGAATATCGAGGAAATGTTTTTGATCAATGGTGTAACGCAGACCTGCCGTTAGCTTGAGATCGTTCGCGATGTTGTAGTAGGCCTCGCCGAATCCGGCATAGGAGTTCAGCGTGTAAGGATTTTGGCTCAAGAAATAGTTGTGGCCCTTATTGTTGAGGCTTCCGATCGGATTCGTATCGATAAAAACACATGACTGAAAGGGTTCGCCGCCGCCTAGCGCAGGATTGAGATTTTGCCAACCTCCGACAAAGCGGTTTTGTTGCAAACAATCGCTGTGGTCGGCGGTGCTACCGTTACCGAATTGATCTTCACCGGCCGCATATGCCGTTAGCGCGTTGATGAAGACGTAATAGTTCTCCTCCGTCTCGTAGTGAAGATAATTGCCGCCCACACTCAAATTGAATGGGCCACCGAAGTTCGAGGCCAGGCGCAACTCCTGGCTCAATTGCCAGGCATGTTCATCGGATAAGTCCTGGGCGACGATCCGGTTTGAACAACCCAATTGGGGATCGCAGAATGTCGCCCCTTCGCCAAACACGCCCGGCGTCGTGTCGAAGCGATTGTAATCCTCGGTGGACCACAGGAAATCCTGATTGTATCCGGTCTGCGATGTTAGCGTCAGCGACGGATCGAGGTTGTAGACCGAATTGAATTCGAATGTATCATTCTTTGCCTTATACTCCGGCAGGAGCGCGGATTGGATACTGCGAAGATTGGTGGACTGTGTCGTCTCGGCGTAGGGATTGCTGGGGCCACCGTTGGAGGGGCTCAAGGATAGCGCAATAACAAACGGCAGCGAGGGACCGAAAGGCACCTGGAACGCACTGGGGGAATAAAGCGACGTCGCCTGGCAGCCCTGGCTGGTGTAATTCTGGTCCAGCGTCAACGCACCTCCAGCATCTACAGCCGAATTGGATGGGTTGGAGCCGACCACCGGCACCGGCACGCCATCAATCTTTGTCACCGGCTGGGACGTCTGGCAAAGCTGCTTGGCTGTGCGCATGCGGTCGTCATCTTCGCTAAAATGTTCCCAGACGAAATCGGTCTGAAGATTCGAAATGGGCTTCCAGCCGATCGTCAGGCGACCTGACCAAAGATCGCGTCCGTCAACGGACCTGTCCAACGTCGTGTCTTCGGTATAGCCGTCGCGTTTGGTCCACTCTCCGGCAACACGAATATCCAACCGGTCATCGACAATCGGTAGATTGATCATGCCTTCGAAGCGGCGGTTGTGATAATTGCCGATATCACCGGATGCCATGGCTTCGAACTGATCCGATGGCTTGGCCGATTCCAGATTGACCACGCCCGCCGTCGCGTTGCGCCCATAAAGCGTGCCTTGCGGACCGCGCAGAACTTCGACCGAACTAACGTCGTAGAATTCCTGCTCGAAGAAATGGTTGCGGATAAATGGGATATCGTTGAACGCGACCGCCACGGCCGGATCGGTCGTCACCGAAATCGCCTGCGTGCCGATACCGCGAAGTTCTATGCTGTAGCCGGAGAAATTCGTTTTGGTGAACGTCATGTTCGGAACTTGCTTCACCAAGTCCGGGCCGCCAGCGGTCTGTGTCGCTGTCAACTGCTCCTGGGAAAGCGCGGTGATCGAAATCGGGATTGACTGCACGTCAGCGCCACCTAGCTTAGATGACGTGACGGTGACTGTTTCGACGGGTCCGCGTGCCGGTGCGGCTTGAGCAAGTTGCATCGTCTCATCGTCCGGGGCGGCATTGGATTGCGAGCGGCTTCGAACCACTGCAATCGTTCCGCCGGAATGATGTTCGGCCACAAAGCCCGTTCCGGCCAAAATATGGGCGAGTGCGGCATCGACCGACAAATCCCCTCTGACGCCTGCACTGCGAACACCTTTGATCGCATCGTCGGAGACCATGAGCGGAACGCCGGTTTGTGCCGCATACTCGCCCAGAGCGGATTTCAGATCTCCGCCTGCGATGTCGAAGCTTGCGGCCCACACACCGGTGGACACCAGGACACTTGCGCTTGTGGCGAGAAGTCGAATTCGGAAATTTGGCATTTGCCCCCTCTTTTGTGTCAACATTCCGCAAGCCGGACCGGCTTCGGGCCCGTTTAAGTCACCGTGAAATCAACGTTTGATCCCCACGTTTTTCGATGCGAAGTCCGAAGACGGCTTGCGCAACTTCCGTGAAATCCGGCACGGCATGAATTGGGAACGTGCCGTCTATCGCGAGTTTGGAAATCGACGGATCACCGATGATAAGTTTCTGGGTGTTGTAGCGATTGATCTCCGCGATCGCGTCGGCAAGCGAGGTGCGATCGAAAATAAGCAAGCCTCGGCGCCAACCAAGTTCCTCCGAGAGTGCTTTTTCCGGTTTTCGGATCAGCGAGAGGGAGTTCGCGGTTGCGACAGCGACATCGCCAGGTGACAACTCCACAGATTGATGTCGCGCCCAAACGCCTGTGGTATCGAGGCGTGCGCGACCTTCGAGCAGGGTAACCTGAAGGCGTCCATCGTCCTGCCGAACAAGAAACTTCGTGCCCAAATCGGTGATTTTGTGGTCACCGGCCGTCACCGTGAAGGGATGCGCGGCATCGTGCTTGATTTGGAACAAGGCCTCGCCTTTGTCGAGCCAGACCTGCCTTTGACGTTCGTTGCTGCCGATGCGCACCGCGGTATCGGTGTTAAGTTCGATTTTGGACCCATCGGAGAGATTTAAAACTTGGCGCCCGCCAATACCGGTGTTGTAGCTATGGGTGGTTGGCACAGGACCTCAATTCAGCCCTACCGCGCCTACTATCGCGATCATCACTACCGCCGCGACTATTTTCACAGGCCCGAAGGAATGGCGTGCGACTGTCGCATCAGGCCGCGACAGCGGGGCACGTAGAACGCGAAGCCTTTCGGCCTCGGCCCAGGCTGCCTCCAGGCGCCAATAGGCCGCGCGATTGGCAGCCGATTGCGACAACCAGCCTTCAAGCTGGGCTTGATCTTCAACGTTCCAATTGCCGGCGTTTGCTCGCGCCAGCCAGGATGCGGCTCGCGCCTTGATTTCTTTCGCGCGCGATTGCGGCAAAGCCTGATCTCCCGCCTCGCTCACGCGCCGCCCTCCGTGTCGGCGTGCTCGCCATAGACCATGTCGGCCAGCACGCACATGCCTTCCGCCACATAGTTGCCAACGACCTTTTCCGTGATGCCCATGCGCTGGGCGATTTCGCGCTGCGACAGGCCTTCGATCCGTTTGAGAACGACGGCCTCACGGCATCGCGGCGGGAGATGGTCAAGTGCTGCTTGAAGCCGGCGAAGCAAATCGCGGGCGAAAAGGTTGCGGTCCGGGCCCGGTTCATCGGCCGCAATGCCCAGCACATCGAGATCGGCAACAACCTCGATAGGAACAATGTTCGCTTTGCGAAGATGGCTTATGAGAAGATTGCGGGCGATCGTAAAAACAAACGGTTTGGCACGATCTGGAATTTCCACTTCGGCTGCTTCCAGAACGTGTTCATAAACATCCTGCCGGAAGTCTTCGAGGTCGCTCCTGTTGCGCCAGTTCTTCTGCAGGAAATGCATCAACATCGCCTCCAAAGGCAGCACTTCACGAACGAACCAGGCTTTCACCTGAGCCGTAGTCACAGAGTCATCCGCAAGGCGCGGGTTGGCGCCTTCGTTGTTGGTATCCGGCGTTTTCTCGGCCATCTGGCTGTAGTTTCCCGCCTCTTGCGGTTAGAACCATAAGCCACGCATATGAGACGCTCGGCGGGCGCCGATATCACGTCCCTTTTTTAAAAAATTCCGTCCGGGCCAGACCGGCGGTGGCACGCTAAACCAAATTTTCGGCCAAACGCGGCTGGATTTCGTTGAAATATTGTGCCGGTGAAGGCGGGCGGCCACAGGCGGTTTTCTTCACTCGTATTGAGCAGATGAACCAATCGCCGCAATAATCTTGCTCAGCCAGCACAGAGGATTACGTCCTATCCGGGTATACACACCGGAGGAATTCACGGTCCATCAATCCGCCGGGTCGCTACCTGACGCTCGTCACCACCTTCAAACACCTCGAAACAATCTCAAATCCTGATCTGGGGTCGTCTGCGGAGATTCTTGTGGTGGGTACGGAACACCAACCAGAACCGATGAAGGCAAACAGGGACGAGTTCATTATCTTTTCCAACGTCCGGGGCGATAGTCCCAAGAATCGCACGGCCCGCGGCGCATTGAGAAACAGACTGCCCTTTTTGGCGGCCTTCGCGCACTTATCCTCGTCGTCGTTATCATCGTCTTTGCTCATAGCAACCTCGCTGCTTTGCTCCCGATCGACCATCGATCGCGGGCAAGGCCAGCTATGCGCTGTTCATCGCAGTCGGACGCAGGGCGAATCCCGCTGGCCACCACCTTCGCCACGAAAGAAACCGCAGCCTCCACGGCGAAGGCATTTTGAGCCTACCGGAATTTCCCAGAGAGCCCCGTCTGGCTCGCGTGACCCGACCAAGACGGTCACCGGCGAAACTGTGCCGGAGGCGATTTACAGTCGCTTCCCCGGACGTGTTGGCGCCGAACAGCCGACGGCCACAGAGCGACCGTCTGGAATGCAAATCCATTTGCCTCCATCCCTTAATTCTGCGATTCTAAAGATCTGAGCGCGATAGCGTTCAGGGGGAGTGGAACCCTCTTGCGTGCCTGGCCTAGGGCCGGGCGCTCGGCGCTATGTCCAAGGTCGCAAGACCCAAAGGCGCCGTGCCTTCGCACGCGAGGGTTCCAACGTTCCGGCTGCCAGCCTCCATCCGATTTTCGGACATGGCAGCCTTATCTGAACGGGTGGTCGCCATGGCGGTTAAGCCTACCAAGATTGCCGATGAAGCGCCATGGTCCGCAAAAATGACCGAATACGACGAGGCCCATTTTGCGACCTATTTTAATGTCCTGGAGGCTGTCGCGGATGGCGTTGAGCAGTCCGAGATCTGCAAAGCTATGTTCGGCATTGACGCGGACGTTGAGCCGGAGCGGGCGCGGCTATGTTTCGAATCGCATTGGCGGCGGGCAAAATGGATGATGGAGACAGGCTACCGCCTACTGCTGGAAAACCCCCGCGGTATCGAGATACCCCGCATCAGGCAACAGCATTAGCGTAAGAAATCCCGATAGCCGCCACACATGAGTTTGCGTCCGCGATAGATCGCGCGACGCGTTTTATCGCGCAAGGAGCGCGACAGGTCGCGCCACTGGGCGTTGGCGCGCTCCTTGCCCACGATCGCCGCTGCGATTTCCTCATAGCTTGCGCCCGCCAAAGACCCGTCCAAGGCCTGCAGAACCACGCCAAGGCGTGGCGACAGCGGGTCAGATTGGAAACGTGACGGAACAAGCCGTCCGCAAAGCCTCAGGTCGTTGAAGCATTGCAGCGCGCGTAGCTGATGGGCTGCGTGAGGGTGGCCGGTGTCGACATTGCCGATCAATCGCACGGCTTTGAGGACATCCACACCGGCAAGAGCAAGCTGCAGCCACCTACCGCCGTCGGAAAACAGCAAATGCTGTGGGCCGCCTGCCATCTCCAGAAGTGTGGATGGGCAGGCGATCTTGTTCAGCTGAAAGATGGATGTCTCTGCCGATCGAGCAAGGGGGATCGCGGTCAGGTGCAGCACGGAGGGACAGATGTCCGGGCACCAGAATACCGAGGCCGACAACGCGTCGAGTTCAGGTGAATTTGCATAGAGGCACCCCCACTTGCGCAGCGACAGAGCGTCGGTCATGGCCAAGATGATGGTCGTGGCCCCATCCTGGCCGTAGAGGCCGTATTCTACTTGGGCTTCCTTCCAGCAGGTGAGGAAGTCGGGGTTTCTGCGCAGGAATTCCCAGGCCCATTCCCGCAAAGAAAGGCCAGCCGTGTAGGCATAGGTGTTGCGATCACGCCAGGAAGGTGCCGCGGCAGCGGCGATGATTCTCGACCAAGTTAGCGTCCCCATCACGCAGCGATCATCGGTGCGACGGGGGCCCATAGGACCGGCCCCTTGAGGTTTCCGGCGTCCCGCAGGCGTTGCAGGCTCTGGCGGGAGACATTGAGATATCCTGCCACAGCGAGCGTGTTTCCAACCCGAACAGGTTCGGCGATACGGCGTAACGGCCAGGAGGCGCGCCGCAGAATGCGTTCCATCCGAGCGTCGGTGACCGTGACGATCTCGGTCAGAGAACGTGACAAACCGAACTCGACCATACCTGCAAACAGTTCATAGGTCGCAAGCGCGATATGTCCTGGTCCGTGTTCACAAGCCTCCGGGACATCCAAGGCGAAGCGGCTGCTCTCCCAGATGGTCTCTCCGGCAGGAGCGGCCTGGCCTCCCAACAAGTTTGGGAAGACATCGCGCAGCATGTTGGGTCCGAGGGTGGGCAGGAACCTGACGCAGCCTGTCAGCCGGTTGTCGCGGTCGCGCTGTAACAGGTAGGCGGGACCGAGTGTGTCGAACGCGTCGGCCTCCTTGTCGTCAGCAACTTTAACGTCCCAATCCAGACGCAGCTTGAACACACGATAGCGAAGACGGTGCATGTCGGCGAGGTCACAAACGAACTCGCCATAGGAAGCTGCGGTGATGAGCTGTAACACGATGGTCTCCAAGCGGCGATTACGCCGCAATGAAGACCCACGCTCACGATCCACACATCATATTAACTTTGCTAGGGTGACAGGACATCACATTCGCGCCCACTTATCGCAGACTGCCAAGATAGAAGGCGGCTTGACAAATTGTGCGGACGCCGAGCTTTCCTTTGGCGCTGGCGATATGGGATGCAGCCATCGCTTGGCTGATATCCAGAAGCTGAGCCATATGCCAGGCTGACTTGCCGTCTGCGGCGAGGCTCAGGCACTCATACTCCCGGGGCGATAATCTGGCTCCATGGACCAGCCACGGCGGACCCAATTTGCGCCGCGCGTGGAAGTGAAACAGAACCATCATGAAATGCAGCAGACGCATGTTCTCATAAACTTCCCGATAGGACATCGGGCGGCGCCGATCGGTGGCGAAGGTGACGGCCGCCGTCGGGCAGCAGCCATCGTGGATGGGGAAGGTGATTCCGGAGCAAATGCCGAACGCGGCCGCCTCGTTGAAGAAACGCCATACCTGCTCGTCATCGCCTTTCCGAACCGAATCCTTCTTCCAATCGAAAGGATTGATATCGAGGTCGGCACGAACGATGACCGGGTCGAAGCGCTCATACTTGCTACGCAGGTAGTGATCCGTCCAGTACACCGGATAGGTCGATATGAGCTTGGTCGTGTCTTTGCGAGACCGCGGCATTGCTAAATAGGCGAAACTGGGTTGCTCGATATACTCTGCGATGACGTTCAGCGCTTCCTGCAGGGAAGCGGCGTCGTTCGCGACTGTCAATCTGGCTATGTAATCCCAAAAGATACGTTGCATGGACGACTCCTTGCGTGGAATTTCCGTCTTCCCGTCACACACCGCCACTATTAACCCAATAAAGCTGGGCAGCGTATCTTGGTCGCTACCCTTATCCGGAAGCTCAACAATCCGCCCTCTATCCGCCGAGGCCGATATTGACTGTGGCGAACGGACCGTAGAAGCCGCGAGTTTCCTTTTTCGCCGTGTCGAGGCCGCCGTCGATCGCACCGAAGAGGAAGTCGCCAAGGTATCCGAAATTCACCTTGGCATCGGAATAGAGGAACGAGACGCCCGCAAAGCCGCCCAAATTCGGCACGACAGCCGAGCGGCCGCGGTCGCTGGTACCGGCATGAGGCGGCAATTGGGCGGTGTAAACCGCGCCTCGGTCGCTTTAGCCGCGTGCACAACATTCATAGACCCAAACTGATCTTAGCAAAGGGACCGTAGAAGCCCGTGGTTTGATTTTTGGGCGCATCTACTCCGCCGTCAAGCGCCCCAAAAAACACGTCGGCGCGATAGCCGAAGGAGATCCGTGCGTTGTTGAAGCGATAGGAAGCGCCCGCGAAAGCGCCGAGGTTGGGGACCGCGCGGGCCTTGTCCGAGTTGTGGCCGCCGGTCTTCTGGTACGAGATGAAAGAGTTTTTGTACTGGCCGAAACCGGAACTCGGAAAGTCGCGGCCGTACTCACTATGCTTGACGCGCGATTTCTGTTTTCCAAAAAGCACGGCGGCATTGGCGCCCCAGTCGAATGTGATCTCGCCGTCCTGTGGCTCTCCCGCGACGGGAGTTGAGGCGTCCCAAGCAATCGAAGGACCGATACCTTGAAACGTGCGGGTCGCCTCGCCTGTAAAATGATAATCGTGAAAATATGGATTTATGTAAACGAGAATTGGGGGACTATTGAACGTCACGAAGTTCATGTCCGGTCTTGCACGGATATCGACCGTGGCCTTTGATCCGAACTGCGCAGACCGGACACCACCGCTTATGGTTGAGGTCCCATCGAGACCGAACATGCCGAGGCCGACATCTTTCCCGGCCATGAAGTCGAGGATGGTATGCGATTCCTGATGCGTCACGGTGGTGGTGGCGAATTTCTCGTTGGTGAATAAAACATTCGTCGGTTGCGGGACACCGCTTACATATTTCTGCTGATGAACTCCAGTGGTCTGGTGATGCACCTGGGTGCTGTTCCCCGAACGGCCGTAGCGCACGGCGGCGGAGAAGACCCAGTCTGAGTCGTCCGGCTGGAATGAGACTCTGGCCTCTTCTCCATAGCTGAACAGTGAAGGGCGTTGCTCTTGGGTTGGCGACACGTTGTGCAGGACTGGCGATGTGGGATACAGGGCCAAAAACGCTGGCGTGAACACGTCACCTTGTCCGTTGATGTACTCGGCCTGCCCGCCCAGTTCAATCCAAAGATGTGGCTTGCCGCCGCCCGCGTCGGAGAACAGGTCCGCGATATAATTTTCCCCATCAAGAAGCGCTCCGGAATCACCGGCGCCGAAGTCCTTCGTCACGCGAATGCCGAAGAGCCGCGGATCGGTGAGAAAGACGTTCGTCGTCAGCCCGGAATTGTCACTATTGAGGAAGTCGCCCGTGATGGCCGTCGTGTCAAAGACGTTTTTGACATAGCCCATGACCTGCCACCCGTCGGAGCTGGCGACGGTGACCGACAGGTTGACGTTGGTGTAGCCCTTGATGTGGTCGTAGGGGTTGTCATTGAAGACGCGAGCCCAAGTCGCGGCCTGAAAATAGAAATCGCCCCGGAATGTCGCCGCCCAATCGTCTATGATCGGCAATGTATATTGTGAGCCGAACGAGGCGGTGAAAGGAGGCGCATTGGGGAGTTTGTGGCCGGAAAGGTTTTTGGCAAAGCCTTCGCCGTTGTTGATAGCGGGATTGAGCGGATTGAACCCAGGATACCCGGCTGGAATGAAGGGTGGGATGTTGAAGCGTCCCGTGTTGCAAAACGCCGTGGGATTGGAGACGTAAGGACAAAGGGTGATCGGATCGATAAGCGCCGTATAAGCCGCTTGGCAAAGATCCGGCCCGACGCCTGGGTCGTAGGACGCGGCACCAACCGTCTGTTGAATCGCTGCGGCCACGACGTAGGTGGGCAAGATGCAGTTCGATGCGGCTGTCGCAAACGGCTTAACAACCATCCAACCCGGCGTACCCGCCGTGCGGTCCATCAGGTCAATGCCGTAGGTTCCGCCTGCGATGGCTGTTTGCTCCCAACCACCAGCGAAATTGAACTTCAAGCCCGGTGAAGGCTCCCAAGTCGACTCGAGTTCGGCACCTTTGACATGCGCATTGTAATTGTTGTTGATCGCGGTGCGATCAACGATCTCGGAAATCTGATAGCCCGTATAGTTATAATAGAATGCGTCGGCATTCACCGTCAGCGTGCCGTCTAAGAAAGTGTTTTTGGTTCCTGCTTCGAAGGCCTCGATGTATTCGGGCTTGAACGTGAGCGGATGCACAATGAACGGTGTGTTCGAGGCCCCGATTTCCGCGAATATCGCACCCGGTGGATTCGCACCCCCGGCTTTGTAGCCGTGGGCATAGGACGCGTAGAACAGCGATTGGTCCGAGAACGACGTTTCTGGTGTCCAGTTCAGGACAGCCCGACCCGTTGGGCGGTCCCACTCTTGATTCTCGGGTGGATCGGTCCAAAAACCGTAGCCCTGGTCCAGCAATTCGCTGGGGATATTCACGAAGTGCTTCCGATCGACCGTCCAGCGGATGCCGCCGGTCAGTTTGAGATCGTCGGTGACGTTGTAATAGGCCTCGCCGAAGACCGCGTAAGAATTTAGTGTGTAAGGATTTTTGCTTACAAAATAATTGTGACCCTCGTTATTCAGCGAGCTGATGGGATTGGGATCGATATAGATGCAATCCTGCGTAATCTGGCCGCCGCCGCCGATGGGATTCGGGCTCTGATAGCCACTGCCGTGCCTGTCGCCGTTCTCCACGCAATTGCGGGGCGGATACCCGCCGCCACCACCGGATCCGCCGGCGAACTCCAACGCCGTCGCGGTGAATGCATTCGAAAAAACGTAGTAGTTCTCTTCCGTTTCATAATGAAGATAACTGCCACCGACACTGAAATTGAACGGCCCCTTAAAGCTCGACGCCAACCGGAATTCCTGGCTGAGCTGCCAAGCATGTTCGACATTCAGATCCTGGACGATGAGACGATCGGAACAACCCAATTGCGGGTCGCAGAAAATACTGTCACCGGGCAAGTTGGGATCAGGTAGGACACAGGCCGTAACCGTTGCACTGCATGGGACGTTGCCCCCTTCCGTTTGTTGGAACAAGCCAGGTGACGTGTCGAAACGATTGTAGTCTTCCGTTGAGTAGAGACTATCCTGGTTGTAGCCCGTACTTGAGATGAAGGTCAGTTCCGGATTGAGCGCGTAATCGGCATTGTATTCGACCGTATCGTTCTTCGCCCGGTAGCGCGGGAGGATCGCAGACTGAATGTCGCGCAGGTTGCGTGACTGCGTCGTTTCGGCATAGGGATCAATGCCGACATTTTCTAAGCCTGAAGTCTGCAGACCGATGATATAAGGGAGCGATGGCCCGTAAGGCACTTGGAACGCAGTCGGAGCGTAGAGCGACGTCGCCTGACAGCCTTGGCTCAAGTAGGACGCGTTGAGATTTAGGCCGTCCACGTGGGCGCCAATTCCGGGGCCCGGCACCGCGACACCGTTGATCGTTGTTGGCGGTGGTGCGGTCTCGCACAGTTGCTTGCCGCTCCGCAGCCGATTGTCATCCTCAGAAAAATGTTCCCAGACCAGATCCGAATGGAAGTAGCTGTTGGGATTGAACGCGATTGTGGCGCGGCCGGACCACAGATCACGTCCGTCGACGGACGTATTCAACGTCGTATCTTCGGTATAGCCATCGCGTTTGGTCCACTCGCCAGCGAGCCGGATGTCCAACTTGTCGCCTACGATCGGCAAGTTGATCATGCCTTCGAAGCGACGATTACCGTAGTTGCCGATGTCTGCGGACGCCATCGCTTCGAACTGATCAGTCGGCTTAGCGGAAATCAGATTGACGACACCTGCCGTTGCGTTGCGCCCATAAAGCGTACCCTGCGGTCCGCGCAGAACTTCGACTTGCGAAACATCGTAGAATTCCTGCTCAAAGAAATGATTGCGAATGAACGGAATATCGTTGAACGCGACCGCCACCGCGGGATCGGTTGTCACCGAAATCGCCTGTGTGCCGATGCCGCGCAGTTGGATGCTGTAGCCGGAGAAATTTGTTTTCGTGAAGCTCATGTTCGGAACTTGCTTGACCAGATCTGGACCGCCAGCCGTTTGCGTGGCGGTCAACTGTTCCTGTGACAGTGCGGTGATCGAAATCGGGATGGATTGTACGTCCGCGCCACCAAGCTTCGAGGAAGTGACCGTGACGGTCTCAACGGCGCCGTGCGCGGCTGGCGCAGCCTGGGCTAGCTGTTCGGGCCCCGCGATCGATTGCAGAACGATTTCGGACGATCTCAACCACGCCCGAAGGATCGCGGCTGATCGTGAACCCCGTTCCGCGAAGAATCTGAGAAAGTGCGGCGTCATCCGACAGATCGCCCTTTATGCCCATCGTTCGAGTGCCCTTGATCGCCTCATCCGAAACGACAACGGCAACGCCTGACTGCGCGGAATAAGCTTTGAGGGCGGAATGAAGATCGCCGCCGGGAATATCGAAATTTCCCGCGAATGCAGCCGTTACGGCGGAGGCCGAGCAGACGCTCCCCATGAGCACCCACTTTAGAACTTTTAACCTTTTCATATCCCCCCTGCTTTCTGCTCGTTGCGGCCGTCGTCGGTCGTGGTTCATGGAAATCCCTGCGATTCTGCGTCACCGCGAAATCACGATCTCGCCTTTGCGTTTCTCGACCCGCAGATTGAAAAATTTGGTCGCCACGCGCGTAAACGCGCCGATTTCGGTGGCCGGAAGCGTTCCGCTGATCGTGAGGCGCGCCGTCACGGCATCGGCGATGACCAGTTTCGTACGGTTGTAGCGGTTATATTCCTTCGCAACATCGGCCAGCGTCGCGTGGTCGAAGACCAACATGCCGCTTCGCCAACCCAACTCATTTGTTATGGTCTGCGTGGATTTTCGGGTCAACGACATCGAGTTTTCCGTCGCGGTCACAACGTCACCCGGCATCAACGTGGCTTGCCGCGACCGTGAGAGAACCGACCGCATCCTCGAAGCGGGCTTTTCCTTCCAGCAGCGCGACCTCGACCTGGTCTGGAATCGCGCCGGATCAAGAACTTCGTGCCCAGATCGGTTACACGCTTGTCTCCAAGCGTAACCATGAACGGATGCGCCGGATCGTGCGTGATCCGGAAGTAAGCTTCACCTTTGTCCAGCCAGACATTTCTTTGGTTGGCGCCATAGGCGACACGCACGCTGGTATTGGTGTTCAACTCGATCTGCGATCCGTCATCGAGCGTGAGGGTTTCGCGGCCACCGATGGTGGTGGAATAGGTCTGTGCCTTCGGACCTTGAAAGAGCGTGAAGGCACCGGTTCCCGCCAACGAAATCACTGCGAGCGCGGCAGCTATTTTAAGAAAGGGCGTTTTGGATGCTGAGCCTCCAGACGAATCCGGCTTCATCGGTCCGCCGGGGCGGCTCAATGCCCGAAAACGATCGGCACGCTTCCAAACGGCATCGGCTCTTAGAAAGGCGACGAGATGGGCAGGCGATTGCCCAACCCAAGCATCGAATTCGGCCTGACGCGCGTCGGACCAATCTTCGCTTTCCCGCTCCTCAATCCAGACTGCCGCCTTCGCCTGGATTTCACGGGAATTCTTGTCCCAGCGCGGCTTCTTCGTTTGGGTTGCTCATGGTGCACCCCTGAGATCGGCCGTATCGTCGTTGAAAAAATCAGTCAGTGCGGCAATCCCAGACGCCAGGTGTTGGGCGACAGTTGCCTCCGCAAGACCCATGCGTTGCGCGATTTCCTTGCGGGAAAGCCCATCGACCTTGCGCATCACGACAGCGTCACGCCAGCGTTCGGGCAATTTGGTCAGCGCGACCTGAAGCCTGCGCCATTCCTGCCGTGCCATGGCGGAGCGATCCGCCGGCGGATCGTCTGCCGGAATGCCGAAAGCTTCCAAATCCGCGACGGCGTCGATGGAAACGATTTGATTCCTGCGAAGACGGTCGATCAGCAGATTGCGGGCAATGGAAAAAACAAACGGCTTGGTCGGATGAGGAATTTCTTTCTTCGCCGCCTCGATGCAGCGCACGAAGACATCTTGGCACATATCGCCAATGTCGCTGTCGTTACGCCAGGCATGACGGAGGTATCGCTGCAAGGCCGTCTCCAGAGGCAACACTTCGCGGATAAACCAAGCGTTGACCTCCGACACGGAGTGCTCCGTCTCGCGACCATGATTGCCGCTTTCGCGGCCGTTCTCTGGTGTCTCTGCCATCCCCCGCCAGCTTCGATCTCTCGAGGGTTAGTGGTTCATCCACTATCTAAAACGATCCAGCTCGAGAGATGTATGTAGTTGGCGCGCATATTTCCGCAAATTTCGGAGTGTTCGGACGGATTGTGGAGTGTTGCGAAGCAGTTAGCCGCGACCGTGTGCGATCTTGAAAGAGATTATTTTGTTGCGCTGCGATAATAGCCGCACGTGAATGGGCGCAGACCAGGGATCCTCCGGTTCTTAATATCTATGCGGCGGGGGACTTCGGCACCGTGGCAACCTTGCGAAGATCTTCAGGGCGCCAATTGACGTACCACTTGAGCGGCTTCCGATCCTTGCGGCCTTGACGAGGACGACCTTCTCTATCGTGAAATCCGTTTCACACGGCTTGCTCGCACCTTCGTGCCTCAAATCGTAAAAAACCTTCGATCCCCGATTTCGCAGCAGGCGCGCCGGAACGCAGTTTCCACGGAATATCCACTCTCATGATTGCTGACAACAGCCTTTAGGCATGGAAAACGGCCCGCCGGTTCGATCGACGGCAGAGGATTTGTACGGCGGATATGCGGTGCAGGAGGCGGGACTTAAACGTCGGTCAACAATCTCTCATCCGCGGGTCGAGCCGCATGACCTTGCTTCGTTTGGGGCTTCCTCGGTCTAGATGACGAGCGTCAAAGGCTCATAGTGGACACGAGGGCTCCCCGGCATTGTCCTGCCCCCAGCGCCGCATACCGCGCCGAGGCTGATCTTGGGTTTTGGATCTCCTTGTTCTGGGTGTCGTCAAGTTATGGTCACGCCGACTTTGGCGCGGATTGGATCGTGCAGGCGATCGACCAGATGAAGCCCACCATCTCGCGGGCGATGGCGACATTGACGACATTGGCGGTCTTGCCGCGGGCGCGCAGCCGGCGATATCGGGTGCAGAGCCGAATTTGCGCTTTCCACCCGATGTCGCGAACGACTTTTGGCAGCGCCTCGATGCGGTCGACCTTATGACGGCCGATGCGCGCCTTCATGCGATAAGCCCAGGCAGCCTTCGACCAGCGCGCGCCGGACATGGGTGTTGCCCGTCTTGGTGATACCGCCGCGCCGGACGGTCTCGCCACTTGATCGCTCGCCCGGGACCAGGCCGAAATAGGCCATGAGCTGGCACGGGTTTGAGAAGCGTGTGAAGTCGCCGACTTCCGCGACCAGCACCACTGCATTGATCAGCGCGATGCCCCGCATCGCCTGCAAGGCGTCAACAACTGGGCGCAGATTCCATTCGGGCAGGAGACTAAATATCTGTTCCTCCACTCGCTGCAGGCGCCGTTCCGCATCCATGACGGCATCGACATAGTCCTGAAAGGCGATCTGCTGAGCCGGATGTTCGAAGGCCAAAGTCGATAACCACCGCCGGTAAGCCATTCGCCATGCCGTTCCACGCCCGTGCTTGCGGCCGTGACGAAGCAGAAATCCTTGAAGATGTTGACGCGCGCGCGTCACGATTTGTCGCACGACGCTGCGCAGCCGGATCAGGTCGCGCATGGCTTCATGATCGGCGTCAGGCACCCAGACCGGCGTCAACTCTCCGGCTCGATGAAGACGCGCGAGCATGGTGGCGTCGCGACGGTCTGTCTTCACCCGGTCGCCAGGCTTCTTCGGAATCAGCGACGGCGCCACCACGTCGCATCGATGGCCGAGATTTGTAAGTTGGCGATGAACGCCATAACCGCACGGCCCGGCCTCATAACAAAACGCCAGCACCTGGCCGGGACGCCCAAGACGGCCGCACAGCTTGCTGATGGCGCCAGGATCATTGGCAATCTCGCCCAGGTATTCCAGCGCTCCAGAACGTCCGCCCTCCGCCACCGCGACCGAGATCCGTTCTTTGTGAATATCCAAGCCAACAAATCGAGTATGCTCCATGAGGCCCGTCTCCTATGCTTGAGGCTCTGCGCCGGACACCCGGCTTAACCCTCGTACCGTTGCATATCGGATGACGGGCCGCCCTCACGCCCAGCAATCATAGGGACTATAAGGAAATGTTCTGTCGCTGTTTCTGGGGAACGGCCGCAGGGGGCCATCCTTCTCGCGCAGATATTTGCGATCGCGGACAATCACCCTGCGTTTGACCGATGTCGTCCGCGTACAAGCTTTATGACGACGTCTGACGCTCGGCGGAATATGACATCGAGCGCTCAAAGCGTGGTGCGGGGACGCTCGACGAATAACGACACGGAGGCGGGCGACAACTCTTGCGCGCCCGAAGGTGCGAATTCCCTTCTACTTCGAAGTCGAGGGAGAAGGGTTTTTGGCGAGCGCGACGTCGGAGATCGCGAAGCGGGTAGTCAATGCTTTGACAGGCTCAGATCAGACGAGGGCACAGAGCTCCTCGCGTGGAATTGCGACATGTTTTCGTGATTGAACCGGCAGCTTGGAGGATTGGGTTGTCCCTGTAGGCGGGCTTTGCCCGCCATCGGCAGACCTCCTCCTACCGATGATTTCCCACTTTTCTCCAGGTTCGGTTTCCTTTATCCGCCTCCTTTAAGGGAAATATTCCTGCACTTCCAACTACCCCGGCCCCTTTAGTATGCTAATTTTTGCAAATTCGCAGCTTTTGACTTGTAAACTGCAAATCTGTGAGACAGCTATGCCACTCCATCAAGAACCCGCCCGGCGCTTTCGTCCTACTCCTCCCACAAATGCTCTTCGGGGCTTTTTCCAGATCATGGATGCTTGGGGAATCGGCGCGGAGGACGCCCGTATCATCCTGGGTTCGCCTGCCGAACGCACTTATTATGCGTGGCGCAAAGGAGGAGGCGTGAGAGTGTCCGAGGATACCTTGCGCCGGATCGGTTACGCGGCCGGCATCTATAAAGCTCTCCAGATACTCTATTCCAATCCGAAATTAGCTGATGGCTGGGTTAGGCGGCCCAATAAAGCCTTTGGAGGTCAGACCCCTCTGGAGCGAATGCGTGCCGGTGATGTCACGGATCTGGCAGCCGTCAGAAACTATGTGGATGCTGCCCGAGCGCCTTGGAGCTAGCCGGTGGTGTTACGCCATATCGAATGGCCACTGGCATGGCGCATTATTGCCTCCCGTCATCCGCCGATAAACTTGTTCGAACGGCTCACCCCCGATCCCGGCATATGGGATGCGCTTATCGAATTGGAGCAGCTTACCAATTCTCGCGTCCGCGACGAGATCGGCAACATCGCTCTCGTCCCGCCACAGGATCGGGTAATAGGTCCTGGGGCCAGCTATGTGATGGCTTCTTTCACGCACCTCAACCCGAATGGCTCGCGTTTTAGCGACGGTTCCTATGGGGTCTATTACGCAGCATCCGATCTCGATACGGCGGTTGCCGAGACGATATTTCATTTTGAGCAATTTGCCCGCGACAGCCAGGATCCGCCTCGCACGGAAGACATGCGCGTATTGGTGGGCATGATCAAGAACGACTTCGAAGACGTAAATGCACTGACCGAGCCTCAGGCGCACGAGCGTTCTTGATCCCGTCTCCTATGCAGCATCCCGTGTCTATGCCCGAAAGCTGCATGACGCGGACTCATTGGGCGTTGCTTATCCCAGCGTTCGGCGTGCTGGCGGTCAATGCGTCGGCGCCTTCAAGCCGCGAGCAGTTGGTCTGCCACACCAGGAACGGCATCTAAACTATCAATGGAATGGCGAACGGGTAGATCGGTATTTCGACTATCAACGCGATGCCTGGGTCGATGTTTAGACGGGATCCTTATGACTACCTCGCCGACGTGCCGCCCCCATCAATGATCATCCCGTACGCGCCATCGCCGAACTACTCCCCTGGAACTGGCAGCCACCCGAGCAGCGCGCTGCGGCGTAACGGCAATCCCGCACAGACTCGATCCGTTAAACGCGCTGCGCTAAACTCTGCAGCGTGAGAGAGATCGCCGCCGTCGCCCTTAAAATTACGCTCTGCGACATCAGGCCCGAGGTCCTGCGCCGGGTCGTCGTGCCCCTCAGTATCCGTCTCAGCCGCCTTCACACCGTCATCCAGACCGCCATGGGATGGACCGATACCCATCTGTGGGAGTTTCAGGCGGCGGGCTGCAGCTTCGGCTTGCCCGACGCAGACAGCTACAAAGAACTCACAGACGCACGCAAAACGACCCTGCTCAGCGTCATGCGCGACACCGGCGTAAAAACGCTCCACTATATCTATGATTTTGGCGACTACTGGGACCACGCCATCAAGATCGAGCGCACCAGACAAGCACCAGCTCAACTGGATTTCCCCTTCCTGCTCGATGCGACGGGCGCCTCGTCCTCCAGAAGATTGTGGCGGAGTTCCTGGCTATGAAGAATTTCTGGCAGATCCCGAACAGCGCGGTGATTTCGATCCGGCCCGCGTCGATTCCCGCATGGTCGCTCAGGCCCTGGACGATCTCGCAAAGTCCTGGAGGCCGAAACCCAGGACAGCAAAACGGTCAAGCGCGAAGCGATGACGTCGCCGGCAAAGGTTGGTAGCGTTTCAAATGGCCGATCACCGAGTGCCTACGTGAAATCGGGATTGCGCCTCGGATATTCCCAGGCCCATCTGGATTTGCTGGAAAAGCGTAACTTCGAAAGGAATATTCAGGAGTAACAGAGTTTATAGCGGGCTGATTGCGAGTTCATATTCACATCGGCCGGATATTCGCTCCAAAATGCTATCGTAGATAGAAAAGGGCGACGGAATTCTCCCCCATCATCCTTTGCAGACAGTTCTATCTGTTCTAGCCACCGAGCCCAATGCTCACGGTAGCGAATGGGCCGTAAAACCCGAGGGTCTCCGACTTGCGCGCATCGATTCCACCATCAATCGCGCCTATAAAGAAATCTGCACGGTATCCTAAGCTCACTTTTGCGCTTGAGTAGTCGAACGACAGGCCTGCAAACCCGCCAATATTGGGCACGGTGACGGCACGATCGGCATTGTGAGGAGGAGGCGCTTCCTGATACAAAACGGTACCGGCGGCAATACCGCCCATAAGCCCCGCCTGCCAGGATACATAGGTACCCGTCTCTTGATGCTGCGCGTGAGCCTTTTGTCGACCGAACAGCAGCGCGGCATTGACGCCCCAGTCAAACGCCACTTCTCCGGCTTCTATGTTGCCGACCACGGGAACCGAAGCGTTCCACGATAGCGATGGACCTATACCGTGGAAATTGCGCCACGCGCTTCCTGTAACATGATAGCTGTGAAAGTAAGGATCGATGTTGGCTCTGTTTGGCGATGCGGCTGAGGGATAATATTTAAATTTCACATCAGGCCTGGCCCGGATGTCGACAGTCATCCGCGAGGAGAATTGCGCGAAGCGAACGCCGACGTTGAACACCGATGACGCGTCATGCCCGAACATGCCCAGGCCCACATCCTTGCCAACGGTGAAATCAAGGACGGTATGGCTTTCACGGTGGGTGGCCGTCGTGTTGGCGAAATTCTCATCGGTAAACAGGTGTATATTGCCAGACGGGCTCGGTAGCGGCTTCCCATTCTGGTATTTGGTGGGGTGGACAGAGGTGGTCTGGTGATGAACCTTCTTTTTGTTGCTCGATCTGCCATAACGAATTGCGGCAGAGAAAACCAAATCGGAATTGCTGGGTTCAAACGATAGTTTGCCGACGCCGCCAAAGGTGAATGGCAGTGGGTTCTGCGCTTGCGATGGCGAAGGGTTTTGCAAAACCGACGAGCCGGAATAGTTCGGCAAAAACCCAAGCGGGAAATTTTCGCCCTGCCCACTCAGCCGATCCATTTCCGCGCCGAGTTCGATCCATACTGTCGGGCGGTCGATGTCGTTGCTCGCCGCCGCTCCATTGGGAGCGTAAAATGAAGCCAGCACGGTCAAGGCCGAAGCCGTCGACAAGAGCCGCCGACGGGTATTTTGATTGTTATTGGTGCTGATCAATTCGCTCATTGGCTCCCCCTTACCAGTTCTTTGTGATGCGAACGCCGAACAGCCGCGGATCGGTCAGAAACACATTGGTTGTCAGCCCGCTGTCATCGCTGTTGAGGAAGTCGCCTGTGATGTCGGTCGTATTGAAGACATTCTTGAGATACGTCATCACCTGCCAACCATCCTGATTGGTGAAAATCAATGTGAGGTTGAGATTTGTGTAACCGCGCAGGCGATCGTAGGGCTGGTCGTTGAATATTCTTGCCCAGGAATAGTCCTGCCAGTAGTAATCGCCACGCAACGTGCCTGCCCAATCGGCTGAAAGCGGCACTGTGTACTGTGCCCCGAACGAGACAGTAAGCGGTGGCGCGTTGGGCAATTCGTTGCCACTCAAATTCTTGGCAAATCCTTCGCCATTGTTGATAGCTGGTTGCGTCGGATCGAAGCCGGGATAACCCGCTGGCGGAAGAGCACCGTCGTATTTGGTGCCATTCGGGCAATCAGTCGTCGGATTGGCAACATAGGGACACACCGTGACGGGATCGATATGGGATGTGTAGGCGGCCTGACACGCAAAGGGGCCGATGCCAAACCCAGTAAAGCCCGGATCACCCGGCTGAAAGGACCTCTGCTGAAGGAGCGCTGCAACGACATAGTCCGGAAGGATACAATTGGAAGCCTGTGTCGCGAACGGCTTAAAGACCAACCAGCCGGGCATGCCCGCCGTTCGATCCATCAGATCGATGCCGAAGGTGCCGCCGGCGACCGCCGTCTTCTCCCAGCCGCCAGCAAAATTGAATCTCAAACCTGGTACAGGCTCCCAGTTCGAACTCAAGTTCGGCACCCTCAACATGTGCATTGTAGTTGGTGTTGATCGCGGTACGATCGACAATCTCAGAGATCTGATAGCCCGTGTAATTGTAGTAGAAGACATCGCCGTTTATCGTCAAAGCTCCGTCTAGAAGCGCGTTTTTGGTGCCAAGTTCAAAGGCCTCGATATATTCCGGTTTAAACGTGAGCGGATGAACGACGAAGGGCGTATTTGCAGCGCCGATTTGCGGGAATATTGCTCCGGGCGGATTAGCGCCGCCAGCTTTGTACCCATGCGAATACGATCCGTAGACGAGGGTTTGATCGGTAAAATCGAGCTTTGGTGTCCAGTTGAGAACGGCACGTCCAGTGAGGCGATCCCATTCCTGATTTTCCGAACCCGAAATCCAATATCCGTAGCCCTGATCCAGCACTTCGCTTGGAATATTGACGAAGTGCTTTTGGTCGACCGTCCAGCGCAGGCCGCCAGTTAGTTTTAGCGTGCTGGTAACGTTGTAGTAGGCCTCACCGAACCCAGCGTAGGAATTCAGCGTGTAGGGATTCTGGCTCAGGAAGTAGTTGTGGCCCTGGTCGTCCAGACTGCCGATTGGGTTACCGTCGTAATAGATGCAGTCCTGGGTAACTTGACCGCCTCCCGCGATGGGATTTGGACTTTGATAGCCCGTAAGAAACCTTCCCACTTCCAGACAATTTGGTGGGACGTAGCTGCCACAACACCCACCGCCGCCGCCCGATCCGGCCGCAGCTGCAGTCAAGGCATTGGAAAAGACGTAGTAATTTTCCTCGGTCTCATAGTGCAGATAGTTGGCTCCGATGCTAAAGTTGAACGGTCCACCGAAATTTGAGGCCGCGCGGAATTCCTGACTCAGTTGCCATGCATGTTCGACATCAAGATCCTGAACGATGAGCCGATCCGAACACCCCAATTGGGGATCGCAATAGATGACCGCATTGGACGGTATGCCGTTTGTTCCGGCAGCCGGATCGTCCATCACACAGAATGGCGGCGCGCCTGAGCCGCATGGGATCGCATCCCCTGCAGATCCCGTCACGAAAATGCCGGGAGACGTATCGAAACGATCGTAGTCCTCGGATGAATAGAGGAAATCCTGATTGTACCCGGTCTGTGAGGTCAGGGTCAGTGCCGGATTGATTTGGTAGTCGGCATTGAATTCAAGAATGTCATTCTTCGCCTTGTAGCGGGGAAGAATTGCCGATTGTATTTCCCGCAAATTCCTCGATTGCGTCGTTTCCGCGTAAGGATCGACGCCATAATTTTCCGCACCAACTGATTGCAGCGCAAGCACATAGGGCAAGGACGGGCCGTAAGGAACCTGAAAGGCACTCGGCGAATAGAGCGATGTCGGCTGGCAGCCTTGGCTGAAATAAGACGCGTTGAGATTCAGAGCTGCTACGGCACGACCTCCCGTTTGTGACGCCGCTGGCACGGCCACGCCATCGACCGAGGTTGGCGGCAGCACGGTTTCGCAGAGCTGCTTGCCACTGCGCAGGCGATCGTCGTCTTCACTAAAATGTTCCCACAAGAAAAGCGTCTGCAGCTCTGGAATTGGTTTCCAGGCCAGGCTGACCCGCCCTGACCACAGATCGCGACCGTCAACAGGGGTATCTAGCGTCGTATCTTGCGTATACCCGTTGCGCTTGGTCCACTCCCCGGCAACACGCAAATCGAGCCGATCGTCGATCAAAGGAATATTGATCATTCCTTCGAACCGGCGATTGCGGTAGTTGCCAATGTCGCCCGATGCGAGGGCTTCAAACTGATCCGTTGGCTTTGCCGGTATCAGATTGACCACGCCCGCCGTCGCGTTGCGGCCGTAGAGCGTGCCCTGCGGACCGCGCAGCACCTCCACTTGGCTTACGTCGTAGAATTCCTGCTCGAAGAAATGATTGCGAATGAACGGAACATCGTTGAACGCGACAGCCACTGCGGGATCGGTCGTCACCGAAATCGCCTGCGTGCCGATACCGCGCAACTGGATGCTGTAGCCGGAGAAATTCGTTTTGGTGAAGGTCATGTTCGGCACTTGCTTGACGAGATCAGGCCCGCCCGCAGTCTGCGTCGCGGTTAATTGTTCCTGCGACAGCGCCGTGATTGAGATCGGAATATTCTGGATATCGGCCCCGCCGAGCTTCGATGAGGTGACGGTAACAGTTTCCAGGGCTGCACCGGCGACGGCCGGCGTCGTGGCAGCAGCCAATTGGACATGATCTATCTCACTTGACTGACGGCCGCGGACGATAACGACTGCACCGGAATCCCGCCGCGTGACAAATCCTGTTCCCGCCAAAATGTGGGTAGAGCGCTTCTTCCGACGACAGATTGCCGACAGCGCCCATGGTATGGCTGGTTTTGACATCGTCGCCTGAAACAATGAGCGCCGTTCCTGTCTGCCGCATATAGGCATCCAACGCCTTTGCAAGATCGCCTGCAGGAATATTGAATGTCTCGGCCGATGCGGCCGACGCAAACAAAATCGTAAGCGCAGCCCCTGCTAGAAGGATTTTCCGGAATTTCAGCACTGACTTCCCCCTGTTTGATGGCCGAGGCCATCGGTTCGTCTACGCTCAGCGCGAGAGAACGATATTGTCGCCACGTGTATCGACGTGAAGATTGAATAATTGACGACTTGCTCGGACAAACATCTCGATGTCGTTGGTCGGAAACTTACCGATGATCTTGAGCCGCGCGGTTGCAGCGTCTGCGATGACGAGCTTTTTCGTGTTATAGCGGTTGAGTTCGGCCGCGGCGTCTACGAGCGTTACGTATTTGAAAACCAGCATGCCGCTGCGCCAGCCAAGTTCGCCTTGTAGGTCCTCGGCGGGCTTGCGTATGCGGGTTAGCGATCGTGCGGTCGACACGACCTCGTCGCCTGGCACGAGCAGAAAACCATGGGTATTCGGCAGGCCAGGACTTGCGTCCAGCCAAATGCGACCGTCCAGTAGTGCCACTTCGAGACGTTTGGGATTCTGGCGAACGACAAACTTGGTTCCCAGCACTGTGATGCGGTGGTCCCCTGCTGCGACCACAAACGGGTGTTTGGTGTCGTGCGCAATCTGAAAATAGGCTTCGCCTTTGTCTATCGAAGCAAACCTGTGATCCGCGGCGACATCCACGCGCAACACCGTGTCGGTGTTCAATTCGATGCGTGAGCCATCTCTGAGCGTGACGATCTTGTGACCGCCAATCGGGGTCGAGATCACTTGCTCATGCGAGCGTGGAACGAGGAGCATCGTCGCAAAGCCCGCGACTGCGACCGCGGCAAATCCGGCTACGACCCTGTTAAGGATCGACCGCGCTTTTTTTGGCGAACCGCCTTTTGGCGAGGAGGAGTGGGGGGGGTGCACGGCACGCAGCCTCTGCGCACGTTCCCAAGCGCCCTCTACGCGCCAATACGCGACGAGGTTGGCGGAGGACTCGGCCAGCCACGCATCGAAGTCGGTTTGGTCCTGAGCACTCCAGTCAGGCCGGTCCCGGCGTTCAAGCCAGTCCCCTGCGCGTTCTCGCAGCGCTCTGGCATCGGTGGTCGACATTGCGCCATGCTCGGTCACGGCAGATTTCCAATGTCGTCGGAAGCGCCCGCGTAGAGCATGTCGGCAAGGGCGCACATTCCTCTGCGCAGATAGGTCGTTACGGTTCCTTCGGTGAGGCCGAGCCTTACGGCAATCTCGGCGCGAGAAAGTTCGTCCAAACGGCGCATGATAACGACCTGGCTGTATTTCGCAGGCAGCCGATCAATCGCTGTCTGCAAGCGCCGTAATTCTTCTCGTGCGATGGCGCTACGCTCTTGGCTAGGTGCGTCGATTGCGACATCCAGCGCTTCGAGGTCGGCGGCGGTTTCGATTGGTACGATGTTGCGCTGGCGAATACGGCTTATAAGAAGATTGCGGGCGGTGGCGAAGACAAAGGCTTTTGCATTATCAGGAACTTTTTCAACGGCAAACTCGTAGACCCGCACATACACATCGTGGAGCAGGTCTTCGATGTTGCTTTGGTCGCGCCAATTTTGGCGCAGATACATCATCAAGTTCGCCTCCAACGGCAATACTTCCCGCTGAAACCAAGCTTTAAGCGATGGCGTGCTCATACCGGCGTCGGCGCACGCCAGATCGGCGTCATCGCGATTGGTTTCCGATGGGTCGGACATGCCCCGCCAGCTTCTGCCTTCTGAGGGCTAAACCTAGCTTCTATTTAATAAGACGCTTGGAGATGGCGGAGTCGAACAAGCTTTTTGGGAAATATTTGCAGGCGGCTGGTGCGGCAATATTATTACAAAGCGGGCTCTATCCGGCCGCCTTAATTTCGAAAGCGCAGACCTGCCCATCGCCCTCTGTCGGTCGGCAATTCCGCTCGCTGAGCTTTCCAACCAAGCCAAGACGCTTTAGAGCGATACGTGCCAATTGTACGAGCTCGATAACTACCTCGATGCCATGCACGGCAGCTGCATAGGGGGTGATACGTTTGACCGCGCCAATATCCGGATACGCGTGAGATCAAGTCTGCGTTCGCGCGCCGTAGAATTTGGTGCGGTGCTCGCTGGATAGATATTACCCTGATTTTTCCGATGGTCTCTTGGTCGTTGGTAGGCGTTTCATTGCCACCTGACCCCAATCTATGACGGCCAAGTATCAGCAACGCCTTAACCAGCGCCTTGTGCCGGCCTTTCGCGCGCGCCTTCCAGTTCATTCGCTAACGTCTTGACCAACTCAGCAGCCGGCATGACACGCGCGAGGAAAGCTCCCTGGCCCGCCCATTGTGCGCCGAAGCCGCCCTCGCCCTTCGCCTTGGCAGCTGCTGCAAGAGCCTTGGCCGCGTCATAGGCGATGGGATACTCAGGGATCTTCACGCCTTTCAGTGCAGTGTCTTTCAAGGCAGTGAATGCATTTGATAGGCAGCGCGCCGGACGACCGGAGATCAGCGACGTCATCTCCGTGGCCAACACGCCCGCCCCAAACAGAGCATTGCGGTAATACTGGTCGGCGCTCGATTCCGGGCAAGCGATAAAGGCAGTGCCGAGCTGTGCAGCCTCCGCACCGAGGTCCAACACGGCCGCAATCCCTGCCCCATCCATTATGCCGCCGGCAGCGATGACTGGAATGGGGATCGCACCAACCAGGAGCTGGGTGAGCGCCAGGACACCAAGCTGACTGTCGGGCATCCCAGGATCGAATATGCCTCTATGTCCGCCGGCCTCGTATCCTTGGGCCACGATGGCGTCCACGCCAACGGCGACAGCCTGTTTGGCTTCGCTAAGGTTGGTGGCGGATGAAAGCAGCACTATGCCCGCGGACTTCATACGCGCGATCAATTCGGTCGATGGCAAGCCGAAGTGGAAACTGACAACTGCCGGTTTGGCATCGAGAAGCAGCTCTTGCATCGCTTCATCTACGACGAAACTGGTGTAAATCTCTTTGATCGCCTGCGGCGGCAGGACCTCGAATTGCTGGAAGATTGGCTTCAGGGCTTCGAGCCAAGCAATCTCTCGCTGTTTGTTGGCTATAGCGGGTTTGTGGGCGAACACGTTAACGTTGAACGGTTTGCTGGTAAGGCGTTTGAGCTCTTCGATCAGGCTGCGCGCATTGGCGGCGTTTTCAGCTCCGACGCCAATCGAGCCCAGAGCGCCGGCGTTGGAGACGGCGGCAGCCATCGCCGGGGTTGAGACCCCCGCCATAGGAGCTTGAATTATCGGCAATTTGATACCGACACGTTTTAACAGGGTGGCCATTGCGCGCGTTCCATTGGCATACCCTCCGCGGCTGCCATCTATCGCGTTCTTGCCACCAAATGACTTTGGTTTCGAGGGTCGTCGGCTCGGTCAATATACGACAGGCCCAACGGACCGATCGCCGTGACCTGCGTGATGTATTCGCCGGACTTGGCCCAATGGAAGTGTGGCTGATCGCCTGGAAGAATCACGACGCTGCCAGGCGCGAAGGCGGTCAGTTTGGTTTCGTCGAAGACTTCGCCCAACCCAATGTAGAAAACGCCCGACATTACCGTGTAGATGCGGTCCTCCGGATGCTTGTGCGGTTTCATCTTGGTGCCCGCCGGCAGCTTGACCCTGATCACATAGGGTCCTGGTTTGCTGGGGTCGCCGACTAAGATCGCAAGGCGCGCTTCGGGTGGAAAAGCCGGGAATGGCTTCCACTGAATATCCTCTGCGTGGATAGCGTGGAAGCGATCTTCGTCCGGTTGATGAGCCCGGCCACCAAGCGGCGCAGTCTGCTTTGCCTTTGACATCTCGTATCTCCTGAGTTCTAGCCTTCAAAGCGATGTACGTTCCAAACCGACAAACAGCGTATCGTTATTCAGGCCACGAGCTTTGCATCGAGCGTGATGTCGGCCTTCAGAAGCTTCGAGACCGGACAACCCGCCTTTGCGATCGCGGTCAGTTTTTCAAACGTTGCCTGATCCGCACCCGGAATTTTTGCCGTCAGCGTGAGGTGAACCGCCGTGATCGCATATCCATCGGCGACCTGTTCCAAAGTCACCTGAGCGGATGTTTCCATGTGCTCGGCAACAAGCTTGCTCTCTCCTAGGATCAGGGAGAGTGCCATCGTGAAGCAGCCGGAATGCGCAGCAGCGATCAATTCCTCCGGATTGGTGCCGGGCTTTCCTTCAAAGCGGCTTGCGAAGCCATAGGGATAGGATTTGAGCGCACCGCTCTCTGCCGATATCGCGCCTTTGCCGTCCTTGATGCCGCCTTGCCAGACGGCAGAACCATGTCGATTGATTTTCATCATCTTTCTCCTTGAGATCAGGTGCTTCCAAACGCCGAACAAATCCGGCCATTTGGGTTCGCGCCGTTTGCGCTCAATCCTCCTGACGCAACTTTGCGACATCTTTCACGGTGATCTGGGATGGTTGCGCGCCAAAGCGCGCGGTCACGTAGTTGGCGACGGCTGCGACTTCGGCGTCCGAAAACGCGCCACCGAAAGACGGCATGAACACCTTGCCGTCTGGTATGTCGCGTATCGTACCTTGCAGAACGATCTGCGCCACATTGATGGCGGTTGGATCATTGACGGAGCGTGTGCCGGTCAAAGTGGCATAACGCGTGAGCGGGCTGACACCCGTCCAGCCGTGGCAGCTGGCGCAGGAGCCTGCAAAAAGCGCCTTGCCGTGCAGATCATATTCGGCGACGACGCCTTCTCGATGTGAAACAGGTGCGGGCACTGACTTCGGTGCGGGCAGACGAGGCGAAGCAACCGCCGGCACGCTCTGCACATAGGCGACGATGGCGGCTATATCGCCCGGCGTGAGATATTTGAAGCTCTTGTCCACGGCCTCGCCCATCGGACCTGCGGCTGTGCCGCGTCCATCGGCGTGACCACGCGACAGATATTGATACAGCTCAGCAGCGCTCCACGCGCCGACGCCGGCATCCTTATCGCTTGTGATGTTGTAAGCGTGCCAGCCGGACTGGACTTCGCCCGCGAATTTGTTCCGGTTGTCGAGCGCGAAAGCCAGATTACGGGGCGTATGGCATTCTCCGCAATGCGCCAGATTCTCCGCCAGATATGCGCCGCGGTTCCATTGCGGGCTATGCTGCGTATTGGCTTCAAAGCGTTTGTCGGGATTGAAGAACAAGTCCCAGATGCCCATCAGCCAGCGCTGGTTGAACGGAAAACTCAGCCTGTCTTTCGCAACCTCGTTGCGCACGGGAGCAAGACTGAAGAGATAGGCCTTGATCGCCAGGCCATCGGCGTCTGTCATGCCGGTATAGGACGCATAGGGCATCGCCGGATAAAGTCGCGCGCCCCCGTCGTCGATGCCTTTGCGCAGTGCGTTCAAAAAAGCAGCGTCGCTCCATGAACCAATACCCGTATCTTTGTCCGGCGTGATGTTTGCGGAATAGATCGTTCCGAACGGCAGGACGAAGGCGAGGCCACCAGTAAACGATGCGCCACCCTTAGCGGTGTGGCAGGATCCGCAATCGGCCGCGCGCGCCAGATATTCGCCACGTTGGACAATACTTGCATGCGCAAGCTGTGGGGGAACGCCCGTTGGATCGGCAGCATGATAGTCTGTGAGCGCGATCCTTTTGCCGCCTGCGAAATCCATAGGCCCGGGGCCAAGCGCGATCCAATAAAAGGCGATCGCAGCGATCACGACGATGACTGCAGCAGCGATGACGAGGTAGCGCTTTTTGTCGCTAAGACTGGTGAACCAGGTCATGCCGGCTTCCTCCCTGCCAGGACCTCGCGATCGATCGGCAGCCGCCGCAGTGCGATGCCGGTCGCTGCGTAGATGGCATTGCGCACGGCCGGCGGGCCAGCCGTGGTGCCAGTCTCACCGATACCGCCAGGCGCCTCACCGCTCTTGATGAGATGAACCTCGATGATGGGTGCCTGGTCGATCCGCAGCATGCGATAATCATTGAAGTTGCTCTGCTGCACGCGCCCTTTGTCGATCGTGATCTCGCCATATAGCGCTGCGGTCACGCCAAAGATCAGACCGCCCTGCAATTGAGCGACAATGGTGTCGGGATTGACGGCAATGCCGGTATCCACTGCGCTGGTGATGCGGCGCACATAAACCTCGCCGTTGTGATCCACCTCCACTTCCGCGATCGTGGCAATAAAGCTTGCGAACGACACCTGCACCGCGATGCCGCGTCCGACGCGTGCCGGCAAAGGATCATTCCAGCCGGACTTCTTCGCCGCGAGCTGCAACGCGGTTTTCAGGCGCGGCGACTTTCCGAGCATCGCGAGACGGAAGTCGAGCGGGTTCTTACCCACCTTCTTGGCAAGCTCATCGATGAAACTCTCGACGGCAAAGACATTGTTGTTTGGGCCGACACCGCGCCAGAATCCAGTCGGCACCGCAGGGGGCTCGTGGCGCACGAATTCCACGCGGAAATGCGGAATGTCGTAGGGTTCGTCGATCGCACTGTCGACGCCGTCGATATCGACACCATGCTGGAATCCTAACGGAAACCAGCGCGCCATGACCGATGATCCCGTAACGCGGTGTTTCCAACCGTAGATCTGGCTGTCCTTCAACGTCGCAGTGATGCGATCATAATAAATGGGACGATAGAAGTCGTGCTGGATATCCTCCTCGCGCGTCCAAACCACCTTGACCGGACCGCTGACCTTCTGCGCTATGCGCACGGCCTTTTCAGTACCGTCCACGTCCAATCTGCGCCCAAATCCACCACCAAGAAATTGATTGTGTACGACGACCTTCTGGAGCGGGAGACCGGTGACTTTGGCGGCAATGGCTTGTGTGCGCGCGCAGACTTGCGTGCCGACCCACACGTCGCAACCATCGGGCCGCACATGCACGGTGCAATTCATCGGCTCCATCGGTGCATGGGAGAGGAACGGAAGCTCATAATGGGCTTCGATTGCGTCGCCGCCCTCAAGCGCTTTTTCCACATCACCAACAGACTTTGCGATCGCGCCCTCCTGTTCGCTCGCGGCCTTGATGTCTTTGCGAATCTGTGCGGAATCGACATGCGCGTTCGCGCCGTCGTTCCAGACGATGTCGAGGGCGTCCAGTCCCTGCTTTGCCGCCCAGAAGTGATCGCCCACAACTGCCACGAGATCGTCCAGCACGACGATCTGACGGACGCCACCCATCGCTCTGGCAGCAGAATCGTCCACATGTCCGACCTTGCCGCCAAAGACCGGACTTGCCGCGATAGCCGCGAATTTCACGCCAGCCGGCAGCATGTCGATGCCGTAGAGCGCCTTGCCATTGACTTTGTCGGGTGTATCGAGCCGCTTGAGCGGCTTTCCGATCAGCTTGAAATCATTCGGATTTTTGAGAACCGGCTTGACGGGCGGTGTGAGCTTCGCCGCCATATCGGCGAGCGCACCATAAGTAAGCTTGCGCCCAGTGGCTGCATGAAAGACCTCGCCATTGCTCGTCGTGCAACTGGCCGGATCCACCTTCCATTGCGTAGCCGCGGCCTGCACCAGAATTGCACGCGCGCCCGCTCCCATTTGCCTTAGCTTCATCCAAAAGGCGCGCACTGAGTTGGAATTGCCCGTTGCTTGAATTCCGAAAATCGGATTGCCGTACAGCGCGTCACTTGGCGGGGCCGCCTCCACCGACACGGAATCGAACGCCGCATCGAGTTCCTCTGCGAGGATCATGGATAGTGAAGTGTAGACGCCCTGCCCCATCTCGACTTGCGGCATGACAAGCGTGACCTTGCCGTCCTGTCCGATGCGGATGAAGGCGTTCGGCGCAAATGGCCCAACGTCCGGCGGCATGCCGGCTGTCGTGTTCGACAGCGCCGCGTCAGCGGCCGGGGTGTAAAACCCGAGCAGCAGGCCACCGCCCACAGCGGCGCCCGCGTGCAGCAATGTCCGCCGCGACAGAACTCCAGCTTGTGCGGGAATAGAATGAACCGTCATGATCGCATCCCTCTGCGGTTCTGCCACTTACGCCTGCTTCGTGTCGGCAGCTTTCTTGATGGCCGCGCGAATGCGCACATAGGTGCCGCAGCGGCAGATATTTCCTGCCATTGCGGCGTCGATGTCTGAATCGTCGGGATGCGGCGTTGCCGCGAGCAACGCGGTTGCCGACATGATCTGGCCAGACTGGCAATAGCCGCACTGCACGACTTCCAGATCGAGCCAGGCCTTCTGCACCTTGGCGCCGATCGGCATTTCGCCGATAGCCTCGATAGTGGTTATCGCCCTCTTGCCAATCGAGCCCACCGGAAGAAGGCACGACCGGACCGCCTTGCCATCGATGTGAACCGTGCACGCGCCGCATTGCGCAATTCCGCAACCGAACTTCGTGCCGGTCAATCCAATAACATCGCGTAGCACCCATAAGAGCGGCATGTCAGCGGGAACATCGACTTCCTGAACTCGACCGTTGATCTGCAGTGTGGCCATCTCCAAGTGCTCCTTCCTACCAGCGGGTCATATGTTCGATCTGCAATTCACCGATCACACGGCCAGATCGATCAGCGACAGTTCCTGTTCGCCTGCGCAAACACTTGCCCGCAACACCGAAAGTGGTTTGACGGCTTTCGGCGAAGCGGCCAAGGCAAGGTTTCATCGTCGAGCTTCCTCAATGTGCGTTCGCTTGTTCGGATGAGGAGACGCTGGCCAACGCGTCTTCGATGACCGCCGTTACCTTGTCGGGCTGGGACAGCATCACTACGTGGCTGGCGTCGATTTCGGTAATGCGAGCATTCATCATATGAGCCATCGCGCGCTCGGCGTCCGGTGCGATCATCCGGTCCTGCTTGGCGACGATATACCAGCTCGGCTTGTTACGCCACGCGGCGACCGAAAGCTTTTCGTCGAACGCATGCGCCGCCGTCGGGCCTTGCGTGGCGGCCAGAATGGCAGCTTGCGATTTTGGCAGATCCTGCGCGAAATTTTCGGCAACGCTGTCCGCAGAAAGTGTGAGGTATCCATCCGAGCTAGCGATAATGGTCTTGACCCACGCGGGCGGCGGCGCGCCCTTTCCGAGATCGTTGACTGACATTCCCACATCCGGCGCAAACGCAGCCACATAAACCAGCGCCTTCACTTTCGGATCATCACCTACCTGAGTGATAACGGCGCCAGCCCAGGAATGACCGACGAGGATCACCGGCCCCTTGGCGGCTTCAATCGCGCGATGCGTGGCCGCGACATCGTCGGCTAGTGACGAGAGCGGGTTTTGCACCGAAATGACATCGATGGATTTCTTTTGCAAATTGGCGATCACATTGTTCCAGCTGGAGCCGTCGGCGAAGGCGCCATGGACGAAGATCACAGTTGCAGACGCTAGCACGGCGAGATTGGCGGGCACGTCATTCTCCTTTAAGGTTAGCCTGGATCAAAGTTTGAGATGAAACAGGATGTGGAATCGAAACTGAAAGTCCCGCCGATGACGGGCAACCAATTTTCGGCGGTAGTGCTGGCATCGCGCGCAGGCGAAAACGCGCAGCGTCAGCATAAGAAGCACCAATTCGTATCAGCTCTAGTTGCGACATGCCGGTAACCGTAGAACGACCGACGTACCTTGGGTCACAGCGCTTTCGATCTGCACCGAACCGCCCACGCGCCGGACAAACTCACCCACCATCGCAAGACCAAGTCCGTTGCCGCGCCCTGCTGGCTTGGTTGTAAAGAAAGGTTGAAAGGCATGTTTGGCCGTTTGGGGGGACATGCCGCATCCGGTGTCTGTCACGCGCAACACAACAATGGGTGCGTTCTCACTACCTGCCCGGTAAGTCTCTATGCGAAGCCGGCCGCCGTCCGGCATCGCATCCTTGGCGTTGATGACCAGATTGAGCACGGCATTTTCGAATTCTCGAACATTGCAAAAGACAGGCGACAGGTCGTCGCCGAGGATCAGTTCGACGCGAATGGACTGCCCGGCCATCCAGCAAATGGGCTTCTCGATCGCGGCCAACGCAAAATCGAGATAGACGATCTCCTCGATCGTATCTTCCGCGTGCGAAAACCCGAGAATTTGCCTGCTCAGCGCAGTAGCCCGATCAACAGAGGCCAGGGCTCCCTGCGTGAAGGCGCGAATATCGAGCGTCTCAGGCTGATCCAGGTTTCGTTCGATGAGATGGATGGCACTTGTGACAATCTGCATGAGATTTCCGAAATCGTGGACAATCCCCGTCGCCATCAGCCCCAGTGCCGCGAGCCTGACCACTTCCTGGTCCGTGCGCCCATGATTCACAACGTTTGTCACCGCTGCCCCTGACACCTCGGATGCGATGTACAGATGCGGCAAACGTAAAGATGAATTTATTGGACGATGGTATAGCCGATACTTTCGCATCGGCTGGCGTGGCCGTGATAAACTGTCACGATTGCTTTGCGACCGCGCTTTGCCGAACCGGCAGTTTCCAGCCGGGCCGGATGAAATGACAAGTGTACCCGGCGGGATACCGCTCGAGGTAATCCTGATGCTCCGGCTCGGCCTGCCAAAACGCGCCAGCGGGGGCGACCTCCGTCACAACTTTGCCCGGCCACAGCCCCGACGCATCGACATCGGCAATCGTGTCTTCCGCCACCTGCTTCTGCTCGTCGGTCGTGTAGAAAATCGCGGAGCGGTAACTCGTGCCCGCATCGTTACCCTGGCGATTGCGCGTGCTCGGGTCATGGATCTGGAAAAAGAATTCCAAGAGTTTGCGATAGCTGATTCTGGAAGGATCGAAAATAATCTCAATCGCTTCGGCATGCGTGCCGTGATTGCGATAGGTCGCATTGGGCACATCGCCACCCGCATAGCCAACGCGGGTTGAGATCACGCCGTCGTAACGGCGAATAAGATCCTGCATGCCCCAAAAGCAGCCACCGGCAAGAACGGCACGTTCCGTGGTCATCAAATGTCCTCCACCTGGTTCAGATAATCGCCATAGCCTTCGGCCTGCATCTTCTCACGCGGGACAAACCGCAGCGACGCGGAGTTGATGCAGTAACGCAAGCCCCCGCGATCCGGCGGTCCATCGGTGAAGACGTGCCCAAGATGGCTGTCGCCGTGCGCCGAGCGCACTTCGATCCGCACCATGCCATGCGTGGTGTCTCGCAATTCGCTGACATTGGCGGGCTCGATCGGTTTGGTGAAGCTCGGCCAGCCGCATCCCGATTCGTATTTGTCAGAGGATGCGAACAGCGGCTCACCCGACACGACATCGACATAGATGCCGGACTTCTTGTTGTTCAGATATTCGCCCGTGCCCGGGCGTTCGGTGCCGCTTTCCTGCGTTACGCGATACTGCTCCGGAGAAAGCTTCGCGATGGCCTCCGGGCTTTTGCTGTATCTTGACATTTTCTCACCCCATCGGTCGGACAAGATCAATTTACCAATATATGGGATCGACGGCGCCTCGTCACCAGTGCTCCGAACGGGCACTCTATCGAAGAGCGAAGTCGCCGAGGTCTATAGATACCATCAAAGGATCGAGTTTCGGCCGCATGTCGTCGCCACGTTGGTATGCAAGCCGTCTTGTCGGGAAGCGTAGACCCTGCATCTCGACAAATTCGAAGACCAATTGCGCCCCCGCAAACCCACCCGCAACGTCCACATAGTAGTCCTCACGCCGGAGCAACCCATCAGGGCCAACATAAAAATCCTGCTCTCGGCCTGTGTGTGGCGATGTGGTCCGGGAATGTCGCTCGCAGGCCGCGCCAAGTTTCGCCACCCTCGTAAACTGGAGCGATCTCCACAATCTTGAACCCCGGCTCTGCGAGCACGAACGGTGTCGTCATATAGGTCCATAGCGCATAGCCATTGAAATAGGCGCGCTGCAGAGGGTCCCAAGGCGTGGTCATGATATGGCCCGCAAAGGAGGCAGCGGGTCGGACCGCTCGGCGACTATCGCACCATCGCGTGCGATGATCGCGATACGATCGGGCGTGAAGTCGGTATGCCAATCGGGATTGCCGAACGGATCAAGCGAGCCCCATTCACGGCGCAGATCGATGGTCATCCGGCGCGGATCAGCATCCTGGACAAGGCCTTTCATTCCCCAAAATTCACCGCCGGTGAGGATGGTGGCCGACATGGCGGAGAATTTGCGCCAGCGCTCAAGGCCACCATACGCCTCCAGAACCTCGGAAAGCAGGCGGTTTATAGGCATTTCGTTCCAAGCTTCGCCACTCAATAACCGGCGACGTCGACGACAGCGTCAGCGAAGGCTTGCGGGGCTTCCTGAGGTAGATTGTGTCCGATGCCGCCGGTGATGACCCGGTTTGCATATCTGCCCGAAAATTTTCCGGCGTAGGAACTGGGGTCCGGATGGGGTGCGCCATTGGCGTCACCTTCAAGTGTGATTGTGGGCACGGAGATGACCGGCGCGGCCGCGAGCTTCATTTCCAGCTCGTCGTATTTCGACTCGCCTTCGGCAAGCCCCTGCCGCCAGCGGTAATTGTGGATGACGATGGCAACATGATCGGGGTTGTCGAACGCTGCTGCACTGCGATCGAACGTGGCGTCGTCAAAGTTCCACTTCGGTGAAGCAAGCTGCCAGATCAGCTTCGCGAAATCGTGCCTATATTTGTCGTAGCCGGCGCGGCCGCGCTCGGTTGCGAAATAGAACTGGTACCACCATTGGAGCTCAGCGCTCGGCGGTAGCGGTATCTTGCCGGCTGCCTGGCTGCCGATCAGATAGCCGCTTACGGAGACGAGGCCCTTGCATCGCTCCGGCCACAGGGCCGCGATGATGTCCGCCGTGCGCGCGCCCCAATCATAACCGGCGATAATTGCCTTCTTGATCTTGAGCGCATCCATCAACGCGATGATATCGAGCGCGACGACCGATTGCTGGCCGTTGCGGAATGTTTCGCTGGAAAGAAAGCGTGTCGTGCCATAGCCGCGCAGATACGGGACAATCACCCGGTAGCCCTTCGCTGCCAGCAACGGCGCAACATCGACATAGCTGTAAATGTCGTAGGGCCAGCCATGCAGAAGAACGACGACGGGGCCATCGGTAGGGCCGGCTTCGGCGTAGCCGACATTCAGCGCGCCGGCATTGATCTGTTTCATCGAGGCAAAGGACGTGGTTGCCCCGCTCCTGATTGGAGATGGGCCCGCCGCCGCAACCTCGCCGGATTGCGCGTAGGCAGAACCAATTATACCGAACTGAGCTGTCGCGAGCGTTATGGCCGCGGCGCCAAAAAAGGTCCTGCGATGATGATCGATTTCCTCAGACATGGTGGGCTCCTTTCTCTTTGTGAACATTGGTCTCTCGTTCGCACTAGATGCGCACATCAGGGTAAGCGGCCGGAGGGCTCGACGATCGGGCAGCCATTGCGGGTGCCACGAAACGCAACCGATCGTTGATAGATCGACCGGCGGACGCGCATAACGCCGCCGAGTGGGCGATGCGCTGCAATCCCGTGCCACGGGCTGAACGACATCCCGGTATCAATCGCGTTGTAGCACTCGTCGCTCCAGGCAATTTGCGGCTTGGCAATGAGGCGCGCAACCGTGAGGTACTGTCGCGATAGGTAATGGCGCCGATCTCCGGGAACTGCCTGGCGAGCGCATCGGTGGCCTCGGCTTCGTCTGGGGCGATATGCTCGACAGAGTTGTCGTAACGCAAAAATGTGGGAGATAGCTTGGACATTAAGTAGACCTTTCCAAGATGACTGCGTTTCGATCCGGCAACACGGAATAGTTCAAGACGGTGCGCGTGTTTTGCGCACCGTCTCTTCCATGCAATCAGCGCAGCGATCTGAACGAGGCGCGCAACTCATCGACAAAGAGCTCCGGCTGTTCCCACGCCGCAAAGTGCCCGCCTTTGTCGAGCTTGTTGTAATGGATGAGTTTGGGAAACGCCCGCTCAGCCCAACTCCGGGGCGCTGCATAGATCTCGTCCGGAAAGACACTCACGGCAACCGGGATGGTGACGTTCCTGACGTCAAAGAAGGCCGCCCTTGTTTTCCCAATAGAGACGAGCCGAAGAGATCGCCGTGTTCGTCAACCAGTAGAGTGTGATGTTGTCGAGGACGTCATCACGCGTGAGCCCTTCAGTCTGTCCGTCGAAGACACGTGTGATGAGTTCATAGCTGCGCGCATCGTGGTCGAGCATCCAGGCTGCCAGGCCGACCGGTGAATCCGCAATTCCGTATAGCGTCTGCGGGCGGTTCGCCATCTCAATGGCATAGCCCAGGCCGTGCTTATAGAAGAATCCAGCTGGTCATACGCATGCTGCTCGTCGGCTGAGAGACCGGATGGCGGCGGCCCGCCGAACTGGAGTGCCTTTGCAATGTCGGCCGGAACAGTGGCCGGCATGTTGGTGTGAATGCCGAGCAATTCCGGAGGCGCCTGCAGGGCCATCTGCTCTGTGACCGCATCCCCCCAATCGCCGCCTTGCGCCACAAATCGCGTGTATCCAAGGCGCTTCATCAGCACGATCCAGGCACGTGCGATGCGGGCGGGGTCCCAGCCGGCGCGGTCGGTTTGCCGGAAAATCCGTAGCCTGGAAGCGACGGAATCACGACATCGAAGGCGTCCAATGCGCTTGCCGCCATGGGCCGTGGGATTGGTGAGCGGATCGATGATCTTCAGCTGCTCGATGATCGAGCCGGGCCATCCGTGCGTGACGATGAGGGGCAACGCGTTCTTATTTTTCGAACGAACATGAATGAAATAAATGTCTAGCTCCGTCGATCTTGGTGACGAACTGCGGCAAGGCGTTAAGCCGCGCCTCTACTTTTCGCCAATTGTAGTCGGTCTGCCAATAGTGCGCGAGTTGCTGCATGGTCGCGAGTTGCACGCCCTGGGACTGATCGGTGACCGATTTCCTGGTCGGGCCAGCGCGTCGCTGCGATGCGCCGGCGGAGATCGACAAGTTGCGTTTTCCGCAACGTGGATGTGAAAGGGACGGATCGAGGTGTCGTCGGCATCTGCGAGCGGCTTTGCGGAGGCCGGACTGATGACGGACGCCAGGACAATGGCGGCGGAAACGGTGTGCGGGTAGCTGGCAGCGGCGAATACGACAATGCCTACCACGCTAGCAATTGCCACGGCCGCAAGAAATCTGGCACCGAGGTGACACTCTATTTTTTCCCGATACGTCATAATGCCTCTCCTCGATATGAAAAACGTCTCGTATATCCGGCTCGACGACGCCCACAAATGCGATCAAGCGCGAAGAGAATCTATTGGACGATGGTATCATCGATACTTTGGCATCAATCGAATGGCGACGGTTTCCGACGATGGTGCGGAAAAAACAGACACTTCCGCGCGGGAAGAGATATGAATTTGTTTCCAGGCGTCAGCCTTGGTCGGGCCCCACAGCGTCAAGTCGCAGCCAAAATCCAATTCGAAGTCATCGTGCGTGCCGTAGCCCATTTCGTGGATTTTCGCCCGTCCGGCCCGTGCGCCGGGCCAGAGAAAGAACCGCAAAGAACAGCATGTTGCTGGGCTCTATTTCCGTCGCCGCCGGCACGCCGATACGATTGATGCGGGCCTTCATCGCACCAAGGGCTTGCCTGTCGAACAAAGCCAATCGTCCCGCGGGGTTATCGACAAAGGCGTCGAGATCCCGATCGTCCAACGTGCGGTTCACCCAGCCATGCGCCGTCATCGCTCGGAAAGACAATCTTCTTCGCCCCGCCGCAAACCGATACCAAAGTCCAATGGACGCCGTGCTATCGGGTGTCACACCTTCGCGCAAACCGTCACAAAAGGGCCCGGATGCGGAGCGAACTCAGCTGTGTTGCGTATGTAAATCCCGCCAGACCTGCGTTGCTGTAAATCCATGGCAAGAACTCCATGAAGACGATTGCGGCGCCCATTCCCTTCGCCGGATCCCATCTCGGCGAAGTGCGTCATGTCTGCGCATTCTTCAACAGCGACGACGAAGAATATCGCGTGTTGCTTCCGTTCATTAAGGACGGGTTCGCGTGTGGCGACAAGGCAATTCACGTCGTCAATCCGGATCAACGTCGCGACCATCTGCAACGCTTGGCTGCGGCGGGATCGACACCGCGGCCGCCCAGCGAGCGGGCAATTCGAGCTTCAGACCAACACCGAGGCATATCTTCTGGACGGCCGTTTCGATCAGGACCGGATGCTGGAGGCGTTTGAGCGGTTGGCCAGCGGCAACGCCAAGGGAGGATTTCCGCTCAGCCGCATTGTCTGCCACATGGACTGGGCGGCAGAAGATCGATCGTACATTGACGATCTCATTGAGTTCGAATCGCGTGTAAATGATGTGTGGCGCCGCCACGATGATGCCGTCATCTGCGTGTACGATCTTGCAAAATTTGGCGGAGACACGGTGATCGACATCATGCGGACGCATCCGATGATCATCATCGGTGGCATCCTCCAGCAGAATCCGTTTTTTGTGCCGCCGGAGGAGTTCTTGCGCGAACTTCGCGAACGGCGAGCCGGACAGACTGCGTCATCGCCCACGGCGGTCTGATATGGAAATAGCAAAACCGAAAGTCCCGCTGAGGAGATCAGGCGCCTTCAGCGCTGCATGAATGATCTGGTCAGCCTACTCGCTCTTCCTGCTATCTGGAGCGGCGGTGACCGTCGCATATTGTTCGCACCTTGCTCGATGTTCTTCTTGGTATGCTCCGCCTCGATCTCGTCTATGTGAGGTTGAAAGATCCGATTGGCGAGGAGCCCGTCGAGATGGCCCGCGTCGCTCCATCGCAAAAACTGACGGCCCGGCCGCAAGAGATCGGCGAGATGCTCGATCACTGGTTGGGAGATGACCCGCAGAAATGGCCTGCCGCTGACGGGGCATCCATTGGAGATGGTGACATTTCGATCGTGCCCCTGCGATTGGGGCTGCAGGGTGAAATTGGCGTGCTCGTGGCGGGGTCCCGGCGAGCGGATTTCCCGGAGCAGACCGAGAGGCTTCTTCTGAGCGTCGCGGCGAACCAGGCGGCGATCGGGCTGCAGGAGGCGCAACTCCTGAGCCGAACAGAAGCGGGTCGCGACGAACTCGACCGACGCGTCGCGCAACGAACCGCCGAACTTGCCGCCGCCAACGAAGAGCTAAAGAATGAAATCGCCGAACGCAAACTGGCAGAAGAGAGGCTGCATCAAGAGGAGAGCGAACTGAAGCGCAGCGAGGCGCGCAAGACGGCAATCCTGGACTCGGCACTCGACTGCATCGTGACGATCGATCATGAGGGTCGCATCACTGAGTTCAATCCGGCCGCGGAGCGCACCTTCGGCTATCGCCGGGACGAGGTCATGGGCAAGCAGCTGGCCGACGTCATCATTCCGCCGTCACTCCGCGAGCAGCACCGGCAGGGATTTGCCCGCTACCTGGCTACGGGCGAGGAGCGACGTGATCGGGAGGCGCATCGAGATGACCGCGATGCGCGCCGACGGGAGCGAATTCCCGGTCGAACTCGCGATCACACGCATCCCGACTGGACGGGCCGCCGTCCTTCACCGGTTACTTGCGCGACATCACGGAACGCAAACGGGCGGAGGAGGAATTGCGGCGCAGCGAGGCATTTCTCGCAGAAGGCCAGCGTCTCAGCTCAACCGGCAGCTTTTCCTGGCGTGTGGACACGGACGAAATCACTTGTTCCGAGCAGCTCTATCGCATCTTCGAGTTTGAGCAGGATGCGCCCGTGACGCTCGAGCGGATTGGCTGCGCGAGTCCATCCGGAAGACATCCCGTTGTTGTCCGAAAAGATCGAGCGCGCGCGAGAGCCGGCGGCAATGACCTCGATTATCGAGATCCGGCTGCTGATGCCGGACGGCTCGGTCAAGTACCTGCGCACGATCGCTCACGGAACCCAAGATCGGGATGGCCGACTGGAATACATCGGCGCGGTTCAGGACGTGACCGAGCGCCGGCTCTCGGAAGAGGCGCTCAGCAAGGTCCGGTCGGAGCTCGCCCACATGGCCAGGGTCACGAGCCTCGGCGCGTTGACGGCGTCGATCGCGCACGAAGTCAACCAGCCGCTTGTCGGGCATCATCACCAACGCCAGCACGTGTCTGCGGATGCTGGCCGCCGATCCTCCCAACGTCGAGGGCGCGCGCGAAACCGCGCGGCGCACGATTCGCGATGGCAACCGCGCGTCCGACGTGATCACGCGATTGCGCGCGCTGTTCAGCAAAAAGGACGTCACCGACCGAGACCGGTGGACCTGAACGAAGCGGCGCGAGAGGTGATTGCGCTGTCGTTGAGCGAACTGCAGAGAAACCGGTGTGTCGTGCGGACGGAACTTGCCGACGACCTCCCGCTGGTCATGGGCGATCGCGTCCAGCTGCAGCAGGTCATCCTGAACCTGCTGCTGAACGCCTCGGACGCGATGAGCGGGGTCGACGACCGGCCGCGGCAGTTGGTGATCAGAACCGAACGGGACGAAGACGATCATGTGCGCCTGACCGTGCAGGATGTCGGGAGTGGGCTTCGATCCGCAAGATGTCGGACAGGCTTTTCGAAGCGTTCTACACCACCAAGAGTGACGGCATGGGAATCGGCCTATCGGTCAGCCGCTCCATCATCGAGAGTCATCATGGCCGTCTGTGGGCAGCACCCAATGATGGTCCGGGAGCCACTTTTTCATTTTCCATTCCTCGCGGACCCGATGGTGCGAGATGAACGCCAATGTACTCGACGCCATTCGCACGTCTGCTGTGACGGATGCGCAGCAGGTCATAAGGAATTCGTGATGGTCATGCACTCACTGGTGTCGGTCGTCGATGACGACGAATCCGTGCGCGAGTCGCTGCCCGACTTGCTGCGGGAGTTTGGCTTTGCGGCGCAGGCGTTTTCGTCGGCCGAAGAGTTCCTCGCGTCCGATTACGTCGGCCAGACCAGATGCCTGATCCTCGACGTCGCCATGCCGGGCATGACCGGACCTGATCTGCAACGGGAATTGACGCTTCGGGCGGCAAGAGATTCCGATCGTCTTCATCACCGCTCACGGAGATGAGACGGTCCGTCCGCGCGTGCTCGAGAGGGTGCCGTGGAGTGCCTGTTCAAGCCATTCAGCGACACGGCTCTGCTTGAGGCGCTCAATGCCGCGCTTCAAGGGGAGTAAATCGTGCGCAATATGCTTGCCCTCAGGGGCATCGGAGGAATATAATGAACGCGGCGAGCACGCAGTTGACCATTGATCGAGGTCATCAATCATGCCGCACGCAATACCGATCGTATTCGTTGTTGACGACGACGTCTCGGTGCGCGAATCGCTGGAATTGCTGATCCGCTGCGCAGGCTGGCAGCCGGAGACATTCGCGTCCGCGCAGGAATTCTTGTCCCGTCCGCGCGTTCTCGTTCCGAGTTGCCTGGTGCTTGATGTTACTCTTCCCGGATCTCAACGGCCTCGATCTGCAGAAGCGCGTATCGCCGCCGATCGGACCGACATGCCGATCATCTTCATCACCGGCTACGGCGACGTGCCGATGACGGTCCAGGCGATGAAGGCGGGAGCCGTCGAGTTCTTGACGAAGCCATTCGGCGACGACGTGCTGTTGAGCGCCATCCGGAACGCCATTGAGCGCAGCCAAGCCGCGCTGGAACGCGAGGCGGAGATGCGGGCGCTCCGCGACCGTTACGCGTCGCTCAGCGGCCGCGAACGGGAGGTCATGGCGTTGGTGGTCTCCGGCCTGTTGAACAAACAGGTCGGTGGCGAACTCGGCATCAGCGAGATCACGGTGAAGGCACACCGGGGCAAGGTGATGCGAAAGATGAAGGCCAGATCTCTCGCCGACTTGGTGAACATGGCCGCGGTGCTCCGGGTCTCTCGGCAGGACACGCGACACATCTAGCCGGAATGGGAAACACCTCGAATATCAAAATGGATCGGGACGATCGGGCAATATCGGATCGATTGAAAGCCATGGTACCGGCTCTATCTTGGCCGCGAAGCGTTGATCATCCTGCTGATCGGTATCATCAGGGAAGCGGCAGCAGACCGATATCGGAAGGGCGGAGGATCTGTTCGTCCAGCATAAGGCCCAGAGGGCAGTGGCGAAGGGGCGGAGATAGGAAATGGCTGACACACGATTTCAGGAAGACGGCGAGCGCCCGCGTGGGCCGCGCCCGCCTTCGCGAAGGCAGTGCTGGTGGCCGATTATCCCAAATGTTCCCTCAGAAAGGCCATGTGCAATGCGCGGACTTGGTCCGGCTGTTCGTCCATCGGGAAGTGACTGGCATCGATGATATGGGTTTCGCAGTTCGGGTTGTCCTTTGCGAACCCTACTGCGCCGGTCACCATAAAGGACGCGTCGTAGCGGCCCCATACCAGCTGCATGCGCGGTTTATTCTGGCGCAGCCACGCCTGCCACTGGGGATACGCGACGACGTTGTTACGATAGTCGTAGAAAAGAGTGGTCTGAATTGCGTCCACGCCGGGACGATTGAGCATGGCAAATTCGTCGGTCCAGCTATTGGGATCATAAAGCTCGCTGTTTGGCGAAGTACCGACATGACGGGCGCGGGCCGCCTCAAAGGACAGCAGAATTCTTCTTCAAAGTCTCGCGGTTGGGTTCCGGGTCTCTCCAGAAGGCTTTGCGGGCATCCCATGTCCGCCCCAGTGCCTCGTCATAAGCCGCGATATTCTGCGCCAAAATGATGTCAAGCGATCTTTGGTCGGCGATTGCCATCCGAAAGCCAATGGGGCCACCATAGTCTTGCATGACGATGGAGTAGCGCTCAATGCCGAGCTTGCGCATCAACGCCAACATGATTTCGGCGATATGGTCGAACGTGTAATTGAAAGCATCGGGTGCAGGCGCGTCGCTTAGCCCAAAGCCCGGATAATCAGGAGCGATAACATGATAGCGGCTCGCCAATGTCGGGATCAGCCGGTCCCACATGCGCGATGTCGACGGAAAGCCATGTAGAAGCAGAAGAGTGGGACGCTGCGGATCGCCAGCCTCTTGGTAATGAATACCCAGACCACCGACTGCGATGTGCCGAAACTTGATGCCGCTATATGTCACTGCGGTTACGAGATCACCCGCCTGTGCCATCGAAAACTCTCCAGTCGTCAATAACAATGTAGGCGTTGCGCTGGCCTTAGCAAATCGTCAGGTGAACCCTGCTTGCATTGCCATCCTGCCTCCCTGCGAAATCTCCCTTTGCGCTACAAGCGTCTGGCTCGCAGAACACCAGCGGCCATACCGCCCGCAATATATGCGTCCGCGCGTGAATTTCTGCCTCACCCACGCGCCCTCGCTCCGAGTTGTCTGATGCTCGATGTGGCGCTTCCGTATGTAAATGGGCTTGATTTGCAGAGCCACATCGTCCCGCAGCGCCGAGTTTTTGCCCGTCCCTTCTCCTGTCGCCGGGAGCGCGAAGCCGATGAAGCCGCAGTGTGGGATGTGCGTCTCGCAAGAGCCAGCACGTCTCCCAGATAGGCTCTCGGCCTCCATCCCACCCCATCATGTGGCGGCCACGTGCCGACCACGAACGGAAGGCTGATACCGGCGGCGAGATTATCGGACGGAACCTTGACTCCCAACGGCCCATTACGGAAACCCGACGCTGATGCTGGCAAAGGGACCGTGGAACCCGATGTTCTCGGTTTTGACGCGTGTCGATACCGCCGTCCATGGCACCGAAGAAGAAGTCCGCGCGATAGCCAAAACTGACTTTGGCGTTTGTATAGCGAAACGAAAAGCCAGCAGTTCCGCCCAAGTTTGGCACGATCACCGTGCGTGTCCGATTAAAACTTGCCGCTTTTGCGGTCTGAGCGGTCGGATGACCCGTATAGTACTGATTGTTTGTGCTGTAGTGCGCGGCAGCAGTCTTATTTTGGAAATGCCCGTCTATCAACGGCTTGCCCACCAACGGCCGACCGATTGTCCTACTCTTCCAATGATTCAAATAGTAAGCCTTCTCCGTTGTCTGGTGATGGCCTTTCGTTTTTTGTCGTCCAAAGAGCACGGAAGCGTTAGCGCCCCAGTCTAGGGTTATTTCCCCGCGATCAGCGTCTCCCAGCAATGGAAGCGACCACTCCAATCCCCTGATGGGCCTGCGCCATGGAAGCTTCTTTGATTGCTCAACATCGCGGCGAAATCGTGAAAGTGAATAGGGGTATATTTAAAGGCTCTCCAGTCAGGTATCGTGGTAATCGGCTTCGTTGGATATTGCACGTCGGGCTCGGCGTGCAATTTAATGCTTGTCCTCGAAGTGAACTGAGCGAAGCGAATCCCAACGCTTAAAAGCGAAGAACCTCGAGCTCCAAATATGCCGAACCCGACATCCTTGCCGGCCTGAAAATCGAGCACATCGTGGCTTTCGTTCTCCTGCTCCACGGCATCGGCCAACCTGACATGCTGGTCCGGGTAATACGTTGCATATTTCCCGACGCCGAGCGTTGGGATAGGGACGTTTACGGGAATTTCCGCATTGGCTGTTTGCTGATGGCGCGCGCGCGTTGCGTTCGAGCGGCCGAACCGAACAGCGGCGGAAAAGACCCAGTCGCTTTCAAGGGGTTGAAACGATATTTTTCCCTCGCCACCGATTGCATATGCCGCCGGCTTTTCGACATTCAAGGTCTGCAAAAGATTGGCCTGTGTGATTAACGCCATAAACGGAGGCGAAAAAGACTTTTGCGAATTATCGATCCCCTCCAATTGCCCCCCCAGTTCAATCCAGACTGTCGGACGGTCTGCTTCGTCTGCCTCCGCTGACCATGCAACCGAAGCCAAAGTGAGCAGCGTCGCGGTAGACACGCTGGCCAAGAGTTGCCAACGGAAATTTCGCGTGCCGCGCTGCTTGCCGACCAGTTCGCTCATGCTATCCCCCTTACCAATTCTTCGTGACACGAATACCGATCAGCTTTGGATCGGTCAGAAATACATTTGTCGTCAATCCGCTGTCGTCGCTATTCAGGAAGTCGCCGGTAATTGCGGTCGTATTGAAGATATTCTTGTCATAAAGCATCACCTGCCAGCCGTCCTGGTTTGTCAAGAATCAAAGTGAGATTGACGTTGGTGTAGCCGCGTAGACGATCGTAAGGATTATCGTTGAAGACGCGCGCCCAGGAATAGTCCTGCCAATAATAATCGCCTCGTAACGTACCGGCCCAGCTGGCGTAATTGGCATCGTGTATTGCGCTCCAAATGAGATCGTGAAAGGCGGCGCATTGGGCAGTTCGTTGCCGCTCAAGTCTTTATCGAAACCATCGCCGTTGTTGAGAGCCGGACCTGCGCCATCGTTCGATAGCAGCCGGATTTACCGGATCAAATCCTGACGAACCCCGGAGGAATGCTGGCATTTATGCCTCCTTCGATCGTGGGATTCGGCACATAGGGCAGCAGCGTAATCGGATCAAAATGTCCGGATGTAAGCCGTGTCGCATGCGGTTGCTATATCTCTGGCTCCTTGCGTAATGAGCATGGCGGCGACGACGTAAGCGGGCAAAATGCAGTTCGAAGCCTCCGAAACGAACGGCTTGACAACGACCCAACCTGAAATGCCAGCCGTGCGGTTCATCAAATCAAGCGCTTTGCTTCCATCGGCAAGTGCGGTGTCCTCCCACCCGCCGGCAAAATTGAAGCGCAAACCGGGCAGCGGTTCCCAGGTCGATTCCAGTCTCTGCGCCTTTGACATGAGCGTCGAAATTCAGATTGATTGCTGTGCGATCGACGATCTCCGAAATTTGATAATTTTCGTAGTTATAGTAGAAGACATCGCCATTCAGCGTTAAGCGTGCCGTCGAATAAGGTGTTTTTGAACCAAGCTCGAACGCGTCAACAAATTCTGGCTTAAATGTCAGAGGGTGAACAGGGTCAGTCGTCTGACTTGCGCATGCGGCATAGCAGACGAGCCAAATATCGCGCCGGGCGGATTGGCGCCGCCCGCCTTATAGCCATGCGAATAGGAACCATAGAACAGTGTCTGATCGGTGAAAGGCGAGCTTCGGCGTCCAGTTTACGCCGCTCGGCCGGTGAGTTGATCCCATTGCTGGTTCACGATACCTGTCACGGCATAGCCGTAGCCCGTGGATGACAAGCTCGCTGGGAATATCTGTGAAGTGTTTTTGATCTTCCGTCCAACGCAGACCACTCGTCAGCTTCAGTTCGTTCGGTAAGATCATAATAAACCTCCCCAAAGATCGCGTACGAGTTCAGCGTATAAGGGTTCTGACTCAAAAAATAATTGTGACCTTGACCATGTTAAGTCGGCTAATCGGATTAGGATCAAATATTGGCAGTATTGTAAGCACCGTCTGGGGCTGGGACGGTAGACGGGTTTCTGAATCATCCCGGCAGACAAGATGATGATTGTCGGTTACGCCCGGCACATAAGGCTGGTAGGTATTGTTCCGCAGCGTAAAGAGGCGTGAGCGTATTGATGAAGACGTAGTAGTTTTCTTCGGTTTCGTAATGCAGATAGTTCCCGCCGATGCTGAAGTTGAGTGGACCAGCTAAAATTTGATTGCCAGCCGAAACTCCTGACTTAATTGCCAGGCATGTTCATCCGACAGATCCTGCGCAACGATCCTGTCGCTGCAACCAAGTTGAGGATCGCAGAAAAAACCGTCCGGAGGAATGGCAATGTGGCAGAGTGATTCCGATCATCGGATCATGACAAAATACTCCGGCGCACTGTTGAAGCGATTGTAATCTTCGGTAGACCAAAGAAAGTCCTGATTGAAGCCAGTTTGCGGAAGTAAGCGTGAGTGCAGGTGTAATATTGTAGTCGCGTACTCAATTCGAGCGATGTCATTTTTCGCCTGGTATGCAGGATTGATGGATGACTCGATGACCCGAAGGTTTGGCGATTGAGTGGTGCTGGCATAAACATTGAACCCTGGGAGCTGCCACGCCTGGAAGAGCCCAGCGCGACCGCATAGTACGGGAGCGAAAAGCCGTAAGGCACTTCAAACGCGTCGGCTGAATAGAGTGAAGACAGCCTCACACCCCTGGCTCAGATAGTCACCGCTGGCGAACGTGACTTCCCAAACCTATGGTTCGCCGGCACGCCATCAATGGCAGTGGGGATAGGGGCTGTTTTGCAGAGTTGCTTGCTCGTCCGCATACGGTCGTCATCTTCCGAAAAATGCTCCCAGACGAGCGATAGTCTGCACATTCTTCGAACGGCTTAATGCCAATCGTGACGCGGCCGGACCAGAGGTCTCTACCATCAATACGTTGATCGGTTATTTGATTGAAAGAATAACCTTGCCGTTTGGTCCATTCCCCCGCAATACGGATGTCAAGGCGGTCATCGACGACAGGGGAGATTGATCATGCCTTCGAATCGGCGCTGGTGGTAATTGCCAAGTTCGCCTGACGCCATCGCTTCAAATTGGTCGGTTGGTTTCGCGGTTATCAGGTTGACGACGCCTGCGGTCGCATTGCGGCCATAGAGCGTGCCTTGCGGACCGCGCAAGACTTCGGCTTGACTGAGATCGTAGAATTCCTGCTCGAAGAAATGATTGCGGATGAACGGGATGTCGTTCAGCGCCACGGCCACTGCGGGATCAGTCGTCACCGAAATCGCCTGCGTGCCGATGCCACGGATTCTGGATGCTGTAGCCGGTGAAGTTCGTCTTTGTGAATGTCAGGTTTGGAACCTGCTTCACAAGGTCCGGGCCGCCCGCCGTTTGGGTGGCGGTCAATTGTTCCTGCGAAAGTGCGGTGATGGAAATCGGGATCGACTGAACATCTGCACCACCGAGCTTTGACGACGTGACGGTGACGGTTTCGACGGCGGCGTGGCTGCCGGGTGCGGCCTGAGCCAGTTGAAGCGAGGTGTCGCTGTCGCCCATTTCATTGTACGACGTTGTGCGGGACGGTACGATTGCCACCAGCCCGGATGAATCTCGGCTTGCTCTGAAGCCAGTCTTGTTCAAGAGCCGCGAAAGTGCGTCCTCGTCGGTCAATTCACCTTTGGCCCCGGCTGTGCGGGCATTCTTGAGCGCGTCGCCGGATACGATCAGCGAAATTCCGGTTTGTTGTGTGTAAGCATCGAGCGCCGCGGCCAGATCACCACCTGGTATCGCGAAATCCCGCGCGATACCATTCGTCGTCATGATCGGCGCACAAAGTGTCGCCAACAAAATCGCTCGTAGATGCATTCGCATTCTTGCGTCCCCCTTTTAAAGATGCAGATAAAACGAGCACTTTCTAAGCGCCTCGACAGATGGCGACTCAGCGCGAGATCACATACTCATTTCCCAGTTTCTCCACGCGCAGTCCGAGTGCGCTTGTCGCGACCCTTACAAACGCTTGAATGCTTTGCGTCGGAACCGTGCCGTACACTGTGCGGTTGGCGACGGATCCGTCCGCAATCACCAATTTGTCGGTGTTGTAGCGATTGATTTCCGCAACAGCGTCGCGAAGCGGCGTGTATTTGAATATGAGAAGGCCGCGGCGCCAGGCGGCGTTGGTTGAAATATCCGCGACAGACTTATTTGTGACCGAGACTGTCTCAGCACTTGCCGTGGCGACGTCGCCGGGCACCAGGACAGTTGTATGGTCGGAATTTCGTCCGTCGGCCGGTTCGAGCTCGGCGCGCCCTTTGAACAGCGAAACCCGTATATTCCCGTCGCCTGTGCGTATCGCAAATTCCGTGCCTAGATCGACGATCCGGTGACCGGCTGCAGTGACAACAAAGGGCCTATGGGCGTCATGCTGAACCTCGAAATACGCCTCGCCTCGAACCAGCTCCGCCATCCTCTGCTTGCGATCAATGCGTGCGCGCAAGACGGTGTCGGTATTGAGTTCAATCCTCGTACCATCCGCGAAAGTGAGAATTTTCCGTCCGCCGATTGGCGTGCGGAAAGATTGCTCTGCCGGGTCGGAGAAATAAGACCACCCAGCCAGACCTGCTATCGAGGCCACAATCAGGCTGGCAACTGCGTACTTGGCGAACGTCAGGAATGTCCGTCGTGGTGTTTCTGACACCTTCATGGGCCGTTGTAAGGCCGAGAGCCTTTCGGTGCGGGACCAGGCTCCCATAATTCGCCAGTAAGCGATTTCATGTGACGGGGATTGTGCCAACCACATATCAAGCGCGGATTGATCGGCCTCGTCCCAGGCCCAAAAATTCCGACGCCTGAACCATGCTGTCGCTTGGGCATCGACGCTTTCGGCTGAGGCGACGAGCCCGTCTTGTTCCGAAGTCTCGCTCATTGCCTTTTCCTAGGATCGGGCGGCTCGCCGTAAAGCATCTCCACCAAGGCCCTGAGGCCGCGATCGAGATAGTGGGACACCGCCGACTCGGTGACGTTCATGCGGATCGCAATTTGGCGGCCGGACAGCCCTTCGATGCGTGCAAGCACAACCGCTTCGCGACATCGGGTTGGCAGACGGTCAATTGCAGATTGAAGCGAACGCAGTTCATCCCGCGCGATGAGAGTCCGGTCTGGTCCCGGGGCAGTGGTGGCGACGTCCAGCGCCTCCATGTCCGCAACAGCGTCAATCGGAACGATTTGTGACCGGCGCACGCGATTGATAAGCAAATTGCGCGCGATCTTAAACAGGAAGGGTCGAACTGGATCTGGCCGGCTGACTTGCGCAGCCTCATACAGCCGCAAATAGACTTCCTGCCTTAAATCGCCAAGATCGCTCTCGTTGCGCCAATTGTGGTGCAGGTACTGCATCAATGCCGCTTCCAAGGGGAAGACTTCCCGAATGAACCAATCCGCCAGCCCAGGCTGAGTCATGCCTGTAACCAGCCGGTCGCGAACGGCTTCCTCGCGATTTGGTTCGGATGTGTCAGTCATCCCTGCCCGCTGACCTTCTCTGGGATACCCATCCCGAAGGCCTCATGATCTTAAACAATCGGCAGGGGCCGAACTTAACTCCAGGCCTCGAAAAATTTCCCGGCCTGGCAATTCAATAGTTTGGCAATGTTGTTACGGATCAGAAGCATCTATCTTGCCAGATCGGCTAGCTGCCGCCGACGCCATGTCAGCTATAATTTCGGGCAGCCTCGAATAGGGCGCGGCACGATGGACTTTCCTGGTGCATTGCTCCCCTGAAATTTAATTTCAATGCCTGGTTTGCGATGCGTTTTGTCCATTCCAAGCATTGTCCAGCCATCGACGAGATCGCTCGCCCAAGCTCAATGACCATCTTGATCGCTACGCCCGGCAGAATCACGGGTCTGGCGGCGTTAAGACCTTTGTGGCCGTGTCGCCGGCACAGACAGCACGCATTCTCGGTTTCTATTCGATCAGTCCGGGTGCCATCGAGTTCGCCCGTGTCCTGGCAAAACTCAACAGGAACTTGGTCGTTATGACGTGGCGGTCTTTCGGCTGGGACGTCTGGCAATTGATCGCTCGGTCCAAGAGCCCGCCATCGGAGCATGGTCTGAATACCAAATTCGCTGCGCGAGGGGTCACTCCTATCTGAAGTCTGCCCAAACCCTAGCATGTGCGTTACTAGCCATTTTGGCCGAGTTCAACTGTGACTCCTGCGAACTTCGCGAACTTCGGCCAGTCGGCAACCGCAGCGCGGACTTTGTTGATCACGTTGGCAACGCGCTTGGCATCTAGGCCGTGCCTTTTGCCGAGCTTATTGACTAGCGCTCGCGTGGGCCGGCGCCCCTCGCCTTCAACGTCAAGATAGTGCTCGCCATTGGGGCCGGGGGCATATGTGAGATCGTACGCAGGCGCTAATCTCCAATCACCATCGAGCCCCATCAGATAGGCATACTGTCGTGTATGATCGTCGCGATTGGAGGCAAGGATGTTGAATACCATACGCTGGAATGCCGCCGCCACATCATCTGCTCGTCGAGTTATGGCCAGAGTGGCTCGCAGGAACGTGTCGTAACTCGAGGGCATTTCCGAAGATGCCTCGATGGCGCCGGCCAGTGACACCATATGGAGGCGTTTTCCGCCATCCGGCCTGTCGAACCTTCGCGTCGCAAAGTAACCCGGTCCGGTTTTGGCTTCGATCAATCGATGTTCGCTTAGGACTAGGCCAGCTGCTTCAGCCATCGCCGCGTACGCTTCTTCAAGCGGACCTATATCGGCCGGATCCTGAGGCGCACGGAATTTTACGATCCACGCTTGCTGGCCTGGCGCGATTTCTCCGTTACCGACAGATATCTTTCCTTTGCCATCGAAGCCCACATGGACTTTGGGCCGCGTACCACCCGACCCTCCACCGAGTTCCGCAAGCGTGTCGGCGAGGTTAGTCTCCTCTCCCGCCAGCAACGCTGTCGCATCCTGGGCTAGAGCATCTAAATCTAGGCTTTCCACTTCGTCTGATGGCGTTGTTGCCGGTTCGAAGACCAGGGCCCCTCGTCCTTGGCTACCCACCAGAGCAAGCTGATCTAGGACGCTGAGGGTTGCGATACCGATACCGAGCTTCGCCAAACGCTTTTGCATCAAGAGATAGCCCCATCGCTCTGGTAAGCTATCTGCGAGAAAGCCGTGCAGTCCTCGAAACTCTCGGCTACTGGCGGCGTGGAGGCCGGCTTCGGGTGGATATTTGAGCGGAGAGACAGCGAGCTTGCGCGCAATGACTTCTTTTGACCACTCAAGCTGCGCTACGCCACCCTCCATAGCCAGACGCGCTGCAGGCAGGCGGGTAGAAATATCGAAGGCTAACGTGGCAGAAAGAGGCGTACCGGGCGCTAGCTTCATAAGCTATTCATATGACGTGGGGCTCGTTTGCGCGGGCTAGATCTTGCAGCGTTGGCTTGACGTCGCAGAAGCTCGTCGAGGTTCGAGGCAGCAGGTGCTGGAAAAAGTTGGCTTAGCCCCTCCTCACACCGTAAGGCAATCGCGGCATTGATGAGGTTCTCAACCAAGCTCGGCCCGTTGGCCTCCATTCGTTTCCAGGTGCTGAGACCCATCCCGGCTCGCGTAGCAGCCTCTTCCTGAGACCATCGCTGGCCAATCCGACGAGTTCGAATAGCTTGGCCAAGCTCTAGTCGTAGCTCTTCCGGGGTTTTCAGCATAGGCCAACTATGACCTATTAAGACCAATTTGTCAACATAATAGGTCATAGTTGACCTATTAAAATGGCTTGCGCCGCCATTTCGTCATGCGAGGGGCCCCTAAGAATTTATACCTTAGAGAGACCTGATCTGGCTTTATTACCTATCCTGAACTCCACACGCTGCCTCGCCCAACTACCAGTTCTTTGTGACGCGGATTCCGAACAGGCGCGGATCTGTGACGAAGACATTGGTCGTCAAGCCCGTATCGTCCGTGTTCAGGAACGCGCCTGTGATCGCCGTCGTGTCGAACACATTCTTCATATAGGCCATGGCCTGCCAGCCGTCCTGATTGGTGAAGGTCAGCGACAGATTCAAATTGGTATAGCCGTGGATCTGGTCGTAGGGCTTGTCGTTGAAGACCCGCGCGAAGGTGTTGCCTTGCCAGTATCCATCGATGCGCCCCGTAGCCGTCCAATCGCTGCTGACTGGCATGGAATATTGTGCACCCGTGGAGAGCGTAAAGGGCGGCGTGTTGGGAAGCTGGTTGCCGCTCAGATTTTTGTCGAAGCCCTGACCACCATTGGGTGCGGTCGACGGATCGAAACCGAAGCCTGTCCCGCCCGCGCTGTAAGCGGCGAAGCATCCACCGAATGCGAGGCCCCCGTATCCCGCGAGGATTTGGTTCACCACGTAGGTGGGAAGAATGCAATTGGACGTCATGGTAGGGAAAGGTTTGACGACCAACCACCCGGCATGCCCCGCCGTGCGATCCATCAGGTCGATGGCCTGTGAGCCGTTGTCGAGGGTGGCATTCTCATAACCGCCCGAAAGATTGAAACGCAATCCGGGAATTGGTTCCCAGGTGGATTCCACTTCGGCACCTCTGACGGTCGCGTTGAAGTTCAGATTGACCGAGGTGCGGTCCACGATTTGGGAGATCTGATAGTTCTGGTATTTGTAGTAAAAAACATCTCCGTTCAACGTCATCGCGCCATCAAGCAACGTGTTCTTGGTTCCCAGCTCGAACGCATCCACGAATTCCGGTTTGAAGGTCAACGGATGGGTCGTGTCGCTGGGCGACGAAAAACAGAGGGTGCCGAACAAGCACGGCAGCGGAATGACGCCCGGCGGGTTGGCGCCGCCACCCTTGTAGCCCCGCGAATAGGAGCCATAGATCATCGTTACGTCGGTGAAGTCGAGCTTGGGCGTCCAGTTGGCGACGAACCGGCCAGTCCATTCCTTCCATTGCTGATCGACAACACCCTCGATGGGATAGCCTTCGCCCGAAAAGGCCGCCCAGCTTGGAAGCTCAACGAAATGCTTCATGTCGTCGGTCCAGCGCAAGCCACCGGTCAGTTTCACATCGGGCGCGACTTGATAGTAGACCTCGCCAAATCCCGCCCAGGAATTCAGCCTGTAGGGATTTTCGCTGCGGAAATAATTGTGGCCCTGGCCGTCTATTTGGCTGAGCGGATTGGGATCAATGTAGGTGCAGCCGATTCCGGTAAAAATGAGATTTGCCGGGTTGGCAGGTTGAGGATTGCACGCATTTGCAAACGCGGCATCGAAGGGGATGTGTGGTAGATCGGGGCCAAAGTCGACTCTGAAATTCATTGTCGATTTGTGAGTACAGAGAAATGGACATTGATGAAGACATAATAGTCTTCAACAGTCTGATAGTGGAGATAGTTGGCTCCGGCACTGAAATTGAACGGGCCATTGAAATTAGAGGCCAGCCGTAATTCCTGCGAGAATTGCTGCGCGCGTTCCTGGGAAAGATCTTCGCCTAGCAGACGGTTCGAGCACCCCAATTGCGGATCGCAATACTGCCCATCCTGTCCGACGAGTCCGGCGCCGCCCCCCGCGACGTCCTGGAACAGCCCAGATGCGGTATTGAACCGGTTGTAGTCCTCCGTCGAATACAGAAAGTCCTTGTTGAATCCCGTCTGCGAAGTGAGCGTCAGGGCTTCAGTGATGTTGTATTCTGCATTTAGTTCGAACGTATCGTTCTTCGCCCGGTATTTGGGATCGAGCAACGAATCCACGACCCGCAGGTTTTGCGACTGTGTTAAGCTGGCATAGGGGTTGGCGCCGACCGGAATAGTACCGAAGCCGAATGCCTCCACCCCAACAACAAAAGGAAGGGCGCCGGCGCTGGGCGTTTCGAAAGCGGTCGGTCCATAGAGCGGGCCTGGTCCGCACCCCTGCGTGAGAAAGTTTGCGTTCACACCTGTGGGAATCTGTGCGCCTGCGGGTCCGTCGACCACGGACGGGCCGTTATCTCTCGTGCAAAGCTGCTTGGTTGAACGGGCGCGATCGTCGTCTTCCTGAAAATGCTCCCAAACGAAATTCATGGTGAGATTTTCAACTGGATGAACGAGAAGCGAGACGCGCCCCGACCACAGGTCGCGACCGTCGATGCTGTGGTCTGTCAGCTCATCGAAGGCGTAACCGTCTCGCTTGGTCCACTCACCCGCCATGCGCAGATCGAGTTTGTCGCCGACGATTGGAATGTTCAGCATGCCTTCGAGGCGGCGATTGTTGTAATTGCCGACATCGACAGAGCCCATGGCCTCATATTGGTCCGTCGGCTTGGCCGAGGTCAGGTTGACGACGCCTGCCGTGGCGTTACGTCCGTAGAGTGTTCCCTGCGGGCCCCGGAGCACCTCCACATTGCTAACATCGTAGAATTCCTGTTCGAAGAAGTGGTTGCGGATGAACGGGATATCGTTGAAGGCGACAGCCACGGCGGGATCGGTCGTAACGGAAACCGCCTGAGTGCCAATACCGCGGATCTGGATGTTGTAGCCGGTGAAGTTGGTCTTCGAGAACGTCAGGTTCGGTACTTCCTTCACGAGGTCGGGGCCGCCGCTCGTCTGTGTCGCGGTCAATTGCTCCTGTGACAGCGCGGTAATGGAGATCGGGATCGACTGCACGTCGGCCCCGCCCAATTTGGAGGACGTAACCGTAACCGTCTCAACCGCAGCATGCGCGCTCGATACTGCCTGCGCATATTGCAAGGGAAGAGTTTCGCTTGCATCCTTGCCGGGCACGATGGCGATAGCGCCGTTGGCATGCGGATGGATGACGAACCCTGTGCCCGAAAGAAGCTTCGACAGCGCATCGCCATCCGAAAGGTTTCCGCTCACCCCTTCGGACCGAACGCCTTTGACAAGGTCATCAGACACGATGAGCGAAACACCGGTCTGTGTCGTATAGCTATCAAGGGCATGTTCCAGATCGCCGCTTGGAATGCTGAAGTTTCGGGCCTGGGTCGCGACCGCACCTAGCGCGATATAAGCCGTTCCTACGAGCAGCGATCGGATAAATCTGCGGTCCATTCGTTCCCCCTGTGTCGGCCAAAAGACCGTTTATTCGGACGGCGTCGCTATCAGTGCGACAGAACTGTTTTGTCGCCAATCTTTCTGACATGAAGATGCAGAACGTCTTGTGCGACCTCTGCGAAAGTCTTCACATCATGCGTTCGGAATTTCCCGTCGATCTTGAGCGTTCCCGCGCTTTCACCCACTACAACCATCTGACTGTCGTTGTAACGATTGAATTCGGCGACGGCGTCGGCAAACGTGGTCTGGCGGAAAACAAGCATACCCTGACGCCAACTCGCAGCGTCAGCGATCACGTGCGGAGATGGCTTGTTGATGACGGTGCTTGTGGTCGTAGCGACAGCAATATCGCCAGCGGTTAACTCGGATGGGGGGTCGCTGCTGTTGCGAGGCGCGCTAAGCGTGACCGCCCCTTCCATCATCGAGATCTCGAGATGACCTGCCTCGCCGCGAACGACGAATTTGGTTCCAACATCAACGATCTTGCGGCCCTGCACATCAATAACAAAGGGATTTTCTGGATCGTGCTTGATTTCAAAATAAGCCTCGCCACGGTCAAGAACCGCTTCACGTTTGTTCCTGTCGACAGAGAGCCGCAGAGCCGTATTGGTATTCAGCTCGATACGCGACCCATCTGCGAGGGTGAGAATTTTGCGACCGCCGATTGGCGTTTCGTAGGTGACATATTTCGGGGTGCCAAAGAAAACCGAGGCGGAGACGCCAAGCACGGCGAGGCTGCCGAGAACCGCCGCCACACGCAACATTGTGTTCCTAGCCTGAGGTCGCATTTTCACCGACCATGAGCCGACAGACGGCGACCTCAAGGCAGCAACTCTGTTGGTGCGGCTCCATGCGTGCTTTGCGCGCCAATAAGCGACGGCATGGGATGAAGACTCGTTCAACCACGCATCGAGGCATGCCTGGTTATCCACAGACCAGTCATCAGCGAGCTGTTGCTCGACGACCCAGCGCGATGCGCGCATCTGGATGGCATAAGCCGTTCCCTCTGTGTCACCGCTCATGTCGACCTCTCAAATTCGTCAGCGAAGAACAAGTCTGAGAGCGCGAAAAGCCCCGTCGCGAGATAGTCTTTCACGGTCTCTTCGCCGATGCCCATACGTAGCGCGATCTCGCGCCTGGAAAGCCCCTCGAGCTGTTTGAGAAGAAGCGCTTCGCGGCAACGTGGTGCGAGTTGGTCAAAGGCGCCTTGCAACCGACGCAGTTCATCACGCGCGATGAGGCTTCGTTCCGGACTGGGTTGATCGGACGCTGCAGAAAGCGCCTCAAGGTCTCCGACCGTTTCCAAAGGCACAACCTGATGCGAGCGGAACTTATCGATCAGGAGGTTGCGCGCGGCGGTAAAAACGAAGGGACGAGCCGCGCGAGGAATTTCGCTGCGGGCGGCTTCACAGACGCGAACGTAAACATCTTGCACCATATCGCGCACGTCGCTCTCATTTCGCCAATTTCGCCTGAAATAGGCCGTCAGCGCCGCCTCTAACGGCAGAACCTCACGGACGAACCAAACCTCGACCGGGGACGCACTCACAGACCCGCTCTGGTGCTGTAAGGCAGCGTATTCGCGATCATGGTCCGGTTTGTCTGTCACGCCCTGCCCTTGGCAGCCCACCCGAATTTGTACTCCCATGGACGGAGCACAGGGCACTTTGGGGGGGACGCAGGCGGAATTCTTTCTGCAGCAACAAGGGGCAGCGCGTACGCAACTTTGTTGCTTGATAGTAGAATAAAAAGGCGGCGAACCACGTCCGCCGCCCTGATTATCTTCCGTGAGTCAGCTTGCTACCCGCCTAGACCTATGCTGACGCTGGCGAATGGCCCGTAGAAACCGGTCGTATTTCTCTGGGCTGTCGCAAGACCACCATCGATGGCGCCGAAGAAGAAATCCGCCCGGTAGCCCATGGTGATTTTGCCGCTCGGCAGTCGCCACGAGACGCCGGCAAAACCCCCAAGATTTGGAACAACAACGGTTCTGTCGCGCTGCGGTGCGACAGTTGATTGGGACAGAACAATAGGTACTTTGGGATATTGATATTTCCCGGCGTATCGCGTGTCTGCAGTGTGAAGGGAAACGTGGGCTTTTTGCCGGCCCACCAAAATGGCCGCGTTGGCACCCCAATCGAAGGTCATCCCGTCATTTACCGAACCCATCAATGGCGTCGCCCCATCCCATGAGACGGAAGGCCCCGCTCCGGTAAAGCTGCGTGCGAAGAGAGCGTCCGCCTTGTGAACGATCTTGCCGCCGCTGTATTTCTGCGGAGCCGTCGAAAACGCCGAAAAGTGGCCGGTAGCGTTCTCTGTGAGTTGCGCCGCACGTACACCGAAATGGATGGTGGATAGCCCGCTGTTGAGCAGCCCCATCCCCACATCCTTGCCCGCAGTAAAGTCGATGAGGGCATGGGTGGAGTGACTTTGTTGCGTGGCATTCAAGAACGCATAGGAAGGAAGACCGGCGTGGGAGGTTATAGGATAGGCCTGATCGTGTGTGTTTTTGGGTCCATGTTGGGCGCGGCCATAACGCAACGATGCGTTGAATGTCCAATCCGAACCATTGGGATGAAGACTGATCGTGCCGTCAAAATCATAGCCCATGCTTGGTGCGTTGCCGAACGGCTTTGGCGACGCATTTGAGATGGGATCGGTGAGATTTGGAGGCACCCAATCCACCGAACCGCGACTCATCTGATCGAATGCACCACCGAGTTCAACCCAGACAGTCGGACGATCCGTATTATCGGCGTGTGCTTGGCGCGTCAGAATTAAAACCGCTGCCGAAGATACCGTCAGCAATAGGTGGCGGCGAACTGTCTGTCCTGACCTTGTTTGTATAACTTCGTTCATCTGTTTCCCCCCTCACCAGTTCTTTGTGACGCGAATGCCGATCAGGCGCGGATCGGTCGTGAACACGTTGGTTGTCAGCCCGGTATCGTCGCTGTTCAGGAATGCACCGGTAATGGCCGTGGTGTTGAACAGATTCTTCGCGTAAGCCATGGCCTGCCAGCCATTCTGGTTGGTGAAAATGAAGGTCAGATTCACGTTGGTATAGCCACGCAGCCGGTCATACGGATTGTCGTTGAAGACGCGGGCCCAGGAATAATCCTGCCAGTAATAGTCGGCGCGGATGGTGCCTGCCCAATCCGGCGTCAACGGCATCGAATATTGCGCACCGAATGAAACGGTCAGAGGCGGTGCGTTCGGCAGTTGATTGCCGGAAAGGTCCTTGTCGAAACCCTCGCCGTTATTGGGCGCAGTCGTGGGATCGAAACCCGACGCGGGAAAATAGCGTTCGGGGCTAAAGAAAAGCTGAGCATTCTCAAATAGAACGGGATCCTGGTGAAGATTGTATGCGGCTTCACAAGCAGAGCCCGTTCCAACGCTCGAAATGAATTTTCCGCCCTCGTAGAAACCACCAAAGCCAAACGTGTTGATCATGCCCATTTCCGCGAGATCCGCGACGACGTATTGCGGCAAGATGCAGTTAGAGGTCGAATAGACCGACGGCTTGACCACAACCCACCCCGGATGACCGGCAGTGCGATCCATCAGGTCGATCGCCTGCGAACCGCTCGCGAGCTTGCCGTCTTCCCAACCCCCTGAGAAATTGAACCGTAGGCCGGGCAGCGGCTCGTAGGTCGTTTCGATTTCCGCGCCCCGCACATTGGCGTTGAAGTTCAAATTGATCGAGGAACGATCGACGATTTGCGAAATCTGATAACCCTTGTAGTCGTAATAGAACACGTCGCTGTTGATCGTGAGTGCCCCGTCAAGCAATGTGTCCTTCGTTCCCAGCTCAAACGCATTGACAAATTCCGGCGCGAAGGTCGTCGGATGTGTCACCGAATCGGGACTTATTGCGCTCCTGAAGCCCAGCAGCGGATTGGGCACCGGCGGATTGGCACCACCCGCCTTATAGCCGCGCGAAAATGAAGCATAAACGAGGGTCTGGTCGGTGAAAGAGAGCTTCGGCGTCCAGTTGACGACGGCGCGGCCCGTGACCTCTTTCCACTGCTGGTCGATGATGCCGGAAACCGGATAACCCCACCCGCTGGCAAGAACCTCGCTTGGTATTTCCACGAAATGTTTTTGATCGTCGGTCCACCGCAGGCCGCCCGTCAACTTCAGATCGTCCAGCAGTTGGTAATAGGCTTCGCCGAACCCGGCATAGGAACCGAGCACATAGGGATTGGCGCTACGAAAATAATTGTGTCCCTGCCCATTGAAACCCGGCGTCAGAGGTGTGGGGTCCGTGTAAGGACAGTTTATGATGCCTGTGGATTGACCTATCGGTGTATAGACCTGTGATTCCGGCCCCCCAAAACAAAGACCGTTCGCCGTTGGTGCTATGAGCCCTGAATCCTGATATCTTGAAATCAGGGTGAGCACATTGAGGAAGACATAGTAATCTTCCATTGTTTCGTAATGCAGATAGTTGGCACCGACACTGAAATTGAACGGCCCTTTAAAATCCGATGCCAACCGGATTTCCTGGCTGATCTGCCATGCGTGCTCCTGACTCAGATCTTCGCCAACGAAGCGGTCGGAACAACCCAGTTGGGGATCGCAGGCGAGACCGCCGGGTGTAAAACGAACGCCAAAGCTACCATCGCCAAATCCCCCCGGATCGGTTTGGTCGGCTGAAGAAAAGAACAGGCCCGGATTTGAATTAAACCGATTGAAGTCCTCGGTAGACGCAAGAAAGTCGTGATTGAATCCGGTTTGCGACGTCAGCTTCAGGCCCGACGTGATATCATAGCCCACCATGAATTCCACGATGTCGTTTTTCGCTTTATAGACCGGCTTGATCGCGGACTGGATGACGCGCAAATTTCTTGATTGTGTTTCGCTTGCGTAAGGATCCTCACCTTGGATAAGCGATCCGTCATTTCCGGCACCGGTGCTGCTGATAGTCTGCGCGGCATAAACAATGGGAAGGGCTGCGCCATTCGGTGTCTGGTAGGATTTTGGCGAATAGAGCGATGCTGGCAAACAACCCTGACTAAGCGCTCCTCGCGCGGAGCGATCGGCGCTGATGTCAAGCATCTCGCCTTTATTGATTTGCACCGAAATGGTGTCCGGATAACCAGCGACGCCGCCCAATGCAATGAACGACTGGTTAAAGGGACCAACCTCACTTGGGCCTGGATCGCTGTCGCAGAGCTGCTTCGTCGAACGTTCGCGGTCGTCGTCTTCAGAGAAATGCTCCCAGATAAGATAAGTCTGCAAATGCTCCGACGGCTTCATGCCGAGGGTAACACGTCCGGACCATAGATCGCGGCCATCCACTCGCTCGCCGGTGGTTTCGTTGAACGTGTAGCCATCACGTTTGGTCCACTCGCCGGCGACACGCAGGTCGAGCCGATCGTCCGTGATCGGGATATTGACCATGCCTTCGAGCCGACGCTCCTTGTAGTTGCCGACATCTGCGGAGATCATCGCCTCGAATTGATCGGTGGGACGCGCCGACACCATGTTCACGACACCCGCTGTGGCATTGCGGCCATACAGGGTGCCTTGCGGGCCGCGCAGCACTTCAAGCTGACCCACGTCGTAAAATTCCTGTTCGAAGAAGTGATTGCGGATGAAGGGCGTATCGTTGAAGGCAACCGCCACGGCAGGATCCGTCGTCACCGAGATGGCTTGGGTGCCGATGCCGCGGATCTGGATGTTGTAGCCGGTAAAATTGGTCTTGGAGAATGTCAGGTTCGGCACTTGCTTGACCAGATCGGGGCCGCCGGTGGTTTGGGTTGCGGTGAGCTGCTCCTGGGACAGGGCCGTGATAGAAATGGGAATGCTCTGTACATCGGCGCCACCGAGCTTCGACGAGGTGACAGTGACGGTTTCGACAGCGCCCCTGGCAAGAGGCGTGGCTTGGGCGAACTGAAGCTCCTGCAGATCTGACGGCGCCGCTTCACTTTGACGAAGCGGATCACGGATGATCGCAACCGCGTTGCCGACATGATGCGTTGTAAATCCCGTGCCGGACAGGATATGGGCGAGCGCATCATCGGCCGACATCGTGCCGGCCACTCCTTTCGTTTTTACGCCTTGGAGAGCTTGCGCGGAAACCGCGAGGTCCACACCGGTCTGAGCTGTATATTCATCGAGGGCGACCGACAGCGTGCCGCCGGGGATGTCGAAAGACTCTGCAAAAACCGGGCTTGCAAAAAACGCGGCGCTCGCAGCTATTCCCGTCAGTAGCACACTTTTCAATTGGCTCATTTGCCCCCTCTTTTATCCAGCTCTACATGAGCTACGTCGGATGCCTCAACGTGAAAGAATGATGTCGTTGTCACGCCGGTCGACATGCAACCCGAAGATCTCGTGTGCGACGCCTGCGAAATTCTCTGCGCCCGTGGTGCGGAACGCGCCGTTGATGGTGAGTTTTCCGGCATGCGGATCGGCGATGACCAATTTCACAACGCCATAACGGTTGAACTCAGCTACCGCCTCGGCAAGGCTTGCGTTGTGGAAAACGAGCCCACCATGTCTCCAAGCAAGATCGTCGGCCAATTCGCGTACCGGCTTGCGTGTGACGCGGATCTCGGTTGTGGTGGCCAGGGCAACATCCCCAGGCGCCAGCACCACAGACTTCGGCACCCCTTTATCCGTTGCTTGTTCCACCTCCGCACGTCCATTGATGAGTGCGACGCGCAATTCGCCATCGGACTTTTTCACCAGAAATTTCGTTCCGAGATCACGGATGCGATGATCGCCGGCGACGACGATAAACGGATGCAACTCATCGTGCTGGATCTGGAAATAGGCTTCGCCGCGAACCAGTTCGGCCAGGCGCTGCCCTCCCTGCATCATCACACGGACTTCTGTGTCGGTATTGAGTTCGATCTTGCTGCCGTCGGCCAACGAGACGACCTCGCGTTCGCCATGGGCGGTGCTCAATGTGCGGCCCCGGGGGACAGCCATCCACATCGCTGCTGACACAAGAATTCCCAATATGGCGACCGCTGCAGCGGATCGCGCCAAAGTGCTCCAAAGCTTGTGTCCTTCGCGCGCCTTATCTGCGCCGGGACGCGGATGCAATATCTTCAGGCGCTCAGCCCGCTCCCACGCGCTCTTGGCATGCCAGAACGCAACACGGTGGGATGACAACTCCGAAAGCCAATTTTCGAGGTCTTCGCGATTGTCGTCCGTGAAATCGACACGTTCGCAACGTTCAAGCCACTCTATGGCCCGATCTTTGATTTCGCGGGCTTGCGAAGTTGTCTGCGCGATTTCGAATTCTGTGGTCATGCCGAATTCTCGCCGTGGGGGGTACCGCCGAAGACCATAGCGTCGAGCATCGACATGGCTTGGCGGAGATAAGAGGAGACCGTATTTTCGGTGATACCTAGTCGCGCGGCGATTTCCGCGCGCGAGAGCTCATCGACCCGTCGCATCATCACCACTTTGCGGCACTGCGGCGGCAACCGATCAATCGCGCTTTCGAGGCGGCGCAACTCATCACGTCCGATGGTGATTTGCTCAGGGCCCGGCGCATCAATTGCCAGCCCCATGGACTCGAAATCCGCCACAGCTTCTATCGGTACCACATTGCGTTGGCGTACCCGGCTGATCAAAAGATTGCGCGCGATGGTGAAAACGAATGCCTTGGGATGCTCGGGCAAACCCGCGCTCGCAGCCTCGTAAACCCGCACATAAACGTCGTGCAGAAGGTCCTGGGTCACTCCCTGGTCGTGCCAGTTCTGGCGCAGGTACTGCATCAAAATTGCCTCAAGCGGCCAGACCTCGCGGAGAAACCACGCTTCAAGCGAAGAAAGGCTCATGTCGTCGCCGTCGCGCAGATCCTTTGCGCCACCACGGCCTGGTTCCAATGCGTCCGGCATTCGCGGCCAGCTCTCTTTGCTCCAGGGACCCATCCCCGATCGCAATTACAAAGACGCTTTAAGTATGCGGGTTGGGGTGCAGTGTCGGCGAATTATTTTTTGAACGGCCGAGTAATATTATTGCTCCGCACAATTGCGGTATAAGAAGCAAGACTACCCTCTTGCGAAAAGGCAGCGGAAGTTCGCCAGGGCCCGATCCCAGTAGGCCAGCTGATAGCGCACCCGCATTCCACGCCGATCAGTTCGGCGCGACAAAGAACATCACGTGCGCGCATGATAAAAAGGCGGCGGATCGCTCCGCCGCCTTTGGTCATCCGGCAAGAATGGCTACCAGTTCTTGGTAATCCGCAGACCGAACAGGCGGGGATCGGTGACGAAGACGTTGGTGGTCAATCCCGAATCGTCCGAATTGAGGAACGCACCGGTGATCGCCGTCGTGTCGAACACGTTCTTCATATAGGCCATGGCCTGCCAGCCATCCTGATTTGTAAGGGTCAACGAGAGATTCACGTTGGTATAGCCGTGGATCTGATCGTAGGGCTTGTCGTTAAATATCCGCGCGAAGGTATTTCCCTGCCAATATCCATCGACGCGCGCAGTTGCCGCCCAATCGGCACTCACAGGCATGGAATATTGCGCGCCAGCTGAGAGCGTAAAGGGCGGTGTGTTGGGAAGCTGGTTACCGCTGAGGTTTTTGTCGATGCCCTGACCGCCATTGGGGGCGGTCGCCGGATCGAAGCCCGAATACCCCGGAACGCCTGGCGGACTTGGCACATAGGGGGCGTCAGTGCCTGGATCCAGCCCTTGGCTATATGCTTCCAAGCAGGCATAGGCGGGGCCATTGTAGGGATTGGCCAGTATTTCGTTCAGGGTTGCGGTGGGAATGATGCAATTGGATGTTTCGGTGGGGAATGGTTTAACAACCACCCAATCCTTGTTTCCCGCTGTGCGATCCATCAGGTCGATGGCCTGTGACCCGTTGTCGAGGGTTGCATTCTCATAGCCGCCTGACAGATTGAAGCGCAATCCGGCAAGCGGCTCCCATGTGGCTTCCACCTCCGCTCCCCTGACGTGGGCATTGAAGTTCAAATTGACCGATGTGCGATCGACGATCTCGGATATCTGATAGTTCTGGTATTTGTAATAGAAGGCGTCTGCATTGAATGTCATCGCGCCGTCAAGCAGCGTGTTTTTGGTTCCTGCTTCGAAAGCGTCCACGAATTCCGGCTTGAAGGTCAGCGGATGCGTCGCGTTGCTCGGCGATGACCAGCCGTTGAGACCCGGCAAAAAACCCATCAACGGTATGACGCCAGGCGGATTGGCGCCGCCACCTTTGTAACCGCGCGAATAGGAGCTGTAGACCATCGTTGCGTCAGTAAAGTCGAGCTTTGGGGTCCAGTTGGCAACGAACCGGCCGGTCCATTCCTTCCACTGCTGATCAAGAAAGCCTTGTAAGGGATCGGCGATGCCCTCGATAGGATACCCTTTGCCATACAGCGAGGTCCAGCTTGGGATTTCGGTGAAATGCTTCATATCGTTGGTCCAGCGCAAGCCGCCGGTCAGTTTCAGGTCTGGTGTCACCTGATAATAGGCTTCACCGAAACCCGCCCAGGAGTTCAAGCTGTAAGGATTCTGGCTGCGGAAATAATTGTGGCCCTGGCCATCGAGATGATCGATCGGATTGGGATCGATCCACGAACAGCCAAACCCGGTAAACGTGAGGGTTGTTGACGGGTTGACCGGTTGCGGATTGCACGAATTTGCAAGCGCGGGATCGAACGGGGCATGAGGCAGAGCCGTCGTAAAGGTCCCGCCGTAGAACTGGTTGAGATATTCCGTGAGCAGCGTGATGGCATTGATAAAGACGTAATAGTCTTCAACCGTCTGATAATGCAGATAATTGCCGCCGATGCTGAAATTGAGCGGACCGCTCAAGTTCGAAGCCAATCGCACTTCCTGCGAGAATTGCTGGGCGCGTTCCTGGGAAAGGTCCTCGCCGACCAACCGGCTCGAGCATCCCAGTTGTGGATCGCAAAACTCACCGTCACTTCCGACAAAATAATTGGCGGCCCCGCCTGTTCCCGTTGTGAATATTCCCGTCGTGGTATTGAACCGATTATAATCCTCCGTCGAATACAGCATGTCTTTGTTGAACCCTGTCTGCGAGGTCAGCGTCAGGGTTTGGGTGATGTTGTAGTCCGTGTTCAACTCGAACGTATCGTTCTTCGCGCGGTATTTGGGATCCAGCAACAAATCGACGACGCGCAGATTCTGCGATTGGTTCAGGCCTGCATAAGGATTGACGCCGTTTCCGATGTAAGAGCCGTAAAGTTCTAATGCGACCACAAAAGGAATGGCGCCAGCGCTGGGCGTTTGGAACGCGGTAGGTCCGTAGAGAGGTCCTGGCGCACATCCTTGTTGGAGGAAAATCTGGCCGGTCGCATCCTGCGGTCCGGCAGGGCCATTGACCACTGAAGGTCCGTTGTCGCGCGTGCAGAGCTGTTTGGTCGAACGTGCGCGATCGTCGTCTTCACTGAAGTGCTCCCAAACGAAATTTGCGGTGAGATTTTCAACCGGATGAACGAGGAGCGAGACGCGTCCCGACCACAGGTCGCGGCCGTCGATGCTGTGACCCGTCGCTTCGTTGAAGGCATAACCATCGCGCTTGGTCCATTCGCCTGCAACGCGAAGATCGAGCTTATCGCCTACGAGAGGCACATTGAGCATGCCTTCGAAACGGCGATTGTTGTAGTTCCCAACATCGACGGACGCCATGGCTTCGTATTGATCCGTCGGCTTGGCCGAGGCCAAGTTGACGACACCGGCTGTGGCATTGCGGCCATAGAGCGTTCCCTGGGGACCACGAAGGACTTCCACGTTGCTGACGTCGTAGAATTCCTGTTCAAAGAAATGGTTACGGATGAACGGAATATCGTTGAACGCAACGGCCACTGCCGGGTCGGTCGTCACCGAAATCGCTTGTGTGCCGATACCACGGATCTGGATGTTGTAGCCGGTGAAGTTCGTCTTCGAGAAGGTGAGGTTCGGGACCTGCTTTACGAGGTCGGGTCCACCGCTCGTCTGCGTTGCCGTTAACTGTTCTTGCGACAGCGCCGTAATGGAGATCGGAATCGATTGGACATCTGCACCACCGAGTTTGGAGGAGGTGACAGTCACCGTTTCGACGGACCCACGCGGGGCCACCGGGTCTGATTGAGCGGCCATTTGTACGGAAAGCGCGTCATTTTCGGAGGACATTTCTCGTATGACCACAACCGTGCCGTCCGGATGACGTTTCGGAACAAAGCCTGTCCCGCTCAGGATTCTGGACAACGCGCCCCCCACCGATAGATTTCCTCTTGCCCCGTCGGTGTGAACCCCTTCGACGGCTTTCTCCGGATAGAGAACGGAGATACCGGTTTCCTGGGCATAGGAATCAAGCGCGCTCCTGAGATCGCCATCCGAGATATTGAACTGATCCGCAAGGCCCGAAGTCGCAATCCCAAGACCCACAGCAGAGCCGGCGAGCAACACACTGAGATGCTTAATGCGAGACATTTCCCCCTCCATTCGACCACGCGGCCGCGTTATCCTCAGCGCGAAATGACAACCTCGTCACCGCGATTTTCGATATGTAGTCCAAACAAATCCTGGGCGGCTTCGGCCAACGCCATGACATTGTTGATCGGGAATGTGCCCCCGATGACCAGACGCCCTATTTTGGAATCGGCAATCGTCAACTTCTTGCCGCCATAGCGATTGATTCGCTCGGCCGCCTCGGCAAGCGACACGTGATGAAAGACAAGCACACCACGCCGCCAGCCGAGCTCCTCGCTCAGCGCTTGGCGAGAAGCCTTCAGCACGGATACAGATACGGATCCCGCATTTGCAACAGCGACGTCGCCGGCTTTCAAAATCAGCGGGCGGGTTTGGCCCGTCTGGTGGCTGTCGATGGACACGCTGCCGTCGCTGACGGCGACACGCAGATTTTGATCCTCGCGGCGGATCACGAACTTGGTACCGATGTCAAAGATCTGCCGCTGCCCCACATTCACCAAAAAAGGATGCGCGGGGTCGTGCACCACCTGAAAATATGCTTCGCCCTTTTCAAGCCAGACTTCGCGCGTGGCACCGGATTTGGCGATCTGCAACACGGTGTCCGTGTTGAGTTCGATTTGAGATCCGTCTTTCAGGGTCAAAATCTCATGAGCGCCAACGGGCGTGGCGTACGTTGTCCTGTTCAACTGGCTGGAGAGCCAGGTCCCTGCGACCGCAGCAGATCCAACTACGAGAATAACAGCGGCTGCTCGGACGATATGTTTCGAACCAGACGTCCTTTGTCGTTCCGCAGAGTTGGACCCGTGCGGGCGCAGCGCGGCCAACCGAGAGGTGCGCTGCCAGCCAAAATCCAGCCGATAGAAGGCCACGCGATGGGCGGGCGTTTCATCAAGCCACGCTTCAAGGGCGGTTTGGTCGGCCACCGTCCAGGCATCGAAATCTCGGCGCTGTATCCAGGCCGCAGCCTCAAGCCCGATCTTCCGAGCCAGGCCGTCTTGGGGTTCGGTTGTGTCGGCACCGCTCATGGCTTTCGCCTCACGGTGGGTGGCTCGCCATAAAGGATGTCGGACAACGCATAGATGCCCTCCGTCAGATATTGGCTGACGGAAATTTCCGCGATGCCCATGCGCGCGGCGATTTCGGCTTTGGACAGGCCTTCTATGCGCCCGAGGATCACCGCCTGTCGGCAGCGCGGCGTCAGACGGTCCAAAGCGGCCTGCAGCCGACGAAGTTCATCGCGGGCGCCGACAATTCTGTCGGGGCCGGGCGCGTCTACCGCCGCATCCAAAGCCTCCATATCGGATGCCGCTTCGATGGGGATCACTTGCTCATGGCGGACGCGGTCGATGAGGAGGTTGCGCGCCGTCGTGAAGACAAACTGCCGGGTGCGTTCGGGGATTCCCTTAAGAGCCGCAGAATAGAGTCGGACATAGACCTCCTGCCGCAGGTCGGCGATGTCGCTGGCATTACGCCAATTGTGTTCGAGGTACTGCATCAGCGACGCCTCTAGCGGTAACACCTCGCAACCGAACCATTCCCGCGCCCGCGCAGCAGCTATTGCTGCCTCGGACGGTGGTTCCTCCGCGCTCATGCGACCGTTGTGGATACTTTCGACCATCCCCTGCCATTTCCCTAGCGACTGAAGGCTCAGAACGTGGGGCTCATCTATTCAGACGGACGTGGGCGGTCATTCGAGTAGAAAATTCTTCGCAAAGCCAAAGAAATCGGCGCGCATCACCCACCGCCCCTGAATGGGCAGGGCAACATCGCCGAAATCAAAAGCATGGTCAGTCCGCTCAGCTTGCGATCCTCTGAAGGCCTCAGCTCCGGCCCCTTGACAGGGCTAACCATCCGAACACAAGCGCGGGTGTTTTTCCGAAAGCTGTGATCGCGCAATAAAAGTACAATTCGGCAAGCGTCATCGCCGTTGTTCGGCTGGTCGGTGTTTTTCATCGCCGGGGCCAAGGACGAGCCAAAAATCAGCTAACATAGCCATGGCGAGAGCCTCCCGCCTTAAATCTATGCGGCGTGCGAAGCCTTCTGCAGGGGTGGTCTTGTGAGGTCTTCGGGGCGCAAATTCGTACACCGCTTGAACTGCTCCCAATCCTTGTGGCCCACGACAAGCGCGACTTTTCAAGCGTAAAACCAGCTTCAAACAGAAAGCGTCAAGGTGGTATGAGCGTTTTGGTGCGCTTGCGCTGATTTATGATCCGCTCAAATTGATACTCCCACTCGCCACCGTCGCCCGCGCGACCAACATAACTGAGAAGCGTCGGAGATAATCAAGGCGGTAAGATTTCCTCCCCCCTACCGAAAGCGCCTGCAACTGTCGCCTGCTGATATCCGGCACCTAATAGTCCCAATCTTGGTCAAAACGGCTTCAACGGGTGGAATAGCCTCCAACTCTTTCCTCATTTTTCGACCTAGCATCTCGATATCGTAACTGCTCTGCATGTTAAGCCAAAGTTCCGGACCATTTCCAAAAAACTTCCCTAAGCGTAGCGCCATCGCTGCGGTTATTGGCGTATCCTCGCTCAAGATTGCGTATAGCTGCGCACGAGAAATCCCTAATGCTTCAGCTACTTCAGTTTTCGTGAGCTTTACATTGCGTAGCAAATCTTCGCGCAAAAAGGCTCCCGGGTGAACCGGGTCGAAACCGCCCAACAGATTTTTGCTCTTTGCCATCAGTGATAGTCCTCCAAATCGACCTCGACCGCATCAACGCCGTCCCAACCGAACGTGATGCGCCGGTTCTCGCTTGCCCAAATCGAGTACCGGCCTTTGTCCTGTCCTTTCAGAGCATGAAATCTCAACCCAGGCAGGTTCATAGCTTCCGGCCAGGTAGATGCATGCAACGCTTTTATCAATCGCGAAATTGGCTCGAAAACCGTGCCTTTGGCGTGAATGCTTTCCTTCGCCGTGATGCGGTACCAACTGGCTCGGTTGATGGGCCTTTTTAATCCTTTTCCTACCGGTGCCGCGCCCTGTCAGAAGGCGAGCGCTTTCTTTAAGTCGTCATGTTCGAATGCGCTTTGCATCCGATCGATCTGCGCCTTTGATGCCCCATCGCGCTCGCGACCTCGCGCCAGGTCGCGGCCGCGACCTCCCTGATTGTCTGCCTGGCATCGCCAATCAGCCCACCAATAGAATCGGCAAACCGCTGACGTGGAACCGGCGCGCGGCTTCCGCCAAATTGGTGGCATGAGTGATGTTGTCCGCTTGAAAGTCACCCTTTGCGATACCGATCTGGCGTCGCGTCGACATCGGCACTGCGACATCGCTCAAGGCCCTGCATCCGATCTTCAAAGCCGCCATGGGCTGAGAGAACTATCATCTTTTCCAGTTTGAGATCGGCCATCGCAAAGTTGGCGGACGCGTTTCGCTGGCCGATCTCGCGGCCCAAGGCATCAAGTGGTTCTTTTATATCTGCGACATGGGCGATAACTGGGAACACGAACTGCACCTCGAGAAGCTACTTCCCGCCGGTCCTGCCGTAACTTATCCCCGCTTCGTGGATGGCGCGGGCCGTTGCCCGCCCGAAGATGTTGGCGGCACCCCAGGTTTTCATAATTTCCTCGACGCGCTCGAAAATCCCAAGCATCCTGATTACGAAGAGTTATCAGATTGGTACGGCGCTCGCTTCGACGCAGCTGACCTTGACCAAGAGCAAATCCGCAAACGTCTCGCCAAGATCGGCGCCGCCAAAATCCGTAAACGCGTTTGACACCCGCTGCTGTGACTGGATGCTTGCGGAGAAAGTGAACCGGTCGCGTTCGTGCCCGGCCACAAAGATTGGAAAATGCTTCGACGCTATACGCACCTGAAGGCTAGCTCGCTGCATCTTCACGTTGCACCTCCGCGTCACCAAGCTGAGATCCGTTACGCTCCAGGCTGAATATTCCCGACCGGGCCCCATAACGAAATCGCAAGGCACAAAATGTCCTTTGCCAGTCCGCCAATTTTGGCGGATAGCAAAGGACACATTCATGAGCGTTCCAAAGAATATTCCCTTCAAGTATTTCGTTACGCGTGAGGCAGTCGAAATTCTCGGCTTGTCGCGTAGAACCCTGGAGAAGCACCGGACTTACGGGACCGGACCTCGGTTTCTCAAGCTTGGCGGTCGCGTCGTCTACAAAATCGAAGACCATAGCTGGGCTGAATCCGGGGGCCGGATCTCCACTGCGCAGCAAGAGGTCTTCCTGCCAGCTAGGAGGCACTCCGCCACAAAGCTTGCGCACGCCCAAGAATTGACAACAGCGAAGTCCCAGCGACCAAAACAACCCCATGGGCCGACTGGCGTCCGTCCGGCCGGCCCGTTTTCAAAAGCGGCCTGATTGAGCGGCATGGAGGGCGGATTCTGTCCGATAGAGTGATATGTCGAGCCCCGCGACTTACGGCACTGGTAAAGTTTGACTCTGGCCTCTCAATAATTTCGCTAGTCATCCAATCGGGCACAGATGCGATCATAACGGTGCATTGCGCCGCGATGTTCGTGTAGCCAAAGGTAGGAGATGGCACACAACAAGCCAAACGTGTCCGGGCTAAAGGGCCACCCTAGGAATTTTGCCGTTAGGCGACCAATGGCGAACACGCCAGTAACCACGAACTAGGCAGATCGCCATACCGATGGTCCACGCGAACAATTCTGCAATTGCAATTTGGGTCTTTTCGCTTGCCGTTGGCTCTCCCCTATTCGGCCATCCTATGGAATAATGCTCCCATGCCCAACGCCCCCAAGCCCCGAAGCGCCAGCCCCATCGACCCGCTCAGGATTTGAGCCAGACAGCCCTAGCGGCCGTCGAGAATGCTATTGGGGAGAAGCTGATCGAAGGTGCCCTCAAAACCCCTGATCCTGCCACCCAAGAAGCCCACTAAAGCTTAGGTGGCCATGTTTGATGATCAAACTATGGGCGCGCGCGAATTACATTGGGGACACAAGAATTGTTGCGGGCCCATTTTTCGGTTTCGGGACAAATCCAACCGAGCAATTTCAGGATTTCGCCATAGTCGCCTGAAAGATTGCGGCCAATCAGTGGTTCGTGATGGAAGATGCGATTGCGAAAATCCTGAACGCCATCGGCTACTTTTGACACGTCCGAAATGGATAGAGCGGCTGGTAAATTCGGAAATGCAAACGCCCTTCGCGCTGGCCAAAGGCGATTTATTTTCGGATGGGTCAGGGCAGCCCAAAACCCGAACATCAATGACGAAACTATTTGATCGAGATGGTGCACCTATATTTATGGCTCTTCCGGGGTTTTTGGGGTGAAATTTGCGATTTGAGGTTGGATTAGTTCAATAATACCAGGGATTTTGGTAATTTTCGGGAGGCCAAAAACGTGTCACGTTTTTGGCCGTGCAAACAGACCAGACAAACGAGCGTTGCTTAATGCGCACCGAGTGCCTGGTTTCAAGACGTCGGCACGAGTTGAAGGCTGTGAGGAGGCTCTCTGAACTTTGTCATCGCTGTGATCATCGTCAAAAAGCCAGAGAACAACGCTGTTCCCGGCTTTGTTGAAGGTCAGAATAACAAAATCTGGGCGATCCAGCGTCGTGCTTACGGGCTTCGCGATGAGGGCTATCTCAAGCTTAAAATCCTGACGGCCAACCCGTCGGAACTGTAAAATACCAGAAACTCACCCCAAAAATCCCGGAAGAGCCATATTTATTAGTGAGGCGGGTGGCTGCCTTGTCGATTTCGTCGCATCTTTTTATGCCAATGTGGCTTCGGCACGGCAATGCAGACCACCAATTGGCTCCAAACTGCACGCACAATGCGTCGTTCACAACATTGCGTAGTGCGATCTCCGCTGTCTGCAACGGAAAATGGAAACTTTGGCCGACTGCTGCATTCCATAGGTAGAGACGAAGCGCCCTATTTTCGTCATGGCCAGCTGCTATCAGGTATGTCTGCCATCGGGCGGCAGGCAGAGTCCGGGCAAACGCAGCCTTTAACCGGGGCGTAAGGGTGCCAGCTATAGGGTCTCTGACGGACAGGCATAGAAGCAGAGATTCCCAGTGCGCGCCGGAGGCCGAAATGCATCCGGACCAGATAGAGCCCCCGGACAGCCCCTCAAAAGGTCCTCCGGGGGTTTCGCTTTTCAGGCTAACTCTTTGAAATATCCTCTGTTTTGTCTGTCCTCTCGACCACGCTGCGCTTGATTTTACGCAGGATGATTTCCGTCCAATCCACGAGGTCTTGATAGCCTTCAGCTGAAAGTTGCGCAGGCCATTGCAGGACCACGTCGCCCTCTTTCAGCGAAAAAACATCTTCCTTCATACCGGCCTTCGATGCGGGTCTAGTGAGCCGCTCTGGCGTTTCAACGCGCCGAATATATTCCTGCCGCTGGCTATCCGCAATTGGTTTCGTCTCCATTTCTTCCGTCGATTGACAAAGAAACTCGGAAGGAACGTCCCCAGCGTCGATATTAGCGAATGAAATAGAGGACTTATACACGTTTATGAGTGAGTTGGCCGCCTCCATGCTAAATGGGGATTCGTCGGCTTCTGCCCTATCAAACATCAGATAATTCCGAATAACGGAATCAGACACTATCCCCGTAGTGAACTTGGCCCACAGTTCCTGATGAACTTTGGGGGCAAGCGCGGCACGCTTAAGAAGTTCCATGCGCTTCTCAGAGTCGGGGTCTGCATCTTGAAGGATGCGGATTGCTTCCTTGGTAAGCTGATACTTCCGGCGCTCTCCAGACCCTTCGACCACCATCAGCCCAAACTGAGTTAGGGCGGCTGCAGTCTGAACCAATCCGCTGCTTTTTTTCCCGTAACTCCATGCTTCGGCCAGTATATTTAGGCCAACTGCATGATGCAGCGCCTTCGGGTAAAGCTGCCTAGCGCGATCCACCACCTTTCCCAGGGGAATGAACGGGAAAGGGGGGCTGCGTAGGCGCCTTGGCGTATCGTCATCAAGCGACATGGGCTTCTCCTTATATTGCACAATATACCGACACGCTCGGGCAGGTGTCAATCTATTTCTTCTATCTTATCTGATTTTTATCTTTCCACTTGCCGAGCGATTTGTATAATAGTCCACAGATAAAGAAGATTGATTGCTCTATGAACAAGCTGCCCTCGCCAAGCGCGTCCAAGTCATCTCGGCCCTCATGGAGGGTGCCGGAGTGAACGCCACGGCCCGCATGACGGGTGTGTCCAAGCCGACCATCCTCAAGCTGGTCGCCGATCTTGGCGCGGCCTGTGCGGCCTACCATGACCGGCACGTCCGCAACGTGAAGTCCCGCCGCCTGCAATGCGATGAAATCTGGTCGTTCAACTACTGCAAAAGGTCAAGCTGCCGCTTGCGAAGAAAGCCCGGAAAAGGCTGGCGATGTGTGGACGCGGACCGCAATCGACGCGGACTCCAAGCTGATCGTCTCCTACCTTGTGGGCGACCGCGACGGCGAGCACGCGCTTGAGTTCATCGGGGATATGGCGTCCCGGATCGTAGACCGCCCGCAAATCACGACAGACGGCCTTGCGCCCTATGTGTCCGCAATTGACTAAATTTTCGGCGTGGACGTGGACTTTGCGCAGCTAATCAAAGTCTATGGCGAGAACCCCGGCAACGCCACGGAGCACCGCTGCAGCCCCGGCATTTGCGAGGGTACATATGCGAAGAGGATCAGCGGCCGCCCCGATGCGCGCCATGTCTCAACCTCATTTGTCGAGTTGCATAACCAGAAAATCAGGCAGCAAAACCGCCGGTTTACGCGTTTGACGGCGGGACATTCCAACAAATTCGAAAATCACTGCCACCACCTCGCGATCTACTTCGTCTTTTACAATTTCGCGCGCATTCATTCGACGCTGCGCATGTCACCTGCCATGGCCGCTGGCATCGAAACCCGGCTTTGGGAAATCGAAGATGTGGTTAGGCTGCTAGACGACGCAGAAATCTCACAAGCGGCCTGATACAATGCTCGCGAGGGGAGTGAGTTGTTAGCAATCTTCAAGGAGATAAATTGTCATGAGCAAGACACTGCCACCCAAGGTCGTACATCCGATTACATCGCCGAAGATCAAACATCTGTCCGGCGTTGCGGAAAAGACCCCGAGCAAATTGACCAACAAACAGGTTCAATCGCTTGGTGCATCTGTGCAGCGGCACATTGAGCCGCGCGGCGGCAAGGTGAAGTAGCTTCAAGGCCCAAGACCGGATTATAGCGCGGCGCGGGATGCGTATGATCCCGCACGCCTGCGCTTTAGGCTGCGCCAGATCGCCGAGATTTGACGCAAGGGTTATTGCTGCGTCCGTCTCAGCGATCATATAGCCGACCGAGAGGCAGGAAACGATTTTCGGTAACTCGTAATCTTCGACCCATTGCCATGCCGATATCGGTCGCGCGCTATCTTCCCACTCGACGACTATCAGCCGATATGGAACGCTTGGCGGGTCTGATTTCTTCGATCTCATTCAAACTTTACCAGTGCCACCTATTCTAGGCTACATGTCGGAAAGACATGCTTTTTTTGACCTATGGTGGGAGATAAGAGGTCTCCAGCCCCTGTGAGCGATAGAAAACCATTCTATAACTCATTAAATCCTATATTTGTGAGCTATAGAAAGTTAGTCTATAACTCATGCGCTGGAACTGGGAACAGGCAGGATGGCCACAATTTACCTATGATTCCAAAGCCTTAGAGGATTTGGAACAGCATTTCTTATTGGGCTCCGGAGAACTGGTGGGTGCCTTCAAACACGTGGGGGAACACGACCGCAAGACCCTTCGGATCGATCTCATCAGCGAAGAAGCCATCAAGACCTCCGAAATCGAGGGCGAAATCCTCAACCGCGACAGTGTGCAGTCCTCGCTGCGCCATCAGTTTGGCTTGGGCCCAAACGAGCCCGAGATCCCTCGCGCCGAACGCGGCATCGCCCAGATGATGGTCGATCTCTACGAGCACTTCGATATGCCCCTCAGCGATGACATCCTCTTTTCCTGGCATCGCATGCTGCTGGAGGGTTCAAGCGATATCAGCACCATCGGGGGCTATCGCGTCCATGAAGACCCCATGCAGGTGGTGTCTGGACCGAGCTACAAACGCATCGTGCATTTCGAGGCGCCGCCGTCCAAATACATGCCCGAAGAAATGCGTCGCTTCATGGGCTGGTTCAACGAGACAGCGCCAAAAGGAAATGCCCCTTTGCCGGCCCTCACCCGCGCAGGCATCGCCCACCTCTACTTTGTCTGCATCCACCCTTTCGAAGACGGCAATGGCCGCATTGGTCGCGCCATGGCTGAAAAGAGCCTGGCACAAAACCTCGGCCATCCGAGCCTGCTGGCGCTCGCCTATACCATCGCGCGCAAACACAAGGACTATTACGCAGCCTTGGAACGCAACAACCAAGACTTAGAGATCACCGACTGGCTAGATTATTTCGGGCGCATCATTCTGGAGGCGCAGACCAACACTATCAGCCGCGTCGACTTCTATGTCGCCAAAGCGAAATTCTACGAACGACATCGCGACCAGCTCAATGAGCGCCAGGCTAAGGCGATTGCGCGCATATTTGAGGAAGGCATAGACGGGTTTAGAGGCGGCCTCTCCGCCGAAAACTACATCGCCATCACTAAAGCCTCGCGCGCCACTACTACACGCGATCTAAAAGAATTGGTCGAAAAAGGCGCCCTCACGCGGACGGGAGAGCTACGCCACACCCGCTACTACCTCGCCCTTGGACGGTAAGGCTAGACGTCGGCGCTCGGTTGGTCCAAGTCGCGCGCCGCTGTCAGCCGATCGCAGAACGCCTTCGCGACGTTACGGGAATTGATGTGGACACCAATTTCAGCACGCACATAGTCCGTCAAGGGATCGGCCGATAGCCATTCAAGCTTGTCACGACAATATTGTCGTCGTCCCAGCACAATACTTTCGCATGAATACGTGGTTTTAGAATCGGAGACAGCTCGACCCCTTCATTGCGCAACTGCTCGGTCTTACGCAACGCATCAGCCGCAGTTACCGGCTTGTTTACCCGGCCAAACGTCTCGCCGCGCACGTTTGAGCGGTTGTGTCGGCCGCGGGACTGAGCTGAGCATGGCCACGGGGTCCCATTGATACCAATGGCTGATTGTATCGGCTTGTGAAAACGGCAAACTCACGGGGAAAATTTCGCGGTGCTACGTCCGCGGTCCTGATGACTACACTGTCGATGTCCGACAGAGCCCAGCAAACGTGCGGTTAAACGGTCCGACACATGAATGCGATCATTTTGGTGGCGCGCGTTTTTCTCGCGGCGTTGTTTCTGATCTTCGGATGGAGAAAGGTAACAGACTTTTCGGGCACGGTACGTCAAATGGTGGAGGACGGCGTTCCGACGCCGGTTTTGGCTACTGCCCTAGCGATCTTCATGGAAATTCCGGTCGCGTTCGCGGTCGCTGTCGGCGCGTTCGCACGACCGTCTGCCATACTCATGTTTTTTTACACGCTGGGAACTTCGCTGATCGAGCATCGCTATTGGACAACGACAGGCACGAAATACGTCGACCTCATGGAGGCGTTTTACAAGAACCTCGGTATCATGGGCGGCTTCCTGCTGTTGTTCGTCGCGGGCGCGGGTAAATACTCGATCGACGCATTGTGGGGCATCGCCACGCTCTGACCAGAGAAGCCGCGCCGCAGGAAACCGTCGAAGGAGAAATGAAATGAGAGAGGCGGTGATGGATTTGATGTTCGCCGGTGTCGGATGGACCGACTTCGCGTTCACGCTCAGCAGGATCGCGGTCGGGGCGTTCTTCTTCCTGTCGGGATTTCGCAAGCTGTTCAACGCAGAGCGCCACCGTTCCATCGTCGATGAACTCAAGGCGCTCGGCGTTCACGCCGTGGGTTTCAATCAATGGTGGGTGCCGTTGGTTGAGTTCTCCGCCGGCGGCGCCGTCCTTATCGGGCTCCTCGCGCCGCTCGCGGCCCTTGGGCTGCTTGTCATCACCCTTGTCGCCATCGTTACATCGGGGCGTCAGCGAATCAAACTCAACAAGCCGATCGACGAAGCGGATCGCATCGACGATTTTCTTTATTTGCCGGAGACGCTTTATGCTTTTATGTTGATCATGGTGGTCTCGGCCGGAGCCGGACCTTACAGCCTCGATGCTTTGCTCCTGAGCTTGATGAATAAGCACGTCGCGTGACACCAGAGCCTCACGGGTTGTCTTCTTCCGATGCGGGCATTCGACCCCGGTGTGGGCGAGTTACGAAAGTCACTATTCAATAATTCAGCTGTTGCTCCAATCCTTATAGCCCATGGCGTGCTATCGCTCCGGCGGAGGCGCAACGCCGGAGTCGCTGACGGTCACAAGAATCTGCTTGTTTTCAGATCACGGCGACGTGATGGCCATCTCTCGTATTCCATCGGTGTCCTTCATCGCTTCGATGCTGTTGACGATGAAGATCATCGCGTCCCGCTGCTATATTCGCGATCCTGACGGTTACATTATCGAGCTCGGCCAGAGCACCGATCTCACGAACGGCTAACACCCGGCCCGGATGGGATGCAGGCTTGAACGGTTACGGATGTTCGCTTGAGGTCTTCCAGGCTGCAGTGTCGAGCCAGTACTTTGGTCTTGCTCGATACGTTCCTCGATACGTTCGTCCAATGGACTCGTCGTCACGCTCCTGCCAATTGTGCCTTGACAGTTGTTCGCGCTGAAATCGAAGGAAGGACCAGATGGACGGCACAAACGGACTGAAGGAGACCACGCGCGTCACCACGCCTGTCGCGTCGAACAAGCTCAATGTGAACGTTTTTACAGCCCCGGGAAAGGCGATGGTCGGTGAGCGGCCGAAGCTCTTCGGCGAGGCACTGGGCTTTGACCCAATCACGTCGACCTTAATCTTTGGCGACTACGACGCGGTGCTGGTAGACGCGATGACGACGGTGGCTGAGGCTGAGGCTCTCGCGGACTGGGTTGCTCTGCACAACCGCAATTTGGAGACCATCTATATAACGCACGCCCATTTCGACCACTTCTACGGTCTGGGCATTTTGCTCGACCGTTTCCCTGGCGCTCGGGCGATTGCAGCGCCACGGACGGTGAACGCGATGCAGATGTCTTTCTCTCCCGCGGTGGAACGGTTAGCCCGCCGGATGTTTCCCGGGCAAGTGCCCACCAAGTTGGTTGCACCTGAGCCCTATGAACACGATACATTCACTCTCGAGGGCCACGAACTGCGCATCATCGAGCAGGGCCGCACCGATAGTCCCAATTCGACCTCTCTCTACGTTCCATCGATCGGCCTGATCGTCGCTGGCGACGTTGTGTACAACCAATGCCGCATGTATGTCGGCGACACCACCCCCGAGAGCCGAAAGAATTGGATCGCGGACCTGGACCGGTTAGCAGCGCTCAACCCGACGATTGTTGTCGCCGGTCACAAGAAGCCCGGCGCGCCCGACTCTCCCTCGACGATCCAAGACACCAAGCGTTACCTCGAGGACTTCGATCGGGTGCAAAAAACCGCGACGTCCGACCAGGAGCTGTTCGATCAGATGACTGCGCTATACCCGGATTGGGTAGCCAATCAGTCGTGGTTGATGTTTGGATTCCCGGGGGCATAGCTCACATCAACGGCTGATGCGCATGTTTCCTCGCGCATGATGAGCGCTGGTTAACGGAATTGAGGTTCTCAATGAGTGTTCAAATCGAACAAAAGAGCTATGAGATGCCCCGCGCGACGGGTTCACCGTCACTTTTTATCACGGTCGCCGACATCAACCGATCGGCTGATTTCTATGAAAAGGTCTTCGGCGGCCGCATTTTGAGCAGAGGCGATAGCAAGGGTGCATTCGGCCACATTCAGATCGCCAATACGTTGCAGCTCCGGCCCTGACATACCGGGCATCGCAACATCGAGAATCAGGCACTTCGTCCTGGCCACGAACGATGACTCCAGAAAGTTTTCCGCCGAAGAGAACGTCTGCACCGCAAACCCGAACTCCTTCAACAAGTCGGGCAATGACTCTCGCACAGATGCGTCGTCATCGACGACCGATACGAGTGAACGGTTGACCATTATGAGTTCCTCACGACGCGGTCGGTTTCTCCTTCATGGAGATTTTGAGAAATAACGAGATCGGCCGGACTCGGCGCGGTCTTGGTTTTGACGGCGTCCGTTTTGCGGGGGACGGCAAAAGAAAACCTGCTTCCGCGACGTCGACGATCGCGCGCGCGTTCCACCGGGGAACTGCGCACGCGGTACGATGTCGACCGTTCGCCGTTCTAAGCCCTTCGTCACAACAGTAGCGAATCAGGATGTACGGGTCCGGAGCGGTCGTCCATCCTACTTTGGTATCGACGCGCCCAAGGATCGCTATTCTGAGCGGGTCTATGGGCGGCCATCAAAGATCAATCGATGCCAAAGTATTGGCGGTACCTTTGTCCAATATATTCACTTCCGGCAAACGACGACTTTGCGTGTGCAACGGGCTTTGCATCGTGCGCCGCGCCGTTCGCATCGAAGATGGGGCTAGTCTCATGCCGGAAAAATCAGATCCGCTGGAAACCGCCCGCGCGCCGGTCAGCCGTCGCCAGGGTCTCACATTCGGCGTAGCGGGCATCATCACATCGCTGCTTCCGATTCCGGCGTTCGCCGAAACGCAATCCGCTTCACCAGCTCCGAAGGAGGGCAGCATGACCGACAACACCGCCATTCGCCCATTTCACATCGACTTTCCGGAAACCGAACTCACTGAGTTGCGACGGCGCGTCAAAATGACGAAATGGCCGGATCGCGAACAAGTCGCCGATGCAACGCAAGGCGTGCAGCTCGCGACGACGCAGAAACTCGCACAATATTGGGCTACGGAACACGATTTTCGCAAATGCGTGGCGAAGCTCAACGCCGTTCCGAACTTCATCACGCAGATCGGTGGGCTGGACATTCATTTCATTCACGTTCGCTCGAAGCATGAAAATGCATTGCCGATGATCGTCACCCATGGGTGGCCTGGCTCGATCATCGAACAGCTGAAGATCATCGCCCCGTTGACCGATCCCACGGCGCACGGCGGTAGCGCATCGGATGCCTTTCACCTCGTGATTCCGTCGCTACCCGGCTACGGGTTCTCAGCGAAGCCGACGGCGCCCGGATGGAACCCCGTCACCGTCGCTCGTGCCTGGGCAACTCTGATGCAACGACTGGGCTACACACGATATGTCGCGCAGGGTGGCGACTGGGGGAATGCCATTTCGGAAGTGATGGCGCTGCAGCAGCCGCCGGGATTGCTCGCCATTAACACCAACATGGCCGCTACTGTTCCGCCCGATGTTTCCCATGCGCTTTCCGCTGGCGGCCCGGCCCCGGCGGGCCTTTCCCCGGACGAACAGCATGCATGGGACCAACTGATCGACTTCTATACAAACGGACTCGGCTACGCCGTTGAGATGTCGCACCGGCCGCAAACGCTTTACGGATTAGCGGATTCGCCGGTCGGGCTCGCCGCATGGATGCTCGATCACGACATCCGCAGTTACTTGATGATCGCCCGGGCCTTCAACGGGCAGACTGAAGGCCTTTCGCGCGACGATGTGCTCGACAACGTCACGCTCTATTGGCTGACCAATACCGCGGTCTCGTCTTCCCGCCTCTACTGGGACACCACCAAAAACTTGCCGCCGGCAGGTTTCTTCGACGTGAGAGGCGTCAAGATCCCGGTCGCCGTCAGCGTATTTCCGGATGAGATCTATGCGGCGCCCAAGAGTTGGGCAGAGCGGGCCTACCCCAAACTCATCCACTACAACAAGCTTCCCAAGGGCGGGCATTTTGCGGCCTGGGAACAGCCTGCGTTGTTCACGTCAGAGATGTGCGCATCGTTTCGATCGTTCCGCACATAAATCGGATCGGTGGAGGTCTCGGTGTGCGAGGCGACGAACGAAGGGGACTGACCAATGGGCATGATCGAAACGTGCAATGAGTTTAAACCGCGTGACCATTCGCGTTCAGTGCGCCCGGAAGGCGATATGGTCAGACTGGCGGCCTTGGGACTCATGACGTCGGGCATCGTGCACGACCTTCGAAACCTCATGCAGGTGGTCAGTTCCGCCGTTCTTTTTCGTTCCTAACGGCGCCGACACGATTGGGGACGGTCGCATCTCAGATCGGTCCTGACGCGCGATCTGCGTGATATTGCCGACGTAGAAAGACTTACCGCACTGCCGCGATTTGTTCGTCTGCTCGCAGAACACTCCGCGCAGCTCGTGAACTACTCGGAATTCGGTAGTGGCATCGACGTAAACCACAAGACCAGCCAAACCTACGTCGGCCTTCTTGAACAGGTGTTCCTCGTCTCTACGCTTCAGCCCTGGCAGACGAACAGAATTAAGCGCGTGATCAAGACACTAAAACTGCACTTCCTGGATACCGGCCTCCTCGCAAGCACCCGCGGGCTCACATCGGAGCGGATCAAAGTGCAGCGCTCGCTGTTTGGACCAGTTCTGGAGACCTTCGTATTCGCGGAGATAACAAAACTCATGAGTTGGTCCAGGTTGCAGCTCACGCCCTATCATTTTCGGGACACGCACGCGCACGAGGTTGATATCGTGCTCGAGCGTGACGACGGTCACGTAGTCGGGGTGAGGGTCAAGGCCAGTGCCACCGTCCAATCAGGCGACTTTTCCGGGATCAAGCGACTCGCCGACGCTTGCGGCAACAAATTCGCCTTTGGTGTGGTGCTCTATGACGGCAACCAGGTCGTTCCATTCGGCGACCGCTTGGCCGCAGCTCCGATCTCATGTCTCTGGAATTGATCGAAGCGGGCATCCGCGACCAATGACAGTGTCGACCCTAGGCGCGGTGCGCCAACGCTCAACGCGATCGGAGGGCGCGGTCTTTGAAGAGTGGCTATATTTCCCACTCGATTGTTCTGAGTGATCCTAACGCGTTGAATTCCAAGCGCAAAATTTTTTCTGCGCACGAGGAAGAACCGTCTCCACGATCCGTCAAAAATTTGCGCTCTTGATTTCAAACGAGAATTTCCACGATTTTCGAATCTGCCGGTTCCGGCAACTATCGGCATCAATCGGTCGATTTTCCGGATGCATCGAGCATACGGAACGAGCTGTCGCCGGGAAAAAAAGACCGTCACTTCTCCGACACCGCTTAGGCTGCAGCGGTCCGATGCCCTCGCCGCGCTGCCTGCCAAACCTCCCGAGCCGCATCGGCATTCATCGCCGCTATCGCCACATATCGGCATCAATCGGTCGGTTCTCGTAGTCTCCGCTGGAATGATCCCGTCGCCTTGATCAAAAAAGACCTCAGCGCCGGCGCGTCCGGGCCTCAGCATCCGCTAGGCACCCGCGAGCTGGAAGGGTTTTGAGATGTGCTGGTGCGCAACTTTCCATGACGCAGATTCTTTGCGCAGACAGAAGGTCGCGCGAACCAGGTCCTCGAACCTCTTGCCATCGGGAAGGACGCCGCCGCACTTGATGAAGCAGTGGGCAAACGCCACATCCCCGCCGACCGTCACAGATAGATCTTGCAGCTCGAATTGCCCTTCACCTTGCGTATCGGGCTGCCATTCATCCCAGCTTTGTCGATACGCCGCGACACCCTGGTACTTCATCGGAGCGAGCACGTCGTAGATCAAGACATCTGGAAGATGGTTTGCCAGGACGTCGTCGCGTTGCCCCTTTCGAGTCGCGGCTGCCCATTGTTGCAAAACATCGCGAACTTGCGCTTCTTGGGTGGTGGTCATGGCGGACTCCTATCGGCCGAGAACGACGTGGGTGGCATGCTCGGTCGCCTGATGTTGGGTGACGCGGTAGCCGAGCGCGGGTAGGTCGATCCCGGTGAACATCGCTTCGCCCTGCCCGAGCACAACCGGGGACAAAGCGAAATGCAGTTCGTCGATCAGCCCGGCGCGAAGATATTGACGCACCGTCTCGACGCCGCCGCCGATCTTCACGTCGCGACCATTGGCGGCTTGCTTCGCCTGATCCAACGCCGCCTCAATGCCGTTGGTCACGAAGATGAAGGTGGTGCCGCCTTCCATCTCGATCGGATCGCGCGGATGGTGCGTCAGCACGAAGGTCGGCGCGTGATAGGGTGGATTGTCGCCCCACCAGCCCTTCCAGCTCTCGTCCGGCCAGGGATCGCGGATCGGCCCGAACATATTGCGGCCGAGGATGAACGCGCCGAACCCGTCCATCGAACGATGTGCGTAGGCCTCATCGATGCCGTCCGAGCCGCCGTCCTTACCGATCATTGCCCGGAACATGCGCGTACCGAATATCCACTGGTGCAGTTCCTGCCCGCGCTTGCCGAGCGGATTTTCAAGACTTTGCTCAGGTCCTGCTCCGAAACCGTCGAGCGAGATCGAAAAGCCTGCAACACGAACTTTCGTCATACCGAACTCCCTTCCGTATCGGCCATTCATCCGATTGCACTATGCAACCAGTTGCAAGTTAGGTGAACCGATGCGATAATGCAAGCGGTTTTTTGGAGATGCGAATGGACGCCGGTCACCGGTCGGGTTGCCCGATCAACCTTTCGCTGGAAGTTTTTGGAGATCGATGGAGCCTTATCATCCTGCGGGACATGATGTTCGGCGGGCGGCGGCACTTCCGCGAACTGCTGACCCAGTCCGAAGAAGGCATCTCGTCCAACATTCTGGCAGACCGGCTGAAAATGCTGCTGGATCAAGGAATGATCGCAAAGACCGACGACCCGACCCATAAACAGAAAGCCATCTACAGCTTGACAGAGAAAGCGATCGCGCTAGTGCCCCTCTTCGCGCAGCTCGGGGCGTGGGGACGGCGATATACCCCCGCGACAAAGGAACTGAGCATCAGAGCACAGCTCCTGGAAGAAGGCGGCCCTGCCATGTGGGATCAGTTCATGTCCGAGCTTGCGCACGCCCACCTGGGACGTCCGCATCGGCAAAAAGGTCCCACAGTCGCTGAGCAACTTCAGGCTGCATATGACGCCCTATGTGCTCGACGAACGCGGCGCAAGAAGGCATGAATGTCCTCGCATCGCTGGCCTACATCGGCAACGCAACCGCCAGCAGAACAGGCGCGCTTACCGAAATAGCCGCGCGATACAGGTGAGATCGTTCCCAACGATCGCGAAGCATCGTCCAATCGCTCTCGTTTAGATTGGCGCGTGCGATCGCCGCGGCGTTCGCGCTTCGGCAGACCGCGATCCTTTGCGAGCATCGACGGATTTCCCTTGCAGGAAACCCGTATCGCGGCACTGGCGTTCATACAATGGCCGACCTGTGCAGCGCCTACACGCGCCCATCGTGTGGACCGGTCCCTGATGGAACCGTAGTCCCGCTTCTGCAAGAGGAGCTCATATGCAAGAGTTCGAGCGTATCAAAGTCTTGTTTGTTGCCGGGTTTGGGCCAATCGTCCGCGATAAAGTCGCGGGCGGAAAATTATACGGCGAGACCCTCAATATCTCATTCAAGAAGGAGCAGGGCGGTTACCTGCATACTGAGGCTCTGAAAGGAGTTCGGACTTTCGCCTTGTGGCCGCTCGATCAGGCGGCACAGTCCTGCTTTGGCAAAGATTCCTGGCCGGCTAATACACCTGTTCCCCAAGCATGGCTCGAATTTGATGTCGAGGATGTTGAAGGCGCAACTGCGGAGCTGGAATCGCGAGGCTATCGACTGCTCATCAAGAACAAAAAGGAGCCATGGGGTCAGACGGTCACACGGTTCCTTTCGCCGGAAGGACTTCTGGTTGGACTAACAATCACTCCATCAATGCGGGACTCATAGACGGCTGCAATTGGGATACTGGGCTACTTCATATTTGGATTCGTCATGTCCAAAGTCAGTGATTATTTTTCGTCGGTGAGTCGATCACGATGTCAAAGTGCAATACCTCCGCACGAGTGCCCAACTTCGTATAAAGGGCAATGGCGGGTGCATCTGTAAGATCTGCCTGAACGAATATAATGCCGGCGTTACGTGCGGCCGTTGACGTCTTCAGTTCTTCAATCAACGCAGTAGCTACGCCCCGACGCCAGTGCGCCTCGACCACTGCCAGATCGTAAATGTAAATCTCGCTGCGCTCCCGTTCGAACTTCTGGAGCTCGTAGGCGATCAGCCCGCCGACGACCACCCTGTCCTTCAATGCCGCGAGTACTATTAAATGTGAGTCACCGAGGAGACGTTCGATATATTTTGCGCTGGGACGGACTCCGGTATAGGTGTCCACTTCGTGGAACGCCTCGCCGAACACTGTCATCATCGCTTCCATCAGCGCGAAATCATTGGGGTTAAGTTGGCGCACCGTGAAATCCGGGGAAAGCACCATAGAAAGTCGCCCTTTGATTTCAGAAGAGACTACAACATTTGACAACGAAAAAGCTGACGCGTGTCGCATATCGCGAACGAATAAGTTGATCGCAGAACCACCCTTGAGCGCGAAGGTGTCGTCCACAAAGACGAATGGTGCTACTTGCGTTAGCAAACGAGCGGTATCGAGGTAAACCTGGTTCACGGCTTGAGCACCAATAGGCCGTCGGCGGATCGAGAAACCCAAGGCCGACCGCTGCCGGTGGGAAGTTTGGTCGAATCAAGCTTGTCTACCCACGTCAGCGAGTTTTCCCGGCCGAGTTGCAAACACAGCCGTACAGTTTTGACGCTAGTGCAACTCTGTAGCAAATCGCGCAACACATCGGCACGCAGGGTGTAGCTGCTCTCTATGAGTTCACGCGCCTCCTTCATAGACTGGCGCACGCCAACTTCGCTCAACATCTCCAACAATGCGCGCTCCGGTGCTGATACTAGCGGGGCTGCTTTACGTTTCTCGAAGGCCCCTACATGGAGAAGCGCGTTAGGCTTTTCGTCGAACAGGCGTTTGCGATGATACTCAGCGGGGAACCGCGCCATGAACCAAGCAGGTAGCTTCGCTGCCGCCCAGCCGTATAGATGCAGGACCGGGCGCTGCGACACGTATTGCCGCATACCATACCAATCGAGAGCCGACTTGCCGCCGACATGCAGTCCTTCCAACCTGCGCTGCAGAAGGAGCAGGCTGGGATATAGTTCGAGCGTGTCATTCGGCTTGCGATAGACACCTCGGGCTAACCGGCTGAGCCAGCCAGCGCGAACGTAGTGGACAGCGAGGTCAGCCGATATTCCCAAGGCAGCTAAGTCCTCGGTCGCCAGCGGCGCGCCCGGCGCTAGGCGAGCGTAGAGAGCATTTAGCTTAGTCCTATGAGTCGTAGCCATACTACGACTATACATATATTCTCAAAAACTGCAATTTCGTTCTAGTCGTCCAATCGTAGCCAAACTACGATGATAGCTCTTTTTCCAAATCATCCTTATCAAAACTCCGCGCGGGCGGCATCGGAATTCAATGAACCAACCCCACCTCGCCCATTCTGCGCGGGCATAAATATTTGCCGCAAACATGCGGAGATTAAGGAGCCTAATCTCCGCAAATCGTTTCACTTGGCATCCTTCACACGGGAGGGGTCGCAAGAGTTCGAACCTTGCCGCGCCCACCATAAAATCAAGGACTTAGCTTAGTTAGGCACGGCGGTGCATAAATCCAAGAGCCGCAACGGATACAAAAGCGGGCTTTTTCGTGGATTAGCGCGGGAAAACGCGATAGCAGGTCGGTAGGATCGATTTTCTAATCAGATGAGCAGCTTAAACCACAAATTCGCTGTAGCGCCGATGATGGATTTGAACGATCGGCGTTGAAATTCAACGCGTTAAAAGCCGTCGTGTGCAATTTATGTGCAGTGCGTGTGCACGAAATCTTATTGTGAAGGTGTGCCGTGAACGTAGCCGCTAGAGTTTAGTCGCATTCGGTGTCAACGGACATCCAAATTCCCAAAGTCGGGAGGCATCCGGTTTCACACACGCGATGAACCGGACTAGTTCGCAACCTCTAGACATCTGCCTCCCACACATTCCGCCACGCCTCAAATTCCGATGGCCTAATTCGGTAGCGGGCGAAATTGCCTTCGTGCAGCCCTGTGAGTTCACTCTCTGTGATTTCGATAAACTGCTTTCGGTCGGCTTCAGCAATTTCTGCTAGCGCCCAATTTTCAATTTTCTCGATCGCCTTTTTTCGTCCTAGCTTTTCTCGAATTATTTCGGCGACAATATCGCGTAATTGGGTCCGGTAGCGCAGTCGGAAGGGATCAGGATCACCCAGAGACTGACGAACAGCAGTATAGCGTGCTACGGATCGCTCGTATGCCCAAATGAATACGTCCTTTAGAAGTTCATACTCATTCAGTTCGTATACGCCCAAGACGGCTTCGGTGTAGATGTCTCGGGGAACGTCTGTAAAAGATAGTGGCGAAAGGTTACCTTTTATGAGTGGGATGTTTGCTGCAAGGCGTGAGACACGTTTATTCACGTCATCAAATGGTTGTAGGTAGGGGAGTTGAACCATCACGAAGAATGCTTGCTCGAAAGGGTCGGTGATTGCGGATGCTGTCGCAAGTACTTGATCGAAGCATTCTTCGATTAGCTGCGGTACCTCTAAGGGGTGGAAGGCCGAGCGTTCGATTCCGACGGCGATATGTCTGAGCCTTCCCGCTGCCGTTGGATCTGCCAACAAGTTGTTTGCAAGCGTCGCGTGCAAGTTGAGGATTGTGTAGCGATTGAAGCCAATGTCTTCCGCGGTTCCCACAAGGAATTCGATTGCGTCCTTATGATTTAGAATCATTTGAGCTTCGAGATGTTCGCGTCCCACCGCTTCCTGGCCAAATTCTATCAGGCGCTTGGTGTCAAGGAGGGAGTAGGTGTTTCCTTCCAACCGGCTCGAATTCCAAGCTAGGTCAATTAGAAATCTATTCAGGATTTGCTTCGCGTAAGTACCTGCTGGCTGTTGGCCGCGCGTCTGTGTGCCAATCTTCGAGAGATGTCCACGCTCCTTCTCTGTCAGATAGTAGGTTTTGTTTGGACGGTACTTATCTAGGAAGACTCGGTTGTAACCGACTGGCTTTCGCCGTTCGGGCGGTTGCTTGACGTATTTTTGGATTGCGGCGACAGCCTTGGATATCGGAATGATAAGTTCAGTTTTGCCATTGGCGGATTCAAGCTGCGGGTCCGCATTTTTCTGATCGCTTGACAACAAGTATTTGGCCCAGCGCCCTTCGCCTTCTCTGACGATGCGCTTTTCGTTGGTGAGATATTTGAGCCGATATTGGAGAGTCCGCAGAGGGATAGGTTCGTGGAGTTTGGACAGGATTTGCTGAGCCGTGGCCCCTGCCCCTCCAGCGTGCTGCCGGATGGCCTGTTCAATTTCGTTTAGTTCAGCCTCTGGAAATTGTTGGGGCACTACGGTCTCTTTAGTTGCGTCTATATTTCTATACGCAACTAAATACATTTACGCGCAGCTTTCAAGCTATATACGCAATATTGGATCATGTGTGCGCCTAGTGCGCAGTTATAGACACTTGATTGCTGCGCGTACGACTCTATGCGCAATCATTCCCATCAGTTCCACGTCCAGCCCAGGCAAGAGTTAATGTTCTCTATTGGAAAACTTTGTTGACTGGAAGCTGGGACGGCGATATATAACCGGATGTCGGTATTTGAGGAGAGCATGCCCCGAGTAAATGGGCCGCTTCGGCAGCCCGTGGGAGGTTCAGCAACCTTCTATTCGTCTTGTAATGTAAGGTCACGCATCGTCGTGTCCCCGCAAGCGCGCGCGTCCTGGCACCGGACGCGCAGGTGTTAAGCCGGGAACCCCGTCGCTCTCCTACCTCATTTCTGGGCACAAGCGTCGCAATAGTGCGGCGTTTGAAATGAGGAGAGCCTCCATGTCTAAGGAAGGTGAAGTTACCGACCAGCGACGGAAGCGGAAGGTTCAGAAACGGAAACGCTAGTGGCTTCGGTCGTTGTGTTCTCCGTGGATGGCCAAATTCCTCATCTTGATAGGCCAAGTGGCAGTCGAGGTAGTAAGGATTTGGACGAGAACCTGAAGCAACCCGGTTTTAGCACATTTTGCAAAGGTCACTTGTTATGCTGGGTAAAGCACTACGTCTACTTCGCGTTTTTCACGATCTGTCGCAGACAGAAGTGGCGAAACGATTAGGCGTTCACAAGTCGTGGATTTCAGAGATCGAGGCCGGCAATAAGCAACCGACGCTCGATCTTTTGGAGAAATATTCCGCAGTGTTCGATATTCCGGTTTCGTCCATAATGTTTTTCTCAGAAAATCTGTCGTCCAATAAAACGGGCGACAAAGCGCGTGAGTTTGTCTCTAAAAAAGTCTTATCACTGATGGAATTTATCGCGGAAAGAGCGGGGCGAAATGGCGAGCAAAAGATATCCACTTGATCAATCGCCGCTTTATAAATTGACCACGCGCCGACGCCTGGCAGAGTTGCTTCATATGAGCGAGCCTGCGCTACGCAAGAGGGCCGATACCGCGTCTCAAGCATATAAAGAATGGGATACCATCACGGCATCAAGGAAACTTCGGCATATCGAGACGCCCAATCCTTCTCTGCGTCGTATCCATTCTCGCATCGCGACGCTTCTGAACGCGATAAAGGCTCCCGACTATCTCATGTGCCCGGTCAAGGGGCGGTCTTACGTAACAAACGCAGCGGTTCACCAAGGCGCCGCACACATTTCAACTCTCGACATCTCCAACTTTTTCCCCTCTGTGAAGGAAGATCACGTTCGTAAATTTTTCTTCCGAGTTATGAAATGTAACATAGATGTAGCGCGAATTCTTGCCCAACTCTCAACGAGAAATGGTCATTTACTGCGCTCTGGGTCGTGGGCCCGGCTGGCGACGACCAGCTCGTCAATTATCGCGTGAACGGCTCCTACATGATCGTCGATCAATTGTTCGCCGCCGCCGAACTCAGCTTGGTGCCGACCCGCAGCAGATCGTGCGCATTGTGCGCAACGATGGGAGGCCGCAATCGTGAGCGACGATACGTCCGGCAACGGTGATCAACACACGGATAGCCCGCATCCCGGCGAAATGCGCCTGCGGCCCACACGTCCGCCGGTAGTGCGTGTTTCGCGCAAAGTGCTGTTGGGCTTGGGGCTGGTGGCGGGCGCCGGTATCGCTGGCTCTCTCTTCATCGCGTTGCGGCCTCATCCCCAGACGGCGGGTTCGGAACTTTACAACACCAACAATCGAACAATGCCCGAAGGCCTTTCCAGTCTGCCTCGCGATTATTCTCACCTGCCGCACGCCGTTCCATGGCTGGGCCCACCGTTGCCCGGTGACCTCGGCCGGCCGATCGTGAATGCAGGCGCCCCTGCACCGGGCATGGGGATGCCGGACGCTGCAACGCCGGAGCGACAGCATCTTGCGCAAGAGCAGGAGGCCGCCCGCACCAGTCATCTGTTCGCCACGACCGATATGAGCCAACGCAACAATACGGCTGTGCAGCCAACAACGCCCCAAGCGAACACAACAATTCCATCTGTTTCGGGCGCTGCAACCGATCTGACAAGCGCGGATCCCAAGTTGGCCTTTCTCAGTGGTCCCGCCGATCATCAGACGCAGGCGCCCGATCGCATCGAGGCTGTCGGCGAGTCCTTATATATTGCAGGCTGGTGCCGTGATCCCCGCAGCCCTCATCACTGGTCTGCGTTCGGATTTGCCCGGCGAAGTGACCGCCCAAGTGACGCAGGATGTATATGACAGTCCGACCGGCACCACTCTTCTTATCCCGGAGGGCGCCCGCCTCGCCGGCCAATATGATGCGCAAATGAGTTTCGGCCAGACGCGCGCGCTTCTGGTATGGACACGCCTCATCATGCCCAATGGCCGCTCTATTGTGCTGGAGCGCCAGCCGGCCACCGACACGCAAGGTTATGCCGGTCTCGAAGACGAGGTCGACAATCATTGGGGTATGCTGTTCAAGGCTGCAATTCTCTCGACGTTGCTCAGCGTCGGTTCCGAAGCTGGCACCGGCAGCAACGAGAATTCTCTGGTGCAGGCGATCCGGCAAGGAAGCTCGCAAGGTTTCAATCAGGTGGGCGAACAGGTCGTCGGCCGTTCATTAAACGTCCAGCCGACCATCACCATCCGGCCGGGATTTCCCGTGCGCGTCCTGGTCACGCGCGATTTAGTATTTGGAACCGTATGGCGCTTGAAGGAGACGAAGATGGCCAAGCTGAAACTCGGCACCATCGAAAGCGACAAGCCGGTCAAACTCACCATCGCTTTGCCAGCACCGGTCCATCGCGATCTTGTGGCCTATGCTCAGGTGCTGGCCCGTGAAACAGAACAGAACGGATTGGATCCGGCGCAAATTGATTGCGCACATGCTGGCGCGCTTCATGGCGACCGATCGTGGCTTTTCTAAAGCGCGCAAAGCTGCCGCGGCATCGTCGGCGCTCACACCGCGTCCGCGGCAGGATAACGCTGTTTGAGCAACAATAGGAACGACGACAAGACGGGGTTGGTATTGTCCCCGCACCAATAGGCGCTGTGTACGATGCGCGTTGGGCCATGTCCGTCGCAAACTTCACGATAAACAACACCGGGATGAGACATTCCCGTGCCGGCTTCGTATATCGGGCTCACGCCCCAGCCCGCACCCACCATACTGAGGATGGTCTCACGGCTGACATTGTGGCGGACGATAGCGGGACGGTTGCCAGGTGCTACCAGCCTCGCCACCAGCAAATCCTCGAATTCCGGTCCAGGATCGCGGCTGCTCAGCAGGAAGTGCTCGCCTTTGAGATCGTTCCAATAGACGATTGCCCGACCGGCAAGCTGGTGCGTGCGCGGTAGGGCGATGATGACCCGCTCGGCCCAAAGCGGAAGCGTTTGGACTCCAGACGCATCCGATTCCCCGCTAACGATGACAATGTCGAGCATTCCGCGTTGCGGCTTCGCGAGCAGATTTGCGCGGGACCCTTCAAAGGCGTTGAGGGCGATCTCGGGATAATGCACCGCGAAATCCAGCAGTGCGATCCGCAGATGGCCGGCAGAAAGCGATGTGTAAAAGGCAACACTGAGATGACCCACCTCTGCTCGGTCTTCTGCCTTGGCCAGCAGCACCATCGCCTGCACTTCCTCGGTGATACGACGCGCCATCCCGAGAAGGTCGCTTCCCGCTCTCGTGGGACGCACGCCGCCGCTGGTCCGAATGAACAGCGACACCCCAAGCTCGTCTTCGAGTTGATGGATTCGGCGGCTTAAGCTCGATTGCTTCAAGCGCAAGGCTTCTGCAGCCTTGCGAAAACTGCCATGCTCGCTGGCCGCAAGTGCGTAGCGAAGATGGCGCAATTCTATGGGCATCTGATAGAGGCCATGCAGAGATCAGAGTTACCCACCACGCTCGCATTGGATGTACGCACGCCACTCATCCTTGTATAAATGCACGCGTGAACCTCAAGTCGTAATGCGGCCCGACAAAAAGGCGGCGAAGTTTCCCGCGCCGCCGGAATTCAAAATGCGTGAACAGCTACAAATTACCCTCAAGCAATCGCGTCTCAGAAAATGCGGGCGATAGATGTTATCTATCGCCCGAAGTGCACGGGTTGAGCCATTGAGGGGTGCCCAAGCCCGCAATCTGCTTGCCCACGCGAAGATTACACTTCGTGAGGGCATGATCTTAATCCCCCAACCCCACGCTGATCCTGGCATAGGGGCCGTTGAAGGTAAGGTTTGATGTCTTGCGCGCGTCGATTCCAGTGTCCATCGCCTTGAGGAATGTGTCGTAGCGATAGCCAAGATTGAACTTGAAATCCTGCACGCGCCAAGATAGCGCCACAGAGCCACCGACATTCGGTACTGTGACGGAACGGATATTGTCGTGACCGCGGGACGGGTTTTCATAATACACTGGATAAAAATTCCCGTCTAATAAACCCAGGTATGTTCGATGATAGGCCGTTTCCTGATGGCGCACATCCGCCCGTTGCCTGCCGAACAGAAGGGCCGCGTTGGCGCCCCAATCGAACGTCAGCTCGCCGTCCTGCTGATTGCCTACGAAAGGCGCAGACCCATTCCACGAAAGCGATGGACCTATGCCATGGAAGCTGCGCGAGGCATGACCCGTGGCGTGATAGGCATGAAAGGAAGGTAAACCGATCTTCGACGAAGTGCCGATTGAAATATACCTCAAATGGAAATCCGGCCGCGCTCTGATATCTACTGCGGCTTTGGATGCGAACTGCGCAAAGCGGACGCCCAAGCTCAGAGTGGACGACGCTTCCTTTCCGAACAACCCCAAGCCGACATCCTTACCTACCGAAAAATCCAGGATGGTGTGGGCTTCCTGATGATGCGCCTGCGTCTCCGCAAAATTCGCAAAGGTCAAAAGACCGTGAGTACCCGAAATTTGAGTGTGATATTCGTAGCGTTTCTTATCCGTTTGATGATCGACATGCTTGTCATTGCTCGATCGGCCGATGCGGGCAGCTGCTGAGAAGACCCAGTCCGAGCCTTCCGGCTGGATTGAAATCTTGCCATCTTCGCCAAAGCTGAACGGTGGTTTCTGTACTTGCTGGGGTGTCGGTGAGTGTAAGACGGATGAATCGGTGTATACTGACAAGAACGCGGGAGCAAACGGGGCTCCCTCGCCGGTGACGCCCTCCATTTGTCCGCCGAGTTCGATCCAGATGGTGGGACGGTCTGTGTCCTCGGCGTGCGCCACACTGCCGCACGAAACATAGGCCGTCAGCGCCAATGCCGATGCAGATGTCAGCAATTTCCAGCGAATGGTAGCGCGATTGTCGCGTGCGTTGATGAGTTCGCTCATTGTGAATTTTCCCCCGTGTATTGAAGAGCGAGCGGCGTGTGATGAGTAGCGAGTAGGGAGTTTTGATGCCCCGCAATTCGCCATTCGCCATTCGCACTTCGCGCGCCACCGGCAGCAGATGACAGTTTCGTTGTTTTCTTCGTTTCCATATCGCTCACCAGTTCTTCGTGACGCGGATACCGATCAGCCTGGGATCGGTCAGAAACACGTTGGTCGTCAGGCCGCTATCGTCGCTGTTCAGGAAGTCGCCGGTGATGGCCGTCTCGTTGAAGACGTTCTTGTCATAGAGCATCACCTGCCAGCCGTTCTGGTTGGTGAAGATCAGTGTCAGATTGACGTTGGTGTAGCCGCGCAGGCGGTCGTAGGGATTGTCGTTGAACACGCGCGCCCAGGAATAATCCTGCCAGTAGTAATCGCCACGCAGAGTGCCCGCCCAATCCTGTGTGATCGGCAGCGTGTATTGAGCGCCGAACGAGACGGTGAAGGGCGGCGCGTTGGGAAGCCGGTTGCCGCCCAGGTTCTTGGCGAAACCTTCGCCATTGTTGATAGCGGGTTGCGTCGGATCGAAACCGGGATACCCGCTGGGGATCGGAAAAGGTGTAAGAGTATTGTCGTTATCGCCCAAACCGCCTCCAACACCTCCCTGTGCCGGATACGCCATGTAGGGTTCCATAGTCACCGGATCCCGATGCTGGTCATATGCGACCGTGCAAGCGAAATCTCCCGCTGCCTCGAATTGAAGTTCTAGCAAGTCCTGAACGACATAATCCGGTAAGATACAATTCGAGGCAGCCGTCACGAAGGGCTTGACGACCATCCAGCCGGGCATGCCCGCGGTGCGGTCCATCAGATCGACCGAACTCTGGCCATTGTCGATTCTGGTGTCTTCGTAACCGCCCGCGAAACTGAATTTCAGGCCGGGCGCCGGTTCCCAACTCGTTTCAAGTTCTGCGCCTTTCACCGTCGAGTTGAAATTCAGATTGATCGACGTGCGGTCGACAATTTCCGAAATTTGATAACCCTTATAATCGTAATAGAAGACATCGCCGTTCAGCGTCAGCGCACCATCGAGCAAAGTGTTTTTCGAACCCAGTTCATACGCATTGATGAATTCCGGTTTGAAGGTCAGCGGGTGGATGGGTTCCGAAATGTTGGATGTAAGATAAGCGCCGAACACTGCTCCTGGCGGGTTCGCGCCGCCCGCTTTATAGCCATGCGCGAAAGAGCCATATACTAGCGTCTGATCGGTGAAATCGAGCTTGGGCGTCCAGTTCACCGCGGCGCGGCCCGTAAGCTGGTCCCATTGCTGGTTTACCACTTGCGTTACGTAATAACCGTAGCCCTGTGTACCGACTTCACTGGGAATATCGATGAAACGCTTGCGATCTTCTGTCCAACGCAAGCCGCCTGTCAGTTTTAGATCGCTGGCGATGGTATAATAGGCTTCACCGAAGCCCGCATAGGAATTCAGCTCATACGGATTCTGGCTCAGAAAATAATTGTGGCCTTTATTGTTGAGGCTGGAGATTGGATTGACATCGACATACATGCAGTCCTGATAAGGCTCCCCGCCGCCGCTTATAGGATTCGTATTTTGAAATCCGGTGGCAGTGGCATGACCAAGCAAACAAGCGCTATTGCTGTCGGGGGGATTGCTTGGTAAACCATTATTGTTGCTATAATTGTTACCAGCTAACATCGCGAACACTGTAAGCGCATTGACGAAGACGTAGTAATTCTCTTCCGTCTCGTAGTGCAGATAATTTCCGCCGACGCTGAAATTGATCGGACCGCTGAAATTCGACGCCAGCCGGAATTCCTGGCTCAATTGCCAAGCATGTTCTTCCGACAAATCTTCGGCTACAAGCCGGTCGCTGCAACCCAGTTGCGGATCACAGAATATTGCTGCATCGGGCGAAATACCGCCCGTTCCGGCGGCCGGGTCGGGAAGAAACCTGCCAGAGAAAGAACAGTTGGGATCCCATGCTCTGTTAGTAGTGCAAGGATTCAAAAATATGCCTGATGACGTGTTGAACCGATTATAATCTTCCGTCGAATAGAGAAAATCCTGATTATATCCGGTCTGTGATGTGAACGTCAGTGAGGGCGTGACGGTGTAGTCCGCGTTCATTTCCAGCGTATCATTCTTGGCCTGATAATGTGGGTTCAGTGTCGATTCGATCACGCGCAAATTTCGCGATTGCGTAGTGCTGGCATAAGGATCGACAGCGCTGTTCGCAAAGCCGGTCGTGCCCAGCGCCACGGCATAGGGAAGCGAGAATCCGTAAGGCACTTGAAACGCATCGGGCGAATAAAGCGATGTAGCCTCGCAACCCTGGCTGAGATAATCTGCGTTGAGATTGAAAATATCGCCATAGACGTTCAACTCGCCGGGAGGAATCGACGTACCATTGATGGATGTTGGCGGTTGTGCAGTTTTACAAAGCTGCTTCGCTGTCCGCATCCGGTCATCGTCTTCCTGGAAATGTTCCCAGACAAGCGTCGCTTGTAGATTCGCTGTCGGTTTCAGGCCCAGCGTGACGCGGCCCGACCACAGATCGCGGCCATCGACTGGTTGGTCGGTTATTGCGTTGAAGCTGTAACCATCGCGCTTGGTCCATTCGCCGGCGATACGCAGATCGACACGGTCATCGACAATCGGGATATTCACCATCCCTTCGTAGCGGCGGTTGGTGTAATTGCCCCAATCGGCGGATAGCATCGCCTCGAACTGATCGGTCGGCTTGGCGGAAATGACGTTCACGACGCCGGCGGTCGCGTTGCGGCCATAAAGCGTTCCTTGCGGGCCACGCAGCACTTCGACCTGATTGACGTCGAAGAATTCCTGCTCAAAGAAATGATTGCGGATGAACGGAATATCGTTCAGCGCCACGGCCACCGCCGGATCGGTTGTCACCGAGATCGCCTGCGTGCCGATACCGCGAATCTGGATGTTGTAGCCGGTGAAATTGGTTTTGGAGAAAGTCAGATTCGGCACTTGCTTCACGAGGTCAGGACCACCGGCCGTTTGCGTTGCCGTCAACTGTTCCTGGCTAAGTGCCGTAATCGAGATCGGAATATTTTGGATGTCCGCGCCGCCAAGCTTGGACGACGTCACTGTGACGGTTTCGAGCGGCGCTACTGGCGCCTTTGCTTGCGCGAGCTGAATGGCACCGCTCTCGTCTTGTGCATTTTCGCTGTGCTCGGATGCGGACCGCACGATCGCAATCGAACTTCCCACGCGATGTATCGCAAATCCTGTTCCTGATAAGATCTGGGTGAGTGCTTGATCGGGGGACATATTCCCCGAAACGCCCTTGCTCCGAGCATTGCCCAATGTCTGTGTTGCGATGGCTACCGGAACACCAGATTGAGCGGAGTATTCGTCAAGGGCAGCGGCAAGCGTGCCGCTGGGAATGTTGAACGTCTCCGCCGTCGCAGATGTCACAAATAGACAAATGAGCGATCCCGCCAGTGTTATTGAATTTTTGATCGAATTGCCCATTGAGAGCCCCCTGTCTATCTGATCCGAAATCGTTCGCGTCAACGCGAGAGAATTAGGTTTCCGTTCTGGCGCGCGACCCGCAAACCAAAGAGTTCGTGGGTGATCCCTGCAAACTCTTCCGCGTTGTTGGTCAAAAATGTTCCGTTGATTGCTAATTTGGCGGCGTCGGTATCTGCAACGATGAGTTGCGGTCCGCTGTAGCGATTTAGTTCCGAAACAGCCTCGGCAAGAGGTTCGTTGTGGAACACCACCACTCCGCGCTGCCATGCGAGGCTTTCGGATAGTTCTCGTGCAGATTTTCGAGTGACGTTCGTTGAATACGCCGTAGCCACTGCGACGTCGCCGGGCGAAAGCACCGCTGCACGCTGTTGGTCCGAACTTTCCAAACGTGCGCTGCCTTCTACCAGTGTTACCTTTAGGTAGTCTGATGACATCCGTATGAGGAATTTCGTACCTAGATCCACGATCCGGCGGGTCCCAGCAGTCACAACGAACGGTCGCGCTGTGTCGTGCTTAATTTGAAAAAATGCTTCGCCCCGAATAAGTTCGACAGCGCGTTTGGGACCACTCAGATCGACCAGCACAGCCGAATCCGTGTTGAGTTCGATTTGAGAGCCGTCCGATAAGGTTAGTCGCTCCTGACCGCCTTTGGGTGTTTGGATTAGCTGCGCGCCGGGCCGCTCGAAGTAAGCGCGGGCAGAGACGCCGATGATCACGGCGAAGCAGACCGCAACCACTGTGCGTATCCAAAGCGTTCGGCGAGGAGCGTTACGGTCTGTCGCTTCACGTATCGGCTTGCGAAGCGCCGCCAGGCGATCTGTCCGGCGCCATGTTGCATCGATTCGCACAAAGGCGACCCGATTGGCCACTGACCGGGCGAGCCAAACATCTAGTTCGGCTTGGCGCTCGTCGGTCCAGTCTTTCTGGCTTCTGCGCGCAGCCACCCATTCAGCGGCGCAGCTTTCTTCGGGAGTTGCTCTGAATTCCGGTATAATATCGTTGTCATCGGAGGCGCTCATAACATCCTCCCGAAATCGGCCCGCTCGCCATACATGATGTTAGCCAGGGCCAGTCCGGCGTCGCGCAAGTGGTTCATCACAGTTTTGTCGCTTACCCCCATCCGGTCCGCGATCTCGCGACGCGTCAGTCCATAGACTTGCTGCATGATGAATGCTTCGCGGCACCGAGGTGGCAAACGGTCCAGCGCTGCTTGCAGTCGCCGCAATTCATCGCGGGCGACAGCTGCTCTCTCCGGGCTTGGCGCATCAGTTGGGACGCTGAGGGCGTCGAATTCTGTGATTGCTTCGATCGGAACGATCTGCTCGCGACGCATCCGCCGAATCAATAGATTTCGCGCGATGGCGAATAGAAACGATTTTGGAGAGTCCGGGAGTTTCTCGAGCGCGGATTCGTAGACGCGCACATAGACGTCCTGGCGAAGGTCGCCGATGTCGCTTTTGTTACGCCAATTGTGCTGCAAGAATTGCATCAGGGTCGCCTCCAGCGGCAGAATTTCGCGCTCAAACCACGCGTCGACGTCGGGCGCAGCTATCACCGGCCCCAAAATGCGTGGGTCCACATCGTCAAAGTCTGGGTCCGTATTCTTGGTCATCCCTCGCCAGCATCCTGCCTTTCGAGGGGGTTAGTGGTTCGTCCTACTTATGGAGAGACCTGAGCCGAGGAAAAGCACTACTCCCTCCGCAAAGATTTTTTGCGCAACAAAATACAAGGCGCCAACCCGCCGGGGTTTTGGTCCCCATGATAAGCCTCCGCTTAAGGCTCGACGAATTCGCACGAAGGATTAAAGTGATGCAGTTGCTCGTGGTGTGGCCCGAGCGTGCGCATATCGCGATTGTGGCGCGCGGCGCATAATGACTGAGTGCCCAGGCGGCGGCCGCCGTGCCTGCCATCCCAACGCAAACTGCAAAACCCTGTTTCCTGAACGACGTTTCGATGGAGCCCGCCATAGCGGCTTCGCCGCCGAATAGGTGTGTTGCGCCTGTTACATCCAAACAATGTCCATCAGGGGGATCGAGCGCGACGAAGGGTGTAAAACGGTCGCACCAATCGGCGATGTCTTCCAAAAGTTTGGCATCGGCTGCGGGCTCGGCTTCGACAACATCAAGGTCCGGCACGATCGCGCGTGCATTCGCAAGCGGCTGGCCTTTGTGAAGACCGATCTTCGAGGCGCGCCGATCGAGCGCGTATACAGCAACGGCATTTCCGATCTTGACCGCAATGACGATGGGTTTCTCAGATAACGGCGCGCCACGCTGTTTCTTGCGCTTCAATCGATCCGTCGGCAGACGCGGAAGCCACACCGATAGGATGCGGCGCGTGTTCGTGATCGCGTCTGCCTCTAAAAAATCCATACTCCCCATCCCATTCCATTCGCCATTCCCCGGTCTGTCCGTGCCGATTGCGCAAGAGCTGCACATCGAATGCTGCTCGTCCCCAATCATTTTCTTCACCCGATGGTGGCGATGGGGCGGCATGGACAAGCCATCGTGTCTCGGCCGCACTCGGCATCGGCGGCGAACCCAGTCTCAAAAGAATTGCCGGGATATTCCTGTCGGCAGCAGCGAGCGAGATACGTCTGCTCGTAACGAGATCGAGAGTTTTCACCTTTCCCTCGATCTCAAGAACCACCGCACCGATATAAGCGCAGGAAAGTATGTCGCCAGCCGCGCGCAATGCGTCGTCACCTTTCGGGAGACGGACAAACACCAACTGGCGCGGATCGATGCCGAATTCCAGAAAACCACTCCCCGTCACGCCGCCATATTCGAGCGTCGCGTAATCGGTCGTGATCCAGAATAGAGGCCGCTTACCGCCAAGCCGCATCGCGATGCCTGCTGCAACGGCGCCGGGACTTGCATCGCGCGCATAGACTTCGTGCAATGCACTGCGCTTCAAAGCGCAACCCAGCGCCGTTTCTGACGGAGACATGCGCTCGCTGGCGCTTTCCTCGCCTTGGGTTTCACAGGCAGCCAGCGCTTTGCGCAAGGCCACCAATCTTTCCGATCTGTCCTCCATTTGAGCCGCCGAATGCTGTTAGGAACGAATAGAGAACATATCTTCTGCCGGAGACGAGTTCGAAAGTTTTGGCCCTTGGGTAAGAACCGAACTAACCCGCTGAAAAGTCGCAAGAAAAATTTGTGACCCTATGATCGGCCGACGTGCTTGAATTGCCGCCGACATCCCCAAGTTCAGCGTTTTGGGACAGACAGGCAATGCGCGGAAAATTCTCAGCGATGATGACGTGGGGCGAGTATTGCAATCTCGCCGGCGTCAGTACGTCTGGAACCAACAGCGGCCCCGACGCCATGGACCCGACAAAGATGCTCGGCACTTTCACGCCGATGAGCAACACCTCGTGCTACATCTGAATGTGGTTGGGATACGGCGCATCACACCAATGCGATGGGGTTGGTACAATCATAAGCTTCCCGATCCGCGCAGAAGCTTTAGCCATCTGCACGCGCGCTCCGAAGAAATCGACCGCACGCCCACATGGATCGAGCCCTTCCATGACTCACGCGGCGTCGTCTTCACCAAGTCGTTCAACATCGGTGAGGAGCTGCCCAACGGCAAAACAAAGCAGTGGGTGTGCAGTCGGGCCGACGGTCAGCCCGTCGCCATTGCAGTGATTTATTCGGCCTGGGATACGTCCTTCGGGAGAATTCACACCTGCGCAATGGTAACAACTGAATCATGTCCACCGCTGATCATGAAAGACAACAGGATGCCTGCCCTCCTTCGCGATCCTAACGAAATCAAGACGTGGCTAGGTGAAACGGACGGCAACATGGCCAAAATAAAAGCGTTGCTGCGGGCATATGATGGCTCGCTAATTATGCGCGAGCAGGAATCCAGCAAGCCGCCGCCCAAACCCGAAAAGCCGAAGGCGTCCGCGGGGACGAAGGAAACAACGCCCGATCTGTTCTGAAACTTCGAGCGCCACGCGGATATGTTCAAGAATATTGTGGGTCTGAAAATCTCCTCTGCCAGATCATAGCCTTGGCAAGCATTGCGACGACCGCACTAATTCCCTCATAACATTTTCCTTCCGGGTCACCATCCTTAAGCTTTGCCGACCAGTTTACGCCAAGCTCGTCACGCGCATGTCGATAAAGATCAAAATCACGGATACCCTCACAACACGCCTCTTGCGTTAATGCAGCAAGAACTTTCCGGCGAAGCTCATCCTGGATCTTGATTTGTTTGCGCACCGATCCCCCTTTTCGATAGCTATTCAAATCTGCAAGCCGTCCACCATACGACACGGTATCGGCGCACAATCATCGTAGTAGCAAATGGCGCAAACAGGAACTGCGCCAAGCACATCTTGCCGATGCATCAAGGCTCACCGTCACGGCGTGTCTTCTCTACGCGGCCCTGGAACTTGCCGTCAGATGTAAGCTCTCAGGCTTCAGGTGCGTGTAGCGGCGGAGCATTTTCCAGTCTTTGTGGCCTGTAACGAGTGCCACTTGTTGAATTGCATATCCCGCCTCGAACAAACGGCTTGTCCCTTCGTGGCGCAGATCGTGGAAGTGAAGATCCTTGATGCTGAGGTCCTTGCAAGCTCTTGTGAACGCCGTTCCTGCCGATCTATGCACATAAGGGAAAATCCGGTCATTTTCATTTCCCCGGATTGACCGCTGCTCTTCGATCAGCGCGACGGCATCGTATCCGCAAACCGCTAACAGGGGAATCTTTTGATCGTTCCCCTTCTTCGCCCTAGGGTCCTTACGGTCGCGAATAGTCAACATCTTCGTGCGCACATTCAGATCGCTCCAAGTTACGCGGAAGATTTCTTCCTGACGCATGGCGGTTGCGATCGCGAACTTGATGACCCGACTCATGGGAATCAATTGACGGGGATTGGAATCAAAGTGTTCAAAAAGCTCGATCAGTTCGCCCTCTGTCGGCCGGCGATCCCGCTCGTTGCCCTTTCCGATCAAGCCAAGACGCTTCAGCGCGATGCGTGCCAACTGCACGGGCTCGACAGTTACTTCGATACCATGCACAGCCGCTGCGTGGGAGATGATAAGTTTGATCGCGCCAATATCCTGACCCAAAGTCACGGGGCCTGCGCCATTCGTCGCTCTATCGCGCCCGAAACGGATGAGACGTTCGCGGTCCAGATCGGCGATTCTGAGGGCACCAAGTTCACGCTGCAACATCTCGAGCGTTGCGCTCTTTGATCGACGCGGCGGCCTTCCGACCTCTTTCATGTCGTCGATGTGCAGGTCGATCAGGCCGCCGAAGGTTTTTGCTCCTCGTGCGCGACGGCCCGATGGGGCCTGTCCGCGATCGATTTTGGCTTCGGCTTCGGTTGCCCATTCGCGCGCATGATCGCGGCGAACAAACGTCTCGGTTGCCTTGCGGCCTTTGAGGCGGATTTGGACCTGCCAGTGTCCAGATGCTAGTTGTCGGACGTTGGCCATGAGCGATGCTCTTTTCGATCACAAATCCATCACACTCAGACGTCGAAACCTGGCGAAAAGCGTCTTATTTTCGGATACGAAAAAGTGTGATGGCGTCCATCTAAGCCTTTGGAATGTATCGGAATAATGCAACAAAATCAGGCACATAAATTTTGTATTGCGCCAATGATGGAGTGGACCGACCGACATTGCCGGTTTCTTCATCGTCAGCTGACGCATCAGGCGCTGCTCTATACCGAGATGGTGACGGCAGAGGCGGTGCTGCGTGGAGATCGCGAGCGGCTAATCGGGTTTGATCCGACAGAGCATCCGGTGGCGCTGCAACTCGGTGGGGCGGAGCCGGCGCGACTGGCGCAAGCCGCAAAGGTCGGTGAGGCGTTCGGCTATGACGAAATCAATCTGAATGTCGGCTGTCCATCAGACCGCGTGCAATCGGGGCGGTTCGGCGCCTGCCTGATGCGCGAGCCGAACCTCGTGGCCGATTGCGTGGCGGCAATACGCGCAGCAGTTAGCGTTCCGGTCAGCGTCAAATGTCGTCTCGGAGTCGACGACCAGGATCCGGAAGATTCGTTGCGCGCCACGATCCGCGCTTGCGCCAAGGCCGGCGTCGACACGTTCATCGTGCACGCACGCATGGCATGGCTAAAGGGGCTTTCGCCCAAGGAAAATCGCGATGTGCCGCCGCTCGACTATAACCTTGTCTATCGCGTGAAACAGGAAAACCCCGATCTCACCGTCATCGTCAATGGCGGCATCGCCAATCTGGACCAGGCCGAACGCCATCTTGCCCATGTTGATGGTGTGATGCTGGGCCGCGCGGCCTATCAATATCCAGCGATGCTGGTCGACGTGGATGCGCGCTTCTTCGGGAGCCAACCGCGTACGCTGGAAGACGCCATCGAAGCCTACATTGTATATGTGGAACGCCAGCTTGGCCGTGGCGTACCGCTCAATACACTGGCCAAGCATATGCTGGGACTGTTCAGCGGAAAGCCCGGCGGACGCCTGTTCCGGCGCTATCTGAGCGAGAACGCGACCAGGCGCGGCGCAGGGCTTGACGTGTTACTAGCCGCACTCTCCCGGATTTCGCACCTCGACGTGCCGCGCCTTGGCGACAACGCTTTGAAGTACCGCGCTGAATTGACCGAGGCCTAGATGGATTTTCTGGCGACCGCGGCACCGGGCGATCTCGGTACGCTGGCCCTGGGGCTTGTGATCGCTGGCGTGGTGGGCGGATTGGTGACCGGAATGCTGGGGGTCGGCGGCGGCATCGTGATCGTGCCGGTGCTCTACCATGTGCTGGTGGGATTGAGTGTCGAAGAGCCCCTACGGATGCACATCGCGGTCGGCACCTCGCTTGCAACGATCATTCCGAGCTGTCTTTCCTCGGTGCGCGCGCACGCGGCAAAGGGCGCAGTCGATTGGGACTTGCTGCGGCGCTGGGCAGGTCCGATGGTCGTGGGCGTTCTGATCGGCAGCACGCTTTCCGGCATTGCGAGCGGACGCAGTTTGGCGCTGGTGTTTGGGCTTGTCGCGCTGCCGGTGGCACTTCATCTGGCGTTCGGTGGCGAGAACCGCCGCATCGCGCGTCAATTGCCGCACGGGCTTGGGGGATTGGCGTTGCCCGCTTTTATCGGCGGGATTTCTGCCATGATAGGGATCGGCGGACGCACCATCGGTGTGCCGGTGATGACGTTGTGCGGGGTTCCCATCCATCGCGCAGTGGGGACTGCGTCTGCCTTTGGCGCGATTATTTCAATTGCGGGCACGATCGGGTCGATCGTTGCGGGGTGGGATGTCGTTGGCTTGCAAGGCTATTCGCTTGGCTATGTGAACCTGCTGGGATTTTTCCTGATTGCGCCGGCGTCTTTTGCGATGGCACCAGCAGGGGCGTGGCTCGCGCACAACACCGACAAAAACCGGGTGCGCGTCGTGTTCGCGGCATTCATCGCAATCACGTCGGGTGGGATGCTTTACGACGCGCTGTTTTAAACTTTTCCTGCAGCAGTGAATTGGGCCGCCTTATGGTATGCCATCACTTTGGACGTGAAGGGCCAACCGCGACAGTCTTCGATTGTCCGACATTGCTGCCTTTGCCGCAGACTGTGGTTCAAATCTTCTGATCGTACTCTCCCACCTCCTTGTGCTTCGACAGGCGTGCGTCGAGATCGGCGAACATCGCACGCATGTTCACTTCCGACGCGGGGCTTTCCACCACCACGACCAATGATGGCTTGTTCGACGAGGCGCGCACCAAGCCCCAGGTTCCGTCTTCCAACGTTGCGCGCATGCCGTTCACGGTGACGATATTGACAATCTTCTGTCCTAGAATCTTCTCGCCGCGATCCGCAAGGCTCCTATATTCCTCCACCAACGCATCGACGACGGCGTATTTCTTGTCGTCGGGGCAATAGGGGCTCATGGTTGGCGAGCCCCAGGTCTTGGGCAATTGGCCGATCAAGCTGGAGAGTTTCTTGCCGCCGGCGCGGTCCAGCATTTCCAGAATTGCGATGGCAGCGACGATACCATCGTCATAGCCCCTGCCGATGGGCGGGTTGAAGAAGAAGTGACCGCTTTTTTCGAACCCCGCGAGCGCCCCCAATTCGGCGGTGCGGCGCTTGATATAGGAATGGCCGGTTTTCCAGTAGTCGGTTTTCACGCCGCGTTCCTTCAACACCGGATCGGTTTGGTAGAGGCCGGTCGACTTCACGTCGACCACGAATTGCGGGGTCTTGTGACGCAGCGAAAGATCTCGCGCCAGCAACACTCCGACCTTGTCGGCGAAGAGTTCGTGGCCCTCATCGTCGACCACGCCGCAGCGGTCGCCGTCACCGTCAAAGCCCAGGCAAATATCGGCGCCATGTTCGCGCACAGCATCACCCATGGCGTGCAGCATGTGCAGATCTTCGGGGTTCGGATTGTATTTCGGAAACGTGTAATCGAGATCGGCATCCATCGCGATCACTTCGGCGCCGATGCGGGCAAGCGCTTCGGGCGCGAAGACGCCGGCGGTGCCGTTGCCGCAGGCAGCAATCACCCGGATCGGCCGCGAAAGCTTGTGACCTTCGGTGACCGCGCAGAGATAGCGCTCGCGCATGTCGGGGACTGCGCGGAAACTTCCGCCGCTACGCGGTTTGCCTTCGCCGTTCAGCACAATTTGTTTCAGCCGTCCGATTTCGTCGGGGCCAAAGGTGAGCGGGCGCTGGGCGCCCATCTTCACACCGGTCCAGCCGTTCTCATTGTGGCTGGCGGTCACCATCGCAACCGCGGGCGCATCAAGATCGAACTGCGCGAAATAAGCGACAGGGGAAAGAGCGAGCCCGATGTCGAGCACTTCGCAGCCTGCGTTCATCAGGCCCAGCGTCAGCGCTTGTTTGATCGACAGCGAATAGGAGCGAAAATCATGGCCGGTGACGATGGTGGGGCGTACCGCGATTTCGTGGAGATAGGTCCCCAATCCAAGACCCAGCGCCTGGACGCCAAGAAGATTGAGCTCCTTGCCGAACAGCCAGCGCGCATCGTATTCGCGAAAGCCGTTGGGGGTGACCAGAGGTTCGGTCTCGAAGGCGAAGGTGTTGGGCTTGAGGTCGGCGCGCGGTTTCATGTCCTGCTCTTATAAAGAAGTATGCTCTCTAGCCGATGGGCCGCCAAAATGGCATCTGCCGCTTTGAACCTCGCAGATGGGGCGCGCAGCGGGTTCGCTAAGCCATTGGTGTGGTTTCTGTTCTGGTCGCGTAAGGCAAATATAGGGTCATTATCCCTGTACCTTAGGTCTTTTTTCCAGCTCACTATTCCCCATACACTCTCCGTGATATATTCCGAATAACGCTCCAAGACATGTAGAAATGGCTGCCGATTTCCCCTCGCCCCCAAACCGTGCCGCACTGCTGGGATTGCCGGCATTCGACAAGGGCTGGGTATGGCTGGCAGGTGCGGGCCCGGGCGATCCGGGGCTCATCACGGTGCTTGGGCTGCACGCCATCGAACAGGCCGACGTCATTCTCTACGACGCGTTGGTGAATGAGGCGCTTTTGAAGCTCGCGCGGCCAAACAGCGAACTGATCTACGCGGGCAAGCGGGCCGGGCAGAAATCCTGCAAGCAGAGCGACATCTCGCGCACGTTGATTTCGCTTGCACGCAAGAACAAGCGCGTGCTGCGGCTGAAGGGCGGCGACCCCTTCGTGTTTGGACGCGGCGCGGAAGAGGCCCTGACCTTGGCACGCGCCGGTGTGGCGTTTCGCATCGTACCGGGCGTGACGGCGGGAATAGGCGGACTTGCCTATGCGGGCATTCCGGTGACGCATCGCGACACCAATCACGCGGTCACCTTCATCACCGGACACGGCTCGCACGGCAAATTGCCCAAACTTGATTGGGCAAGTGTGGCAAACGCCTCACCCACGATCGTGCTTTACATGGCCCGCACGTTCGCAGGCGAGATCGCAGCGCTACTGATCGCGAGCGGGCGTGACGCGAGCGAGCCCGCCGCCATCATCAGCGATGCGACCTTCGATAAGCAGGCTGTGTTCGTGACAACGCTGGGCCAATTAGGTGATGCAGCAGCACAGAGCAATGCGCCTGCGATCATTGTGATCGGCGAGAATGTGAAGCTGCGCGAAGGGCTGGACTGGTTGGGTGCGATGGGCGGCAAGCTGCTCAATCCCGATCCATTGGAACGCCAGCGCCTGAGCGATGCGGGCTAAGGCGCCTTACTGGCGCCAATGCAAAATAAGTTGCCGTCCGCGAATTTCGACAGATGCCATGTGCCTTAAGAAAGTCATACCGAGCAAAGATTGACCCATGTCGGCCTTGTTGATCGAAACGGGCACGTCAAACAATTCGAGGGCACCGATGGAAAGGCTTTGCACCGTATAAGGTGCGCCGAGGCCGAACCCGTTTGCCGTGGCGTAGGGTTGTTTGAAGTCCAGGGTGCTCACATCTATGCCCAGATGCGTGGCGTCTGCCGGGCTAAGAACGATGTCGCTGGCGCCAGTGTCGATGAGAAATTTTACCGCCGTGCCGTTGACCTTGCCATAGACGTAGAAATTGCCGCCATCGCTTTGCGTCAAAACCATCTGGCGTGCATCCGATGAAACCGGATAACCCGGAATCAATTCCGACCTCACCCTCATCGCCACGGTGCGAAGTTCGTCCTGATAGGTGAAGCCGATGGCCAGGACCGCCAGAACGCCCAGCCAGATGAGCCCATTGCGCAGCGCCTCGCGGACGGGGATGCGGCGTCCGAAGACGATGACGGCGGACACCAGCACCAAAATCGCCACGCCTCTTATGAGATAGGCCTTGCTGAAATCCGACGATCCCCAACCAGGAAACGATCTCATCAGGGCCAGAAGGCTCGCTCCGCCTGCGATCAACAAGACAAGCCAGATCAGGAAACGCATACCAGAAGGCTGCGCGGCCGGTTGCGGCGGATTGCGGCGCCAGGGACTTTCGTCCGGCATCAGAAAGAGCCCTCAGGTTTGATTTTGAATTTGGCGCTCTTCAATCGCGCGGGAAGCTCGGACATGACGCGTTTGCGCGTTTCGGGGGCGAGGCTAGCCCAGCGGGCGATTTCTTCGAGCGTGCGGCCGCAACCGGAGCACAGCCCGGTTGCGGCGTCCATCACACAGACCTTGATGCAGGGTGTTTCGATCGCGCCCAACTTACATATTGAAGACGCAAAGCTTGTTGCCGTCGGGATCGCGGAAATAGGCGCCGTAGAAATTGCCGCCACGCAAGCCGGGGGCGCCTTCATCCGCAGCACCGCTGGCGATGGCCTTGGCGTGCACCTTGTCGACCACTTCGCGTGAGGGGGCGGCGAGCGCCACCATTGTGCCGTTGCCCACGGTGGCGGCATTGCCGTCATAGGGTTTGCAAACGGCGAGCATGGGGCCGCCGGCGCCGCCATACCCCTGCATCCGCTCCATCGTCATCGTACGTTTGCCGCCGAGCTCGACGAGCACGGCATCGTAGAATGTCTTCGATTTCTCGAAATCGTTGGCACCGAGTGTTACATATCCGATCATTCTTCTCTCCTTCTCAAGTTGTGCAGTTCTTAGTTGGGTTGCGGGCTGTGGAAATTGAGTTCGATCATAACGCCGTTGGGGTCGCGCACGAAGATCTGGTGCAGGCCTGCGTCGAGAATGCGGTTCTCGCGGTGGGAAATTCCCCGCGCTTTCAGATTTGCGAGCATGGCACCGACGTCGCAACCCCGAAACGCGATGTGATCAAGCCAACCCGTGTTGTTGCCCCGTGCACCTTGGCGATGTTCCGCGATCGCGCCTTTTTCGTCGGTCAGATGCACCACCGCCACTTCACCGCAATAAAGCCAATACCCCGCGAAGTTGAAATTGGGACGGTAGCCTTCGGTCAGACCCAACACGTCGCGATAAAAAGCGCGCGTGCGCTCCAGATCGGCGCAGGTGATCGTGACATGTTCGAGGGCTTGGAGGGCCATGCTGTGCCGTGGCGAGGGTGCCGCCTTCCCGCGATCGGAAAAGGGGGCCTCTGCGCTTGACGTCCTGTGTTATCTTCCGGTTGGCGCCTTGTTGAAGGGCACGTCTTTGTCGACGCGAATATCCTGGGGCAATCCCAGCACGCGTTCGGCGATGATGTTGCGCAGGATTTCGTCGGTGCCGCCGGCGATGCGCAACCCCGGTGCGCCCAGCCAGCCCATTTGGAAGAGGCCATGTTCGACACCGTCTTCACCGGTGAGCACGCCTGCTTCCCCCTCGAGCTCCATTGCAAATGCGCTCAAATCTTGCAGCTTGGCGGCGACGACGATTTTGGCGATGGAGGCTTCCGGACCTGGCTGCTGGCCGCGAGACAACGCGGTCATAGTGCGGTAGGTCGTGTATTTGAGGCCCGCCGAACGCACATACCAATCGGCGATCTTCTCGCGCACCGCCGCGTTCTTGATAGCCGGGCCGTCTTCGAGTTCGAGTTCTCGGGCAAGTGCGAGCAGTTGGGGCACGTCCAGGCCACCGCCTGCGCCGCCCCCCACCGCAAGGCGTTCGTGCATCAGCGTGGTCAGCGCTGCCTGCCAACCCTGCCCTACATCGCCCAGGCGTTGGCCATCAGGGATGCGGACATTGGTGAAGAAAACTTCGTTGAAGCCGCTGGCACCGCTTGCCTGTTTGATCGGTTTGACCTCGACGCCCGGCGACTTCATCGACAGGAAAAACATGGTCAGACCCTTGTGCTTGGGTGCGCCAGGATCGGTGCGGGCCAGCAACAACCCGTAATCGGAAAAATGCGCCCCCGTGGTCCAGACCTTTGATCCGTTGATGATCCAGTCCTCGCCGTCTTTCTCCGCGCGCGTGCGCAACGCCGCCACGTCGGAACCGCCGGCAGGTTCGGAGAACAACTGGCACCAGATCTCGTCGCCGCGCAAAGCAGGCTTCACATAACGGCCAATGGCGTCCTTGCTGCCATAAGCCATGAGTGTGGGGATGCACATGCCCAGCCCAATGGCGAAGGCGCCGGTGTTGGCGACATCGTATTTTCCTTCTTCCTGGCCAAAGATCACGCTTTGCATTGGGGTGCCGGCAAGGCCACCAACTTCTTTGGGCCAGGTGATGCGGGCATAGCCCTTTTCGGCTTTCTTGGCCTGCCAGGCCTTGGCGGCTTTCATCGAGGTCTTGTCGTCGTCGCCCAGCGGATCGCTTGTGTCGCGCGCTGTTTTCAGCTTGGCATTGGCGTCGAGCCAACTGCGCGCTTCGGCGCGGAATTTGGCTTCTTCGGTGCTGTCTTCGAAATCCATAAGAATGTTTCCTTATGCGGCGTTGCTGAGTTCGAGTTGGCTGACGAGCTTGTCCTTCCACACGCGCTGCGGTCCAAGGGCCAAACCAAGTTGGCGCGAACGCTTGTAGTAGAAGTGACAGTCGAATTCCCAGGTGAAGCCGACGCCGCCATGGGTCTGAAGGTTTTCCTTCGCCGCGAAGTCGAACGCTTGCGTCGCGCAGATGCGCGCAGCAGCGGCTGCAAGCGGAAGTTCGCGCGCGCCCGTCGAAAGCGCCCAGGCGCCGTAATAAGCATTGGAACGCGCCAGCTCGTTGAACACATACATGTCAGCCAGCTTGTGTTTGATCGCCTGGAACGAGGCGATAGGGCGGCCGAAGGCGTACCGCTCCATCGCATAGCCTTTGGCCATTTGCAGGCAGACATCGGCGCCGCCAACCTGTTCGAAGGCAAGCAGGATCGCAGCACGGTCGAGCACACGGTTGACATCGCTCCACGCTTCGCCCGCTTTGCCGAGGGCTTCGCCATGTGCGTTTTCGAAGGTGAGTTCGCCATGGGCGCGCGACGGGTCGATGGTCGTCACCGCGCGGCGCTGAACGCCGGATTGTCTTAGATCGACCAGTACGAGTTGCAGGCCGCGTTCGCCCGGTTCGTCGGAGATACGCGCGAGAACCACGGCGTAATCGGCGCTGAGGCCGTCGACCACCGGGTTTTTCTTGCCGTTCAGTTTACCGTTCTTGAACGAGGTACGGATGTTTTTCGGCAAAACTGCGCCTGGATTTTCGCAACGGGCGAGCGTGGCAATGATTTCACCTGCCGCCACTTTGGGCAGCAAGCGCTGTTTCTGCTCCTCGCTGCCCGACACCAGAAGGGCTTCGGCGAATTGATAGACGGTCGAGGAAAACGGAACCGGGGCAAGCGCGCGACCGAGTTCTTCGGCGATCACGCAAAGTTCGAGATAACCAAGGCCAAGCCCGCCATATTGTTCAGGAATCGCCGTGCCGGCCCAGCCCAGTTCGGCGATCTGTTTCCACAATGCGGCATCGTAATGCTTGCCGCTTTCATAGACGGCGCGGACCGACTTGGGCGTGCACTTTTCACTCAAGAATTTGTGCGCCTGGTCCTTGAGCATTTTCTGGTCGTCGGAAAAATCAAAATTCATGGATGCTCCTGCCCTGTCTGATTATCTGTCAGGGCGCACGATAGCGCGCCTTTACGTCTGTGCAACGCCTCTTAACGGGCGCTTAAGCAGGCCCGCCTAAATTCCAGCCTCTGAGCAAGCCCGGGTGTTGCGTTCCATGGCAAAGGCATCTTTTCATAAAAATCAACGCGTTTATGTAAAGCCTGTAGGGACTTGGGCGCTGATCGAGCGCGTGGTGCCGCATTGGGCCAAGGGGCTCGATGAGCCGTTGCGCGTGTTCTACGACGTGGGCCTGGGCCGCGAATTCGCCGCCGAGGAATTGCAATTCGACAATGCCCAGACCGAAGAGGCGCGTGGCGACAAATGGCGCATCATGCGTGCGCATAATCGCTGGCAGTCGCCAGCGGAATCCGTCCGCCATCCCTTCCCCGGAACCTATCCCGTGGTCGTCACGGGCGAGGCCGATTGGGGCGGCTGGCGCGTGCCGGGCGCGGAATATGACGCTTAGTCCAGCGCGGATCGAACTTCAGGCCCGGCTTGGTGGCAGGCGCCCGACAGATGGCAGCGATCCTCAAGGAACTCATCGATTGGGCGCAAGACGTGCGAGGTGACGTGCCCCAGGCGATGATGGGAGCGCTGAAAAAGGCCAAGGACGTGCTCGCCTACGCGGAGGACGCCTCCGAACGCTAAATTCGCGCGGCTTCCGGTTGGTGGGAGGAATGGCTATATCCATTGCCGTCCCGCCAGCCCGAAGGATCATCCATGCGCACCGAAGAACCGCGCGCCATTGCACCTGGCCGATTACCGCCCGCCCGATTACAGGATTTTCGAAAGTCGCATCTGGATTTCTGTTCTGGAAGCAGAGACCACGCGGGTACGGCGACCTCGAAGATCACACGGCATCGGCGCAGGCCCGCTGGAGCTGGACGGCGAACAGTTGAAACTCGTCTCGCTCAAGATCGACGGCCGCAGGCGGTTGCCGAGCGACTGTCTACAAAACCGATGACGAGACGCCTGACCATCGCCCGATCCGCCCGAGCGCTTCACGCTGGAGATCGTGACCGAGATTCGACCCGTCCGCCAACACCGCGCTGGAAGGGCTTTATGTCGCCAAGGGCATGTTCTGCACCCAATGCGAGCCGGAAGGCTTCCGCCGCATCACCTATTTCCTGGACCGGCCCGACAATCTCTCCGTCTTCACCGTGCGCATCGAGGCCGACAAGGAGCAATATCCGGTGCTGCTGTCCAACGGCAACCGCATCGAGAGCGGCGATCTTGCGCGGCGGCCGGCATTTTGCGGTGTGGCACGATCCCTTCCCCAAGCCGTCCTATCTGTTCGCGCTGGTGGCGGGCGATCTGGGCGTCGATCCACGACCGCTTCGTCACCATGAGCGGGCGCAAGGTCGGCGCTGCGCATCTATGTCGAGCATGGCAACGAGCCGCGCGCGCTCTACGCCATGGATTCGCTCAAGCGGGCGATGAAATGGGACGAAGAGACATATGGCCGCGAATATGATCTCGACATTTTCATGATCGTGGCGGTCTCGCGCCTTCAATATGGGGGCGATGGAGAACAAGGGCCTCAACATCTTCAACGACAAGGTGCTGCTGGCCTCGCCCGAAACCGCCACCGACGACGACTATGCCCGCATCGAAAGCGTGGTGGCCCATGAATATTTCCACAATTGGACCGGCGACCGCATCACCTGCCGCGACTGGTTCCAGCTGTCGCTGAAGGAAGGCCTGACCGTCTTCCGCGACCAGAGTTTTCCGGCGACATGCGCTCCAAGGCGTGCAGCGCATCCAGGATGTGCAAGCGCTCTGCGCATGCGGCAGTTCCGGGAGGATGCGCGGGCCGCTGGCCCATCCGGTGCAGCCGCAAAGCTATATCGAGATCAACAATTTCTACACCGCGACGATCTACGAAAAGGGCGCCGAAGTGATCGGCATGCTCAAGACGCTGGTGGGCGATGAGGGCTATCGCAAGGCAACCGATCTTTATTTCGAACGCCATGATGGCGCAGGCCGCCACCGTCGAGGATTGGGTCAAATGCTTTGAGGATGCCAATGCGGCCGCGATCTTACCCAGTTCCGCCTCTGGTATCGCCAGTCCGGCACGCCGAGCATCGAGGCGAAGGGCGGCTATGACGCGGACGGAAAAACCTACACATTGACTTGACACAAACCGTGCCGCCCACGCCCGGCCAGCCCGAAAAAAAGCCCATGCACATTCCCGTGCGCCTCGGTCTGGTGGCGCGCAACGGGGGCGCGATGCCATTGACACTTGAAGGCGAGAATGCGACGGGGCCGCAGGAGCGTGTGCTGGAATTGCGTGGCGCCGAAGCAGCGCTTCGTTTTCGTCGGCGTGGACGAAGCCCCGCTTCTGTCGCTCGGGCGGCACTTTTCCGCGCCGGCGATCTTCAAGACCGATCTCGACCGCGAGGGGCGCGCCGTCCTGATGGGGCGTGATCACGACGAGTTCAATCGCTGGGAAGCGGGCCAGGCTCTGGCGGCCGATCTGATGCTGGAAATGGCGCGGGCCGCCCAATCCGGTGCGCCGCCCAAGACCGATCCGATCTATTTGAATGCGATCGGCGATGTGCTGGCACGCGCAGAGGAGGACCACGCCTTTGCCGCCCAGATGCTGATGCCGCCGCCGGAAAGCGAACTTGCGCCGGCGATGACGCCGGCCGATCCGGACGGCCATCCACGCCGCCCGCGTGGCCCTGATGCGCGCCATCGCGTCGCAGATCGCACACGGCTGGCGCGGCTTAACGAGCTTTATGCTGCGCTGGAAACACGGCGACTTTCATCCCGGACGCGAGCACCGCGGGGCGGCGGGCCCTGCGCAATGCGCTGCTGCGCTATCTCACGGCGCACGATGAGAGCGGCCGCCGGGCTGGCCGAAGCGCATTACCGCAGCGCCTCCAACATGACCGACATGATCGCGGGCCTGGCGGCGCTGACGCGGATGAAATCGCCCTGCGCGATGACGCCTTCGCCCATTTCCATGACCGCTTCCGCAGCGATCCGCTGGTGCTGGACAAATGGATGAGCCTGCAGGCCGGCTCGCCTCTGCCCGACACCGTCGATGCGCGGTGCGCGCGCTGATGAAGCATCCCGCATTTCGACATCAAGAATCCCAACCGGGTGCGCGCGCTGGTCGGCGCCTTCAGCGCCAATCATCTGCGCTTCCACGCTGCAGACGGCGCGGCTATCCGGCTGGTGGGCGAGATGGTCCGCACGCTCGATCCGATCAACCCGCAAGTGTCGGCGCGCCATGGCGGCGCGCCTTCGAAAGCTGGCGCCGCTACGATGCGCCGCGCCAGGCGCTGATGCGCGCCGAACTGGAGACCATACTGAAGACGGAGGGCATCTCGCCCAACCTGTTCGAGGTGGCATCGAAGATATTGGGATAAACTTGCACCCCGTCATCGCCGGTTGAGCGATCGAAGATCGCCAAGGCGATAGCAACATTAGGCAAGTGACACCTGCTGCTGCTTTCGCATAATTGTGAAAAGGGCGATTCGCGCGCCTGGGGGTGTCCGCCGTCATGGCGCAAGCTGGAGTTGCCGCAGGTCCCCTGGGGGCCGCAAATCTCGCCGTTTCCGGTGTGACACGGCTTGCCGCGCGGCACATGCGTGTGACCGTTCTTCTCTGCATTATCCTGATCTGCGGAAGCTTCGCGGCGGCCGGCGCGTTGCAGATGCGCATCGGGCGCGAACATGGCTTGCAGCAGGCAGCCACGCTCGAGGCCCGGCACGCGCAAGAAATCGCAAGCGGCATCGGCGGACGGCTCGACCGCAATGCCCAAGTCGCGGCGCGCTTTGCCAATGGCATGCTGGACGCGGCCAATCTGCGCGCGTTTCTTGCAAGCCACGCAAGCGCTCTGCGCAACGTGGCGGTGATCGACCAGACCGGCCAATTGCAATCGGCCCTTCGAACACCGGGGTTCCTGCCGCTTCCATCTAAGATGCTGATAGCAGCCCAAACCGGGCGCACGTTGGGTGTGGCCGGATCTTCGCTGCTGCTGGCCTTTGCGCAAAACGGGAATGTAACGGTGGTCGAACTCGATCTGGCCTCGGTATTTCCGGGCGCGATCTTGAGCCACAGTGCGGTGGTGGCCTTAAACGGCGCGATCCTGGCCAAGGGAGGCGCCTGGATCCAAACAGCACTTCCTCCCGATGTGCCGCTTTCCGCTGGCCAAGCGGCGATCTCGAATGGCCAATTGATCGTGGTCGCGCCCCTTGCGGGCTGGCCGGCGGCGGTCGCCAACACGCTCGACGTCGAGGACGCGGTGGGAGCTTGGTACGGCTCGCTGCCGCTTTACCTGTTCGTGATTTTGGGGCCGGCGTTGGTGGGCGCAGGTCTGGCGATGGTGTTCGTGCGCGAATTCGAGCGCCGAGCGCGCGCCAATGATACGCTGCAACGTTTGCGCAACACATCGTCGAGCGACGCGCGGCTGCTGATAAGACTTGCGGAAGCCGAGCGGCGCGCAAGCGAAGCCGAACGTTCCAAGGTGGAGTTCGTGGCGCATATGAGCCACGAACTGCGCACGCCACTCAACGCGATCATCGGGTTTTCGGAGATCATCGCGCACGGCTTCTTCGGTGCACCAGGTCATCCCAAATATATCGAATATGCCCGCGACATCGGCTCTGCGGGGCGCGATCTGCACGGCAAGATCGGCGACATCCTAGAATTCGCCAATGTCGAGGCGGGGCGTTATCCGATTGCACTAAAGGCGGTGGAGGTGGTGGAGATCGCCTCGGCCTGTGTCAATGAGATGGCCGGGCGTGCGTTCTCGCGACGCATCGCACTGGGCGTGGCGCCGATGACAGATGCCTTGGCGTGGGCCGATGCGCGCGCGGTCAAGCGCATTCTCTCCAACCTTGTTTCCAACGCGCTCAATTTCACACCCGATGGTGGGCGCGTGCGGGTGGAGATCATCGAAAGCGATACCGCGGTGATCGCGCGCGTGCGCGATACAGGTCGCGGATTTTCCGCACAAGAAGCCGATCACGCGGGCAAAGCCTTTACCTGTTTCGAGCGGACCGGAGCGGTGACCGGGGTGGGATTGGGCCTGGCCATTGCCACGGCCCTTGCCGAACGGATGGGCGGTGAGATGCTGCTGGTGCGCAACCAGAGCCAAGGTACGACGGCGGAATTGCGGCTCAGGAAGGCGTAACTTTCCAACAACACGCGCTCACGCGCGATGTCAGGAAAATGACAACGGTGGATTATAGATACCAATCATATTCCGCCGCCGTGATGATCTTGCGGAAGCGGGTGGCTTCGATGCGCTTGGTCTCGCGGTAAAGGGAGACCATTTCGGCACCTAGATAAGACGACAATGTTTTGGCCTGGCCGAGTTTGGCCAGCGCGTCTTCGAGGGTCAGGACGATGGCGGGATCAGGTTCGCGCGAGACGTTGCCGAGCGCGGGAGCGCCAGGATCGAGTTTCTCGACGAGGCCGTGATGGACGCCTGCAAGCACCGCTGCGAGCGTAAGATAAGGGTTGGCGTCGGCACCACAAACGCGGTGTTCGATCCGGCGGGCTTCTCCAGGACCGATGGGAATGCGCAAGCCGGCGGAGCGGTTGTTCACCGCCCAACGCCGGTTGGCGGGCGCAAACATATCGGGTTGGAAGCGGCGATAGGAGTTCACATTGGGGGCGAAGAGCGCCATCGAATCCGGCATCAACGCCTGCAACCCACCAATGGCGTGGCGCAAAGCGTCTGAGCCTTCGCGGCTGGCATTGTCGAAAATGTTGCGGCCAGCTTCGTCGAGCACGCTGACATGGGCGTGCAGCCCGCTACCCGAACGGTTGGGATAGGGCTTGGCCATGAACGTCGCTTCAAAGCCGGTGGCGCGGGCAGCAGCCTTCACGGCTTGCTTGAGAAAGACCACGTGATCGGCTGAGTGACGGGCGTTTGGCTGATGGCGCAGATTGGCTTCAAATTGGCCGGGCGCATATTCCTTGCTCGTGGCGGTGAGCGGCAAGTTCTGCGCTTGCGCCGCGTTGTTGAGCGCCTGCAGGAAATCGCCATAACGATCCAAATCGTCAATGCCGTAGACCGACGGCTCGCATTCGCGCGCACCGTTGCGCGGACAGCGTGGCGGCTGCGGCAAGCCCAACTCGTCGCGTTCGACATCAAGCAGATAGAATTCGAGTTCGAGCGCGGTGACGGGTGTGAGCTTCAGCTCGGCGAAACGGTCAAGCACCAGTTCCAGCGCCGCGCGCGGCTCACCGCAGAAAGGCGCGCCTGTTTCGTCGCGCAAGGTGGTGAGCAATTGGGCGCGTGCCGGTTCCTCGCCCCAGACACAGCTGATCGTGCCGGGGATGGGCCAAGCGGTGCCATCTGGATCGCCATCACCATGACCGTGGCCGAACACGTCGGTCATCTCGCCACGCGCGTCCATCAGATAGACGGATTGCGGAATCTGCATCCCGCTGTCGAAAATCTTGACGGCTTCGCCGATGCCCATGCGTTTGCCGCGCAAAATTCCGCACAAGTCCACGATCACCGCATCGAGATATTGAATCTCGGGATGGGCGGCGATGAAGCCTTCGAATTCCTGACGCGCCTGCTCCACGAAGGCTGGGCGCGCAAAGGCCGGCGGAATCGCAATCTTGTTCATGGCGCTTTGCACAAATCTTATGCACCCAATCATAAACGGGCCGTTGCAGAAGAGAAAGTCTACCTCTGGCCCCGATAGGGTGCGTATCCTACCTTCTATATTGACCGTTAATTGCGTGGGAACCTGCCGCCGCAACCGCAGATTCTCACCCAATCCAGGCCCAGGATTTGGGATGGGGGCAACAGATCCGGTGTCTGGCACAAGGGCGATAAAGCAAGATGCTGCCGCTCGCCGTTCGGTGCAGGTGCAAACTTGCAACCCCTGCAACGCCTCCAGCCCTGCGTGCATCGAAACAGAATTGTTGCGTTCGTCTGAACCCGCCCCATCGCGTCGTTGCAAAAAAAGATGATTGCGCGAAACGATCGGTACAACAGGCGCTGACGAATATGACGCTCGCATCTCGAAAAGATCTGGCCTTTGGCGCCAATGTGCTATGCGCGCTTAAGCGCGCCGTCTACTTTCTTCAGCAGGGCCGTTCTTTCGTCCTTCGTCGTTGCAGGCAGGCGCTCGAAATCGTTCTTCAAGCGCAGATCGGCGAACAACAACGCACGGTCTTCGTGGAAATGGAGAAAGGCCTTGCCTGCGCGGTAGAACGCGCCACGCGATTTTTCTTTCAGCGGGTGTCTGCGCAATTCGCGCAACACCGGTTCGAGCCGGTCGAGGGCTGAGGGGCCAGCGTGCTTCATGGCCCAAGCAGAAACCGTAAGCCGGCCGAAAACAAGAAGGGCGGAAACGACTTGCCCGTTTCCGCCCTTTGTATTTTCTGGCCAGTGCTACGGCTTAGAGAACGCCGCGCTTATGCTCGCCGATCACGATGCGGCCGGGATTGAAGGCGGCCTTGAACACCGAAAGCGCCTTGCGCGGTTCTGCGTCTCCGCACATGAAGACGTCGAAAGCCGCATAGCCTTTTTCCGGCCATGTATGAACGCTGATGTGGCTTTCGGCGAGCACGGCGACGCCTGAAATGCCGCCGCCTTCCGAAAACGTGTGCAGATGAATGTGCAGAAGCGTTGCGCCTGCCTGCATTCACTGCATCGATCAGCGCCTGTTCGATCCGATCCCGGTCGTCGAGTCCCTCGGCTTCCCAAAGATCGATGATCAGGTGACTTCCCGCATAGGTCAGTCCATTACGTGTGATGAAGTGATCCTTGCGGTCCTCATCCCCGGGGGAATAGGAACCGGAACGGTCCTCGCAGAAACGCGGGCACGAGGAGCCCTTGCTTCTTTGATCGCCGCCACGAGTTCGAGTCGAGCCATTCTGGCACCTACCCTCTCAAGAGCGTTGACACCTGATGCCCGCGCCTTTGGCCGTGACCGCCGAGCACGAACACCGCTAAGAAGAAAGCGGCGGGCGGAAGGGTACACTTTCGCGCCGCCGCTCTGTTCCCGCGGGAACGAGCGGAATATAGGGCCGCTTGTCCCCCATGCAAGAAAATTTTGACCCTGGCGGTAAATTTTTTCTCACTCACGGTTTTGACTGTCACAATCCTTTCGCCAGCGAGCGCGCTCTGAGCTGGCGGTAGGACGGTGGACGAAGCGCCCGACGCTCTTTAAGAACGCCTGCGTTTGGCGTCTTCCGCGCTGTCATATTCTGAAAGGTTTTGCGATGGCGACGAGCCATCAAAGAACGCCTCCACAAAGGTTACGCGCAAGTTATGGAGCTGTCGGCCAAGCCGCTCGCCGATCAGAAAAGCCAATACCAGCGCATCAAAATCTTCGACACGGTGGCCAACGGGCGCGTCATGACGCTCGACGACATCGTCCAGATCACCACCCGCGACGAGAGCGCCTATGCCGAAATGCTGACGCATCTGCCGCTGCTGGAGCACGGCAAGGCCGAGCGCGTGATGATCGTCGGCGGCGGCGATCTCTCCATCGCCGACGAGGCGCTTAAGCACAAGCAGGTCAAGGAAGTCGTGCTGGTGGACATCGACGGCCGACGTGGTGGAGCTCTGCCGCAAGCATTTCGGCGAGATCAACGCCAAGGCCTTCAAGGACAAGCGGCTCAAGATCGAGGTCGCCGACGCCTTCGAATATCTCGGCCGCAAGGCTAGCAAGGCCGCTTCGATCTCATCGTCGCCGACCGGCCCGATCCGGTCGGGCCCGGCAAGGCGCTGTTCGGCGAGACCTTCTACGACCGCGTGAAGGGCGCGCTGAAGCCCGGCGGCTTTGCCACCTTCCAGACCGGCGTGCCGTTCTACCAGCCCTGGGAGATCACCGAGGCGCTCAAGGAGCTTGCCCACTTCTTCCCGCAATCGGGCCTCTACCTGACGGTGGTGCCCACTTATATCGGCGGCTTCATGGCGCTTTCCTGGGCCTGCAACGGCCAAGGCCGACTGGGCACGCCCAGCAGGGATCAAACGGGCGCGCTGCGGCCTTCAAACGCGCCAAGCTCAAGACCGACTACTACAACCCCGCCATCCACGCGGCGGCGTTCGCGCTGCCGGAGTGGATCAAGCGGCTGGTGCCGAAATCTTGACAGCCGCATTGTTTGTCATCGCTGCGCTGTGTGGGTGATTTGTTCGGTTGCCGACAAATCCACAGCTACGATCTTTGCGAAGACTTGGTGTCAAGAATTTGCAGCCGCAAATCCGCCAGCCCACGAAGGCGAAACAGGCGCGCACGGGATGCAAGCGATGGCGAAGAGCAACCACTTTGCGCAATTTGCGTCAACAACCGGCTCAAAACAGCTGACTCACGACCGCGCCACCCACTTCAGCATCTGCCAACCACTGGTGGCGGGTCCATCTTGTCTGGCAAGATGGCGATGCATGGGATGGGAAAATTGTGGGCCCTCATTGAGATGAGCCATGTCGATCCGGCGTGAAGACCTTGACGCGAGCTGCAAAGACTTGCGGGGCAAAATCGAGCGCGAAATTTTGCCCCACGCGACATGAGGCAGGCCGACCTCCCCTCGCCCGAGGCGCGCGAAGCAGCCCTCTACGACCGCCTGCGCGAACTGGGCATTGCGTGGAAGACCTATGAGCACAAGCCAGTGTTCACCGTCGAAGAAGCAGCCGCGCTCTACGCGCAGCAGCCAGGCGGGCACACCAAGAACCTGTTCTTGAAAGACAGGAAGGATGGGCTCTGGCTGGTGGTGGCGCGCGATGATCTCAAGATCGATCTCAACGGATTGTCCAAGCAACTCGGCTGCCAGCGTTTCTCGTTCGCCCCAACGCAGCTTCTGATCGCCAGGCTCGGGATCACCCCTGGTTCGGTGACGCCGTTTGCGCTGATGAACGATACCAGGCGATTGGTGCGGCCGGTGCTCGACGAAGGAATGCTGGCGCTTGATCCGCTCAACTTCCACCCGCTGCGCAATGACCGCACGACGGCGATTGCGGCCAAGGATCTGCTTGGCTTTGTGCGCGCCCTGGGCCATGAGCCACATGTCGCCAAATTGCCGGTGCGGTCATGATCACGGTTTCGCCGCTGGGCGGCAAGACGCTCGAAGGCAAATTCATCACGTTGGAGCCGCTGGAAGAACGCCACCATCAAGCGCTCATCGAGGCTGCGGCGGACGCCTCGATCTGGACCTATATTCCCCTCGACCTGAGCAAGGGTTTTGCCTCGCGCATGGCCGGGTTGGTGCAGGCTCATGCGAGCGGGCAGATGATCATCTATGTCGTGCGGCGACGTTCGGACGGCGCGGTGGTGGGCTCCACGTCCTATCTCAACATCGCGCCTTTCGATGGGCGCGTCGAAATCGGTGCGACCTGGTACGTGCAGAGCGCGCAAGGTGGTGCGGTCAATCCGGAAGCCAAATATTTGCTGCTGTCCAATGCGTTTGGCGCGCAGTACAACCGCGTCGAATTCAAGACAGACAGCAAAAATTCCCGTTCACGCGCGGCGTTGAAAAAGCTGGGCGCCAAAGAAGAGGGAATCCTGCGCGCCCACATGTGGATGACGCAAGGCTATTTCCGCGACTCCGTCTACTTCTCGATCCTCGCAGCCGAGTGGCCTGCGCTGAAGACCGCGCTCGAAACCCGCCTTGGCGCGTTCTAGCTACGCATTGAGCCAGCGCGGCACGTTCAGTCCAAAATGATGCTGGAGCATCGCTTCGGTCTGTTCGAGCGCGCCTTCCGCCCAGTTCTGCCGCGCCGACCAGGTGTCACCCACGATGTAGAGCGCGCGGTCTTTCAGCGGCTTCAACATTGCGTCCGCCATGGCGAGCGGGTCACTACCTTGCGTCCAGGCGGCAAGGCCACCGCCGTAAGGATCGACGCTCCAGTCTTGGAAGGCCGCGGCGGTTGGCTGAGGCGCGGGCACGGCGAAGGTGGTGCTTGCCTGCTTGTGCAGATCCTGCACCAGTGCGTTGTCGGCGCTGAGCCAGGATAGGCCGAACGCATCAGGCTTGGCCGGGCGTGCCAGCGCACTCAACGCGGCGGCGTCCTTGGCTTGGCTCATGGTTTCAAGCAACCCAAAGCCTCCTGTCGTTTCGCTTGCCAGCCGCTGGTGCTCGGCGCCCAGCGCCACGAACTGGCGCGCAGACCCATCGGTGAGCGAGCGGCCACCGGGGATGTCGAGATCCTTCCACCACGGCGTCGCATAGAGCAGCAATGCCTTGCACGAGGCGATGGGGGCCACGCTTGCCAGGCGCTGGGCGAAGCTGTCGCGGGCGCGAAAATCGGGAATGGCCTCAAGCGCTGGGCGCGGCAGGGCAAGGATCACCGTTCTGGCCGCGATCTGCGAGCGCCGGGCGTTGCCATCTTCGAAAGTGAGCTTGAACAGGCCCGTTTTGCCTTCGGGCGCGGCGAGGCTGACGAGGCGTTCGCCTTTGGACACGATATCGCCGAAGGGTGCCAAACGGTCGGCAATGGCGAGCGGAAGTTTCTGGAAGCCGCCGACAATGGTGAAGAACGGGCCTTGCGAATCCGGGTCGCGGAAGACGGAATCGAACAGCGCCAACGCGTTGCCGCCCAGCATTGCATCGTCAAAGCGTGCGGTATCGCGCAGGAAATCGCGTTCGCCGGGCGACAGGGCCTCGGCAAGCAAAGCTGCTGCCTGCCAAGCGGCGAGCGGTTTGTCCTTGAAACGGATCGTCAGGCGCTTGTCGCGCCATTGCGCGGGGGACAGCGTCTCGGCATCGGGCACGATGCCAAGCAGTGTCTGTCTGACGGACCATTTGTTCAGGTCTTGATGGGCGGCGGCCATGTCATACGGCAAGACTTCACCGCCCGCGCCCGTCTGGATTATGGGCACGTTGCGGGTTTTGAGATTGAGCCGATCTTGCGGCAGATCCAGCGGATAGAGGCGTACCGTCAGATCCAAGGTACGGGCCAGGCTCACGACATGGCGGTGGGAATCGAGGAAGCGCGAGCCCCCCGCCTCCCCGATCAGGCCGGGGGCTTGAGGAAAGGCGATGGAGCGCAGACGTCCGCCGATGCGATCGCTCATCTCGAACAGGCGCAAGGATTGATCGGGTTTGGCAGAGGCCAGACGCAAAGCCGCGTAGGTGCCTGCGAGCCCGGCGCCCACGATGGCGACGTCTAGATCGGCGCCGGCGGCGTGGGCCCTACTGGCGAACAGTGGCAAGGCGGCAGCGGCGGCACCGCTCAGAAGTGCGTCTCGGCGTGTGATGGTCATAGCTTTTCTCCCCTGGTCGCGCTCGGCTTGGCGGAACTTGGAGGCAAGCTTAGCTGTCTTTTGTGGCCGCAATTGGGGAAGCGTCGTATAGGATCGGACATTCGGCAAAAAATCCGATCTGGCGAAGCGGCCTGCCCGTATTCGGGATCGGCAAACAGGTTCAAGGAGTTAAACGGCAATGGCGTTGATCGGTCCCAGCGGACGGCCTGTGACAAGCGCAAATACTGCGCCGGCAGCGCCACATTCGGGCAGTGCGCCTTCGGCTTATATAAAGGACAGCGGCATCGATACCTTCGCCGCCGACGTGATCGACACCTCGCGCGAAGTGCCGGTGATCGTGGATTTCTGGGCACCATGGTGCGGGCCATGCAAGCAGCTTGGGCCCATGCTCGAAAAGATCGTCAACGAGGCCAAGGGCGCGGTGCGTCTGGTCAAAATGAACATCGACGAAAATCAGGAGATCGCAAAGCAGCTGCGCATCCAGTCGATCCCGACCGTTTATGCCTTCAAGGACGGCCAGCCGGTCGACGGCTTCATGGGCGCGGTGCCCGAATTGCAGTTGCGCGCCTTCGTCGCAGCATCTGACGGGTGGCGGCGCGGGCGCAGATCACAGCCGAGAGCGTGCTTGCCGCGGCCGATGAAGCGTTTGCGGCGGGCGATATGAGTGCTGCGGCACAAGCTTACGCCCATGTGCTGCAGGACGAGCCGGGAAATCCCAAGGCGGTGGCCGGGCTCGCGCGCTGTTATTTGAAAAGCGGTGATGTCGAGCGGGCCAAGAACACGCTGCAGCTTGTGCGGCCCGATGGCGCCGCCGACGAAGCGATCCGCGCCGTCGAGGCCGAGGTGAAGCTGCGCGAGCAGGCGGTGGACGCGGGCGACCTTGACGACTTCGAAAGCAAACTCGAAACCGATCCGAACGATCATCAGGCGCGTTACGATCTGGCGCTGGCGCTCGACGCCAAGGCCGACCGCGAGGGCGCGATCGAACCAATTGCTCGAAATCGTGCGGCGCGACCGCAAATGGAACGACGAGGCGGCGCGCAAGCATCTGGTGACGTTGTTCGAGGCGCTGGGTCCGGCCGATCCGCTGACCTTGGCTGCGCGGCGCAAGCTTTCCTCCATTCTGTTTTCGTGAGGCCTCACCAGTGCCCCGTCACTATCATGCGATCGAGGAGCTGCCGCGGACGCTGCCGATCTTTCCGCTGACGGGGGCTTTGTTGCTGCCGCGCGGGCAGTTGCCGCTCAACGTGTTCGAGCCGCGCTATCTGGCGATGGTCGATACCGCACTTGCCGGCCCGCGCCTTATCGGAATGATCCAGCCGACCCAACAGGAAAGCACCTCGCCCAAGCCGCCGCTTTCGGCCGTGGGTTGTGCAGGGCGCATCACCGGGTTCGGGGAGACCGATGATGGGCGCTATCTCATCACGCTGACAGGCATCTGCCGGTTTCGCGTGGACCGCGAGATGGATGTGATGACGCCCTATCGCCAAGTGCAGCCGGATTATCGGGGTTACGCCAACGATCTGGTCTCGGCGGACAATGCCGATATTCCGCGTGAGCGCGTGATGACGGCACTCAAGCACTACTGAAACGGCGCCAGTTGAAAGCGGACTGGAGTTCGGTGACGAATGCGCCGGCGGAAATGCTGGTCAATGCGCTGGCCATGCTTTGCCCGTTCGAACCAGCAGAGAAGCAGGCATTGCTCGAAGCGGTTGGATTTTCCGAAAGGGTCGAAACATTGATCGCGCTGTTGGAAATGGCGGGCGCGGAACTACTGGACACAAAGAGTTTGAACTGATGGAACCCGATCCCAAGCTTTTGGAAATCCTCGTCTGCCCGCTGACCAAGGGGCCGCTCGTTTATGACCGCGCGCGCTCGGAATTGGTGAGCAAACAAGCGGGCCTTGCCTACCCGATTAGGGACGGCATCCCGATCATGCTGCCCGACGAGGCGCGCGAGCTTTCCGACGCCGAACGCGATGGCTGAGATCAGCATCTGGCCGACCGAACTGCGTCTGGACCCGGCGAAGACGACGCTAACAGTCGCATATGACAATGGCGACCGCTTTGGGCTGGCCGCCGAATATTTGCGCGTGCAATCGCCCAGCGCCGAGGTCCAGGGCCATGGCGGCGATCACAAAGTCACCGTCGGCGGCAAACGCCATGTGAGGATCGAACGGCTGGAGCCGGTGGGCAATTACGCCGTGCGCATCTGCTTCGACGACGGCCACGACAGCGGGCTGTTCTCCTGGGATTATCTGCACGAGCTCGGCCGCGACCACGAGAAAAAGTGGGCGGAATATTTGCGGGCACTGCGCATTGCAGGGGAAAATCGCTAGAAATGAAGCCCGCTATTGGTCGTGATGTGCGCATTTGCACAAGAAAGATCAGCACCAGACTTCTGGTCGGCGCTCTATCCGGCGAGCACAAAACAAGTGCGCCATCGTCGTGGTTTGCGCAGTTCGCGTCGGCTTCACACAAGAACTGTGCGGTGCGCAAACCGTCCGCTGCCGGACATGGCATCGTTTGGCCACATCTCCATGAAGATTTCGACGTCGAAGGTGTGCTACGCCAACGGCCTGCCGGATGGACGATGCTGGGACACGACGACTGACCGACCATGGCAAACAAGACACCCAGCCCACCGCGCGACAACGAAAACTATCGCCGCTTCCTCGAGCCGCAGAGGCGGCGCAACCCACGCGGACGCGTTGCCGTCATCAAGGGACAGGACAAGAGCCGCTGGACTGATTTCTATCATTTGGTGCTGACCGTGCCGTGGTCGGTGTTCATGCTGGGGCTGGCCGCGATGTTCGGCGCAGTGAATGCGCTGTTCGCGTTTGCCTATATCGGCGATCCGCACGGCATCGCCCACGCCCGGCCCGGCAATTTTTGGGATGCGTTCCTCTTCAGCGCCCAGACTATCGGGTCGATCAATTACAGCGTCATGGCACCGCAATCGTCCTATGCCAACGCGGTGGTGGTGATCGAGGCGTTCATCGGCTTTGTCTATCTGGGGCTGATGATGGCGATCATGTTCGCGCGGTTCTCGCGGCCCTCCGCGCGCGTGATATTTTCCAAGGTGGCGGTCATCTCGCCCTTTGACGGCGTGCCGACGTTGATGTTCCGCGCCGCCAACCAGCGCGGCAACCAGATCCTCGAAGCCGAAATCACGCTGACCCTGGCGCGCACCACCACCACGCGCGAGGGCCTCGTGATGCGCCGGTTCGAGGAGTTGGACCTGGTGCGCGAACGCACTTCGCTCTTTGCGCTGTCCTGGACGGTCATGCACCGCATCGACGCGACAAGCCCGCTCCACGGCGCTGAGCCTGGACGATCTTTACGACAGCCAGATGGAAATCGTCGCCATGCTGAGCGGAACAGATGAAACCTTGTCTGCCCGCATCTATGCGCGCCATTCCTATATGCCGGAGGAAATCCTGTGGGACAGGCGGTTTCGTCGACGTTCTCACCGCTCGCGCCCAATGGCAAGCGGATGGTCGACCTCAGGCAATTCCACGACACCGATCCGCCTCACCCTTGAGACGGCGCAGACGAGCAGCTAGGTTCCCGCCACGATGGAACCTTTCAAGACACTGACGGGCGTGGCAGCCCCCCTGCCGATGATCAATGTCGATACCGACATGATCATCCCCAAGCAATTCCTGAAGACCATCAAGCGCACGGGATTGGGCACGGCGCTGTTCTTCGAAATGCGCACGAAGGCCGACGGCAGCGAGAATCCGGATTTCGTGCTCAACAAGCCCGCCTACAGGCACGCCAAGATTCTGGTGACGGGCGCCAATTTCGGCTGCGGCTCAAGCCGCGAGCACGCGCCTTGGGCGCTGCTCGATTTCGGCATCCGCGTGGTGCTGGCGCCGTCTTTCGCCGACATCTTCTACAACAACTGCTTCAAGAACGGCATTTTGCCGATCGCCTTGCCGCCAGGCCGATATCGACAAGCTGATGGACGATGCCGAACGCGGCGCCAATGCCGTCATCACCATCGATCTGGAGAAGCAGGAAATCCGCGGGCCCGACGGCGGCTGCATCAAATTCGAGATCGATCCGTTCCGCAAACAATGCCTGATGAACGGCTGGGACGATATCGGGCTGACACTGCGCAACGAACAGAAGATTTCTGATTTCGAAGCGCGCGCCAAAATGCAAAGCCCCTGGCTCTAGGAGGCGGTTTTGAGCGAAGTGGTTTTGCATGAAGTCAAGGACGGATTGTGCACGATCACGCTCAACCGCGCGGACAAGCTCAATGCACTGAACTTTGAAAGTTTCAAGGGGATTGCGGCTGGCATCGATTATGTGGCGTCTCATCTGGGCGAAATCGGTTGCGTGCTCATCCGTGGCGCAGGCCGCAGTTTTTGTGCCGGCAACGACCTTTCCGATCTGGCCGGGGTGTTCGAAGGCGCAGACAACTCGCGCTTCCGCAGCAACACCGTCGAACGGCTTGCGGGTTTGCCGATGCCAGTCGTAGCGGCCGTACAGGGACATTGCCTGACGGGCGGGTTGGAGCTGGCACTTGCCGCAGACATCATCATCGCAGGCGAAAGCGCCAAGTTCGCCGACACGCACGGCAAATGGGATCTCGTGCCGGTGTGGGGCTTGAGCCAACGTCTGCCACGCCGTGTGGGCCGGGCCAAAGCGCTCGAAATGTCGTTCAGCGCGCGGTTCTACAATGGGCGCGAAGCCGAGACGATGGGCCTGGCAAATATCTGCGTGCCCGACACCGAGCTTGATGCAGCGGTCGGCGCATTCATCAAAGACGTGCTTGCCAATTCCTGGCGTTCGAGCCGCGCGATCAAGAAACTGCTCGACGATACCGACGCCATGGCGCTGAAGGCGGGCCTTGCCCATGAAATCCACCGAAGCGAAGGCCGCGGCCCTGAAACGGCCGAACGCCTCGCGCGTATGCGGAAATAGAAATGAGCTACAAGATTGTGTTGTTGCCCGGCGACGGCATCGGGCCCGAAGTGATGGCCGAGACACGCCGCGTGCTCGACTGGTTCGCCAAGAATCGCAAACTTCGCCTTCACGCTCGACGAAGATCTGGTCGGCGGCATTTCCTACGAGACCCATGGCACGCCGGCGACCGACGCGATGATGGCGAAGGCCAAGGCTGCGGACGCGGTTTTGTTCGGCGCCGTCGGCGGGCCCAAATGGGACAAGCTGCCCTTCGACAAGAAGCCGGAGCGCGGGCTTCTGCGGTTGCGCAAAGACCTTGAGCTGTTCGCCAATCTGCGGCCCTGCGCTTTGCTTCGACGCGTTGAAGGATGCCTCGAGCTTGAAACCCGAAATCGTGGCGGGGCTCGACATCCTGATCGTGCGTGAATTGACGGGCGGGGTTTATTTCGGCGAGCCGCGCGGGATCCACAACTTTGCCAGACGGCTCGCGGCGCGGCGTCGACACCCAGCTTTATACGACCGAGGAAATCCGACGCATCGCGCGCGTGGCGTTCGAACTGGCGCGGCTGCGCGCCAAGCGCGTGGCCTCGGCCGAAAAGTCCAACGTCATGCAGACCGGCATGTTGTGGCGCGAGGAAGTGATCAAGGCGCACGCTGAATATCCCGACGTGGAGCTTTCGCACATCCTGGCCGACAATTGCGCGATGCAGCTCGTGCGCAATCCCAAACAGTTCGACGTGATCGTCACCGACAATCTGTTCGGGGACATTCTTTCCGACGAGGCGGCCCAATTGACCGGCTCCATCGGCATGTTGCCAAGTGCCTCGCTGGGCGCCAAAGACCCCAAGACCGGACGCCAGCCAGGCCTCTATGAACCGATCCATGGCAGCGCGCCGGATATCGCGGGCAAGGGGCTGGCCAATCCCATCGCGTGCATTCTGTCGCTTGCGATGTGCTTGCGCTATTCGTTCGGCCGCAGCCAGGATGCAGCACTTCTCGAACGCGCGGTCGATGGAGTGCTCAACGAGGGCTGGCGTACCGCCGACATCCTGCAGCCCGGCATGAAGAAGGCCGGCACGGCCGAGATGGCGGATGCGATTTTGGCGAGCCTGGACAAGCTTTCAAAATAATTGTCGATGCTATGCGCCGGACGAACGCCGGTGCCATGAGGGAACAAATCCCCGCTATTCGACATGGGCTCGACGTCTGGCCAGCACGCGCGCGGGCGTTCGCACGTCAGGGGCAATGTGCGCAGGCAACGAGAATTTTTATCTACGGCTCGATGACGACTTTGCCGATGGCCTTGCGTGTCTTTAGCAAATCCATCGCGCCCGCGGCCTGCGAGATCGCAAAACGTGCGCAGACATGCGGGCGGATTTTGCCTTCGGCCAGAAGCTGGTCGATGGCTTGCAAGTTTTCGCGGCCCTTCTGCGGAAATTTGCGGCCATATTCGCCGGCGCGCACGCCCAGGATGGAATAGCCCTTGATGAGCGGCATGTTGACGTTGATCGATGGGATGCGACCGCTGGAAAAGCCGATGATCAGAATGCGGCCGTTGAAGGCGATGCAGCGGGTGGATTGGTCGAACACATCGCCACCAACCGGATCGTAGATCACGTCGGCGCCGCCGCCGGTCAGGTCCTTGACCTGCTCGCGGAAATTTGCGGACGGCAAAACATGATCAGCGCCGTAAGATTTCAGGAAGGCGCGTTTTTCATCGCTCGATGCGGTCGCGATCACGCGCGCGCCCAACACTTTGCCGAGATCGACGCCGGCCAATCCCACCCCGCCTGCAGCGCCATGGACAAGAAGCCATTCGCCGGCCTGCAATTGGGCCCGGCGCACCAGCGCCACATAAGCCGTCAGATAGCCGACGGTGAAGCTGGCGGCTTCAGCGTAGTCCACACCGTCAGGGATGATGCGCAAGGCCGAGGCGCGACGTTGGACCTCTTGGGCATAGCGCCCAGACCGCCCACGATCACGCGCGCGCCGATCTTGATGGTGGTGACGGCATCGCCGATGGCGATGACGTCGCCTGCGCCTTCGGTGCCAGGGGTGAAGGGCAGTTCGGGCTTGTGCTGGTATGTGCCCTGGATGGTGAGGATGTCCGGGAAATTCACAGCCGCTGCGCGCAGGCGCACATGGGCGTCGTGGGGGCCCAGCGGCGGCAAAGCCACCTCTTCGAGTTTGACGGTGGAGATGTCGTCGGCGATTTCGCGACAGACGATCGCTTTCACGCGCCGCCTGTCTTCTCGCGGGCAAGCGTGCGATGTGGCAGCGTGCGCACGCCGCCCAGGAACAGCGCGGTGGCAAAGCCGGCGGCCGACGGCGGGTCGATGTCGTCGCGGCACAACATCCGCTCGGCCACTTCGAAGGCCACGCCCACGATGGCGGCCATCAGGAAATCGGCGTCGACCGGCGGAAACAGACCTTTGGAGATCGCCGTCTCGATGTCTTCGCGCAATTCCTCGAAGCCTGCGATGATTTCGGGCGTGTCCATGCGGATGCGCAACGCGTCGGTGCGGTTGCGGCGGATCGCCTGGAAATTTCCCTGGTCGTCGTGGACGTATTGGAAAAACGTGCGGAAGGTCCCGGAGATGAATTCCTCGATCGTGGCGGCGCGAACGCGTTCGGCGCGCAGCCGTGGGCGGATGCGTAGCGCACTGTCGTCGCGGATCGCCTGGAAGACTTCCTCTTTCGACTTGAAGTAATTGTAGAACGTGCCCGAGGCCAGCGGTGTGGCGCGGATGATGTCGCGCACCGTGGTCGCGCCATAGCCGAGCTCGGCGAAAACCCGCTGCGCCGCCTCCAAGATGAGCTGTCGGTTCTGAACCTTGGTCTTCTCGCGCTTGCCCACGCGGGCGGGCGCTGCGGTTTGCGGTCGGGTCAGTTCGGTGGTCATGGGCCGGAGTTTAGAGGTTCGTGACGCAACGTCAACTTTTGATCCTCGTTGACGGGCCCCGCGCCTGGCGCCAAGCATTCTTCATGGCCGAAATGCAGGAAAATTGGCGCGCCGTTATGGCCGCCGCGATGGGCAAGACACCCTTCATCGTCAGTTTGGGGGGCGAGATCGCCGAACTGGGCGGGGGCAAGGTGCGCATGCGCTTGCCCTATTCGCAGAAGCTTGTGGGCGATCCTGATACGGGGGTCGTGCACGGCGGTGTCATCACCGCGATGCTCGATCATTGCTGCGGGCTTGCCATCGGCGGCGCACTACGCGCGCCGGCGTCTTACGTCACGCTCGATCTTCGGATCGATTACATGAAGCCTGCCCGGCCGAAGGCAGACATCATCTTCGAGGCGCAATGTTCCAAGATCACGCACGAAATCATCTTCGCGCGCGGCCTGGCCTTTCAGGACGACCGCCAAGAACCGATTGCGCGCTCAACCGGCACCTTCATGTTTTCGCGCCCACAAGGAACAGGGTCATGAAAATCGACCTCACCAATGCGGCGTTCGATGTCGATGCGCTGGCCGACAGCGTGCCCTATTGCGCGCATCTGGGCGTGAAGCTGCGGGTGAACGAAGAACGGCTCGTGTTCGAAATGCCGTTCAGCGAGCACCTGATCGGCAATCCGATGGTGCCTGCCATTCATGGTGGGGTGATCGGATCGCTCTTGGAGACGGCGGCGATTTCGCAGGTGATCTGGGAAACAGGGGCAAAAGCTACGCCCAAGCCCGTCGATATCACCATCGATTATTTCCGCACCGGACGGGCAGTGACGAGCTATGCGCGCGCGCGTATCGCCAAGTTGGGGCGACGCGTCATCAACGTCCATGCCGAGATGTGGCAAGACGACGAAGCCAAACCCATCGCGGCACTACACGGCCATTTCCTGATCGCAACCGAATAAAAAGCTTGGCCGCTTTTTTAAGGGGAAGCTGGGACATCGGCGCCGATTGCATCGGAAATTCTTGCAAACCCGTCACGCACAAGACACGCAGAAAGCTCTTGTTTTATGCTGGTTATGAGGCTTGGGCCTTCATAGGCAAGAGCTGTGTAAAGCTGCACCAAACTCGCGCCAGCCCGGATTTTCGCATAAGCATCCCTGCCCGAAGATACTCCCCCTGCGCCCACAAGAACAATCTGCGTGCCGACGCGCGCACGCATTGCCTTGAGGATTTTGGTCGACGGCACAAACAAGGGCGCGCCCGACAGACCGCCGGATTCTTTGGCGTTGGCGCTTTTGAGTGAGGCAGGACGCGCCAGCGTGGTGTTCGACACGATCAGCCCTTCGATGCCCGACGCCAGCACCACGCTGGCGATATCATCGAGGCCATGTTCGTCGAGATCCGGCGCGATCTTGAGCAGGAGCGGCACCGTGCAGTTGGTGCGGGCGCGTTCTTCGGTGAGAACTGCGAGCAGCCGTTTTAGGTCTTCGCGATTCTGCAGCCCGCGCAAACCCGGCGTGTTGGGCGAGGAGATGTTGACCGTCACATAATCGGCAAGCGGCGCAAGCTTCGAAAAACTTTCGCGATAGTCGGCGATGCGATCGGCGGAGTCCTTGTTGGCGCCGATATTGAGACCGACGATGCCCTGGCGCTTGCGCCCGGCGAGCCTGTGCCAAGCCGCATCCATGCCGTCATTGTTGAAGCCCAGGCGGTTGATGACGGCGCGGTCTTGCGTCAGGCGGAACATGCGCGGGCGCGGGTTGCCCGATTGCGGGCGCGGGGTAACAGTGCCGCATTCAACAAATCCAAAGCCCAGCCGCAACAAGATGGCGGGGACTTCGGCATTCTTGTCGAAGCCCGCAGCCAGCCCGATGGGATTGGCAAAGAGGCGGCCGAACAAACGGACGGCGAGCCGGGCGTCGTCCGGTGGGGCGGCGGGAAGAAGCCGTCCACCCGCCCGCAACAAGGCGATGGTGGCCCGGTGGGCGGTCTCGGGCGGCAGGCGCCTGAGCGCGGCTGTGGCAATGTCCGTCAGCATCCCTAGACCAAGCCTTCGAAAGAGTTGTACTTTCCTAGAAGATCCATATTTTAGGAATTCTTACTGGAAACGGCGCTCCCAAGAGGGCGGAAAACACATGCTGACTCATAAGCAAATCTGGCACGCGATCGACGGCCTTGCCGAGCGCCACGACCTTTCGGCGTCCGGGCTGGCCAAGCTTGCAGGACTAGACCCCACCACTTTTAACAAGAGCAAGCGCACCGCCGCCAATGGCAAGGAGCGCTGGCCCTCCACAGAGAGCGTGTCGAAGGTTCTCGCCGCCACCGGCGAGGGCCTTGAAGGCTTCGTCGGGCTGGTCTCTGCAAGGGATGGCAGTGCGCGAAACATCCTACGCTATGTGCCGCTGGTGGGTTTGGCGCAAGCCGGCGACAAAGGATTTTTCGACGACGCGGGATTTCCTGTGGGCGCGGGCTGGGAACAGATCGCCTTTCCCGGCATCGACGACGAGCATGCTTATGCTTTGGAGATCACCGGTGGTTCCATGCTGCCGGTCTATCGCGACGGCGACCGCATCGTGGTGTCGCCCTCCGCCGGTGTGCGGCGCGCGGACCGGGTGCTGGTGAAGACGCTGTGCAGGCGAAGTGATGGCCAAGCAGCTTGCGCGCGCCACCGCCCAGCGCATCGAACTGCAACCGTTCAATCCGGCCTATGAAGCACGCGCGTTCGATCTTGCGGAGATCGCGTTCATGCACCGCATCGTGTGGGCGAGCCAATAATTACTGCGGGATGCCCATGTAGCTTTTGAGCTTGGCGTCGAACGCCTTGCGGTCGCCGGCTTGGAGCAGCGCGAGAAGTTCGCCGGCGCGTTTCTTGGAGGCATCGTCATAGGCGCCCTGCGAAGGTGCCGCGACAGCGCGCTTCCAGGCGGCTTCGATCTTGTCGCGATATTCGTCGGGGTCATCGGCGGCCAGGCCCAAGCCGTATTGATAATTGACGAGAAGGTCGTTGGGGGCGAGCTTGAAGGCCTCGTCAAATTTTTCGATGCCCTTGTCCATCGTTGCGCCATAGGTAAAGCGCGCAAGCATCGAACCACCGACTCTGACCACTTCGAAATGCCAGCCGCCCAGGGTGGCGATAAGCTGGGCATCCTTGGGATGAACGGCGAGCGCGTCTTCGATCGCCTGTTTGGATTGTTCGCCCAGCTTTTCATTCTGCGCGGCCATCAGTCCGATGATGCGACCGCGATAGCCCAGGGCTGCTGCGAGATAAATGGTGGGTAGCGCCGCTTTGGGATCGGCGGCGAGCGCCTTGCGCGAAAGCTCTTCGGCGCGTTTGACGCAATCCATGCAAGGCGAGGTGTGCATCGTCATATCGGAGACCGCGGCGCGCGCGGCGACCGAAAGGCCTTCGGGGGTCTTTTCTGCAAGGCCCGCGGTGATGGCTTGTTCGTATTTTCCTTGGGTCCAAAGATCGAAGGCTGGATCGCAAAAAGCCTGTGTCGAGATCGCGCAAGCAAACAGTGCAAGGGCTGCAACACGAAGCTTCATTGGTGTTCCTCCATCAAGCCGCCCGCAAGTGCGTGGCGGATCAAACTTGCCGTCTCTTTGCAGCCATAAAGGGCCGCGAACGAACCGAAGCGGGGGCCCTGGGTCTGGCCGAACAGAACTTCGTAAAGCGCCTTGAACCAGTCGCGTAAGGGATCAAAGCCGTGGGCCTTGCCGATTTCATAAACCGCGTTCTGCACCAGCGCGCCGTCGCGTTCCTCGCCCAAGCTCTCCAAGTGCTGCGCCAATTCCGCCAGTGCTTTGTGTTCTTTTTCCGACGCGGCGCGATAGCGCTTGGCCGGCTTTACAAAATCCTCGTAGTATTTGAGGGCGTAACTTACAAGTTTGTCAATACCCGGATTGGCTTGCGGCGAAGCCCCCGGCGCGTAGGCGCGGATGAAGCCCCACAGCACTTCGCGATTGTGCGCGTTCGAAGCGCTGACAAGATTGAGCAGAAGCGCAAAGCTGACCGGATAGTTTTCCTTTGGCGGCTTGCCCGCATGGATGTGCCAGACGGGATTTTCGAGTTTCTTGGCCTTGTCCGGTTCGCCGTGAAACCCGTCCAAGAAAGTGATGTAATCGTCGACCGTCTTGGGAATGATATCGAAATAGAGTTTTTTGGCGACGCGCGGCTTCTGAAACATGAAGAGCGCGATGCTCTCCTCCGGCCCGTAGCGCAGCCACTCATCGATAGTGATCCCGTTGCCTTTGGACTTTGAGATCTTCTGGCCTTTTTCGTCGAGGAACAGTTCGTAGTTGAAACCCTCCGGCGGTTCGCCACCAAGCACGGTCAGGATTTTCGACGACAATTCGACCGATGAGATCAAGTCCTTGCCCGCCATTTCGTAATCGACACCGAGCGCCAGCCAGCGCATCGCCCAATCCGCCTTCCACTGACATTTGACGTTGCCTGCTGTGACGGGCAGTTCGGTCTTCACCCCGTCGTCGTCGAAGACGATCGTGCCCTTCTCGGCGTTCCATTCCAGAAGCGGCACCTGCAGCACCATGCCGGTCCGCGGCGAAATCGGCAGGAACGGCGAATAGGTGGCGCTGCGTTCTGCGCCCAGGCTCGGCAGCACGACGTCGCGCACGGCTTCGTAGTGACGCAGCATCATAAGAAGGGCCGCATCAAACCGGCCGCTCTTGTAGCAATCCGTCGAACTCAAGAATTCGTAGGAAAAGCCGAAGCGGTCGAGGAATGTCTTCAGACGCGCATTGTTGTGCGCGCCGAAGCTTTCATGGGTGCCGAACGGATCGGGGACGGAGGTGAGTGGCTTTCCCAGATAGGCCCGCAGCATTTCCTGGTTGGGTACATTGTCGGGGACTTTGCGCAAGCCATCCATGTCGTCGGAGAACGCGATCAGGTGTGTGGGCACCTGGCTCATCGTCTCGAAGGCACGACGGACCCAGGTTGTGCGCGCGACCTCGCCGAAGGTACCGATATGGGGCAGGCCAGAGGGGCCATAGCCCGTCTCGAACAACACTTTATTAAGGGGCTGGCCCGCGCGTTTGCGCCGTTCGATGCGCGCGAGCACTTTGCGTGCCTCCTCGAACGGCCAGGCATGGGCCTTAAGAGCAAGGTCGCAAGTGGTGTCGCCGCCGGATGCATCCGTGGTCATGGCAAAGTCTTAACTTTAAGCGATTGGAAAGGGCGCGAAAGCTAGGCTTTGGCAGGGGATCGCGTCAATGTCCGCTGCTGGCAATTCACCGAGCGAAGAACCACGCGCGCAAGCGGGCCGCGGCCAACTCCTTGCGTCCTTGCCGAAGCACTTGCCGCTGGCAGCGCTGTTGCTGTGTGCGCTGGCGGCGTTGGCGGCGCTGCTTTGGTCGGGCGGAAGCCTGCTCACAGCGCTTTGCATTCCGGTCGCGCTCTTCATCGCCGCGGTGTGCTACCATCGCATCAGCTCCGCGCGCATTCTAGACGAAGCCAGCCGTCTCAAAGACGACAACGCAGCCCTTGTCGCCAAGCTCTCAGAAGAAAAGCAGGCAGCCGAGAAAGCCCGCGACGCGGCAGAAGTGAGCGCCAAAGCGAAATCGGTATTCATCGCCAATATCAGCCACGAAATCCGCACGCCGCTCAACGCGCTGCTGGGCATGTCGCAATTGCTGGAGCGAGCGGGACTGGAAAAGCCGCATCGCGACTACATCAAAGTGATGCTGGAAGCCGGGCGCGGGCTTCGCACCTTGCTCGATGACGTCATCACTTTGGCACGAGAAGATAGTGGCGAACAAAAGGGCGATGATTGCGATCCGTCGCTGGCTGCGCGCGCCGTTGTCCAATTGCTGCAGCCGCGCGCCTGGGAAAAACGCTTGCGGCTCAATGTCAGCGCGGCCTCCGATCTGCCGCGGGCAGCCGCCGATCCGCGCCGCGTGCGACAGGTCTTGCTCAAGCTTGTGGAGAACGCGCTCAAATTCACCGAACGCGGCGGAGTGGAGATCATCGTCGAGACGATTCCAAGCGGCGACAAGCAGATGCTGCTGCGCTTCGCAGTTACCGACACGGGGCTGGGCATTCCGCAGGAAGTCGCAAGCGGCCTGTTCGAACCGTTTGCGCCGGGCGATACGTCCTACACGCGCAAGCATCAGGGCGCAGGCCTCGGCCTTGCGGTCGCCAAGCGCGTGATCGAACAGATGGGCGGCACCATCGGCTTCGACAGCGAGCCGGGCGAAGGATCGACCTTCTGGTTCATGCTGCCCACCATCGCCTCGCGCACCAATCCGAAGCCCGCCTTCCTCGACATTTCGGGCGACATGCCCGCACCTTGTGATCTTCTGGTGCTGGTGTTCGTGCGCAAGCCCGATGTCTGCCTGCAGATCGTCAAATTGCTCGAACCCTTCGGCAACCACGTCATCTTCGCCCATGATCTGGCCGATGCAGCACAGCGCGCCGGGCGCGACGAATTCGATGCGATCATCGCCCAGGCCTGCGACGTGGATTCATTGGCCGCCACCCCCGGCCGCAGGGCACCACTTCTGGCACTGATCTTCGCGGGCGAACGCCCGCCTGCCGGTGGCGATCAGGCACTGCACTGGCCTTCGCGGCCGCGCGAATTCTACGGCATGCTGCACGCGTTGGGCGAACACGCAGCTCTGCCGCGCACCCAACAAAGGCCGCAAAGCGAGGCCCCGCCGATCGATGCCATCGCGTTCGCCGCGCTCGAAAAATCGTTGGGACTTCCCACGCTGATCGAGATCCTGCATTCCTACGTCAAGACGGCGGAAGATCTTTGCGCGGCACTTGCCAAGGCCAGTGCGGCGTCTGACTGGATCGAAGCCGGACGCGTGGCGCAGGACATTGCCGGAGCAGCCGGCGGCCTCGGACTTGCGGCGATGACGGCGGCCGCGCGCGGCTTTGCGATGCAGGCCCGCGAATCCGATGACGGACACGCATTGCGCAACGGCGCCCAGATGGTGGTGGGCGAGCATGTGCGCGTGCGCCTAGCGCTCTCCAATCTCTATCCCGATCTCGCAGCGTAAGCCGGCTTCCTATTCCGCGCGCAATGCGCATGATCGCCGTCCATGACATTCCCCCCTGCCCTTTTGGCCGATCTGCCTGCGCTGGTTGCCGCGCCCGGCGGCGGCGTTGTCGCGCAACATGGCGACACCAGACGGCTCAGGCTGGAAGAAGCGCGCCACTTGTTTGCGTCGGGCGATGTGCTGGTGGCACATGCAGCTTTCGTGGCGGGCCGGTTAAAGACAGCCCCCGCCCACCTGCTTTACGATGTGCTGGAACTCTTTGCCTTCGTGCGGCCCGCCCAGCCTTGCATTCCCAGTCCGCTGGGCCTTGCCCGTGCGCTCGGGCTTGATGTTCCCCAAACAGCGCAGGATCAGGCCTGCACCTTGGGCCTTGCTGCGCAAACCTTGCTGCAGGAATTGCACACAGCACAGAAAAAAGACCATTTGCGTCCCATCGCATCGTCGCTGGCGCGTGCGGGATGGCGTTGGGGGGAGATGGTGCTCGATGTCATCGGCGCGCCGGAAAGTCAATTGGGACCGCTTGCCGGGTACGATGCGTGGCGCACGCTGCCGCAATGGGAAGACGACATGGCGCCCGACAAGCCGGGCTCAATTCCCGTCGATGCCGAGGAGACCCGCGCGCGGCTTAGCCAACTTGTTGGGATCTCTCATGAGCATCGTTGCGAGCAAGGCGACTATGCCGAAGCGGCACGTTATGCGTTCGGGGCGCGCGACTGTGCGGGCGCTCCAAAGATCGCGTTGATCGAGGCGGGAACAGGCATCGGCAAGACGCTTGGCTATCTCGCACCTGCCAGCCTATGGGCCGAAAAGAACGGGCCTGGTCTTTGGCTTTCGACCTATACCCGCAACCTGCAGCGGCAGATCGTGCAAGAGATTGCGCGGCTTTATCCTGATCCCGCCGAGCGCGAAGACAAGGCGGTGGTCCGCAAGGGCCGCGAGAACTATCTGTGCCTGCTCAATTTCGAGGAAGCCGCACGACGCACCGCTCTTGCACCAGGCCAGCGCGCGGTGGCGTTGGGGCTTGTGGCACGCTGGGTGAGTGCAACCAGCGACGGCGATCTTTCGGGGCAGAATTTTCCTGCCTTTCTGGCGGCGAGTTTTTCACTGAACGAAATCACCGACCGGCGCGGAGAATGCATCTATGCGGCGTGTGCGCATTACCGCACCTGTTTCATCGAGCGCGCGATCCGGCGCGCGCGGCACGCCCCCATCGTGGTGGCCAATCATGCGCTGGTCATCGCCCAAGCGGCCGGTGAGGGGCTTTTGCTTGACGAAACCAACGACGCGCCGCCGGAACGACGCGTGCGTTATGTGTTCGACGAGGGTCATCATCTGTTTGATGCTGCCGATTCCGGATTTTCGGCGCTGCTCTCCGGCACCGAGATGGTGGATTTGCGCCGCTGGATCAGGGGGCCGGAGGCACGCACGCGCAGCCGGATGCGCGGCCTGGAAGACCGGTTGAAGGACATCATCGCCGACGACGACATTGCGAAATCCGCGCTTGACGACGTGCTTGCATCGGCGGGCGGACTTGCGGGCGAGGGCTGGCATGGGCGCATCGTCAATGCGGGCGCCCGCGGGCCGGGGGAAGTGTTTTTGGCGCTCGCCCACAACCATGTGCGAGCGCGCAGTCAAGACGGCGAGGCGTTTTATTCGCTTGAGGCCGACACCCAGCCGCTGGACGGCGAATTGCTGGACGCAGCACGGGCGCTTTCGCGGGCGCTGAAACAGCTGGCGGCCCCTTTGTTGCGTCTTTCGCAGGCGCTGCGCAAAAAGCTCGATGAAAAAGCATCCGAACTCGAAAGTTTTCAACGGGCGCGGATCGATGCGGCGGCACGCGGTCTGGCGCGGCGGGCGCGCGTTGTTCTACCCGCCTGGATTTCGATGCTCGATGCACTGGAAGACGAAATTGCGAACGCGGAGTTCGTAGACTGGTTCGAGATCGCGCGCGAAGATGGGCGCGATCTCGATGTGGGGCTGCATCGACACTGGATTGATCCCACAGTGCCGTTGGCGGCGGACGTGCTGGCGCCAGCCCATGGGGCGCTCATCACTTCGGCTACGTTGCGCGACATCGCGCACGGCGTCGACGATTGGGCGAGCGCCGAAGTGCGCACGGGCGCCCATCATTTGCCGGTGCCGCCCAGGCGCGCCAGTTTCGGGTCGCCGTTTGGCTATGCCGATCAAGCGCGCATCTTCATCGTGCGCGATGTGAACCGGCGCGAGCCCGATCAGGTGGCGGCGGCCTACCGCGAATTGTTTCTGGCGGCCGGGGGAGGCGGGCTTGGGCTGTTCACTGCGGTACGCGCGTTGCGCGCGGTGGAAGCGCTCATCGCAGCACCGCTCGCAGATGCCGGCATCACGCTCTATGCCCAGCATGTGGACCGGCTCGATACGGGCGCGCTGGTCGATCTGTTCCGGGCCGAGGAAAATGCCTGCCTGCTCGGCACCGATGCGCTGCGCGACGGGGTGGATGTGCCCGGGCGCAGTTTGCGACTGGCCGTGTTCGACAAGGTGCCGTGGCCCAAGCCGACACTTCTGCACAAGGCGCGCCGCGTGCGCTTCGGGCGGGGATATGACGATCTTTTGACGCGGCTCAGACTCAAACAGGCGTTCGGACGGCTGATCCGCACGGCCCATGATAAGGGGTGTTTTGTGATTCTGGAGCCGGCCACGCCCTCCCGCCTGCTTTCGGCTTTTCCGCCGGATGCGCCGGTTCGCCGCTGCGGATTGGCCGAGGCGATTGCGGAAATCCGTGGGTTTCTTGGCACGGACGCGTGACGCAGCTTCCGTCCATCCCCTAAGCTTGTCAGCTGGGTCGCGGGCAAGTGCGAGCTGAGACCAGGCACAAGCAATGCGGTGGTCTTTGCGTCACGGCTCTTTCGTGCCGCACCCGCGATGACAGGCTGGGTTTGTGATGACCATGGAAGACACCCTTTTTGGCGAGGCCGAGCGCGGCGAGGCAGGCGAACATTATGGCCGCCATTCGACGGGCATCCTGCCGAGCCATGTTCTCAAGCGGCTGATCCGGGCTCGCCGTGAGATCCTGGCGACCGAGGATATCGAGGATTCGCAGATCCAGCCCGCCAGCATCGACCTGCGGTTGGGACCGGTCGCGTGGCGGGTGCGGGCGAGTTTTCTGCCCGGGTCCAATGCCACGGTGGAAGAGAAGCTTGCTTCGGTTTTCATGCACGAGATCGACTTAAAGCATGGTGCGGTGTTGGAAACCGGCTGCGTCTATATCGTGCCGTTGCTGGAGCACGCTGATTTTTCCTCACGCATTTCCGGCACGGCCAATCCCAAAAGCTCCACCGGTCGCATCGATGTGTTCACCCGGCTCATCACCGACCGCGGCCAAGCCTTCGACCGCGTGGAGGCCGGCTATCATGGGCCGCTCTACGCTGAGATTTCGCCGCGCACCTTTCCGATCCTGGTGCGCAAAGGTTCGAAGCTCAGCCAACTGCGCATCCGTCACGGCTCGCCGCAATTCACCGACACGCAATTGCGCCGGTTGCACGCCGAAACCGCTTTGGTGAGTGGTGAGGCCGACATCGACAACGGACTGGCGCTCAGCATCGACTTGATGGGCGGGGAAGGCTCGCGTATTGGCTGGCGGGCCAAACGGCATACGGGAATTATCGACGTCGACAAGCGCGAAGCGCTTTTGCCTGCCGCTTATTGGGATTCCATCGAGGCCCACGCGCAGGGCCACATGGTGCTTGATCCCGACGAGTTCTACATCTTGGTGTCGCGCGAGACCGTTGCCATTCCCCACGACTATGCCGCGGAAATGGTGCCGTTCAATCCGCTGGTGGGCGAATTCCGCGTGCATTATGCGGGGTTCTTCGATCCGGGCTTCGGCTTCGAGCAAGGCCGACCGCCGAGCGCGCGCGCGGTGCTCGAAGTGCGTTCGCGCGAAGTGCCGTTCATCCTCGAACATGGGCAGATCATCGGACGGTTGGTGTTCGAGCGGCTCACCGATCCGCCACCAGAGGTTTACGGGCAGGCCATCGGGTCCACCTATCAATGCCAGGGATTGAAACTCTCCAAGCATTTCCGCGGCGGCTGAGCGAACCTCGCGCAACATCGTTGCCCCGTTGCTCGCTCTATTGTGACTTTAAATCCACACGCAGTTGCAAAAACTTACTGAGCGTCAAACTATCCATTGCGTCGCCACGCCTTGACGGCACAGGTTAGGTCCGTCGCCGGTTTGGCTTGGGGGAGCAGAACCTCGCGGCAAGTCCGCTTAAAAGGGGGCAGTATGAGGCGGCTACGGCGCGCATGAGCGCCGGCCGCCTCATTCATTTTCGGCCTGGCATTTTCGGCCTGGCATTTTCAGGCTGGGATTTTCGGGCTGGGATTTTGCGGCCTGCGTTATTCGAAAATGAGCTTGGAAGATCTCGGCAAGGCCTAATGCTTGGCCTTTTTTTTGCCCGCATTGTCGGCGGCGAAGCGGCCTGCGCCCATGCCGACCAGCAGCAGAAGCCCGCCCATCAACAGCACATCGCGTGAAAACAGATCGAAGGTCTCGGCCCGCGTATCGACCTGATGCAGATCCCAGAAATTGTGCAGCAGGATCGCAATCGCTAGCATCACCGCGAACAAGGCCATCGCGGCGTGTTTGGTGTGCCAGCCCACGATCAGCGCGACAGCAGCCAATGCCGTGACAAACAGGACCAAGCCGAACAGTACCGACGGGGCGACGATGTGGCGGGCGTGGAGCGTCCCCACCGTGGCGTCCCAGTCCAGCGTATAGGCCCAAGCTTGGCTGAGCAGATACCAGCCAATGGCCAGTCGCCCCAAAAGCGGCGCGATGACTTCCGAAAAGGACATGGCGGCGATCCTACAGAGCGTGCACCCAGCCGGGCATCGCCGGCAGCAAGATCAGCGCCAGCAGCACGCCAGCCAGCAGTGCCGCAAGCCAAGTCTCGCGCTGCGGCGAACCCAGCGGCCGTGCCACGACACTGAACAGCACCAGCGCTACCCCGCCCGGGAACAACATCCAGAACAGCAGCTGGGCCACCAAATAGGAACCGAAAACCCCCACGATGACCGCCAACGCGAACAAAACGATGGCATACCGGCCAAACTGGTCAGGTGTCTGAGGAGTCGTAATGCCCTGCGATGACATCATCGCCATTCGCGTTCCCCCGCAAATCACCACTGATGCAAAAATTATGTCACATTGGGGAACCGGACGGAATTTTCTTAGGTCCCAAACAGTTAGGCCATGAACGCCAGGTTCACGGCCGGCTCGTGTAAACGCCGGCTGCGCGGGTCAGGCTTGGCGAAGCGCATGTTTGCGCAGGTGGCGCACCAGCGCCATCTCGTCGAGCTGGACTTGGGCACGGCGCGCTTCGGCTTCTTCGGCGCGGCGGCTCTGTTGCTCGGTGGCGAGTTCGAAGGCCTTGAGATCCTGAAAGGCAGACGCCAGATCGTTTTGCGCCACCACACGTTCGCGTTCGATTTCCTTCAGCGTCGTCGCGCAGATTTTCGCGCCGCGTTTCGATGGAGCGCAGGAACGACGGGAAAGGCCAGCCGGCCGATATCGGAATCGTTGGCGCGCTGGTTTTCGCGCGCGACGCTGTCTTCCAGATCGGTGAGCTTGCGTTCCAGATCGGCCTTCATGCGCGTCGAGCGTCGCCATGCGGCGCTTCATTTCGTCGACCCGGAAGCGCTTCAGGCGCAGCAGCGTATCGGTGCGTTTCATCGCGCTCTCCCTTTGCCGCTCGAGTCATGATCGTGTCCAGCGCGGCATATCCATCGCTCAACGTCGCGCGTTCGTCTTTCTTCTGCGCCAGGAAGGCTTCGAGCTGCGGGTAGAGCTTCATGGCTGCATCCACTTCAGGATTCGTGCCAGCCTTGTAGGCGCCAAGCCGGATCAGCTCGGCCATGTCTTCATAAATGGCAAGCGGCGCGCGGGCCTGCGCAACAATGCTTCTGTTCATGCTTCGCGTGTTGCAGCCGGGCATGGCGCGCGACACCGATTTCAGAATATTGATGGCCGGAAAGCGGCCGCGTTCCGCAATGGCACGTTCCAGAACGATATGGCCGTCCAGGATGCCGCGCACCGCGTCGGCCACCGGCTCGTTATGGTCGTCGCCTTCGACCAGCACGGTGAACAGGCCGGTGATGGAGCCGTTGCCGGCCGTTCAGGCCCGGGCCGGCGCGTTCCAGCAAGCCGCGGCAGTTCGGCGAACACGGTGGGCGTGTAACCTTTGGTGGCCGGCGGTTCGCCCGCGGAAAGTCCGATCTCGCGCTGCGCCATGGCGAAGCGGGTCACGCTGAATCCATCAGCAGCAGCACATGCAGGCCCTGATCGCGCAACTGTTCGGCGACCGCCATCGCGACATAGGCCGCCTGGCGGCGCACCAGCGGCGCTTCATCCGATGTCGCGGCGACCACGACGCTGCGCTCCAAGCCTTCTTCGCCCAGATCGTCCTCGATGAATTCCTTCACTTCGCGGCCGCGTTCGCCGACCAGGCCGATCACGATGGCGTCGGCATCGGTGTTGCGCGCCAGCATGGCCAGCAGCGTGGATTTGCCAACGCCGGAGCCGCAGAAAATGCCCATGCGCTGGCCTTTGCAGCAGGTGGTGAAGGCGTTGATGCGCGCGGATGCCCAGATCCAGCTTGCCGCCGACGCGCGCGCGCGATCGTGGCGGGCGGCGGCGCGGCCTTCAGCGGATAGGCGATCGGTGCCTTGCGGCAGCGGGCCCTTGCCGTCCGTCGGGCTGCGCCGAAGCCGTCGATCACCCGGCCAAGCCAGGCCTGGTCGGGATAGATGGAGGCGGGCCGGTCGTCGAAATCGGCGCGGGCGCCCAGCGTGATGCCGTCCAGCGGCCCAGCGGCATCACCAGCGCGCGGCCGTCGCGAAAGCCGACCACTTCGCAAGGAATTTGTCTTGCCGTTTCCGAATCGCTTATGCGGACTTGCCCGCCCAGGCTGATGGCGCCCTGCAGCGCCCGGTCACTTCGACCGCCAGGCCCTCGATCCGGGCCACCCGGCCGAAGCGGCGCAGCGGCGGAATAGCCTCGATTTCCTTGAGCAGAGCGCGCATGCCCATCCTTCCTGCACAGGGCGCTTTTGTTGCATCTCCTGAATGAGCCATCTTGACCGGCAAGGATTTAAATGGCGGTAAACTTAACAAATCGAATCAAAGGGATGCGGGCGCCCGGAAGACTGATTCACGTTAAGCCGGGATTCGCAAGGCCTGAAGCCCTGCCAGGCTGTGAAAGCTGGCTGTTAACCATTTGCGCTTACCGTCTGGTCAATCGGTTAACCGAGCCGGCGCGGTGCCGAGCCGACGAAGAGGGGTCTGTGACAATGCGCGTACTCCTGATCGAAGACGACAGCGCCATGGCGCGCAGCATCGAGCTGATGCTGCGCAGCGAGGGCTTTAACGTCTACACCACCGATCTCGGCGAAGAAGGCATCGATCTCGGCAAGCTCTACGATTACGACATCATCGTGCTCGACCTGCAGCTGCCCGACATGAGCGGCTTCGAAGTGCTGAAGGCGCTGCGCGTCGCCAAGGTGCAGACGCCGGTGCTGATCCTGTCCGGCAACGCCATCGTCGAAGCCAAGGTCAAGGCGCTGGGCTTCGGCGCCGACGATTACATGACCAAGCCCTTCCACAAGGACGAGCTGGTCGCCCGCATCCAGGCGGTCGTGCGCCGCTCCAAGGGCCACGCCAGTCGGTCATCACCACCGGCAAGCTCACCGTCAATCTCGACGCCAAGACCGTCGAAGTCGACGGCAGCCGCGTGCACCTGACCGGCAAGGAATATCAGATGCTGGAGCTGCTCTCGCTGCGCAAGGGCACCACGCTGACCAAGGAGATGTTCCTCAACCATCTCTATGGCGGCATGGACGAGCCGGAACTGAAGATCATCGACGTCTTCATCTGCAAGCTGCGCAAGAAGCTGGCGGCCGCGACCGACGGCGACAATTACATCGAGACCGTCTGGGGCCGCGGCTATGTGCTGCGCGATCCCGAGGCCGAACAGGCCGCGTAAGGGCGCCTTTACGTCTTTGCGGGAACCTGGGCCCAGCCGATCGGGACCCGGAGACCTGGGATGTTTGCCTTCCTGTTCATCCAGCTTTGTGTTCCAGGCTATGTGATCTTGCAGATCATCCTGCCCCGCACCTATTCGGGCGGCTGGCGCATTGCAGCCCTGGTGCCGCTCGGCTTTACCATACCCACCGCGCTATGGAGCCTCCATGCCCTGGCCAATGGCTCCAGGTTCTGGCCCCTGACCTTGCTAATCGCGGCCCCGCTCGCGCTGGGCTATCTGATCATGCTTACCGTTGCCCGCCATCTCTTCCGCGGCCTCAACATGACCGGCGCGCCTACGTCCTAGACAGACCTCCTCCATCTTTGAGAACATCTACGCCGGTTTCCGGTTGAGTAGAGATGGTGCGCAGAGACATTCTTGGCCTTTTCGCCTTTCTGGCGATCTGCTTGGCCGTGGGGATTGCCAGGGGCTTTTCCGCCGCGCGCAACGCGGCACATTGGTATCAGACAGTCGAGCGGCCGGATTTCACGCTGCCAAGCGGCATGATCGCGCCGTTCTGGACGCTTCTTTATCTGATGATCGCATTGTCGGGTTGGCTGATCTGGCGCGAGATCGGCTTTAGGCCGCTAAGGCCCATGATCGCCTACGCCGTCCAGCTCGCGCTCAATCTTGCCTGTTCTCTTGTCTATTTCGATGCGCAGAAGATCGGCCTGATTCTGGCAGGCGCAGCCTTGCTGACGCTGGCGATCGTCTGGAACATCGTGGAGTTCTGGCGTGTCGAGCGCATCTCCGCGATCCTTCTGGTGCCCTATCTCGTCTGGATGAGTTTTGCCACGACCACGGCGGCGGCGATCTGGCACCTCAACTGAGCGTCGCCTTCGCCGGGGCTTGGTGTTAAGGAGCGGCCATGGACGCCCTCTTTCGCGCGCATCTTGTCGACTGGACCGCCGCCCCGCCCGAAGATTTGCGGCACGCGGCAAATGACGCGCTCGAAAGCGGGCGCGTTCTGTTCTTTCCCGAGCTTGCATTCGCTCTGCACGAAAACGAGACGGCGCTTTTGTCGGCTGCGCTTTCGGACGGACGGGCCAAGAACATCAGCCTGGATCCCAGGGGCAAGCTCAAGCACACCGATGTCCGAGCCGACCAGCACCAAACCCTGCGCGCGATGATGGAGCGATTTGCGCAAAGCTCCACGCTGCTGATGCGCAACCTGTTTCCAGGTTACGCGACCAAGCTCGAACGCGCGCGCACGTCTTACCGGCCGGTGGAAATTGCAGGGCGAAGCTATTCGCCGATCAAAGACGACACCCGGCTGCATGTCGATGCCTTTCCCACCCGCCCCATGCGCGGACGGCGCATCTTGCGGCTGTTCACGAACATCAACCCCAACGGCCAACCCCGCCTCTGGAATGTGGGCGAGCCGTTTGCGGACATGGCGAAAAAGATTCTGCCCGCGGTGTGGGAACCGGTGCCGGCGAAGAACTGGTTGCTTGCCATGGTCGGCGCCACAAAGGGCGTGCGCGCGCCCTATGACAGCATCATGCTGGGCCTTCATGACGCGGCAAAACTGGATGAAGACTATCAAAGCCGCGCGCCCAAGACGCAGATCGCCTTTCCGCCGGGCTCGACCTGGGCGTGCTTCACCGATCAAGTGATGCATGCCGCCCTTGCCGGGCAATATGTCCTCGAACAAACCTTCCATCTCGACATCGACGCGATGGCCAAGCCTCAGCGCGCGCCGATCAAGATACTAGAGCAGATGACAGGCAGAAAATTGGCGTAAACAAACAAGGATTGGATCACGCGCCCGAACGCGCTTTTTCGCAATCTTTTCCGATGCTCTCTTCAGCGCTTGCATTGGGCCGGCCAACCACGGCGTTCGCAATCGACGGCGGCCATGGGCCAGGATAGAAAGCCTCCACCAACAAGTGGCTCTTTTCACGTGGGCTGTCTTTAGTTGGTATTGACGAAATCGCCAATGCCGAATTCCTGCGGCGACAGAACCTTCGCGGCCGTGGTTCTGCCTGCACCGTTTGGTGCCGACCAACGATACTATCCTTCAATCGGCCAGCTTAACCCGCCAGCGCCATCGCGCTTGCGAATTGCAGGTCGGCCAGCCGCGCATAGAGGCCGCCGCTGGCCACGAGTTCGGCGTGACTGCCTTCGCCCACGATGCGGCCTTCATCCATCACCACGATGCGCTTGAGCCGCTGGATGGTGGCGAGGCGATGGGCGATGACGATGGTGGTGCGGCCCGCCATCAGATTGGCGAGGCCCTGTCTGCACGAGCCGCTCGTTCTCGGCATCCAGCGCGCTGGTTGCTTCATCGAGCAGCAGCAGCGGCGCATCGCGCAGGATGGCGCGGGCGATGGCGAGGCGCTGGCGCTGGCCGCCGGACAGCGTGACGCCGCGTTCGCCCACCAGCGTGTCGAAACCTTGCGGCAGCCGCTCGATGAATTCGGTCGGCGGCGGCGGCTTCGGCGGCGCGGCGCACGTCATCGTCGCTGGCATCGGTGCGGCCGTAGCGGATGTTGTCGGCGATGGTGCCGGAGAAGATCACGGGGTCCTGCGCCACCACCGCGATGTGCCGGCGCAGCTCCGCCGGATCGAGGCTCGGCGACGTCGACGCCGTCGAACAGGATGCGCCCGTCCTGCGGCGCGAAGAAGCGCAGCATCAGCTGGAACACGGTGGATTTGCCCGCGCCCGACGGCCCCACCAGCGCCACCGCTTCGCCCGGCGTGATGTCGAGCGAGAAACCGTTGAGCGCCGCGCTATCGGGCCGCGAGGGATAACGGAAGGTCACATTGTCGAAGGCGACTGCGCCCTGCGCGGGTTGCGGCAGCGGCACGGGATGGGCGGGCGCCTGCACTTCGGGTTCGACATGAAGCAATTCCATCAGCCGTTCGGAGGCGCCCGCGGCGCGCTGCAGATCGCCCCAGGTTTCGCTCAGCGCGCCAACGCCGCCTGCCACGAGCACGGCGTAGAAGATGAACTGCACCAGCTCGCCCGCCCGTCATGGTATGCGCGATCACATCCTGCGCGCCGACCCACAGCACGCCCACGATGCACGCTGAACATCGCGAAGATCACCACCGCCGTCATCACGGCGCGGGCGCGGGTGCGGGTGATGGCGACGTCGAAGGAGATTTCCACCGCGCGGCCGAACAATTTGCGGTCTTCGTTTTCATGGGTGAAGGCCTGCACGGTCTGCACCGCATTCAGCGTTTCGCTGGCGCGCGCGCTGGTGTCGGCGATGCGGTCCTGGCTTTTGCGCGACAGCGTGCGCACCCAGCGGCCGAAACCGATCAGCGGCACCATCACCAGAATCACGGCGGCAAGCACCATCACCGTCAGCTTGAGGCTGGTGAGGAACATCAAGATCAGCCCGCCCGTCAGCATGACGAGATTGCGCATCGCCACCGAGGCCGAGGAGCCGATCACGGTCTGGATCAGCGTGGTGTCGGCGGTCAGCCGCGACAGCACTTCGCCGGTGCGGGTGACTTCGAAGAAGGCGGCGTCAAGCGACAGCACATGGTCGAACACAGCCTTGCGGATGTCGGCGATGACGCGCTCGCCCAGCCAGGTCACGAAATAGAACCGCACCGCGGTGGCGATGCCCAAGACCGCAGCGACACCGATCAGGGCCAGAAAATAGTTTCCGATCTGGGTGGCATAGGCGGCATCAAAACCATGGTCGATCATCCGGCGCACGGCCACGGGGACACCAGACTGGCGGTCGACGAGCAGACCAGCGCCAGCACCGGCTATAACGATCCGGCCCCGGTAGGGCCTGAGGAACGGGGCAAGCCGCCGCAGCGGTTCGAGCGACCGGGCCTTTTCGCGCCCTGCCGCGACTTGAGCGACCTTGGCGGCATAGTCTTCGCTGGATTGGGCCATCGACCTTCAACTTTGGCTGGCCGCTCTATATCGGAAAGGACAGGCTCCCGCGAACCGGACCCATCGCCGCGCAGTGGGGTTTTCCAGGCTGAACTTGCCAGTCCCAGACCGATCCCCTATAAGCCGCGGCCTTCCGAGCCAAAGGGCCTAGCCGATGAAAAAGGGCATCCACCCCGACTATCATTTCGTGGACGTCGCGCTGAACGACGGCACCACCTACCGCACCCGCACGACCTGGGGCGAGGCCGGCCAGAAGCTGACGCTCGACATCGACCCGACCACACACCCGGCCTGGACCGGCGGTCAGCAGCAACTGATCGACCGCGGCGGCCGGCTGACGCGCTTCAACAAAAGTTTGCGGAATTCGTGAAGAAGTAAGTCGCGCGCTTTCAAAAGCCGCTGCGATCTGGCCAAGTCAAACATGGCCGTGGCCCGCCAAAGCGCGCCATCACAGGTTGAGATGACTAAGATCAAGTCAACGCGGCTTTAGGCAGAGCCTTCACCGAAGGCCTGTTCCAACATGTTGAAGTGGGCCTGCACGCCCGGCTTCTGCGCGATCGTGCCAAACAATTCGTCGTCCAGCCGCGCGATGCGGCGATAGAGATTGTCGCTGCGTTCCAGAAGATCGCGCAACGTGGCGGGCAGAAGTTCGATGCCTTCCTCGCGCCCGCCAAGGCAGATTTCCTTCGAGCCCAGACGATAACGCTCGCCTTGCGCGTCTTCGGGGTTCATTTCGCCTTCATGCACGGCGCGCTGCACCAGCAGCCAGCTTGCCGCCTGCATCAGCCGCGTGGTCACGCGCATGCTTTCGCCCGCATAAAGCATCGCGGCCTTGCGCGGCAGATCGCGCGATTCCTCGCGTCCGCGTCCGTCAAGATAGCGCGCGGTTTCCTCCACCAGCGCCATGCCTTCGTCGAAGGTGCGATCGAACATCGCGGAGCCTGCGAACTCGCGCAGATCGCGCGTGGCCGCGGTTGTGTTTTCCACTTCGGCAGTCGTCATCACCATTGTCCCCGGCGATCAATGCGGGCGCAAGCTACCAACTCACGTCACCCCAGAGAAGCCCGAATGAAACACAAACGCAAAAAAGCGCACATGTTCTTGCTTCATGGCTAATGCTCATCTTGGCGTGTTTAACGATGAATAGCGCGATCACGCTTGAATGTGTAAACGAGTTTATCGTTTGAAGAACGCATCGGCGGTCGATTTGGTGTTCTTTCGCAGCGCAATGGCCTGGCGGCTGCGCGCAATTTCGGCTTCCAGGGCGGCGATCCGCTCGACCAGTTCATGCTCGGAAAGTGCCGATAAATCCTGCCCCAAAACGATATCGGAGGGTTTCTTCCTCGGCAGCAATTCTTCAGGATCGATAGCCATGGCGCCTCTGCAGGCTGTGTCAGTCTCTGTTACAGTATGGCAGATGCGAAAAAACCCAAAAAGGACCGACCGACATGAAAGCTATTCAGGTTCAACGCGAGGGCGGCGAGGTAAGGCTGGTGCTGGCAGACTGCGCCATACCTGAGCCGGGCGAGGGCGAAGTGCTCATCCAGGTCGCGGCCGCCGGCCTCAACCATGCCGATCTCATCCAGGCCAAAGGCGGTTATCCGCCGCCGCCCGGCGCGCCCGATACGCTGGGGCTGGAAGTGTCCGGCGAGATCGTGAAATTGGGAACCGCGGTGTCGCAATGGCGCATCGGCGATCAGGTCTGCGCGCTTCTGGCCGGCGGCGGATATGCGCAATTCGTGGCGGTGTCGGGACTGTGCGTGTTGCCGGTTCCCAAAGGTGTTTCGCTGATCGAGGCGGCCGCATTGCCCGAAGTGCATTTCACGGTGTGGACCAATCTGATGGATACCGCGCGCCTCAGGCCTGGCGAGAGCGTGTTGATCCATGGCGGATCCAGCGGCATCGGCACGGCGGCCATTCAGCTTTGTGCGGCGCGCGGACATAAGGTTTTCACCACCGCCGGCAGCAAAGAAAAATGCGAGGCGTGCGAAGAACTGGGCGCCACACGCGCGATCAATTATCGCAAAGAAGATTTCGTCGATGTTGTGAAAGAGGCAACCAACGGCAAAGGCGTGGATGTGATCCTCGACATGGTCGGGCGGCGATTACATCGAGAGCAATTTCCGCGCTGCCGCGATCTGGGGCCGCATCGTCAATATCGCCTTTCAGAAAGGCATGGTCGCGGAGGTCAATTTCGCGCGCATGTTGATGAAGCGGCTGACGCTTGCTGGCAACGACCTTACGCGCGCGTTCGAACGAGGAAAAAGGCGCGATCCGCGACGCGCTGCGCCGCGAGGTCTGGCCACTGATCGAGGCAGGAAAGATCAAGCCCGTGGTGGATGCGGTGTTCCGCTGGCGCGAAGCCCAAGAAGCCCACAGCCGGATGCGCCGAAAGCCGGCCAATCGGCAAGATTCTGCTGACACCCTAGCCAAGACCTTGGCTCAGGGCCCTCCGCTAAAAGACCCGCCTTCCTCGAAAATCAACGGTTCGAGCGAAGGGACGGGGCCGGAAAGCCCTGCCCGGGAAAGGGAAAATCTATGGCCGAACAAACCGCTGATGCCCAAGGCCACCGCCGTCTGGCTGGTGGACAACACCTCGCTCACCTTCGAGCAGATCGCCGATTTCTGCGGGCTGCATCCGCTGGAAGTCAAAGGCATCGCCGACGAGGACGTGGCCAAGGGCATCAAGGGCCAGGACCCGGTCGCCTCCGGCCAGCTCACCCGCGAGCAGATCGAAGAGGCCGAGAAAAATCCCAAGCTGCGGCTCAAGATGGCGCCGCCGAAGCACAAGATGCCGCCGGTGAAGCTGAAGAAGCGCGCCGCGCTACACCCCGGTGTCCAAGCGCCAGGACAAGCCCGATGCGGTCTATTGGATCATCCGCAACCATCCCGAATTCGCCGACGCCGACATCATCAAGCTGATCGGCACCACCAAGGCCACGATCCAGAAGATCCGCGAGCGCTCGCACTGGAACGCGCACCAACATCAAGGCGGTCGATCCGGTGACCCTGGGGCTTTGCTCGCAGCTTGAACTCGATCTGGCGGTGACGCGCGTCAATGATCGCCACGAACGCCAGCTCAAGAAAGCGGCCAAGCGCGGCGAAACGTTGAAGCCGATCGATGATGGCATGCCACCTCAATCACAGGAAAACCACGCAGCCGATGCGGGCGACGATTCGTAATCAGATAGGGCGCGGATCTACCACGCTTTCCACGCTGCGAGGGTCGAGCGCAAGTGCTGTGGGCGATGCCTGTTGCGGCATCGGCTTGAATGCATCGCGATAGGCATCCGACGCCGGGTCGACTTTGCGGATGCGGTAAAGCGTGTAGGCCGCCAGCGCGGTGTGGATCGCTGCGGTGTAATAGAACAACGCCTGTGTCCCTGCGCGCGCCGTGACGAGTGCGGCCAGAATCGGGCCGGCGACAGAGGCCAGCGAATTGACCAGCAGCAGCGAGGCGGAGGCTTCGACAAAAGCCTCTCGCGGCAGACGGTCGTTGGTGTGGGCGACCGACAATCCGTAGAGCGGCAACGCGACCACGCCGAAGATCGTCATCAACACCAAGGAGCCCATGAGGTCCTTGCCGCCGAACATGCCAAGCGCAACACCGGCGGCGGCGGCCAGTATCGCCACGATGGCGATCACGATGCGCCGGTCCATGCGGTCGGACAGCCGCCCGATGGGCACCTGCACGATCGCGCCGCCAAGCGCGAAGGCGCACATGAAGGCTGCCAACAATCCGCGATGCAGATCGTGGGCCTGGGCATAGACCGGTGCCAGCGTCCACACCGCGCCGTTGGCCAGTCCTACGGCGATGCAGCCCATCACGCCGACGGGCGCGATGTTGAAGAGACGGCCGGGGCGCAGTTTCGGCACCGGCGCGAGCTTGGGCTGCGGCAGACGCGTGAGGCCCATCGGGATCAGGCACAACGCGTAGAAGACTGCAGACAGGTTGAACAAAGAGAAACTTCTTGCGCCGCCCGCAACCAAAAGCGCCTGGCCGATGATGAGGCCTGTGTAGTTCACGGTGAGGTAGGCGGAGAAGATGCGGCCGCGCGTTTCGTTGGTGGCCCGGTCGTTGAGCCAACTTTCGATCACCATGTAGAGATTGGCCGCCGAGAAGCCGATGGTGGCGCGGATCATCGTCCAGACGATTTCGTCGACGATGAGCGGTTGGGTCAACGCTGTGGCCGCGGCAAGACCTGCGGCAACCGCAAATGTGCGGCTGTGACCGACACGCGCCAGCAGGCGCGGGCCTACGAAACAGCCGATGAAGAACCCGGCATAATAGGCCGAGCCCATGAAGCCGATGGCGAGATCGCTGAAATTTTCGAGATGGGCGCGCACGGGCGTGAGCGTTCCGAGCAGGCCGTTGCCGGTGAGAAAGATCAGGGTCGCCAGAAGGATCGCGGCGACGGAATAGATCTGTTTTCCCATGGCGTCCGCGCGTCAGACGACGTAACGCGCAACCAGAAATCCTGCAACGACGAGCACCAGCACGCTGATCATGACATATTCAAGGCGCTTTTCGATGAATGTCCGGATGGGTTCGCCGAACCAAGCCAAAAGTCCTGCCACGATGCCGAAGCGGGCGCCGCGCGTGATCGCGGAGAACGTCACGAACCAGAACAGATTGTAGCCCGCGAACCCCGAGGCGATGGTGACAAGTTTGTAGGGGATGGGCGTGATGCCTTTGATGAGAATAATCCATGCGCCATATTTCGCATACATCGCGCGAAAGTTTTGCAGACTGTCGCCGTAGCCATAGGCGGAAATCAGCCAGTGGCCGAGGGAATCGTAAAGCAGCGCGCCGATGGCATACCCCAGAAGCCCGCCCAGCACCGACCACAACATGCACCAGGCCGCAAGCCACAGCGCGCGTCTGCGGTCGGCCAACGCCATGGGGATCAGCATCACATCGGGCGGGACCGGAAAGAACGATGCCTCAGCGAAGGACACAATCGCCAGCATCGCCCAGGCATGACGGCCTTGGGCATGGCCCATCAGCCAGAAATAGAGCCCGCGTAACGGGCCGGCGCGCGATACGGTTTCGGCGTGACCCGACATGGGCGCTCCGGCGTGAAATGCGGGCTCTTCCTATCAACGCACGGCTGCTTCGTCCATCGCAGGGCGCTTGCCGCGTTAACGCAGTTTCTTTAGCGTTCGCAAACTTCGGACAATCCGGCGACAGATACGATGGCAAAGCGTAAGACAACAAAACCGCGCAAAAGCGCCAAAACACAAAAAACACCCAAGACGAAGAAAGCCGCAACCCCGGCAACGCCCGTCAAAGCAAAAAAGAAGGCCACGTCCGCCAAACCGAAGGCGTCAGCGCCGCCCTCACGCAGTTCTGCCAAGCCACAAAACAAGCGCATTTCGGCGCGGCCGCGCAAATCCCTGATGGGCCGTGCAACCGATGCGCTGCGCACTGTTCCGCAGGTGAAGCTTCGCGTGGGCGCAAGCCCCTACGACCGTGATCTTAACCGCAACGCGGCCAACTACCAGCCGCTGACGCCGTTGTCGTTTCTCGAGCGCGCGGCCTCGGTCTTCCCCGATCAGCTCGCGATCGTGCATGGCGGGGCACGGTATAGTTATGGCGAATTCTACGCGCGGGCGCGCAGGCTGGCCTCGGCGCTGCGCAAGCGCGCCATCAAGAAGGGCGACACGGTCGCGGTGATGCTGGCCAACACGCCGCCCATGCTGGAGGCCCATTACGGCGTGCCGATGGCGGGCGCGGTGCTCAACGCGCTCAACACGCGGCTCGATGCGCCGGCGCTCGCCTTCATGCTCGATCATGGCGAAGCGAAGGTGCTGATCACCGACCGCGAATTCGCGGCCACGATCAAGGAGACGCTGAAGCTTGCAAAGGTAAAGCCGCTCGTCATCGACTATGACGACCGCGAATTCCCGCAGACGCGGCGAGCGTACTGGGTTTGCTCGACTACGAAGACTTTCATCGCTGGCGGCGATCCCGAATTCGCGTGGAGGGGACCTGCGGACGAATGGGATGCGATCGCGCTCAATTACACCTCGGGCACCACGGGCAATCCCAAAGGCGTCGTGTTTCATCATCGCGGCGCGGCGCTGATGGGCTATGGCAATGTGCTCGCCGCGGGCATTGCCAAGCATCCGGTCTATCTCTGGACGCTGCCGATGTTTCATTGCAACGGCTGGTGCTTTCCCTGGACGCTGTCGGTGGTGGCGGGCACCATGTCTGTCTGCGCTGGGTGCGCGCGAAAGCGATGTATGATGCGATGGCGGAGCATGGCGTCACCCATCTGTGCGGCGCGCCGATCGTGATGTCGACACTGCATCAATGCGACGGACGACGAAGAAGCGACCTTTCGCGCACACAGTGGAGTTCATCACGGCCGCAGCGCCGCCGCCGGAATCGGTGCTGGCAGCGATGGGCGATGCGGGCTTCAACGTCACCCATGTCTACGGACTGACGGAAACCTATGGCCCCGCCGTCGTGAACGAATGGAAGGCGGAGTGGGACGACTGGACAAGGCGACCAACGCCGCGCAAAAAGGCGCGCCAGGGCGTGCGCTATCACGCGCTGGAGGCGCTTTGCCGTGATGGATCCCGAAACGATGGAGCCCGTCGCCGCCGACGGCGAAACGCTGGGCGAAGTGATGTTCCGCGGCAATATCGTGATGAAGGGCTATCTCAAAAATCCCAAGGCGACGCAGGAGGCGTTCGCAGGCGGCTGGTTTCATTCGGGCGATCTGGGCGTGATGCATCCCGACGGCTACATCCAGCTCAAGGACCGTTCCAAGGACATCATCATCTCGGGCGGCGAGAACATTTCCTCCATCGAGGTGGAAGACGTTCTCGCCAAACATCCCGCCGTGATGTTCGCCGCCGTGGTGGCGCGACCCGACGAGAAATGGGGCGAGACGCCTTGCGCATTCGTGGAACGCAAAAGCGGTCACGAGAAGGTGACCGAGGCCGATCTGATTGCCTATTGCCGAGCCAATCTCGCCCATTACAAAAGCCCCCGCCACATCGTCTTCTGCGAATTGCCGAAGACCTCGACCGGCAAAATCCAGAAGTTCAAGCTGCGCGAGATGGCCAAGGACATCAACTAAACTTGTCTGAACGAATGGCGGCGTATTTATTTCAATGGCGAAAGACCAATTCCGCTCTTGATTTTTCTGGCCTGCAAAGGTTGGGAAGTGAGCCATACCGCTTAGATGAGTGATGATACGATGGCGCGCCTATAACATTTCTTTGCAAATCGTGCGCTTGCCCTACCCATCCAACCCAAATGGGATCCTGATCTATTAGAAGTCCTATCCTTCCGCTAGAGAGACCTTTCGATGCGAATTTCGCAGGCATTACTCGGGTTCTGGGCATTGGCCTTTATAACGACCGCAGCTCCCGTTGCCGATGCGACAATCATTTATTCGTTTTCAAATCTTGAAATGATCAACGGGGTTAACCCGCCCGTTTACGCGTCTGGAGAATTCGAGTTTCCAAAGGTAAGCAATTTGCCCCTATCAAATTTGACTTCAGCTTGGTCAGTTCCGACAGCAGTTAACTTCACAATTACTGACAAAGGTAGCTTCTCTCGATCCTTTACCGATCCAAATTATTTCATATATCAGGATGGAATTGCGGGCGGCAGTCTTTATGTGGTGAACCTCGGATTCAACGCCAATCTTCCACGGTTAGATGCCTGGGGGGACCAATTCGGACTGGCTATCATCCTTGGCAAGGTTGTGTCTGGGGATTTTAGCACTTTTACCTTTTCACGCGGGTTTTCCTCAGACTCGTTACCCCCCATCCCCGTCAAGGAGACAAACAGTGCTCCTGAACCCGGAACTTTTTTCTTATTTTTTGCAGGATTGTTTTTTATTGGATGTGGGGTTTATTGCTCCAAGCCTTCTGACCTCAAAATTCGCGACGAAATGGCGTGACTTTACAACCCTTGGCTTTGCGCCAGCGCATGAAGACGCTAGACGGTTTTTCTCCTTGTTCTTTTCCGTGTTTTTAGAGCAACGGATTGGAGGCTGAACCATGGACACAAATGATGATTGTTTTGGGAACCGCGCCTAGACATAGTCGAGATGTTGTCCAACTCTTCTAGCGGATTGGGCGCCTTCACCCTGATCGGCCCCGCTGCTGGCGCGTAAACAGATCGCGTTCGACGAAACTCTCATCTGATATCCGGCGTCGGTTTGGGGGTCACCGATAAACGCGGACGAAGATCGTTTTGGAAGACCTCGTCCAACTGTTCAAGACGTGATGGAGCGGCGTTCGGCCGGTGCCGCTGGCCGCGGTGTCAACGGCTCCAACATCTGACCAGTCAAGGAGAGCGGTATGGGGCTATCGGTGCCGTAGGCGGTCGGCCATTTGGCGGGTAAGTAGAACGTACCGAACAGCCAGTCCATGATGGGCAGCATCGAGGCGTAGTTGTGGTCCTTGTGGTCGCTTAAGGTGTGGTGCCAATGATGGAAGGCTGGCGTGGCGATCAGCCATTCCAGCGGCCCCAGACGGACGCGAAAATTCGAATGAATAAAGAAGCCCCATATGGTCGCGGTCAGAACAATGAGCGCAGGAACCAGCGTGCCGTCCGGGCCAAGAGGACTTGCCACTCCCAGAAGACAAGCCGGAATCAGACCGCATAGCCGCATGAACACATTGTCGAGCGGATGGGCTCGCGCGCTGATCAGGAAATATATTTCCTCCGCCCCATGATGGATGGAGTGAAAGCGCCAAAGGAAAGGTATCTCATGGGTCCAGCGATGGCCCCAATAGAAACCGACCTCGCCGACCACGAACCCCATCAGAACGCGTTGCCACAGCGGCCATGCGGCCACGGCGACTTGCAGGCGCCAGGGGACGATTGCGTGGGCCGCCAATGCAACGAGGGCCAGCGGCGTTGCAAGCAACAAGCCGGGCACCAAGCCATTGATGAAATAGTAGCTGAGATCCTGGGTAAGGGACTTGCGAAAGAACTTCCGCGGCCGTACCGCGAACAACCGCTCCAGCGGCAAAAAAATCAGGGATAAGAGCAACAGCCAGACGCAAGCTCTCGCTGCTTGCATGAGGAATGCAAGAAGATGTTGCCACTCCAAGAACGCCGGCAATCTTGTCGTCCTAACTTACGGTCTCGGGGCCCGGTTGTTCCGGGCCCCGTAACCGATCAGATGATCAGGCCGCAGTTTTGCGCTTGGCGCGTCTGCGCAGTACGAGCCCGGCGATGCCGGCACCAAGAAGCGACAGGGTCGCCGGTTCCGGCACGTTGTTCAGACCAGGCTGTGAATTGACTCCGGTGAGGAACACGATCGGCGGAAGATTGACGGTGCTGCCGTTGTCACCCCATGCAAGGAAGCTCAACAGATCGGTCGTGGCGTCGGCTGTCAGATTGACAGAGACGAAATTCCAATCCGTCAAGCCACCAGGAGCTGTCTTCATCAACGTCGTTGCCGCTATCGAAGCAGTTACGTCCGGATTGCTGTAAAAATCCGTTGCGCCGTAAGTTGGATCCGTCGGGCCGCAGCAATTCAGGACCATCCCTGAAGTGCCCAACGAGACGATCCACTGTTCGGTTGTGCCAGTGACCGTTCCCGTTACCGGGTTGAAGCCGAAGCCGGTCTGCGAACTCGCGGCTTGATAGAAGCTCAGCGTGTAGGATTGGCCAGGCGTCAGTCCGGAAATGGAATAGTTGAAGCCGCTCTCAAAGCTAGGATTGCCGTCTGCTTCAACGTAATTGTAGCCACCTTTAATGGCCAGCGTGCTGGGGCAACCATACGTGGTGAGATAGGTCGAGCCGCAAGCCGAGTTGGCGTTGGTGCTGTTGCCGGGGGAATTGATGTAGATCAGGCCGTTTCCTCCGGTCCAGCCGGTCGGATTGACGCTGGTAAAGGAGTTCTTCGGATTGGCTCCCGAATAGCTGAGAAAGTTGAGATTGGTTAGACCCGGAAGCGGAAGCGGGCCTGCTTGGGCCGGGATGGCCGCAAGTGCCATGCCGATAGCGGTAACGCCAAAGGCGGCCGATTTAAGGACGCGCGAAAGCATAGTAACTCTCCTAGTCTAATGGGTTGCGGTTAGCCGAAACAAAGTTGCATACGCTACGCACTTGGCTGCCCTTCGCGATGCATAGTTCATGCCGGCATCGTATTGCGGGGAATATCAATGGCTTAAAAGTCATTCCGGATTAACTAAAAGTAATTATGTAAACGCGATCAACAGTCCAACCCGTCACGGAACAATCGCACGGCACGGGCCGATTTGCCGTCAAAAGCCGACAGCAATCGAAAGCGATGAAAATCAGAAGACGGCCGCCGACCAGGGCCGCAAGGCTAGTCCTATCTGACCTACTACACCCCGCTCAAATTCCATTGGTCACCAGCGCAAGTCGGGTATTGGCTGATAGCGGCGGGCGCACTGCCGACGTTGGTGTTCAGCGTAGTTACCCAAATCGTGATTGCGCGTTTGGGCGAACAACGCGCGACCTATCCGGGTCTTGGGTTTGGAGCAGTTGGGTTTAAAGACAAAGTTGGATGCTCTGCGCGTGGATGGCGGTACTGATGGGACTGACCGGACCATCGCTCAATGCGAGTATGTCCGGGCAAGTCGGGCCTTCGGAACAGGATGAACTTCAAGGCATACTCGCAAGCCTCGGCAGCAAGATCTCGGTGGCCACCGATTTTGGCTATTTTCACCAGCAAGGCTGCGCCGGTTTGTTTCCCCGGCGCGGCATTCTTTGCGGCGGCCGTGTTTTTGCTGCTCGCAGGCTTGCTGCTTGCGGGCACGCCAAGCGCGCCCGAGCAACAAACCGTAACAGAATAGCGCAACGCACCAAAGCGCCGTGCCATTCCTGGTTGGCCCGATCAGTGAAGACTGGTTCGCAGCCGTTCGATTTCGTCTTTGAGTCTGAGCTTTTCTTTTTTCAGCGCCGCGACCCTTGTTTCATCCCAGTCGGGGTGGGCCATTTCTGATTCAATGCGCTGTTCGAGTTTTCTATGCTTTTCGGAAAGTTCCTGGATATGCCCTTGCAGTGCCATATGTCGCACCTCACGCTGTTGGGAGCGGAGATTAGAACACCAACAGGTCTTTCTGTCACCCGTTTTCGGGGATTTTGCCTACCTGCGAATTAACGAAGATTAAGGCGTAAGAAGCTGGCAAAATCGGCTTTCGGGGTGGCCACAGGTCCGTAGGCCTTCAGACCCTTGCAATTGCGCCAAAAGCGAGAGATTCCGGGCACATGACAGAGGCTGAAGAACAGGCGCTGCGAATGAGGCTGGCCGAACTCGCCCAAGAGCATCGCGATCTTGATTCGGCGATCGCGGCGCTGACCCAATCAGGGGCGCGTGACCAGATCCAGCTCACCCGGCTCAAAAAGCGCAAATTGCAGCTCAAAGATCAGATCGCGGCAATCGAAGATGCGCTGCTACCTGACATCATCGCCTAAAGATCATGCCCAAACAGAAATCAGCGCCGCTTGTGGGCGTACATCGCTTCGTCGGCGCGCGCCATGGCGCTTTCCGCACTCTCTCCGGCCCTTAATTCGAATGCACCATACGAAAACGTCATCGCAATGGATTTGCCGCGCCACTCCGTCGGCGAAGCTTTGAGTTTGTCGGCGAGCGAATCTGCTTTCTTGTAAGCTTGGTCCTGCGTGGCATGGCTCAGGATCACGCCGAATTCGTCGCCGCCCAAACGCCCGACGATATCGCTGTCGCGGACATTGGCGCTGAGGGTTTCGACGAAATGCGCCAGCACCGCGTCGCCGCCGGCATGGCCATAGGTGTCGTTGATCGCCTTAAAGCCGTCGAGATCGAAATAGATCAGACTGGCAGGGGTGCCGTAGCGGTCGGAGAAGGCGATGTAGCGCGTCAACTCGCGCACGAAGGCGCGGCGGTTGAGAAGCGGCAGCAGATGATCCTGATCAGCGGCTTTCTCGACGTCTTCGAGACGGGCTTTGGTCTGTTGCAATTCGCGGCGCAGCGAATCCACTTCACCCATCAAAACCATGATCGCATCGCGCACGCTGGGGGTGAATTCCGATTCAGGGATACCCAGCACGCTCGCAGTCGCCGCGGACACGGGCTCGCTTGCGACAACCGGTTCGGTCCGGCGCGCATAGGCCGCAGCGCCCACAGCGCGCGAACCTCTGCTCGCACTCGTCCGCTCGATCTTCACCCGGCCACTCCGGACTCATCACCTTAACTTTCCGGTGAGGATGGTTCCCAAAAGGTTAACGAAAGCCGAAATGCCACCTTTCGCGCGGGCGCGGCGGACCTATAATGGGCCGCTTCTTGCGGGCAACCCCGAATCAGACAGGAAGCATGGCCCCCCTCTGTCGGCATCATCATGGGCAGCCAGTCCGACTGGCCGACCTTGCGCGCGGCCGCGACGCTCCTCGACGAGTTGGGCGGTGGCCCATGAAGAGCACATCGTCTCGGCCCATCGCACCCCGGACCGGCTCTACGCTTATGCCAAGGGCGCGGCCAGGACGCGGACTCAAAGTCATCATCGCGGGCGCGGGCGGGGCGGCGCATCTGCCCGGCATGACGGCCTCGATGACCACGCTTCCCGTGCTTGGGGTGCCCGTCGAGAGCAAGGCGCTCAAGGGCATGGATAGCCTACTCTCCATCGTGCAGATGCCGGGGGGCGTGCCGGTGGCGACATTTGCGATCGGCGAGAGTGGCGCGAAGAACGCAGCCCTTCATGCGGCGGCAATTCTGGCGCTGTCGGACAAGAAGCTCGCCAAGCGGCTGGCAGCATGGCGCGCACGCCAGACCGAGAGCGTCGCCGAAACCCCCGCGCAATGAACAATCCCAAGCGCCTCAGCGCTCCCGTCGCACCGGGAGGCACGATCGGCATTCTCGGCGGCGGCCAGTTGGGTCGGATGCTGGGGCTTGCCGCTGCGCGGCTGGGATTGCGTGCACATATCTATTCCGACGACGACGATGCACCTGCATTTCAGGTGGCCGCGTTTCGCACCCATGCGCGATACGACAACGAGGCAGCGCTCGCAGCATTTGCCGGGGTTTGCGACGTCGTGACGTTCGAGTTCGAAAATGTACCGGCCGCAACAGTCGCAATTCCTGGCCGATCACGTTGCGGTCAATCCCAATCCGCGCGCCTTGGCCATCTGCCAGGACCGGCTTGCGGAAAAAACGTTTGTTACATCGCTTGGATTGAAGACGCCGAGTTTTGCTTGCGTCGGTTCGCACGAGGAGGCCCACGCAGCGATTGCCAAGGTCGGATATGCCCGCCGTGCTGAAGACCGCCGCCTTGGCTATGACGGCAAAGGGCAGGCAAAGGTCGCAAGCGCCGGCGATGTCGTCAAAGCCTTCGATGCATTCAAGGGCGCACAGTCCATTCTGGAATCCTTTGTCGACTTCTCGTTCGAGGTTTCGGTCGTGGCCGCACGCGCAGCCGATGGCGCGTTTGCCGCTTATGATCCGCCAGAGAATGCCCATGAGAACCATATCCTCAAGCGGTCGACGGTGCCGTCGCGGTTGAACGCGGCGCAGAGCAAACAGGCCAAGGCCATCGCCCAACAGATCGCCGAAGCGCTCGATTATGTGGGTGTGGTCGCGGTGGAATTGTTCGTGGGGCACGACGGGGCTCTGCTGGTAAACGAGATTGCGCCACGCGTGCACAATTCGGGGCATTGGACGCTGGAAGCCTGCGTCGTTAGCCAGTTCGAGCAGCATATCCGCGCGGTCGCAGGATGGCCTTTGGGCGATGGCTCACGGCACTCCGATGCGGTGATGGAAAATCTCATTGGCGAAGAGGCCAATAACTGGAAGACGCTCGCGGCGCGCGGCGGGGCGCTTGCATCTTTACGGCAAGTCGCAAGCACGACCCGGTCGCAAGATGGGCCACATCACCTGGCTCAAGGCGATGGGCGGCGATTGATCCGGCTCAGGATTTCTTCAAGGGAAGGGAATTTCGCGACTTCTTTTTTCACCTGCGCCTTGAATTTTTCAAAGCGCATTACCTCTTCAATACGCCGGGCGAGGAATGCAGCAGTGGCGGCCTCATCGTCCGTGTTGTCGTTGAACCAGCGCATCAGCGTCGCCGAATAGACACCCGCAAGGATTGCGCGCTTTGTATAAAAATTGAAATCGGTGGCGGTGTCCCCTGAAGCGCGCCACATCGCATCGACCGTACGCCACAACAGTTTTGCACCGAGCGGCGCATTCGGCGGCAGCGTGAAGAAGGCCGCGGCTCTGCGCGCGGCTTCCTTATTGGGCCGTAAGACATCGAGGCGGGTCTTGACGATTGCGGTGATGCGGTCGCGGATGCGCATCTCGGCAAGGTTCAATTCCGCGATGCGGGCTTGCATCTGGCGATCGGCCGAGGAGGAGAATTCTTCGAGAAGATCGAGAGGACCTTTGGGAAACAATCTCGCCAACGTTTCCTTGTCTGTGCCGGTTTGTTCGCCGGCGCGTTCCAACAATTTCTCGGTGAAGCCGTCAAAGGCGGCGTGGGCGAGCGCTGCATTCAGGACCGCTGCCTTGAGCGTCGCATCGTCGGGTGGGCTTTTCGTTTTGGTCTTGGACGTGGTCATACTTCGGCGACCTTCACCCAATGCTTGGTTTCGGTATCGAAGATCAGTTTGGTCAGGTCGGTCATGCGCTGGGGATAGAGAATGCCTTCTAGATGATCGCATTCGTGTTGCACAACGCGGGCGTGAAACCCCTTGGCGGTGCGCATGATCTGCCGGCCCAGCGTGTCAAAGCCGCGATAGCGGATATGGGCCGGGCGCTCGACATAACCGCGCAGGCCCGGCAAGGACAAACAGCCCTCCCAGCCGCCTTCGCGCTCGGGACCGGCGACCTCGATTTCGGGATTGATCAGGACTGTGAGCGGAGCGGTATGGTCGTAGCGCTCCGCTTGGCTCAACCCGTCGCTGCGGCCTTCCGGGGCCTGGAATATCACCACGCGCAACGGGACATGGACCTGGGGGGCGGCCAGCCCCGCCCCGTTCGCATCGATCATGGTCTCGATCATGGAATTGACCAGGCGGCGGATCTGGGGAGCGGTTGGGTCCATGACGGGCTTGGCCGTTCTGGCCAGTACCGGGTGACCCATGCGCGCGATCTTGAGAATTGGCATTTGCGGAATATGGGGGCGGCAGGGGCGGCGGTCAAAGCGGCGGAATGTATGGGCCTGCGGCCGCGGTATTTTTCTATTCTATTGATTTCAAACAGTTTTTATCTTGGGCTGGTTTGCGATTTTCCCGACGGTCCGCCTTCTCTTCGCTCGACCCATCCTTGATCGCGGTGGCGCACACCGATATTGGCCGATTTTGGGGCTGAAGCAGGCTGCTCGGCGTTGCCTGTTGGGATAGACAGGCAAAATCGCTTCTGTTATCACCCGCCGCCCTCGACAAGACGCCTTAAGGAGTTGCCTTTGCAGATCATCGTTCGCGACAACAATATCGATCAGGCGCTCAAGGCACTGAAAAAGAAGATGCAGCGTGAAGGCATCTTTCGCGAGATGAAGCTACGGGGCCATTACGAGAAGCCAAGCGTCAAGCGCGCCCGCGAACGGGCCGAGGCGATCCGGCGGTACCGCAAACTGCAGAGAAAACGCTTGCAGCGCGAAGGCGTCCTGCCCCGTTAGTCTCTTTCGAAATTCATGCAAAGCTGGCCGCCCACTGGGCGGCCTTTTCGCTTTCTGAGGCGATTTTCATGAGGTCGTTATGGTTGCGCGGACGTATCGGAACCGCAAAACCTGATGCTCGTGGGCGAAGGTTTGGCTGACCTCGAAAGAGGACCGGTTTTTTTGCGTTTATTTTCGCCTGAATATGTTTTTGAACATCGCTGCAAGTTTTGGCGGGCGTTCGGCGGTCAGGATGTGTGAGGCAAAGACGCGGCCCATCTGAAACACCATAAAGATTGTCGTGGCGATCATCAGCGCTGTGGCGCCAATCACTTCAGCCATGGGCGGATGCCAGGGTAGGCGGAACATCATGAAGAACGGCGTGTACACCGGCACCCAGCTCAGCACGGTTGCAATGGTGCCGTTGGGATCGTGCAACAGCGCGGGCATCACGATGAGCGGCGCCATCACCAAGATCATGGCGGGCCCGACGAGAGCCTGCGCATCTTGGATAGAGGTCGCCATCGAGCCGATGGCGAGGAAGATCGAGGCGTAGATCAGTAGTCCGCAGACAAAACAGAGCAGCAGCATAGGCAACAGGCCGGTGGTAAGAATGCTCATCATCAGCGCTGTGGTGGTTGCGATCGCGCCGGGTAGCAACAGTGCGGCACCCAACATCAGCATCGTCGCCCATAGCACCAAGGTGAGTAGCGAGGCGGCAGCAGCGCCAAGAAGCTTTCCCGCCATGAATTCGACGGGGGTGACGCAAGACAGCATCACCTCGACGATACGACTTGATTTCTCCTCGATCACGCCCGACAGCAGCGCCCCCGCATTCATGAAGATCGTCAGCAGCAGCAGGAAAGAGAGCACCGCGGGGGCATAGGTCTTGGCTTGGTCGGCGAAGGACAATTCGTGTTCCTCATTGCCTGCGGCAGGATCAAACGTGCGAAGCCGCGCCGAGGACTTGAGCATTTCGGGAGCGACGTCGGGCGCAAGTTTCGCCAACACCTGGCGACGCAATTCGTCGGTGAGGGCACGCTGCACGAAATGTTCGAGTTCAAGATCGCTGGCGTTGAGGCTCCAAAAGCCTGCCTCTGGCGCGGTTTGGACAGCGGAAAATCCCTTGGGGATCGTCACCACGGCGTAAAGCGGCCTGTCGGACGAAAGCCGCGCGTCCACCGCGGCCAGAAACGCCGCCTCGCTCACCGTCTCCAGATCGCCGGGCAGCACGAAGCGGAAGCGTGGGCGCGGGCTTTCGAAATTCACTTTGGTCTTGCGAAACGGGTCGAGCAGCGAAAGCAATCCATGCGTGCCGCCGGATTTGCGGAACGCACCGAGCGCCTCGGCGTCACCAGATGGTGCATCGAGAATGGCGGCCGTCCGCGGCATCTGTTCGCGCAGTTTCGCCATATCGACATTGGCACCAGCGTAACTGGTGAGCGCGTCGAGATCGGCGGCGGCGTTGTCTTGGCTCACCGCTTTGGCGAGGGCAAATTCATATCGGCCGCCCGTGCGGTCCACCACCGTGAAGGTCCGGGTGGGGGTGGCGCGTTCGATCCATTGCGGCACCACGGCGCCCACCACGATCCAGGCCGGAAGCATCAGAAGACTGATGATGAAGCCACGCCGCGTAATGTATTTGATGAATTCGCAACGGGCGATGAGAAGAGCACGTCTCACGATGGGTTGTCCGCTTGGGCGCCCGCAAGACAGACGAAAACATCCTGCAAGCTCGGTTCCGACAGATCGAAATGGGACAAGGCCACGCGCTGTTCGAAACAGGCCGACAATAGCGCCGCGCCATCGGCGCCTTCCTTCAGCGCGACATCCCAAAGCGGTTGACCGGCGGCAGGCGCAGTGACGCTCGCCACGCCCGCAAGATTGCGCAGAAAACCAAGATCGCCGTCGGCGCCGATGCGCACGCGACGTGGCAGAAGGCGGCGAGCCTGGGTCAGTGTGCCGTCGAACACCTTGTTGGCCCGCGCTAGGATGACAAGGTGATCGCAAAGCCGTTCGGCCTGCTCCATCGTATGGGTGGAGAACAGTATCGTCTTACCCTGGTTTGCAAGCGTGCGGATCGCGCCTTCGAAACTCTGGCGGTTGAGCGGATCAAGGCCCGAGAACGGTTCATCGAGAATGAGCACGTCGGGATCGTGCGCCAGGGTTGCGATAAAGGCGACTTTCTGCGCCATGCCTTTGGACAGGCCTTCGACGCGCACGCGCGCGAATTGCGAAAGGCCGAAGCGATCGAGCATCTCGTGGGCGCGCCTGGCGGCGGTTGCACGGTCCACGCCTTTGAGACGCGCGAGATAGCTGATCACGCTGTCGGCGCGCATCCGTTTGTAGAGGCCGCGTTCCTCGGGGAGATAGCCGATGCGATCACGCATGCGGTCTGGGGTTTGGCCAAAGATGCGCAAGTCCCCGCCATCGGGCTTCATCAGGCCCAGCATCATGCGCAAGGTCGTGGTCTTGCCCGCGCCATTGGGGCCTAGGAAGCCCAGGATGCGCCCTGGCGCGTGGGCAAACGAAAGATCGTGCACGGCGATGAAATCACCGAAGCGTTTGGTGACGTGGCTCAGTTCGAGGGCGGGCGTGGCCATGGCTCAGCTTGCGGCGTGGGGTGCGCCGGTCTCAAGCGCGCGAGAGGCCAATCTTCCGGGCGCGATGACTAAGAAAGAATGGCGGCGGCAGAAGAAACCGGCCCAAGACCGGCGCAAAAGCCAATACAAAAGGAAGAGGCCGCATGGGCTGGATGCGGCCTCTTCTCACATGCGCAATGCCAGGGGGGATTATTGGCTTTGCGCGACTGAACTCGTGGCCGGGCTGAGCACGACCTTGCGGCTATCGGCAAGTTGGGTGCCCACATAGGAGGTGCCGTCAGACGTCAGCACGGCAATGGTTTCGCCATTGGCGGATTTCAGCGTGAGCTTGCCAGGTGAAGCACTCCAACGAGCGATTCTGGTGGCGCGGGCGGGACAATCGGCAGCGATGGTGGCGATTCCGGCGGCGTTGGAATCACCTAACGCCAGGGTCACGGTGCAAGGAGCAGCCGACGTCCCGATCGCCACCTTCCAGGATCCGGCAACCGGAGCTGCGGCATGGGCCGCAACCGTGCCGGCCAACAGAAGAGAGGCCAGAAGCCCGGCGGCTCTGATCTTGGTCATGTAAATAATTCCTTCAGGGTTTCGTATTTAACAATAGGGCGCCATCCGCTGGCCTTCAAGGGCCGATTGCTGCATCTGCGAGCGCCCAAGTGACAGGCGTGCCCAAAAATTGGCTGCAAAGCGCTATTTCGGCCCTCTCCCCTGCGTGACGTGAAAGGGGGCCATGCGTGGAACGCGAAGCTTTCGGGGCCTATGCTCAAGCCGCTACCGGAGGCATCCATGGACGTTTCGGTGCTTACCCCGGCCATTGGAGCCGTCATCAACGCTGTCGACCTTTCGCAGAGGCTCGATGAGGCAACCATTGGGGAAATCCGCAAAGCGCTGCTGAAGCATCAGGTGATCTTCTTCCAAGACCAACATCTGACGCCCAGCCAGCATCGCGATTTCGCAGCCCGGTTCGGCGCGCTGCACACCCATCCGCTTTATCCGGGCGTCGACGACGCCAAGGAGCTTTTCATTCTAGACAATCACGGGGGCAATCCGACCGACAACGATGCCTGGCACAGCGATGTGACTTTCATCGAGACCCCGCCCATGGGTTCCATTCTCTACGCGCGGCAATTGCCGCCTGCAGGCGGCGACACGATCTGGTCGAATATGCGCGAGGCCTATCTGGGGCTCTCCGAGCCGTTCCGAGATTTCCTCAAAGGGCTCGATGCGGTGCATGATTTCGCACGGGGCTTTCCCGCGGCAGGCGCAGTCGCCAAGGCCGCGGGCGAAGACACTCATGCCAAGGCGCGCGCGCAACATCCCCCAGTCGTGCATCCCGTCATCCGCACCCATCCCGAGACAGGCGAGGACGGGCTATTCGTCAATTACGGATTCACCTCGCGCATTCTGGGTGTAAGCCGCAAAGAAAGTGCTGCGATTTTGAAATTGCTGCACGAACACATTCAGCAACCCGAATATCTGGTGCGCTGGCACTGGACGGCGAATGCGGTCGCGTTCTGGGACAATCGCGTGACGCAGCACTATGCGGTGAACGACTATCTGCCGCATCGGCGCATCATGCACCGCGCGACGATCCTGGGCGAACGGCCCTACCAGCAAGCGCGCATGAACCGCAATCTCGCAGCGGAATAACCCCACCACCTCGCTTCATCGCAGTCGGATCAAGCCCGTCCACGGTGATCGTTTTTATTAGGTGGGCTCAAGCTCGATGGTACGGATGACCCGCCAATATTGTGAGCGCGCGATAGATCTGTTCCGACAGCATCGCGCGCACCATCAGATGCGGCCAGGTTTGCGGCCCGAAGGCAAGGCTGCGGCCGGCGCGAATGCCAGGTAACGGCAGAAGGCCGTCAGGGCCCCCGATCACAAACACAAAATCCTTGGTGCCTGCATCGCGCAGCGCGCCCAACATTTCGGCGAAATCTTCGCTGGTCATGCCTTTGCCTTTGGCATCGAGCAGGATGACATGTGCGCCATCGGGCACACGCGAGGCCAGGCGTGTGCATTCTTCGGTCATGCGGGTTTTCGCCTCGCGTGCCTTGGACACTGCCACCTCTTCCACGGCGACCGATTGAAAGCCGAGGCGGCGGCCTATCGCGCCAGCGCGGCCGGCGAAATCTTCGGTGAGTGTTGCTTCGGGCGTACCGCGTGCGTTGCCAACGGCTAGAACAAGAAGGCGCATGGGATTCTCTTCTTTGTCACGCGACCTGGCGCGAACCGTTCAATCCTTCGCGCAACCGTATTCTAAGCCATGGCGGCACGGCCTGGCTCGCCCACCGACCACATGCCTTCGAGATCGTAATAGTCGCGCACTTCGGGTCGGAAGACATGGACGATCACATCGCCCGCATCGACCAAAGCCCAATCGCCTTGCGCGGCGCCGTCAACAGGACGCGTGCCATAGCCCGCATCCTTTAGACGGCGCGCCAGATGTTCGGCGATCGAGGCGACATGACGCGAGGAGCGACCGGTGGCAATGACGATGGCGTCTGCAAGCGATGAACGGCCTGCAAGCGGGATGGTCACGATGTCTTCGGCCTTGTCGTCGTCGAGCGAGGTGAGGATGCGGGACAGAACGCCGGGTTCCTGAGCCGCCTCTTTTCCCGGCTTTGCAGGCTTTGCTTTGACGGCTTTCGCCTTTGCGGTCTTTGTCGCGGATTTGGGCTTTCCGGGCGCGGTTTTTGCTTGCGTGGATTTAGATGGCGCGAATTTCGATGCCGTGGGTTTACGAGTCAGAATCTGGTCCTCCGATGACAGGCACTCCAAAGGTGCGAAACGACCCTATCACGCCGGCAATACGTGCACAAAGATTTCGCGGCGGGCGCGGATGGCGGTGGAACTGAGCTGATTGCGCGGACCATCGATCACGGCAATAGCCGGCGGCTTGGCGCGCGCAAGGCCCCGCAGATCAAAGGTGCGGCCAGAACTGATCGCGGGTGCCGCATGCAGCATGGCCATAATACTGCCCGGCCGCGTGACGATGGCGATGGGCACGGTCTGCACGATGTCCTGCCAACGCTTCCAGCGGCGGAAACTTTCGAGATTGTCGCTACCCATCAGCCAAACGAAGTTAACGCCTGCAAAGCGTTGTTTGAGTTTCGTGAGCGTGTCGATCGTGTAACACGTGCCGAGCGCGCGTTCGATGTCCATCACGACAAGGCGCGGATGGCCGACGGTTTCGGCTTTGGCAAACTGCAGACGCTTGGCGAGCGGCGCCATGCCTTGGATGGACTTGAGCGGATTTTGTGGAGCGACCAGCCACCAGACGTAATCCAAGCCCAGGTGCTTGCGCGCGATCTCGCTGATGTGAAGATGGCCCCTGTGGGCCGGATTGAACGAGCCGCCCAGCAGACCGATGCTTCAGACCCCGTGCGACCGGTCCCGGCGGTTTGATCCAGCGGCGGCTTTGCGCGTCACGGCCGTATTTGCCCGCTGCCGCGCACCACATATTTGAAGGTCGTGAGCTGTTCGACGCCGACGGGCCCGCGCGCATGCAGCTTGCCGGTGCCGATGCCGATCTCCGCCCCCATGCCGAATTCGCCGCCATCGGCGAATTGGGTCGAGGCGTTCCACAGCACGATGGCGCTATCGAGCGCCGCCAGGAAATGCTCGGCCGCGCTCTCGTCTTCGGTGACGATGGAATCGGTGTGATGCGAGCCATAATGTCTCGATATGGCGGATCGCCTCTTCCATCCCATCCACCGCTCTGCACGGCGATGATGGCGTCGAGATATTCGGTGCGCCAATCTTCTTCGGTGGCGGGTTCGGCTTGGGGAAAGATCAGCGCGCACGGCTTCGTCGCCGCGGATTTCGCAGCCGGCCTTGGCCAGATCTTCCAGAATGGGCAGGCCGTGCGATTTCAAGACTGCTGTCGATCGAGCAGCAATGTTTCGGCCGCGCCGCAGACACAGGTGCGCCGCATCTTGGCGTTCAGCACGATGTTGCGCGCCATGGCGAGATCGGCCTTGTGCATGGACATAGACATGGCAAAGCCCTTCCAGATGGGCGAGCACGGGCACGCGCGCCTCGTGCATCACCCGCCCGGTGAGGCCCTTGCCGCCGCGCGGAATGATGAGATCGATCGCGCCGTTGAGGCCCTTCCAGCATCAGGCCGACCGCGGCGCGGTCGGTGGTGCGCACATACTGGATGGCGGCTTCCGGCAGACCGGCCGCCCGCAAGCCCTCCGCCATCGCGGCATGAATGGCCGCCGGAGCGAATGCGACGAATTCCGAGCCGCCGCGCAGGATGGCGACATTGCCGGACTTGAGCGCAAGCGCGCCCGCATCCGCCGTCACATTGGGGCGGCTTTCATAGATGATGCCGATCACGCCGATGGGCGTGGCGACGCGCGCGATGTCGAGGCCATTGGGCCGCGTCCAGCGCGCCAGTTCGCGGCCCACGGGATCGGGCAGGGCTGCCACATCTTCCACGCCCTTGGCCATGGCTTCGATGCGCGCGTCGTTGAGCGCCAGACGGTCCAGCATCGGCGCGGGCATGGCCGCCGGCCTTGCGCGGCTTCGAGATCTTCGGCGTTGGCGGCAAGGATTTCGGCGTTGCGCGCGGATGGCAATGCGCGGCGGCACGCAGCGCCTGTGTCTTGGTCTGCGTCGCAGGCTTCGCGCATGGCGCGCGCCGCGTCGCGCGCGGCGCGCGCCGATCGCGCCTCATCTCGGCCGTCAACGTCGCGCTTGCATCGTCTTGAACGGTCAGTGGACGCCGGTTCATCGTCACGTTGCGGTCAGCACCAGATCGTCGCGATGGATCATCTCGTCCCGGCCACGATAGCCCAGAATGGCCTCGATTTCGACCGTGCGTTTGCCCGCGATCCGCTCTGCGTCCGACGCATTATAGGCCGCCAAGCCCGCGGGCGATTTCGCGGCCCTGCCGGTCCTTGACCAGCACCGCATCGCCGCGCTCGAAGCGGCCGTCGATCTGGCGGATGCCGGCGGGCAACAGGCTTTTGCCTTCGCTGAGGCGCCTTGACCGCGCCCTCGTCGATCATCAGCGCGCCTTCGGGCTTGCAGCACGCCCGGCGATCCAGCGCTTGCGCGCGGCGGCGGGCGTCAGGCTGGCGCGGAAAATGCGTGTGGCGCGCGCCCTTGCGCGATTGCGGCCGAGCGGATGATCGGCTTTCGCCCTTGGCGATGATCACGTCGACAGCCCGCGCCGGTGGCGATCTTGGCGGCGATCAGTTTGGACGCCATGCCGCCGCGGCCCACGCCGGAAATGGAATCGCCCGCCATCGCTTCGATCTCGGGCGTGATGGCGGTGACTTCGGGAATATGCGTCGGCGCCCGGATCGCGCGTGGGATCGGCGGTGTAAAGCCCATCGACATCGGACAGCAGCACAAGCCGGTCCGCTCCCATCATGCGAGGCGACGCGCGCGCCCAGCCGGTCATTGTCGCCGAAGCGGATTTCGGCCGTCGCCACCGTGTCGTTCTCGTTGATCACCGGCACCGCGCCCAAGCCCGAGCAAGCGTGCGCAAGCGTGGCGCGGGCATTGAGATAGCGGCGCGCGTTCTTCGGTGTCGCCAAAGGTCAGCAGGATCTGCGCCGCGACGATGTCTTCGCGCTGCCAGAATATCGGCATAGGCTTGCGGCCAGGCGCACCTGGCCCGCGGCGGCGGCGGCCTGGCTTTCTTCCAGGCGCAAGCGCGCCCGGGTTGCAAGCTTCAAGCGCGACTGCGCCCCAGCGCGATGGCGCCGGAAGAGACCAGAATCACTTCGCGGCCTTCGCGCTTCAGCGCGGCGACGTCGGCGCACAGCGAGACCAGCCAGTCGCGGCGCAGTTCGCCGCTTCGCGCATCGACCAGCAGCGCCGAGCCGACTTTGACCACCATGCGGCTGGCAGTCGTTCAAAGGATCGCTCATGGCATCCATGCGTTTCGCGGTGCGCTATGGCTTGGCTGCGGCCTTTCTTGCGGCTCTTGACGATTTCGCGGCCAAGCGCGCGCAGCACGTCGTCGATGCCTTCGCCGGAGACGCCGGAAATCAGCATGGACACTCGTGGCCGCAGGCTTTTTCCAGCGCCGCGCGTTTCTTGGCCAGCGCTGCTTTGGCGATCGCGTCGATCTTGTTGAGCGCCACGATCTCGGGCTTGTCGTCCAGCCCGTGGCCATAGGCTTCGAGTTCGGCGCGGATGGTCTTGTAGGTTTTGGCGATTTCAGCTTCGCGTGCCGTCGATCAGATGCAGGATCGCGCCGCAGCGTTCGGCATGGCCCAGAAACTGGTCGCCCAGCCCCACGCCTTCATGCGCGCCTTCGATCAGGCCCGGGCAGATCGGCCAGCACGAAATCGGTGTCGTCGATCTTCACCACGCCCAGCTGCGGCTCCAGCGTGGTGAAGGGATAGTCGGCGATCTTGGGCCGCGCCGCCGGAGACGCGCGACAGAAAGGTCGATTTGCCGGCATTGGGCATGCCGATCAGGCCCGCATCGGCGATCAGCTTGAGCTTGAGGATGAGGATCTTTTCTTCGCCGGGCTGGCCGGGATTGGCGTGGCGCGGCGCCTGGTTGGTGGCGCTTTTGAAATGGGCATTGCCGAAGCCGCCATTGCCGCCGCTGGAGCAGCTGCACGCGCTGGCCGTTCTGCGGCCAGATCGGCGATCAGGGTTTCGCCATCTTCTTCATAGATCTGGGTGCCGACCGGCACTTTCATGATGGCGTCGTCGCCATTGGCGCCGGTCATCACCTTGCCCTTGCCGCCTTCGCCATTCTTGGCCTTCACATGCTGCTGGAAGCGGTAGTCGATCAGGGTGTTGAGATTTTCCACCGCCTCGGCCCAGACATCGCCGCCCTTGCCGCCATCGCCGCCATAGGGTCCGCCATATTCGATGAACTTCTCGCGCCGGAACGCGATGCAGCCGTTGCCGCCAGCGCCGGACTGGATGCATAGACTTTGGCGATCATCGAGAAACTTCATGCGGTCCTCTAAGCGGCCTTTTTCGCAGGAAATCGTCCCGCGTCAAGCAGCATCTCATGGCAAAGACTGCGTGGCCCCGGGCCAGGCAATCGCGCGGTTCGACGCCGTTATGGCGCGCGCCCAGCTTGGCCAGGACATGGCCCGAGGCCGGGTTGTCGTGGAACCAGCCGGCCTAGACGTCGGTCGCCTTCAGCTCGTGAAAGGCAAAGCGCAGCCAGCCGCCGCGCCGCTTCGGTGGCATAGCCCTGGCCCCAGAAAGGCTTGCCCAGCCAATAGCCGAATTCGAAATCCGTCGTCCTGCAGATGCAGGCCGATGCATGCCCATGAACACGCCGTCGCTCTTGCGCAAGATCGACGAAGCGAAGCCTGGCCCGTTGCGCGGCTTTCCGCTGCGCGCTGAGAAAGGCTTCCGCATCGCGCCTCGTGATAGGGATATGGCACGCTGCGCGAGATTTTTGCGCGACATCATAATCGCCCAGCCAAACCGACATTGCCGCGATGTCGGCCTGCCTCCGGCGGCCGCAAGATCAATCTCTCCTTTCCAATCTGCAACAAGACATGACACGTCCCTCCTTTCGTGCGAGGGAACAAAAAAGGGAGATGGCGGACCATCTCCCTCGCGCATGATGGGCCGCCAATTGCTTGGCGGCCTATGTCTTCAGCCGCCTATTCTGCCGCGATCTTCGCCGCCGGATGCGTGCGCCGTAATCACGGATACGAAGGTGCGGCGCTTGAAGCCGGTCTTGAACGCGACATTGCCGTCGCGAAGCGCGAACAGCGTATGGTCCTTGCCCATGCCGACGCCTTCGCCGGGATAGAATTTGGTGCCGCGCTGGCGCACGATCACGTTGCCGCCGGCGATGGCTTCGCCGCCGAACAGCTTCACGCCGAGCGCTTTGGCCTGCTGAATCGCGTCCGTTGCGCGAGGAACCGCCTGCTTTCTTGTGCGCCATGGCTTACTCCCTTAGCCCGCGCTGATGCCGAGTGATCTTCACCTTGGTGAAGTGCTGGCGATGGCCGCGCTTGCGATGCGTGTTCTTGCGGCGCTTCTTCTTGAAGGCGATGACCTTCTCGCCCTGGCCGTGTTCGAGGATTTCGCACTCGACCGAGGCGCCCGATGACCAGCGGCGCGCCCAGCTTGGGCGTGTCGCCGCCCAGCATCAGGACCTCGCCAAGGGTCAGCTTGGCGCCGACATCGCCCGGCGAGGCTTTCGACCGTCAGGACGGCGTCCTTGGCCACCTTATATTGTTTTCCGCCGGTGCGGATGACCGCGTACATGGCCTAAATCCTTGAAAATAAAGAGTTTCCGCGCGAAAATGGTCCGCGCGGGAGCGGCGCACTATACTTAGGGTCTCTGGCGGGTCAAGCCGGTTTTGTTTTCGAAGCAAGACCTTCGGACGCCGCTAATATTTTGTCCGCAAGCGGGCCCCACGACAATCGGCGTAGGCGGGCCGACTATCGCTTAGAGGACCACGCGCCAGCTTCGTGCAAGTCAATTTCGACGGCATCCTGAAGGCGCGCAAGTTTTCGGGCAGAACCAGATGAAGCCCCCCCGACGGCGCGCGCTAGGCAACCCTGATGTTAAGATTCTTGAACGGATCTTTTAACGAACATGAAGAAACTGTAAACTTCTTTTACAGCGTTAATTGATTGTTCGCCATAATAGCCAAGGATTCCGCAGGTTTTTCAAACTGGCACGGACATTGCGTTTCTTCGTGACAAAAGAAGCTGTATGTGGGGTTCAAAATGAAACGTATTGCGATTGCGGGCGCAATTGGCGCTCTTGCCATGGCTTGCGCCGGGACTGCTCAAGCCGGCGTGATTGATTTGACCTTTGAGGGCATCAATTCACCGACCGACACGACAAGCTATGCGTCGGTTGAGAACTTTTACAACGGTGGTACCAGCAGCGTAGGAACGAGCGGGACCAATTACGGCATCAGCTTTCCAACCAATGCATTGGCGATCTGCCTGAACACGCTTTCGTACACCTGTTCAAACACTTCGCGCGGCGGCCTGGGCGATCCGAACTCTCAAACGGGTGCCCTGTTCTTCCTTTCGGGATCGAACACCTATTTGGATGATGCGGCGGGTTTCACGACCGGGTTTTCATTCAACTATACCGCAATCGAAGAAGGTGGCGCGGTTCAGGTTTACAGCGGCCTTGATGGTACGGGCACGCTTTTGGCGACCTTGAACTTGTCAACAACGACAAGTGGCCCCTGCTCTGGATACGGCGCGCAGTTTTGCCCATTTTCCGCGGCTGGCGTAACTTTCGCAGGGACAGCCGAATCAATCTCTTTTAACGGTGTTGCCAACGAAATCGTCTTCGACGACGTGACTTTTGGCAGTTCAGTGGTCGGCGGTGGCGGTGTGCCGGAACCTCTGACACTCTCCTTGTTTGGAGCTGGTCTGGTCGGGGCATTCGCGTCTCGGCGCCGCAGCAAAAAAGCTGCCTAAGCGAATTTTGTATATGTAGTTCTGAAACGGCGGCTCGACAGAGCCGCCGTTTTCATTTTGCGAGCTTACCGCAATTTGATGTGCGACCTGGCTCAAGGCATCGGACAAATGTCGGAAACCTTTCCTGGTGGAACGCGAGTTCTTACGATGTCGCTAACAGAATGTTTGCGTACCAGTTCTGCGCGGGAGAACATTCGGTCGCGATGGCTTGCCACTTGCGTACGCGCGCGGCCCGGGCGCTAGCTAGTACAAATTGATCTTTGGTACGTCTGGGAAACGAGGATGGCTTTGAAGCGTTTGCGGAAAAAAGGACGGTTCGGCGCTCGCCGACTAGATGTGGCGAGTGAATGACGATGTCCTTTGCGACCACAGACCGCGATCTCGCTGAAGTTCTGGACGCCCTTGGCCAAGGCAATCAGAACCGCGCGACTGATCTCGCCGAAGCTGCCCTATCGCGGGGTCTCGAACATCCTTTGGTCCTTTTGTTGGTCGCCGAACGCCTGGAGAGAAACGGGCACGTGCAACAAGCACTTGGCCTTGTCGAGAAAGCCACGGTGCTTGCGCCTGACGAGTTCGAACTGTGGAAGCGGTTTGGCGCGATGTTGGCCAGGCAAGGAATGTTGGCCAATGCCCTTGAGGCGTTTGATGAGGCACTGGACCTCGACCCGGACGCCTATCCGGTCCTGATCGCCGCTGGCGCGGCGAGCTACAAATTGGGCGACCTCAAATCCGCCTACGATTATTACCGTCGCGCCGTCGACTTGGCGCCAGACGAAGCCGAGCTCCTATCATCTCTAGCGATAATCGCCGCGCGTCGGGGAGACCCCAAAGAGGCGCGCGCGCTAGGGCAGCGTGCTTTGACGCTTCGCCCAGATTCCTTCACTGCTCAAATAGCTCTGGGACGGGCAGATCTACTGGAAGGTTCTGCTGACCTCACCGAGGCGAGGATGACCAACCTGCTCATCCGACCAGACATCATCAACAACGAAAATCGTATTGTTGTCCTTGATCTGCGCGCCGAAGCGCGTGACGTGTTGGACCGTCCAGCTGATGCCTTCGCCGACTACGAAGCAAGGAATAAAATTCTCAAAAACGTTAACGAGCCGATCGTCAAACACGAGTTGAAGGAGCGCCGGGTGGATCAGGCGCGTCGTCTCGCCGAATATTTTGCGACCACATCACAAGCCCTGTGGCGCGCCGATGCTGGCCAAGACGCGGAGGGCGCGCGGTCTGCACGGCTCCATGTCTTTTTGCTCGGCTTTCCCAGGTCTGGAACCACCCTGCTCGAAAAGGTATTGGCGAGCCATCCCCACGTCGTAACCCTGGAGGAAATCGATTGCCTGGGCGAGGCGGGCAACCATCTGCTTAGCAGCAACGTCGCCTTAAACGATTTGGCGACATTGACGGCGGTGGGAGCAGATGCTTTGCGGCAGGTCTATTGGCGCGGCGTGCGAAAAACCTTGGGCAAAGACGTCGCCAACAAGATCCTCATCGACAAGATGCCTTTGCACACGCCAGCCCTTCCAGTGATTGCCAAGCTATTTCCCGACGCAAAGATTCTCTTTGCGTTGCGCGATCCCCGCGACGTTGTGCTGAGCTGCTTTCGACGCCGGTTCCGGGTCAATTCGGCGATGTACGAGTTCCTAACTCTCGAAGGCGCCGCGCGATACTATGACCAGGTCATGGTTCTGGCAGAAATGTATCGCTCCTTATTGCCACTCGACATTCACACGGTGCACCACGAGGCAATAGTGGCCGACTTTGAAAATGAAGTTTGCAAAGTTCTGGCTTTCATTGGTGCGAGTTGGGACCCGGCGGTCAGGGGCTTTGCCGAGCGCGCGCGGGCTGCCCCAAGAACTCCCAGCGACCCTCAGGTGGCTCGTGGCCTCAACGCTGACGGCGTGGGGCAGTGGCGTCGCTACGAGCAGCAACTTGCGCCGATCTTCGAAATACTTGAGCCGTGGGTGAATCATTTCCGCTACCCGACCACCGCCTCACCGGGCCATCTGTAGGTGCCAATCGTCCAAGTCCAACCACTACTCTTCATGCCCTTAAGCAGACGTATGCGGATAGCTTTCTGTAGAATGAATTTCGAGCACATGACTATTCCTGAGCCCTTATCGCCACCGGACGGGTTACAGAAGAAAGGATTTGGCGGGACCGCTGCTGCACGCACCGCTCCAACACTTTCTGCGCAAATCCAAACGCATCCATGGGCCATCAAAAAATTCACCGACAAGTATCGTCTTGCACGCAATTCAAATGCTGCGCTTTGGTCAATCAAACGACGCGTTGCAGATCAGCTGACAGATGCCATGTCAGGCAACAGCAATATGACGATGCGCCAACAAGGACGTTTCGGTTTTGCGCCAATTTTATGTCGTTTGATGGTGAGGCCATCAGTCTTTCGTCGTGCGCCTGGTGGGAAGGAACCGTCCCGCCAACCCCGCAACCGCCATCGCCAGGCCGATGAGGGCGCAAAGCCATTTGGCATTGGTGACGGTGTTGCCCAGCAGCGCACTTTGGTCGGTGACGCCGACCACGATCCAACTCAACTCGATGGCGTTCTCGGCGGCGTCGAACAACATCCCGGCCAACGGCACCGCGCAGAGGAACAGCATCACCCGGCGGGCCGTACCCGGTTTGGGTGTGAAGCGCTCACGCGCGGCAAGCCCGCCATAGAATAAGGCAAAGCCCCAGAGCGGCATGAACAGATAGTCGAAGCCGAGGTCGAAGCCCGCCAGGATGGCGCGGCGCGAGGTGCTCCAAGCAACGAGGATCGGGTTCACAGCATCGGCTGTGGCTACCCGCTGCAGGTCGATGGTGCCGTAGCCGGTGGCGGCTTTGAGCTTGCCGTCCATCACAGCCAAGACCGCAAGTACGCCGATGGCGCACAGGCTTGTCCACGCCCAGCGGCGATGAAGGTCGCGTACCGAAATCTGCATGATGCCCCTCCCTGAAACGGGGCAGAGCCTAACGCAAGGCAACGTCGGCTGTCAGTCGTCCCAGACGTCAGTTGGCGATATGGGGGTTGAAGCCCTCATAGACCAGCGTCTCGCCCCGCCAGATCTCGACGGTGCGGTGGGTGATGCCGCAAAGCGACGAGGCCAATGACCTGGCATCTTCATCGGATTCGCATTGGGCGACCATCAGACAGGCAAGCGCTTTCTGACAATTCAGGTAGTGGATTTGGTAGCTCGACATAGCAAGCTCCCCATTGGTATCAGGCGGGAACACGAAAACTGTCTCCCAGCCGCCGGCGCCCTTCAACTTCACCGGCGATAGGGTAAGTTTGCCTGTGTTCCGCAGACCTGTCGAGATGGATTTAAAAGGGTCCGCAACCAAGGGTTCCCACGCGTTTGCGGTCACGGTGGGTTCGAGAATTTCGGTAAGCAATCGTTGATCTTAAGTGCTCATGCGCAAACCTCTGGACGCAATCTACAATTTTCATTGGGTGGTCGCGGGCGAAGCCGCCCGCTCGGCACAGGCCTATGCAGGCCTGTTGGGGATGTTGCTGTCGTCACACAAAATTCGCGCGCTTATCAATCTGCGCGGACGCAATCCCGGATTCGGCTGGTGGCATTACGAAACGCGCGTCTGCGAAAGATTGGGCGTTGCGCATTTCGACGCGATGCTTGATTCCCGCAAATTGCCGACACGTCAGATGCTGACCTGCTTGTTCGATGCGTTCGACGCCGCACCCAGGCCCCTTCTCGTCAAATGCTCCGGTGGGCAGGATCGCACAAGTTTTGCGATGGCCCTTTATCTGATCCATCGCGGCGGCTGGGGCGCGCGCGGCAACGCGCAGAAGCAGTTTTCGCGCTGGCCTTATCTGCATTTTCCCAAAGAGCATCAGCGCTGGTTGAAGCCGTTTCTTGCTTACGCGCAAGGCGAAGCCCAAACAGCGCCCATCGCCCAATGGGTGCGTGAACATTATGATCCTTATCGTTTTTCGGAATGGCTCGATGCGAACGGGCACAAGGGCACTTACAAGGACGTGTTCCTGAAGCCCGAAGCAAGCCGCTGGCAATGGTAAGACTGCAAATTGCGCCGGGCGTAACGCATTGGCGCGAACGATTGGACCGCGCAGCGCAAAGTGCATTGCTGAACGATGTGCTGGCGCGGGTGGAGCTTGCCCCGTTTTACCGGCCCGTCATGCCCAAGACCGCAGCGCCGTTTTCGGTGCTGGAAACCAATTTCGGAACGTTGGGCTGGATTTCGGATCGTAGCGGCTATCGCTATGCGAAGACCCATCCAGCCACGGGACAGGCCTGGCCGGATATTCCGCACGCCTTGCTCGCATTGTGGAACGAGATGGCGCAATACGAAGCACCGCCGCAATGTTGTCTGGTCAATCTCTATCTGGGCAATGCGAAGATGGGACTGCACCAAGATCGCGACGAAGAAGCGCGCGATGCCCCGGTGCTTTCGGTGTCGCTGGGCGAGGCGGCGCTGTTTCGTATCGGCGGCGACAGGGACAAACGCAAGACCGCAAGCGTCAAGCTTCTGTCCGGCGATGTGGTGATGTTCGCAGGCCCGGCGAGACTTGCCTATCACGGCATCGACCGGGTGATCGCAGGAAGCTCGACGCTGGTGCCAGGTGGAGGGCGCATCAACTTGACCCTGCGCCGTGTCACATCTCCGAACAAAAAAACGCCCGGCCAGGGGGGCTGACCGGGCGTTATGCGCCGTTACGCGCTGGATACCGGGAGGGGATGACCGGTATCCGGTGAAAGCGATTCACCCGGCGTGCGAGCGGGGGGGCAGTGCCTGCCGGATAAACCATCTTCCGAGGAGTAACCTATGCATCCGTGCAACAGCTTTCAACTATTTTTTTGGGTTCCCTAAAATTCGACGAAAAACAGTGACAGTTGTAAATATGCTACTCTTATTTCATAAGACGTTGCGTCAAGCCCTCCCGCCAGGCGTCCGCCAAGCTGAGGGTATCGCGGACCTTCTGGCGCTCTTCACGGGGAATATTGGGGTGGTAAAGGGCACGGAAGGCCTGGCGCACGCTAGGATTTTCGCGCGCGGTTGACAGGCGTGTAAGCAAACCACCGGCGCAGAGCGCACGGCCCTCTTCGCGCACGCGCAGATACCAGCCGCACCGTGCCGAAATTGTCATCAGCTGTGGCGCGTCTTGGCGAGTGGTGTGAATTGCGAATTTGTAACAAGGGGCACGGGGTTGGCTGACCTCCAAAAGTGCTGTGCCCCAGCGGAATTGATCGCCGATGCGGATGTCGTCTTCGGTCGCGCCGCAAAGGGTGAGATTTTCGCCGAAGGTGCCAGGCTCGCAAGCCAAACTCTGTTCGCGCTCCCACCACCGCCAGTTCTCAGACGGATAGGCGTAGATCGCCTTGTCCGGTCCGCCATGCACGTTGAGATCGGCCTGGGCGTCACCCTTGATATTGATAGGGCCGACGATGACGCTGCCGGCCGTCACAGGAACCTTGGCGATGGCGGACATTACCGGCTCGGTACCGATGCACGCGATAATGCGTGGCAATGCAACGTTCACCGAAAGAACGCGCAAGTTCATCTCACATCTTCCCGAAATCCCGGGCCGTGCGATCGATCGCGTCTTTCGCCTTGGCGATGATCTCTTCCACCTCGGCCTCGCTGATGATGAAGGAAGGGCTCAACACCATTGTATCGCGGATCGCGCGCATGACGAGGCCGTTTGCAAAACAATAGTTACGGCAATGTGACCCGACATCGGCGCTGCGCGGGAAAAAATCACGTTCGGGTTTGTTGGGCACCAACTCAATGGCGGCGAGCAGGCCCAGCCCACGCACGTCGCCGACCAGCGGATGGTCGCCAAACGTCTCACGCAAGCGGCGCTGCATATAAGGACCGATTTCATTTTTGACGCGTGGCACAAGGTTTTGCTTTTCCAGTACCTCCAGATTTTTCAGCGCGACGGCGCAGGCCACCGGATGGCCCGAATAGGTATAGCCGTGGACGAGCTCTTCGTTGGCGTGGGCGAGCGCGTCGCCCATGCGTGAACCGAGTGAAATTGCTGAAATAGGCTGATAACCGGACGAAAGTCCTTTGGCCATGGTTATGATGTCGGGCGCAATTTTGTAAGTCTGAGCGCCGAACCATTCGCCGGTGCGGCCGAAGCCGGTGATGACTTCGTCGAGGTGCAAAAGCACATCGTATTTTTTGCAAATACGCTGGATTTCCGGCCAGTAGCTGTGCGGCGGGAAGATGAGGCCGCCCGCGCCCTGGATCGGTTCGGCGGAAAACGACGCGACATTGTCGGGCCCCAGTTCGACAATCCGGTCTTCGAGTTTTTTCGCGATGAAAAGGCCAAATTCCTCCGGGCCGATATCGCCGTAACCGGCGGCTTTGGCGGCGAACCAATAAGGCGCGGGCACTTTTGCAAAACCGGGCAGCGGCAGGTCCCATTGCGGATGCATTGAGGTCAGGCCCGAGAGCGAGGCGGCCGCGAACGTGACACCGTGGTAGGCGTAATCGCGCGAGAGATGGATTTTCTTCTGCGGTTTTTTTTGCAGATTCCAGTAATAACGGATGAGTTTGAGCGCGGTGTCGTTGGCTTCAGATCCCGAATTGGCGAATAGCACGCGGCTATGGCCTTCGGGCAAAAGCGCGGCGAGCTTCGTCGCAAGCTCGATCGTGTAGGGGTTCGAGGTTTTGAAGAAGTGATTGTAATAAGGAAGCGTCTTGAGCGCCTGATAGCCGGCTTCTGCGAGTTCGGTGTTGCCGTAACCCACCTGCACGCACCACAGGCCGGCCATGGCGTCGATCATGCGGGTGTCTTCGGAATCCCAGAGATAGACGCCATGGGCCTTGATGATGACGCGCACCCCTTCTTTGGCCAGCGCAGAGGTTTGGGTGAAGGGATGGATGTGATGGGCGGCGTCGAGCGCTTGCCAATGTTTGGTAAGATTATGCTTGGTGAGATTGCGTGTCTTGTCGGTCATGGGTTCTCCGCCGCGGAGGGAAAAAGCGTGAGGCCGTTGGCGACGCGGGCTATGGATCGTAGCCGATCTGGGCGCAGACAAGGAGCAAGGCGCGGTTGCACGTCATGGCCGGACTTATATCAAACTGGACGGCTCAAATCCAACGTCGGACCCGGGCGGCGTATGCGTCGAAGGACGTATTGTATTGGCGGCGCATCTTGGCTTCCTCGAACGGGATATGGATCCAATTGCAGACGATGAAACACAAAACGGGCACCACGAACATTGGCAGCGATCCCACCCACAGCGCGATGCCGAGGCTGAAGATCACCAAGGACAGATACATCGGATTGCGCGTGAAGGAAAACGCGCCGCGGACGACGAGCTTGGCGTTGGCCGGCGAAGTCGGCATGATTTCCGTCTTCTCGCCGAAGAAGATCATCCGGCCCCAAATGCCGAGCGCAAGGCCGGCAATCACAAGTGCGATGCCAAGCGGCACCATGGTGAGATCGGCGATGGTCTTCCACGGATAGAGCGCGCTTACAACGCCTCCAAGCGCGAGAAACAAAAACATCCAGATCGGCGGAGGTATCTTGAGCATGGCCCCTTCCTCAATTTGGAAGGATATTACAGCCTTCGATGCGATATTCCCGCTGCCATTTTACGCTCGTGCCGGCGAGCCGGCACCGTCGGCGATGAAATGCACCTTGGTCTTGCAACCACCTCCGGCGTCGTATTGGAAATTGCCGTTCAAATACCAGCTTAAGACGGTACGGCTTGCAGCGGCACCCAGATGAGAATCATCTTCATAAGCAATTGCTTACGACGCAGTTTTACTTACGTATAAATCGATAGCATCAGCCCCAACTTTCGCGCACGCCCTGCCGACGCGCGGGCATGGCGGCGGAGGCGGCAGGCGGCGGCAAGTCGGTCATGGGCGCGCCGAGATAGCTGCCCTGCCCCATGTCGAAGCCCATATCGCGGGCGCGTTCGAAGAATTTTTTGTCGGCGATGTATTCGGCGATGGTCTCAATGTTCAGCTCGCCACACAGCTTGAGGATGGCCCTGAGCAGCGCGTCGTCGCGCACCGATTTTCCCATGGCCTGCACCAGCGAACCGTCAATCTTCACAAAGTCCACCACGAAGGCGTGCAGATATTGAAACGAGGCAGCACCCGCACCGAAATCATCAAGGCCAACCCGGTAACCCAGGTCGCGCAGCGCCTGGATCGCATTGTTGGCGGCGGCGAGATCGGAAACCTCCGCAGTCTCGGTGATTTCGATCAGCACGCGTTTGGCGAGCACGCGCTTGCGTGCGAGAAAGCCCGCCACCAGCGCGAAGCTCGCCGGCGTGGAAAGCGTATGGCCGGAAATGTTGAGCGCGATGGAGGCGCCATGCACGCCTTCGCGCTCGATCGCCGAGATCACTTTGATAGCAGCGGCCGCATCGAACGCATCGGCGATACCCAGCGCCTCGACGAAGCGGATGGTTTCGCCCGTATTTTGGTTCTGCGAGAAGCGCGCCAGCGCTTCGTAATGCGAGACTTCGCGGTTGGACAAGCGCACCACGGGCTGGAAAGCCAATTCGAACGAACCCTCGGCCACGGTTTCGGTGAGCTTGAGCGCGCGTGTTTCGGTTTCGCGCACCATGCTTTCGAAGGCGACACCAAGATCGGCGGGCAGTTTCTCGCCGGGACGGCGTTTTGACAGACGCTCGGTAACATACCGCAATGCGAGCACACGCTGATCCGCGCTTAGGCCTTGGGCCTTCAGCGAGACCAGCGTTTCTTCGACCGGAAGCGCCTCAAGCCCGCCTTCGCCCAATGCGTCGCGCACCAGTTGGGCAAGCTTGTTGCGCGTACCGCTCTTGGCAATGGCGCCGAAGGCCGTCTCGGAGATGCGGCCTGCGGTTTTGACACCGGACGATCGGATCATTTCGCCGATGCGGCCGAGCAGCAAGTCGCTCTCGGCTTGCGGAAGTTTCCCCACCGCAGCAGGCAGGCCAGCCACTTCGACGACCGAGAGCGCATCGCCTTCGCCCACCATGCCGCTTGCCGCTGCGATGAACGCGTCACGGCCGGCGAGACCCGTCTTCGCATCCTTGCCGTCGCCACCGAAGGAGGTTTTCGCGCCAGGCTTGGACAAGGTACAGGAAATGCGCTCGCCATTGAGCGGCAGATGGCACAGCGCAAGCACTGCTTCGCTGCCACCTGCGAGTTTCAATTTGATCGGTCCGGCGCGGCCGCCATGGCCCAGCGCCTTCACATAGGTCGCAAATTTCACCCCGGCCGAAGCATCAAACAGTTTGCCGACGGGCTCACCCACGAGCTGGGCTTGGCAATCGCCGACGAATTCACTGGTCGCTCCTGTGGCAAACACGATTGTGCCCCTGGCGTCGACCTCAAACAGAAGGTCGGCGTTGGCGAACGCAAAACCGAGCAAGCGGGCAGGATTGACCACGACGAAATCCCTGAAGGACCCGAGCTTGCCAAAGAGACAATTAGGGAATTGTTAAATCGCAAGATTAATTCCGGTTTGCCGCTGCGCGCACCGCATTTCCGAACGCGGCAAAAAGGGCGCGCGAAACCGGATTGTCGCGCCACGACCATTCGGGATGCCATTGCACGCCGAGCAGGAATGCCTTGGAACCCGGCAGGGACACTGCTTCGATGGTGCCATCGGGGGCTTGCGCCTCACTGAAAAGCCCGCGCGCGAGCTTGTCGATGCCCTGGCTGTGCAGGGAATTCACGCGGAAAGTCTTTTCGCCGAGGAGTTTGGCGAGCAGCCCGCCTTGGTTGATACCGACCTCGTGGGCAGGCCCGTATTGCTCGTCCAGGCTCGCGCGCTTGTCTTCGCGATGATCCAAGCGGCCCGGCAGCTCTTGCAGATGTTGATGCAACGTGCCGCCGAACGCGACGTTCAGTTCCTGAAAGCCGCGGCAGACGCAGAAGGTGGGCACGCCGGCTGCGATCGCTGCGTTCAACAACGCCAGCGTGGTGGCGTCGCGGTGTTCGTCTTGCATCACCCCGTCGCGCGGCGGCGTGCCGTTATAGAGTTTGGGCGAGACGTTCGAAGGCGAACCGGTGAAGAACAACCCGTCGACGGCGGCAAGGATGTCTTGGGGCGCAATGGCGGGGACAAGTACCGGAATGAGCAGCGGCAGGGCTTGGGCACCGTCACGCACAGCGGCGATGTATTTCTCGCCCACCATGTGAAACGGGTGCGGGCCCATCATGCGATAATCGCAGGCGATGCCGACGACGGGAATGCGGTGGACCATACGGCTTCTGCTTTCGAATTGCGGGCCTATCATGGCGCAGCAAAATGCTGCAAGTCTGCGGGTCGATTTTGGCCTGTTCCCAGATATAGGACATTTTACGGGTCTATGCAGATCATCGCCAAGCGCAGGCTGAAGCCGTTCTGGAAACCTCATGGGGTAATGGAGCAGGTCTATTGGCTGTGCCTTACGGAGAAAACATTCCGGCGCAAACTCTGCTCAGATCCCACGCGCTGAAAACCGACCTATCGTTACGGCGGTTATGGGCGCGCGTCCGGGGCGGTGCTCGCATATTTGAACAGCGTGTCGGGGAGCGTGTCGACGGGATGGATGTCGCGCAACGCAACCGTGGTCGATAAGCCCTGGTCGTCGATCACCGTCCATTGGCGCAATTCGACCGGGCTTGTTGCAAAGACCAGCGTGATGTTGCTGCTTTTGCGGTTCTTGCTGGAACGGGCTTCGACGATCAATAAATCGCCGTCGCGCCGTTCGCCGAGGATCGCGGAATTCTGCTTGAGGTTGTTGGCATCGTTCAGGATCAATTCAAGCGGGGTGCCGGCGAGCGGATAGCGGTCCACCGTGTTGAGCTTACGGTTCTGGACGTAGATCGAATGGCCATCGCACACGATCAACGTCGGATTGGGTGGCTCGTATTCGAAGCGGACCTTGCCGGGCTTGTCGATATAGATCTTGCCCTGATCGACGTCGCCATTGGGGCCGATTTGCGCAAAGCTTCCTTCAATGGCGTGGACGCCATTCAAATAAGCGCTGATCTTGTCGAGATCGGCGCGCTGTTCGTCGGTGAAATCGATCCGACGTTCGGGCGCGGGCTGGCCTGCACCCGACAACAGCGGGGCTGCAAGCATCAGAAGGATGAGCGGGATCGCACGACGCATAGGGATTTGTAATCGCGCTTTGTGGCGGAATGAAGCGGTCAGGCTGCTTCGGGGCAGGGAAGCCTTGGCGACAGCCCGTCGACGATGAGCTGCATCACGCCTTCAAGTTCCATTTCGAGCTTGGGAAGCGTAAGCTTAGACCACAATTGCGGATAGCGGAATTTCATCACGGCGGCCTGGATCATTTCGGCGGTTTGCTCGACGGGGCAGCCACAACCGGAGAACTCGCCCTGTCTGCGGCCATCCTCCAGCACCTTGACGATGATCTTGCGTTCGTTGGCGAGCATCCAATTGGCAAATTCGGGACGCTCGCGCGAAATGATCAGCGCGATCTCGTAAGCGCGCGGATCGTTTTCCAACTTGTGATAGGTCCGGCGCAATTCCTCGAACAGCAGATCGTGTAGGCGCTGGCGCGCGCTCTTGCCCGGTGCATCGGCAAGCCCCCACAATTGGTCGAGATGGCCGTTGAAGTCCTGGGTTGCGATAAATTCCGCGATGTCGAGCTTGCCGGGGAAGAAGCGATAGAGATTGCCCGGCGACATGGCGCAGTCAGTGGCGACTTCCGCCATTGTGGTCTTCGCATAGCCGAAATGCGAAAATCGCTTCTTCGCGGCTTCCACGATTTGCGTGCGGACGTCTTCTTTTTCGACCATGAGCGTTCACTCCACCCGAGAGATTTTTTTATCACCAAGAATTATAGGGGCTATTTCTGAATATTCAACAAATCGTTCAATCTTTCTGACCGGCGCACAGGATTGTGGGATATGGATGAATTAGGTTCGATATCAATAGCTTATAAAAAAATTGCGGTCGTGGGGGCCGGGGCTTGGGGGACGGCTCTGGCTCTGGTGGCGGCGCGCGGGGGGCGAGATGTCACCCTTTGGGCGCTGGAGCCGGAGGTCATCCGGTCCATCGATATAACCCGGGAAAATGGGCGCTACCTACCGGGCATTCAACTGCCCACCAATATTGTGGCGGCCGCCGAGATGGGTGAAGCCGCACGCGCCGATGCGATCTTTGTGGTGGTGCCGGCGCAGCATCTGCGCACGACACTGAAACAACTTGCCCCCCATCTCAGCGTAGGCAAGCCCCTGGTGCTGTGCGCCAAGGGCATCGAACGTGGCAGCGGGCAATTGTTGACCGAAGTGCTGGAGGCCCAAGCGCCGGCTTGCGAGCCGGCGATTCTTTCGGGCCCGTCATTTGCGCACGACGTGGCGCGGGGTTTGCCAACGGCGGTGACGATTGCCGCCAAACCGCAGATCGCTGCGCGCCTGCAGGCAACGATGGCGCATGGGACGTTCCGGCCTTATGCGAGCGATGATCTTGTGGGGGTCGCCCTCGGCGGTGCTGCGAAGAATGTGTACGCGATCTGCTGCGGTATCGTGGCGGGAATGAATCTGGGCGAGAGTGCGCGGGCAGCATTGCTTGCGCGCAGCTTTGCCGAGTTGAACCGGTTGGGCGAAGCGCTCGGCGCCAAGCGCGAGACGCTGATGGGACTTTCGGGGCTGGGCGATCTGGTGTTGACGGCGATGAGCCCGACCTCGCGCAACTATGCGTTCGGGTTTGCGCTCGGCAGGGGTGAGGATCGCAAAGGTCTTCTGGCGCCGGGTAAGCCGCTTGCCGAAGGTGTCGAAACCGCGCCCGCGCTTGTGGAGCGGGCGCGGCGGCAGGCCATAGAGCTTCCCATCGCCGAGACGATGGCAGCGATCCTCGATGGCACGCTGGCTCTGACCGACGCCGCGCCGCGGCTGATGGGCCGGCCGCTCAAAAGCGAATGACATCAAACAGACAGGAGAGGCGAATGCTTTTCGTCGTGGTTGCCCTTGATAAGCCAGACGCCAAAGAGCTGCGCATGGCGACACGCGCCCAGCACTTCGAATATATTGCGCAAACCAAGCAGGCCAAGCTAGGCGGGCCGTTTCTCGATTCCGAGGGCAACATGACCGGAAGCCTTGTCGTCATCGAGGCGGAGACACTCGACGCCGCCAAGCTCTGGGCGGCGAACGATCCCTATATGAAGGCAGGCGTGTTCGCGTCGTCGCAGATCAGACCGTGGAAGGCGACCGTCAACGAATGCGGCGCTGCATTGTGAGGACAGAACGATGAATTACTGGCTGTTCAAAACCGAACCCGAAACCTGGTCATGGGAGCAGCAAAAGAAGAAAGGTGCCAAAGGCGAGCCGTGGAGCGGCGTGCGAAACCACCAGGCCGCCAACAACATGAAGGCGATGAAGAAAGGCGATCTGGGGTTTTTCTATCATTCAGGCCAGGAACGCAGCATCGTGGGCATTGTGGAGGTGATCGGGGAATATCGTCCCGATCCAACCGATGTGTCGGGGCGTTTCGGCCTTGTTGATGTCAAGGCGCTGCGCGATGTGCCAAAGCCCGTCACGCTCACCGAGGCCAAGGCCGATCCGAAGCTGAAGGATATGGTGCTGGTGAAAGTCTCACGGCTCTCGGTACAGCCCGTCACGACCGCGCAATGGAAGCACATCTGCGCCAGGGCCGGCATGAAAGAATAGAAAACTTCACGCGACCGCGACAGATCAAGGCACGCGCGTCATCTGCCCACTATCCCTTCGCTGGCCTTTATTGCTGGCGCTGGTAGAGCACCGAGCCATCCCCTTGCGCGATGCTGTAGATGTTGACGCATTTCGCATCCGAGAGCTGCTGGCAGACCAGATCGACGGCGATGGTGTATTTCGCCGCCGGCGTGGCCGCCTCGCAGACATAGCGGCCCTGCTGTTCGGTCTCGCGCGGGTTGGCGTCGGTCAGTTGGCCGAAGCTCGGGATGATGCCAAAGCTCTTTGCATTGGCGAGCGCGGTACGGCAGACCTGGGTGGGATCGTTTTGATTGGCCTGCTGCCCGACGGACGCACCCTGCCCGGCGGCGGGCGTTTCCACCGGCACGGGCGGTGGTTTGTGCCCGAAGGTCAGCCAGGCTGCGACCGCGATCGCGATCACAAAACCGCCAATCACCACGATGATGCCGATAGTCCATTCGCGCCACAGAGCGCGAATATTTGGTTGTTCCGTGCTCATGTCTGGAATTAAGTCCCTTGCAACGGCGCGCCGTCTTTCGCGGCGCCGCCACCAGCCCAACCGTTAAGTAGCGGTTTTCAAAGGACTTCGCCACTGGGGAACGATTCGCGAACATTCAGGCCAGGCGGACTCCACTCCCTCAAGCCCCAAATGGATGGCGGCAGAGGAAACTCAGATAGAGCGATATAGAACCGCCCACCACGCAGGCCGGTGAGGCGCGCGCTCTGGCTGATCGCTTCATGCTCCAGTTCAGCGCGATCGCTGATAGGGGCTCGATAGCCTGCGCTCCCAAGAGCGCGCCCGATTTCTGGGTGAGGTCTCGTTGACCACGGCGCATTGTTTCGGCCGAACGAAAGCGCAGATATTGCGGCTCTCTCCCCTGGCCAGTCTCGCGAGAACGCCACGCCGATGATCGGTTCGAACAGCAACGCCATCTGTCCGGCGCGGCGCTTTATTTCATCGTCGGGATGACGAAGCTCGGATTCTCGCGCACGCCGCCTTTGGGCCAGCGCTGCGGTCACCGTCTTGATCCGCGTATAGAAGCGCACGCCTTCCGGCCCGTGCTGGTTGATGTCGCCGAAGGCCGAGCGCTTCCAGCCGCCGAAGGTGTGATAGGCGAGCGGCACCGGGATCGGGATGTTGATGCCGACCATGCCGACCTTCACGCTGCGCGGCGAATTCGCGCGCGGCATCGCCGTCGCGGGTGAAGATCGCGACACCGTTGCCATATTGGTGGTTGGTGGGAAGCGCGAGCGCTTCGTCGAAATCCTGCGCGCGCGCGATCTGCAGAACGGGGCCGAAGATTTCGTCCTTGATAGGACTGCATGTCGGGCGTCACGCGATCGAACAGCGAGCCGCCCATATAGAAACCGTTCTCATAGCCCTGCAGCTTGAAGCCGCGGCCGTCGACGACGAGTTCGGCGCCTTCCTTCACGCCCATCTCGATATAGGACGCCACCTTATCGCGATGGGCGGCGGTGACCATGGGGCCGTAGTCGGCATCGGGATCGTTGGGCGGCGCGACGCGCAACGCTTCCACGCGCGGGCTTCAGGCGCTCGACCAGCGCATCGGCGATCTTGTCGGTGACCGGCACCGCGACCGAAATCGCCATGCAGCGTTCGCCCGCCGAACCATAGCCTGCGCCGATCAACTCGTTCGTCACCTGATCGAGATCGGCATCAGGCATGATGATGGCGTGGTTCTTTGCCCCGCCCATCGCCTGCACGCGCTTGCCGTGCGCGGTGCCGCGCGAATAGACATATTCGGCGATCGCCGACGAGCCGACGAAGCTCACCGCCTGGATATCGGGATCTTCGAGGATCGCGTCGACCGCTTCCTTGTCGCCGTTGACGACTTGCAGCACGCCGGCCGGCGCGCCGGCTTCCATCATCAGTTCGGCCAGGCGCAACGGAACGCTCGGGTCTTTTTCGCTCGGCTTGCAGATGAAGGTGTTGCCGCACGCGATGGCGACGCCGAACATCCACATCGGGATCATCGCGGGGAAATTGAACGGCGTGATGCCGGCAACGACGCCCAAGGGCTGGCGCATGGAATAGATGTCGATGCCGGGGCCGGCGCCTTCGGTATATTCGCCCTTCTGAAGATGCGGGATGCCGCAGGCGAATTCGATCACTTCGAGGCCGCGCTGCACGTCGCCGCGCGAATCCGCAATCACCTTGCCGTGCTCGCACGACAGCATATGCGCAAGTTCGTCCATGTTCTTTTCGACCAGCGCCTTGAAATTGAACATCACGCGGGCGCGGCGCTGCGGATTGACGCTCGACCATTCGGGGAAATGCCTTCAGCGCAGCTTCGACCGCCTTGCGCATTTCGGCGCGAGCAGCCGAGCGCAACTTTCGCCTGCACTTCGCCGGTGGCGGGATTGAAGATGTCGCCAAAGCGGCCGGAGGTTCCGGCAACACGGGCCCCGGCGATAAAGTGTGAAAGTTCTTTCATAGGAGAAAACCCAATCTGCGACCGACGGCACGCAGAATAGGCCTGCGCAAACGGCTTCGCTAGCCCAGCGCTTTGACGATTTCTTCGGTCATCTTCTTGGCGTCGCCGAACAGCATCATGGTGTTGTCGCGGAAGAACAGTTCGTTCTCGACGCCCGGCATAGCCCGAGCCCATGCCGCGCTTGATGAACAGCACGGTCTTGGCCTTTTCCACGTCCAGGATCGGCATGCCGAAGATCGGCGATTTGGGATCGGTCTTGGCGGACGGGATTGGTCACGTCATTGGCGCCGATCACATAGGCGACATCGGCCTGGGCGAATTGGCGAGTTGATGTCTTCCAGCTCGAACACTTCGTCATAAGGCACATTGGCTTCGGCCAGCAGCACGTTCATGTGGCCGGGCATGCGGCCCGCCACCGGATGGATGGCGTAGGAAACCTTCACGCCTTCCTTCTTCAGCTTGTCGGCCATTTCGCGCACCGCATGCTGGGCCTGGGCCACCGCCATGCCGTAGCCCGGCACGATGATGACGCTGGACGGCGTTCTTCATGATGAAGGCGGCGTCTTCGGCCGAGCCCTGCTTGACCGGCCGCGTTTCCGGCGGCGCCCGCGGCGGCCGCCGACTTCGCCGCCGAAGCCGCCCAGCGATCACCGAGACGAAGCTGCGGTTCATCGCCCTTGCACATGATGTAGGAGAGGATCGCGCCCGACGAACCCACCAGCGCGCCGGTGATGATCAGCGCGGTGTTCTCCAGCGTGAAGCCGATGCCGGCCGCCGCCCAGCCCGAATAGGAATTCAGCATCGACACCACCACCGGCATGTCGGCGCCGCCGATGGGAATGATGAGCGTGATGCCGAAGACGAAGGTCAGGCCGCGATCGCCCAGAACGCCCAATGCGGCTGCTCCATGGCGAAATAGACGATCAGGCCGACGATCGCCAGCGAAGATCAGGATGATTCAGCACATGCCGCGCGGGCAGAATGATCGGCGCGCCGCTCATGTTGCCGTTGAGCTTGGCGAAGGCGATGAGCGAACCGGCGAAGGTGATGGCGCCGATGGCGACGCCCAGGCTCATCTCGATCAGGCTCTGGGTGCGGATCGCGCCTTCGCGTGCCGATGCCGAAGGCATCGGGCGAATAAAGCGCCGCGCCCGCGACCAGCACCGCGGCCAGGCCGACCAGGGAATGGAACGCCGCCACCAGTTGCGGCATGTCGGTCATGGCGATGCGCCGCGCGATCACCGCGCCGATGCCGCCGCCGATGGCGATGCCCGCCACGATCATGGCCCCAGGTCAGACGGATCGGTGACGCCTGCCACCCACAGGGTGGTGAGCGATGGCGATCGCCATGCCGATCATGCCGTTGCGATTGCCCGCGCGCGACGTGACCGGGCGACGACAAGCCCGCGCAGCGCCAGGATGAAGAGAACGCCCGAGACGAGATAGAGCAAGGGCTGCGATATCGGCTTTCATCGCGTGCTCACTTCTCTTTCTTCTTGTACATCGCCAGCATGCGCGCGGTGACCAGGAAGCCGCCGAAGATATTCACGCAGGCCAGGATCAGCGCGACAGAAGCCCAGACCTTTGGAAGTCCAGGAGGCGCTGCCCATCGCCGGCACCGCCACCGCGATCAGCGCGCCGACCACGATCACCGAGGAAATCGCGTTGGTGACGCTCATCAGCGGCGTGTGCAGCGCGGGCGTCACGCTCCAGACCACGAAATAGCCCACGAAGATCGCCAGCACGAAGATCGAAAGCCGGAAGACGAACGGATCGATCGAGCTTCCATGGTCTATCCTTTCAGCGACGGATGCACGATCTGCGCCGTCGCGCGTGAGGCCTGCGCGCCTTTGACGATCTCGTCGTTCCAGTCGAGCGCGAGCGCGCCGGTCTTCTTGTCCACGATCAGCGACACGAAATTGAACAGGTTGCGGGCATAGAGGCTAGAGGTATCCACCGCCAGCCGCGCCGGGCAGATTGGTGTAGCCCATGATGGTGACGCCATGCACTTCGACCACTTCGTCCGGCTTGGTCAGCGGGCAGTTGCCGCCCTGCTCCGCCGCCAGATCCACGATCACCGAGCCCGGCTTCATCGTCTTGATCATCTCTTCGGTCACCAGCACCGGCGCCTTGCGGCCCGGGATCAGCGCGGTGGTGATGACGATGTCCTGCTTCTTGATGGTCTCGGCGATCAGGGCCGCCTGCTTGGCCTGATATTCCTTCGACATTTCCTTGGCATAGCCGGCCGCGGTCTGGGCTTCTTGAATTCCTCGTCCATCACCGCGACGAAGGTGCGCGCCCAGCGATTCCACCTGTTCCTTGGTGGCGGGGCGCACATCGGTGCGCCGACACGATGGCGCCCAGCCGCTTGGCGGTGGCGATCGCCTGAAGGCCCGCAACGCCCACGCCCATGACCAGCACGCGCGCCGGCGCGATGGTGCCGGCCGCCGTCATCATCATCGGCATGGCGCGGCCGAATTGCGCGGCGGCATCGATCACCGCCTTGTAGCCGGCAAGATTGGCCTGGGACGACAGCACGTCCATCGCCTGCGCGCGGCGAAATGCGCGGCAGGAATTCCATGGCGAAAGCGGTCACGCCCTGCGCGGCCAAGCGCTGATCGATCTCTTTCTCCGTGTACGGCGCGAGCAGCGCGGCCAGCACCGCGCCTTTCTTCATCGCGGCGATTTCGCTCGCCTCGGGCCCGCGCACTTTCAGCACGATGTCGGCGTCTGGCAGCGCCGCGGCCGCATCGGGCGCGATGGTGGCGCCGGCCGCGCGTAATCGGCATCGGCAATGCGCGCGCCCGCGCCCGCGCCGCGTCTCGACCACGACGTCGAGGCCCAGGCCCTTGAGCTTCTTGACGGTTTCCGGCGTCGCGGCAACGCGCGCTTCACCGGCGCGGCGTTCCTTGAGGACTGCGAGTTTCATGCGGCCGAGGACGTCAATGTGGGTGCGGAAGATGGCGAGGAAAACCATGATAAGACGAATGCCGAACAGCGACCATTTCACGAACGTCGAGGAAGCCATGCCAGCCCTTGATGTGCTGGCTGATGTCCATCTGGCCGGGCTGATAGTCGTGATCGTGGCTGGCCATGCTGAATCCCCTGAAAGAACGGGCCGGACTATAGCAAAGGCGGCTCTTCGCACAACGTCTAATGCCGCGCCGCGTTAAACCTGCTGCTAAATCCGCCTTGTGGGGATGGAATGCTCCCAATCGGCCAGAAGCGCCCGAAGCGCCGCCACCAAGGCCAGCGGCTGGTCCAGCATGATGTGATGCTGGGCCTGGGGGATTTCGACCACGGGCGCGGCGCGGCCCAAGAAGGTTGAACATATATTCGCCGATCTCGGGCGGCATCAGGACGGAATGCTCGCCGCGGAAAACCGCGATCCGGCATTTTGTGGCCTTCAGCCGGGCGGCGGTATCGCCGATGGAAAAGTGCCGCCAGATCGCCGGATCGAATTTCCAGGTGAAGCCGCCCGTCTACCTGCTTTCAGGGAATGCCGGGCCACCCAATCGACCAGATAGAGATTTTCACTGGTCTGGGGCGGCATCAGCCGGAAGCGGGCGAGCGCGGCGGCCAGGTTGGGATAGATATTGTGCGGTTGTGATCGGACGTTCCGGCGGTCCGCCGGGGCGGCCGGGCGGATTGACCGGCGAATCGACGATCACCGTGCCGGCCAGGCGGTCGCCATAGAGCGCGCCCGTCAACATGGTGACGAAGCCGCCGAAACTGTGAGCCACGATCACCGGCGGCTCGGCCTGCACGAACATGCCGGCGTCCTCGCAGACGGCCAGCTGTTCGCGCGCGAAAATTTCCATCGCATAGTGGTCGCGCCAGTCGCGAATCGCCCATGCCCGACAGATCCATCGCGGCGACATTGTAGTCGCGCGCGAGAAACGGCGCGATGAAGCTCCACCAATAGGCATGGGCGGCATTGCCGTGCACGAGCAGCAGACCGGGTCGGGCCTTGTCGCCCCAGCGCAAGTAATGGATGCGCGCGCCTTCGACCTCCACGAAGCTCGATTGCGGGATCATCGCCACCGTATCGGTGAACCATTGCGGCGCGGCGGGGTGTTCGCCGTGCAAGGCGCTCAGCGGTCCTTGCGTCGGGGCGAGGTCGAACATCTCGCGCACCGTATCAGGCGGCGGGCCGGGCATGGGAGGAAACGAAGGCGTATCGCTCATGGTCAGCAACCTGGCATGGCTCCGGCGAACCACTCAAGCCAGGTGCCGTGGGGATGGGCGAGCGCCAGTTCATGCTCGTCGCGCACGCCGTCGTGATAGCGCAGCCATGTGAGCACATAGCGGCCTTCGAGCACGCCTTCGAACGACAGGCGCTAGACCGGCCGGCGCAGGCCCGCCACCGTCAGGATGTCGTGGAGGGTTTCGCGCATGTCGCGGCTGAACTGATAGACCGCGATGGTGTGATAGATGCAGACCGTTTCGGTGTCCGGCATCTCGCGCAGCGCATCGGAAAGAAGGTCCAGCGCATCGCCGTGGCGGATCTCGGGCTTTGCCTCGCGCAAGAGCGCAATGGCCCTGTCCAGTCGCTCGAGGCGCGCGAGTTGATCGGGCCACATCAGCGCGCGCAGCCAATCGCGGTCGTCCTCCTTGCCGAGATCGGCGGGGTTGAGTTCAAGGCCGATGCGCCTTGCCAGGCGCGGCGTCGGTCCGGTGGGCGGAATTGCGTCACCACGCAATTCGCAATCGATGACCAACGGCGCATAGGGCGTGATGGAGGCAACGAGTTTTGCGTCTTTGCAATAATTCACGCCGTAGCGATCCCAGATCAGATTGAGGCCGGCGCTGGGGCCGATCTCGATCAAATTCAATGGTTCGCCGGCGTGGGCCGCGACCACGCGAAAGCCCGGATGCAACAGCGCGCAACGGCCCACTTCGTTGGTGTTCGTCACGCGCGTCGAAATGAGCCGTTCCAATTCTTTGCGATGGGACAGAGCAAAATCGCGGAACGCCGCAAACAGATCGCCCTGCTTCGTGCGACCTTCGTTCAGGTTGGGATAGAAATCGCGCAACGGATGGCGTGCGCCGCGCAGCAACAGGAAATGCACAGCGGCGAAAAGCAGATTGGCGTGCGGCTGACCCGGTTTGGCCCGCGCGGCCAATGCGCGCAATTCTTCGTCTGCGCCTACGCCTGAGGCAAGCTGCGCATACATTTGCGAGCCCGTGCGTTTGGCGTCGTCCGCGAAGAACGTCCAGTAATCGTAGCTCTTTTCGCCCATGCGGTCCCGCGCACCTCTCTGTTTAGAATCTCTTCACCATAAACGATCGCTCACCGTGTCCCGCGGCGATTTCTGTCGCAAAGTGAGACCCTTAAACCGGACTTTACCTTTGCCGGGCACGATGCACCAACAAAGGGTTGGGTAAAAGATGGCGCAGACAATTCTCATCGTGGATGACGATCCGGTGCAGCGCCGGCTTCTCGAAGCCGCGATCACACGCGTCGGCATGACGGTGGTCACCGCGCCGGGCGGCCAGCCCGCGCTCGATCTGATCAACGGTCCGCGCGGCGACCAGATCGCGCTCGATGCTGCTCGATCTGGTGATGCCCGACATGGACGGCCTCGACGTGCTGGCCAAGCTGCGCGCGGCGCATCCCGAACTGCCGGTGATCGTGCTGACCGCCAAGGGCGGCATCGATTCCGCGGTCGAAGCGATGCGCGCCGGCGCCAATGATTTTCTCGTCAAGCCGGCGAGCCCGGAGCGCATCGCGGTCTCGATCCGCAACGCGCTCAAGATCGGCACCTTGTCGGGCGAAGTCACGCGGCTGAAGAAGACGCAACGACAACCGGCTGATCTTCGACGACCTGGTCGGCAGAAGTCCGGAGATGCGCCAGGTGTTCCGCCTGGGCACAGCGCGCGGCGCAATCGAACATTCCGATTCTGATCGAAGGCGAATCCGGCGTCGGCAAGGAATTGATCGCGCGCGCCATCCAGGGCACGTCGGAGCGCGCCGGCAAGCCGTTCGTCACCGTCAATTGCGGCGCGATCCCGGAGAACCTCGATCGAATCGATTCTGTTCGGCCACGAGAAGGGCTCGTTCACGGGCGCCACCGACAAGCATCTGGGCAAATTCCAGGAAGCCGATGGCGGCACGCTGTTCCTCGACGAGATCGGCGAATTGCGCCTGGACATGCAGGTCAAGCTGCTGCGCGCGCTGCAGGAAGGCGAGAGTCGATCCGGTCGGCTCCAAGCGGCCGGTGAAGGTCGACGTGCGCATCATCTCGGCCACCAATCGCGATCTCGCAGAGCTCACGCGCGAGGGATTGTTCCGCGAAGACCTGTATTACCGCCTGAATGTGTTTCCCATCTTCGTCCCGCCCTTGCGCCAGCGGCGCGAAGACGTGCGCGACACTGGCCCGCCATTTCATCGCGCGCTTCGCGGCGGAAGAGAACAAGCCCGTTTCCGGGCTGACGCCGGAGGCGGCCGAGATGCTGGAGAAGTTCGACTGGCCTGGCAATGTGCGCCAGCTCGAAAACACGATCTTCCGCGCCGTGGTGCTGTGCGATGGCACGCAGCTCGATGTCTGCGACTTCCCGCAGATCGCCGCCGCCATGGGCATCGAAGCCTCAACACGGCGAATGATGATGCCGATGTCGCGCCATCACGGCGAGGCTGCGGTGCGCGGCGGCGCGATGGCGGCGCCGTCCTCTCCCTATGCGCTGCTCGGCACCGACGCGGCGGGGCACATGCGCAAGCTCGAAGAGATCGAATCCGAAATCATCCGCATGGCGATCTCGCGTTATGACGGCCACATGTCGGAAGTGGCGCGCCGGCTGGGCATCGGCCGTTCGACGCTGTATCGCAAGCTCAAGGAGCTGGGGCTGGAAAGCGATGTGGCCAGCACCGACAACGTCGGCGACGAGGCACAGCAGGCTGTCGGTTAGTATCGTCTCAACCCCCTTAAACCCATATTTGTCGCTATGGCCGCCTTTGAGGACAACCCGTCAGCGGTGGCCCGCTGAAAGACGCACGTTTTGGCTGAGTGACTGGCTTGGGCTTGCATGGCAATGCAAAGGCCATCGCGGGGTTAATCGCTGCTCATTCCGAGCGCGCTCAAGTAAAGATCGAGAATCGCTTCCTGTTCCTGGCGGTCGGCAGTATCGAGTTTGCGCAGGCGCACCACCTGGCGCATGATCTTGGTGTCGAAGCCCACGCCTTTGGCTTCGGAATAGACTTCGCGGATGTCGGCGGACAGCGCCGTCCTTTCTTCTTCGAGCCGCTCGACGCGCTCGATGAGGGAACGTAGATGATCTTTCGCGAAACCCGTTTTCGCCATGTATCTTCCCGGACATCTGTGAGGGCGCGGACCCTAGAACGCGTACGCTGCCTGGCGCAACGAAGGGCCGCGCTTTAGCTGTGGGTTTTTTGCGCCCTGGCGAAAGCCGCCTGCTGTTCGGCCGTAGACTTCTTTCTGATAGCGCTTTTTCCATTCCGACGGCGCCATCCCATAGACGATTTCGCGCGCCTCGTCCTTGACAAGATGATGTCTTTTTCAGCGGCGGCCTCGCGATACCAGTCGCCCAGGCAATTGCGGCAGAAGCCAGCTAGATTCATCAGATCGATGTTCTGCACGTCGGTGCGGGCGCGCAGATGCGCGACGAGGCGGCGGAAGGCGGCGGCCTCCAATTGTTCGCGGGTCATTTCGTCCATCTTAATGTCTCCGGTTGCGGGCAGCGGGCGGGTGAAACAGATCTCGGGCTTGCCCAATGCGGCCAGCGCGTCATCCAGAACGGGCTTGATGCGCGCGGCCAATGATGTTTGCGGCTTGCGCCGTGGCCACGAGGTCCTGGCGGATTTCAATCAGCACATGGGCCAAGCCGTGCATCGTGCCGTGGACATACATGCAATCGTTTTCGAGTTCGCCACGATAGGGCTCGTTGTCGCCGACGACAAAACCCGCGCGCGCAAAACCCGCAAGCAGAAGTTTCGCCAGACGGCCGTCGCGATCCCACAGGATACCGATTTCCCAAGGCCGAGGAACAGTCTTCCACGACGGCGTGAAGCTGTGCATGGAGATCAACACGGGCACGATGCCCGCTTGGCGCCGCTGCGCGATCTCGGCTTCGACGGCGCCGTGATAAGGCGCGTGGAATTTCGCAATACGCCGTTTGATTTCGGCTTCGTCGGCGTTGCGGTTGCCCGGAATGATGCTGCCGTCGGACAATTTCATCACGATGGTGGGATCATCGCCGCCGCGGTTGAGATCGATCAGAAGACGCGACCAACGGGCGAGGATCGCGGTTGTACCATAGGCATCGGCGAGTGCACGGGTGACGGTGGCGGCCCCGATGTCATGGGCGATATGGGTCTGGAGCAATGCCGGCGAAAGGCCCAGATCGCCATGTTCCAGCGGTAGTGCGTTGGAAGCATGGTCGCAGACGAACAGCAATCCACCCGATCCCTGCGCAGCCACATGACCGTAATGTTCATAAGCGCTATCCATCGCTTCAATCCTAGACGATTTTCAGTGTTTCGGTTGACAGGGATTCCGCGTTGGGCGACACCGTTTTCTCCATGCGTTGCGCCCTGGGTTTTCTCGCAGTTTTTCTCTACGCCGCCGAGCCAGCCTGCGCCAAGCTCGACGTGTGCAACAAAGCGGCCGGTCCCGCCAAGGTGGCGCTTGGCCGCTTCGATGGAGCCGGATGGATGAGCCAGGGTTGGTGGACGATCGCGCCGCATACCTGCGCTACCTTGATCGACCATCCCCTCGTTGCACGCTACTATTATCTCTACGCCACCGACGGTGGCGCAGGCAGCTGGAGCGGCAGCCGCGCCTTCTGCGTAGGGACCCCGGACAAATTCTCGATTGCCAAATTCTCGATTCCAGGACGCGGCGATTGTGCCGGCCGGGGGTATGATCAGAAGTCCTTCTTCGAGGTCGATACGGGCAACAAGCCCGATTGGACCCAGTCTCTTTCGGATTGAGCGATGCGGCGTAGACGCAAAACAAAAATCCTCGCCACGCTGGGCCCAGCATCGAATACGCCGCAGAAGATCAGGGCGCTGTTCGAGGCCGGCGCCGACGTGTTCCGCATCAATATGAGCCACACCTCGCATGCGGCGCTTGCCGAGATTCATCGAGGTGTCCGCGCGCTGGAAAACGAGGTGGGACGGCCTATCGGAATCCTGGTCGATCTGCAGGGACCCAAAATCCGGCTGGGCTGCCTGCCCGGCGGCGAAGTGATGATTGCGGACGGCGCACGGGTGAAGCTGTTGCGCAAAATGGAGGCGAGCGAACCTGATACGATCCCCATTCCGCATCCCGAAGTGTTCGCAGCACTGAAGCCTCACGAAGCACTTCTCGATGGATGATGGCAGATTGCGGTTGCGCATCCTATCCATCTCGCCGGAGAGCGCGGATGCTATCGTCGAACAGGGCGGCGACGATCAAGGACCGCAAAGGCGTCAATCTTCCCGATACGGTGCTGCCGATTTCCGCGATGACACCAAAGGACCGCACCGATCTGGATGCCGCGCTCAATCTGGGTGTGGACTGGATCGCGCTGTCCTTCGTGCAGCGGCCCGAAGACGTGGCCGAATTGCGCAAGGCGTGTGCAGGGGCGCGCGGGCGTGCTGGCCAAGATCGAAAAGCCCAAAGCGCTGGAACGGCTGGACGAGATTCTGGAATTTTCCGACGCGCTGATGGTGGCGCGCGGCGATCTGGGCGTGGAGCTGCCGCTGGAATCCGTGCCTGGCAAGCAGAAGCAGATCACGCGTGCGGCGCGCAAGGCCGGCAAACCCGTGGTGGTGGCGACCCAGATGCTGGAATCGATGATCGCAGCGCCGTCAGCCGACGCGCGCCGAAGTCTCCGACGTCGCGACCGCCGTGTTTGACGGCGCCGATGCGGTGATGCTGTCGGCCGAAACAGCGTCCGGCGCCTATCCCATCGAAGCCGTGACGATGATGGACCACATCGCCGCGCAAGTCGAAACCGATCCGCTCTATCAGCAGATTCTCGATGCCCAGCGCAGTCCGCCCGAGGAAACCACGGCCGACGCGATCATGGCGGCGGTGCATGAGGTGACCCACACCATCCACGCGCGCGCCATCGTGAGCTGGACGAAATCCGGCTCGACCGCGTTGCGTGCGGCGCGCGAACGGCCCGAAGCGCCGATCATCGCGCTGACGCCGGTCCTCGAAACGGCGCGCCGGCTCGCGCTGGTGTGGGGCCTTCATTGCGTGCAGACCGACGACGCGCACGATCTGGACGACATGGTGGAACGCGCCGCGAGATTTGCGTTCAGCGAAGGGTTTGCCAGGCATGGTGAGCGCATCGTGATTACGGCCGGCGTTCCATTGGGCACGCCAGGGGCTACGAATTTGCTGCGCGTGGCGTTCGTCGGCGGGAAATAACCGACGCCATTTATTTTTATGCCATATCAAATCGCATTGTCGCCTGCTTTATGCGCGGCGATCCAATTTCGGTTGAAACAGAAGTGAAATGGGCCTGGCTGGGGATGACGGATAAAGAACAATGGATAAGCGATAGACAATCCGACGAACTTTAAATCTTCTCGCCTTCGACTTCACGCGAGAGTTTGCGCACAGCGCGGTTCGCGTCGTCGTTCTGGGGATCGAGCGCTTGCACTTTGCGGTAGGCCGCCAGCGCTCCTTTCTTGTCGCCATAGTCGTCGAGCATGTCGGCCAGATGCGACAGCGCGTTGAATTCACGCGGGTTGAGCGCGATCGCTTTCTGCAAGGAGACAAGCGCGCCCGCGTCATCGCCCGCCGCGGCCTGCAGCTGCGCTTTCAGATGCCAGCCTTCGGCGAAATCAGGAGCCAGCTTGGTGACGGAATCGAAAACCTTGCGCGCAGTGCCCGTGTCACCTGATTGCAGCGCACTTTGGCCGCGCGTCATCAAGAGGTCGACGGTCGGGCTTCCGGATTGCAGAAACAGTGCCGCGATCTGGGTCTCGATCGGATCGGCGTCGTCTTCGGACTGCGCCTTGGCAAGATCGACAAACAGCTTGTCGAGCTGCTGGGCCGTGCTCGGCGGTGCGGGTGCTTTGACGGGTTCGGCCGCGGCGGCGGCAAATGGCAGAAGAAAAGCAGCGGCGAAGGCAGCGACACGCATGGGCAGGAACTCTTAGCGCGCGGCTACGGCGCGCACCAACCAGCTTCAACCCTGACGGGCCTTGAAGCGTGGGTTCTTCTTGTTGATGACGTAGACCCGGCCCTTGCGGCGGATGATACGGCAGTCCTTGTCCCGCTTCTTGAGCGACCGCAGCGAATTGCGAACCTTCATGACACTCTTCCAAACGGCTTGAGGGGCACCGGGGCCCGCAAAGAGGCGCGGAACCTAGTGGCGGCCCCCTGACCTGTCAACCTGACGCAAAGACCTAAGTTTTTGGCTTGGATAGCGTAGATTTCTAGGTGATTCTGGCAGGCGAAAATGGCGGCAAACGGAACTTTCGCGATGGCGGCCAGGCGGGGGCTGGCGGTTGTCTTGCTCCTGTTGGCGGCGGCCTGCGCCACCGCACAACACCCAGCTGTGATCCCGCCAGCCCCTCCGGCCCAACCGGCGAGCGCTACGGTCATCACGCCTCAACGGCAAGCTGCGTTTGAGGGCTTTCTACGAGATTTCCGCACCCAGGCGCTGGCCGCGGGCATCGGCGGCGCGCTGTACGACGAGGCGCTGGGGCATGTGAGGCTTGATCCACGCATCGAACAGTTAAACGAAGCCCAGCCGGAATTCGCCAAACCCATCTGGCAATATCTCGACAACGCGGTTTCGGCAGCCCGGGTTGGCGACGGCAAAAATGCGCTCCTCGCGAATGCCGACATGCTTACCCGCATCCAAACGCAATACGGCGTGCCCAAAGAAATCCTTGTGGCGATCTGGGGAAACGAATCCGATTTCGGGCGCTTCATGGGCAGCTTCAACATCTTCAATGCGCTGGCGACGCTTGCTTTCGATGGTCCGCGCACTGTTTACGCAAGGACGCAATTGCTGGCGGCGTTGAAGGTGGCGCAACAAGGACCGTTCAGACCGTCAGCGATGAACGCGTCCTGGGCGGGCGCCTTCGGGCAGACACAATTCGTGCCCACCACATGGCTCGACCATGCCGTCGATTTCGACGACGACGGCAAGAAGGATTTGTGGAATTCGTCCGCCGACGCGCTGGCCTCGGCGGCACAATTGTTGGTCGATTATGGATGGAAGCGTGGGCAGCCCTGGGGATATGAAGTCAGGCTTACGACGAATTTTCCCTATGAGCAGGCCGATCTCGACAACGTCAAGCCGCTTGCCGATTGGCGCGCGCTGGGCGTGACGACGGTTGCAGGTGGCGCACTTCCGGCCGATCAGGACAACGGGGCGATCATCTTGCCCGCGGGGGCCCGCGGACCCGCCTTTCTGGTGTTCGACAACTTCAAGGTCGTGCTCAAATACAATGCCGCCATTTCTTACGGCCTTGCCGTGTGCCTGCTCGCCGAGCGGATTGCAGGTGGGGATGGGGTGGTGGCGTCATGGCCGCGTGACGAGCAGCCTTTGACGCGCAGCCAGCGGGTTCAATTCCAGCAGGATTTGAAAACGCTCGGCTATGATCCAGGCGAGATCGACGGCGTGATCGGACGCAAAGTGCGCATCGCGCTCAGGGCCTATCAGCAGGCGCGCAATCTTGCCGCCGACGGCTTTGCCACCAAGGCGCTGCTCGACTTGATGGACGCGGAAATCAGGCGCAATTCCTAAGTGTTCGCAACCGGTGTCGCCGGGTCTTTTTCGGTGATCGTGATGTCGGGCGTAATGACACCTGCGTTTCTCAGCGTCGGCGAAAGCCACATATAACCAAGCAATCCGATCAGCCCCACCGCGCCGAACGCGTAAGGCAGATAGGGCGATGCATCGTACATCGCACCGACCACCGGGCCGGCGATGAAGCCTGTGGCACTGGCCCCGCTCAGAATCCCTGCGACCGCTCCTTGCTCCTCTGTGGTGACGGCGAGCGAGGCGGCGGACGTGAAGCCAGGGCGCGCCATGCCGAAGCCGAAACCGAACAGAACAAGCCCGAACACCAAAGGCGCGAATTGCGTGGCGGTCAGAAAGATCACGCAGCCGGTGATCGCCGAAAGGCAACCCCAGGCGGTGAGCTGGCGCACGGAAAGATCGAGTTGCTGCACCACCAGCAATTGAGCGACCAGCGCGGACATGGCCGACGCCATCTGTCCGATCATGATGAATTGCGTGGAGTCCTTTGATGGTATGTGCAGCACGTCGATGAAGAAAAAACCCATCGTCTGGATGGGGATGGTGGCCACCAGCGAAAGGCCGACGGTGAACAGCAAAAACGGTAGGATGCGCCTGTCGTACCAACGCAGCGAGGAACGAAACTCGCGCGCATGGGATTTCGGCGAGGTGCGCTCTGGCAGCAGGAACCAGATCAGGGCAGCGCTTGCGAACGCAAGCGCCGACACGAAATAGAAAGGCGCAAGCAGGCTGATGGCCGACAGGATGACGATGCCAGGGCCCATGGCCGTGCCCAGACTGAAAGCGGCGTTGATCGTCGCGATGCCCTGAAGGCGTTCCTGCTTGGTCGTGCGATCGGCCACATAGGCTTGGGCCGAGGGCGAGGTTCCCGAACCGAACGTGCCGTAGATCGAGCGCACGGCCACCATCATCGGAAACACGAAGATTGCCGAGATCAGATGCAGCAGGCCCAGCTCAAGCATCAGCGCCAGCAACGCGAAGGACACGCCAAATGCAGTGAGACCCAGAAGCATTACGGGCTTGCGGCCCCATTTGTCGCTCTTCAAGCCCCAATAGGTGGATGAGAAAACCCAGATCAACGCCGACACCGAAACAACCGAGGTGATCTGCAGCGCGCTTAAGCCCAATTCACGCCCGGCTGGTTGCAGGATGGCGTAGAGAACCGTCTGTCCAGCACCCATACAGACCAGGCTGAGGAACAGAATGAGAAACGCGCGCTTGCGTTCGGCGGGCGTGGTGATGCGCGCGAAGGCTTCAGCGAGTTCGGCGTCTTGTGTCGCTTCGGTCGATCGGTCTGTGTCGAGCATCGGATGGAAACCACCGCAAACCGGGACGACCGTCAAGCGGTCAATTCATAGGCTTGAAGCAGTTCAACGATGTGTCGCTGCGCGTGCCCCGCCGACCTCAACGCGAATGCGCCGGCCTGCGTGCGAAGCGTAGCGTTCTAAGATTAGGCCTGCAAATGCTGGAGAAGTTGACTTGCAATCTCAGCGACGCCAGACCAAGCACACCGGGATGAAAGAAATGCTTATTTTGCCGGACAATCCACGCGCCCATCGGCAAAGCGGCAAACGCGTTTGACCACGCCGTCGACACCATAGACGTCGATCCGCCAGTCCTTTTCGCGGTGCGTCATGAGCAGAAACCCGAAACCAGGCAGCGAAATACCGTCTTTCACCGTCTGGCCCGAGAGGTTGAGACCGGAAAGATCGGGCGGTGCGGTGTCGAGATTGTCGCCGCCATTGCCAGCAACGATTTGTGGCGGGACATGGCCGCGATAGTTAAGCGCTTCGAAAGCATGGATATGGCCGGAGAGCATCAACGCCACGGGTGAGAGCATGGCAGGATCCAGCGCTGCGATCATCGTGCGGTTGCCGCCGACGTTGAGGCCATGAAGCGTGACCGCACCCCAGATGGGGCGGTGCAGCGCCAGCCAGATCGGCGCAGGCGCGAGTTTGGATAGATTTTGAAATTCGCCGCGATAGGCGTCGGAATATGTCCGGTCGATAATCTCGTCGGGCGCGTTGGCGTCGTCCATCACCACCAGCGTCATCGGCCCCAGCGCCACTGCGTAAGGCGCGACATGGCCACAAGCCGCATTCGGATTATAGGCAGAAGGGCCCATCAGACGTAGCCAACCGGGGCCTGACCGCGGGCAATCTTCGTGATTGCCGCGCACAAGCACGATGGGGGCTGCATCAAGCATGGGCTTGGCGGGTGCAAAGAAATCAGCGTCCCACGTCGTCCAATTGTCACCGAACGGACTGTCGCCACAGGACGCGGTGTCGGCCTTGGGACAACGCAATTCGCGATAGAGATAATCGCCGACATGGATCACGAGATCGGGCTTCAGGTTCGCGGCTTGTTCGGCGACACGTGGGAACGGCCACTTGGCGGGATCGTTGCACGCCTGCACGACGCTGCCCTTGATGCGGCAACCTGTGTCGCCGAGCACCACGATGCGCTGGGGGGCGAAAGTGGGCACCGCCACGTTGATCTGTGTCTGGCCGATGAGAGACACAGTCTTTGCGCCTCGCGGAAGGACCATGCTGCACAGCCGCGGAAAATTTCCGTTGGGTTCGGCCCGAATCTGCATCGCCTGGCTGGTGCCGTCGATCACAACATCGGGGCATTTGGGCTGGTCGGTGACCGCGCGCAATTCGGCCACGCCGGCAGGCCCCAGTTGCACCCAATGGGCGAGAATTCCGTCTGCCTGCGCCGCGAACGGCACGACAGCCAACAACAAAGTGAGAGCAAGTCTGTGCATCCGGCCGAGTATGCCGGGAAAAGATGACGCGGGCGAGAAGATCTCGCCCGCGTGACACAGATTACATCGCGCTTTCGCCGACCCAGTTGCCATGGAAGCCGAAGGGCACGCGGCGCGGCAACGCGGCCACCGCAATCGGGCCCTTGGCCACATCTTGCGCGTCGAGCACCACCAAGTCGCTGCGGTTTTCGTCGCCGCGATAGACCACGGCCAGAATCCAGCCCTCGCCTTCGGCGGCGTTGGGTCCACGCTCCACGAAGACCGGCTCGCTCGTCACATTGCCGGCGCCCAGCCCGTGAACGGTTTTCTTGCCTGTCTTGAGATCGATATGTGCGATGGCGTCGAAGCGGACATCCTGCTCGCTGCTGGAACTGGCGGCGAACCATCCATGGCGGTAGCCAAGGCCTGCGCGGCGGTCATCCACGCGAGGAAATTCGCCCGACCATATCGTCTAGCGTCTCACGCTTGATCGTATCGGTGTTGCCGGCGAGATCGAAAGTCCAACGCCTGAGGATGGCAGCGACTGGTTGGCCCGGCGAGCCGTCGGCGTTGGGGAACAGGGGCGCGCTGGGATATTCCATCACATCGGCAAAAATCTTGGCGCCCTCTTCCCATGTGTTCATCACGTGGAAGACATAGTTGGGTTCGGTCTTGAACCAACGGATCTTGTCGATGCTTGCGTCGCGGGCAAGCACGCCCACAAAGGCGCCCACGTCCGGCTCCCAGGCGATAGGCGACATGCCTTTCATCGCGCGCTCAAGGCTCAAGGTCGCGGGCAGGATTGGGAAGAGCACGTGGTGGTCGGTCACCATGAAATCGTGCACCATGCTCGCGAAGGGGGCCTCGAAACGGTCGAGGCGCGTGACGTTGCCGCTTTTGTCGACAACCCCATAGGCCATATTGTTGGTGAGAGGGACGTCGCCCGCCATATAGCCGAAGAAGACAAGCTCGCCGGTTTGGGGATCAATCTTGGGATGGGCGGTGAACCGGTTGGCGTTGCCCGCATAAGAGAGATAGCCGCGCGGGTCGAGCGTTTTGGGATCAACCTCGAAGGGCTGATGGCCTTCTTCGAGTGCCAATAATCTACCGGCGTGGAACAGAATGTTCGTGTTGGCGACGCCGCTGTCCTGGCCCATCACACTTGGATCGGTCGTCATCGGATTGCCGAAGGCGCCGAACAGCGCTTTGCCCGCTTTGTGTTCCAACTCCCATTTGGGCGTGCGGACGTAGCGGTTGCGATAGCTCACCTTGCCGTCTTTCAAATGGAAGGCGTGCAACATACCGTCGCCTGCGAACCAGTGGTAATTCGCATCTCGCGGATCGAATTGTGGATTGGGGCCCGTGCGATAGAGGTGCCCTACCAGCTCGCGTGGGAGTTCACCTTTCACCGGCAAATCTGCGAAATCGTTTTCGCTGCGAACCGGAGCGAAATTGCCGCTGAGATAAGGATTGATGCGGGCTGGCGCGTTCATGACCATTCTCCTTGGCTAGTGCATAATATACGTTGTAAATTATGCTATAACCAATTGCAAGAGGTGAGTCCCAACTTTTATGCCCCGCGCTCTATTTCCTTCAGAAGTCGAGGATTTTCGCGACCGCCTGTGCGAGGCCGCGACCCGGCTATTCGCCGAAAAGGGTCTGGAAGGCTTTACCATGCGCCAGCTCGCAGCCGAGCTGGGGATAAGCCCGATGACCCCCTACCGCTACTTCAAGGACAAGGACGACATCTTGGCGGCTGTGCGTACACGCGCCTTCGACCAGTTCGCCGAGGAGTTGGAGTGCGCCTACGATTCCAATTCCAACGCGCTGTTGCGCAGCACTGCGGTGGGACTCGCCTATGAGCATTTCGCCCTGACCCACCCCGAAGCCTACAAGCTGATGTTCGACGTCTCCCAACCCGACGAAGAACACTATCCCGACCTCGTGCGGGCAACCGCGCGCGCGCGCCAAACCATGACCCATCACGTCCAAGGGTTGATCGACGAAGGACTGCTCGCCGGCGATCCGGAGTTGATCGGCACCATGATGTGGTCGGCGCTGCATGGCGCGCTGGTGCTGCAACTCGCAGGCAAGCTTCCCTCCGGCTATGATTTCGCACGCATCCGCAACGAAATCTTCCGTGTTTCCGCAAGCGCCTATCGGGCCGGAAAAAATACGTGAGCGACATCGCAGGCCTAATGGCCACGCTTGCCACCTCGCCCGAATTTTATCCGCAGAAGCTCGATCTGGCGCAGAACCGCGTGCTGATGATCGCCATGCGCGAAAGTGACTATCGCACCGCGAGCTTTCTCGACGACCGGATGCTCACCTCGCAAAGCAAGGGCGCCTGGGTGGCGCTGGAGCCGGTGCTGGCGCAGGCAGCACGGGTTCAACCCAAGCCGCTACATTTCATCTTTCACATCGGCCATGTCGGCTCGACGCTGTTGAGCCGTCTGCTGGACGAAACCCATGACGTGCTTTCGCTGCGCGAGCCGCTGCCCTTGCGGGTCTTGGCACAAGCCTTCGATAGGCCGGGCGCTCGCGATGGGTTGCGCGACCAAGCGTTCGATGCATTCCTCAACTTGTGGAGCCGCGGCTACCAACACACAGATGCCGTGGTTCTAAAGGCGACCAGCAGCGCGGCACGCATCGGCGCGCGGCTGCTCAACGGCTGCCCGCAAGCCCGCGCGGTCTATCTCTTGCTTGCCGCCGAGCCCAGCATCACGACGTTTCTTTCGGGGCAATCTTCGGCGATCGATCTGAACGCCCTGGGACCGGAGAGGTTTTATCGCATGAAGACGGCGCTGGGCGATCCGCTGCTGCGCCAGCCGCAAACCCTGGGCGAGTTGGCGGCGATGAGCTGGCTGGTGGAACGGCTGACACAACACGCGCTCTCAAAGCAATTCGGCGAACGCATCCTCAACATCGACTTTGAGGATTTTCTGGGCGATGTGCGCGGGCATGTGCAGCGTGTCTTGCACCATTTTGGGCTCGACGCCTCGCCCGAACGGCTGGCGGTTGTGATGCAGAGCACAGTGTTGACACATTATTCCAAGGCGCCCGACCATGCCTATTCGGCACGGAGGCGGGCAGAGGTTCTGGCGCAAACCCGCGCCGCCTATGGCGAGGAAATCAAGCGCGCGCTGAACTGGTTGGAAAGCCTCGCGGCGCGGTTTGCCAGCGTGGCTGCGGTGCTGAACTAATCCGACGACCACATGCGCAACAGGTTCTGGCGCACGGCTTCAAATCGCACCCGGCTCTGCCATTGCATTTTGAGACCCTCAAGTGCACCCACTTCGTTCAACTCGTAGAGCAGGGCACGCTTGGCTTGGTCGGGCACGATGCTTTCGATGAAGGTGAGCGAGACCAAGCGTTCGCCCGCGCGCACCGGCTGGACTTCATGCAAGGTCGTGGAGGGATAAAGAACGCACGAACCGGGCTTGCCTTTAAACAAATTGGGGCGCGCACCCAAATGCACGGTCAGTTCGCCACCCTCATAGGCCGACGGATCGGAGATGAAGACGGTGCACGAGACGTCGGAACGCAACGGACCGCTCGGCAATTGCATGTAAGCGGAATCGGCATGCACGCCGTATTTCATGCCGATCTCGTAGCGCGATAGAAGCGGCGTTGCGAAGCGTTTGGGCATTGTGAAGTCGAGGAATTCGCGGCTGCGGGTAAGCGCGGCCGCCACGATCTGCGAGGACTCCGCATAAAGGGGATGGCTCGTATCGACCTGCAGGTTGAGTTTGGTCTCGTTGGCGGGATTGGACAGTCGGCCCTCGACAAATTTCACCTCGCGGGCGATCGCATTCAGCCTCGCGATCTCAGTAGGGGTGAGAAGACCTTGAATTTCCAGAAACATTTTGGCGAAGCCGGGTTGTCGACACCGGCTCGACGCTAGCAAAAGCGCCAAACCGAAACAAACCGGGCCACTTTACAAAACGACCGGTCGTGCTATTTTCTGCCCATGCACAAAGGCAAAGCCACGCGTGATGCCATCGTCGGCGAGGCGCTGTCCCAAACGGTGCAGTTGGGCCTCGACAGACTTTCGCTTGGCGTGCTTGCAGACTCGCTCAACCTTTCCAAGAGCGGGCTGTTCGCCCATTTCAAATCCAAGGAAGCATTACAACTTGCCGTGCTTGAAGAAGCCATCGCGCGGTTTCGTGCAGCGGTCATTGTGCCGTCGCTGAAGGCGGCTCCCGGCAGGCCACGTCTGGAAGCGTTCTTTCGCACTTATCTTGCTTGGATCAAGGGCGAGGACGATTTGGGCGGCTGTCCCTTCATGGCAATCGGCCGGGATGCGCGCGACAAGCCCGGTGCCATCGGCGACCTCTTCCTGAGTTCGCAGGAAGCCTGGCGCGTGGCGCTGGCAGGCGCGGTGAACGACGCGATAAAGCTCAAGCAGTTCGCGCCCGACACCGACCCCGCGCAAGTTGCATTCGAATTCATCGGCATCGCGTTCGGCTATCAGCAATCGCTCAAGGTTCTGGAGGACCGGCTGTCGCTTAAACGCGCCAACAAAGCGTTCGACTATCTGTTGGGGCGCGTGACGTTCCGACGGAATTGATTTTTCGCATTCAAAAAAAGCACGTTCGGTCGTGCTTTAAACCAAGGAGAGTTTGCCATGAAGCTTTTCACCGGACCTATCAGCCTTTTCGCCGCCAAGGTGGAAATCGCAGCGCAGGAAAAAGGCATTGCGTATGAACGCATCGAAGTGCCGTTCACCTTGCGCACGCGCTACGAGCCGCGCCATGCCGATGTGGCGCGCATCAATCCCAAGCGGCAGATTCCGGTTTTGGCCGACGGCGATCTGGAAATCTTTGATTCCACGCAAATCATGGAATATCTCGAACACCGCAAGCCTGAGCCAGCGCTGTGGCCCAGCGATCCGAAGGCGCGTGCAAAAGCGCGCCTGCTCGAACACAAGGCCGACGAAATCTTTGCCCCGCACGTCATCAAGATTCTTCCCGGCAATGCGCAGAACGACGACGAGGTGAACACCGCAAAAGCCGGCATCGCTGCCTATCAGCGCGAGATGAATGGGCTTCTCACAGACAAGCAATTCCTCGCCGACACATTCAGCCATGCCGACATCGCTTTGTTCATGGCGCAATATTTCGCCTGCATGATGCGCATGACCGTGCCCCAGGAATTGAACGCATTGTGGGCCTGGCAGGCCCGCGTCGGCGCGCGCGAAAGCGTGCGGCGGGTCACCGGTGGGATTGCAGACTTTTTGATGAAAAACAATCTGCCCGCGCCGCAGATCGCGACATAGGCGCAAGCAGCCAAGGTTACGGCGGGGCCTCGGCCGCGATTGCGGGCGCAAGCGGGCCCGCAACTATGATGCCCTCCGGGCTTGCATGGCCGAATTTGTCGTCGTGGATTTTGAGGCCATCGCGGATTTCCGCGTGGCGCTGCGCCGTCAGCCTATAACCCCACATCATCGACCCGCCCAGCAGGATCGAAAGCACCGGGGCAACGACGAAACATGCTTGCAACCCCCAGATCGCATCGGGGGTATTCACCGAACCCTCGGTCGCCTTGAAACCAATATAATCGAGGATCGTAAAGGTGATGCCGACGGAAAGTGCTGAGCCGATCTTCTGCGTGCCGGTGAACAGCGCGTAGAGCAGCGCGGTGCGGTCCTTGCCGGTTTCGAGGCGCACCTCGTCGCTGACATCGGCGACCATCGCGCTCAGCAGGAACAGATAGGCGCTGGCGATGAAGCCCACCACGAACATGGCAGGCGTCATCAGCACGACATTGGCCTTGGGCAGCAAGAGCACACAGCTCTGGCCGATACCGTGCAATATGCTTGCAAGGATGATGGTGCGGTGCTTGCCGAGCCTGCGCGAGAGCCAGGCCCAGAACGGTGCGCCCGCGAGCCCTGCACATATATAGATGAGCAAAAGCACATTGGCCTGGGTCAACGTATAGCCGCGCGCCTCGCGGAAGAAGAAGAGATAGAGGGCGGCGGTGATCGCAGGACCGAGCGTCAGAAGAAAATCGGCGAACAACACACGCGACATCGAGTGGCGCAGAAGCAGTTCGCGATAATCACGCCAACTGATGCGCTCGCGATGTTGCGAGGTTTCCATGGGCTCTGGCACGCGCGCCACCGCGATCGCAGCGGTGATCGGGGCCGCAAAGATGATGAACCAGCCCATCGCTTGAATGCCCACGGTCTGATCGGCGTGAAAGACGGCGGCGGTGAGCGGAGGCAAGGCAAGCACCGCGATGCCACCGACGATCCCGAATATCTGGATGCGCGCATAAACGCGCGAGCGCTCGTGATATTCCGGCACAAGAGCGGCACCCCAGGCGGCCTGCGACAGCACACAGAGCGAGAAGCCAACATAGAGCACGACCAGCCAGCCCGTGAGATAGCCGGCACCCACACCTGGTTCGGCCATGAATATCTCATAGACCGCAAGCGCGATGAGGGGCGCGCTTGCAGCAAGAAATGGACGGAAGCGGCCCCAGGGAGAACGCAACCCATCCATCGCAGCACCTGCGATGGGATCAAAGCAGATGTCGAACAGGCGCACGACGGTGAAGGCAGCACCCACGGCGGTGAGATCAAGGCCAATATGGCTTGCATAATAATTGGGTAAGTAGACGACCAGCGCGAGAATGAGGCCGCCCACTGGCAGATAGGGGCTGGAATAGGCCGCCAGCATCCCCGCGGAAAGCCGCATCGGCGCGCGGCCGCTCATTCACACACCCCTGCCATCGCATCTCCCAGCCGGCGTTTTGCCTACGCCTTATGCTTTTAAGTGAGACGGTTTTTTGCCCCGCACGCAACCGAAATCGTCCCTAACGGCGATCAAGTCCCGTTTACCTTGGCGCAATTAAGGCGCGGCGTCCGCGTCCAGCACGGCGGTGACCGCAAGTGGTCGCTCCTTCGCGATTTGGGTTTCGTAAAGCAGGGCTTTATCGCGCACGTCTAGGCCTGCGCGGATGCCGGCATGGCGGCTAGCATCAAGGCGGTAGCCCCACATCGCAAATCCGCCCAGCGCCACGACGAGCACGGGCACTGCGACGAAACAAAGCTCCAGGCCGTGCAATGCTGCGGGTGTGTTCACCGCGCCTTCGGCCGCGTTGAAACCGATGACGCCCAGAATGGGAAACGTGATGCCCACGGGTACGGCAGACCCTATTTTTAGCGTGCAGGTCATCAAGGAATAGAGCAGGGCTGTGCGATCCTTACCTGCGTCGAGTCGCACCTCGTCGCAAACATCGGCCACCATCGCGTTGAGGATGAGTGGATAGCAATTGGCGATGAAGCCCACGATGAACATGGCCGGTACCATTAACGTCATCGAGGCTCTGGGCAGCGCGAGTAGACCTACTTGCGTGATGACGTTGAGAGCCGCCGCCAACATCACCGTGCGGTGCTTGCCGAGACGATTTGCGAGGCCTGCGAAAAAGGGGGCACCAGGTAGTCCCGCGAAAAGATAGATGAAGAGAAGGATATTGGCCTCACCCAGCGTATAGCCGCGTGCATCGCAGAAGAAAAAGAAATAGAGCGCGCCCGTCATGGCAGGACCCAGCGTGAGCATCAGATTGGCAAGAAGGATGCGTGCCATGCTGGGCTGGACGATTAGCGCGCGATAATCCCGCCAGGAGAATTTTTCCCGGTGCAACGCTTGCGGGCGTTGCGGCTCGCCGGCGACGAAGATGGCAAGTGCGGAGGTGGCGGGTACCGCGACGATCAGGAACCAGCCCATTGCCTGCACCACAACTTCCTGATCGGCATGGAATAGGTTGGTCAGAAGCGGCGGAAGGAATAGCAAAAGAACCGCGCCCGCGAGCCCCGAAAATTGCAGCCAAGCGTAGAGCCGCGAACGTTCGTTGTAATCAGGCACAAGCACCGCGCCCCAGGCAGTGCTCGCAAGCAACGACATCGAATAGCCGAGGAAAAACACCAACAGCCAGCCCGTGAGATAGGTGGCACTGGCGCCGGGCTGCGCCATGAACACGAAGACTGTGCCGATCATCAGCACCGGCGCACTTGCGGCCAGCCAGGGGCGGAAGCGGCCAAAACGCGTGCGCGTCCATTCCATGCCGATGCCGATCACCGGATCGAAGGTGATGGCGACGAGCTGCACAAAGGTGAAGGCAAAGCCAACCGCAGCCAGCGAAAGCCCGATATGGCTCGCATAATAGTTCGGCAGATAGACCGCGAGCGGCAATTGCAATGCGCCTACGGGCAAGGCAGCACTTGCGAACGCGCCCAGCACGAAGCGCGATAGTTTTGCCGAAGAACCGGAGGCTTGGGTGTTCAAGCGACTTGCTCCACCAATCGAAAAAAGGAGTCAGGCGGTTTTTGGCGGCGATTGCAACGTCCTTGCGGATCACAAACGAACGATCTGCCGCCCCAAAACAAAAAGGGCGCCAGTTGCCCGGCGCCCTTGAGTTCAGAAGGGACTACGTATGCTTAGAAATGCGCACCCACGCGAATGCCATACAGGCGCGGATCGGTGAGGAATGCGTTGGTGTACAGGCCTGAGCTTGCGCTTGTCAGGTATTCGCCTGTGATGTTAGTTGCGTTAAACACATTCTTGACGAAGCCCTGAACATACCACGAATCATTAGGCGAGGAGAACGTAACTTGGGCGTTGGTGATTTCCCAAGCAGCGATCTTGTCAGACGGATCATTAAAGATGCGGCCCCACATGTCGTCCTGCCAATAGAAGTCAGCGCGCGGCGTGAGCGAATAGCCGTTGGGGAGATCAAACTTGTATTGAGCGCCGATACTGATTGTCCATGGCGGTGTATTCTGCAACTCGTTGCCTTTGAGCGACTCGGCAACGCCACCGGTCCCGTTCGCCGGATTGGTGGGATCGACGAGGGAATAACCGTACGCATTGAGCAATGGTGCGAGGGCAGGATTGCAAGTGCCATAGTTCGCAAGGGCAACACCGTGGCCCGCTAGGGCATTTGAGCCGCCGGGCGGCGCTAAGAAGGGCGCACCAGCACTGCCAGAGCCGCGCCGAACGCCGTACCCTGGGGGGTGCCTGACATAGCGAAGTCAGCCGGCGACATCGTCTGTCCGTTGATCAAGTAAAGGACGCAGTTCTGGCTGACGCTTGCAGACAGCGTGTCATCCTTGATCAAGACGACGTCGCTGCGACCGGCGGTCGGATTGCGTTGATCGATGAGGGAAACGTTGCCGATGGAAGAATCGGTATGGCCGAAGTTCAGGTCAAACTGCCAATTCGGTGTTGGAGCATAGAGAAACTCGCCTTCCACGCCCCAGAGTTTCGCATCGATATTCTGATTGACGGAGGTGTTGTCAACGATGGCCGAGACCTGCAAGCTGTCGTAATTGTAGTACCAGCCTGTAAGGTTGGCCTGCAACGTGCCGTCCAGTAGCGTGTTCTTGGTGCCAACTTCGTAGGCGTCAATGCTTTCCGGATTGTAGGAGGGTGGAATGCCTAGACCGGGCTGAATGCCGGGATTGAAGCCACCGGCCTTATAGCCACGGGAATAAGATGCGTAAACCGTCGTTTGATCTGTAAAATCAACTTGCGGCGTCCAAGTCGCGACCGCGCGGCCCGTCCACTTGTCGTAAGTTACGCTGTTGACTTGATAAGACTGGATGCCGGGTTTTGAGGCATCAAAATCGCCTTGTCCCAAAGATTGCAGTAGAGTAACCGCTGCAGCCTCACTCGGCGTTCCAAGAGGAACGACGCCTGGGAAGATGAAGATGCGCCCCACTTGGTCTTTTTGGTCCTCGGTGAACCGCATTCCGATCGTAAATTTCAACGTATCGGGGATCGCGTCGTAATATGCTTCCCCGAAGATTGCTTTCGACGTCAGCGTATTGGACGTACCATCGTTGTGATAATAGCCAGGATTGATACAGCCATTCGTGCAAAGACCTGCTGAAGAAGGCGACAGCCCCGGAGTAATAGCGCCCAACGTCGCGCCCTCCACCATGAACGGGTAGTCGAAGGTGTTGGCGACGACATAATAGTCGCCGTGCGCGGTCTCCCTCAAATAGTAACCGGCAAGCAGGAAGTTTAGCGGTCCTTCGAAATTCGAGGCAAACCGCAATTCTGCAGAATATTGCTGGCTGTATTCGTCGGACTGGTCAGAAGATGTCGCGGTATCTGAGAACTTCTGAATGTTCCCACTCGCTAGCCCCAAACCGCCAATACCGGATACCGGCAAAGCTCCCGGAACCGAGAAAAATGGCAAATAGTGGCTCCCGTAAGCCGGCGAACCAGTGAGAAATGCCATAGTCCCCAGGAATGTCGCTTCAGATGTTGCAAGGGTGGCAGGATTGAAGGGTTGAGCAGCGACGTTGTTGTAACTCTCTTGCGAGAACGTCGCGTGATAATCATAGCCGCCGACGAATGTTGCATTGAGCCAGCTGCTGAGCTTCTGCTGCGCGTTCAGAGCAAGGAATTCATCATTCGCATGGTAAATGGGCGTGAAATCTGTGTTGACGTCTCTGAGATTGGTAGGATTGAGCACATTTGCCGGAGCCGACAGCACAGGCGCCATGCTCAGATCGTATAGGCCCATAGCCTTGTAAGCGCTGATAAAGTCGGCAAGGGGCCAGCAGGAAGCGCCCCGGCAGCGACAAGAGATGAGCCGACCGCACCACCAAATCCACCCAACGCCTGACTGCTCGAGGCGATCGTGGAAAGCGTCGAATTTATATTGACCACGCCGGTGTTGAGTTCATCCGGCAAGCAGCCGAGAACGCCTGTGGGATCGGTCGCACAGAGTTGTTTTTCCGCGCGCATCTTGGAATCTGCCTCGTGAGAGTACGATCCGATGACGTCAATCGTCGTGTCTTCCGATGGCTTGAAGCGTAACGTGCCGCGGACGGAATAGGTGTCCTGGCCGTCGATATTGCTGTCGTTGGCGATGTTGGTGACATAACCATCATGGCGGATCCAATCGGCCGCAATGCGCACGGCTGCTTCGTCGGTGACCAGCGGCACGTTGACCGTGCCCTGTAGCTCGGCGGCGTTGTAATTGCCGTAGCTGGCTGAACCGAAGACGGAAAAGTTTTCGAGATCCGGTTTGTTGGTCTTAATGTTGACCGTACCGCCCGTCGCACCACGTCCATAAAGAGTCGACTGCGGACCGCGCAGCACTTCGATGCTGTCCAAATCGTAGAAGTTCGCCTCAGTCAACGGCGGGTTGGCGAGGAACACGTCATCTTCGTGTACGGCGACACCTGATTCGGAATCGTAGCCCACGGCGGTGATGCCAATACCGCGAATCTGGAAGTCCGCTGCGGTGAAGTTACCGGCGGTATAGCTCACATTGGGGGTGGAAAACTGGAGGTCCTTGAATTGGTTGATCTGATGGGCGGCCAAATCCTCGCTCGAATAGGCCGTCACGGCGATCGGTACGGTCTGGATGTCTTCTGATCGCTTTTCTGCGGTCACTGTTACTGTTTCGATCTGCGCGAAGGCCGGCGCCACAAAGGCGGTGGTCAGAAGAAGTGTGCCGACTAAAGTGGCGGCGCGCCCCGCCAGCACCGGACGTGGAAACGACATGCAAGTACCTCCCCTAAAACACCTGGTCGAATAAGCCCTGTTCGGCCAGCATTTTAGAGGCTCGCTCCGGGGCGACAATGGGTCGCCAAGGCGAAGCTTTCGAAGCGTGTGAAGTTAGCAACACCTAGCGTAACACTTTGGTGACAAAACTTAATATTCTAATGCCACGGACGTCAAAAAGCGTGTCGCGCGCGCTTTTCTCCATTTAGCAGCGCTTAAGATGGCCATACCGGAGTTATTATTGAGCTCAATAATAGCATACCAATTATTCTAATATTTAAACATCGTGAAAAACAGCGGACATAAATGTTAGTTGTCCCGCAAGCGCGAACGCCGAATTCCGCCGGAAGAATGCGCCAGTGATCCGAAACATGTGTTGTGCCCCAAAATCGACAGTAGAGACTTTCGCCAGCCCTTCATACGCGAGCGAACAAGTCAGCGAACCGCATATTCGAAAAAAGAGGGGGCAGATCGCAGCCACCTCCCGTCCCTCCTTGAAAAGCTGCCCTCACCAGTTTTTGGTGAGGCGAATGCCGAACAGACGCGGATCGGTGAGAAACACGTTGGTGGTGAGCGCAGTGTCGTCTGAATTCAGGAAGGCGCCGGTGATGGCGGTCTTATCGAACACGTTCTTGACGTAGGCCATGGCCTGCCAACCGTCCTGGTTTGTGAAGATCAGGGTGAGATTGACATTGCTATAGCCGTGAAGCTGGTCATAGGGCTTGTCGTTGAAGATGCGGGCAAAGGAATTGCCCTGCCAGTAGAAATCTCCGCGCAAGGTTCCGGCCCAGGTGTCGCTGACAGGCATGGAGTATTGGGCACCGACCGACAGCGTGAAGGGCGGCGTATTGGGGAGCTGGTTGCCACCTAGATCCTTCGAAAAACCTTCGCCGTTGTTGGGCGCCTGGCTGGGATTAAAGTCGGTGACGCCGAAAGCGCTCAAATCCGGATTGCCGAAGAGACCCAGCAACCCCTGTCCGCTGCCATAGGCGAGGTCACAAGCCAAAATAAGTGGATTGAACACGGCCGAGCTCGTTGGATCTTGCGGATTGTTTTCGATGAGCTGGCGCACGACCGAGGCTGGTAGAATGCAATTTGACGTAGACGTCGGATAGGGCTTGACCACCATCCAATCGCTATGACCCGCCGTACGGTCGATCAGGTCAATGGCGGATTGCCCACTATCGATGGAGCTGTCTTCGAGACCGCCCGCAAAATTGAACCTCAGGCCCGGCAACGGCTCCCACGTCGCTTCAAGCTCTGCACCCTTCACTTTGGCGTTGATGTTTAGATTGACCGAAGTGCGATCTATGATCTGGGAAATCTGGTAGCCCTTGTAGTCGTAATAGAAGATGTCTGCGTTCAACGTCAGACCACCATCAAGCAGGGTGTTCTTTGTGCCGGTCTCGAAAGCGTTGACAAATTCCGGCCCAAAGGTTGCGGGATGGGTGACGAAGGACTGTGCGCTGAATTCGTTCGGCATAGGCCCCGGCGGATTGGCACCACCACCCTTGTATCCCCGCGAATAGGAGGCGTAGACCAACGTCTGATCGGTGAAATCGAGCTTGGGCGTCCAGTTCACGTTGAAACGGCCAGTCCATTCCTTCCATTCTTGATTCTCGATGCTTTCGACCGGATAGCCGCCGCCAATAAGGAACGTCCAGCTCGGGATATTCCAGAACCGCTTGTTGTCGTCGGTCCAACGCAATCCGCCGGTCAGCTTCACGTCGGGCGCTATCTGATAATAGACTTCGCCAAAGCCTGCGAACGAATTCAACCGATAGGGGTTTTCGCTGCGGAAATAATTGTGCCCGTTTCCATCGAGGCTGGTGACCGGATTGGGATCTATATAGGTGCCGACGGCCGGTATGGAGGGCGCATCGTCAAAAAACGCCAGCTGAAATTCGCAGGGTACACGCCCGGCGAGTTTCCGAAAAAGCTGGTTGAGGCAGGGGTCGGTGGAATGGCGAAAGACGGAGCGAAGTTCGGAAAGCACGTCGTGAAAACCCCAGGCGGCTGGCCGTTGGCGAGCTGTTCGGTCGCGGTGATGAGATTGAAGAAAACGTAGTAATCCTCGACTGTTTGGTAATGCAGGTAATTGGCGCCAAGGTTGAAATTGAACGGCCCCTCGAAATTCGAGGCGAGCCGAACCTCCTGCGAGAACTGCCAAGCGCGCTCCTAGAGAGATCTTCACCTACCATCTTGTCGGAACAGCCAAGTTGCGGATCGCAATAAACCCCGCCCGGTGTGAGGCTGTTGGGCCCGCCTAGCGTTCCGAAAAGACCCGGTGCCGTGTTGAACCGATTGAAGTCTTCCGTCGAGCGCAGGTCGTCCTTGTTGTAGCCCGTCTGGGACGTCAACGTTAGTTGGGACGCCACGTCGAAGTCCGCGTTCAGTTCGATTACATCATTCTTGGCGCGGTAGGTCGGGGAAGTTCGGACTGAATGACGCGTAGATCGGTCGACTGGACGGTGCTCGCATAGGGATCGACCTGGTTAAGCAGAAACCCATTAGGCGCACTGCCACCTGCGCCATTGAAAACAAACTCGCCTGCCGCCACGAAGGGAATGGCCTGACCGTTCGGCGTCTGGAATGCGTCCTTCGAATAAAGCGATGTCGGCAGACAGCCTTGGCTTAGCCACGATTTGTAAAAATTTGCATCACCGGTTGTATAAGATCGAGTCCATCGACTGTGTCAGGCCCCGTATCCTTCTTGCAGAGCTGCTTGGCGGACCGCATCCGATCATCGTCTTCGGAGAAATGCTCCCAGACGAGATTGGCATGCGCCCAGGAAACCGGATGGAATCCCAACGTCAACCTGCCCGACCACAAATCTCGGCCATCAATCGGTTTGTCAGTCGTCTCGTTAAACGAATAGCCGTCGCGCTTGGTCCATTCGCCGGCCACACGCAGATCGAGTTTGTCGCCCACGACGGGGACGTTCAACATGGCTCGAGGCGACGATTGTTATAATTGCCAACGTCGACCGAAGCCATCGCCTCATATTGATCGCTGGGCTTGGCCGAGACGAGATTGACCACACCGGCGGTCGCGTTGCGGCCATAAAGCGTGCCCTGCGGCCCGCGCAACACTTCGACCTGGGCAACGTCGAAGAATTCTTGCTCGAAGAAATGATTGCGAATGAACGGCGTGTCGTTAAAGGCCACCGCCACCGCGGGATCGGTGGTCACCGAAATCGCCTGGGTGCCGATGCCGCGGATCTGGATGTTGTATCCGGTGAAATTCGTCTTGGTGAACGTCAGGTTGGGGACATTCTTCACCAAGTCGGGACCGCCCGCGGTTTGCGTCTCCGTCAGCTGTTGCTGGCTGAAGGCGGAGATCGCGATGGGCACGCTCTGTACATCGGCACCGCCGAGTTTGGACGAAGTCACTGTTACGGTTTCAACAGGAGCGCTGCGCGCTCCAATTGGGCGACTTGGACTTCTTGGGGTGTTGCCGGCAAAGGCTCGTCCTGCACGATGGCGATGGCGCCCGAGGCGTGGCGGTGCATGACGAAACCCGTGTCGGCGAGAATGCGCGAGAGCGCCTCGTCGGGCGACAGATCGCCCTTGGCGCCGCTCGTGCGTACGCCTTTGACCGCGTCGTCTGACACGATCAACGGCACACCTGCCTGTTTGATATAAGCGTGCAGCGCAGTCTTGAGGTCGCCGCTTGGCACGTTGAAGTCGCTTGCTTGCACGGATGCCGCCGCAAAAATGGCAGCGCCACTTAGAAGTAGGCCGCGCAACGTTCTGGAATTCGTCATATCTCCCCCTCCACACGATCCCAAGGGATCGAAAGTTCAGCCCTTCAAATGCCTCGCGCGGTTCAGCGCGTAATCACGATGTTTGCCCCGCGCCGTTCGACGCGCAGCTTGAAGACCTCCTGCGCGACTTCGGTGAATGCACTCACGCCGTCTATCGGAAACGTGCCATCCATGGTCAGCCGCGCCGTCGCCGGGTCGGTAATGATCAGCTTGCCCTGGTTGTAGCGGTTGAATTCGCTGACCGCGTCGGCAAGCGTGGTGTGATCGAAGACGAGAAAGCCGTGCCGCCAGCCCAGCTCGTTCGACAGTGACTGCGCAGTCTTGCGCGTCACATACACCGTCTTGTCCTTAACCGAGGCGGCTTCGTGGCGCGTGAGTAGCACGGGCGACTGCAGCCGTCCGTCGGGCGTGTCGAGCTGCACGCGGCCTTCGGTGACGGCGACTTCGAGGGTCTTGTCATCGCGGCGTACGAGGAATTTTGTGCCCAGATCGGTCACCCGATGCTCGCCTGCCATCACCACGAAGGGATGCTTCGGATCGTGTGCAATTTGGAAATAGGCTTCGCCCCGATCGAGCGTGACCAGGCGTTCATGCGACCCCACACGCGCGCGCAAAACCGTGTTGGTGTTCAGTTCGATCTTCGAGCCGTCGGCCAAAACGATGCTTCTGGTGACCGCCAATGGGCGTGGCGTAGACCTTTTCGCCTGGCGTATCGAGATAAGCCGCGACGCCTCCACCCAGCGCGCCCACCACGATCAATGCAGCGGCAACACGCAAGATGACTGGACCAAGGAAATTGCGAATGGCCGATCGAGATCGCTCGGGCGAAGACGGACGCAACACCGAAAGCCGCTCAGTGTGCTCCCAAGCATCCTTAAGCCGCCAATAGGCGACGCGGTTTTCCCAGAACTCGGCGAGCCAGGCTTCGAGCTCGACTTCATCCGTTGCGCACCAATTTTCGAACTCGCGGCGCTCAAGCCAGCTTGCGGCCCGCGCGTTGACCTCTTTTGCGGTAACGGAGTGCGGTTCGGCGTGCTCGCTCATTTCGGCCTGCGCAGATCGGAGTTGTCGCCATAGAGCAAGTCGGCGAGCGCGCAGAGACCGTTGGTCAGGTGCTCGGACACCGTTTTCTCGCTGATGCCCATGCGCTGCGCGATCTCAGGACGCGACAGACCTTCGATGCGCCGCAACCTCACCACTTCGCGGGCGCGCGGCGGCAAGCGGTCGAGCGCGCCTTGCAATTTGCGAAGCACGTCACGCGCCATTGCGCTGCGCTCCGGTCCAGGCGCGTCGATAGCAATTTCCAGTTCATCGAGATCGGCCACCGCCTCGATCGGCACGATCTGCTCGCGCCGCACCCGGTTGATGAGCAAATTGCGCGCCGTTGTCAGCACAAAAGCCTTGGTCTTTTCGGGAACTTCCTTCTGGGCTGCCTCGCAGACACGCGCGTAGACTTCTTGCCGAAGATCCTCGATATCGCTTTTGTTGCGCCAGTTCTGATGCAGGTAATGCATCAACATCGCCTCCATCGGCAGCACTTCGCGGACAAACCAAGCCTCCACCTTAGACGCTGCCATGCTGGCGCCCGGTTCGAAGAGGCCGGTTCCCGGCTTGTTCCGTTTGTCTCGACCATCCCCCAGGAAGCCTGCCTTTCGAGGGGTTAGAGCGAAAGACTACGCTTAGGAGACAAGCGGGGAAGATGCGTTTCGGGGTGCGCGGCCAAAATAATTTCTGCCGCGGTGCAGTAGAGCCAAACAAAAGGCGGCAGACCTGAGTCCGCCGCCCGTGTTGTGCCGCTAATTAAATTGCGCGACCGGCTCTTATCCTCCAAATCCGATACTGATCGTGGCGAAGGGACCATTGAACCCAATATTTCCAGTTTGCCGCGTATCGATGCCCTCGTCCATCGCGCCGAAGAAGAAATCGGCCCGGTAGCCAAAGCTTACCTTGGCGCTGGCATAACGAAACGAGATGCCGGCAAAGCCGCCCAGATTTGGAACGACGACTGTGCGCGCACGATTGAAACTTGCTGCATTGCTACGATGGGCGGTGGCCCCAGGTGTTAAAGAGGAGTGCTGAGCGGCATGGTTGATAAACCTGTTAAAAATACCTCCCCGACCCCCCTGCCACGAGGTCTCGTAGTAGGATTGGACGGTCGTTTTATGGCGCCCGCTCGCCCTTTGCCGCCCGAACAGAACTGCTCCGTTCACGCCCCAATCGATCGACATTTCTCCACGCCCGGACTCGCCGGCGAATGGCGCCGATGCATTCCATGCAACGGAAGGCCCTGCCCCGCGAAAACTTCGCTGACTGCTCGCCGTGGCAGCGTAATCGTGGAAGCGTACATGGGCATGTTTAAATGCGGTAAGTTGATATACCGAGGTTATTGGAGCCGATGGATAGTGGACGTCGGGTTCGGCTCGTAAACTGACACTTGTCTTCGACGTGAACTGCGCAATACGAACGCCGACGCTCAGGACGGACGATCCCTGACTGCCGAATATGCCGAGGCCTACATCCTTCCCTGCCTGGAAATCTACAACGCCATGGGTTTCGCTTTGTTTCGCTGTCGCGTCGGCAAATTTGACGTGATAAGCAGGATAATAGGTGCCTTTCGCGAAATACTTGCCGGGATAACCCGTGACAGGGACATTCACCGGTATCTTAGCGTTGGCGGTTTGCTGGTGGCGATGCCTATATGCATTGGAACGACCGTATTGGACTGAAGCTGAGAATACCCAATCGCTGCCGTCCGGCTGAAAAGAGATTTTTCCTTCTGAGCCGATGGCGTAGGCCGATGGCTGTTGAACGTTCAACGCAGACAAAAGATTCGCCTGGGTGATCGATGCCATGAATGGCGGCGAGAACGCTTGCTGCGAGTTGTTCAAGCGCTCCAATTGACCGCCGAGTTCGATCCAGACAGTGGGATTGTCCGCGTCCTGATCCGCGGCTTCGGATTCACTTGTTCCGTAGACCACAGCAAGCAAAGTCAAAGCTGATACGGTAGCCAGCAATTGCCACCGGAACTCCTGGCGGCTGCCGTGCGCTTTCATCAATTCGCTCATGATTTTCCCCTCACCAATTCTTCGTGACGCGAATGCCAATCAGCTTGGGATCGGTCAGAAACACATTGGTGGTAATCCGCTGTCGTCACTGTTCAGGAAGTCTCCCGTGATGGCCGTCTCGTTGAATACGTTCTTGTCATACAGCATCACCTGCCAACCGTTTTGGTTGGTGAAAATCAGTGTGAGATTGACGTTGGTGTAGCCGCGCAATGCGATCGTAGGGATTGTCGTTGAATACGCGCGCCCAGGAATAATCCTGCCAATAATAGTCGCCTCGCAGAGTGCCGGCCCAAACAGAGCTGAGCGGTATGGAGTATTGCGCGCCCATCGAGACGGTGAATGGGGGAGCGTTGGGAAGTTTGTTGCCGCTCAGATCCTTGGCAAAGCCTTCGCCGCCATTGATTGCGGGGGTTGACGGATCAAAGCCGGCATATCCAACCGGGATAGGAAAGGCATGAGCAGTGGCGGAGCCCAAATAGTGGAGCCCACCTATTCCGCTGGGATTGGGCAAGTAAGGATAAAGCGTGGCGGGATCTAGCCTGCTGAATATAGGCTTCCTCACAGGCATAGGCCGGACTTTGCGGCGGGTCGTCACCAATGAATCGCGTGTTATTTTCCTGAAGCAAGGCTTGGACGACATAAGTCGGCAATATGCAGTTAGAGGTTTGCGTCACGAACGGTTTGACCACCATCCAGCCCGGATGATTTGCAGCGTCGGTACGGTCCATGAGATCGATTTGGCTTTGGCCGTTTGCAATTCTGGTATCTTCGTACCCGCCGGCGAAATTGAATCGCAAGCCGGGTAGTGGTTCCCAATGTCCCCTCGATTTCGGCGCCTTTCACTTTGGCGTTGAAATTCAAGTTGATCGATGTGCGGTCCACGATTTCCGAAATCTGATAGTTTTCGTAGTCGTAATAGAAGACATCACCGTTGAGCGTCAGCGCTCCATCAAGCAAGGTGTTCTTGGATCCCAATTCGAATGCGTTGATGAATTCGGGCTTGAAGGTCAGAGGGTGAACGGGTTGCAGGATAGAAGGCGCATTTGGACTACCGATGTTAAGCACTGCGCCCGGAGGGTTCGCGCCGCCCGCTTTGTAGCCACGAGCATATGATCCATAGATCAAAGTCGAGTCCGTAAAATCGAGCTTTGGCGTCCAGTTGACCGCGGCGCGCCCTGTGAGCTCATCCCATTGTTGGTTCACGACTCCCGTAATCGGATACCCAGACTGTGGCGTGATGACCTGGCTGGGTATTTGACAAAAGTTTTTCGATCTTCGGTCCAACGCAGTCCACCGGTCAGTTTAAGGTTGATGCGAGATTGTAGTAAGCCTCACCAAATCCCGCATAGGAATTTAGTACGTAAGGGTTCTGACTCAGGAAATAATTATGTCCGTCGTTGTTGAGATCGGTGATCGGATTGGGGTCGACATATATGCAGTCCGAGATCGGCTGACCACCACCCTCCAGCGGATTAGGGTCTGATACCCGAAACCGTGACCAGGATTTTCATCCCTTACCAAGCACCATGGTTGTCGGCGCCATGAGGAGATTTGCCTTCGGACGTATAGAGAAAACAATGTAAGGGTATTGATGAAAACGTAGTAGTTCTCTTCGGTCTCATAATGCAGGTAATTTCCCCCAACACTGAAATTCAGCGGTCCGCTGAAATTCGAAGCCAGACGAAATTCCTGACTCAATTGCCAAGCATGCTCATCGGATAAATCCTGCGCGATAAGCCGGCTACTGCAACCCAATTGTGGATCGCAGAAAATACCGCGACTGACGTAGGCCGTTTGTACCAGCAGCGGACCAGTGTCACTGATCATAATAATTAGTGTTGCCTTCTACATCTCCTATAGACCGAACCCGGCGAAGTGTTGAAGCGGTTGTAGTCTTCGGTGGACCACAGGAAATCCTGATTGTAGCCCGTTTGCGACGTCAGCGTCAGGGCCGGCGAAACCGCGTAGTCGGCGTTAAGTTCGATCGTATCGTTTTTGGCGCTGATAGCTGGGGTTAATAGCGGACTCGATTATACGCAGATTGCGCGATTGCACCGTGTTCGCATAGGGGTCCGTGCCAGCGCCCCGTCGTTGGCCACGCCGAGCGCGACCGAATAAGGAAGCGAAAACCCATAAGGCACCTGGAACGCATCGGGCAGAATAAAGGGAACTAGGCAGACATCCCTGACTTAGATAGTCACCATCTAGTTCAAATGCGGCATCCCGACTAAGTGCTCCCGACGGCGCCGGCACTCCATTTACCGACGTTGGCGGCTCCGCCGTTTTGCAAAGCTGTTTGGCTGTGCGCATCCGATCGTCGTCCTCGGAGAAATGCTCCCAGACCAATGTGGTTTGCAGATTTTCGATCGGCTTGAAGCTGAGCGTAACTCGCCCCGACCACAAATCGCGGCCATCAATCCGCTGATCGGTGATCGAATTGAACGAGTAGCCCTGGCGTTTGGTCCATTCGCCGGCAATGCGCAGATCAACTCGGTCATCGACCAGCGGCAAATTCATCATTCCTTCAAACCGATGTTGGTGGTAGCTCCCGATTTCTCCGGATGCCATCGCTTCGAACTGATCGGTCGGCTTGGCGGTGACAAGATTGACAACCCCGGCGGTGGCGTTGCGGCCATAAAGCGTACCCTGGGGTCCGCGCAGAACTTCAGCCTGCGCCAGATCGTAAAATTCCTGTTCGAAAAAGTGGTTGCGAATAAAAGGAATATCGTTCAATGCGACCGCTACGGCAGGATCGGTCGTTACCGAAATAGCCTGAGTGCCGATGCCGCGAATCTGGATGCTGTATCCGGTGAAGTTCGTTTTGGTAAAGGTCAGGTTTGGCACCTGCTTGACGAGGTCGGGACCGCCCGCCGTCTGCGTCGCGGTCAACTGTTCCTGCGAAAGTGCTGTGATCGAAATCGGAATCGATTGCACATCCGCGCCACCGAGTTTCGACGAGGTCACCGTAACGGTTTCGACTGGGCCGCGCGAAGATGGTGCAGCTTGGGCGAGTTGGAGCGGCTCGACAGCTGTCTCATTGATGGCGGAGGTGCCACGCACGATGGCAAACGCGCCGGAGGGATCACGGCGCATGGTGAAGCCGGTGCCAGAGAGGATGTGCGACAGCGCGTCGTCGGGCGACAGATCACCTTGCGCGCCCTTCGTGCGCACGCCTTTGACAGCGTCGCCCGAGACGATCACCGAGGCGCCGGTCTGGCGGGCATAGATACTGAGCGCGGTCTTCAGGTCACCGCTGGAGATGTTGAATTCCTCGGCGTGGCCGGCCGTGGTTATGGCTGCGATGCAAGCGCTGCCTAGGATCACGGATTTGAAACTGGCGGTGCGGATCAAGTTTTCCCCCTCTGTGTCTTTGCGGAAGCGGATCGCTTCACGATTCCCTGTTCGTCAGTGCGAGATGACGATTTGTCCGTTGTGTTGCTGAGCGTGCAGGCCAAAAACCTGTTGGGTGACGCGCGCGAAAGCTTCGACGTCGTTGGAGCGGAACGTGCCCACCACTGGCAGGTTTGCCGCCGTGCCGAAGACTACGAGCTTGTCGGCGTTGTAGCGGTTGAATTCGCGCGCAGCAGCGGCGAGTGTGGTGTTGTCGAAGATCAGAAGACCGCGTTGCCAACCAAGCGATTCGGCAAGCGCGCGTTGCGGTCTTTTCGTCACCGACACGTTGGTGGCGGTGGCCACCGCCACGTCACCGGGCATAAGCGCGATCGGGTTGGTTTGCGTTTTCTGGCCTGCGTCGAAGGCGACCTTGCCTTCCATGACGGCGACTTCAAAACGTTCAGCATCCTGGCGCACGCTGAATCTGGTGCCCAGATCGGTCACACGACGATTGCCGGAGACGACAAGGAATGGGCGCGCCGCATTGTGCGTCACCTGGAAATAGACCTCACCTTTGTCGAGCCAGACTTTCCGTTCCTTGCCGCTCAGGTCCAAACGCAGCACGGTGTCGGTGTTGAGCGCGATCTGCGTGCCATCGACCAACGTAATGGTTTCGCGTCCGCCCACAGGCGTGGCGTAGATTTTGGCCGTAGGTTCCTTGAAATAGCTTGTAACGGCGAGACCGACTGCCACGATCACGACCGATGCCGCCACCGCGCGCAGTGCGATGGGCAGAATGCTTTTCATCGCGTCGCGTGCGGCTTTGCCTTGCGAGGGCCGTAGCGCAACAAGCTTGTCGGCGCGCCCCCACGCCGCCTCGGCGCGCAGATAGGCCACAACATGGGCATGGGATTGCGCGAGCCAGGTGTCGAGCGATATCTGGTCGGCTTCACTCCACATTGCGCTGTCACGGCGGGAAATCCATGATGCGGCGATTTCGCGAATGTCTCTGGCGCTTTGAGATGTTTGGTCGCTCATCGCGATCTCCTGGGAACGTTACCGAACAGCGCATCGGCGAGCGCGTACACGCCGTCGCTGATGTGCCGGTCGACGGTTTTTTCGGAAATACCCATGCGCAGCGCGATCTCGCGATGCGAAAGGCCTTCGATCTTGCGTAAGATCACCGCTTGGCGGCAACGGCGCGGCAGACGGTTCAGCGCGCTTTCGAGCAGGCGCAGTTCTTCGCGCGCGATCACCCAGCGATCAGCACCAGGTTCATCCTTGGCAATGTTCAGCGCTTCGAGATCGGCCACTGCTTCGATCGAGACGATTGCCTCGTGGCGGACGCGGTTGAGCAAGAGATTGCGCGCCACCGTGAAGAGAAACGGTTTGGTCGGCTGCGGGATCTTTTTCAGCGCCGCCTGATAAACCCGCACATAGACGTCCTGACACAGATCTTCGGCTTCGTTTTTGTTGCGCAGGCTGTGACGTAGGAATTGCATCAGCGCCGCCTCAAGCGGCAGCACCTCGCGGACGAACCACGCCTGGACGTCTGAGGCGGTCATGTCGGTTCCGGCCAAGCGCAGCCCTGCGCTTTCACGACCAGTGTCGAACGTTTCCGCCATCGCCCACCAGCTTTCCGCTCGCAAAGGAAAAAACGCACTGCTCACATCAGGTAGAACACGCGAGCGGAGCGGACTCCCCAAAAGACGATGCGGCGCGGATGACGGGACGTACTTTATGTATGGGCGGCTTTGCGACCGGACCGACGGCGCGTGTTTCGTAAATACCCATTCCCGTTCAGTGACTTAAGTCAGAACATTGACTCCTGTGGGCTAGGTCCGATACTAGAACATAACAGGAACATATTGGATAGGAATGGGCCATTCCGCACATCTTCTGGCTTCGTTGCGACAGTCGCTGAAGCAGTTTGAGTCCCCGCGGGCTGGCGTTTGTCTAGGACATGGGGGCGCAGATGGGTGCTTGCATGGGTTGCGGCACGAAGCGTTGCACGAGGTTTATGCAGACGGGCCGGGCGAAAGCGGAGCGGCGTCCGGTTTTGCGCTCGGTCTTGCGCAACGTCTGTGTGGCGCGCGCACACTTTTGTGGGTGCGACAGAATTTTTCCGCGCTCGAACATGGCGAGATTTCCGCAAGCGGCTTTCTTGATTTCGGAATCGATCCGGCGCGACTGCTTCTTCTGCGCGTCGATCATGCGAAAGACGCATTGCGGGCAGCGGGCGATGGGCTGTCGTGCAAAGGTCTGGGCGCCGTCGTTCTGGAAATTTACGGCACGGCGAAAATCCTCGATCTCACAGCGACCCGACGGCTAGGCTTGGCGACGGCGCGCTATGGCGTGAGCGCGATTTTACTCAGACTGGGCGCAGCTGCCGATGCGAGCGCTGCCGAAACGCGCTGGATCGCGCGCGCAGCGGCCTCGTCCACGGAGGATTTCGGATATCCCCGTTTCGACGCGACGCTCTCGCGCAACCGGCACGGACCGACGGGACACTGGATCATGGAATGGGATTGCGACAATGGATCTTTTTGCGAACCCCGCGCCCAACGCACGGCGCATTCTGGCAGTGTGGCTGCCGCGCCTGCCAACCGACCGGCTCAGACGCAGGAATTCCGTCGCGCCGGATAAGCCCCTTGTCGTCACGATCAAGGCGGACAGCACGCTCACGCTCTATGCGACAGACGCCAAGGCCGCGCGTCTTGGCCTGACACCCGCAATGCCGCTGGCCGATGCACGGGCGATGATCCCGGTGCTCGAAGTGGTCGAGGCCGATGTCACGGCCGACCGCGCGTTGCTCGAAAAGATCGCCGATTGGTGCGACCGCTTCACGCCTCTGGTGGCGCTGGATCCGCCGCATGGGCTTTTTCTCGATGTCACGGGCGTTGCGCATCTGTTCGGAGGCGAACACGCGTTATGTCAAACCGTGCAGAAGAAAATTGCGGATCAGGGTTTTGCCGCACACTGCGCCCTGGCCGGGACTTCGACGACGGCGCGTGCGCTGGCGCAGTACGCACCAGGTAGGATCGCACCATCTGGAAAGGAACACGAAGCCATCGCGCCCTTGCCGGTTGCGGCCCTTCATCTCGACATGGCAATTGCGCATGGCTTACGCCGCGCGGGGCTAAAAACCATCGGTCAGGTGGCGGCGCGTACGCGCAGCGAACTCACCGCACGATTCGGCAAGAAGATGGTGGCCGGCCTTGATCACGCGCTGGGCAAAACGGAACAGCCGATCTCGCCGCGCCGTCCAATCCCCGATTTCATGGCTGAGCATCGTTTTGCCGAACCCGTGGTCACGCAGGACGTGATCCTGGCGAGCTTGCAAGGATTGGCCGCAACCTTGGGCGAGGTGCTGGAAAAGCATGGCCAAGGTGCGCGTGAACTTCAGGCCGCGTTCTTCCGCGCCGATGGCGTGGTGCGGCGGCTGACGGTGGTGACGGGGCGGCCCACGCGCGAGGCCGCCATTGTCACGCGTCTGTTCCGCGAAAGGCTGGATGGACTTGCCGATCCACTCGACCCCGGTTTCGGGTTCGATCTGATCCGTCTGGAGGCAAGCTGCGCCGAACGGCAAATCCACGAGGCTCCGAGCCTCGGCGCCGATGAAGACGCACAGAAGGAGATCGCGTTTCTCATCGACCGTCTGGCGGCACGGTTCGGCACCCATCGCGTTTTGCGCTTTCAATCACAAGATACCCATATTCCCGAAGCGGCCGCGATTGCTGTGCCTGCGCAATATGTGGCGGGTTCGAAAATTTCATGGCCGGCGCAACGTGCGCCGCAGGAGGCGCCGCGCCGGCCTTTGCGCCTTCTGGAAAAACCCGAACCCGTCGAGGCGATGGCGGAAATTCCTGATGGCACACCGCTACGCTTCCGCTGGCGGCATGTCCTTCACAATGTCGTGCACGCTGAAGGACCAGAGCGCATTGCGATGGAATGGTGGCGGTTTCAGGAGCCGCGTCCGACGCGGGATTATTTCCGCGTGGAAGATTCCGAAGGCCGCCGCTTCTGGCTTTACCGCGATGGGCTTTATCGGCGCGAGACGCTGGCGCCAAGTTGGTATGTGCACGGTGTTTTCGCATGAGTTACGCCGAGCTTGCGGTGACGACCAATTATTCGTTCCTGCGGGGGGCTTCGCATCCCCACGAATTCGCGACCGCGGCCACTTTACAAGGACATCATGCCATCGGGATCACCGACCGCAACACGCTGGCTGGCGTGGTGCGGGCTTATGATGCGCTCAAAGATCCCAAACTGCCGCAGAAAAAGCCGAAACTTCTTGTCGGAAGCCGGCTTGCCTTCCGCGACACAACACCCGACATCCTGGCTTATCCGACGGATCACAAAGCCTATGGCCGTCTTTGCCGCCTGCTCTCGGCGGGAAAGCTGCGTGCGCAGAAAGGCGACTGTTTTCTGGATTTTGCCGATCTGTTCACCTGGCAAGAGGGCCTGCTGTTCATCGTGATGCCCCCCGAGAAATTCGGCGACGAAACCAAAAAGACCCTCGAACTATTGGCGCAGATCGCCCGAGGCCGCGTCTGGTTGGCTGCCGCCATGGCGCATCATGGTTTCGACCACCGCCGGTTGCGGGCGTTGCAACATGTGGCTGACACCTATCGGGTGCCACTCATTGCAGTCAACGATGTGTTGTATCACACACCCGAACGGCGTGAATTGCAGGATGTCGTCACCTGTATCCGCGAACACGTCACACTCGATGCCGCCGGCAAGAAACTTGAAGCCAATGCCGAGCGCCATCTGAAACCACCCGAAGAAATGGCGCGGCTTTTTCAAGGTTATCCGCAGGCCATCGCGCAAACCGTCGCGTTCGCGCAGCGTATTTCCTTCAGGCTTGATCAGATCAAATACAACTATCCCGACGAACCCATACCGCCAGGCAAAACGGCGCAACAGCATCTGGAATATTTGACGTGGGAAGGCGCGAAAAGCCGTTATCCCGGCCCCGATGGCATTCCCGATATCGTATGCCAAACCTTGCGAAAGGAACTGGATCTGATCGCGCATCGGGAATACGCGCATTATTTTCTCACGGTCCACGACATCGTCGAATTCGCAAACAAGAAAGAGATTCTTTGCCAGGGCCGCGGCTCTGCGGCCAATTCCGCTGTCTGTTATGTGCTTGGCATCACCGCCGTCGATCCACTGCAGATCGATCTTCTGTTCGAGCGTTTCGTCTCGGAAGAACGGGAAGAGCCGCCCGATATCGACGTGGATTTCGAGCATGAGCGGCGCGAGGAAGTCATCCAGCATATCTACAAGCGCTACGGTCATGACCGCGCCGCACTGACCGCCACCGTCATCTGCTATCGCCCCAGAAGCGCCATCCGCGAAGTGGGCAAGGTATTCGGCCTGACCGAAGACGTGACAGCGGCCCTTGCTAGCGGCGTGTGGGGAAGCTGGGGTTCGATGCTAAGGGAAAGTGAAGTGCGGCAGGGCAATTTCGATCCCGCAATGTGGTGATCGCGCGCGCGGTGTTGCTCGCCAACGAGTTGATCGGCTTTCCCCGCCATCTCTCTCAGCATGTGGGCGGTTTCGTTCTGACGCGTGACCGGCTGGACGAGATCGTACCCATCGGCCCCGCCGCGATGGACGACCGCTATTTCATCGAATGGGACAAGGACGATCTCGACCGGCTCGGGATGATGAAGGTCGATGTGCTGGCGCTCGGCATGCTGACCTGCATCCGCAAGGCCTTCGATCTCATCGCGCGCCACGAAAACAGGCATTTCTCTCTGGCGACCGTACCGCGCGAAGATCCCGATAGTCTACGACATGCTGTGCAAGGCCGATGCCATCGGCGTGTTCCAGGTCGAAAGCCGCGCGCAGATGAACATGCTGCCGCGGCTGCAACCGCGCGAATTCTACGATCTCGTGATCGAAGTGGCGATCGTGCGGCCCGGCCCCATCCAGGGCGACATGGTCCATCCCTATCTGCGCCGGCGCAGCGGCGCGGAGAAGATCGACTATCCAGCACCTTCCCCCGAGCACGGGCCCAAGGACGAATTGAAGCAAGTGCTTGGCAAAACCATGGGCGTGCCGCTGTTTCAGGAACAGGCGATGAAGCTTGCCATCGTGGCGGCGAACTTCACGCCGGAAGAAGCCAATGGGTTGCGCCGCGCGATGGCGACGTTCCGCAATGTCGGCACGATCGACAGTTTCCGCGAAAAGATGATCGGCGGCATGACCGCGCGCGGCTATGACCGGACTTCGCCGAACGTTGCTTCAAACAGATCGAGGGCTTTGGCAGTTACGGCTTTCCGGAAAGCCATGCCGCGAGCTTTTCGCATCTCGTCTACATCTCGGCCTGGATCAAGATGCCATCATCCGGCGGCTTTCGCCTGCGCGCTGCTCAATTCCCAGCCCATGGGGTTTTATGCGCCGGCCGAGATCGTGCGCGATGCGCGCGAGCACGGCGTCGAGGTGCGCCCGCCCGATGTCAATTTCAGCCAGTGGGACAACACGCTGGAACGCAACAATGCAGCATGCTCGCACTCAGATTGGGCTTTCGCCAGATCGAAGGGTTCAGCGAAGCTTGGGCGTCTGACCTCGTCAACGCGCGCGGCTATGGATTTTCCTCGCTTTCCGCATTGGCGCAGCGCACGGAATTATCCAAACGCGCCTTGACCGTGCTGGCGGAAGCCGATGGGTTCCGCTCCCTTGGCCTCGACCGCCGCGAAGCGTTGTGGGCGGTCCGGCGGTTGAGCGATGCAGCGCCACTGCCGCTGTTCGCCGCGCGATGTGCCGCAGAACAGCCAGCCGAGCGGATCGCAGCTTTGCCCACCATGCCGCTCAGCGAGCATGTGCTGGCCGATTATCAGATGCTGCGGCTTTCGCTCAAAGCCTATCCGATGCAGTTCCTGCGCGCGGATTTCGCCCATGAGAAAATCTTGAGCTGTGCGCAGGCCTTGGCAGCACCCGATGGGACATTCGTACGCACGGCTGGCATCGTGCTGGTGCGCCAGCGGCCAGGCGAAGGCAATGCCGTGTTCATCACCCTGAGCGACGAGACCGCAACCCTCAACGCGGTGGTGTGGTTGTCGGTGTTCGAACGCTTCCGCAAGGAGGTGATGGGTTCGCGGCTGCTTTTGATCGAAGGCCGCATCCAGAAAAGCCCGGAAGGAATCGTTCATCTTGTCTCGGAACGCTTGTTCGACCGCAGCAAAGAGTTGAGCCGGCTGTCACAAGACGCCCCGCAGGCGCAGACAGAACCCAGCGTCCATCGCCATCCGCGCAATGTGAGAGTGCTGCCGAAATCGCGCGACTTTCATTAACGCGGTCAACCCGCTCGAATTAACCATCGCATTGGAAACAAAGCGATTTTTTGCCATTCACCCCCGCGACTCTAGCAATTTTTTACGAATTTGAAGGGCTTCTGACACAAAACAGCCGGATCGCAGAGGACTGGTGCGATGCCCAGATTGCGCCGCTACGTCATGTTGTGCCTGCAACGATTCCTCGCCGACAGAAGCGGGAATTTCACACTTATTCTCGCGCTTGGCCTTCCTGCCATCGTGCTGGGTGCAATGGGTGCCGTCGATCTGTCTTCCGTGGTCAACGATCGCACGAAGATGCAGGCAGTGGCCGATTTTGTTGCGCTAGGTGCGGCCAAACAGCTTGCGCTCGACAGCTCGTCTGCCACTGCGACGCGCGCAGAAAGCACGGCGCAAAGCGAACTCGCCGATGTCGCCACCCGCTGGTCGCTGACCATCAGCGCGCAAATCGTCAACGACAACAAGGCGGTGCAGGTTTCCATCACCGGCCATCGTTCGTCTTATTTCCACGATCTGCTGCCCGAAGGTGGCTGGACGGCCAAAGCCGCGGCCACTGCGCAAATCGAGGGCCTGACGCCACTTTGTGTGCTTGGATCCGGTACCAACACGGGCGGTTTGCTTGGGTTGGGCGCCACGCCCAACGTCATCACGCTCAAAGGCACCGCTCACGTCAACGCAACGCAATGCCTGGTTCAATCCAACAACGCGATCAGCGTGCAAAACAGCTCCGCCATCAACGCCCAGGCGGTTCAGTCGGTGGGCGATGCATCAGGCTCCATCACGCCGGAGGCGATGACGGGAGCAGCTCCCATCGCTGATCCGTTCGCCTCGCTGAACACCAACGTGCCCTCGCTCTGCACCGATGTGAACGTCACATTGACGACGGGCACCACCACGCTACAACCAGGCGTGCATTGCGGTGTGATCGCCGTGCTAAACAATGCTACCCTCAATCTTGCGCCTGGCGACCATTATTTCTTCGCAGCCACACTCACGCTCGCCAACAACTCCAAACTACAGGGCACCGATGTGGCGCTCATCTTCGACGAGCTGTCGTTGTTCAGCTTCACCGATCAGTCCGATATCGAACTCGAAGGCCGCAAGAGCGGGCCTTTCGCGGGCTTCGTGATCGCCACAACCAGCACCAACACCAAGACCTTCACCATCTCGACCATGGCCGCGCACAAGCTTCTGGGCGTCGTCTACATTCCCAACGGGATGCTCAGCGTGACGGGCAACAGCCCGGTCGCGGAAAATTCGGCGTGGACGGTGATCGTCGCCAAAAGCATCAGTGTCAGCGGCGGGGCCAATCTGGTGGTGAACGCCAATTACGCCATGCTCGGCACGCCGCCCGTACCACAAGGCGTGGGGCCCACCGCGGTGACGTCGAGCGTGAGACTGATAAACTAGGACCCGATGGCCTCAGGTCATGCCCCAGCGTCTCTTGTTTATCGCGCAATCTGACGCGAACCGGCCTTCACGTCACGAGATTGCGTTGCGAGCCCGGCCGGCAAACGCCGTGACGCCGGAAACACGATGCAGACCTGCGTGCCGAAGCCGAGCCTGCTGGTCAGTTCCAACGTTCCGCCATGTAATTCCATGAATTGCTTGGCCATCGGCAGGCCCAGCCCCGCGCCGTCATATTTGCGCGAAAGCCTGTTATCGACCTGGCTGAAGCGCTCAAGCGCCTTGGGAATATCCTCGGGCGAGATTCCGATCCCGCTGTCGCGCACCTCGATGCAAAGACCGTCGCCGCGTGGAAAACCGTGCACGGTCACCGTGCCGGCCCTGGGCGTGAATCGCACCGCATTCGCCAAAATGTTGACCAGCACCTGGCGCACCAATCGGCGGTCCGCGCGCAAGTCCGGCAGGCCCGAAGCCATGACGGTGGAGAGCGTCAGACCGGCAGCTTCGGCCTGTGGCTCGACCATGCGAAGGGCCTCGGCGATGACACCGGCGGGCGCAAACACCTCTTCCTGCAATGTCGCCTGATCGGCGTCCATGCGCGACAATTCGAGGATATCGTTGATCATCGCCAGCAAATGGGCACCGCTGTCGCCGATATCCTGCGCATAGCGGCGATAGCGTTCGTTGCCCAGAGGACCAAACGCCTGACTCTGCATCATCTGGGCGAAGCCCAAAATGGCGTTGAGCGGTGTGCGCAATTCGTGGCTGATGGCGGCGAGGAATTGCGATTTGGCTTCGCTGGCCTTCTCGGCCCCGCGTGAAGCGTCAAGGAGTTCGGACGAGGTTCGTTCGAGTTCGCGCTTGGTGTGCTCGACTTCGACGATACGATCTAGCAGTTGCAGTTCGGCGCGATGGGCGCGGTCGACGAAGCGTATCTGGTAGTTCAAGAGCCGCCAATTGATCGGCTTGACGATGAAAGACGAGGCCCCCTTGGCGAAGGAGCGGTCGATGGCCACCACATCCTCGCGTCCGGTGATGACGATAACCGGAAGCCGCCGCGTGGCCTCGTTGGCGCGCAAAGCTTCGAGCACACCGAAACCATCGAGCTGCGGCATTTCGAGATCGAGCAGGACGAGGTCGACGCCACCGGCGCCGATCACAGTTAGTGCTTCTTTACCATTGGCAGCCACGGAAACCCGGCCTTTTTCGGAGGCCAGATGCACCTTTGCAAACTCGCACAAAATGGGATCGTCATCCACGAAGAGCAGATGCAGAGGCTCTTGGAGGACATAGAAAAATTCAGCTGGCGCGGGCCCGGAAGCCATGCGCAAAACTCCAATCCCACCCGCATGTTAAGGGGAGGGTCATTAATCGGTGGTAACTGCGGAAGTGGTCATTCTCGGGAACTGTTCCGGTGGAGCACGGGCAACCGCAGGCCGCGCGGCGGCAAAGTACGCTCAGGCGCAAGCTCGTGCTCCTGGTGATCTATTCGGTGGGTCTCGCCGCAGCTCCGATCGCCGGTGTTTCGGCCTGGCGCGACGGCGCGCGCGAAGTGGCACTCGAAACCGCGCGGCTCAGTGCAGCAGCCCACGTCGTGGCCTCGCTCGCAAGCCAGGCCGCCGCGCACAATGACCGTATGGGTGCGTTTCGCAGCCTGCGTGCTATCGCGCAAATGAACGATGTCGGCTACGGCCGCATCGAAGGCGCAAACGGCAAGCTTTTGGTGGAGACGGGCGCGGGCGTTCGGCTTGCAAGCGACGTGCAGGCTTCTGCCACCGCACACCCCTCGCTGTGGACGGAACTTTTCAGCCAGACCTCGGAAGTTGCCGCGCCCATTCAGTTTGCCAACCGCACGGTCGGGCGCGTGGTGCTGCTCGGACAGACCGACGGCATGTTCCAGCGTTTTCTCGCAAGCCTCGCAATCAGTCTGGGCGTGGCATTGCTTGCGATCCTTGCAGGCCTTTTGATCGCTTGGCGGCTACAGGAGCGTATCGCCCGTCCCATCGTGGCGCTGACCCGCTCCATGCGCCGCGTGCAGGAAACACATGATTACGCGCAAACCGTTCCCATCGAGGCCGATGGCGAAACCGCGATGCTGGTCTCCGGCTTCAACCAGATGCTGACCGAAATCCGCGCCCGCGACGCGCGCATCGCCCAGCATATGGCCGGGTTGGAAGACGAGGTCGCCACCCGCACCGAAGAACTGGTGATCGCCAAAGATGCGGCCGAAGCAGCCAATCACGCCAAATCGGATTTCCTCGCCACGATGAGCCACGAAATCCGCACGCCGATGAACGGCGTGATGGTGATGGCCGAAATGTTGGCGGCGGGTCAGTTGCCAGCGCGCGAACGCCGCTTCGCCGAAGTGATCGCGAAATCCGGCGCAAGCCTGCTTGCCATCATCAACGATATCCTGGACTTCTCCAAGATCGAGGCGGGCAAACTTGAGCTGGAAACCGTCGCGGTCGATCTCAACGAGATCGTCGAAGACGTGCTAAGCCTGTTCTGGGATCGCGCGGCGACCAAGGGGCTTGATCTTGCCGGGTTCGTCGACCCCAAAACGCCTCACCTGATCGCGGGCGATCCCGTGCGTTTGAGACAGGTGATTTCCAATCTCGTCAACAATGCGATCAAATTCACCGAAAAGGGTGGCGTCGTGGTCGAGGTCGCACCTGATGAAAACGGTATGCTGCGCATCGCTGTGCGCGATACCGGCATCGGCATCCCACAGGACAAGCTCGGCTCGGTGTTCGGCGCGTTCACCCAAGCCGACCAATCCACCACACGTCGCTTCGGCGGCACCGGGCTCGGCCTTGCTATCTGCAAGAAGCTGGTCGATGCGATGGACGGTTATTTCACGGTGACAAGTCAAATGGGCCAGGGTTCAAGCTTCGTCTTGACCTTTCCCATGAGCGTGATCGAAGCCGCCGAACCATGGCCCCATGCAGTCGGTGCCCCGCGCGTTGCGGTTGCACATAGCGGCTCGCTCACTGCGCAAAGCCTGAAGAAGTATTTCGCGGCTGCCGGTTATTGCGTGCAGGCCGAGGGTGACTGCAACGTCGCGGTCACCGATCTCGCCGGATTGGGCGGCTTGACGGCGAAACAGATCATCTGCATCAGCAACTATGGCGAATCCAAGCCGCAGGAGCTCTTGCGACGTCGAAAAATCGGCGCCGTCCTGGTGCAGCCCGTGCGGCGGCACGAACTGGTGGAGATATTGCGCCGCCTTGAAACGGGCACGCCGCTACAATCCGCCGAGGCCGAGCAAACTGCCGCCGATCAGGGCGTAGCGAATTTCGCAGGCGCGCGCGTGCTGGTGGCCGACGATAGCGCGGTCAACCGCGAAGTCGCGATGGAGGCGTTAAGCCGTTTTGGTATCCAGGCCAGGCTCGTCGGCAATGGCCGCGAAGCCGTCGAGGCGGCAGGCGAATCTTTCGACCTTATCATGATGGACGGCAGTATGCCGGAGATGGACGGTTTCGAAGCCGCCCGTGAAATCCGCCGCCGCCAAACCCAAGCCGGCACAGCGCCAACCCCGATCGTCGCACTCACCGCCCATGTCGTGGGGGTCACCTCCGAAACCTGGCGCGAAGCCGGTATGAATGAGGTATTACACAAGCCGTTCACGCTGAAGGCATTGGGCGAACTACTTGGGCGGTTTCTGAAGGAAAGCAAAAAACCTGTTTCGGTGAACCTGGCCCCTGCAACGCTTTCGTTCGGCTCCCCGCAAAACGAGCTCTTCGATTCCGACACCATTTCGCAGCTTCACAATTTCGCCACCAACGGCCGCAGCGATTTCGTCGAACGCGTGCAAACGCTCTATCGCACGAATGCGCCTGGCTGCATCGAACAGCTGAAAGCGGCTCGCGATGCGGACGCGGCAGCATCGGCAGCCCATGCGCTCAAATCCATGAGCTTCAACATCGGCGCGAAAGCCGTGGCCGATCTTTGCGCGGTCATGGAAGCGGGCGCCCGCGAAGGCCGCACGCCGGACGGCGAGAGCGTTTCAACGCTAGAGCAGACACTTAACGCGACACTGGATGCGCTGGAAGCTTCAGCCCAAGGCGAAAACACCGACACCAGATTGATGGCGGATCTGAAGCTTGCGCTGGAACGCGGCGAGCTGTCGCTCGTCTATCAACCGCAATGCGATGCGGGCACTCGCGCAGTGGTGGGATGCGAAGCCCTTCTGCGCTGGAACCATCCCACGAAGGGGGCGATCTCACCTGCCCTGTTCATTCCGCTGGTGGAGAAGCATGGCCTCATCGGCTTGCTCACGCGCTGGGTGATCGACCGGGCGATGCGGGAGATGCGCCACGCCACCCATCCTGTCGCCGTCAACGCGTCGGCGATAGATTTCGCGAGCGCAGATTTCGTACCGCTGGTCCAGGCGTTGCTCGACAAGCACAAATTCGATCCCGCCCGCCTTGAAATCGAGATCACAGAAACGGCCTTGCTGGAAAACCAGGACCGCGTGCGGGCCAACATGGACCGGCTGCGCGAAATGGGCGTAAAGATCGCGCTTGACGATTTCGGCGCCGGCTATTCGAGCCTACAGCATCTGCGTCGCTTCCCGTTCAACAAACTCAAGATCGACCGCGAATTCATCACCGACTGTACGCGCGAGGTGCAATCGGCCAGCGTCATTCACGCTGTGGCAAGCATCGGCCGCGCGCTTGGCATGAAAGTGGTTGCGGAGGGCGTCGAGACCGAAAACAACGCGCGTTTCCTGAAGATCGCAGGGGTCCACGCCCTACAGGGCCTGCTGTTCGGCGAGCCGCTAAGCGCGGCCGATTTCTTGGACCTGTCGCGACCTACCCACAGCCTTTCTGCGTAAAAAGGCGGCGAGGGGAGAAGCGGTGCTTTGTGCAAACCGCCAAGACAAAAATTCCCGCCTGGCCTCAAAGTTCAGCACTGATCGTGGCGAAGGGTCCGTAGAAATCGCGATTTCCCACAATGCGCGTATCGATACCGTCGTCCATCACGCCAAGGAAGAAATCTGCCCGATAGCCGAGACTGAGCTTCGCGCTTGAATACCGGAACGACACGCCCGCAAATCCGCCAATATTCGGGACCGTGACGGATCGTGCCCGAATGTGATCTGCCAGGTGCTGATAGAGCGTCACATGATGGCCAGGCCCCGCAATTGGATACTTTGGTCCGTGATAATAAGCCGTTGTCTGATGGTGCGCGATTGCTTTCTGCCGGCCAAACAAAAGAGCGGCGTTTACGCCCCAATCCAATGACGCTTCGCCTGATCCGGCATTGCCCAAAACCGGGGCTGACGCATTCCACGAGATCGATGGGCCTATGCCATGAAAACTCCGAGTGGCGTTAGCCCGAGCTGCGTTTGAATGATAGATCGATCCGAAAGCGACCGGCTTCGAATATCCCGAATGGTATTTATAGTGGAAGTGCCAATCAGGGTCAGATTTCAATACCGATGACGTTCTTGTTGTGAACTGTGCAAAGCGAACACCTACACTAAGCACCGAGGAGGCAACGTTCCCAAACATTCCAAGCCCAACATCCTTACCGGCCTGAAAATCAAGCAAGAAATGGCTTTCGCTGCTCTTCGTGGTGAAGTCGCTAAATTTGGCGGAATTCGGGCGCGCGACGGCGCCGAGCAATGGTGCGGGATCATAAAATGATTTGGGATAGGTCTGTTGATGTTCGTGCTTATCGCCGTTCGAGCGGCCATAACGCGTGAAGGCAGATATGACCCAATTGGAGGACGCCGGCTCAAAGGATATTTTTCCTTCTGCCCCATTGCTGTATCGAGGCGGTCTCTCAACGGTCGTTGCGGTAACCGTCTGGAAGTCCGGCCGTGGCGTCACCAGAACGAAGGCAGGCGCAAACCTTTCCTCACCACCGTCAATCCGTTCCAATTGGCCCCCCAGTTCGATCCAAACCGTGGGACTATCGGCTTGCTCGGCGTCTGCTGCGCCATAGAGGGTGCCCAACAACGTCAGCACAGAAACAGTTGCCAACAGCCGCCGGCGGAAGTCTCTGTCGGTGCTTCTTACGCTCATCAATTCGCTCATTGGCTCCCCCTTACCAATTCTTGGTGACGCGTATGCCGATCAACTTGGGATCGGTCAGAAAGACGTTGGTGGTCAGAGCCGAAGTCATCGCTGTTCAGGAACGTTCCTGTGATCGCCGTCGAATCGAAGACATTCTTGTCGTAGAGCATCACCTGCCAACCGGCCTGATTGGTTAAGATCAATGACAGGTTCACGTTGGTGTAGCCGCGCAAGCGATCATATGGATTGTCGTTGAACACGCGGGCCCAGGAATAATCCTGCCAATAATAATCGGCCCGCAGCGTACCCGCCCAATCCGGCGTCAGCGGCATGGTGTATTGCGTACCGAACGAGACGGTAAAGGGAGGCGCGTTGGGCAGTTCATTGCCGCCGAGATTTTTATCGAAACCCTGACCGTCGTTTGGCGCGGTGGAGGGATCAAAGCTCGGTACGCCCAGATTGCTATGCGCATTATAGGCATCCCCACACGCTCCCGAGAGCTCGCCCGCGTCCAACATCACAATTGCGACGACATAGGTCGGCAGGATGCAATTTGACGATTGCGTGAAGAAGGGTTTGACGACCATCCAACCTGGATGGTTTGCGGCATCCGCACGGTCCATCAGATCGACGGCTTCGGAGCCCTTCGCCAGCGCGGTGTCCTCCCAACCGCCCGCGAAATTGAACCGCAGACCCGGTAACGGCTCCCATGTTGATTCAAGTTCGGCCCCCTTCACGTGGGCATCGAAGTTCAAATTGATCGAAGTGCGATCGACGATCTCCGAAATCTGATAATTCTCGTAGTTGTAATAGAAGACATTCCCGTTAAGCGTCAGCGAACCGTCGAGCAACGTGTTCTTCGTTCCCAACTCGAATGCATCGATGAATTCTGGCTTGAATGTGAGGGGATGAATGGGGTTGGTGATCTGTCCGGCGCCAAGAGAGGTTATGAGCACAGCCCCAGGCGGATTTGCGCCACCTGCTTTATAGCCATGAGAGTAAGAGCCATAGATCAGGGTCTGGTCTGTAAAAACGAGCTTTGGCATCCAATTTATCGCGGCGCGGCCGGTGAATTGATCCCATTGTTGGTCGATGATGCCCGTCGATGCGTAGCCATAGCCCGGAACGACAAGTTCACTTGGAATATCGGTGAAGTGCTTCTGGTCTTCCGTCCAGCGCAGACCGCCAATCAGTTTTAAGTCCTGTGCGATATTATAGTAGGTCTCGCCGAAGGCTGCGTACGAATTCAGCACGTAAGGATTTTTGCTCAGAAAATAATTATGGCCTTCGCCGTTGAGCTTCGTGAGCGGATTTGGGTCTATGTAAATGCAGCTGCTTGTTTGCTGTATATTCTGCTGGACGGAGGGATTTGAATTTATAAATCCTCCGGGCAAACACCCACTGTTGTCGGAGACACCAGGAACCCATGGCGCTACCGTGTTGAGTGTTGCCGACAAAAGCGAGAGTGAATTGATAAAGACATAATAGTCTTCCTCGGTCTCGTAGTGGAGATAGTTGCCTCCCGCGCTGAAATTAAGGGGCCCGCTGAAATTCGAGGCAAGCCGGAACTCCTGGTTCAGTTGCCAAGCATGCTCCTCCGATAGATCTTCGGCAACAAGACGGTCGCTGCACCCCAATTGCGGGTCGCAGAATATGGCCGGTACAAAGCAATTCTCGCCGAACCCAAGCGGGCCACACGACGCCCCAGGCTCGGGCGAGACCTGGCCCTTCTCATTTCTATCGCTGGGATCTGAAACGTCATAAACAAACGCACCGGGTGCTGTATCGAAGCGATTATAATCTTCGGTGGACCAAAGAAAGTCGTGATTGAATCCCGTCTGGGACGTTACCGTCAAGGCTGGCACGATATTGTAATCGACATTCAATTCGATGATGTCGTTCTTGGCTTTGTAGACGGGGTTGAGTGTTGATTCGATGACGCGCAAATTTTGTGATTGGGTTGCGCTTGCATATACGTCGAATTCCTGATGCGTCGGGGTGCCCAAGATTCCGATGCCGGTGTAATAGCCCAAAGTCAAGCCGTTCGGAACTTCGAACGCGTCTGGCGAATAAAGCGAAGTCGGAAGGCAACCTTGACTGAGGAAAAAGGCTGGATTTGTAACACTCGTACCGCTGTTATCGACGACCGGTACACCGTTTACTTCCGTGGGGCTCGGGGCATTTTTGCAGAGCTGCTTGCTCGTGCGCATGCGGTCGTCATCTTCTGAGAAATGTTCCCAGACAAGTGTTGCCTGGAGGTTTTCGACGGGCTTCCAGCCGATCGAAACACGGCCCGACCACAAATCGCGGCCATCGATGCGTTGATCGGTGAGAGAGTTAAACGAATAGCCCTGCCGTTTGGTCCATTCCCCGGCGATGCGGATATCGAGCCGATCATCGACAAGGGGAACGTTGATCATGCCTTCGAAGCGGCGCTGGTGATAGTTGCCTAGCTCCCCGGACGCCATCGCTTCGAATTGATCCGTCGGCTTCGCCGAGGTCAGATTGACGACACCTGCTGTCGCGTTACGTCCATATAGTGTTCCTTGCGGACCGCGCAGGACCTCGACTTGGCTGACATCATAGAATTCCTGCTCGAAGAAATGGTTGCGAATAAAGGGAATGTCATTGAAAGCGACAGCCACGGCCGGATCCGTTGTCACGGAGATTGCCTGCGTGCCGATGCCGCGAATTTGAATGCTGTAACCGGTGAAGTTCGTCTTGGTGAAGGTGAGGTTTGGCACCTGTTTCACGAGGTCGGGGCCGCCTGCCGTTTGGGTGGCGGTCAGCTGTTCCTGCGACAAAGCGGTGATCGCAATCGGCACCGTTTGTACATCGGCGCCCCCGAGTTTCGACGACGTCACCGTCACTGTTTCGATTGCCTTGGTGGCAGCTTGCGCGATCTGGACGGGGGTGGCTTCAACGGCGCGCTGCGCCACCGGGTAGATCATGAAAGAGCCGTCGGTGCGCCGATAGGTGAGGCCGGTGCCTTCCAGCACCTCGCCAAGCGCCTTGTCGGGATCGATCGCTCCTGAAACGCTATGGGAGTTCTTCGCAGCCGTCAGCGTGGAATCCGCAATGATCTGATAACCGCTCTGCACGCCGAATTGGGCAAGTGCGCGTGGCAGGGGCTGAGCCGGAATGTCGAAGCTGACACGCGCCTGGGCGAATGCGACGTTACACAGCGCAATAGAAAGAAGCGCGGCCATCCACACCGCGCCGTGGGTACTGCGGATGGCATGTCTTGTGGATGGCACTGCTCCCCCCTTTTTTTACTGCGAAACGGTTAAGCCCTCACACAAGCAAGAGGATGCTCACGGCAAACCATGCACCTGAGCATCGGGGCCGGACGTCGATTTTTGCGGCACGTCCAGCACGACATTCGTTTTCGTGTCCGAAATGACACGCGCGAGATTGTAATTGGTCACCAGCTTGACGAAGCCGTCGATATCGCCCGTGCGAAACACGCCGTCGATCGGCGTCTGCGCAACTCGCGCGTTGGCGATGACGATCTTCTTCCTCGAATAGCGATTCATTTCGCCGGCAACATTGCTAAGCGGCTCGCCGAGGAAGGTGAGCTGGCCTTCGAGCCAACCGGTTTCCTTGGCTTGCCGCTTGGGGCTGACAGGGGTGAGCGACCAGTCGGTGCCGTTGCGCGAAATAAGTTGCCAGCCCGCCGCCATCTCTGCCCATTGGCCAGGCTGCGTCGCTGTGCGGGGGCTTGCGACGCGCACCTTGCCTTCGATCAGCGTGACCTGGAACTTCTTGTTGTCGAGACGCACGTCGAACACGGTGCCGAGCGCGGTCACCGTTTTGCCGCCCGCCGCCACGATGAAGGGACGCGACGGATTCTTGGCGACACGGAAAAACGCCTGGCCGCGATCAAGATAAATCAGCCGCTGCTTGCGCGTTTCACGCGTGCGCAGCACGGTGTCGGTGTCGAGCGTGATGAGCGAACCATCGGCAAGTGCGACCGTCGAGGTCTGGCCGATGGCGGTGTGGAAGATTTTCTCCGGCGCGGGCGGGGCAATCAGATCGTCGAGCAGGTCGGTGGAAAATGCTGCCCAACCGAGCAGAAGGGCCGTGGCGAACGATGCCGCCATTGCGCCTGCGATCAGAACCCGCACGCGCATGGGTTGGTGCACGCGGGCTGCTTCGCGCACGGCGAGAATTTCGGGATCGGAGCGGACGGCCTCCACTATCTCCCAGCTACGGGCGACATCGCGATAAGCGGCAAGGTTTTCCAGATCCTGATCGAGCCAGGCCTGCAATTCGCGCAATTCATGCGCGCTCATCTGGCCGGAGCGCTTGCGCGCAAACCAAACAGCAGCGATCTCGATGGGCGTTTCCGCCAAGGGCGCGGTTTCGGCGCTCATGGTTCGCGCCTCGTCTCTTCGGCGATGCGGGCGAGCGCGCGCGCCACGAGCTTGCCCACCGCGCTGATCGAAATGCCCAATTGGCGGGCGATGGCTGAATAGGTCATCTCCTCGAAGCGATGCAGGACGAAAGCCTCACGTGTGCGCGGCGGCAGGTTCTTGATGGCCACGATCACGCGGGCGGCTTCCTGCCGTGAAATCAAAATCCGTTCGGGCGAGAAACCCTCGGTGATGTCGGGGGCTTCCTCGAACATCGCGTAGGACAGACGCTGCTGGCGCTTGGCCAGAAGGTTGCCCGCGATCGCGAACAGATAACCCTGCACATTGTCGATGGGTGCACTCGAGCCGCGGGTATGCATGGCGAGGAACACGTCCTGGACCAGATCTTCGGCTTCGGCAGCACCCACCCGGCGCAGGAAATAGCGCTTCAGACCGGGGCCGTATTGGGCCATCCATGCCTGGAGGTCTTCTTCTCCTAGACCGCTATGTTCGACCCCCGATGTCATTTTCCGAAAACCTCGAAAGGCATGGCCCGGCGGCCACAAACCTATGGTCCCGATGACTAGGAGGCTCTTTTTCGGAAATGATGCACCCCTTGCGCACAAGAACGTGAAGAATTTTCGCAGGTCGCGTCCTTGAAGGGGTGGGAAGCAGGACTTATCCCTTCAACAGCAGATATATAAGTGGGACATATTCATGCTCGACCGCCGGTCCGCCCTTCTGTCCGGCGCCGCTGCAGGAGCGCTTGCCATCGCCACAATTCCGCCGGCCCTGGCCGCGCTGCCCCAATCTGAAGCTGCAAAGATGAACAGACTGTTCGATGCATTCATCGACGCCGATCTTGATCGTTCGCCCCAGATGGTCACTCAGCTTGGTCTCGACAAAGGTGCGCGCGCCAGCGCCAAGAGCAAGCTCGACCGGCTTTCGCTCGCAGCGATCGCAGGCGATAAACGCCGCACCGCCGATCAATTAAAAGCACTCGAAACGATCAATCGCGCGCAACTCTCTGGCATGGATGGGGTGAACTACGATGTCGTTCACTATTCCCTCAAGACCGCCGATGCCGCGTATCGCCGTTATGATTTCGGTGCGGCCAGTTCGGGCGAGGGTTCGCCGCAGGGCGCTGGCGTGCCCTATGTCATGACCCAATTCAACGGCGCTTACCAGTCGGTGCCAGATTTCCTCGACAGCCAGCACAGCATCGAGACCAAAGAAGACGCCGACGCTTATCTGGCGCGCCTTGAAGACTTCGCAGGCCTGCTGGACCAGGAATCCGAAGCCTCGCGTCACGACGCAGGCCTTGGCGTCATTGCGCCCGACTTTATCCTGAAGCGCACACTCGATTTGATGACAAAGTTGCGCGCGCCCGCGCCGGAATACGCAATCCTCGCCACGTCGGTTGGCCGGCGCGCCAAAGAGAAAAATATCGCGGGCGATTACGGTGCACGGGCTGCCCATCTTGTGGCAGACAAGATATACCCGGCACTCGATCGACAGAGGACTCTGCTCAAAAGCTTCCAGCCCAAAGCCGTTCACGATGCCGGGGTTTGGCGGCTGAAGGACGGCGATCAATATTATGCCGATTCGCTCACCTATTGGGCGACGACCGATAAAACGCCGAACGAAATTCACGAGGCTGGCCTTAATCTCGTGGCCGATTTCACCGCCCGTATCGGCACGATCATGAGGTCCCATGCCCTGACAAAAGGCACGGTCGGAGAACGGCTGCGCGCAATGTATGACGACCCGAAATTCCGCTATCCCAACACCGATGAAGGCAAGGAAAAACTCATCGCCGACCTAAACGTGAAGGTGCGCCAGGTGCGCACCAAGCTGCCGCAATATTTCGGTGTGCTGCCGAAGGCCGATGTCACTATCAAGCGGGTGCCGAAATATATCGAGGAAGGCCAGGCTGGTGGCTATTACCAGCCCTCCTCGCTCGACGGTTCGCGACCTGGCTTCTATTACATCAATTTGCGCAACACCGCCGAAGTGCCGAGCTGGACATTGCCCACACTCACCTATCACGAGAGCATCCCAGGCCATCACCTGCAAGGCAGCATCCAACAGGAAGCGAACCTCCCGCTGATCCGCAAGATCTCGTTTTTTTCGGCCTATCTCGAAGGCTGGGCGCTTTATGCCGAGCAACTTGCCGACGAGATGGGACTTTATGAAAACGATCCGTTCGGCAGGATCGGCTACATGCACGATGCGATGTTCCGCGGCGTACGGCTCGTCATCGACACAGGAATACACGCCAAACGCTGGAGCCGCGAACAAGCCGTCAAATATTATGTCGATGCGCTGGGCGATCCTGAAGCAGCGGCCGTCACCGAAGTCGAGCGCTATTGCGTGTGGCCGGGCCAGGCGTGTTCCTACATGCTAGGCAAACTCGAATTTCTAAGCCTCCGGGACAAGGCAAAAAAAGCCTTAGGATCGCACTTCAACATTCGCGATTATCACGACGCGGTGCTGCTGTGCGGCGCCACGCCACTGGCTACGCTCGATACGGTGGTCGGCAACTATATCAAAGCCAAGAGAGCATAGACCATTTTTTGTTTCGGCTGAATCGTCAAGCCATTCATTTATTCTGCCACCACCCGCTTATGCGTGCGACCCACTTGTCTTTATTCGAGCAAACAAAATTGGATCCCGCCACCGCGCCAAAGACGAGAACAAAGGATGACAGCGCAGTGTTTGACCGCTATTGAACGTAAAATGCTCTAGCGCGCGGCCAAGGCCTGCTCGAGATCGGCTATTAGATCGCCAACCTCTTCGATACCGGTGGAAAGCCGCAGCAGATCGCGCGGACAAAGGCTGGTGGTATCCTCGACCGAGGCGCGGTGTTCGACCAGGCTTTCCACACCGCCAAGCGATGTCGCACGTTTCCAGATGCGCACCTCGGCGGCGGCCGCAATGGCCGCGCTCTCACCAGCCTTGACGCGGATCGACAGCATGGCGCCGAACCCGCCTCTCATCTGCCGCGCCGCCACCACGTGGCCCGGAAAGTCCGGTAGGCCCGGATAGAGAACTTCGGCTATCGCGGGATGGCCGTGGAAATGTTCGGCCACGGCGCGCGCATTGGCAGCGGCGGTGCGCACGCGAGGAAACAATGTGCGCATACCGCGCTGGATCAACCACGCCTCGAAGGCTCCCGGTATGCCGCCCAACTGTACGCGCAAGGTTTTGAGACGCGCCCAATGTTCGTCGTCCACGCGCGTGACAAGTGCGCCCGCCACCAGATCGGAATGTCCATTGAGATATTTCGTCGCCGAATGCATCACAATATCGGCACCCAATTCGAGGGGCCGGGTGAACACCGGCGTCGCCACAGTCGAATCCACCGCCAGCTTCGCGCCCGCCTTGCGCGCGATCTCGGCGGCGCCCACCAGATCGGTGATCGTCCACAGCGGATTGGCCGGCGTTTCTACCCAAATCAGTTTCGTCCTGCCCGGCCGCGCTGCGCGCGCGATGGCACCGGTGTCGGCCATATCGACGAACTCGACATCGAGGCCCCAGCCGCGCGCAAAGGTCATGAGCCAGTGGCGCAACGACCAGTACATGATCTTGGGCGCGATCACGTGATCGCCTGGTGCCAAGCTCTGAAACACCGCCGTCGCTGCCGCCATGCCAGAGGAAAACAGCATCGCGTCAGCACCCGCCTCCAACGCGGCCAGCAGCGCCTCGGCTTGATCGTAAGTCGGATTGTCGGCGCGCGCATAATTGCGGCCTGAACGATACTGATTGTCTTTGTCGCGTTCGAAAGTAGAGGAAACATGGATTGGCGGCGAGATCGCGCGCGTTGTTTCATCCACCCAGCCCAACCCCTGTGCGGCAAGCGTTGCGGCGTTCAGCGATTGCAGTTTGTCGATCATGGCGTTCTCCGAAGCGCAGCATTGCCGGTTACGATCCGCCGTTCAACGCATCAGCCAATGCCGAGTTCGCTTCTGGCGAATTCGCCGGCCGCCTTGTAGTCCGCCTTGCCGTTTGGCGCGCGCAAGCAGATCGTGCTGACAAGTACCCGTTTGGGCGTTTTGTAATCGGCCAGCCGCGACCGGACGTGCTGACGCAGATCGGCTTCATCGAATTGATGCGACGGCGAAATGTGAACCACAGCGGTCACCGCCTGGCCCCAGCGTTCGTCCGGCACACCGATGACCAGCGCATCCTCTATTGCCGGATGGGTCTTGAGCGCTTCCTCGACCTCTTCGGGATAGACTTTCTCGCCAGCCGTGTTGATGCAGACGCTGCCGCGTCCGAGCAAGATCAGCGTGCCGTCCGCCTCGACCTTGCACCAGTCGCCGGGCATCGCATAGCGCACGCCATCGATCGTGCGGAAGGTCTTGGCCGTCTTCTCCGGGTCCTTGTAATAGCCCACGGGAATGGGCGGACATTGCGCGATCATGCCGGTCTTGCCCGAGCCGGGCACAACCGGGCGGTCGTGTTCGTCGAACACCTTGCAGCGTTCGCCGATCTGGAATTTCGCGGTCTGGATTTCACCGTCCCTGGTCATCTGCGACGAACCGAGGCCAACGCTTTCCGAAGACCCAAAACTGTCCATCAACACCGCTTGCGGGATATGGCGTATAAGGCCGCGCTTGACCTCCACGCTCCACATCACGCCGGACGACACTATGTTCACGATGTTCGACAGATTGTATTTTCCAGGCGCTGCATCGAGTACCTGCAACATTGGCTTAGCGAACGCATCGCCCACGATGACGACGGTGGCGACCTTGTTGCGGTCGACTTCGCGCCACAATTCCTCCGGATCGAAATGCGGACTTTGCATCGTGACCACGCAGCCCCCGCTCAGCATGGTCGCCATCGCCATCAACATGCCGGTGCCATGCATCAACGGGCATGCCGGCAACAGGCGCACGCCGGGCCCGGCGATCTTGATCGAGCCCACCAGCCCCTCCATGGTTTCGGGCACAGGTCCGAGGCGCCGAAGCGACGTCAGATGGGTTTCGCGCAGATCGTTGTGGGTCCAGATCACGCCCTTGGGCATTCCGGTCGTACCGCCCGTATAGATGAAGAATTCGTCGGTGGGCAAACGCTGTAGCCTCAGTGGCGAGCCATCACCTTCGTGCACCAAGTCCTCAAACCGTTGCGCGAAAGAAGCAGGTTCGTCGTCGGTCACCTCGATGAAGGTCCGCACGTTGCCGAGGCGATCGCGAATCTGGGCGATGACATCGCGGAACTCTGCGCCATAGACGACCGTCTGCGCATCGGAATTGTCGAAGATGTAAAACACTTCGTCGGGCTTGTAGCGGTAGTTGACGTTCACATGGGTCAGCCGCGCCTTGAAGCATGCCGCCATCAGTTCGCAATATTCGGGGCGGTTGCGCATGTAGAATGCGACCTTATCGCCCGGTGTCGCACCGCGTGCGATCAGCGCACGCCCCAGATTGTTCGAACGCCTCGAAGTCTCGGCCCATGTGAGGGTGCGCGAACCATGAATGAAGGCGGGCGCCTCGCCGGGCAGAACCGGTTCGATAGCGTCCAGAATGTCACCGAAATTCCAAGGCATTTCCCAACCCGGATTGTTTTGATGTTTGTGTCCGCATTTCGCGCTGGCCGTACCGCAAAATCAACCGGATCGTGGTTAAACGCACGAAAAGCCGGCGGCGCCTGCGCCACCGACTTTTCGAATCGATTTTACTGACACTACTCCCAGTAGTGGGGCGTCTCATAATAATCGTAAGTCCGCGTTCTCAGATCGCTGTCCGCCCGCGTCACATCTTCCAGCCGCGCAGTAGGGGCTTTTTCGAGTACATCCTTGGACAGCGGCACGATATAGCCGCCCTTATCGGGATTATAATCGAGCACCGACCACGGAATGGGGTGATATTTCTCACCCATGCCGAGGACGCCGCCGAAGCCGAGCACGGCAAACATAATATTGTTCGACATCTTATCGAGCACGACATCTTCGACATGGCCGATCTTGTCGCCGGACGTGTTGTAGACCGCGGTTCCCTTCACCTTGGAAGAAAGTATCGCGCGCGTATGACCGCTTGGTGTGGGCATGGTGGAGCTTCCTTGTGGTTACAGGAGCCTAACTGCCCAACGCCGCAATTGTTCCGATAAAATCAGACGTTTGCATCTATCCGTTCCAGCATGTGTTCTAACGTCCGCAATTCATCGGCTTCGCGCGCCGGCTTGTCCCAGCGCAACCGATTGATACGTGGGAACCGCATAGCAACGCCGGATTTGTGCCGCGTGGAACGCTGCAGGCCTTCAAAGGCGATTTCCATGACAAGGCCGAAATCGCGATCAGCCCGAACGGAACGAACAGGCCCGAAGCGTTCCGTCGTGTTGTCGCGCACGAATTTGTCGAGTTGCTTGAGTTCATCGTCGGTAAAGCCGAAATAGGCTTTGCCCACCGGCGTCAACGCATACTTGCCGTCCTCATCTTCGCGCCAAACCCCGAACGTGTAGTCCGAATAAAAACTCGACCGCTTGCCGTGGCCGCGCTGGGCATACATCAGCACCGCGTCGATCAGGAACGGGTCGCGCTTCCATTTGAACCACGGCCCCTTGGGGCGCCCGGCTTCGTAGATAGAATCCCAGCGTTTCAGCATCACCCCCTCGGCGGATTGCGGGTCGCCGGCGGGCGGAGCAGCACGCAGCTGACGCAATTCGTCCCAGGTCCCGAACAGCAGCAACGGCGAAAGGTCGATACGGGACGAGGCGGCCTTCTCGACAAACAATTCCAAACGCGCACGGCGCTGTTTGAATGGCAGATGGCGGATGTCCTTATCGCCATCGAGCAACAAATCATAGGCGCGGATGGCGGCGGGATATCGGGACATCAGCTTTGTATCCGCGGTCTTGCGATTGAGCCTTTGCTGCAAATCGCCGAACGGCGCGACCCTGCCCTTGCGCATGACCAGGAGTTCCCCGTCGAGCACGCCCTCGAACGTCATCGCCTCCAAGATGTCTGGAAAAGAATGCGAAATGTCGTCGGCGGTGCGCGTGTAGAGACAACGCTTGCCGCGCTCGTTCACGGCCTGCACCCGGATGCCATCCCATTTCCATTCAGCGGCGTAATCGGCGGGATCAAGCCGAACCAAATCGCTGTGCTCATCGATGGCTTGTGCCAGCATGACCGGGCGGAACCGGCCCGGCGCATCGGGCGAGGGCCTTTCGCTGCGCTTTTCGAGCCACGCAAACAAATCTTCGTAAGGTGGCGACTGCGCGTGCCAGATTTCCTCCACTTGCGTTATGGGCACGCCGCCCATAGCGGCAGCGGCCTGTTTCGCCAGCCGAGCAGAAACGCCAACGCGCAAACCACCGGTGACAAGTTTCAAAAGCGCCCAACGTTCATTGGCATCGAGCGCATCAAGCCAGCCCTCCAAAAGCGCCTGGACCTGCGAACGCGATGCCGTGCGCAGTGCTTCGATTACCTCGGAGAATTCGGGTTTCCGATTGGCGCCGTGCTTCGCCGGCCAGATGAGCGCGACTGTTTCGGCAAGATCCCCGACATAGTCGTAAGAAAGGCGAAACAGTTGCGGATCATAGCGTGCTTCGACCGCCTTGCGGATGAACGCGGGCTTGGCCTGCGAAAACGACAGCGCGCCGGTCAGCGCAGCCAGCGCCCAGCCACGTTCGGGATCGGGTGCTTCGCGCAAATAATCGCGTATCAGGACCAGCTTGGCGTTGCGCGAGGGCGTAAACGAAAGTCGATCCAGAAGATTTGCAAACGCGCGCATTAGGCTTCTTCTTCGTCATCATAGCCCACGAGCGAAAGGGCACGCGCGCCAACGCCTTCCAGCTCCGCCCAACGCAACAGGGCTTGCTCTTCGCCATGGGTGACCCAAAGCTCACAAGGCTGAAGTTGTTTCACCGTCATGGTGAGTTCGTCCCAATCGGCATGATCGGAAATAACGAGCGGCAGTTCCACGCCGCGCTGGCGGGCACGCGCCCGCACGCTCATCCAGCCCGAGGCGAAGCCGGACAGCGGATCGGGAAAACGCCGCGCCCAGCGATCTGCGATTGCAGACGGCGGCGCGATGATGATCGCGCCCTCGAAATCCTTTTTGCGTCCTGTCGTTGCGGGTGCAAGTGGGCCAAGCTCTATGCCGAAAGATTCATAGAGCGCGTTCAACCGCTGCATCGCACCATGCACATAGATGGTGCGGTCGTATCCGGCTTCGCGCAACAGACAGATGATGCGCTGGGCCTTGCCGAGCGCATAGGCGCCTACGAGATGGGCGCGTTGGGGAAACTGCGCCACCGATTTGAGCAGCTTGTGCATTTCGTCGTGGTCGTCGGGATGACGGAACACGGGCAGGCCGAATGTCGCTTCCGACACGAATACATCGCAGGCAACAGGGACGAACGACGCGCAGGTGGGGTCGCGGCGACGCTTGTAATCGCCCGAGACGAGGATCCGGCAATCCTTCCAGTGCACAGCGGCTTGTGCTGATCCCAATATATGCCCCGCCGGGTGCAGCACGATCTCGACCCCGTTGTGCAGGGTAGGGGCGCCGTAGCTGGCAGCCTGGGTTTCGCCCGCAAAGCCCGTGCCATAACGCGCCTCCATGATGGCAAGAGTTTCGGCCGTCGCCAGCACCGCGCCATGGCCGGCGCGCGCGTGATCGGAATGGCCATGGGTGATGACGGCGCGCGCCACCGCCCGCACCGGGTCGATGTAGAAGTCTGCGGGCGGGCAATATAGTCCGGCCGGCGTTGGGCAGAGCAGCGTTTCAGGCTTTATCATTTTGCCAATATGACCCTTGCCAGAACCTATCCCAAGACAAACGCCCAACGCGCTTGATCGCGGCGCGGAGCCGCTGCTTACATGGGCCGGGCGGATGGGACAGCTGGATGCAACCGAGCGAAACGACCGAGAAGGAGGGGCCCCCCCGGCCCGCGCTGGTGCTGCGTTTTGGCATCAGCGGCCACCGCACACTGGGCGAGGAGGCGGGGCTGCGGGTGCACAAAGTGCTGACGGCACTGTTCACCGATGCACGTGACACGCTGGGGCACCTGCAATCGGGCCATCACCAGACCTTCTGCGGCAACGCTGCCGCCTTGCGGCTGATCTCGCCACTCGCCGAAGGCTCGGATCGACTTGCCGCGCAGGCAGCCCTCGATTGCGGTTTCGCGCTCGATTGCCCGCTTCCTTTCGCACGTGAACTCTACGAAGCCGATTTCAAGGCCGAGGCTTCGCGCAAGGCGTTCCACCAATTGCTTGCCCGCGCGAAGAACGTATTCGAACTCGAGGAAACGCGCGGGGTCGACGACACCCGCGCCTACGAAGCCGTAGGTCTGATGACCTTACGCCAATGCGACATCCTGATCGCGGTTTGGAATGGGCTGCCCGCCGAAGGTCGCGGCGGCACCGCCGAGATCGTCTCGCACGCCATCGAGTCCAACATTCCGGTGATCTGGATCCATTCCGACAACAAGGACGCGCCGCCGAAATTGCTGCGTCCAGAGCCGCTTGGCTCGCGCGATCCATTGCAGATGCCGAGCGAAGAACTGAGCGCTGAGGTGTTACGCGACTTGTTGTGCACGATGGTGTTGCCGCCGCATGATCCCAGCAAGCGAGTGCACAGGCCGCCCTCGAAGCGGTTGCGCGCCTATTGGGACGAGCGCCAGACCAAGTTCACTTTCTCCGTCTTCTATGCACTGTTGCAGATGATGCTGTTCGTGCGCTGGCCGCGCTTGGCTGATTTGCGCGTTCCAAACTATCTGGTGTCGGCCAACACACAATGGCGGACTTATTGGCAATTGCTGCCGCCGATTTCAGGCCCATCGCGCGAAAAGCTCGCCACTGTTTTGGAACCTGCCTTCGGTTGGGCCGATGGGCTGGCATCCTATTATGTGCGCGTTTATCGCAGCTCCTATGTGCTGAGTTTCGCGCTGGCGGCGGGCGCCGTATTCGTGTCGCTGCTGGGTTTGTGGCACGGGGTGGCGCATAAGTGGTTGATAGTGATCGAATTGATCATGATGTGGAGCGTGGTCGTGATCGTATGGAACGGCATGACGCGCAGTTGGCATGATCGCTGGATCGACTATCGCCATCTTGCCGAACTCCTGCGTCACATGCGGGTACTGACCTTGACCGGCTCGAGCACGTTCGAAATCCGCGATACGATACATAGCGAAGAAAGCAGTGGCGATTCGGGCGCGGCCTGGGTGAACTGGTATTATCGCGCCGTGGTGCGCGATATCGGCATGGTGGGCGTGCGTGCCGACCCGGCCTATGCCGTCGCTGTGGCCCAACTCGTGCAGAAAACCGAATTGCGCGAACAGGTGCTTTATCATCGCGGCGTCGGCGAGGTTTCGCAGAAACTCGATCACAGGCTCGATAGGTGGGGCGTCATATTGTTCGGCCTGACTGCGGCTGTGTGCACCGTTTTCACTGGAGGCATATTTTTCCTCCACTGGAAATTCGAGAACTACGGAACGGCGGAAATCTTCTTTACCGCGCTCCTACCTGCCTTGGGGGCGGCGTTCTACGGCATCCGTGTGCAAGGTGAATTCGGGCGCATCGCCCAACGCGCAAGGCACATGGACGAACAGCTTTCGCAGGTTTCGGCAGCCCTGCGAAACGATCTGGCAAAGGGTGCGATGACGCTTTCGCGCGTGTCGTCGCTCACCGAAAGCGCGACCCACGCTATGGCGCTCGACGTCACCGACTGGCGTTTCGTATTCCGCGAAAAGCCACTTACATTGCCCACCTGACCATGCCGATCACGCTTTTCCGCTCCCGGGACTGGTTCGTCATCGCGCCGCTGGCGCTGGCCGGGCTGGTGCTCGGCTTCTGGGGCTTTGAGATCTGTGCCGGGCGATGCCTTGTCACCTCGCCGCTGGGCGCCTTCGTCAAAACTGTCGGGCTCATCAAAGCCACAGGCAATTTCACGCTCGGCAAGGACCCGTGGCAGCTCGTCATCGCGCAATTTCTGTTGCCGCTGTCGGCGCTGGCCGGCGGCATTAAGCTGGTGCTGCAGAATCTACGCCGCGACATGCGCGTGGCCTTGGCGCGCAGTGCGCGCGGGCATGTGATCGTCTGCGGTCTGGGCGACACCGGTCGGCAGGTCGTCGAAAGCCTGCGCAACGAAGGCGAGCACGCCGTGGCCATCACGCTCGACAATGACAGCCCGAACGCTCTTGCCTGCGAAGCGCGCGGTGTGGCGATTCTCAAAGGCGATGCCGTACAGCCCAACATGCTGAAACTCGCAGGCCTTGCCCACGCCAAAGCGCTGGTGCTCGCCTGCGGCTCGGACGGCACCAACATCGAGATCGGCCTGCGCGCGCGCGAATTCCTCGACAAGCTGCCAAAGCGCCGCGATCCACTCACGATCCTGCCTGAACTGCGCAACGAATGGCTCTACGACGAAGTGCTCACCCACCGCGCCGCAGCGCTGGGATCGCGCGTCGCAGAATTCCGCCTGTTCAATCTCAACGCCAACGCCGCGCGGCTACTGCTGCGCGCGCCAGCCTTCCGCGCACGCAGTGCGCCGGCCGATCGGCCGCATCTTGCCATTGCCGGATTCGGACAAATGGCGTCCGAGCTTCTGTTGCAGGCCGCGCGCGACAATTTTGCGCTGCCCGGACAGCGGCTTTCGGTGTCGGCGCTGGACCAGCGCGGCGAGGAAAGCCTTGTCGCGTTCAAAACGCGGTTTCCCGAAATCGCCTCGATGATCGATATTTCCTGTGATGCCTGTTCTTTCGTCGCAGGAGACGCGAGCGCGTCAGCCGCGGTGGAAAAGTTTCTGGATAACGCCGATCTGCGCGCGGCCATCGTCACTCTGAAAGACGATGATGCGGCACTGCACACCGCCATCGCGATGCGAAAGAGCCTGGACCGTAGCGCGCGCTACCGCGTGCCTGTGTTCGTACGGCTGCGCCAGCAACAGAAGCTGGGCGCCTTCATGTCGCACATTGAGGGCGATTTGCTTCTGCCTGACCGGTTCTCGCCCTTTGGCAGTCTCGCCGAACTTACCCATCCCGACCGCTTGCTGGGGCAATCGCTTGATATCCTGGCGCGTGCCGCTCACGACAATTACTTAAAGGACGCACAACCGGGCCAGGCGTCCTCGGTGCCGTGGGAATTGTTGCCGGAGCGGTTCAAGCAATCCAATCGCGCCTTCACCGATCACATCCAAACCAAGCTCAATGCGCTCGGAATGCGGTTGATCGCGCTGCGCGGCCAACGCATCGCGTTCAGCGATTGGGAAATCGAAATGTTGGCGCAAATGGAACATTACCGCTGGTGCGTGGCGCAGCGTTCGGCGGGCTGGCGCTATGGGACAGTGCGCAACGACTATTTAAGACAGCACCCGCTGCTGGTGGACTGGGCGGCTCTGCCGCAATCGGTCTGCCAGGCCAATCGCGAGATGGTGCGCGGCATTCCGGCCATCGTAGAAATGGCGGGCCAATCCATCCGCCGCGACCAAGTGTTGGTGGCGAACCCCGATACGCTGGCTGCCCTGGACGCGCTTTTGCCCAGCGAACATGCCGTCATCTTGGTGGATGAGACGGATGCCGCCTCATGGGAGATCGCGCGCCAGGCCCATGAACGCTACGGCGCCACTATCCGCCTCGTCTGGCAGGAAGGCCGCCCGCCTCCCGCGATCCCCGCCGGAGGCGCCAACATGGCGGGCGCAGTGGAAGGTTGGATCGACGCTGCGGAGCTGGCGTGTCACGAAAGCTCGCTTGCTCAAAGCAGCCGCCACTTTTAACGTGGTGTCACGGGTTGGGGCACTCATGGCGCACGACGTCTTTATTTCCTATTCGTCGAAAGACAAACCGGCGGCGGACGCGACCTGCGCTGTGCTGGAATCCAAGGGTATACGCTGCTGGATGGCGCCGCGCGACATCACGCCAGGCGCGGACTGGGGTGAATCCATCGTCGAAGCGATCCACGCATCGCGGGCGATGGTGCTGGTGTTTTCGTCAAACGCCAATCTCTCGCCGCAGATCAAGCGCGAGGTCGAACGCTCGGTCAACAAGGGTATCCCCGTCATTCCACTGCGCATCGAAAACGTGATGCCGGCAAAGTCACTGGAATACTTTCTCTCAACGCCGCATTGGCTCGATGCCTTTACCCCACCGCTCGAACATCATTTGAATTATCTGGCCGACGTCATCCGCCACATCCTAGATGGCCAGCCCCCGCCCCCTCCACCGGTTCCGGTGCTTTCACCACTCCACGGCATCGACCGACGCGTGCTGATCGGCGGCGGCGTTGGCGGGCTCGTGGTGGTAGGCGTTCTGGGTTGGCTGCTGTTGGGACCGTCGACACCGCCCAGCTTCGTTGGCAAATGGACTGCGGAAAAAGTGGATGTCAACGCCGATACACCAAGCCCGTTCGGCATGTTCTCGATCAGTACCTTTTTCCGGGCCGCAGTGCAGGGGCAAAAACTCACCGGCAGTTTCGAAGTCGGCGATCTGGGTCAATATAAATATGTCGGGGCCGGAGACGATACCGGGACCGTGAAGGCGGATGGGCAGAATCGCATCATCATGACCTCCGACCTCACCCATGAAGCGACTGTTTTTACCTACATCGCGAGCAGTGCGGCGTCGTTTGGCGCCTATGCCGGCTCCCTGGGCGGCAAACCAACCGATGGAGCCATCGCGCTCAGTTCGTCTGGCGGCGCCCAATCCATGCTGGTCGGCACATCGACGGGCAACCCGGGCGAGGCGATCGGGCCCCTGGTCGGTCACTGGTACACGAACACCCCGGCCAATCCTGCCATCGGCGCAGTGAAGACCTCGCTCGATATTGGCCATGATGGACGCTACCACTATCATTTCGAAATTGCCGAAAACGGCATGTGGCAGGCCGCCGATGGAAAATGGACGCGCACGCCCCAAGGTGGCATCCCGACCTCGGGAACTTACAAATTTGACGGACGTGACAGTGTTACTTCCGCCGCCGCAAACGGCGTCACCGTGTGGAAACGCATCGATTAACGCCATCGCGAACAAGCTTTGGGGGTGACTTTGACTCAGAAACAACGTCAAATGGCGCCGTGACGGGGTGAGATTCACGAAAGCGAGACGTAATGTCCGTTCGCCCCCGGTTGCTTGCGCTTGAAACTGCTGTTCCGCCTTATGTACTGCACCAAAAAGACGTCGCCGTCCGTGCTGCCAATCTGTTCCGCGGCCACAAGGACATCGACCGGCTGCTACCCGTATTCGAAAACACCGGAATCGAGAAGCGTTATTCCTGTGTGCCCATCGACTGGTATGTCGAGCCCCATGGTTGGAAAGATCGTACCCAGCTTTACCTCGAACATGCGCTCGCGCTGTTCGAGAAGATCACCAACGACTGTCTGAAAGTAGCCTGCCTCCAGCGCGAAGACATCGGCGCGATCGTCGTGGTGTCCTCCACCGGCATTGCCACGCCGAGTCTCGATGCGTTGCTCATGGAACGGATGCAGTTGCGGCGCGATATCGTGCGGCTGCCGATCTTTGGGCTTGGCTGTGCAGGCAGCGTGCTTGGGCTCGCGCGCGCATCAGCGCTTGCCCGCGCGATGCCGGGCACCAATGTTCTTTTCCTCGTGGTAGAGCTCTGCGCGCTCACTTTCCGCAAGGACGACGTCAGCAAGAGTAACATCGTGGCAACCGCCCTGTTCGGCGACGGCGCGGCAGGCGCGATTCTTTCGACCGAGGGCAAAGGGGTGCAAATCGGCGCAACCGGTGAATACACGTGGCCCAATTCGCTCGACATTATGGGCTGGGAAATCGAGGAGGACGGATTGAAGGCGCGCTTCGCCACCTCCATTCCTTCGCTCGTCGCCAAAGATTTCCGCAGAATCGCCACCAGCTTTGCGCGCAAGAACGACATCGATCTGACAGACATCGACGCGTTTGCCTGCCATCCCGGCGGCGCGAAGGTGCTCGACGCGTTGGAAGATGCGCTGACGCTTGCGCGCGGCGCGCTCGAAGACAGTCGTGCGGTGCTGCGCGACTATGGCAACATGTCGGCGGTAACCGCGATGTTCGTGCTGAAGCGTATCAACGAACGCGAGCAGGCCGAGCGTTGCATGATGACAGCGTTGGGACCGGGTTTTTCTTGCGGCTTCGTGATGCTGGAGAGGCGATGAGCGCAGCCTACGTTATCATTGCGCTTGTCGCGCTTCAGCGACTGGCTGAATTGCCTTATGCCGCGCGCAACACCAAACGCCTACTTGCAAGTGGCGGCATCGAGGCAGGACGCGGCCACTACCCGCTCTTCATCGTGTTGCACGCGGGCTGGCTCATCGCCATTATACTGGCGCTGCCGCCTGATCCACCAATCCGTTGGGCCATGCTTGGCGCCTATGTACTGCTCGAAATCCTGCGGGCCTGGGTTCTTGTGACGTTGGGACCCTATTGGACCACGCGCATCATCACGCTGCCCAATGCCGCGCTGGTCCAAACCGGACCCTATCGCTATGTCCGCCACCCGAATTACTGGATCGTGGTTTTTGAGATCGCATTGCTACCGCTGGTGTTCGGCGAGATCGCTGTTGCAGTGGTCTTCAGCGTTCTGAACGCCGTACTTTTGTTTTGGCGCATTAGGATCGAGAACGCGGCGCTCGCGAACCGGCGGGCCCATCATGCATCGCCGGGCACACTTGTGAGATCAAGATGAGCGATCGGAAGAAGGTCATGGCAGCGTTGCGCTATTCAGGACCGCTCCTGTTTCTTGGGTCGATTCCGATCCTGCACGCATGGGCGCCGGCAGCCCCCTTTGCGACGGTGATTTTGATATTGTCGGCGCTTGTGCTGGCGGAGCGTTTCTCCAAATCGCCCACCAACATGACACCGCAGGTCTCAACCGGGCATTTGCTTCCCGTTCTCTACATTCCTGCGCAACTGACGGTGACGCTTTGGGCCGCTCATCAGGTGACCGCGCCCGGCACAACGGCGTGGGAAATCGTAGCTCTTACGATTTCGGTGGGCGCTACGACTGGCATATTCGGCGTGCTGGCAGCCCACGAAATGGTGCACAATCCGTCCCGCACGAAACGTGCGCTGGGCAGGATCATGCTGAGCGCTATGACTTATCGGCATTTCGCCATTGCTCATGTTTACGGCCATCACCGCTGGGCCGGAACCGATCGCGATGCTTCCACCGCGCGGCGTGGCGAGAACTTCTATGCATTCTTCCTGCGCACGCTGGTGCAACAGGTCGCGATGGCCTTCGCGTTCGAAAGGCGCCGTTGCGCAAACAAATCCTTTCCTGTGCTGCGCAACCGCGTTTTGCACGATGGCGTCATCATGGTGGTAATCTATGGGGCGCTCTATGCCTTTTGGGGACCGATGGCTGCGATCTTCCTGGCACTGGAAAGCTTCGTCGGCATCTTCGTTCTGGAGGTCTTCAACTATGTTGCCCATTACGGGCTGATGCGCCAGCGCGCGCCTGACGGCACACTCGAACCGATGACGCATCGCCACGCTTGGAACTCCAGCGCGCCTGCGGCAAATCTCCTGATTTTCAACATGGGCCGCCATAGCGATCACCACGCTCGTGCGGGTGCGATCTACGAAACGCTCAGATCGCTGGAGGGAGCGCCGGAGCTTCCCGGGAGTTATGCCGGAAGTATCCTAATGGCACTGGTCCCTCCACTGTGGCGCAAGGTGATGGATGGCGAACTCTCGCGCCTACAAGCACGGCCGCCGCAAATCGCCTATCCTGCTTGAAACACTGGAGACGATTCGATCCCGCCCGCATCAACAGCCAGCCCCTCTTTCACCACTTGGCTCGGCTTTGTGGTGATGTGCGTGGGTATGTTCATGGCGATCCTCGACATTCAGGTGGTGGCGAGTTCCCTGCCGAACATGGCCGAGGCGCTTAACATTCCCGAAGACAAGCTGAGTTGGATACAAACAAGTTATCTCATCGCGGAGATCATCGCGATCCCACTTACCGGTTTTCTCACTCGCGCGCTGGGCGTGCGCTGGTTATACGCAGGCTCTACGCTGGCCTTCACCCTGGCCAGCATTGGCTGCGCGATGAGCAGCGATTTCACCAGCCTTATTGTCTTGCGCACGATCCAGGGCTTTTGCGGCGGCGCACTGATTCCCACCGTCTTCACCACGATCTTCGTGGTGTTCGAAGGCAAACGTGAGGCGCTCGCCACAACCATTGCCGGCAGCTTCGCGATGATCGCGCCGACCTTAGGACCTGCGCTCGGCGGCTGGTTGACCGAAACCTATTCCTGGCATGCAATTTTCCTCATCAACGTCGCGCCTGGCCTTGTGGTCGGCGCAACCGTAGCTGCCATCGTGCGGGTCGGAGAGCCCAACTGGAAATTGCTCAAACGCATCGACTACGTCACCGTCATCCTTGCCGCGGTCTTTCTGGCCAGTCTCGAACTCGCGCTGAAACAAGGCCCCAAACGGCATTGGGGAGGCGAATACGTCGCTGTTCTACTTGCAATCTGCGCGGTCTCCGGCATCGCCGCTGTGCAGCAATGCCTTGTGCGCAAAGAGCCCTTCGTCAATCTGCGCCGCTTCCGCGACCGCTCCTTTACCGCCGGTTGCATCCTGAGTTTTGTGCTGGGCTTAGGTCTTTTCAGCGCCACCTATATGACGCCGATCTTCCTGGGTTTCGTGCGCGGCCATTCCGCGCTCGACATCGGCAAGATCATGGTTGTGGCCGGCGCGGCACAATTGCTTGCTGCCCCCGTTGCTGCGTTCCTCGAAACCCGCATCGACGCACGCAAGCTTGCCTTCGTGGGTTACGCGCTGTTCGCGGCAGGGTTGATCGCCAACGGCTTCCAGACGCCGCGTTGGGACTTCGGGGAATTCTTCTTCCCACAAGTGTTGCGCGGCGTGGCGATCATGTTCTGTCTTCTGCCGTCCACGCGGCTGGCGCTCGACGGTTGGCCCAAGGATCAGCTTTCGGATGCGAGCGCGCTGTTCAATCTGATGCGCAACTTGGGTGGCGCCATCGGTATCGCGCTGGTGGATACGGTGGTCGAACAGCGTACGCCCAGCCATGCCGCCCATCTCGCAACACTGCTTCAGGCGGGCAGCCGCACGGCTGCCCAATTCGTAGGCCTGCCACTGCGCTATTTCCACGACAAACCGCTTGGTCCAGTGGACGCGTTCACCAAATCCCTCGTCGAGCCTTTGGTGAAGAAGGCGGGCGCCACGCTATCGTTCAACGAGGCGTGGCTAATGATCGGCGCGCTGTTCGTGCTCGCACTGCTTGCGTTGCCGCTGGCCACGCGCATACGCCCGCTGCGCCGCTAGAAAATCCATTCAATGGCGTCCAGCTTTGCGCTATCCTCAACACCCCAGGCGAGCCGTGTGTGAATGGTGTGGTGATCTGCGGCAGTCTGAGAAAAGACCCCTTCAACCGCAAAGCCTTGCGCACGGCAAGCGAATTGGCGCCAGCGGGTATGACGTTTGACACTTACAACCAGATGGCCAGCATCCCTGCCTTATAATGACGATGTGCGCGAAAGAGACCATCGGACGGCAACGCTAGATCTGCCGCGAAGTATCGAGCACGCCAACGCACATCATCTGCGCCAGATATCCGTCTCTCTCACGGTGTTCCGGCCAATCAGCCAGAAGTGATGATCCCGGCAGCTTGCTTGCCATCTGGGAAGTTGGACGAAGAAACCGAGCGCCTAACCGGTCGTACCAAATTTCGGCGTACCTTCCGCTGCGCGGGCCTCAATGCGCCGTGTCATCCACGCAACGGCGCGATCCAGAACCTGATCGCCCTTCTGCCAGTGCAGCAGCAGGTGCGGGCCATCGTCGAACAGCGCCCATTCCTTCTTGCCGCCAAGTCGTTGATGCATAGTCCAAATACAGGCCTTGCGCAGAATATCATCGCGCGAGCCCACCATAGTGAGCGCAGGAATATGCACGCGATCAGCCAGTTCGACCGAACTGTTGGCAAGCTTGACGAGGCCAAACAGCATGTCAGGCCGCACGCCGCGCAGGACCATCGGATCAAAGAGAAGACGAAGCGCTGCCGCGGGAGTCAGATCGCCCCCGCTCAGCCGTTCGAACACGATTTCGGATTCAGGCGCGAGGAACTGGACGATCCGCGCGATCCAGCTTGCGATCATGCGGCGAAACGTCGAAGCCAACGCACCGGGCGCGGCCAAAATCAATCCGTCGGCAACAAGGTTTTCCCGCGCTGCCGCCTGAATGGCCATGGCTCCGCCCATGCTTTCGCCGATAACGAAGACGGGTAACGCTGTGCCCACGCGTTCACGCAGCATGGAAAGAGCTTCGGCGACGTCCTTGGCCATGCGCTTCTTGCCACGCCAGCGGCCGCGTTTGGCCGTGGCACCGAAGCCGCGCTGATCATAGGCAAGGGCCGTAAAGCCCAGCCGCGCAAGCCTGGGGCCGATCTCATCGAACGAACCGGAATAATCGCATGCACCGTGAAGCAACAGAACTGCGCCCTTGGCATGGTCCTGCGCAGCCCAGAAACGGTAAGGCAATTGCGCACCGTCCGACGCCAGCATCGTGCCGCACAATACGCGACAATCGAGTGCGGCAAGCGACCAGCGCATGTCGCTCACACGCGCTTTCCACGGTGTAAAACGGCGAAACGCCAATCGGAACGCGCCGCCCATAAATGACCCTTGGGAGTTCGTACGCGATTTCAAACGTACGCGCGCCACCAAAGTTCCCGCACGCCAAAACGGCCACGCAGTCTCCTGCGCAGCCGTTTCAAGACCTTGGTCAAAGTCAGTGTCTGGCCTTCGCCTTGCCTTTTTCCTCAGCGGCGCGCAGCTCTGCGCCTTCTGGGCCTTCGATCGCTTTTTCGGCAGCCTTGGCGTATTTCGAAATCTTCGACTTTTTCTCGGAGATAAATTTTTCCGTACGCTTGTCGTAGTCGCGCGCTGCCTCGTAATTTCCTTCGCCGTGGACCTTGTCCTGCGAAGACTTGTTCTTGTCAGGGGTACTCATGTTTTGCTCCTGCGGTTTAGGGGCTCGTCAACCGTCGCGCTGCGGCAAGTCCCATGACCAGCAGCACGATGAAGATTGCCAGGAAGATGAAGAACAGGAATTTCGCGATTGCAATAGACGCACCCGCAAGGGTCGTGAAACCCAAAACGCCGGCGATCAGCCCAATCACCAGAAATACCAAAGCCCATCTCAACATGACGCGTACTCCATAGGTTGGCCAAGCAACGCGAGCGGACCGGCGAAAGTTCCGCGACCAGTGTTCGGAACCTTTGACGTCGAGCCCTGTTACCTCTGCGATCCAGGCAAACGGGGATTTCGATCATGTCGCTATTACTTCTTATTATTATCGTGATTTTGGTGCTCGGCGCGCTGCCTTCGTGGCCTTACAGCCGCAGTTGGGGCTATGGTCCCTCAGGCGGGTTGGGATTGATCCTTGTCATCATTCTCATCCTCGTTTTGATGGGCCGCATCTAGCGGCTTGCCTTTCGATGGGGCCGACGAAAGACAACAACTTCCGCGTGGCCGGTATCATCATCAGCCACCCCGAAAAGGAGTTGTGGCCGGCCGACAGGGGCCATCCCGCCGTCACCAAAGCCGACCTTGCGACCTATTATAAATTGGCCGCCCCGCGCATCCTGCCCTTCACCGCGGGCCGCCCGCTTTCGCTTGTGCGCGCGCCAGAGGGCATCGATGGCCAACGCTTCTTCCAGCGCCACGCGATGGAAGGGATGCAAGCCACCGGCAAGATCAATGTCGCGGGCGAAAAAAAGCCGTTCCTCGAAGTCCATACTGAAAAAGGATTGGTCGAGCTCGCCCAGGCTGCAAGTCTCGAACTTCATCCCTGGGGCTGCAAGAAAGCCGATCCCGAAACGCCCGCAATGCTGATCTTCGATCTCGATCCAGCGCCCGATGTGCAATTCGACCAAACAATCGAGGCCGCCAAAGCCATGCGCGCGAAACTTATAGCGTGCGGCCTGACGCCGTTCGTCAAGACAACCGGCGGCAAAGGTCTACATGTTGCGGCCGCCATTAAGCGCAGTTCGCGCACCTCCCCGACTTGGCCCGATGCAAAATCGTTTGCACGCGATATCTGCGCGGCACTGGAACGCGACGACCCGGCGCACTACACCACCAATATGTCGAAGAAGAAGCGCGACGGAAAAATCTTCCTCGACTATTTGCGCAACGACCGGATGGCGACCGCCGTAGCTCCCTGGTCACCGCGCGCCCGTCCGCACGCAACAATTGCCGTCCCGCTTTCCTGGGGGCAGCTAAAGCGCGGCCTGGATCCGCAGAGTTTCACCCTTGCCGATGGAAAGAGGCTGCTCGGTCGCACCGATCCATGGAAGGATTTCGAAAAGAGCGCGGGGGCGCTCGACGCAGCGCACAGCAAGCTCAAGGGTTAGCTAGCGCCTTTGTGCTTGGCCTTGCGCGCGGGTGCGCTGGTTTTGTGCCTCAGGCTTTTCTGCAATGCCGCCATCAGGTCGATGACGTTGGTGTCTTGCGGTGCGGGAGCGCTGACGAGCTTCTCGCCCTTCTCCTTGCGGCGGATCAATTCGCGCAGAGCGGTCTCGTAGCGGTCCTTGAAATCCTTGGGCTCGAATGGGCCTTCCTTCTGCTCGATGATCTTCTCAGCGATGTCTATCATCCGCTTGTCAGCTTTGGCGTCGGAGATATCGCGGAAAGCCTGCAACGGATCGAGTACCTCGTCGTGCATCCTGAGCGTATAGGCGATGAGACCCTTGCCGCGCGGCTCGATCGCCATCAACCGTTCGCGCGTGTGCATCACCACGCGGCCAAGCGCGATGCGGTCGGCGCTTTTCATAGCTTCGCGGATCACGGTATAGGCGTCGCTTCCGGATTCGTCGTCGGGCACCAGAAAGTACGGATCGTTCCAATAAAGGCGGTCGATGGTGGAGGCATCCACGAACCGCTCGATGTCAAGAGTGTGGGTGGTTTCGAGCTTCACTTCATCTAATTCCGCGTCCGTCACGATCACGTATTCGTCCTTGGCGACCTCGTAGCCCTTCACCAAATCAGAACGCTCCACCGGCCCCGCATCGGGATCGGTGGGGATCATGCGGATGCGATTGTTGGTCTCGGGATTGAGCAAGTGAAATGAAATATCGCTGGCGCGGGTGGTCGCGTTGATGAGCGCCACCGGACAACTCACAAGCGACAAGCGCAGATGGCCCTGCCAGGCCGGCCGTCCACCACGGCGATGAGGAGGCGCGTTGTCGTTGGCGCTGGGTTTGGACTTTGCGGGTTTGCGTTTGCGGTGGGCGGCCATCTGCATCCTCCAAAGACGGCAATCCAGCCGTGCGACGCAGCCAGCTGGGTCTTTCAGGGATTCAACTGCAAGCCCGCTGTATTGGTTCCGTCAACGCAGCGCATCTTCGAGTGCCGCGCCAAGCGTCTTAAGGCCGCTTTCTAGATCGTCGAGATGCAGCCGCAACGCACGCCGCCCGCGTTCGCAGAGTACCGAGAAATCGCCGATGGCTTGGGCCTGTTCGACCACGCCAAAGCTGATCTTGCGTCCAGGCACCGGCAAATCGTGCGCGGGATTGGCGGTGAGTGTCAGGAAAATGCCACTGTTGGGGCCGCCCTTGTAAGCCTGCCCCGTCGAATGCAGGAAGCGCGGCCCGAATTCCGCGCAAGTGGCGACACCAAGCGCATTGCGCAATTTTGTGCGCATCGCTCGAAGCTGCGCCGCATGGAATTGCGACCGCTCGATGAACCCCAACAGACCGATATAATCTCCCGCCCGCGCCTGCTTGAAATGCGCCCGCAAGCAATCGGCCAAGGTCTTGCAGCCCTCCAGCGCTTTCGCGTCATCGCCATAAAGCGCCATTGCGTCGAAGCGGCGGATGGGATCGCCGACGGGCAATTTGCCGGATTTTTCATATTCATCGGTCAATTCGCGCGACTTGACCTTGCTGGCTTCTACATCAGGCTGATTGAACGGATTGATCCCGAGCACGGCGCCGGCAACTGCCGTTGCGATTTCGCTGAGAAAAAACAGTTCGCCCAACTCATAACGATCCTGAAGTGTCAGGCGCAAAACGGGCTGCATCGCCTGTTCGAGCGCAGCCAATGCAAGCGGCTCGGCTTCGCCTGAGAGCGCGATATGCACAAAGACGCGATCCTTGCCATAAAACATAGGAGCCGCGAGCGGTTCGAGATCGACAGGGATCAGGCCCTTGCCGTTCTTGCCGGTCGATTCCGCGAAGAGCTGTTCAAGCCAGGCACCGACGGAGGCAAGTGAGGGCGATGTGGAAATCGTGACCTTGTCACGGCCATGCTTGGTGGCGAGCACGCCCAAAGCCAAACCCAGCATCGCACCGGGATTGGCGCTCAGCGGCTCAGTGCTCTTGCAGCGCGCCACCATCGCACTTGCCGATTGCAGCAAGCGCCCGACGTCAAGTCCCATCGCGGTCGCGGGCACCAGCCCGAACCGCGACAACACCGAGTAGCGTCCCCCGATGCTTGGCTCGCCATAGAAGATATGGGCGAAGCCTTTTTCCTTCGCCTCTTTTTCCATGGACGAACCGGGATCGGTAACCGCAGCAAAGTGACGGCCGGCCTTTTCCGCCCCGAGGCGTTGGGTCAGCCGCGCGTAAAAATAATCCTTGAGAATATTGGGTTCGAGCGTGCTACCCGATTTTGAGGCTATGACAAACAGCGCGTGGTCGAGATCAAGCTTTGCCTCCAGCGTCGCGATCTGTTGGGGATCGGTGGAATCAAGCGCATACAGATTGGGCCAACCCTTTTGTTGCCCGAAACTTTCGGCAAGCACTTCCGCGCCAAGGCTCGATCCCCCCATACCGATGAGCACGACATCATGGATACCATCGCGCCGAACGGCGAACGCGAATTGCTTGAGCGACGGCAGATCGGTCTGTTCGCGCGCCACGATGTCGAGCCAGCCAAGCCATTTGTCTTCGTCAGCCCCAGTCCAGAGAGATTTGTCCTTTGCCCAGAGCTTCTGGAACTTTGCCGTGTGCGACCATTCGGTCAACGCGGCGTTCACATCTGCCTCGCCGACACCCAGATTCAACTGCAATGCAATCATCTTGGCCTGCCAAAACGCCGGTTGCCCGCCTGCTATCGCACAACTGGACGCCGCTGCGAAGATGGAACTTTGGTCTTAATACTCCAGCAACGCAGCATAGCGGTCCCGATGGTAGGCGGTACTTCCGAAGGTGGCTTCGGCGGCGCGGGCGCGCTTCATGTAGAGGCCTGCATCATGGGCATCGGTCATGCCGATGCCGCCATGCATCTGCACCATCTCGTTGGAGACGAGGTGATACACTTCATTCGCCTTTGCTTTGGCGAGCGAAACAAGTTGCGGCACATCGTTTGCGCCGTTATCGATGGCTGCAAGTGCTGCCTCGACGCAGGATCGCGTCAACTCCAGATCGGTGAACATCTTGGCCGCGCGATGCTGCAGCGATTGGAAAGTGCCGATCGCCTGTCCGAATTGCACGCGTGTCTTGAGATACTCGAGCGTGATTTCAAACCCTTGCGTTGCGCTGCCAAGCATTTCGGCCGCCAACCCCGCACGCGCGCGGTCGAGCGTGGCTTCGAGGATGTCATAACCCTGATCGGCGACACCAAGAACTGCGTCTACGCCGATTTCCACATTATCGAACGAGAGATTGGCCACGCCGCGGCTGTCCACGCTCTTTAGGTTCTGGCGCGCCAAGCCCTTCGCATTGCCGTCCACGAGAAACAGCGTGATTCCATTTGCGTCGCCAGGCTTGGCGCTCGTGCGCGCGGCCACCACGAGAAAATCCGCAGCACCACCATCAAGCACAAAAGTTTTTTTGCCGGAAAGTTTCCAGCCGTGGCCGGATTTCACCGCCTGCAGCGTGACTTTCGCCGGCGCATGATGCGCACCTTCGTCAACGGCAAGTGCCGCAATCGCCTTGCCTGCGACGATCTTCGGCAGCCAGTTTTTCTTTTGCGCCGAGTTGGCACCGAGCAGAAGTGCGGTGGTGGCCGTCAGCGCAGTCGAGATCAGTGGCGAGGCCGTGAGTGTTCGGCCCGCTTCTTCAAGCACGAGCCCAAGCGTCAGATAACCAAGCCCCGATCCGCCAAATTCTTCCGCAATCAGAATGCCGGCCCAGCCCATTTCGGCCATTTCGGCCCAAGCGGAACGGTCAAACCGGTCTTGATTGTCGCTGTCACGCAATTTGCGAAACGCGGTTACCGGAGATCTCTCGCTCACCCAGGATTTCGCGGCGTCGCGCAACATCGTCTGTTCTTCGCTGAGGACAGTCATCGTAATTCGCGCCCCGCGCTTATTGGTGATCGAGCAGGCCGAGCACGCGCTTGGCCACGACGTTGAGATTAACTTCGCTGGTACCGCCCTCGATCGAATTGCCTTTCGAGCGCAGCCAACCATGCGTCGCCGCGATCTCCTGCGGCGTAGAATCCATCGCCTTCCCAGCCCAACCCCTGATGGCCCAGCGCTTCGACGAGCAATTCGCTCCTGTCCTGATTCACCTTCGCCGCCGCATATTTGACGATCGACACAGCAGGGCTCGGCCCCTTCTTCGCCTTTGCCTCTTCTTCCAGACGGCGCACGGTCAGCGCGAAGGCGCGCGCTTCCATCTTGTGCGCGGTGATGCGAGCACGCAGGTCGGCGTCGGCGAGTTTTCCGTTTTCTGTGCCGATGTGTTCCTTGGCGGCATGTTCGAGATCGTAACCGCCGCCTCCGCCAAAGCCTCCTGCGGAAATGTTCTGCCGTTCATATTGCAAAAGACGTTTTGCGATGTCCCAACCGCCGTTGAGTTTGCCCACGAGATTGGCCTTGGGCACCTTCACATCGGTGAAGAAGGTCTCGCAGAACGGTGAATTTCCCGAGATCAGCTTGATCGGACGCGCCTCGATGCCGGGCGTGGTCATGTCGAACAGAATGAAGGAAATGCCTTCGTGCTTCTTGGTCGTGTCGGTGCGCACGAGGCAGAAAATCCAGTCGGCGTAATTGGCGTAAGACGTCCAGATCTTCTGGCCGTTGATGAGGAAGTGATCGCCCTTGTCCTCACATTTGGTGCGAAGGCTCGCCAGATCAGAGCCCGCGCCCGGTTCGGAATAACCCTGGCACCAGCGGATTTCGCCGCGCACGATCTTGGGCAGATGTTCGCGCTTCTGTTCTTGGGTAGCGTACTCAAGCAGCACTGGCCCCAGCATCCAGATGCCGAACGACATCAAGGGCGGGCGGGCCTTGATGCGCCCCAATTCCTGTTGCAGCACGCGCGCTTCTGCGGAGGAAAGACCGCCACCGCCATATTCTTTCGGCCAGACCGGCGCGGTCCATCCCTTGTCCGCCATGCGGTCGAGCCAGAGCTTGGCTTCGGGATTGGTCCATTTGGCGCGCCGTCCGCCCCAGATGGGGGAATCGCCGTCCTCGCCGATCGCCGAGGCGCCTGCCCCGCGCATCGAGGTCGGGCAATGGGTTTCTAGCCAGGCACGTGTATCGCTTCGGAAGGTCTCGAGATCGCTCATGGGTCGCATCCTCCGGCAGTGCTTGAATTCCTGGATTGGTCGTATTGTGGCGCGGCGGACGCGCACCCCGCAAGCACGCCCCAAAACAAAAGACCGCGCTTTTCCGGGCGCTATTGGCTTGGTCGGCTTCGTGTCACCTGCGCAACATAGCGCTGGCCAAGCCGCCGATAGAGGCAAGACAGCTACCCCAAGCAGCTGAGACGCAGGTTCGGCACGCCCATCCCACCGCCATCCTTGCTTTTAGGACACATCGCTCAGCGTGATGTGTACCGCATTGACCACAATGTTTCGGCATCACTATGACGCCGTCGAGACTGAGAATGACGCAGTCGATCGACAGTGAAAGGATCAAGATCGGTCCGATCGAGAGCCCGTCAATGGTGGTCGAGCCCGCGGCGGACAGCGCCGGAATCATCCCGAGGCATCAACTCACGATTAGGCCGTCGTCGCGCCGATGCCCAAAGCATTCAGAATGTTGACGCCGAGATTGTTGATTGCCGTGTTCGATGTCGCAAACTTTGCGCCTAGCGATTCTTCCAAACGTTCGAACTCGCAGTTGCCGCAACAACGCCGGTGGGAAATGATGTTGTCAAGCGCGATGTTCAACAACGAGGTGGTGTTGTTGCACGGTGAAAGCAAAACAGCTTCGCGGTAAGACGGGCTCCCATGGCAGCGGTCGCGGCGATAGGCACTTCGGCTGCTGGGCACGCCGCGTAAACCGCTGACAATGGCGATATGCAAGCACCTTGCGCATATCGTTGCCTCCGTTGGTTGTACCTGGCAAGGAATACGGGACAAGAATGTACCGTTTTGGGTTCGCCGAACGTAAGCCCAGAATTCCTCGCAGAATCAACTATCTGTCGCTCTCATGCCGTTGTAAGTAACCTTTCCAGGAGATACATGCTCGACGCGTAAAGACTTTGCCGCGGCGAAAAATATGATAGCGAATTCCACTTGCCCAAATCCCCTGTCCACCTGGCAGTTGCCGTTCACTCCCAAAGACCGACCATGATGACGGCCGACGCCCCGACCCTGCCCGATATCCAGATGACGCTGGCGCCGCTGGAGGATTTGGGGGCGCTGGAGCATGACTGGCGCGATTTGCAAACGCGCGCCAACATCGACTTCTATATGTCCTGGGGGTGGATCGGCACGCTACTGAAACTATCCGGCCTCAAGCCCTTTGTCCTGCGCGCGACCGCAAGTGGCGCGACCGTGGCATTGGGATTGCTGCTGTTGAACCGGCAAACCCGGCACCGCTGGCTCAAATCGCGAAAGCTCTATTTGAACGAAACGGGCGAGTTTGCCATCGATATCCTCTTCATTGAGCACAATGGATTTTTATGCGACCGCTCCTATGGCGCGGTGCTTCCCATGCAATGCCTCCAATACGTCCTGTCGTCACCTGACGCGCGCCGCCAGCTCGGGCGTTGGGACGAATGGCGATTTGGCGGCGTCGGCGAAGATTACTTGAAGCTGCTGCAGGCGACGGGCCTTCGCATTCGCTATCATTCCGCCAAGCAGAGCGGCGTCGTAGACCTCGACGCATTGCGTAATAGCGGGCAGGACTATTTGGCGTCCCTCAGTTCCAACACGCGCTACCAAATACGGCGTGCACTGAAGCTCTATGGCGAGCGCGGTGAGGTCGCCTTGACCGCAGCCTCAACGGAAGCTGAGTTCTCGCAATATTTCCAGGGACTGATCGACCTGCACCAGACTTACTGGACCAGCCGCGGCGAGAAGGGCGCCTTCGGTTACAAATTCCTGCACGATTTCCATCGCGAAATCGTGCTGCGGCACGGGCCCTTGGGTGAGGTCGAACTCTTGCGCATCATGGCCGGCGATTTCGTAATCGGCTATCTCTACAATTTCTCCTATTGCGGCCAGATCGGCGCTTATCTTTCGGGCTTCAACTACGAAGAGGATTCAAAATTGAAGCCAGGCCTCGTCTCACACTATCTGGCCATCCAATATCACCTCACGCGCGCAGAACGCACTTACGACCTGCTGGCCGGCGACATGCAATACAAGCGCAGTCTCAGCATGGAGACGCCACCGCTGTACTGGCTCGATCTCCAGCAACCGCGCTACAAACTGCGCCTGGAGGACTTCGCCCGAACTGCTCGCAATCGTATCTTTCCCCGCCCGAAAAAAACCTGACCCACGCGACCAACGCGGTACTGTCAGTCGCGAAGCTGATAGTGGCGCGGGGCCCGGTAGAATTCTCGCCGTTGGGCTTGGGCGTATCACAGGCGTGATCGCCATGAGAAGAAGATCCCGCCGGTGGCCTCGATATTGATACAATCGGAAACATAGCCTGGCTACAACAGGTCGTGGGCTTCTCGGGCCAACGAATTCAGATCATCTTCGGTTGATCAAATGTGACGCTGTCTGGCGTTGCCGTTGCACCTTGTTTTTTTCGAAGGCGGCTACCAGGTGGAGATACTCAACGCTATTTCCGAATCCATTGCGATCTTACGCTCAGAGAGTACTGGATGCGTTGGTCGTTGCCCCATGACGATCCGCTGAGCATTTGCGTATACCGCGCGCAAACCGACACCGACGAAGAAGTTTGCTCCGCTGCCAGAAGACAATCCAGCGCCATGAAGCCGACGTTGCCAACAAACCAATGCTTAAGCAATAGGGTTTGGCCCTGAGGAATTCGGTTCGGGAATCCTCGCCAATTCTGGCGCGATCTCAATCAACTGGTCAAAAATTTATACCGAGATATTACATCGCGCAGCAGCTCAAAACATCATGCCGCTGCGCGATTTCTCTTCGACATTAGTTTGCAGCTGTTCGAGTTGCCGGCAAGGCCGTTCCTGCCAACCTACTGACGTTTGGGGCGTCGATAGAGGCGATGGCGGAGCTTTCCGCATCTTTCACGCACTCATGCCACAGGCCGAACATCTTGAGATTGCCCAGCGCAGGTTGTGAGCCACAAGATTTGCGGGCTGCGGCGTCGATCCGGGACAGTAGCTCCTGTGCTCCTGCATCGTGATGTATATCCAAATCGGCATAATGGACGACCACCGACGATGCGTGATCTACAGGAGCCGCGTTCGCGGCACTTAACAGTCCAAATGGCGCCACAAGAGCGCATATAACCAATCGTTTCATCGTTTGTCCTTTTAGATCGCGAATCGAACAGCGGCGGAGCGGGAATGTTTATGAACGGCTCCTGCCCGTCATCACCAATTGCAGTGATGCCGTTAAAGCTTCGTTTCAACAGAGGAGCACGGCTGATATGTTAGAATTCACACTCTATGAAGTGATAAATTTACCACGTATAATGCCAGAATAAGGGTTGTCATTACGGAAAATGCAACAGTCAAGAGTGCGTCAAAGAGCGCGCGCTCCGCGATATCATCGTATTCCATGATACTGCCTCGACAATGCTTGACTGGGGACAGGCTTGCTGGCGTTCGCTGCTATCGTGATTGACCACCAAGGCTGTGTCGTCGCAATGACTACGGCTGCTGAACATATTGTGAAAACAAGCGAATTCATTACCACCTGCCACGGTCGCGTCGAGGGCATCACGCACTACGATACCCTGAAGATCGATGACGCCATCGCGAAGTTCATGGCAGATTGCTACGAGAACGGCCATTCGCACTCATTCACGCTCGTGGGGACCAGAGGCAATATCGCCAACATTCAGATATCGCCGCTGCTACGCTCAGGCAAGACGTTTGGCGGCGCTGTCGCTATCCTTGGCATAGAGCCGCTTGATACGTCGACCCGAGCGCTTAACAGGTTGACTGCGGCTGAGGCCGAAGTAGCGGTCGCGCTCATGTCGGGCGGTCGCGCGATGGAAATAGCGTGTCAGCGCAACGTATCCGTCGAGACCGTACGGACGCAGATCAAATCGATCTATTCGAAATTCTCTGTGAAAGGCCACGTCGAGTTGATCGCGGCACTTCGGCGTGCGCGCTAATCCTGGTTCTCAGGTCCGGATCGCAACAGCTCGGCCCAAAGCACCCGCCCCTGGGATCGGCGGCCCATTACGGAAACCCAATGCTAATCGTGGCGAACGGACCATTGAAACCGAGATTTTCGATTTTGCGTGTCCATGCCGCCGTCCATTGCACCAAAAAAGAAGTCGGCGCGATAGCCAAGACTAATCTTTGCGTTGGGCCATTTGAGCGAGATGCCCGCGAAGCCGCCCAGGTTGGGGACTGTCACCGGCCGAGTCCGATCAAAAGCTCCGGGAACGGTATGATGCGGCGCGTAGGGGGCGTTAAGTGTCTTACCAAAAAAACCACCCGTAGCGTGTCCATAGTGTTCATCGTGACTAGGCGTGCCAACCGGTCAGGTTATAAGTTTTCACCGCCGTCTGATGATGCCCGCTTGCTTTCTGGCGCCCGAACAATACGGCAGCATTGGCCCCCCAATCGAATGTCAGTTCCGCGCTATCGGCATTGCCTACAACGGGAACCGATGCGTTCCACGCAAGTGAGGGCCCAATGCCATGGAAGCTGCGCTGCATCACAGCGTCAGCAGCATAATGGTGGAAGTGTGCTCCGCCATTATATTTGAAATTGGTAAATTCTGGTAAGGAGGTTATGGCAGCCGTCGGATATTGAAGGTCCGGCACACCGCTCAGATGAACGGTCGATTTCGAGGTGAATTGGACGAAGCGAACGCCCGCACTGATGACGGAAGAGCTTCCCGATCCGAACATGCCAAGACCAACATCTTTCCCCGCCTGAAAGTCGAGAACGAGATGCGTCTCACTTCGGCTTGATTTGCCATTCGCGAACCGCACATATCTGCTTGGGTAATAGGATCTTGTTGTAGTGGTAGATGCCGAAGATTGTAATATGGAGCGGGATGATGGCATTTTTCGTAAGGTGCTGCCGCTGTTGAGACGCCGCGGCGCGGCCGTAACGGACAGAAGCCGAGAAAACCCAATCGCTGTCATTGGGCGCGAGGGTGATTGTTCCCTCCTCGCCAAATGAGTTGGCTGGCGCATTCTGCACATTCAACGCTGACGCAAGGCCAGGTTGTTCGAACGATGGCAAAAAAGCCGGACTGAATTGCTGCTGTGCGTTGCTCAAACGATCCAGTTGCCCGCCCAGCTCGATCCAGACCGTAGGCCGCTCTCCGTCCTCCGCTATTGCTGCCGAAGTTACGGAAATGTATGCCGTCAACGCGACGGCCGAAGCTGTGGCGAGCAATTGACGGCGGAACATCCCGCTGTCGCAGCTATTGGTGAGTTCGCTCATTATATGTCCCCCTTCGTGAGTGCAGACCGATTTGCGGATAAAGGCGGTTGTGCCTTAGTCATGTGGTTCACCAATTCTTCGTGACACGGATGCCGATCAGCTTGGGATCGGTCAGGAACACATTGGTGGTCAATCCGCTATCGTCGCTGTTCAGGAAGTCTCCGGTAATGGCGGTGGTGTTAAACACGTTCTTGTCATAGAGCATCACTTGCCAACCGTTCTGGTTGGTGAAGATCAAAGTGAGATTCACGTTGGTATAGCCGCGCAGCCGGTCATATGGATTGTCGTTAAACACACGCGCCCAGGAATAATCTTGCCAATAATAGTCGCCTCGCAGCGTTCCCGCCCAATCCGTCGTCAGCGGCATTGTATATTGCGCACCGAATGACACGGTGAAAGGCGGCGCATTGGGCAATTCGTTGCCGCTCAAATCCTTGTCGAAACCTTCGCCATTGTTGGGTGCAGGTCCGGCGCCGTTATTTGTCGCGGTGGGGCTGACAGGATCGAAGCCCGCATATGCCCGGGAGAGGTATCGGGCGTACAAAGTTGGTCCGTCCGGATCGTGTGTCCATTGTAGGCATCGTTGCAGAAAGCATTTAAGCCTGCTACCCAGGCTGAGGTCTGCCGCGATCACATAAACCGGCAGGATGCAATTCGAGGCCTCCGTGAGTGATGGCTTGACTACGATCCAGTCCGGATTGCCCGCGGTACGATCCATGAGATCGATGGATTTGGATCCCTTGGCCAGCGCGGTGTCTTCCCATCCACCGGCAAAATTGAAGCGCAAGCCAGGAATAGGCTCATAGGTCGATTCGATTTCTGCACCCTTCACATGCGCATCGAAGTTCAGATTGATCGACGTGCGGTCCACGATCTCCGATATCTGATAGTTTTCGTAATTGTAGTAAAAGACATCGGCATTCAATGTCAGTGCGCCGTCCAGCAGCGTGTTCTTGGAACCCACTTCGAAGGCGTCGATAAATTCCGGTTTGAACGTCAGCGGGTGAATGGGGTTTAAGATGGTAACGCCACCACCCAGCGCTCCGAGAGCGGGAAATACTGCGCCGGGCGGGTTGGCGCCGCCCGCCTTATAGCCATGGGCATAGGAGCCATAAACTAGCGTCTGATCCGTGAAATCCAGCTTCGGCGTCCAGTTGACTGCCGCGCGCCCCGTCAGTTGATCCCATTGCTGATTCACGACGCCGGTAACGGGATAGCCATAGCCCGGCACGACCAGTTCGCTCGGAATATCGACGAAGTGCTTCTGGTCCTCAGTCCAGCGCAAGCCGCCCGTCAATTTGAGGTCGCTGAAGATGTTATAATAGACCTCTCCGAAACCGGCATAGGAGTTCAGCGTATAAGGATTTTGGCTGAGAAAATAATTGTGTCCTTCGTTGTTCAGGCTGGTTAGCGGATTGGGATCCATGTATTTGCAGGTGTCGGAATTAGCGCTTACGATCTTTCCTGGCAGATTTGGATTTGATAGCCGGAATCCGCCCGGCATGCACAGGCTGTTATCCGAAACACCCGGCACATAGGGCGTATTGCTGAGAAGTGCGCCTTTTGCGCTGTGAACAAGCTTAGTGAGTTGATGAAGACGTAGTAGTTTTCTTCTGTCTCGTAATGCAGATAGTTGCCGCCGATACTGAAGTTGAGCGGTCCGTTGAAATTCGAAGACAGGCGAAATTCCTGACTTAGTTGCCAGGCTCTTTCATCCGACAAATCCTCGGCGACAAGCCGGTCGCTGCAGCCCAGTTGCGGATCGCAGAAATAATAATAGCCGTCGGGGTTAAGTGTGGTGGCATTGCTTGACCCGAAACTTTGTGTGAATGCCCCGGGCGCGCTGTTGAAGCGATTATAATCTTCGGTGGACCAGAGAAAATCGTTGTTATAGCCGGTCTGCGACGTGAAGGTCAAAGCTGGTGCAACCTGATAGTCGGCATTGAACTCCAGAGTATCGTTCTTTGCCTTGTAAACCGGGTTGATGGAAGATTTGATCACGCGCAGATTCCGCGATTGGACCGTGCTCGCGTAGATGTCGAAGCCGTCTGTTTGTGGGCGCACCGGCCTCACTAACGGCGCGTAATAGGTAGCCGCATATCCGTTGGGAACCTCAAAAGCATCAGAAGAGTAGAGCGACGTGGGAAGGCAACCTTGGCTTAAATAATCTGCGGCGCCGAAAATACGGTCCCCGGATTACCTACCGGCTCACCACCCACGGTTGCTCGGAATTGGCGCAGTCTTGCAAAGCTGCTTTGATGTCCGCATGCGGTCGTCGTCTTCCGAAAAATGTTCCCAGACGAGATTGACCTGCAAATTCTCAATGGGCTTTACCCCGATCGAAACGCGCCCCGACCACAAATCGCGACCGTCGATGCGTTGATCCGTCAGCGAGTTGAAGGAGTACCCTTGCCGTTTTGTCCATTCGCCCGCGACACGGATATCGAGACGGTCATCGACAATCGGTAGATTGATCATGCCCTCAAATCGGCGTTCGTGATAATTGCCGATTTCTCCCGAGGCCATCGCTTCGAACTGGTCGCTCGGTTTGGCCGTTACGAGATTGACGACGCCAGCTGTTGCGTTGCGACCGTAGAGCGTACCTTGCGGGCCGCGCAGAACCTCCGCTTGGCTGAGATCGTAAAATTCTTGCTCGAAGAAGTGATTGCGGATGAAGGGGATGTCGTTGAGCGCCACCGCGACAGCCGGGTCGGTGGTGACGGAAATCGCCTGCGTGCCGATACCGCGGATCTGGATGCTGTAGCCGGTGAAGTTTGTCTTGGTGAAAGTGAGATTCGGAACTTGCTTCACGAGGTCCGGACCGCCCGCCGTCTGGGTGGCTGTCAATTGTTCCTGCGATAGCGCCGTGATCGAGATGGGGATCGACTGAACGTCGGCACCGCCCAATTTTGATGACGTGACAGTAACGGTTTCGACTGCTGTGCGTGGCAGTTGCGTGGCCTGAGCGAGCACTATTGGAGTTACCGCATTCTCAGATCGCCGGTCGCGCACGATACCGACGATACCGGATGTATCTCGTTGGGCGACAAAGCCAGTACCAGACAAAATCTTCGAAAGCGCTTCGGACGCAGGCAGGTCACCTCGCACCCCAGCGCTGCGAACGCCTTTCAGCTGATCGTTTGGGATGACCAACTGAACGCCAGATTGCCGGCTGTAAGCGTCAAGCGCAAACTCCAGGGACCCGTCTGGTACATTGAACGTCGCGGCGGCGGATGCCGTTGTGACGAACGCCCAAACCGCTGCAATCGCCGCCAAATTGTAAAAGTTGTTTGGCATTTCGCCCCCCTTTTGTCGCTCACCGAGGATTAGTGCGGTGAGTTGAGTTCCGTCTCTTCCGTTCAACGCGAGATCACGATTTCGTCGCTAACTTCCCGAACATGCAGACCGAGAAAATTCCGTGCTATACGCGCGAACGTGGTCAGATCGTTCGTGGGCAGCGTGGCGCTCATCACGCGCGCGGCGGCCACATCATCCGCAATGACAATCTTTCGGCTGTTGTACCGGTTGTATTCGCGTGCCACGTCCGCAAGCGTCGCCCGGTGAAAGACCAGCACCCCGCGGCGCCATCCAAGTTCATCCTGAAGTGCGGAGGATGATTTCCGAATGACAGACATCTTTTGCAGTGTGGCCACGGCTTCGTCGCCTGGCGTGAGAATCGCTACTCTCTTTACGGATGCCTGAGGATCGGCGGATTCGAGTCGCGCGCGACCTTCCAGCAGCGTGACCTCCAAGCGGTCGTTTTTCTCGCGAACCACGAAGCTGGTGCCTAGGTCGGTGATGCGGTGCTGCGCGGCGGCGACGACAAAGGGATGGGCAGCATCGTATTTGACGTGAAACAGGGCCTCGCCCCGGACGAGCTCCACGATCCTGCGTTTCGCATCCACGCGGGCGCGCAAAACAGTGTCGGTGTTGAGCTCGATCCGCGAGCCGTCCGCGAGTTCGATGCTCTTGCGCCCGCCGACCGGCGTTGCGTAGGTTTCGGATTGGTGGCCAGTTAGCAGATAGCTCGCCACGCCACCGGCACCCGCAAGCAGGACAAGTGCCGCCGCGATTTTCAAAATTGTTGCTCTGCGGCCGGGGCTCGGAATTGCCGGGACGCTTTTCGGTGCGAGAGGGCGCAACGCGCTGAGGCGGTCGGCCCGGTTCCATATCGAGTTGAGCCGCCAATAGGCCGCTTTGTGCGCAAGCGATTGAGACAACCAGGTACCGAACTCAGCTTGATCTTCCGCCGTCCAACCGTCGAGATTGCGCTTGAGTATGAAGTCCATCGCCTGTGCATCGACTTTCAACGCACTGTCGGGAGCCTTTATCTGTTCTGTCGAGTCGCCGGTCACGAGCCCCTCCGAATGTCAGCGGACGCGCGCAACATCAACTCGGCAAGCGCGCGGAAGCCTTCGTTCAGCGACCATCTGACGGTGCGCTCGGGAATGCCTGTGCGCTGCGCGATCTCGCGCGTCGAGAGGCCGTCGATCTTTTGCATGACGACGATGGTGCGCTCCCGCTCCGGCAGTTTGTCCAATGCGGCTTGCAATTTGCGGAGTTCTTCGCGCGCGATGACGGCGCGATCCGGTGTGCGTTCATCAATGGCGACATTGAGCACGTCGAGATTCTCGACGACATCTATGGGAACGACTTGTTCGTGGCGAACCTGATCTATCAGCAGGTTTCGGGCGATAGTGAAGACCAGCGGACGTGTTGGGTTGGGAATTTCCCTGTAAGCGGCAGCGCAGACGCGCATATAAACGTCTTGTCGCAGGTCCTCGACATCTGCCTTGCTCCGGCCGCTGCGGCTCAAAAACTAAATCAACACAGCCTCCAGCGGCAACACCTCACGGACGAACCACGCCTCCACTTCAAGCGAGCGTTCAGCTCCGCTGGAATCGTTTGCGGCCACGTCCCTGCAATTGGTGTCTGGCGTTTCGACCATCCCCCTCGGTATCCTCCAGAGGGTCACGGTTTCGGTTCTCAATAATTACAACGGACGACCTCCAATTCGCGGCAACGATTTCTGCAAAAGAAAGAAAATTGCCGCGCTGCGCGCTGCCATCAGGTGTCGAGCGCTAGAGATTGTACGGCGCGTCTCGGAGATGACGGACTTCGCGCTCCATGCCAGGCGTGGCGGCATGACTGGAAATTCCCGCGCCGAATCTGAATCGGACGCGCGCAACCTGCGTAGCCGCGAATATCGGCTGACTGCGATTTGTAGAGCGGGCGTTACCCGAAATGCCCCTCTCTTCATCCGAGGATTTACAACCGAATCGCTGTTGCCGACAGGTGCTTACATTCGCACCTGCACAGAAGGTTCTGGCAACAAAAAAGCCCTCAATTCCAATTTGGAATCAAGGGCTTGATCTGGTTGCGGGGCTAGGATTTGAACCTAGGACCTTCAGGTTATGAGCCTGACGAGCTACCGGGCTGCTCCACCCCGCGTCACGGGAAAGTCTATTCAACTTCAGTTACTTACGAAGCTCAGTTTTACTGATATCGATGCACTAGTTCGAATTTTGTGCGTAGTTTTTGTGTGAGAATCACGAATACCGAAGAAGCCGCGGAACCTACATACGACTTCCCCAAATAGCGAGGGGCAATAACTCCAGCCTTTCTGCGGCTTTTCGCAGCGGGCCGCATCCGAAGCGAATGCGAAATGAAGCGCGAAATGGAGTGCGATTTGAGACGCGAAATGAAGTGCGAAATGGAGTGCGGCCAAGAGCTGGCTTCAATCTAGGCGGGTGCACGGGGAGAAGAGAAGGCACCCCGAAGGGTTGCGTTCTCTATTGGGAAGCCGGGGATCCGTTGGACCCGAGGGCGACTGCCGATCTTATCCCGACTTTGCGATGGGGACTATAACACTGGATTTTACGAATTCGAGTAGGCCGTCCAGAGCCTCCTTATAACGGCATTCTCACATGAAAGCCCCACGTCGCACCGGGTACCGCGCTAGGCTATCGGCATTTTCGGCGTATATTTCAGGGCATGGCGAAGTCACAGATCAAGGCTGCGAAGAAGAAACAGAAAGCGCGTGGTTCAGCGCCTGTGCTCTATCATGGTATTGTCGTGCAAAAGCCCCGCGTCGTACCCGACACGCCGCTTCCGGTACTTCGGAAGGCGGTCAAATCTGCCGTGCGGCGGTACTTTGATCGGTCTGCGACGGAATAGACCGTTCGGGGCACCGCGGAGGATCACGCGATGAACAAATCGATGCTCGATAGACTGCTGTGGCAGCAATGCATCCTGCGGCCGTCCGTCAGGAGCATCTTTCCGAAATTTGGTGGGGCGTGAATCCGGTGCGATTGAAGATTGGCCCTGGCTGGTGGTGGACCGGACGCGAAAGTCTTTATCGCTCCAGAATATCACAACGGGTCACACTTTCGTGCTTACCAAGGACCACATTCACGAATATCTGGAGAATCTGCCAGGCCGCCCTGGTTTTCTCATGCTGAAATCCCAGGTCTGGATTACCAGCACTGACGTCGGGCTTGAGCCGATTATCAATTGGCGTCCGTCAACTACACTCAAGCAAGCCGCCTGCCGAGACACTCAAGTTTAAACCCGTAATTTCACTGACATAATAGCGATACCAAAACCCGGAGCCTAAAGTGTCAGACACGGCGTCCCCGCCAAATGCGCGGCTTCCGGTGCGACAGAGCTGGTTGGGCCCGCCGCGCCGACGTCCGCTTGCGGGCCGAATATCCTAACCTCATCACTAGAATATTTGAAGTAACGCCCCATCACTTTGTCATCGTATTTGACCGCGCGCTTCAAGATGCGACGGCAATTAACGTTGACGAAATTCGGCCGGTGACCCTGCCATTGGCACTCTCCAACAATGTGCCTCAGACCTATGTAAGAGAAATCGCGCCAATCGCGGACAGTGAGCTTGCGTGTAATTATGAAGGGTTTCCCTTCACAATGCGCCAACTCACAAACTTAATCTTTGCTCGCTTCCTGACCTACCGCTAGCGGCAGTACACGACAGCCAAGGTATGCGGGCGGTCATTGAGCTCACCTCGCCTATTACAGCTTCGCAAGAGGAAGCACTGTTAGCATTTTGCACAGGCATCAGCGTCCCAACCACGTTTGTCACAGAGGTATCAGGGCGGTCCCTTGCTGAAGCCCAGGAAGCGCTCAAGCCGAAAGGGCCAGTGCCTGCATTTCTCCAAAGCGATGCTTTAACAGTAGATGCCTACCGGCTGCGCCCTAAGGCGCCTGCATTTGTGCGGGCGGACGAAGACTATTGGTTTGGCAACCTCGACGCGATCTACGCAGGTAAGCTGACTGTCGAGGGAATGCCTGGAATCGGAGAGGGTGATACCCGCTGCTTTCTCGACGCCACCATCGGTGATCACATAAACTTCCGTCAGCTGCTGGCTTACTACGACACAATCTATTTAAGTACGCCTTTGATGGAAGGCCATGACGCTTTCCTAAAATCTCAGGCGTTGACAAACGATGACCTACTGCAATTGGTGGGAACAGGCCGCCTGCGGATACTGCTGACCCAGCCAGAAGAGCGCCTCAACATCCCCTTCCTGGAAGCTGCTGGTGAGCGGAGCCCCGACGTCATCATTGGTCGCCGGACAGCGGCGGCCATGATCGCGGCAGATCTTGTACAAACCGCCGACCGCTATAGCCTAAACAACCCGGACCACTTCGCGGCCATCGGTCAGCTCGCAAAAATGCTAGCCGAAAAAGCCGAACTACCGGCAGCGCTGGTTTTGCGCCAAATGATGTGGCCGATTGAAGCCCGGCGAGACACGGTCGCCGCCCTCTTCAACGGCGGCCCGAAAGGCATGATCTCGTCCGGCCTGGCGCAAAACATTGCCGACGTCATCAACAAGAAAACGGGAAAGGATGTCGGCTTTGACCTGGCGATGCTGAGCGAAAAGGTCCACATCGCGCACGCCATCAACGCAACGGCGTTCCCCATGCGCCAAGAGCCCTTAACTTGGGTGGGGTCTCGAACGCGATGGGCGACAGGTTAAATTTCTACCGATCTTTCAACACGGACATCGCCGCGTCCTGGGCCGGGAATGTTGAGCGCAAAGAGCAACGCAAAAGGGTGCTGCCTCCCTTGGATATCCTATCCTTCGATGCTGACGTTCCCATTCAGGAAGTCCTAGACGCCACCAGTCGTGTTGGGATGCGCAACCGCGCGCGCGGCCTATTCAACCGGCTTGCCGACATGGACGAGGCAGCCCGGGATACGGAAATCAAAGACATGAACGCTGCGTTGCGGAAATTCGGCAAACCTGTTGGCGGCTGGATTTCCCTGGACAATATCGATACAGCCGTTGCGGTTGCCGCAACTGCATTGAACTGGACCTATCCACCAGTCATGGGGCTTGCTCATTTCGGCGCCAAGATAACTGACATTGCGAGCCGAAATCCTGCAGTCGAGAAATTTGTCGAACAGATCCGGATCGATCTGTTTCCAAATCAGACCAGGAGGCGCGAATTGGATTTCTTGTCGCGCATAAGCCGTGTCGCCATGTTGAAGCGGAAGACCGTTTCTTAGCTGAGCTACCTCCTCACTCCATGATGAAGGATGGCTGATAGCTCTTATTACCGCGACGGTCGAAGTCAAATTCGTAAATGGTGACCGGCGCGACTGCCTGTTGCTGTTGGCCTAGAAAAAATAGCACACTGTTGGGGACAGATGCGAAAATGTGAATTTCTGCATCTGGGTCTTGGGCTTTCACACTACGGATCGTGTTGGCGACTTGATCCGCGAGCATGGCGGCATGAGCGCCACCCGCAACGCTCATTTGCCCTGGTCCCTCTTGCTATTTTGAACGAAACGATTGTGCCCACATCTAAATGATGATCGGCGATGTGTTTACGTGCTTGATATTCGACGTCTTGGGCCGCGCTCATCATCACGGCGATATCGCGACCACCGCCTTCAGCTGATATTGCTTCTTCGAAGGGCAACCCCGTAATTCCGTCGTCTGCCCGCCACACTTTTGCGCCGACATGCCCCTTTTGAATTAATTCCACGCTGACGCCTGACTTCACACCTAAAACGGTGCCTGCCAGGAACGCTATGGAGGCATGTGCATCAAGAATTAGCCGAAGTTTTCTTGATTTAGCAGCCGCACTAGTGAGAAACGCCTCGACCTTGGGCCGAATGGTGCTTTGCCAACTGCTCCCTTCCTGGAGGTAACGTTGACGAAATTCGTCGGTCAGCAAAAGTGTATTTTCGGGCAGTGCGCCGCCGAGATCGGAAGCAGGCCCTATGAAGCTTCGAATTGCGATCGGCAAAAACGCATCTGCGGTTGGCGGTTTAGCGGAGAGCAGGCCTTCTTCCCGCGCTAGTGCCAAGAGGGTTTCGCGCGTGAAGGCGCTCAGTTTTCGTGATTTCAGCTGGCGTGCTAACTCGTCATAGCGAAAATCTAAGTCCGCAGCATTACAAGTCAGCATTCCAACAACTTTGGCCTTAAAGTTTATCTGCGACCGTAACTCGTCGAGGGATCGGTGACCGTCGACTATTCGAAATCCCTGTAGGACCTCTTTTAGCTTTTCGTCATCGGCAAGACCGAGATGTTCGCGCCAACATTTCCGAACGCGTCCCATACTGCTTCGATCTGTTGTGCCGTCGAACAATCGCTCGAGCAGAAGTGTTCGATCATTGCCTGATACGAGGGGTGCGAGGGGGTCATCTGGCGATACGCGATAAGTTGTTAAAAAAGTAAAATGCGACGGTACATTCGTAGTCGCTTTTGCATTGCGAAGCCGCTCGAGTAAGGACACTGATTGCGCGCCAATAAATGCAGGATCTATAAGGTCCTTGTATCCAAATTGCCCACCGCGATCGACATGATACTTGACCTGGTGGTAATCGGCATGGATGCGATCGGGGCCGGATCTAGGAACGGGCGGATCATAACGAACCACGACATCATCGAATGATTTAGGCCCGTTTGCTTCAAACGTGACCTCGACAACGCACGAAGTGTCATCAAGCAGATTTAGGGCATTTTCCCAAAACACGCGCGCCTGATAATTGTCGCCATGCCAACGCGCGGTGACCGCTTCGACCAAGGTTACGCCCTCCAGTTACGGGTTCGAATAGCAGGCCCAAACGGCATAGCGCTACACCGTCCCGTCCTTAAACGGCGGCGTCGGTCGGGTCTGTTGCGCCAGTTGGAGGGCGCGGCTGAAGGAGATGGCGCGATCCGGATACGCATCTAGAACCAGAGTTGGGATCAATCTTTGGGTAAGATCCGAGTATGTAAAGCCTGGTCCCTTGTCTTTCCTCTCGCCAGTTTCTCCACAATCTTGTCTATCTCGCTGGAGCTCAAGCCGGCTTCCTCGAGGGGACCAGCGAGTACAGAACGTCGTTGTTCTGTGTTAGGCCGGTGGAATATGAAAATGTCTGCCGCACGGCGCTGCACCGCGGGATCAATTGCAGACAAGCGATTGGTGCACAAGATTATTGCCGCCGGCACACGCTTTGCCGCGAGCTGATCTACCCCTCGGATGAATGCATTCACCCCAGCGCGATCCTCATGATGCATTTGGGTATCTTCTCGGTTCTGCGTTAGTGCGTCGGCCTCGTCTACCAGCAAGATTATCCCTCCGGCGGCTCGCCCATCTCGACGTTGTAACTTCGATGCCGCGTCTAAAGTGAGGTCAAATGCTGCCGAAATTAAGCGCGTCATTTCGCCAACTTTACCGCTACCCCGAGTTGCAAGGCTGAGGGGATAGAGCGTCATCGGAATATCCTCCTGCCGTGCGATTGCATCGCCAATTGTCTCGGCGAGCTCCGTCTTGCCGGAGCTGACATCGCCGGCCAGGATAACAAGCGGTGGGCGACGTTCGACGTAATCGAGCAGAGTGCTTGCGTCAGGGTGAAAACGCTTAGCCCAGGCGCGAGGGCCATTGGGATTGACGAGAATGCCGAGCATCTTCGCGAGGCGCGATTTAGTCTCGTCAATACCAACAAGTAGAGTAAGGCGTCGCCGTGCGTCAACATCGGGATACTCAATCCGTCTGTCGAACAATTCTCCTAAGGTCAAGCGTTCGGTCATTAGGTCCTCACACTGCTGCGACCCAGACCGCGGCCGCCAGCTGAATAAGTATTGTCATCGCTCCACGCCCCTGATTCCAGGTTGGGAGACGAGCCATTCGAGCGCTGGAGGGGAAGGCTTGCCTTGATGGCTTCGCGTTCCGCTTGCGGGATGTTGAACCAACTATTCGAATAGCTGAGAAACGAGGTGAACCGAGCGGCACTGATGTCAATGCCTGGGCGTATTTTGCCGGGGTCGTCATCGGCCACCAGAGTGCCGCCAGGAATTGCACGATAGCGGACAGATGCCGGCGTTCATAGCGAGTTGCGCTGGAACCCATAGACGACGTATTCGACCGCGTCGTATTTCAATAGGCCTGCAAGCTCACCTTCATATTGATCTATGACAGTGTCATTCGGTGCGCCATAGAATCGTTGGAAGCGCTTAAGATCAGTCGCTACCTTTGAGGCAATGTAGCGCGCATGAGTAATCGTAAAACTGCTGGTGGTGGTGGTTGTGTGGCTGCTCATCACGCGTTCCCGACATCAAAACTAGGGCCGAAGACTTTCTGCCAATATCGAACTGTCTCGCCTTTCGACACTGCGCGTAGCGCGCTGTCGATCGCGTGCCGGCGTCGATTGCCGCCTCGACGATTAGGTCCCGGTTATTTGCTTTATACAGATTTGCTACATTGTTTTTGTTGTTTACTGGATCCCAGATGCGCACCGGGTCCGTCGTCGATGCGCATGTGTTCACCGCATAATAATCTGAGAAAGCGATCACTGAGCGCAGCTGGTCCGTCGCAAGAAAGGTGAAAAACGATTGCAGCGCCTCTGGATAATCATCCAAGGCCGTGCCTCGATCGGAGAGATGGGCAAGGATCAGCTCGACCATGAACGACTTGAAACGGAAGTCGCCTGTCAAATCCTCTCTGTTTGCGGAGTTCCGGCTCAGAATTTTATTAACCGCACCATTTGGGCAAAATGTTGAGGGTTTGCCACTTTGCGCTTCCGGATGAAATCGAGATGCATCGGAATGCTGGTCATCAGCCGGTCGCCAGTGTCCTTCGAAATCAGATCACCGCGCCACTGGGGATCGCCAGCGTAGAGAATTGGTACGATATCGATCTCGTTGCCGGTTCCGATGAATTGGACCGATACCGAATAGGTTTTCCGGGTGATTTGCGATGGTTTGAAGTTGGGAAAGGCAGTCTCAAGCCGTTTCGCCAACCAGTCGATGAGATCGCGGATCTCATGGGGTGCGGTATCTGAAGCTACGTAGCAAGCAACGTCGATATCGCTCAGTGTCTTGAGCGCCGTTCCTTTAGCTAGGCTGCCGGCGAGCAGCATGCGCTTTAAACCGAAGTCGGGGTGCTCCCCGAGGTACGTCTCCAGCTTATCGCGCAAACGGTTTGCCTGCGCCCGCAACTCGACTGCATCCTCCCTTTTCAAATTCACGCGGGCGTCCGCGAAACGGGCAATGTCGCTATGGCTGACGTGGTCGCGGCTCATGGAAGTCTCCTTGCGACCTGATATAGTAGCTATTCTTTAGCTAATCAAGACGTATTATTTGAAGGAACTAACTTGACATTATGGCTGTTTATACTATATCCAGTACGTAATTGATGGAGGCTAAGATGTCCAAGCGGACCATGACGCTTAACTTAACGGACGCTGAAATGCGTGCGCTAGACGAGCTATCTGTGCGCAAGGATCTCAGCAAAACGGCGGTATTGCGCCAAGCTTTGCGCGTGTACCAGATGCTGGACGCCAGGGTCGAGAAGGGTGACAAGCTGCTCTTCGAGAACGAAGTCACGCAGGATAAAGCAGAGCTCATGTTCTTGTGAGCAGATCGTCTCCGGTTCTCCTACTAGAGGTTGCAACCGGAGGCGTTGTCCGGCCGAACGCGTATGCGGCATCGGCGAGCAGCACATGCTCGATTGGCATAACGCGTGGCAGCCGGCGCTCGGCGCGCTGAAAGCCACTCTTCTGGCGCAAGGCGTCCCGAAAAACCTATGGCCGCAATCCGGGCATTGGGTATGGCCGGACAAAATAGCCGAAGCGGAAGGGAAGCTTGGTTTCCATACCTTCTGCATCATCGCCGACGGAATGACGCAGGCAATGATGCAAGTCGACATCACAAAGGAGGCGCGCCTTGACGATGTTAAAGATAAGCCACTCGTTTATTTAGATTATCTCGAAGTGGCGCCGTGGAATCAGTCGTTCCCAGGTTGGACGCAAAGGTTCCGCGGCGCTGGAACTGTCTTGCTGACGGCCGCGGCGGCCCTGAGCGAGGACCTGGGATTCAAAGGGCGGGTCGGTGCTCATTCACTCCCGCAATCAGAAAGATTTTACGAGGCCCATCGCATGATCGACTTGGGACCGGATGCAGAGGTGCAGAATTTGCGTTATTTTGAAATGACTTCGGACGTTGCTCTGGCCCTAACGGCAAAGGAGTGAAGACGATGCGATTTGAGCGGTCTAAAGAGTGGTGGCTCGCCCGCATTGCCAAGGAGCCGGATGGCTTCATCGGCGCAGGGAGGTTGCCTACAGAAGCCGCCGGTGACGGTGCATCAGCGTCCTTGGATCATTCGGAGGCCGCATCCTTTGGCGAGCTTGTGCACCTTCTTCGTCGCCGCGAAGGATTCTCGGTCGACAAGTTCGCAGAAGTTGTGGACATCGAAATTAGTGAGGCTCAGGCAATAGAAGAAGATCCTTACTATCGTGCTGAAGCACGCACTGTCTGGCGCGTCGCTTGCGTGTACGATCTCCCACAAACCGAATTGAACGAGTTAGCCGGCGTCGTTATTGCGAATGACGTTGGGCTGTTTGTCGAGCCCCAACGATATGCTGCGCGATCCGAGTTGTGCACGAAGCTTTCAGATGCTGAAGTGACACTTCTTAATTTGGTCGTGACTGTGATCAAAGAGAGAGTGGATCAGGCTTAGTCATGAAGAATATGGCTCTCGGACCACGCACAGTCGTAGACATCAATGGCCAGGTTGATAAAATCCTGCGCGGCCTCGGGAATATGACGCCTCCCATCGACTTAAGACTGGTCCGTGATCTGCTCAAACTCGATAAGCAGTTTTACAGCTCGACAGACGATGGCTTCGTGAATGAAGTTTTCAGTCGGATGAAGGTAGCAGGGCAGCAAGTGCTGCAGCGCCCCACGCTTCTCAAGGAAGCAATCCAAAAACTCAGTCTGAAAGCTCTTTATCTCCCCAACTAGAAAAGAATTTTGCTCAATTCTGACATGCCAGAACTCAAACATCGTTGGAGTGAAGCGCACGAAATTGGCCATAGCATCATTCCTTGGCATGAAGGGATGATGTTTGGGGACGATAAAACAACACTTGCCCCGAGCTTTCACGAGGCGATGGAAGCAGAGGCCAACTACGCGGCCGGGCGACTGCTATTCATGGCAGACCAATTCAACGAGGTGGCCATGTCGAGTCCGCCATCGATAGCGCTGATAAAAAGCTTGAGTACGCAATTTGGAAATACCATCACGTCAACCTTATGGCGTTTTGTCGAACAGGCGGAGGCGCAGCGGCCGATGGTGGCCTTAGTTACTGGCCATCCGCATCCCAGCCGACGCAAGCCAGACTTCGACGCGGCTAATCCTTGCCGCTATTGCATCCAGTCGCCGCTGTTCCGAGCTAATTTCGGCCGCTTATCTGACAAGGATCTCTTCGGCATCGTCAGCGGTTACTCTGGCCCGCAGCGAGGGGGTACGCTGGGACAAGCAGAAGTGAGGCTCGTTAATGATGAAGGCCAGCCTCATGCCTTCAGATTCGAGACTTTTTATAATGGATATGAGGCGCTGACGTTGGGTATTTGGGAGAAATCCGACTCTGTCGCTGTGGCGATAGCCGTTTAAAAGACCGGAAAGCCGGTTCGGCTTTCCCAATAGCGGCGTGCAGTTCAGCTGCGCGCCTTAGGCCGCACCCCTTGGGGGTGCGGCCGCCCCGGGGTTTAGCCCCGTCTTCTTGTTCGCTGATTAGCGGCCATTTTACCAAAAAAATTACTCGGGTTGCCCGTGACCGTTTTTCAAGATGCCCGCCCCAAACGGCTTGCAGGGACGAAATCGCCCGGATCGTTTTGTGTGAGCTTTGTGCGAGGGTCGTTAGTGAAGAAAAACGAGCCAGATGTTTTGTAATATTTTGATATTGCGTGGGAATTTGTTACTGAACGGGACCTGAACAAGTGGCCGTCAGGATTTGCCCCGGACGGTGCGCCGGGCACGCCCAGATCCACTAAACGCTTCCGGACCTGAGTCGCTTTAGGGGTTTTTCGGAAACGCCTGCTGGCTGGGCATAAAAATGCCCGACCGAACGTCGGCCGGGCTTTTTATTGATGGTTGCGGGGACAGGATTTGAACCTGTGACCTTCAGGTTATGAGCCTGACGAGCTACCGGGCTGCTCCACCCCGCGTCATGGCCTAGCGCGCAAGCACGCCAAGGGCGCGCGGATATAGGATAACAGGGCCGCACTGTCCACCCTCAAATGGGCTTTCAGCTTGGCCCCTCCTGGGAGGCGATATATGAGGTCAAACCCTTCGCCAGATGGTCGAACAGAAGTTTCACGCGTCGGCTGGCGCGCAGGTCTTCGTGCAAGGCAAGCCACATCTCGAGCGAGAAGAAAACTTGCTCCGCCAGCACCGGGATAAGCGCAGGCTCGCGCCAGGCAATGCCTTTCTGGCAACCACCGATGCCGACACCGGCCCTGAGCGCCGACAATTGGGCAAGATCGCTGTCACAGCGGAACGAAAAGAACTCTCGCGACAGAGACTGCATCGGGCCGCCGCCCACATTTTTAAAGGCTGAGAAATCGCGGTCCCAGCCGATGATCGCGTGATCTGCGAGATCATCAGCCGATCTGGGCGTACCCCTAGCTTTGAGATAGGTGCGATGGGCATAAAGCCCGATCTTCACCTGTCCGATCCGGCGCACCACCAGCGCGCTTTGCTGCGGCCGCACCATGCGGATGGCGAGATCGGCATCACGGCGCAGCAAATCCTGATTGCGGTTGGAAAGCGCTAGTTCGACCGCGATCTTGGGATGGGCCCGGCTAAATTCGGCCAACAGCGGCGGCAATACTTCGCAGCCGATAATTTCGCTCGCCGTCAGCCGCACCACCCCGCGCTCGTCTTGCGCCCCGCCCGAGCTTTCGCGGATCGCGGCCTCGAAGGCAGCTTCCGCGGCTTGGAGATCGGCATGCATGGCAAGGGCTGCTTCCGTAGGCGCAAGGCCTTGCGGCGAACGAACAAAAAGCGTGATGCCGAGGCGGTCCTCCAGCTCGGCGATGTGGCGTCCGAGAGTCGGCTGCGTCAGATGCAGAGCCCGCGCCGCCCCCGACAGGCTCCCCGCGCGCAAAACGGCCAAAAGCGAACGATACGAATTCCAGTCGGTTTCGTGCGGTATCATATATTTATGTATATCTACTATTCTGTGATATACAATTTTATTTATCTGACGGTCACGCGATGTTGCCCCTCGCAATTCAAGGAGCTCCATCATGTTCGTCGGACATTACGGCCCCGCTTTCGCCGCCAAAGCTGTTTGGAAACCCATCCCTCTTTGGCTTTTGTTCATCGCCGTCCAATTCATGGATGTGGTGTGGTCGATTTTCGTGTTCCTAGGGGTAGAGAAGCTGCGCATCGTGCACGGCTTCACGGCCTCCAATGCGCTCGACCTCTATTATATGCCTTATACGCATGGGCTGATCGGGGCATTGTGTCTATCGGTGCTGCTGGGCGCGGTGAGCGAGGCCTTCCTGCGGCAGAGGGGACAGACCTTCCTTGTGGTGGCAGTCTGCGTGTTCTCTCATTGGCTGCTCGATCTAATCGTACACGTGCCGGACATGCCTTTGATCGGCGACACGATGAAGGTCGGATTCGGCTTGTGGCGCTGGCGCGATGTTAGCCTCGTGCTGGAATTCACGACCTTGTTCGCGGGCATGTGGGTTTATATGCGCGCCGTGCCGTCACAGACAAAATCAGGCGACACTTGGCTGTGGGGCATGAGCGGGGCGCTGGTGATCGCTCATCTCTATAACACCTTCGGGCCCGACCCGGCCTCGCCACGGATGGCGGCCGGTATGGCGCTTGTTGCCTATCTGCTCTTTGCCGGCTTCGCCTGGCAGGTGGACCGGGCACGGGGTGCAGCGGCGACGAGCAAAGTTCCTATCGCGCAACTAAGCATCTGATTCCAAATGATTTATGACAGAAACGGCGGTCGTCGCCCCGGATTGATACGGAGAGGCGACCCCGTTATAACCGCGCCCTGTTTTTGGCGTCAGCGGTTTGAGGATATCCCATGGGAATTGAACTTCCGGCCGGCTATACGCCGTCGGAGAGCGAGCCCTTCATGAATGAGCGGCAGCGGGAATATTTCCGCCGCAAACTCACCAGCTGGAAAGAAGAAATCCTGCGCGAAAGCCGCGAAACCATTCAGAATTTGCAGGCCGAAACCACACCTTTCGCCGATTTGGCGGATCGCGCGTCGACCGAGGCCGAGCGCCAGCTGGAACTCCGCACACGTGATCGCCAGCGCAAGCTGATCGCGAAAATCGACGCCGCTCTGCGCCGGCTTGAAGATGGCTCTTACGGTTTTTGTGAAGAGACAGGCGAACCTATTTCGCTGAAGCGTCTGGATGCGCGCCCGATCGCGACCTTATCGATCGAAGCGCAGGAGCGCCACGAGCGCCGCGAACGCGTTTACAGAGACGATTAGACCAAGACAAACGGGCCGGAGCGTTGAACTCCGGCTGCTACCCAGCACGCTTGCGCTCCGGTGAGCGCGCAAATCAAAATGGCATCAGGATATCGAAGAGCTGGCTGCCGTAGCGAGGCTGTTGCACATCGGTGATCTGGCCCTGCCCGCCATAGGATACGCGCGCCTCGGCGATCTGCGCCAGATTGACTGTGTTGTCGCTGGTGATGTCTTCGACGCGCACAAGCCCTGAAATCTGCAAATCGCGCAATTCGTTGTTCACGCGCACCTGCTGATGGCCACTGACCATGAGATTACCGTTCGGCAGAACCTGCGTGACCACGCCTGCCAATGTCAGGTTTATCGTTTCCGAACGATTGATCGCCCCGGCGCCAACATTGGAGGTGTCAGAACCCATCTTCACAAGACTGGCTGGATCGGCGCCCGTCGGTAGAACTTTGGTTAAAGTGCCTTCCAAGCCGAAAAAATTGGTCAGATTGGCATCGTCCGAATTGGTGCGGCTGCGCGTGGTGGAATTCGAAAGCTGTGCCGCGTCCGCGATACTGATGTCGATCGTGATAATGTCGCCCACATGGCTCGCACGCGGATCATGAAAGAAGCTGCGCGATCCCGGCGCCCACAATGAATTCGCCATTTTGGCGCCGCCCGGCGCCTGTTCCGTGGACATCGAGACGGGAGGAGGGTTCGGCGGCACGATCGGATTGGCGATGGGCGCCAAGTCAGGGACCTTGCCGATGTTCTCCATGCGATCAACAGCGCTGCACGCTGCAAGCACAAGAAAGCCGCTAGAGGTTACGATCTTTTTGAACGGATGAACCATGGCTTTGTCCTTCTTTTAATTCTGGATGGCGGCGACGCGCGAAGGATGGTTGCTCACCGGCAGCGGCAGCGCGCTGTCCGCGCGCACCGTGGCGGGCCCGGTGACAGTGGCCATGACTTGGCGGAACGACACCGGATTGATGACGGTCACGCTTTCACCGATGCCGCCCTGGCTGAGGGCGCGGCCCGTAGAGGTGAGCGAAATACCGGGCGCATCGAACGTCATGGTCACGGTTTCGCCCTTGGTGACAACGACGGGCCGGCGCACGTCGGACGCCATCACCATCTCGCCCGCGCGCAGATAACGCCGCGCTTGCATCCCCGATAGATCGTTCATGGAGGTCAGCACACCCACGCGCAGCTGACTGGGAGATGCAGAGCGTATAAACAAGATCGGACTGGCCGATCGTCTCGCCGCGCGCGATGTCGCGCCCCGGCACGGCGACTTGGGCCATGTCGCCGCCGGCGGCGAAGACCGGAATTGCCGGAAGCGCCAGCAACAACACACAGATCACAATCATGAAACGCAGCGTCATGGCGTTACGAGCCTCCCATCTGAGCGGTTTGCTGCAACATCTGGTCGGCCGCGGTGATGACCTTGGAATTCATTTCGTAGGCGCGCTGGGCGGTGATCAGCGAGGTGATCTCTTCCACCGCATTGACGTTCGATGTCTCCAGGAAGCCCTGCGTGAGCGTACCGTAACCCGAAGACCCAGGAAGTCCGGACTGCGGCGAACCAGATGAAGCAGTTTCGAGAAACAGATTGTTGCCGGTGGCGCTCAAACCTGCCTCGTTTGGAAAGCGCACGAGTTCAAGCTGGCCTAAGGTCTGCGGCGCAGTCTGGCCGGGGATCTGCGCGGAAACCTGACCTTGCGTGTTCACGGTGATGCTCAACGCGTTTTGCGGTACGGCAATGCCTGGCGACACGACGTAGCCCTCGCTGGTAACGATCTGGCCTTCCGGCGACAGAGCAAAATTGCCTGCGCGTGTATACGCATCGGTGCCATCGGGCTGTTGAATGCTGAAGTAACCCGGCCCCTGGATGGCCAGATCGTAGGGATTGGACGTCGAATTCATGTCGCCCTGGCCTGTCACCCGGTAGACGGCGGCAGTGCGCACACCGGCGCCGAGCTGGATGCCCGACGGCACGATGGTGCCAGAGTCCGAAGATTGCGACCCCACCTGTTCGACATTCTGGTAGAGCAGATCTTCAAATTCGGCGCGCTGGCTTCTTGTATGCCGTCGTGTTCATGTTCGCAAGATTGTTCGCGATCACTTCGACGTTTGTCTGCTGCGCCAGCATTCCGGTAGAGGCGATGCTCAAGGCTCGCATGGAATTTCTCCTTAACTATTGGGCATGTCGCCAAGCTTCTGAACTGCTTGACGCATGAGATCTTGTTGAGATTGCGTGATGCCTGCGGTCAGCCTGATAGGCGCGCATAACTTCGATCATGTGCGAGATCTCGACTACGGGATCGACATTGGAAGATTCGAGCATGCCCTGATGGATCGTGCCCTGGTCGGCGGCTTTAGGGCTTTCAGTTGTCGAATAAAGGTTCGAGCCTTCGTTTATCATCCCGCGTTCGTCGTCAAAGCTTACGAGCCTAACCTTGCCAAGCTGGCCTTGTTGGCCGCTAATCGTGCCGTCGCCCGCAATGTGGATGTCGCCGTCGTCGGGCGAGAACGTGATTTCCCCGCCTTCGCCCATCACCTTATTGCCGTCGCTGGTGACGAGATTGCCATCCTGGTCGAGCTGGAAATGCCCGTCGCGCGTGTAGCGATCACCGGCCGGTGTCTGCACGACGAAATAGCCCTTGCCATTGATCGCCAAATCGAATGGCGCATCTGTGCGTTCGACGTGACCTTCGGTTAGATCGCGTACCGTGCCCTTGTCGACGACAAAGCTCACGAGTTGGGTTCCCTTTTCCGTCTCGGAAGGCTTCATGGGCGTGAGGTATTCTTCGAATTTCACACCCTCGCGCTTGAATCCAGGCGTGGACGCGTTTGCGATGTTGTTCGCAATCACGTCCATCGACCGATACGCCGCAAGCTGCTGCGAGAGGCTCACAAGTAAAGTGTTGTCCATGGCAAAGGCCCTTTCTGGTCCGTCGCTCGCGAAGGTGATCTGCACGGCCTATGCCATGCACCAAATCCAGCGTTTGCCTGAAATTCTTTGAGGGCATCTGGCCGCATCCCGGCAAAGACTGCCGGGCAACAGGACGATTTGAACCACTCCTTAACCACGATTGCCTAACGTGACGCCCAGTCGAGGCCCAAAGGCCCAAAGGAACAGACATATGCTTGGCAAGCTGTTCAAGAAAAAGAAGGCGGAGGGCGCACCTTCCGACGAGGAAGAACCGCAGAAGGCTGCGGAAAAGAACCCCGAAGGCGCGGAGGGCGAAGCCTCTGCTGTTGCCTCGAACAAACGATTTGGTAAGAAATTCCTTCTGATCGCAGGCGGCGGTGCGTTGGTGGTGCTGCTGGCCGCGGGCGCAGGCGCCTACGTTTTTTTCTTCAGCGGCTCGAGCGAAACCCAAACTGCCCAAGCCAAGTCACAAATCCCGCTGACGCCGCCGCAGGTGGCCTACTATGACGTGCCCGACATCATCGTGAATATCCAGACCGCCGACGGTTCGCCTGCTTATCTTAAAAGTCGGCCTCTCGCTCGAACTCGACACGCCGGAAGAAAAAGCCGGGATACAGGCGCTGATGCCGCGCGTGGTCGACCAGTTCCAGGGCTATTTGCGCGAATTGCGCGTGGACGACCTCAAAGGTTCTGCCGGCGTGATGCGCCTGAAGGAAGAGCTGCTGCGCCGGGTCAATGTCGCCGCTGCGCCTTATCGCGTGCGCGACGTGCTGCTCAAGGAAATGATCGTTCAATAACAGGTTGGCGACATGGCTGACGAAACCGAAAACCAGACGCAAGACGACGCCCCTGCAGCGGAAATGCGATCGAGAATGCGCCCGCTATCGGCACAAGCGCCGAACGCATTCTTAACCAGGAAGAAATCGACAGCCTGCTGGGCTTCGACGTCAGCGATGACCAGACTGCAGGACAAGACCGGCGTCCGCGCCATCATCAATTCGGCGCTGGTCTCCTATGAACGCCTGCCGATGCTGGAAATCGTCTTCGACCGCCTGGTGCGGCTGATGACGACGAGCTTGCGCAATTTCACCTCCGACAATGTCGAAGTCAGCCTGGACAACATCACCTCGATCCGTTTCGGCGACTATCTCAATTCGATTCCCCTGCCCGCGATCCTGGCCGTGTTCCGCGCCGAACAGCTCGACAATTACGGCCTTTTCACCGTCGATTCGAACCTGATCTATTCGATCGTGGACGTGCTTCTGGGCGGCCGGCGCGGCTCCTCGGCCATGCGCATCGAAGGCCGGCCCTACACCACCATCGAGCGCACGCTGGTCCAGCGCATGATCGAAGTGATCCTGCAGGACATGTGCACGGCGTTCGAACCGCTGGCGCCGGTGAATTTCACGCTCGACCGCCTGGAAACCAATCCGCGTTTCGCCGCCATCGCGCGGCCCGCCAATGCCGCCATCCTGGTCAAGCTGCGCATCGACATGGAAGACCGCGGCGGCCGCACCGAATTGCTGCTGCCCTATGCCACGCTGGAGCCGATCCGCAAATTGCTGTTGCAGCAATTCATGGGCGAGAAATTCGGCCGCGACTCGATCTGGGAAAGCCATCTGGCGACCGAACTGTGGTCCACCAAGGTCGACATCGACGCCATTCTCGACGAACAGACCATGCCGCTCAACCAGATCATGAATCTGCGAAGTGGGCGAGACCGTGATGCTGAACGCCAGTCCGGATTCCAAAATCGAATTGCGTTGCGGCGGCGTGCCGCTGCTGACGCGGCCGCATGGGCCGCGTCGGCTCGTCGGTCGCGGTGCGGGTGGATGAAGCCATCGAACGCACCGACGCCAGCCGCGGCGCTTTAGAGGAGAACGCTATGACGCTAACCCTCATTGTCGAAATCGCTCTTGACGGCGTTGCTCGCCGCCACGCTGTGTCTATTGCGTCGTGCTGGAGCGCAGGCTCGCCGCACTGCGCAAGGGCCAGGATGGCCTCAAACAAACGCTGTCTTCGACTTAACGGCGCGGTTACCGCCGCCAGCACCTCGATGCACGCGCTCAAATCCGCCGCCAGCGAAATCACCGCAATCCCTCGATTCCAAACTCAGCCATGCGCGCGGTCTTGCCGATGAGCTGGGTGTTCTCTGCACCTCGGGCGAACGCATCGCCGAACGTTTCGACCGCAACAAGCCCGCGCCGCGGATGGCTGAAGCCATGCTTCCCAGCGCCTCCGTCATGGGTCGTCTCGACAGCCTGAGGGCGGTGCGGTGAGCGCGCGCCCGATCCTCAACCACTTCCGCCTTCTGCCCATACTGATGGGCGTATGCGGCCTTCTGCTGACGATGAAAGCCGTGGGCGTTTCTGAGTATGCTTATGCGCAGGCGACCACGCCCTCCAAGCCCGCGCCAAGCGAACCGGCAAAGCCCCCGCATGACATCGCCGACGACAGCGAGAATCCCAGCGCCTCGGAAGTCGACGTGCTGACGAGCCTCTCCAAACGTCGCAGCGAACTCGATTCGCGCGAAACCGAGCTCACCATGCGCGAAAACCTGATCACAGCGGCCGAAAAGCGCGTCGACACCAAGATCGCCACGCTGAAGGATTTGCAGAATCAGATCCAGAAGCTGCTCGTGCAACGCGACGCCGAACAGGAAAAGCAGATCGCCTCTCTTGTCAAAACCTATTCCGCGATGAAGCCCGCCGACGCCGCGCGCATCTTCGATGGCCTGAACGATGATATCCTCGTGCCCGTCGCTGCTGCGATGAAGCCCGACGTGCTCGCCCCTGTGCTCGCCAAGATGCAAGCCGATGCCGCGCAGAAGCTCACGGTCAAACTCGCCAATCGTCTGAACCTGCCGGACGCCAAACCGGCGACGCTTGCCTCCAACGACCAGCCGCCAGCTCCGAATGCGGCCAATATGCCCAACACCTTGCCGCCGCAACCGGCACCCTCATCTGCGGCAAACCCGCCCGCACAAGGCAAGACGGGCGGATAGACCGTGACGCTGCATCGTTCCGGGCTGGTATCGCGTGCGCATTTCCTGGGCGTGCTGATGCTGTTCATGCTCGTGACGACGCAGGCCTTCGCCGCCGACACATTGCAGGCCAGCGCTTCGAACGGATTCGGCCGGCTTCTCTTCACGCTTGACCCCGTCGCCAAGGCGCAAGCCTCGCTCGACGGTGGCGTGCTGAAGATCACCTTTGACCGCAAGGTCTCCGTGGATCCCACCAGCATCGCCACCACAATGCCCGCCTATGTGACGGGCTCCCGCGTCGATCCAGACGGCAAGACGTTTCATTTCGCGCTGGCACAAACCGTGAAGCTGCACACGAGCAGCTCCACCGGTCGCATCGCCATCGATCTGATCCCGCCCGATTTCGCAGGCACCGCCCCCGATCTTCCCCAACCCAAAGCCGCAACGTCCGAGCCGGTCGATATCGCGACCTTGCCGGTCTTGCGCGTGCGCGCCGGCATCTATGCCAAATACACCCGCGTGGTGTTCGATTGGCCGAAGATCACGACCTATTCCATCTTCCCGTCCAAGGGCCATCTCACGCTGCGATTCAATGGCGCGGCGCAACCGGATTTCTCCGCGGTCGAGCGTCTCGCACCGCCTTGGGTAAAACCTGTTGGCTGGCGCATCGACAGACACAGTCTGATCGTCGAACTCGCCACCGACCCCGGCTCGAAATACAAAGATACGCGCGATGGCTCCAAAGTCATGCTCGATGTGCTGTCTCCCGATACCGACGCAAGCGCGCTTGCTGCAAGTGTCGCGACCGTGCCCGGCGCCACCATCGCGCAAGCGCAGATCATCGCCAACGCCGCAGACAAATTGAATCCAAAACTGCCGCCGCAGACATCGCCCGCCCAGCCTGGGCTTGCCGCAACACCGCCTGTGCCGGCTGATGCGCCACCCCCCGCCGCCAACCCGCAAACCGCCACCGTGCAGCGCACAGCCAAAGGCGCAGCGCTCATTGTTCCGGGCGCAAGTGGGCGCACCGTCACCGCCTTCCTGCGCGGCATGACGGCATGGATGGTGATCGACGGCACCATTTCCATCGACCCTGCCAAGCTGAAAACCGAGTTGGGCGACCTGCCGACTGCCGTGAATGTCTCCAGCGGTGACGGTGCCACCATAATCCGCATCGGGCTGAAACAGGCCCAAACGATCGCCGTGCGCGAAGACGGCGCCGATCTGAAATTCTTGCTCGCGCCGCAGGCCAATGTGGCGCCACTTGGCATCGGCTTTGCGCGCGACGTAAGTGATGCGAGCCATGCCGCCCTTGTTACCCTGCTTCCGGGAGCCAGCCGCGCACTAACCCTCTCCGATCCCAATGTCGGCGACACGATCATCGTCGTGCCGGGGCGCGCTGGACGTGCCGTGCTCGTAGGCCGCGACTATGCCGATTTCTCGCTGTTGCCCACCGCCGCTGGCATCGCGCTTATCCCGTTGAGCGACGGCGTGGCAGTGCAAGCCTCCAACGCGCGGGTGCGGATCGCGCGCCCGGGCGGGCTTGCACTCACCCCACCGGCCGCGACCTCGGATTCGGCCGCGCTGCTCACCAGCGTCAACGACAATTCCTCGTTCCTGGATTTCGCACATTGGCCCAAAGCGCAAGGTGCCGACTTTCTCACCCAAGAACGCAAGCTGCGCGAAAAAATCGCCCAAGCCGCACCCGAGAAAATCAACTCTGCGCGCCTGGCACTCGCGCAATTCTATCTTTCCAACGATTTCGCCGCCGAAACGCTGGGCGTCATCAAGCAGATGCACGAAAGCGATCCCGCACTGGACAGCGACCGCCATCTGCAGGTCATGCGCGCGGCCGCCGATTTCTTGATGGGCCGCTATCGCGACACCCATAACGACCTGATCGGCGCCACCTTCGCCGGTGACCGCCATGCCGCGTTCTGGCGCGGTCTGGCCGATGCCGCCGTCGAAAACTGGGCCGACGCCCGCCAATCCCTGCTCGACGCAGGTCCCGTGATCGCGCGCTATCCAACCGAGTGGCGTGTGCGCGCGCAGCTTGCCATGACCAACGCGGCACTCGCAGCGGGCAACATCGAGACCGCAGATCTCGCGCTTGCCAAAGTGCCGAAATCTCTGCCCAAGACGCTGATGCTCGAAAGAGAACTCGCCTACGCCCGCCTTCTCGCGCAGGAAGACCGCTACAAAGCCGCCGCGCCCATTTTCGCCGCGCTCGAAGGCAGCGGCGACGACCGCATCGCGGCGCATGCGATCTACGAAGACACCAACGCCGCCATCAATGCAGGCGCGTTGACCCGCGCCAAAGGCATCGAGGCACTCGAAGGACTACGCTTTCGCTGGCGCGGTGACGCGCTAGAAATGAAGACCTTGCGCAAGCTTGGCGCGCTCTACTTCGCGGACAAGCGCTGGCGCGAAGGACTCGAAAAGCTGCGCGTGGCTTCGCTCTATTTCCCCAACGATGATCTTGCTCGTCAGGCGCAGGACGACATGCGTGCTGCCTTCGAGCAATTGTTCCTCAAAGGCAACGCCGACAAAATCGCGCCCATCGAGGCGCTTGCGCTGTTCTACGATTTTATTGACCTGACGCCCATCGGCCCCAAAGGCGACGAGATGATCCGCCGCATGGCCGACCGTCTTGTCAAAATCGATCTGCTGGGCCCGGCCGCCGCACTTCTCAACTACCAGGTAACCAAGCGCCTTGATGGCGTCGCGCGCGCGCAGGTCGCAACCAATCTGGCATTGCTTTATCTGATGGATCACAAGCCCGACAAGGCGCTCGAAACTATCCGCACCACCGCAATCAGCGGGCTGCCGGACGATGTCAACCGCCAACGTATGCTGCTCGAAGCCCGTGCGCTCGCCGCGATGAAGCGCTATGACCAGGCGCTCGATCTTGTTGCGGTCGACGATTCTTTCGACGCCAAGAAGCTCCACGCCGACATTTCCTGGGACAGCGGCCAATGGTTGGCTGCAGCACAGAACACCGAGGCTCTCTTAGGCGAACGCTGGAACGATGCAAAGCCGCTGAACACCGAGGAGCGCGGCGAGGTGATGCGCGCAGCCATCGCTTATTCGCTGGCCAACGACGAAACCGGCCTTGACCGCTTGCGTATCCATTTCGCGCCCAAGATGCAGGCCACGCCAGACGCCAACACATTCGCGGTCGTGACCCAGAACATCGATCGACAAGGTCTCGCCTTCCGCGAAACGGCCGGCAAGCTTGCCTCCATTAGCACGCTGGAAACCTTCATGAAAGATTTCCGCTCAAAGCAAAATCTGTGAGCCGGGTAGGAGAAGGACCAAGCCTCACCGAGGCCCGCACCACAGGTCATGCCAAGCGGCAAATCTCGACGACATGCGCGCGTTTTCACCGGTGATACACCAAGTATAAATCGAGGCGACACCAAGCAAGAGCGGCAAATTTCTCTGCCGCCCTTGGATTTCGACGGCTTTGTTCGATTACCAGTTTTTGGTGATGCGAATGCCAAACAGGCGCGGATCCGTGAGAAAGACGTTGGTGGTCAGCGCGGAGTTGTCCGAATTCAAAAACGCCCCAGTGATAGCCGTCGTGTCAAAGACGTTCTTAACGTATGCCATGGCCTGCCAACCGTCCTGATTGGTGAATATCAAGGTGAGGTTCACGTTGGTATAGCCGTGTAGTTGGTCGTACGGCTCATCATTGAAAATACGAGCGAAAGAATTGCCTTGCCAGTAGAAGTCGCCACGCAAGGTGCCCGCCCAAGTGTCGCTGACCGGCATGGAATATTGCGCACCAACAGACAGTGTGAAGGGCGGTGTGTTGGGAAGCTTGTTGCCACCAAGATCTTTCGAAAAGCCCGCACCGTTGTTCGGCGCGGTAGAAGGGTCAAAATTCGTCGCCCCAAGATCGGATATCGAAGAAAATCCGAATGCCGCCGCAAAGAGAGGGTTGCCATACGCAGCGCCACACGCATAGGGCAAACTGGCAATCTGGATCGATTGTACCTGTGCATCCTTCGCCGCTATTTGGGCCACAGCGCTTGCCGGAAGAATGCAGTTGGATGTTCCCGTGACGTCTGGTTCAACAACAACCCATCCTGGATGGCCCGCCGTCCGGTCCATAATATCGATGGCAGATTGTCCGTTGTCGACCGAGCTGTCCTCCAACCCACCTGCAAAGTTGAATCGCAAACCAGGCAAAGGCTCCCAATTGCCTTCGAGCTCCGCGCCCTTCACCTTGGCGCTGAAATTCAAATTTATAGACGTCCGATCGACGATTTGGGATATCTGATAATTCTTGTAGTCATAATAGAATATCGAAGCGTTTAAGGTCAGCGTATCGTCGAGCAGACTGTTCTTTGCCCCCGCTTCGTAAGCATTAACGAACTCCGGCGCAAACGTCAGAGGATGCGTTACACTCAGAGAACTCAATGAAAAGGCATCCGGGGCAGGCGGGGGTGGATTTGCGCCGCCGCCTTTGTAACCTCGCGAATAGGATGCATAGAGCAACGTCTGATCGGTAAAAGACAGCTTGGGCGACCAATCGACGTTGAAACGCCCCGTCCACTCTTTCCACTGCTGGTTAATAGTTCCGGTGATGGGATAACCCCACCCTTCGAGGAACACGAAACTGGGTATTTCATCGAAACTCTTGCGGTCGTCAGTCCAGCGCAGTCCCGCTGTAATTTTTAAGTCCGGCAGGAGCTGGTAATAGGTTTCTCCAAAGCCAGCGTATGATTGCAACCGATAGGGATTCTGGCTGCGGAAGTAATTGTGTCCATTTCCGTCCAGCGCATCAATCGGATTTGGATCGATATACGTTCCGGGCAGTCCTTGCGGGAATATGAAAGGTGCCGGACATCCGAACGGCGCGGGAAGCCCAAGGTTCTTCCCTGCAGGACCAACCAGTGAGGTGAAATCGAACAACCCTGAGACATGCTGTATGGGATTGCCACCGCAGGTGAAATTCCCGGGTGCGGCATTCGAGTATCCGAGAATTGGGCTGAAACTCGGTCCGTTGAAATTCTGCGTTTCTGCCGTAATGAGATTGTAGAAAACATAATAGTCTTCCAGCGTGTCGTAGTGCAGATAGTTCGTACCGACGCTGAAATTAAACGGCCCATCGAAATGTGATGCAAGGCGCAGTTCTTGCGAAAACTGACGCGCATGCTCCTTGGACAGATCTTCTCCGACAATCTTGTTGGAACAGCCGAGCTGGGGATCGCAATAGACCCCGTTGGGCGTCAGTTGACCGATTGCCGGGAAAATCCCAGGGGCGGTATTGAACCGGTTATAGTCTTCGGTCGAGTTGAGCTGGTCATCATTATAACCGGTTTCAGAGGTGACGGTCAGGCCAGGCGTGGCGTCATAATCGATCTTGAACTCGAACGTGTCATTCTTGGCACGATACGTCGGCTCTAAAGAAGACTCGATAGTCCGCAAGTCGGTCGACTGTGTTGTGCTGCTGTAGGGATCTATCCGGTTGAGCAAAAAGGTGCCGTCCGCATTTTCAAACAGGAACTCGCCGGCGCGCACGAACGGCAGAGCCTGCCCGTTGGGGGTCTCAAACGCATCCTTGGAGTATAGAGATGTCGGCAGGCAACCCTGGCTCAGCCAGGTCCGATCGATGAGATTGTTGGTAAGATCAACGCCATCAACCGATGTCGGGCCCGGATCCTTTTTGCAAAGTTGCTTGGAAGAACGCATCCGGTCATCATCTTCTTGAAAATGCTCCCAAATTGCATAGACCTGCAAACTTTCGATAGGCTTGAATCCAACAGTCGCGCGGCCAGACCATAGATCTCGGCCATCTATTGGCTTGTCCGTCGTTTCGTTGAACGAGTAACCGTCGCGCTTGGTCCATTCTCCGGCAATGCGAATTGCGAGTTTATCATCCAAGATTGGCACGTTGAGCATGCCTTCAAGGCGCCTGTTGTTGTAATTTCCAACATCGACCGACGCCATCGCCTCCCAATGATCGGTCGGCTTGGCCGAGACAAGATTGACGACGCCAGCTGTCGCATTGCGACCGTAGAGCGTACCTTGCGGACCGCGAAGCACTTCTACCTGCGCGACGTCGAAGAACTCCTGCTCGAAGAAATGATTGCGGATGAACGGTGTGTCATTGAATGCGACGGCCACAGCTGGGTCGGTGGTGACCGAAATCGCCTGGGTGCCGATGCCCCGGATTTGGATATTATAACCTGTGAAATTCGTCTTGGAAAAAGTCAGATTCGGTACTTGCTTCACAAGATCGGGCCCGCCAGCGGTCTGTGTGGCTGTCAATTGCTCCTGTGACAACGCGGTAATCGCAATCGGCACACTTTGCACGTCCGCGCCGCCGAGCTTGGAAGACGTTACGGTGACGGTTTCCACCGACGCCCTGGGCATAGCGGCCGCTTGTGCCAGCAACATTGTAGCGGGCACGGTATCTTCGGTGGACGATTGGTCGCGCACGATCGCGATCACGCCGGAGGGCATGCGGTGAACGCCAAATCCGGTTCCACTTAGAATTTTCGACAGCGCCGCGTCGGTGGGTATTTGGCCACGCACACCTTTTGATTCGACGCCGCGCATCTCATCTTCGGGATACATGATCGTGACGCCTGCTTGCTTCATATAAGCATCGAGCGTGGTTTTCAGCTCGCCGTCGGGAATATTGAAGTCGGCCGCCAGCGCGCTTGCCGAAATGGCGGCCGCACAGGCGCTCCCCGCCAATATAGTTCTTAAATTCCGTGCCCTAAACATAAGCCCCCCTTTTTTGCGTTGCTGCTGGTTCCCGTAACGGCCTGTAAGTTTCCGCACGCGTGGCTTCGAAATTTTCAGTGCGAGATCACGATCTCATTCTTGCGCCTTTGGATACGCAGTCCGAAGATTTCACGCGCCACATCGGCGAAAGCTTCGACATCGTGCGCCGGAAGCGTGGCTCCGATTACACGGTTGCGCGCTTCAGCATCGGCGATGACAATCTTCGTTTCGTTGTAGCGATTGAATTCGCTGGCGGCGGCGGCAAGCGTGGTGTGGCTGAATACAATCACACCACGCTGCCAGCCGAGTTCGTCGTGCAACTCCTTGTCGGGCCTTCGCGAGACGCTGAGTGAATGAGCGCTTGCGACCGCCACATCGCCCGGTGTCAGCACCACCGAATGCTGCTGAATGACATCGCTCGCCGAACGAAGTTCGGCTTTGCCCTCGAACAACGAGACTTGCACGCTGCCAAATTCGTTGCGGACCAGGAATTTTGTACCAAGGTCGGTCACGCGATGCTGGGCCGCCATCACGACGAACGGGCGGGCTGCATCATGCTCGATCTGGAAATACGCCTCACCCTTCAGCAGCGTGACTTCGCGCCGGGATGGACGAAAATCGGTGTGAATGACTGTGTCTGTGTTGAGCTCGATCCGTGATCCGTCGGCAAGCGTGATGATTTTGTGGCCGCCGACCGGCGTGGAATAAGCCTCGCCGCGCGAACCGGGGATCAGGAAAAATCCACCTGTGCTTAGTGCTGCCGCCATGACCAGGATTGCGGCTGCGCGAAACAGCATAGGACGTGATCTTGCGGAACGTTGTGCCATGGACCGAGGCTTGCTGGGGTCGCGCAACGCGGTAAGGCGCTCGGTCCGGTTCCAGCCGGCCTCCATTCGGAGGAATTCGATATCATGCGCGAGGGACTGCGAAAGCCATGCGTTAAGTGCGATATGATCGTTTTCATCCCATGGGCCGAGGGTGCGTCGTGCGAGCCAATGAGCCGCCTGTTCCCTGATTTCCGGGGCAGACTTGATCGCGTCTTCGCTCATGGCGCCCTCCGAGAACTTGGCGGTTCACCCAATAGGATGTCGACCAATACGCGGATGCCGTGGGCCAAATAATTGGCGACGGTGGGCTCAGCGATCCCCATCCGGGCCGCGATTTCACGACGCGACAGGCCTTCGATACGCGCCAAAATCACCACTTGGCGGCACTGTGGCGGCAGCCGGTCGAGGGCTGCTTGAAGGTGGCGCAGTTCGTCGCGCGCCTGCACCACGCGATCAGGCCCGGGCGCATCGGCTGCTGTTTCCAGCAACTCCAGATCCGCCACGGCCTCGATGGGAACGACATGATCGTGGCGCACGCGATCGATGAGGAGATTGCGAGCAGTGGCGAACAGGAACTGCTTGGGCTGTTCGGGCAATCCTTCCTGCGCGGCGCGGTAAATGCGTAGGTAAACCTCCTGCTGGAGATCGGCGATGTCACTGGGATTGCGCCAATTGTGCTGTAAAAACTGCATAAGCGCCGCCTCCAGCGGCAACACCTCGCGGATGAACCACTGCTTCACATCTGGCGTGCTCACGGTCGCGCCTCTAAAGCGCGCGTCAGCGCCGTCACTGTTGGTTTCCGGTCTCTCGGTCATTCCCAGCCGGTCCTCACAAACGAGGGGTCAGAGCTTGGGCCTCACTAGTTCCGACGAGTGGGCTTGCGTGATGAACCTAGCGCCTACGCAAAGAAATTTGATTGCGTGCGAAACTTTTCCCGGTGGAATGCGAAAAAGCGGGCGGATTGCTCCGCCGCTTCTCTGAAAATATCCTGTGAAACCCGCTTAAAACAGGTTGTACCTCTGGGATCGGAAACACCTTGAAGAGGTTGACCATCCCAATAAGAATTAATGCGTAACCAGTTTCGTCACCTTCTGCGCGACGGTTCTGCCAGTCTATTTTCTTAGAAATCCAAAAGCCTTAGGTATTGGTCCCTATCGGGACCGTAGAAATCAGGCCTCATTTTACGCTGCTCGGAGTGTGGCGCCGCTGCGGGATCCTTAACAGCCGCTCACGGCATTGATGATTTTTGTTTCGCAGCCAATCGTCTTAGAGCCATGCGTAAATCCGATCGCGCAGGCCTTCGCCAAGCCCAAAACGCTTTTGCGCAAAGCCTATGACCGAACCGTCGGGGCACTATGGATATGAATGGATCAGGTTCTACAGCGCCCTTTCATCGGCGACCGTGTCGATGATCTGCTCCAGCCATTCCATCGCGCGGCCCGCAATTTTTTCCCATCCGGGTTCGCCCAGCATCCAATGGCTGTGGCCATCAAATTCTTCATAGGCGGCGCGACCGCGATAACGCTGCGCGATGCGGCGCACGGTCGGTGGTGGATTGACCTTGTCGTATTTGCCCGCAAAGCACAGAACCGGACAACGCACATCCTGCGCTTCAACCGCCGTGGCGCGCCGCGCATCGAGCGCCCAATGCATAATCTCGAAGGTGGCAAGTCCTGATTCAGGCACGAAGCGCGCGTACACCGCGTTGCGTTCGCCCGGCGCCAGCAAATCGAGCGCATTGCAGGCCGCAATGTCATAAGACGGATGGATCGGCTTGCTCCAGAAATCGCCCGCGAAGAACATTGCGCCAGCAGACGCAAATTCGAACATCGTCGACGGCAGCATGCCCCAGGGCGCAGACGGCGCCAGCAATACGATCGCGCGCACGCCCCCTCGCGCCGCCAATATCTGCGCCAGCAAGCCGCCCATGGAATGGCCGATCAGGATCGGCGCGTCTTTAAGCGCGTGAAGCTCTTTTTGCAGATCGTGCGCGTAATCGAGAATGCTGGTCGTGCCCAAAACGCCCGGTGGGTTGTTGCCGCAATCGTGATGGCGCAGGGTCGGCGTGCGGACCTTGTACCCTTCGTCTTCGAACGCGCCACGGAATTTGTCGAAGGCCCAGCCGCCGCAAAAGGCGCCATGTATCATCACGACCGGAGGCAGCTTGCGCGCTTTCAGCATCAGAATTCAGGTGCGGCGAGGTCTTCGAACACCGCCAGCACTTTGGCATAGGTATCGCGCTTGAACGGCACGACAAGGCGCGGCAACGCCTCGATGGCGAGCCATTTCCAGGCGGCAAATTCGGGCTCGGGCGTGTTGATGTCGATCTCCGTATCGTCGCCCTCAAATCGCATGGCGATCCATTTCTGCCTTTGGCCACGATATTTGCCGTGCAATGCCACGCCCAGAAGATGCGGTGGCAAATCGTAGGCGAGCCATTCGTCCATCTCGCGCAACACCTTGGCGTTGGCGGTACCGGTCTCCTCCTTGAGCTCCCTCAACGCGGCCTGGACAGGGGTTTCGCCTGCGTCGATGCCGCCTTGCGGCATCTGCCAGCCCTCCATCGTCTGGTCGATGCGCCGACCGACAAACACCAGCCCCTCGCGATTGATGAGCATCACGCCCACGCAAGGCCGATAAGGCAGATCATCGTGTCGCAGAAACGTGTGGGGACGGACCATCGCAAACGCAAAAAGGAAGTGATTACTTCGATTTGCTGACTATGGCCGAAGCAGGCACCAGAACAAAGCCCCGGGAGGCAAGGCCGCGGGCCCATTGCGCCAACCGCTCCACCGTCACCGGATAGAGGAAAGCGGTGCCCGTGGCGCTGCCGTCGGCGCGGGCACGCGCTTCCAGATCGGACAGCGCGCGGTCGATGGCGGCACTATCCTGCACCTTGTCGATGCTTAGCGCGCCGCGCGCGAAGGCCTCGCTGGTCTGGCGAGCGACATCGGGCGCTGCGGATTTCGCAGCCGCTCCGTCGTCATAGAAGAGCAGGCCGCGCCGCGCCAGAAATGTCATCACCGGCTCCAGCGCCTCGGAATCGGAGAGGAATCGCCCCCCCTGCTGGTTGGTTACACCTATGTACCCGGTGAATCGGGTCAGCGCCCAGGTGAGGTGATGGGTGTTCGCCTCTTCGCCCTGGCCAGTGCGTAAGGTGTGCGGGCCCGGATCGCTGTCGGGATAATCGTAAGGTTCCATCGGCAGTTCCAGCAGCACTTCATGGCCACGAGAACGCGCTTCGTTCACCCAATTCTGGATGTCGCCAACGCGCGGCACAAAGCCCACCGTCACAGCGGTTGGAAGCGCTGCCAGCGCCGATGTGGTGGCCTCCGAGTTGGTGCCGAAGCCCATCATGACGATAGCGATGCGCGGCTTCTTACCGGCAGGCGGTGCTACGCTGGCATAGGCCTGCAAAGGCGTGCGGCCGTTGTCTGCGATGCGCGGCATAGGTCCTTGCGGCGAGTTCTCGATCAGTGCCGGATCGGCGACCAACGAGGACCCCGCATAGATCGGCCGGATGATCTGCTGACCGGTTGGAGCTGTGTCTGCCGGCGCGGGCAGGTTCGACAGCTCTTCGCGGATCGCTTCCTTGGTGCCTGGCTTTATGGAATGCGCCTGTGCGGACCAGGGTTTGGCGGGGAAGTTGGCGTGGACGATAGGGGCTATCTCGATGGAAAGAGATGGCCGGTCCGCTTGGGGATCGCCGAACAGCACGATCAGCAAACATAGTGCAACGAAGCCTGCGGCAAGCACCGCGCAGGTCCAGGCAAGCAAGTTGGTACGGGCCGGCACGGGATCCGTCAACGTCTCGAAATCGCTGCTCAAACCCTCGAGCGCCATGTATCTAGCAAGCACTCGATACGGTTACGACACAGTTAATGACCCGCGTCGCCTCAGTTGGCCTTGGCGGCGCTGGCGGCCTTGTCCGCCGAAGCTGTGACCGTGGGCTTTCCGCGCAGCAGGTCCAGTGCATAGGAAAGCTGGAAGTCGTCATATTTCTTGCCCGGCAGTGGGCGGATTACCGGTACTGCGCGGCCCTTCTTGATCGCGCTTTCGCCGGCCAGATGGCCCGGCAGATCGGCCTCGCTCGGACGGATGACTTTGGGGATCTTGGCGTCTTCGGACCCTTGCGCAACTGCGATGTCAGGCATGATGCCCTGGGCCTGGATGGAATGGCCCGACGGCGTGAAGTAGCGCGCCGTGGTCAGGCGCAGCGCCCCGCCGCCTTCGCCCAGCGGGATGATGGTCTGCACCGAGCCCTTGCCGAACCAGGTCAAGCCCAGATGGTGGCGCGGCTGGTGATCCTGCAGCGCGCCTGCCACGATCTCGGAGGCCGAGGCCGTGCCGCCATTGATCAGCACGATGATCGGCTTGCCGTCGGTGATGTCGCCAGGCTTGGCGTCATAACGCTGGGTGTCTTCGGGATGACGGCCGCGGGTCGAAACGATCTCGCCTGAGTTCAGCAAATCGTCGGACACCGCGATCGCCTGATCGAGCAGGCCGCCTGGATTGTTGCGCAGGTCGAGCACATAGCCCTTCATGCCGGGGCCGATCTGTTTTTTCAGTTCGCGCACCGCTTTTTCAAGCCCGACATCGGTCTGTTCGTTGAAGCCGGAGCATGCGGATATAACCGATATCGCCTTCGCGACGCCATTTCACGCTGTCGACCTGGATGACCGCGCGCGCCAGAGCCACGTCGAACGGCTTTTTTTCGCCTTGCCGCAGAATGGTCAGCGTGACCTTGCTGCCCTCGGGCCCGCGCATCTTGTCGATCGCGTCGTTGAGCGCCATGCCCTGCATCGGGGTGTCGTCGATCGCGGCGATATAATCGCCCGGCTTGATGCCTGCCTTGGCCGCGGGCGTATCGTCGATCGGCGAGATCACTTTCACGAGGCCATCTTCCATCGTCACTTCGATGCCCAGACCGCCGAATTCACCCTTGGTCTGAATCTGCATGTCGGCGAAGCTTTTTGCGTCCATGTAGCTCGAATGCGGATCGAGCGCAGAGACCATGCCCTGGATCGCGTCGTCGACCAGTTCGCTGTCGTCGACGGGGCGCACATAATTGGCGCGCACGCGCTCGAACGCATCGCTGAACAGATCAAGTTCGCGGTAAGCGCCCATATCGTTGGCGCCCTGCGCGGGCAGCAGCGTAATCGCGGCGCCGAACCCCAGCACCATGCCCAACACGATAAAAGCAATGCGCTTCATGATTTTTGTGCCTTCCTCGGCTCACTCATCAACCACGGCGCCGGATCGACGCCTTTTCCATTCCGCCGCAGTTCCAGATAGAGCCTTGGCTTACCAATTTGGCCAATTTGTGCCTGCTCCATCTGCGGCATTGTGCCGACTGGCTCCCCCGCAAGCAATTGGTCGCCTGGCCGCACGGAAACACGATCAAGTCCCGCCAGTACAAGATCGTAGCCAGCCGCCATCTGCAAGATCAAGACGCGCCCTGTTTTATGGTAAGGGCCGGCGAAAAGCACCTCTCCGTCGGCCGGCGTGACAACCTGCGCGCCCGGTTCGGCGGTAAAGGTGAGCCCCGGCGCGCTCGACCCGCCAACCCCCTCCATCCCCCCGGACACCGACGGCCCCACCACAGGGCGAAGCAGGGAATTGTGCGCCAGGATCACCGGATTGCGGGCATTCGCCGTGACCACCATCACCCCGGCGGCTGGCGGGCTTTGGCGCAATTCCGCCACTCGCTTCAAAAGCGTCTCTAGGCTCGCGGCCTGTCCTGCCACCGTGTCGAGCTTGCCCTTGAGATCGCCATACTGGCTTTGGGCCGCAGTGGCTTGGGCCTGCTTCATCGCGACAAGCTGATCAAGCTCAGCGCGCGCGACCAAAAGTTCCGCCGCGTTTTTCGCGCTCTGCGCCCTGCGGGTGACCAATTGCTCACGCGTCTTGTGTAACGCATCAAGCTGACGCGCCAAATTCGCCGCTGCACCATACAGCCTGGGCAAGGACGCCCCCAGCAACATCGCGCTATGCACCGCGCCCGACGCATCGTCCGGACGCATGATCATCGCGGGCGGCATGTCGTGCTGCAGACGCTCAAGCACGGCGAGAAGCCGGCTCACCGAAGCGCGGTCGCGTGCGAATTCGCCCGACAATTTCTTTTCATCTGCCCAAAGCAGGAGCACCTGCGCATCCAGCGTCGTCTTTTCGGCTTCGAGCGCCTGCACCTTCGCCGCCGTTGCGATCAGTTTCTCGCGCAACGTCTTGGCCTGCGCGTTGAGCGTGTCGCTTTTCTTTTTGGCGGCGTCAACGCGAGGCCTGTTCTCTTCGACCTGCTGCTGCAACGCGCGATATTGATCCTGCGTCGTCGGCAATTTCGACATATCACTGAGCGGCACCGCACCGTTCAGCTCCTCGGCCTCGGGCGCGTCTGGAGCCGCGTTTGCGGATGCGATGAGAAGGACACCGAAGGCAATCAGAAACGGAACGCGCAACGCTTTCAGGCGACCTTCTCCGCTTGCGCATTCGCCCGATCGACCAGCGAATGACCGGTCATGGCCGTAGGTTTTTTCAACCCCATGAGATCAAGCAGCGTCGGCGCGACATCGGCCAGCCTGCCATTCGCCAGATGCAGCCCCTTGTTGCTCAGCGCATTGATGACAATGATCGGCACATCGAGCGTGGTGTGCGCCGTATGGGGCTCTCCTGTTTGCTGATCGCGCATCAATTCAACATTGCCATGATCGGCGGTCAACAGCATCACGCCGCCGACTTTTTCAATCGCCGCGCGCACCCGGCCCAGACACACATCAATGGTTTCGACTGCGTGAACCGCTGCATCCATGATGCCGGTGTGGCCCACCATGTCGGGGTTGGCGTAGTTCGCCACGATGAGATCGTATTTGTTTGATGTAATCGCCTCTTCTAATTTCGCAGTCACCTCAAACGCTGACATCTGCGGCTGCTGGTCATAGGTTGCGATCTTGGGACTCGGCACCAGCAAGCGGTCTTCGCCCGCAAACGGCTCCTCACGCCCGCCGTTCAGAAAGAACGTCACATGGGCATATTTTTCGGTCTCGGCGATGCGAAGCTGCCTCAACCCAAGCGAAGCCACATATTCGCCAATGGTGTCGCCAATGGCTTCCGCTGCAAACAGCGCGCCCATCAGCGGCTTTAGCGCATCGGAATATTCCGTGAGGCCGGCGGCGGCCGAAAATCGTACGACGCGCGAGCGTCCAAAGCCCGTGAACTTCGGATCAAGCAGCGCCATCGAGATCTCGCGGGCACGATCGGCGCGGAAATTTGCAAACAGCATCGCGTCACCGTCGCCAGCACCGGCATAGCCACCAGCAATGCACGGGATGACAAATTCATCCGTCACATTTTCCCCATAAGCCGCTTTGACCGCTTCAAAGGCGCTGGCGAAATGCGGACCCTTTGCTGAGACGATGGCATCGTAAGCCTTCTCGATGCGGTCCCACCGCTTATCGCGATCCATCGCGTAGTAACGCCCTGAGATCGTCGCCAGACGCACGCCGGGCAGGGCCGCGATCTGGCTTTCGAAATTCCGCAGAAACCCAAGCGCGCTTTCGGGCGGCGTATCGCGGCCGTCCAAAAAGGCGTGCACAAAAACCGGCACGCCTTCATCGGACACCGCGCGCACAAGTGCTGCGATATGATCCTGATGACTATGCACGCCGCCGGGCGACAGCAGGCCCATCACATGTACGGCGCCCTTGGCCGCTTTCGCCTTGGCAACCAAATCAACCAGACCCGGGCGGCTGGCGAGACTGCCGTCAGCCACCGCATCGTCGATGCGTGGCAGATCCTGCATCACAAGCCGGCCTGCCCCGATGTTCATGTGCCCGACTTCGGAATTGCCCATCTGTCCCTGCGGCAGCCCCACCGCGCGTCCCGAGGTCGCGAGCAATGCGTGCGGGCTATCCGTCAGCATCCGATCGAAATTGGGGGTCGTGCCCGCGCGGCTTGCCGCGGCGATGGCGTTGTCCTTGGCCTCGGGTCGCCAGCCCCAGCCGTCGAGGATGCAAAGTACGCCCGGTCTCTGGCGAGGGGTAGTGATCTGGGTCATCGGGCGGCAATTCGACTGGTTCGATCCCGCCGCAAAATAGGAAGCGCGCTTTGCCAAGTCTATGTGACCAAAGACGATTTCCGCCCGGAAAATCCTGCCCACCGGTCCGTTTTGGCCACCCTCGCTCCGGCTCAAGGCGTTGATATTATTATATTAATTCTACAAGAATTCCGGCACGGTTCTAGCATTGGGCACAGCGGACATCATAGGCAGAATGCGTATGCCCTCTTGCGCCTATCTTACTAATAAAGTGCTGGCCTTGCTGGTGGCGTTCACCATCGCGCTGACGCCGATGCAGGCCTTTGCCTTTTCGCGCATCAAGGACCTGGTCGAAGTCGAGGGCATCCGCGACAACATGCTGGTCGGCTACGGCCTGGTGGTCGGCCTGAACGGCACCGGCGACTCCCTGCAGAATGCGCCCGTTCACCCAGCTTTCCATCCAGACCATGCTGGAACGCTGGGCGTCAACACCCGCGGCCAGACGATGCAGACCAAGAACGTCGCCGCCGTGATGGTGACCGCCAACCTGCCCGCCTTCGCCGCGCCAGGGCATCGCGCATCGACGTGTCGGTGAGCGCGATGGGCGACGCCAAGAACCTCGCAGGGCGGCACCTTGCTCGTGACGCCGCTGTTCGGCGCCGACGGCCAGATCTATGCGCTCGGCCAGGGCCCGGTCGCCGTCGGCGGCTTCTCTGCGCAGGGCCAGGCGCGCCAGCGTGACGCGCGGCGTGCCCACGGCGGGACGCATCGCCAACGGCGCGATCGTCGAACGTGAAACCGGCTTCCATCTGGCCAGCCAGACCACACTGCAAGCTTTCGCTGCACAATCCCGATCTCACCACCGCCACGCGCATCGCCGACGCGGTCAACGCCTATCTCGGCGGCAGCGTCGCGCTGGCGACTGATCCCGTCCAACGTGGCGCTCGACGTGCCGCCGAATTATCACGGCGGCGTGATGGGCCTTCTCACCGACGTCGAACAGGTGAAGGTCGATCCCGATCAGCCCGCCAAGGTCATCATCGACGAGACATTCCGGCGTGATCGTGATGGGCTCGGATGTGCGCGTGTCCACCGTCGCGATCGCCCAGGGCAATCTGACCATCAAGGTCAATGAGACCCCGCACGTCAGCCAGCCCGACGCCTTTCTCCAAGGGCGGCACCACCGAAGTCGTGCCGCGCACCACCATTCCAGATCGACGACAGCAAGGGCAACAAGATGGCCGTGCTGCATCGACGGCGTGAGTCTGCAGAGCCTGGTCGACGGGTTGAACGCGCTGGGCGTCGGCCCGCGCGACATCATCTCCATCCTGCAGGCGATCAAGGCCGCGGGCGCGCTGCAGGCCGAAATCCAGGTGATCGGATGAGTACCGACGCCGCTATCACCGGCGCGATGACCTTGGCGAATGCGTCGCCGGTGACGACGCCGCATTCCACCACCGATGTCACCGCCGCCAAGAAAGCCGCCAAGCAATTCGAAAGCGTGCTTCATCACCCAGATTCCTGGGCGGCATGTTCGAAGGCATCTCAACCGACGGTCCGTTCGGCGGCGGTCAAGGCGAAGAGATGTTCCGCTCGCTGATGCTCGACGAGTATGGCAAGCAGATGGCCAACCAGGGCGGCTTCGGTCTCTCCCAAGCCATCACCCGCCAATTGCTCGCCCATCAGGAACACGCCCAATGAGCGAACCCATCGCTCCCAAAATCGAGCGGGTCATCCTTATGGCCGAACGCCTGATCGAAGCCCTCGAAGCCGACATCGCTGCCCTCGAACGGGGCAAACCCGCCGAGATGCGCACGACCCAGCCCGACATCCAGAAACTCTCCGCGATCTACGGCCGCGAAGCCGCCGGCATTTCGCCCGCCGCCGCGAAAGATGCGCCCGAACCCTTGCGCGCAACCCTTTTGGCCACCACAAAGAAATTCGCCGATGCTCTTGCCCGCCACGCGCGCCTTCTCACGCGCGTGAAAAACGCCAGCGAAGGCATGGTCCGCGCCATTGCCGAAGAGGTGGATCGTCGCCGTGCGCCCTCGCGCATCTATACCCGTCCCACCGACACCAAGCCGAAGCAATCTTCGGCCATGATTTTCAACAGCGTCGTCTAAAAGACTTCAAATGGTTTAACCCCTACCGGGGTGACACAGGCTTGCAGAATTTCGCAAAGCCCCTTTTGCACCGCAACGCTCCGCCAAAACCAAACCCGGCGATCTTCCGGGCGTGGCGAAGACCAATTTCAACAAGCGATCACGCCAGCTTCGTCTGCCATCGGCTCATCGTTTAACCGACCACATCCACCACGACCAAGGCTGACGGTTCATTGCGAACACGATCAAAACTTCTAGCCGGCCAGCGCAAGATATCAGATGGCGAAATCCCAACCGTCAGCATCACCCGCCATGACGTCCAGGTGAATGAAATTATGCGATCGGGCCCAAAGCCTTGGCGATCGCGCGATAATGCGCGCACGTTCCAAGAAGATGCTCGAACGTGCTTAACGCTGCCTTAACACGGCCCGCGCGACAAAGGCTTATGCCCGCCACACGCGCCCTTCCTAGAAGCGATCCTTACGAAAAGGGCCTGTCGCTTTCCGCCAAAGGCCAACATGGCCAGGCCATCGAACAATATGAACGCGCGTTGGCCGAGCAACCAAACGATCCCCGTGTGCTCTTCGCGCTCGGTAACACCGCGCGCGCTTTGGGCCTTTCGGCGGCGGCCGAGGAATTTTTCGGGCGTGTTCTGGCGCTGGAGCCCGCACGTCTCGAAGCCTTGGTCAATCTCGCCAACCTGCTGCGCGCCCGCGGCCAGCCAAGCGCCGCCATCGCGCTGCTGGAGCCCGCGCTTGCACGTACCCCGCAAACACCCGAATTGTGGCTCACGCTTGGTTGCGCTTATGGCGAGATGGGCAGCACAGACCAAGCCGAAGAAAATTTCCGCCAGGCGCTCGCCCATCAGCCCAACTATGCGCCGGCGCTTGGAAACCTCGCGGACATCCTCGCGGACCGCGGCCACGTCGATGACGCGCTCCTGCTCTACGATCGCGCGCTGAAGCTGGATTCGCAGACCCCCCAATTGCGCTTGAACCGCGCCATTCTCCATCTGCTGACCGGAAATTTGAAAGACGGCTGGCGCGATTATACCGCACGGCTGAAAGTAAAAGGCAAAGCGCCGCAAACCGATCACGGTCTTCCGCGCTGGACTGGCGGCACGCTCAAGCGCACCCGCCTGCTCGTCACCGCCGAACAGGGCGTGGGCGACCACATCATGTTCGCAAGCCTCATCCCGGATCTGGCGACGAAAGCGCGCGACGAAGGGGGCAGCATCGTGCTCGAATGCGAGCCGCAACTCATGACCCTGTTCGCACGATCCTTCCCGCACGTGACGGTGAGGCCGCAGCAACTAAGCACCCAAGGCGCCGTCACGACAGCCCATTATGGCTGGCTGAAATCGGATGGCGGCGCGAATGCCGCTATCGAGATGGGGTCGCTGGCGCGCTATTTGCGCGGTGAACTGAGCGATTTTCCCAATCCACACGCCTATCTCCTCGCCGACGACCAAGAAAAACATCGCTGGCGGGATGATTTTACCAAAAATGGCCCCGCGCCGTTCATCGGCATCTGTTGGCGCAGCGGCAAGATGACGGGCGGCCGCGCATTGCAATATGCCCCGCGCCAAGCCTGGGCGAAATTCCTAAACACCGTGTCCGGGACGATCGTCTGTGTGCAATACGACGCCACAGCGGACGAAGTGAAAGAACTAGAAGACCTCAGCGGTCGCAAGATCGTCATGCCCGAAAGTATCGATCAGAAGCAGGAACTGGATCGCGCCTGCGCCTTGCTGTGCGCACTCGATGCCGTCATCAGCGCACCGACCGCCGTTTCATGGCTGGCAGCGGCCGCAGGGGTCGCAACATATAAAATACTTTATGACAGGAGCTGGACAAGCTTCGGTCTGGACCACGAGGCCCTTGCGCCATCTGCATATTGCGTGCGCCCCAAAAGCCTCGGCGACTGGCGCGGCGTGTTCGATACCACGCACGCTTTTATCCAAGCGCGCTTCGCAAACCCTTAGCACGCTTGGCGGCAAGCAGAGCCGACAGATCGGCCGCGATCCGCGCCGCGCCCTGTCCGTCGATGGTCATCAGGCCGGCCATGTGCATTTCGCGGCGTCTGGCCGCGTCGGCCAGAAGTTCGGCAACAGCCTGGCAGATCGCATCCTCGGTCAGACTGCTTGCAAGCCCCAGGCAGATGCCCATGCCCGTTTTCTCGAAAGCCGATGCCGAACGCGCATGGTCCGGGGTCAGCGCAAGATACAGCGCCGGCACGCCGAAGGCGGCCAATTCATAAGCCGTCACGCCGAAGGCTGCGAGCGCCAGATCGGCAGACGCATATTCGGTCGCCAAATCGTCCGCCCCCTCGATGGTTTCAAAGCCGGGTGACAGCGCCACGATGGCGCGCGCCACCCTTTCCTTGTTCGCCATGCCCTGGCCGATCACGAAGCGGGCGCGAAACGTGCGGTTGAGTTTGGCAAGGGCGGTGGCCGCATGCAGCGTGAGCCCATGCGGGTCGCTGCCGCCCATCGCCACCAGCAAAGTCGGCCGTGTACATTGGGAGCGCGTGGCACCCGTCGTCCGGTTTGCGCCAAGCAGCGACCATTCCCAGCCGATGCGCGGCGCGCATAAAGAACCGGACCAGTCGAGTTCGCGCGCCTGCGGCAAGTCCGGATAGTAGGCAACATCGGCGGCCAATCGCCGTTCGGAGATGTCATCGTTGACCGCAACAAGCCCAACCTTGTGTGCAAGCATGTCCAGTTCGCCGCGCGCCAAGTCCCCGCGTGCATCGCAAATAAGCATGTCGGGTCTGCGCGCCTCGACGACGTTGCCCAGCGCATCGGGGCGCGTGTCGATCAAGCTGGCCGCAAACCCCGCGCGTCGAATAGGCTCCAGCGCATCGGCGGTGCCGCGAACGGCGAAACAGGCACCGATCCCCTCGCGGTCGCGCAGCGCGCGCGCCAGAACGATCATGCGCTTGACATGGCCATAGCCGAACGGGCCGCCACCGTCGCAGCGGATCAGCGCCAGCGCACCGGCCGTCGCGATCGCCTTTTGCCGCACATGGGCGTTGATCGTACGCAGACAAGGTTCGCGTTCGAGCAGCACAAGCAGATCTTCGAGCGAGGCTTCGCCTGCCCGCGCCGCAAGCCGCGCATGAACGGCTTCGACGAAGGCGAGGTCATCAGGCGTGTCGATGGTGAGCCGCCCGCCATCACGTGCCAGCGCGGGATAAGCAGGTGCGCGCACGACACGGGCAAATTCCGGATGCAGCTTGAAATAGCCCGTAACATGTTCGCGCGCGACCGGATCGTCCGCCGCATCCATCATCAGCTTGTCGAGTGCGCGCCGCGAGAGCGGGTCCACGCCTTCATGCGCCGTGACCGCGCCGTCTTCCAGCAGGACATAATCGCCGTCCTGTTCGATCAGCGTGGTCAGGAGATGATCCACGAAGCCTGCGTCGATGAACGGCGCATCAGCCGAGACGCGCACGATAATGTCGGCGTCGAGTAGCCTCGGCCGCCTTGGCGAAACGCGGCAGCACATCGTCTTCGGGCCCGCGGATGACGGCGACCCCGTTTTGTTCGCCGAATTCGACGATCGCGTCGTCCAGTGGATTGGTGCTCGTGGCGATCGCGACCTCGCTCGATCAGCCGCGAGCGCTTCAGCCGCTGCACGATATGCCAAAGCAGTGGCTTGCCCGCGATCGGCTTCAGCACTTTGCCGGGCAGACGTGTCGAGCCCATGCGCGCTTGAACGATCGCAACGATGCGCAAACCGCTACCGTCGGCCATCATGCGGCGGGTTTCCAAGAGCGGCGGATATGGCGGAGCGGGCGCATGCCGTCTTCAGGATCGGCACGCCATTCGCGATCATCCAGTTCGGAAGGTTGCGGCCCCTTGAAGCCCGTGCCGTCGGCAACCACTGCTTCGCGGATGCGCGCGATGACGGGCGCGATTTCTTCGGGCAGCCAGCAATGGCCCGCGGCGTATTCCGCGCCGTGGCCATCGAGATCGAGATGAAATTCAACGACCGATGCATTCCAATGATGCACGGCGCGCTCGATCACCGAGGGCCGCCGGGTGTGATCAGACCAGCCGACCGCACACCCTGTGGCATCACGGATCGCGGCGATGGCCGAAAGATTGGCTTGCTCCGGCGGCGTCGGATAGGCCGACACGCAATGCAGCAGGGTCACATCGCGCGGCACCCGCCGATTTCAGCAGCGATCACGGCTTTGCGGATTTCCTCCATGGTCGCCATGCCGGTGGACAGCACGATGGGCTTGCCGGTTTGCGCGCAAGCTTCCAGCAGAGGCGTCACCAGCAATTCGTAGGAGGCGACCTTGTAGAAATCGACGTAAGGCCTCAATTCTTCGACCGCTTCGAGATAGAAGGGGGTGCAGGAAAACTGCGATGGCGCGACGCCGGCAATGTTCGGCGAGCGGCGCCAGATGCGCCAGCGGCAATTCCCATTCGCGCGCGTGCGCGATGCTTGGCGCTCTGGGCGAGAATTTCGGGCGCGAACATGCGGTCGATCTTGAAGAGCTGGAACTTCACCGCGTCGCAGCCGCGCATCTGCCGCCGCATCGACAAAAGCCAGCGCACGCGAAAGATCGCGGGCATGATTGCTCGAAGCCTCGGCGATGAATCGCGGCGAACGGCCTTCTTCCCACGCGCTGGCCATGAGACGCGCTCCAGATTTCTGACTTAACGATTTCTAAAGGCGATATGGCTAAGAGATGGTTAACGGCCGCCAAAAGCCGGTAAGCAGGACAGCGATGTCAGCCCAACCGTTCTTCATCGTCTCCAGCGGGCGATCCGGTACCGCGATGCTGCACAAGGCACTGTCCGGCGTCGACGGCGTCGAAATGCACCACGAATATATGGTGCAGATCGTCCAGCCGCTGGCGGTGCGGCGCTATCTGGGCCTCGCCGATGCAGCCGAGGCCGAGCGCGTGCTGGCTGAAACTTATGGCGCGGCGATCCATTATTCGGACCATGCGCATTGGGGCGATTCCTCCAACAAATTTTCCTGGCTGATCCCCGAATTGGCGGCTCTTTTCCCCAAAGCCAAATTCGTCCATCTCGTGCGCGATGGCCGCAAGGTTGCAGGCTCCTATTTTCGCAAGCTTGGCAAGGAATGCTACGATGATCGTTCCACCGCCATTTTGCAGGACTTTTACGACCATCCCGAAGCCCGCACTGCCCCGCCGCCCGAAAAGAAATATTGGTGGCCGGTGCCGCGCAAAGCCGATCCCATAGCGCAAGCCTTTCGCCTGTTCGATCAGTTTGAGCGCATCGCCTGGCATTGGGCGGAGATCAACCGGGTGATTCTGGACTCTCTTTCAAGGCTTGCCCCAAAGCCGTAAGACTGTTCGTCCGGCTGGAAGATTTGCGCGCTGCGCCGAACACGCTGCGCACGCTTTTACACTTTCTTAACCTTGGTTACCGCGATGCCCATTTCGCGATGTTCGCAGCGTCCGCACAACGTGAACCGGCCGGAAGACACGCTGCTTGATCCGCGCGCAGCGCGACGCCTTCGACCAGATCGCGGCGCCATGATGGCGCGGCTCGGCTATGCCGACACGACACGAATACGTAGTGAATTATTAACACCGCCCGGCCAAAGATGGTTACCGGTTCCTTCCCGGGCATATTCCATGAGCAATTCGTGCGGCTTATGCAGCGAGGCCTCGCTCGACGCAGGTCTACACGCCGGAGCGTTCGACCCGCGGAATGAAGGTCTATCTCTGCCGCAATTGCGGGCTGGTGCAGAGCCTGCCGCGCATCGACCGCGCCGCCGCGCCAAGGTGCGGCCGTTTCGAGCGGCGCCGATTGGGGCAATGTGCGTTACGGCAAAGGGTTCCGCACCAAAGCAGCGCTCGAAGCGCATCGCGCCGCCACGCCGATTTGTCAGCACCGCTTTCGGTGCTGGATGTCGGTTCCAATCGCGGCAGCTTCGCGCGCGCGTTTCTTGCGGCAGCACCGCAGGCTGAACTGGTGGCGGTCGAGCCCGACGAACGCGGTGGCGGATTCGTGCGCCAAGCTTGAACGCACCGAACTCGTTCATGCGCGCATCGAAGATCGGCTCGCGCTGGAAACCGACCGCTTCGACATCGTGCATTCCTGCCACACGATCGAACATCTGGCCGATCCAGCGACGCGTGCTGGTCGACCATTGGCGCACGCTGAAGCCCGGCGGACTTCTGATGATCGACGCGCCGAATATCGCGCTCCTCGGCGCCGATGACATGGTCGAGGAATGGTTCATCGACAAGCATCTCTACCATTTCTCGCCGCGCACGCTTGACGCGCATGATCGAAGCGGCCGGTTTCGAAATTCGTCGAACGGCCCTGATCCGCAACGACCGCGACAATCTTCTGATCGTGGCGCGCAAGGTCACCACGCCACCCGCCTCGTTCGGCAGCGACCGTCGCGAAGTCGGCCGCGCCTATGACCTGATTGCCAGCTATGTCGCCACGCGCGCGCGCAATCTGATCGGCGCTCACCGCCGTCGCCACCGAAATCGCCGCCATGAAACCGCGCCGCGTCGCGATGTGGGGCGCGGGCCGGATTTTCGACAGCCTGGTCGTGCACGGCCATTTCGATCCGCGCTCACTGACCTTGCTGATCGACAAGCATCTGAAGGCCCATGTGCCACAGCGCCATGGCTGCGAACTGCACGGGCCCGAGGCACTCGCGTCGGCCAATGCAGGTGTCGTCATCATCATGTCGCGCGGTTTCGCGCACGAAATCGCGGACGAAGCGCGCCGCCTCGCGCCCGCGCGCGGAAATCATTCTCTACGCCGATCTGCTGGCGCAGCGCGCGCCTGGCAAATGGCGGCCTAAGGCAATCCGACAATGCTCCAAAACAAGCTAATCAGTTCCGAACGTCCCGGCCAGCGTCAGCGATCTGGTGATCGAACCTCGAAGAAGCCGCGCGCTTCGTGCGCCAGCACTCGATCGCCGCGATCTATCACGCCGGCTCCGGCCATCCGGGCGGCGCGTTGTCCTGTGCCGATATTCTGGCTTGTCTCTACGGCGCCGAACTCAATCTCTGGCCCGCCAGCGTGAACGATCCCGATCGCGACCGGTTCGTTCTGTCCAAGGGCCATGCCGCGCCTGCGCTCTATGCGGTCGGCGGCCTATTACGGCTTTTGCGACGCAAGCGCCGCGCTGAGCCTGCGCAAGCTGAACAGCCCATTCCAGGGCCATCCTCATGTGCTGCGACCTGCCCTGGGTGGAAACCAGCACCGGCTCGCTGGGCCAGGGTTTTCCGTCGCGCTCGGCATGGCGCTGGGTCTGAAGCTGCAGAAGCAGTCCAGGCGCGCGTCTACGCGCTGCTGGGCGACGGCGAATTGCAGGAAGGCGAAGTGTGGGAGGCCGCGATGTGCGCGGCGCATCACAAGCTCGACAATCTCTGCGCCATCGATCGACTACAACAAGCTGCAGAGCGACGACAGCAACGACAACATCATGCGGCTGGAGCCGCTGGCCGCCAAATGGCGCGCCTTCGACTGGGCGGTGGCCGAAATCGACGGCCACGACATCTGGCGCCGATTCTGTCGGCGCTTGCGCCGCGCCGGCGCCACGCAAGGCCGTCCCGCGATCATCATCGCCCACACCATCAAGGGCAAAGGCGTGCCCTACATGGAAAACATGCCGCACTGGCATGGCAGCGTGAAACTCACGCGCGACCAGGCCGAAGAGGCGCTTGACGCGCGCTGGGCGCCGCGCACGAAGAAATCAAGGAGCTGCTCGATGTCAGCACGTCTGAAGCACCCGCCCTGATCGGCCAAGCGGCGATTCCTTGCGCGAAGCCTTCGGCAAAGCGCTTGTCGGCGCTGGCCGACGAATTTCCCAAGCTGGTGGTGCTGGATGCCGATATCGCCGGCGGCACCGGCGTGCATCATTTCCGCAAGAGCCATCCCGAACGCTTCATCCAATTCGGCATCGCCGAACAGAACATGATGGCGGCGGCGGGCGGCTTGGCCGCCGTCGGCCTTCTTGCCGGTGGTCACAACCTTTGCGGTGTTCTGCCTGCGCGCCATCGAACAGGCGCGGCTGTCGCTCGCCTATGCGCGGCGCAACGCCAAGATCGTGGCCAGCCATCCCGGCCTCGATGTCGGCCCCGACGGCGGCTCGGCCCAGGCGCTGGAAGATCTGGCGGCGTTTCGCGCCATTCCCGGCATGACCGTGATCTCGCCCGCCGATCCGATCGAGATGGCGCTGGCCACGCGCGCCATCCTGGAATTCGACGGCCCCGTCTATATGCGCACCGGCCGCAGCCCCGCCAAGCGCGTGTTCGGCGACGACCACACATTCGAAATCGGCAAGGGCCAGATCGTGCGCGACGGCAGCGATGTCACCATCGTCGCCTGCGGCGTCGAAGTGGCGCGCGCGCTGGAAGCCGCCGATGCGCCTGGCCGAAGAAGACATCTCGCGCCCGCGTCGTCAACATGGCGACCATCAAGCCGATCGACGCCGACGCTGCTGGCGCGCTGCGCCGGCGAAACCGGCGCCATCGTCACGGCGGAAGATCACAATATCTATGGCGGGCTTGGCGGCGCGGTGGCCGAAGCGCTGGCGGCGACCATGCCCTGCCCCATCGAATTCGTCGGCGTGAGGGACACGTTCGGCGCCTCGGGCGAGCCGGAAGAGCTGGCCGATGCATTTCGAGATCTCGCGCGCCCTTCATCGCCGCAGGCCGCCAGGCGCGTCATCGCGCGCAAGAAGCGCATGAACCGCGTTTCTCGCTCGCCGGCAAAATGCGCCGTCGTCACCGGCGGCAGCCGCGGCATCGGCCGCGCCATCGCGCTGGGCCTGGCCGAAGCCGGCGCCGATGTGCGTGCTCACCTATCGCGAACAGCGCGACGAAGCCGAAGACGTTGTGCGCGAAGATCGAAGCATCGGGCCGCCAGCGCCCAGGCGCTGCAGATGGATGTGACCGATCGCGCCAGCGTCGAAGCCGCCGCGCGCGATGCCAGGCACGCGCTTCGGGCCGATTTCGATCCTGGTCAACAATGCCGGCATCAACAAGCCCACCGATTTCGACCAGGTCACCGATGCCGACTGGGACATGATCCTCGACGACCAATCTCAAGGGCCCGTTCGTCTGCGCGCAGGTTTTCCTGCCGCTGCTGAAGGAGGCGGGCGGCGGCAGCATCGTCCATATCGGCTCGGTCAGCGGCCAATATGGCGGCCCGCGCACGGCCCATTATGCCGCGTCCAAAGCGGGGCTGATTTCGCTGGCGCAGGTGATCGCGCGCTTCGGCGCGCAGCATCGAACGTCCGCTCCAACACGGTGGCGGCGGGCTTGATCGCCTCCGACATGGCGGCGGGCGGCGCTGGCCGCGGCAAGCGTGCAGAAAGCGGCGGAGAATATTCTTCTGAAGCGCATGGGCACGCCGCAAGAAGTGGCCGACGCGGTGGTGTTCCTGGCAAGCGATGCGTCGTCCTACATCACGGCGCAGACCCTCAACGTCAATGGCGGGCTTTATTTCTGATGACGACGGCAAAACCCTGCTGATCGTTTCCGGCGGCATCGAGGCGGCCGACGCGGCGCGGCGCGCCAAGGAGATGGGCTATTACGTCGTGGTCTCCGACCGCGATCCCGAAGCGCCGGGCTTTGCCTTCGCCGATTCCTGCCTGATCGCCGATGTCTATGGCCCGGCCGAAACCGCCGCCGCCGCCGAACGCTACAACCGCAAGATCCGCAAGATCGACGGCGTGATCTGCGTCGCCGCCGACGCGCCCGTCACCGCCGCAACGGTGGCGCAGCGGCTGGGCTTGCCCGGTCTTCCCATCGCATGTCGCGCGAACTGGCTTGCGACAAGCTGGCGATGAAAAGGTGCTTTTCCGCGGCGGGCGTGCCGGTGCCGTGGTTTGCCGCAGTCGACACGCCGCAGGAATTGCAGCGCATCGCCGTCGAGCGCGGCCGCGATCTCGTGATCAAGCCGGTGGACAGCCGCGGCTAGCCGCGGCGTGCAGCGCGTGGCGCAAGTGGCCGATCTCGACCAAGGCTTTCTGCTGGCGCGCGAGCATTCGCCCACCGAGCGGGTGATGGTCGGAGCAATATCTGGACGGCCCGCAGGTCTCCACCGAATCGCTGATCGTGAACGGGCGAATGCTTCACGCCCGGCTTTTCCGACCGCAATTACGAATATCTCGAACGCTATGCGCCTTTCTTCATCGAAAATGGCGGCGATCTGCCGAGCCATCTGCCGGATGAAACGCAAGCAAAGGTGCGCGATCTGGTGGCGCGCGCTGCCCGCGGCGCTGGGCGTCACCAACGGCACGGTCAAGGGCGACATCGTCGTGCACAACGGCGAGCCTTATGTGATCGAACTGGCGGCGCGGCTGTCCGGCGGCTTTTTCTGCACGCGGGAAATTCCGCTCAACACCGGCGTGGATTTCATCGGCGCCGCGATCAAGCTCGCGCTGGGCGAAGCGGTTGCGCCAGATGAACTGACGCCGAAGCATCAAACCCCGGTGATCCAGCGCTATGCCTTTCCCAAATCCCGGCAGGGTCACGCGCGTGGTTGGCGCCGAAGAAGCGCGCAAAATCCCCGGCATCGCCGAAATCGTCGTCACCGCCAAGCCGGGCGACGTCATTCCGCCGGCGGGCGACAAGCGGCCATCGGCTGCGATGGTGCTGGCCACGGGCGCATCGCGCGAGGCGGCGCTTGCAGGCAGCCAATGATGCGCTTGCCTGATCTGAGAATCGAAACCGCATGAACGCGCCCGTTCTCCGGCGCAATCAGGCGGGCGCGATCGGCACGTTGAACCTGTTTGCGCTGTTTCATCTCAATCTCGCCTTTTCCTCCATCGAGGAAGACCAGCGCGGCGAGGTGATCCAGCGCTGTTACTGGCCGCTTTTGAAGCTTGCCGAGAAGCACGGACCGATCGGCATGGAGGCCACCGGATTTACGCTGGAAGAAATCGCCGCGCGCGATCCGGCGTGGATTGCGCAGGCACGCGCACCTGATCGCCCAAGGCAAGATCGAACTGATCGGTTCGGGTTATGCCCAGATCATCGGCCCTTTGGTGCCGCGCGCGCGTGACGCAGGAGAATCTGCGGATCGGCCATGAGATCTATCAACGCTTGCTCGGCGTCACGCCTTGCGCTCGGCGCTGGTCAACGAACAGGCCTATTCCGCCGGCCTCGTCGGACTTTATCTCGACGCCGGGTATCGTGCGCTTCTGATGGATTGGGACAATCCCGGCGCCCATCATCCGGAATGGCATAGCGAAACCCGCTATCTGCCGCAACGTGCGGTGGGTGCGGATGGGCGCGCGATCGAGCTTCTTTGGACCAACACCGTCGCGTTCCAGAAACTGCAGCGCTTCGCGCATGGTGACATCGATCTTGGCGATTACCTGTCCTATCTGCGCCGTTGCGTGGGTCCGCGGGCGCGTGCGCTTTGTGCCTATGCGAGCGATGCGGAGATTTTCGATTTCCGCCCCGGCCGCTACAAGACCGAAGAAAGGCTGTGCGGGAAGAGCGAATGGGTGCGGCTGGGCGAGGCATTCGCCGCCATGGCAGCCGACCGCAATCTTTCGCTCATTGCGCCGTCTGCTGCGCTTTGCCTTTCCGATCGTCCGCACGCAGCGCAGGAATTACAACTCGAGACAGCTGGTTGCCCGGTGCCGGTGAAGAAACAGCGCAAATACAATCTCTCGCGCTGGGCCGTAACGGGCCACGACGACATCGGTGTCAACGCTGCCTGTGAACGCATCTATCGCGGTATGGAGGCAAACGGTGCGGACGATGCCGACTGGAAAGAACTTTGTTATCTCTGGTCGAGCGATTTCCGCACGCACATCACACAGAAGCGCTGGCAGAAATTTTGCACGCAACTTGCCGACGCCCAACGGCGCTGGGATTCTTATGCACCGCCCGATTTGAGGCCTTCGCCTTCGGCGGCGCCCAGCGATGCTCGCATCCTCGAGGTTGAAACCCCAGCACTTCGGGCACGTCTTGATCGCCGCCGAGGCTTGGCGGTTCAGTCTCTCCATTTTCGCGCGCAGAACGAGGCCACCGTGGGCGGCCTGCCGCACGGCTATTTCGACGACATCGCATTGCAGGCCGATTGGTACACCGGCGATTGCGTGTTCGAAGCGACCGGGCGAGCACAAGATCACCGATCTGGAATGGTGCGAGGCCCAAGTTTGGGCGGATGCCAATGGCGATCAATTCGTCCAAGCCAGCATCGACACGGCGAAGGGGCGGATCGACAAGACGATGCGGTTTTGCGCGGGCGAACCACGCGTGGATTTCGACCTCACCTTTCATTGGGACGATTGGGGACGCGGCAGCCTGCGGCTTGGTCACATCACGTTGCTGCCCGCTGCGTTCGACTGGGACCGGCTGACGTTGGTCACGCACAATGGCGGTAAGGATTCGGAAACTTTTTCGCTCGCCGGCCAAATCATCGACCATGGCGCGCCTGTTTCGTTTCTGGTCTCGTCCTCCCAAGGCCTAGGGATGACCGAGGGCTGGGCGGAGCTGGGCGACGGCAAAAATCGCATCCGGGTCACAGTCGACCGCCAGTTGGGCCCGCTTATGGGGCTGTTGCAGCACCGACGCGTGGGAGAGAGCCTGTTCTGCCAATTGGCCCTTTCGGCACTTGAACTCGACGAGACCCGCAAGCCCGATTCCTATCAAAAAGGCCCGCGGCGCTTTCGATTTAGCGTCAATGCGGTCTTGGCGTAAGGCGTCATTAACCGCGTTCTGCAACGATTGGTTCAGACAAAAAGGGCTCCCCCATGGCGCAGACCGCTGCCAAAATCCTTTCGCACGAGACGCAAGCTCCGCCGCCCGGATATGATCTTGCGCGATTTCACACAGCCCTGGCTCGATCTGAACGACAAGGCCGTGCTCGTCACCGGCGGCACCGGCTCGTTCGGCAAGCATTTCGTCAAGACCGTGATCGAGCAATACAAACCACGCCGGCTCATCATCTTCAGTCGCGACGAACTCAAGCAGTTCGAGATGCAGCAGCTGTTCCCGATGGAGCAATATCCGTTCATGCGCTATCTTCATCGGCGATGTGCGCGACCGCGACCGGCTGGAACTGGCGATGCGCGACGTGGACTACGTCATCCATGCCGCAGCGCTGAAGCAGGTGCCAACCGCCGAATACAATCCGTTCGAATGCATCCGCACCAATGTCTTCGGCGCCGAGAATGTCGTCTATGCCGCACTGCGCCGCAATGTGCGCAAAGTCGTGGCGCTTTCGACCGACAAGGCGGCCAATCCGGTCAATCTCTACGGCGCCTCGAAGCTGGCCTCGGACAAGATCTTCGTGGCGGCCAACAATCTGGCCGGCGCGGACGGCACCCAGCTTTTCCGTCGTGCGCTACGGCAATGTGGTGGGTTCGCGCGGCAGTGTCGTGCCTTTCTTCAAAAAGCTCGCCGAGGACGGCGCGGAGAATCTGCCGATCACCGACGAGCGCATGACGCGGTTCTGGATCACGCTGACCCAAGGCGTGAATTTCGTGCTGTCGAGCATGGAGATGACGCGCGGCGGCGAAATCTTCGTGCCCAAAATCGCCTCGACCACTATTGTCGATCTTGCCACCCTGATCGGGCCGAATGTCCGTCAGAAAATCGTGGGCATCCGCCCCGGTGAGAAATTGCACGAGACGATGATCCCGGCCGACGATTCACGTTGGACCGTTGAACTCGACGATCGCTTTGTGATTTTGGCAAGCTTTGCTGCCGCAGCGCGCGAGGCTTATTTGCATCGCGGCGCGCAGCCCGTGAAAGAAGGTTTTGCCTATTCGAGCGACAGCAATCCCGAACAGCTCGACGCGCGCGGGCTTCAGATGTTGCTCGCCCAGGCCTTTGCCTGATGAAACGGGCTTTGAAGACGTACCGCTCGCCGGCGCCGTCTGCCCAGCCTTTTCTGCCTTATGGTCGCCAGGTCATCGAGGAAGATGACATCGCCGCCGTCACAGAAGCATTACATGGCGACTTGCTGACGACCGGGCCTTGCGTGCGGCGTTTCGAAGACGCGCTCGCCAAAACGGCCCAAGCGAGGCACGCCGTCGTCTGCGCCAATGGGACAGCGGCGTTACACATGGCGGCGCGTGCGCTTGATCTGGGGCCGGGCACCAAGATCGTCGTGCCGGCCATCACCTTTCTTGCAACTGCGAGCGCGCCACGGCTAAACGGCGCGGAAATCGTGTTTGCCGATGTCGATCCTGAAACCGGATTGATGCGGCCGGAAGATCTCTCGACGGCCATCGCACGCGCAGGCCATGTGGACGCGGTGTTCAATGTGCATCTCAACGGTCAGTGCGGGGCACTTGAAGAGATCGCGACGGTGGCGCGCGCCCACGGCGCGAAGATTGTGGACGATGCGTGCCATGCACTCGGCGCGGCCTATGTTGCAGCCGATGGGCAGGTGAGTGCCATCGGATCCAACGTATTTTCTGATCTGAGCATCTTTTCGTTTCATCCGGTGAAGGCCATTGCGATGGGCGAAGGCGGGGCTGTGACGACCAACGATCCCACCATGGTCAAGCGTCTCGAACTGGCGCGCAGCCATGGTATGTCACGCGACGCCGGCGATTTCGAAAACGCCGCAGATGCTTTTGACGAAGACGGCAGCCAAAACCCCTGGTATTATGAACTGGGCGAACCACAGTTCAATTGGCGCGCCAACGATATTCAATGCGCCCTTGGTGTTTCACAGCTTGGAAAGCTGAACCGGTTTATTGCGCGCCGCCGCGCCCTTGTGGCGCAATATGACCTGCAACTTTCGGCGCTGGCGCCGGTCTTGAAGCCGCTGGCACGTACGCGGCGCTGTTTGCCGGCGTGGCACCTTTATGTGGCGCGAATCGATTTCGAAGCAGCCGGGATTTCCCGCGCCCAACTCATTCGGGCGCTGGCGGCAAACGGCATCGGCACGCAAGTGCATTATTTTCCGGTGCATCGCCAGCCTTACTATGCCAAACGTTACGAAACACCCCGGCTTTCCGGCGCGGACCGTTACTATGAGCGCGCGCTCAGTCTACCGCTCTTTCCGACGATGACGGATGAAGATGTCGCCCGCGTTGTTGACGCGCTCGGCCATTATCTCGGTTCCTGAAACTCAGACTTTCTTATCGACAAGCTGGATCTGCTGCTGGACGAAATAGTCGCGCATCTGGACCATTTGTTCGGTCGGCCACTGCCGGATCACCTGGCCAGTCTGCTTGTCGATAAACTTATAAATGTACGAGTTTGTCAACTTATCTTCGGTGATCTCCAGCTGCACGTTCGACGACGTGTCGGGCTGTGGCGCAGCCGCAGGCGTGACCGTTTGCTGTTGCTTCTGCGATTGCGCGGATGGAGAAGACGCGGATGTGGAAGTAGAGGGTGCAGACGAAGGATCATACTGCCGATTGAGAATCGCATCGCTCTCAGTCGCGATCGTGGCGTTTGAGACGATATCGACCATCGGATAACCCTCCGTCTGCATCTCCATTGCAGCGAAAAAATACGAAAAACCACCTATGAACCCAGCTACGCCCCGGGAGCGCGATTATAAATGCTCGCGCTTTTCCGGAAAAAGAGGTGGCGGCGGGACCTATTGTGTGGCCCGCCGCCTATTCTTTACCGGAACAGCGACAGCACGATCTGCGGCTGGGAATTGGCGATCGACAGAGCCTGTACGCCAAGCTGCTGCTTGACTTGCAGGGACTGCAGCATCGCGCTTTCCGTGGCCATATCGGCGTCGACGAGATTGCCGATGCCGGTCTGCAGCGTATCGGACAGTTTTGTCACGAAATCGGCCTGAACCGAAAGCCTCGTCGAACCCGAGCCCAAACTCGCCAGGGCGTTGTCGACATTGTTGAGAGAGGTTTCGATCGTAGAGATCATCGTCGAGGCAGAGGATTGAGAGGTAATGGAAGCAGCCGTAGATATCGTGACGATCGAACCTGACAGGCTCATATTTTGCGTCGAGACTGTGATCTTCTTCGTGCCATCGGCGGACGCCAGAGCCGTGATTTGGGCCGTAGAGCCGTCGATCATATTGAGGCCGTTGAAGGAGGCGTTCGAGACGATCGATGCGATCTGATCGCGAAGCGCTGTAAAGTCCGCGTTCAGGGCCACGCGGCTGGCGGTATCCAGCGACGAGTCAGAGGCGGCGATCGCCTGCTGCTTCATCTGGATGAGCAGATCGGAGATCGATTGTCCTGCCGACAGTGCAACATCGACCGACGACGTGGCGTTGTTGATGCTGCTACTGACCGCCGAATATCCGGCCACTTCGCCGCGCATATTCTGCGCGATGGCGAAAATTGCACCATTATCCTTCGCGGACGCAACCGTCATACCGCTGTTGATGGCGTTCTGCGTGCTTTGAAGTGAGGCTTCGGTTTGGCTGAGATATTGAAGCGCGACCATCGCGCCAGAATTGGTGTTTACGCTAAGCATTCTTGCCTCCGTTTGATAACGAGCGTTTTGCTCGGAGGCGTTTTGCCTCGCCCTTCCTAAGGCAATGGTCGTGCCGGAGGCGATTTACGATTGGCTAACAATCTTTCTTCGGGGCTGGATTGCAACCTGGGATCGGGCCCAGATCAGGGCGTGCAAAATTTGCCGGGTAAAATTTGCCTAAGGGCGGAAATTTTTGCCGCCTGGGTAGGCAGGTTCTGCCAGATCCAGATCAAGGAGAAGGACGGCGAGGAAACCTCGCCGTCCGTGGGGGAGTAGCTGTGAAATCACCGGAACAAGGACAAGATGATCTGCGGCTGGGAATTGGCGATCGACAGAGCCTGTACGCCAAGCTGCTGCTTGACCTGGAGGGACTGCAACATAGCACTTTCCGTGGCCATATCGGCGTCGACGAGATTACCGATGCCGCCCTGCAACGTGTCGGACAGCTTTGTCACGAAGCTCGCCTGAATAGACAGCTTCTCCGAGCCGCTGCCCAAGCTCGCCAGAGCGCTATCGACGTTGTTAAGAGAGGTTTCGATCGTGGAGATCATCGTTGAGGCCGATGTCTGCGTCGTAATGGAGGCGGTTGTGGTTAATGTGATGATCGAACCCGACAGGCTCATATTTTGCGCAGCAACGGTGACCTTCTTCGAACCGTCGGCAGAGGCCAGAGCTGAGACCTGGGCCGTGGAGCCGTCGATGAGGTTGAGACCATTGAAGGAAGCGTTTGAGATAATCGATGTGATCTGATCACGAAGCGCGGTGAAGTCTGCGTTCAGCGCTTGGCGGCTGGCTGTGTCCAGTGACGTGTCGGAGGCAGCGATCGCCTGCTGCTTCATCTGGATGAGCAAATCGGAGATCGACTGGCCCGCCGACAGAGCAACATCGAGGCCCGACGTGGCGTTGTTGAGACTACCCGTGACAGCGGCAAGGCCGGCCACGTCGCCGCGCATATTCTGCGCGATAGCGAAAATCGCACCATTGTCTTTCGCCGACGCAACCGTCAGACCGCTGTTGATGGCGTTCTGCGTGGTCTGAAGCTGACCTTCGGTTTGATTGAGATATTGAAGCGCGGTCATGGCGCCAGGATTTGTATTGACACTCAGCATCGTGTTTTCTCCGAATCGGTCTGGAGATGCGGCGGCCTTTTACGCGCCTCGAGGCCCAATGCCCCTGGCCTCACGATCGCAACCTACGTGCCACCGCCTTAACTTAGTAACCATCTGTATTTATTTGGTTTTTCTGGAAGCCTGTTTGCTGGAATGGCGGCAAAAAATGCCTCCCGGCAAAAGCGATTGGGCAAAGAAAAAGCCGGCTCTTGGAAAAAGAGCCGGCTTTGCAAAAGCGCCAAACCGAAATGCTCTACGCAGCGCCGCGCAGACCCTGCATGATAGAGCGGTTGATTTCGATCAACGGCTCGACGGAAGCCCCATTGCGCATGACGCGTTTGGAATATTTGTTGACGAACAAGGACAACGACACGATCTTGGCGCGCACGTCTTTGGAGAGCTGATTTTGCTCATCGATGCAATCGGTGGCGAGCGTCCGCCAAAGGCTGCGATTCCAGTCGACGGCGTTGACCAGTGAGCCACCCGTGGCGCGGCTTTTGTGCACGTCAATCAGCGCACCTGTAACCTGGCCAAACAGGCGATATTCGGCATCGCGTGGATTTTCAGCGGCTCGCTGCGTGGTTTGATACGCTTTCAAGGTCATGTGTCAGACGTTCCTGTTCGAATTCGAAGAGTTTCTTGCACGTCATTAGAGCTTTGTAATAGGAACCACTCATCACCTCGCGACTGATCTCGAGGCAGATAGCAAGCGCTTGACGATTCTGAATAGCGCCCATGAATTCGGTCATGCGCATCGCGAATGCGGTGTAGTATGTTTCGCTTTCATCCGGATCCAGATACATCATCATGATCGGAAAATAGATGCGACGCGCCGGCGTGTTGGCATCTTCGCTCTGCATGATGTCTTTCTCGCGCAGCACACAGGCCTTGTTCTGGAGCACCAGACTGGTGCGCTTGTCGCCGTTGGCAAGGACCGCGCCATTGAGCACGAACTTCTCGCCGGGTTTGAGCGACAGCTTGAGCGGCATGTTTAAGCTCTTTCCTGACGAGGCCTATCGAAGGCTGTACTTTGGGAAGTTAGAGCGGATTGGTTAATAATTGCCTTTCATCGCAATGTCTTCACCACCGGTTAAGCATAGGAAGGCTTTTATTGCGCAATCTTTATGGAGATATCCATCGATGGCGCAAGTTGCCGCCGCACCCAGTCTCGGAATGCTTGCGGGCGTGGGCGCGCAGGGTCAGACACTCGCAAAGCTCGAAATGTTGGAAGAAGCCGTCGATGCGGCCCTGGCGCGACGCAAGTCGAACGGCATCCTGCGCCGTGCAATCAAGGCGTGGCGGCGCGGTGATGTCGCGCGCGCCGCTCAGCTTTCGCTGCAGGCGACCACCGCTGATCCGAAAAATTCGCAAGCCTTCCATATTCTCGGCATGGCGCTTGAGAAGATGGGCCATCTGCACAAAGCGCTTGTGACCTATGAGCGAGCCTTCCGGCTTGATCCCGAAGATCCAGAACTTCTCATCAATCTTGGTCTGACAGCGTGGAATCTGAAACTGACGGACGGCGCGGCGAAGATGTTTCGGCTATTCATCGCTGCCCGCCCGGATTCGCCGCTGGGCTACAACAATCTGGGCAGCATTCAGTGCGATCTGGGCCAACAAAGTACCGCCATCGAAACATTGCGCGCTGCTATCTATCGCATGCCCGAAGAAACGATCTTGTGGAATTCGCTGGCAACAGTGCTCGCCGAAAGCGGCCGCGCGGAGGAAAGCCTTACTTTCTACCAGGAGGCGATCCGCCTCGATCCCGGTTTTTCGCGTCCCTTTCACAATCTCGGCTATGCCTTTCAGCATCTGGGCCAGTTGAACGAGGCGCTTGAAGCCTACGACCAGGCGCTGGAACGTGCCGTCGATGCCGCAGAGCAACGCGAGGGCAAGCATTCTCGCAGCATCTGCCTGATCGGCATGGGCCGACTGGAAGAAGGTTTCCGCGAATACGAAATCCGCAACGACCCGCTTTTCCGCGCTTATGTGCATCACATGACGAAGGCGCCTGTCTGGAAGGGCGAACCGCTCGACGGCAAACGCCTTCTGGTGGTGGGCGAACAAGGGCTGGGCGACGAATTCATGTTCGCCAATATCCTACCCGATCTGCAGCAGGCCGTGGGAGCCACCGGCAAATTGCAGATCGCGGTCGACAAGCGGTTGGTGACGCTGTTCCGCGCTCATTCCCCCATGCCCAGGTCGGTGCCTATGACGACCGCAAACTACTCGATCCCGACGGCAACAAAGAATTGCGCTTCATTCCATGGGCCGTCGAAAAAGCCGATCCCGATTTCTATGCGCCGATGGGCACCGCGCTGCCGTTCTTCCGCAAACGCATCGAGGATTTTCCACGCCAGGCATTCCTGATACCCGATCCCGAACGCGCAGCTGGCTTGCGCGCTCAACTGACAGGCATCGGCCCGGGCCCGTATATCGGCATCTGCTGGCGTTCAATGATGCTCGGCACGAAGCGCGGCAAATATTATAGCGCGCTTGATATCGTGGGGGCCGATCCTCAAGACGCCGGGCGTGACCTTCGTCAATCTGCAATATGGCGATTGCCGCGACGAGATCGCTCGTGCCGAAGAACAGCACGCCAGCAAGATCAACGTGATCGACGGTCTCGACCTGAAGAATGACATCGACGGTGCGGCGGCGCTTTCGGCCGCGCTCGATCTTGTGATTTCCGCGCCGACGGCTGCGGCAGCGACTGCGGGCGCGGTCGGCACCGAAGTCTGGTTCCTGACGGCCGGCCGCACCTGGCCGCAACTGGGCACCGACGAATTTCCCTGGTATCGCAAAAGCGCGTGTTTAGCCCCGAAAAATTCGCCGCTTGGATACAGCTGATGCCGCAGGTGGGCCAGGCGCTTGGCGGTTTTATCAAAGCCCGTTGATTATTGCTGCTGCTGGTGATGCAATCGTTCCAATGAGGCGGGCGCCACATCGCGCGGCTTTGGTGGGCGTGACACGCGCAAGAAATCCTCATGGCGCACCGGCGCCTGCGTCGGCTCGACCGAAACCGAGATGGCCAATTCCGTATCCGCCTGCCCCTTGAAGGTGCCGCGCGTGGGCGGCACATCGGCATAGTCGCGGCCCACCGCGGCGCGGATATGCCGCTCGCCGGCGCATGATATTGTTGGTGGGATCAAAGCCCGAGCCAGCCCAGGCTCGGCAGATAGGCTTCCACCCAGGCATGGGTGGCGTCCTCGCGCGGAACGGTCGCGTGCGTGCCGCGGTGATAGAGATAGCCCGAGACATAGCGCGTGGGGATGCCCCAGTGCCGCGCGATGGCGATCATGATATGGGCGAAGTCCTGGCAGACGCCGCGGCCGGCGCTCCAGCGCATCTTCGATGGGCGAATGCACTTCGGTGATGCCCGATTCATAGTCGAAGGAATCATAGATCGTCGCTGTTCAGTGTCTTAAGCGCGGTCAGCGGGATCGCCTTGCGGGCTTGTCCAGATCGGCGATCTTCATGAAGCTGAGACAGCTCCGGCGATGGCCGCGCGAACTTGCGAGGGCTCCAGCATGTCGAAATGATCGTCGGAGAGATTGTAGTTGTTGTAGCGGCTCCCATTCCAGCGCATCGGATGTTTCCGGCAGGCCGGGCGCAGAGGCGCAATCTCCACCACCGCCTGGGCCTCGATGCGCAATTCCTCATGCTCGCGCAGCAGATTGAAATGATAGACCGCGTTGCCGAGATGATCGGTATAGGCATAGAGCTGCGCGCGCGGATTGGTGACGATCTGGAAGCTGCGCAGCGTCTGCGGCCCTTCCGAGCGCGGCTGCATCCGCAATTCCATCACGCTTTCGCGCACCGGGACGGAGTAGCGGAAGCGGGTGACGTGGCGGATGGAATAGAACATCGGTCCTCATTTCCCAGTCAAAGCACCGTCTCCGCGCCATAGGTGATATAGGCCGTAGAAAACGCGCTCATGGATCTGTTCGCATTGCCGCGTGATGTCGCGCAAGAAACGTCGTCGATCGAACCGCCCGACATCAATTCGTCGATCTGGCCGAAATCGACCGACGCCTTCAGCCGGCCCGCCAGCCGCTCCACAGCCGCGCGGCGCGCCGGCGGCGCGCCGGGCGCCACCTGCGCCAGCGCATCGCGTCACGCGGTCCACCGCAAAAGCGCACCGAATGGGGAAATTCGGCATCGAACAGCAGAAATTCCGCGATCTTCTCGCGGCCTGATCGCGGCGGTGTAGCGCTTTGCAATAGGGCTCGAACGCGGTGCAGAATTTCAGCAGCACCAGCCAGTCGAAATATTTGGGCGCGGCGCGGCGTCGCTATCCGGCGCGCCCGCCGAAATGGATGTCGAGCAGGCGGCCCAGCAGCTGCGCGCGCTCGATATGGCGGCCCAGTTCCAGAAAGTACCAGCCTTCGCCATGGCTGAGCGTGGAATAGGTCACGCCTTCCAGCGCCTGCATTTCGTCCAGCGCCTCGCGGAACAGCCGGGCCGGGTTGATGCACCCAGATCGAATCCATGGTCACCGGCTGCCAGGCGCAGATAAAGCCGGTTGAGATGTTCCCACACTTCGTTGGACAGCGCCTCGCGCACCTGGCGGGCATTGTCGCGCGCCAGCGCCAGCGAGGTGATCAGCGACGATCGGATTGTCGCCGGTCGAAGGCCAGCGCGCGTGGTGATGGCAAAGGCATCCGTGGGATCGTCGCGGCACATCTTCGCCGGTCGAAGCGCCGCGACCACGCGCGCCCAGCGAGGCTGCGGCATCGTCCGGGCGTCTGCTCGACCATGGATTCCAGCTTGACGGCGATCAGGCGGCGCGGTGTGCTCGGCGCGCTCGATATAGCGGCTCATCCAGTAAAGGCTGTCGGCGACCCGGCTCAGCATCAGCTGCTCAACACCCAGGTGTCTTTCGAGCCGCCGCCCTGGCTGGAATTGACCACCAGGCTGCCGCGCTTGAGCGCCACGCGGGTCAGCGCGCCGGGCACGATGCTGTGGTCTCGCGCCGTGCAGGATGAAGGGCCGCAGATCGACATGCCGCGCCTCGACGCCGCCGTCCGACGAAAGTGGGCGCGGTGGAAAGCTGGATGGTGGGCTGGGCGATGTAATTGTCCGGATCGGCTTTCAGCTTCTCGGCGAAGGCCTCGCGCTCGGCCTGGCTGGCATGCGGGCCGACCAGCATGCCGTAGCCGCCGGATTCGCCCACCGCCTTGACCACCAGCTTGTCGAGATTGGCCAGCACATGGGTGAGCGATTTCGGCTCGCGGCAGAGATAGGTCTCGACATTGTCCAGGATCGGCTCTTCCGACAGATAGTAGCGGATCAGTCGCGGCACATAGGCATAGACCGCCTTGTCGTCGGCGACGCCGGTGCCCAGCGCATTGGCGATCATCACATTGCCGGCGCGATAGGCGTTGAACAGGCCCGGCACGCCCAGCGAGGAATCCTCGCGGAAGATCAGCGGATCGATGAAATCGTCGTCGATGCGGCGATAGATGACGTCGATGCGCTTCAGGCCCGAGGTGGTGCGCGTATAGACGACATTGTCGTTGACCAGCAGGTCGCGGCCTTCGACCAGCTCCACGCCCATCTGGCGCGCCAGGAAGGCGTGCTCGAAATAGGCGGAGTTGAAGACGCCCGGCGTCAGCACCGCGATGGAGACGTCTTCGTGGAACGGCGCCAGCGAGCGCAAGGTCGCCAGCAGCTCCAGCGGATAATGCTCGATCGGGCGCACGCCCATGCAGCGGAAGACGCCGGGAAAGGCGCGGCGCGCCACGTCGCGGTTGGCCAGCATGTAGGAGACGCCGGAGGGCACGCGCAGATTGTCTTCCAGCACGACGAAGTCGCCGTCCTCGTTGCGGATCAGGTCGCTGCCGCAGACATTGACATAGGCGCCGTGCGGCACCGGCAAGCCCGCGCATCTCGCGGCGGTAATGCTTGGAGCCGTAGATCATCGAGCGCGGCACGACGCCGTCCTTCAGCACGCGGCCGTCGCCATAGATGTCGCGCAGGAACAGGTTGAGCGCAGCGATGCGCTGGGTCAGGCCGCGCTCGATGCGGTCCCATTCGCCGGCGGTGACGATGCGCGGCAGAAGATCGGTCGGGATGATCCGCTCGGTCGCCTGGTTGTCGTTATAGACGGTGAAGGTGATGCCCTGATGCAGGAAGGACTGCTCGCAGGCCTGCTGGCGGCGGTTCAGTTCGTCCGGCGGCAGGGTGGAGAGCCGGCCGTCCAGCGCCGCATAGGGCGGCCGCACCGTGCCGTCGGGGGCGAACATCTCGTCATAGGCCGCGCCCAACTGGTAGTTGGCATAAGGTGCATCGCAGCCCGGGTGCAAGGCGCGGTGAGACGAGGGGATCAGATTAGCCCCCGCCGCCTCGTCCGTCTGGATCAGCACTTTATGCTGCATCGCGAAATCAGAGCGGTGCGCAGGCAAGTTCGTCAAGCGTCAGGCGCCCCAAAACAAACGAGCGGCGCGTGCGGCAAAGACACACGCTATCCCAAGCCCGACCGGCCATGCAGAGGCTCCGAGGCAAAGCATCACGTCAAGTCACGGTGTATTTCGTTATAATTGCAATTATAGATTGCAAATTGCTGGCGTAAACACCTGGTCAATCACCGAGCAACCCCAATAATTTCTCTTCAGACGGCCGGGACGCGATACGTATTTCGCCAAAGACGAGGCCCGTGGTCTTGTTCGCCGCGGCCTGGCTGATGCAAGCCGCAATCAGACCGTGGCAGACCCCGCCCAGATGGGCTGCCTGCACACAGCGCACGAAGATTTCGGCGCTATACGGCGAATAAAGCAGCACGGCGTCGAGTTCGCCCATACGCAATGCCGCTGCTGCGGCGGACGGCAAGATGTCTACGGCGACGACGTCGTAAAGAACGTCACGGCGCACGGTGAAGCCATGCTCGATGAGCCGCTCTTGCAATTTGGTGGTGGCTTTGTTTGCGGCTGCGTACAGAAGCAGACCGGATTTCGGATTTGTCCAACCGCTGATCGCATCGGCAAGTGCCACGGAATCGCCGTCGGAATTTCTCACATCCGAAAATCCCATTTCGCGCCCCACGCTGGCCGTCTGCGCACCGACGGCGAAAACGGGAAGATCGCGGCGCTTGGTGCGGCGGGCCAATGCACGCACGCTATTGGCGCTGGTCACCACGACAGCCTGAACATTAACGAGCGAAATGTCTTCGCCGTCGCGGAAGCGGATTTCGAGCAGCGGCGCGATAAGCGGCGCATGACCCAATGCGCGCAGATTGGAGGCGGTCGAACCGGCGTCTTCGATGGGACGTGTGACGAGCACGCGCATTCAAAGATCGAGCCAGCGCGCAGCGCGAGGGCGCAGTGCCAAGCCGGCTTGCCTGCCCAGCCGCGTGGCTTCTTCGCGCCCATCGCCGCAAAGCGGCGTTTCAAATCCTGTCTCGACAAAACCGCTGCCATCGAGCGCAAGGACTTCGCCGCGAAATTTCAACGTGGCGTTGTCCACTGTCGCAAGCCCCGCAATGGGCGTGCGGCAGGATCCGTCGAGCGCTGCTAGAAACGCGCGTTCGCAGGCAAGCGCAATCGCGGTTGGGTCGTCATCTAGTTTCGTGACCGCTTCACGCGCGCGGATATCGTCCGCGCGCAGTTCGATGCCGATGGCGCCCTGTGCAGGAGACGGCAGCCAGTAATCAGCATCGAGAATTGTCGTTACACGATTTTCCAGGCCCAATCGTTTCAGGCCTGCGCACGCAAGGATGATAGCGTCGAAGGTGCCGCCATCCAGCTTCGACAGGCGCGTGTCGACATTGCCACGCAGGGTGAGAGCTTCGACATCCTTGCGCGCGCGCAGCAATTGGGCGCGGCGACGCACCGAGCTTGTGCCCACCACCGCGCCTTGTGGCAGCGTTTCGAGCGTGTACGATTTGTTCGAGACCAACACGTCGTGCGGATCTTCGCGTGGAAGAAATGCGCCCAGCGTCAGCCCGTCCGGCAGATGCGTGGGCACGTCTTTCATCGAATGCACGGCCAGCTCAATCTCGCGCGCAAAAAGAGCTTCTTCGAGTTCCTTGGTGAAGAGGCCTTTGCCGCCGGCATCGGCCAGCGGGCGATCCTGGATACGGTCGCCTGAGGTTTTGACAATCACGATTTCGCAATCGGTCCCGGCGCGCGCAAGTCCATCGCGCACCATGGCTGCTTGCGTCAGCGCCAAGCGCGAGCCGCGCGTGCCGATGCGGAGTTTTGAACTTTGCGACATCGTGTCGTTCGGGCTAAAGGCGTGGGCGAAACTAACACGACGCCCGTGCGCAATGCGCTCTTTGACGGTTCTGGGTCTTGAAACAAGCTGCGACGAAACCGCCGCCTCGGTGGTGCGCGGGTGCGCGCCGGGGCCGGGCGAGATTTTGTCGAACGTGGTGTTCAGCCAGTTCGATGCCCACAAGGCGTTCGGCGGCGTGGTGCCAGAAATCGCGGCACGCGCCCATGTCGAGATGCTTGATTCGGTGATCGAGGAGGCGCTTTGGCGCGCAAAGCTCGAATTGGCCGAGGTCGATGCCATCGCGGCCACCGCGGGACCGGGGTTGATCGGCGGGGTGATGGTGGGACTGACCACCGCCAAGGCGCTGGCGCTGGCGGTGGGCAAGCCGTTGGTGGGCGTCAATCATCTGGAAGCCCACGCCTTGACGGTGCGGTTGACCGAAGGTGCGCAGTTTCCGTTTCTGCTGCTGTTGATCTCAGGAGGGCATTGCCAGTTGCTGGCTGTCGAAGGCGTGGGCAAATTCCGCCTTTACGGCACGACTGTCGACGACGCTGTCGGTGAGGCATTCGACAAAACGGCCAAACTGCTTGGCCTGCCCTATCCCGGCGGCCCACAGATCGAGAAGCTGGCGCTGGATGGAAACGCCAAACGCGTGACGCTGCCCCGGCCAATGCTGGGGCGCGAAGGCGCAGACTTTTCCTTTTCGGGGCTGAAGACGGCGGTACGCCAGATTGCACCCCATGCAAACAGCGCAGATTTGGCAGCGTCTTTTCAATCCGCGGTGATCGACATTCTGATCGACCGTCTCAAGGCGGCGATGAAAATGTTTCGACGCGATTTTCACGCGGCGCCGGCAACCCTGGTCGTAGCAGGTGGTGTTGCTGCGAACGCAGCGATTTGCGCAGCACTCGCCAAACTTTGCCAAGACGAAGGCTTCGCAAAAAAAATACCCCCGCCCGGACTCTGCACGGACAATGCCGCGATGGTCGCCTGGGCGGGGGTTGAACGTAGCCAGTTGGGCCTGTTTGACGCGTTAGGGGTCGCGCCAAGGGCTCGCTGGCCGCTTCTGGACATGGCGGGAGGGGGGAGCCCAGCCATCGCCACGTCCGGGAAGCTCGTTGCGGGGCCTTAGACGCCCGCGAACTGAAGCATCGTCAGGAAGCCGGCGAGCACGACGGTGGCCGCGCCCAAAGCGTTGACGACGAAATTGAAGAAACGGGGAGTTTCATCGCTGTGCTGGTTCAAGAACTTGGTCATTGTCTTCTCCTTACAAATCCGGTCGGGGGACCGGCTCAAATCTGTTGCCGGGGACCCGGCGTCACGGGAGGGATATAGATGAGCATTGAGTGATATTCAATGAATAAAAACGGAAGTATTTACTAATTATTGTGCGATGCAGCACGGTGATTCTAAAATATATAATATTTTCAACTACTTGCCGCCTTTGGGCCCAGGCCACGCAAATCCTGCAATGGTGCTATGCAGCAAATGAAGCTCGCGACATGGAACATAAATTCCGTCCGACTGCGGTTGGGACTGGTCACCGACTTTCTCAAAGCCGAGAAGCCGGACGTCCTGTGCCTGCAGGAGACCAAGGTCATCAACGAGCTGTTCCCGGCCAACGCCTTCAAAGAGCTGGGCTATGTTCACCAGGCGATCCACGGCCAGAAGGGCTATCACGGGGTGGCGACGCTCTCCCGCCTACCCTTTCACCAAACCAGCTCGAAGAGCTTCTGCGGCAACGCCGATTGCCGGCACATCCGCGTGAAGCTGGAGAACGGCGTAGAACTGCACAATTTCTATGTGCCCGCCGGCGGCCGACATTCCCGATCCGATCGCCAATCCGAAATTCGCCCACAAGCTCGCCTTTCTGCGCGAGATGGCGAGCCATTTCGGCGTGCGCCGCGACAAGAGCCGCGCGCGCGTGGTTCTGGTGGGTGATCTGAATGTCGCGCCGCTCGAAAACGATGTCTGGAGCCACAAGCAATTGCTCGACGTCGTCAGCCACACCCCGATCGAGACGGGGCTGCTTGGCGATGCGAAAGCCGCATTCGACTGGATCGATGTGACGCGCGAATTCGTGCCCGCGGCGGAGAAGATCTATTCCTGGTGGAGTTATCGCGCTGCAGATTGGGAAGCCTCGGATCGCGGCCGCAGGCTGGACCACATCTGGACCAGCCAAGCGCTCAAAGGGCACGTCATCCACCATGCGATCCACAAGCAGGCGCGGGGATGGACCCGGCCCTCCGACCATGTGCCGGTGATGGCAACGATCGAACCATGACTGCCCAAGTGAACTTCATTGCGAGAGAGGCTCATTTGGGCATTAAAATCGCCGATGTGTTTTAAGCCCTTCGGGCCGTAGCTCCACCGTTCGCCCAACGCCCGGCGCCCAGCAGACAATCTCACTGTTGAGACGGCGTCTTCTTCCTTCGGACGGGAGGGCAGAAAGTTATTTCTTCAACGGCGCAATCATGATGGTGGAGCTGGAGGTGGCAATGATCTTTCCTGTTTCGGTGGACAAAACCGCTTCCAGAAAAACGATCTGCCGACCACGTTTCATCACCTTGGCTTCGGCGATGTGGCGGCCAGAATGGGCCTGGTTGAGATAGCTTACCTTCATTTCGAGCGTGGGCGCGATCTCGCCCCATTGGGCCTGAAGGCCCGCAGCGGTGGACAGCACATCGTCCATCACCGCGGCGATGGTACCGCCGTGGATCGCGCCGAAGCGATTGTGATGGGCTTCGCTTAAGTCGTAGGCGATCTTCACCCAGCCCGTTTCGGTGTCGATTTCGAGCAGGCTCTGCGCCAGCCATTCAGACGTCGGCGCGCGACGTTTCAGAATGGCCTGGATATTGGGGGGATAGTCTTTGGCTTTGGCGGGATCGATAGCGGCACGCATGCGCTATCCTGCACGACGCTGCGATGACTGCAAATGCATTCCAAGCTGGCGTTCATCGCCCCGTCATCAGGGCCGGGCGTGGCCCAGCCACCATCACGACAAATGGGCAAGAAACAACATTATCGCCAGAACGGCTCGAGGCGGGAGAGGGTCTTCCATTCGCTGCGCACCTTATCGGTAAGACGCAGGGCGCGCAATTCATGCCAACCCGTGACCAGCCCCGACGCATAGGCAAGTTGCGATGCGTAGCGCGCGGCGTGGGGTTCTTCAGCGGTGAGCCTCTGCAACGTCTGGCGCGCGGCCACCACATCGTGCATCGCACCCAGCATATCCAGCAGCGATTTCAGCTCCGCGCGGTAATCGTGGACGTCCTTCTTCTTGAACAACCCCTCGAAGAATTCGGCCGCGTAGCGCAATTTCTTCAACGCAAGGCGTAGGCGGTGGAAATCGCGGTCATCACCATGTTCGATGCGCCGGCCGCGCTTGCGGGCGCGAATGAAATGTTCCTCCAGCGTGCGCACGGCCACCTTGGGCAGTTCGGGGCAAGCCGGGGTGTCGGCTTTGGACCACATCTTGCCTTCGGCCACGGCAGAGCCTTCGTCGAGGAATTCCTGCAAACCGCCTTCGTCGAGTTTTACGAGCGCTTCGTCCCAGGCTCTGGCGCGCGCATCTTCGGCGCGGGATTTCAGGAACGCGACGGCTTCATCGGTGCCCACCGATTTGGTGACGGGGGCGAGCAAATCTTCCATGAACACATCCAGATCGCGAGCAGGACCGAACAGATCCGCAAGCGCCTTGGTGCGGCGGCGCAATCTCTTGACGGTGGCGACACGGAACGAATCGCCGAAAGCGAAGAGGGCGGTGTGCAGACGGCGCAAGCCGATGCGAAGCTGATGCACGCCTTCGCTTTCGCGTGCGCGGATCACCGGGATGTTCGCCGAAATCTGCGCCAGACACTCCAGCATGGTGACCCGGAAGGCCTCCTCCGCCGTCATGTCCGCCATCAGCCGCACGGGCCTTGCCTTGACGAAGTGGGCCGGACGCGCAAACCCGCGACCCTGGCGCTCATGCACAGGGCGGAGGATTTCGACGCGCGGATCGGACATGGCCATAACTGACGATCAGACGGTTCTGCAAAACAAATGTGACAGCTCGCACCGGTAAGCGCGCTCTGCGCTAGATCAAAGCCCTTTACGGGCGCACCGGCAATCCCGCATCGCCAAGCGCCTGTTTGGCACTTGCGATGGTGGCCTCGCCGAAATGAAAGATTGAGGCGGCGAGCACCGCATTGGCCTTGCCGTCGCGGATGCCTTCGACGAGATGGGCAAGCCTGCCCACGCCGCCGCTGGCGATCACCGGAACCGACACGGCTTCGCACACCGCGCGAGTAAGTGCCAGATCGTAACCCGATTTGGTGCCGTCGCGATCCATCGAGGTGAGCAGAATTTCGCCCGCGCCCAAGCTCACGAGTTTTTTGGCATGTTCCACAGCGTCGATGCCAGTGGCGATTACGACCACCATGGGTGAAGACTTCAAAGCGGTTGGGCGCGACCTGCTTGGCGTCAATCGCAGCGACAATGCATTGGCTGCCGAATTTCTCTGCGCCTTGACCGATGAATTCGGGGCGGCGCACGGCTTCGGTGTTGACGCCCACCTTGTCAGCGCCTGCAAGGAGCAGCGCGCGAATGTCATCAAGCGTGCGCACGCCGCCGCCCACCGTGAGCGGCATGAAGCAGACCTCGGCGGTGCGGCGCACGACGTCCAGAAGGATGCCGCGCTTTTCGTGGCTGGCCGCGATGTCGAGGAAACACAGCTCGTCAGCGCCCGCCGCGTCGTAGATCATCGCCTGTTCGACGGGATCGCCCGCATCGCGCAGATTGACAAAGTTCACGCCCTTGACGACGCGGCCGTCCTTGACGTCGAGACAGGGAATGATGCGCACCTTCAGCATCAGCGCGCCATCGCCGTGACATTGAGAAGCGCACGGCCGCACGCGGCTTCGCTAGGTACGCCGGTCGTTTTGCACAAGGCCTCGGTTTCGAGCAGCAGGTCGAGCGCCGCCAGAAGCTTGGGTTCGGTCCAGCGATTTGCCTGGGCTTTGAACGAGGAGATGCGGGAGAAATGGATTGGCGGGCGAAATTTGCGCATGGCGGTGTCGATGGATTCGCCGCGCTGCTTTTCGGCGACGGCTTGCGCCAAACGCTGAAAATGTCCCATCGCGCTGCGCATCACCGCAATGGGCGACGTTTCGGCGGCCCACAGCCGTGCGAGCGCCACATCGAGGCGATGAAAATCGCCTTCACCGGCGGCATCGCACATCGCCTCGCTGCGGGCTTCGGCCTCGTCGCCCATGATGGCACGGATGTCTTCGAGTTCGATGCGCGTCTTGCCGTGCGCATAGAGCACGAGCTTGTCGAGTTCGCGCCGCGTGACGCCGCGATCCGAACCCAGCCGCGACACCGCGTCATCCAACGCCTCGACGCTGATCGAAAGATTTTCGCTGCGCAGCGCGCTACGCACGACTTCGGCCAGATCGCGCGCATTGTCGGGATAACAGGCAATGGCGGCGGCGTTTGGCGCATCGCTGAAGAGCCGGCGCAAGGACGAGGTTTTGTTGAGGTCTCCGCCTTCGGCCACGATCAACGCGTCGCCCAAAGGGCGTTCGAGAAGAGATTCGAAAATCGACGCGTGGCTGTTACCCACGCCACGCACGCGCACGACCCTGCGACCGCCCGTCATCGACAGGGCCTGGGCTTCGTCGGCCAGGCGCGCAGGATCGGAATCGAGCACGGCTTCGTCGAGATCGGTGATGCGGAATGGATCTGTGAGATCAGGCACCACGGATTTTGCCAAGCGGTTGGCGCGCTCGCTGACCAAGCCACGGTCTGGGCCAAACACCAGCACCGCCACGATTGCACCGGGCGGACAGTCGACGAAGCGTTCGACGTCGGCGGGTTTTGGCGTCATTGGGTTTTCTGCCGCGCGAAAAAGACACCAAGGTCGATCTGGATGCGTTGCGAAAGATCGTCGGCTGCGCGTTTTTGCGCATCGTGCTGGGCGGACAGCGTGGCGTAAGGCGAAGACACCACGTTGTAGGCCGACAAAGTGCTCTGGTGGCCCTTGGTGACGACCTTGCCACTGGCGTCGGTCAGCACGTAGTCGGCGCCGAGCAGATAGTTGTAGCGCGTGATCGTGGCGTCGTTCTGCAGCGCGATGCCCTTGGTGTCTCCGCTGAGCGTGATCTTGAGATGGTATTGTTTGGGGCCGCTACCGCCTGAATCGAAAAGATCGATCAGACTGTTGCGCAATTCGTAGCCGGTGGGTTCGGCGATCGGTTCGACATAGATCGAGGCCATGGTGACAGGCAAGGCGCCGTCGCGTCCGTAAAGCGGGTGAAAGCCGCAGCCTGCGAGATTGGCCAAACACAGCAAAATCAGCACTTGTCCAACATATCTCACAACGCGCACCTTCCGTAAAACAACCTACTTTGTTTCATCAGACGGAATTCCCAACGACGCCGAAATTGTCACGACATTGGCGACGCGGCCCTCGACGTAAACGAAACGCTTCACTTGTCTGCCTGCTATCGATCGCTTAATCGGTTCCCGCTCAAGGACAATTTTCTCGACTTCTTCCTTCGACAAACCAAGGCTTATTTCAACTTCGTCACGCCTTTTACCGTCCACCTGAACCGCAAGTGTGATGGTTTCTTGCTTTGTCAAAGACGGGTTGGCTTTGGGCCAGGGCGTTTCGATAACAGGGATCTTGTGGCCAAGCGATTCCCACGCACTTTCGGCCAGATGGGGCATCATCGGGCCGAGAAGCAACACGAGCGCTTCCAGCGCTTCGCGGCGTACCGCACCGTCGATGGCGGTATCGGCAGCGGCGATGGCGTTGGTGAGTTCGTAGATGCGGGCGACGGCGCGGTTGAAACGCAGCGCCGACAAATCTTCGGTCACCGCGGCGATGGCGCGATGGGTGGCTCTGCGCAGTTCCAGCGCGGCACCTTCGGCATGCGCGATCTTCGCACCGGGCTGGGCTAGGTTTTCGCTTTCTGTCGCCAGACGCCACACGCGCTGCACGAAACGCCAGCAGCCTTCGGCGCCGGCTTCCGTCCATTCGATGTCACGCTCGGGCGGCGTGTCGGAGAGCATGAACCAGCGGATCGTGTCGGCGCCGTAGATGTCGATGATGGCTTCGGGCGCGATCGACGTTCTTCTTCGACTTCGACATCTTCTCCGAGGGGCCGACGACGACTTCACAGCCGGTGGTCTTGCAGAAACGCTTTGCCGCCGCGCTTTTCGACTTCTTCGGGCAACAGCCAATCGCCGTTCTGGCCGCGATAGGTCTCGTGGCAGACCATGCCTTGGGTGAAGAGTCCGGCGAACGGTTCATCAAGATCGATGTAGACCCAGCTTGTGCAAGCCCGCGCGTGAAGAAGCGCGCATAGAGCAGATGCAGGATCGCGTGCTCGATGCCGCCGATATATTGATCGACCGGCAGCCAGTAATCGACGGCCTTGCGGTTGACCGGCTCGATCAGCGTGACTGTCGCAGAAGCGGGCGAAATACCAGGACGAATCCACGAAGGTGTCGAGCGTGTCGGTGTCGCGCACCGCTTTGCCGCCGCATTTGGGACAGGTGGTATGTTTCCAGTGCGGGATCATGATCGAGCGGATTGCCGCGAACATCGAAATTGATCTCGTCCGGCAGTATCACCGGCAGATCGGCTTGCCGGGCACGACGCCGCATTTCGGCGCAATGCACCATCGGGATCGGGCAGCCCCAGGGACGCTGGCGCGAAACAAGCCAGTCGCGCAGGCGATAATTCACCGTGCGCTGGGCCGTGCCTTGGCTGCTTCGAGGCGCGTTGCGACTTCGCGCTTTGGCGGTTTCGACGTCGATGCCATCGAGGAAGCGCGAATTGGCGAGCTCGCCCGGGCCGGTATAGGCCTCGTTGCCGACGTCGAAGGTCTTGGGATCGGCGTTCTTCGGGCACCACCACGGGCACGACCGGCAAATCGTATTTGCGCGCGAAATCGAGGTCGCGCTGGTCATGCGCGGGGCAGCCGAAGATCGCGCCCGTGCCGTAACCCATCAGCACGAAATTCGCGACATAAACCGGCAGCTTCCAGCTCGGCATCAAACGGATGCTGCGGCGCGTCAGGCCCGTGTCGTAGCCTTGCTTTTCGGCTTTCTCGATGGCTTCTTCGGCTGTGCCGACTCTTGCGGCATTCTGCGACGAAGGCCTGCAAGCTTCGCATCGCGTGCGTCGCCAGTTCTTCGGTCAGCGGATGATCGGGCGACAGCGCGACGAAGCTTGCGCCGAACAAGCGTGTCGGGCCGCGTGGTGAACACATCAAGCTTTTCGCCGTCGGACAGCGTGAACGGTGAAGCGCAGCCCTTCCGAACGGCCGATCCAGTTCTTCTGCATCAGCCGGACTTTTTCCGGCCAGCGCTCCAGCGTGTCCAGCGCCGTCGAGCAGTTCGTCGGCAAACGCGGTGATCTTGAAGAACCATTGCGAAAGCTTGCGCCGTTCGACCAGCGCGCCCGAACGCCAGCCGCGGCCTTCGATCACCTGCTCGTTGGCAAGCACGGTCTGATCGACCGGATCCCAGTTCACATCGGCTTCGGCGCGATAGACGAAGCCCGCCTTGATAGAAATCGAGGAAAAGCTTTTGCTGCTGGCGATAATATTCCGGATCGCAGGTGGCGAATTCGCGCGACCAGTCGATCGCCAGTCCCATCAGCTTCAGTTGCTCGCGCATCGCCGCGATATTGTCGTAGGTCCAGTCGCGCGGGTTGACGCCTTTGTCGCGCGCGGCGTTTTCGGCCGGCAGGCCGAAGGCGTCCCAGCCCATGGGATGCAGCACATTGAAGCCCTGCGCGCGGCGGAAGCGGGCGATGACGTCGCCCATCGTGTAGTTGCGCGCATGGCCCATGTGGATGCGCCCCGACGGATAGGGGAACATCTCCAGCACATAGCATTTGGGCTTGGCGCGATTGGTTGGGTGCAGCAAAAGCGTTGCGGCGGCTCCATTCGGCCTGCCAGCGTGTTTCCGATTCTTTGGCGTTGTAACGCGCCATTTTTGGTCGGCCTCCACTTGCCCGGCGCGATCAAGCCGGGTGGAGAGGGCTTTAGCGCGCGGAAAACCTAACTTCCAGAACCTTGGCTCGCCAGACGAAGTTCGCGGGCGCGGGTCAGGATCGCGTCTTCAAGCTTGTTGCGCGGTGTCGGGGTTTACGGCCGCGTCAGCCCAGACCGCTCCGTTACGGGTCTGGCGGAACACCGCGATCTTGATCCCATCAGCGCGCAGCTTGCGATCCAGGATATAGATGGTGACCTTCAGCCGCTCATTGGGGGCCTGCGGGGCGCGAATACCAGTCGGTGATGATGACCCCGCCAAACGGATCGGCCGAGGCCAGCGGCATGAAGCGCAGCGTGTCGAGGCGTGGCGTGCCACAGATAGGAATTCACCCCGAGGGTCACCTTGCCGCTGGGCGAAGAAATAGCGGTCGAGCCGGTGTCGACATCCTGCGCGTCGTCGGACGAGCCGCAACCCGCCACGACGATGGCGCAAATCAGCAGAGGTAACAGGCGAATCGGGCGTTTCATGTTCTTATCCTTCAGGCGCGGGACTGCGCGTGGGCCGAGCGCCCCCGATAAGCGGTTGGGGCTTATACTTAACACTTCGGAGCCGTGCAATGTGGCCATGCGCGCGCAGGCACTGCCCAAGTTTGCTTATATTAAAACGGGTTAAGGCACCGCCGATCTATCTTTGGGCCGGGTATAAGACACGATGCTGCGAGGGATTCTGGTGGGGGTATGTCTGGGGTTGGCAGCGCTGGCGCGACCAGCGCTGGCAGACCTGTCCGACTGGAGCATCGAGCCCTACACCACCGATGCGGGACAGGCGGAATTCTCGCTCGGCGGAACGGCGAGCGGATCATTTTATACCACGGATCAGGACCGCGACGGGGCTGCGGGCACAGTTCGGCTCGAGCCCAAGCTTACGCGCGATTACGACAGCGGCATGATGCTGTCGCTGCAGGCGTCCATCCTGGCTGCGCACGATGCGTTGACACTCGACCGTTACGGCAATGATGTGTTCGAGAAAGTCTATGGCACATTGCAGTTGGGGCTGGGCCGGGTCGAGATCGGACAGACGGACGGCGCGGCCTACACGCTGGCGGTAAGTGGGCCGAAGATCGATCCGCTCATATCCATCGACGATCCCGAGACGACGTTCTTCCGCGACCCAGCGACGGGGCGAGCCTTTGGGGAGCTGTTCGCGCTACGCAGCGAAGTGGGCGCGTCCGACAATTTCGCCAAGCTCAGCTACTACACGCCGAAACTTTTCGGCTTGCAGATCGGACTTTCCTATACGCCGTCGGAAGGCAAATACGTGGTGCCGTTTCTATCTGCCGGACCCGATGTTTCGGACCGCCAGAACCGAATGTGGGAAATGGCGGCAAGGTATGAAGACCAGTTCGGTGATGCCACCGCCAAATTCTACGGCGGCATGACGATGGGCCACGACGAATGGCGCACGCCGGGCCATGAGGGCCTGACGGATTGGGCGTTCGGAGTGCAGGTGGATTATCCGCTGAGCGATGATTGGAAACTTTCGGCGGGCGGCGCGTACCGGCGCAGCAACGCTTACGCCTTCAACCTCAACGATGTACAGGCCGAGCAAAATACCGGCGCGCTACACCTGAGCACGGCCTTGACATGGACTGCATGGAGCGCAGGCTTCGAATATTCCGACGGCACTGCGCGGGCGGCCGACGCGCCAACTTTGGGCGCGCGGGGCTATCAGGCGGGGCTGTCCTACACGATCAATACCAACATGCAGATCACGGGCGGCTGGCAGCATTTCGACTACAAGCGCGATACGACCACGTTCTACAACGGCCAATCGCGCATCGGCATGAATGCAGGCTTCCTGCATCTGCTGTTTCATGTTTGAAGATCAACCCGGCCAGATGGCGCAGGGCCCTGTTTCAGGCTGGGCAGGGCCATTTTCTAAAGCATCAGCGCAGCGATAGCCGCGATGCCTGCCAAGGGACTGTCGTTCAAAGACACGACGTTGTGCGAATCGATGCCGCCCAGCGCATAGATCGCAACCGGGACTGCACGCGCGATGGTGCGCAGGCGCACAGTGCCGAGCGGTGGGCGATCGGCATGGCTTTGCGTTGCAAAGATCGGTGACAAAAAAACGGCGTGCGCCCCAAACAGATGCGCGCGCAGCACCGAGCGTGCGCAATGCGCGGCACAGGTGATGAGCCAGTGGCGATTTTGCGCGCGGTGGTGCGCGGCTTTCCACATTTCGGCTTCGGCAAGGTGCAGGCCGTCGGCACGACAGGCTGCAGCAAGGGCTGCGTCACCTGCGATCGAGAGCATCAGACCGCGATGTTGTGCGATGTGGGCGGCAGCATGGGCGAGTTCGCGGCGGCGGACAGCCTCGCGCGCGCGCACGATAACAAGGCTGCCGCGCGGCAAATGGCCGATGGCGGGCAAGGGATCAAGCACGCGCTCGTCATCGGTGAGAAAGACGAGCGCGGGCAATTGGGCATGGCCGCTTTGCGCGTTGAGGCGCCTAGCCACCCTTGCCAGTTTACGTCGCTCAAGCGTATCAGGCACAAATGTCCCCACAGGTCAAAATGCACGACTCCGCCATAGCACTCGCCGCCATTCTTTCGCGGATCGAGGAGGCGCGAAAGAGCGCGCTCAAGCCGGCGCCCAAAACCGATCTGATCGCGGTCGCCAAGACCCATGGCGAGGGCGACATCGTGCCCGTACTCGATGGGGGCCATCGCGTGTTCGGCGAGAACCGGGTTCAGGAGGCCAAGACCAAATGGCCCGCGCTGCGCGCGCGCTATGAGGGGGTCAAATTGCATCTGATCGGACCATTGCAGACCAACAAGGCGCGCGAGGCGGTCGAACTGTTCGATGCGATCCATTCGGTCGACCGGCCGAAACTCGCGCAGGTTCTAAAGCAGGAATGCGAGCGCGCCGGCCGGGCGCCACTTCTGTTCGTCCAAGTAAACACAGGCGAAGAACCGCAGAAGGCGGGCGTCAGACCCCAGGACGCGGCGAGATTTGTTTGCTTCTGCCGGCAAACCCTGAAGCTTGGCATCGGCGGGTTGATGTGCATTCCACCCGCCGATGAGCCGCCCGCGCCGCATTTCGCGCTGCTGGCCAAGATCGCCAGCGAGAACGCATTGCCCTATCTCAGCATGGGCATGAGCGCGGATTTCGAAATGGCGATCCGCTTCGGCGCTACGCATGTGCGCGTGGGCAGCGCGATCTTCGGCAAACCGATCTAACCCTGCGTCCTAAAGGGGCCAGATGGTAGAGATCAGCCAATCTCTAGCGTCGCGCCGGGCGTGAGCGTGCAAAGCACGTCCAACAGATCGGCAAGCCCAAGAGCAACACAGCCTTCGGTGGGGCCGTAATCGTCACGCGCGACATGCAGGAAAATCGCGCTACCCCCGCCATCGACTACCGGATCGTCGTTGAACCCCAACAGCGCGACCAGGTCATAAAGATGATCCTCGCGCCACATCGCTTCAGAACTTGCGGGATAGGGCCGTTTGACGGGGCGATTGTAATTGGGGTCGCCAGGGGCATCGCACCAGCCGTCGTCCGGTTCGATCGCTTCGGTCGGCAACGCGGTCTGCGGGCGACAAAGACGATCAGGGCGATAGAGAAGTTTGCGGATGGGAAATTTCCCGCGCGGGGTAACCCCATCGCCTTCACGGTGCTTTATCGCGATGCCGCCGCGGCCAATGGCGCAGCGCGCCGTTCCGCCGCTCCAATGAAGTGTGGAAACTTCGCGCGACGTCACGACAAGGTTTTGTGCCGGAGGTTTTATCGGTGGCTCCCGTTGTGTGCGCATCCTTGCGCAGCGGCCAAACCATATCGCCGTGGCGCGCACAGGTGAATTGCCTGCGTGCTGGACCCTTTCAGAAGATCGGGCTCAAGGCGCCGCTGGCGCCATAGGGCTGCGAGAGATCGACCGCGCGCCGATAGGCGGCCAGGGCGCGCATGCCAAGATCAGAACTCAAATTGCGGCCGGCGCTGGAGGCGGCAAGCGCCACAGTGTTGCTGTTTTTGGCTACATCTTCGGTGGTATCCAGTCCGCTGGACTGGCCTGTGCTGGACAACGCCGAAAGTTTTGCAGGCGCAGCCGTTGCCACCGCGACTTGTTGTTGTGTGCTGGTGGCAGCGACGGCGGTATCCTTGTCGCCGGTGAGCAACGCAAGGGCGGTATCGCCGAAATCTTTGCCGGTGATTTTCTCGAACACCACATTGGCGACAGACGAGGCAAAGCCCCACAACCCGCCATACAGCGTATCGCCCGCAATGCGTTCGAACGGTTTGATGGTGTCGTGGGTCAGCGCGCGGTAGATCGTCGAGACGACGGGCAAATGCTGCAGCGGATTGATGATGTCGAGAAAATCATCGAACGAGAAGCTGTTGTCGTTGTCGGATTGGACCTGCGCGGCAACCGGCGCGCCGCGCGAGGCGGCGACCGCGGCGCGTTGATCCATCTGCTGCTGAAAGACCGGTGCGGGCATAGACCCCTCTTCCAGGCCAGACGGAGCAAGAGCCTTGCCAAGATTTAATGGCGCTTTGCCTGAGCTGCCCGCAAGGCCCAGGCAAAAATTGCCCGGTCAGAATAGATGGCCGGCCTTTTTCGCCTTGGTGTCGAGATAGGCGCGGTTGTGCTCGTTGCTGGCAAAGGCATGGGGCACGCGTTCGGCGACTTTGATGCCGGCCTCTTCAAGTGCGGTCACTTTTTCGGGATTGTTGGTCATCAGCCGCACCGATTTGTGCCCGAGCCGTAAAAGCATTTTCGCGGCGATGCCGTAAAGCCGCTCGTCGGCTTCGAAACCCAATCGTTCATTCGCTTCTATGGTATCGAAGCCCTGATCCTGCAGGCGATAGGCGCGCAGCTTATTGATAAGCCCGATGCCGCGGCCTTCCTGCGCGAGATACAGCAATATGCCGCTACCGGCTTGCGAAATGGCTTTGATCGCGCCGCGCAATTGCTCGCCGCAGTCGCATTTGAGCGAGCCCAGGAGATCGCCGGTGAAGCATTCCGAATGCAGCCGTGCGAGCACAGGGGTTTGCGTGGGCGGCGATCCGATCACGATGGCATAGTGTTCGGGTCCTGCGTCGCCGGGGCGAAAGGCCACCAGTTCGGCGTGCTGGGCATCTTCGAGCGGTACGCGGGCACGGGTGACGATGGACAGGGTTTCGATGATCGCGTCGTCATAATGACGGATCGCATCGGCGTTGAGCGAAATCGTGTTGGCGGGAATCGAACCCGTTTCAATTGCGATAGCGGCGGGCAGCAGCCCCGCGAGTTTGGCGAGTTTGATCGCCGGCGCGAAATTTGCGGGCAAGGAGGCACGCACGACGTCGAACGGCCCCTTCATCGGCTCGGCGAGATCGGCTGTCGGATCGGCAAGGGTGCGCAAGGCATTGACCGTTGTGCCTGGTGCGATGGGGAGCGCGATCACGTCAGGGGTATAGAGGCGGATCTTGAGCGTGCGGGCGCGGGCGTGGGTGAGCAGCAGCACGGGTGTGGGACCAAGGGCTGCAAGCGATTCATCGGTCGCGGTTTCGACGGCAAGGATCAGGGCGATCTTGCCCCGATCTGCGATCGCCACGGCACCGCCTACGCGCAAGGCGCTCACAGCGCGCGCAACGGACTGCACGGATTGGCGCGATGATGAGGGCTCGGCCATAGCTTCCACATACACCGCCGCCCAGAAACCGGGTAGACTCTGCGCCGCCCGCCCCTTGGAGCCCCTGATGCCGAGCGCGAAGCGCGTTCTTCTCGTGGATGACGACCAGATGCTGCGTAGCTCGCTGGCCGAGCAATTGGCGGCGGAAGGTGATTACCTGCCGGTCGAAGCGAGCAATTGCGCGCAAGGCCGCGAGGCGGCACGCGGCGGGTTGTTCGAGTTTATGATCTTGGATGTGGGTTTGCCCGACGGTGACGGACGCAAGCTCGCCCGTGAGTTCCGTGAAAGCGGCATTACTTGTCCCATCGTCATGCTGACGGCGGCCGATACCGACGCCGACACCATCGAAGGCCTGCAATCCGGTGCCAACGACTACATCACAAAGCCGTTCCGCTTCGCCGTGCTAATGGCACGGCTGCACGCCCATCTGAGGAGCCACGGTCAGAGCGAGGACGCCATCTACAAAATCGGCCCTTACACCTTTCGGCCCAGCGCCAAGCTTCTGATCGACCCCAAAGGCAAGCGGGTGCGGCTAACCGAGAAAGAGACCAACATCCTCAAATTCCTCTACCGCTCCGGAGACACGGTGCGGCGCGATACGCTGCTGCACGAGGTCTGGGGCTACAACCCCGCCGTCACCACACACACGCTCGAAACCCATATCTACCGCCTGCGCCAAAAGATCGAGAGCGGTCCCGGTCAGGCCCAGCTTCTGGTTACGGAGAGCGGTGGATACCGATTGATGCCATAATGTTCATGGTGCGTATCTATTTTGATCTCATCCAAGCGGCGCATGACCGATTTGCGGATTTCTTGCACTAGCCCTACAGCGAAGTCCGTACTAGTTATAAGTTCAGAATAGGTTGGCGCGGGAGCGCGCGATGCAGCGCGAATGGAAATCCTTCTTGGGCGGAGCCGCCGTGGCCGCAGCGCTGATCGCGCCGACGCTGGCTTATGGCGAGGCGCCGGATGGGCCACCGGCCCCGCGCGCACAGGCGGCGGTCGAGGCCGCCCATACGCAAGCGCTGACAGCACGCACAAAGGTCCAGGCGGCCATGTCGGCTGCAAAGACGCAAACCGTCGCTCCGGCCAACACCGATAATTGGGTGGTGCGGCCGCAACGGAATTTCCCGGTCCGCAAACTGCACATCGGGTCGCTGGTGGGCGCGGTAAAAATCGAGGTGAAGGACAGCGGCCCGATCACGCTCGATGTGGCAGGCACCAAACAAGCGGTGGATGCTCTGTCGATCAATGTGGAAAACGGCATCTTGTCGCTCGACGGTTCGCATGGACAACAGAACTCGGTCTGGGACTGGCGCAAGTGGTTGGATTTTTCGGATGTGAGCCGACCACAACGCTCCAAACTTGGTGTGCGGCTGGTCGTGCCGCGCGGCACCGACATCGAGGTGAAGGATTTCGTGGGCGACGCGACCATCGGCGACACGATGGGCAAGATCGACTTCGAAGCCACCGCCACCAAGACCAAGATTGGGCGCGTGTCGAATGCGAAGATCTCCCTGGAAGGCGCAGGCCACGTGGACCTTGCCCAAGTGAGCGGTCCGCTCGAGATCGAGATCGACGGTTCTGGCAAAGTAAATGCGGGCAACGCGAACAGCGTGCACGCAAATCTCAACGGTTCGGGCGATGCTGTTCTGGGTGCGATCAATGGCGAGTTGCATCTGGAAGTCGCCGGTTCGGGCAATCTGTCGGCGACCAAGGTCAATGGGCCGGTGCACATCGAGATCGCAGGTGCGGGTTGGGTGAAAATCGCCGACGGCGTGGCCAATCCCTTCCATGTTGAGATTGCGGGTTCGGGCGATGTGTTCTTCGGCGGGCTTGCCGTCGATCCGCATGTCGACGCGCTGGGATCGGGTCAGGTGAAGATCCACGCCATCCGTGGCAATCTGAACAGTGAAGGTATGGCGAACATCAAAATCGGCGACTGAGCAGGCAATTTTGACGGTTAACAAGCCGTTAACGCTTGGGGCCTAGAACGCGGTTCATGGCGCGGCGGTCTGAAAAAATCGAACCGTCCTTCGAGCCGCGCAAGCGCGGCCGGGGCAAGGCGTCACCGCCGGACGATCCGCCGCCCAGACGTCGGTCTTGGCTTTATGTTTTGTTCTTCTTGCTGGCCTGGGTCGGGATTTTGGGTGGCGCGTTTTATATGCGCTGGGCCGCCGAGGTGCCCGACATTTCAGGACTGATGGCGAAAGCGCCGTCGCATGACGTTACCATTTTGGACATCAAGGGGCGCTTCATCGCGCGGCGCGGGCTGACGCAAGGGGCGCTTGTCGAGGTGAACGCGCTGCCGCCTTATGTACCCAATGCGTTCATCGCGATCGAGGATCGGCGGTTCCGTAGCCATCTGGGAATCGACCCGATCGGATTGATGCGCGCAGCGCGCATCAATCTTCTTGAAGGTCGCGTGGCGCAGGGTGGATCGACCATCACCCAGCAGCTTGCGAAAAACCTTTTCCTCAAGCCCCAGCGTACCTTCGAACGCAAGATCCAAGAAGCTATCCTGGCGCTCTATCTGGAGGCGCATTACAACAAAGATCAGTTGCTGACGCTTTATTTGAATCGCGTTTATTTCGGCGCCGGCGTCTATGGGATTGAGGCGGCGTCGGAGCGGTTCTTCAACAAGCGCGCCAACGCACTCACCCTGCCGGAAGCAGCGATGCTGGCGGCAAGCTTGAAGGCACCTGCGAAATACAATCCGCTGGCCGATGCGGATGCCTCGGCGGCGCGTGGGCTTGTGGTGCTGGCGGCGATGCGCGATGCGGGCTTCATCACCGAGGCACAGGAGAAAGATGCGCAAGCCACGCGGCCACGCGTGGTACGTAGCGCTGGCACCCCGGGTTCGGGGTATTTCGTCGACTGGGTGCTCGCCAATCTGGCCGACGAAATCGGCGAGACCGACGAACCCTTGATCGTGCAGACCACGCTCGATTTGGATTTGCAGGCAGACGCCGAACGCGCGGTGGACGCAGCCCTGGCGCAGCAAGGTGCTGCGATGAATGCAAGCGAAGCAGCACTGGTGGCGATGACCCCGGACGGACAGGTGCGCGCGATGGTAGGCGGGCGCTCCTACGTCGAGACCCCGTTCAACCGTGTCACCGATGCGCTGCGCCAGCCGGGCTCGGCATTTAAACCGTTCGTTTATCTCTCGGCGTTTGAGCACGGGCACAATGCGGATGAACTGATGCGCGACGAGCCGGTGACCATCGGCAAGACATGGAGGCCCAGCGATTACGAAGGTCACTACGAAGGAGAAATCACACTGACCCGCGCGTTTGCGAAATCCTCCAACGTCGTGGCGGCGCAATTGGCGAACGCGGTGGGGCCGGGCGTGGTGGCGCAAACGGCCCATCGCCTGGGCATCACCTCAACGCTCGATGCTGTGCCTGCGATCGCGCTGGGCACCTCGGTCGTCACGCCACTGGAATTGACTCAAGCCTATGCGCCCTTCGCCAACGGCGGCAATCGGGTGAGCGCCTATGGCGTGATGAGTATCCGCACCCGGGCGGGCAAGGTTGTCTATGCGCGGCGCGGGTCTGGATTTGGGCGCGTGGTGTCAGCGCAGAATGCGGCTGCTGTGAGCCGACTGATGGTCGAAACCGTTTCGACCGGCACGGGCAAGGCCGCGCGTCTGGACGGGCGCGAAAGCGCGGGCAAGACCGGTACGACACAGGATTTCCGCGATGCGTGGTTCATCGGATTTAGTGCGGATTACGTCTGCGGCGTGTGGTTCGGCAATGACGATTCCTCTCCGATGAAGCATGTGACAGGCGGCAGTTTGCCCGCCCATCTGTTCAAGCGTTTCATGGAAGATGCGGAGGCAGGCATGCCTGCGCGGCCACTCATCGGATTGACGCTTGTCGCCTCAGCGCAAACACCCTCACCCATTGACGAACTCCAAGCCGCGGTTGCTGCGCCCGCAGCCACCGCGAATGCAGACAAGCCCGAAACATTCGAAGGCATTCTGGATCGGTTGTTCGGCGGGACGTAAAATTCGTTAAAGCAAATCTCCACGCTGCCCTTAAGGACGGGGCGGAGTGACGCCTATTCCACGCCGCGTGGCGCGTAACGGTGCAATGTCGTGCCGTTCTGGCTGAGCCAGCGTTGGGCGCGTTCCACATTGTCGAGCATGCTTTCGAGCAGACGCCAGAAACGCGGGCCGTGATTCATCTCGCGTAAATGCGCGACTTCGTGCGCCACCACGTAATCAAGTACGAAAGGTGGGGCCATGATAAGGCGCCACGAAAACGATAGGATGCGACCGGAGGAGCACGACCCCCAGCGGGTGGCCGTATCGCGCACGGTGATGCGCTTGGGGCGCACGCCGATCATCTGCGCGTAATGCATCGCGTGCAGGTCGAGCGATTTACGGGCTTCGCGTTTGAGGAAATCGAAGACACGACGCTCGGTGTGTTCACCGCGGCCCGAAACGCGAATGACCGGTTCGACCTCGGTGCGGTCGACCCAGACCGGCCGGCTGCGGCCTTCGCCGCGACGAATGATGTGCATTTCGCCGCGCAGCGGGATACGCGCGCCAAGCGCGAAATCGACAGGACGCGGAACGCATTTGAGGCGGCGCGCGATCCAGTCCGATTCGGTGCGCGCGAAATCCATCGCTTCGCTAAACGCGCTCTTGGACGGTGCGACGACGGTGACTTCGCCGGTGGAGGGGTGGACCTTGACGATAAGCCGTCTTGCACGACGGTTCAGTTGCAGCGTGACTTCCACCGAGCGGCCATCGATGCGCAGAAGCGCGCGCCGCGCCATGTCGCGACGCTGAGATTTCCGGCGCGGACCCACCGCACGCATGCGTCAACACCCCGACCTTGTCTGTCAACGCCACCCGCGCGACAGTGTTTGCCAATGACTGCCATGCCCCGATTCCACCTTGCCTTTCCCGTTCGCGATCTTTCCGAAGCGCGCGCGTTTTACGGCCATTTATTGGAATGCAACGAGGGCCGATCCTCCGGCGAATGGGTCGATTTTGACTTCTTCGGACATCAGATCGTGGCCCATTTAAGCCCGGCCGCGGGCTTCGCGGAAGAGCATAATTCGGTCGACGGCAAAGAAGTGCCGCTACGCCATTTTGGCGTCATCTTGGAGATGGCCAAATGGCGCAACCTTGCAGAAAAGCTAAGCAAAGCGGGGGTAAAGTTTGTCATTGCGCCAGGGATCCGCTTCGCAGGGCAGCCAGGCGAACAGGCTGCCTTCTTTCTTTGCGACCAAAGCGGAAATGCGCTCGAATTCAAGGCCTTCGCCAGAGAGGATCAGGTCTTTGCGCACTGAGGGCGAGGTGTCCAGCGTGGGCCGCCCGCCCCTGCCGCTTTTGGTCGCATTCGCCGTGGGCGGGCTGTCGCTGGCGCTCATCACAGGGGCGCTGGGGTTCCAATATCTTGGGGGGTATCCTCCTTGCGAAATCTGCCATTGGCAACGTTGGCCGCATATCGCCTCGGCCATTGTGGGGCTTGGCGGGTGGGGATTGGTACAGACCGGCAAGCTCGATCGCAGATGGGAAGGGCCGATTGCATGGACCGCCGTGTTTTGCGTCGCGGTAGCGGGCGCCATCGGCGTCTATCATGCGGGTATCGAATGGCACTGGTGGAAGGGGCCGACCACCTGCACCGGCCCGCGCTTCGACTATGTGGGCACCATCGACTTCAAGGCACGCGTGGTCATGTGCGACAGGGCGGCGTGGCGGCTCTTGGGGATGTCGCTGGCGGGGTATAATGCGACATTGTCGCTGGGCGCAGCGGGGTTGGCGGTGCTGGCTTTGGTAAGGCGCAAAGGATGAGTGCGAAACGAAAAACGCGTCCGCCGGCACCGGGTTCGCAAAACATGCGCGAAACCGAAGCGATGATCCGCGTCGACCATGCCGGCGAATATGGCGCGGTGCGCATCTATGAAGGACAGCTTGCGGTAATGCGGACACGGCCCGAATCGCAAGGCGCGGCACGCGCGATTGAGCATATGGCGCAACAGGAACAGCGCCATCTCGACGCCTTCGACAAGCTCGTCAACGATCGATGCGTGCGGCCAACCGCGCTGGAGCCAGTGTGGCGCGTGGCCGGTTTCGCGCTGGGCGCGGCCACCGCCTTCTTCGGCGAGAAGACGGCGATGGCGTGTACTGCCGCGGTGGAAGAGGTGATTGACGACCATTATGCCAAGCAGGTGGAAAAGCTCGACGCCGATCCGGTGTTGAAGAAGACGCTCGAAGATTTCCGTGCCGACGAGATTGCCCACCGCGACGAAGCCCTCGCCCATGGCGCAGAAGCCGCGCCGGGCTACCGCTTGCTCAGCCAAGTCATCAAGACTGGTTGCCGGATCGCGATCAAACTTTCCGAGCGTATATGAGCGACGAACGATTTCGAGCGCCTTCAAGCCGCATCTCATCCCAGGCGCGCCCATCTAGACGATGCAGGCGCGCTCTCGGAGCTGTTTGCGGCATCGTTCTTGAACGATCCGGTTTTCGACTGGGTTGCGCGACCTGGACCCAAACGCGCGGCTGGGCTTGAGCGATTCTTCTTCTGGCTTTTGCAGAGGCGCGCGATTTCGTTCGGCGAAGTGTGGATGAGTAACGATGGGACAACCGCCGCCGCATGGCTGCCGCCCGATACCCCGGCAAGTCCCGGCGGATTCTTCGAGCAGTTGAAATTGACGCCCTTATTCGTGCGGTTGTGCGGATTTGCGCGATTGGGGCGCGGCGCGGCGATGGCCGACACGATGGAGAAGAACCATCCCCATGAGCGGCATTTCTATCTGGCCTTCTTGGCGGTGGCGCCGCCCTTTCAGGGGGCAGGATTGGGGTCTGCGATTTTGGAAGCCACGCTCAAGCGCGCCGACGATGCCCATCTGCCGGCCTATCTCGAAAATTCCAATGCAAAGAACACCCGACTTTACGAGCGCGCAGGATTTGTGACGCGCAAAAGCATTTCACCCAACGGAGCGCCGCCTTTGTTGGCGATGTGGCGCGAAGCGCGTTAAGGTTCCAGTTCGCTATCCCAATATAAAAAGTCGGCCCAGGATTCGTGCAAGTAATTGGGTGGGAACTGGCGGCCATTGTTGCGCAGTTCGTTGACGGTGGGTTTGTGCGGACGACTGCGCGGGTGCATCCCGATCTGGTGGGCAAGGCGACCGCCTTTCATCAGATTGCAGGGCGCACATGCCGCCACGACGTTTTCCCAGGTCGTGCGTCCGCCCCGCGAGCGGGGGATGACGTGGTCGAAGGTGAGATCGTCTTCGTCGCCGCAATACTGGCATTCGAAGCGGTCGCGCAGGAATACGTTAAACCGGGTGAAAGCAGGATTGCGCGCAGGCCTGACATAGGTCTTGAGCGAGACCACCGAGGGCAGCTTCATCTCGAAGGCTGGGCGAATGCACCTTGCGCTCATATTCGGCGAGGATATTTACCCGCTCCAGGAACACAGCCTTGATCGTGTCCTGCCAGGACCAGAGCGACAGCGGATAATAGCTCAGCGGACGATAATCCGCATTGAGCACAAGCGCCGGGCAATTGTCGGGCAATCGCGCGGCTAACACGGCGAATATCCTGTGAAGGCTGCACCTCCATCCGGTTACGCAAACAGTCCCGGGCGCGAACTCTAGAGCCAAAAGTTCCCAAAGCACAAGAATCACTGCCCGTCCTCGAGAATACAGGAAAACCCGTGACGGCAAGGCGACAGCTTGTTCGAACAAATCAGCACAGAGCGGCACGGGCGAGGGCGCGCGGGGTTCATCCACCCAAATCAGAAGCTGCTCCGGCGCGATAGGGTGGTTCCAACATCTGTGCCAATCGCCTCAGTTTGTGAGAACGCAGACGGACTTCCAATTTCTGACCCACCTTTAAGCAAATCGACCACCATCAGGGCCGTCACTCGTCTCGACCGCGTTTTCCGGCCCCTTTGAGATCACGTTCGAACGCCCCCTCAGTTCGAATGCGTCGCAAGCAGCGACCAGCTTTTTTGTGCGTCGACAAGCTCAGCGTTTTGCGCTTTGGCGCCTTCCTCAAGGTCGGGCTCAAACGGGGGCATGGAGGATGGATTGAGGTTTGCTCTGAGGCTTGTCTTGAGGCCAAATGTTTCCCGGCTGGAGAAAACATCAAAGCGGGCAGGAAATTTCGCCGGATCGTTTGAGCGTCCCGCCCAAGGCCATTGCCAAGAACACGCCGCCAAGCGAAAGCCCGTCCGGGTCGATGGCATGACCCACCCCGCCGGAGACGTGCCACTGCACGCTCGCGCCGGCATGGCCGAGCGCGTTGGCCGACATGAACAGAGCTTGCGCCGGGATCATGGAATTGGCTTCGCCGTGAACAAGCAGGATGGGCGGAGCGTCAGGACCGACGGGTTCAAGGGGCTGGTCACCCGCCAGCATCCCTGAATAGCCAACGATGGCGGCTGGCTTCACCGCGCGCGACAGGCCCACATGCAGCGACATCATCGTGCCCTGGCTGAATCCCACCAGCGCGAGGCGCTCCGGCGGCAGGTTCAAGCGCGCAAGTTCGCTATCGAGGAATTCGTTGAGTGTGCCGGCAGCGCCTTCAACGCCCTTTTTCATTTCGGAAGGATCAAGGCGGGTGATCGCAAACCATTGATAACCCGTCGGCGAACCGGCGCATGGCTCTGGCGCGTTGGGTGCCACGAACGACACCGTCGGCAATAGAGCCTGCCAATGCGGCGCCAGCCCGATGAGATCGTTGCCGTCCGCACCATAGCCGTGACACAGCACGACCAGATGCGTGGCGGCCCCGCGTGCGGGCGCCAGACGCGGGCCGGAGAGTTGATGCCGTGCCATCACGTCTTTCCTTTTTTCTTTTTTGCGGCATTGGCTTTCAGCGCCTCTGCCTTCGTATCGGCCTCGCGTTTCTCGCGGCGCAAGCCATTTTCGTGAATCCAGAAAAGCCTTGCTGCGATGGTGCGCCAGGGTCGCCAAGATTTGGAGAGGGTCTCCATCGCCTTTTTCATTCGGGCGTTTTTTTAGTTTCAGCGCGCGCGCAATCGCTGCTTGCAATGCGACGTCGCCCACGGGCCAGATGTCGGCGCGGCCGAGCGAGGACATCAGATAGATATCCGCAGTCCATGGGCCGATGCCCTTCACCGCAGTCAAATGCGCGCGTGCCTCATCGTCGGCGAGCCGGCGCACGCGTTTGAGGTCTAGTGTCCCGCCGACGATCGCCGCGGCGATCGTCTTCATATGTTTCTGCTTGGGCGCGGACAAACCACAAGCCCGCAAGATTTGCGGGTCGGCGGCGAGAACGGTTGCAGGTTCGAAGGGAATAACCTTCTGCTTCACGCGTGCGAAGATGGTATCGGCAGCGGCGGTCGAAAGCTGCTGGCTGACGACTATGGATATCAGGGCCTCAAAGCCATGTTTGCGGCGCGCCACGAATTGTGGCTTGCCCGCGCGTTCCACCACGGCATGAAGCCTGCGGTCCGCAGCGACGAGCGCTGTGATGGCCTGATCGAGTTGGGCTGCAGAGGAAATGCGATGAGGTTTCGCCATGGCTCAAAAAATGTAAGCTCGTACATATGATTGTCACGCGTTTCGCGCCAAGTCCAACTGGATTGCTTCATCTGGGCCATGCGTTCGCCGCGATCCGGGCGGCGCAAGCCGGCAATCGGTTTCTCGTTCGCATAGAAGACATCGATTTGACGCGGGCGCGCGAAGATTTCGTGACCGCGATCTTCGAGGATCTGTCGTGGTTGGGACTGCGCTGGCAGGAACCGGTGTTGCGGCAGTCTTCGCGGTTTTCTGCCTATCGCGAGGCGCAGGCAACTCTTGCGGCGAAGGCCTTGCTCTATCCATGTTTCTGTACACGCAAGGAGATCGCCGAGGAAATCGCGCAGGCAAGCAAAGCGCCGCATTTTTCGGAACTGCAGTCGCAAGGGCCGCTTTATCCAGGGACATGCCGGCATTTTTCGGATGAGGAACGCTCGGCGCGGATCGCATCGGGAATGTCCTATGCGTTGCGGCTGGATTCGCAAAAGGCAGCCCAAGATGCGGGCGCACTGACCTTTGTCGAGCAGGGTGGCGGGCCCAAGGGTGAGCATGACATCATCAAAGTCGACCCGCTTCTATTCGGCGACGTCGTTCTGGCGCGGAAGGAAACGCCTGCGTCCTATCATCTTGCCGTGGTGGTAGATGACGCGTTTCAGGACGTGAGCTTGGTGACGCGCGGCAACGATCTGTTCGCGGCGGCCCATCTGCAGCGCCTATTGCAAGCGTTGCTGGGATTGCCGGCACCAGTTTACGCCCATCACCGGCTGATCCTGGACGCGGCGGGGCGCAAATTCTCCAAACGGGACAGGGCCGTGACGTTGCGCGATCTGCGCGCGAGCGGCGAAACCGCCCGCAGCATCCGCGACAAGCTCGGGCTGTGACCATAGCGTGATTGGCGTATTGCCACGGCCCTGGCACGTTGGTCCGGGTTTGGGGGAGGACAATATGGGCCTTGGGAAAATCGTTTTCGGTCCGGCATTGCTTGCCTCAGGCATCGCGCTGGCGGGACCGAAGGAAGACATGATGGCGACGGATCGCGCCTTCGCCGCGATGTCGCTCGAAAAGGGCGCGCACGCCGCGTTCCTGGCTTACATGACCGACGATGTGCGGTTGTTTGATGGCGCCCATCCCCCGATCATCGGCAAGAAAGCGGTCGCGGACTATTACGCGAAAAATCCGAGCCCGCCCGGAGCAAGGCTCGACTGGACGCCGATGGAGGCACAAGTCTCGGCTGCAGGCGATCTTGGCTATACGCGCGGCACCTGGGTGGCAAGCGGCAAGAAAAAGGGCGGCGATGCCTATAGGCTCACCGGCTATTACGTCACCGGATGGCAGAAACAGCCGAACGGTTCATACAAATTCATGCTGGATATCGGCGGCGCGGACGAGCCGTCGAAGTAAAAAACATCGGTGCACCATGGCTCTGGCCCTGTTCAATGCAACGGATTGCACGAAGCAACGTCAATGCGTGGCCAGTTCGACGATGTCGCGCATGATTGCGTTGAGGTCGTAATCCTTGGGGCTGAAGACGGCGTAAACGCCGGCATTTCTTCAGCACCGCTTCGTCTTCGGCCGGGATGATGCCGCCGGCGACGACCTTCACATCTGAAAGCCCGGCCGATTTTAACCTTGCCATCACTTCGGCGGCGAGCGGAACATGGCTGCCTGAAAGGATCGACAGGCCGATGACATGCGGCGTGCTGTTCTTTCGCGGCGGCGACGATTTCGTCGGGCGAGAAACGGATGCCGTTATAGATCACGCTCATGCCCACGTCGCGGGCGCGGATGGCGATCTGTTCGGCGCCGTTGGAATGACCGTCAAGACCGGGCTTGGCGACGAGGAAGGTGAGCCTGCGGCCTAGCTTTTTCGACGCTGCATCCACTTCTTCGCGCAAAGCCACGATGCGTTCGTCGTTGCGCGACGGGGCGGCAGCCGCAACACCTGTGGGCGCGCGATATTCGCCGAACGCCATGCGCAGTTCAGCCGCCCATTCGCCCGTCGTCACGCCCGCTTTGGCGCAGTCGATGGAGGCGGGCATGATGTTGACGTCTTCCTTCGCGGCGCTTGGCGAGTGCGAACAGCGCATCAGCGACCTTCTTGTTGTCGCGCGCTTCGCGCCAAGCGCGCAGGCGCTCGATCTGGTCGCGTTCGGCGGATTCGTCCACCACCACGAAATTGCCATTTCCGGCGGTGAGCGGCGATGGTTCGGTTTCGGTGTAGGAATTCACGCCGACGCGGATTTCCGCACCCGTTTCGATCGCTTCGACGCGCGCCGCATTGGAGCGCACGAGGCGCTCCTTCATGTATTCGAGGGCTGCTTGCGAAGACGCGCCTCCCATCTCTTCGATGCGGGCGATTTCGCTTCTGATCTGTTCGATGAGGACCCCGACTTTTTCCTCGATCACTTTGGAGCCGTCGAAGATGTCGTCATATTCGAGCATGTCGGTTTCGTAAGCGCCGATCTGCTGCAGGCGCAGCGACCATTGCTGATCCCACGGGCGCGGCAGACCGAGCGCCTCGTTCCAAGCAGGCAATTGCACCGCGCGGGCGCGTGCGTTTTTCGACAGCGTCACGCCCAGCATGCCGAACAAAATGCGATAGACGTTGTTCTCCGGCTGCTGCTCGGTGAGACCCAGCGAATTGACTTGCACGCCGTAGCGGAACAGGCGGTATTTCGGGTCGGTGACGCCGTAACGCGTGGCGGTGATTTCGTCCCATAGTCGCGCCCATCGCGCGCAGCTTGCAGATTTCGGTGATGAACTTCACGCCGGAATTGACGAAGAAGCTCATGCGGCCGACGGCTTTGGGAAATTCCTTTTCGGGAATAGCGCCGCGCTTTTTGGCGGCGTCGAGAACAGCGATGGCGGCCGCCAGTGCAAACGCGGCTTCTTCCACCGCATCGGCGCCAGCTTCCTGCAAATGATACGAACAAAGATTGATCGGATTCCATTTGGGCAATTCGGCCGTGGTGAATGCGATTGTATCGCTGGTCAGGCGCATCGCGGGGCCGGGCGGAAAGATGTAGGTGCCGCGGGCGAGATATTCCTTAATAATGTCGTTCTGCGTCGTGCCTTGCAGGCTTGTGCGGGGAGCTCCGGTTTCGTCGGCGACAGCCACATACAACGCAAGCAGCCACGCCGCCGGCGCGTTGATCGTCATCGAGGTGTTCATTTTGTCGAGCGGAATGCCGTCGAACAGCATCCGCATGTCGCCCAAATGCGAGATCGGCACGCCGACCTTGCCGACTTCGCCCCTGGAGAGCGGATGGTCGCTATCGTAGCCGGTCTGGGTGGGCAGATCGAACGCCACCGACAGGCCGGTCTGTCCTTTGGACAGGTTGGTGCGATAGAGCGCATTGGAGGCTTCGGCGCTCGAATGGCCCGCATAGGTGCGGAAGATCCAGGGTTTGTCGTGGGTCATCAGCAATATTATGGCCTTGCAGCCCGTTGCAGCGCAACATGATCGGGGTCGCAGGGTGAATGCTACGCGCATTCAAATGCAGCGCGTGAATGCTTGGGCGCGTGCGCAAGAGGTGTGGCAGACAAAAGCGGGGCTTTTGGAATGGGAAAACAAATGCCTGGGTTTGATCGAAGAGCGAAGGAGAAATATGGCCGGACGTCAGGTGATCCCGAAAATAAAGCCCCGCCTATCCGGCAAATCGTGGCGTCGAAAGAAATCGTGGGCAGAAGGCCAAGGGCCAGAAAAGGCCGTGACGGCGCGCCGCGCTGGGCTTTGAGCGCAATTTAATTGCGACAAGGACGGCCAGCTTGTTAGCAATAACGCTGAATCCTGTTGCATTGCAGCACAGGTCGAGCCTTAATCCCGCGCCAAATCCGGCCGGGAGACATCGGCCATCAGGGGACAAGCGGGAGTTCAGTCATGGCGTCATCGGCCGAAGCCAAGCCTTCGCTCGAAGTCTACAAGGATCTCTACGATATCGGCGAGATTCCGCCGCTCGGCCATGTGCCGAAGAACATGCACGCGTGGGCGATCCGCAAGGAACGCCACGGACCACCCGAGCAATCCTTCCAGACTCGAAGTCGTGCCGACATGGCAGCTGGATTCACACGACGTGCTCATCCTCGTGATGGCGGCGGGCGTGAATTACAATGGGGTGTGGGCGGGTCTGGGCACGCCGATCTCGCCCATCGACGGACACAAGAATCCCTATCACATCGCAGGCTCCGATGCGTCGGGCATCGTGTGGGCGGTGGGCTCGAAGGTAAAGCGCTGGAAAGTCGGCGATGAAGTCGTCGTGCATTGCAATCAGGACGATGGCGACGACGAGGAATGCAATGGCGGCGATCCGATGTTCTCGCCCAGCCAACGCATCTGGGGTTACGAGACGCCAGATGGTTCGTTCGCGCAATTCGCCCGCGTGCAGGACCGCCAACTCATGGAGCGTCCCAAGCATCTGACGTGGGAAGAAAGCGCCTGCTACACGCTGACGCTTGCCACGACCTATCGTATGTTCTTCGGCCATCGCCCGCATATTCTGCGGCCCGGGCACAACGTGCTGATCTGGGGGGCGAGCGGCGGTTTGGGTTCGTTCGCGGTGCAGCTTTGCGCGGTATCAGGCGCCAATGCGATCGGCGTGATCTCCGATGAGACCAAGCGCGAATTCGTTCTGTCGCTGGGCGCCAAAGGCGTTCTCAACCGCAAGGATTTCAATTGCTGGGGCCAAATGCCCAAGGTCAGCACGCCTGAATACGACGCCTGGACCAAGGAAGCGCGCAAATTCGGCAAGGCGATCTGGGAGGTCACGGGCAAGGGCAACGACGTCGACATGGTCTTCGAACATCCCGGCGAATCAACTTTCCCGGTGTCCTGTCTGGTGGTGAAGCGTGGCGGCATGGTCGTGTTCTGCGCCGGCACCACGGGCTACAATATCACCTTCGACGCGCGCTATGTGTGGATGCGCCAGAAGCGCATTCAGGGTTCGCACTTCGCCAACCTCATGCAAGCCAGCCAAGCCAACCGGCTGGTGGTCGAACGCCGCATCGATCCATGCATGTCGGAAGTGTTTACTTGGATCGACATTCCGCGCGCCCATACGAAGATGTGGAAGAACGAGCATCTGCCAGGTAACATGGCGGTGCTCGTCAACGCGCAGCGTCCTGGTCTTCGGACTTATGAGGACGTGCTGGAGGGTGGCGGGCGTTAAGTGCAGTTGCTTTCTTTGTCGGATCGCGTTTCTGGACCGAAATGCCGTTTGCGGAGGATTGTATGAACCGCATCGCCAACCACGTCTTCCGGCGCTTAGGCCTTGTTTGCGGCTTTGTCTGCGCGCTGTTCGTCTCTTCGGCCGCCTTCGCCGACGGGGTGACGGTGACCGACAAGGATGCGGGCAAGACCATCGCGGTGGTATCGGGCCAACCGCTGACCGTGAGGTTGCCGGGTACGCGCGGCGCAGGCTTCTGGCGTTTGGATAGCGATCTCACCCCGGAACTGACCTTGTCGGGGCGTAGCACCGAATCGGTGCTGGTGCCCGATGCGCCGGAGACAACGATCTTCACGTTCACGCCGCGAACGGCCGGCACAGTCACGCTCAAAGCGAGCTATGTGAAGGCGGGCGGCGATGCGACCCCGGCAAACAGTTTCGCGGTGATGGTGACGGTTTCGCCGTCGTGATATTCGCAAATCTTGCGCCGCCGCGTAGAACAGGCTGGGTCCGTTGCCGCCTTGCTGCTGGAGAAACTGAAACTGTCCGGTTCGCCCACATGCCATGGCAGAACGCGATCCGGCCCGATGAGACTTGGACCCCATCTGGGTGATCTGCCGATAATGTGCAGGCGAACAAGCGCGCATCAGCCCAAAGGGAACGCGGAATCGGCTTGCCCCCCCACCCCAAAGAGACCTGGCAAAGACGGCCGCAAAAGCAATATTAAATGGGTATGTTAAATTTTGTACACGTTAGCCTGGCGGAAATTTGCCGCTCTCGGCTGTGATGCGCTGCGGCAGCGAGTTCGGTAATGTCCCGGCCAGCCTTGTCCCGGCAGATAGAACCCTTTCCAAGCAGATAGATTATGACCAACGCGCCCATCATTTCCCATCTTCTCGACCGTTGCGACGAAGCGGTTCTGGCCGCCGAAGGCCTGTTCGTGGCGGCCAAGGCCTCGGTCGCAGAGCTGGTGACTGAGGACGGCAAGATTTCGTCCAGGCTGGTCGATCGCGAACAACGAGCGGCCCATGGGCTTGCTTGGCTTGCGACCTATGTGGAGGCACTGCGCCAGATGGCGCGCTGGGCTCGCGAGCTGGAAGGCCAAAAACGATTGGGTGAGATCGAGCGTCTACTACTCGAGGCCGCCTTCGGCGAATATCTCGCCCAGATCGTGGGCGGCATTCCCATGAGCCAGAACGAAATCGCGCGGCCCTACGATATGGGACTGACCGATGACGAACACCAGCGAATTCTGGACGCCGGTGGTGCGTGAACTGGTCGCGACCGGCAATCGGCCCGAGGTGCGCGCGGGCATCGCGCGAGTATCTCGCCAAGCACGAAGGCGCGATGTTCATCGGCGATCCCGGCCTTGACGACACGATGGGACTGATCCGCGAACAGTTCTTCCGCTTCGCACAGGAGAAGGTAACGTCCGTTCGCCCATCAATGGCATATGAAGGACGAACTTATTCCGCTCGAGGTGATTTCCGAATTGTCGTCGCTGGGCGTCTTCGGGCTGACGATCCCCGAACAATATGGCGGCGCGGGATTGTCGAAGACCGCGATGTGCGTGGTCTCAGAGGAATTGTCGCGCGGCTATATCGGCGTGGGCTCGCTCGCCACGCGTTCGGAAATTGCCGCCGAACTTATTCTCACCGGTGGCACGAAGGAACAGCGCGATCATTGGCTGCCGAAGATCGCCAGCGGCGAGAAATTGCCGACAGCGGTGTTCACCGAGCCCAACGGCGGCTCGGATGTGGCAAACCTGCGCACGCGTGCGGTGAAGCGACGGCGAGGTTTACAAAATCTACGGTAACAAGACCTGGATCACCCATGCTGCCCGCGCCGATGTGATGACGTTGCTGGTGCGCACCAATCCCCAGGTCGCAGGGCTATCGCGGGCTTTCGATGTTCCTTGCGGAAAAGCCGCGCGGCACCGACAAGGAGATGTTTCCCCGCACACGGCATGAGCGGCGGCGAGATCGACGTGCTCGGCTATCGCGGCATGAAGGAATACGAGATCGGCTTCGACGGGTTCGAAGTGCCCGCGGCCAATCTTCTGGGCCAGCGAAGAAGGCCAGGGCTTCAAGCAATTGATGCAGACTTTCGAATCCGCACGCATTCAGACAGCGGCGCGCGCGGTGGGCGTGGCGCTGTGTGCACTCGATCTGGGGCTTCGTTATGCGCTGGAACGCACAGCAATTCGGCCAGCGACTGATTCGATTTCCCGCGCGTGCGCGACAAGCTCGCGATGATGGCGGTCGAAATCGCCGTCGCCCGCCAGATCGCCTATCACGCGGCGCGCGAAAAGGACGAAGGCCGGCGCTGCGATCTCGAAGCGGGCATGGCGAAGCTTCTGGCCGCGCGCGTGGCCTGGGCCTGCGCCGACAACGCGCTGCAGATCCATGGCGGCAACGGCTTCGCGCTCGAATATCCGATCAGCCGCGTGCTGTGCGATGCGCGCATCCTCAACATCTTCGAGGGCGCCGCCGAAATCCAGGCGCAGGTGATCGCGCGCCGCCTGCTCGACGACCGCGCGAACTAAGATGCCCGATCACGCGATCGACCGTCTGTTCGCGACGATTGCGACGCGCAAGGGTGGCGATCCCGCGACGTCCTACACCGCGAAGCTGTTGAAGAGCGGTGTGGAGCATTGCGCAAAGAAATTCGGTGAAGAAGCTGTCGAGACCGCACTTGCCGCCGTCTCCGGCAACAAAAGCGCCATCGCGGCGGAATCCGCCGACGTACTCTATCACCTGCTGGTCCTGTGGGCGGCATGCGGCATTGAACCAGCCGAGGTCTATGGCGCACTCAAGGCGCGCGAGGGACAATCGGGGCACGACGAAAAAGCCTCGCGTCAGAAATAGTCCGCTGCAATCCTAGTCGGCGGTGCCTTCGGTTGAATCAGCCATACTCTTGACCAGTTCGAGTACGCGTTTGCGTACCTTGGTGTCCTTGATACGCATGAAGGCAAGGCTGAGCTGCAAGCCTTCGCTGCTGGCGACGAACTCCATCACCGGAGGGCTCACCCCTTCTTCGGCCAATCCGGGTTGCAGGCCCGGCAAGCTGTTTTGAACATCCTGAAAAAAATACGGGATTTCGACATTGAGGATGCGCGCGATGCGGAACAGCCGGCCTGCGCCCACACGGTTGACGCCTTTTTCGTATTTCTGCACCTGCTGAAAGGTGAGACCGAGCATTTCGCCCAGTTTTTCTTGGCTCATCCCCATGAGCATGCGCCTGAGGCGCACACGGTTGCCGACCTGGGCATCAATTGGATTTGCTTGTTTTCTGGGCACTGGCTCTTCGACAACTCTGCTTCTAGCGGGAGAACTTAGACACATCGTCTACAGAACGGAAAGATATATCGCCGGCAGCGTTAAGGCCACCGCATCACCGTTATTTGCGCGGGCCGAGCCATCCCGCAAGACCGGTCAAACCCATCAGCAGACCGGCGAAAAACACATCGCCGTGCAGCGCATAGGCGGTGGGACGAAGCGCCTGCGGTAGACGTCCGTCGAGCACGCCCATCCGACCAACCCCAAGTTCGGCGGTGACGCGTCCCATCGGGTCAATAATGGCGGAAATCCCCGTGCCAGCGGCGCGCACGATGGGCAATCCTTCTTCGATCGCGCGCACCCGGGCGATCAAAAGATGCTGATAAGGCCCGGCAAACGTACCAAACCACGCGTCATTGGTAACATTGACCAGCCATTTCGGACGTGGACGGCCTGTCACTTCGTCGGGAAAGATCACTTCGTAGCAAACAAGCGGGCCCACCAGCGGCGCACCGGGCACCACAAAACTGCGCGGGCCGGGACCTGCGGAAAATCCGCCGGGCGAATTCACAAGCTTGTCGATACCGAACGCATGGAAAAAAGATTCGAGCGGCAGGTATTCGCCGAACGGAACCAAATGAAATTTGTCGTAGACGTCCAGAAGCTGGCCGCCATGACCGAAAAAATAGACGCTGTTGTAGTAGTGACGACCGCCGTGCCCATCTCTGGTCACCCGCGCAGCTCCGGTGATGAGCACATGCTGGGTGCCGGTCAGCACCGCGATTTCATCAAGCGCCACCGGTTCGCGCGCGAGCAGGAAAGGCGGCGCCGATTCGGGCCAGATGATATGGGTAGGTTCGAGGCCAGCTTGCGTGCGGCTGAGATCGAGGAGCCGCTTCCAGTTGCGCTCCAGATATTGCGGTTCGAACTTTTCGGCTTCGGGGATGTTGGGCTGGACGATCCGTAGGCGGACATTCGCCACGTCGGGCACGACCGTCTGGCTAAGACGGATATTACCCCCAATCCACATCAGTGCGAACAGGCCGAGCATCAAGCCGGGCAGAACGACCGCGCGTGGACGATTGCGCGCGCACACCTCGGAGAGTGCGGCCCCCAACAGGATCGTCAGCAAAGTCAAACCATAGGCGCCAATGACGGAGGTGCTTTGCAACACGCCTGGCACTGCACCCCAACCATACGCCGCGAGATTCCACGGAAAGCCCGTCAACACATGGCCGCGCAGCCATTCCGACAAGCCGAGCGTGGCGGTGAGGGCCAGTACGCGCGCGGCGCCGCCCTGCCAAAAGCCGATGGCCGCGACGCAAGCCAATGCCGGAAACAATGCAAGGCCACCCGGCAGCAGAACCAGTACGAACGGAATCTGCCAGGCATGATTGGCGGCGTCGACCTGGAACGCGTTGCCGATCCAGTAAAGGCCGATGAGAAATTGCCCAAAGCCGAAGGCCCAGCCCGTGAGTGCGACCTTGACCGTGCGGACGTGGGCCAACACCCGCGCCATCGAGCAACAGAACAAGTGCTGCATAACCAAGCAGCAACAGCGGAAACAGTTCGAACGGTTCGAAGCTAAGCGCTGACAGTGCACCGAACACGAAGGCAGCAACCAGACGCTTCCAACCGGAAAGATTGCGCAAGCCTTCGCCCGCAAACCCAAAGCCGCGCAACAAAGCGCCACCGATGGATAGCACCGCCATGATTATTGCGGCTCCAGCGGCTTCTGCAGCGGGCGAATGCGCAGCCGCTTGATGCGGCGCGGATCGGCCTCCAGCACCTCGAATTCATAGCCGGAGGGATGGGGGACGATCTCGCCGCGCTGCGGCACGCGGCCCAGCAGCGAGACGACCAGCCCGCCCAGCGAATCGATATCCTCTTCGGTTTCGGGCAGCGCCAAGTCGATGCCGGTCTGCGCCTTGAAATCCTCCAGATCAGTGCGCGCATCGGCGACGTAGACGCCGTCGTCCAGCGCGCGGAGCTGCTGGGCGCGTCTTCGTCATGCTCGTCGTCGATGTCGCCCACGATCTCCTCGATGATGTCCTCGATCGAGACAAGCCCGTCGGTGCCGCCATATTCGTCGATCACCAGCGCCAGATGGGTGTGGCGTGGCCTGCATCTTGAGCAGCAGATCGAGCGCGCGCATCGACGGCGGCACGAACAGCACGTTGCGCCGCAGCTTTGGCGATCGGCACGTCGCTGCGCCAGCGAAAGCTGCCGTCGATTTCCAGGCTCGAGCAGAGCCGACCACATCCTTGAGCATGCACCAGCCCGGCGGGATCGTCGAGCGTTTCGCGATAGACCGGCAGGCGCGAATGTTGCGCCTCGCGGAACAGCGTGACCAGTTCGCAGCAGCGGCGTCTTTTCCTCCACCGCCACGATCTCGGCGCGCGGCACCATCACATCGGCGACCTTCAACTCGCCGAATTCGAGCAGATTGGCGAGCATCACCCGTTCCTGCTGCGACAGGGCGGGATCTTCGCGCTCGCTTTCCTCGATCACTTCTTCCAGGCTTTCGCGCATCGCGGCGCTGGACGCGTCTCGCCGCAGGAAGCCGCTGCAAGCCGCTTCAGAAGCGACGTGGTTTCGCTGTCGTCCGGTCTCAGGCTCGCGTCGGTCATCGCGTCAGCGGCCTTGCGCGCGACATAGGGATCGGCGATGCCCAGTCCGCTCGAGGATTTCGATTTCCAGCGGCTCCATCATGCTGGCATCGCGTCGCGCATTCATGATCATAGCCCAGCCAGATGCAGCACGCCATGCACCACCAGATGGGCGGCATGATCGGCGAATGGCTTTGCCCGCCGCTTTGGCTTCGCGCGCGGTCACGCCATAGGCGATGGCGATGTCGCCGCAGATAATCGGCGTGTTTCGGCGGCGGAGAAGGACAGCACATTGGTGGGCTTGTCCTTGCCGCGGAAATCGCGCATTCAGAGCTTGCGAAGCTTCTGTCATCCGTCAGAAGCATGGTGAACGGCTTGGCGGGTTGCGCACTTGCCTGCACGAAGGCGGCTGCCGCTGCACGCCTAAGACAGGCCGCAGTCCTGCGGCGCCTTGCGCCAATCGGGATCTTCGACGACCACGGCGATCTTGCGCGAACTCATGGCGTGCTCTTGCACCGGCCGTTGGGCAGCTGCGGCAACCCAGGCGCGGCTTCGGCTTTGCGTATAGGCGCGACGATGCGCGCTGACGAGGGCGTGGCGCACCACATCGGCATCGCGAAAAGCGCGCAACGGCCACGCCTTCCACGCCGTTCAGAATGGCAAGCGCCTCGTTGAGGCCCTTCCGCGCGCGCCGCCCGGCAGGTCGCTTTGCGACGGATCGCCGGTCACCACCATCTGCGCATCTTCGCCCAGCCGGGTCAGCACCATCTTCATCTGCGCCGGGGTGGTGTTCTGCGCTTCGTCCAGAATCACAAAGGCGCGCGTCAAGCGTGCGGCCGCGCATGAAGGCCAGCGGCGCCACTTCGATCACGCCCTGCTCCATCAGCCGCGTGCGTCTGCTCGCCCAGCACATCGAACAGCGCGTCGTAAAGCGGGCGCAGATAGGGATCGATCTTCTCTTTCAGATCGCCGGGCAGAAAGCCCAGCCGCTCGCCCGCTTCCAGCGCCGGGCGCGACAGGATCAGCCGCTCGACCCGGCGCTCGATACAGCAGATGCGCGCCGAAAGCGGCGGCGAGATAGGTCTTGCCGGTGCCGGCGGGGCCGATGCCGAACACCAGCGGATGGGTGCGCATCAGATCGAGATAGGCGCTTTGCGCGGGCGAACGCGGCGCGCGTCGACGCGCGACGCGGCGGTCTTGATCGAGGCCGTGCCGAATCGCCGTGTCGGCAGCCGCGTTCGTGCGATCGGCGAAGCGGATTTCGGCATCGACTTCGGCCAGGGTGATGCTCTTCGCCCGCTTCGAGCCGCGCATAGAGCGCGCGCAGACACGGCCGCCGCGCGCTCGCGCGCTTCGGCGTGCCTTCGACGGCGATCAGATTGCCGCGCATGGCGATGCGCACACCGAGCTTCTGTTCCAGGCGCGCGAAATGCTTCTGATGCGGCACCGCCCAGCGCAGCCAGCAGCTGATTGTCGGGGAATTCGAGCGTCACCTGCTCGCTGGCAGGCGCTTTGCGGCGGCACGCGTTGCTCAATGCGCCAGGCCTTTTCACGCGACCGTCTATCGGCGCAAGCGCTCCCTTGCAGGCTGTTGGCGCTGCGCCTGCTCGATGCGCACGTCGCGCGACCTTGCCGATCAGATGCGGCGGCGCCTTCGACATGCACCGGCTGCAGATAGGGACTGCGGCCCACCGCTTGGCCCGGCTTGCGGCCCGGCTTTTCGAACAGCACCGAGCAAGGTCTTGCCCCTGGCACGACGCATTGAACCGCATCCTGCTGCGCCAGCAGCAGCGCCTGCAGCGCCTGCAGACGCTCGTCCTTCACCTCTTCGGGAACTGTGCTTCTGGCACGCCGCCGCCGGCGTGCCGGGGCGCGGGCTGTATTTGAACGAGAAGGCCTGCGCGTAGCTCACCTCGCGCACCAGCGCGAGCGTGGCTTCGAAATCCGCGTCGCTTTCGCCGGGAAAGCCGACGATGAAATCCGAGGACAGCGCGATGTCGGGCCGCGCGCGCGCGGATGCGCTCGACCAGACGCAGATAATCCTCGGCGGTGTGCTGGCGGTTCATCGCTGCCAGCACGCGATCCGATCCCGACTGCACCGGCAGATGCAGAAACGGCATCAGCTTTTCGATATCGCCATGCGCCGCAATCAGATCGTCGCCCATGTCGCGGGGATGGCTGGTGGTGTAGCGGATGCGCGCGCAGGCCTTCGATCTCGCGACAGCGTTCGGATCAGCCGCGCCAGCGTCCAGGCTTCGCCGTCGGCGCCCGCGCCGCGATAGGCATTGACGTTCTGGCCCGAGCAGCGTGATCTCGCGCGCGCCGTGCGCCACCAGCGCCGCGCTTCGGCCACGATCTGCGCTACGGGCGCGGGAATATTCGGCGCCCGCGCGTGTAGGGCACGACGCAGAAGGTGCAGAATTTGTCGCAGCCTTCCTGCACGGTGAGAAAGGCGCTGGCGCCGGTGATCGCGCGTTCTTCGGGCAGCGCATCGAATTTTTCCTGCGCGGGAAAATCGGTTTCCAGCGCGTGGCCCGCGCCGCGCGTCAGCGCGCGCGATCATCTCCGGCAGGCGATGATAGGATTGCGGGCCGACCACCATGTCGACCGCGCGGCTGGCGCGCGATGATCTCCTCGCCTTCGGCCTGCGCGACGCAGCCCGCGACCGCGATCAGCATCGGCGCGCCGCTCTGCGCTTTCTCGTCCTTCAGCTTCTTGAGGCGGCCAAGTTCGGAATAGACCTTCTCCGCCGCCTTCTCGCGGATGTGGCAGGTGTTGAGGATCACCATGTCGGCGTCCTCGGGCGCGTCCGTCGGCGCATAGCCCAGCGGCGCCAGCAGATCCGCCATGCGGGCGGAATCATAGACGTTCATCTGGCAGCCATAGGTCTTGATGAAGAGCTTTCTTCATGGCAGCGCTTCATCTGCGCAGCTGGTTTCGCGGGCCGGGTTATGGGCGATAGGTCGTGTAAACACAAGAAACACCGCGTTTTTCATGCAGCGGCCTCGGCCAATTGCTGGCCGGCATTCTGCGCGGCTGGTTGGGACGGGGCACGGCCTGCATTCTGAGCGCGCGCGTCTGGCCGGCCCGCACGATCGCCTCGGCCGCCGCCGCAAGGGCCTTGCGGCCTCCAACAGCGTCGACGGTCAGCGGCGCGTGGAATTCCACCACCACATCGAGCGGCCCCGTCTTCAACGCTTCCCACAGATGCGGCACCAGCTCCATATCGCCATACCAGGCGAACAGCGGGCGGTTCTCGCGCCCCATCGGCATGCCGTGAAGACCGACATAGGCGACGGAAACCGGCTGCACCGGCACATGCGAGCGGCTTTCCTGGGCATCGTTGCCCAGGTCGGCTTCGGCCGCGCCCATCAGCGCGCTCTTGAACGGCAGCACGTAATTGCCGTCGCTGGAGGTGCCTTCCGGGAAACAGCACCAAGCGCATCGCCTTCGCAGCACCGCTCGCGGATCTCGTCGCGCGCCTCGCCGGTTTGCGCGCCGCGTGCGCTCGACGAAGACGGTGCCCTGCAGCCGCGCCAGGGTGCCGAAAAGAACGGCCAAGTCTGCGACTTCGCTCTTGGCGACGAACGAAACCGTGCGCCACCGCCGAGAGGACCAGAATGTCGAAACAGGACGTGTGATTGGCGACCATCAGCACGCCCTTGTCCTGTACCGGCGTTCCGATCACGCTGACGCGGATGCCGAACAGCCTGCACAGAAACGGTGATAGGCATGCGGAAACGTCTTGCGGCGCGCCAGCTTCAACGCAGCGCCGAGGCCTGCCAGGGAATGCCGAGCAATGTCGACGAGAAGAAAGGCGAACAGAATGACGACGGCGCGCAGGCGTTGCATGGCTCAGCGCTTCGCGCTTCTTGCCCTTGGGCACGCCGTAAAGCTCAAGCCGGTGATCGACCAGCTCGAAGCCCAGCTCCTCGGCGACGCGGCGCTGCAGCTTTTCGATGTCCTCGTTGCGGAATTCGATCACCCTGCCCGATTGCACATCGATCAGGTGATCGTGATGGGATTCCGGCGACTTCCTCGTAGCGCGAGCGGCCGTCGCGGAAATCATGGCGCTCCAGAATGCCGGCATCCTCGAACAGCTTGACGGTGCGATAGACGGTGGCGATGGAGATATGCGGATCGATGGCCGCGGCGCGGCGGTAGAGTTCCTCGGCATCGGGATGGTCGTCGGCGTCCGACAGCACGCGCGCGATCACGCGGCGCTGCTCGGTCATGCGCAGCCCCTTGTCGACGCAGAGTTTTTCGATCCGCGACAAAGTTCACTCCCCGGGCATTAAGGTTTCACTCTAGTCCACACAGCTGCTATTTCCCAATCCGGAAAGCGGCAGGCGGACCGCCAGGATCAGAGCATCTTCGGGGTCTTTGCCGGGAAACCGGTAATAGCCCTTGCGGCTCCCGACTTGCGCGAAAGCAAGGCCCGGTAAAGCGTCCGGGCCGCCATATTGGCCTGTCCCACTTCCAGGAACAGCCGGACGGCCCCGGCCAAAGTTGCCAGCCGGGCGGCCTCGGTGACAAGAGCACCTCCAATGCCTGCGCGCCGTGCCTTGGGCACGACCGCGATGGTCAGAATTTCGGCTTCGTCCTTGACATTGCGGGCAAGGATGAACCCGGCGACCTTTCCCTCTTGTTCGGCGAGCGTGGCAACGGCGCCGGCTTGCATCAGCCCTTGCAGGGCGCGTTCGTCCCATCCTTGGGCGAAAGTAGCTGTGTGAAGCCGGGCCAGTTGGGCAAGGTCGGTTTCGTCCGCCAGACGCAAGATCGCGTTCATGTTTTCGGCATCGGCAGTTTTGCGTCTGGCGGCCGCAGATAGAGCGGCTTGGGCGCTTCGCTAGAAGCCTCTCTGGTCAGTGCGACGCGCGCAACCCACAGCGCATCGGGCTGGCGTATCGAACTGACAACCGATTCGCCTACATACTTTACGGCGGCCGCTTCTGCCGCCGTCCCGGCAAACGCAAGTTTTGCGTTGTGTGTGGCCTTGGAAATAGCCGACATCGCCTCTTCGAACGAGGCGAGGCTTGCTGGGATCAACGTTTATCGTCGTGCAGCAATTCAAAATAGATTTCGCCGCGTTTGGCGTCGTGCAACGCGGCGACAAACGGCGTGTTGGTTTCGACCATGGCAGCGATTGCCATGGCTTCGAGCGTGGTGATGCCGGTGAGCGGGATTTTCAGAGCGACCCGCAACCCGCGCATGAAGGCCAGTCCGACGCGTTGGCCGGTGAATGTGCCAGGCCCGGTGGTGACGGCGAGGCGGTCCAAATCGCAAAAAGCAACGCCCGACGCGCGGCATCGCCTCATCGACCATGGGCGCCAAGCGCTCGGCATGGCCGCGCTCCATGGTCTCGAAGCGATGGGCCAGGATATGCGCATCCTCCAGAATGGCGCACCGAACAGGCGCCCAGCGCGGTATCGACCGCCAACAGCCGCATCACAGGATCTTGCACGCTTCGTCGAAAGCCAGCCGCGGCGCGCGGTCGAACAGGCCGGCGGCATCGCCATGGCCGAGGCTGCAGATGAAATTCGATTTGATGTTGGTGCCGGCGAAGAATTCCTTGTCGACGCCGGCATTGTCGAAGCCCGACATCGGGCCGCAATCAAGCCCCAGCGCGCGCGCCGCAACGATAAAATAGGCGCCCTGCAGGGTGCCGTTGCGGAAGGCGGTGATCTCACGCAAGGCCGGATTCTGGAACCAGTTCTTCGCATCCGGATTGTGCGGGAACAGGCGCGGCAGAAGGTCGGGAAAATCGAGATCATAGCCGATGATCGCGGTCACCGGCGCAGCCATGGTCTTGGCACGGTTGCCTTCCGACAGAAACGGCTTCAGCCGCTCCTTCGCCTCGGGCGATGAAACAAAGACAATCCGCGCGGGCGAACAATTGGCACTGGTCGGTCCCCAGCGCATCAGATCATAGATCGCCATCAGCATGCGCGTGGACTGACCGGCTTGTCCTGCCATTTGTTCTGGGTGCGCGCGTCGCGGAAAATCGTGTCGAGCGCTTCGTCGTTGACGGCGTGGGACATGGCTTGCTCCCGCAAAGAACGCCGCAAGCCATAATGCCCCCCGTGCGGAGGCGCAAATCAGACCGCTTCGACGGCGTTCACTTCCGGCACGTAATGGCGCAGCATGTTCTCGATGCCGTTCTTCAGCGTCATGGTCGAAGACGGGCAGCCCGCGCAGGAGCCGTGCAGATGCAGGGAGACGATGCCCGAGCTGCCGTCGAAGCCCTTGAAGATGATGTCGCCGCCATCCTGGGCCACCGCGGGGCGCACGCGGGTATCGATCAATTCCTTGATCTGGGCGACGATCTCCGTCGTCTTCGCCATTGTAGGCAGCATCGTCCGACGGTTCCTCGGCGGGCCTTCGATCAGCGGCAGGCCATGGGTGAAATGCTCCATGATCACGCCCAGGATGGCGGGCTTCAGATGCTTCCAGTCGCCGTCGGCCTTGGTGACGGAAATGAAATCCGAGCCGAAGAACACCCGCGACACTTCCGGCATCTGGAACAGCGCCTGGGCCAGCGGCGAGCGGCGCCGCGGTTTCGTCAGGGAAATCGGCCACAGCGCCCTCGCCCATCACCTCGCGGCCGGGCAGGAATTTCAGGGTCGCCGGATTCGGCGTGGATTCGGTCTGGATGAACATGGCTCTTAAATGGACCTTCGCCTTGCTTCAATCAAGACGGTCAGAAGTCTGAGATCAGACCCTTTTTCTCCCAGTCGCCATAGCGCGTGGGTTCCGGGCCTTTCTGGCCTTGGAACTCCGGCGGGTTCGGTTTGGCTGGCGGGGCCGATTGGCGCCTGGCCTCGGCCTCGGCGCGGGCGCGGTCTCCGGCGTCGCGGATACGGATGGCGATCTGGGCTTTGCTGGGCTCTTTCATGTGGCTTGACCCGTGTTTGCCAAGGCATACATCAGACACCGTGTCGGCGGTTTCAAGGACGGATATGAACATTCTGCGGACCGGCATTTTGATGGCGCTCATGACCGGGCTGTTCCTGGCCGCAGGCTTCCTGATCGGCGGCCAGACCGGCATGATGATCGCGTTCCTGTTCGCGGGCGGATCAAACCTTTTTGCCTATTGGAATTCCGACAAGATGGTATTGCGCCTTTATGGCGCGCGCGAGGTGGACGAAACCTCTGCCCCTGAGCTGGTGCATCTGGTGCATCAGTTGGCGGCGAAGGCCGGGTTGCCGATGCCGAAAGTGTTCATCGCCGAAAACGCACAGCCCAATGCCTTTGCCACCGGACGCAACCCCGAACATGCCGCGGTGTGCGTAACCAGCGCATTGCTGCAACGGTTGGACAACGAAGAGTTGGCCGGCGTGCTGGCACATGAGCTCTCCCATGTGAAGAACCGCGACACGCTGACCATGACCATCACTGCCACCATCGCAGGCGCAATTTCGATGCTGGCGAATTTCGCCTTCTTCATGGGCGGTGGGCGCAACCGCAACCTGCTGGGCATGATCGTGGTGGCGATGCTGGCGCCGCTGGCCGCTATATTGGTGCAATCGGCGATCAGCCGCACACGCGAATTCGAAGCCGACCGGATGGGTGCTGAGATTTCCGGCCGGCCCTTATGGCTTGCCTCCGCACTGCAACGCATCGACCGTGGGGCACAGGCGATTGAAAATCCCCAGGCCGATGCGAACCCGGCGACCGCGCACATGTTCATCGTCAATCCGCTGCATGGCGGTTTGACGAGCCTTTTCGCCAGTCATCCCTCGACGGAGGAACGCATCGCGCGGCTGCGCGCGATGGCCGCGCAAATGGATCAGACGCCAGACCCCGGCCCCTGGGCGTGACCGGCAAGACCATCGCTTCAGGCGAATTGGGTGCGCGCCTCGCGGCGCAAGCAATTCTTTCTGATGTGCTGCGCAAACGTCGCCCGCTCGATCAGATGGCCGACGACGTCATAGCACGTGCCAATCTGGAACCGCGCGATGCGGGCTTCGCGCGCGCAATCGCCAACGAAACGTTGCGACGCTTTGGCCAGCTCGATGCGCTGATCCGTCATTTCGTGCCCAAGGTCCCGGCCCCGCAACGTGCCGGCTCGACGCCGGAGATAATGCTGGCAGGGGCGTGCGAATTGCTGTTTCTCGACGTCGCACCCCACGCAGCCGTCGATTGCGCCAACCGACTTTGCGAGCGCGACAGACACGCGGTGCATTTCAAGCCGCTGGTCAACGCTGTGCTGCGACGGATTTCGCGCGAAGGCAAACAAGTCGCCCAAGCGCAGGATGCCCCGCGTCTCAACACGGCGGACTGGCTGTGGACGCGCTGGTGCGATAGCTATGGCGAAGACGTTGCGCGAAAAATCGCGCAGGCCCATCTGTCGCCGCCGCCACTGGACATTGCATTGAAAGACCGCGCGGCATTGCCCGGTGCCGACCCTGTCTTTGGATCTATTGTGCGGTTGCGCGAGGCAGGACGCATCGATCAATTGCCGGGCTTCGCAAACGGCGCGTGGTGGGTGCAAGATGCAGCGGCCTCTTTGCCCGCACGGTTGCTGGGTGACGTGCGCGGGCAACGCGTAATCGACCTTTGCGCGGCACCAGGCGGCAAGACGGCGGAACTGAGCTGGATGGGTGCGCACGTCATCGCCGTCGAACGCGAAACGCTGCGTCTTTCACGGATGCGTGAGAATTTGGCGCGATTGCATCTGGATGCACAACTGATCCAATCCGATATCCGCGACTGGCGGCCCCAGACGCCCGCGCCGTTCGTGCTGCTCGATGCGCCCTGTAGCGCAACGGGCACAATAAGACGCCATCCCGAATTGCCATGGATCAAGAATGCGTCGGACGTGATGTCGTGCGCGGCAATGGCTCAAAATTTGCTCGATGCCGCAGCCCGGATGGTGGCGCCCAAAGGCATTCTTGTCTTTGCGGTCTGTTCGCTGGAGCCCGAGGAAGGACCAGAGCAGATTGCTTCGTTTCTTTCTGCACAAAGCGATTTCGCGCGCGAACCGGTACAGATCGACGATGTGTTCGGCTTGCAGGAATTGATTACGCCGGACGGCGATTTGCGCACCTTGCCGTGCCATCTTGCGGACAAGGGCGGGATGGATGGGTTTTATGCGGCGCGCTTGCGAAAACTATGATAGGCGACCGAGCGCATACGAAAGCGCCAGATAGATTTTTCCGGTGTCGGCGCTAAGCATCGTGGACATCAGCAAGCCACCGCCATCGCCTTGGCGGGCGCGTCCGAGCAGGGTTTCGAAATCGGCCATGTAGGTGTCGGCGGCTTCGCGGAATGGCGCGTTCTCGCGATAGAGATTGACGATGCGGTTCATCGCATCGGAATCGATGGCACCCGCCAGTCGCCGCGCGAACACCGAACGGTCGCCGGCCAGATAACGCCGCCAGTCCTCTTCGCCTGGCGCAGGACCGGTGTCGAAGCCGGCCAGATCGATGGCTATGTCGGAGAGCGAGGCTTCAAGCGCGCCCAAAGCGGCCGCGGCCGCGGGGCGCAATTCCTTATCGCGGGTTTCGCTGGTCTCGACGGCGGCCAGCAACGTACTCATGTTCCACGATTTGGGATCATTGCCATCGAGGGCACGCGGTTCGGCCTTGCGCCTGGGGCGCTGGGTGAGCTTGCGGGCGCGCGCAAGCAGGCCGTCGGCGTCGCCTTGCGCCGGATCGGCTTCGGTGCGCGGCGGCCTGACGGTGGTACGGGCGTGAATGGTGGAAATGGTGCGCGCGGAGAGATCGAGCATCTCTTCGGTTTCGCTGCGCAGCATTTCGCGCACGCGCTGGGCTTCTTGCTGGGCAATGCCGGGCAAGGTTGCCATATGGCTTTGCACCTCGCCGACGGCCCGGCCAAGAGTTGCGCTCACCTCTTTGGATTGCGTAGCCAGTTCGCCCGCCACACGGATCAGCTTCTCGCATTCGGCCATCGCTTCGCCGACCAACGCATGGGCATTGGCCTTTGCGCCCGAAGCAGTTTCGCTGATGAGCATGTGGGCGCTTTCGCCCGCATCGCGCAATGTTGCAGCAATTTTGGCGAGGCTGTCGCCTGCGGTGTCGCTGATTTCGGTGAGACGTTCGGTTTCGCGCGCAAGCGCGCTTGCAATATTTCCGGCACGCGCCGCCGCATTGGCCATGATCATTTCGACGTGACGTTCGGTGTCCGACGCCAATGTTTCGAATTTTTTGGCTTCGGGCGACAGGCCCGCAATAGCTTTTTCAAGGGACGTGCGTTCGGCGGCAATGGCGGCGTCGAAGGCCGCTCCCTCGTCACGCAATTTCTGCAGCAGGTCGTTCATCTGCGCACGGTGGCGTTCGTGGCGGCCGAGCACGAATTCGGCGCGCGCCATGGTGGCGTCGGCCACCTGTTCGATCTGCTTGGCGTGCCTGTCGAGTTCGACGGCGGTCTTGTGGGGGACTTCGGCGGCGGCATCGACGGCGATGCGGAAACCTTGCGTCTGCTTTTCGAGTGTCTGGCTTGCTGTGCTGAGTTTGCCTTCAGCGGTTTCCATGATCGCGTGCAACTGGGCGACGCGGCCCGCCAAATGTTCGCTTGCTTTCCCCGCGGCGCGATCAAGCGCGCCTTCGGAGGATTCGATCACTGTCTTCATCTGCGTCACGCGCGTGGCGATCAGATCATTGGCGCGTTCGGTGCGTTCGGCGAGAAGTTCGTGGGCGCGAATTGTACCGTCAAGCAATACGTCGCCCGCCAACTCGATCATCGATTTTAATTGCTCGACTTGTCCGGCGAGAATTTCGTGCGCGCGTAAGGTAGAGGCGCCGAAAGAGTTTTCGGCAATACCGATGGCGGTCTTCAAGTCTTCGGTGCGTTCGACCAGCACATCCTGAACCTGGATGGCCGATGCTGTAAGCGCGCTTTGCACGCCACTGACCGACGTTTTGAGGTCTTCGGTTCGCTCGGCGAACGCAGTCTGGGCTTCGTTCAGGGATGTCGAAAGCGTGCCGTGCGCGCTTGCTATGGTGGCCTTCAAGTCTTCGGTGCGTTGGGCAAGGACTTCTTGGACTTCAATGCTCGATGTCACGAGCGCGCTTTGCGCTGCGCCGATGCTAGCTTTCAGCTCTTCGGTGCGGTCGGCCAGCACGTCCTGGGTTTCGATGGCCGATGTCGCAAGCGCGTCTTGCGCTGAAATCGATCAGCGCTTTCAGCCCGGATGCATGCGCGCTAACCGTTTCGCCCGCGCGCGATGCGGCCTCGCCCAACATGCCGCCGATGGATTCCAGACGTTCGCGTTCCTGCCCCAGGCGAGCAGCAACGGCCTCGCCGCGCACATCGGCGCGAGCGCCGGCCTCGTCCAAAGCAGCGATTTGGCTCTGCAAGACGTTTTCGAGGGCACGCAGACGTTGGAAAGCGCCGTCGATACCGGCATTGAGCGCGTCGAGTTCGTGACGCACGGTGCGGCCAAGCTTGGCGGCGGTGCGCGAGGTCACGTCGTCGGCGGTGACCAACAATTCTATCTTGTCCGAAAGCAGGGCGACCACATTGCCCATCGCCTGACCGCGGGCAAGCGCCCAGGCGATGACGACGAACAGGACGGGCGGCGCCAGGATTGCGGTGGCGAACAGCGCCATCTCCTGGATATCCAAAACGCCCAATCCGCGCGGACCGATATAGCCGAACAAATAGGCCGAGGCGCAGCCGATCCAGAAGGCGGCGATGGTGATGGCAAAAACCAGGCCTGCAAGACCGGTCTCGGTGCCAGCCGCCCGCTTGGGGCGCTCTGGGAGGGCCGCCTTGGCGGGGTGTGATGTTTCGGGAACGGCGGCCGGCGGAGCCGGTTCGGTGGAAGCAAATTTACGCAAAGACCCATACCCCTCAGCGAAAGCTAAGCGCTGACCAACAGGGGCCTATTTAACCATTTCTCGTGCCGAATCGCGAATCTATCCACAGGAGGGCCTTCCCACTTGCGCCGGAAAGCCCCAAATTTGGGGGGCAAATGCGCGCCAACCGGCCCAGCCTCACCGCCCAAGGCGCCGCCCTTCATCGGGCGGCCCACCAAATTGTCGACATCCCCCCAGTTTTCGCCGACCCATTGGCACTCAGGATCATCGGGCCGAAGGCCGAGGAAGATGTCCGCGCCGGACGGGAGCGTCACACCAAGCCCACCGCCCGCTTCCTGCGGGCCTTCGTCGCGGCCCGCAGCCGCTACACCGAGGACTGTTTCACGCAAGCCGCCGCCCGCGGTGTGAACCAGTATGTTGTGCTGGGCGCAGGCCTCGACACCTTCGCCTACCGCACCGACCGCGCGGGCCTGCGCATTTTCGAGGTCGATCATCCTGCCACGCAAGGCTGGAAGCGCGAGAGGCTGGCGGACGCTCGCATCGCTGTTCCTAAGGGACTTGCCTTTGCACCGGTCGATTTTGAATGCGAAAGGCTGGATGTGGAATTGACGCGCGCGGGATTTGATTTCGGACAACCCGCATTCTTCGCCTGGTTGGGCGTGGTGCCCTATCTCACGCGCGATGCGGTCACTGCCACGCTCGACTTGATGGCGCGCAAGTTGAAACCGGACAGCGAAGTCCTGTTCGACTATGCCGAGCCGCCGCAGACGCGCGGATATCTGCAGCATAAAGGGTTTGCGGCCCTGGCTGCGCGCGCAGCCAAGATCGGCGAACCGTTTCGCAGTTTCTTCGTGACCGACGATCTGCTGCGCGAGCTTCGCGCGCTGGGATTTTCGTTTGTCGAGGATGCGAATGCGCCAGCGCTGAATGCGCGCTATTTTCAGGGACGCCAAGACGGCCTTGCGCTGGGCGGGGCCGGACACATTATGCGGGCACGCGTCTAACCGACGCGCTGGGAGGAACGTATGGACATGTTGATCGCCGCGGCCGCGGTGTTTGTGGGGATTCACCTGCTTATCGCAGGAACGCGGTTGCGCGATGCGATCACCGGCACGATTGGCGAAGGGCCTTATATGGGGTTGTTTTCGCTGGCATCGCTGGGTGCGATTTCCTGGCTCGTCATGTCCTACAATCGCGTGCAAGCAGGCGATGCCAACCGGCTGCTCTATGATCTTGGTGTCGGCGTGAAGCATTTGGCGATCCCGGTGGTGCTGCTGGCCTTCCTGCTCGCGGTGCCAGGATTGCTGACGCCCAATCCGACGTCGGTACGCCAAGAGGGTGTTGCGGCCAAACCCGATGCGGTGAAAGGGATCGTTGCGATCACGCGCCATCCGTTTTTGTGGGGCGTCGCGATCTGGTCGGGGCTGCATCTTCTGGTCAATGGCGACGAAGCCTCGGTGATCTTCTTTGGCACTTTCTTGGTGCTGGCGCTGTTGGGAACCGCCTCCATCGACGCCAAGCGCAAACGCAAGATGGGGTCGGATTGGAAGGCATTCGCCGCGCGGACCTCCAACGTGCCTTTCGCCGCAGTGTTGAGCGCGCGCGTCCGGCTGAACTGGCGCGAGATTTTGGACTGGCGCATGGCTGTGGCCGTGCTGCTATTTTTGATCGTGCTGTTTGGCCATGCGCGACTGATGGGCGTTTCGCCCTTTCCCAGCGGCTGGCGGCCCTTCTGAATCCCTCTCGTTAACGCGGCTTTGAGGACTGGAGCAGATCATCGCCCTTGGGCTTTCGAAGGCTTCACCCATGCTGGCCGATGAGCGAGCGCAGCCAGTCGATCTGGCGCACCTGGCCCGTTACACGGGCGGCGACATCGCGCTGAACGGCGAAATCCTCCGGCTGTTTCAAATCCAGACAAGAGATCTGATCGCGCAGCTGTATGACAGCCTCGAAGCCGGCAACACCAAAGCGTGGCGCGACGTGACACATTCGATCAAGGGCGCCGCGCGCGGGATCGGCGCGTTCTCGCTGGCCGATGCCGTGGCCGATGCCGAAAAGTTTCAGCCGAGAGAAGACCGCTGCAAAGCGCAGGCCGCACTTGCGACAGTGAAGAGCCGGGTGGGCCTTGTGAGCCTTTTCATTGACAGTTATTTGCGCTGATTGTCGTAAGCATCGAATTCGTGGGCGATGCAGCGCGCAACCAACTCACGCCAGACCGGTTCGGCGATGGCCGGGCTTAGGCCCTGCCGTTTTGCTTCGGCAACCACCTTGACCACCACATCCTCGATCCGGGCTTCGTCGCGCACCGTCTCGCGCGCGGTCTTAAGCATTGCGGCACGTTCAATATAGGTCTGGCGCTCGGCCATGAGGCCCACAGCTGCGCGGTCGAGGCGATCGATCTGGACGCGCACTTCTTCCATGGTGAGGCAGTCAGCAGCAGCAATGACAAGGGTCATGGGGGGTGTTTCCGGGCCGCGTTTTTCTCTTGCCGCCCATGCCTTACCGGGGGCAAGAGAGCGGGCCGCGACACTTGCGCCCCCGCCATGCAGGAGGTGGGGATTGTTCGCGATGACCTTTTTACATATATACACGTCAGTTTACAAGTTCATACACTTCAAGCTTGTGGAATAGAGCATGACGCCCCCCATCGAGACCGATGTTGCCATTATCGGCGCAGGCCCCATCGGGCTTTTCGCCGTGTTCGAGCTGGGGCTGCTCGACCTCAAGGCCATCTGGTCGACATCCTCGACCGGCCGGGCGGCCAATGCACCGAGCTTTATCCCGAAAAGCCGATCTACGACATTCCCGGCCTGCCCATCGTCACCGGCCAGGAACTGACCGACCGGCTGATGGAACAGATCAAGCCGTTCAATCCGCAATTCCATTTCAGCCAGATGGCGACGAGCGCTTGAAAAGCTGGCCGACGGCCGCTGGAAACTCACGACCGACGCGGGCACCGAGATCATCGCGCCCGTGGTGGTGGTCGCGGCGGGCGGCGGCAGCTTCGTGCCCAAGCGGCCGCCCGTTGCCGGCATCGAAGCCTATGAAGGCACAGAGCGTGCATTACGCCGTGCGCAAGATGGAGACGTTCCGCGGCAAGAATATCCTGATCGCCGGCGGCGGCGATTCCGCGCTCGACTGGACGATCAACCTGGCGCCGCATCGCCAAGTCGCTGACGCTGGTGCATCACCGCGACGGTTTCCGCGCCGCCGCAGCACAGCGTCAACCAGATGCGCGAGCTGGAGAACGAGGGCAAAGTCAAATTCCATGTCGCCAGCGTCAAGGCGCTGCACGGCGAGGGCGGCAAGCTCGAACGGCGTGACGCTTGCAGGCGCCGACAAGAAGGAATGGCACGCATCGACGCCGACGCGTTCCTGCCGTTCTTCGGCCTGACCATCAAGCTTGGCCCGATCGCGGAATTCGGCATCAACCTGCACGAAAATCTGATCCCGGTGGACACCGCGCAATTCGAAAGCGCGACGCCGGGCATCTTCGCCATCGGCGACATCAACACCTATCCGGGCAAGCTGAAGCTGATACTGTCCGGCTTCCACGAAGCGGCGCTGATGGCGCAGGCGGCGTTCCACATCTGCCAAGCCCAACGAGAAGCTGCGCTTCCAGTACACGACCTCGTCTTCCAGCCTGCAGAAGAAATTGGGCGTGGCTAGTGAAGATCATCGCCACCGACCGCAACGGCGAAGAACACACGCTGGAAGGCCGCGACGGCTGGACGCGTGATGGAAATCCTGCGCGACGCGGGCCTGCCCATCGCCGCCGAATGCGGCGGCGCCTGCGCCTGCGCCACCTGCCATGTCTATGTCGATGACGGCTGGTTCGAGAAACTGCCCGCCACATCCGAAGCCGAAATCGACATGCTCGACATGGCGCTGGCGGTCGAGCCCAATTCGCGCCTGTCCTGCCAGATCATCTGCAGCGCCCGAACTCGACGGCATCAAGGTCACCGTCGCGCCGGAATAGCGCAATCGCGCGTCAAATCATGTATCGTCTGCACCGCGCGACAGGGTGTAGCAGCATATGGCGTCATTGCTGAAGATAGTCGAGATCGGCGATTGTCTCGGACTGGCCTTTGGTGATGATGTGATGGTGGCCCTGAAGAGGGGAATAGATGATGGGGCCGTTCTCGAAACCAGAGACGATACAGTTTTCATTTCCACGGCTTCAACCAGGTCCCCACGGCGTAAAGAGCAGCAGCAGCCGGTCGCCTAACCGCCCTTCGGGATAGCGAGTATGAGCCTCTACGATCGCCACATCCTGCCACCGCTGTTGGCAGCGATGATGAGCACCAAGCCAATCCGCTATCAACGCAAGAAAGTCGTGCCGCGCGCGGCAGGTCGCGTGCTTGAGATCGGGTTTGGGGCAGGCCACAATCTACCGTTCTACGATCCGCAAAAAGTCAGCCATCTCTGGGCGCTGGAGCCTTCGCGCGAGATGCGGGCGCGGGCGCGCGCACGGGTGGTGGCATCGCCGCTCGACATCGAATTTCTCGATTTGCCGGGAGAGGATATTCCGCTGCAGGACGATGCGGCGGACACGGTGCTGGTCACCTATACGCTTTGCACCATTGCCGACGTAGCGCGCGCCCTTGGGGATATGCGTCGGGTGTTGAAGCCTGGCGGGCAGATGATCTTCTGCGAGCACGGCGCCGCACCAGATGGGGATGTGCAACGCTGGCAGGCGCGGCTCAACCCCGTATGGAAGTCTATCGCCGGGGGATGTCATCTCGACCGGGCCATTCCGCAACTGATCCAGGACGCAGGCTTTCGCATCCGTGACATCGAGGTGATGTACTTGCCCGGCACGCCGCGCTTTGCGGGGTTCAACTATTGGGGCAGCGCCACGAAGGGGTAAACACAAGTGCACGAAGTCAAGACCGTCCTTTCGGGCAGATGACCGCCAAGGTCAACACGCCTTTGGTGTGCTGTTTCTGATTGGCGTTCGCTTTAACAAGCTCATCGCGATCCGCAAATGGATCTGGTTCCTTAACATCATGCCCGCCATGTTGCGCGAACTGGACGCCAAGCCCGACGTGGGGATGCTGTGGTACCGCACACATATTTCCTGGCGGATGATCCTGGTGCAGCAATATTGGGAGAGCTTCGACAAGTTGCTCGCCTACGCGCAGGACAGAAGTGGCAAACATTTCCCGGCCTGGGCACGCTTCACCCGCGGCCTGTCGCAAGACGGCTCGGTCGGCATCTGGCACGAGACCTATCTCGTGGAACCCGGTAAATATGAGTGCATCTACGACAACATGCCGTCCTTCGGGCAAGGCGCCGTAACGGGCCTTGTCAGGGCCGAGGGGCGTTTGATGGCCGCAAAGGATCGCTTCGCTGGTTAGCGACTCATCAATTGATACGGCCCGCCCTTTTCGATGCCGCGCGCATAGGCGGGGCGCGACTGCATCTGTTTGCGATAGGCCATCAGCGACGGATAGGGCTCAAGGCGCCCGCCCGCTGCTTCGAGCACGAAAAGAATCTGGATGTCGGCGCCGGTGAGATCGTTGCCAATGAAGAAATCGCGGCCTTGGATCGCCGTTTCCATGTAGGACAGATGGTTGGCGATTTCGCTGTCGACGCGGGGCTTCAGCATCATCGCGGCGTCGCCTAGCATCCCTGTGTAAAGCGCCATCAGCAGCGGCAGCATCGCCGAGCCTTCGGCAAAGTGCATCCACTCGATATATTTCCAGTAATCGTCGGTGCCGTGGGCGGGCTTGAATTTGCCCTTGCCGTATTTGTCGATCAAATATTCCACAATGGCGCCCGATTCCGCGATGGTCTTGCCGTCTTCGGTGATGACGGGGGATTTGCCCAGCGGATGAACCTCTTTCAGCTCCGGCGGGGCCAGCGGCACCGGCGTCATACGCTGGTATTTTACGATCTCGTAGGGCGTGCCCAATTCTTCGAGCAGCCATAAGATGCGCTGCGAGCGCGAATTGTTGAGATGGTGGACTTTCAGCATGGTTCTTTCCGTTTGATTTGTGAATATTGCTCCGCGTTAGCGGTTCAGTTCGCGCATCGCTGCATCAAGGCCCCCCAAGGTCAGCGGGAACATGCGGTTGTTCGTGATCTGGTTGATGAGGCCGATCGAGGGCGTGTATTCCCAATGTTTCTGCGCCACCGGGTTTAACCAGACCGTATGGGGATAGATCTGCACCACGCGGTCGAGCCACACCGCGCCTGCCTCTTCATTCCAATGCTCGACGCTGCCGCCGGGATAGGTGACTTCATAAGGCGACATGGTGGCATCGCCCACGAAAATCACTTTGTAATCATGCGGGAATTTGTGCAGCACATCCCAGGTCTGCGATTTCTCGTTGTGACGGCGGCGATTATCCTTCCACACGCTCTCATAGAGACAATTGTGGAAATAGAAGAATTCCATGTGCTTGAATTCGGTCTTGGCCGCACTGAACAATTCCTCGCAGAGCTTGATATAGGCATCCATCGAGCCGCCAATGTCGAAGAATAATAGCACCTTCACCGTGTTGTGGCGTTCCGGGATCAGGCGCAGATCGAGATAACCCTTGTTGGCTGTATCCTGAATCGTGCCAGGCAGATCGAGTTCGACCTCGGCGCCCTGGCGCGCCCATTTGCGCAGGCGGCGCAACGCGACCTTGATGTTGCGTGTGCCCAGTTCGACGGAATCGTCAAGGTTCTTGTACTCGCGCTGGTCCCAAACTTTGACCGCCTTGCCGTGGCGCGATTTGTCCTGACCGATCCGCACGCCTTCTGGATTGTAGCCGGAATTGCCAAACGGAGAGGTGCCGCCCGAGCCGATCATCTTGTTGCCGCCTTCGTGGCGCTTCTTCTGTTCTTCGAGACGTTGTTTTAGCGTCTCCATCAGCTTTTCCCAACCGCCGAGCGCCTCGATCTGTTTTTTCTCTTCTTCGCTGAGGAATTTCTCGGTCAGCGCCTTAAGCCATTCTTCGGGAATTTGCGCCAACAACGACGGGTCGATCGCCTCCAACCCCTTGAACACATGGCCAAAGACGCGGTCGAATTTGTCGAGGTTCTTTTCGTCCTTCACCAGCACGGTGCGCGACAGGTAGTAGAATTCGTCAATCTTCAGCTCGATGATGTCTTTCGACAAGGCATCCATCAGCGCCAAATATTCCTTGAGCGTGACGGGCACCTTGGCCGCGCGCAGCTCATCGAAGAATTGGAAGAACATGGCCGTTATCCAGAAAGCGGAAAAGACATATTAAACCGACAGAAGCCGGGCTGTCCAAACCGGTCTCATTTCGCGATTTGGGCCAGTGCTGCCTCGTAGACGGCGTTCAGAAAAGCATTCTTTTCGGGCGTGTCGCGCGGATCTGCATATTCGATGGTGGTTTCGACGGCCCAGTTCTTCACCACGCTGCCCGAGAACAGCACACTGTATTTGAGGTCTTCCAGTTTCGCGGTCTGGTAGATGCGGGTGTAGACCGCAAGCGGCGGCGTGCCGATCTTCACCGTGCCCTGCTCGACCATCTTGCCGCCGGTGGCCTGCTGTTCTTCGAATTGCGGGGCGAGCGAGGTTTTGGGATCGTAACCGTCCTTGAGCGGTACCAAAGTGACGATGCCGTAGACTCCGTCGAGTGTGGAATAGCTGCACGACGCGGTCTGCCGTTCCGGATCGGTCTCGCCGGCGGCGTCGCGCACGAAGGTGCCGATAGCGTGCGGACAGACAAACCCTGACCCGGTATGGATCTTCGCGCCGTCCTTGCCATCGCTGAAAACATCCAGGCCGGCCGGTTGTGCGGACGCAGCGCTTGCAAAAAGCGCCCCACACAGGATCGCGGCCAGAGCTTTCGCCACGTCGCTCAGTTGCGCTCGCGCCGCGCCAGGAACGCAAGCCGTTCGAACAAATGCACGTCTTGTTCGTTCTTGAGCAGCGCGCCGTGGAGCGGCGGGATCAACTTGGTCGGATCTTTTTCCTTGAGCGTTTCGGGTGGCACGTCTTCGTTCAAAAGAAGCTTGAGCCAGTCGAGGAGCTCGCTGGTGGAAGGCTTCTTCTTCAGGCCCGGCACATCGCGAATTTGATAAAAGACATTCAACGCCTCAGCCACGAGCTTCTGCTTGATGTCGGGATAGTGCACGTCGACAATTTTCTGCATCGTCTCGCGGTCAGGAAATTTGATGTAATGGAAAAAGCAGCGGCGCAAGAACGCGTCGGGCAATTCCTTTTCGTTGTTCGAGGTAATCATCACGATCGGACGCCGGATGGCTTTGATCGTCTCGCCGGTCTCGTAAACGAAGAATTCCATGCGGTCGAGCTCGAGCAGCAGATCGTTGGGAAATTCGATGTCAGCCTTGTCGATCTCGTCGATCAGCAGGATCGAACGGTTGGTGCTGGCGAAGGCTTCCCACAGCTTGCCCTGCTTGATGTAGTTTTTCACGTCCTTGACGCGCTCATCGCCGAGCTGGGAATCGCGCAGGCGCGTCACCGCATCATATTCGTAAAGTCCCTGCTGCGCTTTGGTGGTGGATTTCACGTGCCAGGTGATGAGCGGGGTCTTAAGTGCGTCGGCGACCTGGAAGGCGAGTTCCGTCTTGCCGGTACCGGGCTCGCCTTTGATGAGCAGCGGCCGTTCCAGCGCGATGGCCGCATTGACCGCAATACGCAGGTCTTCGGTCGCGACATATTTGTCGGTGCCCTCAAAGCGTTTTGACGTCATCTGGTCTCTCTTCAACGATAGCGGAGGTTCCACGGTAGGGGCGCCCGGGAGCCTCTGCAAGTGCGGCAGTTGCGCCCCGGCCGGTCCTTGGCCATAAGCTGGCCGCCATGACGACGATCACCACCGCCGCTGGCGAACGGCGCGCCAAATCCCTTCTCGCGCAGGCTCTGGGCCATCTGCAGCGCAACGAATTCGCGCAAGCCGAGGCGATGCTGCTGCAGGCGCAAGGCCTTTCGCCCAACGATGCCGAGATGCTGCAGCTTCTGGGCGCAGCGCGCGCCACGCAGGGCCGTTTCACCGAGGCCGAAGAGCTTTATCGCCGCTCGCTTGTGCTCAAGCCCGACCAGCCACAGGTTTATAACAATCTGGGCCAACTGCTGAACCGAACGAACCGCAATCCCGACGCGGTGGAGGCGTTTCGCGAAGCAATTCGGCTGAAACCCAACTATGCCGACGCCCATCTCAATCTGGGTCTGGCGTTGACGCGGGAGCGCCGCCACACCGATGCCGAGAAGAGCTTTCGCGAAGCCCTGCGCATTCAGCCCAACTATCTGATGGCCAAGCAGAGCCTCGTTGCCAATCTCAACGAGCAAAAGCGTCATCGCGAGGCCGAAGCACTGGCGCTCAACGCTTTGCGACAAAGTCCGCGCGATCCCCGGCAGAGCGCGGCACTCTATTACAATCTCGGCGTGGCCGTCGCTGAACAGCGGCGCAACGTCGAAGCGCTCGGCCTACTCAACACCGCGCAGGCGTTGGTGCCCGACATGGCCTTTGCCGATTATGTGCGCGGCAATGTCCTGCAACGCCTGGGTAGGCTCGAAGAGGCGGCCAACGCCTATCGCCAGGCGACGATCCGCAATCCGCTGGACATGCAGGCCCATCGCGAATTGAATCATTTGCTCTACCGGCTCGAACGCGACAGCGACTTCCTGCGCTCTTACGACGAGGCGATGGCAACGTTTCCCCAAATCGGCGCCCTGCCGCTCGACAAGGCCAGCCTGCTGATGCGCGCGGACAGATATGACGAAGCCAAAAATAGCTTTGAGAAAGGCGCAGCGCTCTGGCCCACCCACGTAATGGGCCATGATGGGCTTGGCCTGACACTTGCGCGCATGAAGGACTTCGATGGCGCCATCGCCGCCCATGAACGCGCGGTGGCGCTCGAACCCCAGAACGCACCGGCCTGGTGTAATTTCGCCGAGACGCTGTTGCGCGCTGGCGATGCGAAGAAAGCCCGCGAGGCCGCCGAAAAAGCTGCCATCCTCGAACCGCTCAACCAGCACGCGGTGGCGCTGGGTGCGCTTGCCTTGCGCAAGCTCGGCGATGAACGCGAGAACGTCATCAACGATTATGACCGCTTCGTGCAGATCTTCGATCTAGAACCCCCCGAAGGCTTCTCCGACATGGAAAGCTTCAACCACGAACTGAACACGATGCTGAACGGTCAGCATGGCAACACGCGCGAATTCCTCGACCAGACGTTGCGCGGCGGAACGCAGACGGTGGAAAACCTGTTCGGCGCCGGACACGACCTTGTCGAACGGCTGCGCCTGCGCATAGACGAGGCCGTGGCCGCTTACATTTCGCGCATGAAGGACGACGAGAGCCATCCGTTGTTCGCACGCCGCAGCGCGCAGTTTCTCTATTCAGGTTCATGGTCGTCGCGGTTGAGAGATCGCGGCTTTCATACCAACCATGTCCATCCCAAGGGTTGGATTAGCTCCTGCTACTATGTGGCGCTGCCCGATGCGGTGGCCGATGAGGCCGCCAAGCAGGGTTGGATCAAATTCGGCGAGCCCGCCTTCGATGCCGGATTCAAGGAGCCGGTGCGGCGCACGGTGCAGCCGCGGCCGGGACGACTGATCCTGTTTCCCTCGTACATGTGGCACGGGACGGTGCCGTTCTGCTCGTCGGGCGCGCGCACGACCATCGCCTTCGACGCGCTGCCCAGTCGATAGGCCGGCGTCCGCCACCGGCCAAAAATCTGCGTTGGGCGCATATCACCGACGCGTTGTTCTACAGACGACGCGGGCGCGCAGCATTGGAATCGGGAACTTTCGGAACCTTTTGATCGTTGTCTGGCGAAACCGGAGGGAATTTTCCATGCGCAATCTCGCCTGGCTTGGCATTTTGCTGATTGTCCTTGGCATTGCCGGCCTTGTCTTCGAAAATTTTAGCTACACCGAAACCAAGCCCGTGCTGAAAGCCGGTCCCATCCAGGTCAATTCCGAGGAAGAGCACCACGTTTCGATCCCAACGGTGGCTGGTGTGGTGGTTCTGCTGGCGGGTGTGGCCCTCGTCTTGGCCGGCCGCCGTTCCGCATGACAACGGACGCCCACGCCATGCGGCCCGATCCGAACAAGAGGCGCAGGACGGCCGAACGTTCGCATTAGGCTGGCGCCTGAGGTGTGGCGCATTTCCCCAATTTCATCGCGCGCAGCGGAAAAATCGCTATTTTTGCGCCTTGCTGTTTCATCGTCCCGCCGTGGGCAGTGACGGGGCCGGTGTTTCACTATTGCGATGCCTGGCACCGCATCATCGACGCCGGCATGACGATCATCGATCAGAATACGCAAAGCCGTGACGGTGCGGCACTTAAAGACGGGTTCGACGAATTGTTACACGCCATGTGCTTATGTGTGCGACGCGCAGATGCACATTGAGCACCCAGAAGGTCCGCGAGCAGATCGCCGCCGCAGACATGAATACCGATGGTGCGTTGCGAAAATTCGGTGACGCTTGCGCCAGTTTCAAACCTGCGCATGATGCAGCCACTCAACACAGGGGGCGGTGGTGAAGCAGTCAAACCAAAAACGCGGCAGGTTGCGCCCGATCCATCTCCTTCTGGTTTTGCCCTTTTTCGCGATGCTGTCGGTCGGGTTCTACAACCGCGTCCAGCCGACGCTTGTGGGCATCCCGTTCTTCTACTGGTTTCAGCTTCTGTGGATTGCGCTGGGGGCTGCGCTGATCTGGCCTGTCTATCGCGCCGAAGAACGCGATCGCGACGGGCGCGCGAAATGAACATCGTAGCGCTTGTCGTTTTCGTTTTGCTGTTTGGCATTGTCACGGTTCTGGGCTTTGTCGCCGCGCGCTGGCGCAAAGGCGATCTCACGCAGCTGACCGAATGGGGTCTGGGCGGACGGCGCTTTGGCACCGTGGTGACGTGGTTTCTTCTGGGCGGCGATCTCTACACCGCCTACACCTTCATCGCCGTGCCTGCGCTGATGTTCGGCGCGGGCGCAAGCGGATTTTTTGCCGTGCCCTACACCATTCTCGTCTATCCCATGTTGTTCCTCGCCTTTCCGCGCTTGTGGTCGGTGGCGCATGCCAAGGGTTACATCACCGCGGCGGATTTCGTGCGCGGACGGTTCGATAACCGCGCCCTGGCGCTGGCGATCGCGCTGACAGGCATCGTCGCCACGATGCCCTATATCGCGTTGCAGCTTGTGGGCATGGAAGTGGTGATCGCTGCACTTGGCGTTCGCGGCGAGATGCGCCGCTGGTGGTAGCCTTCACGATACTGGCGGCCTACACCTATACCAGCGGGTTGCGCGCACCAGCGATGATCGCGGTGGTGAAAGACATTCTTATCTACGTGACGGTCATTGCTGCAGTGATCTTCATTCCCGCGCGACTGGGCGGCTATGCCAACATCTTTGCGAGCGTCGGCGTAGACAAGCTGCTGCTCGCACCGGCCACCACCACCAATCTGGGGCGCAGAAAGCGCCTATGCCACGCTGGCGCTGGGATCGGCACTGGCGCTGTTTCTTTATCCCCATGCGATGACGGGAATTTTGAGTTCATCGAGCCGGCACGCCATCCGGCGCAACGCCGTGGTGCTGCCCGCCTATTCCTTCGCGCTGGGATTGATCGCGCTGCTGGGCTTTATGGCGGTTGCGGCGGGGGTGAAGGCCAAGCCGGCCTATGCCGCCGGCTTTAAAGCCTATGGCAACAATTTCGCGGTGCCCGCGCTGTTCCTGCAAATGTTTCCCTCATGGTTCGTGGGCGTGGCGTTTGCCGCCATCGCCATCGGCGCGCTGGTGCCGGCCGCCATCATGTCCATCGCCACTGCCAATCTCTTCACCCGCAACATCTACCGCGAATATTTCGCGCCCGATTGCGAGCCCGCGCGCGAAAGCCAGGTGGCGAAGATCGCTTCGCTGGTGGTGAAGTTGGGCGCGCTGTTCTTCATCGTGTTCGTGCCGCAGACCTACGCGATCCAGCTGCAATTGCTGGGCGGCATCTGGATCATCCAGACGCTGCCCGCTGTACTGATTGGGCTCTACACGCGCTGGTTCAATCCGTGGGCGCTGTTGATCGGCTGGGCCGTCGGCATCGGCGTCGGGCACGGCAATGGCGGCGAGTTCGGACTTTGCCAAGTCGATCTATGCGCTAGCACATCTTCGGCATCACGATCCCATGCTATGCGTGCGTTGAGCTCGCTGATCCTGAACCTGCTCGTAAGCGTGGTCCTGAGCGCGATATTCAACGCGCTCGCAAAAACGCCGCGCCAAGACGCAACCACGGCATCTGATTACGTCTAGCCGAAGCGGCCCGTAATATAATCTTCGGTGCGTTTGTTGTCGGGCGCGGTGAAGATTTTTTCGGTCTCGCCATATTCGACCAGCTCGCCCAGATACATAAAGGCGGTGTAGTCCGACGCGCGGCTTGCCTGCTGCATGTTATGGGTGACGATGACGATGGTGTATTCGCTCGGACAATTCGTCGATCAGTTCCTCGATCTTGGCCGTAGAGATCGGATCGAGCGCCGAACACGGTTCGTCCAGCAAGATCACTTCGGGCTTGGTCGCCACCGTGCGGGCGATGCACAGGCGCTGCTGCTGGCCGCCGGAAAGACTGAAGCCAGAGACGTTGAGCTTGTCTTTCACTTCGCTCCACAGCGCTGCGCGTTTCAGCGCGCTGCGCGACGCGGCCGTCCATCTCGGACTTGGACATGCGCTCGTAGAGTTTCATGCCGAAGGCGATGTTGTCGTAGATCGACATCGGAAACGGCGTCGGCTTCTGGAACACCATGCCGATGCGGGCGCGCAGCAGGTTCAAGTCCTGTTTGGGGTCAAGCACGTTTTCGCCATCAAGCAACACCTCGCCTTCGGCGTGCTGGCTGGGGTAGAGCGCATAGATGCGGTTGAGCACGCGCAGCAACGTGGACTTGCCGCAGCCCGACGGGCCGATGAAGGCCGTCACCTTGCGGTCGTAGAGCGGCAGCGAGATGTTCTTCAGCGCTTTGCTCTCGCCGTAGAAAAAGCTGAGGTCGCGGACATCGACCCGGATTTTGCCGGTTGCTTCGGTGGGGTGTGCTTCACTCATGTCAGCTTCTCTTTGATTCCAGAACGCGAGCGATGATGGTCAACGCCAGCACAGCGAACGTGATCAGCAACGCGCCCGCCCAGGCCAAGCGATGCCAATCCTCATAAGGCGACATCGCAAATTGGAAGATCACGGCGGGCAGGCTCGCCATGGGCGCGTTGAGGTCTAAACTCCAAAACTGATTGTTCAACGCGGTGAACAGCAGCGGCGCGGTTTCGCCTGAAATGCGCGCGACCGCCAGCAATGCGCCCGTCACGATGCCCGCGCGCGCCGCGCGCCAGGTCACCGACGCGAATGACAAAGCTCATCGGCGCACCAAGCGCGGTGGCCGCTTCGCGCAGCGCGCTAGGCACCAGCAACAGCATGTTCTCGGTGGTGCGCACCACCACGGGGATCACGATCACCGCCAGCGAAGCTGCCCCCGCCAAGGCCGAGAAATGGCCCATGTTGATGACAAATATCTCATAGATAAAAAGCCCGATCACGATGGAAGGCGCGCTGAGCAGGATGTCGTTAAAGAAGCGGATGACGCCGGCAAGCCGGGTGTGGCGGCCATATTCGGCGAGATAAGTACCCGCAAGAACGCCGATGGGCGTGCCCACGAGTACGGCCAACAAACTCATGACCAGACTGCCGGCGATGGCGTTGATCAAGCCGCCGTCGGAGCCGGGCGGAGGCGTGGTTTCGGTGAAGACCTTAAAGGAAAGCCCGCCAACCCCCTCGGTAATGAGCGTGAACAAGATGAGCCCGAGCCAGAGCAATCCAAATCCGGCCGCGCCCACAGATAGGACGAGAAACACACGGTTGACGACACGCCGTCGCGCATAGAGGACAGAATTCATCGCCTACCTTCGCTGGTTTCTAGGTGCCGCAGCATGAGTTGGGCGGCGGCAAGCACAACGAATGTGATGAAGAAGAGAATAAGGCCAAGCTCGATCAGCGAGGGCACGTAGAGATCCCCGAGGGCTTCGGTGAATTCATTGGCGATGGTGGCCGAGATGGTCGTGCCCGGCGCAAATAGCGACGCACTGATGCGGTGCGCGTTGCCGATGACGAAGGTGATCGCCATGGTTTCACCCAGTGCCCGGCCTAGCGCCAGCATCGCCCCGCCCACCACGCCGGTGCGCGCATAAGGCAGCACGACATGCCACATCACTTCCCAAGTGGTGCAGCCCAAACCATAGGCCGCTTCCTTCAGCATCGACGGCACGGTTTCAAAGACGTCGCGCGTCACTGCCGAAATGAAGGGCAGGATCATGATCGACAAGATGAGAGCGGCCGTGAATATGCCGATGCCATAGGGTGGACCTTCGAACAGGCTCGACAACACGGGTACATTGGCGAACAGATCAATCAGCCAGGGCTGAATGGTCGATTGCAGGAACGGCGCCAGAATGAACAGACCCCAAATGCCATAGATGATCGAAGGAATACCCGCGAGCAGCTCGATGGCGATGCTGATCGGGCGCTTCAGCGCTCCTGGGCAAAGCTCTGTCAAAAAAATCGCAATGCCGATGCCGACCGGCACGGCGATCACCATCGCCAGACCCGAGGTGATAAGCGTGCCGTAAATGGGCCCCAGCGCGCCGAACTTTTCGGTGACCGGATTCCACTTCTCGGTCCAAAGAAAGGCAACGCCAAACGCTTTGATGGCGGGCCAAGCGCCGAGAATGAGCGCCGTCAGCACGCCCAAGAAGATCGCCACCACCAGAAGGGCGGCAGCCAATGTGAGCAGGCGGAAGCGCAAGTCGCCCCGCCCGAAGCCGCGCACCTTCTGAACGCGGTCATAGATCCCGAAATTTTCCAAGGCGATGCCGGCCATTGAGGATGCTGCCGTCTTTTAGACGAAATGGAGCCGAAGCGGAGCCTCGGCCCCATTTCCCATAAACAGGGCGATGCCTTACATGCTCACGTTTTTGATGTTGTCGTGCCAGCTCTTCTGGATCACTGCGATTGTGGAATCCGGCAGCGGCACATAGTCGAGGGCCTGGGCCATCTTATCGCCATCGGTGTAAGCCCATTTGAAGAATTTGAGCACTTCGGAGGTCTTTGCCGCGTCTGGCGGATTCTTGTAGACCAAAATGAAGGTCGCCCCTGCGATCGGCCAGGCAGCCTTGCCGGGCTGGTCGGTGAGAACCACGTAGAAGCCCTTCGAATGTGCCCAATCGGCCTTGGCCGAGGCGGCCTGAAAGGCCTCCGCCGTCGGATCCACGGCCACACCGTCATGATTGATCATGCGGACATAGGTCAGCGCATTCTGCTTGGCATAGGCGTATTCGACATAGCCGAGCGCGCCCTGCGTCTGCTTCACATTGCCGGCCACGCCTTCATTGCCTTTTGCGCCGATACCGCTTGGCCATTCGACCGACGTGGCCGCGCCGACATCGTGAGCCCAGGCCGGGCTCTTCTTCGACAAGTAATTGGTGAAAATGAAGTTGGTGCCCGATCCATCGGAGCGATGCACGCCCTCCACCGCCAGATGCGGCAGGTTCGCCTTCGGGTTCAGCTTTTTGATCGCCACGTCATCCCAATATTTGACCTTGCCCAGACAGATGTCGGCCAGCGTCGCACCATCAAGCACGAGTTCGCCCGCCTTGATGCCCGGGATATTGACCACCGGCACAACACCACCAATCACGGTGGGAAATTGCGTCAGGCCTGCCGCATCCAATTCGGCCGGCGACAACGGCTTGTCGGAGGCACCGAAATCGACCGTCTTGGCCTTAATCTGGGCGATGCCGCCGCCGGAGCCAATGGACTGGTAGTTCAAGCCGGTGCCAGTCTTGGCTTTATAGGCCTCCGCCCATTTGGCGTAGATCGGATAGGGAAAAGTAGCGCCCGCACCGGTCATGTCGGCGGCGAACGCGGTTGCCACGAACGCACCCGCGGCCAGGCCCACGGAGAGCCCGGTCAGGCAACGGAAAATCGGTTTCATGGAAATCCTCTTGGATGGTGTGGCCGTTCGACCCGGATAGCCCGTTGGGACCGGCCCGAAAGACCGGCCATAAAGGCTGGTCTTGGCTGATCAAGCGAGCCCGGCGTGCAAGCCACATCACAGTTTTGCAAAGCTTTTGTGACGTGGGCGGCCAGGGGTCGCGAAATGGCTGTTTTTCGGGATTCTTGCCCGAAATCGGCCCTGGGTTAAACCTTTCTCAAGGCCGGTTGCCGTCTAGTCACGGGGGGTCGGCGGAGGGTTGCCTGCGTGGTCGTTGCGCGCGTCATTCGCATCATTTTCGGACTGGCGGCGCTAGCGATTTCGGTGGCGGCCCTGGGCGACATCATGGTGCACGGCCGGCTGACCATCATCACGCCGGTAACGCTGGTGGCGCTAATCGGCGTCGGCATTGCCATGGTGCTACACGGCTTTCTCATCATCCGCGAGCGGGCAGATGCGCTCAGCAAAAAGACCAAGGAATTCGCCGCCACCTCGGCCAAGCTCGAAAATTCACTGAAAAACGCCTCGGCGATGAATGCAAGGCTGCACGAGAGCGAGCAGCGCTATAGAGGCTTGGTCGACAGCCAGGGCGACGCCATTTTCCGCCGGGCCGCCGACAGCCGGCTCACCTACGCCAACGACGCCTTCTTCAAACTGTTCGGCTTGACGCCCAAAGACGCCATCGGACTGGCCTTCGCCCCCGAACTGCACCCCGACAGCCGCGCCCCCATGTTTGGCAGTTTCGCGGGACTGGAAAGCGGCAGGGGCCGGGTACGCTACGACCAGCATGTGCGCACGGCCTATGGCTGGCGCTGGATCGCATGGGAAGATTATGCGATCCGCGATGCCTTCGGTCGCCTTGTCGAAGTGCAGAGCGTGGGCCGCGACATCACCGAACGCAAAGCGCTGGAAGACGCGCTGACCGAAGCGCGCGACCGCGCCGAAGCGGGCAGCCGCGCGAAATCGGGCTTTCTTGCCACGATGAGCCACGAAATCCGTACGCCTATGAACGGCGTGCTTGGCATGGCGCGCCTGCTGCTTGAAACCGAGCTCAAGGCAGAACAGCGCACCTATGCCGAGGCCATCCGTCAATCAGGCGAAGCGCTGCTGTCGCTGATCGGCGACATTCTCGACTTCTCCAAGATCGAGTCGGGCATGATGACGCTCGAAGAAGACGAAGTGGAATTGCGCGGGCTAATCGAAGGCGTGGTCGAGCTCCTGGGCACGCGCGCCCACGCCAAAGGCATCGAAATCCTGTCGATCATCGCAGCCCCCGTGCCGTGTTCGATCCGAACCGATGGAATGCGGCTCCGGCAGGTGCTCACCAATCTTGTCGGCAACGCGATCAAATTCACTGACAAGGGCGGTGTCTGCATCGACGTCAGTCTGGTTGAAGCGCGCGAACGCCATGTGCTGCGCTTCGAAGTGCGCGACACCGGCGTGGGCGTTGTCGACGACAAACGTGAGGAAATCTTCAGTGAATTCGTGCAGGCCGATTCCAGCCACGCGCGAAGCTTCGGCGGCTCCGGCCTTGGGCTTGCGATCTCCAAGCGCCTCGTCGAAGCGATGGGTGGGGAAATCGGCGTGGAGCCTGCGCCGGGCGGCGGAAGTGCGTTCTGGTTCACCATGCCTGCCTTCGTTGTGAAGCCTGCTCTTCCGGGTTTCGAACATTCGCTGGCTGATCTCACCATCGCCATCGTCACGCGCAACGCGGTGTTGCGCGAAGGACTGACCGCGCAAATTCGCGCGGCAGGCGGGGAAGTCTCCGATCTGGTATTCAACCAGCAGACAGGCGAACTGCCGCAAGCCATCGACGTGATGTTGGTGGATGCGGGCTGCGACGCCAAACCGTCGCCGCCGACCGGGCCTGACCCCGACATACCGGCCGTCGTGCTGGTGACGCCGCAAATGCGCCCGCAAGCTGGAGGCATTAAAGGCCGAGGGCTTCGTGAACTATCTCGTCAAGCCGGTGCGCCAGCCTCGCTGGTGGAACGGCTGCATGATTCATTTTGGCAGCATCTCCACCAGCCCTCCGCCGGTGGACGCGATTTATGCCGCCGCAGCCGAACTTCCCGCTAAGCCACGGCTGGACGGCAGGACCGGGTTGAAGATTCTCCTGGCCGAAGACAACCCGATCAATGCGCTGTTGACGCGTGAATTGCTGCGCCGCCGCGGCCATCGGGTCAGCGAAGTCGTCTCCGGCGAGGAAGCGGTGCTGGCGATGCAGCAGAACGCCTACGACCTGCTGCTCACCGACATCCACATGCCCGGCATCGACGGGGTGGAGGCCACCAGATTGATCCGCGCTGAAGAGCGCGAATGCGGCCGTCCCCGTACGCCCATCGTGGCATTGACCGCCGACGTGCTGGAAACCGGCAAGCGCGCCTGCCAGGACGCGGGCATGGACGGCTTCCTGCCCAAGCCCGTCGATCCCGGTGAGCTTGACGCGATGCTTGCAAGTCTCTTTCCCTCAAGCGAGGAAGAATCGGAACTGCATCACGCCGCGGCGTGAGAGGTTTCGACAGCCCCGGGGTAAGACGTGAACGCGCCTGTGCGTGCGGCCGAAGCATTTCGGGCCACTTTGGAACCGCGCGCCCTTCTGATGCTGGCTCTGGGCTTTTCGTCGGGCCTGCCCTTTCTGCTCACCGGCAACACGTTCGGCTATTGGCTGCGCGATGAAGGCACCACCCTCACCGCGATCGGATTTCTGTCGTGGGTCGGCATCGTCTATTCACTGAAATTCCTCTGGGCGCCGGTGGTGGATCGCGTGAGCGCGCCCTTGTTCGGGCGCCTGGGACATCGCCGCGGCTGGATGGCACTGTCGCAATGTGTGGTGGGCTTGGCGCTCATCGGCATGGCGCTGGTCGGCACACAGCACGGATTGGCGGCGGCCGCGATCTTCGCACTGGTGGTCGCGTTCGCATCGGCGACGCAGGACATCGTCGTCGATGCACTGGCGCATCGAGACGGCACAAACAAGCGAAGAGCTGGGCTTGTTCTCCGCCACCTTCCAGTTCGGCTACCGCATCGCGCTCATTGCTGCGGACGCCCTCATCCTTATCACAGCTGCAGGATTGGGTTGGGCGTTTTCCTATGCGCTGTTCGGCGCGCTGATGGGCGTGGGATTGATTGCGACCTTTCTTGCGCCAGAACCCGCACGCGCCGATGCCGTCATCGAAGGCAAAGCGCCGTTGTGGAACGCGCGCGGATTTTTCGATGCCGTGGTAGGACCGTTTGTCGATTTCTTCCGCACCCACGGCTTGCTCGCGCTTGTTATGCTCGCGGCGATCAGCCTTTACCGCTTGCCCGATTTCGTGATGGGACCGATGGCCAATCCGTTCTACCACGACATCGGATTGTCCAAAGCCGTGGTCGGCACGGTGCGCGGCTCGGTGGGATTGATCGCGTCGTTCGCGGGCATCGCGGCGGGCGGCTTTTGCGTTTTGCGCTTGGGGTTCATCCGCGCGCTGATCGCGGGAGGGGTTTTGCAGGCACTGGCAATTGCGCTTTATGCGAGCCTTGCGCAATCCAGCACCGATCTCAGGTTGTTCGCGTGCGTGATGGCAGTCGACAATTTCGCGATCAGTTTCGCCGGTGTCACACTGGTGTCATATATGTCGAGCCTGACCAATCTCGGCTACACCGCGACGCAATATGCGCTGCTCACCTCGAGTTATGCGTGGATCGGCAAAATCTCAAGGGCTTTTCAGGCAAGATCGTAGATGGGTTGGCCGCGACCCACGGCCATCTTGATGCCTACGCCATCTTTTTCGTGGGCGCGGGCCTGATCGGCGTTCCCGCAATCGCGCTGTTTGCTTGGCTAGGCCACCATCAGCGGCATCGTTTGCCGCGGCCGCCAACAATCGGGTAAACTGGGTTTCGTTCCGCGTAAGTCCGCCAAGGTCTTTGCGGGTCGCCGCGGGAAACGGCCTTAGAGGCAAACGTCTTGGTCAATATTCACGAGCCCGGCCTCCTTGAGGGAGGCTTCGCGCAATGGCCCGTTCTGTCGACGTCGGCTGCGCTCGAAGTGCGGCTGGCGGAGACCGAGGAAGAAGTCGAGGCCGCGCAGCGCCTGCGCTATCGCGTGTTCTACGAGGAGATGTCGGCAACGCCCTCGCCCGAGATGGGCGCGGTTCGTCGCGATTTCGACAGGTTCGACGAGGTCTGCGACCATCTTCTGGTCGTGGATCGCGCGATGGTTGACGAAGACGGTCAGCCGGCCGTGGTCGGCACCTACCGCTTGATGCGCGACGTCGATGCGGCGCGTGCAGGCGGCTTCTACACCGCCGGCGAATACGACATGGAACCGATGCTGGCAGGATTGTCCGCCGGCACCCGTTCCTGGAACTCGGCCGTTCCTGCGTCCTCAAGGATTATCGCACCAAGCCCGCCACCATGCAGCTTCTGTGGCGTGGCGTGATGGCCTATGTCGCGCGGTTCAACATCGACTTGATGTTTGGCTGCGCGTCGCTGGCCGGCAACGACCCCGATGCGCTCGCCTTGCCGTTGTCCTATCTCTACCATTTCCATCGGCTGCCACCGGAAATCCGCGTGCGCGCGCTGCCCTCGATCTATGTCGAAATGAACCGGCTGCCAAAAGACGCCATCGACCCGAAAGACGCGCTACGTGCGTTGCCACCGCTCATCAAAGGCTATGCGCGAGCGGGTGCGTTGATCGGCGACGGGGCTGTGATCGACAGACAATTCGGTACCACCGACGTGTTCATCTATCTTCCCGTCGCCAAGATCGACACGCGCTACCGCAGCCGCTTCGGCAAGACGGTCTGAAGCTGTTTCGGTTTGGGTTCCTCCAGGCTATTGATCCAGCCAAGCCTTGACCCGACGATGGTGACAGGCAAGATTCAATTCAACACGAACCAACATTACGCCAAGTCGAACAACAACACTTCCGACGGCGCGCTCGCGCGCACGAGGATGCGGTCATCATCGGTGATCGCTGCCGCATCGCCCGCGTTCAGCGTCTGATCGCCCAATTCGACTTGGCCGCTTGCGACCTGCAGCCAGGCGCGACGACCTCTTTCGAGGGGATGCACGACCTCGACACCGGCATCAATCCTGGCCGCCCAGATTTCCGCGTCCTGTACCAACCGCACTTCATTGTCGCGCGGGTCAGGTGCGGCGATGCGCGCGAAATGGTTTTTCGCCGCTTCGGGATCCACAGGCTTCTGCTCATAGACTGGCGCAATGCCTGTTTTCGACGGCATGATCCAGATTTGCAGCAGATGGCAATCGCGTTCGCGCTGGCGTTGAATTCGCTGTGCACGATGCCGCTGCCTGCGCTCATGCGCTGGATCTCGCCGGGACGGATCACCGAGCCCGTGCCCAACGGAATCCTTGTGCTGCAACGCGCCCGACAAGATATAGGTGACGATCTCCATGTCGCGATGGGGATGCGGGCGGAAAACCGCCGCCGCCCGCGATGACGTCTTCGTTGATGACGCGCAGCGCGCCGAAGCTCCCATGTTTTGCGGATCGTAATAATCACCGAACGAGAAACTGTGTTTGGAATCGAGCCAGCGATCTTGGTCGCGCCACGGTCTTCGGATTTGCGAACGGTCAACATGAAAACCTCCGAGCTAGTCTGGCGCACATAAGAACGCGCAACCTGCAGAAAAAGGCCCGTCTCCTCAGTCGCGGGTTTTCAGTTTCTTTTCAATCGCATCCCAAACCAGGGCCGCGATATCGGCGCCGCCGAACCGCTTGACTTCCTGGATGCCGGTGGGTGAGGTGACGTTGATCTCCGTCAGATAGTCGCCGATCACATCGATGCCGGTGAAGATCAGCCCGCGCCGCTTCAATTCGGGCCCGATGGCGGCGCAAATCTCGTTTTCGCGGGCCGTCAGAGTCGGCGGCTTCGGCCGGCCGCCGACATGCATGTTGGAACGCGCCTCGCCTTCCGCCGGCACGCGGTTGATCGCGCCGGCAAATTCGCCATCCACCAGGATGATGCGCTTGTCGCCCTTGCGCACTTCGGGAACGTAACGCTGCACGATCACCGGCTCGCGATAGAAGGCGGTGAACATTTCCAGCAGCGATCCGAGATTCTCGTCGTCGGCTTTCACGCGAAACACGCCCGCGCCGCCATTGCCATAAAGCGGCTTCAGGATGATATCCTTGTGCTCTTCGCGAAAGCGCTTGATCTCGGCGCGGTCGCTGGTGATCAGCGTTGGCGGCATCAGATCTTTGAACAACGTGACGAACAGTTTCTCCGGCGCGTTGCGCACATGGAACGGATCGTTGACCACCAGCGTCTTGGGATGAATGCGCTCCAGAATATGGGTGGCGGTGATATAGGCCATGTCGAAAGGCGGGTCCTGGCGCATCAGCACCACATCGACTTTCGATAGGTCGATCACCGCGGGCTCGCCCAACGTGAAATGATCGCCTTTCACATCGCGCACGGCGAGCGGGCGCACATTGCGCGGTCACCTCGCCGTCGCGGAAGGAAAGATCGCGCGGGCCGTAATAGAGTAGCCGTGCTCCGCGCGCCTGCGCTTCCAGCGCCAGCGCAAAGGTGGAATCGCCGCCGATGTCGATATTCTCGATCGGGTCCATCTGGATCGCGACGTTCAAGGTCATGGAGAATTCCTAGTTCAGCCGGCGTTTCAAAGCATGAAGCGCCAACGCCGCCTCGTTCAAAGCAGGTTCGCCCGGTTTGCTCAACGCCAAGGCGGTCTCATAAGCTTTTTTCGCCGCACCCAACGAGCCCGCGATCTCTTGCAGCCGGGCCAGTTCGAGCCACAGATCGGTGCGTCGCGGCCCCAGCAGAACCATTCGTTTGGTGATATCGAGCGCGCGGACATGATCGTTCAATTGCGAGGCCCGTTGTTTCAGATTGTTCTGAAGCCGCAGCAGCACCTCAGTGTCGCTGACCGAATCGGCGATGTGTGGATCGTTGCCTGCAAGACCGACCATGCGCGGCGGCACGCCGAGTTTTTCGCGGTCGAGCGTCACCCCCCCATTGAACGGATCAAGCAGCGCTTCCCCGCCACGCAAGGTCAAGCGCATCAGGAAATGGCCCGGCGAATTCAAACCTTGCGCTGCACATCCGGCGGCGCGCGCCGCATGAATATAAAGAATGCCCAACGCCACCGGCAGGCCGCGACGCCGGTCGATCACCGACATCAGATCGGCATTCTGTGGTTCGTCATAGGTAAGACGATCGCCATCATAGCCGTAGCGTCCGACCAGCAGCGCCGACAGCGCGCGGGCCACGTCCTCGGCCGTGGTCGCAAGGTGGGCTTCCTCGCGCGCGTAATGGGCGATCTCGTCAAGGTGGGCGCGATAGGGCGCAAGCACGCTCCCCGCATGATCGAGCAGCGACAACATCAAGGCGGCCTTGGCAATGTCGTGTGGGCCTTCGCCAGCTTCGCCAAGCGCTTTGAGGATACTGACAGGGTCTTCGACAGGTTCAGACATGGAAGAAGTCTAACGCCCCTCAAGATGCCATGCATCGCGGAGATGGTGCGGCAGATGCCCCGGCGCAAGGGCGATGACGGCAACCCCGATCGCGTTGGGGTGCGCAGCAGGCTCGGCCCACCGGCCAAAGCGGGGCCACCTGCCCGATGCGCGTGCGTTGGTGCACCGTCCAAGGCGCGCGCCGTCTTTTGGCCGCCCCTGCAGCGTCAGCGTTTTTTCGCGGCGCGTCGATAGGCGCGCGGGGTTTCACTGGGACCCATCATGGTGTTTGCGCGCCAAAGCACGTTCGTAAATCGCTTTGCGCGACTGGTCGAGCGCGCTTGCGAGCAAATCGGAGGCTGCGCGCACCGGCATGAATTTCAAAGCCTGATCAAGCAGCAGATCAAGCTTTGCAAAATCGGGCTCACCATCTTTCGCACCTTCCACCACCAGCGTGATTTCGCCTCTGGGGCCGCCAGCCTTTTCATAATGCGCGACCAGTTCGTCCAACGTCCCACGCTTTGTCTCTTCATACAGCTTCGTCAATTCGCGCGCGACAGCGGCTTGGCGATTTCCCAAAACCTGTGCCATGTCTGCGAGCGTTTCGTGCAGGCGCGGACCGGATTCAAAGAAGATCATGGTGGCTGGCATCATCTTCAATTCGGCCAACGCAGCGCGGCGTTCGCCGCCGCGCGAGGGCAAAAATCCTGCAAACAGGAACCGGTCGCTCGGCAACCCCGACAGGATCAACCCCGCCAGTGGTGCCGAAGGGCCGGGGATGACACAGACAGGGATTTGCTCGGCAAGCACTGCGCGCACCAGCTTGTAGCCGGGATCAGAGACGAGCGGCGTTCCGGCGTCGCTGACCAGCGCAAGGCGTGCACCATCTCTTAGCTGGGCGATCAGGCGGGGGCGCTCGCGCGCACCATTGTGGTCGTTGTAGAGCTGGAGCGGTTTGGCGATGCCATGGATCGCCAGAAGCTTGGCTGTGACGCGGGTGTCTTCGGCCGCGATGGCGTCGCAACTCCGCAACACTTCGAGAGCTCTTAGCGTGATATCTCTTGCGTTTCCGATGGGTGTGGCCGTGACATAGAGCCCAGGTGCCAGATCCGCCTCGCCCGGTCCTGCCTTGTATGGCGATTTCTGTGTCGAGGCCCTAGTGTGACCGGAGACCTTTTCGCCCAATTTGCGTTCCCCCCATGCGTTCGACCTCCATGCGTTCGATTTCGGTGAATTCCGCCTTGCCATCCCCGACCTTTGCGCATCTGTTGCAGCGAGTTTGCGCCATCGCGGGCGCGGTTGCGATAGCCACCCTTGCCGGCTGCCAGACCGAAGGCCCCGCCACCGAACACGCCCCGCCGCCGGTGGCCGCCGCCCCGCAGGAGATGGCGCCCCACCAACTCCTGGCCGACGAGCCCGGATTTCTACACCTGGGCAACACGCCCAAGGACCACCCGCCGGTGCGCATCGGCTTGCTGCTGCCGTTTTCCAACGGCTCGCCCGCCACCCGCGCGCTCGCCAATGCCATGCTCAATGCGGCGGAGATGGCGGTGTCCGACACCTCGAACGGCGACCTGCTGCTAATGCCCGCCGACGAAGGCGCCAATCCTGCCGATGCCACCAACGCCGCACGCAAATTGCTAGCGCAGGGAGCCGAGGTCATCCTGGGACCGCTGTTTTCGGCTTCGGTGACGGCGGTGGCCCCCATCGCGCGCGATCGTGGCGTGCCGGTACTGGCCTTCTCCACCGACCGTTCGGTGGCGGGCCACGGTGTCTATCTGTTGAGCTTCCAGCCCGAAAACGAGATCCACAACATCATCGGCTACGCCGCCGCTAAGGGTTACCACAATTTCGCAGCACTGGTGCCGCAGAACCCTTATGGCGACCGCGTGGGACAGGCTTTCACCGAGAGCGTGGCGTCGAACAACGCCAAAATCGACGACGTCGAACGCTTCAACCCAAGCGCCGACAAGGTAGACGCCCAGACCATCGCCATCGCCAAGACCAATCCCGACGCGATCCTCATCGCGCAGGGTGGCATTGCATTGCGCAGCATCGCTTCGATGCTTGGTACCAACGGCATCGATACCACCAAGGTGAAATTGCTGGGCACCGGCCTTTGGTATGATCCCGCCCTGACCAAGGAAGGCTCGCTTGAGGGCGGCTGGTTCGCGGCGCCTGCGCCGCACGCGCAGGACGCCTTCGACGCCAAATATCGCAGCGTCTTTGATTCTCCCCCGCCGCAGCTTGCGACCTTGGCCTATGATGCGATTTCGCTGGTGGCCCTGCTGGCGCCGGGTGAGCCTTACCATCGTTTCACACGCACAGCCCTTGTCGATCCCAATGGGTTTGCCGGCGTCGATGGCATTTTCCGTTTCAAGGATGACGGCACGGCCGAACGCGGTCTTGCGATCTTGCAGGTCGAACCGGACGGCTTTCAAGTGATCCGTCCAGCGCCCACGACATTCCAACCTGTCGGTGACTAGCGCCGGTTTGAAGCAGAGCCGCTATTTCCATTTTTCCCTCATGGCGCGCGGGCTGGTCGCTCTCACGATGAAACCCCTCCACACAGTGGTTGACATCCAATGTCTGAACAGCCTGGCAACCGGGCTATGATGCTGTTTGGTTCAAACCGATTCCAACCGTTTGCTAGGCGGCCAGCAGAGCTATCACGCTGTTGAGCACCAAGCGTCCGCGCGGGGTGGCGCGGATGATGCAGCCATCGCGTTCGAGAAGATCATCCTGCGCCAATGATGAAATTCGCGTCTCATCGAGCGCGGTGTTCCAGCGATCTTTGTAAGCGGCAACATCGAGGCCTTCGGTCAGGCGCAGATTCATCAACAAATGTTCGCGCGCGGCTTCGTCATTGCTGATAGTGGTTGTCGCAAATCCGTGGCCCTGCTGCAAAACCATTTCGCGCCAGCGTTCTGGCAAACGCTCGCAGGCGGTGGCCAAGCGTTGGCCGTTCAGCACCAGACGGCCATGCGCACCGGGGCCAACGCCCGCATAATCGCCATAGCGCCAATAGATCAGATTGTGCCGGGACTGCGCGCCTGGGCGGGCATGATTGGAAATTTCGTAGGCCGGAAGACCAGCGCGTGCACTTGCCTCCTGCGTGGCTTCGTAGAGTTCGACGGCGCGATCTTCGCCGGGGATTTTCAGCGCGCCGGTTCGCGCGAGCGTGGCAAAGGGCGTCGCGGGTTCGATGGTAAGCTGATAAAGCGACAGATGTTCGCTGCCCAACGCAAGCGCCTGTTCGAGTTCGCCTTGCCAATCTGCGACGCCTTGATCAGGGCGCGCATAGATGAGGTCGAACGAGATGCGCTCGAAGGTCGACAACGCCAGACGGATGGCGGATTTGGCTTCCGCCACGTTGTGCAGGCGGCCAAGCATTTTCAGAGCGCAATCGTTGAGCGCCTGCACGCCGAGAGAAAGGCGGTTGACGCCTGCAGCGTTGTAATCGCGGAAGCGCGTGGCATCGGCGCTGGCCGGATTGGATTCGAGCGTGATCTCAATGTTGGGATCGAGTGGCCAAAGTTTTGCGATCGTTTCGAGCGTGCTGGCGACGGATTTGCCACGCATCAGCGACGGCGTGCCGCCGCCGAAAAAGATCGCCTCGACGACTGGGCGCGGTTGCTCCTGCAGCGAGGCAACATACCCCAGTTCGCGGGCGATGGCGTCGACCCAGCCGCTTTCGTCGATCTCCGAGCGGACATGGGAGTTGAAATCGCAATAGGGGCATTTGGCCGCGCAAAACGGCCAATGCACATAGATGCCGAAACCGCTCACGTCAGCGTGGCAATCAGTTTCGCAAAAGCGCGCGCGCGGTGGCTGATCGCATGCTTTTGCGAAGGCTCGATTTCGCCGAAGGTTTCGCTCATACCGTCTGCGACGAAAATCGGATCATAGCCGAACCCTTTGTCCCGCGCGGTGGAAAGACGAGCCGGCCATGAACTTCGCCTTCGAAGATATCTGGTTTCTCATCTGGTTCGGCAAGCGCCAACGCACACACGAATTTGGCGGAATGATCCTTCGCACCCCTCTCCTTCAATTCGCGCTCGACGCGTTTCATCGCGGCAACAAAATCTTTCTTCTCACCGGCCCAGCGCGCCGAATAAATTCCCGGCGCGCCGTCCAAAGCCGTGACAGACAAACCGGAATCATCGGCCAAGCGCGACATTTGCTGACGCTCGCAGCGGCGCGGGCCTTCAGCGCCGCGTTTCCCGCAAATGTGGCTTCGGTTTCTTCCGGCTCGGGCAGGCCGAGTTCGGCGGCACCCAGGACTTTGATTGCGAATGGTGCAAGCAGCTCCTTGATCTCGCGCACCTTGCCCTGGTTGTGGCTGGCGACGACGAGCGTGGTGCCGCGCGGCAGCTTCATCGAAATCGCCTGCTTCTGCAGTTCGATCAGTTCGCCGATGCCCTTGCGCGCCAGGCGCAGCAAGCTGCGCAACTCGTCTTCGCTGAAGGGCGCGCCTTCGGCGGTGCCCTGGATTTCCACCAACCCGCCCGCGCCGGTCAGCACGAAATTGGCGTCGGTCTCGGCGGTGGAATCTTCGTCGTAATCGAGATCCAGCACCGGCTCGCCCTTGCCAGATGCCGCAGGAGATCGCCGCGACATGATCCTTGAGCGCGGGCTTGGTCAGCATGCCGGTCTTCTTCATGAACGCCACGCATTGTGCCAGCGCGACAAAGCCGCCGGTGATCGAGGCGGTGCGCGTGCCGCCATCGGCCTGGATCACGTCGCAATCGATGACGATCTGCCGTTCGCCCAGCGCTGCAAGATCGCATGACGGCGCGCAGAGAGCGGCCGACCAGGCGCTGGATTTCCTGCGTGCGGCCGGATTGCTTGCCCTGCAGCCGCCTCGCGCCGCATGCGCTCATGGGTGGAGCGGGGCAGCATGCCATATTCGGCCGTCACCCAGCCCTTGCCGGAGCCCTTGAGGAAGGGCGGCGCGCTTTCTTCCAGGCTGGCGGTGACCAGCACATGGGTGTCGCCGAACTTGACCAGGCAGGAGCCTTCGGCATGGTGGGCAACGCCCGGTTCGAGGCGTCACGCGGCGCATTTCGTCGGCCGCGCGTTTGCTGTGGCGCATGGGTGTCGATCTCTTGAAGTCCGGGGTGTCTGGCGGCTACCTAGCGGCTTGGCCGCGGCACGCAAACGCAGCCGCGGCTTTGCAGAAATAGCTCAATGATATCAAAGGCTTAACATTGGACGCGCACCGGCCACACGCACCCAGATCCGCAGACCTCGGCGAGCGGCCGCGCGAAGTCTTCCGCCATCTGGTGGAAGCGTTCCTTGCCTCGGGCGAGCCGGTGGGCTCGCGCACCCTGTCCCAGCGCCTGCCGATCGCGCTGTCGCCCGCCTCGATCCGCAATGTGATGGCGGATCTGGAAGCGATGGGCCTGCTCTATGCCCCGCACACCAGCGCCGGCCGGGTGCCGACCGAACGGGGCTTGCGCCTGTTCGTGGACGGCTTGCTGGAGATCGGCGAGCTGGCGCCGGAGGAGCGCGGCGCCATCGAAGCGCGCATGTCAGGCAGCGGCCGCGGCCTCGAAGACGTGCTGACCCAGGCGACGACCATGCTCTCCGGCCTGTCGCGCTGCGCCGGCCTGGTGGTCGCCGCCAAACAGGACGCCGCGCTCAAGCATATCGAATTCGTCAATGCCGGCCCGGGCAAGGCGCTGGTGATCATCGTCAGCGAGGACGGCCAGGTGGAAAACCGCGTCATCGACACGCCCACCGGGCTTGCCGGTGTCGGCGCTGTCGGAAGCGTCCAACTATCTGAATGCGCGGCTGCGCGGCCGCACGCGTCGACGCGGCGCGGGCGGAAATCCTTGGCGGAGCTGGAAAGCGAGCGCGCCGAGCTCGATGCGCTGACCGCCAAGATCGTGGCCGAGGGGCTGGCCACACTGGCAACGCCCGCGGGTTCCTCGCGTGCGCCGAAGAAAAGGTGCTGATCGTGCGCGGCGCGTCGCATCTGCTGGACAGTGTCGAGGCCCAGGCCGATATCGAGCGCATCCGCACCCTGTTCGACGACATCGAGCGCAAGAACGACCTGATCCGCCTGCTGGAACTGGCCGCGGAGGGCGACGGCGTGCGCATCTTCATCGGCTCGGAGAACCGGCTGTTCAGCCTGTCGGGTTCTTCGATCGTGGCCGCGCCTTATGCCAATGCGCAAGGCAAGATCGTGGGCGTGATCGGCGTTCTGGGACCCACGCGCCTCAACTATGCCCGCATCATCCCGATGGTGGACCACACCGCGAAAGTCGTTGGACGGCTGCTTGGGCTGATGCATGACGGGGAAAAAACCATGACCGACGAAAACGAATCCGACAAAAACGAGTTCGGCAAAAACGACGATCTCGCCAGACGAAGCACAGATGCTGCGCGCCGAGGCTGCCGAGCTGAAAGACCGGCTGCTGCGCGCGCTCGCCGATGCCGAGAATATCCGCCGCCGCAGCCGAGCGCGAAAAGACCGAAGCCTCGCAATATGCGGTGACCAAATTCGCCCGCGACATGCTGGCGATCGCCGACAATTTCCAGCGCGCCCTCGAGGCCTGCCCGCCCGAAGCTCGCGCCAGCGCCGATCCGCAGATCAAGGCCGTGATCGACGGCGTGGAAGCGACCGAGCGGCAATTGCTCGCAACGCTGGAACGCTATGGCGTCAAACCCATCGACACCCAGACGCGCAGCTTCGATCCCAATCTGCATCAGGCCATCGCCGAAGTGCCGGCAACGGCAAGCCGCCGGGCAGCATCGTGAGCATGGTGCAGACCGGCTATATGATCGGCGAGCGGCTGCTGCGGCCCGCCATGGTGACGGTGGCGAGGGGTGAGACCACCGCTTCCAGCAGTTCCGGCGTCGACACCAAAACTTGACCGGTGCGCGAGGCTCGCGCACTCGCTAGACTGGCGCTATGAGCGACGCGCCTGCCATCGCCGAACCACAGATCTCCTCCAATCACCTGATCTTCGAACAATGGATCTTCGAGGTGTCGGCCTTCGGCACGCTGGTAACGTCGGTTCTGATCTTCCTCATTCTGGTTGCGATGTTTGCTGGCGTGATGGCGCTGGAGCACACAGCGCTATTCGATCCGCATGGCCGCGTGGCCGGGTTGAGCCCGGGCGTATGGCCGGCCGTCGTCCTCAGCCTTCTGGTTTCGGTCGTGCTGGGTGTGCAACGTTTCGTGGCACAGAAGGATTGGGCCGATGCAGCAAACTATGCGCGTGCATTTTGCTATCCGGCCAATCCTACAAGTTTTCTGGGGCCGGTCGTGCGCCGGCGTTTGGTCCTTGCCACGGTGGCGGGCATCCTCATCGGGATCGGCGCGGGGTTGATCTTCGCGTCCCGGGCGCTTGGCATCGCACACCTGTTTGTGATCGCCTGGTTCATAGCGATCGGATGCTTCATCGGCGTTTTGTTCACGCGCGGCTTTGTCTTGAGCACGGGCGAAGCCGAGTTTTTCGCGCAAATGATCCAGAACAATCTTCAGATCGATCTGCTGCGGATCGACGAACTTTCCGTAATCGGACGCAACGGCGCACGCACAGCACTAATCTGGTTCAGCGTCGCCGCCGTCATCTGCCTGTTCTTCGTGGGCGACAATATGGTTCTTTCCACCTTCCTGACGCTGGTCTTCGCCGCTGGCATGGGCCTGTGGACGTTCGTGCGGCCGATGGAACAGGTCCATCGGCGCATTCACGCCGCCAAGGAAGCGGAGCTGGACAAGATTCGCCGTTCCATTGCCGAGCTGCGCGGGCGGGCGTCGTTCGATGCAGATGCAGCCGCGTGCCTTCAGGGGTTGCTCGCCTATGAGGCGCGCATCAATACGGTGCGGGAATGGCCGTTCGATCAAACGACGGCCTTGCGTTTGGCGGCCTATGTGCTCATTCCTGCCATTCCCTGGTTCGGGCAGGCCACCGCCCAATATTTTGTGGAGCGCGTCGCCCATATCGGTTGAAGGAGAAACTCGGTGTCTATTGGGATCGTGGTGGCGGGCGCAGGCGGACGCATGGGCAAGACGCTTGTAGGGATGATCGCGCAAAACGGCGATCTCGCCTTATGCGGCGCGCTCGAAGTCCGCGGCCATCCCGATCTGGGCGCCGATGCCGGATTGCTGGCGGGCGCAAGGGCCCTGAACGTGGTCCTGACCAACGACGCTCTACCGCTGATCGCCGGCGCCGATGCGATTGTCGATTTCACCAGCGCCAAAGTATCGGTCGAGCTCGCCGCGCTGGCCGCGCAGGCGCGCATCACCCATGTGATCGGCACAACCGGATTCTCCGCCGATGACGACAGCAAGATCCGCGCCGCCGCGCGCCATGCCGTCATCATCAAATCCGGAAATATGAGCTTGGGTGTCAATCTGCTGGCGGCCCTGGTGAAGAAGGCCGCCAAGGCACTGGCGGATTTCGACATCGAGATCGTCGAAATGCATCACCGCATGAAGACCGATGCGCCTTCGGGCACCGCGTTGCTGCTGGGGCAGGCAGCGGCTGATGGGCGAGGCATTTCGCTGAACGAAAAATCCGTGCGCACCCGCAACGGTCACACCGGCGCCCGCGAGAAAGATATCATCGGCTTTGCCACACTGCGCGGCGGCACGGTGGTGGGCGAGCACGACGTCATCCTCGCCGGAGACCACGAGCGCGTGGTGCTCAAACACGTCGCCGAAGACCGTTCGATCTTTGCGCAAGGCGCGTTGGCTGCCGCGCGTTGGGGCCAAACCAAGAAGCCTGGGCTTTATGCCATGGCCGACGTCTTGGGGCTTTGTGACTGACGGGCAGCCTCGAAGGCTAGCATCGCGCGCTTGCGCGGCAGACCCCAATGATAGCCGTGCAACGCGCCATCGGTTCCGAGCACGCGGTGGCACGGGATCAGATAGGAAATCGGGTTACGTCCGACCGCAGCACCCACGGCACGTGACGCTTTTGGCGCGCAGACCTTTGACGCGATGTTGCGATAAGTCGTCACCGTTCCCGATGGGATCGCCAGCAGTGCCTGCCACACCTTGATCTGCCACGGCGTGCCCAGCAAATGCAGCGTCAGCGTCTGCGTGTTGCCTTCATCAGGTGCAAAGATTTGTCGCGCTATGGGAGCCGTGCGGTCCATGGCTTGGCGATAATTGGCTTTGGGCCAGCGGCTGCGCATATCGGCGAGCATCGCGTCTTCTTCGCCTTCATTGCCGAAGGCGATGCCACAGACGCCTTTGTCCGTCGCCATGATAAGCACGATGCCGAACGGGCATTCGTGCAAGCCGTAATCGATCACCAGACCCGCACCGCCTTTCGCGTAATCGCCAGGCGTCATCGCCTCGATCTTGAGACAGAGATCATGCAACCGCGAGGACCCGGAGAGGCCCGCATCCAATGCCGCATCGAGCACGCTTGCGCCTTGCACGAGTTGCGACTTTGCGTGGCCAAGCGTCAGATGCGCGACGAAGGCTTTGGGGCTGACGCCAACATAGCGGGTGAATTGCCGTTGGAAGTGGAAGGGCGAGAGGCCCGCTACCGACGCTGCCTGCTCAAGATCGGGCTGATCCTGATAATGTTCAGACAGATAGCGGATGGCCCGACCCATCTTGCGCCACGTGGGGCCGGTTTCATTGCCATCAAAGGTTTGGTGCGTGTTCATGAGCGAAAGATGGCTCCTCGTAAGGCGCATTGCGACCCGAATCTTGCGGGATCAGGCGGGGGCTGTTTCGCGGGCCCGCCTAAGCGCGGATCGCAAAGTATCGGCAAAGGCAGCGCGAGCCTCCGGCGCCAGGAAACTACCGATTTGCAGACCTTTACCATGGCTTTTTAGGGTGATCTGGCTCCAAGGCTCGGGGGGATCGTCCATCTCGACCTGCACCCAATAGGGATTGAGCGCCACCTCGTCGGGTTTGCCGCTTGCAGGTTGGCGCAGGATGCGCAGGTTTTGCGTGGTTAGCGTGACGTGTTCGAAGCGGCGCGCGGCCCGACGACTGGCGCGAAATGCCCAAGCGAGCAGCGCCACATCCGCGCCCATAAAGGGCGCAATGGGCCAAGCGCCACGCAGCACGAAACTCAACGCGAACGCAAAATTGAACAACGCGACGATGGCCAAAATGACACGCAGCGCGCCGCACGACATCGGTGGATTGGGTTTCAGCACCGCATCCAGCAAAATGGTTTGCGCGCAGCCTGCGTTCATGGCGCAAGCATCGACACCTCTATGGCGAAGATCAAGCCAAAAAAAGCCCCCAAACAGACCTTTTTCCCCGGATATTTTCCACCTAAAGGTTCCCAAGGCGGCATCGTAGCGCTTTAAAGCCGTTCGGATTTCGGGCATTTCTGTGGTGGGGACTAAGATCCGATTTTCGCACATGCCGCGCACGCTTTCGCCCAGGGAGATCGACGCCTTCTTTGCGCTGTTGCAAAAGTCGATGCCACATCCCCGAACGGAACTGAACTACGTCAACCCGTATACGTTGCTGGTTGCGGTGGTGATGAGCGCGCAATCCACCGACAAAGGCGTCAACCGCGCAACGCAGGATCTGTTCAAGATCGCCGACACGCCGGAAAAAATGGTGGCGTTGGGCGAGAAGAAACTGACCGCGCACATCAAGACCATCGGTTTTTTCCGCGTGAAAGCCAGGAATGTGATCGCGCTATCCAAGGCGCTGATCGAAAATTATGGCAGCGAAGTGCCCAAGACGCGCGAGGCGCTGGAGGCGCTACCCGGCGTTGGCCGCAAAACGGCCAACGTCATCCTCAACGTGATTTATGGCGAAGGCACGATTGCAGTCGACACCCATGTGTTCCGCGTTTCGAACCGGACAGGCCTTGCACCCGGAAAGACCGTACTCGACGTCGAAAAGATGCTCGACAAACGCGTGCCCGGCAAATACAGGCTTCATGCCCATCACTGGCTGATCTTGCACGGTCGCTACACCTGCGTGGCACGCAAGCCCAAATGCCCCGTCTGCGTTGTGCGCGACATCTGCCTTTATCCCGACAAAACATCGGAAGGCCCCCCGCCTGCGAGGAAAATCGCGGCCAAAAAGAAATAAGGAGTTCTTTGTGTCCAAACAGTTTGACGTCGCCGCGCTGGGCAACGCCATTGTCGATGTGATCGCGCCGACCGATGATGCGTTCCTGCTCCAGCACAACATCGCCAAGGGCGTCATGACGCTAATCGACGAGCATCGCGCGCAGCATCTCTATGCCGCGTTGACCGAGCCGCGCGAAATTGCGGGCGGCTCGGCGGCAAATACGCTGGCGGGCGTGGCCTCGTTCGGCGGCGAAGGTTTGTTTGTGGGCAAGGTCAAGGACGACCGACTGGGCGAAAGTTTTGCCGCCAGCATGGCGCAGAACGGCATCCATTATACCACCAAGATGGCGACCCATGGACCTTCAACGGCGTGCTGCCTGATCGCGGTGACGCCGGACGGCCAGCGCAGCATGAGCACCTATCTGGGCGCCAGCCGTGAACTGGCGCCCGCCGATATTGATGTGGAAAAAATCGGCCGCGCGAAAGTGCTCTACATTGAAGGTTATCTGTGGGATCAGCCCGAAGCCAAGGCGGCGATCAATCTGCCATCGCCACGACAAAGCGCGCCGGACACAAGGTGGCGCTAACGCTGTCGGATCCGTTCTGCGTCGGGCGCTATCGCGCGGAATTCCTCGCGCTATGGAAGAACGATCTCGACATCCTGTTCGCCAATGAGGAAGAGGCAAAGGCGCTGTTCGAGGTCGAGGATTTTGATGCCGCGCTGCAGGCGGCACGCCGGACACAGGCCATCCCGCCTTGACGCGCTCGGCGAAGGGCTGCGTGGTGGCCAAGTCGCGATGAGATCCATGTGCTCGACGCAGCCCCGGTGGCCTGCGTGGTAGACACGACGGGCGCAGGCGATCAGTTCGCCGCGGGATTTCTTTACGGGCTCACCCGCGGCAAGCCGCTCGATCAATGCGGCAAGCTGGGGGCGATCGCGGCCGCCGAAGTGATCTCGCATTACGGCGCGCGGCCCGAAATCGAACTGTCGGATTTGGCGGTGCATGCTGGCCTGGCGTGATCATTCGCCGATGAGATGCAGCATCACTTCGCGGGTATGCGCCACGTCGCGGTGTTCGAACAGATAAAGCCCCTGCCAGGTGCCAAGCGCCAATTCGCGGTGGCGCAGGGGAATCGAAAGCGACGTCACGGTCAACGCCGATCGGATATGCGAAGGCATGTCGTCGGAACCTTCGGTTGTGTGCCGATAGAGTTTCGGATCGCGCGATACGAGCCGCTGCATGAAATTTTCCAGATCGATCAGCACATCGGGGTCGGCGTTTTCCTGAATCAGCAGTGACGCCGATGTATGCCTTATGAAACAGGTGAAAAGACCGTTGGCGATTTTCGCGTCTTCGACGAATTTCACGCATGCCGGGGTGAAGGCGGTGAGGCCGGAGCCGTGCGTCTTGATCCTGAGCGTGTCGAAGGCCTGTTTCATCGGGTGCGTGGGTTCTTGCGGAGATAGACATACAACGCGCCACCTCCACCGTGTTTCCGATGGGCCTCGCGCGAGGTGGCCACGATGCCAGCAAGCGGGGATTGCGCAAGCCAACGCGGCACCATCGATTTGAGCACGCCCCGTGAGCGCGCGTCGAGTTCCAGATCGAACGGCGCGTCGTCCGCAGGTGGGCGGCCGCCCTTGCCCGTGATGACGATCACAAGGCGGTGGCCACGCATTTGCGCCGAGCGCAGGAACGTTATCAGCGCGCGATGGGCGGCGGCTTCGGTGAAGCCATGCAAATCAAGCCGCCCATCAGGTTTAAGAAGGCCGCGCCGCAGTCGTTCGGCCGCGCGGCCGTCGAGGCCGCAGGATTTGTCGTTTGCATGTTTGGCGGCCGGGATTTTGTGGGACGCAGGTGTGGACGATGTGCCAGCGAGGGGGCGGGCCTGCTTGAAGCTTTCCTCGAAGAGCGCTTTTTCTTCGGCGGTGACGAAACGGGAGATTTTTCGCGTCATGGCGCGCGGACCTTGAAATCTTTTTTGGGCGCGAGCTTTGCAGCGATTTTGTTGGGCAGCAACACGTATAGTTGGCCTTTCGATTTCATCGCGCCCGCGATGCGTTCGGCATCGGCGCCCACACCCCAATAGATATCGCCCCGAACCGCGCCGCGAATGGCCCCGCCGGTATCCTGTGCGATGAGAAGGCCATAAAACGGCTTTTCGGATGTCTTGTCCGGCACCGTGGTCGTCACGAACAGAGGAACGCCCAGCGGATGGATCCGGTTGTCGACGGCAAGGCTTGCACCCGTTGCCAATGCCACGCCTTCGGTGCCGCGACTGCCGAGCGTCGAATCGCCCAGAGGCGACAACGCGAAAAAGATGTAGGATGGGTTGGTCTCCATCACTTCGCGCGCGCTTTGCTGGTGGGCGTTCAGCCAGGCGCGGATCGCGGACATCGACACTGTTTCTTTCGTCAGTACGCCACGCAAGATCAGCGTACGGCCGATCGCCGTGTAGGGCCTGCCATTTTGCGCGGCATAGTTCACACGGGCTTTTGTGCCATCATCGAAAGAAACCCGGCCTGAACCTTGAATGTGCAGGAAGAACGCGGCAATCGGATCTTCCGCGTAAAACAGCACCGGCGCATTTGGAAGTTCGTGCGCGTCGATAACAGCGCGCGTGGCGTAAGGTACCAGATGATGATCTGCGATGCGGCCTGCGATGTGCTCGCCTTTGAGACCGTCGCGAAACAGGCCGAGATCGACGCTGATCAAATCGGAAGGCGGGCCATAGATGGGTGTTTGAAACACACCATGTTTTGTGCGGCTAGCGCGCAATTCAGGCTCGTAATAGCCGGTGAAGAGGCCATCCTGTTTGCCCGAAACCGAGATCGCGAAGGGTATGAAGTTCTTTTCAAAGAAATTGCGCGCTGACGAACCCGGAATCCTATTGCAGACAGCGATCCAATCGCCAACCGTCCCGGCATAGCCAGCGCCGCCCATCTCTTGTGCCGGAGGTTTTTTTTTCAGCGCATCACAAGTTCGCTGCAAAGCGCTGAGCGCTTTGCGCGGATCGGTGTCCTGCCAGCCGGGAAGATTTGCAAAACCGATGGCGGTGAGCCGCAACTGGTTTGGTAAAGGATTGGGTCTCAGCCAAAACCACGCCACGGCACCGGCGCAGATGAGAACGGTGCCAAGAAGAAGAAACGCGCGCCGTATCATGGCGCGGGCGCAGTCAGGCGTGCTCGCCGGAGGTGGCGATCAGGGTCCAGTTCGGATCGCGCGAAGTCGTGTCGCGGGCGAAGGTCCAGATGTCGGTCACGTCGCGCACGGTCTTGGGGTCGCCTTCGACGATGGCGCCATCGGATTTGGCCGTGGTGGAAATATATTTGGCTGTGAAGCTAACCGTGATCTCCGCCATGTGCCCTTTGAGTTCGGTATGGACGATCGTCGCATCCGAAAAGCCAACGAAGGTGAAGTCGATCTTTTCCTTACGCTCTTCATGGCCGCGGATGACGCCATCGAAGGCGGCATAAACTTCTTCGCTCAACAGCGGGCGCAAGGTCTGGCGGTTTCCAGCGGCGAACGCGGTCACGATGATCTCGTAAGCCCCCCGCGCGCCGGACAGAAAATGGTCGGATTCGAATTTGCGGTCGGCGAGCTTGATGTCCAGCAACCCGGGGGCCACGCTATCGGTGGGTTTCTCACTGGAGACACCGGGCCGCACGGCCGCGCGGTCGGGGATGGCCACCACATTGTCACCGGGGGGGGAGGTCTGTTTGCGGTATTGCTCGTGTGGCGGCGCCTCGTGGCCCGTGCGCCGTCCAAGTACGGTGTAGAGGCGGAACAGCACAATGCCGGCCACCACGGCGGCCAGGAGAATTTCGAAAAGCTGCGTATCGGGCATCTGAGAACCTTCCGGCCCAAGACCGGCACATCGAAGACAGGGTACCCCCCATGGGAGGACGGGTCCAGCAAATCGGGCCAATAGGGCAAATATGGAGCAAAAACGGGCCCGCGCCAGTCCGCCGCTTGTCACATCGGCGCGATCCGTGGTAGCGCGCAGGCCCCATCAGCAAAACGGGAAAACAATGAGCGAGCAGGGCTTTTCCGCCGGGCAGGGCAACGGTGCCGAGGGTAACGGAGCTGCGAATGGCGAGGGAACCGCTCCCCGTCTTCAGGTTGTCGCACAATATGTCCGCGATCTTTCCTTCGAGAACCCCGGCGCGCCGGGCAACATCCAGGGCCGTCCCCAGATCGACTTTGGCGTGGACCTGCAAGCCCGCCGAATGGAGAACGAGCAGTTCGAGGTCGAACTGAAGCTGCGGGTCTCGGCCAAGGCCGAAGAACGGCCGATCTTCCTGCTCGAACTCGTCTATGGCGGCATGTTCGCGCTGCACAACATCGCCGAAGAACTCGCTGGAGAAAACCCTTCTGATCGAGGGGCCGACGCTGCTGTTTCCGTTCGCACGGCGTATCGTTGCCGACGCAATCCGCGATGGCGGAATGCCGCCGCTGATGATCGAGCCGATCGACTTTGCCGGTCTTTATCAGGCCAAACAGCTCGAATTGCAGCAGGCTCGCGGCGGCGTTCAACCGCAGACGATTTAGCGCGATTTTGAATTGTCTCACTTTGCCTGTCGGACCTGCGAAAGCGGGCAGTCAAGCGATAGCAGATTGAATTGGCGCCAAAATGGGCTGGTCGATCGACCCGATCATAACCGGGCCATGATGATCCTTTTTTGATTCAATCCAAAGCGGTTCTCAAGCTTACCGCCAGTTCCAGATTGCGTCGGCTCCAAGCTCACCGATAAAGGCGCTGTGCGCTTCTCTTTCTGCCTCCGTGATCCGGGGCCCAAGCGGGATGGGCCTTGCACGCGCGGGCTGCTGGGCCGCATCACTGACCACAATGGCTGTGTCTGAAGGGGCCAGCATCAGTCGCGTCTGCCGCCCGCCAATCAATTCCAGATAGACTTGCGCCAAAAGCGAGGCATCAAGCAGCGCACCGTGCTTGGCGCGGGTGGTCAGATCGACGCCAAACCGCTTGCACAATTCATCCAACGAGTAGCGCGCACCGGGAATCTTGGCTTTGGCGATATCGATGGTGTCGATGGCGCGCGCAAAGGGAATGGCGGGACGCGTCACCCGAAGCAATTCGGCATTGAGGAATTTGAGGTCGAAGCCTGCATTGTGGATGACCAGCGGCGCATCGCCCAGGAATTCGAGCATCTCATCCACCACCGCCGCGAAAAGCGGTTTACCGACGACGAATTCCTCCGTGATCCCATGAACGCGCTGAGATTCCATCGGAATATCGCGCTCGGGGTTGAGATAGCATTGATAAGTACGCCCCGTGGGCACATGATCCATCAGCTCCACGCAGCCGATTTCGATAATGCGATGGCCGTCGGCGGGGTCGAGGCCGGTGGTTTCGGTGTCAAGGACGATTTCACGCATGGGCGTCCTTTTCTGCCAAAAGCCAGCGCTTGTGAAGGGCGTCGACCACCTGCCTGACCTGTTGAAAAGCGTGATCAAGACCTTTGCCGGTCTCAACCACAAAATGGGCTTGTGCACGCTTTTCAGCGTCGGGCATTTGGCGCGACAAAATGTGATCGAGCTTTTCCGCGGTCATCCCTTCGCGGTCCAGCACACGGGCACGTTGGACATCGGCAGGAGCGGATACCACCACGACGGCATCCATTCTTTTGTGACCGCCGGTTTCAAACAGCAACGGAATATCAAGAACAACCATCTGGGCGCCCTTTGCCGCGGCATCAGCCAAGAAAGCCATCTGCTCGCGCGCGACCAGAGGGTGTACGATGGCTTCCAGCTTTTTGAACCCGTCGGAAATCAAGCTGATTTTCCTGGCGAGCAGGGCGCGGTCCACCCGGCCGTCGCGCACGACATCTGGAAAGAGATTTGCGATTTCGGGCACGGCGGCACCACCTGGTTCATAGAGCCGGTGCACGGCGGCATCGGCGTCGTAAACGGGGATGCCCAGATGTGCGAACATTTTCGCGGTTTCGGTCTTACCCATGCCGATAGAGCCGGTAAGGCCCACAAGAATGGGGCGCGTGGTCATGTCGTCAATGCTTGCACGAGTTCACGTCGCAACTCGCACGTGACTTTCGGCGTAACGCTGTAGAACGCCGCAAAAGACGAAACAGCCTGATACATCAACATGCCCAGACCATCGATGGTCTTGTGTCCCAACACTTTGGCGCGCTGCAGCAGCTCGGTCTCAAGCGGATTGTAAACGAGATCGCAGACGGCGGCGTCTTGCGGCAGTGGATCGAACGGCAGATCGAGCAAGGCCTGGCCTGCCATGCCAGCGCTGGTGGCGTTGACGAGCAACTTTGCATCGAAGGCCGCAGCCGGCCATTCGGTCCAAGCAACGCTTTTAAGCTTCGCTGTCACGAAGGGCGCAAGCGCGAATGCCAGAGACGCGGCACGATCCGAATGTCTATTGAGGATGCGGATTTCACCCGCACCGATAGCATCGAGCGCGAGGATCGCAGCCCGCGCGGCCCCGCCAGCACCGATGAGCGCGGCAGGCGCGCCCGACAATGTAACGCCAGCGGCACGCAGACTTGCGCATAAACCTTCGGCATCTGTGTTGCGGCCCTCGAAGCTCCCATCATCGCGGAAAACCAACAAATTCACCGCGCCCGCCGCGCGCGCGGCATCGTCGAGCGAGTGGGCGAGGGCGAACGCGGCTTCTTTGTGCGGGATGGTGAGATTTACGCCTTTGAAGCCCGCCAACTGCAAACCTTTGAGCGCTTCGGCTAGATGTTCTCGCGCAACCGGAAGCGGCACATAGGCGCCATCGATGCCATGGACGTTCAGCCAATGAGCGTGCAGCCGCGGCGACAAGGAATGCGACACCGGCCAGCCCACGACGCCTGCGCATCTGGTCTTTGCATTGATCATCATGTTGCGATAACTCCGTGCTGGCGTAGCGGAGCAAGCAGCGGCAAAAGCGGCAGGCCCAGCACTGTGAAATAATCGCCCTCGACACGCTCGAAGAGCTGTGCGCCCCTTCCTTCGAGCCGATAACAGCCGACGCCTTTTAGAATGTCCTGGCCCTCGGCCGTGAGATAGTCATCGAGAAACACGTCGCTGACATCGCGCATCCATAGCTGTGCACTTTCGACGTGCCGCCAGATCGCGTTACCGGCTTTGGCGAGCACCAGTGCACTGATAAGTTTATGCGTCTTACCGCGCAAGCAGCGCAGCAATCTGCGCGCTTCGTCGAGATCGGTGCATTTGTTGATGAGCCTTCCCTCGAAGACGAGAACCTGATCAGCACCCAACACCAGCGCGTCCGGCATAGAAGACGAAACGCGGACCGCCTTCAGTTCCGCCAGCGCATCGGCAATTCCGTGCAAAGGAGTACCCAAAGCCAAAAGAGATTCCTTGATCGCGTCCTCGTCCACATGGGCGGCCATAACATCGAAGGTCACACCCGCGGCATCAAGCACATGCGCACGCACAGCACTTGCAGACGCCAAAATAAGTTGGGTCATGGCTCGGCCTCCTGGCGCTCGGCCAGAAGGTTGAGGATGGCAGCAGCGGTTTCTTCCACAGAACGACGTGACACGTCGATCGTGGGCCAATCCTGCCGCTCGAACAATTTGCGCGTGGACGAAACTTCGGCACGGACATTTTCCAGATCCACATAACTTGTGTCACGCACTTCGCCCAGCGTATAGAGCCGATTGCGGCGGACCTGCACCAATCGGTCCGGCGATGCCCACAAGCCCACGATCAGCGGCTTTTTTGCTCGCAGCAATTGTGGCGGCAATGGCATTGCCGGCACTATGGGGACATTGGCTGCACGTACGCCACGAATGGCAAGATATACGCAGGTCGGTGTCTTCGATGTCCGACTCGCGCCAGCCAAAACCACTTCGGCATCGTCCAGGGTTTCGAGTGCCTGGCCATCGTCGTGTTGGATGGTAAAGTTCAATGCCTCGATGCGCTGAAGGTAACGCTGATCCACATCATGCTGACCACCAGGCCTGTGGCTTTCGGCAGCACCAAGAAAATTCCGCATCACGGCGATGGGAGCTTCAAGCACGTCATAAGTCGGTATCCCCATCTGTCCACATTGCGTCAACAAGTCCTTGCGCAAGTCTGGATTAACCAGGGTAAAGAAGACCAGCCCCGGTTCCTCCCGAATATGTTCGAGCGCGCGATCCAGCTGGCGTTTGCTACGAACAAGCGCATAGAAATGTTCGTTGACCGCAACGCCTTCGAACTGGGCAAGTGCGGCACGCGCGATGGCGTTCAAGGTTTCGCCGGTTGCGTCAGAGACGAGATGGACGTGGAATTCCATGTTCACAAAATACTCTCAATTCATGCCCAGCCGAGCCAGATCGTCCACAAAATGACCGCCGCCATAGTACGCTGTGGGTCTTGCCCAACAACTTCGTGGCACTATGGGCAAAACTCGCCCCGCCCACAGAGCCCACGCACTTAACCAACCCCTTGAGCCAAAACGACTTAGAGCCTAGACCGAAATATACGCACCAAAGCCTCCACAGATAACAGGCCAAACATCATCTTCAGCAACTCTTCTTAGGAGTCTTGTTTTGAAGGAAGAAAAGAAGATTGTGGGTGCTTTAAAGGGCAAGGCCGTTTGGCCGCCGCCGGTCTGGCTCATGCGACAGGCCGGGCGCTATCTGCCAGAATATCGGCAGCTTCGGGCTAAGGCCGGGTCCTTCATGACGATGTGCATGACGCCGGCAATCGTGCAGGAGCTCACGCTACAACCCATTCGGCGGTTCGGGTTTGATGCCGCCATCCTGTTTTCGGATATTATGGTTGTGCCGGACGCCCTTGGCCTGAAAGTGACGTTCGAGGAGGGCATAGGTCCTCGGCTTTCAGCAATTGACACGCCCAAGGCCTTGGAAACGCGGACCGATATTTGGGCTGAAAAATTGGCTCCGGTTTACGAAGGCCTCGATCTTGTTAAGTCTGAGCTCGAGGATGGGACAGCTTTGCTGGGTTTTGCCGGCGCGCCGTGGACGTTGGCCACCTATATGGCCCAAGGGACTGGGTCGGACGATCAACGAGCAGCCAAGCTCTGGGGGTATCGCGATCCAGCAGGATTTGCGGCTCTTCTGGATGTGCTGGTGGATTGTGTTGCGTTTCACCTAATCCAGCAGATCGAGGCGGGCGCAGATGCGGTGCAAATTTTTGACAGTTGGGCAAGCGGACTGACCGCAGAGGCCTTTGCCGATTGGGTGATAACCCCCACCAGCAGGATCGTTCAAAAAGTGCGAGCGGCATATCCTGGGGCGCTCATCATTGGGTTTCCCCGGGCCACGACCTTGGAAGGTTATGAACGCTACGCCTGCGAAACTGGCGTCAATGCTATTTCGGTGGACACCGCGGTTTCTGTCAGATGGGCAAGCCGGCTTGGCTCTGTGGTGCAGGGCAATCTCGATCCGATTGCACTGATTGCCGGCGGCCCCGCATTGACGGCGGCAACAGACCGGATATTGACGGCGATGCGCGGGCGTTCGTTCATCTTCAACCTTGGCCACGGGGTGCTGCCAGAAACACCGCCTGCGCATGTGAGTGACTTGGTCGCCCATATCAGGGCGATGCGGTGAAGCTGGCAGTCGTTTTGTTCAATTTGGGCGGGCCGGATTCGCCTAAGGCGGTCGAACCTTTCTTGCGAAGTCTTTTTTCCGATCCGGCTATCTTGTCGGTACCAGGATTTGCCCGGGGGGCCTTAGCGTGGTTCATCGCGCGACGCCGAACCCCTGTTGCGCGCGAGATCTATGCCAAGATCGGTGGGCGTTCGCCGATCTTGGAGCAGACACAGGCGCAGGCCCATGCTCTTGAGGCCGCGTTGCAGACACGCGGCAATCAGGCGCGGGTGTTTGTCGCGATGCGGTATTCGCCACCTTTCAGCGAGGATTGCGCACATGCGGTCAATGCATGGATGCCAGACAGAATTGTTTTGCTACCGCTCTATCCGCAGTTTTCAACCACCACAACCGCATCGTCGTTGGATGCTTGGGATCGGGTAGCCACGAAGCAGGGACTTGGCGTGCCGACGTCACGGGTGTGTTGCTATCCTTGGCAGGCCGGTTTTGTCAGGGCCGTGGCAGAGTTGGTGGAGCAAACGCTCACGCGTAGGAAACCCCACCTCGATTATCGGTTGTTGTTGTCGGCCCATGGCTTGCCGCAGCGCACGATTGCGCGGGGCGATCCCTATCAGTGGCAGGTCGAGCAAAGCGCTGCTGCCATTGTGGGCGCACTCGGGTTGCCAGAACTCGACTGGCAAGTCTGCTATCAAAGCCGGGTGGGGCCGCGGAAATGGATCGGGCCTGCAACAGATGCGGAAATTCGTCGCGCCGGGGCACAAGGCAAGGGCGTGATCGTAGTGCCCATCGCGTTTGTGTCGGAACATTCTGAAACATTGGTCGAACTCGACATCGAATATGCCCATCTTGCACGCGTGGCGGGCGTGCCGGACTATTTGCGTGTGCCAGCCGTGGGAACATGCGCAGGATTTGTGGACGGGCTGGCCGATCTGGTGGAGCGTGCAGCCGTATCGGGGGGCACGGTGAATTGTGCGGATGGACGGATTTGTCCCGCGAAATTTCCACGCTGCGCGATGGGGAATAGCTGATGGGGACGTTTGTTTCGAGTTACATCGCCTGGATCAAGGTCGTGCATGTTATTGCGGCGATCGCCTGGATGGCGGGATGCTCTATCTGCCGCGCCTGTTCGTCTATCACACCGAGACCACGCCCGGAACTGTCGAATACGCACGCTTCAAGATGATGGAGTCCAAACTCCTGCGCATCATCATCACGCCCTCGATGATCGCGGTGTGGATTTTCGGATTAACGCTTGCAATTGCGACCGGGGCCTATCGGGACATTGGCTGCAGGTGAAATTCGTGCTGGTACTGGCTATGAGTGGCGTGCACGGTTCCTATGCCGGCTGGGCCAAGGCGTTCGCCCGCGGCGAAAACAAGCACAATGCGGGCTTCTACCGGATGTGGAACGAGGTGCCGGCGCTGCTGTTGATCGGCATTTTGGTCATGGTGCTGGTCCGACCATTTTGAGGAGCCATTTTGAGGATTTTTTACCTGCGCCCTCTTGATCGGCTTTGCATCGGCCCCAAATCACGGTATAAGGCGTCTAGTTCCCCATCAACGCCGAGGTGGCCCTGCGCAAGATTCGCGCGAGGCTCGAGCCCAAAAGGCCAAAGCGGCGGTCGATCTTATTAACCGGCAAGGATCTGCAGGCCGCGCTCATGCGGGCCGGCGGATGACGGTGAATTCCTCTCAATCTGTATCAGGTGTTTTTCCATGACAGTTCAAGCCGGCCTGCAGGCGATGAAGCTGCAGGATCTAAAATCCAAAACCCCCACCGATCTTCTGGCCTTCGCCGAGGAACTCGAGATCGAGAACGCCTCGTCCATGCGCAAGCAGGACATGCTGTTCGCGATCCTCAAGGAACTCGCCGAGCGCAATGTCGAGATCACCGGCCACGGGCGTGGTCGAGACCCTGCAGGACGGCTTCGGCTTCCTGCGCTCGCCCGAATCCAATTACCTTGCCCGGCCCCGACGATATCTACGTCTCGCCCTCGCAGATCCGCCGCTTCGGCCTTCGCACCGGCGACACCGTCGAAGGCCCGATCCGCGGCCCCAAGGACGGCGAGCGCTATTTCGCGCTGCTGAAGGTCTCCACCATCAATTTCGAAGACCCCGAGCAGATCAAGCACAAGGTCCATTTCGACAATCTGACGCCGCTCTATCCGACGCGCTGGCTGAAGATGGAGCTGGACGATCCCACCATCAAGGACAAGACCGGCCGCGTCATCGACATCGTGGCGCCGCAGGGCATGGGCCAGCGCGCGCTGATCACCGCCCAGCCGCGCACCGGCAAGACCGTGATCCTGCAGAACATCGCCAAGGCGATCTCGGCCAATCATCCCGGAATGCTATCTGATCGTGCTTCTGATCGACGAACGCCCGGAAGAAGTCACCGACATGCAGCGCTCGGTGAAGGGCGAAGTGATCTCCTCCACCTTCGACGAACCGGCGACGCCGCCACGTCCAGGTCGCCGAAATGGTGATCGAAAAGGCCAAGCGCCTGGTCGAACACAAGCGCGATGTCGTGATCCTGCTCGATTCGATCACCCGCCTGGGCCGCGCCTACAACACCGTCGTGCCGTCATCGGGCAAGGTGCTGACCGGCGGCGTGGACGCCAACGCGCTTGCAGCGTCCCAAGCGCTTCTTCGGCGCCGCGCGCAACATCGAGGAAGGCGGCTCGCTCACCATCATCGCCACCGCGCTGATCGATACCGGCAGCCGCATGGACGAAGTGATTTTCGAAGAGTTCAAGGGCACCGGCAATTCCGAAATCATCCTGGACCGCAAGGTCGCCGACAAGCGCGTCTTCCCGGCCATCGACATCCTGCGATCCGGCACCCGCAAGGACGAGCTGCTGGTCGACAAGGGCACCTTGGCCAAGACCTATGTGCTGCGCCGCATCCTGGCGCCCATGGGCACGATCGACGCGATCGAATTCCTGCTCGACAAGCTGCGCTCGTCGAAGAACAATGCGGATTTCTTCGACAGCATGAATACGTGAGGGTCAGGCGAGCCTCAATCTGCAATGATTGGCGAAATAACGGAAATCTCCGTTACGCGCGATAAGCGCGACATTGGGGTCGATGCAGGATTGGGAAATGAGCGCGTCAGCCAATCGCGCCGTAAGCTTCTGTAAGAGAAGTTTTGGGTGGTTCGCAGCCGAATACTGTTTTGGGGCGCTCGGCTCGCAGAGCAGTTCTGCGAGAACCATCGGCGGATCGCCGATACCGAGCGTGAATTGGAAGGTTCCACGAAACTTGTGCAATTCTTGCTGGGGTCCAACGGCTGGGCTACGCCCACGCCCGTATAGGTCTGAGTTGAGGCAAGCACGTCTTGGGGCATTCAAACTATAATTTTCCGTATGTCCCCCTCCAAGACCGCGAAAGCCCGCCCCTATCGTGCAAGCATTGCCGTCGGTCCGCCGATCACCAGAACCCGCCCGAAATAGAACAGCCATCAGTCAGCGCCTAGCGACCGGCAGGATCTGGAAAGCTTGTCCTATGGGGAGATTTCCTGGCGGTCTGGTGGGCGTTAAGCGCGCCGCCACCGCGGCCAATTGACCCTTGATGGACACAGGCAGAAACTGGCGTCGGCAGAACCGGAAAGGCTTACCAGATGACCGAACATCCCACTGACCGCGCCCAATTTCACGCCATGACGCAAGGCACGCAGGAAGACTGGATGAAAATCGCTATGGCGGCGATGCAGTTCAACGCTGGCCTGGCTGATCGCGTATTGGCCCACCTCAAACTACTGCAGGGCGATTGCGGCGGCTTTGCGGTAGACCGCATGGAACATTCGCTGCAATCGGCGAGCTTGGCCCATCGAGACGGAATGGACGAGGAATATGTCGTCTGCGCGCTGTTGCATGATATCGGCGATACGCTGGCCTCGCACAATCACGCCGAGCTTGCCGCAACTATATTGAAGCCGTTCGTCTCGGAAGAGAACCATTGGATGTTACAAAACCATGGCATCTTTCAGGGCTATTATTTCTTTCACTATCTGGGTTTGGACCGCAATCTGCGTGAGCAATTTCGTGGCCATCCGAATTTCGAGCGTACCGCGATGTTCTGCGCCCGCCACGACCAGAACGCATTCGATCCCAATTATGACACGATGCCGCTCGACGCCTTCGTGCCGATGCTGCGTCGTGTGATGGACAAGCCCAAGCGCTCGATCTATCTGCGCGACGCGGCGAAGGAAGCCGCCGAATAGCTACGGAATCAAGATCGTCGCGCCCGTCGTTTGCCGCGCGTGTAACGCTTCGTGGGCCGCGCGCGCTTCGGACAGTTTGAACCGCTGATTGATTTTGATCGTCACAATGCCTTTGGCGATGACGTCGAACAGATCATCGGCGGTGTCCTGCAATTGCTTTGGCGTGGCGATGTAATGCGCAAGCGTGGGACGCGTCAGATAGAGCGATCCTCTGGCGCTTAAGATGCCTGGCTCGAAAGCCGGCACCGCGCCGGACGAGTTGCCGAAGCTCACCATCATGCCACGGATCGCCAAGCAGTCGAGCGAACCGTTCCAAGTATCTTTGCCCACTGAAATCATAGACCACGGGCACACCGCTGGCTGCAATCTCTCGCACGCGGTTCACCCAATTGTCCTTGCGCAGATTGAGTACGTGGTCATAGCCATGGCTTCTGGCGAGTTCGATCTTGTCGTCGGAGCCGACCGTGCCGATGACGGTAGCACCCAGATGCTTGGCCCATTGCCCCGCGATGAGCCCGACGCCGCCGGCAGCTGAGTGAAACAGGATCGTCTGCCCGTGTTGCACGCGATAGGTGCGCTTTAACAGATATTGCACCGTCATGCCCTTGAGCATTCCGGCGGCGGCGACCTCGTCGGAAATGGTGGAGGGCAGTTTCACCAGACGATCGGCGGCCACGTTGTTGGCCTCGGCGTAGGCGCCGAGTGGGCCGCCGCAATAGCCTGCGCGATCTCCGATTTTGAATGTGGTCACGGCCTCGCCCAGCGCCTCCACCGTTCCCGCTGCTTCCAGGCCGAGGCCGGAGGGCAGCGCCACCGGATAGAGGCCTGAGCGCTGATAGGTGTCGATGAAGTTGACCCCGATGGCGCTGTGGCGGAGGCGGACCTGACCTCGTCGCGGCGGCGCAAGCTCGATATCCTTCAGCTCCAGAACCTCCGGGCCGCCCGTCTTCTCGAACTGGATCGCCTTCATCTTTGCCTTGATCGGTAAGCCGGGGATTTTCGGAAAAAGAGTTTTTGCTTCGTCACGTTTATCTTTTTATTCCAGTATTATAACAGGAGCCTAGTGGCGCCCATCATAGAGCCGTGTCTGTGCTTGGAGAAGGGTCGAAAGCAGTCGCGCTGTTCTTTAGGATCGTAGCCCGAAAGGGTCCGCCGTGATCGTCATCTTGGACAATCTGCTTGACACCGAAGAAGTCGCGCGCGTGCGCGAGGGGCTCGCCGCGGCCCAATGGCAGGAAGGCGCCAAGACGGCGGGTTGGCACGCGCGCATCGTCAAGACCAACGAGCAAGCCGTGGGGGCCAGTGTGGAGGGGCCGCGCCGCATCGTGAGCGAAGCGCTCGCTCGCAGCGAGCGTTTCCGTTCGGCGGCACTGCCGCGCAATCTTTCTGCGATTTTGTTCAGCCGCTACCGGCCGGGCATGGAATACGGCACCCATGTTGATGACGCGCTGATGCCGGTGGGACAGGTGCGCATGCGCACCGATCTGGCAGTGACGCTGTTCGTGAGCGATCTTGATTCCTATACGGGCGGCGGGCTTTGTATTCCGGGCGCAGCCGATATTGGCGTGCGCCTGCCACCTGGCAGCGCGGTGGTTTATCCCGCGACGTCGCTGCATCGCGTGCTGCCGGTCCAAACAGGTGAACGGCTGGCCGCGGTGTTCTGGGTGCAAAGCGTGGTACGCGATGAAGCCGCCCGTGAAACCTTGTTCGATCTGGCGCGCGCGCGGGGAATAATCTTCGAAAAGGAAGGCAAATCACCCGCCTTCGATCTCATCGCGAAAAGCCACGCCAATTTGCTACGGCGCTGGGCGGAGGTTTGACCGGCGGTCAGCTTAGGTGCTGACGCAAGAAGGTCGCCGTGCGGCCATTGGCAAGGTCGGCGCAAGCCTTGTCGTAATGCTCGCCGCCTTCGCGGGCGAAAGCGTGATCCATCTCGGGGTAGAGGTGAATTGTGACGTTGGAATTTGATTTCAGACCCTCAACGATCTGGGTTTGTGCGTCCGGCGGCACGAACTGATCTTTGGCCTGCGATGTGCAGCATCAGCGGCTTTTTGATAGTCTTGGCTTCGTCAAGTTTGGTGTGGATGTTCACCCCATAATAACTGACACAAGCATCGCTGTCGGTGCGGGCCGCGGTGAGGTAGGCAAGCAACCCGCCCAAGCAATAGCCGACAGCGCCGACCTTTCCGGTGCAACCCGGGATGCGGCGGAGCTGGCTGATCGTGGACTGGATGTCCTTCACGCCTGCGTCAGGATCGAACTTGTTCATCAGTGCGAACGCCTCATCCCACTCCGCCTTGGTCTTGTCGCTGAGTTGGACGCCTGGCTTGAGCCGCCAGAACAGGTCAGGGCACAGGGCCAGATAACCGCGCGCGGCCAGTGCATCGGCCACGCCGCGCATTACAGCGTTGACACCGAATATCTCCTGGATGACGACCATGCCAGGACCGGTGCCGGCGCTGGGGGTAGAAAGATAGCCCGCGAAATCGCCGTCGGAGGTTTTGATCGTGATATCTCTGCCGGCCATCGTTCTCCCCCACCGTGCGGCTTCGGCAAATCAAAGCACAGATGACAGGGGTAGCAACACCGGGCTTTCGCGTAACCTACGCCTGGCCTTGTGGTCGGGCGGGCAGTTGCAGGGCTTGCGATAGCGAAACTGCGTTGACGATAGGTTGCGAACAGCTATTGCGGACGCAGATATAGGCGGTCGGCTGGCCGTTCTGCATCGTCTTGCCGAAGGCGGGATGGCCTTCGGGCAACGTCCTGATCGGGATCGACCACCATCAAGCGTGCGGTGGGCAGGCTGCGGCCATGGACCGCGGCCTGCAGCTCCTGCGTCTTGGCATGGGTCTTGCGGGCCGACGATGACGATCTGCAGGCCCGTCATCACCGTTTCCAGGCCGTTGATGAACGAACCCATCGAAATGTAGGCGCGGCCAAGCTCGCCCGCGAAGGCCTGCACCAAGCGCATTGGAGCGGTCGCGATAAGCAATGTCGGCGGTGGCGAAATGAAGCTTGGCGAGGACTGCTGACCATCGTGCCGTTGGCCGAAGGCGCGGCCTGGTCGAATACCGTCGCGTGCACGGAAGAATCAGCGCTTCGGAATCGTCGCTGCGTCTGGAAATAGCCGCCATTCTGCATGTCCCAGAAATGCTCGTTGAGCGCCAGCGTCCAGGACTTGGCGTGGTCGAGGAAGCGGTTCGTCTTGGGTGACTTCCCACAAGCGCCAGCGCCGCGCGCGCCATGTGCGCGTAGTCGTCGGCGAAGCCTGTGTGATGACGCTTGCCGTCGCGCCAGGAATGATAGAGACGGTCGCCATCGCCCATCACGTCTTGACGATGAAGTCGAAGGCTTGCACCGCGGCGGCGATCCATTCCTTGTTGTTGAGAGCGGCTCCGGCATTGGCGAGTGCGGCAATCATCATGCCGTTCCAGTCGGCCAGCACCTTGTCGTCGCGCAGCGGCGCGGTCGCGCCGCATACGCACTGCCAGCAGCAATTCGCGCTGGCGTTTGAACAGCGCCTCGTCGGCATCGGACAGCGGATAGACCGCGCCGCCGATGCGATGCAGGATGGTGCGTGCCTTGCAAATTGCCTTCGCGCCGGACGTTGTAGATCTCCTTGAAGCGCTGGGCGAACGTGCCGGCCAGCGCCGCGTCGATTTCCGCTTCGCTCCAGAGATAATATTTGCCTTCTTCGCCTTCGGAATCGGCATCGAGACTGGAGGCAAACGCATCTTCCACGCTCATGTCGCGCAGCAGCCAGCCGATCGTCTCCTCGATGCGTTCGCGATAGAGCGGATTGCGGCTGTGCTGCCAGACCAGCGTCAGCACGTCGACGAGCAGCGCATTGTCGTAAAGCATTTTCTCGAAATGCGGGATCAGCCAGCGTTCGTCGGTGGCATAGCGCGCGAAGCCGCCGCCGACATGATCGTAGATGCCGCCCATGCACATATTGTCGAGCGTGGTCTGCACCAGTTGGAAGAATTGCGGCGCCGCCGGTGCGCAGATAGGCGCGCCAGAGCAGTTCGATCAATCCCGCGACTGGGAAATTTCGGCGCGCCCGACATGCCGCCATAGAAAATGTCGAAACGCTGCGCGATGTGGATCGCCGACAGATCGAGCATCATCGCGTTGAGTTCGGCCGCGCGTGTCGCGTGCCCATAGATTGGCGAGCGTCTGCTGCACGCGCGCGATTGTGTTGGCGACCGGCTCGGGCTGTTCGCGGTAAAGGCGCGCCACCTCTTCGCAGCACGCGCTTGAAGGCGGCTGACCGAAGCGGTCTTCCTTCGGGAAATAGGTGCCGGCGAAAAACGGTTCGCCTTTGGGCGTGAGGAACATGGTGAGCGGCCAGCCGCCCGTGCTGGCCCATGGTGTTGGCGGCGGTCTGATAGAGCTGGTCGATGTCCGGGCGTTCTTCGCGGTCGACCTTGATGTTGACGAACAGCGCGTTCATCAGCGTCGCCGTTTCGGGGTCGGCGAAGCTTTCGTGGTTCATCACATGGCACCAATGGCACGCCGTGTAGCCGACCGAGAGAAGGATCGGTTTGTTCTCGGCCTCGGCTTCGGCGAACGCGTCCGGCTCCCCAGGCGCGCCAATGCACTGGGTTGTCGGTGTGCAGCAGAAGATAGGGGCTGGTTTCCTGGTCGAGCTGATTGCTGCTCATCAAGCTTTCCGCTATGTCCCTGGGGGAGGCCTGATTGCGAGACAGGCATCGTTGGCCTTAGCCTCCTTTAGCGCGGGGCGTTGGCTTATGAACAAGCGCTGGAAATAGGCGCAGGATATTCCATGAAGATGCACATCGAAATGGACATGACGCCGGAAGAGGCGCGCAAGATGATGGGCCTGCCCGACGTCACGGCGCTGCAGGGCAAGCATGCTGGCAGAAATGGAACGCCGCATGCAGGCCGCGATGGACACCAGCGATCCCGAAGCCATGCTGCGTGCCTGGATGCCGATGGGCGGACAGGCTTTCGAGCAATTCCAGAAATTCCTCTGGGACAGCGCGAGAATGGCGGCCACCGCCGGCAAGAGGGATGCGAAATAGCTGGCCCAAGCCATGGCGCGCGGCGATACCATCTTTGCGCTCTCCACTGCCCCTGGACGGGCGGGCATGGCGGTTGTGCGCGTGTCGGGCGCGCAGCGCGCAGGCTACCCTTGAAGCCATAAGCGGCCAAGCGTTGCGGCCACCGCGCGTTGCGCGGTTGCGGCGATTTCGCGATCCAGGCGGCGAAGAAATCGACCGCGGGTTGATCCTGTGGTTTGCGGCCCCGCGCAAGCTTTACCGGCGAGGACTGCGCCGAATTTCATATCCATGGGGGCCGCGCGATCGTGGAGGCGATGCTGGCAGCGTTGGGCCAGGTGCCTGGCCTGCGCCCCGCCGAACCTGGCGAGTTCACCCGGCGCGCCGTCGAGAACGGCAAGCTCGATCTGACCCGCGCCGAGGCCCTCGCCGATCTCATCGATGCCGAGACGCAGGCGCAGAGGCGTCAGGCCCTGCGCCAATATGAGGGTTCGCTTTACGCGCTTTATGAAAAATGGCGGTCCCGCCTGATTGCCGCGTCGGCCTGGGCTGAAGCCGCGATCGACTTCTCCGACGAAGAGATTCCCGAAGATGTGCTTGGACGGGTACGGGTGGCAATCTGGGAAATTTCTCAGGAAATTCAATCTCATCTGCATGACAACCATCGCGGAGAAATGGTTCGGGACGGTGTTCACTTAACAGTGATCGGAAATCCGAACGCTGGTAAGAGTTCACTTGTGAATGCCTTGGCTCGCCGGGATGTCGCCATCGTGTCCGAAACCGCCGGCACCACGCGCGATGTGATAGAAGTCCGGCTCGATTTGGGGGACTACCTCGTCACAATCGCGGACACGGCGGGATTACGGGATTCCTGCGACCCCATCGAACGCGAGGGTGTCCGCCGCGCACTTGCCCGTGCCGAGGCGGCCGATCTGGTGATTTTGCTACAGGACGGCAGCGCGCCCGACGCGGCCGAGTTCGCCAAGGCCGATCTGATAGTCTGGAACAAAGCCGACCTTCCCTGGCCCAAACCGCGCAACGGAATCCGTCTGTCACTTAAGACCGGCGAAGGTTTGGACGCCCTGATTGCGGCTTTGACCGTCAAAGTGGCGGAAAAGTTGGAGGCGCCGACCGAAGCCCCGCCCATCACCCGCGCCCGGCATCGGCACGCTTTGGAAGACACCGCGCAGGCTTTGGCACGTGCAGAAAAGGCGGCCGAACCGGAACTGATGGCCGAAGACCTACGGCTCGCCATGCGGGCAGTGGGGCGGATTACCGGCAAGGTTGATGTAGAGGACCTGCTGGATGTGATCTTTCGGGATTTCTGCATCGGAAAGTGAATGTTTCACGTGAAACATTGGCGGCATTGAATCTGTTAAGTGATTAATTTTCCTCGATAAAATGCTCGATTGTTCACATCCACATCAGGTGAATAGTGCCGAATTACGGCGATGACTTGATGGCGATTAAGCGGGTAGATCCATTTAGGCTTTCGTTTGCCGACAAGTGTTCCGAAGATGGCGCTGGTCTATGCGACCGGCCCTCTGCGCAAACAGCCCAATTATTCACCCGAAAAACATTTAAATCCTCGGTCCAATCGGCAACCGGTAAGAAAATGTTTCACGTGAAACATTGGTTGAAGCTGGTGTCTTTTTCAGAATGTTTCACGTGAAACATCACCATCTTGCGAAGGCCTGGCTTGGCGCCTAAACGACGCCGCATGACGTATGACGTCATCATCATCGGGGGTGGCCACGCCGGCTGTGAGGCCGCAGCGGCGTCGGCGCGCTTTGGCGCCAAGACACTGCTGCTCACGCACGCGCGCAAAACCATCGGCGAGATGTCCTGCAATCCGGCCATCGGCGGGGTGGGCAAGGGCCATCTGGTGCGCGAGATCGATGCGCTGGATGGGCTGATGGGCCGGGTCGCCGATGCCGGCGGGATCCAGTTTCGTATCCTCAACAGCCGCAAAGGCCCCGCTGTACGCGGCCCAAGGGCCCAGGCCGACCGCAAGCTTTACAAGCGCGGCGATGCAGGGAGCTCTGGATGAGATCGCCAATCTGGAAATCCGGACCTCGGCGGCCGAAGACCTGATTATGCACAATGGCTGTGCCGCGGGCGTCGTTACGGCTGAGGGCGCGCGCATCACGGCAGGCGCGGTGGTGCTGACGACAGGCACTTTCTTGCATGGGCTGATCCATATCGGCGAAATAAAAATTCCAGCTGGCCGCGCCTCGGCGCACAACAAGGCTATCAGCGGCACCACCGTCGAAGCGCCATCGGTTGGGCTTTCTGAAACGCTTTATGGCTTCGGCCTGCAGATGGGCCGGCTCAAGACGGGGACGCCGCCGCGGCTGGACGGCAGGACCATCGATTGGGCTAGGCTCGAACGCCAGCTGGGCGATGATCCGCCGACACCTTTTTCGTTTCTCAACGCGCGCATCCAGACGCCGCAGATCGCCTGCCACATCACCCGCACCACACAGGCCACCCATGCGATCATTCGCGCCAACCTGCATCGCGCGCCGATGTATTCCGGCCAGATCGAAAGCACCGGTCCGCGCTATTGCCCCTCTATCGAGGACAAGGTGGTGCGGTTTGCGGCCCGGGACAGCCATCAGATTTTCCTAGAGCCCGAAGGGCTTGACGACGACACCATCTATCCCAACGGGATTTCGACCTCGCTGCCCGAGGACGTACAGCTCGCGCTGCTCGCAACGATTCCGGGATTGGAAAAGGTGCGCGTCCTGCGGGCGGGCTATGCCATCGAATATGATTATGTCGATCCCCGCGAACTGAAGCCGTCACTCGAAACCAAGCGCGTGCCGGGTCTTTATCTGGCAGGCCAGATCAACGGCACGACGGGATATGAAGAAGCCGCCGCCCAAGGTTTGATGGCCGGCCTGAATGCGGCGCGTGCTGCGGGCGAAAGCGCGCCCATCATTCTGGACCGCGCGGCCGCCTATATCGGCGTGATGATCGACGATCTGGTGACCAAGGGTGTCAGCGAGCCCTATCGCATGTTCACCTCCCGTGCCGAATACCGCTTAAGTTTGCGGGCCGACAATGCCGATCAGCGTCTGACCGCGCTAGGCGAAGCCGCCGGATGTGTCGGTCGTGCGCGTAGCCATGCGTTTTCTGCGAAGTCCGAAGCGATTGGCGCAAGCGCGAGACAAAATTCGCGCCCTCAATGTCACGCCGAACCAAGCCGCAGAAATACGGGATTCAGGTGCGGCTCGATGGAGCACGCCGCTCCGCACATGACCTGCTGGGTCTGCCGGATGTGCAGTTCGATGACGTTGTGCGGATCTGGCCGGAGCTTTCGGCGCTGTCGTCCCGAGGTGGTCGAGCAACTGGAGATCGACGCCCAATATGCCGGTTATCTGGACCGACAGGAGGCCGATATTCTGGCATTCCGCCGGGACGAGGCGCTGATGCTGCCGGATGACCTGGATTATGCCGCAGGTCCACGGGCTTTCGACCGAGGCCGTGCAGAAGCTCGGAGCGTATCCGCCCGGCGACCCTTGGGCAGGCGGCGCGGATCGATGGCGTGACGCCAGCGGCCCTGACCTTGGTGCTGGCCCATGTGCGGGGATTGGGCCGGGAGCGAGCAGTTGCCTGAGAGCTTCGGGCCGCAGGAATTTGCCGGCGAAAGCAATGTTTCACGTGAAACATTGGCCCGGCTCGAAGCCTATGTCGGCACTTCTAACCAGCTGGAACAGCCAGCATAATCTCGTTTCCAAAGGATCTCTCGTCGAAGTCTGGCAGCGTCATGTCTGGGACTGCGCCCAGCTCGCTCCCCTCATTCCGCACCAGGCGCGGACGCTGGCCGATCTGGGCAGCGGCGCAGGTTTTCCGGCGCTGGTGCTGGCGACGTTGCGGCCCGATATTCGGGTGACGCTGTATGAAGCCACCTCCAAGAAATGTGTCTTTCTCACCCAAGCAGCCGAACGCTTCATGCGGAGGTGGATATCCGCAATGCCCGCATTGAAGAAGCCGGTCCCGAGGCCTTTGATGTGGTGACTGCCCGGGCCTGCGCGCCGCTTGGGCGGCCTGCTTTCTTATGCCCACCGGTTTCAGGCCGCAAAAACAGTCAATTTGTTTCTGAAGGGCCAAGATGTTGGGGCTGAATTGACGGATGCCTATAAATCTTGGAAGATGGACATTCAAACGCATCCCAGCCGATCCGGTCCATCCGGCGTGATCCTGGAGATTCGAAAGCTGCAGCATGTCCAATCTGGTGGCCCGGTTGTCCAAACCTGACGCGCGGCGTCCCCGCGTGCTGGTCGTCGCCAACCAGAAGGGCGGGGTCGGCAAGACCACCACGGCCATCAATCTGGGCACTGCCCTGGCCGCCGTCGGCGAGCCGACGCTGGTGATCGACATCGACCCACAGGGCAATGCCTCGACCGGGCTGGGCATCGACCATGCCGACCGCAAGGTCACGATCTACGACGTGCTGATCGGCGGGCGCCGCTTGCCGAGCGCCGTGATGCCCACCCGGATGCCGCGGCTTTCGATTGTGCCGTCCACGGTGGATCTGTCGGGCGCCGAACTGGAACTGATCGACATGGCACGGCGCAATTATCGTCTCAAGGATGCGCTCGACGAATATTCCGCACGAACGTGAGGCACAGAATTTTTCCTATGTGCTGATCGATTGCCCGCCGTCGCTCACTTTGCTCACCGTCAATGCGATGGCGGCGGCCGATGCGGTGATGGTGCCGCTGCAATGCGAGTTCTTCGCGCTGGAAGGCCTGAGCCAATTGCTAAAGACCATCGAGCGCGTGCGCGCCAGTCTCAATCCGCACGCTGGAAGATCCAGGGCATCGTGCTGACCATGTTCGACAAGCGCAACAAATTGTCCGATCAGGTGGCCGCCGACGTGCGCGGGCATATGGGCGAAAAAGTCTATAAAACCGTGATTCCGCGCAATGTGCGCATTTCCGAAGCGCCGAGCCATGGCCTGCCGGCGCTGGTCTACGATCTGCGCTGTCCCGGCAGCCAGGCCTACATCAAGCTCGCCGGCGAACTGATTCAGCGCGAACAGGCGCGGGAAGCGGCATAATGGCGGATGCGAGACGATCGCGGTTTGGGCCGCGGTCTTTCGGCCCTGATCGGCGATGATGTGATGGCTGCGCGCGGCGGACGCCAGACCCACACGCACCCTGCCCGTCGCGTTTCTGCGGCCGAACCGCTTTCAGCCACGCAAGACTTTCGCCGACCAGCGATCTTGACGATCTGTCCAATTCCATCCGCGAGAAGGGCGTTTTGCAGCCCATCCTGGTGCGCCCGGTGAAGGGCGTGGCAGATCAATTCGAGATCGTCGCGGGCGAGCGGCGCTGGCGCGCGGCCCAGATGGCCAAGCTCCACGACGTGCCGGTGGTGGTGCGCGAGATGGCCGACGCCGAGGCGCTCGAACTCGCCATCATCGAGAATGTCCAGCGCGCCGATCTCAACGCCATCGAGGAGGCCGCCGCCTATCACGAGCTGATGGATCGCTTCGGCCTACACCCAGGAGAAGATCGCCCAGGAAGTCGGCAAGAGCCGCAGCCATATCGCCAATACGCTACGTCTGCTGCGCCTGCCCGACTCTGTGAAGGCGATGTTGCGCGACGGGCAACTGACCGCCGGCCATGCTCGGACATTGATCGGAGCGCCGGACGCGGCCGCTCGTGCGAAAGCCATCGTCGAAGCTTCACTCAATGTTCGAGAAGCCGAACAGCGTTCTGGTAATATCAGAAAATCTATTTTGAAGAACGGCTTGAATAGAGATGCTGACACAGTCGCGCTAGAGCGCCAGCTTGCCGAAAAGCTCGGACTCAAAGTCGAAATCCATCATCGCGGGGAAAAAAAAGGTGGCGAGGTGAAGATCCGCTACAAGACCCTCGAACAGCTCGATGAGGTATGCCGCCGGCTCAGCCGGACTTGACCAGCTTCAACGCCTCAGCCGTATCAATGCGGCCATCATATAAGCGCGCGCCCGATCACCACGCCTTCGATATTGGACTCCTTCGCAGCCAGCAGCGCCTCAATGTCTGCGATACCTGCGACACCGCCCGAAGCAATGATGGGAATGCGAACCGCGCGGGCCAAAGCGACCGTCGCTTCGACGTTCACGCCTTGCAGCATTCCGTCCCGCGCGATGTCGGTGAAGACGATTGCGGCGACCCCAGCATCCTCGAATCGCCGCGCCAGATCGCATGCCCCAAGTGTCGATGTCTCGGCCCAGCCTTCCACAGCAACCTTGCCGTCGCGGGCGTCGATGCCCACCGCGATGTGTCCGGGATGAGCCTTTGCGGCCTCTTTCACCAAGGTAGGATTTCGCAACGCCGCCGTGCCGAGGATGACGCGGGTGATTCCCGCGCCGAGCCAGAACTCGATCCCAGCCAGATCGCGGATGCCGCCGCCCAATTGGATAGGTAATGTTATAGCATTACGTATAGCTCGGATTGCGTCCGCATTGACCGAGCGGCCTTCGAACGCACCGTTGAGATCAACACAATGCAGCCATTCGAAGCCGGCTTTGGCGAAGGCGCTAGCCTGAGCGGCAGGGTTGTCGTTAAAGACGGTGGCGTCATCCATCACGCCACGCTTCAGGCGGACGCATTGTCCATCCTTCAGATCGATGGCGGGAAAAAGGATCATGGCCGCCAGATGAGGAAGTTCTGAAGCAGCGCAAGACCGACGGCTTGGCTCTTTTCCGGATGAAACTGGGTGCCGACGAGATTGTCGCGGCCGACGATGGCCGTCAGCGGGCCGCCATAATCGTTCGTGCGACGACATGGGCAGGATCGCTGGGCCGGATTTCAAAGGAATGGACGAAATAAGCGTGCGCGCCCGGCGCAAGACCAGCGGTGAGCGCGTGGGGGCGGACGATCTCAAGTTCGTTCCAGCCCATATGGGGAATCTTCAGCGATCGGTCGTTGGGTGTCAGGCGTACGACTTCGCCATCGATCCAGCCAAGGCCTGCGGTGTCGCCGAATTCGCGGCCCACCCGTGCCATCAATTGCATGCCGACGCAGATGCCGAGGAAGGGCCGCGCCTTGGCAATCACCGCATCGTTCAGCGCGTCGACCATGCCGGGCAACTGGCCAGCCCGTCCATGCAATCGGCGAAAGCGCCAACGCCCGGCAGCACGATGCGCTCGGCGCTCGCCACGACTTCCGACTTATTGGTGACGATGACCTCATGGCCTGTCGCGCCTTCGCGCGCCGCACGCGCCAGCGCTTTTTCCGCCGAACGCAGATTGCCGGAGCCGTAATCGATCAAGGCAACGATCTTTGTCATCGAACGCTTCGTATTTCTTACATCAATCCGCATCCATCTTCAGCGCGGCGATGAAGGCTTCCTGCGGGATGTCCACCTTGCCGAACTGGCGCATCTTCTTCTTGCCCTCTTTCTGCTTGTCGAGGAGCTTGCGCTTGCGGGTGATGTCGCCGCCATAGCATTTGGCGGTCACGTCTTTGCGCAGCGCGCTGATGGTTTCGCGCGCGATCACTTTGCCGCCGATGGCCGCCTGGATCGGAATCTGGAACAGGTGGCGCGGGATCAGGTCCTTCAGCTTCTCGCACATGGCGCGGCCGCGCCCTTCGGCGCGCTGCGGTTGACGATCATGGACAGCGCATCCACCGGCTCGTCATTGACCAGGATCGACATCTTGACCAGATCGCCTTCTTCATAACCTTCGATGTGATAGTCGAAACTCGCATAGCCGCGGCTGACCGATTTCAGCCGGTCGTAGAAATCGAACACCACTTCGTTGAGCGGCAGCTGATAGATCACCATGGCGCGGCTGCCGGCATAGGTGAGTTCGACCTGGCGCCCGCGCCGGTCCTCGCAGAGCTTCAACACCGATCCCAGATATTCGTCGGGCACCAGGATCGTCGCCTTGATCCAGGGCTCTTCGATGGACTCGATATAGCGTCACATCGGGCATGTCGGCGGGATTGTGCAGCTCCTTCATCGTGCCGTCGTTCATGTGGATGCGGTAGATGACGCTGGGCGCGGTGGTGATGAGGTCGAGATTGAATTCGCGCTCCAGCCGCTCGCGGACGATCTCCAGATGCAGCAAGCCCCAAGAAACCGCAGCGGAAGCCGAAGCCCAACGCGGCCGAGGATTCGGTCTCATAGGTGAAGCTGGCGTCGTTGAGATGCAGCTTGCCCAGCGCCTCGCGCAAATCCTCGAACTGCGCGGCATCCACCGGGAACAGGCCGCAGAACACCACCTGCTGCGCCGGCTTGAACCCGGGCAAGCGGCGTCGGCGTGCCCTTGCGTTCGTCGGTGATGGTGTCGCCCACCTGCGTGTCGGCGACTTGCTTGATCTGCGGCGGTGATGAAGCCCACTTCGCCGGGGCCGAGCCTTTCGACCGCCACCTGCTTGGGCGTGAACACGCCGACGCGCTCGACCTGATAGACCGCGTCGGCCGCCATCATGCGGATCTTCTGGCCCTTCTTCAGTTCGCCATCGACGATGCGCACCAGCACGACGACGCCCAGATAGGCGTCGTACCAGCTGTCGACCAGCAGCGCCTTCAGCGGCGCCGTCGAGTCGCCCTTGGGCGCGGGCAGGCGGTGGACGACCGCTTCCAGCACCTGCTCGATGTTGAGGCCGGTCTTGGCGGAGATCGCGACGGCTTCGGAGGCGTCGATGCCGATCACGTCCTCGATCTGCTGCCGCACCCGTTCGGGCTCGGCGGCGGGCAGGTCGATCTTGTTGAGCACCGGCACGATCTCGAGATTGGCATCGATCGCCTGATAGACATTGGCAAGCGTCTGGGCTTCCACGCCCTGGCTGGCATCCACCACCAGCAGCGCGCCTTCGCAGGCGGCCAGACAGCGGGACACTTCATAGGCGAAGTCCACATGGCCGGGCGTGTCCATCAGGTTGAGGATGTAGGTCTCGCCGTTCTGCGCCTTGTATTCGAGCCGCACGGTCTGGGCCTTGATGGTGATGCCGCGCTCGCGCTCGATATCCATGGAATCGAGCACCTGGTCCTTCATCTCGCGGCTGGTGAGCCCGCCGGTGACCTGGATCAGCCGGTCGGCCAGGGTCGATTTGCCATGGTCGATATGGGCGACGATGGAAAAATTGCGGATTTGGGCAAGGTCGGTCATGGGCGGGGGTACATAGCGGCGGCGATCAAGCCCGTCCAGCCGCGTCGCCCCGCATCTGCAGCAAGGCGCCCGTCAGCGGCAAAAAGGCCGCGATTTCGGCCAGAACCGAAACGATCACCAGGGCAGGCCGCGAAAAATCGTAGAGCACGCCCTGCGCGACGCTGCCCAAAAACCAAGCGATGCCGAAAATAGCGGTGAAGATGCCATAAGCCCAGGCGCGGGCATGCTCGGGCACCATTCGGGCAATGGCAGCTGACATGACCGCCTCGTGCACACCGAGCGAAACGCCCCAAAGCAACACACCGGCGAACGCCGTCCAAAAGCCTCCGAAGAAACCGAACGGCGTGACGGCGATGCCGATGAAGATGCCGGGCACAAGAACCGAAAGTCCGCGCGCGTCGAACCAGCGTCCGAAAACAAGTGAGCCCGCGCCCGCCGCGCCCATCGCGCTGGCATAGAAGAGCGGGACCGAGCCTTGCGGGACCACATGGGCTTTTTCGAAATGAAAGGCGATCAATGGAAAATCGGCAAAGCCAAAACCGACCAGCGCTGTCGCCGCGACATAAAGCCAGAATGCGCGAGACAAGGTAGTGTCCCGCGCGGACCCATCGTGGGGCGGCACGATATGGCCAGCGAATGCGAACCGCAGGCGCAACGTAACCAGGCTGAACAAGGTGAGCATTGCGGGCACGCCGAGCCAGGCAAAGGCGGCGCGATAGTCGTGATGGAGATAAAGCACGAGTGCCGCGATCAGCGGCCCTGCAATCGCGCCTGTCTGATCTAGCGCTTCATGCAGACCGAAGGCCCAGCCCTGGCCGATATGATCCCCCGCCCGGCTCAGCATCACATCGCGCGGCGGATTGCGCATCGCCTTGCCGGTACGTTCCAGGACGATGAGGACCGCCGCCATCCACCACGACCCCGCAAGCGCCAAGAGCGGCACCGCCGTCATTTGGATGACATACCCAAACAAGGTGATGGGCCAATAGGCGCGCGTGCGTTCGGCAAGCCGTCCCGAGAATAGGCGCAACAGATAACCCGCAAGCTCGCCTGCGCCCGCAATCAGGCCCACAGCTGTTCCGCTTGCGCCAAGTATGGCAAGAAACGGCCCGGAGATTGCACGCATACCTTCATAGGCCATGTCGGCGAAGAGACTCACGACGCCGAACGCGACGACAAAGGCAAGGCCGGATTTCCTGTCGAAAGTCTGCCCCGTCATTTGCCTGCTCTTAGGTGCGTAAGGCGGCGCCTGTTGCTTTGGTAACCGCCGCCACGATCTTCTGCGCGATGGCATCGATCTCGGCGTCGGTCAGCGTTTTGTCTTTTGGCTGCAGGCGGACCGAGATGGCGAGCGATTTTTTACCCTCCGGCACGCACTGCCTTCATAGACATCGAAACATCGAAACGCGATTCGATGAAGTTGCGGTCTGCGCTCTTGCCGCGCGCAACACGTCTTCGGCGCCGACAGTCGGCATCGACAACGAAGGCAAAGTCGCGTTCGATCGCCTGATAGGGCGAAGGCGCGAAAATCGAGCGCGCCTTGCCCTTCGCCTTGGGTTCGCGGAATCGCATCGAGATTCACTTCGAACGCGCTGAACGGGCCTTTGAGATCGAACGCCGCGAGAATTTTCGGGTGCAGTTCGCCGAACGTGGCCAGGATCTTGGGCCCGAGCGCCAACGTTCCCGAACGGCCGGGGTGATACCAGCCGGGCGCGCCGGATTTGACCGGCGCGTTCATGGGCGCCGCCCATCGCGGCTTCCAGCACCGCGAGCATGTCGGCTTTGGCGTCGAAGGCGTCGGCGGCATGGGTGGCCTTCGTCCAGCTCGCGCGCGGCTGCGCCCGCGCGAATGCCGGCGGCGACAGTGGTCTGCGCGCCCGGCATGCCGCTTTCGAACTGCGCGCCGATCTCGAACAGCATCTGGTCGCTGAAGCCGCGCGCTGATTGCGCGCCGCCGCGGCAAGCAGCGACGGCAACACGCTCGGCCGCAGCGCATCCAGGTCGGCGGCGATGGGATTTTCGATCTGGCGCGCATCGTCGCCGCCGCCGAACAATGTGGCGTGCGCGCGCGCGATGAAGGAATAGCGAAATCGTCTCGTTGAAACCGCGCGCGGCAAGCGCGCGGCGCACGAGGCGCGGTTCGGCGCTGCGCGGGCGTCAGCGCGGCGCGCGCCACTGCGTGCGGCCGCGTCATGGGTGTGGACGGGCACTTTGTCGAGGCCATGGATGCGCACGACTTCCTCGACCAGATCGGCCGGGCCCGCCGACGTCGCTGCGCCAGGACGGCGGCGTGACGGCGCATCGGCTCTTCGTCTTCGATCTCGAAGCCGAGATTGGCAAGGATGTCGATGATCTCCTCCCGCGGCACATCAAGCCCGCCCAGCCCGCTTCACGGCGTCAGCGGTAAAGGTGATCGTTTTGCGCGGTGTCGGGCGGGCGGCCTGCGACGACGATCTCCGAGGCTTCGCCGCCGCAGAATTCGAGGATCAGCTTGGTTGCGAGTTCGAGGCCCGGCAGCACGAATTCCGGATCGACGCCGCGCTCGAAACGATAGCGCGCGTCCGAAACGATGCCGAGCTTGCGGCCGGTGCGCGGCGATGCGCACCGGATCGAACCACGCGGATTCGATGAACACGTTGCGTGGTCGTTTCGGTGCAGCCGGTGTCCTCGCCGCCCATCACGCCGGCGATGCCGCGCGCGGCATGATCGTCGGCGATCACCGATCATCGTCGCAATCGAGCGTGTAGGTCTTGCCGTCGAGCGCTGTGAGCTCTTCGCCGTCTTTGGCGAGGCGCGCCTGCATGTTGCCGTCGAGCTTGTCGGCATCGAAGACATGCAGCGGCCGGCCGCGATCATGGGCGATGAGATTGGTCACATCGACCAGCGCGGAGATCGGGCGCAGTCCGACGGCCTTCAGTCGGTCCTGCACCCATTTGGGTGACGGGGCCGTTCTTCACGTTGCGGATAGATCGGCCCGCGAAGATCGGGCACGGCGTTTTCGGTGTCCGGCGCGAAATTCGAGCGCGATTGTTTTCGGGCATTTGAATTTGCCCTGCGACGGCTGCGACCGTCGCCGTCTTTCAGCGTGCCGAGCCCCGCGGCTGCCAGATCGCGCGCGATGCCAAACACGCTTGCCGCATCGCCGCGATTGGGCGTGATGGCGACGTCGATCACAGGATCGTTGAGGCCGAGCGCGTCCGCCGCCGGCGCGCCGATTTTGGCATCGGCGGAAAGTTCGATGATGCCGTCATGTTCTTCGGACAGCAGCAAGTTCGCGCTCCGAACACAACATGCCGCGCGATTCCACGCCGCGGATGGTGCCGATCTTCAGCGCCTCGCCACTCGCCGGGATCACGATGCCGGGCCGCGCGAACACGGCTTTCATGCCGGCGCGCGCGTTGGGCGCGCCGCACACGACCTGCACGGGTGCTGCATCTGCCGGTGTCGACCATGACAGAGCTTCAGCTTGTCGGCATTGGGATGTTTTTCGGCCGAGACGACGTGGCCGACGATGAAATCCTTCAGCCGCGCGCCGGCGTCTTCGACCGCTTCCACTTCCAGACCGATGCTGGTGAGCTTGTCGGCGACTGTCCGCGCATCGGCATCGGTGTCGAGATGATCTTTGAGCCAGGAGAGCGTGAATTTCATCGGCGACAACCCTCCGTCGAGGGTCGGGATGTCGAGCGCGGCGAAGCCGTAATGGCTGCAGCCAGCGCAGATCGGATTCAAAGAATGGGCGCAGATCGGGCATGCCGTATTTCAGCATCGCCATGCGGTCGAGGCCGAAGCCGAAGGCAAAGCCCTGATAGCGCGCGGGATCGATGCCGCACATTTCCAGCACGCGCGGATGGACCATGCCGGAGCCGCCGAGCTCCAGCCAGTCATTGCCGGTGCCGAATTTGATCTGGCCGCCACGAGCGGTCGCAGCGCATGTCCCATTCCACGCTCGGTTCGGTGAACGGGAAAGAAACTGGGCCGCGCGCGCAGCTCGACCTTGTCGACTTCGAAGAACGCTTTGCAGAATTCCTCCACCGTCCATTTCAGATGGCCGAGATGGTATGCCTTCGTCGATCACCAGGCCTTCGAACTGGTGGAACATCGGCGTATGCGTGGCGTCGGAATCGCACGCGATAGGTGCGGCCCGGCGCGATGATGCGGATGGGCGGCTTCTGCTTCAGCATCGTGCGCACCTGCACGGGCGTGGTGTGCGTGCGCAGAACGTGGCGCGATGCCGTCGGCCTGCGGCGCGACATAGAACGTGTCGTGCATCTGCCGCGCCGGATGATCGGGCGGGATGTTGAGCTTGGTGAAATTGTAATCGTCGAATTCGACGTCCGGGCCTTCGGCGATGGCAAAGCCCAGATCGGCGAAGATCGCGGTGATTTCGTCCAGCACCTGGCTGACGGGATGGATGGTGCCGCGCGGCTCGGGACGCGGCGGCAACGTCACATCGATGCGTTCCCCGGCGAGCTTGGCGCTCAGCGCCTCATCGGCCAGCGCCGATTTGCGCGCGGCGATGGCCTCGCTCACCCGGTCGCGCAAGCCGTTGAACAGCGGGCCCTGAACCTTGCGCTCCTCCGGCGCTCATGCGCGCCCAGCGTTTTCAGCAATTCGCTGACGCAGCCCTTCTTGCCCAGCGCGCGCCACGCGCACAGCTTCAAGCGCCGCTTCATCGCGCGTGGCTTTAAGGGCGGCTAGGATCTCGCGCTCAAGACTTTGAATATCGCTCATGAATCAACCCCGATCGGAACGGCTTGGATCACAGGCCCAGGCGATTTGCCAAGACCGCCGGCTCCGATGGAGACGATGCAACTTACGCGCGACGCCTGATCCACCAGAGCCTTGAAGGCGGCGGGCTCGTGGATGGCCAGATCGGACAGGACCTTGCGGTCGATCTCGATGCCGGCGCCGGCGAGCCCGCTGATAAATCGGCTGTAGGTCAGGCCGTGCTCGCGGCACGGCGGCGTTGATGCGCTGGATCCAGAGGGCGCGGAAATTCCGCTTCTTCACCTTGCGGCCGATATAGTTGTGCTGCAGCGACTTATCGACCGCGGCATTGGCCGTGGTGATGGTGTTCTTGCGGCGGCCGCGGAAGCCCTTGGCCTGCTTGAGGACCTCTTGCGGCGGGCGTGGCTGGGTACGGCGCGGGGTGCGCGTGACATGGATCTGCTCCCTCAACCGTAAGGCATCCAGCGCTTGACGCGCTGGGTTTCGGATGCGCGACAGGATCGAGGTGCCGCGCAGCTCGCGGATCTGCTCGTTGGAGCGCTTGATCATGCCGTGGCGCTTGCCGGCCTGGCCGTGTCTTGATCTTGCCGTTGGCGGTGAATTTGAAGCGCTTTTTGGCGCTCGACTTGGTCTTCATCTTGGGCATTTTGCGGTCTCCTTATGGGCCTGCAAGACGGCGTAGAAGCGGTCGCAGGCCAGTTCGCATTCAGGGGTCGCCACGGCATGCCCTACGCCGGGCGGCCCGAAAGAGCCGGGCGTCTTATACGGCGCCGGGGTGCTTTTCAAGCCATCCGTGCTGGTCCGTTCCGGGGCTATGACGGCGTCCATGACACTTTTGACCAAGAAAATGTTGACCAACGAACAAAACCTGGCCCGGCTGGCCGGGGCGCTGCTCTGGGTTGTGCCGGAGATCTGGGACGAGTTGGAACTGGGAATACCCTAAGACGCGCGCCAGCACTATCGGCGGCCCGTGCCCTCTCTTGGGGCCTTGGCAGGGTGGGGGCGACCGTGCGGGTCCACGGGCGGGCGTTCTGCGCGCCTGGGTTGTTGAAATCTCAGCCCGGGATTAGCCTTAAGGCGACACCCTTCAAATGGGGACGGCGATGTTCGAAGAATTCAAGAAGTTCGCGATGCGCGGCAATGTCGTCGACCTGGCGGTCGGCGTGATCATCGGTGCGTCGTTCACCGGTATCGTCAATTCGATCGTCAAGGACATCATCAACCCGCCGCTGGGCCTTGTGTTGGGCGGCATCGACTTCTCGAATTTCTTCATCACGCTGAAAGGGCCGGCAACCTTGACCTTGGCCGAAGCGGCCAAGGCGGGCGCGGTGACGTTGAACTACGGCAATTTTATCAACGCGCTCATCAACTTCCTGATCGTGGCGCTGGTGCTGTTTTTGTTGATCCGCCAGATCAACAAGCTCACGACACCCAAGCAAGCCCCACCGCCCGCCGCCATACCGGAAGACGTGATGCTGCTGCGCGAGATTCGTGACATCATGAAAACCCGGGGCTGAGTGAGGGACGTCACCAAACGCGAAGGCAAGTCGACTTACACTGGAGTGTGTATCTCGTCTTAGGTTGGATTCGCCGACGACCCCAGCAATGTCCGTCACGTGCGATTTCACGTTTTTAAACATTGGTTTGATCGGTTCAACGAAGCCCAAGGCATGCTTGCGGACTGGATGGCTTTCTTGTTGAGGCTTCGCAGCAAAGCCAAATCCGCCATTGCTGATGCCGGACAATAGGCCTTCGCTGTTCGTCTATAAATATAGATCAGACGGTCGGCACCACAGCCGCCAGTCACGGCTGGCAAGAGCTTGGCAATTTCATCGGCACAGCGGCCTTCTTGAAAGAAGATTGCGCAATGACGCGCATCTGAAAAAAATCCTGATCGCAATCCCCGGAAACCATCTCTCCACTTGTTTTATCAGATGTGGACGTAAGCTCTAACCCTCGAAAGGCGGAAAGCTCCAGGGGGATGACCGACACACCGGACAGCCAACGTGAAAGCACTGATCTCGGTGCGGCAATGACCGCGTCCGGGCTGGAGGAGTGGTTTGTCCGCGAGGTATTGCCGCTGGAGGCCGCATTGACGCAATTCCTGCGCCGCAGTTTGCGCAACAAAGAGGATGTCGATGACGTTTGTCAGGATGTCTACGCGCTCGTCTGCGAAGCCGCGCAGAAAAAGCCGCCCTATCCAGTGAAGCCGTTCGTGTTCACTGTGGCGCGCAATCTCCTCATCAACCGCGTGCGGCACGACCAGATCGTGTCGATTGAGGCCGTGGCCGATCTCGACGCGTTGGGCATCGCCGTCGACGAGCCCGGACCGGACCGCAGCGTGATGGCGCGTCAGGATCTGCACCGCCTCCAGTTGGCGCTCGACCGTTTGGCGCCGCGATGCCGCGAGGCCGTGGTCTTGAGAAAAATCGAGGATCTGTCCTACCGCGAAATCGCGCAGCGCATGGGTATCTCCGAAGACACCGTTTCGGAATATCTCAGCAGTGGCATGTTCGCGCTTGCTGATGTCTTGAACAGCGATATTGCCGCATCGGGAGGCGGTTTGTGAGCGATCCCGATCGCGGAATTGCACTTGCCGGCGGGCGTACGGCGAAGGACGTCCGGGCTGCTGCCGCTATATGGCTCGAACGTCGCCAGCGCGGCGATTGGAACCCAAAGGATCAGAGCGAGCTCGACATCTGGCTCGCCCAGTCGATGGCGCATCGCACTGCTTATTGGCGCGTGGCCGATGCCTGGACCAGGGCAGACCGCCTGAAGGTGCTCGGCACGCCGATGCGCGAGCGACCGGCACAAACACAGCACAAAAGCTTCACCCCTTGGTTCTTTCGGATCGCGGCTGCAGCGGTCGTGGTCGGAGCTGTGGGTGCAGCCGTCATGGCTTATGTTTCAAAGCCCGCGCAGCAAACTTACGGAACCACCATAGGCGGACGTGAGACGCTTGCCTTCGCAGACGGTACCGAAATCGATCTGAACACCGACACGGTTCTGCGCGCGTCGGTCACGCGCGAGCATAGGCAGGTCTGGCTCGACAAGGGCGAGGCTTATTTCCGCATCAAGCACGACGCGGCGCATCCTTTTGTCGTGATCGCCGGCGGCCATCGCGTAACTGATCTTGGCACGCAATTCATCGTCCGGCGCGACGGCAACCGGGTGGAAGTCTCGCTCATGGAAGGCCGCGCACAAGTTGACGCGCCGAGCAGCGCTGTTCGTCCGACAACTCTGAAACCCGGTGATGTTTTGGTTGCGACAGCCAACACGATGTCGGTCACGCAGAAGCCGCCCAGAATGTTGTCAGATCAGCTCGGCTGGCGGCAGGGCGTGATCGTCTTCCGGCATACCACGCTTGCAGACGCTGCCTTTGAATTTAATCGCTACAGCAACCGCAAGCTCACGGTCGCCGACGGCGATGTCGGGCGCCTGACGGTGGTAGGCACATTCCGCGCCAACGACATGACGTCCTTCGTCGAAGTCGCGCGGACCATTTTCGGATTGAAGGTTGAACGACGTGGCGACGAGACAGTGCTGTCGCGCTGATCTGAGGTTGGATCGTCGCCTGAACCACAAGCTGCGCAAGAGGGGGAAAATGACAAGGCTCGGAATTTCCAAATCGGTTTTCATCGGGATGGCCTGCGCGACGGCGTTTATCGGCGCTGCGTCCGCCACGCGTTTCAATATTCCTGGCGGCGATCTCGAATCAGCCCTGAATGCCTACTCAGCGCAAACCGGGGTGCAGGTTCTCATCGCGGGCGAGGCGGTCAATGGCGTGCACACCAAGGGTGCCGAAGGCGACCTTTCGGCGGACGATGCGCTGTCACGCATTCTCACGGGCACAGGTTTCCGCGCGCACCGCACGTCCTCCGGCGCGGTGGGCATCGTCCGCGACCGATCCTCCGAGGACGTTATAGACCAAGGATCGCTTCAACTGGCCCAGGCCACACCTATAAGTAAGGGCGCTGTCGAAACTGTCACGGTTACATCATCGAAGCTCGGTGGCGCGGACGTGCAATCCATCCCCATTGCGATCACCGCATTATCCCAAGAACAGCTGACGGCGACGCAAACAGCCGGCGGCCCGGATCTTGTAAAGCAGGTGCCGAACCTGACGTTCTCGAAGACCAATTTCACCGGCTACAATATTCAAATTCGCGGCATTGGCACGCAGGCCATTTCGGTTACCACTGATCCGGCCGTTGCCGTGGCCTTCAATGATATACCGTTCATTCGAAATCATTTCTTTGAGCAAGAGTTTTATGACGTGGCGAGCGTTGAAGTGCTGCGCGGCCCGCAAGGAACGCTCTATGGCCGCAATGCCACAGCGGGTGTCGTCAATCTTGTATCGGCCAAACCGACGGACCAATTCGAGGCGATGACTTCCGCGGATTTTGGCAACTACCAAAATCGCCGCTTTGAAGGAATGATCAACCTGCCCATCGTCGATGACCGGCTCGACATCCGCGTTGCCGGCGAGTGGACCAAACGCAAAGGTTATACGTTTAACGAGTCGACTAACCAATCGGTCGATGGCCGGGATTTATGGTCAGGCCGCGTGACCGTGGGATGGAAGCCAACCGAGACGCTGCAGACCTATCTGGTTTGGGAGCATTTCGACGAAGACGACGATCGCGTGCGATCCGCCAAGCAGCTTTGTAAAAAGGATCCCGGGCTGACATCTGTCGATGGGCTTGATCTGACAACTCTGCAATTACAACCTGGCCAATTTCCTGGACTTCCTGCCGATTTCGATTCGCAGTTTGCGCGCACTTGGCTTAGCCAGGGCTGTCTGCCGACGTCACTCTATTCGAAGGATGCATTCGAAACACCGAATGGACAGACAATTCCATTCGTGGCGGCTGGGGAATTTATTTTTAACGGTGCTGTCCGCGATGGGAGCGTTGCAGGCGGTTATGTGCTGAGGGCGGTTGATCCGTATGCCAGCCAAACGCAATCGCAGAACTTGCGCGTCATTCAATCGCTGATCAATCCGTCTTATCGCGCTAAAAGCGATACTATAGAATTTAACGGCGATTATGCCGTAACACCAGAACTCACGCTGACATCGCAGACGGGCTATAATAAGGATTTTCTGTATTCCACCGAAGACTTCAACCGCTTCGATACCGAACCGGGAATCTTCGATCCAACCGCCAGAGCCATTACTGATCCTCAAACGACAGCCATCGCACCTGGTGGCGTTTATTGCGATCCGCAATTGGGTTGCTCAAGTGCAATGGTCGCGGAAGATTTATCGCAGGAACGCGCGTGGCAATTTTCGCAAGAAGCCCGTCTAGCGTCGCATTTTGAAGGGCCATTCAATTTCAGTGTCGGCGGTAATTACTTACACTATCAGACCGTTGAAGACTACTACGTCTTTTTCAACGTACTCACAGCCTTAGAACAAGTTTCAAACGGCCAAAGCCCCGGCCAGTTCACCGATTGCGTCTACGGCTACCCCGGACTTCCAATCGCTGTTTTGCCGATCCCGTCCACACCCTTTCTTTTACAAACGCCCAGCGGTGCCGAGGCGGCTACCTCAAATTTCGGCTGCGGAAGCGGCGCCAGCCTTGGTAATAGGGTCGGTTACACTTATATCGATCCCAATCCACTCAGCCAGATCAACGGTCTTGGCCATAATTATTTCCGTAGCGAGAATCCTTACCGGCTCAATTCCATGGCGGGCTTCGGCGAAGCCTACTACCAGGCAACGCCAGATTTGAAGCTGACGGCGGGCCTGCGCTGGACCGACGACAGCAAGACATTCTTCAATATTCCCAGCTGGGTGTACCTGCTGGGCGGTGGTTATCCGATTGAAGGCATTGTCCGGCAGGAATGGAAGGAATGGACCGGGCGTTTTGTCACCAACTGGACACCGAAGCTCGACTTTACCGATCAGACGTTGGTCTACGCATCATATTCGCGAGGATACAAGGGTGGTGGCGCCAACCCACCAGGACCGGAAGTCGACTTCATAAGCGCGCAGTCTTCGTTGACGCATCCGGCGACATTCGCGCCCGAATTCGTGAATGCATATGAGCTTGGAACGAAGAATACATTGCTTGATGGCGGCCTGACACTGAACGGCGATGTCTTTTACTATGACTACAAAGGCTACCAGATATCCCAAATTGTCGATCGCACCTCGATCAATCTCAACTTCGATGCCAAGGTCAAGGGTGCAGAAATTGAGGCCACTTGGGAGCCGTTGCCCGGCTTGCGTTTCAACTTCGCCGGCGGATACGAAGACAGTTCCGTCGATAACGGTCAATCCGCCATCGATCTAATGGATCGAACCGCCGGCCATTCCGATTGGGTCGTTGTCCGGCCGTTCATTGCGGAGACCTCCAACTGCATCTTGCCGGCGACGGCTGTACGACAAATTCTGGTAAACACTGCATATCCCTCTGCCTTCGAGGTCGGTCTGATCGGCGCATGCGATGCAGCTTACAATCCAAATATACCCAAGTTCTTGAGCAATCCGGCGCCCGATCTGGCGGCTTTCGACGCGGTGGGTTTCGATCCTGCCACGGCGCCCAACAACGGTGAGGGATTTGCAAAAGACTTAAGCGGTAACAAGCTTCCGAACACCCCGCCATTCACGCTTTCCGTAGGTGCGCAATACAGCATGCCCGTCACCCCAGATTGGGCGGCGACGTTGCATGGAGATTTCTACTGGCAGGGAAATTCCTTCGCTCGCATTTTCAATGATGAACCTTATGACCAGTTGCACGGATACACCAATGTCAATCTGTCTCTGATCTTCACCAACCAGGACGGCTGGCAAGCAATGGCCTATGTGAAGAACATCTTTGATACGACAGCCATCACCGGCGCTTTCTTGAATTCCGACGATACGGCACTGACGACCAACGTGTTCCTGACCGATCCGCGTCTGTTCGGCATACGCGTGACAAAGAACTGGTAGGGGGAAAGCTATGAGCGAATTGAAAGGCACGAACTCTCCAAACGGCATCCATTGGCAACTTCTAGCCTCCGTCTCGGCTGCCGCTGTGCTGATTTCGGTGTCTGCCGCACACGATGCCAGTGCATCGGATGACAACACCAGCCGTCCGACAGTCTGGATCGAATTGGGGGGCGAACTCTCACGACTCACATCTGAACAGGATTCGTTCTTGCCACCGTTCGTAAGCTCCACGCCACGCCCGCCTTTCGAGGCGATCTCGCCACAGTCAGCCGAGAAGGCAGCACCTGCGAGTTGGGATGGAAGCGCCAAGATCACGCTCGAACCAGTGGGAAGTGACTGGATGTTTTCAGCCGCGGTTGTTTATGGAAAGAGCGGTCGCAGCAGGTATTTGGACCAGCACACGCAGAACCCGGATACGGCGACAGGGGTTCTCGTTGCATATCAAAGTATCACGTCCCGAAATACCGAGGGGCACACGATACTTGATTTTCGTGCCGGAAGAGACGTTGGATTGGGCATGGGAGTGCGCTCAACGATTAATGTCGGAGTGCGCTATGTTCATTTCACCGCATCGTCCGATTCTCTAATTCAGTCAGAGCCGGCAAATGTGGGTTTCCCTTTGGCTTATCACCAATTCAATGCGCATCTTATTGCAGATCGAAAATTTAATGGGGTCGGGCCGTCGCTCTCTTGGGATGCTTCTGCCGCGATTGTCGGCAACCGCGACGATGGCGAAATTGCCGCTGACTGGGGAGTTGATGGCGCCGTTTTGTTCGGTCGGCAGTCAATTCTCGGCGATCACCAGTCGACAGACGTATTATACTCGAATTTCTATACCAAAGGTACAATTCGTGATTCCGTCCCGCTAAATCGCAGAAAGGAAGTTACCGTTCCCAATCTTGGCGGCTTTGCAGGAGTGGCGTGGCGCTATCCAAATGCAAAGGTCGTGCTCGGTTATCGCGCAGACTTCTTCTTCGGTGCAATGGACAGCGGTATCGATGCGCGCGAAACGCGAACTGTCGGCTTCTATGGGCCCTTTGCGACAATAAGCATTGGTTTGGGCGGTTGATCGTCTTCGCGGCGACCTTCACGAGACGATAAATTTGTGATTGGGGACGGCGGTTCATTCCGCCATCCTTCATTTATATGTCACGCGAATTGCTGGGGGCGCGAGGTCTCGGCAAAGTTCGCAAGCGGTTGGGTCGGTGGCTCCACTTGAAATTTTGCCTCACGAAAGCTGGCCATACATATGTGCCGAACTCGACCCGGCCGGGAATATCGTTCTCTGATGCGGTGTTGACTTTCGTGTCGCGTGAAATTCGCACACTCCGCGGAGCGAGCTGGGGCGCTCTGCTGAGCTGAGCCGAGCACAAATTCATTTGAGCGGATCGTTTCACGCTCAGTAGTGTGTTTGCGCGTTTAGCGTCGTGGATCGGGGTGGTGGCAATCTGCCGTCAAACACTCGAGGTGGGGAGCCGTATAAGCAACCCATCCATGCAGAACTCAAAGAGTGCGTCCGGTCCCAAATCCGTGTAGTCGCGGCCTCGGCTCCGATGGCAAATTTGGTAAGTTTCGCTGACGTCTACACGTGTTCGAAAATCGCCCCTTAAGGGGCATGTGCGTGTCGCCGAGGCGTCAGGTGCAAAGACCTTCACCGCCGTCGCTGCGTGGCCCAACCAAAATGGCGTGCCCTCATATGAAGGCCAGAAATGGCATCCGTCATCGGTGTCACGAACAGTCGGAAGGCCGGGGAGATCGAAGCACTACACGCAACTGAGAACACAATTTCCCCCAGACGCCTGCTTTGAAGCGGTCATTGTTGGGCGTCGCCGAAGTGTGGCGCGCGTCCGGGCGCAATATTCTTGCTCGTCACTTTTTTCCCGCGGCCCATCGAAACTTCGGGCCCGGTCTTCGTCAGAATAGATGTAGTCCTAACCCAAACCCTCGAAGGGCAGGAAGGGATGACGGAAACGCCGGACACCAGACGTGATGCCGCCGATCCGCGCCTTGCGGGCGAGGCCATGACTGTGTCCGACGTGGACGTTTGGTTCGCCCGCGAAGTTCTGCCGCTGGAGGCGGCGCTGATGCAGTTCCTGCAGCACCATTGGCGCGACCGCGCCGACGTCGAAGATCTCGTGCAGGACGTCTATGTCCGCATCTACGAAGCGGCGCTCAAGGAAATCCCGGATCGCCCGCGCCAGTTTGTCTTCACCACCGCGCGCAATCTTCTGATCGACCGTGCACGACGCACCCAAATCATTCCCATCGAGGCCATGCCCGATCTCGACGTGCTCGACATCGCACTTGATGTCCCCAGCCCCGAACGCAATGCCATCGCGCGCGACGAGTTGCGCCGCTTGCAGGAAGCGCTCGACCGTCTGCCGCCGCGCAACCGCGAGGCGGTGGTGCTTGCCCGCATCGAAGGACTCACGGGCCGCGAAATCTCCCAACGCATGGGCTTGGCCGAAGCCACGGTATCCCATCACCTCTCCAACGGCATCGCAGCGCTCGCCGACATGCTCTACGGCGACGCCGCCAAAGATGGGGGCCGCAAATGAGCGATGCGCAACACGCCTCGCTTCCCGCGAAAGACGTCAAAGCCAGCGCCGCTCAATGGTTCGAGCGCCGCAATTTCTGGCCCTGGAGCGAACAGGATGAAACGCAATTCGCCGCCTGGCTCCGGGAATCGCTTGCCCATCGCGCGGCTTATGTTCGCGTCGAAGCGGCGTGGAAACGCACCGAGCGCCTCGCCGTGTTGCGCGCCACCATGCGCGCGCAAGCCCAAAGCGAAACCCGCGAGCGCTTCCGCTTCTTTCCGCTTCGTGCCGCTGCCGTGCTCCTTATCGCCGGCATGTTGGGCGCAGGTGCTGCCGCCTGGTTGTGGTCCGAATCCAAAACCCAGACCTATGCGACTGCGGTGGGCGGCCGCGAAACGCTCGCGCTGGCCGATGGGTCCAAGATCGAACTCAACACCGACACCCAGTTGCGCACGCAGATCACCGCGAGCGAACGCAAGATTTGGCTCGACAAGGGAGAGGCTTACTTCGAGGTTAAGCACGATGCCGTCCATCCTTTCGTGGTGATCGTGGGCAATCACCGCGTCACTGATATGGGCACCAAATTCTTCATCCGCCGCGACGCCGCGCGCGTCGAAGTCGCCCTCGTCGAAGGCCACGCGCAGCTTGACGCGCTGAACAGCCCGACGCGCGCGCCCTCGATCCAGATGGTGCCCGGCGACGTCGTGGTGGCGTCGGCCGACCGCGTCGAGACCGCAAAAAAACCGGTCGCCACGCTGTCGAGCGACTTGAGTTGGCGCCGGGGATTGCTCGTTTTCAAGCACACCACGCTTGGCGAAGCCGCCACCGAATTCAACCGCTACAACCGCGAAAAGCTCGTCATCGCCGATACCGTGACCGCGCAACTGCAGATCGGCGGCACCTTCCAGTCGGACAGCATCGCCGATTTCGCCGAAGTCGCGAAAGAAGTCCTCGGCGTCCGCATCGAACATCAGAGCAACAAAACCGTGATCTCGCGCTGAGCGCGAAACAACCGGCCCGCCCCGGTGGTCCGGCAAAGCGAGGGGGAAAAATGAAACGAATTTCTGTTCTGAGATCCACCACCGCAGGCGCTACGCTCGCGCTTATCCAGGCGGTATCGGCGTCTGCGCAAGATTTCAACATCCCTGCCGGCGATTTGGCGGGCGCACTGGACCTCTACGCCACCCGCGCCGGTGTCCAGCTAATCTACGCCGACAGCGCCGTGCGTGGCATTCAGACTAAGGGCGTGCGTGGCGATCTTTCCGCCGACATGGCGCTGACACAAATCCTCACTGGCACCGGCTTCTCGATCCGCCGCCGTCCCACCGGATCCATCGCCATCGTGCGCGACGAACAATCTTCGCTCGACATGCCGATGCAGCTGGCCCAGGCCACACCCGCACCGCGCGGCGCGGTGGAAACAGTCACCGTGACCTCGTCGAAGCTCGGCGGCGCGGACGTGCAGTCCATCCCGATTTCGATCACCGCGCTGTCACAGGAACAGTTGACGGCCACGCAAACCGCCGGCGGTCCAGACCTCGTGAAGCAGGTTCCGAACCTGACGTTCACGAAAACAAACTTCACCGGTTATAGCATCCAGATTCGCGGTATTGGCACGCAGGCGATTTCGGTCACGACCGATCCCGCCGTTGCCGTGGCGCTGAACGATATTCCCTTTATCCGCAATCACTTCTTCGAGCAGGAATTCTACGATCTCGGTCAGGCCGAGGTGCTGCGCGGGCCGCAAGGCACACTTTATGGCCGCAACGCGACGGCGGGCGTCGTCAATCTGGTCACGGCCAAACCGACCGACCAATTCGAGGCCATGGCGTCTGGCGAGTTGGGCAATTACCACCAACGCCGCTTCGAAGGCATGATCAATCTGCCGATCGTCGATGATCGTCTGGATATCCGCGTCGCGGGCGAATGGACCAAGCGGCAGGGCTATTCCTTCAATGACCTCACAGATCAACGCATCGACGGCCGCGATCTGTGGTCGGGTCGTGTCACGATCGGCTTCAAGCCATTCAGCAACGTGCAGACCTATCTCGTCTGGGAACATTTCTCCGAAGACGATGATCGCATGCGCACGGCCAAGCAGCTCTGCAAAACTGCTCCCAATCCGACAGAAATTCTGGGCGTTTCTATTCCCGATCTAAATGCCGAGGGTGGAGGTGGATTCAGCACCGGAGATTATGTGAGCCAGGGTTGCCAAATGACTTCGCTCTATTCCGCGGATGCTTTCGAAGTTCCGAATGGATTTTCGCTACCTTATTACAGTCCGCTGGCCGGTTTAAACGTGCCTGTCGCTTCGAATCGGGATCTCTATGCGAGCACGACGCAATCGCGTAACCTTCGTGTTATCGAATCCAGCATCAATCCGGCGTACAAAGCTAAGAACGATACACTTGAGTTCAACGCCGACTATATGATCAATCCGGCCTTGACGCTTACATCGCAGACCGGGTTCAACCACGATTTTCTCTGGTCGACCGAAGACTATAATCGGTTCAACAGTGCGCCTGGTGCGTTTCAATACGATTCGGGGGGGCGAGCTGAAGCACTGGGAATATTGCTTCCAGATCCCAATGGTCTCGGTGTTGACCCCAGTGGCGCTGCCTGCACACAGGGAACGCCCCAGTGTGTTCCCGATGCCGTCTTCTGCGATCCGCAACTGGGTTGCAGCGACCGTGTCGTTCTTCAGGACCTTTCGGAAGAGCATGCCTGGCAATTGAGCCAGGAATTCCGCCTGTCGTCGAATTTTAGCGGGCCACTCAATTTCAGTTTCGGCGGCAATTATCTGCATTACGAAACGGAAGAAAATTATTTCGTATTCGTCAATACATTGACGCTGGCGGCGGCCTATGGCGCGAATGGCAATCCTGCGTACATACCGGGTGTTTCGGACAATCACCAATGTTTACAGAGTGGGTTTGGCGGTTTCGTTTACGGTAATCCAAGTATGCCGGGCACCAATTTACTCGGCTGCGTTTATATTGACCCCGATCCTATCGGCAGCGTCAACGGTCAGGGCCATAACTATTTTCTGAACCAAAATCCCTATGTATTGAATTCTTATGCCGGTTTTGGCGAGGGGTATTACAATATCGCCAGCGACCTGAAGCTTACGGCCGGCCTGCGCTGGACGGACGACCAGAAGCATTTCATCGAGATTCCGAGTCAGCTTCTCGTCAATGGGTATGGCTATCCATCGACAGGTGTCGTCAACCAGCAATGGAATCAATGGACCGGGCGGTTCGCCGCCAACTGGACGCCGAAACTCGAATTCACCGATCAGACGCTTGTCTACGGTTCTTTTGCGCATGGCTACAAGGCCGGTGGCGCCAATCCACCGGGTGCGGAACTTCTGTCTCTCGTTGACAATGTCCAGCCAGATCATCCGTTGACGTTCAAGCCGGAATTCATCGATGCTTTCGAGTTAGGCACGAAGAATACGCTGCTGGACGGCGCACTGACGCTGAATGGCGATGTCTTCTATTACAATTACGAGCAATATCAGATTTCGGAAATCGTGGACCGCAGTGCGATCAACTTGAACTTCGATGCGCATGTGAAGGGTGCGGAAATTGAATCGACGTGGGAGCCGATCCCCGGTCTGCGTTTCAACTTTGGCGGTGGCTGGGAAGATACTACGCTTGCCAAGGGATCAGAGGCGATCGACCTTATGGATCGCACGGCAGGCACGCCCGGCTGGATGGTGGTCAAGCCACTCCCCACGCAGGCGTCGAATTGCGTCATTCCGGCCTATGTGGTGCTCTACGAAGTAACGACAGGGGGAGGTAGTGTCGCTGGTGATTGTGATCGCGCGTATGTTGAACACATCGATCCCGTAACTCTCGCTCCATACGAGGCTAATCCTCCATTCGACAATTTCGGCTCCCCGATTCCACCCGGTGTTTATCCGGGGTTTGATCCACTTGCCGGCACGTCGGGTGATCCTTACACCGGCCAGAACACTTACAAAGGTGTCGATTACGGCCCTGCACCCAACAGTGGCGAAGGTTTCGAAAAAAATCTGAGCGGCAACAAATTGCCGAATGCGCCGCCTTTCACCGTATCGTTCGGCGCGCAATACACGATGCCGCTTTCATCGGATTGGGCGGGCACGCTACGCGGGGATTACTACTGGCAGGATTATTCTTGGGCACGCGTGTTCAACGACAATCCCTATGATCGCCTGCGCGGCTATACCAATGTCAACCTGACGTTGATCTTCACCAACCAGAGCGGCTGGCAGGTGATGCTCTACGACAAGAACGTGTTCAACACGACCGCGATTACAGGCGATTTCCTGAACAGCGATGACAGCGGGCTTACGACGAACGTGTTCCTGACCGATCCAAAACTGATCGGCGTCCGCGTCACGAAGAACTGGTAAGGGGGGAGTCAATGAGCGAATTGATGAATGTGCGAAACGGTGGACGGGTTTTCCGCTGGCAATTGCTGACGTCCGTATCCGCGCTGGCTTTGCTTGCGGCCGTCGTTGGATCGAGCGAATCGAAAGCCGCCGACAATGATTCTGACCGCCCGACGGTATGGATCGAACTTGGCGCGCAATCGGAACAGGTGAGCGGATTCGGCGATCCATTCGTGCCGCCGTTTACATCCGAAATCATTGCGGACGGGTTCATCTCGCCGCTCAAATCTCAGCAGGCACTCAGCCAGAGTTTTGGCGGGGAGGGCTCGATTTCGTTCCGGCCTGAGAATTCAGGTTGGATTTTCTCTGTCTCGATCCACTATGGCCGGGCCAACGGTGGTAAGTCAACGCATGAGCAGACACCGGCTCACTTCAAGTTTGTTGCAGGTACCAGAACCGGCTACCTGACATCAGGTCTACTTCACAACAGAGCGCGATTCTCGCAAACCCAGACTGACAACAGCGAAACCCACACGATCCTGGATTTCCAAGCCGGGAAGGATATCGGGCTCGGCTTATTCGGAAGCGGGAGCAAATCGACAGTTAGCTTCGGCGTACGTTTCGCCCAGTTCAGTTCAAGCCAGCGTATGAGCATCAAGGCCGATCCGGATTTCACCGTTCCATCAAACATTTTGGAATCTCAGAAATACCACCACACCTACTCCGTGACATCCCATGTGGAGCGCAGCTTTCACGGGGTAGGCCCATCCCTATCGTGGAATGCCTCGGTGCCGCTGGTTGGCAATGTCGAAGACAGCGAGATCACTCTGGATTGGGGCGCGAATGCTGCCGCCCTGTTTGGAAGGCAAAGGGTGCGCGGACATCACCAAACTGTGGGTGTCTACTATAAGGGCCCGTTCTTCCAGGCCAGCCAGTTGACCAGTCAAATCCATCGCAGCGGCAATCCGGATCGTTCACGTTCCGTCATTGTGCCCAATTTCGGGGGCTTCGCGGGCGCGTCGTTCAATTTCTCCAGCGCAAAAGTTAGCCTGGGCTACCGTGCCGATTTCTTCTTCGGTGCCATGGACGGCGGCATCGACGCGGCGAAAAGCGAGAACCGCGCCTTCTATGGTCCCTTCGCGAGTATCAGTATCGGGATCGGCGGTTAGCCAATAGCCCGTCGCGCAATCCTCTAGAGACGCGGCCTAATGGGTGGCAGCTAAGCAATACATCTATGCAGAACTCGAAGAGTGCGCCCAATGCCCAATCCGGTAAGCGTCGCCAGCGTGCACATAGTATCCGAAAATCGTCCCTTACCGGATCATATGGCAATTCACGAAAATGATCTTTCGAGAAGCCGCAAAGCCTTTACAGACAAACCTTCCATTACCTGTTCCGGAGGAGGGATTGGCACGGCAACCGCAAGATTTACGGTCCACGGTCACAAGCCAGCTAAGCTAGGCAAATTGAGCTTCGTGAGCCGTTCATGTCTAAAGTCGAGGCTCATGACCTCAAACCCCTTAAGAGCTCAGGATTCCGGAAATCGTTGGGCGAACAGTTTGGGCTTTTCGCCTAGAGCGAAACCCAGAAGGTGAGTCACCTCTTTAGTCAAACCGAGGCGAGCCCCTTTCTGGAGAGTGGGTGGCCGATACCGGTCTGCTGGTACTGACACATAATCAAGGTTGGTGGTTCCGATGAGTTCGCTTGATTTGAATTTTTCTATTAACGGTGCTGCGTCTACTGCCGAGTAAATTCGTATCAGTCCTTTTTGAAGCAGTTCGGCCGGTCACTGAACATTTTCGCCAAGATTGAGTCCGCAAAGCTCCTCTCGGCTGCCTCGCCAGTTTTCCCACTATCAAGCCTTGCGCGGACTTATAATCGGTGGACATCGCCCGTCTTGGGCCGATGGCGCCGTGGGAACGAGGCTCGACACGGCACAAGCCAGTGAGCGGTGCGAAATTAATTTGGATTTTCATCGTCAACTTCTGTGGTGCTGGGTCGTCTAGCTAGATGTATGAGCCCCACGTTCTAATTCCTCGATAGTCGGGGAGGAGGCAGGGGATGGACAGGAAATCGGACCTTCAATCCGCAGTGGCAGCGTCGCTTCCCGGCGCGGCCAAAGGAACGGCTGTGTCTGCGGCGGACGAATGGTTCGAAAAAGAGGTCCTGCCGCTTGAGGCGTTGCTAATGCAATACCTGGAACGCAATTGGCGCAATCCCAGTGACATCCCTGACTTCCGTCAGGACGTTTATGTGCGGGTTTACGAAGCGGCGCTCAAAGAAATTCCGGAAAACGCCGGAAAATTTGTCCTCACAACGGCGCGCAACCTTCTTATCGACAGAGCGAAACACGCGCGGATCGTTCCCATCGAAGCCGCGGCAAATCTCGAGGAATTGGGCACCGCTGCCGACACGCCAGGACCCGAGAGAATTGCCCTGGCGCGAGACGAGCTTCGGCACCTGCAAGCTGCGCTGGATCGTCTACCGCCGAGGTGCCGCGAGGCAATCATGTTGAGACGAGTCCATGGCCTGTCCAGAGGCGAGATTGCCATGCGCATGGGTATCACCGAGCTCAGCGTGAGTAGCTACTTATCGCGCGCCATCTGCGTTTTGGCGGACACGCTACACGGCGAACCTTCGAACATTCGGAGGAAATCGTGAGCGAACACTGTGAAGGCTGGAGTGAAAGCACGCAGCGGCAGCTCATCGACATGCGGGCGGCGGCCTTTGTCGAGAGACGAGATTGCGATGGCTGGACCGACAACGACGAGGCAGAGCTTGAAACGTGGCTCAATCAAGCCTCGGCACATCGCGTTGCCTTCATCCGTCTGAATGTGAGCTGGAGACGGACCGAGCGGCTCGCGGCTCTGCGCCCGGTCCCGCACGAAAATGACACCTCGCCCGGTGGGAGGAACTGGCGCCGTTATCTAAAAAGCGCCGCCGTCCTCGGATTGGCCGTCCTCTCAACCGGGTTCGTCGCCGCCTATTTGTTAGCGCCGCGCTACGACACCTACGCCACCACGGTCGGCGGTCGCGAAACGCTAACGCTTCACGATGGATCGCGGATCGAGCTGAACACAAACACGGTGGTCCGGGTGTCGCAGAACCCCGAACGAAGGCTCGTTCAACTGGATAAAGGCGAAGCCTTCTTTCAGATTCGTCACGATGCCAAGCATCCCTTCGTCGTCGTCGCGGCTGGCCATCGTCTAATCGATCTCGGAACGAAATTCTCAGTCCGTACCGACGCAGACGGGCTTCGGGTCGCGCTCGTCGAAGGCCGTGTCCGTTTCGAACCTCAAAATGGCTCAGATCGAGATCGGCACACGCTGGTACCAGGCGACGTTCTGCTGGCCTCGGCCGGCGCCGTCTCCGTGAAGAAGCAGCCTATACCAGACCTTACGAATGCGCTGGCCTGGCGCCGCGGAATGCTGCTGTTTCACGAAACGACACTCTTGGATGCCGCGCGAGAATTCAATCGTTACAACGAGACAAAAATTGTCATCGACGATCCTCGCGCCGCGCACGAAACAATCAATGGATCGCTTCCGGCGAACGATCTCGAAGAGTTTTCAAGAATGGCCCGGAATATTTTCGGTCTCAGGACCGAAAGACGAGGGAACGAAGTTCTGTTCACACGCTGACAGCAGGCGTTCGGGAAAGTCACCGCCACGTTTGTTGCTTTCTAGGAGGGGGATTATGAAAAGAGCTTCACTTATAAGCCGGCTTCTCGGATCTGCCGCCTGCGCCGTCGCGTTCGGTGCCGGCGCTATGGCCGCCGAGTTCGATATTCCAAGCGGAAACCTTGCGGCAGCGCTGGACGCCTACTCCGCGCAGTCCGGGGTTCCTTTGGTGGTGTCCGCAAAGGCGGTCAGGAATGTGCAGTCGTCAGGGCTGAAGGGAGATTTCTCAGCGCCGGTTGCGCTTTCGCGTCTTCTGAGAGGGACGGGTTTTGCCGCCAACCCGAGCCCATCCGGTGTGATTGAAATCGTGAATGTAGGCGGTAAGAGTTCGAGTATCGAGCTGCCAGCCATAGAACTGGCGCAAGCCACGCCAGTATCTCGCGCAGCGGTGGAAACCGTCACCGTCACGTCGTCTAAGCTCGGCGGCGCAGACGTACAGTCCATCCCGATTGCGATCACGGCGTTATCGCAGGAGCAGCTCACCTCACGGCAGGTTGCGGGCGGCCCCGATCTCATCAAGGAAGTGCCGAACCTCACATTCTCGAAAACCAATTTCAGCGGCTACAATATCGAAATCCGTGGCATCGGCACGCAGGCGATTTCTGTCACGACCGATCCGGCGGTGGCCGTCGCGTTCAACGATATTCCGTTCCTGCGCAATCATTTCTTCGAGCAGGAATTCTTCGACGTCAGCCAGGTCGAAGTTCTGCGCGGGCCGCAGGGCACGCTTTATGGCCGCAACGCCACGGCGGGCGTGGTGAACGTGATCTCCGCCAGGCCCACCGATCAATACGAAGCGATGCTGTCGGCCGATTTGGGCAATTATCTCAACCGCCGCTACGAGGGCATGGTCAATATTCCCGTCGTCGATGACCAGCTTGATATCCGTGTCGCCGGGCGAATGGACAAAACGCAACGGCTACAGCTTCAACGACATGACCGGCCAATCCATCGACGGCCGCGATTTGTGGTCCGGGCGCGTGACGATCGGCTGGAAACCCACGTCGGACATTCAAACCTATCTCGTCTGGGAACATTTCTCCGAAGACGATGATCGCATTCGCAGCGGCAAGCAGCTTTGCACGCCGGTGCCGGTGCCGACGCATGTTTGGCGGGCTGCCTGTCGGTGGTCGCCCATGTGGGAGATAGCAACGGGAATTTTCTGTCCCAAGGTTGCGGTGACGGGACGCTCTATTCGCCTTCTTCGTTCGGTGTGCCCGATGGCCAAACACTGCCCTTTTGGACAGGGCTTGCATAGTGCTCTGGCTTTTTCACAAGATCATTGCCGGCGGGAACCCTATGCTGGGACGACGCAATCCACAAATCTGCGCGTGATCAGCTCCGAACTCAATCCGACTTACAGGGCCAAGAACGACACGCTCGAATTCAACGCCAATTGGCAAGTCACGCCGTCGCTGACGTTCACATCGCAGACCGGATACAACCACGATTTTCTGTGGTCCACCGAGGATTACAATCGGTTCGCGACGACGCCCGGCGCTATAGATGTTCACGAACTTGCCGCAGCTTCCGGCGCTTAATAATGGAAACGGCCTGTTTTGCGATCCGCAATTGGGTTGCAGCAACCGGTTGGAAGTGGAAGACCTCTCGGACGAGCACGCATGGCAGTTCAGCCAGGAATTCCGGCTCGCTTCGAATTTCAATGGGCCCGTGAATTTCAGTTTCGGCGGCAATTATCTGCATTACGAAACGGAAGAGAACTATTACGTCTTCAGCAATGCGCTCACATTGATCTCATTGTGCGGCGGTCATACCAAACCGGCTCGCCGTTCCACCTTGTCAGCCCGGCGTTTCGACGGATTCCTTCTGCCTGCCGCAGCCACATCAATATGGCCGCTCGGGTCGGCGGTGTGGCAATGCAGCTATATCGATCCCAATCCGATCGGCAGCCTCAACAATCAGGGGCACAATTATTTCCTGAGCCAGAACCCTTATCTGCTCAATTCCTACGCCTCGTTCGGCGAGGTCTATTACAACGTCACGAAGGATTTCAAGCTCACGTTCGGCGGGCGCTGGACGGAAGATCAGAAACATTTCATCGACATTCCGAGCGAGATTGCTCACGCCGGGATACGGCTATCCCATCGCGGGCGTGACAAACCAGCAATGGGATGCCTTGACCGGCCGCTTCGTCGCCGATTGGACGCCGGACCTTCGATTCACCGACAAGACGTTGATCTATGTCTCGTCGGCGCATGGCTACAAGGCCGGCGGCGCCAATCCACCGGGCGCTGAATTGCTTGCTATTATGATTTCAGGTGCCGACATCACAAACCCGATCCACCCGCTGACATTCAAACCTGAATATATCGAGAGCTTTCGAGCTGGGCACGAAGAACACGGCGCTCGACGGTGCGCTGACGCTCAACGGCGATGTCTTCTATTACAATTACACCGGCTATCAGATTTCGCGACATCGTCGATCGTTCGGCCATCAACGACAATTTCAATGCGCATGTCGAGGGCGCCGAATTCGAAGCCAACTGGGAGCCGCTGCCGGGCCTCAAATTCAATCTGGCACAAGGTTTCGAAGACGCGAGCTGGCCAGCGGCGCGCAAGCGGTCGATCTGCTCGACCGCACGGCGGGCATGCCCGGCTGGATCTGTCGTCAGGCCTTTCGTACGCAGGCTTCGAACTGCATTCTGCCCGATTACGTGATTTTCACGGCGATTAACGGCGGCCAGAGCAATTCGGCGCTCGAACCGGCGTGCGGCATGCCTATGGGCAACACTCGATCCCGTTACCGATGCGCCTTACGTCGCAGAATCCACCAGGCATTATTGAAGAATCGCAAACGCCGCCAATTGTCCCGGCGGACCTGGCTGCGGCGTTCAATATCCCGGCTTCAATCCGCTGACCGCGCCGAACAACGGCCAGGGCTTCGACAAGAACCTCAGCGGAAACCAGCTTCCGAACGCGCCGCATTTCACCACGTCGTTGGCGCCGAATACACAATGCCGGTGTCGGAGGATTGGGCGGCGACGCTGCATGCTGATTTCTACTGGCAGTCGCAGCAATGGGCGCGCGTGTTCGAGGATCCGATCGACAAGATCCATGCCATACTCCACCACCAACCTGTCGCTGATCCTGACCAGCGCCAATGGCTGGCAGGTGATGGGATATGTGAAGAATGTGTTCAATGTCACGGCGATCACGGGCACGTTCCTGAACAGCGACGACACGGATTTGACCACCAACATGTTCCTCACCGATCCGCGCCTGTTCGGCGTCCGGGTCACCAAGCAATTCGACAGAAGCGATGGCTTCTGGGGCAAGCGAGTGCAGCGGCGCAGGATTTCTTCACGGGGCTCTTCTCGGATACGGACAACGGCAAGCCGCCACTCTGGATCGAGCTGGGCGGACGGTTCGACATCTTCGACGACAGCCAGGAGAAGCTGAATCCGCCGTTCTTTGCCGAAATTCTCAAAGGCTGGCTTCGACATCGCCGCTCAAGTTCGAGCATGCCGCCTGCATGGCCTCGAGGAAAGCGCCAAGATCAGCTTCACGCCGGCGACAGCGATTGGGTATTTTCGGCGTCCGTCCGCTACGGCCGCAATGGCAGCAAGGGCTATCGCCACCAGCAAACGAATCGACTAATGTTGGTTTTATTCAGACTCAGCCGACGAATGCGCGGTTTCACTATGCCGAAACCACGACCAGCAACACCGAAACCCACGACATCTTCGACTTCATGGCCGGCAAGGATGTCGGTCTCGGTGCCCTGGGGCTGGATGGAACGTCGATTCTGAGCGGCGGCTTTCGCTTTGCCCAATTCCGCACAAAGTCCGGCCTCGCCGTCTATAGCGACCCGGACTACACCAACTCCAAACCAGGGATCACGGGACTTCCAAATATTTCCACAATTTCAGCGCCAAGGCGAACAACAAGGCAAGCTTCACCGGCATCGGCCCGGCGATTTCATGGGATGCATCGACGCCAGTGGAACGGCAAAACGCAGACCGGGCAGATCACCTTCGATTGGGGCTTGAACGGCGCGGTACTGTTCGGCCGGCAAAAATCCCAAGGCTTTCACCAGACGAAGGGCAAGCTGTCAACCGGCGTCCTAGCAATCCCGTGTACGGAGTTTTCTATCACACCACCCACTACACGCATGGCGGCCCCCACAATCGCTCGCGCATGGTTGCTGTGCCAAATGTCGGCGCGATGGCGGGTCTTTCATTCCACTATGCGAACGCCAAAGTCAGCTTCGGCTATCGTGTCGACGAGTTCTTCGGCGCGATGGACGGCGGCATCGACACGCACAAGAGCTACAATTTCGGGGACTCCGGACCGTTCGTGAATATCAGCATGGGGCTAGGGGGGTGAGGTTTCTTGATCTTCGCCGCTAAGGGAAAAGTGATTCGGCAAAGCAAGAGCGCGAGCGTTAAGTTAAAAGTGGAATAGCAAAGTGGGATAGCAATGAGCGATATAGCGTTCCGCACGGCGTGGCGGCGGCAGGATCCCGGGTTGATCCATGACGGCCGCGAGTTCTGGCGCGATCAGGACGTGATGTCGCCGGAAGATATCGAGCAGCGCTCGAAGGAACTCTGCGCGCTCGCCTATGCCGACGGCCAGGTCGCGGCCGCGTCGACGGCGGATCCAACATTTTTCCAGCGATTGAGAACGCGCCTTTTCTACTACCGCACGATGGTCGCCCCGGAGTTCCGCCGGCAGCATATCGCCTCCCGCCTCGGCCTTTATTCGTACCGGGAACTCGGGAAATGGTCGCTCGAACACCCAGAGGAAAAGATGATGGGGCTGCTCCTGGTCTTCCAATCCCGCGACTACACGGGAACTCGAAACCTTCCCAACGTGTCGTATCTCGGCATGCAGGTGAATATCGTGGGATACACGCCGGAAGGCGATCACATCCGCGTTCTCTGGTTCGACCACGCGACTCTCGAGTGACCGGTATCGCAAGCAATACAAGCAGTAGAGTTGATGGTATGACGATATCACCGTTCGCGCAGAGCTTGATGCACGCAGGCTTTCCGTCCAGCGATGTCGTTCTCTTTGCATACGGAGCCTCCGATGGCTGAACGCAACGGGCCGCTGCACGATGTCAGGGTTCTCGATCTCACAAGTTTTGTCTTCGGCCCTTACGCGACGCAGATTTTGGGCGATCTGGGTGCCGACGTTATCAAGATCGAGCCGCCTGAAGGTGAGCACCACCGCACGGTCCAGAAGAATACCAGGGCGGGCAATATGAGCTCGACATTCGTGGCCTTGAACCGCAACAAGCGTTCGCTCGCATTGGACCTGAAAAGCGAAGAGGGGCGCGCGAAGCTTGCAGCGCTCATCCCTACGGCACAGGTCTTCATCCACAATTTGCGGAGCGAAGCCATCGCGCGGCTGGGCTTCGGCTATGAGGCCGTGGCTAGGCTCAATCCCCCGATCGTCTATGCGCAGTGTGTGGGCTTCGGGTCCGACGGGCCTTACGCGCCGCGCATGGGGTTCGACGATCTGGTGCAGGCCGCCTCGGGTGCCACGGACCTGCTTGCGCGCGTGTATGGCGATGGCGAGATGCGCCTTTTGCCCTCCTATTTTGCAGACAAGGTATCCGGCCTGCATGCGACCTATGGCGTAGTAGCCGCATTGTTTCATCACGGCCGCACGGGCGAGGGCCAGTTCGTGGAAATCCCGATGTTGGAATGCTTCACGAGTTTCCTGATGGTGGAGCATCTCTACGGCAAAACGTTCGAGCCGACGCTTTCGCACATGGGCAACTCACTTGTGCTCGCAGCGGACCGCAAGCCGTTGCGCACGAAGAACGGGTATATCTGCGTGCAGCCGGTTTCGCTGTCGCAGGCGGCCAAATTCATGGCGCTTGGCGGCATTCCCGATGCCTATACGAGCGAGCGCATCCTGAGTGCGCCGGGCGGCAAGGCAAAAATGGCCGTCCACTTCGAAATGATGCAGGAAGCAGCGTTGACGAAGACAACCGAGGAGTGGATGCGGCTGGGCGAGGAACATCGCGTCGCCATCATGCGCGCCAACACGCTGGAGGAAGTTCTCGACGACCCACATCTCAAGGCCGTGGATTTCTTCCAGATCCGCGATCTGCCGGGCGAAGACCAATGGCGCGCCACGCGGCCGCCGGTGACGTTCTCAAGGACGCCGGCCTCGATCCGCCTCGACCCGCCGAAGCCGGGCGCAAACAATGACGAGTTCTGACGGGTTCGTTGGGCCATTGCGTCCGACGTTTTCAGGGGCGATATCATTGACCCTTCGGTCAGAAACGGTCGCTGATCGGTTGGATGATTTGCCATGACGGAGCAGTTGGAGCAGACGCCTGCGCAATCCGGGCCGACCATGACCGGCATACTGTGGCTCGCGTCCTATCCCAAATCCGGCAACACCTGGACGCGCAATTTCCTGCACAATCTTCTGAACTTGATCGAGCAGGGCGCCGATGCGCCGCACGATATCAACGCCATGAACGAGCTGACCTTCTGGGAGATCTCGGCGGCCGCCTATGAGCGCCATCTGGGCAAGCCGCCGAAAGATTGCACCCGCGCGGAGATCGCCGCTGTTCGCCCGAAAGTCCAGAAGGAGATCGCGCAAAGCACCGAAGGCATCGCCATGGTGAAGACGCATCATGCGCTGGTCATGGATCGCGGCGTGCGCACGATCAATGTCGATGTCACCTCCGGCGCAATCTACATCGTGCGCAACCCGCTCGATGTTGCCATCTCCTTTGCCCATCACATGGGACGATACGATCGATGCGGCGATCGAGGAAATGGCGATCGCCAATCTCGAAACCGGAATCAGCGACCGCAGCGTCTATGAGGTCTATGGTTCCTGGAGCCAGCATGTCGAAAGCTGGACGCGCAAGACGCATCGCACCATCTATGTGATGCGCTACGAAAATATGCTGGCCGATCCGGTACGCGTGTTCGGCGGGCTGGCGCGGCATTTGCTCTTGCGACCGACGGATGAGCAGCTTCGGCTCGCGATCGAACGCTCATCGTTCGAGAATTTGAAGAAACAGGAAGCCAAGCAGGGCTTCAAGGAAAAGCCGGAAAAGGCGGAACGCTTCTTCCGTGAAGGCAAAGCCGGACAATGGCATGACGGGTTAACCCGCCGTCAGGTCCGCCGGATCGTTCAGGACCATCATGTCCAGATGGCGCGGTTCGGTTATCTGACCGACGAATTGAAACGTCTGGTGGGCTCTTCATGACAGAGATGAGCAGCGGGCTCAGCGACCAGCAACTTCACATTCTTCTGGGTGAAGCACTGGCGCACGTCTCGCGCCGTGAGTTTTCCTCGGCAGAACGGATCCTGTCGGTTGTCCTGACCGCCCGTAGCGAGGAAGCCAGTGCACTGCACGTTTTTGGCCAAATGCGGCGTGTCCAGAACAGATTGAGCGAGGCGGAAAGTTTTTTCCGGCGCGCCGTCGCCGCCGATCCGTCACGCCCGGAATTGCACTTTCACTTGGGGCAGGTTCTGCAGGGCAACGGGCATGTCGACGAAGCCATCGCGTCGTTGCGGGAAGCGACCCGCCTCAAGCCGGATCTTGCCGAAGCCCATTTCGAACTCGGCATGGCCCATTCCCGCAAATCCGATCTCGCCGCCGCGGAATACCGCCTATCGCGAAGCCACGCGCCTGCAGCCGAGCTTTCCTCGCCGCAAAGCATGCCTGGAGCGCCACATTGATAGGCTCGGCCGGCCGAAGGAAGCCGAGGCGGTTGCGCGCTCCGCGTTGCCGCAGGCTGCCGGCGACATGCGCTGGTTTGCGGGCTTTAAGCACAATATCGCGCATCGCGCTCGCCGAGCAGCATCGCTACGACGACGCGGTGCATGCCTATGACGAAGTGCTGGCCTTTCGCGCCCACGTTGCCGCTGGCGGAACATAACCGCGCCAATGCGCTGCAGGCGCTGGGCCGCATCGAAGACGCCGAAGCCGGTATCGCCGCGCGCTTGTCGCGTGATCCACTCGATTTCATGGCCCATCGCGGGCTCAATCAGCTCCTGTGGCGCGGTGGTCGCGCCGATCTCCTTGAGAGTTACGACAGCGCCGCGAAGATCAACCCGAACCTTCCCGCGCTGTTCGTGGAGAAGGGGAGGCTTCTGCTTCTCTATGAGCGACCCGATGGGGCACGCGAGGCGTTCGAGCGTGCGCTCCAAACGGCGCCGAACGATGAGCTGGCACGGGAAGGCCATGCCACGGCCTTGGCGCATCTTGGCCGCTATGGCGAAGCCATTGCGGAGTTCGAGAGCGTTGTCGTGCGCAGGCCGCAAAGCGTTCAGGTCCGATGCGGTTTGGCGGAATGTCTTCTGCGCGCCGGTGAATCCGAAAAGGCCTTGCGGACGGCAGAGGAGGCGCTGGTGCTCGCGCCCCACCATCAAACGGCGCTTGCCTTTCGGAACACGGCGATGCGGCAGCGGCTCGAGACCGCCGAGACGGCGCTCGGCGACTACGACAAATTCGTTCGCACATTCAATCTCGGACCACCGGAGGGCTTCGGCGATCTGGGAACTTTCCACGACGTCGTGGCTCTGTTCCTCGATCGTTTGCATGGTGCCTTGCCCGGCGAGACGGCCGGCAAGGCACAGCGCGTCACGCGCACGAGTGGAAGCTTGTTCGGCGATGGCAGCGAGGTCATGGCACGTTTCTGCGCCCATTTGGACAAGGCCGTCGCAGCCTATGTCAGGGAGCTGCCGGACAGCGACACGCATCTGTTTCCGAGCCGCCGGCAAGGAGCATTACGCTATGCACGGTCGTGGTCCACGCGTGTCGCACCCGGCGGCGAGATTCCCAATCATGTGCACGATGGCGGTTGGATCAGCGCCATCTATTTCGTAAAACTTCCGGACGACGTCACCGACAGGACCGACGCGTGCGGCTGGGCAAAATTCGGCGAGCCGCCCTTCGATGCCCATCTAGCAGGTCCGGTATCGCGCACGGTGCGGCCTCTGCCTGGGCGGCTGGTGCTGTTTCCGTCCTATCTCTGGCACGGTTCGATTGCCTTCCGCGCTCCGCAGCCGCGCCTCTCGATCGCGTTCGACGTAGTGCCAGAAGCGGCCCGGGATCTTTGAACGCCGTTAGCGCCGCCGCGGCAGATCGCCTAGAAATATTCTTAAACCGCCCGTTGAGATCGGCTAGCCGTGCTCCGTCATCTGCTGAGGAAAGCGGCCGATGATGATAACTTCCGTATTCGTCGTACACGCGTGTGGCTCGCGCGACCATCACACCTACCCCATCGCGCGCCCTCACCGCCATCGCTGCATGGCTCAACCAGAACGGCGTACCCTCACGCCAAGGCAAGCGGTGGCATCCTTCGTCCGTCGCCAGGACCGTCAGAAGGTTGAAGGGCGTCCCGTCGTGTCCGCCGCTCCCCGCGCCCCTCGACGTTGCGTCTGCGTCTGGCCGCGAGAGTTTCAAGGTCAGCGACTGCATTCGTCGTCATGGAAACTTGTAGGAACGAACGGCCGCGGCGGTCCTCGGAAGCCACAGCAACTTTCTGGTGACGGCGTCCGGGTGGCAAATCTATGTCCACAGAGCCATACGCGGCTAACTTTGCCACACGTAACCCTTTGTTTCTTTCGCTCAATATCTGTGTTGGCAGCGAGAGAAAATTATTTCCCCATCTCATCCCCACTTCGGCCCGGCTCCTTTGTCTCCTTAAGTGTAGCCTGAGGCATCGGTTGAGCCGGAGAGCTAGGGATTGGGCGAAACATCGGACAGCGGTCGCCTCTCCAAGCGATAGGCCGCGTGCCTCCCATCCATCGTCCGCGACGCGAAAAACCGTAAAAAGGGTGCGTCTTTGTATCAAGAGTCCAGCGGGGTATCACGGCCGCCGGATTTCAATGTTTCGTTCAGACTGGTACTGCCCACAGCGGAAGCGACAAAATGTGCCAACTGACAATTGTGTAAATGGCGCTGCCTCTTACGGCTTACCTTCGGATCAAAATCAATAATTGGCAAAATACCAGCTAGGCGCGCAACACAGCACCGCACGTATTGACTGACGCCGGCGATGCTCTCGGCCGGCCCGCAGCGACCGCCGAATATGAGTGTTCCCATCGCGCAAGAAAATATTTTTGCAATTTGACTGTGTAACTCGTCCTCAAATCCCGTCTCAGTAATCAGAGACCCAAGGCTCGAACCCCTCGGAAAGACGAGGACAGGCGGGAATGGTCAACAGGGCGGATATCAACGGTGAGGGCGCAAGCACGCGCTCTTCGGGCGCGCACATGAGCGCGGCCGAAGCTGACGCATGGTTTCGTCGTGAAGTGTTGCCACTGGAGGCGATACTGATGCAATTCCTGCAGCACAATTGGCGCAACGAAAGCGACGTGCCCGATATCAGGCAGGACGTCTACGCCAGCGTTTACAAGGCTGCGTGTGAGAAAATCCCAGAACGCCCGAAGCAATATCTCTTCGCCACGGCCCGCCATCTGCTCATCGACCGCGTGCGGCATGGACAGGTAGTCCCAATCGAAGTGGCGTCTGATCTGGAAGCTCTAGAAATCGCCGCCGACGCCCCCGACCCCGAGCAATCCGCCATCGCACGCGACGACTTGCGTCATTTGCAGGCAGCGCTGGATCGTCTGCCGCCGCGCTGCCGCGAAGTCATCATGCTGCGCCGTGTCGAAGGTCTCTCGCGCCCTGAAATCGCTCAGCGCTTAGGCATCGCCGAAGGCACGGTGTCCCGACATCTTGAAGACGCCATTCGTGCGTTGGTCGAAATTCTTGGCGGCGATCCGCCGTCGGTCAGGAGAGTTCCATGAGTAGGCATTCCTCATCCACTCCGCAGGACATTGACGCAATGGCCGTCGAATCGATTCGCCGCAAGGAATTTGGTGACTGGACCGACGCAACCGAGCAAGAATTCGAAGCCTGGCTTGCGCAATCAGTTCTGCACCGTGTGGCGTATCTTCGATTGGACGAGTGTTGGATACGCACTGAACGCCTCGCGGCATTGCGGCTCCCCGAGCGGCACCATACGGTCCCGCCGCGTCCAAACCGTTCGTGGACTATCTTTCTTCGGGTCGCTGCTACAGCGCTGGTGATCGGCGTGCTGGACGTTGCAGGTCAGACTTATCTATCTGGCCTATCTGGCCCATCAGAAGAAACCTACACCACGCCTATCGGTGGCCGCGAAATCCTCACCCTGTTCGACGGTTCACATGTTGAACTCAACACTGACACGGTGCTGCGCATTGCCAAAGGTCGCCGTAAGGCAATCTTGGTAAAGGGCGAAGCCTTCTTTCAGATCCGGCATGACGCGAGCAATCCGTTCGTCGTGATGGCCGCCGGCCACCGCATCACCGATCTCGGAACGAAGTTTTCTGTGCGTGACAGCACGGAAGAACTCGAAGTCGCATTACTGGAAGGCAAGGCGCGGATAGAAAACGCCGATTCCTCGACGCCCGCGCATGCCGCGGTGCTAACGCCTGGCGACGTGGCCGTGGCCACCACCGGCACGCTGTCCGTGACGAAGAAGTCAGCGCAGATTCTCACCAATGACATCGGCTGGCGCCGCGGTGTCGTGATTTTCCGCCACATGGCGCTTTCCGACGCGGCCGCGGAATTCAACCGCTACAATCTGAAGAAACTCGTCGTCGATCCGAGAGTAGCCAACGTCACAATAGACGGCACTTTTGCTACCGACAATCTCGAAACCTTTGCCCGTATCGCACACATCGCCCTCGGCCTCCATGTGGAAAGCCGGGAGCACGAAATCGTCGTCTCACGCTGAAGAGGCAAGCATCGAAGCACTCTCGTGCCACAAACGCCAGAGCTGCAACAAGGGGGAAAAATGCCGAAACAATTTCTGAAGTCCGCGCTCCTGGGGGCGGTAAGTGCTACTTGCCTTCTCTCGCTCGCCTATGCCGGAAACTTCAACATTCCGGGCGGAGACCTGGCGAACGCACTAGAAGTCTACACAGCACAAAGCGGGGTCCAGCTGGTTGTCTCCCACGAACTCGTTAAAAACATCAAAACACACGGTGTAACGGGTTCGCTATCGTCGAACGACGCGTTGACCCGCCTTTTAAATGGCACCGGTCTGTCGGCGCGTCGCGAGGACGGCGCGGTGGCCATCGTTCAACAACAATCCACGGATGTCGAAGATCTGCCACGAGTGGAAATAGCCCAAGCCGCTCCAGCTAAGGCCATCGAAACCGTCACGGTCACGTCGTCGAAACTCGGCGGTGCGGACGTGCAGTCCATTCCAATCTCGATCACGGCGCTGTCGCAGGAACAGTTGACGGCGACGCAAACCGCGGGCGGTCCGGACCTGATCAAGGAGGTCCCGAACATGACGTTCACGAAGACCAATTTCTCCGGCTACAACATCCAGATCCGCGGCATCGGCACGCAGGCGATTTCTGTGACCACCGACCCGGCCGTGGCGGTCGCGTTCAACGACATTCCCTTCCTCCGCAATCATTTCTTCGAACAGGAATTCTACGACGTCAGCCAGGTCGAAGTGCTGCGCGGGCCGCAGGGCACGCTCTATGGCCGCAATGCGACGGCGGGTGTGGTCAATCTGGTATCGGCCAAGCCGACCGATCAGTTCGAGGCGATGGCGTCTGCGGATATTCGGCAATTACCAGAACCGCCGCTTCGAAGGCATGATCAATATCCCCATTGTCGATGACCGGGTCGATATGCGTGTTGCCGGCGAATGGACAAAGCGCGATGGCTATACCGATTCAACAGCACACTGAACGCGCCGATCGACGGCCGCGATTTGTGGTCCGGCCGCGTGACGCTCGGCTGGAAGCCCATCGAGAACGTGCAAGCCTATCTTGTTTGGGAGCATTTCTCGGAAGACGACGACCGCCTGCGAAGCGGCAAGCAACTGTGCAAGACCGCCCCCAGTGCTTCGAAAACTGTCCCGGCGGGGGTTACGGCGATCCCGGCAACTATCTGAGCCAGGGTTGCGAGGCTACGTCGCTTTATTCGCCAAGTGCATTCGAGGTTCCCAATGGCATCTCGCTTGCCATATTTCACGCGGCTCAATGATGCCGGGAGCGCCTATTGATGGCATATCGATCCCTATGCCGAGCACCACGCAATCGACGGAATCTGCGTGACATCCAATCGGCCATCGATCCGACTTACCGGGCAAAGAACGATACGCTGGAACTGAATGTGACTACACTGTCGCGCCCGCGCTGACGTTCACATCGCAAACCGGCTACAATCAAGATTTCTGTGGTCGACGGAAGATTACGACCGTTTCGACAGCGCGCCGGGCATCTTTCAATACGACGATACCGGAATTTTACAGACATCGTTTCCAGATCCCAATGGTCTTCATGTTTGCGGATTCAGTCAAGGCTACCTGCGCAGGCCTTGCTCTAGATGCTACGTGCACGCCGAGTTCATCGAGTGATGCAGATTGCCTGCCCAAGGCGTTTTCTGCGATCCGCAATTGGGTTGCAGCGACCGGCTCGTTGCCGAAGATCTCTCGGACGAGCACGCCTGGCAGTTGAGCCAGGAATTCCGGCTCGCGTCGAATTTCAGCGGGCCGTTCAATTTCAGCGTCGGCGGCAATTATCTGCATTACGAAACCGAAGAAAACTACTACGTCTTCATCAATTCGCTCACGCCTGTTTTCGTGTACAACGGCGCAAGCCGGCCTTACTTGGATTCCGGGCGTTTCCGACAACAGCCATTGCCTGCCGGGCGGCAAGAAACTATCAATCGCCGTCGAGTACCAGCTGAGCGTGCTGTCTTAGCTGCCGATATATCGACCCCAATCCGATCGGAGCCTGAACAACGAGGGGCACAATTATTTCCTCAGCCAAAATCCTTACACGTTGAATTCCTATGCGGGGTTCGGCGAGGCTTATTACAACGTCACGAAGGATCTGAAGCTGACGGCGGGCTTGCGCTGGACCGAAGACCAGAAACATTTCCTCGATATTCCGAGTGAAGCTGTTGTACCCGGGTTACGGCTATCCCGTCACCGACGTTGTCGAATCAGCAATGGGACCGGTGGACGGGCCGCTTCGCCGCAAACTGGACGCCGAAGCTCGATTTCACCGATCAGACGCTGTCTATGCTTCTTTCGCGCACGGCTACAAGGCCGGCGGCGCCAATCCGCCGGGAGCATTCTTTCCGATCGCGATCTCAGCGGACGGTGCCAGTGTCACCGCAATCCGATCCATCCGCTGACGTTCAAGCCGGAATTCATCGATGCCTTCGAGCTGGGCACGAAAAACACATTGCTCGACGGCGCGCTGACGCTCAACGGCGACGTCTTCTACTACAATTACAAGGGTTATCAGATTTCGGAGATCGTCGATCGCACGGCGATCAACGACAATTACAACGCCCATGTCGAAGGCGCGGAGCTGAAGCGAACTGGGAGCCGCTTCCCGGCCTGCAAGTTCAATTTGGCGGGCGGTTGGGAAGATACCGCGCTTGCCGAGGCGATCAAGGCGTCGATCTGATGGATCGCACGGCGGGCAATCCGGGCTGGGTGGTGGTCAAGCCGTTCGTCACCCAGGCGTCGAACTGTATTCTGCCGGCTTATGTCGTCACCGCGATCTTGACTGCGGCCGGCCATAGCATGGCGCAATCGTTCTAATGCGTGCAACATCGCCTATGGTCGGCATGTCGATCCGTCACCGACTTACCTTATGTGCCCAATCCGACTTGCGGTACCTCTGGCTCGGCTGCCGATCCGCACGGCTATCCCGGCTTCGATCCCGAGGCCCGATGCGACCATCAACGCGCGACCGGCCCAACAATGGCGAAGGCTTCGCCAAAGATTTGGGCGGCAAAAAACTTCCCAACGCGCCGCATTTCACCGTCTCGTTCGGCGCGAATATACGATGCCGATCACGGCCGATTGGGCGGGGACGCTGCGCGGCGATTACTACTGGCAGGCGTATTCCTGGGCGCGCGTCTTCAACGACAATCCTTATGATCGCCTGCACGGCTACACCAACGTCAATCTGGCGCTGATCCTCACCAACCAGAACGGTTGGCAGGTCATGGTCTATGTCAAGAACGTCTTCAATATGACAGCCATCACCGGCGACTTCCTGAACAGCGACGACACGGGGCTGACAACCAATGTGTTCCTCACCGATCCCGGCTGTTCGGTGTTCGCGTCACGAAGAACTGGTAAGGGGGAACAATGACCGAATTGATGAATGCGCGGAGGCGAGCCGGGATTTCCGGTGGCAATTGTTGACGACTGTGTCGGCTCTGGCGCTGGCTTGCGTCAGATGTGCGGCACCAACAGACGATGCCAACGCCGAAACACCGATCGTCCCACGGTCTGGATCGAGCTTGGTGGCCAACTCGAGGGCGTCATACAGTCCACAGGAGGCTTATTCACCGCCTTTCATGGCGTCCGATCACGCAGCCGAATCTCTTGAAAGCGTTGGATGTTCAGCGGCCGCCGGCGAATGCTTGGGCGGAGAAGCGAGAATTTCATTTCAGCCCGATGACAGCAACTGGATTTTCTCCGCGTCGATCCAGTATGGCCGTTCCCAGGCCACGCGGCATAATCATCAGCAAACGCCAAATGCCAAGATACCGATAGGATTCAATCTGGCCTACGGCAGCCATCACAAATATGTCGGTGGTTATTCCTTCTATCCAAATCAACAACAGATTTGTCGATGGCAAGGCAAACCTCAGCGAAGCGCAACATTGTAGATTTCCAGGCCGGAAAGGATGTCGGGCTTGGTATGTTCGGAAACGGCGGCTCATCCGTTCTGAGCGCGGTGTTCGCTTCGCCCAGTTCAACTCGAAGGCCACTGTCAGCCTTAGCGGCCAGCCCGATCTCGATATCCCACAAAACCCATAACCTCGCTTACGCAAGAACTCGCATTCAATAGTCACGCCAACATACACTTCCACGATTATACCGGCATAGCGAATGTTCAGCGCAGCTTTCGCGGGGTAGGGCCTTCCCTCGCATGGAACGCGTCCGTGCCGCTGGCCGGCAATTCCGGTCCCGGAGAACTAACGCTCGAATGGGGTGCCAATGCTGCCGTTCTGTCGGCCGTCAGAAAGCACAGGGTCATCATCAAACCACCGTCAAATCCTATTACTACAACGAGTGGAAGAACATCGGCGAAGGACAGACGGCTCATCTGAGGCCCGGACATTTTTACAATAATCACCAACCCGGCCTGGGTGGTCCGGGTGCATATGCGGCCTACCCCACCGCCCGACACAACAACGTTGCCGCTTTCAATCGGGTTCGGTCAGTTACCGTGCCAAATTTCGGCGGCTTTGCGGGTCTCTCGTTCCGCTATGTTGATGCGAAAAATAGTATCGGCTATCGCGCTGATTTCTTCTTGGGCGCGATGGATGGTGGCATCGATATTGCGCGCACAGAGAATCGCGGCTTCTACGGACCGTTCGCCAGCATCAGCATTGGGTTGGGAGGATAAGAAGAAAATAACCGAGGAGTGAGAAATTTCCGCTGGAAAAATGGATTTGCATCCATCGCAAAGCCTTTACAGGCAAACCTTCCTTTACCTGTTCCGGCGAGGTCGCCGCGCTGTGGCTGATCAAAGGTTCATCGCCTATTACCGCGTCAGCACGGACCGTCAAGGCCGATCCGGTCTCGGATTGGACGCCCAGCGAGAGGCCGTCGGCCAATTCCTCACAGGTCGAGTGGCGACCGTCATAGCCGAATTTGTGGAAATCGAGAGTGGCGGCAAGAGCGACCGCCCAAAACTCCGCGACGCCCTCAACGCCTGCTAGCCCAACTTGCGCAAAAATAGGGGGTCGGCGCTAGACAGATCAACGCCTTAGCCGAAAAGTCGGCACTACATTTTTGTGGTGTTCGGGTTCAGGCGGTGACGTGCGAGGGTCGGCACTGGTTTCTGGCGAGCGCGCATGCGCTTGGGCAAGACGATGCCAAGGCGGTCAAGAAGAGCGGCCTGGGCGGGGTCTGGCTGGGTGACGGAGCGCAAACAGATCTGCCCACGTCTGGTCATCGAGCAAGACGACGTCGTGGGATTGAATGCGCGGAGCTCTTCGAGGATGGTGCGTGGCGAGTTTCCGAGGCCCGCACGCTGTTGCCACATCTCAAGGGGTCTTCCAGAGCACGAAGGCGAGAAAGCAGACGAGGATGTGAGCCTGAACGCGGTCCTCGCGCTGATGCCAGATCGGACGCAGGTTCAGCTGATCCTTCTGGATCCGAAAAGCGGCTTCGGCCTGGGTGAGTTGGATATAAGCCTTCCAGA
>CAWGUP010000003.1:0-202047 GCA_963825895.1 uncultured Alphaproteobacteria bacterium
ATGGGGATTTTCCTGATAACATGGCGCTGACCGTTCGTAGACTAGAACCGCAAAGCGTGTTTCGCTAACGGTGCTGACGAAAACAGCGCGACATACGCGCTAGGTTGGGTCTTGGAGCAAAGCCCTCAATTCCTTTCAGCTATCGTGCAGGCTGCTTTTGGCGAAGCGCTCGACGCCGGCAACAGCGTCATTACCCTGCAAAGCCGCGGCGACGACAAAGGTTATACCGACATAGAAATTCAGGCGGGCCCAAATTTCCTCGCGGTACTGGAAGCAAAGCGATGGTGGGCAGCCCCGGGAACGCCGCAACTGGAGCGCTATGTTGGCAGGCTGATCGCCGCTAGGGCAGAACGCAAGCGGTTGATCACGGTCAGGCTGCAAACGCTACAATGGCATACCGCTCGTTGCCGCACAGCCTGAGCGGTGTGCCCATTATGCATTTGTCTTGGACCGATCTGCGATGCGTAGCCCAACAAGCGAAGGCGGCAGCATCGGGGTTTGAATGAAAGCTATGGCTTACCCAATTGCTTCTTCATTTGCGGGAGCTTGTCTCGATGGAACGGCAAACCGACAACAAGGTGTATGTGGTCTCCCTTGGACCGGAGCCGATGATGCCCAGCAAAACCCATACCTGGATAGACGTGGTCGAAAAGGATGGCAGCTACTTTCATCCCGTGGGCAACGGCAAAAGTTGGCCGATCCCGCCACCGAACTGCATAGGATTTCGCTATGGCAGCAAACTACAATCAGTCCACCGCGTTGACGCCTTCGATATCACGACCGTAGCGGAGCACAACCTCAACTGGCTTGAGACAGACGAGGACCACTTCGTTTATCGCTTAGGTCCGCCGATGTGTCCTCAGAAGACGATCAAGACCGGCAACATCTTTATGAATCGGCGCGTATGGTGTGCCATCGACACTTTGTTGTCCGGCGCTTTCGACACAATTAGCGCCGCGAGAGACGAGACAAAGCGTCGACTTGCGGAACAGTCGCGGCCGCTATTCGCGATTGCGGCGGAGCGCTTCCTAAGCCCAATCGCCGCGCGTAAACTTATGCGGGCGAGTATTGGCATGATGTTGATTGATTGGTGAGCGCACAATCTTTCCACTCACACACCAACGCCTCTTCACCCCAAAGTTGCATTCAAAAGTAAAAAATGGCGGCGGAATTTCTCCGCCGCTCTCGTCAAAAATTCTACGCCTCGATCATTCTTCTCGTCCGCCCAACCCAACACTAACCGTCGCGAACGGACCGTAGAAACCGAGCGTTTCGGACTTACGCGTATCTATACCTCCATCGATGGCACCGAAGAAGAAATCTGCTCGATACCCAGCACTGACTTTGAAATTCTCAATGCGGTAGGAAGCACCTGCGAACGCTCCAGCATTAGGGACAGCAACTGATCGATCCGTATTATGTCCTTCGCCGATATGTTGATAGACCGCTTCATACACGTTTGAAGAATGAGTCAAGGCGTATTTGGCACTACGATAATGCGCACTCTCTTGGTGGCGCACCCGTGTCATTTGCTTACCGAACAGAAACGCCGCGTTGACGCCCCAGTCGATGCTGATCTCGCCATTTTGTGAGTTGCCCGCAAAAGGCGTCGAACCATTCCATGAAAGAGAGGGTCCTATCCCGTGAAAGCTGCGCGAGGCGCTGCCGGTGGCATGATAGGTATGGAAGTACGGTAAAGCATATGACGGATTTTGAGCAGGATAATATTTTACATGCAAGTCCGGTCGCGCTCTGACATCGAACGTTGTGTTAGATTCAAACTGCGCAAAACGGATGCCAAAGCCCAAAGTCGACGAGCTTTCTCTTCCAAACATTCCCAGGCCGACATCCTTGCCAACAACGAAGTCAAGGATGGTGTGGCTTTCGCGGCGATGGACTTGCGTGTCCGCAAAATCTGCGGTAGTCGCAAAACTGCGTCCGTGGCTGATGTAGAAACCGTGAGTGGGGGGGCCCACCCTGTTTGTTTGCTGATCGACATGCTTGAAATTGCTTGATCGGCCATAGTTGACAGCGGCAAAAAAAATCCAATTCCAACCGTTCGGCTGGAATGAAATTTTACCATCCTCGGCGAAACTGAAGGGAGGGGGATTTTGCGCCTGCAGCGGCGTAGTCGGCTGGAGGACGGGGGAATTTTGGTATGTCGTCAGGAATCCAGGAGCAAAAGAATTTCCCTGCCCAGCCGCACGTTCGAGTTGCCCACCTAATTCGATCCAGACAGTCGGGCGATCCGCGTCTTGATCTGCTGCCTTCGCGTCACGCATCGTGAACGACGCTAGAAGTGCCACCGCGGAAACAGTCGCTAACAATTGCCAGCGAAATTCCCGACTGTCGTTCCGTGTACTGCTCAATTCGCTCATTGGCTCCCCCTTACCAGTTCTTCGTGACGCGCACGCCGATCAACTTGGGATCGGTCAGAAACACGTTGGTCGTTAAACCACTATCGTCACTGTTCAAGAACGCGCCGGTGATATCAGTCGTGTTGAAGACATTCTTGTCATAAAGCATTACCTGCCAACCATTCTGATTGGTAAAGATCAGTGTCAGGTTGACGTTGGTGTAACCACGAAGGCGGTCATAGGGATTGTCGTTGAACACCCGCGCCCAAGAATAATCCTGCCAGTAATAATCGCCGCGAATTGTGCCCGCCCAATCCTGCGACAGTGGCAAAGTGTATTGCGCTCCAAACGATACCGTGAACGGCGGCGCGTTGGGCAATTTGTTGCCACCCAATTGTTTCGCAAATCCCTCACCATTGTTGATAGCGGGTTGCGTCGGGTCAAAGCCGATATAATCACTGGGAATAGTGAAGGTCGGGAAATTGCCGCCCCCACCCTGTCCCGTGGGATCGGCCACGTAGGGATGGAGTGTGCCTGGATCCAGTTGCGCACTGTAAGCGTCTCCGCAAGCTTCAGCTCCACGGACCTGCACTTCCAGCAATTCCTGAACGACATAGGTGGGAAAGATGCAGTTTGAAGCTTGCGTCGGAAAAGGCTTAACGACCATCCAGCCTTGCATGCCCGCCGTGCGGTCCATCAGATCGATGGCGCTCTGCCCGTTGGCAATCCGGGTGTCTTCGTATCCGCCCGCAAAATTGAAGCGCAAGCCAGGCATCGGCTCCCAGGTGGTTTCCAGTTCAGCGCCTTTCACCGTGGCATTGAAGTTCAAATTGATCGATGTGCGGTCCACGATTTCGGAGATTTGATAATCCTTGTAGTCGTAATAGAAAACATCGCCATTGAATGTCACTGTGCCGTCGAGCAACGTGTTTTTGGAACCAAGCTCGAACGCATTGATAAATTCCGGCTTGAACGTGAGTGGGTGAATAGGCTCTGCAATATCTGCGCTAGTAAAAGTTTGGAGCACCGCTCCCGGCGGATTGGCGCCCCCCGCCTTGTAACCACGTGAATAGGAAGCATAAACAAGTGTCTGGTCAGTAAAGTCGAGCTTAGGTGTCCAATTCACAACCGCTCGCCCGCTGAATTCATCCCATTGCTGGTTTACTATGGCGGTAACGGGATATCCGTAGCCTTTGCCGATAACCTCGCTCGGAATATCGATGAAGTGCTTTCGATCTTCCGTCCAGCGCAAACCGCCTATCAGCTTCAGGTCGCTAGCAATGTTGTAATAGGCCTCGCCGAATGTGGCGTAAGAATTCAACGTGTAAGGGTTCTGGCTTAGGAAATAATTGTGGCCTTCATTGTTGAGGCTGGTAATCGGATTCGGATCGACATAGATGCAGGCTTCCGTTGGATAACCGCCGCCATCTATAGGATTCGGATGTTGGTAACCGTGATCGTGAACACATGTATCCCTGTTAGCGTAATTGCCGTCGAGACTATCTTCCGACGATTCCAGCGCGAACACCGTGAGCGCGTTGATGAATACATAGTAATTCTCTGCGGTCTCGTAATGGAGGTAGTTTCCGCCCAGGCTGAAATTGAACGGACCGCTGAAATTCGAGGCCAAGCGGAATTCCTGGCTCAATTGCCAGGCGTGTTCGTCGGACAGGTCCTCCGCGACGAGGCGGTCGCTGCAACCCAACTGGGGATCGCAAAATATTGTTGCATCAGAGGGGATATTGCCTGTTCCGGCTGCGGGATCGGGAACAAAACCGACGTTGCTAGAGCCTTCGATATGACCATACCCCAAGTTTGAGAATATGCCGGGCGCAGTGTTGAACCGATTGTAATCTTCGGTGGACGAAAGATAATCCTGATTATACCCGGTCTGCGAGGTGAACGTCAGCGATGACGTGACAGCATAATCGGCATTCAGTTCGAGCGTATCGTTTTTGGCCCGATAGTGAGGATTGATCGTCGATTCAATTACGCGCAAATTTCGGGATTGAGTGGTACTCGCATAGGGATCGACGTTGAGATTAGTAGCTCCTTGTTGCCCGGCAACGCCGAGCGCAATTACATAGGGAAGCGAAAATCCGTCAGGCACCTCGAATGCATTGGGCGAATAGAGAGACGTCGCTTCGCAGCCTTGGCTTAGATAGTCGCCGTTTAGAAAGTCAGAGTTACCCACGACGCTCAGACTTCCAAGCTGCACTGGCACGCCATTGATCGAGGTCGGCGGCTGACTGGTCTTGCAAAGCTGCTTTGCCGTGCGCATGCGATCGTCATCTTCAGAGAAATGCTCCCAGAGCAACGTTGTTTTGAAATTCGAAGTCGGATTGAAGGCAACGGTCATGCGGCCTGACCAGAGATCGCGGCCATCAATGCGCTGATCTGTGAGGGCATTGAAGGAATAGCCTTGCCTCTTTGTCCACTCGCCAGCGACGCGTAAATCGACTTGGTCATCGACAATCGGAATATTAATCATGCCTTCGAAACGGCGTTGGTTGTAATTTCCCACTTCGCCCGATGCCATGGCTTCAAATTGATCGGTCGGTTTGGCGGTAGTTAGATTCACAACGCCAGCCGTTGCATTTCGCCCGTAAAGTGTGCCTTGCGGGCCGCGCAATACCTCAGCCTGACCCAGATCGTAAAACTCCTGTTCGAAGAAATGATTGCGGATGAATGGAATATCGTTCAACGCAACGGCAACAGCCGGATCGGTGGTAACCGATATCGCTTGCGTGCCGATGCCGCGAATTTGAATGTTGTAACCGGTGAAGTTGGTCTTGGAGAATGTCAGGTTGGGTACCTGCTTGACGAGATCAGGACCGCCTGCTGTTTGAGTGGCCGTCAACTGTTCTTGAGACAACGCCGTGATGGCGATAGGAACGGTCTGCACATCCGCACCACCAAGCTTCGAGGACGTGACAGTAACCGTTTCGACGGCGGCACGCGGTGCGGCAGCTTGGGCTAACTGCATCGGTTGCCGTGTGTCGGACGCGTCACTGGAACGGTTATCGCGCACAATTGCGACAACGCCGGAATCCGGCTGAGCAGAGAAGCCGGTGCCCGACAGCAATCGAGAGAGCGCTGCATTCGCAGACAGATCGCCCTTCACGCCTCTCGATTTGATGCCCTTCACGGCATCACCCGAGACAATCAGGATCACCCCGCTCTGCGCCATGTAGACATTGAGCGCGGAACCGAGATCGCCGGTTGGAATGTTGAAATCGGTCGCCAGCGCCGGTGCCGCGAAAAGCGCCGCACAGGCAGCTCCAGCGAGCAATGATTTGGAACATTTCGACATTCTACCCCCTCATAAGCTGCAATAATTCGATTCCACGAATTCGCGTTCCGACTCCGCATTACTTCTCTGTCGATTGTTTCGACATCACGATTTCGTCGCCGCGATCCTCGATACGCACGCCGAGAACTGCCTTCGCCATTTGTCCGAACAGATCGACGTTGTTCGCCGGAAACTTGCCCATGACGGTCAAGCGGGCCGTAACCTGGTCAGCTACGACAAGTTTCTTCGCGTTGTAGCGGTTGAACTCAGCAACTGCGTCCGCGAGCGTAGCGTAGTTGAAAACCAGCAACCCCTGCCGCCAAGCGAGTTCGTTGGCGAGCTTGCGCTCAGGCTTTTTGGTAACGGTGACCTTATCCGCCATGGCGATCACCACATCGCCTGGCGTCAGATCGGATGGCTGCATCCGCACGTCCGCGCCAGCCGCTTCGAAGCGTGCGTGACCTTCGACCAGCGCGACTTCGAGGCGGTTCGCGTCGTTGCGGACGGAGAATTCTGTGCCCAAATCCCTGACGCGGTAATCGCCTGCGGCCACCACAAAGGGGCGCGCGGTATCGTGTTTAATCTGGAAATAGGCTTCGCCCTGGTCGAGCCAGGCCAGCCTTTCGCGGTCGCCCATCTTGGCGCGCAGAACGCTGTTGGTGTTGAGCTCGATGCGGGAACCATCGGCCAGCGTGACGGTTCTACGAGCGCCGAGAGCAGTTGTGTAAGTCTGCGTTTGCGGCATGCGGAGGATCATCGCGCCCGTTCCGGCGAGCGCAGCCACCGCCAGAATTGCTGCGGCAGCGATCAGGCGGGGCCGCTTAAACGGTTGCTCGACACGTTTGGCCGCTGGTGCAGTCTCGTTGCGCAACGCTACAAGGCGATTGCTGCGCGCCAGCATGGTTTCAAGGCGCACATAGGCGACGCGATGAGCCGTGGATTCATTGAGCCAGAGGTCGAGTTTTGCCTGATGTTCGACAGTCCAATTCTCGGAATCGTGGCGGTCGAACACCCAGATGGCGGCCCGCTTCTGGACTTCGATAGCGTGGGGTTTGCGGGCTTCGTCGCTCACGCGCGGCCTCCTGCTTCGCCGGATTCGCCGTACATGATGTCGGCCAAGAGGCGCAGGCCTTCGGCGAGATGCCACTTGACCGTGTTGTCGGAAATATTCATGCGTTGTGCGATTTCGTGGCGTGAAAGACCCTCGATTTGCCGCAAGACGAATGCCTCGCGCGAACGCACGGGCAAGCGGTCAAGTCCGGCTCGAAGCCTCAGAAGTTCGTCGCGGGCAATAACGCTCTGCTCCGGGCTCGGCGTATCCGCGACAAGGCTCAGGGCCTCCACATCCGCGAGTGTTTCGAAGGACACGACGCGTTCGTGGCGGGCGCGATCAATGAGGAGATTTCGCGCGATCTGGAAGACGAATTGCTTAGTCGAGTCTGGGATTTGCTTTAGCGCCGCCTCATAAATGCGGACATATACATCCTGCAGCAGATCGGAGACCTCGCTCTTATCGCGCCAATTGTTACGCAGGAACTGGGCCAGAACCGTCTCCATGGGCAATACCTCGCGCGCAAACCATGCATCCACTTTCGACGCGGTCATGTCCGCGCCTTCGTGCCGCTGGTTCGTGCTCTCACGACCGCTATCTGTTGTTTCCGCCATCCCCCGTTAGCTTCCTGGGTTCGATGGTTTCGGGTTTACGCCTTCAATTGGGGTGACGGATGGACTTCGCGATCGGGCGGGTTGGTTGGCAAGAAAATCGAGATCGCCCGAACGATTTGGAGAACAAATCCGTGGAATATCCGCGGGTATTCCACAGCGTGATTACTGTTGTACCTTCGCGTCGGTCATGATTTGCTCAGGGCAATTGGCGGCACAGGGGCAATGGCGAGTATTTGGCTCGCGCTTCAGCAGGCAGAGACGTTTGACCCGTCGCGGGCGCTATCTGCCGCACGAAAGCCGCGTGTCCAACGCAACGTCCAACGCCCAGACTGCAACGCCGCTCGACCATCGAAACCACGATACCCGAATGGTGGGCGCACCAGGATTCGAACCTGGGACCCGCTGATTAAGAGTCAGCTGCTCTACCACCTGAGCTATGCGCCCATTCGGGAGGCGGGGCCTATAGCAGAGGGGTTTTGGGGTGTCCAGAAAGGGGCTGTGGATCAAATAATGCCGCCGGAATGGCGGGGAATTTCGACCTGCCGGTGGACATGCACGCTCATCAGAAGGCCGAAGCCGAACATCACCGTCAGCATGGCGGTGCCGCCATAGGACAAAAGCGGCATGGGAATGCCCACCACCGGGATCAGGCCCATCACCATCAGCCCGTTGATCATGATGTAGAAGAAGAAATTGAGCGTCATGCCCATCGCCAGCAGGCGGCCGAACTGGCTGCGCGAGGCTCATGGCGATCTGGATGCCATAGAAGATCACGACCGCGAACAGCACCAGCAGCGCGACGCTGCCGACAAAGCCGAATTCCTCGCCCAAGCGTGGTGAAGATGAAGTCGGTCTGCTTTTCGGGCAGGAAGTTGAGGCGGCTCTGCGTGCCCTGCAGAAAGCCCTTGCCCGCGAAGCCGCCGGAACCGATGGCGATCTTGGCCTGGGTGATGTTCCAGCCCGCGCCCAGCGCATCGGATTCGCGGATTGAGGAAGGTCATCACCCGCGCCTTCTGATAGTCGTGCAGCACAAAGCGCCAGGCGAGCGGCACGGCTGCCGCCACGCCGCCGAGCGCGGGCACGATCCACCACCAGGAGAGGCCGGCCAGGAACAGCAGCGAGCAGCCATCCAGCACGATGATCAGGGTGGTGCCGAGATTGGGCTGCATGCACCACGAGCACCGCGGGAATCGCGATCATCGCAAGCGCGATGAGCAAGTGCAGCGGCTTGGAAACTTCCTCGACGCTCTTGCCGTGCAGAAAGCGCGCCAGCGCCAGCACCAGCGAGATCTTCATCAATTCGGAGGGCTGAAGTTCCAGCGGCCCGAGCGTGATCCAGCGCTGGGCGCCCAGGCCGACATGGCCCGCCACATCCACCGCGACCAGCAAGCAGCAGCGCCAACGCCATAGGCGGGATAGGCCAAGCTCATCCAGACCGCGGATATCGACGAGGGCCGCCACGACCAGAATGACGAGGCCGACGGCGAAACGCACGATCTGCGGCGCGGCCCAGGGCGAGAAACTGCCGCCCGCCACCGAATAGAGCATGGCGAAGCCGGCGCAGGCGATGATCGCGATCAGAAGCACCAGGCCCCAATTCACTTCCAGCAGCTTGTCGGCCGAAGGTCAAGCGTGCGCTTGGCGGCGGCATAGGCTGAGACGTGCGTTCATCGCACCTAGCCCTGCCTGACGTCAGCGGCGCTCAGCCGCGTTCATCGGATAGGCGGTGGGCTTGCCCAGCGTGTCGCGCTTCTGGGCGAAGAGAAGGATGTCGCGCGCGAACTGCACCTGTGGCTCGGTGTGCGACGTTGCCGCCATGCTCGAGGACGATGGCAGCGGCATAGCGCGGGTTCGTCGACCGGCGCGAAAGCGATGAACAGGGCGTGCTCGCGCAATTTCCACGGCAGGCTTTCGTTCTGTGGCGTCACGCCGCTGTGCGCGTTCTTCTCTGGTGATGACGCGCACCTGCGCGGTGCCGGTCTTGCCGGCCATTTCGAAGCCCGGCTCAGTGATGCGCGAGCGCATAGGCCGTGCCGCCCGGCTCGTTCAACGGCATGCCCATGCCCTGGCGCACCATGCGCGAATGCCGTTGTCCGAGAACGGCAGCGGCTGCGGCGCGGACGCGGACTGGCGCGCGGCAGCCGACCTGATGGGACGAGGCGCGGGCTACACCGCTTTGCCGGTGGCGATCCGCGCGGCCATGCGTGCAGAGCTGGAGCGGCGTGGCGAGCACATAGCCCTGGCCGATGCCGGTGACGAGCGTCTCGCCCTGCTGCCAGGGAACGCCGAATCGCTTCATCTTCCAGGCGCGCGTCGGGATGAGGCCGCCGAGTTCGCCGGGCAATTCGATGCCGGTGGGCGAGCCAAGGCCCAGTGCGTGGGCGGCCTCGGCCATCTTGTCGATGCCCAGCCGCCGCGCGATTTCGTAGAAGAAGACGTCGCAGGAGATCTGGATGCCGCCGTGCAGATCGAGCATGGCCGTGGCCGCCGCGTCTTCCAGCAATGGAAAGTCGTGGTTGCCGAGCGTCATCGAGCCGGTGCAATCGACGTGTAACCGGGCATCGCGATGCCCGCTGTCCACCGCCGCCAGCGCCACGACGGTCTTGAAGGTCGAGCCGGGCGGATAGGTGCCGGCGATGCGCCTTGTTCAGCAGCGGCTTGTGATCGTCGGTGGTCAGGTCGTGCCATTGCGGCGCTGGTGATGCCGACATTGAACAGGTTGGGGTCGAAGCCGGGCGTGGAGGCAAGCGCCAGCACATCGCCGTTGTCAGCGTCCATCACCACGCAGGCCGCGCTTTCGTCGCCCAGGCGCTCGATCGGCGAAATTCTGCAACTCGCGGTCGATGGTGAGCCAGACATCCTGGCCCGGCACGCCGGCATCATGGCCCAGCTCGCGGATGACGCGGCCATAGGCGTTGACTTCGACGCGGCTGACGCCGGCGCGTGCCGCGGATTTGTTCGTCGAAGGCTTTCTCGATGCCGCGCTTGCCGATGCGAAAGCCCGGCAGATCGAGCAGCGGATCGTCGTCGCCCTTCTTGTCGTGCGGGGCTGACGGCGGCGACATAGCCCAGCACATGGACAAGTTCGCTGCCGAACGGATAGTCGCGGGTCTCGCCCACATCGGGCTGCACGCCGGGCAGATAGGGCAGATGCAGATTGATGCGGGAAAATTCCTCCCAGGTCAGATTTTCCGCCACCGGCACCGGCACGAACTTCTTGTTCTGCGCGATGTCGTGCAGGATGCGCTTCTTCTGCGCGTCGGTGAGCTGGATCACACTTGGCGAGCAGGTATCGAGCGCATTCTTCACGCCTCGGTCGCCTGCTCGGGCACCAGCAGCACGCGATAGTTGCGCCGGTTGTTGGCGAGCTCGACGCCGAAGCGGTCCAGGATGCGCCCGCGCGGCGGCGCGATGCAGCCGCTCGTTGATGCGGTTGTCTTCGGCCTGCGGTCATGATATTGGTCGCCGTCGACGGATCTGAAGCTGATAGAGCCGGCCCGCCAGCACCGCGAACACCGCCGTCATGCCGCCGCGCATGCAGCAGCGAGCGGCGCGGTGAAGGTGGCGTAACGGCTTTTGTCCTTGTGATCGAACAGCGGCATCAGAAATCGCTCCGCGAAGCGGCCGACCAGGCGGCGATGGATCATGCCGAGCACGAGCACGCGCCGGGATATAGAACAGCACCGTGACCGCCAGCATCGCCAACGATCGGCGCCACAGGCGGCAAATGCCAGATAATAGAAGCGCGACCATGAAGATAGGCGCAGACGCAGGCGATCAGGGCGGCGGCGGCGAAGCCCAGAACGGCGCCCAGGCCGGACAAGACCGGCAAAGGCATCGCGCTGGCGCTCGATCGACAGCGTAGACGGCGACGAAGGACAGGGTCCAGACGCCGGGCGGGCCGCCGGACAGAATGTCCTGAAGCAGACCAATGCGCGAAGGCCGCGCCAGGGCGGCATCAGGTCGGGCCGCACCAGGCACCAGAAATAGACCGGCATCAGCGCCAGAAGCGGCGGCGGCAGCAAGCCCGCCGACAGCGAGACGGGCAGATTGGCGAGCATCACGCCCAGAACGCCGCAAGCAAAAGGCATGAGCTCGCAAGAAGTCGCGCCTATCAAGGCGCTCGCGCGCTCCACGGCCATGCGCCCTTCATCTTGACTCGATTGCGGCGTGCGACGACTGGCGGGCACCGAACGATGGCGGCGCTGGTGACTGGCTGCGGGCAGCGTCGGCATTGCGGCGGCGGTGGCGGGGCAAGATCGGCGGGCGACGGCGGCGGAGCTGGCTTTGCGTGGCAGCGGCAGCTTTCGGCGGAATGCGGAAGCCAGATTTCGACATCCTGGCCGGAGGCGGCGTCGGCCAGCAGCGCGCACGCGATAACGCGCTGCCGTCGCAGACCACGGTGCCAATCGGAAGGCCGGGCGGCAGCAAGCCCGCCATCGCCGGAGGAGACGACCTGGTCGCCCGGCTTCAGCGTCGCGCGCTGCGGATCAAGCGTGTCGAGCTGGGCATCGGCGCTGTTGTCGCCGGCCATGATGGCCTGTGCGTTGCTCGGGTGCGATGGTGACAGGAATGCGGCTGTTGAGATCGGTGAGCAGGATCACCCAGCTGGTGTGCTCGCCCGCCAGATAGATGCGCCCGATCATGCCGCGCGCATCCACCACCGCCTCGCCCGGCTTGACGCCCTCGGCCTTGCCGGCGTCCAGGATCATGGTCTCGAGGAACGGACGGCTGGCGCGGCCGATGACATGGGCCAGCACCGGATTGAGGTTCGGGATCGGGCACGGCATGCAGCAGCTGCTGATAATCGCTGCACCCGGCCCTGCAGCACGACGCCGCATTGCTGCCATTGGCGCAGCCGCGCATTCTCTTCCTTGAGGCGCAGATTTTCGTCGATAGACGCGGAAGATTTCGCCGAGAGCCGACATCCAGCGATTGAACTCGTTGAACGGGCGCATGCGACCGATTCCAGCACGGGCGCGGTCCAGTCGGTGATATGGGCGCGGGCGCGGTCGAAAAGCGCCGACTTGCGCCTGGCCCAGCAGCACCAGGACGACCGCAAGCGGCCAGACGATGACCAGCGGAAGCTGGGCATTGCCCCGTGCGGGCGATCTTCCAGGTGCCGTTGGCCATGTCAGGCCCTTATCCCTGTCGCTAAAAAGCGGTCGACAGAACGTGGCGCATGCCTTTGGTGTTTTCCAGAACCCGGCCCGTGCCCAGCGCGACGCAGGACAACGGATCGTCGGCGATGGAGACCGGCAAGCCGGTTTCATCGCGCAGCACCTGATCGAGATTGGCGAGCAGCGAGCCGCCGCCGGTCAGCACGATGCCCTTGTCGACGATATCGGCGGCAAGTTCCGGCGGCGTGGCTTCCAGCGCCACCTTCACCGCTTCGACGATGGCGCCGACCGGTTCGGCCAGCGCTTCGGCGATATGGCGCTGGGTGATGGTGATTTCCTTCGGCACGCCGTTGAGCAGATCGCGGCCCTTGATTTCCATGGTCGATGCCGTTGCCGTCCGTCGGCGGCGGCGGCGGAGCCGATTTCCTTCTTGATGCGCTCGGCGCTGGCTTCGCCGATCAGCAGATTCTGGTGGCGGCGGATATAGGCGATGATCGCTTCGTCCATCTTGTCGCCGCCGACGCGCACGCTGCGCGAATAGACGATGCCGCCCAGCGAAAGCACGGCCACTTCGGTGGTGCCGCCGCCGATATCGACCACCATCGAGCCGGTGGGTTCGGAGACCGGAAGGCCCGCGCCGATCGCCGCCGCCATCGGTTCTTCGATCAGAAACACGCGGCGGGCGCCGGCCGACAGCGCCGATTCCTGAATCGCGCGGCGCTCCACCGCGGTCGAGCCGGACGGCACGCAGACGATGATCATCGGGATTGGCGAAGGAGCGGCGGTTGTGCACCTTGCGGATGAAGTGCTTGATCATCTCTTCCGCGACTTCGAAATCGGCGATGACGCCGTCGCGCATCGGGCGGATCGCTTCGATGTTGCCGGGCGTGCGGCCCAGCATCATCTTGGCGTCGTTGCCGACGGCGCGGACGTGATTTCTTGCCGCCGCGTGGTGATCATGGTGGCGACGACCGAGGGTTCGTTCAGCACGATGCCCCGTCCCTTGACATAAACCAGCGTGTTCGCCGTCCCAAGATCGATGGCCATGTCGCTCGACAGCACGCCAAGAAGACTGCCGAACATGCTTAACCCGCTATCCCTATCTGAGAGCCATATCCTGCAATCGCTGCCGCGATGAAACGGCCCCGGCGTATTGCCGCCGGAGCCGCATGTTTCATCTTGCGACGGTCAGCGCTTCCGGCGCCTGCTTTTCGCGTTTCACCAGAAGTTTGTTGAGCGCATTCACATAGGCATAGGCCGCCGCCACCAGCGTGTCGGTATCGGACGCCTTGCCCGTGACCGTGCGTCCATTTTCCTCCAGCCGCACACTGACGGTCGCCTGGGCGTCGGTTCCTTCGGTCACGGCGCTGACCTGAAACAGCTGCAGCGATGGCGGTGTGCGGATAGAGCTCGCGGATGGCGTTGAAGATCGCGTCCACCGGGCCGTCGCCCGTCGGTCGTCGTCGCGCGTTCTTCGACCCGCGACCGACAAGCGTCAGCTCGGCGCACCGGCGCGATGCCGATGCCGGCTTCGACCCGCAGCGCCTTGACCGAGATGGTGTCCTGGCCGCGCATCGATCTCGTCGTCCACCAGGGCCACGATGTCCTCGTCGAAGACATGCTTCTTCTTGTCGGCCAGATCCTTGAAGCGGCGGAACGCGTCCTCGAACGCGGCCTCTTCCAGCTCGTAGCCCAGGTTTCCAGCTTGTCGCGGAAGGCATGGCGGCCGGAGAGCTTGCCCAGCACCAGCGAGGTGGCATTCACGCCGACATCTTCGGGCCGCATGATCTCGTAGGTCTCGACATTCTTGAGCATGCCGTCCTGGTGGATGCCGGATTCATGGCTGAAGGCGTTCTTGCCGACGATGGCCTTGTTGTACTGCACCGGAAAGCCGGTGACGTTCGACACCAGCTTGGAGGCGCGGGCCAGCATCGTGGTGTTGATGCCGGTGGCGAAGGGCATGATGTCCTTGCGCACCTTCAGCGCCATCACGATTTCTTCCAGCGCGGCATTGCCGGCGCGCTCGCCGATGCCGTTGATGGTGCATTCCACCTGGCGCGCGCCTGCCAGCACGCCGGCCAGCGAATTGGCCACCGCCAGGCCCAGATCGTTGTGGCAATGGGTGGAGAAGATCACCTTGTCGGCGTCTGGGCACGCGGTTGCGCAGCATGGTGATGAGATCGACATATTCCTGCGGCGTCGTATAGCCCACCGTGTCGGGGATATTGATCGTCGTGGCGCCGGAATGGATCGCGAGTTCGACGCAGCGGCAGAGGAAATCGGGCTCCGTGCGGGTGGCGTCTTCGGCGCTCCATTGCACGTCGTCGGTGAAGTTGCGCGCCCGCGTCACCGAGGCGCCCACCGCTTCCAGCACGGCGTTGTGGCCCATATTGCAGCTTGTGCTTCATGTGGACGGGGCTGGTGGAGATGAAGGTGTGGATGCGCGGACGCTTCGCGGCTTTCAGCGCTTCGCCGGCGCGGTCGATGTCCTTGAAGCCGGCGCGCGCCAGGCCGCAGACGACGGCGTTCTTCGTGCGTGTTGGCGATTTCGCTGACCGCCTCGAAATCGCCGATGCGAGGAAATCGGGAAGCCGGCTTCGATGATGTCGACGCCCATCTCGTCGAGCAGTTCGGCGACTTCGATTTTTTCTTCAAGCGTCATCGCCGCGCCGGGCGATTGTTCGCCGTCGCGCAATGTGGTGTCGAAAATTCGTACTCGGTTCGGTGTCAGTCATAGCTTCGCATTCCTTCCGTTCGCCGCTCGGGCGGCTTCGATCACTCCTTGGTCATCTGTCCCCTAAACACCGGCCGCGCGAATTCGCGGCGCTGGCGCCTAGGGGCAGCTAAGGAGGAGAAGCGTGCGAAGCGAGGAACCGAGAGAAAGACGGGGCGAAACCATGAACGCGCCGACACAGGCGGAAAATCCGCCCACTGCGTCAGACCTGCACGGTGCCAATGTCATCGCCGGGGTCGCCATCCTCGCGGAAGCTACGGTTCAATCAACATAAAGAAACGGACTTAAGGCCGCGTAAAAACAACCGTTTTCCGTTTCAGTCTCGCGTTTTTACGCTGATTTTTGTGCATGGCGCAATAGCGCCGACACCTATCGGGACGCTGTCTACATGGCGGATACCGGCCTCACCAATGCGGCGGATTGCCGGGCACGTTCAAGCGCCTGGATGCTGTCGGTCCCGCGCGCAACAGCCACCCCCATGCGGCGCTTCAGGTAGGACTGAGGCTTGCCGAACAGCCGAAGCTCCGTATCGGGGATAGCGAGCGCCTCCTCGATCCCTTCAAAGACGATAGCTTTGGCATCTATCCCGCCATAAATCACCGCGGAGGCACCGGGGGACTTCAATGTGGTCGAAACCGGCAAGCCCAGTATGGCGCGGGCATGTAGCGCGAATTCGCTTTGATATTGGGTGGCCAGCGTCACCAGGCCGGTGTCGTGAGGGCGCGGGCTAACCTCGGAGAACCAAACCTCGTCGCCTTTCACGAACAGCTCGACCCCGAAAATGCCCCAGCCGCCAAGGGCTTGCGTGACCTCGGCCGCTATGTCGCGAGATTTGGCGAGGGCCGCCGCCGTCATCGGCTGGGGCTGCCAGGATTCGACATAGTCGCCATCGACCTGGCGGTGGCCGATAGGTTCGCAGAACTGGATATCGTCCTTGGCACGAACGGTGAGTTGGGTGATTTCGAAGTCGAAGGCGATTTCGCCTTCGACGATGACCCGGGCCTCGCGCACACGACCGGCCAAGAGCGCCTTGTCCCAGGCTTTGGCGGCATCGGCTTGCGATTGGAGGCGGCTCTGGCCCTTGCCGGAGGACGACATGACCGGCTTCACGAAACACGGAAACCCAATGCCGCCCTCGATGACGTCCTGCAATTGCTCCAACGAAGACGCGAAGGCGTAAGGTGAGACCGGCAGATTCAACTCTTCGGCGGCGAGGCGACGAATGCGCTCGCGGTTCATTGTGGTGTGAGCGGCAAACGCGGTGGGGATGACCTTGGCGAGATGGGCGTTTTCGATGCGGACGAGCTCGTCGGTGGCAATAGCCTCGATTTCGGGGACGATCAGGTCGGGGCGTTCGCGTTCGACGAGCGCGCGAAGCGCCTTGGCGTCGGTCATGTCGATGATGTGGGCGCGGTGGGCCACCTGTTGGGCGGGAGCATCGGCATAGCGGTCGACAGCGATGGTCTCGACGCCCAGGCGCTGGAGTTCGAGAATGATTTCCTTGCCGAGTTCGCCAGAGCCCAGAAGCATGACCTTGGTGGCGAAAGGCGAAAGGGGAGTGCCCAGGCGCATGTCAGGCCCTGCCCTTTCTGGCCAAGCTATTGATGCGGCTTGGGAAACACCACCGAGCTGTCTTCAATAAGCAAGAGGGTGATCTCTCCCGCCGATTTTGGGGAGCAGGGCGGGATTGGATCGGCCGTGGCGCGGTCTGGCTCATGGCTCCAAGTATAACGTGCGATGCGAGGGGTTCGATAAGTCACTTATATCGCAGAGCGATCTTACCGTTGCCCTTTTAGGGTCAAAATCAGCGCAGCTGATCGGAACCGATTTTGGGAAGGGTGGGATTAACGGATCGCTTTCGCCCACGCTTCATATAGCAAGTCGCGCGTGGCGGGTTGGCCCTCGATGCAGAGGGCACCTTCTTGCACGCGGGTGCCAGGTTGCATTCGGCATGTCCAAAGATGGGCGACGGGAGCGATCCAGGTCGTGTTGTCGAGTGTGCCGGGCTTGATGTTGATCTGATCAGGAGAATGGGCCGGCGCATGCCAAATGCGTGTGCCACAATGTTCGCAAAAAAAGACGCTCACAGTACGGCCAGAATCGGCTTGGTCGCGGAATTCCTTTGGCGTGCCTTGCAGGAGGTCAAAATGCTGGCGCAGGACGGGCATCGACATGGAGTAGGCACCGCCCGAATAGCTCTGACAGCGTTTGCAATGGCAGGCGTAGAGCGAAAGCGGCGCGGCGGTGAGGCAATAGCGGACGGCACCGCAGACACAGCCGCCTTGTTGGGGGAATTCGGGGACAATGAGTTTCATTTCGCGCCACCTATCGCATGACGGCAAAAGTGAATCAGGCAACCGCGCGCGTGGCAAGTGTTCGCGCAGGTGGGAAGACCGCGCGCAATTGGCCATTTTGGCGACCGGCCGGCGGCTGTAGAGTTCGTGGATGTAACGCTGCGAATAGCGCGCAAGGAATTGCAGGCGGTTCGCTAGGGCGACGACGAAATTGTTTTCATCGACGATAGCGACGGCAGGTTGGGTTGATGCGCTACCGAACCAATCGAACAGCGCGCCACAGGTGGTTGTTTCCCGCAGCGACGGCCACGGCATCGCAAGTCGGCCCGCAGTCCATTCGGAATAATCCGCGACTACAATGCGAGACGCGAGATCTTCGACGACCACACGACGCCCCCTTGGTTGTGTATTGGGCGAAGCTAGCGCGACGAAGTTGTGTGGCCGTTAATGCACGCGCGGTTTTGATATGACAGTTTAGCGTCAATCATGAACGCCGTTCCTGCGAGCGAACTTCGCTCGCACTGGCTGGGGATAACAGAGAGGTTAGTTTTTTGCCTGATCGACCAGCTTGTTCTTGGCGATCCACGGCATCATGGCGCGTAGCTTCTCGCCGACGTCCTCGATCGGGTGGGCTGCAGCTTTGGCGCGGGTGGCCTTGAAGCTGGCTTGGCCGGCCTTGTTCTCCAGCACCCAGTCACGGGCAAATTTGCCGGTTTGGATGTCGTCCAGCACGCGTTTCATTTCCGCTTTGGTAGCAGGGGTGATGATGCGCGGGCCGGTGACATATTCGCCATATTCCGCCGTGTTGGAAATCGAGTAGTTCATGTTGGCGATGCCGCCTTCATAGATCAGGTCTACGATCAGTTTCACTTCGTGCAGGCATTCGAAATAGGCCATCTCCGGCGCATAGCCAGCTTCGACCAACGTTTCAAAACCGGCGCGGATCAGTTCGACCAGACCCGCCGCACAGCACCGACTGTTCGCCGAACAGATCGGTTTCGCATTCCTCGCGGAAGCTGGTTTCGATGATGCCGGCGCGGCCGCCGCCGATGGCGCTGGCGTAAGCAAGCCCCAGATCGTGGGCATTGCCGCTGGCATCCTGGTGGATGGCGATCAGGCACGGCACGCCGCCGCCCTTCTGATATTCGCTGCGCACGGTATGGCCAGGGCCTTTGGGCGCGACCATCGCGACGTCGAGATCGGGGCGCGGCTTCGATCAGGCGGAAATGGATGTTGAAGCCGTGCGCGAAAAACAGTGCCGCGCCTTTCTTCATATTGGGCGCGAGGTCGTTCTCGATAGATGTCGGCCTGCAATTCGTCGGGCGTGACCATCATCATCACGTCAGCCCATTTGGCGGCGTCGATGTTCGACATTACCTTGAAGCCTGCCGCTTCGGCTTTCTTCGCCGATGCGCCGGGGCGGGCAGCGATCGCCACATCCTTCACGCCGCTGTCGCGCATGTTAAGCGCATGGGCATGGCCCTGGGAACCGAAGCCGATGATGGCCACCTTCTTGGATTTGATGAAGTTGAGATCGGCGTCCCGATCGTAATACACGCGCATGACTTAACCTTTCTGGCTGTGAACTTCTGGTTGCGATGGGGATCGTTATCGAAAGTCTGGACAAAATAGGCGGCCGAGACGGCGACATAAATGGCGTCGCAGATGAACACCGACAAAAAGCCGAGCGGGATCGCTGCGGCATAGAGCAGCGCCGAAATCAGGTCCTTGGCGACCACGGCGGTCGTGCGCCGCTTCGCGGCCAGATGGAAGACGCAGCGTTGCAGCATCATGTAGGCGATCTGGCAGACATGATTGCGCCGCAGAACCTTACCGCCGGAGGCTCGAAGGGGTTCTGGCCCATCATCGCGGTGGAGAGCGAAATAAGCGACGTCCAGAACAGAAGATGTGCGCTCGACCAACAAAGACCTGGCGTCGCATATGGCGGGAGGCGCACCAGCGCGCGGCGATTGATCAGCGCGATCGCGACAACGACGATCGCGATCATGCCGTCGCTGAACGCTTCGATACGCACCGTATTGGAACGGGCTTTGGCGTCGCTCATTGCGGGCGATCACATCGCCTCCGGGCCACGGGAGATGGCGGCGACGCCGGTGCGGGAGACGTCGACGAGGCCGAGCGGACGCAGCAGGTCAATGAAATTGTCGATCTTTTGGGGCGCGCCGGTGATTTCGAAGACAAAGCTTGTGTGGGTGGTGTCGATGATGCGGGCGCGAAAGACTTCCGAGATGCGCATGGCCTCGGCGCGCTTGTCACCGGTGCCAGCCACCTTGACCAACGCCATTTCGCGCTCGATGCCGGGCTTGGCGGTGGTCCAATTCATCACGCGGTGGACGGGGACGAGGCGTTGGAGTTGCGCTTCGATCTGTTCGATCACTTGCGGCGTGCCGGATGTGACGATGGTGATGCGGCTGGTGTGAGCGGCGTGATCGACTTCGGCGACGGTCAGACTTTCGATGTTGTAGCCGCGACCGGAGAACAAACCGATGACGCGCGCCAAAACGCCCGCCTCGTTGTCGACAAGGATGGCGATGGTGTGAGATCGGGGTGTTTTCTGCAGCATCACACCAACATCTTTCCTTCTTCGCTGACTTCGGCGGCTTCTTCTTCAGCGTCGGAGAGCACCATTTCGTTATGCGCGGCGCCGGAATAGATCATCGGGTAGCAATTTTCCTTCGGGTCGACACGGCAGTCGAAGAGAACGGGACGTTTGACTTCGATCATCTCCTTGATCTTGTCGTCGAGTTCGTCAGGTTTCTGGGCGCGCAAACCGATGCAGCCGAAGGCCTGCGCCATCTTCACGAAATCGGGCAAGCGCTTCCGAATAGGAATGCGAATAGCGGCCGCCATGCAGCAATTGCTGCCATTGGCGCACCATGCCCATATATTGGTTGTTGAGGATGAAGATCTTCATCGGCAGGTCGTATTGCACGGCGGTGGACATTTCCTGCATCGTCATCTGCACAGATGCCTCACCGGCGATATCGATGACCAGCGCATCAGGGTGGGCCATCTGCACGCCGATGGAGGCAGGCAGGCCATAGCCCATCGTGCCGAGGCCGCCGGAGGTCATCCAGTGGTTGGGGTCCTCGAATTTGAACCGCTGGGCGGCCCACATCTGGTGCTGGCCCACTTCTGTGGTGATGTAGACCTCGCGATCGCGCGTCAGTTCGTAGAGCCGGTCGATGGCGTATTGCGGCTTAATGATCGTTTTGGACTGTTTGTAGGACAAAGATCTCTTGCCGCGCCAGTCTTCGATCTGTTTCCACCACTGCGCGAGCGCGGGCGCATCGACCTTGCGGCGCTGGGTCTTCCAGAAATGCAGCATCTCCTTCAACGCCTTTGCGGCATCGGCCACGATGGGCACGATCGACGCGAACATTTTTGTTGATCTGGGCAGCGTCGATATCGAGATGGATCTTCTTCGAGTTGGGCGAAAACGCATCGATCTTGCCTGTGACGCGGTCATCGAAGCGCGCGCCTAGACAGACCATCACATCGCAATCGTGCATCGCGAGATTGGCCTCGTAGGTGCCGTGCATTCCCAACATACCGAGCCATTGCGGATGGGAGCCAGGAAATGCGCCGAGGCCCATCAGCGTGGAGGTGACGGGAAAACCTGTGAGCTTTGCCAGTTCGCGCAGGAGTTTGCTTGCTTCGGGGCCGGAATTGATGATGCCGCCGCCGCTATAGATGATCGGGCGTTTCGCGCTTGCCATCAGATCGATGGCTTTGATGATGCTCGCCAGATCCGGATCGGTTTTCGGTTTGTAGGTGCGGTGGCGCACGGACTGCGGGCCGACATACGTGCCTTTCTTGAACTGCACGTCTTTTGGAATGTCTACCACGACCGGGCCGGGCCGGCCGGTGGTGGCGATTTGAAACGCTTCGTGCAACACCCGCGCCAGATCGTCCACGTCTTTCACCAGCCAATTGTGCTTGGTGCAGGCTCGCGTAATGCCGACAGTATCGCATTCTTGGAAGGCGTCATTGCCAATGAGGTGGGTGGCCACCTGCCCCGTCAGCACAACGAGCGGGATGGAATCCATCAAGGCATCGGTGAGACCGGTGACCGCATTCGTCGCGCCGGGGCCTGAGGTAACAAGCACGACGCCGGGTTTGCCCGTTGAGCGCGCATAGCCTTCGGCGGCATGGGTTGCGCCCTGTTCGTGGCGGCACAGGACATGGACGATGCCTTCGGCGGCGAAGAGCGCGTCATAGATCGGAAGCACCGCGCCGCCGGGATAACCGAAGATGTGTTCAACACCCTGGTCTTTCAGCGCACGGATCACCATTTCGGCGCCGCTAAGTTCGATCGCCTCGACCCCGCTCATCATTGTGTCCTTGTCCATATCGGACGCCCTTTTACATAGCCCCAGAAATGCGAAAGGGGCGTTGCCGCCCCTTGGTTACAAGCCACCGTTCGGAAACCGAGACCCTAGTCTCGCCCGTTCAGTGGCCTACGAATAAGTACCAGCACTGCAAGCATGGCCTGCCCCAATTAGCGCGACGCAAAATATGGAAGCGCGCCCATTCCGTCAAGCAATTTCATTTAAGTCTGGAGAGCATTTCAGCAACAATATTGCTCTGTTCATGGGCCGAAATCCATATCCAGCCTGCCATTTTGTTGCGGAACCAGGTGCTCTGGCGCTTGGCATATTGGCGGGTAGTGGCCACAACGGCCTCTTCGACCTGGTGCGAGTTAAGCTTACCTTCGTCGAAATCCCACAATTCACGCAGGCCCAGGATTTTCGCGGCAGGCAGTGTTTCATCGAGGCCCGCAAGCGAACGGGCCTCATTAAAGACACCGTCCTGAACCATCCTGGCGTAACGCTCGGCAATGCGCGGGTGCAAGATCACCCGCGGTGGATCAAGCACGAAACGCGCGAGCTTCAACCCTGAAACTACCGGATCGCCACTTTCCTTCTGCCAACTCGATAGCGAACGGCCGGTAGCTTCCAGCACCTCATAGGCGCGCAGCATCCGCTGCGGATCAGACGAGCGCAGTTGGGCGGCGGTTTCGGGATCTCGCAATTTCAGTTGCGTGTAGAAAGCATCGTTGCCGTCAACCAACAATTTGTTTCGCAGGGCTTCGTGGATGTGCGGAGGCACTTGCGGAATTTCCGACAGGCCTTCGGTGAGCACGCCAAAGTAAAGTCCGGTGCCGCCCACGAAGATCGGCATACGGCCTTCGGCGCGCACCTTGGCCAAGGCCTCGGCGGCGTCGGCCTGATAACGGCCGGCGGAATAGCGCTCGCGCACGCCAACATGGCCATAAAGGTGATGAGGTGCACGCGCCATCTCCTCGTCAGAGGGGCGCGCGGTCAGGATGCGTAGCTCGCCATAGACCTGCATGGAATCGCAATTGATAAGCGAGCCGCCGATGGCTTCTGCAACAGCTAGGGCTGCGGCCGACTTGCCGCTCGCCGTAGGCCCTGCAATAAGCACCGCGTCCACGCTCATACTCGAATCGCTTTCGTGACGGTCTGAGAATGGTCCCGCTTGTTTCCGGTTGCCAAGAAGGGCCCCGAATTTGAACGGTGAATTCCCTTTTACCCTGAATGTAGTAGGTGCGGGTGCGGCACGATGCGCCGCAACCGTTGCCGAGGCGGTGGCGGCGCATTCCCAAAGCACTGCAATTGCGTGGCTTTCGCAAGATCGCGCCTTCGAAATCGCGTTCCAGGGGGATCCCGGCGCGGTGAAAGAGGTCGCCCGCGCCGCGTCCGCTGGATCTTCGCTGGACATCAACGTCGTGGCCACGGCCCGGCGGCGCAAGAAACTGCTCGTGGCCGACATGGATTCCACGATCATCGGCTGCGAATGCCTTGACGAGATCGCCGACGCCGTAGGATTGAAACCGCAAGTGGCCGCAATCACCGAACGCGCCATGGCAGGCGAGATCGCATTTGCGCCTGCTCTTCGCGAGCGCGTCGGATTGCTGAAGGGTTTGCCGGTACACCGGCTAGCGCGGGTTTATGGGGAACGGGTGCGGCTGACTCCCGGGGCGCGCGCTCTGGTGGCGACGATGAAGGCGCATGGAGCCAGGACGGTGCTGGTGTCGGGCGGCTTTACCTATTTCACCTCGCGCGTGGCTGCGGATGCGGGATTTGATGCGCATCACGGCAATGTGTTGCTCGACGACGGCGAGCGGTTGCTGGGAACGGTGGCCGAACCGATTTTGGGACGCGAAGCGAAGTTGCAGACGCTGGAAGACGAGACGGCGACGCTGCAAATTGGATATGACGAAACGCTAGCGGTGGGCGACGGTGCCAATGATCTCGACATGATCGGTCACGCAGGTTTGGGTGTGTCCTATCACGCCAAGCCCATCGTGGCGCGCGCGGCGGGGGCACGCATCGACTTCGGTGATCTCACCGTACTTCTATATTTGCAGGGCTATCGCGACGACGAGATCGTACGCGGCTGATCCTCTCTGGCCTTCAACCTCCTCATGGCATCTTGTGGGAAGCCAGAGAGGTTCATAGCGACAGCGTAAGAGCGCGATCCGGGAGAAACGGTGGTCCGCCACGTGAGATGCGGCCCGACGAGCTTGCGTTCGCTGCCACCCACCGTCTGGTCGCGGGGCCTCACAAAGGGGAAATAGGGCGAAATGTTAGCTTCACGGCAGGCGTAGCGCCACGAAAGTCATCTGGCCAGCGCGGTTGACCAACATCATTTCGACTTTGCGGCCGGCCTTGGCGTCGGTTTCGATTCTTTTCGAAATATCGTCAGGCGTGTGCACGGCCTGGTTCTGCACTTCGACGATCACATCGCCGGGGCGTAGGTTCTTGTCGGCGGCCGCGCCATCGGGGTCGACGTCGGTGACGACCACGCCACGTACGTTGCCGGGAATGCTGTATTGGGCGCGGGTGTCGCTATCCAATGCCGCAAGCGCGAGACCCAGTTGGGCTATCTTCGATTTCGGCTTGGCGGTGGGGGCTTCAGATGATTTGGTGAATGCCGTTTTCTTTTCCTGGTCCTGCAGCTTGGCGACGGTGAGCTTGAAGGTCTGTTTCTTGCCTTTGCGCAACACATCGACGTTCACCGTTTTTCCGGCGGGGGTATCGGCGACGATGCGCGGCAGCGCGCGGTTGTCGCCAATGGGTTTGCCGTCGAAGGCGATGACGACATCGCCGTTTTTCAGCCCTGCTTTGCTGGCGGGACCGCCTGCGTCGATGCCGGAGATCAGCGCTCCCGAGCTATTGGGAAGGCCCAGACCCTGCACGATGTCGGGTGTGATCTGCTGGATGCTGACGCCGACCCAGCCACGGTGGGTGATGCCGAATTGCTTCAACTGCGCGATGACGTCTTTAACAAGACTGGATGGGATCGAGAAGCCGATGCCCACCGAGCCCCCGGTGGGCGAGAAAATCGCGGAGTTCACGCCGATGACGTTGCCGTCCATGTCGAACAGCGGGCCGCCGGAATTGCCGCGGTTGATGGGAGCGTCGGTCTGGATAAAATTGTCATAAGGACCCGCATTGATATCGCGGTTGCGGGCCGAGACGATGCCGGCGGTGACCGTCGAGCCAAGGCCGAACGGGTTGCCGATAGCGATCACCCAATCGCCGACTCTGGCCTTGTCGGAATCGCCGAACTTCGTAGCGGGGAGCGGTTTGACCGGTTTCACCTTGAGAAGTGCCAGATCTGTTTTCTCGTCGCGGCCAACGAGTTTGGCGGGCAGTGACGTGCCGTCATTCAGCGTCACGGTGATCTGGTCGGCATCAGCAATGACATGGTTGTTGGTCACCACATAACCCGAGGGGTCGATAATAAAGCCGGAACCCAGCGAGGTGACGTGGCGCGGCAGGCTGCGGTTGTTCTGCAAAAAATCCTTGAACAGATCCTCCAACGGGGAACCCGGCGGCACATCGGGGAGCGCAAGCTTGGGATTGGTGGCTTTCAGCGTCTGCGAGGTGGAGATGTTGACGACAGTGGGCAACAGCTTGTCGGCAAGATCGGCAAAGGACTCCGGCGCGGGTCGGGCGAGCGCGGAGGTTGCCGCGAACGCCGTCATGGCCACAACCTGCAACGCCTTCACAATACGCGTCATTGAACCGTTTCGCTCTGTGCGGGAATCGGAGCCAGCATAAGCGAACGCAATGCCAAGCAAATAGAGCCCGTTTCGCCGCGCCATCACTTTTGCGGGGGGCGTGGACGTTGGACAGTAAAATACGCGCGATTCAGGCCGGGTCGCGGGCAGGGGGACGAATCAGGTCGGCGGCGGAAATTCCCAACGCTTCATGAAGACGCCAGATCATGCTGATTGAGAGGCTTTGCTTGCGGCTGAGGATTTCGGCCACGCGGGTATGCGTGTCGATCATCCACTCCAGGTTCTTGCGCGTCAGGTTCTGCCGTTCCATGCGGAACTTGATGGCCTTTGACGGTATCGGGCGGATACTTGGGATAGTGTTCGGTTCCGTGGACGTCGATCAGGGTCGCGAGCAGATCGGGCCGGCCGGCCTGCGGCGTGGCGCTCCTCGTGTGTGGTCCCGCCACCGAAGGATGGGCTTCGTAGTCCACGGCCCTCACATCCATCAGGATATGGCTCAAATGAGCACCATGTCCGATGACGCTATTTACTTCTTCCCGTTGCCGCCGGGAGCGCTGAAATAGCGGAAGAATTCGCCGGTGGGCGACAAGACCAGGGTCGTGTTGTCACCGGGCAAAGCGTCCTGATAGGCCTGCAGCGAACGATAGAAGGCGAAGAAGTCGGGATCTTGACCGTAGGCGGCGCCAAGCACTTTGGTTTTTTCGGCGTCGCCCTGGCCGCGCAAGATTTCAGATTCGCGGGTGGCTTCTGCTGTCAGCACAGTGACTTCACGTGCCGCGCGAGCTTTTATGCGTTGCGATATTTCCTCGCCTTCGGCGCGGAATTCGTTGGCTTCGCGTTTGCGCTCTTGCTGCATCCGGCCGTAGATCGCCTGGCTGTTCTGGGGCGGCAGGTCGGCGTGGCGTATGCGGACGTCGACGATTTTGATGCCGTATCCGTCAGCGTCATGATTGATCTCGTCGCGGATTTCGATCATCAGCTGGGCGCGCTTGCCTGACAGCATGGCGGCGAAAGTCTGCGAGCCCAGCACGCGGCGCACATCCGACGACAGGATCGGCGTCAGGCGGACGAGCGCGGTGTCCTGATCATAAAGTGTCTGGTAGAAACGCAAAGGATCGACGATCTTCCAACGCGCGAAGGCATCGACCACCAGGCGTTTCTTGTCCTGTGCGATCACCTCTTCGGCGGGCGCGTCTAGATTGAGCAGCAGCTTGGGCAGGAACTGCACCTGCTGTAGAAACGGTATCTTCACATGCAGGCCCGGATCGGTGACCAGTTCCTGCGGCGCACCGAATTGCAGGAGCAGCACCTGCTCGCGCGGGTTCACCGTGTAGAACGAGAACAGAGCAACGAGCAAGACGATGGCGGCGGCGATGCCACCGAGGAAGAGACCATTGCGGTTCATTGGCCACCTCCTGAAGAGGGTGCTGCTTGCGGCATGGGTTGTTCGGTGACCGTCACGCTTTTGGTGTCGTTTGTCCTGAGTGCAGGCAGCGGCAGATAGGGCATAACCCCCTTGGCATTTTCATCGACGATCACCTTGTTCGCACCGCCCAGTATCTGGCTCATCGTTTCCAGATACATGCGCTTGCGGGTGACATCGGGGGCCTTGCGGTATTCTTCGTACACGGACAAAAAGCGCTTTGCCTCGCCGGAGGCTTCGGCGATCACGCGCTGCTTGATAGGCTTGACCTTCCTGCACGATGCGCGCGGCCTGGCCGCGCGCCTCGGGAATAATTTTGTTGGCGTAGGCTTCAGCTTCGTTGCGCAGGCGTTCCTGATCGGCACGGGCAGCCTGGACGTCGCGATAGGCATCGAGCACTTCGTCGGGGGGATCAACCTTCTGCATCTTCACGTCGGTGATGGAGACGCCCGCGCCATAGGCATCGAGCGTTTTCTGCATCAGTTCGCGCACCTCGTTTTGAACGGGCTCGCGGTCTTGGGTGAGGATGGGTTCGATCTGGCTCTTGCCGACGACTTCGCGCATCGCGCTTTCGGCGACCGCTTTCACGGCAGCGTCGGGATTTTCGACGTTGAAGAGATAATCCGCGGCGTCCTTGATGACCCAATAGACTACGAAGTTCACATTGACGATGTTTTCGTCGCCGGTGAGCATTAGCCCTTCTTGGGAGACATCTTCGGCCTGGTTTTCGTCGCGGATATCGGCGTTCTGGTGATAGCCGATGGTGATCTGACGCGGATGGGTGACGTCGGGCGTGTAGACCGTCTCGATCGGCCACGGCAGGTGATAGTTGATGCCAGGTGCGGTGCGCGCGACGAATTTGCCGAAGCGCAGCACCACGCCCTGCTCATAGGCCGACACCACATAGATGCCGCTCATCAGCCAGACCGCGACGACCGCCAAGCCGATAATCGCCAACCCACCCGTACCGAAGCCGGGTCCGCCGAAACTGCTGGGCAAGAATCGCTTCAAACGTTCCTGGCTGCGACGCAGCATTTCTTCGAAATCGGGAGGGGATCCACCGCCTGCCGGTCCCCTGCCCCAGGGCCCGCGGCCGCCTCCACTCGGTGGCGGAGTGCCGCTCCCGTTGCCGGTCTGATTTGTCCAGGGCATCGATTGGTTCCGACGGTGTCCGGGGTATATAGGTTGAGACTCCAACAGGCGCAAATAATGGCCGCGACGCGAGACGACGTATTGAAGGCGCTTGCCCAGGTAATCGATCCGGCGAGCGGGCGCGACGTGGTGTCAGCCGGACTGATTCAAGGGCTGAGCTTGCGCGATGGCAATGTGGGATTTGCGGTGGAAGTGCCCGCCGCGCGAGGGCCGCAAGCCGAACCGTTGCGCAAAGCCAGCGAAGAGGCGGTGGCGAAATTGCCGGGCGTGTTTTCAGTGACCGCTGTTCTGACCGCGCACAACGAGCCGGTGAATGCCAAGCGTGCCCACGCCCATGGCAGCGGGCCGCAGGCAGCAGCGGGCATTCCGGGCGTTTCCACCATCATCGCGGTGGCAAGCGGCAAAGGCGGCGTGGGCAAATCGACGGTTGCGGTGAATTTGGCGCTCGGGCTTTCGCGGCTTGGGTTGAAGGTGGGATTGCTCGATGCCGATATTTACGGGCCGAGCGTGCCACGCCTGCTCGATATCCGCGAGAAGCCGCAAAGCGACGGCAAGAAGCTCAAGCCGATCGAAAAGCTTGGTATCAAGGCAATGTCGATTGGATTTCTCGTGCGTGAAGACGAAGCCATGATCTGGCGCGGACCGATGGTGCAATCCGCACTGACGCAAATGATGAACGATGTCACCTGGGCGCCGCTCGACGTGCTGGTGATCGACATGCCGCCGGGCACGGGCGACGCGCAGCTCACCATCGCCCAGCGCGTGCCGCTGAAGGGGGCGGTGATCGTTTCCACGCCGCAGGACATTGCCCTGATCGACGCGCGCAAAGGCATCGCGATGTTTAACAAAACCCAGGTGCCGATGCTGGGCGTGGTGGAGAACATGAGCACCTTCGTCTGCGCCAATTGCGGGCACGAAACGCCTATCTTCGGGCATGGCGGAGCCAAGGCCGTGGCGGAGAAACTGGGCGTACCTTTCTTGGGCGAGATTCCGCTGATGCCGATCGTGCGCGAGACCTCCGATGCGGGCACCCCGATTGTCGACCACAATCCGGCAAGCGCTGAGGCGCGCGCCTTCATCGCGGTGGCCGAACGTGTGGCAAAGGCGATCGCGGCGCCCCAGCGTGCGGCGCCCAGGATCGTGATCGAATAGGCGGGGTTGGCAATGGCAAAGAAGAAAGTGAAGAAATCGGCAAGGAAGGTTACGAAAAAGCGCGCGGCAAGGCGACCGTTGCCAAAGATCAAGGCGGCCAAGATCCTTGCGGAGAAACCGCGCAGGTGGGATGCGGTGGACGAAGCCTCGCTCGAATCTTTTCCTGCCAGCGATCCGCCGGAGTGGATCGCTCGTAAGCCCAGAACGTAACTGTCACAACCTCGCACCGCGCGCTTTGCGCGCGACGCTTGTCGAGCATGACAATTTGTTTTTACCCGTTGTAATTCAAACGCAGGCCCGGCGAGCGCCAGTCCATGGCGGCCAATTTGCCTGTCGATGACATGGTTATGAAGGCCGTCTTCATATCCTTGCCGCCCCAGCAAATGTTCGTACACAGAATATCGGGCAACGCCGTATGCTCGAATTTCTTCGAATCCGGCCAGAACGTGCTGATGCCGCCGGCGAGAATCGTGGCCACACAGACACCGCCGTCGGCTTGCACGCCCAGAGAATCGAAATAGGCCATGCCCGGATAGGCGCCTTCGAAATTGGCAGGAGTGAAGCCTGCGACGAGGGCGGCTTTGCCCGGGGCTTCCAGCGGCAAACTCCATAAGCGACCCGGGAACGTTTCGGCGTAATGCACCGTCCTGCCGTCAGGGGACAGGCCGACGCCGTTGGGGGACAGCAGCTCTCTCAGTACACGGACGATATGGGAGCCATCGGCTTTAGCGTAATAGAGATTGCCATGGGTGCGGTGCTGATCTGTGGTGCTGCCATGGTCGGTAAACCAGAAGCCCCCTTCCGTATCGAAGACAATGTCGTTGGGGGCGCCCAGCCCCTGGCCGTCGCATTCACAGTAGAGAACTTCGACTTTGCCCGTCGAGATGTTCACGCGTTCAATGCGACCGGGTTGCTTGGTGGCGGGCGTGTGGCCGGGGATCATTAGCCCGCCACGATCGTGCATTTCGAAATTACCGCCATTGTTGCAGACATAAAGCGCGCCATCAGGGCCGATGGCCAATCCGTTCGGGCCACCACCGGTTTCGGCGACGGTTTGCGTCTTGCCATCGGGCTTGACGCGCGTGAGACGTCCGGCGGGGATTTCCACGACGATGACCGAACCGTCATTCATCGCGACCGGCCCTTCAGGAAATCGCAGGCCCGAAGCGAGTTCGCGGATTTGCATGGCGTTGCTCCGTTGCTGTTTGGCGTAAGGCTAGCGCGGGGGTGGGCGTAAAAGGAAGCGCCGGGCCGTGAAATGAGCGCATATTATGGCAATTTGCATCCATGCTCACCTTCCACGGTGTCGAAGGCTTCGACTGGGCCCAGGAAATGCCCGCAAGGACAACCATGCCATGCGTTCGAGCAAGGTTCGGCGAGCCCGCTTTTCTTCCGCATTTGAAACCTTAGACGACGTGGACTTCGTTGAGGCTGCTCTTTTCCCTACTGGACCGAACCAAGATTGCTGCGAACAAGCCCGACGTGCCCTATTGATGGCTGATCAAAACGTGACTTGTTGAGAAAGTGGACTGGCGCGTTGCAGCGTGATGTAGCTGTAGGCAAGACCGCTTGGGGCCCTGTGATCTTCGCGAGCGGTTTCGCGCCATTGGGTGCGGTCGAACGCGAAGGTCGTGTCGCCATCGGCATCGACGTGGACTTCGGTAAGATGAATGCGCGTGGCGGCGGGCATGGCGGCGCGATAGATTTCAGCGCCACCGATAATCATGATCTCTTCTGGGGTTTCGTTGCTCGCCCGTGCAATGGCTTCGTCGAGGGTTGCCACGATTGTTGCACCGTCTGCGCGATAATTCCTGTTGCGCGTGACGACGATGTTGGTGCGGCCGGGGAGCGGTTTCTTCGGCAGGCTTTCCCAGGTCTTGCGGCCCATGATGCTGGGCTTGCCGAGCGTTAGCGCCTTGAAGTGGCGCATGTCTTCGGGGATGCGCCACGGGATGGCGCCCGACTTGCCGATGATCGCGTTGTCGGCGATGGCCAGGATGAGGGAAATATCTGTCATGTGCCGAGCTTGCCGAGCGCTTCGCCGCTTACGCGGTAGATGAACCACTCGCTCACGCGCTCCGCGCCGAGGCTTTCGTAGAAGTCTATCGCGGGCTTGTTCCAGGTGAGAACCGACCAGTCGACGCGGCAGGCTCCGGCTTGGCCGGCCTGTTTGGCCAGATGCGCCAGCAAGGCTTTGCCATAGCCGCGGCCGCGGAAGGCGGGGCGGACGAAGAGGTCTTCGAGGTAGATACCACGCGCAGCAGCGAAGCTCGTATAGGTGAAATACCAGGTGACGATGCCGACGGGATGGGCGGCTTGGTGCAACAGATCGACATGCAAAGGGGAATTGGGGCCAATGAAGTCGCGGGCCACGATCTGGCGGGTGATCTGGAATTTGTCGGCGAGCTTTTCGTATTCGGCCAGTTCGCCCAGCAGCGCGAGGATCAGATCCTCGTCGCCGTGGCGCGCGGAGCGGATGGTAAAGGGCGGCACGGTCATGTTCCCGGCAAATTTGCAGCAAAAATAGGGTGTTTAAACGGCCGGTGTAAGCGAGACGGAACTTTTTCCACGGATCACGCTTTACAGATAGATATATCCAGGAAGGATTGACCCGTGAACAAGTTTCTAATGTCGGTGGCCGCGCTGTGCCTAATTTTGGCCGCGCCTGCCGCGGTGGCCCAGCCAGATCAACGAGATCAGAAATCGCAAAGCGGCGGGGCGTCCAATCGCGGCGCCGAGCATAGTAGCGTCAGGCCCCCCAGCGGCGGGGGCAGGCCCGAACGCAGTCAAGCGGCGCCAAATCGGCCGGCCACAAGCCGCCCAGCCATGACCCGGCCGACTCGCCCCACGGTCAATAGACCAAGGTCCTCCGTCAGATCTGAAACACATAACAGGCCTGCGGCAAGCCACAATCTCACGAACCAGAACCGGGCCAGCACCAACCGTTCCGACGTAAACCGTCCGGGCGCCAACCGCCAGAACATCAGCAGCTTGCGCCGGACCTACACGGCGCCGCGTCGCTATCGCGCCGGCACGTATCGTCCGCCAGCCGGTTATCACTATCAGCACTGGTCCTACGGTCAGCGTCTGCCCACCGCGTATTTCGCGCGCAATTATTGGCTCCTTGATTGGGCCACTTACGGCCTCATCTCGCCGCCTTACGGATATGTGTGGGTGCGTGTCGGGCCTGACGCCTTGCTGATAGACCAATATACCGGCGAGGTGGTTCAGGTGTCGTACAACGCGTTCTACTGAATGCTTCGCAGAATGACGAAAACCCCGGCTTTCGCGCCGGGGTTTTTGTTTGTCATACGGCAACTTCCGCCTTGATGTGCGGATAGGCTTGGTAGCTTTCGAGTTTGAAGTCTTCGTAGCTGAAACCGAAGATGTCCCTCACCTCGGGATTGATGTGCATGGTGGGCAGCCGATACGGACGGCGGCTGAGTTGTTCGCGCGCCTGATCGAGATGATTCAGATAAAGATGCGCGTCGCCCAGGGTGTGAATGAACGCGCCGGGTTTGAGGTTCGTCACCTGCGCGACCATTATGGTGAGGAGCGCGTAGCTTGCGATGTTGAACGGCACCCCGAGGAAGATGTCGGCTGAGCGTTGATAGAGTTGGCAGCTTAGCTTGCCATTGGCGACATAAAACTGAAACAGGCAATGGCACGGCGGCAGCGCCATCTTCGGCACATCGGCCGGATTCCAGGCGGTGACGACGAGGCGGCGCGAATCTGGATTGCGCTTGATGTCACCCACGACACCGGCGATCTGGTCGATTGTGCCGCCGTCGCAAGCGGGCCATGAACGCCACTGATGGCCGTAGACGGGGCCGAGCTCGCCGTTCGCATCGGCCCATTCATCCCAAATAGAGACACCGTGATCCTTGAGCCATTTGACGTTGGTGTCGCCGCGCAGGAACCACAGCAACTCATAGATGATAGCTTTGGTGAAAAGCTTTTTGGTGGTGAGCAGCGGAAAACCTTCAGCCAGATCGAAGTGCATCTGATAGCCGAAAATCGAGATCGTGCCCGTGCCTGTGCGATCGCGCTTTTCCACGCCGTGCTTGAGCACGAGGTCCATCAAATCGTGATATTGGCGCATGACTGGGCTTTCCGAATCCGGACCCAGCTTAGCGCACCCGCCAACGCGATGGGTATTGGTGCTGCGACCTCAGACTTGCTGGCCGTGCGTGAGAAGTGCTGCGATTGAAACCAGAAATCCACAGGAATCGATCAGGAACAGCGCACGGATCATGGTGCCGTAGCGGGCAAAGCTATGTTCGGCGAGAAGCGCCATGAGGCGGCCTGCGATCAGGCCTCCGAAGGTGACAGCAAGGATCACCAGGCCCCAATCGCGGGGTACCTGCCCTGCCAGGGCGGCAGCAACTGCCAAGCCCGCGATCAGAAAGAAACCGCCATATTGGGCACGGACCTCGTTAACCCCGTCGGCACCGGGCAACGTCAAGCCCAGAAGCCCGGCGAATTGCGTGGGCCGGGCCAATGCGGATAGGGACGTCAGGATGAAGAAGGCAGCTCCAACGGAAAGAACGATGGATGCGAACATGACCAGGCCTTTTCTGACTTATGCATAATCCTATTATGTGAGATAAATTCATTATGTCAAGGCATACGGCATCCCGACGCGACATGAATGCAGAGGTGACGCGCAAGGCGATCCTGGCTGCGGCGCGCGCGAGCTTTGCGCGGGAGGGATTTGCAGCGACCTCATTGGTGAAGATCGCTGAGGCGGCGCAGGCCACCACAGGGGCGATCTATCATCACTTCCGCGACAAGAAGGGGTTGTTCCGTGCAGTGGCCGAAGACGTGGAGCGTGAATTGCTGGAACGCGTCGGCGCCGTCGCGTTCAGTGAGAGCGACCCATGGGCGCAGGTGCGCGCGGGGGCGGTGGCGTCGCTGGAATTGTCGAGCGCGCCGCAGGTCGCACGCATCATCTTTCACGAAGCGCCGACGGTAATAGGCGCTGTGGAATGGCGCAAGATCGAGAGGCGCTATGCGTTCGGTGTAATGGTGCAGATGCTGAACGGATTGAAGGAGGCGGGGGCTACACGAATTGGGAACGCGGAACTAACCGCATCCATACTGTTGGGCGCGCTAATCGAGGCGGCGACGACGATTTCGATGGCGGAAGACAAAGAGGCGATGCTGGCGCAGGCGCGCGAGATATTGCTGCACATGATCGAGGTGTTGAGGGGTTAAGGCTTGACCGGGCCCGCGCTTCCGGCGAGGAGCGGTGGGTCTGTGCTGTGCCGCAAAAACAAGCCTGCAAAAATCGAGACCGGCGAGCGGACGCCCGCGTTCAAAAGGCTGTGCGCGAAGCCATCGCGCAGGCCGATGCCGGGCAAACGATATTTATAAGAAAGTATGGCGCTGGCTGTAGCTCTTTTCTCAAGCGCGGCCGGACGGAATTTGCCGGAAGGACGCCTGAACAGGCCACCGTCTGACCTTATGTCACCGTCTACCGCGTGAAAGCCGAAGCGATCGAAATCCTCTGAATTTGGCAGGTGCCCAAAATCGGGGACCGGCAAACGGCCCACCTTCTATTCTTAACGCTTAGCACCTATATTAGGGGGGTTCGGGCTTGCTCGGACTATGGCGATAAACGGCTGCGTAATAAGCGGACCGGACCCGGGGGCGGTACCCGGCGCCTCCACCACATGTCCTCGTTGGCCAAGGATTGGCAGAGGGCATCTGTGGGGGCGAAACAGGATCGACGGACGTGTAAAGGCTGACTTTTCGCTCGGTATGGTATCCGCCGTTATCGGGCTATTCGTACAGGTGCCAACGATAATGAAATGGCCCTCGCTGCCTAACTTTTGTTAGACAAGCGCGGTTCGGGGAGCACCGGGCAACAGAAGCTCCCCACTATCTTCTTATATCCATTCTTCTTACATCGACGCAGTTGCCGATTTGGCGTTCGGTGCACGATTCAAATAGGCGACGACGGCAGCGAGGATGCACACGCTGCCGCCGATGGCAATGGATTCGCCCACACCAATGCGGCTGGCAATCCAGCCCAGGAGCAGCGAGCCCCACGGCATCATGCCCATGAAACCCATCGCGTAGAACGAAACAACGCGGCCGCGCATATGATCGTCGGCAACGGTCTGGATGATCGTGTTGGTCGAACCGCCGAGCAGCATCAGGCTGAAGGCGGTGGGCAGCACGAGCAGCATCGACAGCGCAAGCCAGTGTGAGTTGGCGAACAGAATGAGACTCACACCAAAAGTCGCCGCGGCGATGACGGGGGTGAGCGTGAGATGTCGATCATGGATGCGGGCAAGCGCGTAAGCACCGCAAAGAGCGCCCGCACCGACGGCGCCCAGGATAAAACCCAAGCCTTGCGAACCTTCGTGCAGCACGTCACGGACGAAAGCCGGCATCATCGGAATGTAGGAAGCGCCGAAGGCCGAGCACACCGCGATCAGCATCAGCGAGGTGCGGATCTGCCGATTGTGCCAGGCATAGATGAAACCGGCTTTCAGTTCCTGCAGCGGGTGGCCGTGTAGGCGCGGCGGTTTGGGGGCGACATGCATTAAGATCAGGCTGATGAGGACCGCGCCATAGGAAACAGCGTCGATGGTGAAACAAAGGCCCTCGCCGACTGTTGCAACCAGGATGCCAGCGATGGTTGGGCCCACGATGCGCGCAAGATTGAACATCACCGAATTGAGCGAGATGGCATTGCGCAAATCCTCGCGGCCGACCATTTCGATGGTGAAGGATTGCCGCGTCGGCACATCAAAAGCGTTGACGAACCCCTTGAACAGGGCGAGCGCGACGATCTGCCAGACTTCGATGATGCCCATCAACGTGAGCACAGCCAGTGTCGCGGACTGCAGCATCGAAAGCGCTTGGGTGACGACGAGCATTTTGCGCCGATCAAGGCGGTCGGAGATCATGCCGCCGAAGGCGGAAATGAAGAACACCGGAATCTGACTGCAGAACGACACCACGCCGAGCAGAAACGGCGAATGCGTCATAGTGTAGACGAGCCAGCCTTGCGCCACCGAAGTGACCCAGGTTCCCATCAGCGAGATGAGCTGGCCTGTGAAAAACAGCCGGTAGTTGCGGTGACGGAAGACTCGGAATAGCGCGAGCGCAGTGGGGCGCTCATGCCCCGCTTCGAGGGGCGGGGTTTCCTGTGGCGTGGCGGCGATTTCACCGCGCTCGATGCTCATGGCGCGGCGACCGTGACGCTTGCCAGAATAAGCCAGAGTATGTTGGCTGGCCACGCATCGCTATTTCCAACTGGAGACATTGTCATGATTTCAACGGACCTACTCTTCGAACCGTTCCGGCTCAAGGGGCTTTCGCTGCCCAACCGAATTGTCATGGCCCCCATGACGCGGTCGCGCTCGCCCGGTCAGATCGCGGACGTCGATGTCGCGGCCTATTACAGGCGGCGCGCGGAAGGCGGCGTCGGCTTAATCCTCACCGAAGGCACCTCGCCGCAACACCTTTCGGCGTCCAACGACGTCAATGTGCCTGCCTTTTTCGGCGAGGCATCATTGAAGGGCTGGGCGAATGTTCTGAAAGAGGTGAAAGCGGCCGGCGGTCACATCATGCCGCAGCTCTGGCATCAGGGAATTGTGAGGCGCCAGGGCTCGGGGCCCTATCCCAACCAGCAGAGCATGAGCCCGTCGGGACTTGCCAAGCCCGGCAAAAAAGTCACCGAGCCGATGACGGCGAAAGACATCGAGGAGGTGATCGAAGGATTTGTCAGCAGCGCAGGCTATGCGAGAGACTTGGGATTCGACGGCGTCGAGATTCACGGCGCGCATGGCTACATCCTCGACCAATTCTTCTGGGAAGGGACCAACGCGCGCGACGATGCATTCGGTGGATCGCTGGAGAAACGCACTACCTTTGCCGCCGCCATTGTGCGCGCGGTGCGCGGGCGCGTGGGAACAGAATTCCCAATCCTGTTGCGGTTTTCGCAATGGAAGCAGCAGGATTATATGGCGCGGCTGGCGCAAACGCCCGCGGAACTGGAACGGTTTCTGAAGCCCCTGGCGGAAGCGGGCGTCGATATTTTCCATTGCTCGACGCGGCGGTTCTGGGAACCGGAATTTCCCGAGAGCGGGTCGGACATGAACCTTGCCGGATGGACAAAGAAGATCACGGGGCTACCAACCATCACCGTGGGATCGGTGAGCCTTGATCTCGATTTCATCACCTCGTTCGCGCAGCAGCCGACCCAGACGCAGGTCGGCAACATCGAGCGGCTGATGGAGATGATGACGCGCGGGGATTTCGATCTTGTGGCGGTGGGCCGTGCGCTGCTGGCCAATCCGGATTGGGCGAACAAAGTGCGCGAAGGACATGCCGGTGCGTTGAAACCCTATACGCCTGAGGTGTTGACAGCATTGTTCTAAGGATGGGTTGCTTGCGTGTAGGAACCGGACAAAAAAATGACAGGGGGGAAGTGTTTGGCGGGTCCCCATCGCCACGCGCAAGGAAAAGCTATCTTTTCACCAACTTCATCTTCAGTCCGTATTTTGGCCTTAACGTAATGCGTGCCAGCGGTTCGACTTTGTGGCCGGGGGATAGCTCTAGACGATAGCGCTGGACGATTGTCGACAGGATCACGATGGCCTCCTGCATCGCGAACGCCATGCCGATGCAGATGCGTGGGCCGGCGCCGAAGGGCAGATAGGCGAAGCGGTGAATCTTTTCGCGCGCGCCAGGCGCAAAGCGTTCCGGCATGAAATAATCCGGCGCGTTCCAAAGCAGGCGATGGCGATGGATTACCCATGGCGCGATCATGATCGCAGTTTTGGGTTCGATGCGAATTTTGCCAATGGTGTCGGCTTGCACCGCATCGCGCGCGAAGACGGGCGCAGGTGGGTACAGCCGCATGGCTTCTTCGATCACAGCGCGGGTGAAAACGAGCGAGGAGACGTCTTGGGCGCAAGCGCCATTGCCTTTGAGGATACTGCGCGACTCCGCGGCGAGCCTGGCATCGTCTTCGGCGAATTGCGACAGCAGGTAGAACGTCCAGGCCAACGCGTTGGCCGTGGTTTCGTGACCGGCGAAGATAAATGTCGAGACGTTGTCGTAGACCTCTTCTTCGGTGAACAGCGCTCCATCTTCTGGATCTATGGCTGTCAGCAGCAAGCTCAGCAGATCGTCGGGCATTGCGGCAGGGTTGCGCGCAAGCCTTTCGCGACGGCGTGCGACGAGGCCGCCTAATTCATCGCGGAAAAATTTCAACGCAGGCCGCGCGCGCAACCGCGCCGGCGTGGGCATCCAGGATGGCAGGCCCATCACGTCTGTCACGCTGATGCGGCCTAGCGTGTCGAGATAGGTGGCCATAGAATGGCCAAGCTTGCCGTAGTCGGTGGTGACTTCGTTCGAGAAGACGGTGCGCGAGATGATGTCGAAGGTCAGGCGCATCATTTCTTCGGCAATGTCGATTTCCACGCCCTCGGGCACCGCGTCCCAGCGCGAGAGCATATTTTCGGTCGCCTGTGTCATTGCGGGAGCGAATTCGGCGACGCGACGCATCTGGAAAATGGGGGCTGCGGTGCGGCGCTGGAACTTCCAGTTCGCGCCTTCGGCGGTAAGCAATCCGTTCCCGGCGACGGGGCGCACGCGCTTCACCGCCTGGTCGCCCTTAATGTAGTTGGCGGCATTGTCGAGCAGAATATGACGCGCGCCATCGGGATCGTTGACCAGCAGAAAATGGCGGATCCAGGAGCGTTTGTAGATGTAGGGTTCGTGATAGGCGAAATTGCCAAAGGCCTCAATCGGGTTGCGGGCGAGATCGAGCAGAAAGCGAATCGTGGTCGGCCGATGGGTATGGGGAATGGGCGCGGCCGGCCGCAGGCGGCTGTGCAGATGGTCGATGGGTGGCGCAAAAGACACGGGCGCTATCTCCATCCTTTTATTGAATTTATACAACTTACACAAATGTTCATTCGGGGCAAGCAAGCCTGGCGATTGACTTGAGAGGCTTCGCGCATAGTCTGCGCCCAAACCGGACCCCGATCGCATGGCAAAAGATTTTATCGGCTATCAGGCCCTGACCGACGCAGCGCTGCGCGGCGTGGTGCGCGACGCCTGCGGCGCATCGAAAAGCGGGCCTGATCGGGGCGCATCATTTCTATCTCACCTTCAAGACCCATGTCGCCGGCGTGGACATTCCCGATTTCCTCAAGGAGCAATATCCCGACGAAATGACCATCATCATCCAGCACCAATATTGGGCGCTGAAGGTGAAGGAGGATTATTTCGAGGTGACGCTGACCTTCAAGAAATTGCCCGCGCCGCTGCATCATTCCGTTCGCCGCGCTGACCGCCTTTTTCGACCCGGGCGTGCAGTTCGGGCTGCAGTTCCGGGAGCGAGGAAGCGAGAACAAGCCAAGTCCACCACCAGCGCAACGCCGACCGCGGTGCCCAGCACCGCGCGAACAGGCGCAGCCGGACAAGCCGGCTCAGGACGCCAAGCGCTGCCCGCCGCAAGCAGCCGGGCGAAGTGGTCAGCCTGGATTCTTTCCGCAAGAAATAGTACAGCCGCACTGTCGATATATCGAAGAGCGCCATGCACATGACCAAGACCCGCACCGAAACCGACACCTTCGGTCCCATCGAAGTGCCCGCCGACCGCTATTGGGGCGCGCAGGCCCAGCGCAGCCTGGGCAATTTCAAGATCGGCTGGGAGAAGCAGCCGCTGCCCATCGTGCGCGCGCTGGGCATCGTCAAGCGCGCCGCGGCCGAGACCAACATGGCGCTGGGCCAGCTCGACAAGAAGATCGGCGAGGCGATCGTCGCCGCCGCCCAGGAAGTGATCGACGGCAAGCTCGACGACTCATTTCCCGCTGGCGGTCTGGCAGACCGGCTCCGGCACCCAGTCCAACATGAACGCCAACGAGGTGATCTCCAACCGCGCCATCGAGATGCTGGGCGGGGAGATGGGCTCGAAGAAGCCGGTCCATCCCAACGATCACGTCAATATGAGCCAGTCGTCCAACGACACCTATCCCACCGCCATGCACATCGCCTGCGCGGAGGAGATCGTTCACCGGCTGATCCCGGCGCTGCAAAAGCTGCGCAACGCGCTGAACGACAAGGCGCAGGCCTGGAAGGACATCATCAAGATCGGCCGCACCCACACCCAGGACGCCACGCCGCTGACGCTGGGCCAGGAATTTTCCGGCTATACGCAGCAGGTCGCAAAACGGCATCGAGCGCATCGAACAGACCCTGCCCAAGCTGATGCAACTGGCGCAGGGCGGCACCGCGGTGGGCACCGGCCTGAACGCGCCGGTCGGCTTCGACAAGATGGTGGCCGAGCGCATCGCCGCGATCACCGGCCTGCCGTTCACCACCGCGCCCAACAAGTTCGAGGCGCTGGCCGCCCATGACGCCATGGTGTTCAGCCACGGCGCGATCAACACGGTGGCCGCCAGCCTGTTCAAGATCGCCAACGACATCCGCTTTCTGGGCTCGGGCCCGCGCTCGGGCCTGGGCGAATTGGCGCTGCCGGAGAACGAGCCCGGCTCGTCGATCATGCCGGGCAAGGTCAATCCCACCCAGTGCGAGGCGATGACCCAGGTCTGCGTGCAGATCTTCGGCAACAACGCCGCGCATCACCTTCGCCGACAGCCAGGGCCATTTCGAACTCAACGTCTACAATCCCGGTGATGGCCTACAATTTCCTGCAGAGCGTGCGGCTGATGGCCGATGCGGCGGTGAGCTTCACCGACAATTGCGTGGTGGGCATCGAGCCGCGGCTGGACAATATCAAGGCGGGGCTGGACCGCTCGCTGATGCTGGTGACGGCGCTGGCGCCCAAGATCGGCTACGACAACGCCGCCAAGATCGCCAAGACCGCGCACAAGAACGGCACCACCCTGCGGGAAGAAGCGGTCAGGGGCGGCTATGTCACGGCGGAAGAATTCGACGCCTCGTGCGGCCCGAAGACATGATCCATCCGAAATAATGCCGTGCTGAAAAAACGCTCCTTCACGCTTTCGGGCCATCGCACGTCGGTTGCGCTCGAGGCGGAATTCTGGGCGGTGCTGGAAGCCGAGGCGGCGCACGGGAACAAAAGCCTGGCAAATTTGGTGGCGGGCATTGATGCAAAACGCGCGGACAGGCCGCTTGCCAGCGCGCTCAGATTGCGCGCGCTTGCCGCCGACACGCGTTCATCCTAGCGTTCGCCGGAGACGGAGACAAACATGCTCACGCTTTATCACACACCGAAAACGCGGTCGTCGCGGATGATCTGGCTGCTGGAAGAATTGGGTGCGCCCTATCAGTTGAAACTGGTCACGATCCGACGCTCCGACGGTTCAGGTAGCGTGGATGGCGCCAATCCACATCCGCACGGCAAGGTGCCTGTGCTGGAACATAATGGACAGGTGGTGTTTGAATCTCCGGCGATCATGCTTTATCTGACGGATGCCTTTACGAAGGCGGGGCTGGGGCCTGTGGTCGGCGGCGCCAAGCGTGGGGCTTATCTTTCGCTGCTTTCCTATTACGGCGACGTGATGGAACCTGCGTTCATGTCGAAGTTCCTGAACACGGCGGTGCCGCGCGGAACGGCGGGATGGGTTGTCGTCGAAGAGGCGATGGAATTCATCGGAAAATTGCTCTTTAAGGGCGATTATCTTCTGGGTGAGACGTTTTCGGCGCTGGATGTGCTTTATGCCAGCACGTTCGCAATGTTCGCGGCCAGTCCGATGTTGCCGAAGACGCCGGGTCTTGAGAATTATATCAAGCGTTGCGTTGAACGTCCGGCTTATGAGCGAGCGCAGGCGAAAGACAATGGCTGAGGTTATGAACTTGCGGCGCGCGCGCAAGACCAAGGCGCGTGACGCTAAGGCCACTGAAGCCACAAACAATCGCGTCAAGCACGGCGTCTCCAAAAACCTGCGGACGCTGGCCCAAGCACGCCAAGACAAGACCCAGCGCGATCTGGATGCGCACAAACTGAAAGACAAGTAGCAATGTCGAAGGGACCGTTTGACGGCATCGTCGTCGTCGATCTGACGCGCGTGCTGGCGGGACCTTACGCGGCGCTGCTCCTGGCGGAGATGGGGGCGCGGGTGGTCAAGGTGGAACCGCCGGATAGGGGCGATGATTTACGGTCTATCGGGCCGTTCGTCAAGACAAAAGCGGGCGGTACAAAATCTGGCTACTTCATGAGCGTCAATCGAGGCAAGCAATCCATTGCGCTTGATTTGAAGGCGGACGCGGATCGGGGGATTTTCGAGACGCTGCTTTCGAAGGCCGATGTGCTGATCGAGAATTACCGCGGCGGCACAATGGAGAAGCTTGGTTACGGTTATGAGACGTTGAAAGCAAAATATCCGCGGCTGATTTATGCCGGGGTTTCAGGATTTGGACATACAGGACCTTATGCGCATCGGCCAGCCTACGACATGGTGGTCCAGGCGATGGGTGGAGTGATGAGCCTGACCGGGCATCCGGGTTCACCGCCAACGCGCGTGGGGACGTCCACAGGCGATCTGACGGCGGGGTTGTTTGCCACCATTGGCATCGTCACCGCGCTTTACGATCGTGTAAATACGGGGCGCGGGCAGAAGGTCGATATATCGATGCTCGATAGCCAGGTTGCCGTTCTTGAAAACGCGATTGCGCGGTATGTGGCGACCGGCGAAGTGCCGGGACCGTTGGGATCACGCCATCCCTCCATTGCGCCGTTTGCAGCCTTTGCGACCAAGGACGGGCATATCGCGATTGCGGCGGCGGCCGACCACCTGTTCGCAGCGATTGCGCAGGTGTTGGGAAAACCGCATATGGCGCAGGATCCGCGCTATCTGACCAATCCGTTGCGGATGAAGCATTGGCAAGAATTGCACGCCGACATGGAAGAGGCGCTTTCGGCGCGGGTGAGCACGCAATGGCTTGTGCTTCTGGAGAAGGCAGGGGTGCCGTCGGCCCCGCTCAACAATGTGGCGCAGGTAATGGTCGATCCACAGGTTCTGGCACGCAACATGATCGTTACAGCCGACGATCCGGATATCGGGGTCTGGCGGATGCAGGGTAACCCGATCAAGCTTTCCGCACACGACGATCCTCCAACGCGGCTGCCCGCGCCCGATCTGGATGGTGATCGCGACGCGATCCTCAACTGGCTTGGGACTGCGCCCACGGCGTAAGGCGGGGAAATCTTCCCAGCACGCTGGCGCGATAGGTTTCGAACTCAGGGTCAAGCCTTTTTTCGAACCGCCGGGGGTCGCGCCTGAGACCGTGTAGGGTGTCGACGGCCAGAAAGGCCAAGAAAGCCAACGGTGGCCAAGAATTTTTGCGGGGGGTGCCTTTCCAAGCGCGCGCGATGAGAACAAAAGCGCGACACCGTGCGAAATCGCCTGCTAGAATAGAGGAATTATGGCTTCGCCTTCCTATTCCGATCCCTTGGATGACGTGTTTGGCGACCAAGTGCCCACGCCTGTCGTGCCACGCGAGCCGCCTTATCTGGCAGGGCTGAACGCGGAGCAGCGCGAGGCGGTGGTGGCCGTCGACGGGCCGGTGCTGGTGCTGGCGGGCGCGGGCACCGGCAAGACGCGGGTGCTGACCACGCGGCTCGCGCATATCCTTGCCACGCGCCGCGCCTGGCCGGGGCAGATTCTGTCCGTCACCTTCACCAACAAGGCCGCGCGCGAGATGAAGGAGCGCATCGGCGCGCTGATCGGCGGCGTGGTCGAGGGGATGCAGTGGCTCGGCACCTTCCATTCCATCGGCGCCAAGATGCTGCGGCGCCATGCCGAGCTGGCGGGGCTGAAATCCAATTTCACCATCCTGGATGCCGACGACCAGCTGCGGCTGATGAAGCAGTTGATCGAGGCGCAGAACATCGACGAGAAGCGCTGGCCGGCGCGCACGCTGGCGGCGTTGATCGACGGCTGGAAGAACCGCGGGCTTCGGCCCGACGACGTGCCCGAAGGCGAAGCTCATGGCTTTGCCTTCGGCAAGGGACGCCAGCTCTATCGCCAATATCAGGAGCGGCTGAAGGCGCTGAACGCGGCGGATTTCGGCGATCTGCTGCTGGAAACGCTGACCATCCTGAAGAACCAATCCCGACATCCTGGCCGAATATCGCGACCGCTTCCGCTACATGCTGGTGGACGAATATCAGGACACCAATGTCGTCCAATATCTGTGGCTGAAACTGCTGGCGACGCAAAACGGCAATGTCTGCGTGGTGGGCGACGACGATCAGTCGATCTATGGCTGGCGCGGCGCGGAGGTGGAAAACATCCTGCGCTTCGAGCGCGATTTTCCCGGCGCCAAGGTGATCCGGCTGGAACGCAATTACCGCTCGACGCCGGTGATTTTGGGCGCGGCCTCGGGCCTGATCGCCGCCAACAAGGGCCGGCTGGGCAAGACGCTGTGGACCGAAGGCGATGCAGGCGAGAAGATCAAGGTGCAGGGCGTGTGGGACGCCGAAGAAGAAGCGCGCAATGTCGCCACCGAGGCCGAGGAGCTGCAATCGCGACGGGCACAACTTCGCGCAGATGGCGATTCTGGTGCGCGCCTCGTTCCAGATGCGCGAATTCGAAGACCGTTTTATCTCGCTGGGCCTGCCCTATCGCGTGATCGGCGGCCCGCGCTTCTATGAGCGCGCAGAAATCCGCGATGCGATGGCCTATCTGCGCCTGATCGCGCAGGGCGACGACGATCTGGCCTTCGAGCGCATCGTCAACAAGCCCAAGCGCGGCATCGGCGATGCCAGCGTGCAGGCGCTGCATCATTTCGCCCGCGCGCGGCACCATGCCGCTGCTGGCGGCGGCGCGCGAAATCGCGCGAGACCGACGAAGTGCCGCCCAAGGCGCGCAAGGCGCTGGCCGAACTGGCGGCAATTTCGCGCGCTGGAGCGAGACGCTGCGAAATGTCTGCCGCATACCGAACTGGCCGAGATGGTGCTGGACGAGAGCGGCTATACCGACATGCTGAAGGACGACAAATCGGCGGAGGCGCCGGGGCGGCTGGACAACCTGAAAGAATTCGTGCGCTCGATGGAGAGCTTTGAATCGCTGGCCGCGTTTCTGGAGCATGTGTCGCTGGTGATGGAAATCGCCCAGGACGAAAGCGGCGACCGCATCAATCTGATGACCCTGCACGCCGCCAAGGGGCTGGAATTCGACACCGTGTTCCTGCCGGGCTGGGAGGAAGGGCTGTTTCCCTCCCAGCGCACCATGGACGAGAATGGCTTGGCGGGGCTGGAGGAGGAACGCCGGCTGGCCTATGTCGGCCTGACGCGGGCCAGGAAGCGCATCCGCATTTCCTTTGCCGCCAACCGGCGCGTGCACGGCAATTGGCAGAGCGCGCTGCCCTCGCGCTTCATCACCGAAATTCCCGAAGCAGCATGTCGATGCGGTGGTCGATGAAGGCTTTTATGGCGGCTATGCCGGCTTCCGCGACAATGCGCAGGCGGCAACTTTCGCCAGCAGCTATGAGAGCCCGGGCTGGAAACGCGCCCAGGCCAATCGCGCGGCAGCGGGCGGGGTGCGCACGCGCCCGCCGCTGATCGAGGCGCAGGCTCATGCGGTGCAGACCACCGATCCAGGGCGCCTCGCACTATGCGCGCGGCGACCGCGTCTTCCACCAGAAATTCGGCTATGGCCGCGTGGCATATGTCGAAGGCAACAAGCTCACGGTCGATTTCGACAAGGCGGGCGAAAAGAGGGTCATCGACAATTTCGTAACGCGAGCGTGATCGCCCTGCCCTTACTCCCAATTGTCATGGCCAATGTTTGTAGGCGCCGACAATCGGGTTTGTTGAGATAGATTTATGAATACACCACCGCTTTGGAAAGCAACTGTCTTTCTGCGCAAATCAGAAGCGTCAAACATCGTCGCGCTGCTGGAATTGACGCCGCCTCTGCCACAAGCTGTCCTCATTGCCGAAGAGCCGTTCAAGGATGAAGCAACCGTCGAGGCGCTCTATTCGGGGATGCCGGATGGAGGCTTGCTGGAACGACTTGCCGGCCGGCCAGTGCATGTTTCGCTGTTGCCGGATGCGGATTGGATCAAACTCTCGCAGGAAGGCCTACCGCCGGTGCGGGCGGGGCGGTTTTTTGTTTATGGGGCACATGATGCAGGGGCAGTGCCAGACGGCGTCATTCCCATTCGGATCGAAGCGGGGCTAGCGTTCGGCACCGGCCATCATGAGACAACGGCGCTTTGCCTTTCGGTGTTGTGTGAGCTTTCCAAGAAGCGGCGGTTCACAAATGTGCTCGATCTGGGTTGTGGAACCGGATTGCTGGCGATCGGTGCGGCGAAGCTTTGGCGGCGGCTTGTGATCGCGTCAGACATAGATCAGGTGGCCGTACAGATTACACGACAGAACGCGACGTCGAACGGCGAAGGCGCGCTGGTGCGAGCGATGACGGCGGATGGGCTTGTTCATCCAGCACTGGCAAAACGTGCGCCTTACGATCTTATCGTTGCCAATATTCTGGCGGGCCCCTTGACACGGCTGGCACCGCAGATCGCGCGCGGGATAGATGCCGGTGGCACGCTTATTCTGTCGGGGTTGTTGCGATGGCAAGAAAATTTGGTGTTGAGTTTTTACCGTCCGCACGGGCTGGTGTTGCGCTATGCGCGGCGCGATGGACCCTGGTCGGCCTTGGTCCTTGAGAGGCCGCCTGCCTCGCGCTAGGGTCGGACATGGACAAAAACACCCCCTTCCAAAGCTACGACGACCGTTCCGATGCCGCCACATGCGCACCGCGTTTGGCCGAGCTTGCGCGCAGAGCTTGCCAAACGCGGGCTTGATGGATTTGTGATACCGCATTCCGATGAATATCAGAGCGAATATCTGCCCGCTCGCAGCGAACGCCTTGCGTGGCTGACCGCGTTTACCGGATCAGCGGGTGCGGCCGTGGTATTACGCGATAGGGCTGCGGTGTTTGTCGATGGACGCTATACGCTGCAAGTGCAACAGCAGACCGATACCGAATTGTTCGAACCCCGCGATCTGGTGGCTGAGGGACCCGCGACGTGGATCGAAGCTAATGCGCCGAAGGGTGCGAAGCTTGGCTACGATCCGTGGGTCCATACAGCGGCTGGCGCCGATGCGCTGCGCCTAGCAGCAGAAAAAGCGGGCGCGACGCTGGTGGCGTGCGACACCAATCCCATCGACGCCATTTGGACGGATCAACCCCAAGCACCGCTCGCCAAGGCTGTGCCGCATGACATTTCGCTGGCGGGTGAAAGCGCGCAGTCCAAACGGATGCGGATCGCCGAAGACGTGAAACGCTCGGGCGCGGGGGCAGCGGTGATTACGCTGTCGGATTCGATCTGCTGGCTGTTAAACATGCGCGGAGGAGACACCCCGCATACGCCATTTGTTTTGTCCTATGTGATTTTGAATGCGGATGGGTCGACCGATCTGTTCATGGACGAACGCAAATCTTCGCCGGAGCTGGTGAAGCATTTGGGCAATGCGGTGCGCGTTCGTGATCCTGAAGAATTCGTGTCGGCGCTTGAGGCGTTGAAAGGCAAGACGGTTCTGGCCGACCCGCATGACGGCGCCTGCGGCGACCATTGCGCAGTTGCTGAAGGCTGGGGCCGTCGTGAAACGGCACAGCGATCCGATCCAATTGCCCAAGGCTTGCAAGAATGCGGTCGAAATCGAAGGCACGCGCAATGCGCACTTGCGTGATGGGGCGGCACTTTCGCAGTTCCTCGCCTGGATCGCGCGCGAGGCGCCGGGCGGGCATCTGACGGAAATCGAGGCCGCGGAAATGCTGGAGGGATATCGGCGTGCGACGGGGGTTTTGACCGATCTCAGTTTCGATTCCATTTCGGGGGCAGCGGCGCACGCGGCCATCCCCCATTATCGCGTGACGCGGTCGACCAACCGCACGATCAATCGCGACGAGATTTTCCTGATCGATTCGGGCGGACAATATCCCGACGGAACGACCGACGTGACGCGCACAGTGATAGTGGGCAAACCTTCGGCGGAAATGCGCGATCGCTTTACACGCGTGTTGAAGGGACATATCGCGCTTGCGACCGTGAAATTTCCCGACGGCACGACGGGGGCAGCACTCGACGCGTTTGCGCGCCGTCCGCTTTGGGACGCGGGGCTCGATTACGATCATGGCACGGGACACGGGGTGGGAAGCTATCTGTCGGTGCATGAGGGGCCGCAGAATATTTCCAAGCGGCCGGTCACGCAGAGTTTGCGACCGGGGATGATCTGCTCGAACGAGCCCGGATATTACAAGGCGGGCGAGTATGGCATTCGCATCGAGAATTTGATCGTCGTCAGTGAAGGCAGGGAAGTGGCGGGCGGCGAACGGCGGATGATGGAATTCGAGACCATCACCTTTGCTCCGATCGATCTGGAACTTGTGGAGCTTTCGCTGCTGACGAAAGAGGAGCGCGTTTGGCTGAACGAGTATCATACCAAGGTGCGCGAGAAGATTTCACCACTTGTGGATGAGGAAACGCGGACGTGGTTGATCAAAGCCACCCGTGCTATTTAAACCTATTCGCTGTCATCCCGACCAAGCGATGGGCTGGCATCGCACAAGGCAGGCACCATCCTCAAACCGTTCCAATGGGTGTTCGAACACGCCTACGGCGTGTCGGAAATGGCAACGTAAGGAAATGACATGAGACAGCAGCACACCGCGGCGCGCGGCACGGTTCATCGGCTTGTCCTGGACAGTACGGTTCTGAGGACCAACATGCTGGGCGATCCAACCGAGCGGGTGATCGACGTTTACGTGCCCGCGGGCCACGATGGGCGGGGGTTGGGGTTGCTGGTCGATATCGTCGGCTTCACGGCGGGCGGGCCTGCGCACACCAACTGGAAGAATTTCGGGGAGAACATGCCGGAGCGGCTGGACCGGTTGATCGCAGACGGCGCGATGGGACCTTGCGTGGTGGCGTTTCCTGATTGCTTCACCAAGCTCGGCGGCAATCAATATATCAACAGCGCTGCCGTCGGGCGCTGGGCCGATTTTCTGATTCAGGAATGCGTGCCGTTCGTCGAAGAAACATTCGGCTGCGGCGGAGTGGGACGGCGCGGGCTGTTTGGAAAAAGCTCGGGCGGATACGGCTCGATTGTACATGCCCTGCTCTATCCGGACTTCTGGGCGGCGGCGGCTTGTCATTCTGGCGATATGGCGTTCGAGCTTTGCTATCTGCCGGAATTTCCACGGCTTCTGCGCAAACTCGCCAAGTACGAGAACTCAATTCAGAAATGGCTGGAAAAGTTTTACGAGGCGACAAAGACGCGGGACGACGACATCCACGATCTGATGACGCTGGCCATGTGCGCGAGCTACGATCCTGATCCCAATGCGTATTTGGGCGTGCGGTTGCCGGTGACGACAGACACGTGTGAGATCATCGAGCAGCGATGGTGGAATTTTCTAAATTGGGATCCATGCGTAATGGTCCAGACGCGCGGCGAAGGGCTGACGAAGATGAAGGGGCTGTGGGTCGATTGCGGCGATATGGATCAATACAATATGGTCTATGGCGCGCGGCGACTGCACCGATCGTTGGAGGCGCTGGGTATCAAACATGTGTACGAGGAATTTTCCGATAATCATTCCTCGGTCGACTATCGGATGGATCGAAGCTTACCATATTTGGTGAAGGCGCTGGCGGATTAGGCCCAAAATAATCGATCGCGCCGGCCTGGTGTTGGTGGTCATCACCGTTTTCTTTCACTGCGGAAGCCAACGTCGGCATTGATATAACGCGGGGGCGATGAGCGGGTAGGCGGTTCAGACGATGCCGCTTGTCTTCGGCATCTGACCGAAACGGAATTTTTGTAACAGGGTTTACTGGCTGGACCGGGCACCGCTCGGCACCGACGATTTCGTGAAGCACGATGTGGGTTACATGATGGCCCTTCGGGTCTTGCGACATCTATCCCGTTGGCGATTTGCGGTTGATCGCGAGCATGGAGGTGTCGAACGGACTTTTGATGTTGGGCGGATGGGCTGGGTTCATCTATCGGGCGATGGAAAAACATTGGACGCGTGGCCACGAAAGTGATCAAGCGCCTTCGATCAGTTTCAACCAACTGTCTTCGTCGATCACTTTGACGCCGTGTTTCTGCGCATCGATGAGTTTCGAACCTGCGCCGGGGCCTGCAACGACCAGATCAGTTTTCTTGGAGACGGAGCCGGAGACTTTTGCGCCCAGCGCTTCGGCGCGGGATTTGGCTTCGGGCCGCGTCATCTTTTCGAGCGTACCCGTAAAGACGACGGTCTTACCTGCAACCAGGGAGCCGGATTTGGCCGGCAGCTTGACATCAAGGACGTCCACCTCTTTCAAAAGGTGATCGAGGGCTTTGCGGTTGTGGGGCTCGTCGAAGAAATCCTTGATCGCTTCGGCGACAGTCAGCCCTATGCCTTCGATGGCATCGAGGTCTTCGACGGCGTCCTTGCTTTCCATCGCTGTGACCCAACCATCGAGTGCGTGATAATTGCGGGCGATCAGCTTGGCCGTGGTTTCGCCAACATGGCGGATGCCTAGCGCATTGATGAAACGGTCGAGCGGGATTTTGCGGCGGCGATTGATGGCGTCGAACAGCTTGGCGGCGCTTTGTTCGCCCCAGCCTTCGCGTTTCTCGATGGCGTTCACACCTGAGCCGAAACGCTTTTCCAAGGTGAAGATGTCGGCGGGCTCTTTCAATATGTCATCTCCGTGGAAAGCGACGATGTGTTTTTCGCCGAGTCCCTCGATATCGAAGGCGTCGCGGCTGACGAAGTGCTTGAGGCGTTCGACGGCCTGCGCGTTACAGATCAGGCCGCCGGTGCAGCGGCGGTCGACGTCAACCTTGCCGGTTTTCTCGTCGATCTCGCGCACGGCATGGCTGCCGCAAACAGGGCATTTTTCGGGGAATTTGTAGGGTTTGGCGCTTTTGGGACGCAGCTTTTCGATGACGCGCACAATCTGGGGGATCACGTCGCCGGCGCGTTGCACCACCACGGTGTCGCCAATACGCACGTCTTTGCGGGCGATTTCGTCTTCGTTGTGCAATGTGGCGTTCTGCACCACAACGCCGCCGACGGTGATGGGTTTCAGTTTTGCGACGGGGGCGAGCTTGCCGGTGCGGCCGACCTGGATATCGATGTTTTCCAGAATCGTTTCGGCCTGTTCGGCGGCGAATTTGTGGGCGACGGCCCAGCGCGGACTGCGCGAGACGAAGCCCAGACGTTCCTGCAGGTCAAGGCGGTCGACTTTGTAGACCACGCCGTCGATGTCGTAACCGAGCTTGGCGCGCTTTTCTTCGATGTGGCGGTAGAATTCGAGAACCTCGTCGACAGTTTTCGCAGCGGCGCGTCAGCGGATTGATGGGAAAGCCGTAATCCTTGAATGCCTGCAACATATCCCATTGGGTTCTGGCGGGCAGTCTGCTGATCTCGCCCCAGGTGTAGGCGAAGAAATTCAGCGCGCGCGAGGCTGTGATCGCGGAATCGAGTTGGCGCACCGAACCGGCAGCGGAATTGCGCGGGTTGGCGTAGACGGACTTGCCCTCTTTTTCCTGGCGCTTGTTGAGAGCGGCGAATTCCTTATGGCTCATATAGATTTCGCCGCGCACTTCGAGGACGCCGGGCGGCTTGTCTTTCAAGTGCAGGGGCACATCCTTTATGGTGCGGACGTTGGGGGTAATGTCTTCGCCTTCCGTGCCGTCGCCGCGCGTGGCAGCTTGCACGAGGATACCATCTTCGTAACGCAGAGAAGCCGACAGACCGTCGATTTTGGGTTCGGCGGTGATGGTGAGGTCGTCGTCTTCCTTCAAGCCCAAGAAGCGGCGCACACGCACGGCGAAATCGTGGACGTCTTCGTCGTCGAAGGCGTTGTCAAGGGAGAGCATCGGGGCGGCGTGGATGATTTTGGCGAACTTCTCGGACGGCTTGGCGCCGACGCGATGGGAGGGACTGTCGGCGCGGACGAGTTTAGGGAAGCGTTCCTCAATGGCCGTGTTGCGCTTGCGCTGGGCATCGTAATCGGCATCGGAAATGATGGGGGCGTCTTGGCTATAGTAGCGTCGGTCGTGCTCGGCGATTTCGGTTGCGAGACGTTCGAGTTCTTTGGCTGCTTCGGTTTGCGAGAGTTTGTCGACGTTTTTTTTGGCGAACGCGGTCATTTTCCTGCTCCGCTTGCGGAGGAATTTTGCGGCCGTTCTTTCCTCCCCGGCTTGGCGGTCAGGTCGGCCTGCAAAAATTCCACCGGACCTTTTGCGGATAGCTTTCCTCTGCATAGGCGGGAAAGGAAAAAAGTAAGCGACGTCATGCTCGTTTTCTCGCTGAACGTTTTGGCGTTTGTGCTTCTGCGAGCAACCGGCGGGCGGCCGCGCGGGCCTCTTCGGTGATGTTTGCGCCGGAAAGCATTCTTGCCAGTTCTTCCAGACGTTCGTCGTCGGTCAACATGTGCACGCGGGTTTTGTCAGCCAGGCGCGTGATGCGGAAATGGCGAGCGGCGCGGGCGGCGACCTGCGGGGAGTGGGTGACCAATAGGACTTGTGTGGTCTTGGCAAGGCGTTGGAGGCGTTCGCCCACAGCATCGGCGACCGCGCCGCCGACGCCGCGATCTACTTCGTCAAAAACCAGGGCTGCGGGCGGGCTTGCTTCTGACAGAGCAACTTTCAGGGCGAGCGAGAAGCGGGCGAGTTCGCCGCCGGATGCGATTTTGGCGAGCGAGCCAAAAGGAGCACCTTCGACGGTGGCAACTTCGAAGGCGATGCGTTCCAAGCCGTTGGCGGATTCGGATTCGAGCGGGTCGAGGGCCACGCGGAATTTGGCGTGCGCAAGTTTCAAGGGAGTGAGTTCGGTGGCGACAGCGACTTCAAGGTCGTGGGCGGATTTTTTGCGGGCGGCGGAAAGTTCGCGGGCGGCGATGAGGTAGCCTTCGTGCGCGGCTTCGACGGCGGCTTCAGCGGCCTTAATTTTTCCGCCGCCGGATTGGAGCGCACCGCGTTTGGCCTCGAAATCCGCAAGCAGCCGCGGCAGCGCGTCTGGGAATACATTGTATTTGCGGGCGGCATCGCGCAAGGCGTAGAGGCGTTCTTCCTTCTTCTCCAATTCGCGCGGATCAGGTTCGAGTTTTGCCAGAAGGGAGGCCAGTTCGCGCTGGGCCTCTCCGGTCAACACGTAGGCTTGTTCGAGGGAGGTTTCGGCGGAGCTTGCGGCTTTGCGTGCTTCTTCGTTCATGCGCGAGAGGCGCTTAAGGGCGCTGGCAAGTCCTGCTTCAGCGCCGCGTTCGCCGGACAGCGCATCGGTTGCAGCACAGATGTCTTCGGCGATCCTGGTGGCATTCATCAATAGCGTGCGGGCCGATGCGAGCGCTGCTTCTTCGCCCTCCTGCGGACCGAGCGCGGACAATTCATCGGCGGCATGGCTGATGTAATCGGCGTCGGCGGCGGCTACGACGGCGGCGCTGCGCAACGCTCGGGCATGGGCGCGCGTGGATTCCAACTCGGCGTAAAGCACAGCTAAGCCTTCGGACAGGGTCTCGTGATGGCCGAAAGCATCGAGCAAGCGGCGATGGGTGGCATTGTCGAACAGGCCGCGGTCATCGGCTTGGCCGTGGACTTCGACGAGCAAGGCGCCAAGATCGCGCAGCAAGGCCACGCCAACGGGCTCGTCGTTGACGAAGGCGCGGGTACGTCCGTCAGCTGAGATCACGCGACGCAGGATGATTTCGCCGGCGGCTTCCATCGCACTTTCGCGCAGTAAGGCGCGAGCGGGATGTTTTTTCTCAGGATCGAAAATAGCGATCGCCGAGCCCTGAGCGGCACCCGGGCGCACACCTGCGCGGGCACCTGCCCGGCCACCGGCGGCCAGACCCAATGCGTCAAGCAGGATGGATTTGCCGGCCCCGGTTTCGCCGGTGAGCACATTCAGTCCGGGCGCAAAGTCCAGCGCAGAGGCTTCGATCAGAACGATGTCGCGGACCGTTAGTGCCGTGAGCATCGCAGCCTTTACAGGAAACCGAACGCCTTGCTGATCCAGGAGCCTTTTTCCATCTGCGGCCGCATATTGTGCTCCGTGAGCAAAGTGTAGGAGTCCTCATACCACACACTGCCGGGATAATTGGCGCCCAGCACAGCGGCGGCGGTTTTGGCCTCGTTGTACACGCCCAGAGCATAATAGGCTTCGGTCAGCCGCTCCAGCGCTTCGGCGATCTGCGAGGTCCTCTGGTACTCCTCGACCACGGTACGGAAGCGGTTGATCGCGCCGATATAATTGCCTTGGCGCAGATAATAGCGGCCGATCGCCATTTCCTTGCCCGCCAGATGGTCGAGGGTGAGGTCGATCTTCAAGGTGGCGTCGCGGGCATATTCGGTATCGGGGAAACGCTGCACCACGTCTTGCAGCGCCACCAGCGCCAGTTCGGTGTTGGACTGGTCACGGCCGATGTCGACGATCTGCTCGTAGAGCGAAATCGCCTTCAGATAGAAGGCATAGGCCACTTCCCTGCTGCCGGGATGGAGTTCGATATACTGGTCGGCGGCGCCGATGGCGTCGGTATATTTGTTGGCCTGGTAGAAGCAGAAGGCACTCATCAGCATCGCGCGACGGGCCCACACCGAATAGGGATGCTGGCGTTCGACTTCGGCGAATTGCTTGGCAGCGTCACTCCAATTGCCTTCGTCGATAGCCTTCCAGGCGTCACCATAAATCTGGGCTACGGGGCGCTCGACGTAATTGGCGTTCTCATCGTCCTTCTTGCCGTTGAACATATCGCTCAATCCCTCGCAGCCCGAAAGAGACAAGCCTGCTACAAGAACCAGCGCCACGGCGCGCGCGCGTTTGAGACTTTTGCCCGGCATCGTTGTTCCCGTCCGATAGTCTAAATCCTGACCTGGCGGTCAGGCTTTTAAAGTCTTTCCTCGACGCGCAATCCAATGGCGAACCGCTTCACACTTCGCCGGATTGCGTTTCTGCGCGTCCCGCCCAAACTCTGTTATGCAATGCCCGCGCAGGCGGGTCCAGTGTGACCTTGTTGCGGCCAATGATCTCAAGGGGTTAGACAATTAATCGACTGTAACCCAGGCGAAATTCGCGGAATCGGCAAAAAGCGCCCGCAACAGGGCATTGTTGAGGGTATGGCCCGAACGGATGCCTTCGAAACGGGTGATCAGGGGGGCGCCCGCCAGAGCCAGATCGCCCAGCGCGTCCAGGATCTTATGGCGGACGAATTCATCGGGGAAGCGCATCAGGCTGGCATTGATCACATGATCGCCGTCGATAGCCAATGTATTGTCGAGCGAGGCGCCCCGACCCAGCCCCGCTTTGCGCAGTGCGTCCAGTTCGCGGACGAAGCCGAAGGTGCGGGCGGGGGCGATCTCGGTGCGGAAGCCTGCCGGCGAGAACGGCCAGTGGAAGGTCTGACGGCCGATAGCTTGCGAAGGAAAGACGATTTCGAACTCGAAAGTGAAACTGCTTGCGGGATGAAGCGTGGCGCTCGCTTCGTCAGATTGCACGGTGACTTTTTTCAACACCTTCAGGGCAGAGCGCGGAGCGGGGTGTGCGCGGGTACCCGCGCGGTCCAGCAGCGTGAGATAGCAAAGGGAATCGCCATCGAGGATCGGCGGTTCGGGACCATCGAGTTCAATGAGCAGATCGTCAATCTCGGCGCCGGCGACGGCGGCCATCAGATGCTCAATGACGCCGACGCTTGCGCCGTCTTGCGCAATGACGGTGCCCAGACGAGTTTCGGCAACATTGTCGTAGCGCGCGGGGATTTCGCGGTTAAGATCGGTGCGCAAGAAGACGATGCCTCGCCCTGCTGGCGCAGGTTTCAAAACCATATACACGATCTTGCCAGCGTGCAGGGCCACGCCTTCGGCGGCAACGTCCCGGGCAAGGGTTTTGCGGGTCATAGCCCGTGATTAGAGCAGTTCGAGGTCATCGGCATCAATCATACCACTGCGTCATCCCCCGGCTTGGTGGGAGACCCGTTTTGTCGTAGCGACGAAGAAAACCGGTTCATCCGCATAAAGCAGCCGAAGACGGCATAGAAGGATCGTTGGAGGACAATAAAGCGGAGCCAAACGCAGCGGTACAATAAAACTTCCCCCTCACCCCATCCCTTTCGGGTACGCGCGGATGAGGGGGAATTCTGTGTCGGCTCGGCTGCTCTCAGTTCGTCTGACGGCGCAGGAAGGCTGGGATTTCGAACTGTTCGTCTTTCTTGAGCTCCGGAAATAGGTCGTCCGCAGTGCTCATCGCCATAGGCGTCGAGCGCGCGGCGGGTTCGGGCTGGATGCGAGTGATGACCTGCGCGGTTGCGCGCGGCTGGGCCACGGGCGTGGGCGCGGGTTCCTGGCGCAGATCGACCTTTGGCTTCTGGCGGCCAAACAGACCAAAGAAGCTCTGCTTTTTCTGCTGCTGGTACTGCTGTGCGGGTTGGGTGCGAGCAGGTTCGGAGCGCGAGACCGATTTGGGAGCCGTGCGGATGACCGCCACTTCTGGCATCGATTCCGGGTCGGGCATTTCGGAATCCTCAAACACGATCTGGTCTTCCGCCATGACAGAGGCGTGGCCGGTCATCGCCGGCGCGGGCATATTCAGTTCTTCCGCAAGGGCTTCGACCTGACGATGCACCGGGTTGACCGAGGCGCGCGTGATCGCGGCAACGCTGGGCACCGGAGCCGAAGCGATGGCTGCGCCGGGCTTGGAAGAGATCGAGGCGACGGCGCGCGGGCGCAGGCGCTCGATGTTTTCCGGCAGATTGCGCATTTCATCGGCATCGATGCCGGTTGCGACCACCGATACGCGAATGCGGCCTTCCATGTCTGTCGAGGATGGTGTTGCCGAAGATGATGTTGGCGTCGGGATCGACTTCGGCGCGGATGCGGTTGGCGGCCTGCTCGACTTCGAACAGCATCAGGTCGGGACCGCCGGTGATGTTGATGAGCACGCCGCTTGGCGCCCTTCATCGATCACATCGTCGAGCAGCGGATTGGAGATCGCCATGCTCGGCGGCGCTTGCATGGCGCGGTCTTCGCCTTCGGCCTCGCCGGTGCCCATCATCGCCTTGCCCATCTCGGAGATCACCGACTTGATGTCGGCGAAATCGAGATTGATCAGGCCCGGCATCACGATCAGGTCGGTCACGCCGCGCACGCCGGCATGCAGCACTTCGTCGGCCATGGCGAAGGCCTGGGCGAAGGTGGTGCGGTCATTGGCGACGCGGAACAGGTTCTGGTTCGGGGATCACGATCAGGGTATGGACGAATTGCTGCAGCTCTGCGATGCCGCGTTCGGCGATGCGCATGCGCTTGTCGCCTTCAAAGGCGAACGGCTTGGTCACGACGCCGACGGTGAGGATGCCCGCCTCGCGCACCGCGCGCGCGATGACAGGTGCCGCGCCGGTGCCGGTGCCGCCGCCCATGCCGGCGGTGATGAACACCATGTGGGAGCGCGCCGAGCTGCTCCATGATTTCGTCGAGGGATTCTTCGGCGCCGGCGCGGCCGACATCGGGCTGGGCGCCCGCGCCCAGGCCTTCGGTCACGCGCGCGCCCAGCTGGATGCGCCGCTCGGCCTTGGATTGGGCAAGCGCCTGGGCATCGGTGTTGGCGACGACGAAATCCACGCCTTCGAGCTTGGACGCGATCATGTTGTTGACGGCGTTGCCGCCTGCGCCGCCCACGCCCAGCACGGTGATCCGGGGCCGCAATTCCTTCGTCTCGGGCGCTTTGAGTTTGATCGTCATGTACCGTTCTCCTTCGTGCCTGTCATTTCGTGTCCCTTGCTGACCCCACGGACGCCCAACTGTTTGTAGTCGTTGTATCCGTTAACAAGTTATTTACCCAAGTAACCGGCTGGTCAACCTAGCGAAAAATCCTTTATGTCCGGGCTCTTCGCCGCCCAGTGGCGAGGTCGGGATTGAGCACTTCGGGCGGCATCGTGGCGCCCGCCATCAGAAGGCCGATGGCCGTGGCATAGTCCGGGCCGGCCGACGCCGCCGGCAGGCCCGGGAAGGCCTGTGGGCGGCCGATGCGCACCTGCTTGTTCAGGATGCGGGCGGCCAGCTCGCGCATGCCCGCCAGCTGGCAGGCGCCGCCGGTCAGAACCGCGCGGCGGCCCGCGGCCACATCGTAGCCGCTGGCACGCAAGCGGGTCTGCACCTCGCCCAAAATCTCTTCCAGGCGGGCCTGGATGATGCGGGTGAGCATCGAGCGCGGCACGCGCAGGGCGGTTTCGTCGCCGTCCTCGCCCATCTGCGGGCACGCGCAACGACGTCGGCGCCGCCTTCGAGATCGCCCAGCGCCGCGCCGTACAGCGTCTTGATGCGTTCGGCGGCGGAGAGCGGCGCGGCCAGCATGCGCGCAATATCGGAGGTGACGTGCAAAGCCGCCCATCGGCACCACATCGGCATGGACCAGATGGCCTTCGAGGAACACGGCGATGGAGGTGACGCCGCCGCCCATGTCGATCACGGTGGCGCCGATCTGCTTTTCATCCTCGGTGAGCGTGGCAAGGCCGCTGGCATAGGGCGCGAACAGCGTGCCCACCACATCGAGATGGCAGCGCTCCACCGCCAGCTTGAGATTTTGCAAGCGGCGATGGCTTCACCGCCACGGCATGCATGGCCACGCCGATGCGCTGGCAGAACATGCCGGAGGGATCGCGCACGCCGCGCGCTTCGTCGACCACATAGGTGGTGGGCGCGGACTGGATGATCTCGTGGCCGTCGCAGCCGGCATTTGGCGCGGCCGTCGGCAAGCAGCGCGCGCAGATGCGCGTCGGACACCAGCGCGCCGTCCAGCGTCATCACGTTGCGCGGCGTGATACTCGACACGGCTGGCCGCAATTGAACCGATGATCAGCACATTCTGGATGCGGGCATCGGCATGGTTTTCGGCCGCCGCCACCGCAGTCGCGGATGGATTCTTCGGCCAGTTCCAGGCTGGTGACCGTGCCGGCCTTGATGCCTGCGGATTCGCGCAGCGCCGCCCCCAACACGCGCAGACTGCCCGGTTCGGCGCGGCCGATCAGGCAGACGATTTTGGACGAGCCGACATCGAGCGCCGCCACCAGGCCGGTGCGATAGCCGGACTTGTTCGGCAGTACGCTGTACGCATTCGAACCGTCTCGCCCATCAGGTCGCTTTTCCCCGCTCAACCTGCTGCTTGTCTCCGTTGCGAAGCAGAAAGAAATAGGTCGTCGGCGAGCGCAGATCGATCTCGGTGACATCGCGCTCCAGAATGCCTTTGTCGACGATCAGATGTTCAAGCGCGTCGAGTTCCTTCTGCCAGCCTTTTTCCGGCAGTTCGACGATCACGCCGTCATCAAGAATCAGATTCCAGCGGCGCTCGCCCACACGCTGCATCCCCTTGACGACGCGCAATCGACGGCGCGGTGGCCTGGTAGCGGCATCGATCAATTCGGCCGAGACTTCTGGCGCGCCTGCGCCTATCAGATGCGGCAGTTTGAGAAATTCGTCGTGCGTTCTTGTCGGTGATGACGTGCACCGGAACGTTCGATCACGACATATCTTGCCCGTCGGAATCGCTGCCACAAGCGCGAAAGGCCTTTTCTCCAGGATGGAGACGGTGATGGCGTCGGGATAGCGGCGACGCACTTCGGCGCTCTGCGATCCAATCAAGCGCCGAGTAGGCGGTCGCGGGCGGCATGGACGTCGGCACCGAAGATCGACTGGCCGGGCTGGAAGCCAAGCGTGGCCAGCACAGTTTGCGGCGAGGTGCGCTGGGTTGCCGGACAAGTGGACTTGGGAAATGCCGAAGCCGGCATCGGCGGCGAGAACGCCAAGCGTACGTTCGCCGTTGGCGACGGATCGGCCGATAACGCCGCTCACAATGATCGCGACGGTGACTGTGATGGCGGCCAATATCGCCGTGGCAACGAGGATCGGGCGGCGAAAGGCGATGAGTTTGAGCGGAGCTTTTAGAATGCGCAGCCATAGGCGTTCGGGCTCGTCGCGGCGGCCTCGTTGCTTGACGGCGGTGACGCGCGCGACGGGGGAAGCTGCGCGACGGCCAGTCTGGGCGCGCGAGCGGGTGGCTTTGGCGGTCGCCTTCACCGATCGCATGAGGCGTCCTCCACGATCCAGCGGCACAAGGCGTCGAAGCTGCATGCCACATGGGCCGCCTGCTCCGGCACCAGCGAGGTCGGCGTCATGCCCGGCTGCGTATTGATTTCCAAGCAGGATCGAGCTGCGATTCGTCCCCGATATCGTCATAGCGGAAATCGTGCGCGGCTGACGCCCCGGCAGCCCAGCACCTCATGCGCCTTTCCGCCAGACCCATCGCTTCGTCCGCAACGGCGGCGGGAATGATTGGCCGGCAGGATATGATCGCGAGCCGCCGGCGGCATATTTCGCTTCGTAATCGTAGAATTCGGTCTTCGGTGACGATCTCGGTGACGCCAAGCGCCTTGCCGCCCATCACCGCGACGGTGAGTTCGCGGCCGGGCACATATTCCTCGACCATCATCTCGTCGCAGAGTGTCCAGGTGTCGCTGCCCAGCTCGGCGGGCGGGCGGTTGTCGCCCTTGCGGATGATAAAGACGCCGACGCTGGAGCCTTCATTGACGGGCTTGACCACATAGGGCGGCTCCATCAGGTGGCGCGCGCCCGCCTCGCGGCGGTCGACGACGATGGACTTCGACAACCGGCAGGCCCGCCGCGCGGAAGACATCTTTGGCGCGCTGCTTGTGCATGGCCAGCGCCGACGCGAGCACGCCGGAATGGGTGTAGGGGATGCGCATCAGTTCCAGCAGGCCCTGCACGGAGCCGTCTTCGCCCCAGCGGCCATGCAGCGCGTTGAACACGGCATCGGGCTTGGCATCGACGAAGCTGGCCCGCAAGGTCTTCGCGGGCATCGATTTCGACCACGTCGAAGCCTTCTTCGCGCAGCGCCTTAGCGCAGGCCGCGCCCGGAGACGAGGCTCACCTCGCGTTCGGCGGAGCGACCGCCAAGCAGGACAGCGACTTTTTTCATGCGGTCGTCTCAGGGCACGCCCACGCGCTTGATTTCCCATTCGAGTCGACGCCGGACTTCGCCTTCACGCGGGCGCGCACTTCTTCGCCCAGGGCTTCGATATCGGCGGCGCTGGCGTCGCCGGTATTGATGAGGAAATTGCAGTGCTTCTCGGAGACCTGGGCGTCGCCACGCTTCAGGCCGCGGCAACCGGCTTCGTCGATAAGTTGCCAGGCCTTGTGGCCAGGCGGATTCTTGAAAGTCGAGCCGCCGGTTTTGGTTTTGACCGGCTGGGTGGCTTCGCGCTCGCACGACCAGCTTGTTCATGCGGGCGCGGATTGCATCCGGCTTGCCGTTCGTGCCTTCGAAGCACGGCTTCGATGAAGATCAGATCGTCCGGCGCGGCGGCTTTGCGATAGGCGAAGGCCATGTCGGCTGGGGACAGCTTGACGATGTTGCCCTTGCCGTCGATGGCGGTGGCTTCGACGAAGATGTCCTTGATCTCGCGGCCATAGCAGCCCGCGTTCATCCGCAGCGCGCCGCCGATCGTGCCGGGAACGCCGCGCAGGAATTCGAGACCCGCGATGCCGGCATCGGCCGCAGCCGGGCGACGGTGGCGTCCAAGCGCTGCGGCGCCGGCGCGAACGCGCGTGCCTTCGACCGTCGATCTGCCGAAAGCCGGCGGGAAGCCGGATCACCACGCCGGGGATGCCGCCGTCGCGCACCAGAAGATTGGAGCCGACGCCGATCACCTGACACGCGCAGGTCCGCGGGCTTGGCCGCCAGGAATGTGGCAAGATCTTCGACATCGGCGGGACGGAACAGGACTTCGGCGGGGCCGCCGGCGCGGAACCAGACGAGATCCTTGAGCGGCGCGTCTTGCGTGTAGGTGCCGCGCACAGGGGGAAGCGTGTCGCAGGTGCGGGACGATCATCACGCTTTGCTCTCCCCTGCTTTCAGCGCAGCTTCGAGATTGTCCGCCCAACTGGTGATCGAGCCCGCGCCGAGAAGCACGATCGCGCCGCCCGGTTTGGCGATACGGCGCAACAGTTGCGGCGAGATCGGCTTCGCCGTCGATGGTGAGCACATTGCGATGGCCATGCGCGCGCAGCGCTTCGGCATAGGTGTCGCGGTTGATGCCTTCGATCGGCTGTTCGCCCGCCGCATAGACCGGCGCGATGACCGCGACATCGGCGTCGTTCAGGCAGGTGGCAGAATTGCTCGAAGGTGTCGCGCAGGCGGGTGTAGCGATGCGGCTGCACCACCGCGACGATCGGGCCGTTATAGGCCTGGCGCGCGGCCTTCAGCGCGGCGGCGATCTTGAAGGGATTGTGGCGCGTAATCGTCGATGATGGCGGCGCCGTTCCATTCGCCGACCTTGGTGAAGCGGCGCCGACGCCTTCGAACTCGGCCAGCGCCTTGCGGATCGCATCGTCGCTGACGCCCAGTTCGCGCGCCACCACGATGGCGGCCAGCGCGTTCTGGACATTGTGTTCGCCCGGCATGGGCAGGCTGAGCTCGTCGAGCCGCGTTTCGCGTGCCCTTGCGGCGATCGGTGAACACCACGTCGAAATGCGAGGCGCCTTCGGAGAAACGCACATTGACGGCGCGCACATCGGCCTGCGGACTGAAGCCATAGGTGATGATGCGGCGGTCCGTCGATGCGGCCCGACCATGGCCTGCACTTCGGGATGATCGAGGCACAGCACCGCAAAGCCGTAGAAAGGCACATTCTCGACAAAGCGCTGGAAGGCATCGCGCATGCGCGTCGAAGGTGCCGTAGAAATCGAGATGATCGGGATCGGCGTTGGTGACCACCGCAACAGTGGCGGGCAGGCGCAGGAAGGTGCCGTCGCTTTCGTCGGCTTCCACCACCACCCATTCGCCCGCGCCCAGCCGCGCATTGGTGCCATAGGCGTTGATGATGCCGCCATTGACGACGGTGGGATCGAGGCCGCCCGCATCCAGCAGCGCCGCGACCATGGTTGTGGTGGTGGTCTTGCCGTTGGTGCCGGCGATGGCGACGCAGCATTTGCAGGCGCATGATCTCGGCCAGCATTTCGGCGCGGCGCACCAGCGGCAGATTTTGCGGCGCGCGCGGCGTCGAATTCGACATTGCCGGGCTTGACCGCCGAGGAATAGACCACGACATGGGCGTCTTTGAGATTGTCGGCGTTGTGGCCGATGGCGACGGCAATGCCCATCGCGCGCAGGCGCTTGACATTGGCGCTGTCGGCAGCATCCGAACCCTGCACCTTATAGCCCAGATTGTGCATGATCTCGGCGATGCCGCTCATGCCGATGCCGCCGATGCCGATGAAATGGATCGCGCCGATGTCGAGCGGCACGCGGGTGTGGACCGAAATCTGAGTGGGGGCGGCATTCATGCGGCCTCCTGCAGGCCGTCGATGACATCGGCGAGGCGGGCCGCAGCATCGGGCTTGGCAAGCGCACGTGCGGCAGCGGCGCGTTTGGCGAGATCGTCAGGCAACGAGAATCCTGTTCGAGCATCGCGGCGAGGAATTGCGGGCGTCAGATCGCTCTTGCGGCACGCGCCAGCCTGCGCCGGCATCAGCGAAGACATTCGGCATTGGGGGTCTGATGGTCGTCGGTGCGCGGCGGGAAGCGGGATCAAAATCGCGGGGCGGCCGATCGCCGGCAGTTCGGCCAACGTGCCTGCGCCGGAACGCGCGATCACCAGATGCGCCGTGGCCATGCGCTTGGGCAGGTCGGTGAAGAAAGGCGGCAAGTTCGGCGCGCACTTTCGCACCGGCATAAGCGGCGCGGACGTTTTCCAGATCTTCGGGGCGGCATTGCTGCACGATCTGCAAGCGTACCTTCATATCCTCAGAGAGCAGCGCGATGGCCGCGGGCACGATTTCGCTCAGCGCACGAGCGCCCTGGCTGCCGCCGAAGACCAGGAGATGCAGTGGGCCTTCGGCGGCAGGTGGATCGTAAGGCGCGTCTTGCTGCGTCCAGCACTTCGGGACGAACCGGATTGCCGGTCATCACGATCTTGGAGGCATCCCTGGGCGCAAAGCGCGCGATGGGAAACGCGGCGGCGACGACCCTCATGCGGTTGGCAACAAGGCGGTTGGCGCGGCCAAGCACCGCATTCTGTTCGAGGATCGCGGTGGGAAGATGCGCGAAGGAGGCCGCCAGCATCACCGGCAAGGCTCGGATATCCGCCAAAACCGATCACGGCGGCGGGCTTGATGCGGGCAAGTTTAACGCGCGCGGAGAGAATGCCGATGGCGATTTCGATCATCGCCAGAATGCGCAGGCCTAAGGTGCGGTCGGCGAAAGTGGCAGCGGGCACAGTCTCGATCGAGGCGCCGGGGAAGGCGCGCGTGAATTCGCACCGCGTCCGTCGGTCATCACCACGATGCGGGTGCCCGCGACGCACGAGTTCTTCCGCCAGCGCCTGTGCCGGGAAAAGATGGCCGCCCGTGCCGCCTGCGGAAAGCACGATCGTCTTCATGCGGTGCGGGCTCCGGCGAGCATGGGCAGTGGGCGATGTTCGCGCATTTGCCAGCTGCGGCCGCTGGCGGGTGACGGCGAGCGCGAAACCCATGGTCAGCGCGACCGCGAACAGCGACGAGCCGCCATAGGAGATGAAGGGCAACGTCATGCCTTTGGCGGGCAACAGGCTGACCGCCACGCCCATATTGATGAAGGCCTGCAAGCCAATGACCATCGCCAGTCCCGCGCCGGCCAGTTGCGCGAAGGGATCGCGGGCGCGGGAGGCGCGGAGCAGCAGCCGCACAGTGAGCATGCAGAACAGCAGCGCGATAACGCCGCACAACACCAAACCGAATTCTTCGCCCGCGACCGCGAAGATGAAATCGGAATGGGCGTCGGGAATGCGGTATTTGATCGTGCCGGCGCCGGGTCCCACGCCGGTCAAGTCCGCCATGCGCAAAGGCTTTGAGCGCCAGGCCGGCCTGATAGCCGGCTTGATCGGGGTCTTTCATTTGCGCGAAGAACTGGTCGACGCGGTGGTGGACATGAGGGAAGAATGCATAGGCGAACCCAAACAACCCTGCACCACCGCCTGCGAGCACGCCCATCCAGTACAGGCGCAGACCTGCGAAGAACAGCAGCGCGCCCCACAACGCGAGAAGCAATCCAGTCTGGCCAACATCGGGCTGCATCAGGAGGAAGAGAATGGCAATGCCACGAGCAGCAGCGTGATGAGCTCTTTGCGGATTCGCATCGGTTGGCGTGTCGGCAAGAATGGCGGCGGCCAGGACGGCAAAGCTGGGTTTGAGAAATTCGGACGGCTGCAAGGTGAGCCAGCCAAGGTCAATCCAGCGTTTCGCGCCGAGAACTTCACTTCCGGTGAACAGCACCAGCGCGGAGCCGATAACGGCGAGCGCAAAGACGATGGCCGCTGCGAGCTTGATAGTGCGGATGGAGAGGAGCGAGGTTACGGCGAGAATGCCCGCGGCAATCGCGGCGAACACGATCTGTTTGGCGGCGTAGCGGAAATCGCCTGGCTGACATCGGCCCGCCGGTGGCGGCAGGGCTTGCGGCGAAGGCAAGCATCAGGCCGATGGCGATGAGGAGCAGCATCGTGATGAGCGCGACACGGTCCACCGTCCACCACCAGCTGGCGAAACCGCCGCGATCGGCGCGCGAGAGCGTCATGACGCAGCGTCCTGCAGATGGGTGGCGAGTTGGGCGACGAGCGTGCGGAAGACGTCGCCGCGCTGTTCGAAATCGCGGAACTGATCGAACGAGGCACAAGCCGGCGACAGCAGCACGACGGGTGCGTTGCATGGATGAGCGCGCGGCATCTGCATTTGCGCGAGCAACTGCGTTTTCCAGCGTGTCGGCGATTTCGTGAGGCGCATGCCGTCCAGGGTGCGGGCGAAATCATCCGCCGCCTCGCCGATCAGATAGGCCTTGCGGATGCGGGGGAAATGCGGGCGTAGGCTTTCGATGCCGCCTTCCTTCGCCTTGCCGCCCGCGATCCAGAAGATGTCGGGAAGCAGGCAAGCGCCCGGGCGGCGGCATCGGCGTTGGTGGCCTTGGAGTCGTTGATGAAACGCACATGCCGATACGGCCGACATCTTCCATGCGATGGGCAAGGCCAGGAAAACTTTGCGATCGCCGCGGCGATGGCGCGGGTATCATTGACGAAGGGCTTCACCGCGGCATAGGCGAGCGCCGCATTCTGCCAATTGTGCGCGCCGGGAAGATGCGGAGACGGTGGCCAGATCCATCACCTTTGTCGCGCGCTGACGTCTGGGCGTCGTAGAGCGCGCCATCGACCACGAAGATGCCGCGGCCCAGCACCTTGCCGACCGAGACCGGAACTGTTTCGGCATCGGCGCTGGCCGAGAGTTGGGTGTAGATGGCGGCGGAATGCTGATCATCCACGCCGATGCAGATGACGCCGTTGGGCGCGGTCTGTTTGAGCAGGCGGCGTTTTACGGCGGCATAGTTCTCCATCGAGCCATGACGGTCGATATGGTCGGGAGTGAGGTTGGTCAGGACCGCGATATCGGGCATCAGCGCCGGCGCAAGATCGATCTGGTAGGATGAGACTTCCAGCACATAGATTGGTTTGCCGTTGCGCGACGCTCAGTTCGAGCACCGACTTGCCGATATTGCCGCCGACCTCGGCTGCGAAGCCGCAGGAGGCAAGGATATGTCCGATCAGCGCCGTGGTGGTGGATTTGCCGTTGGTGCCGGTGATGGCGATGAGCGGGCGCTTGCCCGGGCATCTGCGACTCGGGGCGGATTTCGCGAGCGAACAGTTCGACATCGCCGATCACCTCAACATTGGCGTCGCGGGCATGCGCGCACGACTTCGTGCGGGGCGGGATGGGTCAGCGGCACACCGGGGCTTAAGACAAGGCGCCTTGAGCTTGTCCCAGGGCCATTCGCGGAAGGGCCTATGATGGCGCCTTCTTGCTGGGCGGCGACATCGCGCAGCTTCACGTTGTCATCCCAGGCATGAACCCGCGCGCCGCCTGCTTTGAGCGCGCGAATGGACGCGAGGCCCGTGCGTGCAAGGCCGAAGACGCCGACGTCCATGTTTGCGAAAGCGCGTGACCGGGATCATCGTCACCTCAGCTTCAAGGTGGCGAGGCCGATCAGCGCCAGCACCACCGCGACGATCCAGAAACGGATCACGATGGTGGGTTCGGTCCAGCCGAGCTGTTCGAAATGATGATGGATCGGCGCCATGCGGAAGACGCGCTTGCCGGTAAGCTTGAACGAGACCACCTGCACGATCACCGAAACGGTTTCCAGCACGAACAAGCCGCCGACGATGGCGAGCACGATCTCGTGCTTGACCGCGACCGCCACCGCGCCGAGCGCGCCGCCCAGCGGCAGCGAGCCGGTGTCGCCCATGAAGACCATGGCGGGCGGGGCGTTGTACCAGAGAAAGCCGAGGCCGGCGCCGACCAGCGCGGCCAGGAACACCGCGAGCTCGCCCGTGCCAGCGACGTAATGCAGTTGCAGATAGTCGGCGAATTTCACATTGCCGACGAGATAGGCGATCAGCAGTGAAGGTGGCGGCGGCGATCATCACCGGCACGATGGCCAGCCCGTCAAGCCCATCGGTGAAATTCACCGCATTGGCGGCGCCGGCGATGACAAAACCGCCGACCAGGATGAAGAACATGCCAAGGGGATCAGCGCGGTCTTGAGGAACGGAATGCCGAGCGTGCCCGAAAGCGCCGGTTCCTCGAGCGACATCAGCAGCCAGGTGGCGAGCAAGCCGATGCCGAATTCGACAACAAGGCGCAGCCAGCCGCTGAGGCCGTCGGACGAGCGCTTGGTCACCTTGCGATAATCGTCGGAGAAACCCAGCAGGCCGTAGGTCGCGATCAACAAGCAGCACGATCCAGACATAGGCGTTGGTGAGATCGGCCCAGAGGATGGTCGAGACAAGCAACGGAATAAGAATCAGCAGCCCGCCCATGGTGGGCGTGCCCTGCTTTTCGATGATGTGGCGCTGCGGGCCATCGGCGCGGATGGGCTGGCCTTTGCCCTGCTTCATCTTCAGCCAGCGGATCAGCGCGGGGCTGATGAGGAAGGCGATGAACAGCGCGGTCATCACCGCGCCGCCGGCGCGGAAGGTGATGTAGCGGAACGACGTTGAACGCCGAGATCTGGTCGGACAAGGGCACGAGGAAATAGGGAAGCATCAGCTCTTCCCCTCTCTTTCAGCGCGTCGACGATCAGCGCCATGCGGCTGCCCAACGAGCCTTTGACCAGCACGGTGTCGCCGGGCTTGAGCGCGGTGAGCACTTGCGGCTGCAAGCTCGGCGGCGGTTGCCGCATAGGCGCCGCGGCGCGATGGCGGCAGCGCGTCCCACAGCGCGCTCATCTTCGCGCCCGCTGGCAAAGACGAGATCGGTGTTGGCGGCTTCGATGGCATGTGCGAGGGCGGCGTGATGGGCGCTGGCGCCCTCGCCCATCTCCAGCATGTCGCCCAGGACCGCGATGCGGCGGCCTTTGGGTTTGCGCGCCGAGCAGCGCCAAGCGCCGCCGCCATCGAGGCGGGATTGGCGTTGTAGCTTTCGTCGATGACTTCGACGTTGCCCGGTGCGTGTGAAGCGGGCGCCACGGCCTTTCAGCGCCGCGAAATTCTGCGAGTGCGGCAGCGGCATTTAGCACATCGCCGTCGAGAACGGCGACGGCGAGCAAGCGCGCCACCGCATTCGTCGCGATATGGGCGCCGGGCGCGCCGATGGTGAAGCGGATCTCGCGGCCCAGGATTTCGGCCTTGACCGCATGCCCTCTTCCGTCGTTTGCAGGCCAATCAGTTGCGCGTCGCTGTCTGATGCACGGCCGAAGCGCAGGATGTGTGCGACACCGCCTTGCTTGGCGCGCGCGCGATGAGGCGCTCGGCATAGGGACTGTCGGCGGGCAACGAGCGCGGCGCCGCCTGGCATCCAGGCCTTCGAAGATTTCGGATTTGGCGTCGGCGATGGCTTCGCAGGTGCCGAAAAATTCCAGATGCGCCGGCGCGATGGTGGTGACCAGCGCCACATGCGGGCGCACGAAAGCACACCAGCGTGCGGATTTCGCCGAAATGATTCATGCCGACTTCGAACACGCCGTAATCGGCTGTCGCGCGGCAGCGACGCGAGGCTAGCGGCACGCCCCAGTGATTGTTGTAGGACGCGGCCGAGGCATGGGTGTGGCCCAGCGCGTCGAAGGCCAGGCGCAGCATTTCCTTGGTGGTGGTCTTGCCGGCGCTGCCGGTGACGGCAACGATCTTGGCATTGCTGCGGGCGCGCGCGGCGCGGGCCAGATCTTCGAGGCCGCGCTGGGTGTTGGCGACGGTGAGCAGCGGCGCCGCCTGCACGCCGTCCGGCGCGCGCGAGACCAGCGCCGCGGCGGCCTTCGCGTCGAAGGCGGCGCGAACGAAATCATGGCCGTCGCGATTGTCGCCTTTCAGCGCGACGAACAGATCGCCCGGCTTGAGCGTGCGCGTGTCGATGGAAAGGCCGTTGACGCGCAAAAGCGCGCGCTGGCTTGCCCAAGCGTGGCGCGCTTCGGCTTCGGCGGAGGTCCAGAGCGCGCTCATGCTCGGCCGCGCCCTCCGAGCGCACTGGCCGACTTGCATCGCTTCGTCGCGGTCGGAGAAGGGACGCGATTTCGCCGCCGATGATTTGGCCGGTCTCGTGGCCCTTGCCGGCGATCACCAGCACATCGCCGGCTTCGAGCGCGGCGATCGCCGGCGCGGATGGCCTCGGCCCGGTCGCCGATTTCCTGCGCGCCCGGGCAGCCGGCCAGGATTTCCTTGCGGATGGCGGCAGGATCTTCGCTGCGCGGATTGTCGTCGGTGACGATGACGTCGTCGGCGAACGCGCAGGCGCTCTGGCCCATCAGCGGGCGCTTGCCCTTGTCGCGGTCGCCGCCGCAGCCGAACACGACATGCAGCTTGTTCTGCGACATGCGGGCGGATGCGCCGTCAGCACGGTTTCCAGCGCATCGGGCGTGTGGGCGTAGTCGACATAGATCGGCGCGCCGGATTGCGGCGAAGGCGACTTTCTCCAGCCGGCCCGGCGCGCCCTTCAGATGTTGCCAGCGCGGCGAAGACCGTTGTCGGCATCTTCGCCGAGGCCGATGGCGAGGCCGGCGGCGACCAGCGCATTCGACGCCTGAAAGCGCCGGCCAGCGGCAAGCTCGACATCGTAAGTATTTGCCCGCGTAAGACGATGCGCAAGCGACTGGCCATCGCCGACGCGGCTGCGCGCGACCAGTTTCAGATGTCTCGCCCGTTTCGCCCACGGTGATGAGCCGCAGGCCCGCGCGTCTGCGCGGCGGCGATGAAATGCGTCGGCATGTTCGGCATCGGCATTGACCACCGCGACGCCGCCGGCGCGCACGACTTCGGTGAACAGCCGCAGCTTGGCGGCGAGGTAATCGTCGAAAGTCGGCATGATAATCCAGATGGTCGCGGGTGATGTTGGTGAAGCCGGCGGCGGCGATCTTCACGCCGTCGAGGCGGATACTGGTCGAGCCCGTGGCTGGAAGCTTCCAGCGCCAGATGATCGACGCCGTCGTGTTTCAGCTGCGCCAGCAGGCGATGGATTTCCACCGGGTCGGGCGTGGTGTGCTGCAGCGCGATCTCGCCTGCGGGCGCGACCACGCCGACCGTGCCCAGGCTGGCGGCAGGCTTGCCCAGCGCGGTCCAGATCTGGCGCAGGAAGAGCGACGACGGAGGATTTGCCGTTGGTGCCGGTGACGGCGGCGATGGTGTTGGGCTGGGCGCCGAAAAATTCCGCCGCCATGCGCGCCAGGCCGCAGGCGCGGATTTTCGTCGGCGATGAAGCGCACGCCCAGCGCTTCGGCTTCGCTGCGCGACATCGGGGCGCGCCAGCACCGCGACCGCGCCGCGCTTCACCGCATCGGCGATGAAGCGCGCGCCGTCGGTCGTGCTCCCGGCAAGCGCGGCGAACAGATAGCCGGGCTTGACCTCGCGGCTGTCGCTCGCAAGGCCGGTGAAATTCCTTCACCGCCATCCATGGCGCGCTTGACCTGCCTTACCCGCTGCAACTATCGCCCCCGAATGTGGTGCCATTATGAATTCTCTTTGGCCATCCGCGAGCGACGGGCGTCCTTGCGGCACGCCCAGCATCGGCGCGATGCGCGCGATCACGCGGCCCGCCAGCGGGCGCGGCGGTATAGCCGGCCAGCGCCATGACCGCCGGTTTCCTTGGTGCCGTGCGGCTCGTCCAGCAGCACGAACACGAGGTAGCGCGGATTGTCGATGGGAAAGACGGCGCAGAACGACGTGAGCAGCTTGTGCGCGACATAGTGGCCGTGCGCCGTGCACCTGGGCCGAGCCGGTCTTGCCGCCCACATCATAGCCCGGCACATCGGCCATTCTTGCCGGTGCCGTTGGTCACGACATAGCGCAGCAGGTCGCGCATCGTGTCGCTGGTTTCCGGCTTGATCAGCTGTTCGCCGCGCGCGTCGTCGATCGTGCTTGAGGAAGGTGGGCGTGATCTGGCGGCCGCCATTGACGATGGCGGCGGCGGCGGCGACGAAGGCGAGCGGGCTGACCGAAATGCCGTGGCCGAAGCCGATGGTGGCGGTTTCGATCTGTGCCCCAGTCTTGCGGATAAAGCGGCGCGGCGGTTTCGGGCAATTCGCTTGCGACGGGCGTCAGCAGACCCAGATGCGCGAAGAAACGCGCGCTGGCGCTCGCGGCCCGAGCGCAGCGCGATCTGCGCGGTGCCGACGTTGGAGGATTGGGCCAGGATATCGCGCGCCGCCAGCGTCGCCGGCATGTGCTCGGCGTCATGGATGGTGAATTTGCCGATCTTGTAAGCCGTGGCCGATGGGGAAGACTTCGTCCAGGCCTGATGGTGTGATCTTCCATCGCCAGCGTGAAGGAGAAGATCTTGAACACCGAGCCCAGTTCATAGACATCCTGCGCCATCACGTTGCGGCGTGGAATCGCGTCCGTCCAGGCCGCGTGCGTTGGGATCGAAATCGGGCAGCGACACCATCGCCAGCACTTCGCCGGTGCTGACATCCATCACGATGCCGCCGGCGGCGTTGGCGTCGAATGTTCTTGCGCGCCGCTTCGGCTTCGTGCGCCAGGATGTATTGCACCCGCATGTCGATGGAGGTGGTGACGGCCGCGCCCGTCCTCGCGATGTGCGCAGTTGGTTCTGCAGACCCAGTTCCAGGCCGGAGACGCCGTTATTGTCGGGATCGGTGACGCCCAGCACCTGGGCGGCACGCGCGGCCTTCGGGATAATAGCGCTTGGCGTCGGCTCGAATTCCAGGCCCGGCAGGCCCAGATGCATCACGCGGTCCTTGCGTGTCGGGCGTAATCTGGCGCGCCACCAGCGACATAGTGATGCTTGGCTGTCGAAAGCGCGTCACGAGGCGCTTTTCGTCGGCGCCGGTGGCTTCGGACAAGATCGTGCGCCGCCTGCGTCTTGTCCCAGAACGCATGCGGGCGGGCATACAGATCCTTGACCGGCAAGATCGCGGGCGAGAAGTTCGCCATTGCGGTCGATCAGATCGGCGCGCACGGTGACCGGGCGATCGAACGCCTGCGCTTGCCAGCACTTCCAGCATGCATCAGCGTCACATCGACAAGCGCGATGCCCACCAGCGCAAACGCGGCGACGCAAAACGCCGCTCCGATGACGATGCGCCGCTGAAAGGTTCCTGCGGGCGCGGCTTTGTTCATGCGATCACATTCCGATGCGTGCGGCGGCGGCGCGGCTGTTCGGGTAGGGTTTTGCGGGCATCACGGCGTTGGCATTGCGCACGGGCGAATTGTTCAGGGGCGCGGTGTCTTCGCCGCGGCGCGGCAGCAGTTCGAAAGAGGCGAGTTGCACGCTGCGTGGCATCGTCAAGGCCCAATTTCTGCTGCGCCAGTTGCTGGATGCGGGCGGGATCGGCGACCTGCTCCCATTCGGCTTCGCAGCACGCTGATGGTGCTGCGTGTCCTGCGCGATCTGGCGGTTGACCTGGGACAGCTGCATGCGGGCCACGCGCGTCTGTTCGGAGACATGATAGAGCGCCAGGCAGGAAAGACCCACCAGCGCCACGCAGAAGAAATTGAGCACGCGGATCATGTCGGCCTCCTTCATGCTGCCAGACGCTCGCCGACGCGCAGCCTGGCGGAGCGGGCGCGGGGATTGGTTGCAATTTCGGCCGAGCCGGGTTTGCGGACGTTCGAGTCGATGAGATGGAATGCGGCGCGTTGTGCGCTCGCTGGCTTCGGGCGCATGACGCGAGGCGCGTGCGCCGCGCGTCGCTTCGCTCGACGAGGAAGTGTTTGACGATGCGGTCTTCCAGGCAGTGAAACGACACCACGGCCAGGCGGCCTTCCGGTGCAAGCGCGCGTTCGGCTGCTTCAAGACCGCGTTCCAGTTCGCCCAATTCGTCATTCACATGAATGCGCAGCGCCTGAAAGGTGCGCGTGGCGGGATGGATCGGTTGGCGTGCGGCCGCCGGGCCAAGCGCGCGCGACACGATCTCGGCCAGTTGTGCGGTGCGCGTCGATCGGGCGGGCGGCGATGATGGCGCGCGCGATGCGGCGGGCATGACGTTCTTCGCCGAAGGTCGCGATGATGCGAGCGAGTTCCTTTTCGTCCGCTGTGTTCACGAAATCGGCGGCGGTAAGGCCCGTTAGGCTCATGCGCATGTCGAGCGGGCCGTCGTCGCGGAACGAAAAGCCGCGCTCGGCCTGGTCGAACTGGAATGACGAAACGCCGAGATCGAGCACCACGCCGTCGGTCTGGCCTTCGACCAGCGTGTCGAGGTCCGAGAAATCGCCCCGCACCAGGGTGAGGCGGCCTTCGAACTGTGCCGCGAGTTTCTGGCCGCGCGCGATGGCGTCGGGATCGCGGTCGATGCCGAGCACCGGCAATCGGCAGCTTCCAGGATGGCGCGGGCATAACCGCCGCCGCCGAACGTGCCATCGACATAGCGCCCGCCGTCACGCGGCTTTAGCGCTTCAAGCACTTCGGTCAGCATGACAGGGACGTGACCTTCAGCCATGGGTGGCTCCTGGACCGGCGGCGCGCACGGCGCGGGCGTTTGCAAGACGCTGGTCGCGGATCGCTTCGAACGCACCCGGCTCCCAGATCTGGAATTTGCTTCCCATGCCCACGAAGGTGACGCGATCCTTCAGGCCGCAATGGGCGATGAGCGGATCAGGCAGACGCACCCTGCCCTGTTCATCGAGCGTCAGCAGCTGGCTGGAGGACAGAACAGCGAAAGCCTGGTCGTCGTGAATCGGACTGAAAAACGGATCGAGCTGGGACAGGCGCTGATGCACGGCCTGCAGCACATTTTCGCCGAAGGCTTCCAGAGCAGGGTCAACGAAGGATGGGCAAACATAGACACCTGCGGTGTCCTGGGCCGCGAGGATCTGGCGATAAGGCGCCGGGATGCAGACCCGCCCCTTGCCGTCGAGCGTCCCCGCCACCGTCGCAATGAAAGGCTGAACCGCCCCAGCCATCGATGTCCCAGCCCCAGTGTCCCAACCGCCTCCAACCCACCAACGGGACCTGGGTTGAATGGCCCCAGGCGAAGCAGCCATGGGACAGTATGGGATAGCATGGGCGCTCCCCTCCCGTAAAGAGGGAAACGCGTGTGATTATAGGGACTTGCGACCCACCCCTAGATGGCTCCAATCTACCGCTTGACAGCTCCGGAACGAACCGAAAACACCGCAAGCTTGGCTTCAACATCATTACCAAAGTATTAATCCAGCTGTACCTGCCACTCCGAAACCCGAACAGAGGTCAGCGTGACGAACACGATTCAGATGAAATCGATCGGCGTGGTGCGCGCCGGGCGCAACGAGCCCATCGATGACAATTGGGATTGCGTCCAGACGCGCATTGAACTTGATCCTGCGCAATTCGGTGCGCAGGCAACTGCGGGCCTTGGCGATTTCTCGCATATCGAAGTGATCTATCACTTCGATCGTGTGCTGGACGGCGACGTGCAAAAGGGCGCGCGCCATCCGCGTGGGCGCAAGGATTGGCCGATGGTGGGCATCTTCGCGCAACGCGGAAAAGATCGGCCGAACCGTATCGGATTGTGTGCCTGCCGGTTATTGTCCGTAGACGGATTGGAATTATCCGTACACGGACTTGACGCCATCGATGGCACGCCCGTGCTCGACATCAAGCCGGTGATGAAAGGCTTCCTGCCACGCGGCGAGGTGCGCGAACCGGACTGGGCGAGGCAAATCATGAAGGAATATTGGTAGCTTTCGCACCCGCCGATTACTGATAGATTTCTCCGCCCAAAGATTGTCATGGTCCGAGCGGGTCGCGAACACCACGCGCCTTCGCGGTTGCTGGGCACGGATGGTTCGATCAAACCGGGCCATGACAAGGTTTGTTCAATCCAACCGCTCGGGAAATTTGCGTCAGATGGCCTGTAAGCCGGGTTCTGTCCTTACCGCTTGCGAACGGCTGGATGACCATTCCTCTGGGACGTTCGTTGCCGCACACCTCACGCGACCTACCCGGACGGCGATCCGGAAACGGATCACGTGCCGTCCCTATTTGGTCTTGCTCCCGGTGGGGCTTGCCGTGCCGCCTCTGTTGCCAGCAGACGCGGTGCGCTCTTACCGCACCATTTCAACCTTGCCGCGGCTTTAGGCCGGTAGGCGGTGTCATTTCTGTGGCGCTTTCCCTGGGGTCGCCCCCGCCGGACGTTATCCGGCACCGTGTTTCCGTGGAGCCCGGACTTTCCTCGAAACCTGCTTGCGCATGTCCCGCGGCCATCCGGCCATCTGACGCCAGCGCCTTTTAGGCCATGGCGGCTTTTTGCGCCAGCAGGCTTGCGAGTTTTGTCCCACAGGCGTGATCCCACATGCCGTCGATCTTTTCAGGGCGGAAATGGCGCTGGAATGCCTTGACCACGGCGGCCGACGCCCATTCCACGTCAGGCGGCAGGCCGTAGCCGAAACCCGACAGCGCGCTTTCAGGCGCGATGGCCACGCCCGGCTCGGGCCACAGGCCGATGCCGTATTCGGCAAGCGACTTCCACGGAAAAAATTCGCCCGGGTCTTGCTTGCGCGCGGGCGCGATATCGGAATGGGCAAGCACGCGGGCGGGCACAATCGGGTGGCGCGCCAGGATTTCCTGGGCGATGTCGATGAGAGCGGCGATCTGTTCATCCGTGAACGGAATATAGCCGAATTCATGACCGGGATTGACCAGTTCGATGCCGATGGAGCGCGCGTTGATGTTGCGCTCGCCCGCCCAATAAGAAACACCCGCATGCCAGGCGCGACGGTCTTCCGGCACATGGCGGTAGACCCGGCCGTCGCGGCCGATAGTGTAATGAGCGGACACTTTCGCGTCGGGATCGCACAGCCGCGCTAGCGCCTCGTCTGCCGTCTTCATGCCGGTGTAATGCAACACCAAAATGTCGACCGGTGTACCGTCGGGCCTTGCGTCGTGGTTGGGTGACGGGCATTCGACGAGGCGATAGGCCATCATAGGAATATCTTGTACGCGACCGTTTCGCCGCTGGGCTGTTTCAACGCGAATTCAGCACCTTTGGCATGTTCTTCAACGAGGGCTTCGAACAGACGCAGCGCGTTGCGGATGACCTCCGCATAGGACGCGGCTTCAGTTTTTTCCTTCAGGCGTTGCAGCCGTTCCATCGCCTGCGGCGGCATTTCGAGCTGCACACGCGTGGTGCTGCGCTCGCCCGCAACTTCGTCTTCGCCGCCATGACGATGGCGACGATGGAGGTGTCTATGCATTCTTTTCTTCTTTCTGGGTTCTCAGGCGTTCTCGGAAGGCGTGGAATTTTTCCCGCCATTCCTGGCGCCAGCGCGCGCGCATTTCGTGTTGTTCGCGCTTCCATTCCCGCCACACCTCACGGCTGAAATCTCCGCGATGGGCGCATCCCCGCTCGGCGACATCGCCATCAAGCGGAAAATCATCTCCAACATTTACATTCAACTTGCTCAAGCCAATCTCCTTTCGACTAGCGCAAGCATGTCTAATCAAGAAATAATCATATGTCAATCAATATTTGATGATTATATAAGCCCTTGTTCTTTCTTCACTTTTTCATAGGCACCGTTGATCGCTGCGAGTTTGTCGGTGGCCAACCGGATGAATTCCTCGGGCACGCCGCGGGCAATGAGGCGGTCGGGATGGTTTTCGCGCACCAGCATTCGATAGGTGCGTTTGATCTCGTCCTCGCTCGCGTCATAACCGATCCCTAGGACCAGATAGGGATCGCCCACCTCCGGGCCAAAATGCGAGGCGCGGATGCGACGGAATTCGTTGGGCGCGAAGCCGAAAATTTCCGCGACACTTTCGAGGAATTTGGCTTCGGCCGGATGCAGCAGCCCGTCGGCCTTGGCGATTTCGAACAAGCCGTCGAGGATGTCTTCGAGCATCGCAGGATTGCCGCGAAACATGCGCGCGATCTGGCCCGCATACGCCTCGTAGCCCGCCATATCCTGACGCGCGAGATTGAACATGCGGTGCACATTGGCGCGTTCGCCCGGTGGCACCTGGAAAACGCGTTCGAAGGCGGCGATTTCGTCTTCGCTGACGATGCCGTCGGCCTTTGCCATTTTCGCCGACAGCGCGATGATGGCGATGGTGAAAGCGACGCCGGGCGTGCGCGCCTCTTCGTGTTGGCGCTCTTCCTCGCGGTCGAACAGCAAATGGCCCGTTGCCGCGCCGATGACCGCGCCGACCGGCCCGCCGCCCAACACCAAACCCGCCGCGGCGCCGGTCGATCTTTCCCCAGATGGACATGGGCAGAAGCATTAGGCCAATCTCGGCGGAATTGCGACCCGGCTGCGCGCCTGAGAGCGCTACACCGCGGCAAGCCCTGATGAAAACATTGTGATGACGGCCTCTTCCAAATGGCGATTTTATATTGATCGTGGTGGCACGTTTACCGATGTGGTGGCGGAGGCGCCGGACGGGGCATTGCGGAGATTTAAGCTTCTGTCGGCTGATCCGCGTTATGACGACGCAGCACTCGAAGGCATCCGGCGCGCGTTGGGCGTGGCCACGAACGCGGCCATTCCATCTGCGCTGATTGCCGAAGTGCGCATGGGCACGACGGTGGCAACCAACGCGCTGCTCGAACGCAAAGGCGAACGCGTGGCACTTATCACCACGCGCGGGTTCGCCGATCAGTTGCGCATCGGATATCAGAACCGGCCCAAACTTTTTGCGCTGAAGATCGAATTACCGGAAATGCTTTATGCGCGCGTGGTCGAGGCCGACGAGCGCGTGGCGGCGCAGGGCCAAGTGTTGCGGGCACTGGATGAGACCGCGCTCAAGCGCGATCTCGATGAGCTGCGGCACGATGGATTTTCGTCTTGCGCGATTGTGTTTCTGCACGGGTATCGCTATCCGGCCCATGAGAAACGTGCCGTCGAAATCGCGCTGGCCGCTGGGTTCACGCAGATTTCGGCGAGTCACGAAACGGTGGCGCTGATGAAATATGTCAGTCGAGGCGATACGACCGTGGCGGACGCTTATCTTTCGCCAATTCTTTCGCGTTATGCCGATCGGATCGCAAGCGCGATTGGTGCTGGGCAAGGGGGCCCGCGCCTTTTCTTCATGACATCGAACGGCGGGTTGGCAGCGCCGGAATTTTTTCGCGGGAAGGATGCGGTTCTGTCGGGGCCGGCCGGCGGGGTGGTCGCGATGGCGCGAGACTGCGCGCGAGGCGGGGTTTGCGCGCGTCATCGGGTTCGACATGGGCGGCACCTCGACCGACGTGTCGCGGTTCGACGGCGAGTTTGAACGCGTCTACGAAACCGAAGTTGCAGGCGTGCGATTGCGCGTGCCGATGATGGCGATCCACACGGTGGCGGCAGGCGGTGGCTCCGTTCTTGCATTATGACGGCGCGCGGTTCCGGGCAGGGCCGGGTTCGGCCGGTGCGGATCCCGGGCCCAGATGCTATCGGCGCGGAGGACCGCTCACCGTCACCGATGCCAATGTGATGGTAGGCAAGCTTTCGGCCGAGTTCTTTCCGCCCCTCTTTGGCGCGGGCGCAAACGAACCGCTGGATGAAGATGCCGTGCGTTCCGCGTTTGGGGAGCTTGCGAAAGAGATCGGGCGGTCGCCGGAAGATGTAGCGGATGGGTTCATCCGCGTTGCGGTCGAGAACATGGCCAATGCGATCAAGCGTATCTCGGTGGCGAAGGGTTATGACGCGCGCGACTATGCGCTTAATTGTTTCGGCGGCGCGGGTGGGCAACATGCGTGTCTGGTGGCGGACGCACTGGGCATTTCGACGATATTCCTTCATCCGTTTTCCGGATTGCTGTCGGCCTACGGCATGAAACAGGCGCGATTGCGTGGGTTACGTCAGAGTTCTGTCGGACGTGAGTTTGTGCCCGATGTGATGGCGGAACTCGCTAAGCGCGCAGGCGAGCTTGCGCAAGAGGCGCAAGCCGAGCTGGCTGCGCAAGGCGCGCGTCGCGTCAAATCGGTGGCGCGCGTGCATCTGCGTTACCAGGGTAGCGACACCACGCTTGCCATCGCGCTTGCGAACCATGACGTCATGGCGGCACAATTTGCGCAGAAACATGCTCAGCTTTTCGGTTTCGGATTTGAGGGATGCGCGCTGATTGTCGAGTCCCTGGAGGTCGGAAAGCGAAGAAGATACGCCCTTGCCTGTCATCGTGCGCTCGCAAGACGCGGAGATCGCGCCCACTTTCTCCGCAAAGCATACGCAGTTCTATTCGCAAGGCGCCTGGCACAGGGCACCAGTCGTCCTCTCGTCGGACATGGCAGGTGAGCACAGGCTCATGGGGCCGGCTCATCATTGATCGAACCGCATCAGACGATCATCGTCGAGCCGGGCTGGCGGGCTCAGATCAGCGTCGGTTACGGGATAAAGCTGTTTCGAACAGTGCCAGTCGAGACGAAGCGCGTGAATGCGGACACAGACAGATCCGGTCCTGCTGGAGGTGTTCGCCAACCTGTTCATGGCGATTGCCGAAGAGATGGGCGTCACGCTGCAAAACACGGCGACGAGCGTGAACATCAAGGAGCGGCTCGATTTCTCCTGTGCGGTGTTCGATGCGCAGGGCGGTCTCGTCGCCAACGCGCCGCACATGCCGGTGCATCTGGGCTCGATGGGCGATTGCGTGACCGCGATCCTGATAAAGCATGGCGCGGCAATGGCGCCGGGCGACGTGTTCCTCACCAATGCGCCTTATGACGGCGGCACGCATCTGCCGGATATGACGGTGGTGATGCCGGTGTTCGTGGAGGGCGTGCGTGCATTTTTTGTCGCCGCGCGCGGGCATCATGCCGATATTGGCGGATGACGCCGGGCTCGATGCCGCCGTTCTCGCGCAATATCTCGGAGGAAGGTGTTTTGTTCGACGGCATCTGCATAGTGCATGGCGGCAAATTCGACGAAGCTGGCGTGCGCGCGGTGCTTTCAGGCGGGAATTATCCGGCGCGCAATCCAGACCAGAACATCGCGGATTTGAAGGCGCAAGCGGCGGCCTGCGCGAAGGGGGCGCGCGAACTTGAACGAGCTTGCGCGCAATATGGTCGCCAGACCGTGACGGCTTACATGGAGCATGTGCAGGACAATGCGGAAGAATCCGTGCGCCGCGTGATCGGGGCGTTGAAAGACGGTTCGTTCCAGATGGCGATGGATGGGGGTGCGCAGATTTGCGTGACGCGTGACAGTTGATCGCACGAAGCGCTCGGCACGGGTGGATTTTACGGGGACAGGCCCGCAAGCCCTCAACAATTTCAACGCGCCGGGATCGGTGACCAAGGCGGCGGTGCTTTATGTGTTCCGCTGTCTGGTGCAGGACGACATTCCGATGAATGCGGGATGTTTGAGGCCTTTGGAGATCGTTGTGCCGGAAGGATCGCTGCTGAACCCCAAGGCCCCGGGGGCGGTGGCGGCGGGCAATGTGGAAACCAGTCAGGCGGTGGTGGATGCGTTGTTTGGCGCACTGGGCGTGATGGCCGCGGCCCAGGGGACGATGAACAATCTGACCTTCGGCAATGATACGCATCAATATTATGAGACGATTTGCGGAGGCACTGGTGCTGGCGCCAATTTCGATGGGCAATCGGCGGTGCAGTCGCACATGACCAATTCACGACTGACCGATCCGGAAGTTTTGGAGACGCGTTATCCCGTGATCGTTGAAGAATTCTCCATCCGGCGCGGATCGGGGGGTACCGGCGCCCATCGCGGCGGCGATGGCGTGGTCCGGCGCATCCGGTTTTGCGAGACGATGACAGCGGGCATTCTTTCGACGCGGCGACAGACCGAGCCGTTCGGGTTGGAGGGCGGAAAACCCGGGGCGCGTGGTGTGAATTGGATCGTGCGAGCCGATGGGTCACAGGCTGCACTCAAAGGTTGCGATGAAACGCAGGTGACAGCCGGCGATTTGGTGATCATCCAGACGCCAGGGGGCGGTGGGTTCGGGGGCGATCCAGATTATCCACAGGGAACAAGGCGGAACTGACGGGCTGTCACAGAATCAGTGGCCGAATTTCCCGTGGAACCAACCGCAGCCCTTTCAGTTGCTTGACTGGTCTTCAAAAGGCCGTGAAGCTTTCCCTGCTCAGGCGCTGGAGGGACCCATGGTCCGTGAATTGCAGCTTGTGGCCGTTGGACTCGTGTTCGCGTTCTTGGGGGCAATAGTTATTGGCGTGATCTGACGACCTTCATAGGGGACAAAGGCTGGAAGCAACGCGCTTCCGGCCTTTTGCTTTAAGGACGTCTTGTTTAAGCGGCTTCAGATGTGGGCGCCCTGGGATCGTAGTTCAGCAGCGGACCCAGCCAACGTTCGGCGGTAGGCATGTCCCAGCCTTTGCGGTGCGCATAATCCTCCACCTGGTCGCGCTCGATCTTGCCCACGCCGAAATAGCGGCTTTCGGGATGGGAGAAATAGAATCCGGACACTGACGACCCCGGCCACATGGCATAGCTTTCGGTCAGCTTGACGCCGATGCGTGCCTCGGCATCCAGCAGCTTGAACAGGGTTGGCTTTTCGGTGTGATCGGGCTGGGCGGGATAGCCCGGCGCGGGGCGGATGCCGCGATAGGCTTCCGCGATCAGCTGCGTCATTGCTCAACGCTTCGTCCGCCGCATAGCCCCAGAATTCGCGGCGCACGCTTTCGTGCAGCCGTTCGGCAAAGGCTTCGGCCAGGCGGTCGGCCAGCGCGCGCAGCAGGATGGCGGAGTAATCGTCCTTGGCGTCCTCGAAGCGCTTGATGTGCTCCTCTTCGCCGAGTCCCGGCGGTGACGACAAAGCCGCCGATGATAATCTTCGTGGCCGCGCGGGGCGATGAAATCGGCCAGCGCCAGATTGGGCCTGCCGGTGTCGCGCGCCATCTGCTGGCGCAGCGTGTGCAGGGTGGCGATGGGGAATTTGCGCGCCTTGTCGCCGAACAGGACGATGTCGTCACCCTCTGCGTTGGCGGGCCAGAAGCCGATCGCGGCGCGGGCGGTGAGCCATTTGCCTTCGATGATCTTGCTCAGCATCTTTTGCGCGTCGGCAAACAGATCGCGTGCGGCCTTGCCCACCTTGTCGTCTTGGAGGATCGAGGGGTAACGGCCGGCCAATTCCCAGGTCTGGAAGAACGGCGTCCAGTCGATATAGGGGGCCAGTTCGCCCAGATCGTAATGGCCGTATTGGCGCGTGCCGAAATAGGTGGGCGCGGGCGCGGTGTAGTTCGCCAAATCCGAATTTGCGTTTGTTGGCGCGGGCTTCGGCATGATCGAAGGCGGCGGCCGGGCGCGCGCTGAGCTGGCATGGTTGCGGGCGATGTCTTCATATTCGCGGCGCACGTTGGCGACATAGTCGGGCTTGGCGGTGCTGGCTCAAAAGGCTGGACGCCACGCCCACGGCGCGCGAGGCATCGGTGACATAGACGGTCTGGCCGCGGCGATAGTTTGGATCGATCTTCACGGCGGTATGGACACGGCTTGTCGTGGCGCCGCCGATCAGCAGCGGGATGTCGAAACCCTGCCGCTCCATTTCGCTGGCGACATGGCACCATCTCGTCCAGCGACGGCGTGATCAGGCCCGACAGGCCGATGATGTTGGGCCTTCTGCTCGCGCGCGGTGTCCAGGATTTTCTGCGTCGGCGTCATCACGCCCAGGTCGATCACCTCATAGCCGTTGCATTGCAGGACCACGCCCACAATGTTCTTGCCGATGTCATGCACATCGCCCTTCACCGTGGCCATGACGATGCGGCCAGCCGGTTCCTTTGTCTGGTTCTTTGCCTGTTCGGCTTCCATGAAAGGCAGCAGATAGGCCACCGCCTTCTTCATCACGCGCGCGGATTTGACCACCTGCGGCAGGAACATCTTGCCCGAGCCGAACAGGTCGCCCACCACATTCATGCCGCCATCAGCGGGCCTTCGATCACGTCGAGCGGGCGCGTGGCACGGGCACGGGCTTCTTCGGTGTCTTCGACGATGAAGGCGTCGATGCCATGCACCATGGCGTGGGTGATGCGTTCTTCGACCGGCAGCGAGCGCCAGGCGGCGTCTTCCACTTCGACCACCGAGCCGTCGCCTTTGTAGTGTTGCGCCAGATCGAGCAGCCGTTCGGTCGCGTCGGCGCGGCGGTTGAACAGCACGTCCTCGATGCCTTCGCGCAGGGGCGTGGGAATGTCCTGATAGACGGTGAGCTGGCCGGCATTGACGATGCCCATATCCATGCCCGCCTTGATGGCGTGGAACAGAAACACGGAATGCATCGCCTCGCGCACCTTCTCATTGCCGCGGAACGAGAAGGAGAAGTTGGAGACGCCGCCCGAGATATGAGCGTGCGGCAAGCTGCGGCGCGGATTTCGCTGTGGCGTCGATAAAGGCCGGCCATATTCGTTATGCTCTTCCATGCCGGTGGCGACGGCGAAGATATTGGGATCGAAGATGATGTCTTCCGGCGGAAAAGCCGACCTTGTTCACCAGGATGTCGTAGGCGCGCTTGCAGATTTCGATCTTGCGCTCCTGCGTGTCGGCCTGGCCCAGTTCGTCGAACGCCATCACCACCACGGCGGCGCCGAAGCGCATGCACTTCGCGTGCATGATCGATGAACGCCTCCTCGCCTTCCTTCAAGCTAGATCGAATTGACGATGGCCTTGCCCTGGCAGCATTTCAGACCCGCCTCGATCACGCTCCATTTGGAGGTGTCGATCATCAGCGGCACGCGCGCGATGTCGGGCTCGCCCGCGATCATATTGAGGAAACGCGCGCATCGCGGCTTCGGAATCGATCAGGCCCTCGTCCATGTTGACGTCGATGATCTGGGCGCCGTTCTCGACCTGGTTGCGCGCGACCTCGAGCGCCGCTTCGTAATCGTTGGCGGCGATCAGTTTGCGGAATTTGGCCGAGCCGGTGATGTTGGTGCGCTCGCCGACATTGATGAAATTCAGATCAGGCGTGAGCGTGAACGGCTCGAGCCCCGACAGGCGCATATAGCGTGGCTTTTCCGGGATGGCGCGCGGCTTGACGCCTTCGATGGCTTCGCCGAAGGCCTTGATGTGCGCAGGCGTGGTGCCGCAGCAGCCGCCGACGATATTGACGAGGCCGGAGCGGGCGAATTCGCCGATCATCGCGCGCCATAGTTTCGGGCGTTTCGTCATAGCCGCCGAATTCGTTGGGCAGGCCGGCATTGGGATGGGCGCTGACCAGCGTGTCGGCAGGCGTCGCGAGAGTTCGGCGACATAGGGGCGCAGTTCCTTTGCGCCCAGCGCGCAATTGAGGCCGATGGCGAAGGGCTTGGCATGGCGCACCGAATGCCAGAAGGCTTCGGCGGTCTGGCCCGTCAGCGTGCGGCCCGACAGGTCGGTGATGGTGCCGGAAATCCACACCGGCAGGCGCTCGCCCAATTCGTCGAACACTTCCTCGATGGCGAAGATCGCGGCCTTGGCGTTCAGCGTATCGAAGACCGTTTCGATCATCAGCACGTCGGCGCCGCCGTTGATCAGTCCGCGCGTGGCGTCGCGATAGGTCTCGCGCAATTCGTCGAAGGTGATGTTGCGGAACGCCGGATCGTTGACGTCGGGCGAAATGCGACGCGGTGCGGTTGGCGGGGCCCAGCACGCCGGCCACCAGGCGCGGGCGGTCCGAAGTGGAATACGCATCGCAAGCTTCGCGCGCAAGGCGCGCGCCGGCTTCGTTCAATTCGCCCACCAGATGGCCCAGGCCGTAATCGGCCTGGCTGACGTGAAGTTGGAATTGAAGGTGTTGGTCTCGATGAAATCGGCGCCCGGCTTCCAGATAGGCCTGGCCGATGTCGCGGATGATCTCGGGCTTGGTCAGGGTGAGAAGATCGTTGTTGCCTTTCAGGTCGGCCGGATGATTGCCGAAGCGGGGGCCCCGAAAATCGTCTTCGTCCGAGCTTGTAGCCCTGGATCATCACGCCCCAGGAGCCGTCGAGCAGCAGCATGCGCTTCTGCGCTTCCTGCTTCATCCATTCCAGGCGGGCGGCGCGCGGTGCTCATGTCGCAGCTCCCTGGCCTGAATGCCCAGAAGCCGGCAGGCCGCATAGGTGAGATCGGCCTGGTTGAGCGTGTAGAAATGAAACTGGTCGAAGCCGCGGGCGCGCAATTGCTGGACCTGGTCGGCCAGCACCGCGGCGGCGATGATGCTGCGGCTTTCGACATCGTCGTCCAGGCCGTCATAGGCTTGGGCCAGCCAGGCGGGAATGCAGGCGCCGCTTTCGCCGCCATGCGCGCGACGCCTTGAAATTTGTGGTGGGCATGAGGCCGGGCACGATGGGCATGGTCGATGCCGGCGCGCGCGGCATCGTCGCGGAAGCGCGCAATGGCGTCATTGTCGAAACAGAATTGGCCGAGCGCGCGGGTGGCGCCGGCATCCATCTTGCGTTTGAGCAAGTTCGATGTCGTGGTCAAGTGAGGCGAATCCGGATGGCGTTCGGGATAGGCCGAGACGCTGATCTCGAACGGGCGCGATGTTGCGGATGCCTTCGATCAGTTCCGGCGTGGAGACGTAGCCGTCGCCGGATGCGCGCATAGGGGCCTTCCATGTCGGGCATGTCGCCGCGCAGCGCCACGATATGGCGGATGCCAGCGTCCCAATAGCCTTGCACGATCTCGTCGATTTCGCGGCGCGGATGCGCGCGACGCAGGTCAGATGCGCGGCGGGCTTCAGGTGGTCTCCTCGACAATGCGCTTGACCGTGGCATGGGTGCGCTCGCGCGTCGAACCGCCCGCGCCATAGGTGACCGAGACAAACGCTGGCTTCAGCGGCTCCAGCCGCCGGATACAGCGCCAGAGCTGGTCCTCGGCTTCCGGTGTCTTGGGCGGCGAGAATTCGAACGAGACTTTCAGCGGGTTGGCATTGGTCGCGAGATCCTTGAGGCTCATGCGGCCTCCTTCGGCGCGAGCTTCGGTGGATTTGGCAAGCCAGATTTTGACTGTGAGTTTGCCACCGCTTTGATGTTTGGGGGCGATGGTTTCGCTGGCCTGCGATTTCAGACCCGCGGCTTCGAACCAGCCTTCCACTTCGCGGTCGGAGAAACCCAGGCGGCGATGGGCATAATCTGCGCGCAGGAATTCCAGCTCGTGCGGCGCGAAATCGGCGATCAGAAGACGTCCGCCGGGTTCGAGCACGCGCGCGGCTTCGGCGACCGCGGCTTGGGGATCGTCGAGGATAATGCAGCACCTGATGAAACAGCGCGACGTCGAACCCTTGCAATTGCGCTGCCGGTAGGAAATGGCAGGCGATACGTATCGGCAAGCCGCACCTGACAATGTTGGAGTTTGCGCGCACAGCCGATCGCGCGCGATGGCCAGCATTTCGGGGCTCACATCGACGCCGACGGCATGGTTCGACATGAGGCGCCAGCAATTCCAGCATCCGGCCAGTGCCGGTGCCGGCGTCGAGCAGGTTGCCGATGGGGGCACCCGCAATCACGCGGATGATCGCCGCTTCGACTTCGTTGTCAGGCGCATGCAGGGCGCGGATGCGCTCCCATTCCGCGGCATTGGCTTTGAAGAAGGCGGCGGCTTTGGCGGCGCGTGCCTCGCGGACGGAGGCCAGATGCTTGAGGTCGGCATCCAAAACGGCCGATGAATTCGCAGCGAGATCGGCGACAACACCACCGAGCTTGGCGCGGGCCACCGCGGTCGGCGGCGCGGTAGAAGACCCAGCTTCCTTCCTTGAAGCGATCGATCAGGCCGGCCTCGCCCAGCAGCTTCAGATGGCGAGAGACACGCGGCTGGCTCTGGCCCACAATCTCGGTCAGTTCGCTAACGGTCAGCTCGGCCTCGCGAAGCAACAAGAACAGGCGCAACCGGGTGGGGTCGCCTGCTGCGCGCAACATTGTGACAAGGTGTTCCACGCTGTCGCTCCGGCCTTCCGAACCACATAAACATATCTTTATATGAGTATACAAGTCGTAAGTTGTCGAGGCTTTTTAAGCACAGGAATGCAGGAAAACTGCTTTTGTGGTACGCAATTTTCTGTGGCGTGTGAACGATTCCAGGGGAACCGAGTAATCTTTTAGCTGTCTTCTCCCTATATAAACGGACCCGCTGATAGACAGGTCGGTGGCTGGAACTTGGATACTGACATGAAGACGTTGAGGGGCTTGAGCATTCTTGCGGTCGGGCTGTCGTTGACGGCCTGTTCGACGACGGGCGGCGATCCCAAGGACAATGACCCTTTTGAGGCGACCAACCGGGAGGTTTTCGACCTCGACATGCAGCTGGACGAGCAGGTCCTATTGCCGACGGCGCAGGCCTACAATGAAGTGCTCCCCGAACTCGCGCGCGACGGCATCCACAATTTCCTGCTGAATCTAAATTCACCGGTGATCTTCACCAACGACGTGCTGCAAGGCGAAGTGGATCGCAGTGGAGAGACGCTGGCGCGCTTCGTGCTGAATTCGACCATCGGCATCGGCGGGCTGGTCGACGTCGCGGGCAAGATGGGCATTGCCTATCACGACGACGATTTCGGCCATACGCTGGCGGTCTGGGGCGCCGAGGAGGGGCCGTATCTCGTGCTTCCGTTCCTGGGGCCTAGCAACCCGCGCGACTTGACGGGCGAGGTGGTGGATATCGCGTTCGATCCGAACACTTATATATCCTACAATTACAAATTCTACTGGTCGCTGGGCCGCGAAGTTTTCACGGTGATCGACCTGCGTGCGCGCAACGCCACGGTTTTGCAGGGTATTGAGCGCGGATCGGTAGACTATTACGCCTCGGTGCGCAGTCTCTACCGGCAGAATCGCGCCAATGAGATCGCAAACGGCAAAGTGGATGTGACCAAGCTGCCGGACTTCTGAGTTTCGCAAACTTCATTTAAGGTACGATCCGCACAGGCGGGGACCAGTTTTGCGAAAAGACCATGCAATAGTGGAGAAATCTGGAGCAGGGCTGATTTCCATCATCAGCGATCCTGCTCTAGTCTGCGTTGAACCTGTTACACCGGGCCGGGACCATCCGACCCGCTGCAAAACGTGGAATGAGAACATGACCGAAATGTCATCGACAGTCCCCGCCGCGAACTCAGTAAAGCCTGTCGCGCCCGCGCGACGCGTCGTGTTGATGTTAGCGCTACTTCTGGCCTTGCCGTTGGCGGTTGCATCGTCGACAGCGCGCGCGGCATTGCCGGCCGAAACCTTCATCGACCAGAATGTGCAGAAGGGTTTGTCGATCCTCGCCAATCAGAACCTGACGGATGCGCAGCGCCGGTCGCAGTTTCGCGGATTTCTTCTGTCACTGACGGACCTCAATCGTATCGCGCTGTTCACGCTAGGGCCCGCCAAACGCACGGCGTCTGATAGCGAAAAGGCTGCGTTCGTGGATGCGTTCCGCGATTTCGCGGTGGCCATCTACGAAACCCGACTGTCCAACTATTCGGGGCAGACCCTGAAAATCACCGGTTCCACGCCCACCGGACGCGGCGATACGATCGTGCAAACGACGCTGATTGATCCGCATTCGTCGGACAATCAGCCTTTACCAGTGGCGTTTCGCGTGTCGACCACCGACGGCAAGATGGTGGTGATCGATGTCAACGTGCTGGGCGTGTGGCTGGCGATCGAGGAACGTGATCAGTTCTCGTCGTTCCTGAGTGAACACGCCAACAGCGTTCCAGCTTTGGTCGCGCATCTGAAAGAGCTGACGCTGCAGATACGCAATGGCGGTCCGTTGCCTGGTCAGCAACAGCAGCAATAACCACCCTACATCATCAGCTACACGGCGAGCGCGCGTTGCGTACGCAATCGAAAGTTCAGGCTTGTGCAAACGCAGATCCGGCTCGATGCGGACACGCCACGGCTGAATGGCCAAATCAAGTCCAGCCATGTGACAGGCGTAACGGTGACGGATTAGGTTGTTATCTCACGCGCGCGCGAACCGCTTGTATTTCAGACGGTGAGGTTGATCGGCTTCAATGCCGAGGCGGCGTTTCTTGTCGGCCTCGTAATCTTGATAGTTGCCCTCGAACCATTCGACATGGCTGTCGCCTTCAAAAGCGAGCATGTGGGTGGCGACACGGTCGAGGAACCAACGATCGTGGCTGATAATCATGGCGCAGCCAGCAAATTCTTCGAGCGCGAGTTCCAGCGCGCGCAGGGTCTCGACGTCGAGGTCGTTTGTCGGCTCGTCGAGCAGCAAGAGGTTGGCGCCGGATTTGAGCATCTTGGCCAGATGCACGCGGTTGCGCTCGCCGCCGGATAGCTGGCCGACCTTCTTCTGCTGGTCGCCGCCCTTGAAGTTGAAGGCGCCCACATAGGCGCGGGACTGCATCGTACGCTTGCCGAGTTCCAGAACGTCGAGGCCGCCCGAGATTTCTTCCCACACGTTTTTCTTCGGATCGAGCGCGTCGCGGGATTGATCGACGTAGCCGATCTCTACCGTGTCGCCGACGCGCATTTGGCCCGCGTCGGGTTTTTCCTGGTTGGTGAGCATTCGAAACAACGTCGTCTTGCCCGCACCGTTGGCGCCGATCACCCCAACGATACCGCCGGGCGGCAGGTTGAAGTTTACATTCTCAAATAGCAGGCGGTCGCCATAAGCCTTGGCCAGACCTTCGGCTTCGACGACGAGTGAGCCCAGGCGCTCGGCCACGGGGATGACGATCTGGGCTGTGCTGCCGCGCTGCTCCTGCGATTTGGCGAGCAGGTCTTCGTAGGCGTTGATGCGGGCCTTCGATTTTGCTTGTCGCGCGCGGGGACTCTGCTGAATCCATTCCCGTTCTCGGGCGAGGGTGCGTTCGTGCGCGGCCTCTTCCTGGCCTTCCTGCTTGAGGCGCTTTTCCTGCACCGCGAGGAAGGACGAGTAATTGCCTTCGTGGGGGATACCCTTGCCGCGGTCGAGCTCGAGAATCCAGCCCGTCACGTTGTCGAGGAAGTAGCGGTCGTGGGTGACGAGGATGATGCAGCCTTTGTATTCGCGCAGCGTGTGTTCAAGCCAGGCAACCGATTCCGCATCGAGATGGTTGGTGGGTTCGTCGAGCAGCAGGATATCGGGAGCCTCGAGCAGCAATTTGCACAAGGCCACGCGGCGGCGTTCGCCGCCTGAAAGCTTGGCGACGTCGGCTTCGCCATCGGGGCAGCGTAGCGCGTCCATCGCCTGATCGACCTGCGAATCCAAATCCCAGAGGCCGGCGGCTTCGATCTTGTCCTGAAGTGCAGCCATTTCGTCGGCAGTTTCGTCGGAATAGTTGGCGGCGATTTCATTGTAGCGGTCGAGCAGCGCCTTCTTCGGGGCCACGCCGTCCATCACATTGCCGCGCACATCCTTTGTGGGATCGAGCTGCGGTTCCTGTGGGAGATAGCCCATCGTCACGCCATCCGCTGCCCAGGCTTCGCCGGTGAATTCCTTGTCGAGCCCGGCCATGACACGCATGAGCGTGGATTTGCCTGCGCCGTTGACGCCAACGATGCCGATCTTGGCGCCGGGATAGAAGGATAGCCAAATATCCTTCAATACCTGCTTGCCGCCGGGATAGGTCTTCGACAAACCTTTCATCACATACACAAACTGGGGATTTGCCAAGATATTGATTTCCTTACATTTTTTGGCGCAAAAAAGCCTGTATACCCACCTGGGTAGGATATTTTTGGGTCCCTGCCACCCAGATCATCCTAATCGGGGTCTTCATAGCGCACTGCCCCCGATATTTGAACGACAGTTTCGACGCGCTGTGATCTGCAGTTTGGGGGAGAGTGAAACATCCCTTTCCAGGCTACATTGGCCTGTCCCTGGTTCGGATGATACCTGCTTAAGCTAATCCAGCTTTCGTCTCGAACTCCATAGGGCTCATATATCCGATCGTCGAATGACGGCGTTTGAGATTGTAGAAGCGTTCGATGGAATCGAACATATCTGGCCTCATCCCTCGCCCGGTACGTCTTGCGCGCCATCAGATTGCGTTCTAGCTGCACTCAACTGCAAAGCCGAGTTCGCGCCAAGCCTTCATACCACCATCAAGCGCGGCCGCGCGCGTAAAGCCGAGCTCGCGTAAGGTCGCAGCTGCGAGCGTGGAAACCTTCCCGAATTCACAGTAGGCGACGATGCGCAGCGTGGGATCGGGGAATTCCTCGTTCACGCGCAACTCCAATTGGCCACGCGGTAGATGGCGCGCGGTGGGAATATGCCCGGCCACGAATGCATCCTTCTCGCGTACATCCAGCACCACAACATCATTGGCGCGCTTCGCGATCTGCGCATTCAATTCGGCAAGCGCCATAAAGGGCACTGCGGCGGAGGCTTCGGCCAAAAGCTGCATTACGGACTTCGCGCCGCTCATATTCGTACGCAAGGCTTCGGTCAGGTGTGTCGGCGCAGAAAGATTTAAGGTTCGCATCATTTCGACAAAGTCGGCGCGATCCTTCTTCTGTAGACGTGGATTGCCGGCCAGCTCCGCCCCGATAGTCGAATGACTGCGCCCCTTGTAGTCATGCGCGGGATATACTTTGAACGCCGGGTCGAGTGTGAGCAGCCGATTGAACAGGCTATCGTAAAGTGCATCGGGATCGCCGGTGGGCAAATCGGTGCGCCCCGTCGCACCGATCAGAAGCGTATCGCCTGTAAAGACTCTGTCGCAAACAACCAGGCACATCGAATCGCGTGTATGTCCGGGTGTATGTAGTGCGGTAAACCGAAGATTACCGACAACCAGCAAACAGCCGTCGTCAAGCCGGAGATCGGCAAAGGGTGCAGGACTGTCACGGTGCATGACAACAGGGACGTGCAGCACCTGGGCAAGCTGCCGCGATGCCGAGAAATGGTCTGCATGCGTGTGCGTATCGATAATGTACCGAATGGTGAGGCCTTCGCGCGCGGCAATTGCGCGATAGCGGTCGACCAGCCGGATCTCAGGGTCGATTAGAGCCCCTGAGAAGGTTTCCCCGCAGCCAATCACATAAGACTGACAGCCCCCAACGGCCAGTTGCTCGAAGATCATGCCCCTCTCCTGTTTGGTTCAGCAATGGTCCGCCAGTTCGCTATCTAAAACAAGCGGGCTGAACAGTGGCCATATTAGGATTGGGTTTGAGCCGCCAACAACGACGTTTGATACTGTGCCGGAGCGGCGATAGTGCGCGGCACCTCGCGTCCGTTTAGGGAATGCAGCAGCCATAAAGCGATCTGGCAATCTCGGTAGGTCTGCAGATAAAGTCGTGAAAAAAGATTTCCAAGGCATCATCGGGAAAACGGGACGAAACAGGTTCCTTTGGCGTATCGGATAAAAACAATCCCTCGCGGACGGCATCGTTGAGCATACGCCTCGCCGCGCGCGCTGAGAGGCCCGCTATTCTTTCAGAGGCGCTGCGTTCTATTTCCCCTCGGACTGGAGCTTCTTCTAACAAGCACGCGGCTTCTGGCTGAAGCGTTTCGCTCCACCCGACATAAGTTTTGAGATGTTTCGCAAACATATCGGTATCGAAGCGACACGACATGAATTTCATCTGAACGAGACACACATTCAAAAAGCATTTCGATCGGAAAACGGGTGAATGCAATTGAAACGGTGGTGCGCGGCAGGAATTGCCAGAATGCGTGCACATTTGAAGGCTGAATGTGTCGTCCTACGGCGCTGTACTACTCCGGGACCCGCCTCCTCTGTTCAGACAGCATAAGAAGCGACTTGCCATTGCCTTCGCCGAAACATCAAATGAATAGGCGCCATGTGATGGATGACGGCCCTACCTAATGAGCACGGCAACGATGTTGTTGGCGCTTTGCCTCGGAATATTATGGGCGCAGTCATACGGCGATCTCGCCTGCCGCGCCTTCGGTGAAAAGGCCAGCAGTCGAAGCGAAATCAGAACTTGATCTTGGCGCGGGAAACCACAGCCAACGAATTGGTCCCAGTTTGGCCCTGGGTATTCAACTGGTAGGCAGCGTTGGCTTGCAGCGCCAGCGCTCCGTCCATGAACGTCGTCACATACCCAAGCTCGATATCGGTTTCTGGTTTGATGTTGGTGAGCGAAATTCGATCGATAGCCAGATTGTCGTCCCCGTTGACGCTACCTGCCGTACCGATATCGGCGCTGCCGGAATAAATCTGTATCGGGCGCGTGACCGCAAAACCAAAGGAATCCTTGCCGAATAGGTCGTGCTTGGCGACCGCAATGCCATAGGCACGGCTGTGCAGATTGTCGGCGGAGGTGAACAGGTTGTTGGGCTTAAGGTCGAGTTGAGTGACGCCTTCGCTATATGAAGCCGTCGTCACCCAGCCGTCGCCGAAGCCGATGCGGGCGGACACGCCAAGCGCGGTGGTGTTGGCGCCACTGGCGATCGACAACGCGCTGGAGTTGAAGCCACCAAGAAGGCCGTTTGCTTCGGCAATTTGTGTCGCCGTCATGCCAAGGCCACCCCAGGATGCGAAATCCCACGAAACGCCTGCCATCGTTCCGCGCACCGATCGCAGATCATAGAACGGGCGCGTGCCATCGAATTGATCGGCCAGCGAGTAGGCGTTGACGTTGAAGCGGCCCTGTTCGGGGCTCAGCAAGACCTCACCGAAACGTAAGTGCAGATCGCTGGCCAGCGCGATCGTGCTGCCCACAAAGGAGCCGCCATTGGCGAGCGAGGCATAAGGCGAATTCACCGCCGACGCCGACAGAAAGAGGCCGTCATAGGCGCCGCTGGCCGACGCATCGTAATTGTTGAAACGGCCCGCCATGTCCGTCTGGTAGCCGATATCGAGATCAATACCGGGCAGGACCGCGGCCCCTAACGAAAAATCGCGCAGATCATAGTCATGATAATCGTGCTCACCGCGGTAGATGCCGGAAATCAACTGCGGGATCGTCGTGTCGGTAGCGTAACCTGACGCAAACAGCGGGCCGATAGGGCTATTTGCGCCAAAGGAGAACGGCATCACGTCCGTGAACTGGTTCATCATCACGGCGTAAGTCGGATCGAAACTGCGCCCGTCCACTGCCCTGGTGAGATCGACTGACGTCTCACGGTCAAGAGAATTGACCAGCATGGGTTGCTTCAGGATGCCGCTGTTCGTATTCGTGATCGCAGCGGCAAGCGAGGCCGGTGTGGTCACCGGGATCACGCCGCCTGCTCCGCCGAAATCATTGGCCATGCTTAAAAATGCGTCGGCAACCTGGTGCGGCGAAAGATTGGGCCATGCGCCATTGATCAGCGTGGCCACCCCGATGACGTAAGGCGCGGCCGTCGACGAATTATGATAACTCGGGCCGAGCAATGGGCTATCACCTGCGCTCGACCAAAGATCAGAGCCTGGAGCAGCTACAAGGTAATCTTTTGTACAAACAGCTTTGCCACCACGCAATTCGCAACGCGTACTGGGAGCAGGCCCGAAACCCGCAATATTGCCACTGTCGCTCACACCGCCCGAGGCGCTGGTATCGACGACAATCATCGAACTGTGGGTGCCATCCTGTGGCGCTGGTTCGGAAAGCGTATTGGCGATCGAACGCTTGCTGATGGAATTTTCGCCAGCGGCCGTCAGCGATACATCCGGCGCGATCTGCAAGGCCGACGGATTGTCTAGATTGCTGCGCGCACGCACGCCATAGACGGAGCCTGTTTCGTCGAATTGTTTCGGCGTGAGGAAGGAGGTTACGCTCAGCGAAAGCGCATCGGACTGCTGTGGTGCGATATCCGCCGCGTAGGACGTGGCAGAGCATACGACGAGCGCAAAGGCACCTGCCGCCAATCCAAAACTGCATCTGTGCGATAAGCCCCCCATAAGGCTGCGCACGGCGTTTCCCCTGGCTCGGTAAAAATTACCCAACGAAATCTTACCAGATGGGGACCCCTAATCAACGGAAACGCTTGAGGAATTTGTGTCTTCGCCGTCACATCTGGGAAGAGTTTTTATAGCTTGGTAATCGTTGGGGCGATCTGCGGCGCAACAAAGTTGTTGCGGCCGGATTTCGGCCTCCTTTTCGGGCGTGTTCCCGAAGGCGAAATCGGCCGGGCCTGCGCCCCGAGTGGACGGCGGGTCGCCCTACCCTTATGAGCGTTTCATGGCCCAGCCTGCCCTCAACGCCACTGTGCTGCCAGTCACACCTTACCGGCAGAATTGCAGCCTTCTCTGGTGCACGGCGACCAAGCGCGGGGCGGTGGTCGATCCGGGCGGAGAAATCGAGCGAATTAGGAAAGCAGCGCTGGCGCAAGGCGTGACCATCGAGAAGGTCCTGCTGACCCACGGCCATCTCGACCATGCCTCTGGCGCCACGCGGCTGGCGCGCGAGATGGGCGTAAGGATCGAGGGGCCGCACCGGGACGATCTGTTTCTTCTTGAAAGGCTTGGGGAAAATTCCCGCAGGCCGGGCTTTGGCGAGGCTGAGAATTGTCTGCCGGACCGCTGGCTCGAAGACGGAGACCTGGTGCAGGTCGGCGAGGTGGAGCTGGGTGTGCGCCATTGTCCAGGGCACACGCCGGGACATGTGGTGCTGTTCCATCAGGAGGCGAAGATCGCCTTCGTGGGGGATGTATTGTTTGCGGGCTCGGTAGGGCGGACGGATTTTCCCCGGGGCAATCACCAGCAACTCGTGGATTCCATTACGGGGCGACTTTGGCCCTTAGGCGACGACATGCGGTTTGTGCCGGGGCATGGGCAGATGTCGAGCTTCGGATGGGAGCGCAAAACCAATCCTTACGTCTGCGATTTGGCGTTGGGGCGCGGCTGATCTGGACTCTTTATCGGCGGCATGATTTTTCGTCAGTCAAAGAATTGACCTGAGGAACCACCCATGACCGCCATCAATCCTGTCACTGATCTTTCGCGCGACGGCGATGTCGCCATCGTCACGCTCAATTCACCGCCGGTAAATGCGCTGTCTGCCGCGGTCCGCGACGGACTGGCCGACGGATTTCGTCAGGCCATCGACGATCCGAGCGCCAAAGCTGTGGTGCTGATCTGCCAAGGACGCACCTTTATCGCAGGCGCGGATATTTCGGAATTCGCAGGCGCGATGAAGGGCGCGAGCCTATTCGAAGTGCAGGACATCATCGAGAATTCGCCCAAACCCGTGATCGCTGCGATACACGGCACGGCGCTCGGCGGCGGATTGGAAGTGGCGTTGTGCTGCCACTATCGCGTGGCGGTCCCAAGCGCAAAATGCGGGTTGCCGGAAGTGAACATCGGTTTGCTGCCGGGGGCGGGTGGCACACAGCGTCTGCCGCGTATCGTGGGCGTGGAAAAGGCGCTCGAAATGGTGACGAGCGGGCAACATGTCGGCGCAAAGCAATGCCTCGAGATGGGGCTGATCGACGAGATCGTGCCGGAAGCCACGTTGCGTGAGAGTGCGGTGGCATTTTCAGGCAAGGTCGTCGCGGAAAAGCGGCCTTTAAAGAAGGTTCGCGAGAGCAACGAGAAGGTGGAGGCCGCACGCGGCAAGCCTGAGATATTCGAGGCTTTCCGCAAGGCAAACGCGCGCAAATTCCGCGGCTTCAAGGCGCCGGAGCACAATATCCGCGCCATCGAGGCGGCGGTGAATCTCCCGTTCGAGGAGGGGATCAAGAAAGAGCGCGAGCTTTTCCTCGAACTCGTCATCGGCCCGGAATCAGCAGCACAGCGCTACGCCTTCTTCGCCGAGCGCCAAACCGCCAAGATTCCCGATGTGCCGGACGACACCCAGACCATTCCCATCAACAAGGTCGGCATCATCGGCGCGGGCACGATGGGCGGCGGCATCGCGATGAATTTCGCCAATGCGGGCATTGCCGTGACGATCGTCGAATTGCAGAGGGAAGCGCTGGAACGCGGCGTGGGCGTGGTGCGCAAGAATTACGAAACCAGCGCCAAGCGCGGGCGCTTCACGATGGACGACGTCGAGAAACGGATGAAGCTTTTGACGCCATCGCTGAGCCTCGAAGATCTTGCCGATTGTGATCTCGTGATCGAAGCGGTGTACGAGAACATGGACGTGAAGAAGGACGTGTTCGCCAAGCTCGACAGGATCGTGAAACAGGGCGCGATCCTTGCGACCAACACATCCTATCTCAACGTCGATGAAATCGCCTCTGCGACTGGGCGGCCGGAAAGCGTGATCGGGTTGCACTTCTTTTCGCCGGCCAATGTGATGCGGCTCTTGGAGATTGTGCGCGGCGAGAAGACCTCCAAACCGGTCATCGCCACCTCGATGCAGCTTGCCCGGAAGATCGGCAAGATCGCCGTGCTTGTGGGCGTGTGCCCGGGCTTCGTCGGCAACCGGATGCTGTCGCAGCGCCAGCGCGAGGCCAACAAGCTCGTGCTCGAAGGTGCGATGCCGTGGGATGTGGATCGCGTACTCTACGATTTCGGGTTCCCGATGGGGCCGTTTGCGATGAGCGATCTGGCGGGCCTCGACATCGGCTGGGTCAAGGAGAAATCGACGAGTTCGACGCTGCGCGAAGTGCTATGCGAGATGGACCGGCGCGGGCAGAAGAACGGCGCGGGGTTTTACGATTACGACGAACAGCGCAACGCCAAGCCTTCGCCCATCACCGAGAAGATCATCAAGGAATTCGTTGCCAAGAGCGGAAAGAATTTACGCAAAGTTTCCGATGAGGAAATCCTCGAACGCACGATCTATCCCATGATCAATGAAGGCGCAAAGATTCTCGAAGAAAAGAAGGCGATACGGCCCTCCGATATCGACGTGGTGTGGATGAACGGCTATGGCTGGCCCGCCTATCGTGGCGGACCGATGCATTACGCCGACCGCATTGGGCTCGACAAAGTGCTGGCCAAGATGAAAGCCTGGCAGGCAGAGATGGGCGACGATTTCAAGCCGTCGGCGCTGCTCGAAAAACTCGTCGCCGAGGGTAAGAAGTTTTCGGATTTGCGATAATGACTTGACATCTTATTGCCGTCATCGCCCGATTTATGCGGGCGATCCAATTTTCTTTGCATCAAAAAAGGAAGTGGATTCCTCGCATTCGCGGGGATGACGAGTATATATTTGCAAGTCTGGATTTTAAGCCACAACCCGTTTTCCCGCGCGGAAGCGGACCGGCAGATGTTTTGGACCAGAGATGAAATTCGAAGGCAGCCATTGCGGGGCGCCCACGATTTCCAGACCTTCCAAGCGCGTCAGCACTTCCTGAAGCACCGCGTCGATTTCGATGCGGGCGATGTGCTGGCCCAGACATCCATGCGGGCCGGTGCCAAAGGCGATGTGGTCGTTGGGGCGGCGCGAAAGATCAAGTTTGTCTGGCAAATGGAATTTCGCAGGGTCCCGATTTGCGGAACCGAAATACATCACGACCTTGTCGCGTTCCTTGATCTTGCGGCCCGCGAGTTCGGTATCGTGTTTGGCGGTACGGCGCATGTAGATCACCGGTGTCGTGTAGCGCAGCAATTCTTCGCGAGCCGGCGCGAGGCGATTGGGAAGATCGACTTTCAACCAGCTTAGCTGATCGCGGTTTTCGAGGAGTGCGATCAACCCTGCCGAGAGAAGGTTGCGGGTGGTATCGCCGCCGGCGTCTATCAGCAGCAAAAAAAACAGCAAGAATTCGATGTCGTCGAGGCGTTTGCCATCAACTTCGGCTTCGAGGAGCTTGGTCGCCAGATCGCACTTCGGATGGGCACGTTTGTCCGCGATCACCCCGCGGCCATAATCGAACATCTGCATCACAGCGGCGGCACCTGCGCCGGGGGCTTGGGCTTCGGGCGAGGTATGGATGATTTCGGTGAGCTTGTAGAGCTCGCGGCCGTCGTCGAGCGGCAGGCCCATCAATTCGGCGATGACATAGGACGGCATTTCGCCTGCGATCTGTTCGGCGAAATCGCAATCACCGCGTTCGATCACCTCATCGACGATCTGGCGGGCAAGCACGTTCATGCGCGTCGTGCGATCCGCCGATACGGGGACAGTGAATTCGTTGCGGATCAATTTTCGGAAGGCGGTGTGCTGTGGCGGGTCCATCATCAGCATCATCTTGTAGCTGCCAAACGCGCCCTGCTGTTCTGACAGCGGATCCTGAATCATGATCGTGGGTTCGGACGAAAATGTCTGGAAGCTGCGATCAACGTGATAGACATCATCATAGCGCGTGACGGCCCAGAAGCCGGGACCGTTTGGTTCCTCGTGCCAGTAGACGGGCGCGTTGTTGCGCAACCATTCATATTGTTTCAGCGGATGGCCGGCGGCGAAGCACGCGGGGCTTAAGAGGTCGATGTTCATGGGTGTTTCCCAGATGGCTTTCGGCAAGCTTAGGCCCGCGGGCGAGGCGCGCTCAATGGTGTTTGACGGGCGCGGGCGTTCTGTCCGACGATGCAACATCTAACCATTGACAGGACGCGACGTGACGGACATTGAGGAGATTTCCATCGGCGCCGCACTGGCGCGCGAGGCGGCGCGCCAGCCGAATAAGGTTGCGGTGCAATGCGAAGGCGCCACGCGAACATGGCGCGCGTTGCATCTGCGCACCAATCGCATCGCGCGCGGGCTGGAGTTCGAAAGGTGTCGGCCATGGCGATTTTCTCACCATTGGGTTGGCGAACGGCGTGGGATTCATTGAGGCGTGTTACGCGGCGTGGAAGCTGGGGGCGGTGCCGCAGCCGGTTTCGTTCCGCCTGCCGGCAGGCGAATTGACAGCGATTGCGCAGCTCGCCAACACGCCCATCGTCGTCAGCGACGGCGCAATGGATGCGGGCAAGCCCGTCGTTTCGATCGCAGAGCTTTATGCGGCAGGCGATGACGACAGCGATTTGGAAGATCATGTCGCGCCGTCCTGGAAAGCGCCGACATCGGGTGGATCGACGGGGCGACCAAAGCTGATCGTGGCGGGGCAAAAAGGACTAGCGAACCCCTCTATGGCGGCGTTCTGGCGAATCCAGCCTGACGACATCGTGCTGATGCCGGGTCCGCTTTATCATAATGGGCCTTTCATCACGGCGTTCGCGGCGCTGCAGATCGGGGCGCCGGTTGTCGTCATGCCGCGGTTCGATGCAGAGGCGGTGTTGCGCGAGATCGAACGCCATCGCGCGACCTGGCTTTATCTCGTGCCGACGATGATGGGGCGCATCTGGCGGCTGCCCGAGGAGGTGCGTACGCGTTACGACATATCGCGACTGAAGACAGTCTGGCATCTGGCGGCACCCTGCCCGGCCTGGCTCAAGGAAGAGTGGATGAATTGGCTGGGCCCGGACAGGATCTGGGAATTGTATGGCGGCACCGAGGGCCAGGCACGCACGATCATCAGCGGCAGCGAATGGCTTTTGCATCGCGGATCGGTGGGGCGCGTTTACGATGGCGGCGAGATGAGGGCGTTCGACGCCGATGGGCGCGAATTGCCGGTAGGCGAAACGGGCGAAATCTATATGCGGCGCGGGGCGGACATTGCGCAGACCTATCGCTATGTCGGTGCCGAAGCGCGGGTGTTGCCGGGTGGATGGGAATCGCTGGGTGATATCGGGTGGTTCGATGCAGATGGATATTTGTACCTCGCGGACCGTCGCAGCGACATGATCTTGGTTGGTGGCGCAAATGTGTATCCCGCCGAAATCGAGGCAGCCATCGACGAGCATCCACTGGTGCAATCCAGCGCGGTGATCGGTTTGCCGGACGACGATCTGGGCAATCGCATTCATGCCATCGTACAGCCGCGCGGCAACGTGTCGGCGGAAGATTTGCTGCAGCATCTGGCGCAACGGCTGGTAACGTATAAGCGGCCGCGTTCCGTTGAATTCGTGGCCGAACCGTTGCGCGACGACGCGGGCAAGGTGCGCCGCTCGGCGTTGCGAGACGAACGCATCGCGAAAACCAAGTTATAGGAGCGACGCATGGGACGGGTTCAGGGGAAGATCGCGCTGGTCACGGGCGGGGCGAGTGGCATCGGGCGCGCTTGCGCGCTGTTGCTGGCCAAGGAAGGCGCCGTCGTCATCGTCAGTGATATACAGGACGATCAGGGCAAGGATACCATCGCGAAGATTAAGCAGAGCAACGCAGATGCAGTGTTTTTACATCATGATGTGACCGATGAGGGTGGCTGGATTGGCATCATCACAGAAATCAAATCGCGTTTCGGCAGGCTCGACATACTTGTGAACAATGCAGGCATTGCGATTGCCAGGCCGGTGACGGAAATGAGTCTTGAGGATTGGCGCAGGCAACAGGCGGTCAATCTGGATGGTGTGTTTCTGGGCACGAAACACGCACTCCCCTTGATGCGGGCGTCGGGCGGCGGATCAATCGTCAACATTTCGTCGCTGGCGGGGTTGAAAGGGGCAGCGGGGCTTGCGGGCTATTGCGCGACCAAGGGCGGGGTGCGGCTGTTTACCAAGGCGGTGGCGATGGAATGTGCGGCGGCCCGCGATCGGGTGCGCGTGAATTCGGTGCATCCCGGCATCATCGAAACGCCGATCTGGGGCGGTATCGCTGCGGGGATGTCGAGCGAGGTGATCGGCGCGGCGCCTGGGCGCGCGAATATGCCCGATCTCGATGCGCTGTCTTCTATGGTGGTGCCGACAGGCGTGAAGGGCGTGCCGGAGGATATCGCCGAGGGCGTGCTCTATCTTGCCAGCGATGCGTCGGGTTATGTCACAGGCACGGAACTGGTGATCGACGGCGGCATGTCCACGCGCTGACCGGCCTGCGGAGCGGGCCAAGAGCGAAATTCGCGTTGGCCTGACGGGGCGATTGCAGCCATATTCCGGCCTTCCGATTCGCCAAGGGGCGGCCCCTCGGCCAACCGTTTCACGGGTCCGCATTCGCGCATGAAAGATCTGTTTGCCCGCGTCGTCACGTTCTGCTGCCGCCATGCGCTCGTCATGGTGGTGGGGGGATTTGTGGTGGCAATTCTGGCGGGAGTTTATGCTGTCAGCCATTTCAAGATGAACAGCGATACCGCGCAGCTTATCTCGCGCGACCTGCCCTGGCGGCAGCGGCAGATCGCCTTCGACAAGCTCTTTCCTCAAAACGACGCCCTGATCGTCACCGTGGTGGATGGCATCACACCGGAGCGCACGGAAGAAGGGGCTGCAGCGCTGGCGGCTTTGCTCTCGAAGCACCAAGACGCGTTCGTCTCGATCCGCAGGCCTGATGCGGGAGATTTCTTCACCCATAACGGTTTGTTGTTCCTGCCTGTCGAAAAGGTAAAGGCCACGACAGAGCAATTGCTGAAAGCGCAACCTTTTCTCGGCGCGCTTGCCGCCGATCCGAGTTTGCGCGGAATCATGGCGAGTCTTTCCACAGCGCTGCAGGGCGTGGCGCATGGGCAGGCTTCGCTTGACGATCTGCACAAACCGATTACCGCATTCGCAGGCGCGCTAGCCAGTGTCGAAGCGCACAAGAAGGTTTTCTTCTCGTGGCAGAGCCTGTTCGGCAACGGGCCGCCCGATCCGCATCAATTGCGGAAGTTCATCCTGGCCAAACCGCAACTCAACTATGGCGCGCTTTCACCAGGGGCGCATGCAACCGACATTATCCGCGACAGTGCGAAAACGCTTCATCTGACGCAGGACAATGGCGTGCGCGTGCGGCTGACCGGGCAGATTCCGCTGTCGGACGAAGAATTCGCAAGTCTTGGCGAGAATATCGGGCTCATCCTGACGCTGATGATGGCAGCCGTACTTTTGATGCTGTGGCTGGCGGTGCGATCGGTTCGTATCATCGCGGCCATTCTCGTCACGCTAATCGTCGGGCTCACAGTGACCACGGCGTTTGGATTGCTGGCGACAGGCGCGCTCAATCTGATTTCGGTGGCATTCATTCCGCTGTTCGTGGGGCTTGGTGTCGATTTCGCAATCCAGTTCGCGGTGCGTTACCGCGCAGAACGGTTTGCCTTGCGCGAACTGCAGCCTTCGCTGGTGGCGGCGGGACATGGCGTCGGCTGGCCGCTCGCGCTGGCCGCCATGGCGGTGGCCGCAGGGTTCCTCGCGTTTGTGCCGACCGATTACAGAGGCGTGGCTGAGCTTGGGTTGATCGCAGGCATTGGCATGATGGTGGCGTTCACGCTGAGCGTGACGATGTTGCCCGCACTTCTGATGCTGCTCAAGCCGCGAGGCGAGGCAGCCGAGATCGGCGAGCCGCGTCTCATCATTGCCGATTATCTGCTGCGCAAGCATCGCAATCGCGTGCTGATGGTGGTGGGCGGACTTGCGTTCATCGGGCTTACGCTCGTGCCGTTCCTGCATTTCGATTTCAATCCGCTGCACTTGCGCAATCCGAAGACAGAATCCGTTTCGACCCTGTTCGATCTGATGAAGGATCCACAGAACTCGCCCAACACGATCGACATTCTCATGCCATCGCTCGCTTTAGCGGACCAATTGCAGAAAAAGCTTTCGGCACTGCCGGAAGTGGCGCAGGTCCTGACGCTCAAGAGCTTCATTCCCGGCGATCAGCCCGCCAAGCTTGCGCTCATCGAGGATGCGCAGATGCTGCTCGATCCCACGATCAATCCGTTCGTCACCGCGCCACCGCCATCGGACGCGGCCGATGTCGCGGCCCTGAAAAAGACGGCAACCGATCTGCGCGTAGCTGCGGGCAACACGCAAACGCCGGCGGCGAAAGAAGCGCGGCGGCTTGGTGATATTGCCGACAAGCTTGCCAACGGACCTGTGCAGGATCGCAAGCTGGCGACCGAGACGCTGGTGCCGCCGCTCAACACGATGCTGGCACAATTGCGTGACGTTCTGCTGGCCCAGCCCGTGACGCTTAAAACCTTGCCGCCCGATATGGTGCGCGACTGGACGGCGGCGGATGGGCGCGCGCGGGTGCAAGTGTTCCCGAGCGGCAATCCAGACGACAACGCCAATCTCAGGCGCTTCAGCAAGGCAGTCATGGCGGTGGCGCCGGATGCGACGGGAGCTGCGATCTCCATTCAGCAATCGGGCAATACGATCGTAGGCGCGTTCGTGCGGGCGGGGATCTGGTCGTTCGTCATCATTGCGATCCTGCTGGGTTTTGCGTTGCGCAACGCGCGTGACGTGGCGATGGCGCTGGCTTCGCTGGTGTTTGCCGGACTGATGACGCTTGCCAGTTGTGTGGCGTTAGGTCTGCAGATCAATTTCGCCAACATCATCGCGCTGCCGCTTCTGTTCGGCATCGGGGTGGCGTTCAATATTTATTACCTGATGGCGTGGCGCGCGGGCGACAGCGATCTCCTGCGCTCGCCGCTAGCGCGTGCCATCGTGTTCAGCGCGCTGACCACGGCGTCCGGCTTCGGCAGTCTATGGCTCTCCAGCCATCCCGGCACAGCGAGCATGGGCGAGCTTCTGATACTCTCGCTGGTCTGGACCATCATCACGATCCTATTCTTCTTGCCCGCCCTTCTGGGGCCGCCGCGGCCTACCGCGAAGGTCTGAGAAGATCGTTTGCGGCGGAGCCCGGCGCTGCGCGCCGGGCTCCAAGACCGTTAATGGCCTCTACCTCTTCCAGCCTTGGTCATGATCCCGGTCGTGCTTCCAGGCATGATAGTCCGAGCGATGTGCAGCTCGGTAGGCATGCGCCTCGCGAGCGTTGTGCCAATGGTGCCAATGATGATCATTGTCCCAATAGCCGTCCGAATAAGCAAAGGCCACGTTTCCGAAATCGATGGAGACCCCGGCGGCCGACGCACCGACCGAACCGCTCGCCGCAAACGCAGCACCGGTCAATCCCAGTACGACCATCGCACTCTTGAAAACTTTGTTCATGCTCAATTCCTTCCGCGTTGCCGATTGCCGCAATATCGCGGGTTACCGGCTCTAGTGAACGCGCCATGAAGGCGGCAGCGGAACCCTGCTACCTCTGGCGCTTGCAAGACAACGCACGAAAAGGCATTTTGGATCGCAGATTAGCCGGCCTCTCCGCGGCGGCCCTGTTTTGGGCAATTGCGCGGTTGTGGTGCGCGTACCCTAGAATTTCTCTGGGTGCGTGAATTCGTAAGGTACCTTCAGGCGGCGGACCTTAAGACGCGCCGCGCCCGCCCTTCGGGATAAAATTCGCGCTCTTCTTCACGATGATTTCGGCATTGCGAAGATTTTCGAGTGTTTGCGCCAGCAGCGCGGCCGGGTCGGGTTTTTCGCCCTGCCGACCGAGCGCGCCGGCCGTCAGAATGGCGGCGACCAGGATTTCGAATTGCTCATGATCCACAGAATTAAGTCTCGCCCAGTGTTTGCCGGGCAAGGATAGGCCGCGGTTTGTGTAGAAATCGTTCAGTAGGTGGAAAACCTCAGCTTTTCATCGTGTTGTCGGCCACTTCGTTCATTTTCTTGACGAGGCCGGGGGCGCCATCGGTCTCAACGATGTGGGAGAATTCGGAGCGACGCAGTGCAAGCTGACTGGTGAAGCCGGCCAGGAAGACGTCGATCACCTTCCAATCGCCAGCGCCGGCGTCGCGCATTCGGTAGTTCAACTTCACGGCGTCGCCCCTGGGCGGGCGCAGTTCGGTCTGCACCACCTTGTCGGGGGCGCGGTCGATGACGGCGGGCAACACGACGAATTGCTGGTTGTTATAGCTGTCGAAATTCTTGGCGTAGTTAGAGACGGTCATGCGCTCGAAGGCATCGATGAGAGCCTTATGGTCGGCGCTGGAGAATTTGGACCAGTCGGGGCCGACGGCGAATTGCGTCATCGCCGGCAGGTTGAAGGCGGCTTCGACGGCGGGCTTGAGTTTGTCGTAGCGGCCCTGGATGCCGAGCTTGGGGCCGTTCTTCATCGTGGCCACGAGGACGTCATAGAAACTCTGAATCTGCTTTGCGGCTGGGTCGGTGGGCGCATCGGCCGCACGTGCAGCCATCGCGGCAAATGCAATGGCTCCTACCATCAGCCCGGCCCAAAACCCTTTGATCACGCTGACCTCCCTGCAACCAAAGGCGCAACTCTAGAAAGACAATGTAGCCGGCGGAAGGGCGTTCCCTATCTTGGGCGTTGAATAGCGCACCTTTCCGGTGGGAAACTGGCCGCAGGCAGGCGGCCGCGGGTGCTGCCGTGGCATTCAGGAGGAGGAACCATGTCAGACCGGATCACTGTGACGATGGAGGGGGGCGTTGCGGATGTGCGTCTTGTCCGCACAGACAAGATGAACGCGCTGGACGGCGCCATGTTCGACGCGCTGATCCAAACCGGCGAGCGACTGAAGACCCAGAAGGGGCTCAGGGCTGTGGTGCTTTCCGGCGAGGGGCGCGCGTTTTGCGCTGGCCTCGACATGGGAAGTTTCGCGCAGATGGCCGACGGCCAGCGCAAGGCGCAGCAATCCTCGAACGGCGGCAGCGTGGGCAGCCTTGTGGCGCGCGAATATGGCATCGCCAACAAGGCGCAGCAGGTGTGTCTGGTGTGGCGACAGATTCCGGTGCCGGTGATCGCAGCGGTGCATGGGGTGGCATTCGGCGGCGGATTTCAACTCACGCTGGGGGCGGACATGCGCTATGTCGCGCCCGATACGAAGATGTCGGTGATGGAGATCAAATGGGGACTGGTGCCCGACATGGCAGGCGTTCTCATCATGCCGGGTTTGGCGCGCACCGATGTGATCCGCGAATTGACATTCACGGGCAAGGTATTTTCCGGCATCGAGGCGCAAGAGTACGGTTTTGCGACACGGGTGTGCGAAGATCCGCGGGCCGAAGCTTTGGCGACTGCGCGCGAAATCGCGGCGAAGAGTCCGCACGCGATCCGCGCGGCCAAGCGACTGCTAAACCTTGCGCTCGAATCCGATCCGGCCACGATCCTACGCGCGGAGACCGAGGAGCAGGTGGCGCTCATCGCCTCGCCCAACCAGATCGAGGCGGTGATGTCGAACATGCAAAAGCGCGCGCCGGAATTCGCCGAAGCCTAAGGCGCGAAGCCCTGCATCACAGCGGCGAGGTGGCGGACGCGTTCGGGGCCGCCGAGCAGCTGGCGATTTAGGCCGATGCGTTTGAACCAATAATGCAGGCCCAGAAGATCGGTCATGCCAATGCCGCCGTGGACTTCGATGGAGGTGCGCGCGACGAAGCGGCCAATTTCGGAGAGATGGGCCTTTGCGTGTGCGGCGGTGAGCGAGGCGTCGGCAGGAATAGCGTCAAAGGCGTGGGCCGCGTACCAGATGAGCGAGCGGCCGGGTTCCAGTTCGGCGGCCATTTCGGCACAGAGATGTTTCACTGCCTGGAACGAGCCGATGACGCGATCGAACTGTTTTCGCTCCTTGGAATAATCGACTGCTTTTTCGATCATGCGCCAGCCGGCGCCGAGCGTGTCGGCGGCCAGCATCGTCCAGCCGGCGTCACGCAGTTTGGCGAGCGCGTTGGTGCTTGCGAGCGATTCGGCTTCAACATTCTTGAAATTAAGTTCGCCCAAGCTGCGCGTGAGATCGATGGTGGTGAGCGCTGTTTTCTTGAGGCCGGGGGCTGAGGCTTCAACAAGATGCAAGCCGTCGTCGCGGTCGGCGACAATGAAGAGACCGGCATTGGCGAAGTCTATGGCAAAGAGCGCCCTGCCGTTGAGTTTGCCGTCTTGTGCGGTGAGCCCCGCGCCATCACGGGCACCCGCGATCTGTTCGGAAATGGCAACACTTGCGGTGATCTCGCCCGATGCGAGTTTGGGGAGCCAACGCGATTGTTGATCGGCATTGCCTGCGTGGAGCAGTGCGAGGGGTGCCATCACGCAGCTTGCGGTGAAGGCAATGGGGGCTGCGTGGCGGCCTAGCGATTCCGAAACCAGCGCGGCGTCGAGCAGTTTCAAGCCTACACCGCCATGTTGTTCGGGGATCAAAAGACCTGGGATGCCAAGTTCGGTCAGCGCCTTCCAGATGTCAGCCGCTGGCTCGTTTTTCTCCGCCGCTGTACGGACGCGGTGCAGCGGGCAGAGGCGTTCCAGCGTGCGGTTGACGCTCTCCTGCATCATTTTCTGATCCGGGCTAAGGGCGAATTCCATCGGTTAGCCCGCCGCCAGTTTCGGTTCGCGCGGCATTGCGAGGCCGCGTTCGGCGATAATGTTCTTTTGGATTTGCGCGGTGCCGCCGCCGATGATGAGGCCTAAGTCGAACATATAGGCGCGTTGCCAGAATCCGTTTGCGCGCAGGCGCGCGCTGTCGTGGTAGAGCACGCCGAGTTCACCCAGCACGTCGATGGCGAAGGCGGCGAGTTGGTGGTTTAATTCGCAACCTTCGAGTTTGACGATCAACCGGGCGATACCAACGTCGTCGCCCGTTGCGGCAGCGGTCAAAAGGCGCAGGCCGTGAAACTGCATGGCCATGACGCGGGCCTGCAAGCGCATGAGGCGATCGCGGAACACCGGATTGCCCATCAGGCATTGGCCGTCTGTGGTTTCTTCCTTCATCAGATCGATGATAGCTTGCAGGCGGGCGTTGCCAGCGTTGGGATCGCCCAACATACCGCGTTCGTGCTTGAGCGTGGCGTTGGCGACGAACCAGCCCTGGCCGCGGCCGCCTACGACATTTTGCTGCGGCACTCGGACATCGGCGAAGAAAACCTCGTTGAATTCGGCGTTGCCCGTCATCGTTTTCAGCGGGCGGACGTCGATGCCAGGAGTTTTCATCGAGAACAAAATGTAACTGATGCCTTGATGTTTGGCACGTTCGCTTTCGGTGCGCACGAGGCAGAAGATCATGTCGGCGTGTTGGGCGGTGGACGTCCAGATTTTTTGGCCGTTGACGAGGAAATCACCGCCGTCTTCGGTGGCGCGGGTCTGCAAGGATGCCAGATCGGAGCCGGCACCGGGTTCGGAATAGCCCTGGCACCAGATGACTTCACCGCGCAAGGTGGGCGCGATCCATTCGCGTTTTTGTTCTTCGCTGCCGACCTCGAGAAGGGTGGGCACGAGCATGGAGATGCCCTGCCCGGTGATGCCCGTCGGTGCTTTGGCGCGGGTGAATTCTTCGGCGATGATGCGTGACTTTAAAATATCTGGTTCACCACCGTAGCCGCCATAGTCGCGCGGGATCGTGCGAGCGGCGTAGCCATGTTCGATAAGCAGTTTCTGCCAAACGAGCATGTCGGGCGCCGGCCGTCCGCCGGCATAGGGTTTGGGGAAACGGTGGCGATTGGTTTGGAGGAACGTGCGCGTTTCGGCGCGGAACGATTCATATTCGGCGCTATATGCGAGATCCATGTTTCGCCCCCTGAAGTTCCGGGAACTTGCACGAGTGTTTTGCGCGCCGCAAGCGGATTGATGTCAAGATTTTGTTCGCGTTGCGACATTAAATCTGCGTTGCAGGAACGTCGTTGAACGGCATTCGTTCGATAGGAGCCACGAGGAAGAAGGAGTGCACGATGGCGAATAACGAAAACCGCGATCAGGGTTCCTGGAACCAGGGCGATCAGAACCGCAACGAAGCGGGGAAGAAACCGCCCCATCAGAGCCAGAAGGGTTCGGGTTCCTCGCAGAACCAGAATCGCTCAAATCCTCAACAGCCCCAAAAGGGGCAGGATCAGTCAGGCGCAAAGCGCTGATTGGCGAGTGCTTAGGACGGCCTCGCGACCCTTGGATTGGGCACGAGGCCGTCTTTACATATTTTTCCAGGCAAACTCGGTGTTTCAAAGGTCCTTGCGCGTCAGGCCGAGTTCCGCTGAATTACGCCCATAAAACCATTGGGCGGAGACAGACGTGGAACAATTTTCGACGCTGGGCGACGTCGTTCGGTATTTTTCGTGCGACCGCGGCGCAGCAGTGGCACTTTCCTTCGAGGGACGCGAGACAACCTATGCAGCGTTGGATCGCCAGAGCAACCGGGCGGCAAATGCGCTGCTGATGGCGGGGCTGACGAAGGACCAGCGCATCTGTTATCTGGGCAAGAATTGCGATCACTATTTCGAGCTGTTCTTCGGCGCGGCCAAGATGGGCGCGGTGATGACGCCGATCAATTGGCGATTGGCGGCTCCAGAGATTTCTTACATCATCAATGACTCTGGGACGCCGATCCTGTTTGTGGGACCGGAGTTCACGGGGCTTGTACAGAACCTTCGCGACGAGATGGCGAACGTCAAAACCATCGTGGCAATGGAAGGTGGCGTTGAGGGTTGGCCGTCTTATGAACGCTGGCGCGATGCGCAAGCTGACAGCGATCCAGATGTCGCGATTTCGACCAAGGATATCGTGATACAGCTTTATACCTCCGGCACGACAGGGCGACCGAAAGGGGCGATGCTGAAGCATGAGAACTTTACCGCCACACGCGCAATCATGAAGGCGTCGGGGATTGCGTGGAACGTGTGGACGGCTGATGATGTGAGCCTCGTGGCGATGCCGGTTTCGCATATTGGGGGCACGGGGTGGGGATTGATGGGGCTCTATTATGGCGCGAAATCGGTGGTGGCACGCGAATTCAATCCCCATGCTGTGCTCGATTTCATCGAGAAGGAACAGATCAGCAAGATGTTTCTTGTTCCTGCTGCGATCCAGATCGTGCTGCGTGATCCGCGCGCGCGGACAACAAACTATTCGCGCATGAAATTCATGATGTATGGGGCGTCCCCCATTCCGCTTGATCTGCTGCGCGAAGGCGTGGAGGTGTTCGGGTGTGGGTTCGTGCAGATGTATGGCATGACCGAGACCACCGGCACCATCGTGGCGTTGCCGCCGGAAGATCACAAGCCAGAAGGCACACCGCGGATGCGCGCGGCAGGCAAGCCCTTGCCGAATGTGGAGATCGCCATCCTCGACGAAGCGGGCAATCACCTGTCACAAGGTCAGGTTGGCGAGATCGCGACGCGCTCGCCGTGGAACATGGTGGGATATTGGAATTTGCCAGTGGCGACAACGGAGACCATCGATGGGAACGGGTGGCTGCGCACGGGCGATGCGGGATACATCGATGAAGACGGATATGTTTATATCCACGACCGCGTGAAGGACATGATCATCTCCGGCGGCGAGAATGTTTATCCCGCCGAAGTGGAGAGCGCGGTGTTCGGGCACCCCGATGTCGCCGATGTCGCGGTGATCGGCGTGCCCGACGAGAAATGGGGCGAGGCCGTGAAGGCCATGGTGGTGCCCAAGCCGGGGGCCAAGCCCAGCGCGCAGGACATCATTGCCTTTGCGCGAACACGGGTGGCGGCGTTCAAGGCACCGAAAAGCGTCGCTTTCATCGAAGCCTTGCCGCGCAATGCCTCGGGCAAGATTTTGCGGCGCGAATTGCGCGAACCCTTCTGGGCGGGCAAGACGCGCCGGGTGAATTGACGGTCCGATACGGGTATAGTCGCGCACCGGTGGAGAACAGGATGGTTGGCATTCACACGCAAGTGCGTCTGACCGTGGAACCGGCGGCCGGCGCGGCGGGGGCTTATGTCAGAGGGCTCGATCTTTCCAAGCCGTTGGATGAAGAAGACATCGTGGGGTTGCGGCGCGCGCTGCTGCGTCATCTGGTTGTAGCGTTGCCGGACCAGCAGATGACGCTCGACGACCTTGAACGGCTGACCGATGCACTGGGCGGATGTGACGTGACGCCGTTCGTCAAGCCGATGGCGGAGCGGCCTTATGTCATTCGTATTCTGAAAGAGAAGGAAGAGAAGCTGAATTTTGCCAATGCGTGGCATACCGATCTGTCCTACCTGCCGGTGCCGCCCAGTTTCACGCTTCTGTATTGCCTCGAAGCGCCGCCGGTGGGCGGAGATACGGTTTGGGCCAATCAATATATGGCCTACGAGACGCTTTCTCCCGGCTTGCGCGAGACGTTGCGCGGGCTTGATGCGGTCCACTCGGCGGGGATGGCATATGGAACGGGTGGCTATCTCGACGGTGTGAAGGACAAGATGTCGACGCCGATCGAACCTTCCAAGGACGCCTTTCGCGAATATGCGCATCCGGCCGTCATTGCACATGCAGAGACCGGCCGACCTGCCCTATTCGTCAACCCGGTCTATACCACGCGCATTTCAGGGTGGAGCAACGCGGAATTGGGCGGACTGTTGCAGCATCTTTATCGTCATGCGGTGAACGAGAATTTCACTTGGCGGTTGCGCTGGGCAAAAGGGACGCTGGCGATCTGGGACAATCGCTGCACGCAGCATTTCGCGCTCAACGATTATCATGGACATCGGCGCGAAATGGTGCGGACCAGTGTGAAGGGGTCTGCACCGGAACGCGCTTAGAATTTTCTCGCATAGAATAATCCCTTACTTCCTCACAAGAAGAAGATAGGAATTCTGTTCTAACGCCGCTGCTGCACATCGTCCTCGAAGGTGTGGGCGATGCGCATGAATTCCTGCGCTTCGTCCACACGGCCGTGCTTGAACCAGGACACGCGGATTTGGCTGCCCATGTTGTTGTAGCCGACCAGGTTGAGGTTAAGGCCGTATTCGGGCCACATCGGCTCGCGCTGTTTGGCCTTGTATTCCGAGGCTTGAATGATCGCGGCCATGCCGACGACGCGCTCGTGTAGATTTTCCAGCGACCATTTCTCCAGAAGCCCGCAGGAATAGCCAGAGATGCGATAGGACAAATGATGACGGCGATATTCCGGCGACACCAGACAGCGATACATTGCAAAGCGCGCGCGCAATTGCGGCAACACATTGAATTCGGCGGTGGAGACGGCGACGAGTTTGTCGTTGACGTAGGCCCCGGCGATCAGTTCGGGGATGCGTTTCTCGATTTCGGGTAACGCCAGAAGGCGCATCCCGCGCCAGAATTCGCGCGCGTCGGTCTCGATCTGCGGATCGGCACGGTGCCAGGCGGGGCGGAATTCGAAACCGTCGTGGGACTCGATCATGGTGGTGTTACCTGCTGCTGTAAGCGAGAGTGATTATAATCGCGTGGGGTGGATTAGAAAAAGGTGGGCAGCAATCTTGTTGCGACGCGGCGGACCGAATCTGGGTCGCGGCCGAGCATTTCGCGCAATTGAGGGCCAATAACGGCATCACCAAAGGCGCACAAGGTCATGATAAGGATGGCGGACTGGATGCGGCGGGGCTTGTCGTCAGCCGCGCCGCTTTTCTTGTCTATGGCGTCGACCAATTCGCCCACCGCGGCGCGGATCGGCTCCAAATGTGCCTGGCGCTGGGAGAGTGCGATCCAGGCGGCCAACATCCCGGCGCCGCCCTGGTCGAAGGCGTCGAACACCGCGTCAACGAGGGCCCGGGCGCTGGCCTCATCCGAGCGCACCCTGCCGACCGCCTTGGCGATGGCGGACGTCAGATCGCGCACCATCGCCACCATGAGAGCGGATTGCAACTCGTCGGCCGAGCCGAAATGATGGATTAGATTGCCGTGGGTCATCCCGAGGTCATCGGCCACAGCCATCAAGGTGACGCCTTCGGGGCCGCGCTGCAGTAGCAGCTTGCGAGCAGAGACAAGCGCTTCCCCCCGCGCCTCGGTCGCCGAACGGCGTCTGCGGCGACGAGGTTGCCTAATTTGCTTGGCGGCCCCCACTGTAGACATTTTTGTCAATTATAGTGACACGGATGTCAAATAGGAGGATTGCGTGTTTGAAAGGAAAAGGCAAATTCGGAAAGGATGCCGAGAGGGGATTTATCGTCGCCGGTCACCGGCAATTTGAGCAAAAACTTCTCGCGCCTGCATCGTTCGATCACGAATCATTCTTTAGAATGAATCAACCGCAACCAGGCGCGTCAGTAGATTTTCGTTCGACCCTGCACGATTCCGTCCAGCGTGCAATTCCCCCCTCACCCAGGGCGATTATTTTTGCGCCGGAAAGTAGCTAGCCGCGTTGTGCGATATCCCTGAAATAAGGTTCGACGACCCCCTTAAGCTTGACGGTCATCGGCTGGCCAAAGCGGTCCAGCGTCTTGCCGGCGGCGACGCGGATCCATCCCTCGCTGACGCAATATTCCTCGACATTGGTCTTCTCAGCGCCGTTGAACTTGATGCCCACGCCGCGTTCGAGGAGGGTGGCATCGTGATGAGGACTTTTGGGATTTGCAGCGAGCCGGTCAGGCGGAATGTCCGTCATCGAGACCTCTTTGTGACGGGGTTCGGGAAATCGCACCCCATTGAAACCATTGGTGGTGTTCGCGGTCTAAGGCGAGCCGGTCTCAAGACAGAGTTTCCTATTAATTGGGAAAAATACAGGGAAATTTCCCTGGCTACGGGTCGCGACTTAAATCATGGCGAACCTCAACGGTTACTCTAGGGATTGATCAGTCGAATACCCAAGGCATCGAAGTTCGTTGGCCGAACGGGGCGGTTTGGCGCCGGTGCGCTGCCGAGCAAGTTGTCGCCCGATTATCTCCACAATTCGCTGAAATTGCGACCGAAACTCGTGAGCTTTACCGTATCCTGATGCTGACGCGGACGACGTGCGTGATCGAGAACCTGCGCCAAAAGCTCGATGGGACTTGAGATGACTTCCTCTTGCGTTCCACCTTCCAGAACGTTCATCTATTCCCGCAAAACGCAAAGAAAAATGATCCGCAGCCGTCGATTGGGATTTTTGTCGCCACATGTTCCCTGCATCTGACGAAGGGCGAGGTAACAGGCGTCTTTGTTTTGCTCAATCACGCTTTCAGGAGAACTTAGGGGCTAGCACTATCGAGCTTCCGGATACTAGGACATCATCTGGATCTTGAAAATCCCAAGACCGCCACCGACGCCACCAAGGTTTTTGTGAGCGCCAGCGCCCGTCGACCGCATCACAAAAGTGTCCGTCGATCATTTCGTGCGACCGCGACGCCGAACCCTATCCGATGCTCTCTCCTGGGTAAGAGCAACGGTGGTGACAAGCTTCACGCATCCAATAACCGTTGCCCTGATTCAGCTTATAATGTCGCTCTCGAGACGCCGAATGTGCGCCTTCCAGTCGCAGGGCGTTCTAACGCCCGGAGCATCTCGTGGTTTGCGCTAGGATCGGGCGCTCAATCGCACAATCGAGATCAGGCCATGACGAAGGACGAATTGACCAAATGGGCGCTTGCCAATGGCTGGCAGATGATCGCAGGGCATCCAAGCCTTATCAAACCCTCGACACCAGACACCGCGATCGTCCGTCTCGTACTGAAGGCTACAGTAGTAAGTCTCGAAATCAAGAAACCCGCAGGAAAATGGGAGAAAATCTCGACCGAAAGCTATTCCAGGATTAACGCCGATCCCGAAACCGGCCTACCCGGCGGTCTTGGTTTCGCAACGATACCTGGCCTCTCCAAACTCATGCAGGATAATAAGGATCGTCTGGTTTTCGCCAAAATGAGTGGTCCCAGCCACTGACACGAGCTTTTGCTGTTTTTTGCGGGCAACAACGATAAAGAGAGGCTGCGCACAAGCGCGCCGCCAACCCGAAGGTCACCTCTTGGCATTCCGCAAAGCACCCACTGCCATCGCTCGCGCTCTGACCGAGCGCGATTATCGCGACGCAACACCAGTACAATCGGCAGTGCTCGAGGCCGACGCTGATGGACGCGACCTTCTGGTCTCGGCCCAGACGGGCTCTGGCAAGACGGTAGCCTATGGCTTGGCGATCGCCGAAACGCTATTGGAAGGCGCCGAAACGATGGGGCCCGCGGGCGAGCCGCTCGCGCTGATCATCACGCCCACTCGCGAGCTGGCGATGCAGGTCCAGCGCGAACTGAACTGGCTCTATCAATATGCGGGCGCGCGCGTGGTTGCGTGCGTCGGCGGGATGGATCCAGGCCGAGAACGGCGTCAGCTCGCCGACGGTGTGCATATCGTGGTCGGAACGCCGGGGCGGCTGCGCGATCATCTGGAACGGCATGCCCTCAAGGTGTCCGCCCTCAAGGCGATCGTACTCGACGAAGCGGACGAAATGCTCGATCTGGGCTTTCGCGAGGATCTGCAATTCATTCTGGAAACCACGCCGAAAAGCCGGCGTACTCTTTTGTTTTCGGCAACACTGCCCAAAGCGATTGTCACGCTGGCACAACATTATCAACGCGATGCGTTTCGCATTCAGACGATCGGCGAGGCGCGAGGTCATGCCGATATCGAATACCGCGTCATTAAAATCGCCCACAACAGGGTCGAGAGCGCGGTGATCAATCTGCTTCGCTTCATGGACCCACCGAGCGCATTGGTGTTCTGCGGCACTCGCCAGACGGTACGCCATCTGGAAGCCATGTTGCGGGAACGCGGGTTTGCCGCCGTGGCCCTCTCCGGCGAACTCAGTCAAAGCGAGCGCAACCATGCGCTTCAGGCACTGCGCGACGGACGGGCGCGCGTTTGCGTCGCCACCGACGTGGCCGCGCGCGGCATCGATCTGCCCAATCTCGGTCTCGTCATTCATGCCGATCTGCCAAATGACGCCGAAGTGCTTCAGCATCGCAGTGGACGCACCGGCCGGGCTGGACGTAAAGGCGTCAGCGTTCTTCTGGTGCCGAATTCGCGCCGCCGTCGCGCGGAGGAGATGCTGGGGAGGGCACGCGTCAATTTCGTCTGGAGCGAGCCCCCTTCGGCTGAGGACATTTGCAAACTCGATCGGGACAGGTTGCTGCAAAATCCGATTTTGATGGGCGTCGAGGATGCGGCAAGCGATGACGATCTTATCATGGCCGATGCTCTGCTTGCCGTGCATTCCCCGCGCAACATCGCGGCGGCTTTAGTAAAAATGTATCGGGCGCAATTACCTGCGCCGGAGGACATTTCGGATATTGCCGAAAGCCTGCATGAATCGCGTGGGCCGCGCCAGCACGGACGTCACGAAATCGGCTTACGCGCAAAAGGCCCTCGTCGGGATCATCCGCGCGAAGATCGCGCGCCGCGTCGCGAGATGGCCAACGGAGTCTGGTTCAAAATCACGGTCGGGCGGGAGCGCAATGCGGATCCAAAATGGCTGTTACCGGAAATCTGCCGTCAGGGCGAGATCACCAAGAAGGATATTGGCGCGATCCGCGTCTATGATACAGAGACGAGGTTCGAAGTCGCTCCCCACGTAGCCGATAAATTCGCGGCATTTGTCGCCGCGCGCAAGAAAGGCGGCGTCCGCATATTTCCTTCCCCCGATGGCACGCTGCTCGATACGGGCAAGAAATCGCCTCCATCCAATCCGCCGAACGACAACGAGAGACTAAAGCATCCGCCAAGGCCTCATAGCAGACAAATCGAAAAACAAACGACATCCCAATAAGAGGCAAGTAAAGCCAAAACCCCATGGCTAAATTCGTGCCAATGGGACGTCGACTTCCGCAAAGCTCATCTCTAACAACTGTGTGAGAAAACGTCCCGTGAAGGTTCCGCTTACCTCCCGATCCCAACGGCCACGTTGAGGAACGGGCCGTAGAAACCGAGGTTTTCCTTGTGCGCCGTATCGATCCCGCCGTCCATCGCGCCGAAGAAGAAATCTCCCCGATAGCCGAGCTTCACCTTGAAATTTTCTACCCGATAGGAAACTCCTGCAAAGCCGCCAACATTCGGCACTGTCACCGAGTGGGCACGCGCGTGTGTTACTGAGGTTTGCACGGGGTAATCGGTTTGATGCTGGACATTCGCTCTCTGCCGGCCGAACAACAGGGCGGCGTTCGCTCCCCAATCGAGCGAAAGTTCGCCGTGATCAGGACGGCCTAAGAAAGGCGCCGACCCGTTCCATGAAAGTGATGGTCCGATGCCATGAAAGCTGCGGGAAATCTGGGCTGCCGCCGTGAAATTGGCGCCTGGACCACCCAACGCGGTGCCCGGGATCGGATTTTCGCTAAGGGCAATATCCGAACGCTGATCGAACTGCGCAAAGCGAACGCCAAGGCTCGCGACGGATGAGCCTTCTTTACCAAAGATCCCCAATCCGAAATCCTTGCCAGCCTGAAAATCAAGGACAAGATGGGCCTCCCTGCTTTTCATGCTGCCATTGGAGAACACATAGCGATCAGGTAGTGAGGTATAGTGGGTTGGGAAGGCCGAGTGTTCCAAAAGCTGCCTGTCGTTTTGCGCCCGCCCATAACGGACGGATGCCGAGAACACCCAATCGGTTCCGCTAGGCATGAGTGATAAGGTGCCTTCGCCACCGACACTCGAAGGGGGTAATCTCTCGACGCTCATAGGCGAGATCGTTTCAAAACTGGGACGCGGCGTGGCGAGGTCGAAGGCCGGAGCAAAAATGCTCTGACTGCTGCTCATCTGCTCCCATTGCCCACCGAGTTCAATCCAGACCCGCGGACTGTCCCCATCGGCCTCAGCAGTAGCAGCGTGCACACTACAAACCAACAACGACAGCGCCGAAGCACTTGTCAGAAGCCGCCAACGGAGACATTTGCGGCTGACGTTTGCGTTCATCGCTTCACTCATGTGTTCCTCCTACCAGTTCTTTGTGACGCGGATGCCGATCAAGCGCGGATCGGTTAGGAACACATTGGTCGTCAACCCAACGTCGTCTGCGTAGAGGAAATCGCCAGTAATAGCCGTCACGTTGAAGATGTTCTTCATATAGCCCATCACCTGCCAACCGTTCTGACTGGTGAGGATCAGAGATAGATTGACATTGGTGTAACCGCGCAACCGGTCGTAGGGATGATCATTGAATATGCGTGCCCAAGAATAGTCCTGCCAGTAGTAGTCTCCGCGCAGCGTGGCCGCCCAGTCCGGCGTCACCGGCACGGTATATTGCGTTCCAAACGAAGCTGTGAGTGGCGGCGCGTTGGGAAGCTGGTTGCCAGTGAGGTTCTTGTCGAACCCAGCACCCCCATTGGGTGCGGTTGCCGGATTGAACCCTGTACCGCTTTCATCGACGCCCAAAGTATAATCGAAGTCGCACGCAAAAGCGATGAAACCGGCTGTATTGTTTGTATTCAGTACATATGCCTTGACAACATAGGTCGGCAAAATGCAGTTCGACGTTTCGTTGATGAACGGCTTGATGACCATCCAATCGGGATTACCTGCCGTGCGATCTATCAAATCGATGGCCTGCGAGCCGCTGGCAAGCTTGCTGTCTTCATACCCGCCCGCAAAGTTGAAGCGCAGGCCGGGTATCGGCTCCCATGTGGCCTCGGCTTCTGCACCGCGTATGTTGGCGTTGAAATTGAGGTTGATCGACGTACGGTCCACAATTTGCGAGATCTGATACCCCTTATAATCATAGTAGAAAACGTCGCTGTTCAGGGTCAGCGTACCGTCGAGCAGCGTATTCTTCGTGCCGGCTTCATAGGCCTCGACGAATTCCGGCGCGAAAGTAAGAGGATGCGTCGCGGCCGAAGCCTCTGTCGAAGACGCCAGGGCAGGTCCGGGCGGATTGGCGCCGCCCGCCTTATAACCATGTGAGTAAGACGCATAAACCAGGGTCTGGTCGGTGAAATCGAGCTTCGGCGTCCAGTTGACGACAAAACGACCCGAGAATTGCTGCCACTGCTGATCGATCGTGCCCGATATCGGATATCCCCAATATGGAACGAGCGTTTCGCTGGGGATTTCCACGAAATGCTTCCGGTCGTCGGTCCAACGCAAACCCGCCGTCAATTTCACGTCGTCGAGGACTTGATAAGAACCTCCGCCAAAACCCGAATAAGAATTCAGTACATAAGGATTCTTGCTGACGAAATAGTTGTGCCCTTCGCTGTTGATGTTGGCGAGTATGTTTGGATCTATATATTGGCAAGCAAAAGGCGCGCGACCGACGTGTGCCGAATTAAGTGAAACATGCGCGGAGCAAGCGTTATCATAAAGCTCGGTAAGCGGATCGGGCCCTCCCCCATAACTAGGAAGGTACGCCGCATCAATGGTAGCAAGATTATTGAAGACGTAGAAATTCTCTTCCGTCTCGTAATGCAGATAGTTCGCGCCGATATTGAAGTTGAGGGGTCCGCTGAAACTGGAAGCCGCGCGAAACTCCTGGTTCAACTGCCAAGCGTGCTCGTCCGAAAGATCCTCGGCAACAAGCCTGTTCGAGCAACCCAATTGCGGATCGCAAAAGACCCCGCCGGGCGCGGCCGGCACGTTGTTGAAAATGCCTGGTTGCGTGTCGAAGCGATTCAAATCTTCTGTCGAATAGAGAAAATCGTGGTTGAACCCGGTCTGCGAGGTCAAGCTGATCGATGGCGTCAAAGTATAGTCGGCATTGAGTTCCGCGGTATCGTTCTTGGCTTGATAACGTGGCTTTAATGCCGATTGGATCACGCGGAGGTTGGTCGATTGTGTGGCGCTTGCGTACGGGTCGACGCCCTTGGCAATAGCGTTATCACTAACAACTCCGCCAAATGGGCCGTACGCACCGAAGGTAACGACGGGCAATGCGAACCCGTTGGGAACTTCGAAGGCATCGGGGGAATAGAGTGACGTCATCTCGCAGCCCTGGCTGAGAAATGAAGTGACAAAGTTTGGCTCCGGTGCGACCGGCGCGCCGTCGACCGTTGTGGGGAACGCGGCCGTTTTACATAATTGCTTGCCGCTTCTGAGCCGATCATCATCTTCCGAGAAATGTTCCCAGACAAAATAAGTTTGCAACCCTTCTACTGGCTTCCAACCGACCGTCATGCGACCCGACCACAGATCGCGGCCATCAACATTGGTGTCGTTGGACTCGTCGAATACATAGCCGCTGCGCTTGGTCCACTCGCCAGCGACGCGTATATCGGCGCGGTCGTCGACAATCGGCACGTTGATCATACCCTCAAGGCGGCGTTCACCATAGTTTCCGATATCGACGGAGGCCACCGCTTCGAACTGGTCCGAAGGTTTCGCGGAGATCAGGTTGACGACGCCCGCTGTCGCGTTGCGGCCATAGAGCGTCCCCTGTGGACCACGCAAAACCTCGACCTGGCTAACGTCATAGAATTCCTGCTCGAAGAAATGATTGCGGATGAATGGCGTATCGTTGAACGCGACTGCCACCGCTGGGTCGGTCGTCACCGAAATCGCCTGTGTTCCGATACCCCGAATATTGATGCTGTAACCTGAAAAGTTCGTTTTGGTGAACGTCATGTTTGGAACCTGTTTGATCAGGTCCGGTCCGCCGGCAGTCTGCGTGGCCGTCAGTTGCTCCTGCGATAACGCAGTGACCGATATCGGAACGGATTGGACATCCACACCGCCAAGCTTTGAAGACGTGACAGTCACGGTTTCAACGGGACCGCGAGAAAGCGGCGCAGCCTGGGCCAACTGCATAGACAATCCGTCGAGTGCGTCGCTGGAGCGTCCATCACGAACAATAGCGACAACTCCGGAATTTGGCTGGGCAGAAAGCCCGGTGCCCGATAATATTCGCGAGAGGGCTGCATCGGCGGAAAGGTCGCCCCTGAATCCCTTGGTTTTGATGCCCTTTACCGCGTCTCCCGAGACGACGAGTACGACGCCGCTCTGCGCCATATAGGCGTTCAGTGCGGCGCCGAGATCGCCGTTCGGAATGTTGAAATCTGTTGCGAATGCAGATGACGCGAAAAGCGCCACGCAGGCGGTTCCCGCGAACAGCAATCTGGAATACCTTGGCATCCTACCCCCTCATAAACGTAAGTTTGACACCACGAAGCTGCGCGAACGCTTCGAGCTACTCACCTGTCGGTTGTTTCGAGATCACGATTTCGCCGCCCCGGTCCTCTACGCGCACGCCCAGAATGTCCTTCGCCACTTGTCCGAACAGCTCGACGTTTCTGGCCGGAAACTTGCCCATGACGGTCAGGCGGGCAGCAGATGTATCGGCAATGACGAGTTTCTTCGCATTGTAGCGATTGAATTCGGACGCCGCATCGGCAAGCGTGACGTAGTTGAAGACGAGCAAGCCTTGCCGCCAGGCGAGTTGGTTGGCCAGCTTACGTTCGGGCTTCTTCGTGACGGTGACTTTGTCTGCGGTGGCAACGACGACATCGCCTGGCGTCAGTTCGGCCGGGGACATGCGCACATCAGCATTGGCTGGTTCGAAGCGCGCGCGGCCTTCGACCAGGGCAACTTCGAGATGGTTCGCATCGTTGCGCACGGAGAACGCTGTGCCCAAATCTCTCACGCGATAGCCGGCGGCCGTGACCACGAACGGCCGCATGGCATCGTGTTTGACCTCGAAATAAGCTTCGCCCTTGTCGAGCCAGACGGCCCGCTGCCGAGTACCGATCTGGGTACGCAGGACGGTGTTGGTATTGAGTTCGATGCGGGAGCCATCGGCTAAGAAAATTGTTTTGTGGCCGCCCAGAGCGGTGGCGTAAGCTTCGGTGGCTTGGGTCGGGGACGTTCGCAGAAGGATCGCGACACCTGTTCCGGCCAACGCGGCAACGGCCAGGATCGCCGCCATAGCAATCATAATGGGACGTTTTCTCGAAATTTCTTCGGCGCGCTGCTTAGCCGATGCCTGGGAGGTGTGCCGCAGAGCGGCGAGACGGTTGCTGCGGCTTAAGGCCGTTTCGAGGCGAACATAGGCGACGCGATGGGCCAGAGATTCATTAAGCCACGCATCGAGTTTTACCTGATCTTCGGCACTCCAGATCTCGCAGTCGTGGCGATCGAATATCCAATCGGCGGCGCGCTTTTGAACCTCTGTGGCGTTCGCCGAGGCGGATCTGTCACTGCGGATATCTTCACTCACGCCCTGCCTCCCACATCAGCGGATTCGCCGTACATGATGTCGGCGAGCACACGCAGACCTTCGTTCAGGTGCCACCTGACCGTCTTGTCAGAGATGCCCATGCGTCGGGCTATTTCGCGCCGAGAAAGGCCTTCGATTTGGCGCAGGACAAAGGCTTCGCGCGAGCGCGCGGGCAGACGATCGAGCCCAGCCTGGAGCCTCAGAAGCTCGTCGCGTGCGATGACGGATTGTTCGGGGCCGGGAATGTCAGCAACGAGGCTTAAAGCCTCCATGTCCGCGATGGTTTCGAAGGGAACAATTCGTTCGCGCCGGGCGCTGTCAATGAGAAGATTTCGCGCTATCGAGAAAACGAACTGTTTGGTTGAATCCGGAATTTGCTTGAGTGCTGCCTCATAGACGCGGACGTACACGTCCTGCAATAGATCGGCAATCTCGCTCTTGTTGCGCCAATTGTTGCGAAGGAACTGAACCAAAACCGCCTCCATGGGCAACACCTCGCGCGCAAACCAAGCGTCCACTTTCGGCGCGGTCATGTCCGTGCCTTCAGGCCGCGGGCCTTTGCCTTCACGACTGCTATCTGTTGTTTCTGCCATCCCCCGCTAACTTCCTGGGTTCGAGGGTTCCGGGTTTATGCCTTCAACTAGGTAGACGACCGGGCCCACGGAATGTCCGGGTCGGTTGGAGAAAAATCGAAATCGACCGTCCCAACAGTATAGAAGTCCGGCACCTTCGGGCCCCAAAGCTGAGGAAAAACAGCACAGTTCTGGCCTACGTCCGTAGCCAGAGGGTCGTTTGGGGGATGTGGGAGGGAAATGCGCGCCCATTTCGAGTGCTCTCTAGGAGCAATGTTCGCGCGAATCTAAACTCTGAGTGAAGGCAAATTTTCATACAAACTTGGACGCGCGAGCGACGTTTTTGAGTTTTGAGTCCCAAAACACGTTCGGAGCACGATCAAATCCGACAAGTTTGGAGTCAAAGTTTCGTCGGAAATCCGTTTACGCAAGCGGATTTCACCTCCTTACGGTCTTGAGATTTGATCGTAGGAGGGCATAAGCAGCACATATCTGCCTCAGCCATATCCACCCCTCAGCCGACCGGCCGAGGCTATCGTCACGTCCGAATGATGAAGGGAGTTGACTTCAGCGACGCGATAAAACGCGGTACCCACTCCGGTGCTTACGTCGATATTGCTCGCGTTTTATGATTCACGGTCCGCGGCGTGATGAGGAAGGCAACGCTGCTAGGATCCAAACCCTCCGGCGAAACCCTTCACGGTCTCGCACGGTTGATGTTTGTCGGCCGCAGATGCTTGGCAATGAAGAGGTCGCTCAAAATCCAGTGCATCGCCCCGCCTCGCGGATTTATAATTCTCTGAATTGAATCGCCACCTGCACAAGAGCGCCGACTTCCATAGTGGGCGAATCAATGCTGTGTCCGGTCGCTGCCAATAACACAACTCAGGCCCACTTCAAATCACACTGCATCGTGCAGAAAAATCGGCAACGAGCTCCCAGCGCGCTGCTATCCTTCGCAAAGCCACGCTTCTGTTGTTTGAAGATATTCCAACCCGGAAGTCATCTTCCAAAAAAAGCGGGAATTAGCTGTTATAACCGAGAGCACAGATGAAGACGCTCACGTATGCGACGGCTACAGCCTTTCCCGGATTGAGGCCACGCCGCGGGGTAACCACCGAGATGCGGTAATGGGCCTTGCCGAGCGGTAGCGAAGCGGGTGGCTGTCCCCGATGATGATCTCAACGGGGTCCAGTGACCTGGCCCCAATCATCAAAAGGAGGCAGCCATGGAGTATTGTGCAGGGATTGATGTTTCGTTGGAAGCATCCAGCGTGTGCGTTGTGGACGCGAGCGGCAAGATCGTGCGGGAAGCAAAGGTGGCGAGTGATCCCGAAGCACTGGCGCTGTTTTTTAGACAACTGAACTGCGAACTAACGCGGATCGGGATAGAGGCCTGTCCGCTGTCGCAGTGGCTGCATGCCGGGCTTTCGGCAGCCGGGTTCTCGGTGGTGTTGCTGGAAGTGCGTCATGTCAAAGCCGCCATCTCGGCGATGGCGGTGAAGACCGACCGCAACGATGCTCGCGGGATTGCTCAGTTGCTGCGGATGGGTTGGTATCGCCCTGTGCACTGCAAGTCGCAGCCCTCCCAGGATGTTCGTGTGCTTTTGACGGCGCGCAAAGCAATTGCTGGTCAAGGCGATCGATGTGGAGTTGTGCCTTCGCGGTCTCTTGCGAGGATACGGATTGAAGATGGGACAGACCACCGGCGTTCGCTTTGCCGCCCGTGTTCGCGAACTTGCTGCCGGCCACCCTGTGCTCGAGCAACTCGGCGAGGCGATGTTGCGGGCACGCGCTGTCTTGCGTAAGGAGACCGCCGCGCTTCATCGTCAGCTCCTGATGATTGCACGCACCGACGGAGTTTGCCGGCATCTGATGACCGTGCCCGGTGTAGGCGCCTTGACCGCTTTGACTTTTAAAACGGCTGTCGATGATCCTACGCGCTTCACCTCATCCAAGCGGCTGGGGGCGCACTTTGGCCTGACGCCGAGGAAATACCAGTCCGGCACCATCGACGTCACCGGCTCCATAGCTGGTGACGCCATGGTGCGCAGCGCCCTCTACGAAGCGGCGCATTCCATGCTCACGCGCGCAAAGAGCTTCTCCAGTCTAAAACGCTGGACGATGGCGGTCGCCAAACGTCGCGGCATCCGGCGTGCCACGGTGGCCTTGGCCAGGAAGCTGGCAATCGTTCTGCACCGCATGTGGGTGAACGGCACTGACTTGCCGCTTCGGCAAAGAGGAGGCATCAGCCGCATAAGGAAAGGACTCGGGCAGCGCGGAAGTTCCTGCCCGTCCCTACTCCCGTCGCCGGGAGCGCGAAGCCGATGAAGCCGTAGCATTGGGTGTGCGTCCCGCAAGGGTCAGCACGTCTCCTAGATAGGCTCTCGGCCCCCATCCCACTGCATCATGTGGCGGCCACGTGCCGACCACGAACGGAAGCCTGATACCGGCGGCGAGATTATTGGACGGAGCCTTGACTCCCAACGGCCCATTACGGCAGACCAATGCTGATTGCGGCAAACGGACCGTGGAAACCGATCGTATCGCTGCGAGCGGTATCAATGCCTCCATCGATAGCTCCCAAAAAGAAATCAGCTCTATAACCAAGGCTGACCTTGGCTGCGTTGTGTCGTAATGAAAGCCCCGCAAATACCCCCAGATTCGAGACAGTAACCGATCGTGCGCGACTATCGCTGGCTCCATGCTTATAACGCGTAACATAATGAGAGGTGTAAAGTGCGGTGTGCGAGCAGCAATTCGTCTTCACGTGATACCGTTTTCGACCGGTTGTTGCATGCTGTTCATAAACCTTCTGCCTGCCGAAGAGAATTGCGGCATTGGCACCCCAATCAAGAGAGAGCTCCGATGCTTCCACGTTTCCGAGCAACGGGGCCGAACCGTTCCAAGACAGGGAAGGACCGATGCCGTGGAAGCTGCGCGTATCTTCACCTTGGAACGCATAGTTTCGAAAATACTTCGCTGGTATCACCCCTCCAAAAGCCGGATAGATTTGGATATCTGGGCGCGCCCTTATTTTCACGTTGGCTGAAGAAGCAAATTGCGCGAAGCGAACACCGAGACTAACAATGGATGAGCCGTTGAGCCCAAACATTCCTAGCCCGACGTCCTTGCCGGCCATGAAGTCCATAATTGCATGGCTTTCCTCGTGCTTCGCCGTCGTGTCCGCGTAGTTAGCTTCATCCGCGGTTGGAATATTGGCGTGAATCGGATAGGCAGTCGGGACCTTGAGAAACGTTTGCTGATGCACGTGCTTATCATTATTTGATCGTCCATAGCGAAGCGATGCCGAAAATATCCAATTGCTGCCCCGAGGCTCGAATGAGACTTCGCCCTGCCCGCCATAGCTATAATCAGGAGGTTGTTCGGCCCGCGCCGGCGAAACGGGCTTGAATGGGTCGGCGCCCGCATTGGCAGCGAGGAAGGCCGGCGCGAAATCGTCGCCCTGACCGCTGAGATGCTCCAGCTGACCACCCAAATCGATCCAAACCGTCGGACGATCGACGTCCCCATCAGATGCTTCAACAGCACCCGAATCATAGATCGTCACAAGCAACGCAAGCGTAGAAACACCCGCCAAGAGCTGCCAACGCCAATTACCCGCATCGTGACGAATATCCATCAATTCGCTCATTGGTTCCCCCTTTTACCAGTTCTTCGTGACACGAATGCCGATCAACTTTGGATCGGTTAGGAACACGTTGGTCGTCAGTCCGCTATCGTCGCTGTTTAAAAAGTCACCTGTGATAGCAGTCGAGTTGAATATATTCTTATCGTACAGCATCACCTGCCAACCGTCTTGGCTCGTAAAGATCAACGAGAGATTGACGTTGGTGTAGCCGCGCAGACGATCATATGGGTTATCGTTAAACACTCGGGCCCAGGAATAATCCTGCCAGTAGTAATCCGTCCGCACGGTCCCAGCCCAGTCTGACGTTAACGGCATTGTGTACTGCGCGCCGATTGATGCCGTGAACGGCGGAGCGTTCGGAAGCTCATTCCCGCTTAAGTCTTTGCTAAACCCTTCGCCATCGTTTGGCGCAGTGGCGGGATTGAAGCCGGAATAACCAGCGATCGGTATTACGCCAAGACCAATTCCGCCATCACGCGTGGTGGGGTTTGGTACATAGGGGAGATCGGTAATAGGATCCTCATGGAGATTATAGGCCGCTGCACAGGCTTGAATGATCGAGCCGTTGCTGGACGCTCCATAATTCAGAATTCCGTATTGAATGGCCGCCGCCACGATGGATGTCGGCAATATGCAGTTGGAAGCTTGGCCTATGAAAGGCTTAATCACCATCCAGTCGGCATGGCCTGCGGTACGGTCAATCAGATCAACGGCGCTGTCCCCTTTTGCAAGTGCTGTATCTTCCCAGCCGCCCGCGAAATTGAACCGCAGCCCTAGAGCAGGCTCCCAGGTGCCTTCGATTTCGGCTCCTTTTACATGCGCGTCAAAGTTCAAATTGATCGACGTTCGATCAACGATCTCGGAAATCTGATAATTCTCGTAGTTGTAGTAGAAGACATCCCCGTTCAAGGTCAGCGCACCGTCCAGCAGCGTATTCTTGCTGCCTAACTCGAATGCGTCGATAAATTCCGGTTTGAACGTGGCAGGGTGATCGGGGAACGGATTGTCACCGGTTTCAAATGTGATCAGAACAGCGCCAGGCGGGTTTGCCCCACCCGCCTTGTAACCATGTGCATAGGACGCATAGACCAACGTCTGATCGGTAAAATTAAGCTTGGGCGTCCAGTTTGCGACGGCGCGACCCGTGAGCTGGTCCCATTGCTGGTTCACAATACCGCTGATCGCGTAGCCATAACCGACCGCGACAAGTTCGCTAGGAATATCCGCGAAATGTTTGCGATCCTCGGTCCACCGCAAGCCAGCAGTAAACTTCAGGTCAGAAAGCAGATTGTAGTACGCCTCCCCGAACGCGGCATAAGAATTCAAGGTATACGGATTTTGGCTGAGAAAATAGTTGTGCCCTTCGTTATTCACATTGCTGAGCGAGCCGGTATCCACATAGATACAATCGGAATCTGTAGGTACACCGCCACCGGTCTGGGGGTTGTTGTATTGAAATCCCCCTCCCGAGCCGCCGCCGAGCCCAATCCCCTGAAGGCATCCTGCTCGATCGCCATCCGCGGTGCCGCCGACGCTTCCAGCATATGCAAATGCCGTTAGGGCATTGACAAAAACGTAGTAATTTTCTTCTGTCTCGTAGTGGAGATAGTTTCCGCCAACGTTGAAATTCAGAGGCCCGGAAAAATCAGATTCCAGGCGAAACTCCTGACTAAGCTGCCAGGAATGTTCGTCCGAAAGGTCCTGCGCGACAATTCTGTTGCTACAACCTAACTGCGGGTCACAAAATCCGCTGTCACCGTTAAATATGCCGGGAGCGGTGTCAAACCGGTTATAGTCTTGAGTTGAATATAAGAAATCGTGATTGAACCCCGTTTGCGAGGTAAATGTTAGGCTTGGCATCATTTTGTAATCTGCATTGTATTCGACAATGTCGTTCTTCGCTTTGTATTGCGGATTGATGGTTGATTTCGATCACACGCAAATTGCGAGACTGTATTGTGCTCGAATAAGGATCTTGGTTGTTCAGGATGCCTACGAGTTCGCCGGCAGCCACGTAAGGCAGCGAATACCCATTCGGAACTTCGAAAGAATTTGCCGAGTACAACGATGCCGGCAGGCATCCTTGGCTGAAATAGCCCCCGATATCTGTGATCGATGAATCTCCGATGCCGGGAGCCGGGACGGGCTGACCATCGACGGAAGAAGGTATCGGCGCCGTTTTGCAGAGTTGTTTCGAGCTTCGCAGGCGATCGTCATCCTCCGAGTAATGCTCCCAAATCAGATAAGTCTGGAGGTTTTCGACAGGCTTCCATCCTACTGTCACACGGCCCGACCAAAGATCACGGCCATCAATACGGCTGTCGGTAATATCGTTGAATGAGTAACCCTGACGCTTGGTCCACTCCCCGGCGATCCGAATGTCGAGCCAATCGTCTACAATCGGAAGGTTGATCATACCTTCGAAGCGGCGCTGGTGATAACTTCCCATTTCGCCCGATGCCATGGCTTCAAATTCGTCAGTTGGCTTGGCCGAACCCAAATTCACGACGCCGGCAGTGGCATTTCGACCGTAAAGCGTGCCTTGGGGCCCGCGAAGGACTTCTACCTGGCTGACATCGAAGAATTCTTGCTCGAAGAAATGGTTGCGGATAAAAGGTATGTCATTGAACGCAACCGCAACCGCCGGGTCGGTCGTCACCGAGATCGCCTGAGTACCAATTCCACGGAGTTGGATGCTATAACCGGAGAAGTTCGTCTTGGTAAAGCTCATATTCGGAACCTGCTTGATCAGATCCGGACCTCCCGCGGTCTGAGTGGCGGTTAATTGTTCCTGCGACAAAGCGGTGATCGCGATGGGTACGGTTTGCACGTCCACGCCGCCAAGCTTTGATGAGGTGACGGTTACGGTTTCAACGGCCTTTACCGGGGCGGCTTGCGCTAGCTGTACCGGCGCATCCTCCAACTCGGACGTGCTTCGCACGATTCCGGTTATGCCTGATGAATCGTGGCGTGCCGTAAATCCCGTTCCCTTGAGCAGGCGATCAAGAGCTGCGTCGGCTGGCAAATTGCCCCTTACGCCGGACGATCTGGCTCCTTGGATCGCACCTTCTGAAACAACGAGCTGTGATCCGGTCTGCGCCATATAGGCGGATAAGACGGCACGCAAATCGCCCGCGGGAATATTGAAATCTACGGCGAACGCCGCAGTCGCGAGCACACTGGCGCAGGCGCCTCCCGAAAGGACTGCCTTCACAAATCTGAGTTTTGCCATTTTCCCCCCTTGTTTCACTTCATGACGCTCATTCGGTTCTTGGAACGCCGTGCATCACTGCGAAATCACGATTTCGTTGCCGTGCTTTTCAACACGTAAGCCCAGCACACTTTGCACGACGCGAACAAAGCCGCTTGCACCGTTAATCGGGACGGTTCCGTACATTTCCAACTGGGCGGCCGCCGGATTGGCGATCACGATCTTTTCAGTATTGTAGCGATTAAGGTCACGCACCGCCTCTGCCAGCGTTGTGTGGTTCATGACAAGAAACCCCCGTTGCCATGCAAGCTTGTTCACGAGCATTTGAGCCGGCTCATTTTTAATAACCTGCTGGCTGGCGTATTGACCGGTACCTGCAACCACGACATCACCAGGCGCCAAAATCGCTTTCCGACTATTCGAACCCACCAGCGTCAATTCAAAACTTGCGCGACCCTCGTACAGCGCGACTTCAACGCGACGGACGTCCTTGCGCATCAGGAATTTCGTACCCAAATCCGTAACGCGATGGCCGGCGACATTGACCACGAACGGGTGTGATGCGTCGTGAACAACTTGGAAATAAGCTTCACCCTTATCGAGTGTGACAGCTCTCGTGTTGCCATCGAGCGCGACACGCAAAGACGTGTCGGTATTTAATTCGATTGAAGAACCGTCTCGCAGCGTTATAATTTCGTGACCGCCAATGGGAGTTGTATAGACGTGCTCGTGAGAGCCTAGCGTCATTCTCGTACCAAACGCGCCTAGCGTGGCTATCACACAGAGTGCCGCCACTATCCGTGCAGGGTTTGGCCAACGCGATATAGGCTCTACGCCCGAGGCGCGCATTGGCTCACGCAATGCACCCAAACGTTCGGTACGGCCCCACCCCGCCTCAAGACGCCAGAATGAAGTAGCGTGCGCCAGGGACTCTGCGAGCCACTCTTCCAGTACGAGTTGGTCAGCCGGGCTCCAATCTTCTCGGTCTCGACGTTCTAGCCAACTAGCGGCCTGGGCCTTAATTTCCTTGGCGCTTCGGGCACCCTTGCTTGCAGCGCTCATGACTTCCTCTTGGGACGCATCTCTTCGCAGACCAGCATGTCGGCGATCGCGCCTATTCCGTTTGCGAGGTGCTCGGCGACGGTGGCTTCGCTGATACCCATTCGCGCGGCAATGTTTCGTCGCGATAAACCCTCGATGCGCCGCAGAATGACGACCTCGCGACACCGCGGAGGAAGTCGGTCGAGCGCAGCCTGGACCCGACGTAACTCTTCACGCGCAATTACGTTGCGGTCGGGGGCCGGTTCTTCGATGGCGGCGTTCAGTGCCTCGAGATTCTCGACCGCCTCAATTGGTATAACGCGCTCGCGACGGACACGGTCGATTAGAAGGTTTCGGGCCGTTGTAAAGGTAAATAGGCGGGCTTTATCGGGCTTTTGCTTTAAAGCTGCTTCACAAACCCGTACGTAAACGTCCTGCAGGAGGTCGTCGACATCGCTTTGATTGCGCCAATTGCTCTGTAGATAGTGCGTCAACGCTGGCTCCAACGGCAACACTTCCTGGATAAACCAAGCCCGCAATTCGGACGTGTTCATGCCCGCACCGAAACGGCGCAGATCGGCGTCCTCACAGGTGGTTTCCGGCGTGTCGACCATCCCTCTCGAGCATCCCGCCTTCCGAGGGTTTCGCTTTGATTACATTTAGAACGACGCAACAGCTAAGCAAGTGTAGGGATCGTTTTACAAAAAAAAACGATTATTTGGCTGATGACAGATAGTTGGAAGGCTGCCTGCACGAAGAGGGGCGCGAAACGCCAGTGCCTAAACAACTAAATTGCCCGATGCCACGCAATTAAATTACTCGGTGCTTACCGGCGGACCGCTGGGAACCCCAGCACACGCCGGAGATTCCTCAATTTCTTATCGCGGGGCCAATGATTCCGGAGTATGACGCGGCGGTCTAAGGCGGCCTATGCAGTGGGAAGCTGCAATTCTCACGATACGGGGAATCTCTGTACCTCCGCCAAGTGGCAGGCGAAAAACCGATGCTCCCGATACTGCTGGGCAAGTGTGAGAGCCTTCTCTATGGCACGCGCGTTTGCAACGCCCCCAAGACGCCGGCACCTCGTAACCGCTGTCCCAATCCCACCTTGCACAAGGAAGCGTAAGCTTTGAGCTTAGCGCAGTGCAAAGGCGTGATTTGGTTTGGAGGGATGGCGGTGCAAGAGCTCTATGCAACGGGTGGTCGTCGGCGCTGAAGCCTGGACGACAAGCGAGCGCTTTGATCAAAAGAGCGAACGGCTGGATCCCGATCAGTATGAACTGATCCTGGAAGAGGTTGAGGCCACGCTGGGACGGATCAGTGCGCAGCTTGAGAGCGTCACGCCCGAGAGACAAAGATCTACGCGGCGTAGCAATCGTGGGTCGCTTCCTGCCCGCCTGGAGCGCATCGAGCAGATCGTGGATATCGAAGACAAGGCCTGTGCCTGCTGCGGCGGAGCTGCACGTCGCGTTGCCACTCTCTATGGCGGTCGCCATAGCATCAGGCGCGGCTCCCGAGCGAGGGCTACACGGCAATTATCGGAGGTTTTCTCGTTTCGCTCCTGGACGGGAGCCGATTTCAGATCGGAAGATTGAGGCACAAACGTAAGCTGAGAGCTTGTATTCGCGGCCTCGTCCACGGCAATTTCAGCGATTGCGATAAATTTCGGGCAAATGCGTTAGGACGCAGACCTCAGTGCATGCGATACGAAAATGTAGCCAAAGCCGGTGCTGAGGAAATTCACTCCGAGCAATATACCAAGCACGATCAACGATATCGTGGGCCAACTGGCTGTAATCAGAACCGCCATTACGACGCTGGCAATTCCGGAAATCAGCATGGCCGCCCATCCCGGATGCGGGCGCATTTCGAACGCGAAGAAAAGTTCAAATGCGCCCTGGAACATGAAGATCACACCAACCAAAAGCGTGAGGGCCACCGCGCCTGCAAGTGGGTTGAAAAGGAGGAACACACCGGCCGCGATGGAAAGCAGACTCAGCAGAAGCGCACCGAAGAAAGGTCCGGTACCGTGAATCGAGAAAGAGCCTATGAACATGAATCCGCCGGAAATCAACAGCACCCAGCCGACGAGGAGCGCAGCCACCAACGTGGAGATCATTGGAAAGACGATGGCAGCAATGCCCAGCGCCACCATCGCCAATCCGAGCCATAATAGCCTGCCGGAAGATGCGCGCAACCGGCCATGAAACAGGCTACCGCCAAAAGACGCGTCGCTCATTGCTTTTTCCTCTAAGTCAATATTCCTGCTGATAAAATTGCGGTTGCGCGGTCAGGAACAACGTTGCCCACCGATATTTTCACTGGCCCTGTTTGCATGGTTGCTAGCTATCGCTCGAACATACTCAACCATAGCGCGAGGCAATAGAGGTTGCTAGATGCGGCGATCATCTTCGCGCCAGAGGGAGAATTGGTTCCGAGAGCGTTGCGCGCGGTAAAGCCGGGCGAAAGTCGCCAGCGTTCATATGATCGACATCCCGACTTTTCCATATTCTTATCTTTAGGGCGAACGTATGCTTTGGTAGGTCACCAATTTGGCGCGTAAAGATACAAATGAATATTTTCGACCGGCGCAACGAATCAGAATCCAGACAGAAATCGCCCACCGCGACTTGGTAGACGTAAACAAAGCTCTCCCAAAATTACGGTACGGCCGTATTAAGTGGGGCGGCGGTTATTGCTTCTCGAATTGTGGCATTTTCCTCCCCGTTTCGTCACCGACGCCCGAGTCGCCGAAAAGCTCAAGGACGATCTGCTGGAAGACAAGGCGGCTCTGCTCCAGGAGTTGCCGCACCGAATCGCCAACTCCCTTCAGATCATCGCAAGCGTCATCATGCGCGCAAGTTGCAGTCCGCGGAGGCCCGAACACACCCGTTCGACGCACACCAGCGTGTCATGTCGGTCGCCCCCTTGCCATTTCACCGATGCTTACGCGACCGTGCTGCCGCGCATAGTCAAATGTCTGCACTGAAAGCTCGGGTAAATTTGAGATGACGAGGGCTTTGAACTCCTGCGATCCCCCGCGACGCAGCCCGAGATCGAAGTGCGTCTCGCAAGGGTCAGCACGTCTCCTAGATAGGCTCTCGGCCTCCATCCCACTGCATCATGTGGCGGCCACGTGCCGACCACGAACGGAAGCCTGATATCGGCGGCGAGATTATCGGACGGAGCCTTGACTCCCAACGGCCTATTACGGAAATCCAACGCTGACGCTGGCGAAGGGACCATAGAAGCCCAGGGTTGCGGATTTGCGTGCGTCGACACCAACATCCATCGCGTTGAAAAACAAATCGGCGCGATAGCCGAGACTGACTTTGGCACTGGAGAATTTGAAGGACATGCCTGCAAACCCTCCGACATTGGGTACGGCGATAGCGCGATCCGTGTCGTGGCCGCGAGTGGGATTCTGATAGACTGTTTGTGGCGGCTGCTCGGGCCCAACAGACCTCGTAAAGAAATGACCCGTTTCCACATGCCGCACCATGGCTTTCTGCCGCCCGAATAGAAGCGCCGCATTAGCGCCCCAGTCGAACGCAATTTCGCCGCTTTGTAGATTACCCATGACACCCGCCGAACCACTCCATGCGATAGATGGGCCTATACCGTGAAAGCTGCGCGAGGCGTTTTCGTAAGCGTGATAGGTATGAAAGTATGCTCCAAAATTGAATCTCGTCGGAGCGGCGGAGGATGGAATAAACAAAAATCGCAGATCGGGCCGTGCGCGTACGTCATCTGATGAACGATCCGAGAACTGGGCGATGCGGACGCCGAGGCTCAATACGGACGAACCATCGCGGCCAAACATGCCGAGCCCCACATCCTTGCCCGCCGTGAAATCGAGGATCGCTTGGCTTTCCCTGTGCGAGACATGCGAGTCGACAAATTTCTCCTGGGTGAAAATGATATGCTGCGCAGGAGACAAGGGAACGCCGCTTTGATATTTTTGATAGTGCACTTTTGTCGTCTGATGATTGACGTGCTTTGTATTGTTCGACCGGCCATAGCGAATTGCGGCCGAGAAGACCCAATCGGAGTTTTCCGGCTGGAATGAAATCTTGCCTTCCCCGCCGAAGCTGAACGGGGGTGGGTTCTGCGCTTCTATAGGCGTCAATTTCTGCTGCAGAATCGAAGAACTGGAATAGTTCGTCAGAAAGTCGGGCGAATAGGCGTTCCCCTCCCCGGTTACATGATCCATCTCGCCGCCAAGTTCGATCCAGACGGTGGGACGGTCGGCATCGTCATCCGCCGCCTTTGCATCGTGCATGGTGACAGATGCGAGAAGCGCCAGCGCGGAAACACTCGTCAGCAAATGCCAGCGGAAACTACGTTCGGCCTTTTTCGCGTCTATCGATTCGCTCATGACTTCCCCCTACCAGTTCTTGGTGACGCGAATGCCGATCAACCGTGGATCGGTCAGGAACACGTTGGTCGTAAGCCCGCTATCGTCGCTGTTCAGGAAGTCTCCGGTGATGTCCGTGACGTTGAACACGTTCTTGATATAGCCCATCGCCTGCCAGCCATTCTGGTTGGTGAAGATCAGCGTGAGATTGACGTTGGTGTAACCACGCAGACGGTCATAGGGATTGTCGTTGAAGATGCGCGCCCAGGAATAATCCTGCCAATAGTAGTCCGCGCGCGCCGTCCCCGCCCAATCCTGGGTGATGGGGATCGTATATTGCGCCCCGAATGACACAGTAAGCGGTGGAGCGTTCGGCAATTCGTTGCCGCCCAGATTTTTGAGAAAGCCTTCGCCGTTGTTGATGTTCGGGGCCAATGGATTGAAGCCGGGATAACCTGCTGGAATGAAGAGAGGTCCCGTGCTGCCCGAACTGGCTGATACTGTGGGGTTGGCCTTATAGGGTAGGCCCGTCACCGGATCCACCTCTTTGTCGTAAGCAAGACCGCAGGCGGAAGATTGATCGTTGTCGGTGACGGGCTGTTGTATCACCAACGCCGCCACGACGTAGTCCGGCAAAATGCAGTTCGATGCCTGCGTCACGAAGGGTTTGACGACCATCCAGCCAGGTGTACCTGCTGTGCGATCCATCAAATCTATTCCGCTGTCGTTACGCGCAGCGACGGTGTGTTCCCAACCACCTGCGAAGTTGAAGCGCAGACCCGGTATCGGTTCCCAATTGGATTCGAGTTCGGCGCCTTCGACATGGGCATCATAATTGTTGTTGATCGCTGTACGGTCGACGATCTCAGAAATCTGGTAGCTTGTGTAGTTGTAATAAAAGACATCGCCGTTCAACGTCAGCGCGCTGTCAAGCAGCGTGTTTTTGGTTCCGAGCTCGAAAGCTTCGATATATTCCGGCTTGAATGTAGCCGGGTGATCCACGAAAGGAACACCGACACCGTAGCCTTCCGGAAAAACGGCGCCAGGCGGATTGGCGCCGCCAGCCTTGTACCCGTGGGAATAGGATGCATAGACCAAGGTTTGATCGGTGAATTCCAGCTTGGGGGTCCAATTCAGAACGGCACGTCCGGTGAATCGTTGCCATTGTTGATTTTCCACGCTGCCGATCCAAAAACCGTATCCTTCGTCGAGAACCTCGCTTGGAATATCGATGAAATGCTTCTGGTCGTCGGTCCAGCGCAGACCCGTGGTCAGTTTGAGATCGTTCGCAATATCGTAAGATGTTTCACCAAACACGGCGTAGGAATTCAATGTATAAGGATTTTGGCTCAAGAAATAGTTATGCCCTTCATTGTTCAGCATGCCGATCGGATTCGGATCAGCATAGACGCAGCCATAGGCAGGTACGCCGCCGCCGTTAATTGGATTCGGGCTTTGATATCCACCGAGACCGTGACCGTCATCCTGGCTGAATAAACAGTTCGGCAAAGACCCCGCCGGAACGGTACTGGGATTTACGCTTCCCCATGAATATGCATCTTGAATGGCATAGGCAGAGAGAGCATTGGAAAAGACGTAATAATTTTCCTCGGTTTCATAATGCAAATAATTGCCGCCGAAACTGAAATTGAACGGCCCGGAAAAATTCGACGCCAGTCGAAATTCCTGGCTCAGCTGCCACGCATGCTCTTCATCCAGATCCTGCGTAATCAGCCGATCCGAACATCCCAATTGCGGGTCACAGAATATCGATGCACCGGGTATATTGGGATCTGGAGAAAATTGCGGAGCCGGAGACGGGAAGGTCGCATTATCGACCTCTCGGAAAATGCCGGGCGTCGTGTCGAAGCGGTTATAGTCTTCGCTCGACCACAGGAAATCCTGATTAAATCCTGTCTGCGATGTCAGCGTCAAAGACCGGTTGACCGAATAGGTGGCATTGTATTCGAGCGTATCGTTTTTGGCCCGGTAGGTCGGCAGAAGCTGGGACTGGATATCGCGAAGATTCGTGGACTGAGTTGTTTCCGCATAGGGATCTATCCCGGAAGTTTCCACGTCCAACACTTGCAACGCGATCACATATGGCAATGAGGAGCCGAAAGGCACCTGGAACGCGCTCGGCGCATAAAGCGAGGTGGCCCGGCAGCTTTGGCTCGTGTAGTCCGTGTTCAAGGTAAAAACGCCTCCGAATGAGCTTGTCGGATTGGGGGCCGGTATCGTCACGCCATCGACCGATGTAACCGGCGGTACGGTCTCGCAAAGCTGTTTGCCGCTGCGCAACCGGTCGTCGTCTTCCGAAAAATGCTCCCAGACGAAATAGGTCTGCAAATCCGGGGTCGGCTTCCAGCCGAGCGTCATACGGCCCGACCACAAATCGCGGCCGTCAACAGACTCGCCGAGCGTCGTATCCTCCGTGTATCCATTGCGCTTGGTCCACTCTCCGGCGATGCGCAAATCGAACCGATCATCGATGATGGGAATATTGATCATCGCCTCCAGGCGGCGGTTCTGATAGTTGCCGATGTCGGCGGACGCCATCGCCTCAAATTGGTCACTTGGTTTGGCAGAAATCAGATTGACGACGCCGGCCGTCGCATTGCGTCCATAGAGTGTGCCCTGTGGGCCGCGCAGTACTTCGACCTGCGAAACATCATAGAATTCCTGTTCGAAGAAATGATTGCGGATGAACGGCGTGTCGTTGAACGCAACCGCCACCGCCGGGTCGGTCGTCACCGAAATTGCCTGTGTCCCGATGCCGCGCAATTGAATGGAATAGCCGGAGAAGTTGGTTTTCGTGAACGTCATGTTCGGAACCTGCTTGATCAGGTCCGGGCCGCCAGCGGTCTGCGTTGCCGTCAATTGTTCCTGACTGAGTGCCGTGATCGAAATCGGGATATTTTGAATGTCAGCGCCTCCCAATTTCGAGGACGTAACGGTCACAGTTTCCACGGGTGTCCGGACGGACGCGGCCTGGGCAAGCTCCGTAGGCGTTACATCCAATTCGCTGTGTGACTGGCGAACAATCCCTAAGGTGCCAGAGCTATCGGGTTTCGCGATAAACCCTGTGCCATTCAAAATCCTAGCTAAAGCCTCGCCGTCTGATAGGTTTCCCTTCGCACCGCTGGTGTGAATGCCCCGCACTGCGTCGTTGGGCACCAACAGTTGTACGCCAGATTGCGCGATGTACGCGTCAAGCGCCGCATTGAGGTCGCCCCCTGGAACGTCGAAAGTCTCTGCAAAAGATGCGGTGGCACCAACGGTAACCAACGCTACCCCTGCCAGTAGTGCCCGCATGTATAACGAACGTGCCATTCCACCCCCCTCGCACAGAACCATTGCCCGGCGTATGGCCGAGCAGTTTGTGTTTCACTTCTCTTGGCGTGAGATATAAATCTCTTCGCCGCGTGTCTTGACCTGTAAGCCCATAAAGTCGTGCGCCATGCGTGCAAAGGCGTTCACATCGGTCGCAGGCAGTCTTGCGCTGACCGTCAAGGTTGAAGCCTGAACACCGTCAACGACGATCTTGTCGTTGTTGTAGCGATTGAATTCAGCGGCCACTTCTGTGAGCGGCGTACGGCGAAATACCAGGAACCCGGTCCGCCAACTAAGCGCGTCACCAATCTCTACAGCAGATTTATTGCTTACAGATATCCCGTGAATGTCTGCAATTGCGATTTCACCGGCCGTCAAACGGACAGCACGATTTCGGTCTTGCGAATTCGGCGACTCGACACGAACGCTTCCTTTGAGAACCGCGACTTCTATTCGAGTGGCATCACGCCGAATGGAAAATTCGGTGCCCAGATCAACAACGCGAAATCCCAGCGCATGGAGTTCGAATGGACGGTCATTATCGTGAACGACTTGAAAGAACGCCTCGCCCTTATCGAGCCAGACTTTGCGGGCGCCACTGCTTGTGGCAACGCGAAGCACGGTGTTCGTGGTCAACTCCACACGAGACCCATCGGGCAACTGAAGGCTGCTTCGCTCACCGACCGCCGTGGAGAATGTTCGGATGCTGGGCTAACTCACGAACCAAGCCGCACCTCCAAGGAGGGTGAGCAATCCAATCGCCGCCGCGAGTTTCAAGCTCGATTGGGATCTCTGTTGCCCGCCCGACGGACCGCCTCGTGGGGACATAGGGCGCAAGGCATCCAAGCGATCGGCACGAATCCAGGCCGCCTTCAATCGCCAATATGAAGTTCGGTTGGCGAGCGATTCACCCAGCCAAGCGTCCAGCTCTGCCTGGTTGGCATCACCCCAGTGTCCACCATCGCAACGACGCACAAGAAATTCGGACGCGCGTTCATCGGTGCGGCCAGCCCTGCCGGGCGAGCAAACGAAAGTGACTTGCGTATCGCTCATAGATCTTGCCCTGCCCCGATGGAATCGCGGTACAAAATGCTGGCAAGCGCACGCACGCCCTCCGTCAGGTGTTTTTCTACGGTTCTCTCGGCTGATCCGACGCGCTGCGCAATTTCGCGGATCGTTAGTCCGTTGATTTTCCGCATCAAAATTGCGGTACGTTGGCGCTCGGGCAATTTGTCTAGCGCCGCCTGAAGTCTACGAAGTTCCTGCCGCGCAATGACGACGCGATCGGGCGCCGGCTCATCGATGGCGAGATTTATTTCTTCGAGATTCTCGACGGAATTGAAAGGCACGACTTGCTCGTGTCGCACTCGGTCGATGAGCAGGTTGCGGGCGGTCGTAAATACGAATGCCCTGGTAGACTTCGGAATGCCATCGCGTGCAGCACTACAAACTCTTTCGTAAAGGTCTTGACGCAAATCCTCGACATCTGCGTTGCTGCGGCCGCCGCGACGTAAGAATTGGATCAATACAGCCTCCAGCGGCAACACTTCACGGACGAACCACGCTTCGAGATCGTCCATAGGTATGGCTTCGCCCGAAGCAGGCGGTTCCGGTCCTTCAAAATCGGTCTTCGATCTGTCTGCCATCCCTCGGCCTATTCGCCCGTAGAGGTCATAGCTTCCGTTCGTGCTTATAAAGACGGATCAGCTCGCAAAACCCGCCCAACTTTTTTTCGGCAACTATCTTGTGACCAAGTCGCCGGCCAAACTGGACGCCATACGACAGGGTCATCTTATGAGGATTCCGCTCGCTATCGCCCACTATTCCGAAATGATCTCGCCCAGCGTTCCGAGATGATGTCGCCCGGGCGACGAGGCCTCTTCTGGCTCCTTTAGGGTCCTTCTTCGGTCAACGAAGGAGGATTTGGATGCTGAGCGAGAGGCTTGCCATGCGCCATGTGCGTGACGTGATCAGACTGAAGTGGGCAGGGTTGGCAGCCCATGAGATAGCGCGGCGGGTGGGAGCTGCACCTTCGACGGTTCGCGCAACGTTCAAACGTGCCGAGGCGGCGGGCCTGGGCTGGCCGCTGCCGGAGGAACTGACGGCTTTGACGGCAGCAATTTCTCGGCCGAGGTGGCGGCTGGAGTTCCAATGGAACAGCGGTCGCGGCGAGGCGGAAGGCGTCTATCTCGACGATCATAGCTACAGATGAAGCGAGGCGAACCATGCTGACACCGAAACGCAAGCCGGTCACGGTCGGCGAGATTCTCACTGAGGAGTTCATGCAGCCCCTCGGTTTGACCCAGGGCAAGCTCGCCGAGGCGATGGGCGTGCCGCGCAAGCACGTCAACGAATTGTGCAACGGCCGCAGAAACGTAACGGCGGCGACCGCCCTTATCTTGGCCCGCGTGTTCGGCAACAGCCCTGACTTCTGGCTGAACGTGCAGCGGCGCACCGATCTTTGGGATGCTGTACACAGTCCCAAGGATCGGGAGCGGATCGAACGCGCTCGTCCGCTCAAGGCCGCGTAACACCAGTCGCGTGAAGCCCTGCCAGGCTTGTGGCACTGGCTGGTTGTTTCTCAATCTGGATCACACACATGGCACCGGCTCTTTCCCGTCGATGCCATACCTTCGCGTTGCTCACCAAGACAGAGTCACCGTCGCTTATCCCCCGAAACCAACACTGATGGCGGCGAATGGTCCGTAGAAGCCGGTGGTTTCCGACTTCCGAGCATCGGTGCCGACGTCCATCGCGCCGAAAAAGAAGTCGGCACGATAGCCGAAGCTCAATTTGAAATTCTCGACGCGATAGGTTGCGCCCACCATACCTCCGACATTCGGCACCGTGACCATCCGGGATGTATTGTGACCGGCGGACGGATTGTCATAAGCCAGGTAGTAACCACCGGCAGAAACCCAATTGGTCATCACATAGTGAGCGGATTCATGATGTTGCACATGTGTGCGCTGCCGTCCAAACAGCACCGCAGCATTCATGCCCCAATCCAAAGTCACTTCACCACTATGCGAATTGCCCACCACGGCGGCCGAGGCATCCCAGGACAGAGACGGCCCTACGCCGTGGAAACTACGCGCCGCGTCACCGGATGCATGGTAAGTGTGAAAATATGGGCGGTGTATGCTTACGTGGAACGTCGGCAGGGACAACGTTTTAATCTGTACGTTCGGTCTGGCTCTCACATCGAAGGTTGCCCCGGACACGAATTGCGCAAATCTGACGCCGAAACTAACTACGGATGATCCACCATTTCCAAACATGCCCAGACCGACATCCTTGCCTGCCTGAAAATCCAAAATGGCATGGCTTTCGCGGCGACTTGCGTGCGTGTCCGCAAACTTGTCGATTGCACGAGGGTGCTCGTTGGCCGGGTAAGGAGCGCCATATTTGTAACCTACATACATAAGTTTGTAGGTCTGGTGATGCGTATGGGTGGCGTTGTTTGATCGTCCATAGGCAACGGAAGCTGAGAAGTCCCAATCGGAGCCGTCCGGTTGAATTGATATCTTGCCTTCGCCGCCAAAACTGAAGGCTGCGGGATTTTGAGCCTGCAACGGTGTCGGAGTTTGGGCCAAAAAAGAAGAATCAGCGTTTGCTACCAAGAACGGCGGCTGGAAAGCGGTCCCTTGCCCGATTACGCGATCAGCTTGGGCACCCAACTCAATCCAGACAGTTGGGCGGTTGTTATCTTCCGCAGCTGCTGGACCAGCTGCACTCACTGCGGCGCAGAGCGCCAACGCGGAGGTGGTTGAGAGTAACCGGCGACGAAATCCATATTCAATACCGGCTTTGTTTGTCAGTTCGCTCATGATTCCTGCCCCTTACCAGTTCTTCGTGACGCGAACGCCGATCAATCTTGGATCGGTGAGAAATACATTGGTGGTCAGTCCCGTGTCATCACTGTTCAGGAATGCACCGGTGATGGCGGTCTCATTGAACACGTTCTTGTCGTAGAGCATCACCTGCCAGCCATTCTGACTGGTGAAGATCAGTGTCAAATTGACGTTCGTGTATCCTCTAATGCGGTCGTAGGGTTCATCGTTGAACACCCGCGCCCAGGAATAATCCTGCCAGTAATAATCGCCGCGCAATGTGCCTGCCCAATCGGTCGTAATCGGCAATGTGTATTGCGCGCCAAATGAAACGGTAAAAGGCGGCGCATTAGGCAGGGTCTTACCTCCCAACGGTTTGGCAAAGCCCTCGCCATTATTGATGTCGGGTTGAGTTGGGTCAAAACCCGAATATCCCGCAGGTATCTGAAAGGTACAGGTATCGCCGCTAACGCAGCCACCATATCCGATGCCCCCGACGCCGACTGGGTTTGGCATGTAAGGGTACAAAGTGACTGGATCTATGCGACCGGTATAGGCCATTTGACAGGCAGACATGGATCCCGTCGTAGCAACGGTTCTGTGTTCCTGTATCAACGCGGCAACGACGTAGTCCGGAAGAATACAGTTCGACGCTTCTGTCGGAAACGGTTTGACAACCAGCCAACCGGGGTGACTAGCAGCATCTGTGCGGTCCATCAGATCGATGGCGCTTTGCCCGTTTGAAATTCTTGTATCTTCATAGCCTCCAGAAAAATTGAATTGCAAACCTGGCACGGGCTCATACGCGGCTTCTAACTCTGCACCCTTCACAGTTGCGTTGAAATTCAGATTGATGGATGTGCGGTCCACAATCTCCGAGATTTGATAGTTCTTATAGTCATAGTAGAAGATATCACCGTTCAACGTCAGAGCACCATCGAGCGCCGTGTTCTTTGAACCTATCTCGAAAGCATCGATGAATTCCGGTTTGAAAGTAAGCGGATGTATGGGAAATGGAACATCATTGACTGCAAATTCATCGAACTCGGCACCTGGCGGATTCGCCCCTCCCGCTTTATAACCGTGAGCATAAGATCCGTAGACGAGTGTTTGGTCCGTGAAATCCAGTTTCGGCGTCCAGTTCAGGACAGCTCGTCCTGTGATCTCATCCCATTGTTGATTGACTATCCCAGTAACAGGATATCCATAACCTTGGGTAATAACCTCACTTGGAATATCGACAAAATGTTTCTGGTCTTCCGTCCAACGCAATCCGCCCGTCAGCTTCAATTCGGAAGTTAAATCAAAGTTCGCCTCGCCGAATGCGGCATAGGAATTCAACGTGTAAGGATTCTGACTAAGAAAATAATTGTGTCCTTCGTTGTTGAGACGCGTTATGGGATTTGGATCGATATATAGACAGGATTGAGCTGGCTCGCCTCCCCCAAGCCCCGGGTTTAGGTTCTGCCAACCGCCCAAAAATTTGCCTGCATTAAGGCAGTCGCTATTGTCACTCGTTGACCCGCTACCGCCGGCATCACCTCCAAAGGGAATCCGTGAGTAAGCTGTAAGCGCGTTGATAAATACGTAGTAGTTCTCTTCGGTTTCGTAGTGGAGATAATTTCCGCCGACGCTGAAATTGAACGGACCTTGGAAATGCGACTGCAGACGGAATTCTTGGCTTAGTTGCCAGGCACGCTCGTCCGAAAGATCCTCGGCGACAATTCGATCGCTGCAACCCACTTGGGGGTCGCAAAATACCGCGCTCTGTTGGCAGTCCTCACCGTTCCCAAGGGTAAAAGCGCATGGCGCGCCGGGAGGCAGAGACTGTCCCCCGCTGAGGTTGCAGCCGGCAGTTCCACAGAATGCCAGGCCGCTGGGATCAGGATACCGACCGCCTTGGCCTGGTGGATGTCCATCGAAGAAAATGAAGACACCAGGTGTCGTATTGAACCGATTGAAGTCCTCTGCGGAGTATAGAAAGTCGTTATTGTATCCCGTCTGCGACGTGATCGTTAGCAAAGGCGTCACAGCATATTCGCTGTTAAGCTCGAGCGTATCGTTCTTAGCCCTGTATTGCGGGCGTATCGCAGATTCGATCACGCGCAAATTCGTCGACTGCGTGGTGCTTGCATAGGGATCGATGTTGCCGTTGAGGTCGCCAGTTATTGCCAATGCGAGCATATAGGGAAGCGTAAATCCGTCGGGAACCTCGAACGCATCACGCGAATAAAGTGAAGTCGCTTCACATCCCTGACTAAGCTGCGATCCTGTCAGTTGATAGGCTTGTACAATGTTGAACGTTGCGCTCGGAACAGATACACCATTGACGGATGCGGGAGGGAGCGACGTTTTGCAGAGCTGTTTCGATGTCCGCATACGGTCGTCGTCTTCGGAAAAATGTTCCCAGACAAGTGTGTTTTTCCAATTCTCCGTGGGATTAATCGAAAGGGAAACGCGTCCCGACCAAAGATCGCGACCGTCGATCCGCTGGTCGGTTATGGAGTCGAAAGAATAACCTTGTCTCTTAGTCCATTCACCGGCAACACGCAGGTCAACTCTATCATCAACGATCGGCAGGTTGACCATTCCTTCAAACCGACGCTGCTGATAGCTGCCAATCTCGCCCGAAGCCATCGCTTCAAACTGATCCGTCGGCTTGGCCGTGATTAAATTCACAACACCGGCCGTCGCGTTACGCCCGTAGAGCGTGCCTTGCGGGCCACGTAGAACTTCCGCGGAAGCGAGATCGTAGAATTCTTGTTCGAAAAAGTGGTTGCGAATAAACGGAATATCGTTCAATGCCACCGCGACGGCCGGGTCGGTCGTCACTGAGATCGCTTGCGTGCCGATGCCGCGGATCTGAATGTTGTAGCCCGTGAAATTGGTCTTGGAGAACGTGAGGTTCGGCACCTGCTTCACGAGATCAGGACCACCCGCCGTCTGGGTTGCCGTGAGTTGTTCCTGGCTAAGGGCGGTGATCGCGATTGGGATGGACTGCACATCCCCTCCACCGAGTTTGGAAGAGGTGACGGTGACAGTTTCAATGCTTTTGACAGGCGAGGCTTGGGCGAGTTGCACCTGGCCCAATTGAACAGGTTCTAACTCGCTAGACTTTCGCGCCCGGCTTACGACGACTTCATTCGCGGTTACATGTTCGACGGAAAGGTCGGTTCCCTTCAGCAGCTGTTCGAGCGCGTCAGGCGCCGTGTAGTTGCCGTGCAACGCAGGTGACTGCCTACCGCGTACAAGATCGTCACTGAAGATGATTTGCTCGTTTGATGCATGCGCGTAGGCGCGTAGGGCTTGGGAAAGGGGTTGGGACGGTATATCGAATTGAATTGCTTGCGCGTTGGCGACATTACAGAGCGCCGCCCATGCCACAGTCAAGAGCACAGCGCAGCGAAATGTTCCACGGTACGACCCGAAATTCGGCATCTAAACGTCCCCCCGTATTTAGCCACAAAGTGGGCTGTCAAAGATGGAGACCTGACTGATGTTGAAAATCCTCCACGAGGGAGGAGAAAAAATTACCTACGGACGCGGAGTCGCACGTCTCCGTTGTCGGCGACCGATGAATCGAGGGGTAACAACCGCGTGACGAGGCGGACAAACCCAGCCGTATCCCCTGCCTTGAATTCACCGCTGACGCGCAGCTGCCCTGCTTTTTCGCCTACAATGACAATAGGTTGTCCGGAATATCGATTGACGCGCTCGACAACGGAAGAAAGCGGTTCGTTGTCGAAGGATAGTTCACCGTTTTGCCAGGCCATTACCCGACCGATATCAACCCGAGCAATTCGAGGTGAGAGTGGCGGAACGACAGAAAATTGCTCACCGGCGCGTAACACACTACGGACGCTCGGGCGGGACCCGTCACTTTCCACATAAACCCTACCCTCAATCAGGGTGACGATCACACCTGCGCCTGGTCTATCCACATTGAAGTCGGTACCGGTAGCGACGACTTGTTCTCGGCCGGCACGGACAGTAAATGGCCGGCCCTTGTCGTGAGCGACCTGGAATCTTGCCTGGCCAAACGCCAGTTCGAGATTGCGGGAGTGGCGTGCGAGACGGACGCGAACCTCCGTGCCGGAATCCAGGATGATATGAGAACCGTCGGCCAACGCCACGGTGCGGTGTTGGCCAAGCTCCGTACGATACTCGTCGGGGGTCTGGAACCAATACCAGGTGCCGAGTGACACCGCGAAAGTGACAAAAGCGGCCGCAACAGCAATCCGCCATGGCCGCTCAATAAAGATACGTTGAGAACGGACGCGTTCCGCATCATTCCTGGCGGTGCGACGCGCTGCTAAGGTTTCAAGCTCGCCCGCATCGGCGCCAAACGCATTCCATGAACCTTCCACATCGCCCCACGCGGTCCGGTGATGAGGGTCCGCAGCAAGCCATGCCTCAAATCCTTCGGTGCTCGTAACCCCGGCCTCGGCCAGGTACAGACGCCATGCTGCGGCCGCAACGATCGGCTTTAATGCATCGAAATCCCTGGAATCGCTCATCGCCGGCTCCGCCCATAACGTTCGGCTAAGAATACCGTCGCCCGCATAACGTGCTTCTCCACCGTGCTGGCGGAAATGCCGTACAGCTCGGCAATGGCTTTCTGTTTCATGTTCTCCAGCCTGAACAGAACATAGATATTCCTCGTGCGCTCCCCCAGTTCATCGAGGGCGCGCAGGACGTCAGCCAGAGTCTCTCTTCCTACTAAGACCCTCTCCGGCTCGAATTCCTCCACGAATTCCCGCGTCAATTCGTCGATCGCGGCATCATCGGGCGGCAGGCCGTCATGGAGGCGTAGGAGCGACGCGCGCCGGTTCCGATCACGCAAGACGTTGTCCGCGACCTTGAAAACAAAGGCATTTACGTGTTCGATCTGGTCTAACGATTTAGCGCGAACGAGGCGCATGAAGACCTCCTGCGTGAGGTCTTCCGCCTCGACGCGATCGCCCGTCCGCTTGGTAAAAAAACGCAACAATGGCGCGCGGAATTGCGCGTCCAGCTGCAATTTCAGATTACCTGGCTGCATTTCGTGCGCCATCTCGCCCCTGAGCCAAATCTAACATGGCTTCCGGTTCTTTATGGGGCAATGGCATCAATCGGCGAAATAATAAATCCACGTCTGCGTGTCGCGGTTGTCACAACGGCCGTAACTATGTCACTGCTGACGGCGCCGTCGTGACCTGTTAGGCGTCCCTGCACTTCTAACGCAGCAGTTTTCGGTAACCGCCTTCCATCAACTCGTGACTTCGATGGATGCACGCGCTGCGCTGTGGCGGGTGCATCTGGCGGCGTTTGTGAGGATCAGATCGGTATTGGCTTCGGGATCGGGATCAGTTTCGCTAACTTCCTGAGGTTCTGTGCAGTGGCTGCAAGCAGAAACTCGTCGCGAGCACCGCAAGAACCTCGCAATCGCAACCGGCCCAGCCGCGGGATGCGCTTGAGGTACGTAGCAACCCTCGTGTGCCGCCATAGCGGCTATGGGCGTTCTCGGGCTCTACAGGGATCGAAGACGGGCTAGCCACACAGGTGGCTCCAGTCGTGGCACCAAGTGGCTTACAATTGGAAGCAATTCTTGGGGCCAGAGCAGTTCCTTGCGGGAATCCAGAATTCTCTGCGGCCGATTCCGGCATTTTCAGTGGCACTATGAATATCCCCAATCTGTCTCATGTGGTTGCAACCTCTCCGCCAACGATTTGAAATCCCGATCCTATCGACCCAGGAATGGCTCACAGTATTTCGTTCCGTTTCGTTGGAGCACGTCACTCTCCGCAACCCCGGCATAACCCAACCTTCCTGACTAGGGGCGCAGCTTAGCTGATCCGGGACAACGCTAGTGGCGACTTCAGACCCGAAATTGAACCATAACAAATCCAATTAGAGAAAAGAGGGCGGTGGGCGTTATCCCCGCCACCCTGTTGGTGGAAGCTTGCACATACAAATGCACGAACTATCGGCTACCCCCTATTCCGACGCTAACGCTGGCGAAGGGGCCGTAAAAGCCGCGATTTTCGGTCTTGCGCATATCGATGCCGCCATCCAATGCGCCGAAGAAGAAATCACCGCGATAGCCGAGGCTGACTTTGGCGTTGGGGAAACGCAGCGAAACTCCGGCGAAGCCTCCCACATTCGGCACTACGACGGATCGTTCACGACTGTGTGCTGTCGGACTCCGATAGAGCATGACGCGCTGACCGAATGCATAATAGGCGGGATGATACTGTGCTGTTGTCTGGTGGTGCGTGGCTGCTTTCTGACGCCCAAACAGAATGGCGGCATTTGCGCCCCAGTCGAGCGTGAACTCTCCCACGGCTGGATTTTCGGCGAAGGGCGCCGATGCGCTCCACGTCAAGGACGGACCTATGCCGCGAAAACTGCGCGCGGCCTCCTCCGATCCATTATACGTGTGATAAATTTGACCGAACGGAATGCTCTTGTGCAGAAAAGTGAGATATCTGTAATGGAAATGCCAGTCCGGGTCCGATTTGATAGCGGCATTCGATTTTGTGTTGAACTGCGCAAACCTCACACCCAGACTCAGAATCGATGAGCCGTGATTGCCGAACATGCCAAGGCCGAAATCCTTGCCCGCCTTAAAATCCAGGACGGCATGGGCTTCGTCATTCTGTGTCTGAGTATCCGAAAGCCGTGCAGCTTCGGCCGTTTCAAAACCAACAAACGGACTTGGAAGAGGAACTGGAGCAGGATCGGATTGTTGGTGGACGTGTTTGCTGCTGTTAGAGCGGCCGTAACGGACCGATGCAGACAAAACCCAATCCGTGCCTGCCGGTTCGAAGGAGATGCTTCCTTCTATCCCATTGCTGAATTGAGGAGGCTTCTCGACGTTCACCGGCGAAATCGTTTGCACAGGCGAACGTGGCGTAGTGAGAAGAAACGGTGGCGTGAAGCGCTGCTCGCTTCCGTCGACTTGTTCCAATTGACCGCCGAACTCGATCCAGACCGCTGGGCGATCTGTAGTATCGTCATCGGCCGCGTGAACCTTGTCTGCTCCGCACACAAAACCGAGCAGCGCAAGAGAAGAGGCTGTCGTCAGGAGCCGCCTGCGAAGACCGCCAGAATTTGTGTTTATCAACTCGCTCATCTGTTTCCCCCTTACCAATTCTTCGTGACGCGAATGCCGATCAGCTTCGGATCGGTCAGGAACACGTTGGTCGTGAGACCACTATCGTCACTGTTGAGGAACGTGCCGGTGATGGCCGTCGTGTCGAAGACATTCTTGTCATAGAGCATCACTTGCCAGCCGTTCTGGTTGGTGAAGATCAATGTCAGGTTCACGTTGGTGTAACCGCGCAGGCGGTCATAGGGATTGTCATTGAAGACGCGTGCCCAGGAATAATCCTGCCAATAATAATCGCCGCGCAGCGTACCTGCCCAATCAGTCGTGAGTGGCAATGCGTATTGCGCGCCCCACGACACGGTGAATGGCGGTGCGTTAGGCAATTTGTTGCCGCTCAAATTCTTGTCGAAGCCCTCGCCGTTGTTCGGCGCTGGTCCGGCGCCATTGTTTGTCGCCGTGGGGCTGACGGGATCGAAACCGTAAATATGCTGGTGCGCATTGTATGCATCACCGCAGGCGACAGAGAGCTCACCCAAGTCAAGCATCGCGTCCACCACGACATATGTCGGCAGAACGCAATTCGACGATTGGGTGAAGAAGGGTTTGATGACCATCCAGCCCGCGTGGCCCGCCGTGCGGTCCATCAGATCGACGGATTGGGAGCCTTTGGCGAGAGCGGTATCTTCCCAGCCGCCCGCGAAATTGAAGCGCAGACCGGGAATCGGTTCCCATGTCGATTCAAGTTCGGCACCCTTCACATGTGTGTCGAAATTCAGGTTGATTGAAGTGCGGTCGACGATCTCCGAGATCTGGTAGTTCTCGTAATTATAATAAAAGACATCGCCGTTGATTGTGAGCGAGTCGTCGAGCAGCGTGTTCTTCGATCCGAGTTCGAACGCATCGACGAATTCCGGTTTGAACGTCAATGGATGGATTGGATCGCCTATCTCCGCATTATCACCGCCGCCAGTGAGCAGGATCGCGCCGGGCGGATTGGCGCCGCCGGCCTTGTAGCCGTGGCTGTAAGACGCGTACATCAATGTCTGATCGGTGAAATCGAGCTTGGGGGTCCAGTTCACCGCCGCACGGCCGGTAAACTGATCCCATTGCTGGTTGACTACGCCCGTGGAAGCATAGCCGTAACCCGCCACGAAAAGTTCGCTCGGAATATCGGTGAAGTGCTTCTGATCCTCCGTCCAGCGCAGGCCCGTTATCAACTTCAAATCGGGCAGGACGTTGTAATAGGCCTCGCCAAATCCGGCATAAGAATTTAGGACATAAGGATTTTGGCTAAGGAAGTAATTGTGCCCCTCGCCGTTCACCTTTGTGATTGGATTGGGATCGATATAGATGCACTGATAGGCTTGCACATCGTGAACGGCCAGAGGGTTGGAATCGACAAAGCCGCCGGGGATACATTGAGAATTGTCCGAAACGCCTGGAACCCATTGGGAACTTGCGACTCCGGAGGGCGGGCCTTCACCCGCAGCGGCAAGGGTCAGTGAATTGATGAAGACGTAATAGTTCTCCTCCGTCTCGTAGTGGAGATAATTGCCACCGACGCTGAAATTGAGCGGGCCGCTGAAATTCGAGACCAACCGGAATTCCTGGCTCAATTGCCATGCGTGCTCATCCGAAAGATCCTCGGCCACGAGGCGATCGCTGCAACCCAATTGCGGATCGCAGAAAATTCCGGCAGGAGCACAATCTCCCCCACCTTCTCCGCACGCAACGAAGCCGTCAGTTGGTGGCAGGAGTTGTCCGAATTCATTTCGTTGACCGGATTGCGGCACATAATAAGTAAAAGCGCCTCGTGCAGTATCGAAGCGGTTGTAATCCTCCGTTGACCATAGAAAATCATGATTGAAGCCGGTCTGAGAAGTGAACGTCAGCGCAGGCGTGACATTGTAGTCCGTGTTCAGTTCGACCGTGTCGTTTTTCGCGCGATAGACCGGGTCGAGCGTCGTTTCGATGACACGCAGATTCTGCGACTGCGTCGTGCTGGCGTAGATATCGAATTCCTGATGCGTTGGCGCGTGTAGAGCCCCAACTCCCGTATAGTAGCCGAGCGTCAATCCATTCGGTACTTCAAATGCGTCTGCGGAATAAAGCGAGGTCGGCGAACAGCCCTGACTCATGAAGAAATGAGGATCTGTAACACTCGTGTTGCCGTTTGGAACTGTAATACCTTCCACCTCCGTCGGACTTGGATCTGTCTTGCAGAGTTGCTTGGACGTGCGCATGCGATCGTCGTCTTCGGAGAAATGTTCCCATACAAGATTGCTCTGCACATTAGAGGCGAGCTTCAAACCGATCGAAACGCGGCCCGACCATAAATCGCGGCCATCGATGCGACTACCGGTGAGTTCGTTGAACGAATAGCCCTGCCGCTTGGTCCATTCTCCTGCGATGCGAATATCCAGTCGATCATCGACGATTGGGATATTGATCATCCCTTCAGGGCGTCGTTCGCCGTAATTACCGACTTCAAGCGACACCATTGCTTCGAACTGGTCGGAGGGCTTCGCGGAAACGAGATTGACGACGCCCGCCGTCGCGTTACGGCCGTAGAGCGTGCCCTGCGGGCCGCGCAGCACCTCGACCTGGCTGACGTCGTAGAATTCCTGCTCGAAGAAATGATTGCGGATGAACGGAATGTCGTTGAACGCAACCGCCACTGCCGGATCGGTGGTCACCGAAATCGCCTGTGTGCCGATACCACGCAATTGAATGCTATAACCGGAAAAATTCGTTTTGGTGAAAGTCATGTTCGGGACCTGTTTGATCAGATCCGGCCCGCCAGCGGTTTGCGTCGCGGTCAATTGCTCCTGCGACAGCGCGGTGATCGAGATCGGGATCGACTGCACGTCCGCGCCCCCGAGCTTTGACGACGTTACGGTGACGGTTTCGACCGCGCCGTGGGGCGCAGCCGTGGCTTGGGCAATTTCCATAGGCGGGCGTTCTTCGGCCGCCTGCGGTGCGCTGCGCATCAGGACAATCGCACCGGACTGTCGCCGCACAACAAAACCCGTCCCAGAAAGAATGTGGGACAGCGCATCATCCGCCGAAAGGTTTCCCGCAACACCTCTTGTTTGCACGCCTCTGACGGCGTCGTCAGACACGATAAGTTGCACACCGGTCTGCGTGGAATACGCACTCAAAGCGTCATCAAGATTGCCAGCCGGAATATTGAATTTTTCGGCGAAGGCACCTGTTGCGATGGAAACAGCGCATGCACTCCCCCAGAAGAGCGATTTCAGTAAATTATAACCAGGCATTTTATCCCCTTCATCGATGCGCGTCCGCGCCATCTGAGAATGTGCATCCTCCGCGTGATCTTCCCGTGCTATCGGGAAATCACGATTTCGCTTCCCGTCTTTGCGAGCCGGAGTCCCAAAAGTTGTTGCGCTGCCGCCGCGAATTGTTTGACGTTTCCCGCCCGGAAGGTTCCGTATATTTTCATCCGCCCTATACTTGTGTCCGCGACGACCAGTTTTTGGTCGTTATAACGGTTGAACTCGGCAGCCGCGTCCGAAAGTGTTGTGTGCTTGAAGATCAGCAGGCCTTGCCGCCAGCCCAGCTTGTTGGCCAGATCCATCGCAGGCTTCCTGATCAGCGACATGGAGCCGTCCGTTGCGACCACGACATCGCCAGGTACGAGTAGAGCTGCTTGGGGCTGGGCGCTGTTGATCGATTCCACGAGTGCCTTGCCTTCCATCAACGAAACCTCAAGGCGGCCGGGCTCATTTCGGACCAGGAATTTCGTTCCCAAATCGGCTATGCGGTGATCGCCGGCGAAAATCACGAATGGATGCGTTGCGTCGTGCTTGATCTGAAAATACGCCTCGCCCTTTTCCAGTTTCGCCGTTCTTCCATGAACGCGCAGAACTGTGTCGGTATTTAATTCGACCAGAGAGTTGTCGGCGAGCGTTACCGTGCGATGCCCCCCGACAGGCGTTTCGTAAATTGTATCTCGCGGAAACAAAACATATGCCGCCCCTGCGGCGCCAAGAGCCGCAACAACAATCAGGGCCGCGAAAGTTTTAAACGCGAGAGGCCAAAAGCCGTTGCGAATGAGAGACCTACCCTCGCCTCGCGCCGGCGCGCGCAGCGCAACCAAACGTTCAGCACGACCCCATGCGGCCTCTAGCCTCAGATAGGTCACGAGATGAACGGCGGATTGCGCCAACCACAACTCCAAGCTGGCCTCATCCTTCTCTGTCCAATCCCAGAATTGACGCCGTTGGAGCCAGCTTGCGGCACACGCTTCGATCTCATCGGCGTCGGCTAGCATTGATCTTTGTTCGGTCTCGACACTCATTGGCTGTCCTTGGGGCTCGCGTCGCCGCCGTAAACCGCTTTGGCAAGTAAGCGCAGGCCGTTTTCGAGGTGTTCGGAGACCGTGGCCGTTCCAATATTCATCCGGGCTGCGATCTCGCGGCCTGTCAGCCCGTCAATCCGACCCAGAACAACGACTTCGCGGCAGCGTGCGGGCAATTGATTGATCGCGGATTGCAAGCGACGCAGTTCATCGCGTGCGATGACGCTGCGATCCGGGGCTGGCGCGTCGACCGCGATGCCCAAGGCTTCCAGATCAGCCACCGCCTCGATCGGAACAACATTCTCTCGGCGCATCTGATTGATGAGAAGATTACGGGCGACCGTGAACACGAAAGGCTTAACGGGGCTCGGAATCTGCTTTCGAGCTGATTCATGAACACGCGCGTAGACCTCCTGCCGGAGATCTTCGATTTCGGCTCTGTCAGGCCAATGGTGACGTAAATAGGTCATCAATATCGGTTCCAATGGCAGTACTTCGCGGACAAACCACGCGTTTACGTCAGACGCGTTCATGACCGCGCCTGCGTGGTGCAGGCCCGCATTGAGACGTCCTGGTTCGTGTGTTTCGGTCATCCCCCGCCAGCCTTCTGCCTTTCGAGGGTTTAGGAACGAGGCTACGCAGATTAGAACAAAGTTGTGCGCCTAGGATTTGGGTGGGCGCAGAAAAATATTATCGCGGCGTTGCCCAATGGGGAATTCTGCCGGAACCCACCGGAAGCGACGGTGAGCGGAAATCGCGGACGCAAGATTATTTCAATAGGCGAAGACGGTCGCGGCTGATTATCCGCGTTCGCCCATTTGCGTACCAGCCTTGTCTATCCGGATGTGACCCTCGGGCTTTGGCCGCGTGCGGCGGGCAGGAAACGCTAACGTGCAATTGTTCGAACATCGCGATTTCGAACAGGAAATTCTGCGGGCCGAAGAACACTTCCGAGCACGTGGGTTGCGCACCGCCGTAATAGAAAAGGACTACTACGTCACGGAAGCGTTACAGCGAATCGCTGGTCCATTCGGTGATCAAATAATCTTTAAGTGCGAGAAGCCGCCGTACGGAATTTATACTGGTGGTGGAACGGTGCTCAATAGGCGCTGGGGTTGGGCAGAGGATAATTGAGCTGGGCAGTTACAGCTGCCAGGGAATTCTTTGGTCTACCGTCATGCTCGGCTTCGAGAAACTGTTGTATCGCCTGCTCATGAACGACCATCGAATGGAGAACATCCCAGTCTTCGCGTGGGCCAAGCAACTCTATTTCCCTAAACCGATCGACAAAATATCTCACCACGTTGAGAAAGCTGTCGACGAACCCCGACCAGCCGCGAACTTTGAAATCCTCTACAGCGGCTTGCACTTGAACCGACATATCGGGCTCAGAAAAAGGAAGGTCATATTTCGCAAGAATTGGCCGAAGCCGTGCTTTTGTTTCCGTCTCGAGTTGCAGTAGCGTGCCGAATTTGTATTTCTCTTGTTGATCCGACGCATTTTCCAGAAGGCCAAGAAAAATACGCTCGCCCAAAAATTCACTTTGATAGAGCTCTCGCAGGCATTGCGGGTAGCCGTTGCCGTCGAGGCGGACGTTCGGCTTCGTATCGCCGATGGCTGACATGGAAACCTCAAATTTGGGTCAATTCGCAGGGACGTCATTCTGCGCCCGGGCGCCTCCTGCGGCAATGGGGAGATGTAGGCCTTGTCCGACACATCTGCGATGCCCACCCGGCCGCCCCGATGGCGCGGATATCTGGGCCGATGTTGGCATCAAACTTCGCCGTTGATAGCTCTTTTCACCAATTCTTCGCTGAAGAAGCGAAATGAAAAAGGAAGCCGCGTCGGCTCCCTGTCTGCCCCTTAGCTCGCCGTCGCAAGCCAGGAAGACGGTTCGGCGCTCACGCTTTCCTGCGCGCGCTCATAAGCGACGGGCCGCGCGATATTCATGCGCGCACGCGCTGCCTCCAGCGGTTCGGCAAACAATTTCTCGATGTCTTCGCCGTGCAGCCAGGCTGCCTGCTTTCCGTGGCGGTAGCCTTCCCACACTGCGTGGCGCACATCGCGCCCATGCGGCTGCGTCAAGCTTTTGAGTGTGCCCATCAAGGCGATGAAACCCCAGCCGAGCCCCGTGTTCTGTGCATAGGTGTAGGCGACGAGGCAAAGCTCGCCCAGCGGATCGTCCGCGCGATAGCCGGTCAGCACATGCGACACATCGTGAATGTCGCGCTCGCGCCGCCCGAACCACGCGAAAGGATGTTCTTCGTCGCGAATGCGCGACACCTGCTTGCTGACATCGGCAAGCCCGTCGGCCGAAAAGCCGGTGCGATCGAGAAAGGCGCGATAGGCAGCGCCAACCGTACCCGCCGCAAATTGCGAAAGCCACGCGCGGTCCGTCAGCCTGCTCACCAGTTCGACACGGCGATACGCAATGCGCCCGCCCTCTGGCGTTTTCAGGAGGCGTTGATAGTTGCGCGCCGCGGTGCCGCGGTTCAGCCCCTGCATCACGCGAAACACCTGCACGGTGTCCTTCGGATCGGCCAGCAGCTTGCGGATGGCGACAAAGGCGCCGCGCCAGTCTTTGCGGGTGTCGTTCCAGTCCATGGGTTCGGCCACAAAAGCCTCCATCTGATAATCTTGATTGTCAGATTGTCAGATGGCATGGATTTGTCAAGAGGAGCCCGCGATTCATGTCCGCGCCGAAGGAAAAACGCCGCTATTCCGGCCAAAGCTTTGAGGACCGGCAGGCCGACCGCCGGTCACGCCTGATCCAGGCAGCCCTCGAAGTGGCGGGCCGATCGGGGCTGGAAGGCACCTCGGTCGCCGCGATCTGCGCGCAGGCAGGCCTGACCGCGCGCTATTTCTACGAGTTGTTTCCGAGCCGCGAGGCGGTCTTCGTCGAAGCCTATCGTCTCGCGCAACAGCGCCTGCTCAGCCACATGGAGGCGGGGCGCGACAAGAGCGATCCCGCGAAGGGCGCGCTGCGCGGTTTCTTCACCGGGCTGCTAGAACATCCCGGCCCCGCGCGCGTGTTCCTCATCGATCTCGACGATCACGGCGGCGCGATGCGCATGGCAAGCTTCGAAGGCGCGCAGAAACTGAGCAAGACATTTGGCCTGAAGGCCACGCACCCGCTGATGATCGCAGGCATTATCGGCGCCATCGTGGACATCGGCAAACGGTGGATCGAATCTGATTTCGCCGAACCGGTGGAAAAGGTGGTGGAGATCGCGCTGCCGTTTACGCGGATCAGGGCGTAGATCGACTGCTTGGTCGCACGATACGCTGTTATTAAGCAAACGGTCGATTTGAATTTGTTATAAAAAGCTGCTGATCAATCGGACCAAGATAAATCTTGTTCAGCAAGTGTCGTCAAAAACGGGCTTTCTTTCCTGGCGATTTCGAGAGCCTCACCGGGAGATCAATACGGTCGGCGCATCCGGTTTTCGGATATGTCGCACGCGTTTCAGGAACAGCTTCGCTGCCTGATAGTGAATGAGCGCGATCACTTTCAACGGCATCAGTGGATTGATAAGCAGCGCGCACAAAAGTCCCGCGCCCGTCAAGGGCCGTACTTCACCGGCGACAGATGTCCGTAGCAACGGTCCTTCGTTGTCGGATAGATCGATCAAGATGGCGATCCGATTCTTCGTCAAAGAAAATTGGAATCTGTAGTCGCCCTTTGTCTCAATGAAGGGCGATACCTGAAAAACTTTTCGGGTCGTCAGCACGTCCTGCGGCATGATCTCCCTGCGGTCTTCGTGAAAGCACAGGTAGCAATGCCGTTCGCCGAAGGTGTTGTTCACTTCCACAAGGACAGCCCGCAATTCCCTGGCTGAATCGCAGCAAAGCCAGAAACTGACAGGGTTAAACGCATAGCCGAGTACGCGCGGCATAGTCATCAGCACAATCTCGCCGTTGGCCTGCGCCACGTTCCATTCACGAAGTACCTGGACAATCCAATGCGCTGGTGAACCACCGTCGCCATAATCGCGGGTCCGCAAACTGAACAGATTGCGGCGGTCTATCGAGAACAGTCCCTTACGGTGGGACGTCAAATCTTTCACGGGTATTGTCAGATAAGTTGCGCCGTAACGGAATCTGTTCTCACGAGGCCGCAATCTCGCATGAAAGATTTTTGCGGAAACAAGACCAATCATTCTCGCCCCCTATTCTCCAGCGGCGAAGATTCCACCGCCCATGACAGGGGCCAACCTCGGCCGCGCCAGCGCCGGCATGGGATCGGCCCTGGAGGCGTCCGCTGTCCACGGCGCCAGCACGCCGAGCCGCTCCGCAACCCTCATTGCGCTGACCAAACCGTCCTCATGGAAGCCATGGCCGAGATAGGCGCCACAGAACCAAGTATTGCGTTCACCTTGTATAGCTTTCAATGTTTCCTGTGCCCGCATGGCGGCAAAGTCGAAAACCGGGTGGGCGAAGAGGTGCGTGTCAAAAGTATCTTCGCAGGCAATTGGCTTCGCCGGGTTAAGTGTGACGAATAGCGGATAACGCGGATCGATGCCCTGCAGATTGTTCATCCAATAGGTCACTGAGATAGCCGGCTCGTCGCCTGCGCCGTCTGAATGATAGACCCAGCTCGCCCAGCAGGGCCTGCGCTTCGGCATAAAGCTCGCGTCCTTATGCAGCACCGCTACGTTGGGCTGATATCGGATGGCACCCAAAGCACTGCGTTCGGCACTGTTTGCATCCTGCAGCAGCGCTAGCGTTTCATCGGTGTGGCAAGCAAAGACCACCTCGTCATAAACACAGGACTCTCCGCTTACATCGATAACACACACGCCACGTGTGGTGCGCGTAACCCGGGCTACCCCGCAACCGGCCCGGATTCGCGTGCCCAGCGGCGCCGCAAGCCGCTCAACATAAGTCTGCGCGCCCCTATCAACGGTGAGCCATTGCGGCTGGCCGCGCGCGGCCAGAAGATTGTGGTTGGCAAAGAAATGCACCAGTGAACTGGCGGGAAATTCTAGCATCTGGCAAGGCGGGCAGCTCCAGATCGCACCTGCCATGGGCAAAAGATAGTGACGCTTGAACCAGTCGCCCAACCGCATGCGCTGTATCAACCCCTCCACACTTACGTTTGGAGCGCGCGCAACCTCTGCCATCACGTCTTTGTTGAAGCGCATGACGTCCGCGAACAGCTTTAAGAATTTTGGGCGCAGCAGATTGCGGCGTTGGGCAAGAATGGCCGTCAAATCCTTGGCGCCCCATTCCAGCCAGCCGTTGCCCACCGTCAGCGCGAAACTCATCTCACTCTTTTTGACGGGCACTTCGAGATGGCGGAACAGCGCTGTTAGATTGGGATAGTTACGCTCGTTGAAGACGATAAAGCCGGTATCCACCGGTATAGTCCGATCGCCATGAGCGACGTTAATTGTCCGACTGTGACCACCTAGCCGCGGCTGCTTCTCGTATACTGTGACGTCGTAGTGCCGGCTCAAGAAATAGGCCGCAGACAGACCAGAAATACCCGTGCCGATGATTGCGATCTTTTCCATCGCCCCGTGTACGGAGCCACCGCCGGGTTGGATCAGTGGCAATCTGCAGCAATGTGACGGATGCCAGCGCCAGGGGCTTTCCCGCTCCCAGAAATAACTTCCTCCAGCAATCCAGTTCCCGCAAGCCGACGTAAAAGGTCATGATGGTCGGTCAACCGAATGGCGGCGATTGGGCACCCACCGCGGTAACGCGGGCGTCCTCATGCCTCTGCCTCATAGGCTCAGATACACCAACGCGACTGACCAACCGTCCGGCGCGGGTCATTCAGCCGCCGCTGGACATGCTCTACTGAGGTGCGACACATGCTGAATTATACTATCCGATACGTGACTGCTTTAGTCGTTCTCATCGTAGGCGATGCGCTGTGGTTGAGCTACTTCGCGAAAGCGGTCTTCCGTCCAACTCTAGGGCAGATACTATTGGACAATCCACGTTGGTGGGCCGCTGGCCTCTTCTATTTGATCTTCGCGTTCGGTGTTGTATTTTTTTCCGTCATGCCCGCATTGCGTCAAGGATCGTGGATCGTCGCGGTTCTTTACGGCGCGACGTTCGGGTTCCTCGCTTATATGACGTACGACCTGACGAACCTCGCCACCATCAGGTCGTGGACCGTCTCGCTAGCAATCGCCGATACACTCTGGGGTACCCTAATCACGGCAGCGGCGACAACCTTGAGCTACGGCGTTTCATCACGTTTCGTCTCTTGAAGTCCTTGTATCCGCTGAAGCTCGCTTAGGCCGCATCCAAGAGTTCGGATGCAACACAGAAAGGCGGCCGTAAGGCCACCTTTTCCAGCGCCTGGACTCGGCTTTCCAAAGTTCCTACGGACGCCTGTAGGCCCTATTTACATTTCTCATTCTGGTCGAGGGCTCTTCCAATTCGTGGCTCACAGCTTGATCGCCTCAGCCGGGACGGCGAAGCACTAGGCGCGCTCCTCCTCATTTCTCAGCCCAGTCGTATAAAATTGGGCACCTCCTTGTACGATTGGGGTTTTCCATCGCTGATCCAAACAGCACTAGGCGCCGTATATCTGAATATGATGGCGTATGCGTCGTCCAGTTTCGGTATACGGTTCGTCCGAAGCCCCTCCTGGCCGAACTGTGGGCTGGAGGCCATGCGCCATCTGAGGACAATGACGCCAAACCGGAACATCTCAGCCGATGCCGGGCACCTCAACGGACTGCTTTTGGCCGTTGGCCGCAAGCGAGACCGCGCGGCGTTTGCAGAGCTGTTCACCTATTTCGCGCCGCGGGTGAAGGCGTATCTTATTCGGCTGGGCGCGAACCGTACGCAGGCCGAGGAGCTCGCGCAAGAGGCGTTGCTGATCGTCTGGCGCAAGGCAGAGATGTTCGATCCGGCGAAGGCGTCGGCCGCGACGTGGCTGTTCACCATCGCTCGTAACCTAAGAATCGATGCGATCCGCCACGAGAAGCGCCCCGAATTAGATCCCGACGATCCGGCGTTCGTCGTGGATCCCGGGCCCCAGGCTGACGATACAATGGTGCGAGAGGAAACCGAATTGCGGGTGCGTGAAGTGATGGAGTTCCTGCCCGCGGACCAGGCCGAAGTCGTGCGCCTGTCGTTCTTTGCCGGCAAGCCACACAGCATTATCGCTACGGAATTGGGACTGCCGCTCGGCACGGTGAAATCACGCCTGCGTCTTGCGATGGCGCGAATGCGTGCAGCGCTCGGGGATATGACATGAGTATCGAGCATCATCCCCACGAGGACTTACTAACCGAATACGCTTCGGGTTCGACGAACGAAGCTGTGTCGCTGCTGCTCGCCACGCATTTGGCTTTGTGTCCCGGATGCCGCCGTAAGGTTTCGGCGGCGGAAGAGGTGGGGGGCGCGCTTCTGTCCTCACTCGCGCCGGTGGCGATGAATGAAGATGCGTTTGCGAAAGTATCGAGAAAATTGGACTTGGCTGTCCCCAGGAGAGAATCGCGCGTTTTTGCGAACGGCGACACAGTTCCTGAGCCATTGCGCTCTTACCTCGGCGGAGGTTTTGAGACGCTCCAATGGCAACATATTGTGGGCGGCATTTCGCAATACACGATTATGAGGCGCGGGCCGGTGAGTGTCAAACTCATCAGGGCCGAGCCGGGAAGCGCGGTTGCGATGCACACCCACGGCGGCGAGGAACTTACCATGGTGATGGCTGGCGGCTTCACCGATACGACGGGACACTACAATCGCGGCGATGTGCAGACGACGTCGCCAGCGATCACGCACAGCCCCGCCGCCATAGAGGGCGGGGCTTGCATCAACCTTGCAGTCACGGATAGTCCTTTGGTTTTCCAGAACTGGCCGGCAAAGATTATCGGCAAACTCTTTCGGTTCTGAGAATGTGTGAAAGGCTGGTGTTTGACGATAGCCAGTTGCGGGGACCTACTTTGCGGTCGTTCTTGTAATGGCCGATAATCGGCTCGATGGCATTGCGACATTTTTGGCGTCTTCTTTTGGTCGGGGTGACGTTACGTTTCTGCTGGGCAAGAACGACCTCAGTCTGATCCTCCATGCGCCCGTGGCCGCGATAACCAAGATCAACATAGACTTCCTTTGGCGTTGCCCTGTGAGCCTTTCGATTTGTGCCAGAACCGTTTCCAGCGTGCTGCCGTCATAAGGCCGGCCGTGAACACGAAACTCCGTGGTTCGCGCCGCCGCGCAGATGTGCGGGATCGCCCAACAGCGTACCAAGCTGAAGTGGGCCAACGAGATGATGATTGTACCGATCATGCGGGCCACACGCGTGTACGACGAGTACGGAAATCATCACCCATCGGCCGCTTCCGTCAACGAATGACAAAGCACGGTTAGCGCCGCCTTCTGGAATAGCGCCGGGCCGGAAGCGTAAAGTGGAAAACTGGCGATAGCCCTCATCCACTAGGTCGCATCTATAGGTGACGGCGCGACGAGTTATTACCCATTACGGAAGCCCATTACGGAAGACCAATACTAATGCTGGCAAACGGGCCGTAGAAACTGCGGTTTTCGGTCTTGCGCGTGTCGATGCCGGTATCGACGGCGCCGAAGAACATGTCCGCACGATAGCCGAAACTGATTTTGGCATTGGCATAGCGCAGAGAGAGCCCCGCGAAGCCGCCCAGATTCGGCACCGTGACCGATTTCGAGCGCGCAGGCGAGGCAGGATGGTCATAAATAACCGTGCGAAGGCCATTATAGCGCGTCTCCACCGTCTCATGGTGTGCCGCGGCCTTTTGCCGGCCGAACAGCAGCGCCGCGTTTACGCCCCAATCGAGGGAAACAAGACCTTTTTCCGCCGCCCCCAAGAGCGGGGCCGACGCATCCCAGGAGAGCGAGGGGCCGATGCCAGTAAAGCTGCGCGAAGCCTTTAGCGAGGCTGTGAATTCGTGGACGTTGCTTCGCTGATTTGTCGGGCGCGAACTCAGTTGCGCGGTCGTCTGCGATGTGAACTGCGCATAACGCAAACCGGCGCTGATGACGGAGCTTCCTTTCCCGAGCAGGCCCAGCCCAACATCCTTTCCCACCTTGAAATCGAGAATGGCGTGGGTCTCGTTGTTCTGGGCAATGGCATTGGCAAAAGCATAGACCGGGTCACAAAAGGATGCGTGATACACTGCATAATAGGAACACATTGCGGCGGGTTGCGCATGGAGGAGACGCCCGTGTTTCTCGGAACGGCCATAAAGGATTGAGGCACTCAGAACCCAGTCGGAATTGTCGGGTTGGAAAGTGATGCTGCCGTTGAAATTAAAGGCCGACCGCGTGGGCTTCTCGGCGTCCGCAACCGAAAAGTCCCGGAATGATTGCGGCACGGCCATGAAGGGCGGCGCGTAAACGCTTTGCGCATTGTCCATCTGGTCGAAACCGCCGCCGAGTTCGATCCACACTTGCGGATTGCTTCCATCACTCTCGGCAATGGCCGGTTCCGCGAGTGCGACCGACGTGAGCAGGGCGATAGCCGAGACCGTGCCCAGAAGATATTTGCGGTTTTGTTTTGTTGTCACGAGCCTGTTCATCTGTTTCCCCCTCAGAAGTTCTTGGTGACGCGCACGCCGAACAAGCGCGGATCGGTGAGGAAGACATTGGTCGTGAGCCCCACATCGTCGCTATAAAGGAACGCGCCGGTGATCGCGGTCGTGTTGAAGATGTTCTTTACATATCCCATCACCTGCCAGCCATTGGTGTTGCTGAGGATCAGCGCCGTGTTCACATTCGAATAGCCGTGGATCCTGTCATACGGGTCGTCGTTGAAGATCCGCGCCCAGGAATTGTCCTGCCAGTAGTAATCGCCGTGCAGCGTAGCGGCCCAGTCCACCGATAGCGGCAACGTGTATTCCGCCGACAGCGAGGCCGTGAAATGCGGCGCGTTGGGCAATTCGTTGCCGCCGAGATTCTTGTCGAAGCCCGCACCGTTGTTCGGCGCCGGGCCCGCGCCGGCGTTTGTCGCATTCGGACTGAGTGGATCGTAACCGGGATAGCCAGGCACAGAGAGCGCATAAACACCGGACACTGGATCCTGGTGGAAGGCATAGGCATTAAAGCAGGCTTCAGTTGCGTTGAAGCCTGCATTATTGACACGACCGCCGTTATTGATTGTTTCAACGAGCGCGGCCACGACATAATCCGGCAGTACGCAATTCGAGGTCTCTGTGACTGGCGGCTTGAAGACGGCCCAGCCGGGATGGCCCGCCGTGCGGTCCATCAGATCGATCTCCTGCGTGCCATTGGCGATGCGGGTCTTTTCGTAGCCGCCCGTGAAGGTGAATTTCAGGCCCGGCACAGGCTCCCATGTCGATTCGAGTTCGGCGCCCTTGACGGTGGCGTCGATGTTCAGGTTGATCGCGTCGCGATCCACGATTTCGGAGATCTGGTAGCCTTTGTAATCGTAGTAGAAGACATCGCCATTGAACGTGATGGCGCCATCGTCCATCGCGTTCTTGATGCCGGCTTCATAAGCGTTGATGAATTCCGGATTGAAGGTGAGCGGATGAGTCACCGGCGGAGCTCCGGCGAGCGTAGGGGGCGGCGGATTGGCGCCGCCGGCCTTATAACCGCGCGAATATGAGGCATAGATCAAAGTCTGGTCGGTGAAATCGAGATTGGGCGTCCAGTCGGCAACGAGGCGTCCGGTGGGCTCACCCCATTTCTGGTCGACAGCGCCCGCTATGGGATAGCCCCAGCCCGGTACTGCGATCCAGCTCGGGATTTCGACGAAATGCTTCTGGTCGTCCGTCCAGCGCAGGCCGGCCGTCAGTTTCAGATCGGGCAACAACTGATAGTAAGCCTCGCCGAACCCGGCATAGGAATTCAGCACGTAAGGGTTCTGATTGAGGAAATAATTGTGGCCTTCATTGTCGAGATGGCCGATCGGATTGGGATCAATATAGGTGCATCCGAGCGGCGAACTAAAAGCCTTGGGATTGCTGTAGACATGCTCGATCGGTTCATTGTTATAGAAGGCACAAAGATTTGGGAAAGTGCCAATCTGGGGATAGTTCGCCGCGTCACCTGGTAGATTCTGTGCATCGGCGATCAGCGTGACGAGGTTGGCGAAGACATAGAAGCTCTCGTCGGTTTCATAATGAAGGTAATTCCCGCCGATGCTGAAGTTCAGAGGGCCGGGGAAATTCGACGCCAACCGGAATTCCTGGCTGAGCTGCCAGGCATGTTCCAGCGACATGTCTTCGCCGACGAGCTTGTTCGAACAGCCAAGCTGAGGATCGCAGAACACTCCGTTCGGCGTGATAGCAGGGTTGTCGGCGAAGAGACCAGGGGCAGAGTTGAAATTGTTGAAATCCTGAGTCGTGGCTTCGAAATCGGAATTATAGCCGGTTTGCGAGGTCAGCGTCAGCGCTGGGCCGAGTTTGTAATCGGCGTTGAATTCCAGCGTGTCGTTTTTGACTTTGTAGGTTGGCGTGAGTTCGGATTGGATCACCCGCAGACTGGGCGATTGAGCCACAGTGCCGTAAGGATCGGCGTTGCCGTTTACCAGCAGCACTCGCCGGTCTGTATCTGGATTGGTAGTTGCGAATATCGCCTGACCGGCGATCACGAAGGGTATGCTGTTGCCGTTCGGCGTTTCGAACGCGCTCGGCGAATAGAGCGATGTCGGCAGACAGCCCTGGCTTGTCATATCGCGGAAGTTTACATTGCCGAAACTGGAGACTGCGTTAGTCGAAACCGGATTGCCGTTCCAGTCGGTGACCGTCGCTAGACCGGGGTCTTTCTCGCACAGCTGCTTGCCACTGTTCAGCCGGTCGTCGTCTTCGCTGAAATGTTCCCAGACCAGATAGGTTTGCAGGTTCGACAGCGGCTTCCAGCCGATGGTCGCGCGGCCCGACCACAGATCGCGCCCGTCGATACTCTTGCCGGTGGTTTCGTTGAACGTATAACCGTCGCGCTTGGTCCATTCGCCGGCGACGCGGATGTCGAGGCGATCGTCGATGATCGGAACGTTGACCATGCCTTCGAAGCGCCGGTTCTCGTAATTGCCGATATCCGCGGACGCCATCGCTTCGAATTGATCGGTCGGCTTGGCCGTGACCAGATCGACGACACCCGCCGTCGCGTTACGTCCGTAAAGCGTACCTTGCGGCCCACGCAACACCTCCGCCTGGCCAAGATCATAGAATTCTTGCTCGAAGAAGTGATTGCGGATGAACGGAATGTCGTTGAGCGCGACCGCCACGGCCGGATCGGTCGTAACCGAGATAGCCTGCGTGCCGATGCCGCGAATCTCGATGTTATAGCCGGTGAAATTCGTCTTGGTAAACGTCATGTTCGGAACCTGCTTGATCAGATCCGGGCCGCCTGCGGTCTGCGTGGCCGTGAGCTGTTCCTGGCTCAGCGCTGTAATCGCAATCGGGATGGATTGAACGTCTGCGCCACCGAGTTTGGACGAGGTAACAGTTACAGTTTCGAGTGCGGCTGGCGCCGCCTGAGCTGCGGCAAGCTGAATACCGCCAAACTCGTCCCGAATGTTTTCGCTATGCACCGCTGGGGTGCGGACGATAGCGATCGAATCCCCAATTTTCTTCACGGTGAAACCCGTGCCCGAGAGAATTTTCACGAGCGCGGTTTCTGCCGACATATCGCCGGAAACGCCCCGACTGCGCGCGCCATCAAGCTCTTGAGCGGAAATTGCGACGGGAACACCTGACTGCGCGGAATAGGCGTCTAGAGCTGATGCAAGCGTTCCTCCCGGTATGCTAAATGTTTCGGCCGATGCAGCCGTAGCAAGCAGTAGTGCTGCTCCAACTACTATTGCGGAATTTCCATTCGCTTTCATCATTCATCCCCCTCATTGTCAGAACGGCGCTGATTAGCGCGACAAAATCAGACTGTCGTTGCGATGCTGGACGCGCAGGCCAAAAATCTCATGCGCGATTCCTGCAAAATCTTCGGGTTTATTTGTCAGAAAGGTGCCGCTTATGAGCAGCTTCGCGGAATCCGCGTCAGCGATCACAAGTTGCGGCCCGCCATAGCGATTTAGTTCAGCTACGGCTGTATCCAGTCTTTGATAGTGAAAGACGACGGAACCTCGTCTCCACGCCAAGCTATCGGCGAGATTGCGCGCAGTTGCTTTCGACACTTGCGTAGCGTCGGCGGTCGCAAATGCCACGTCTCCCGGCGACAAAATTACCGAACGCTGCGTTGTGTTCGAGGTGACGCGTTCGAGGCTGGCCCTTCCTTCAAGTAAGGAAACCTTGATTTGCTCAGGTGCCACCCGGACGACAAATTTCGTGCCGAGATCGACGATGCGCCTGTTGCCTGCCACTACGCTAAAGGGCCGGGCAGCGTCATGCTTTATCTCGAAATAAGCTTCGCCTCGCACAAGTTCGACGGTTCTCTCGCTCGCGCCGAGATTTACTTTCAAGGCCGTATTCGTATTGAGTTCGATCCGCGAGCCGTCAGCGAGCGTGATCTTTTCCTGCCCCCCCTTCGGGGTCTCAATCAATTGAGCCTGCGACGCTTCAAAATACCTGGAGGCAAATGCTGCCAACAGCGCGACCAGCCCGAACGCGATTGCGATGCTCCGCCGAATAGCGGGTCCCGTCTGGCTTGGGCCCGGCGTAGGTCGCATCGGTGTGCGAAGAGCCGCGATGCGTTCGGCGCGCTGCCAAGCCATGTCCATTCGCAAAAACGCAACCCGGTGCGCGAGAGATTGCGCAATCCAGGCTTCTAGCTCTGCTTGACGGGTATCCGACCAATCTTTTGGGCTGCGTTTTTCAGAAGCCCAATCGGCAGCTTGTCTATCGATTGCTGCTGCTTCTGCCGTAACAGAATTGGCCTCCTCCGACCCGCTCATGCCTTCCTCCTGAGGTCGGCTGGATCGCCAAAGAGCAAGTCGGCAAGAACTTGGCCTGCCGTTTGAAGATGACCTTTTACCGTTTCGTCACTGATGCCCATGCGAAGCGCGATTTCTTTGCGCGATAGGCCATCGAGCTGCTGCAACATGAAGGCTTCCCGGCTACGTGGCGGCATTTGATCGAGGACCGCTTGAAGTTTGCGAAGCTCGTCGCGCGCAATTGCCGTCCGTTCCGGACCTGGCGCATCGGCGGCTGTCTCCAGAGCTTCAATATCTGAAACGGCTTCAATAGAGACGATTTGCTCTCGCCGCATTCTGCGGATCAGAAGATTGCGCGCTGTGGTGAAGAGAAATGATTTTGGTAACGTCGGTATTCCCTGCAGCGCGGCCTCGAAAACCTGGACATAGATATCTTGGCGCAAGTCTGCGATATCGCTCCTGTTGCGCCAATTGTGCTGAAGGTATTGCATCAACGCAAACTCCAGCGGCAGAACTTCGCGCTGGAACCACGCATCCACGTCGGACGCAGCTACCACTGCACCCAACATGCGCGGGTCCACATTGCCAAAGTTCGGATCCGTGTTCTTAGTCATCCCCCGGTAACGTCCTGTTTTTCGAGGAGATCGGGTTCGTCCTACTAACTAAGAGACCTGGAACGAAAATTTGGGGGGTATCCCGCCCCATATTTCTCCGAAAGGCGCGACAGGCCCGGCGCGAACAGTTTTGCGCCCCAATCTTTGCTGCCTTCCAGCCCGTAGACATGGCGAGCACAATCCGATGCTCGGTGCGGTGATAGTGATAGTCTACGCTCACTCCGGAAAGGATGGGGGAACGCCAGATAGAGGTTGGTCAGGAAATTATTTTCAATCAGCAGAGACCAAAGAGATCGACTAGACTGCAAATTGGGAAAGATTCGTGCGCGTTGGAGGCGGATCCGTTAGTCTGTACTTACAAATCAAACTTGGTGTAACATGGAAGCCGGGCCTCATGTGCGCGTAGCAAACGCCATGCGGCGTGATCTTCGCGTAGCATTCGCAAACGCTCGACGATGTTCTTCTCATCAAGCCATGCCACATCGTCCACATTATTGCTCAGAATAGCGGTCATTCGTGCGGGACGAATTGGACAGCGCCGGCGCAATCTTCCCCAACATGCACGATCAGAGCGAAGACATTCCGGGCGTTCACGTTTACGCGCCATACAAGCTCCATGCGAAGCGCATTGATGAGCTGCAAGATCTCGGGATTAGGTCGGGGGAGTCCATAGACGACTTAGAAGAGCCTTCACCGAACCGGATACGTCGTGTTTTGGCGAAATATACCTATCCTGTCATAGTGGGGCTTCTTTTATTGATATCGGTTTTTCTTTTTCTCTCTTGGAAAAATTAGTCAAGCTTACCGCGTCGACAAATTCGTGATAGCAAGAGTTTCAAGAAGACCAAAAGAAGTAGCCCAAGAAAATTTCACCTAACCACTGGAGATCAAGTTATGGCCATCGAAATCAAATTATCGATCGTTGCGCTTGGACTCTTTTTTCTTACCGCCCTACTGACCGGCGTCTGGAAGTACCGCCACATGCTTAGCAGCGCAGATCATCTCGCCCCGGCATATGTCGACATCGCACACAAGGCAGCCTTGCACTACAGTTTCGCAATACTGATCGTGATCAAGTTGGAAGAAGTCAGCAAGCTGGGTACGACGCTAAATCTGCTGGCGGCGAGCCTGATTATCGGCTTCTTCGCCATCGCCACACTGACATACATTCTACTTGGGATCAGGAACGAAACGGTCAATCAGTTTAAGGTGCGCAGTTTCAATACCACTTTCGGCATGTGGGCGCTGATTACCTCAGAAATTGGCGGATTCCTGCTGCTATTTTGCGGCTTTCTACGAAATGCTTTCCAGTAGAGCGCCCTTCCACGCAGATTAGATGGCTATCTATTCACCGATACCAATACTGATCGTCGCGAAGGGGCCATGGAATCCAACGTTCTCGGGTTGGCGTGTGTCGAGGCCACCATCCATCCCGCCGAAGAAGAAATCGGCGCGATACCCGACACTAAGCTTGGCGTCGTTGAAGCGATAAGAAACTCCCGCAACCGCGCCGAGATTGGGCACAGTGACGGAGCGAACGCGATCGAAATTGGCTGGCACGCTGTGCGATTGAGTAGGAAGTGCTACACCTCTTCCCCCACCCTGAGGTCCCCCAAAAAAATTGCCGAGATGCAATTGTGGATTTTGACTTTGGTCGCCCCTCCAGGATTTTCCATAATAGCCTCGAGTTGTCGTATCGTGATGTCCCCGCGCCTTCTGCCGACCGAAGAGAACAGCAGCGTCGGCGCCCCAATCAAGCGTGAATTCGCCGCGTTCAATGTCGCCAGCAAATGGCAGAGACGCGTTCCATGCAATGGACGGCCCAATTCCAAGAAAACTTCGCTGCGCGTTCATCGTGGCGGCGTAGTCGTAGATGTGTATCGGATTGTAATGCAAGAATGCGTATTTCTGGGAGAAATTGGTTATCGGCGTCGCATGATAATGAACGCCCGGCTCGGCGTGCAAATTGACATTTGTCTGCGACGTGAATTGAGCGATGCGGACGCCAGCGCTCAGTACAGAGGAGCCGTGACCACCAAACATACCGAGGCCAACATCCTTGCCCGCCGTGAAGTCGAGAACAAGGTGGCTTTCGCTTTGCTTTGCCGAGGCATCGGCAAATTTGACGTGGCCGGTGGGATAATAGGAATGACCACCGAAAAGTACGCCAAAAAACGTGAACGGCACGACAGGTTGCTTGGCGTTTGCAAATTGTTGATGGCTGTCCTTGTTACTGCTGGAGCGGCCATAATGAATGGATGCCGCGAAAACCCAATCGCTGCCGCTGGGTTCAAGTGAAAGTTTTCCATCAGTCTCCAGGTCATAACCCTGAGGGGCCTCAACGCTTAAGGGAGACTGCAGCCCGTTCGCGCCATAGGTGGACGTAAACGGCGGCACGAACGCTCCCTGTGAATTGCTCAAAGCATCCAGTCCGCCACCTAATTCGACCCAGAGCAACGGTCTGTCAACGTCCGTGGCCTGCGCCTGGTTTGGAACGTATGCTGAGATAATTAGCGCGGCCGCTGAAACACTTGACAGCAATTTCCACCGATTGCTGACACGTTCGTCACTGATCTGAATAAGTTCGCTCATTGTGAAGTCCCCCAGGTGAGAGCGACAAATAGATTTCTTCCTCCGTAAATGTAGGCGGAGATGGGAAGTGCCATTTTTCTGATCTTCGCCATCGCTCTCACCAATTCTTCGTGATGCGAATGCCATAAAGGCGCGGATCGGTCAGGAACACGTTCGTGGTCAAGCCAGTGTCGTCGCTATTCAGGAAGTCGCCAGTGATGGCCGTGGTGTTGAATACATTCTTGAGGTAGCCCATCACCTGCCAACCGTTCTGGTTAGTGAAGATCAGCGCCAGGTTGACGTTGGTGTAGCCGCGCAAGCGATCATAAGGGTTGTCGTTGAAGACGCGGGCCCAGGAATAATCCTGCCAGTAATAATCGCCGCGCAAAGTACCAGCCCAATCTGTAGACAACGGCAACGTGTACTGTGCGCCAAAAGATACGGTAAACGGCGGCGCGTTTGGCAATTTGTTGCCGCTTAGATCCTTGCTGAAACCTTCGCCATCATTCGGCGCCGGTCCGGCGCCATTGTTGGCTGCCGTTGGGCTATTCGGATCGAACCCAGCATAGGGAATCGGTTTTCCGGAAGGATCCAGAATGGTTGGATTCGGCGTATATTGTACTTCAGTAACTGGATCCAGGTTGCTGACATATGCATTCCCGCAAATCTGATCGAAGGGCGCAGATTTTAAAATCGCGGCGGCCACAACGTAGGTCGGCAAGATACAATTCGAGGCTACGGTGATATAGGGCTTGACGACGATCCAATCCGGATTTCCCGCTGTACGATCTATCAAATCAACCGCCTGAGATCCCTTGGCGAGTGCGGTGTCCTCCCACCCGCCTGCGAAATTGAACCGCAGCCCCGGCGTAGGCTCCCAGGTCGATTCGATTTCGGCACCCTTCACATGGGCGTCGAAATTTTGATTGATTGCCGTACGATCAACGATTTCAGAAATCTGGTAGTTCTCGTAATTGTAATAAAATATATCACCATTGAGCGTGAGTGCGCCGTCCAGTAATGTATTTTTCGTTCCCAATTCAAACGCATCGATAAATTCCGGTTTGAATGTCAACGGATGAATTGGATTTGTTACCACGCCAGAAGGAGCACTACCCGTGATGGACGGGAAGATCGCGCCTGGTGGATTGGCGCCACCTGCCTTATAACCATGGGCGTACGAGCCATAAACCAGCGTTTGATCTGTGAAATCGAGCTTCGGTGTCCAGTTGACGGCGGCGCGTCCGGTGAGCTCGTCCCATTGCTGGTTCACGCTTCCCGCCACGGGGTAGCCGTAGCCCGTGATGAGCAGTTCGCTTGGGATCTCGACGAAATGCTTTCGATCTTCGGTCCACCGCAAGCCACCAGTCAGCTTCAGATCGCCTGCGACGTCGTAATAAGCTTCGCCAAATCCGGCATAGGAATTCAGCGCGTAGGGGTTCTGGCTAAGGAAATAATTATGGCCTTGGTTGTTGAGGCTGCCAATCGGATTGGGATCAATGTAGTAGCAGTCGAAAATACCGTGGGGTGATGTTGGATTGGTCGTTTTAAGACCGCCAACCAGGCACTGATGGTTGTCGGAAACGCCAGGATCCCATGGCGGGAGATTGCCTCCATTCACTGAAGCTGACACTAGCGTCAGCGTATTGATGAAGACGTAATAGTTTTCTTCGGTCTCATAATGGAGATAGTTGCCGCCGACGCTGAAATTAAGGGGACCGCCGAAGTTCGATGCCAGCCGGAATTCCTGACTCAACTGCCAAGCGTGCTCGTCGGAAAGATCCTCAGCAATCAAACGATCACTGCAACCCAGTTGGGGATCGCAGAAGATGCCATTGGGGCCGCCCGGTAGGTTCCCCGGACCATTGGGATCGGGAAAAGTTCAGGTTGTTATTGGGCGGAGAGTAAACGAACACGCCGGGCGCCGTGTTGAAGCGGTTATAGTCTTCAGTCGACCACAGAAAATCCTGATTATATCCGGTCTGCGACGTGAACGTCATTTGGGACGTGACTTGGTAGTCGGCGTTCAGTTCAAGTGTGTCATTCTTGGCCTTGTAGACCGGATTGAGCGCGGACTCGATGACGCGCAGGTTCTGCGATTGCGTTGTGCTCGCATATGGATTGAAATCGCCCCGGCTGGGGGCTCCTACTCCCTGTATCGCCAGATAATATGGAAGCGCATATCCGTTCGGCACCTCGAACGCGTCGGCGGAATACAGCGACGTCGGAAGACAGCCTTGGCTGAGATGGCCTGCTGGGGTATTGTAATCTGGCGGACCGTCAATAAATGGATCGGCTCCGTCGACGTTGGTCGGAATCGGCGCCGTCTTGCATAGCTGCTTGCTGGTGCGCATCCGGTCGTCGTCTTCCTGGAAATGCTCCCAGACGAGAGTGGCTTGAAAATTTTCGGTGGGTTTGAAGCCCAGCGTTACGCGTCCCGACCACAGATCGCGCCCATCGATGGCCGAGCCGGTCAATTCATTGAAACTGTAGCCGTCGCGCTTGGTCCATTCGCCGGCGACGCGCAGATCAAGGCGGTCATCGACTATCGGCACATTGACCATGCCTTCGAAGCGGCGGTTCTGATAGTTCCCAACATCGGCTGACGCCATTGCCTCGAATTGATCGGTCGGTTTGGCCGTAATGAGATTGACAACACCTGCGGTCGCGTTACGGCCATAAAGCGTACCTTGCGGGCCACGCAACACCTCGGCCTGACCGAGATCGTAGAATTCCTGCTCAAAGAAGTGATTGCGGATAAACGGAATATCATTCAGCGCCACTGCTACGGCGGGATCGGTTGTCACCGAGATAGCCTGGGTGCCGATGCCACGGATCTGGATGCTGTAGCCTGTAAAGTTCGTCTTGGTGAAAGTCAGGTTGGGCACCTGCTTCACGAGGTCGGGGCCACCCGCCGTCTGCGAAGAGGTGAGTTGTTCCTGGCTGCAGCGCCGTGATCGCAATGGGAATGCTCTGGACATCTGCGCCGCCAAGCTTCGACGATGTGACTGTGACGGTTTCAACCGGACCACGGGCTGGTGCAGCTTGGGCTATTTGCAGGGGCGCAGGCGCGTCATTGTCTGTGGACCGGTCGCGGACAATTCCCGTGATTCCCGAGGGATCGCGATGCGTCGTAAAACCCGAGTCCTTTAAGATATGATTCAAAGCGGCATCGACGGACAGGTCGCCGCGCGCGCCCTCGGTTCGGGCGTCCTTGACTGCGTCTTCCGACACAATGAGTTGCACGCCGGTTTGCCGCATGTAGGCCGTGAGCGCGCTCTGCAGATCTCCTGCCGGGATATTGAACTGCTCCGCTGATGCGCTCGCGCCCCATGTCATGGCCGCAAATGCGCCAGCGAAAACCGAATTCAGGTATGCAGATTTTCTCATCTTCCCCCCTTGGGCTTCATCCCTAATCGCTGCCGAAACACAGGCAGTCCGTTTTGCGATCAACCCTCGCCTTTCAACGCGAAATCACAATCTCACCATTCCGTTTCGTCACGCGAACGCCGAGAACGTCCTGCGCCACGCGAACAATTCCCTCGACGCTGTCGGTTGGAAGCGTGGCGTCAATTTTCAGGAGCGCAACTGCGGGATCGGCAATCACAATTTGCTGGCGGTTGTAGCGGTTCAGTTCTGCGACGGCGTCTTCAAGCGTCGTATGCTCGAAGACCAACACGCCGCGTCGCCAACCGAGTTCGTTTGTCAATTTTGCAGGCGACTTTTTTGTCACCGACATGGTATCGATCGTGGCGACTGCCACATCGCCGGGCGTCAGAATTGCGGCGTATGCGGGAACCCAGGCGCTCGTGGTTTCGAGGCGCGCTCTACCTTCGAAAAGTGAAAGCTTCAGAAAACTTCCATCACTTCGAATCTCGAATTTCGTCCCGAGATCGGTTATCCGGTGCTGCGCAGTAAGTACCACAAAGGGGCGCGCAGCATCGTGCTTGACACTGAAATAGGCCTCCCCTTTGTCCAGCTTCACGGTTCTCTGGGAGGAGGTTTCGCTTACCCGCAGCACTGTGTCGGTATTCAGCTCGACTTGGGAACCGTCCGCGAGCGGAATTGTTTCGCGCCCACCTACAGCAGTCCTGTAGGTCGTCTCGCGAGGGACGACTAGGTACGTCATGCCAGAAACGCCAGCGACTGCGACCAGCCCCAAGGCGGCCGCGACGCGGACAATAATCGGCAATAATCCTCGTTCCCTGAGCAAGGCGATCCCTTGCCGCGACGGCCGTTTCAGTGCCTGCAATCGGTTTGCCCGCTGCCAAACATCGCCTGCCCGCAGATAGGCGATCCTGTGGTTCGGAGACGCGCCCAACCAGGCATCCAAATCCGCTTGTTCGGCTTCGCTCCATTCGGGCAGCTCCTTGCGAACAATCCATTCGCTCGCCTGAATACTGACTTCGGCAGCATTTCTGCTGAAGGACCTTTGGGTTCCCGTGTCGCTCATGGTTCGCGCCCGCTTGAGTGGGCGTCAAAAAAGAGGTCCGTGAGCATCGCAAGACCTAAAGACAGATGCCGGAACACCGTGCGCTCACCGATTCCCATACGGATGGCGATTTCTCGCGGGGACAGACCTTGGATCTTTCTCATGATGACCACCTCACGCCATTCTTGCGGCAGGTGTTTGAGGGCGCCCTGAAGCCTGTGTAAGTCCTCGCGTGCCATGACAACCCGGTCTGGTCCGGGCTCGTCGACAGAAATCCCGAGAATGTCGAGGTCAGCCACCGCTTCGATCGAAACAATCTGTTCGCGGCGAATGCGTTCGACAAGGACGTTGCGCGCAATCGCAAAGGTGATTGCCTTGGCGGACGCGGGAAGCTCTTTTCTGGCAGTCTCGTAAACTTCAACGTAGACGTCCTGGCACAAATCGCGAATATCGCTCTCGTTGCGCCAACCGCGGCGCAAGAACCTCAGCAGGACAGATTCGAGCGGCAAAACTTCTCGGACAAACCAAGCGTCCAGGCGCGAGAGTTCCGACGCTTGGGTGCGTCCGGTCCCGTCTGAATCCTTGGTATCGAGTGTCTCTGCCATCCCCCGCCTGAAGCTTGATTTCGAGGGTCCAAACACGTCCTTGCAGCTTAAGTCGATTGAGCGGCAAAAAACTGCCAAAATAGTTTTGGAGGTCGGTCCGGCTGAACGGACGAGGCTCGCTCGCCGTGCTCAGTAATAAAGTGTCTATTGCCGAATTCTGTACGCCCCGGTGCGCAGCGATGACGCCTGAAAGCCGCAAGCCGGCCCAGTCTGCGCGGCGTCCTCGCGCGCCACAATCGCCGGCACAAAACCCGGTTCGTCAGCCTTCGCGATCAGATGGCCTTCGCGTCCCAACCGCTCTGTCGCGTCTTCAGTTATACCTCTATCTCGTCTGCGCCAGCTTCCTATCGCAAGGCGGCTGTAACCGGACGCATACCTTCGGCCTGACGCCGAGGAAGTATCGGTCCGCCGCCATCGACGTCACCGGCTCCATCACCAAAGCCGGCGACGCCATGGTGCACAGCGCCCTCTATGAAGCGGCACATTCCATGCTCGCGCGCGTGAGGAGCTTCTCTAACCTGAAGCGCTGGGCGATAATGGTCGCCAAACGCCGCGGCCTGAGGCGTGCCACGGTGGCCTTGGCCAGGAAGTTGGCGATCGTTCTGCACCGCATGTGGATGAACGGCACCGACTTCCGCTTCGGCGAGCGGGAGATGACGGCCGCATAAGTAATCGGGTAGGCACGGAAGCTCTTGCCCTTCCGATATCCCGTCGCCGGGACCGTGAAGCCGTAGCGTCAGATGTGCGTCTCGCAAGGATCAGCACGTCTCCTAGACAGGCCCTCGGCCTCCATCCCACTGCATCATGTGGCGGCCACGTGCCGACCACGAACGGAAGCCTGATACGGGCGACGAGATTATCGGACGGGGGCCTCAACTCCCTACGGCCCGTTACGGAAGGCCAATGCTGATTGTGGCGAAGGGGCCATAGAAGCCGACATTCTCCTTTCGCACCGTGTCGATGCCGCCATCCATTGCGCCGAAGAAGAAATCGGCGCGATAGCCAAAGCTGAGCCTAAAGTTTTCGATGCGATAGGTCGCCCCGGCGAAGCCGCCGGCGTTCGGCGCGATAACGGTTCGATTTCCGTTGTGACCGCCGGAGTGTTGATACACCAACACGTACTGGGGAATACTCAATGCCAGCGGACTATGATAATGCGCAGATTCGGAATGTCCCACACGTGCCTCTTGCCTGCCAAACAGCAACGCCGCGTTGGCACCCCAGTCAAACGTCACTTCACCATTTTGTGTGGTTCCCATAACTGGCGCCGAACCACTCCAAGACAGGGACGGCCCGATTCCACGGAAACTTCGCGACGATTGGCCAGTGAAATGGTAGGTGTGAAAAAAGGGAAGGCGAATTCTCGTCGGCGCAGTCGCAGAAGGTAAATATTTAACTCGCAAATCAGGTGCCGCCCTCGCATCGAAGGTCTCGCGGGATGTAAACTGCGCAATGCGAACACCGATACCCAGTACAGATGTTCCCTCGCGCCCGAACATCCCCACACCAACATCCCTTCCGACAGAGAAGTCTAAGATAGTGTGACTTTGTTGGCGCTGGGCGTGTGTGTCAGCAAAGCTAACATGAGAGGTAATATTGCCCGCTGGAGCATCGTTGACATACTTATTATGATGTAGCGCATTGACTTGATGATCGATGTGTTTGGTACTACCGGACCGGCCGTAGATGACACCGACCGAGACAATCCAGTCCGAGCCTTCGGGCTGAAGGGAAATTTTGCCTTCCTCATCGAAATTGAACGGAGCCGGTCTTTGCGCCTGAAGGGGCGTTATAGTTTGCAGCACCGGTGAATTGGGGTTAGCGGCAAGAAACCCAGGAGCGAAGCTATCCCCCTGATCCTCAATATGTTCCATTTGGCCGCCGAGTTCGATCCAAACGGTCGGTCGATCCGCGTCCTGATTGGCGGCTTTGGATTCACTCGCTCCGTAAACGGCGGTAAGCAACGCCGCAATCGACACGGTGCTCAGCAATTTCCAGCGGATAGTTCTCTTGGCGTCTGACGCGTTTATCAATTCGCTCATAAGTTTCCCCTCACCAATTTTTCGTGACGCGGATGCCGATCAGTTTCGGATCGGTCAGGAACACGTTTGTTGTCAGACCGCTATCATCACTGTTTAAGAACGTGCCGGTGATATCCGTTACGTTGAATACATTCTTGTCGTAGAGCATGACCTGCCAACCATTTTGATTGGTGAAGATCAGCGTTAAATTCACATTGGTGTAGCCACGCAGACGGTCATATGGGTTATCGTTAAAGACGCGGGCCCAGGAATAATCCTGCCAATAATAATCGCCCCGGAGTGTGCCTGCCCAATCTGATGTTATCGGCAGTGTGTACTGCGCACCGAATGACACCGTGAAGGGTGGCGCATTGGGAAGTTTGTTGCCGCCTAGGTTCTTGGCAAAGCCTTCGCCATTGTTAATGGACGGATTCGATGGGTCGAAGCCAACATAGTTGGCAGGAATTGGGAAAGTACCAATTGGGGCACCCCCATTTTGATACCCAATTCCTCCCAGACCGGTGGGATTGGGTGTATATGGCTCAAGCGTTACTGGATCCAGGTGTTGGTTGTAAGCAAACTCACAGGCTTCAAATGGATCGTATGTGCCTCCGTCTATTAATGTCGCAATCACATAATTGGGGAGAACGCAGTTTGACGCTTGTGTAGGAAATGGTTTGACGACTAACCAGCCGGGGGTACCGGCCGTTCGGTCCATCAGATCAATCGCGCTTTGACCGTTTGCAATTCTGGTGTCTTCGTATCCACCCGCAAAATTGAACCGCAAGCCGGGCATTGGTTCCCAAGTAGTTTCTATTTCCGCGCCTTTGACTGTCGCGTTAAAATTCAGATTGATCGAAGTACGATCCACGATTTCCGAGATCTGATAGCCCTTGTAGTCGTAATAGAATACATCGCTGTTCAGCGTCAGCGTACCGTCCAGCAAAGTATTCTTGGAACCCAACTCAAATGCGTTGATGAACTCCGGTTTGAAAGTGAGCGGATGTACTGGTTCGGTGACATCACCGCTTCCAAATTGAAGAAGTATCGCGCCAGGTGGATTGGCGCCGCCCGCTTTGTAACCACGCGAATAGGAACCGTAAACCAATGTTTGATCGGTGAAATCGAGCTTTGGCGTCCAGTTCACTACTGTGCGGCCGGTCAGCTCATCCCATTGCTGATTGACCATCCCCGTGATGGGATAGCCATAGCCGCTTGCGACGAGCTCACTTGGAATGTCGGTAAAATGCTTTCGATCTTCGGTCCAACGCAGGCCACCCGTCAGCTTCAGGTTGTTGGCGATGTTATAGTAGACCTCGCCAAAGCCCGCATAGGAATTCAGCGTATAAGGATTTTGGCTGAGAAAATAATTGTGACCATAATTGTTAAGACTAGTGATCGGATTTGGATCGATATAGACGCAGCCCTGTGTGGGTTCGTCGCTTCCCCTCAGAGGGTTTGGAAGCTGGTATCCCCCGTTGGTCTGCTGCAAACAGTCGCTGTTGTCGGGTGTGGCTGGGATGGAAGGATCGGTAACGTGACCAAAATGGTCACCTGATATTACTGCATAAGCGGTGAGTGCATTGATGAAGACATAGTAGTTCTCTTCGGTTTCATAGTGGAGGTAGTTTCCGCCTACACTAAAATTGAGAGGGCCACTGAAATTCGAAGCCAGTCGGAATTCTTGACTGAATTGCCAAGCATGTTCATTGGACAAATCTTGCGCGACGATCCGATCACTGCAACCCAATTGAGGATCGCAGAATATAGCTGCACTTTCTGGGATGCCGCCTGTTCCAGCAGCGGGGTCGGGAATAATTCTGCCAGAAAAAGTGGGGTCAGCGGGATAGTTGGAAGCGAATTGCGTGGAAAATATGCCCGGCGACGTATTAAATCGATTATAATCCTCTGTCGATGAGAGGTAGTCCCGATTGTATCCCGTCTGGGATGTGACCGTCAGACCAGTTGTTATGGCATAGTCGGTATTAAATTCTAACGTGTCATTCTTGGCCTGATATTTCGGATTGAGCGCGCTTTCGATAACCCGCAGGTTTCGTGATTGGACCGTATTTGCATATGGATCGACCTCGGGGTTAGCCGCACCCGTTGCCCCAAGCGCAACCGCATAGGGTAGTGAGAACCCATAGGGTACTTCGAATGCGTCGGGTGAATAAAGAGACGTCGCTTCGCAACTCTGACTTAAATAGTCGGCATTCAACACGAGGGCGCCGCCATATATACTTAAATTCCCAGGCTGAACCTTCACACCGTCCACCGATGTCGGAGGCTGTGCGGTCTTGCAAAGCTGCTTGCTGGTACGCATCCGGTCGTCATCTTCGGAGAAATGTTCCCAGACGAGCGTGGTTTTCAGATTTTCGGTGGGGCTGAATGCAAGCGAAATACGACCAGACCACAAGTCGCGGCCGTCGATGCGCTGGTCGGTCAAGTCATTGAATGAGTAACCCTGCCGCTTAGTCCATTCACCGGCGATGCGAAGATCAACTCGATCATCGACAATAGGAAGGTTGATCATCCCCTCAAAACGGCGTTGACTGTAGTTGCCCAATTCCCCGGACGCCATTGCCTCGAACTGGTCGGTAGGCTTGGCCGTGATCAAGTTGACGACACCTGCCGTAGCATTGCGACCGAAAGTCGTGCCTTGCGGCCCGCGTAGAACTTCGGCCTGCCCGAGATCGTAGAACTCCTGCTCGAAGAAGTGATTGCGAATGAAAGGAATATCGTTAAGCGCAACGGCAACGGCGGGATCGGTAGTGACCGATATCGCCTGGGTCCCAATGCCTCTGATTTGAATGTTGTATCCGGTGAAATTCGTCTTGGAAAACGTGAGGTTCGGCACTTGCTTCACGAGATCGGGACCGCCCGTTGTCTGCGTGGCGGTCAGTTGCTCTTGGCTAAGCGCAGTGATCGAAATTGGAATGCTCTGCACATCTGCGCCACCGAGCTTTGACGATGTAACCGTGACAGTCTCGACCGCATGTAAAGGTGGACTAGCCTGAGCGAGTTGGGTCTCCGCAGCTTCATTTTCGCTGCGCTTTTCCCGAACTATCCCTATCACGCCAGAACTATCTGGCTTTGCCACAAAACCGGTCCCGCGCAGCAGGCGTGACAGTGCCTGATCATCGGATAGTTCGCCCTTCACCCCATCCGTTCTGATGCCCCGGACTGCCGCATTTGGCACCAAAAGCTGAACACCCGATTGGGCGCTAAAAGCATCCAGCGCAGCGTCCAGATCACCTCCAGGCACATTGAAAGTAGATGCGACAGAACTGATGCCTCCAAACGCCGAGAACATAGTTCCCGCAGCCAGGAGCTTTAGATATTTGTTCTTTGCCATTTTACCCCCTCGACGAGCCGCCATGCCAGGTTTGGGGCAAGGCGCAAGCGTTTCAATTTTCCTCAGCGTGAAATCACAATCTCATCGCCTTTGTTCTGCACGCGCAGGCCCAGAAAGTTCTTCGCCATGCGAGCAAACGCGTTGACGTCATTTGTCGGTAATTGCGCACTTATCGTAAGTTCTGAAAGCGAAGCGTCGCCAATGACAATCTGCTGTTGATTGTAGCGATTGTATTCGGCAGCTACTTCGGCAAGTGTGGCGTGGTGAAACATTAGAATGCCATGCCGCCAGCTAAGCTCGGTTCGTAGCGTGTCAACAGGCTTTCGTGTCATCGTTACCGATGACGTGGTCGCAAGGGCTACGTCGCCGGGCAATAGGACGGTCTCATTTTGCGTCGTTCCCACATCATTCGATTCTAATCGCGCACTACCTTCGACGACAGCCACTTTCACGCGGCCTTGTTGCTCTCGTACGAGAAATTTCGTCCCGATATCTGTAACGCGATGACCCGCCACCAGCACGACAAAAGGACGAACTGGGTTATGTTGGATTTCAAAGAAAGCTTCACCCTTCGTGAGACGCACAACGCGCTGATTTGCGTCTCTTTGAATTCGCAATTCTGAGTTCGTATTGAGATCGATGCGCGAACCGTCGGCCAACGTAATCAGTTCATGATCCCCGACAGCTGTGGCGTAAACAGATTCCTTCTCCCCGGGAGATAAGCTCCAAATGGCAACACCAAGCGCCGCAATCATCGCGGCAGCCGCGACAATTTTGAAGGGAAGCCCGAACCCGCGTTCGTTTCTAGATGAGCCGCCGCGGGACAAGCGCGACCGTAAGGCCGTCAACCGATCGGCTCGTTCCCAAGCCGCCTCAAGTCGCCAATAGGATGTGCGATGCGCAAACGATTCATCTCAGCCAACTATCCAACACCCGTTGGTCGTCGGCGTTCCAGCCTTCGAGGTCACGTTTCCGGAAGATAAAAACGGCTGCTCGGGCGTCGACTTCCTCGGCGGGCATTTGCTCCGCTTTCGGGCTGTGGAGGTCACTCATGATACCCCCCGGAAATCATCGGCCTCGCGGTAAAGTGCGTCGGCAAGTGCCCGCATCCCCTTGGTGATGTGCTCTTCGATGGTTTTCTCGGCAGCGCCTGTTCTGGCTGCAATTTCGCGCACAGACAGACCGTCCACCTTCCGCATTACGATCGCGTCGCGGAATCGCTCGGGCAAGGTCTCCAACACGAGTTGAAGTCTGCGTAACTCTTGCCGTGCTATGACCACTCGGTCCGGAGCTGGCTCGTCGATGGCGACGTTCAGTTCTTCGAGATTCTCTACAGTGTCGAATGGAACGACACTTTCGTGCCGGACTCGATCGACAAGAAGGTTGCGTGCAATCTTGAAGACGAAGGGCCGCGTTGTCTTTGGAAACTCGTTCTGCGCAGCTAAACAGACTTTCATGTAAAGTTCTTGGCGCAGATCCTCCACGTCAGATTTGCTTCTGCCGCCACGGCTTAGGAATTGGATCAACACAGCCTCCAGCGGCAACACTTCGCGGACAAACCAAGCCTTCAACGTGTCCATGCTCACGGCTTCGCCTACACCGGACGAAGCTGGCTCCCTGGAGTTTGTCTCTGGCCTGTCTGCCATCCCCCGGCGTCCTGCCTCTGAAGGGTTACGGCTATGCCCACACTAATAACCACGGATGAGACAGCAAAAACCCTGTGAAATTTTGAGGTAATTTTCTTGCGCTAAAACGCGTGACCTGACTTCAATTGCCGCTGGCACAAAGATAGGAAGCGGATTGCGTATCCGCAGTTGCCGGCGCCAAGGCCCGGATCGATTGGGGAGGTCGGGAATTCGGTCGCGGCAGGTCTACGCGGACTATGACGTGCTTGGGCCCGACACGCGGACCAGGAGAATGGCGGCAGCCGCAAGAATTAAGGCAGCGCTGGAAGCTCCTAGCCTTCCGATGTCCCGTCGCTGGGACCGTAAAGCCGATGACGCCGCAGTGTCGGGTGTGCGTCTCGCAAGAGCCAGCACGTCTCCCAGATAGGCTCTCGGCCTCCATCCCACCGCATCATGTGGCGGCCACATGCCGACCACGAACGCAAGCCTGATACCGGCGGCGAGATTATCGGACGGACTTTGACTCCCAATGACCTATTACGGAAGTCCAACGCTGATCGCGGCAAATGGTCCGTAGAAGCCGAGAGTTCTCAGATTTCGGTGTGTCAATGCCTCCATCGATCGCGCCGAAGAAAAAGTCGGCGCGATAGCCGAAGCTGACCTTGAAATTCTCGACTCGATACGAAGCGCCCGCAAAGCCACCTACATTGGGTACGATGACGGACCGAGCATTGCTGTGACCGGCAGGCGCATGCTGATAGGCCGTATAATACCCACCTCGATCCACCCAGAAGGGGGTTACATAGTGCGCGGATTCCTGATGGCGCGCGCGCGCTTTTTGTTTGCCAAACAGCACCGCCGCGTTGGCGCCCCAATCGAATATGATCTCGCCGCTTTGCGAATTGCCCATTAAAGACGTCGAATTACTCCATGAAAGAGATGGTCCCACTCCGTGGAAATTGCGCGAGGCTTGTCCCGTCGCATGATAAGTATGGAAGTACGGAAGATGGAATGTGGCGTGAAAGGTGGGAAGCGGCAATGTCTTAAACTGCAGATTTGGGCGTGCCCTGACATCGAATGTTGCGTTGGACGAGAATTGGGCAAACCGCACGCCGAGACTCAAAATCGACGCTCCCTCTCTCCCGAACATTCCCAGGCCAACGTCCTTGCCCGCGGAAAATTCCAGAATGCCATGGCTCTCTCGGTGACTTGCATGTGTATCTGAAAAATTATTGATGCCGCGACTGTTTTCATTGGCATCCGGAACGCCATATTTAGAGCTAGTTTTGAAAGTTTTATAAGTCTGATGATGAACATGCGCGGCATCGCTCGATCGACCGAAACGGGCGGAGGCAGAAAATATCCAACCCGAGCTTTCAGGCTGCAATGTGATCTTGCCTTCCTCTCCGAGGCTGAACGTAGCCGGTTTCTGCGCCCGCAACGGTGTTGGCGACTGCAGAACGGAAGACGCTTGGTTTGCCACCAGGAACGCGGGCGCAAATGCTCCGCCCTGTCCGCTCACATGGTCCATCTGTCCACCAAGTTCGAGCCAAACGGTGGGACGATCAGCGTCTTCGTCGGCGGCTCTGGTTTCGGTTGCTCCGTAGACACCGGCAAGTAAAGAGAAAGCAGACACGGTGGTCAGCAACTGCCAGCGGAAATTCCTTTCGGCGCACTGCGTGTGCATTAATTCGCTCATAACTTCCCCCTTACCAGTTTTTCGTAACGCGGATGCCGATCAATCTGGGATCGGTCAAAAACACGTTGGTCGTCAGACCGCTGTCGTCGCTGTTTAGAAAGTCGCCGGTGATCGCCGTGGTGTTGAATACATTCTTGTCATAGAGCATCACCTGCCAGCCGTTCTGATTGGTGAAGATTAGCGTCAGATTGACGTTGGTATAGCCGCGCAGACGGTCATAGGGATTGTCGTTGAAGACCCGCGCCCAGGAATAATCCTGCCAATAGTAATCGCTGCGTAACGTGCCTGCCCAATCTGTCGTGATGGGCAGCGAGTATTGCGCGCCGAATGAGACGGTGAAATGGTGGCGCGTTGGGCAATTCGTTACCGCCCAGATTCTTGGCAAAGCCTTCGCCGTTGTTGATAGCCGGAGCGTCGGATCAAAGCCGAGATAGCCGCTGGGGATGGGAAAGGTGAGAAAGACCGCCTATCAGCCAACCGGAAATCCGATACCACCCTCCTGTGGGATTGGCTCGTGTACGGTTCCAGCGTAACCGGATCCAGATGCCGATTATAAGCAATCTCGCAGGTAAACTCCTGTATCCTCTGTTGAAACTCCACCCGTTCTTCCAAAATCGCTTGAATGACATAGGTGGGAAGAATGCAGTTTGAGGCTTGCGTCGGGAAGGGTTTAACTACCATCCAGCCGGGCATACCCGCTGTCCGGTCCATCAGGTCGATCGCACTCTGGCCATTGGCAATTCTGGTATCTTCGTATCCGCCGGCGAAATTGAACCGCAGGCCGGGCATCGGTTCCCAAGGTCGATTCGAGTTCGGCGCCTTTCACCGTGGCGTTGAAGTTCAGGTTGATCGACGTGCGATCCACGATTTCCGAAATCTGATAGTCCTTATAATTGTAATAGAAGACATCGCCGTTGAGTGTCAGTGTGCCGTCGAGCAGCGTGTTTTTTGAACCTAGCTCGAACGCATCGATGAATTCCGGCTTGAAGGTGAGTGGATGAATGGGTTCCGTAACATTGGACGACCCCGTATGTAGCTGAGACACCGCTCCGGGCGGATTGGCGCCGCCCGCTTTATAGCCGCGAGAATAGGAACCATAAACCAGCGTCTGATCGGTGAAATCGAGCTTGGGCGTCCAGTTCACGGCGGCACGGCCTGTAAGCTCGTCCCATTGCTGGTTCACAATGGCCGTAATCGGGATAGCCGTAACCCTGCGTGATGACTTCGCTTGGAATATCGATGAAGTGCTTTCGATCTTCCGTCCAGCGCAATCCGCCTGTCAGCTTCAGATCGCTGGCGATGTTGTAATATGCTTCCCCAAAACCGGCATAGGAATTGAGAACATAGGGATTTTGGCTCAGGAAATAATTGTGGCCTTCATTATCAAGGCTCGTGATTGGGTTCGGATCAACATAGACGCATGATTGTAGGGGTTCGCCGCCGCCTAGCGTGGGATTTGAATTTTTGCCACCCTCCCGTGAACTGTGTCCACTTGAAAACAATCGCTATTGTCGCCGGGATTGGGTCGCGGCGCCATGGTCACCCCCAATGAATGATATGAATATCGGTAAGCGCGTTGATAAAGACGTAATAATTTTCTTCTGTTTCGTAGTGAAGGTAATTTCCGCCCAAACTGAAGTTGAGCGGGCCACCGAAATTCGAGGCCAGCCGTAACTCCTGACTCAATTGCCAAGCGTGCTCATTCGGACAAATCTTCGGCGACGATCCGATCGCTGCAGCCCAATTGAGGGTCGCAGAAAATTTGCGGACGGACGCGCAAAAGCCGATGACCCTACCGCGCAAGGAGCGCGTTGCCGTCAGAAGGAACCGCAGTATTACCTTGCAGGATTGCAGAATCCGGTCCATCAGGGCCACCGTATTCCAATGGTAAAAATTCCCGGGCGATGTATTGAACCGATTATAGTCTTCGGTAGACGACAGAAAATCCTGATTGTATCCAGTCTGCGATGTGAACGTCAGCGAGGCGTGACGGCATAGTCGGCATTCAGTTCCAACGTATCGTTCTTAGCTTGATAATGCGGATTGATGGTCGACTCGATAACGCGCAGATTTCGTGATTGCGTCGTGCTTGCGTAAGGATCAACGTTGGCATTAGCTCCTCCTGCTACGCCCAGCGCAACCGCATAGGGCAGCGAGAAGCCATAGGGCACTTCGAACGCATCGGTGAATAAAGCGACGTCGCCTTACATCCTTGACTGAGATAGTCGGCATCCAAGATATTGTTGCACCGCCAATATCCAAATTTCCCGGAGGTACCGGCGCGCCATTGATCGATGTCGGAGGCATGATCGGTTTTGCAAAGCTGCTTGCCGCTGCGCAAGCCGATCGTCATCTTCGGAGAAATGCTCCCAGACAAGCGTAGTCTGTAACTTTTCGGTTGGTTTGAAGCCGAGTGTCACACGGCCCGACCAGAGATCGCGGCCATCGATAGGCTGCGTTGGTGATTGCGTTAAAACTGTAGCCGTCGCGCTTGGTCCATTCACCGGCGATGCGCAAATCGACGCGATCATCGACAATCGGAGATATTGATCATCCCTTCAAAACGGCGATTCTGTAATTTCCGATATCAGCGGACGCCATCGCCTCGAACTGGTCCGTTGGTTTGGCCGTAATCAGATTAACGACCCCTGCGGTCGCGTTGCGGCCAAAAGTCGTGCCCTGCGGCCCGCGAAGAACTTCGGCCTGCCCAAGATCGTAAAACTCCTGCTCGAAAAAATGATTGCGGATGAACGGAATATCGTTCAACGCGACCGCCACTGCGGGATCGGTCGTAACCGAAATCGCCTGCGTGCCGATACCACGTATTTCAATGTTGTATCCCGTGAAATTTGTCTTGGAAAAAGTCAAATTCGGCACCTGCTTGACAAGATCGGGACCACCGGCGGTCTGCGTGGCAGTCAGCTGCTCCTGCGATAGCGCGGTAATAGCGATGGGTATTGACTGCACATCAGCTCCCCCCAACTTCGACGAGGTGACGGTCACCGTTTCGACTGACGCTCTACTTGCGGGAGCAGCCTGCGCTATTTGAAGCAGTGGCGCGGCGTCGCTCCGCGGCCCTGGGCCTTTTAGGATTTCGATCTGACCGGATGCTGTCCGGTTCGCGACAAACCCAGTACCCTGGAGAATTCGAGACAGCGCCTCCGGCGCAGACATCTCGCCCCTCACACCGTTCGACTGGATGTTGTTGACGGCATCGCTCGACACCACGAGCACACCTGCCTGTGCCACATAGGAATTCAACGCCGTCTTCAGGTCGCCTCGAGCGATATCGAATGTTTCTGCCGCCGCGGTCGAACCGATTGCAAGCATCGCCACAATCAGAACGCTCGCGGAATTCAGTAATTTCGATCTCAACATGGTTTCCCCCTCTTGCATTTGCTCGCTCACGCGAGCCTTGAAGCTACATACGTGTCATCGAGCCTAACGCAAGATAACTGTCTCGTTTCCGTGTTTTTCTACGCGAAGACCGAACAGGTTTTTCGCCAAACGTGCGAACTCATCGCGATCATTCACACGAATTGCGCCATTGATATTCAAGCGCGCACCGCCCAGACCCTCGATCACTATCTTCTCGGCGTTGTAGCGATTGAATTCTGCGGCGGCATCGGCGAGCGGGGTGTCGTCGAAGACGAGAATGCCTTTGCGCCATGCCAGATCGACGAGAAGCCTCTGTGTAGGTTTCTTTTCGATGGTCACGGCATGGGCCATTGCGAGAGCAACGTCGCCGGGCACCAACGTTAGGGGCCTGCCTTGGTTTCCGCTGTCCAGCTCAAAGCGCGCGCGCCCTTCAAGGAGAGCGACCTCAAGCTTTTCACCGCTTGCTCGCATCAGAAACTTTGTTCCCAAATCAGTCACTCGGTGGCCAGCAGCCACCACAGTGAAGGCGTGCGCGGCGTCGTGATGGATCTGGAAGTATGCTTCGCCCTTCACCAGAGTGACACTTCTTTGGTTCTCACCCATGCCAATCCGCAGTACGGTGTTGGTGTTCAATTCGATCTGGGATCCGTCAAAGAGCGTGATGACCTTGTGACCGCCAATGGGCGTTGCGAATGTCTGCAGCTGCGGTCGCTCGAAATACAGAGTTCCACTCACTCCGAGAACCGCGAAAAGGCCCAGTCCAGCCGCCACGCGAAAAAGGGTCAGCCATGATCGGCCTCCCGGCGGCACCCGATTTACGCCGAGACCGAATGGACGCAGATCTGCAATAAGGTCGGTCCGGCTCCAACTCGCTTCAACCCGCCAGAACGCGGTCAGATGCGCCGGCGAGTTTGCGAGCCACGCGTCTAACTCTTTCTGGTTCTCATCCGTCCAGGTCTGGTGTTCGTCGCGCGCGATAAGCCATTCAACCGCTCGCATTTCGACAGACTTCGCGTCAGTAGTTGGGGTCATTGCCTGGACCCCGCATCGGACTGTCCGGCGTACAGCATATCGGCCAAAAGATGCGCGGCGTCGGTGAGATGCCGCTTAACGGTGTTCTCCGAAATGCCCATGCGTAGCGCGATTTCAGGCCGAGACAGTTTCTCGACACGCTTCAAAATCACTGCTTCTCGACAACGCGGCGGCAAACGATCGAGCGCAAGTCTTAGGCGTCGAAGCTCGTCTCGGGCGATTGCATTGCGGTCCGGCCCGGGCTCGTCACTGGCGATATCTATGGCTTCGAGGTCCGCAACGCCCTCAATCGGGACAATCCGGTTTCGGCGGAGCCTGTCGATGACAAGGTTCCGCGCAATGGCGAATACGAACGGCTTAGCAGACTGCGGAAGCTGCTTGCTGGCGCTCTCGTAGACGCGGACATACACGTCCTGCCGCAGATCGGCGATCTCGTCGCCATGACGCCAACTTTGCCGTAAGAACTGCACTAGCGACGCCTCCAACGGCAACACCTCGCGCACAAACCAGGCTTTCAGATCGTGCGTGCTCACGCCCGCATCCTCTGGATGTGGATTGTTCGGTTTGGCTTTGGTGTCTGGTGTTTCGACCATTCCCCCGTCCACCGAGGGTTAGAAGCCCAAGGCTACACCTATTCCCACGAGGGAGGCGGCAAAATGGGCCAGTCGATTTCGAAAATATTGATGGGCTCAGGTTTCCTCCCGGAAATATTATTGCCCAGCGATAGCTCAATCGAAAGGTTATCTTCTGCGAACCCCGAGACGCGCGAGGCCATAGGTAAGTGAGTTCGCTAAGACCAGACCGCTGCTTCGTTATTCAGGATCCAAAGCAAAAACCTTCGCCGCGACATCGCCTGCGTCCAGGCAGTCTGACCGGACGATGACCGACAATTTACGAACCCTTCGGATTCAACCTGCGGCAACCGCGACCGCCTGGTGGCCCGTCCTGACGCCAGACTTCGCCTCGGCGTTCTCGTAAACGGCTGCGCGTGGCTTGAGTGTTGCGACCGAGCAACTGAGATGGTTGCTCAAGCTTGCGAGTAATGCAGCTGCACAATTTTGCGGACAGTGGGTCGCTAATCGCCTATCCCGACACTGACGCTGGCAAGAGGTTCAAAGACGAACGATTATCCCGACGCCCTTTGTTTCTTGACCGAGACAGTAGAGCGGGATCAACATAGGTCCATTCGACAAGCGGGCCATTTGCTTTCTCATGACACAAATACCACTTATGCGCGACCAGCAGATCGCGAGCCTGCTGCAGCAGGCGCTGTCGTATTTGTCGCGCAATAAATTCAACCTTGCCGAAGAGTTGCTGCAGCGCGTGCTTTCGATGCAGACCGATCATGCCGATGCGTTGCATCTGTTTGGGCAGATGCGATGGGTGCAAAAACGCTATGGCGAAGCGGAGGTGCTCTATCGCCAAACTCTAGCTGTGAGCCCGCGCCGGGCGGAGGCGCATTGCCACCTCGGACAATTGCTTCATGCGACGAGCCGCCAGGATGAGGCGGCTGCCGCCCTACATGAAGCATTGCGCCTGAAGCCCGATCTGGCCGAGGCGGCACAAGAGTTGGCGGCTGTGCTCATTATATTGGAGCAGTACCAGGAAGCGGAAGAGATCGCGCGCGCGACGTTAGCCGGGCCGCAGGGCAATCCGTACCGCACAGCCGCGCTGAAGCACAACCTTGGTATCGCGCTGTCGCACCAGCATCGCCATGAGGAAGCGCTGACGGAATTTCACGCGGCGCAGGCATTAGCACCCGGCCTGCCGAAAGCCGACTACAATCGCGGCAACACGTTGCAAACGATGGGCCGACTTGATGAAGCTGAAGAAGCCTTTCGGCGCGCATTGGACCGCAATTCGCTCGATCTCAAGGCGCACAGCGATCTCAATCAACTTCTTTATCGCATGCGTCGGACGGATTTCCTGCACTCCTACGAGGAGGCTATACGCAAACATCCGGAGAAGACTGCACTTTTCGTGGAGAAAGGAAAATTCCTTTTTCTGGATGGCCGCTACGAAGAAGCGCGCGAAATGTTCTTGCGTGCGCTGGCGTTGGCGCCGGACGATAATGCAGCGCGCAACGGGCTTGGCTCCGCGCTGACGCAGCTTGGCCGCTTCGGCGAGGCTAAGGATGAATACGAGCGGCTTCTGACAGCAGATCCGTCTAATGCAGACATGCGCTGCAATTTCGCCGAATGCTTGCTGCGTGCAGGCGATGCTAAAGGAAGCATTGCAGTATCGCAGCGAACGCTGGCATATGCGCCATATCATCAGTTTGCGCTCGCGCTCTGGGGCGTGGCCTTGCGCCAATTGAACGACACCCGCGAGGACACGCTCAACGATTACGAGAGTTTCGTGCAGGTTTACGATCTTGAAGCTCCCGAGGGTTTTGCCGACATGCAGAGCTTCAATGAGGCTCTCGATGCCCATCTCGACCGGCTGCATGTCGATTGCCGCGAACCTATCAATCGGACGTCGCGTTTCGGTACGCAAACAACGGGTGTTCTTTTCGGCGCAGGTCATGAAATCGTTGAATGGCTGAAGCACCGCATCGACGACGCCGTAGCGGCTTATATTTCGCGTCTCAACGAAAGTGAAATCCACCCACTACTGGCGCGGCGCGCGGGCGGCTTTGTGTATGGGGGCTCCTGGTCGACCCGTCTTTCTGATTGCGGCTTTCATACTAACCACGTTCATCCGCACGGATGGATAAGCTCCGCCTATTATGCGGCAGTGCCGGATGTCGTACGAGATGAGGGTGAAACCCAAGGCTGGTTAAAGTTCGGCGAACCACATTTTGATGCCGGATTTAATGATCCAGTCCGGCGCATTGTACAACCCGTTCCAGGGCGCCTTGTGTTGTTTCCGTCCTATATGTGGCACGGAACTGTGCCGTTCCGCTCCTCCCAGCCACGCATGACGGTAGCCTTCGATATCATACCGTGGGAAGGTACATAATTTTCAGGGCGAGCCTACGACGAATACGGATGTCACCATTCATCGGCCATTTCCCCTAGCAGATGATGGAGCACGGTTAGCGACCCCACTTCTAGCGGATGAAATCTAACATTCGACAGAGCTGGCTCGGTTTGTCTGAACAGCTTCGCGCTAGGGATAAGTGGTGTCTCTGCCGGGTTTCCTTGGTTGGTGTGATGCGCTTTGCCCAGGAACCCGAAGCTTTCGCCTCGGCCAAGCTCGACGGTTCGGCTCTTCTCATCATTGATTTCAACGCGGAGTTTGTCGAACTCTTCTCGCAGGCGCTTTTCCACCGCCCCAATCAGCCAGTCATGTCGCTTGTAGGCGTCGATCAAGACCACCAGATCGTCAGCGTATCTCGCATATTCGATATAGGTATACTTGCCATGGCGGGTGACTTCCTTCGCTCGCTCCAGCATCCGATCCACCTCGTTGAGGTAGAGGTTGCTGCTGAGCACGGGAGATAGGACTCCGCTTTGCATCGGCAAACTTCTACGGGGTCCGATTTACGACTTTCTCGTATTTCAAATACGCAATAGTCGTATCCCATTGACCTCTTGAATAGGAAAGACTAACTTTCCCGTATATGAAATACGGAAAAGTCAATGCCCCTACACCTCGTCGGCGAAACCCTTAGCAAATCCAAGAGCTACCAGCAGGCTGAGTCGGGTAAGCTTGTCCAACTCCAGCGTGGGATTTATGTCGACGCCGGCGACAATGTCGACGCCATCGTCCTCAAGCACGCGGTCCGCATCGCCAAATATCTCTATCCCAACGCATATCTTTCCGCGGCCAGCGCCGTGCTTTTGGCCCCAATGCGGGATGGCCGCCTGTTTCTTAGCGGCAGACGCAACCAACGAACACGGCTGCGCGCGCTCGAAATCATCCAAAATACGGCACCCAACAAACCTTCTGTGGCATCCGCCGTCGTCGCCGACGACATGGGCGAGTTTCGCGTCGACGTCTCCTCTTTGCGGCAACGCTTTCTGGAAGCTTTTCGCTTGCGCAGCGAACACGCCGCCTCAATCGATTCCGAAATGCGCGAAGGTCTCGCCCAACGACTTATCGAAGAATACGGTTCGGCCAAAGGCGCAGCGGATGCTCTATGGTCTTTAGCGCGCGAAAACGATTGGTATCGCGAAGGCGAAGCCGCCGAACGCTATCTGCAAAGCAATCCTCTTGCCGTGGCCGTCAAGAACGAGGCCGCCCTTGATCTTATCGTGGCATGGCACGGCAGGCCGATCGGGCACCTCCGTCACGACGGTTTTGAGTGGCGATGGACCTCAATCGATGAGGGCGGACCGTCACTGATACGGCAAACAACGCCCGGCAAACTTCCGCCTTTCATAACCTCGCTTCTGCCGGAAGGCTGGCTCGAAACCGTTCTCAAAGATCGAGACGAGCGTGCTCTGCTTCGTACTGGCAAACGCTATATGTCGAATATCACAATTGTTGAAAGCGAGACTGAACTCGCTAAGCTTTCCCAGGACGTGCTCGGCACGCGGCTGGCTGACTACACCAAAGATGGCGTGTTCGCGGGATACTATGCGGGGCCGGGACGAGGCGATTTGGAACAGGGTTTCGAGCGCAATCTCGCTCGCATCTTCGAACGCGCCGACGTGCCCCGCCTTTCCGGTATCCAAGTCAAGGCTCCGATGAATTTAGGGACGAGAGGTGTTCTCGCACCAAGTATTGGTACGCCGTTCACACATATTTTGAAACCAGCAGGAACCAGCGGTTACAACGCGCTACCCGTTGTCGAATGGCTGGCCATGACACTCGGCGCAGCCGCGGGATTCATCGCGCCTGCGACCGCGCTCGTCGCGATGCCAGACGGCATGCCGCCCGCCCTTGTCGTGGAACGTTTCGATATCCGTACCAGTGAAAGCGATAGCCGCCTGCTAGCGATGGAAGACTTTTGTTCTGTCCTCGGCTTGCCGCCAGAAGAAAAGTACGACGGCACAATAGAACGAGTGATGCGCGCAGTGCGCCCGTTATCAACTGCGCCCGAAGACGATCTTAAGACCATCCTTTGCCGCGCCCTATTTGCGTGGTTGATCGCGGACGGCGACATGCATTTAAAGAACATGGCACTCCTGAAAACCGGCCAACTGGGCCAGAAACCCTTCATCAGTGTCAGGGTTGCGCCTCTTTATGATGCGGTTACAACGCGCGTATTTCCGAACCTTCGCAACGATCGCTTGGCGCTCAAATTGAATGGCAAAGACGACCGCCTCCGCCGCGCCGACTTTCTCGCCCTAGCGATGAATGCAGGCCTTAAGTCGGCCGACGCCAACGCGGCGATCGACGGCCTATTGGGTCACTTGGCCGATGCCGTCAAAATTGTCGCGTTGCCCAAGGGCATCGAATACCCATCATCGTTTGAAAAAATTGCGACCGAAGTTTTGAAGCTATGCTCAGCGCGCATCGTGCAACTCTCCTGAGCGGGGGCATGATTGCACGACGAAGATCAGGCCTAAGCCATCGAAGGCGAAAAAACAGACAACTCCGGCAGACCCGGCGTGTTCTGACGCCTAGTGTTCCGGCATCTGCTGGTTCAGAAAACTCAGCAGCAAAGCTACACGAACCAAGCGACGGCAGCCGACTGAGATTGTCTCCACCCAGATGACGTTTCCGAAGAAGGTGGGGACGACGCTGGCCCGCCGTTGATGGGTGATCCATGTTGGGCGTTACATCGTCCCCGCGTTCACGACGGAACGTCATGAAACCGCGGTCGCTTTCGAGGAAAGCTTCGAGGGCGTACGGCAGCAGTTCCGAGATTGACTTGGCCTGGCAATAAACCTCTTTGTAATACTGAGCGTAGAGCGCAAGCGACTTACGAGACTAGAGCTCGCCATAAATGTGATCTTGACCGGCGTACGATCTGGCAATTTTGCAAAATTCATGTTGATCACAAAAATTCTCAGCCTTGATACGGCCGTAGAATAGCGTCATATGCCAACTGCAAAACTATGCCGATTTTTAGCGAGGGGCTGATTCATCTTGGCGGTCTCGAACATCTCGCGCTTGCCATTCGGAAGCTGGCCGATGGGGATTGGGTGATTGCTATAGCGTAGCGCGATATTTGCGACATTACCCATCACCTTGCCCGTAACGATTCGATAGGGCGGGAGACGATCTTCGTCGGGGTAGCCGTTTAGTTCGTCATTGACCCACGCCACCAAATCCAGCGCGTCCAACCGATGAAGGAGAACCTTGGTTTTTAGCAGGGCGCTGTCGCTGGCCGCGTGTCATCAGCCAATAGGCCTATGATCTCATCAAACAGCATTTCCCGGCGTCCTTCGCCAGACCTTATGTCATGCCGCTACGGCCTTGAATGGCTTAATTTTGGCGACCTCCTTAGCGACGTGCCGCTTGGCCTCCATCGTGTCAAAAGCGTTCTGAAGCCGCAGGAAATATCCCTCGGATAGACCAAAGAACTTGCACAGGCGCAAATCGGTATCGGCCGTAATGCCGCGCGTTCCTGCCACGATCGCATGAATCCGGTTTGACGGCACACCGATGGCATTGGCAAGCTGGTTCTGGCTCATGCCAATCTCATCAAGAAACTCGGCTTTGAGGATTTCACCGGGATGGGGATTGCGCAACAGGGTCATATTCTCTACCTCCTAATGATAATCTGCGACTTCCACATCGTGGGCTTCACCGTTGTCCCATCGAAAACATATCCGCCACTGATCGTTGATCCGGATGCTCCACTGGCCGACGCGATTGCCCTTGAGCAATTCCAGCCGATTCCCTGGAGGATTGCGCAAATCGTCGAGCGTCAACGACGCATTGCGCTGACGCAATTTCCGCAAGGCGCGGTCCTGAATATCGCCTGGAAACTTTCGACTGCGCTGTCCCTGCCAAATCCGCTCGGTTTCCTTACCGGCAAATGAACGGATCATTCGCTTTTGCCCAACTCTATATGGAGTACGTATCAGGTAATACGCCACCCGTCAAGCCCGTTGACGCTGTGCAACTAGTTGCCAAAGGGCTGATTGAGAAAGCGGAGCAGCGCTGGAACACACACCAGCCGCATCTCGTTGAAACTGCATCACCAGTTGTCAATTCTCCGCATCAACCCCAATCTGTGAAGCATCGCTCTTGAAAACGTGGTCCAACCAGCTCTATTTCTTCGGCGATACCAAAACGGCCCAGGGCTATCGACGGTAGTTGAGCTACGCACAAGAAAATGTGCGACAACACTTGGAGAAGAGAATGCGACTTCAGTTTTTAGGTTGCGGAGATGCGTTCGGTAGCGGCGGTCGTTTCAACACTTGTTTTCTGGTGAACTGGACCGGGGGCGCTTTTTTGATCGACTGTGGCGCGTCTAGTCTGATTGCTATGCGAAAATACGGGATTGAGCCCAATCGCATACGGACCATCTTCATTTCGCATTTACATGGCGACCATTTTGGCGGGCTACCGTTCTTTATCTTGGATGCGCAATTCTATAGTCGACGGACAAATCCGCTCACACTTGTCGGTCCCCAAGGATTTCGCACTCGGTTAACCGAAGCGATGGAGGTATTTTTCCCCGGCTCATCGGACGTTATCCAAAAATTCGGGCTCGAAATTTTGGAGATAAAGGCTGGAGAAACCTATGTCGTTAACGAGGTGAGTGTAACAGGCTTCGAAGTAGAGCACGCCTGCGCGGCACCACCGCTCGCTCTGCGCGTTACCTGTGATGGCAAGACGATCGCGTACTCGGGCGATACGGAATGGACCGATACGCTTCTTGGCGTAGGCCATGACGCCGATCTGTTCGTCGTAGAAGCGCTTACTCTGGCGAAATCGATCAAACACCATCTGAACTATCAGATGTTCAGAACCAATGAGAAACGCATCGGCGCCAAGAGAACAATATTGACTCATTTCGGTCCTGACATGCTCGCTCATGTTGCAGAGGTCGACAACGAGGTCGCGGAAGACGGTAAGATCGTCGAGATTTGAATTTTCAAACGATTTTAATCAGTCGAGATTTTCGGTCTACGGTATGGCGGCCCAGAGCTCATCGCTCGCAATTTCGCGTCTGTATCTGACCGACGCGCGTGCCGATCGAGAAGAAGGAAAGCATTCGCTGGCTGGAGAATCTCAGGCAGTCCACTGCAACGCTGGGCGATCCGACGCGCTGTGTCCATATCGGCGACCGCGAGAGCGACATCTACGAACTCTTCTGCACGGCACAAGAGATCGGCACCCACTTCCTGGTGCGGACCTGCGTCGATCGCCTGGCGGGTGACGGGGATCATACGGTCGCCGCTGACATGGCCAAGGCCAAGATCAGGGGCCGGCATCGTATTGAGGTTCGAGATGCCAATGGCAATCCGGGCATTGCCGTTCTCGAGATCCAATTCGAAAAACTCCATCTCCTGCCACCGATTGGAAAGCAGAAACATTATCCCGCATTGGCGTTGACCGTGATCCATGCCCAGGAGCGCGGCAAGCCGAAAGGCAGAAAGCCCATCGACTGGAAGCTGATCACCGATTTGCCGGTCCGATCGCTCAAGGACGCCGTCGAGAAACTTCGATAGTATGCACCGCGCTGGAAAATCGAGGTGTTTCACAAAATCCTGAAATCCGGCTGTAGGGCCAGGATTCCAAACTCAGGACCGCGGAGCGTCTCGTCAACCTGATCTCCATCTTCTGCATCGTCAGTTGGCACATCTTCCGGATGACAATGCTCAATCGTGCCTCTCCCGATGCACCGCCGAAACTCGCGTTGACAGGAACCGAGATTCTACTGCTCGATCGCCTCGTTCCTGGCACGCGCGAGATACCCAATCGCAGATGCATATCGCCGTACATCATCAAAATCGCTAGGCTTGGCGGTTATCTCGCTCGCGCGAATGATGCGCCGCCCGGCAATATCATCATGTGGCGCGGACTGTCGCGCTTGACCAACATCGAGTTGGGCGCACTCGCGGGAGCAAAAATTGTGGGTAATTGAAAGGTTGGGACAGCGGTTACTCTTGGTTGTGTCTTGTGTCAAAAAAATCGGGCGACATGCTAGATGCCCCCCGAGGCGAGAACGTGTAGTTTTCCGATTACCCTCCCAAGCCTATACTGATGGTCGCGAAGGGACCATAGAAGCTGGGCGTTTCGGATTTTCGGGTGTCTATCCCGCCATCCATCGCGCCAAAAAATAAGTCTGCTCTATATCCGAGACTAAACTTGAAATTCTGTATGCGCCAGGTCGGTCCAACAAATCCACCAATGTTTGGGACCACGATGCTCCGATCAGTGTTATGCCCCCGAATTGGGTTCACATAGAGTGTGGTATAGCCAGGGAGAACATTGTGATCGTAGCGCCCGGTTTCGTGATGCTGCACATCGGCTTTCTGCTTGCCAAAGAGCAATGCCGCATTCGCTCCCCAATCAAACGATATCTGGCCGGATTGTTGCTCCCCGAGGATGGGGACCGAACCTGTCCAAGACAGCGAAGGCCCAGCCCCAACGAAACTCCGTGTAGCAACACCCGTCGCTTGATAGGTATGAAAACGGCGATCAGGCAGAAAGTGGATGCTAGCGTAGTGGGATGGATACTTATATTGCAGTAGCAAATCCGGTCTGGCATTAATCCGAAAGTTCTCTTTTGCGGTGAATTGGGCAAACCGAACCCCGACACTGATGACAGAGGAACCATGTTTCCCAAACAGACCCAGCCCGACGTCCTTTCCCGCAGAGAAGTCAAACAAGAGATGGCTTTCTTGTCGCTTAACTTTGGTGTCGGCAAATTTTTCGAGGTCAGTGACGTAGCCTGTATACTTTGTGGCGACTCGGCTGGTCTGATGATCGACATGCTTGAAACTGCTGGATCGGCCGTAAATGACAGATGCAGCGAATTGCCAATCCGTTTCCTTGGGTTGCACGACGATACGTCCGTTCTCCCCAAACTCGAATAGAGGCGGATTTTGGGCCTGGATCGGCGTAGTCGGCTGCAGCACGACGGAGTCGGAATACTTAGTGAGAAAGTTTGGTGCAAAGGGACTTCCCTGCCCCGTGACGCGCTCAAGCTGCCCTCCGATTTCCAGCCAAACCGATGGTTGCTCACCGGTCGGATCGGCCGCCAGGGCCTCGTCGGTTACAATGACACCCGCCGCCAGCAAACCCGCAATCGAGGTAGAGAGGAGAAGTCCGAAGCGGACACCATTTCGTAGAGAACCCGTATGGATCAATTCGCTCATTGTCTCCCCCTCACCAATTTTTTGTTACGCGAATGCCGAACAGTCGCGGATCGGTCAGGAACACATTCGTCGTCAGACCGCTGTCGTCGCTGTTCAGGAAATCGCCAGTGATTGCTGTCGTGTTGAAAACATTTTTCAGATAGCCCATAACTTGCCATCCATTTTCGTTCGTTAGGATGAGCGCAAGATTGAGGGTGGTATATCCCCGTAGTCGGTCGTAGGGATTGTCGTTGAATACGCGGGCCCACGAATAATCCTGCCAGTAATAGTCGCCGCGCAACGTACCGGCCCAATCAGCCGATAGCGGGATTGAGTATTGTGCACCTATCGATACGGTGAACGGCGGAGAACTGGGCAATTTGTTGCCACCGACATTCTTCGCAAAACCAGCCCCATTGTTGATGGCCGGATTTGTCGGATCAAATCCAGGATACCCGCTTGGTATCGGGAACGCCCATTGCGAACCGGTACTGGGGCTATAGTCGATGCCTCCTATCCCGGTTGGATTGGGCACAAAAGGATAGAGGGTGACTGGATCCAAATGTTGCTGATAGGCTTCTGCGCAAGCGAATGCTGTTGCAGCGGGATCGGGCTCACCCATACGAGTGGTTTCTTCCAATAGCGCTTGGACGACATAGGTAGGTAAAATACAATTCGACGCTGAAGTTGGAAACGGCTTCACGACCATCCAGTCGGGATGATCGATAGCGTCGGTTCGATCTATCAGATCGACGGCACTTTGACCGTTGGCGATTTTGGTGTCTTCGTATCCGCCGGCAAAATTCAACTTGAAGCCTGGCAGCGGTTCCCAGCTTGCTTCCAATTCTGCGCCTTTGACTGTGGCGTCGAAATTCAGATTGATGGAAGTGCGATCTACGATTTCCGAGATCTGATAGTTCTTATAGTCATAGTAGAAGACATCGCCATTTAGTGTCAGAGCACCGTCCAGCAACGAATTCTTCGATCCCAATTCGAATGCATCAATGAATTCGGGCTTGAACGTAAGTGGATGAATAGGTTGCGCTTCAAATGGCGTACCGGCGATCGGCGGCGTGGGTAGGACAGCCCCTGGGGGATTTGCGCCTCCCGCCTTATAGCCCCTAGCATACGAGGCATAAACGAGAGTTTGATCGGTGAAATCGAGCTTGGGAGTCCAGTTCACGGCCGCACGACCCGTTACCTTTGCCCAGCGCTGGTCAACACTGCCTGTGACGTAGTAGCCATAGCCCCCAGTCAACAGCTCGCTAGGAATATTGACGAAGTGTTTCAAGTCATCCGTCCAGCGAAGTCCGCCCGTCAATTTGAGATCGCTGGCGATGCTGTAGTAGGCCTCGCCAAACGCAGCATAGGAAGTCAACACATATGGATTTTGGCTGAGAAAATAATTATGCCCCTCATTATCAAGAGTGGTTATGGAATTCGGGTCGACATAGGGACAGTTTCTGGTGGGAGTCCCCCGCCCGTCGCTGGGTTGTTGTTTTGATATCCCCATGAGCCAGGAGCATTGTTATTTTCTCTTGGTAGACATTGATGATTGTCATCGGAGTTAGGGCCGGAAGTGGCGCTGGCGTATGCAAATGCGGTCAGTCCATTGATGAAAACGTAATAATTTTCCTCTGTCTCATAGTGCAAGTAGTTTCCACCGAAACTGAAATTCATCGGACCTGAAAAGGTTGAACTCAACCTCAATTCCTGGCTCAGCTGCCACGCATGCTCGTCCGAAAGATCCTGAGCAACGAGCCGATTACTACAACCCAGCTGGGGATCGCAAAAAGAACCTCCCGTAAAAAAGCCGGGTGACGTATTGAAGCGATTATAGTCTTCCGTTGACCATAGGAAGTCCTGATTATAACCGGTCTGCGAGGTCAACATGAGCGATGATGCAATCGCATAACCGCCATTCAGTTCAACGACATTATTTTTTGCCTCGTAACGCGGATTGATCGCCGATTTCGATAACGCGCAGATCATGCGACTGCGTGGTACTGGCATAAGGATCCTGACTGTTGGTGACACCCCCGACGCCGGCGGCTACAGCGTAAGGAAGTGAAAATCCGTATGGCACCTGATAGGCGTCATTAGCATAAAGAGACGTCGGAACGCATCCTTGACTAAGATAGTCTGCGCTGAGTCGAAAAATCTCATGAAACCCAAAGCCGCCAGGTACGACAGGCGTGCCATCTACAGAGGTGGGCGCTACATCGGTTTTGCACAATTGCTTTGACGTGCGCATACGGTCGTCATCTTCGGAGAAATGCTCCCAAATCAGGGTCGCGTTAAGCCCGGATATAGGCTTAACCGAGAGAGAGACACGCCCGGACCAAAGATCACGGCCGTCGATCGGCGAATTTGTCAGCGCGTTGAAACTGTATCCATCCCGCTTAGTCGATTCGCCAGCGACGCGCAAATCCACTCGATCATC
>CAWGUP010000004.1:0-175862 GCA_963825895.1 uncultured Alphaproteobacteria bacterium
CGTCGTCAAAAAAAATGCATGCGGCGGTTGCGGGAAGGTTTATCGCGGCATCTATGATCGACGGAGGCGACGCACGCGTGATCTTGATTGTGGCGAGCGTGCCATTTATCTCGACTTTGAACTACGACGTGTGGACTGCAAGGTGTGCGGCTTGAGGCAAGAGCGCCTCAGCTTTCTGTCGCCGAATGCAAACTATACGGAGAGGTTTGTTCTATCGATTGGCAAACAATGCCGGGTGATGGCCGTCAAAGATATTGCCCGGCTGATGAGACTTGGCTGGGACACCGTCAAAGATATCGATAAGATCTACATGCGAGAACAGTTGAGGCGTGTCAGTCCTCCGACACCAGGCGTTATCGGCGTCGACGAAATCTCGATCAAGAAGCGAGACGTTTACCGGATCGTGGTCAGTGACCTCGACCAGAAACGGGCCATCTGGTTCGAGGTGACGGCCGTTCGGAAGCGGATATGGACCAGTTTTATGCCTTTTTAGGCCCGGAAGCGGCCAAAAACATACGTTTGGCGGTCATGGACATGTGGAAGCCGTTCCGGAACTCAACACAAGCGCATGCGCTGAATGCCGCTATCTTGTTCGACAAGTTCCACGTTCTGCGTCACCTCGGCGAGGCCCTTGATAAAATCCGCAAGGCGGAATACGCCCGGGTCACGGGCGATAAACGTAAGTTTATCAAGGGACAGAAATATATCCTCTCTCGCACCGAGAAAACCTGACCAATGAAGGCAAGCGGAGCCTGAGACTTTGCTCAAAGCTTACAAGCGGCTCAACACCGCTTACATTCTTCGGGAGTCCTTCGACCAGCTGGACCTACAACTCCGAAGTCTGGGGCCGCAAGTTCTTCGACAACTGGAAGGCCCAACTTCGCTGGAGCGTCTTCAACCCTACGAAAAGTTCGCCGACATGATCGAACGGCACTGGGACGGCATTGCGACCTACTGTCAAGCCGAGAACAAAGTTGCCCTTGGCTTCGTTGAAGCCTGAACAACAAGATCCGTGTCATCCAGCGCCGCGCTTATGGCCTGCGTGATCAGGAGTATCTCAAGCTTAAAATCCTGACTGCCAATCTCCCAGAACTGTAAAATATCAAAAAATCACCCCAAAAATCCCGGAAGAGCCGATATAATTACGATAAAATAGCATCGCCCAAAAGGTGTATGACGTCATAAATGGCAATAAGGCAGGCAGAATTGACCTCCAGCGCCGGAAATTCATTTCCGGATCACTAAAACATGCATGAAATACCGGCCTCGTAGCCTCACCAATTCTCTCGTAGGCCAATTATGTCCAAAGCAAAAGCACACCCCAAGTCACCTAAGGCAAAGCCATCTGAAAATTCGCCTGGAATTCCGGAGGCCGGTCATTCCATCCCCAAATGGATGATTTCAGGACCGGAGATACTGGACGACCAAGAGGTCCGGGGTCGTCAAGCGTGGGTAGCAGCACAATACCCCGACACAATCATCGCGGACATAGCCAATGCGGCTCGATTTAAGAACTCCAAAGATATAGCCGACATGCGGGAATTTTTGCTCAAGGCTGGATATATGTTCTCGAAACGAAAAGGTAATCGGCAACCCAGAGCATCATTTGCACCAGATAGAAAACAGCTTGAAACAATAGCACGACTGGCGGACCAGCCTGAAAGCGAACTCGCCAACCTCAGCGATGTGTCTGCGATTTCTCTTTGGCATCCTTTTCAGCAAGTGATGACTGTTCTACCTAGCGGGCGGGGTTATACAACTGAATACGGTTTGACAATTTTCGAGCGCCCACAAAACGATGGTTCATTCATTATTGAGCATTTACGCCCCCATCAGATTGAAGAGGCGGTTTACGTCATTCGCTGTCTTGCGGAACAAGCTGCGGCGAGTTTTCCGGCCCAAAAGGGAGGTCAACCACAGATTGGCGTTCGCCAAAGCTGGATACTGAGCGCCCAGCATTTTTGGCGCGAACATTCACGTTTGGCTTTTGATCCGAGGTTGCGGCACTGGAATTTTGTTATAAGGCATTCAAACAACTCGACGGCAATATCGAGCTAAGACAAATAGACAGCGCAATACGTGCTGCAAATAAATTATTTCCTGCTTACAAAAGACGGCGTTCAAGGTCCGCGCAAGAACCCAGATAAATTCGACAGGGTTCTTGTACTAACTCATTGCTGACAGTTTCCAAAAGCTGAATATTATCCGTGTCCGTTGGCTCAATCGGAGCATGTGGACATGGCAAAAAAGACAAAAAACCAAGGCTTTAGGCGGCGCAAGCGGCCGACGCGACAGCTCTCCTGCAAGGTTAAGAAATCCAGGCGACGTGCCGCCCCCAGGCCCCGACGCTATGACCCGCGCCTAGAAGCTGGTCTCAAACACATGCGGAGGGCGATTCCTTGGCCGAATTCGCCAGGAAGATTGGCGCAACGCCTGCCCAGTTGCGCAGCTACGCCATCTCCACCGGCACTGTCGAACGCCGAGATGGAAAGTGGCATTTGAAACGTTACCGGCGCTTTAGACGCATGCCGCTCTATAGCGACGGTAGGCGCGTAGTGATCACGGTACACAACTCCAAAACCGCCCGTCTCATTGGCAAATACATGGGCACGGTGCGGCAATTCTTTGAAACTGAAGACATCGAGTTGCTCGCGCCATTTCATGGTCAATCGGTCCCCGACATTTCCGGCAAACGCTACTTCTTCGAGACTCGCCCGAACGTCCTGTTGCGTCTTGATGCATCCGGCGTGGAGCCCTTTGAGCTTGTTTACGCAATTGTGAAGCCCGAATAGGAGATCTGAACATGGATGAGGATGAAAAGCGCCGTCGCGCCCGCATTCGCAGGGCCTATGCCAGGCTTGGAACCTCCACGCCCGCATGCGTTATCTGCGGTGAGAATAATCCATTTTGCCTGGAAAAACACGAACCCGGCGGGCGCAAGCATAACGACTTCAGCGTCATTATCTGCCGTAACTGTCATCGCAAATTGGAAGACGATAGGCGGGACCATTTCCCGCCGATTTGGACGCCGCCTGATCCGATAGAACGCCTCAGCAAGGCGTTGGCTGGCGAGGCCGATATGTTTGTGCGTCTCGCTGAAAAGCGGCGGGCCGACGCACGAATGCTCAATGAATTGTCGCGCAAGGAAGCGATGCAGCTGGACAATAAGGGCGACGATGAAAACGAAACCTGAAACTGTCGCGCCGCCACCACCTGCTGAAGACGATCCGATTGCGATTGCTGTCCGGGCCTATGTGCAACAGGTAAATAAACCTGAACCGAAGTCACGAAAGCGGCGTGACCATGTGGACGGGCTAGAACCTTCGAATATTGTCGTGATTTTCGATACCGAAACGTGTCTCGACGCGGCCCAGCATTTAAGGTTCGGCACTTATCAAGTCCGAATTGATGGCAAGTTAGACGAAGAGGGCCTCTTCTTCGATCACAAGACTTTGTCAAAGCGGGATCAGCGAGTTTTGGACCGCTATGCTGCGAGGCATGGGCTGAAGTATCGGACGCTAAATGACTTCATCGATTTGATATTCTTTGGAATCGCCTTTGATCTTGGTGCCACTACAGTTGGCTTCAATCTGCCCTTTGACATATCGCGCATTGCGCGCGGGCACGGCGCCGCCAAATCGCAGTCCATGAAGGGAGGGTTTTCCTTCCTGCTGTCCGGCCACCCAAGCGGGGCCGTGTTCAGGTCAAGATGCTGTCCAGCTCGGCCCCGAGTATCCGGTTTGCCAGCCCGGAGCACCGTAGCCGCAGGCGTCGGAACAACGAAGTGCCGCCCAGCCAAGGCCATTTTGTGGATATCCGGGCTCTGGCGGCAGCCCTGACGAACCGCCATTTCAGTTTAAAATCACTTGCCAGCTTCCTGAGAACCAAACACCGCAAGCTCAACAGCGACGTACTGGCGGGACCGCTTAACCCGGGGATGATCGAATATGCCCGGCGGACACCCAGGTCACCTGGGAATGCTTCGCAGAACTACGCAAGCGGTACGCCCAGCACGGCCTCACCAGCACCGACATTCAGAACATTCATTCGGTCGCCAGCATGGGCAAGGCCTATCTGCGTGAGATGGGAATTCGGCCGCTCAACGCCGTGCAATCGAACACGCCGCCGGACCTAATCGGCAATATCATGAGCGCCTATTATGGCGGTCGGTCGGAAGTCCATTTGCGGCGAATGATTTGCCGCGTTCTCTATTGCGACTTTCTTTCCATGTATCCTACCGTTTGCACGCTCATGAACCTTTGGAGCTTTATCACGGCAACCGGCGTGACCTGGCGCGGCGCCAAACAAGAAGCGACGGCCTTCCTCAAAGAGGTTTCATTGGAGGACATGCAACAGCAAGAGACCTGGCAGAATATCACGACCCTTGTTCGGGTTATGCCAGATGCTGGCATTTTCCCCGTGCGGGCAAAATATGGGGTTCAACAAGATACGAGTTATACCATCGGCCAGAATTATTTGTCCTTGAAGGAACCGCTTTGGTTCACAATGGCCGATTGTATCGCTTCGAAATTGCGCACTGGAAAATCGCCCGAAGTTATCGAGGCAATTCGATTTACCCCGAAGCGGCTCGAACGAATCTGCGGCCCATATTGATCGCCGGCAACCCCAATTATCGGATCGATCCGGCGCATGACGATTTCTTCCGTCGCGTCATAGAACTGCGTATTTCTGTAAAGAAGCAAATGAGGTCGGGAACCGGCGGCGCCTGGCGCACCCATGATGCTGAACAGGGATTTCTGAAAACTTTAGCGAGCAGCACGGCCTACGGAATTTCGGTGCAAAGAAAACCGGCAGATTTCGACAAACGGGAATTAATCGATGTATTCGGGCCGCGAGACCGCCCGCACCGGATTTTATCGAAACGCTTTGAAACGCCAGGTCCTTATTTCCACCCGCTGTTGGGGGCAGTTACGACCAGCGCCGCCCGCCTAATGCTCGCCATTACCGAGCGGCTGATAGGCGATTCCGGGTTGGACTGGGCATTTTGCGATACCGACAGTATGGCCATCGCCAAACCGGACGCCATACCAGAGCAAGAGTTTCGTGCCCCGTCGAATCGATCCGAAACTGGTTCAGCCCGCTCAATCCCTACGGCAGCGGGGAATCGCTGCTCAAAATCGAGGATGCTAATTTCAGTCTGAGCGACCCGAAAGTACTAAACCCGCTGATATTGTTACTGCATTTCGAGCAAGCGCTATGCGCTGTTCAATCTGGACGCAGCAAACCGCCCCATTCTCCGCAAGGCCTCTGCCCACGGCCTTGGCCATTTAAGGCCGCCAAACGATGCGTAAGCGCCGCCGCTCAAAATCTGCACCCCAGCTCCTGCCCGAACAATTGGGCGTCTCCAAATGGCAACGGGATTTCTGGATCGCACTCATTCAACATGCGCAAAGCGAGGAGCGAGGGCCACCAGATTTATCGTGGTTGGCGGGGTTCAGAATCTGCCGTGATCCGTTATGCTGTAACCACAACAGACCTCTGGCATGGCTTCGACAGGTACAACGCGGGGAAACCCTATCATTGCCAGGTTCGCCCCTTCGGATCTATGGTCATGTTCCAGCAGAAAGAATCTGTTGATACCGGGGAGCGCACACGCCGTGGCAAACGTTTACCAACAAATGCGCCAACAATGCTGCGCGTAATTGCCCCGTTCAATCGCAATCCAGCGGTAGCCGCGCGCCATGCTTTTGACCGTGATACTGGCGTTGTGATCCCGGCAAGGCAGCTAAAGAGCTACGCCAGCGCGCTGCGCCACTATCATAATCATCCTGAGGCAAAGTTTCTCAATGGTGAGCGAGCCGACCGAGGACCAACAACACGCCGGCACGTCATCGCCCGGTCCATCAGGCATATCGGAAAGGAGGCAAATCGCTTGGATGAACAACAATCCATTGGGATTGATCCAACAGCCCAAGCGGAATTTGGCTCTGTTTCCGAAAGCCGCATCAAACGACTTAATAGCATTCGCGTTGCAGCGGATACTTTTGGGCCTTCACGCGTGGCACGAGAGGCTGGAATCTCATTGCGATATCTTTTTCAGATTTTGAACACCGAAACCGCCGCGACAGAGGCGGTCCTATCAAGATCGATCAAGCAATTGCGACTATTGAAATTGCTAGAGCCAAACAAAGAGCCGACACCTGTGCCGCGTTAGCGTGGCTGCATACAGAATGTGAGCGAATTGGTCTGCGTTCGGTGGCCCGTAATTTTGGCCTAAATGCCGGATATCTGTCCCGCATGGTGACGGGTAAGCGTCCTTTATCGATAGCGTTGGTTCGGGTCATTAATGCCAGGCTTCGTCAACCATCTGATTGAATGGGAATTTTTCGGGGACTTTAGCGTCCACTCCTCGGTCGGGTATCGGCGGAGTTGGTCTTCAAATGACATTGGACGCGCGCACTTCCGGCACCTTTTTCGGCTGATTCCGCGCTGCCATCCCATGCGAACAATAAGAGAACAAGGCTGGACACGAAGACGAGTCCGGACTATGTTCGCCACCGAAAAAATCCTTCGACCTGGATGCACCCATCTGGACACGTTCGGCTGCTGCTTGGCGGGCTGTCCGAAGCACTCGTAGTGCGAGGCCATCCAAACTCGCACAACACTTAAGAGGTGAAATACCCGATGAACGAACCCAAGGAACATGAAGTTCGGATTCATATAGACCGCAAGCCATACCCGTCGCCGAGCGTGACAACACATGCCGCGCTGTACCAGCTTGGCCAAGTAGCAGCAGGTTACGAACTATTCCTCGAAGTCCGGGGCGACAAGGAGGACGAGCCCATTCCGAACAATCAGACCGTGATCCATCTTAAGGAGGATCAGCACTTCTATAGCGCCCAGGTTACTCTCAATCCGGGAGACCAAATCGCTTGCGGAAGAGCTTGAAGATCTCCTCCCCGAAGTAGATCGCGACTTTCTTTCGGCTAAGGGCTACGAATTCTCAGTCAAGCGCGTTGGGGCCGACGTGCACGTGATCATCGATCAATTTCCATTCCCTGCAGCGTATGTTCCCTGCACAGCAAAGCTATTAATTATTCTACCGGCGGGCTACCCGAACGCTAATTTGGACATGTTTCGGACGATTTCAGATGTGAAACTCACTGATGGTCGCTGGCCGCGGAACGCCGACAACCGCGAGATATATGATGGCGTCAGTTGGCAGCGCTGGTCTCGACATTTTAATTCGGGGTGGAGGCAAAGGCATCGACAATCTTCGTAGCTTTGTGGCGTCAGTGAAACATGAGCTAGAAAAAGGTATATGACCCAATATTCGTCCACTTTTCTCGAAGAAGACTACACGCTGCTTCGAAGCGCACTTGCTATCGATGGTGTAAATGAAAGTGCAGCATACTTGCTTTGTCGCCAGAGCAAGACGCCGAATGAAACGAGATTATTGGTTCGAGAAGTGCTTCCTGTGCAGGGTGAGCAGGTTTTAGAGACTTCTCCCGTACACATGAAAATTTCATCAGCCTCATTTCGCCGGGCGATGAAGCGGGCAAATGACACGAAGTGCGGTTTCGTGTTCGTGCACACGCATCCGTTAAACTATGAATTTCACTCCCCCCAAGACGACCGCGAAGAGGCCCCCCTCTTTCGAACTGCATACAACAGAATTCACAATGATGCGGTGCACGCCAGTTTGGTTTTCACCGACAAAGGTGTTTCGTCTGCGAGAGTGTGGTTGCCTGACGGGTCGATCCAAAAGATTGAGCGAGTCAGGATAATTGGAAATCGATTTCGCTTTTGGTTTTCCGACTTAATCGGCGCGCCTATTCCCGAGTTCTTCGACAGGCAAGTTAGAGCCTTTGGCGAAGAGCTACAGCGACTCCTGGCACGTCTTAAGGTTGGTGTCGTCGGCCTCGGCGGTACTGGCTCCGCAGTCCTGGAGCAATTGACTAGACTGGGGGTCGGCGAATTGCTGATCGCAGACGGTCAACCATTTGAAGCTTCCAACGTGAACCGCTTGTATGGTTCAAGAGTGATCGATCAAGATATTCCTAAAGTAAAGCTCGCCCAACGATTGGTGGCCGACATTGGCCTTCCAACGAAGCTAACTGTAATTCCAAAACCAATAACATATCGATCTGCGCTGGCGGCATTTCGCGAGTGCGATATTATTTTTGGTTGCACAGATGAAGAGTGGGGCCGGTCGCTCTTAACGCGGATTGCAATATATTATGGAATTCCGATTTTTGATGTCGGTATTAAAATCGAATTCAGGGGGAGGCGTAGTTCGTTCGATTCAAGGACGAGTGACAACGCTCATGCCGGGTGCGGCGTGTCTCTTTTGTAGAGGCCGGATCACTGCCGAACGTGTAGGAATTGAATCTGAAAGAGAGACCAATCCAGTTGCCGCAAAGCAACGTATCCGAGATGGCTATGCACCAGAGTTAGAGAATCCTGCCCCTGCTGTGATTCCGTTCACGACGACGGTCGCTGCATCCGCAGTCTCTGAACTGCTCAATCGTTTAACTGGGTTTACTGGAGATGATAAGCCTAGCTCTGAGATACTTCACCTTTTTGATGCGACGTTAATTAGGAGAAATAGCAAGGCGTCGGTGCCGGGATGTTTCTGTGCACCGAGAGAGTTTTGGATGAGGGGTGACGCGCGCCCACTTTTGGATACGTCATGGCGCGCCGAGTAAATTCAATGAGCTGGTTATCGTCGTTGTGGCGAAGAGTTCGTCGCCGTCATCGGCTTTCTGCCATCGAGTATGTCGCGAGCATGAATGACGTTCCTGCGCGATTAGGAGCTAAAGTGTTCATTGTGGGCGCCAAAACCCCCAAGTGGGCAGTTTTAGAGTGTCCTTGCCGTTGCGGCGACCGAATTGACGTAAACCTGATGACCAGCCGTAGACCCCATTGGACGTTTTCGCCATCTCGAAAAGGGGCTACTTTTGCACCGTCTCTTTGGATGCCAGCGAAAAAGTGCGGCAGTCATTTTTTTATTCGCAACAGCCGAATTGTTTGGGTTCCCTAGGAGATTTCTAACTTAATATTGCGGACATATTCCATGGATGACCTGAAGCCAGCCCCAACACGACCAGAACTTGTGTTTGCCATGGCTGGCCCACTTGGCACGCGATTGAATTCACTGTCAGGCCAACTCGCCAAGGAATTGAATGGATTCGATTACACCGTCATTCCAATCCGCGTATCGGCTCTACTGTCAAACTTTGCGGACTGGAAAGCGGCCGAAGGCTCTGGTGCGGAGGCGCGAGTGCGGCATTTGCAAGGGATCGCTAACGCCGTAAGGGGGCGCCTCAAAGATGGAGGCGCAATGGCCCGCGCCGCTGTTGCCGAGCTGCGCAAACTGAGGGCCGAACGATCTGGCCATCCCGACAAACCCGCAAGCGGCTGCGCCTTCATCATTGATCAACTGAAGCATCCGGAGGAAGCCACCTTACTTCGCCAGATATATGGCGATGCATTTTATCTCGTCGGGGGTCACGCCAGCAGGGATACGAGAATAGAAGAATTTGCGCGCGTGATTGCTGATTCTCTTGATCAGCCTGGTCAATATAAGACGTACGAAGGTCGAGCGTCGGACCTTATTGAGACAGACGACAAGAGCGCCGATAGCTTCGGACAGAATATGAGGGACACCTATCCTCAGGCTGATGTCTTTGTAAACTTGAACCCAAGTGGTGGCGAGCACGACATTAGGCGTTTCGTGGATTTGCTGTTTGGGCACCCATTTCGGACGCCAACGCCGGAAGAATATGCCATGTATCTGGCCAGCGCGGTTTCACTGAGATCATCAGATACCAATCGGCAAGTTGGCGCGGCAATCGTGGACATTGCTTGTGATATGGGCGGAAAGGTACGTAATACGAACTTGCTTTCGGTTGGCATGAACGAGGTGCCGCGAGCTGGCGGCGGATTTTATTGGGACGGGAAATCGCCAGATTGCCGTGATCAAGCTCTTCCCCACGACAGAGCTGGCAGAATTAAAATTGGAGTTCTTGCGGAGCTCTTGGGCCGGGTGCGGAAGGAACAGTGGTTTGGCGCGGCGATTGGAAATGGGGATGACAGCGAGCTTGCACGGAAATTGTTACCCCACCTGGAACGCACACAGTTTATGAATATCGGTGAATTTAGCCGACCAGTTCATGCGGAGGTTGCCGCGATAATAGACGCTGCGCGGAGAGGCGTGAGCATAGATGGTTGTTCGATTTATGTGACCACCTTTCCATGCCACAATTGCGCGAAACATATCATTGCAGCGGGATTGCGACGTGTCGTCTATTTGGAACCATATCCCAAAAGTCGAGCGGACGACCTTTATCGCGAGGAACTGATATGTGACGCGGCAGACGGTAAGGCACGAGATGGAAAAGTCGTGTTCTCTGCTTACAGCGGGGTTGCGCCACGCCAGTATGGGAAGTTATTTTCAATGTCCTTGCGAGGTGCCAAATCGGGTTTGGACGTTTCTAAATGGGATGTGGCCCGCAAGTCGTTGCCGCCACTCTACGTAGGTAACTTTCTCCAAGCAGGTTACATACATGCTGAGCGACAAGCGTTGGTGCCTCTGGACGGCGCTGGTTACACTTGGGATCGCGCGGCAGTCTGCCCTTCCTAACCCAACTTAGTGGTAATCGAATACGTCCTAGACCGCGATGACCCGGGGCGTAAGGTCAATGTTCTTCCTACTTACCCAGCCAAGGCCACGACGGGGTGTTGCCAAAAATGTGAACTGAGCAACCTATCCCTATACCCCCTGACCTATGAGCGGCGGATAAAATCGCGCCGCGCATTTTTTAACGGGAACTACAACCAAGAGACAAATATTTTGGCAGTGCATAAATATGGGTGTCAAAAATGTCTTTCACATTTTCTATTTCATCGCGCAACCAACGGATAGGAGTTGCCCGTTGTGATGCTGATTGAACTTCGGTATTTGCATTATTTGATCGCCGCCAGTCCGCCAGTGGCAGCGATATATCCGCCTTCGACGAAAATGTCGTGTGCATAGGCATCGAACGAGAACCACCACCAGAAGAACACCGGCGGCAAATAAATCGGCCAACCAAAAAGATTGAACAATGGCGGGCCTCAACTCGGACTGAAATGCGAGCTGCCATACCGTCCATCCTGTCGCGGCCCAGACAAAGGCCCGCACCACAGAACGGACAGCAATGAGCTGGCCCCAGAGGATCTTGGTCGCGGACATCGGAACGGAAATCACCCCGTTGGGGCATCGCGCAAGTCAAAAGCCATGACCAACGTAGCGCCAGATGGCCCGCGGCGTGGAAATCGGACGGTGAGGAGGCAGATCGATTTAATACTATCGTACATTTTCGATTTCATCGCGGACTGCTGTTCGATGCCCCCTTTTATGCACCTGTGCCTTAGGCGGTTTGCTCATGTTCCAACCAAGATAGACTTCGACTTCGTGGATCTGTCCATTCCGCACATGGAGGAACTCGGTGTTGCGGAACGGCGGTCCGCTGCTCCGTTCGACCTCGTAGATCACGAAAGCCTTGTTGCCTTCGACCATAACTTCCTTGAAGGCGAATTTCGTGATGATCGTGCTGTTGGGCCGGCAGCGACAGAAATACTCCGCACGACCAATGCGATCGCCATAAGGTCTGGAGAAGCGGAAATCCTCCGCAATCAGCTTTTCGTGCGCCGCGCGACCTTGGTTTCGTAGCAGCGATAGGCGGCGCAAACAACTTGAGCGATGTCGGTCATTTCGGCAACAGACGGAAATAGGGTTCTGCTTCCTTCAACGCCCGCGCGTAGGAGGGACGTTCCATCAGCCGCTGTCGATAGGCGAAGACGTTGGGGTGCGTTTTGTCGAATGGCATCGCCATGTGACCGTAAAAGAGGGCAGGGGCCGCTGCACAGTCGGCCATGGTGAAGGCGTCACCCATCGCCCAGGGCTTCGAGCCGATCTCCTCTTCGATCATGTCGAGCGCGGTGATGAGGCGCGTCTTCGCATTGGCCACATCGTCAGGGCGCTTTTCGCCGTCCGGCCGGCGCCGATCGGTCATCAGCTCCTGCATCACGTTGTGAACGTAGAGGTCGAAGAAGCGGTCGCGCATGCGCACCTGGCGGGCAAGATCGGCATCGTCGGGAATGAGCTTCACGCGGCCGGGATAATGCTGCGCCAAATATTCGATGATGATGGTGGCTTCGGGAATGAACCAGTCGCGGCTCTGGTCCTTCAGCACTGGGAATTTCGCGATGGGCCACATCGCCGTGAACTCATCCCAAATTTTGGGATCAGTTTGCGTCGGATCGCCGACCAGCTTCAACTCGAATGGGATATCGTTCTCATAGAAGGCGATGATGGCCTTATGGCAGTACGACGAAAGCGGATGGGCATAGAGCTTGAGGGTCATTGTTTTGTCTCCACTGGAGCGTGCTCGTTGAATTCGGCCTCGATCTGGAAGTTCACGAGGTCACTCACGCCCATCTTCGATCCTTTGGGTGGCACCCCGTTGCCGATCCCGAAATCGGAACGGTTCAGGCCGCCATGGGCGGAAAAGCCGATACGTGCACCGCCTGGGTCCATCGGGTTCGCGCCATAGCCGCCATTGAAGGTGACGTCGAGCGTGACCTGCTTGGTGATTCCATGCAGCATGAAGTCGCCCGTCACCTGCGCTTTGTTCGGCGCTGTCATAACGACCTTGGTGGACTTGAAAGTCATCTGCGGGAACTGCAGTGCGTTCAGAAATTCAGGCCCGTGGAGCTGATCCAGGAAGCCCGCGGGCGGGTTGTCGCTGGCGAGCGAATTGGGATCGATCGTTGCTTCGACATGGCTGTTCTCAGGATGCTTCGGATCGAGCGTCAGCTTCGCATCCCATCTAGCGAAACGGCCGGTCCAGTTCGAGAAGCCCAGATGATCCACGCGGAAGATCAGGCTGGCATGTGCTTTGTCCAGCGAGTAGGTGGTCGCGGGCACCTGCGTGGCCATGGGTTTGATCGCGCCCTCGGCGCCCGCATCGGTGAGCAGCGACGCCGCAATGAGAAGCGCTGCGAACGCTGCGCCATAAGCGAATTGTCTGTGGTTCAGCATTGAAATTCTCCTCATTGCTCGGTTGCGGTTTTGAGACTGGCAAGACCTTCCTCGAACATCGGACCCACCATCTTGTCCATGCTCATGACTGTGTGCATGAGTTTGGTGATGAAAGGCGAGGGGCCATGCATCGCCCAGGTGACGATGGTCGCCTCATCGTTCGGGACGAGGGTGAACTCCGCGATGTTGTGCGCGGTCATAGGACGGGAGAAGTCGAGCTTGATGATCGTCTTTGAGGGTATCGCTTGGATGATCTCCATGCGGCCGGCGCCGGCCTTCTTGCCGTCCCAGGCGTAGATTGCGCCTTTACCGGAATCGGTGCCTTCGTACCGGCGGCTGAGATTGGTATCCATTTTCTCGAAGGGCGACCACGCAGGCCATTTGTGAAAGTCCGCGATGAACGGAAATATCTTTTCCGGCGTGGCCACGATCCGAGCCGAGCGTTCGATCCGGAAGCTGTTCGGCTTCATCGCGGCCACAATCAACAGGCACATGATCAGCATTGCGACCACGGCCGCGACGATCAGAAAGACATTCATTGTATATCCTCTCCAATTCTACCGCCGCTTATTGCGGCGGCGGTCCCATAAGCGGGAAAAGATCGACGACGCCATCGCCCGCCACATCGAGAAACGCCTTGGTCGCCTCGAGGATGGCTTCTTTGGTATCGCCTTGCAGAATGGCGAGGCCTTCGACGCCAGCGGCGAGCGTCTGATCGGCACCGTCGCGCACGGCGTATTTGCCGTCGACGGATGTGACGCGGAAACCCTGTGCTGCGCGCATCACGCCGCCCGTGGCGACCAGAACGCCCTTGGTCATCCACTCGGCCATGAGCTTGCCCATTTTCTCCATGTGCTCTGGGTCCGGCATAGTGTCCGGTGCGCTGGGCTTGGCGGGCGCGAAGAATGTGATGAACTGCACGCTGGTCTCCCTCAGGCGCGCACGAACAGCGCATCCATCTTGTCGAAGCTCTGCGTCCAACCGGCTTCCATGCCTTGCAGCATGAAGACGACCTGCGGCTGCGTTCCGCTGGCGACGGTATGGAACGTCATCTTCGTCTTGTTGCCATGTTCCTCGAAGGTGACGGTGGTCAGGCCATTGAGGATGACGTTGTCATCAGCATCCACCGCGTTGTTGGTGAAGACGAGGCGCTTGGGCGGATCGACTTGCGTGAATTCGCCGCGCATGGGAGCGTCGCGGAAGCCCATCTGTTTGGCGATCTCATCATTGGCGCGCATGACGATGTGAATCTCGCCACCGACACGAGCGTCGCATTTGCAAATCGGATTGGTGAAGCCTTTCGGGCCGAACCACTGGGCTAACATTTTCGTATCCGTCCACGCCTTAAAGACGAGGTCGCGCGGCGCATCGAACATGCGCGTGATGGTGAGTTCACGGCTGTGTATTTGTGCGTTCATTTTCTTGTTCTCCCGTTACCCGTGTCGTGTTCAGCCCATCGGCTTGGGGGCGACAATCATCCACGGCGTGCCGAAGCGATCGACGACCATGCCGAATTTGTGGGCGAAGAAGGTTTCGGCCATCGGCGCGGTAATCTGGCCGCTTTCCGACAGCGCTTTGAAGATGCGCTCGGCTTCGGCGGGTGTGTCCACGTTTAGCGCGACATGCATGCCGGCGGGCTTGGTGTAGCCCATGTTGAAGGTATCCGACGCCATGAGATCAGCATCGCCGACCTTCAGATAGGCGTGAATGACCCAATCCTTCTCCGGTGCCTTGGCGTCCTTCTTCATATCGCCTTGCGTCATGATGCGCAGGCCTTCGCCGGGGAACGTCTTGGCATAGAAGCGGAAGGCTTCCGCGCAGTTGCCGTCGAAGTTCAGGTAGGCAGTCGTTTTCATGGCGGTCTCTCCTCAGTGCTTCGTGGCCAGGACGGCGACGAGTTGATCGATCAAGGCATTGGTTCCGTGCAGGCGCGAGCCATTATCTTCGTAGCCATCGACGAAGGCATGCTGTTCAGTCAGCACCATGCGGGTGCCTTTGCCCTCCTTTTCGAACTGGATGGTGGCCAGCGACGTGGAGATCTTCACGCCGTCTAGCATCATCTCGTAGAGATAGATGATCCGCGCATCCGGCTTGATGTCGAAATATTGCGCGCGGAATTCGCTCTTCATGCCGTTCGGCCATTCGCCAATCAGTGCCTCGCGGCCGCCGATGCGGAAATCCATCTCGCGCAGGTGTTCCTTGGCTTCATGTGCCACGAACCAGCGCTTCTTGCCTTCCTTGGTAGCGAAGGCTTGGAAGACAAGGCTGGGCGGCGCGTCGAAAATGCGCTCGATGGTGAAGGCGTCGTGTTTGGCGTTGAACATGCGATTACCTTTGGGTTTTGAGATAGGCGTCGAGGGCATTCATCGTGCCGCCCCAGCCGGCCGTCATGCTGTCGTGGCTGGCGTCGAACGCCGCTTGTTCTTCCGGCGTCGCGTTGTAGGCGCGCCATTCGAGGGTGATGGTGGTTTTGCCCGCGTTTTCGACCAAGGTCGTCGTGGAGATCGTCTCCAGCGGCCAAGCCGGCGCCATGGGGTGGCGGGTGAGGCCAAGCTTCTCGTCGGAGAAGGCGACAACCACGACGAGCTTCTTCGGCGGATCGATTTCCTTAAACGTCCATTTGCCCCACATGACATCGCCGTTCGGCATTGCCATGCCATAGTGGAAGACGCCGCCAGGCTTTAGATCGACCGTGGCATGGCTGAGCTGGCCGGTTGGTCCCATCCAGTGCTTGAGATGTTCGGCCTTCGTGAAAACATCCCAGACAAGCTGGCGAGGGGCGTCGAAGGTACGGGTGAGGGTGAATGGCTTGGAGGTCATGACGTTCATCCGTAAGTGGGTTTCTGGGGCCAGCCGGCGGGAGAGTCTTCGAAATCCTGCTGTCGGCCGTAAGGCGTGATGTCGAGAATGCTGAAGGCGTCCATCAGACCTTCGGTGCCGCGCGCATAGGCGGAGTAGGTGTGGAAGACGTCGTTGCCGATACGGAAGAACACGCTCATGCCGTGTTCTTCGCCGGTAAGCTTGCGACCCAGCTTCGCGTCGACCTCTGCGCCGGTGCGATAGTTGTATTCGCGGGGGATGACGTCGTCGTCGAGCGTGACATGATAGTCGTAGTTGAAGTCGCTGCCGAAGGAGGAAACCCAATCCAGATCCCAGCCTTTTTCGCTCCTGTAGGCTTCGAGCTTTTCCAGCGGCGCGCGGCTGACCATCACAAAGCGGGCGTCGCGCTCTTCGAGCGGCGACAGGTCACCCAGCGCATTGCCTAGTTGCGTGCAACCGGGGCAGCCCTTCTTCCAGTCGGGGCCGAACATGAAGTGATAGATCACGAGCTGGCGCTTGCCTTCGAAGAGATCAAGCAGGCTCTTCTTTCCGTCCGCAGTGTCGAACATATAGGTCTTTTCGACCTTCACCATCGGCAGGCGACGGCGTTCCGCGGCGACGCGGTCATAATGCTTTGTCAGTTCCTTCTCATGCGTGAGTAAGGTCCTGCGCGCGGCGAGCCATTCGCTTTGTGAAACGATCTTGGGATGTGGGATGGTGTCAGCCATTGTAAGCCGCCTCCAGCTTCGCGATGTCAATCTTGTGCATCTGAAGCATCGCCTTCATGACGCGGTCGGCCTTCTTCTGATCGGTGTCGGTGAGCATCTTGGGTAGAACGTTGGGCACCACCTGCCAGGACAGGCCGTATTTGTCCTTCAACCAGCCGCAGGGGCCTTGCGCGCCGCCACCGGCGGTGAGCTTGCTGGAGTAGTAGTCGACCTCTTCCTGGTCGCGGCAATCAAGTGATAGCGAAACCGCTTCATTGAACTTGAACACCGGGCCGCCGTTCAGCGCGATGACCCGGTGGCCATCCAGCTCGAATTCGATATTGGCGAGAGTGCCGGGTTTGCGGCCGTGGATTTCCTGGCCCTCATTACCGTAATGCGACGTGCGAAGGATCTTCGAATTCTTGAAGATGCTGCAATAGAATTTTGCGGCGTCCTCGGCCTGATGATCGAACCACAGACAGGGTGCGAAGCCTTTGAGGTTTTGCATGGGCGGTTCTCCTTCTATGCGGCGACTTTGACAGGGAAGGGATCGCGCCAGGCGTCCAGCGCATTGAGCTGGTCGTGCCAGCGGCGGATTTCCGGAAATTCGTTCAGCGGGATGTTGGCTTTCTCCGCATAGGGCAGGGTAACAGCGACGGAGAAATCGGCGATCGTCATGGTGTCGCCGACGAGCCATTTGCGGCCCTTGAGGTGGTCGTTCAGTACGGCGCCATAGGTGCGGAAGGTCGCTTGCGCGTTTTTCACTTCGGCTTCGTCTACCAGGCCGATGTTGAAGCGTGGCTTGATGATGTATTCGAAATAGAGCGCGCTGCCGCCGGGATTGAACTGATAGGCATTCCAGCTCAACCAGCGCAGCACTTCCGGCTGGCGCTCATCTTGCGGCCACAGATCGGAATTCATCTTCCGCGCGAGTGCGCACAAGATGGCATCGGCTTCCCACACGACGCGATCGCCATCTACCAGCGTCGGCACCTTACCGTTCGGGTTCAGCCCCAGGTAGTCCGGCGTTTTGTGCTCGCCCTTGGCGAGTTCCAGATAGATAAACTCCACCGGCGCCTTCAGATATTTCGCCACGGCGCAGGCTTTGCGGGGCATCAGCACGTCTGAGTAATAGAGTTTCACGGCGCGTTCCTTACGGTTTGAGGTCGATGCAGGCTTTGAAGCTGCCGTCCATCGCGAAAGGGACGGAGCTGTGCGCATGGGCGATCTTCCATTCGCCGTTCTCTTTGCGGAACCCGTTGGTGCTGCGGAACCAGAGCGAGACGTCCGCGCCGTCGGTCTTGGTGCCGGTCATGTGCGCGAGGGATGTCGAGAAGGCGACATCATTGCCGGCGGTCACGACCAGATCGCGGTCTTCCCAGCCGATGGGGCCTTTCCAGGTGGCGAACCAGGCTTCCGTGCCCTGCCGTGTATCTGGCGCGTCACCCTTGTGGAGAAGAGGCGGCGCGAGATCGAACAAGAGCATGCCCTTGGCGTTGTGCGCGAACAGCAGATCGACATTCTTGGCGTAGAGCGCCTTGGCGTGATCGGCGATGATCATACGGATGTCGGCTTCGTCTTTTGTCATTGTTGTTCTCCCACTTAGGATTTTACGATTGGGTCGGGCGATAGATGTGGGCTGCGGTGCCTGATCGAAATGTTCTTGCTTCGACAAGCTCAAGCGCCAAAGGTTCCTTGAGCGCACTAAACAGAGGCAAGCCTGTGCCGAGGGCTACCGGATGTACCAGTAGCTGGTACTCGTCGATCAAACCTGTCGCGACCAGGCTTTGCGCGAAGGACGCGCCGCCATGCGCGAGGATGAAGCCGCCTTCCTGTTTCTTGAGCCGCTCGATTCCGGTCGCGAGGTCGCCGCCCATAACTTCCGCATCGGCCCATGTCTGGGCGTGCGCGGACTTCGCGCCATGCTTGCTGCCGTTCGCGTGGATTGAGTCCTGCAGCGCCTGCGTGCTGCTGCCCAGCTTGGCGCTGCGCGAGAAGACCGCCTTGGAGATTTCGTTCATGGGCGCCGCAAAAGGTTCTGTCGATGTCGGCCACCAGGCCGCCATGTCGCAAAAAGTGCGGCTACCCATGATGTGAAGGCCCGCCTGCTTGATCATGGCGACGGTCCACGCGATCGCTGCGTCGTCGGCGCTCTTGAAGATCCAATCGATGTTGCCGGCAGCGGTGCCGACGAAACCATCGATGGAAATCGACATCTTGAGAACGAGCCTACGCACCGTGCTTCTCCAGTGTGGCCAGTAGGTCATCGAGACGGTCGAAGGCGCTGTTCCAGCCTTCGTTGTGGCCGTTGCGGTTTGATTCGGTGTTGAACGTGGCCTGATGAAATCTCATCAACGTCTCATCCTCATCGACTTCTTCGAAGGTGATGGTGATGAGCGTTTCAAAGGTCATGTCCTGTTCGTCGCGCTTGTCCCACTGGAACGTGTAGACGAGCCGTTCGGGCCGCTCGACTTCGTGGAACAGGCCGCCTTGCCACAGATCGCGGCTGCCATCGAGTGTGCGCAGGCATCCGCGCCATTTTCCGCCAGGGCGCACGTCGGCGTCGAATTTCGCGGCGGGGTGATTGCGTGGGCCCATCCAATTGCGAAGGTGTTCGGGCTTCGTGAATGCATCCCACACCAGCTCTCGCGGCGCTTGGAAGACACGTTCGATCAAAAGCACGCGCTCGCGCGGCTCCATGACGAGTTCACTTGCTGCGCTTGCGGGCATTCTTCTTCTCCTTGGATTGGAGTTCCTTCAGGTAGTCGTCGAGGCGATCGAACCGCTCAGTCCAGAGCTTGCGATAACGCTCCAGCCACTCGTCGATGCCCATGAGCGCTTCCGGCTCAAGACGTGCGGGGCGGTATTGTGCCTCGCGCCCGCGTGTGATGAGGCCGGCCTTCTCCAGTACCTTCAGGTGCTTGGAGATGGCCGGTAAAGTCATCTCGAAGGGTTCTGCCAGCTCATTGACCGACGTCTCGCCCAGCGCCAGACGGGCGAGGATGGCCCGGCGCGTGGGGTCGGCGAGGGCTGAAAAAGTTTCGCTGAGGCGGTCGGTGGCGGGCATTGATATTACACCATCTAGTTAATTATCTTGCAGGTTAAATAATGGCGAAAACCCGACCTGTCAAGCACCCTGCAATCACGATTTTTTTGGAGACCCAGGCCAATTGGTGACGGTTGGCGGAAATCCGCCGTTGCCTTTGTCCAATGCCAAGCCCGCGCTTCCGGCTGCAGTTCGATAGGCGGCAGTGTTGCATGCCCCGCGCGATGGCGCGCTACGCAGGACCGGACGCACAACGCTGGTCGGCGGCCCAAGCGCGATCCTGAATGTATCTGTCATGCCTCACAATGCTGGCGTCGAGCCTGCGCCCGTCGCATCCGACCGCTCGATCGCAGATATTTCTCGATCCGAGGAAAACAGATCGCCAGATGGCTATCACAAACCGTCGCGTGGCCGACGTTGGCGCTCGCAGCGACTGCTAGGCGTGGCGCTGAGCATCAGTCCGTGGAGCGAGGCGAACCGTAGAGCATCATGTTTCCATCCGGATCGATAACCGCGAATTCGCGAATCCCGTAATCTGTATCGCGCAACGGCCTGACATCACCAACGCCAGCGGTCCGCCAGCACGCACGCAGTGCATTTGCATCGTCAACCCGAACAAAGACGCATGAGGCCGTGCGCTTGGGATCATGGTCAGCGTTGAGTGACAAAAAGAGCTCGACGTTGTCGCGCCTCGTCATGACGAAATCGTTATACACCTCGACGGAGAAGCCCAGCGACTCATAGAATTTGACGGTCCTGCGCACGTCGGTGGTGGGCATGATCGGGCAGACGCTCTCGCAGCGGCCCGTGTCAGGGGGTATGCTCATAGTCCGTCTCCTTGCGATCCATCACGCCGCCACCGCGGCTCTCACCGATGTTTCCCCTTCTAGGTGATGGTTCCTAAGATATACGGCAAACCTGTGCGGAGATGGAGAGCATGGCTAAGCTCATCTTTGGAATGATGCAGTCCCTCGACGGCTACGTCGATAACGTCACGGGCGGGTTGGAATTGCCTCCGCCCGGCGTTGCGCTCCATCGTCATTTCAAGGATCACGTCCGCGGCCTGAGCCGGCAGTTTGTATGGTCGTCGCATGTACGAGGTGATGCGCTACTGGGACGAGGATCGGCCTGAGTGGGGCGCGGTTGGGCATGATTTCGCGGCAGCGTGGCGGGCGCAGCCGAAATGGGTCGCCTCGCATTCGCTGAAGTCGGTCGGCGCGAACGCCACGCTTGTCGGTGACAACGTCGAAGCGTTCGTGCGCAGGCTGAAGGCGGAAGTCGAGGGCGACATCGACGTCGCCGGGCCCGATCTGGCAGGGGGGCTCAGCGAACTCGGTCTTATCGACGAGTATCGTCTCTACTTCCGCCCGTTCGTGCTTGGTCGCGGCAAGCCGTACTTTATCGGCGCCCGGCCGCCGCTCCGCCTGATCGCCACCGATCCCGTAGGCGAGGACACAGTTAGGCTGACGTATGTCCCTGCCTGATCGCGCTACTCCGCCGACTCGATACACCTTCCGTTCAAAACCTTGCCGTTACAGTTGGAGTTAGAGAGCTTGTTCAACGACTTCTTGGAGCAGGGGTTTTACGACACCGCGCAAGTCGCGGTCTTGCGCGGCCAGTCCGCGGGACCCGCATTTGAAGCAGACGCTTGAGTTATCTTACCTTCGTCTTAACATTTCTTGGGACCACAATGGGTACGAACCGGAAGCTGACGACCATTGTGTCGACCAAAGGGCAGGTCCGAGCATTTGCCGCAAGCGGCCACGAAAAGGGGCTGTGATGAATGGCAGAGTGGTCGCCGCCGTCGCGTTCCTGCGGCTGTTGCACAACTCGCTGACGTGCTTGCGCTGCACGCCCATCGCCTCGGCCAGCGCGCTCTAGGTCAAACCGAGGGGCTGCATGAACTCCTCAGTGAGAATCTCACCGCCCGCGACCGGCTTGCGCTTCGTCGTCAACATGGTTCGCTCGCTTCACCTGTAGCTGTGAGTTTGGCGCTTACCGCTGGAATGCCCAGGCTCGTTGATGCCTGTTGTTCTGCAATAAGCCTCGCGCAGGTCAGGTGTTCAACCACATATTATGGCTCCCGGCAATTTTATATCGGATGGGATTCAAAGAACGCTGCCCGCGGGCATCCTGGCCTATTTTTGCCCGCCAAGTGCCTACAGGGGAAGAAATTCAGATTTCAGCCATCAAGAGATGGAGGAAAGATGAATATGTCCAGGCAGATCAAGACTAGGCATCGCGCACAAGCCAAATCCGCACGAAGATCAAAAATCATCGCCAGTCGATACGCCCGTTTGCCCAGGTATCTCGTCTGAATAGGTGTAGTCCCAAGCTCGAACCTCGAGGCAAGGAAGCTCACGAGGGATGGCAAAGACAACGGACATGGATCGTGACCGCGCAGAAACGCGCAATTCCGGCGTGCGCATGAGCACGCCCGAATTGCGGGCCTGGTTTGTACGCGAAGTCGTGCCTTTGGAGCCCGTCTTGATGCAGTACCTGCAACACAATTGGCGCAACCGGAGCGACATCGTCGATCTTCGGCAGGAAGTGTATATGCGGGTGTTCGAGGCGGCACGCGTCCAGATACCTGAGCGCACGCGTCAGTTCGTCTTCACGACAGCACGTAACCTCCTTATCGACCGTGTGCTTCACGAGCAGATCGTACCCATCGAGGCTGTTGCAGACCTTGAAGCGCTGGAGGTGGCAAAAGACGCTCCCGATCCAGAGCGCAGCACTATCGCGCGCGAAGAGCTACGCCGCCTTCAGACCGCACTCGACAGTCTTCCCCCACGATGCCGGGAAGCCGTGATTCTCCGAAAGATCGAAAACTTCTCGGTTCACGAAGTCGCGCAACGAATGGGGGTAAGCGAGAACACCGTCAAAATGCATCTAACCAACGGCGTACGCGTCCTCACGGAAGCCTTGTACGGACCCAATCCAGCCTTGCGAGACGCGCCATGATCGATGGGCACAGTACGGCAACAGATGGCTCGTCACAGGTCGCGATCGAAGAGCGAGCGGCAGAATGGCTTATCACCCGCCTTCACGACCCAGATTGGCATACGCAAAAGCAAGCCGAATTGGACGCTTGGCTGGCTGAGTTCGTCGCGCACGAGGTTGCGTATTTGCGCCTTGAAGCAGGCTGGAATGGCGCTGATCGGCTCGCGGTTCTGCGGTCGCCGACGCATAGGCCATCTTTGCTGGATCATCCGCGTCCGTCAGGTGGCGTGAAGTTCCACGTTGCTGCGGTCTTCGTACTTTGCGCGGCGGTTGGACTAACCGCCTACATTATATCTCGCCCCGACCGGAATCAGATTTTTGCAACGCCATTGGGCGGGCGCGAAACGATCACCCTGGCCGATGGATCTCAGATCGAACTGAATACCGAATCGGAATTGCGGCTTCCGCCTGGCTCCCGCAGCGCCACGCTGGTCAAGGGGGAAGCCTATTTTCAGATCCATCACGATTCCGCTCACCCATTTACGCTAACCGTCGGCAATCATCGGGTCGTCGATCTGGGAACACAATTCGTCGTGCGTCAGAAGCCCGGCAGTCTCGAAGTAACGCTCATAGAAGGCCGCGCGCGTGTTGAGGCCGCTTCGGAGGCGTCACGCCTCCAGATGGCAATTCTGAATCCAGGCGACGTGGCCATTGCGACGCGAAACGATCTTACTGTTACTCGAAAGTCTCGCGGTTTGCTCGAAGATGGGTTGAGCTGGCGCAAAGGACTTCTCGTTTTTCATCACGCGACGCTGCGTCAAGCGGCTGACGAACTCAATCGCTATAACACCAAAAAGATCATCGTTGCGGACGAAGAGGCCGCAAAGCGGGTCTTCGGCGGAAAGTTCCAAACCCGCGACGCAGAACGCTTCGCGGACGTCGTAAGCGCTGCTCTTGGCCTGCATGTGCGCCAGCAGGGCGATGAAATCGTCATTACCGGAACCAAACAGTAAGGCCGCCTGCGTTGCGGCATCTCGATCCATCGATGAGGGGGACCATGAACCGGCTAGAGATATTGAAAGCTGCCTTGATAGCGAGCGCGGCGGTTTTACTCAGCGCCAATACCGCGCTGGCGACGAATTTCAACATTCCCGCGGGCGACCTCAAATCCGCGCTCGCCGCGTATATGACGGAAACAGGCGTCGAACTGATCTATCCCGAAGATCAGATGGGTGGATCGCAGACCAAAGGCGTCGCCGGCGCCCTGGCGCCCGAAGACGCTCTTGCACGAATTCTCAAGGGTACTGGTTTCTCGATGCGTCACGAGTTGGGCGCCATCGCGATTGTTCGAGACCGCTCGTCGCAGAATACCGAAAGTGACGCGTCTTCGTTGCAGTTGGCACAAGCTGTTCCTGCGCGGGCGGCGGTTGAAACCGTGACCGTTACGTCTTCGAAGCTCGGCGGCGCAGACGTGCAGTCTATCCCGATTGCGATCACGGCACTATCTCAGGAACAGTTGACGGCGACGCAAACCGCCGGCGGCCCGGATCTTGTGAAACAAGTGCCGAACCTGACGTTCTCCAAGACGAATTTCACGGGCTACAACATCGAAATTCGCGGTATCGGCACTCAGGCGATTTCGGTCACGACCGATCCCGCTGTGGCGGTGGCGCTCAACGACATTCCATTCATCCGTAATCATTTCTTCGAGCAGGAATTCTACGATCTTGGCCAGGCCGAAGTGCTGCGCGGGCCGCAGGGCACACTTTATGGTCGCAATGCGACCGCCGGTGTCGTCAACCTGATCACGGCAAAGCCGACCGACCAGTTCGAGGCCATGGCATCTGCCGATTTGGGCAACTATCACCAGCGCCGCTTCGAAGGGATGATCAATCTTCCCATTGTCGATGATCGGGTCGATTTGCGTGTTGCCGGAGAATGGACCAAGCGGCAGGGCTATTCTTTCAACGAAATTACAGACCAGCGCATCGACGGCCGCGATCTGTGGTCCGGCCGGGTGACCTTGGGTTTCAACCCGACCGAGAACCTGAAAACCACCCTTGTCTGGGAGCATTTCTCCGAAGACGACGACCGTATGCGGACCAGCAAACAGCTTTGCAAAACCGACCAACCTCCGACTTCAATGGATGGCGTACCGGTGCCACCGGGAGAGTTGAATCGTACCGGTGCTTTTACACTTGGCGCCGACTATCTGAGCCAGGGCTGCGAGGCAACCTCACTTTATTCGCCCGAAGCGTTCGAAGTGCCTTATGGATTTTCGCTTCCCTATGCGGTTGGCGCGGGCGACACCGGCCATCTCAATGGAGATCTCAATCCCTATGCGAGCACGACCCAATCGCAAAATCTGCGTGTGATCGAATCGGCGCTCAATCCGCAGTACAAGGTCAAGAACGACACGCTCGAACTGAACGCCGACTATGCCGTAACGCCGTCGCTGACCTTCACATCGCAAACAGGCTACAATCAGGATTTTCTATGGTCGACGGAAGACTACAATCGATTTAACACCTCACCGGGTATATTTATTGACACGTTTGGCGATAGTCAGCATGGGGCTTTTCATCCCGATCCTGCCGCCGGAACCGACGGCATTCCCTCCAATGCCGAAATATTCTGCGACCCTCAACTGGGCTGTTCCGACCGGCTGGTAGCAGAAGACCTTTCCGAGGAGCACGCTTGGCAATTGAGCCAAGAATTTCGCCTGGCCTCCAATTTCAGCGGCCCGCTCAATTTCAGCCTAGGTGGAAACTATCTCCATTATGAAACGGAAGAAAACTATTACGTCTTTATCAATGCGCTCACGATTTATGCATACGAGAATGAAATCGGGAATCTTGGCGGCTACTCAGGTCCTTCCAAGCCCGCCGATCAGAGCGACTGTTTGGGAAATGAAGGGGGCTATGAATATCCGAACCCTGCAAGGATTGGCAGTTCTCCGGCGCAATCTTGTATTTTCATCGATACGAATCCGATCGCGAGTCTCAACAACAAGGGTCACAACTATTTCTTGAGCCAGAATCCTTATACGTTGAACTCCTATGCGGCGTTCGGTGAGGCCTATTACAACATCGCTAGCGATTTGAAGCTGACGGGCGGCTTACGTTGGACGGAAGATCGGAAGCATTTCACCGATATTCCCAGCCAAGCGGTCACGACAGGATACGGTTACTACATCACTGGTGTGGTGGATCAGCAATGGGCTGAACTCACCGGCCGCGCTGCACTGAACTGGACGCCGAAACTAGATTTCACCGATCAGACGCTGATCTACGGTTCCTATTCTCGCGGCTACAAGGCGGGAGGTGCCAATCCGCCCGGCGCAGTCTTGGCAACAGAAGGTAATGGGACAGTTGGGGAGCCGATCCATCCGCTCACCTTCAAACCGGAATTCATCAATGCATTCGAGCTGGGGTCAAAAAACACTCTGCTTGATGGAACGCTAACGCTCAACGACGATGTTTTCTATTACGACTATAAGGACTATCAGATTTCAGAAATCGTGGATCGCACGTCGATCAATCTGAACTTCAACGCCAAGGTGAAAGGTGCCGAACTCGAAGCAACCTGGGAGCCGACGCCCGGTCTGCGGTTCAATTTCGCAGGCGGTTACGAAGACACCCGGATCGGCGATGGTCAGAGCGCCATTGATTTGATTGATCGCACGGCAGGCAACCCCGATTGGATGGTCGTCAAGCCTTGGGTGACGCAAGCCTCGAATTGCATCCTTCCTACCTATGTTGTTCTAGCGATTCTAGAACAGGAACCCAGGGCTTATTCTGCATTTTCCTGCTCGGTTGCTTACGGCCAGAATCTGGATCCGGTAACGATGTACCCATACCAAGCCTATCCCACTGGAACGGCTGGCATTGGGTATAAAGGGTCGACCAATAGCGGCTGCCCCTAACATTTCCTATTCCTACGGGGTATCTTGGTTTCAATCCCTCGACGGCACCGAACAATGGCGAAGGATTTGCCAAGGATCTGGGAGGCAACAAGCTTCCCAACGCGCCGCCCTTTACCGTATCGTTCGGCGCACAATACACAATTCCAATCACGCCGGATTGGGCTGGCACGCTGCGCGGTGATTACTACTGGCAGGACTATTCCTGGGCGCGCGTCTTCAACGACAACCCCTATGACCGCATCCGCGGCTATACCAACGTCAATCTGACATTGATCTTCACCAACCAGAACGGTTGGCAGGTGATGCTCTACGACAAGAATGTCTTTAACGAGACGGCCATCACGGGCGACTTCCTGAACAGCGACGATAGCGGTCTCACGACCAACGTATTCCTGACCGATCCGAAGCTGATCGGCATTCGCGTCACGAAGAACTGGTAAGGGGGAACAAATGAGTGAATTGATGAATGAACGGAGCGCGAAACGGGATGTCCGGTGGCAGTTGTTGACCACTGTATCGGTCGCTACCTTGTTTGCTGCGGTGTGCGGGTCGCGTGAATCCAAAGCCGCTGATCAGGACGCGGATCGCCCGACAGTTTGGATCGAACTCGGCGAGCAAATGGAACATATCAATGGGCAGGGTGATGCCTTTGCGCCTGGGTTCCTGGCGGCAAATCCCGGCTCTCCCGTCTTGCAGCCGACGACGCCTCTGCAGGCGCAGAGACCGCTTCCGTTCAATTTCGGAGAGGAAGGCAAGATTACGGTTCAGCCGGAAGGCTCGAATTGGGCCTTCTCCGCTTCCCTCCGCTACGGCCGGTCGAACAATTCCAGAGAAGTCGATCACCAAACGAATGGGGTTCATTACGAATCCTACAAATATGGCGTCCACGGGAATCACTTTCTCGACCAACAGGATTTTGCGGAAACGCAGGTGCGCCGTCAGCAAAGCCATGCCGTTCTTGACTTTTCTGCAGGCAAGGACGTTGGCCTGGGCATGTTTGGAAGAGACAGTTCGTCTGTCTTGAGTTTGGGTATACGCTTTGCGCAATTCGTATCCAACGCGACATTCAATGTCAGGGCTCGTCCAGATTTAGATCTCAAAACCTTCGCAATTCCTAGCGCTCACATTACCTTTAATTTCCCATACTTTCATACTTATCACGCCACAGACCAGGCCTCGCGCAGTTTCCACGGGATAGGTCCATCTTTGTCCTGGAATGGCTCGACGCCTTTTGCGGGCGATCCGCAGGATGGCGAAGTGACGCTCGACTGGGGCGCCAACGCGGCCCTTCTGTTTGGCAGGCAAAAGTCACGCGTAGAACATCACGAAACCGCGAATTATCAAAACGGACGCAGCTACGTACTGGGTCAGCGAACATATGCGCCGGTCTACAAGAATTCTGGTGGCCACGACAACGTCCGTTCCGTTACCGTGCCCAACATCGGCGGCTTTGCGGGAGCGACCTATCGCATCGAGAACTTTAAACTCAGCTTCGGCTATCGTGCCGATTTCTTCTTCGGCGCAATCGATGGCGGTATCGATACGCCGAAATCCGAGACGATTGGATTCTACGGTCCGTTCGCAACGATAAGTGTTGGACTTGGCGGTTGATGGCCGGGGCATCTATTGAGTGCGGCGGCGTGTCCCGTCTTATTTTTCGTTTGTGAAAGGGGGTATGCGATGCACCGTGTTGTCAAGCGCTATTTGGAAAACTCGGAATACGCTCGAACCCCGATCAGCTCCGCGACGCGGTGAGCGCTGTTATCGCGCCTCTTGATTTTCATTCATTCGCGTTTCTCGCGCTCGGGGATCCGCCCTTTCTGATTTCAAGCCATCCAATAGCTTGGACCGGCCACTACATCGCGCAGGGCTATCAGGCCTGCGATCCGGTCATTTTAAACTCGCACCGCGTCTTCGATTTGTTTACCTGGAGTCTGGGAGAGGCTGAAGCCCCCATATGTCGCGCAGAGCCCGTGCGCCATGATCGCTGAATCTTCGTCACATGATCCTATGACCTTGACGACCAGGCCGATAGCTTGCTTGCCAGGCCCAATCGTTCGGCAGCGCGCAACAAACGCTTGTCGCGTGTCCAAAGCGATGACCCGGCGGTAAGCTGGGTGGATGCCAGAAGGTGGGCGTCGATATACCCGATGCCGAGACCCGCGAGAGCGTGCTGCTCGATGAAATGCATCACTTCCTGATCGGTGGCGACGTTCGCCCTGGGCAGATCTTGCAGGAACGCCAAGATCGTTTGGCGCTGACGCAGATTGCCCAGCGCCAGTTCGCCGATGATGAAGGGATGCGCCAATATGCGGCCGGAATCCAGCAAGCTGGCAAGGTTGTCGTCGCCCGCCCGCAGATGATCTACCCAAACCGACGTATCGGCGGGATCACGCCGGTTCCGGCCGTCGGCGCGGGGCGGGTACGAGTTTGGGTTGACTGCCGCCCAAGCGGGCCAGCCGCCGAGCGCTCTCGCGCTCAATCAGGGCCGTGAGGGCTTCGCGGACAAGAGCGGACTTCTCCTTCAGGCCGGTGAAAGCTTGTGCCTTTGCGAGAAGGTCATCGTCGAGGGCAAGGGTGGTCCGCATCTGTGATCTCCGCTATAGAGGCACGATAACAGCATCATTTGATGTGCCAAACCAGTACCCACTTGGCTCGAAGGAAAGGGCAGTTCGCGGCACTGCGGGATATTGTGCCACGCCCAAGAGCGCAAACGTCGTACCGATGTTCAAGAAGACTTTGGCATCGGGCGCGCAACGCCAGCTCGTCTCCTAGTCAGAATTGTCCGCTCGATAACCTGCCGGTTTGAAATCCACCGATTGATGGAGGCTTCGTGCCAACCGCAACAATGTTTGCTGATCTCGATTTGGCGCGGAAACGTCCCTTCGCGCATTTTGCGATAGAGCGTTGAACGGCTAAGGCCGGTGCGGTCCAGGATGTCCCGCATCCGGAGAATTCTGTCTGATTCTATCACGTCCAGTGTTCCAGCCTAAATGCGGTGCTCCATGCAAAGGAAAGGAACGCCTCCTGAGTTGTGCAACGGGCGCGAAGCAAAGTTGTGGTGGGTTGGTTGAGCTTGAGCTCTGCTGCGGCCGGATGTCGGCAAATGTTTCTCGTTGATTTGCGCTGTGCCTCTGCGGAGGATCGCAACAGATTGTGCAGCCGCCCAGCCAGCCCTATATGGGCCGACTGATTCCTTCACGGCCATCGAGGAATGGCCCAGCGCCCCTTTTGCGCCCCCATTTGGACGCGAAATAAAGTTTCCCTGACAAACCCGTGGTTTGCGGTTGGCGCTAAACTTTTTGCCAGTCAAGAGGGCTGGTGAGCACGACTCTTCGCATTCGGCCGTCGAAAGATGGAGGAATGATGAACACTTCTGGAGAGGACGCGCCCGACATCGCCCAGACCGTCAATTCGGAAGAAAATCAAAAAAATTCGTTTGCCGGTTCAGACCTCGGGCCCACTGGCTTGTCAGAACTAGTGTGGTCCCAAGCTCCAACCTCGAATGAAGGGGCGGCGGGGATGACGAAGATAACGGACATGGATCGTGACCGCGCAGAGCCGCGCATTTCGAGCGCGCGCATGAGCACACCCGAATTGCGGGCGTGGTTTGTGCGTGAAGTCGTGCCTTTGGAGCCAGAATTGATGCAATACCTCCAACACAATTGGCGCAATCGCAGCGACATCGTTGATCTGCGCCAAGAGGTTTACGCGCGCGTTTTTGACGCTGCCCGCACGCAGATACCGGAGCGCACCCGCCAGTTCGTATTCACGACCGCGCGAAACCTTTTGATCAATCGGGTGCTCCATGAACAGATCGTGCCGATCGAAGCCGTGGCCGATCTAGAGGCCCTAGAAATCGCCAAGGACGCGCCCGATCCGGAGCGCAGCGTCATCGCCCGCGAGGAGTTGCGCGGCTACAGGTCGCGCTCGATCGGTTGCCGCCGAGATGCCGCGAGGCCATCGTTCTGCGCAAGATCGAGAATCTCGCCCATCCACGAAATTACCCAGCGGATGGGCGTGAGCGAGAAAACTGTCAAGACGCATCTCACCAATGGCGTCCGAGCACTCACCGAAGCCCTTTACGGCCCCAATCCCGTGTTGCGGGACGTGCCATGAGCGAAGAGGTCCGCTGTGTAGTGGAAGGCGGTTCGCAGGCCGCCATCGAGGCCGAAGCCGCGGAACGGCTCATCGCCCGCCTGCACGATCTGAACTGGAATGCGCAGAAGCAGGTCGAACTGGAAGCTTGGCTCGCGGAATCTGTGGCCCACGAAGTTGCCTACCTGCGTCTGGAGGCGGGTTGGAATGGTGCTGATCGATTGGCTGTTTTGCGAGCATCGTCCCAGCGGCCGACGTTGCTGGACCGTCCGCGTCCATCGGGTGGCATGAAGATTCATGTGGCGGCGGTTTTTCTCATTTCTGCAGTGATCGGAACCTTTGGCTACGTTTTTTCACGGCCGAGCAACGGCCAAGTTTTTGTCACGCCCGTCGGCGGCCGCGAAACAATCACATTGTTGGATGGCTCTCAGATTGAATTAAACACGCAATCAGAACTGCGGCTACCAGCCGGATCGCGCAGCGCGACGCTGGTCAGGGGTGAGGCTTATTTCCAAATCCACCATGATCCAGTCCATCTCTTCACCTTGAATGTCGGGGATCGCCGGATTGTCGATCTTGGTACGAAATTTGTCGTGCGGCAGAGGCCCGATCAGCTCGAAGTCACACTTGTGGAGGGACGTGCGCGGATCGAGAGCGCGTCGAACGCGAACGATCAAAAGGCTGCAGTCCTGACTCCTGGCGACGTTGCTGTCGCAACACGCGGCCATCTGACGGTGACCCGGAAGCCACCTAGCGCCCTTGCAGATGCATTGAGCTGGCGCAGTGGGCTCCTGGTTTTTCACCACACGACGCTTCGTGAAGCGGCCGACGAACTCAACCGTTACAACGCAAAACAGATCGTCGTAGCGGACGAGAATACTGCGAGACGTGTCTTCGGTGGAAAATTCCACACCGATGACTCGGAACGCTTTGCCGATGTCGCCAGCGCCGCTCTAGGCCTGAACGTGCGTCACAACGGAAGCGAAATCGTCATTTCGGGAAATGAACGGTAAGGCCGCAATTGCGGCGTCTAGATCTATCGATGAGGGGGAACATGGTCCGGCTAAAAACTTTGAAAACTGGCCTTATCGCCAGCACCGCTATCTTGCTCGGTGTAAACGCAGCATGGGCGACAAATTTTAACATCCCTGCTGGCGATCTCAAATCCGCGCTCAACGCGTATATGGCGGAAACAGGTGTCGAACTGATCTACCCCGAAGATCAGATGAACGGATCGCAGACAAGGGGCGTCGCGGGAGCGTTGGCGCCCGAAGACGCTTTATCACGCATACTTAAAGGTACCGGCTTCTCCATTCGTCATCAGTCAGGAGCTATCGCGATTGTTCGCGACCGTTCGTCGAGCGCTGTTGAAGACGTATTGCCGATGCAGCTCGCGCAGGCCGCCGCGCCGCGAACGGCTGTCGAGACAGTTACCGTTACGTCTTCTAAGCTCGGTGGCGCCGATGTGCAAAGTATTCCAATCGCTATTACGGCGCTTTCCCAGGAACAACTCACGGCGACACAAACAGCCGGCGGCCCAGACTTGGTGAAGCAGGTTCCAAATCTAACTTTCACAAAGACAAACTTCACGGGCTACAGCATCCAGATTCGCGGCATCGGGACACAGGCAATTTCAGTTACCACCGATCCCGCCGTAGCAATCGCGCTGAACGATATTCCCTTCATCCGCAATCATTTCTTCGAGCAGGAATTCTACGATCTCAGTCAGGCGGAGGTGTTGCGAGGCCCACAAGGCACCCTCTATGGCCGAAACGCTACCGCCGGCGTGGTCGATTTGGTTACGGCCAAGCCAACCGATCAGTTCGAGGCGATGGCCTCCGGCGACATCGGAAACTACAAGAATCGACGCCTGGAAGGCATGATCAACATTCCCGTCGTCGATGATCGTCTTGACATCCGCGTCGCGGGCGAGTGGACCAAACGCGACGGCTACAGTCTCAACGAACTGACCGGCGAGCCAATCGACGGCCGCGATCTGTGGTCCGGTCGGTTGAGCATTGGGGTGAAGCCATTCCAGAACCTGCAGACCACACTCGTCTGGGAGCATTTCTCGGAAGACGACGATCGCATGAGAACGTCGAAGCAGCTCTGCACGACGATGCCGCATCCAGCAACGATCGGTGGTCAACCGTTTCCTACCCAAAATGGTTTACCCTTTTTCCCTAGCTCCGCGGGCTTTAACTACGATTTGTTCAGTCAAGGCTGCCAGATGGGTTCGCTCTACGCACCAAGTGCATTTGGAGAAGCGGAGCCGTGGTCTTTGCCATATGTCGCGATATTGGGACTTGGTGCAAGACAAACGGGGGCTAATCCATATGCAAACGACGAACAGTCGCAAAATCTACGTGTTATCGAGTCGGCGATTGAGCCTGTCTATAAGGCGAAAAACGATACGGTTGAACTGAATTCCGATCTTGCGATCACGCCCGAGCTCACTCTGACATCACAAACGGGCTACAACACCGACTTTCTTTGGTCGACTGAGGACTATAATCGTTATAACTCTGCGCCCGGTGTTTTTGCGAACTTCGATCCAGACATCAACGAGGCAACGACCAACGATACCATGGTGACAAATCCATTTGTGCAATCCGTGAATTCGGATGGGTCGCCAAAGACTTCGCCGGAACGTTCTGCGACCCACAAGTTGGATGTAGCGATCGGATCGTCGCCCGGGATGTCTCCGATGAGCACGCATGGCAACTAAGCCAGGAATTTCGGCTGGCATCAAATTTCTCCGGACCGTTGAATTTCAGCTTCGGTGGGAATTATCTCCATTACGAGACTGAAGAGAACTATTACGTCTTCATAAATTCGCTCACCCTGACTGCGATAGGCTTTTACAGCAATAATCTATATGGCTCACATACTCTCCCTAACGGCTGGACGCCTGGCCCCTTCCTCTGGACACCGGGAGTTTCGGATAGTCTCGGCTGCCAGCCCAACGGGACCGGCTATTCCAGCCCTTCTCGTCCCACGAGCGCTGCCAATGGCTGCGTCTATATTGATCCCAATCCGTACACGAGCCCCAACAATGAAGGCCACAATTATTTCTTGAGTCAGAAATCCTTACACGCTCAATTCCTATGCGGGCTTTGGTGAGGTTTACTACAACCTAGTCAATAACCTGAAGCTTACCGGCGGATTGCGTTGGACGCAGGATCGCAAACATTTCGTCGATATCCCAAGTGAACTTCTGGTGTCGGGATATGGCTACCCATCGACAGGCATAGTGGACCAGCAATGGGATCAACTCACTGGACGTGCCGTCGCCAACTGGACACCCGAACTCGATTTCACCGATCAGACATCTGTCTACGCATCGTATTCGCATGGCTATAAGGCTGGTGGTGCCAATCCACCGGGTGCAGTGCTGCTGACCTTCGTCCCAGGTGACACCTCAAATCCAATACATCCACTCACGTTTAAACCCGAATTTATTGATGCGTACGAACTCGGCACAAAAAACTCTGCACTTGACGGAGCTTTGACGATTAACGGCGACGTCTTCTTCTACAACTATAAGAGCTATCAAATCTCGGAAATTGTCGATCGGACGGCCATCAATCTAAATTTCGATGCAACGGTCAAAGGGGCAGAATTGGAGGCGACATATGAACCGTTGCCAGGTCTCAAATTTCACTTTGCCGGTGGCTATGAACGTACTCGGCTTGACAATGGGTCTCAGGCCGTCGATCTGATAGACAGGACGGCGGGAAATCCAAACTGGATTGTGAACAAGCCGTTCCCAACACAAGCTTCGAATTGCATAGTGCCGGTTTATGTGGTGGCTGCGGAAATCGCCAATGGCGTAGCTGGAGCCGCAAACTACAATTGCGAAGTCGCGTATTCGGACCATTTGGATCCAGTCACCTGCGCGACCTATGTGGCAAATCCCAGTGGCCAAGTACCGGTTGGAAACTGTCTCGCCACGGGAACACAGGGAATTCTACCGCCCGGAGCCTATCCCGGTTTCGATCCGAGCTCCGCGCCCAACAATGGCGAAGGATTCGACAAGAATCTAAGTGGCAATGAGTTGCCGAACGCCCCTCCCTTCACAGCGTCGGCCTCAGCCGACTACTCAATCCCGTTGACGACGGACTGGGCCGGAACGCTTCATGTTGACTACTACTGGCAGGATTATTCCTGGGCGCGCGTGTTCAACGACAATCCCTATGACAGATTGCGCGGTTACACCAATGTGAATCTTGCGCTCATTCTGACAAACCAGAATGGCTGGCAGGTTATGGGATATGTGAAGAACGTCTTCAACGTAACCGACATCACCGGCACTTTCCTGAACAGCGACGATACCGGTCTAACAACCAATGTCTTTCTCACCGATCCGCGCCTGTTCGGTGTGCGCGTCACGAAGAATTGGTAACGGGGGGAAACAAGATGAGCGAACTTTCTATTGGTCAACGCAATCGCGATTTTATTCGCTGGAAATTACTAAGTTCGGTGTCTGCACTGGCGCTGGGCACGCAAGTTCTCGCATTTGTGCCTGCAGAAGCCGAAATCGGAGAACGACCTTCGGTCTGGATCGAGCTGGGCGGACAATTCGAACAAGCCGATACCGCGCAGGAAGTATATTCCCCCGGCTTTTTCACGCCGCAGCCGTCCTTCACCAGCTTTACGCCTGGAATGGCTCAAAAGCCTCTCGATTTCAGCTTCGGCGCCAACGGGTCGATAACGATTCAGCCAGGGGACAGCGATTGGGTATTTTCCGCGGGTGTTCGATATGGCCGTTCGAATGGAAACAGCCACATTCATAAATCGACTCCCGACCCAACCCCACGGAAGTATATAAATAATGAGTTCGTGGGGAGCCTCGGCCAGCGACAACCCAAGTTTGTCGACGCTACAGCAAAGAGGACCCAGGACTACGAAGTGCTTGACTTTCAAGCCGGAAAAGATCTGGGGCTCGGCCTGTTTGGCAACGATAACCACACTGTCCTGAGCTTGGGTGTCCGTTTCGTGCAATTTGATTCCACGCTGCGCGGGACGCTCGGGCTGGATCCAGATAACGGCGGATACAAATACTTTCAAACCGGCTCAGGTAGCAACGTGAAGGTGCCAATATCCAATCCTCACGACTTCCTTGCCAACTTCAGCAGTATCCGCAGTTTTCATGGAATGGGACCGACGCTTTCTTGGAGCGCCTCCTCACCAATTGCCGGACGTGCCGACAATACTGAGTTTACAGTTGATTGGGGAGCCAACGTGGCCGTACTATTCGGCCGACAAAAGGCATCCGTTCACCACCAATCGACGGCATATAGCCATCCGGGCGGCAGCAACAATCCTTATCTGGTATATAAGCATACGCCTCCAGACAGTGTGCGCTCGCGATCGGCTACTGTGCCGAATCTGGGAGGTTTTGCAGGTTTGTCACTCAGATTTCCGAATGCCAAGGTCAGCCTCGGTTATCGCGCAGATTGGTTTTTCGGCGCGCTCGATGGTGGCCTCGAGTCTGCCAAATCGGAAAATATCGGCCTTCACGGCCCATTTGCAACGATCAGTATCGGGTTTCTGTAATGGGCCGTAGGGAGTCAAGGCTCCGTCCGATAATCTCGCCGCCGGTATCAGGCTTCCGTTCGTGGTCGGCACGTGGCCGCCACATGATGCGATGGGATGGAGGCCGAGAGCCTATCTCGGAGACGTGCTGACCCTTGCGGGACCGTCTGCTCTTTGCCGAAGCCGAAGGCGGCGCCGTTCATCCACACGCGGTGCAGAATGATCGAAAGCTTTCTGAGCAGATAATTCATCTAACAGGTTGGCGGATCCGCGGTCGTCGCCTCTCGGATCAAGGAGGCCGCAGATCGCTCAGTATCCTGTTCACTGCGTGCGATGGGCAAAAACAGTCAAATGCGCATCCAATTCTCGCATTATGCCTATGAATATAAAGGCATTATTCTAATTCCTTGCAAATTCGCGTATTATACGCGAATTTGCATACGTGATTCCGAGACTTCTGAAACCTTCTCTCGAAAACCGGCTCAAACAGTTTCCGGCTGTGGCGCTTCTCGGGCCTCGTCAATCGGGAAAGACGACCCTCGCCTTGGAACTGGCAGAGGAGCGCAGGAATAAAGCCATCTATCTCGACCTGGAGAATTCGACTGACCGGAGGCGTCTCGACGATCCGGTCGCTTATCTCCGTGCCCAGCGCGGGCGTCTGGTAATTCTCGATGAGATTCATCGTCTGCCCGAAATTTTTGCCGTCCTGCGGAGCGAAATCGATGCCCGACGGCGGGCGGGAGAAAAATCGGGCCAATTCCTCATACTCGGGTCCGCTGCGCTCGACCTATTGCGGCAATCGTCCGAAAGCCTCGCGGGTCGGATCGACTTCCTCGAATTGACGCCATTGCAGCCGCAGGAGGTCTTCCCCGTAGAAGGTGTCGATGCAGCCGATAAACTATGGTTGCGTGGTGGGTTTCCGAGCAGCTTTCTCGCCGATAGCGATAACGAAAGCAGCCTGTGGCGGGCCGCCTTTATTCGGTCCTATCTCGAACGAGATATTCCTCAGTTCGGTGTGCGCGTGCCGGCGGAAACAATTGAACGCTTCTGGACCATGCTCGCTCATACGCAAGGCGGCCTATTCAACGGTCACCGCCTGGCACAAAGTCTCGGTGTCGGCTGGCACGCAGTTTCGCACTACCTTGGACTTCTGGTCGATCTGCTCCTCGTGCGCCGGTTACCGCCATGGACGGCCAATGTCGGCAAGCGGCTCGTTAAAGTCGCCTAAAATCTATCTGCGCGATTCCGGCTTGCTGCATTCGCTGTTGAACCTGCCGACGCTGAACGACGTGCTCGGTCACCCCATTGCGGGCGCAAGCTGGGAAGGATTCGCAATAGAAGCAATCCTTGCCGCCGCGCCGGACGGAACCAAGCCATATTTCTATCGCTCTGCAACGGGCCATGAAATTGATCTTGTGCTTGAACTCTCTGCTTCCCGGCGCTGGGCGTTCGAATTCAAGAAGTCGCTTTCGCCCACGGTCGAGAGGGGATTTCATGTCGCGTGCGCCGACATAAAAGCCGAACGCCGCATACTCGTTTATCCGGGACAAGATGCTTATCCGGGGACAGGCGGCACGGAAGTTATGCCGCTCCTCGATGCGGTAAAGGCCGCGGGGAAATCCAGCGCAAAGCCGCTAAAACGATGACGGGCGCAGCAGCGCGAAGTAGACCAGGGGCTTAGGCTAGCACGATCCCGTGGGCCTGCAACAATTGAAGAACTCGGTGCAAAATGCAACGATCAATACAAGCCGCTATCTGTCAGTTTCATCGCAGGTCGAAACTTGGATGTGGTACCCTTCGCCAAGATCAAGGCGATCGCAGGGGCCAGCCTGAGCTACGGGCGCAGCATCTTCGGGCAACCTTTCGATCTCATGTAATATAAGGCGTCCTTGCTGATAGAATTTGGTAGCTGGCTGCTCTGGAAGCTTTCTGTTTGGATCAATTAGATCACCCAACAGAGTTTCCCGAACGAAATCGCGCGAAATAAAAGATTGCCAGCGGTCCACCATAATGTCGCCAATCCAGCAGTTGTTGGTGAAGACCCGTTGTGTCCAGTGAAATGACATTATCGATGGAAAACATCGTTTCTTTGCAGTCGGCATCAATTGACCAAGTGGGGTAGAGCATGTTGTGCGCAAAGGCATTTCGGATCATTCGTGAAATCTGATACGCGACAACCACATTCCTATTCGCGTGGGTTTTGATATCCGGAAAGATTCCCACTGAGGAATCCCTGATCGCAGACGCGAGAACAAACATTGTCGTCATCTCAAGCTGCCAGGCGCAGAGCCCTGCTTGATCTGGGCGGAGGCCAAAATCCTTGTAGGAAACGCGGTGTCGCCCGAAAGTCCACTGCCACAGGCACATCAAGCGGTTGGATTCTGTTTGTCACGGCGAGGTGAACCGTGCAGGCAAGCAGAATTCGTGTTATAATTGTGTATCTATACACACAGACGAGCAAGGAACTTGGGGAATGGGCAACCGCGGAACGATGACGCCGAGGGACGTTATATCCCGGTTGCGTGACGACGGGTGGACTTTGAAGCGGCGTGGGCCTGGAGACCACGTTCAATATACTCACTCGAGGGGTGGGAGGGTGACGACAGATTTGGGCGCGCGTGACATCCCGATAGGCGCGCTCAAATCTACCTTCAAACAGGTCGGCTGAGAGTGGAAGTAAGCCCAATCGGCAGGGCGTTTGTAATGAAGGAAACCGGCTGACGACTTGGCGTCGGCCATGTAACGAAAGGTGAGAGCTATGGCTAAGGGGGTGTGGGCCCTGGTCCATGAGGATCAGTCCTTCGACGGTAGCAAAGTGTACGGCATTTCATTCCCGGATTTTTCGGGTGTGGCCGCCGCCGGATCAACAATTGATGAAGCGGTTGAACGAGGACGCACAACGCTAGCCTTCCATGTTGAAGGCATGATCGAGGATGGAGAACCCATCCCGGAGCGCGGCACCTTGGAAGCTATCCGATCAAACCCAGAATGGCGTCCGGAGATTTCCGACATCGATCACGTCGCACCGGTCGAAGTGCCTTTCGATCTGCCAGGAAAGAGCGTCAGGCTCAACATCTCGATTGATGAGAACCTGTTGTCGGCAATTGATCGTGCGGCGGAAGCTATTGGCCAAACAAGGTCTGGGTTTTTGGCTGAATCCGCCAAGGCCAGAATACGATCGGCAGCGTGATGACATGGCAATTCAGTCAAGCATCCGCGTTGCGAAAGTCAGATTGTGGGAGGCTGTCGATTTGAGCGGTAATGACGCTTTAGCGAAGTTTTGGATCTACGAAGACGGATTCCACGAAGAAAAATTAAGAATTCGACGTGGCCTAGAGCTGACTATTACCTATCGCAATTGAGCATTTATTGGGTGACGGGTTTTCGCCGCTCGCGCTGCCTCGCGGTTAGGATCGCGCAGCGCGGCCACCGTCTTTTCGACCTTAGCCTGAGCCTCGAACGCGAGATCCTTGCGCGCTGCAGCAATTTCATCACCTTGGGCAGATGGGCATCGCTATGCCGACGATTCTCGTCGACTATGGGCAACCGACTTCTGTCCTAGTTCGGGGGCTTTATTTTCCTCTCTCTCGCCTACAAATCGAAGCAAGAGCAAGAATATTGCTTATAAGAAGGCGCCGGGGGCATCTACGAAATGCTCAGCCGCAATCGATAGGTAATCCTTGCCGCTGCTGTCTTCGTGCGCAACGGTTCTGTCGGCATATGACGTTGGGCAGGCTACTGAACTCGCCCATGGGAAAGCTGAGCAGTCGGCGGCAGCTCGAAATCGGTATGGGTGTGCTGAAATTTTTTCGCCTACGACTAGGACCTTTTTGAAGCTCCTTCGTCAGACCAAGTGTAGTCCCAAGCTCTAGCCGGCGAAAGGCAGGAAGCTCAGGGCAATGGCCGATACGACGGACACCAATCGTGGCGCCGAGCCGCTGCACTTCGACGTGACCAAACGCACGCCGGAAGCACGCGCTTGGTTCGTGCGGGAGGTCGTGCCGCTGGAGTCCGCACTAATGCATTACTTGCAGCACAATTGGCGTGACACGAGCGAAATCAGCGACCTACGCCAGGAGGTGTACGCGCGGGTGTTCGAAGCGGCCTGTCACCAAATTCCGGAGCGCCCCAAGCAGTTTGTGTTTGCAACGGCACGCAATCTGCTGATCGATCGCGTGCGCCAGGCGCAGATCGTGCCGATCGAAGCTGTCGCCGATTTCGAGACATTGGAAATCGCGAAAGATACTCCCGGCCCAGATCGCAGTCTGATCGCACGTGACGAACTTCGTCGATTGCAAATCGCCTTGGACCGGTTGCCACCTCGGTGCCGCGAGGCCGTTCTTCTGCGGAAGCTCGACGGCCTCTCGATACGCGAGATTGCACAGCGCATGAGCATAGCAGAAAAGACGGTCAAAGGCCATCTCACCGAAGGTTTACGGGCATTGGCGGACATGCGGTACGGCGAACCGCCTGGTGTCCGAGGTGCCATATGATGAGCCAGGCAAATTCGGATAACCAACACGCTCTAACGAGTTTGGCGGGTGTCGAAGCCCGTGCCGCCGAATGGGTCATGACCCGTTACGACGCTGGGAGCTGGACCAAAGAGCTAGGTGCCGAGTTCGATGCTTGGCTGGCAGAATCCCCAGCACATGAGGTCGCATATCTGCGATTAGAAGCGGCTTGGATGAGCGCGGATCGCTTTGCCGCTCTGCGGCGCTCGGCGTTTGGCGCGCCCCGTACACGCCAAGCTCTACGCACGCCACCAATTCTCTTGCGAGTCGTAGCTGCTTTGGTGGTGGTCGCCTTTGGAGGGTTTTTGATCGCAAAATATTCCCACCGTTCGATCGAGCAACAGGTGTACCAGACAGCCGTTGGCGAGCGCGAGACGGTTACGCTTCCGGACGGCTCCCAGATCGAACTGAACACAGACACGGTTTTGCGCCTCGCTGGCGCGGGGAACCGCAGGGCTGTCTTCATGGATCACGGAGAAGCGTATTTTCGGATCAAACACAATTCAGTTAATCCCTTTGTTGTGATGCTTGGCGAACATCGTGTCACCGACTTGGGTACAGAATTTGTAATACGGCGCAGTGCCCAACGGTTGGAAGTGGCAGTCGTGGAAGGTCGCGCGCTATTCGATACGCCCGGCGCAAAGACGCGCCCACCGTCGATCGAATTGAGGCCTGGCGAGGTCGTGCTGGCGACGGCGAGTTCGGTGAAAGTTACAAAGACCTCGGCAGCTGTATTGTCGGATGGTCTCGGTTGGAGAAGAAGCGTCCTAATTTTCGATCATAAGACGTTGGCTGACGCCGCCATCGAATTCAATCGTTATAACCGTCAGAAATTGGTCATCGGTGATCCCGTTGTGGCTCAGATGAAGGTCAATGGGACATTTCCAATGGGTGACGCCGAGTTATTCGCGCGCGCAACGCAGCGCCTATTCAAACTTCATGTCGAAAAACGTGACGGGGAAACAGTGATCACGCGCTGACACCAAGCGTGCATTCGCTTTGGCAATCGAGTGGCAAATGACATCGGTCATAAGAGGGGGAATATGAAGCCGTTCAAGTTTATAAAGCTATTTTCCGCAGGCAGCGCTGGCGCTCTCACGATCGCTACCGGCGTTTTCGCGACACAATTCAATATCCCGAGCGGAGACCTTAAGACCGCGCTCGACAGTTACGCCAGACAGGCTGGCGTTCCCGTGATTGTCTCCTCGGATGCGGTAGACGGTACCCGCACCAGGGGTGTGACGGGCGAACTATCTCCGGAAGAGGCGCTTACTCGCGTTCTTGCTGGAACCGGGTTTGTCACGCACCGCGAAGCGTCGGCTATCGTGGTGGAGCGTGAAGAACTCGTCGAAGAGCCAGCAACGAAATTGGCACAAGCCGCGCCAATAAAGAGCATCGAAACTGTCACCGTTACATCGTCTAAGCTCGGCGGCGCGGATGTGCAATCGATTCCCATTTCGATTACCGCCCTCTCGCAGGAACAATTGACCGCCACTCAGACGGCCGGCGGTCCCGACCTTGTCAAGCAAGTGCCGAACCTCACCTTCACGAAAACGAATTTCACCGGTTACAGCATCACCATTCGTGGTATCGGCACGCAGGCGATTTCGGTGAGCACCGACCCGGCCGTCGCTGTCGCGTTCAACGACACGCCGTTCATCCGCAATCATTTCTTCGAGCAGGAATTCTATGACGTCAGCCAGGTCGAAGTGCTGCGCGGGCCGCAAGGCACGCTCTACGGCCGTAACGCGACCGCAGGTGTCGTCAATCTCGTTTCTGCAAAACCTACCGACCAGTTCGAGGCGATGGCGTCCCTCGAGGTGGGAAATTATGGCCAACGCCGTCCCGAAGGGATGATCAACATTCCGATCGTCGATGACCGACTCGACATCCGCATCGCCGGCGAGTGGACGAAGCGTCAGGGTTATTCCTTCAATGAGATCACGGGCAACCGCATCGACGGCCGCGATCTGTGGTCTGGCCGCGTCACGATCGGATTCAAGCCGTTCGAGAATGTCCAGACCACTCTCGTCTGGGAGCATTTCTCCGAAGACGACGACCGTATGCGCACGAGCAAGCAGCTTTGCAAAACTGATCCAATTCCAACGGAAATCGGCGGCGTTCCGGTCTCTTTGGATTACGGGGGTTTTGACTCTGGGGGGGATTTTTTAAGTCAAGGCTGCCGGTTGACCTCGCTTTACTCTCCAGATGCATTCGAGGTGCCGAACGGTTTTTCTCTGGCCTATTATTCTCCATTAGGGGGTATATATGCGCCCGTTCGCGGTCTTTTCGATCCCTATGCCAGCACAACGCAGTCACGAAACCTGCGCGTCATCGAATCCACCCTTAATCCGGAATACAAAGCGAAAAACGATGTCCTCGAATTCAACGCCGATTATGCGGTCAGTCCGGCCCTAACCTTCACATCGCAAACGGGATTCAATCACGATTTCCTGTGGTCCACGGAGGATTACAACCGGTTCAACACGCAGGTGGGCGCGTTTATATATGATGCCGGTGATAAAACCGCGCAATCGGGGATGGTATCTCTCGATCCCAATGGGCTTGGCGTCTGCTTCCCTTCTGATCCTCATATCCCAGGCTCCGGCGGTTGTGCCAATGGTCTTCCCGGAAACGCCCAGTGCACGCCAAATGGTCCGCCCAGTGTGACCGGTTCCGGTTGTTCTCCCGATGCGGTCTTCTGCGATCCGCAATTGGGGTGCGCTGACCGGCTCGTCGCGCAGGATCTTTCCGACGAGCATGCCTGGCAGTTGAGCCAGGAATTCCGCCTGACATCGAATTTCAGCGGGCCGCTCAATTTCAGTATCGGCGGCAATTACCTGCATTACGAAACGGAAGAGAACTACTACGTCTTCATCAATACTCTGACGATGTATTCTTGGTTGGTTGGCCACGGTAGTGTCCTTCCACCATGGGTTCCGGGAGTTTCGGACAATCACGAATGCCTGAACAATTATGGCGGCTTCGTCCTTCAAGATCCCACAAAACCCGAAGGCGGCGGACTTAGCAACTGCCCCTATATCGATCCAAACCCGATCACCAGCCTCAACAATCAGGGCCACAATTATTTCCTCAGCGAGAACCCCTACACGCTGAACTCCTACGCCGGTTTCGGCGAGGTGTATTACAATGTCCTCAGCGATCTCAAATTGACGGGCGGTCTGCGCTGGACCGATGACCGCAAGCATTTCATCGATATTCCCAGCGAGCTGATCACTCCGGGCTACGGCTATCCCTCCACTGGCGTCGTCAATCAGCAATGGGACCAATGGACGGGCCGCTTCACCGCCAACTGGACGCCCAAGCTCGATTTCACCGATCAGACATTGGTTTATGGCTCCTACGCCCACGGTTACAAAGCGGGGGGCGCCAATCCGCCCGGCGCGGTCTTTTTGGGACTAAGCACGCCAATTCATCCCTTGACCTTCAAGCCGGAATTCATCGATGCCTTTGAGTTGGGCTCGAAGAATACCTTGCTTGACGGCGCGTTGACGTTCAACAGCGACGTCTTCTATTACAATTATGAGGGTTATCAGATTTCCGAGATCGTCGACCGCACGGCGATCAATCTGAATTTCGACGCCCATGTGAAGGGCGCGGAAATCGAATCCACGTATGAGCCGATCCCCGGTTTGCGCCTCAATTTCGGGGGCGGCTGGGAAGACACCGCGCTTGCCAAAGGTTCGCAGGCGATCGATCTCATGGATCGAACAGCCGGCAATCCCAATTGGACGGTCGTCAAACCCTATATCACAGCGGCATCGAACTGCATCGTGCCGACCTATGTTGTTCAATACCTGGCCGTCAGTCCCGCGGGGAACGGAACGCAAGTTTATATCAGTCACATCTGCGTCCTCGACTACCCTCAAAATTTCGATCCCGCAACCGAGGCATCCTATGTGCCCTATCCTTTCGGGCATGCGGACGTCGGGGGAATCCCCGCCTATCCGGGCTGGGATCCATCCACGGCACCGAATGACGGCGAGGGTATCGACAAAAACCTCGGCGGCAACAAATTGCCCAACGCGCCGCCGTTCACGGTGTCGTTCGGCGCGCAATACACGATCCCTCTCACGACGGATTGGGCGGGCACCCTGCGCGGCGATTATTACTGGCAGGATTATTCCTGGGCGCGCGTGTTCAACGACAATCCCTACGACCGCCTTCGCGGTTACACCAACGTCAACCTGACGCTGATCTTCACCAACCAGAACGGCTGGCAGGTGATGCTTTATGACAAGAACGTGTTCAACACGACGGCTATAACCGGTGATTTCCTGAACAGCGACGATACGGGGTTGACGACCAATATCTTCCTCACCGATCCCAAGTTGATCGGCATCCGCGTCACGAAGAATTGGTAAGGGGGAAACCAATGAGCGAATTGATGAATATGCGGCGTCGGAATATCCGCTGGGAGTTGATGACTACTGCCTCGGCATTGGCGTTTTTCGTGTCGATATGCGATGCCGGTTATGTACGGGCCGACAATGATGCCGACCATCCGACAATCTGGATTGAGCTCGGCGCGCAATCGGAACAAGTGAGCGGCTTTGGCTCTGCGCTCGATCCGCCTTTCACGCCTGAACTTGTTGCCGCCGGGTTCCAATCGCCCGTTAAACTTCAGCAGGCGCTGAGCCAGAGCATCGGCGGCCAAAGCACGGTCTCGTTCCAGCCGGAGAATTCGGATTGGATTTTTTCAATATCCGCTTTGTACGGCCGCGCCAACGGCCACAAGGGTACCCATGAACAAACGCCCGGCGGGCCGAGAAAAGCCTGTATAGGCAGCGATTGCCTTCATTTTACACCACAGACAGCGATATTTTCCGAACCCCACATCATCAACGCCGAGAGCCATGCGGTCCTCGACTTCCAGGTCGGAAGTGACGTCGGTTTAGGCCTGTTCAATGCTGGGCAATCGCAGTTCGGCTTCGGCATGCGTTTTGCGCAATTCGCGTCGAAGCAGACTCTCGATCTTCGCGCCGATCCGGATTTTTACTGGGCTACAAAAATTGCGCAATATGATATGCATCATCACACCTATCATGTTACATCTCGTGCGGAGCGCAGCTTTCGCGGCCTTGGGCCCTCTGTTTCCTGGAAAGCGTCGGCGCCGTTGTTTGGCAACGCCGGCAATGGCGGGATCGCTTTGGACTGGGGCGTGAACGCCGCCGCCTTGTTTGGCAGGCAAAAGGCACGAGGCCATAATCAAACCGTAGGCCGTTATTATAAAAGCAAATATATAATCTCCCGCCATCGTTCTGTTGCCAGCCGCTACGTTCACCACAGCGGAAATCCGGATCGTTCGCGCGCAGTCATCGTGCCAAACGTAGGCGGCTTTGCGGGGCTGTCATTCCGGTTTCCCAACGCCAAAGTTAGTCTCGGCTATCGTGCGGACTTCTTCTTTGGCGCTATGGATGGCGGCATCGACACACACAAATCCGAAGATATCGGATTTCACGGCCCCTTCGCCACGATCAGTGTTGGGCTTCCGTAATGGGCCGTTGGGAGTCGAGGCTCCATCCGATAATCTCGTCGCCGGTATCAGGCTTGTGTTCGTGGTCGGCACGTAGCCGCCACATGATGCGGTGGGATGGAGGCCGAGAGCCTATCTCGAAGACGTGCTGATCCTTGTGGAGCACACACCCAACACTGCGGCTTCATCGTCTTCGCGGTCCCGGCGACGGGAGAAGGGGGACGGGCAAAAACTCCACGCTGCCCGCTTTTCTATGCGGCCACCTCTTGCCGAAGCGGAAGTCGATGCCGTTCATCCACATGCCGTGCAGAACGATTGCCAGCTTTCTGGCGTTAGACGCCGGTAAACTTCATCGCAGCGTGCGATCTCTCGTGAGTTTTGTGGTGTTTTATTCGGGCCTCAAATAGCCCCGTCTGACGGCATCTTCGATAATGCGCTGAGCCAAGGCTCCGAGTTGCGACGATGCCTCTTCCACGTTCTTGCGTTCGCGAACCTGATCAGCGGCCACATTATGCGACCTCCAAGTGCCTCCTTGAGTATAATAATTGTGCAGCAGCGGTTGAAGGCGGTCCAAGGCGCGGGCGAATTTCGCGTTGGGCGTAATTCCAGACTCGAATTCCTCCCATATCTGCCGGAAGGTGTCTGCCTGATCGAGGGGAAGCAATCCGAATAGCCGTCGCGCAGCGCGCGTCTCGCGCGCGATTTGGCTCGCTCCTTCCACTTCGTCATAAAGGAACGTATCGCCTGCGTCGATCTCCACGATATCGTGGATCAGCAGCATCTTGATGACGCAAAAAATATCGACCGAAGGGGCTGCAAATTCGGCAAGGATGAGGGCCATGACTGCTATATGCCAGGAATGTTCTGCATCGTTTTCCGGTCGACTTTGGTCTATCAACGGCGTGCGGCGAACGACCTGTTTGAGCTTGTCGAGTTCGACGACAAAAGCAATTTGCTGTGCAAGACGCTTACTGCCGTAAAGCGCGATTTCGAGGTCTGACGGCTCCCGCTCTGTGAAATCCATTAAATCGCGTTTCCTTTTACAACGCCGCAAATTCTATCCCATGTCGCATCCTGCACGAAATGCTTTGTGCGGTCGGTGACCGTGATCATGTCTGTCGGCGCAAGGTGGGGCGAAAACACCGCTTACGTATATACATCAGGCGACCGAGGCGGTCTCCAGCGCCTTTCGAGGCTGTAATCTGGTAACAATCTTGCCCGGCGCAGGTTGGCCTAAAATAGTTTTCGTCCCGACCTAAACAATCCGGGACCTGTTTTGTCTTACACAGCGTAGGCTTGAACGAATTTCCCTCTAGAGGCGGGAGCCCGGAGGAATGGTCGGAATCTTTGATACGGGTCGTGACACCACGAACCTGCGTAGCCCCGGTACGGAAATGACCGTCTCCGCGGCCGACGCTTGGTTCGTACGCGAAGTCTTGCCCCTGGAGTCGTTACTGATGCAATACCTTCGCCGCAATTGGCGGGATCGGAGCGACCTGGAGGATATCCGACAGGACATATATGTCCGCGTCTATCGGGCAGCACGCGAAGAAATACCGAACTCAGCCAAGAGCTTTCTGTTCACCGCGGCGCGCAACCATCTCATCAATCTGGCGCGGCAATCGAATATTGTCCCGATCGACGCGGGTGTCGATTTCGAGAGTATAGCGGTGGAATCCGAAGCGCTTGCGCCGGATCGCACCGTCGCCGCCCGTCAGGAACTGCTCCGTTTACAGAATGCGCTCGACAAGTTGCCCCCCAGACAGCGCGAAGCTGTCGAACTGGCGCGTATCGAAGGATTTTCCGGCCGCGAAATCGCCATGCGCATGGGCATCACCAAAGGGGCGGTCTCGCAACACCTCAAACAAGGCTTGCACGCCTTGGCCGATCACTATTTGCGCGAGCAGATCGATCCTCGGAGGCGGTCATGACCGAGGCGAACAAAGCCAGCGCTACCGACATCGATCTCGCCGCTGCCGATTGGGTCCAGCGCCGTCACCTCTGGTCGTGGACAGAAGCCGATCAGTCCGAATTCGAAGCCTGGCTTGCATATCGGACACAAACCACGTCGCTTACCTCCGGCAGGAAGCTGTTTGGAATTCGGCAGGCCGGTTAAGTGCGCTGCAACAGCAGCCCATGCGGCCCAGCTCTGCGCCCGTCAAATCCGGAATGTGGCTACTTCTGCGATCCCTCGTTGCGGTAACCATCGTGGCTGCTGCGGGGCTTACAGGCTATGCGTATTTTAAGCGTCCGGCCAATGTCACCTATGTCACGGCTGTCGGCGGCCACAAGATTATATCGCTGGCTGACGGGACACATATCGAACTCAATACCGATTCGGTGCTGCAAGTCCAAAACGGTACCGTTCGCCGTGTCGCTCTTCTCCGCGGGGAAGCCTATTTTGACGTTCAGCATGATGCCACGGACCCGTTTGCTGTAACGGCGGGCGGCTATCGCATAACCGACATCGGTACGAAGTTCGCCGTTCGCGCTTCCGCAAGCACCATCAAGGTCAGCCTTCTCGAAGGAAGCGCAGTCGTCGCGCCGCTGACCGGGTACTCGGCGCAGAGATCAGCACTTCTTATGCCCGGAGACGTGGTGATTGCAAACGCTCAAAAACTTATGGTCGAGAAAGAACGTGTAGAAAACGTTGCCAAGTCTCTCGACTGGCGGCGCGGTCTGCTGACCTTCAATGACACCCAACTGGCAGAAGCGGTGACGGAGTTCAACCGTTACAACACGCGCAAGCTGCGGATCGGAGACGCAGCGGTTGGGCATCTCAAGATCAACGGCACATTCCAGGCTGAAAATTCTGAACTCTTTGCCTCATCGGTTCAGGAGCTGTTCGGCTTGCGAGTCGCCAAAAGCGGAAAAGACACGACTCTCGCGCGCTGAGAGGCGGGAAAACATGACTCGCCGCGAGGCGTGAGCATCAGAAGGGGGAACCATGAAAGCGTCCAATTGTCTAAAGGCTGTCTTGCTCGGATCAGCGGTTGGACTGGGATTGACCACCGCCGCTCTGGCCGAACGATTCAATATTCCCCCAGGTGACCTCAATGCGGCGCTGAGCGCCTATGCAACCGCTACCGGTACGCAGCTCGTTGTGTCCGCAGACGCTGTTCGCGGCGTCAAGACACAGGGTGTATCAGGCGATTTTTCGGTTGACGAAGCGCTTTCTCGAATTCTGACAGGAACGGGGTTTACCGCACGCCACAAACCCGGCGCCTCGATCATTGTCCGTGACAACCAATCGTCGCTCAACGAGGGCATTCAAGACATCCAGATAGCGCAAGCAGCCTCTCCGCCGCGCACCGCTGTCGAAACCGTGACCGTCACGTCGTCCAAACTCGGCGGAGCAGACGTTCAATCCATTCCAATCGCGATCACGGCACTCTCGCAAGAACAGCTAACCGCGACGCAAACCGCCGGCGGGCCTGACCTTGTAAAGCAAGTTCCCAATCTGACCTTCACCAAGACGAACTTCACCGGTTACAGCATCCAGATTCGCGGCATTGGTACACAGGCCATTTCCGTCACGACCGATCCGGCAGTCGCCGTCGCATTGAACGACATCCCGTTCATCCGCAATCATTTCTTCGAGCAGGAATTCTATGATCTCGCTCAGGCTGAAGTCCTGCGCGGCCCACAGGGCACGCTCTATGGCCGAAACGCGACGGCGGGTGTCGTCAATTTGACTACAGCTAAGCCGACGGATCAGTTCGAAGCGATGGCATCAGGCGAACTGGGCAATTATCACCAGCGTCGCTTTGAAGGGATGATCAATATTCCCATTGTTGATGATCGTCTCGACATCCGCGTAGCGGGCGAATGGACCAAACGGCAGGGTTATTCGTTCAATTCACATCACCGACGACCGCATCGATGGACGCGATCTATGGTCGGGCCGCATCTCAATTGGCTGGAAGCCGATTCGAGAATGTGCAGACCAATCTCGTCTGGGAACATTTCTCCGAAGACGACGACCGCATGCGTACCGCCAAACAGCTTTGCAAGACGGCACCGATTCCGACCACCGTCGAGGGCGAAGCATCCGGTGAGCGTGGAACCTCTTTCGATCAGGCTGATTATCTCAGTCAAGGATGCCTTCCAACATCACTTTATTCCGCAGACGCATTCGAGGTTCCGAATGGCTACTCATTGCCATATTACTCGGGCCTAACGACTACGCGGGTGCACCTGTTCGGGACTTTTTTAATGTTTATGCAAGCACGACGCAGTCGCAGAATTTGCGCGTCATCAATTCTTCGATCAATCCGGTCTACAAAGCGAAAAATGATACTGTCGAACTGAACACAGACTATCAAGTTTCTCCCGCGCTGACATTCACCTCGCAAACCGGGTTTAACCAAGACTTCCTGTGGTCGACCGAGGACTATAACCGCTTCAACAGTGCGCCCGGTGTTTTCGTCTACGGCTCAGGCAACAACGACGGGCGGATTATTCCCGATCCTGCTGCTGGTACAAACGGCATTCCGGACAATCGGGAATATTTTGTGATCCGCAATTGGGTTGCAGCGACCGGCTTGTGGCGCAGGATCTTTCGGACGAACACGCTTGGCAACTTAGCCAGGAATTCCGGCTCGCGTCGAATTTCAGCGGCCCGCTCAATTTCAGTTCCGGAGGCAATTATCTCCACTACGAAACTGAAGAAAACTATTATGTTTTCATCAATACGCTGACTCTGTTATCCGTATACAAGAATGCGCAACTTGGCCGTGCCGGCGTATCCGATATCAGGCTGGCATTGCCAATAATTCTGGATGGTTACCGCAGATGCAATCCAATCCGTGCCCAACAACGGCAACGTCACCGGCTGCAATTACATCGATCCTAATCCACTCAGCAGTCTCGACAACAAGGGACATAATTATTTTCTCAGTCAGAATCCTTACACATTGAATTCCTACGCCGGATTTGGCGAGGCTTATTACAATGTCACACAAGATCTGAAGCTGACCGGCTGGCTTGCGCTGGACCGAGGACCGAAAGCATTTCATCGACATTCCCAGCGAACTGATCGTGCCCGGCTATGGCTATCGCCGTTACTGGCATCATGAATCAGCAATGGGATCATCTCGGGCCGTGCTGCCAGCAATGGACGCCGAAATCGACTTTACCGACAGACTATGGTTTACGGTTCATATGCGCATGGCTATAAGGCAGGCGGCGCCAATCCGCCCGGGCGCGGGATTTCCTCAGCTTTTGATACGAATCGATAGTCTTCAACCCCATCCATCCACTGACCTTCAAGCCGGAATTCGTCGATGCGTTTGAACTCGGGATCCAAGAATACATTACTCGACGGTTCCTTGACGCTAAATGGTGATGTCTTCTACTACAATTATAAAAATTATCAGATTTCCGAGATCGTCGATCGTTCGGCCATCAACCAGAACTTCAATACCCATATAAAGGGCGCGGAATTCGAGGCGACTTGGGAGCCGATTCCCGGCCTGCGATTCAGCTTTACTGGCGGTTGGGAAGAGCACCGCGCTCGCCAAGGGGTCACAGTCCGTGGATCTGATGGATCGCACCGCCGGAAATCCGGATTGGATGGTGGTAAAGCCTTTTCATCACCGAAGCGTCGAACTGCATACTGCCAGTCTATGTTGTTACGGTGGCTTCATGACGGACGGTGGCGTATAATCGTTTGAATGCGGCAACGCCTACGGTGCCCATCTGGATCCCGTCACGCAGTCTGCCTTATGTGCCGAATCCAGGACTGACGGCTCCAACTCACGGCTTTGCATTCGGACAGGATATCCGGGTTTCGATCCGCTTGCTGGCACGCCCGGAGATCCCAACACCGGCCAGAATACTTACAATCGGAGTCGATTACGGTCCCGCGCCAAACAATGGTGCAGGGCTTCGACAAGAATCTGAGCGGCAATCAATTGCCCAACGCGCCGCAGTTCACGGTATCGTTCGGCGCGCAATACACGATGCCGATCACGACGGAATGGGCGGCCACGCTGCGTGGCGATTACTATTGGCAGGATCATTCATGGGCGCGCGTCTTCAACGAAGATCCCATGACGTTTGCGCGGTATACCAACGTCAACCTGATGCTGATCTTCACCAACCAGAACGGCTGGCAGGTGATGCTTTACGTCAAGAACGTCTTCAACATGACGGCGATCACCGGCGACTTCCTGAACAGCGACGATACGGGTTTGACGACCAACGTGTTCCTGACCGATCCGAACCTGATCGGCATCCGCGTCACGAAGAACTGGTAAGGGGGAAGCCATGAGCGAATTGATGAACACACCGGCACGGCCTGAACGATTTCCGCTGGCGTTCGTGGCGAGGTATCGGCGATGGCATTGCTGGCGTGCGCCTATGGCTCGGCCAAAGCACTCGCAGAAGAAAGCGATCGTCCCACCGTCTGGATCGAGCTGGGCGGACAGTTCGAGCTTTATGGAACCACTCAGCAGAAGCTCTTACTCCGCCGTTCTTGGCGAATCTCTGAGCAGCTTCTTCTCTCCGCTCAAGCCTAGAAAAAGTGCCGAATATCGGCATCGGAGGGAAGGCGCGAATTCAGTTTCGAACCTGAGGATAGCGATTGGGTATTCTCGGCATCCGTCCGCTACGGGCGTCAAATGGTGTCACGCAACAGCCTCAGCAAACGGCCAACGAGGAAATGCCAGTCAAACAAACCGTTCCGGCCGGTGGCTATATTGCACGGTCAATACGCCGTCGAAAGGACATCCTTCTATCGCTACGCATGTCAAATTTGAGGACGCCACGGCCAGCATACCGAAACGCATGACATTCTGGACTTCAGGCCGGAAAGGATTTCGGTCTCGGCATGTTCGGCAAGGGTGGTGCTTCCATCCTCAGCGGTGGCATCCGCTTCGCCCAATTCCGTTCCAAAACCAATGTAAGTTTACAGCTGAACCGGACGTTCATTATCCGACAACCCCAAAGACAACTATACATGAACTTGCTGCATTCCGGAATCACTATGTGCACTTCCACAATTCTGCCGCCAACTGACGCACAACGGAAAGTTTCGCGGAGTAGGGCCGTCGATTTCGTGGAATGCGTCGGCTCCGTTCGCCGGTAGATCCCGAAGTGGCGAAATCACGCTGGACTGGGGTGCAAATGCCGCGGTCCTGTTCGGACGGCAAAAGGTCCGTGGGCACCATCAAATAGTGCCAACGGCAATTACGGACATGCGTGGTATCGACAGGCGGGTCCCAAATTTCGGGTGTCCAAGAGGGGCGGTTTCTCGCTCCAAATGGATGGCCGTATCCAAAATCTGTACACACGTTCTGCTGCCATCAATCGCGTGCGGACGGTCGTTGTTCCGAATCTGGGCGCCATGGCGGGGCTTTCATTCCGTTATGCCAATGCGAAAGTCAGCTTCGGCTATCGTGCGGACTTCTTCTTCGGTGCGATCGATGGAGGTATCGACACACGCAAATCGGAAATATTGGTTTCTACGGCCCATTTGCCACAATCAGCGTCGGCTTGGGCGAATGAGAATGGTTGGAGCGTCTACCGAGGGCCGCGGGACGATCCGTCGTCCTCTTCGTTTGTGAGGGAAGACGCATGATGCACCGCGTCATCCAGCGTTATCTGGAAAACTCGGAATACGCCCGTAGTCCAGGCCAGCTTCGCGATGCGGTGAGTGCGGTCATTGCGCCTCTTGATTTTCATTCATTCGCTTTTCTCGCACTCAGGAATCCGCCCTTTTTTGATTTCAAGCTATCCCATAGCTTGGACCGGCCACTATATCGCGCAGGGTTATCAGGCCCGCGACCCGGTAATTTTGCGCTCGCACCGCGTCTTCGATTTGTTTACGGGGAGCCCCGAGATTGCGAATGAGTTTGGCCCAGGCGCCCGCGACTTCTTCCACGAGGCCGAAGCTTTCGACGTCTGCTCCGGCGCGACCATTCCGATCCCCGACTGGCCCGGAGGATTGGCTGCGATGACCTTCGCCACAGATCGACGCCAGGCCCAGCTCGCAACGTGCCTGCGTTGCAACGGCGCGGCGCTGCTGTTCATCGCGGCTCATTTTCACGGCCGCCTGCGGCAAATGCTCGAACCCACGAGATTGATCGAGGGCGCCGTATTGACCGCGCGCGAGTACGAACTGTTGAGGTGGGCGGCCGAGGGCAAGTCCAGCGCCGACAGTGCGCAGATCACAGGCCTAAGCCATCGTATCGTTGCTCGCGATCTCGAAAGCGTCAGGGCCAAGCTCGGCGTGCGTTCCATCGGTCAGGCCATCGCGCTGTTTGCTGCCTATGAAGCGACTCGAAGCAGAAACACGCACTGAGCGCAACGGTAAACGCGCACTCGTGATTCAATTATCGGCACGCTGCTCCATGACGTTGCAACCGTCAGGGAGTTCGTCATGTTGCAGCTTATCACACCATCAACCTATGTCGCGTTTTCCAATGCGCTCGCCGAAATGCACCGCCTGCGCTATCGCGTCTTCAAATTACGTCTCGATTGGGATGTGAAGGTCGCGAACGAAATGGAGCGAGACCATTTCGACTATCTGCATCCGATCTATCTCCTGCAACGGACCGCGACGGTTGCGTCTGCGGCTGTGCCCGCCTTCTGCCGACGTTCGGCCCCGCCATGCTCAGCGATGTCTTTCCAGCGTTACTTCACGGTGAACCGATGCGGTCGAGCCCGGCGATCTGGGAAAGCAGCCGCTTCGCGCTGGATGTTCCCGAAGATGCACCCAAGGCCGCAGGCGGCATCGCCGTCGGTACTTACGAACTTTCGCGGGCTTGGTGGAATTCGGCCTTGCCGAAGGTTTGTGCGAGATCGTCACTGTTACCGATGCTCGTCTCGAACGCATTCTCCGCCGTGCCTCATGGCCGTTGCGCCGGATCGGTGCGCCCCTCCAAATCGGCAACGCACTTGCCGTCACGGGACATTTGGAGGTCTCACGAACTGCATTGCTTCGCTTGAGGGAAGCTGGCGGCCTTTGCGGTCCGGTACTGTGGTCGCCCGTCGCGCCTTCCTTTGCCGCATGAGGTCGTGCCATGCCGGATTGGACCAAGGTCGAGGACTTCGACTGGAAGGGCATATTCTCGCGCCGCGATTGGGCCTGGGAATTCCTGCGCCGCAATCCAGATTTCCGAACCTCATGGCAATCCGCAAGGTTGGAATGGGGCATTGCCGGTTATCAGGCGCAAACAACGGTGATCGTGTCCTTACAGCAAATACCTGTTCTCGCGGAATAGGGTTGTCTTTATTGCAACTCGCCAGACCTCGATGCGCGGGAAGCGGCGGTGTTCTGGTAACCTGATTTGTGCCCGAGTGTTTTGCGGCTCAATGGATTCGCATTGACGCGGGAGATCGAAGGCGCAGTATTCCTTCTGCGCGAGATTGCTTCGCCATCGTTCCTTCTGGAAATGCCGGCCGCGCCACAACATCTGCTTTTCATGGAAGGTGGCCGCAGTCTCCAGCTCGCGATCCAAGGCGCGGACATAACAAAACCCTTGCGGCTGATGGCCGATGGAGCACCGGATCGGACGTTGGCAAAGCCTCAGGTGCGATCCTTGCAATGTTTCAACGATCTGCGTCTGTCGGGAAGGCTTCGCGCGGCGCGCATTCAGCGCGATCCGCTGTCGATACGTTGGAAGCTCGTCCTGCGCGTTCTGGACGGCGAACTGGCGGGAGCGTCCCGCAAGGAAATCGCACGGCACGTCCTTCCTGAATATACCGATGATTTGTGGCAGTCGCTGGAGCGCTCCCTGCAATACAGGGTTAGACCTGCGCTCAGGCGCGGCTGCGCCCTTATGCGCGACGGTTATCGAAAGCTGTTGTCTTAGTGTTCGGTATGCTCAGTGCCGCAACGCGGGCACTTGTCGGGAAAGATGAGATGCAGTCCTTCGTTGGTGAGCCATATTGCGCGCTTTAAATGGCTGTCGAGGCGTTTCTGCGCCCTTTCCGGCTCTTTTGCAGCGTCGATCCCAAGGATACGGGTGCAGATTTGATCTTTTGGCATGAATGCACGCAATGCGTTCAACACCCGCATGTAGAGGCCGAACTGTGCCTCGTCGTAAGGCGTAAATTCTTCCGACCAGGGTACCTCGTCGGCGATGTCCATTTTGACGATTGGCAGCATGGCGGTCCCCTGGCAACGGTTTCCGCCAGATCACCACCGACCTGGCGGCCGTTCAAGACCTTCACACATGGAGAAGGCACGACGCCTTTAGGCCGCGGGAGCGGCCCTGGACATAGCGCCATGCGTCCGGCCCTGGGCCAGACGTGTTCGGGGTCTTCATTTCCCCCTGAGCGGATTTACGCTCAGACGGTTAGAATCGCAGAAATCCTAAGCCGAAGTAATGATTTCGCTGCCATCAGACGGGCTTGGCCGCCCGCGCTGGCGCGCATACCGAACCCGTCTGACCACTTCCGTGGCGGCTAAGTCTGGCACTATCGGTCGGCTGCCGTTCGTAATAGCGCCTTGCAGGTAGGGCCGCGAACGCGTCGACACATCTTATTGGACCCTCCCTACGGATGGCTGGGCGGCGCCCCCCTTTTTGGCTGGTCCGGTGACTGTGGCCTAACCACCCCGCTTTATGCCGCCCCGCACTTTGGTGGCACGGCGCCCGCGGATCGCGCCGAACACGAAACACCGAGATGGTCCGTCGCTCGCGAAGTTCGGCAATGAGAATTCCGATGAGCCCCGCAAGTTTCTTTCGCCCTCGGGGAGAAGCTCTGGCCTTCAATTTTCTGGCCTTGAGAAGAAATTTGATTGGTTTCATCCAAGTTTGTGCGGGCTCGTTCGATCTACACTCTGACAGTACGACACGAAGCCCCAAACCCTGGGGATTTGGTGGAAACGCGAGACACAAGCCGCAGAGGTAGCCATCCGGAGGACGCTGCACAAATGGTGCCTGCGTCCGAAGTGGAGCTTTGGTTTGTGCGCGAGGTGTTGCCACTGGAGGCCTCATTGATGCGATTCCTGCGCAGTTCATACCGCGATACCGCGGACGCGGCCGACCTGCGACAGGACGTTTATGCCGAGCTGATCGAAACCGCACAGAAGCAGATTCCCAATCCGACCAAGCCTTTTGTTTTCGCGGTGGCGCATAACATTATGATTGACCGGATGCGGCGCGAACGCGTCGTCCCGATGGACACTATTTCGGATATTGAGAAGCTGGGCCTCGCCAGCGATGCCCCGCCGCCGGATCGCGTTGTCATCGCGCGTGACGAACTTCGTCATCTGCGCGCCGCGATTGAACAACTGCCGCCACGTTGCCGCGAGATCGTAGCCATGGCGCAGATCGATGAGCTCTCCAACCGCGAAATCGCGGCCCGCCTCAATCTCGATGAATCGACTGTCTCGTATCACCTCAAAAAGGGCATGCAGCTACTCGTCGACATTCTCTACGGCACCACAGTCCCACAAGGAAATGCGCCGTGAGCAGCACAGAGCGCGAGACTATGAGGAACGCGGAGTATGTTGGCGACCAAGCCGCGGAATGGCTTGTGCGTCAGCGGGCTTCGGATTGGAGCCAGGAAGATCAGACTGCGCTCGATGCTTGGCTGGCACATTCACCCCATCACCGCGCGGCCTATTGGAGGCTTAAAGCAGGTTGGAGCCGCACACGGCGCCTTGCGGCTCTAAAGCCTGGAAGAATGCGGCCAGCAGATTTGCAGACGCAGAAACGATCTTGGTCTCCGCTTCGGTTCTTGGCGGTGGGATGTGGCATCGCGGTCTTCTCCTTGGCGGGCCTGTACGGCTGGTCGACGAAGAAAAGTTCTTACGAGACTGCCGTAGGACAGCGCGAAACGATTTCGCTTGCCGACGGTTCGCAAATCCAAATCAACACCGACACGGCGATCTCCGTAAACATGAGCCCCTGGCAACGCACGGTGCTGCTGAAAAGGGGCGAGGCCTTCTTCAAAGTCAAACACGACGCCGCGCGCCCCTTTTCAGTTTTGGTGGCGGGGCATCGCATCACCGACCTGGGCACTGAATTCGCCGTTCGGACATCTGGCGATCAATTGGAAGTCACGCTCGTTCAGGGTCACGCCTATCTCGAAACGGAGAGCGCACTTGTTCAGCGTCATGCGACCGATTTAACTCCAGGCGAGGTGGCGATTGCGACCACCAACTCCATGACCGTCACAAGAATGCCGGCACACGACCTCACCAATGCGCTCGCTTGGCGACAGGGCAAGCTCAGCTTCAGTCATGCGACCCTCGCTGAAGTTGCTGCGGAATTCAATCGCTATAACAGCACGAAGCTGACGATTAGCCCCGAAATTGCCGATTTGAAAATCAGCGGCGTCTTCGATGCGGGGAGTGTGGGGCCATTCACCAACGTCGCGAAATTCGCCTTCGGTCTTCAGGTCAAGAAACTGGGACGAGAAATCGTCGTTTCACGAAAAAAGCCAAGCAAGGCGGACTGAGCGACGGGTCCGAAGATAGCAAATAGGGGGAGCATTATGCGTAGAAGTCTTCTAGAGCTTGGCATGCTAATTGCGGCGGGCGCATCGTGTGCGGCGACCGCATCGAGTGCGTCCAACTTCAATATTCCCGCAGAAGATATGGACCACGCATTGCGTGCCTATATGGTGCAAAGCGGGTTACAGGTCTTTGTACCTGATGATGCCATCAAGGGACTAAGGACAAACGGCGTCAAAGGCGAGCTCACGCCCGACGAGGCTCTGTCTCGCATACTTTCCGGCACCGGCCTGATCGTCCATCGCGAAGATGGAGTTGTAGCAGTCGTCCGCGAGGTCCATTCGCAAGTCCCGATCGTCCCCTTGCAGCTTGCACAAGCATCACGGACCACTGTCGAAACCGTAACCGTAACGTCGTCAAAGCTTGGCGGAGGCGACGTCCAATCGATCCCAATCTCGATAACGGCGTTGTCGCAAGAACAACTAACCGCGACCCAAACTGCGGGTGGTCCCGACTTGGTCAAGCAGGTGCCCAACCTGACGTTTACCAAGACCAACTTCACCGGCTATTCCATTCAAATTCGAGGTATTGGTACGCAAGCAATATCGGTAACGACCGATCCGGCGGTTGCGGTTGCGCTCAATGACATCCCGTTCATCCGCAATCATTTTTTTGAACAAGAATTCTACGACCTAAGCCAGGCCGAGGTGCTCCGCGGCCCACAGGGGACGTTGTACGGACGCAATGCCACGGCCGGCGTCGTGAACCTCACCACTGCGAAGCCAACTGATCAGTTCGAGGCGATGGCATCGCTTGAGATCGGTAACTATGGTGAACGCCGGCCTGAAGGCATGATCAATATCCCAATAATAGATGATAAACTCGACATAAGAGTGGCCGGCGAGTGGACGAAACGTCAAGGCTACTCTTTGAACGAGATCACAGGTGACCGCATCGATGGCCGCGATCTCTGGTCCAGCCGCGTCTCTATCGGATGGAAACCGATTGAGAACTTGGAAACAACGCTCGTTTGGGAGCATTTTTCCGAAAGCGACGATCGCATGCGCACGTCGAAACAGACCTGCAAGACGGCGCCGATTGCTCCTTACATCGACGGCATCCCCGTGCCCGGCGTCGCTCCCGGATCCGGAAACAATATCGGGAATACGGGCAGTGCCGCAGATCAACTAAGTCAGGGGTGTCTCCCGACTTCCCTTTATTCCTCTGATGCCTTTCAAGTGCCCAATGGCTACACGCTGGCTTACTACGCGGGATTGGAGTCGGCGGGCGTTCCGTTTCAGCCTGGCTTCGACGTTTATTCCACGACGACGCAATCGCATAACTTGCGGGTCATCAACTCCTCGATCAACCCGATCTATCGGGCGAAGAACGACACGATCGAACTGAACGCTGACTACAAGTTCACACCCTCATTGACCCTGACGTCGCAGACCGGATTCAATCAGGACTTCTTGTGGTCCACCGAGGATTACAATCGTTTCAATTCCGCTCCGGGCGCATTCCAATATCTAGCGAATGGCTTGGAAGTGGCAAATGGAACGATTCTTCCTGATCCAAACGGCCTCGGTATCTGCCAGCAAGCGACCGGTACATGTACCGGGCTTGGCGCGAAGTGTGTCGCCGGGAGTGTAGGCTGCATTCCCGACGGAGTTTTCTGCGATCCGCAACTTGGATGCAGTGACCGGGTTGTCGCGCAGGACTTATCCGACGAGCATGCGTGGCAATTTTCGCAGGAATTTCGATTGGCATCGAATTTCAGTGGCCCATTCAATTTTAGTGCAGGGGGCAATTACCTGCACTACGAGACCGAAGAAAACTACTATGTATTTTTCAATACCCTTACATTGTTCGCAGCGCTACATGGATTAAGTGGCGTTGACCTCCCTCCGTACATTGCTGGGGTATCCGACAATTCTTATTGCCAATATGGCGATGGTGGCTATAGATACCCTAACCCTCAAAACCAATTCGATGTGCGCCAGTGCGTCTATTACGATCCCAATTCGCTCTCCAAGCTCAACAACGAAGGTCACAGCTACTTTTTAAGCCAAAATCCTTACACGCTGAACTCCTATGCGGCGTTCGGAGAGGCGTATTACAATATCCTCGCTGATCTCAAAGTGATCACCGGTCTCCGCTGGACGGAGGACCAGAAGCATTTCACCGATATTCCGAGCGAGTTGCTCATTCCGGGTTGGGGTTACCCAGTTACAGGCGTTGTCAATCAGCAATGGGATCAATTTACGGGTCGAGCCGCCATCGATTGGACGCCAAAGCTCGATTTCACGGATCAGACACTAATGTACGCGTCCTATGCGCATGGCTATAAGGCTGGCGGCGCTAATCCGCCGGGTGCCGTCTTTCCGAGCGCACCGGTTCCCGGGTCGAATGCCATCATCACTGATCCAATTCACCCACTTACCTTCAAGCCCGAATTCATCGATGCGTTCGAATTGGGATCGAAGAACACATTACTAGATGGGGCTCTCACGTTTAACGCCGACATTTTCTACTACAATTACGAGAACTACCAAATATCCGAGATTGTCGATCGTACCTCCATCAATCTCAATTTCGACACCCATGTAAAAGGAGCGGAGATCGAGTTCGACGTATGAGCCGCTTCCCGGCTTGCGCTTCAACTTTGCCGGGGGCTGGGAGGACGCGCGACTTGCGCAGGGATCGCGCTCAGTCGATCTCATGGACCGCACAGCGGGAAATCCAGATTGGATCGTGGTTAAACCATTCCTTACGACGGCATCGAACTGCATATTGCCCACTTACGTAGTAGCCGCGATGCTTGAGCAGAACGGCGGATTGAACGTTGTCGGAGCGTGCGGCTTTGCCTACGCCAGCCATCTCGATCCGGTAACACAATTGCCGTACAAGGCAAATCCGACCATATCGGCTACTTATGCCCCCCCCGCGGGATATCCCGGCTTCGATCCAGTCAGTTCAACGGCTACGAATCCCGACCAGTTCCTCGGAACCAATGCCGGGCCCGCTCCAAACAATGGTGAGGGTTTCGATAAAGATCTCAGCGGTAACCATCTCCCGAATTCTCCGCCTTTAACCGTCTCAATCGGTGCGCAATACACAATTCCGCTTTCCCAGGATTGGGCTGGTACGCTACGCGAAGATTACTATTGGCAGGATTATTCTTGGGCGCGCGTCTTCAATGACGATCCCTATGACCGCTTGCGCGGTTATACCAATGTGAATCTCTCTCTTATTTTCACCAACCAGAATGGTTGGCAGGTGATGTTGTTCGACAAGAACGTTTTCAACGAGACCGCCATCACCGGCACCTTCCTCAACAGCGATGACAGTGCACTGACCACCAATGTGTTTCTTACCGATCCGAAGTTGATCGGCGTCCGCGTCACCAAGAACTGGTAAGGGGGAAAAATGAGCGAAGTAATCAAAACGCGCACCGCGGCGGTGGATTTACGGTGGCGGTTGTTGTCAACAGCATCTATTTTGGCGTTACTCACGACGCTTCACATTTCGCCGACTGAAGCAGCCGATCAGCAGGACAAGCCCGTTCTTTGGGTCGAATTTGGCGGACAGCTTGATCGGCTCGATGCCGCGCAGGAAGCGTTCGCGCCTGGCTTCTTGACTTCAATTACGCAAGCCAATCTTCGATCCGCGCTCGACGTGCAGAAGCCTTCGATCTATTCGTTTGGAGGGGAAGGCAAGATAAGTTTGCAGCCCAAAGGGAGCGAGTGGGTCTTCTCCGTTTCCGCGATGTACGGCCGCTCGCAGGAAGCGCGACATCTGCACCAGCAAACGAAAAACGCCTATTTCCCCGTTCAGAAATTTCAGATACTTCCGGGAAAATACTACGGCGGCTATACGGCCTATCCGGCCCGGCACGACAAGTTTGCCGACGGCATTTCACATCAAAAGGAAAACCACGCCATTCTCGATTTCCAAGTCGGAAAAGACGTTGGATTGGGGTTGTTCGGAAATCCGAACCAATCTGTTTTCAGCGTTGGTGTGCGTATTGCTCAGTTTACCTCACGCAACGATGTCAGCTTGCACGCCCAACCGGATGTGCAGTATCCAGTTCCCACGAAAAAGATAACATCACTGGCGACCTTTCGTTCACAGTTCAAATATGCACACGCCACATTTCATGGATTTACTGGAATCGCCAACGCGCAACGCGACTTTCACGGCATTGGACCGTCTGTCTCGTGGAGCGGCTCCGCACCAATTGCGAAGTTTGCGTCAGATGGCGAGGTCGCAGCGGATTGGGGTCTAAATGCGGCCGTGCTCTTTGGTCGGCAAAAGGTAAGTGGCTCTCACCAGACCACGGCTCAGACTTATCATTGCAATGCGAGGTTCGGCGGAACGGCCACCCATCCGGGGGCCAATTTGTTTGGCTATAACAAGGTGAAACAGGTCGGTTGCGGCGAACTCGCCGCGCTTCACTACCGCAATGCGACAAACTTCAACCGCTCGCGAATGGCGACCGTTCCCAATCTCGGAGCAATGGCGGGCATCTCCTTTCGGTATACGGATGCTAAAATCAGTTTGGGCTATCGCGCTGATTTGTTCTTTGGAGCGATGGATGGCGGTATCGAAACGGCAAAAAGGACGGACCGTGGCTTTTACGGACCGTTCGCGACGATCGGTATTGGCCTGGGAGGCTAGAAAAATTCGATTTCGCACGAGAAATTCTCCAACTTGGGCCGGGGGCAACCGCCGCCCATTGCGCCTCTCGATTTTCATTCATTTGCTTTTCTTGCACTCAGGAATCCGCCCTTTTTGATTTCAAGCTATCCCATAGCTTGGACCGGCCACTATATCGCGCAGGGTTATCAGGCCCGCGACCCGGTAATTTTGCGCTGGCACCGCGTCTTCGATTTGTTTACCTGGAGTCCCGACGTCGCCAATGAGTTTGGCCCAGGCGCACGCGGCTTCTTCCACGAAGCCGAGCGAACTCATCGAGCTGTGCGGTCCAGCCCCGGAGTGCCGGTGCGATCTGAGATTGCGTATAGAGCTCGTCGGCCCTGTCCAATCCGACCGAGATCCTGATCAGGCCCTCGTTAATGCCGGCCGTCTTTCAGCCTGCCTCGCCCAATTCCAGGTAGATCGTTGGAGTAACCGATGGCAAGGGTGCGCGCGTCCCAAAGATGCGTGGCGAGGATGACCTGAGAAAGCCGGTCGAGGCGGGAGGCAGGATCGATGTCGACCCTGAAGCTGAAGCTCAAGAGCTGGCCGAACCTGCCCCCGAACAAGCGCTCGGACGGTTAGGTTTTCACCGTCTTTTGTCGGTCAATGATGAGATCGCAGTTTTTTGGTATTAGGCAGCCAGCGACCCGCGCGTGCCGGGATCTGGGCCGATGAGGACATCCGCAGGAACGTGGAAACGCGCCCGAAGCCTACGAACCATTGACATACTCAACTCACGCTTTCCATTGAGCACTTCGCTGACCCGGCTTGCTGTTCCGAGCATCGGTACTAAATCGTTACGGGAGAGGCCGTGCTGATCCATGAGGTAGTTCAAGAGATCAGGCAATGTTGGCGTCCGGCGAGGCCACCGACTGCGCTCATACGCTTCAATTAGCCGTGCTTGAGCGATCATGCGCGCCCGGTCTCCAGGGGCGTTCGACCCCATGAGCTTGGCGATCTGAGCTTTCGCTAGCGTATGATCCGCATCGCTTTGAATTACTATCAACGTTGCTTTCATCACACCGTCTCCGCATTTATGGCATCATATTCCTTGTGCGTTCCGAAAAAACGGACCACCACAACGCCATCCTGATATTGCACCACGACAATCAATCTGAAGTCATTTCCTTTAATGTTAAAGACCACTCGTCCACCTTTGAGGATGCTTGCCTTTGGGTGGGCCTTTTTTACATCCGACGAGTTTTTCCAATCTGATGCTTCAGCAATCGTCCGCCATGCATCGTATTGCGACCGCGCAGATTTAATTCCCTTGTGGCCGGGACGGGCAGTGAAATACTCCTCGACCACGTCCGTACCGATCATGATCATGAACCTACCCTATTTCAAAAATCCCAAAAATGGAAGTTGTATTTCCATATTATGGAATGGCTCGCCGACTGATACCAAGCTCTTTCCCAGCGTTCCCGGTTCGACGGCGGCACGCGCACGATGGCAACTAGCGTGCGATGATACGGCCCCCAACTGTGCCGAAGTTAGGCTCACGGGCCGCGTTATCCTCTGCAAACTGAGGACGTTGGATGTGCAAGACATAGGAATAGGCGCCGTTCCTATTATGTTCTAGCATCCCGCTACCCTTACCATACCTAGTCGGAAACGCGCCCTTTCGGAGTTTAAGCGGTTGAAATCACTTGAAAATGGCTTATTTTTTGATTAGTATCGTCCGCGTGCCTTGTTCTTTCTGCGTTCAAGAATTTGAGCGATGATCTTCCTATGACGACGAAAAAAAGAGATTCGTACACCACACGGAACGTCCAAGGTCGGCACCGTGATATATCGCGGTATCAAAATCGCGCCTGCCAGCGGTAAGCGTTCCGAGATCGCCAAAATTATACGCGAAGAACTGCGTCAGCGGTCTGAATCACGTGGCGACCGGAAATCCGCGTAAGCCGCCCGCCGCAAAGTCCATCTTCGTCAATTGTCCATTTGACGACGAATTCAAGCCTATTTTTCGGGCAATGATCTTCACTATTATTGCGTCGGGTTACCATCCCCGTTGTGCGCTGAATGCGACTGACGGCGCCGAAGTAAGGGTTTCCAAAATCGCATCGATGATCGCTGAGTGTGATTGGGCATCCATGATCTCTCGCGCGTGGAAACGACAAAGGGCGAACTCCCGCGGTTCAATATGCCGCTGGAACTAGTACCTCTGCACAGAGGTTATGACTCATTGGTTGGGGTTGGATAGGCTTTGGCCATCTTGTTGCGCGCTTTTTCTGAGGTAAACATCCACTTGATGCGTGCGAAGCGTCCCAGAACCTTATTACCGGAGTGAAGATCGCGTCCTCGATGGCGCGACTTGCCGCGTCTTTCTTCGGCCAACTGATTCAACAGCCGACGAAGGGCCAAGCGGAAGCGGTCAGTCGTTGCTACCGTTGTCCGCTCCTTGGCGGTCATAATGAAACCTGCACTGCGCGATTTCAAGTTGTTGAGCATCACCTTTGCCGCTGACGCGATAGACGAGACGATCCGCGAGCGTGATCCGCCTGGACCACCAGCCTTTGAGATCGCCCTTTAATGGCTCCGGCTTTCCGGTGCCCTGGAAGGGATTACGCATACATTCTTTGATAAGATCGTTGACGCGCTGCAAGCCGTTGGGATCGTTCGCCTGCCAGAACAGATAGTCCTGCCAAGTCTGTTCCGCGAAAACCAGCTTCACCGTTCGATGAGCTTTTGTTCGACGCCCTTACCGGCATCCAACTGTTTGATCGCAGCCTCAAGACGCTCTGCATTGGCCTTGTGCGAAAGCAGATAAGTCGTTTCTTCGCGCGCGTTCCAATCCGCCAGTGACACCATCACGACGGACTCGCCGTTCTTGCGCGAGACGACAACAGGAGTTCTGTCCCGAACGACGGAATCCATCACGGCCTTGAGCTTGGCGCGGGTCTCCGAGAAGTTCAGGACGTTCATAGATGGCTCCGAATGCCATATGTACAGGTTCTTGTACAAGATAGGCGCTTTATCGGCCATTTTCCAGTGAAATTGAACCGCGAAAGAACCAATGGCGAACGGAATATGTCAGCCGACGATTAGAATAACCCTGTACTCTCAATAGCTTAGGCTAAAACGCGGGGAGCGAAGAAGCCAAGCAGGTCTTTCGGTGGGGAGTGGCGCGGGGAGCAGAACAAAAAGATCGAAATACTTAAACTAAATCAGATGGTTATGGTCAGAAATTGGCGGACAGGGTGGGATTCGAACCCACGAGACGGTTTCCCGTCCACACGCTTTCCAAGCGTGCGCCTTCAGCCACTCGGCCACCTGTCCACGATCCGGGGAAAATACCGGAAAACGCCGGGACTATAGCGGCCAAAACCGGAGGGGCAAGGACCGTGTTCCTTGCGAGCCCACTCACGAGCCGCTATGGAAACCGCCATTGAAACGGCCCTGAACTCCATGAGCGAAACCCGAATTTTTCGCCCGAAAGCGCGGCTTCCGCGCGGCTTCCGTGACCGGGCGCCGCGAGAGATTGTGGCCGAGCGCGCCGTGCTGGAGACCATCCGCCGGGTTTACGAATCTTATGGCTTTGAGCCTTTGGAAACTCCCACCTTCGAATATACCGAGGCGCTGGGCAAATTCCTCCCCGATCTCGACCGCCCCAACGAGGGCGTATTCTCGCTGCAGGACGAAGATGGCCAATGGCTTTCGCTGCGCTACGACCTAACAGCCCCGCTCGCCCGCTTCGTCGCCGAAAACTTCCAGAACTTGCCCAAACCTTTCCGCCGCTATCAGACGGGCACGGTCTGGCGCAATGAAAAGCCTGGCCCTGGCCGCTTCCGCGAATTCACACAGTTCGATGCCGATACGGTTGGCACAGCATCGCCCACTGCCGACGCCGAACTCCTGATGATGCTCGCCGATACCCTCGACGCGCTGGGGCTAAAGGGCGACTACATCATTAAGATCAACAGCCGAAAAATGCTCGATGGGGTGCTTGAAGCCGCCAGTATCGACATGGGTAAGCGTGCTACGGTGCTGCGCGCAATCGACAAGCTCGACCGTCTGGGCGTCGATGGTGTGCATGCGCTTCTTGGCGAGGGGCGCAAGGACAAATCCGGTGATTTCACGAAGGGCGCGGGCCTTTCGCCCGAGCAGATCGCGCGCGTCATGTCTTTCGCCTTGCCAAAAGGCGACGACGACGTGCTTTCGGTGGTTTCCGAAGCGGTCAAAGGTAGCAATGTGGGTGAAGAGGGCGTGGCCGAACTGCGCGCCATCCCAGAGCTATTGTATAAGTGTGGCTATACGTTGGATCAGATCAGGATAGACACCGGCGTCGTTCGCGGCCTCGACTATTATACAGGCCCCGTTTTCGAAGCACAGCTGACATTTCCAGTAACAAACGAAGCGGGCGAAACAGTCGTCTTTGGTTCTGTCGCGGGCGGCGGGCGTTATGACGATCTTGTTGCACGCTTCACAGGTCAGCAGGTGCCTGCGACCGGCATCTCCATCGGCGTCAGCCGTTTGGTCTCCGCGTTGAAGGGGCGTGCGGCAACTGTCGAGCCGCTGGTTGTCGTTCTGCAGATGGACAAGGACGATGCGCCTGGAAGCTTCGCGCTCGCCCGCGAACTTCGCGAAAGCGGCATCCGCGCCGAAGCTTACGTGGGCACCAAGCGCGTACCCGACCAGCTCAAATATGCCGACAAACGCGGTGCTGCGGTTGCCGTTATCCAGGGCGCCGACGAGCGCGCCAAGGGCGAGGTGCAACTGAAAGACCTCTCGCTCGGCACCGAGATTGCGAAGAACATCGAAAGCCGTGCGGAATGGGTGAAAGATCGTCCGGCGCAAATTTCGGTGAAGCGCAACGATCTTGTTGCACAGCTGCGCAAGATGCTGGTGCGGAGCTGACCATGGCCGGGTTTCCCACTTACACCGCCGCCGAAATCGACGCGCTCGACACACAAGCAGGCGCAATCCTCGGCGTGCTGAAGGCGCGCGGCTATGCCCGCGTCGAACCCTCGGTGCTGCAGCCTGCGGAAATCTTCCTCGACCGCTCGGGCGAAGAAATTCGCAGACGCACCTTCGTGATCACCGATCCCTCGGGCCGCGATCTGTGCTTACGTCCCGATCTCACCATTCCGGTCTGTCGGATGTACGCCGAAAGTGGCGGCAAATATCCAGCACGACTTTGTTACAATGGCTTGGCATTCCGTCACCAGCCCGGTGAGCCAGACCGCCCTGCGCAATTTTATCAGGCAGGCGCCGAACTCCTCGGCGCGCCCGACCGCAAGGCAACCGACATCGAAATCGCCAGCGTCGTCATCGAGGCGGTGCAGGCGGCGGGGCTTGCGCAGTTCGACATGAAGGTCGGCGATCTCGGCCTGTTCTCCGGGCTGATCGACGCGCTCGACGTGCCGGTGCAATGGCGCGGGCGGCTGAAGCGTCACTTCTGGCGCGCGGGCTATTTTGAAGCCCTGCTCGAGAAACTCTCGCGCGGTGGTGCCAGTGATGCACAGCGCCTGCTTGCCCATCTCGGAAATCTTGATGCGGCGGATTCGCGTTCGGCATTTGAAGGATTGATGGATTTGTTAGGCGAAGCGCCGCACGGCGCGCGTACGCGTGAGGAAATCGTGGAGCGCTTGATGGAACAGGCGGCCGACGCCGCCTCGATCCGTCTTGATCCTGCCATCGCGCGGCTGATCGCAAGCGTGCTCAGCGTGTCGGGCCCTGCGCCCAAAGCGTTAGCCGAAATCCGCAAGCTCACCAAAGCCGCGCGCGTCGATCTTGACGAGCCTTTGGAAGCGATGGAAGCGCGCTTGGCGGCATTGAAACCGCTGAACGTGGACTCGTCGCGTGTTACTTTCGCGGCGCGGTTCGGCCGCAACATAGAATATTACACAGGCTTCGTCTTCGAGTTGTGGTCGCGCGACACCGAGGGTGCGGTGCAGATCGCCGGCGGCGGTCGCTATGACAGGCTGCTGGAAAATTTCGGCGCGCCCGCGAACACCTCCGCCATCGGCTGTGCCATCCGCACCGAGCGCGTGTTGGCCGCGCGCCGGGCGCAGAAGAGGCGCAAACCATGAAGGCCCTCACGCTCGCCATCCCGTCAAAAGGTCGTCTGCAGGAGCAGGTGCGCGAATATTTTCGCGACGCCGGCATTGCGCTGAAGCAATCCGGGGCGCGGGGGTATCGCGCGACACTCGACGGGTTTGCGGCCGTCGACGTGATGTTACTCTCGGCATCCGAAATCGCCTCTGCGCTCGCACTCGGCGAGGTTCATTTCGGCGTCACCGGCGAAGATCTGATCCGTGAAACGGCGAACGATGCGCATATCGCGCCCCTTATGCCGTTGGGCTTCGGCTTTGCCAATGTCGTGGTCGCCGTGCCGCAGGCCTGGATCGATGTTTCGACCATGGCCGATCTGGACGACGTGTGCGCGGCGTTCTTCCAGCGCCATCGCCGCCGTTTGCGCATCGCGACAAAATTTGTCCATCTTACGCGCGGGTTCTTCGCGAAGGCCGGCATTGCCGACTACCGCATCGTCGAAAGCGCTGGCGCCACCGAAGGTGCACCCGCAGCTGGTACCGCAGATGCGATCGTCGACATCACCACCACGGGTGCCACGCTTGCCGCCAATGGGCTGAAGATTTTGGACGACGGCATAATCCTGGAAAGCCAGGCGCATCTGGCTGCCAGCCTAGCCATCGCCTGGAGCAAGGAGGCGCGTGCTGCCGCCGAAGCCTTGCTTGCGCGCATGGCCGCGCGCGAACGCGCGAAAGCCTCGCACATCTTGCGTGTGCGCATCGATCGCAAGGCCGACGCCATTGCCGGGTTGCTTGCGAAAGATGCGCAAACAACGGTGCTGTCGCGTTCTACGGCTGGCGATTATTCGCTGCTATGTCCCCGCAACCGCCTGATGGATGCGGTAGCAAGCTTGCGCGCGCAAGGCTGCAAGGGCGGTGTCACGGTCGAAGATGTGCAATATGTCTTTGAGGATTCCAACCCACTCTACACGCGACTTACGAAGGCTCTTATTGCGGCGAAACCGGCCCGGCCTTGATGTCGGGATCGCCCATATGTTCGGCCTTCCAACGCATGGCCATAGCGATGCGACTGCGCCCCGAAGGGTGATCGAAGAACACCCATTCCTCCAGCGGCGATGGTTCCAGCTTGCGGTATTCACCGAGCTTTAGCGCGACGGTGGCAAACGCATCGGGTTCGCGTGCGGCATTGAGTCCGAAAATATCGGCCTGAGCTTCCTGGGTGCGTATGATTGTGTTGAGAAACGGTGTGGCGAGCAGCATGTATAGTGCTCCTGCCGCACAGAGCGCTGGCAATCCCGCCGGATCGTCGATGTTGCGCACGTCCCAATTGCCGCCGAACAAGCTGGAAAGCAGACGGAATACGCGATCCACAAACCAGAAGCCTACGAGAAAAAGAATCGCAAACCACAAGATGATTGTGAGGGAGTGCCCCAGGACATAGTGGCCGATTTCGTGCGCGGCAATAGCTTTGATCTCGCGCGGTGTTGCCCGTTTGAGCAGATTGTCGCTCACCGAAATCCGCGTCGTGTTGAAAAGACCGGAGACATTCGCCGAAATGCGGTCTGATTGCCGCGATGCGTCGTATTGGTACACATTGTTGGCCGGCACGCCGTTGGCACGCGCCAGCGAAAGGATCTCGCGCTTGATCGGGCCCTCGGCCAGCGGCTGGTAGTGATTGAACAGCGGTGCGACGAATATAGGATAGATCAGTGTGACTAACGCGAAAGACACCACCGCAAGTCCGGCGCCCCACAGCCACCAGCTGCGCCGCGCGGCGCGAATGCCGGCATAAAGCAGCGTCATCAGCACGGTGAACAGCACCAGCGTGACAACGAACCGGGTTCCAAAGTCGCCTAGCCATTGCAGAAAGTTCTGGTTCAGCAAGTTGTAGGCGCGCTCGCGAAAGAAGTTCTCATATAGGCTGAGCGGAAACGTGGCCACCGTTAGCACGACGAGAAATTGCACGAAATAGATGGGCACCTGCCAGAAGCGTGACCGCGTCAGGCTCTGGGCGTGGTTGCGCATCCGCGCCGAAATACGCAACCACAACAACAACCCGGCCACGACCAACGCATAGAGCGCATCGATCACTTCCAGCCCATAGCCACCCTCAAAATAGGAATCCGAACGTGCTCGTGCGGACCCGCTGACGCGCGCCAGGTAGGCCGCGGTTGCTTTGGCGGGATCAAATATGACTGGTTTGTTCATCGAGGGTAGCTGATGCACCTCGACATCGGTGACCGGCGCTGCGCGCGGCGGAGCGCCGAGCTGTGCATACGCTATCGTGCACACCGCAAAGCTTGCAAGCGCAAGAGCCAACGCGCGTGCGAGCGTCTTCAACATTTCCCGGCTCCCTTTGCCGCGCGTCTTGGGTCCGCGCTGTTCTTGCGCTGGCCGATCCGGCCAGCGCCGGTTATGTATGGGCTGAAATTGTGCCGCAAATGCGATGCCGGACGTCTGTGAACTCCCGCGCCCCGACGGCGAAACCATCGCGTATATAGCCCGGCAGGGCAAGCAGCCGGGCGTGGTGTGGCTGGGCGGTTTCAAATCCGAAATGAGCGGAACCAAGGCCTGCGCGCTTAACGTGTGGGCTGCGCGCGGAACACGCGCATACCTGCGCTTCGATTATCTGGGTCACGGAAGGTCGAGCGGTGATTTCTGCGACGGCACGATCTCCCGCTGGCGGGACGACGCGCTCGCAGTCCTCGACGCCCTGACCAGCGGACCGCAAATTCTAATCGGGTCCAGCATGGGCGGCTGGCTGGCGCTGCTGGTCGCGTTGGCGCGGCCCGAAAAGGTCGCGGGCCTCCTGCTCATCGCCCCGGCGGTGGATTTCACTGAGGCGCTTTTGTGGGCGCGTCTGCCCGATGAGGCGCGGCGCCAGATCGCGCAGGAGGGCAAGTGCCACCGCCCGTCGGCCTACGATCCCCAGTCCTATCCGATCACGCGCAGCCTGATCGAAGACGGCCGCAAACATCTCATCATGGGCGGGCCTATTGTGCTGCATTGTCCGGTCCGCATCTTGCAAGGCATGAAAGACCCGGACGTGCCTTGGGAACACGTGTTAAAACTTGCCAATCTCATCGAGGGCGATGTCACGCTCACTCTGGTCAGGCAGGGCGATCACCGCCTTTCGACGTCGAAGGATTTGGCACTGATCGAACGCACGCTTGAAGCCCTTATCGCGGATGTAACGAAATGAGTTTTGCCACCCCAGCCCGGTCTCGCTCTATTCCGGCCATGCGTGCCCATAGCCTTGCCCTCGTGTTTGCGCTTGCCGCGTTGCCTGCGCTGGCGCAATCCGACACGTCTTTTTTTACCGATACCGCGCTCAGTGGTCCCCAGCGTTACAACCTTTGCCTCGCGCTGGCGCAGAAAGATCCACAGACGGCTTACGACAAATCTTCCATCTGGCGCGGTCGCGGCGGCATGATGTATGCGGCACATTGCCAAGCTGTGGCGTTGGTCGGACTGAAGCGTTATGCCGAAGCCGCGCAAAAACTCACCACGCTCGCCCATGACAAGGTGGACGCGGCCGTACGTGTGCAACTCTACATCCAGGCCGGCAACGCTTGGATGATGGCTGAACAGCCCGGCAACGCGTTGCCGCTATTGTCTGATGCGCTGGAAATCTCGCCCGACAACATAGATGCGCTCACCGACCGCGCGCGGGCCCGTGCCATGAGCCGTGACTGGAATGGCGCCGATACCGATCTCACCTTGGCACTCAGCCATGACCCGACGCGCGCTGATCTCTACGTGCTTCGCTCCAGCGCGCGCCACGCATTGGGCCGCAAAGACGAGGCGCGCGCCGACATCGATCGCGCGCTTGATCTCGTGCCTGGCTATGCCGAGGCGCTGGTCGAGCGTGGCGGCATGAAGCTCGAAGCGGGCGATCGGGCTGGCGCGCAGGCCGATTGGGAAGATGTGCTGAAGAAGTCCCCTCCCGGCGACGCCACCGAATCCGCCAAAGCACGTCTTGAAGCGATGGGCGTCAAGCCGCCGGCAAAATAACGTCGGTCCATTCGCTGCGGACATCTGCATCATCTTCACTACCCATCCGCATCACAGCGATCTCTTTGGCACGCGCAGACGAAAGCCGTGCAAGCGCCCATACGGCCATCGCGCGAACGAGCGGGGAGGCATCTCCAAGCAATTGCTCCACATCCGGCGCCAAGCTGGCATCACCGGAATTTCCGATCGCGATAAGCACATTGCGGACAAAGCGCTCGCGGCCTGTGCGTTTGACTGGCGACCGGCGGAAGAGGGCGCGGAACTGCGCATCGTCCAATCGCGCCAAATCTCGCAGTAGCGGATTTTCCAGTTCTATACGTGCGTGAAATTTTGCCTCGCGCGCCACGCTCGCAAATTTGTTCCACGGACAAACCGCCAGACAATCGTCGCAGCCATAGATGCGATTGCCCATCGCCGCGCGAAACTCTTTGGGAATATGCCCCTTATGCTCGATGGTGAGATAGGAAATACAGCGCCTGGCATCAAGCTGATAGGGCGCCACGAAGGCGTTCGTCGGGCAGACGTCGAGACAGCGTCGGCATTGGCCGCAATGATCCTGTTCTGGTGCGTCCACTGGCAGGCAAAGCGTGGTGAAGATCGAGCCGATAAAAAGCCACGATCCGAATTCGCGCGATACCAGATTGGTATGCTTGCCCTGCCAGCCCAACCCTGCGCGCTGTGCCAGCGGCTTTTCCATCACGGGCGCGGTGTCGATGAACACCTTCACATCAGCGCGCAGTTTCTCGTGCATGAACCCGGCCACGCGTTTGAGCTTTGCCTTCAAGATCTCGTGGTAATCGTCGCCTTGCGCATATACGGAGATGTTTGCGCAACCCTTGCGCGCAAGCTTCTCGAGCGGATCGACATCCGGCCCATAATTTGTGCCAAGCACGACAACGCTTCTGGCATCTGGCCACAGCGTCTTGGGATCGGCGCGGCGCGAAGCTTCGCGCGCCAGCCAATCCATCGTGCCATGGCGTCCTTCGGCGAGAAACGTGCCGAGGTGCTTGGCCGCCTCGGTCGGGCCTTCGGCCTTGGTGAACCGCACCACGTCGAAGCCTTCCTCCAGCGCACGTGCGCGGATGGCTTCGGCCGGATCAGAAATCGAGCTCGGCATAATGCTGGGCCGGTGGCTGGCCGGGCACACGGTCGGCGAGCAGCGAGCGGAACGAAGGCCGCGATTTCATCCGCAAATACCATTCGGTGGCCGGCGGAAAATCGGTCCACGGCACTTCGCCGAAATAATCAAGCGCCGACAGATGTGCTGCGATCGCCAGGTCAGCCATCGTGCATTCTTTGCAGGCGAGATAGCCACGCCGTTCTGCGCTGGCGCCAATCATCTCAAGCGTCGCAAGCAAGGTCTCGCGCCCTTGCCGGATAATGTTCATGTCGGGTGCGCGTCGTGCGGCCGCCCCGGTGAAACGCTGCGAGGCTTTTTCGTAGACGATCTTGCGTGTGACGTTTTCGTGGAACGAGCCCATTGCCCAGTCAAGCAACCGCAGTGCCTCTGCCCGTGTTGCCGAATCTTCGGGGGCCATCGGATGGTCGCCATACGTGGCTTCGAGATGATCGACGATGGCCCAGACGCCGTCGCACCGTGTTCCGTCGAGATCGACGAATATAGGCAGATGCGCGGTCGCATCCTCGGGTGCCGCGAGATCGCAAACCAGCCGCTTTTCTCCGATCAGAAGCCGGACGAAGCGGGACGATGGCGAAAGCAGCAGGTGGGTCAAGCGGCGCATGACAAGTGATCTATAATAAAGAAAGCCGCGCTCCTAGTGCTTGACGCACACATCCAGACCATCTCGGCGCACCACCGACAGCCGAGCTTCCAGGATGACCGGCCGCCGCGCCACATAAGGTCCGGGCCCGCCGCATTTCAGTTGTCCGGATCTGGCAGAATGGCTGCCAGTCGCGCCGCCTGGGCGGGCGTCAACCGCGCCGCGGAGGTGTTGAAATAGGCCCGGGCAGCCGCCGCGACACCATCATTCCCGTGCCCCCAGCTGGCGTTGCTTTTTTTTGCGGTCGAGAATTTGCGACTACGCCACTCGCGGCTGCCAATCATCGTCGATGTTGCGGTAGGGCTCGTGCAGGATCTGAACAATCGGCGCAGGGCCGAGGCAGCTGAGCCAGAGCGAAGTGGCTTCTCTTTTGGGTGTTGGATCAGGCGTGGGAGACGGAAGGAAGCGTTCACTTGTGTCCGCGGTCTGCTCAAGGTTGGCGCCAGGGAGGGATCTATCGCCTGACACACGCGTCGAGGCGGTCGCGCCAAACCACGTCCATCCGGGCAAGAATGGTGCGGGTGCGAGCAGCGACATACGGCCCGGGATGCACCGCTCGCCAATCGTCAGGATCGGGCAGGATGGTCGCGAGGCGTGCAGCCTGCGCGCGGGTGAGATCGGACGCAGGCTTGTGAAAATACGATCGCGAAGCGGCCTCGGCGCCATAGTTGCCATGTCCCCAGTCAACTAAGTTGAGGTAGCCGGTAAGTATGCGCTGCTTGGGCCACAGGGCCTCGATGAGCACGGTGAGATACGCTTCCACTCCCTTACGAACCCAACTGCGGATAGGCGCGAGGAAGAGACTGCGCGCCGCCTGCTGGCTGATCGTAGAGGCACCGCGAAGGCGCTTGCCACGCTTGGAATCCTCCACAGCCTTGTCAATGGATTGCCAGTCAAAGCCATGGTGGGTGCAGAATTTCTCGTCCTCTGCGGCGATCACGGCGCGGCCTAGATAGGGGGAAATGCGGTCGTATGCTCTCCAGCGATAGCGGACCTCATTTCCCGTTACGAGGTCGAGCGCCATCTGGGGCGTGCCGGGAACCGGCAGGAAGCGAAAGAGAAGGATAAGCAGGGTAGGGAGAAGAACTAAGATCGCAAAGGCCACCACAAATACCCGCCAAGCCCACCGCATCTGTTTTCATGCCCGAAAGATTCGCCGTTCACTCAACCATATCCGCTCTCGGGCTATTTGGGAGTATTTAGCGACTGGGTGATGAGGCGCGAGACGTTTTTCCTTCGATCGCGCACTTCTTCTGCCGAGGTCGATCCGAGCGAAGTCGGACACGACATCCCTTGACCACCTTTTCGGTCGGCGTCGGTGGCGGCAGGAAGGGGCGATAAAGTCCGGCAATTCTTCCGAAGAGAATGGAAACACGCGAACGATCCGTCTCCGCAACCGCTTCGAGAAGCGTCGCGCGGTAGCGCGCCTGGGCACTACAAACGCTTGCAACACTATTGCCCATTCCGGTTAGCGGCAATTATATCGCGCAGCCACCGCGGCGTATTCATCACGCGGCCGGTTCGGGAATACCGAGTGCGGCACGCGCCTGTTGATAGTGCAATGGTTTGATGTGCCGCGAAACCGTTCTAACTGCGCCCACAACAACCGCCGCGTCGCTCGCCAGTCCAAGTGCGAGAAAGAAGGCGGGAACGATGTCAAACGGCAAAACAAAATACGCCAGGGCCGCAAGAAGGAGCGCCTTCACGCTCGCTGGTGTCGTTGGGTCCATCACGCAGAAATAGGCGGCCGCCAACTCTTCTGCAAACGGAACCTTTCCGGTGCGGTGCAACAATTTCGCCCAGAACTTCTTGCGGACGATACGCTCGTTACGCGCGATCACCGCGGGAAGCTGATAAGCCGTAGGATCCGGCAGGTCTGTTTTCATTGCCATCTCCGCTAATATCGGACAGCTGAAATGCAATGAAAAGGGGCAAACACGTCCGTCAATAGCAAGCGCCTTGGGCAATCAGCCTTTTCCACCCTCAATATCCACCAGGCTGGAGATTGCGCCCGGCCGCGAGCGCCTGGCGCGGGACTTCGTCGACCTTGTCCGTGCCGATGGAACCGCGCGCCGGTATGAAGATCAGCGATTACCGCGATGCGCAGGCCCTCGAGGTTCGCGCGCTCGGCACCGTCAATGGTGATTGTGTGTTCGACCGTGCGAAGGCTCGCCAACTCCAGCCAACCGCGGCACCGGCCAATATCAGAACAGGGCGATGGCGAATATCCGCGCCAAGCCCATCAGGCTCGCGCGGCTTGCGTGTCATCCGAAAGCGGATGCGCCAGCCGCGAAACCATTTCCTTCGGCACGACCTGCCAGAATTGGCCCAGTTCGCGATCCCAATGCGCCAGCAATTCGGTGGCGAACACCGATGCCGTTTCGCGGCGATGTTCTTCGATCAGCTCATGCAGCACGCCTTGCCAATGTCGCCCCGTCACGCGCTGCCAGATCACACTGTCGGCATTAAGATGGCTCTCGAACAACCCGTCCGCGTCATAGACGAATGCCATGCCGCCCGTCATGCCTGCTGCGAAATTGTCGCCGATGGCGCCCAGAATGACGACGGTACCTCCCGTCATATATTCGCAGCCATTGGAACCGCAGCCTTCGATCACCGCTGTTGCGCCCGAATTGCGCACGGCGAACCGTTCGCCCGCCTGTCCCGCCGCGAACAATCTGCCAGCCGTGGCCCCATAGAGCACCGTGTTGCCGATAATCGTGTTGTCACGCGCCACAAAATGCGCCGAAGGCGTGGGGCGCAGCGCAATTGTGGCTCCCGACAACCCCTTGCCGACATAGTCATTGGCATCGCCCAACACTTCGATCTTCAACCCCTGCACCGCAAACGCACCTAGCGATTGCCCGCACGAGCCGCGCAGCCGCAGCGTTAGGTGCCCCGGCGGCAATCCTGTCATCCCCCATTTGCGCACGATGCGCGAGGACATGCGCGTGCCGATGGAGCGCAGTGTGTTTCTTACATTATAGGTGAGTTGCATCTTCTCGCCGTGATCGAGCAGCGCTGTCGCGTCCTTCTCGATCTGCGCGTCCAGCGTATCGGGCACTTCATTGCGCCCCTTCAGCGTCGAATAGCGTGCATGATTACCTGGATCGGCTTGCACCAGAAGTGGATTGAGATCGAGGTCATCAAGCTCTTCCGACGCCGCGGCTCATCTGATAGAGTAGGTCGGTGCGTCCAATCACGTCTTCCAGTTTGCGCGAATCCCAGTGACGCCAGAATCTCGCGCACCTCCTCCGCGATGAAGCTGAACAGGTTGACCACTTTCTCCGGCGAACCCGTAAATTTCGCGCGCAGCGCCTCATTCTGCGTGCACACGCCGACGGGGCAGGTGTTGGAATGGCATTGGCGCACCATGATGCAGCCCATCGCCACCAGCGCTGCCGTGCCGACGCCGAATTCCTCCGCTCCCATCATCGCCGCCATCACCACATCGCGTCCCGTGCGGATGCCGCCGTCGGTGCGCAACACCACGCGATGACGAAGATTGTTGAGCGTCAGAATCTGATTGGCTTCGGTCAGCCCCATCTCCCAGGGAACGCCGGCATATTTGATCGAGGTCTGAGGCGATGCGCCCGTGCCGCCATTGTGGCCTGCGATCAGAATGATGTCGGCCTTGGCCTTGGCCACACCCGCCGCAATGGTTCCGATGCCGCTTGCCGAAACGAGTTTCACGCAAACCCGCAGCATCGGGATTGATCTGCTTCAGATCGTAGATGAGTTGCGCCAGATCCTCGATGGAATAAATGTCGTGATGCGGCGGCGGCGAGATCAGCATCACGCCGGGCGTAGCATGGCGCAATTTCGCGATCATCTCGGTGACCTTGAAGCCGGGCAACTGTCCGCCTTCGCCGGGTTTGGCGCCTTGCGCAATCTTGATCTCAAGCTCGCGGCACTGATTGAGATATTCCGCCGTCACGCCAAAGCGCCCGCTCGCAACCTGCTTGATCGCGGAATTGGGATTGTCGCCATTGGGCTTGGGCTTGAACCGCACCGGATCTTCGCCACCTTCGCCGGAATCAGATTTCGCGCCGATGCGGTTCATCGCGATGTTGAATGCTTCGTGCGCTTCCGGGCGACGAGCGCGCCAAGCGACATGCCCGGCGTTACGAACCGCTTGCGGATTTCGGTGATGGATTCGACGTCTTCCAGCGCAATGGCGGCGGCACCGGGCTTGAAATCCATCAGATGCCGCAAGCGAAACCGGCGGCAACGCCCAGACGCCGTCGGAATATTTCTTGATATGTCGCGTAAGAATCGCTTGCGACCGCGCTCTGCAACAAATGAATGAGATGGGCCGCATGCGCATGCGTCTCTCCACCGACGCGCGCCTTGTAGAAGCCGCCCATGGGCAGCGCAATGACATCCTCATCAAACGCGCGCGCATGCAGGCGTGCCACCTTGCGTGGCGATGCCGGACAAGTCCGATACCGGAAATGCGGCTCGGCATGCCGGGAAAAATATCCGCCACCATCGAGCGCGAAAGCCCAACCGCCTCGAACAGATAGGCGCCGCGATAGGACGAGATGACCGCGATGCCCATCTTCGAAATGATCTTGAGCAGACCTGCGTTCACCGCATCGAGATAGCGTTTCACGCACGCGCCCAGCGAAAGATTGCCGAAAAGTCCGCGCGCATGGCGGTCCGCGATGCATTCCTGCGCAAGATAGGCGTTCACCGTCGTGGCGCCCACGCCGATCAGCACCGCGAAATAATGCGTGTCGAGACATTCCGCCGAGCGCACATTGATCGAGGTGTAGCTGCGCAAGCCGCGCCGCACGAGATGCGAGTGCACCGCGCCCGTCGCCAAGATCATCGGCATCGCCGCCATGTCGGCGGTGATGCGCTCGTCGGTCAGGATCAGATGGCTGTAGCCCTGCCGCACCGCGTCTTCGGCTTCCGCGCGGATGCGCTCGATGGCGCGCGCGCCAGCGCGCCGTCCTTCGGACTTGCCGTCATGAACCTCGAACACGCAGTCGATTTCGTAGAAGCGCCCTTCGAGATGCTCCTTCATGCCGCTGATACATGCCCGTCGAAATCACCGGGCTTTCCAGCACGAACACTTCGGTCTGGCTTTCGTCCTGCGCCAGCACGTTGCCCAGATTGCGAAAGCGCGTCTTCAAGCTCATCACGCGTTCTTCGCGCAACGGGTCGATAGGCGGATTGGTCACCTGCGAGAAATTCTGCCGGAAATAATGCGACAGCGGCCGGTATTGTTCGGAGAGAACGGCAAGCGGGGTATCATCGCCCATCGAGCCCACAGCTTCCTTGCCGTCCTCGCACCATCGGATGAAGGATCAGCTCAAGGTCCTCGATGCTCAATCCGGCCGGCGATCTGACGCCGGCGCAACTGCTCCTTGTCGAACAGGCGTGGCTCGGGCCCCGGTCCGAGGATCGGCTCCAACTCGACGATATTCTTGATCCACTCTTCATAAGGATATTCGCCTGCAAGCTTATCCTTGATCGCGCGGTCTTCGTAAAAGCGCCCTTCATCGAGATCGAGCGCGATCATCTGCCCGGGCCCTACGCGTCCCTTGCGCAGGACGCGGGCTTCGTTGAGTACCACCATCCCTGCTTCGGAACCCACGAACAGCAATCCGTCTTGGGTCACCGCATAGCGTTGCGGCCTCAGTCCGTTGCGATCCATGCCGGCAATCACCCAGCGACCATCGGTGGCTGCCAGCGCAGCAGGTCCGTCCCAGGGCTCCATCACCGCATTGGCATAAGCATACATTGCGCGGTGGGCCTCTGGCATGGTCGAGGCTTTCTTCGACCACGCTTCAGGCACCAGAATGGTCTTGGCCAGCGGCGCGGTGCGTCCCGCGCGCACCAACACCTCGAACACAGCATCGAGCGCGGCCGAGTCCGAGCTTGCGGGCTGGATGATCGGTTTGATGTCGTCGCCCGCTTCGCCGAAAAGCTGCGATGCCATCTTGAACTCGTGGTTCTTCATCCAGTTTGACATTGCCCTTCAGCGTATTGATCTCGCCATTGTGCGCTAGCATGCGGAACGGCTGCGCCAGCCGCCAAGTCGGAAACGTGTTGGTCGAATAACGCTGATGGAAGATCGCGAACGCCGATACGAACCGCTCGTCCTTCAGGTCGGGATAGAAATTCGAAAGATGCTCCGCAAGGAACATGCCCTTGTAAATAAGCGAGCGCGACGACAGCGAGCAAATGTAGAAGTCCTGAATGGACGCTTCGCGTGCCCGTTTCTCGATCCGCCGCCGGCAGAGATAAAGCCTGCGATCCAGCGTTTCGAGATCCATCTCCTCGCCCACATCGAACATCACCTGTTCGATTTCGGGTCGCGTCGCATTGGCCTTCTCGCCGATGATGGAAATATCGATAGGCACCTGCCGCCAGCCGTAAAGATAAAAGCCGATCCGCAGAATCTCGGATTCGACGATGGTGCGGCAGGTCTCTTGCGCCCCATAGTCCGTACGCGGAAGAAAAATCTGTCCAACCGCGATGCGCCCGGAACGCAGCTTGTGTCCGGTCTGCGCCACCGCCGCGCGAAAGAATTCCTGCGGCACCTGCACATGCACGCCGCACCCATCGCCGGTTTTGCCGTCCGCATCTACTGCGCCACGATGAAACACTGCCTTCAGCGCGTCGATCGCGCGCGCCACCACTTCGCGTCGGGGCTTGCCATCGAGTGCTGCCACGAAGCCAACGCCGCAGGCATCATGTTCTTGCTCGGGCGAGTAGACATGGGCCTCTTCCAGCTTTTTCGCATTGGCCAAAAAGCGCGCAATTTCCAATTCGGCGTTTTGCCGTGCGCTCATCGTCGTCACTCCGCCGCCAACGCGGGCTGCGCCTTGGCCTGTAAATAATTGTGGATCGAGGCGGCCGCATCGCGTCCGTCGCGGATCGCCCACACGACAAGCGATGCCCCGCGCACGATATCGCCGGCCGCAAACACGCCGTCGAGATTGCTCATCATGGTGGTGGGTTTCACCCGCACCGTCCCCCTTTTGGAAACGCAAAGATCGGGCGCCTCGAACATTTCGGGCAACTCTTCTGGATCAAACCCAAGCGCCTTGATCGTCAGATCGACGTTCAGCGTGAAATCCGCCCCCTTGATCTCTTCAGGCGCCTTGCGTCCGGAGGCATCCGGCATCCCCAGCCGCATCCGCGCGATGCGCACGCCTTCGATGTGGTCTTGGCCCAGAAACGCCTTGGGCAAGGTTAGCCATTCGAAGACGACGCCCTCTTCCTCCGCATTGGCAACTTCGCGCAGCGACCCCGGCATGTTCTCGCGGTCGCGGCGATAAAGGCACGAAACCGACTTTGCGCCTTGGCGCATCGCGGTACGCACACAATCCATCGCCGTGTCGCCGCCACCAATCACCGCGACGTGCTTGGCTTTTGCATTCAGCGTACCATCGTCGAACGCCGGCACGGCATCGCCTAGCCCTTTGCGGTTCGACGCGATCAGATAATCCAGCGCCGGCACAATGTGCGACAGGCCCACCCCCGGGGCTTCGATCTCGCGCGGCTTGTAAACGCCGGTCGCGATCAGGACCGCATCGTGACGCGCACGCAATTCGTCGAGCCCTATGTCACGTCCCACTTCGAAATTGAGTTTGAACGTGATGCCGCCATCGACCAACCGCTTCACGCGCCGCTCGACAATGTCTTTCTCCAGCTTGAAATTCGGAATGCCATAGATCAGCAACCCGCCCGCGCGGTCATGCCGGTCATAGACCGTCACACTATATCCCTTGCGCCGCAGTTCTTCGGCCGCCGTCAGCCCTGCAGGCCCCGCGCCAATGATGCCCACGCTCTGACTGCGCTGGCGGCCAGGCTTGAGCGGTTTTACCCAGCCCTTTTGCCACGCCGTATCTGTGATGTATTTCTCGACCGAGCCGATGGTCACCGTGCCGTGACCCGATTGCTCGATCACGCAATTGCCTTCGCACAGCCGGTCCTGCGGACAAATCCGCCCGCAGACCTCCGGCATATTGTTGGTGGCCTGCGAGATTTCATAAGCCTCTTCGAGCCGGCCTTCGGCCGTCAGTTTCAGCCAGTCGGGAATGTTGTTCGACAGCGGGCAGTGCACCTGACAGAACGGCACCCCGCATTGCGAACAGCGAGAGGCCTGGGCGGCGGCCTTCTCGGCGATGAATTCGGCATAAATTTCGTGGAAGTCGCCGGTGCGCTCGGTCGAAGGCCGCTTTTCAGGCGGCCCCTGTTCCAGAGAGACAAAACGCAACATTGTTTCGGCCACAGCCGGACCCTTCCACGCGAATGAGCGATGATCCCGTCATCGCCCCTTCGATAATTGAGAATATGGCTCAAAGCGAGCATATTCTTCGATATAGGACAGTATATATGTCTATTACAGATGTGATTTGAGGAAGTCCATGGGCGCGTAGCTTTTTGGGCGGTATATAATGGCAGTATTATTGCCATATATGACAATTCCTCTTTTGAACAAAGCTGTTAGCCAGGTCTGCAGGGCGGGCCGCACGCGCTGATCGCGTTTTGCCTCTTTCTTCTCCGCCCATCTGCTGGTCGCACAGGACCTCTCGGCTTCCGTAAGGCCAGCTTTCGTCGGTGGCATCCCAGTTCGATGCGATCCTGTCGGTGAGGGCAGTCTTTTGGCAGCACTTTTGGTCCGCGCCTGTGCGTTTTTCGGAAAGCCAGGTGTGAGCGCCACCTTGCGCTCTTCGTCCTCATCGCGTTCCACTCAGCCGCCCGTGATTGGCGCCTGCTTGCACGGTTTCATCAACAACGTGCTGCGTGTTCGGGCGCCCTGTGCCGAAGCAGCACGTCTTCGGCGGCGACACGCTTTCTCATCCAAAGCCTCCGCAGATCAGGTTCTGTCAGGTGCTGGCAACCGTGCCTGGCGTCTTGCGTTGCTGCGCAACGATCCTTGGTGGCGAATTGCTGGACGTGACGCGCATGGCGCGACCGCGCTTTTCGATTTCTATTTGTGACGCCGGCGGTCCTCGCCGCCAGCGTCTTCGATCTCTACAAAACCGCCACGCGCTCGATGCCAGCACAGACATCGCAATCGGTTTTGTCGTGCCATTCATTGTGGCCTATTTTGTCGTGAAGATGTTCGTCGACGTCAGCGGCCGCTACGAGCCCTTCGGCTAGTAAACGCATCGCTTGCGAGGCTTTTCATCCTCACGGCTTCGGCGCTGCGATAAGCTTTTCGTCCGCGATTTTGGCGTATTGCCCTTCGCGCCGGAACCGCCACAGATATTGCGGCACGATCGCTTCCACCGAATCCGGCACAATGCCCATATCGGCAAATGTCTTTGCCCCATCAGAAACGATATTGTCGTGTTTGGAGAATTTCACCAGATCGCGCGTCAGCGGCGACCCCGGCACGACTGCCATCACGGTCGCCTGCGCCATCAGCACGGAATAGGGCACGGGCAAAAGCAGCCGCTTGCGCCCGGTCTCGCGTAGAATCAATTCCATCATCTCGCGGAACGTGTAGACGCGGGGTCCACCCAATTCATAGACCTGCCCGCGCGTCGTCGGATCTTCGAGGCACTTCTGAATCGCCTCGGCCACATCGCCCGCGAACACCGGTTGTAACTTCGTGTGACCACCGCCGGGCAAGGGCAGGGCAGGCGAGAACCGCGCCATTGATGCAAACTGATTGAAGAACTCATCCTCGGGTCCGAAGATCGCGGATGGCCGCAGGATTGCCACATCGGGATAGGCCTCACGCACCACGCGCTCACCTTTGCCCTTCGACCGCGAATAGGCCGACTGGGAATTCACATCCGCGCCGATCGCCGACACATGGACAAACGCGCCGATCCCTGCCGCGCGGACCAGTTCCGCCATTTTGCCGGCCGCGTTGGTGTGAACATCTTCGAAACTTTGTCCGCGCGCATAAAGCGTGCCTGCAAGATTGACCACGCCCTGCGCCCCCGCCATCGCGGCGTTGACCGCGTCCGCGTCGCGCACATCGGCCTTGACGAGTTGGATTTGGCCGACATGGCCCATCGGCACCAGATACCCCGCCAGGTTTGGCTTGCGCACGCCCACGCGCAGGCGATACCCCGCCTTGGCCAGCACGCGCACCGTATAACGGCCCACAAGGCCCGCTCCGCCGAAAACCGTGATGAGAGTTTCTTTCACCATCGTGACCACCTGTTGAAGGACCCCCTCTTATCGCTCTTACTGCAAAGAGGTAGAAAGAAAAGCGCCTATCCGCTTCATTCCGCCACGTATTTCCGCTCACCCGTCGCCGGGTCCAAATAGACGGTCACGGCTTTGCCGGTTTCATCGTCGATGAAGCGTTCCGTGGTCGCCACCCAGCCGCTGCCCGGCTTGCCGACTTCGATGGCCTTGTAGCGGTAGCGCTCGTAGATCGTCCCGATCACTACCAGCGCACCCCAGAACGCGAAGATGGCTGCTGGCGGAAAGGCGTGGACGGCGAGTGCAAACAATCCCGCCAGAAACCCCAGAACGCCCAGCGCGATGACGATCCCGCGCAGCATATCAGCCCTCGGGTTCGACGATCACGGCCGTGCCATAGGCGACAATCTCGCTCATGGATTGCCCGATCTCCGAAGAATCAAAGCGCATCATCACCACCGCATTGGCGCCCATCACGGTCGCGTTGCGTACCATGCGGTCGAGCGCTTGCTTGCGGGTTTCTTCTAGAAGCTGCGTGTATTCGTGAATCTCCCCGCCCAGGATGGAGCGCAGGCTCGCCACGATATTCCCGCCAATCCCGCGCGAACGCACGACCAGCCCGAACACCTGTCCGATGGTTTGTTTCGTTCTGTACCCGCCGACTTTTTCCGTCGTTGCAACAATCATGTTTGTCTCCCTTGGTCTTTGGTCGTGCGCATCTGCTCGATGATCTTGGAAAGCTTCTCGCCGAGGTTCTTGTCCGATGCCCGTTCCATCGCATGCGCAACTTCGGAATCCACGATCTGCAGCACCATCGGCCGCAACTGCCAGATCAGCTCCGCCAACCGCGGCACTTCTTCTGGCGGCGGTAGCGCATCCTGGCCGTAGCGGTCGAATATATATCTGGTCGTCAGCGCCATCAGCTCGCCCGCGATGCGCTCTGATTGCGCGCGCAACTCCGCCACGATCTGCAGCAGTTCCTCAAGCGGCACACCTTCCTTCGCAAGCAGAACACCAGCCTGGACCAACTTTATGCTCGAAACGTGAATCGCATCACCCTCGACCCTCACGATGCCGGTGGCGAGCGCCTTGGCCATCGCCGCCGGGGTCAGCGCCGCCCCGAACATCTCCAGAAACTGCTCTCGCGGAAGGGTCGCTGGCGGTTCGTTGGACCAGGGACTGGTGATCGCTGCTTCCAGCCCCAGAAGCTTTGAGATGTCGTGCCCGCCCTCCCAGGTGCCGATCAGTTCGGCCACATTGGCCAGCGAATAACCGCGCTCCAGCAAAGGCGAAATGATCTTCAGCCTTGCCAGATGCGTCTCACCGTAGACGCCCACGCGCCCCCGCCGTTCGGGAGGCGGCAGCAGCCCGCGCTCCTGATAGGCGCGGATATTCCGCACCGTGGTCCCGGCTTCCCGGGCCAGTTCGTCGATGGTGAATTCGGGGGTATTCATGGCGATACTTCTTGACGGCGCAAATTCAGGCCACTATACACTGTGCCATTGAACGATGGCGAGATACATAGGGTGAACCCGCGATGACCATGGCGACCATGACTGCTTCGTGGACCGACGGCAAACGCTATTGGTGGCTGTTAAGTCCCGCGCTGCCTGCGCTCGTCCTTATCGGCTTTGTGAACTTCCATCTGCACGGCGATGTCTTCGAAACCTGGGCTACGCCTATCATTGTCTACCTGATCGTTCCGTTCTTGGACCTGATGATCGGTGCCGACCGCAGCAATCCGCCGGAGCAGGCCATCGCCGATCTTGAACGCGACCGCTATTACCGCTGGATCGTCTACGCCTATATCCCAATCCAATATGTCGTCACGATTTATGGTGCCTGGCTTGCCATGCAGCCCACCACGAGTTGGCTGGCGTTCACCGGCCTGATTTTCAGCGTCGGCATGATCAACGGCATTGGCATCAACACTGCGCACGAATTGGGCCACAAGCGCGAAAACCTCGAACGCTGGCTGTCGCGCATCACACTGGCCCCTGTCGCCTACGGCCATTTCTTCGTCGAACACAATCGCGGCCACCACCGCAACGTGGCGACACCTGAAGATCCGGCATCCGCCCGCATGGGCGAAAGCTTCTGGGCATTCTTGCCGCGCACGATGATCGGCTCGCTGCGTTCTGCATGGTCTCTCGAGCGCGAACGTCTGTTGCGCCGTGGCCATGGCCCCTGGCACTGGGAAAATGAAAACTTGCAGGCCTGGGCGATGACGGCAGTGGTGTTCGGCGCATTCGCGCTATGGCTGGGTTGGGCTGTACTGCCGTTTTTGTTCCTTCAGGCATTCTACGGAGCCTCGTTGCTTGAAGTCGTGAACTACATCGAACATTACGGCCTGCTACGTCAGAAGGAGCCAACAGGGCGCTATGTTCGTTGCGCGCCCGAGCACTCCTGGAACAACAACCACATCATGTCGAATGTGTTCCTCTATCAACTGCAGCGCCATTCTGATCATCACGCCAATCCGATGCGCCGCTTTCAGGCACTGCGCCACTTCAATGACAGTCCGCAACTGCCGCTCGGTTATGCAGGCATGTTGCTGCCGGCTTATGTCCCGTTTTGGTGGTATCGCATGATGGATAAGCGTGTGATCGCCCACTACGGTGGCGACCTTAGCAAAGCCAATTTGCAGCCGTCCCGTCGCGAGAAGCTTTTGCACCGTTACGCAAGTGCATAAACATGGCCTGCTTTTCCTGCCGCAGAATGCGGTTTCGTCTATGATGAAACGAAAGGCTTGCTCCGTGATGGTTTTCCGCCAGACACCAAATGGAACGAGATTCCCAGCGATTGGCCATGCCCCGACTGTGCTGTCCGCGAGAAAATCGACTTTGTGCCGTCCGATGCTTAGGAGGCCCACATGAACGCCGACCCTGGATTGGTCCTGCGCGAAAAGATTGAACCCAGAAATCTACATTTTGGTTTCGACAAGTCGCTTCCCGCCTATTGGCATTCCGGCAACCCAGTTATCAGCTCTTACTACGATGCACTGTCGCTCACCTTCCCCGAAGGTGAGCGCTTCTTCATCGATAGCGTGCGCAACTTCGCCAGGGACGTCACCGACCCAACCCTCAAGCGCAATGTGCGCGCCTTTACGACCCAGGAAGCCATCCATTCCCGCGAGCACGACGCCTACAACGCGCTGCTTGCCGAGCGCGGCATCGCCGTTCACAAGTTCAACAAGATCATCAGCACCGTCGCGCGTCTCGCCCGCACCTATCTTCCCTATCGCGGCCAGTTGGCAGCAACTTGCGCTTACGAACACTTTACCGCGCTGTTCGCAGAAAAACTTCTCGGCGATCCGCGCGTTTTCGCCCAAGTCCACCCGTTTTACAAAGACCTATGGCAGTGGCATGCGATGGAAGAGGAAGAGCACAAGGCGGTGGCCTTCGACGTCTACAAAACTGTCGCTCCTGGCTTTCGCGGCTATATCGGCCGCTGCATCGCCATGACCATCGTCACGCTGGACTTCATCACGATGACGACGATCCTGCCCATGTGGATACTCTGGCAGCGGGGCGAATTGTTCAACATGGGCGCCTGGGCCAAATCTTTCTGGTACCAATGGATCGCCCCCGGCGTTTGGCGTTCCGTGTTGCTGGGGCTGCCCGGCTACTACCGTCCCAATTTCCACCCCGCAAAACGCAAGGTGAAGCCCGAGGTCTTGGCCTGGCGAACCCACTACCTCGAAACCCAGAACCGCACCCCTGACATGGCCGGTTCGATCTTCGATGCTGCTTCCGAAGCCGCCTGATTTTCTTTCATTGACAGGGTTTTAAGGGCCTCATAAACATCCGCCCCCTAAGTGCCCAGATGGCGGAATTGGTAGACGCACTAGTTTCAGGTACTAGCGCTGCAAGGCGTGGAGGTTCGAGTCCTCTTCTGGGCACCAGTTCTTGTTTCGCGACCTTTCGCGACGGTTCGAAAATCCAAGAAAACTCAAGAAAATAGCGGCTTTTCGGTTCGCCAACGTTCGCTGGCGCTCTGGCCTACCCAGAAAATTTCTGGGTATTTTCTGGGTACACAGGGGGTCCGAAAATGGCTTCTGGGTACAGAAATCTCTTCGGCGGGAGGGGTCGCGGAAATGGCGCTAACAGACGTCAAATGCCGAGGCACGAAACCCGGCTCGACCCGTAAGAAGCTCTTCGATGGTGGCGGTCTGCAGTTTTGGGTACAGCCCAATGGCACGCGGCTATGGCAACTCGTGTACCAATTCCAAGGCAAGCAAACTCAACTCGCGCTCGGCCCCTATCCGCAGGTGTCTCTAGTCGAGACTCGCGCCCGTCGCGAAGAGCTGAAGGCCAAACTTCGCGCGGGGATCAATCCGGCAGAAGAGAAGCGTCGTCTCGAATCTCAGGAGGAACGGCCGCGCGACACTTTCAAAGAGGTCGCCATGGAGTTCATCGACCAGTGCCGTCGAGACAATTTGGCGGCACCGACGATGATAAAGACATTGGTTTGGAATAGACGAAGCTAGAGATGAGGAAACAACAATGAGACGAGACATCGGCCCTGTTTCAACATCGCCGCGATTGGTTGCGGTTTCCATGATTCCATTTCAGGAACGTCCGACGTGTACGGTCGCAGAGGCTTGCCATGCCGCCGGATTTGGTAAGACGAAACTGTATGAATTGATGGATGGAGGCTCGGTCGACAGTGTTCGCATTGGTCGGCGGCGGTTGATCCGAGTGCCATCTCTCCTTCGACTGTTGGGGGCGGATCGGCACGTCTAGCAAATCGTGTCGACTATGAAGGCAGGTTGGATAAGCCGGGCTCCGTCCGCGTGGCGGAAAATGTGTTTGGCATGCATCTTATGACTATAGAATTCGCCAAATATGACGAGTTATGGGCACTTTCCTAGTTTAAATCGTCATATTTGGCGAATTAATGGCTTAAAACAATTCGCCGATAGTGACGACTTACTTGACATTTTGGCTGTAATTCGCCATGTATGGCGAATTATGAAGATAGAAGATCAGAAAGACACCGCTATCTTGGAAGAGTTGGGTCTTCGACTCGCCCAAGCCCGATTGGATCATAACTTTACCCAAGAAAATCTGGCGACTGCTGCGGCCGTCTCCAAACGTACAGTGGAACGGCTGGAAACTGGCCGATCCGTGCAGGTATCCAACCTGGTGAGGGTACTGAGTGCTCTCGATCTAGTGCGAAACTTGGACCAGCTTGCTCCTCCCACCGGAGCGCGGCCCATCGAACAACTTAAACACCAAGGCAAAGGCCGCCGCCGCGCTTCTCCTATCAAACAGAGTTCTGCCACGGCATGGACCTGGGATGACAAGAAATGACTCTGGCGGCAGTCCATTTGTGGGGGCGGCTAATTGGAGCCGTGTCCTTGGAGGAGGGGCAGACCTACGCGACCTTCCAGTACGACCCAGAATTCGCCCAAAGCGGTATACAAGTCGCCCCTATCACGATGCCGCTCAGTACGGCCACCTACAGCTTTCCGGGACTACCGTTTGAAACCTTTAAAGGTTTGCCGGGACTTCTTTCCGACTCTCTGCCAGACAAGTTTGGTAACGCGCTAATCGACGTTTGGCTGGCCCAGCAAGGCCGTGCCGCTGGCAGCTTCGATGCTGTTGAGCGGCTTCTCTACACCGGGGCACGTGGCATGGGTGCCCTGGAATTCAGGCCCGCTAGAGGTCCGCGTGCCACCAAGTCTGAAAAGATCAATCTCGATGCCTTAGTGAGCCTAGCGTCGGAGATTCTGAGTGATCGGGACAAGTTCAAGGCGTCTTTGGCAGACGGGCATCGCGAAGAGGCTTTAAAGGAAATTCTCAGAGTGAGTACGTCTGCCGGTGGTGCCCGGGCGAAAGCAATCATCGCTTGGAACCCTACCACACACGAGGTCCGATCCGGCCAGATCGATGCGGGTGAGGGCTTCGAGTACTGGCTGCTCAAATTCGATGGCGTAGAAAACAATAAAGATAAGGATCTTGCCGACCCCAAAGGCTTCGGCGCCATTGAATACGCATACTACCTCATGGCGAAGGAGGCGGGGATCACCATGAGCGAGAGCCGTCTTCTGGAAGAGAACGGACGTCGCCATTTCATGACAAAGCGTTTCGATCGTCGAGCGGGAGGCGAAAAGATTCACATGCAATCGTTCGGCGCGATGATGCACTACGATTACAATATGCCTGGCGCAAATTCCTACGAGCAAGCGATATTGACTATGCGCATGCTCGATCTGCCGATGGATTCTATCGAAGAGCAATATCGGCGAGCAATCTTCAATGTCTTGGCCCGCAACCAAGACGACCACGTAAAAAACATTGCGTTCCTGATGAACAAATCGGGAAATTGGTCGCTATCGCCGGCATTTGATATGACTTACGCGTACAATCCCGACGGGCCGTGGACCGACAAACATCAAATGTCGCTCAACGGAAAGCGCGATGGGTTTAACGTTTCCGACTATTCAGCCTTCGCCAATACCGCAGGTCTTAAACGCGGGCGGGACAAATCAATATTGGAAGAAATTCGTGCAGCGATATCCAAGTGGCCTGAATTCGCAGAACGAGCGGGCGTAAAGCAGAAGTTTCGCCAACAAATTGCTTCATTGCATCGCGTCGAGTAAGCCCGCCAGCGTGCGGTCATATAGCTAAGCATTGTAATGAGAGGACGCCGCTTTCCCTGGAAAGCGGCTTTTTTATTGGACCGAGCATGATTAATTCCGCAAAGTTCCGTTCAGCAAGCTACGTTTTTCGATTGGTGTCGTAGAGCTTTCTTGAAGCGACTTCGTTTCGCCTGAGGAAGCCGCGTACCACGAACGCCGTGGCCTATCTCGAAGGCCGATGTTTCCGATGTGGCGGCTTGCATCCGAGAACTCGTGCACCTGATCGATCACATCGTCTGATGCTGCGGCAATTACCGATCACCAGCCACGGTAAGTCCTAGATAGCACCCCAAGCGCTCACCGGCCACAAACCCAGCAACTACATCATTTTAATCTTTCGCGCGAATTCGTCGAGCCCCAAGCCAGAGCCTACCGTCGACGCTGAGAAACCTAGGCAGGTCAGCGGCATTGTATTTTTGTTGCGACCACGAAATTTCATTTCGGCGGCGTTGCTGCTCTTTCTCGGGTGTGGGCCATGCGCTGCCGGGACCCGGCGCTAGCCTACCAAAAAAAATGATACGCATCGCTTCGACCCGATGGGCCGTCCTCGCAGGTTCCGTGTCTATCAAGGTGTAAACCTAAGCTTCACCCTCGATGGACCGAAAGCTGACGGGGGATGGTCGAACCAGTTGATCAGAGTCGTGAAAACGTTTCGCAGCGCCCGCAGGGCGCGGCCATGAGCGCGTCCGACGCTGAAGCCTGGTTTGTCCGTGAAGTGTTGCCATTGGAGGCAACCTTGATTCAGTTTCTGCGCCGCAATTGGCGCGATAAGAGCGAGATTTCCGATCTCCGGCAGGAGGTCTACGCGCGGGTTTTTGCGGCGGCCATTACCGAAATCCCCGCCAAGCCACAGCCATTTGTCCTGACGACAGCGCGCAATCTTCTCATCAACCGGATGCGCGACGACCGGGTGGTCCGCATCGACGCCGTGGCCGATCTCGACAGCCTCGATGTGGCGGCCGACGAGCCTTCCGCCGATCGCGCGATTATTGCCCGCGAAGAACTGCGTCAACTCCAAGATGCGCTTGATCATCTGCCCAAACGGGCGCGGCAAGCTGTGGTCCTCAAGAAGATCGACGGCCTCTCGCGTCGCGAAATAGCGACGCGTATGGGCATCGCGGAAAAAACCGTGAAGCGCCATCTCACCGAGGGAATGTGCGCACTCGCCGACACATTATACGGCACGGACAACAATCGGCGGAAAAAAGCATGAGCGGACGTCAAAGCATTCCGCAACTGGTCAGCGCAAAATCTATCGATGCGCGCGCGGCCGATTGGCTAGAGCGGCGCGAAAATGAGGAATGGACCGCCGAAGATGACGCCGCATTGCAGGAATGGCTCGCGGAATCGCACATCCATATGGTTTCGTATCTGCGCCTGAGAGCGGCGTGGTCGCGAGCCGACCGTTTGGTTGTTCTCCGGCAGCCCTCTCCCATCCCAGGCGGGGAGCGGCGGAAGCTCTTTCCCGTCGTCCTGCGAGTCGCAGCTGTGTTTGTTGTTGCTGCGCTCTTGAGTGTGGGCGTGCGCTACGCGATATCTCCGGAATCAAAGACCTATGCGACCGCACTTGGCGAACGTAGTCGCATTGTGCTCGCGGACGGGTCGCGCGTCGAATTGAACACCGACACCACCATCACCGAAGTAATCACGGAGAAGGCCAGAGTCGTAAATCTCGAAAAGGGCGAGGCCTTCTTCGAGGTCAGGCACGACGCCCATCGCCCGTTCGTGGTGACAGTCGCAGGGCACCGGATCACCGACATCGGAACAAAATTCTTTGTTAGAAAAGCAGCCGGGCGTCTCGAAGTTGGCGTAACCGAGGGACGCATCGACTTCAAGGCGGTTGACGGCGCGCTCCAAACCGGTGTGCTCCAGCTCGGCGCCGGCAAGGTCGTGATCGCAACGGACAACGACGTTGTCGTGACCACAAAGTCATATGTTGCGTTGGCGAACGCTCTGGCGTGGCGAACCGGCATGGTGGTGTTCAATCACACGACCCTTGCCGAAGCGGCCGCCGAACTTAATCGCTACAACCATGAAAAGCTTGTGATCGCCGACCCGGCGGCATCGCGCCTGCTGATAGGTGGAAAATTTCGCACAAATGACGTCGCCACGTTCGCGCGTGTCGCACAGGACCTCCTGGGCGTACACGTCAAAGATGGGGCAGGCGAGAAACTAATCTCGCGCTGATCTTCGGCGCGATGGAATTTGAGTACGGAACGAACCGGATCGCGCTGCGGTCGCAAGGGGGGATAATGACGAACAGACAAAGATTCAGAACTTTAATGCTGGGAAGCGCAAACGCGCTTCTGCTTGTGAGCGCCGCCTTCGCGTCGACCTTTGACATTCCTGGGGGCGATCTGAAATCCGCCCTCGACAGCTACACAACGCAATCCGGTATCGAATTGGTATACCCAGAGGACGCGATAAAATCAGCGCGTACGAGAGGTGTCCAAGGCAATCTTTCCTCCGACGATGCACTTTCGCGTCTCCTCTCGGGTACCGGATTCATGGCACGTCGTGAAAACGGCGCCATCGCTATTTTACCGGCGCCGCCGACTGTGCCGCCCATAAAGATTTCGGCGGCGAGCGCTCCGGCAGCAGCCCTCGAAACGGTCACCGTCACATCGTCCAAACTCGGCGGTGGGGATGTCCAGTCGATTCCGATCGCGATTACTGCACTGTCTCAGGAGCAATTGACCGCCACTCAGACCGCAGGGGGGCCTGACTTGGTAAAGCAGGTCCCGAACCTGACGTTTTCGAAGACGAACTTTACTGGCTACAACATCCAGATCCGCGGCATCGGCACACAAGCCATTTCCGTGACAACCGATCCAGCTGTCGCTGTCGCGTTGAACGATATTCCGTTCATTCGAAATCACTTTTTCGAGCAGGAGTTCTATGATCTCGGTTCGGCGCAAGTGCTGCGCGGGCCGCAGGGAACGGTATACGGGCGCAACGCGACTGCAGGCGTGGTCAACCTCGAAACCGCCAAACCGACAGATCAGTTCGAAGCGATGGCGTCTGCCGATATCGGCAACTATCAGAACCGCCGCTTTGAAGGCATGCTCAATATTCCAATCGTCGATGACAGGGTCGATTTGCGCGTTGCAGGCGAGTGGACCAAGCGCGACGGCTACAGCTTTAACGATATAACGGACCAGCCCATTGACGGCCGCGATCTGTGGTCCGGACGCGCAACGCTCGGTTTCAAGCCGACAGAGAATTTGCAGGCCTATCTTGTCTGGGAACATTTTTCGGAAAATGACGACCGGATGCGTACTGCCAAACAGCTCTGCAAAACGTCTCAAGCGCCAACATCGGTTAATGGCGTGCCGGTTCCCCCTCCCACGTTGGACGTCCGTGCCGAGGGCGCGGGATCCATCAATGCAGACTATTTCAGCCAGGGCTGCGAACCAAGTTCACTTTACTCACCCGACGCGTTCGAAGTGCCGGATGGCTTCTCGTTGCCCTATGCCATTGCGTTGGGCGCGGCTGACGGCGCGAACGTCGGGGTCGATCCCTACGCAAGCACGACCCAATCACGAAATTTGCGCGTGATCGAATCCACAATCAATCCACATTATCGGGCCAAAAGCGATGTCATTGAGTTAAACGCCGACTACACAGTCATGCCATCGCTGATCGCTACATCGCAGACCGGTTACAATCAGGACTCGCTGTGGTCCACCGAGGACTACAATCGGTTCAACACCTCGCCCGGAATATTCTTACCAAACGCGACCAATATCTCGCCTGGTGGCGTTTATTGCGATCCGCAATTGGGTTGCTCGAGTCAAATCGTTGCGCAGGATTTGTCCAATGAACATGCCTGGCAATTGAGTCAAGAATTTCGTCTGGCTTCGCATTTCGATGGCCCCTTCAATTTCAGCGTTGGAGGAAACTATCTGCATTATGAAACCGAAGAGAACTACTACGTATTCATCAATGCACTCAGCTATTTTTCGGGCTACCCGAGCGCCAACGGATGTATAGCAAATAATTTGAATGAAAACTACACGGGAGGATATCAAAATCCAAATCCGGTATTGGGCGGCGGCACTCCCACGCAATCGTGCATCTATTCGGATCCAAATCCAATTTCGAGTCTTAACAATTACGGTCACAACTATTTCTTGAGCCAGAATCCGTACACGCTGAATTCCTATGCGGGTTTCGGTGAGGCGTATTACAATCTCGCCAGCGATCTAAAACTAACGACGGGCTTGCGCTGGACGGACGATAGAAAGCATTTCACCGACATTCCGAGCGAACTTGTTGATCAGGGTTTTGGTTATCCTGTTACGGGAATTGTGAACCAAGAATGGGACGAACTGACCGGGCGGGCCGTCGTGAACTGGACGCCGAAACTCGATTTTACCGACCAGACGCTAGTCTACGGCTCTTTTTCTCGCGGTTATAAAGCGGGGGGTGCGAACCCACCAGGAGCGGTGCTTAGCGATTTTGGCAATGCCATTACGGAGCCGATTCACCCGCTCACGTTCAAGCCGGAATTCATCAATGCCTTCGAGCTGGGCTCCAAAAATACGATGCTCGATGGCGCCCTGACGCTGAATGGCGATGTCTTCTATTACGACTACAAAGCTTACCAGATTTCGGAAATCGTGGATCGCACATCAATCAACTTGAACTTTGATGCCACAGTGAAAGGCGCGGAACTCGAAGCCACCTGGGAGCCAGCGCCCGGACTTAGGGTGAATTTTGCAGGTGGATATGAAGACACCAGAATCGCCGATGGGCAAAGCGCGATTGATCTGATGGATCGGACCGATGCAGCCGATCATCCCGGGTGGATGCTCGTCAAACCGTTCCCGACACAATCCTCAAACTGCATCTTTCCGGACTACGTTGTTGCTGCCATGTTGGAAACACAAGCGGCGCAGAGGGGGCTGGGGAACATACCTTCGCCTGCTTTCTCGTGTGCGATCGCATACGATCAACACTTGGATCCCGTCACACAGCTCCCCTACGAGGCAAATCCGACGATAGGACAAACTAACGGCACCGGCAAAAGTTTTCCAATTCCTACCAACTATATTGGGTTCGATCCGACAAACCCGATCATCAACAACGGCGAAGGCTTCACCAAGGAATTGGGCGGCAACAAGCTTCCGAACGCGCCGCCCTTTACCGTGTCGTTCGGCGCGCAATACACGTTGCCGATTACGCAGAATTGGGCAGGTACACTACGTGGCGACTATTACTGGCAGGATTATTCCTGGGCCCGTGTCTTCAACGACAATCCTTACGATCGGCTGCGCGGTTATACCAATGCGAATCTGACACTTATCTTCACCAATCAGAATGGCTGGCAGGTGATGCTCTATGACAAGAACGTGTTCAACGTGACCGACATTACCGGTGATTTCTTGAATAGCGATGACAGTGGTCTCACGACCAACGTGTTCCTAACTGATCCGAGGCTGATCGGCGTTCGCGTCACAAAGAACTGGTAGGGGGAAATCATGAGCGAATTAATTAACGCAAAAAATGCAGAGCGAGACTTTCGTTGGTGTTTGTTGACGACCGTTTCTGCGCTGTCGCTACTTGCAGCCGTCAGCATGCGTAACGCGAATGCTGACGATCAAGACGCGGATCGTCCAACGGTCTGGGTCGAACTCGGGGGGCAGCTCGTTCATGTGTCGGGGCAAGGAGACAATTTTCCAGTTGGGTTCCAGACAAAATATCAGGATTCGACTGTCTTGCAGGGCACCGCACCGCTTCAAGCACAGAAGCCGGCTCCGTTCGAATTCGCCGAGGAAGGTAAACTGTCGTTTCAGCCAGAAGGCTCTGATTTGGTTTTCTCTGCTGCGGTCAATTATGGACGCTCAAGCAATGCCAAGCATGTCGACAATCAAACGAAGGGTACTTTCTTCGTAGGGTACGTCTCGGGAATTCCGACCACCCATCAGAATGTCCATGGCACCGACAAGTTTGCGGACACACACGCCGATCACCGGGAAAGTCACGCTATCGTGGATTTTTCCGTGGGCAGAGACGTTGGCTTGGGTATGTTTGGGAAGGGCGGCTCATCCGTTTTGAGTTTGGGCGTTCGTGTTGCCCAGTTTTCCTCTATGGCGACATTCGATGTCAGGGCGCGCCCGGACTTGCAGTTTGATGACATTCACCTCAGCTTTGGCACGCTCCATCTGCCGTATTTTCATACCTATCACAATTCGGGTCAGGCCTCGCGCAGCTTTCATGGGGTAGGCCCATCGCTTTCATGGAACGGTTCGGCGCCCTTTGCCGGCAACCAGCAGAGCGGTGAAGTTACGGTCGATTGGGGCGCAAATGCCGCCATTCTGTTTGGCAGGCAAAGAGCGAGTGTAAGTCACGAAGAAATAGGGCGTTACAAAGGCCCGAAATACGCGCTGACAGGTCATCCTTATGCGACGCTCTATCAACATTCCGGCAGCCACAATGGTGTTCGATCCGTCACCGTGCCCAATGTCGGAGGTTTCGCGGGTGCTTCATATCGCATCGAGAATTTCAAAGTCAGCTTTGGTTATCGAGCTGATTTCTTCTTCGGCGCCGTCGATGGCGGTGTTGACGCTCGCAAGTCCGAAACGTTGGGCTTTTATGGTCCCTTCGCCAGCGTGAGTGTTGGATTGGGGGGATAACGGATGAGGAGCAATGCCAGCGGAAATTGGGATTGTCCTCCTTGAGCCGAAGCGATGGCAGGTGCGAAGTCCGATCTGACTGGCGTGATCGCGCGATATATAGTTATACCAGCAAGTTATCGGATCTTGGTTGGGCGTGGGAAGGCCTTCGCCGTAATCGCGAATTTCAAAATGCCTGGCGCGCGGCGAAGCACGGCTTTGCGACCCGTGATGTTGGGTCCGGCGTTAGATTGGTCAAATTGGATGGACGTCAAAACGGTTTAAACAGCTGGGGCGTTCTATATTCTGGTCGATGCCGGCGCCGCCGCGGTCGTCCGGCAGACCGACAGCCGGCAGACCGACAGGTTGCTGGTCGAAAGTTTTCTTGAGCTGACCTCGTTTTGCTTGAGCGATACGCGTTGTTCAACACTTGTCGTCCAAACGTCGGATGGCTTCCAGCACGTCCTGTTTCATTGTGTGGGTTGCGGCATACAGCTCCGGGTCTTGGGCGCGAGCGTACTCCAGCCTATGCACCTTCTGACAGACGCTGCACCCGACACCACCGACTTAAAATTGCGCCTCCGGTCTCTGGCTCTGTTCGATCAGAAGCAGCAAATCGCACCTATCTATCTGATATTACTACCATTTATTTTCGGCATTGTCGAACGGTACCCCCATCGGCACCGCCAATTTGTTCCGCTGTGTTCACGCTCTGACCCTCAGCGGCGGGAAGGGGCAAAAATTTTCCGATTTCCTATCGCGGCGCACTAAAACTAAAAAGAGGGCGCTGGCCTGGCTATGCATTGGCCCCTTCATCGCTTGGAACCGTGCTCAGATTCGATGCCATGCAAGTTGCCCGCGCCCTATTGAAATATGGTCCATAGTACTATAGTTTATAGTGCTAGGAGACGCCGTGCGGATATTCAAGACCAAGTGGTTTGCTCGGTACGCACGGCGGGAGCGAATTAAGGATTTGAGCCTACGTGAAGCTGTCGAGCGCGCGGAACGAGGGCTGGTGGATGCCGATCTTGGGGGAAGTGTCATCAAACAAAGGGTGGCAAGGCCAGGAAAGGGCAGGTCTGGCGGTTATCGCGTACTGATAGCGTTTCACTCAGACGCGAGATCAGTTTTTCTCTACGGCTTCGCGAAGAGCGGGCGAGAGAACATAGATACCGATGAACTGGCGACGCTGAAGGAAATCGCTGCGGGATTGTTAGCAGCAGACGACACCAAAATTGAGCAGTCAATTGCAGACGGAAGTCTGGTGGAGATAGAGACATGACGACGGCGAAAAAGACGCGGCTTACGAAAGCGTTGCTTGAAACAGCGAAAGATTTGAAACGCGCTGGAATTCTTGCAGAGCCAGCCTACTCAAAAATAACGAAACGGCACCTCGGTACCAACGATGCTCCAAAGACTCATCCTCTTTCAGCGGATGAGATTCGAGGCCTGCGTGTACGTGCAAATATGAGCCAGGCTGTGTTCGCCCATTATCTCAACGTAACCACGGGATATGTGTCGCAATTGGAACGCGGTGCGAAGCACCCGACTGGTGCGGCTCTTGTTCTCTTGAATGTCATTCGTCGCAATGGGATTGAGACAATTCTCTAGGTTAGGGCCGAATAAACTTTGTCTGCTGTGCACATACGCGTGTAGCTTGCGCCAAACGAACCGCGCACGGTACCCAGCGCTCGCTTGTTGACCGGATTGCGCAGCGCAAAAGTGTAATTGCGCTATGCGTGAACATATGCGCAGCAGAGCAAGGCTGGCCGCCAATCGTTAGTTCTTGTTAAACGCTTCGTGGCGCAATTGATCAAATGCCGGCGTTCGGCCTTCAGGGACGGCGATATGTGCTGCCCACGGGACAGCATTTGTGATCACGCTCGTAGCCTACAAGTCGAAGACTGAAAATGGAAAATACCCCCCACATAAATGTGTGCGTATTCAAAAATTAGATGGAATAAACCAGCCGTTCGCTGACATTCGCGTTGCCGTGAGATTTGGCGATAGCATTCCGTCGACGGCCCGATGAACGTATTCGGGCTAACCTCGCCCGGCGTCAGTAAGGGACGTGCCGTTTCCTGACGCGAGACCATGACGTGCCCAAGCCAAAATGCGCCGACTGACAATTATGTAAATTGCGCCGCCGTGTGCGGCTTGGTTTCAATCAAAGTCAACAAAAGGCAGAATGCCAGCTAGGCGCGACGCACAACACCGTGCGTATTGGCTGACGCCGGTGGCGTTCTTAGCCGGGGGCCGCAGTGGTCGGCAAATATGAGTGTTCCCATCGCGCAAGAAAGTATTTTGGGTATACCCGTCCACAGACGCCAGCGCGATTATCTCCTTGATCGAGCGCAATTATTTTCGCATTTCAAAAAAAGCAAAATATTTTTCAAAATCGTATGGCTCACGGGCATCGCTCAGCAGTCTAACTAAGTGTGGTCGTTAGCTCTAACCCTCGACGGACGGGGGATGGTTGATACATCGGACACCGGTTTTGAAGACGCTGGCCTGCCGCGCGCAGGCAGTTGCATGACCGTGTCCGAAATCGACGCATGGTTCGTCCGGGAGGTTTTACCCTTGGAAGCGATCTTAATGCAATTCTTGCGTCGTAATAGCCGAAACAGAAGCGACGTCGCTGACCTCTGTCAGGACGTATATATGCGCGTTTACGAGACTGCCAGAGAACGGCTGCCGGAGCGCGCAAAACCTTTCGTCTTCACGACCGCACGCAATCTTTTGATTGACCGCGTCAAACACGAACAAGTTATTTCAATCGAGGCGGTCACCGATCTCGACACGCTCAATATTGCGATCGATGAACCGGGGCCGGATCGCGTGGTTATGGCACGCGAGACGCTGCGCCGTCTCCAATCTGCATTGGAGCGCCTGCCGCAAAGATGTCGTGAAGCCGTCGTGATGAGGAAAATCGAGGGTCTGTCACGATCCGAAATTGCGGTCCGCATGGGCGTCACGGAGTACACCGTCAACCGGCACCTCACCGATGGGATGTGCTTGCTCGCAGACCTCGTCTACGGCGAGCCAGCCGACGCACGGAGCATCCCATGACCGAGGCCAATACTCCGCGTACACCCGACGCTGAGGCGGTCCGTGCGCAAGCGGCTTCGTGGCTGCTACGCCGTCGCGATTACGATGGTTGGACAGACGAAGATCAGCGATCACTTGATGTCTGGCTTGACGACTCTCTTGCCCATCGCATCGCCTATCTGCGTTTGGAGGCAGTATGGCGTGACGCGGATCGATTGACGGTGCTCCGTCCGCGATCCGAGCGCCAAATGGTTACGGCCCTGCGCGGATTTGCGCCGCGGCTCGCGCGCATGGCGGTGCTTACAGCAATCGTTGGGGCGCTGGGTGCTGGCGCGTTGTTTTACTTCTCGCCAACCACTGACCGGACCTATGCAACTTCGATTGGCGAACGCAAGATCGTCACCCTTGCAGACGGTTCACACATCGAGTTGAACACCGATACATCCCTTCGCGTGTCCACTGGTTCTGATGGTCGCCACGTTGCGCTGCTTAAAGGCGAGGCGTTCTTCCAGATTACCCACAACGCGAAAACTCCGTTCGTCGTCGAAGCAGGAAATTATCGTGTCATCGATTTAGGTACGCAGTTCGCAATCAGGCGAGATTACGGAAAACTGGATGTCGATCTCGTAGAGGGCAGCGCACGATTTGAATCGTCGAACACTGATGGCTCGAAGCAACAATCGCTTGTGTTGACACCCGGGGATACGGTCGTCGCCACCGCAGACTCTCTTTCAGTAAGCAAGAAGCCGGCGGACGCAATAGCTGACGCACTAGGATGGCGCCGTGGAGTTTTGGTATTTCACCGAACCAAACTTGCCGATGTGGTCGCTGAGTACAATCGCTACAATGTGCAGAAACTTGGGATCGCAGATCCCGCGCTTGCGCAGCGCACGATCACCGCAACATTGCCTTCAAACGATGTGGAGGCGTTTGCTCAAATCGCGAACGACTTCTTCGGATTGCATATCGCGCGCCGCGGAAACGATTTTGTGATTTCACGGTAAGGGATCGAATAAACAGTTTTTGCTCGCCGCTTCTACTAAGCGGACTAAGGGGGAATGAATGAAAGACGGTCGTCTAGCTTTGCTCGCCGCGGGGCTTCTTTGTTCGAGTGCCTTCATGGCAACAGCGGTCGCTGAAACCTTCAATATTCCGGGCGGCGATCTCGACACGGCGCTTGATGCCTATAGCGCACAATCGGGTGTGGTCGTGGCAATCTCCAATGATGCGATCCGTGGCGTGCATACCAACGGCGTAAAGGGTGATCTTTCGGCAGTGGCGGCCCTTGCTCGCATGCTGCAGGGCACAGGATTTGTGGCGAAACGCGATCCGTCCGGCGTATTGGGTATTGTTCGGGACGCCAGGTCGTCATCGATAAATATTGATCCGATTCAGCTTGTAGCAGCACCTGCCGCGCCAGCAGCACTCGAAACTGTCACCGTCACATCCTCAAAGCTGGGTGGCGGTGATGTGCAATCCATACCGATCGCTATTACGGCTTTGTCACAAGAGCAGTTGACAGCGACGCAAACGGCAGGCGGCCCGGACCTGATCAAGCAGGTCCCAAATATGACGTTCACGAAGACCAATTTTTCGGGCTATAGCATCCAGATACGCGGCATTGGCACACAAGCAATTTCGGTTACGACCGATCCGGCGGTGGCCGTCGCGTTTAATGACACGCCCTTCGTCCGCAATCACTTCTTCGAGCAAGAATTCTACGATGTGGCGTCGGTTGAAGTTGCGCGCGGACCGCAAGGCACGCTCTACGGGCGCAATGCAACGGCTGGCGTCGTCAATCTCATTTCTGCAAAACCAAGCGATCAGTTCGAGGCAATGGCATCCGCAGACATCGGCAACTATAAGAACCGTCGTCTCGAAGCGATGATCAATATACCCATTGTTGATGATAGGCTCGACATCCGCATAGCTGGTGAATGGACAAAACGGAGCGGCTACTCATTCAATCAAGAAACGGACAGCAGCATTGATGGTCGCGATCTATGGTCTGGCCGTGTCACCATCGGCTGGAAGCCGACCGAAAGCCTGCAAACATATCTTGTTTGGGAACACTTCTCCGAAAGTGACGACCGTCTCAGAAGCTCCAAACAGCTTTGCAAGACGGATTACGGTCCGGGGTACGTGCCGTTTCCGAACAGTTCGGATGGTTCCGGCACGGTGAATATCGGTGGCATGCTGAAGACTGTCGGTCCGGCATGGGGCAGTGCCGGTGACTATTTCACGCAAGGTTGTGCACCTGCTTCCCTCTATTCGCCCGATTCATTTCAAGCGCCGCTGGGTTACACATTGCCCTACATTCTGGGCCTGCAGTTCGAGAGCCAAGCGAATAACATTAACCCTTATGCCAGTGAAACCCAGTCTCACAATTTGCGTGTGATCGATTCCGGGATCAATCCGACCTATCGCGCTAAGAACGATGTCGTCGAATTCAATGCCGATTATACGATAACGCCCGCACTTGCGTTCACCTCGCAAACCGGCTTTGGGAGCGACTTCCTGTTTTCGGCGGAGGATTACAACCGGTTCGGCGCGACGCCAGGGCTTTTTGCCTATTCTCCTCTCAACAATGGTCAGCAAGCAGGTAATGGAGTCCTGCCCGATCCGAATTACCCCGGCGCAGGTATCTTCTGTGATCCGCAACTAGGTTGCTCCGACCGGCTAATGCTCGAGGACCTCTCGGAGGAACGGGCCTGGCAGTTCAGTCAGGAATTCCGGATCACATCAAATTTTTCCGGTCCATTCAATTTCAGCGCAGGTGGAAACTATCTCCACTATGAGACGTTGGAAAACTACTACGTCTTCGGCAACGTACTCACGCTCATCGGTGGCGGCTACAACCCCAGTCTGGGATACGATTCGAACAGTAGTGGTCCATTGAGATATGGCCTCCAATACCCCAACCCTAACGATCCCTTTCTTATCGCTAACCAGGACTACGTCGATCCCAATCCGATCACGCATCTCGACGGCAATGGACATAACTATTTCCGCAGCGAGAATCCCTATGTGCTGAATTCCTATGCCTTATTCGGCGAAACCAACTATTCAATACTGAACGATCTGAAACTCACGGCCGGGTTGCGATGGACTGACGACCAGAAACATTTCGTCGTCATCCCGAGCTGGCTTATAGAAGAAGGATGGGGATATCCAGTCCTAGGAGTTGTCGATCAACAGTGGGATCAGTTTACCGGCCGCGCAGTCGCCAACTGGACACCAAAACTCGATTTCACGGATCAGACGCTCGTCTATGGCTCTTACGCACACGGATACAAGGCGGGTGGCGCCAATCCGCCCGGCGCGATCTACCCGTCCCAAGCGTATGTGGGAGACGTCGGCGTTCATGTGCAGCCCACGCACCCGCTGACGTTCAAGCCGGAATTCGTCGATGCCTTTGAGCTGGGCACGAAAAACACGCTTCTGGACGGCGCGCTGACGTTGAACGGCGATGTGTTCTATTACAATTACGAGAACTATCAAATTTCGCAGATTGTCGACCGCACGGCGATCAATCTAAATTTCGATGCACATGTGAAAGGCGCCGAGCTGGAAGCGACCTGGGAGCCGATGCCCGGCTTGCGCTTCAATTTCTCTGGCGGCTGGGAAGATACCGCTGTCGCGAAAGGCCAAAGCGCCGTCGATCTCATGGATCGAACGGCTGGTAATCCGGGTTGGGTGCTCGTCAAGCCTTTCGTCAACGAGCCCTCAAACTGTATTTTTCCCACCGATGTCGCGAAGTATATTACCTTAGGCGGCCCGTCCGTTGGCGCGAGCACAACGAGCTATTGTGCCTATGCCTATATCCTGAACGAAGATCCATTGACGCAATTACCTTATACGCCGAATCCGACAGCACAAGCGGGAGGGTTGCCGTGCTGTACCGATCCGTCTGGCAATCCTATACCGGGATATGCCGGATATGACCCTTCAACGGCACCGAACAATGGAACCGGGTTTTCGAAGAATCTCGGCGGAAATAGCCTGCCAAACGCGCCGCCCTATACGGTGTCGTTTGGCGCGCAATATTCGATGCCGCTTACATCCGATTGGGCCGGCACGTTGCGAGGCGATTTTTACTGGCAGGATTCCTCCTGGTGGCGGGTGTTCAACGATTTATCTTATGACCGATTGAATGGTTACCACACGCTCAATCTAACGCTCATCCTGACGAGCCAGACCGGTTGGCAGGTGATGCTCTATGACAAGAACGTGTTCAACACGACAGCCATCACCGGCGCGTTCTTGAACAGCGATGACACCGGGCTGACGACCAACGTCTTCTTGACCGATCCTAAATTGATCGGCATTCGCGTCACGAAGAATTGGTAGGGGGAACCGATGAGCGAATTGACCGTCAAGAATAAACACATCGCGTTACATCTGGAATTGCTTGTTACGGTGTCGGCCGCTGCCCTGATGGCATCGATCTGCGTCAGTGAGGCTGCGGATGGCGATGCCGACAGGCCAACCGTGTGGATTGAGGTCGGTGGGCAGCTTGAACGTATCGACGGCGCGCAAAGCATATTCGCGCCGTCATTCTTCGCTCAGGCCAAGCCGAGCACTCTCGCTCCAATGGTCGATGCACAGTCGCCGCCGGCCTATGGGCTTGCGACCGAAGGCAAGATCACCTTCGCACCCGAAGATTCGAACTGGATCTTCTCGGCGGCGCTGCGCTATGGCCGCGCCAATGGGGGCAAGCATCTGCATCACGAGCAATCTGTCGTCTCGGCAACCCAGGTATTTGCCTCTCCGCTAAGGAACTTTCTCGGCGATGGTCTGACGGCATATCATGACACCAACCTCACGCTGGATTTCCAGGCAGGCAAAGATGTTGGTCTCGGCATGTTTGGATCCGGGAGCAGCTCGATCGTCAGCGCGGGCGTCCGGATTGCACAATTCACGTCAGATTCGAATATCGACCTTCGAGCCAAACCCTATATACACAATTCCCGTAGCGCTCTCTTCCCGTCAAAGTACAATTTCCGCAATCGTCACTCGATAGCGTACACCGCTATCCTTTCGGCGAGCCGCAACACCCACGCCATCGGGCCATCGCTGTCATGGGATGCGTCCGCGCCGTTAGTCCGAAGCGGCGAACATGCGACGCTCGATTTCGATTGGGGCCTAAATGCCGCTATGCTATTTGGCCGGCAAAAAGTTCGGGTGCATCGTCAGACAGCGATTTCCCATTACAATTTGGTGGTCGGCCATTACCCTCGCGCAACATACACGGCGCATTCGAGTCAAAGCGCCAATCCCGGCCGTTCGCGCACCGTTATGATCCCGAATATCGGAGGCTTTGCAGGGTTTTCATTCCGCTATGCCGACGCGAAAGTCAGTTTCGGTTATCGCGCCGACTTCTTTTTCGGCGCAATGGATAGCGGTATCGAAGCGGTGAAGAGAGAGAATGTCGGCTTCTATGGTCCGTTTGCCACAATCAGCGTGGGACTTGGTGGGTAACCGAAATGTCCTGCGCCGCGTCTGCTATGCGCATTAGCGCACAGCATTCTCCCGACTGAGCGGCGCCCTACGCGTCGCTCTTTTTTGTCGCGATGAAAGGTTGCGTTAAAGACAACATGTGCGAATTGGAGATCCACGGCGTGCATAACCGTTCTAGACAGGCTGGAATGTCAGCGAGCGTACGAAACTGATTTGATTGCTAGACGTTTCACGGCACATTTCATCGACCATATCTGCCCCGACCTGCATCGTGACACGCCGTTCGTCCATGTAGGTCGCGTCATTGTAACTGGCGCGCGCATTGTTTCGCTCTTGGTGTGCGAGTTGCCGTTCAATGACATCTGAGCGAAATCCTGCCTCGTTCAGCACTGTAGAGGCCGTCGCTCTGAATCCGTGCGCCGAGAAGCCAATTGAGCCATCGCCCAAGAAGCCCATGCGCTCGAGGGCCCGATTTAATGTCGTTGCAGTTATACATGTCCTAGGATTGCGACGGTTGGGGAATAGATATTCCCTATGACCGTTGATGACATAAAGCGCCTTCAAAAGGGCAACAGACTGCTTCGAAAGCGGGACAATGCGCTCCTTCCGCATCTTCATTCGATCGGCCGGAACACGCCATTCAGACTTAGTGAAGTTTATTTCTGTCCACCGCGCTCCGCGCATTTCGATTGTTCTCATGAAGGTAGGTAGCATCAGTTGGAGGCCGAAAAGTGTCGCAGGTTCTCCGCGATAGACATTTATCGCCTCAAGCAACGACTTAATTTTGTCCCGCGAAAGCGCTTTCGCGTGTCGCACTTTATTGCGAACGACTGCGCCCTTTAGTGCCGCAGAGACGTCGCTAAGAGCCTAGGTGCGTGATTGGAAGCACGAGGAATTCAACCCGATCAAGTTGAGAATTCCTGCACAATGTCGGAAGAGGATGCGAAAATTCTTTCGTTGAATATGCTTCGAGATGCTCCGGCTAAGTTCGGCCCTCATTTTTTGACAAACACTGGTACTTAATAGGAGCGACTGTTGATGACTCATTTCATCTTGGTGATCATCCAGCCGTGCGAGAAAACCCATTTGTTCATGCTCCCTTTGGTACCATGGGATTGGCGTCGCCCGGGATCTCGATTTACATGCCACTGTCGCCGACTTTGTGCCTTGGCATGACAGACCCATCCGTTATCGCACGCCTGGAAAAAGACGGCCGAAGTGCAACGAGGGCCTGCGATAGGATGAAGAAGAAAGCAAAAAAGTTGGCGCGATCGCACGATAACGCGGAGGCATCGCAACTTGGCGCGGAGGCGGAACAAATGAAACAATCTCTATATCAGCGCTTGCGTCCAATGCTTCATGGAACTCCCACGACCTATGATCATGAAATCGTTACGCGCGTGAATGCGCTGCAGACGTATTTTGCAAACCGGTGGATTGTGGTCAACCTAACTTCCGCGTAACGGCGGCTCAAGCTATTCTGAAGAACCTGGTGTGGAGATTTTGCAGCATGGCGAAGCTCGTCTTTGGAATGAACCAGTCCCTGGACGGCTATGTCGACCACCTGGCGTTTGCAACTGGTCCGGCGCTATTTCGTCACTTCACCGAGTGGGTGCGCGACCTGAGCGGTAGTGTGTACGGTCGCCGCATGTACGAAGTAATGCGTTATTGGGACGAAGACCGTCCGGAGTGGAGCGCGGACCAACGCGACTTCGCAGCGGCGTGGCGGAGGCAACCGAAGTGGGTCGTGTCGCGCTCGTTGAAGTCAGTCGGCCCCAACGCCACGCTTGTCGAGGATGACATCGAGGCGGTGATACACGGGCTGAAGGCCCGGCTGATTGGGGAGATGCAAGTTGCTGGACCAGACTTGGCACGAAGCCTAACCGACCTTGGTCTTATTGATGAGTATCGACTCTACTTCCGGCCCGTCGTCCTTGGTCGCGGCAAGCCATTCTTCGCCGGCCCCCGGCCGCCGCTCCGCCTTGTGGCCAGCGATCTAATTGGCGAGGACGCGATTAGATTGACTTACGTTCCTGCTTAATCACGCAAGGATGGCTCTCCAGCCAAATGTGCGGGTATGATTCTCGTAAGGCAGATGCCGGGTACGGCCGGCGTCGTATTCATCACGCTTCGCGATGAGACCGGTGTTTGTCGTGGTCTGGCCGTCGGTCTTAGATGAATACCGCAGAGAGGTGACGGGATCTCGTATGTTACTGGTCGAGGGCAAGATCCAGCGTAGTCCCGAAGGCGTCGTGCATCTGGTTTCGGAACGCCGGCGATCGCGTGAGCGAAGCTGGCTTCCCGCTCCTGGGAAAAGCAGTGGAAGCCTCAAGCGGGGAAGGGCTTTGTACTTTTATTGCTGGGAGAAAAAAATCTCTTCGCCGACCCTGTCAGTTTTGGTGGCTCGTCAGTCTCCATAGGCAGGAAGACGCTCTAACCCCTCGAAAGGCAGGAAGCTGCGAGGGATGTCCGAGAACACAGAACTAGGTCTTGGCGATGTCGACCCGCGCATTCAGGGGGCGGTGATTACTGCGCCCGAAGCAGATGCATGGTTCGAGCGCGAGGTCCTGCCGTTGGAGGCAGCCTTGATGCAGTTCTTGCAAAACAACTGGCGCAACAAGAGCGACATTGCCGATATTCGGCAAGATATATATGTGCGCGTCTATGAGGCCGCGCTCAAGGAAATACCGGCCTCTGCGAAATCATTCGTGTTCGCCGCCGCGCGCAATCTCCTTATCACGAAGATGCGTCACGAGCAGGTCGTTCCGTTCGAAGTCGTGGCAGATGTTGAAGCGCTGGGAACAGCAATCGATGAGCCGAGTCTCGATAGCGCCATTATCGCCAGAGACGAGTTGAAGCGCCTGCAAATCGCCTTGGATGGACTGCCGCCGCGCTGCCGCGAAGCGTTTGTTATGCGCCAGGTCGAGGGGCTTTCGCATCGGGAAATCGCAATGCGCATGGGGCTGACCGAGAGAACGGTCCGGTATCACATCAAAGAGGGTCTACGAATCTTGGCCAATGCTCTCTACGGCGAGCAACCAGATATGCGGAGGCCCTCATGAGGATCGACGGTATCGCGAGCGTCACGTGCGCAATGGCAATCGAAGACAAAGCAGCGGAATGGGTGGCAGACAGCCACAATCCTGAAGGCTGGACGGTTGAGCGTCAGGGCGAGCTTGATGCATGGCTCGCACAATCACTGTCTCATCGCGTCGCCTATTTGCGAATGGAAGCGACCTGGCGTCGAACCAATCGTCTTGCGGCACTGAGGGTCCCGATGCGAACACCCCCACGTCCGGATAGCTCGAAGCACGCCCCTTGGATGCGCATCGCGGGTGCGCTCGGCCTCATTGTGCTCGTGGGGACGCTTGCGGGGAATTATCTACGCGGCCCGCAGGGGAAGCTCATTGAGACCCCAAAGGGCGGTCAGGAGAAGCTCGCGCTGGCGGATGGCTCGCAGATCGAACTCAATACCGACTCTGCGATTAGGTTGGATGTTGGGCCAGTACACCGCTCTGTCGAACTCGTACGTGGCGAAGCTTTCTTTGAGATCAAGCACGATGCTTCACGGCCATTCGTCGTAACCGCCGCTGGTCACACCATCACAGATCTCGGCACGAAGTTTCTCGTAAGGGCTACGCCCGATTCCGTTCGCGTATCGTTGCTCGAAGGCAGGGCACGTCTGGAACCTTCATCGAGTTGTTCCCAGCAGCACCCGGTAGTTTTGTCACCAGGGGACGTTGCGATCGCAACGCCAGAAGCGACCCAAGTTCTTAAGAAGTCGAACCGCGAACTGTCCGACAGCCTTGCTTGGCAGCATGGATTGATCGTTTTTCATAATACGCCGCTTGCGGATGCGGTTGCTGAATTCAACCGATACGGAGGCGCTGAACTCGTCGTCGCCAATCAAGGTGCCGCGAACCTCACAATCAACGGGACGTTTCGCTTCACTAGTGCTGAAAATTTTGCGGCGAGCGCACACGAAATCTTCGATCTCAAAGTCGATCACAAGAATGGAAGCATCATTCTGTCACGGTAACTCAAGTCCTGAAAATGGCGAGTTAAGGGGGAAGTAATGGGCAGGAAACTGGATATTTGTTTGTTAGCGTCGGCGGCGCTCGCTTCTTTGCTGGTAGCCCCGCCGACCTTTGCGGTCACGTTCAATATTCCCGACGGATCGCTCGCTGCTGCGCTGGATGCCTACTCAATTCAGTCCGGTGTTGAAGTCTCTGTCTCCAGCCATGCCCTGCAAGGTATCCGGACAAAAGGCGTTTCCGGGGACATGTCTTCGGATTTTGCATTGTCCAGGATACTTTCTGGAACCGGATTTACGACGCGTCGCGCTGGAAGTTCCATTGCTATCGTCCGCGCGGCGTCAGAGCGCAGCGAAAATTCACAGGACGAACTCACCAGCATTCAACTTGCGCAGGCAAAGGCACCCGCAACCGCTCTTGAAACAGTGACCGTCACATCCTCGAAGCTTGGTGGCGCCGATGTGCAGAGCATCCCAATTTCGATTACCGCTCTGTCGCAGGAGCAATTGACAGCTACGCAAACCGCGGGCGGTCCGGATCTGATCAAACAGGTTCCGAACATGACTTTCACCAAGACAAATTTTAGCGGTTACAGCATTCAGATCCGCGGCATCGGCACCCAGGCGATTTCTGTGACGACCGATCCAGCTGTGGCTGTTGCGTTCAACGATATTCCGTTCATCCGCAATCACTTCTTCGAGCAGGAGTTCTATGACGTTTCGAACGTGGAAGTGCTGCGCGGCCCGCAAGGAACGCTTTATGGCCGCAACGCGACGGCAGGCGTTGTGAATATGGTTTCCGCCAAACCGACGGATCACTATGAAGCCATGGCGTCGGTCGATGTCGGCAATTATGAGAACCGTCGTCTCGAAGGGATGCTGAATATCCCAATTGTCGGGGATAAGCTGGACGTCCGCGTTGCAGGCGAATGGACCAAGCGCGACGGCTACACATTCGATACGACGATGGACAAACCCGTCGATGGCCGCGATCTGTGGTCGGGGCGTGTGTCGGTGCTTGTTCATCCGATCGAGAATCTGACGGCCACCGTCGTCTGGGAACATTTCAGCGAAGACGATGATCGCCTGAGAAGCGCCAAAACGCTTTGCACGACCGATCCCGGCCCGTCATCGGTGAATGGCCCCGCCGGTTTGGTCAGCAATCTCGACACAACCGCCGACACCTACCTCAGCCAGGGATGCAAGCTCGGCTCGCTTTATGCGCCCACGGCTTTCGGGGTGCCCGATGCTGACAGCCTTCCGTTTGTTGCGGCGGTAAAAAGGTCGGAGATACTTATGCCGCAGGACTTCAATCCTTATGGAACGACGACCCAGTCGCAGAATCTGCGTGTCATCGGTTCAGCATTGGAACCCAGCTATCGGGCGAAGAACGATACGCTGGAATTCAATACGGATTACGCAGTTACGCCGTCTCTCACACTGACGTCGCAAACCGGCTACAACAAGGACTTTCTCTATTCGACCGAGGACTATAACCGTTTCAATACGGTTCCCGGCGCCTTCATCCGTCCGGATGATCCCTCAGTAAACGTAATCGGAGATTATACCTACGGGCTGATCGGTGAAGATGGTCAATATTGCGATCCGCAACTGGGCTGTTCGGACAGGTTTCTGGCCGAGGACGTCTCCCAGGAACATGCCGAGCAATTTTATCAGGAGGTGCGGCTGGCCTCGAACTTCGCGGGGCCGCTCAACTTCAGCGCCGGCGGGTCCTATCTCCACTACCAGACGGTGGAAGACTATTATGTCTTCTCCAATTTGCTGAGCCTGTATCAGGAAGCCGTAAACGTTCATGGAGGGGGACCCAATCTTGGTTTGGCTCACTACCCCTTCGACGCTACGGCTGCGAATGCATGCAATCCCGTTCCCGCCACTGCCGACTTTGACTTCAACGCGTATTTTTTCGGAGTAGGCTGCGCCTATATCGATCCCAATCCGCTTAACAAGATCGACGGGCAGGGCCACAATTATTTCCGCAGTGAAAATCCGTATCGCCTGCATTCATGGGCGGGCTTCGGCGAAGCTTATTATCAAGTGACGCCGGATGTGAAGCTGACGGGAGGTTTGCGCTGGACCGACGACAGCAAAAGTTTCACCGAGATTCCGAGCTGGACCATCCTTCCAGGCGAAGGCTATCCAAGCTTTGGCAATCTTGACCAACAGTGGAAGGAATGGACGGGCCGCTTCGTAGCCGACTGGATGCCCAAGCTCGACTTCACCGATCAGTCGTTGTTTTACGGGTCTTATTCGCGTGGCTACAAGGGCGGCGGCGCCAATCCCCCGGGTGTCGTACCGGTGACATTCTTCGGCATACCACTTCAATCGCCGACCAACTATACCCATCCGCAAACATTCAAGCCGGAGTTCATCGACGCGTTCGAGCTGGGAACGAAGAACACGCTGCTCGATGGAGCGATGACGCTGAACGGCGACGTGTTCTATTACAAATACCAGAACTATCAGATCTCCCAGATCGTCGACCGCACCTCCATCAACTTGAACTTCAACGCAACGGTCCGAGGGGCGGAGATGGAAGCGACTTGGGAGCCCGTGCCCGGATTGCGCTTCAACTTTCGCGGGCGGCTATGAAAACACCGCACTCGCCAATGGCTCGCAGGCGATCGATCTGATGGACCGCACAGCCGGCCATTCGGGCTGGATGGTGGTAAGACCGTTCATCACCGAAACCTCGAACTGCATAGTCCCGACAGCTGTGATCAACCAGCTGCTTTCCGGCTTTAGGGCGGGCAATGGTGGAAACAACTCGACGTCTGCGGCATATGCAAGTCCTTATGGTCTCGAAAATGGTCTTGCATTCCGCGGCGATGCCATAGCGGTGGAGGCGGCATGTTTCGATGCATACTCCGACGGACACGATCCGGTTACGAACCGTCCCTATGTCCCTTTTCCTGGGGCTGATTTCTATGGCAACCCGGCCCCTAATTATGCGGGTTTTGATCCCGCCACCGCGCCAAACAACGGCGAAGGGTTCATGAAAAACCTCAGCGGCAATCAGCTTCCGAACGCGCCGCCGTTCACGCTGTCTGCGGGTGCGCAATACTCGATGCCGCTGAGCGCGGACTGGGCGGGCACCATTCGCGCCGATGGATATTGGCAAGGCAATTCTTTTGCTCGCGTGTTCAATGACAAGCCTTACGATCAGCTTCACGGTTATACCAACGCGAACCTGACACTGATCTTCACCAATCAGGACGGCTGGCAGGCAATGGCATATGTGAAGAACGTGTTCGACACGACGGCCATCACAGGCGCGTTTCTCAATTCGGATGACACGGGACTCTCGACCAATGTGTTCACTACCGATCCGCGGCTGTTCGGGCTACGCATAACAAAAAACTGGTAGGCGTCTTGATCTTTCCAGTTCGCGCGGCATGTTTCAATTTGCCGCCCGGAATTTTTTGAGCCCTGTCGCAGTGGGGAGGGTTTCAATGGTGCGTAAACATGAGCGTCAATGGAGAGATTTCGGCTGACGCTACATAAACTGGCTCGAATGCGCTTTGCATTCGATGTTCTCTAGTAATTTCGATTTCAACATCGTTCGTTATATCACACGGTAGGTGTCGGCGATCTGGGCTTTCAATTGTATCAACATCACCAATTTTTGTACGCGGGGTCCTGACATCGAAATGGAACTGTGGTAGGTTCGATTTAGTCAGCGGAGGACCGCGAATTTTCTGGGTATTAACCGAAAGAGGGATTTGGACGGCCTTCCCTTTCAATGCCTTGGAGCAAAACTGCCAAACCTCTTCTGGGCACCAGGGAACAATTCCTAGATCGACAAAGTGGAGTCCTTGTCGTCTGCGTATCCTTTGCGCGCGCAGACGCGCCAGAGCGCGGCGCTCAGGGCTTTGCGAATAGAATCTCAAAGAGTCGCTTGGCTTCGCGCAAGCCCTGGTCGCTAAAAACGATCGACTTCGTCTTGCCGACCGGATCCTCGATCAATCCCTTGGCGTGAAGGCGATTCAGAACTGTCCAATCGAAATTCTTCCAGGCCCGGAATCCGTCATGCAGCGTCAGATAGAGCAGGGCGAGCGCGGCCTCGTCGACCTTGTTTTCGTCAATTGCCATCGCAGAAGTCTTTGGCGTCTCCACGCAGCATATCGCGATTTGCTGACAAAAATAATATTCTAGGCGAGAGCCAATCAGCGAGCCGGATCGGCCAATAAAGAAACCCCGCCATATCGCGGATGTTCTGAGCCTCGTTTCCTGCCTGAGATCCGCGTCACTGAATTCGCTGAATTAAGCGCTTAGATGTGCTTTCGGGTCCTCTTCTGGTGCTACGATTTTTGTAAGTATTTGTATTATCAGAAGAATCTGAAATTCTTAGAAGATTGAAAATTCGTGTGTCCAAGCCGCGCATTACTATCGCACGGCTCTGTAACCGCCGCGCAAGCCATGCGGTGTCAGCACCATTTGGCCCAAGCTGATGTGCTGGCAGCGGAAGGCGCCCGCGTTCTGCAATAAGTAATATTCCCACATACGGCAGAACCGATCGCCATGGCGCGCCACCATCGCGGCCCGGCGCGACTGGAAGTGCCTGCTGCCCTCGTGGCCGTTGGTGCTGTGCTAATGTTGTGGTGGCCCGCTGCCAACGTCCCAAACTGGATGGTTTGGTTGGGCGTCGCGCTACAAGCCGCGCTTATATTCGGCACTGCCCTGTGGTGGGGCCCGCTGATGGCAAATCTCGCAGGCCCAAACGGTGAGCTTCTGCCAAAGAAATATCGACTATTAATGACGACCCATTGGATTCGCGTCGCCATTATTACGGCCTACGCGGCACTCATGGTGTGGATGCTTGCGCAAAGCGCGTGGTCTATATCCGATTGACGTAACAAGTGGGTCAGCTGGCTGTCGAAAAATCGCACAACGGGTTCGACACTCCAGTTCCCGTGCGGTCGGCCGCAGCAAGCATGTACGCTCTCGTGGGCTCACTACTGTAGAGTATATTTAACAGGGGACTCCAGCCAAGAGCCCTTGAAAGAAACTTGCGCGACCGGTCGCTCGATTTTTTTGGATGGCGCGCGGTTAGATTTGTCTTCGGCCTGCGTCCTAGAGGCAGGGTCTCTGTTCTCGCCTCCCCGTGAGGAAACATAGACGGATATGAACGACGAAAAACCGAGCTGGAACAACGAAGGCGTCAATCCACGCGCTAAGGATGCGGCCGTGTCTTGGGCTGAGGTGAGAGCTTGGTTCGTCCGAGACGTGCTGCCGCTTGAGGCAATATTAATGCGCTTTCTTCAAAGAAACTGCCGCAATCCTAGCGATGTTGAGGACGTTCGGCAGGAAGTCTACGCCCACGTTCTCAGAGCCGCGGAAAACAAATTGCCGGAGCGGACCAAACCTTTTCTGTTTGCAACTGCTCGCAATGTTCTCATCGACCGTTTGCGACGGGAAAACGTTATTCCCATCGAGATCGCCGCCGATCTTGATCTCACACTCATACCCACAGACGAGCCAGGGCCCGAACGCAGTGCAATCGCAAGAGAAACGCTGCGCAGATTGCAGCTCGCCCTTAATGATTTGCCGCCTCGCTATCGCGAAGCGCTGATCCTCAAGCGGGTTGAAGGGCTGTCGCTCCAGGAAATTTCGCGGCGTATGGGAATTCCGGAGCAGGTCGTCTCGAACTATGTGCGGCGCGGTGTCTTTGCGCTGGCCGATCAACTCTATGGAGAGCAGTCGGTGGTTGGAGGTGAACATGACCTCACCTGAACTGTCTCCGACCGCAAAACCCATCCGCGAGCAGGCGGCTTCTTGGCTCATGCGTGCAAACTCTCCTGAGTGGGATGCGGAGAACCAGCAGCAACTCGACGCTTGGCTCGCTGCATCCGAATTCCACCGCGCATCGTACTGGCGGTTGGAAGCTGCATGGGCCGAGGCAACGCGTCTCGCCGCGCTTCACTCCCCTGGATCGCGCCGTGGGCCGCGCTTAAGGCGGCTGTTAAATCCCGGCGCCTGGAGGGCGGCGGCCACCGGGCTGTTGTTGGTGGTTGCATGTATAGGCGGTTACCGGATCTATTCCACTCCCAACGTTCGCGAATATGCGACCCCCATTGGGGGGCACCGCACGCTCACGTTGCCCGACGGCACGGTCATTGAACTGAATACGGACACGGTGCTTAGCATCGCCGATGACCTGTCCCAGCCAACGGTTTGGCTGGCCAAAGGTGAAGCCTATTTTGGGGTCGTACATAATCCTCGGCGGCCCTTCATTGTGATTGCTGGCAATCACAAAGTCACCGATCTGGGCACAAAATTCGTAGTCCATCGCACCGGGAGCAACATCGAAGTCGCGCTTCTCGAAGGTCGGGCTCAACTCAATTCAATCGGTCGGGACGTGTCTGAGCGTTCAACGGAATTGACGCCGGGGGAAATCGCAACCGCCACGAATGATAGTATGTCGGTAACGAAGAAACCCGTGCAGAGTCTGTCGAACGAGGTGAGTTGGCGCAAAGGTCTCTTGATCTTTGACGGCACAACACTGGGCGATGCCGTCGCTGATTTCAATAGATACAATATCGAGAAGATTGTTGTCCGTGATCCGTCGGTCATGCAGTTGCGTGTGAACGGAACCTTTCCCGTACATGCCCGCCAGGAATTCGTGGATGTGGCGCAGGCTGTATTCGGTCTTCGTATCAAGCCGCAAGGAGACAACACGTTGATCTCTCGATGAAATCATCTAGGTCTGCGTCGGAATTGCAACGGGCAAAAAAGGGGGGCATATGCCTAATCAAAGATGTTGGAATTCGTTCCTCGCGGGAAGCACCTGTTTGGTGCTGTCTAGCGTTGCATTTGCAGGAGAATTCAGCATTGCGGGCGGCGATCTTAAGGATGCGCTGAACGCCTATTCTGTGCAATCCGGCTTGCCTCTTCTTGTTTCGACCGACGCCGTCAAGGGTATACGGAGTGCGGGCATCAGGGGCGATTTCTCAAATGAAGCAGCACTGAGCCATCTATTGTCAGGTACTGGCTTTGTGGCCGAGCGCCGCGCCGGGGGCACGATCGCCATCGTTCGAGGTAGGCAACAGTCGAGCGAGTTGGAAGGTACTGTCTCAGATATGCAACTCGCGCAGGCTGCGCCGCCGCCGCGCACCGCCGTCGAAACCGTCACGGTCACCTCTTCGAAATTGGGCGGCGCTGACGTTCAAAGTATCCCGATCGCTATTACTGCCCTTTCACAGGAGCAACTGACAGCCACGCAAACAGCTGGCGGCCCGGATCTGGTGAAGCAGGTGCCAAACCTGACCTTCTCTAAGACAAACTTCACAGGTTACAACATCGAGATTCGCGGCATCGGAACTCAGGCGATTTCAGTCACCACCGATCCAGCGGTTGCCGTAGCTTTGAATGATATTCCATTCATCCGGAATCATTTCTTCGAACAGGAGTTCTACGATCTTGGCCAAGCCGAGGTCTTGCGGGGTCCGCAGGGTACGCTCTATGGGCGCAATGCAACTGCTGGTGTGGTCAATCTCGTCACAGCAAAACCAACCGACCAGTTTGAAGCGATGGCATCCGCAGACATCGGAAACTATAAGAATCGTCGCTTTGAAGGTATGATAAATGTTCCTATCGTCGACGACCGTGTTGATTTGCGAGTTGCGGGTGAGTGGACGAAACGGAACGGCTACAGTTTCAACGAAATCACCGATCAGCCCATAGATGGCCGTGACTTGTGGTCGGGGCGTGTGTCTCTGGCCATAAAGCCCACCGAGAGTTCTACTTGTTAACGTGGTCTGGGAGCATTTCTCCGAAGACGATGATCGGCTGCGTAGCGGAAAGCAACTTTGCAAGACAGCTCAACCGCCTACTTCGATCAATGGCGTGAAGGTGCCTCCAGGCCTAACGTCGGTAGACGGTGTTTTTCAAATGGACGCAAACTATCTCAGTCAAGGGTGCGATCCTACATCTCTTTACACGCCAGATGCATTCCAGGTGCCTTACGGCTTTTCTCTTCCCTATGTGGCAGTGTTGGGAATTGAAGGGTTGGCGAACCCTAATCTTGATCCTTATGCGAGCACCACACAATCGCAAAATTTGCGCACGATAGAATCGACGCTGAATCCTCGCTACAAAGCGAAGAACGATGTCATCGAATTGAACGCAGATTACACAGTGTTTCCAAGCCTCACTTTTATCTCTCAGACGGGGTATAACCAAGATTCTCTTTCATCTGCCGAAGATTTCAATCGATTCAATACCAGCCCAGGCATTTTTATCGGTGGTACAGGTAATGCCTTAGATCCAGTTTCACCGGACGGTGTGTTCTGCGACCCGCAACTCGGTTGTAGTACTCGGATTGTTGCTGAGGATTTGTCCGACGAGAGCGCATGGCAATTGAGCCAAGAGTTTCGACTCGCATCGAACCTAATTGGCCCATTCAATTTTAGTTTGGGGGGAAACTACCTTCACTATGAGACTGAGGAAAATTACTACGTATTCTTCAATTCTCTTACGTTGCAAGCCGCAGACGCGAATCCTGGAGAAGATCCTTACGTCCCTGGGGTCACAGATAACCACGAGTGCTTAGTGAGGCAAGGAAATGCTGGGAATGGTTGGGGCTACCAATATCCCAATCCGATTGCCGGGGGTGGCCAGCCGATAGCCGATTGTATCTACATCGATCCCAACCCCATTACCAACCTCAACAACGAGGGGCATAACTATTTTCTTAGCCAGAACCCTTACACATTGAACTCGTATGCAGGGTTTGGGGAAGCCTATTATAATCTTGCAGATGATCTAAAACTCACGACCGGCTTACGTTGGACGGATGATCAAAAACACTTTACCGATATTCCGAGCCAGCTTATCACGAGGCAAGCCGGCTACCCCATAACAGGCGTGGTAGACCAAGGGTGGGAGGAGTTTACAGGCCGCGCTGCCGTGAACTGGACACCGAAACTTGAATTCACCGACCAAACATTGATCTATGGTTCGTTTGCCCGTGGCTACAAAGCTGGCGGCGCGAATCCTCCGGGCGCTCTGTTAGTTAATGGGCAGCCCCAGGCTCAAAAAAGCGGCCTTGAAACCATCTCCCCCATTCATCCCCTTACATTTAAGCCCGAGTTCATAGACGCGTTCGAGCTTGGATCTAAGAACACGATGCTTGATGGCGCACTGACGCTCAATGGGAGCGCGTTCTACTATGACTATAAGGATTATCAGATCTCCGAAATTGTCGACCGAACTTCGATTAACTTGAACTTCGACGCCAAGGTAAAGGGGGCCGAACTCGAAGCAACCTGGGAGCCGACGCCCGGTCTGAAATTTTCATTCGCTGGTGGGTACGAAGACACCAGGATATCAAATGGGCAAAGCGCGGTCGATCTTATGGATCGGACAGATGCCGCCAGTCATCCGGGTTGGATCGTTGTCAAGCCATTCGTGTCTCAAAGTTCAAATTGCATCTTACCGACCTACGTTATTCAAGCGTTGTTGGAAGAGCAGGTGAGTGTTGGGACCGGTACGAATGATGTTACTTCGGGCGGGGCTTATGCTTGCGAACACGCGTATACCCAACATCTTGATCCAGCAACGCTGTATCCCTATGAGCCGAACCCAAGCGGAATTGGTGGCATAGGGTATCTTGGGAGCGGAAATACTCAGACCACATTTCCAATTCCGGTCGGCTATGTCGGTTTTGATCCAACAAACCCCGCCATCAACAACGGCGAAGGATTCGCAAAAGACCTTGGTGGCAATAAGTTGCCCAATGCGCCGCCATTTACTGTTTCGTTTGGCGCGGAATATACGCTCCCGCTTACGCAAGACTGGGCAGGTACGCTGCGAGCTGACTACTACTGGCAGGACTATTCCTGGGCGCGCGTATTCAACGACAATCCGTACGATCGCATTCGCGGCTATACCAACGTCAATCTCGCGCTGATCCTCACCGACCAAAACGGTTGGCAGGTAATGGGTTACATCAAGAACGTCTTCGATACGACCGCCATTACCGGCGACTTTTTAAACAGCGATGATAGCGGCCTGACAACCAACGTGTTTCTAACCGATCCACGTCTGATTGGTGTTCGCGTAACGAAGAACTGGTAAGGGGGATTCAATGCGTGAACTGGCAATTGCGTTCAACAAAGCCACAATACGGCATCAACTGCTGTCGACCGCGTCGGCGTTCGCGTTGCTGGTATTGGGATCTTCAGCAAGAGGCTCCGAAGCCGGCAGTGACGACGCCGATCGTCCGACTGTTTGGATTGAGATCGGGGCGCAAATGGAGCACATCAATGGACAGGGAGAAGCATTTGTCCCGGGGTTCCTGTCTGCGAACCCAGACTCCCCTGTTTTGGGCGCCACCACGCCCGTCCAGGCGCAGCGGCCCCCTCCGTTCAGTTTTGCCGAGGAAGGAAGAATTTCCATTCAACCGAAAGGCTCTCAATGGGACTTTTCCGCAGCTGTCAATTACGGCAGGTCAAGCAGCTTCAAGCATATTCATCACCAAACAGACCGAGCGAATGAAGAATACCACGGTTACTTCACGACAGCGGAAGATTTTGCGGACACGCAGGTGCATCGCAAAGAAGGCCACATGATTTTGGATTTCCTCGCAGGCAGGGAAGTCGGGCTAGGGATGTTTGGAAGGGACATATCCTCCACTTTAAGTTTTGGCGTTCGATTTGCGCAATTTGCATCCAGAGAGTTGGTTGACGTCAGAGCTCGGCCAGATTTGGGCGCGAAATACTTCACTCCACCTCCGCCTTATACCCAGCGCATCGCTCTCTTGCACTTCCACACCTATCATGTCACCGGCGAAGCATCTCGTAGCTTTCATGGGGTAGGTCCGTCTCTTTCGTGGAACGGGTCAGCACCAGTCATCGGTAGTGCTGCGGGCGGCGAGGTTGCTGTGGATTGGGGCGCTAATGCTGCGTTGTTGTTTGGTAGGCAGAAGACGCGCGTTCAGCACCTTGAATCGGCACATTACAAAAGCCAAGGTTTCGACAATTTTCAATATCAATTTGTTTATCAAAATACTGGAGGTCACGCTGACGAACGCTCGGTCGCCATACCGAATGCGGGCGGCTTCGCCGGTGCTTCTTACCGCGTTGAAAATTTTAGGGTCAGCGTTGGATATCGGGCTGATTTCTTTTTCGGCGCGATTGATAGTGGCATAGATACGCGCAAATCCGAGACGCTTGGATTCTATGGCCCCTTTGCTTCTGTGAGCATTGGACTTGGCGGATAAGTGTGCTGCAGAGACACAAGGCAATGGGCCGCAAGGAGCAACTCGCCACAACGGGATCCGTTGGTACAATGATGGTACGGCTCAGGCATCGCAAAAAATGTGCAGAAATATTAGAGTGTTAGGGCGGGGATAAAAGCCCTCTTCCAGATTATCTTTTACACCGACGCGTACTGGACCGCGAGCGTGCTTTCCATATCCGCAATCAGCGCGCGGTCATCGCGTTGCCAGGGGTGGAATCCCGGACGATAGAAGGTGAAGTAGTCCCACATCACTTGTCGCATGCCGCCTGGCTTCACCAGCAGATAATGGAACAGCCGCAGCCACGTGCGCGGCGTATTGATACCGTCTTGTCGGAAATGCTCGCGAACACCGACAAAAATCTGGGTGGAGAAGAGGAACGTCGAAACGACCATCACGCCGGATCGCATCGCCCAACGGCGCAATGGCGCCCAGGTTTTCGTCGCCGCCAAATAGGTGTCGAACGCGACGCCCTTGTGTTCGATTTCCTCCATGGCATGCCAACGCCACAATCGTTGATTCTCAAGGGACGCGCCTTCGAGATGGCGGGGATCGGAGAGTGCGATATGACCCAGAATCGCGGTGAAATGCTCCAGCGAAATGGTGACGGCAAGCTGTTCGACCGGACTGCGGGTTTTGGCGAAACCCAGTACGCGTTTTACGAAGGCTTCGATCTTCGACTGGTCGTAACCGGCGTCGGTCGCCTGTCTGTTGAACAGGACATGTTCGCGCGCGTGGATGGATTCCTGCGTAGCAAAGGCCGCAATCTGTGTCTGAAGCTCGGGTGAGGCTGTGTTCCTGCAGTTACGGACAGATTCGATGAAGAAGCGTTCGCCTTGCGGGAAGGCTGCCGACAATGTGTTGAAGTAAGCAGTCGCGACCGGATCGCTCCCCAGCCAATAGCGCGGATTGGCCGTATCCCGGCGGAAAGCCAAGTCTCGCGGGCGGATGACGAGGTCGGCCGGAGTCTGCGTTTTTTCGCTCATGGCGTGCTTCCATCTGCCTTGCGTATTGCGATGAGGGTGCAGTCGGTCGCCAGGTCCTCTGCACGTGGCCGCGGGAGATAGTTATGTACAAGCTCGATCAGCGCACCAGGCCCAGGCTTGTAACCGGCGATTGCGATTGATCCCATAAGCACCTCCAAGGCTGATAGTGGCAAGTGATGCCGGGAGGGCCTCTCGGCCCTATCCGCACTCGCTACGACCAAGCAGATTGGCGCATGGACACTCTCTCGTCGCAAGGCGGGCAATCTGACATATAGTATCGCATATGCGACAGCCCCTTCAGCGCGCCTACGACCCCAAGTCCGATGTTTCGATCTCGACGTTGGCCCGCGAATATCTACCCCATCATCAGGTCCCGCAGCATACGCATGGCACCGATCAACTGATTTACGCCACGCACGGTGTGATGGAAGTCACCTCAAGCCAGAGCATTTGGCTGATCCCCCCACAATTTTCTGTATGGATTCCGGCCGGAACGCGTCACAGCATCCGCATGCCGGCTGCGGTCTCATTGCGCACCCTCTATATCCGCCACGGGCTTGCGCGCGGAGTGCCCAAGACATGCGCGGTTTTTTATGTAACGCCGTTTCTGCGCGAACTGATCGTGGAAGCCGTCCGCATCGGAAGTCTGAAAGCGAGAAATCCGCTTCATTGCGCGTTGCGCGATCTGATCATCGCCCATCTTCGCGACGCTTCGGCCATCCCCACATTCCTCACCTTGCCGAAAGATGCGCGTGCCCTAGCGGTAGCGAATGCGCTGATGACGAGCATCGCCGACAACCCATCCTTTCATGCGCTCTGTGCCAAGGCGGGAGCCAACGTCCGGACGATCGAGCGGTGTTTCCATCGCGAGGTCGGCACCGATTTCGAGACTTGGCGCCGACAGGCGCGCCTGATGAAGGCGGTCGAGCTTCTCGTGGCAGGCAAATCGGTCAAGCAGGTCGCCTTCGCAGTGGGCTATCGCACGCCCAGTGCATTTGTTGCCATGTTTCGCAAGGTGTTCGCGACCACGCCAAAAGCCTGGGTCTCCACATATGATCTGGCCGGATCGGCTCGTCGATAGCTGTGATGGCCGCGCGTCTGTGCCATATTTGCTGGTGTCGATTTCCGATCTGCCTCCGCGATACTTCATCAAGTCGTTTCGCAACGATCAGTCTCGGGTTAGGAGGCGCTGCCAGCAGATTTTGGATTGTGAGGCCCTCTCTGTCCTGGAACACATCGGCAGTACTTGCAGGCATTCCTTCGGATAGTGTTACCAATTGGTGATGGCACGAGTGTGCAGGCTGCAACGTGAGCGAACGCTGAGGTAAGCCCCGAAAAAGATGACGTACAGGCCGACCCGATAACGTTTTGGGGAAGACTGATACGGATGGGCGACGAAGAATCTCTATGGCTTCGAATTAAACCTGCTGTTATTGCTGTGACGTCTGTTCGCCTTCTGCGACAACACCATAACCGGGCGTGTCTTTGGTGTAGAGATTGGTCAACGCCATCGTAATGAGATCTGGGCGGAATTGCGGCGACAGGCCTTCGAATTTGCAGGCCGCGCGCACTTGATCGATGATAAATTTCGGCTGGTAGCTGGCCAGCGGAAAGTCGTTTTTCTCGCGTAATTCGGCGATAACCAAATCAATGACCTGATCGGACGCCTCAAGACCAAGTGCTTGCGAGATCATGCGGAAAATCCGGCGGTATTCGACGCGGCTCGGCGCACCGACGTCGAGCTTGTACGGAATGCGTCGCAGGAACGCCGGGTCCATCAAATCGCGCGGTGCCAGATTGGTGGAAAAGATCACGAGTTCATCGAAGGGAAGCGAAAAACTTTTCCCCGTATGAAGTTGCAGGTAATCGACGCGGCTTTCCAGTGGCACGATCCAGCGATTAAGCAGTGCTTCCGGTGTTACGATCTGCCGGCCGAAATCATCAATGGTGAAGATGCCGCCAAACGCTTTGACGTGTAACGGTGCTTCGTAATATTTGGTGAGCGGATTGAAACTCAAATCCAGCATCGAAAGAGTCAATTCCCCGCCGGTGACAATATTGGGGCGGCGACACGGCACCCAACGACCATCGAAATCCTCACGGCGTACGGCATTTCCCTTCGCGAACTCGGCATTGCCTTGCACCGTCTTGTGAATTCCAGGATCGAACACCTTGATAATCTGGCCTTCGACTTCGAAGCAATAAGGGATGTAGACAACGTCCTTAAAGATGGTCCCGATCTTTTCCGAAACTGTGGTCTTGCCATTGCCTGGCGGCCCGTAGAGCAGGATCGAGCGACCGGAATTGATGGCGGGGCCGATGTCGCGAATGAATTTCTCCGAGATCACCAAATTTGCAAACGCAATGTCGACCGAAGCGCGATCGACCCGTTCGTTGGTAATTCGCTGACGCTGGATGCGTTCGCTGTAGGTAGCAAGCGAGACCGGGGCAGGACCGATGTATTGGTTTTGGCCCATGGCCTCGATGGCCCGCTGCTTTCCCTTTTCGGTAAGTGAATAGCGCAACTCTGATATGGCGCGGATACCGGCCGCTCCTAGTACATCCAGCAATTTGCGTTCTTGCGCCTGTTCGATAATTTGCTGAATCACCCGCGCGGGCAGTTTTAAAATGTCGGCGATTGTCGTCGGCGTTTCGGCATTGTTCGCATACATAGTCTTGAGCGTCAGATTCAGCAGATCAGACGGCGTCAATCCCGTTTCGACGATGGAGCGCGGCGCGGCCGGCGCGGCGTGTATCACCGATTCCAAATCTTCAGATTTCAACCGGCCCAGCGCAACCAGATTGTCACCAAGTCGGCCGCCATGCATACGCTGATGCTCGAGCGCGGCTGTCACATCGGCCGGGGTCACCAGGCCATGGGCTACCAGAATATCGCCGATGAACATAAAGTATCCCGAAGGTGTCCAATTGGCGCAGAATATGTGCCCATGTATTGAGAAAGGCTTGCCCGCCCAAGCTGGAGATCGCCGGTTCAGGCCGGATTTGCCAGATATTTGAAGAGATTGCCGAGCGCGGGTCGGCAACTGACTTATCCATAGCCTTTCGCCGCCGCTTCAGCTGCAGGGCAAGGAATGGACATTTTGTAAACTCAGTGCCCACAAAACCGGGCCTAAAATCGGATGCTCATCCGAGCAGATATGTAAGCGAACCGAGAGTGCCACCGACTTGCTGCGCAGGCGTTTGTGCGGGCGGCCGATACACTTGCGTTCGCCAATGGTCGCCGATTTCGATACTCGAATTCTTTGACGAAAATGGCACTGTCGGTTCGGCGTTGGTCCAAATGGCGTTCCCAGAAAATAGATCGCTTGATTTTGATCTGTTAGAAGAAAATCTCGCATCCTCTTGCGATCATCTTTTAAAACCAATGTTAATTTGATCGTATTTCTCGGCTTGAGAGTCTCATTCGGCCAAAAGGAGCGCTTTTATGCGCCCTTTTGTTTTCTTTCGGCGCGAGAAATCGCGCAGAAGCATGCCGGTCGCGCCCTTGGTAAAATGACCTATTTCTTCAAACGAACTCGATTGTGGCAGAGGCTGTCCGCCCATCAGGCGATTTCTTTATGCAAATTTCCCCAACGCTTTTGCCGGGCTGAGAAGCCGAATACACGCAAGAATGCCAATGGCAATCAATGCGACAATACCTGCAAGCCAGCTACCTGCAGCTGCGACGGCACCGGTAGCCGCCCATGTGATGGACGAGAAGGCTTCCGAGAATGTCGCGATGCGCGACGATGTATGGCGTCGGCGAAATTGGCTTCGCTTGGTTTGGGAACGAAACCACAATTGTATCGTCACCGCGGATGCGGCGGACGCGGCGATACCGAAAGCCGCAACGAACGCTAAGCGGGGCGAAAACAACAGGAGGCCAATGATAAAGGGACAGAACACAAGGCCAATGCATTCCATGACCGCATGGATCTTTGCGCGCAGAACTCGAGATTGCGCAATCGGCGCCGTCGCGACCAAGTCTGGTGCATCCTCTCCAGAAATCGTGAGCCACGCGAGGCCGCCGGCGAGTTGGCCCGCAGCCATGACCAATACGGGTATAAGAATAATCGCCACATGTCCGCCGAACGCGAAGCTCCGCCACAAAAGTACAGTTGGAGGCAGAAGGTATAGCAATTGCATGAGAGACTGCGACATCAGCCATGGATCCCGTATGAGGAGGCGCCTTTCCTTGCGGCGTAGCGCAGAGGATGCTGTCTCGACGTGGAACACGCGATCCACATTGCGATTATGGACGCTCCTCCCCGAAACACCAGAGGCCGCTATGGCATAGTTGGCGAAGCGGGGCGCGTAGAGCGCGGTTATGACAAAAAACAACACAAGGCTTGCAACGACGACCGTTATCAAGGTCTGCACGTCGCCGAGCGCGGCGCGGGCCGGCCACCAGAACGCACTATGAATATCTGGTGCGTGCGTCAGAACGTATTTCGATTGGAGAAACGCAAGGCGCGACATCGTTCCAGTCGAAAACATGGCCGCCATCTGCAAGCCGATCACGAACATTCCGCCGATCACCGCTGCGACTATCTGAGCGGCAAGCCTTGTGCGCCTTGGGCCAATGGTCTGAAAAAGCGAAACGGTTAGGACGATCGCCAAGGCGGTTGCGACCAGTGAAACCGCGGCGATCACGCCGTAGGCGCCAAGCCATCGCGAGCCGCCCTGCCAGGCAAGTATGTCGATGAAGGGGCCGACAAGAAGCAGGGACATCAGGCTTACGGACAGAGCTATCGCGCCGATGCGCACTGCGAAAAGCCTTTGCGCCCGGGCAGGCGAACTCAGAACCAATTCAAGGTCTGAGCGTGTGTAGAAGGTGCGCGTCACGCTCTCCATGGCCTGGGACAGCATCGCCGAACCCGACAGAAGTGCGCTCGCAGTGATAACGATCAGCGTTGGCAAATCGGGATGCAGGCCAACTTTGCCGGAGTGTCTCAGAGCCAGGAATGCCACCACGTGCATAAATCCCGCAAATATGACGACGCCGACCGCGATCTTCCTCTCACGATCACGGCGGCCGGCGGTCATCATGGAAAGCATATCGCGCCAGGTGAGCCGCAATTCATGACGCGCAAACCAAGCGAAAGACCCAGGCGTACTCATGCTGCCGCAAGATCCTGTTCCACGATGGCTAGGAACATCTCCTCCAGGCTCGCATCGCCCGTACCGATGCGAGCGCGAAGCTCGCTCAGTGTTCCTTCCGCAATCAGCCGCCCGCTGGAAATAACGCCAATACGATCAGCCATGCGCTCCGCGATTTCCAAAATGTGCGTCGTCATGATGACTGTGCTTCCGGCGTGTACCCGGTCGGCAAGCACATCCTTGACCAAGCGCGCGCTGCCAGCGTCCAGGCCTGTGAGCGGCTCATCCAGAATGATGAGTTTGGGTTCGTGCACCAACGCCCCCGCCAACGCCACTTTCTGGCGCATGCCGCGCGAGAATTGTTCGCAGCGCTCATGGGCGTGCTTTTCCAAGCTCAACCACCGGATCAGATCGCGGGTGCGGGCTTCAGCGACGGCGGTTTCGACGTTCCAGAGCCCGGCGACGAATTCGAGATATTCGACCGGTGTGAGCTTATCGTAGATCATCGGTTCGTCCGAAAGCCAGCCTATGATCTGTTTTGCGGCAACAGGATCAGCGAGCGCGTCGATTCCGAACACGGATATGGCGCCCTCGTCAGGCTGCAACAATCCGCTCACCAGCCGAAGCGTTGTCGTCTTGCCGGCACCATTGGGACCAAGGAGCATGTAGAATTCGCCCTGCCGGACGCGAAGGTCCAGCCCGTCTACCGCGAGCCGCTCGAAACGTTTTCGAAGACCCTTTATCTCAAGGGCCGGCTGAATTTTGTCTTGGTACATCGCAGCAGCGCAACCCGTCCGGTACCCGCAATCAGGCACTTGCAGAAAGATTAAGAACGACAGGTTACAAAGGAATAAAGGAAATTGAGACCTTCGGCTTTTCCAAAGGAAGCATCAGTTAAATATCGAAATAAATGCCCGCGATTTGCTCATGCCGCGTATATCCAAATTCAGGGCTCTTCTGCGAACGATTGCTTTACCTAAGCTGGAAGAGTGCCTTCAATTTCAGTCGTTTAAGCGCCCTTCTTGGCGCGACAAATTGGAGCAATTGTATGATGCACAACCATTTGGCGATGGTCTGACACTATCGGCTTCACACTGTCTCTGAGGTTGGCGGCTTTGCGGGGCACGTCCTATCGCGTCGAGAACCTCAAGGTCAGCTTCGGTTACTGCGCCGGGTTTTCGGCGTTATCGATGGTGGCATCGATACGCGTGAACCCGAAACGTCAGGGCGCTCAAAATCATTCGCCACAATTGGTGCCGAGTTTAGCAGCCGAGGGCAGTGGGAAATGAGATCGATGTTTTGTCAACAGCTCTTCACAACTGTGCAAGAGCTTCACAACTCGGGCGATGGAGTTGATCAACGAAGGATGTGGTTGAAGGCGTGCACATGAAGGCGTTAAGGCTCGATTTCTCCCTGCAATGCGCTCTTGCGGATTCTGTCCGACGTCACATCATGGTGCCTCGCAATTTATCAGGTGCCATCGCTCGATAACGGGATCTGGACAAACTACAGTCCATAGTTTGATCCCCGCGTTAGTTGGAGATCGCACTCAGCAGAGCTGCGGTCGTTCAGGCAAACGTTCCGGATTATGAGAGGGTGTGCTCACCGACCGTCTCGCGATCAAGTGCACACGGCTGAAAGCGGCGCGCCTCGACAGGATAGGCGCCTATGAACTTCGTCTTCCAAAGAAGTTGTTCCAAAAACGGCAACGAACCTCTGGCTCGCTCCAATCGCTTAATTCGGCGACCTACTCGGCCGCGCGGGGAAGAGTGTCTCAAGAGCAAGAGTGATAATGAGAGCACGATCTTGAACGTTACACGGGATTTATCTTCTGTGACCTGTGGCCGTAATGTGTCGGTCGGGGAACTTCAGCTGTCACGCACCCTGGTATGCCGTGACAGGCAGGGGTGGATGTGTTCAGTTCCGCCAGATTCGGCAAAGGGATAGCTATGAGTGAACTCGTATCGGCACGACGCAAACAGAATATACAGAATTTTCGGTGGGATTTGTTGGCCGGTGCATCCGTCATTGCTCTGCTCTCAACCGCTGCTGCCGCTCCTGCGGCGCTGGCCGACGATACCAGCCACTTCTATTTTGAGGTTGGCAGCCAATATGGCTTGGAAGCCGGCGGCTCGAGTGGTTGGCTCTTGCCGTTCGCCGCGCCCGGTGGCGGCGGTGAAGGTGGCGAAGGCGGAACGGTCAGTGGTGATGCGCGCGCCCCGACCTCGGTTGGTTCAGGCGGAGCTGTATTCCCTATTCGGCCACAGCACAGCTGGGATTTTAGCGGCGCCGTTAAGCTGCAACCCGCCGGGAGTGACCTGCTCTTTTCGCTCGGCGTCCAGGTAGGCCGAACCGCACATCGCGATGAATCCGGGGCGCTCACACAGCCCACGAACTATGGTACCGGCCACTACAGCGGCAATGCCCGTGAACGCGAAAGTCACACGATCATCGACTTTCAGATTGGCAAGGATCTCGGGCTGGGCATGTTCGGTCAAGACGGGAGTTCGGTGGTCAGTGTAGGCGTCCGCTATGCACATTTCACTTCGCTGACAGTCACCAATTTCCACACGTCTACCAAATATTTCTCCGGCGGTGGCAACACCCATATCGAGCGCAGTTTCGTTGGGGCCGGCCCGATGATTTCCTGGCAAGCGTCGATGCCACTGATGGAAGGTGACAATGGCGGGTTCTCGATCGATTGGGGTGCCGATGGCGCAGTGTTGTTCGGACGACAAACAGTCAACCTGTCGGTCGGCTACGACACGGGCCAGGGCTATTCCACTGGCCGTCATGGCGCGATTACCATTCCAGCAGTTGGCGGGTTTGCCGGACTTTCCTGGCGGCCAGCGGATTCGGGCTTGAAGGTCAGCTTTGGCTATAAGGCCGACGCCTATTTCCATGTGCTTGATGGTGGCATCGACACCGGCCAGCGGATCGATCGCATCACTCACGGGCCATTCCTTAACGTGGGGTTCCAGGCGAATTGATCGCGCCCGTTCGCATGGGTTCATCACGGTGCTCAAACTCCACAGCGATCCACGTCTGCCCGTCGATTTCCGTCCAGCGTGGCGGCTCAGAGACCCTGTAATTGAGCGGGACGCATTGGCGTTTTGGCAGAGGGAGAACCTTCTGCCGCCCAATGCGAAAATCGAAAATCGCCTGAGCGAGCTTTGCGTTGCGGGATATTACGATGGCGAAATGATCACGCTTTCCACCGCCATTATTCGCGATGTCGAATTTCTTGGCTGCAAGCTCGCGATGTTCCGCTGCGCCGTGGCGAAGGAAAAGCGGCGCAATCTGCTTGCTACCGTAATCGCTGCCCATTCTCGAGAATTATTGGAGCAATGGTCGCTTGCCCACCCTGAGGAAGAACTCATGGGTATGGGCAGCGTCATACAGAGCACAGCGCTCGACAATCTTTCACGCCGTGCGATGTTTCGAAGTTCGCGATTGGGCTTCGTGGGCTGGACTGCTGAGGGCGAACAAATACGGGTCGCCTGGTTCGAACACGGAACTGTTTCTCTTACGCCGTCGGGATCGGCTCGCCTGATTTGAAGGCCCAGAGGGAAGCTTCGCGGATAGATTTGTCGAGCCTTTGTCGCGGGCATGACGGTATACTGGTGAAGCCCACTGCCAAAAGGCGCCAATTGATTTTTGGCGTATTGGCAACGGGGCTTGCACGAAGGACCTGACCGCCTAAAGCTGGTTCGTAGATCGGTTGGCCTGTGCTGGCCAAAGTCACATCTTTGTCGGGCCGACGTGGATATTTGTAAGGGTCGATAGCAGGCCAAAAATCTGCAGGAGCCATAGAACGACCGCGATCACCACCACGGCGTTCAATATTCCCTTAATCTTTCCGTCCATCGGAATATAAGTATTGACGAGCCATAACAGGACGCCGACGACAATCAAAACAATAATAATAGTGATTAGCGACATGGAGATCACTCCTCAATCGGAAACCTAACGTCGTTCGGCACAAATAGTTCCATGAGCCGCGGTTCGGGGTCTGTTTGACCGCGCGCCAGCGTTTCGTGCGTACCATCAGCAGGAGGCAACGCCTGGCAGCAAGGAAGGTGACCCTTCCGCCGATTCCATGAGGTGGCAGAAGGTCCCGCTCTATGACTTCAACCCTTCCAGATCCGATTTCGGCTGCAATGTTTGAAGTCAAAGATATTGGAGAAGCACAGCTTTTCTGGAAGCGCCGACAGGTCTGCTGAGGTCCCAGAAACAGAGTACCTCCATGCTAAGCATCACCCCAAGCGAGGCCGGGAGCTGAAAGAATGCCCTGCGGCAGGCGGATTTCGCGGAAAATCCCCTTCATCGAATATTCCGCGCCATCGGGCGTGCATCGCGATCCGCAGCGCCCGCGCGCGCGCAAATCCACCTCGCAAACGGGAGAGCTAAACTGCTTCGGACCAAATCATCAGATGTTTCCGATCGATCCACGCCTTGAACGCGAGTTCGCGCGGTGCGCTGATGATACGGGTAATCGCCAAATCTCCTTTGGGGCGGTTGGCTGGTGCTGGGCTTGCCACAGGAAACCTCTCTTTGAATGGTTTCGAACACCCAACAGCAACAGCACCGCCGGATTCTTCCTATGCGGCCTATGCCTTTTCGCAATTGACCATCCAGGGGATGCCAAATCGGTCTGTGACCATGCCAAAACGCGCGGCCCAGAAGGTCTGCTGGATCGGCATCGTGATGGATCCGTTTTCAGACAGCTCCTGGAAAATGCGATCAGCATCCGCTGCTTTATCGATTTGGAGCGACACATGGAACCCCTGTGCCGGCTTGTAGAATTGGGGTGAAGCATCGGAGCCCATCACCAGGGCATCGCCGACTTTCAATCGTGCATGCATGATCTTGTTGCGCCATTCCGGTGAGACATTCATTTCCGTTGGCGCGTTTGCGTGGGATATCATCGCTTCGATTTTGCCACCGAAGCATTTCTCGAAGAACTTGAATGCTTCTTCGCAATTGCCGTTGAAGTTCAGATAGGGTTGGATTTGCATGATGATCTCCTGTGGTGGGTCTGCTTGAGCATGGTGCTTGTCAGTCCTTGAGACGCATGGCGATTTCGGTCTGCCATTTCCGCGAGTTCGCTTCCTGTCTCGGATCGGTGTGGTATAATTCAAGCCTGCATCCGAAGGTCTCAGCGTGAGGAGTCTTGCGTCTATCCAGTTCGAGCCTGTTGTCTGCGATCCATTTCAGTAGCACACCGGTCGCGTCGCGCAGTCCGGTGAATGGGCCGGTATAAACGACGCTCGCATAGCGTCCGGCGGGCAGAGTGCCGATCAGAATGCGGTCATCGCTCTTCACCGTGGTTGCGACGGGGGTTCCCCATTCAAGCTCGATCTCGCCGTTGTCGCTGATGCTGTTGTATTTGAAGAACGGCGCACTCGTGAGCGAAATGCTGCGCTGGTTCATCCAGGCAAAGAATTCGCCCGACATCGAATCCGCCACGCTTGTGATCTTGTCCATCGGCACGCGTGCCTTGACTGCGGCGTAAGGTTGCGAAGGACGGTCGACGATCCTGGGTTTGCTCAGCATCTTTGCGCCTCACTTTCCCTGTTGCTTTGCCAGATAGGCTTCGAGCTGGTCGAACGTGGCTTTGAAGCCCTGATCCATCGATGGGCGCATCGCCTTGAAGCGATCGCGTTCGGCCTCTGTCGCGTTGTACGGCCCGCCGCGCAAGGTGACTGTGGTCTTGCCGTCCATTTCGGCGAACGTCACCGTGTTGAGCACCTCCAGCGGCCAATCCGCCGCGAAAGGCGCGCGCGTCGTGTTGCCATCCTTGTCCGAAAAAGAATTGATGAAGACGATGCGTTCTGGTCGTACGATCTCGCGATAGACGAACTTGCCCCACATCTCACGGCCGTCCGGCGAGCGCATTCCATAGTGAAAAATGCCGCCCGGCTTGAAATCGAGCGTGCCGTCGAGCCATGTGAATCCCTTTGGCCCCCACCATTGGGCAAGATGTTCGACCTTGGTATAGACCTTCCACACCAGCTCACGCGGTGCATCAAAGGTGCGCGCGACGGTGAAGGCCTCAGAAGAGTTGTCATTGGCGCTCATGGCATGTCCTCTCAAAGTCGATGTCTACGGCTTCAGACCCGTGACCGTGCGAAAGCTGCCGTCCATATAAAATGGGATCGATGCGTGCGAATGCATGATCTTCCAGTCACCGCCGATCCTGCGCAACCCGGTGGTTGTGCGCATCCGCAACTCTACATCAGTGCCGTCCTGCTTCTTCCCGCTCATCTGATCGGGCGACATGGGAAACGCGATGTCGCCACCGATCTCGATATGTAGGGCGCACGTTTTCAAACCAACCGACCCCTTCCAGCTGCGCAGCCGCGCCTCTTTCTCTGTGGTGCTGCGCGCCTCGGCCCCGGTATGTGGCAACGGCTGGGCCAGGTCGTAGGTCACGATATAGGGCGCCAAATGGGTGACGATGGCATCGGCATCCTTGGCGTAGAGGGCCTTGGCGTGATCGCCGAGAGGGTTGCGGATCATCGCTTCGCCGCGTGCTTCGCCGTTGGTGTTCATCGCCGTACTCGCGCGCTTGCCAGAAAGTCCTTGAGGCGATCGAAGGCGCTATTCCAGCCGCCGCGATGTCCGTCGCGATTGGGAACGGTGTCAAACACGGCTTGGCGGAACGTCATCTTCGTCTTGCCCTGCTGGTCGGCGAGCAGGATTGTAACAAGCGTTTCAGGGCCAGGCCGTCCGTTCTCGTCGTCCCACGCAAATGTGAAGACCAGTTTTTCGGGTTCCTCGATCTCGCGGTAAATGCCACTCTGCCAGAGGTTCCGGCTTCCGTCGAGCGCACGCAATGCGATGCGCCAGCGTCCACCGGGCCGAAAATCACTGTTCCACATGCATCGCGGGATAATCGCGCGGTCCCATCCACGCCAGCAGATGTTTCATGTCGGTCCATGCTCCGAACACGAGTTCGCGTGGTGCATCGAACACCCGCGTGATGACGAGTGTGCGATCTTGGGATCCGGCGATGGAATTATCTTGCGTTCTTGCGTCCATGGTTCTTCTCCTTGGCCTGCAGGTCCTTCAGATATTCGTCGAGACGGTCGAACCGCTCGTTCCAGAGGCGGCGATAATCTTCGAGCCACCGGTCAACCTCTTTCAGCGCATGGAGTTGGATGCGGCAGGGCCGCCACTGCGCTTTGGGTCCTCGCGTGATGAGGCTTGCACGTTCCAGAACCTTGAGATTTTTGGAGATCGCCGGAAGCGTCATCTCGAACGGTTCGGCAAGGTGCGTGACGCAGGTCTCGCCCAGCGAGAGCCGGGCCAAAATCGCGCGCCGTGTCGGATCAGCCAGCGCAGAGAATTTTGTACTGAGAGCGTCGGGCGACAATTGGTATAATACCATATAGTTAAATAACTGAACGGTGAAATACGATTGAGGGCATCCGGAGTCAAGCGTCGCTTCGACAAAATCTTGGTTCGTTGACAGGCTGTCGTAACTCGTACACTGTACTCGTACATCGTATGGGAATTCATGCCCCGCGAACGCTCCTTAGATGGCGCCCAAGATTTTCGCGCCCGCGTGGGTGAGGCAGCTGTCGCGCTCTATGAGAAGGGCGGTGAAGACGCGATCAGCATCCGCGAGATCGCTCGCGCCATCGGCTCGAGTCCGATGGGGCTCTACCACTATTTCCGCGATCGCAATGAAATCATCGCGTATTTGCGCACCGAAGCTTTCAACAATTTCGCGCAATCGCTCGAAGCCGCCTTCGCCAAGGGTGGCGATCCCTTCGCGCGCGCCCGTACGGTCGGCCGCGCCTATCTTGATTTCGCGCTCGAACATCCCGGCGCCTACCGCCTGATGTTCGACCTGGGTCAGCCCAACGAAGACGACAACGACGATCTCGCCAAAGCCAGCGCACGCGCTACGCGCACTGTCACGCGCCATGTCGATGATTTGCTCGCCGCCGGTGTCGTGGCGGGCGATTCCAAATCCATAGGCCAGGCGCTGTGGGCCGCCGCCCACGGCGTGATCGTGCTGCATCTGGCAGGCCGCTTGCCGCCGGGCACCGAGGTGCGCGACCTCTATTTCGAAACCATGCGTCTGACCTTTCGCGGCGCGCGCACGCCCTCTCGCAAAATCGCGTCTTTCGCCAATCCGAAACGGAGCCGCAAATGACCACCCACACCAAACCCGTCCGTACCTTGCCCGGCGCGCTTGCAAGGCCGCTGTCCATTCCGGTCATCGCCGCGCCGCTGTTTATCATCTCCAATCCCGATCTGGTGATCGCGCAATGCAAGGCCGGCGTGATCGGCTCTTTCCCGTCGCTTAACGCGCGTCCCGTCTCGCAGCTCGACGAATGGCTCGCCCGCATTATCGAAGAACTGGCAGCTTATGACCGGGCAAATCCCGACCGGCCATCGGCACCGTTCGCCGTCAACCAGATCGTTCACAAATCTAACGACCGCTTGGAACAGGACCTTGCGCTTTGCGTCAAACACAAAGTCCCCGTCGTCATCACGTCTTTGGGTGCCCGCACCGATCTCAACGACACCGTACATTCTTATGGAGGCGTCAGCCTGCATGACATCATCAACGTGAAGTTCGCCCACAAGGCGATCGAAAAAGGCGCCGACGGCCTGATCGCGGTCGCGGCGGGTGCGGGTGGTCACGCCGGAACGATTTCACCCTTCGCGTTGGTCGAAGAAATCCGCGAATGGTTCGACGGTCCCATTGCTCTTTCGGGCTCCCTTGCATCGGGCCGCGGCGTGTTGGCCGCGCGTGCCATCGGTGCCGATTTTGCCTATATCGGCTCTGCCTTCATCGCCACCGAAGAGGCCAACGCTCCTCAGGGTTACAAGCAGATGATCGCCGACAGCGCTGCTGAAGACATCATCTATTCGAATCTCTTCACCGGTGTGCACGGCAATTATCTGCGCCCCTCCATCGCCGCTTCGGGCCTTGACCCCGACAACTTACCGCAATCCGATCCGTCAAGAATGAATTTCGGCTCCGGCGGCAACACCGACAAAAAGGCGTGGAAAGACATTTGGGGCTGCGGTCAAGGCATCGGCCTGATCAAGGATGTGGTCCCGGCGGCAGATTTGGTAGCGCGCTTGGAACGCGAATACCTTGCTGCGAAGCGTCAACTGGCGGCATAGCTTTCCCGTCTAACCACTATCGTGCCCCCGGGCACGGCCACTGCGGTGGTTTTGTTTCAGCCATCCAGATGCGCTTGAATCGCGCCCAAGAACATGCCTGCGAAATCTTTCAGCTTTGTCGCGCCCACCCCGTGCACTTTGCCGAACTCGTGTTCGTTGCGCGGCCGCTTCTGCGCCATGTCGAGTAGCGAACGATCCGAGAAAATCACATAGGCGGGCACCTGCCGCTGCTTGGCAAGCTCTAGCCGGAGCTTCTTTAGTGCCTCCAGCAAATACGTCTCATCGCCCGTCAATCCCACATCACTGACGACGCGTTCGTGTTTTTCCTTCTTGCGCGCCGGGCTCGCAGGCCGATAGCGAAACGTCTCTTCGCCGCCCATCACCGAACGTCCCTTGGCGGTTATCTTCAGCCCGCCATATCCACCGATGTCGATGCGCAGAAACCCACCACCCACCAATTGTCGGATCAGCGATTGCCACTCCTCACGCTTGCGCGTGGCGCCTGCGCCGAAAGCCGCGCTGTTATGGTGGCGGTTGGTGAGCACTTTCTCAGTCTCATTTCCCCGCAAAACGTCAATGATGTGCGCCGCCCCAAAAAATTGTCCCGTCAGATGCACGGCGGCCAGAATCTTCCGTGCGTCCTGGGTACCGTCGACCAGTGCCATTGGATCCAGGCACACATCGCAATTGCCGCAAGCCTGAGCCTCTTCGCCGAAATAGCTGAGCAGCAGTTGCCGACGGCATTCCGGTGCCTCGCAATAGGCCAGCAGCGAATTCAGCCTCTGATGCTCGCGCCGCTTGCGATCTTCGCCCGCATCTTCGTCGTCGATGAACATTCGCCGCATCCGAATGTCGCCAAGACCAAACAGCATCGCGGCCTCAGCCGCCTTGCCATCACGCCCCGCGCGCCCGATCTCCTGGTAATAGGCTTCGAGGCTTCCCGGCAGATCGGCATGAAAGACAAATCGCACATCGGACTTATCGATCCCCATCCCGAACGCAATGGTGGCCACCATCACGATCCCTGGTTCGGTCATGAAGCGGTTCTGATTGGCCTCGCGCGCCTCCTTGCTCATGCCTGCATGATAGGGCAGAGCATCGACACCATGCCCGACCAGAAAGGATGCAATCTCCTCTGTTTTCTTTCGCGACAAGCAATAGACGATGCCGCTCGCGCCCGCCCGCCGCTTTACGAAATCGAGCAGTTGCTTCTTGCTGTTTGCCTTTGGCTCGACAGTGAGCCGGATGTTCGGCCGGTCGAACCCCAGCACCAGCGTCTCGACCTTTGCGTCGAACAATTTCATCGCGATGTCGGCTCGCGTCACCTCATCGGCCGTCGCCGTCAGCGCCGCGATCGGCACACCTCGAAAGATATCGCGCAGCTTGGCCAGCGCCTCATATTCCGGACGGAACGCGGGTCCCCATTGGGAGATGCAATGGGCCTCGTCGATGGCGATCAGCTTCACATCGAGCTTTGCCAGGGCCGACAGCATTCGCTCCGTCATCAGCCGCTCGGGTGCCATATATAGAAGTCGCGTTTCTCCCCGCGACGCGCGCTGCCAGGTTGCGACGTTGTCGTCCCGATCCCGCGTGGAATTGATCGAATCCGCCGCCACCCCCACAAGCCTGAGTGCGGCCACCTGGTCCTGCATCAACGCCACCAGCGGCGACACCACCACCGTCAGGCCGCCCATCACCAGCGCCGGCACCTGAAAGCACAACGATTTGCCCGATCCGGTCGGCATTACGGCGAGCACATGCCGCCCGCATAGCAGCGCTTCCATCGCCGCTTCTTGTCCGGGCCGGAAATCATCGAAGCCGAAGACATCCTTCAGCACGCGGCGCTTGGGGTCATGCTCAGCTTGGGTCATGCCCTGCTCATAAGGCCACCGACAAAAGGGGTGATTTTTTTACTCGCGGGCCCTAGTTTGGCGCCAGCTATTTCGATTGGTGATGCGTGAAAATCAAACTTCACAAGGGCGATCTGCCGCACGGCCTTGATCTGGGTCCGGTGGTGGCGATCGACACCGAAACATTGGGCCTGTCCTATGTCCGCGACCGGTTGTGCTTGGCGCAGCTTTCAGCGGGCGACGACATCTGCCACGCCGTGCAATTTGCCCCCGGCGGTTATGACGCGCCCAATCTCAAGCGTCTGCTGACCGACCCCAACGTGCTCAAGCTTTTCCATTTCGCCCGCTTCGATGTGGCGATGTGCCGGCGCCATTTGGGTGTGACGACCGCCCCCATCTACTGCACCAAGATCGCCTCCAAGCTCGTGCGCACATACACCGACAAACACGGCCTCAAGGACCTCGTGAAAGAATTGCTCAACATCGACCTGTCGAAAGAGCAGCAAAGCTCCGACTGGGGCGCCCCCGAACTGACCGAACGTCAGCTTGCCTACGCCGCCAACGATGTGGCTTTCCTCCATCGCCTGAAGGAAACACTGGACACCATGCTGGCTCGCGAGGGCCGCGCCCAATTGGCCCAAGCCTGCTTCGACTTTCTGCCGTCCCGCGCAGCGTTGGACCTTGCCGGCTGGGACGAAGTCGACATTTTCGCCCATTGAACGCTTCTGGCCTCGCCCTTGTGGGGAGGTCGGGAGCTTCCCAACCCGGTGGAGAAAGCTCTGGGTGAGGGCTGGCCTTCATTGGCAGATACTGGCCAACCGTCGCTGCGATCCGCGGTCTCACGACAGGTGAGACAAGGAATACCCCTTGCGCAAAACACGACGTGCCCAAAGCCCGCTAAATGGTTAACGCTACCGCGACACCGCGTTAACCCCTTGAAAAAATTCTGGACTTGAACAGTTCCAGGGAATTCGCCACAGTTGGCACGATTTTCGCGTGCAGCCGCCAGGCGCCCGCCAAAAGACTGGCTGGCGCGTTGGGGAGCGGACGTCGTCTGATACAAAGGGTGTTCGATGCGTTCCGCGGTGACCATTGCGGCTTCGTCTGTGCCGGCCGCGGACCTCAAGGCCGCGCGCCGGGTGTTGGCCATGGCGAGCGAGGCCATCGCGGCGCTGGGCCAATCCTTCGATGGCGAATTCTCCCAAGCCCTTGACGCGATCCTCGCCATCAAGGGCCGCGTCATCGTCAGTGGCATGGGCAAGAGCGGTCACATCGCGCCGCAAGATTGCCGCCACCTTTGCCTCGACCGGCACTCCCGCCCATTTCGTTCATCCCGGAGACGCCAGCCACGGCGACCTGGGCATGGTCACGCGTGACGACGCGCTGTTGATGCTGTCCTATCGTGGTGAAACCGCCGAACTCGGCGATCTGATGACGCATGCCAAGCGCTTGCGCATCCCGCTCATTGGCATCGCGGGAAATCCGAATTCCACGTTGCTGCAAACCGCCGACATCGCATTGGTCTTGCCCAACGCGCAGGAAGCCTGCCCGATGGGCCTGGCCCCCACCACCTCCACGACGATGATGCTGGTATTGGGCGATGCGTTGGCCGTGGCGCTTATGGAACGGCGCGGGTTTACCGCCGACCAATATCGCGATTTCCACCCCGGCGGGTCGCTCGGCAGGGCGCTCATCCGTGTAAGCGATCTGATGCACACCGGTGAAGAAATGCCATTCGTCACCGAAGATGCCTCGATGCAGCAAGTCGTTCTCGTCATGGCCGCGCGCCGCTTCGGCTGTGTCGGCATCACCGACAACCAGGGTGCGCTGACCGGCATCATCACCGACGGTGATCTCTCGCGTCACATGGATCGCGATCTGCTCGATCGCAAACCCGTCGACGTGATGACGCGCAATCCCAAAATTATCGCCCCCGACCGTCTGGCGGCCGAAGCGCTCGCCGTGATGAACGAAAGGAAGATTACGCAGCTTTTCGTGCTCAACCCCGAGGACAAGTCCAGACGCCCCCAAGGTATCTTGCACATGCACGATTGCCTGCGCGCGGGAGTGGGCTAATGCCTGATCGCGCCACGGCCAACCCGCTCAAGCCGATGCGCAAGCGGCGTGATTGGGCCGCGCGCCCCCGTGGCACGATGCTCGATGCCGAGCGTTACACGCGGTTCGTTTCGATCATGAAGCGCGCTCTGCCCATCGTGGCGCTGGTGCTGATCGCCGCCGTGGTTGTCTATGCCGTGCAGCCTCGCCAAAAGGATCGCATGGCGATGACCTTTGAACGCGTCAACGAAGTTGCCAATGACTTGGCGATGATTAAGCCGCGCCTTACCGGCAGTGACGCCAAGGGCAACCCGTTCGTCGTCACCGCCGACCGTGCTATCCAGCAGGGCCGCAATTCGCGACGGGCCAAACTCGAAAATGTCGACGCCGACATGTCGCTCGACAAGAATCGCTGGCTCAACGCCACCGCGGCCACCGGCTTGTTCGATGCCGATGCCAAAACACTGGTGCTCAATGGCGGAATCGCATTGTTCTCCGACAATGGCTACGAACTGCACACCAAGAGCGCCTATTTCGACCTAAAGAGGGGCCTTGTTCGCGGCGAACAGAAAGTTACCGGTCAAGGTCCGATGGGCACGCTGAGCGCCGATACGTTCGAAGTTGACAAAGTCACTCAGCAGATCCGCCTGCGTGGCAATGTCCAAACCACCTTCCAGAAAGCGGCGGCCAAGACATGAAGACAAAACTTTTTGGTCTCATTTTCTTAGCCTGCACATCGCCCGCGCTTGCCACCAACACTCCACTCGATTTTGGCAAGCACAACGCCGATGAGCCGATCAAGGTCTCGGCGGACGCCTTCCTTGCCGACATCAAGGGCAAGACAGGCACCTATTCGGGCAATGTCATTGTTACTCAAGGCGCCCTGCGCCTGCGCGCTGACAAGGTGCGGGTGAACGTCGTCGACAACAAGCCCGACAAGATCTTGGCGGTGGGCCATGTGGTCTTCGATTCTGCTTCGGGCACCGCCCAAGGCGATACCGGCGTCTACGATGTCGCGCCTCGCACCATCACGCTCAATGGCCATGTTGTGCTGGCGAAGGACAAAAACGTCATGCGTGGGACAACCTTGGTCGTCAATCTCGTAACCGGTGCTGCCACGCTGAACTCGAAAGGCGAAAATGGTGGCCGCGTTCAGGGATTGTTTACTCCACCTCCGCAGCGAAGCTCTGGATCGGGGAATGCGCTGCCAACCAATCCGTAACCATTCACGTTTCCTTAAATGCGAATAGGCACAGTTCTTGCCATGACGACAAACGGCAAAGAAATAAACGCAAAGGCCGGCCGAGGCGCGGAAATCCCGCGCGTCGTCGAAGGCAGTCAGGGTCTGGTCGTGACGCGCATCGGCAAGAGTTTCAGCAAGCGCCCCGTGGTGCGCTCGGTCAGCCTGTCGCTGAAGCGCGGCGAGGTGGTGGGCCTGCTCGGCCCCAACGGCGCCGGCAAGACCACCTGCTTCTACATGATCACCGGCCTGATCCCCGCCGACACCGGCACGATCGAAGTCGACGGCCACGACGTGACGCAGCCTGCCCATGTATCGCCGCGCCCGGCTGGGCATCGGCTATCTGCCGCAGGAAGCCTCGATCTTCCGCGGCCTGACCGCCGAACAGAATATCCGCGCCACCGCCGAACTGGTCGAGCCCGATCCCGGCCGGCTGGAAGCGATGGTCGAAGACCTGCTGGCCGAATTCGGCATCACCCATGTGCGCAACACGCCGGCCATCGCGCTGTCGGGCGGCGAACGCCGCCGCGTGGAAATCGCCCGCGCGCTGGCGACCCATCCCTCCTACATTCTGCTCGACGAGCCGTTGGCCGGCATCGATCCCATCGCGGTGGGCGAAATCCGCGATCTGGTACGCCATCTGAAGGATCGCGGCATCGGCGTCCTCATCACCGATCACAATGTCCGCGACGCGCTCGAGATGATCGACCGCGCCTACATCATCCATGAAGGCCAGGTGCTGAAGGAGGGCACGCCCGCCGAAATCGTCGGCGACCGCGATGTGCGCCGGGTCTATCTCGGCGAAAGGTTCTCGCTGTGAGCGGCATGAGCAAGGCTGGCATGGCGATGTCGCAAAGATTGGAAATGCGGCAGGGCCAGTCGCTGGTCATGACGCCGCAATTGCAGCAGGCGATCAAGCTGCTGCAATTGTCCAATCTCGAACTGCCGACATATGTCGAGCAGGAGCTGGAGCGCAATCCGCTGCTGGAACGCGACGAAACAACCGCCCGCCGAACCCGCTGAACGCGCAGCGTCGAAGTCGTGGCCCCGGCCGAACGAAGCCCTGGACACAGCCCTCGCCCGCGAGGATTTCTCCAAAGCCGACGACATGGATGCGGCGCGCGACGACATGTATCCCGACGACGCTGCGCGCGGCTGCAAGCGATTCCTCGCAGCCGCTCACCGACTGGACGACCGTGCGCACTTCCGGCGCGCGCATCGAAGGCGACGACGACGGTCTTGAGAATCACTCTGGCGCAGCGGCGACATCGCTCAAGGATCATCTGCTCGACCAGCTCGCCATCGCGGCGCTCGATGCCGAACGCCGCCTGATCTGCTTGTCGCTGATCGATGCCGTCGACGAAGCCGGCTATCTGCGCGGCGATCTCGACGGAAATCGCCGAACGTCTCGGCTCCACGCTCGAAGACGTCGAAGAGGTGCTGCGCGTCGCTGCAGGGCTTCGATCCGGCCGGCGTGGCGCGCGCGATCTGGCGGAATGCCTCGCGCTGCAGTTAAGCGCCAAGGATCGCCTTGATCCGGCGATGCAGGCGCTGCTGACACGCCTCGATCTCGTCGGCGCGGCGCGACATCGACGGGCTTTGCACCGCCTTGCGGCGTCGATCACGAAGACATCGCCGACATGATCGCGGAAATCCGCGCGCTGACGCCCAAGCCCGGCCTCGCCTTCGGCTCCGAACCCGTTCAGCCCGTGGTGCCCGATGTGTTCGTGCGCGAAGGGCCCGATGGCGGCTGGCATGTGGAACTCAACTCCGACACGCTGCCGCGCCTGCTCGTCAATTCGCGCTATTACGCCAAGGTCTCGAAAGAGGCGCGCGACAAGGATGCAAAGAACTATCTCACCGATTGTCTCAACAACGCCAATTGGCTGGTGAAAAGCCTCGACCAGCGCGCCCGCACGATCCTGAAGGTCGCCAGCGAATCGTGCGCCAGCAGGACGGCTTTCTCACCTATGGCGTGCGCCATCTGCGTCCGCTCAATCTGCGCACCATCGCCGACGCGATCACCATGCATGAATCGACGGTGAGCCGCGTCACCTCCAACAAATATATCGCCACCCCGCGCGGCGTGTTCGAGATGAAATATTTCTTCACCGCCGCGATCCAGGCGATGAACGGTGCGGAAGCCCACTCCGCCGAAGCCGTGCGCGACCGCATCCGCGAGATGATCGAGAACGAAGGCGGCGACGAGATCCTGTCCGACGACCGCATCGTGGCGCTGCTGACCGCAGACGGCGTGAATATCGCGCGCCGCACCGTTGCCAAATACCGCGAAGCGATGCGGATTCCCTCCTCGGTGGAACGCCGCCGCCTCAAGTCAAGCGATATTTTCACTCCCGCCCACCCGTAGAATAGCTTCCGTTGACAATCCCGGCCCACGCGCCTACACGGCGGGCGCTTTTTTTGAAACGGCCCGGCGGGAAAGGGATTATAGTTAAGTGGCCCGCTGGGATCGTGGTTGAACATGCAGGTTCGTGTTTCTGGGAAACAGATCGAAATCGGGGACGCGTTGCCGGAGCAGGTACGGGCGCGGATGGAAGCCGCTATTGGAAAACACTTCGATGGTGGCGCGGAAGCTAGTATCGTTTTTTCACGTGAGGGGGCTTTTTATCGCGCCGATTGCAAGGTGCATCTGGATGCAGGTGCAGTGCTGACGGCGCAAGGAGAAGCGAATGATGCCTATCGGGCGTTCGACGACGCGCTCGGCAAGGTGGAGAAGCAAGCGCGCCGTTACAAACGCAAGCTGAAGAACCATCATGAGAAGGGTAAGCCGCAGAAAGGCGAGCTTCTCTGATCTTCAAAAGGCCCCTATTGCTATGGAAATTACGGATTTGCTGACGCCAGGCTCCGTGATTGCTGCGCTGAAGGCGCAAGGCAAAAAGCAGCTACTGCAGGAACTTGCCGCGCGCGCTGCCCCGCTCACCCAATTGCCCGAGCGGCGCATCTTCGAAACGCTCAGCGAACGCGAACGCCTCGGCACCACCGGCGTGGGGCAGGGAATCGCGATTCCGCATGGTCGGCTCAACGGCCTGGACAAGATCACCGGTCTCTTCGCGCGCCTCGAAACCCCCATCGATTACGACGCAGTCGATAACCAGCCCGTCGACCTGGTGTTTCTGCTGCTCGCCCCCGAGCAAGCTGGCGCCGATCATCTCAAAGCGCTGGCGCGCGTCTCGCGCCTGCTGCGCAATCAGACCATTTGCGAAAAACTTCGCGCCGCAAGCAAGTCCGAAGCCCTCTACGCCATTCTCACCGAGCCCACCGCGGGACCGAACACGCAGGCGGCGTAATAGCTCGGCGCTGAACCAAGCCAAAACCAGTCTGCCAATCCTGTCACCATGGCCAGGCCGAGCTCTGCGACGGCGAAGGGTTTTATTTGCGCAGTTCACCAAAACAAAAAGACCGAAGCTTGCGCTTCGGTCTCTCGCTGTTTCGCCACCACGAAAACCTCAGTGTACACTCACCGGCGTCATGTCGTTTTGCACAGCCGCGCCATAGGCGCTGTCCCATGCATCGGTAAACCCGAGCACGCTTCCATCGGTGGCGTGAAGCACATACAGCATCGTATCCTTGGGCAGCTTGATGCCGCTCGGTACAATGCCCATCCTCTTAGCCTCCTCAAGTCCCGTCGGCTTGATGTAGGTGACACGCGAGGGATCGAACACGATGGGTTCGTTGTTCGCATCGTCTAATCTCAATTTATCGGCCATTTTGACCTCCTTCGGACGCCGCTTGCGCGGTTACGCCCCTGTATTAGATGTGGCGTTGCCGCCACGGATTTCAATGGTGCGGATTTCAGGTTCCAATCTCTGTCGCGTCAGTTCCACAATAAGCAATCCATTCTCCAACGCCGCACCGTCGACTTTGATCCCTTCGGCGAGCACAAAGGCCCGCTGGAATTGCCGCGCGGCAATGCCGCGATGCAGGAAATTCTTCTCGTTTGTGTCTATTTGCTTGCCGCGGATCGCAAGTTGGTTTTCCTCTACTGTGATGGCGAGTTCGTCACGGCTGAACCCAGCCACTGCCAGCGTGATGCGCAAGCGATCATCGGGCAATTCTTCGATGTTATAAGGAGGATATCCATCTGCTGCGGCTTTGGCGGTGCGTTCGAGCAACCGCTCCAGATGATCAAACCCCAGCAGGAAGGGGCTGTTGAAATACACGTTGCGACCCATTGCCAAAGCCCTCCTGGGCGCTTTGCCGGTCCCTTGCAGGCCACCGGAACTTCCGAACCACGGCCCCGCGACGGAGCGCCGTGTCCGACCTAAGAGATGGGGTTTTGCAGGCCGTTTTCAAGGTAGCCCGGCCTCATCGTTTCAACCAAACCGTGTACCGGGGTCATTTCCCGTCACGTGATTGCCGGCCCCCTCGGAACGGGGCAAAAGCCCCTCGTGAGCGCCCCCACGATCTTCCTTGACACGCCCCAGGCTGGGCGCCTCCTGTCCTTCGCAGGCTATTGCGGCACCATCGAGGCCCATGCTCCGGGCGCCGTAGAACCCGCGCTGGCCGCCTTGGAGCAGGTTCGCGCCGAGGGCAAATATGCTGCCGGCTATTTCAGCTACGAACTGGGTTATTTGTTGGAACCCCGCCTGACCAGGCTGCTGCCCCAATCCCGTAAAGTTCCACTGCTGTGGTTCGCGATCTTCGATAGCGGCAAGGACATCGCCGCCGCCAGTCTTTTGCCGCAAGCCAGGGCCTATGCCGGCCCTCTCCATCACGCATGGAGCCGTCAAAGCTATCGCTCCCGCTTTGAGCGCACCCACCGCTACATCGCGGACGGCGACATTTATCAGGCCAATCTCAGCTTCCGTTCCAGCTTCCGTTTTATGGGCGATCCGCTTGCGCTCTGGCTGCGTCTGCGCGAGCACGCCGCGGTTGCCCACGGCGCTTTCCTCGACGACGGCCAACGGCAGATATTAAGCCTGTCTCCCGAACTCTTCTTTGAAATTTCACCGACCGGGGCGCTCAGAGCCAAACCAATGAAAGGCACAGCGCCACGCGCGCACGAACCATCGGCGGACGCGGCCATCCGCGCCCACCTGGCAATGAGCACAAAGGACCGCGCCGAGAACCTCATGATAGTGGACTTGCTGCGCAACGATCTTGGCCGTATCGCAGATACCGGCAGCGTCGCCGTCGAAACCCTTTTCGCCGTCGAAACCTATCCGACCTTGCACACGATGGTCTCTATCGTCACCGCGCAACTAAAGAAGGATGCCACCCTTTCGAATATCGTTCATGCGCTTTTTCCTTGCGGCTCCGTTACCGGCGCTCCCAAGATCCGCGCCATGGAAGTCATCTGCGAGTTGGAACAAAGCCCGCGCGGCATCTATTGCGGCGCCATCGGCCATTTTGCCCCCGATGGCAGCGCCAGCTTTAACGTCGCCATCCGCACGCTGACTTTGCAAGGCAATCAAGGCGAACTGGGCATCGGCGGTGGCTTGGTCTGGGATTCCCGCGCCGATGCAGAATACGACGAATGCCAGCTCAAAGCCCGCTACTACGAAACCGTGCGCCGCCCGCTTGCACTGATCGAAACCCTGCGCCACGAACCGGGCAGGGGGTTCATTCGCCTTGATCTTCACCTCGCGCGCATGGAAGCGAGTGCTGCAACGTTCGACATCGCCTTCCATCGCGCGACAGCCGTGCAGGTGCTCGAAACCGCCGTCGCCGGGACAACCGATGTGCGCCGCGTGCGCCTTACGGTGAACGAAGACGGAAGCTTTGCCTGCACCACCTCGCCGTTGGGCGAGAGCGCAACGCAATGGACCTATGCCATCTCGCCCAACCGGGTGAACAGCGCGGACTTGTTACTTCGCCACAAAACAACTTGGCGCGAAATCCACGAAGAGGCGCTCGCCAGCCCATCGCACGAACAAAACTATGACGAAGTGATCTTCCTGAACGAACGCGGTGAACTCGCCGAAGGCAGCCGCACCAACATCTTCGCGCGTATTGGTGGCGGCTTGTTCACCCCGCCGTCATCTGCCGGTCTATTGAACGGCTGTCTGCGTCAGGAATTGCTCACCAGCGGGCAATGCGAAGAACGCACGCTGACGCCGGCCGATCTTGCGGATGCAGAAATCTATCTCGGCAATTCCCTGCGCGGCCTGATCCCGGCTCAGCCCACGCGTCTGGCCTGATCGGCCACCAGCGCACACGCCACTGCCAGCGTCTGGGGCAAAACCCACCCGCCTGCTTCAATCAAGCGACCCTCGTCGAGATCGGCCTTGGCCATCTGCGCAAGCGTTGCCTTGTGCGTGCGCAGTGCATTGGCTGACTTGGCCGCATCGAATTCCCGCAGACCGGCGATTACCGCATCGCCAACCTTGGCGGCCTGCGTGTGATCTTCCAATTGCCCAATGATGTCGTCATAGGGCGAATGCACGCGCATCTTCAGCAGATGTGGCCCTTCCACTGCGATGGCGCCCGCGATGCCGACGCCGATCAGCGCCAACGCGCTCAACACCAAAGGACGCCGTGTCACGCTCATTTGAAAATCCCTTTCAAATGATCCGCCAACCGCAAGGTCAATGCCACCAGATTCATTGTCGGGTTCGACGCTCCATATGTCGGAAACAATCCGCTGCCCGCGACGAACAAATTGCCAATTCCATGCACGCGCCCGTCCGCATTCGCCACACCTTTCTTCGGATCGACATTCATCCGCGTCGTGCCCATGTGGTGATTGCCCCAGTCGAGCAGCGAAAGCCATCCTTCGCGCGTGGCATGATGGATGCGCAGCATCCCCGTCCCCGAGGCGAGCAATTGCCGTCCCCATTCCTTCAGCGTTGCGCGATATCGGGCGAAATCTGCATCAGACAACGAGTTGTCCAGTTTCGCACGCGGCATCGCCAGCGCATCGCATTCCGTGCCCAATACGATGCGCCGGTCCGGATCGGGTGCGGGCTCAAATCCGCATCCCACTGTGTAAGCGCGCGCGTGCCGGGCGTTCAATCCAAACATCTCCGCCGTCGTCTCAACCACTGCCTTGCCAAGGGCATCGAGCTTCGCGCCGCCGTCAATGGTGATGAGCGATCCCAGAACCGTGCTCGATCGCCGGAACGCATCGGTTGGCGCAAACGCCGCGCGCATGTGCGCGCCAGCCGCATCCAACGTGTTCAGATAGAATGGAGAAATCTCGCCCCCGAACACCACCAGGGTTGCATTGTTGCCGGCAATCGGATGATCGGCGAAATAACGCCCGACCAAATCATTGCCGTTGCCTACGCCCACCTTCATCACATCGCTCGATGCCAGCATCAACCGCGCATTCTCGATCGCGCCGGCGCCCAGTACAACAATGCGCGGCGTCACCTTGAATTTCACGCCCGAAAGCGTCGCCACATCGACATGGCTGACGAAGTTGGCATCCGCCGCGAGCCGCAACCCGGTAACGTTTGCATTTGTGTAAAGCTGCAGATTGGAAATCTGTTTCAGATCGTCCGCGTAACGCTGGCCGAAATGCGTCGGCAATACACTGCCGCGCATCTTGCTGAACTGAAACCAGACGGTCTCTATCCCGCCAGCGCCCAGGTTGAGCGTCGAAACATCGAACTTCCTGGACGCGTCATCATAGACATATGGCCCCGCCTCCACGATCTGCTGCGCACGGGGATAATACGCCTCCAGAACCTCGCGCCCGAAAGGCCATCCCGAATGCTCCAGCCAGTCGCGCTCCTCGAAGTCGATCTTGTCCAGCGGCCGGCACCACCCTCCCCAATGATTGGTGCTACCGCCGAGATACCGCAGGCGTGAGCCATCGAGCCTCAGATAGGGCGTGCCTGTTTCGGTGCCCGCGTAAAGGTCCTGCGTCGCGCTATCGAAATCCATGCCGCCGCTTTCCAGCAGCGTGACCTTCATCCCCGCACCCGAAAGCGCCATCGCCAGCGTGATCCCCGCAGGACCGCCGCCGACGACCAGAATATCCGTCTCGATGTTCGTGCCCGAAGGAACCGTGCGGGCGTCGATGAAGGCGTTCAAAGGGGGCTCTTCGTTAGAACCAGTGCGGCCGGAAGCTAGATCAGATGTGTCGTGAGAGTGTGCCGGGACAAGGCACGTAAATCAAAGCTGGATTTTGCCCGAGACGGAAGGCTAGCGTTCCAGCCATAGCCGCGCGGTGTTGTGTCGGTCCGTCTACGTCGAGGCTCCGACGAACAGCCCTCCTTGCTTGGTGAGCGAGGGCTGGTGGAGCCAAGCGGGATCGAACCGCTGACCTCCTGCATGCCATGCAGGCGCTCTCCCAGCTGAGCTATGGCCCCATTCGTCGTGCCGGTCTGGGCGACCGGCAATTCTGATTAGCGTTCGTCCTTGGCGATGTCCGGGTCGATGATGCCGCTGACGTCGTCTTCCTCGTCTTCGACTTCGTCGAGAAGACCGTCATCGGCTTCTTCGTCCTCGTCGTCCTCGACTTCGATATCTCGATGTCGGCTTCGTCGTCGGCATCGACGACCGTCATGCCCGGCATCGCTTCGGCTTCCTCTTCCTCGACGGCTTCTTCTTCTTCCTCGTCGTGGCGGCGACGATCAGCGGCGCCTCGTCGACCACCGCTTCTTCCTCGCCTCGTCCTCGGCTTCGGTTTCCTCGTCCTCCTCGTCCTCGTCCTCTTCGTCCTCGCGTCTTCGGCGCACACGGCTGCGGCGCCGACGGGCTCGGGCTGGCGCGGACGGCGCTGCTTGTAGAGCGCCTCCGGCTCGAAGCTGAACTGCGCATTTCGGGCATTCGATCGGCCGCTTTTGTAGGTCGTAGAAACGCGCGCTGCAGCTGGGGCAGACGCGCTTTGTTCCAAGATCCGCCTTGACCAAGGTCATGCTTCCCGCATGAAGTGGGTTTCGGAGGGGCGCGTTTGCCACTTCTCGCCCCGGCTGTCAAAGGAGCTTTATGAAGTCCATGATCCGCAAGCCCCACGCCCCCTTGCCGCGCGCGCCGTGCCGGTCCCCTGAAGGGCACAGCTGTGGTCCCCGGCGACAAATCCATTTCCCAGCGCGCGCTGATCCTGGGCGCGCTGGCCGTCGGCGAAACGCGGATTTCCGGGCTGTCTGGAAGCCGAGGATGTGCTGACCACCGCCGAGGCCATGCGCGCTTTCGGCGCCGAAGTCACCCGCGACGGCGCCGGGCGCTGTGGCGGGTGTACGGCACCGGCGTCGGCGGTTTGGCTGCGCCCCGAGGCCGACGCTGGATTTCGGCAATTCCGGCACCGGCTCGCGCCTGGTGATGGGCGCGATGGCGACCACGCCCATCACCGCGATCTTCACCGGCGACGCCTCCTTGCGCACGCGCCCGATGGCGCGCGTGCTCGACCCGTTGACAAAATTCGGCGCCACCTACCAAGCCCAACGGCGCCTGATGCCGCTGACGGTCGTCGGCGCCGACCGCCGCGCTGTGCATCGATTGCGAAGTGACGGTCGCCTCGGCCCAGGTGAAATCGGCGCTTGCTTCTGGCCGGCGCTCAATGCTCTAGGCCGCACCCGCATCGTCCAGAGCGCGCTGACCCGCGACCACACCGAGAAGATGCTGAAAGCCTTCGGCGCAGAAATCTCCGTCAACGCGCTTGCCGATGGCGGCGAAGAGATCCTCGTGATGGGCGAAGTGGAATTGAAACCCTGTGCCGTCGAAGTGCCGCGCGATCCGTCCTCGGCCGCATTTCCGCTGGTGGCGGCGTTGATCGTGCCGGGTTCCGAGATCACGATGCCCAGCGTGCTGCTCAATCCCCGCCGCATCGGCTTGATCGAGACGCTGAAGGAAATGGGCGCGGATATCGAAATCAAAAACCGCCGCGAAAGCGGCGGCGAAGAGATCGGCGATCTCGTCGCGCGCCATTCCGAGCTCAAAGGCGTAGATGTGCCGGCTGATCGCGCGCCCTCGATGATTGACGAATATCCGATCCTGGCCGTTGCCGCGTCCTTCGCCCAGGGCAAGACGACGATGCGCGGTCTGGAAGAACTGCGCGTGAAGGAAAGCGACCGGCTATCGGCCGTCGTCGCGGGGCTCGGCGCCAACGGCGTCATGGTCGAAGAATTGCCCGACGGCATGGTCATCGAAGGCTTGGCGCGGGTCAGGGCGCCGGCCAAGTCGCCACCCACATGGACCACCGCATCGCCATGTGCTTTCTCGTGATGGGCCTGGCCTCGCACGAGCCGGTGACGGTGGATGACGTCTCGATGATCGCCACCAGCTTCCCGGACTTCGAACCGCTGATGCGCAATCTGGGCGCGCAGTTCCTTTAGCCCTCTAACCTTTCTCGTCGCCCTCACAAAACAAATGGAGACCGAGGCTCGAGGGTCATCTTGCTAGTGAGGCGCATAACTTTTCGGCTGTAAAACTGAGGAGTTATGGATTAAGGGGACGCCCAACTCGACGCCTCACTCACCCGGCCCGCCGATCCCACACGGCGCGCGATTCTGGTCGGGCTGACCTTAGGCGGGACCTCGGTGATGGAACTGCTGTGTCTTTCGCGATGAGTTGGCCTGTGATTTCCAAACACCTCAAAGTGCTGGACTGTGCAAAATCCGTTGCTCCAATGCGATGTGCTATGAATTGCAAGACCGTCCGCGACGCCATGCTCAAGTCCAACATGGAACGCGGATTGAGGCAGGGCTTCGACAGACACGAAAAGAAGCTTGCGTCGACGACACCACAGATCGATAGGCGATGACAATCCAAACAACGCAAACCGCAGCGCCACGTCGCCTCTGGATGCGAAGCGCGTTGGCGGTGGTTACCGGACTTCTTGCGGTCCTCGTTCTTTCACTGGGCACTGATCAGATCCTGCATGATCTGAAAATCTATCCGCCCTGGAAAGAAGGATTGCATGCGCCAGCACTGAATCTGTTGGCGCTGACCTATCGCAGCATCTATGCTATCGTTGGAAGCTATATCGCTGCGATATTGTCACCGCGCCGTCCGATGCAACACGCCCTTGCGTTGGGAGCCATCGGCTTGGTTCTGAGCATCGTGGGGCTCATCGCCACCAGTGACATGAATTTGGGCCCGCGCTGGTATCCGATCGCGCTTGTGCTCAGCGCGTTGCCATGTGCTTGGCTTGGCGGCGTCCTTTTTCATGCAAGACAACGCACACGCTGAGCCCGCCGAAATCCTTCCAACGTCACCTCGATGAGCCGCGCACGTGCCTGGGACGGGAAGGAGATCCATACGTGGAAATCTGTGCGGCGTTGACGGTTAGCTCTCGCGCCTGCGCGCGGGCTGCTGACGGCCTCGGCCGGGAATAACAATGATGTTGTGCAACACAAATCAACTTGAGCATTGAGCGCGGCGGGAACGCGGGTTACGACAACGCCGAAGGCTGGAACTTACCTCATGACAAAACCCATCGTCATCGCTGTCGACGGCACCGCTGCTTCTGGTAAGGGCACACTTGCCAAAAAGCTCGCGCGCCATTTCGGCTTCGCGCATCTGGATTCCGGTGCGCTCTACCGCCTGACCGCGCTGGCTGTCCTGGAAGCCAAGGGTGATCCCAAAAGCGAAGCCGATGCCGTGAAGGGCGCGCGCGCCATCGACTTGGGCCGCGCAGGCGATCCCGCGATCCGCACCGACGTGGTGGGCAAGGCTGCCTCCGATGTCGCCGCCATCCCGGCGGTGCGCGCGGCGCTTCTTGATTTCCAGCGTGAATTTTCTGGTCCACCCGCCGGGCGGCACGCCGACGGCGCGGTGATGGATGGCCGCGACATCGGCACGGTGATCTGCCCCCGATGCCGCGGCCAAACTGTATCGTCGACGCGCCGCCCGCAACCGCGCGCCCATCGCCGCTGGCTGGAACTGCAGAGCCTCGGGCATCCGCCGTGCCGAGCCCGAGGTGCTGGCCGAAATCAACTGCCCGCGACGCCGCCGACCGCGGTCGCGGCCCATCTCCCCGCTGAGGCCGGCCCCGGACGCCGCCTTGCTCGATACCACCAATTTGGATATAGACGCGGCGTTCGCGGCAGCCCTCGCTTTGGTACAACCCAAGGTCGAGGGGGCGCTCAAGGACTCGCCACAGGGGTTAAGGAGACCCGGCGGCCTATCCGGGCAGGCCCGCGAACTTCATCGACAATCCAAACCGCCCCATGCGGGCCATGTCCGCTGGGAAGTCCGCCGGCCAAAGCGGTTCGGCACGACACGTTCGAACAAGGAATTCGAATGGCCCGCGCCGCACCAGCCACGCACCCAAATCCATCGCCACCCCCAGCCGCGAAGATTTCGCGGCCATGCTCGAAGCGAGCTTCGAGACCCACGCGCCCCCGGAGGGCACCGTCATCAAAGGCATCGATCGTCGCGATCGAAAACGATTTCGCCATGGTCGATGTCGGCCTGAAGACCGAAGGCCGCGTTGCCCTGCAAGGAATTCGCGATGCCGGGCATGCCCGCCGAACGTGCAAGGTCGGCGACGAGGTCGAGGTCTATCTGGAGCGCGTCGAGAACGCGCTGGGCGAAGCCGTGCTGTCGCGCGACAAGGCGCGCCGCGAGGAAAGCTGGATCAAGCTGGAGAAGGCCTTCAACGAACAGACCCGCGTCACCGGCGTGATCTTCGGCCGCGTCAAGGGCGGCTTCACCGTCGATCTCGACGGCGCCGTGGCGTTCCTTCCGGGCAGCCAGGTCGATGTGCGCCCGATGCGCGATGTCGGCCCGCTGATGAACCAGCCGCAGCTGTTCCAGATCCTGAAAATGGATCGCCGCCGCGGCAACATCGTGGTGTCGCGCCGCGCCGTGCTGGAAGAGCGCCGCGCCGAGGAACGCACCTCGCTGGTCGCCAGCCTGCAGGAAAAGCAGATCGTCGAAGGCGTGGTCAAGAACATCACCGATTACGGCGCCTTCGTCGATCTGGGCGGCGTGGACGGCCTGTTGCACGTCACCGACATCGCCTGGCGCCGCGTCAGCCATCCGACCGAAGTTCTATCGGTCGGCCAGACCGTCACCGTGCAGATCATCAAGATCAACCACGACACCCAGCGCATCAGCCTGGGCATGAAGCAGCTGCAGACCGATCCGTGGGAAGGCGTCGCCGCCAAATATCCGGTGGGCGTGCAGCTTCAAGGGCAAGGTCACCAACGTCACCGATTACGGCGCCTTTGTGGAGCTGGAGCCGGGCGTCGAAGGTCTGGTCCATGTCTCGCGAAATGAGCTGGGTGAAGAAGAACGTGGCGCCGTCCAAGATCGTCACGCCGGGCACGGAAGTCGAAGTGCAGGTGCTGGAAGTCGATTCCAACAAGCGCCGCATCAGCCTCGGCCTGAAGCAGATGCAGGAAAATCCCTGGCACGGCTTTCGCCGCCAGCCATCCGCCGGGCAGCGAGATCGAAGGCGAGATCAAGTCGATCACCGAATTCGGCCTGTTCGTCGGCCTCGACAGCGACATCGACGGCATGGTGCATCTCTCCGACCTGTCCTGGGCCAAGCCGGGCGAAGCAGGCCGTCAAGGACTATGAGAAGGGCCAGATGGTCAAGGCCAAGGTGCTGGACATCGATGTCGAGAAGGAACGCGTCAGCCTGGGCATCAAGCAGCTCGGCGGCGATCCGATCGAGAAGGCCGGTCCCGCTCCGCAAGAAGAGCCAGCGTCGTCACCGTCACCGTCACCGAAGTCAACGACGGCGGCATCGAAGTGGAGCTCGCCGACGGCGTGAAGGCCTTCATCCGCCGCTCCGATCTGGCGCGCGACCGCGACGACCAGCGCCCCGAACGCTTCGGCGTGGGCGACAAGGTCGACGCGCTGGTGACCAGCGTCGACAAGGCCAGCCGCAAGGTCTCGCTCTCCATCAAGGCGCGCGAAATCTCCGAAGAGAAGGAAGCCGTCGCGCAATATGGCTCCTCGGATTCCGGCGCGAGCCTGGGCGACATCCTTGGTGCGGCCCTCAAGCGCAAGGGCAAGGACGAAGCGGAAGATTAAGCCACATTGGCATCTCCCGGCCGCGCCAAGCGCGGTCTGGGGGGCCAGTATTCTTCTGCGCAAAGGAGTTTGGCGCGCCCGCACAACGCCGGCGATGACAACGTGGAAGTGGTGGTGCCAAGCCCAAAACGAAAAACGTCCGGTGCAAACCGGGCGTTTTTCTATATCCAAGGAACCGGGCTTATTCCTGCGGCACTGCGATCCCGCGCAGCAGCTTTTCCTTCACGCTCTCAAGCCCACCGATGATGCCGCAACCGTGGACCGCACCGGCATGGGAATAAGAGACGAAATTGTCCCGATGAAGATAAGAACCTGCCATGCCCACGATATCGCCCGACCTCGCCAACTCCAGGAGCCGTTCCAGCTCCTCGATCACACGCTGGTTCGGCCGCCGCCGTTCCGGTTCATAGGGGCCGTAGAGCCCAACTACTTCTGCTGACATCTGGTTTCCCCCCAGCCAGCGCCCCTGGCGCCTTCTTATCAACAAGAATGTAAATCACTTTGGCCGAAATTTCAAAAACCAGCCCCCATTATTTTCTCCGCGTAATCCGGCGCACGATTGTTGCCTCACGCGCAATCGCTTCGCGTCCGCGAAGACGCTTCGATGCCGTCCGCAACCACAATGATCGCACCGATGCACACGCGCAATTATGTGAAAGCAATCGGCGATACGGCGTTGTTTTTCCGGGGTTGGCGCGAGGGTGAGCGGGTTGTTTTCGCCGCGAGCCGCGCCCTTGATACACGCCTAGGGCCGCCTCGGATGGCGCCGTTCACAACCGTCGGGTTGCGCTGCATTGCGTCTGAGCGCCGTGGCCACGGCCGTTCCGGCGGTCCCGGCGAGCGTTACAATTTCAACACACTCCCCGACGATTTGATGGGGCACACCCAAATCTTACAGGCTCCCCGCGCGCCACATCGGCTGGTCGTGCGATGGCCACGGAGAGTTTCATCGCCGATGGCAGTCCCGAGTCGCCGCACCAGCCCGCCAGGGGTGGGCTGCAAGACCCAAGAGCAACGCATCGGCGCTTTCGCCCAGCGCATGTCTTAATTACCTGCCACGTAATCGCGTTGGGCTGTGGCTTCGCCAAATGTCGCGCAAGGCATCCTGCGATGCCGCAACCCAAGGAGAAAACCATGACTAACGCCGAGAACGCTGCCGCCCGCTATATCGCCGTCTGAAATGAACGCGACGAAAACGAGCGCCGCACCCTGATCGCTGCGACCTATACAGAGGATGCCTGTTACACCGATCCCGCCCGCCGCGTAACGCCAACCGAAGAAAGCCTTCCAAACGATGGATGCGATCTACCGCCTTGAAGGCGCCCGCGCGTATACCAGCAAATTCGCGGCCGGCCCCTGGAATCAGGCGATGCAGCACGGCTCCGCACCTGCAGCCTTGATCGCGCACATCGCCCAGAACAGGCCCACGCTGACGCCGATGCGTGTGGCCCGCATCACGATTGACCTGATGCGTCCCGTCCCTATCGGGCCGCTCGATATCGAAGTCGAAGTTCTCCGCGAAGGCCGCAAAATCCAATTGTCGAACATCTGTCTTCTCGCAGACGGCATCGAAGTTGTGCGCGCCAGCGTGCTGAAAATCCGCACGCACGACCTGCCGCTCCCGCCCCAAACAGCCGGTCGAAAGATCGACGTGGCCCCGCCCGAAACGTTTGTCGACGACGCCCAGACGCGCACCGACCCCGTGCCGTTTCTGACTGGGCTTTCGATGCGCAACGCAAAAGGTGCTTTCCGTGCACGTGGCCCCGCCGCCGTCTGGTTCCGCGCCAATCGCCCAATCATAGAGGGCCAACCGATTTCGCCTCTGATGCGCGCCGCCGTCGCTGCGGATTTTTGCAATGGCACCTCGAGCGTGTTGTCGTGGGAAGATTGGACATTCATCAACGCCGACCTGACGATCACGCTCGCCCGCGAACCCATCGGGGAATGGATATTGCTCGACGCCGAAACCTGGCTCGGCACGCAAGCAAGCGGCATTGCGTTTGCGCGTCTTGCAGATACGACAGGATATTTCGGCCGCGCGGTGCAGAGCATCCTGGTAGAACGGCGTTAATGTAATAAGGCGCTACATACGTTTGTCCATTAACACAGAATATCGCGCCAGCCCGCATCGTGGCCCCGGTTTTGCTCGATACACAGCAAAACATACTGATGGGGTAAATTTTATGGCCAAATTTTTCGCGGGCGTTGTGGCCGGGCTCGCATTTGTTGCGTCAAGCAGCATGACGTCGGCTTCGCCGATCACGTCACAGCCGCCCGCGCTCGAGGCATCGGGCAATGTCACGCTGGTGTTCATCGGCTATGACGCGGCAGACACGAGTTTCCTGACGGAAGCCGGCAGCTCGGCCAACATCTTCTGCAATTATTCAGAAGGAAGCTGCTCGGCCACGCCTTCGGGCACCATCGCCAATCTCGGCACGCAATCTGGTCCAGTCGTCTTGGAGTTGCATGATATCAGTGTCGCCAATGTGTTTGATACGATTCACAAGGCACCCGACAACGCCTATCACGCGTCCATCTCGCAGACTTATGCCGATCTCGGCATTTTCCCGCTGCCTGCGCCGGCCTTATCGGCGATCAATACCGTGTTGTTGGCGCACCCCACTGGCGCGGTCTGGTATATCGGGTTCGAGGATCGGCTGAACGGTGACTACGACTATAATGACTTCGTCATAGCTGCGATCTTGACGCCCAACGGGGTGCCAGAACCGGCCTCTCTAATGCTGTTCGGCGCCGGCCTGCTAGGCCTCGCAGCGAAGCGTCGTCGCCGCCAATTGAATCAGCCCAGGGGAAATTTGTCCGCAACTCGAGCAGCCACCCTGGTGAAGTGTGACTAATATCCTATTTTGTTTCGAACCTTGATCCTATTCCTCGGCGTGAAAGGCCTGCGCAAATGAATTCAGAGAAGCTATAGGATGTACTCCCCGTGTCTTGAACCCCAAGATACTGGAAAAAGTTCCCTTCTTTTCTCCCTACGTTTTTTCCAGCAAATTCAAGGTTCGAAGTCGCTCGCCTTTGCATCTCTGCCTGCGTGAATTTCGCCACAGCGAGAAAAAAGCGCGGTGGTACAGGGGCTTCCATTGACGCCCCCGATGCGCTCTGACAACAATTCCCGTCCGGAAACGGCCCTTTGCCAATTCCAGGAGGAGGGGTGCCCGTCCGGGCCCAGGGGGATGATAAAGTCGGAACTAGTTGCGAGGCTCACGCAACGCTACCCGCATCTCTACCATCGCGACGTCGAGCGCATCGTTTCCACGGTGCTTGACGAGATCACCAAGGCATTGTCCGAAGGTCATCGCGTGGAACTCCGCGGTTTTGGCGCCTTTTCGGTGAAGGTCCGTCCGGCGCGCCAGGGCCGCAATCCGCGCACCGGCGAACCCGTTACGGTTGAAGAAAAGCATGCGCCCTTCTTCCGCACCGGCAAAGAACTTCGCGAACGCTTAAATAACGGCAAGGGATAGCTTGCCGCCCCGCCAAAGGCAGACTAACACCGCTGCAGATGCGCCTCGCGCGATTCCAGAACCCGATCTTTGTTGCGCTCGACACGCCCGATCTGGGACGCGCGCTTGAAATCGCGCGCGCAGTAAAACCCCATGTGGGTGGCCTCAAAGTAGGCCTCGAATTCATCACTGCGTTGGGTCCAGATGCCGTCATGCAGATCGTCGATGTCGGCCTGCCGGTCTTTGCTGACACCAAGTTCCATGACATCCCCAACACGGTAAAAGGCGCCTCGCGCGCCATCGCGGGCCTTGGCGTGGCGATGTTCAACATTCATGCGTCGGGCGGCCTCGCCATGATGCACGCCGCCCGCGATGCTGCAGGCGAATCGGAATCCCGCCCCAAGGTCCTGGCTGTCACCGTGCTGACCAGCCTCGAAGACGGCGATCTTGAAATGGTAGGCCAAAGTTGGCCCACCGCCGATCAGGTCCTGCGCTTGGCCACTTTGGCCAAGGTCGGCGGTCTGGACGGTGTGGTCTGCAGTGCGCACGAGATCGCCGCTGTCCGCGCCGCCTGCGGCCCGGATTTTCTGCTGGTGATCCCAGGCATCCGCCCCATGGGCAGCGAGGTAGCCGACCAACGCCGTGTCATGACCCCGCGCGAGGCCATGAAGGCCGGCGCCGACATTCTGGTCATAGGCCGCCCCATCACCGGTGCTTCCGATCCCGCAGAGGTCGCCCGTGCCATCTCGGCCGATCTGGCGGTTCCTTGATTTCCCAATAGCACACAGCGATAAGGCGCCCCCCCAGTCTTCGGGTCTCGTAATGGGCGTGCTCGTTAAAATCTGCGGCATCAACAGCGTCGAAGCGGCCGACGCCGCCGCGCGGGCGGGCGCGGACTATGCGGGCTTGGTCTTTCACATCCGCTCGCCGCGGAACGTGGCCCCCGACGTCGCAAGTGCCCTTGCCCAGAGGATGAGAGGCCGCATGCGCCTTGTGACCCTGCTCAGCGACCCGCGCGACGAAGACGTCGGCCTTGCAATCTCCTCGGTCGTCCCCGATTTCATCCAACTCCACGGCTCAGAGACGCCCGACCGTATAGCAGAGATCCGCAGCCGTTTCGGAAAGCCCGTGATCAAAGCCATCGCCATCGCCGACGCCTCAGATTTTGCCGCCGTGCCCTCCTTTGAGAAGGTGGCCGACATGATCTTGTTCGATGCCAAGGCTCCGGCCAACGCCGAGCGCACCGGCGGCCATGGCGCGTCCTTCGACTGGCAGTTGCTCCGTGGCCGGAGCATCTCCAAGCCGTGGCTGCTGGCAGGCGGCCTGAGTGCAGATAATGTCGCGCGCGCGATGCGCACATGCGGGGCGCCTGGCGTCGATGTTTCATCCGGCGTCGAAACCGCGCCCGGCGTCAAAAGTGCAGAGATGATCGCAGGCTTCATCGCCGCCGCGCGCAATGCGCATTTCGTACCGGTGGAATCATGAGCCAGAACACACCAATTCCTATCGCACCGGTCCCGACAGCCGCGGCCATTTCGGCGCCTATGGCGGCCGCTTTGTCGCCGAAACCCTGATGCCGCTGGTGCTCGATCTGGAGACGGCCTACGAGGCGGCCAAACAGCGATCCGTCCTTCCAGGCCGAACTGGATGGGCTGCTGAAGCATTATGTCGGCCGCGAAAGCCCGCTCTATTTCGCCGAGCGGCTGACCGAACATCTGGGCGGCGCCAAGATCTATCTGAAGCGCGAAGACCTCAATCACACCGGCGCGCACAAGATCAACAATTGCCTGGGCCAGATCCTGCTCGCGCGGCGCATGGGCAAGACGCGCATCATCGCCGAGACCGGCGCCGGCCAGCATGGCGTCGCCACCGCCACGGTCGCCGCGCGCTTCGGCTTGCCCTGCGTCGTCTATATGGGCGAGGTCGACATCGAGCGGCAGAAGCCCAATGTCTTCCGCATGCGCCTGCTGGGCGCCGAAGTGCGCAGCGTCACGTCCGGCTCGCGCACGCTGAAAGACGCGATGAACGAAGCGTTGCGCGACTGGGTCGCCAATGTCGACGACACGTTCTACATCATCGGTTCGGCGGCGGGCCCGCATCCCTATCCCGCGATGGTGCGCGATTTCCAGACCGTGATCGGCAACGAAACCCGTGCCCAGATGCTGGAGCGCGAAAAGCGCTTGCCCGATCTGGTCGTGGCCTGCGTCGGCGGCGGCTCCAACGCCATCGGCATGTTTCATCCTTTCCTCGACGATGCGTGATGTCGAAATTCACGGCGTCGAAGCGGCGGGCGAGGGCGTCGAAACCCCGCGCCATGCCGCCACGATCTCCAAAGGCTCGCCCGGCGTGCTGCACGGCGCGCGCTCCTATCTGCTGCAGGATGGCGACGGCCAGATACTGGAAGCCCATTCGATTTCCGCGGGCCTCGATTATCCCGGCGTCGGCCCCGAGCATTCCTGGCTCAAGGACAGCGGCCGGGTGAAATATTTCTCCGCCACCGACGAACGAGGCGCTGGAAGCCTTCATGCTGCTGCGCCAGGCTGGAAGGCATCATTCCGGCGCTGGAACCGGCGCATGCGCTCGCCCATGTCATGCGCATCGCGCCGCAAATGGACAAGGACCAAGATCATCGTCGTCGCCTGTCGGGCCGCGGCGACAAGGACGTGTTCTCCGCCGCCGCAGCACTGGGTGAAAAGATATGAGCCGCATCGCCGAGCGCTTCGCCGAATTGCAGCGCGCCAGATCGCGCCGCCTTCGTGCCGTTCATCACTGCGGGCGATCCCGACGTCGAAACGACGTTGCGCGATCCTGGAAAAGCTCCCGGACGTGGGCGCCGATCTGATCGAACTGGGCATGCCCTTCTCCGATCCGATGGCCGACGGCCCCGCCGTCCAGGCCTCGTAGCTGCGCGCGCTGCGAGCCGGCATGACGTTGCCGAAAGTGCTGGAAATGGTTCGCCGCTTCCGCAAAGCAAGACGGCAAAACCCCGATCGTGCTGATGGGCTACTACAATCCCATCCACGCCTACGGCACCGCGCGTTTTGCCAAGGATGCCGCCGAAGCCGGCGTCGACGGCCTCATCACCGTGGACCTGCCGCCGGAAGAAGACGAAGTGCTGCGCACGCCCGCCAGGGCGCAGGGCTTGGATGTCGTGCGCCTGGCCACGCCCACCACCGACAATGCACGCCTTGCCACGGTACTCGATGGCGCGGGCGGCTTTCTTTACTATGTCTCCATCGCCGGCGTCACCGGCACCAAGAGTTTCACCGAATCCGATGTGCGCACAGCGGTTGCGCGACTAAAAGATCGTAGCAACCTTCCCGTAGCCGTAGGCTTCGGAATCAAGACGCCGGAACAGGCAAGCGCCATTGCGCGTTTTGCCGATGGCGCGGTGGTGGGTTCGGCGATTGTCGACCTGGTGGCGAAAAATGCGGCAGCGGGTGCCTCGCGCGAAACCCTCGTTACCGAAACGCTGGAATTCTGCAATTTGCTTGCGCGTTCGATGCATACTGCGCGGCGCTGATCTGTGGTAGAGTATGCCGCATGAACTGGATCGCCAATTTCGTCCGCCCCCGCATCAAGAACTTGATACGGCGGAAATCGCGAAACGCCGGAAAATCTCTGGACCAAATGTCCAGGCTTGCGGCGAGATGATCTTCCACCGCGATCTTGTGGCGGCCCAGCATGTCTGCCCGCAATGCGGCTATCATCTGCGCATCGGCCCGGCGCGAACGTTTCGCCGCGATCTTCGATGCCGGTTCATATGACGAACTGCCCTGTTCCGCCCGTCGCCGCCGATCCGCTTACGCTTCCGCGACGAGAAGCGCTACATTGACGGCTGAAGGATGCCCGCGCCAAGACGGGCCGCCAGGAAGCCCTTGTTGCCGCGCGCGGCACGCTCGACGGAATGCCCGTGATGATCGCGGTGCAGCCCTTCGATTTTCTGGGCGGTTCGCTTGGCATGGGCGTTGGCGAAGCGCTGGTACAGGCGATGCAGGCCGCCGTCAGTGAACGGCGCGCCTTCATTTTGTTCGTCGGCATCGGGCGGCGCGCGGATGCAGGAGGGTATTCTCTCGCTGATGCAGATGCCGCGCGTCACCATCGCGGTCGACATGCTGCGACGAGGCGCGCCTGCCCTATATCGTCGTGCTCACCGATCCGACCACGGGCGGCGTCAGCGCGTCCTATGCGATGCTGGGCGACATCCAGATCGCCGAACCTGGAGCGCTCATCGGCTTTGCGGGCCAGCGCGTGATCGAACAGACCATCCGCGAAAAGCTGCCCGAAGGCTTCCAGCGCGCCGAATATCTGCTGCGACCACGGCATGGTGGACATGGTCGTCCACCGCCACGAACTGCGCGCCACCTTGTCGCGCCTGGTGCACATGCTTGATGAAAAAGCCACGCCCCAAATCCCGCGCGCCCGCGCAAACCGTCACTGGCACAGCCCTTCGCGTGCGCGCATGAGCGTAGCGGCGCAACAAAGCGACCGCATTCTCGAACGCCTGCTTTCGCTGCATCCCAAGAAGATCGACCTGGTGCTGGACCGCATCCAGCGCTTGCTCGCCGAACTCGGCCATCCCGAACAGAAACTGCCGCCGGTCATCCATGTGGCGGGCACCAACGGCAAAGGCTCAACCTGCGCTTTTGCCCGCGCCATGCTGGAAGCGCAAGGATTGAAGGTCCACGTCTACACCTCTCCCCATCTCGTGCGCTTCCACGAACGCATCCGTCTGGCGGGATCGCTCATCGGCGAAGAAGAGCTCACGGCCACGCTGGAAGAATGCGAACGCATCAACGGCGGCACCCCGATCACTTTCTTCGAAATCACAACCGCTGCAGCTTTCCTCGCCTTCTCACGCCATCTAGCCGACGTGCTCGTGCTCGAAGTGGGCCTCGGCGGAAAATACGACGCCACCAACGTCATCGCCAAACCCCAGATGACGATCATCACTCCCGTCGGCATGGATCATGCCGGAATTCCTCGGCACCTCGCTTGCCGATATCGCCGCCGAAAAAGCTGGCATCATCAAACCCGGTGTGCCCTTGATCCTGGGGCCGCAGGACGACATTCCCCGCGACGTCATCACCCGCAGAGCCGACGCGCTCGGCGCGCCGCTGCTCGCCTTCGGTCAGGATTTTTTCGCCCACCAGGAACATGGCCGCATGGTCTATCAAGACATGGACGGCCTGCTCGACCTGCCGCTGCCCAAGCTGATCGGCCGCCACCAGATCGAAAATGCCGCCGTCGCCATCGCCGCCTTGCGCCACGCCAGCAATGGCTGGGGCAAAGATGAGGCCATCGAGCGCGGCCTGCGCACTGTCGAATGGCCCGCTCGCCTGCAACGCCTGACTCATGGCCCGCTCATCGGCATGGCGCCGAAGAACGCCGAAGTGTGGCTCGACGGCGGGCACAATCCTCATGGCGCATCGGCAGTCGCGCGCGCGATGGCCGATCTAGAAGACCGCGCCGAACGTCCGCTGTATTTGATCTGCGGAATGCTGCGAACCAAAGATGCGGTGGGTTTCCTGTCCGCCTTCCGGGGTCTCGCTCGCCACGTCACGACCGTCGCCATCGCCGGCGAGGACGCAAGCCTTGGCGCAGGCGCGCTTTACGACGCTGCGCGCGATGCAGGACTGGAAGCCGCCCCCGCCGACGATCTCGAAGATGCGATGATGCAGGTCTCGGCTTGGGCGCGTTCACGCCCAAAGGAACCGGCCCCACGCGTTCTCATTTGCGGCTCGCTCTATCTTGCGGGACAGGTGCTTGCGGAAAATAGGTAGTCGGGCCCGCGTCGACTTTCGCCATAGCGTTGACCTGAACTGCGATCAGAGCTTGTCAGGTCTGTCCGACGTTGGCGCCTGTAAAACAGGTTGAAGGATTCCAATATATTCTGGTTCGCCGCCCCGGGGACCCACTAGCCCAACTTCCGCAGTTTGAGGTGGTCGCATGAATGTTTTCAAGACGTTAGCCTCGAAAGTTTGCACTACATTTGTTGTTAGGCTGGATGGATTTTGAGCCTTTCCGGGATGCTCAGACCGAGCCGGTCGATGAGGGCGGCCTGTGTTTTGTCCGGTCGCACGACACAGCGCAGACGCGGCTCGCGTTGCGGTTTGGTTGCGGTCGGCAGAACGATGTCGTTGCTATGGATGGCGGCGAGTTCCTGCAAGATGGTCCGCGGACTGTTGCCGAGACCGGCACGGCTCTGCCACTGCTCGAGCGTCTTCCACATTGCGTAGGCGAGAAAGCAGACGAAGATATGTGCGAGCACGCGATCTGCACGCTGATGCCAGATCGGCCGGATCGACAGATCGCTCTTGTGGATGCGAAACGCTGCTTCGGCTTGGCTGAGCTGGATATAGGTTCGCCACAGCGCCTCGGGTGTCCAGTCGGCGATGTTGGTGCGCAACACGTAGCAGCCTTCGCTGTGTTGCGACCAGTCGTCCCATTCGAGCCTGATCGACCAGTCGAGCCTGATCGACCAGTCGAGCCTGATGCCGGCGGGCACGGTGACCTCTTCGACGAGGTCAACTGCATAGCGTCCTGCGGCGCGTGAATTGCGCCCGAGAAGACGACCGATCTGACGCTCGGTGACGCCATGGTCCACGGGCTTCTTGGCCCGCGCCAGGCGGCCTTCGAGGCGGGCGAGCCCTGTTTCGATGCGCTGGGCAAAAAGCCGATGCATCGCGCGTTCCTTCTGCTGGCGTTCGGCCGAACGTACCAGCAGGAATGTCTCGCTGCCGCCGTCGGGTGCCGCACATATCTTGGCCTCGACGCCGTCGCGAACCTGATGCCAGTCGCGGGCATCGACGAGTTGAGGGGCAAGCTTCTTGACCTCGTTCTTGTTGGCGCCGATGAGATAGCGGCGCTGGCTGCCATTGAGCCACGCCACGGTCTGGGCACTGGTCATGCCGCGGTCCATTACCCAGACCCGTTGGGCCTGACCATAGCGGCGTTCCATTGTGGAGACGATCTCTTCCACTGTCGTCACGTCGGTGCGATTGCCGTCGAACACTTCGTAGCCAAGCGGCATGCCATCGCGGGTCACCACAAGTCCGATGCAAACCTGTTTGCAGTCTCTGCGGTGATCGCGGCTGTGGCCGCGTTGCGCCATCGGGTTGGCTGCAGCCTGACCCTCGAAGTAGGTGCTCGTCACGTCATAGAGCAGCAGCTCGTAATCGTACCCGAACAACTCGCCGAGCCGCCGCTTGAGATGCTCTTCCAGCGCATGCTTGTGCGGCAGAAGCCGGTCGAGCGCGCGATACAGCCGGTCGTCGTTGACCTGTTCCTCCGGCACACCCAGCAGATCCGCAAGTGCAGTGCGGCGATACCAGTCTTCTGCGATGTGCAGTTCGCTCGACGGTTCGCAGAGCCGCGCGATCGCAAGGATCGCTGCCATCGTCGCCCACGACACCCGTTCGCGGCCCTCGACCAAATGCTCGGTACAGAAACGGTCGAGTTCAAGAGCGCGCCACAGTTGCCAGCCAAGCCAGACATCGCCAAACCCGCGCGAACGCTCCAGACGCACCTGATCCAGTCGAACTTGAACCGGTTCGATTGCGGGGGTCCTCGCCTCAAACAACTCATATTGTTCCCGCCCGCCCGTGATCTGCAGGGCCAATTGCCGCGCGCGCGCTCGGCCTTGTCCGTCAAGCTCGCCGAGGTGGGCGACCGTCTCCTGCCGAACCTTGTCGCCCTGACGCACCGAGCGAACCAGACGCCAATAGGTATGCGTCTTGCCGTCTTTGCAGATGTTCGTGTGCCGTAAGTACATCGTCGCGATTCCAAAACCCAGAATTGCACGCGCGCTCAGATGCTAACAACCGGGTAGGTTGGCACTACACGACCATCCCAGCAGCCGTCATCCCCATGACCTCAAAAAAAGCCGCCCAGAACCGCCATGTCGGTCCCGCGTCAACACGAAAATCGGTCCAAAAAGTCTTCAAAACTGACGAAACTGCGGTAGTTGGGCTAGTGTCCCCCAACGTTAATTGAACAAATTCAATTGGCTGGATGACGCTTCCTGCTGATTTTGCGTGGGCAAGTCCTGCAACAGGGATAAAAGCGGTGTTTTTTCGAAAAGCGTGAGGCTCAAAATCTGTAGAATTTCGTAAAGGCTCGCGGCGATAGCGAGCCGTTTTTTGACGATGGCGACGAGCACGTAAACGCAAATGGCCGACCAGATTTGCGCTTTGACGGCATTCTCCGACGTGCCGAAAAACGCCTTGATGCGCAGATGCTGCTTGATCCATTTGAAGAACAGCTCAACTTGCCAGCGGTATTTGTAAAGTCTGGCGATGGTGATGGCGGGTAACGCGAAATTGTTGGTGAGGAACACTAGTGTTTTTCCTGTTTTGGGATCGTTGAACTTGACGCGGCGCAAGGGGCTGTCAAATCCTTGTCGCGTGTAAAATCCAGTCAACACGACCGTCTGGTCGCAGATCAGGCCAGTTGAGCGGTCGATAGGGCGCGAATAACGGCGACGGGCTTTCATGTTCGACTTGGCGCGCGTGACGAAGAAACTTCCGGCCTCGTCCAGCCGCGCCAGGCGCTTGAAATCGACATAGCCACGATCCATGACATAGAAAGCGCCGGGCTCCGGTTGCAGATGATCGAGGATATTGACGTCGTGCATCTTGCCGTCGCTGATGAAAATGAACGACGGGATGGAGCCGCGCAGATCGAGCAACGTATGCAGCTTCACAGCCGCCTTGGTCGAACGGAACGGCGCCCACGGAAAAACCGAGAGGCACAAATCGATGGTTGATGAATCCAGTGCGTAAACGGTGTCCAGTTCTTCAAGACCCTGTAGCACCTCACCCACGTAGAGTTCGCGCGCAACGCCGATGGGGTGTTGAGCGAAATCGGCATAGATGCGCCAGTCGCGCACTGCGTTGGCGTTAGCCATCGTATTGCGGGCGATACGCGGACTGCGAAAACCCAGATGATACAGTTTAGAAGATTGCGCCCGAAGACACGCTTCAATGTCACGCAGGCTCTCGCGCCACGTCAGTTGCGCGAAGGCCAGACAGCGAAACTGATCGAGGCAGGAGAAATGTTTGACCTTGTGCTCGTGCTCGCCGCCATAGCGCGCCGCGCAACGGCGAAAGACATGCCACGGCAAATGATCCATCATCTGCGTGAATACGTACGGCCCATTGTACATGGTGCCCCTCGCGATCGAAAACGATCACAGAAGGCGGGAAGCTCCATCCAAAGTTCAAGTCGATAACGTCGGAAAAGCCAGATTCAGCGTTTGGAATCAGCGGGTTAAACGAGATTCGTCCAACGACGTTGGGACAGCAGTGACATCGTATCTTTTCGTACAACGTAAATTTCTGCATCACCCTCGAACGAATCCGGATTGTTCCACTCATCAAAGACGGCTTGCGCCGCATCGAGCGCATCGCAATCTTCGGATTGGAGCACAACGCGAACACCAAACACCGTAAATGTCTGGGAGATCGCGATTTCTCTTGGCATGTCTCGCCCTTTTGCTATCGTCGATGCTACAGCGAAATTCTTGTGTCGGTCAGGTCTGCGTTTTATGATTGTTGTGGCGCACTCGTATTTCCTGAATCACGACGCCAAACAACTGGCGCGAATGACGCCCTACTCGCCGCTTTCGACACTGATCTGTGCTGCGATGCTGCGCGCCGATGACCATGGGGTCGCGCATTTCGACGCCACCTTCGCAGATGGTCTGCAGGACTTTGAAGCCGCGCTCGATCGCCTGCGTCCCTGGCTGGTCGCGATCATGGAAGACAATTTCAACTTCCTCACCAAGATGTGCACGGTGCGCAGACGCGACGATGCTGTGGCGATGATCGCCGCCGCCAAGAGGCGCGGTTGCCGTGTCGTGGTCAACGGGCCGGATTGCACCGACCGCCCGGGTCTCTATCTCGATGCGGGTGCCGATGCCGTGCTGCTGGGCGAAGGCGAAGCGGCATTGCTGGAGATCGCGCAAGCCTGGCGTACAAACCGCACCACCGCGCTCGACGCCATAGCCGGACTTGTGCTTGGCGGGATCAATGGCCAAACGCGCAAAACCGCGATACGCCCGCCTCAGCGCGACCTCGACAGGCTGCCCCTGCCGGCATGGGATCTTGTGGACGTGCAGGCCTATCGGCATGCCTGGCAAGCGCGGCACGGCCGCTTTTCCTGGAACATGGCGGCGTCGCGCGGGTGTCCCTATGCCTGCAACTGGTGCGCCAAGCCGACTTTCGGGCGGGGCTATGAACAGCGCTGCGCCAAATCCGTGGCGAGGGAGATGCGTCTTCTGAAAGACCGTATCGCGCCGGGGCACATCTGGTTCGCCGACGATATTTTCGGATTGACGCCGCAGTGGCTTGGCGCCTTTGCCGATGAGGTCAAGCGGCTCGACGCCCACATGCCTTTCACGATGCAATCGCGCGTCAACCTGATGCGACAGGATGGGGTCGATGCATTGGCCCAAGCCGGTGCCGAGGAAGTCTGGCTTGGCGTGGAATCCGGGTCGCAGAAAGTTCTCAACGCGATGGAAAAGGGCTCGATCGTGGCCGAGGCCCGCACGGCCACCCGCGCGCTGAAGGCTCGCGGTATCCGCGCCTGCTGGTTTGTTCAGCTCGGCTATCCGGGCGAGAACTGGGACGATCTTTGCCTGACCCGCGACCTCATTGGCGAGGAAAAACCGGACGATATTGGCGTCTCGGTCGCCTATCCGTTGCCGGGTACGCGCTTTCACGAGCTTGTAAGGTCTCAGTTGGGCCAATGCCGCAACTGGCAAGATTCCGATGATCTGGCGATGCTGTTCGAAGGCACCTACAATACCGAATTCTACCGCATGGTGCGCGACGTCCTGCATGACGAGGTGCGCTGCGGTAGGCGTAACGACTGGCGCTGGGCGCTGCTCGGACACGAGGGCACCAAGCACCGTTCGCAAAATCCGGTCCTGCTTGCGACCGGGTCCTGAGCCATGCCAGCCAGCCCCCTTCGTCCGGCAGCCATGGCCTTCGATGCCATCGCCCCGATGTTCGATGCCCGGTTCAGCGACTGGCGCAGCGTGGCCGCACAGCGCCGGGTGGTGCGCCACGCATTGCTGCAGACATTGCCAAAAAATGGCCGCGTGCTCGAACTCGGCGGCGGCACCGGCCAGGATGCGCTCTGGCTCGCCCAAAACGGCTTCTGCGTCACCCTCACCGATGTCTCGCCCGCTATGTTGGAAGCTGGTACCGCCGATCGGCATCGGCGTCTTCGTGCCGCCCAGCGCAGCAGAGCCATGGATTTCTTGCCATCCTGCATTTCTGGACACTCGAAATGCTTGATCGGCTGACAGCACGTCCGTTTGCCATGCTTGGCGACCACATTCTCCATCATTTCGAACGCACCCAAGCGCGCGCGCCATGAGCGTACCAACCACACAGTTCCTTTCAGAGTATGCGCGCCATCGCGCCGCCGAAGGACGCGGCTATAGCGGTGCAGCATTGGATACGCTGCCCTATCTTGGTACCGGTCCTTTCGCGCAACAATGGGCGGTCCGGGCGCGCAGCTTCGATGCCTTTGTGAAGCATATCGTTGAGCCCATGGCGGCGGCGCAGGCACGGCCTCTAGAAATTCTCGATCTTGGCGCCGGCAATGGCTGGCTTTGCCATCGTGTTGTGCGCATGGGCCACAAAGCTGTGGCACTCGACATACGCAACGACAATGTGGACGGACTTGGCGCAGCGGCGGAATTCCTGCGGAACGCTCCCGGCCTGTTCGAGTGTATCGTCGCCTCGTTCGACGACATACCACTTAAATCCGGACGTTTCGACATCGCCCTTTTCAACGCGTCTCTGCATTACGCGCGGAATCTGACACGCGTGCTGCAGGAAGCGGTACGGGTGACGCGGCCGGGCGGCACGATTGTTATTTTGGATTCCCCCTTCTACGTCCGCGACGAAGATGGCGCGGCAATGGTTGCCGAGAAACATGCGCAAGGCCAGGCCCGCTTCGGAGCGCGCGCTGATGTGCTGCTGGCTCAGAACTTCATCGAATATCTGACGCATGAAAGGCTCGCTGCCGCAGCACCTGACCTTGTCTGGTCGCGACGGCGCGTCCGCTATCCCCTCTGGTATGAAATGCGCCCGCTGTTGGCGTGGCTCAAGAAAAAGCGCGCGCCATCGCGTTTCGATCTGTGGACGGCTGGCGCGCCATGATCATCCTGGTCAATCCACGCGCCACACGGTCTGGCAACCGGCGCTTTCCCCTTTCGGTGATGGCAGTCGGTGCATCCATCCCCGAGGGCGAGGACTGGGAGATCGTCGACGGCAACGTACCCAATCTCGATGTCGCAAGCTGTATCTCGGACATGGTCGAAGCGCGCAGCCGCCCATCCGACCCGGTACGCGCCATGGCCTTCACCGTGATGCCTGGCTCACAACTGGCGAACGCGGTACCGCTAACCAGAAAGGTCAAGGCGCAGCACCCCGACATTGCGATCGTCTGGGGCGGCAATTTCGGCAGCCTTTATCCCGAGCCAGTGCTGAACGCGCTCTGGTCCGTCCGCTTATCGGGCGGAGATTGTTTTGCTTTTCGCGCGATTACCGCGATGAGTTTATTATTCGCGGTAAAAGCGCTCTTCGGGCAATCGCTTTCATCGCCGGATTTCCGACCCGGCCGAAAGCATCCAATTAAGGATCGTTATATCGTCGTACGCTACTGCGACATTTTCTTCCGACACCCCTTACGAAGAACAACCAGGCCAGCCCCAACCAAGGCAAGGGTAGCAGGCTCCGGTGTGTCGGTTACAAGCACATCACTATCGCTCGGAGCAAATTCCGCGATCTGGGTGTTGTCGGTTGGGTCTAACCCAAGGCGAGGCCATAGATTGACCAAATATTCATTGGGAAGAAAGCCGAGAGAGGGAAGGAGCGTCACAGGAACGGTCAGCGATAAGGCGTTGCCGCTGACGACCACATCCGCAAGGGGTAATGGCGTTATGGCGCTGATGACAAGGTCGTCCACGAAATTAAGGTCTAAGCTCGGTGCTGAAACCACGACAGCATCAAACAACACCCCTGGCCGAAAAGTGCCGAACGGTGCGGCGTTTGACCCGCGGTCAACTCCCCAAACATAAAAGACGCCGAGCGTCGTTCCTATGTCGGCGCTGAATGTTGCGTCGAACTCGAAATTGCTGTCTTGCGAAAAGCCTCTCCGCTGGCAACGTCGAGATCACCATTCTGCGGGCCGACATAGGAAGGAAGAAAACCGCTGGAAGGACCAAGCGGTTCGGCAAATCCCGCGCTTGTCGCGCCAAGCAACGCCAGCGAGCCGGCAGCAATTAGCAGTGAAGGAAATTCCCAAACCATCATGGCCTCCTTGAGAGAAGGGCCGACGCGCACCACCATGCTGGTATGCGCGGTCAGAAATCATCGGAATGAATTAACGAAAGATCAGCCGCTCAGAAATTATGCCGCTTATTGCAAATTGGAGACCGAGCAATGTAACAGCTTCTGACAGTGCTGCTTATTGTACAAAGTAAAACTTGTCGTCGACTTGACAAATATGGACGTATTTCATTCCGAGAAGATTTACAAAGTATGCTCCACCACTTGCAGTATTGTGCGATCGCCGACGATTGCGAACGAAATGTATCTGCGCGCTTACGCGCGCTTTATCGGCGCCAAGCCATCGTTGATTACACGCTGCACAGAAAACCTCGCAGCCTGCGATCACGCCGTTCGTTTTGAAGTGAGGGTATGCGCCGGAATTATGTGGCCGACCACATAATGGAGTGACAGGCAGAGTAGAAGATGTGTAACACCGTAAACGATTGTTCGGGCACGCTCTACGTTGCTCGCCGGTGCCCGTCGGGGTTAAGCCACTCCGTCTCATCGGAATTTGTTTATGCCAAAAGGCAAGCCCACTCTTCCGGACGCACTTGTTCGCCTTGCCGGATTGCTGGGCGAGGCACTGGGAGGACCGCCCGCACCAGTGACAGCGATGGACGCATCGCTGGTAGCGCTGGCGTTGCGCCGGCACCAAGTCGGATCTTTGCTGCATGCCGTGGTATTCCATGGCCGCCGCCCTATTGTATCCGATCTTCTCGAAGAACTCGCGCAACGCTATCGCGTTAACGCGATGCAAGTGGCGGAAGCAACGGCGCGGCTGCAGCGAATTGCCGCCGCGTTCGAAACGCAGGGGAATCACATGGATGGCGTTCAAAGGCGTTGCCCAAGCCGCGCAACTCTATGCCGATCCGGCTTCACGCGAAAATGCGCGGACATCGACATTCTAGTGCCGCCGCGCGAATTTGCGCGCGCTCTGGAGACGTTGAGCGGTCTGGGCTATATCGCCAGCAATCCGCCCATGCCACCGATACGCGCGCTGCAAAAGCCGATGCTTGTCGGCGGTGCGCGATGTGTCGATGGTCGCGCGAGACAATCTGAGTTGCTCGCTGGAACTACATCGCCGGACTTTTCTTCGCCGGCGGGCTGGCGCGCGAAATCGTTGCGCCTTGCCGCTGGATCCGGCCCGGTGCCGTCGCCCGTGGTGGGGCTCCGACCTCGCCCTCTACCTGATCGCGCATGGTGCTATTGAGCTTTTGGGTGCGGCTTAAATGGTTGGTCGACCTTGTGCCTTTGTTCGCTCGGCTGAAGGACGCGGAGAGGGCGGTCCTACCGGAACGAGCGCGGCGGGCCGGCGTGGAAAATTCGGTGGCAGCGAGCCTGCTGCTGCTGCGCGCGCTGTTTCCTTTTGTGACGCTGGATCCGCTGACACCCTGGCTTGATCACAAGCAGGACGAGCCCGCCGCACAGATTCGCCTGCAGCGTTACATGCAGATGCTGAGCCTCGACAGCGACTGGCGCCACTCGCCGTTGGACAATGCAGTCATGGCCTGGCGATCGTGCTGGCTATTGTTCGAGGCCCCTTCCACGCGCGCCCGTATGCTGGTCAGCGCGCCTATTTCCAGCATGACGCGCAGGATTGCCGGCACACTCAACAAAGCCGACCGCGCTCTGAGTTGGTCCGACACGTCGCCGTAATTATTTCGCGCGCGGGTTCGTCAGACCTGACCTTGGATTTCGAGTTGTGATTACAGTGAAATGAACCGGACCAGCGATGTCTCGGATAGTCCGCAGACAGGCCGATATGGCCATATCGCAGTAGAAGGTCAGTCGGCTCTCCATTTAACGATTTTAAGCGATGGTTATCAGCTGAGCGCGTCCGAAAGCGTGATGCAGAGACGCAACTGCCTTCGCCACCGTCGATCTCAGCAGCGTGACCGACAACACTTATTCTCGGCGTGGTGCCGGAGAATTTCACCGCCCAGACCGGCGCAATACGGATTGTGAACGGTCACAGTTTTTTGAAAAGAAAGGCGGCCACGATCCGAAGCTCTTTGTCCCTTTCGTACATCGTCATATGGCCAGTCCTTTCATAGAAAGGCCGGATGGGCAAGTTTCACCGCTCCATCTCGCGCCTCGCTAAGGGATAGTCCTACCGTTGCGCCGGCCGCAATGTGCGCCGCGGGATCATAGGCATGATGCGTGATTTCGTGCAGGGCGCCTTGCACATCCCGGAAAGTCTGTTTGTGGCCCGCCCGCGTCGCATCGGCATGAAAATCGGTCACCAGCAAATGGCCGCCGGGGCGGCAGACGCGCGCCAGTTCGGCATAGCCCGGCAACGGGTCCGGCAAATATCCCAGCACCAAACGGCACCAGACCACGTCGAAAAACAAAGAGACAAAAAGGGAAGCGCTTCCACCTTCGCTGCCGCGACCTTTTCCTGCCCGCTCGCGGCGCACATTTCTGGACTGGCATCCACGCCGACCGCGAAGGCGCCGCCGCACCCCTTCAACCTCAACCCCACACCGCAGCCCGCATCGAGCAAATTTTTTCCCGCCAGGGACGGCGTCATGGCGGTTACGATCTGGTTTTCTAAG
>CAWGUP010000005.1:0-387977 GCA_963825895.1 uncultured Alphaproteobacteria bacterium
TGCGCGTATTTCAAATTTATCCGACTTATTGGTTCGCCCTGATTTTCTCCATGGCTGCGATGACGGTATTTGTTCCGTCAGGAATGGCTGAGACAAGCGACTGGGCACGGTCCCAGTGGCATCATGGAATAGCGGATGTGACGCCTTCCCAGCTTGTCCGACAGCTTCTGTTGATAGTCAGTTTCAAGTACAATTTGATCGATCCGCCGTCCTGGACGTTGCTGATCGAAATTCGGATGTCGCTGCTGGTACCATTTCTCATTGCGGCTTTCCGGATTTTGGGAAGAGCATATTATGCGACCATTCTGCTATTGCTGCTGTTTGGATTGGGTATGCTGGTTCAACAACTTTATTATTTGCCGATGTTTGCTTTGGGCGTAGCGCTGGCTGGATATTGGCCCAATGCGAGAAACCTTGCGTCGAAAATTCCACGAACGTTCTTCTGGCTGGGCGTTGCCGTCGCAATCGCCCTCTATGGCAACAAACATGTGTTGGGCCTTCAGCGGGGCATTGTGGCCGGCGAATATGCCGCAGCCGTGGGCGCCGCGCTGCTGCTGTTGTTGGCTGTTTCGGACAATGCCTTCAGTGCTTTGCTGAACAGCGGGCCGGTTCAGTTTATGGGCCGCATTTCCTATAGCTTTTACCTGCTGCATTTACCGATTTTTTTGGTTCTGACGTCATGGATGTATCCGGTGGTTAACAGCATCCTGCTGGTTTTTCCCGTTGCCCTTGTGATCATCTGCTTCGTCAGCTATCTGAGCTTCACTTGGATAGAATACCCAGCCATTCGCTTCTCGCATCGATTGGCGAACCGCCGTTTTTCCGGCTCGGAACCGGAAGATTAAGTTCGATCTCTTCGACAAGTGTCGTACGGGGGCGATGAAAAGATCCAATCACGAGGCGGCTTTCGATGTCGCTGGATCGCGCTTACGAAATGCGACGGCGCAATATTGGACGCCTTTCATCAGTTTGTTGTCACGATCGAACTTGACGTCAATCGCCATGTGCGAGGGATCTGCCTCAAGCACAGTATCGAACTGCTGGGCGACTGCGGTATCGCAAAAACGAAAATTGCACGTATGCAGCAACAGCAACCCGCCCGGCTTCAGGCAGCGGGCAAAATCCGTCACCAGACATTCGAAATCCTCGAAACGCAGAAGAGGGTCGCTGCGCTGAGCGCCGAAGGTGGTGAGATCGCCATGAACCAGTACCGCCAGACAGAAAATCGCGTCGTAACTTTCCGTCGGTTCACCCTTTGTCGTGGCGGACACGGCGAAGGTCACGCCCACCGTGTTTCTCCCCGCTCGCTTGCGGCAAAGGGCAATATTGCGCGGATCGATATCGATGCCTTTGATGACCGCGGCCGGAAAATAACGGCGCAGGGCAAAAGCCTCCTCGCCCCTGGAGCACCCGAACGACAAGAGGCGCAGACTTTGCCTGTCACTCAGGCTCTTCGCCGCGAACAGAAACAGCCAAGGATAACGATCCGGCAACGTATAGGTATAGGGCTGGAAGCGGCCGGCAATCGGTCGACGAAATCTTCGGCGCAACGCGTAACGGGTTTCGCGTACAGCGTATATCAACCGGTCTATGCCCGAAAAATTCATCGCTCGCCTACCGGATGGAAAATCCAACCGGATTCTTCTAACATCAAACGCAATATTTCGCAGCGAAACACCGGACCGCAAATGGCGATCGCTATGACGGATCTAGATATTCCGCTCAGGGGTGCGCGTGACTATGTGCAGTCCAGCGACCTGTTCACAGCACTTGAAAAGCTGGCGAGGCGCACTTTTCGGTCCACGCCTATCTGCAGAAGCTGGTCCTGCGCAAATTGGCGTCTCATCAGATCGAAGCATCTTTTTCTCCCCACGAGACTGCATTTGGAACCTTCGAAATCCGCAACGAACAAACCGTAACGGCCGGATGGTTGGTCGAAACCAACCGCAGGATCGAACGCAGAAATCTCTATGATGAGGCGCCGGTCGCAAACGCGGCCGTTGTTCGGCCCGGACGAGTGTTTCTGTCGGCGCCCGTGCAAGGCTATACGGCGTTTGATCAGGCAGTTATTCTTCTGAAGATACTGGGCGCACAGCTCAACGCCGGTCGATGCCTGGTCGCCAAACTTGACCTAACCAAGCCTTTTCAGGAGCATCTCCCTGTGGAACTGAATTTGCTTCAGACTATTCTTGGACGCAGCCAAATCGTCGCGGTATGCCAAAACCTGGAAGCTGTTGCGCACATTCAAAGCGTTCTGCGATAGGGCGGGGACAACCAATGGTCAACTCCGGCATGCCAGCACACTTGATCTATCCTGTTTCCGCCGATCAGGTCAGGGAATTGATGGGCACGATACCGAGCTGGGTGCGGATTTTGTCGAAAATCAACGACGACACGGCTTTCCAGGATTCCGATATGGACTCGCTCGCATTTTTGGAATTTGTAGAGGAATTGCAAAACGCAACGGGTCTGGAAATTCCGGATGACGATGCGGCGCGCGTTTCTACGATCGCGGCGCATCCAATATTTGAATGAGCGCTTGCGATAATGCAATTCCGCACCCGGCGCATGGAATCCGACGACGAAGCCCAGGTCAACGATATTTTCAATATGCTGGTGGCGGGCACACTGGCACCGCGATCGCTGGATGTCATGCGCCGGATATGGCACGACGGGCCCGCCGGCCCGGTGCGCAGCTGGGTTGTGGAAACGCATACAGAGAACGAAAAATGGCGCCTCATTGGACACCATGGCCTTTGTCCTGTTCGTTACACCGCGGGCGACAAGGACCTGATATTCGCAAAGACGGTGAATTCATTTCTTCTGCCGGAATTTCGTGATAAGTTTCTTTATCTGCGGTTCGAACAACGCTGTCTGGCGGAAGTCGAAGATCTTTTCGACGCCACCTATTCCCTGTGGCCGGCAAGGGCACGACTGCGCGCCGCGCTGCGATATGATGTCGATCTGCTGTCCTTAAGTTTGGAGAGAGGGCTTCAGGCGTCCGATATTCTATCGCGGTTGTTGGTGCGCATAGCTTGGCGTTACGCCCATTTCCCTGCGCGGCAAATGACGCAACTATTAGGATACGTCCGACCGTCCCGCAAATCGCCGCTTACGCTGGTAGAATTCGACGCTGAAGCCGCAATTTCCTCTTCTTTTTTCGCCGGCTTCTGGGATGAGGCGCGATTGACGGCAGGCCTGGCGCCCCGCCGCGATGTTGCCGATCTGAGCTGGCGCTTCTGGAAGATGCCGGGCGCACACCGCACGACCCTCACCTATACCTGGCCCAACGGAGTTCGCGGCTACTGCATCATAAACCACACCAGACCTTTTCATTTCACGCTGGAAGATATTTTTCTCGCCATGCCGCTGCCGGACTTGCTCCAGCAGTTTCTTGACGCAATTTTCGCCTGGTGCGCCAAGCGCGGCGCGCTGATGCTCGTCTTCTGGACAGCGGCGGGGGGCCAGACCGTGTCCTTGATGAAGGTTTATCGGCACAATTTTGGTGTTAGCTTGAGTCGGCGTCACCGCGACGGCCCTGTGGCGCGCAGGCTCACATCGCGTGGACGCGAACGGCTTGGGGCGGATTGGCCGGCCTGCAATATCACCAGTATTGTAGGGCCGGCATAAGCCTGACCATTCCGGGCGCACCAATTGCTATGGCGGTTTCAAACCTTATCAACTGGTGGTCTGTTCCCGCCCCTCAGAAAGCCTGCCGATGGCCGTATCGAGAGTTTCATCCGCTGCGTTCACTTTGAAGCCGCTGACGCCGACAATCGGTGCCGTCGTCGAAGGTGCCAATCTGACATCGCCGATTTATGGACCATGCGATGCGTTGCGCGTCGCGCTGCTGGAATGGAAGGTTCTGTTTTTCTACGATAGCGTTTTAACGACCGAACAGCACATTGCGTTTGCGCGCCAGTTCGGCAATCTGGAAGTACATCCCTTTTTGCCTTGTAAGTCCGGCTATCCCGAAGTACTGGCGATCACGCACGGCAAGGACAGCAAAGGCGAGGAAAATGTCTGGCACAGTGATGTCACATGGCGCGCCGAACCTTCATTGGGATCCATTCTGCGCGCGGTCGAAGTGCCGTCGGTTGGTGGCGACACTTTGTTTGCCGATATGTATGCCGCTTACGACGGATTGTCGGCTGCTGTGAAGGCAAAAATAGAGGGGCGCAATGCACGGCACGATTTCGGGTACCTCCAAATCGCGATGCGCAAGAAAGGCATGAGCACGGCGCAGATTGAAGAGGTTGACCGCAATTATCCGTCGGTAGAGCATCCTGTTGTCCGCACCCACCCGGAAACTGGCCGCAAAGCTCTTTATGTGAATGCGGCGTTCACACGCGCAATTGTCGGAATGGAAACGGCGGAATCCAGCACACTTCTGAAACATCTTTTTGCACAAGCGACGATCCCGGAATATCAATGCCGCTTCCGATGGCGCGAGAACACCATTGCGTTGTGGGACAATCGGGCAGTCCAGCATTATGCCGTTTCGGATTACTGGCCCGCGGTTCGCCGCATGGAGCGCGTCAGCATCGTTGGTGATCGACCGTATTGACGAAGATGTGGCTCAGGCTTCCGCGCCGATACCGCCATATGCGTCAAAACGAAGAATACGATCGCAGATTGCAAGGTTTTCGGTGCGATGCGCGATCAGCACAATGATTAGTGGGTACGGGAGCGCGCGCAAACGCTGCAGCAAACTGCGTTCGCCATCGCTGTCGATCGCGCCCGTGGCTTCGTCAAGAACCATAAGTTTAGGCCGCCGCAACAAGGCGCGGGCCAGGGCGATGCGTTGGCGCTCGCCACCGGAGACGAGCATACCGCGTTCGCCCACGACTGTGTCCAGTCCGCTCTCCATCGATCGAATTAATTCGTCCGCGCCCGTGACAGACAGCGCTTGCCACATATCATCTTCGCAGGCCTGGACGTTGGCCCAGGAAAGATTGTGCCGGATTGTATCGTGAAAGAGAAAAGGATCTTGTGAAACATAACTTAGGGCATTACGCCAAGCCGTGAGCGTTGAACCCTTCAAGGTCGTTGCGCCAACTACAATTCGGCCTGTTTGCGGCGGATAAAGGCCTACCAGCAAATCTGCAAAGCTGGTCTTGCCGGCCCCTGAGGCGCCGGTGATACCGAGAAACTCGCCGGGCGCGATTGTCAGATTCAGATTGCGAACCCCCTTGCAACCCTCGCCGCGATCAGAATGTCGGAACGACACATTTTCAAAAATTATCGGCCCATGCGGAATGGGTGCCGCCGTCTCGATGCATTTCTCGCGCTTGACAACCATCAGCTCATTTCCGAGGTCTCGAACCTTCTCATAGGTCGCAAGCACATTGGCGAATTGCTGTGCGCCGCGCTGAATCTCCCCCACCGGCCCGATCATCCGCGTTACGATAAGCAGTAGCGCAATCAGAACCGACGGCGCGACATGAAGCCAGCCAAACCCGGCCAACACCAGTCCGGCGCTTACCAGCGCGGACAATGACGTCAGTGCCGCCTTTGCATAAACATGCTGTTTTGAATAGTTGATCTGGCGGCGGGCGATTTGGTTCAGTGTTTGGCGTGCTTCCGCGACAAAGCTTTTTTCGAGATTTTGGCTGATGGCAAGTTTGAGTCCGCCGAGAAATTGTGTCGTGCTGTCCAACAGCGACAGGTTTGCTTCGGTCATATAGCTGCCTAGGTTGCGCGCGCGGCGCATCATCGGACTGAACGCAATTGTTCCAACAGCCAGTAGCGCAACAATAACGGCAGCCAGGGCGGGGGAGAGAAAAAACGCAACTATGCATTGTGCAACAAGCATCACGATTGCGGCTCCAACTTGAAGAAGGAGTTGGACTCCAAGGCCGAGGCGTTGAATATCGCCGCTCATGAGATGAGCGATGCGCGAATGACGGAGTTGGGAGATATAGTCCCATCGCGCAGCGGCAAGCCTTTCCGCGATGCGTAGCCTTTGCGTTTCGATAAAGCCGATCTGAAGTTCAACGCTCGCGATATCGCGAACGGATATTACGGCGGCGCGCAGGATCATCAGAGTGCCGAATATTCCCAGCAGCAGCAGCAAGCGCGAAAACGGCGTAGCCGTCCCAAATAATTCGAACAGAGCGCTTCCCGCTCTTCCCAACCAACCGGGCGCCGCGCCGGTGCCGAATATGACGCCCAGCAGCGGCACGATGAGAGAAATGCTCACGCTTTCGAGCATTGCGCCCAGCACCACATAGGCTGCCGTCACAATACCCTTTCGTCCGGAGATTGCCGCAAAATCATGCAGCAGCTGGCGTGCCGAAGACAGCAGCGTTTCCGGGGCAACGAAATCGGCATTATCAATCATGAAAATCACGGTAGCGACTAAACGGCGAGAAATATATCCGGCGATAGTATAAAGTGAGGTGCGCCGCCGGCTGAACAGATGGCGCCTTGTTACACCGCGTAAAATTATCCAGTTGGCGTCCATACATCCTGAGATGTTGCTGTGCTACGGAAAGCGCCGCCACTCCCCTTAACCCATCGAGCCCGACGAAGTGTTCTTTTTTCATCTTGATAGCTCGGTCTGCCAACTATTTTTCTGTCAGATAGCCTGAATACGCGTACGTGATGGCTTGTGGCCAGGTTGAATATCACGACATGGTGCGCAGACGCTCCGCCGAAACAGGCTCGACGGCTTCTCCTGCCAACCAACTGGCAACCTTGCGCACGACTTCTTCGGCGGCGGCTGCGTGCATGTCTGGCGACCCGCCCGCAATATGGGAACTCAAGAATACATTCGGTAGATCGCGCAAGGGATCAGATGTTGCCGGGGGCTCGTCTTCAAACGTGTCTAGACAGGCGAAAACGTCGCCCTGTTTCAGACGCGCCAAAAGCGCTTGCGGATCAATGAGAGCGCCCCGCGCGACATTGATCAGCACCGCGCCCGGGCGTAATTGGGTAAGCTCTGGCGCGCCCAGGAAATGATGGGTGCCTTTGCTGAGGCCGCGATGCAATGACACGATATCGCCGGCCAGAACCTCGCGCAGCGATCCGGGCACACCGCCTGCCACGCGGATATCTTCAACCGCTGCATGCTCGGAATAAACCATGACCTGTGCGCCGGCCTGAACAAGGCGCTTGGTGAAGGCCTGTGCATTAAAGCCCCAGCCAATCAATCCCACGGTGGCGCCTCTGAGATCGCGAACCGCCATCGCATGCGTGCCTGTCGCGGCTGACAGCCAACGCGTCGACCGCCAGGCGCGAAGGAAAGGGGGCTCAAGCCCCACCATTTTGAGGACCGGGCGCAACGTGTGCGCCGTCCGTTGCAGCACGCCCTTGAACCCTGGCGTTGGAGCCGTTGTTCCCCATCCGCCGGCGCTCATCACCGTATCCGAGGTGAAGGCGCGGCGGCGGCCCAGGATCGCCAGTCCGAGTGCAAATTCCGCGACGCTTTCTGCATACGCCGCACTGGCGTTGAGCAGCGTGACGCCGCGCGCCAGCAGCGCCTCAGGCTTATGATACGCGAGCGATAGCCCCATGATGCCAACAACGCCAAGCTTTGGCAGCTTGATCAATATATCCGTTGGCAGGGGCGGCGCGCCCTGACCAAAGATGGCTGCAATGATATCAGAGCGGGCGCCAGACGATTGCCGGACATCCTCAAGCGATACCAACCGGTAATGCGGCATCAGCTGCGCCAGCGCCTTTTGCAAAGGCGCCGGCTGCACAACCAGAATGGATTGAGCCGCCGGATTACGGCGTGGTGGTACATCTTGCGGTTCGGTCTGCGGCAATTGCACAGGCCCGCTGAACCCATTCTCGATCAATTCGGCCAGAAACAGCGATGGGGCGATAGCGGCGATGCTGTGTGGTGGTTCGATGGCGCTATGGATCGCTTGCAGAAAAGCATCATGTTCGGCCACGAATCCATCGCCGACCGCGGGAAATGCCGTTGTCGAGACAGTTCCGCATTTCTCGATCGTAAGTCCAGCTGCGGAAATACGCAACGTCTCGCCGGGACCATGGAAAACATACTCCTCGTGCCGCGCACCTGCGTTGTTGTTGCAAAGGAACACGCCCTGCGCGCCGTCATGCCAGCACATAATCGCTGAGAAGACGGCCGGTTCCGCCGACCCTCTTTCTCCTGCCAGCGCAGTTATCTGTTCGGGCAGCCCGCCCATCATGAAGACCAAGGCGTCCAGGCCGTGAATGCCGTTTGCGCTGAGCCAACTTCGCGCGCCAAACAGAACAGGCTTGTCGAATTCCGGCTTGTGGAACACCACTTCGGCAAAACGCCAGCGAGCCTTTCCCGCATGCGCGCGCACCGCAGCGAGGGATTTGTGAAACCGGCGATTGTGACCGGCGACAGCGACGAGCCCGCGCGCCTTTGCAGCTTGCGCCAACGCCCGCGCCTGGGCGTAAGACGGTGCGATGGGTTTTTCGATAAACAGATGCTTGCCGCTCTGAAGCGCCATTAGGCCGTATTCGTAATGCATCTGCGCGCTGCCGAAGATATAGACCGCGTCGATGTCCGGCCGCTCCAAGGCCATGGCCGCGTCGCCACTGCCTTCCAGGAACTTGAACTTCCGCTGTGCCACCGCCACACGCTCGCGCTGGATGTCGCAAACCTGGGCAAGAATGATTTCACCTTTGTCGCGCAATCCGGCGAGAATGGGCATATGCACCGAAACACTCATCGGACCCGCGCCGACGACAAGGACACGAAGAGGTCGGTTGGCTGGCATTTTACGCGTCCATAGTTCGAAGCCAAGCCGACGGCGCGGAAAACCCGCCCTTAATGCTCAAGGGCGATTAGACATAATTCCGGGATTTGCGCAATCACTTGCCGGCTCCCTTCGTCGCGATCGTTTTTTTACACCGTTACGCGGTCACGCGATGATAACGTGCTACAGAGTTTCCGCGCGGGGTAATCGTGACGTCTGGATATAGCGTTCTTCGCAACGTCACGCGCGCCGACATCCGTCGCGACCCATATCCGCACATCGTCGTCGAAAACTGTCTTTCCACCGAACTCTATGGCGAACTTGCGCGCACATATCCGGAAGACGAGACGATTCATCGAATCGGAAAATCCGCCAAGGGAGGAGCCATCAGGCCGAACTCCCGGCACGACCTTGGTGCCTACCTCCTTTTGAAGAATGCGCATTCGGTGTCGCAGGTTTGGCAGGAATTCGTTGGTTATCATGTTTCAAACGCATTTTTTCAGGAATTTCTGGCACTTATGGGGCCGGAAATAAAAACAACTTATCCCGGACTGGAAACACGGCTTGGTGGGCCGCTGCAGAAATTCACGACGGGCGTGCGCTACGATCCAGATTGGATTGATAGCCAGGTCGCGCTCGATTGCCATATCGGCATCAACACACCGGCGAGGCGCAAGACCAGCGTCAGGCGGGTCCACACCGATGCGCCCGACGAACTTTTCGCGATGCTTCTTTATTTCCGGCGGGAAGACGATAAGACCCCAGGTGGCGATCTGGAGATATATCAATGGAAGGCCGACAGGCCCCATCTGTTTATCGGCTCCGAAGTGGATGAATCCGATGCCCAGCGCGTGTCCACTATTCCCTACAAACCCAATACGTTGGTAATTTTCATCAACTCCGAAAATTCGCTTCATGCCGTATCGGCGCGCGCACCGTCCCCTGTGAGCCGGCGCCTGGTCAATATCATGGGGCGCGTACATCGCTCCATTCCCGAGGGCTTATTCGAAAAAAAGCAGAAGACGGGTCCGCTGGCACTAGGGCGACGGGCGCTGCAACGCTATAAAATTGCCCGGAGATTTTAGACGCGCCGGACAGCGTGCGTTCCTACGCGGACCATTCATGACGATATTAGACGGTGTGATAACTGCATTTTTATCTACCGCTCCGGGAGAAACGAGCGGTAGACGAGGAGTAGAAATGAGGTTCGCTTGGGTGTCATGACTTCTGGGAGCGCCGGTCGAGTCCGGCGGTTGTGGAAGGCGTCGCTGAACAGCCGCTTGGCTTGGTGGCGCTGGTCGCCCAAGCGTTTCCAGCCCTACAACCACACCTTGCCCGATCGCTATCCCTGGCTGTTCCGCTTTGCGCGCGAAACGATGGGGGACGGACCTGGGCGCCGCATCTTGTCCTTCGGCTGCTCGACAGGAGCGGAGATGTTCACGCTGCGTCGCTATTTTCCTGCGGCCCAGCTGACGGGCCTGGACATCGATCCACTCAACATCGCCCGCTGTCGGTCGCGAGCCAGCAAGAAAGGAGCCACCGGCATGACCTTCGTCGCCGCGGCGACGACGGAAAAGGAACACACGGAATCCTATGATGCGATCTTTTGCCTGGCGGTACTGTGCCATGGCGATCTCACCAATTCCGGCGCAGCGCGTTGCGATCACCTTCTGCGTTTCGACAGTTTCGAGCGGATGGTGGTGGATTTCGCCCGCTGCCTGAAGCCGGATGGGCTGCTGCTGCTGCTCACCACCAATTTTCGCTTTTGCGACACAGTGGTCGCCGAACAATTCGATGTCGTGCTCGAGGCCGACCAGTCACAGCTGGCGCCCGATGTGCTGTTCGACCGCGATAATAATCTGATGAAAGGCGTGTGTTATCGCAACGTGGCGTTTCGCAAGCGCCAGACGGTGGCGTCCGGAGCAAATACAGTCGGAAAATCAAATTGAACGTTCAACCTTCTTCTTTCTTTATCGATTTGAACCGAGCGTTTTTTCCGATTGGCGGAAGGAAGAAGCCAGCGCGGACGAAATCGGAGCTTGGGGACGCTTCAATGGCGCTCTTCCCTGAAAAGAAATTCGCAATCGCTGCCGCGTGGTAATCCTTGCAGAAGCAAACAGTGGAAAGTCAGACGAATTTTGCAAGCAGGTTGCTCAAGTCAACGAAAGCGGCGGCTTCGCCTTCTTTGCCGCGATCGAAGAAGAACTTGCAAGAAAGCCGTTTAAGACAATCATCGGACACAGCGAGCGACCTCGGTTTGAGGATTGGGAAAACGCGCGCTGTCCTGGGTTGATTCTTTCTTGACTCACTTGACGACGCAAAGTTCAACAATTTTGGCCGCGAAAGCGCCCTGAACGAATTGACAGAAGCGCTGTGCGCTTCGTTTGATGGTGGTCATCTTGTCATTTCAAGCCGAGGCCCAGATTGGGACAAGGTCTATGTGGTCCTATCTGGGCTTCGTGGCGAGTGCTCGATTGCCCAGCTGTGCCGGCGCGAGGAGAATTGCCGAGAGCCTTTATTACAGCCGGTCGAAAACGAAGAGGAAGTTAGATTGATGCTTCTATCCATTCCTTGATCTTGGACTTCGGCAGCGCGCCCACTTTCGTGGCGGCGACTTGGCCCTGCGAAAAGATCATAAGCGTGGGAATGCCGCGCACGCCGTATTTGGTCGGCACATGCGGGTTCTCGTCGATGTTAATCTTGGCGACGGTCACTTTCTCGCTCAGTTCGGTGGCGAGTTCTTCCAGCGCGGGGGCGATCATGCGGCAGGGGCCGCACCACTCCGCCCAGAAATCCACCACAACCGGCTTCTTGGATCCAGTACATCGGCTTGAAACGAGCTGTCCGAAACTTTGATGGCAGACGACATATTGTAGCCCTTGGGTTGAGAGGTGCATTCTGTGGGTAAATCTAGGAACGGCCCCCCTCGGGGTCAAGGTGCGGCAGTCCGGCGATCTGTCCGTCCAGCCGGTGATCCGCCAGGCGCATCAGTCTGGGAGCGCTTGTCCACAGCAATCCGCATACAATCTTCTTGCCCGCAAATATCTTCCGCAGTGCCTCCCGGTAAAGTGCCATCTGGAGAAGGTAGCCGGGAGATACATCCTCCTGGCGTTCCGGCGGCGCCCGATCCGTCTTAAAATCGAGCACCAGGACTTCGTCGCCGAGGACCGCGAGCCGGTCCACCCGCCCGTTCACCTTGATTCCGCCCAGTTCCGGCAACTCGGCTGCCAGCGCCACCTCAGCCCGACTTCCTGGCGCAAACACCGGCGCAAAGACGGGATCGTCAATCACCTCCAAAATCTCCCGCGCCCATGCTTCCACGTCGCCTTGGGCAACAGCCCGCGCCCGCAAGTATCTGCGCGCCACCTCGCCCCGAAGCTGCGGCGCAATTTCTGGCAACCGCGCAAGTGCGGCATGAATCAAAAGCCCGCGCCGAAACGTCTTGTCCAGCTGTGACGGAAGCGAAAGAGGCCGCAGCACACTCTCGCCAATCAGCGAAGGCCGTACGATGCGTGGCTTCTCGCGCTCTTCGACAGGGGCGCGCTTTACCCAATCTGGCACTGTAACCGGAACGACCTGCGCAACAGGTGTTGTCGGCGTGACACTTTCTTCGGCATCTCCAAAAACCTGAAAGGTTTCGCCATCACGCTCGATAGCCACGCCAAGCGATTTCGCCGCGCGTTCGGCCAGTGCATACCAAGAATCCGGATCCACGCCACGTCTGTTCTCGAATCCGCAAATATAAAGCCGCTCCTTGGCACGGGTGAGCGCCACATAGAGTAGTCGCCGATGCTCGTTGAGCGCTTCCGCATGCGCCGCTCGCTTCGCCGCCTTGACGCAGGCCGGCGCAATCGCATCGGGCACCGAAAACAGCACGCCGTCATTGGCATAAAGAAGATGCCGCCTATTCGCGGAATTTGCCGCAGGCCGCGTCGTGTCGGGCAGGATCACGATGTCGGCCTCAAGCCCTTTCGCCCCATGCACCGTCATCACGCGCACTTCATTGCGCCCGCGTTCCATGTCGCGTTTGATCTCCGCCCCGCCGCGTTCGATCCAGTGCAGAAAGCCTTCGAGCGAAGGCGTATTTTGGCTTTCATACGCAAGCGCTAGCGAAAGAAACTCCTCGATCGCATCGCTTGCTTCCGCGCCCAGCCGCGAAAGCAGCCGCAACCGCATCCCGCGAACTGTCAGCACATGCGCATAGAATTCGTAAGGCGGTACATAATCGGCCTGCGCCAGACATTCCGAAAGAAACGCCCGCGCCCCATCCAGCGTTTCATCCGTATTTGATTGCAGTGCGCGCCAAAGCGTGCCCGGCCGATTGTGACTCAATGCAAACAACGTTTCTTCACTCACCCCCAACAGCGGCGAGCGCAGTACGGTGGCCAGCGCCAGATCATCTTCCTGCAACAATGCGAAGCGGCCCAGCGCAATCAAATCCATGCACCGCGATCTGCTCGGTAAGTCGGATGCGGTCCGCACCGGCAACGGGAACGCCTGCCGCTTTCAACTGCCGGATGATCTCGCTGCCAAACGGCTCGCGCCGCGGCAAAAGGATCATGATGTCACCGGGCCGTATCGGATGATCGCGCCCCGGCAGCGTGACGTTTCGCGTAATCCAGCCTTTGATCGTGCGCGCCAATTTGGCGGCCAGTCGCACCACCGGACTGTCCTTAGATTCTGTATCGACAGGCCGCCACGGATCGGGTTCCGCGGTATCGTCCGGCTTCAGCGAAGGCCAGAACTCGACACGTCCCTTCGCCTGTTTGCGCAACGCCTCATGCAGGATGTCTGTGTCGAGCGAGGTCAGCCCTTTGCGCGCTTCTACATCACCGAACACACGGTCGACAAATGAGAGTACCTCTGGCACAGACCGCCGCGAGGTTGTCAAAAGCTCATAGTTGAACGCCTGTCCAGCACCTTTGATACGCAGTTCGAAATGCTGCCGATTGATGTCGAATTGGGTGGGATCCGCACCCTGGAAACTAAAGATCGACTGTTTCTCATCGCCCACCGCAAACACCGTGCGTGGCGCTTTCTCGTCTTCGCGGCGGCCGGATCCCGCGAAGAATTCCTCGGTGAGCTTCTTCAAAATGGCCCATTGTTCCGGGCTTGTATCCTGCGCCTCATCGACAAGAACGTGATCGAGCCCTCCATCTAGTTTGTAAAGTACCCACGATGCCGTCTCGCGGCGCTCCAGCAGCTGCAATGTCTCGATGATGAGATCGTCGTAATCGAGCGCTCCGCGCGCGCGCTTTTCCGCCGCATAAAGGTCGCGCACCGCATCGGCGAGTGTTAGCGCCGCCTGGCAAAGTGCCGCCGCGTGTGCTGCGCGCCGCTTTTCCTCCGCCTGGCAAAACCGATCCCCCAAATTCTCCAGATAATTCAGAAGGTCGGGCTGCTTCGCCGCCGTCCCTTTGGTAACCAGATTGGCATAACGCTCCCCATCGGTTTTCTGAAACGTATCGCGCAACGCCTCGAATGATCCCGGCCCAAGTTCCATCGTCAGCGCGCGTTCCAATCCAGCTGCACGCTTCTTGTCATTCGCCGTGCCAGCGCCCAGCCATCGCACGACAGATTCGAGTTGCACGATCTGCGCCTTCAGCGTCGCACAGAAGTCTCGGACGATCTCATCCTCGCTGAACGTTTCGTGTGCGCCGTGAAATCGCCTCACAATTCTTGTCAGCGACCCGTCCGACGAAAGGCATCCTGCAATCGCGCGCGAAAGCTTGCGCCGGTCGCTGCCCAGCGCTGCATCCAGAATATCCTGAAGCTTTTGTTCGCTAGTCTGTGTTACGAGCTGGGTCACCGCCGACGCCAGTTCTACTTCGCCGTTTCCCGCCCGTTCCAGCACGCGTGACCGCGCCCCGGCGATGATCTCGCGCGAAGTCTGCTCGTCGATCACCGTGAACCCGGGCGGCACACCCGCCTCGATTGGAAACCGCGCCAGCAAATTCTGGCAGAAGGAGTGGATGGTCTGAATTTTCAGCCCACCCGGTGTTTCCAACGCGAGCGCAAACAGTCGGCGTGCTTTGCGCAAGTCTTCGCCCTTGCGTTCGCCCGCGCCGATCTCCGCTATATAGTTCGTAAGCTCTGCGTCGGGCGCCATCGCCCATTTGCCGAGTTGATCGAAAAGCCGCCCTGCCATCTCGGCCGCGGCGGCCTTGGTATAGGTTAGGCAAAGAATGCGCTCTGGCTTTGCATCGGCGAGTAGCAGCCGCGTCACCCGGTTGGCGAGCGTATGTGTCTTACCCGCGCCCGCATTGGCCGACACCCAGGCCGAATATCGCGGATCAGCGGCGGCGAGAACCGGATCGTGCCCGCTCATTCTTCTTCCCCCAGCCCGATGCCGACCACTCCCGCACCCGTGCCAGGTGATCGTAATCCCCTGCGATATCCGCCCGAAATGGCATCACGCGCGGCAGATAGGCTTGATCTTTGTCGTCGAACTGGGCGATGCGGGCGGCCAGGAGGGTGGCGGCTTTTGTCGCAAGTTCTCCGGCGTCGGCATTCACCGTCCGCACTTCGCCAGGTTTCACGCCGCCGGCAAAGTGGATGTAGACAAGTTCTAACGGCGTGAGCTTTCCCGCTCCCGCAAATCCGCCATTCGCCAGCATTGCTGCTTCCAACGGCAATTGCGCGGCGATGATCTGTTTCACCTGTTTGTCGCTCGGCGGCGTGCCTGTCTTGTAGTCGATGATGGCGCCGTAGCCATCCTTCAGTTCGTCGATGCGGTCTGCGTAGCCGTACAGCAGGAAGTTTCCGCCGGGAGCCGACAGCGTCATCTCACCGCGCAGTTCAACATGGGCGTGCGCGACATTGATCCGGCGGCTGCGCTCGACGCCCACGAACCATTGTGCGGCGCGAATGAAGCGCGGCCGCCAGAGCGCCAATGCGGACTTGGGTATGGCGTTCTCGGCAAACACCTTGTCAGCGATTTCGACGAAGCGCATTTCCGCGTCGCTTGGTGGACCGTCGGGATAAACGCGTATGAATGTTTCCAGCGCCTTGTGGATCGCGACACCGCGTTCCAGCGCGCCGATCTCCGCGTCCAGCGCATCAAGCGGTTCGAGTTTTAGAATCCGCCGCGCATAGATCGCATAAGGATCGCGCAGCCAAGTCTCGATCTCGGTCACCGAAAGTCTGCGCGGTCGAGCCGAGACCGGCGGCTGCGGCGCAGGTCGCCCGATGCGCGTCGTGACAAGTGGTTCGTACAGCGCCGATGCAATATCGCAATAGGACAAAGACGTGCGGAGTTTGTCTTCAAGTTCGAGCCCACGCGTCAGTTGCATCAGCCGCTGCAGCCAGCGCGAGGCAACCGCGGGCGACCCTTCCACTTTGCGCGACCGCGTGAGCACGACGCGTGGCCCCGCCGCGAGCGTTGCGAAATCATGCGCCGCAAGGCTAATCGCGCGTTCGGGCTGCTCGAGCCCAAGTATGCGGCGCATCGGCCGTGACAGCCAAGGATCGACTGGCGCCTGCGCCGGCCATTCGCCCTCGTTGAGTCCGCCGAGCACGACCAGATCGAAGCGTTGCAACCGCGCCTCCAGCGGCCCCAGAATGGCAAGCCGCGGATGCCGTCCATAGGCCGGGCGCACCGCCTTCTCGTCTGCAAAGCCGCGGAACAGCGAAGCATAAGACCGCGCGTCGATAACCGGTAGATCGCTCGCGGCTTCGAAAAGTGTCTTCACCATGTCTGCCGCGGACTTGCCCGCATCGTTGCGCCACAATCGCGCCGCGCCGTCTTGCATGTCCGTTTTCGCAAGCGCCTCCGCAGCCTCGACATGCAGTGAAAGCAGCCGTGCCAGCGGCGCCTTGCCGTTCAGCGCCTTCGCCAGCGGCCGTAACAATTGCGCCACGCTGTCAAACCATGTGCCGAGCCTTTCCTGGGCGTCCTTCGTGAGAACATCCGCGCGCGTAATCGCGCGCATGATGCCCTCAAGCCCCGCATCGGGCCGCGGTCCGCGCAGACAAAGATCGAGTTCGCGCACCGAGCGTCGGAATGCAGCCGTTTCCTCACCGCCTGCCGCCAGCGGATGTTTGAGCAGCGCTAGCAACGCCAGCGGCGCAAAATCTTGTTGCGCCGCGTCCGCCAGCAGACACAGAAATGTGCCCGGCGGTGTGCGCGTAAGCGGCCGTCCAGCAGAGTCGTCGATGGCGATGTTCCAGCGTCCAAGTTCTGCTGCTACGCGCCGTGCAAGGTTGCGGTCAGGCGTCACGAGCGCGCCGGTTTGTCCCGGTACCTCCAGAGCTTCGCGCAACATCAGCGCGATGGCGGTTGCCTCCTGTGCCGGATCGGCCGCTTCGACCAACGACAAACCTTCCAGCCCGTCTTCGATGACCGGGGTGCGGCTTTCGGCGAGCGCGCGCCACGCATCGGTGGTCGGCGCAGGGCGCAACGTTTCCCGCAACAAGATTTCGCGCGGCGTCGGCACAATTTCCCCGCCGCCCCACGAACGCACCGCACGTCTGTCGATGCCGATGCGCCCAAGCAGTTGCTTCATGCCGAATTGTGGATGGCCCAGATCAAGATCGTTCCAGCTCGCGTCATCCAATCCGAGATCGAGCCCCGGCAAGATCACCGCCCCACGCGGCAAACGCGCGATAACGCCGAGAAGGCCGGCCGTGGCCGGAATGCTGCCCGTCGAACCGGCGGCGATAATAGGTCCGTCAGGCGGATTGTTTTCAAGGCGCTGCGCAAGCGCCTTCAATGTCGCATTGCGATGGGCGATGTGGTCTTGCTTGTTCTCGGCTGCTAGCAAGGTTGGCCATTGTTCGGCCACCAGCGACAGGAATTCGCGAACCTCTGCCCAATATTCCGTGAGCGCTGCAGGTGCCAGATCGGCAAGCTTGGAAAGATCTGCCGCTTGCGTTTGCGCTTCGTCCAGAAATCCGCCGAGACTTCGCGCCAATCGCGCGGCCTGTGCAAAGTCCATCTCGTCGCCGCCCTTGGCGCGCTGCCATCGCGCGATCAGCGCGGCCAGAAGAAGCTGTCTGCGCGCCGTCGAAATCGCAGGGGTGAGTTCGATGTCTTCTAACGATGGATCGAATAGGAATTCGTCCTCGTCTACATCGCCCAGGGGTCTGATGTTGGGAAGAAGCGCCGCTCTGCCCACGGCGCGCGCGAATACCTCCGAAAGCGACCGTACCGCGCGCTGCGTGGGCACATAGATCGTGGCGCGCGAAAGCGCCAGCGGATCGGATTTCGCATCCAGTTGCCGGATCAGCTCTTCGGCAAGCGATTGCGCAAATGGTGCGCTGGCCGGGATCGTGAAGACATTGGCCACGACCATCAGGCGGCGGGCGCGAGATCGGCGAGCAACCTCTCCGCGTCTGCCACCGCATCGGGTCGATCGATATGCATCCAGATACCTTCGAGCCGAATTGCGAACAGCCGGCCTTTCCCAATCGCCTTGTCCCACTGCGGATTGATGGAGAACCTGCCTGTGGGCGCGGCCTCGAACAGCCGTGGGTGCACGATTTGCACCCCGATCCAGACGAACGGCGCCACACGATGCTCCTGCACCCGCGTCAGGTGGCCTTCGGCGTCCATCATAAAATCGCCGCGCCCTTCATAGCAAAGCGCGTTGACAGTAGGCGCTACGAGCATCAGCGCCTCCATCGCGGCCCCATCCCACCGTGCTTTCATGCGGTCCAATGCGCGGCCGGTACCTTCGACCCAGACCGAATCGGAATTGTGCGTGAAGAAGGGCTCACCTTCGAACATCGGCAGCGCCTTTGCGATGCCGCCGCCGGAATCCAGCAACGCCTCGCTCTCGTCTGAAATGACAATCTTCACGTCGGTGCGCTTGGCCAGATGTTCGCGCATCATCTCTGCATGGTGATGCACATTGACGATGATCATCTTCACCCCTGTCGCCACCAGGCGGTCGATCGCGTGGTCGATCAGCGCGCGGCCGCGCACCACAACCAGCGGCTTGGGCCGGTCGTTGGTCAGCGGCTGCATCCGCGTGCCGAGGCCGGCCGCCATGATCATCGCGCGCGTAATGGGCTTGTTGCTCAAGCGACCGCCCCCTGGATCCGGCCTTCACGCGCTGCGCGCGGCAAGGTCTGCTCATACCACGCTTTCAATTCCGCTAGCGATGGATGTCCGAGATCACGCTGCAGATACCGCCACACCCGCGGCAGATAGTTCAGGTAGCGCGGTTTGCCGTCGCGCACGTGCAGCCGCGCGAAGATGCCTGCGATCTTGGCATTGCGCTGCGCGGCCATGATAGCGAGCGACGCCTTGAGGGATGTTTCGTCCACCGATATACCCTGTCCGCGCATCACGGAAATATAATGGGCGATCATCGCTTCGGCCAATTCCGGCGCCACCTCACGGCGCGCGTCTTCGAGCAGCGACACCAGATCGTATCCCGGCGATCCCGCCACCGCATCTTGGAAGTCGATCAATCCCACGCGGGCCATGCCCTCACGCCCGGGCAACCACAGCAGATTTTGCGCATGATAATCGCGATGCACGAACACAGGATCGGTATCTTTCATCGAAGATAGGACCCTGCTCCACAGTGCGCGATGTGCGGCCAATTCATCAGGTCCGGCATTGCGGCCGAGCGCCAAAGGCAGATACCAGTCCGTCAGCAAATCGGTTTCGGCAAGCAGTGCCATTTCGTCGTAATGGTGAAGCGGTGCACAGGGAGAAATTTGGGCAGGCGCGGGATGGGCATGTATCTGCGCCAGCGCTTCTACAGCAACCTTATAAAGATCGCCCTCATTTCCACCGCCGGCCAAAATATCGGCGTAGAGGTGGTCGCCGAAATCTTCCATCAGCACGAACCCGGCATCACAATCCACCGCGTAGATCTCCGGCGCACTCAAGCCCTGGCTCCGCAAGAACGTCGCAACCGCAACAAAACGCCCACAATCTGCGCCCGCCAATCGCGCCATCGCATTGTAACCGAGCGTTTGACGCTGCTCCGGCGTTGCATCCGGCGGCGAGGCTGGCGTCTCGGCCTGTTGCGGCTGATCCATCAGCATTCCCTGACGGGCGCCCTGTGCAACGCGGTGATAGCGCCGGGTTGATGCATCGCCCGGCAAAGGCTGAACCTGTGCGGCGCCCCACCCCGCGCTGCGCAGAAAGTCCGTCATCGCATTGTAACGCTCAGACATGATCTTCTTCACTCTTCTGCAAAAGCGCTTGCCCAACGCGACGCGCCACTGACTGTCGCAAATCGGCCAGCATTCGCGCGCACCTCCAACTCCACCTGCAACGCGTCGTCCGGCAAATGTCCCTCGGCCCGCTCCGGCCATTCCACCAGCACGGCGCCCTGACCCAGCGCCTCTTCGAGACCGAGCTCCTCCAACTCGCGCGCCTTCTCGATGCGGTAGAGATCGAAGTGAAAAACTGTTCCCCGTCCGGTCTCATATGACTGGACCAATGTGAAGGTCGGGCTTGGCACATGCTCCCTTACGCCCAGCTCCCGCAGGATTGCGCGGGCCAGCGTCGTTTTGCCTGCGCCCAGATCGCCTCGAAGCGCTACGCAGTCGCCAGCGCGCAATCCTGCGGCAATCCGCGCAGCCAGCGTATCGGTCGCGGCCAGGTGGAGGAGCGGGAAGCCGCCAGAGAATCCCTCGATTCTGTCTGCCATAACAGCGTTTTAGCGCGGTCTGCACGTGCCTACAAAGCGGCCGCTAGCTGATTGCACGGATGGCAGCAAACATGATACCGCCGCAAGGGCTTACCGGGCAAAATCGGGTTTACGCGGGCGAGGAATGCCGGAAAATATTGTCATCATCGGCGCGGGCCAAGCCGGCGCCCAGGCCGTGGCCAGCCTGCGGGCCGAAGGATTTGCGGGCGCCATCACCATGGTCGGCGACGAACCGTTCATGCCCTATCAGCGCCCGCCGTTGTCCAAGGCCTATCTGCTGGGCAAGTTCGAGCGCGAGCGCCTGTTCCTGAAGCCCGAGAGTTTCTACGCCAGTTCGAACGCCAGACTGCTACTCAATGTGGCCGCCACCGCCATCGATCGCGCGCAAAAGCGCGTCGCACTGTCCGACGGCCGCACGCTCGACTATGACAAACTGCTTCTGGCGACCGGCACGCGGGTGCGCCCGATCTTGGTGCCGCGCGCCGATCTGACCGGCATCCACTATCTGCGCGACCATCGCCGACGTGGACGCGTTGCGCGATGCTTTCCACCCCGGCAAGCGCCTTGCCATCGTCGGCGGCGGCTATATCGGTCTGGAAGTGGCGGCGGTCGCGATCAAGCACGGCCTCGACGTCACTGTGTTCGAAGCGCTGGACCGGTTGATGGCGCGCGCTGTCTCACCGCGGTCTCGGCCTTCTACGAACAGGTCCATCGCGAACGCCGGCGTTGAAGCTGCATCTGAACACCGGCGTCCAAGGCTTCGAAGGCGAGGACAGGCTCGAAGGTGTGGCGGCCAGCGGCAAGGTCTTTCCCGCCGACATTGCGCTGGTCGGCATCGGCGTCGTTCCCAATTGCGAACTGGCGCGCGAAGCAGGCCTTGCCGGTAGACGATGGCATCGTGGTCGACGAATTGTGCCCAGACCAGTGATCCGTCGATCTTCGCTGCGGGCGACTGCACCCGCCATCCCGGCCGCGAAGATGCCTGATTCCGCCTCGGAATGCGTGCAGAACGCCATCGACCAGGCCAAGCATGCCGCGCTGGCGATGGTCGGGCAAGCCCACGACGCTATCGCGAAGTGCCTTGGTTCTGGTCGGACCAGTATGATCTCAAGCTCCAGATCGCGGGCCTTGCGCGGCCGAGCGACAACATCGTGCTGCGCGGCGATCCGGCAGCGCGCAAATTCGCGGTCTTCCATCTGCGCGATGGCAAGGTTGCGGCGGTCGAAGCCGTCAACGCCGCGCCGGAATATCTGGTCGGCCGCAAGCTGATCGCCGAAGGCAGCCCGGATCGCGCCGGAGAAGCTGGCGGACCTTTCCATTCCCATGAAGAACATGGCGTAGATATAGGGTATCAAGGAGCATCCATGCCCAAGATCAAATATATCGATCACACCGGAAAGGACCGCGAGGTCGACGTGCCTGAGGGCTGGTCGGTGATGGAAGGCGCGGTGAAGAACCTCGTGCCCGGCATCGATGCCGATTGCGGCGGCGCCTGCGCCTGCGCCACCTGCCATGTCTATGTCGATCCGGCTTGGATCGCGAAGACTGCCGCCCAAGACCGACATGGAAGAAACCATGCTCGATTTCGCGCAGGATGTGGAACCGAACAGCCGGCTGTCCTGCCAGATCAAGGTCCGGCCGAACTGGACGGTCTGGTCGTGCGCACGCCCAAGAGCCAGCACTAATCCTACTGCGCCGCGTGAACCTGGCCTCGCGTCGCCGTCTTCCGGTGCGCCGTCATGAACGCGGCGCGGAATGTGGCAGCGCACCAGGGTGCCCTGATCTGCGCGGCTGTCGATCTCGACCCAGCCGTCATGCAGTTCCAGGAAGCGGTTGACCAGCGCCAGACCTAGCCCCGCGCCCGCGCGCTGGCCTGCTCGGCTCTTGGCGGCAGAAGCGCTCGAACACATTGGCTTTCACTTCGGGCGCGATGCCGGGCCCGTGTCGGCCACGGCGATACTGCACATCTTCGTCCTGGATCATCGCCGAGCAAGGTGATCGTGCCGCCGCGCGGGGTATATTTGAAGGCGTTGGACAGAAGGTTGAACACGATCTGGCGCATGCGCCGCCCATCGGCGAGGAACACGCCCGCATCCTCGCGGCAATCGAGTTCCAGCGTCGAGCCCTACTTTCGCTGCCCATTCGCGCGCATGACTTGTCACATCCGAAAGCAGCAAGAACAGGTCTATGCGTTCCAGTTCCAGCCGCAACGCGCCGGACTCGACCAGCGCCAGATCGAGAATATCGTTGACCAGACTGCGCAACGTGTTGCCGCCTGTCACGATGGCCTGCACATATTCCGCTGCCGTGGCGTTCAGCGCTCCCGGCACGCCGGTCGCCAGATGCTCGGCAAAGCCCAGGATCGTGTTCAGCGGCGTGCGAAGTTCATAAGACACATGCTTGATGAAATCGGATTTGAGCCGGTCGGCTGCTTCCAGCGCATCGTTGCGGTCGCGCAGCGCATTTTCGATGCGGAAACGGTCGGTGACTATCGGCAAAGGTGACCAGCGTCGCGCCATCCGGCAGCGGCGAAAGCGAAACGCTCAACACCGTGTGGTCGCTGCGTTCGATCTCGCCCCAGTCGCGCCGCCGTTCCGGACCCGACACGATGCTTGGATCAGCTTGTCCCAAACAGGCTGTTCGCCGAATTTCTCCGCGCAGGCCGCCGCGATCTTGCGCACATGCGGCTCGCCTGTGAGATCGCGCTCGCTCAAATCCCAGATGCGCGCGAAGGCGGCATTCGATAGCTTCAGTTTTCCGTCCGGTCCGAACACCGCCACGCCTTCTTGAAGCGTGTCGAGCGTCGCGGATTGCACCTTGATAAGGGTGTTGTACGAACTTTCCAGCGCAATCTGCTCGGTGACGTCTTCATAGAGAAACGTCAGTCCGCCGAACGGATGCGGCTGTGCCACCACGCGCAAGGTGGTCCGCCGGGGACATGCCACACTTCTTCCGAAAGCTGCTCGCGTGCCTTTTCGTAGAGCGCAAGCCGCTGGCGTTTCCACGCCTGATAGTCGCGCTGCTCCGGCAATTTGCGCGCCTCGCGCAGCCGGTCGAGCATTTCGCCGTCGCTGGGGTGTTTGTCGAGCCATATCTCCGACAAACCCCACAGCTTGGCGAAGGCTCGATTGTAGAACGTCAGCTTCTGATCGGGCCCGAAAATCGCCACCGCTGTTGCGAGCTTGTCAAGCGTGTCGGCATGGGCGTCGATATGCTGCTGCAACTTCGCTTCGGCGGCCGAAATATCGGTGACATCTATCGCGGTGCCGACGATATCGCCTTCGTCAAGCGGCACATGGGTGAAGGTGAGCGCGCGCCGATGCCCGCCCACCACCGCAAAGCGCCTCGACGAAACCATCTGCCGTTGGCGCACGCGCGGCTGCCGCCAGATCGCGCTCGGATTTGTCCAGGGCGGCCTGATGCGCCAGCGCCGTCTCAACATCGTTTTCGCCCGCCGCCGAAAGAAACGCCTGATTGCCCCACAACAGCGACAGCGTCCTGTCGCGCAGCCATACCGGAACGGGCAGGGCATCAAGGATCGCCTCGAAATCCGCTTTCTGCGCGTTGACTTTTTCTTCTTCCAGCCACACCGCCGCCATGCCGCCCACGGCACGGCCACGCGCGGCGATCTTGCGGCCGCCTTTCTCGCGCACGGTCAGCGCAAACGGCGCACCGTTTGCGCCAAGCTCGTCGAGCGCCTGCGAAAGCGACGTTGCCTCCGATCCCGCCAGACAGGAATCGAGCATCACATCGGCGCCGCGATAGGCGAACGGCCCGCTACCGTCGCGTCCCCATACGACAAGCGCCTCGCGGCCCGCCGAAATCAGCGCATCGCGTTCGCCAACAGCGGCGCGCGCGCGTGCGCCGGACTCGCGAATGTTGCGGCGAAGGCGGGCGGCTGCGTTCTGCTCGGCAAGCGCCCAAAGCCCCACTGCAATGGCAAGCGCCACCGCACCAGCGGCGATGCAGGTGGAGAGGACCGTCAAATCTGCGGGCGCCGCCACGGTCTGGGCATAAGTAGGCAAAGGCAGCAGAACGGACAAAGCCGCCAATGCCGCCGACGCGAGACCTACACGCTTACTACGCCCCTCGACGCCAAGCCCGGTCGTCTGTCCCTTGCTGGGACGCATTCCCTGCCGCCCCCGATTTTCGCCGCAAGCGACGAATCACTGTGGAATCAACATGATAGGCAGGGGCGTCCGAGCCGCAAGGGAATATGGTTAAAAAATCATGAAGCCCCAGATGTAGGAAACACACCCACATCTGGCCGCCGGACTCGAATGCCGAGTCGCACCAATCGGTTAGGCCTCAATAGCGGTAATGATCGGGCTTGAAGGGGCCCGCCTCTGCGATGCCAATATAGGCGGATTGTTTCGGGGTCATCTTGGTTAGCTTGGCCCCGATCTTTTCCAGATGCAGCCGGGCTACCTTCTCGTCGAGGTGCTTGGGCAGTGTGTAGACCTTCTTTTGGTATTTGCCCTCGTTGATGAATAGTTCGATCTGCGCCAGCGTTTGGTTGGTGAAGGAGGCGCTCATCACAAAGGAGGGGTGCCCCATCGCATTGCCAAGGTTCACGAGCCTTCCTTCCGACAGAAGGATGATTTTCTTGCCGTCGGAAAATTCGATCTCATCCACCTGCGGTTTGATATTGTTCCATTTGTAGTTGCGCAGTGCCCCGACCTGGATTTCAGAATCGAAGTGACCAATGTTGCACACGATAGCTCGGTCCTTCATCGCCCGCATGTGGTCGAGCGTGATGACGTCCACGTTGCCTGTCGCGGTGACAAAGATGTCGGCGCGAGGCGCCGCGTCGTCCATGGTCGCCACTTCATAGCCTTCCATTGCCGCTTGCAAAGCGCAGATCGGATCAATTTCGGACACGATCACGCGGCAGCCCGCTTGACGCAGAGACGCGGCCGAACCTTTGCCGACGTCGCCGAAACCCGCGACCATCGCGACCTTGCCGGCCATCATCACATCGGTGCCGCGGCGTATGCCGTCCACCAGCGATTCTCGGCAACCATAGAGATTGTCGAATTTTGATTTGGTAACACTGTCGTTCACGTTGATGGCAGGGAACAGCAGCTTACCGTCCTTCTCCATCTGATAGAGGCGATGCACACCCGTGGTGGTCTCTTCCGAGACGCCCTTGATGCTTGCCGCGAGCTGCGCAAACCAACCCGGCTTCTCCTTTAGTGTGCGCTTGATAAGCGCATAGAAAACTTCTTCCTCCTCGTTCTCGGGCTTGTCGAGGAACCCGGTGTCGCCCTTCTCGGCGCGCAATCCGTGATGCACCAGCATCGTGGCGTCGCCGCCATCGTCGAGGATCATATTCGGCAAACCATCGTCATGCCACTCGAGTATCTTGCGAGTGTAGTTCCAGTAGTCGACAAGGTTCTCGCCCTTGATCGCAAACACCGGCGTGCCGCCTGCGGCGATGGCGGCAGCCGCGTGATCTTGCGTCGAATAAATATTGCACGAGGCCCAACGCACATCGGCTCCCAAAGCCTTCAGCGTTTCGATCAGCACGGCTGTCTGGATGGTCATGTGCAGTGAGCCCGCGATGCGCGCGCCCTTGAGCGGTTGCTTCGGCCCGAACTCCGCGCGCGTGGCCATCAGGCCAGGCATTTCAGTTTCTGCGATGTCGATTTCCTTGCGGCCCCAATTGGCGAGGCTGATGTCTTTGACGGCGTAATCCTGGCTCATGGACGGTTGGTTCCTATCAAGGGCAGCGCGATATAGCAGCGGTTCCGGAGTGGGGCAAGAATCATATAAAGAAATATGCATGTGTTTATTTGATGGGAAAATGCCATTAATTCCTATTTTATCGACGCAATGCTTGAACCTCATTGTGGAAGCGGGAACATAGTCCTCTGTCATTGGTAGGCTTCGATCCATAGGTCAATTGAAACCGGCCAGCCAAAAGGCGGCTTTCGATTCGCCGCCTCCGCGCGGTGGGGGTATTGTTCGGCCCCAAGTTGCGTAGCTGCGTATCCACACCGCGTTCGGGTGAAGGTCCTTATTTCAAACCTGGAGGAATCCAATGAAACGTGGTTTTGCCGCGCTTGCGGCGCTTTTCGCAATGCTTGCACTTCCTGCCCTGGCCGCGAGCGACAATACTCGCGGTTACGACAATGGTCCTGTCTGGGACATTGCCGCTGTTCAAACCAAAGACGGCCATTTCGACGAATATATGAAATTCGTCACGACCACCTGGAAGAAGCAGCAGGAGGCGTTGAAGAAGGCCGGTTACATCCTCGATTACAAAGTTTATGTCGTTCAGGATCCGCGCGACAACGAGCCGGATATTTACCTCGCGACAAAAGTCAAGAACATGGCCGCCTACGACACCTCGCTCGACGAGATGGATGCGTTCACGACAAAAATGTTCGGCTCACAGGAAAAGGCCGACAAGGAACAGGCCGACCGTGGCTCCGTGCGCACCCTGCGCGGCGACACGTTGCTGCGGGAATTGATTTTGAAATAAGCAGTCCTAGCCGTTCTGACATAATGGTCCTCCGACCGCGTGTTTCGCGTGATCGGAGGACCTTTTCTCGTCGCGCAATTTCTTTTTCGCCTTTTTACGCCGGACGTTTTAGGTAGGTGCCCCTCGAGGTGGAGCTGTACAAGCTGGCCTCGCACCGCGAACTTTTACGGTGAGCACCGCCCTTTGTTCTGCTGGTGGATTATTTCTTTAATCTTCTCCGAACTTCGCATCCGCCAGTGCGAGCAACGCGACCACGGCGGCTTCAGCATCCTCGCCTTCCGCACAGATTTCGATGTCCGAGCCCTGGCTTGCCGCCAGCATCATCAAGCCCATGATCGAGCGGGCTTCGACGGTTTGCCCGTCCCTTGTCACCGTGATGTGCGATTTGAACCGCGCTGCCGCTTCGACGATTTTCGCTGAGGCCCGCGCGTGAAGGCCGCGCTTGTTGGTGATCTTGGCGACGGCGCACACACGCGGTGCGCTCATTTAGACGACACCAGCGAGATCGGCGGAGCCCGCGCGCATATATTTCCGGCCCGCGTCGATGGCTTCCTTCACCGCCTGTTCCAGCGGCAGTTTGTTGCGCACGTCGACGAGCTTGATGAGGCTGGGCAGATTGGCGCCCGCCAGCACCTCGATCTTGCCGCGTTCGAGAAGGGTGAGCGCAAGATTACACGGCGTGCCGCCGAACATGTCGGTGGCGATCACCACGCCGTTGCCGAGATCGACCGATTTCGCCGCCGCCGCGATTTCGCGCTGGCGGCGCTCAATGTCGTCTTCTGGCCCGATGCACACGGCACGCAGATGCGTCTGCGGGCCGACCATGTGCTCCATCGCGGAAATGAATTCCTGCGCCAAACGGCCATGCGTAACAAGGACGATGCCGATCATGTCAGTGTCTGGTGTTTTACAAGGTGCGCAAACATAGCAATCCTTTGTGGTGATGGAAGCCCCTAAAGCTCCTTGGCACGCTCGCGGAAAAGATTGTTCTCGAACGCCGCAACGGCGATTGCAACTTTCGCGGGCGCAGCCATATCCGATCGGTTCAACACAAGCACCGGTGGCCATTTGCCCCGCGAAAGCAAGAGCGTTTTGGGCGGTTTGTAAACTCCGTGCCGGGGCAGGCGCTGGTGTGCTCTGTCCGACAATTTTACAACCAACGCAATAGCGGCTTCGGCGGCATAGGCAAGCTCAACGATCCCCAGCCCGTGAACCTCGAGGAATCCGCAGATGTTCCGTGGCGCACGCGCCATGAGCCGTCCGTGGCGCACGAAAAGTTCAACGCGGTCATCGGAAACGAGCTTGGCGCCCGCCGCGATCAGTTGCAGCGCCAGCGTCGATTTGCCCGCGCCGCTTTGGCCCAGGATCAGCACAGCCGCTTTCGTCGGCGCACCAAAAGAGCGCCCCGCTTGGCCCAGCACCACACAGCTTGCGTGAATATTCGCGGTCGGCATCATCAGCGGGCCAACGGAAGCTCGACGACAAACCGCGCCCCTATCGTGCGCCCATCTGCGCTGTGGCGATTCTCCGCCCAAATCCGGCCGCCCGACCCCGACGCAATCTGCCGCGCGATGGAAAGCCCAAGGCCGGAATTGTTGCCGAAGCCATGCCCGGCAGGGCGCTCGGTGTAAAAACGCTGGAAAATTGTTTCGAGATTATCGGGTGGAATGCCCGGACCTTCGTCATCCACCGTGAAGCGCGCGCGCATGCCTGTAGCACTTCCAGACACCGTGACGGTGGCGTTTTCCGGACTAAACGAAATCGCATTGTCGATCAGATTGCGGAATATCTGTGCCAATCGTTCGTCGCGCCCCAATACGATGGCCTCGCGCGGCAACCGTGTTTCCAGCACCAGTTTGACCCCGCGCGGGAGATCGGAAAAGCGGTAGATCTCCACAATCGTTTCAAGCAGATGCGCAATGTCCACCGGTTCAGAATGTTCACGGCTCAGTTCGGCGTCGAGCCGCGAGGCATCGGAAATATCGCTGATAAGCCGGTCTATGCGCTTGACGTCGTTGCGCACGATCTGCATCAGGCTTTCACGCGAGGCATCGTCCTTGGCTCGCGAGAACATTTCGACCGCGCTCTTGAGCGAAGTGAGCGGGTTCTTCAATTCGTGCGCCACGTCGGCCGCGAACCGCTCAATCGCGTCGATGCGGTCGTAAAGTGCACGCGTCATGCCGGAAATGCTGGTGGCCAGATCGGAAATCTCGTCCTTGCGGTCGTCCATCAGCGGGATAGTCTCGCGCCCCGTTCGCCCGCGCCGCACGCGGTCAGCGGCATCGGCCAGCCGCCGTACCGGTTGCGCCACGAAACGGGCGAGATAAAGCGACGATACGATCATCGCCAGCAAGCCCACGAAAAACACCTCAAGCAGCGTTGTGCGCTCTTCGCGCAAAATCGCGTCGATGTCGCCACCTTCGGTGGACACCATCAGCACGCCGTACACAGTACGGAACCGCTCAATCGGCACGGCAACGGAAAGCACGAGTTGGTTCTGGTCGTTCACACGCTCACCAGTGGCGACTTCGCCGGAAAGCGCCGACAGCACTTCGCTGTAAACCCGCCCGTCGATTCCTGCTTCGAAATACGGCGCCAACTTCGCAAATGGCCTGACACCCATCACGCCGTCATAGATGCGTGTCCACCAGCCCTTGACCTGGCTCCATGTGTCGAGCGGCGGCAGTTCGCGCATCTCCACGATGTTGCGCGCCAGAAGATTGCGCGTGTCGAGCGAAAGCCGCCCATCGGTCGCATAAAGCCGCGCGCGCAATCGCGTCGGTTCGATCAATTGCCGCAACAAAGGTTCCGCTTCGGAAATCTTGATGTCGCGGGCGCCTTCATTGGTCGTGTATTCGGCAAGCGTGGAGGCGACGATTAGCGCCTGTTCTTTAATGCCTTGCAGCCGCTCGTCGACAAGGCCGACACGGTTGGCTTGGACGATGATGACGCCGGCAATGAGCACAAAAAGGGTGGCCGCATTGAAAAAGATGATGCGCCGCGTAAGTGCAGAGGCGCGTGTGCGAAAGACAGCGCCAGTCTGCCTCGCCGCACGCGTGGGCAGGCGGTCGCCGAGCCTGGGAAGGGCGCCGGTGAAAGCCGGCCTTGTCGTTGAGCGTTCGCGCGTAACGTCACGCCTCGCGGTAACGATAGCCTACGCCGTAAAGCGTCTCGATGGCATCGAAATCATCGTCGACGACTTTGAACTTCTTGCGCAGGCGCTTGATGTGACTGTCGATCGTGCGATCGTCGACATAAACCTGATCGTCATAGGCCGCGTCCATCAGATTGTCGCGGCTCTTTACGAAGCCAGGCCGCTGCGCCAGGCATTGCAGGATCAGGAATTCGGTCACTGTCAGCCGTACCGGCTTGCCATCCCAGGTGCACTCATGGCGCTGCGGATCAAGTGCCAGCTTGCCCCGCATCAACGCTTCTTTCTTAGGCTCGGCATTTGCGGCGGGCCCTCCCTTGTTCGGATCTGCACGGCGCAGGATCGCACGCACGCGTTCCAGCAGCAGTCGCTGCGAAAATGGCTTGCGGATATAGTCGTCCGCGCCCGCATTCAGCCCCATCAGCTCATCGATCTCTTCATCCTTCGAGGTGAGGAAGATCACCGGAAGATCGGCCGTCTGCCGCAGACGTCTGAGCAGCTCCAGCCCATCCATGCGCGGCATCTTGATGTCGAGGATGGCCAAATCCGGCGGGGTGGCCCCCAGCGCGGTCAGCGCCGAGGCTCCATCTGAGTAGGTTCGGACGTGATAGCCCTCCTGTTCTAGCAACATGCTGACCGAAGTGAGGATGTTCTTGTCGTCGTCCACAAGGGCGATAGTGGCCATGTTCCCAGCCGCAAAGTGACGTGGCTAATATAGACTGGGAAATTTCAATTCAAAGTGGCGTAAAGAAAGCAAAATCAGGGCATGACCGACCTTCCTGTGACCTACGATCCACGCCGTTTCCGCTCCACGGTGCGGTTCTACGCCCGCTACCGGCTTGGCTACCCCGACCGGCTGATGACGCGGGTGGCGGAAATGGGGGGGCTGAGAGCGGGGGATTTGTGATGGATCTGGGCTGTGGGCCCGGGACGCTGACGATCCCGTTTGCCAAAATCGGCATGAGGGTCACGGCGATAGATCCCGAGCCAGACATGCTGGATTGGGCACGCGAGGCCGCCCGCCAAGCCGCTGTCGAGGTCGTATTTCACCAAGCCAGTTCGTTCGCACTGCCGCCCGACATCGGCCCGTTCAAATTGGTGACGATGGGCCGCGCGTTTCACTGGATGGATCGCGCCGGTGTCCTCAACCTTCTTGATGGGCTGGTGAGCAATGACGGCGCGCTCGCTTTTTTCGACGATGATCATCCGAAGACAGTCGAGAATGGCTGGCAAGACATCTTGCGCGCCGTTGCCGAGAGATACGGCCGCGCCGATGCGACGCATATCAAGGATCGGCAGAGCGAAAGCTACCGTCGCCATGAATCCTATCTGCTGGAATCGCCGTTCTCGCTACTCGACGGTTTGAGCGTGTTCGTGAAACGAGAAATCACCGCAGATGAAATTGTAGGTCGCGCGTTTTCACTATCCACTTCGTCGCCGGAAAAACTCGGCGACCGCGCAGCTGCTTTCGAATTGGAATTGCGCGGGGCGCTTGCGGACTTTTCGCCGAGCGGCCGCTTCGCCGAAATCGCGAAGATAAACGCGCTCCTCGCGCGGCGGCCATAAGTGGGATCAGAAGGGTCGACCCAGCAAAAGGGTGCAGATGGTGAGCGCCATTTCCGCGCGGACCGGCACTCTGCCCATGCTACAAATCCTCGATATGCGAGATCGTGCAGTCGGCCTCTGGCGCCGCCGCGACATCATCGCGATCATTCGGCCAGGACAGGTTCGATCTCGCCATCGCTGGCATTTTCGCCAAGCGCTTTGACGTTGTACCTGAGTGTCGCAGACGCCATGGCCGTCAAACGAATTCGACCTTGAGGATTTCGTAAGACCGCGCGCCGCCGGGAGCCGCGACTTCCACCGTATCGCCCTTGGTCTTGCCGATCAGGGCGCGCGCGATGGGGGAGGAGAGCGAGATGCGGCCGTTCTTCGCGTCGGCCTCGTGATCGCCCACGATCTGGTATTTGCGCTTTTCGTCGGTGTCTTCGTCCACCAGCGTGACGGTGGCGCCGAACTTCACATTCTTGCCCGAGAGCTTGGAAATGTCGATCACGTCGGCGCGGCCGATCTTGTCTTCCAGTTCGATCACGCGGCCTTCGATGAAGCTCTGGCGTTCCTTGGCGGCGTGATATTCGGCATTCTCGGACAGATCGCCATGGGCGCGCGCTTCCGCGATCGCCTTGATGATTTCGTGGCGCTCCACGTTCTTCAGATGGTTGATTTCGTCTTCCAGGGCCTTGAAGCCCGCGGCGGTCATCGGAATGCGTTCCATGGCCGTCAACAGTCCCAAAAGGGGCAAAAGCGTTCCCTCCGGCCGGCAGACCTGAGCCTGGGCCGGACGAAATTTCGGACGCGTTTGCCTAAAACACTGTTACGCCTGGATCATTTACATCCGTTGCCCAGGTGAACCATCACAAAGTGTAGGACTGGAGGGGGGCGACTTCAAGGGAGCCAGATCGAAGCGCGGCGATAGCCTGGGTGGCAGCCGCCGCCCCCGCCATGGTCGTGTAGTAGGGAACTTTCATCTCAGGGCCGTGCGGCGGATGGAGGATGAGTCGGCCAGCGCCTGGGCGCCCTCGGTGGTGTTGAACACGAGTTGGATCTCGCCGTTCTTGAGCGCGTCCACCACATGCGGGCGGCCCTCCAGCACCTTGTTGATATCGCTTGACCGTCAAGCCCGTGCTCTCCAGCAGCTTGCGCCGTGCCGCGCGTGGCGATCATTGTGAAGCCCATCGTCGACCAGTTCGCGCGCGGGCGCCAGCGCCAGGTCCTTGTCGCGCATCCTTGACCGAGATGAACACCGTGCCGCCGAGAGCGGCAGCTTCAGTGCCCGCGCCGATCTGGCTCTTGGCGAAGGCGCGGCCGAAATTCTCGTCCAGGCCCATCACTTCGCCGGTGGAGCGCATCTCCGGCCCCAGGACCGTATCCACGCCCGGGAAACGCGTCCGAACGGCAGCACCGCTTCCTTGACCGCGATATGTTTGGGGTCGGTGCGTTTGAGATCGAACGATCTTCAGCGTCTCGCCCGCCATCACGCGCGCGGCGATGGCCGCCACCGGCAGGCCGATCGCCTTGGCGACAAACGGCACGGTGCGGCTGGCGCGCGGATTGACCTCCAGCACATAGATGTCGCCGCCCTGGATGGCGTATTGCACATTCATCAGCCCACGGACGTTCAGCGCGCGGGCCATGCGCCATGGTCTGGCGTTCGATTTCCGCGATGATCTGCGGGTGCCAGCGAATGCGGCGGGATGGCGCAGGCCGAAGTCGCCCGAATGCACGCCTGCTTCCTCGATATGCTCCATGATGCCGGCGATGAAGACATCGCCGTCGTGATCGCAGATCGCATCGACATCGACTTCGGTGGCGTGATTGAGGAAGCCGTCGATCAGCACCGGATTGTCGCCGGAGATGCGGAACAGCTCGCCCGATTGCACCTGTCTCCTTCAGCGCGGCTTCGTCCGGCACCACCACCATGCCGCGCCCGCCCAGCACGTAAGAGGGGCGCAGGATCACCGGGATAGCCGATCTCGCGCGCCGCGGCGATGGTTTCCTCCGCCGTCATGGCGGTGCGCGTTGCGCGGCTGCTTGAGATCAAGTTCTTGCAGCAGTGCCTGGAACCGCTTGCGGTCTTCGGCCAGGTCGATGGCGTCGGCGCTGAGTGCCCAGGATCGGCACGCCTTCCTCGACGCAGCGTGTTGGCGAGCTTGAGCGGCGTCTGGCCGCCGAACTGCACGATCACGCCGGCCAGCGTGCCGTTTGCCTGTTCCTTGCGCACGATCTCCAGCACGTCTTCCGCGGTCAGCGGCTCGAAATAGAGCCGGTCGGAGGTGTCGTAATCGGTCGAGACGGTTTCCGGATTGCAATTGACCATGATGGTCTCATAGCCGCGCGTCCGACAGCGAGAACGCGGCATGGCAGCAGCAATAGTCGAACTCGATGCCCTGGCCGATGCGGTTGGGGCCGCCGCCCAGGATGATGATCTTCTTCTTGTTCGGTGGGATTGGCTTTCGCATTCCGACTTCGCCGCCGACCGGCGTCTCATAGGTCGAATACATGTAGGGCGTCAGCGCTGCGAATTCGGCGGCGCAGGTGTCGATGCGCTTGAACACGGGATGGACGTCGAGCGCTGGCGCGCAAGGCGCGGACGGTCGCTTCTTTTTGTCCGGTGAGCTTGGCCAGCCGCGCATCGGAAAAGCCCATGGACTTTAAGGCGGCGCAAGGGCCACCGCGTCTTTGGGCAGGCCGTTGGCGCGGACATCGGCTTCGACGGCGAGGATGGTTTCGATCTCGCCCAGGAACCAGGGATCGTAGCTGGTGATCGCGGCGATTTCTTCCAGTCGGGAAACCGAGCCGCATCGCCTGTGCCGCGAACCGCAGACGGTCCGGCGTGGCGCGCGCCAGCGCGGCGCGGATGGCGTCTGTGATCGTCGGCCAGTGCGATTTCGTCGAAGCCGGTCAGGCCGGTCTCCATCGAGCGCAGCGCCTTCTGCAACGACTCCGCGAAGGTGCGGCCGATGGCCATCGCTTCGCCCACCGATTTCATCGAGGTGGTGAGCAGCGGCTCGGCGCCGGGGAATTTCTCGAAGGCGAAACGCGGGATTTTCGTCACGACATAGTCGATGGTGGGCTCGAACGCAGGCCGGCGTCACCTTGGTGATGTCGTTCTTCAATTCGTCCAGCGTGTAGCCGACGGCAAGCTTGGCCGCGATCTTGGCGATGGGAAAGCCGGTGGCCTTGGAAGCCAGCGCCGAAGATCGCGACACGCGCGGGTTCATCTCGATCACGACCATGCGGCCGTCCTTCGGGTTGACCGCGAACTGCACGTTCGATCCGCCGGTCTCCACGCCGATCTCGCGCAGCACCGCGATCGAAGCCGAGCGCATGCGCTGATATTCCTTGTCGGTCAGGGTGAGGGCAGGCGCGACGGTGATGGAATCGCCGGTATGCACGCCCATCGCGTCCACATTCTCGATGGAGCAGATGATGATGGCGTTGTCGGCGTTGTCGCGCACGACCTCCATCTCGAATTCCTTCCAGCCCAGCACCGATTCCTCGATCAGCACTTCGTTGGTGGGCGAGGCTTCGAGCCCCGCTTCCACGATGTCGAAAAATTCTTCGCGGTTGTAGGCGATGCCGCCGCCTGTGCCGCCCAGCGTGAAGCAGGGCCGGATCACGGCGGGCAAGCCCACCTTGTCCAGGGCGCTCGCAGCGCCGGTGAACGCTTCGGGCGCCAATTCCATGATCGGATTGTTGCGGCCGTCGTAGAGAAAATTGCCCTGTTCGTCCTTCTTGTGGCGCAGCTGGCCTTTCAGCGTGATGCCGCGCGGCACTTCGAGGCCGATCTTCAGCATGGCCGGCGGAACAGCTCGCGGTCCTCGGCCTTGTCGATGGCGTCGGCGGTGGCGCCGATCAGTTCGATATCGTATTTCTCAAGGGTACGCCGCGCTTGCGCAACGACAGCGCGGTGTTGAGCGCGGTCTGCCCGCCCATGGTGGGCAGCAGCGCGAACACCCGGCCCTCGGGCACGTTGGGCCTTTCGCGCGCGATGATCTTCTCCACGAATTCCGGCGTGATCGGCTCGATATAGGTCGCGTCCGCCAGACCGGGATCGGTCATGATGGTGGCGGGATTGGAATTGACCAGCACGACGCGATAGCCCTCCTCCCGCAGCGCCTTGCAGGCCTGGGCTCCGGAATAATCGAATTCGCAGGCCTGGCCGATGACGATAGGGCCGGCGCCGATGATCAGGACGGTATGGATATCGTCTCTGCGGGGCATTCGCCGCTCACCACCATCTCAAAAAAAAGCCCTCGCCAAGCTGGGAGGGCCCACCGTGTTTCGTTTGCGTCAGCTCCGCCATCGCAGCGTCGTTTCCTGCACCGGATTGGCGAAAGGCGCGCCGGTTGCAACCGACTCGGCCCAAGCCTTCTTAAGCCGGTGGTACCACATGGCAGGCACATCCGCGTCCTGAATTAGCATCAGTCTAGGGTTGAATTTAAGCCCCTCGCGCTGAAGTTCCACCATCTTGCGGTCGTCGCCCAAAAAGGTTGGCCCGAGCGCCATAAAGAAGGGTTTTATGAAGCCCAGCCACCCTGGCCAGTAGAATATCTGCGTCACCTGTGTGGTGTCTGCGTCAATTGGCGTACAGGTTGTTAGCCCCACCACGTCGATGCGCTGCCCCAGAACGGTCCCAGCAATGTTCTCAAACCGGATTCCCGGCAATTCGAAGGTGATTTCCGTCGTCACGCTGGCGCCCAGCAGCCGATAGGCCGGCTTGGATGGCTGGTGCTTGTTCATCACGAACCCCCGCGGCAACGGCCCATAAGCCTTTTCCTTCAGCCGCGGCGTACGCTTCCACCACCAGCGTCCATGGACATAAGGCGCGTGCGCGGGGTCCATCAGCCCGATGACGGCGTGGTCCATGTGGCAATGAAAGATCTGGCTCTCAACCCAACGGGGCTTGGGCTTCGGCACGGCGACCTTGGGCGGCTCGCAGCTAGGCGCAACCGCCTCACGGCCCGGTGCTGCCACATAGACCCAGATCAGCCCGTCCTGTTCGCGCACCGGATAGACGCGGACCCGGATGCGACTGGCGTCCATATCCTCAGCTTCGATCAGCGAGGGTATCAGCGAACAGACGCCATCAGCCCGAAACTGCCAGCCGTGATAGGGACATTCGACCGTGTTCTGGTCCATCACGCGACCCGCCGACAACGGCACTCCGCGATGGGGGCAGATATCGCGCAGCGCAAACGCCTTGCCATCGCGCATCCGCCCGACCAGCACGGGCTCACCCAGCAATATCTCCCGGCGCATTTGCCCCGGCAAAAGCGAGTCCGCCAGCGCGGCCATGTACCAGAGGTCGCGCAGGAAATCTGGCGTTTGAACGGTCTCGCTCATCTGACTGCGAAGCTGAACGTGCCGTTACGGCCTATCTTGAGTGTGCTGCTGCTGTCCATACCCAAAAGCATGTCGAACCGGCTGCTCGCCAGCGCCAATTCTGCGCCTTCGATAACTTTGCCCACGAGGTGAACGCTCAAGAGTTGCACCTTATTGTGGCTGTCTGACGCGCTGAACGCAAAGCCGACCCCGAAGAAAGGGTTGGTGTGATAGCTAAGCCCCGCAACGCCACGGATAGGCACTTTGCCGTGATGCAGGTGGTTTGTGCGCCTGTGTCTACAGGCACGCTGAAGACATCCATGTCAAAGAAATTTCTGTTGTGCGGCCCGCAATGCCGATGTTGAAGACCGCGATGGTGAGAAGAACCAGCGACCCGTTGTGATTACCCTGTGTGATGGGGGCAATCTAACGGATGCCCGCTTTCGGTGCAGCTTTGCCCGCAAGCGGCTTCAACAGACTGTCGAGCGTGGTCATGAATTGTTGGCCCTTATAGGCAGGCAGCTTATAGGCCCATCCGTCGGCGCGCGCATCAATCGCGCGGGCTTCCTTTTGAGGTTCGGCTTTGCCCAGAGCACCTTCGGCCGAAATCCGGACCCAATCATCGGCCCCTTGCGCGATGATTTGGGCTGTGACCGTCAGCCCGTCGAAGGTTCGGGTGACGACGCGGGAGGCATTGGAAAAGTCGAAATCCCGCACAGGCCTGATGTCGTCGAAGGTGAATCCGACGATAGCCACCGCCACGCCATCCAGCGCCTGGACGTTGAGCAACTCGCGCCCCTTGGGCACCGCCATCAGGTGGAAATCGGGATCGCTGGGCTTGTCGCGCCGCACCGAATAGGACGGTCCGCTCGCAGGCTCGACATCGACTTCCTCAATCCGTGACCGGTCCACATCCATCACCGTGCGATCCATCCAGTCCGCCGGATCGGCTGCTGGCTGCAGTACGCCGCGCGCCAGCCAGCTTTGCGTGGAATCAGGCTTGCGCACGAAGATGTCTGAAAGCCCGCTCGAAATCGCCATTGTCCTGCGTTTTGCCCGCGATCAGCGAGGCCAGCACGTTTCCCTTTTCATCCGACAGCGTGATCAGCACGCCCTTGCCGCCTGTCGAAGGCGAGTCGAGATCGAGATAACGCAGCCAATCTACCCGGGCCGTGCGCGGTTCGATGGTTTGCAAGCTCGCCACCGCATTGATCGTCTTGCGCACCTGCTCGAACGAAGCGGGATAATCGCCACGGCCGGGCAGCACCCAGCCTTTTTCCGGTTTGAAAACCACATCGAACACGCCGTTTCTCTGTGAGACGATATGGATTTGCGCAACCTGGCGCACGTTGTGCACAAGCGTCGGAAAGAATGTCTCTGGAGCTGCAGTCGGTGCCGCCGCTTTTTCCTGCCGGTAAAGCGCCAGGGCCGCAAGCGCCACCAGAACAACGGCAGTGACACCCAACACGAAAAGATTGCGCCGGCGCGGATCGATGTCTGTTGCCATCGTGCCCCTCACAACGCCAAAGCGCGCGCGCGGCGCCGCCGGCGCAGGATCGCAAGTACGATTGCGAACGCCGCCACCAGCAGCGGCACCAGGGCAATATTCACGAAGGCCAGAATTTCGCCCAGTCGGTCTACTTCCTTGCGCAGATTGTGCTGCACATCGCGCAACTGCGTGCGCGTGTCGAGCAGCTCGCGCTTGAACCGATCGATCTCGGATTGCTGGGCGGCCGACACAATCGCGGCTTGCGCATTGTTGCCGCCCGCGCCCTGCTGCAAGGCACGCAGACGATCCTGTGTGTCGACCATCTTCTGCTTGAGCGCATCGGCCTCAGACTGGAACTGCGCCTGCGCGTCGGCCTGCAATTTCTGCACGACGGTGAACGGCCGGTCGTTGGTCGCGCGCGTACGTAGTGAAATGAGATCGTCCGATCCCATCAGATTTTCCACCGCGTTCAAAACGAAGGCGCCGTTGTCCGCGAAGGTCGAGGCCAGCTGCTTGCCGTAAAGGTCTTGCACCCGCACCCAGAACCGGTCGTCGAGAATATCGGTGTCGGCGACGACAACAATATTGGCGTCGGCCTTGGTTTCTTTCGCCTGCGCAGGCAGGGGGGCGGCGCCCGCCGCAAGGGGAGGCGGTCCGTTGGGGAACGCCGTCTTTACCGGCCCCGAAATGCGTGCGGCGATTGTGTAATGCTCGCCCGTCGGGCGAATACTCGCCATCAATTGCTGCGGCGGCAGCTTGGCGCGGGCTTCGTCGGCGTCGATGGGCATCGCCTGATCGGACGACTGTATCAGCGAGGTGAATTTGGTGGTGGCGCCCTTGAGCGGCGTCAGCGCGCCGACGCTGGCCAGATTGAGCGCCTGTAAATTCGCCGTCAGCGGATCGTGGCTGTCGAAATTCTCCGGCGTCAAATGCAGCCACAGCGGATAGGCTGCCACCGGATTGCGTGGATCGGTGGAAACCTGCACCCGCTGCGCCAGCGCCCGGTCCACGATCACCTTGTTCGGATCAAACGCGATGCCCCACGCCTTGAACAGCTTCGGCAGATCGGATGTGGGCTGCCCACCAGATTGGGGGTCGTAACCACCGCCGGGGCTCGCCATTTCGGAATAGGGATCGACGAACACCAGTGCACGCCCGCCTCGCAGGACGAACTGGTCGATGGCATAAAGCTGCGCGTCGTTGAGCGCCGCGGGATGAGCAATCATCAGCACGTCGATATCGGAGGGGATGCGATCGAAATTCGCATCCAGCATCCGGGTGTCATAGGTCTGGCGCAGTTGTTCATAGACGATATAGGGCTGCGCGCGCCCCTGCATTGCCGCCATCATCCCGCCTGCGCCGACATCGAGCGGCAGGCTTGTAATCACGCCAAGCACAGATTTCTTCGGCGTCGACAGGCGATAGATCAGCGACGTCAGGTCGTATTCGAGATAGGCCTCGCGATCTTGCGAGAAAAACGCCACCACTTCCTTGCCGTCGATGGTGTTGGTGCCGACCAGCCCGAAATAGACCATGTCGCCGGATTCGGTCGGTGCCCCCGTCAGCCCGTTCGACACCGCTTCGTCTTCGGCGGGCGTAAACGGCTCGGGGTCGATCTCCTGCAGAATGATCTTGCCGCCGGAGATCGCCGCGTAATTGTGCAGCAAATCGCGCACCCGGCTCGCATAGGCTTGGATTTGGGCGTAATCGGCCGCGACCTTCTTCGAATAGAAGAATTTGAGTGTGATAGGTTCCTGTAATTTCGCAATCGTGCTCTTGGTGCCCTGCGAGAGCGTGAAAACCCTGTTCTCGGTGAGATCGAGGCGCGCAGTTGTAATCGACGCATCGATCGCGATGTTCAATGCAACAAAAATAATCGCCGCCAGCACGATAGCGCTCAGGGCGTAGACGCGGCGCGACATCGTGCCCATCTATCCGACCTTCTTAAGATCGATGACGACGACATTCGCCGTCAAGAACAGTGCGATCAGCGACAGAAAGAACAAAACGTCGCGAAGGTCGATCACGCCCGCCGCAATTGCTGCAAAATGGGTAAGAAAGCTAAACGACGATACCGCACTCACCAATACCAGCGGCGCCCAGCCCTGGAAAAAGTCGATCACGATGGGTGCCCCCGCCACCGTGAACAGGAAGCACACCGCCACGCTCACCACGAACGCGATCACCTGATTGTTCGTCGTTGCGGAAATACACGCGCCGATGGCGAGATAACCGCCCGCCATCAAGAAACTCCCAACATAGCTCGCAAGGATCACGCCATTGTCGGGATTGCCCAGATAGTTGACGGTGATCCAGATTGGAAAAGTAAGCGCCAACGCAACGCCGGTGAACGCCCAGGCCGCAAGGAATTTGCCCACCACGGCCGCCCAGATAGGAATGGGCAACGTCAGCAGCAATTCCATCGTGCCGGTGCGCCGTTCTTCCGCCCACAACCGCATCGCAATGGCTGGCACCAAGAACAGATAAAGCCACGGATGATAACCGAAGAACACGGTGAGATCGGCGATCCCGTTTTCGTAGAAGCGCCCGATGTAGAACGTGAATGCACCCATCGCGAACAGAAAGATCACGATGAACACATAGGCCAGCGGTGTGGCGAAATAGGCGGCGAATTCCCGCTTGAAGATGGGCCATATCTGGTTCATGGGCGGGCCTCGCGCGCCCGCGCGGTATCCTGCGTTGTGATGGCGCGGAACACGTCGTCGAGGCGGCCTGCTTCGGCGTAAAGCTCCTTTACGGCCCAATTTTCCGACTTTGCCAACGTGCTGACATCCTCAATCAGCAATGCCCCGCTTTTCGGATAGACGGTCAGTTCCACCAGCCCGGCCGAACTCTTGCGTTCATCCACGCTCGCTGTGTTGTGCAAGCCCCTGAGCTTGGCCTTCACTGCGCTCGCATCGGTGGCGGGCACCGTCATCGTCACCGCATTGTGGTGGCGCGACCGCGCGAGCAATCCCCCCGGTGTTCCGTCCGCCACCACACGCCCCCGGTCGATGATGACCGCGCGCGTGCAGATCGCTTCCACTTCTTCGAGCAGGTGGGTAGAAATGATGATCGCCTTTTGCGGTGCCATGGCGCGGATCAGCGCGCGCACCGCATGTTTTTGGTTGGGATCAAGGCCGTCCGTCGGCTCGTCCATGATAAGCACAGGGGGATCGTGCAAAATCGCCTGCGCCAGGCCCACCCGCCGCTTGAATCCCTTCGACAAGGTTTCGATGGGCTGGTCCAGCACGGGATCGAGATCGCATTTGACCACCGTATCGGCGATGCGTTTCTTGGCGTCATCGCCTTTCAACCCGCGCACTTCGGCGATGAATCCCAGAAACTGCCGCGGTGTCATGTCGCCGTAAGCTGGCGCGCCCTCCGGCAGATAGCCGATCTTGCTGCGCGCGGCGATGCCGTCGGTCTCGATGTCATGGCCCAGGATGCGCGCGCGACCCGAACTGGGCGAAAGATAGCCCGTCACCATCTTCATGGTGGTGGATTTTCCCGCGCCGTTTGGGCCAAGAAAGCCCAGCACTTCGCCTTTCGCGACAACGAGGTCAATTCCGGCGACCGCGGCGAACGGGCCGAAGCGTTTGGTCAGACCCTCGATTTCGATCATCGCTTTTGGGGGAGAAATCCGGTCGCAGTCGTGAATCCCCATAGAGAAGTCGGAACCGGCCTGCAAGACCGCGGGGGTTACCGATACGTCATAAGCTGTTCGCGATTTCGTGCCCACGGGTTGACTGGAGCGGCAGGGCAGGAAAGATGAAACCTCACCCGCGGGATAGCGCACCCTGAGCCTTCTTCAACGCATCGACCGCAAGATACTGGAACGCGCCACCCTCGTCGGCATCGTGATGCAGGTCGCGATGGTGGTGATCGGCCGCTTTGTGCCGTGGGTAGAGATGCACGTTTTCATGTTTGGCGGCATGATGATCGCGGCCATCGCGGGCTATCTCTACGGCATGGACAGCGGCAAGGGTTATCCGGCCAGTCTGCTGGGCGGCGCCATCGGCGGCGGCACCTGCGGCATCATCGGCATCGCGGTTGCGATCATGCTGCGCGAGGCGGCTATGATCGTGCTGGTCGTGGGCACGCTAATCTGTATTCTCACAGGCACAGTGGGAGGAGTGTTCGGCCAGATGGCTGCGAACATGAAGAAGCTGCTATAGGAAAGTCGTACTTAAATATCCGTCATCACCTGCTTTGTGCGGACGATTCAATTTGCTTATGCGGGAAGATGGGTCGTCGTCCGGAGGCGAAGCTCGTCCTTCGACCGCACTTCGTACGGACCCGGACAACGGCGACGTATTGTGAAGTTAAAGGGAAACCGAGAGCTAAACGCGTAACATCAGTCCGCCGTCGACCACCAGCCCGTGTCCGGTGACGAACCCGCCATCGTCCGACGCCAGAAACAGCGCCGCGCGCGCTAGGTCTATCGGTTGCCCCAACCGCCGCAACGCCGATTTCTTTGCCCAGAGCTGCGCGATGTCGGGGCGCGCGTCCCAAATTCCGCTCGTCATCCCTGTCTTGATCGCGCCCGGTTCGAGATAGTTCGCGGTGATGCCAAACTTGCCCAATTCAAGAGCCAGCGTGCGCGTCAACCCCGCCACGCCTGCTTTTGAGGCACAGTAGGCCGATAGTCCGTAATCGGTCCCCTCCGCCATCACCGACGCGACATTGATGATCCTGCCCGCCGCGCTTTTGCGCAGATGCGGGATCGCGTTCTGGCAAAGCCGGAACTGCGCCGTGAGGTTGACCGAAATCGTGCGGTCCCAATCGGCTTGCTTCATCTCTTCGACCAGTGCGCTCGAAGCCACACCCGCATTGTTCATCAGAATATCGATCTGCCCGAACCGCGCGATTGCTTTGCCAACGATGGTATCGGCCGCATCGTCATCGGCGACGCTTTGTTCGAGACAGGTGATGGTGGCGTGGCCCTCTTGGGCTTCCACCAGCCCTTTGCCCGGCAGATCAACCGCCAGCACCCGTGCGCCCTCGGCGGCGAAGAGCAGGGCAGACGCCTGTCCAATCCCTGAAGCAGCACCGGTGACGATGGCAACGCGGTTTTCCAGACGCATGGGTTCCTCGCTGAATGGAGACTGTTCAGCGTGGCGCGATTAAAGAGAGGAGGGAAGATGCCGGCTGCCCAAAGAAAGCACCCGAAGGGGCTTGGGGGGGCATGCTTTGTATCCGAGCGCTTCAAACTGGAGCAGCCGACAGTGCTGATATGGGGGCCGAAAGCGGCGTTGCAAGGGTCGAATTAAGGCTCTTTCTAGGCAGCCTTTTGCGCGGGCTCAGGCGTATTGGCAGACCGCGGCGAACTCAGCTGCGTCCGAGCACATTCTGGCAGAGGGATTTAGGTGATCTATCCCCGTCGCTGGCTGGATGGGTGCCCAATATTTTGATGCCCTTGGTATGGGCCGTTCATACCATTCACCCGTTTTAGCAGGTGTAGTCCGCAGGTTTTGGCCTTCAAAGGGCAGAAAGCCGTCGGGGAATGGTCGAGACACCAAGCAACCGTCGCAATCAGGCCGGTATCGAGCCGCCGGGGGCAGCAGCAACTGCGCCCGAGCTTAAGGCTTGGTTCGTCCGCGAGGTGCTGCCTCTGGAGGCCGCATTGATGCAGTTCCTACGCCGCAGTTGGCGCAATGACAGCGACGCCGACGATTTTTGCCAGGATGTCTATGCGCGCGTGTGCGAGGTGGCGCGGGAGAAGATTCCCAGTCCCGCCAAGCCGCTTGTCTTTACGATCGCGCGCAACTTGCTCATCGATCGCGTCCGCCATGAGAACGTCGTTTCGATCGAGGCCGTGGCCGACACCGACGCGCTTGCGTCTGCCGCAGATGCACCTGGGCCTGATCGCGCCGTTATGGCGCGGGAGGAATTGCACCTATTGCAAGCCGCACTGAATGGCTTGCCCCAACGCTGCCGCGAAGCTGTCGTGATGAAAAAGATCGAGGGCCTGTCTCGCAGCGAAATCGCCACGCGCATGGGCATCAGCGAGAAAACAGTCAAGCGACACCTCGCAGACGGAATGTGCGCGCTCGCCCAAGCTCTTTATGGCGAACGGGCTGAACCCAGGCGGCCACGATGATGGACGAGCCCGAATTGCATGATGAGAACGAAGTGTCGACGACGCGGGCTGTCATGACGCGTGCCGAAGCCGCCGAATGGCTGGAGCGGCAAGAAAGTGCGGATTGGGGACCGGATGCACAGCAAGTGTTCGAGGCCTGGCTCGGCGAATCGTGGGCGCATGCCGTGGCGTATTGGAGGCTCGAGGCCGCATGGAAACGCGCCGATCGCCTAGGGGCGTTGCGCGAGCCCGGGATTCGCAAGCCGACGCTGATGGCACGCTCCTGGCCATGGTCGATCCTGATGAGCGCCGCTGCCGGCGTCACGATGCTTCTCGTCCTTGGTGTTGGTTGGGCTGCATGGAATTCCGGGGTTACAGCGAAGACGTATTCCACGGCAGTTGGTGGGCGCGAGCTTCTTACGCTCGCGGACGGCTCCCAGATCGAGTTGAACACCAACACGACCATACGGGTGGGCGTCGGCTCTACCGATCGCCGTGTGTGGCTCGACAAGGGCGAGGCGTATTTTGAAATCAAGCACGATCGGGCACATCCGTTTGTCGTGAATACCGGCACACAGCGGATCGTCGATCTTGGCACGAAGTTCACCGCCCGCCTTTCGGGTGGCCGTACAGAGGTGGCATTGCTCGAAGGGCTTGCCAAACTGGAAACCGTCGGGGATGCCGCAAAATCCGTTGTCCTGACGCCAGGCGACGTTGCAACAGCGACGCCAAATCGTGTGTCAGTTATAAGATCATCGCCACAGGATATCGCCGATCAACTTGGTTGGCAGCGGGGCATGCTGGTGTTTCGCCATACTGCGTTGGCCGACGCCGTAGCTGCATTCAATCGTTACAACGACGAAAAGATTGTGATCGCCGATCCGGCTGTCGGCCGGCTTACGGTCAATGGGACATTCCCGACAACAGGAATCGCCCTATTCAACCGCGCAGCGAAAGAGGCCTTCGGGCTGAGAGTCGAAAAAAAGCAAGGCAATAGCGTTCTCTCGCGTTGATCAAACATCGAAACGCACTTCGAAGACAACACAAGCGGCAGCGCCGCGCGACAGGGGGCAAAATGACGTTCGCAAGAATATTGAAGTCAACAACCGCTGGAGGGGTGGCAACAGTTCTGTTGGCGGCAATCGCCAGCGCGGCAAGCCTCGATATTCCGGGTGGTGATTTGACAGCGGCGCTGGACGCCTACACCGCTCAGACCGGGGTTTCTCTCATCGTCTCGGACGATTTGACAAAAGGGGTTCGTACCAAGGGCGTCAAGGGGGATTTCTCCCCCGATGAAGCCCTTTCGCGTTTGCTGGCTGGAACCGGATTTGTTCGGCATCGCGAAGACGGTTCGATCATGATCATCCGCGGCCAAGCGTCGGAGAATGTGCTGTCGTCCGTCCAAATTGCGCAGGCTACTCCTGCGCCGCGCGCCGCCGTCGAAACTGTGACGGTTACATCTTCTAAACTCGGTGGTGCGGATGTGCAGTCGATCCCGATTTCGATTACCGCGCTCAGCCAGGAACAGTTGACCGCCACCCAGACTACCGGTGGTCCCGATCTCGTGAAGCAGGTTCCGAACCTGACGTTCTCCAAGACGAACTTTACCGGCTACAACATCGAAATCCGCGGTATTGGTACACAAGCGATATCAGTCACGACCGATCCCGCCGTTGCCGTCGCGCTAAACGACATTCCCTTCATCCGCAACCACTTCTTCGAGCAGGAATTCTACGACCTAAGCCAGGCGGAAGTTCTGCGCGGACCGCAAGGTACTCTTTATGGACGTAACGCGACCGCGGGCGTGATCAATCTGGCCACGGCCAAGCCGACCGATCAGTTCGAGGCCATGGCATCCGGCGAACTCGGTAATTACCACCAGCGTCGCTTCGAAGGGATGATCAACGTGCCGATCGTCGATGATCGGTTGGATATCCGCATTGCAGGCGAATGGACCAAGCGGCAGGGCTACTCTTTCAACGACATCACTGATCAGCGCATCGACGGCCGTGACCTCTGGTCTGGCCGTGTGTCTATTGCTTGGAAGCCTGTTGAAAACCTGCAGACCACGCTTGTCTGGGAGCACTTCTCCGAAGACGACGACCGCATGCGCACGGCCAAGCAGCTTTGCAAAACCACGCCGACACCGACAGAAATTGGCGGGGTGCCGGTACCTACGGATTCTAATGGTGTTGACCTTGGGGGGATTGTTGGAAACGTCGTGCCACTTAGTCAAGGCTGTCAGATGACGTCGCTTTATGCGGCGTCCGCGTTCGAAGAGCCGAACGCGGACGCTTTGCCCTATGTCGGAACTATCGGGCTTAATGCGCGAGACACAGGCGTATTACCCTATTCGAGTGACGCGCAGTCCCGGAATCTACGGATCATCGACAGCACGATTAATCCAATTTACAAAGCAAAAAATGACACAATCGAATTGAATTCGGACTATGCGGTTTCCTCGGCCCTCGCTTTTACATCCCAGACCGGATTCAACAATGACTTTTTGTGGTCTACTGAGGACTACAACCGCTTCAATTCGCAGCCCGGTGTGTTCGCAAATTTCGGTCCAAACGATGATTTGGTGGTGTCTCCGACATCCACAATCTATTACTCCAATGGAAGCAGCGGTACTTCAGGAACTTTTTGCGACCCGCAGCTAGGGTGCAGCAACAGAATCGTCGCACAGGATCTTTCGGACGAACACGCTTGGCAGTTCAGCCAGGAGTTCCGGTTGGCATCGAATTTCTCCGGACCGCTCAATTTCAGCGTCGGTGGCAATTATCTCCATTACGAGACCGAGGAAAATTATTACGTCTTCGTCAACGCTCTGACGCTGTACGTGGCCCAAGGATCATTTTTTGGCACTGGTGGGTCAAACCCTCTGTATGGGTCTCATTCGAACCAATGGACGCCGGGCCCTTTGACGTGGACACCGGGCGTATCGGACAATTCTCAATGCTTGACCAACGGAACCGGGTATTTCCACCCACAAAGCGGAACCTCTATTTTTGCCTGCTCATACATAGATCCCAACCCGCTGAGCAGTCTAAACAATCAAGGACATAATTATTTTCTGAGCCAGAACCCCTACACACTCAATTCCTATGCGGGGTTTGGTGAAACGTATTATCAGATTATGCCGGATCTGAAACTTACCGGCGGCTTGCGCTGGACGGTGGATCAAAAGCATTTCGTCGATATTCCAAGTCAGGTAGTTACGCCCGGCTACGGCTATCCGATTTCAGGCGTGGTCAACCAACAATGGAGTGAACTCACCGGCAGGGCTGTCGCTAACTGGACACCGAAGTTCGAATTCACAGATCAAACGCTTGTCTATAGTTCTTATGCGCACGGCTACAAGGCTGGCGGCGCCAATCCGCCGGGCGCTACGCTTCTGGTTTATACCGCCGGCGATGTCACCAATCCCATTCATCCGCTGACCTTCAAACCGGAATTTATCGATGCCTATGAACTGGGCACGAAGAACACGCTGCTGAATGGCGCTCTCACGCTGAATGGCGATGTCTTCTATTACAACTACAAGGACTATCAAATCTCGGAGATTGTTGATCGCTCAGCTATCAATTTGAATTTCAGTGCGACAGTGAAAGGCGCAGAACTTGAGGCCACCTGGGAACCAGCGCCCGGTTTGAAATTCAGTTTCGCCGGCGGCTATGAAACAACAAGCCTTGCCAATGGATCGCAAGCCGTCGATCTCATGGATCGCACGGCGGGCAATCCGAATTGGATGGTAATCAAACCTTTCCCGACACAGGCGTCGAACTGCATTATGCCGGTTTATGTGATTGCGGCCCAAATGACGCCCATCGCCGCCAATGGCGGCCCTAACTTGAGCGCCGGAATCGAACAAGACTGCGAACGTGCCTATAGCGGGCATATCGATCCGGTAGCTTGCGCGCCCTATGTGGAAAATCCAGCCGTACGAGGCAGCAGCGGCTTTTGCAAGGACAACGACAGCGGACAATTTAATCCGCTTGGATATCCGGGGTATGATCCGCTGAGCGTCGATCCCACGGCACCTGCCAACGTCAACAATGGTTTGGGCCTGCCTCCCAACAATGGCGAAGGTTTTGACAAAAATCTGAGCGGCAAGGAACTTCCCAATGCACCGCCTTTCACGACCTCGCTGACGGCGGAATATACATTGCCGGTTACTCAGGATTGGGCGGCGACGCTGCACGGCGATTATTACTGGCAGGATTATTCTTGGGCACGCGTCTTTAACGACAATCCGTACGACCGCATTCGCGGTTACACCAACGTGAATCTCGCGTTGATCTTCACCAGCCAAACGGGTTGGCAGGTGATGCTCTATGACAAGAACATCTTCAATGAGACAGCGATTACCGGTGATTTTTTGAACAGTGACGATTCTGGTCTCACGACCAATGTATTCTTGACCGATCCAAAACTGATCGGCGTCCGTGTCACGAAGAATTGGTAAGGGGGAACCAATGAGCGAACTGACAAATGAGCGTCGCCGCAACTTCCGCAGGGAACTGCTGATATCTGCTTCGGCCCTGGCACTGACCGCTTATATCTCATCGACCGCTTTGGCGAAGGCCGAAGATAGCGGTCAGCAACAGATCTGGATCGAATTGGGTGGCCAGTTCGAAATGCTCTCCACCAAGGAACAGTCCTATGTTCCGCCATTCTTTGCACAGCCGCCATCCTTTACCTCCATTGCCCCTCAAAAGATCGAAAAACCTCTTGATTCCAGCTTTGGCGCCGACGGGAAAATCTCATTCCAACCGAAAGACTCGGACTGGATATTTTCCGCAGGTATTCGCTATGGCAGGTCGAACGGTTATAAAAATGCTCACCAATCGAAGCCGCTAACCCGCTTCCAAGTTGGCGCAAGCACGAAATATCTCACGCGCACAGATGCCAAATTTGCCGACGCAGCATCGAAGAAATACGAGAGTCATGAAATCTTGGACTTTCAGGCCGGCAAAGATCTCGGTTTGGGCATATTTGGAAGTGGCAGCCAATCTGTCGTAAATTTTGGCCTGCGGATTGCACAATTTGACGCCGGACAGCACACGACGTTGGGTCTTGATCCGGACAATGGCGGTTATAAATATCTCGGTTCCTTCAAGCTGCCGACAAACAACCCTCATACTTTCAGGGGGGAGATTCGCAGCACGCGTAGTTTTCAAGCATTGGGGCCGAGTGCTTCGTGGGATGGCTCGGTGCCCTTCGCGGGCAATTCCGATAACGCTGAAATTACCTTCGACTGGGGCATCAATGCCGCGATCCTCTTTGGCCGACAAAAGGCCAAAATTCACCATCAGACGACAGCCCATTCGCATCCGCCGCCTAGCCGGTACACGGGCACGGGTACCGGCAATCATCTCTTGACGCCGTATCGGAGGTCGTCAAATCCTCCTGCACGATCCAGGTCGGTCACAGTCCCTAACATTGGGGGAATGGCTGGTTTGTCGGTTCGCTATTCCAACGCCAAAGTTAGTTTGGGCTACCGCGCCGATTTCTTCTTTGGCGCGATGGACGAAGGCATCGATGCGGCCGACCGTTCCACCATCGGCTTCCACGGCCCCTTCGCATCGGTCAGCATTGGGCTTCCGTAATGGCCCGTTGGGAGACGAGGCTTCGTCCGTTAACCTCGCCGCCCGTATCAGGCTTGTGTTCGTGGTCAGTACGTGGCCGCCGCATGATGCGGTGTTCCGTCTGGCTTGCAATTCTTCGACCCGGACCCAAACCAGATTGCCGGTGCAACCGAACACATTAAACAGAAAGGCCTGCAGAGCGACCGCGGCGGTTTCTCGTACGCGATCTTCCGGGATTCCGATAATTCAGGAGGCGAGGCCTCAACACTTGGTTGACGCCGTGCGTGGCAGCTTCAAGCCGCCGCATAGTCTGGCGAGCGTCTAATTTCCGGCGTTCTGCGGGTCCGGCGACCATGCCGATGCGCGCGATTGCGCTTCATCCCAGGTCTTCTCGGTCAGCACGCTGTCCAGCCGCACCGCGAGATCGTGCGAGATGTCAGACATGCCGATCGCCATGCGCGTGCCGTTCTCACGATAGATAAGAGCCCATTTTGCGGCTTCTACGGGATCAGGTTCGACACCGTTGCCGTCCAGATACACGGAAATCAAAGTGGATTGCGCGTTGGGCAGCCCCTTATTCGCCGTCTTGATGATCCATTGCACGCCTTCGCGTTTGTAGACCGTGGCGCGCTGCGCGTTCGGCTCGGTCTTGCCGAGATCGAGCAGGCACTCGCCGAGATTGAACTGGGCGATATCATCGCGCTCGTCAGTGGAAAGTCGGCGCAGAATCGGAATGGCCTCATTGCATTTGCCGTGCAGCCGGAGTTCTTCGGCCTTTCCTTCCGGGTCCGGTGGCAACTCGATTTGTTGGGGAAAACTGTCCCCATTGGGATCGATGCTGGCGGCGGTTGGGTCGTCTGCATGATGCGGCAATTGCGCGAATACTTGCGAACCCGTGCAAAGGGAAGCCGAAAAAATCGCGATCGCCAGTGCCCGCTTCATTTCACACCTGCCTTCGCGCCGCTTCCTCATTTCGTCCGCAAGCACACAGATACCGGGCCGACCTCGGCCCCGGCAGCATATTGAAGATTTTGTATAACAGAACCAGTTGCTCGTAGATCAAATGCTGCCAGAAGAGGACTCGAAAAGTCCATTAATCATCTGACATCCAACAATTCTGGCTCCTGAGGAAAATTACCGTACCAACGTGTACCCAGAAATTGTCCGGATGCCAGAGTTCAAGTGCGAACTATGGCGGTCGTCATAGACTATTTTGCGCCCAGATACACGTATGACTGCCATATCCTAGGCGCACGATGACGTCCTCGACATTGGCCCGGTAACGAAATCGAAACTGGACCGCAACGGGTACGAATCCAGTCAAATTGCCTTACATTGAAAGGCAAATGCCGGGCGTCTGGCGCAGGCGATTAAAGGCGCTTGCGATAAAACTCAGAATCGCTAGCCGTTGCGACCAAATCCGCAACCTTGGCTCCTTATCTTACCGATTGTAGCGGGATGGTATTACAACCACCTGCAGACATCTTGGGCTGATGATATATTGATGATATGTTGATTACGCAATCTTCCGACTGGAGCATCTTGTGAAATCAAACCTTGGTATCTCGACTTCGATTGAGGCCTACGTTTCCAAATTCGGGGTGCGCGAGCACCCCGCGCTCGTCCGCTGTCGCATCGAGACCAAACGGGACAATCCCGCCGCGCAGATGCAGATTGGCGAGGATCAGGGCGCCTTCATGGGTCTGCTGGCCAAGCTGATTGGCGCCACGCGCTATATCGAGGTGGGCGTGTTCACCGGCTACTCAACGCTCGCCATGGCCCTGGCACTGCCCGACAACGGCCGCATCGTGGCGCTCGACATCAGCAAAACCTTCACCGACACCGCGCGCGGTTATTGGGACGCGGCGGGCGTGTCGCGCAAGATCGACCTGCGCCTCGGCGCAGCGCTCGAAAGCCTCGATTCGATGATCGCCAAAGGCGAGGGGCCCTTCGACATGGTCTTCATCGACGCCGATAAGACCAATTATGATGGCTATTACGAACGCGCGCTGAAGCTTCTACGCAGCGGTGGATTGATCGCGCTCGACAACATGCTTTGGGGCGGCAAAGTCGCCACTGCTGAAGATCAGTCGCCCGATACCGTCGCATTGCGCGCCTTGAACGCCAAGATCCACGAGGATGACCGGGTGGACATCGCGCTGGTCACGGTGGCCGACGGCATCATGCTGGCCCGGAAGAAATAGAATAAGAAATAAGGTTGCGGGCAGCCCAGCTCCGCCGCATCATCGGCACCGATGGCTGAAGAACCCATAATGTTGCGCCGCGCGGAGGCCCGCCCCGCCGCGCGGAATTTGATTTGGGGCGGTTCGGCTTGGACGGCATCTCAAATCCGCTTCGACCGTGCCGAACTCCACCGTATATTGACGCTCTATGGCCGTATGGTCGCCGCCGGCGAATGGCGCGACTATGCCATGGATTTCCTCGACGACCGCGCTGTGTTCTCCGCCTACCGCCGCACGAGCGAAGTCGCGCTCTACACCATCGTCAAACAGCCCAAGTTGCGCGCGCGCCATGGCCAATACGGCGTGATTGCCGCCACCGGCCTGGTGCTCAAACGAGGTCACGACCTGGCGCAGGTGCTGCGCGTGTTCGATAACAAACTCATCAAGGCGCTGGCCTCACAGGACGCCTAAGTCCGTCGGCCAACACCAGCGCCTGGCGTTTGACGCACTTCATCCAATCGTTCTTTGCATCGTTATATTTCAGCGTGTCGTCGGGATGCGGCTCCGCCACGCGGATTTTCTCCGCTTCACACGCTTTTGCGACGCCTGGATAGGCGCGCGCGAATTTTCTCTTTTGCTTGGGGCCAGCGCCGCCAGGTTGGTGACGACCAGCATTATATCCACGATGGGCTTGGCCATTTGTTTTGGGCGGTCGGTGGAGCGCCCGCAAAGCCTAACAAAAAGGCCCCGATTTGCATCGGAGCCTTTTTGCTTTTCTTTTTGCCGTCTTAGCGACGGTTGCCCATCAGCCGCATCAGCATGATGAACAGGTTGATAAAGTCGAGATAGAGAGCCAGTGCACCCATGATGGCGCCACGGCCGGACGCGGTGCCGTCCATGTTGGGCGAGTACATCTCCTTGATCTTCTGCGTGTCGTACGCGGTCAGACCGGTGAAGATCAGCACGCCCAGGACCGAAATCACGAATTGCAGCATCGACGACTGGAAGAACATGCCCACCAGCGAGGCAATGATGATCCCGATCAATCCCATGAACAGAAACGAGCCGAAGCCTGTCAGGTCACGCTTGGTCGTGTAACCCCACAGGCTCATCCCGCCGAACATGGCCGCGGTGATGAAGAACACCTGCGCCACACTCGCACCTGTATAAAGCAGTAGGATCGGCGCCAGCGAAACACCCATAAGCGCCGCGTAGCCCCAGAACGTCATTTGGGCCGCCTGCACGCTCATGCGGTTAATTCGGAATGACAGAAATAGCACCAGTCCCAACGGCGCGAACAACGCCACCCAGCCCAGCATTGAAAGGGTGTAGCCCTGGGGGACCGGTTGAAAAAACAACGCGCGAACCGGTGCCACATTGGCGACCAGCCACGCACTCGCGCCTGTCAGAACCAGGCCGGACAGCATGTAGTTGTAGACCCGGAGCATGTGTGCCCGCAGCCCGGCGTCATAGACGGTCTCAGCCGCTGTGGGGGCTCTCAGCACCCGATTGTCGTAGTCAGCCATAATTCAAAAATCCTCCTTGCCGGTCTCGAACCGGTATTGCCCTAATATCGGGTGCGGCGCGGGAAGTATCAAGGACAGTCATCAGAACGCTTTGCGGCGATTAAGCATGACAAAACAGCAAGATAAGCCCTCAAGGGCTACGGAGCCGCCCCGCTGGGCGTGTCGCCAGCACCATCCAGGCCCCAACCAACCCCATCGCCAGCGTCGCCGCACCCCCGCCCAGCACGGTGAGTACCGCCATCAGGGGATCGAACACGAGCGGCACACCGAATACTTGCCGCGCAATGATGCAGGCCGCCAGTGTGCCCGCGCCCAGCGCCAGCACACCGGTCACCAGACCAAGCAACCCATACTCCAGCGCATAGATCATGGCGATCTGCCCCCGCGTCGCGCCCAGCACCTTCAACACCGTTGAATCGTAAAGTCGCGCCCGCTGCCCTGAGGCAATTGCGCCCGCCAGCACCAACAGCCCTGCAAGGATCGTCAGCAAGCTCGCCGCCCGTATGCCCATGCTCAATTGCTGTAGAAACCTGTTGACCTGCGCGATGATATCGGTCACGCGCACCGCTGAGATGTTCGGAAATGCATCTGTTACCGCGCGATAGAGCGGCTCCTCATCATGCGGGTCGACGCGCACCGTCGCCAGAAAACTATGTGGCGCCTTGTCGATGATCCCCGGCGATAGCACCAGAACGAAATTCTGCCGTCCGCTGGCGAAGTTCACGTGGCGCAGATTGTAGATGCTTCCCGTAATCTCGCGTCCCAACACATTGAGCGTGATCGTGTCGCCAATCTTCAATCCCATGCCCGCAGCCAGCGCCGCGTCGAACGAAATCAAAGTCGGCCCATTATAATTGGCAGGCCACCATTTGCCTTGCGCGATATCTGTCCCCGGCGGCGGTTCAGCCGCATAGGTGATGCCGCGATCTCCGTTGATAGCCCATTTCACATCGCTTGCGATCTTGGCTTGGCGCGCAGGCGTTCCGTTCAACGCAACGATCCGCCCACGGATCATCGGTGTGCGCCGGTAATCCTCAGCCGACCGGAACTGCAAAACGACCTTGTCGAACGCAGCCGCCTCGCTCGGCTGAATATCGATGAAAAAGAAACTGGGCGCGGTGGACGGCAAATCGCTCTGCACCTGCGCTGAAATCGTCAGATCGAGCGACACCACAGTTGCTAGCAGCGTCAGCCCGAGCCCCAGTGCGGTGACAACGCCAACCGTCGCTGCCCCTGGACGCGTCAGGTTGGCCAACGCCAACCGCAATCTTGGTGCCCGCGGCTGCGGTAAGCGCCGCAACGCAAACCGTAACGCTTCGGCGACAGCTCGCAACACGATCAGCGATGCCGCGATGCCGCCCAGAAATTCGAGGGCGAAGATGGGAGCAGGCGCCAACACAAGCGCCAGCGCTACGATCAAGACACCCGCACAAGCCGCCGCCAAAAGATAAGGCCAACGTCCTCGCGCGCGACTGCGCGCCACAAGATCGCGAAACAGATAGGCTGGCTGAATCTTTTGCGCCCGCGCAAGCGGCGGAATCCCAAACGCTGCCGCCGACAGCAACCCGAATGCGCCGGCCAATGCGAGCGGCAGGGGATAAATCCCAAAGTCGGCTGGGATAGGCAACACACCTGCAAAGAACCTCGCAAATATGAAGGGTAGGACCATTCCCCCTGCAAGTCCGATTACAACCGCCAGTGCCGCAATCGCCATCACCTGCAAAAAGAACACGAGGAATATCAACCCGCCCTCGGCGCCCAGCGATTTCAGAATCGCGATCTCGCTTTGCTTACGATCCAGAAACGCTGCGATCGCCTGTCCCGCGCCCACGCCGCCCACCGCAAGTGCCGTCAGTCCCACCAACGTGAGAAACATCGTGATTTGCGCGATGAAATTGCTCGTGCCCGGCGTGGCGTTGGACCGATCATGGATTTCCCACCCCGCATCGGGAAAGCGTGCGACCGCCTCATTGCGAAACTGTTCAGGCGAGCGCTGCGGTGGCATCGCCACGCGGTAGGAATATTCAATAAGGCTTCCCAGCGTCACAAGCCCCGTTCGCTGCAGCGCCGCATCTGAAATCATTACGTGTGGTCCGAGACTGAACCCGCCCGAAATGCGATCCGGTTCATTTGCTAGCACAGCGCTTACGCGAAAATTCTGCGCGCCAATCCGTATCATGTGGCCGCGCGCAAGACGCAATCGGTCGAGCAAGGTTTGCTCGGCCACCGCGCCGCAAATGTCTTGCGTACAATTCAGCGCAGCTGCAAGCTTTGCACCCGGCGAAAGTCCCACGCGACCGTAAAGCGGATACTGCTTGTCGATAGCCTTCAGCTCGACAAGCTGGCGGTCGCCTTCCTTGCCGTTTTGGAGTGCATACGCCATGGCGCGCATCGAGACCGTTTCCGATACGCGCCCATATCGGGTGAGAAACGCATGCTCTGCATCCGTCGTGGTACGATGCACGAGCCCCACCGAGACATCGCCGCCCAGAAGCACGCGTCCCTGTTCTGCAAGTCCTGTCAAGAATGCTTGTGAGAGCGACCCCACGCCGGCAATTGTCGCCACACCCAGCACGAGGGATGCCAGAAAAATCCGAAAGCCCGAAAGCCCGCTGCGCATCTCGCGCCGGGCTAGCCGCAAGGCAAGCCCAAACCGGTTCACGCCAAACCTGAATTTATAGAAAGGCCATCGGCCACGATGCGGCCATCCTTCAGCTGCACAATGCGTCCGCAACGCCGTGCTAGCGCTTGCTCATGTGTCACCAGAAACAGGGTCGTCCGCGCGCGCGCATGAAGCGCGAAGATAAGATCGGCGATCTCTGCACCCGTAGCGCCATCGAGATTGCCGGTGGGCTCGTCGGCAAACAGTATCTTGGGCTGCGGCGCCATGGCGCGCGCCAATGCCACGCGCTGCTGCTCGCCGCCGGACAATTGGCCCGGATAATGATCGACGCGCCTCCCCAATCCCACCGCGTCGAGTTCGATGCGCGCATGTTCAAACGCCTCGCGCACGCCAAGCAGCTCCAGCGGCACCGCGACGTTTTCCAGCGCCGTCATCGTCGGGATCAGATGAAAGGATTGAAACACGATGCCCACGCGCCCGCGCCGGAAGCGGGCCAGCGCGTCTTCATCCATCCGCGTAATGTCGGTGCCGCCGATGACGACCCGCCCCGAACTTGCCGCTTCAAGTCCCGCCGCCACCATCAGCAGCGACGATTTGCCGGAGCCAGAAGGTCCCCAAAGCGCAATGGTCTCGCCATCTCCCACCGAAAGGTTGACCCCGTTCAGAATGTTGACCGCGCCCGCCGCACTCGCCAGGTTGAGCCGCACGTCCTGCAAATCGATGGCTGGCAACTGGATGGCGGGTGGGCGATTCTGCATCGGATGATTCTTCCCCTCTCAGGCGATATGGCATGAGCCTTGTCCGTTTCAAGCCGACGAGCTGGATTGTCGCTGCTCTTCTCGCCGCGGCGCCGTGGACCCATGCCCACGCGGCCCCTCTCAAAATCCTCGCCTTCGGCACCAGTCTTACCCAAGGCTACGGCCTGCCGCCCGGCACCGAATACCCCGCCGTGCTCGAAGACAAGCTCAAAGCCGCCAACATTGAAGCCAAAATCATCAATGCCGGGGTTTCCGGTGACACCAGTGCGGGCGGTGTGGCGCGGATCGACTGGTCACTTGCCGACCATCCCGACGCGGCCATCGTCGAATTGGGTTCCAACGATGCGCTGCGCGGCTTGTCGCCCGCGCAAACCGAAAAGAACCTGTCCACGGTTCTGGCCAAGCTGAAGGCCGCACATATTCCCGTGCTGCTGCTCGGAATGCGCGCACCGCGCAATCTCGGCCCAGAATATGGCGCCCAATTCGATCCGATATACCCCAAGCTCGCCAGGAAATACGACATTGCGCTTTATCCCTTCGTGCTTGACGGCGTGGCGCTCAATCCGAAGCTCAATCAGCCCGACGGGATGCATCCCAATCCGGCAGGCGTGAAGATCATCGTCGGTCGTCTGTTGCCTTATGTGAAAAAGCTCATTGGGAAATGAGGCACTGATGTTCCGACGTCTGGCATCGGTGGGCGGGTTCACGCTCTTGTCGCGCATCACGGGTTTCATCCGCGATGTGCTGATGGCGGCGATCCTCGGTGCGGGACCGTTGTCTGATGCCTTCCTCGTCGCTTTTCGCCTGCCCAATAATTTCCGCGCCATTTTCGCCGAGGGTGCGTTCAATCTCGCCTTCCTGCCACGCTACGCCGCCATGCGCACGCGCGACGGCCACGATGCAGCTGCCCGTTTCGCCAATCGTGTCTTTTCTTGGCAGATCGTCACGCAGCTTGTGCTGCTGGTTGCCGCGCTTGGTGGAATGCGCCTCATCATCTCGGTCATGGCTCCGGGCTTCGCCGCGCATCCCGGACAACTGGCGCTGGCCACAAGCCTTGCCCGTATTGCCTTTCCCTATCTGATTTTCACCGTCGTTGCAGTCCAGCTTTCCGCGATGCTGAACTCCATCGGAAAATTCGCGGCCGCTTCCGCCTGGTCGATCTTCCTCAATGTCGCGATGATCGCCGCCCTTTTCTGCGCACCGTTCTTTCCAAATGCCGCCTATGCCGCCGCCTGGGGTGTCTTTGCCGCGGGTATTCTGCAGCTTCTCTTCATCATCTGGGCTGCGGCGCGCAGCCATCTTCATCTGCGTATCGGCCGCCCGCGCTGGGCACCGGAGATCAAACAATTTCTGCTTGCGCTGGGCGCTGCCACGTTCGGCTCCGCCAGCGTGCAGATCAGCTTGTTCATCGACAATGTGATCGCAAGCTTTCTGCCCTCCGGCGACTTGACTGCGCTTTACTATGCCGATCGCGTCAACCAGCTTCCCATGGGCACGCTCGGCATCGCTATCGGCACGGTTCTGCTTCCCGAAATGTCCTTGTTATTGGCGAAAGACGATCGCGCTGGCGCCGATGCTGCACAGAATCGTTCCGCCGCACTTGCGCTGTTCCTCACTTTGCCATTCGTCGCCGCCTTCCTTACCGTGCCGCTTGCGATCATGCAGGGCCTATTCGCCCATGGCGCGTTCCACCTGCAGGCTGCACAGGTTTCTGCAATGGCCCTGATGGCCTACGGCATCGGCCTGCCCGCGTTCGTCTTGATCCGCTGCGTATCGCCCGCCTTCTACGCGCGCGGTGACACAGCAACACCCGTACGCGCCACCATTGCCTCGGTCGTCGTCAACATTGCGCTGAAGATTGCGCTGGTCTGGGGTGCGCATATGGGCGCCATGGGCATCGCGCTCGGCACGTCGTTGGCGGCATGGGTAAATGTGGGCGTGCTCGTGGCCCTTGCGCGCGGGGGAGGGCTGCTCACCGTCGACGCCATTTTTCGCCGCTCGCTTTTGCCGACCTTTCTCGCGGCGGTGGCAACCGGCGCCGGGGCGTGGTTCGGCGTTCTGTTAGGAGCACAGCTGCATTTTGCAAGTGGCACGCTCTCCGACGAGGTGAGGCTTGCCTGTGCGATCCTTTGCGGAGGCACGGGCTTTGCCCTGGTCACGCTTTTGTTCCGCAACGCCCTGCCGCTCGGCCGTCTGGCGCGGGGCCGTGTATGATCCGCCTGTTCGTCGGCCTCGATCTTCCCCAACCCGTCGTTGAGTCGCTTGGGCGGTTGCAGACAGGTGTGCCAGGTGCGCGCTGGCAAACCCGCGAACAGCTTCATCTCACCTTGCGCTTCATCGGCGAGGTCGACGGCCGTGACGCGGCCTCGATCGATGAGATGCTGTTGGCCATCGCAGATCTTCGGTTCACGCTCGAATTGAAGGGCGTCGGCGAATTCGGCGGCAAGAATCCGCGTGCTCTGTGGGCGAGCATAGCGCCCAACGAAGCGCTTAAGCATCTGCAACGCAAGATCGAAACCGCATTGCAACGGTTGGGTTTGCCGCCCGAGGAACGCAAATACACCCCGCATGTGACGCTGGCGCGATTGCGCGGCACGCCATGGGGTGCAGTGATGGATTTCCTGACCGACCACGCGCTTTATGCCAGTGGCCTCTTCGAAGCCCGTGCGTTCACGCTGTTTTCGAGCCATCTTTCCCCGAACGGGAGCATTTACACCCCCGAGCGCGTTTATCCGTTGCGATAAAGGAGACCATCATGAAGAAACTCGAAGGTGAAGCGCGCAAGTCCGCGCTCAAAAGCCTGCCACACTGGAATGACGTCAAGGATCGTGACGCCATCGCCCGTACGTTCGTCTTCACCGATTTCAACGAGGCGTTCGGCTTCATGTCGCGTGTGGCGCTGATGGCGGAGAAGATGGACCACCATCCCGAATGGTTCAACGTCTACAGAAACGTGGAGGTGACGCTCTCCACCCACGACGCCGGTGGCGTGACCGACAACGACATCCAACTCGCCAAGGCAATGGAAGATTTCGCCAAACGCTGATGCGGCTGCTCGCGATCTCAGGAAGCTTGCGCACGGTATCGTCCAACACCGCGCTGTTGCAGGCCGCCGCACTGCTCGCGCCCGGCGATGTGGACATCGAACTTTACGATGGTCTTGCAAATCTCCCGCACTTCAATCCCGATCTCGATACAGAGCTCCCCCCGCCCACCGTCGCCAATCTACGCGCGAAGATAGGCATGGCTGATGGATTGCTGATTTCTTCGCCCGAATATGCGCGCGGTGTGCCGGGCTCGCTGAAGAACGCACTGGACTGGCTGGTGAGTGGTTTGGAGTTCCCTGGCAAGCCGGTTGCGCTGTTATGCGCTTCGGAGCGCAGCACATACGCGCAGGTTGCCCTGCGCCTGACGCTCGAAACCATGTCGGCGCGCTTCGTGGATGAAGCCTCAATCACCGTACATTTGCTCGGCAAGACCCACACATCACAGGAGATTGCGACCGATCCGGCAATCGCGCCAGTTGTGCGCGCTGCCTTGGATGCATTTGTAAAGGCGATTTAGAGGTCGAACTGGCGCTGCGCGCTGTCATGGTCCAGGACATGACGATCTTTGTTTCAATCTTAAAAAGATTCTAAATGGCGAACTTGAACGCCTCTCCGTCGCGTTCCACGCGCCCTGCCGTAGGGGCGGCGAAATGCGTGCCAATTACCAACACAGGCTTTTCGGACCAGTCCTTCAGCATCGCGCGACGTGTTTCTTCGGCGGCGCGGCGGTTGGAATCATAGGGCGTGGCCCAATTGGGATGCGCCATTTGGATGGGATGGTGGATCATGTCGCCGGTGATGACCGCTGTCTCGCCTTTTGACTCGATCACCACGCTTACATGTCCCGGCGTATGGCCCGGCGTCGGCATGAGCCGGATTTCCGGCGCGATGCAGTGATCCATTTCCACCATGTCGGCAAGGCCGGCGTCAAAAATCGGCTTCACCGAATCCCCCATCACCTCGGTCTGTTCCTTGTCGGATTGGTCGCTGCTCCAGTGCTCATATTCCGCGCGACCGATCAGGTAGCGCGCATGGGGAAAGGTCGGCACCCATTTGCCGCCCACCAGCATCGTGTTCCAACCGACATGATCGACGTGCAGATGTGTGCAGACAACATAATCGATCTTCTCGCGCGGCGCCCCTGCCTCCGCCAGAAGCTGCAGGAACGCGGTGCTCAGTGGATTGTTCAGCGTCAGCCCGCGTGGCTTGTCATTGCCGATGCACGTGTCGACGATCAGCTTCACGCCCGGCGCTTGCACCAGCAGCGCGTGAATGGATAGGATTATCAACCCGTCCGGCGTAATGAAATGCGGCCGCAGCCAGTCGATGGCCTTCAGGGCCTCGGGCGATGCGCCGCGGATGAACGGCGATCTTTCGCTATAAGGAACCGGCACCTCTATTTCGACGATCCGCGTGATCGTCACATCGCCGATGTTCCAACTCAGCATCTTTGCCTCCCCAGGCAATATCGAGACGCCAGAATGGCGAGTTCCGCGCCGGATTGCGAGTCTGGTTTAGCAGCGTTGCACGCGCAGGCCTTCCAGCATGGTCCGCAACGCGGCGGAAAGTTCGCGCGCGCGTTTGCGAGGCTCGTCCGCCTTTGCGCAGACAAGAGCGGCTTCCATCACCGCGCCCATGAGCAGATGCGTCAACGCCTCGATCCTGTTTGCCGAAGGCGCGCCTTCGAGGGCCCGGGTGACGGCGGCCTTTGCCCCCGCACCGAAGAAGCGGTCGTCGATCTCGCGCCATTTCTGCCAACCAATGACTGCCGGTCCGTCGATTAGCAGTATCTGCTTTACATCCGGCTCGGTCGCCGCCAGAAGATAGCGCAACACCACCGCCGCAATCTGATCGAGAGGGTCGGTGATTTTCAATGTGGCAGCCGGGATCGGCGCGCGCGCGAGTCCCTCCTGAATGCCCTGCAGGACCAGCGTGAAAATTTCTTCTTTCGAGCTGAAGTGGTGATAGACCGCGCCCTTGGCGACGCCGGCCTCGTCCGCGATGTCGTCGATACTGGTGGCCGCGAACCCGCGCCTGGCGAACAGCTTGCGCGCGGCCTGGAGAATGGCAGCGATGGTTGCTTCGCGTCGCTCGGATTGTCTCACCATGCGGATACCTTGACAACAGACTTTCAGTCGGTATATTTAGACTTGAAGTCTGTAATTTAGCGGCGGAACCCGGCCATGCAAGATGTTTCTTCGGTTCTGTGTTTTGCAGGCGTGCTGCTGTTCTTGTTCGGCCTGCTCACCGGCTTTGTGATCCCGTCTTTTCGCAGCCCGCGCATCGGCCTGTCGGCGCATCTGACAGGTGTGCAGAGCGGAACCTTCCTGATCGCGTTTGGTCTTTTGTGGCCCAAGCTCATGCTTTGGCCGGCCTGGAGCACGGTCATCGGTCACGCGATGTGGATTTCGCTTTATGTGATCTACGCCTCGTTGGTGTTGGCGGCGGCATTCGGAGCAGGTCGCGACCTACCGATTGCGGGCGGCGGCATCAAAACCACACGCAGCCGCCAGATTGTGGTCACATCACTAATGGGAGCCGGTTCGCTCGCGATAGTGGCAGTTGTCGCTGCCGTGCTCGTCGGCTGGCACTGGCAAGCCGTTTAACGCTTCGCATTTTTAACGAGATCATTCACCACGGAAGGATCGGCCAGCGTCGAAATATCGCCGAGATTGGACAGATCTCCTTCCGCGATCTTGCGCAAGATGCGCCGCATGATCTTTCCCGACCGCGTCTTCGGCAGGCCCGGTGCGAACTGAATCACATCTGGCTTCGCAATTGGGCTGATCTCGCGCGAAACCCATTGCTTCAATTCGCCTTTCAACACCTCGGTCGGCGCCACGCCCAGCTTCAGCGTGACATAAGCATAGATGCCCTGGCCCTTGATGTCGTGCGGGAAGCCCACGACGGCTGCTTCGGCCACATCATGATGGCCGACCAGCGCGGATTCCACTTCCGCCGTTCCAAGCCGGTGTCCCGACACGTTGATGACGTCATCGACACGGCCAGTGATCCAGTAATAACCATCTTCATCGCGCCGGCAGCCATCGCCGGTGAAATATTTGCCGCGATAGGTTTTGAAATAAGTATCTACGAAGCGCTGATGATCGCCATAAACCGTACGCATTTGTCCCGGCCAGGATTGGGTGAGCACCAGATTGCCGCTCGCAGCTCCCTCCAAAACCTTCCCATCCCCATCGACGATCTGCGGCACAATTCCGAACAGCGGCTTCGTCGCCGAGCCGGGTTTCAGATCGGTCGCACCGGGCAAGGGCGAAATGAGAATGCCGCCCGTTTCCGTCTGCCACCACGTATCGACGATGGGGCAGCGCTCGTCACCGACGGTGCGATAATACCAAAGCCAGGCCTCGGGATTGATAGGTTCGCCCACCGAGCCCAGCAGCCGCAGGGATGCGCGCGAGGTCTTCGCCACCGGCGCTTCGCCTTCGCGCATCAGCGCGCGGATGGCCGTCGGCGCGGTGTAGAAGATGTTGACCTTGTGCTTGTCGATCACTTCCCAGAAGCGCGATGAAGTCGGATAATTCGGCACGCCCTCGAACATCACGGTCGTGGCGCCGTTCGCCAGCGGCCCATAAACGATATAGCTGTGCCCCGTCACCCAGCCGACATCGGCCGTGCACCAGTAAATATCACCTTCGTGGTAGTCGAATACATATTGGTGCGTGAATGCGACATACATCAAATAGCCGCCGCTCGTGTGCAGCACGCCTTTCGGTTTGCCCGTTGAACCAGACGTATAGAGAATGAACAGAGGATCTTCCGCATTCATCTGTTCAACGGGGCAATCGGCAGAAACCTTCGCCGCCGCATCGTGATACCAAACGTCGCGCCCGCCTTTCATGTCGATCGTGCCGCCCGTGCGCTTCACAACCAGCACGGTCTTCACGTCTGGGCATTTTTCCAGCGCATCGTCGGTGTTTTTCTTGAGCGCGATCGGCTTGCCGCCGCGTACGCCTTCATCAGCGGTAATGACGAACGTGCTTGCGCAATCCTGAATGCGCCCTGCCAGGCTGTCCGGAGAAAATCCTGCGAACACCACCGAATGCACGGCGCCGATGCGTGCACACGCAAGCATCGCGTAGGCCGCCTCGGGGATCATCGGCAGATAGATCGTGACACGGTCGCCCTTCTGGACGCCTTGCGCTTTCAGCACGTTCGCGAACCGGCAAACCTGCGCGTACAGTTCTTCATAAGTGATCGCCACAGATTGTGAGGGATCATCGCCTTCCCAAAGAATCGCCGTCTGCTTCGCGCGCTTGGCCAGATGCCGGTCGATACAATTGGCCGCGACGTTCAGCGAGCCGTCCTCGAACCATTTGATCGAAAGGTTTTCCGGGGCCCACGAAACGGTTTTCACCTTCGTGAACGGCCTGATCCAGTCAATCCGTTGGGCTTCCATAGCCCAGAACCCATCGGGGTCTTTCACCGACCGCGCATAGATCTCGTCATATTTCGCTTTTGTGATGTAGGCGCGCTCGCGCCAGGTGTCGGGAACGGGGATGAGCGTGTCGGACATGGCATTTCCAGTGCTGTTTTGGAGATATTGGCGGGCCGAGCCTAGAGCATCAAGTCCCGGCCATCGGTACCGCCTGTCGTGCCGAACACGAAAGCCACCCAGGGTGTGACGACATTCGATTTCGTCGCGTGCTTGGCCGTTTGCGCACCTAATTTGTATGCATTGTACACAAATATCAACGCGCCTTGTCGTCCGCTCCCGGCTGCTCGGGGTCGCGCCGGATGGAGGAGGGCGTTTTGGAGAATTTTACAGGTGGTTTCATCGCCCGCCATGTCCCTTCGGTTGGATGTTCGCGAAGTTGGAAGAAATCCACTGCCTTCAGATGCGGATCTTCCAGCACGTCTTCGAGCGTGTTGGCGCGCATGATTGGAATGCGGTGTTCGTCGCCCAACTTCATCCACTCATCTGTGGTGTGCGCCAATGCCGCCTCGCGCAGCATTTCGTAATATACTCCGACGCGCGAGCCCTTCGGCGCATTGGCAAAGCGGTCGCTTTCATAGGCGTTGGGAACCCCGCCAAGTTCGAGAAATTTCGCCGACGTCGTCCGGCTCACCGGCTGGATCGCGATATGTCCGTCCTTGGTCTTCAGCGGTCGACGATCATTGGCAAGCGCTGGCGTATGGCCGAGCTTGCCCGTGCGCGGTTCGAACGTTGCTCCGTAAAGATGCTCGACCATGATGAAACTTGTGAAGGCCTCGAACATCGGCACTTCCACGAATTGGCCTTCACCCGTGCGCTCGCGGTGAAACAGCGCCGCCAGCACCGCATAGACCGCATGAAGACTTGAAACCTTGTCGGCGACGAAGGAAGGCAGAAGCCGCATCTCGCCATTGCCGTCGACTCTGGGTAGAAGATCGGAGGCGCCCGACGCTGCTTGCACCAGATCGTCGAACGCCTGCCGGCCCGCATAAGGTCCGTCCGAACCATAACCCACACAATGTACATAGACGATGGAGGGATTGAGCCTCGCTACCTCGTCATAGCCAAAGCCCAACCGCGCCATCGCGTCGACCCGCACGTTGTGGATGAATACTTGCGCAGTCGGAATCAACGCGCGCAATTTTTCTCGTGCCGTTTCGTCCTTCAAGTCCAATGTGATGCTTTGTTTGTTGCGATTGAGCGTCATGTAGACAGAGCCCATATCGTCATGTTTGGCGAATTTGCCTGAGTGCCGCTGACGGTCGCCGCCGGGGTTCTCGATCTTGATGATCTCCGCCCCCATATCGCCCAGTGTCTGGGTGGCATAGGGGCCGAAGATGAATTCCGTCAGGTCGAGGATGCGCACGCCGGCAAGTGGGCCCTGATTGTCTGGCATAGACGTTTCCCTAAGATAGCAGTTGTATGGGAGATTAAGGCATGGCTACGAAGGAGCAAGCGTTCCCGGCTGTCCGCGGCCGATGTGGCGATCAAGGCCCGACGGGTAGGACTGGGCATCTTGGTTCGCCGTGCTGGACAGGGCGAAGGCCGTCAGCCCCAGCCACAAGAGCATCCCACAATCCCTGGAGAAAAAGCACAATCTGCTGGCCGACCGACCCAGACGGTGAGGGTGAATTTCGAACGCGCCAGAGGCCTGCGCGCCATCCACCATCAATTGGACAGTCCGTTCTTCGTCAGCGCATCCAAAACGATGTAGGTCGATGTTTCCATGCTTTACAAGGCCACCGCAAATGCAGCTGTCGCCCAACACGTGGTTTGCCCCCTTGCGCGTTCAAAATCTCTTCCCGAACAAGGGATAAGTACGTTCGCGGCGCGCGGAAATACGGCGCGCTGGAAACCGGTTTCATCACCACAGGGGTTTGCAAGACGCAGATCGCCACGCAGATAAACAAGCTTAATGGTTGCGATGCCGTTGAGCGCGAACCTGCATTGTGGAAAAAGGCCCTGATAAAGCTATCAACCGTTCTGGAAACCTAGATGCAACTCCATCTTTGCGCTTGGCCCGAAATCGAAGCCTATCTCAGAAAGTCCAAGGCGATTCTGATTCCCATAGGCTCGACCGAACAGCACGGCCCCAACGGCCTGCTCGGCACCGACGCGCTGTGCCCGGAGATCATCGGCCTGCGCGCCGGCGACGAAGCGAACATTCTTGTCGGTCCAACCTTCAATGTCGGCCAGGCGCAGCATCACATGGCCTTTCCCGGCACGATTACCTTGCGCCCATCCACCATGATCGCGGCGATGACGGATTGGGCACAAAGCCTGTCGCGCCATGGCTTCGAGCGCCTTTACTGGCTCAACGGACACGGTGGCAACATCGCCACGATCAACGCCGCCTTTGCCGAAATTTACCACGGTGTCAGCTTCGACCACGCGGGCACCAATCATGGCTCGTTGCGCTGCATGTTACGCAATTGGTGGGAACTGCCCGGCGTGATGGATGTCTGCCGCCAATTGTTCCCTGTGGGCGAGGGCAGCCACGCGACACCGTCCGAGGTCTCTGTCACCTACTTCGCCTATCCCCAAGCCCAGAAGCGCGTGAGCATGACCCCGCGCATCGCTCCCAATGGTCCCATTTACGACGCCGAGGACTACCGACGCAGATTCCCTGACGGTCGCATTGGTTCCGATCCCTCGCAAGCGACGCCCGACGCCGGTGAAAAGATTGTTGCCGCCGCGGTCAAAGGCGTGATCCGGGAATTTCAGCAATTCGCCTCTTTCTGATCGAAATCGCCAAAACAAATGAATCTGCCTTGGCCGACGAATGTGGGCCATGACAGGGCGGATGAATTGTTTTACCTTCCACCATCCCAGGGGCGCCCAAACAGGGCTGAGATCGCAATCACGCGGGTCCCTTCGAACCTGATCCGGTTAGAACCGGCGTAGGGAGAGGCGAATGAACAAACCGATTCTCAATCCGAAAGCTGTGACCAACGAGGTGGTCACTCGCGGTCCCCTGGTCGGCTCGCGCAAGCTGTTGGTGGACGGCGTGCCGTTTCGTGAAGTGGCGTTGTCCGGCGGCGAATCGCCCATAAGGCTCTATGACACATCCGGTCCGTATACGGACGAATCCGTTTGTATCGATATCGCCAAAGGCCTTGCTGCCAAGCGTCGCGATTGGGTTCTCGCCCGCGGCGATGTGGAAGAATATGAAGGCCGCGCCCGCAAACCGGAGGACGACGGCCTCAAGCACGGCGAACGCCTCTCCGTCCCACAATTCGACCGAGCCGCACGCAAGCCCCTGCGCGCCAAACCCAGCCGCAACGTCACCCAGCTTCACTACGCACGCCAAGGCCTCATCACCGAGGAAATGAAATTCATTGCCGTTCGCGAAAATCTTGGCCGCTCGCTTCGGCGCGACGGCAATTCCTTTGGCGCGGCGATCCCAGCCGAGATCACCCCCGAATTCGTGCGCGACGAGATCGCGCGCGGTCGCGCCATCATTCCGTCCAACATCAACCACCCCGAAACCGAGCCGATGATTATCGGCCGCAACTTTCCTCACCAAAGTGAACGCCAATATCGGCAACTCCATCGTCACCAGCGGCGTGGCGGAAGAGGTGGAAAAACTCGTCTGGTCGATCCGCTGGGGCGCCGACACGGTGATGGATTTGTCTACCGGCCGCCACATCCACACGATTCGCGAATGGATCATCCGCAATTCGCCCGTGCCCATAGGTACCGTGCCGATCTATCAGGCGCTGGAAAAAGTGGGCGGTGTCGCCGAAGACCTGACGTGGGAAATCTACCGCGACACCTTGATCGAACAATGCGAACAGGGCGTCGATTACTTCACCGTCCACGCCGGCGTGCGCTTAGCTCACATCCCGCTGACGGCGCAACGTGTGACCGGCATTGTGAGCCGCGGTGGCTCCATACTCGCCAAATGGTGTCTCGCCCATCACAAGGAAAACTTCCTCTACACACATTTCGAGGACATCTGCGAACTTCTCAAAGCCTATGATGTGTCGTTCAGCCTGGGCGACGGCTTGCGCCCCGGCTCGATCGCCGATGCCAACGACGCTGCCCAATTTGCCGAACTCGACACGTTGGGCGAATTGAACCGCATCGCGCAGAAGCACGATGTGCAAGTGATGATCGAAGGCCCCGGCCATGTGCCGATGCACAAAATCAAGGAAAACATGGATCGCCAGCTTGCGGCGTGTGACGAAGCTCCGTTCTATACGCTGGGCCCGCTGACGACCGATGTGGCCCCCGGCTACGACCACATTACGAGCGCTATTGGCGCCGCCATGATCGGCTGGTTCGGTACCGCAATGCTCTGCTACGTCACGCCCAAAGAACATCTGGGTCTGCCTGACCGCGACGACGTGAAAGCTGGCGTCATCGCCTACCGCATCGCCGCCCATGCCGCGGATCTAGCCAAAGGCCATCCCGCTGCGCGTCTCTGGGATGACGCCATGAGCAAGGCCCGCTTCGAATTCCGTTGGCGCGACCAGTTCGCGCTCGCACTCGACCCCGAAACTGCTCAAGCCTTCCATGACGAAACGCTTCCAGCAGACGGCGCAAAGGTCGCCCATTTTTGTTCGATGTGCGGTCCCAAATTCTGCTCGATGAAAATCAGCCAGGAAGTCCGCGACGCTGCGCGCGGGACGAACGACACGCTGTCGTCGGCCGAAATTCGGGCCGCAATGGCAAAAAAGGCCGAAGAATTTCGCGAACACGGCGGAGAGATTTACTTGCCGAAGGACGCTGCGGAATAAAACACATTGTCCGGCCGTTCGATACGGTGCGCTTGGGCCCGCGTCACAAGCCACACGCTTTCAACGCAGCGTTTTCAGCCAGCTATCTGGGCGAGAATTCCGTTCGCCAAGCCAACCGCGAATTCGTCGCCTGCCGCCTTGCCAAAAATTATGCCGGCTCCGATGAATTGGCAGCGAGGTTTCTTATTTCCGGCGACTATCTCAATCCCCGCCGGCCCGTGAGCGCGTGATAGATCAGCAGCACGATAATCGCCCCGATCACCGCCACGAACATTGACGTCACATTGAAGCGGAATACGCTGAATGGCGTCAGCGTGCGAAAGATCGCCCCGCCCACAAGCGCGCCCACCATACCGAGCGCGACGTTCAGGAAACATCCCTCCCCGCGCCGGTTGACGATCTTCGACGCCAGGAAACCCGTGATAAGCCCGAAAACGATCCAACCCAGAACGGACACGCCCAACTCTCCCTCTTTCGACGACGGAAATGTGGGCATGACCGCCCGCTTGTGCAAGAGCGGGCGGCTGCCACGCACGAATTTTACGTCAGACTAGGCGCGGCGAACAGCATGATAGATTAGAAGCACCACCACCGCGCCGACAACGGCAACCAACATGCTGTACAGATTGAGGCCCGTAATGCCGGCCTCACCGAACCGTGTGAACAGCCAGCCGCCGACGATGGCGCCCACAATGCCCAGCAGAATATCGACGATTAAGCCCTCGCCGGATTTGTTGACGATCTTGCTTCCGATGAAGCCCGCTATAAGTCCCAGAACAAGCCATGCAAGTATAGACATGAAATCTCTCCCTGGTATCTGGGTTGAATGCAGACGTTATCGGAAAAGCAGTCCCGGTACACCATTCATCCGCTGGTTTGACGCTTGTATCGCCGCTATGCGATGGCCAGGTAAATCATCATGCCGGTCGCGGCCCCCAGCGCCGAGACATCCGCACCAACATTGACCGGATCGACAACAAAGAGCAGTCCCGTAGGCGAGATCACCGCGGCGCGCGGCACGATCGCCGTCACGGGAAAGATCAGAACCAGCGTCCAGGCAAGACCAAATCCGAATTGCGCGCGAGCTTGCGAATAGGCAGCGATCCCGGATGGATCATCGTTCGCCGCACCCTGATTCCTGCCAAGGCCGAGCCTTTTCAACCTGGCAGGTGATCACAGCCGGTGGCGGATTGCCGAAATTTGCCTGTCGGACGACCCGCTGCTGCCCCCCGCGCCTCAAATCTATCTGCGCCGGGCCGGCAAGTCCTTTGGCATTACCATCTGCGTCCCCTGAATTTCCAAACGCCGCGCCCATTGATTGTGCAGAAGCCGGTCGATTTTTTCGCTGATCGCGCGCACTTCGCTCTCGGCTTTCAAGTTGTCTTGAATCCTCCTTGGCAGACAAGAGATTGCGCACGCCCGTCAGGCTTGCGCACGACGAGAGGTTTCGAGCCCGGGTCAAACGCCACCGCTGGGCACATTATGCTTGGCGGGCTTCGGCTTGATACAACACCGGATACAACAAACACTGGCCAATCTGCATTTCGTGTCCGTGCTCGACCATCGTCGCCCACTCCAAACCGGTACATTGCCCCCGACTATATTGTCACGACGACTTTGCCCTGCGCCTTGCGGTCCGCGAGCATCCGGATCGCTTCGCCTGCGCGCGCCAGCGGAAAGCGCGCTGAGATATATGGCTTGATCTTACCTTCCGCCACCCAGCGCGCGATTTCGGCCAAGTGTTCCTGATTGCGGTTGGGATTGCGCGCTGTGAACGCACCCCAAAACACCCCTAGAATATCGCAACTTTTAAGCAAGGTGAGGTTCAGTGGAACGCGCGGAATCTCACCCGCCGCGAACCCAATCACGAGAAAGCGTCCTTCCCAGTTCATCGCGCGGATCGCAGGTTCCGAATAATCGCCCCCTACGGGGTCGTAGAGCACGTCGGCTCCCTTTCCGCCGGTCAGCCGCTTGATTTCTTCAGAAAATTCCTTCTGCTGGTCGCGCGACAGCGCGCCTGACGGATAGACGAACCCGTCGTCGGCGCCATGCTTCTTTGCCAGATCGACTTTTTCCTGGTTCGACGCGCCGGCGATCACACGCGCGCCCATCGCTTTGCCGAGTTCGACCGCTGCAAGCCCCACACCGCCCGCAGCACCCAGCACAACAAGATTTTCGCCCGGCTTCAGCTTGGCGCGATCCTTTAACGCGTAGTGCGATGTGCCATAGGTAAGGACCAGCGCTGAGCCGGTTTCGAAGTCCATGCCATCGGGCATCGGGATGCAGCGCGTGGCGTCCGCCGCCACTTCTTCTGCCATGCCGCCATTGCCGATCGACGCGATCACGCGGTCGCCCGGCTTGAAGCGCGAAACGCCTTCGCCGACCGATTTCACCACGCCGGCCACTTCTGCGCCGGGCGCGAAGGGCAGGGCAGGTCTGAACTGGTATTTGTTCTCGATGATGAGCATGTCGGGAAAGTTCACGCCGCAGGATTTCACGCCGATGACGACCTGGCCTTTTTCTGCCACCGGATTTGACACTTCTGTTAATTGCAACATTTCCGGCGGCCCATATTCCTTGCACAGCATTGCTTTCATGGAGTTTTTCCTTTGTCGTGTCGGTTGCTTTGGCGCTCGTCGCCGACCATAGGCAAGCCGGCGGCGCCCGCCAAGACGCTCTGAGCGTTTGGATCGAAAAAGCGTATAGTGGCAGCACTAAAAACGACGCCATGGCCTTTCGAGGGAGAAAAATCATATGAAGAAAACGCTATTTCTGGCAGCCGGTGTGGCCGTGCTGCTGACGGGGCCGGCGCTCGCCGCCGGGGAAAATTGCTTGCGGGTCGGCCAGATCTACGACTGGAAAGCGCGCGACAACAGCACGCTGATCGTCGAAGACACGTTCCACCGCAAATTCCAGGTCGACTTGCTGGGCACCTGCATCAGCCTGACGTTTAAGCAGCGCATCGGCTTCGCCTCGCCGGGCGGCACGTCGCTATCGTGCCTGTCGGGCGGTGACACCGTGTTCTTCAACGACGCCGGTTTGGGCAAGCAGCGTTGTTCCGTGAAGAGCGTCACGGCTTACACGGCGGAGATGGAAAAAGCTGACAAGGACGCCGCCGCCGCCAAGGATGCGGCCAAAGATTCGACGAAGAGCGACGCGCCTAAGCCGTAGGCAGTTCGATCTGCATTAGTGCGGAAGCGGGCCTGCGCTCGCCTACGGTTTCGCCACGCGTGTTTGTGATGGGTGCGTCGAGTATTTGGCGTGCCGTCCTGTCCGCGCCCAGCAATCCCAAACGGTCCAGCACAAATGCGATCGCCGTTTCCGCAGCCCGCCCAGCGCCATCACTGATCTTGAGCGCGATGCCCAACCCCAATTCCGGCACGATACTCGCGTAAAATCCTTCCGCTCCGCTCTTCACCACTGTACCTCCACTGCACGCGCGCATGAGAATGGCGCAGGAACGCCCTGTCCCCGAAACAAGTTCAGGATGTGCAACCATCGCCCGTACGATGCGCCGCGCGGAGGTCGCGCGCGTCGTGTCGAGTGCAGACGGGTCAGCCAGTTTCGCCAAGGCTCGCGCGAACCCTGCGAGCGGCAATGCGAAATTGGGCGCCGCACACCCATCGATGCCAAAAGACGGATTGCGCGCGCCGGAAAGTTCGACCAGCACTTTCATCACATCTTGCTGCACCGGATGGTCGACGCGCTCATAACCCTGCGTGGCGATGTCCCAATGTTTCGCCAGCGTGAGAAATCCGGTGTGCTTGCCGGAGCAATTGTTGTGAAGCCGCGAAGGGACTTCGCCGCGCCTCACCATCTCTTCCCAACCCGGCTCATAGCGCGGCGGATGCGGCCCGCAGGCAAGATCGCTTTGCGCGCACCCGATTCGCGCCAGCCACGATGCGACGCGCGTTGTGTGCATCGGCTCTCCTGAATGCGATGCGCATGCCAGCGCAATCTCTTCCTCACTGAGGCCGAATGCATCGGCGGCCCCTGATTCTACCAGCGGCAACGCTTGCACGGGTTTTAGCGACGAACGAGGATAAACAGGCGCTTCCACATCGCCCAGCCCGAACACCAGGGCGCCGGTGCCATCCACAATCGCGATGCTGCCGCGATGGACGCTCTCCACCAGAGGCCCCCGCGTAATCTCGACCAGGACGGGATTGGCCATTCCAAACACCTTGTCATCCCGGACGGACGCGTTAGCGTCCGATCCGAGACCATCGAGACGCGCTTCGACGCGGGTTTCCGGCTTATGCAGCGCTACGCGCTGCCGGCCGCGATGGCAAGCTGTGTTTTTATAAGGCGGGACGGATCAATGAGGGGCTACTTTGCGGTGGGGGTGGACGGCGTCTCCAAGCCCATGAACCTGGGCAATCTCTTGCGGATTTCCCATGCCTTTGACGCAAGTTTCTTCTTCACGATCAACGCAAAGGTCCGCATGGCCGACGCGCAATCCGATACCTCCCGTGCAGAAGGCCAGATGCCGCTCTACCATTTCGCCGCCGCCGCCGAATTGCGTCTGCCGGTCGGCTGCCGCGTGGTCGGTGTCGAAATCACGGAAGACGCCATCGAACTGCCGCGCTTCAAACATCCGGCACAGGCGGCCTACGTTTTCGGGTCCGAACGTATGTCGCTCTCGCCGGAAACCCTGGCGTGCTGCGAGTTTGTGGTGAGAATCCCCACGCGCTTCTCGATCAATGTCGGCATGGCGGGTGCCATCGTGATGTACGACCGCGTCTTGAGCCTCGGCGGTTATCCTGCCCGCCCGATCAAAGCCGGCGGCGAAACGCAAATCCCGCCTGCGCACAAATGGGGTGCGCCGATCATCAGGAGCAGTAAGCCTTAATGGCGAGGGAGAAAATTAGACGAAATCGCGCATGAGCTTCGTAGATCGCCAGCAGGCGGCGGAATATTAGGCTTCCGCAACATTTCTTTGTACCAGGTCAAATAACGCCAAAACTCGCTTCGAAGGCGATTTATGTGGCGATAAGTTTCCAGATCTGATTGAGGTCGCACTCGGAGCAAATTTTGTCTGCGGTAGAACAGAGCGCGCCTTGCGAGGAGCCTGGGATAAGGGCGCCCAAAAAGCGCCCATCAGAATGCTGCAATACGCCATTCGTTTTGTCCGAATATATTTCAACTTGCGCATTCGCTATTCCAATGTTCCATCCAGAAAATCGAACACCGTGGCTTTGTAGAGCGCGTGGGCAATCGCGGAGAAATGATCGCATCCGGGAAGTGTCACCGCCTTCGCATTCGCCATCGCGCGCGCCAGTTCCTGCGGAGCGCCCGCCAGCACATCGCGGCTTCCCGCTATCACCACCGTCTCGTTGGCGATCTGTGCCAGGCCATCACGTGTGATGGGCGTATGAGGCGCGCGCGTCAGCGCGGCCAGCGCTAGGCGGTCCTCGCCTTGTTCGTCAGCAAATTGACGGAAGCTGCGCAGTATGGGTTCGGAAATATCTTCCATGCGCCCAGCTTCCATCGCGATCGCCATCGGATTTCCTGCAAGCGGTGGCTCGAACAACCGGCCCCCGACGCCGCCCAAGATCAGCAGATCGACACGTTCAGGCTGTGCCAGCGCCGCGCCCAGCGCGACGCGCGCCCCCATCGAAAATCCCATCACATCGGCCTTGGTAACGCCGAGGTGATCTAGCAACGCAAACACATCGCCCACCAGCGCCTCGCGCGCGTAAGCTGCCGGATCGTGAGGTTTGTCGCTTTCGCCATGGCCGCGCATATCGGGCGCGATGAAGCGGATATTCTTGCGCTCGAACGCGCCGTACCAACCCAGCCTGCGCCAGTTCTCGTTGCGGTTGGAGGCGAAGCCGTGCAGCAGCACGATCGGCCGACCGCCTTCGCGCGGGCCTATATCGTCATAGGCGATGGAAACACCGCCGGAGCAAAACGTCGCCATCCCTCTGGTTAAAGCCAGGGGCGCACGTCCGCAAGCCGGATCAAGCCGCGCTGATGAAGTCCTGCACGAAAACCGTGCCCGGTGCGCGTTTGACGGCCTCGGGCTGGCCGTACTGCTCAATGCGGCCCGCATTCATCACCGCCACCAGGTCGGCGACCGCAAAGGCTTCCTCCTGGTCGTGCGTGACGAAGACGGTGGTGATGCCCATCCGGTTGTGCAGTTCGCGCAGCCAGATGCGCAATTCCTTGCGGACTTTGGCGTCGAGCGCGCCGAACGGTTCATCGAGCAAAAGCATCCGCGGTTCGATGGCGAGCGCGCGCGCCAGCGCCACGCGTTGCCGCTGTCCGCCGGAAAGCTGGCTCGGGTAGCGGTCGCCCAGCCCTTCGAGTTGCACCAACGCCAGAAGCTCGCGAACGCGCGATTTGATCTCTGTCTTGCCTGGCCTAAGACGACGTGGCCGGACGTCGAGGCCGAAGGCGATGTTCTTGGCCACTGTCATGTGGCGGAACAAGGCGTAGTGCTGAAACACGAAGCCTACGCGGCGCTCGCACGCCGGCACGCCCAGCCAATTGACGTCGGCAAAACGAACCGACCCGCTATCGGCAAAATCAAGCCCACCTAGAATGCGCAAGAGCGTTGTCTTGCCCGAACCGGACGGACCCAGCAGGGCCACGAACGCGCCTTGCGGAGCGGTGAGGCTAACGCCTTGCAGTGCAGCGGCACCGCCGGCGCGGAAACGTTTCGTCACGGAATCGTATCACAAGTGGCATTAAAAGCTCCTCAGTGGCGATGGACGGCAGCGATTTCATCTGCAAATCGCCATTCCAGAATGGATTTGATCATCAACGTCACCAGCGCTAGCAACGCCAGCAGAGACGCCACCGCAAATGCAGCCACGAACTGATAATCGTTGTAGAGAACCTCTACGTGCAGCGGCATCGTGTTGGTAAGGCCGCGAATATGTCCGCTCAGCACCGACACCGCGCCGAATTCACCCATCGCGCGCGCGTTGCACAGGAGCACGCCATAGAGCAGACCCCATTTGATACCCGGAAGCGTGACGCGGAAGAACGTTTTCCACCCCGAAGCGCCCAAGCGAAATCGCGGCCTCCTCTTCGTCGCGGCCCTGATCGGTCATCAGCGGAATGAGTTCGCGCGCCACAAACGGAAAGGTGACAAACACCGTCGCCAGCACGATACCCGGCAACGCGAAGATGATTTTGATGTCGTGTTCCCGCAGCCACGGGCCCAGCCAACCCTGCATCCCGAAGATCAGCACATAGATCAGACCCGCGATCACCGGCGACACCGAGAAGGGCAGGTCGATTAGCGAGGTGAGAATGCTCTTACCGCGAAAATCATATTTGGAGACGGTCCACGCCGCCGCCACGCCGAACACCGAATTAAGCGGCACCGCGATCAACGCCACCAGCGCCGTCAGTTTGATCGCCGACACCGCATCGGGATCGCCCAGCGCGTCGACGGCAGCGCCCAATCCCTTTTCGAGTGCCGCCGAAAATACCGTAATTAGCGGCAGCAGCAGGAACAGCACCACGAATGCGATAGTCACGCCAATCAGCAACGTGCGCGTTAGCGGATGGTCTTCCGTCGGTCCGCGTACGCCCATCAGCGCCTCTCCATAGTCCAGATCTGCAGGGCGTTGAGCGCCAGCAGAATGACAAACGAAGCACCCAGCATCACGACACCGATGGCGGCGGCACCTGCATAATCAAACTGCTCAAGCTTGATGATGATGAGGAGCGGCGCGATCTCCGACTTCATCGGTAGATTGCCCGCAATGAAAATCACCGAACCGTATTCGCCCACTGCGCGCGCAAAGGCCAGTGCGGCCCCCGTGATCAGCGCCGGAAACAACGCCGGCAGGATGATGTGGCGAAAGGTCTGAAACCGGCTCGCACCCAAAGTGGCAGAGGCTTCTTCCGGCTCGCGGCCCAGATCGGTCAGCACCGGCTGCAAGGTACGTACCACGAAAGGCAATCCGATGAAGATAAGCGCAAACACCACGCCAAGCGGCGTATATGCGATCTTCAATCCAAGGGGCGCCACCAGCGAGCCAACCCATCCGTTCTGCGCATAAATCGTGCACAGCGCGATACCCGCGACGGATGTCGGCAATGCGAACGGCAAGTCCACCAGCGCGTCGATCAATCGCTTGCCCGGAAAGCGATAACGCGTCAGTGCCCATGCCACCATCAATCCGAACACCGTGTTGATGACCGCCGCAATCGCGGCGGCACCAAAGGAAAGCTTGAGGGCGGCAAGAACGCGCGGCTCGATCACCGCAGCCAAGAAGCCATTAAACCCCAGCGACCACGGCCTAATGATAAGTGCCGCCAAGGGAATGAGAACGATGATGGAGAGATAGAAAACGGTGAAGCCCAGCGAAAGTCCGAACCCTGGCAGCGCGTTGTTTCGCTTCCGATGTCCGCTAAGCGTCAACGTCGCCATATCTATTGGCCCGGTTTGTAGATTTGATCGAATATGCCACCGTCGGCAAAGTGAGCGGCCTGCGCCTTGGTCCAACCGCCGAAATCATCGTCGATATTATAAAGCTTTATGTTTGGAAAATCTTTGGTGTGCGCACTCAGAACGGCTTTGTCTCGTGGGCGATAGTAGTTCTTCGCTTCGATTTCTTGACCTTCTTTGGTGTAGAGGAACTTCAGATAAGCCTCCGCCACCTTGCGTGTGCCGTGCCTGTCCACATTCTTGTCAACCAGCGCGACCGGAGGCTCCGCCAGAATGGAAGAAGGCGGATAGACGATGTCGAACTTGTCTGCGCCGAATTCGGCTTGCACCAGATGGGCTTCGTTTTCCCAACTCAGCAGAACGTCGCCGAGATTGCGTTGCGCAAATGTTGTGGTCGCTCCGCGCGCGCCGCTGTCGAGCACCGGCACGTGCTTGTAGAGATTGCCAACGAATGCCTTGGCTTTTTGGGCATTGCCGCCTGGCTGATGTGCGGCCCATGCCCATGCGCCGAGATAGGCCCAACGTGCGCCGCCCGAGGTCTTCGGATTGGGCGTCACCACCTGGATACCCGGCTTCACCAGGTCACCCCAGTCCTTGATCTTCCATGGATTGCCTTTGCGCACGACAAACACGATCGTGGAGGTGTAGGGCGTCGAATTGTCCGGCAATCGCTTTTGCCAATCGGGCGCAAGCAAGTTTCCGATCTTCGACAAGGAGTCGATGTCATAGGCGAGCGCAAGCGTCACGACATCGGCATCCAGTCCGTCGATCACCGCGCGTGCTTGCTTGCCTGAGCCGCCGTGGCTCTGGCTGACGATCACATTGTCGCCGGTCTTCTTCTTCCAGTCGGCGGCGAATGCCTTGTTGATGCTGACGTAAAGCTCGCGTGTCGGATCGTAGCTGACGTTGAGCAATTTCACGTCGCCAGCTTGGGCGGCGCTGGCCACTGCGAAGCTCGCCGCAACGAGAACGGCGATCAGATGTTTCATGATTTTGGGTCCGTCGGTTAGAGGGAGAGCTGCGAGCGAAGTTCGACCGCATTTATGTTCTGGCCAACATCAGCGTTCGGGATTGCAGCGTTGGTTCCGATCTGCGGTATCGTGCCGATGCGGCTGATGCCGATGTTCTGGTAATCCAGCGCGAATTTGATGTCGCTGTTCGGATACCAGTTGACGCCGAGGGTCCAGATACGCTGTTGGCCGCCACGAATGCCGCCGGCGGGAAGAGCCGAGCCCAGCACGCCTTCGTCGTCATTCAAGTCTAGAGCGCTGTATCGGGCCGCGAGTTCCCAGGCGCCCCACCCCGAACCATCGAAGGAAAACGGCGCGGCGGGCTTCGGCGGCGTGAAGGCTGCGTTCTGTTTGTTGTAACTCTTGGATTCGCCTGTCAGCACCCAAGTGCCTTCGACGTACCAGCCGTAGAAGCTATAGCTGTCCGGTTGGTTCACAGGCGCTGCGCGCCTGTTGACATCGTAGCCGAAATAGCCCGCCTGGCTGTAAAGGTTTTGCCATTGGGCGCCTGCTTCCACGCCCCATTCCAAAACGCTTTCGGCGTTGAGATTGCCTGTGCCAACAAGCTTGGTTCCGTTGTCATCGACGGTGACTTCGGGCAGCGATTGCAGATTGATATAGCGCGCAGAACCAGAGCCCGCCGTCGTGTCGGGCCCGCGGAACACCCAGGTGCTGCTGCCGCTCAGCACAATCCTGCTGTCGCTGTCCGAATAGACAGAGTCGGAGACGCGGCCTACCAAGGCCTGCTGCTCGTCGAAATAGAGATTGGAATCGGCCGCCTTTCCGCCTGTCAACGAAAGGGCTGCGAAGAAATCATCTCCTGCGTAGATGACGCTCGTCGCGTCGCGCGCGTCGCCAGCGGCGGTGTTGCGGATGATATCGGAAGATGCCGCGCGTTCCAGGAAGATCGTATCACTGGAAGCGGTACTATCTTCGAGGCCCGCCGGCGGCGGATAAGCGCCGATGCGGAAGGCCAGCGGCCCGAACCCATCATATTCCACGTAGATTTGCTGGATGCGGCCCGCGCCTTCGTTGCCGCTGCTGCCGCCCGAACCAAATTCGAAATTGGCGAAGTATGACCAGTCTCCGAAAATCTTGCCTTGCAGACCAAGCTGAGCACGCCGGAAATTCGAACCGCTCGAAAGGTCAGGGGCGTTGGTCAATGCCGCGCGCGCACTCTGACTGAAATAGGCCTCGTCATACTGCGCAAGCACCCGCAGCGAAGCAGTGAATTGGCCGTCCGCCGACGAGATCGTGGGACGTCCATTGTCTATGGTGGCTTTTGGTGAGTTCGCCGCCTGCGCCTGGATGTCGGCATATTGCGCGGCTGTGCTACGCTTGAGGTCGACGATCGCCGCCTGCACATCTGGCTGATCGGCTTTTTGCTGTTCTTCTGTCACCTGTTGCTGCTTTAGATCCTGCAGTTCGGCGTTGAGTTGCTGCACTTGCTGCTGCAACGCCTCGATCTTGGCGTCAGTGGTCTTGGCGTCGGCGCCCAGCGCCTGCGGCACGATTGCCAATGTTGCTGCGCCTGCCAGAAGTGTTGCGCGCAAGCCTGCGATGCGATGTGTCATTCCCCTCGTCCTCAATCAAATTTGTGTGCGCACGGTCCATCAAGGACCGGCTGCTAACTGACGATCATAGATATACTAGATCAAGTCAATAGAGATTTAGCAGTAAGAGTGACGACTGTTGCGCCCATGCCACCGTCCTGCGTGGGACGCGCGCGCCGGCACGAAAGATTTCCTCAGGAAAATCAGCTGCTTATTAGGCAGTACGGGCCTTTTTGGTCTGGACCACTGCGGCAGCAAGAGTGCGCGATTCGAGCACCGAGGCCGTCGCGTCGCGTGCCGCCAGCAATACTTTGCGAATCGGACAAATGGCTTCGTCGAAACAATCTTCGCACCTCTGGTAAGCCGTCACACTCACGCAAGGGCTCAGTGCAACCGGCCCGTCGGTGATGCGGATGACATCGGCGAAGGTGATATCTTTCGCAGGCCTGCCCAGTTGATAGCCACCCTGGCGCCCGCGCGTAGAGCGCACGATTCCGCGTTTTTTCAATTCCAATAGAATCTGCTCGAGGAATTTGCGCGGCACATCGGCCTCTTCGGCGATGTCGGCAATCATGATCGGCTCAGGATCGTTCTTCGACGCCAGGACGATCAGCGCGCGCAACGCATAGCGAGCTTTCTGAGAAAGCACGGTTCAAACCCTGTAAAATCTATCTGATATATCGACTTGGGAAGTCCCGCCGTCAAGCGGTTCCGCAAACATCTGGTTTAAGGGACAGGGGCTATCTGGAAACCGTCGCCATAACTATATGCAACGGTTATAGAAGTCTGCCCGCGCCTCTTGCGCGGCCATCGAAGATGAAGAGGGTTTCATGGTCGCTTTTCTGCGCTGGCTGCGGTCGATCCTGTTCGGCACCTTGAACGGTCTGGCCAAGATCGCGTTGGCATTGATCCTGATCGTGCTGGTTCTGCTGGTGATCGGGCTCATCAAGGGCGACGGCCTGCCTGGCAACATGATCCTGACGCTGGACCTACGCAACGCAATCGAAGATTCCACGCCCCCTACGCCTTTCGACCTCGGCAACCGCAAGCCCACCGTAATGGACGTGGAGACCGCACTCGATGATGCCGGCCGCGATATCCGCGTGAAGGCCGTCTTGATACAGCTCGGCAATGGCAGTGTCTCGGTGGCGCAAGCCGAGGAACTAGGTGCCTCCATCGCGCGCTTCCGCGCCAAGGGCAAATTCGTCGTCGCCTATTCGCACGGCTTTCTCTCAACCGGTCTTGGCGATTACCTGCTGGCGACCGCGGCCAACGAAATCTGGATGCAGCCGCAAAGCACATTTAGTCCAGCGGGCACCGGTGCGGGCGAAGTCTTCCTGCGCGGGCTGCTCGACAAGATCCAGGCCGAGCCGCAGATCGTCAAACGCGCCGATTACAAAAGCGCGGCCGACATGTTCATGGAAAAGAACATGACGAATGCCGACCGCGAACAGCTCACCGCATTGCTGCAGTCAATCTACAATTCCGCAACTGCCGGTGCTGCAGGGGCACGCAAACTTCCCCAACATCTGATCGTGGCGTCGCTTAACGCAAGCCCGCAATTCGCTGAAGATGCGCAGAAGGCCGGCCTCATCGACAAGCTCGCCTATGACGACGACGCCGAATTTTCCGCGCTCAAGCGGGCGGGGCAAAACGCAAAAAAAGTGCCGTTGCTCGAATTCCTGCACGCCAAGGAGCGCAACGCCGGCCAGGCAGCTGGCCCCAAGGTCGCGCTGATCCAGGCTGCGGGCGAAATCGTCGATGGCAGCGTCGCCGGCAACGGGTTGTTCGGCGGAAACAACGTCATTGCCAGCGACGATATGGCCAAGACGATCCGCGAGGCCACCAACGACAAAGACGTCAAGGCGATTGTGCTGCGCGTGGATTCTCCCGGCGGCTCTGTATCGGCTTCCGATCAGATCCTCGATGCGCTGAAGAAAGCACAGAACAAGGGCAAACCCGTCGTCGTCAGCATGGGCGCGCTGGCGGCTTCGGGCGGTTATTTCATCTCGACCTACGCCAACCACATCGTGGCGCAACCAGCCACGATCACGGGCTCCATCGGCGTGCTCACCGGAAAAATCGCGTTCAACAAGTCGCTCGGCATGATCGGCGTCGGCGCCGATCAGATCGGCATTGGCAAGAATGCGCTGTTCGATTCCCCCCTCGAACCGTTCTCCGCAGATCAACTGGCCGCTCTCAACGCGCAGGCCGACGCGATCTATACCGATTTCATGCACAAGGTTTCGGTAGGCCGTAAATTGCCGTTCGCAGACGTGCAGGATATCGCCAAGGGACGGGTCTGGAGTGGTGCGGATGCAAAAGCGCGCGGTCTGGTCGACGAATTGGGCGGCGTCTGGGATGCGGGCGAAGCCGCGCGCAGGCTCGCTCATCTGCCCACGAAAGAACCACTTGTCTTCAAGCGCTATCCCGAACAGAAGAGTTTCTTCGATGCGATGGACGATTTCTTCGGCAGCACAGCCGCAGGCGTTCGCGCGATGGAAGGGCTTTATCAAGTGATGAGCCTGGCCCCCGTCCACGCCGCGATCGAGGCCATGCGCGCGGCCCCATCCGGCGCGGTGGAACTGAAGTCAGGCCCGCTGCTCACGCCTTGATCACTTGCGACGCCGGTTGGGCTTGGAGGCGACAGGTTCGGCGGCTTCATGATAGCCTTGCGTGCGGCATTTTCGGTTAGGCGCTTGTGCAGACAGGCTCTGGAGCACGAGGTGCGGACTGGGTTCAGGCAGCGCAGGCCGCGATGCGTGCGGGGCGGCTCGACGACGCGGCGCGGGCCTGGGACCGCGTTCTCGCAGCCCAGCCCAACCATCCGCAGGCATTGCTCCATCTTGGCCAGCACGCGCTGCTGCACAGAGATGTTATGCGTGCCCGCGCGCTCCTCGAGCGCGCCGCGTTGGCCGCGCCGAAAGAACCTGTTGTTCAACTGAACATCGCATTTACCTGCCGGACCACGGGCGATGTGGCGGGCGAGACCGCCGCGCTTGATCGCGCCCTCGTGCTGGACCCGTATTATTTCCCGGCGCTGCTCGCCAAAGGCGCGATGTTCGAACGCCTCGGCGACAAACGCGTTGCCGCGCGTGTCTTCAAGGACGCGCTCACCATAGCGCCGCCCGACGCGCAACTTCCCCCGGAGGTGCAAGCCCAAATGAAACGCGCGCGGGCCTGTGTGCGCAGCAACGCCGAAGAACTCGACACCTTCCTGCAGGCTAGGTTGGGCGACATCCGCGTCCGCAGTTCGGGCGAAAATCTGTCACGCTTCGACGAATGCAAGGACGTGTTGCTTGGCCGCAAGAAGGTCTATGCTAACCAACCAACGCTGCTGCATTATCCGCATCTGCCCGCGATCCAGTTCTATGATAACGCTGGGTTTGCGTGGCTGAAGGATGTCGAAGCCGCCAGCGATATCATCTGTGAAGAACTGCTGTCGCTGTTGGCCCATGACGACAAGGACTTCGAGCCCTACGTGCGCCATCGCGAAGGCGCGCCGATCAACCAATGGGTTGAACTCAACCACAGTCCGCGTTGGAGCGCCTATTTTCTCTGGCAGAACGGCAAGCGCCTCGACGACCATTGCGCCCGCTGCCCGAAAACCGCGGCCGTGATCCAGACAGCGCCCCTCGTATCCATTCCGGGCATAGCGCCGGCGGTCTTTTTTTCCACGCTCGACAAACATACGCGTATTCCGCCGCACACTGGCGTCACCAACACGCGCGCGATTGTGCATCTGCCGCTCATCGTGCCGGAAAATTGCGGCTTCCGCGTGGGCAACGATGCGCGCGAATGGGTGCCCGGCAAGGCGTGGATATTCGATGACACGATTGAACACGAAGCTTGGAACCAAAGCGACAGACTGCGTGTGATCCTAATCTTCGACATCTGGAATCCGCATTTGAGCGAAGCCGAGCGCGATCTCGTCTCGGGCCTGCTCACCGCGATGGGCGAATATTACGGCGACGAATACGCCGCGTTCTGATCACGCATCCGGATAGCCGAACCACTTCACCCAAGGTTCGAGGATCGGCAGAATTGGCGCCAGCTGTTGGCTATAATTGCGCCAGACACCGACGCCGTCGCGATTGAGCCCGCGCATCACCTGAATCGAGCTAGGTGTCGCGATGGCGCGGGTTTTGGCGCGCTCGGCGAAGTTGCGCATCGCTGGATGCCAATCCAGCCCGATAAAGCGGCACACCTCATCCATGTGTGCCTCAAGATTCTCGATCATCGCTTCGTGGCGCAATTCGTGCCAATCGAGCCCGAAGACCGTGCGATAGATTGCGCTCAGTCGCATCACCGCGTCGTAGAACCGCGTGCCCCGTTCCAGAGATAGCAATTCATACATCGACGGGTTCATCGCAAAGGTCCGTCGGAAGCAGCTCAGCACGACGTCGCGCGGATCGCGAACCGCAAACAAAATCTTCGCATTCGGAAAAAGCTTGGCGATCAGCGGCAGTTTGACTGAGGTAAGCGGATGTTTGTCGACGAACACCTTGCCTTCGACCGAACCCACATAACGCCGCACATGATCCCAGTAGAGCCCGCGGTACCGCTCAAGGTCCGCACCGGAAAGTTTCAGGAGTTCGTTGCGGCCGCGATCGTTCGACAGAAGATCACGCATGGAATCGTTCAACGTCTCTTTTTCTTCCAGCGTGACGATGTGGGGATGGGCCGCCAGGATATTTTCGGCCAACGTGGTCCCCGAGCGCGGATACCCGACGAGAAACACATGACCTGCCGCGCCGGCGCGCTCGGGTGCTGGGTCGGGACGCGGCTCCGCCCGCCATCCAGCAGGTCGTTGCGCGAAATAATTCGTTAGCCAGCCTACGAATTCTTGAGCGGTCTCTTGCCCTGGGCGCGCGTAGCGATCTGCGTAAATGGTCTGCCGCGCAGCGTTGCCTTGACTGTAGGCGAGGAAGGCTTCGTCGAAACGACGCTGGGCATGGCGCAGATCGCCCTTCAGGCTGTCGGCCAATGCGAGATCGACCGGCTTTTCGGCACTGAAGCGACGATAATCTGTCACCAGCTCTTCGGCAGCATCAAGTTCGCCCAGTGCAATGGCGGCATTGGTTTGGGCCATCAACGCATTGGTTTGCGCAGGGTCGATCTCGCGCGCCTGGCGTGCAAGGTTGCGGGCCTCTTGCCATTGGCCCCGACGTGCGCAGATCGTGGCGAGATTGGCGATAGCCTCGGCGTAACGCGGGTTGAGCCGGACGGCCTCGTGATAGGCCGTTGCAGCTTCTTCGAGCATCCCGATGGCTTCGAGCGACCAGCCGAGATTGAAGTGAGCCTGCGCGAAGCCCGGTGCAAGCCGCGCCGCTTCGCGAAACGCCGCCACGGCGTCCCGCCGCCGATCGATTTTGGCGAGCGCAAGCCCATAAGCGTTGCGCACCAAGGGGTCTTCGGGCGCGATGAACACCGCACGTCGCAGGTCCGCCAGGGCCTCTTCGCTGCGGCCCTGCTGCTCGAACCAGAAGGCACGCAGATTCAGAAGCAGTGGATGGACCAAGCCGCTGCGCAGACCCTCCTGCGCGATCTGAATTGCACCGGTCAGATCGTTGGCGCCAAGCGCGTCATTGGCTTTGCGGATGAATTCCATCTGCTGGGGCGAAAGAGGTGTCTGTTGGTTCTGGGCTTCCATGCGGATTTTTCCGGTTCGCGCCAAGCATAGCCAAGCGGAGGTCAGCCGGACAGCGCGCAAAGGGGTCGGCTGAAGACCAATAGGAAGAAAGCCGCGGCCGATGAAGGCCGCGGCTTAGAAGTGAAACGTCTTAACTCAGTATTTCAGTGTCGCGCCGACAAAAATCAGGCGTCCCAATGAGTCGTAGACCTGCGGGAAAGTGTTCGCATTGCCGAACGGAGGTCCGGAAACGCCGATGTTGTTGGAGTCGAGGAATGGCGGATCGCGGTCGAAGATATTGTTCACACCCGCCCTGAGTTCGATGCCCGGACGAACCGCCCAGTTCGCCGCGAGGTCGAAGTAGTGGTAGTCTGGAATCTTCTCGTCGGCCGGATCGTAGGCCTGACCGTCGTACAGGTTTGGATTGCTGCTGTTGCCGTCGAACTTCACCGTGCCGATCATGCGCCAGGCCAGCGAGATGTCCACATCCCACGGGGTGCTCCAGGTTGTACGCAGCTTGTGCCGCCACTTCGGAGTCGGCACGCCGCACACGATTCCATACATTCCAGCGCAGTCGTAGTTGCCCACATAGAACGCGCTGCTCGGCGACACCGGCTCGGTGATGAGGGTGGCCGTATACGTTCCTATCAAGTTGAAGGAAAGGGCGCCCATCTGGCCCATGCCCCAATCGTTGAGATCGGTCTGATAGTTGGCTTCGATGTCGATGCCGCTGGTCTTCTTGTAACCCGTATTGAGTGTGCCATTGATGACGTAGGAATTGTTTGTCGCCCAGAGCGTATTGGTCAAGGGGTCGCGATGGACCAGTGAACACGTAGCAACATTGCCACCAAAGCAGCTGTTGAAGATGGTGTTCGCACCGATGTTGCCGATCAGGTTCTTCACGGAGATATTGAAGTAATCGATCGTCGCCGTGAACCCGTCGATGAAGGTCGGCGTGATGACCGTGCCAATTGACCAGGTATCGGAGCCTTCCGGCTTCAGGTGGACGTTGCCGCTGACCTGCTGCTGGCATTGAGAAGCCGGGCAGGGCAGTACGTTGCCGTAATTCGCAGGCGTCAGACCCGTGAGAGCGCAAGCCCCCCCCGGTTGGAACGAGGTCGCGTTGACGCCCGTCGGGGAGTTTGGCGGCGCGTTGGTCTTGGCGTCGTTTGCGCACGGGTCCTGGCCGGAGTACAGAATTACGTAGGTCGGCGTGAACAACTCGTTGGTATTCGGCGCACGCACCGCACGCTGATAGCTGCCGCGGAAGCGGAAGTCGTCGACCGGTTGCCATTCGAAGCCATATTTGTAGGTGCTGGTGTCACCGACATTGTTGTAGCTCGAATAGCGATAGCCGCCATTGACCGACAGGTCTTCGGCACCCGGCATGCCCTGGATGAGAGGTACGCGGACTTCGCCGAAACCTTCCGCCACGTTGTACGAACCGTCGGCTGCGGGGTGCTGGCCGCCGATGCCACTCAGATCGCCTGACGCCATCTCCTCATCGGGAATAAGCCGCAGGCTTTCTTGGCGGTATTCCGTACCGAAGTTGATGGCCACGGGGCTCTTCGACCAAGGGGACTGGATGCCCCATTGGCCGAGATCACCGGTGACGTTGCCAGAAATAACCTGTTCGGCTGTCGAACCTTGCGTCTGGCCACTGCCTTGGACGTAATTCAGCGCTGCCGGACTGATCGAGTTCGGCGTGAAGATGTTGAGCGGCACGCAACTTGGATCGTCGCCATTCAGGACCGATTTACACGTCGGAAGTCCTGTCACTGGATCTGTGACGACCTGCAATGCTCTTTGGGCACGCGAAGACGACCAGTAATTGCTGTTGCGGTCAGCATAGATTGTCGTGCCATATTGGGCAGATAGATCATAGCTCCAACCATCTCCAAGATCGCCTTTCATGCCGACAACCATGCGGTATTCCGTATGCCGCAAATCGTCGATACGCGGGCCGGATTCGACTGCGCGACGGCCAATTAGCAACGTGGCATTGCCGGGAGAAAGCAGCGGGACACCCGGCGGGCAGATTGCATTCGCTTCTTGAGCCGATAGCAGCGGGTTGTCGCAATTGACGGTGAACGGCGTCTGGAAAAGGCCGCCAGCGCCAACTTGCGCCAGCGTGTGGTCATCCATAAACATGACAGACGAGTAGATGTCGACCGCCTTGTTGATTTCGTAATGGCCTTCGGCACCGAAGTTGTAACGTTCGTCGGGACGCTGCAGATAGCTGGTGGCCGCAAAGTTGAAGAGCGTGCCGTTATATGGATTGAAAAGGTGGCCGCTTGTCGCAATGAAGCTGCTGGTCAGCGGATTGGCCTGGCCGGCTGGTGACACGTTGTAACCACCGATATCAACGCTTGTGAAACGGCCTTCCGGGATCGTGCTCGAGCCGGCACAATTGTAAGCCTTCGTGAATGCTTTTGAGCTCGAATTGTAGTTCACCGCACTACCGCAAGCCGAGTAGTTGCGATCGGCCTGGGTGACCGCCTTGATGTTGCGGTATCCCGCATACATCGTGATGTTGCCTTTGCCGTCGGCCGAATTGGTGCCAAGAATGAGGGTGGTATCGGCATCGGCGCCATCCCATATACCGCCATCCTGCGGTCCAACGATATTCGCGAATTGAGACTTGGACAGAAGAGTGGGAAAGGTATTACCGGTGTTGGCGATGTTGAAGTTGCCGTCGAGTTCGACACCTTCGAAGTCGTTGCGCATGACGAAGTTCACCACGCCCGCGACAGCATCGGAGCCGTAGACCGCCGAGGCGCCGCCGGTCACCACTTCGACGTGATCAACAAGAGCCGCAGGGATCATATTCAAGTCGGCCGCGCCCGCCGTCGCGTGCGCGCCACCGTCCGGATCGCCCGGCATCAAGCGCTTGCCGTCGACCAGAACCAGCGTTCTGTTATTGCCAAGGTCGCGCAAGTTGACAGTCGCCGTGCCCGACGCGCCATTGGAGATGGCTTCGCCCTGGTCCGCGAACACGGAAGGCAAGTTGTTGAGCAGGTTTTCGACGTTGGTCGTGCCCTCGAACTTAATTTCCTGCTGACCGATGGCGGTCACAGGGCTGGAGCTATAGAGGCCTTGCTGCGGAATGCGCGATCCCGTGACGACCACGGTTTCGATCGTATCATCCTGCTGCGCGAAGGCTGGCGTGATGCTCAGGGCGGCAGCGGAAGCTGCGCCGAGGAGCAGGGCGGTGCGCAGGCTCTGCCTGCTGTCATTTGGTTGGTACACGGGTGGGAACCCCCTTGGTTCTGTCGCACGATGACGTTCACCAACGAGCGCCGGGTGGCGTGATGCTCCGCAAATGAGTGCGTCAGCATTGCGGAAAATTACTCGTTTGAAAGAAAGCTAGAAGAGTCCTTGCGGCACGGTCAAAACAGATTTGTCACAATCCGGAATTCCCACGAAGGCTGTGGTATTTGCGCATCGTTTTGTCGCAGCAGGGTTATAAAATGTCTCTCTAAGATATTGTTTTGCAACGAAACTGCTAAGAGAACCGGTAAGGTCGTGATAAAATCGTCACGCGGGCGGGCAAGTGGAGGAACCAATGCGCAGTTTCTTTAAGGTGCTGGTTTGTTTGAACGCTTTCGCGACCCCTGCAATGGCGACTCAATGCCTTGATGTGAAGGACATAAAATCGTTCTCGCAGGGCGGCCGCACGGGGGTCCAGGTAACCACTGTCGAGAACCGTCTTTTCGATGTCAGCTTCAAGGCTGCTTGCCCCTATCATCTGAGCAGCCGCTTCGTGTACCAGCGCTGGCAATATGGGCGCTGCCTGAAACCGGGCGACGCCCTTGAGATCGCCGGTGGCGGCGCTTGCGTGGTGGCCCAAGTGACAGAGAAACCCTCCAACCTCCCGCCGGGCTCGGGACGCGGGAATCCGGGACCCTACTGACATCGTCACCGCGCTCTTTACCCATCCCGCCTGCCTAGGCCACAAGCCGCTTCGCGGGCACCCCGAAAGCCCCGAGCGGCTGGAGGCCATCCTGGCCGCGCTGGAAGCCCAGGAATTCCAAAAACTTGTCTGGCATGAAGCACCACAGGCACCCGTCGAAGCCCTTGCTCGCGCCCATGACCGCCGCCTGATCGACATGATCTTGGGCCCGTTCGCCGAACAGGCAGCCGCGGAGGATATCGCCGTTGTCGACCCCGATACGCTGATGTCCGCGGGCTCCGCTGAGGCCGCCCTGCGCGCTGCAGGCGCGATCTGTCAGGCGGTGAACGAGGTTATCGCGGGAAACGTCTCCAATGCCTTCTGCGCCGTGCGCCCGCCTGGCCACCACGCCGAACGCGCCCGCGCGATGGGCTTCTGCCTTTTCAACAATGTCGCGATCGGTGCCTATCATGCACGCGCAAAAGGCTTTGAGCGCATCGCTGTGGTGGATTTCGATGTGCATCACGGCAATGGCACTCAGGACATATTTTGGGACGATGGGTCTGCATTTTACATCTCAACACACCAGATGCCGCTTTATCCCGGTACCGGCCGCCGCAGCGAAAGCGGGGCAATTGGCAACATCGTCAATCTTCCGCTTGCGCCAGGCTCTGGCGGGCGTGAGCTTCGCGCCGTCTTCGAAAACGAAGCGCTGCCCGCGCTGGAACGCTTCCAACCGGATTTCCTTTTCATCTCCGCGGGCTTTGATGCCCATATCGAAGATCCGCTGGCCAACCTCGCCTTCACCGATTCCGATTTCGGCTGGGCCACCCGCGCGCTCTGTGAATTGGCTGCTCGGACTTGCAACGGCCGCGTTGTTTCGACTCTCGAAGGCGGCTATGACCTCGCCGCGCTCGCGCGTTCTGCTTCGGCTCATGTGCGTGCGCTGATGGAGTTCTGACGATGTCAAAAGCCAAAGCCGGCGAAACACCGCGAGAAGCAGAAATGGCGCCCGTCGAAGCGCTCAGTTTCGAGGCAGCGCTGCGCGAACTTGAATCCATCGTCGGCCGCCTAGAACAAGGCGAAGTCGATCTCGAAGATTCGATCGCGCTTTACGAACGCGGCCAGCAACTCAAATCCCACTGCGAGCAGAAATTGAAGGCAGCCGAGGGCCGTTTGGAAAAGATCGTGCACGGCGCCAACGGCCCCACCGGCGTCGAGCCGATGGACATCGGCTGAAGCACGAGCATCGTTGTGGTCGAACCGCACAACCTGCATGGCATGGTCAAACCCGCGTTCGCCGACGCCAGTATCTTCGTTGAGCGCACGCTCGATGCGCTGATTCCCAAACCGACAGGTGCCCAATCGCGCCTGTTCGACGCGATGCGCCGCCAGGCACTCAATGGCGCTGACCGCTTTCGCGCCTTTCTGGTTCTGCAAAGCGGCAGATTGTTCGGCGTCGACCGCGGCGCATTGGGGCGTACGGCCGCCGCTGTCGAATGCGTGCAAGCATGTTTCTGCACCCAACAGAGCCAGGCCGACGCCGATCTGGCGCGCGATGCCTTGTTCGCTTTTGCGTTCAATCTCGTGGCCGCGCAGGAAGCCCATGGCGATCCCTTCGTGCGATGCGAACTTGTCTCGAAGCTGTCGCAGGCGATGGGCCATGGCGGACTGGCTGGTGGACGCGCAGTGGCGCGCTCCCTCGAAGGCACCATCCCCACGATGCACGAGGTCACGCGCCTCGAACGCATGAAGACCGCTGTCCTCATCGTCTTTTCCTGCGAGGCCGGCGCCATACTCGGCAAGGCCTCGCCCGCCGCCCGCATGGCGCTGTCGAATTACGGTCAGGAATTGGGGCTCGCATTCCAGATCGCCGAAGACCTCAACGCCAACCCAGATATTGTCGGCGCCAGTCCGAGCGCGGCACGCATATTGGGGCCGGAAAGGGCCCGGGCGCAGGCCAGGGCTCTGGCCAGCCAGGCCGCCCAACACCTTGATTTGTTCGACGAAAAAGCCGACCTTCTGCGCGCGGCGGCGGAGTTCGTGGTGGCGCGTTTCTAGCGTCCAGAAAATCGGAACATTTGATGAGTTTGCCCACCAAGACGCCTCTTCTTGATCAAATCAACGAACCGTCCCAGTTGCGAGCTTTGGAAAGGTCCCAGCTCCCTCAACTCGCCCATGAACTGCGCCAAGAGCTGATCGACGTCGTCTCGGTGACGGGCGGACATCTCGGCGCGGGCCTCGGCGTCGTCGAACTGACCACGGCCTTGCACTATGTCTTCGACACACCGCGCGACAAGATCGTCTGGGACGTTGGCCATCAAGCCTATCCCCACAAGATACTTACCGGACGGCGCGAGCGGATGCGCACGTTGCGCCAGGGCGGGGGTCTTTCGGGGTTCACCAAGCGCGCCGAAAGCCAATATGACCCTTTCGGTGCTGCGCATTCTTCGACGTCGATCTCCGCGGCGTTGGGATTCGCTGTCGCCCGCGACCAGAAGGGCGAGAAGAACAATGTTGTCGCCGTGATCGGCGATGGCGCGATGAGTGCCGGCATGGCGTATGAAGCGATGAACAATGCAGGCGCGATGAACGCGCGCCTCATCGTTATCCTCAACGACAACGACATGTCGATTGCGCCGCCCGTCGGCGCGATGAGCGCCTATCTCGCACGCCTGATCTCCAGCCGTCCGTATCGAAATTTGCGCGAATTCGCCAAGCAGCTCGCCAGCCACATGCCGCGGCCGATGAAAATCACCGCCCGGCGCGCCGAGGAATATGCACGCGGCATCGCTATGGGCGGCACGCTGTTCGAAGAACTCGGGTTTTATTATGTCGGCCCCATCGACGGCCACAATCTCGATCACCTGATTCCGGTGCTCGAAAACGTCCGCGATTCCGAAAACGGCCCGATCCTTGTTCATGTCGTGACGCAAAAGGGCAAGGGCTACGCGCCCGCCGAAGCCAGTGCCGACAAATACCACGGGGTCAACAAGTTCAACGTGCTCACCGGTGAGCAGAAGAAGTCGAACGCCAAAGCGCCGACCTATCAAAAGGTCTTTGGCGAAGCGTTGAGCAAACACGCCGAGACGGATTCGAAGATCGTAGCCATCACTGCCGCCATGCCGTCGGGCACCGGGTTGGATATCTTCGGCAAGAACCATCCCACACGCTGTTTCGATGTCGGCATCGCCGAACAGCACGGCGTCACCTTTGCCGCCGGTCTGGCTGCCGAAGGTTTGCGCCCGTTTGCGGCGATCTATTCCACTTTCCTGCAACGCGCCTACGATCAGGTCGTGCACGATGTGGCGATCCAGTCGCTTCCCGTGCGGTTCGCGATGGACCGCGCCGGTCTGGTCGGCGCCGACGGCCCGACACATGCGGGCTCGTTCGATATCACCTATCTCGCAACCTTGCCCGGTTTTGTCGTGATGGCCCCGTCGGACGAAGTCGAGTTGATGAACATGGTGGCGACCGCGGTGGAAATCGACGATCGTCCCTCCGCCATCCGCTATCCGCGCGGCGAAGGCATTGGCCTCCAACGCCCGCCCATCGGAACCGCACTCAGCATCGGCAAGGGCCGCATCATCCGCGAAGGGTCTTCGATTGCGCTTATGAGCTTCGGCACGCGTCTGGCTGAATGCCTGATGGCCGCCGATAAACTCTCCGCACACGGACTATCAGCCACCGTCGCCGACGCCCGCTTTGCCAAGCCGCTGGACGAAGACCTGATCCGGCGTCTGGCCCGCGAACACGAAGTCCTCATCACCATCGAGGAAGGTGCCGTTGGCGGCTTCGGCTCGCATGTGCTGCAATTCCTCGCTTGGAACGGCCTGTTGGATCACGGCCTGAAGGTCCGCCCGATGGTTCTGCCAGACCGCTTCCTCGACCAGGATACGCCCGAAAAGATGTACGAAGCCGCAGGTCTGGACTCCAACGCGATTTTGGCCACGGTCTTCGGCGCGCTTGGCCGCGAGCAGGACGCCGCTGCTGTCAGCCGCATCGCCTGAGCAAAACGCTTCGCATTCTCCGGCTGGGCCACGTCGGCGACGGCATCGCCGAAGACGGTCGTTTCATACCTTACACCGCGCCTGGCGATGTCGTGCGCGTCGATGACGACGGCAAACTCCTAGACATCGTCGAGCCAAGCCCCGACCGCGTCACACCTATCTGCCGCCATTTTGGCAGCTGCGGAGGCTGCGCGTTGCAGCATGTGGGCGAAAAAACCACTCGTGCGTTCAAACGCGATCTGATCGTGCAGGCGCTCGCACAACGCGGCATCGAAAACGCCGTTGTCGAAGATCCCGTCGCCGTCGCCCCACAAACCCGCCGCCGCGCCGCGCTGAAAGTGCAGAAGCAAAATGGCGAAACCGCACTCGGTTTCAACGCGCGCCAATCCCATGCCATCGTCGATATGCACGAGTGCCATGTGCTGACGCCCAAACTCTTTACGCTCAGCGCCAAATTGCGCCACCTACTGCACACGATCTTGCGCGAAGGCGAGAACGGTGAACTGCGCGTCACCGAAGCCGACAATGGTTTTGACCTCTCGCTGCGCCTGAACCGCGTGAAAACGCCCGCGATGGTCTCGCAAATCGCGCAATACGCATTGCAGGCAGGCATCGTGCGCGTCACCGCGGGCACCGAACCGCTGGCGGGTTTCGAAGCCCCAAGATTGGGGATCGGCAATGCCAGCGTCCGCTTGCCGCCGGAATGCTTCCTGCAACCGACGCGCGAAGCCGAAAGCTTTTTGCAAACACGCGTCCTGGAAGCGGTGGGAAACGCCAAGCACGTCGCTGACTTGTTCTGCGGTATCGGCACGTTCGCGCTTGCGCTGGCAACCAGACACCGCGTCACTGCAGCTGACAGCGACGCCGCCATGATCGAGGCCCTCGACCTAGCCGCGCGCGCCGTTTGCGGCCTCAAGCCGGTCATGGCCGAACGCCGCGATCTCTTTCGCCGCCCTTTTATGGCCGTCGAATTAAACAAATTCGATGCCATCGTCCTTGATCCCCCGCGCGCTGGCGCTACGGCCCAGGCAGAACAGATCGCAAAATCCAAAGTAGCCCGTGTTGTCTATGTGTCCTGCAACCCAGCCAGCTTCGCGCGCGATGCCCGCATACTGCTTGACGGCGGCTATCAGCTTGGCCCTGTGACACCGTTGGATCAGTTCCTGTGGTCTGCCAAGCTTGAATTGGTCACCACGTTCGAGAAATGATGGCAAGGCAGGGGATCATGCGCCGCTTCAGGTTTCTCACCGCCGCTTTTTTCACGCTCGCAACTGTCGCACCGGCGAATGCGGGCGCTTATTCCGATTGGGCCGCTATCGTCGTGGCCGGCGATTGGCACGCCCATGACGGCTCCCCCAGCGAAGCCTTCGACAATGCGCGGCGAGACGTCACCGCCGGGCTCGAACATATCGGCTTTAGCCCTGTCAACATCGTCCAGTTCTCCGTGCGCCCCCAGCGTTACCCCAAGGCGGCCCCCGAACCGTCCAATGCCCAGGATATCGGCAACGCGCTGTGGGACCTCTCGAATCGGACCAGTGCCGGATGCCTAATCTATTTCAGCTCGCACGGTTCACCCGACGGGGTGGTGCTGGGCGAAAATCTCTTGAGCCCCGAAAAGCTCAGCGAACTGATCGACAATTCGTGTTCGGATCGCCCCACGGTGGTTTTCATCTCCGCCTGCTTCTCCGGCGTCTTTGTTCCGGCGCTTGCCGCCCCCAACCGTCTCATCATGACGGCTGCCAGATCCGACCGCTCATCCTTCGGCTGTGGCACCGACAACAAATATCCGTATTTCGACACTTGTTTTCTCGAAACGCTGCCCGCCACGCATGATTTCGAGACGCTGGCGATCAGGACGCGGGCCTGTGTCGCCGATTTGGAAAAGAAAACAGGAATGTCCCCGCCATCGGAGCCGCAAATCTCCGTCGGCACCAAGGTCATGGCGCATCTTCCGGGTTGGTGATTTAACCGATTTGTGCGCGATGCCTCAGTGCGTGATCCGCCAACACGCAGGCGAGCATGGCTTCGCCCACCGGCACCGCGCGGATGCCCACGCACGGATCATGCCGCCCTTTGGTGAAAATCTCGGTCTCGCGCCCCTCGATATCCACAGTCTTGCGCGGCGACAGAATAGAAGATGTCGGCTTCACCGCGAACCGCGTTACGATCTGCTGTCCGGTGGAAATGCCGCCCAAGATTCCGCCTGCATGATTAGACAGGAATTTCGGGCCGCCTTTGCCTTTGCGCATTTCATCGCCATTTTCTTCGCCCGATAGCGTGGCCGCTGCCATGCCGTCGCCGATCTCGACGCCCTTCACTGCGTTGATGCTCATCATCGCCAACGCGATATCGGCATCAAGCTTGCCGTAAACCGGCGCACCGATCCCTGCTGGAATCCCATCCGCGATGACTTCGACGATCGCCCCACACGAAGACCCGCTCTTGCGCAACTTCTCCAGGTATCTCGTCCACGGCCCCACAGCTGTCGCATCCGGACAGAAGAACGGATTGCGCGAAACCTCTTTCCAGTCCCATTGTGACCGGCTGATCTTCTGCATGCCGATCTGGATCAACGCGCCGCGCAAAGTCACCTTCTTGTAGAGAAGGTCGAGCACCTTGCGCGCAATCGCACCTGCAGCCACACGCGAGGCGGTTTCGCGTGCGCTCTGCCGCCCGCCGCCGCGATAGTCGCGCACGCCATATTTCGCCCAATAGGTATAGTCGGCATGGCCAGGCCGGAATTTGTCGCGGATGTCGGTGTAATCCTTCGACCGCGCATCCACATTCTCGATCAGCAGCGCAATCGGCGTACCGGTGGTGACTTGGCTCTTCATCCGCTCGTCTTGGAAGACGCCGGAAAGAATACGCACTTGGTCGGGCTCTTTCCTCTGTGTGACGAATTTCGACTGCCCCGGCCGTCGTCGGTCCAGATCGCGCTGGATATCGGCCGCGGCCAGAGCAATGCCCGGCGGACAACCATCGACCACACAGCCGATCGCCGGCCCGTGGCTCTCGCCAAAGGTCGTGACGCGAAAAAGATGGCCGAACGTGTTGTGCGACATGGCCCTGTTTCTAGGTATGAAATCAGCCCGCGTCCAGCCGCACCACCTCGTTGCCTGTGACCCGGAAGACGCAGCCCTGCGGCTCGTCCAGGTTGGACATTTGCTTCCACCCCATCCCCATGAACAGACCACGCAGGATGCGCGTGAATGCCCCATGACTGACGGCAAAGGTATCGGCGTGCAAATCCGCGATCCAGCTTTCCGCCCGCGCCGCGACCTCGGCATAATTCTCTCCGCCGCCGGGCACATGAACATTCCATTTGTCGCTGCTCCGCGCGTCGAATGCGGCCGGATCGAGCGCGCGCGCCTCGGCATCGGTCAACTGATCCCAGGCCCCGAGATTGATTTCCATCAGCCGCTCGTCGGTCGCATAGCCTTCGCGTGGCAGCGCCAACGCCTCGCGGATGATCTCCATCGTCGTGCGCGCGCGATGTAGTGGACTGCACACGAAAGCGATTGCGGGGCGAGGCCCCAACTCTTGCAACAACGTCTTGCCGATGATCTTGGCCTGCTCGCGTCCACGCGCCGTTAGCGGCGTGTCCTTCTTGCCAGAGAAGCGATGTTCGACATTGGCCTGCGTCTCGCCGTGCCGCGAAAAATAAAGCTCGATCCCCGCTGGAAGCCTAAGGGCCATCGTTCTTGCCGACTGCGATATCGGGCGCATCTTCGGCCTTCATGCCGACGATGTGATATCCCGCATCGACATGCAGGCATTCCCCGGTCACTGCTTTACCCAAATCAGACACAAGAAACAGTGCCGCATTGCCTACTTCCTGTGTCGTCACGTTGCGCCGTAACGGCGAATTGTATTCGTTCCATTTCAGCAGGTAGCGGGAATCGGCGATGCCAGCAAACGCCAGCGTCTTGATCGGCCCCGCCGAAATCGAATTGACGCGAATTTGCTTTTTGCCCAGGTCTTCGGCCATGTATCGCACGCTTGCTTCGAGTGCGGCTTTGGCCACGCCCATTACATTGTAGTGCGGCATCACCTTCTCTGCGCCGAAATAGGTCAGCGTCACCATGCTGCCGCCATGGGTCATCATTTTTTCCGCGCGTTGGGCGCACGCAGTGAACGAATAGCAGGATATGTTCATTGTCATCGCGAAATTGTCGGGCGTGGTGTCGACATACCGCCCCTTCAATTGATCCTTGTCGGAAAACGCGATGGCGTGGATCAGGAAATCGAGCGAATCCCATTTCTTGCCCAATTCCGTAAACACGGCGTCGAGGGAGCCTTGATTGGTAACGTCACAATCGAGCACCGCAGCTGGCATCAACGGCTCGACCAGCGGCACCACGCGCTTTCTGAACGCGTCGCCTTGATAGGTAAAGGCGAGTTGCGCACCTGCTTCGTGGAGCGCCTGCGCAATCCCCCAGGCGATGGAGCGGTCGTTGGCGACCCCCATCACCAGCCCCCGCTTGCCGTTCATCAGGCCGTCGAACGCCATGCGCATATCTCCTGATTCCGCGGAATTCTAGTGATTTCGTGGATCCCGCCAAGCGCCTCGCGATTGACGCGCGCGAGCGCCATACCTGAAACTTGACCAAAGCAACAGAGGGAACTTCGTGGACAGAGAACAAACGACTATAGCCGGATTTTCCCCAGAAAAACTCGCGCAGATTCCACCCGCTCTTCAGAACATCGTGGACGCAGGCGATTTGTCGGGCTTTGTCACGCTGATCTGGCGCAAGGGCGAATTGGTCCAGCTCAATACGCTGGGCAGGCGCAATATTGCGCACAATCAGCCTATGGAGCGCGACACGCTGTTTCGCATCGCCTCCATGACAAAGCCGATAACTTCGGTCGCCGCTCTCTTGCTGATGGAGGAGGGCAAATTCAAGCTCGACGACCCCATCACCAAATGGGCTCCTGAATTCGCCGACATGAACGTGCTCAAGAACGCGACGGGCCCCCTCGGCGAAACCGGCTTCGCGCCGCGCGACATTACGTTCGAGGATATCTTCACCCACCGTTCGGGCTTGGCCTACGCCTTCAGTTCGCGCGGGCCCATCGCGCAGGAATATCAGCGCGTGCTGGGCGACGTCCTCAACAGCGACACCGCGCCTGACGACTGGATGAAAGCGCTTGCGTCGCTGCCCCTGCTCTATGCGCCCGGCGAACGTTTCCACTATGGCCACTCGACAGATGTGTTGGGTTTTCTCGTCGGCCGCATCGCGGCTCAGCCATTCCGCGATTTCCTGATGGAGCGAATCCTAAACCCGCTCGGCATGACCGACACCGACTTCTACATCCCGCTTGAAAAGCGCAGCCGCGCCGCCACGGTCTATCGCCTCGACGAGAAAACCGGAAACCTCAACATCGTCCCGTTCAGGAAACACGATACGGCCCCCAATTTTTGCGGCGGAGGTGCTGGCTTGATCTCCACCGCTGACGATTATCTTCAATTCGCCCGCATGATGATGAACAAGGGCGAGCTAAACGGCCACCGCTATCTCAAGCCAGAAACCATCGCGCTGATGACGAAAAACCGTCTCACCCCCGAACAGCGCGAGATTCCGCTGTTCGGCTCCATACCGATGTGGGACGCAATGGGCTTCGGTCTGGGCGTCTCGGTTATCACCGACCCTGATAAGTTAGGCTTCCTCGGCAAAGGTGCAAAGGGCTCCTTCGGCTGGCCTGGCGCCTTCGGCACCTGGTGGCAAGCCGACCCTGAAAACGACCTGATCGTGATCTACCTGATCCAGAATTCGATCCCCTTGGAACCAGGTGCGATTGCACAGCTTACGGCAGGTCAACGCATGGGCGCACGCCTGGCGCTACCGGTGTTTCAGAACATGGTCTATGGAGCGATGGGGTGCTGAAACGCCATTTTTAGCCCATGATAGCATGCTTTCATGACGCAGTTACCGACCCGCAATGTTTCCCATGAAGTTGTCCATGCTCTGAAGCAGCGCGCGGCCAACATGGCCGCAGAGCCCAGGCACGAACATCGTGCCATCTCTCGAAAAGAATCTGAAACTCGGCCGTGTGGATTTTTCGTGAGGCCACCGCGCGCGTGCACGAGCAACCCGCGGACACATTCCCGGCAATTTCGCAGACTTGATCCGCGAAGATCGCGATCGTCGGGGACCGTCGTCGTCGATACATCCGTCGCGGTGAAGCTGGTATTCGGCGAGAAGGTCTGGATGCGGCGATTGTCTCTATCTTGCAACCGCCTTGCGCCCGAGCGCGTATGTCATTACGGCCAATAGAAGATTTACATCCGCGGTCGCGCCTCGAACCGATCTTGCAAACCGGGGCCGACTTCTGACCGTTGCTTGATATCAACGCAGCTTGGCGCGCGGATCGTAAGCCATAGTCCAATTCTTCGCGAACTCAGCAAGTGCGTCATCGGGCTTTTCAGGCAACGTCACCACCAAGCGCACATACATATCGCCCGCCGGTTCGCCGCCGCTGGATGAACCGTGCGCCGGAATGCCCTTGCCGCGCAGCCGCAACACCGATCCCGTGTTCGAATTGGGCGGCACGGTCAGCGTAACCGGCCCGGTCAGGGTCGGAGCCTGAACTTTTCCCCCCAGCACCGCTTCCTGCAGCGTGATCGGCAAATCCATCTTCAGGTCGCGCCCGTCGCGGGTCATCGAAGGATGCGCGGCCACCGAAACTTGAATCAGAACGTCGCCCTGCGGCCCGCCATTGCCGCCTGGGCCGCCTTGTCCCTTCAATCTGATTTGCTGGCCGTCGCGAATACCCACGGGAATGCGCACATCGACTTCGCGACCGTCCGGCAGGATCACGCGCCGCGTGCCGCCGCGCGCGGCCTCCTCGAAGCTCACCGTCACGGTCAACGCGTAGTCATCGCCCTTGCGCGCCTGGGAGCGGCGTCCGCGTCCGCTGCCCAATCCGCCGAACAGATCGGCGAAAATATCCTCGGCGCGAAATCCTTCCGCGCCCGCGCCTTGTGGCCCGCCACTTGTCCAGGCGTATTCGAAATCGCGCGCGTTGCCCCCGCGCCCGCCACCACCGAACGGGTTGGCCTCGAAACCGCCCTGGCCGCGTGGATCAAAGCCGCGCGCATTGCCCTGTTCGTCGATCTCGCCGCGATCGAACTTCGCGCGCTTGTCCTTATCGCCCAACACGTCATAGGCGCCGCTGATTTCCTTGAACTTCTTCACGGCCGCTTCATCGCCACCATGCTTGTCGGGATGATATTTCTTGGCGAGCGAACGGAAGGCCTTCTTGATCTCGGCCTCATTCGCTTTTTTGGAAACACCTAGAACGTCGTAAGGATTTGCCATGTCTGCTCCTGTCCCCGATTCGCCGGAATCGAGGCCACGCCCGAATATAGGTAGCCGCGCCGCCTTGCGCTAAGGGGCGTCTGAGGATGGTGGCTTGGACGGCGCATCCTGCAGCACGTCATCTTGCGAGGAGCCATCGGTCCCCGGCAAACCCGGCGTCGAGAGGTTCGGCTTGGAGATATCCTGATCATCGTCAGGGGATGGGGCGCTAGCAGGTGCGGCCTCTGGCGATGATGTTTCCTCCGGCGCCGGCGCATAATCCAGCGCCCTACCTTTGTGCGAAGGTCCCACCTTATCGTCAGTCGTTGTACTGCGCAGTGGGGGCGGGTCGCCCCCCAGTGATTTCAGCCGTGCCACCGCTTCCTCCATTCCTGCGGAAGCCGCATCGGCATAGAGCAGCTTGGCCTGCCCGATATCCCTGGGCACGCCGTTGCCCTCTTCATACATCTGCCCGAGGTGATATTCGGCGATGGTGTGATGCGCCGTGGCCGCCATCTGGAGCCAGGGTAAGGCGGCCTTGGGGTTGGGTGGGGCCCCTTCGCCCAGAAGCAGCATCTCGCCCAAATCGGCCGCCGCCGTCGCCAGCCCCCCCTGGGCCGCGAAGGCGAACATCCGCTTGGCCGCGTCGGGATTTTTTTCGACGCCCTGACCCTTGCGCAACATCAGCCCTGCATTGCGCGCCGCCGCCGCGTCGACGGAAGCAAGATCGTCGAACACCTGATAGGCGTCCTCATATTTGCCCGCGTCGTAAAGTGCGACGCCCTGATCGAATGTCTCTTTCTGATCTTGGAGCGAAAGGGTGGAGCATCCCGCTGCGAGCAAGACGCAAAAACAGAGCGCAAAACGCATGGACGCTATGTGCATTGTGAGTCCTCAGGATAAAGGACGCTAACAAAGCGGGCTTCCGCGCGCAAAACGAAGATGCGATGTTACCAACATGAGCGATATCGGCGGACCAGTTGATGATGGTGGCATTCGTCCCGCGGACGATCCCTTGGCCCTGTTCAACGCCTGGATGGAGGAGGCCAAAAAGTCCGAACCCAACGAAGCCAACGCCATGGCCATTGCCACAGCGGATGCGGCCGGCTGTCCCGATATCCGCATGGTCCTGCTGAAAAGCGCCGACCATCGCGGCTTTGTATTCTACACCAACACCGAGAGCGCCAAGGGCCGCGAACTTGCCGCCAATCCGAACATCGCGCTCAATTTCCATTGGAAATCCTTGCGCAAACAAATCCGCGTGCGCGGCTGGGTCACGCCCGTCAGCGACGAAGAAGCCGACCTCTATTTCGCCAGCCGACCCAAAGACAGCCAGATCGGCGCCTGGGCCAGCGCCCAGTCGCGCCCGATGGAAACCCGCTTCGCCTTCGAGCGCGAGATCGCAAAATACGCAGCGAAATACGCACTGAGCAAAGTCCCGCGGCCGCCATACTGGAGCGGCTATCGCGTCGCCCCCCTCGAAATCGAATTCTGGCGCGACCGGCCGTTCCGTCTGCATGACCGCCTGGTCTATCGCCGCGGCAATGCCCAAACGCCCTGGCGAACCGAACGCCTCTTCCCGTGATGACCGCCATCGGCCCCACCTCGCACGGCACGTTAATGCGCCGCGCAGCGATGGCTTCGCTGGCGGTAGCGATTTTCCTGATCGTGCTGAAATTCGCCGCCTACCTTGCAACCAATTCGGTAGCCATGCTGGCCTCGCTTGCCGACTCCGGCCTTGATTTCTTCGCCTCTGTCATCAATTTGATCGCGGTGCGTTCGTCGCTCACACCGCCTGACCGCGAACACCGCTTCGGGCACGGCAAAGCCGAACCGCTCGCGGGCCTGGCCCAGGGCGCCTTCATCGCGGGCTCCGCGACGTTCCTCGTCATCGAAGCGGCAAACCGCCTGCTCGATCCGCACAGGGTAGGTCGCGAAACCTTTGGCTTGCTTATCATGGCAGTCTCCATAGCGGCCACGTTGATGCTTGTCGTCTATCAGCGCATGGTCGTCGCGCGCACGGGCTCGCTCGCCATCGGCGCTGACAGCACACATTACGCAAGCGATCTTGCCACCAATGTCGGCGTCGTCCTCAGTCTGTTACTCGTCTCCCAGCTCGGATGGAAACTCGCCGATCCTGTCATCGCCATTGTAATCGCGCTGTTCCTCGGCTGGAGTTCGTGGAGCGTCTTTCGCCAAAGCTACGATCAATTGATGGATCACGAACTCCCCGACATCGACCGTGCCAAGATCAAATCCCTTGTTATGCGCCAAGCCGAGGTGCGCAATCTGCATGATCTGCGAACGCGCATGGCGGGCCTGAACACTTTCATTCAGTTCCACATCGAACTTGATGCCGATATCAGCCTGACCCGCGCCCACGAAATCAGCGATTGCGTGGAAGCCGATGTCTGCGCCGCGTTCCCCAACGCCGAAGTCATTATCCACCAGGACCCCGCCGGCATCGAAATGCCCGCGCCATTGGCAAAATCGTAATCAAGTTTTTCTCCGATCTGCGTCCCGGATCGGTTTATGCGCGCCCCCAAAATTTCCATTTCGGTGAAAAAACAAATGGATCCTTGCCGTCGAAAGCGGGGGAATAGCCGGGTCTGGGAGGTAATCGGGAAAACTCACGTGTTTGGAATATCGTCCGGCAATTGAAGCCAGCGATGCCTGCGCTCGCTGTAGACGATGCGCATCGGCTTGAGAAAATCCGGATCGGCAAACGCGCCTACCGCGACCGCGATCGTCTCTGCATCGCGCTCGCTCTCCCAGAAAACTGTCGATCCACACACCGGACAGAAATGAAACGCGACCCAGAACCCGTCATCCGACCCGCGCCGGAATTCCGTGGAAGCACCCTCAATGCGCACATCCTCGCGACGCCACCGCCCCGCCACACCGAACAGGCTGCCGGTGCGCTTCTGACAATCAAGGCAGTGGCACAGCGACACGCGCAGCGGCTCGGTCGCGCACCGCGCCTTCAACTGCCCACAGCCGCATTGTGCCAATCGTTCCGCCATGGTCAGTCCCTGGAAAGCCGCCGGAATCTACCACACTCCCCATCCGCGTTGGCGCCGGCTACACTGTCCCCATGATGGATAGCAAACCGACGCAAAACGAAGAACGCCGCACCTTGATCCTGACGGGCGCCAGCCGCGGCATCGGCCATGCCACGGTGAAGCGGTTTTCCAGCGCTGGCTGGCGGGTCATCACTTGTTCGCGCCATGCTTTTCCAGAGAACTGCCCCTGGGCGGCGGGGCCGGAGGACCACATCCAAGTCGACCTCTCTGATCCAGACGACACCGAGCGCGCCGCGCACGAAATGCGTGAGCGCCTGCCTCAAGGCAAGCTACACGCGCTCGTCAACAATGCCGGAATTTCTCCAAAGGGCGAGGGCGGCGAACGCCTCGACACACTGAAAACCAGCAAAGCCACTTGGCGCCAGGTCTTCGAAGTGAATCTTTTTTCCACAATTTGGCTGGGCCGCGGCCTGGTGAACGAATTGGCCGCCGCCCATGGCGCCATCGTCAACGTGACGTCCATCGCAGGCAGCCGTGTCCACCCCTTCGCGGGCGCCGCCTACTCAACGTCGAAAGCCGCCCTGGCCGCACTCACTCGCGAAATGGCCGCCGATTTCGGTCCACTTGGCATCCGTGTCAACGCCATCGCGCCAGGCGAGATCGACACCGCGATCCTTTCCCCCGGCTCCGAAAAGATCGTCGAAACAATCCCCCTTCGCCGGCTAGGTCAGCCGGAAGAGGTGGCCAAGGCGATCTACTATCTGTGTACGGAACAATCCAGCTACGTCACCGGCGCCGAGCTGCATATCAATGGAGGCCAGCATGTTTAGGGGCCCGCCGCAACATAGCTGCGCAGCGGTCAAACTAGGTGGCTAGCACGTCCGACGAAGCACGCAAGGGCGGGATGTGGACATCGCCGTCGTCACCTTTCGTGCTCTCTTGGACCTCGCACACGCCATGCTCCCGCCTTCAAACCGCGGGCGGCGCTGGTGGGCCAACCAACGAAAATCATCTCTGGGCGAACAGGCTCGTCAGCACGGTGTTTGGCTCTGCGCGCTCATACGCCAGACCGCGATTGCGACGTCGCGCGCAACCTCGTTCGCAAAGACGCCATCTACAGAACCGCCCCCACTCAGGAATTCGTCGACCTGGACGGTTCACGCTGTTTGGCCTACGGGTTGCACAAGACCAAGCACTGCTTCACCATCGGGTGCGTAATCGTCCTTTTCATCAGCTTTCTGAGCGCGGGCGTGATCTTTCCCGCCATCGGTCGACACTGCGAATGCCAGACGTGCGCAACGAAATCATGACGTGATTGTCCGCTTTTTGATTTCCTCGGGAGGGAAAACATGACCAAGCACATCGTATCGTTTAAGCGTTTCGCCATCGCGTCGCTTTTTCTAGCCATCACCCCTGCCATCGCGGCCGACGTAGCGCCCGCCGCGCCCGCGCCGAGCGCGCTCGCCGATCCCGGCGACACCGCGTTCGTCGCCACGCTGAAAGAAGCAGTCGCGAAGAAAGACACGGCCTGGCTCATCGCGCACGCGACATTCCCGCTGCTGTGGAACAAGGACGCCGAAGCTCGCCACGTCAAATCCCGCGGCCAGTTCGAGACCAGGATCGACCAGATCATCTCGCCCGCTGTGCAGGCCGCAGTCGCGGCCTCGCGGGATTACTTGCAGAACTGGCAAGGCATCATGGTTGGCGACGGCGGCCGCAACATCTGGGTCCGCAAAATTGGCGCCGGCACCGACATGGAATACAAGATCATCACCATCAACGACGACAGCCGTGTACCGGCGCAAAAGTAGAGTCAGAGGCAGCCCACAGTGGGATAGGCGCGCAGACGCTGAAACTCTGGTGGATATCTGGCTAGCCTTCACACATATCCGCACAAGCTTCACTGCGTTGCGTTTGGCGTGGCACCCATCGAGGCGGAAAGCTGGCCTACCGCCCCTCCGCACGAACAGCGGGCGAAACCCCTTCCAAGGCACGTTGTGCAACCTTGTTGGGCTGCAGGCACGCCAACACCGCCCCACTTTCCGCAAAACATATGAAGGTTTTGCCTATCGCTGATCGGTATTTTTGCGTCACGTGTCCAGCGCAGTCGGCAGCAATATGTGCTGTCGCACGTTTTGTAGTTCGCACGACTACGTTAGAATTCTTTGGCATCTTGATCTTCTGTTGGAGAGTTTATGGCTACAGCATACCCCGGCGCCTGCTTCTGCGGCTTCGTGAAATACCGCCTCACCTCCGCGCCGATGTTCGTGCATTGCTGTCACTGCCGCGATTGCCAGAAGCAGTCGGGCGGGGCGTTTGCGATCAATGCGTTGATCGAGGCGGACCGCGTCGAACTGCTGTCGGGTGAGCCCATCGCCGTCTCGATGCCCACCGAGAGCGGCCGTCCCCATCTCATCCATCGCTGCCCGCAATGCCAGACCGCGCTGTGGAGCAATTATGGCGGCCACAACGAGACCCGTTTCATGCGCGTCTCCACGCTAGACGAGCCCACACGCTTCGCGCCGGATGTGCACATCTTCACCCGCTCCAAGCTCCCGTGGGTCCGGTTGCCCGAAGATGCGCGCGCCTTCGAAATCTACTACGACACCAAGGCTGAGTGGCCCGCCGAAAGCCTCGCGCGCCGCAAAGCGAACGCGCGGTAGGCAAGCTGAGCATCACGTTTGAACCATCGGGTTGCGGTCAACCTACCATCTGAGTACCAAGCGTCCCAGCAGCGCCCCCAGCACGCCCACGCTTGCAATTCCCAGCGTGTACCAGACGGACACGAATAGCGCCCCGCTCTCGCCGCAATGGAAGGCATAGATCCAGGCCCCCGCCGCCCCCGCGAGCAGTCCCGCGATAGCGCCTGTCAGCGCCAGCCGCGTCGGGGCAAGCCGCCTCAGTCCCCACAGCGCACCGAGGAAGATCGGCAACGAAACCACAAAGATGCGCTGTGGGCACACTTGGTGGGACGAACCGTAGAAAAGCTGCGTCGAATCGGTTCGCGAAAGTGCAAGTTCAAGGAGCCCCAGTGCTGCCATCGCCGTGACGGGAAGGAGCATGGCACGCATCGCCGTCCGCGCTGGCGCGCCGGGATGGGCCAGCCGTAGCGTCGCCCAGAACGCGAGCGCCGCGAAAGCAAGGGTATAGCCGAACTTCATCCAAAAGGGTGGCGTGCGCATCGCCTCGGCCAGATCTGGACGAAGGCCGAGCCAGACCACCATGAGCGCTGCCGAAACAAGCATACCGGCGCCCAAACCCCAGACGAGCGGCGCGAGGCCTGCGCGTGACGGGACGGGGGGGAGATTGTCCGAAAGCGCAGCAATGAGGTCGTTGGTCTTCACGGCTTCTCCGAAAATTGCTGGGCCAACGTCTTGAGCGCGCGGTGAACGCCTACCTTTACCGCCAATTCCGAAAGGCCAAGGCGCGTTGCGGTTTCTGCCGTTGAAAGTCCCTCGATCCGCGTCAGCTGGATCAGTTCGCGCTTGGCCTCGGGCAACCTGCTCAACAATTGCTGCACATCGCGCTTGGCGCCGATAGCTTCGGCTTGATCCTCGGCGAACAATGCGCCTGCATCCTCCAGCGCAATTGTCTGGCGCACGCGGTTGCGCCGGAAATTGTCGATCAGCTTGTAGCGCGCGATCGCGTAGACCCACGCCGTGAGCGGCTGTTTTACATCGTAGGTGTTTCTGCGCTTGTGTATCGCCATCAGCGTGTCCTGCACCAGATCCTCCGCATCCGCCGGCTGAGCCAGTCGCCGTGCATAATACAGCCGCAGATGCATGCTCAATTCGGCCAGCAGCGTGCGATAGGCGCGTGCATCGCCGTCGAGCGCCGCCAGCATCAGCACTTTCAGATGCATCTCCGCGGCAATCAAAGGCTCAAATCTCCCCTTCAGTTCGCACGATGGACTGATCCGGTTACGACGAGGATTCGGTACGCCTTTAGTGTAACCGATCCGGCATTGCGACGAACTAGCCTTGCGAGGGCCAGGCTGGCAAGCCAAGCCCTCGAAACCAAATCAAACGACCAGGAGCTCATTGATGAAACGTTTCGCAATTGCCACCGCCGTCTTTGCCGGCCTGCTCAGCCTTTCCGGCGCAGCCTTTGCTGCGGATAGCATGTCCAGCCAGAATTCGATGACGTCGGATTCGATGAAAAGCGCCGACGGCATGAAATCTGAGAACATGAGCAGCGACACCACGAAGGACGGCGCGGCCGCCACGAAGAAAAAGCATCACAAGAAAAAGAAAGACAATTCCATGGGCAGCTCGATGCAGGGTGATCCCATGAAAAGCAGCAGCTCCATGAAGGGTGGTGATGCGATGGGTTCAAACGGCGGACATTAGTCCGGGCCGCAGTGCTGCTGCCCTCGCCACCTGCTGCGCGCGCGAGGGCGGCGCGCTTATTTCTTCTTTCCCATGCCCAGTTGATCGCGCCAGAGTTTGGCCGGAATTTCTTCGACTGCACTTTCCGCAAGCTGGCCTAGATGAAACGGTCCGTATTGCACACGGATCAACCGCGCCACTCTTAGTCCCAACAACTCCATCAACCGCTTCACTTCGCGGTTCTTGCCTTCCTTCAAACTCACACTCGCCCACGCATACATGCCTTTCGAGCGTTCGAGATCGGCGATCACCGGCTCATACGTCACGCCTTCAATCGTCACGCCCTGGGCCAGTTTGTCGAGATCGGCTTGGCTGACTTTGCCAAACAACCGCACACGATATTTGCGCACCCATCCCGCTGCTGGAAGTTCCAACTTGCGCGCCAGCGCCCCATCATTGGTAAAGAGCAGCAGCCCTTCCGAATTGATGTCCAACCGCCCGATCGAAACCACGCGCGGCAGATTTTTGGGCAGATTGTTAAAGACAGTTGGTCTGCCTTGCGGGTCGCGGTGCGTGGTTACCAATCCCGTCGGTTTATGATAGCGCCACAGCCGCGTCGGCTCCGGCTCGCTAAGTGGCTTGTCGTCGATGGAAACAACTTGATGTCCGCCCACACGAATGGCGGGGGTGGTGACCTTTTCCCCGTCGAGGCCAACGCGCCCTTCCGCGATCAGCTTCTCGGCATCGCGCCGCGAGCAAACGCCGGCCCGCGCAATAACCTTGGCGATGCGCTCGCCCGTCGCGTTCTCGCTACTTGGCAACTCTATGCCCTTTCGTGATGGCCCGCTTTGTGCGAGTGACCCGGACAGGCCGGGCCGTGACGATTAGTATAATTGCGGCAGGAAAGCACAACTCAATGACCGACGACGAATATATGGCAATGGCGCTGGGGGAAGCCGAAGCGGCAGGTGCACGCGGCGAGGTGCCGGTGGGGGCAGTGCTCGTGGGCGCGGACGGTGCAGTGCTGGCGCGTCAGGGCAACCGCATCCTCGAACACCACGATCCCACAGCTCATGCCGAAATGCTGGCGATGCGGACAGGCGCCGGCGTGCTCGCCAACGAGCGGCTGGTCGGCACGACGCTTTATGTGACACTCGAACCCTGCGCTATGTGCGCTGGTGCGATGAGCCTTGCACGCATCGCCCGCGTGGTCTTCGCCGCCAAAGACCCGAAGGGGGGGGCCGTGCTACACGGCCCCTGTTTCTTCGAACAGCCGACATGTCATCATCGCCCCGAAATCGCACGCGCAGGCGATGCGGCACGGGCGGGTGAGGTTTTGAAATCGTTTTTCCGCGCAAGGCGCGGCTGAAAGGAACGGGCATGGGCCACTATACGATCTATGGCGGACTGGGCTCACCTTATTCGATGAAGATGCGCGCCGTGCTGCGTTATCGTCGCCTGCCTTATGTCTGGCGGCAGATGGAAATGGGTGACGACGCGGTATTCCAGAACGTCAAGGCGCCTGTTATTCCCGTCATCCAATATCCGGATGGTTCGTGGCACAACGATTCCACGCCGATGATTTTCGAGCTGGAAAAGCTGCACAGCGAACGTTCCATCGTACCCGACGATCCGGCGCAGGCGTTTCTTGCCTATCTTCTGGAAGATTTCGCCGACGAGTGGGGCACCAAAGCAATGTTCCATTATCGCTGGTTCAGCGAGCGCGATCAGCAACAGATGAGCCGTTGGATCGTCTACGACCGGCTGGCAGGCAAGGGCCGTGATCAGGTGGTGCAGCTTGCCGAAATGTTCCGCGCCCGCCAGGTCGGCCGCATGACGATCGTGGGCTGCACACGCCAGAACGCGCCGATCATCGAGAACTCTATGCATCAAATCATGGGCTTGTTCGAAGGCTTGGTGACCGAAGAACGTTTTCTCTTCGGTACGCGCCCGTCGCTGGCCGATTTCGGTTGGATGGGCCAGCTTTCGCAGCTGGCCACCGACCCCACGCCACAGGAGCTGATGCGCCGCGAATTCCCCTTCACCTATCGCTGGTTAGCCAATCTCGACGATGCCTCGGGCGTGGAGGGTGCCTGGCGCGATCCCGAGGCGCCGCTGACGCCCGCCGTCGAGGGACTGCTGGCGCTGGCGGGTGAAGTTTATTTTCCGTTCCTCAAGGCCAATGCCGACGCTGTTGCCCGGGGCGCAGAAACCTTCTCGGTGCCCCTTTCTGGCGGCACCTATTCGCAAGGCGCCTTCAAATATCAGGTGAAATGCCTGGCCGAACTGCGCGCCGCCTATGCCCGTCTCGACGAGACTGCCAAAGCCAAGGTCGACACGGTGCTCGAAAAAGCAGGCTGTCTGGCAGGTTTGGCTTGATCAACTCTGCACCCCAACTCTGACAAACTGTCATGAAGCGGTTATAGAATGCCGCAAGGGGAGCGACCATTCAGGGGTTTCAACATGGCAATCATCGTTTATGGCGGCTCTATTTCACCGTTCGTTCGCAAGGTCCGCGTCGTGCTTGCGGAAAAAGGTGTCGACTACCAGCTGGAGCAGGTCAGCCCGTTCTCGCCGCCGCCCAATTTCGCCGACATCAGTCCATTGAAGCGCATCCCTGCGATGCGTGACACCGACCGTGCCGAGCCCAATACGCTCTCGGATTCCTCGGTGATCTGCGATTATCTCGAAAACAAATTCCCCAATCCGGCGCTTTATCCCAAAGACATCTACGAACGCGCCCGTGCACTATGGTTCGAGGAATATGCGGACTCGGTGGTGGCGTCGAACATCGGCAGCGGTCTGTTCTTCGAACGTATCGTCAAGAAACTGATTGGTGGCAAGACCGATGAGACAGTCTGCGAAAAGACGCTGAGCGAGAAGCTTCCTCCACTGTTCGACTATCTTGAAAAACAAATCGGCGACCGCGAATTCTTGGTCGGAAACGCGTTCTCCATCGCGGATGCCTCCGTCGGCACGATGTTCGTGAATTTCGGTCACGCAGGCGAAACGCTCAACGCCTCGCTCTGGCCGAAGCTCGGCGGCTATATTGGACGGCTTCACGCCAGAGCTTCGTTCAAGAGCTTCATCGAGGAAGAAACGCCTTTCATCCAACAGTTCCGGGCCGCTTGAGCGATGATCGACCTCTACACATCGGCTACTCCGAACGGCTGGAAGGCCTCCGTTACGCTTGACGAACTGGCGTTGCCTTACGACGTGCACGCACTCAGCCTTGGGAACGGCGATCAGAAGACGCCAGAATTCCTGAAGATCAATCCCAACGGCCGCATCCCGGCGATTGTGGATCGTGATGAGGGCAATTTCCCGGTCTTCGAATCTGGCGCGATTATGATCTACCTGGCGGAAAAGGCGGGCAAACTTTTGCCCGCCGACCGCAAAGCCAGAAGCCGCGTTATCCAGTGGGTGATGTTCCAAATGGGCGGTATTGGTCCGATGATGGGGCAGGCCAATGTTTTCTCGCGTTACTGGCACGAGAAATATCAACCCGCCATCGACCGCTACCAAAACGAATCCCGCCGCCTGTTCGAGGTGCTGAACGCACAGCTCAAGGAACATGAATATCTAGCGGGTGACTACTCTATCGCCGACATCGCCAATTGGTGTTGGGTGCGAACCCATCCCTGGTCGGGCGTGTCGGTCGAGGGCCTGGATCATCTGCAGCGCTGGCTCAACGTGGTGGGCGAACGTCCCGCCGTTCAATCCGGCGTCAAAGTGCCCGTCGACATGGCCGCGCTGCGCAAGGGCGACGGCGAGGCCGCCAAGACGGTGGTCGAAAACGCACGGAAGATCATACAGCGCTAGGGGCGCACATTTGAGTTTTGTCATGACCCTTTCGTGGGCGATGACAATCCTTGAGTTGATTGATTATTCATGCCCGCGAAAGCTCGTTTTGCGCGGATTGGCGCGCATCTCCCATACTGTTGTGCGAGTATTCAGTTCTCGTTTTCATCCTGTCGGATACGCCAACCTTTTCAGGGCCGTTTAGGCGGCTAACGCGACTTAAGCCGTGCCGGTGAACGGAAGTACGCCCGCGTGAAGATCGACGTCGGGGCGTTCGAGCGGCGGCGCGGTTTTGCTTGCGGCCGTAAGCATCATCGCCCAGTGGATGTTATGTCTGACCGAACTCTGCCTATCGTAACGTTTCCGCCACGTAACGTAGTTGATCCCCACGACCTTTATTGGCTTCGCTACGGGGATGGGTTGCGTTACCCCTACGATTGGCTTCGAAGTGATACCTCAGAATCTACCAACTGCTTCTCTTACAGTTGTCGCTTGTTCTAACCAGCTCTGTATGGCGCCGGATGCAGTGATGTTGGAAGAATTGAGCTTTTCGATGAGAAGAGTGGTAGTTTTGTGATCGTTCTCTAGACAAGCGGTTTCTATTAGCCGCGCCAACGCACTCACTCGTTCTATACCGATGTTGCCAGAAGTGCTTACGAGTTCATGCGCTAAACGGCCCACGCCAGAAAGATCAGATTGCACAACCAGTTCGTTGATGTGCTGAAGATAGCTCTCGGTATTTTCCTTGTATAGTGCGAGGAAATTTACGAGGGACGTTGGGGATAGTGCTGCACTGAGAATGGCCAGCTTGCCGCTATCCAGTATAGGCAATTTGAGTACCTGATTATCGACGGACGTAGTGCGGTCGGCGCCTGCAGCGTCGTTTTTAACCACCAGAACAGGCGTGCTTATCGGCTGCCCCTCAATGGCACCTGCGATACGGCCAAGCTTCGCAAACAGCAATTCAGGTTTGACCGGCTTGGAGATATAATCATCCATCCCAATCTTCAGATATTCCGCCTCAGCGCCCGACATGGCGTTGGCGGTCATCGCAATTATAGGAACTGCACATTTTGGCTGTGCTAGTGTTCGGATTTCGCGCGTGGCGCCGATGCCGTCAAGCTCGGGCATTTGCACGTCCATAAGGACGACATCATAGTCGCCATGTCGCATTGCGTCGACCGCTTGATGACCGTTCTCGGCAACATGAACTTGGTGTCCGGCCTTTTCCAGCAGTGCCACAGCGAACATTTGATTGATTTTGTTGTCCTCCGCCAGAAGGATACGTAACGCGTGCGATGGCGAGGTTCGCAGGGTGGTTTCGGCCGTCCGCTGGCTTAGCGGTAGCGGTTCGTGGCTTTGTCCGCTATGGATGCGAACTAGGCAATCAAGGATCTCATGCTGGCGGACCGGCTTGTCCAATCGAGCGTCCAACAGAGAGGCCGTCGGTGCCGTCAGCCCATAAGTACCGGCCGAAGAAACCGATACCAATTTGATGTCGCGCAGCAGCGGGCTAGACCGAATGCGCTTTGCCAGTTCGTCACCGGCAAGGCCTGGCATCATTTGATCTAGGAAGGCGATGTCGTAGGGTTTACCGCGGTGCCAGGCCCGCTCCAGTTCCGCCATCGCGGCAAAGCCATCGTCCACGGTTGTGACCTTGATACCGAACACACCAAGCTGCCTGCTAAGGATGTCGAGGTTCATCTGAATGTCGTCTACAACCAGCACATGAAGATTCTTAAGCGCCGCCGGCAAATCGCGCATATCTGGCAACTGAGCGGTTGATCGCGCTAAGGCTAGTTGGAACCAAAAGGTCGAGCCAACGCCAACCCGGCTCGACACGCCGATATCACCACCCATTAATTCGACCAATTGTTTGCATATTGCAAGGCCGAGCCCCGTCCCGCCATAACGTCGGGTGACAGAGCTGTCGGCTTGACTGAATGTTTGGAATAGACGCTCACAGACCTTTTCAGGAATGCCAATGCCGGTATCTTCGACTTCGAACCGCAGATGGGAAAGTCCGGTCTCAGGATCCTCAACTCGATAGACGTCTACGCGGACCGAAACGCCGCCCTTCTCGGTGAATTTGATAGCGTTGCTTAGCAAATTGACCAGCACCTGACGCAGTCGGGTGGGATCTCCTCGATAAACGCCCTGAGCGGTCGGCCCAATAGACGTCCCGAGGTCAATACCTCTCTCGCGTGCCTTTCCGGCCATGAGGGCCGTGGCGCTTTCCACCGTGTTGACGAGATCGAAATCAATGCTCTCAAGTTCCAGCTTGCCTGCCTCGAGTTTTGAGATATCTAGAATATCATTGACGATAGTTAGAAGCGCTTCGCCCGATTCCCGAACGATTTCGGCGAACTTGCGCTGTTCTGAGTCCAGAGCGGTGTCAAGCAAAAGGCCCGTCATGCCGAGAACGCCGTTCATCGGCGTCCGAATCTCGTGGCTCATATTTGCAAGGAAGTCGGACTTCACTCTACTTCCGGCGTCCGCAAGTTCCTTGGCAGCCGCAAGCTCGATCGTCAGATCCTTTAGGGCGCGGCGCGAGGTCCGCAGATTGAGGATCATCTTCTGGGAGTATAGAACTATCGGGATCGCAACAAGAATCGTAATGATTGCAGCATTGAAGAGCAGAAGAGCGTTGAGCGTCTGTTGTTCGAGTTTCGATAGGATCACATAACAAAAGACTGAAATGGAAACCGCCATCAAAGTCAGTACGAATGTGGCGCGGATGGGTCCCAGCCTACCGAGAAATGCGTTGAGACCCCGAGCGCGCCTGTCGGCGGCCGGGCTTTCGAACTGTGAAGTTTCCCGTGTCGATGTCACAAATGTCTCTTTCATCAGGGCTGAAGCGCCCAACGTCTGCCATCTCGACTGAAGGTCGCGTTAATCCGATGGGTTTGTCGGGCATTGAGGCCTAATAAAGTGGCCGCCAAAGTAATTCGCACTCACCAAGATCGATAGAAATTCGAACAAAGAAAAAGGGGTGGCCAACGAATGCGCCCGCCCCTTTCCGGCCCACGAGCGGCTGGGGGACTTGCCATCCCTCATAGGCGAGGTGAGATTAGATTTAATTGCCTAATTGCGAATTAAAAGCTTCCGCAATCGTTCCAATGAGCTGAGAAGGACAATGTGATACCTGTTGCGGCCAACGCGGCTCGGGTTTCGCTCTGGGAGATGCTCGACATCGGGGCGGAATGTTTTGGTAAATTTTTCGCTGAGGACAGAGATAGGCTGGGTTAAGTGTGAATTCCTGGTCAAGGGTGCCACGCGGCTGTACGGGTGCATCAATCGCGCGTGCCGGCCGTCACGTGGGCCAAAAATTGTCGATGAAAAACTTCGAATACCTTCGACAATATCTGTGATGTTGATACTGGCGTTAAAATGGCGATGGAGGTGCACGCACTTCGTTCATTGACGATCTTCATCTAGAAATGCCGATTTGATGCTTCTTCATCGCTCATCCAGGATAAAAGCTCGATTGATTATAGGCCAATTCTCACTCGGAGCGAGGAAACGTGTGGGTGAACGAAGGCAACCAAACCATTGCAAAGATCGCATTTGCACCAGTGGTGGACGCGAATGTGGCCGGGGCCCATCAATTTCGAGCTATTCTAAAGTTCTGCCGCCGACGAGAGGACGACGGCAGCGCTCATTGAGCGCCGCCGCGCGAAGAATTCCTAATGCCTAAGAACGCATACGCAACGCAGTGCCGCAATCATCGGCCAATTTGCTTGCTGACGCCGCTTTCCTCTTGATTGAGGGCATGCTTCTCCGTCTTCGTAATATGTCCATTATCCAAATGTGCATCGAACCGTTCCTGCCGGCGGATCGAATGATCCTCACCATGCAGATAACGCGCCTGCTGGGCGGTGATTTCACCCTCGCGACGCTCTGTCTTGATGCGACTGTTCTGGTTCGAAAGTCGATGGTTTACCTCTTCGCGGCGGGGATGATGGCGCTGCCAAGTGGTATCTGCAGACGCATTGGCCACTGCGCCAAAGGCCGCCGCGGTACCGATCGCTGCGACAAAAACATTACGTTTCCAGTTCATTGCAAACTCCGTTTTGATATTTCGAAAAAATCTTTTGAGCCCCACACTGATGGGGGCAGAATGTAGAGCCAGCTTTGAACAAATTCTGAGCCCACCATTCATGTCTTGTTCAGGCGGGCGTCAAGGTTGCGCTCTATCACAAGGCCTCGAGGCATCTCCACCAGCTGAGATCATTATTCAGATTGGCGACAGCACCCGCGGTTTTCTGCGTCATTCAAATGCTTCTCTCTGCGAAGGCGACGATGTGTCTTTCGAAGTGCCGGTGTTCCAACGAAACAGCAAGACGAAGTTTTGATTTCTGGCAAGGACCATTTTCTGACTTTCGTGGCCCCCTTTTTCGCAGGCACACGAAAGAGTTTCGAGTACCCATTTGGGCCATCTCCGAAAGAATGAAGGTGCGGATGGCTTCTTCGAGTGACCTTTGATGGGTTCACTCCACAACGGGAACGCGACAAGCAGCGGGTTCCTTCAGTCCGCAACCAGAGCATTAGCAGCCGTTTAGAAAACTCGGCGGGAAAATCTGGCATAATTGCCGCCCACTTAGACAAAGACAGCTGTTGAGCGTGAACAATGTTGGCCGCACGAAAAGCGGTTTGAACTCCAAATTCAGCAAATATTTCCCAGACAATTTGGCCTTCGCGACAATCGCTGTGCTCGGCACTGGCTATTTTGATGTCGATGCCGTTCTAGGGGCTATCTGATTCAACTGGCTGTCAATGAAAGCATCGGCCGCTTGGATCAAGGTGCCATCCGCATGAGTTGCGCAATAGACGTCAAGCCAGACTGGCATGCCATTATAAGGAATGTCCTTTTCAATGTTGGAAGTCGACGACGCTGCATAGCGATTGAAGCCGGTGAGATATCCTTCGACCCACCGCTGCTGCGAAACGGCTACCATTGATCGCGTCATTCGTGCCTTCCCCCAAGAAAAGCATGAACTGCGTCCTGGCCCGACCACAGAATAAGATTGTTGATCGGAAGCGATTGATGGGCTTGTCAACGCGAAACACCACGAACTGGTTAGGAGTATTATTGCGAACTTTATACGCAGCGCTCTCATGTGCTGTACCTTTTCTTGCGTCGCAATTCGGGTGGTCGAGTTTCTTCCCATGCGCGACGAAATAAAAGGAATTAAGTGTTAATATGTTAATTGGAGCGATTAACACATTACTTTAGTAAGGCGTGTTCGGATTTAAGTGTCGGGCGCGTTGTAGGGCAAAGGCTGAGTGCCCCCATTAATAGCTATTTCTTCAAGGTCCCGCGCGCACGGCGGTGCGTGGCGATCTGATTAAGAAACTCCACCCCGATGGAAAAGGCCACCGCGAAGTACAGATAGCCGCGCGGAATATGGAAATGCAGGGCATCGGCGATCAGGGTCATGCCAATGAGCAGCAGAAAGCTTAGCGCCAGCATCTTCACCGTCGGATAGCGATGCACGAATTCCGAAACTGGCCCCGCCGCCCACAGCATGATGAGGATCGCGATCACGACGGCTGCGATCATCACCAGCAGATGCTCCGCCATGCCGACCGCTGTGATGACGGAGTCGATGGAAAACACAAGATCGAAAATCGCGATTTGCGCGATTACGGTAAGAAAACGCGCGCCGTGTGCACGGGTCTCTTCTTCATTGCCATCGACCAAATGATGGATCTCGCGCGTGCCTTTGGTGAGCAGAAAAATGCCGCCGGCGCCGAACACCAGATCGCGCCAGGAAAAATCATGGCCCAATATTGTCACCACCGGTTGTGACAGCGAAATGATGAACGCGATGCTCGACAGCAACGCGATGCGCATGGCGAGCGCCAGCCCCAATCCGATGCGTCGCGCCTCTTGCCGCCGGTCGCGCGGCAGCTTGCCTGATGCGATGGAGAGAAACACGATATTGTCGATGCCGAGAACGATTTCGAGCACCGTGAGCGTCAGTAGGCTCGTCCAGACATTGATGTCGCTCAGCAGTCCCAGCATTTCCAAACCCGTTAGAACCAAGCCGGTGCCAGTTGCGGAAACAGATAAACGATCGTCTCGTGCCCTGTCACTGTTCCGATCCCCGCGCCGATGAAAACATCGCTGAGGAAATGCGCGGTCAACAGCGCGCGGGTGAAGCCGAGCCCCGCCGCAATCGCAAACCACAGTGGCCAGAACCCAGGCAATGCGGCGCTCGCGATAACCGCCACGCAGAAGATCGTTAGCGCATGTCCTGAAGGAAACGAATTGTGCTGCAGGTCGAACGACAGCGGCATGAATTCATAGAGGTTCAGTTCGATCTCATCGCGCGGCCGCCTGCGCCCGAGGAGAAATTTCAGCGAATGCAGCACGATACTGCCCCCCGCCAAGGCCACCAGGAAAGCCAGCGCATATTGGGAAGCAAGCCGAAACCCGCTGGCCTCGGGATGCAACCTCAGGCCGAGTTGCGAGCCCAGGTAGACCACCAGAGCAATCGCCAGCCAATGGGCTGCCTTGGCCGCATGGGTGATGCCGTCGAGGAAGCCGTGCAGGGGCGCGTGCACATTGTCGTAAAGGAAATGGACCGCCTGCCGGTCGATGGCCAGGCACAGAACACCGCCAAAAATGAGAATCGCGCCAACCCAGAGCAACATGGGCGCGGTGCTTGCCGTGCTTTCCGCCCCCCTGTCAAACCAGCTGCCGCCGGGACGCTGGGTGGCAATTGGTCCTAGTGGGGGCGGGGAGAGGCGGGTTACACTTCGCCCATTGATATCGAACTTGAACTTTGGAGGAAACACATGGATTTCGACTACTCCGCGCGTCAGCGCGAATGGATGAAGCGCGTCGGCGACTTCATGCAGCAGCATATCTACCCGGCAGAGCCCGTCTACGGCGCGCAGATGGAGGAAGCCCGCAAGAAGGGCAATCCCTGGATTGTGGTCCCGATCGTCGAGGACTTGAAAGCCAAAGCCAAGAAGCAGGGCCTGTGGAATCTGTTCCTCAACGAAAGTGAACACGGCGCGGGCCTGACCAATCTCGAATACGCTCCTCTTTCTGAGCTGATGGGCCGCGTCGGCTTTGCTTCGGAAGTGTTCAACTGCTCTGCTCCGGACACGGGCAATATGGAAGTGCTGGAGCGTTACGGCAGCCCCTACCAGCAAGACAAATGGCTGAAGCCGCTCCTCGAAGGCGAAATCCGTTCCGCCTTCCTGATGACCGAACCGGCGGTTGCTTCATCGGATGCAACCAACATTGAAACCCGCATCGAACGCCGTGGCGACAGCTACATCATCAACGGTACCAAATGGTGGTCGTCGGGCGTGGGCGACCCGCGCTGCAAGATCGCCATCGTGATGGGCAAAACAAACCCGGACACCGACCGCCACAGCCAGCAAAGCCAAGTCTTCGTGCCCCTCGATACGCCCGGCGTCACCGTCAAGCGGATGCTGCCTGTGTTCGGCTATGACGACGCCCCCCACGGCCATGCCGAAGTGTTGCTGAAGGACGTCGAGGTCCCGATCGAGAACATGATCCTCGGCGAAGGCCGCGGTTTTGAAATCGCGCAGGGCCGTCTCGGCCCGGGCCGTATCCATCATTGTATGCGCACCATCGGCGTCGCCGAGCGTGCATTGGAGTCGATGTGCAAACGTCTGCTCACTCGCCAAGCCTTTGGCAAGCGCATCGCTCAGCATTCGATCTGGGAACAGAGAGTGGCCGAAGCCCGCATCAATATCGATATGTGCCGTCTGCTGACACTGAAGGCGGCTGACATGATGGACAAGGTCGGCAACAAGGTCGCCCGCACCGAAATCGCGATGATTAAAGTGGCGGCGCCCCGTATGGCGCTCCAGATCATCGACGACGCGATCCAGGCTTGGGGCGGCGCCGGCGTGACCACCGATCCCGGTCTTGCGCGGATGTATGCCGGTCAGCGGACGCTGCGTTTGGCCGACGGCCCGGACGAAGTGCACAATCGCACCATTGCCCGTCTCGAATACGGCAAATACATGGAAGCCCCGCAACGCGCCACTGCGGAATAATATCTGCATAAAATGAAAGGGTGGTCGGGGACCGGCCACTCTTTTATTTTGCCAGAATCGCTATCACTGGCTCTCGCATAAAAAGCGAAAAGCGCGCTAGGCGGCCTCGCGCGTGGGTTGCCGGGCGGGCAGCTCGACCGTCACTTCGGTGCCGTGGCCCTCTTCACTTTCGATCTTAAAGGAGCCGTGGTGCTGTTCGATCAGCGCGTTGACGAGCGCCAGCCCCAGCCCGGTGCCCGCCTTGGCGAGCATCGGATCGGCACAGACCTGTTCGAAAGCGCGGCCCAGACGCGGTAGGTCCTGATTGGGAATACCGATGCCGTCGTCGCGCACGCTGATCGAAATGTGGCCCGACCGGTTACGCACGCTCACCGTCACATGCCCGCCGGTCAGGGTGAATTTCACCGCGTTGGAGAGCAGGTTCAGCAAAATCTGCTTGAGCGCGCGGCGGTCGGCCTCGACCTTCAGATCGATCGTTTCCAGCTCCATCTTGACTTCGATGTTGTTGGCGAGCGCACGGCCCTGCACCAGCCGCACGCAATCCTCGATGATCGCTTTCAGATCGACGGGCTCGTAGTAGAGCTGCATCTTGCCCGCCTCGATCTTCGCCATGTCGAGCAGGTCGGAGATGAGATCAAGTAGGAGTTGGCCTGAATCGTGGATCAGTGTCGAATATTCCGAGTAGCGCTGGTGGCCCAATTTGCCGAACATCTCGTGCCGCATGATGTCGGTGAAGCCAATGATGGCGTTGAGCGGTGTGCGCAATTCGTGGCTCATATTGGCGAGGAACACCGATTTGGCGCGGTTGGCCTCTTCGGCCAGATCGCGCGCGGCTTTCATCTCCATCTCTTGTGCCTTGCGCTGGGAGATGTCGCGCAGCACCGCGATGGTGTTGAGATAGTGCCCCGTCAGGTCATCATAGACGCCACGGGTGGTCACTTCGAGCCACACATAATGCTTGTTGCGATGCAGTAGTCTGTAACAGGCGGTGAGCGTCTGGTTGGGCGCAGGCCGCACTCGCAATTTGTTGGCCTCCTCGATGTCGGAAGGATGCACCAGCCGCAAGAATTTGCCTTCCTCGATTTCCTGACTGCCCCGCCCGGTGATGCGTTCAAGCGCGCTCGACGTAAACAGGATACGTCCGCCCGGCGCATAAAGCAGGATCGCGTCGGAGGCTTCTTCCGCCATTAGCCGGTAACGCCGCTCCGCCTTGGCGCGCGCTGCTTCGGCGACGACTTCCTTGGTCACGTCGTGGCACACACCCAGCACCGCCACCACCTGGCCATTCTCACCGAACTCGACTTCGCCATGGGTATCGACGATCTGCACTGCGGTGGCGGGATCCTTCGTATGTGTACGGTAATAAAACGACGATTTTGTCAGGATAGCCGCTTCGATGGCGGCGTTGACCTTGATGCGGTCCTCATCGACCATTTGGTTCAGCAACCATTTGGCATCGGGTTGCTGCATGGCGGGATCGACGCCGAGCAATTTGTACATGCCAGCGGACCAGTGCGACCGCTGGGTTGCGATGTCGTAACGCCAATAGCCGAAACTCGCGGCGCGCTCCGCTAGCGCGAACTGCGCGCGCTCACGGCGGAACAATTCGGCTTCGGAAAGATTCTCGGGAAAGGGCTCGTTCTGAAGCCCTTTACTTGACGACATTTATTTCCGCCCAGCTTGTTCAACCTACCCGTGGGCGGAACGCTAATACAACCGTGTTAAGCAAGGCTTGCGTGAAACCATGAACAAGCGGGCTGTGTGGTAAATGCGAGGTTAAGTTTGTGCCGGTGATATTTTCACGGTGGCTGGGTCAAGCTCGGTCATCGTGAAAAGGTGGAAACAGTAACCTAACCCGCTGCGCCGGCCTCTTTGGCGAAATACCAAGCGCGTTCTGCCAGGGGCCTAACGGCTGCAGCATGCGCGGTCGCGTTGGCGTTGGCCGCCGTTCCGTCGCGGACACGCCCAACGATGCCTTGCAGGATTCCCGCAAGCTTGAAGAAGTTGTAAGCTGCGTAGTAATTCATGTTCGGCGTCTCATCGCGCCCCGTGCGGCGGCAATACATCGCCACATATTCGTCTATCGAGGGGATCCCCAGCGCCGCAAGATCGGAACCCAACAGGGTCGCCGTTCCTGCGCTCGACCCGCCGCTCGGCATCTGCCACTGCATCAGATGATAGGTGAAATCCGCCAGCGGATCACCGATGGTCGATAATTCCCAATCAAGTACCGCGATGACCTTGGGTTCTGTCGGATGCAAGATCATGTTGTCGAGGCGATAATCGCCATGCACGACACAGGACCGTTCTCCCGGCGGCAGATGTGCCGGCAGCCAGTCGATGAGCTTGTTCATCTCGTCGATTTTCTCGGTCTCGGAAAGCTGGTATTGCTTGGTCCAGCGCGAAATCTGCCGCGCGATATAATTCCCGGGCTTGCCGAAATCTTCGAGCCCGATCTTCACATAGTCGAGATTGTGCAGCCGCGCGAGCGTCTCGTTCATCGCGTCATAGATTGCCCAGCGTTGCCGGGGCTCCATTCCCGGCAGCAGTCCGTCCCAAAGAATGCGTCCCTCGACGCAATCCATCACGTAGAACATTGTCCCGGTGATGCTCTCGTCCTGGCACAGCACATAAGGCTTGGCGACCGGAAATCCCGTCGGATGTAGTGCCGAAATCACCTTGAATTCGCGGTCCACCGCGTGCGCCGACGGCAGCAGCTTGCCCGGCGGCTTGCGCCGCAGCACATAGGTCCGGTTCGGCGTGATGAGCTGATAGGTCGGATTGGATTGGCCGCCTTTGAATTGGCGCACCTCCAGCGGCCGCTGAAAGTCAGCGATCTTTCCCGCCAGATAATTTTCCAGCCGCTTCACGTCGAAGCTGTGTGCCTCAGTCACCTCTTTGGTGCCCGAGAAAGCTTCTTGCCGGTCTAAGGCCGGTTCGCTCATGGTCGTTTCCTCAATGTCGATGCTCCCATTTGAGACGGCATCTGTCCTGGGGGCAAGCCGCTTGGGCGCAATCCGGCCAAGGCCATGCCGGCTGGCCGCGAGATTGTGCGACAATCAAAGAATCTTCCCGCGCTCCCGCGCCACCGCCCGCCAGCCGATATCGCGGCGGCAGAACCCGCCCGGCCAGTCGATCCGGTCGACGGCGCGATAGGCGCGGGCCTGCGCCTCCGCCACGGTCTTGCCCACCGCCGAAACATCGAGCACGCGCCCGCCCGTGGCGATCAATTTTTCGCTGTGCCGCTCCGTTCCGGCATGGAAAATCTGTACGCCATCCACCTTGGCCGCGTCTTCGAGCCCGTGAATTTCACTGCCCTTGTTGTAGCTGCCCGGATAGCCCTTCGCCGCCATCACGACGGTCAGCGCCGCCTCGTCGCGCCAGCGTAGATCGAGATGATGAAGCTGCCTGTCGCGCGTCGCGATCAGCGCGGTTGCCAGATCCGATTTCAACCGCAGCATCAACACCTGACACTCCGGATCGCCGAACCGACAATTGTATTCGATGAGCTTGGGTCCCTCGCGCGTTATCATCAACCCCGCGAACAGCACACCCATGTAAGGGATCCCCCGCGACGCAAGTGCTGCGACCGTCGGCTCGATGATGCGCGTCATCGTCTCGCCAATCAGCGTATCGGTCAGAACCGGGGCAGGAGAGTAAGCTCCCATTCCGCCCGTATTGGGTCCTTTGTCGCCATCGAAGGCACGTTTGTGATCCTGTGCCCCCACAAGCGGCAACACATGTTCGCCATCGGTGAGGGCGAAGAAGCTTGCTTCCTCGCCCTCCATAAATTCCTCCACCACGATCTGCGTGCCAGCAGCGCCGAACCCGCCTTGGAACATCTCATCGATGGCGAAGTGCGCATCGGCGCTGGTCTCAGCGATGACAACGCCTTTTCCTGCTGCCAGCCCGTCCGCTTTGATGACCACCGGCAGTTCAAGCGTCGCTGCAAATTCTTTCGCCGGCCCCGGCGCGGTGAACCGCCGATAGGCCGCCGTGGGAATCCCATGCGCCGCGCAAAGGTCTTTGACGAACCCTTTCGAGCCTTCCAGCGCCGCCGCTGCCATGCTGGGCCCTAGCGCTTTGATGCCGGCTGCCTCCAACCGGTCCCACAGCCCGCCAACCAAGGGCGTCTCCGGTCCGATGACGACGAACGCGATCTTCTTGTCCTTGGCGAAAGCCACCAGCCGGTCGAAATCCATCGCCGCGATGGGCACGCATTCGGCCACCATCGCGATTCCGGCATTGCCCGGCGCGCAGTAGAGTTTGGTGACTATAGGGCTCGCGGCCAGCGCCCAAGCCAGCGCATGTTCCCGTCCGCCCGAGCCGATGAGAAGGAAATCCATAAGGTGACCCATCCCAAAAGGAGAGGGTGGATTCAAGCTTGCTTCCTATATCATCTGTGAATCATGAGCGATGCCGTCTCGTCCGTCCGGGCCAATCTGCCCGAATTCAGCGTCAGCGAAATCGCGGGCGCCCTCAAACGCATGGTCGAGGACGCCTTTCCCTTCGTCCGCGTTCGCGGAGAAATCAGCGGCCTCAAATTCCATTCCTCTGGCCACGTCTATTTCGACCTGAAAGACGACAAGGCCGTGCTCAACGCCGTCATCTGGAGGGGGGCGGCCCAACGCCTGAAGATCCGTCCTGAGCAAGGGCTTGAAGTCCTCTGCACAGGCAGAATCTCAACCTATCCAGGATCATCCCGCTACCAAATCATCGTCGAGCAGATCGAACTCGCCGGTCTGGGCGCCCTGATGGCGATGCTGGAAGAACGAAAGAAAAAGCTCGCCGCCGAAGGTCTTTTTGCCGCCGATCGGAAGAAGCCGCTCCCCTATCTGCCCGATGTGGTCGGCGTCATCACCTCACCCACGGGTGCTGTGATCCGTGACATCATGCACCGCCTGAACGACCGCTTCCCCCGTCGCGTGCTTCTGTGGGCCGTGCCCGTACAGGGCGAGCGCGCAGCCATCGAGGTCGCCGCTGCCATCCGTGGGTTCAACGCGCTGCAACCGGGCGGTGTGCTTCCCATCCCCGATGTGCTGATCGTCGCCCGGGGTGGCGGTTCTATCGAAGATCTGATGGCGTTCAACGAAGAGCTCGTCGTACGTGCCGCCGCCGAAAGCCGCATCCCGCTGATCTCCGCTGTGGGGCACGAAACCGACACGACGTTGATCGACTTAGTCTCCGATCGCCGCGCGCCTACGCCCACCGCTGCCGCCGAAATGGCGGTGCCCGTGCGCGCCGATCTTCTATCGCAGACTATGGAGTTCGATCGCCGCCGCTTGCGCGCCTTCTCCCGCGCCATGTCCGATCGCCGTCAGAGGCTTGCAAGCCTTGCGCGCGTGCTGCCCCGTGCCGAGCAACTGTTCGCACAACCGCGCCAGCGTTTCGACGTCGCCAGCGAACGGCTGGGACACGCGTTGCGCCGCAACCTGCACGCCCACCGCGCGCGATTGCTCGAATCAGCTTCGCTCCTACGCCCGCGCCCAATTCAACGCCACCTCGAAGTCAGCCTGCAACGCACCGATGTGCTGGGAAAACGCCTCGCCCAATTGCACCGCGGCCATCTGGCCGCCGCCCGCAAGCGCTTCGAGAGCCTCGCCCGCATCCTCCAAAGCGTCAGCTACAGGGCGGTGCTGTCGCGCGGTTTCGCGTTGGTTCGCGGCGAAGACGGCCACGTCAAGCGCGCTGCATCCGCGATTGGGGCTGGTGAACGCCTAGAACTGACCTTTGCCGATGGTCCCCGTCATGCGGTTGCCGACGGCACTGCCTCTCCCAAGCCCAAGAAGCCTGTTTCCTCGGGCAACCAAGGCAGTCTTCTCTAAACTGCCTTGGCTTGAACCGACGGCCCTGCTTCCGTCCCGGTCCGCAAAGGCCGGGACACCCAGGAGGCGAAAACCTCCACTTGCCGCATGGTTAGATGGCCCGGAAGCCGGGCCATCACAGTATTTCCTCGATTCAATTCGAGCCCAAACGGCTCGAGATACCAATGTAACTTGGCGGGCCCAGTCCCATGACGTAAAAGGCTTTATGAACAAGATAGAACGCGACCTGCGCCCCGACGGCCTTGCGGAGATCGAATATCTCGATGGCGAATATCGCGTCATCCGGCCGGGGGCTTATGTGGTCTGTGCCGTCACGGGCGTGCCCGTTCCGATCGAATCGCTGCGTTACTGGAGTGTCGACCTGCAGGAAGCCTATGCGACTCCTGCCGTCGCCCTGAAGCGTTTTCAGGAAACGGGGAATACACCCAAATGATTCCCCGAAGGGGATTCCTCGCCACTGCTGCGTCCTTTGCCGCCTTGCCGCTTGTTTCGCGTGCCGCATGGGCGGATGAACAGCATCTTACCCTCAACGGCTCGATGGAGCAGGGCAGCCTCGTCACCGGCCACACCAATCCCGAAGCGCGCGTAGCCATCGACGATCTGGTGCTGCAGGTTTCCGAGCGCGGCAATTTCGCTTTCGGCATCGCCTACGACCGCACGACCCCGTTGCACCTCGACATCGTCTATCCCGACAACGGCATACTCATGCAGGACGTCCCCCCCGTTGCGCGCAAATTCGAAACGCAGGCCATCAGCGGTTTGCCGCAAGACTTGGTGACGCCACCTGCTGACCTGTTGGACCGCATCAAGGCTGAGAAAGACAAGATCGTAGAAGTCCGCAAAATCCTTACTCTGGCCGATTGGTATTACGATGGCTTGGATTGGCCCATTGCCGGAATCATCTCCGGCACTTTTGGCAACCAACGCGTTTTGAACGGTGTGCCCAAGCAGCCCCATTTTGGCGTCGACATTGCAGCCAAGGAAGGCACGCCCATTCTTGCGCCGGCCGAAGCCAATGTGGTGCTCGCCGAACCAGATTTCTTCTACGACGGCGGCATCACCATTCTTGATCACGGCCATGGTGTGAGCACGACCTATCTGCACCAAAGCAAGCTCGACGTCGCGGCGGGCGCGCATGTGACGCGGGGCCAGAAGATCGGCGAAGTTGGAAAAACCGGTCGTGCTACTGGCCCGCATCTATGCTGGCGGCTGAACTGGTTTCAGGTCCAGCTCGACCCATCGCGATCGACCCGCGAAGCATCTCCTAAGGCCGCCTGAGCCGCCAGCGCACGGCGGCCGGTTGGCTTGTCCTTCGCGCGCGGCCAACGCCGGTGAATCCACAGCCATTGCGAAGGACGCTCGCGCACGCAGTCCTCAACGGCGGCATTGATGCGCGCGGTGAGCGCTTGCACGTCGGCGTCGCGATTGCCGGTGGGCGTGACCCGGATCGCCGGACCGACGCGCATCCGAAACCGTGCTCCTTTGAGACGCTCATTGGAAATGCACACAAGGCCCGCGCCCATTCGCAACGCGAGCCCCGCTGGCGCGGGCGTCGTCATCGCATCCTGTCCGAAGAAAGGTGCTGCGATTCCTTCATTGGTCTTCTGATCGACGAGCAGAAAAATCACCTTGCCGCGTCTGAGCAGCGTGAAGATGCGCCGTGTGCCCTGGGGCCCTTTGGTAATCATCTCCTTGGCACCGCGTTTCAGTCGCTGGGCCACGACCCAGCGGTCCACATAGGGATTGTTCACGGGCCGATAGACGGAGGCGCCGTGAAAACCATGTTCGGCCGCGGCGGTCGGCATAATTTCCCAATTGCCGAAATGGCCCGAGAAAAACAACACGCCCTTACCCAGCGCCGCCGCTTCTTCTGCGCGTTCAACGTTCAACAGTTCGATGCGCGGGTCCGGCCCCTGTGACGAAATCTTGTCGAGATGTGGATATTCGCCGACCGTGCGCCCGAGATTGTCCCACATCTCGCGCACGATGATTTCGATCTCGGCCGCGTTTTTCTCGGGATAGGCCGCGCGCAGATTTTCCCGCGCGCGCTCACTCACCGGCGTGCGGTAGAGAATCTCGCGCCCGATGAACCCGCCCAACGCCGATGCTGCATCGAGCCCCAGCGTCTTGAAAATGCCCATCAGGAAAAAGAATCCCGCCGCTTCCGCTCCATAGCGTAGTTTTTCCCCGAGCGTCAGCCGCGTGATCTCCTCGCCGTTCATGCGTTTTCGCGTTCCTTGGCCGGAATCGCATAGCGGTCGAGAAATTCTTGGAAGCCTTCTGGATCCTCGAACACTGCGCGCACAGGCAGAAAGATGATGCTCTTGCGGTGCTTCGGCGGCAGCCGCACGTAGTCCTTCTCAGTCGTTACCAGAAGTGCGCTTAGCTTGAGCGCCTTCACCTGCATCTTCGAAATCTCTTTCGACAAATAGACATGGTGATCCGGGAAGCTCTTCATCTCCTTCACCTGCGCGCCGAGGTCGCGCAGTGATTGCAGCAATTTGCGGGGCTGGCCAATCCCGGCAAAGGCGATCACCGGTTGCTCCCGAATGTTGGGAATCTCTTGTGGCACCAGTTTTACGCGAAACACCGTACCGCGATACCCGGTGAGTTTGGCATCGCCGTCGCCCACCAGGATGACCGCGCTTGCCCTGCGCAAGCCATCTTTGATCGTTTCGCGCAATGGCCCTGCTGGAAGCACGCGCCGATTGCCGAAACCGGTCTGCGCATCGACGACGACGAGGGAGACATGCTTGCGCAATTTGGAATTCTGATGTCCGTCATCCATCACGATAACTTCGGCTCCGTGACGGTCGGCGAATTCGGCTCCTGCCGCGCGGTCGCGCGCCACGACGGTTGGTCCGGCATTGGCGAGCAGCAGCGGTTCGTCGCCCACTTCGCGCGCTGTGTTCTTTTGCGGATCGACCTGGACGGGCCCGCGCGTGCGTCCGCCATAGCCACGCGTGAGAAAGTAGGGCTGTACATTGCGCTGTGCCACCAGTTCGGCCACCGCGATGGCCACAGGGGTTTTGCCCGTGCCGCCCACCGTCAGATTGCCGACGCAAATCACGCGCGCGCGCGCGCGATAACGCCAAGGCTGCCCAGCCCGCCATGTCGTGACCTTGCCGTACACCCAACTGACCGGCAGCAGCGCGTCGGAGATCGCCCGCGAAACGCCGTCGCGGCGGGTCCAGAATTTAGGTGCGCGCATGTTTGCCTAACAAGTCTTCGACGAACGCCTGTGTCTTGCCCACCGCGCCGCCAAGCGTCGCGGCTCCCTTGACCGCACTTTCGGAAAGGGCGTGCGCATCGTCGGGCTTGTCCAGCACTCGTTGCACCAGCGCTGCGATGTCGCCGCTCGTCACCACGCGCCCCACACCTTGCGCCGCGAAGATTGCGTCGTAGGCGGCGGAGAAATTCTCCGTATGCGGTCCGGCCATCACCGCGCAATTCAGACGCGCCGGCTCCAGCGGATTCTGCCCACCATGGGCGATCAAACTGCCGCCCATGAACGCGATGTGTGCCAGTCGGTAGAACAACCCCAACTCGCCCATCGTATCGGCCACGTAAATCGCCGTGTCGCTTGCCGGCAGCGCCCCCGTCGCGCGCCGCTTCACCACACGCGTGCCGCACAGCATGGCGATCTCGCTGCCCCGGTCGGGATGGCGCGGTACGATGATGGTAAGCAGATCACCATGCGCCCGTCGCAGCACGTCATGGGCTGGCAGGATCGTCTCGTCCTCGCCTGCATGGGTGCTCGATGCCAGAAAGATCGGCCGCATACCAATCGCATTGCGCAATCTCTCAAGCTTCTTGGCATCGGCGGGCAGGGCAGGGGCATCGGCCTTTAGGCTTCCGGTGATGCGCACGTCACGCGCGCCCAGCGCGGTGAAGCGCGCCGCAGCCTCGGAGTCGATGGCCAACACCGCATCGAAAACCGAAAGTAGCGCGGACGCCGTCTGTGGCGCATAATGCCAACCTTCCGCGGATTTCGCCGACATGCGTGCATTAACCAGTGTCAGCGGAATCCTCCGCTCAGACGCGCTCATCAGAAGATTGGGCCAAAGATCCGAATCCACAAACAGTCCCAAATCCGGCCGCCAGTGATCGAGAAAATTTCGCGCGGCAGCGGGGGTGTCGATGGGCACGAATTGATGAAGCGCGTTGGCGGGCAATCTTTCCGCCATCAGCTTGGCAGAGGTCACCGTTCCGCTTGTTACCAACGCCTGGCGTCCTGGCTTGAGTAGCGCGTCGAGCAAAGGTAGCGCCGCCAGCGTCTCGCCCACGCTCGCCCCATGAATCCAGATCAATGTGCCCTTGGGGCGCGGCAGGTTTGATACACCCAACCGCTCCTGCAGCCGCTCCTTGTCTTCCTTGCCGCGGGCTGCCCGCTCGCGCAAAACCAGCTTCGCCGCCGGTGAGAGCACGGCGGTCGCGGAACGATAGGCGCGAAGACCAAGGGTCATCCGATCCATTCAATTCACAAGTGCAGGCGACGGCGATTCGTCGTCGTTGAGATTGTGTTGGTATAGACGCGCATAAAGCCCGCCGCGCGCCATCAATTCCGAATGTGTGCCAGATTCCACCACGCGCCCGCGATCCAGGACATAAATCCGATCCGCGTCGAGCACGGTCGACAAGCGATGGGCGATGACAATGGTGGTGCGCCCCCGCATCAAATGCGCCAATGCTTCTTGCACCTGCCGCTCGCTTTCGCTGTCAAGCGAAGAGGTCGCTTCATCCAGCAAAAGAATAGGTGCGTTGCGCAACATCGCCCGCGCAATCGCGATCCGCTGCCGCTGTCCTCCCGACAACCGCAATCCGCCTTCGCCCACGCGCGTGCGATACCCCTCGGGCAATTGCAAAATGAATTCGTGCGCTGCGGCCGCTTTTGCCGCCTGTTCGATGTCGCCCTGCGAAGCATCGGGCCTTCCCAGCGCGATGTTCTCCGCCACCGTCTCGTCGAACAGGATCGGTTCTTGTGTCACAAGCGCGATTTGGCTGCGCAAGGATTTCAGCGTGACATGGCCGATATCCTGTCCATCAATTTCAATCGTTCCAGCCTCGGCATCGTAAAACCGAAGCAGCAAATTGAACAACGTCGATTTGCCGGCGCCCGATGGTCCCACCAACGCGATCTTTTTCCCCGCCGCGACGTTTAGCGTGACGTCCATGATCGCGGGCATGCTGGCGTCGCTGCGATAGGAAAACCCGACATTGCGCAATCGCACGGCCCCGCCTTGCGGCGCAGGCGCAATCACAAGATCGCGCGCGCCGTGCCGGTCCACGATCTTCGGCTTGGCATCGATGATCGCAAAAATTCGGTCAGACGCCGAAAGCCCTGAAGACGCCGTCGCCCAAAGCTGAGTGAGATTGCGCACTGGCTGCAACGCCAGAAGCATTGCCGCCAGAAACGACGCGAAATGGTTGATCCCAATCTCGCCATGCATCGCTTGGTAGCCTGCATAGAAGATCGTGCCTGAGATCACCACGCCTGCGAATAGATCGCTCGCCGGCACGGCGCCCGCCCGCGTCCGCGCCACGCGCACCAGATATTTCAGCCGGCCGTCGATGCGCGCATTGGCCCGTCTGGCGACGTGATTTTCCAATCCGTACGCCTTGACAATCCGCTTGCCGTCCAGCGCTTCGGACAACGCCGTTGAAAGTTCCGCCGTCTCCGCCATCCCGCGCGTGGCCGAGCGGCGAAGCGAAGAGCCAATCTTCTGCGTCACCCATCCAACCCCCGGCAGGACGAAGATCGAAATCAGCGCCAACCGCCAGTCCTGATAGACCATCACGCCAGCCAGCGCGATCAGCGAAAGAAACTCAAGGCTGAGCCCCGCGATGCCGCGTACGATGGCGTCGCGCATCAATGTCGCGTCGTAAATGAAGTTGGAAACGAATTGCCCCGAATGCACGGCATTGAGCGCAGCCAGATCGCTGTGCACCAGGCTCTCGAACATATCGCGTTGCACGGCGGCGACCGCGCGCTCACCTGCCGTGTCCACCAGCGCTTGCTGGATGAACGTCGTCAGTGCCCGCAACACGATCACCCCGAGCACCGCGATCGGAATCAGGATCAGCATGTCGGCGCGTTTGTCCAGGAAGATCAGCTTGATTGCCGGATCAAGCAAATAGGAGAGCGCCGCCGTCATCGCCGCCGTCACGATCATGCACAGCACGGCCACGCCGAGCGTCGCCCATTGCCCTTTGAGGTAATGCGCCAACCGCCGGACGATGGCCCAATTGCCATGGGCGCAACCACGCCGCCGCGCGCGCGCGAACAGGTGTCAGGTCGGCGCGTTGAAGCGTCGGTCCCGGCGATCATGGCCGCGGGGTTTAGCATGGGGGCCACCGACGGCGCGAGCGCAAAGAGGCTCAAGGCTGATTTGCTCCGCGTCGGGCTCCATCAGCCGGTGAATATGGACGACGAAATAGCGCATCTGGGCGTTGTCCACGGTGCGCCTGCGCCTCGCCCGCGCCAGGCCGCCAGCGCCTCTGTGTAGTTCGGGAAAAATGCCCACAATGTCGAGCTTGGAGAGATCCTTGAACTCGATCCTGTCGGTCGAGGCCAACTCGCCGCCGAACACCAGATGCAGAAGCTGTTTGGGGGCATGGTTCGGCCATGGGTCGATTCCTCACTGGCAGTTTCACGCAGATGCAGCCGCTCGAATCAGCAGCGGCGATGAAGCGCTGGGCCAGCCGCCACGACCGAAGGCTGTATCGTGCTCCCGTCCGTTATAGCGCAGATGCAGCACCGCAATGCGTCGGTCACGCGCCCGCCCGCCTCGCGCACGATAGGTCGGCGGCCGCCAGATCCCAGTCGCGCTTGGCTGAAAGGCTCAGCATGGCGTCGAAGCCGCCCGCCGCCACCAGCGCCAGCCGATAGGCGATGCGAACTGCGCGTCTCGATCTGCATCGGTGGCCACGGCTTCAGCGGCGGATCGTTCCACCTGGGCTGCGCGAACATCGCCTTGTCGCCCAGCATCCTGCAGATTTCGATCAGGTGTGTGTCGCTCGACATGGATGGGCGCGCCGTTCAGCATGGCGCCCTGCCGCAGCCGCGGAAAAACATTCCTCGTTGATCGGATTGAACACCACGCCACAAAGCGGCCGCCCTTGCGCACGACCGCGGCGCAGATCGTGAAATGCGGGCGGCCCTTCAAAAAGGCGACGGTGCCGTCAATCGGATCGACGACAAACGTTTGCGCTGTGCGGCAGCCGCGCTGGGATCGTCATCGGATTTCTTCCGACAGCCAGCCATAATCGGGCCGCGCCAGGCAGAACTTCTCGTGCAGAAATTCGTTCACCGCCAGATCGGCTTCGGTGACGGGCTGGCCCTTGCCTTGTCCCATTGTTTGTAATCGCCGCCGAAATAAGTGCGCGCGATCTTTCCCGCCTCGCGCACCGCCGTTTCAATCAGAGCAAGATCGTCAGGCTCCGGCAATGGTCATGCCCTCGATGCGCATGGTCGGCGCGTTGGTGCCGTAGCGGAAAACAAGGTCATTGGCGGGGGTGAGGTTGCGGAACATGTCCTTCAGATTGCCCGCGATGGTGACTTCCGAGACCGGATAGGCGATCTTGCCGTTCTCGATCCAGAAGCCCGCCGCGCCGCGGCTGTAATCGCCGGTCACGCCATTGACGCCCATGCCCATCAATTCGGTGACATAAAACCCTTCGCGGATGTCGGCGATCAGTTCGTCCGGCGAAAGCGTGCCCGGCTCCATGTAGAGATTGGTGGCGGAGGGCGAGGGCGGCCCGCCCGTGCCGCGCGCCGCATGGCCGGTGGTCGTCAAGACCCAGTTGCCTGGCGCTGGCGCAATCGAGCAGCCAGGTCGTGAGTACACCGTCCTTGTCGATCAGCGCGTGCGCTGGTTGCGTACGCCTTCGCCGTCGAACGGCTTGGAGCGCAGCCCCCGCAGCCGATGCGGATCGTCGATGATGGTGATCGCGCGGCGCGAAAACCTCTTCGCCCATGCGGTCCTTGAGGAAGCTCACGCCGCGCGCGATCGACGGCGCCCGGAAATCGCGCCCGCGAAATGGCCGAGCAAGCCCTGCCGACACGCGCGGATCGAAAATCACCGGCACGCTTTGCGATTTCACCTTGCGGGGATTGAGCCGCTGGATCGCGCGGCTGCGCCGCGCGTTTGCCGATTTCTTCTGAGCGACTCCAGATCGCCGGCATGGCGCGCGCTGGCACTGTCATAGTCGCGCTCCATGCCGGTGCCTTCGCCGGCCAACACCGACACGCCGATGCTATGGCTCGTGCCCGCATAGCGGCCGAAAAATCCTTCGCTGGTGGACAATGTCACGGCACTGCGTCCGAAGCTCGCCCCACCGCCTTCCGAATTGGTGATGCCCGGCACAGCCAGGGCTGCGGCTTCCGCAGCTTTCGCCCGCGCGATCAACAGATCGGCGGAAGGTTCCCGTGGGTCTTCGATGTCGAGCACCGGAAATTCCCGCGCCAGCAATTCCAGTCGGCGCCAGGCCCGCGAATTTGTCTTCGGGCGCGAGCCTGCGCCATGGCGACGGCCCGTTCGGGCAATTCGGCCAGCGCTGCTTTGGTCAAATCAGTGGAGGAGACAAACGCGACCCGCTTGCCCACGAACACGCGCAGTCCCAGATCGGCGGATTCCGCGCGCTCAATGTCTTCGAGCTGTGCCCATGCGATAGGAAACACTCGCCGACACGCTTTCCACGACGAGTGCGTCAGCGCCATCCGCGCCCGCGCGTCGGGCAGCCCGGATCAGGTCGTCAAGCGTCTCGCGCGGATCTTGCTTGGTGGGTGTGCTCACGCCGTCAGGATGCAATCGCTTGGGGGAAGAACACAAGCCAGAGAACCGCGACAATTCCCACAATATACGCGACCCACGTCAGCAGAATGCCTGCGAACCGCAGCGGTGAAGTTCCGGTGCTGCGCGAAAGCCCGATACCGTGCAGGATGCGCCCAATCGTGAGCGGCAATCCCACGGCGTGCACCAACCAAAACGATGCTCCCAGCGGCACCAGTGACCACATGAGCAGCAGTGCCATCGGAACATATTCGGTGTTGTTGGCGTGGGCGCGCAGCGGACCCGTCATCTCCGGCTTGCCGCCACCGTCGCCGATTTCAGTCTGCGTCTTCAGCCGCGCCCGCGTCACCATCAGGCCGAGGATCAGCATGATAAGCGCGTTGATGCCAACATAGACGAAGAAGCTATTGTAACTGGATTCGAAGACGTAACCCATTGGTCCCCTCCGGTTCTTGCGGTCTTGAACCCCCACTTATGTGGGGCCAATCGCCCGGCGTCAATGCGCGTCGACGGCGATAATGTAGATCGTATGCTCCTTGGGGGCGATGTAGAGGCGCAGACGCCGCAGCGCGTCCATGCCCAGCAACAGATGGGGTAAATGCGGAAGAACAATGCCCGCGCGGGTCTTATCTTTGTCGGCAATGTCGTGGCGGGCCACGCGGCGAACGTCGTCAGCCGAAAGCAACAGCGACGGTTTGGCAAAGGTGACCGCACCCATGGTCGAGGCGTTCGAAGCTCACGGTCAGGGCCTGTTTCCCGTGTGCAATGCGACGGCTGAAATAGCTCTGGGAATTCGTCGTATCAAGTATCGTGTCCAGATTATGACCGTCAGGTGTCATTGCGAACTGGATTTGCCCGTCTTCTGCAAACGGGAGAGAACGGCGCCATGGCTTTTCGACCAATAGGCGACTTGTCTCTTGCAATGATCCTGCGAAACGGGATTGTCTTTGCCGCGCCGCGAAATCTAGTTCGATGCCGAACGCGGAGCATGTGTCCTTACCAACGTTCGCAATGATACCTGAGGCGCTGGCATGTGATCTGGCGCTCAGTAGAAAAAGTATCTGCTCATCATACAGGGCCCCGATATCGGCAGACGCCACGAAAACAAACCGATCAAACTTGTCTTATGCCTTGTACCCGAACGCGTCCGGGCGGTCCGTCTGCGGATTAAGCTCCAATGTATCGACAAGGTTCCGCGTTATCGCGCCCGCGAAGCGGGCGATCGGCATTGTCGCCGTCGGTGCGTCGATCGGGTTGATGATTTGTTCGATTGCATTTGCGCTGGTCGCATCAATGCGCGCTGACAGCGGCGGGCCTTGGGTGTCGAGCGTCCCGAAGCGGTGGCGATAGGTGGTGGCGGTCGTGTCGAGGCCCCTGGCCGGGTTTGGTCCCCAGCGCATTCACCCGATGCTCATGCCATCACAACCGCGGGGCGCGCGCGGGCAATATGGTCTGCGACCTCACCAGATCGGTTTGCCCGATCCTGGTAGGCCTAGACGAGGCCATTTTTCGCTGATGGTGCGAACGATTTCCTCATCCATCCGCATTTTGCGGCCCCATTCGCGCTTGGTTTCCGGCGGCCAGCTTGTTGGTGGCGTCCAGCCCGATCTTGGAGCCCAGTCCCGATTCGGGCGAGGCGAAATCCAGATAGTCGATGGGCGTGTTTTCGATGAGGGTGATGTCGCGCGCCGGATCCATGCGGGTGGAGAGCGCCCACATCACATCTTTCCAGTCGCGCGCGTCGATGTCGTCATCCACCACAATCACCCATTTGGTGTACATGAACTGGCGCAAGATAAGACCACACCGCCATCATCACCCGCTTGGCGTGGCCCGGATAAGCTTTCTGTCATGCTGACCACGGCGATGCGGTAGGAACAGCCTTCCGGCGGCAGCCAGAAATCCACGATCTCGGGAAATTGTTGTTGCAGCAGCGGCACGAAAACTTCGTTCAGCGCTTCGCCCAGCATGGAGGGCTCGTCCGGCGGACGCCCCGTGAAGGTTGAAAGATAAATCGGATCGCGCCGCATGGTGATGGCGGTGACGGTGAAGACGGGAAATTGCTCGACCGAATTATAATAGCCGGTATGATCGCCATAAGGTCCTTCGTCGCGATAATCGGATAGCGACACCTCGCCCTCGATCACGATCTCGGCTTCGGCGGGCACTTTCAGCGGCTGTGATACGCAATCGGCCAGCTCCACACGCTGTCCCGCGCAACAGGCCCGCGAACTGATATTCCGAAAGCGTATCTGGCACCGGCGTCACTGCCGCCAGGATCGTCCCGGGATCGGCGCCCAGCACGGCGGCGGCTGGAAGGGGCTCGCTCTTTTCCTGGGCCCAGCGCGCGTGATGCTGCGCTCCGCCGCGATGCTTTAGCCAGCGCATGAGCGTCTGGATCTTTTCCAATCACCTGCATGCGATAGATGCCGAGATTGTAATTGTCCTCGCGCTCGTCGCCCGGCCCCTTGGTCACGACCAATGGCCAGGTGATCAGCGGCGCTGGTTCGCCCGGCCAGCAGGTCTGAATGGGCAATCGCGAGAGATCAATCTCATCGCCGCGCCAGACAATCTCCTGGCACGCGGGCGATCCCACTGTCTTGGGCCGCATCGACAGCACGCGTCGCGCCAGCGGCAGCAATTCCATTGCCTCGCTGAAACTACGCGGGGGCTCAGGTTGGCGCAGCTTCGCCAGCAGATCTCCCACTTCGCGCAACGATCTTGGCGTCGCGCCGCTCCACGCCGTCCATGGTCACGCCCATGGCGACGCGTTTGACCGTGCCGAACAGATTGACCAGCACCGGCATCGCACAGACCCTGCCGTCCGCGTTGATGGGCTTTTCGAACAGCACCGCGGGCCCGCCCTCCGCGAAGCCGGGTCTGGATTTCGGTCATCTCCAGGACGGTCGAAACCGGCTCTCGCACGCGCACGAGCTCTTGCTCGGCTTCAAGCCGCGAAATAAAATCGCGCAAGGAGCGGTAACTCATGGCTCAGCGCCTCACGCTTCGTTTGTTACGGTCCACTTGGAAGGCGCCGCATTCCAGTAGCCATACACGAAGAAGATGAGAATGCCGATGGCCGTCCACGCGACCAATCGCACCCATGTTGCTTCGGACAGGCTGAACATCATCAAGCCGCAGCTTCCAATGCCCGCGGGCGCCACAAACCAGACGAACGGGGTCCGGAAAGGCCGCTTTGCCAGTGGCGCGCTGCGGCGCAAAATGAGGATACCCGCGCACACCGCGACGAAGGCAAGCAGCGTACCGATGGAGACAAGGTCGGCAAGGATATCCAGTGGAAACGCCGCTGCCAGAAGAGCTGCGAAGAAGCCGGTGATGATCGTGCCGCGGTGGGGGGTGCGAAATCGCGGATGCACCAGTGAAAATGTCTTCGGCAGAAACCCGTCGCGCGCCATGCAAAAGAAGATGCGCGATTGCCCGTAAATCGCAACGAACACCACAGACGCAAGGCCCACGAGCGCAGCGACATTGATCGGCATCACCAGCCAGTCGATCTTTTCGATCTTGCCCACCGCGAATGACACTGGGTTGGGCACATCCAGCGTGCGCCAGTCCGTGATGCCGGTCAGCACCACCGCCATCAGTATGTAGAGAACGGTGCAGATGAGCAAAGAGCCCAGAATGCCAATGGGCACGTCGCGCCGCGGATTGCGCGCTTCCTGTGCGGCGACCGATACCGCCTCAAAGCCAATGTAGGCAAAGAAGATCATGCCTGACGCAGCGAGGATTCCGCTGATGCCGAACTTGCCCCATTCCCCGGCGTTGGGGGGAACGAAGGGCGTAAGATTCGATCTGTGCACGTAAGGCAGCCCAAACAAGATCACCAAGATGACGATGCCAGTCTTGATGAGCACCATCAGTCCGTTGAAGCGCGCGCTTTCGCGCACACCCACGACCAGGAACACGCTTAAGAGCACGATCAGAAGCACAGCTGGTAAATTGATGAGCGCCCCGGTCAGATGAAGATCGTGAAACCCCGTGCCAGCAAGGGGCGCGTTGGCGAAGGCCGCCGGAAACGCGATTCCGAAATTCTGCAGCAGGCTCGTGAAATAGCCTGACCAGCCCACTGCCACCGTGGAACCGGAGACGAGATATTCCAGCACCATGTTCCAGCCGATGAACCATGCCATGAAACGGCCCATAGTCGCGTAGGCATAGGTGTAGGCGCTTCCAGATTGGGGGATCATGGAGGCGAACTCGGCATAGCACAGCCCAGCGAAGAAACAGCCCAGTCCGGCGATCACGAAGGAGACAATGACCGCGGGCCCCGCATGTTGTGCGGCTGCTGTGCCCGCGATGACGAAGATGCCCGCGCCGATGATCGAGCCGATGCCCAGCATGATGAGGCTGAAGGGTCCCAACACGCGATGCAGTTCGTGCGCGCTGGCGGCCATGGGATCGGGCAACGTCAGATCGGCAAGATCGCTCGCGCTCATAGCGTTATTCCGCTGGGCCTTCGGCGATGGTCCAGCGTGGCGGCTTGGAATGGCGCACGCTGTAGGCGAAGTAGATCACAATGCCGATGATGGTCCATCCCACAAGCCGCAGCCACGTATCGACCGGCAGCCAATACATCATGGCGCCGCACATGATCATGCCTGCTGGTGCTACGAGCCACACTGCCGGCACGCGAAACGGCCGCAGTGCGGTTGGTCGCGTCATGCGCAGCACAAGTACCCCGAAGCAGACGATGACGAACGCCAGCAGCGTTCCGATGGAAACCAGTTCGCCCAAAATATCGAGCGGCAGAATCCCGGCCAGCAACGCCGCGAAAATGCCTGTAATGAGCGTGCCCTTCCAGGGCGTGCGAAAGCGTGGATGGATGCTGCTGAACAGTGGCGGGATCATCCCGTCCTTCGACATCGCATAAAACACACGCGTCTGCCCGAGCATAAGCACCAGCACCACCGAGGCAAGGCCCACCACGGCGCCGACATTCACGAACGGTGCGAGCCATCTGGTTTGTGGCAGTGCTTCGACCGCCATTGAAACGGGATGGGCGACGTTGAGCGTCGTGTAAGAGGCAAGTCCCGTCAGCACATAGGACATCAGCATGTAGAGAAAGGTGCACAGAAGCAACGAACCCAGAATGCCGATGGGAATGTCACGTTGTGGGTTTCGTGCTTCCTGCGCCGCCACCGACACAGCGTCGAAGCCGATATAGGCGAAGAAAATCACGCCTGTCGCGCGCAATATCCCGCTCCAGCCAAAATGGCCCCATTGGCCGGTGTTCGCCGGAATGAAGGGTTGATGATTTGCCGCCACCACATGGGGCAGGCCCATCACAATCACCAGCACCACGATGGCGAGTTTGATTGCCACCATCGCGTTGTTGAAGTTCGCCGACAAGTGGACGCCGACGACTAGAACAAACGTCACCAGCGCGATCAGCGCGACCGCGGGCAGATTGAAATAGGTGCCAGTAAGCCCGATGTGATGGATGGCGTCGATTGCGGTGGCAGCGGGATTGTAGATGGGACAGTGCGCATCGGTTGCCACGCAAAGCGGCGCCGACGCAAACGCCGTCGCAACCGGATGTCCTAGATATTTCATGAAGTCGTTGAAATAGCCCGCCCAGCCGACCGCGACGGTGGAGGACGCGGCGAGATATTCCAGCACCAGATTCCACCCAATAAACCACGCCATAAATCGTCCAAGTGTGGCGTAGGTATAGGTGTAGGCGCTTCCCGCCACCGGAATCATTGAGGCATATTCGGCGTAGCATAGCCCCGCGAACAAACATCCCAACCCCGCGATAGCGAACGAGATCACGACACCCGACCCGGCGAAACTGGCCGCTGCGTGGCCCGTGATGACGAAAATGCCCGCGCCAATAATGGCGCCGATGCCCAGCGCAACCAGATGCACTGGTCCCAGAGCTCGTTTCAGGTCGGGTTCGGATTCCAGATCGTGAATGTCGATAGGCGCAGGCGCCATGTGGACCCCCAGGTTCCGTGCCGGCCCGTCGCGTGCCGCCAGGACAGATTCATTCTTGGCAGTCACCATTGCATGGCGGCCAGGGGCCCGCCAACTGGCCCAAACCGGCGGTCCAACCAAATCGCTTGCAGCAATCCCGATCACAATTTTGTGCCGTTACACGCCGGTGCGCCATCCCTATCGTTGCGCGACGTCGCGCAGGAGGCGGCAATTCTGGGATTGATGGTGCTGGCAGCGATGCTTACGCTGCCGAAGGCCGAGCGCGACGCCTATTACGACAAGCCGCCGCAAAACACCTTGCGCGATTGTGGCTCGTCACCGCTGACCATCGGCGAATGCCGCCTACCGCCGGATCTGCGCGCGCAAGACATCAAGGCCCGCCTTGCAGGAAAAGACACGGCATGGTGGCGCGACGGCGATCAATTCGTCGTTGTGGCCCGCCGCGACACAGACCAGGCGTTTCTGTGCTGTGCCGCGCGGGGACGAATGGATCATGTCGAAGCCGATCTGTGGGCGATGCGCCTTCGTATCGCTGATCTCGACCATGCCACCATCGACATCTCGGTGAGGCCTGGCAATACCGGGCCAAAAGAAGTTTATCGCGGGCCCGCAGCGCCGGCGCCGCTCACCATGGCGAAAGAATTATATGGCCGCATGTTCGCGGTGAAATTGAACAGCAAATTTCTCGACGATCCGCGTTACGTTCTGATCTATCTGCCGCCTGGTTATGACGCGGTAAAAAAATATCCGGTCGTCTATATGTCCGACGGAAACATGAGGGCGGAATATCCCGCTTTGATCGAGCCGCTGATCCTGAAAGGCGAATTGCCCTCTTTGATCCTGGTGGAGATCGCCGACGGCCAATCTCGCAGCGATCCCGATCTGCGCTCCAAGGAATATCTGGTGGGCTGGCCGAACGGCGGCGGTGTCTTCCTCAAACACGAATCCTTCGTTTTGAAGGAGGTGATGCCCTATATGGAAAAAAACTACGGCGCGTCTACTGATCCGAAAGATCGCGTCGTCACAGGATTTTCCAGCGGTGCCGCATGGGCGATCAGCATGGGCTTGCGCCATCCCGATCTGTTCGCCAATGTTATCGCTCAATCGCTGGTCTGGGACGGCGTGGAAAAGAACGTGGACGCCGCAAAGTCGACGCGCTTTTTTCTCTCCGCAGGAACACTCGAACCTAAATTCTACGAAGAGACGCTGCGATTTGCAGACAAGGCGCGCACGGCGGGCCATGACGTAAAGCTAGAAACCACCGTGAGCGGACACACAGCGACGATCTGGCCTGCACTATTGGTCGACGGATTGAAATGGGCCTTTGCCGGGCGCAAAAGCTAGCGGGCGGCGTTATCCGGGCAGGTTGCCGATATAGATGGAGTCCGGCCGCAGCAATCTTCCGCGCCGCTGCTGCTCGCGGGCATGGGCCGTCCACCCGGCAGCGCGCGCGGTGGCGAAGATCGGGGTGAATACCTGACGCGGCACCGTCAGAGAATCGAGCAGGATCGCCGTGAAGAACTCCACATTGGTATCGAGAACCCGCTCGGGATTTTTCTTTCGCAGCGCCTCGCGCGCGTAAGCCTCGACATCCGCCGCAAAGGGCAGGTCGGCCTTGTTCGCCGCCAGCTTTTGAATCGCAGTTTTCAAAACATCGGCCCGGGGATCGCGCACGCGATAGATGCGGTGTCCGAACCCCATCAACCGCTCGCCGCGCGCCAATGCAGAATCGATCCAGGGTTTGATCTGTTCGCGCGCGCCAATTGCATCAAGCATTTCCAAAACTGGCTCCGGCGCTCCACCATGCAAAGGTCCGGTGAGCGCGCAATAAGCAGCGGTGACCGCACAAAACAAATCCGCCTGGGTCGACGCCACAACGCGCGCGGTGAATGTCGATGCATTCATCCCGTGATCGCTGACGGTGACGAGATAGGTATCCAGCGCTTCGGCCTCGCGCGCCGAAACTGCGCGCCCATGCAGCATCCGCAACATGTCCATCGCGTGACCGAGCGTGGCGTTGGGTGCTACCGGGGCCTCATCGCGAGACCGCCGCGCCAGCGCCCCCACGATCACCGGCAATGCGCCGACGATGGTGGCCTCATGCGAAATCCCATGCTCCGCCCGCAAGCTTGCGACGGCGGCGCGAAACCCATCCACGACCGAAAGCCCGTCCGACGCCGCCAGCATCTGTGGTAGCCGCGCAAACGCGCGTACCCGTGCAGTCCCCAAAGCCGCTCTGACGTCTGCTTCCGAAATCTCCACCTGCGTTGCCGCCGACCAAAGCCGTGCGGTGACGCCTTCGAAGCTCATGTTCGCTGCCAGCTCGGCCACCTCCTGGTCCGCGATAATCAGCTCGCCCTTGGCGCCGTCGACATGGCTAAGTGCTGTTTCGGCCGCCGCCACGCCATCAAGCCCGATGGGCGACTTGGAAGGATGATGGGTCATTGCTCCGTCTCCATTGCTGCGATGCACAAAAGATCGGGTGGCTAGACGTATGGATCAATCTTGATTAGCCTAATCAACATGAATAATTCCGGCGAACCTCTATATCTCTCGGCCAGACAGGCCGCCGCCGAACTCTCCATCTCGCCCGCGACCCTTTATGCCTATGTAAGTCGGGGCCTGGTCCGCTCCGAACCTGGTGAAAACCCGCGTAGCCGCCGCTACCGCGCCGAGGACGTTCGCTCCCTTAAAAACCGCCGCGCCCCCCTGGTTGAAGGCCAAGGCCTTAAGGCCGCCGATCTCCCGGTCTTGGATTCTGCCATCAGCACCATCACCGAAGACGGCCCCATCTACCGCGGCGTGAATGCGGTGACGCTCTCCGAGACTGCCACTTTCGAACAGGCCGCAACGTTGCTGTGGGACGCCAAATCCTCCGACCCCTTCGCAAAGACAATCATGCCCATCGTCTCTTCCGCGATGAAGAAGATTCTCGAAGCCAGCAGAGACGCCCCGGCGATGGACCGTGCCGCCGCCATCCTCGCGCTCGCCGCCGAGGCGGATCCGCGCGCCTACAACAGCGTCGCAGAAGGCCGCGCTGCCACGGGGGCGCGTATCCTGCGCCTGGTTATCTCCGCGATGATCGGTGTTGCCCCATCATCGGACCCGCTGCACCAACAAATCGCGCGCGCCTGGGCACCCAACCACAAGCACGCTGAAGATTTGGTTCGTCGCGCACTGGTTCTGCTGGCTGATCACGAACTGAACGCTTCCACGTTTACTGTGCGCTGCGCCGCCTCGACGGGCATCAGCCTCTACGACGCCGTCATCGCGGGCCTGGTCGCGCTCAAAGGCCCGCGTCACGGCGGAGCAGGGCCGCTGGCCTCCAAAATGGTCGATGCGATGATAACAGGCGATATCGCGGCCATCGTCCGCGAACGCGTGGCGTTGGGCGAACGTTTCGCCGGTTTCGGTCATATGATTTACCGTCAAGGCGACCCGAGAGGCATCTCGCTGCTGAACGTCCTTACCAAGGCAGGCGCCGACAAGCGCCTCACCACAGAAGTCCCCGCCCGCATCGCGGAGGCCACCGGTGCGCACGCCAACATCGACTACGCCATCGCCGTGATGAGCCGCACTTTAGAGATGCCTCTCGGCAGCGAGACCTCGATCTTCGCCATGGCCCGCCTGGCGGGCTGGATCGCTCATGCCAGCGAACAGTTGGAAAGCCGCACGCTGATAAGACCGCGCGCCCGCTATATCGGTCCTGCGCCGGGCCGCAGGCGATAAACGCTTGTCTCCCGGATTTCGCGATCTTCCAATTCGCGGGTCGTCTGCACGCGATACGTCGCAAGCTTTTCGACGCCCGATTTCGGAAAATAACTCCGTCCCGGATCGCCCAGCAGAACGCGCGCCCCACGACCAACACAGTCCTGCAGCCAAACCAGCGATCGCTCGGCAAGCGGCCGCTCGTAACACATATCGCCGACAACGATCACGTCCCAATCGCCCGACACGCCGATCACATCGTCGGTCGTGACTTGTACAATCACATCGTTGACCTTTGCGTTCATCGCAATCGAACGCGCCGCGAACACGTCAATGTCCGTAGCCAATACCGACAAAGCACCCGCCATCATAGCCGCAATCGCGACCAGTCCCGACCCTGATCCGAAATCGAGCACGCGCTTTGTCGCAACATCCTTGCGATGATCCAAAAGATAACGCGACAACGCCTGGCCGCCGGCCCAGGCAAATGCCCAATAGGGCGGTGGCACGCCCATCTGTTCGAGTTCTTCTTCGGTCTTGCGCCAGAGCGGCACGATTTCCGTCGCAAGGTGCAGCCGGATTTCTGGCACCAATGGTGGCGCGATCAGCACGGTGTTGGCGAGAATAAACTCGGAAGGGTCGGTCAAGCGCCGCGCCGGACCGTAGCGAACAACGCGCCCACGAAAATCAGCATCGCCCCCGAAAGCCGCTCGCGCCACACAGCGAACCGTGTATCGACGAAGCGTTTGCCCCGCGAGGCCAGCCAGCCATAAGCGCCCAAGATCGGAGTTTCGCCCAGCGCCACGATGGCCCACATGATAAGATATTGCGGCCATAATGGGCGATGGGTGTCGAGAAACTGCGGCAGCAGCGCGCCAAAGAATAGGACCGATTTCGGATTGCCCAGTTGCGTCAACAATGCCTGCACATAAGGATGGTCGATCGTCCGTACACCTGTGGCCTCGCGCGGCGCCCCCGCCATCCAGATCGTACGCACACCCAGGAATATGAGATAAGCTGCACCAGCCCATTTGACGATAGTGAATGCCGCTTCCGACGTCGCCAAAATCGCGCCAAGCCCAGCTGCCGACACCAATAGGTAGATCGTGTTGCCCGTCTGGATGCCGAGACTCGCCGCGAACGACGCCCGCATTCCCGATTTGAATCCATAGGCGCTGACCAGCAGCACGGCCGGTCCAGGCGTGATGGAGAACACAAATTCCATCGCCGCGAACATTGCAATGGTCTGAAGGCTCATGCGACTTGCGCCGCTGGCTTGGAGGTCGCCAGCGCGATCACTTCGGTATAGGTGCGCCGAATTTCCATCTTCGGTCCGTAGCCCTTCGCCAGAAGGAGCGCATGAAGCCTCGGCAAATTGTAACAGGGCACATACATCAACAGATGATGATCGACGTGATAATTCACCCAATAGGGCGCTAGAAACGCGCGCACGGGCAGGGACGCATACGTGGTGCGCGCGCTGCGCAGCACATCGTTGTTGTCCGGCACCACGGCGTGTTCGGCGATGTTGCGAATCCGTGTTATCGCCATTTGCCAGGTGATGAGCGGCAAAATCCAGAACATCAAATAATAATGCGGCTTGCCGAACGCCGTCAGGAGCGCGAGAAGCACGAGATTGGCGATCGTCTGCCGCCCAAGCCGGTTGCGGAACGTACGGGCGCGTTCGCCAAGCGTCGCTCCCGCAAAACCACGCTTCAACTGGAATAGGCGCTGCTTGTATCCGGTCTGCCCTGTCAGATCGCGGATCATCTTGCGCCGGAAACTTTCTTTCGAGATCGGAAACGGTGCCGACAAGATAAGATCGGGATCATCTAGCTGTTGCGTCGAGCGATGATGCTTCAGATGATAATGCCGATAGGGGATGGTGTCGGCGAATACCGGAAACGCACAGAGCCACTGGCTGGCCCATTCGTTGAATTTGGGGGTCGCCATCAGCACATGATGGGCCCCATCATGCATGAGGATCGCCAACCCCAATTGCCGACTGCCGATAATGAACACCGCCAGCACAAAGCTCAGCGGGTTGGGCCACAGCGCATAAACCGCCATCGCCGTTGCGATCACGACCCAGGCGTGCGCGATGCACAGAAACCCGGTCACGTCCGAGCGTGCGCGGACCTGCGCGAGTTCGCCGGGCGTGAACACCCCAATGGGATTGAAGCGTGCGACGTTCATGCCCCGATTATATAACCAATCGGGTTAAAGCCTAGAACACTTTGGCCGCAGCGAGGATCAGAATTCCCATCCAGACCTCGCAGACAAGCTGCACGAGAAGCGCCAGAAACCGGAAATTCACCGCCCGCGCCGACCCCGACGAGATGTGGATCAACGATTGTACCACCCGCGCCGTCACCACCACGGTTGCCAGCATGTTGAAGGTGGGTGTGTTGAGCCCCGTCACCCATCCTGCCAGCACCAGTGCGGCGAACACCGGCAAGTTCTCCAGTGTGTTGATGTGCGCCCGGTTGATGCGCCAGTAGGAGTCATTGCCATGCTTGGTGCCCGACGGAAAATCGGTGATCGTTGCCTGGCGCGTCACAATCAACCGTGCGCGGTCGGCCACGATCATCAGCACCAGCACGATGGCCCACAATGCATAAAAGGTGAGCGCGATAATGGAATGCGGAATGGCAATATCTGTCATGGTATCCTTCTTGCGACGTAAGCATCGCCTGGTGGCATGGAAGTGAAGGCTTGTTCGTGATCCGGCAACCCGTCGTGAAATACTAGAACGCGGCCACGCTTTAGGCGAGCCATGTCGCCACGAACAACGCCGCCGCGATGAGCGCTCCCCCATCCCGGTTCGACAGGAACAATCGAAGGCAAAGCTCCGGATTGGAGGGTTTAAGTGTTCGCACCTGCCAGAAAAGCTGCGCCGCCGGCGCCAGCATGAACAGCAGGAATAGGGGGCCCAGATGCTCCGAAAGCCCCGCAGTGGCGACAAGCGCAAACGTGGCCGCGTAGAACAAAAGAATCCAGCGCGGGCTGTCATTGCCGAACAGTCGCGCGGTGGATTTCACCCCGATCAACGCATCATCGTCGACATCCTGATGGGCATAAATGGTGTCGTAGCCGAGCGTCCAGAAAAAACATCCCACATAGAGTATAAGATCCGCCGTATCGACGCGCGCTGTCTGCGCCGCAAACCCCAACAACGCCCCCCAGTTGAATGTCAGCCCCAGCCAGGCCTGTGGCCACCACGTCGCTCGCTTCATGAAGGGATAGATCGCGATCAGGATCAGCGAAGCTGCCCCCAGCTCGATGGTGAACAGATTGAACTGCAGAAGAATCAAAAGCCCCACGACACATTGCGCTGCAAGAAACAACCAGGCGCGCGTCACCCCTATGGTCCCATTTGCCACCGGCCGGTCTCGGGTACGCGCCACTTTCGCGTCGATGTCGCGATCGACGATGTCGTTATAGGTGCATCCCGCTCCGCGCATGACGACCGCGCCAACGCCGAACAGCAAGGTGAACCATACATCGTTCCAGGCCTCAAACGCGCGCCCCTGCGCCGCCGCCCCCATCAACAGTCCAAACAGGCCCGGCCAGAACAGCAGCCAGGTCCCGATCGGCCGATCAAGCCGCAGCAGCCGCAAATAGGGTCGAACGGCGATAGGAACCCGTTCCACCCACGAACGGGCAACGGAATTGGCGGGCCTGTGGACTTGCGGTTCGGTGGTCATGCGTGGTGCAACTCGACGAAAGAACAGGTGAACTTCTTACGACCAATGCAAACAAGCGTCGAACGACCCCTTCGTCTCTCCACGGCGCAGAGGTCGAGCCGCGCGAGCCTAGCGAGAACGGTTTGGGTGGACCACAGTGCCTGCTAGGCGCGGCCTCCCACCTGGATTGCTCCGCTCATCGTTTCAGGCGGCGAAGGCCTGGAGCGGCGTTTGTTTGTCGGCCTTGACCGGACAAGGGAGGTAAAACGGTGACAGATATTACCGAACCCGGGGGCAAGGTGCGGCTTTATGTGGACGAGCTGCTTGGCGAGAACATGCGCCTTACGCCCACCCCCGAACAATCGCATTACCTTCTTCACGTCATGCGCGCCAAACCGGGCGAGCGCGTTGGCCTGTTCAATGGCCGCGATGGCGAATGGCGTGCCGAGATCGCCGAGGTCAGCAAGCGCAGTTGCGTGCTGCGCTGCCAGACCCAAACTGCGCCGCAAACCTCGTCGCCCGACCTTTGGCTTGTTTTCGCACCGATCAAGAAAACGCCTGCCGATTACGTGACGCAGAAAGCCACCGAACTCGGCGTGCGCGTTTTGCAGCCCGCCTTTACACGGCGCTCCATCGTTACCCGCGTAAATCTCGGTCGGATGCGCGCCAACTCTATAGAGGCCGCCGAACAATCCGGTCGCACCGACATACCCGAAATTGGCGAACCGCTTGCGCTCGAAAAACTGCTCGCGGCGTGGCCGCGCGAACGCAAACTGCTGTTCTGCGACGAAGCCGGTGACGCACCTGCCATCGCCGGCGCGCTAAAAAACGCAGACAGCGATCCTTGGGCCATCCTGACTGGCCCCGAAGGGGGTTTCGATCCGAAGGAGCGCGAAACAATCCGCGCCCTGCCGGGTGCGGTTCCGGTTTCGCTCGGCGCACGCATCCTGCGCGCCGACACCGCAGCTCTTGCCGCACTTGCCGTCTGGCAATCGCTGCGCGGCGACTGGCGCTAGAATATACCTTCGGCTTTTTCGGTGGGCACGAGCGTGCGATAGGCAAAGGCCTGCGCGCCACAGAAAAGGCCGTAAAGGATCGTCGAAAACACAAGATACACTGGAACCCACAGGTACCAATAGTGTTGCAGCCGTGCCGCATTCTGCGCATTCCAGATCGCGATCTGTTCGGGGCTTGCGCCTTGCGCGGCCATTGGCGGAAGTCCGTGAAAGACGAAGCCGAAGACAAACACGATCTCCGCCAGGAGGATAGGCAGCATGATCGAAAGAATGATCGCCAACATCCGCCAGAAATTGCCGCGCCCCAATGACCAGGCGCGTCTCAGGCCGATCTTTTCCTCCGCCACCACAACAGGTGTCAGTAGAAAGGTCTGCCGCATCACCGCGTAGATGAATGCGCAGTACAAGATCACGATCACCGTAATGGCTGTGAGCCCTAACGCGATCGCGGCACTTGCCGAAGGTTTCGTGCCCGGCGCAAGACCTGTGACCGCGCCAATGATCGTGCCCACGAGAGCCGCACCGACGATGAACACCAGGAAGGCCGCGATTATCAGCAGGCCGACGAGAAGGAATGCTCCAACCAATCTCCAAACCGGCATTCCCAATGAAAAATAGAAATAGGTCGGCGTCGACCGCAATCCAAGGGCTTGTTGGGTGATCGCCACGATCTGCATGAAAAGCAGAACAAATGCCAGAAGATAAAATGGTATAACAATGAACCAGATTTTTGCCAGCGCCGCCGGGTTGTTGGTCGCGATCGCCGTCCTAAACAGGTTTGACTGCATACCCATCGCAACCACGGCCGCGACCGTGAGTGCAAAAGGCAACCATATCAATCCAAGGATCGTGAAGAATTTTTTGAACGCGAAGCCGTATGCAAACCCGATCGTCCGGCCAACCGGAATCTTATCCATTGCCCATCCCGCCTAATTCGCGATCAGGTTAGCGTGTTCCGCTGCGTCCTAAAACATGCGGTGGTGCTTTCGCGATCGAACACTGCCCAGTGGGGCGCATGATCTGGTCCCGTCGAGCCGGACGTTGAGGTTGAAGGAGGGAAACGTCCTCTGTCGAAATTTTGAAGACGAGTTGAAACCACGAAATTCGAAAATCAGGCAAAAACAAAAATCCCAGAGCCAGACGCCTTGTCGCTCCGACAGACACTGCCTAAATAGTTCAAGGCCTGAACGTGCGGTTCAATATTTACACAACCAACAAGGGGGCTTTGCCGGGTCCCAGGCGAGGAGGCGCAAATGTCCATTCCGCAATCCGCGGGTGGCCTGATCGGGTCGCGCGACGATCTCGTGCGTCATCTTTCCGACGGCTCAAAGCCGCGCGCCGAGTGGCGCATCGGCACCGAGCACGAGAAATTCGTCTATGATCCGCAAGACTCGCTTAAGCCTGTCCCTTATGAGGGCAAGCCCGGCATCCGCGCCCTGCTGGAAGGCATGAAGCGGTTCGGCTGGGAGCCCATTCTCGAAGGCGAGAACATCATCGGCCTGACGCAGAACGGCGCCTCGCTCAGCCTGGAGCCGGGCGGCCAGTTCGAACTATCGGGCGCGCCGCTGAAGACCGTCCACCAGACCTGCGCCGAGGTGAACACCCATCTGGAACAGGTACGCGAGGTGGCCAACGAGATCGGCGCCGGCGTGCATCGGCTTCGGCTACGCGCCGACCTGGGGCCTTGACGAAGTGCCGCAAATGCCCAAGGGCCGCTACGGCATCATGCGCCGCTATATGCCCAAGGTTGGCGGCTACGGCTTGGAGATGATGTTCCGCACCTGCACCGTGCAGGTGAACCTCGATTTCTCCTCCGAAGCCGACATGGTGAAGAAATTCCGCGTCGGCCTGGCGCTGCAGCCGGTGGCCACCGCGCTGTTCGCCAACTCACCGTTCCGCGAAGGCCGGCCCAACGGGTTTCTGTCCTACCGCAGCCACATCTGGACCGATGTCGACAATGCGCGTGCCGGCATGCTGCCTTGGGTGTTTGAAGACGGCATGGGTTTCGAGCGCTATGTGGATTACGCGCTCGGACGTGCCGATGTATTTCGTCTATCGCAACGGCAAATATATCGACGTCGCTGGCAAAATGCTTCCGCGATTTCCTCGAAGGCCGCATCCCCGAACTCAAAGGCATCGAGCCCACAATGGCTGATTGGGCCGATCACCTAACGACGATCTTCCCCGAAGTCCGCCTCAAGAAATTCCTCGAAATGCGTGGCGCTGACGGCGGAAGCTGGCGGCGCATCTGTGGTCTGCCAGCACTCTGGGCCGGAATCTATTACGATCAAGTCTCGCTTGATGCCGCTTGGGATCTCGTCAGGGACTGGACTGCCGAAGAACGCTAGGCGATGCGTGATACCGTGCCACGGCTTGGTTTCAAGACGCCGTTCCGTACACGGACAATCGGCGATCTCGCCAAGGACATGCTGAAACTTTCGACCGAAGGCTTGCGCCGCCGCGCCAACGAAGATGCCATCGGCACCACAGAAGAGGGTTTCCTCAATCCGCTGATCGAGGTCGCCGATCGCGGCTACACCCGCGCCGAGGAATTGCTTGGGCGTTATCATGGCGCATGGAACGGCGATCTTAAGCCGCTGTTCAAGGAATACAATTTCCTCTGAAGCTTGACCCCACCAGAATTCGGGCGCCTGGCGCAGCCATTGCCCCGATGGCACGTGAGAATTTGTTTGCCCTCAACTGCGCCGCTATCGCAGACAAATTGTGCAGGGTCACGATGGCCTGAGGCGGCGCATCGACAAGCAGTTGTCTTTGATGGCAATCTCTGACGCTGAACCACGCGCCGCGTCCTCATCGCCCACCATCAGCGCATGCGACTTGCGATCCGACGGACAATCCCGCCACAGTGCAGCGGCGGACGCGAACATCGGCCAACGCCTAGCGCACGGCAGTTTTGACTCGTTGAAATTCGACTGAGGAAATGCCGCCAATTCTGGCATGACCTCGATCAGCTAACTGGTCAAAATCACAGTGCCAACGTGCTAGGTACGCCGCGAATAGGCAATGAGGCCTATTCCGATGATGGCGACTGCCGCGCCATAATAGGTCCAATGCATATCGCTGATCATGAAGCTGTTCGCCGGATAGGGAAACAGTCCCGTGCCTTGTCCGATCCACAACAAGCCCAAAAGCGCTGCCAAAATACCGACGATAAACATCAATCTTTTCATATGCCGCATCCCAATGTTCGTCCCTGTGGGGCGAGCATACACCAAATGGCGTGCCAGCGCAGGCTTCTTATTTCCGGTGAACATCATGCCCAGGGCCGCAACAATGCGGTCGCATTGGCCTTGGAGGTTGGCGGCGGGTGAATGCAAAAATCGATCGGAACGGTCATCGCTTCGAGGGGAAAATGGGCCCTGGCGCCTGGTGCGGAAACTGGGATTGAGCCTGGCTCTGGCCGCATGAATGCCTCGGCGACGGACGGGACGCAGACGCGATCCTGCGTGGCACAGGCGTCCAACGACAAACGGCGTTCTTCCAGCCGCTCTGGCTCGGATGGGCAGACGCCAAACTGCCTCGTCATCCCAAGTTCTGGAATTGCGCACCGAACACGCCCGCCCGCTTGAGCAGGCGATTGTGGGGTTGGGGGGGCTTGTTTTTACGTCGTTTTGCTTCCCGCGCTTGTTGCACACGCTTGCGCAACGTGTCCTCAAACATTTGCGACAGATTGCTTCTCATTGCTTTCGCATGGCCGACGATTTGCTCGTCGACCGAGACGTTCGGCGATCGGCCCGGCAGGCTTTGCGACGAGCCACCGGAAGGACCGGTGAAATACATCGTCATGCGCATAATCTACGCACATCAAGTGTGTGCGGCAGCACCGTTCGGCAGCACAAACACGCCGTGCGCATCCCTGTCTATCGGGCGCACCCATAATACTGCCGAAATGGGAAGCAGCGAATAAAGATGGGGAAACAATACCCCGTCCCGCGCCGGTTCGTATTTCAGTGCTGCCCCTAGCGCGTCCCCATCCACCGCGATCAGCATAAGATCGTCGGCCTGCGCATAATACCGTGCCAGTGTGCCGGCCAATTGCACGAATGTGGAGAAATGCAGAAACCCGTCTTCGCGATCCTTCGCCGAACCGCAATAGGGGCCGTTTTGCGCGGCTGCATCCCACTCTGCGCGATGGCAGATTTTGAAGATCACTGCGCCGGGCAACTCAGGCCGCCTGAGCGGTGCCGCCGACGGTCAACCCATCAATGCGCAAGGTCGGCTGGCCCACGCCCACAGGTACGCTCTGGCCGTTCTTGCCGCAGATGCCGACGCCGGTGTCGAGCTTCATGTCGTTGCCGATCATGTTTACGCGCGTTGCATCGCCTCAGGCCCGTTGCCGATCAGTGTCGCGCCCTTGATCGCAGGCCCGATCTTGCCGTTTTCGATCAGATAGGCCTCGGTGCAGGTGAACACGAACTTGCCGCTGGTGATGTCCACCTGGCCGCCGCCGAAGTTCACCGCATAGATGCCCTTGTCCACGCTAGCGAGAATTTCTTCCGGCGCATGATCGCCGCCCAGCATGTAGGTGTTGGTCATGCGCGGCATGATCGAATGCGCATAGGATTGCCGCCGCCCATTGCCCGTCGCCGCTACGCCCATCAGCCGCGCGTTCTGCCGATCCTGCATGATAGCCCTTCAGAATACCGTCTTCGATCAGCACCGTGCGCGAAGTCGGCGTGCCTTCGTCGTCGATGGTGAGCGATCCGCGCCGCCCGCCTATCGTGCCGTCATCCACCACCGTCACGCCGGGCGCTGCCACGCGCTCGCCCGAGCAGTCCCGCAAATGCGCTCGTCTTCTTGCGGTTGAAATCGCCCTCAAGTCCGTGCCCGATCGCTTCGTGCAGCAGGATGCCCGGCCAGCCCGGTCCCAGCACCACATTCATCTCGCCCGCAGGCGCGGGCACGGACGACAGATTGACCAGCGCCTGCCGCAGCGCTTCATCGACCGCGCCGTGCCAATAATCCGGCGTCAGATAGGTCTCGTACCCGCCGCGTCCGCCGCCGCCATAGCTGCCGGATTCCTGGCGCCCGTTCTCTTCCACCACGACCGAGACGTTCAGCCGCACCAGCGGACGGATATCGCGATAGGTCTCGCCACCGGGCCGCATGATCTCGACATGTCTGCCATTCGCCCGCTAGCGAGCACGACACCTGGCTGCACGCGCGGGTCCCGGCTGCGGGCATATGCGTTCATCTCTTCCAGCAGCTTGACACTTTGGCTTCGAAGTCCGCCGTGCCCAACGGATCGAGGTCGGTATAGAGCTTGGCATTGGTGCGCTGGGGCGAAAGCGCGAGCATGCCCGAATGTCCCCCGGCCACCGCCCGCACCGTATCGCCGGCCCGCCGGATGGCGTCCTCCGAGAGTTCGGAGGCATGGGCATAGCCGGTCGCTTCGCCCGCCACCGCGCGCAGGCCAAAGCCCTGGATGGTGTCGAAACTGGCGGCTTTCAGCCTGTCCGTCGTCGAAGGCGAACGACTTCGCTCTGCCGATATTCGAGGTACAGTTCCCCGTCATCGGCGCCCTTCAGAGCGGCGTCCACGAGCCCCTGAACGCGTCCCCGATCCATGCCCGTGCGGTCGAAAAAGTGGTCGGACAGCCATGTCCAATCTCCGGTTGTTCTCGAGAGCTTATATAGCAACGTTTGCCGCTGCTGCTGAAAGCCACCAAGCCCTTAAAAGGGCGAGGGAAATTCCGTGTGCCATAAGGTCGCAATGACTTCGGGGCTTAGCCCCGCTAAATCATTCTTGGAATCTGGAGGTTTGCGGGCGCTTCTCAATTTGCCTGCCGACTGTTTTGCGAGGTCGCATGGATGTTCCTCAGAAAATTCGGCAGGTGCGATAACTGGCCTGCTGGCTTCCACGGTCGCGGCGGTTGCAGCCCCGCTGCCCTGGCAGCTGGGCTTTCAGCCCGCCGCGTCGCCGGTGATGGAACGATCGAGGATTTCCATCGCCTGTTGCTCTACATCATCGTCGCGGTCTCGCTGTTCGTGCTGGCGCTGCTTGTGTGGATCGTCATCCGCTACAACCATCGCGCCAATCCCATCCCCAGCAAGACCGCTCACAACACGCTCCTCGAAGTGGCCTGGACGATCATGCCGGTGATCATCCTGGTGGTCATCGCGATCCCGTCCTTCAAGCTGCTCTATTACGAAGCGGCCATCCCGCACGCCCGATCTTACGATCAAGGCGATCGGCAAGCAGTGGTTCTGGACCTACGAATATCCGGCGCCGGCAACTTCACCTTCGACTCGCTCGGCCTGTCCGATGCCGACGCCGCCAAGACAGGACAAGCCGCGCCTGCTGGGCGTCGACAATGTGGTCGTCGTGCCGGTGAACAAGGTGGTCGAAAGTCGAGACCACCGGCGCCGACGTGATCCATTCCTGGGCGATTCCGCCTTCGGCGTGAAGATGGACGCCGTGCCGGGCCGCATCAACGAGACCTGGTTCAAGGCGACCAGACAAGGCATCTATTACGGCCAATGCTCCGAACTGTGCGGCGCGCGCCATGCTTTCATGCCGATCGAGGTGAAGGTGGTCAGCGAGGCCGACTTACGAGGCCTGGCTCGCCGCCGCCAAGAAGAAATTCGCCGCCATTGCGTCTGAAACGAACGCCGCCCAGCTCGCAGCGAAATAGGACAAGGCCATGACCAACATCGCGCTGACGCTGACGCCACACGCGGCAAGCACGCCCACCACCCGACCGGCTGGCGGCGCTACGTCTATTCGACGAACCACAAGGACATCGGCACGATGTACCTGATCTTCGCGATCGTGCGCGGGTCTGGTGGGCGGCTTCTTCTCGATGATGATGCGCGCCGAACTGATGTATCCGGGCCTGCAGATATTCAACGAGCCGCATACCTTCAACGTCTTCGTCACCGGCCACGGCCTGATCATGATCTTCTTCATGATCATGCCGGCGATGATCGGCGGCTTCGGCAACTGGCTGGTGCCGCTGATGATCGGCGCGCCGGACATGGCGTTTCCGCGCATGAACAACATCTCGTTCTGGCTGCTGCCGTTCTCCTTCGCGCTGCTGATGCTTTCAGCATGTTCGTGGAAGGCGACTGCGGCGGCATCGGGCGTGGGCGGCGGCTGGACGCTTTATGCGCCGCTTTCGACCTACCGGCTCGCCCGGCCCGGCGATGGACTTCGCCATCTTCTCGCTGCATATCGCCGGCGCCTCCTCGATCCTGGGCGCCATCAACTTCATCACCACCATCTTCAACATGCGCGCGCCGGGCATGACGCTGCACAAGATGCCGCTGTTCGTGTGGTCGATCCTGGTGACGGTGTTCCTGCTGCTGCTGTCGCTGCCGGTTCTGGCGGGCGCCATCACCATGCTGCTGACCGACCGCCATTTCGGCACCAGCTTCTTCAACGCGGCGGGCGGCGGCGATCCGATCCTCTACCAGCATCTGTTCTGGTTCTTCGGCCATCCCGAAGTGTACATCCTGATCCTGCCGGGCTTCGGCATGATCAGCCACGTCATCTCGACCTTCTCCAAGCGGCCGGTGTTCGGCTATCTCGGCATGGCCTATGCGATGGTGGCGATCGGCTTCATCGGCTTTCTGGTCTGGGCGCACCACATGTACACGGTGGGCCTCAGTCGTCGACACCAAGGCCTATTTCGTCTTCGCCACCATGGTCATCGCGGTGCCCACCGGCATCAAGATGTTCTCAGCTGGATCGCCACGATGTGGGGCGGCTCCATCGAGTTCAAGACCCCGATGCTGTGGGCGATCGGCTTTGTCTTCCTGTTCACCGTCGGCGGCGTCACCGGCGTGGTGCTGGCCAATGCCGGCGTCGACGTCGTGCTGCAGGACACCTATTACGTCGTGGCGCACTTCCATTATGTGCTGTCGCTGGGCGCGGTGTTCGCGATCTTCGCGGGCTTCTATTTCTGGTTCCCGAAAATCACCGGCTACATGTACAACGAGACGCTGGGCAAGCTGCATTTCTGGGTCACCTTCGTCGGCGTGAACCTGGCCTTCTTCCCGATGCATTTCCTGGGCCTGGCCGGCATGCCGCGCCGCATCGCCGACTATCCCGATGCCTTCGCGGGCTGGAACTTCGTCTCGTCGCATCGGCGCCTTCATCGCGGGCTTCGGCGTGCTGGTCTTCCTGGTGATGCTGGCGGAAGCTTTCGCTCGCAAGCGCATCGCCGGCGACAATCCATGGGGCGTGGGCGCCACCACGCTGGAATGGACGCTGCCGTCGCCGCCGCCGTTCCATCAGTATCAACGAACTGCCGCACATCGTGGGGGATACGCACTAAACCATGGCGTTCGTCCGGCGTCTTCGTTTCCGTACAACGTCCCGTAGCCACGGTCGGCGACTTCTTCGCGCTGCTGAAGCCGCGCGTGATGTCGCTGGTGATCTTCACGGGCCTTGCGGGCATCGTCGTGGCGCCGGGCACGATCAATCCGCATCGCTAGCCTTCACCGCGCTGCTCTGCATCGCGGTGGCGGCGGGCGCCTCCGGCGCGCTCAACATGGCCTATGACAGCGACATCGACGCGGCTGATGACGCGCACCGCCACCCGGCCCATTCCCGATGGGCCATATCGCGCGCGAAGAAGCGCTGGCCTTCGGCTGGACGCTGTCGGTCGCCGTCGGTGGCGATCATGGGCCTGTTCGTGAACTGTCTCGCGGCTGGCCTGCTCGCCTTCACGATCTTCTTCTACGTCGTTGTCTATACGCTTTGGCTCAAGCGCCGCACGCCGCAGAACATCGTCATCGGCGGTCTGGCCGGCGCGCTGCCGCCGGCCATCGGCTGGGCCGCGGTGACCGGCTCGCTGTCGCTGGCGCCGCTGCTTCTGGTGCTGATCATCTTCATGTGGACGCCGCCGCATTTCTGGGCGCTGTCGCTGTACCGCTCGCGACGATTACGCCCGCGCCGGCGTGCCGATGCTGCCGGTGGTGAAGGGCAAAGCCTCGACCCGCCGCCAGATTCTTGCTTACGCGCTTGCTGCTCGCGCCGCTCGGGATTGCTGCCGGCCTTTATCGGCCTGGGCGGCCCGCTTTATCTGGCCGTCTCGGCTGCATGCGGCGCATGGGTCCTGCTGGGAAGCTGTCGCGACCTGCGCGAGACCGACGAGACGCGAGAACCGGCGGCCCATCGGCTGTTCGGCGTCTCGCTTGCTCTATCGTGTTTCGTGCTCTTCGCCGCCCTGATCGCCGAGCGGCTGATCGGGCTGGCGCCTTTGAGCCATTGGATCTGATGGCGAGAGATGAGGCGATGACGATGAATCAGACGGGAATGCGAACAGGCGAGAGCGGCGCAGGCGCAACATCGCGCTGGCGCTTGTGCTTGGCGGACTCGTGGTACTTGTTTTTCATGATGACGATCGTGCAAGGGTCACGAGCATTACAGCCGCAGTAGAAGGGGAACGAACATGGCGCACGCGGAAGTCAAGCACGATTATCATCTGGTCGATCCGAGCCCGTGGCCGATCGTCGGCTCGATCGGCGCCTTCACCATGCTGGTCGGCGCCGTGTTCTGGATGAACAAGGATTACACCGGCTTCTGGGGTCTGCCCGTGAACGGCCAGCCCTGGATCTTCCTGCTCGGCGCTGGCGCTCGTGCTCTACACCATGGCCGGCTGGTGGCGCGACGTGATCCGCGAATTCGTCGTGCTGGGCAATCACACGCCGGTGGTGAAGCTGCATCTGCGCTACGGCATGGTGCTGTTCATCGCCTCGGAAGTGATGTTCTTCGTCGCCTGGTTCTGGGCCTATTTCAATTCTGCGCTGTTCTCCACACGATGTCTCGATCGGCAGCTGGCCGCCGGCCGGCATCATCACGCTCGATCCCTGGCATTTCCCGCTGCTCAACACGCTGATCCTGCTCACCTCGGGCACCACGGTGACCTGGGCGCATCACGCCATCCAGACCGGCGACCGCAAGGGCGCGATCCAGGGCCTGTTGCTCACCGTGCTGCTCGGCGCCTCGTTCACCTGCGTGCAGGCCTACGAATACACCCACGCGCCGTTCACCTTCGGCTTCAACCATCTGGCGCTGCGCCCTTCACCGATCCGGCGCATATCAGCCTTGCCGCCGGCGCGGGCAATTTCGACGCGATCTACGGCTCGACCTTCTTCATGGCGACGGGCTTCCACGGCTTCCATGTGATCATCGGCACGATCTTCCTGACCGTGTGCCTGTTCCGCGCCATCGCCGGCCAGTTCACGCCCACCCGCCATTTCGGCTTCGAGGCGGCGGCCTGGTACTGGCACTTCGTCGACGTGGTGTGGCTGTTCCTGTTCGCCTGCATCTATGTGTGGGGACAGGGCCCGATCACGGCCGCATGACATGACCGAGCCCAGCGCTGCACGTGCCGCCGTGCTGGGCCGCTGTCCACGTTGCGGCCAAGGCTCGCTGTTCGACGGCTATATCAAGGTCGCATCAGCGCTGTGCGTCATGCGGTCTTGAATACGCGAAGTTCGACGCCGGCGACGGCCCGGCCGTATTCGTGATTTTGATCGTGGGTTTCCTGGTCGCCGGTGGCGCCTTGATCGTCGAGGTCACTTATCAGCCGCCATATTGGGTTCATGCCGTGATCTGGCTTCCCGCGATCTTCGTCTTGACGTTTGTGTTCCTGCGCTTGGCCAAATCGACGCTGCTCGTCGCTGCAATACAAACACCGCGCAGGCGAGGGCCGGCTGAAATAGCGCCTGTGCCCGTGTTCCGCCCCTTGCTCAAGCCAACGCTCTGGTTCTTGCCGATGTTCGCGGTGCTGGTGGGTCTGGGCATCTGGCAGATCCAACGCTTGCAATGGAAAGAAGCCCTTATTGCGCAGGTGAACACCAATCTCTCCGCCCCCCCGATCCCGCTCGACGAAATCCTTAGGCTTCCCAATAGCAAGGCCCAGTATCACCGCGTCCAACTCACCGGTCATTTCGACAACGCGAAAGAGGCCTATGTCTTCACCACAGGAGAGGGCGGCCAGCCCGTCTATCACGTCCTTACCCCGCTGATCCTCGCCGATGGCCGCGCCCTGATCGTGGACCGAGGCATGATCCCGCAAGCGTTGCGCAATCCCGACACCCGCGCCGCAGGTCAACTGGAAGGCCAACAGCACATCGTCGGGGTCTGGCGCACGCCCGACGCCGCCAGATCTCTTCACGCCCGCGGCCGACATTCAAAAGCGGATCTGGTACGTCCGCGACGTCACCGCTATCGCCAAACGCGATCACCTGCAGCTTGTTGCCCCGGTCGTCGTCGAGGCCGACGCCACGCCCAATCCCGGCGGCTGGCCCAAAGGCGGCCAGACGACGGTGGACATCCCCAACAATCATCTGCAATACGCGATCACCTGGTTGCTGCTGGCTGCGGGCCTCGTCGCGGTCTATATCGCCTATCACCGCCAGCGCGGACGTCTTGGTAGACCGCCGGCGAATATCTCATAGGTCGCAAACCACCCCGTGCTTTCCATTCCCAACAGAGGGGGCTATTGCCTCCCCGCCAGACCATTTTTCGTGATTTGAACCGATGCGCTATGTGAGCACGCGGGGCCAGACGCCGCCGCAATCCTTTGACGAAGTCTTGCTGGCGGGCCTTGCTCCTGACGGCGGCCTGTTCATGCCCGAAACTTGGCCGCAATTCAGCACCAACGAACTTTCGGGCTTGGCAGCGCTATCCTACACCGAAGTCGCTTTCACCATCCTAAAGCGCTTCACAGGCAGCGCCTTTTGCGATGCCGAACTGCGTGCCGACATCGTGGCCGCCTATGCAAACCTTCGACCCTCCCGAGATCGCGCCGCTGGTCGAGATCGGCCAGGGCCACTATCTGCTGGAACTGTTCCACGGCCCCACGCTCGCCTTCAAGGACATCGCGCTGCAGATCCTGGGCCAGCTGTTTGCGCGCGCGCTTGCCAAACGCGGCGGCCGCGCGACGGTCGTCGCGGCGACCTCGGGCGACACCGGCTCGGCGGCCATCGCGGCGTTGGGCGGATCTGCCCAACATCGAGGTCTTCGTGCTGCATCCCAAGGGCCGCGTGAGCGAAGTGCAGCGCCGCCAGATGACCACCAGCCCGCATCGCCAATGTCCACAACATCGCGCTCGAAGGCAGCGTTCGACGATGCGCAGGCGCTGGTGAAGTCCCTGTTCGCCGACGAAGCCTTCGCCAAGCACGATCAGCTTGACCGCCGTCAACTCCATCAATTTCGTCCGCATCGCTGCGCAGACGCGTCTATTACTTCACCGCGACGGCGAAACTCGGCAAGCCCGCCGACTTTCGTCGTGCCCACTGGCAATTTCGGCGACATCTTCGCCGGCGAGGCGGCCGAGCGCATGGGGCTTGCCGGTCGAGCGGCTGGTCGATCGCCACCAACGCCAATGACATTCATGGCGCGCGCCTTGCAACGAGCGGTGTTTATGCCTCGGGCGAGCGCGCATGCCACGCTGAGCCCGTCGATGGACATCCAGGTCGCCAGCAATTTCGAGCGCGCCTTGTTCGAAGCCTCGGGCCGCGATGGCGGCGTGGGTCAGCAGCCGCGATGGCAGCTTTCGCACGAGAGCGCAAACTCGCCTTGCCGCCCACTGTGCTGGATGACGCTGCGCGCCCGCTACAGCGCCTTCGCCAGCGACGACGCTGAGACACTCGCCACCATCGCGCCGTGTCCACCGTGAGACTGGCCAGCTCATCGATCCGCATACCGCGGTCGGCTGCCGCGGCCGCCGGCAGCCTGCGCAGATCCAACCGGCCGATCGGTCATTCTTGCCACCGCCCATCCGGCCAAATTCCCCGACGCGGTGACAAAGGCAACCGGCCAGACGCCCCCCTTGCCGCCGCGGCTCGCAGGCCTCTATGAGGGCACGGAGCGGGTGGAAAACGTCTGCCCACACCGGCTCGTTTGTGCGCGTCATTACATCGTCAACAGGCTGGCCGTCATGAATGTGGAAATACCAGACTTTCCAATGGCTTGACGGTCGTCACTGATCCAATGCCTCAGCTTGGAAAGCGCCGCCATCGGCGTCTGGGTCGACTGCGGCGCCCGCCACGAGACCAAGCCCATGATGGGCGTCTCCCACATGCTTGAACACATGGCGTTCAAGGGCACGGCAGCGTCGCACGGCCCGCGCCATCGCCGAGGAGATCGAAGCGGTCGGCGGCTTCCTCAACGCCTATACCAGCCGCGAGCAGACCGCCTTTCATGCCCGCATCCTGAAGGACGATGTGCCGCTGGCGCTGGACATCTTGTCCGACATTCTGACCAACCCGACTTTCGAGCAGGGCGAGCTGGAGCGCGAACGCCAAGTCGTGCTGCAGGAGCTTGGCCAGGCGCGCGACACGCCCGACGACATCGTCTTCGATCATCTGCAGGCTGTGCCATCTATCCCGACCAGCCGATGGGCTGGCCGATCCTGGGCGAGGACGAAACCGTCAGCAATTTTTCCCGCGAGCCAACCTCCAAGACTTACATGGCCGCGAATTATCGCGCCGATGGCATGGCCGTGATCGCCTCGGGCGCGGTGACCCACGACGCGATCCTGAACATGGCCGAAGAAATGTTCGCCGGTCTCCGGGCGGGCGCCGTGCCCGCCGCTGAGCCCGCCCGCTATGTCGGCGGCGACAGCCGCTCAAGCGAAGATCTGGAACAGGCGCATCGTCGACCTATGCGTTCCCCGGCGTCGCCAGCACCGATCCGCGATTTTTACATCGCGCAAGTCTACGCCACTGCGCTCGGCGGCGGCATGTCCTCGCGGCTGTTCCAGGAGGTGCGCGAGAAGCGCGGGCTTGTGCTATTCGATCTATGCTTTCTCGCAATCCTTCAAGGATGGCGGCGTGATCGGCATCTATGCCGGCACGGGCGAGAAAGAGGCGGCCGAAATTGCTCCGGTTATGGCCGGCGAAATGGCAGCTGATGGCGCAGAACGCCACCGACGCCGAAATCGCCCGTGCCAAGGCGCAGCTGCGGGTCGGGTCTGCTGATGGGGCTTGAGCGTCCGTCCACCCGCGCCGAGCAGATCGCGGCCCAATTGCTTCACCTATGGCCGTGTCGTGCCGGTCGAAGAACTCACCGCGAAGCTCGAAGCCGTCGATGCCGCTTGCGTGCGCCGCTTCGGCGCGCGGCTGATGGCAAACCCAGCATCCCGCGATTGCCGCGGTGGGCCCGGTCGGCCAGCTTGAAAGCTACGAGATCTTTGCGCGCCCGCTTCGGCGGGGCTTCGCTGCGTGCAGCGGAGTGAAGGACGCGCCATGGCCTTCATGCGGGGCCTGACATTCCCGGGCGGCCAGCAGCCGATCATGCGGGGCGGCGGCGTCTATCTGCGCTATCCCCGCGTGGCCGACTATCAGGCTTGGTCGCGCCTGCGCCATGAAAGCCGCGAATTTCTCGCGCCCTTGGGAACCTTCCTGGGCCAGCGACGAACTGACGAAGGGCGCCTTTCGCCGCCGTCTCAAACGCTACCAGCGCGAAACGCGCCAGGATTCGGCCTATGCTTTCTTTGTCTTCAACGCGCGAGGACGACACGCTGATGGGCGGCTGCACGCTGTCGAATGTTCGCCGCGGCGTCACCCAATGCTGCGCGCTGGGTTACTGGATCGGCGAGCGCTTCGCACGCCAGGGCTATATGTCCGACGCGGTGAAAGTCCTGATCCCGTTCATCTTCGCGACTTGGTCTGCACCGGATCGAGGCTGCGTGCCTGGCCTCCAACGAGCCTTCCAAGAACCTTCTTGTCAAGGCTGGATTCCGGCAGGAGGGACTGGCGCGGCGCTATTTGCTGATCAACGGCGAGTGGCAGGATCATGTGCTGTTCGCTTTGCTCGCGGAAGACGCGCAGCTAGGTTAGCCGGGCCTGATTCGCGCCCCTGAAACGTCAGGACATTTCTTGCTGAAACGACTTTCCCTTTCTGCCGTTTGGCTCGCCATTTTATTGGGCGCGTTCGCCGCGACGGCTGCGAGCTTCGTGGCGCCACTCGGCAAAGATGCCCATTCCATCGACTTTGCCAGCCAGCAGTCTGTGATCGACGTGCGCAACGTGCTGATCCCTTATCAGCCGCCCTCCGGCGCTGAGCATGACGGCTCGCGCTGGTATATGATCACCGCTGTCAACGCCGCCGTCCGTCCCATCACCCGTATCTTGCAGGCGGCCCAGCCACCGGGCATCGGCTTGCGGGTTTTCCCAACCTCCACACGACCCGAAATCCTGCAGGTGGCCAGCTCCGAGTCCGGCATCGTCGTTGAGACCACAAACGCCTATGGTCGCAAATCCTTCCGCGTGACGATTCCGCCCGCCACCTCTGGTGCCATCGCCATCCGTCTGCGCAATGCATCCGCCGACCCGACCGTGCTTGCCTGGACCGAACCCGCACTCGCCGCCCACAACCGCCAGCTTGCAATCCTTCTGGCCGCCGTCGCCGGCCTTATCGCCGCCGCCGCCGCCATCATGGCGGGCGTTGCTGTGATGACCGGCCATTTTGCACCGCGCTGGACGGCAATCTTCATCTTCGCGGTTCTGTTCACACGCTTGGCAGGTGCGGGCATGTTCGATGCCAGCATTGCAACCGGCGTAGGGGGCCCTTATGGCCTTGTCGCCGCGCTGGCCTGTCTGGCGCTCGTCGCGGGCGCAAGGCTGGCCAACCATATCGTTCCGTTGGCCAATGTCTGGCCGAAATACGAACGCTATCTCAAATGGACGGTGCGAGGCCTTGTTATCCTTGCGCTGCTGGCGTTCGTGGGCATTCCCGGTGCCACCGTTCTCGCCGATGTCGCGGTGGTCTTGGGAACCGGCGCAATCTCCGCCTATCTGATCGACCGCGGCCGCCACGGAGTCCAAACAGCCCGCGTCGTCGCTCCCAGCGCTGCGATCTTCTCGCTTGTCGCGGCAGCCGCAGCAGTGGGCGCGTTCGGAGGTTTCGGTGACAATCTCGTGGCTCCCGCCGCTGTCGGTGGTTTTGCCGCGGCAGGCACGGTCTTGCTCGCGCTTGCCATCGCAGCAGGCGAGGGCATTGCCATTCTTCCCCCGCTGCATCTGCCGCCTCTGACGCGACACTCCACGCTCGCCCCTGTCAGCAAACCGGAATCCGAAACTCACGCGCCGTCGTCCTCTGCCGCCGAAGCCATCGGTGCCTCTCAGCAAGGCGTGTTCGATCTCGACATGTATTCGGGAATGCTCACACTCTCCGGTGAATCTGCCTCTTTGCTTGGAGAAGGCGGAGAAGCGGGCCAGATGGCAATCGAGGACTGGATCTCCCGCATCCATCCCGAAGACCGCGCTATGTTCGAATCCGCGCTCGGCGAGTACGCGCTGCAGGTGGGCATCGCCTTCCGCATGGAATTCCGCGTCCAGACGGAGAGCGGTCGCTATCCGTGGTTCGAACTGCGTGCCAGCATGTTGGGCAGCCAGCCGCCGGCGAAACGCTGCCTCGGTCTGATGGCCGACGTCACCCAGCGCAAGGAATCCGAAGTTGTCGCGCCCCAGCGTCCGCATATCGACGCGCTCACCGGGCTCGGCAATCGCCTGGCGATGATGAGCGCGCTCGAGGAAATGGAAATCGGTCTGAAAGACTCCACTTTCGCATTGCTTGACATCGACCGTTTCAAATCCGTCCATTCCAGCCTCGGCCATGACGGCGCCGACACCGTTCTCGTCGAGATCGCCAAGCGCCTTGAACAAAGATTCAAGAACACCGCCAAAGCCTTCCGCGTCGGCGGCGATTCTTTCGCGATGGTCTTCCGTCAGGGCGGCAGTGGACCCGCGGCCTTGGGCGCGGAATTGGTGGAAGCGTGCAACGTCGAACATCTTGTCGACGGCCGCAGCGTCTTTGCTCCGGCAAGCGTCGGCGTGGCGTTGGGCCGCGAAGCCGAAGACCCGCTTGACCTGCTGAGGAATGCCGAACTCGCTTTGTTGCAGGCCAAGCGCCAGGGCGGCGGCTGCGCGCGCGTATTTGTCCGCGATTTCGCGGCATTGGCCCCGCGCGATGGCGTGCGTCTCGAAGCCGAATTACGCCAGGCACTCGAACAAAATCAGCTGGACGTCTTCTATCAGCCGATCATCCGGCTGTCCGACGGCGCACTCTCGGGGTTTGAAGCGCTTCTGCGCTGGCACCATCCGGTGAAGGGCCTGATCGCGCCGTCCGATTTCATCCCGCATTCCGAAACAAGCGGCCTCATCGTGGGGCTGGGTCGTTTCGCGCTCGAACGCGCCACGCGCGATCTGGCGAACTGGCAGCGCTTCTTCCCGCTGGAAACTCCACTGTTCGCGAGCGTCAACGTCTCGCGCCGCCAGTTCCGTGACACCGAATTCGAAAGCTTCATCGGCGCCCTGATCGCCCGCGCCGAAATCGCCGAAGGCACGCTCAAGCTCGAAATCACCGAAAGCGCGCTCGGCGCCGATCCGCAGGCCCGCCACGCCCTTGAACGCTTGCGCCAGCTTGGCGCTGGTCTTGCTATCGACGATTTCGGAACCGGTCTTTCCACGCTCAGTCAGTTGAAAGACTTGCCCTTCGACACGGTGAAGATCGACCGCAGCTTCCTTGCCCGACACGGCGGCACGCAGGACGAAAGCGACGGCGGCGTGATCCTCGGCTCCATCGTTGCACTTGCTCATGATCTGAGGCGCAGCGTGATCGTCGAAGGCGTCGAAAACGAAGCCGATGCGCAATGGCTAAGAGAGATGGGCTGCGAATACGCGCAAGGCTTCCATTTTTCGCCGCCACTGCCCGCGTCCGAGGCCCTCAACTTCATTGCGCTGCGTTATGACACGGTGGGCCAGCCGGCGTCGGACCAGCAACCATCAAGCTCGTCCGGCGTGAGCTGACAAACCCGACATGTCTATGCCGAGCTTGCCGAGCGCGCGGCTCCATTTGTTGTCCAATGCGTCATCGAAAATAATGGCGTTGTCCGCATCGCAATGAACCCAGCCATTGGCGCGGATTTCATCTTCGATCTGACCGCCGTCCCAACCCGCATAGCCAAGCGCAAACAACGATTTCTCCGGCCCCTTGCCGGAAGCGATCGCGCGCAGAATATCAAGCGTTGCCGTCAGCGAAACATCGTCGGTGACGGCCATGGTGGAATCGTTGCCCTCGAATTCGCCAGAGTGGAGCACAAAGCCGCGCCCGGTCTGTACCGGCCCGCCGAATAGGATGGGGGGATCGGACGTCATCGCTGTCACCGCGACATTGAGCTTTTCCATCATATCGCGGAAAGAAAGTCCCTCCACTGCCTTGTTGATGATGATCCCCATCGCGCCTTCGCCCGAATGCGCGCACATAAAGATGACGCTTTTTTCAAACCGCGGATCTGGCATTCCGGGCAGAGCAATCAAGAGTTTTCCTTCCAGAAAACTTTCGTTGCTGTTTTCGCGTGGCGGAACCAGAGCACCCATTCCCGCAATTTAAAGCGATTGCGCCTGTCCATCAATCACCGCCTTTGCGGGATCGCACGGTTCGCGCTAGAAGAGGCATGGCCACTCAGAGGAAGAGATAAAATGAGTATCAAAGTGGGCGATAAAGTTCCTTCCGCAACGCTGATGCAGATGAAGGACGGCGGCCCCAAGCCCGTTTCGACCGACGATCTGTTCGCCGGCAAGAAAGTGGTGGTGTTCGCGCTGCCCGGCGCGTTCACGCCTACCTGTTCGGCCAAGCATCTGCCGGGCTTCATTCAGCACGCGGACGAAATCCGCGGCAAGGGCGTCGATGCCATCGCTTGCGTCTCGGTCAATGACGCGTTCGTGATGGGCGCCTGGGGCGAGGTGCAAAAGGCTGGCGACAAGGTGATGATGCTGGCCGACGGCAATGGCGACTTCACCAGCGCGCTCGGCCTGGAAATGGACGGTTCGCAGCTTCGGCATGGGCAAGCGCAGCCAGCGTTATTCGATGATCGTCGACAACGGCGTGGTGACGGAACTTAATGTCGAAGAGCCCGGCGCCTTTTCAGTGTCCAGCGCCGAGCATGTGATGAAGCAGCTTGTAACAATCAGGGAATCGCCGCGCGCGCCAGATGCGTCCGCGCGTTCGTTCTCCGCATGACCGGAATGGCCGTCCACCCAGCGCCACGAAACCTCGTGGCGTTCTAATACTATTTCCAGCGCGCGCCACAGATCCTCGTTCTTGACCGGCTTCTTGTCGGCGGTCCTCCAGCCATTGGCCTTCCAGCGCGCGAGCCATTTCTCGCGCCGTCCATCACATAGCGCGAATCGGTGTGGATCGTGACAGTCGAAGGCTTCTTCAACGCCTCCAGCGCGCGGATCACCGCCATCAATTTCCATGCGGTTGTTGGTGGTCGCCGTTTCGCCGCCGGACAATTCACTTTTCATGGATACCAGAACGCAGGATCGCACCCCAGCCGCCCGGGCCTGGATTGCCCGAACACGCGCCATCGGTGAAAATATCCACGCGCGGTTTGGTCAAAATCCATACTCCGCCGCACGCTTTGTCTTCAGGTGGAAGCGCAGACGCTTGGAGAAGTCGCGCGGATCCTTCGGCCGCACCAGCGCCAGCGGATCGGGATTGAGCCAGTCGTAAAGCCGCGTCAGCAGAAACCGCAGCGCAGACGCGCGCGCAAGAGCGGGAAGCGCTTCACGTTCGGTGGCGCTCAATTCGCGGCGGCGCCGATACGCCGCGATCAGCGCCTGTCCTTTGGTGATGTTGTAGGCGCCATCGACCTCGAAGCACCAAGCGTTCAGCATCATGGCGAGATCATAGGCAAACACGTCGTTGCACGCGAAATAGAAATCGATCAGTCCCGACACCTTACCGTCCATGAACAGCACATTGTCGCGAAACAGATCGGCATGAATGATCCCCGATGGCAATTCGCCGGGCCACCCGTTCTCGAATCCGCGCATCGCGGTCTCGATCAGTGCGCGTAATCCGTCCTGCACACTGTCTGCGCTTTGCTGCGGTCGCCGCGGCAAGCGGTCTGCCATCCTTCAGGCCCCAACGCGTTGGGCCGCGAGATCGCAAATCCTTTGCCTGCCTCGTGCAACTCGGCCAGAGCTGCGCCTGCCGCGGCGCAATGCGCGACTTCGGGCCGGCGCAGCGAAAGCCCGTCCAGCAAGGTCAGCAACGCCGCTGGCCTGCCGTTGAGAATCGTCGATTGCCGTCCGTCGCGCCGGCGCACCGGCACGGGGCAGGCGATGGCCGCGTGCGGCCAAATGCTCCATCAGCCCCAGAAAGAAGGGCAGGTCTTCGGCATGCACGCGTTTCTCGTAGAGCGTGAGGATGAAGGCGCCCGGTGCTGGTTTGAAGCGAGAAATTGGAGTTCTCCACGCCCTCGGCGATGCCCTTGAAGCTCCGGGGCGCGCCGATGTCGTAATCGTCGAGCAGTTGCTCGAGATCGTCGAAGGAGACGTCGGTATAAACCGCCATGTTCCGGCGCTTCCCCTCGGAGGCCTGCTTCGCTACATTCCCGCAGCCCGCGCGGGTTTTTGAGGAGTCGTTCGTAGCTCCCCAAAAGTCAAGCGTACTAGCGGTCCTTTCGGGCGCCAACCTTACTTTCGATGAGCAAAATGAAAAACGTAACGCGTGTTCTTTTCCTTGGCCTTGCGACATGGTTGCTGGCGTCTTGCGCCGCCGAGAAGAGGCTGCAGAAATGCCCCTCGACCGCCGTTCTGGCGGAGGCGTCATCGCTGACGGCCTTCACGCCGGGCACAGTCATGGCGCCAGCCAATGAACTCTATCGGCTTGACGCGCGCGCGGCGAAAACCGACTGCAACATCGACAAAGACAACAACACCACAGACTCCAACCTCGAAATCTCTTTCCGCGCGCGGCGCGCGGCAGGCGCGGGTGCCGCGCAATATACCGTGCCCTTCTTTGTCGCGATCAACAATTCGGACGGCAAGCTCGTTCTTAAGAAGCTCTATTCTACGAACATCATCTTCCGGTCCGGCCAGACGGTGGTCGATTTCATGCAGCCGGTCGACGCCTTGCGCGTCCCCGTGGTGCGCGGCAAGCAGGCATTCGACTATCAACTGCTGGTGGGCTTGCAACTCGGCCAGCAGCAACTCGATTACAATCGGAAGATGGGCCGCTACGCCCCATGACTTCGCTTCTCGCAGAGCTTTCGGCAATCGCGGGCAATGCGTTCGCCGCCGAAGGACTCGACGCGGGCCTTGGCCGCGTCCAGTTCGCGACCGTCCCGACCTGGCGCAATTCCAGTGCAATGGCGCTTTGCCGCGGCGAAAAGCGCCAAAGTCAATCCGCGCGCCATCGCAGAAAAGATCGCCGCGCGGCTGAGGGCCGAGGCAATCTTCTCGCAAGGTGGAGATCGCCGGTCCCGGCTTTCTCAATCTCGACGTGCCGATGATGCGCTGAGTCGAGCGCCTGCAATCGCCGCGAAGACGAAACGCTTGGCGCGCCGGCTGACGGCACCGGCAAGATCGTCGTGATCGATTTCGGCGGCCCCAATGTCGCCAAGCCCATGCATGTCGGGCCATCTGCGCTCCTCCATCATCGGCGATTGTCTGCAGCGGCTGTACCGCGCCAATGGCTGGCGGGTGGTCAGCGACGTGCATCTGGGCGATTGGGGCCTGCAGATGGGCCAGCTGATCTCCGAGATCGAACATCGCAGGCATCGCGCCGATCTATTTCGATGCCAATTTCACAGGGTCCTTATCCGGAACAATCGCCGGTGACGATGGACGATCTGGAAGAGCTTTATCCGGCGCGCCTCGGCCGCCTGCAAAGCCGATCCGGCGCGGCTGGAAGCGGCGCGCCGCGCCACGGCCGAATTGCAGGCGGGCCGGCCCGGCTATCGCGCGCTGTGGCGGCATTTCGTGAAAGTCTCGGAGCACGGCCTGGAGCGGGAATTCGGCAGCCTGGGCGTGCATTTCGATCTGTGGAACGGCGAAGCGAGCGTCGATGCGCTGATCGCGCCCATGATCGAAGATCTGAAAGCGCGCGGCCTGGCGGTGCATGAGCGAAGGCGCGCTGGTCGTGCGCTGTGGCGCGCAGACGACGACAAAAAGGCAATGCCGCCGCTGATCCTGGTCAAATCGGACGGCGCGGTGCTCTACGGCACCACCGATCTCGCCACCGTCATCGATCGGGTGCGCGAACAGAATCCCGATCTGATCCTCTATGTCGTCGATCAGCGCCAGCACGGCCATTTCGAACAGGTGTTCCGCGCCGCGCGAAAAGGCCGGCCTCAACGGCAAAGCCGCATCTCGAACATGTCGGCTACGGCACGATGAACGGCCCCGACGGCAAGCCGTTCAAGACCCGCGCCGGCGGCGTGATGAAGCTTTACGACCTGATCGCCATGGCCACAGACGGAAGCGCAAAAGCGGCTGGCCGAAGCGGGCCTCGGCGCCGATTATTCCGACGAAGAGCGCGCCGAGATCGCGCGCAAGGTCGGCATCGCCGCGCATCAAATTCGCCGACCTCTCCAACCACCGCACCACCGATTACATCTTCGACCTCGAGCGCTTCTCGCGCTTCGAAGGCAAGACCGGGCCTTATCTGCAATATGCGGCCGTGCGCATCCAGTCGATCTTGCGCAAGGCCGCGGAGCGAGGGCTTCGCCTCGGCGCCGCCCGCCATCCGTTCGCCGGAAGAACGCACGCTCGTGCTGCAGTCTGCTGTCGCTGCCCGACGCGATGGCGGCCGCCGAAGCCAAGCGCGCGCCCAACGTGCTGTGCGATTACGCCTTCGCACTGGCGCAGGAATTCAGCCGCTTCTATTCCGCGCATCACATCCTGTCCGAAACCGACGGCGGACTTGCGGGCCGCCCGGCTGGGGCTTTGCGCGCGTGACGTTGGACGTTTTGACCAAGGTTCTGGACCTTTTGGGCATCGAAGTTCCCGCAAGAATGTGAGTAAGTCTGCGGGCGCTCCGGCTTTCGTTGACTCAGGCTGGCCCCCCCTTTATGATGCACTGCAACGTCCAGCCCGCCGCGAGGCGCGCTGCTGACGGCCATCAAACGATCCCTCGCGGGAGAGACCTGCCCTCGAGGCAGGCGCCGAAGGAGCAACCGCCCCGGAAACTCTCAGGCAAAAGGACCGCGAAGGATGATGAAATTCTGGAAAGCGGAGCGGCCCAGGCTGCTCTCACCGAAGGGGTAATCCCGCGCCAATTCGATTTTGGCGCGGGGGAAATCTCTCAGGTCCGATGACAGAGGGGTGCGTAGTCCGGTTCGCCGGACTGCGTGCCAACGCAACCTCGACCGGGCCCTAATGATTGAACCAAGCACCGATCTGCACAGACCCCGCTTCACGCGCTACATCTCGAGCTTGGCGGCAAGATGGTGCCGTTCGCGGGCTACGAAATGCCGTGCACTACCGGCGGGCATTCTCAAAGAGCATCTGCACACCCGCGCAGAAGGCGGGGCTGTTCGATGTCTCCCATATGGGTCAGACGTTTTCTCGTCGGCCCCGACCACAAGGTGACCGTCGCAACCCTTGAAAGGTTCACCCCCGGCGATTTCCAAAGTCTCAGCCCTGGCCGGATGCGCTACTCGCTGCTGCTGAATGCGAACGGCGGCATCGTCGACGACCTGATGGTCACGCGCCCCCGATCGCCGGAGGACGACGGCAAGCTCGGCCTTGTCATCAATGCCTCGCGCAAGCAGATCGACGACGAATTCATCCGCAATCATCTGTCCGGCGAGGTGAAGCTGGTCGCCGCCGAAGACCGCGCGCTGCTCGCGCTGCAAGGCCCGATGGCCGAAGCCGTGCTTGCGCGCCATTGCCCACAAGCCAGATCGCTGTCCTTCATGACAGCCACCAGCGCTGAATTTGACGGCATGGATTGCACGATTTCGCGCTCGGGCTACACCGGCGAAGACGGTTATGAAATCTCGACCCTTGCGCAGGATGCAGAAAGCATCGCTCGCGCCTTGCTCGATGAACCCGAAACCCTGCCCATCGGTCTTGGTGCTCGCGATTCCTTGCGTCTTGAAGCGGGCCTGTGCCTCTACGGCCACGATATCGACGAAACCACCAACCCCATCGAAGCAAATTTGACCTTCACCCTCGGCAAGCGCCGCAAGATGGAAAAGAATTTCCCCGATGCCGAAAAAATCATCGACGAGCTGTTCAATGGCGCGGTCCGCTTACGCGTCGGCATTCGCCCCGACGGCAAAGCGCCCGCCCGCGAGGGCACCGAGATCGCGGACAAAACAGGCCGCGTCGTCGGTCGCATCACCAGCGGTGGCTTCGGCCCCAGCCTGAACGCGCCCATTGCTATGGGTTATGTCGAAACAAAATACGCAGGCAACGACACCGAACTCGATCTGGTCGTGCGCGGCAAACCAATTCCGGCACGCGTGGCCCCGATGCCCTTCGTATCGCATCGCTACAAACGTGGAACACAAGGTGAGATGACCAAATGAGTGAGATTCGTTTCACAGACCAACATGAATGGGTACGCATCGACGGCGACGAAGCCACCGTTGGCATCACCAAATACGCCGCCGAACAATTGGGTGATGTGGTCTATGTCGAACTCCCCGAACCAGGCCGCAAGCTCGACGCCAACCGCGAAGCCGCCGTGGTCGAAAGTGTGAAAGCGGCCAGCGAAGTCTACGCCCCCATCGGTGGCGAAGTGATCGCATCCAACAGCGCGCTGATGGATGACCCTGCCAAGGTGAACGCCGATCCGCAAGGTGAGGGCTGGTTCTTCAAACTGAAGATCGCCGACAAGGCCGAGATCGTCAAGCTGATGAGCGAAGTCCAATACGCGGAGTTTGTCAAAGGGTTGTAATTTCATTGGCCGTCGCCGGCACGCGACAGGCAATGACGAGAAGAAAGAGACGCGAATGCGCTATCTACCATTAACCAAAGACGATCGGGCGGCAATGCTCGCCAAGATCGGTGTGCGCGACATCGATGCGCTGTTCCGCGACGTGCCGAAGGAGGCCATCGTTTCCCGCGCCAAATTCGATCTGCCCGACACCAAAAGCGAACTCGACGTTGAACGTGCGCTCACGCGGCTATCTGCGCAAAGCACCGCCGCCGGCTCGGTTCCGTTCTTCTGCGGGGCCGGCGCCTATCGTCACCACGTGCCCGCCGCCGTCGATCATTTGATCCAGCGGTCGGAATTCCTCACATCCTATACGCCGTATCAACCGGAAATCGCCCAAGGCACGCTGCAATATCTCTACGAATTTCAAACCCAGGTCGCACTCCTCACTGGCATGGAGGTGGCAAACGCCTCCATGTATGACGGCTCGACGGCCGCCGCAGAAGCCGTGCTGATGGCCCAACGTGTCACTCGCCGTCCCAAAGCCATTTTGTCCGGCGGCGTCCATCCGCATTACGCCGAAACCATCGAAACCGTCGCGGCCTTGTCGGGGCAAATCGTCCGCGCACCCATCACTCCGGGCGTTTGCGAAGACATCACCTCGATGATCGACGATCAAACCGCCTGCGTCGTCGTGCAAAGCCCTGATGTGTTCGGCTTGATCCGCAACCTGCGTCCCATCGCCGATGCTGTCCACGCCAAGGGGGCGCTGCTGATCGCGGTGGTGACCGAAATCGTTTCGCTGGGCCTGCTCGAACCGCCTGGCGCACAAGGTGTGGACATCGTTGCTGCCGAAGGCCAGTCCATCGGCAATGGCCTGAATTTCGGAGGTCCCTATGTCGGTCTATTCGCGACGCGCGATAAATTCCTCCGTCAAATGCCCGGCCGCCTCACCGGCGAAACGGTCGATGTCGAAGGCCGCCGCGGCTACGTGTTGACGTTGTCGACCCGCGAACAACACATTCGCCGCGAAAAGGCAACGAGCAACATCTGCACAAATTCTGGCCTCTGCTGCCTGGCCTTCACGATCCATCTATCCCTGCTGGGCGAAGAGGGCCTGACCCGCTTGGCACGCCTCAACCATGCCAATGCCTGCGCTCTCGCCGATCGCTTGGCGAAAGTCCCCAATGTCGAACTCGTTACTCCGGCCTTCTTCAACGAATTCACCATCCGCCTGCCTAGGCCTGCGGCCGAAATCGTCGATGCGCTCGCTGACGACAACATTCTCGCGGGCGTCCCCGCCTCGCGTCTGATGCCGCATGAACCGTCTGCGCGAAACCTTCTCATCGTCGCCACCACCGAAACCAACACCGAAGACGATTGCGCCGTCTTCGCCGACGCGCTCGCGGGAGTTCTGTCATGATGAACAATCAGGGCCGGCCCACGGCTTTGGGCAACGCACGCACGAACGAATTGCCCACGATCTCCGGCGACCGCGGCCTGGACCATGAAGAAGCGTTGATCTTCGAACTTGGTCGTCACGGTGTCACCGGTGTCGATCTCCCGCAAACACCGGTGTCCGACGCGCGCCTGGGCGGCCAGCGCCGCAAGGGCAGCCATCGGCTTGCCCGGCCTGTCGGAACCCGAGGTCGTGCGCCATTACGTGCGCCTATCGCGCATGAATTACGCCATCGACAGCGGCCTTTATCCGCTAGGTTCCTGCACGATGAAACACAATCCGCGTCTTAACGAGAAAATGGCGCGTCTGCCTGGCTTCTGCGATGTCCATCCGCTTCAACCGCAGAAAACGGTTCAGGGTGCACTTGCGCTGATCTCCGAATTGATGCGCTGGCTTACCACGCTCACCGGCATGTACACCGTCGCGATGTCGCCCAAAGCTGGCGCGCACGGCGAATTGTGCGGCCTGCTCGCGATCCGCGCTGCTTTCGAGGCCCGCGGTGAAATCCGAAAGCGCATCTTGGTCCCCGAATCCGCCCACGGCACCAACCCGGCGACGGCGGCGCTTGCGGGATTCACGGTCGACGAAGTCCCTGCCACGCGCGACGGCCATGTCGATGCCGACGCGCTCGAAGCTAAGCTCGGTCCGGATGTTGCCGCAATCATGCTCACCAACCCCAACACCTGCGGGTTGTTCGAACCGCGCATACTCGAAATGGCGAACGCGGTTCACGCCATCGGCGCTTACTTCTATTGCGACGGTGCCAACTTCAACGCCATCGCCGGCCGCGTTCGCCCCGGCGATCTGGGCATCGACGCGATGCATATCAATCTGCACAAGACCTTCTCCACTCCCCATGGCGGCGGAGGTCCAGGCGCCGGACCAGTGGTGTTTTCCAAAGCGCTCGCGCCTTTCGCGCCCCTGCCGCTTCTCACCCACGACGAAAACGGTTTTCGCTTCCTCGAACATCGCGATGAGCTGAAACCCGGCAAGAAACCCTTCGGCCGCATGTGTGCCTTCCATGGCCAGATGGGCATGTTCGTACGCGCCCTCGCCTACATGCTAAGCCACGGCGCCGACGCCATCCGGCAGGCCTCCGAAGACGCGGTTCTTTCAGCGAACTACATCCTGGCGTCTCTGAAGGACGTGATGAGCGCTCCCTTCGAAGGCCCGTGTATGCACGAGGCTTTGTTCGACGACACCTTCCTGGAAGGTACCGGCGTCAACACGCTCGATTTCGCCAAGGCGATGATCGACGAAGGCTATCACCCGATGACGATGTATTTCCCGCTTGTCGTCCACGGCGCGATGCTGATTGAGCCCACGGAATCAGAATCGAAGGAAAGTCTCGATCGCTTCATCCATGTCCTGCGCACGCTTGCTCTCGAAGCCAAGTCCGGCAAGCGTGATCGCTTCGAAGGCGCCCCGTATCTGGCGCCCCGCCGCCGTCTCGACGAAACGTTGGCGGCAAGAAAGCCCGTGCTGCGTTGGAGGCAGGCAGCACCTGTTTCAGTAGCTGCTGCTGCCGAGTAAGTTACCCCTGCTATGGTTTAGCAGATCGAAAGGGTCGCAAGTATTAAACCCGACATCCCGCGCCGCCGCCTCGACGAAACGTTGGCGACGAGAAAGGCCGAGCCGTGTTGGAAAAACTCAACCACCATTGCCGCGGTCGCGGAACAAAAGAAAGACCCCGCGCCTGAGAGGAGCGCGGGGTCAATTGGCGGTGTCACGCGCCGTTGGGAGGCTTATTAAGAGCAGGTCTTGGGTGTCATGCCTGCCGGTACTTTGGTTTCTTTGTCGCTGCACGCTTGATTGAGTTGTGCCTGGGTCAGGCCTTTCACATGGGAAAGATCTGTGCCCTTGAAGCTGGCGATCGAAAGATTGGCGCCAGAAAGATCTGCGCCGTCGAGTTTGGCGTGGGCGAGGTTGGCGCCGGCCATATCCGCATTGCGGAATGAGGCGTTCGAGAAATTCGCATACGACATGCACATCAGCACGAGCTTGGCATTGTCGAAGCGCGCGCCCGTCAGGTTGCCCGTCTTCACACATTGATTGGTGAGGTCCGCGCCGCGCAAATCGCAGGCCGGGCAATCACGCTTGCCCGCCTTGATGCTTGCGACGGCGCTCGGATCTGGCGAGGGCGTGGCTGCATGGGCGGCCGGGCTCGCCAGCACCAGCAGAAGGGCAAATATATTCAGCACGCACATGTTCCGTTGCGAAACGTTACGCTACACGGCTGCAAGCGCCGTGCCGGGTTTCCCATGGTTTACGCGGCCGCAAGTTTCGGGTCGAACGCAGGCAAGATTTGCAGCAAAACGAGAACGAAACTGGTTAAGAGGTATGTCGTGCCATATCGCGTCACGGGCCTTCCCGTTGCTCCATTTCGGCCATTTTTCGCCCTTGGTGAAGACGAGCTTAACGCGCGAGGAATGCGCCGCTTGACCGCCGGAGAGAAGCCCGGCTTTCCCTGCCGCGTGACTTTGCAGGAGGCCGAGCCCGGTGAAACTTTGATCCTGTTGTCCTACGAGCATCATCGCGCGGATTCGCCTTATCGCGCTCAAGGCCCGATCTTCGTGCGCGAGAACGCGACCCAGCCGTTTGACCGGGTAAACGAAATCCCACCAGTGCTGCGCGGCCGTTTTCTCTCGCTGCGCGCCTATGACAGGGACGGCATGATGAGCGACGCCGACGTCATTGAAGGCACGAAGGTTGAAGATCTAATCATGCGGCTTCTCGCCGACGATGCCACGCAAACAATCCACGTTCACTACGCGCGCCAAGGTTGCTACGCGTGCAAGGTCGAGAGGACCTGACGGTTACAGACAGAAACGGCGAGGGTTCAGCAACCCTCGCCGTTTTTCCGTTCAGATCAAAACCGTTCAGCTGCAACCGCTCGTGCCGCCGCAGGTGTTGCACTTCATGCAGGTACCGTTTCTCACCAGCGTGAAGTTCCCACACTGGCCACAGGCATCGCCTTCGAAGCCTTTCATGCGGGCCTCTGCCGCGCGCTTGGCTTGCAGTTCGCGCGCCTTGCCGGCCTTGTTTGCGGCATCGCCGGCACGTTGCGCGATGCGATTGCCCAACGCGTTGACAAGATCGCCCACCGGATTTTCGACCACGCCGGCGGCTTCCAGCACCGCGTCGCGCAATTCGACCATCGCTTCAGCGACGGGCGAGGCGTCGTCGTAGATTTCGATCTCCATCTCGGCGGCGCGAACGTCATGCTCGTGATCGTGGGCGAACGCCATCTGGACTGCGTTGTTGCCCTGCACCAAGGACAGTTGCCCGAAATTGCCGCGCAGATAGCCGGTCGAGGCCACCCGTGATACCGCCACTTCGCGTGGGCCGCCGCCCTCACGCTCCCCGCCGCCAAGATCGGCGTCATCATGCGGCGTGACATGCGCAAGATCGGTGCGTCCGAGATAGGACACTGCCAGTTCGCGGAAGACGTAATCGAGAAGGCTGGTCGCGTTCTTGATGGAATCATTTCCGATGACGAGCCCTGCTGGTTCGAAGCGCGTAAAGGTGAACGCCTCCACGAATTCCTCCAGCGGTACGCCATATTGCAGCCCGATAGAGATTGCGATCGCGAAATTGTTCATAAGGCTGCGGAAGGCAGCGCCCTCCTTGTGCATGTCGATGAAGATTTCGCCGGGACGCCCATCCTCATATTCACCGGTACGCAGGTACACCTTGTGCCCGCCGACGACGGCTTTCTGCGTGTAGCCTTTGCGGCGCTGCGGCAGCCGTTCGCGTTCGCGTGAGCGTTCATGCACCACGCGTTCGATGACCTTCTCGACGATGCGTTCGGAAACCACCGCTGCGCGCTGCGCAGCCGGCGCGGCCAACACGTCTTCCAGGCTGTCCTCTTCATCGTCGAAGGCGAATACGGAAGACGCCAGCGGCTGGGAAAGCTTGGAACCATCGCGATAAAGCGCGTTGGCCTTCAGCGCCAGCTTCCATGACAACATGTAGCTCTCGCCGCATTCGCGCACACTCGCCGAACTTGCCATGTTGATCGTCTTGGAGATTGCGCCCGATATGAATGGCTGCACCGCTGCCATCATACGAATGTGACTTTCCACCGACAGCGCCCGTTTGCCGATGCGCCCGCACGGATTGGCGCAATCGAACACCGGCAGGTGTTCGGCCATCAGATGGGGGGCACCTTCGAGCGTCATCGCCCCGCAGACATGAAGGTTGGCCGCGTCGATCTCAGCCCGGCTGAAGCCAAGTGATCTCAGAATGTCGAAATCGGCCGCATCGAGTTGTGCGGGATCGATCTTCAAGGTCTTGGTGCAGAATGTCTCGCCAAGCGTCCACTTGTTGAACACGAAGCGGATGTCGAATGCCGATTCCAGCGAGGATTCGATCTTGTTGATCTGTTCGTCGCCAAAGCCGCGCGTCCGCAGCGCCTCATGGGTGAGGCCCGAGGTCAACGTCTCCAGCGTGGCATGACCAACCGCGTAAGCCACGATGTCATCAATCTCGCGCTGATTGTAGCCAAGATTGCGCAGCGCCTCCGGCACGCAGCGGTTGATGATCTTGAAGTAACCGCCGCCCGCCAGCGTCTTGAATTTCACCAAGGCGAAATCCGGTTCGACGCCGGTGGTATCGCAATCCATCACGAGCCCGATTGTGCCGGTGGGTGCGATCACCGTGGCTTGCGCGTTGCGGAAGCCGTGCTCGGCGCCTAGTTCCAGCGCCTCGTTCCATGCGCGTCCGGCTGCAGCCGCAAGGTCCATCTGCTGGATCGCATCAAGGTCCAGCGGAACGGGCAGGGTAGAGAGCTTTTCGTAACCGTCGCGTTCGCCATGGGCCGCGCGCGCATGGTTGCGGATGACGCGCAGCATGTGGTCGCGATTGGCGCCATATTCGGGGAACGGCCCAAGCTCGGACGCCATCTCCGCCGAGGTGCGATAAGACACACCAGTCATCACCGCCGAAATCGCGCCCGCGATGGCACGGCCTTCGCGGCTGTCATAGGAAATGCCCGCCGTCATCAGCAAGCCGCCAATATTGGCGAAGCCAAGGCCCAGGGTCCGATAAGCATAGGAAAGTTGCGCAATCTCGCGCGAGGGGAACTGCGCCATCAGCACCGAGATTTCGAGCACGATGGTCCACAGTCGTACGGCATGTTCGAACGCCTCGACGTCGAACGTGCCGATCGGTCCGGCGGAACTGCATGAGATTGAGCGACGCCAGATTGCACGCCGTGTCGTCGAGGAACATGTATTCTGAGCACGGATTGGAGGCGCGGATTTCGCCACCCGCAGGACAGGTGTGCCAGTCATTGACCGTGGTGTGAAATTGGATGCCCGGATCGGCACAGGCCCATGCCGCATAGGAAATCTTCTCCCAAAGCTCGCGCGCCTTGATCGACTTGACGATTTTGCCGCTTTTGCGCGCCGTCAGATTCCAGTCTTCATCATTGGCGACCGCGCGCAGGAACGCATCGGTCACGCGCACCGAATTGTTCGAGTTCTGCCCCGACACCGACATGTAGGCATCGGAATCCCAATCGGTGTCATAAGTGCGAAAGTCGATATCCTTGTAGCCCTGCTTGGCGAAGGAAATCACGCGCTCAATGTAATTGTCGGGGATCATCGATTTGCGCGCGGCCTTGATCTCGCGACGCAGCGCCGGATTTTTCTTCGCATCGAAACAATCGTCGTTGGAGCCCTCGCAATTGATGCAAGCCTTCATAACGGCTTTCAGGTGCCGCTCGGCAAGTTTGGAACCCGCCACCATTGCTGCGACTTTCTGTTCTTCGATCACTTTCCATTCGATGAAATCTTCAATGTCGGGATGATCGACGTCGACGATCACCATCTTGGCTGCCCGCCGCGTCGTGCCGCCCGATTTGATCGCGCCCGCGGCCCGGTCGCCGATTTTGAGAAAGCTCATCAAGCCTGAGGATTTGCCGCCGCCCGAAAGTTTTTCGTTTTCGCCGCGCAGATGGGAGAAATTCGTGCCCGTGCCCGAACCATATTTGAACAAGCGCGCCTCGCGCGTCCAAAGGTCCATGATCCCGCCTTCGTTGACGAGATCATCCGCCACGCTCTGGATGAAGCAGGCATGCGGCTGGGGGTGCTCATAGGCCGACGCCGATTTTGTCAGCTTGCCTGTGATGTGATCGACATAGAAATGTCCCTGGCTCGGCCCGTCGATGCCGTATGCCCAATGCAATCCGGTGTTGAACCATTGTGGCGAATTCGGCGCCGCCTTCTGCGTTGCGAACATGTGGCAGAGTTCGTCATAGAACGCGCGCGCATCTGTTTCTGCGTCGAAATAGCCACCCTTCCAGCCCCAATAGGTCCAGGTGCCAGCCATGCGCTCGAACACCTGCTGGGCGGACGTCTCGCCGGTCGTTTCCTCGCCGGTGGCTTGCTTGCGCCACAGCCACTGCGGCACGCCTTCTTCTGGCACGGATTTGAGCGCAACAGGGACGCCGGCTTTGCGAAAATATTTTTGGGCAAGCACGTCACAGGCGACCTGGCTCCACGCCTCGGGGACATTGATATTATGTTGCTGGAAGACCACCGAGCCATCCGGATTACGGATCTCGCTCGACACATTGCGGAATGCGATGTCTTGATAGGGTGAAAGGTTTTCGACTGTGAACTGACGCCGGATACGCATTGCGCTCCCCCAGAAGCTGAAAATTGGCCCTTCCGACGCGTCCGGCGACCCGCTGGGGAAAGCTCTGCCGTCCCCCGGAACCGTGCAATACGGTTGGTCCTGGGGGCTAGGACTAGTTGGCTTCGCCAGATTTTGGGCCGCGAGAAGCGACAGGCGCAAAGTATGGCCACGGCTCTCGAACGGACGCAAGCGATAAGTGGTTAACCAAACCTTACCCCCAACATATGGTAGTTTCGTGAATGTTCGGAAATGGCTCTGGAATGCGGTAGTCAAGCGGGCGGACGGGCCTGTGCAAATTTTTTTTCTGCCGCTGGCTGTGCACAAAACAACCGCTCAAATCCCGCCGCGGATGCGCTGTTCGGCGGCAGCCATAACCGCTTTGCGGAGGCGTATGCAGGCACCTATAGTCGCCCTCGAATCCGCATCCCGTTTGGGCGCATGTCTTTTCTTCGCATGATCTTCGTCTGGTGGCGCGGGGCCACGCTCGGCACCTTGGTGACCACATGGTGGTCCGGCAAGTTCGTGGGCGACGACAAGTTCGGCAACCGCTATTACCAGACGGTGAACGGCGCGCGCCGCTGGGTGCTCTACAATGGCACCGTCGAAGCCAGCCGCGTTCCCCCCGACTGGCATGGCTGGCTGCACCACACCTTCAAGGAGCCCCCGACTCTGGCCCCCCTAAAGACAAAGCCCTGGGAGAGGGATCACATACCGAACCTGTCGGGCACGCCAGATGCCTATCGCCCGGAGGGGAGCCTCGCGAAAAGCGGCCGCCGTCCGCACGCCACCGGCGACTACGAAGCTTGGAAACCAGAATAATCTCATGCAGAACAACACAGTCGAAACGCTGATCGGTGCCGTGGTCGTGGTCGTGGCCGCGGTTTTTCTATACTTCACCTATACCGCGACAAGCTCGGGCAATGTCTCCGGCTACGTGATCGGCGCGCGCTTTGCCAATGTGGACGGCGTGAATGTCGGCACCGATGTGCGGCTGCACGGCATCAAAGTGGGCTCGGTCGCCTCGCTGACGCTTGATCCCAAGAGCTACATGGCGATCGCCCATCTCACGATCAAAAGCGGCATACAGATTCCAGATGATTCCTCGGCCAAGATCACTTCGTCGGGCATTCTTGGCAGTTCCTACATCTCGATTTCGCCCGGCGGCAGCGACACCATGCTCACCGCCAATGGCGAGTTGAACGACACCCAAGGCGCTGTCGATCTGATGGGTCTCGTCGGTCGCTATATCAATGGCGGTTCGGGCTCTAGCGCCTCACAGGCACCGAAGCCCAGCACACCGCCACAGCAGGCCGCCCCAACTGCCCCCGCCCCAACCGCCCCCGCCCCGAGTGCTCCGTGAAACCGTTCTCTCTTGGCGTGATTCCGGCCGTGTTGCTCGGCCTGAGTTCGCTGGCATTTGCACCACCGCACGATGCTCCCGTGCCGCCGGAAAAATCCAACGCCGCACCGGCGAAAACCGAACCAACCTTGCCGCCCGAGCAGGCCGCTGTGGTGCAGGCCGCTCAATTCTCGCAAGCCAAGCCTGTGGCACTGGCGCTGCGCGGCCTCGACAAGATGACAGGCCGCCCCACCGATATCATCGCCCCCATCGGCAAGCCCGTGAAATTCGCCACCCTCACGATCACGGTGCGCACCTGCTATTCGACTCCTCCGACCGAGCCGCCCGAAACCACGGCGTTCCTCGAAATCACCGACAAACGCCCTCAAGAAAAACCGAAGAAGGTCTTCTCCGGTTGGATGTTCGCTTCCACGCCGTCGATCAACGGTATGGAGCATCCCCTTTATGATGTCTGGGTAATCAGTTGCAAAACCAACGCGCCCGGTGTGATAGCCAGCGTCGCCCCTGCCAAGGTTGAGGCCAAGCCGGTATCGCCGAATGTTGGCGCCGAAGAAGAAATGCCCGAATTGCCCGAAGACGCGGGCCAGTAAAATTCGGCATCTTGCGCGAGCGCACGCGCCAGAAGCACAAGATAGTCTTCGCGCGGAATCTCGATGGCGCCGAAGCGGGCCAGATGCAGCGTCAAGAATTGCGTGTCGAGCAAACTAAACTGGCCGCGGATCAGCCGCGCCACCAGATGCACCAGCGCCACCTTACTTGCGTCGCGTTCCACCGAAAACATGCTCTCGCCGAAGAACGCAGCGCCGAGCGTCACCCCATAAAGGCCGCCCACGAGCCGGCCCTCGCGCCAGCACTCGATGGAATGGGCGTGTCCGGCTGCGTGAAGCGCAATATAGAGGCGCAGGATCTCGTCGTTGATCCAACTTTCCGGACGGCCTGGCGTGGGCGCAGCGCAAGCACCCATCACATCGGCGAACGCGGCATCCGCCGTGACGGTGAATTTGTCGGTCTTCACGGTGCGGGCAAGCCGACGGGGCAGATGGAAGCGGTCGAGCGGAATGATGCCGCGCTGTTCGGGCGAGACCCAGAACAGCGCGCGGTCGTCGCGCCGCTCCGCCATGGGGAAAATGCCTTCGGCATAAGCGCGCAGGAGCAGCGCGGGTGTGAGCGGACTCTCGCCGTGCATAGCCCAACCATTCCACCGCTCAGGCCATCTGAAAAGCCCAAAGCGTGAGGCGGCTTGCCCCTGCCGATAGGCTGACACTGCCCACGGGGCCCTTGATGATCGAGATTTCGAAACAGCGTTTTTCGCGGATTGCCGCAAACGGCATCACGCTACAGGTCGCCGAGGCGGGGCCTGAAAAGGCCCGCTGGTGGTGCTGCCACACGGTTTTTCGGAATTCGCTGGTGGGCCATGACTGGGGTGCTATCGCCGGCTGGTGGGCCGCACAGACCTATCCGCAACGCATCGTGCGCTTGGCCGTGATGGGTGCCGGCCATCACGCCATCTGGGTCGATGCGTTCCGTCACAACTCTCGTCAGCGTCGCAAAAGCCACTATGTGCGCCTGTTCCAGATTCCCTGGCTGCCGGAACATTTCTCTCTTGGTCTGCCGACAGAGACTAAATTCAAAATCGACGGCACCCATGGGGTGAGCCGGGCCCTCTATCCAACTCATTTCCTGTACCTTGAAAAGGGCAAGATGGTTTAGAATGGCCGCTGAACAGAATGCGTACTGTTCAATCGGAAAATGAGAAACATACGGAAAATGCTTTTAGGAGCAATATGCCCATCGGTTGGCTCCGGTGATAATCGGTGACGCGCAAGATGGCATTGGAGAAAAGCGAACGCCAGACATTGCGATCTCCGCAGAGAAGCGAAAGCGCGTTGCGCATCGGGGCACTGTTCGGCGCCCCGATGCGCAACGTTCAATGTGCCGTCGCCGAGGCGGGCGCGTTCGGCGCCTGTTTCTTTTGGGCCTGCGCGTAGACGGTCCAAAGATGCGCGGCCTTGCTGCGTGCTGTCGTGCCGCTCACCTGTCCGAGAGTCTGGATGGCCTCGTCGTATTTCCCCTGCGCGACGAGAAGCATACCGATCAGCATGGGGCCTTCGCTCGGATCCTTCAAACCGTCCTTGCCCACAGCACGACGCGCAGCCGCTTCCGCGTCTGTGTAGCGGCCATATCCCCAATAATCTTCCGCAAGTTTGATGTCCTGCTCGCCGGTATTGGCGCGTTCGGCCTGCGCTGTGACGGTTGAGAGCGAGCGCTCGTCCAACGATGCGCCATCGCGCGATTTAGCCAACAATTCGCCCACCTCACCCGTCGTAAGCTTGCCGCTGGCGATGCCTTTCTGCAGGGCGGCATAAGCCTCGGTCGGATAGCCCTGCTGATTGGCGACACTTGCCAACAGGGTATAGTCGTCGCCGCGCATGGCATCGGGCACCAGCATTTTCAATCGGAACAGAAAGAGCACATCGGGATCTTCGATGCCTTTGGTCGAAAGCGCGATGTCGACGAGCTGGCTCCAACTATCGCCTTTGTTGAAGTTGACGGCGAGGTTTTCGAGCATTTCCTGGTCTCCTGCCGGATTGTTCTGTTTGGTCTGACTGTTCATGACGATGTCCAAAGCCGTCCCATTCGGCGGTGTGCCGACCGCTTTGGAGGCGTCGATGGACATCTGGGCATATTGTTGCGCGTGCGGATAATCCTGGGTGAAATAATAAACCTGTGCGAGCACCGCTTCCGTCGTGGCATCGAGCCCATTCAGCGCCGCCAATTGCTGGCCGTAAGTAATGGCCTTCTGGTAATGCTTGGCCTGCGCTGCGAACAGCAAGGCGTTGTAAAACGTTGACTTCTTTTCGGCATCGGGCACTGCGGGCAAATCGGCAGCGGCTTCGGAGGCGGCTGTCGCCGTGTCGTTATCCTTTATGTTGATGGCGATAAAGGCCAGAATCGAATTGATCTTGTAATCGTCGAAGGGCGTGCGATCTGCAACGGCTTGCGCCTCCTTGACCCTTGCGAGCGCCGTTTGGAAATCGTTGGCGTGCGCTGCCTTGATGGCTTCGGACAGGGGTTTGCTGACGTTGGGCGTGATCCTGTCTTCGGCGTAGGCGGCGGTTGGCGCCAACAGTGCGGCAGTGCCCGCCGCAGTATACAGCAGGGAGGCGGCAAAAGCGGCGCGGACAATCGTTTTCATTTCAACATCCTCGTTTGGGTCGTAGACGTTTGGTCTCGACCGACATTCCCCGGATGCCCCCAGGTCGAAGCGGACAATAGCGTTTTTGTAATGCCCGGACCAGGCAGCCATCATCAAGCCAACGGCTTCTCCCAAGTACGCGCGAGAGCATTACAGAACAAGTGCCGGCGATGTTGCGAGGGCTTGTAAAGCGCGGAACGTAGATAAAGGCTGGCACTAGCCGAGATGCCAGACGGCATCTGCAAGGATGAGTGTATGCCCATCTTTAAATTTCTAGTTTTCGCATTATCGGGCTATGCCCTCTTGCTGCTCGTTATTTACATATTCGACCGGCAAAACCGACGAAACCTCTACATCGGGTTATCCGTTGCGAGTGCCGCGTTGGTTCTAGGAGCCGTCGTGCTGTTGCACCACGGATAGCCTAACAACCAGCCGCGCCGCGTGCATCGCCGGAATGCCACGCACACTTGGCCATGCGACGGCGCAATCTTCCAGATATTGCTTTCATTTACCGCTCACTGTAGCCGTCTGCGCACACCTGGAACTTGCCGGAGTAATATCCGTAGCCTATCGGCGTACGCGTTTTGACGATCTTCTTGACGTCACGCCAGCCGATGAGCTTGCTGCTAAACGATGCCCTATGACAAAAGCAGAAGGGGCTAATTGCTCGCCTTATCAAACCCGCACCACTCGTTGAGTGCAGAAAAAAACAACTGGCGACACCATATCCTAAACGGGCACCGTCCGCGCTCATGTACTTATCAAATAATTGCCTTAAGGCGTCGCTCTCGATTTTCCCCTCCATAGCAGAGCATCGCTTCAAATCGTTCCTTGTGTTCTGGCGCTGCGTACAATGCCAAGTAGCTCAGCATATCGCACATGCCCACCACAAGCGTTGTTCGATGCCCGTCTGGTAAGGCAGAATATTTCTTACCGTCAGATCTTCGTCCGGTTTCGGGTATCTTAACGGCCACGACGCCCTCCAATGCTCACTTACCCGGTTGCGATGCTTGGTTCAAATCTTGGTTGGGTTCATTCAATTGATTTATTAGCTCTAATCCACCTCCGACAATTGTGACCGTTGCTGCAAGACCCACCGCTCATTTATTTCTATCACATCGCGGAAGCCGCCCGACGCGGCGAGTTACAGATCGCCCTCGCAAATGCCGAACATTCTCCGGTTCCTGTCAATTTGCTAACGCCAAAGGCCGGATATCGGTGTCCAAGGGTAGGGCATTTATCGACTTCGCGACGCCACAGTTACGAACGTTGTTTTCACGGCTCGCGATGGACGCTCGCACACTTCGGCAAACCGCGGCATCGATCTCTAGTGCAAGCCAACAAGGATGCCCGAGACGCAGGTGGCAGTCATTCTGCCGTTTCGCGCAACGCTGTCGGTCGGGGCGTGGCCGTTCACTCGGAGGTGTTGCTTTGTGAAAACTAGCGTAAGCTGAAAGTCCGGTGAAACAACTTCATTTTGTAGGCGCGGCAGCGACGCTGCCGGAAGCCTTGAAGGAGACGGGTATGGTCGAAATGCACCTAGAGGTCGACATCATCCCAGTGTCCGACGTCGAGCGATCCAAGCAGTTCTATGGCCGCTTGGGTTGGAGGCTCGACGACGATGTCGCCCCGGCGAAGGACGTTCGTATCGTCCAGTTCACACCCCCGGGCTCCGGGTGCTCCGTCACATTCGGCACGGGATTGACACCGGCCGCCCCAGGCTCGGCCTTCGGGACGCTCGTCGTCTCCGACATTGTAGCGGCCCATAGTGATCTCGTCGGCCGTGGCGTTGGTGTAAGCGACATGTGGCATGGCGCTCCCGTCCCCCCGGAGGCGCGGATCCCAGGCCCCGACCCCAAACGCACGAGTTACGGGTCTTTCTGCGCCTTCAGCGATCCCGACGGCAATGCATGGATCGTCCAAGAGGTCACGACGCGGCGCCCTGGCCGAGGTTGATCAGGCGCTCACAGCCAGAGATCGTTGCCATGAGCCGCAGCTTCGACGCAATCATCATCGGCGCCGGCCAGGCCGGGCCATCCCTTGCCCTCCGCCTTGGCGAGGCCGGGATGAAGGTCGCGATCGTCGAGCGCAAGCTGTTCGGCGGCACCTGCGTCAACACCGGCTGCACGCCCACCAAAACCTGGTGGCCAGCGCCCACGCCGCCCACCTGGCGCGACGAGCCGCCGAGTTCGGTGTCGTCGCTCGGCGGCGAGGTCGGCGTCGACATGAAGCAGATCAAGGCGCGGCAGGACACCATCGTGCGCACCCAGCGCGAAGGCGTCGAGCAGTTGGTGAGGAACCAGCCCAACTGCACGGTCTACAAAGGCCATGCCCGCTTCGAATCGGCGCGCCAGATCAGGGTTGGCGATGACCTCCTGACCGCCGACAAGATCTTTATCAACGTGGGCGGCCGGGCGAACATTCCTGCCCTGCCGGGCGTCGATCAGGTGCAGATCCTCACCAACACCAGCCTGCTCGAGCTCGATGAGCTGCCGCGCCATCTGGTGGTCATCGGCGGGAGCTACGTCGGACTGGAGTTCGCCCAGATCTATCGGCGGTTCGGGGCGAAGGTCACCGTGGTCGAGATGGCTCACGCGACTGATCCAGCGCGAGGACCCGGACATCTCGGCCGCCGTGCAGGCGATCCTCGAAGCCGAGAACATTCAAGTCAGGTTGGCTGCCGAGTGTATCCACTTTGAGCCGCGAGGCGCGGATGTCTGCGTCGGCGTCGACTGCAAGATCGGCGAGCCGGAGATCGTCGGATCGCACGTGCTGCTGGCCGTAGGCCGCCGTCCGAACACGGACGATCTGGGGTTGGAAGCGGCGGGTGTCGAGGTCGACAAACGCGGCTACATCGTGGTCGACGAAACCCTGCAGACCACCGCGCCGGCGTCTGGGCGATGGGCGATTGCAATGGCAAGGGGGCGTTTACCCACACCGCCTACAACGACTTCGAGATCGTCGCGGCCAACCTGCTCGATGGCGAAAACCGCCGCGTCAGCGACCGCATCCCCGCATACGCCCTCTTCACCGATCCGCCGCTCGGCCGCGTCGGGCTGAGCGAGGCCGAGGCGCGGGCCACGGGCAAGCGGCTCCTGATCGGGTCCCGTCCCATGACCCAGGTCGGCCGCGCCGTCGAGAAGGGTGAGACGCTCGGCTTCATGAAGATCGTCGTCGACGCCGAGCACGCACGACATCCTCGGCGCCGCGATCCTCGGGACCGAAGGCGACGAGGCGATTCACGGGATCCTCGATACCATGTACGCGAAGGCGAACTACCAGACGCTGCAACGCGCCGTGCATATCCACCCCACCGTCTCGGAACTGATCCCGACCATGCTGGGCCAACTCAAGCCACTCGATCCAAAGAGCGCTTGAGTTGGAGGTGCGGCTGCACTTTTCCAGATCCCGGGTGTCGCCAAGGCTAGACATTTTTCAGAACCGGCGGTGAGGGATTTGGTGGAACGTCATATCGAAGGGCGGCTATTTGGTCTGATTGGCGCGTCCTACGTCAATGTCTTACGGCTCAATTTAGATTTAGACGCGCAGGACAAAAGCGATTGCTAAGACCCGTGTCATCGACAATCTGCCGCCGCTTGCGCAGATGCTGCGCAAGTCCGATTGGAACTTCCAAAAAGGATGGTAGCCTTGAACGAGAAAGACGCAGATTCTCGATTGCAAAAAAGGCAACGCGCGAACACCTCGATGGTCTTGGGAGTGCGCGATCGTTACGGCGAACTCGCCGAAGCCAGCATCGCCCTGAGCGATCAGGGAGAGTTGGTGCGCGTCGACAACGCGACGCACTGGATCCAGCACGACGAGCAGGAACAGCTCAGTGGCTGTTACTGGAATTTCTCAATCGTCCCATGGACTAGAATTGTCTGCAACCGGATCAAATCAGACAGCCGTGGCCCGAAAATGCGAGCCAATTGATCTTGCAATGATCCCGCAAAAGGCGGGCCGAAATCATCGGCTCGTACCCAAGGCACTGTTCGCGGGCCGTAACAGACAGGTGTGTTCCCAGCATCTTGTGTTCTATGACGGGTTCTTGTTGCGTCCCATCGCGGCATCGATGCTCCATGGTCCTGCGCCCGCAGCCACGATGAACAGGAACACGAAGCAGAACAGCACCGCCGCATCACCTTTGTTCAGCACTGGAAAAATGGTGCGCCCCATCCGCACGTGAAACAGGAAATAGGCCACCGCCATTTCGCCCGAACAGATGAACGCGGCGATCCGCGTCGCCAGACCCACGGTGAGAAGTGCGCCTCCCACCAGTTCGATCACACCCGCCGCCACGACAATGGGCATCAGCGGTTTGTCGAATCCCGCCACATGGGGAAAGTGCAGTAGCTTTGAAGCTCCATGTTCCAGGAACAGCAGTCCGGACATGATCCGCAGCACGCTCAGCAATTGCGGAGAAAATCGTTCCAACCCTAACATTTTGCTGCTCCGAGAAGGAAGGTGAGGCTAGCCTAGCACCGCCGCGCGCAATTCCGAACGATGGTGCTTAACTTATAACGACATTCAATTCAGGGTCCGCCTTGTCATGCTGCGGCTGCGAAAGGCAAGGTTTTCCGTGATGTTCCCAGCGCTTGCACATCAAAATCTTACTGACAACGATGAAAATGTCGCACGACGACAGGGATGTAGAGAGCTATGGTGCGCGCCGTACAACCGATTTGTAATGGGGGAAACATGCGGGCGGGCCCGATAGGCTTGGTGATTGCTGGCGCCTTGAGCCTCACCGCCCCCAGCGCGCAGGCGCAAGACGGCACCGCCGCCGCCCCGCTCGCCGCCGTGGCCACCGCCCCGATCCAGGCCCCGTTCGAAATCACCCGCGACCACATCGACTACGACGTTGATTCCGATGGTAGCTATGAAAAGCGCACCGAAGAACGCGTGCGCATCCTGAGCGAACAGGGCCTGCATCTGCTGCGCCAGTCCGGCGTGGCCTACATGACGGGCTTTCAGGACGCTGACATCGAGGAAGCTTACACACTAAAACGCGACGGCACGCGCATCGATGTGCCGAATGACGGATTCTTCGTGACCTCGGGCCCGGCCACCAAAGGCTTCGCCGATTTCCGTGAGAAGATGGCCGTCTTCCCCAACGTCGAAGTCGGCGACGAGATCGCCATCGTCAAAACCTTCAAACAGAAAGAGCCGTGGTTCAAGGGCCAGTTCTACACCGATGTGGTGTTCGGCTCGCTGGTGCCGACGCATGATGTCGTCATCACCGTCAAGGGCGATCCCGAAGATCTGCCGCTTTATGTCGATATGCAAGGTTTGCAACAGGGCAAAACGAAAGCCGATGGCTCCGAACAAACCTGGACCTGGACATTTAACAACGACGAATCCGTCATCCCCGAACCAGGCGGTGTGGCCGAGCGCGATACCGCGGCACATCTCACGATCAGCTCGTTCAAGAATTTTGCGGGCCTCGCCAAAGCCTATGAAGATGGCGCCCATGAAAAGGCCGTGCCCGACGACGAAGTCAAGGCGCTTGCCGACCAGATCACGCAAGGCGTGACCGACCGCCGCCAGCAGGCGCAGCGCCTTTATGACTGGGTGTCAGGCAACATCAAATATCTGGCCATCGTGTTGGGCAAGGGAGGTCTGGTTCCGCATTTCGCAGCTGACATTCTCCATAGCCGCTATGGCGACTGCAAAGATCATGTCGTGCTCCTGGAAGCCCTACTTGCCGCCAAGGGGATCGACAGCACTGCCGCCCTCATCAACACGGATTCCAGCTACACGCTCGGCACCGTTGCCGCGCCGGATTTGTTCGATCACGTCATCACCTATGTGCCAGAGTTCAATCTTTATCTCGATTCCACCGCGCGTTACGCCCCGTTTGGTGTCCTGCCAGATACCGATGCCGACAAGCCGGTGTTGCACACCGCCACCGGCGTCCTCGGCCGCACACCGCGCCTGACCGCTGCCAACGAACAGGTCAGCAGCAGCACCTCAATCCAGATCAAGGAAAACGGGGATGCCGAAGGCAGCACGACGGTTTCCGCGACGGGTGCATCGGGTATCGCGTTGCGCGCCCTGATGAGTTCTCTGCTCCCTGGCATGGAAGCAAATTATATTCGCGAGACCGTCCCCGACGCGAGCGATGGCACGTTGGAGAAGGGCGATCCCACCGTGCTCACCGATCCCTACACCATGGCCGCGCATTACACGCTCACCAACGCCACCCCGCTGCCCGGTCCAGGCGCGGTCTCCTTCTCGATCGGCCATCATCCGTTCTCGCTGCCGCTGGCGATCTCGGCGGCCTTGCCGCAGCGCAAGGACGAATATGTCTGCGGTTCGCTCCACCTCGTTGACGAAACAACGATCAATTTCCCGGCGGCCCAAACGATCACCTCCATTCCCCAGTCGAGCGAAATCTCCGCCGAGGAAATGAAGCTGACCTCGAAGTACGAACTCGTGGGTGACAATGGGGTGAAGGCGACCCGTGTCCTCGACATCGACCACCCCCACGCTGTGTGCAGCGCCGCTTATTACAATCGCGTCCGCCCGCAACTCATCGCGATGAACGCGATGCTGAACGCGCAAGTGCTCTACGACGTGAAGAAGGTGACGCCGCCGCCACCAGTCGCCAAGCACACGCCGAAGAAAAAGCAAGCCAAACCTTTGCTGCAAGCGCAGGCCGACGACAAGCCGAAGAGTGTGCAGCGTTAGGCTGCTCTGAGACGCCTCACTTTGAGGCTTCGGTCACACACCGTGTATCGTATGACGCCCGCAGATCGAGCCAGATTTGCAGGCTGAAGCCCAGCGCCTTCAATCCGCGGATGTTTGAACGACCGGTCATCCTCGAAAGTTAGGCTATCGCGTGGCAATTGACAGTCAGACGCCCTGCTTGGCGAGGAAATGTTCGAGCCAATGGATGTTGTATTCGCCATTGAGGATGTCTGGCTCGCGCACCAGCTGTCTGAAACAGAGGAATGGTGGTCTCGATGCCGCCGACGACGAGTTCGTCCAGCGCCCGGCGCAGCCGCATCAGGCATTCGTTGCGATTGCGCCCATGCACGATCAGCTTGCCCGCGAGGCTGTCGTAATAGGGCGGGATTTGGTAGCCGTAATAGAGCGCGGAATCGAAGCGCACGCCCAATCCGCCCGGCGCGTGGAACTGGGTGATCGTGCCGGGCGAAGGTGCGGAAGGTGAACGGGTTCTCCGCATTGATGCGGCATTCGATGGCATGGCCCGACAGCACGATGTCGCTCTGGTCGATTTCGAGCGGTGCGCGCGTCGCGATGCGCAATCTGCTCGCGCACGATGTCGATGCCGGTGATCGCTTCGGTGACGGGATGCTCGACCTGCAATCGCGTGTTCATCTCGATGAAGTAGAAGTTGCCGTCCTCATAGAGAAACTCGATCGTGCCCGGCGCCCAGATAGCCGAGCTTGGTCAGCGCCGAGGTCACGATGTCGCCGATCTCCTCGCGCTGGGCGCTGTTGAGGGCAGGCGAGGGCGCTTCTTCCCAGACCTTCTGATGGCGGCGCTGCAGCGAGCAATCGCGCTCGCCCAGATGAATCACTTTGCCGTAGCAATCGGCCAGCACCTGCACTTCGATATGGCGCGGCTTCTCCAGATATTTCTCCATATAGACTGCGTCGTTGCCGAACGCGGTCTTGGCTTCCGCGCGCGCGGTGGTCAGCGCCAACGTCAGATCAGATCTCTGCCGCGCGACTTTCATGCCGCGCCCGCCGCCGCCGGCAGCCGCCTTGATCAGCACCGGATAGCCGATCTCGTCTGCCAACCGGATAGCGTCGGCATCGTCCGTGACCGCGCCGTCCGAGCCGGGCACGGTCGGAATGCCCAAGGCTTCTCACCGCCTGTTTGGCCGTGATCTTGTCGCCCATCATGCGGATATGTTCCGGCTCCGGGCCGATGAAGGTCATGCCATGTTCCTTCACGATCTCGGCAAAGTGCGCGTTCTCCGAGAGAAAGCCATAGCCCGGATGGATCGCTTCCGCGCCGGTGATTTCGCAGGCCGCGATGATCGCGGGGATGTTGAGATAGGATTGTGCAGCCGGTGGCGGCCCGACACACACGCTTTCGTCGGCTAGCCGCACATGCATCGCATCGGCATCCGCCGTGGAATGGATCGCCACCGTCGCGATGCCCATTTCCTTGCAGGCGCGGTTGATGCGAAGCGCGATCTCGCCGCGATTGGCGATGAGAACTTTTTCGAACATCAGACGATGATCAGGAGGGTCTGGCCGAATTCGACCGGCTGGGCATCGGCGATGCAGATTTCGGTGATCGTGCCCGCGCGCGGCGAAAGGATCGGGTTCATCGTCTTCATCGCTTCGACGATGAGCAGCGTGTCGCCTTCCTTCACTATATCTCCCACCTTCACGAAAGGCGGCTTGCCCGGTTCGGGCGCGACATAAACGGTGCCGACCATGGGCGAGGGCACGGCGCCCGCAGGCGGGCCTTTCGCAACAGGGGCTTCTGAGGCCAGCGCTGCGACCGGGGTTGGCGCAACGCCAGCGTGCCCGGCGATATCGGTGACTTGCCGCGACACACGCAGGCGTTGGCCATTTTCCTCGATCTCGATTTCCGTAAGACCGGTTTCGGTGAGAAGCGCAGCCAGATCGCGGATCGTTTGGGCGGTGGTATTGGTCGCATCCTCGGCGGTCTTGCCCCGTGGATGGGAGATACGCGATCTCATGTCTTTCATATTCATGCCAACTGACCTTTGACGATGTGGGCAAGCGCGTCGACAGCGGCAAGATAGCCCTGCGCGCCGAGCCCGCAGATCACTCCTTTGGCAACGCGACTGACATAAGAATGTTGCCGGAACGGTTCGCGCGCATAGGGATTGGAAAGATGCACTTCGATCAGCGGCTTATCGAGCGTACGCAAGGCATCATAAAGCGCCACCGAGGTATGCGTGAACGCCGCCCCGTTGAGGATCACGCCCACGCTCTTTGTGCGGGCTTCCTGCACCCAATCGATCAGCTCGCCTTCATGATTGGTTTGCCGAAACACGACCTCCAGCCCATGGGTCTTGGCTTGGCGTGCGACCATCTTGCCGATCTCGGGCAGGGTCGTGCGGCCATAAATCTCCGGCTCGCGCTCCCCCAAAAGATTGAGGTTGGGCCCGTTCAGGACATAGATCGGAAAAGAAACCTTTGATTTGATTGGGCTTTTTTGACCACGGAAACTCCGGCAGATCAGTGATTCGGGCTTTATACTGGGGCTGAGGCACAAGAGAAACCACCGCCGAGATGGCATTCGACATCACCCTGAACGGCGAAACCCGCCGCATCGACACTGTTGTGAGTGTGCGCGACCTGTTGACTTGCCTCGGCCTGGATCCCGCCAAGATCGCCGTGGAACGCAATCTGGAGATCGTGCCGCGATCTCAGTATGCAAGCATCGTCGTGGGCCAAGGCGACAGGCTGGAGATCGTGCATTTCATCGGCGGCGGCAATGCCCCGTTGCCCGAGGATAAGCCGCTTGTCATCGCAGGCCGTGACCTACAAATCGCGCCTGATCATCGGCACCGGCAAATACAAGACTTACGAAGAAAACGCCCGTGCACTTGAAGCCAGCGGTGCGGAGATAGTGACGGTCGCCGTACGCCGCGTGAACCTCACCGATCCCAGTCAGCCCAAGCTGGTCGATTTCATCGACCCGAAAAAATACACCTATCTGCCCAACACCGCCGGCTGCTTCACGGGCGAAGACGCCGTGCGCACCTTGCGGCTGGCGCGCGAAGCAGGCGGCTGGTCATTGGTGAAGCTCGAAGTGCTGGGCGATAGAAAAACCGCTCTATCCCGACATGATCGAAACGCTGCGCGCCACCGAATGCTCATCAAAGAAGGTTTCCAGGTGATGGTCTATTGCAGCGACGATCCCTTGATGGCCAAGCGGCTGGAAGAGCTGGGCGCCGGCGCGATCATGCCGCTTGCAGCCCCCATCGGCTCTGGCCTCGGCGTGCAGAACCCGGTCAACATCCGTATGATCGTCGAAGACGCCAAGGTGCCGGTGATTGTCGATGCCGGCGTCGGCACGGCATCTGATGCCGCAGTGGCGATGGAGCTGGGCTGCGACGCGGTGCTGATGAACACCGCCATCGCCGAGGCCAAGAATCCGGTGATGATGGCGCGCGCGATGAAACATGGCGGTTGAAGCGGGACGCCTGGCCTATCTCGCGGGCCGCATGCCTAAGAAACGCTACGCCGATCCGTCGAGCCCGCTGGCGGGATTGATTTAGTCAGGTGGGAATGGCGTCAATCGGCAAAGAGACGGCCCGTATCCGATCACGACTGACGTCTTCAACGGAAGCGGCGCAAAGCGTCGCCCCAGTGGACAATGGAAAGAAAATGCTCAGTGCCTTCGCGCGTTTCTTGCTGCTAGGAATTTTCTCTGTTGAATTCGACGAGGCCGACGCCCAGGCGTAGCACCACAACGCCGGTTAGCGCGAACGCGCCCGCGTCCACGCACATCGGCGGGTTTGTTTGGCAAGATTGGCGCAAACACCCGTGTGAGCGTCAGCTCTCCAGCATCTGCGTCAGCATCTTGTCGTCGATGGCGCCTGGACGCACGCGACCATTGAGGATGAAGGTTGGTGTGGCGTTGATGCCAGTCTTTTCCGCAAGTGCGTGCGCGGCCTTGATGGTTTTGTCTACTTCGGGGTTCTTCATGTCGGCGCTGAGTTTTCCGAGGTCGAGGCCGGCCTTCTTCGCGTCGGCAAATACGATGTCCGGCGTCACCGCATCGTGCTCATCCATCAGCAGGAAATGAAACGCGAGATATTTGTCCGGCTGCTTGCGCGCCGCGATGGCAGCGCGCGCGGCGAGTTCGGAGTTCTCGCCCTTGATCGGGAATTCGACGAATGCAAAGCGGGTATCGTTCTTGTGCGCTTCGTAGAATTTCTTCAGCGCCGGCACCGAGGCCCGGCAATAGGGGCAGTTGTAATCGAAGAATTCCGCCAACGTCGTCTTGGCGTTGGCGGGTCCCGTGATAAAGGCAATCTTCGGATCGAAGAATGCCTTCAATCCCACCTTGGCGACAGCGGCTTCGCGGGCGCTGATTTCTTCGGCGTCCTGCTTTGCCTGCAGCTCGTTGCTCGCATCGGCCAGAACCTCGGGATGGGCCATCATATAGCCGCGCACCGCTTCGTCGCGCGCGCCCTCGCTCAGGCGGATCGGCAGAACGCCCGCGGCTCCCAGCCCGATCACCAATGCCAGCGCCCCCAACGCGCCGCCGAGCGCGCCTGCGCCCGCATATTTCCAACCGCTCGTCATGTCTGGAATCTTTCCGTTCTAACGCTGCTGTTTGGCGGCGGAGGCTGCCGCCATGATATCGTTGGCGCGCTGCCAATCCGCGGTGCCCTGCTTTAACCCGCGCTGCGCCAGCACGGCAAAGCGCGTGGCTTCCGGATAGACGCCTGCCGCATAGAACCGCTCGGCGGTAGACAGATTGGCCATCGGTTCGTCGTTCAACATGCTGTAGGCCTGCGCCAGTTGATACCAGGCGAACACATCGTCGCTGTCGGTGCGCAGCGCAATCTTCAGATTGTCAATCGCGGGCTTGGCGAATTGCGGCTTGTCCGTCGCAAGCTGTGCGGCGGCCAGCTCGACGCGCATTTCGGTGCCCTGTGGCAGAAGATCGACGGCGCGCTGCAACGGCGGCACGCCGCTTTCGGGCTTGGCCATGTCGACATAGATTTGTCCCAGCACCTGCTGGAAATAGGGGTTGCTTGGTTCGTCGGCGGCGAGGCTGTTGATCTCGTCGAGCGCTTTGGCCAGTTCAGGCTTGCGCATATAGGCGATCGCGCGCGCGTAACGGGCGGGCTTGCTCGTGTCCGACGGCGGATATTTGTTGAGCACCTCTGGCACCAGCGCGGTGAAACCAATCAGTTTCGCCTTGATCATGTCGAATTCGTGCTGCGCCTCGGGGCTATCTTTCACGTCGCGGTACGGCGACGAATTGACCATCACTTCCAGCGCCGCGATACGTTCGCGCGATGCGGGATGGTCGAGCGCCCAGGCATCTATGTGGTAAGCCGACATCGCTTCTTCGTCGGCGAACTTCTCGAAGGTCTGCAACATGCCCATACCGGATTGGTGTGTCGCGCGCAGATATTTTTGGCCCATTTGGTCGGCGGTGCCTTCCTGCGTGCGGCTGAAGGCGTTGAATTGTCCCTGCGCCACCTGCTGGCCGATCATCAGCAGTCCCATGCCCAGATCGCCCGCGCCCAGCACCATCGCAGCGATGCCCGCCGCCATCGAGACCAGCATCGGAATGCTGGCCTTGGCCACGGCCTGGGTGTCGCGCGACAGGTGTCCGCCCGCGATATGGCCGGTTTCGTGCGCCAGCACGCCGATCACCTCGTTGGGCGTGTCGAGTTGCATGAACAGGCCCGTATTGACGAAAATGTTCTGGCCCTCGGCCGCGAATGCGTTGATCTCCGGATCGTTCACCAGATAAATCTGCAGTGCCGCCGGATCGAGGCCCGCAGCCTTGTAAATCGGCGTTTCATAGGCCTTCAGTGTCAGTTCCGTCTCGTCGTCGTGAATGATTGCAATGCCTTGTGCGAGCGCAGCTTGCGCCGTCAGGCAGGTTGCTGTCGCAATCGAGACAGAAATGTATAGCGCGCGGGACACACTGCGCATGAATCCGCGGCTCGAAGTGTGCCGCAGAGGGTTGCAAAACGCCAAGGCTTGAACTCTCCTCTCACCCCGCGCCAACACCCCTCGCGTTAGGGCTGAAACTAGGGGGGCGGCACGGGCGAAGTCAATAAAAGCCACACACCGCTGCGGGGACGGTACGGTTTCATGATGCAAACACACGTTGCACTTGGCTTGGGCTGCCTGATTCTTACGGGTTGTTCATCCGGTATTTTTGGGAAGGATGAGGGCAGCAAACCTACCCCCATCGTGCCCTCCGGGGCTTATGTTGTGGGCGATGAGGCCTCGGCGGTCAAAGTAGGTGCCGCCGTGCTCGCCGACGGCGGCAGCGCTGCAGATGCCGTCACCGCAGTCTATTTCGCGATGTCGGTGACCTATCCTGTGGCCGCCGGGCTCGGCGGCGGTGGTCTTTGCCTCGTTCACAACCCCGCAACCGGCGCCAATGAAACATTCAGCTTCCTGACCCGTGATTCCCGTGGTGGAGGCGCCTATGCGTTGCCAGGCAATGTGAAGGGATTCTGGGCCTTGCAGCACGCTTACGGAAAGCTCAGCTGGGATCGCCTCATATCACCCGCCGAAACGCTGGCGACCTCGGGCTTTCCCATTTCCGACGGGCTCGAAACCCATCTGAACGCGGGCGTCGACGTGGTGCGGCTCGACGCCAATCTCGCCTACGAATTTCTCGACGACAACGGCAATGTGAAACCCACTGGCACGATGGTCACCAATACCGACATCGCCCAGACATTGGCGCAGATCCGCACCGGTGGGGCTGATGCGTTCTACAGCGGTCCGCTTGCAAAGAAGATCGTGGATTACGCGATCCAGCAGGGCAGCGGCATCACCGAGGACGAATTCGCATCCTACGTCGAAGGCCGCGAACCTGCGCAAGGCATCGCGATGGGAAACCTCACCGCTTACATCCCCCCGGGTAGCCTTGGTTCCGGCGCTTTTGCCTCGACCTTGTTCCACAAACTGACCGACGTCATGGCAAGCCTCGACATTGGGCAAGCCACACGCGAAACGCTCGAACAGTTCCAGATCGAAGCCTTGCCGAAGGATCTTGGTGCTGCAGGCTTCGCCGCCATCGACACGACAGGGCAGGCGGTCTCATGCGCCGTCACGATGAACGGCCCCTTCGGTTCGGGCCGCACCACGCCCGCCATCGGCGTTACGTTGGCGCGCTCGCCCGCGTCGAGTGCTGCGGGGTTGTCGTCGGCATTTCTTACCCCTGTGATCGCCTCGAAAGATGCCGATGGGGCAGCTATCGCGGGCGTCGGCTCGGGCGGTCCAAACGGAGCGGCCTCCATGGCCTATGTTCTGTTGCGGTCCGCGCGCGGCGACGAACTTAGCCAGCCAACCGATCTACGCACCACGGGGCTTGCCCCCTTCAGCACGATCAACGCTATCGCTTGCCAGAAAGGATCCTGCGCTGCCCTCAGCGACCCCGGCTCAAGCGGCCTCGGCATGGCTGCGGGCCAGGCGCAGCAGTTGGTGGGCCAGCAACAACCAGACCCACAGCAGCCCGTCCAGCAAGTCAGTCAGCAATAGGGATTGAACCGAAGAAGATCATTCTGGCCCAGGAACGCCTGCCATGCCGATGTCGAAGCCCTGCGCCGAGCGCACAATCCTGGCGACCGCCCGGTGACGGCTTGATTGGCATCTCCCGCGAAGACGGGGATCAGGCTGAGCGTAATAGAGTAGGGCCTATCGGCTCAATCCAAGATGACACCAATTCCGCTGTGATCAGGCCGTAAGATCGCATAGCCGATCGATTCGTATCGCGACCGGCGCCATCGCGCGCTCAGCCCCAATCGCATCTATCTTCGGTGACGCTCAGTCGGGCTGAAACGTGCGTTGCCACCAACCCTTTCGAGGCGGAGTAGCCGGTTTGGGCGGCTCGATGGGTGCTGGCGGCAAAGGCTCTGCGATGATTTCCGGGGCGGGCGCTTTGGCAGGCGCGGGCACCGCAGCAAGGGGCGCTGGTTCGGGTTGTGATGCGCGCTGCTCGCTTCTCAGCGACCACATTGGGGCGGACTCTGCGTTCGGCGCAGCGATTTGTGCCTGGCCGTCCTGCGCGCTTGCATTGCCAGGCACCCCGTTGCCCGGAGGTGGCGCGATTTCCGTCTGGATAAAACCTTCGCGGTTGCGTCCGCGCCCGCCGCGCCTGCGGCGGCGCCTGCGGCGGTGGCCTTCGCCCTGGGGCTGGCCTTCAGGATGCGGTTGGCCATTTGCTGTGTGCTGCTCGCGCGGTTCGTGAGGGGCCTCGATCCGCACGTCTTCGTTCGCTGGCGTCTCCGACATCGCGATGGATTGCGGCGACACCGGTTCTTGCAACATCGGCGGCCGCTCGCGGTCGCGTCCGCCGCGCCTGCGGCGGCGCTTGCGGCGATGTCCACCATCTTCACGTGGCTGCTCCGCGGAGGCAGGGCGTTCGGAAGCCTCTTCGAAAATTTCTTCTTCGCCGCTCTCTTCGAAGTTTTCGGGCTCTTCCTCGACCTCGGGCGCCGACGGCATATCCGTGAACTCGATGGCCTTGCGTTCCTCCGGCGCCTTCTGCGCCGTACGCTCGATGTCGAAATTGCCCGCATGGATTTCGTCGCTCGGATCGAACGTCACGACCATGCCGTATTCGGTTTCGATGCGCGCGAGTTCGCGGCGCTTCTGGTTGAGCGTGTAGATCGCCACATCGCCGGCGACCTTGCACGATGACGGCGCGAGGCGCGCTGTCTTCTGGCCTTCTTCTTCCAGCGCGCGCAGCACGCGCAGCGCGGTGGATTCCACGGAGCGCACAATGCCCTGGCCGCCGCAATGCGGGCAGGTGACGGTCGAGCCCGCGATCACGCCGGCGCGCAGACGCTGGCGCGACATTTCCAGCAGGCCGAACTGGCTGATCTTGCCGATCTGGACGCGCGCGCGGTCGTTCTTCACCGCGTCGCGCAGGCGCTTTTCGACCTCGCGGTCGTTGCGGCCGTCTTCCATGTCGATGAAGTCGATCACGATCAGTCCGGCCAGATCGCGCAGGCGCAATTGGCGGGCGATTTCATCGGCCGCTTCCAGATTGGTCTTGCGCGCGGTTTCCTCGATCGAATGCTCGCGGGTGGCGCGCCCCGAATTCACGTCGATGGAAACCAGCGCCTCGGTCTGGTTGATGACGATATAGCCGCCCGATTTCAGCGTGACGGTGGGCGAGAACATCGCATCGAGCTGTGCTTCGATATGCAAGCGCTGGAACAGCGGCACGCTGTCCTTGTACTGCTTCACATTCTTGCGCATGGCTCGGCATCAGCATGCGCATGAAGTCCTTGGCGTTGCGGTAGCCCTCTTCGCCTTCGACCACGAGTCTCGCCGACATCCTTGTTGTAGAGATCGCGGATCGCGCGCTTGATGAGATCGCCTTCCTCATAGACGCAGGCCGGCGCATTGGATTGCAGCGTCAGTTCGCGGATCGTGTCCCACAGCCGCAGCAGATATTCGTAGTCGCGCTTGATCTCGAGCTTGGTGCGGTTTTCGCCCGCGGTGCGGATGATGAGGCCCATGCCCTCGGGCAGTTCCAGCGCCTGCGCCGCCGATTTCAGGCGCTTGCGGTCGTTGGCATTGGTGATCTTGCGCGAAATGCCGCCGCCGCGCGGGGTGTTGGGCATCAGCACGCAATAGCGGCCAGCCAGCGACAGATAGGTCGTGAGCGCCGCGCCCTTGTTGCCGCGTTCTTCCTTGACCACCTGCACCAGGATGATCTGGCGGCGCTTGATGACTTCCTGGATTTTGTAATGCCGGCGGCGCATCCAGCGCTGCGAAGGGCGCTGGCTGTGCAGGGCTGCTTGCGTGACCTGTTCGCCATGCTCGGAATGTTCGGGGCCCGTCTGCTCGGCATGTTCGGGCACCGTGTGGGCTTCGGCAGCGCCTTGTTCATCGACCACGCCTTGCGAGAATTCCTTCTCGATCAAGGTCACATCGCCCGCCAGCGCGTCGGCCACGGCTTCCATGCTGACTGCAGGCAATTCGAAATCGGCCTCCGCCGCGGTCTGCTGATCAACGACGCCTTGTTCGGCTTCCGCCTCTGCAATTTCCTCGAACGCTACGTCCTCGACGGCGCGTTCCTGGTAGCTCTCTTCGCCAGGCGCGCTATCGCGCGCCTGCTCGACGTCGAACCCGGATTCGACTTCGGTCGGCATCGGGTCGCGTTCGTCGTGATGATCATCATGATCATCGTCATCATCATCACCATCGTCGTCGGGATGATTCGTCGTGATGATCATCGTCATGATGCTCGCCGCCATCTCCGCGATGGCCCATCTCGGCTTCATCCTGGGCGGCGAGTTCTTCTTCCGTCATCGGCTGGGTGCCAGTTTCGACGGCTTCGAATTCGTCTTCAGCGTGGCGGCGCGCTTCGGCTTCCTGCTCGGCGAGCAGCGCCAGGCGATCGGCGACCGGGATCTGGTAATAGTCGGGATGGATTTCCGAGAAGGCGAGGAAGCCCTGGCGGTTGCCGCCATATTCGACGAATGCCGCCTGGAGCGAAGGCTCCACGCGCGTCACCTTGGCGAGATAGATGTTTCCCTTAAGCGGCCGCTTGGAGGCGGCTTCGAAATCAAATTCTTCGACCTTCTGGCCGTCCAGAACCACCACGCGGGTTTCTTCCGGGTGGCTGGCATCGATGAGCATACGTTTGGACATAGAATTCTCCGGGCGGCGCGATCGCGCGCAAAGCCCTCCGGCGCCGTGACGCGGGATTGGGGCTCGGAAACGATAAAGGCCGCATGGTTTGTGGGGACGGGGCGCCGCGCGCCGCGGCGCCGGGCCGGAGCCCTGGGCTTGCGGGAGAGAGCGGAAAACCGTCGGTCATTTCTTCAACATTCTCGCGCAAAGTGCGCTTTGGCTCGGTGGGTGCGATTTGCACCCTGGGCACCGTTTGCACAGTCGTGGCTGGAACTCTCAAACCGGAGGGATTCGCGGCCGCCCGGCCAAGCCCGCCGCGACCCCGACAATCGGGTGGCGAACAGACACACCAGCCTTTGTAGGGGGGCCGCTTGCCCGCGGCAAGTGCAACCCCATGGATTCATTATCGGCCTGTAACGTGCTAAGGACCCGTAATGCCTTTATGGCCAAGGTCTCCTTTGCTTTGCGAGCGGATGTTAAGCATTTGGTAATGCGTAGGAGTTTGGGTCTTTTTGCCTTTGTCGCGGCTTTGGCGGTGGCGAGTCCTATGTTTGCGCAACCCATCCCCAGCCCTAGACCTGAGCCACAGGACGATGAACTCAACCGGCTGGAACACGAAGGCGAAGTCCATCTGCGACTGAGCCAGGATCATAGCCCGCTTCCGGTCGTCCTGAGCGCCCACATCACTGACTACGCCGACCGCACGCGGTTCGTCGTAGAAGTCTCCGATCCGCTCGCCCTGCGGGTATTTACGCTGGCAAGTCCGAACCGTGTGGTCATCGACATGCCCCAAGTTATCTGGCGCCTGCAAGGCAGTGATCGGCCCAGTGGCCACGGCGCGGTGAAAAGCTACCGCTACGGCTTGTTCCGCCCCGGCAATTCCCGGTTCGTGATCGACCTTGATCGTCCGGTCACCGCCACCGCTCCTGTGGCGATCGCGCCCTCCGCGGGCTTTGGCTACCGCATCGTCATCGACCTGCTGCCTACCTCCCAGGCCGATTTCAAGCTGGCATCGGGATGGCCCGCCGATCTGCGTGCAAGGGAAGCCGCTGCCGAACAGCAGAGTTCCAACTCCGCCCTGAAGCAGGCGGAATCACCAGCTACCGCCGGCAAGCGGATCGTCGTGCTGGACGCGGGTCATGGCGGCATCGATACCGGAACAAGCAGTGCTATGGGCCTGCACGAAAAAGATCTCGTGCTCGACGTGGTCAAACGTGTACGCAAGGCCCTGCAAAGCCGCGGCGCCTACACAGTCTATCTCACCCGCGACGACGACACCTATATTCCGCTAGGCCAGCGCGTGCGCATCGCGCGCAACTACAGCGCAGACCTTTTCGTTTCTATCCACGCCGACTCCAATCCCAGTTCATCTGTCTACGGCGCATCGGTCTACACGCTGTCAAGACTCCGGTTCCGACAAGGAAGCCGCCGCACTCGCGCAGAAGGAAAACCAGTCCGACATCATCGCCGGCGTCGACCTGTCGAACGAAGACAGCCCCGTCGCTTCAATCCTCATCGATCTCACGCAGCGCGACACGATGAACCGTTCGTCACGTTTCGCCGAAACGGCCGTCGCGCAGTTGCGGACGGCAACGGACATTTTGCCGCGCCAGCCTCATCGCTCCGCCGCCTTCGCCGTCCTCAAGGCGCCCGATGTTCCCGCCGTGCTGATCGAACTGGGCTATCTCTCCAACGCCAACGATGCCGTCCAGATGGGCACCGATGCTTGGCGTGACAGCGTCGCCGAAGCCATCGCCAAGGCGATCGATCGCAACTTCACTGCTACCCAACGCGGTGCGACGGCGGTTCAGGCGGCCTCCGACTGACCTTCAGCTGTTTGCCAATCGGTGGCAGGGCCCCACGGACGATCAGCCCTTGATACTGAACCTCCCCCGAAGACCTCAAAGCGTCGAGGAAAGATAAGGCATTGGCTGCCGCCTTCGCCGAACCACCCGGACGATGCTTGAACAGAAGTCGGAGGAGGCACGAGCCCCGAGTGCGCGAGGAAGAAAGGCGCGGTTTATAGTTTGGCGGAAGAACCCTTTCGCTGAGATCATGCGCAAAAGCTTGCCCTCTGACGAAGTCGAATAATTCCACGATGCATAGTCCAGCAACGATTCGGCTCCGGCTTGAGACGCGCGCGATTTTCACATCCATCGTCCAGACGCCGCCACCCAAAGTGGCAGGCTCGCGCACGGACAGTGCTCGTGCACATATTCATATCCGGTATTTCATGCCGCGCGTGAGTGTCCGCTGGCAGGACGGGAGCGCGAGATACCGCGGTTTGTGGGTCGCCCCCTTGGGCCTTTTCTCCGCCGCAAACACCCTATATTAGACCCTCAGAAAAGAGCCGGATCGAATGCGGCGTACCCTCACTGTATTGCTTGTCGTCGGCGGCGCAGCAGCCCTTATCGCATTGGGCGTGGGCGTCTTCTATCTTTATTCGCTGACGCGCGATTTGCCCAGCGTCGATGCGCTGAAGAACTACAACCCGCCCGTCACCACCCGCGTCTATGCGGGCGATGGTACCATCCTCGGCGAATATGCGCGCCAGCGCCGCATTTTCGTGCCGATCGAATTTGTTCCCAAGCTCGTGATCGAGGCGTTCACAAGCGCCGAGGACAGGAACTTCTTCAACCATCCGGGCATCGACCCCTCCGGTATCGCTGCGCGCCGCAGTGAAGGATGTTTTCAACGTCCTTCAGCACAAGCGCCTCGAAGGCGCCTCGACCATCACCCAGCAGGTGGCGAGGAACTTCCTGCTCAACACCGAAGTGAAATTCTCCCGCAAGATGCGCGAGGCCATCCTCGCCATCCGCATCGACGCGACCTATTCCAAGTACAAGATCCTCGAACTTTATCTGAACGAAATCTATCTCGGCCAAAATTCCTATGGTGTCGGCGTTGCCGTCGCTGAATTATTTCGGCAAATCGCTCGACCAGCTCGATATCGCCGAAGTGGCGTTCCTGGCTTCTTTGCCCAAGGCGTCCGTCCAATTACGATCCTCGCTTCCACAAGAAGGCGGCAATGGACCGGCGCAACTGGGTCATCGACCAGATGGCCGCCAATGGCTACATCACGCGCGAGGAGGCCGCCAAAGCCAAGAACGAAGACCTCATCACGCAGACGCGCCCGATGGGCATCCAGACCGAAGACGCCGATTATTTTGTTGAAGATGTTCGCCGTCAGCTCTACGCGAAATACGGTGCCGACAAGCTCTATGATGGCGGCCTGCAGGTCCGCGCCACGCTCGACACGCGGCTGCAGAACTTCGCAGTCAACGCGCTGCGCATTGGGCTGGTGCGCTATGACCATCGCCACGGCTGGCGCGGCGCCAAAGACAGCATCGACCTAACCGGCGACTGGCAGGCCAGACTTGCAAGCCGTTCCCAATCGTTCCGGGCATCGACACCTGGCGCGTCGCCGTCGTGCTCGGGTTCACCAAGGACGGGACCACCAATATCGGTTTTGCCGATGGCACGCAGGCCAAGATTCCCTTGGCCTCGCTCGCCTGGGCGCGGAAGCCGAACCCCGATGCCTCCGTCGGCCCGTCGCCCACCTCGCCGCAACAGGTCTACCAGCCCGGCAATGTCATTTACGTCGAACCGACGGACGACAAGGGCAATTACGGGCTGCGTCAGATTCCCAAAGTGAACGGCGCGATCGTGGTGATGGACCCCCATACAGGCCGCGTGCTCGCGATGTCTGGCGGCTTCAGTTATGCGTCGAGCGAATTCAATCGCGCTATCCCAGGCGATGCGCCAGCCCGGCTCGTCGTTCAAGCCGTTCGTCTATGTCGACCGCGCTCGACAATGGATATACGCCGGTCAGCAAGGTGCTCGACGCGCCGTTCGAAATGTATCAGGGCCCGGGCCTGCCGATATGGCGTCCGGAGAATTTCGAAAAGAAATTCATCGGGCTGGCCACGCTGCGGCGCGGCCTGGAATTGTCGCGCAATTTGATGACTATCCGGCTGGCGCAAGCTGTCGGGATGGACAAGATCGCCGCCTACCGCCGAACGCTTCGGCGTCTACGATCATCTGCCGCGCAAACCTGGCCAATTCCATTGGCGCGTATGAAACGACCCTGCTGCGCTTGACGACGGGCTATTCCGAATTCGACAACGGTGGAAAGAAGATCACGCCCACGCTTGTTGATCGCATCCAGGACCGCAACGGCCACACCATCTACCGCCACGACACGCGGATCTGCAGCGACTGCAGTGGCGACTGGCACAACCAGTCCGATCCGTTGATCCCTGACAATCGCCCCCAGATCATGGACCCGCGCACGGCCTATCAAACCGTCTCACTGATGGAAGGCGTGGTGCTGCGCGGCACGGGCCGTTCGGTCGCGGTCATCGGCAAGCCGCTGGCGGGCAAGACAGGCACTTCCAACGATTCGAAAGACGTCTGGTTCATCGGCTTCTCGCCCGATCTCGTCTGCGGCGTGTTTGTCGGGTACGACGATCCCAAGACATTGGGTAAGCTGGAGCAGGGCGCAACGGTGGCAGCGCCCATCTTCCGCGATTTCATGAAGGAAGCGCTCGCAGGCGTGCCGCCCATTCCGTTCCGCGTGCCACCCGGCATTGTCTTTGTCCCCGTCGACCACATGACCGGCGCGGAAGTCCCCGCCGGCACCCCCGGGTCCATCGAGGAAGCTTTCCGTGCTGGCACCGAACCTGGCGTCGCCGATCTCGACCAGGCCGCAACCGCCCCCATGAACACCCAAGGCCAGACCACCTTCGGCCCCGCCACCAATGTGGGCGAGGGCACTGGTGGTCTTTACTAACCCTTCGCGATGCAAGCCCGACAGCGGTCCAGCCAATAAAGGGTTGTCACCATGGTTGGGCGGTTGGCTTGCGCACGGCGAAGTGATCAAAGCCGCATTGGCCCACCGCAAGAACGGGCGTATTCTTTCACCCGAGCTTTACGGAGGGTTCGGTTATGTCGCGCAGCAATTGGGTTTCGCTGGTCAGCATATCCATTGTCGCCCTTGGCGCGTCGATGACGGGGGCCTTGGCTGCAAGCGATAAGCCCCATATGGACGCCTCCAAGCCCGCGATTGTAATCTATCCCAAGCTGTCCCAGTCCAACGGTGAACAGGGCTCGGTGGTCCTCAACGTCTATGTCCGCGCCAACGGCAAGCCGAGCAGGATCGGCGTTGCCAAATCCAGCGGTTACAGCGATCTCGACAACGCTGCTGCTCAAACCGCGATGAACTGGAATTATATTCCGGCCGCATCGGGCGAAGCCGATTGGACGACGGTGCAGATCATCTACAAACTGCCCGAGACTGCATCGGTGCAATAACCCATTAACCCAATGTCATGCGCGCAACCGCCAAGTTGCGTCTGCACGCCGCTTGAGTTGGACAGGCCCCGGGCGTAGTGCATATCCGCACGCGCCGTTTTTTGCGTCGCCTTTTCGTGAGTTGTCATGGCCGTCCGCGATGAGCCGGGCCGGCTGGTAAGGCCCCAGTCCCGTGCCGAAGAGGCGGTGCGGCGCGCTCGCGCGCTCCTCAAGATCGTCCAGCGCGACCTGCGCTCGAGCGAAATCGGACAAATTCTCGTGTGCGCGATGCTCGGTGCCCTGGTTGGGGCGCTCGTGGCGCTGTTGCGCAACACTGTCGAATTTCTGCATGTAATCGATTTCGGCTTGCCGGCCGGCGCGCTGCTGAGTGCGGCAGACAATGCTTCGCCATTCCGCATTGTGCTGGTGCCCGCCTTTGCTGGGCTGCTTCTCGGATTGTGGGCGCGCGCGCTTCGCAAGCGCCGTGTTGCCGAGGTAGTCGATCCCATCGAAGCCAACGCGTTGCTCGGCGGGCGTATGTCATTGCGCGACAGTCTGCGCCTTACATTGGCCACGCTGGTGTCCAACGCGGCGGGCGCATCGGTTGGCATGGAGGCGGGCTACAGCCAGTTCGGCGCCGCGGTCTATTCCTGGTTCGGACAATATTTTCAGCTTCGCCGCGCCGATCTTCGTGTGTTCGTGACGGCAGGCGCGGGTGCCGCCATCGCTGCGGCCTTCAACGCGCCGCTCGCAGGCGCTTTCTATGGCTACGAACTGATCCTTGGAAGCTACATGCCGCGCGCGCTCGCGCCGGTCTCGGTTGCGGCGCTGATGGGCGCGCTGGTGCAGCGTTCGATGGCGGTCAGCCCCGCATCCTTCCACATCGTCCACGACCTTGCTTTTAAGCAGCGCAGCTATTTCCTCTTTGCGCTGGTCGGCGTTGCGGCAGCTGGCGTCGCTGTTCTGACGATGAAGGCGGTAACCTGGGTGGAAAGCGGTTTGCGCCATTCGCCTGTGCCCGAATGGACGCGCCCGGTGATCGGCGGTTTCGCGCTGTCCTGGATTGCGCTGATCTTTCCGCAGGTGCTCGGTAGCGGCCACGGCGCGATCCAACTCCATCTTGATTCCGCCTGGCCGTTGCTTCCGCTGCTGGCGCTTTTGCTTGCTAAGATTTTGGCGTCGGCCCTGTCGGTCGGTTCGGGATTCCGCGGCGGTCTGTTTAGTTCGTCCTTGCTGATCGGTTGCCTGTTTGGTTCGGCTTTCGCACAGGCGTTGGCCTATTTCATTCCTAGCGTTGGGCTTGAGAGCGGGGCTTTCATGCTCGTCGGCATGGGGTCTGCTGCTGCTGCGATCATCGGCGCGCCGTTCACGATGGTATTCCTGGTCCTCGAAGCGACCGGCGATTTTCCGGTGACCGCGGGCGTGCTCGTGGGCGTTGTTACCGCCTCGACCATCGTGCGGCTGACCTTCGGCTACTCCTTCGCGACCTGGCGCTTTCATCAGCGTGGTCTGGGCATTCGAAGCCCGCACGACGTTGGTTGGATCGCCGATCTGACGGCGGGTCGTCTGATGCGCTCTGACGCCAAGACCGTTCCCGCTGATATGCCGCTTCGCATATTGCGTGAGCGCTATCCGCTGGGAAGCACCAAACGCCTGTTCGTGGTGGACGGGGACGATATCTACACCGGCACGCTTGACCTCGCGCTGGCCCACGAACCTGAAATCGACGATGCGCAGGACTGGATCGTTGCAGGTGACATCGCCGCCGAACCCGATGTGTTTCTCCTGCCTTCTGACAATGTACGCACGGCCTTGGTGCGCTTTGAAGAGAAGAAGACGAAGTCGATCGCCATCGTCGCAACCGCTACTGAACCGAAACTTCTCGGTTATCTGACCGAGGCCTATGCCTTGCGCCGTTACACCCACGAATTGGAGCGCCGCCGCAACGCCGAACTCGGCAGCGATCTGTTTTCGCTTGGCCAAGCCCCGCGCCCCTGAGCCCCTTGCCGTTTGCCGCCGCCGCCGCCATATAGGCGCCCGAAGAGGGCCTCATGCGCGCAGAGATCGAAAGAAGCGTCGAAGAGATCCAGCAGGCCATCGCCCTGCTGAGGAGGCATCTTTGACTGGGATCATGCCCTGCGCCGCCTCGATGAACTGAACGCCAAGGCCGAAGACCCCGCCATCTGGAACAACCCTCAGGATGCGCAGAAACTGATGCGCGAGCGCCAGAAGCTGGATCAGTCGCTGTTCGCCGTGCGCGCGCTGGACAACGAACTGGCCGATGCCACCGGGCCTGATCGAAATGGCCGAAGCCGAAAACGATGCCGCCATGGTGGCAGATGCGGAAAACAGCATCCGCGACATTGAACAAGCGCGCCGAACAGCTGCGGCTTGCAATCCATGCTGTCGGGCGAGGCCGACGGCAACGACTCCTATCTCGAAATTCATGCCGGCGCCGGCGGCACTGAAAGCCAGGACTGGGCCGAGATGCTGTTCCGCATGTACACGCGCTGGGCCGAACGCCACGGCTACAAGCTGCAACTGATCGAGGAAAGCGAAGGCGACGGCGGCGGGCATCAAATCCGCCACGCTTCTGGTCAAGGGCGAAAACGCCTATGGCTGGCTCAAGAGCGAAGCCGGCGTGCATCGGCTGGTGCGCATCTCGCCCTTCGATTCCAACGCCCGCCGCCATACCAGTTTCTCCAGCGTCACTGTCTATCCGGTGATCGACCAGTCCATCGAAATCGACATTCCCGAAAAAGATGTGCGCATCGACGTCTATCGCGCCTCCGGCGCCGGCGGCCAGCATGTCAACAAGACCGAAAGCGCGGTGCGCATCACCCATCTGCCCACGGGCATCGCGGTGGCCATGCCAGACAGAGCGCAGCGCAGCACCAGAACCGCGCTATCTGCTGGGACATGCTGCGCTCACGCCTCTACGAGATCGAACTGGAAAAGAAGAAGGCCGAAACCGGCGCCTTTATCGGCGAGAAATCCGACATCGGCTGGGGCCACCAGATCCGCTCTTATGTCTTGCAGCCCTATCAGCTGGTGAAGGACCTGCGCACCGGCGTGGAAAGCCGCACGCCACAGGACGTGCTGGACGGCGACCTTGATCCCTTCATGGCCGCAGCGCTGGCGCAGGACGTCGGCGGCAAGCCGAAGGAAAAGATCGAAGACCTGGAATAGTCATTTCTCCCACGCGCCGAAGGGGCGGGATATAATGATGGCCAGAAAAGTTGACACTTTTCGCCACCACCTGCAAACGGCACCGGCTACCGATTAAGACACTGGCGTTCGGCTTCGTCGCCCAGCGTCACCGCGATGCCGTCGCCTGTATCACGACGCTTATTTGAAGCTTTTTAGATGAGGGCATGGGGCTCCCGGCGGTGGCCATCCGGAGACCGGCCTCCCGGAGCCGGCCTTTCTAAACAACGACGCAATATTATTGCTGTCGTTTCGCTCTCGGGCCAAAAGATTTTTCCTTTCGCATAAAAACTCCCGCCCCACCGATTGTCTGAATAGATGTAGCGTTCATTTCTCAACCCTCAAAAGGCAGGACGCTCGCGGGGGATGGCGGACAATCTGGAATTCGGCCGTGAAGGCTTCGAGACCCACTCGGCCGCAGACATGACTGCGACGGAGGTGGACGATTGGTTCGCCCGCGAGGTGCTGCCGCTGGAGTCGGCTTTGGTTCAGTTCCTGCACCGCAATTGGCGCAATGCGAGCGACATCGCCGACCTGAGACAGGACATTTATGTCCAACTCTACGAAGCGGCTTCGAAGGAAATACCCGTTCACACTCGGCAATTCGTGTTCACCACCGCACGAAATCTTCTGATCAATCGTGTGCGTCGTGAGCAAATCGTCTCCATTGAAGCCATGGCTGATCTCGACGTTCTTGAAATCGCGGAGGAAACGCCGGGACCCGACCGTACCGTCATTGCACGCGACGAGCTTCGACAGCTGCAGATTGCGCTTGAGCGCATTCCGGAACGTCACCGTACGATATTCAAGATGGCGCAAATAGACGGTCTTTCGGGCCGGGAGATCGCACTACGCGTGGGGCTCGCGGAAAGTACGGTCTCGCTTCACCTCACCAAGGCCACGCGCATGATCGCCGACCTTCTATATGGCGAACCGAAAGACCTGCGGAGAGAGCCGTGACTAACGCAGAGAGTAACTACGCAAGCGCGGCAGAGATCGAAGAGTGTGCAGCACTGTGGGTGCAGCGAAGGCATTTTTGGGCGTGGACGTCTGAAGACCAGATCGCACTCGATGCTTGGCTGGCACAATCCTCGGCTCATCGAGTTGCTTATGTTCGGCTTGACGCAGCTCTTCGCCGCACCAAACGCCTTGCTGCATTGCAGAGTGCGCAAAAGAGGCGTGCAGGTGGTCCTGCAGGTTGGCCGCTCGCTGGTAAGATTGCCGCAGCCTTTGCGATAACGACATTAGTGGGCACAGGCTTCTTTCTCTTGCAAAAGCCCGACACACCGGGACGAACGACTTACTCGACACCCAAAGGCGGACGCCAGACGATCGCGTTCGCGGACGGCTCCCGTATCGAATTGAATACAGACACTGTCCTGCACGTGGCGTTGAACGTCCGCGAACGCCGCGCCTGGCTCGACAAAGGTGAAGCGTATTTCCAGATTCAGCATAACGCCGCGCGGCCGTTTATCGTCATAGCGGGTACGCACAAGATCATCGATCTCGGCACAAAATTTCTTCTGCGACGTTATCCGGCACGGCTGGAAGTGGCGCTGCTCGAAGGCAGCGTAAAGCTCGACGCAGAGTCCGGCACCAAATCGTCTTCCACCTATCTTAGACCTGGTGATGCGGCGATCGTCACCGCGACCAAAATCGCGATCACCCACAAATCTACAAATGAGATCGTTGCCAAGCTTGGATGGCGTCGGGGGATCGTGACCTTCGACCAGACCAGTCTCGCGGCGGCGGTGGCTGAGTTCAATCGCTACAACGATCACAAGCTGGTTGTGACCGACCCCAAGGCCGCCCGAGTCACCATCGGCGGCACGTTCGACGTGAATAATATCGATACGTTCATCGACATCGCCAAAGAAGATTTCGGACTGCATGCGGAAACGCATGGAAACAAAACCGTAATCTCGAAATGACGTGCAGCACTTTTAGCCACTGAATCCGTCGCACCGTCCATATGAAGGGGGAAACATGACAAAATCTGGTTTCACGAAATATCTGCTGGTGAGTGCCGCGTCCACTGTTTGTCTTCTCAATTCGGCGTTCGCAGGCGATTTTGATGTTCCCAGCGGCACCATGAAATCCGCGCTTGATCTCTACGCCAAACAGGCGGGTGTCCAGCTGATCTACACCGACGACGCGATCAGGGGCATCCAGACAGAAGGCGTCAGGGGCGATCTGCCGGCTGATGCCGCACTGGCAAAGATATTGGCGGGATCGGGCCTTGCCGTACATCGTCACGAATTTGGTGTTCTCGCCATCGTACGCGGCAAATCGGCTGAGGTTGATTTTGACGTAATCCAAATGCAGCTCGCGCAGGCAGCCCCGGCGGCGCATGGACCGGTGGAAACTGTCACAGTCACGTCGTCTAAGCTCGGCAGCGCAGATGTGCAATCCATTCCCATCGCGATCACGGCTCTGTCGCAGGAGCAATTGACGGCGACACAGACCACAGGCGGTCCGGATCTGATCAAGCAGGTTCCGAACATGACGTTCACAAAAACCAACTTTTCCGGCTACAGCATCCAAATACGCGGCATCGGCACGCAGGCGATTTCTGTGACGACCGATCCGGCTGTAGCGGTGGCGTTCAACGATATTCCGTTCATCCGCAATCATTTCTTCGAGCAGGAATTCTATGACGTGGCACAGGTCGAAGTGTTGCGCGGTCCGCAAGGAACGCTCTATGGCCGTAATGCCACCGCGGGCGTGGTCAATCTTATTTCCGCTAAACCGTCCGATCAATTCGAGGCGATGGCGTCCGCTGACGTGGGTAACTATCAAAACCGCCGTCTTGAGGCCATGATCAACATTCCCATCGTCGACGACAAGCTCGATATCCGCGTTGCGGGGGAGTGGACGAAGCGTCAGGGTTATTCTCTCAACGAAGAAACGGATGACCGTATAGACGGGCGCGATTTGTGGTCCGGCCGCGTAACGATTGCCTGGAAGCCTATGGAAGGTCTCGAGGCTTCTCTCGTATGGGAACATTTCTCTGAAGACGATGATCGTTTGAGAAGCGCAAAGCAGCTTTGCAAGACGGATTACGGTCCGGGCGGAACGCCCGCGAGCGGTTCGGTCGATATTGGTGGTGTCATCAAAACGTTTGGCCCGCAATTCGGCAACCCGGGCGATTTTTTCACGCAGGGTTGTGCGCCTGCCTCACTTTACTCCCCAGACTCATATCAAGCGCCCCTAGGTTACACACTGCCATATATTATTGGATTGCAGGATCAACAGCACGGCAATCCAATCAATCCTTATGCCAGCGAAACGCAGTCGCACAATTTGCGCGTGATCAATTCCGGCGTGGAGCCGCAATACAAAGCGAAGAATGATGTCGTGGAGTTGAACTCGGATTATGCGGTTTCCCCGGCATTGATGTTCACATCCCAATCCGGCTTTAGCCACGATTTCCTTTTCTCTGCGGAAGATTACAATCGGTTTGGCGCAACACCGGGTTTATTCAACTATGTTGGCGACGGCGTGCATCCCGATATTTATGGCGTCTTTCCCGGCGGAGTCGTTTGCGATCCTCAACTGGGTTGCTCTGACCGGCTAACCCTCGAAGATTTGTCGGATGAACATGCCTGGCAGCTGAGTCAGGAATTTCGTATCGCATCGAATTTCTCCGGGCCCTTCAACTTCAGTGCTGGTGGCAACTACCTGCACTATGAAACCGAAGAAAATTACTATGTTTTTGGAAACGTATTCACGCTCATCAATGGCGGGTTCATTCCGGGAAATCTGGATTCCAACACAGCGTTCCCGTTGCCATTTGGATACCAATTTAACGATCCGAGTTTGCCCGCGAATTTAAGTCATGGTTATGCCGATCCCAATCCGATCGGCAGCCTGAATAATAATGGGCACAATTATTTTCTGAGTCAGAACCCATATCTCCTCGACTCTTATGCTGCATTCGGCGAGGGCAACTATAACATCCTGAGCGACCTCAAACTGACCGCCGGTATCCGCTGGACGGAAGACCGAAAGCATTTTGTAGATATACCAAGCTGGCTGGTGGACAGCGGTTGGGGATATCCCGTTTCGGGCGTCGTCAATCAACAATGGGATCAACTCACCGGTAGGGCTGTCGCGAATTGGACGCCAAAACTGAGTTTTACCGATCAAACGCTGGTTTATGGCTCTTACGCGCATGGTTATAAGGCTGGAGGCGCGAATCCGCCGGGCGCTATATTTTCGTCGATCGTGTCCGCACAACTAGGCACACAAAGTGGAGGGAGTGTTCAGCCCACGCATCCTTTGACGTTCAAGCCTGAGTTTGTCGATGCGTTCGAGATCGGCACGAAAAACACGTTGCTTGACGGTGCCCTCACACTGAACGGCGATTTATTCTACTACAATTACGAGAATTATCAGGTGTCGCAGATCGTCGATCGCACTGCAATCAATTTGAATTTCGACGCACATGCGAAGGGCGCAGAGCTGGAGGCTACATGGGAACCGCTTCCCGGCTTGCGTTTCAATTTTGCGGGCGGATGGGAAAGTACTGCTATCGCGCAAGGCCAGAGTGCGGTCGATTTGATGGATCGCACGGCAGGAACTCCAGGCTGGGTAGTGATGAAACCCTTTGTCAATGAGGCGTCCAACTGTATTTTCCCCACTGACGTCGCTAGATATTTCGATGGTGCCACACCTACTATTGGTTACACCTCTGTCAGTTATTGTGCCTATGCCTATATCCTGAACGAAGATCCCATAACCCAGCTACCTTACAAAGCGAATCCCACCGAGCAGGCAGGTGGGATTCCTTGCTGCACAGGTGCGTCTGGCACGCCTATTACAGGTTATGTTGGGTACGATCCGGCCACCGCTCCAAACGACGGTACGGGCTTCTCGAAAAATCTTGGTGGAAATAGTTTGCCCAATGCTCCCCCTTATACGGTGTCATTCGGCGCGCAATATACCATTCCCCTGACTGCGGACTGGGCCGGCACGCTGCGCGGTGACTTCTATTGGCAGGATTCATCGTGGTGGCGTGTGTTCAACGATCTGTCTTACGACCGGCTACACGGTTATGACACCGTCAACCTGACACTGATCCTGACGAGCCAAACCGGTTGGCAGGTGATGCTCTACGACAAGAATGTCTTCAACACGACAGCGATCACCGGCGCGTTCCTTAACAGCGACAATTCAGGGCTGACCACGAATGTATTCCTGACCGATCCAAAATTGATCGGCATTCGCGTCACAAAGAATTGGTGAGGGGGAAAATATGAGCGAGTTGGTAAGAGAAAATTCCAATAATCATGGCCTCCGCTGGCATCTGCTGGGGACTACATCGGCCGCTGTTTTCATCGCATTGGCACCGGTCGCTGCCCTAGCAGATGATACCGACAGACCCATAGTCTGGATCGATTTGGGTGGACAGCTTGAACGGGTCGATAGCGAACAGCACATTTTCGCTCCGGCATTTTTTGACAATAGTCCGGCAGCTATCCTCGCTCCGATGGTCGATGCACAGAAGCCTTCTCATTTCAGTATCGGCGGTGAAGGAAAGCTTACGTTTATTCCCCAAGGATCAAGCTGGGTATTCTCAGCATCGGCGCTCTATGGACGCTCGAATGCTGCGAGGCACGAGCACTATCAGACTGCTCATCCATATTTGGGAACGATTTTCGGCCATCCCGCGATAAATACCGGCAGGCCCGTTGAAATGTTTGGCGACGGTCAAATGTCCTCAAATGATTCGCATTTCATAGCGGACTTTATGGCCGGTAAGGATATTGGGCTTGGGCTGTTCGGTACACACGGACATTCGGTGATCAGCGCGGGGGTCCGGTTTGCGCAATTCACTTCGAACACACAACTGGACCTGAATGCTAGGCCTAGGTATCGCACCGGTCCGATCCTCAACCGCCCCGGTTATCACCATTGGGTCGGTAACTACTACCGGAACTACACAGCTCTTTTCCAGTCACGCCGCAGTGCGCACGCCGTCGGTCCTGCGGTATCGTGGGACGCATCGTTGCCCGTGGCGCAGAACAGTTCGGCTATGGAAGCAACATTCGATTGGGGCGTTAACGCGGCGATACTATTTGGACGGCAGCGTGCTCGCGTTCATCATCAAACATCGGGTGGCTACTTCCATGAATATCCGGGGAGCAATTACCCCTATGTGATCAATAGTTACGCCAAGCCGCCTGCCGATCAAACCCGGGCGCGCTCAGTGACCATTCCGAATGTTGGAGGCTTTGCAGGAGTTTCGTTCCGCTACTCGAATGCGAAAATCAAATTTGGCTATCGCGGCGATTTCTTCTTTGGCGCAATGGACACCGGTATCGATACCGCGAAGAAAACCGATGTGGGCTTCTACGGTCCTTTTGCCACGATCAGTATCGGCTTAGGCGGATAGCACCACGATAACACCTAGGTCGCGCATTTCCCCACTTTTTGGCGGTGAGCTTCAAGCTCACCGCCATTTTTCTTTTCAGCGCGCTCCAAACACGCAATAAAATTTCCTTTACCAACAAAGTGCAACCCCGCGTTGTTTGATAAGCTTTCCCCGGCTGCTGTGTCTTCATAGATGTGGTCCCAAGCTTCGCCTCATGCTGGAGAGGGTTCTGCCGGGGAATGAGCGAGACGCCCGAAATCTTTTGCGATGGCAGTGGCTCGCCGCTGGCGGCCGCTGGCATGCCGGAGTTGAAGGCGTGGTTTGTGCGCGAAGTGCTGCCGCTGGAAGCGAATTTGATGCAATTTCTTCGACACAATTGGCGCGATCACAGCGACATCGAAGACATTCTGCATGACGTTTACGTGCGCGTGTACGAAGCCGCGCGCCGGCAAATTCCCGACCACGCGAAAGAGAGCTGGCTCGGTTTGTCTGAACAGCTTCGCGCTAGGGATAAGTGGCGTCTCTGCCGGGTTTCCTTGGTTGGTGTGATGCGCTTTTGGGGTGCAATGCAGGGAGGCCGTAGCCCGACCGGAGTTGCGCGCCAGTTGCAAGGTTTGCGAACCCGCGTTCTAAAGCCATTCCGCAAATAGCTGCCCGGCGTAGTCATGATCGCTGCATAAAGGGCGCTGGCCCCTGGCCTCGCTGACAGTCAGAGATCAAATCCAAAACGTAAAAAATTACGCTCCCGAACCATTTCTGGTCTGGAAGTGTAACCTTTCTGTCGTTGCTCTTTACCCCCCTGACCCACGGGGGTATTGCTAGCTCGTTCAGACTTTACATTTTTGACCACACTGAGACCATATCTCGACTGAGTGCCCCTCAGAATTAAACCGGTCGGGCTGCCTGTCGCCTCAAGCATTGCCCGCAATGAGCCGTCGCGGCTCATTCTGACTATGATGCGTAACGCCCCGGGACCGCAGTCGGTGTGGGAGATCGCAGCGGCGGCCATCAAGGCTGAGGAATTGCTGTCCAGCACGGCAGAGTGTGCCGTAGAAACGGCAGGCGCGCCCAGTGGATCCAGCCCAAACCTGTCCGGTACTTCACAGGAAGGCATAAGCCTCGCGGACAGCGGGAAACAAAAGGTCGCAATTTTATTTCTCACATCCAGCGCAATCCCGGACACCGCCCGAAAATAATTTCTCAAATGGCAGGGCTCATTCGCTTTCGAGCTCCGTCTATTATTCATGAGAGCCGAAACCTCGACTCCCTGAGGGCCGAAAGCGGGCAGGGAATGGCCGAAAAATCGCTAACGAGCGGTAGCTCCATCAGCAAAGACCGGCTGGGCGCGGAGATGATCGTGTCCGAGGCGGACGATTGGTTCATGCGAGAGGTTTTGCCGCTTGAGGCGACGCTGGTTCAGTTCCTTCGTCAAAACTGGCGCAACAAGAGCGACATCGCCGATCTGCGCCAAGAGGTCTATATGCGGGTGTACGAAGCGGCGCAAAAGCAAATACCAGAACAAACAAGGTCGTTTGTTCTGACGACCGCTCGGAACATGCTGATAGATCGCGTTCGCCAGGAACGCGTGATACCCATCGAAATGGTGAACGATCTCGAAGCCCTAGGCGTGGCATCAGATCAAGCCGGACCAGATCGGATACTTCTCGCGCGCGATGCGCTGCGTCGGTTGCAGGCGGCTATGGATCGCCTGCCACGTCGCGTGCGCGAGGCGGTCCGATTTCGCAAACTCGATGGATTGTCGCGCCGAGAAATCGCCGCCCGAATGGGAATCACCGAGTTCGCGGTCAACCGATATCTCACTCAAGGCATGCACGCCCTGGCTGATGCGCTTTTCAGCGAGCAGCCTGATCTCAGGAAAAAACCATGAGTAATCCATTCGACGTCGGCCGAAGTTCCGCACCTGACGCCATGGAAACCGAAGCCCAGGCGGCCGCGTGGCTGGAACGCCGTGACCGCGAAGATTGGACTGCAGATCAACAGGCGGCGATGGACGCCTGGTTTGCCGTATCGCCCGCCCATCGGTTGGCATATCTGAGGCTATATGCAGCTTGGAATTATGCCGACCGACTGGCGGCGATGCGTCGGCCGCGGCTTAAACGCTTGATGTTCACAGGCCGCAAAATCGGGCCGACAGCCCTCAAAATCGCAGCGGCGTGTGCCGTGATGGCTGCTGTTGGCGTTGCTGCAGACAACTACTCCACAAAGCCTCAGGTCCAGGCATTCGAGACCCCTGTCGGTGGTCACGAAACGCTCAAACTTGCCGACGGCTCACGCATCGAGCTGAACACAAATACAAAGCTCCGAATCTCCCTCAACGCCGGTCAAAGGCTGGTCTGGCTCGACAGAGGCGAAGCCTATTTTGAAGTTCGTCACAACGCGGCCAGCCCATTTTCTGTCGTCACGGACGGCCATCGCGTCACCGATTTGGGCACGAAGTTTGTAATCCGAACAGAAGCGAATTCCCTCCGCGTGGCGTTAATCGAGGGACGCGCGCGGTTTGAAACCGCGTCGGTCTGGAACCAGCCCCAGTCCATTCTTCTGACACCAGGCGACGTAGTGATTGCGACGCGAAATAACCTGTCGATGGAAAGGCAACCGGCGCACTTGCTCGATGACGAACTTGGCTGGCGCCGCGGCATGCTCGTTTTTGACCGCACGCCACTCGCCGATGTTGTGGCTCAGTTCAATCGATACAACCGGACAAAGCTGTCGGTCTCAGGACGCGCTGCACAAATGAAAATCGACGGAACGTTTCCGGCCAACAATATTGACGATTTTCTGCATTTGGCGCGGGAAGTCCTCGGTCTGCGGGTCGAGCAACAGTCCGCTGTGCTTGTGCTTTCGCTGAACGGTCGCGGGTCGAGTGAATAGCCCAACGTGAATTTTGCAAAGCTTCAAGAGGGGGCGTGAGATGAAGAAAAATCGGTTCAAGGCCGCGCTGTTTGGTACTTGCGCCGCCGGCATTGCTACGGTCAGCGCAGCAGAGACCTTCAACATACCAGGCGGCGATCTGAAATCCGCGCTGGACGCCTATGCAAGAGAGACAGGCGCGGCATTCATCGTCTCGGACGCCATTATTGCAGGCGTACAAACGCGTGGCGTTCAGGGCGCTCTCCCTGCGAATGAAGCATTGAGCAACATCCTGAAAGGCACTGGCTTCAAGGCGCAGCGCACGTCCTCGGGCGCCATTGGCATCGTTCGCGCCTCGGAATCTTCACGAAACCAGACCGGCGAAGAGCTACAATTGGCCCAGGCAGCCCCGGCCCGTACGGCGGTTGAAACGGTGACAGTCACCTCGTCGAAACTTGGCGGTGCGGATGTACAGTCGATTCCCATCTCGATCACCGCGCTTTCGCAGGAACAATTGACGGCGACACAAACGGCGGGCGGTCCTGATCTCGTGAAGCAAGTTCCAAATATGAGTTTCACGAAAACGAATTTCTCCGGCTACAGCATCCAGCTTCGGGGCATCGGCACACAGGCGATTTCGGTGACAACCGATCCAGCCGTAGCGGTCGCGTTTAACGATATACCCTTCATCCGCAATCATTTCTTTGAGCAGGAGTTCTACGACGTCAGCCAGGTCGAGGTGTTGCGCGGACCACAGGGAACGCTCTATGGACGCAACGCGACGGCAGGCGTTGTGAATTTAATCTCTGCCAAGCCAACGGATCAGTTCGAAGCTATGGCATCCGGCGAATTCGGCAATTATCACCAGCGCCGGTTTGAGGGGATGATCAATCTGCCCATCGTGGACGACCGGTTGGACATCCGCATCGCTGGGGAATGGACGAAGCGCCAAGGCTATTCCTTCAACGAAACTACCGACCAACGCATCGACGGCCGTGATCTGTGGTCTGGTCGCGTGTCGATCGGATTCAAGCCGTTCACAAACTTTCAGACTACTCTTGTCTGGGAACATTTCTCGGAAGACGACGACCGCCTCAGGACCAGCAAGCAGCTTTGTAAAACGGCCCAGATTCCCGGATCCGTTGGCGGTGTACCAGTGCCTCCCATTGGATCGGATACTAGTTTCGGTGGCGCATTCGATCCAGCATCATATCTGAGCCAATCCTGTGAAGCGTCATCGCTATACTCGTCAGATGCATTCGAAGTGCCAGAAGGGTTCGCGCTGTCCTACCTCAAGGCAGCAAAGCTGAATGGGAACATAAATCCGATACTGGACCCCTACGCCAGCACTACGCAATCACGAAACTTGCGCATCATAGAATCGACAGTGAACCCAAGCTACAAGGCCAATAACGATGTTGTTGAATTTAACGCGGACTACGCTGTTACGCCGTCACTTACGCTGACGTCGCAGACTGGGTTCAACCACGATTTTCTGTACTCGACGGAGGATTACAATCGCTTCGACACTTCGCCAGGAATCTTTGATTACAGCGTTCCCGGCCCCGGAAATGCAGGCGGCAACAACCGTGGGCAAATCAGTCCTGAAGGCGTATTCTGCGACCCTCAGGTTGGTTGTTCCGACAGGGTTGTCGCCCAGGACTTATCTGACGAGCATGCTTGGCAATTAAGTCAAGAATTTCGCCTTGCATCCAATTTCAGTGGCCCTCTCAATTTCAGCGTCGGCGGAAATTATCTCCACTATGAGACAGAGGAAAATTACTACGTCTTCATAAATGCACTGACGTTGTACACACTAGGTTCATTTGGTGGGGGCGTGGAAAATGTTCCATTCATTCCTGGAGTATCCGACAATCATGAATGTCTTTACGCGGATGGGTACGGCTATCAACCTCTCAACCCCGCGGTGTATCTCAGCGCGCCTTCGCAAAACCAGTGCAATTACATTGACCCCAATCCGATCGCGTCGCTCAATAATAAGGGTCATAATTATTTTCTTAGCCAGAATCCCTACATCCTTAATTCGTATGCTGGATTTGGCGAGATGTATTACAATGTTCTCGATGATTTAAAACTGACAGCAGGACTTCGGTGGACGGAAGACCAGAAGCATTTCACCGATATTCCAAGCGAGCTAGTCACCGATGGGTGGGGCTATTTCACGACCGGTGTTGTGAATCAGCAATGGGATCAGTTTACGGGACGGGCCGCTGCCAATTGGACGCCGAAACTTGAATTTACCGATCAAACGATGGTCTATGCGTCATATTCGCATGGCTACAAGGCGGGCGGTGCCAATCCGCCGGGCGCCGTGCTTATCGGAAATGCAACCGGAAACATCGAACTTCCCGATCATCCGCTGACATTCAAGCCGGAATTCATCGACGCGTTCGAGCTGGGTTCTAAGAATACGCTGCTCGACGGTTCGCTGACGCTGAACGCTGATGTCTTCTACTACAATTACGAGAATTATCAGATTTCGGAGATCGTCGACCGCACCGCGATCAATCAGAATTTCGACGCGCATGTGAAAGGCGCCGAACTTGAATCAACATGGGAGCCGATACCCGGCTTGCGATTCAACTTCGCGGGCGGTTGGGAAGATACGGCTATCGCCAAGGGCTCAAGTGCCATCGATCTGATGGACCGTACGGCCGGCAATCCCGACTGGATCGTCGTCAAGCCCTATCCCACACAGGCATCGAACTGTGTCCTGCCAATATATGTCGTTGCTGCTCTGCTGCAGAATCCTTCTGGAGAGGGTCTTTATCTAGCCGAGGCTTGTGGAGCTGCCTACAGCGGCGGTCAGGTCGCACAAGGCGGCACATTTGTGAAGAGCTTGCTGGATCCGGTAACACAGCTCCCCTATGTGCCGAATCCGACGATCGTTTCGAATCCAGGTAATGGTTATCCTCAATACATTCCTCCCGGCTACTCCGGCTTTGACCCTACAACCGCCCCGAACAATGGCGAAGGGTTCAGCAAAGATCTGAGCGGTAACAAGCTCCCGAACGCGCCGCCATTTACGGTCTCTGCTGGTGCACAATACACGATTCCGCTCACGGCTGACTGGGCCGGCACGCTGCGCGAAGATTACTACTGGCAGGACTATTCCTGGGCACGCGTCTTTAACGACAATCCATACGACCGGCTCCGTGGCTACACCAATCTAAACCTGACGCTGATCTTCACCAATCAGAACGGGTGGCAAGTGATGCTCTACGACAAGAACGTGTTCAATACGACAGCCATCACTGGCGACTTCCTCAACAGCGATGACTCTGGCCTGACAACGAATGTGTTCCTGACGGATCCGAAGTTGATCGGCATCCGCGTCACGAAGAATTGGTAAGGGGGAAGCGATGAGTGAATTGATGAATATACGCGCCAACCACAGCGATTTTCGCTGGCGTCTGTTGGCGTCCGTTTCCGCGCTTACACTGATAGGGAACATTTATGGATTGCAAAGCGCTGATGCAGACAGCGATAGCGATCATCCTTCAATATGGATTGAACTGGGCGGACAGCTGGAGCAGCAGACCGGCCAAGGCGATGCGTATTCGCCGCCGTTCGTGGTCAACAATCCGGATTCGCTCGCCTATAAGCCTATTTCTCCAATTCAGTTGGAGAAAGCTCCGCTCTTTTCAACTGGCCTGGATGGCAAAATTACGTTCGAGACGAGTGGCACAGAGTGGATATTTTCCGCTGCAATCCGGTATGGTCGGTCAAACGGGCGCAAGGATTTCAACCAAACGCACAGGGCAGGCCAGAAGGCCCACTTTACAGTGTTCCCAGTTTATCCGCCGGGAGGACCATATGGGGGCTATAACGGCTACCCACAGATGCGCACCACCACACAGCATGTGACGGAATTTGCAAACGCCCAAGTCACACAAAGGCAAACCCACGCAATCGTCGACTTTACAGTCGGCAAAGAAGTCGGCCTTGGCATGTTTGGGGGCGGCGGCGTGTCAAATCTAAATGTGGGAGTCCGATTTGCGCAGTTTGTTTCTCGGGCGTCGGCAAGCATTCACGCTCGTCCGGATGCCGACTTCGCAACGTACTGCCCGACATACATTTATCCGACCCTCCACACGAGATTCCCGACAGCCAAATTCTGTCGTGTCGGCCTTGGCTTTCACTCAAACGCAGCCACAATTGAGAGTCGCCGCAGTTTCCATGCCGTAGGTCCGACTGTTTCTTGGAATGCGTCACTGCCAATTCTGGGAAATCCACAAGCCGGTACATTGAATTTGGATTGGGGGGCAAATGCCACGCTCCTATTCGGACGCCAACGAGCGAGCGGTAGCCATCAGACATCTGGCCACTATATTCAAAGTGGTGCGGTACCCAGATTTCCGACCCAGTATACTAAGCGCGGAAATTTTAGTCGCTCCCGCGCGGTTGTCATTCCCAATGTCGGAGGCTTCGCGGGCGCGTCTTTCAATTTCCCCAATGCCAAAATCGCTCTGGGCTATCGCGGCGATTTCTTCTTCGGCGCGATGGACACCGGCGTCGATACGCGAACAACGAAAACCGTTGGCTTCTATGGGCCCTTTGCAACGATCAGCATTGGTTTAGGCGGGTAGAGTTCCTACATGACCGTCGCGACCTACCCAGCCTCCGCCTTGACGACAGACTGCCGGACCTGTTCCGTGCGCGATCCTAATTTGGGTTTGCCCTGGCTGCACCACATCCGTAATCGCGTGAGGGATCGCGTCCACTTCTGACCGTTCGACGGCTGGGAAATCCCAGTCCAGCGAGACGTTGGCGGTGCCGATCATGTGGGCCACGCGCGTGTACAACGAATACGGACGTCACCGCTCAGCCACTTTTCTCACCAGAGAACGGCCACAGCCAGCGCCGCCTTCTGGGAATAGCGCCGAGTCGAAACCGTCAGGTGAAAACCGGCGATACCTTCCATCAGGTCACGTCCATAAGCGATAGCGCGACGAGTTATCAATTAACCTCCCAAACCGAAACTGATCGACGCGAAGGGACCGTAGAAGCCGGTGGTTTCGTTCTTTCGCGCATCGATGCCGCCATCCATGGCTCCAAAGAAAAAGTCGGCACGGTAGCCGTGCGCTGATTTTGAAGTTCTCGAAGCGGAAGATAGTCCAGCAAAGCCGCCGACATTGGGCACGGCCACAGAACGCGAGCGAGCCGGAGGGTTAGCGGAGTAGTGGGACTTGACGTAGCGACGGGCGTATTTTGTTGCTGGGCGATATTGCGACGTGCTCTGATGTTGCACACGTACTTTTTGCCTGCCGAACAACAAGGCGGCATTGATGCCCCAATCGAGCATAACCTCGCTGCGATCAAGGGCTACCAGCAACGGGCGCCGAACGCAGTTCCAGGAGAGCGATGGCCCGACGCCATGGAAGCTGCGGGTTGATGGCCGTGGCATGGTAGGTATGAAAATATGGAATGTTTATTGCGGAGGGCGGAACCGAGAGATATTTCAATATAAGATCTGGCCGTGCCCGCATGTCGACGGAAGTTTTGGATGTGAATTGCGCAATTCGGACACCAGCGCTGAAAGTCGATGCACCTTCTAAACCAAACATTCCTAGGCCCAAATCTTTTCCAACCATGAAATCTAAAAGCGCGTGACTTTCCTGTTGGTGCGCCTGGGTCGTCCGCGAAATCTCACCTTGGTGACGGGCTCGCCAAACGGTTCGCCGTCGTGAAAATACAGGGGAAAAGGGTTATTCGCTGCTGCTGAGTGTGCCTGAAGTTGCTAGACTTTCCGTAGCGAACAGATGGCGGAAAATACCAAGTCGGAGCTTTCCGATTGAAAACTGATCTTGCCCTGCTCCCCAAAGCTCGATTGTGGCGAGCGTTGTCCCTGCAATGGCGTAATCGGCTGCAGAACCGGGGATTTAGGATTTTCGCCAATGAACCCCGGAGCAAAAATTTCATCCTGGCCACTCATGCCTTCCATCTGACCCCCGAGTTCAAGCCAGACGGTTGGACGGTCGTCGTCATTTGCTTCGGCTATACCGGCAAATGAGAAGTAAGCAGTCAACATCAGCGCCGATGCTGATGCTGCAACAATTTCCCACGGATGGCTGCACGATTTCGCAAGCAGTTATGAGTTCGCTCATGACGTTAATTCTCCCCGCGCTCAAAAGTTCTTTGTGATGCGCACACCGAACAGGCGTGGATCGGTTAGAAACACATTGGTTGTAAGACCGCTATCGTCGCTATTAAGAAAGTCACCGGTTATTGCTGTCGTATTGAAGACGTTTTTTATGTATCCTTGGATCTGCCAGCCATTCGCGCTGCTGAGGATCAACGCAAGATTGACATTGGTGTAGCCACGAATTCTGTCATATGGATTGTCATTGAAGACACGGGCAGAATTTGCGACTGCCAATAGAAGTCGCTGTGTAATGTAGCCGCCCAGTCATTCATAATCGGCAATGTAAATTCTGCGGATAGCGATGTTGTGAAATGGGGCGCATTGGGAAGTTCATTTCCGCCCAGTGGCTTCGCGAATCCCTCGCCGTTGTTGATGACGGGTTGCGAAGGATCGAAGCCCGGATACCCCGCGACATTGATGGGTTCGATGTCGCCTAGCCCATTCGCGGCACTGCTGCTGGGATTGGCGGTATATGGGAGATTCTGTAATGGGATCTAAATGTTGATTGTAAGCGACAGCGCAGGCTTGTGAGCCAGCGCCCAGAACATTCCCCACTTGCTGCTCCAGGATGAGGTCTTGAACGACGTAAGTTGGCAAGAATGCAGTTCGATGCTTGCGTCGGAAATGGCTTTATGACCATCCATCCGTCCATTCCCGCGGTACGATCCATGAGATCAACGGCACTTTGGCCATTTGCGATTTTCGTGTCCTCATAACCGCCTGCGAACGTAAACTTTAGTCCCGGAACGGGTTCCCAACTCGTCTCCAGCTCGGCACCTTTAACCGAGGCATCGAAATTCAAATTGATCGACGTGCGATCTACGATCTCCGAAATTTGATATCCTTTGTAATCGTAGTAGAATACGTCACCGTTCAGGGTAATAGCACCGTCCAGCAGCGTATTTTTCGTTCCAAGTTCATATGCGTTAATAAATTCGGGCTGGAACGTAACCGGGTGCACGGAAAAGGAATGTCACCAGTTCCATCCTCGGTGAAGATAGCACCGGGCGGATTGGCTCCTCCCGCCTTATAACCGCGCGAGTACGAGCTATAGATCAAAGTCTGATCGGTAAAATTTAGCTTCGGCGTCCAATTCACCGCGGCGCGGCCGGTGAATTCTTGCCACTGTTGATCCACAGTACCGGTGGTATAATAGCCGTATCCCTGAGTGAGCACCTGACTCGGGAATATCAACGAAATGCTTTCTGTCGTCCGTCCAGCGTAAGCCAACGATCAGCTTCAAATTGTTTTCGATGGTGTAGTAGACTTCACCGAAACCCTGCATAGGAATTCAGCACATAGGGATTTTGGCTCAAGAAAGTAATTGTGCCCTTCGTTGTTGAGGCTGCCGAGCGAATTGGGATCGACGTAACCACATGTCTGGGCAGGCGCCTCCGCCACCAGCAATCGGGTTTGGTTCCTGATAGCCACCACGGTATCGGGTGAAGGAGGCTAAACAGTCACTGTTGTCAGGCGTCGTGCCATTGCCAAAGTGATCACCGCCGAACCCCGAATACATGTAAAACGTGAGTGCGTTGATGAAGACGTAATAATTCTCTTCTGTCTCATAGTGGAGAAAATTTCCACCAAAACTGAAGTTGAATGGGCCGGTAAAATTCGATGCCAAGCGGAATTCTTGGCTCAACTGCCAAGCGTGTTCGTCGGATAGATCTTCACCGACGAGCCGGTCGCTGCAACCCAACTGAGGATCGCAAAACAGCCCAGCGTCGGAGGGAATACCGTTTGTCCCTGCTGCCGGGTCCAACGAAATCCCATAATCGGGCCCTTGAAAATCCGGGTTATAGGTGAAAACGCCGGGCGAAGTGTTGAAGCGATTATAATCTTCAGAGGACCATAAGAAGTCTCTGTTGAAGCCAGTCTGCGAACTGAATGTCAGGCCTGATGCTAGTTTATAATCCGCGTTTAGCTCGAGAGTATCGTTCTTCGCCTTGTAATGTGGCTCACAGCGGACTTTATCACTCGCAAATTTCTGGATTGTGTCGTGCTAGCATAAGGATCGATATCCGAGTTGAGGCCACCCGCAACAGCCAATGCCACCGCGTAGGGAAGGGAAAAACCATAGGGTACTTCGAATGCGTCCGATGAATAGAGAGAAGACGCTTCACAACCTTGGCTCAGATAGTCGGCGTTGAAAGTAGCGAACTCCTGCCGTGGCTGTTCCACCCTCATAAATATTTAGTCCTGGCGGTGGTACGGGTGTGCCGTTAATCGACGCGGGCGGCTGCGATGTCTTGCAGAGCTGTTTCCCACTGCGCATCCGATCGTCATTTTCGCTGAAGTGCTCCCAGACGAAATTGACCTGAAGGTTTTGGATCGGTTTGAGAGCGATCGAAACCCGACCTGACCATAGGTCACGACCGTCAATTTGCTCGTCGGTAAGCTCATTGAACGAGTAGCCCTGCCGCTTCGTCCATTCGCCAGCGATGCGGAGGTCCACCCGGTCGTCGACAATAGGGACATTGATCATTCCCTCAAAGCGGCGGTTCTGATAATTACCGATGTCCGCCGACGCCATCGCTTCGAACTGGTCGGTCGGCTTGGCGGAAATGACGTTCACCACGCCCGCCGTCGCATTGCGGCCGTAAAGTGTGCCTTGCGGCCCGCGCAGCACTTCGACCTGACCGACGTCGTAGAATTCCTGCTCGAAGAAGTGATTGCGGATGAACGGAATATCGTTGAAAGCCACCGCCACCGCCGGATCGGTCGTGACCGATATCGCCTGTGTGCCGATGCCGCGAATTTCGATGTTGTAGCCGGTGAAGTTCGTCTTCGAGAAAGTCAGATTCGGCACTTCCTTCACCAGATCGGGACCGCCTGCGATCTGGCGCGAGGTAAGCTGTTCCTGGCTCAGCGCCGTGATCGCGATCGGAATGCTTTGCACATCCGCGCCGCCGAGCTTGGACGATGTGACCGTGACGGTTTCGATGGCTTTCGCGGGAGCAGCCTGCGCGATCGCCAGGGGTTCCGGGTCACCAGATCGGCTGTCGCGAACGATGGCAACAGCACCGGACATGCGGCGTGCCCCGAAACCAGTGCCCGCGAGAATGCGCGACAAGGCCTCGTCCGCCGAAATGTCGCCCGTGACGCCCTTGGTTCTTGCGCCTTTTACGAAGTCTTCCGAGACGATCAGCTGGACCCCTGTTTGCGACATATAGAGGCCGAGGGCCGTCTTCAAATCACCGCCCGGAATGTTGAATTCCGCCGCGAACACACCGGTCGTCAAGAAGGCTGCGGAAACACCCGCCAGCAACACCGATTTCAATCTGATCTGCATCATTGATGCCCCCAAAAGCGTTTGACTGATTCCCGTCAATTCAACGTTCGATTACGATTTCGTTTCCGCGTCCATGAACGTGGAAGCCAAACGCTTCCTGCGCCACGCGCGCGAACAGCTCCGCGTTGTTTGACTGAAACGTGCCGAAAATTTTATGACGTGCCGCAACGGGGTCGGAAACGACCAGTTTCTTCGCGTTGTAGCGATTGAACTGCTGGACCGCGTCCGCAAGCGTTGTCTGATTGAAAATTAGCAGCCCTCGACGCCAGCCAAGTTCGTTGTCGAGCGCGGGCGCCGATCTCTTTGAAACGAATAATGTGTCATGCGACGCGACTATGACATCGCCAGGCGTAAGGATCACGGACTGGGTCTTGGCGCCACTATCACCCAAATCGAGGCGTGCACGTCCTTCGATGAGCGAAACTTGAAGGCGCCCGGCGTCACGCTGCACGACGAATTTCGTTCCCAAATCGACGATCCGCCGGTTGCCCGCAATCACCGTGAAGGGATGCGAAGGGTCATGGACGATGTCGAAATATGCTTCGCCTTTTTCCAGCTGCACTGTACGCGTGCCGCCGGTGACAGCTGCGTGCAGTACCGTCTCGGTGTTCAATTCGATGTGCGAGCCGTCGCTCAGTAGTAACGTCGTGCGGCCACCCAGCCCCGTCGCGTAGGTCTGCTGTCTCGGTACGGCAACCAATGAACTTGCCACAAGCCCTATGACACCAAGGGCTGTAAGCGCCGCAGCAACCTTCACGATGATGGGAAGAACTCGTTGCCGAACGCTTGTGCGCTGTGGTACGCGCAAGGCCGCGAGGCGGTAGGTTCGTTGCCAAGCTGCCTCCACCCTCAAATACGCTATGCGATGAGACGGCGACGCATCCAGCCATTGCTCCAGGGTGACCTGATCTTCTTCTGACCACGTTTCGCCGGCGCGGCGTTCCAACCACGCGGCCGCACGCATGCGAATTTCTTCGGCCGCGGATTTGACGGAGATTTGTTCGAGCGATTGTTCACTCATGGCGCTTCTTCTGGGCTGCGGGTTCGCCGCTCAAAATGTTGGCGAGCGCGTACATGCCGTTGGTGAGGTGTTGCTTGACGGTTTCTTCGCCAACGCCCATGCGCGCGGCGATCTCGCGCCGCGACAGCCCCTCGACCTGTCTCAGATAAACTGCCTCGCGACTTCGCTGGGGCAAGCGATCGAGGGCCGCTTGCAATACCCGCAGCTCATCTCGCGCGGCCACGATGCGTTCTGGTCCCGGCTCGTCGATGATGGCGTTCAAAGCGTCGACGTCGCCCACGGCCTCGATAGGCACGATCCGCTCGCGACGGACGCGGTCAGCCAGCAGATTGCGAGCGGTTGTCAGGACGAACGATTTTGGCTTCTCCGGAAGCTCGGTTTTCGCGGCTTCGTAAACGCGGACGTATACATCCTGGCAGAAATCGGGGAGATCACTCTCGTTTCGCCAATTGCGCCGCAGATACTGCATCAATGCCAACTCCAACGGCAAAATCTCGCGAACAAACCAGCGGTCGAGTTCCGTCGCAGCCATGCCTAAGCCCGTCCGGCTCCGGCCTGCATCGTCCCGATCAATATCTGGTGTCCTGACCATTCCCCCGTCAGCTTTTGTCCACCGAGGGTTTCAACCTACATCTGCCTGACGATTGGCGTGTTGGGTTTGGGGGAAGCGCCACGGATTTTATTTTGCGCAATAATCTTTGCTTCCGCGCATCCTGGAGCTGGACAAGTCATTGCCGCATCGCACAACGCCCAGTCAGCAAGTGTAACCTACTTGAGATATTCCAGATATCGGCGGCGTTCATGGCCACCGCTTTGCGCAATCTTCGTTCAATGCCCGGAAAGGTGGGACACATAAATTCGTATTGACAGTGATGACGACAACAAGCCGGAAAGTGCGGCGGCACGATCTGAACCTGCGACCTCCCCGCCCACACCACCGTGAGCGCGGCAGCGTGTAGAAGGCGAGGGCACTATCGGGCTGGGCTACGCCGCACGGACAGCAAGCTAATCCAGGTCGCGGCTAACCCATACTTTACAGCCAAGAAGGTCGGAAACCTCAAAGTCGAAGCCGACGAAAGCGACATGACAAAGCCTGGGACGTTCGAACTATGGACGAGTTGAGCTGTTCAGTTACCGGCAAGTCACCAAACAACCGCCCCCTTCGACATTTATCATCGCCACCCGTTTTCCTTATTGCACAGGAGGGGCATCTCCTAAGTCCAAGTTCGCAACCTCAACGGCTTCGAACATGCCGAAATCATACCCAAAGACCCCAGCCCAAGTCGCAAGCGTCGATAGCCGTCCCTGGGAGATTGGTAATAATCGTTATTGAGTACCGGACGAAAAAGTTTTCACCTGAGAAAAAATCAAACTGACCCATTAGGCTGGCACCGCTGCACGACAATGTTTTGGATTTGTCAGCGACCACAGGGGCGCAGTGAAACGATTGACGCTGAAGTTTTTCTATTGGAAAGCAGGCTCCTTAGGAAATACTCTCCTGGAGTAGCTCGAGACTCTAGTTATCGATCAACCTTTTTGAGACCGCTGAAGGTGAGACTCGACGGCTCCCTTCAACTTATCGGCTATTTGGCGGACGATTCCATTGGTGCTCCCTGTCCATCCTATTTGCCACCAACGAGTGGACAACTCCGTTCCGGCGATATCAAACTCTGAAAAGTCCCTTCGAGCATGCTCGGATGACTGCTTGCGTGGCTCTCAAAATCATATAGACTAGTCGTGTAGACTAGTCTTATAGGTTCTCATGGCCGAAATCGGCGCTTATGAAGCGAAAACGCATCTGGCCCGGCTACTTGACGAAGTCGAGGCGGGCGCCAGCATCACCATCACCCGCAACGGCCGCGCGGTGGCGCGGCTGACGCCTGTGGCCGATGCGAAGGCGGCGGCGGATCGCATCCTGGCGCTGCGGTCGGAAATTCCCAAGGGCAAGCTGTCGATGCGGACCTTGATCGAGGAAGGGCGTCGGTGACGTCTGCTCGAGAATTCGTCCTGGACGCCTCCTTGACCTTGGCCTGGGCGTTGCCGGATGAAGCATCGAATTACACCGATGCGGTTCTCAAGCAAATTGCCGCCGGCAAAGCATGGGTGCCCGATCTGTGGCCCCATGAAATCGCCAACGGCCTTATCATGGCGCAAAGACGGGTTCGCATCACCGCGGCGCAACGGGCATTGTTCATAGAAGAACTTCTCAAGCTTCCTATCGAAGTCGTGCGAACACCCGCGCGGAGCGTTCTGGAAACGCAGGCCGCTCTTGCCGATCGCTACAGCCTGACGGCTTACGATGCGGCCTATCTGGACCTCGCCTTGCGCAAGGGGATTGGATTGGCAACGCAGGACAAGGCACTATCCACTGCAGCCGCCAAGGCAGGTGTCGGCATCGCTAAAGTGCGTTGAGTGCATTTAAGCGGATCGCTCAAAATGCAAGCCAATCCATCACGGCCAAAATCGTGAAATCACGCCGTGATGCTAGAGCTTTCCAGCTGCCTTCAGCTGTGATTCGGTCACGATTGCAGGAAGTGTCCGCCCGTTACGCTCCGCGAAGGAAAGAACAGCAAAGAAGATCAAAAAATCCATAGCGAATAGTGTTTTTTGTATTCGCGATGGATTGTGATTCGCGTCGAGACAACACTGGTCACTCCATGACACCGATAAAACTTCGCATCGGTCAAATCGCTTTGGTGTTCGCAAGCTCGCGCCTTGAGCACAAGGATGATGCCCGATGCTTCTGGGACGCGACGTGCGCGCAATTGAACCCCCTGACCCACAGAGGGTTATAGGGCAAAGGGAAAGTTCAATTCGCCGGCGGATAGGCCGAAGAAGCTCGTTCTTCGATCTTCGCGGCGACATCGGGCGGAATGCTGCCTGCGGCCGCCTTGCGCGTGAAGGGCGCCATCTTGGGCGCTGCATCGTCGCTCAGCGGATTGTCGGAGTGGCGGCAATTGCCTTCGAACAGCGCGCCGCTTTCCACTGCGAAGGTCTCATGCAGGATGTTGCCGTCGACCTTGCAGGTCGTGCAAAGCTGAACTTTGCGCGCGCGGATGCTGCCCTCGACCTTGCCGCGCACGACCACGTCCTCGGCGACGATTTCGCCTCTGACTGTCGCGCTTTCGCCCACGACGAGATTGGCGCAGCGCACATCGCCGTCGATGTTTCCATCGATCTGCATGTCGCCTGCGGAGGCGAGCGTGCCGGTCACGGTGAGATCAGCGCTGATAATGGACGGCGCGCCGTTGCGGCCTGCCGGCTTTTTAGGTTGCAGCGCGGCTGCGGTTGCAGGCGCGGTGGTTTGCGGTGTTGGTATTGCCATAGGTGTTTCGTCCTTTTTACTCGAGAACATGATGGCCAGCCTCCAAGAACTTCGCGGGGTCTCTCACGCGATTGTCCAACCATACTTCATAATGCACATGCGGTCCCGTGCTGCGTCCAGTGGACCCGAGCCGGCCAACAGCGTCGCCCAAGCCGAGTTGCGCGCCTTTGCGCACGAGCACAGCGGACAGATGACCATAACGTGTTCGCACGCCCATGCCATGGTCAATCTCGACCATATTGCCATAAGCTCCCTGCGGCCCCGCCCAGACCACAACGCCCGGCGCTGTTGCGTGAACCTTTGCGCCAAATGGCCCGCCGAAATCGAGTCCCGCATGAAACGCTGCACGTCCCGTGAACGGATCGATGCGCGGCCCAAAATCACTGGTAAGCTCCACGCCCGGCCCCGAAATCGGTCCTGCCAGCGGAATATGGATAATCGCCGATAGCAGTCCGCCCAATTGCGTCAACGCTGCGCTCGCATCGAAGAATTCACGCTTGAACGCTTCGTCGCGGATGCCGTCGAGTGGCATTTCTGAAAGCGGCAACAGCGGGCCACCCACATCGCTGCCGGAATTTGCGACCTTCTTTTCCATCGCCTGCGGATTGACGCCCGCCATGCGCATCACGCGCTCGACGCTCTTCGCGCGCTCGGTGATTGCGGCGTCGGCCACCACGACCATCGCGTCTTCCTTGACACTCAGTTCCTTCAGCCGCGCCGTCTGTTCTTCCAACACGCGCAGCGCGGGATGGTTGGCGATGTTCGCTGTCAGTGCATGGTGCTTGGAGGCGAGTAGCGATTTGAAGAAGGCGTAGATCGGCATCCCCATGTCGGCGAGGCTCGCGCGCGTCGGCCGAGCGGTGCGCGGCTGCGGCGCGACCGGCTGTGGCATCACCGAAAGCTCGGAGCCTGTGGGGGGCGCAGGCGCGTTGTCTTGCGGCAACTCAACGCCAAAGGTCTGGATGCTGTCGCTCGGCGCGTTCGATGATCCCGCGCGCTTGGGTGTCGCTGCCGACGCATGGCGCAAACCGGCGAGCGCGGAATTTATCTGCCTTTTCTGACCCACAAGACGCGCCAGCGAATCCTGCTTGGCTTCGAGTTCGTCGGCAGTCGCCTTGAACCGATCGCCTGCCGCAACCAGCGCTCCGTTCAATTCGTCGTAGGAAAGCTGCAGATCCGTGACGCGGTTTTCATAGGAAGCCTGCATCGCCTGATAGCGGCGGTCCTTGGCGGCGATGATGTGATCTTTGAAAATCACATTGACGCTCGCAAACGCGACCCATCCCAGGAAGATGAGCGAAAGCCCGGCCAGCGTTGCCTGCAACGAAGAACTGAAGGTGAAGAACTGAACGCGCCCGTCGCTACGGATGTAAATCTGGCGCTCGGGAAACACCGCGTGCAACCAATGCCACACCCGCTCGGCCAGCGGATGCACCATGGCGAGATTTCCTTTTTGGATGTTCTGGCTTTTTACGACCTTCACATCCTTGTGGGCACGATCCGCGCCCGCCTCTAAATCCCGCATCTCACCTGCGTTCGTTGCTCTTCAAACCCCGATGAAGAACTCGGGGTTTCAGCGACCGGAGAAGACCGGTCTTCACAATGCCTTGGCCGCGGCAAGCACGGCCTCCACATGTCCCGGGACTTTGACCTTCCGCCAAATCTCCCGGATGACGCCCTTGGCGTCGACGAGAAAAGTCGAGCGGTCCATACCCATATACTTTCTGCCGTACAAGCTCTTTTCGACCCACACGCCATAGGCATGCGCGAGTTCCGTTTCTGGATCGGACGCTAAGGTAACCTTGAGTTTATGCTTCGATTTGAATTTATCGTGCGAGGCGACCGTATCCTTCGACACACCGATCACGGGAACTTGGAGTGCGTCGAATTTTCTCTTTGCTTGGGTGAAGCCAATGGCTTCTTTGGTGCAGCCCGCCGTGTCGTCCTTCGGGTAGAAATAGAGGACATAAGGATGTCCCTTGAGGCTGGACGAGGTCACACTGCCGCCTGAATCGGTGGCCAGTTTGAAGGCGGGTGCCTTATCGCCTGGTTTCAGATCCATGACAGCCCTTCATGGGTGGGAAACGGAGTATCACTTTGCGGCGTTTACCATTTTTTAACAATAGGCGATAAGCTGGATCACGACTCCCAAAGGGGCGGGGTCTCATAGACAAGGTGCGATGCGCACCCCGGTCCGACCGGTTTTGTCGCAGTTACGGGACGGAGTACGCACCCCTTGGAGCTGGCCGATCTAAAGCGATTCCGCGCCCGCCATGCTGGGTTGATCGCGGTCGGCCTGGTCGCCGCCGTCATCTTCTTTGTGGTTGGTGCGGGGCTGCGGCTGCTCATGGGCCCTGTTTCGCTCTCTCCATTCTCGGACAGGTTGTCGCAGGCCATGGCTCAGGCGCTGCCTGGCATCGCCGTGCGCTTCGATTCTGCCTCGCTGGGCTGGTCACCATCCGATGGCCGGATCGATCTCATCGTCTTGGGCGCCCGGGTCTCCGACCACCGGGGCCGCATCATCGCGCAAGCCCCGCGCGCCGATCTGGCTTTGTCGTCTTCCGCGCTGATGTCGGGAACGCTGGAAGTCCGGCACATCACATTGGTCGGGGTGCAGCTCACGCTGGTGCGCACGCGCGAAGGCGGATTGCGGTTGGGGGTTTCTAGTGACAAGGACCAGCCCGATCTCCTCAAGAAGATCAAGCAAGCCATCGATGCCAACAGCGGTGGCGCCACCACGCTGCAGTCTTTCGCTGTGCAGGACGCTCGTCTCGCCTTTTATGACGAAACCTCCGGCCTGTTCGTTGTCGCGCCGAGGGCTGCGATGAAAGTCTCCTCCGCAAAAGATGGGATCGCGGCCTCCCTCGATGCCGATGTCGAAATCAGCGGCAAGCGTGCGCACATTGCCGCTGCCGTGGCGTTGCCGCCGGACAATGCGCCCGCCAGCGGCCATTTCGCGCTGACCGGATTGAGCCTGAACGCGCTTGGCGCCAACGCGAAGGTCTTCAGTGCTCTCAAAGTTGCTGCCGTCACCGTCGACCTTTCCGCCGACATCGTGTTCTCCGGCAACAAGCTCTCGACCGTGAAATTCCAATCGACGGGACAGGGCGGTCTCGAAGGCTTCGGCCCCAAACACGGATTGCTTTGGCTCGGCACCATCCACGCGGCGGGAATTTATGACGCCAACACCGGCCGCATCTCCATCGATAACGCCACCGCCAGCGACGGCCAAGTGAATCTACATCTGCAAGGTGCTGGACAACTGAGCTACGACGACAACGACAATCTGACCAGCGCCGCGCTGGACGCCACGATCGACAACGTTGCCGTCAACATGCCGGGCATCTTTCCCCATACGATGAAGCTGTCGGAGGTGAAATTCGCCGGCGGCTACACGCCCGCCACGAAAGAAGCCGATGTCAAACAGTTTTCCATACATGGTGGTCCGCTCGACGTTGAATTGTCGGGTAAGACGGTGTTTGGCGAGGGCTCGCCCGCCATCGATCTCTCCGGCCACATCAACGCCATCGCCGTGCGCGACACGCTGAATTATTGGCCAGCCACGCTCGGCTCCGGCGCCCATGACTGGATCGTCGACAACATTTCCGCGGGCAAGGTCGGCCCGATTTCCATCGAGATCCACATTCCTGCAGGCGCGCTTGACGCGCCCGCGCTGCCCGAAAGCGCGCTCGACATCGCGTTCGCATTCAACAATGTTACCGGCACTTATGTGAAGGGCCTGACGCCAGCAACCGAGGTCAACGGTAAGGCGGTGATGACCGGCGACACTTTCACCGCCGACATCGCCTCGGGCAAAGTTGGCTCCATCACCATCACTGGCGGCAAGGGCATCGTCCACGACATTCATGCCCCTGTGGCCACCGGCGAATTCAGCGTTCACGCCGAAGGCCAGATGAACGATCTGCTGACCCTGATCGACATGAAACCGCTGAATTATCCCACGCGCTTCGGTATCGCGCCTGCCGGTTCAAAAGGGACCGCATCCATCGACATCGACACGAAGGTGCCGATGTTGCGCAATCTCAATGTCGATGACATTGGCGTCGACGTGAATGGCAAGATCGCCGGTTTCGAAATCGCACTCGGCAAGAACACACGCATCGCCAATGGCGATGTCGCTTTCGAAGTCGACAACGCCCATCTGCACGCCACCGGCACGGCGGATTACGCTGGCCAGAACGTCGCGCTGGACTGGACGGAAGACTTCAGGACCAACGACGACGTTACGACTCATCTCAACGCCAAGGCATCCATCGATCAGGCTGGCCGCACCGCACTTGGCATAGACCTCGGTGACACCATCACGGGCCCGGTCGGGGTGATGGCTATGCTTACGGGCCATCGTGGCCAATTGCGCAACGGCGACCTTACACTTGATCTCACCAAAGCTCATGTTGCCGTCGACTTGATCGGCATCGACAAACCTGCGGGCGTTCCAGCCACGTCGAACATCGTCACCACCTTCACTCCCAGCGGCAAGGTGCAAAGCGCCGATCTCAAGATGACGGGCAAATCGCTGTTGGTGCAGGGCACAGCGCGCTTCGACGAAACCGGCGCGTTGGCTGCCTTGGATCTGCCCGTTGTGAAATCTGGCACCACCAACGATTTCGCGCTTGCGCTCACGCGTGGTCCCAACGCCGCCGTCGACGTCGTCATCAAGGGCCGCTCGCTTGATGGTTCAGGTCTCGCACGCCATGGCGGCAAGCCCAGCAAGGAAGCCCCGCGAGACCAAAAATTCGACGGCCCATTTCATGTTTCCGTGCATCTCGACCGCTTGGTGCTGCGCAACGGCGCCGCGATCGCTCCGCTCGCGCTCGACATGAGCGGCATCGAAGACCGCCTGCAGACGTTTTCCGCCGAGGGCGCACTCGGTCCTGGCTACAATTTCACGGGCAAGCTGACTGCCACGCCCGAAGGCCGCACGCTGACGCTCGACACCAACAATGCGGGTCTGCTCATGCGCGGCCTGTTCGGCCTCGACAGCATCAAGGACGGCAAGATCAACGTCGTCGCCAATTTCGCTGGCAATGGTGCTATGCCTGCAACCGGCGGCGGCCCCGATTTCCAGGGCGTGATGACCGCGTACGACTTCCGCATTCTGCATCAGCCGTTCTTGGCGCGCTTGTTCGCGGCAGGTTCGCTCACCGGCTTCATCGACCTGATGGGCAGCAACGGCATCGCCATCAATTCGCTGACTGTGCCGTTCAAATCGAAAAAAGGCGTCATTAACATCCGCGAAGCTCATGCCTCGGGCCCAGCCATCGGCTTCAGCGCCGATGGCTTCATCGACCGTCCGAAAAACGAGATCGGTCTGCGCGGAACGCTAGCGCCGCTCTACGGCCTGAACTCGGTACTGGGCGCCATTCCCGTTTTGGGCAACGTGCTGACCTCGCGCGAAGGCGAAGGCATCCTCGGCACCACCTATTCGGCAAGCGGTAACGCTGACGAACCTGAAATCAGCGTGAACCCGCTCTCCATGCTGACCCCTGGCATCCTTCGTCGCATCTTCGAAGGCCGCATCCCGACCGCCACACCCGCGCCGGGCAAATCCACACCAGCCGCACCCCAACCACCTACCGCGCCACAGCCCGAAGCGGCCAAACCCCAGCCTACCCCAGCGCCCAAGCAGACCACTTCAAACCCTTAAACACCGCACCGGCCGCGGGCATAGTCACCGATAACAAATCCTGCTGAACGCTCCCATATCGCGCCCTCAACATAGCAAACCAGACAAACACGCAAATCTTCGCAAATAAGCCCCGCATCGCAGTCGCCTGCCCAATCAACCCCGATCCCAAGCCTGGCCTATCGGCGCCATGAGGCGTACCGCGGTCCGCTTTTTTCCAGATCGCGTTGCTTCGCGCGCGTCTAAAAAGGGGAGGTAAAGGGCTGTTACTTCGGTTTCACCAGCAAATGTTTCTTGCGCCCAAGCGATAGCTTGAGTACGCCGTCGCCCGTCAGCATGTCGCGGCTCACCACCAGCTTTGGATCGCTCACCACCGCATCGTTGAGCTTGAGGCCGTTATTGGCAATCAGATTGCGAACTTCCGAATTGGACGCAGCCAGCCCCGCCGCCACGACGAGGTTCAAAATTCCTTGTGGCAAATCGCGCTGAGATCGTCGGCAACCCGTGCGCCATCGCGCCTTCTTCGAAGGTGCGCCGTGCTGTCTGCGCTGCGTCGTGTGCCGCCGTGCGCCCATGCAGCATGGCGGTGGCTTCCGTGGCCAGAACCTTTTTGGCTTCGTTCAATTCGGCGCCCTGAAGTCTTTCCAGCCGCGCGATCTCGTCTTCCGGCAGATCGGTGAACAGGCGCAGGAAGCGGCCGACATCGCCGTCCTCTGTGTTGCGCCAGAATTGCCAATATTCATAGGCGACTGCGCATGTCGGCATTGAGCCACACCGCGCCCGCCGCGGTCTTGCCCATCTTGGCGCCGGAAGAGGTGGTGATCAGCGGCGTGGTCAGGCCGAACAGTTGCACACTCTCCACGCGCCGGCCCAGATCGATGCCCGACACGACATTGCCCCACTGGTCGGAGCCCGACTGGATTGCAGCCGGCAGCCATAGCGCCTGTACAGCTCGACGAAGTCATAGGCCTGCATGATGGAATAATTGAATTCCAGAAAGGACAAGCGGCTGCTCGCGTTCGAGCCGCAGCTTCACGCTGTCCATGGTCAGCATGCGGTTGACCGAAAAATGCCGCCCGACGTCGCGCAGGAAGGGGATATATTCAAGCCTGTCGAGCCATCGCGCATTGTCCACCATGATGGCGTCGGATGGCGCCGTCGCCGAATTTCAGCAGATGGCGGATGCCCGCCAGCATGCTCATGCTTGTTCGCCTCGATCTGCTCCGGCGTGAGCAACAGCCGCGTCTCGTCCTTGCCGGATGGGATCGCCGGCCTTGGTGGTGCCGCCGCCCATCAGCAGGATCGGTTGATGGCCGGCCTGCTGCAGCCGGCGCAGCGTCATCAGCTGCACCAGATTGCCGACATGCATGGACTGTGGCGGTGCAGTCGAAGCCGATATAGGCGGTGACGCGCTCCTGTCGGAACAGCGCGTCCAGCGCCTCGGTGTCGGAGCAGTCGTAATAGGCCCCGCGCGCCACGAAGGTGCGCAGGAATTCGGACTGGAATTTGGGCGCGGCGGGCATGAAATGTTACTCTGATTTGGAAAGCGCGAGGCTACTTAGCACGAATGGCAGAAAAGCCTTGAAAGTCATCGGACTGATGAGCGGCACCTCGCTGGATGGCGTGGACGCCGCCCTGCTGGAGACCGACGGCGAGGATATGGCCCGCCCTGGCCCGCGCTGACCATGCCCTATGACGCCGAAACCCGTGCCCTGCTGCGGGCGGCGCTGGACGAGGCGCGCGATGTGGCCGAAGGTGCGCCGGTGCCCTAGTCGATCCGCGAGGCCGAACGGCTGCTGACCGAGGCCCATGCGCGAAGCGGTAAGGCGTTGCTGGCGAAAGCCGGACTGGACGCCCGGACAGGTGGCGCTGATCGGCTTTCACGGCCAGACCATCCTGCATCGCCCCGCGCAGCACTGGACCTGGCAGATCGGCGACGGCGCGCTTCTGGCGCGGCTCACCGGCATCGATGTGGTCAATGATTTCCGCAGCGCCGATGTCAAGGCGGGCGGGCAGGGCGCGCCCTTGGTGCCGCTCTATCACGCTGGCCTGGCGCAGCAAGTGCCGAGCTGCCAAGGACCCTGGTGCGTCGTGAACATCGGCGGCGTCGCCAATGTCACTTATATAGACGGCGAAACGATCCTGGCTTTCGACACCGGTCCCGGCAACGCCCCGATCGACGACTGGACTGCAGCGCCACGCGGCCGGCCCCTGGACGAAGACGGCGCGCTTCGCCGCAAGCGGCAAAGTCAACGTCGACATCCTGGAAAGAATGCTGGCAACACGATTTCTTCGACCGCGCCGGCCCAAATCGCTGGACCGGATGGATTTCGGCATGGCGACGGTTGAAGATCTCTCGCCCGAAGATGGCGCTGCCACTCTGACCGCTTTCACCGCCGCATCCATCGCGCGCGCCCGCGAACATTTCCCGGAAAGTCCGCCGCCACCTGGATCGTCTGCGGCGGCGGCCGCCACAACAAGACCCTGATGGACGAATTGCGCGCGCGGCGTGAATGCGCCGGTGATTGCCGCCGAAGATGCGGGCTGGCGACGGCGATTCTTGGAAGCCGAAGCCTTCGCCTATCTGGCTGTGCGCAGCATCAACGGATTGCCGCTGAGCCTGCCGACCACGACGGGGGTGGCGCAACCGATGAGGGGCGGTAAGCTGCACCGTGCGCCATAAGCGCAGCCGGAACAAACAAACCGACACCACCGCCGAGCTCGACCATAACGCCTCGGTTTAAATTTCTGTGGGCGAGCCCGGCTATTGCGGATGATTTGGTCTTAACGACCGCGATTGGGATCGTTCATCCGGCGCTGCGACATATTCCTTCACCGTCTCCACGACATCTGCTTCGTGCTTGTCGAAGAAATGGTTGGCGCCTTCGATCTTGTCGATAGGTCGATCTTGATGCCCTTCTGCGCCGTCAGCCGGTCGACCAGCTTCTGCACATCGGCTTCCGGCACCACACTGATCCTTGGTGCCATGCACGATCAGGCCCGAAGCAGGGCAGGGCGCGAGGAACGCGAAGTCATACATGCTGGCCGGCGGCGCGATGGAGACAAAGCCGGTGATCTCGGGCCGGCGCATCAGAAGCTGCATGCCGATCCAGGCGCCGAACGAAATGCCGCAAACCCAGACATTGGACGGATTGGGATAAAGCGTGTTCATCCAGTCGAGCACCGCGGCGGCATCGGACAATTCGCCCGCGCCATTGTCGAAGGTGCCCTGGCTGCGCCCCACGCCGCGGAAATTGAACCGCACCGTGGTGCAGCCCAGGCCGTGGAACATGTGGAAGAGGTCATAGACCAGCGGATTGTTCATCGTGCCGCCGAACTGGGGATGCGGGTGCAGCACCAGCGCCATGGGCGCGCCCGGCGCTTTCTGGCGCTGATAGCGGGCTTCGATGCGGCCGGCCGAGTCCGGGAAGAATAATGTCAGGCATGGTGTCTCCGCGCTGGCGCAACCGGAGCGTCTGTCCTAAGCCGACAATGACTCGGTTTTTGCCCGCCGATTCGGCAGAAAAAACCACATATTATCAGTGTCTTAGGCAGCATTTGCGGAACGGTCGCGCGCGAATACTTGACCAGGCTAGTCAGGAAATCTATATCCAGTCCGCGGATGCAGGCTTTCTCGCGGCTGGGCCGCCTTCTTACACCAGACCGGCTTGCGAAAACGCAAGAAAAACGCCGCTTTCGAAGGAGATCGGCCATGAGGCTGAGCACCAAGGGACGTTATGCGGTGATGGCGATGGCCGATCTGGCGGGCCATCAGCCAGGCGAGCGAGCCGCGCCGGTGGCGCTGGCCGAGATCGCCGAGCGGCAGGAAATTTCGCTGTCCTATCTGGAGCAGCTTTTCGCCAAGCTGCGGCGCGGCGGGCTGGTGACCAGCGTGCGCGGCCCGGGCGGCGGCTATCGCCTGTGCGCGGTCCGTCCGGCGAACTGCGCATCGCCGACATCATCCTGGCGGTGGACGAGCCCATCGCCGCCACGCGCTGCAAGACCGGCAGCACCAAGGGCTGCACCAAGAACCGGGGCGCGCTGCGTCACCCATGATCTGTGGGAAGAGCTGGGTCAGCAGATCCATGTCTTTCTGTCCTCGGTGTCGCTGGCCGATGTGGTGGAGAAGCGCGTGCTGGGCCGCGCCCAGCCCTGTGCGCTCGCCAACGAGAACCGCGAAGCGGCATGAGCGGACTTCGAGTCGGTGATGCATTACCTCGATCACAACGCCACCTCGCCGCTGCGCCCCGAAGCCCGCGCCGCGATCGAGCGTGCGCTGGCGATCGGCGGCAATCGCTTCGTCGGTACATGCGCAAGGCCGTACGGCGCACGCGCGCTCGTCGAAGAGGCGCGCGACAAAGGTGGCGCGCGCTGGCAAGCGCCGATCCGCAGACGTGATCTTCACCAGCGGCGCCACCGAAGCCAATGCGCTGGCGCTGTGCGGCGCGGTCGAAGGGCGCTGCCGATGCAGGCGCGCGCCTGACCCGCATCTTTGTCTCCGCCATCGAGCACGATTCCGTTCTTGCCAACGCCGCGACCGCTGGCCGAACGCTTCGCCGGGCTGCGTCTGGAAACGCTTCCTGTCACCGCCGACGGGGTCGCTCGATCTCGAAGCGCTGCGCGTGATGTTGCGCGAAGGCAAAGGCCGCGCGCTGATCGCGGCGATGGCCGCCAACAACGAAACCGGCGTGATCCAGCCCATCGCGGAAATTGCACGGCTGGCACGCGAAGCCGGTGCGCTGCTGCTGGTCGATGCGGTGCACGGCCGCCGGCAAGATCGCCGCTCGATCTTCGCTATGCGATTACATGACGCTGTCGGCCCACAAGCTCGGCGGCCCGCAAGGCGCCGGCGCGCTGGTCGTGAAGCGACGGCGCTCCCTTTGCCGCCGCAAATGCTGGGCGGCGGCCAGCGAAAGCGGCCTCCGCGCCGGCACGGAAAATCTTTCCGGCATCGCCGGCTTCGGCGCGGCGGCCGAAGCCGCTGCCGATGCGATGACGCGCCCATATCGCGGCATTGCGCGACCATTTCGAAGGCGCGCTGAAAGAGATCGCGCCCGACGTCATCGTCTTCGGCGCACGGCGCGCCGCGCCTTGCCAACACATCCAATTTTGCGCTGCCCGGCATCGCTTGCCGAAACCGCGGTGATCGCGCTCGATCTCGACGGCGTGATGGTCAGTTCCGGTGCGGCCTGCTCCTCCGGCAAGGTGACGCCCTCGCATGTGCTGGCCGCGATGGGCGTTTGCCGAAGACACTCGCGCGCTGCGCATTGCGCGTCAGCTTCGGCTGGAATTCCACCCAAGAAGACGTCGATGCGGCGGTCGCATCGCTTTCCAAATTGCTCGCCCGCGCCCGTTCGCGCGCGGCCGCGTGAGGCGCACCATGGCCGCCGTCGCAAGACACCAACGAAAAAGTCGCCGCTCTCGGCGAGAAGTACAAATACGGCTTCGTCACCGACATCGAGATGGAGCGCGCGCCCAAGGGCCTCAGCGAAGACACGGTGCGCTACATCTCGGCCAAGAAGGGCGAGCCGGAATGGATGCTGGAATGGCGGCTGGGCGCCTTCCGCCGCTGGCCGAGATGAAAGAGCCCAAATGGGCGCGGGTGCATTATCCCAAGATCGACTACCAGAACGCCTATTATTACGCCGCGCCCAAGAACACGCCCGCAGAAGCAAAGTCGCTGGACGAAGTCGATCCCAAGCTGCTGGAGACCTACAACAAGCTGGGCATTCCGCTGCATGAGCAGATGGCGCTGGCCGGCGTGGCGGTGGATGCGGTGTTCGATTCGCGTTTCCGTCGCCACCACCTTCAAGGAAAAGCTCAACGAAGCGGGCGTGATCTTCTGCCCGATCTCCGAAGCGATCCGCGATTATCCCGATCTGGTGAAGAAATATCTGGGCACCGTCGTGCCGGTGACGGACAATTTCTTCGCCACCCTGAATTCGGCGGTCTTCTCCGACGGCACTTTCGTTTATGTGCCCAAGGGCGTGCGCTGCCCGATGGAGCTTTCCACCTATTTCCGCATCAATGCCAGCGAGACCGGCCAGTTCGAACGCACGCTGATCATCGCCGACGAAGGCTCCTATGTCAGCTATCTGGAAGGCTGCACCGCGCCCAAGCGCGACGAGAACCAGTTGCATGCCGCGGTGGTCGAGCTGGTGGCGCTGGAAGGCGCCGAGATCAAATATTCCACGGTGCAGAACTGGTATCCGGGCGACGAGAACGGGCTGGGCGGCATCTACAATTTCGTCACCAAGCGCGGCGATTGCCGCGGCGATCGTTCCAAGATTTCCTGGACGCAGGTCGAAACCGGCTCGGCCATCACCTGGAAATATCCCAGCTGCATCCTGCGCGGCGACGACACGGTCGGGCGAATTTTATTCCATCGCCATCGCCAACAATTTCCAGCAGGCCGATACCGGCACCAAGATGATCCATCTGGGCAAGAACACCCGCTCGCGCATCATCTCCAAGGGCATCAGCGCCGGCAAGGCGCAGAACACCTATCGCGGCCTGGTCAGCGTCCATGCGCAAGGCCGAGAATGCCCGCAACTTCACCCAATGCGACTCGCTGCTGATCGGCGGCAAGTGCGGCGCCCACACCGTGCCCTACATCGAAAGCCGCAACCCAAGCGCGCGCGATCGAGCATGAGGCGACGACATCGAAGATCGCCGAGGATCAGTTGTTCTATTGCCTGCGCGCGGCATCGATCCCGGAAGAGGCGGTGGCGCTGATCGTCAATGGCTTCTGCAAGGAAGTGCTGCAGCAGCTGCCGATGGAATTCGCGGTCGAGGCGCAGAAGCTGGTGGGCATTTCTCTGGAAGGCGTGTGGGTTAGTCATGCTTGAGATCAAAAACCTGCACGTCGCGGTGGACGGCAAGGAAATCCTCAAGGGCCTGAGCCTTTCGATCAAGGCCGGCGAGGTGCATGCCATCATGGGCCCCAACGGCTCGGGCAAGTCCACGCTGTCTTATGTGCTGGCGGGCCGCGCCGGTTACGAATCACCGAAGGGCAGCATCGCCTATAACGGCGAAGATCTGGCGGCGCTGCGCGCCGGAAGAGCGCGCCGCCAAGGGCGTGTTCCTGGCGATGCAATATCCGGTGGAAATTCCCGGCGTCACCACCATGATGTTCCTCAAGACGCGCGCTCAACGCCCAGCGCCGCGCCCGCGGCGAAAGCGAACTGGATGCGATCGGCGTGCTCAAGCGCGTGCGCGAAAAGGCCAAGGCGCTCAACGTCTCCGAAGAGATGCTGAAGCGCGCCCTGAATGTCGGGCTTTTCCGGCGGCGAGAAGAAGCGGCTGGAAATCCTGCAGATGGCGCTGTTCGAACCCAAGCTGGCCATTCTGGACGAAACCGATTCCGGCCTCGACATCGACGCGCTGAAACTGGTGGCCGAAGGGGTCAACGCCCTGCGCGCTCCCGCCCGCGCCATGCTGGTGATCACCCATTATCAGCGCCTGCTGGATTACATCGTGCCCGACCGCATGCATGTGCTGGCAGGCGGCCGCATCGTCGCCGAAGGCGGCAAGGAACTGGCGCTGGAGCTGGAAGCCAAGGGCTATGAGCAGATCGTGAAGGACGCGGCATGAACGCCGTTCTGCCCTGGCTTGATGCACGCCGCGCCGAAGCGATCGGAAGTTTTCGCGCGACGGGCCTGCCGCATCGCCGGATCGAGGAATGGAAATACTCCGACCTGCGCGCGGCGTTGGGCGAGACGACGTGCCAAGTGCCGGTACGGCGCAATGGCAGATCGGCAACCCTGCCGAAGGCGTGGAAATCGTTCGATCTGGCGAAACTCGATCGCGCCGGAATGGGTGCACGACGCATCTGGGCGCCATCGCGCCGCGAATGCGATGAGCGCCGCCTCGCTGGCGCTTTGCGCGGGCGGCGTTGCGCTGCGCGTGTCGCGCAAGCATCGCTGTCACCGAGCCCGCTCGACCTGGACATTTCCCGGCACCGGCCATGTGCGCGCGCTGATGGTGCTGGAAGAGGGCGCCTCGCTCACCCTGATGGAGCACCACGCGTCCGGCAACGACTTCCGCAATATCGGCATCGGAAATCGTCGCTTGGCCGCAATGCGCAGCTCTCGCAATCATGTGCGCACTGCGCCCGATGCCGGTGCGCGTGCAGGTGGAAGAGGTCAATGCCGATCGCGCGACGCGCGCTATCGCGCCCATTTCGCCAATTTCGGCGCCAAGCTTTCGCGCCTGGAATGGACGATCGCGCTGGAAGGCCAGGGTGCCGAGGCCATCTGTCGCGGCGTTAGCGTGCTGGCCGGTAGCACGCCACGCCGACGTCACCACCCATATCATTCACGCCGTAGGTCACACGCAGAGCGCCAATTGTTCAAGAACGTCGCGGGCGGCCAGGCGCGCGCCGTCTATCAGGGCAAGGTCACGGTGCGCCAAAGGCGCCAACGGCTCCGACAGCCGCCAGACCGCCAAGGCGCTTGCTGCTTGGCGCAGCGCGCCGAGGCCGATCTGAAGCCGGAACTGGAAATCTTCGCCGATGACGTCAAATGCGCCCATGGCGCGGCGGTGGGCGATCTGGATGCGGATTCGCTGTTCTATCTGCGCGCCCGCGGCATTCCCGAAAGCCGAGGCGCGCGGTCTGCTGCATCGCGCCTTCCTGGAAGACGCCGTGTCTGCAAATCGCCGACGAAGACCATCCGCGCCGAGGTCTGGCGCGCCGTCGAAGAGGCGCTGCCGCGCGCCATGGAGGGCGCATCATGACAGCTGCCGGCAAAATCGCGGCAGCCTTCGATCCGGTCTGCGGCGCGCGCCGATTTCGAAATCCTGTCGCGCGAAGTCTATGGCAAGCCGCTTGGTCTATCTCGACAGCGGCGCTTCGGCGCAGAAGCCGCGCAGGTGCTGGATGCGATGCGCGATTTCGCGACCAGCGAATACGCCAATGTCCATCGCGGCGTGCATTATCTTTCCGCCGCGGCGACCGACGCGCTATGAAGCCGCGCGCCGCACGGTGCAGAAATTCCTCAACGCCGCGCAGCGAAGACGAAATCGTCTTCACCAAGGGCGGCACCGAAGCGATCAATCTGGTCTCCTATTCCTTCCTCGCGCCACGCATCCAGCCGGGCGACGAGATCGTGCTGTCGGTGATGGAGCATCATTCCAACATCGTGCCCTGGCATTTCCTGCGCGAGCGCCAGGGCGCGGTGCTGCGCTGGGTCGATGTGCGCGATGACGGCTGCGCTGGATATCGAAGCGCTGGACGCCGCCATCGGCGCCGAAGACCAAGCTTGTCGCCATCACCCATATGTCCAATGTGCTGGGCACGGTGACGCCGCTGAAGGACATTGTCGCCCGCGCCCATGCCAAGGGCGTGCCGGTGCTGGCCGATGGCTGCCAGGGCGCGGTGCATGAGATCGTCGATGTGCAGGCGCTGGACATCGATTTCTATGCCTTCACCGGCCACAAGCTTTACGGCCCCACCGGCATCGGCGCGCTCTATGCCAAGCGCGCGCATCTGAAAGCGATGCGTCCCTTCAATGGCGGCGGCGAGATGATCCGCGAAGTCACGCCGCGAGAACATCACCTATGCCGATCCGCCCGCCCGCTTCGAGGCCGGCACCCCGCCGATCATCGAAAGCGTCGGCCTGGCGGCGGCGATGGATTACATCGACGCGCTTCGACCGCGCCGGCGGTCGCCGCGCATGAGCATGATCTGCTCGACTTATGCGCGCGAACGGGTGCGGCGAATTCAACTGGCTGCGGGTGATCGGCGATGCGCCAGGCAAGGGCGCGATCCTGTCTATTTGAGACCGAGGGGATGCATGCCCACGATGTCGCCACCATATTGGATAGGGAAGGCGTGGCGGTGCGCGCCGGCCATCATTGCGCCCAGCCGCTGATGGAGCGGTTCGGCGTCGCATCCACCACGCCGCGCCAGCTTCGCGCTCTACAACACGCGCGCCGATGTGGACGCGCTGATCGCGGCGCCTCGCAAAGGCGCGGAAGATTTTGGGTTGACGTCATGGATAACTCGCTGCGCGAACTTTATCAGGAAGTGATCCTCGATCATTCGCGCCATCCGCGCCATTTCGGGGCGCTGGAACACGCCACCCACAAGGCGGAGGGCTACAATCCGCTGTGCGGCGACCGGGTGAACGTCTATCTGCTGCGTGGACGAGGATGACCGCGTCGCCGACATCAAGTTCGAAGGCAAGGGCTGCGCCATCAGCCAGGCATCGGCCTCGCTGATGACCGACATGCTGACGGGCCGCACGCTGGCCGAGGCCGAAAAGCTGATGGGCGGCTTCCTGCATCTGGTGAAGGGCGAGGACGCCGAACGACCTGTCCGAAGACGACCGCGAACGCCTCGACGTGATGGCGGGCGTTTCGGCGTTCCCCATGCGCGTGAAATGCGCCACGCTGGCCTGGCATACTTTGAAATCGGCGCTGGAGGGCGGCTCAGCCGCGAAATCCGAATGAATGTGGAACCTATGAAAGACGCAAGTGACGGCGTCCGCGCTTTCGCCGGCAGGAACTGGAGAATTCACCACCAAGCTGGTGACCGCGCTCAAGACCGTCTACGATCCGGAGATCCCGGTGGATATTTACGAACTCGGCCTTATCTATAAGGTGGATGTGGCGGACAACAAGGACGTGACGGTGGACATGACGCTCACCGCGCCCAACTGCCCGGTGGCCGGCGAAATGCCCGGCAATGGTCAAGACGGCGCTGGAAAAGGTGGAAGGCATCGGCGAGGTGACGGTCAACATGACCTTCGATCCGCCCTGGACGCCGGAACGGATGAGCGAAGAAGCCAAACTCGAACTGAACATGTTCTGACATGGAAACGCCAGAACCCAGCAACCAGACCCCAGCCGCGAACGCCCCAAGCCGGTCCGCCTGACCGAGGCCGCGGCCGCGCGCATCCGCGAGATCATGGACGCGCGCGGACGGCAAATATCTGGGCGTGCGGGTCGGCGTCACCAATGGCGGCTGCGCCGGCATGAGCTACACGATGGATTATGCCGACAGACGCCAAGCCGCTTCGACGAAGTGATGGAGGACAAGGGCGTGAAGATCTTCATCGATCCCAAGGCGATCATGTTCCTGATCGGCACCGAGACTGGATTTCGTGCAAGAGAAGCTCGGCGCGCGCTTTGTGTTCAACAATCCGAACCAGACCGCGGCCTGCGGTTGCGGCGAAACCGTTTCGATCACGCCTGCCGAGGCGGAATAATCACCGAAGCTTCATGCGAGGGGCAATCTTCTTCGGTGAATAGCGCATAGCCGGCCTTTGTGCGGGTTCGCGCAAACCATACAGACGCGAGCGCGGCTTATTTGCCCTTGAAGGTGGCCGACCGCTTCTGCAGGAAAGCCTGCACGCCTTCCCAGAAATCTTCGCTCTTTGCAGCCAAGCTCTGATATTTGCTTTCGAGGTCGATCTGTTCTTCGAAAGAATTGTGTGGGCTTGCCCCGTAGAGCTGGCGCGTCAATGTCAGTGCCGTCGTCGGCCCATCCGCCAGCCGCCGCGCGATCCTCAGCGCTTCATCCATCAAGGCTGCGTCGTCATAGACGCGATTGATCAGGCCCCATTCCAAAGCATTCTCGGCTGGAAGTTTCTCGGCCAGTAGCGACAACTCGCGGGCTCGCGCCAACCCGACGAGGCGCGGCAGCAGCCATGTCGATCCGCCATCCGGCACCAGCCCAATGCGCGCGAAGGCCTGCAGGAAATAGGCCGAACGCGCCGCAAGGATCAGATCGCCCATCAGCGCAATGCTCATGCCGACACCGGCGGCGGCGCCGTTGACCGCCGTGATGAACGGCATCTTCAGTCGCGCAATCGGCGCAGGAACGGATGAAACACCGTCTCCAGCGATTGCCCCGGCTCGCATGAGCGTTGCCCGCGCTCCGGACGATCAGACAGATTGGCACCGGAACAAAAGCCGCGTCCTTCGCCCGTCAGCACGACGGCGCGAAAGCCCAAATCCGGCCGCTCGATGAATTTGAAGCGCCTCCGTCGCTCCCGCCAACAGCTTGGCGGAGGCCGCGTTCATCACTTCGGGATGGTTGAGGGTGACGACGGCGACATTGCCGTGCGCTGTCACGTAGGCGCGTTCGAAATCGGTGCGCATTGTCTCTCCCTGGATTGTCCTGGACCGAGCATAGGCAGGGATTCAGCGATAGGACTCAAGCGGCGATGGAGCCAGCTTCGGGCGCGAGGGTCCTGCTCACCGAGCACGCAGTTGCGGCCGCGAATGCTTGGCGGCATAGAGGCAGGTGTCGGCGCGCTGGATGAGGCTTGTTGTCGTCTCGCCGGGTACGAACTGGGCGACGCCGATGGAAATGGTGATGGTGCCCAGAATGTCGCCGGTCGATTTCTTGACCAGCTTCTTGCTTTCCACGTGGCCTCGGATCTGGTTGGCGAGATTGATCGCATGTTCAAGCTTGGTGTGGCGCAGAATGACGGCGAATTCCTCGCCGCCATAACGCGCCGCCGTATCGCGGCCTTTGACGTTTTCGCACAGGCAGTGCGCCTACCAGCCGCAGCACCTGGTCGCCGGTCTGATGGCCCCAGGTGTCGTTGAATGTCTTGAAATGGTCGATGTCGCACATCAGCAACGCGAACGGCTCGCCGGAGGCGCTGCGCATCGCGGATTGCGTTGTCGAGCGCTCGTCGAACGCCTTGCGATTGGGGATGCCGGTCAGGGGATCGGTGAGGCTTTCCTTGCGCACATCGTCGAGCTTGGTCTTCAGCTCGACCACCTCGATCGAGGAGCGCTGCAATTCGTCTTCAAGCACTTTTGTGCGCGCTTCCATCGCCTGCGTGGCGCTGATCAGGCCGTCCATCAGCTTGCGCAACGCCGCCGGCGACTGGTCGTCGCCCAATTCGCCGCTCGCCGCCGACAGGGTCTTGCCGTAGGCATTGCGCGTCGCTTGCCCGCTGTTTCCAACGTGACAAGGACCGACCCCAACGCTGTCGGAGACGTTCCTTGCTCAGAGCGTCCAGTTCGTTGAGCGCCTGGGCTTCCTGTGCAGACATACCGGAAGAGTTCGGTCAGTACCTGGGCCGTGAACGGCCTTTTGGCTGCCAGCATGTCGTCGATCGCTCGCGACAAGACCGGCTTCTCGCCCGCCGCATAGGCATAGAAAAGCTGGAAATTGTCGGGCGTCGGCGCGACGCCGCGCTCCGCCATCAGGGCGAGCGCCGCCTTTGCCACCGCCTGTTCACGCATGCTCTTCTGCACGGACAGTATTCCCACCGCAAGCGCCTGTTGGCGCGTATAATCGACCCTACCCACCGGGTCCGTAAGAAACTGTTAAATACGCTGATTGAAGCCGAGCCAAGCTGCTGCTCTACTTGGCAAAAGAGGGGGCGGCGGAACCGTTTGGCCCGCTAGGAAAAGAAAAAGGAGAAACAAGCATGAGCGTGGCAGAAGCAAGACCGATTTCGGCGAACGCAATGTCGCCGGAAGCGCGCGAAACCATCCGGATGCGCGAGGTGCTGCGCCTGCAGCGCGAAGCCCACATCAAGAACGGACCGCCCAGTGCTGAGAAACGCATCGAATGGCTCGACAAGGCCATCGCGCTTTTGGTCGATCACAAGAAGGCGATCACCGAGGCGCTGCGCGAAGATTTCGGCCACCGCTCGGTGCACGCGACGCTGCTCACCGATGTCTCCGGTTCGATTGGTCCGCTGAAACACGCCAAGGCACACATCCGCAAATGGATGAAGCGCGAGAAGCGCAAGGTATCCCCGGCGATCTTGGGCATGTTCGGCGCGCGCGCTATCGTCGAATATCAGCCCAAGGGCGTGGTCGGCGTCATCAGCCCGTGGAATTTTCCCGATCAATCTCACTTTCGCGCCGCTCGCCGGCATTTTTGCCGCCGGCAATCGCGCAATGATAAAGCCGCAGCGAATTCACGCCGCGGACCGCCGAATTGATGGAGCGCATGTTCCGCGCAGCTTATGACGAAACCGAAGTCGCCGTCTTTCACGGGCGGTGCCGAAGTCGGCGGCGCTTTTGCGAAGCTGCCCTTCGACCATCTGCTGTTCACGGGCGCGACATCGATCGCCTATCACGTGATGCGAGCGGCGGCGGAGAATCTCGTGCCCACGACGCTTGAACTGGGCGGCAAATCGCCCGTCATCATCGGCCAATCCGCCGACATGGATCTGGCCGCGCAAGCCGCATGATGATGGGCAAGACACTGAACGCGGGCCAGATTTGTCTTGCGCCCGACTATGTGATGGTGCCTGCCAACAAGGCACGCGAATTCGTCAGCGCTGCCGAAACCGCAGTGACGCACGATGTTTCCCACGCTGAAGGACAATCCCGACTACACCTCGGTCATCAACCAGCGCCACTACGACCGTCTGCAAGGGCTACATTGCCGATGCGAAAGCCAAGGGCGCGGAGATTATCGGAGATCAATCCGGCCAAGGAAAATTTCACCCAGCAGCCCTTCTACAAGATTCCGCCGACTCTGGTCCTCAATCCGACCGACGACATGAAGATCATGAAGGAAGAAATTTTCGGCCCGCTACTGCCGGTGAAGACCTACGACCCAGATCGAAGAAGCGATCGGCTATGTGAATGATCACGACCGTCCGCTTGGCCTTTATTATTTCGGTCAGGACTTTACCGAGCAGCAACAGCGTGCTCAGCCACACGACCTCGGGCGGGGTCACCGTCAACGACGTCATCATGCACATTTCGATGGAAGATCTGCCATTCGGCGGCGTTGGCCCGTCGGGCATGGGCGCCTATCACGGCATCGAAGGCTTCAAAACCTTCAGCCACGCCAAGTCGGTCTACAAGCAGGCGAAAATCGACATCATGGCGATGATGCGTCCGCCCTACGGCCCGAAGGTCCTGAAGCTGCTCGGCACGCAGATCAAGCGATAACGCTCAAGCGTCGACGTCATCCGTCGTCTTTGCCGGACGCGGTTCGGTTTTGGGCAATTTGATAGGCCGCAGCAAAAACGCGGGCAATTGCGATGTGTCCGGCTTTTGCTGCGGCGCGCGTGACTGCGTTGGTTGTTGCGGCTGCTGCGATCCGGAGTGATGGCGGATCGGTTGCTGTGCGGGTTGCGGCTTTGGCCGTTGTTCGCGCCGAGGCCTTGGTGCTTCTTGAAGCGGTTCGGCCACAGCCGCAGGCGCTGATTGTATGGGTCCCGCCGTTAGGGTCGCGGGCTGCATCGCGGCCGTTTGACCATGAGGGGTGTGTTCGCGCGGACGGCGTTCGCGTCCATTGCGTTGCCCGCGCCCGCCATCGCGGCGATTGCGCTCGCCGCGTGGCTTGGCTTGTTCTTCGCGCACTTCGATGCCTTCCATCACACGGCGGTCAATCGGCTTGCCGAGCAATTTCTCAATGGCATCGACAGCCTTCTGGTCGTGGCGTGAAGCCAGCATATAAGCGTGTCCCGAGCGTCCCGCGCGGCCGGTGCGGCCGATGCGATGGACATAATCGTCGGCATGGAACGGCACGTCGAAATTGAAGACATGGCTGACCGCCGGAATATCCAGACCGCGCGCGGCGACATCGCTGGCGACCAGCAATTGCAGTTCGCCGTTGCGGAACGCATCCAGCGTTTTCGTGCGCACGGATTGGTCGAGATCGCCATGCAAGGGCGCCGCATTGAAGCCGTGCTTGGAGAGCGAGTTCGCCACCACATCCACATCGCGCTTGCGGTTGCAGAACACGATGGCGTTCTTGACGTCGTTCGTCGCGCATCAGGCGGCGCAGCGCTTCGCGCTTGGCCCAGTCGTTGTGCGGGACCTCGATGATTTCCTGCGTGATGTTGGTCGCGGTCGTCGCCGGCCGCGAAACTTCCACACGCACGGGATTGTGCAGGAACTGATCGGTCAGCCGCTGGATTTCCGGCGGCATGGTCGCGGAATAGAACAGGGTCTGGCGCGTGAAGGGGATCAGCTTGCAGATGCGTTCGACGTCGGGAATGAAGCCCATGTCGAGCATGCGGTCGGCTTCGTCGATCACCAGGATCTGGACCTGGCATAGCATCAGCTTGCCGCGCTCGAAATGATCGAGCAGGCGGCCCGGCGTGGCGATCAGCACATCGACGCCGCGATCGAGCTTCTTGTCCTGATCGTCGAACGAGACGCCGCCGATCAGCAGCGCCATCGAAAGTTTGTTGTATTTGCCGTAGCGCTCGAAGCTTTCGGCGACCTGTGCCGCCAGTTCGCGCGTCGGCTCCAGAATCAGCGAGCGCGGCATGCGCGCCTTGGCGCGGCCGCGAGCCAGCATCTCGATCATCGGCAGGGTGAAGGAGGCGGTCTTGCCCGTTCCGGTCTGCGCGATGCCGATGATGTCGCGGCGCTGCAGGACATGGGGAATGCCCTGGGCCTGGATGGGGGTGGGGATGGTGTAGCCGCTTTCCGTCACCGCCCTTAAGACCTCGGCGGAGAGGCCAAGGGATTCGAACCCCGGACTTTCGGAAAGAGGTGGAGAATCGGAAGGCTTTGAAACGGAAGGAATTTCCTGAGAACTTGCTTCCAAACCGGCTTCCGCGCCGGCGCTCGTGTCACTCGTCATACGCTCCTAATCGGGGCGCACATTCGAGGCGCCCATGCCGCAGGCCCGTATCGGCTGCGACTCCTTATGCACTGCAACATAGGAAGGAAGTCCAAAAAGTCAATGAGGCGGGCTAAAGTAAACGAATCGCGACCGGGGAGGGCGGCATGAGCGCAACATTGCGCGTCTGGGGTCTGGCGGCGCTGGCCGTGGCCGTTTGGTTCCTCTGCCGCTACGCCAACGAGCCTCACGCTGTGCGCGGGATCGAAGCGGCCCCGACCGAATTCTCAGCCGCCCGCGCCGAGGACACGCTCGCCCGCATTCTGGGCGCCGAACGCCCACATCCCGCCTCCACCGGCGAAAACGCGGCCGTGCGCGCGCGCATCCTGAAGGAATTCGCAACGTTGGGCATCGACGCCAAACCTTATCGCGCGATGGGCTGCCGCTATGCCCAACGTTATGGCGCCATCGAATGTGCCACCGTCACCGACATCATCGCCGAAGTGAAGAAAGGTGAGGGCAAAGCCATCGTCCTGCTGGCCCACTACGATTCGGTTCCCGCAGGTCCGGGCGCTGCCGATGACGGGTCTGGTGTGGCAAGCGTGCTGGAAACAGTGCGCGCGCTCAAAGCACGCGGCTTTCCCGGCCAGCATCCGATCCTTGGCGTCATCACGGACGGCGAAGAATACGGTCTACTTGGCGCCGCCGCCTTTCTGCACGATCCGAAATTGAAAGCCCGGGCGGGCGCGGTGGTGAACGTCGAAGCGCGCGGCAACCGCGGGCCCAGTCTTTTGTTCCAGACGAGCGACGGCGACGGCCCGTTGATCGACCTCTATGCAAAGAACGCCCAGCGCTATGCCGCCAGTTCGTTGTTTGTCGAAGTTTATAAACGCCTACCGAACGACACCGACCTCACCTTGTTCATTGACGACGGCATTGCGTCGTTCAATTTCGCCTTCAGCGAAAACGTCGCCCATTACCACACCCCGCTCGACCGCCGAGAAAATCTCAGTCGGGCGACGTTGCAGCATCAAGGCGAAAATATGCTCGACGTTGCGTCTGGTCTGGGCCAGGCCGATTTTGCAGCGCTGAAGGGCGACAACGAAGTCTATCTCTCCATCCTGGGCGCGATGCTGCCGCGGATGCCCGAACGGTGGGCGTTGCCACTTTCGCTTCTTCTTTTCGTCGCGTTGGCCTTTGCGTCCTACACTGCGCGGGGCCGTGCGCTGCGTTGGGATCAGCATCTGATGGCGTTCGCGATGCCCGTTATTCTGTTTGCGGGATGCGGTCTTGCGGGTTGGGGCCTGCACACAATCGCCCAGCTGGTGTCGGCAATGCCCGATCCGACCTATGCCTATCCCGTCACGTTCCGCGTTGCGCTTTGCTTCGCTGTTGGAGGCATCGTGCTGTTGGTCTCGACCATGGCGCCGCCTCTGGCCACGGCGCGCGCCGCATGGCTCTGGCTGGCGGCCTTGGGTGTTCTGACGGCCATATTTCTTCCCGGCATCAGCCCCTATTTTCTGATCCCATGTTTGATCGCAGCCATCTTGCTGCTGCTCGCCTCCCGCGCGCGCAACGGCTGGTTGGGCACGGCGGGCCAGACCGCGTTGCTCGCCGCGGGTATCGTCAATCTCGTCATCTGGTTTGGGCTCGTCACCATGGGTGAAACGCTGATGGGGTTGAAGCTCCATCCGCTGTTCACGATCCCTGCCGCTGTGGGCCTTCTCGCGCTCATCCCGTTGTTGAGCGCCGAGCCGCCTGCGCGCGGCACCGGCAGGCGTTACGTCGCCGCCTGTTTTGTCATCGCGATTGCCGCCAGCGTCGTTGCGGGCTTCATTCCGTCCTACAGCGAAGTCGCGCCGCAGCGCCTTAATCTCAACTATATCGAAGATCACACGACCAACCGCGCCTTGTGGACTGCCGATGCAGGAGCTCCCTTGCCAAGCTCATTGCGCGACGCCGCGGCATTTTCGGGCGAACCCCAACAAGCTTATGCGATCGCTTTGCAGAAAGCCTATGTCGCGCGCGCAGGCGCCTTCCAGTTCGCGCCGCCGCAAGCCAGCGCGACCATAAGCGGATCGCAAGTTAAGATCACGCTGCATGGCTCAACCAACACCCAACAAATGTTTCTCGTCGTGCCAAAAGCCGCGCAGCTAAAAGCCGTTCACATCGCCGGCTGGCAGATCGCCGTCAAGCCCACCGATTTGAATTCCGGCAACACGCTCATCGGTTGTCTGACAGCTGATTGCCGCAACACCACGCTCACGCTGGAGATGGCCGCGCGCCAGCCGGTCGACATCTTCTTTGCCGAGCGCGATTTCGGTCTGCCGCCCTCTGGCGCCAAACTCCTGGCCGCGCGGCCGAGGAACGCTGTCCCGTCGCAGCTGGGCGATGCAACCGTGCTGGTGTCAAAGCTCAGATTGCCGAAGTGACCGCCTGGCATCGGGTAGGCGATGGTATTGTTTGGGCATGATCGCATGCGAAACCGTGCAAGGCGCCATCGCCAAAGTCCCAAGGCTTTGAAAGCCGTGCTGACTTCCCATGATGAAAGGTAAGCCCTTCCCTTGCTTCAGCCCATCTGCGCAAAGGCTCAATGGCCATGTGCGCCGCATTCCTTGTCTTGGCGGTTGTCAGCGCGCAGACCAGCCGAGGCGTACCCGCAACACGCCGGCGGTGGTCACAGTGTCGGCGAAAAAGGATACAGCAACCCGCGGGAAAGAGGACCGCTTAAACGTCGACGTCCGCCGCAGCGAAGTGTGCGTTTTCCTGGATGAACTGGAAGCGCAGTTCCGGCTTCTTGCCCATCAGCCGTTCGACCAGGTCGCTCGGTTTCCTCGCTGTCGTCGTCGGCGATCTCGACCTGGATCAGGGTGCGGCTGCCCGGCCGCATGGTCGTTTCCTTGAGCTGTGCGGGCATCATTTCGCCCAGGCCCTTGAAGCGTGAGACCTCGACCTTCGCATTCGGCCGGAAATCGCTTTTCAGCAGTCTGCTCGCGGTCGGCGTCGTCGCGGGCATAGATCGGTCTTGCCGCCCTGGGTGAGGCGATAGAGCGGCGGCATGGCCAGGAACAGATGCCCGTTGGCGATCAGCCGCGGCATCTCGCGATAGAAGAAGGTCAGCAGCAGCGAGGCGATATGGGCGCCGTCGACATCGGCGTCGGTCATGATGATGACGCGCTCATAGCGCAAATCCTCGTCGCGATATTTCGCGCCCGTGCCGCAACCCAGCGCCTGCACCAGATCGGCCAGTTCCTGGTTCTGCTGCGAGCTTGCCCGCGGCCGGCACTGGCGACGTTCAGGATTTTGCCGCGCAGCGGCAGGATCGCCTGCGTGCTGCGGTCGCGCGCCTGTTTGGCCGAGCCGCCGGCGGAATCGCCTTCGACCAGGAAGATTTCGGTGCCGCCGGGCGCATCGCGTGTGCAATCGGCCAGCTTGCCGGGCAGGCGCAGTTTGCGCGTCGCCGATTTGCGGCGAGACTTCCTTTTCCTGCTTGCGCTTGAGCCGGTCTTCGGCCTGGTCGATCACGAAATCGAGCAGCTTGTCGGCTTCTTGCGGGCTTTCCGCCAGCCAGTGATCGAAATGATCGCGCACGACATTTTCGACCAGGCGCTGCGCGTCGGGCGTTGAAAGCTTGTCCTTGGTCTGGCCCTGGAATTCCGGTTCGCGGATGAAGACCGACAAGCACGGCGCAGGCCGCCGCCATCACGTCGTCGGGCGTGATCAGCGCTGTCTTGCGGTTGTTGGCGCGTTCGCCATGGGCGCGCAGCGCCTTGCGTCAGCGCGTTGCGCAAGCCCTGTTCATGCGTGCCGCCCTGCGGCGTGGGAATGGTGTTGCAATAGGAGTGGATGAACGGATCGGCTTCCGGCGCCCAGGCCACCGCCCATTCGACCGCGCCCTTGCCGTCGCGGTTTTCGGTGCGGCCGGAGAATTCGCGCGGCGTGACGGTGCGCGGCCTTGCCGATTTCGCCGCGTAGGAAATCGAGCAGGCCGCCGGGAAATTTCAGCGTCTCTTCGGCGGGCGTTGTGCCGTCGGCCTTGATCAGTGCGGGATCGCAGTTCCAGCGGATCTCGACGCCGCGGAACAGATAGGCCTTGGATCGCGCCATGCGGTAAAGCTGGGCGGGCGAGAAATGCGCATCCTTGCCGAAGATCTGCCAGTCGGGCTTGAACGATGACGATGGTGCCGCGCCGGTTGACCGCGCCCATGTCCTTCAGCTTGCCCACCGCATGGCCGCGCTCGAAGCGCATCTTGTGGCGCGTGCTTGTCGCGCGCGACTTCGACTTCCATCCATTCCGACAGCGCGTTGACCACCGAGGCGCCCACGCCATGCAGGCCGCCCGAGGTGTCGTAGACCTTGCCGCCGAATTTTCCGCCGGCATGCAGCGTGGTCATGATGACTTCCAGCGCCGACTTGTTCTTGAATTTGGGATGCGGGTCGACCGGAATGCCGCGGCCATTGTCGCGAATGGTGAGCACATCGCCGGCCTCCAGCTCGATCTCGATGCGCGATGGCATGGCCCGCCACCGCTTCGTCCATCGCATTGTCGAGGATTTCGGCCGCCAGATGATGCAGCGCGCTGCTCGTCGGTGCCGCCGATATACATGCCGGGCCGGCGGCGCACGGGCTCCAGCCCCTCCAGCACCTCGATGTCCTTGGCGGTATAGCCCTTGGAGGAGGTCGGCGCAGAATCGAACAGGTCGGGGGATTTGGCCATGTTTGCGGGACAGGAATCGGATGTGTGAGACGCTCCAAGCCTTACCACAGAGCGGCCCCCGCGCCAGTGGTTCCATTGCGCCCCGCACTTTTTCTTAATGTCGATTATCTATGATGGTGCCCCGGACACCGGGGGGTAAGCCTGAGGAAATGTCGGTTCTTTTTGCCAGTGGCGGCAAGGCTGTCAGCAAGGGCCTGACGGCGGCGGAGGGCGAAGACCCGCGCCTGATGCGCGCGCAGCTCAAACTCATCGTCAATTCGCTGTTCTTCACGGTGTATTTCAATCCGGTTGGCGTGGCACTCGAATTCTTTCCTGTCCTCGTCGAGCCGGGCTATTTCGGCCATGTTCCGCTCAGCCATTTCTGGATTGTGTGCGCGATGCACACACTGACCTGCAGCTTTGCCTATTTGATATATCGCCGCAAAGACGCGCCGTTTGAACTGCGGTCCATGGTGAGGCGGCTCAGCTGGCTGCAATTGTTGCTCGGCCTTACCTGGGGCGCAACCGCATGGCTGCTCTGGGTGCAAGGCGATCAGACCAACAACCTGTTCGTCATTCTGATCATGGTGTCGATGATGTGGGCGAACACGGTGACCCGCACGGCTTTCGCGCCGCTCTACGCCATCGGGTTTTCGACGATGGTGACGCTTTACTGGCTCCGGCTGATGACGGGCACCACGGTGGTTGCCCACGTGCTAACAGTCGTCCTCACCGTATGGCTTGGCTACATTTTGATCATTGGCGCATCGATGCGTCGCAACGTGGCCGAAATGCTGCGCACGCGTTTTGCCAACGAGGACATGGCGCACCAATTGGAGCAGGCCCGCGACGAAGCGCTTGGCGAACGGCGTGAGGCCGAAAACGCCAATCGCTCGAAGACCGCGTTTCTCGCCAATATGAGCCACGAATTGCGCACGCCGCTCAACGCCATCCTTGGCTTCTCCGACATGATTGCGAACCAAGTCTTGGGCCAGGAGGTACCGCAGCGTTATCGTGGCTACGCCCAGGATATCAACGATTCCGGTTCGCACCTGCTGTCACTCATCAACGATCTTCTCGACGTGGCCAAGATTGAATCCGGCCACATGGAAATCGACCCTCGCGATCTCGACGCCCACGACGCGTTGGCCACGGTCAAACGCCTTATCACGCCCAAAATTACGGCCAAGAAACAGACCCTGACCGTGAGCGTCGAGCCAAACCTGCCCACGCTTTTCGCCGACGAGCGAGCCTTCAAGCAAATCGCGCTCAATCTTCTGTCCAACGCCAACAAGTTCACGCCGGAAGGTGGGCGCATCGCACTACGTTGTGGCCGCGCCCCGCAAGGCGGCATCCTCATCGTGGTCGAGGACAACGGTATCGGCATTCCCGCAGCCAAGCTCGGCACGATCTTCCAGCCCTTCGCGCAGGCCGACAACCGCTACGACCGACAGGTGGGTGGCACGGGCCTGGGGTTGGCGCTGGTACGGGGGCTCTGTGAACTGCATGGTGGCCGCGCCTGGATCGAAAGCCTCGAAGGGGAGGGTGCGCGTGTCTTTGTTTACTTTCCATTAGCCAAGTCGGTGCTGAAAACCATGCGTTTGCACGTCTAAAGATTGTAATTCTCAGAAAATTTTAAGGGACGCAGCCTTAGCATTGCTGCGCCTGCAAAAGCGGGCGTGGCTTCGGGGTAACGCCGTGGGTTACGGGCAACGGCTGAAGGTGCAACACACCGCGGATGGTCGCGTCGTCAAGGCGCAACTCGATTTCATTTGCGAGGACGTTCATTCGGCGCGCTACACCGCACCGGTCTGGTCGGCCATCGTCGCGTTCCTGGCCTCCGAAGAATTCGGCTATGTCGGCCGCCTGCCGCTGCTGTATTGCCTGAGCGTGCTCGCCACGATCTGCGCGGTGACGTTTTGCGTCGTACGGCTGGTGAGAACCTACGAAAACATCGCGCGGCGCAACCAAGATTACGACCTTATGCAATCGTGGTTCCGCCGCTTCATCGTCATGCAGACCATCATCAGCACGGCGTGGGGGCTGGTGCCATGGATATTGTGGGAACCGGGAAATGCCATCAACCATCTGTTCCTTGCAGGCATGATGGCCGGCGTCATCGCCACCCAGGCAGTGATGCGTATCAACCACGTCGATCTGTTCATCGCGAGCCTTTTGCCGGTAGCCGGGTTCACCGTCGCGCGGTTCGCGTTCGGCGAATCGGTTCTTGACTACACGGTGGCCGCCACGCTCGTTCTCTACGCCGTGCAGTTCAATCTCGACGGTCGCCGACTGACGCGCCGCGTGGGCGAGGATTCGCGCCTGCGCTTCCAGGTGGAAGATCTCGCGCGCGAACTGGAAGAAACCCGTGACGAAGCTTTGCGCAAACGCTTCGAAGCCGAAACCGCCAACGCCTCGAAGACCGCCTTTCTCGCCAATATGAGCCACGAACTGCGCACGCCGCTGAACGCCATTCTCGGCTTCTCCGAAATCATCGCGCAGGAATGTTTCGGTCCCGCCGGTTCGCCGCGCTACAAGGAATATGCTGGCGACATCCATTCCTCGGGCGCCCATCTGTTGTCGCTCATCAACGACCTGCTCGACGTCGCCAAGATCGAAGCGGGCAAGATGGATATCGACCCCAATCCGCTGGAAGTCCGCAAGCACTTTCGAAAGCGCGCTCAAGATCATCGAGCGCCAAGGCGCGCGAGAAGCGTCAAGAACTCGCCATCGAGGTCGAGGCCGATACGCCCGCCGCTCTTCGCCGATGAACGTGCGCTCAAGCAGATCCTCATCAACCTGGTCTCCAACGCCGTGCAAGTTCACGCCCGGAAGGCGGACGCATCGCCGTGGTCGCGAGCAAAGCGCCGCGGCGGCGATTTCCAGATCATGGTCGAAGACAACGGCCCGGGCATCCCGCACGAAAAGCTCGACAAGATTTTCACGCCGTTCAGCCAGGTCGACAACCGCTATGACCGCCAGGCCGGTGGCACGGGCTTGGGGCTGGCGCTGGTGCGCGGCCTGGCGGAACTCCACGGCGGCCGCGCTTGGATCGAAAGCGAATATGGTCACGGCTGCCGGGTGTTCGTCGTGCTACCGGCCGAGCCGGTGGTCGCGCAACGCAATTCCGAAATAGCAGCCTAGCTCTTTCAGAACATTTTTCCTGCCCGTTTGTAGGGCGCGAAGTGCTGCCAAGCGAAAGGGCGGAAGTGTCGCCACTTCCCCCTGTTCGTCTTTGTCAGGCCGATAGCACCTTTCCCCAAGCGGGAAAGGAAACACTCAGACCGAATAATACATCTTGAACTCGACGGGATGAGGCGTGTGCTCGAAGGCATACACTTCCTCCATCTTGAGTTCGATGTAGCTGTCGATGAAGTCGTCGCTGAACACGCCGCCCTTCTTGAGGAAGGCGCGGTCGCGCGTCGAGATTGTCCAGCGCTTCGCGCAGCGAGCCGCAGACCTGCGGCACTTCCTTCAGCTCTTCCGGCGGCAGGGCATAGAGGTCCTTGTCCATCGGATCGCCCGGATGGATCTTGTTCTCGATGCCGTCCAGGCCCGCCATCAGCATCGCGGCATAGGCGAGATAGGGATTGGCGCCCGGATCGGGGAAGCGCACTTCGACGCGCTTGCCCTTGGGCGAGGCGCGAGAACGGAATGCGGCACGACGCCGAGCGGTTGCGCGACGAATAGGCGAGCAGCACCGGCGCTTCGAAGCCGGGGATCAGGCGCTTGTAGGAGTTGGTCAGCGGATTGGTGAAGGCGTTGAGCGCCTTGGCATGCTTGATGATGCCGCCGATGTAATAGAGGCAGGTGTCCGACAGATCGGCATAGCCCGAACCGGCGAACAGCGGCTTGCCGCCTTTCCAGATCGACTGATGCACATGCATGCCCGAGCCATTGTCGCCATAGACGGGCTTGGGCATGAAGGTCGCCGATCTTGCCGTAGGCTGCGGCGACCTGGTGGATCACATATTTGTAGATCTGCATGTAGTCGCCGCACTTGGTCAGCGTGTTGAACTTGAAGCCAAGTTCGTGCTGGGCGGTGGCGACTTCGTGATGGTGCTTTTCCGGCTCGATGCCCATGTCGCCCATGATGGCGAGCATCTCGCTGCGCATGTCCTGCGCGCAGTCCACCGGCGGCACGGGGAAATAGCCGCCCTTCACCGCGGGACGATGGCCGAGATTGCCGCCTTCATATTCGGTGCCGGTGTTGTAGGCGCCTTCCTTGGAGTCGATGTAATAGAAGCCCTTGTTCATCTCGACGTCGAAGCGCACATCGTCGAAGATGAAGAATTCGGCTTCCGGGCCGAAATAGGTGGTGTCGCCGACGCCCGAGGCGTTGACGTATTTTTCGGCGGCCTTGGCGATGGAGCGCGGGCAGCGCCATAGCGCTGGCCGGTGGTGGGCTCCACGCACGTCGCAGATCAGCGATCAGCGTCGTCTGCGCGAAGAACGGATCGATCACCGCGGTGTCGCAGATCGGGCATCAGCAGTCATGTCGGATTCGTTGATCGCCTTCCAGCCGGCGATGGACGAGCCGTCGAACATCGTGCCGTTGTTGAGGAAATCCTCGTCGACCATCGACAGGTCGAAGGTGACGTGCTGCCACTTGCCGCGCGGATCGGTGAAGCGCAGGTCGACGAATTTGACTTCCTTTTCCTTGATGAGCTTCGAGAATCGTCGATTGTCTGCGTCGGCCATGGTTCGGTATTCCCCTTCGATTGAAACGTTGATGCGATATGTACGGCAGCTTCAGGCGTCAGATCGCGTCTGCGCCGGTCTCGCCGGTGCGGATGCGGATGGCTTCCTCGACATTGAGGACGAAAATCTTGCCGTCGCCGATGCGGCCCGTGCGCGCAGCCTTCTGGATCGCCTCGACCGCAGGCTTCCAGGCGCTCGTCGGCGATGACGATCTCGATTTTCACCTTGGGCAGGAAATCCACGACATATTCGGCGCCGCGGTAAAGTTCGGTGTGGCCCTTCTGGCGGCCGAAGCCCTTGGCTTCGGTGACCGTGATGCCCTGAACGCCGACTTCCTGCAGCGCTTCCTTCACTTCGTCGAGTTTGAACGGCTTGATGATGGCTTCGATTTTTTTCATGCGATAACTCCTTCATGGACCACATAGGCGGCCCACGCTGTTGGTCGATTTGCAGACCTCGTGCCACCGAGCGAGAAATTATCCCCAATATAAATCAACGGCTTAGATAGGGGTGCCGGCCTTTATGCCATCTCTATTGCACAAATAATAAGCAATATACCCATTATTTGGGCAATAATACTTGCGGCGTCCCGGGCAGGTGAAAACCCGCTCGAGATTTGCCACTTTGCATCCGATGCCCCCTCTGTCCACCGTCAATTCCATCTTCGCCGGGCTGCCCACCACCATTTTCACGGTGATGTCGGCGCTTGCGGCCGAGCATGGTGCGATCAATCTGGGCCAAGGCTTTCCGGATGAAGATGGTCCCGAACCGATCCGCATGGCTGCCGCCAAGGCGTTGCTCAAAGGCCCCAACCAATATCCGCCCATGCGTGGATGCATCGAACTGCGCTGTGCTATCGCAGCTCACGCCAAGCGTTTCTACAATCTCGACTTTAATCCAGACACCGAAGTGGTCGTGACCTCGGGCGCCACCGAAGCCTTGGCCGCCTGTATTATGGGACTGGTCGGGCAGGGTGGAGAAATCGTTCTCATCGAGCCGGCCTATGATTCCTATCGCCCCATTGCGCAGGCAATCGGCGCCAAAGTGCGCACCATCACGCTGTCCCCGCCGCATTGGCGGCTGACCGAAGAGGCCCTGTCCGCCGCCATCGGTCCCGATACGCGCGCGCTCGTCATCAATACGCCGATCAATCCCATCGGCCGCGTCTTTGACCGAGGCGAACTCGAAACCATCGCGCGCGTGATCTCGCGCACGAACGCCAATGTGATTTGCGACGAAGTCTATGAACATCTTGTGTTCGATAACCGCGAACATGTCCCGCTGATTGGTTTGCCCGCGATGGGCGAACGCGTGGTGCGTTGCGGTTCGGCGGGAAAGATGTTCTCGCTCACGGGCTGGAAAGTGGGCTGGGTTGCAGGGTCTTCCGCGCTGATCGACCCCATCGCCAAGGCCCATCAATTCCTCACCTTCACGACGCCGCCTGGTTTGCAGCTCGGTATCGCCCATGGTTTGGAACAGCAAATCGCCTTCACGCTGAACCTCACCAAAGAACTTCAGCAGAACCGCGATCTCCTCGCGCAAGGCCTTTCGCGGCTTGGTTTTGAGGTGTTGCCCAGCGAAGGGACGTATTTTCTCACCGCTGGCATCAGGGCCCTGACCAATGAACCTGACAGCGCCTATTGCGAGCGCCTGGTGCGCGAGGCCGGCGTTGCGGCAATTCCGCTGAGTATGTTCTTTGCCGGCGCAAAACCGGACGGCTTCGTGCGCTTTGCGTTTTGCAAGCGCCGTGCTGTGATCGAGGACGCGCTATCCAGGCTTCGACGCTATTTCGCCAAATAAGGAAGAACGATGATCAATCCCAGGACGCCGGTTCTTGTGGCCGGTGCACAATTCACGCAGCGAACGGTCAAAGAGAAAAAGATTCAGGAAGGCCTTTCGCCCATCGAAATGCTGGCGAAGGTTTCGCGCTTGGCGCTGGCCAATAGCGGCGCTGGCGACAAACTCTGCCGCGCGCTCGATACGATTTCGGTCGTGCGCTTCACAGCGGACTCGCCAGGCGATCAGGGCCGTCTTCCCAAGCGCATGTTCCGCAATCCTCCAGGATCGCTTGCCAAACATCTGGGTGTCACCCCGCGCCGCACGATCTATTCCGCCACAGGTGGAAATTCGCCGCAATGGCTCGTCAACCGCACCGCCGAAGACATCGCGCGGGGCGAATGCGATGCGGCCTTGCTCGTAGGCGCCGAATATATCGGCACCCTGTTGGGTGCCATGAAGGCAGGGCGTTGATCTTGGCTGGGGCACGAGCCCCGACGTTGATCCCGGCACCGACCCGGAAGAAATCGGCGATATGCGCCAGGGCGTGAACGATTACGAACGCGCCTACGGCCTGCACTTTCCCGTCAACACCTATCCGCTGTTCGAAAACGCCATCCGCGGCATCAAGCGCCGCTCGCCGTCGGAACATCTTGAGTGGCTCGGGAAATTCTTTTCGCCGTTCACCAAGGTCGCAGCGGAAAATCCTTATTCGTGGTTTCCCACCTATCGCTCGCCCGAAGAAATCTCCACACCAACCGACAAGAACCGCTTCGTAGGCTTTCCCTACACCAAATATCTCAATGCCGTGATCGAGGTGGATATGGCCGCCGCGGTCGTGATGACGAGCGTGGCGAAGGCGCGAGAACTCGGCATTCCCCAGTCTAAATGGGTCTATTTGCACGGCTGTGCCGAGGCTTCCGACATCTGGAACGTGACCGAACGGATGAATTTCCATTCCTCGCCGGCCATCCACATGATGGGCAAGAAGGCGTTGGCCATGGCCAATCTCGACGTTGGCGATGTGTCGTTTATCGACCTGTATTCGTGCTTTCCCTCCGCCGTCGAACTTGGCTGCCAGGAAATCGGCATCGCGGAAGACGATCCGCGGGGACTCACGATCACCGGCGGGTTGCCTTATTTCGGCGGCGCTGGAAACAACTACGTCATGCACGCCATCGTCATGATGGCAGAGAAATTGCGCGCCAATCCGGGCAAGTTCGGGCTGTGCACCGGCAATGGCTGGTATGTCACCAAACATTCTGCTGGCATCTATTCGACCAAGCCGCTCGAAGGCGAGTGGACGCGCGAAGATCCCAAAACCTACCAGCTTGAGATCGACGCGATGCCGCGCCCGAATGTGGTGTGGAAACCGCGCGGTCCAGCGAAGGTCGAAACCTACACCGTCATCACCGACCGCAAAGCCAAACGCTTTGGCTTGATCGTCGGCCGCGCATGGGACGGCGCGCGTTTCCTCGCCCACACCCCGGATGACGACGCAACGCTCAATCGCATGATGCATGAAGAAATGCTCGGCCGCGAAGGCGAAGTAAGCCAGGACGGCCCGAGCAACCTGTTCCGGTTCGCCTGATGGCGCGCTTGTATATTGTGCGCCACGGCCGCGCAGCGGCGGGGTTCGGCGAGGCGGTCGACCCTGGTCTCGATGATCTAGGCCGCGCGCAAGCCCAAGAGGTTGCGGAGAAACTCGCGCCGCTCGGCCCGCTCACCATCGTCTCAAGTCCGCTCGCCCGCGCCTGCCAGACCGCACAACCGCTCGCCAAACTGTGGCAGCGCGAACCCATCATAGAAGATGCGGTGGCCGAAATTCCCTCACCTGGTCTTGAGCTTGATGAACGCGCCCGCTGGCTGCGCAAGTTCATGGCCGGTTCCTGGCGCGGGGCCACGCCCGCGCTTGCCCAATGGCGCGAGAATGTGATCTCGGCGTTGACCGCGCTGAACAAGGACACCGTCATCTTCTCGCATTACCTGGCATTGAACGTCGCGATGGGCGCGGCCATCGAAGACGATCGCGTGACCGTCTATTCGCCGCAGAATTGTTCGGTGACAATTTTCGAAACGCAAAACGGTAAGCTCACGCTGGTGGAACGCGGCAAAGAAGTGCTGCTGACCAAGGTGAATTGAAACAAAATTGCCATTCCCTGCCTTGGCTGCGCAACGCGCGGGCCAAGGCAAAAAGCCAGATGCCAAAGCGCAAGTCCGGTGTTGACACCTAGGCTTCCTTCCCCTCGCATTGCTTGCGCAATTCTCGGCCAGGAATGGTAAGCAAGGCCAGGAAGGGGAGAATGACCATCGAACCGCACGAGATGAACGCGGCCGAACTGTCCGCCGCCTTCGAATCCCGCGAACTCTCGCCTGTCGAGGTCACCCAATTCTGTCTTGGCCGCATCGAGGCGCTCGATTCCACGATCAACGCTTTCTGCCACATTGACGTGCCCGCCACCGAAACGATGGCCGAAGCCTCTGAGAAGCGCTGGATGGACGGCGAGCCCCTGTCGCCGCTCGACGGCGTGCCCGTCGCGATCAAAGATTTGCTGCTGACCAAAGGCTGGCCCACGCGGCGCGGTTCTCTGACAGTCGATCACAAAGGCCCGTGGAACGAAGACGCGCCCAGTGTGGCGCGCCTGCGCGAAGCCGGCGCGGTGCTGATCGGCAAAACCACGACGCCGGAATTCGGCTGGAAAGGCTCGACCGACAGTCCGCTTACCGGCATCACGCGCAATCCGTGGAACATCAAAAAAACGCCGGGCGGTTCTTCCGGAGGTTCGGCGGCAGCTGTGGCTGCCCGTTTCACGCCGCTCGCGCTTGGCACCGATGGGGGAGGCTCCATTCGCATTCCCGCAAGCTTCACCGGGACGTTCGGACTGAAGCCGAGCTTCGGCCGCGTGCCGGCCTATCCGCTATCGCCGTTTGGAACGGTGGCCCATGTCGGTCCGATGAGCCGCGATGTGCGCTCCAGCGCGATGCTGATGAACATCATCACCAAACCCGACGCGCGCGACTGGCATTCGCTGCCTTATGAACCGATGAATTACGCCGCCGAACTTGATATGCCGTTGCGCGGCAAACGCATCGCCTTTAGCCCGCGCTTGGGCCATGTCGAACGCATTGACGCTGAAGTGGAAGCGCTCGTCGCCGCGGCGGTGAAACGCCTTGAAGAATTGGGTGCCCATGTCGAACAGGTCGATCCGCCAGGAGGTGATCCCGGTGAGGTATTTCAAAAGATATGGTGGTCAGGGGCGGGTTATCTTTTGGCCGATTTGCCAAAAGACAAACGCGCCCTGCTTGATCCTGGCCTGCGCTTTATGGCCGACGAGGCCAACCGCTTCACCAAGAAACAGCTCATCGACGCCAACGTTGCACGAGGCCTCTATGGCAGTCAGATGCGGGTGTTCATGGACCGCTACGATTTCCTCGTGACGCCCACGCTTGCCACGAGTGCGTTCGACGTCAACCAGCTTTCGCCGCTAGACGATGATGGCAAGGCCTGGATGTCCTGGACGCCGTTCAGTTTCCCGTTCAACCTGACCCAGCAACCGGCGGCGAGTGTGCCTTGCGGCTTTGCCGCAAACAGCCTTCCGGTGGGACTGCAAATCGTCGGCCGGATGTTCGATGATAGGGGTGTGCTGGCGGCCTCTTATGCCTATGAGACATCAAACCCGCTTTACGACCGAACGCCTTCTGGCCTTTAAATACCCCCTGTCATCCCCAGCGAGTGCCGCGTCAGCGGCGCGAGGGAAGGCGGCCCAGGTGCTCAAACCATGCAGGCTTTGAGACCTGGATTTGCTTTCCTTCGTATTGTTTTGGCAATGCGACGCTGAGAACGACACGACAAATGAGAGAGCAATGTCGAACGAAATCCTCACCGTTGAACAAAGTTATGCTGCCGACCGTTACGCTTCCAATCATGGCGTGCCGTTTCTCACGCTTATGGAGAATGCGGGCCGCGCGGTGGCCGACGAAGCGGTCAAACGCTGGTCACCGCGCAAGACGCTGGTGCTGTGCGGTCCGGGCAACAATGGCGGCGATGGATTGGTCGCTGCCCGTTATCTGAAGAAATACGGATGGGATGTGCGCGTGGCAGTCCTGGGCAGCCGCGCCAATTTGAAGGGCGACGTGGCCCAGATGGCGAAGCTGTGGGATGGCGCGTTTGAAACGCTGGAGCCCGGCGTGTTCGGCGATGCGCAACTGGTGATCGACGCGATATTCGGCGCGGGCTTTTCGCGTCCGCTCGAAGAAGAATTGAAAGACATCGCCACCACGCTTAACGCCACCGACATCCCGGTGCTCGCCGTCGACGTGCCCAGCGGCCTGCACGGCGATCTGGGCCGCGCGTTGGGCGAGATTTGCATCGAGGCCGACGTGACCGTCACCTTCTTTCGCAAGAAACCCGGTCACGTGCTGATGCCGGGTCGCCTTAAATGTGGCGATGTGGTGGTCAGCGACATCGGCATTCCTCAAGCTGCAATCGGCATCATCAAACCAAAGCTGTTCGACAACGGCCCCGCGCTGTGGGGTGCGGATTACCCATGGCCGCAACCCGACGCCCACAAATATGCGCGTGGCCATTGCTTGGTGGTGAGCGGTCCGGCGCACGCAACCGGTGCAGCCCGGCTGGCTGCGCGCGGCGCGTTGCGCGTGGGGGCAGGACTGGTGAGCGTCGCAAGCCCACCTGATGCGGTCGAGGTAAACGCCGTTGAACTCACCGCTATTATGATAAAGCCGTTTGAAGGCGCAGCTGGTCTCACCGCGCTTTTGGAAGACAAGCGGTTTAATTCGGTCGTCATTGGCCCTGGCTGTGGCATCGGGCTCGCGACCAAACAGATGGTGGCGGCGGTCATGGCAAGCGGGGCGGCGGCCGTGCTTGATGCCGACGCGCTGACCTCGTTCCAAGACGATCCCAAAGCTCTGTTCAACCTGTTGCGCGAGCCGGCGGTGTTGACACCCCACGAAGGCGAATTCGACCGGATATTTCCGGGGCTTCTAAAACGCTCCTCGACCAAGATCGAAGCCACGCGTGCCGCCGCCATGACCGCGCGCTGTACGGTCCTGCTCAAAGGCGCCGATACGGTGATCGCGGCCCCAGACGGTCGCACCATTATCAACAGCCATGCGCCGCCTGCATTGGCCACCGCCGGTTCGGGCGATGTTCTGGCGGGGTTGATAGGTGGCTTGATGGCGCAAGGCCTTGATTCTTATAAAGCAGCCGCAGCGGCGACTTGGCTGCATGCAGAGGCGGCCAACAGGTTTGGACAGGGTTTGATCGCGGAGGATTTGCCGGAAGCGCTCCCTGCGGTCCTCACCGCATTGAAGGAATTCACCGATGAGCGAGGTCATCATTCGCCGCGTTGAGCAGAACGACCTTCCTGCTCTGCTCGAAATCTACAACCACTATGTCCTGACCACTGCCATCACGTTCGACATAGATCCAAAGACGCTGGCCCAGCGCCAGGAATGGCTCGATGGTTTCGCGCCTTACGGCCGCTACCAATGTTTTGTTGCCGTCAATGGCGGCAAAGCCATCGGCTATGCCTGCTCCGCGAAGTTCAAGGAGAAGGCCGCCTACGAGACCTCCGTCGAAACAAGTGTCTACCTCACCCCCAGCGAACACCGCCGCGGATGGGGTCGTGCGCTGTACACTGCGTTGTTCGAAGGATTACGGGGCCAAGACGTCCACCGCGCCTATGGCGGCATCACCCAGCCCAACCCGGCCTCGAACGGCCTGCACCTGGCCATGGGCTTCCATCCCATCGGCGGTTACCGCGAGGTCGGACGCAAATTCGGCAAGTTCTGGGACGTGGCTCTTTACGAGCGGGAAATGCCTACCTTGACACAGGCGCGAGATGGCCGTCCGGACGTTCCAGGCCATAGCCCTTCGCTTCAGCCGGCCTTGAACAACGCATCGCTGATGCGGAGTTTGCGGCGTCCCATGTAGGTGTCTTCGCGCTTGGGTCAGGTTCCACGACCTCCCTTGCGTGCGCTCTCGCAGCTTGGCGTTCCTTTTCCATCCACGCGGCGACGAGCGGGTGCGGCTCCGCCGAAGCTCGATGGCTTGTGGATTGTCGAACATGGTCGTTAGACCGAGGGGGTGTCTCGGCATAGCTTTTCTCCTTCGTGATTGGCTGGACAGAAATGCTGACCATTACCACTTAGGCCGAGGACGTGAATCGAATCCGCAGGGAAAAGCGAACGATCATGGCAGGAGCAGCGACAAGCCCGCCGATCTTAAAGAAACGTCTTCGCGCGCGCGCGGACAATGTCCGAGTATTGGCCGAGGGCAGCAGCGTCGAGGCCAAGCTCACTAAGCGCCGCCGCAACTTGAGCTGCCTGTTCGGTCATGGTTTGCGCGAGGGCGCGCACGCGACGGCGCGTAAAGGGTGCGCCGATACCGACATCATCGGCGAACTTTTCCCACGTATCGGGCCTGAACTCTTCGAGGGTGGGGCGCTTATCGATGCGCATGGCGAACTTCGCGCTGAGTTCTGGATAAGCCACGGTGCACAGCAGATCGTAAAGCGGTGTCATGCTCACCGCTCCTTGGGCGTAGAGGAGACTGAAGTTCTTTCCGTGAGCGTCGGCGTTGCCAACGATGACGTTGAATATCGCCGCATCGAGAAGCCGCAGAATCGCAGGCGCGGGTGCTGTGCAAGCCTGCCGGATAAGATCGAAACAAGCTTTGAAGCCCGGCCCGCCCTCGCTAGCGTATTTTTGTTCGGGCGGGATACCGAGTGCCTGACAGAAATCTTCCTGATGCAGCCGCCGGACATGACCATCCGTAGCGACTTCGCGATCATAGCGCTCAACGAGCAGGAAGGGGCGGCCGGTGACGTTACGCGGCTCAACGGGAGCAACCTCCAGCCCCACCGCTGCCGCCAGACGCATGGCAAACGCTTCATTCTCGGTCGTGGCAGGAAAGCGCGGGATGGGCGGCTTCAAGATATGGGTGGTGGGCTGTCCCGGCTGCGGGAGCGCGATGCGGCCATTGATGAGCACGACCGGAAGCTTTTGCTGCGCGCCCGCCAGTGAAAGACGAAGTCCGTCGCGGCCCGCAAGCATCGGCCGCTTGGGTAGCGCGTCCAATATCTCGACAAGTTCGGCGTCCGTCAGGGGATGGCCTACAGAAAGCCCCGGCTCCGCAGGAGGCGCTTCACTTTCCGGCCATAGCGTCAGGGCACCCGCGACATCACCGCCTAGCGCTTCCAGCAAACGGAAATCGTTGCGCTCGGAAATGCCAAGGTTCTTCGCCACGGCTTCACGCTGCGCCTCTTCGGGAAGCAGCCCCGCGAAGAACGGCCTTGTTTCGCGGCGATTGAATGGCTCTGCCCGTTTGGGCAGCGATTGGGAGATAGGCGGCTTGACTGGATCGTCGAGCCAAGCCTGGTCATAGGCAAAACCAAGATCGCCGTGCTCATCGATGCGTAGCGCGCCAACCAGCGCGCCATTCCACCACACTGAGAGCGAGCGGCTCATGGCGAGCCTTGGCGAGACGTAGTCGCGGAGCGTGGCACCACGGCGCAATCGAGTCCGAGTGCATTCAGGACGGCGAGGGTCTTGCCGAGCTGGGCTGTCGGCTTGCCTGCTTCGAGTTCGATCAGGAAGCGGACGCCAACGCCAGCGGCAGCGGCCAAATCCGCTTGCCGCAGCTTGAGCCTGCGCCGGGCTGCCTTGACGGATGCGGCGATATCTTTGGTCGTGATCATATCATTCTTCCCGTCCGGGAATATATCGCCGCAGATAGGCAAAATCAAGATAATTATTCCCGTACGGGAATATTTCATGGAAACTGGACGAAATCGCTCAAAATATTCCCGATGGGGAATATTCTATGTATTCACCGCAAATCTTGCGGCGAATAAGTCTGCTAATCACCGCACATTCTGCGGCGAATAGGCATCAACCGCACCCGGCGAGGCTCGCTTTAAGGCTCGTCCCAAAGCCGGGCAGGTCGGCGAAGCAGTTCCTCTGTAAGCCGCCGATGCGACTCCTTCCGCCGGTCTTGGCCAGTCACGGCCTGGCCCTCAAGCAGCATAGTCTGCTCGACGGCGGCGAGGTGCCGCTCGGCCATCAAGGAGGCTCTTTCCCGGATGATGTCGGCGAGGCGTTTCTCCGGGCCCAAGACAAGCCGACAGCCCAGGGCTTGGGCCCGCTCCAGACTCTGAACGGTGATCTTGCCGTTGGCCTCGCCGCGCTCAAGTTCGACCGCCCTCGGCTGCTTTTTTACGCCAAGCCGTTCGGCCAGTTGGCTAGGATTTAGGTTCCGATCAGGAAAACCCAAGAAATCCGCCTTTTTTGCGGTTCGCTGTTTGAGCGGTTTCGAATGATTCCGCTCCACATAGACCTCTCTTCGTTTGCCCATCATGATGCTTCATGATAAATCATGATGCTGGAGGTTTCCAATGCCGTCGTCTGTCCGCGAGAAATTCGCTACCCAAGTCGATCCCGACATCCTGGCTGGCGTCCGGGATTTGGCACGCAGCGAGGGCCGGCAGGTCCAGGCCCTGGTTGAAGAGGCTTTGGCCGATCTCATTGAGAAGCGGCGCCAAGGTAAGCCGCGTTCTAATGTGATGGCCGCGTATCAGGGCAGTCATGCCCGATTCAGGTCTCTCTACAAGAAGCTGGCTGAGTGACCGATTATCTGGTGATTGCCGAAGTCCTGGCAATCCATGACGACCAGATCGAGCGTTATGGTGGCTCGAAGGCGGTCCGCGACCCCGGCCTGCTGGAGGCGGCGCTGTTTCGCCCTCAGACCGGATATTACGCCGACTTGATCGAAGAGGCGGCTGCGTTATGGGAAAGCCTTGCCCAGAACCATCCGTTCATTGACGGCAATAAGCGCGTCGCTTTCGCTGTGACCTATACTTTTTTGGCGATCAACGACGCACAGCTGATGGTGGACGCGGACACGACATATGCCTTTATCTCCGGGTTGTATGAAACCCATACTTTTGACTTTGCGCATCTGAATGATTGGTTGAGAGATAATGTTGCGGTTGGCAAGGGCTCTTAGAACTTTGGAAGAGCGAGTATCTCGGATCGAGAGCGATCGTCTACTCTGCTCTGCGAAGCACCATCCGATCGAAACCTGAATTCGCTTGGCGTCTTGAATTCCGATCATAAATAGAGGATGGAGCCGAGGGTGAAATTCCGATATTTGTTCAAGTCGGTGCGCCGTCGCTCACAAATGTTCCAGCTACTCTTGGTCCTCTGATTGGAGGCGGCTATGGGGTACATGGCGCGTTTGTTCGTGTCAGGTTTCCGGGAATAAGCGTGGGAATAAGATATCGAGTGTCTCCGTGGGAAAGCGCAGTGACACCGCACCTTTCGGCGTATCGGACGCTAACAAGCCTTCGGTTACCACATCGTTGAATACACGCCTTGCCGTTCGCTCTGGCAAGCCGGTGATGCGCGGTACGTCTCCCCGCTCAAATTCACCACGAATAAGCGCTTCTTCAAGAAGCCGGGCTACCTCCGGTTTGAGCTTTTCGCTGCGTTCGACATAGGTTCGAAGCCGCCGTGCCAACGTGTCGAGCTCGAACAGGTTCGACATGAAGGTGACCTGATGGAGGCACGCGCGTAGGAACCATAGGACGAAGTCAGTGAGCGCGCGCTGCGAGAGATTTCCGCGACCATCGAGATCGCCCTGACGCGGCATGTCGGCATGGTCCATCATAAGCTTATAGTCGCCCCTGCTTTCGAGACCGCGCGCAAGTCCACGCGAGATCGACCATAAGCCATGCGCTCCAATGCCTGCCTCGTGAGCCATGGCGTGACTCATAAGTCTGCTGACACGTCCGTTACCATCCGCGAAAGGATGAATGTGGTTGAACCGGTGATGTGCTGCGGGGATGGCAACGATCCGCGCTGCCATGCCTAAACGATCAAAGCGGTAGCGCTCGGCGAAGTGGGTCATGAAATCGTCAACGCGATTACTGGACGGTGGTTGGTGTCTGCCGACCACGACGTCGTGTTCAGGGAGCGAACGCCAAGCACCCGGTTTCATCAGGAATTTGCGATTGTCGCCGCGAATACGAAGCATTTCTTTTGGAGCGTCTCGATAGAATTCGCGATGAAGCCAGAGGACAAATTCTTTAGAAGCTGGTTCCGGTAACCTGCCTTCGGCGTGCATGCGATCCACTTCGGCCTGAACGCGCACATGAGCGGCGGCCTCGATCTGTAGGTTTCGGCGTTCTTTGCCGCCCTCGAATTTTCCGGCGAGCGCGCGTTCGATGTCACGTGGGCGAGTGTCGTGTCCTTCGATGAGATTGCTATAATAAGTGTTCATGATCCGCATGAGGCTGGCAAGATTCGACGCCGTACGCGGATTCAAAATTTGAGCTAGTCTGGCCGACGCCGCCGAAAGTTCGGCAACGACATCGAAGATAGCTTCCGACACATCTTCAAGACGCGCGGGTTCGATGCGCAAAGCGCCCTCCACCACGCTCTTTTTGGCCGATTTCGTCCCCTTCATAACCATATGTATATAAATGAGAAATGAGTGAGATGCCAGAACATTTGGCCGATCCTTTGGCCGATCTTGTGGCCAGTTTCCTCCCCACCATGTTATTAAACTTGGGGGCTTTTTCGCTCTAAGGATTGCTGAAATCCTGTCAGAGCAGCACTGCGCGAAGTTTTCAATCGTCGCCACTGCCACCAGCATCGCCGTCGCTGCTAGCGGAATGGCTTGCAAGGAGCGTTAGCCGATACACCGTGTGTTGCTTATGAAGGCGATCGAAAGCTCTAGCTTATGGGTTCGCCTTTAATTCAATCTTGTAATTCGGTGTCGGGTTGGCTCGTCTCGCCGACATCTCTGACAAGCCGCTTTGGCATACGCGCATCTTAGCGTCTTGAAATCCGATGGCCGTGCCCCTTCGGGCACCAATTGGCCAACGGGCCATCCTGTTTAGGCTGTCCCTTCGGGACGCTCACGTGCAGCCGCTTCCGTCTTTGCACGCTCGCTAAAATAAATATGGTGCGGTCGGAGGGACTTGAACCCCCACGGTTGCCCGGCAGAACCTAAATCTGCTGCGTCTACCAATTTCGCCACGACCGCGCAGTTGAAACTGTATAGCGGGCAGGGCGTCGGTAGCCAAGAAGAACGTGAAGCGGTGCATTTCGTACTTAGTGGAGGGCTTCCTTGCGGCCTCGCGTGCGCCTTTGGGCCGCATGACATTGATTGCCGAGGCAGCAAGGCGGTCTTTGATATGGGCCGCATAGAATTCTTCGATCATCTGAACGCTCGTACCACAGTTGTTTGCGATTTGGTGAATGTTAGCCCCCTCCATCAAGCGCATCGATATATAAGTATGGCGGAGGCTGTACGCCGTGCGAGGTTGAGAATCACGATCGAATTTCAGGGTCTCCTCTTTGAGGATGTTATTAAAAGCGTACCGGGTGTATTTCGGGAAGAGCTCTGTTGTCGGGAGCAGGGCGGCGATTTTGTGATCGGTTTTCCCCTAGGCCCTTGAGCTCTTGAGTCCGGCGCTCATGAAGACGCTTGAACGAATACACCGCGCCCGGCAGGCTCTTATTATACCGCACACCGGTCTTGCCTCGGATATCCGTGACCGGGATGGTTTGTTTGGTGCCGTAGTCGTCTTCGATTTTAACGTCCACGTCCCGGAATTCCACCTTCCAAGATTCGTCGGGCCTCCAGCCTGTGTTTGCCATGATGAGCACGTAGTCGTGCAAATCCTGATATTTGCTTTTCCAGCCACGCCGCTTGCCTTCTTTGATGCGGCGCGCGGTTGCTTCGTGGAGTCTTTGGTATTCGTCGGGATCGAACCATGCACGACGGCCCTTCTTTCCTTGGCATATATGCAGTCCAGAGGTTCGGGACGTATTTGATCCAGCCCAATCCCTGTCTTGGTCTTCGCAGCAGAACGGCGGTAAACGGTGCGGCATGTATGATCCTCGGATTATACCTCCAAATCCCTCCAGCAGGCTTCGGAGGCTTCATCCACGCCATCGGGCAACAGACTGAATGCTTGGTCAAGCGAAAATCTGTCCCAAAGAACTTCGCCGTCGATCCGCTTGGGGCGCGGCATGAATTTACGCTCTAACCACTCATCGAATTTGGCGGGCGACACGCCGACATAAGCCGCCGCATCGTCGTGGCGAAGGCCACGACAATGAAATCTCGCAAAATAAGTCCTGATGCCGCGGCAGGGCGGCGTAGTCGGGGATCGCGATTTCATGGCCTCTTCACCATTCCCCGCCGAAAAAAGATGCGCCGCCTGGTGAGAGATGCAAGGCGCGGGCGTTCATCGCGTCCCGCAATGTGCCGTATCGCGGCACGACGTTGGTGTTTCGCGGTCAAGCCGTAGCATTGGCCGCGAAGTCTCCGGCATCGTGCGCGGCGACTCGATCTCCTGGACTCTTGGCCGTCAGCGCAGCGGGCCGTCGATCTCCTGACCGCCGCGAACCGTTTGATGCTTCGCTGTTGGCGGACGAAGACCGGGAAAGATGTGGCTCACCCGTAAAAGACGCTGATTGTTCCAAATCCGATTTTGCGCGACTTGTGTGCGCATGTTGGAAGACGGCACCACGCCATGACGAAATCGCTGAAAGTCCGCCATTGCTTTTATTTCGAGCCGAAGGTCAGCGAACAACTGGAGGCGCTGACGGCCGAACCGGGCACGAGCATGTCGGACCTCGTGAATGGCGCGGTGATCGCCTATCTCAAGCAACGTGGCGCCAGCCAGATCGAAACACAGTTCAAACCCCGACTTGATTTTCTGAGCAGCCGGATCGAGCGGATTGAGCGCGATTTGCAAATCGTGATGGAAAGTATTGCGCTCTTCATCCATTACCAGTTGATCGTCACCGCATCCATCGCCGCCAGCAGCACAGCTTGCCGCCGCGCAAGCCGCCGGTAGCGAAAAGTTTCAGAAGTTCATCGACCAGGTGAGCCGGCGCATTGCGTCAGGTACGACGTTTGGCGCTGATGTGAAGGATCTGGTGCAACGTAGTACTCCAAAGTCGGAGGAATGAAACACCTTGCCTGCGCTGGCCCTCTGAAGGCGGGTTGGAGCCGCCCATCAAGGAAATTGACGAACCTTCAAATGAAGGGTATAAGCCCCGTCAGGAGATGGAAGTGGGCAAGCATTCTGCCATAAGGTTGCCGTCCGATGGCCCATCAGAGATACAAAATTTCTCGAAGGGCGAGGATCGGGCGCGGCTCTCGCAAACTGCCCTCAAGGCATTTGTAAAGCTCGCGGGCCGTTGGGGGATGTCCAACCCGGAATCGGCCGCTTTGCTGGGCGTTTCGTTGAGCACCTGGGAGCGGATCAAGAGAGGCGAACGAACCGAGCCCTTGTCCCAGGACCAGCTCACGCGCGTATCGGCCCTCACCGGCACGTTCAAGGGACTACATCTGCTGTTCGCCGATGAAATGGCCGACAGGTGGCCTCAGCTCCCGAACAAAGGGCCCCTTTTCGAGAATCGGCGACCCATCGATGCGATGATCGAGGGTGGTATTCCCCGGATGCTCGAAGTGCGCCGCTATATCGATGCCGTCCGCGGGGGCCTCTGAGCAGAAATTCATCGAAGGTGTTCCGATCATCCGGGATGCCTTCGCCCGCACCATCCGGCTCGTCACGACAGCACGGCTACGGGATTCGGTGCTGAAAGCTCTTGCCGACAGCGATGAGGAACTTTCTGAACTAGCCGAGATTGAGGGCGCCACCAGCGCGAGACTCTTGGCGCAAGACCACGGATCTGACGCCATGGGCGTCGAGGAATTCGTCTATGGCGTACCGCAGGCAGCACTCATCAATGCAAGTTTCGCCTACGCAAAGCCGCGCGAGCGCAACAGGTTCAATGGTCCCGACCGCGGCGCATGGTATGCCGCGCTGGACGTGGAAACCTGCTTGGCGGAAGTCGTGTTTCACATGACGGAGTTCCTAGCGCGCACCGGCGTTTATCAGGGAACCGTCGAATACTCCGAATTGTTCGCAAGCCTCGCCGGAGAATATTTGGACCTTCGGTCCTTGCCCGACCATCCCAGCCTCAATCCCGATCCTGGCATTGGATATGCTGCCGGCAACGCGCTCGCTGAAGCAGCACTCACTCAAGGTATCAACGGAATTGTTTACCCCTCCGTGCGGCACAAGAATGGCACATGCTTTGCTGTCTTACGGCCCCATGCTGTCCAGTCAGTCGCGCAAGGAAGCGCGTTGCGCGTGATTTGGTCCGGAAGCGCCACACCAAAAATCGAAAAAGTTTTGCTGTGAGACGTACGAAATCGAACCTATTCAACTAGCGTTCATCGCAACGAATGCTCTGTGCCGTGGTACTGAACCTCTGTCTAGACCGATCACGAGATTCGAGCGGCTATGACGCCTATCAAACGGGCCGCTTTTGACCGGTCGCAGGTTCGAATCCCACCCTATTCGCCAGATCCAGGGGAATCGTGTGAAAAAATCATGTAGCGATGAGACTTGCGAGGAAGTCGTCGTCCCAGGCGGCGGTCTTTCGCTTGAGGCGTAGGGAATCTTTGCCTGGGGCTTTGCGGATCAGATTGTGGGCCATGTGCTTGAGAGTGGTGAAGTTGGCGGGAGCGTGGTCTTTGCGAAGGCGGCATTCGTCGTCGCGGAAGATCATGTCCATGACCCAGTGGAGGCTGTTTTCCACGGCCCAATGGCTGCGGATGACGGGACCGATCTGGTGGGCGAGCCACACCAGTGAAGTTATGTAGAAGCGGGTCTCGCGCTCGATCTTGTCGGTCTCTGGGCTTGAGCCGGGAATTTCACGGATGCTCTGGACCATGACGACGCCCTTCAATCCGGGCCAGTCGTGGCGTTGCTGCAGCCAGTCGACATCGTGGATGGCGGTATAGGTCCGTGTTTCGATGCGGCCATGGTCGCCGTCCACCGTCTGATGACGACTGACCTTGGAATCCTTGAAGCCGTTGGCTTTCTGCTCGGCGGCAAACAGTTCGACATCCTCACGCAACGTGCCCTGATTGGCTTTCAGCGCGAGCACGTAGTCAGCCTTCTTGTCGATGATCTTCTGCGCGATGTCGCGCTGGCAGCCCATGGCGTCGATGGTCACGATAGCGCCTTCGATTTCCAGAAGCGCGAGAAGCTTGGGAATGGCGACGATCTCGTTGGATTTTTCCGCCACCTTGACCTGGCCGAGCACGAGGCGCTGGCGCGCGGCGAAGGCGCAGATCATATGGATGGGCAGCTTGGCGCCCTTCTTCTGGTAGGAGCGGCGCAGGGTCTTGCCGTCAATGGCGATCACCTCGGCCGACGTTCCCGTGAACGCCGCCACCCAGGCCACGAAGCAGCGCTGAAAGTCTTCCGCCTCAAGGCTGGCGAGAATATCGCCAAGATGATCATGCGACGGTGTTCCATCCCGATACGGCCGGAACCGCCGCAGAAGCGCCAGCTTCTTCTCGCCGAACCGCGCAATATCGACGATGGTTTCCGCTCCCGCCAGCACCGCCAGCAGACAGAACAGCAGAATCTCATCGAGCGGATAAACGACCTTGCCGCGCTGGCGCGGGTCGGGCAAATCCTTGAAGTGACTCAGAAAAACAATCGCCTCGCCAAGCGCCCCACAGTCCGCCTCTTGCACGTCCATCGCACGTCCTCCTCCAAATCAGAGGACTTCGACAGATTCAGCACTTCACCCCTTTGTCACGAACTTCTTCATCCGATTACCCTGTTGGCCACATCTTTGGCCCTTTCCAACAGTTCTTCCCGTGTGGTATTACGGAACTGCTGGCCGCCGACCCGGGCCGCGCAACTCCAAAAGCGGCCGTTGGCTCGTTTGTATAATTGCAAACGACCGTCGAACATCGTATGCGCTGCCATGGAGAGGCCTCCGGGAACGGGGGGCAAACGTGTGTCTGGTGTGTCCAGTCTTTCGAGTGTATTTGGTCTGTTTAACCGTTTGAATATAAACGATTTTATCAAAACAATCAAGTAAATTCGCTGGATTTAGGTTCCAGTGACGAAAGTCGTGGGGGTTCAAGTCCCTCCGCCCGCACCAGTCCAAGCCAAAAAAGAGAACGACATGCAGATCACCGAGACCGTCAATGAAGGCCTCCGCCGCGAATTCAAGATTACCATCGCCGCCGACGACCTCGACGAGCGGCTGACGGGCAAGCTCACCGAGATGGCGCCGCGGGTGCATCTGCGTGGCTTCCGCCCCGGCAAGGCCCCAGTCTCCTTCCTCAAGAAGACCTACGGCAAGTCCATGATGGGCGAAGTCGTGGAAGAGGCAGTCTCCCAGTCCAGCCAGCAGGCGATCAAGGACCACGAGCTGAAGCCTGCCTTTCCGCCCAGAGTCGATCTCGTCAGCGAATTGCAGCAGGTCGTAGACGGCACCGCCGACCTCGAATTCACGGTCAAGGTCGACCTGATGCCAGAATTCGAACTGGCCGACGTCTCCAAGCTCAAGGTCGAACGTCTCACCTCCGAAGTGACCGATGCCGAAGTCGAAGATGCCGTGACGCGTCTGGCCGAACAGGCCCGCACCTATTCTATGCGCGAAGGCGGCGCGGAAAAGGGCGATGTGCTCGTGATCGACTTCACTGGTCGCATCAATGGGGAGGAATTCGAATACGGCAAGGCGACCGATTTCAACCTCACCATCGGTTCGGGCCAGCTTATCCCCGGCTTCGAAGATCAGCTGACCGGCGCGAAAGCTGGTGAAGATCGCGTTGTGAAAGCGCCGTTCCCGGCGGATTACCCCAACGAAAAGCTTGCGAGCCAAGATGCTGAGTTTGAAGTGAAAGTGAAGGAGGTCAAACGTCCCGACGAATTGATCGTCGACGACGAATTGGCCAAGCGGTTCGGCGTGGATTCGCTGGCCTCGCTGAGGGATCGCGTCCGCGACCAGCTCAAGAACGATTTTGCCCGCGCCAGTCGCCTGCACCTGAAACGCCGCATTCTCGATGCGTTAGATCAAGCCCACGGTTTCTCGCTGCCGCCAACGATGGTGGAAGGCGAATTCGAAGGCATTTGGAAACAGGTGCAGGCGGAAATGAACCGAGAAGGCAAAACCGCCGCCGACGAAGGCAAAACCGATGAAGAACTGAAGAAGGAATATCACGACATCGCCGAGCGCCGCGTGCGCCTGGGCCTTGTGCTCGCCCGCATCGGCGAGCAGAACGGCATTACCGTACAACCCGACGAAGTGCAGCGCGCCATCGCGGCGCGGGCCCGCCAGTTCCCTGGCCAGGAAGCGCAGGTGTTCGATTTCTACGCCAACAACCAGCAGGCGATGAACGAAGTCCGTGCGCCGATCTTCGAAGACAAGGTTGTTGATTTCATCGCCGAACTCGCCGAAGTGACGGACCGCGTGGTGGATCGTGAAACTCTGTTCCTCGACCCCGATGAAGCCGCAGAGAAACTGAGTGGGAATACGAAAGAAAAGAAGCCGAAAAAGCTGAAGAAGGAAGAGTAAGAAACTCTTGGAGGGCAAAGAAAATTAGGTCATCGCCTATCGGGATATATCGCGCGCCGCCGTTGGCCGATCTCCGATTTCTGTGCGTCGACTTTTATTTGTTGTTGCTCGACCATCAGCTGCATGGCGGCCAGCCGATTCAAAATTTTCAGGTTGCTTTGCACACGTGCAGGCGTGGCGATGGTCGATGCAGCGCTTCAAAGAGGGATGGCGCGGATATTCATTTTGTCGCTCCCAGGACGATGAAGCCTGCCTTGTCGAAGCTCGCTCGCGCCTCGGCACCAGAGAGATAATCGAGAAAACCCTTTGCGGCCGCTTTTGCATCTTTGGTCAGCGCCGCCGGATAGACGATGGGCTGGTGCGAACTTTCCGGAAACGTGCCGATAATCTTTACCTTCGGTTCCGACAGCGCATCGGTCTGATAAACAATCCCCAACGGGGTCTCCTTGCGCGCGACATAAGCCAGCGCTACGCGCACATTCTCCGCGCTTGCCAGACTGCCCTGTACGCCGTTCCAGACGCCCAACGAAATAAGCGCCGCGCGCCCGTATTTTCCGGCAGGCACGCTGTCGGGGTCTGCAATGGAAAGACGTCCGCCGTGCAAGGCCTTCAATGAGCGGAAAATGGTTGGTCACGTTGATCGTGACATTCGAATCCGCAGGCGCGATCAGCACAAGCGCGTTACCCAGCAGGTTCTTGCGCGTGGCGTGCGCGATCAGCCCGCGCGAATCCAGATAATCCATCCAATCTGTGTCTGCTGATATAAAGAGGTCGGCACCGGCTGACGCCTCGATTTGCTTGGCGAGAACAGAGGAGGCCGCGAAGGAGAGCACCACGTGCTGATGCGTCTTTGCTTCGTAGGTCTTTGCAATGTCCTGCAGCACATCGCTCAACGATGCTGCGGCGAAGACTGTGACATCGGAGGTGTCTGCGGCCTGTGCTGGAAGCGCGAACGAAATAAAGGCGGCAGCCAGCACCGCGATAGCGAGCTTGATCGATTTCATGCCTACCCCCGCTGCGTCGTGATATTTTGCTGAATATCACGACGCAGCGGTGCCGTAAAACGCGCCGGGATGGATGCGGCGATTCCACGGCAAAACATCGCGATGGCGCGGTCGACGATTCGCACCGGCCTCCGGGCCGGAAGCTTTCGGCCCCGGCAAGGGGTAGCTGTTCGAAGCTATCGATGCCGAAGGCTCGAATCCGAAAGGCCGCGGCCAGCCTTGGTATGAGCTACCGCTGCACCTGGTTGCTCGCGAAATCGGTGGTGAAGGGGTGGAACACATCCGTTATCGCTGGGCCAAAATAGTTTTCGAGCTCTAGGCTCTCGTGGCCAATCCGTTGGATGGGATGTTTGCCGCCTCCCAGTTGGCTTGGGTGCCAACTCCGCAACAATATTACTTTGTCGCCGCGCGCTGCGCGAATTTTTTTCCGTTGGCACCCTCAGAGTTTCGGGCGTTGATTGTCTCATCAACAGTTTGAGATCGAACCCTCAGAAAGCAGGACGCTGGCGGGGGATGATAGAGACACCAGATAGCAGCCGAGAGGAAGCCGTGCCGCATCGCTCAGGTGAGGGCCCGAGCGCGGCTGAGATCATGGCTTGGTTCGCTCGCGAAGTGTTGCCCTTGGAGCCGCTTTTGATGCACTTCCTGCGAAACAATTGGCGTAATCAAGGGGAAATCGAAGATTTCCGCCAAGATGTTTATCTTCGTGTCTGTGAAGCGGCACAGCAAGAATTTCCCGATCAGATCAAACCGTTTGTTCTTACAACGGCCCGTAATCTTCTTATAAATCGCGCCCGCCGGGAGCGCGTCGTCCCAATCGAGGCGATTGCCGATCCTGAATCCCTTGGGCTCGCTGTGGACGCGCCCGGCCCCGAACGCACGACGCTTGCGCGTGACGAGCTACGCCGTCTCCAAGCCGCGATCGACCAACTCCCGCCGCGCTGCCGCGAGGCCATTATTCTAGGGCGCATCGAAGGCTTGAACGGTCGCGAGATAGCCGCGCGCATGGGCATATCCGAGCGTACGGCATCGGAACACTTGGCCAAGGGCATCACAGCCATCGCCGAGATACTGCATGGCCCAGCCACCGCGGTTGGTGGGGCCAAGGCGTGAGCGATACGGGCGCCAGAGACGGCGATCCCCCCAGCGCCGCCGATGTCACGGCACGCGCTGCAGAGTGGCTGCAACGCCGCGAATTCTGGTCCTGGGGCGCCAACGATCAGACGGCACTTGATGCCTGGCTCGAAGAATTGCTTGCGCATCGGATCGCCTACACGCGCCTTGAAAGCGCTTGGAGCCGCACAGCGCGTTTGGCCGCGCTGAAATCACGTTTGCAAAAGCCGGTTGCTGCCGTTCGGGAACGGGCCCCTTCGAGGTTTCTGCGCTTGGCAGCGATTTTTACGGTCGCGATTGGGGCTGCCGCCGTGGGCGTTGACCTTTACTGGGCGCCCCCTGAAACGACCTATTCCACTGGGATAGGTCAGCACAAAATCATCACGCTGGCCGACGGTTCGAAGATCGAGCTCAATACGTCTTCCACATTGCAGGCGCGGCTCGGTTCCAATCGCAGGTCCGTCAAGCTCGTCGAGGGCGAAGCGTTTTTCAATATCAAGCACGATCCGGCGCATCCATTTGCCGTGATTGCAGACGGTCATCGCATCACCGATCTCGGCACGAAATTTTTGGTGCGCGCCCAACCCGGACGGCTCGAGGTCTCTTTAATAGAAGGTCGCGCGGCCTTCGACGTGACTGGCAGCGGAACCCAGGCTCCCATCGTACTGACTCCGGGCGATGCGCTTCTGGTTGCGCACAATCAGATTCGCACCAGCCGCAAGACAACACGAAATTTGGCAAACGAACTCAGCTGGCGCCAGGGAATGTTGATTTTCGAGAACACTTCGCTCGGCGACGTGGCTGCGGAATTGAACCGCTACAACAAGCGCAAGGTCATTATCGCAGATGCGCGCGCTGCCGACATCCACATCAGCGCATCGTTCCGAACATCTGGAACAGAGGATCTTTCGCAGCTCGCACATGTCTTGTTTGGCCTCAAGGTCGAACGCGGTTCGATGGAAACGGTGATCTCGCGCTGAAGACGGCGCGCCAACGGCGGTTTCGTAGCCGGATCGAAAGAGGGGGACTAAATGTTCAAACACTTAAAGCCAGCACTGATGATGGGGGCCTGCGCTGCTTTCATTGCGACAGCAGCGCATGGGCAGGATTTCAGCATTCCTGGTGGTGACCTCGGCACCGTGCTCGACGCGTATATGCGTCAGGCAGGCGTAACGGTGATGTATGTGCCGTCGGCGGTAAAAGGCATCAGATCCAAAGGCGCCCAGGGCGATTTAACCCCCGATACGGCGCTGTCGCGGGTTTTGGATGGAACAGGCTTCCGGCTGCACCGTACGGCGTCCGGCGCTGTCGGAATACTGCGCGATACCGCAGCCGAAGCGATCAGCTTGCCAAGTATTGAGTTGGCTGAAGCTTTACCTCCCGCACGAGCAGCGGTGGAGACAGTTACCGTCACGTCCTCAAAGCTCGGCGGCGCTGATGTGCAGAGCATTCCGATTGCGATTACGGCGCTTTCGCAGGAACAACTGACGGCGACCCAAACAGCCGGTGGCCCGGACCTGATCAAGCAGGTTCCGAACATGACGTTCACGAAGACGAACTTCTCCGGCTACAGCATCCAGATCCGCGGTATCGGCACACAGGCGATTTCGGTGACCACCGATCCTGCCGTGGCGGTTGCCTTCAACGACATCCCGTTTATCCGCAATCATTTCTTCGAGCAAGAATTCTACGACGTTGCATCCGTGGAGGTTGCGCGCGGTCCACAGGGCACGCTCTATGGCCGCAACGCGACAGCGGGCGTGGTCAATCTCGTTTCCGCCAAGCCGACCGATCAGTTCGAGGCGATGGCGTCTGCGGATATCGGGAATTACAACAACCACCGCTTCGAAGCTATGGTCAATGTTCCTATAATCGATGACAAGCTTGATATTCGCGTCGCTGGAGAATGGACGAAACGACAAGGTTATTCGTTCAACGAGTCCGACGACGATCGCATCGACGGGCGGGATTTGTGGTCGGGGCGTGTCTCAATCGGGATGAAGCCGACCGAGAATCTGCAGATGTATTTGGTCTGGGAGCACTTCTCGGAAGACGATGACCGCATCAGAAGCGCCAAGCAGCTTTGCAAGACCGATCCAGGCCCTGGCGAGGTCGGTGGCGTTCCCAAGCCTGTGGGTCCGTTTAGCGCCACCGTTGGCGTCGACGCTGGTGATTTCTTCAGCCAAGGCTGCCTGCCAACGTCGCTCTATTCGCCCGATGCATACCAAACGCCTCTCGGCTACACCTTGCCATACATTACCGGCCCAGAAGCCCTAGGGGACGCGACGAGCATCGACCCGTACGCCAGCCGCACGCAATCCTCCAATTTGCGGGTGATCGAATCTGGCATCGATCCCATCTACAAAGCCAAGAACGATGTCGTCGAGCTCAACGCGGACTACGCTTTAACACCTGCGCTTACTTTCACATCGCAAACAGGATTTGGTCACGACTTCCTGTACTCGGCTGAAGATTACAATCGCTTCGGTTCGGCACCTGGGTTTTTCACACCAAACGACAAAGGAACTTCTGCCCAGGGCGTCTTTTGCGATCCGCAGTTAGGCTGTTCTGATCGACTTATCGCTCGAAGATCTTTCACAAGAACATGCGTGGCAGCTGAGCCAGGAATTTCGCATATCATCGAATTTCTCAGGGCCGTTCAATTTCAGTGCTGGTGGTAATTATCTGCACTATGAAACGGAGGAGAATTATTACGTCTTCAGCAACGCGTTCACACATATTACATTTGGCAGCGATGGTGGAATTGTTCCTGCTACATGCACTCAAGCTTCGGTTCAAAACTATATTCCAGGCGTTTCCGATAACTCACCATGTCTGACGAACGGATTCCAGTTCAACGATCCCAGTGTGCCCGCTGCTATCAGTGGCGGATATGTCGATCCCAATCCGCTCTCCCACCTCAACAACAACGGACACAATTATTTCCTGAGCCAGAACCCTTATGTGCTGAACTCCTATGCCGCGTTTGGCGAGACGAATTACAACGTACTCAGTGATCTCAAATTGACAGCCGGTCTGCGTTGGACCGAAGATCAGAAACATTTCGACGACATTCCAAGTTGGCTCGTCTCATCCGGCTGGGGCTATCCGGTCCTCGGCAGTGTTAACCAGCAATGGGACCAGTTCACGGGCCGGGCTGTCGCCAACTGGACACCAAAGCTCGACTTCACCGATCAGACGCTGGTCTATGGCTCTTACGCACACGGCTATAAGGCTGGCGGTGCGAACCCGCCCGGCGCGATTTTCTCGTCTGAATTTTCTGGATCGGGATCCCTTGGAAGTGCCGAAGGCGTGACAAACGTGCAGCCCACACATCCTCTGACATTCAAGCCGGAGTTCGTGGATGCGTTCGAGTTAGGTACGAAAAACACGTTGTTGGACGGCGCACTCACGCTAAATGGTGATTTGTTCTACTACAATTACGAAAACTATCAGGTATCCCAGATCGTTGATCGCACAGCGATCAATCTGAACTTCGACGCTCACGCAAAAGGTGCCGAACTGGAAGCGACCTGGGAACCATTACCCGGTTTGAGGTTCAATTTTTCAGGTGGTTGGGAAGATACTTCTATCGCTAAGGGGCAAAGCGCCGTCGATCTCATGGATCGCACCGCGGGCGAGCCAGGTTGGTTTGTCGTCAAGCCATTCCTCAATGAGGCGTCCAATTGCATATTCCCAACCGATGTCGCAAAATATATTGAGAACGGCAGTCGCAATCACGAGCGGCACCGCAACCAGCTATTGCGCGACAGCTTATGATCTGCATCTCGATCCGCTCACGGCGCTACCTTATGTGGCGAATCCCACAGCGACCGATGTCAATGCCGTTGGTTATTCTAGTCCTCCTCCTGGCTATGCAGGCTTCAATCCCGCGACTGCGCCGAACGACGGCGCAGGATTCTCGAAGAATATCGGTGGAAACAGCCTTCCCAATGCGCCGCCCTACACGGTGTCGGCCGGCGCTCAATATACCATTCCGTTGACACCGGACTGGGCTGGAACATTGCGAACCGATTATTACTGGCAGGATTATTCGTGGTGGCGCGTGTTCAACGATCTGTCCTATGACCGGTTGCGCGGTTACACCACCGTCAATCTGAGCACTCATTCTCACAAGTCAGACCGGCTGGCAGGTGATGCTCTACGACAAGAACGTGTTCAACACGACAGCAATCACCGGTGCCTTCCTGAATAGCGATGACAGCGGACTGACCACCAATGTCTTTCTGACCGATCCAAAACTGATCGGCATCCGCGTCACAAAGAATTGGTAAGGGGGAAGCGATGAGCGAATTGATCAACAAACCGGCCCGTGACGAAAATCGCCGCCGCAATCTTCTGACCAACGTCTCCATATTTGCGCTGCTGGGTTATCTGGGTGCGTCGCAGTGCGTGCTCGCAGCATCGAGTGACGAGGGTCCGCCAATCCTGTGGATCGAACTGGGCGGTCAGTTTGAACGCGCCGGCAGCACGAATGAACTGTTTGCACCGCCATTCCTTGATAAGACGCCAATGGCGGATCGCGATCCTATGATCGCCGCGCAAGCGCCTCCTCCGTATAGCATCGGAGGTGAAGGAAAAATCACGTTTGAACCGAGCGAAACAGATTGGGTTCTGTCCGCTGCCATCCGGTATGGGCGATCCAACAGCGCTAGACATTTGCATCAGCAGACACACCTGCCCTACGCAAAACAGTTTTTCGGAACGCAGGTACTTCCTCAACCTGCGAACCAAATATACGGCGACGGCCAGACAAATTCTTCAGAGACCCATTATGTGCTCGACTTCCAGGCAGGCAAGGACGTCGGTCTGGGGTTGTTCGGCGCCGGTGGAAAGTCAGTATTCAGCGCGGGCGTGCGGTATGCGCAATTTACGTCGAGTTCGGACGCCTCTCTCCACGCGCGGCCCAATTATATGCTGGGAGAAAAACATACGAAGTATTTGGGATCGAGAATGGTTTACCAAAACTATGATAAATTCCGGCACACCTATGCAGGGAGCTTTGCTGCCAGGCGGGATTCGCAGGCTGTTGGGCCCTCGGTCTCCTGGGATGCCGCATTGCCAATGATAAGGAGCGACGCAGGCGCAACGCTCACGTTGGACTGGGGGGCGAACGCAGCCGTTCTGTTCGGCCGACAACGTGCCAAGGTGCATCATCAGACTGGGGGCCGTTACTATAAAACAACTGGCGGGTATGCGCGTAGAGTACGTTTCTCCAGCGCATACGCAAATCCGCCTGTCGACCAAGATCGTTCCAAGTCCGTCACGATCCCCAACGTTGGAGGGTTTGCAGGCATATCGCTGAAATGGCCCAACGCCAAAGTTAGCCTAGGCTATCGCGGAGACTTTTTCTTCGGCGCCATGGACGGTGGGCTCGACATAGCCAAATCGGAAAATGTCGGCTTCTACGGGCCGTTCGCTACGATCAGCGTTGGAGTGGGGGGCTAAATTCTGCCCGAAACTGTGATGAGGGTCGTGGTCATGATACGGCATGACGTTTCATGTCTCGACCCAGCCGTTGGCCATGGCGTGCCATCCGATCAACCCTCCACGAATAGGACGGCGATCCCCAGCAAGCACAGGACCGTGCCCAGAATAATGTTTTCGTAGCGCTCGATGACCTGGAATTTGAAGCGTTTCAGACCGGACATCGTGATGTAGGTAAAGAGCACCATGCTGGCTAGCGTCGCGCCAGCAAGCACCGCGCTCGAAATCAAAAAGCCCGACCAGGACAAGCGTACCGCCGAAACGTAAATCGGCAGAAAGCCCTCACAGGGCGAGAATGTCAGAAGCGCCAGCAAGCTTCCAATCGCCGCGCGGTCGGAGACGGGCTTGTGAACGTGCACCGGCCCATGGCCATGATGATGGTCCTGTTGCGCATGATCGTGGTCATGTCCGCCGTCCGCAAAGTGCTTGTGTGGATGGTGGAGGTGCAGGCCCAACAGGTAAAAGAGCCCGAACCCGATCAGCACTGCTGCTGCGATCAGCGGGAACACGCTACCGGTAAGCCGGTCCACCTTCATCCCGAACCAGACGATGGCCACGCCCAGAAGCGTCGTGAACAACACATGGCCGCCGCCTGCCAATGCCACGATGCCCAGCGTCTTGGCGCGGTCCCAGCCCTGCGCCCGGGCGGTCACCACGAAAGGCAGCCAATGAGTGGGAATGGCGGCGTGCATGAAGGCGACCGTGAAGCCGCCCGCCACGATGGAGAGCAAAAGTGTTTGGTTCATGGGCGTGAAAAGGCAAATAACCCTAATAGGGATAAGGTCGAAAGGGATTTGCCTTCGACCCTAAGCGCAGACGTGCGCGATTGACAGAGCGCCAACGCATCCTATGTTCGGTTGGTCCCATTCGAATGGCTGAGGCTGATGAACGACCCACGCGACGTCTATATGAACACGCTGGTGCCGATGGTGGTCGAGCAGACCGCCCGCGGCGAGCGCGCCTACGACATCTATTCGCGCCTGCTCAAGGAGCGGATGATCTTCGTCACCGGTCCGATCGAGGATTACGGCGCCAGCCTGATCACCGCCCAGCTTCTCTTTCTTGAGGCCGAAAACCCCAAGAAAGAGATTCACATGTACATCAACTCGCCGGGCGGGGTGGTGACGGCCGGCATGGCGATCTACGACACGATGCAATACATCCGGCCCGGCGGTTCAGACCTTCTGCATCGGCCAGGCGGCCTCGGCCGCTTCGCTGCTGCTTGCGCCGGCAAGAAGGGCGAGCGCTTTTGCCCTGCCCAACGCCCGCGTCATGGTGCACCAGCCCTCGGCCTCCTATTACGGCCAGGCGGCCGACATCGCCCGCCATGCCCAGGAAATCGTCAAGCTGAAGCGCCGCCTGAACGAGATTTACGCCAAGCACACCGGCCAGACCGTCGAGGCCATTGAAAAAGCGCTCGACCGGGATACTTATATGACGGCCGAGGAAGCCAAGGCATTCGGGCTGGTGGACCAGGTCATGGCGCGCCGCCCGGAATCCGGAACCGGCTAGCCTGAGCGGTGTAGTTCCCGAAAGTCCGGGATTTCCGGGGCTTGAGCCGGACTTAAACAAATCTTGATCCCGCCGGCGCTATCGTGGTCGAATGTTGCCGGATGCGGCGGATGCTTCGGCTTGGCGCGGTTCGTGCAAAGCAGCAATCGAAGGCCCGTTCGAGGCTGCGAGCGGCGGTAGCCCCCGGTGAGAAGGCCCAGAAGTGCGATGAGTAAGGCCAGCGGCGGCGAGTCCAAGAACACGCTCTATTGCTCCTTCTGCGGCAAGAGCCAGCACGAGGTGCGCAAGCTCATCGCGGGCCCGACCGTGTTCATCTGCGATGAATGCGTCGAACTCTGCATGGAGATCATCCGGGAGGAGAACAAGACCTCCTTCATGAAGTCCAAGGAGGGCGTCCCCACGCCGCAGGAAATCTTCAAGGTTCTGGACGATTACGTCGTCGGCCAGCAGCACGCCAAGAAGGTGCTCTCGGTCGCCGTCCACAACCACTACAAGCGCATCAACGCGACCGGCAAGAACGGCGACGTCGAACTGGCCAAATCCAACATCATGCTGATCGGCCCCACCGGCTGCGGCAAGACCCTGCTCGCCCAGACCCTGGCGCGCATCCTCGACGTGCCCTTCACCATGGCCGACGCCACCACGCTGACCGAAGCCGGTTATGTCGGCGAGGACGTCGAGAACATCATCCTCAAGCTGCTGCAGACCGCCGACTACAATGTCGAGCGCGCGCAGCGCGGCATCGTCTATATCGACGAAGTCGACAAGATCAGCCGCAAGTCCGACAACCCCTCGATCACCCGCGACGTGTCGGGCGAAGGCGTGCAGCAGGCCCTGCTCAAGATCATGGAAGGCACGGTCGCCTCGCGTGCCGCCGCAGGGCGGCCGCAAGCATCCCCAGCAGGAATTCCTGCAGGTGGACACCACCAATATCCTGTTCATCTGCGGCGGCGCGTTCGCCGGCCTGGACAAGATCATCTCCCCGCGCACGCAGGGCACCTCGATGGGCTTCGGCGCCAATGTGCGCGCGCCCGACGAGCGCGGCACCGGCGAAATCCTGCGCGAAGTCGAGCCGGAAGATCTGCTGAAATTCGGCCTGATCCCGGAATTCATCGGCCGTCTGCCGGTGCTCGCCACCCTGGGCGATCTGTCGGAAACCGCGCTGATCGAAATCCTGACCCGCCCGAAGAACGCGCTGGCCAAGCAATATCAGCGCATGTTCGAGATGGAAGGCGTCAAGCTGCGCTTCCAGGAAGAGGCGCTGCACTCGATCGCCAAGAAGGCGATCCTGCGCGCGACCGGCGCGCGCGGCTTGCGCTCGATCATGGAAGGCATCCTGCTGGAAACCATGTTCGAACTGCCCACGCTCAACGGCGTGCAGGAAGTGGTCATCACCGCCGATGTGGTCGAAGGCAAGTCGCGTCCGCTCTACACCTATTCGGACAAGGCCGGAAGCGCAGAAAAGCGCGTCCTGATCCGGGTTGGCTGGCATGCACCTGCCAGCCACATAGGGTGTAAATTGTTTCGCCATTTGCCCGATAGCGGATCAGATATGGCCGGATGATCATAAGTTCGCGGGCGCGCTCCGCCAACCAGGCGGACGGCGGCATCGCAGAGCGCCTGTTTCATGGCCTGGCTCGCGATCTCGTCAAAGGTGGCTTCGGTCTTCGTCATGGTTGGAACGCAGTAAGACTTCGTTTGCGCTGCTTCAGCGCAGAGATCTCGCCAGACATTTTTAAAAGGTGATTTTTCGAGGTAAGCGGGTTCCCTGGGCCGTCAGGAACGTCTTGAAATGTGGTTTCCGCCACCCCACTTTTGTTCCATCTGATAGTGGCTTTTTGGCGCTATCGCAGCCCTTTTGTCACAGCCTGTTAGGGGGTGATGGGGGCATAATCCGGTGTCCGGGATTCGGCCCGGCAGGAGAACAGAATGTCTGAGCAAGATCTGCGTAAAGGGACAAGCGACACAGGTGGCCTGACGGCGCCGGTGCTGCCGCTGCGCGATATTGTCGTGTTCCCCCACATGATCGTGCCGCTCTTCGTGGGCCGCGAGAAATCCGTGCGCGCGCTCGAAGAGGTGATGAACGAGGAAAAGCAAATTCTGCTTGCTCACCCAGAAGAATGCGGCCGACGACGATCCGACGCCCGACGGCCTGCACACCATCGGCACGATGGCGACCGTGCTGCAGCTGCTGAAGCTGCCCGACCAGACCGTGCGCGTGCTGGTCGAAGGCAAGGCGCGCGCCCGCGTCACCGGCTTCAGTCCCGCGCACCGATTTCTTCCAGGCCGACGATCGAGAAGATTCCCGAAGAGCAGCCGGCGATGCGCAGGAAACCGAGGCGCTGATGCGCACGGTCAAGGCCAATTTCGAGCAGTACATCAAGCTCAACAAGAAGATCCCGTCCGAGACCCTGGCCTCGGTCGCCGCAGATCGACGATCCCGCGCAAGCTGGCCGACACCGTCGCCGCGCATCTGTCGGTGAAGATCGCCGACCGCCAGGCGCTGCTGGAGACGCTCGCCACCACCGAGCGGCTGGAGAAGGTTCTTTCGCTGATCGAAGGCGAGATCGGCGTGCTGCAGGTCGAGCGCAAGATCCGCACGCCGCGTCAAGCGCCAGATGGAGAAGACCCAGCGCGAATATTATCTCAACGAGCAGTTGAAGGCGATCCAGAAGGAGCTCGGCGAAGGCGAAGAAGGCCGCGACGAGATGAACGAGCTGGAAGAGCGCATCCGCAAGACCAAGCTCTCGCAAGGAAGCGCGCGAAAAGGCGCAGGCCGAAGTCAAGAAGCTGCGCTCCATGTCGCCGATGAGCGCGGAAGCCACCGTCGTGCGCAACTATCTCGACTGGCTGCTGTCGCTGCCCTGGGGCAAGAAGACCAAGGTCAAGAAGGACATCGCCGCCGCCGAGAAAGTGCTCAACGACGACCATTACGGCCTGGAGAAGGTCAAGGAACGCATCCTCGAATATCTCGCCGTGCAACAGCGCGTCGGCAAGATGAAGGGACCGATCCTGTGCCTGGTCGGGTCCGCCGGGCGTCGGCAAGACCTCGCTCGGCAAATCCATCGCCAAGGCGACGGGCCGCGAATTCGTGCGCATGTCGCCTGGGCGGCATGCGCGACGAGGCGGAAATCCGCGGTCACCGGCGCACCTATATCGGCTCGATGCCGGGCAAGATCATCCAGTCGATGAAGAAGGCGAAGACGCGCCAATCCGCTGTTCCTGCTCGACGAGATCGACAAGCTGGGCGCGGACTGGCGCGGCGATCCGTCCTCGGCGCTGCTCGAAGTGCTCGACCCGGAGCAGAACCGCACCTTCAACGATCATTATCTGGAAGTCGATTTCGATCTTTCGGACGTGATGTTCATCACCACGGCCAACACGCTGCGCATGCCGCAGCCGTTGATGGACCGCATGGAGATCATCCGCATCCCCGGCTACACCGAGGATGAAAAGGTCGAGATCGCCAAGCGCCACCTGATCCCCAAGGAGATGAAGGCGCATGGCCTGAAGGACGAGGAATGGAAGATCACCGATGCGGGCCTGCGCGACCTGATCCGCTATCACAGCCGCGAAGCCGGCGTGCGCAATCTCGAACGCGAGATCGCCAACCTGGCGCGCAAGGCGGTGAAGGAGATCGTGTCGCACAAGGCGAAGTCGGTCGAAGTCACGCCGGAAAATCTCGGAAACCTATGCCGGCGTGCGCAAATTCCGCTATGGCGAGATGGAAGGCGAGGATCAGGTCGGCGTCGTCACCGGCCTGGCCTGGACCGAAGTCGGCGGCGAGACGCTGCACGATCGAATCCGTGATGCTGCCCGGCAAGGGCCGCATCCAGGCCACCGGCAAGCTCGGCGATGTGATGAAGGAGTCGATCGACGCGGCGCGTTCTTATGTCCGCTCCAAGGCGACCACCTTCGGCATCAAGCCGCCGACTGTTCGACAAGATGGACATCCATGTGCACGTGCCCGAAGGCGCCACGCCCAAGGATGGCCCGTCGGCGGGCGTGGCGATGGCGACGTCGATCATCTCGGTGCTCACCGGCATTCCGGTGCGCCGCGATGTGGCGATGACGGGCGAGGTCACGCTTGCGCGGCCGCGCGCTTCCCATCGGCGGCTTGAAGGAGAAGCTGCTGGCGGCCCTGCGGGCGGGCATCACCACGGTGATCATCCCCAAGGAGAATGAGAAGGATCTGGCCGAGGTGCCCGACAATGTGAAGTCGGGCCTGAAGATCATCCCGGTCTCCACAGTCGGCGAAGTCCTGAAAATCGCCTGGTCGCGCGAGCCGCAGCCCATCGACTGGAGACGAGCCGGAGGCCCCGCGTGGTGCCCGTGTGCCGCTGGACGATGGCGATCCCGACCCGCTCGTCACCCACTAACGCCTTGATGACAGGGCCCGGATTCCTCGATCCGGGCCCTTTTCTTTGACAATTTGGCGGCAAAAATGCGCTGATTCCGGGCTTTTCGGCCTTGGCACGGGTCGGCACCCCCCTAAAGTCCGCCGCTTACGGGACGAATCGCGACGAAAAGGAGCCACCTCGTGAACAAGAACGATCTGATCCAGAAGCTTTCTGACCATACCGGCTTGCCAAGAACGACGCGGCCAAGGCGGTGGACGGCGTGTTCGACTTGATCGCGGCGCGCTCAAGGCGGGCGATGAAGTGCGGCTCACCGGCTTCGGCGTCTTCGTGGTGGCGACGCGCGCGGGCGGCAAAGGCCGCAATCCGCAGACCGGCGAAGAGATCACCATCAAGCCGTCCAAGCAGCCGCGTTTCCGCGCCGGCAAGCAGCTCAAGGATGCGTTGAACTGATCTCGGCTTCGCCGAGTTCATCCCGGCGGGGCGCAGGCAAAAGCCTGCGCAAGGACGGGGACTATGTTTCGACAATCTGATGCCCGAATAGTCTCGCGCATGGCCGGTGGCGCATCTTTTTGGGGGCGGTTAGCTCAGCTGGTAGAGCATATCGTTTACACCGATAGGGTCGGTGAAACGGGCTCGATACCGCATGAGTGACAAAGTCCTGCATTCGCAGACCGAACATACCGCTGGGTGTGACGAAATTCTACCCATCGCGCTACTCGTCTTCGCTATGGGGCGCCAGGGGGGCAGATGGCACTTGGCTACTGAGAGATTGGTGGGCGCGACAGGGATCGAACCCGTGACATCTTCCGTGTAAAGGAAGCGCTCTACCAGCTGAGCTACGCGCCCGCCCGCCGGGCCGCCTCTGTGGCCTTCTAGCTGACACCAGTCAAGCGCGACCAACGCTAACTGAGCTGGTCATTCTATCAGGCAGCCAGCTTTCACTCCGCCATAGCCACAGGAAACTAATACGGCCTATCCCACTGGTCACCCACGCCCCCCACCTTCGGATCGAATTGGCGAGCAACGTCTATCCCTCCTCCGAAAGTCAGGGGGACGTGTACGGCGGTATTTCGCCCGGATCTTATTCAGAACCTACGGGCTGGCATCTGGCGGCTTGAATGGCAAATTCCGCCGGACCAGGAGCGAAAAAATCGAAGCTGGGGATAGCCCGCAACGCCGGAACCATCATTCCACCCTTCCTTTCTATAACACTAGGTGTTATATACGCCCAAGATTAAAGAATTTGAGTTGGAAGGCAGGGTTTTTAAAACCTCGCGATTTGCCAAAGCAGCGAGGAAAGCCCGAATTTCCGATGTTGACCTTTGCGAGGCTATTGTCGAGGTAATGAAAGGCCAATGCGATGATCTTGGCGGCGGCGTTTCAAGAAACGTCTCAACAAGAATATGCATCGCGGCATTATCCTCGCCAAAGGCAAAAGGCTCTGGGTGTTTGAGGATATATTCGCGAAGAAGGATCTGGCGAATATCGATGACGATGAATTGGCGGACTTTAAGTTGCTCGCGAAAGCATATGAAGGGCTGACCGAACAGCAACTAAAGACTTTGTTGCGTGAAGGTGATTTGGTGGAGATTTGCGATGGCGACCAAGATTAAGTTTAGAAGCACGATCCGCGAGGGAATTCACGCGTCCGCTTCCGCGCTTCACAAGGTTGGCGCAATCGATAAGGCGACGATGCGCCATTTCGATGAAACCTGTCTTGTCGTGCCGCACGAAATTAAGCCGGGGCAAATCAAGCAGCTTCGCGAGAAAAATCACGTCAGCCAGCCGGTCTTCGCCCATTATCTGAACACCAGTGAAAGCACGGTGAAACAGTGGGAAACTGGCGCCAAGAAACCAAGCGGCATGGCGCTGAAGCTTCTCGCGATTGTGCAAAAACATGGGCTGGAAGTACTTTCCTGACGAGATTCCGGCAGCGATCGCGAATCGAATGTTAAATGGCGGCAATCTGCTTCAATGAAGATTGCACGGGAGCATATAAATTGTTCCCATTGTTGGCCTCTCTATGAAGCCGGCTACCTCCCATGCCGTCAGTCGTCAGCATCGCCGAGAACGCTTATTGGGACGTGTTTGCCATCTTTCAGATGGACGACGGCGACCGTTTCTATGTCACCGTCAAGCAGGACCTGTTTCGCGTAACCACCGGGCCCGACGAAGCGAATGCAAAGGTCGTACATGAAAGCGACGAGGGCGACCAATTCGCCGTGGGCTTGGCGCTGTGCGCCATGTTTCCCGGCAACGAAGGCCCAGACCCAGATCGCAAAGAACTACGCAATCCGTTTATTTCAACGATGGCAAACGTGATCTGGCGATGCAAAAACTCCGCGCAGGTGAAGGAGGTACTAGCGCATGCGCTCCCATGGATTAGTGCGAAGCACCACTAGGGACGTCAATGTTCACCTCGTCATTCGCGGATGCCATTGTCTCTGGGCATACGAGATGCCATCCCGACACGGCGCATAATGGCGCGCGAACAGGTTGGATAGCATGGATATATCGACGAAGATTGCCATCGGCCTTTTTCTTCTCGGCGGCATTACATGGCTTTCGGATTTCCTGTTTGGCGAGGACATAAAGGCCGTGTCCCGCGACGCTCGAATATATGTGTTTCTGTTTGGGCTCGTTCTGATTCTGGCTGGATTAGGCGTGCTTTGGTGGTGGCCTTCGCCGCCTCAATGCGGGTTGGACCCGGTGAGACGGGGCGGGAAAGGTGTCCCGCCGGACGCGCCTCCGGACAGTCGTGCGCGACAGCGCCACCCGCCGGAAAACCTCCTTGGCGCGCAGCAGGCCTGGCGGGTCTGGATTTCGGTCATTCGTCATACGGGTGCGTTGCCACAAAACCTGACGTATCGAATCGCGGGCGTTTCAGCGTGACAAGCGCCTTGCCCGCTTTTGTGAGGCAAGCTGCGGCGGGCGCGTGCATAAACGCGCCTCGGTGCGTCTGTCGAACACAGCGTGTTTAGTCGCAACAAAATTTCCGAAAGAAAAACCATTAAACTTCGGCCCGCCAGAGCGTCTAAATAGATGTAAGGCCAAGCGATAGCCCCGAACGCAGGAAGATCGCGGGGATGACAGAAGCATCGGATACCGACCGTGAATGCGCCGGAACAAACCTTCCGAGCGCGCCCATGAGTTCGCCCGAAGCGTTGGATTGGTTTTTGCGCGAGGTCTTGCCGCTGGAGTTCGACGCTTATGCAGTATCTTCGACACAATTGGCGCGACAAGAGCGGCGTCGATGATCTGCTGCAAGACGTATATCTGCGCGTCTTTGAGGCCGCGCAAACGCAAATTCCAGAAAAGCCAAGGGCATTCGTCTTCACGACCGCGCGGAACTTGCTCATCAGCCGCGTGCGCGAGCAACAGATCGTCCCTATCGAAGCCGTTGCCGATCTTGATGCGCTGGACGTGGCAATCGACACGCCCGGTCCCGACCGCAGCGCCATCGCACGCGACGAACTGCGGCGGCTTCGCGATGCCATAGACGCGCTTCCGCCGCGCTACCGCGATGTGGTTGTCCTGCGCCGTATTGAGAATTTATCGCGCAGCGAGATCGCCGTTCGTCTGAATATCAGCGAGGCATCTGTCTCGACCTATTTGAGCGAAAGCATGGTGGCCCTGGCCGATGCGCTGTACCGCCAGCCGCAAAACAGGCGCGCGGCGCAATGAGTGACCCAAAATCCAAAGCGGCCGTGCGCAGCGCGGCGGAAATCAAGAAGGAAGCCGGAGATTGGCTTGAACGCCATGACCGGCCCGACTGGAGCGAAGTGGATCAACGCGCGTTCGACGCCTGGCTCGGAGAGTCACCGGCCCATCTGCTCGCCTATCACCGTATCGCGCAAGCCTGGAATCAGGCGGAGAGGCTTGTCGCCCTTCGCCGCCACGGCCCGGATCGTGCGGGTAGCGAAGGCGGCGCACGGCCTACCGTCGTGAAGATTGCGGCGGTGATTGTCCTCGTCACGGCCTTCGTCACGGGTGGTGCGTATTTCTTAAGCCCGCCGGGCGGCCGCACGTTCGAAACTTCCCTGGGCGGCCACGAGATCGTCACGCTTTCGGATGGCTCACGCATCGAACTCAACACCAATACCGCCGTACATGTTGATGTGTCGTCGGGCCGCCGCATGGCATCGCTGGAAAAGGGCGAGGCGTATTTCGAGATCGCCCACGATGCGAGCCGCCCCTTCACCGTGAAGGTCGCGAACCATCGCATCACGGTCCTGGGAACGAAATTCCGCGTCCTCGATGCGCCGAACAGGGTCGAGGTCGCGTTGTTGGATGGACGCGTCTGGTTCGATACCGATTCCAAAGACAAACAGCAATCGGCGTTGCTTTCACCGGGCCAGGTTCTTGTGGCGACGGCGCGCGGTATCACCGTCACGTCGCAACCTGCGCGCTCTTTGGCGAACGATTTGTCGTGGCGCAACGGGTTGCTAGTCTTCCGGCACACTTCGCTCGCCGACGCTGCGCAGGAATACAACCGCTACAACGCGCGGAAGATCGTGATTGCCGACGCCAGCGTCGGAAAGCTGACGATCAGCGGAATTCTGCCGACGAACGATTTGAATGCCTTCGCCCACATGGCGCGGACGTTCTTCGGCCTGCATATCAATGAAAGTGACCGGGAGATCGTGCTCTCGCGTTGAGGGCGTCAAGTGTGTTCGCGCGACAGAAGTGGCTGCCGCCAGACCAAAGGGGGGATGATGAAAAAGTCCATCAATTTTAGATCGGTGCTGCTGACCGGTGCTTGCGTGGCATTACTGGTATCTGCCGCTCACGCCGAGAATTTTAATATTCCGCGTGGCGATCTCGATTCCGCATTGGAAGCCTACATGACCCAATCCGGCGTCACGCTGGTCATGTCGAACCAGGCCGTGCATGGCATCAAATCGCCCGGCGTGAAGGGAGAGCTGTCCTCCTCCGACGCACTCAGCCACATTCTGAGCGGAACGGGTTTCGTTCCGAGCCGCAATCCCTCTGGCGTCATCGAGATCGTCCGTAGCGGACAGATCCAGCGATGCGTCCGACGTGCAGTTGCAGCCTATGCAACTAGCGCAGGCCGCCCCCGACACGCGCCGCCGTCGAAACCGTTACCGTCACCTCATCGAAACTTGGCGGCGCGGATGTGCAGATCGATCCCGATCTCGATCACTGCTCTTTCGCAGGAGCAATTGACCGCGACCCAGACGGCCGGCGGCCCGGATCTCGATCAAGCAAGTGCCGAACATGACATTCACAAAGACGAATTTCACTGGCTACAACATCCAGATTCGAGGCATCGGCACCCAGGCGATTTCGGTCACGACAGATCCTGCCGTGGCCGTTGCGTTCAACGACATTCCGTTTATCCGCAATCATTTCTTCGAACAGGAATTCTACGACGTCAGTCAGGCGGAGGTGCTGCGCGGTCCCGCAAGGCACACTCTACGGCCGTAATGCTACCGCTGGCGTCGTCAATCTCACTTCGGCGCCAAGCCAACAGACCAGTTCGAGGCGATGGCTCCGCTGATATCGGCAACTACACCAACCGCCGCTTCGAAGGAATGATAAATATCCCACTCGTGGACGATCGGCTTGATCTCCGCATCGCGGGCGAATGGACGAAGCGCCAAGGATATAGCTTCAACGAGATCACAGACCAGCCCATTGATGGCCGTGACCTGTGGTCGGGGCGCGTACCTTGCGATGGCGGCCGATCTGAGGACCTTCAAGCCACTCGTCTGGGAGCATTTCCAGAGGATGACGATCGGCTTCGCAGCGGCAAGCAACTGTGCAAAACAGTTAATCCGACCAACATGCGGTCGACGGGATTACGGTTCCGCAGAACGGCAGGCGGTGCGTCTTGAAGCGGACTTGGCACAAAACTATCTCAGCCAAAGCTGCGGCCCGGTATCGCTTTATTCGCCGGATGCCTTCGAAGTGCCGTATGGCTTTTCGCTTCCGTATGAAGTGCGCTTGGCGTGGATTGCTGGAATAGCCAGCAGTATCAACCCCTACTCCGAAACCACGCAATCGCGCAGATCTTCCGGGTCATCGAATCCACCATAAATCCAACCTATAAGTCAAAGAACGATACGTTGGAACTGAATGCCGATTATAACGTCGCTCCAGCGCTGACCTTCACGTCACAAACCGGATACAATCAGGATTTCCTGTGGTCGACAGAGGACTATAACCGGTTCACCACAGCGCCTGGCATATTTGTATACGACCCACGTCGTTCGCTAGCCAATTGCGGCACCGACGTTGTTGTTTGTCCGGCGCTTGCTCCGGACAGGTGTATTTTGCGATCCGCAGCTCGGCTGCAGCGATCGCCTGGTTGCAGAAGATCTGTCGGAAGAGCAGGCTTGGCAGTTAAGCCAGGAATTTCGGGTGGCTTCCAATTTCAGCGGCCCGCTAAATTTCAGCGCCGGCGGCAATTACCTGCACTACGAAACCGAAGAAAACTATTACGTCTTTTTCAATGCGCTAAGAGCGCGCCGCCGACCGTGCTTTATGGAGACATACACTGAGCTCCCACCATGGCGTGCCCGGCGTCTCTGACAACAGCAATGTTGACCGCGGATGGCAGCTATCGCTGATCCGAATCCGAGCAACCGCAGGATTGGGTGTTGGCGTGCGGCTATATCGATCCCAATCCGATATCCAGCCTCAACAACAAGGGGCACAATTATTTCCTCAGCCAGAATCCTTACGTGCTGAATTCCTATGCGGCATTCGGTGAGGCTTATTACAGCATGACAGCCGGATTGAAACTGACCGGAGGACTTGCGTTGGACCGAACGACAAGCATTTTACCGATATTCCCAGCGAAGTATTGTTACGAGAGTACGGCTATCCGATCACCGCCATGGTGAACCAGCAATGGGGTGAGCTCACGGGCCGAGCCGTCGTGAATTGGACACCGAAACTCGACTTTACCGATCAAACGCTCGTCTATGCGTCCTACTCACATGGCTATAAGGCTGGGGGCGCCAATCCGCCCGGAGCCGTTCTCTGCTCCGCCGGTCATTGGTGCCGGATATCACCAATCCCGTTCATCCACTGACGTTCAAGCCCGAATTCATCGACGCCTACGAGATTGGGCTCAAAGAACACATTACTGGATGGCGCATTAACACTTAATGGCGATGTATTCTACTACGATTACAAGAATTATCAGATTTCCGAAATTGTGGATCGCACATCGATCAACCTGAATTCGAGCGCAAGTGAAAGGCGCGGAAGTTGAAGCGAGCATGGAGCCGTTTCCGGGTTTGAGATTCAACTTTGCGGGCGGATGGGAAGACACATGGCTCGCCAATGGCTCCAACCAATCGATCTGATGGATCGGACGATGCGGCCAACCACCCCGATTGGATGGTTGTCAAGCCGTTTGTGACACAGGCCTCGAATTGCATCCTGCCCGACTATGTCGTTGCCGCAGAAGCGAGCGCAAAACGAGTGGGCTGCGAAGATTCTGTGCGATGCTTATCTGAGCATCTTGATCCGGCCACGTCGATCCATTGCAAACCAAACGAGGCTGGGAGGCATGAATTAATACCGAAAATGCACCGTCTAGCCACAATGGCGATTCCCCCTTACCCCGGCATTTGATCCCCGACCCGCGATCAACAATGGCGAAGGCTTCGCCAAAAATCTTGGCGGCAACAAGCTGCCAAACGCGCCGCCTTTCACGGTCTCGTTCGGCGCGCAATACACCATGCCGGTCACGACCGATTGGGCGGGCACACTGCGCGGCGACTACTATTGGCAGGATTATTCCTGGGCGCGCGTGTTCAACGACAATCCTTACGATCGCCTACGTGGTTACACCAACGTCAACCTGACGCTGATCTTTACCAATCAGAACGGCTGGCAGGTGATGCTCTATGAAAGAACATCTTCAACACGACGGCCATCACCGGCGACTTCCTCAACAGCGACGATAGGGCCTGACGACCAACGTGTTCCTGACCGATCCGAAATTGATCGGCATCCGCGTCACGAAGAACTGGTGAGGGGGAAACCAATGAGCGAATTGATGAACACATCGAGCGATTGCAGGGGCGCTCGCTGGCAACTCTTGACAACTGCTTCCGCGCTCGCGCTGCTAGGCTCTTCCTATATCGCAGATATAGCGACAGCGGCAGAGGATAGCGATCGTCCAACCGTTTGGATTGAGCTTGGAGGGCAGCTGGAGCGCGTAGATGGCGGGCAGCAAGCATTTGCGCCTTCCTTCTTCGACACCATCGTGCAGCATGGCTTCACGTCTCCGTTGAGCGTAGATCGCCCGGCTCGCTACAGTGATGGGTTGGAGGGAAAAGTTTCATTTCTGCCACAGGACTCCGATTGGGTATTTTCTGGGTCCGTCCGCTACGGTCGTTCGAACGGCAACAGAATTCCTCCACCAACAGTCGAAACCGAAACCGTTTCGCGTCAAAATATTCGGATACTATACGGGGACAGCCCCCGCTAACTACGCGCAGACCGACGCCAAAAATTCCGAATCCCACATGATAGTCGACTTTCAGGCGGGCAAAGATGTCGGGTTGGGTGTGTTCGGCGGCAACGGTGTGTCGACATTGAGTTTGGGTGTTCGCTTTGCGCAGTTTAGCGAAAGGTCGGAGGCGACGATTGCCGCCAGGCCGGATGTCCATTTATATCCCGGGAAATTCTTTGGATATCCGGTTCCTCTGCCTTTCTATCATCAATATCTCGGCTCTTTTTCACGGTCGACAAACTTTCACGGAATCGGCCCATCCCTGTCGTGGAACGCGGCTGCATCGTTAACTGGAAGTCCGCAAGCCAACGAGATTACTTTCGACTGGGGCATAAACGCCGCCGTTCTTTTCGGCCGGCAGAGAGCCAAGACATATCATCAGTCATCGGGTAGCTATCACACTGTCAATGGCAAATATCATTTGTCTTCTCAGCGCCCGGTACAAACCGGCGGAAGCCCTCGCAGCCACGTGGTTGTCGTTCCGAATATTGGTGGCTCCGCGGGACTTTCGTTCCGATACGACCAGGCAAAGGTCAGCCTTGGTTATCGTGCCGATTTCTTCTTTGGCGCGATGGACGGCGGCCTCGACACGCGGAAGACCTACAATCGCGATTTCTACGGCCCGTTCGCCACGATCAGCATTGGTCTGGGCGGGTAAGAAGACGGTTCACGCGTAGAGTTCTTATCGGGGCGGCGGAGAAATTCCGCCGTCCTTTTTTGCGCCTTGAGCTGCAACCTTGGGGTGAAGAGGTGTTGGTGTGTGAGTATGAGTGGAAAGATCGTATGCTCAACAATCAATCAATATAACGCCGACATACGTCCACATAAGTTCACGCGCCGCGATTGGGCATGGGAAACCTTACGCCGCAATCGCGAGTATCGCGCGGCTTGGCAAGCGGCCCGTGCGGAATTCGAGGTAACGGCCGAATCCGACAATCGCAGGGTTGTTATCGCCCATAAAACTCAAACAGTACTAGACCGCTGGGGCTGCCTCTACACCGATGAACCCTATACCGACGCACGTTCCGCAGCCGTCTTCTGGCGTCCCGACAACGCCATGGGTATACCGCATATGACCGCGCATCGTACCGAAGTGGAGATCGATGCAGGGCATTTTTGTCTCTCTGAGATGCAGATTCCGTCCGTCCTCCTGCTAATGCCCGGCAATAAGCAAAGCCTCCTGTTTATGGATGAAGGTCGGGGCCTCCGGCTTTCGATCTTCGGCGAATCCTGCGAAACCCCGTGCGCCTGTCCGCCGATGCCGTTCCCGGTCAGCCCGACTACAAGCGTCAGATCAGATCGCTCGCGTGCTTCAACGATCTGCGCCTCACGGGCCGTCTAAAGCCCTGCTATTACCGCAAAGAGCCGGAGTCCGACCGCCTGCACCGCGTCTTAATGCTCTCGATCTGTGGCTCTTGGGCCTTTCCTGGGAAGAGATCGCGACCGCGCTGTTTGGCGAAGAAGAAGTCCGCAGCGGTCAGAATGACCTGTACCGGTCGCGGCTGGAAGCGATCATCGATCTCAGTCACGAACTGGCGAGGTTGAAGGCCGTCGATCAGATTTACTTGTTCGATATCATGGTGGCGGTCCATAGTCTGACGCGGCCCGTACAGAAGGTCGATTCTGAATCTTCGATGCGCCTAGGCTGCATCTGAAGCGAGAGTTGCAAGCACAGATTCCGGATCGCGAGCGACAACGATAAGCAACGAGCGTGCTGCAGGATCAATCGCGTTCCGCCCCTGTTCCCAATTTCGTAACGTAGCAACCGGGATACGAAGCGCGTGTGCGAATTGTGCCTGGGTCATGCCTAGCGCTTGCGAATGATCTGCGGCGTGTAAATATCCTCAATGCCAGTTTCTACATCGGGATCTTCGCCGTCCTCGATCATGTGGTGGCGAATATCTTTCTCAGTCGTAGCGTCGAACTTCGAGGTATCGATCTTGGGCCTGCTGGCCTTGATCGCCTTTAGGGATTTACGAGTGACTGCCATAGCCGACATTCCTTCTTTCGTGCGCGGCGGGCTGAGATGAGGCGGCGGACATCGCCCCGATCCGTGTAGATGACCGCCAGAATCCTTCCGCCTGTCGAACCGACCCCGTCAAATCCTCTGAGTGGCTTTGCATCTCTGTGTTTGCCACCGGACTGCGCCACACAGAGCGCGCTGTGGGCTAAGCCCACCGCCGATCAGGTGATCGACCCGACGGCCTATTGCATCACGCACCTCCACGCCAAACCCACGACTGCTGATCGCGCAAGAATATTGCTTTTTTCCCGTCATTGCACCGCAATATTCGCGGCCAACAATTTTTGTAAAGGCCTCTGCTTCGTCCGTCTTATAGAAGAGTCCTAAGCTCTAAACCCTCAGAAGGCAGAAGCTGGCGGGGGATGGCCAAGACACCGGAGATCTATCTAGGAACCGCCGACCCCCATGGTTCGGACGCGCGCATGACTGCGTCTGACATAGAGGCTTGGTTTGTCCGAGAGGTATTGCCGTTGGAGGCAATGTTGATGCATTTCCTGCATAGAAATTGGCGCAACAAGAGCGAGGTCGAAGATCTCCGCCAGGATGTCTATGCACGGGTTTGCGAAGCCGCGAAGACACAAATTCCCGAAAAGACGAAGTCGTTCGTCCTGGCAACCGCGCGCAACCTTCTGATCGACCGCATCCGCCACGAACAGATTGTGCCGATCGATGCCGCATCCGATGTCGACCTCCTAGAGATCGCCGTCGACATCCCCAGCCCCGAGCGCGGCGCAATCGCCCGCGATGCGTTGAGAAAGTTACAGTCAGCCCTCGACCGTCTTTCGCCGCAGGAGCGCGAGGTCATCGTGTTGCGCCGAGTCGATGGCCTTTCGCGTTCTGAGATTGCCGCCCGTCTCGGTCTCACCGAGCGCCAGGTCTCTGAACATCTCGCGCAAGGCATGCGTGCTCTAGCCGCGCCTTATTTTCGTGACGCGATCGATCTGGGGACTTGATGAGCATGGTCGAAGCACACATCCACCCGGCTGTCCCGCAAGCCGACGATCTGGAATCCCAGGCATCCGACTGGCTAACAAAACAGGAATTCGGCGAACTCGACGAAGCCGGGAATGCGCGGTTCGAGAACTGGATTTCGCAATCCCCGCATCATCGCGTCGCCTATTGGCGCTTGAAGGCGTTGTGGCGCGACAGCGAGCGTCTGGCAGCCCTGCGCTCGCCCATGCGCCGGCCGCGCACAGCCATCGCCAAGTCGCGCGTTTGGCCCAAGATCGCAGCCGTCTTCGCTATCGCCTCGGTGCTGGGCTTTGGCGTCCTATTCGCGACGTCAGATCAGCAACATACCTATGTCACCGCGTTGGGTGAACGCAAGACCATCACGCTCTCAGATGGCTCGCAGATCGACCTCAACACCAAATCAACCTTGCGGATTGCGCCCAGTCAACGCGAAGCCTGGCTTGATGGTGGGGAAGCCTATTTCCAGATTACACACGATGCATCCCACCCCTTCGTTATGCACGCGGCAAGCCATCGCATACTTGATCTTGGAACGAAATTTCTCGTTCGCAAGGATGCCACAAAACTCGAGGTGTCGCTGGTCGAAGGCCGCGCGCAGATTGACGCCGCCAATCCCAACGGCCACGAACACCCGGTAATCCTGACGCCCGGCGATGTGGCTGTTGCCACAGCGAACACGCTGTTAGTCACTCGAAAGGCAGCGCCCGCCCTGGCGGACACGCTTGGCTGGCGTAGAGGTGTACTGATCTTCCACTATGTGTCCCTTGCCGACGCCGTAGCCACCTTTAACCGCTACAACCGTGAACAACTTGTGATCGCCGATCCGTCGGTGGGCCGCGTCACGGTTCTCGGAACCTTTCCCGTCAATGACGTTTCCGCTTTCGCGCGCGTTGCCAAAGAAGTGTTCGGCTTAAGCGTTGTCAAACACGGAGACGACATCCTCATTTCTCGCTGACCCACACGCACGATTTCACGTATCCGCTCATTGCATCAAGGGGGGTAAAATGAAGAACCGGGCTTTCCGAAGCACAACACTCGCAGGTGTCTCCTGCTTGGCACTCTGGGCGACGGCTGCCCTAGCGCAGGATTTCAACATCCCCGGTGGCGATCTGGGTGCAGCGCTTGACGCCTACACAAGACAAACTGGCCTTCCCCTGATCGTATCCGGAGATGCGATCAAAGGGGCCCGCACGCAAGGCGTCAGCGGCGATCTTGGCCTGAGCTCTGCGCTCACCAAAATCCTGGCCGGTACCGGCTTCTCCGCCAAGCGAGATTCCTCGGGCGCAGTCGCTATCGTACGAGACAAATCGGCTTATGAAAGCGGCATCGACACATCAGTTATTACGCTGGCCCAGGCTGCGCCCGCCCACGCCGCCGTTGAAACCGTCACCGTCACTTCGTCGAAGCTCGGCGGTGCCGATGTGCAATCCATCCCGATTTCGATCACCGCTCTCTCTCAGGAGCAGTTGACGGCAACGCAAACAGCGGGCGGACCTGACCTTGTGAAGCAGGTGCCGAACATGACTTTCACCAAAACCAATTTCTCAGGTTACAGCATTCAATTGCGCGGCATCGGCACGCAGGCGATTTCCGTGACGACCGATCCCGCCGTAGCCGTCGCGTTCAATGACATTCCATTCATCCGCAATCATTTCTTCGAGCAGGAATTCTACGACGTCAGCCAGGTCGAAGTGCTACGCGGACCGCAGGGCACGCTCTATGGCCGTAATGCGACGGCAGGCGTCGTGAACCTCGTATCCGCCAAGGCGAGCGATCAATTTGAAGCGATGGCGTCTTTGGATGTCGGTAATTACGGTCAGCGCCGTCCGGAAGGCATGATCAACATTCCTGTTGTCGATGACAGGCTCGATATTCGTATCGCCGGCGAATGGACCAAGCGCGAAGGTTATTCTTTCAACACACTGACCGACAGCCGTATCGATGGCCGCGACCTGTGGTCAGGCCGCGTGAGCATTGCATTCAAGCCGTTCGATAAATTGCAGACCAATCTCGTCTATGAGCATTTCTCCGAAAACGACGACCGGTTGAGAACCAGCAAACAGCTTTGCAACACGGACACGCCACCCACGATGGTCGACGGCGCGTCTGTTGCGCCGGGAAGTCTGGGGCTTGTCTCGGGTGGGTTCACGCTGGGCGCGGATTATTTGAGCCAGGGCTGCAAAGCCGCATCGCTTTATTCGCCCGACTCTTTCGAAGTGCCTTACGGTTTTTCGCTTCCTTACGCGGTCGGCGGCGCCGTCGCAGGTGTTTTGAACGACAACGTCAATCCCTATGCCAGTGCGACGCAATCCCAAAACCTCCGGGTGATCGAATCGAGCCTGAACCCGACCTACAAAGCCAAAAACGATATTTTGGAGTTCAATGCCGATTATGCGGTTTCTCCGTCCCTGACATTTACTTCCCAAACGGGATTCAATCACGACTTTCTGTGGTCGACGGAAGATTACAACCGTTTCAACACATCGCCCGGCCTGTTCTTGCCAAATGTCGTACTGGGCGGCGATGGCGTGACCGAGCAAATAACGGATGCGAATGGCGTGTTCTGCGATCCTCAACTTGGCTGCAGCACGCGGTTGGTCGCGGAAGACCTCTCCGACGAGCATGCGTGGCAGTTAAGTCAGGAATTTCGTTTGGCGTCGAATTTCAGCGGGCCGTTTAATTTCAGCGTCGGAGGGAATTATCTGCACTACGAGACGGAAGAAAACTATTTCGTCTTCATAAACACCATTACAGCTCTTTCCTATGACACGACGAATTCTATCGGACCTGGGCCTGAAGGGCACAATCAATGTTTGGTCTATGATGGCGAGGATTATGACGCGACTGGTTATCAGCATCCCGATCCGCGGCAGGGCGCGGGCCAACCGACACATTCCTGTGTCTATATCGACTATAACCCGATCACGAGCTTGGACAACCAGGGGCACAATTACTTCCTGAGCCAAAATCCATACACGCTTAATTCCTATGCAGCATTCGGAGAGGCCTATTACAATGTTCTTCCGGATCTGAAGCTCATCACCGGGTTGCGCTTTACGGAAGACCAGAAGCACTTTACGGATTTTCCGAGCGAACTTGACGCGCAAGGCTATGGCTATACCGCCATCGGCGTCGTCGACCAGCAATGGGATCAGTTCACCGGGCGCGCGGCCGCCAACTGGACACCCAAGCTCGATTTCACCGATCAAACATTGGTCTATGCGTCTTACGCGCATGGTTATAAAGCGGGCGGCGCCAATCCGCCGGGCGCGACTCTTTATAGCTATGGCGTTGGTGCCGGCGTGACGGGCGTGCCCGATCATCCTTTGACGTTCAAGCCGGAATTTGTCGACGCATTTGAACTCGGCAGCAAGAATACTCTGCTGGACGGCGCGCTGACGCTGAATGGCGATGTCTTCTACTATAATTACGAAAATTACCAGATTTCAGAGATCGTAGACAGAACGTCGATCAATCTGAATTTCGATGCGCATGTGAAGGGAGCGGAACTGGAGGCCAGCTATGAGCCGCTGCCCGGCTTGCGGTTCAATTTCGCCGGCGGTTGGGAAGATGTCGACGCTTGCGCAAGGGGACAAGGCGGTCGACCTGATCGATCGCACAGCCGGCGACAGCGACTGGATCGTGGTGAAACCGTTCGTCACGCAATCCTCGAATTGTGTTTTGCCAAAGTCTGTCGTTGCGGCGCTTATTGTTGGTTACGCGAACGATGGTGAAGGTAATCCAGCCGTGTCGGCGTGCGGTTACGCCTACCAATCGCATCTCGATCCGTTCACGTTGCTTCCCTATGTTGCCGATCCTACCATCAGCGCGGGCGGCTCGCTGGGAAGTGTTCCAGGCTATGCGGGGTTCAATCCAGATACGGCGCCAAACGATGGCGTTGGTTTCAACAAGAATTTGGGCGGAAACAAATTGCCTAACGCGCCGCCATTCACAGTGTCGGCAGGTGCACAATACACTTTGCCGCTCTCGGTGGATTGGGCGGGCACGCTGCGGGGAGATTTCTACTGGCAGGACAATTCGTGGGCGCGCGTCTTCAACGATGATCCTTATGACCGTCTGCATGGATACACCAACCTCAATCTGACGCTGATCTTCACCAATCAGAACGGCTGGCAGGTGATGCTCTATGACAAGAACGTGTTCGACACGACCGCGATCACCGGCACGTTTCTCAACAGCGACGATAGCGGTCTGACAACGAACATATTCCTGACCGATCCCAAGCTGATCGGCGTCCGCGTCACGAAGAATTGGTAAGGGGGAAGCCGATGAGCGAATTGATGAAGACGCAGACCCGTTATGGGGCCATCCGCGGGAACCTCCTGGCAACGGCATCATGTATTGCATTGCTGACATGCGCGGGCGGCGCGGCGTACGCCGAGGACGAAAGCGACCGGCCCACCGTCTGGATACAACTCGGCGGACAATTGGAGCGCATGAGCGACACGCAGGACTCCTTTACGCCGCCTTTCCTGCTGAAAACGCCGCCTGCATTCGAAACGGTGAGCCCGCTCGGTGCCGAACGGCCTCCACTCTACAGCATTGGCGGCGAAGGAAAACTCAGTTTCCAGCCCGAAGACTTCGAACTGGGTGTTTGCTGCGTCGATCCGATACGGCAGGGCAAACGGAAATAAAGTCGTCCATCAACAGACGACCTTTCCAACCATTTCGCTCTCCCCGGCCTTTCACGTCACACCCTACGACGACAACTACGCCGACACCAAGGTCACGCATCAGCAAAGCCACGCTGTGATCGATTTTCAGGCTGGTAAGGATTTCGGGCTAGGAATGTTCGGCCGGGACAGTTCGTCGGTCTTCAGCCTGGGTGTCCGCTTCGCACAATTTGCGTCCAAGACGACGGTAAACATTCGTGAGCGTCCGGATTTACACACCAAGAATGCGCTCAAATATTTCCACTCCTACGGACTCACGGGGCACAGCACGCGCAATTTTCGTGGTGTCGGTCCCTCGCTTTCATGGGACGCGTCGATGCCTGTCGCGGGCAATCGCGACGCGACAGAGTTTACCTTCGACTGGGGCGCGAACGCAGCAATTCTATTCGGCAGGCAGAGCGCGACTGTCAGCCATCACACTAGCGGCCGCTATGTCGAGGTAAAGTACTACCATTTCCCGCCACCGCCTTACGAGCGCACAAACGGGCGAGACAGCGTGCATTCCGTTATGGTTCCCAATTTGGGCGGATTTGCCGGCGTCTCCGCCAAATTCCCCAACGCCAAAGTCAGTCTCGGCTATCGTGCAGATTTCTTCTTCGGAGCGATGGACACCGGCAACGATACAAGGATAACGAGGACGGTGGGCTTCTATGGTCCGTTCGCGACGATCAGTATCGGGCTTCCGTAATCGCCCCTTGGGAGTCAAGGCTTCGTCCGATCATCTCGCCGCCGGTATCGGGCTTGCGTTCGTGGTCAGCACATGGCCGCCACATGATGCGGTGGGATGGAGGCCGAGAGCCTAACTGGAAATAATTTAATACCAACTCATAGCTATCCACACCGGCGCGCAAGTCTTTGAGGCGATTGAACTTTCGGTTGGTACGCGTACCACCGGAACACATTCGCATTCACCCGTGCGCTTCGCTCGCGCGAGACTATGGAGGGAGATGCTGGATGGCGATACAGTATCGCCATGCGTATCGCCAAGAAAAAAGGGCGGAGCGTCAGCGCTTGCCGCACGCGGACGATCGACAGGCACGCAGATGATCGACTCGATGCAAGTCAAAGCTCACCGCTCGGCCTCGGGCGCAAAAAGGGGGAGCGGAAGCAGGCGATTGGCCGCTCGCGAGGCGGGCGCGACGCGAAAATCCACGCAATCGCAGATGCTAAAGGCCGTCTTCTTTCCATCCTCTTGAGCGGCGGCGAGGCCCACGATTGTCCGCCCGCCCATGCTGGCTTCGGAACGGTCCTCGCCGCCGAACCAGATCGGTCGCTTGCGAACCAAGTCGCTGACCACAATGCGATAGCTGTGGCCCTTTCGGATCGAGATTTCGTCGATGCCGATCGCTCTGGGACCCGGCGTACCGGCGCGCTTGATCTGGGCCCGCATGTACTGCATCTCCAGCGTCTTGACCGTGTCCCAGTCGAGCTTCAGTTCCTGGGCGACATCGCGGATCGAGGCCTGTCGGCAGCGGCGCCCGACATAGAACGCGAAGCGTTTGGTGAAGTGCGGATTATCCGCCAGAAAATCCAGCCGTTCGCGTTTCACGGTGCCGCAACGCCGGCACACGACGCGCCGCACTTCGAGTTCCAGAACGATCCGAAATCCTGCGCACGGCAGGTCGCGAACCCGACGCACCCGCCGATCGCACCAGCCCTTCTGGATCCGTCCGCAACACCCGCAAACCGTTTTTTTTTTGAGCGCCGGTCAAGACTGACGATCCGCACATCTGGATCACCGAAAACACCGCGCACTGTTTGCTTCGTGCGAAAACCCGCGAACCAATACTCATCCGACAGGCGCCGTCGGCGCTTAGCTGTTTTTGGCCATCCCTCATCATGCCAAATTCCGACACCGCTCAAAACCCATAAAAGCCAATACCCACAAGCTGTTCCCCCGCCAGGCCTCCCCAAAACCACCCACTCGATTTCGTGAAGAGCCGAAAGAAAGTTGCGCGCCGCCTGTATCGGTCTCGGGATAGCTGAAGCTTCGTTGGATTAGGACTGCGTCCAAGGGACCATTCCTTATTTGGCGCCTATAAATCTTCGAACCCACATTAATTTTTGACTACCTGCTTCGTCAGCATAGATGCAGCTTACTGCATGCAGGCCCTCGAATGGCGGGATGCTGGTGGAGGGTATGACCGAACCGCTGGAACCTACGCGTGAGAACGCTGGCTTGGACCGGGATGCGGCTGTGACTGCGTCCGAGGTAGAGGCGTGGTTTGTGCGTGATGTGCTGCCGTTGGAGTCCGCATTGATGCAGTTTTTGCAGCACAATTGGCGCAATCAGAGCGATATCGCTGATCTCCGGCAGGAGGTCTACGTGCGTGTCTGCGAGGCTGCGCAAAGAGAGATTCCTCAATCGACCAAGGCCTTTGTGTTCCGCACCGCGCGCAATCTTTTGGTGGACCGTGTGCGCCGCGAACATGTCGTTCCGATCGAGGTGGCATCCGATCTCGATGCGCTAGACGTGGCAATCGATGAACCGGGGCCGGATCGGAGTGCTATTGCGCGCGACGAACTGCGTCGCTTGCAGGTCGCTCTTGACCGTCTTCCACCGCGCTGCCGCGAGGCGTTGGTCTTTGGCAGAATCGAAGGCTTACCGGGCCGGGAAATAGCTCAACGCATGGGAATCAGTGAGGCAGCCGTCTCCGTGCATATAGACAATGGTATTCGCGCACTTGCGAACGTTCTTTACGGCGATCCTGCCGACCTGCGGCGAAAATCGTGAGCGGCGCGGGCGGAGATCATGGCGTCGTTACAGGCGCCATGGATATTGAAGCGCAGGCTGTTGCTTGGCTTCGTCGCCGCAATTTCTGGGTTTGGTCGAGAGACGATCAAGCGGCGCTGGATGCCTGGCTCAATTCTTCGCTTGACAACCGCGTGGCTTATTGGCGGCTGAAAGCAGCGTTCGAACGGACCGCTCGATTGACAGCCTTGCGGCCTGTTTATCCAGAACAGGGTTCGCGTCACCGCTTTTGGTCGGCGCTGGCGCGTATAGCGGCCGGATTCGTAGTGGTTATTACCTTAGGCGCGACTGGAACAGCCTATCTAATGAGGCCTCAGGAAAAGCTCTATGAGACTGCGGTTGGTGGACACAAGACGATCACGCTCGCAGATGGCTCCGAAGTCGAATTGAACACCGCGACCACCGTACGCGTGATAGGTGACCGCCGGGAACTCTGGCTTGATAGGGGCGAAGCTTTCTTCCGCGTCAAGCACGATGCTGCTCATCCATTTGTCGTGATGGCAGCAGGTCATCGTGTGACCGATTTGGGCACCAAGTTCCTTGTTCGAAACATCTCCAACCAGCTGGAAGTCGCGCTTATCGAGGGCCGAGTGCAGCTCGACGCGCCTGATGGCCGCTTGCGCGAACCGCTTTTGCTTGCGCCAGGCGATGTCGCAGTTGCGAAAGAAAATATCATTTATGTTGAGAAGAAGTCGAACAAGGCACTCCGATCTGCGCTTGCGTGGCGCCAAGGTATGCTTGTGTTCAACAACACGACACTCGGCGACGCAGCAGCAGAATTCAATCGCTATAATGATCGAAAGATCGTCATCGCCGATCGAACGGCAGCGCAGCTGACACTAGACGGAAAGTTCCGATCCAATGACATCGGGGACTTCACGCATCTGACGCAAACCGTTTTTGCGCTTCACGCCAGAACGCTAGGTAATCAAATCGTCATCTCGCGATGAGCGGAGAGAGTAAGGCAACGCACAACTAAGCGCTGCATCGGCAAGCTTTGAATTCGAAGGGGGAAACATGAGATCTCTAAAGCGTGTCACGGTCGCTGTTTCTGGGATCACATCCATTGTGATGTTCGCGACGATCGCCAAGGCTGCCAATTTCGATATTCCGGGCGGTGACCTAAAATCGGCACTTGCTGCTTACACCACGCAATCAGGCGTTGAGCTCATCGTTTCTTCGGAAGCAATACGTGGTAGCCGCACCTCCGGTGTAAAGGGCACGATTTCGGCAGATGATGCATTGTCACATATTCTTTCTGGAACCGGATTTATTGCACATCGTACACCGTCAGGCGCCATCGGGATTGTCCGCGATCATTCGTCTTCCAGCGAGAGCGAGCAGGGGGAGCTTCTGCAGATTGCGCAAGCTATTCCCGTACAACGAGCCGTTGAAACTGTTACAGTTACGTCATCCAAGCTCGGAGGCGCGGATGTACAGTCGATTCCAATCTCTATAACCGCACTGTCGCAGGAGCAGTTGACGGCAACACAGACGGCCGGCGGGCCTGATCTCGTGAAACAAGTGCCTAACTTGACGTTCACGAAGACCAACTTTACCGGCTACAGCATCACCATTCGTGGCATAGGTACGCAGGCGATTTCCGTATCGACCGATCCCGCTGTGGCAGTGGCGCTCAATGATATCCCGTTCATCCGCAATCACTTCTTCGAGCAGGAATTCTACGATCTCGGTCAAGCCGAAGTGCTGCGGGGCCCACAAGGTACACTCTATGGCCGTAATGCCACGGCGGGGGTCGTCAATCTGGTCACTGCCAAGCCAACCGATCAGTTCGAAGCGATGGCGTCCGCAGATCTTGGCAACTATCATCAGCGTCGCTTTGAGGGCATGATCAATCTACCGATCGTAGACGACCGTCTGGATATCCGTATTGCAGGCGAGTGGACGAAACGGCAGGGCTATTCCTTCAACGAACTGACCGATCAACGCATCGACGGTCGCGACTTATGGTCGGGCCGTGTCACGATCGGCTTCAAGCCTTTCGAGAACGTGCAGACCTACCTCGTCTGGGAACATTTCTCCGAAGACGACGACCGCATGCGCACAGCTAAGCAGCTCTGCAAAACCGATCCTATTCCAACAGAAATCCTCGGGGTTCCCATAAATCCAAACACCGGAGGTTACAACGGCGACGGGAACTTCCTGAGCCAGGGCTGCCAGATGACTTCGCTTTATTCAGGCGATGCATTCGAGGTGCCGAACGGCTTCTCGCTGCCCTACTATACCGCTTTTGGAGCTCTGAATGTGCCTATCCAAAGTGCCCTTGATCCTTACGCGAGCACAACGCAATCACGAAACCTCCGGGTTATCGAATCCAGCCTCAATCCGGTCTACAAAGCGAAAAATGATGTCGTCGAATTCAATGCCGAATACACTATCGACCCGGTGCTGACTCTGTCTTCGCAGACCGGGTTCAACCATGATTTCCTATGGTCCACCGAGGACTATAACCGTTTTAACACTCAACCGGGTGCATTTGCATATGATTTAGGGGGCAAGGCGGCGGTTGCGGGGCTGCTTCTTCCGGATCCCAATGGCCTCGGCGTTTGCGCTGGCGGTGATGCTCTTAACCCCGGCGGCTGCGCCAACGGTGGTCTTTCGGGCACCGCTTGCACACCGGGTGGAGGCGGTTGCGTTCCCGACGGCGTCTTCTGCGATCCGCAACTGGGCTGCAGCGACCGGCTTGTCGCGCAGGATCTTTCAGATGAGCATGCGTGGCAATTGAGTCAGGAATTTCGCTTATCATCGAATTTCAATGGACCGTTTAATTTCAGCATAGGGGGAAATTATCTGCATTACGAAACGGAAGAAAATTACTATGTGTTCATCAACACATTCACACTATCATCGGCCTTTGTACCCATACCCTTTGACGATCCTACATCCGATCTATGGGTTCCGGGTGTTTCGGACAATCATCAGTGTTTGCTGAACAACTATGGAGGATTCCACAACTCGAACCCGAACCATCCAGCTGGTGGCGGTTCGTTGGCTTGCGTCTATATCGATCCAAACCCCATCACCAGCCTTAATAATGAGGGCCATAATTACTTCTTAAATCAGAATCCCTATACGTTGAATTCCTATGCCGGTTTCGGTGAAGCATATTACAACATCGCCAGCGATCTGAAGCTCACTGCGGGCGCGCGCTGGACGGACGACCGCAAGCATTTTATCGACATCCCGAGCGAACTGCTTGTCACCGGTTACGGTTATCCAGTTACCGGTGTCGTAAACCAGCAATGGAATCAATGGACGGGGCGTTTGGCCGCAAACTGGACGCCAAAGCTCGATTTCACCGACCAGGCGCTGGTCTATGGATCATACGCGCATGGCTACAAAGCAGGCGGTGCCAATCCTCCAGGCGCTATACTTTTGTATTTTTCCGACTACACCATAGTGAATCCTGTGCATCCATTGACGTTTAAACCAGAATTCGTTGATGCATTCGAGTTAGGCACGAAAAACACGCTGCTTGACGGAACGCTAACCCTGAATGGCGACGTCTTCTACTATAATTACGAGCAATACCAGATATCTGAAATTGTCGATCGTACTGCCATCAATCTGAATTTCGACGCGCATGTAAAGGGCGCGGAAATTGAGTCGACCTATGAACCGATTCCCGGTCTGCGCTTTAACTTCGCGGGCGGCTGGGAAGATACCGCGCTCGCCAAAGGCTCTCAGGCAGTAGATCTGATGGACCGCACGGCGGGCAATCCTGATTGGATGGTCGTCAAGCCCTTCGTAACGCAGGCGTCGAACTGCATTCTTCCGGCTTATGTTGTCCTAGCGATGATCCAGACCACGTCGGCGGAAACTGCCATTTCCTGTGGTAATGCGTACATTGTTGGTCTCGATCCTGAGACCAACCTCCCATATGTACCTAATCCTACAATCTCTAATACTGTTCAGGGAGTAATTCCCCTAGGTTATCCCGGCTTCGATCCTTCCACTGCGCCCAATAACGGTCAGGGGTTCGATAAAAATCTGGGCGGCAACAAACTGCCCAATGCGCCGCCCTTTACCGTCTCGATCGGCGCGCAGTACACGCTACCGCTATCGTCAGATTGGGCAGGAACACTGCGCGGCGACTACTATTGGCAGGATTATTCATGGGCGCGCGTCTTCAACGACAATCCGTATGACCGTCTGCGCGGCTACACCAACGTGAATCTCACACTCATTTTCACCAACCAGAACGGCTGGCAGGTGATGCTATATGACAAGAACGTCTTCAACACGACGGCTATCACCGGCGACTTCCTCAACAGCGACGATTCCGGGCTCACAACAAACGTGTTTCTGACCGATCCTAAGCTGATCGGCGTCCGCATCACGAAGAATTGGTAAGGGGGAAGCGATGAGCGAATTAATGAATATGCCGCGCCGAAATATCCGTTGGGAATTAATGGCCACTGTCTCGGGGTTGGCGCTTTTTTCGACGTTGCACGGCGTTGGCGAGGCACGGGCTGCGGATAACAACGCCGATCGCCCCACGGTCTGGATCGAACTCGGCGTGCAATCCGAACAGGTAAATGGTTTTGGTAATCCATTTGCCCCGCCTTTTGATCCCAAGATTGTTGCGGACGGGTTCACGTCTCCAGAAGCACTTCAGCGCGCGCTCAGCCAAAGCTTCGGAGGCGAGAGCAGGATTTCGTTCCAGCCAGAAAACTCCGATTGGGTTTTCTCAGCCTCTGTCCTGTATGGCCGAGCAAACGGGCGCAAGGCAACGCATGAGCAAACTCCGGGCGGCTCTCGCGTGATCCATTTGGGCAGCCACAGCGGTCCTTTTTACCCAATCCATTCGACGGTGAAATTTTCCCAGGCGCGGGTAGACAACAATGAAACGCATACAGTTCTGGATTTCCAGGTCGGTAAAGATATAGGACTGGGGCTGTTCAATGCCGCAGCGGATTCGACACTCAGTTTTGGCGTGCGATTTGCCCAATTTACTTCAAAACAGACTTTGGGGTTGATCGCAAATCCGGATTTCCACTTTCCGACAAATGCAAAATACGAGAAATATCATCACACTTACACAGTGACGTCCCACATGGACCGCAGCTTTCACGGATTTGGTCCATCTCTTTCCTGGGATGCTTCTGCGCCTTTGGTTGGAAATGTCAGCGACGGGAGGGTTGCCTTCGACTGGGGCGCGAACGTCGCCGTCCTGTTCGGGCGGCAAAAGGTACGTGGCCAACACAAAACGTCAGCAGTATTCTATAAGACCAATGCTTTTCTGGGATATCATTTGACCACTCATTTTCAGCGCAGTGGAAACCCGGATCGTTCACGTTTCGTCACTGTGCCCAATCTCGGAGGATTTGCGGGTGTCTCGTTCCTCTATTCCAATGCCAAAGTCAGTCTCGGTTATCGCGCCGACTTCTTCTTTGGCGCGATGGACGGTGGTATAGATACAGCGCGAACAGAAAACCGTGGCTTCTACGGTCCCTTTGCCACGATCAGCGTCGGACTTGGCGGCTAATTGATAACTCGTTGCGCCATCGCCTATGGACGCGATCTGATGGATGGCGGCTATTGCCGGTTTCTTGCCTGGCGTTTCCGGCCCGGCGCCATTCCAGAAGGTGGTGCTACCCGTGCTCTGTCATTCGTTGAGGGGAGGGCGGCCGATAAGTGATGACTTCCGTATTCGTCGTACATGCGTATGACCCCGCTTGACGGCCACGAAGGTTAGTCGGTTTTGAGGTAGGGCGAGATTGAAGAAGTGGGCGCCCCCGGTATGTCGGAGCCAGTCAGCCATGGGTATAGTGGCGGCTTAAACCAGAAATGTCATCGGGATGCCGCAAGGCGCGTCGGCAACGGGCTCGCTCCGAGCGATTTGGCGGACGACAAGAGGCATATTCCACTTGAGTCGGCCTTCACCCTACCTTGAAATATCCTTGCGCAAGACATTGCTCGGAGGGAGAAAAAAGGCTCCCAATTGGACCTAAATCTGGGACTTGTCGCAGCATTTTATAGCCATGACAAAGGCATAGGGCTGCGGGCTGATATCGCTGTAAAATATTTTGAGCGCGGACACGTAACTCCCACACCGTCCTTCGTTGTTCCTGGTGTGGTCATTGAATCGAACCCTCAATAGGCGAAACGCTGGCGGGGGAGATGGTTGAAACACCGGAATCGGATCGTGAAAACGTGGATTTAATCCGCGAGGAGTCGGTCGTGCCCGCTCCCGATCTTGAAGCGTGGTTCATCCGCGAGGTTCTGCCGCTGGAGGCAGATTTGATGCAGTTCTTGCGGCGTAGCTGGCAAAATCAGAGCGATCTCGAGGATCTCTGTCAGGACGTCTACACGCGCGCCTACGAGGCAGCGCAAGTAAGGGTTCCCAAGCCCGTGAGGCCCTTCGTGTTCACCATCGCCCGAAACCTTGTGGTCGATCGGGTGCGGCGCGAGCATGTCGTGCCAATCGAAGCCGTCGCCGACTTGGACGAGTTGGGCGTCGCTGTAGATACGCCCAGTCCTGAAAGAAACGTTATCGCGCGTGACGAACTGCGTCTTTTGCAAGCGGCGATTGAGCGTCTACCGGCGCGGTGCCGCGAAGTCGTCGTGCTCGGCCGGATCGAAGGGCTGACAGGGCGTCAAATCGCGGCCCGTTTGGGTATCGCCGAAACGACCGTCTCCGACCATCTCACGGCCGGTCTCTATGCCCTCACCGATATGTTGCTCGGCGAGGGGGCTGGTTCGGGCAAAAGAACATGACCGATTCGACAACACACGAGCCGGGCGTGAATAGCGCTCACGAAGTAAGGATGCAGGCCGCAGCATGGCTGCAACGCCGGCAATTCTGGACATGGAGCGAGGCCGACCAAGCAGAGTTGGATCTTTGGCTCGCCAAGTCGTCTTCGCACCAGGTCGCCTATATGAGAGTGAAGGCGGTCTGGGGGCGCACCGAACGATTGACCGCCTTGCGTCGCGCGCCGGTTGTACCTCGCATCCAGGGCTCTCCGTTTGAATGGCCCCCTCTGGCTCGCAGCGTCGCAGCAGTTGCGATTGTTGCGGTTCTTGGCTTTGTGGACTTTCGAGTTTTCACGGCCACCGATCAAACAACCTGGACCACTCCTGTTGGCGGGCGACGAATCCTGACGCTGCTAGATGGTTCGCAAATCGAACTCAACACCAATACGGTGCTACGGATTGCAGCCAACCAAAGAATGGCGTGGCTGGATCGGGGCGAAGCCTATTTCGAGATCAAGCACAACAGCGCTCGTCCCTTTGTTGTGACAGCTGCTGGCAAGCGGGTGGTGGATATCGGCACGAAATTTCTAATACGCAATAGTATTGATGGTGTCGAAGTGGCGCTTGTCGAAGGGCGCGCGCGAATTGAACCGGTAAAAGCGGGAGTAAACGCCCAAGTTGCCATTCTGACACCGGGCGACGTGGCCACCGCAACCCCCAGCTCATTGTCGGTAGTGAAAAGGCCAGCCCGCAATTTGGTAAATGAACTTGGTTGGCGCCGGAATCTGCTGATTTTCGACAACGCAACGCTTGCCGAGGTTGCTGCCGAATTGAATCGGTATAACCAAGAAAAGCTCGTCATCGCTGATCCCAGTCTTGCGCGCCTACGAATCGATGCCTCGATTCCGACGAACGGCATTCAGGCGTTCAAGCGGGTGGCGAGGAATTTTCTCGGCCTGCATGTTGAAGATCGCGGCGAGGAAATCATCATTTCGCGTTAATCGACCGCATCGAAACAGGGGGAAATAGGATCATGTCAGGCTTATCCGCATTGCTGGGAACGTCAGCGGTTATTGCGCTGTCGACGGGAGCATTTGCGCAAGATTTCGAAATACCAAAGGGCGATTTGAAGACCGCACTCGATGCGTACAGAACGCAAACGGGTGTTCCGCTGGTCGTAATGACAGACGCGATGCAGGGCGTTCGTACCAAGGGGGCCACGGGAGATCTCGCGCCGGACATCGCGTTGGCACGTATCCTGAGCGGCACGGGATTTGTTGCCAGGCGTGATTCGTCCGGGATGATAGCCGTAGTGCCTCAGGCGGCAGGACCGCGCTCAGAGATCAGCGCCCAAGTGATGGAACTGGCCCAGTCCAGTCCCACAAGTAGGGGCACGGTTGAAACCGTGACGGTCACGTCTTCGAAACTCGGCGGCGCCGACGTCCAATCAATCCCGATTTCCATTACCGCGCTGTCGCAGGAGCAATTGACAGCGACGCAGACGGCGGGTGGCCCCGATCTCGTAAAGCAGGTGCCGAACCTGACGTTCACGAAAACGAATTTTACTGGCTACAGCATCCAAATCCGTGGCATCGGGACACAAGCGATTTCCGTCACAACAGATCCCGCCGTGGCCGTCGCGCTGAACGATATTCCCTTCATTCGCAATCACTTCTTTGAACAGGAATTCTACGACCTCGGACAGGCAGAAGTGCTGCGCGGACCACAGGGCACGCTCTACGGTCGCAACGCGACAGCTGGCGTGGTCAACCTGGTGACGGCCAAGCCAACCGATCAATTCGAGGCGATGGCATCGGGCGAATTGGGCAACTATCACCAGCGTCGTTTCGAAGGCATGATCAATTTGCCGATTGTCGATGATCGCCTTGATATCCGCGTTGCAGGAGAGTGGACAAAGCGGCAAGGTTATTCCTTCAACGAATCCACCGACCAGCGCATCGATGGCCGCGATCTTTGGTCCGGGCGCGTTTCCATCGCGTGGAAGCCGGTCGAGAACTTACAGACCATTCTCGTCTGGGAGCATTTCTCCGAAGACGATGACAGAATGCGAACCGCCAAGCAGCTTTGCAAGACGGCCCCGATCTCGACTACAATTGAAGGTGTCGGAACGGGCCAAGCTGGTTTCGACAGTTTCGGTCCTGCCGACTATCTCAGTCAGGGATGTCTTCCCACATCGCTCTATTCCACGGATGCCTTTGAGGTACCGAACGGATACTCGCTCCCTTACTATTCCGGCCTCTTCAGTGCGACCTCGGGAATCATCCGCCAAGGCTTTAACGTTTATTCGAGTACGACCCAGTCCCAAAATCTGCGCGTCATCAAGTCTTCGATCAATCCGGTCTACAAGGCGAAAAACGATACTGTCGAACTGAATACCGATTATCAACTTACACCAGCGTTGACGTTCACCGCGCAAACCGGTTTCAACCACGATTTTCTCTGGTCGACCGAGGACTATAACCGCTTCAACAGCGCCCCCGGGGCCTTCATCTATGAAGCGAATTACAATGGCAACAGCGGACGGATTCTTCCCGATCCCAACGGTCCCGTCATTGAAGGAGAACCCAGTGGTATCTTCTGCGATCCACAATTGGGCTGCAGCGACAGGCTTGTTGCGCAGGATCTTTCGGACGAACATGCTTGGCAACTGAGCCAAGAATTTCGACTCTCGTCGAATTTTAGCGGGCCGCTAAATTTCAGCGCCGGGGGCAATTATCTCCATTACGAAACCGAAGAGAACTATTACGTCTTTATCAACACTTTGACTATGTATTCCGCACTAGGAGGAGCCGGCCTAGGAATCCCTTGGGTGCCTGGTGTAACAGACAACAGTTCTTGCTTGAATGGCGGGCTTAGGGACCCGAACCCCACCATACCACAGCCCCTTTTTAGCGGTTGCAAATATATCGACCCAAATCCGCTCGCCAGCCTCAACAACGAGGGACACAATTATTTTTTGAGCCAGAATCCCTACACGTTGAATTCCTATGCGGGATTCGGCGAGGTTTATTACGGCATTGCAAAAGACTTGAAGCTGACGGGAGGTGTGCGCTGGACCGAAGATCAAAAGCACTTCGTCGACATCCCCAGCGAACTAATTGTGCCCGGCTACGGCTATGCTGTTACCGGCATCGTAGATCAGCAATGGGACCAGCTTACCGGTCGTGCCGCCGTTAATTGGACGCCGAAACTCGATTTCACCGATCAGACCCTGATTTATGGCTCGTATGCGCACGGCTATAAGGCGGGCGGCGCCAATCCGCCCGGCGCGATTTTCCCAACCTTCGCCAATTCAACAGAAATCTTCGACCCGATTCACCCGCTAACTTTCAAGCCCGAATTTATTGATGCGTTCGAACTGGGATCGAAAAACACGTTGCTCGATGGAACGCTCACGCTTAACGGCGATGTCTTCTACTATAACTACGAAAATTATCAGATTTCCGAAATCGTCGACCGCACGGCGATCAACCTGAACTTTGACGCGCATGTAAAAGGCGCGGAAGTCAAATCGACTTATGAGCCCATTCCCGGCCTGCGGTTCAACTTTGCGGGCGGTTGGGAAGATGCCGCGCTTGCCAAGGGCGATCAGGCCGTCGATCTGATGGATCGCACGGCCGGCAATCCCGATTGGGTTGTGGTCAAGCCATACATTACAGAGGCATCGAACTGCATACTTCCGGCCTATGTCGTGGCTGCCAGCCTCTTGGTCTACCAGACGAGCGGTGGCCAAAACGGATTATCAAATGCATGCAGCGATGCCTACACCGGCCATGTAGATCCGATTACTGGGTTGCCTTTTGTAGCCAATCCAACAACGAGCATCAGTCAGGGGTACATAATTCCGCCAGGCTATCCGGGCTTCGATCCGGTCGGCCCGATTGCGACAAACCCTGACGGTTTTCTCAGAAATAACGCTGGTCCGGCTCCCAACAACGGCGAGGGCTTCGATAAGAATCTTAGTGGCAACAAATTGCCGAATGCGCCACCGTTCACGGTTTCCTTCGGGTCACAATACACGCTGCCGATCACGCCGGACTGGGCGGGTACGCTGCGCGGAGACTATTACTGGCAGGATTACTCCTGGGCGCGCGTCTTCAACGACAATCCTTATGACCGCCTGCGCGGCTACACCAACGTCAATCTGACACTGATCTTTACCAATGAGAACGGTTGGCAGGTGATGCTCTACGACAAGAACATATTCAACACGACGGCTATCACTGGCGACTTCCTGAACAGCGATGACTCGGGGCTCACGACCAACGTATTTCTGACTGATCCCAGGCTGATCGGCATCCGCGTCACGAAGAACTGGTAAGGGGGAACTAATGAGTGAATTGATAAGCACACGGAGCGATTGGAATGATTTCCGCCGGCGCCTGTTTGCCAGCGTGTCTGTGGCTGCGCTGGTCGCGTCTGTCTATGCGTCGGGCGCTGCTTTCGCAGAAAATGACGCGGATCGTCCCACAGTCTGGATCGAACTTGGCGGCCAGTTGGAACAAATACAGGGCGGGCAGGAGCCGTTTGCGCCGCCCTTCGTGGCCAATCTGCCGAAATCGTTCTTCTCACCCCTGAGCGTCCAGAAACCCCCGCAATATTCATTTGGCGGTGAAGGGGCAATTTCGTTCGAACCGGAAGGAAACGATTGGGTATTCTCGGCATCCGTCCGCTTTGGGCGGTCAAACGGCGTTAGGCAGCAGCATCAGCAAACGCCGAACGCCAAAGTGCCTGTGCATTTCGCACGTACTTTCCCGCCACCGTTTTCAGGTTTTGACTATAGTCACAATTATTCCTTTTACCCCTTCGGCCATGTCAAATTTGAGAATGCAACGGCGCAGCAAAGCGAAACCCACGCTATTCTCGATTTTCAGGTGGGGAAGGATGTGGGTCTCGGTATATTCGGCATCCACGGCTCTTCCGTCCTGAGCGCAGGCGTTCGTATCGCTCAGTTCACCTCGAAGACGAATGTCAGTTTACGAGCCGAGCCCGATGTTCATTACCTATCGAGTCCAATAGCTTCGAAGTATGAACTTAACGCATTCAAGCAACAGCATGTGCACTTCCACGATTACGCCGCCATGTTAAGCGCGCAACGAAGCTTTCGCGGGTTAGGGCCGTCCATCGCGTGGAATGGCTCGGCGCCTTTCGTGGGCAATCCCGAACGCGGTGAAATCACACTTGATTGGGGCGCAAATGCCGCCGTTCTGTTTGGCCGGCAGAAGGTGCGCGGGCGCCATCAAAGTAGTGCTCGTGGCTATTACAACAGCAACTTTGATATAAGCTTTCAGGGGGGTACGCCCCATCTGCATGTGGGGCATGAATTCGCCCCTAGTGCTGGTGGGCGTATCCAAAATCTATACGCTCATACGGCAGACATCAATCGAGTGCGGACGGTCGTCGTCCCAAACCTTGGCGGCATCGCGGGGCTTTCGTTCCGCTATTCCAACGCCAAGCTGAGCTTCGGCTATCGCGCCGATTTCTTCTTCGACGCAATGGATGGCGGCATCGATACCCCGAAATCCGAAAATCGCGGGTTCTTCGGACCCTTCGCAACGATAAGCATCGGACTTCCGTAACGGGGCGTTGGGAGTAAAGGTTCCGTCGATAATCTTGCTGCCAGTATCAGGCTTCCGTTCGTGGCCATCACGTGACGCGGCGGAATGGTGGTCGGGAATCCATCTGAGAGAGGTGCTGGTTCTTGGGGGACGCATACCCAATACTGCCGCTTCATCCGCTTTGCGTTCCCCGCGACGGGACAGATTGCCGAGCACGGGGGTGACGAAAATCCATCTTCGAGGGCAAATCCGCCGAGCGCGGCAGCTACAGGTAACGGACCTATTATGCTGGCTTCTGCGATCTGCAGCGCAGATCGCAGAAAGGTCGGAGCGATGAAAGCACTCGCTGTGGCCGAGAGCGGCGTAAGGTGGGCCGTTTCAACGTTGGCATCTTACGTCGCCATCTACCTGCCGCCCGCGCACTTGGCCGCTCGACTATGGCGCTTTATCTCAAGGTGACCGTTAGCGTCGTCGAAGGCACCGCGCTGGTTTGATCGCGGAGCTGGATGGCGATGCACTCGACACTGCGATCGTCAGCAGAGGGTTGGATCTGCGTGCCGCCAGGCTCTTCCACTTTGGGCGGACAGGTTATGGCGTATTGCCGAAGCAACATCGGCTGTTTCCCCTCGGATCCCTTATTTAACTCGTAGCAGGACGCCAAATGCCCTGGTACCGAGGGGTTTGGGGGCTGGCTCCTTGAAATTTTGGAACCCCTGATCCGGGCGGATATCCGCAAGTTTCTTTCAAGCGTTACTCGGCTAACCCGCCCCAGAAAATTTATTTTACGTCCAACCCTTACATCACCCCTTCGCCAGCCGTTCAATTAAGTGAGGACCCTCGAATACGCAGGAAGCTGGCGGGGGATGATTGACGGAACTGACCCAGGTCGAAACGACACCGACATGCGCGTTGCCGGTGTGTCCGTGAACACGTCTTTCGTGAACGAATGGTTTGTCCGTGAAGTGTTGCCGCTCGAAGGGGCCCTGATGCAGTTCCTGAACCGCAGTCTGAGAAATCGGAATGATGCGGCCGACCTTCGGCAGGATGTCTATGTCAAGGTTTACGAGGCGGCGCAAAAAGCGATCCCGGATCCGCTTAGGCCTTTTCTGATGACCACGGCGCGGAATCTAATCATCGATCGGCTCCGCCACGAGCAGGTGGTTTCGATCGAAACGGTCGCCGATTTGGAAAATTTGGACGTAGTCAGCGACGAACCCGGTCCTGATCGCGTAGCCGCGGCGCGCTCTGAACTGGGGCGGCTACGACGCGTCCTTGATCGGCTACCAGAACGCTGCCGTGAAGCCATGATTCTGCGCAAGATCGAAGGCCTTCCTCGCCGCGAGATCGCTGCCCGAATGGGGATCAGCGAAGGAGTAGTCGCCGAACATTTAGCGGCCGGAATGCAAGTTATTATCGAAATCCTGCACGGTTCTGCGCCAGACGGAGAAACGTCGTGAATTTGTCGGGTAATGAAGCGAATCGTGCGGGGTCAGAGGCCGAGCAGATCAACGCAGAGGCGATAGCTTGGGTGGAGCGCGCAGATCGCGAAGACTGGGGCGCAGAAGACAAAGCTGCGCTTGAGCAGTGGTTGGCGCAATCGACCGCCCAAACAGTTGCATTTCTTCGGGCACGCGACGGTTGGCAGCGTGCGGACCGGTTGGCAGCACTTCGCGGGACGTTTGGACCACCCAGGTCCCCCGACACCAGACGAAATTCGTCATTTCATCTGCGGGTTGCCGCTGGAGCAATAGCTGCGGCGTCAATTCTCGGGTTGTGGCTGGCTCTTCCGATGCAACGGGCACAATCGGAGTTTTATTCAACCAAGATTGGTGGCTACAAACTTTTAACATTGGCGGACGGCTCGCAGATCGAACTCAACACCAATTCCGCAATCCGCACGCGTCTGGATGAGCACCACAGAACCGTCTGGATCGAACGTGGTGAAGTTTATTTTCAAGTTGCGCATAACGCAGCTAGACCTTTTGTGGTTTTGACAAACGATCACCGGATTACTGATCTGGGAACAAAGTTCGTTGTGCGGCAGACACCAGGTGAGGTTCAGGTAACGCTCGTCGAAGGTCGCGCGGAATTCGATACGCCCAGCCAACCGAACGGTCAGCACGCAATCCTGACGTCAGGTGATGTTGCCGTTGCGACAGCAGATGCGATGTCGGTTCTTAAAAGGTCGCGCCACAGCGTGGACAATGATCTGGCTTGGCGGCGAGGGGTGCTCATCTTCAATCGCACAACCCTATCGGACGCCGCTATCCAGCTGAACCGGTACAATGAGCAGAAAGTTATAGTTGCCGACGCCGACGCAGCGCAGGAGCGCATCGAAGGCACCTTTCCGGCGAACAACGTCGAGTTGTTCGGACGCGTCGCGCGATCGGTACTTGGCCTGCATGTACGGAAACAGGGCAAGGATCTTGTGATTTCACGTTGAAGAAAATTCTCAGTTTTTGAATAGGCCTGCGTGGTCGAAGGAAGAGGGGGAATATGCCAAGTTCCAAACTATTGAAAGCTGTAATCTACACAGGCGCCTCTATTGCTGCTTTGACAGCATCTGCGTTCGGGCGTGATTTGGACGTACCAAGCGGCGACCTTGAGCAGGCTCTGAAATCCTATATCACGCAAACCGGCGTCCAACTCGTGTTTTCCGCCAATGCGGTGAAAGGGGTTCGGACGAAAGGTGCAAAAAGTGACACCGCTGACGAAAGTGCGCTATCCCGTATACTGGCGGGAACCGGCTTTATCGCACGGCACGATGACGGCGTTATTACGATTATTCGAGACACTCGCTCTTCAAATGATGTCAACTCCATAGAGATCGCCCAGGCTGCCCCTGCAAGCAGGGGCCCGGTCGAGACCGTGACGGTGACTTCGTCAAAGCTCGGTGGCGCCGACGTTCAATCGATTCCGATCTCGATTACCGCACTTTCGCAAGAGCAATTGACGGCCACGCAGACTGCCGGCGGCCCCGATCTCGTGAAACAGGTGCCGAACCTGACATTCACGAAAACGAACTTCACTGGCTACAGCATTCAAATTCGCGGTATCGGCACCCAGGCGATTTCGGTCAGCACAGATCCTGCTGTGGCTGTCGCTCTCAACGATATTCCATTTATCCGCAATCATTTTTTCGAACAAGAATTCTACGACCTAGGTCAGGCCGAGGTGTTGCGCGGACCGCAAGGCACGCTCTATGGCCGCAATGCGACAGCGGGCGTCGTTAATCTAGTTACTGCCAAACCCACAGATCAGTTCGAAGCGATGGCGTCGGCCGACATCGGAAACTATCACCAACGACGGTTCGAAGGTATGATTAATGTGCCTATCGTCGATGACAGGCTAGATATTCGCGTTGCTGGTGAATGGACCAAGCGGCAGGGATATTCGTTCAACGAACTCACTGATGCTCGTATTGATGGCCGCGATCTATGGTCTGGCCGCGTTACGATTGGATTCAAACCATCCAGCAACGTACAGACTTATCTTGTATGGGAACACTTCTCGGAAGACGACGATCGGATGCGCACGAGCAAACAACTCTGCAAGACCGATCCAATTCCGACAGAAATCCTGGGAACTCCGATTGCCCAAATGACAGGAGGCGCGCAAGGATCGTCGGACTATTTGTCTCAAGGCTGCCAGATGAGTTCGCTTTATTCGGCAGATGCATTCCAAGTCCCAAATGGCTATTCGCTGCCCTATTACGATGCGTTAACAAGCCTAAACGTTCCGGTTCGCTCCTTTTTCGATCCCTATGCAAGCACCACGCAATCGCAAAATCTACGCATCATCGAGTCGACCCTTGAGCCCGTATACAGAGCGAAAAACGATGTTGTTGAATTCAACGCCGAGTACACGATCAATCCGGCGCTGACGTTCTCCTCCCAGACGGGGTTCAACCACGATTCTCTGTGGTCGACCGAGGATTACAATCGATTTAACACAGCCCCTGGTGCGTTCACATATGACAGCTCAAATCCCACGGCGGGAGTAATCAAGCCTGACCCCAACGGCCTCGGTATTTGCGCAGGCGGCGATAGTTTCAATCCGGGTGGATGTAACAATGGTCTAGCGGCTGGCGCCGTTTGCACTCCTGGCGTATTCGGCTGCGTTGCAGACGGTGTTTTTTGCGATCCGCAACTGGGTTGCAGTGATCGTCTTGTTGCGCAGGACCTCTCGGATGAACATGCCTGGCAACTGAGTCAGGAGTTCCGCCTTTCATCGAATTTCGGCGGCCCATTCAACTTCAGTGTAGGTGGAAATTATCTCCATTACGAAACAGAAGAAAATTACTATGTGTTCGTCAACACGCTGACAATGGCCCTCGCGTTTCGTCCACGGGTGGGCGGTGGTGGCGGTGATGGCGAAAGCGACCCTTGGGTGCCTGGCGTATCAGACAATCAACAATGCTTGCTGGCCCATTTTGGTGGGCTCCATACATCCGATCCGAATTTTCCGTTTGGCGATTTCCCCCTTGCCTGTTCTTATATTGATCCAAATCCCATAACCAACCTCAACAACGAGGGGCACAACTATTTTCTGAGCCAGAATCCCTACACGTTGAATTCCTACGCCATGTTCGGCGAGACCTATTACAATATTTTCAACGACTTGAAAGTTACAGCGGGTTTGCGGTGGACAGATGACCGGAAGCACTTCATCGACATCCCCAGTGAATTGATCGTCACGGGCTACGGCTATCCCATAACAGGCATCGTCAATCAGCAATGGGATAAGTGGACTGGCCGACTTGCGGCCAATTGGACACCGAAACTGGATTTCACAGATCAGACATTGATCTATGCCTCCTACGGCCACGGCTACAAAGCGGGCGGAGCTAACCCGCCTGGCGCGATACTTGTTACGAGCAGTCTTGCGCCCGGAGCGGTCGTAAATCCCATTCATCCGCTGACCTTTAAGCCGGAGTTTATCGACGCGTTCGAACTAGGCGCAAAGAACACGCTCCTGGATGGCGCGTTGACGTTCAATGCCGATGTCTTTTACTACAATTATGAGCAGTATCAGATTTCAGAGATTGTCGATCGTAGCGCGATCAATCTAAATTTCGATGCGCACGTGAAGGGTGCGGAAATCGAATCGACCTATGAACCAATCCCCGGCTTGCGATTCAACTTTGCGGGCGGCTGGGAGGATACCGCGCTTGCCAAAGGATCGCAGGCAGTCGATCTAATGGATCGTACGGCAGGCAATTCCAATTGGCTCGTGATCAAGCCTTTTGTCACGCAATCGTCGAACTGTATCCTGCCAGCCTATGTCGTACTGCGTGAGTTTCAAGATGGCTTGAACATTACTTATGCCTCTTGCGGGAACGCCTACGGCGATCACGTCGATCCTGTGACCAATGCGCCATATGTACCTAATCCAACAAGCGATGGTTACGGTCATTCCATCGCCCCAGGCGCTTATCCGGGCTTTGATCCGCTCAGCGTCGACCCGGCCGCGCCCGCCGATGTAAATGGAGGACTAGGATTGCCCCCAAATAACGGTGAGGGTTTCGATAAAAACCTGGGCGGCAAGGAATTGCCAAACGCACCGCCATTCACGGTCTCCTTCGGTGCGCAATATACAGTACCGATCACGACGGATTGGGCTGCCACGCTGCGCGGTGATTATTACTGGCAGGATTATTCTTGGGCGCGTGTGTTTAATGACAATCCTTACGATCGCCTGCGCGGTTACACCAATGTCAATCTCACATTGATCTTCACCAACCAGAACGGATGGCAGGTGATGCTTTACGACAAGAACGTGTTCGACACGACAGCTATCACCGGCGCTTTCTTGAACAGCGACGACACCGGTTTGACGACAAATGTCTTCCTGACCGACCCGAAGCTGATCGGCATCCGCGTCACAAAGAACTGGTAAGGGGGAACCAATGAGCGAATTGATAAATGTATCAAACCGCAATTCAAATTTCCGCTCGAAACTACTGATATCTGCGTCGTCCCTCGCTTTGCTGGCCATTGTCGCCGATCCCGGCAGCGCAGCGGGCGCCGATCAGGATCCTAGCCGGCCAACGGTGTGGATCGAGCTTGGCGCCCAATCTGAACGAGTGGGCGGATCTGCCGATCCGTACGTTTTGCCTTTTGAACCCGGTATCGTTGCGGATGGTTTCCAATCGCCAACCGCGCTCCAGCACGCGTTGAGCCAGAGCTTCGGCGGGGAGGGCCGGATTTCATTTCGGCCGGAGAACTCAGATTGGGTCGTCTCGATGTCGGCGCTGTATGGACGGGCAAACGGCAGCAAGAAAACACATGAGCAAACACCGGGGGGCAATCGACCTATCCATCTAGGTACCCACTACGGGAGTTTGCCGGCACGTCAAAACACGCAAGAATTTTCCGATTCCAAGATCAGCAACAGCGAGACGCACCTAATCCTGGATTTCCAGGCCGGAAAAGACATCGGATTGGGGCTGTTTGGGAAAAGCGCTATTTCCACAGTCGAGTTTGGTGTACGTTTTGCGCAGTTCACTTCGAAACAGACGCTGGGCGTTACTGCGGATCCAGTGTTTCATTTTCCTTCAACTCCATTTCGCACGAAATATCACCGCACATACCTCGCCGCGTCCCATATGGAGCGCAGCTTTCGTGGGCTGGGGCCTTCGCTATCATGGAACGCCTCTTTGCCTGTAATCGGCGATAGAGACGATGGCGGACTGTCTCTGGATTGGGGTGTCAATGCCGCGCTTTTGTTCGGCCGCCAAAAGGCGCAGGGCCATCATCAAACAATAGGCTTGTATTATAAGACGAATGAACTCCTGGGCTATTTTCACAACACCCAATCTCACCGCAGTGGGAACCCGGATCGTTCGCGTTCCGTCACCGTGCCCAATCTCGGCGGCTTCGCAGGCGCTTCGTTTTTGTTTTCCAACGCGAGGGTGAGTCTCGGATATCGCGCCGACTTTTTCTTTGGTGCGATGGATGGGGGCATCGATTCGGTGCGAAAGGAAGATCGGGATTTTTATGGTCCATTCGCCAACATCAGTGTCGGATTTCCGTAATGGGCCGTTGGGAGCCAAGGCCCATCCGACAATCTCGCCGCCGGTATCAGGTTGCCGGAAGCTTGGTATGGAACAGGCGCAGGAATGTATCAAATGAATCAGAGCAGCGAACGTAGCGCCCGAAAAAATTCCGATCGGGCGGGCTGAGGGTGTGTGACTTTATTTCGTGCGCATGATCGATCTTTCGATCACGCACATTTTATTCCCAGATTGGGATCGTATCCAAGTGATCGTCGATAGCGCGTCGCAGTTCGGCTGCGAGTTTGAGATCATCGCTGTCCGCCCAGGCCTTGCGGAAATCGGCCACAGTCTGTCGGACCGTCCCCAGTGTGAGTTTCTCGGGAAGTCCTGCCTTCGCAGCAAACCGGGCGAATTGTTCGAGCGTCAGTGATTGGAACGACTTCGAATCAACGAATGTCAGTCCCAATTTGTCGTTTGGGATATAGGCAAGTGTGGACACAAAATCGTAAGCTGGCGCTAGCTGGGCACTGATCCGATCTGGATAGATCAATGACCAGTTCTTCAAGTGCATGTCGCCATTGCCAATCAGCGCATTGAATACGAGACGGCGCAAAAACTCGGATATTCCGGTTTCGCCGGTCTCAATCCACACAACCTCCGCGATGTTGCGATAGCTCGCTTTCCCATATTTGCCTTCAGGATAGACTCCGAAGACTTGTGCAAAATCCTCCATGTGGATCGGGTGATGATCGGCCGAGCGATCAAAACGCTTGATGGTGAAGGCGTTGTCGCCCGCGGCCTCAACGCCTTTCGGGAGCCCTTTGATTTTGTCTATGGGGACCAGCGCCGTTTCCGGCACGTCAATCCCGATCCGTCTGGCCAGCTCCATCATGGCGAACTCGTTTTCGGGAACACCGGGATAAACAGTGGATGGTAGCTTTACGATCCAGGAGCCGCCGACACCTTCGGCGGGAATGGTCAAGCCGCCCGGTGCTTCCTTGACAGCTGAGAATTTCAGTTGGACCCCGGCCAAGGAAAAACGCAAAATACCATCGTCATCGTGGAGATGTTTCACCTCATTGGCGTGTGCTTGGCCGCCCGGTAGTTGACCATCATCCGGTGGCAGGCTTTCGCCGTCAGCTGACAGAATTCGCAGAGCGCCGGGCAAGTCGTGGCCGAGAACCCAAGCCAGAAGGAATTCACGTGTAGGCTTCACATGCGCCTGGCTGGCGAGGTAATCCCGCATCGGCCCTTCGGGCAACAGATTGGCGAAGAAAGGCGGCAACCGTGTCTGCGTCGGCTTGATGTCGGTTATCAGCGCGCCAAAGGCATCCTTGAAGGAGAGGCTTAAGGTCGGACGGTTGGCATCGGCGATGTAGTCTTCGTTGAAGGCGAAAAGCACTCTGTCACCGGGTAGGCGCGTGAGCGTCCCGATTGGTTGGCTGTAGAGCAGAACATTGAGGACTGCGATGTCAGCCATTGCCGTCCTCCGTATCGAGTTGGTAGGCGGGCACAGGTGCTGCCGGACGGTCGGTTATGCCATGTGCCAAGGCATTGCGAACGCTGCGTAGTTCTCGCGCCACAGTATCCAGCTCGTGCAGATATTCTTTGGGAATTGGGCCGGGCTCGGTGCCGCCTTTGCGTCCGGTCGCGCGCTTCAAAACCGTGGTGACCTTGTCCAAAAGCGTCTGGATTTGTACCGCACCCAACGCGCCGAAGCGCAATCGACGCAGGTCTTCGAGCGTTGTTATGAGGCTTCCGAGGGCTTTGGCGTGAATTCCCTGGTCTTCCAGCTTCCTGATTCTTGGCCAGAAGGCGTGTGAGATTGTCTTGGATGACCTGCTCAAAGGTCGGCGAAGGCGCTGTCTCTCCATTCCGTTGCAAGGCTTGGACGGCTGGTATCAGTCGGCGCGGAACCAAGAGAAGTTCAAGATCGAGGGCACGAGCAATCTCGATTAGGCTGGAAGTCTGTAGATCAACAGAGGCGTTCTCAATCTTGGAAATATGGCTTTGGGGTACGCCAGACTTGGTGGCGAGGCTGCGCTGGCTCAGGCCCTTGCGCTCCCGGGCAGCCTTCAAGACTTGGGCGACTGGTTCTAGAATAGGGTTCATGATATACTTATATAGCTCATTTATGTGAATTAATATATAATAGCATATCGAAAGTCAAGTTAAATGATATAGTAAACTACATCGTATCACATATACAATCTATAAAAATAGATCGAACTGGCCCACGAACATGAAAATATTCTAGTCATGGCAATCGGATACATCCGGAAAAACCGGTCGGTTCTTCGTTCGCAACGCATTGCAAGCGGCGATCGAGCAACTCAAGAACGATGCCGAAGTCGTCGAACCGACCGAATGCGAAGCCCGCGATGCGCTCGACCTGGACTATGGCCGCAAGGACACGCCAGGCAGCCCCGATCTCGCCATCACCATTCTGGAGAAGATCGAGATCGAGCAGGCATCCGTCGTTTTCGCCAATGTGACCACAATAGAAATCCTACCGGCTTCGTGAGCTCAAGGTGGATTTTGCAACAGCGCTCAAACTCTATCTTGCGATGGTGGTGCAGGATATTCAACGACGCAACGCCTTCAATCCGCGCTGCCCGTGTCCGGTCCGGCGCTTTTCTTTCCCCGAGGCGAAATCCTAGCAACAGCAGGCAAACCGGGTGAGCAGGAATTCACATTCGCGCACGACCACATCGTCTATCTGCGCCTCTTTCCTGCAATGGGTGGTTGCGCGATTACCCGCGCCGAGGTTGCCAAGTCTTCGAAGCGCGTGTGCCCGCCTTCCACTCGGCCGCCACGATCGTTGGCGGAAGGGTCAGTCGTAACAAATATGGCTCCATTATCATCGACTTTGCTGGCGCCACCTCGATCACAGGATTCACGCAAGGATTTTGAATCGGAGAACTTTGGCGCGCCAACGGCGCGCTGTTCACGCAAGATACTTGGTAGAGCTTTCCCCAACCGATACAGGAAGAACACATTATTCTTCCCATGATAACCTTCGAAAGGGTATTCATCGGGCGGTGGAGGAAGCCTCCATCCATTTTGCGTATCTCTCGCAACATTATTGCGGCAATACCCGTCCAATTCGGCGGCCTTCTGCAAAATTCACCTTCCACCCCCTAACAATCTCCGCTCCGCTTCGTCGGAATAGGTGAGCGCCAGGGCATGCCCCCTGGCGGATCGGTTCGGAGATGGTCGAAAGATCGGACAATTTCGGGAGCGCCGGCTTGCGTTCCTCAGATACAGCCAACGCCGTGGCCCGCGCGGATGCGTGGTTCACGCGCGACATACTTCCGCTTGAGGCTTCGCTAATGCAATTCTTGCAGCACAACTGGCGCAACAAGAGTGAGATCGCCGATCTGCGGCAAGAGGTCTACACTCGCGTCTACGAATCCGCCGTCAAGCGCATCCCCGAAAAGCCCAAGCAATTCCTCTTCGCCACCGCCCGCAATTTGCTGATCGACCGCGCGCGGCAGGCTCGTGTCATCCCTATTGACGCCGCCTCCGATCTCGAAACCCTCGACATCGCGGGCGACGCCCCGGGCCCTGACCAGATCTTAATGGCGCGCGACGAGCTGCGCCGGCTGCAGGTCGCCCTTGACCGCCTGTCGCCACGCTGCCGCGAAGCCGTCGTGCTCGGCCGCATCCAGGGCCTGTCGCGCCGTGAGATCGCGCAGCGTATGGGCATCACCGAAGGCACAGCCGCGCAATATCTGACCGAAGGCATCTGTGCGTTGGTCGAACACCTTCAACGCGGCACGCGGGGCAAATCATGATCGCACCCGAAAACGAAGAAGAGATCACCGTGGATTCCACCACCCGCGAAGCAGCTGCATGGATTGAGCGCCGCGATTTTGGCGGCTGGACCGAAGACGACCGTGCCCAATTCGACGTCTGGCTCGCCCAATCTCCCGCCCGCCGCGTGGCCTTCATCCGCCTCGACACGGGTTGGCAGCGCAGCGAACTGCTCTCCGCGCTGCGCACCTTCAAACCCAAGCGCGCCGAACATCCCAGGCGTCGCCGCTGGAGGACGATCATCGGCTCCGGCGCTACGGCCGCTGCCGCCACTATCGCGTTCGCGCTAGTGAGCACCAGCACATTCAACAAACCGAAAACGCAAACCTATGCCACCACCGTCGGCGGCCGTGAAACCCTCGCGCTGGCTGATGGGTCCGAAATCGAACTTAACACCAACACGGTGTTGCGCATTTCCAACGAAGGGCATGGCCGCAAGGTCTGGCTCGACAAAGGCGAGGCCTATTTCAAGATTAGGCACGATGCCGCCCACCCCTTCATCGTCGTGGCGGGCACCCATCGCATCACTGATCTTGGCACCAAATTCGTTGTGCGCGACGAATATGGCGGCGTGAAGGTAGCCTTGATGGAAGGCCGCGCTCGTCTCGACGCCAGCGACGAAAAAACGGGTCTGCGCTCGGTCACGCTCAATCCTGGCGACGTGGCGCTGGCCACCGCCACGTCGCTGTCGGTGAACAAAAAGCCCGCACGTGAACTCGCCAAGGACCTCGGCTGGGAACACGGCATTCTCACCTTTAACCACACGGCGTTGGCCGACGCCGCGCGCGAGCTCAACCGCTACAACGCGCGCCAACTCATCATCGCCGACGCCGAAGCCGGCCGGCTCACCATTGGTGGCACGTTTGCAACGAATGACGTCGACGCCATCGCCAATGTCGCACGCGAAATTTTCGGCCTGCATGTCGAAACTCAGGGCAACAACATCGTGATCTCACGCTGACGGCGAAAACCGGAACGCGCAAACAAATGGGGGGCAAATGCCAAATATTTTCTGCAAGAAATACAGGCTCATTGGTCTCGGGCTGGCGGCTCTTCTCGCTGGCCATGCCAACGCCGCAGATTTCAATATCCCAGGCGGCGACCTCAAGGCCGCACTCGATTCCTATTCTAAGCAATCAGGCGTCTCGCTGCTCTATTCCGACGAAGCGATACGCGGTACCCGTTCTCATGGTGCGCAAGGTGACTTTTCGCCGGACGAAGCACTGTCTCGCATCCTCTCCGGCACCGGCTTCCAGATCCGCCGCCACGCTGGTAGCGCTGTCACCATCGTCCGCGATCAACCTTCGGCCTCCAATGACGTATTGCCCATGGAATTGGCGCAAGCGGTGCCGACGGGCAAGGCCGCTGTTGAAACCGTTACGGTCACATCGTCGAAGCTCGGCGGAGCAGACGTGCAGTCGATCCCCATCTCGATCACCGCGCTCTCGCAGGAGCAATTGACAGCGACGCAAACCGCGGGCGGTCCGGACCTCATTAAACAGGTCCCAAACATGACTTTCACCAAGACGAATTTCGCTGGCTACAGCATTCAAATTCGCGGTATCGGCACGCAGGCGATTTCAGTGACAACCGATCCCGCCGTCGCCGTCGCGTTCAACGACATTCCGTTCATCCGCAATCATTTCTTCGAACAGGAATTCTACGACGTCAATCAGGTCGAGGTGCTGCGCGGGCCGCAAGGCACGCTTTATGGCCGCAACGCGACAGCGGGCGTCGTCAATCTTGTTTCCGCCAAACCGACCGATCAGTTCGAAGCGATGGCCTCCGCCGATATCGGCAATTATCAGAACCGCCGCCTCGAAGCGATGATCAATCTTCCCATTGTCGATGACCGGCTCGACATCCGTGTTGCGGGCGAATGGACGAAACGCAACGGCTATTCTTTCGATGAGCAAACCGACAAGCCGGTCGATGGCCGCGATTTGTGGTCGGGCCGCATGACGGTTGGCTGGAAACCCACATCGAATGTGCAGTCTTATCTCGTCTGGGAACATTTCTCCGAAGATGACGACCGCCTCAGAAGCGGCAAGCAATTATGCAAGACCGACCCGGGACCATCCGTTGTGGACGGCCCGGCCGGGCCACAAATTCCCAGCGCCTCATTTGGCGGCGCGTTTCTCAGCCAGGGATGCTTGCAGGGGTCGCTCTATGCGCCGTCGGCGTTCGAAACCCCGAACGCCACGGCAAACCCGTTTGTTGCCGCCCTGGAAGCCTTTTCGGGTTTCATACCTTTCGACGCGAATCCATACGCCGGGGTGGTGCAGTCGCAAAACCTGCGTGTGATCGATTCGCTGCTTTCGCCTTCCTATAAAGCGAAGAACGATACCGTCGAGTTGAACGTGGACTACAACGTCACCTCGGATCTGACGCTCACCTCCCAGACTGGCTACAACAGCGATTTTCTCTATTCGACGGAAGACTATAACCGCTTCAATACCGCGCCAAACCTGTTCGTAGATGCAAGTTTCGTTACCGGTCTTGTTGGCCAGGACGGCGAGTTCTGCGACCCGCAACTGGGGTGTTCGACCCGGTTGGTCGGCGAAGACGTGTCACAGGAGCACGCGCAGCAGGTTTCCCAGGAATTACGGCTGGCATCGAACTATAGCGGGCCGCTCAATTTCAGCGTCGGGGGCAATTTCCTACACTACGATACATTAGAAGACTACTATGTCTTCTATAATGGCATTACCTTGCTCTCCGAATTCTTTAATTGGGGCGCTGGCTCCAATTTTGGTCCCGATGTGCCGCATGCTTTATTTAACGCTGCAGCTGCCAATGGTTGCGGACCTTTCCCGTCAACTTTCCCGGCGAATGTTGCTCAATCGTTGGTGGGGCTAGGCTGCGCTTACGTCGATCCCAACCCGCTCAGTCAAATTGACGGATCGGGACACAATTACTTTCGCAGTCAGAACCCTTACACCCTCAATTCCTATGCGGGGTTCGGCGAGGCCTATTATCAGGTCACGCCGGATTTGAAGCTCACCGGCGGATTGCGCTGGACTGATGACATGAAGAGCTTCACCGAGATTCCAAGCTGGACAATCGTTCTAGGCAAGGGCTATCCCGTTGCCGGTGTTCTCAACCAGAGTTGGAGAGAATGGACCGGCCGTTTCAACGCGAGTTGGACACCCAAGCTCGATTTCACCGATCAGTCACTTTTCTATGGCTCTTATTCACGCGGTTACAAGGGCGGCGGCGCCAATCCACCCGGCGTTATTCCCGTCATCACAAACACAGGCGTAAACGCGGATTCGCCGAGCGACGCGACGCATCCTCTGACATTCAAGCCGGAATTCGTGGATGCGTTCGAACTCGGTACCAAGAACACGTTGGCCGATGGCGCGCTAACCTTCAACGCGGATGTATTTTACTACAAATATCAAAACTATCAGATCTCCCAGATCGTGGACCGCACGGCCGTCAATTCGAACTTCAACACGACGGTCAAGGGGGCAGAGTTGGAGACGACCTGGGAGCCGCTGCCAGGTCTGAAATTCGGTTTCACGGGCGGCTATGAAAACGCCAAACTCGCCAACGGATCTCAAGCAATCGACTTGATTGATCGCACGGCTGGGCAACCGGGGTGGATGGTGGTCAAACCGTTTCCAACCCAAACATCCAACTGCATCCTCCCCGCTTATGTCATCAACGAGTTGCTCGCAAACGGCGGCAATCTAATTACCGGGTGCCTAGACGCCTACTCGTTTAATGAAGACCCCGTCACCCAAGCTGGGTATATGCTCAATCCGGACCCCGTGAATCTTCCCGGATATACCGGATTCAATCCTGCGTCCGCACCCAACCAGGGCCAAGGCTTCTTCAAAAACCTCGGCGGCAACCAGCTTCCCAATGCGCCGCATTTCACCACGTCGCTATCGGCCGATTACACGATACCGGTATCGGCGGATTGGGCGGCAACGCTGCACAGCGATTTCTACTGGCAGGCGCAATCCTGGGCGCGTGTCGAGAACGACGATCCGTATGACAGATTACGCGGCTATACCAACGTCAACCTCGCGTTGATCTTCACCAACCAGAACGGTTGGCAGGTGATGGGCTATCTGAAGAACGTATTCAACACGACGGCGATAACGGGAGATTTCCTGAACAGCGATGACAGCGGCCTGACCACGAATGTGTTCTTGACCGATCCGCGTCTCTACGGCGTGCGCGTCACCAAGAACTTTTGAGGGGGAACACAATGAGCGAACTGACAAATAGTTGCGATAATCACGTGACCATCCGCTGGAAATTGTTGGTATCTGCGTCGGCTTTGGCGTTGACAGCTGCCATTTTATCTCCGGGCATTGCCCGTGCCGAAGATACGGATCACCCGCTCGTCTGGATCGAACTTGGCGGTCAATATAGCCAGCTCGACGATGGACTGCAGCGTTATGCTCCGCCCTTCGTGTCCGTGCTGCCGGATTCTCTACCTTCACCGCTTCCTGCGCAGAGGTTGCCCGCCGCCAGCTTCGATTGGAACGGTCAGGTTTCATTCGAGCCCACAGCAACAGACTGGGTATTTTCCGCCAGTGTCCGGTACGGTCGTTCCGGGTCAACCGGACGCGTGGAAAAGGTTTTGCCCCCGATACCAGTACCGGGCCGGGAATATAGCTATGCGCTCGATCAAGTGTATGTTGAGAGCAAATCGTACGAGCATGAACTCACGCCATTCTCGATTTCACGGTGGGAAAGGATGTTGGGCTTGGAATGTCCGGCGGCACGTCTGTATTGAGCGGCGGCGTGCGCGTCGCACAATTCAGTTCCGGTCAAACAGCCAGTATCACCGCATTTCCCAGCTTCCAATACCAGCACTCGCACAATCGCTTCGAAGGCCAGATGCAAGCAAAGCGTGGCTTCGAGGGCATCGGCCCGTCGATAGCCTGGGCTGCGTCTACGCCAATTGCCGGCGGCGTCAGGGACGGCGAGATCACATTCGATTGGGGCGTCAATGCGGCCCTTTTGTTCGGCCGCAGGAGAGCCGACATCCACCATCAGACCTCTCAATGCTTTGGCCTCTATCGTAACTGCGTCGGCGTTTATACAAATCCGGGCGAATTCAAACGTTCGCACCTGGCGACGATACCCAATCTCGGAGGCTTTGCAGGGATTTCGATGCGCTACTCCAACGCCAAGATCAGTCTCGGTTATCGCGGAGACTTTCTCTTCGGCGCGATGGATGGCGGCATCGATACTGCGAAGACAGAAAATGTCGGCTTCTATGGACCGTTCGCGAGCATCAGCATTGGAATTGGCGGATAGTTTACGAGTGGGTTGGAAAAGGCAGTCGGCCAAAGCGATGCGCAACAAAGAAGCGTAACGAGAAAATCAGCGAGGGGTAATGCAACTGAAGATACAACGCTCGCAGCGCGCGGGCGGTGTCATGGGCAATACTGTATTCTTTTGCCTTGATGTGCGGGCCGATTACGCGCCCGAGGAACAGGCCAACATTCGCAAATACAAACTCGGCGGTCAGGCCATCTACAATAGCCAGGCCGCGCGCAAGCATCTCGCCGATATGGATGCGCAGTTCGGTAGAACGCAGACCAACAGCGTTCGAGAACAGGCGGCGGGATTGGCGCGAGGGGCCTTGTCGCTCGCGATGGCGAAGATGCACCTCAACATCAGCATCGACAGCCTCGGCAGGAGGCGTCACATCGAATGCAAAGACCTCGACGAGCTTCTCGAAACCGATGAAACGGTGCGCACCGCGTGCAAGGGCATCACGCGGCATCTGGAAGCCGCTGCAACCTTCGACGGCAGCGAGACTGTCATCGAATACGTCAACGGCGAAGAGAAAGTCCATGTCATGGAAGGGGCAGCACCACTTCTGACGGCTTCTACGCCTGACACATCGGATGCCGGTTTGGGTGGAATGGCCGCGCCCAATCAGGCGCCAGCGGTCGATCTAGGAGAGCGCCTGGGCGAGCTTTGGAACGATCCGCAAACTCGGAAATTCATCTATATCGGCGGCGGCACCGTCGTCCTGTTGTATTTTCTCCATTCCTGCTTCTGATGCCTCCCTTACCGGGACCGTCTGCGTTCACACCGTTTGCACGGCGCTTCACCGATGAACGCGCCCGCGATCTCACCGACACCATCGCGCTCTACCAACAAGTCAAAGAACGATACCTTAAGTGATGCGATGCGAAGCAATGTTCAGATATCGAATTTGAAGAAGCTGTCGGTCGCATCCTTGTCAGTTTGTTGCTCTTGCGTGGCGATTATTATTGGCAGGATTATTCCTGGGCGCGTGTCTTCAACGACAATCCTTACGATCGGCTACGGGGCTACACCAATGTCAATCTCTCATTGATCTTTACCAACCAGAACGGTTGGCAGGTGATGCTCTACGACAAGAACATCTTCAACGAGACGGCCATCACCGGCGATTTCCTGAACAGCGACAATTCCGGCCTCACAACCAATGTGTTCCTGACCGATCCCAAATTGATCGGCATTCGCGTCACCAAGAATTGGTAAGGGGGAAGCCATGAGTGAACTGATGACCGTGCGGCGCAATGTCCAGGATTTCCACAGGGAGCTTCTGACCGGCGTGTCATTGCTGGTGCTTTTGACGCTTGCCATTCCCTCATCCGCGGTTGCGGACGGCGACACGGATCGGCCGACGGTTTGGATCGAGCTCGGTGGCCAACTGACGAGAATGGATGGGACAGGGGAGCCTTACGCGCCCGCCTTCATCGCAGCGTATCCAAACAGCGACGTCTTCCATCCCGTCTCACCTTCGCAGGCGGACAAGTCCCCGCTCTTCGCTGTCGGCGCGCAAAGCAGGATCTCACTCGAGCCGGCGGGCACGAATTGGGTATTGTCTGCGTCCGTCCTCTATGGGCGGTCAAATGGCGACAAGCATGTTGACCACCAGGTCACACCTAGCGCGGCGTCGATAAACCATTTCTACCCATACGGCATCAATCTGGCTCCCGATGCCAAATTCGCCGATACAAGGGCTCCACAGAGTGAAGGTCACTCCATCGTCGACTTTCAGGCAGGCAAGGACTTCGGGCTCGGAATGTTCGGGAAGGACGCAACATCGGTCTTGAGCCTTGGAGTTCGCTTTGCGCAATTCGCCTCCCAGGCCCATGTCAATATAGAAGCGCGGCCGGATTTGTATGGAAATCCGGAGAAAAGGAACCAAATTTATTTTCACGTTTACACGGCTTCCGCTAAAAGCGATCGCAGCTTTCGTGGCCTGGGTCCTTCTCTTTCGTGGAAGGCTTCGACACCTGTCGCAGGTAGTCGTGACGATGCTGAAATCGCCTTGGATTGGGGTTTAGACGCCGCGGTCCTATTCGGGAGGCAGAAAGCTTCGGTGGCGCACAGCACTTTGGCCAGATTTCATAAAGGCAAATATTATCATACTGCCACTGCGGTTCTCTATTCCCATGCTCTGAACGGCATCGCTCGCGCACGATCGGTAACCGTGCCCAACGTTGGCGGACTTGTGGGTCTTTCAATCAGCCATTCCGTCGCCAAGATTTCGTTCGGATATCGCGGTGACATTTTCTTTGGCGCAGTCGATGGCGGATGGGACACCGCGCACAAGGAAAATCTGAGTTTCCACGGCCCCTATGCGACGATTGGTATTGGTCTTCCATAACTGGCCGTTGGAAGGCCAGGCCCCGCCCGATAATCTCACCTCCGATATCAAGCTTGCGTTCGTGGTCGGCATGTGGCCGCCACACGATGTGATCAGATAGAGGCCTAGAGCCTGTCTAGGAGATGTGCTGAGCCTTGCGGGAAGCACACTCCACTACGGCTGCATCGGCTTCACGGTCCCGGCGACGAGATATCGGGAGGGCAAAAGCTGCCGTGCCTGCCCGGTTCCTTATTCGGTTGACCTTGGCCATCTGCTGAGCGCTTCGCGCGCCGTAGAGGCTAACAAAGAGGCGGTAGCCGATCTCAGGCGACCCGTCCCGGCATTATCTTGACCAACTCCGAGCCACTCGAGGCGCCCACGGCAATAGGGGTGCGCAACATTATTGCGTCGAACGGCCGAAGATTTTCTGCCAATCCGGGGTTAAGTTTTTGAGTCAAGTTCGTTGTAAGGGATGAAATCCTGGCTCCGGCCTTCGAAGGGTGGGAAACGGACAGGAATGACAGATGCACCGAAAACCGGTCGTGAAGACGCCGGCTATACGCGCCAGGGCGTGGCAGTGACCACGTTTGATCTTGGCGGCTGGTTTATGCGCGAGGTTTTGCCTTTGGAAGCAGCATTGACCCAATTCCTGCACCGCAACTGGCGCAATGAAAGCGACATCACCGATCTTCGCCAGGATGTGTATGTGCGGATATGCGAAGCCGCGCAGACGAAGATTCCCGATCCAGTAAGACCGTTTCTGTTCGCGATAGCTCGCAACCTTCTTGTCGATCGTGTGCGAAAGAGAAATGTTGTCCCGATTGAAGCGGTCGCGGATCTTGATGCCCTAGGCATCGCGATTGAACCGTCCAGCCCAGACCGAAATTTAATTGCTCGCGAGGAACTGCGTCGACTGCAAATTGCGATTGACCATCTGCCCGCGCGATCCCGCGAAGCGGTGGTGCTTGCGCGCCTTGAAGGGCTATCGGGGCGTGAAATTGCGGCTCGCATGGGCGTTACCGAGCAGGCCGTTTCCAAATATCTTAACAACGGCGTGCGCTTGCTTGCCGACATGCTGTATGGCGAACCCACCGATCATCGGAGGCGCATATGAAAGGCCCCGCTGAGGATCGTGAAGTTGTAGGGCTGGACGCCAAGGAAATCGAGGTCCTGGCGGCGGACTGGTTCGGCCGCCGTCAATTCTGGAACTGGTCGGAGCAGGATCAAGTGGAGTTGGACGCGTGGCTCGAGGGCGCGCTTGCCCACAAGGTAGCATATTGGCGGTTGGTGGCAGCCTGGGAGCGAACGGAACGCCTCAATGCCGTGCGCGCGCCTATGCGAGCGCGACCTGCGCCGGATCAATCTCGACGAGGCTGGTCGAAGACAACGCTGATGGTGACTGGCGTTGCGGCCGTTGTCGCAATTGCCGTTCTGGGTGCCCAGAGAGCTCATTTGTTTCGGCACGACGCCGCGGTCTATTCAACCGCGATAGGCGAAACCAAAACTATAGATCTCGCGGACGGCTCCTCGATCGAGCTGAACACCAACACGGTTTTGAGCATCGATCTCAGCGAAGGGCGCCGGGCGGTGAAGCTGGAAAGCGGCGAAGCCTATTTCCAGATCAAGCACGATGCCGCCCATCCCTTTGTGGTTGCGGTCGCCGGACATCGCGTCACAGACCTCGGAACGAAATTCTTGGTGCGTGATGACGTAGGGCGTGTCCGGGTCGCGCTTGTCGAGGGCAGGGCGAGACTGGAGACGGTAGGGAGCCGGACACCGGCTCGTACCGCTGTGCTGACTCCGGGAGACGTTGCGGTCGCTACAGCCGACACTATGACTGTTACCAAGAGACGGCCGCAGGCCCTGACCAACACGCTCGGTTGGCGCAGAGGTGTTCTTGTCTTTGACAACACAACGCTTGGTGACGCGGCCGCGGAATTCAACCGGTACAACCGGATGCAGTTGGTAATTGCGGATCCCGCGATCGCGCGAATGCCAATAGCGGGAAAATTTCCGACTACTGGCGTTCTTAGGTTTGCCGATGTCGTGACGCACGTTTTCGGATTGCGCGTGAAAACTGATCGTGAAGCGATGATTGTTTCGCGCTGAGAAGCACGAAAACAGTCGAAGGAGAGCCGCAAAGGGGCGGCAATCCAAAAAGGGGGGCCGATGGCCAGGTTTAAATCTCTGGTGTTTTGGGCAGTCGTCGGCATGACGACTTCAAGCATGCTGCAGTCGGTGTCCGCACAGGATTTTAATGTCCCGAGCGGCGATTTGAAGTCGGTATTGGACGCCTACATCCGGCAATCCGGCGTCACGGTCGTTTATTCTCCGCAGGCTGTGGCAGGTGTTCGAAGCAAAGGTATCAAGGGCGCCGTTTCTCCGGATGCAGCTCTCGCGCGAATTCTCGCTGGCACGGGCTTCTCGGAATATCACACAACCGCGGGTGACGTGGGAATTGTCCATAACACATCCTCGGAAGCTGAACCTCTTGTCTCAATTCAAATCGCCCAAGCCACGCCACCTCTACGCGCCGTTGAAACTGTAACGGTCACATCTTCGAAACTCGGTGGTGCCGATGTGCAGTCGATACCAATCGCCATCACTGCGCTGTCGCAGGAGCAGTTGACCGCCACACAGACGGCTGGCGGCCCGGACCTTATCAAACAGGTCCCGAATATGAGTTTTACCAAGACGAATTTTTCTGGCTACAGCATCCAGCTTCGCGGCATCGGCACCCAGGCGATTTCGGTTACGACCGATCCCGCGGTCGCGGTCGCGTTTAACGACATCCCGTTCATACGCAATCACTTCTTCGAGCAGGAATTCTATGACGTCAGTCAGGTTGAAGTGCTGCGCGGGCCGCAAGGCACGCTCTATGGTCGCAATGCCACTGCGGGCGTCGTCAATCTGGAATCCGCAAGGCCCACGGATCAGTTCGAGGCGATGGCGTCCGCCGATATAGGCAATTACGAGAATCGGCGCCTCGAGGGCATGGTCAATATTCCGATTGTCGACGACAGACTTGATATACGAGTGGCCGGCGAATGGACCAAGCGCAAAGGCTATACTTTCGACGAGACCACGGACCAATCCGTAGACGGCCGTGATCTGTGGTCTGGCCGCGTGACGATTGGCTTCAAACCTATAGATGGCCTGGAAGCCGATCTCATCTGGGAGCATTTCTCGGAAGACGACGACCGCATGCGCAGCGCCAAGCAGCTCTGCAAACGAGATCCAGGGCCGGATTCGGTCGGCCCGCTCGCTGTAGCGGCCGATGGCCTCAACGCGGGCGATTTCGTCACCAATCTCGATGTCTCGGGTCATGCGGTCTTGAGCCAGGGTTGTCTGCCCGTGTCGCTTTATTCGCCCGAAGCTTATGAAACGCCCAATGGGCAGGCGCTGCCGATCGTTTATGCCGCTGAATTTGGCCAGGGCCAGCAAAGCACCAGCTTAATGCCCGATCAGGACCCCTATGCCTCGACGACGCAACCGACCAATCTGCGTATCATCCAATCGTCATTGACGCCGAGCTACAAGGCCAAGAACGATACCGTGGAACTCAACACGAGCTACACGGTCACGCCCGCGCTGACCTTCATTTCCAACAGCGGCTACAACAACGACTTCCTAGCCTCGATGGAAGATTTCAACCGCTTCACCGCCCGTCCGGGCATGTTCTATACCTCGGCGGATCAAACAGGCGGCGGCCCAAACGGTACCGGAACGGGCATGCTGGGTTCGCAGCTCACACCGGGCGGCGTCCTGTGCGATCCGCAACTTGGTTGTTCGACCAGTTTTGTCGGGGAGGACCTGTCGCAGGAACGTGCTTGGCAGTTCAGCCAGGAGTTCCGGCTGGCATCGAATTTCAGCGGCCCGTTTAATTTCAGCGTTGGCGGGAATTATCTGCATTATGAAACCGTCGAGGATTATTACGTCTTCCTGAATTTGATAACGCTGGAATCGCGGTTTCTGGACGCGAGTATCCCCAAAACTGCAAACGAGCTTTGCTTCAGTTCGCCAGCGAAGCACATCACCCCGGTATTCAACATAGGCAGTCCGCTTTATGATTGTCCTTACACGGACGGAACGCCGCTGACGCCGGGTTTCGACGGTCAGGGACATAATTATTTCCGCAGCGAGAATCCTTACCGGCTCAACTCCTATGCCGGGTTCGGCGAAGCCTATTATCAGGTGCTGCGTGATCTGAAGCTGACCGCCGGCGTGCGGTGGACGGATGATCAGAAGCATTTCGTGGAGATTCCAAGCGAGGTGCTGGCCGCCAATTGGGGTTATCCCATCCTGGGCGTCGTCGATCAACAATGGCAGCAATGGACTGGCCGCGCTGTCGCAGACTGGACGCCCAAGCTCGACTTCACAGATCAAACGCTGATCTATGCGTCCTTCTCTCACGGGTACAAGGCAGGCGGCGCCAATCCACCCGGTCCGAACACGTTCAGCGATGCCTACTACATGTCGGAGGCAAGTGAGTATGCGCATCCGTTGACCTTCAAGCCGGAATTCATCAATGCCTATGAGGTGGGCACCAAGAACACGCTGCTCGACGGCGCGGTGACCCTGAACGGCGATGTCTTTCACTATGACTATACTGGCTATCAGATCTCGGAGATTGTCGACCGCACCTCGATCAATCTGAATTTCAATGCCAAGGTAAATGGTGCCGAGCTCGAATCCGCCTGGGAACCGATTCCGGGTCTGCAATTCAATTTTGCGGGCGGCTGGGAAGATACTTCACTGGACAAGGGTTCGCAGGCCATCGATCTGATGGACCGCACGGCGGGTCATCCCGGCTGGCTGGTGGTCAAACCATCCATCCTGTCCACATCAAATTGTATCTTACCGTCGTCCGTCGTCGCCGAACTTATCCTGCTCTCTCGCAATGTCAGTGCTGCTTTGGGCACGGGGGACGGGGACGCGATATCCTCGCTGACCGGTGCGGCCTGCGAAGACGCCTACTCTCGCGGCGTGGATCCGGTCTCAGGGAACTACTTCTATGACGGCAGTGTTCCGCCGTCAGGTTTTGACCCCGCCACAGCGCCCAATGGCGGCGCCGGCTTCACCAAGGACCTCTCTGGAAACCAGCTTCCCAATGCGCCGCCGCTCACCGCCTCATTTGGCGCGCAATACACGATTCCGCTGACGTCGGATTGGGCGGGCACGGCGCGGGCGGATTACTACTGGCAGGATTATTCCTGGGCGCGTGTCTTCAACGACAATCCTTACGATCGTCTGCGCGGCTACACCAATGTCAATCTGACCCTGATCTTCACCAATCAGAACGGCTGGCAGGTCATGCTCTATGACAAAAACATTTTCAACGAGACGGCGATCACTGGTGCTTTTCTGAACAGCGACGACACCGATCTGACAACAAATGTCTTTGTCACCGATCCGCGCCTGGTTGGGCTGCGTGTCACGAAAAATTGGTAAGGGGGAGTCGATGAGCGAATTTGCACAAACGCACTATGCGTCGCAATATTTGAAAAGACAATTGCTGGCAACCGCATCGGCTCTGACCTTGATGGGGTTTATGGGAGGCGCGCAGGCCTCCGATGTTTTCGCTTCCGACCGTCCGTCTGCATGGATCGAACTCGGTGGTCAGTTCGATATGGAAAATGATCCCACGCAAACTTGGTTGCCGCCGAATGCGCCACCCCCGCTGGTGCAGCCCACATTCAAACCGTTCGGTCGGCTGCCTGGTATAGGCTATGACTGGGACGGCAAGATCTCGGTTCAGCCCAATGATTCCGACTGGATTTTTTCCGCCGCCATTCAATTCGGCAAGGCCAAACACGGGCCGAAATCCACGCACGATCAGGACAACCCGACCGGTCAGAATCTCTTCGGGCTGCCCGGTCCTCCGACCTATGCATTTACGGATTCACATTCGCGCGCGGTCACCGGCCATCTCATCTTGGACTTTCAGGCGGGCAAAGACCTTGGTCTTGGACTTTTTGGGGGGCACGGCAGCTCAAGCGTAAATCTTGGCATCCGTATGGCGCAATTCACGGAAAGCGCGAATGGGACCATGACCGCGCGGGTTTCCGCGCGTAATAAATATAATGGGGGTGTGGTGCACGATGCCGACATGCACGCCGCGCGCAGTTTCAGCGGCATAGGGCCATCGATAGGCTGGAACGCCTCTCTTCCATTGACCGGTTCGCAGGCGGACGAGATTGTGTTCGATTGGGGCGCAAATGCTGCCCTTCTGTTCGGTCGTCAGAAAGCAGATGTCAGCCTGCATACCAAGGACGTTCAATATACGTCGGGGCTTGCCGGAACAGCACCTGCAAAGTCCTATTTGCTTACGCACGCAACGTCCAGATCCAGCCGCAAGAGACAGGCAATCGTTCCGAACATCGGCGGCTTCGCGGGCATCTCCTATCGCATGGGCGGCAGAGCCAAAGTTGCCCTGGGCTATCGCGCGGACTTCTTCTTCGGAGCGATAGATGGCGGCATCGACGCGGCGCGAAAAGAGAATGTCGGTTTCTATGGCCCATTCGCCACGATCAGTTTAGGGATTGGCGGATAAGCCGAGAACCTGTCGCGTCATCGCCTAGAGATGTAATCTCGCCGGCGGTAACAGGCTTCCGCTCGTGGTCGGCACCGTGGCCGCCACAGGATGCGGTGGGGTGGAGGCGGAGAGTCTAAGCATATGTCTGCGCAACACGCGGAGCGCTCAGTGCCAGATTGACCTTGGTCTTGCCGCTTCCGAACAAGAATTGGAAGAAGTTTCTGAGGTGCGTGGGCGCCGTCTTAGTGCGGCGCGAAGTAAGACTCCGCAAGAACTTCGCGATATCCACCGCTGTGATTTTCGAGAGATCGCAGGCATTGCCTTTGAACCGGAACGCGAGGAAGTGATCGCCAGCAACGGCGCGGCGCTTGCCGCCGTGTTCTTATTGACGCCGACCAATTCGGCCGCCGTTCCCGCGACGAAGTGTTCGCACAACCTGGCGGTCTGTTTTTCTGAAAGTTTTGAATGCTTTAGCCGCACCTAGAGAGCTGGCCTGGGAAATCTGCACAGATCGATAAGTGGATTTTCTGCCTGACAGCGGCGAGGATAGCCGCGGATCGGGAGAGATCATGACAAGACGGCCCCGGCGGCTCCAATCACCAGCTCTTCTGACCCCGCTCTTACCGGCGCAACGGTTCAGGACTTCGAGTCTGGCCCGGTGGGTACTTGGGTTACCCAGAGCTTTGGCGGATTTACCGTGATCGCTGAAAATAGCGCCTACGCGGATCCAGCGTCGTTCTCCGTGGCTAATGATTATGCTGGTCAATACAATACACGGGGTCAGTACCACATTTCCAATCTCGGTTCTGAATTCCAGTCGTTGCGCTTTGATTTCAGCGCGCCGACCAGCGCTTTTGGTTTTCTTTGGGGAGCGGCCGACGCTACATGGACGCTCGATGCATACAACTCATCAAACACCCTGCTGGAGTCGTATGTCGTTCCTCCGACCTTTAGCAGCAACGCTGGCGATTTCTTTGGGCTTTCAGGATTGGTCGATGCGACCTACGCGACCCTGATTCAAAATCAGGATGGGATTTATGCAAACGGTGGTGTTGACTATGTCTTTATCGACAACTTCACCTACCAAGCAGGGCAGCAACAGAGTGGGGTTCCCGAACCTCTAACGCTCTCGCTTTTCGGTGCTGGCCTGGTTAGCGCGGCGGCTATGCGACGTCGCCGCAAAAACGCTGTCTGATCTGACGACAGAATCGATTGGGATGCGGATACGGCGCCTTCGGGTGCCGTATCCGCTTGTTGTGCGCTGAAGGCATAAACAAAATTCTCTGGTCTGCTTCTTCCGGAGGCCTACAAAAGCCTCTGATGTAACGTCAACACGCTTATAGATTTGTGCCGATCGCGGTTGTCCCCAAAATTCCTGATTGAACATCTGCTGCGACGCACTCATCGGATTGGATGCCAATCCTCTGACTTTGGCACCGCAAAGTATGTGATCAGTAACAAACACCTAGTTCTGCTGCCATCCAGCCGAATTTATCTCCAGCATGCCTGAATTGGAGGGCGATTGTGGCAAATGGGTGCATTTCCTGGGAAATCCACTGGCGGTGCTGCCGACCGGACTTTACCTTTCGATCCTGGCGGTTCTGATCCTTCTGGTGATTGGCTGGCTGGGTTGGGAAATGGTCTATCGCCGCCGCGTCGGGATCGCGGAAAGATATGTAGTCAACTATTTCTGTCGCACTTCATCTGGTTGCGCGTCCTTCGCGCGCCCAATCTCTTCAGCTTCGCTTACCGCGTTGGAGGTGATTGGCGACGAATTTGAAATCGTCTTTCCGGAACATATCCTCCCCATGACGAAAATCGAAAACGAAACCACTTCAAGCGTGCAGAGGAATGACCTTATTGTCTTTCTCAGAAATCACGCGCGCGAGCGACTTTTTCAGTTGATCCAAATCAACCGGCTTTCGCAACAACGGTATTTCGCAAAATCTCTCGTCGATGTTCTCCCGCCCATAACCCGTCATAAATATGAACGGAATATTCCTGGCCACCAGGTGTTCGGCAACCTCGTAAACAGGTTGGCCGCCCAGGTTTACGTCCAGGATTGCAGCGGATAGCGCATTGGTTCTGGTCGCATCGACCGCGTCCTTGACATGAGAAAAGGGTCCAACAACGCCGAAGCCCATGTCCGTCAACGTATCCTCTATCATCATGGCGACGATGGCCTCATCTTCCGCGACAAGAACGTGTTTTAGAACGGGATGTGCGGTTGGGGTGGCTTCCCGAGCTTCGAGCCTTGTCACATTCGAAGCGCCTGCATTGACGCTCTCGGGGATCGGCAATGTCAGATCGCAACACAGTCCTTCCTGCTGCCAATCAAAGAAAACATTCCCTCGTAGCTGCTGTTCCACCGAAGCGCGGATGACTTTCACGCCGAATCCGCTTCTGCTCGGTTCCGATACTACAGGGCCACCGCGTTCTGTCCATTTGAGCACTATATTGCCGGTACGTTGAGTCCACTCCACAGCAAGCTTGCCAGCTATAGAAGATAGCGCTCCGTACTTTGCGGAATTTGTTGCCAGCTCGTGCACTACGAGAGCAAATGACTGAGCGGCGGCCGGTTCAAGCTTGATGTCGGCGCCACAGATCGTGATGCGGTTCTGGGTATCATAGGGCGCCAGTTCATCTCTGATAAGATTTTGCAAGCTCGCACCTTGCCAGCGCGATTCTGACAGAAGGGTGTGCACGTGACTGAGTGCTCTTATTCTTCCTTCGATGGATTTGACATAAGCTCCGGTGGTGGGCGCGCTAGTCAGCCTCACGATCGATTGTACGACGGCGAGTGCGTTCTTTGCGCGATGATCGACTTCGCGCGCAAGCAAGGCATGATATTCTTCGGCCTGTTTGCGATCGGTAATGTCTATGGTGACGCCGCACACACTTTGCATCTGACCGTCGTTATCCAGCGTTAATGCTGCAGCGCAGACACAATGGCGCGTTTCGCTGTCTGGCCGCAGGATGCGGACCTCTATTCGGAAGCTCTGCCTATCACCGTCGCCTTTGGCCGCCCTTATAATCTTGGCCCAATCTTGGGGATGAATGGCAGCAGACACGGTGTCGAGTGTTGGCTTGAACTCCTCTGGATCCACTCCAAAAATTCTGTATTGACCCGCATCCCACGTGATTGCTCCGCTTGCGAGTTCCCAAGCCCATGAACCCATCTGCCCTGCTTCAAGCGCCACACTTCGCCGCCGCTCACTCTCCAACAGGCGCGCGGTTGAGCTTTCTAACTCGGCCGTGCGTTCGGCGACACGGCGTTCCAGATCGCGATTGAACGCCTCAAGTTCGCGTGTCTTGCGGTAGAGTTCCGTGAAAACATTCACTTTCGCCCGCAATATTTCGGGAACCACCGGCACTGGCATGTAATCCACGGCCCCGATCTGATAGCCGCGCAGCCGGTCATCGTCAGCCAGATGTATCGCCGATATAAAGATGATGGCTGTCTTCTGAAAGCGCGGATGCTCGCGGATCAAGGCGGCCAATTCGAACCCGTCGAGGTCGGGCATGCAGACATCGACCAATACCACGGCGATTTCGTTCTTTAGTAAGCATTCTAATGCTTCGCGCGCCGAAGAGGCCTTGATCAGATTTTCTCCCAGTTCACCAAGAATGACTTCATAACTAATGAGCTTTGCGGGCTGATCGTCCACCAAAAGGATATTGACTCTATCGGGTTTGTCCATTGTCTGTTTCACCTTCAACGATGCAGCCACATGCGAAGGGCAGAAAGAAGCTGTTCGGTATTGACGGGTTTGGCAAGATAATCAGACGCGCCAGCCTCCAGGCATTTTTCACGGTCACCCTTCATTGCCTTCGCCGTGAGTGCGATTATGGGCAGACGCCGATACCTCGGGTTGCCACGAATGATGCGAATGGTTTGATAACCATCCATTTCTGGCATCATGATATCCATCAGCACGATGGCAATACCGGGGGTGGATTCCACATGCTGGATCGCCTCATTTCCAGTCGTTGCTGTCAAGACGTGCATGCCACGGCGCTCGAGCACGCTTGAGAGCGCGAAGATGTTTCGCGCATCGTCATCCACCAGCAAGACGATGTGACCCACGAGGTCTTCATCGGAGCCGTTGAGCCGTTCCAGAAGCCGCTGCTTCTCCGCTGGCAATTCGGTAACGATGCGATGTAGGAACAGAGAGGTCTCGTCGAGCAGACGTTCCGGCGATTCCACGCCCTTGACCACGATACTGCGTGCCATGTTATGCAATTGCGCGTCCTCTTCGGCCGAAAGTTCACGGCCGGTGAAAACGATGACTGGGACGTCGGAAAGGTTGGCGTCGGCCTTCATTCGCTCCAGGACTTCGAAGCCTGTCATGTCCGGTAAGCGTAGATCGAGGACGACGCAATCGCACGGCTCGTTCGAAAGGATCGAGAGTGCCTCGGTCCCGGTATCGGCCGCTACAATCTCGATGTCATCATGACCCAACAAGTCACGCACACTTATCCGTTCAGCTTCGTTGTCTTCAACGAGCAACAAGCGTTTGCGCCGAGGAGCCGTATAGGACTTGATCTTGTTAATGGCATCCGACAAGCCTTCGCTTGTCGTGGGTTTGGTGACGAACGAGAAGGCCCCCCGCGCCAGGCCATGCTGGCGATCTTCGTCCAGAGTGACGATCTGAACAGGGATATGACGCGTGAGAGGATTCTGTTTCAATTGGCTGAGTACTGTCCAACCCAGCATATCGGGTAAGAAGACGTCCAGCGAAATGGCAGTAGGCATGAATTGCTTAGCCGTTTCCAGTGCGTCGGCACCACGCATGGCAACCAGAACTTTGAACCCATTATCGCGCGCTAGATCGACTATGATGCGCGCGTAATGCGGATCATCCTCTACGACGAGAAGAATGGGATCGCCCGGTTGAAGCGTGGTGCGATCGTCGAGGATCTGCTCGATTTGCCGATCCGGCAGGGCGCTTGCGATGTCCACTCGCTCTTGGACCTGACTGCGGTCGGGCAGATTTGCTCGCGCACCATTGGTCGGGCCCACATATCGCAACGGCAGATAGAGTGTGAATGTGCTGCCCTTGCCAGGAATCGAGTGCAGTTGGATTTCACCGCCCAACAGATTTGCCAATTCACGGCAAATCGCCAAACCCAAGCCCGTACCGCCATATTTGCGGCTGGTGCTGGCGTCGGCCTGTTGGAAGGCTTCGAAGATGATTCGCTGCTTTTCGGGCGCGATGCCGATGCCTGTGTCAGAAACTTGGAATGCAACCACCGTTGATGACTGGTTGAGCACTGGATGCTCCGGCGACCATCCGCCGCCCACAGTAGAAATGCTCAGGCGCACCCCACCATGTTCTGTAAATTTGAACGCATTGGACAGCAGGTTCTTCAGCACCTGCTGCAGGCGCTTGGCGTCCGTTGTGATGCTGGAGTTGGCCTTGGGATCGATATCTACTTCGAACCCCAGTTGACGGTTTTCCGCTTCGTGCCGGAACGGCCGTGCCACCGCATCGATTAGGCTGGTGACAAATACATCCTCAGCATCCACCGCGACGGTGCCCGATTCTATCTTCGACAGATCAAGGATATCGCTGATGAGATTGAGCAGATCGGTGCCCGCACCGTGGATGGTTTTGGCGAATTCCACTTGCTTCGGCGATAGGTTACCATCGGGATTCTCCGACATTTGCTGACCCAGAATGAGAATGCTGTTGAGTGGTGTGCGCAACTCATGGCTCATATTGGCGAGGAATTCTGATTTGTACTTCGACGTCAACGCAAGTTCGGTTGCCTTTTCTTCCACGGCGCGGCGGGCCTGTTCGATCTCTTGATTTTTTGCTTCCACTTCCACGTTACGTTCGGCAAGTTGCTGGGCCTTTTGTTCGAGCTGATCGTTGGTTTGTTGCAGTTCGCTCTGTTGTGTCTGAAGTTCGGCTGCGAGCTGTTGGGATTGCTTGAGCAGGCCCTCGGTCTGCATCGTGGCTTCGATCGAGTTGAGCACGATGCCGATGCTGGCGGTCAGCTGCTCCAGAAAGGCGATTTGCAGGTCGGTGAATGTCGCAACAGAGGCAAGTTCGATTACTGCCTTGACCTGATTTTCGAATAGCACCGGTAAGACAATGACATTGCGCGGCAATGTCTTGAACAACGCCGAGCCGATAGGGATCACATTTTTCGGCAATTCGTTTATCAAAAGGCGACGTTTGTCGAGGGCGCACTGGCCGATAAGCCCGCGTCCCAATACCACCCGTTCCAAATAGGCTTGCGGCCCGTCGTCGGCATAGGAGGCAAGCAACGTCAGACAGGGATTTTCGTCGCTTGTCATCTGATAGATGACGCCGAGCTGCGCATTGACGAGAGGCGTTAATTCGGTGAGCAGCAAGCGGCCGACGGTCGAAAGATCGCGCTGACCCTGCAACATGCTGGTGAATTTCGCGAGATTTGTCTTCAACCAATCCTGCTCGGTGTTGCGGTCAGTTGTCAGGCGGAGATTGCCGATCATCGTGTTGATGTTGTCTTTCAACTCGGCGACCTCGCCGCGCGCTTCCACTTGGATGGACCGGGTGAGGTCGCCTTTGGTCACGGCCGTGGCCACTTCGGCGATGGCGCGCACTTGTGTTGTCAGGTTCGCGGCCAGAAGATTCACGTTACCGGTCAAATCCTTCCAGGTGCCTGCGGCGCCCGGCACGTTTGCCTGTCCGCCAAGGCGGCCTTCCACGCCCACTTCGCGTGCAACCGTTGTCACCTGATCGGCAAACGTGGCAAGCGTGTAGGTCATGTTGTTGATGGTTTCGGCGAGCGCTGCGACTTCTCCCTTCGATTTCACGGTAAGATTCTGGCGCAATTCGCCATTGGCCACTGCAGTGACGACCTTCACGATGCCGCGCACCTGTTCGGTGAGATTGGCCGCCATCACATTTACGGTGTCAGTTAAGTCTTTCCATGTGCCAGCCACGCCTGGCACCTGGGCCTGACCACCTAGCCGGCCATCGGTGCCTACTTCGCGGGCGACACGGGTGACTTCGGAGGCAAATGCATTGAGCTGATCCACCATGGTGTTGATGGTATTCTTTAGCTCGAGGATTTCGCCCTTCACGTCCACTGTGATTTTGCGCGAAAGATCGCCACGCGCCACTGCGGTGGTTACTTCCGCGATGTTGCGCACCTGCGTGGTAAGATTTGCGGCCAGAAGGTTCACGTTGTCGGTCAGGTCTTTCCACGTCCCACCAACGCCCGGCACCACCGCTTGACCACCCAACCGGCCATCGGTGCCCACTTCGCGCGCCACACGCGTGACTTCGGCAGCGAAGGAACGAAGCTGTTCCACCATGGTGTTCAGCGTTTCCTTGAGCAGCAGAATTTCTCCGCGCACGTCCACCGTGATCTTCTTCGACAGATCGCCATTGGCGATGGCGGTGGCGACTTCTGCGATGTTGCGCACTTGCGCGGTCAGATTCGACGCCATAAAATTGACGTTGTCGGTTAGGTCTTTCCAGGTGCCAGCAACGCCAGAAACTTGTGCTTGACCGCCGAGCTTGCCTTCGGTGCCCACTTCGCGGGCCACGCGTGTCACTTCGGAAGCGAACGCGTTCAACTGGTCCACCATAGTGTTGATGGTGTTCTTCAATTCGAGGATTTCGCCTTTCACGTCCACGGTGATCTTGCGCGAAAGGTCGCCACGCGCGACGGCCGTGGTCACTTCGGCGATATTGCGGACTTGTGCGGTCAGATTGCCCGCCATCGAATTGACCGAATCCGTCAGGTCTTTCCACGTGCCTGCAACGCCTGGCACATTGGCCTGACCGCCCAGGCGCCCTTCGGTGCCTACTTCGCGCGCTACACGTGTCACCTCGCCCGCAAAACGGTTGAGTTGATCGACCATCGTGTTGAGCGTTTCCTTAAGCTGAAGGATTTCGCCACGTACGTCGACGGTGATCTTGCGCGAAAGATCGCCGGTCGCGATCGCGGTCGCCACCTCGGCGATATTGCGCACCTGATCGGTTAGATTGCCCGCCATCGAATTGACGGAGTCCGTGAGGTCTTTCCAAGTACCAGCCACGCCAGGCACTTCAGCTTGTCCTCCCAACTTGCCATCGGTACCCACTTCGCGCGCCACGCGCGTCACTTCAGCGGCAAACGCATTAAGTTGGTCCACCATCGTGTTGATGGTCTGCTTAAGCTGAAGGATTTCGCCCGACACGTTCACGGTGATTTTCTTCGAAAGGTCACCCTGCGCCACCGCAGTTGCCACCTCGGCGATATTGCGTACTTGGCCTGTCAGGTTCGATGCCATAGAATTCACGGAGTCGGTCAAGTCTTTCCATGTGCCCGCGACACCGCGTACAAATGCCTGGCCGCCAAGCTTGCCTTCGGTACCCACTTCACGGGCCACGCGTGTCACTTCGGAAGCGAATGCGTTGAGCTGGTCGACCGTGGTATTGATGGTCTCCTTGAGTTTTAGAATTTCGCCCTTAACGTCGACGGTGATTTTTTTCGACAGGTCGCCATTGGCGATGGCAGTTGTCACTTCGGCGATATTGCGCACCTGTGCTGTAAGGTTCGAGGCCATGAAGTTTACGTTGTCGGTCAAGTCCTTCCAAGTGCCCGCGACGCCGGGCACCTGTGCCTGACCACCAAGCTTGCCTTCGGTACCCACTTCGCGGGCCACGCGCGTCACTTCACCGGCGAACGCATTCAACTGATCCACCATCGTGTTGATGGTTTCCTTGAGCTGCAGAATTTCGCCTGACACCGTGACCGTGATCTTTTTTGATAAATCGCCGCCGGCGATGGCGGTTGACACTTCGGCGATATTGCGCACCTGCGCTGTAAGGTTCGAGGCCATGAAGTTCACGTTGTCGGTCAAATCCTTCCAGGTGCCAGCGACGCCTGGCACCTGTGCCTGACCGCCAAGCTTGCCTTCGGTGCCCACTTCGCGCGCCACCCGCGTCACTTCGGAGGCGAATGCGTTGAGCTGGTCCACCATGGTGTTCATGGTGTCCTTCAGCTCGAGAATTTCGCCGCGCACATCTACAGTAATCTTTCGCGAGAGGTCGCCTCGCGCCACGGCTGTGGTCACCTGCGCGATATTGCGAACCTGATCGGTAAGATTGCCGCACATCGCGTTCACAGAGTCGGTGAGATCCTTCCAAGTGCCGGCAACACCTGGCACGAGCGCCTGTCCGCCTAGTTTTCCGTCCGTGCCCACTTCGCGGGCGACCCGCGTTACTTCCGAGGCGAACGATCGTAGTTGATCTACCATCGTGTTGATGGCTTCCTTGAGTTGTAGGATTTCGCCGCGCACGTCCACAGTGATCTTCTTGGACAAGTCGCCATTGGCCACAGCGATGGTCACTTCGGCGATATTGCGCACCTGGGCGGTGAGATTCGACGCCATGGAGTTAACGCTCTCGGTCAAATCCTTCCACACGCCAGTCACTTCGCGGACCTGGGCCTGACCGCCGAGTCGGCCTTCCACGCCGACTTCGCGGGCCACGCGTGTCACTTCGGAAGTGAACACACTCAACTGCTTGATCATGGTGTTCACGATTGTCGCCGAACGCAGAAACTCTCCCTTCAATGGGCGTCCGTCGACATCCAGACGCACGATCTGCAGTAGGTTTCCCTGCGCCACGGCTTCGATGGCCCGCGTCACCTCCGTTGTGGGCCATAGTAGGTCGCCGATCAGCGTATTAATGGAGTCTTCCATCTGACCCCAGGCCCCATTCGGCAGGTCGAGCTTCACGCGCTGACGGATCTCGCCTTCACGACCTACGGCTTGCCCCACAAGGTGAAGCTGCTGCGCCATCCGCTCATTGGCGGCGACGATGTCGTTGAAAGTATCAGCGATCTTTCCTAGAAGACCTGCGTGATGACCGGCCATGCGGACCGAGAAGTCACCTGTCTTCATCGCCTGCAACGCAGCGAGCAGGTCGTAGAGTTCGGCTTGTGCGTCGGAGGGATGTTCGCCATTGGCCTTCGTCGACTTATCCGGGATTGCCACCGAAGCGGCCCGTGTGGCTCGCTTGGAGTTCTGTACGGCGGCGGCGGTCTTCATATGATGTGCTCCTGACCAAAGGTTATTTGTTCCCGTGCGCCCACCAGCAGGCGGCGCCTGGCTTCATTCGTCGTTGCAAAGAAATTCCTGCTTTGCGCGCAGGCGTTTTTCCCCAAAACGCATCAGCAAAACTGTTTGATGTTAGCGTCGCAAGCGAGCTATGTCATGTCGGAAGCCAAAATTATTCAATGATAACAATCTCTTAAGTGAGATTAAATCAACGATAACGTCCATGGCAGCAAATGGTTCCAACCAGTTGAGAAAAGCTTTCGGCGATAGACGAACAAAAAGGGGGCATCTGCTGCGTCTGGAACCCGGTTCGGGGACAGCCGGCCTGTTTGGGATGCTTGTCCGTTGAAGGAGGAAGACGTTCTGGCCTTCGCTGCCGCTACGCTCACCTCAGTTTGGGCGCCGCAAGTGCTGTTGCTCCTCAGACGCGATACAGCGAAGGCAACCCATGCCAGCGTCCTGAAGTCAGGCACTTTGTCGTCGAGCAATGCCCGCTTGTCTGGTCCTTTTTGCATGCCAAAATCTAGAGGGGCTTTTGGACCGCGGAAAACTCTCTGGCCAAGATCAGCAAACCTCAATTGCAATTTTTGAGAAAAATCCGGGCCGAAGCCGCCGTGCGATGAGCAAGCCAAGAGATTTTCTCGCCAAGCGTTGCCATTCTCACGATTGACTGTTTTTGATCAGTCCGAACGCGTTCAAAGAAGCTGCAATCGATACGGACGCGCAGACAATCGCCGCGAGGTGGAATTTTCCCACGATGTTTGGTCCGGTCGCCACGAGCACATTGCCGAGCAATGCTGTCGCGACCAGCCCGCCGGTGCGCGCCACGGCGCTGTTAAATCCGGAGGCAGAGCCCGTGTGGCGTAAATCCACGGAGGCAAGAACGGCGGTGGTGAGCGGCGCCACAGCGCCCGCCATGCCAATCGCGATGACGAAAAGCCCAGGCAAAACGTCGGTCCAATAATTTCCTTTTGCTCCCAACCGCAGTAACATCAGAAAGCCGGCCGCAACGATCAGCGGCCCGATAGCGAGGGCAAGTTTGGGACCGGTGCGGCCCGCCAATGCACCCATCGTCGGAGATGTGAGCGCCAACACCAGCGGAAAGGGCAAAAGTGCTGCGCCCGCCTCCGTTCCGGAATAGCCGCCGGCTTCGATCAACACATAAGGCAGCAGTACCAGCAGCCCGCCCAGCGCGCCGTACAAAAGAAACGTTAATATCGAAAGACCCACGAAACTTGATGAACCGAAGAGAGCCAAGGGCATCATCGCGCGGTCACCGCGGATATTCTCTGTCCAGACAAAGGCGACACACAGAACAATACCTGCAGCGAATGCGAATTCGGCAGACGGCGTCCAGCCTCGATGTCCGGCGCCCATCGTTAAACCCCAAGTTAGCGCGCCGAGCGCCAAGGTCACCAAAAAACCTCCGATGAAATCCAGAGATTGTTTTTCGGATTTACCATGTGGCTCCCGAACGAAAGCCAATGCCAACAGGATTGCGCCGATCGCAAGCGGTATATTCACGAGAAAAATCGCGCGCCATCCCACTTCGTCGATCAGCCATCCGCCACACACCGGACCCGCCGCTGCGACCACGGCGCCCATCGCAGCCCATATACCGATCGCGCGGCCGCGCGCTTCACCCGAAAACGATGCGCCAAGGATCGCAAGGCTGTTCGGCATCAATATAGCTGCGCCAATTCCTTGAGCCGTCCGGCCCAGCAGCAGCCATGAAAGGTTGGGTGCAACGGCACAAACTATAGAAAAGACAGCAAACAGCGCGATACCCAAAATGAGAAGCAATTTGCGCCCAAACCGGTCACCCGCGGCGCCGCCGAACAGCAACAATGCGCTCAACGGCAGGAGATAGGCATTGATGATCCATTGCAGGTCGCTCGCATTGGCGTGCAGCGACTTCTGAATGGCAGGAAGTCCGACATTGACGACCGATCCATCGACGAAAGCCAGACCGGATGCCAGGATTGTCGCAGCCAAAACAAGTTTCGGATGTTGTACCGACGAACTTAACGTTACCGCTTTTGCGGCAGCGGCATCGCAGCTTGCGTGAATGGCCGAACTCATTCGGCCAATGAACGTGGCTGACCCGGATGTCCGATCGCGCATTCGAGCGCGGGGCGATCCCAATTTGCCGTGTCCGCTGCTGCGGCATAGGTCGACGTCAGAAAATTCATGAGGGTGGCGCCGGGATCTGCGGTTTTGCGCATTTCTTCGTAAGGCAAAAGGAATTCTCCGAGAGCCACATCGAAATATGCAGCCGGCGGAACAATTTTCTTTTCACGAAATCCCGCTGGTTCCGGATAGGCATAAGAGTAAAAAGCCGCATCGCCCGGGTTGCCCGGCCAAAATCCTGCGCTGCTGACTTCGTGCGAATAGGCTTCGCGCACGACCGCATCAGGAAGATGGGGGATGCCACCTGGATGAAGTGGTGCTTTGCGGCCTGAAAAACGCGTCACGGCGAGGTCGAAACTGCCCCAGAAAAAATGAACGGGACTTGCCTTGCCGAGAAAGCCGGTGCGAAAGGTTTTGAAAACCTGATCCGTTTGCAACAGCACGCGCCAGAATCTGTAGGCATATTCCCAATTGTATTCACGTTCGCGCGTGTCCTTCGAGAACGGCGTTGCCTCTGGCAATTCATTCGGCACAGCAATTATCGAGACGGGCGTTCCAAGCGTGTCAAGCGCGCCGATGACCTGATTATAGAACGCCGCCACCGACATCGCCTCCAGCGGCAACGCGATTTCTTTTGTATCGCTGCGCAGACGCAAGACATGCGTCGCGAAATCGAACTCGATATCGAAATAGCGATGCTGATGAGGAATTGGTCCCGTGCTCAATCCGCGAGATGTCACATAAAGCGGCGTTTGCCACGAGTGATTGAGCCACGGCGTTTGGACGAGGCGCACTTTCCCCACGATCTGCGTCCAGAGATGAATCGCATCGCATGTACCCGCCCATTCGGCGTAGCGTAGCTCAGGCCAAGGGGCGCTCGGCGAACCAATGATCATCGGCCAACTCCCATGCGCGTCTCGCTGCAAGAAGACCGTCAAAAAGACCATGCTGGCAAGCGGGTGGCTTCCCGAAACCGTTTGTTCCGAAGCGCAGGCCTCTGATTCCTGAACTACGCGACCATCGGTTTTGCGGAGCAGAGCTTCATCCGCTCGATGAGCCAGCGGCCAGCGGGGCCGGGCGGGGCAGATGTCGGATAGACGGCCGACATCGGCATGCTCATTCCGCCCTGAGGGAAGTCTTCGATCGGCAATTCCACCAATCTACCGGCCACGAGGTCGTCGTGGACGACATGCACGGGCATGCCGCCCCAGCCAAGGCCATTGAGGAGGAACGCGTGCTTTGCAAAAAGGTCTGCGAGCCGCCAGGTGGAAGGCGACATCACGCCGAACTCCCGTCCTTTCGAGAGGCTTGAGCGATCGGTGAGAACCAGTTGCACATGCTTGGCCAATTCGGATTTCGGGATGGTGCCGTCGTACTTGGCGAGGGGGTGTTCGCGGGCTGCGACCATGACCATCACCACCCCCGTCAAACGCTCGGCCGTGAAAGTCGAAGGCAGGATCGGCAGCGACCCGACAATACCGAACCCGGCGATGCCGTCGAGCACCGGCTGGTAGGCGGCGCCAAGTGCCTCGACGTAAAGCCGCAACGGCGTGCCGGGAAATTTCTCGCGGAATTCCTTCGCCGCCTCCGTGATCGCCGCGATCGGAAAGAAAACGTCGACCACAGCAGACAATTCAGGCTCCAGCCCAGCCGCCATGCCTTTGGCGCGCGCTTTCATAAAGTCTAATCCAGCCGAGATATTGCGCGCATCCGCCAGTAGCACTGCGCCTTCTGGTGTGAGCACGGGATAGCGGCCAGAGCGGTCAAAAAGCGTGACACCAATCTGGCCTTCCAAACCACTGACCAGTTCGCTGACCGCCGATTGCGCCCGGTGCAGCTTGCGAGCAGCTGCGGAAAAGCTGCCTTCATCAGCCGAAGCGATAAAAGCTCGCAATTGATCAAGGGAAACGCCGTCCAGCACTTGGGTCCCAATCCATCTGATAATCCGATATGTAATATCGGAATATAACGACTTTTCAGATGGTATGGCAGGCCCCAAATAAGGGCAAGCCGGTTGGTCCGGCAACCACTTTGGAGGACTTCTCTATGAGACTTTTGCACATCAATTCCAGCATTCTCGGCGGCAGTTCGGCGAGCCGGCAGGTGTCCGCCGCAATTGTCGGCCAATTGGCCAAAGCGACATCCGGTCTGGACGTTGTTTATCGCGATCTCACCGCTGAGCCGCTGACTCATTTGTCAGGTGAACATCTGGCCGCCGCCCGGGGGGCTGCGCCGGAGTCGCTGGCGATTCAGAAAGACATCGCCACAAGCCAGGCCGTGCTGGACGAATTCCTTGGCGCCGACATCGTGGTCATTGGCGCGCCCATGTACAACTTCACTATCTCCAGCCAGCTTAAAGCTTGGATCGACCGCATTCTCGTCGCCGGCAAGACGTTCCGCTACAGCGCCACCGGCCCCGAAGGTCTGGCTGGCAACAAGCGCGTAATCATCGCTATTTCGCGGGGCGGCTTGTATGGGGCTGGTACGTCCTCTGCCGCTTTTGAGCACGTGGAAACGTATCTGCGGACAGTTTTCGGCTTTATCGGCGTCACCAATCTGGAGCTTATAATCGCCGAAGGGCTTCAGATCGGGCCCGAACAGCGCGAAAAGGCGATGCAAGGCGCTTTGCAGGCCGTGGCGCAATTGCCCCTCGTCACGCAATTGCGCGCCGCATGAGGCCCAAACTCTTTGGCCAGCGCACAACAATCGACCGTTAGATCGGTCCCAGAAAGGCATGCCCAATGAATATGATCGCCAGAACGCCAGATACAGTTGAAAGGGCTGATCGCCCGCGCGCGATCACGTATAGCACGCGCGGGCATGCGCATGGGTCCATCGTGCGTCTTGTCAGTCCTTCCGATATCGGCGAGCTCATCAAGCCATTCGTATTTCTTGACTACTTCGAAGCCGATCCCGCGCACGCGCCTGCTTTCGGATTTCATCCGCATTCCGGCATCGCAACGCTGACGCTCCTTCTGAACGGGCAGCTCTGGTACGAGGAAACGACGGGGGTCAAAGGTGTTATCGAGCCCGGCGGGATTGAATGGATGCGCGCCGGCGGTGGCGTCTGGCACACCGGCGGCGCTGTGGGAACAGAGCGCATAAAGGGATATCAACTTTGGATCGCCCTTCCGCCAGAGTTGGAAAACGGCCCGGCCCAAAGCCAGTATCTCGGCGGCGAAGAATTTCAGTTTCACGGACCGGCCCGCGCCATCCTCGGCCGTCACGGCGACGCCACGAGCAAGGTGGCCGCACCGAAGACCATGAACTATCTCGACGTCCGGCTTAAGGCCGCACAGCGTTGGCGCTATCAGCCGCCGCGCGGCCACACCGTCGCCTGGATCGCCGTCCATCAAGGGTCCGTGGCAACACCGGCCATGGTGACCAAAGGTGAAATTGCGATATTCGAGGAATCGAACAGCGCGATAGAATTCGAGGCGCAGGGCGACGCGGCCTTCATTCTGGGCTCAGCCATCAAGCACCCTCATGACCTCGTGCTTGGATATTATTCCGTTCACACCCATCCGGAGGCGTTGGAAAGAGGCCAAGCCAATATCGCGCGGATCGGGCGCCAATTGAGCGCAGCAGGACGTCTTTCCCCGCGTTGATAGGCTACCAGTGACGACGCGCCGTGAATGCCTTTGCGGCATTTGACGACGACCGCAAAATCTAAATCGAGTCTTCCAAATCGTTGGAGCAATGTTCCTTCAGCGTGAAATTTGAACGCTGTGTGGCGACGCATTCACGCGACGGTGTGTGCGAGGAAGAGTTGTTCGAAGACGCCTGTATTTTTTGGATTGTCACAGGGCTCATCTTGGTGGGGCGCCGATACCGGAATAGTTGAATGGTTGCCCTAAGTGATGCGCGAACGCGCACAACGGTCTTGGCATCGGTTGAATTTGTTTAATCTTGGCAATGTCGCGCACGTCACGCTGTGCGATGAATTGGCAACGAAACGGGGGTATATCGGCATAGCATTTTGCTCGTTCGAGCAGAGAGACTTGTGGCGGACTATCCGGAACCCTGTAGTTTTTCCTGGTTGGTTGTGCTGCGAGCGGAGCGCTCAGCCTTCTTGATGTTGGGTAGCGCGCCCTTTGCGTCGACGTGGGCAACGAAATCTGACACCCATTCGTCGAAGACCTTCAGGCTTTTCGTTTCCCTGACCATGTCGTCGGACTGATCGTCTGCGTACGGCTTGCCTGCGCCGAAGGTGGTATGGCGCCACAGGTGGTCGGGCACTTCGATGTCGCTGTAGCGGCATTGCCAAACCAGTCCTTGATAGGCCTGCCGGTCACCGTCCTTAGTCTCCCGAAAGGGCTGCTTTTTGGCCTCGAACCATTCGGGATGCTTGAGTTTCTTTGGCACGCCGTTTTCATCTTCTTCGTTGGCGCCCTCGTCGCCATAGCAGAAGAACGCAGCAGTTCGTCCAGCGAGATGGTTCTTGCTCAGTTCGTGCCACAAAGTGGAGCGTTCAAGCGCCTGCGCCTTCAAGGTATCCTTCTTGTCGATCAGATCGGGACGCGGGTTGCCCCCATTCATGCAGACAAGCCGATCGAACATCGTTTTCAAATTGGTCGAAGGTGCATACCAATTGATCGGGCCGATGATAGCCCATGCATCCGAACGTGCCAGGCGGCTATAGAGGTCGAGATCCCACATCAAATCAGGTTGGGTGTCGCTCTTAGGTCCGTAGCAGTTGCATGGCCAAACGCAGAGCGCCATGGAAGAGCTCACACAAGCGTTGCAACCCTGTATCTTCGGCTTTCCGTGCTCGTTGCCGATATCTTCATGGTCGACCTGCCAGCCTAGCGGCAATTTGGCCAGCATACGGTGCATCAATGCGCGCGCTTTGGAATCAAGCCCGGGACAGGAGTGCTGCCGACGTGCCGATCCCGCTATCACAAGAACACGCAAAGGGCGTTGCTCTTCGACGGCAATCGGTTGGGGCCTCACGGAGAGGAAGCTCATCTCAACCTCCATATCCTCATCAACGGCCCGAGGTTTCCATAGACGGGATCTTTCTGCGGAGCTTTGACCTTGGCGATCGAGGCAACGGCTTTATCGTGGTCGACCTCGGAGGGCTTGGGCTCGTCGTAAGCACCTCCTTGCGGATAAGCACCCACCACCAGCAAATCTTTCGACATGCTTTTGCGGCAATGTCCTGTACCTGCAGGAAGAATGACTACATCTCCGGCCTTCACTTCAAGAGTGCGGCCTTTGTTGCCACCAAATTGCACCCGGGCTTTGCCGCGCGCGATACCCAGTACTTCGTGGGTCTTGGTGTGAAAGTGAAGAAAATCATAAATGCCGTCTCGCCACGAATGCGTCCATCCGTTGTTGGAAAATAGCGCTTCAAAGACGGCCGCAGGATCAACGTTAGGGTTTGGTACGATGGGAGAGCGATAAAGGATTAGCGGAAATTGCGGATTGTTCGGTGTCTTGCCGTCATCGCGGAACTTGAAAGGGTGTGGCTTGCGCTGGCGTAGGCCGATCTCATTGATCTTGGGGCGTGCAACGCCGGTCAATTCCTCGATCGTTCGCTTCACTTCTTCCAAAAATGCCATGTTGGCCTCCGTCAGTGGGAACCGACAAAAGCGCGATTAGGTTCCATTGCTGCAACCGGCGGCTTCGGGTGATTCTTCGCGATACCAGGGCGTCAAACCGCATGGGCCAATGGCTCAAAAACGCAAGTTCCATATTCGGCAGCTGTTTGATCGTATAGTCCGTCAACTCCCCGATCGGCGAAAATGCTGCTTAACGTGAGTTCGCAATCAACTGACCGCTCACGCCTTAGCGGCTGGCTTAATCCTGCGAAGAACTCTTGTATGTGATCGCGATTGTTTTTATCCATTCTTCAAAAGCATTTATGAACTTGGTGAGGAACTTCCGAGTCTCTTCGTCTTTAAGCGATCCCTTCTCATCGAAAAGATCCGCTACTCCTCCGATGTAGGCTTCCGGTTGCTGCATAACCGGCATATTCAGAAAGACAAACGTCTGGCGCAACGCATGGTTGGCGCCGAACGCACCGAGCTTATAGGGTGTAACGCTGACGACCGCCGCAGGCTTGCCATCAAACACGCTCTTACCTTGCGGCCGCGAGCCAACGTCAACGGCATTCTTCAAGCAGCCGGGAACGGAACGATTGTATTCGGGCGTAACGAAAAGAACGCCGTCGCGCTTGCGCATATCGGATCGAAAGCGCCCCCACTCTGCGGGCACCTTCTCATCGAGATCCTCGTTGTAAAGAGGCAGATCACCTATTTCTATGATGGAACAGGCTAGAGATTTGGGAGCCAACATCATAAGCGCGTTGGCCATTTTTCTCGAATAGGAGGCCTTGCGCAAGCTTCCAACGACAACGGCGACATTTATCTGGCCCATTTGGTACTCCTTGGTTGGCCGCAGTGTGACCTGGCCTGGTGTCCGAATTTTTCGTTACGAAGATTGGAAGGTAGCGCTCGCCGTACAGCTCTCGGGCGCTCAGAGGATTTACCGACGTAGTTTCATTGAGATGGAAACGTATCAATTGATGGGGAATCGTGTAACAACGATTTGGGTGCATGGGTGGCAACCGAGCTGATTGGGATGTTCGAGTTATCTACAGTGCCTGGCGGAACAATCATTTGTGGTTGCGCCAGCGCATGATCGGATTTATCGACCGGTGTTGTTCGAAGCGCGATTTGGGAAGCGTTTGGCGCGTTTTGCGCAGCCGTGTCTATTTCCTGACCCAACGTCGCCTGGGCCGCGCCAAGCGATAACGCCAAGGCTGAAGCAGCTACGATGCACGCACGCATTTCGAAAGCTTCCAAAGCTATCGCTTAATAAGCTTATTTATTCGATTTCGTTCCCCGAGGAAGCGTGTCGTGCCCTGACGTCGGTGTGCCGAGCAAACCCCCGAGCCAAATCCGAGCGTCCCGGTATAATCGCAGCGATGCACACCCAAATGCGCAAGCCCCAAGATGCGGCTGGGATGTCCATGCAACAGGAACGGCAAGTCTTTGACCCACCTGCGGTTTGTTGCCCGCACCCACAGCAACCAATAATAGTCGTCACGGCCGCTGCCACAGGGATAATCGCGGGAGTCCCGCCATGCGCCCCCGGGACGCTCCAGCGAAATGAAATTTTGGGAAAGTTCCGCGTTGGGAGTTTGCGCCGTGGGCCGGTGGTGGGGTCTAAGATGTATTCGGTAGGGGCAAAGTTTCTTAGGGTAGGGTGGCTAGTGTGGCTTCAACATTTGGCGCAAGCGTTGCGCGAGTATATCCATGTTGAAAGGCTTGGAAATAATCTCCATGCCGGGAGTGAGGAAATTGCTACTTGCGGCATTTTCCGCATAGCCGGTCATGAAGAGAATTTTGAGATGCGGCCGCGTAGTTCGACCTGCATCGGCAAGCTGACGGCCATTAAGACCAGGAAGGCCGATATCGGTGACCAAGAGGTCGACCCGCTGCGCAGACTGCAATATTCGCAGAGCGGATTGGCCATCGGCTGCTTCCAGGGCGCGATATCCTAGGTCCCCCAGCGTTTCAACCACCAACATCCGCACAATTGCTTCATCCTCTACGACCAAAACGACTTCGCCTTGATCGGTGCCGGGATCAGGGTCGGTTTGCGCTTTTTCAAGTTCTGCTGTCCCCAACTCATTGAATTGCGGCAAACAAATCTCAATCGCGGTCCCCTTGTCAGGTTCGCTTTCGATACGGACCGAACCATCAGATTGGCGCACGAATCCGTAGATCATCGATAAGCCCAGGCCGGTGCCTTGTCCGATGGGTTTGGTCGTGAAAAAGGGATCAAAGGCGCGAGCTTTCACATCTGGGGGCATACCAACGCCACTGTCGATGACCTTGATGGATATGTAGTCGCCCGGCACGATATCGCGCTTGAGCCCAGCCTGTTCGTCAATGGCGACATTTTCCGTTGCTATTTGTACGCGACCTCCATCAGGCATCGCGTCTCGCGCATTGATCACAAGGTTCAGAAGCGCGTTTTCTAGCTGGTTGGTGTCGCATCGAACAAGTTTGAGATCTGGGCAGAGATCGGTCTTCAGCGAAACATTTTCGCCCATCGAGCGCCGCAACAGCTCCTCAATGCTTCCGATAAGCTGATTGACATTGACAGCTTTCGGGTCGACTGGCTGGCGCCGGGAAAACGCCAAGAGGCGGTGGGTGAGGGCGGCCGCACGGTTTGCAGATTCCTGCGCGCCCCTCAAAAATCGATCAACGTCATTGATTCGACCTTCGGCGATGCGAAACTGTACTCGGTCCAACGCACCAATTATTCCCTGCAATAGATTGTTAAAATCATGAGCGATACCGCCTGTTAGTTGCCCGACAGCCTCCATTTTTTGTGACTGGCGAAGTTGTTCTTCCATTGCTTCAATTTTCGCGGACGCCTGCAACACTTCTTCAACTCGCGAATTGAACCGATTTCGCAACACCGCTTCGCGTTGAGTAGCATTGGTGACGTCGTTGATTTGAACCAAGCATACGAGACGATCTTTAGATCCCAATGGACGCACGGACACATCGTGCACCATGTCGACGCCAGCAGCCGTCTTCAGGGGAAAAATTATCCGGTGAAGCGCATGGGTTAAAAGACTCGAAACCCCGAACTGGAACGCGGCACTAATCGCAGAATACAAGCGACCGGATTTTGTTTGCGGAAAGACATTCGCAAGAAGTTGACCGTGCGCATCATCAATGGAGAGTTTGCTTGCTCTTGAGAACCAGCCGTTCCAATGAAGGACGCGCTTGTCGCTATTTACGATGACAACGCCACTATCTAGCGCGTCGAAGATATCTTCCAAAAGATGGAAGTCAGGATCGTGCATCCGAAGATATTCCACCAGCGGTTCTCTCGATAAATTCGTCCAAAAGAACCGTCATGGCTGCAAGTGATGGCATGTCCATTAGCATCGCAATGTAACCCCTGATATCGCGTTGCTGAACCGCAAAATTTATATAGACGAACAGGACCAAGTCGCCGCCATGTGGTGGCGGCGGCAAGCTGAAGAAATGCTGGGCCTCGCCCCGTATGATCTCCGGAAGCGACATTTTGAGACTGCGCTCCAGCATGTTGGCAATGGTTGCGAGGCAGCTGTTGAGAATAATATTGCCTGTCTCGGCGAGCGCTTCATGCTCCAATTCGATAATGTCATCGAGAGAAAGATTACCGCCTGCAACGGCACGAACAATTTCAAGACTCTTGGCTTCAGGGAAAATGAGCAACGCCCTGCCGGTGATATCGCCTTCGAACACCTGGTGGACCGCTATAAGTTGGGCGGTCTCGCTTTGACGCAGAATCTCGACAGCGCGTTCGCGGGGAACCAGTTCGACTTTGGGAACTGACAGAGTGATCTCTTCGCCGACCATTTCGCGCAGGCCGATGGCGGCGCTGCTGACGCCGATATTCACCAGTTCAGTAAGGGCATCGAGCTCGATGTCGTTTAAGGGTGGAGTCGCCCGTGTCATCACGTCCCCGATTTCAGATTCACCTCAACACGCTCTACGAACTCTCGAAGCATTGGCTCGGTAAGCGGCTTGCCCAGAAATGAGGCGCCCACCGCACGCGCGCGGTCCACAATTTCTTTCTGATGGTTTGCGGAAACCACTGCGAGTTCCATGGTGGGTTTGACGGCCCTTAGATCAGCCGCGAGATGTAGGCCATCGCGATCGGGCATATTGAAATCGAGAAGTGCGACGTCAAAGTCGGATTGCTTGGCGAGCGCCAAAGCTTCTTCGGCACTGGAAGCTTCTACCCGCGTCCAGTCCGGTCGCAGGGCGTTGAGCCCTTTGGCGACGGCCATACGAGCGAGCTTGCTGTCGTCTACAACGAGAATTTTGTATGGCATCGTGCCCAAACCCAATTGGCTATTTATGGTTGTGCTGAGCCGGTTGGGCACAAGCACTGCCAGTGTAGGGCGCAGGCACGACGTCGCGCCAGTCCTAACTGTCTTGTGCGCTCTTATTGCAGCAAGTCCTGGAGGTCCAGGACTATTAGAACCCCCCCATTCCCCAACAGGCTTGTCCCAGCCACGCCCGGCATGCCCTGAAGTAGCCCGTCTGCGGGCCTGAGCATCACATCTAGCCGATCTCCAAAGCGGTCGACTTCCAAGCTTGCGAGTTCCCCACCTATGGTAACCACGACAATGTTCGCCTCAGCCTCACGCTTTTGGGGAACTTCGACGCCGATCGACCCTGCTAGATCCACCACAGGGATGGTGCGGTTCCGCAAAACGAAGGCTTGACCTTGGCCGATGGCGGAGATTTGGCTACGCGGGATACGAACTGTTTCTATGACGCTATCTAAGGGTATTCCAAATGTCTGACCGCCAAATTCGACGGTCATCACACCTGTTATCATTACACTGAAGGGCAGACGCAGTGTAACCGTCGTCCCTTGGCCAGTCCTGCTGGCAACTCGCGCAGTGCCGCCCAGGCGTTCGACATTGCTGCGAACGACGTCCATGCCCACGCCTCGCCCCGATAGGTCGGTAACCGTAGTAGCGGTCGAGAAACCCGCCGCGAACACCAGATCGGCGGCTTCGTCATCGGTTAACGCCGCGATTGTAGCAGGCTCACCAATTCCGCGCTCGACTGCTAGTTTTCGAACTTTCTCAATATCAATACCGCGCCCGTCATCTTCAACTTCAACCAGCACAATATCGCCGCTACGGGATGCGCGCAGATATATACTGGCGGTCGACGGTTTCCCTGCACTGGCTCTCTCGGCAACGCTTTCAATTCCATGATCCAGTGCGTTGCGAACGATGTGGAGGAGGGGCTCAAACAGATTTTCGACGATAACTTTGTCTGCTTCGGTGTCGTCGCCCTCCGAGATTAACTTTGCAGGTTTGCCCAAGGTCTCGGAGATCTCTCGAACCAACCGTGGGAATCGGCTAAACACATGACGCAAGGGAAGCACCCGGATCGCGAGCACGGACCGCTGCAATTCTCCAATCAAGCGTCCAAGCGTTACGTGTTGTTCCTTTAGAAGTTGGGCCAATGCTCGGGGATCCGCAGTCGTGCGCGCCATTTGTGCTGCATGACCAACCGCATTTTTTGCGACGGTCAGTTCGCCAGTCAATTTGACGAGAGCGTCAATGCGTTCCACGTCGACGCGCAGTACTCGCGCGGACGTATCAGGTGAAGCCAAGGGCTCCAGCTGCGCTTCCGATGTATTGTTGTTCCCTAGAAGCTTGGCAATTGCATCCCGCAATGCATGCCCATCTTCAGCTGCTGCCGATTCCGATGCTGCCCGTTCAAGATCGGCGATCTGGGCATCTCGTCCGGTACTGCGCAACACACTGACTGTCACCCGACTTGCGGAAAGCAGTCGTCCAAGGAAACCGTCGGGGTTTTCTTCTTGTAAAAGCCTGATCTGAGACTGAAGCAGCGCAACGGATGCCATTGAGAGGCCGCGAGCATTGGGGATTGCGGTCGGCCTCACATCGAATTCAAGAATTTCCGTTTCTTCTGGCGAATTTGTCGCGAACCTGCGGACGACGGCATCGGCTTCGACATCGGCGCCCGCAGGGATTTGGCCGTCGACCTGCATCGCATTGAGCCACCGCAGAATCGCATCCAGACAACTCAGGCAATTGCTTATTAACTCGCGCGAGACTTGAGTGCTGCCGGCACGAACGGCTGCCAGAACGCTTTCTGCTGCGTGCGTTGCTTTGGCCATCGCTGCAAAATCGACAATCCCCGCAGAACCTTTGAGAGTGTGAAAACCGCGGAACGCGCCATCCAGCCGATCGGCGTTAGCTGGATTTTCCTCAAGCGCAAGAAGATCCGCGGTCGCTTGTTCTATAAGTTCACGCAATTCCAACAGGAATTGTTCGACAAACTCATTCATGTGGATCTACCCGAAAGGAGAGCCGCATATTCCAGCAACGTTTCGGCGCGAAGCGGCTTTATGAGGTAATGATTCGCCCCGGCGGCAGTCGCTGCTCTCATATCCTGTGGTTGGGATTCGGTGCTGGCAATAATGGCAGGCGTTGAAGATAGCGGCAGTTGCTGGCGACGCAGCACTTTCAGAAATGAAAATCCGTCCATCTGAGGCATATTCACATCGACGATAATGACGTCGACCATGCTCTGTAAGAGTTTTTCAATCGCCTCGACACCATTAAGCGCTTCGTCGACGTGATAGCCAGCCTTCTCCAATATGTCGCGATAATAGAGCCTGACGAGGCCCGCATCGTCGACAATCAGCACGCGCTTTCGAGGACAATCAGACATTCTTTTTTTCCAACGGACGTTGATAGACGATGGCGTCACTATATCTGCAGACATCGAACAATGGCGATATTCGGCTCATGGATTCGGTGTGTCCCAGGCACAAAAAAGCGCCGGGGGCGAGGTTTTCGAAGAGATTTTCGGCTGCCGTGCGACGCGAGGCATCATCGAAATAAATGAGCACATTGCGACAGAATATAACGTCGAACCGGCCATGCAATCTGGTCCCTCCTGGTTCAACGAGATTAACCGGCGTAAAGCGCACGGACTGACGAAGATCATCAAGAATTTGCCAGCGGTCATTCCCACGATCGACGAAATATTTCGAAATCAGTTCGGGAGACAGGCGCATCAGAGCGCGTTTGCCAAAATAGCCCTGCTGGGCCGCCTCCGTAACGCGGGTATCGATGTCAGAGCCGACTATCTCAATATCGTGCCGGTCGACTTCTGGCCAGTTTTCCAAAAGCCAAATAGCGATGGAATAAGGTTCTTCGCCTGTGGAACAGGGTACCGACCAGATGCGAATGGGTTCGCCCGGCTTTTTGGTCTTCAGACGCTCGGATAATAAATCCGTCGTCAGGCATTGGAGTTGATGATCTTCTCGATAGAAGTAGGTCTCATTTACCGTGAGCGCGTTTATAAAATGCTCAATCTCCCTGTCCACGTCGCTTCGCAGACGGGCAAAATAGCTGGCAAATGATCCTCCGCCCGTGGCGTCTATCCGCTCCTGCACGCGACGCTCGACATAATATCGCTTTGTCTCTGTAAAAATCATCCCGGTGCGCCGGTACAGAAATTCGCAAAGCCGCCGAAACTCCTCCTCCGACGCAAGGATAGGTTCCGTCACGGGACATGCGGAGTGCGAGCGTCCCCTCCGATGCGCTCCGATGCAATTTTTATCGAAAACACCAGGAAGGGTTCATCGGCAAATCGCTCGGCGCATTTGGCCAAGACGGGAAGGGCCTGCGGGTCCCCGACTTCGGAGAGCGCCTCCACCGCGGCGGCGCACACATTCGCAATTGTTTCGGTCTTCAGAAGTTCGCAAATGTATCGTGTGGCGACGGGGCCCGGCAGCCGGCGCACGGTATCACAGACCAAAATCCGCACATCCGGATCAGGATCGCCGAGTAGCTTCGGGATATATATGTCGACCGCCGCTGGCATCGCATTCAAGGCATCAAGTGCAGCCGTGCGGGTAGCGGCGTCGTCGGATCGCAGGTAGGGCAGCACCGCTTCGACCGCTTCCTGGGTCTGGATATGGGCTAGGCTGGTAAACAGTGCCTCGCGCACACGAGGGTCCGTTTCTGCTTTAAGAGCTTTACCAAGCTCGTCAGCGCTGGACGGAACTTTGGCGAGGCTGCGCGCCGCCATCCAACGCACTTCGCTTTCCGGCGAGGCGAGGGCGGCCATCGGATCTGGGCACGACTGGGGCTTGGACGAAGCTTCAGCATCTTTGCGGATCAGCGGCATGCAGGTGACAACTTCCGAAGCTGATCGGCGATCCCTGGAAGGGGCACGATAAAATCTGCGCCCCCTAATTGGACCAATTCTCCGGGCATTCCCCACACCACGGCCGTCTCGTCCGCCTCTGCGATCGTCTTGCCGCCCTTCGTGCGCAAAAGCGCCATTGCCTCGGCGCCGTCATTGCCCATTCCCGTCATCAGGATGCCGATCAATTGGCTTGGCGGCAGATGGTCCATTGCCGAACGAACCAGCCGATCGGTACTGGGATGCCAGAGATATTCGGGATTGGGGGGAACGGAAGAAGCGATCAGCCCCGCCGTCCTGCGGGAAACCACAATATCACTTCCGCCTTGACCAATATAGGCACAGCCAGGCTGTAGGAGAATGGGTTTCTCGACTTCCAAAACGGTCAAGGCGCAAACGCTATCGAGCCGTCTGGCGAGTGGGCCGGTAAATGTCGCCGGCATATGTTGTGCGATCAGAATAGGCCAGGGAAAATCCATCGGCAGGCCGCTCAGTAGAGCCTCAAGCGCCGGCGGTCCCCCAGTAGAGGTTCCGACCACGACCAATCCGTCCCCAGTTGCCGCGACGTTCGCCGCATCCCTGGATTCGTGGGCGACGAGGGTAGCGGGCTTGCCGCCGATTCGATGACGGATCCGGTCCTTCAAGCGTAAACTGGACTTAAGCTTGGCCCCCGCAGCCCCACGGACCTTGCTCAACAGCTCAGCTGCCATCTCCTCGATATAGAGCGATATCGCTCCATTGGGCTTGGCGACAAAATCCACCGCCCCCAATCGGAACGCTTCGAGAGTGGCGTCAGCGTCTGCCGCGGTTAGAGAGGAGACCATCACCACCGGACATGGACGCTCGACCATGATGCGATCGAGACAAGCCAATCCGTTCATCAGTGGCATGTGGACGTCCAGCGTTACCACGTCGGGTTCAAACGCATTCAGCTGCTTAAGCGCTTCGACCCCGTTGGGCGCAAACTGCACTTCAAAATCCGGATCGCGTGCGAACACCTGGCCGAGCAGCTTCCGCATAAGCGCGGAATCGTCAACAACAAGGACTTTGATCACGTCTTTGACCGTTCCTGCATGTTTTGCTTGCCAAATTTGTCGAGCAATCCTCTTTCGGCGCGAGTTAAAAGTTCGGCTGGGTCCAGCAAAAGAACAATGCGGTTTTGGCTGTGCAGATTGACAACCCCTTGGACAAGCTTTGCTGCTTCCCCCGTCAGATCAGGTGCTTCATCAATGTTGTCGATGAGGGTTCGTAGAACTTCCGAAACACTGTCAACGATTAACCCAGCAGTATGTCGCTGAGTACGCACGACGACCAATCGTCGCGACGCGTTGTCTGGAAGGCTCGGCATGTTAAAACGTTTGCGCTGGTCGACCACCGGCAAAACCTCGCCGCGCAAATTGACCACGCCTTCGAGGAATTTTGGCGTATTGGGGACACGCGCAATTTGCTCGGGCACGCGAGCCACTTCGTCGACAGATTCAATGGGCAGTCCAAACTCTTCGGCACCCAGGCGGAACACCAAATATTGCTGGGTTTCCGAGGTGCCTTGTTTTGACATCACCTCAGCCTGCGCAGACGTCTGCGCCGCAGTCAGTTTGCGCATGATGTCTGCTCCAAAGAGGTGTTCGGGCGAGAGTATCGAAATAAGACCTTGGCTGTCGCGGTTGCGATAAATAGCATCGATGCGGCTTTCGCCGCCCGCTCTTGCGGCAAGAACTTCCGGAATCGGATCCATTCGGCTTTCGTCGGCATCGAAGAGCGCGCGCATCTCGTCAACAACCAACCCGACCAAGTTGCCTTGCACTGTTGCGACGACGACTTTTTCCCGGCCATGATCGGAAGTCGAGCCGAATCCGAGAAGCCCGCGCAATGACAGGAGGGGTAGAAGTCTGTCGCGCAACGTTGCCACACCCAGTACCAATGTTTCGGAGTGGGGCACGGCGGCGAGCAACGGCGGCGCGGTCACGATCTCCTGCACGATTTCCAATGGCAGCGCATATTCTTGGCCGGCTACAGCGAAGGCGACCATCTTTGTCCGTGCACCTTGCCGCGCATGGTCGTGTCTCAAAAGTCCATCGGAAGAGGCGAGAGTTTTCTTTGGTGTTCGCGGACGGGGGACGAATGCGCTGCGTAAAAGTGCCGGCAGATCCAACAGCTTTATAACAGGACCGTTCTTTTCAGATTGAAAGGCCCCTTGAAGTATTTCGCCGGGAAGGGTGGAAAGTTCCGTCTGACGTGTCACGATATCTGCGACCGCAAGCTCGACCAGGGCACTGATTGAATCCACGGCGAGCGCAACGGGAGACGTTCCCTCAAGAACGATTGCACGGGCATTGGTAGAGAGGATTGTGTCCACCTGCCCAAGCAGATTGCGACCACTCGCCACGGGAAGAATTGCACCGCGCAAATTCGCCAGACCCATCAGGCCTTTGGGTGATTGTGGCATACGCGCGATGGGGGGAACGCGAATAACTTCGCAGACGTCTTCCGCAGGAAGCGCATAGAGCCGGTCGTCCAGTCGAAACGTCAGAAAGTGACGCGTTGGCCCAACGCGCGTGGGAGTGCTGGAAAGTTCAGGCATTTGTCTGCTTCAATTCCTGTGCGAGCGATGCGATTTCCTCGATGGAAGCGGCAAGATCTTCTGCCCCTCTTGCCTGCTGCGAGGATGCCGTGACCGCTTGTCGGGAGGCAGCACTGGCTTCTTCTGCAGCGGCCGCAATCTGTTTGGCGCCCGCCGCTGTTTCCGTGATTGCGGCCAATACTGAGTTGGCGCTTTTCATGATTTCATCGTTGGACTGGTTCAGCGCAGTCATGTCTCCTTCCAACCTCTCAAGGGAGGTGGCGGCGGCCGTATTGTTTTGCACTTCCGCTTCGTTTGAAGCAATGACCTGCTCCAAATCTCGACGGAGCAACGTGACCTGGTCGAGAATATTGCGAACCGTATCTTTTATGCGTTCCACGTTGCTTGAGGTGTCGCGCGCAAGTCCACGAATATCGCCGGAGACGAGTGCAAATCCGCGACCGGCATCTCCGGCGCGAGCTGCTTCAACCGAGCCGCTAATGGCAAGCATAGTGGTCTGAACGGCAACAAGCGCAACAGCATCGACGATCTTCTCGATGCTGCGGCCGATCGTTTCCAGTCTCGTGATGGTTTGTAGGCTGGCCTTTGTGGTAGCGAGCGCGGTGTTCACGCCCTCAATAAGTTTGCCCGCAGCAATTCGGCCCTCCCGCAATGCTTTTTCCAGTTCAATCACACGGGCAACAGCTTTCGTGGCGTTCTCTTTGGCAACGCTCGCACTTCGTTCAATTTGGGAAAGAGCGGCAGAGGTTTGTTGTGTCGCGGCCGCTTGCTGTTGTGCCCCTTTGTTGATTTGGCCAATCGAAGCCATGATCTCGCTCGCCGCACCAGACATCTCCTGAATGGACGCGGAAAGTTCTTCAGCGCTCGAACCGATTTCTTCGGCGGCCGAGGCTTGCGCATTTCCGGTGCGCAGCTTTTCCGTCAGAACTGCTAGCGCCTGTGCAGCAGTCTGTGATTGATCCAACGCCTGGGCTTGCTGTTGAATTGCGATTTGGGCCTGACTTGCTGCAGCGGACTGTTCCTCTGCCGCACTGGCGACCAATTCGGCGCCGCGTTGTGCTTCCGTTGCAGCACGTTCTGCTTGCATAGCCGTTTCGAGAATCTTTTCACTGCCGGCCGCGATAGCAATCATGTTGCTGCGTCGTGTATCCAGCGATTTTGCCAGTGCTACGCCGTTCTTGGATTCTTGAACCGCAGTTTCTGCGGCTTCCTTTATCGCCGCCGCAACCTGACGGACATCTTTCTGAATCGAGTCAGCATGGCCCTGAATGGCATGTGCGCTCTTCTCCGATGTTTCGGCGAGCGCGCGAACCTCTTCGGCAACAACAGCGAAACCGCGGCCGTGCTCGCCGGCGCGGGCGGCTTCGATAGCTGCATTCAGGGCCAACAGATTTGTTTGATCAGAGATGCCGCTGACGATGCGCGTAATTTCAGCGATTTCGGCAGCGCGACGTTCCAGCTCCGCGGTGACGTCCATCGATGCAGTCTGCCGATCGGCATTGCGTTCGATCGCTCGCACAGAATTGGTGATTAAAAGTGCGGTTTCGGTCAGGACCAGTTGGACGGCTTCGGTTTGGCGACGGGTCTCACCGGCTCTTCCGCGGGCAGTTCCCAGATTGATGAGCATCTGTTTTATCGCGGCGAGCTGTTCCTGAGATGCGCCCGCGGCCTCGTCGGCTCCGCTTGCGATCTGGTCCATTGAACGACGCAACTCTTCAGCCGCCGCAGAGGATTGAGTGATTCCGCTTGCGAGTTGTTCAGTCGCCGCTGCGACCCGCTCTGTAATGGCCGTTTTCGCCTCAGGCGCCGTGCGGTTTCGCAAGGTTGGCTTGGAGGAGGCAGATGCCGTTTGCCTCTCCGACACCGCAGGCACTTTCGTTGTGCCAAGCGTGATTTTCGAGGTTTTGACCAGGGCCATGATGCTCTCTGCGGGTATAGTGTTGCGTCTTCTGGGATAGCGCGGCGACTATAGCCCCGCTAGTAAAACCTTAACAGGTCCTACTCGATCGTAAATACCTGTAAATCCATGCAAAACGGAACGGACTCCGTCACCCATGGTTATGTCCACATGTGGAGCAACCAGAACCGACACTTCACCATCTTGCTCATTGAGGATGAGGCCCTCATTCGGATGGGGACGGCCGCGATGCTGGAAGACGACGGCTATCGTGTTCTTGAGGCCGTCGATGCCGAAGGTGCGTTGGCTATTCTGGATGCGTGTTCCGAGATCGACATCGTTATTACTGACGTCCAAATGCCCGGCAAGATTGACGGTCTTGCATTGGTGGAAATCCTTGCACAACGGTTCCCACATATTAGAACACTTGTGACTTCGGGGCGCACCAGCTCCCAAGAGGCATGCAACTGCGGCGCTAAGAAGTTTCTTCCAAAACCCTATACCGCAATTGCAATCCAGACGGCGGTCCAAGCCCTGCTCGCAGGTGCATGATCACGAGTTTTACGCGAAAAAAGCTAGCCCTCGGAAATGAAAGTCGCCGCTTACAATTTGAATGGCGTTAACGAGGCGCTTTCCAGCCTTGCTCCGCTGGCTGAAGCAATCCGAGCTCCACATCATCTGTCTTCAAGAATTGAAAGCGCCACAGAAGAAGTTTCCCTTCAGAAAGATCCTCAGATCCGGTTCAGACGCATCGTGGACTGCCCGCAGGACCCGACCCGTCGACCTTCGCAGCCGCTATGTCGAGGCCACAGTTAAGGGACTATGATCGGCTGCCGCTATCTGGCGAATGGCAATCCCGTGCCAGGCCCGGACCCGGCATCGACCATCTCCCGCCAAGTCCCGATATAAAGTTCACTGAGATCAAGCGTGGCTGAGTATCTTGTCCACGGAAATTGAAAGCATGAAAGGTAAAACTTGCTTTGTTCGTGTGATGGATCGTAGCGCGCGACGGCACGGGGAATCGGTTCGGCTTCACGATGAAGCCGAACCGACCCTTTGACTGCAAAACTCAATCGTGGTCGTGGTCGCCGTCTTTGTCGAAGGCATGCCATTCGCCATGTATGTAGTACCCGTGATCATCGTCCCGGTCGTACCAATGATAGTGCGTATCGTGCATATGCTGCGCACGCCAGTCATCATCGTAGAACGTGACGCCAAGCGTTGTGGGATACGTGGTATACCGTTGGCTTACATGCCAGCAGTCTCCGTCGCTGTTGCATGCAACATCTGCCATTGCAGGAATGGTCGCGAATGCCGCCGCGACGGTGGCCGCAGCAGCAAATCCGCGAATGTAGCTCAATTTCTTCATGTTCGATTGTCTCCCAGGGTTGCCCCTTCGGCTATTGCCAACGCTGTCTCAAGGGTGCTGTTCCAACCCGCGCGTGCCGAAAAGCACTTTTCGGTTATTATTTCGTCAGATTTAAAATCCCAAAGGGCTGCTATTGCCAGGAACCAAACCGCGCGCAGGGCGTTTGCCCTGATCTTTTACGAGGAGAACGGACGTGACCGAGTTATGAGTTGGGGGCTTGCGCAAGTCCGCGCCTGCGGCCAGGGCCGCGTCGGTCGCTTCTAACG
>CAWGUP010000006.1:0-82904 GCA_963825895.1 uncultured Alphaproteobacteria bacterium
ATTTATTAAGCGGTCCATAAGTATTTTCACTATTTTCTTGACGAGAGGTGTTTGGTGTGATTTAGAGGTGGCATGAAGCAAGACGATGCTCGCAAACTGGATCACGCGACGCTGGAAGCGATGCGGATTCGGGCCGTGCGTAGCGTACAGGCTGGCGAAAATCCCGAGAGTGTCGCGCGCTCCTTGCGGCTTCACCGTCGTACGATTTACGGATGGCTGGCCCAGTATCGGCGAGGGGGATGGGGAGCGTTGAAGGCCAAACCGCTTTTTGGCAGGCCGCACAAACTGGATGCGCGCGCCATGCAATGGGTCTACAACACAGTGACGCAGAAGAACCCATTGCAACTGAAATTCGCTTTCGCGCTGTGGACGCGCGACATGGTTGCGAAGCTGATCCTGGACAAGTTTGGCATAAGGTTGAGTGGCAATTCCGTTGGTCGTCTGCTGGCGCAACTCGGCATCACCTGCCAGAAGCCTTTGCACCGTGCCCAGGAGCGCGACGCCGCTCTGGTTGAACAATGGCTCAAGAAGGAATACCCGAGGATCAAAGCCCTTGCGCAGCACGAAAAAGCGGAGATTTTCTTTGGCGATGCCGCCCACATGCGCTCGGATCATCACGCAGGGCGGACTTGGGGCAAGAAGGGCCAAACCCCTGTCGTCGAAGCCACGGGCGCACGGTATGGCATGAGCCTAATCTCCGCAATCAGTGCGCGAGGTCAGATGCGGTTCATGGTCAAAGAGAAGGGCGGCGTTAACGCCGCAGTCTTCATCGAATTCCTCAAGCGCCTCATCACCGGTGTCAAGCGGCCGATTTTCTTGATCGTTGATCGAGGCCCTGCACACATTGCCAAGAAGACCAAAGCCTTTGTCGAAAGCCTGAACGGCAGACTGCGGCTGTTTTATCTTCCCCCTTAGCCGTCGGCAACAGGGCCCGATGTCCCAGCGGTTGGAGCTTTCAAGGCTCCGGAACCCTTTGCCCGTCAAGGCATTGTGACCGCTGGAGGGCATCAGGGGCCATCGAGTGGGCAGGTTGAGCGTAACGACAGCGGCTGGAAGGCGCTGGGGATGACGGCCGCAAAATTGGCGGAAACCGCACCTTTTTCTGGCATTAAGGGGGAGATGGCGGAGCGCGTCCGCGCTTTCGACTGGGCGGCCACTCCGCTCGGCCCCATCGCCCAATGGCCCCAAAGCCTGAAGACTGCCGTTGGCATGGTGCTATTATCGCCTGTGCCGATAGTGATGCTGTGGGGCGAAGACGGCATCATGATCTACAACGACGGCTATTCCGAATTCGCCGGCCAGCGCCATCCGGCACTGCTCGGATCGAAGGTGCGCGAGGGCTGGCCGGAAGTCGCCGACTTCAACGACAATGTCATGAACGTCGGATTGGCTGGCGGCACGCTTGCCTATCGCGAACTCGAGCTCAGTCTGAACCGCACCGGGATCTTCGAGCCGGCGTGGCTCGATCTCGACTACTCTCCCATCCCCGACGAGAGCGGCAAGCCCGCCGGCGTCATGGCGATCGTGGTGGAGATCACCAAGCGTGTTATCGCCGAGCGCGCGCAGGCCGAAGCGAATGAGCGTCTGCGCCTTGCTACGGAAAATGCGGAGGTCGGGCTGTGGGACATCGACCGCGACGGCAACATTGGCTTCTTCTACGCGCGATCCGCCTTCAGCATGCCGCAGGATCGCAAGACGCCTGCGGAAGAGTTGTTCACGCACGTCCATCCCGAGGACGTCGGCGCGTTGCTGAGCGCGTATCGCGCGGCGCGCGATCCCGAGAAGCGCGCCGTACTCGATGTCGAATACCGCACTCTCGCGATAGGCGACATTCCCGCGCGCTGGATGGCGGTGAAAGGCCGCGGCGTGTTCGACACGGATGGCACCTGCATACGCATGAGTGGCACAGCCGTCGACATTACGAAGCGCAAGCAAGCAGAACAAGCGCTGCGGCACAGCGAGGAACAACTCCGTCTCGCGACCGAGAATGCCGAGATCGGCATGTGGGAGCTCGATGTCGTCAACAACGTGAACTACTCAACTCCGCGCGTAAAGGCGATGTTCGGGATCGACCCATCAGATGATCCGCCGTCGGAAGAGTTCTTTAGACTAGTTCATCCCGACGACATCGCACGTGTCGAGAAGGCCTACGCCTTGGCGTTCGATCCCAAGCTGCGCGAAGGCTACGACGTGGAATATCGCGCAATAGGGCGCGATGACGGCGTGGTGCGCTGGATCCACGCCAAGGGCCGCGGCGTGTTCGATGCCGATGGCTGCTGCCTGCGCGTCAGCGGCACAGCGGTGGATATCACCGAGAAGCATAAAACGGACGAGGCGCTGCGCCGAAGCGAGGAGCAGCTTCGACTCGCCGCCGAGCACGCCGATGTAGGCCTGTGGGACGTCGACGTGGTCAACCAGGCGCTATATTGGCCACAGCGCGTGAACATCATGTTCGGCTTGGCTCCCGATCATCCGACGACGCTTAAGGAATTCCGCGCTCGCATCCACCCCGATGACAGGCGTCGCATCGTGGGTGCGATGCTGGAGGCGTGCGATCCCGCAAAGAAGACACCTTACGATGTTGAGTACCGCATTGTGCCTGCCAACGGCTGCGCGGTCCGGTGGGTGAGCGTGCGCGGGCGCGCGGTATTTGATGCCGACGATCGCTGCACGCGCATATTAGGCGTCATCATCGACATCACCGCGCGCAAGCAGACCGAGGAGAGTCTCATCGAACTGAACGAAACGCTGGAAACCAAAGTTGCGGAACGCACCGCAGCACTCGAGCGCAGCCAGCAGGCACTGCAGCAGGCACAGAAGATGGAAGCCATCGGCAATCTCACCGGGGGCATTGCGCACGACTTCAACAACCTGTTGCAGGGAGTGAGTGGCAGCCTCGATCTCATCCGCCGCAAGCCCGAAGACACCGCACGCGTGCGCCGCTGGGCGGAAGCTGGCCTGCAGGCGTCTGAACGCGGCGCGAAGCTCACCGCGCAGCTCCTTGCCTTCTCGCGCTCGCAGAAGCTGCAGTTGAAACCGATCGATCTCACCGAGCTTCTGCTCGGTATGCGCGATCTCCTGGGTCGGACGCTCGGCCCAGCCGTGCACATCACGATCAATCCAGAGGCCGCAGCCGCCAACGTAATGGGTGACGAGACCCAGCTCGAGCTCGCGGTGCTCAACCTTGCGATCAATGCCCGCGACGCGATGCCGAATGGGGGTGAACTTGTTATCGCGATGCGCGAGCATCAGGTGAAGCACGATGCCGATCTTGCGGCCGGCGACTACATCGAACTCGCGGTGACCGATGCAGGCACGGGCATGCCAGCCGACGTCATCACACGGGCCTTCGATCCGTTCTTCACTACCAAGGGCGTCGGCAAAGGCACGGGTCTCGGGCTCAGCCAAGTCTATGGCATGGCGCGGCAAGCCGGGGGCATCGCGCGGCTTGTCTCAAAACCTGGTGAAGGCACAACGGTACGAATCTTCTTGCGCACAACCAATGCCAGTCCCCAGAACGACACCACGCGCGATGAGCACAGTCGGACACACGCGCACAGGCCGGCTGTGATTTTGATAGTGGATGACGATATCGATGTGCGCCGCTTCCTCGCGGATTCGCTTGACGCGTTCGGCTACAAGGTCGTGCAGGCCGAGAACGGAATGGAAGGTCTAGCGGCGCTCGAGTGCATAACGCCGGACATGATGATCGTCGACTACGCCATGCCCGGCATGACAGGCGCGGAGATGGCGCAGAAGGCGCGCGCCACGCACGCCAACCTACCCATCGTATTCGCCAGCGGTTACGCGGAAACCTCTGCGCTAGAAAACGTGGCGGATGACAAGACACTCATCCTGCGCAAGCCGTTCCGTATCGCCGAGTTGCAGGACGCGGTGACGCGCTCTCTCGCGCTGGTTATTCGTTGAAGACGACCAAAAGCTTCGCACAGACTCGGCTTCCATGAAATTGTTCTTTGCGTGACGTTGTTCTTCGCGCTCGCAGCGCCGTGTTGGGCGATCTGTGTTCCCATAACGACGGTCGAAAGGCTCTTTCCAACTGGTGCCGTGCGCTCTGTAACCTCTGTGGTCCCACGAGTGTGTCAGTGGGTGATATTTTAAACGCTAATGGCGATGTTACATCGCGCACCAGATACATCGTAATCGGGCTTTGTGCGTCCGCCCAAGTCACCAACCAGGAGCTGTTCAAGCAACCGACTGCCGAATCCTTTTCTGGTCGGCGGCACCACTCCGGGCCCGCCGTTTTCTTCTCAATCCAAGTGCAACGTTCCTTCACGCACATGCCACTTCAGACTCACACGGCCCTCCGGGCATGACTGCGCGCCGTATTTCGTGGCATTCGTGGTGCTCCGGTGTCAGATCAACCGGAGCGCCCATTGAACTCGACTGTCTCGCCGCAGACCGAAGCGTGCTCTGCACGACCATATCGTGTCGCGCCATGACTTCCTGATATTCGCCGTTTAGGCATGGCCGATGTCGAAGCCGATCTTTTTCCCGAACGGAAATTTGTTCGAATCCAGAAACTGGTCGCAGGCGGTAAGATTGTTGCCAACGTCGGCGACGGCATTAACGACCTCCCAAGAGCCCACCGCTGCCACTGTCGGCGTAGCGATGGGTTCGGGGACCGACGTGGCGTGGGAGAGCGCCGATGTCGTACTTCTCGGAAACGATCTTGTGCGGTTTGCCGACACGCCGGCGATTGCGCGGCGAACGCGCCGGATCATCTGGCAGGACCTACGCTCGGCATCGGGCGTGCCGCTGTCGGCCTGCTCCGCTGCTGGCGGCTTTTATCCATGTCACGTCCGAAATGACGTTCATCCTCAATTCGGCCCGACTCTTGCCGGCCGCGGATCGCCGCGATGCGACGCCGGTCGAAGCGGCAAAGCAGACTCCAATGCTCTCAAAGGCGGGCTGGCGGGCCAATTTAAACCCTCAATTCGGCCGCAGGTGGCGCCCGGACTTCGATGTTCTGGCCACGCGCGCCTGCCACTTAATTCAGGCTGAAGGCGAGCCACGTAACAATCATACATAGCATCACGAAGGATAGTATCTGCCATAAGCTGATTTGCGTTCGACCCTTACTTCGCCCGCGCAGTCGTTTGACAATACTTGCTTGCTTCTTCATGGCGCCACTGCCAGATGGCAGCGCAAACAGTGCAACGTAACACTCAGTTGCGACAATAAGAGCCTCTCTCGTGCCAAACCGGCTGACATATGAATTTGTTTGAGTCGTTACAAAACATTAAGCCCATAACCGGCGGCCGTTGCGCGCGTTGAGTGCTGCACACTGATTGTGCAGTCGACTGCAGCAGCTGTTTCCTGCGCTCGCCTGAGTCCTGAGTGTTGCTACTTTTGCCAAAATGGGCTTTACATAGAAGTTCGAGGGTTGTCCGCGATGCCGGCGTATCAGCATAAGTCTCTATCGATGGTGACGAAACTGCGCCGAGAGCGCGGGTTCGCCTATCGAATCGCGGTGACGTTTGTTGCTCTTCTCGCGTTTACCCTTCAGAGCTACGTCACTCAAACACATATCCACCTTGAAGCGCAGCCTAACCTTGGATTCTCGATCTCCAAGGATGCGGCCTCGGACACGGCGTCCAAGGCGACTCCCACGCAAAATCGTGAGCATGATCGATATCCGCCAGGCGACGACCCGGCGCACTGCCCGTTTTGCCAAGAAATGCTGTACGCAGGATGTTTCTTGGCTCCAGCGCCTGTTGCTGTGTTTCAACTCACCTTTAGCGTCATCCTCGTTGCAATAGTTCGCGAAATATCTGTCGCCCTTTCTCCGGTTTCGCACACCTGGCGCGGCCGCGGGCCTCCCCTGGCTTAACTCCAAACTTCATATGCGAACAAACCGCTGCGAGAATTGATCGCGGCGAACGTTGTTCATCCAAGTATGTCATCTGCCCAATGCCGGCAGTGGCATGCGCCAGTCCAGATTCTTGGGGTAAGCCATGTCTCGTTTTTCAATTCTCGCCGCAACCACGGCTTTGACGTCCTTTGCCTTCGCTTTAATTGTGCCTGCGTCAGCTCAGGTCGATGCTTCTGCTCAGGTCAAAGCATCTGATTCAGCTCCGATCGAGAATGTCGTTGTGACGGCCGAGCGCTTGAAGGAAGCCCGTGCCGGCATTCAGACACAGATCGGTGCATCGACTTACACGATCACCGCGGCTGATCTGGAAAAAACGCCGGGTGGCGAGAACGAGCTTCTCAACCAGGTCATTCTGCAGATGCCGAGCGTGGCGCAGGATTCCTTCGGCCAGTTTCATATTCGCGGTGAGCACAACGCGTTGCAATATCGCCTTGATGGCATCACGCTTCCCGAAGGCATCAGCGTCTTCGGCCAGACACTCGATCCCAGGCTTGCTTCATCCATCGAGTTGATCACCGGTGCGCTGCCGGCTGAATACGGGCTGGCGACAGGTGGCATCATCGACATGAAGACAAAGAGCGGGTTATTCGATCCCGGTGGATCGGTCTCTATCTATGGTGGAAGCCACAACGAGATCGAGCCCAGTTTCGACTATGGCGGCTCATCAGGCTCGGTTAATTATTTCGTGTCCGGCGACTATATGACGAATTCGCTGGGCATCGAATCACCGGACGGCAGCTCCAATCCGATCCATGATCGAACGACACAATATCACGGCTTCGCCTATCTTGAAGACATTCTCGACGAGCACAGCTCTATCACAGCAATTCTTGGCGTCTCGCGCGATCAATTTCAAATCCCGAACAATCCGGATCAGTCGCCAGGATTGGGGTTAACAGTCAACGGACAGTCCTTCTTCCCAAGCGCGAATCTAAACGAAACGCAGCGTGAAATAACGGACTATGGCATCATCAGTTATCTGCACAGCGAAGGCGCTCTCGATTTCCAGATCTCGGGCTTCGGGCGTTTTTCCAGTTTGGATTTCACGCCGGATCCAATCGGTGACCTTTTGTATAATGGAATCGCGCAGCAGGCCTACAAGCGCGATGTCGCTTACGGAATGCAGGCGGAAAGCGCCTATCATCTTGGTGATCAGCACACCATCCGCGCAGGCGTCATCATCGAAGGTGATCGGCTGACCAGCAACACGACATCGTCGGTGCTGCCGGAGAGTTGCTCAGGGGTTGGCTCAGTCGCCGACCCGTATAATTGTGCGCCACTGCCTTCCAGCGATCCGTCTTATGACATCCCCGAAACGATCTTTGATAACGGCACGAAGAGCGCCGCAACTTACAGCTTCTACCTCCAGGACGAGTGGAAGGTGCTGCACAATCTCACTGTGAACTACGGCATGCGCTACGACACGTACCATGCCTATAGCAGCGGGAATCAACTAAGCCCTCGTGTCAACGCTGTGTGGGAGGCACTGGACGGAACCACCATTCATGTCGGCTATGCCCGCTATTTCTCTCCGCCGCCGTTCGAGCTCGTCGCAGGTCAAAGCATCGTCAAATTTGAGAATACATCTGGCATCTTGACACCAGCATTGTTGGTAGACGCTACGCCGGTGGCAGAGCGTGCCGACTATTACGATGCAGGTATCCAGCAACAGTTCTCGGACCAGTTTAGGGTAGGATTCGATAGCTACTACAAGCTGTCGAAAAATATGATTGACGAAGGCCAATTCGGTGCGCCGATTATCTTGACGCCGTTCAACTACGCTCATGGCAGGCAATATGGAGCTGAATTGACGGCTGACTACACTCTCGACAATTTCTCGATGTACGGCAATTTTTCGCTGGAGCATGCGGTAGGTAAGGACTGGGTGACGAGTCAGTTCGCCTTCACGCCGGCCGATTTTGCTTATGTCCAGGACCATTACATCCACCTTGACCATGAGCAGTATGCATCCGCCTCCGCCGGCATGTCCTATCGCTGGCAGCAAACCTTGTTTTCTACCGACTTGGTCTATGGCACCGGATTGCGCGATGACCTTGAGTTACCTGATGGTGGCGATATCCCAAACGGTGCGCACGTGCCCCCATATGCGCAAGTCAATGTCGGCGTAACGCAGGACTTCGACATCATCAACATCGAGGGTCTCACGGCGCGCTTCGACGTCATCAATCTGCTCGACGCAAAATATCAGATCCGCAGCGGCAGTGGCATCGGCGTATTCGCGCCACAATGGGGGCCGCGCCGCGGCTTTTTCGTCGGTTTATCAAAGGCACTCTGAACAGCGGAACTGCCGGCGGTCGTTGGGGCCGTCGACGGTTCTGTGTTTCGAAAGAAGTCGGCGTGAGGTGGCTTGCGAATGTCATCGCGTAGCCCGACAGCGCGTATAGCCCAGTCGGACGCCGAAGGTGGTATGGCGCCACAGGTGGTCGGGTACTTCGATGTCGCTGTAGCGGCATTGCCAAACGAGTCCTTGATAGGCCAGCCTGCCCCCATCCCCCATCCCCCATCCTTCGTCTCTCCGAAGGGCTGCTTTTTGGCTTCGAACCAATCGGGGTGTTTGAGTTTTTTTGGCACCCCGCTTTCATCCTCTTCGTTGGCGCCTTCGTCGCCATAGCATGCCGTACCTCCTTGCCTTGCGCGGGAACATCTGGCTTCGCCGGGATCGAGTTGGCGAATATCGCGTTCACTGGCCAAATTCGGTGGTGATCTGGCCACCGCACATCGGATACGCAGCCTAGCTACTTACTGTTGCCGAGCGGATGGGGGTTGCCAAAAACACCTACTCTTCGTGCCGAAAAGGGCGATCCGACGATCGGCTTGGGTGTGTACGCCATGGCCCTTTTCGTACTTGGGTTCGGCAGTCCTCTCTCCAACATCATCGACGTAAGCCGCGACCGCTCGACGAGGAGCGCTTTCCAAAGCTCTGACGTCAACCCGTCCTCGAATGCGGTCGTGAGTTCGAAAATTTCGATATCGGAGGATACGGGACCGGACATGAGCATCAGCGCACGTATCTCCGTTATCATCCTTATTTCCGAAGCACACCCACCTGCGCTAACGAGATTTTGGGAGAGGTTGAGCGCGCGGTATCTGGTTGGCACAAGAAGGGCCGTGCCGTCGGGATGACTGATCAGGAACTGGAGCTCTTCGCAGATGCATTCGAACATCCTCAACGTGATGCCGCAAGAAAGCTCCTGTAGCCGACAAAATCCCTCGCGCAATCGCATGCACTATTCGTCGCTGGCGGAGTCCGGACCGTAATACAGGACGCAGCCCGTGTCAGAAACGGATAAACGACCCTACCCTCCGCGCGGAGCTTGCGATCATCCGGACGGTTGCGGAACTGTACCTAATGCGGCATAAACTTGACGAACTATGGCGATTGCGGGTTCATGACAGCTGCGGCTGCGAAATCTTCGAAAATGCGGCACTTGAGCCCTGCGAGGTGCGTCGTTGTATTCATTGCTGCCTTTGCCTTCGCGGTTCAGTCTTATATCACCCAAACGCACATCCATCACGGCTCGCAGGGTTTCGGCGATATTGCCAAAATCGTCACGACGCAATCGCCCGCGCACGACAAAACGCATCCCGACGATAGTTCTGCGGATTGTCCGTTCTGTCAGGCCGTCCTTCATGTCGGTGTCTTCGTTGCGTCGGCGCCACCGTTTCTGCATCTGCCTTTCGTGTGGATCGGAACCGCGACACTCGCCTTCACGGTGCGGGCGGCTTTCGGCACGGCCGCGCATGATTGGCAGAGCCGTGCACCACCGCGCCTTTAACACCAAATCCTTTCGCGTTGCGGCGGCCATCACGGCACGCGCCTGACTTTCACGGCTCTTGGCTGTGTTCGCGGTGCCTGCCGATGGCGGCACCGAACCAATCCAGCGCTTGGCCTTTCGGCATGGGCCGTTTGAAAAATTGTGAAATATGAAAAACCCAAAAGTCGATCTCGTGGGATCCCACGCCAAAGTCACATGAGAAGATTGCCCAAACGGCTGGACCGGAGGATCGTCTGTCGCGTGATGTCGGAATCGCGCGCGCTGCCTTTCCTCGCGGTTTTTGCGTGTTTGACGATTGCCGGATGCGCGGTCGGACCGGATTTCAAGAAGCCCGCGGCACCCGATGTCAACGGATATACAGATCATCCGCTTTCGACGACCGCCGCCAGCGCGAATATCGTAGGCGGGCAAGCACAAAGCTTTGTCAAAGGCGGCGATATTCCCGCCGACTGGTGGACCTTGTTTCATTCCACCACGCTCAACGCGCTGATCGAACAGTCGCTCGCAAACAATCACGATCTCAAGGCAGCGCAGGCGGCGTTGTTGGTGGCAAGAGAAAATGCTCTGGCGCAACGCGGTGCTTACTATCCCAGCGTCACGGCAGGTTTTTCGGCCAGCCGTCAAATGCAGCCTGAATCGCTCGCGCCTGTGCCCAGCACAAACGCTTTTCAGTACGATCTTTTTACGCCGCAAGTGAGTGTTTCGTATGCGCCCGATGTGTTCGGCTTGACCCGCCGAACCGTTGAGTCCGCAGACGCGCAGGAACAATCCGCCCGATTTCAAATGATCGCGGCGCACATCACGTTAAGCGCCAATGTGGTAGCGGCTGCGATTCAGGAAGCTTCGCTGGAAGCGCAGGTTGACGCGACGCGCCAACTCATCGCCATCAACACCAACATGATTCGAATTCTGCAATATCAACTGACGAGGGGTTATGCGAGCCGTCTCGATCTTGCCGCACAACAATCGCAACTCGCGCAGGTCACCGCCGCACTGCCGCCGCTTCTCAAGCAGTTAGCACAGCAGAAAGATCTTCTGGCAGTTCTGGTGGGACGGTTTCCGGGTCAAGCGCCGGTTGAAGAATTCGAGCTTTCGAGTTTGCAATTGCCGCAGGAATTGCCGGTGAGCCTGCCGTCGGAACTCGTGGCACAGCGTCCCGATGTGCGTCAGGCCGAAGCCAACATGCACGCTGCCAGCGCGCAGATTGGAATCGCTGTCGCCAACCGGCTGCCGAATATTCAGTTGACCGGGAATGCCGGCAGCACGGCGCTGGCCATCGGTCAGGTGTTTGGCCCAGGCACGGGGTTCTGGAATTTGGGTGCTGCGCTGACGGCGCCCATTTTCGAAGGCGGGACATTGCTGCATCAGGAGCGCGCCGCGCGGGCCGCCTATGTCCAGGCGGCTGAACAATATCGCAGCGCCGTTCTGACCGCGTTCCAGAATGTCGCCGATACGTTGGTGGCGCTGGAACAGGACGCGCAAGGCCTGGAGGCTGCTGGATCGGCGCGAGATGCGGCCCAAGTGACGCTCGATCTGTCCCAACGGCAATATCAGGACGGCTATGCGAGTTATCTTTCGCTGTTAAGCGCCGAGCAAGCCTATCAGCAGGCGCAAATCAATCTCGTGCAAGCGCAAGCCAGCCGTTATGCCGATACGGCGGCATTATTTCAGGCGCTTGGCGGTGGGTGGTGGCATAGCGCTGATTTGACGAAGGAAGACGATGAGAAATAAAACATACTATGAACCGTCGCTGCGCTGCCGGGTAAAACCTCTGCGCGCATTTGGGCTCACCGTCATGGCGGTAGCGGCACTGTCGTCTTTCGCCGGCTGCTCGCCAAAAGACGACAGCAAATCGCAATCATCAACGGCCGGCAACGTGACACTCACCGCAGATCAGCGGCAACATATCCGCTTTTACACTGTTGCATTTTCCCGGTTCCACAAAACGATCGAGACCGATGGCGCGGTCGATTTTGACAATGATCAGGCCACAAGCGTGTTGGCGCCATTCTCCGGCCCGGTGTCGCGGCTGCTCGTTTCTCCAGGCCAACGGGTCGCGAAAGGCGCGCCTTTGGCAGCGGTGTACTCGCCCGACTTTGCCGCGGCCGTGAGCGCCTATCGCAAGGCAATCGCCACCGCCCAGACGACGCGCCACCTTGCCGATATAGACAAAGATCTCCTCCAACATCAGGGCGTTGCCCAGCGCGAAGCGGCGCAGGCCGAAACCGACGCCGTGAACGCCGGGGCTGATCGCGATGCGGCCCTGCAAGCCCTCGTCTCGCTGAATGTCGATCCGCAAACCATCAAGGACCTCGCAAGCGCCAAGCCCGTTTCGCGCATCGAAGGCATCATTCGCTCGCCGATCGCGGGGACAGTTGTGGAGAAACTCATTACACCCGGAGAGCTTCTGCAGGCGGGCACCACACCGTGTTTCACCATCGCCGATCTTTCGCGAGTCTGGGTGATGGCGCAGATTTTCGGTTCCGATCTTGCCTCGGTCAGCATGGGCGACCATGTCGAAGTGGAAACGGGCATCGGCGCGAACAGTTTTTCCGGAACGGTGGACAATATCTCGGCCCTTGTGAACCCCGACACGCGTTCGGTGGCCGTGCGCGTGGTCGTCCAGAACCCCGGAGACTTTCTGAAGAAGCAGATGTATGTGCGTGTGCTGATTCATTCCCGCCGGGAAAGCACGGGATTATTGGTGCCAGTTTCGGCAATTTTGCGCGACGATGAAAATCTGCCGTTTGTTTATGTCGTGCAAGCCGATGGCGGCTTTGCACGGCAGCATGTGACTTTGGGTTATCGCGCCGGGGATCAATACGACATTGCCGCCGGTCTTCGCGCCGGCAACCGGATCGTCGTCGATGGCGGCATCTTTCTTCAGTTCATGCAAAATCAATGAGCGACGATCTGCCCCCGCCGCGAACGGCTTCCATCATGAACCGGATCGTGGCCTCATCGTTGAGGCAACGCTTCATCGTTGTCCTCATGACGCTTCTGTTAATCGGCGCAGGCTCATGGGCGCTGACGCGTCTGCCGATGGATGCCTATCCCGATCTTTCGCCGCCGATGGTCGAGATCATTACCCAATGGCCCGGCCATGCTGCCGAGGAAGTGGAGCGGCTCATCACCGTGCCTGTCGAACTCGGCATGAACGGCATTCCGCAAACGACAACAAAGCGTTCGATCTCGCTTTACGGATTGTCCGACGTCATCCTCACTTTTGACGACGGCACGGACAATTATTTCGCCCGCCAGCAGGTGTTCAACCGTATGGGCGATCTCAGCCTGCCGAGCGGTGTGACGCCTTCGGTATCGCCGCTCTCCGCGCCTTCGGGTCTGATCTACCGCTATGTGCTGCAAAGCCCTGACCGCTCGCCGATGGAACTCAAGACGTTCGAGGATTGGACTGTCGAACCCCAATACAAATCCGTTCCCGGCGTGGCGGACGATTCAGGATTTGGCGGGGGCACCATGCAATACCAGGTGCTGCTCGACCCGACCAAAATCGCAGGCGTCGGTCTGTCGGTGCAGCAGGTGGAGACCGCGCTTGCGGCCAACAACAGCAACGCCGGCGGTGGATTCTATTCGCAAGGCGGCCAGTTCTATTACGTGCGTGGCGAAGGACGACTGACCACGCTGGAAGACATCGGCAATGTCGTGCTCGCGGTGCACAACGGCACGCCGGTATTGCTGAAAGATGTCGGCCGCGTGGTCATCGGCATCGCCCCGCGGCTGGGTGAATTCGGTTTCGAGAAACAGGACGACGCCGTGGAGGGCGTTATCCTGATGCGCACGGGCGAAAAGACGCAGGATGTCCTGAAAGGCGTGGAAGCGAAGACCAAGGAACTCAACGAGAAAATCCTGCCCAAGGACGTCAAGGTTTTTCCCTTCTACGACCTGAACGACCTGATCGCGCTGACGACGCAGATCGTAGAGCAAAACCTGTTGCGCGGCATGGTTCTGGTCATCGTGGTCCTGATATTCTTTCTCTATGATTTTCGCGCAGGCCTGATTGTCGCTGTAACCATTCCGCTGGCGCTGCTGTTCGCGTTTGTCTGTCTCGATCTGCAGCACGCTTCGGCCAATCTGCTTTCCATCGGCGCGGTGGATTTTGGGATATTGGTCGATGGCGCGATATTCATGGTGGAAAACATCTTCCGCCAGATCGCATTGCGACGCGGAACGCCGGTCAACGTCATGGAAATTATCAAGGAGGCAGCGGCGGAAGTCGATCGCCCGCTTTTCTATGCGGTCGCGGTGATCGTGGCGAGCTTTCTGCCGATCTATGTGTTGTCCGGTCCTTCGGGGACGCTATTCAAGCCGATGGCCGACACGATGATTTTCGCGCTGGTCGGTTCTCTGATCGTCACGCTGACTCTGTTGCCGGTGCTGTGCTCATGGTTCATGCGCAACGGCGTGCGCGAGCGGCGCAACCCCGCTTTCGAGGGCATCCAATCGGCTTACATCAAGGGTCTCGATTTTTGTCTCGCCCGGCCATGGGGGACGACATTCGCATCGGTCATTCTGCTGCTCGTTTCGCTGCTGCTCATACCTAGCATCGGTGCGGAGTTCATGCCGCAACTGGATGAAGGGGCGCTGTGGGTGCGCGCGACCATGCCGTACACCATTTCGTTCGACGAGTCGGCGAAGATCGCCCCAAAGGTGCGGGAAATTTTGCACTCATTTCCCGATGTCACCACGGTCACATCGGAATTGGGCAGGCCGGACGACGGCACGGATTCGACCGGATTTTTCAATGTCGAGTTTTATGTCGGTCTTAAACCTTACGCGCAATGGACCGGCCCTTATCGCACCAAAGCCGCACTGATCGAGGCCATCGACAAAAAGCTTCAGGGCTTTCCCGGAATCATTTTCAATTACACGCAGCCTGCGGAAGACGCCGTCGATGAAGCGGAAACGGGTTTGAAAAGCGCGCTGGCCGTTAAAGTTTTTGGTTCCAGTCTGGAAACGCTCCAGCAAAAGGGCAAAGCGATCAAGCAGGTACTGGAGCATGTGCGTGGAATAACCGATGTGACGCTGGTGCAGGAACTTGGGCAACCAAGCCTGACGATCAAGATCAATCGCGCCGCAATTGCTCGCTACGGTTTGAACGTGGACGACATCAATGGCCTGATCCAGACGGCTATCGGCGGCGACGTGGCCACGCAGGTGGTGCAGGGAGAAAAGCAGTTCGATCTCGTCGTGCGCCTTGAGCGCCAATCGCGCGATACGCCCGAGGAAATTGGAAATATCCCGGTGGCTACGCCCGGCGGGCAACAAATTCCGCTCAAGGAGTTTGCGGACATTCAGGTGACAAACGGCGCCTCGTTCATTTATCGCGAGAACAATTCGCGTTACATCGGCGTTCAATTCTCGGTGGAAGGACGCGATTTGGCAGGCGCCGTGGGCGACGCCATCCAGCAAGTCGGCGCCAAGGTTGTGTTACCGCAGGGCTATCGTTTGGACTGGGGCGGAGAATACACGGAATACACGGCCTCGCGTGCGCAGATGAATCTCATTCTGCCCCTGACTTTGTTCCTGATTTTTCTTTTGCTGTTCGCGCTTTACAGCAATTTCAAATTCCCGTTCATCACCGTGCTCGGCGTGGTGCTGTCGGCCCCGGTGGGTGGTATCGCGGCGCTGTGGATTACCGGCACGCCGTTTTCGGCTTCGTCCGGCGTTGGATTCCTTGCTCTTTTTGGCGTTTCGGTGCTGACAGCCGTCGTTTATATCTCCTATGTCAACGAACTTCGTCGCAGCGGCACCACTCTCGCGGAGGCCATTCGTCAGGGAGCAATCCTGCGGCTGCGGCCGATCATGATGACCGCGCTGGTGGCGGCTCTGGGGTTGTTGCCCGCAGCGCTGGCGACAGGTGTCGGCACCGATACGCAAAGGCCGTTTGCTTTGGTCATTGTCAGCGGCCTGCTCACGCGGCTTCTGATCAGCATTTTTCTGATGCCGGTGCTCTACGCCCTGGTGGCGCGTTCGGGAGATCGGCTGGAAGTGTGATGCTGTTCTTTGCATTCTGGGTTTTATCCGTGACCGTAGGGCTCGGCGCTTTCTTGGCGTTTATGTATCTTCGCGCCAAACCTGTTCTGTCCTCGGTGGTTGCGATCTCGCATGGATCTCTTGGCGCTTTTGGAATAATCGTGCTCACTTATGCGCTATCGCGAGGGCCAATCCGTGGCGTTGCGTACGGCGCGTCGTCCTTCGGACTGGTTGCGGTCGTACTTGGCGGCCTAGCCGTGCTGTTGGGCTTGGGGATTGCGCTCCTCACACGGCGATCCAATCGCCGTGTGGGATTGATCATCGGCGTGCACGCTTCAGTCGCGATAGCAGCCTACATCTTGCTGATGACCTACGTTTCGTTCAGTTAGCGCCGGGCAATGTCCGGACCATATCGAGCTTCGAAATCCCTCTCATTTGTCGAGCATCCTCAAGACCTTGTGCTCGGCTATTACTCTGTTCACATGCGTCCGGAGGTGTTGGAAAAAGCCGAGGCCAACATCGCGCGGATCGGCTGTCAATTAAGCGCAGCAGGACGTGTGCGAGGTGGAACCATCCAGCGGCGATATTTGCGCGTTAGGCGCGCGGTTCTGAATTGGCCAAGCAACAGCGCCTTCAACGGTGACACCGCCGGAGCCGGTGGGCTGCCTTGGCTCAGGCGGCGCAATTGGTATTTCACCACCGCCATGGTGGCGAGCGAGGCAACAGCCTTGTTCTTCCAGCGGATGGGCGGAATTTCCGGTCTGGGATCACCTTCTGCTTTCCAAAGATTCGGTAGCTCCGGCTGGATCGCCAGCGCAGTGCCGATGCCGGCTACGGCCACCCCGCTGTCCAATATTTGCTGAACAACGCCGATACGGCGGATGCCGCCCGTCACCATCACCGGCATCTTGGCGACGGTCGCGATATCGCTGGCGAATTCGAGGAAATAGGCTTCGCGCGCCAAAGTTCGGCCGTCGCGGCCGCTGCCTTGCATGGCCGGTGCTTCGTAGCTGCCGCCGGAGAGTTCAACCAGATCGACAGCAAAGTCGTTCAGCATCACAACGACGCGCTTGGCCTCATCGGTATCGAAGCCGCCGCGCTGGAAATCAGCGGAATTCAGCTTTACCGCGACGGAGAATGTGGGCGACACCGCACTTCGAACCGCCTTCACCGTCTCAACAAGAAGTCTTGCGCGGTTCTCAAGCGCGCCGCCCCAGCGGTCGCTGCGCCGGTTGGTCAGCGGCGACAGAAATTGGCTGATCAGATAGCCATGCGCGGCATGGATCTGGGCGCCGGCAAAACCCGCCTTCTCGGCAATCCGCGCGGCATTGACGAAGCGTGCGATGACCTCGTGGATATCCTGCTCGGTCATCGCCTTGGGTGTGGCAAACATCTTCGAGTATTTTCCAAGATCGAGCGCCACGGGGGACGGCGCCCAGGTCTGCTGGCCCATGTTTTTCATGACTTGGCGGCCAGGGTGGTTGAGCTGCAACCACATCTGCGCGCCTTTGGCCTGACCGATCCGCGCCCATTCGCGGAACGCGGGGACATTGCTTTCGTCCTCAAGCACAACGCCACCTGGTCCGGTCATGGCGCGGCGATCAATCATCACATTGCCGGTCAGAATGAGACCCGCGCCGCCTTCCGCCCAAGCCGTGTAGAGTTGCATCAGGTCGGCGGAAGGCCCATGGGCGAGGTCGGCCATGTTTTCCTCCATCGCCGCCTTGGCGACGCGGTTTCGAAGGATGCTCCCATTGGGGAGTGTAAGAGGTTCGAAAGGGGTCACCACGGCACCGTTGAATGGACGTTGGTGCAGCTTTACAGTTAAAGCTAGCTTTAAGGTCAAGCGGAAGACGGCAAACCATGATGAGGATCGGCGAGTTGGCGCGGCAGACAGGATTGGCGCCGTCAAAAATCCGCTTTTATGAGGCGGAAGGGCTGATCGGCGCAGTTGATCGCAAGCTGAACGGCTATCGGCAATATTCGCCTCGCGCCAAGCAGATGCTCGAGCTGATCAGCCTTGCCCAGCAAGCTGGTTTCTCGCTGGCCGAGATTCGCGCATTGATTCCGCGGGAGGGAAAAGCACCCCGCGGCCACGACAGGGCGCTGGCCGAACTACGCAAGAAGCTGGCGGAGGTGCAAGCCTTGCAGGTGAAGCTGGCCGAAACATGCGCCGGCCTGAAGCTGGTCATCGAGCGGATCGAGAACACGCCGCCCGGTCGCGACTGCTTCGAAAACACTGAGGGCGTGTTGAAGAACTTTCGTGGCAAGCCGTTGCCCGCTTGAGCGTGTAAGCGATATCTTGATAGGTCGCGTCAGCTCATCTGCTCTTTCCACTTTGGTAGATTTTGATTCCGAGTTCTGTCTTTGTATTCCGAATTGTGCCGAATGGTACAAAAGGGCGCTCGAAAAAATCTTGACCTGACTGGCCCTTTTGTACCACGCGGAATGTTAGAAACTATCCGGGGAAAGGGAAAATGCACAGCCGACGTCCCATTCAGATGGGATGTCGAGCGCCCGCAATATGGCGGTGAGAGGGTGGGCTTAGGCCGCTTTCGATCCGACAAGTTCTTTCAGCCTTTTCGGATTGCGCTTGAGCAGCCGCAACAACTGAGTCATTGGACGACTGACAAGTACCTCACCCGATTCGTATTTTTGAAATGACCGCGGACCGCCGCCCAGGATTTTGCCAGCCTTGCGCTGCGATAGCTTAAGGCGCAGGCGGATCGCGCGCACTTCAGCACTCCCTGGATTTCGGCTTTAAGTTCGATAAGAGCACGGTCGATGACGTCCATGTCGCCGCCCACATGGACACCTTCGGCACCCTTCTTTGCCGGATACCAGCCCGGCAGATCGACGGTCCGCTCTCGGCCCGCATAGCGGACCGTGAACGGGCGTACACCGCGTGTGAGCTTCGCGCCCGTCTCGGGATGTACTCTGGTCTCGCTCATCTCAACGCTCCTTGAAGGACAAAACGACAAACTCCGTTACTGCGTCATCTGTGAACTTCACATACAGCACCATGCCTCCCAGGGGACACGATAAACATCCTGCCAGCGCCGATGATCTCGGATGCTGTCATAGACTTGTAGAAATGCGCAGGCCTCATGGCTCCCAAGACGGTGGTAATTTCGACCCGCCCAAAACCAATCTCCGCTGCCGTCTTTAGTGCCGACGTCGTGATCGCAAGCCGACGAGGGTCACCACACACTGCCTTAAAGGCATCAAGGTCAAAGCTCCGCCGACGCTTTTCTACAGCACAGATATGGCACCATTATGGTGCCATATCCAAGGGTGGTTGGCAGTTTTTCCGTCACGCCCTCAGCGGGTTGCCCAACGGGAGGGATTGCTACAATTCGAAAACATACAAGGCGTTGGACACCTCTGTTAAGTCATTGCTTCTACTTGACGTGAAATGGTCGTGTACTGTCCAACCAATGCTACATATTTCAACGTCTTAACCTCTGCCCACGTTCTCTCAGACCAAGCCGGGCAAATTGTTTTCGTCGCGGCCAGTGAACTGGTCTACGACTGACTTATCCCGTCAATTCTTCTGATCGATCTCCTAACTACAGGTGATATCTTTACGGCCATACCGCTGTTGAATCTGTTTCAACCATAAAATGCCTCGCTTCAATTCTGACAGCTGTCTGTCTAATGTCGACGCGATCTTCGCCAACTGACGATTGTCAGGCCATCGACAATCACTTCGTTTCGAAGGAATGACATGCCGTGGAGTGCAAGGACGTCTTCCGGTGTGTTCGCCGGCAGCTTGCGAAAAATCGGCCGTCCGCCGGGTAGCCGAACGCCGAACACTCGCGACAAGTAGAACACATCAAAGCGATCCAGGAAAATTTCGAACACATCGGCGGCACCAAGCACGCCGACGCTGCCGCACGATGCGCCGAACATGCTCAAAGCCTGTTCTAGTGTCGCTCCGGCTGGATTCCATAAGACGGCTCTCGGGTTCGATGGATCGAAGGCGAGGGCAGGCATGCGCCGGGTCACGATTATCCGCCGCCGGCTTTGCGAATTTCTGTCGCGCTCTTGCGAATGCCGGCCATGCACCACCACATCGATCTCATCGAGCGCACGCTCAAAGAATCGCTGATCGGCCTCAACTCTCAGGGAGTCCGGCATGATGCCTTGAGCGTCTGCGAGCATGCCGTCTTCGGAGACGACGGCGTAGCCTTCGATGTGCACTGGCATCCTTCACACGAGGCAGCGGTATTAGCGCAGGCGACTATCCTCAGCCTAAAGCTTTCCTCGGGCGCACGCCATGCCAAAAACGATTGCGAACCCAGCGCTCTATTACTCAGTTTTTTTGCCCCTCGACTATTGCTCGAAAGATTTCAGGACCATGCACCGGCGATTGTGCCGCCTCAAACCGATGGACCGACAACCTTCTAAAGTGTGAACATTGTCTTCAACCCCAAGACCACGATATCGCTGCACTTCGTCACGCCGCCGGGAGCAGCAATATATTGCAGGTTGGGAGTCAACTCCGCGCCTTTCACGACTACTATCCGGTAATCAAGTTCAGTGACGTACTCGGTATTTTGTATGGGCTCGAAGGGTAGCGCCACAATATCGTGCAGCGCTTGGCCAAGCGCAACGCGATCATTGACGTGTGTCGTGCCGAACGCGAGTGCCAATTCGTCGTCGGCGCGGCCTGGGATCGCACCCTTGTATACAGCACCTATGGCAAATTGACGGTCCAGCATTGACGTGTGTTCGTCGGCCTGCGTGAAATTGGCGAACAACGTGAGTCCCTCGCCGTTGGTTGTCGGAGGCGCGCCATTGGGCGGCGCCTCCCCAGTCACCTGCTGCTTCAGCGAAACGTAAAAGCCCGAGCGGCCTGTATCCTGGCGGGCCGGCAGGCCCGTCACCGCAAGTGGATTACCGTTGCTATCTGCGAACACGTCCGGCGCGCGCATTGTACTGTACCAGCCCCCAAGCTGGTACACGCCGGGCAGATTCCCCAACAGTTTCGGCTTCCATCCAAGTTCAAGTGGAATTAGCGCTCCCTTGCCGCCGGAGAAATCAAACGAGAATCCATGTGTGAGATTATTCGGATTGATCTGATAGGCGGCGGCCTCCAGATAAACAGTTTGGCTGATGTTTGCTTTAACGCGCCCGCCCCACTGGCCGATCGGCGAGTTGTACCAATAATCGCCTTCGATGTTACCGGGCTGCGAGCCGCAGAAATTGAGATTTTGGAAATTGCAAGAAAACACGTCGATCTCGTCGCCCGGGTTCATCCGGCCGAATTCGATATTCACCCTTTTGGCGAACAGATCCTGACTGAAGGACAGTTGTGTTAGGCGCCAAATATCGCCTCGACCCCAAATTTCCTGGGGCTGCATCAGAGTGTTAAGTCCCGCTGCGGTGACGAGATTGGCACCAAAGCGGTCGGTAATCTTAGCTTCCAGCGAGCCGCCTTCATCGCCTATGAGCTTGTCCAGGTCTGCAAGGGCAAGGAAGTCGACTTCTCCAGCGCCGGTTGCCGCCTGGCGATCGCCTCCGGACGGGTTGTCAGCGCCTTCAAAGATACCCTTGCTCTGTAACTGAAGCCCATCATTCTCGAGATTGGTGCGTACGCCATCCCAATCTCCGGTCAGGCCAGGCTGCAAATTCTCGTCATTGGCAAATGCGGTCCCACCCGCGAGCAACACCGCCAGAAACCCGAGCAATACACGACGCATGAATCCCTCACACAATGCTGAAGTTGTTGTTAAACGTCATGGGCGCCTGGTAGATCGCAGAGATACGCCCATGTCTTCACGGCAGCGCGAATGCGACCACCTGATCGCTGATACGGGGCGTGAGCAGCGGATTGCCCCCCGCGCTGAACACGACATACTGCTTTCCTTTGTAAACGTACGTTGCTGGTATGGCCACGGACGGCGCATCGACTTGCGCCTTCCACAGCACGTTTCCGCTCTTGAGATCGATGGCGCGTACACGTGAATCCATTGATGCGCCGATAAAGACGAGACCAGACTTGGTTATGATCGGTGCACCTATCGATACCGACCCCCAGCTCTTAGGCATGTAGAAGCCCCAAAACTGAACCTGGCCGAACGGCTTTTTCCAAAGCAGATTTCCGGTCGTCAAATCGTATGCTGAGATCGCGCCATAAGGGGGGGCCCAACACGCCATGCCCAGCCAATTGAAGAAATTGTGTACATAGACACCATAAGGCGTGTCTGACTGGGGGAAGTAGTCTTGCGTTTCTTCTTGGCTTTTACCCCGGGTCTTGGCCTCATAATCGTTTCGCGACAGAAGCTGATAAATTTGGGCGGTGTAGGAATTGTTCACGACATAGATCTGGTGAGTGGGATCCACAGCGCCGCCACCCCACTCCACACCGCCTATCGTCGGGGGATATTCCAGACTGCCTTGCAGACTTGGCGGCGTGAAGCGGCCATCATAGCGCAGAGTTTTAAGGGTACGGCTGCACTGGCCTGCACTCAACAGATCCGCGATCCATGACACGCCGGTCCATTTCGCCGGTACGGTCGGTTCGGGATGCAGTACGTAGGGTTGGGTCGGTGCGCTTTGCTCGCCTGGCACATCGGATTTCGGGACCAATGTTTCGGTGATCGGATAAATGGGCGCCCCGGTCTTGCGGTTGAGCACAAAGAGAAAGCCTTGCTTGGTGGACTGCACCAGTGCGGGCACCTTCTGACCGTTTCTATCGATATCGACAAGCACAGGGGCGGAATTTGTGTCATAATCCCAGATATCGTGATGCACGAGTTGGCGGCTCCAGATTACCTTGCCGGTGTTGGAGTCGAGTGCAGTGACCGAAGTGGCATAGGGCAGGGCCTCCTTGCGATTTCCTCCCCAATAATTTGGGCTGGGGGAACTCACCGGCAGATAGACAATGCCCGTTTTTGGATCGACAGACATGCTCGCCCATACATTCGCCGTGCCGGAATTGATCACCGCTTCCGGCGGCAGTATGGCGAATGTCCATTTTAGTTGGCCGGTTTGCGCGTCTACGCCAAACACATTGCCCGCCGGAGCGTGGCGGCCTATCGCCCAATCTTTGCCGGCCCAGCCGATGATGAGCATATTCTTGTAAACCGTGGGTGGCTGAAGCAACGACAGGGGCCAAGTACCCTTTGCCGTGTTCCACTGATCCACGTCGAGGACGCCGTTCTTGCCGAAGCTTACGCAGGTTTTGCCCGTATCGGCATCGACGGCATAAAGCTTTGCGGTCATCGTTCCGATGTAAACGATCTTTTGGCACGGCTGCCCCGTGATCGGATTGGTGGATTGCCAGTAGGCGACGCCCCGGGATTTCATTCCCGGCTGCGTCAACGCCTTCAGCGTGGCATGGGGATTGAAGATCCATTTTACCTTCCCGGTATCGGGCGCCAAGGCATAAATGCGATAAAATGGTGTTCCGATATAGACCGTGTTGTTGACGAATATTGGCGTCGCTTCGAAATAGGATTCTGGTATTTTTCCAAATTGTTGTTTGGAAAAATCGCCAGTATGAACCTGCCACGCGATCCTCAGGTTCTTTACATTCTGCGGGGTAATTTGCGCGGCCGTGGAGTATTTCTGTGCCATCAGGTCGCCGTTAAACGTGTCCCAGGTCTGGTTCTGAGCCACCGCGCCAGAAAGTCCGACCGAAAGCAGTGTGGCGAGAGTAATCAGAGTTGTCTTGAGCATCTGCGTCCTCATTGTCAGATCTCTGAGATGCGCCTGGAACCAGAGAGGGGTTGAAGGGCCCAGCCGACCAAAGCGATCACCATGAAAGCGAGCAGGGCGTAAGCTTCAAGAAAATAGGCACACACGCCTGTGCCGATGATATCGAGGATAATGAGCACCTCGAACAGGATGACGAGCCATTGCGGTATCTGTGCAAGGGCGATCAGTACCGCTGCGATAAGCATCAACGCCGTCGAAACGATTACCAGAAGTGCACCCCAAGATGCGGCGATAGGCCCGTGTGGTATAAAATAGGCGATAACCGAAAGGATGAGCCCGACAACCGCAGCAAGAGCGACCAACCATATGCCGTATTTCGTCAATCTTTTCGTTGTCTGAACCGTGAGGGTTGACATTGCGCGCTTCCGTTTTACCGCTTTACAGAATGCCGAGCGCGTCGGGCGCGCTTTCTTCAACAATGTCGTAGCTGTTATTATGTTCCGCTTGAGACAAAAAAATATCGCAATACGATATAATAGGCCAGAACATGTCCGCTATCTGGCGTTTGTTGCCGTCTGCGATGCGGGCCGCAGCGATCAGGAAGGTCGGGGCTCGGGCCGCGCCGTCAGGGTCTCCTGGGGCGCGTGAAATAGGCCCAATCCCGCGTCCCGGTCGTACCGAGGGTGTCTTTTGAGGACCGACGATGATGCCAGCAAGCCGACGACGTGCGTCTGGCGGAACCGCCGGCAATCGTCCTTGCGCAGAGCTGCCACAAGCCGACCCGGACTTCGCGCGAACGCAATACCCCATCAGTGACGCGTGGCTCCATGCCGAAGTGTTGGCCGCGTACCTCGCTATCGCTTCTTGCCCCTCAAACTGCGCGCCTATCTCTTCGGGGTCTGCTCCATCTTCGGCCCTTAAAGAACCGCCACATGGGGCTCACGCGATACGCTGCGAACACGGCATTCGCTCTGTTCCTGCAAAGCGCATGGTTCGCTCGTCGTCAACCATGTAATCGCGTGTCAACGGCACAGCGTCTGCGCGTTTGGTGATCTGGAATTGGAATACCACCTCACCATCGTGCCGAAATGCCATTTCAGAACCTGCCAGATAGAACTCCCACATCCGGCAGAAACGCTCGTCGTATAATGCCGCGATCTTGGCTCGATTGCATTCAAAGCGGCTGCGCCATTCCCGCAATGTATCAGCATAATGAAGACGCAGGACCTCGACATCGGTGATGATGAGCCCGCTCTTTTCGATAACTGCTGTGACTTCGCTCATTGCCGGAGTATAGCCGCCTGGAAAGATGTATTTTGCGATCCAAGCGTTGGTGGATCCGGGTCCGTCACTCCGGCCGATAGTATGAAGAAGCATAACGCCGTCATCGGCAAGAAGGTCTCGTACTTTCGCAAAAAAAGTACCGTAATAGGGCACGCCGACATGCTCAAACATCCCTACCGATACGATGCGATCATAACGACCGCCTAATGCACGGTAGTCAGCCAATTCGAATCGGCACCGGTCTTCCAGCTGAGCTTCGCGCGCGCGTCTGCGCGCGACTTCGATCTGCTCCTCCGAAAGCGTGATTCCCAGAACACGCGCGCCGCTGTCATGCGCAAGATTGAGCGCCATACCGCCCCAGCCGCAACCGATGTCGAGCACGCTCAGACCAGGCTTATGCAAGTAAAGTTTGGCGGCGATGTGACGTTTTTTGGCGATCTGTGCGTCTTCAAGCGTCTCTCCAGCTTCTGAGAAATAGGCGCAAGAATATTGCTTGTCGTGTCCGAGAAAGAGGTCGTAGAGATGGCCCGAGAGATCATAGTGGTGGGCGACATGGGCTTTTGACCGCTTTGCGGGGTTATGTTGTTCTAGCCTTCGCGTGAAAGTTCGAAATGCCCGCATGAGCTTGTGCAGACCGGATGGCTTAACCTGACCCAGCCCGTGCATGAGGATTGAAAGAAGGTCACAAATACGTCCCTTCTCGAGGGTGAGGCGCCCATCCATATAGTGCTCGCCGAGCTTGAGGTCGGGATGAAATAGGAGCTCCCAAACCGCTCGGCGGTCGTGTAAACGTATCACGACCTCGGGATCGCCGCTTCCAAAGCTTTCTTTGCTGCCATCCGGATAGAGTACAGCCAAGCTTCCCTTTTGTACGACGCGGCCAAGCAAACCACTGAGCATCCGAATCCTCACAGGTTAGATCAGAGGTCAATATTCACAAAATGCCGCAATCCGCCGTTTGTTCCTGACCAAGCCGGGTTCCCGCTATCGGCCTCATATGCTGGCATCGCTCGAACCCGCGAACTGACGCGCGTCGCGGCACAGATCCGAAGGGATTGAATCTCGACTGCGCCCCCATGAAGTCCGGCGACCGGGTCAGCGGCGTTTTTGGCCGGTCGTTAAACCTTGCGGGCGGACGCTTCGCGGGGATCGAAAAATCGCGTGAGTTTACTTTGGTGGCCGTGGCGGTCGGTGCTGGAACGCGGCCTTGGAAACTAGGGTGAAAACCCAATAAAGCCGAACAAGCCGTATATGAGGGCCTACATTGATATCGGATTTCGCTCAGAAGCGTGCTGGCCCCCTAAAGGTGACTAGTGCCCTGAAGGCGTCACGATGTCCCCAAGCCAGGACAGCAAGAATGCCTGCCCATGTTGCCCCCCAGAGCACCATTCCGGTCAGGAAAATGTGAAAGAAGAATATGATGACCATCGGCGGCACCAACAGCACGATGCCAAGCGGAGCTGTGCGTTGGAAGAGAAGTGCAGCCGCACCAGAGAGAAATGTGGCTGCAAGCAGTGGAGTAAAGAAGCTTGTCGCCGTTAGCGCCTCCAAGAAGGCTCGACCCGCGGTGGTGGGCGGCGTAAGGGGCGGCAACGCCCTCAGATAGGTGGCGAGCGCTGCATAGATATTGATCACAAAGATCGCGAATCCATAGCTAAGGCGGAGTATCGTCATCGAGCTATTACCAAAACGGCTCATTTAACTACCTTCCATCTTCTTGGCCCGGATAGCTGCTTAACATAAAAACATTGCTGGCTGAATTGGTTGCTGATTCGCTTTGCTTCGATGATTCGGAGCGGTGCTATGCGAAGCAATCTCTTTTGGCTGAATGACGATCAATGGCGAACGATTAAGCCGTATTTGCCGACCGACGTTCGCGGCAAGAAGCGCGTGGATGACCGCCGCGTAATCAGTGGCATCCTGCATGTTCTGAAGATCGGTTGCCGCTGGTGCGATTGCCCACCGGAGTATGGTCCGTACACAACCATCTACAATCGCTTTGTGCGTTGGGCTGAGCGCGGCGTCTGGGAACGTTCGCAGCAGCGAAATACTCGCAAACCCTGCAATCCCTGGGGCGTCGCGCTGCGACTTTTTTGCCCTTGATACGGCAATTCTGAACGTTCTATAAATTCTGAATGTTATGGATGCCCTAACTGTCAGATGTATAAAGGCAGTCGAATGAAGCCATTTGCCGTTGCGTTTTTGCTGTTCGCGGTTGCTACTCCGTCGCTAGCTCTTGCCGACTCGACACAAGGTCCTGCCGATCGTGCTGGGGATTTGTTGAGGCAGGGAAAGTACGAAGAGGCGATCAAGCAGGGCGTCGCCGAAGATACGGCCGAGGGGTTGACCAGTGCAGCGATCGCCTCGGTCTCCGAAATGACCCTGGCGCCCACACCGTGCCTTGCCTGCATAGATCGCGCGGAGGATCTGTCCCGCAAAGCCCTTGCCGCCGATCCCAAAGGCGCTAATCCCACGCGATGCCTGGCTGCGGCACTTGGTTATCGCGGACGTCTTATCGGATTGCTGGCCGCGCGGAGCGCGAAGCTGGGCGAAACATCCAAGCAAGCTCTCGATGATGCGCTCGCCGTGCATCCCCACGATCCGGGTCTGCTTTCGGCGATGGGTGCTTGGCACTTCGAAGTGGTGCGTGTGGGGGGCACTTTGCTAGCCAAGTGGACCTATGGTGCGACGATGGAAAACGGGCTGGAAGATTTTACTGAGGCTCTCAAGCTTGCACCCAACGATGTCATCATCAACTACCAGCTTGGCCTGGAGTTGGCAGCTTACGACGCGGACCAATATCGGGATAAAATCGTGACCGCGTGGAAGCGTGCCATAACGGCACCGTCGCAAAGCGCCTATGATGATGCGCAAAAGAAACGTGCTGACGAATTGCTCACGCTGCTGGAGGGTAGCGACCGTCGAGCGTTCAATGACAAAGTGAAAGCGTATATGGGGATTCCGAAGTAGGCCGGTTGCATGGGCCGAGACCTATCTAACGCGCCTTGGGGAATTGCGCCCATGCACCGGATCAGGCCTAGTTCGCATGTATTCTATGGATTCTGAACATTATGGATACTGTAACTGCCGGATTTGTGGATGGAATGGGCGCTGCTGCCGCGACCTCGGGCGTGCTCAGCCAGCTCCAGGGCCGCATTTTTGCTCTTCTCTACATCACCCCGGGGCAGCTGTCGCTCGACGAGATTGCCGACGAGCTCCAAACGAGCAAGAGCAATATCTCGACCAACATTCGCGGGCTGGTGGAATGGCACCTCGTTAGGCGCACCAGCGTCGAGCACTCGCGCAAAGACCACTACGAAGCGGCCACCGACTTCTGGGTCGTGATGCGCGAGATCATGGAACGCCGGTTCCGCTGGAATTTGCGCCAGGTGCTGGCCAGCGTTTCCGAAACCAGTCGCGCATTGGAGACGGCCGGCCGCCCCAGCTCCAGCGCCCAGGCGGAAAAACGGGCCTTCATCACTAGACGCCTGGAGGGAATGCGCGCGTTCTTTGAGGTTGTCGATACGAACATCGGTGCTTTTGCGCGTGGCCAATCCATCACGCCCTTGGCGATGCAGAAAGTCATTCATCTCGTAGCCAAGCAGATCGCGCGGAGGCGATAGAACTTTAAGAGGGAGGTAGCGATGCAGTCCACACTGATAGTCGCATTGCTCTGCGCCATGTTCGTCGCAACGCACATTGGACTGGCCAGCGACGGTGTTCGTGCCTGGATGATCGGCCGCCTTGGCGAGAGCCGCTGGGTCTGGGCCTATCTCATCGTTGCAGCCGTGCTGTTCAGCCTGATTGTGACGTATTACGCGGGCCACCAATTCGACGGCCCGCCCGGTCCGTGTCTCGGCGCCGTGCCAGCAATGCGATGGGGGCTGATCGCCGTCAGCGTGGCCGGGATAACCCTGATGGGCAGCACCTTCGCACGCTACTTCGACTCGCCATACGCCGTCTTCGCGCACAATTTTCGTGAGCCCTACGGCATCGAGCGAATTACACGGCATCCGCTTTTTGTGGGCATTGTCATGTTCGGCATTGCCCACGCACTGCTCTCGTCGCATCTCAATGGAGCCATCGTCTTTTCGTCATTGGCTATCCTCGCCGCAGCCGGCGCACGCCATCAGGATGCGAAACTTCTCCGGCGCGGAGGAGAAGCCTACCAGCGCTTTCTTGAGACCACGTCGGTGATACCGTTCGGGGCGATCATTGCGGGCCGGCAGCGTATCGTGTGGCGCGAGCTGCCCATCGTGGTGCTGACAGCCGGTCTCGCTCTGGCGATAACAGTGCGACTGGTCCACGACTCGATTTTCGCGTATGGCGGGCTGTTCGTTATCGCTGCTCTGGTCGGCGGAGGTGCAATTACCACGCTGGCGAGTTCTCTTCGGGGCCAACCGCAATCCCGCGCTAGGTAGATAGGGTAGCCCGGCCATTTGAAGAGACGTCGGTCTAACTTTTTTAGTGTGCGGTTAAACGATCCAGTGCATGATCAGGTGTTCCTGGCGGGCGGCAGGTCCCCCCTCAACTGTCCGGCCGGGGCGGGAGGGGCGGTGCCGTTTTGAACCGCCCCTTTCTTTTGATGAACCGACTTGCTGGTCTTCGGCCGAGCAACGCGCCCGGTAATCTCTGCAGACGGAAGCAAGTGCAGGAGCTTTCCGTAACTTCGTCATTTTCAGGCTTTCGATTCCCACGGGTTGATGACGGCAACGCCGACGTTCACAAACGGTGTCGTGTCCCGCGTCGCAACGGTGAACCCATGAACGGCCGCGATCGCGGCGATTTGGCCGTCCCCAACAGAAACGATGTGCCCGCCGGCACGAGCGCGCGTGATGAGTGCTGCATACGCCACGGCAGCGGGCTTATCGAATGGCAGGATACGCAAGCCGAACAGCTTGCCCAGCAGGTCCGCCAAAGCTCTGTCGACGCCTTTTTTGGGCTTGCCCGTGGGTAAGATTTCAAGGCCGACCAGCAATTCGGAAAGGCTCGTCGCTGTTAGATAGAGTGTATCGGCAACTTGCCGATCGAGCCACGCCGTCACGGTAGGATCGCCCCGGGCCTTCATCGGCTCAGAGACGACGTTTGTATCCAATATGATCATTCAAACGTCGCCGGCTCGATGGGCGCGGGGTCGCGGATTCTATCAAGGTCGAGACCACCCAGCTGCTGCCCAAAAGCGGCCAATTCCGATCCGATCTTGGTGCGAACCTTGGGACGGACAGCGTCCTCCAGGATTTCCCGGATCTCGGCTTCGGTGCTGCGCCCATGCTGCGCCGCCCGCACTTTAAGGGCGCGGTCATAAATATTTTTTAAAAAAAAAAAAAAAAAAAAAAAAAAAAAAAAAAAAAAAAAAAAAAAAAAAAAAAAAAAAAAAAAAAAAAAAAAACTCCTTCAGGATTTCCCGGATCTCGGCTTCGGTGCTGCGCCCATGCTGCGCCGCCCGCACTTTAAGGGCGGAAGCGTCCAACGGACAACGTTAGCTGTGTGTACTAACGCCATACCTTTGGGATGACGACCATCGTTATTGGCAGGGGTACGTCAGACGCATCATGGCATGGGGCCGATGGCTGATGGCCAGCGATCAAGTGAAGCTTCCTCAAGCGTTATTCGCGCTAAACTGGTTCGACGAGCGTGAGAGGCTGCGGCGGGGAATCTGGTTAGACGTTTACCTTGTGTTATCCAGAGCGTTGACGGCGTTGTTGGCGAAGTTAGGAAAAATACGACATGCGCGAACTCGAGCAGAAAATGCAGCACCTTTTTGGATTCGACACAGCGAATATTCAACATATCGAATCAGATCTGTTGACGCATTTGCGCGGTACTGTGGCTCTGTTGGCCGGGTGGGGCAACTCGATAGATTTGTGTCGAGCGGGCCTGTTCCACGCCGCGTATGGTACGGGCGTGTTTTCCCAGGCCCCTAATTGAAACTGCCAGAAGGGCCGATGTCGTCGCGATAATAGGCGCCGTGGCTGAGGATATTGTGTACTTTTATGGTGCCTGTGATCGTGCTTATTGTTATCGCACCATCGTTCAAGATGATGCCCCGCGATGGCGGGACCGATTTACAACGATGATTGTCCAACCGGCACGAAATCAGGTCGCGGAATTTTGCGAACTCACTTTAGCCAATGAACTTGAGATCGCGGCTAAGAGTTCAGCGCACTGGAGTCAAGAGTATGGAGCGGATTTGCGACAATTGTTCGATAGTTCTCGCTTCCGTACTTATGTGTCGGCCTCTGGGTTAGAATTTTGGGATGCGTTTAGAGAAAATCGAAATTAGCGCGTTTCATCCCCTGTGGTATGAATGTAAGTCGTCTCCCCCACCCCTGAATTTTTTATCGCCTACCGTTATTGGGAGAAACGAATTTATCGTTTTCTGTTGCCTATGTGTGACGTATCCAGAATTCTGTAAGCGCAGCAATCAATCCGGCAGGATTGTCCTCCTGCACGTTGTGGCCGGCATTGGATATCACGGCCCACTCACCAACGGCGAAGCGAGCAGAAAATTGTGCTGCGGCCTCATCGGAGAAGGCTTCGCTGCGGCCGCCACTGTTATCACCAGAACAGGGCGCTGTTCACGCATTCGGTAGCCGTAGACGTGCTGTGGACTAAGGCCAGCAGCACGCGCGGGCAGACGTTGCGCACCTGCCAGGTCAGGATCGGGGGCCGCAAATCCAATTTCCGGCGCGATCCCGCCGCATCATGGCTATCATACGGTAGGCGATTTTTCGCGGTCACCCAAAGAGCTAATTTGCATGGCCGCATCGATAATCGCCTCGGTACCGTCGCTGGCTTGTATCTCTTTGAAAAAGCCGCGCATGCGCGCGGTCGCTTCAAAGACGACGCCAGGACCAACATCGACCATTGTCAAGCTCGCGATCCTCTGCGGCGTGGCGGCTGCGAAATGTGCTGCGATCATCCCGCCAAGCGACATTCCGACAAGGTGCGCCTGCCGCCAGCCCAGCGCGTCGAGCAACGCACTCACGTCAGCGACGTAAGCGTCAAGGCAGTAGCGTCAGACGGCCGCCGTCTCCGCGTCCCGCATGTCGAGGGCGACTGCATGAACTTTGTGACGCAAGCCCAGGAGACATAGTCCCACGTACGCGCGGTCGGCTTGCCGCCATGCAGAAAAAGTACCTTGGGACCGTCGCCGCCCCAATCCAACCCATGTAATGGAACGTTGCCATCGCCGAGAAAGTGAAATCGCGAGGCGGTGCGGGGGCGTCGAGACAGATGCCCAACCGGCGGGCGAGGGGCGGCAACATTGTGAACTTGGCGGCTTGCGCCGCTGCTTCTCCTCTCTCTACGATACCGGGCATTCCGATCATCGGGAGCATCTATCATGGTCAAAGGGTCGGCGAAGCGCATCCGGCGCAGCCCGGACGTGCCGAAATGGGCGATTCTCAAGGCTGCCGAACGCCGGTTGATTGAACACGGGCCAGAGGGTATTCGCGTGAAGCACGTCGCCGCAGATCTCGGGATGACCGATGGAGCCGCGCACTATCACTTCGGTAACCGGGAAGCGCTCATTAGCGCATTGCTTCGTTTTTCCGCCAAGCAGTTGCTCGTCGACATAGATACCATCCTTGAATTTTGGGATGTGAACGAACTCAATATGCGCCAGTCTGGATTGCTTTTCCGTTCTACTTACGATGAACGCGCAATGCCGCTTGATATCCTGGGTTGCGCTTGCAGGGCGTAAAACCCGCGGCTCGGGCATGTTCCGGCGATTGATCCAAGCTGTACATCAGGCGCGTGAACGCCGCGCGTCGGCGAAGGGCGGCCCCCCACCTTCGATATCTGATACGCGGTTCGTCATCGCTCTTGAGCAGCATTCACGCAGTGACGCCGGTTGCAGGTGGCGCATCGTTGTGAGCACGACAACAAGGCAGACGAGCCTGGCATCGCCCAGTTCCTTGGGGTGGGTAGCCGATCTGCTCGACGCCCATATAGTAACAGCGCAGTCCTAGGCGCTTATCCCGGTTGCACATGTGCCAGTAAGGCGTTACATTGAGTAGTCAAAGTAGCTGTTTTTGATGTTCAATGTCAACGAATAGTCGCGACGTTGAGCGAAAGCGGCGCCCCGTCGGATACGATCTGATCAGAATGATCTTCGGGATCAGCGGCCAATAAGCTAACTGTGATTAGCTAGCTACGAATTCGCCGGAACTTCGATTGCGCACGGCAAGACGACGATAGGATAAAACAATATGCGGAGCCGTTTTGATCAATTCCCCCTTTGGCCGGGAAGTCCATTGAGATCGCCGGATTGCCGCCCGGTGGTTGTGGCCCGAACGACTTCTGGCGTGGCTTTGGGACTGCCGCGAAGTGCCGCCGTCCGCAGGCACTATCGGGAACCAGCATTCTCATCCTGCGGGATGCCTCCTGCTGCGCGGGTTTACCGCGTGGGAGGGCTGACCTTCCATCAATATCAGGGCCTGGCGGCAATGTTGGCAAGAGCGAGCGTGGCATTACCATGTGTTACGCCGTTAGCTTCGTCCTGCGCAGCGAGCACGAGCAGGCGAAAGAGCAGGGCGACGGCCCCTCTGTAATTCCCTTCCTAAAGCGGTTCACCGCGTTCAATGTCGCGACGACCTGCCGGAGCGTACGCTTATCGGCTACCAATGCCACGAATTGTATCATGGCCCGATACAAAAAATTGAAATTTCCACGTTTTATCGATATCATGTTAGCTGTTGACCCATTGCGAAATAAGCAAATTGCTGGTTACCCGGAGGGTTTGATGGTGGGTGGCTCAGCGATGCCAAGGCAATGGCGAAAGACAAGGTGTGTCAGTTCAAAATATCCGGCGAGTTCGCGCCTTTTGGCATTTGGCGGATCGGTCACTGCATCAAGGGAATATCCAATTAAGCCGACAAGTCGCCGTAAGGCCGGGTTGACCCAGCCGCCGAGCGGCATGAACCTTCCAATGAAGAGCGGGCGATGGGAAAAATTTTCGAAAAATCTATCCCCTCGGTATTCGCGCTGCTTCGTTCAGTATTGTGTAGGTCACAACTTCAATCCTCGAAAGGCAGGATGCTGGCGAGGGATGGTCGACAAACAGGAGATCAACGGCGACGCCCTGCGCCCGAACGGTGCAGCTGTGAGCGCGCCCGAATTGCGCGCCCGGTTTTCCGCAGAAGTGCCGCCCTTAGGGCGATGTTAATGCAATTTCTGCAACACAATCGGCAGAACCGCAGCGAGATCCCAGTCTCGGCAAGAAGTCTACTTGCGGGTCTATGAAGCGGCATGCTGCGAAATCCCGAAGCCCGCCTGCCCATTCGTCCTAACCGTGGCCCGCAATCTGATCATTGATCGGTTATGCGGGAGAATGTTATCCCGATGGATGCCGTGTCGGATCTGGAGGCACTCAATATTGCCAAGGACGAGCCCGGTCCAGATCGCAGCGTGATTGCGCGAGATGAGCTTCGTCGGCTCCAGGCGGCCCTCTGATGAACTACCACCCCGTTGTCGGGAGGTTGTCATGTTGCGTCGCGTAGAAGGGTCGTCCCGCCGCGCCGTGGCGGAAAAATGGGGCGTCACTGAAGACACGGTGCCGAGCATTTGAGCAACGGGATGCGCGGCTCGCAGATCGATTTCACGGCGATCCGCAAGAGCTGCGAAAGGCGAAGTCACCGATACCCTTTGAAAAGCACACGAGAAATTGAGGAGCTGGCCGCCGAATGGCTCGCCAATCGCGATCGTGACGATGGGAACGCCGAAGACCAGATAAGGCTCGACCATTGGCTTACAGAATTGCCTGCCGACGAAATCGCTTATTGGCGGCTTGAAGTCGCTTGGGCGCGGACCGCGCGTTTGGCCGCGTTGCACCGACCCGTGCAGGGGCTTCGCAATCGCCCAATCAGCGTTGGCCCTTTTGGACACGAATTGCGGCCGTTTTAGGACTCTGTGACCGTCACTGGATTTATCGGCAGCTACTATTCCGCGCGACCGCACGAGCGAGTTTCTCAACTGGTATCGGCGGGCACAAGCGGGTGACCTTGGCCGACGGCTCGCTCGTGGAGCTCAATACGGACACCGTCATCCGCCTTACCGCAAGCGGCCCGGCTCGAACTGTTTTTCTCGACAAAGGTGAGGCCTATTTCCAGATCGTGCACGATACCGCCCATCCCTTTGTGGTGATTGCCGGGTCGCATCGCGTCACCGATATCGGAACAGCCTTTATCGTTCGGCGCGAACCGCACCAACTCGACGTGTCGCTTGTGGAGGGGGTGGCGCGGTTTGACGCACCTAAAGATCATACCTTTAAAGCGATTGAGCTGAGACCGGGCGACGAGGTGATCGCGACGGCTGAAGGTGTGTCTCGCAAAAAAAAACCGATGGTCGCGCTGACCAAAGAACTAGGTTGGCGGCAGGGCACGCTTATATTTGACGGCACGACGCTGTCCGAGGCAGCAGCAGAATTCAATCGCTACAATCAAACGAAAGTCGTGATTGCCAGTCCGAAAGCTGCGCAGTTGACAATCAATGGGACGTTCCAGGCCAACAATGTTCAGGCGTTTGTCGACGCTGCGCAGGTGGTGCTCGGCGTCAAATTTCAAACCCGAAACCGCGAGATCGTGATCTCACAATAAGCGTGAATTCAAGACATCGCGATGAAGGAGCAATGGCGGCGTGACGCCATAAACAGGGGGCCATATGGCAAGGTATAGGATTTGGAAATCCCTTTTTGTTAGCGGCGTGCTTCTTGCCGCTGCGGCGACCGGATTGTCCGCCGAGGAATTCAATATTCCCAGCGGCGAATTAAAAGCTGCCCTGAGCGCTTATTCTGCTCAGACCGGCGAACAGGTTATGATGTCATCCGAAGCGGTTAAGGGCATTCGCAGCAGCGGGGTCAAAGGCGATTTCTCGCCGGATGAAGCGTTATCGCGGTTGTTGTCGGATACCGGCTTTTCGATGCTGCGCCGGCCTTCCGGCGCGATCGTCATTGTGCGCGATCGGGCGTCTTCCAACGATGATAGCAGCCTCTCTTCCATCCAGCTCGCCCAAGCCGTTCCAGCTAAGGCCGTCGAAACCGTCACTGTCACATCCTCGAAAATCGGCGGGCGATGTTCAAAACATTCCGATCTCGATCACCGCGATGTCGCAGGAGCAGTTGACAGCGACGCAAACCGCTGGCGGCCCCGATCTCGTGAAGCAGGTGCCAAACCTCACTTCACGAAAACCAATTCACCGGCTACAGCATCCAAATTCGCGGCATCGGCACGCAGGCGATTTCGGTGACGACCGATCCGGCGGTCGCGGTTGCGTTCAACGATATTCCGTTCATCCGCAATCATTTCTTCGAGCAGGAATTCTATGATGTCGGCCAGGTGGAAGTGCTGCGCGGTCCGCAGGGCACGCTCTACGGCCGTAACGCAACGGCAGGCGTAGTCAATCTCATCTCCGCCAAACCACCGATCAATTCGAGGCAATGGCGTCCGTCGATGTTGGCAATTACAAAAACCGCCGCCTCGAAGGCATGATAAACATTCCATCGTCGATGACCGACTGGATCTGCGCGTTGCTGGCGAATGGACCAAACGTCAGGGTTATTCGTTCAACACAAAGGACCATCGGCGCATAGACGGCCGCGATCTGTGGTCGGGGCGCGTCATTGGGCTTCAAGCCGACTGCCAATTTTGATGCCATAGCTCGTCTGGGAGCATTTCACGGAAAATGACGATCGCATGCGCACCTCCAAACAGCTCTGCAAAACCGATCCCGGTCTGTCCGAAGTGGACGGTGACACCGGTACCGGCCACAACGGGATTGTCGCATATTCGCCCAACAACTATCTCAGCCAGGGCTGTCTCCCCGACTTCGCTTTACTCAAACGATGCTTTTGAGGTGCCGAACGGATTTTCGCTACCCTACTACAATGCTCTTTCAGATAAAAGTGCGCCGCTCACTGCCGTCAATGGGGATTTCGATCCTTATGCGAGCACCACGCAGTCCCGCAATTGCACGTCATCGAAACGACGTTAAATCCGCGATACAAGGCCAAAAACAATGTCGTTGAGTTAAATGCGGAGTACAACGTCGCACCGGAGCTCGCATTCACATCGCAGACGGGATTCAACCAAGATTATCTATGGTCGACGGAAGATTACAATCGCTTCGACACGACCGAAGGCGCGTTCAAATATACAACGCCCCCATCCGGTGACAACGCGCTATACCTCGTCACGCCCGATCCAAACGGGTTGGGGCATTGCACGTCTGGCCAAGGCAGTGGAGCGCGCAACTCATGCGCGAGCCTGCAACGTAACGCCTCATGCGTGCCTGCCGCTGGCGCATACGTGAATACGAACAATTATACATGTCTTCCAGACGGCGTGTATTGCGATCCGCAATTAGGCTGCAGCGACCGGCTTGCGCGGAGGACCTTTCGGATGAGCATGCGTGGCAATTGAGCCAGGAATTCCGCTTGGCTTCGCATTTCAGCGGGCCGTTCAATTTCAGTGTCGGCGGCAATTATCTCCACTACGAGACAGAGGAAAATTATTATGTATTCATCAACACGCTGACCATGGCTTCTTATGCGTGGGACTACGGCACGAGCGGCTCGTTAATACAAACATTGCCGTGGGATCCGGGTGTGTCGGAGAATTCGAATTGTCTGGCAGGCGGTTTTACGGTCTCCGATCCCTATACGGCTCACAGAGTAGGGACTGGAGCGCAACGCGGATGTATCTATATCGATCCCAATCCGCTTACGAAGCTCAACAATGAAGGACACAATTATTTCCTCAGCCAGAATCCTTACACGCTTAATTCCTATGCTGGTTTCGGCGAAGCCTATTACGATGTCCTGAAAGATTTGAAGCTGACGGCGGGTTTGCGCTGGACCGATGACAGCAAGCATTTCACCGACATTCCCAGCGAGTTGCTCGTGCCCGGCTATGGCTATGCCATCACGGGTGTTGTGAATCAGCAATGGGATGAGTTGACGGGCCGTGCCGCAATCAACTGGACACCGAAACTGGATTTCACGGACCAGACATTGATCTACGGTTCCTATGCGCATGGATATAAAGCCGGTGGCGCAAACCCACCGGGTGCGGTGCTCCTGAGCTTTGGAAATGGGGACATCACGGCCCGATCCATCCGCTGACGTTCAAACCCGAGTTTATCGATGCGTTTGAGCTGGGTTCCAAGAACACGCTGCTCGACGGCGCGCTGACCGTGAACGTCAGCGCTTTCTATTACAATTACGAGAACTACCAGATTTCGGAGATTGTGGACCGCACATCGATCAATCTGAACTTCGACGCTCATGTGAAGGGCGCGGAAATCGAATCGAGCTGGGAGCCGGTGCCCGGCCTGCGCTTTAATTTCGCGGGTGGTTGGGAAGATACTGCGCTTGCGAAGGGCGATCAGGCCGTCGATCTCATCGATCGCACGGACGCCGCCAATCATCCGGACTGGATAGTAGTCAAACCCTTCGTCACGCAAGCTTCCAACTGCATATTGCCGACTTATGTTGTAGCCGCGATGTTACAATCTGCTGGTGGTGGGGCACCCGATGCCGGCGGCATCAGCGGCGCTTGTGGCGTTGCTTACGCCGCACATGTCGATCCGGTCACGGGGCTTGCCTATCGCGAAGATCCGACAGCAGTGGCGGCTCTCTACGGCAATAATAGCATCCCGCCGGGATATGTCGGCTTCGACCCGGTGAGCGCTGATCCGAATGCTCCCGCCAACGTCAATGGCGGCCTGGGATTGACGCCGAACAACGGCGAGGGTTTCGACAAGAACCTGAGCGGCAACAAGTTGCCGAATGCGCCGCCGTTCACTGTCTCATTCGGCTCGCAATACACGATCCCGCTGACGCCGGATTGGGCAGGCACGTTGCGCGGCGATTACTACTGGCAGGATTATTCCTGGGCGCGTGTATTCAACGACAATCCGTATGACCGCCTGCGTGGCTATACCAACGTCAACCTGTCGCTGATCTTCACCAACCAGAACGGCTGGCAGGTGATGCTCTACGACAAGAACATCTTCAACACGACGGCCATCACCGGCGACTTCCTGAACAGCGACGACAGCGGACTGACGACCAATGTGTTCCTGACCGATCCCAAGCTGATCGGCATTCGTGTCACGAAGAACTGGTGAGGGGGAAAACAATGAGCGAATTGATAAACACAGGAACCGGCCGCAAGGGTTTCCATTGGCAACTTCTGACGAGCGTTTCGGTGCTTGCGCTGATCGGCTTTGTCCACACCGCGAACGAAGCAAGAGCCTCAGACGAAGACAGTGATCGTCCAACCGTATGGATCGAGTTGGGCGGGCAGCTGGAGCGTGTCGATGCGTCCGAACAGCAATTCGTGCCGCCCTTCATTCTCGCCACACCGCGGCAGGGGCCTGAGACGGTTTCTCCCCTGAGCGTCGGCCATCCTCCGCGTTTCAGCGTCGGCGGTGAAGGCAAGATCAGTTTTGAACCGACAGATACTGACTGGGTCTTTTCGGCGGCGATTCGGTATGGCCGCTCAAACGACAGCAAGCATCTTCATCAGCAGTCTTACCCGACAAAAGCATTGCCTACGCAATACACTGCCAGTCAGGCACCGAAATATCGAAATGGGATTCAATTTATCGATGTCAGGAAGCAGGATAGCGAAACCCATGCCGTGGCGGACTTCCAGGCAGGCAAAGATGTCGGCCTTGGAATGTTTCGTCCCGGAAGCTCATCAGTTGTGAGCTTCGGCGTGCGTTACGCACAGTTCGGTTCAAAGTCGCAGGTCGCCTTCAAATCGGATCCGGATGCCCATCCAACATACAAATACTTCTATGGTCATAAACGTGGTTTCGGTGGGATTTATCATTCCAACGCCGCTGCCGCCACCGCGACGCGAAGTTTTCGCGGGTTAGGACCGTCTATTTCTGGAATGCGTCTGCCCCTGTTCTGGGCAATCCCGGTGAGGGAATGATCGCACTTGATTGGGGTGCGAACGCAGCGGTTCTGTTCGGACGGCAAAAAGCAATCGTGCATCACCAGATCACAGCGCAATATCACAAAGGCTCATACCAATTAGGTGGGCACAGCAGTCAGCATCCGCGGATCACGCTCTATCGCTATGACACCAATGTTCCACCTCGCTCGCGAATGGTGACCGTGCCCAATGTCGGTGGCTTCGCAGGCCTGTCCTACCAGTTCAACAACGCCAAGCTCAGCCTTGGTTATCGTGGTGACTTCTTCTTCGGTGCCATGGACGGCGGTATTGATGCCGCGCGAGCGGAAAACCGTGCCTTCTATGGCCCCTTCGCCAGCGTGAGCATAGGTATTGGCGGGTAACAACGTCGACAATTGAAGGTCAGTCGAGAGTGGTTCTGTTTTCGCTGCAGCAACCAACTGCCGTCTTCCTGTTCGAGACTTGGCGCTGGAAACGCTGTTTCGATTTTTTTAGTTTCTTGCGCATGCCATATTGAGCCGATGAGCGCAGCAGCGCAGCGGAAAATCCGCTTGTTGCCGAGCGTACTACCAAACAGCTTTGCAACTACGATCCGGGGCCCAGCGAGGTCGGTCCATTCAATCAATCCTTCGTTACGCAAGATAGCAGTGGTAATACGGTTTCATGGGATGCGTCAGCGCCAATGTTGGGATCGTTGTCCAGCGGCGTCTCTGTCGACTGGGGCGCCAATGCCGCGATATTATTCGGCGTCAGAAAGCGAATATCTCGTTGCGCATGAAGGATATGCAGTATTATAGACAAGGCAACTATCCGGGGTACACAGCGTTCCCCCCAAAGGTTCTGTCTCAATCGACACAATCGCCCGCGCGTGCCCGGACGGTGGTGGTGCAGAACATTCGGCGGCTTTGCAGGGTTATCATGGCACCTGCCAAACGCAGAAGTGAGCTTCGGCTATCGTGCCGATTTCTTCTTCGGTGCCATCGACGGCGGCCTTCTAACGGCGCGGAGAGAAACCCGCAGTTTCTACGGCCCCTTCGCCAATGTCAGCATCGGGCTTGGAGAATAGTTGTCAGGAATGAAACGGCGGAGTGGTCCATATTGAGAAAACTGAACCATCACTTTGAGTCGAAAACCCCTGTTCGAAGTAAATTCCGCCGAGGCTCGCACGCTGAAATGCCTCTTTTAACTCGCTGATAGTCGTGATTTCGCCACCCTCTGCTTCACTCGCCCTTCGCTGTTAGCTTTTTGCGCACGTCAATGATATGTCACGCCAGATGCGGACCGTCAGGCTCTGTTGGAGACGGTTTGGACAGGTATCGAGCCCCGGATTGTCCCGCAATCGACGCGGGATATGGCAGTCGATATTGTCGACCTAGCCGATCTCAATAGCTGTATACTAAAGCTCTGATGACGATATTCACCGAAGCAGCCGAGCTCTTCGCGTTCGACAACAGCTACGCGCGCTTGCCTGATCGATTCTTTGTGCGTCATCGACCAGCCGCCGTTGCTGCGCCTCGTCTCGTTCGGCTTAACGAAAAGCTTGCCCGGCATCTCGGCCTTGATCCGGCGAAACTCGCAACACCGGAGGGCGTGGAGTTCCTCGCGGGCAACCGGGTGCCCGAGGGCGGTGAGCCACTCGCCATGGCTTATGCCGGCCACCAGTTTGGGACCTTCGTACCTCAGCTCGGCGACGGGAGAGCCGTTCTACTCGGCGAGGTCATCGATCGCGATGGCGTGCGCCGCGACATCCAGCTCAAGGGCGCTGGGCGAACGCCGTTTTCCCGGCAGGGCGACGGACGTGCGGCACTGGGACCTGTCCTGCGCGAGTACATCGTTAGCGAGGCGATGGCGGTGCTCGGGATTCCGACGACCCGAGCGCTTGCCGCCGTGACAACCGGTGAGATGGTTTGGCGCGAGACGTCTTTGCCCGGCGCGGTCCTGACCCGTGTGGCGTCCAGTCACATCCGTGTCGGCACCTTTCAATTCTTCGCGGCGCGCGGGGATGTGGACGCGGTCCGCCACCTTGCCGATCACGTCATCGCGCGGCATTACCCGCAAGCAGTTGACGCCGAAAATCGGTACCGTGCCCTCCTGGACTTGGTGATCTCACGCCAGGCGGAGCTTATCGCGAAGTGGATGCTCGTCGGTTTCATTCATGGCGTCATGAACACCGACAATATGTCGATCGCGGGTGAGACCATCGACTACGGCCCCTGCGCCTTCATGGACACCTATGACCCGGCGACGGTCTATAGCTCCATCGATACCGCGGGCCGTTACAGCTTACAGCAACCAGCCACGCATCGCTCAATGGAACCTCGCCCGTCTGGCGGAGACGATCTTGCCGCTGCTTGCGCAGGAGGAGGGCGCTGCCGTCAAAGCGGCGCAAGACGCTATCGACACGTTCGCCGCTCGCTTCGAGACAGCCTACGCCGCGGGCCTCAACCGTAAGCTCGGCCTGTTCCGATCGCGAGGCGAACGATCTATCCTTGGCGCAGGACCTCCTCGAGTGCATGGCCCGCAACGGCGCCGATTTCACCTTGACCTTCCGCCGGCTGTGCGACGCTGCTGCCAGCTCCGACGGCGACGCGGCTGTGCGCAGCCTATTTGACCTTCCGAGCGCCTTTGACGATTGGGCGGCAAGATGGCGCCATCGGCTTGCCGAGGAGGGCGGCGAGGGAAATGAGCGCTCGGCGGTGATGCGCCGGACAAATCCTGCGTTCATTCCGCGCAACCACCTGGTGGAGGAAGTGATCTCCGCAGCCGTGAACACTGGGGATTTCTCGCCCCTCGAGGGTCTGCTGACGGTACTTTCCACCCCTTACGAGGATCAACCGAACTTTGGCCGCTACGCCGATCCGCCACGACCCGATCAAGTGGTGCGCCAGACGTTTTGCGGCACCTGACCAACGGATAGCAATAGTCGTACGACGTTGAACTTATCAACAGAATGCCAGGCGAGCGAACGGTGATGCGGCAGGCGATGAAACTGGTCACCGCAGGTGCGATAATCGCAACTTTGAAGCCTTTAAGGGCGCATCGGAAACGAAGCGCGCGACACGCCACTGTCCGCGCGGTGCATACACGGAGTAGCATTTTGCATTGGGCCCATATGGGAACTTTTCCATAGCGAGCGCGTTGTTCGCAACGAAACGGACTTTCAGGGAGAAGCACATGAAAATTTCATTGGGCGCTGGATTGGCGACCTTACTTTTGGTTTCGGCAGGTACCGCTTCAGCCACCGAAGTTTTGGGAGTGGGTACACCAAGCGCGGAACAATTTCGGCAAAAAGCAACATCCAGCGACGCATTCGAGATTGTTTCAAGCAAGCTCGCCTTGACGCACTCGACGGATAAATCGGTGAAGCGGTTCGCTCGCATGATGATAAAAGACCATACCGCGACAACCGACAAACTTATCGCCATTGGCGGCATCAGCAAAGAAAGTCTTGATGTCAAAATGACGCCAGGTACCGATGGAAAATATCAGAGCAACGACCTCCTTAGCAGTTCGCAGGCGGCTGATCTCAATAGCCTAGCCTCGAAGAGCAATGACGACTTCAATAAGACCTACTTGGACGATCAGGTACAGGGTCATAAGGACGCCGTCTCTCTTATGGAGGACTATGCGAAGAACGGCGATAACGCCAAGTTGAAGGAGTTCGCATCCGATACGTTGCCGACAATCAAAGAACATCTTACGAAAGCGCAATCGCTTGATGCCCAATTGGACAAGAAGTAGAGCAAGCCTATCTGAGACGAAGGGCCCCGGTCTGTGACCGGGGACCGTCGGAATACGGTCCGCCAACGACAATATACAATCGTTTCGCGCGCTGGGCGGCGCGCGGCGCGCGGGAGCGACTGTTCCGTGCACTTGCCGCATGCGGTCGATCAACAAGCACGCAAATGATCGGCGCGACACACTCAAAGCCCAGCGCTCGGCTTCGAGCGCAAAAAAGGAGAACTGAAGCAGGCGATTGACCGTTCGTGAGGTGGGTGCAATATGGAAATCCACGCAATCGCGGATGCTAAAGGTCGTCTGCATTTCCCGGAAATACTGGAAATTCAAGTGCGACGCGAAGCTGCTCCTGCGGTGACCAGCGGACCGCGGTGAACTGTCCGATGCTACAGTCGGGCCAAAATGTAGCCCTCCATCGATTGAAAATGTTTCTTCGAAACGTCCATTGTCTCGACACGGTCCGGCGGCAGCGGCATCCAGAAAATCGTGGTGTATTTCTGCCTTTTTCGTGCTCAGCCGACACCGGTGTCGGCAGTGCGCGGGCAAATCACGCACAATTATTACAATGCTAGGCAACCACTCGCCAAAAAAAGTGATCGAGGAATGCCAAGTTTTGTAGCTGCCGTTCGACATACACTCTGACGAAGCGATACGAAACCCCAAAAGGCCGGGGATTTGGTGGAAACGCGGGACAAAGGTTGCCAAGGCGACCATCCGGAGGACGCTGCACAAATGGTGCCTGCGCCCGAGGTTGAACTTTGGTTTGTGCGCGAAGTATTGCCTCTGGAGGCGTCCCTAATGCGATTTCTGCGCAGCACCTACCGCAACGTGAATGAGTCGGACGACCTGCTACAAGATGTCTATGCGGAAGTAATCGAGACAGCTCAAAAGCAGATACCGGGTTCTACCAAGTCGTTTGTCTTTACCGTCGCACACAACATCATGGTCGATAGGATCCGGCGCGAACGCATCGTGCCGATGGACACTATATCTGATCTCGAAAAGTTAGGCCTCGCCAGCGAAGCTCCGCCCCCTGATCGCGTTGTTATCGCTCGTGACGAGCTTCGCCATTTGCGCGCGGCGATAGAGCAATTGCCCCCGCGTTGCCGGGAGACCGTCATGATGGCTCGGATCGACGGCCTTTCCGGCCGCGAGATCGCAGCCCGGCTGAATCTCGATGAAACAACTGTGTCCCACTACGTCAAGAAGGGGATGCAGTTGCTTGCTGACATTCTCTACGGCCCTGCGGTTCCACCGGGAGCGCCGACATGAGTGGGGAAGGGCAGGACAGCGCACGGCGAACCGACACCGTAAAAGATCAAGCCGCAGACTGGCTCTGGCGGCAACAGGCCCCCGATTGGCGACCGGAGGATCAAGCTGCGCTGGAAACATGGCTCGCACATTCACGCTACCATCTTGCGGCCTATTGGCGTCTTAAAGCGGCGTGGGGCCGGACTGAGCGCCTCGCAGCCCTGAAGCCCGGTAGAATGCGCCCGGCCGAGATGTTTGGCACCAAACGCTTTTGGCCGGCTCTCCGGTTCGCCACCGCTTGCGTGGCCGTCGGTATAGTCTTCGCCGGCATTTATGAGTGGTCAGCACGCGAAAGTGCGTATGCAACGGCCCTCGGCGAGCGTGCCACGATTTCGCTGGCCGACGGTTCACAAGTTCAGCTCAACACAGATTCCGCCATCTCAGTCAGTGAGGGTCTCTGGAAGCGCTCCGTTACGCTGAAAAAGGGCGAAGCGTTCTTCAAAATCCGGCATGAAGCTGCGCGGCCGTTCTCCGTTCTGGCCGCCGGACACCGAATTACCGATCTCGGCACCGAGTTTTCGGTTCGAACGTCCGGAGATCGGTTGGAGGTTTCGCTCATCCAGGGCAGAGCCCGTCTCGAAGCGGCAAGCGCTCTGGTTCAGCATCATGCCACGGACCTTACGCCCGGCGAAGTTGCGATTGCCACAGCGGACTCAATCTCCGTCCAAAGGTTTCCGGCACATACGCTCGCAAATGCACTCGCGTGGCGACAAGGAAAGCTCATTTTCAGCCATGTGACGCTTGCCCAGGCTGCCGCAGAGTTCAATCGCTACAACGCCACCAAACTCATCATCGATCCTGGCGTCGCCGATATAAAGATCAGCGGGATTTTCGACGCCGGCAGTATTCGTACATTCACCACCATGGCGAAAATCGCGTTCGGGCTTCGTGTCGAAAAGCGAAGCAGCGAGATCGTTGTCTCTCGGGAAAAATCATAACGGGCCGGCTGAGCAGGTCGCCACAAAGTTCGCAAAGGGGGAAATATGCGCCGGAATGTTCTGAAATCCATCCTGGTCGCCACTGCGGGGGCAACGTGTCTGTCGACCGCAGCGCTTGCGTCCAGCTTCAATATCCCGGCCGGGGACATGGACCAGGCATTACGCTCTTATATGACGCAAAGCGGTGTCCAGCTTCTTGTGCCTGATGACCTTGTCAAAGGGCTCAGGACTAGCGGCGTCAAAGGAGAATTGTCGCCAGATGCAGCCCTATCTCGAATCCTATCGGGCACCGGGTTGATCACGCACCGCGAAGATGGCGGGGTCGTGATCTTACGCGGAACCCAATCGCGGGAATTCGAAGGGACGCGAACAGAACTTGCCCAGGCGTCACCCCCGCCGCGCACCGCTGTCGAGACCGTCACCGTCACGTCGTCGAAACTGGGCGGTGCAGACGTGCAGAGCATCCCGATTGCCATCACAGCGTTAAGTCAGGAACAGTTGACGGCTACGCAAACCGCTGGTGGGCCAGACCTTGTAAAGCAGGTGCCAAACCTGACATTCACCAAGACAAACTTCACGGGCTACAGCATTCAAATCCGTGGCATCGGTACGCAGGCGATTTCGGTTTCAACTGATCCTGCCGTTGCCGTCGCCATGAACGACATTCCGTTCATCCGCAATCACTTCTTCGAACAGGAATTCTACGATCTTGGCCAAGCAGAAGTGTTGCGCGGCCCGCAAGGTACGCTTTACGGACGTAACGCCACCGCCGGTGTGGTGAACTTGATCACTGCCACGCCGACCGATCAGTTCGAGGCGATGGCGTCGGGCGAAATGGGCAATTACCATCAACGTCGCTTTGAGGGGATGATCAATCTTCCCATCGTCGATGATCGTCTAGATATCCGTATTGCAGGGGAGTGGACCAAGCGACAGGGTTATTCTTTCAACGAATTGACGGATCAGCGCATCGATGGACGTGATCTTTGGTCGGGACGAATTTCCGTTGGCTGGAAACCACTCGAAAACTTGCAAACCACGTTAATCTGGGAACATTTCTCAGAAGACGACGATCGGATGAGAACCGCCAAGCAGCTTTGCAAAACCGCGCCCATTCCAAGCGAGGTGGGCGGCATCCCGACAAACAACAGTCAACCTGGAAACACCACCGCCCCTCAAGATTATCTAAGCCAGGGATGCCTTCCAACCTCCCTTTATTCAGCCGATGCGTTCGAAGTTCCGAACGGATATTCTCTTTCTTATTATTCCGGGCTCACATTGGCCGGAGTGCCTGTGCGGTCCTTTTTTGACGTATACGCAAGCACCACTCAATCGCAAAACCTTCGTGTTATCGAATCTTCCATAAACCCGGAATATAAGGCAAAAAATGATACGCTTGAACTGAACGCCGATTATCAAATTGCACCCTCGCTTTCCCTCACATCACAAACTGGCTTTAACACCGATTTCCTGTGGTCGACGGAGGATTACAATCGATTTAATAGCGCGCCGGGGGCATTCCAAACCGGTGGCGTTGTTTCCACATCGGGCATACTTATCCATGACCCGGCTGCCGGCTCCAATGGGGTGCCGCAAGATTCCGGCATCTTTTGCGATCCTCAGTTGGGTTGCTCTGACCGTCTCGTTGCACAGGACTTATCGGACGAGCATGCTTGGCAGCTTAGTCATGAGCTACGCCTCACATCAAATTTTAGCGGCCCATTGAATTTCAGCGCAGGGGGAAACTATCTTCACTATGAGACGGAAGAAAATTACTATGTCTTCGTCAACACGCTTACGCTTTTCAGCGTAACGCACGGGCTGACTGGCGATAACGCCTCTTACGTACCCGGCGTTACGGACAATTCGGATTGTTTGGACGGGTTGAGAGAACCAGATCCATCGGTTCCTCGTGATGTTCGGTCATGCGGTTACATTGATCCGAATACCATCCCCGACGTCAACAATCAGGGCCACAATTATTTCTTGAGCCAAAACCCCTACACTCTCAATTCATATGCGGCATTTGGAGAGATCTATTATAACATTACGAACGACCTCAAACTTATCGCCGGATTGCGTTGGACAGAGGACCAAAAGCATTTCACGGACATCCCAAGTGAGTTGCTCATTTACGATTACGGTTACCCCATTTCAGGTGTGGTAAATCAACAATGGGATCAGTTCACGGGGCGGGCCGCCGCCAACTGGACCCCCAAACTCAGCTTCACCGATCAGACGTTGATCTATGAGTCATATGCCCACGGCTATAAGGCGGGCGGCGCGAATCCGCCTGGCGCCATCCTGCCAACGACGCAAGCCGTCGGCAGCGGTAGTGATCTTGTTACGAATCCCATTCACCCGCTTACGTTTAAGCCGGAATTTATTGATGCCTTTGAATTGGGCACGAAGAACACACTTCTGGACGGGTCACTTACGTTCAACGCCGATATTTTCTACTACAACTACGAAAATTATCAGATTTCCAGGATCGTCGACCGTACCGCTATCAACGATAATTTTGACGCGCATGTGAAGGGTGCGGAAGTCGAATTGACTTGGGAACCTATCCCCGGTTTGCGATTTAATTTTGCCGGCGGTTGGGAAGATACAGCTCTCGCGCAAGGGTCTCAGTCTGTTGACTTGATCGATCGCACCGCAGGAAATCCCGATTGGATAGTGGTGAAGCCGTTCGTAACGGGCGCTTCAAACTGTGTCTTGCCGATATATGTTGTTGCCGCCCTGTTTCAGGGGGGCGATTTGGCCGCTCAGAACATCAATGGTGCTTGCAGTGATGCCTATTCGGGTCATCTCGATCCAGTGACGGGACTCCCGTATATGGCCAATCCAACCGAGGCCACAAGCGACCACGTTATTCCGGCGGGGTATGTCGGTTTTGATCCGGTCGGGGCGACCGCAATCAACAATGGTGCAGGGCCTGTTCCCAATGAGGGCCAAGGATTTGACAAAAACCTGAGCGGCAACGAACTGCCGAATGCGCCGCCGTTCACCGTATCTTTCGGAGCGCAGTACACGATCCCAATTTCAGCCGATTGGGCTGGCACATTGCGAAGTGACTATTATTGGCAGGATTATTCTTGGGCTCGTGTGTTCAATGACCGCCCCTATGACCGTCTGCGTGGCTATACCAACGTCAATCTGACGCTGATCTTCACCAACCAAAATGGCTGGCAGGTCATGCTCTACGACAAGAATGTTTTCAATCAGACAGCTATAACCGGTGACTTTCTAAATAGCGATGACACCGCTCTAACGACCAATGTTTTCTTAACCGATCCCAAGTTGATCGGCATTCGCGTTACGAAGAACTGGTGAGGGGGAAAATGAGCGAATTGAAGAACGCGAAGTTGTGCCAAACGAATCTTCGCTGGCATTTGCTTCTGGGAGTTTCCACAGCCGTACTGGTTGCATCGTTTTCCATGTCCTCAACGGTTGCGTTGGCGGATGATGACGACCGCCCAACCGTTTGGTTGGAGCTCCGTGGGCAATTGGAGTGGATGGACACATCGCAACAGGACTTTGCCCCTCCGTTTACGGCCAAAATTCCAAATACCTTCTTTTCACCGTTGGATGTCCAAAAGCCCCTCCGGCCAGCTTTCGGCGGGGAGGGCTCGGCTACTTTCGAACCGCACGATAGCGACTGGGTGTTTTCAGCATCCGTGCAGTTTGGCCGATCCGATGAGGCCAAGCAGAAGCATCAACAAACACCGAATGCATTGGTGCACGTCCACAGCAAAATTCCACCGCCGCCACCAATTAAGACTTTGTATCCCGGAAAATATGTTGTGAACACAGGTTATGCCTTTTATCCCAGCGGTCACGTCAAATTTGAGGATGCGACTTCGCAGCGAAGCGAAACTCATGCAGTTCTTGATTTCCAGGTTGGTAAGGACGTCGGTTTGGGAATATTTGGGTCGCGCGGTTCGTCCACCCTGCAGGCAGGCGTTCGCTTTGCCCAATTCACGTCGAAGTCCAGTGTCACTCTCCGTGCAGAACCGGATGTTCATTACCCGACAAAGCCGATTAGTTCATTTGCCGCCCTGCGGGCCTTTAAATATTACGATCCACAGCATATGCACGACTTCGCCGGCACCTTGAATAGTCAAAGAAGCTTCAATGGGATTGGTCCGAGCGTTAGCTGGCATGGCTCGACACCCTTTGCGGGGGATGCCTCGCATGGCGAACTTGCCTTTGATTGGGGTCTAAACGGTGCGATTTTGTTTGGCAAGCAGAAGGCTCGCGGCCATCATCAAAGCACGGTGCGATCTTATTATGGCACGCATTTCATTCGGGGCGGTCTTGGCATAGGCGGGGCTTCCATACATCCGGGACGTTTTTTCCCCTCTGCTCAACATTACGATGTCGTCGCTTTCACACACTATAGTCACAATGCAGAAAATTTCAGCCGTTCGCGATCAGTCGTGGTTCCCAATCTTGGGGGCACGGCCGGGGTCTCAGTTCGCTATTCCAACGCCAAAGTCAGTTTTGGCTATCGGGCGGATTTCTTCTTAGGCGCAATGGACGGCGGTATAAATTCAGCGAGGTCCGAAACGGTAGGATTTCACGGGCCGTTTGCGGCGATCAGCATCGGCCTTCCTTGATGGGCCGTTGGGAGGCAAAGCCATTCGAATTCGACCCTAAAACGCCGAGCAGCGAAAATCGAACTGTGAGAGGCCACCGATCATAGCGAGCGCGAACAATGCACGCGACTGCGTCGTACTATAGTCCGTGATTGAAGATGTGTATCGACAACTTTCCAATGCAAGTGTTCGCTATCGCCTGATCCCACAGCAAGCGCATGATAGCCGGATATTTATTCTGGTATTCCCATATAGCGCTTGACTTGGTCTGCGAATGCCTTCTGGGCGCCAGCTTTTAAAAGGCTCAAGAGGTCATTGGCGCGCTTCTGCACAACGCTTTCGAAAACCGATTGGGGCTTGCCCTGGGCCGCGCGCGCGAGCTGTTCGGCAATGACGTCGTGATACTTGTCTACGTCACAGCTCGCCAGTGAAAGCGCATAGTAATAGCGGATGACGAAAACGTCGGGATCTATCGCGATGGCCTGGGTAAAGTTCGCTATGCCGTCATCGATGTTGGCGCCTAACATCAGCTGCGCAAGCGTCGAGCCGGCAATGCGTACCGCCTCGATGTTCCAGACGCCGAGCGAGGTAATGGCGAAGGTATTCTTCGGGTCCGCCGCAATCGCGTAATCGAGCGCGCTCTTCATTTCCTTTGCGAGGCCTTTACGTTGGGATTCCAGCGCCCCGATAATCCGCGTTTCGTAACCGAGTGATACCGCCAAATAGACGTGCGGCAAGGGCGCTTTCGGATCGACAGCAATCGCTTGGCGCGCGAGGTCTTCCGCGCGGTGCACGCAATCGAGGCACGGCGGAATGCGTAGCATTATGTCGGACACTGCCGCGTACGCCGCAATCGACAGGCCTTTGGCTGTATTCTGAGCTTTGCCCGCTTCGATGGCCTGTTCATATTTGCCGGCGCGCAAAAATTCCAATGCAGGATTCGGCTCACCAGCTGCCGAGGCGGAAACGCTAAAAAAGATGCTGCCTAAGACAGCAAGTACCGCTCCAGGAATCCGGATCGCCAAAAGAAATGCTACAGCTGCATCCATCGCGATCATCCCTTTCGTTCTTTGGAAATGATAGTATTCTGCGAGCGTGGAACATTCCCAAGGTGGTACTATTACGTACCACCTCGCAAGACTATAGGTACATGGTCGTAACTGCACAAGGGGTGCCGTGACAAAAAGCAGATCGCGCAAGCGACCTGTAAAGTTGGTGCCTGCAGACCCGTCATCGGCCCGGGCTCGTGATGGTGAAGGGAAATACTGGCGCCATTTTCGACGCATTGCGAAACATCGTCGAAAACGCCATTCATCATGCGCCCGCCGACACCGAAGTGAGAATTGTTGTTCTCCCCGACGGCGCGGTCACGGTCGAGGACGGCGGCCCGGGCATATCGCGGGAGGACCGCCAGCATATCTTCGAGCGGTTCTGGCGCGGAAGGAACACCAACACGCCCGGCGCGGGGCTTGGCCTATCGATCGTCGCGGAAATCGTCCGCATCCACGGCGGACAGATTGATGTCGCCGATGCACCCGGCGGCGGCGCGTTGTTCAAACTGACGTTTCGAACGGCAAGACCGCTGTAAGGGTCGCATTCGAATAATCAACGAGGCGCGATGCGCTTCGTCGCCAATTCGCATACAGACTTCCCTGCAAATAAATCGTCGTGCTGGAGAGCTCAGGTGACCGCGGCTGCCCGGCTTTTCGAGGGCTGCCGCTTGCACCACAGGTACTGTCGGGATGCCGCTACCCACGTCTGACATCTTCCCACACGCAGCCTCGTGTGCCTCGGCGAGCGAAACGTGGGAATAGGAGCGGCGAGAGCGCCCTTGATGACGGGTCACAAGAACCAGCTTTTGTGCTCATTCATCGACACACGTATGCCGAAGCCGGGCAACGTAACGTCTCATACCTCCAGCCGCTTTGAACTCTGCGATATGAGGAAATCTATACCTTTCGTGATCACTTTTTTTTCGCATGCTCATCATACGTCGCGCAAAACGCGGATTGGCTTTGGTATGAGATAGCTTGAATGAATATGCCTGCGCCATTTAAGACGCCCGGGTCATTCGCAGTTGCGGATGGCCTCATAGGCTTCTGCGTGGGCGAAAATCCGATGAAATCCGCGAGCGGCAACTTACAGGATTGGCGTCGCCTGCAAATTTCCTAGCGGACGGGAGGCATGAAGGGAGAGTTGGCACCGACCGATGCGTTGGAGAAGGTGCTACGTGGAACGGGCTTTTCGTTCACTCGAGATTCTGCAGGTGTCCTCGAAATCGTCCTCCAAAGCTCTTCGATCGACGCGCCCATACAATCGCGCAGGCAGTGCCCGCCATTCCTGTTCTGGCGCCATAGCCTCGCGCCAAGTCGACGTATCCACGCCATATCGTGTCTCTGCACCGGACAGATCCCAAGGATCATCGATTGCCACCGTGATATCACAGGTAGCCGGAAAGGTTTCGAATAGCTCCGCGCCATCGCCATGCCGAAGGTCGGAGTTCGAACCCCATTGCAAGATGACGTTGACTGAACCGCTGGCTCTATAGATGATTGTCTGCGCGCCTATTCGCAGCACCTTGGCCTCATCGACATAGACCTCTTCAAGCGAGTAATGCGAGGCAAGCTCGTCCACGTCCTGCAATGTTTCTTCCATCAATGCAGCAATAGCAGTCTCATTCAAAGCGTCCTCGATTGGCGTGACAACCGCTGCTCACGCCGCTTCCACGGTATCAAAGAACGTCAGCATTGCTTTTAGCGGTTGCTCAGCAAATTCGTTCTGAGCTGCTTCGTTCTGAATGAGCGTCTCTTCGCGCCCGTGTACCTGCTTGCTCAGCTCATCTACGGATGCAAGAAACTCCTTGCTAAGTTTCGCCGGGTTGACTTTCAGCTTCTCGGCGACAAATTCATCTGGAAAGCCGCAATGGATGGCGAATTTGATAGGTTGCGCACGGGAGGGCTCGCCGTTGTCCCGTTCTGACTTGAACCAGGAACAGATCTTTACCTCTGAATCCGGTGCCCAGTTTGCCATGGTGTGCTCAATAGCGTGCGCATTGCGCTGGCAAAAAAATTTGCGCGCAAGGGATTGTCGATATCAGTCAGCGCTCGCCGGCCCGCATCGATGACCTTCAGGGAGAACGTGTCGGCCACTTTGCCTTGCGGGGCCTGCAATAGCTCATCCATGTCCGCCCCTTCTAGTCCACGCGAGAGAAGTGAATGTCGGGACGCTGTTGCGAACAATTTTCGAAATGAAAAATTCGTGACACGATGGTGCTGAGCTCGCGCTTGTAACCCGTTAGGCGACCCGCAGCGTGTCTTTGTCTGAGAAGGGATCAATTTCAAAGAAAATCTTCTTTACGCCTACTGTCATGGCCTTGCGTTTGCCATGGGTCGTGGATTTCACGAACCCAGCAGCCTCCAATTTCGCCAATGTGCGTGTGAGGTTGGGTTGGGCGCGTCCGCTAAGTTCACTCAGTTCCTGAATGGACTTTGGCGATTTATCGCGGATTATCGCCAACAGTTTGCGGTTTTCCGAGGTCAAGAGCCGAATGATGGCTTCGGTAAACTCAAAGCTGATCCCGCCGGCACCTTTCGGCGCAGCCTTTTCTCCTTTAGCGACCGACCGCATTTCGTCCATTAGAGAATGGAAACCCTGGATCTTGTACTTACTCACTTGCGCTTACTCTTTTCTCTCGTTGAGGCGAGTGTTGCAGACGCTTTTTTCTCGCTCAAAATGCGCGCCACTTCGCGTTCGAAATCGGTCAACAATGTCACGACATCCTGAAACACATATGGGCGCCCGTGATCAGTTTCCGTACGATGCCAGTGATCGTGTTCAACAGGTTGCTTGTTGAATTTTGAGCCTGTTGGAGGAACGGCATGAGCGTTATCGAAACCCAAGAGCCGTGTCCCGTCGGGAGCATGGAGGGTAAAAGAATAATAGAGCCCATGAGGCCTTTCCTTCGTTTTTTCGACTTCTTTGATGTCGAACTTCACCCAATGGCCGTCGTCAAAAACGTGCTCTCGGCCGTCAAAGTCGAGCAGAAATTCCAGGCCAAAATCCTGGGCTTTCGGCTTTATCATATCCTGTCCTGATATTATATGGTTGCGATAGGCCAAGTCAAGGCCGACCTATGAAATCCTACCCCGCTAGATGTGGGTTGGGGAGCACCGCAATCAGTGAAAATTCCGCGGTAAAGTTTCAAAGTCTCTATATGCAAGACGCAGCCTCGTGTGCCTCGGCGAGCGAAACGTGGGAATAGGGGCGGCGAGAGCGCCCTTGATGCGGGTCACAAGAACCAGCTTTTGTGCTCATTCACCGACACACGTATGGCGAAGCCGGGCAACGTAACGTCTCATACCTCCAGCCGCTTTGAACTCTGCGATATGAGGAAATCTATACCTTTTGCGATCACTTTTTGCGCATGCCCATCATATATCGCGCAAAACGCGGATTGTCAGACCTGGGTATGAGATAGTTTGAATGAATCTGGCTGCGCCATTTTAGATATCCTCATTCGCAGTTGCGGATGCCCCATAGGCATCTGCGTGGACGAAAATCCGATGAAATCCGCGCGCGGCAACCTACAGGATTGGCGCCACCTGCAAATTTCCCAGCGAATTTCCAAAATATTTTCTCGAAAAACCATTAAGTCGGGCCAATGCTGCGTGTCTTCATATGTGCAGCCCGCGGTTTCGCTCCCCTGAAGGGAAAGACAAGGGCAGGAAATGGCAGAAGCGTCGGACCCGAACGGTGGAAGCGATAACGCACCGCGACTGGGCGTGCGTGTGAGTTCGCCCGAGGCTTTGGCTTGGTTTCTGCGGGAAGTTTTGCCGTTGGAGGCGGTCTTGATGCAGTTCTTGCGGCACAGATGGCGCGACGAAAGCGACGTCGAAGACCTGCTGCAAGACATTTATGTGCGGGTTTACGAGTTTGCACAGAAGGAAATTCCAGACAAAGCTAGGGCTTATGTCTTTCAGACGGCTCGCAATTTAATTGCGAACCGCGTCCGTGATCGCCGCGTCGTGCCGATGGATGCCGTAGCCGATCTGGACGCGTTGGGCATCGCCATCGACACTCCGGGACCAGATCAAAGCTTGGTCGCGCGCGATGAGCTTAGGCGGTTGCGCGAAGCAATCGACACTCTCCCGCCACGTTATCGCGACGTCGTGATCTTACGGCGCATCAAGGACTTATCTCGTAGTGAGATCGCGACACGCTTGGGTCTGACCGAGGCCTCCGTATCGGTCTATTTGACCGAAGGCATGTATGCGCTCGCCGATATTCTCTATGGCGAACAAACCAATCTCCGGAGGCGCCCATGAGTGGCGCCAATGAGAACGCCTCACCGGCGGTGAGGGCACTGGCGACGAAAGTGCGGGCGGCTGCATGGCTCGAGCGCCGCGACCGCGTCGATTGGACCGACCAGGATCAGCGCGACCTTGATGCCTGGCTTGACGAATCCACCGCAAATTTTCTCGCGTTTCAGCGGGTTGCTACGGCTTGGGGGCGCGCGGAACGCCTGGTCGCGCTCGAACCGCGCAAGTTCCAGCCAGCGACTTCGAGCACCAGCGGTCCCAATCGGTCCTTCTGGATGCGCACGATCGCGCTCGTCGCAACGGTCTGTCTCTTTGTGATCGGGGGAGCAGTTTTCCTTCTGCTTCCGGATAAGCACACATTTACGACGCCAGTCGGCGGCCACGAGATCGTCAAACTAGCCGACGGATCGTCTATTGAGCTCAACACCGACACGGTATTTCACACGGATATGGGCGTAACCCATCGGTCGGGATGGCTTGAAAAAGGTGAGGCATATTTCAGTATTGCGCATGACACGGGTCGTCCGTTCGTCATAACGGCCGGCCAGCACAAAATTACCGTTCTTGGCACGAAGTTCCTCGTCCGCAACGAACCAAATCATCTTGAAGTGGCGTTGTTCGATGGTCGCGTTTGGTTTGATGCCGAAAATGGTATGTCGTCGCAATCTGCGCTTCTGATGCCGGGCGATATACTGGTTGCGTCGGCGAGAAGTGTTTCGATCACCAAGGCATCTCGGAAGGTGCTGAGCGGCGAATTGAGCTGGCGCAGTGGCGTGCTCGTGTTTCGCAACACCCCGCTTGCCGAGGCAGCCCACCAATATAACCGCTACAACCGGGAAAAGATCATAATTGGTGACGCAGAAGCAGCGCAACTGATGATCAGCGGCGCGTTGCCCACCACCAACACACAGGAATTCGTGCATATCGCGCAAAAATTCTTCGGACTGCGGGTGAAACATAACGGCGATGGGATCGTGATCTCGCGCTGACGGCCAACGACGAAGTCGATGTCAGGTGGCCCATGAGTGGGCCATGAGCAGGGGGCAGACACATGCATTCTCATATGAAAACAGCACTGATTGGCGCACTCTTCGCAGCGGTTACGATTTCCGCGGTCCAAGCCGAGAGCTTTAATATCCCGCGCAGCGATCTGTCATCCGCACTTGATGCCTTCACCACGCAATCGGGCATAACCCTCGTAGTTTCGAGCAGCGCCATTAAGGGGTTGAAAACGGGAGGCGTGAAGGGAGAGTTGGCACCGACCGATGCGTTGGAGAAGATGCTACGTGGAACGGGTTTTTCGTTCACTCGGGATTCCGCAGGTGTCCTCGAAATCGTACACCAAAGCTCTTCGGTCGACGTGCCCATCCAAATCGCACAGGCAATGCCCGCTGCGCGCGCGGCCGTCGAAACCGTCACCGTTACGTCATCCAAACTTGGCGGGGCTGATATTCAAAACATCCCGATCTCTATCACTGCACTTTCGCAGGAACAGTTGACATCGACACAGACGGCGGGTGGACCGGATCTCGTGAAGCAAGTGCCGAATATGACCTTCACGAAGACGAATTTTTCTGGCTACAGCATTCAACTGCGCGGCATCGGCACGCAGGCAATTTCGGTTACGACCGATCCAGCCGTGGCTGTGGCGTTCAACGATGTTCCGTTCATCCGCAATCATTTCTTCGAGCAGGAATTCTACGATGTTTCGCAGGTCGAAGTGCTGCGCGGACCGCAGGGCACGCTTTACGGCCGCAACGCGACTGCGGGCGTGGTCAATCTGATTTCCGCCAAGCCGACCGACCAATTCGAGGCGATGGCGTCGCTCGATATCGGCAACTACGGCGAGCGCCGTCCGGAAGGCATGATCAACATTCCTGTCGTCGATGACCGGTTCGACATTCGCATCGCAGGCGAATGGACCAAGCGGCAAGGCTATTCCTTCAACACGATCACCAATGACCGTATCGATGGCCGCGATCTGTGGTCGGGTCGCGTGTCGATCAGCTTCAAGCCATTCGCGAAGCTCCAAACCAATCTCGTCTGGGAACATTTCTCGGAAGACGATGACCGTCTGAGAACCAGCAAACAGCTTTGCAAGACCGCGCCATTTCCTGCCACGGTCGATGGCGTGCCGGTACCCGGCATCGGATCGGACCTCAGCTTCCAGGGCGTGTTCGATCCCATCACCTATCTGAGCCAGTCCTGTGAGTTGACTTCGCTCTACTCACCGGACGCGTTTGAAGTGCCAAACGGTTATGCATTGAGCTATATCAAGGCGGCAAAATTCTCATACCGGATTCAGCCCACTCTCGATCCCTATGCAAGCACCACGCAATCGACGAAACTTGCGCGTGATCGAATCGACGGTCAATCCGAGTTACAAGGCGAAGAACGACGTCATCGAGTTCAACGCGGACTACGCCGTCACGCCTTCGCTGACGTTCACGTCGCAAACCGGGTTCAATCACGATTTCCTGTATTCAACGGAGGACTACAATCGCTTCGATACGTCGCCGGGAATTTTCATCTATTCCGAGTGGCGGGAGCCAAAATGTGGCAGGTCCACGCATCCCGATATCGCCCAGCGGTGTTTTCTGCGATCCTCAAGTCGGCTGCTCCGACAGGGTCGTCGCCCAGGATCTTTCGGACGAACACGCCTGGCAGTTGAGCCAGGAATTCCGCCTTGCCTCGAACTTCAGCGGGCCGTTCAATTTCAGCGCGGGCGGAAATTATCTGCACTACGAGACCGAGGAAAACTATTATGTCTTCATCAATACATTGACATTGTACACGCTGGATTCCATTGGCGGTGGCGTAGACGAACCTTCCATACGTTCCGGGCGTCATCGGATAATCACCAATGTCTCGATTATTACGGCTACGGCTATATGCCGACTGGATCCGAGGACGCATATCAGTACGCCATCGCAAGATCAATGCAATTACATCGATCCCAACCCGATTTCGAAGGTCAACAATGAAGGCCACAATTATTTCCTGAGCCAGAATCCCTACGCGCTGAATTCCTATGCAGCGTTCGGCGAGGCCTATTACAATATTCTGAGCGATCTGAAGCTAACGACAGGCCTGCGCTGGACCGAAGACCAGAAGCATTTCGCCGATATCCCCAGCGAAGTGCTTACTGACGGCTGGGGATACTTTCAAACAGGCGTCGTGAACCAGCAGTGGGACCAGTTCACGGGCCGCGCCGCCCTCAACTGGACGCCCAAGCTCGATTTCACCGACCAGACACTGATCTATGCCTCATACGCGCACGGCTACAAGGCCGGCGGCGCCAACCCGCCGGGCGCTGCACTTATCGGTGATGCTTCCGGAAATGTTACCTTTCCCGATCATCCGCTGACATTCAAACCGGAATTCATCGATGCGTTCGAGCTGGGCTCGAAGAACACATTGCTTGATGGTTCGCTGACGTTGAATGGTGATGTCTTCTACTACAATTACGAGGATTATCAGATCTCGGAAATCGTCGACCGTACGGCGATCAATCAGAATTTCGACGCGCATGTCAAAGGCGTCGAACTGGAATCGACATGGGAGCCCGTGCCGGGTCTGCGCTTCAATTTCGCGGGCGGCTGGGAAGACACGGCGGTCGCCAAGGGCCAAAGCGCCATCGATCTGATGGATCGCACGGCAGGAAATCCCGACTGGATTGTGGTCAAGCCTTATCCGACGCAGGCATCGAATTGCATCCTGCCGACTTATGTGGTCGCGGCCATTCTGCAAGCAGGCGAGAATGGCTTTATTCTGGCTGAGGCGTGCGGCGTTGCTTACAGCGCCGGAGAAACGGGGGCGATCGAGAAGTCTCTCCAGCTCTGATCCAGTAACGCAACTGCCTTATGTGCCAAATCCCACTGTTGCTTGCAGCGGGCTACTGGGTCAGCCTTGCACGGAGCCTGCAGGCCCCATTCCCGCAGGTTATCCCGGCTTCAACCCCGCAACCGCGCCGAACAACGGCGAAGGCTTCAGCAAGGATCTGAGCGGCAACAAATTGCCCAACGCGCCGCCCTTCACGGTTTCGTTCGGAACCCAATACACAATTCCACTGACGACGGACTGGGCGGGCACACTGCGCGGCGACTATTACTGGCAGGATTATTCCTGGGCGCGTGTGTTCAACGACAATCCCTATGACCGGCTGCGCGGCTACACCAACGTCAACCTGACGCTCATCTTCACCAACCAGAACGGCTGGCAGGTGATGCTCTACGACAAGAACGTGTTCAACGAGACCGCGATCACCGGCGACTTCCTGAACAGCGACGACAGCGGGCTGACGACCAATGTGTTCCTGACCGATCCGAAACTGATCGGCATCCGCGTCACGAAGAACTGGTAGGGGAAAACCGATGAGCGAATTGATAAACAAATCCGGCCGCCGCGAAATCCGCCTGCAATTGCTGATGACGGTTTCGGCGCTGGCATTGGTGGGGCAAGTTTGCGCGGCGCCGGACGCGAACGCAGACGGCGATGCGGGCCGTCCCGTGCTGTGGATCGAATTGGGCGGACAATTCGAACAGCAGACCGGCCAGAGCGAGGCGTTCTCGCCATCGTTTGCCGCTGACAATTCCGGTTCTTCAGAATTTCTGCCGGGTTCTTTCGCGCATCTCGAGAAACCGTCGCCCTTCGGCAGCGACGCCGAAGCCAAACTCACCTTCCAGCCATCCGGCTCGGACTGGGTGTTTTCCGCGGCCGTCCGGTATGGCCGCTCAAACGGACACAAGACAATCCAGCGGACTCGTCATCTGAGCCATGTCTATCATGTAACATTCCGCTCCGGCCACATCCATTACACTCCCTTTGGATCTGTATATTATACTCATACTATTCAACACGCTACCGGTACGCAGACAAAACCACAGTTCGCGGCAGGCCAAGCTGCGCAAAGCCAGACGCATGCAATTGTCGATTTTACGGCCGGCAGGGATGTTGGCCTCGGCATGTTTGGCAGCGGCAGCACGTCCAGTTTCAGCGTCGGATTGCGTTATGCGCAATTCAACTCGAAGGCTTCCGGCGCCATCAACGAAAATAATCCCATTTTCACAACGAGCTATAACACGTATTTTCAGCATCGTTTTCCCTCCCATCCATGGCGGGAGGCCGGCTTTGCCACATATTTGGATCGCGCCACGTTCCAAAACCAGCGCAGTTTTCACGGAATAGGCCCGTCTCTGTCCTGGAATGCATCACTGCCGGTTCTCGGAGAAAAGGAGGCCGGCACATTGAATGTCGATTGGGGCGCAAACGCAGCCGCCCTGTTCGGCCGTCAGCGCGCGAGCGGAAGTCATCAGATATCTGTCGATGATCGCGTGGATGGCTACAAATCCAATATACAGCATACGAGCGTCGGCGGCTTCAATCGCTCCCGCGCGGTTATCGTTCCCAACGCCGGCGGTTTCGCGGGCCTGTCGTTCAATTTCACCAACGCCAAAGTTGCGCTCGGTTATCGCGGCGACTTTTTCTTCGGCGCGATGGACACCGGCAATGACACGCGGAAAACAAAAGCCGTCAGCTTCTATGGACCGTTTGCAACGGTCAGCATAGGTATCGGAGGGTAGCCCAGTTTCATGTGAACGATGCTCGCTGTGTACCTCCATTGCACAGCTTTCCCACAAATCCGAAAACCGTGGATTTTATGGCCCCTTCGCAACAGTCAGCGTCGGGCTTCCGTAATGGGTCGTTGGGAGTCAAGGCCCTGTCCGACAATCTCGCCGTCGGTATTGGAAGCAATACGTCGGTAGACTTGGCGCTGGTCGACCAGAAAACAGCGTTCGGCGGCAATGATTTTGCTCTCGATGATCTGATATTTAGCACGACCAACCCGGGCGGTACCGGGGTCGGTAGCACTGGAACTGGGAACGGCGTTCCCGAGCCGTTGACCATGTCATTGTTCGGCGCAGGTCTTGCCGGACTTGGCGCGCTACGCCGTCGCCGCAAGACGGCGTAAACTGCTTAAATGGAAGAGTGAAAAACGGTGGCTTGAAAGGGCCGCCGTTTTTTTGTCACTGGTTAGGCAACCGCCTCATTCAAATGCCGGGTGATATCGTCTCGGAACGATGGACGCCCTCGAGCGGAATCCCCAACGCGGACCATCCAGCGCGTATATAACATTCCTATTTGCTCTTTGGGCGCCCGGACTATGATAACTGGAAAAATGCCAAGTTCGCGCAAGCCGCGCATATCTCCGGTTAGGGCATGGTGGGCGGCATATAGCGCCAAGCTTGGTTGGTGCCGCCATTGCAAACCCATGCGATCAGCTGGGCGCCGTTTGCAAGTGATCCTCGCGGTACGTCCAGACATAGGTGATTGGCTACGTTCTGGAAAACATATCCACCGATGGCGTCCTTGCGCACCCATAGCTGGCCCGGCGAACCAACACACCGCGATTGCACGATGTAGCCCCCGACTGGAGCGTCCCCCAAATCAGTTCCGATGCACTTGCCGCTCATTCGGCTGACGATCCGGTAGCCGCTATCATTTGCGGATTCGATGTTCCATTGCTAATTCAGGCCACCGTGACAACTATATTGAATAGCAACCGTACCGTTGCTTGCCTGTCCTCCAGGAAGGTCGAGACATTTCCCTGAGACAACAGACTGCACGGTTCCTGGGGGGCTGGGTGGCGGACCGTCAGGCATGGCTTGGCCTATGCCCATGAAGCTGACGCGGAAGCTCACACGCTCGCCCGTAGTGTGTGAGAGTTGTTGCACAAGCAGTGGACCGTCGTGGTAGACCTCGCCATCAGACAGGGCTGTAACGAAATAAGTCTGTCCACCGGTCTGGCGTGCCTGGCCGACAATGTGAATGTTCAGGCCTCCGGTGAATTCTGCGGGCAGCGGATTGGCGACGCGGGAAGATCGGTAGGACAAATAATAAGTGTTTGCGCCGAAAGCCGGACGCACAATCGCCACCTTGGGCAGAGCTGAGCGCCGAGGATCGGTTTCGAGTGCCTCCAACGTTACGTCGGCAGCAGCATCCGTGAGTTCGACCACCTTCCCAGGATAATCCCGGAGCCATCCCATCTCGACCACATGTGGTGCATTTAGGCCTGTGCTACCGGAGCCCATGAAATCGGAGGCATCGGGATTGGAATCCCGCCATTTCACAGCATGGTTCATACCAAGGTTGTGACCGAGTTCGTGCTGAAGAGCTTTTGTCGTGGTTGTCTTTACCCATACTCGATTGCCCCCGATGTCGCCCAAGCCAGTCCACCAACACGGTGCATCCTTGGGGATGACAAACACAAAGTGCTCGTATGCCTTTAGAGGAATATCCCGGCGTCGCAGTTCGCCCTCCGCCTCCTCGGCCAAGCGCCCCAACCCAGTGTTGCAGAAGTCCGCTGGTTCTGAGAGCGTGATGGGACCGGCTATGTCGCTGTCCGACCCGGCGAATTTCACCTTTCCGTAGGAAACAGTTCGGTAGTGGGAGGCCACGGAATTGTCTGCACCATAAAGCGCCTGCATGATTTGCTTGCGGTCCACCATCACTGGCGCCCGGCCGCGGAGGTTCACCGGAAGCACCAGAACCCGATGGGTATCTGGCTTTTCTAGTTGCAGCAGCTGTGATGAACGTTCCTGTGCTGAGACCTGAGAAAAGCTGACCGAAACGGTCAACGCTGCAACGAGGATTGCCGCATTCAACGCGTAGCGATTGGTCATTTTATCAAACAAGAATGGAGCATCAGCATTTCGCTTAGCCGCGATCTGTTAGAACTTTCAAAAGCGCGGAATTGATGAAGAGTTTCTCTCGTCCGCTCTTGCGCTCTTCTAGGACGCCGATATCGCAGAGGACTTTGAGATATTGTGACGCCGACTGTCGTTGCGCAATGCCCGCATCGACGAGATCGCAGATGCGGGAATAGGGCTGGAAAGATGATCTGCGCGAGTTCGCGAGAGTATATTCTGGGTGCTTCTCTTTTGATCCTCTCCGCAGTCTCGTTGAGAAGATAACGAATGGCACCGATTTTCGCGGTCGTCCAACGAGTCATTTCGGTTACCGCTGCAAGCATATAACAGGTCCAATCTTCCCACTTCTGCCCGGCGGTGACGCCGAGAAAGAGCTGATAGTAATCAGCACGATGTTCGATGATGTACCGGCTCCAATAGAGTACCGATATCTCCAAGAGCTTTTGCTCCATGAGAAAAAGGAATTTGAGGACACGGCCTGTTCTGCCATTGCCGTCGATGAAGGGGTGGACGGCTTCGAGCTGGTAATGAGCTACGGCCATGCGGATCAGAGGATCAACGTCTTCGGCATCGTGGAGATAGGCTTCCCAATTCGCGAGCATGTCGCGAAGGCGCGCTTCCCCTTCCGGCGGAGTATAGATGATGCCCTCGGTCTTCTGATTGACGAGCGCAGTGCCCGGTGTGTTGCGGATGTCCGTGTCGACGCCCCTGATGATGCTGCAAATCGTGGCGGCCATCGCGGTGGAAACCGGCCGTCGCTCAAGGAGGTCGGAGCCGACGTAGGGCGCCTTGCGATATTTCAACGCCTCTTTGGTGGCCAGATCGGCATAGGCATCGCCGGCGCTTGCGTAACGGAAGAGCCGATCGGCCGTGGTAACGATGTTCTCGATTTCCGAGCTGGCCTGGGCTTCTAAAGTCGGAATGCTGTTGATCAGGACCGACCGGTTGGGAATCCGGTTGCCAGCGCCTCGCGGCTCGGCCAAGGCGGCCCTGGCTTCCACGCAGGCCTTGAGAGCCCGCCGCGGCTCAGTTTCTCCGGGGGGAGGCAGTGGCGGAAGATCGTTGAAGGGGGTGGCTGGGTCGAAGGTCATCGGGCTATATTGTTTCGACATGTCATTTGTGTATATCGCCTTGTGCTCTCGGCTCAATCGGATGCCTCCGGACATCGTTGGCGCGATATTCTTGACATCAGACCTGCGCGCGGCCTGCCGAAGCTGGCGGCGGATCTCGCCAATTTCTGCAGCCGGCACACCTGATGGGTCTTCTTGCAGCCTTTGGCTAAGATGCGGACATTGTGTTGAGAGATAAGCCGCGTACCGGCAGCGGGGAGGCATTGGTGCCTTGAGCGATATGCACGCAAAGGAGCTGCGACTGTGTGCGGTTTTCCTCAAATTTTCGTAATCCGTTGCCCAGCGTCCGATAAGGCAGTATCGCAGCCGCTGGCGGGCCGTCCCAGGTAAAGGACTACGTTACGACTGCGGGCATCAATCCAATCGGCCACGATGCCTGTGCAGATGCCGGGGCATCCCCACGACCGCACACCTGTTAAAGACTTAATCTCTGTTTCATTGAATTTATCGGGTAGAAACGATGAACGCCGCACCGCCCTTGAAAAACGTGCCGAACGCCCCGAATCAGCCCGAGCGTAAACTCGGCGATCTGCAAAAAGCGATTGAGAGGCCGGATCATCGGCCAGCATTCGCTGATCCGCAATATGCTCATCTGCCTGTTGTGCGATGGGCATATTCTGATCGAGGGTATGCCGGGCCTTGCCAAGACGACGGCGGCGAAGGCGTTGGCCGAAGGGGTCGAGGGTAATTTTCACCGCATCCAGTTCACGCCCGATCTACTTCCCTCCGATCTGATTGGCACCGAAATCTACGTACGGGAACAAAGCGATTTCACGTTTCGTCGGGGACCGATCTTCAACAACATCCTCCTGGCAGATGAAATCAATCGCGCGCCGGCGAAGGTGCAGTCGGCGCTGCTGGAGGCGATGGAAGAAAAGCAGGTTACGGTTGGACACCACACCTACAAGCTGCCCCAACTATACATGGTGCTGGCGACGCAAAACCCGATTGAGCATGAAGGGACCTATAATTTGCCCGAAGCACAGCTCGACCGGTTCTTGATGTATACAGTTGTGGGCTATCCTTCGTCGGAAGAGGAGTTGCGGATTCTCGATTATGACGACAGCCGCCGCAGGAATGCCACGCCGGCGCCCGCGGCAGCAATCAGCACGCAGGAAGAAGTGTTCGCCGCGCGCCAGGCTTGCACCGAAATTCATGTAGATGAAAAACTGAAGCAATATGTTGTGTCGTTGGTAGGCGCGACACGTGCGCCACAGAAATATGACGAGAAACTGACGGAATGGATCCGGCACGGGGCTTCGCCCCGGGCAACGCTGGCGCTGTTGCGTTGCGCAAAGGCGCTGGCGTGGCTTGAAGGTGGCGATTATGTTTCGCCACATCAGATACAGACGGTCGCGCCCGACATCCTGCGCCACCGCATCATCCCGTCCTTCGAAGCGGAGGCCGACAATGTATCCCGCGAAGCGATCGTCAGGCGGCTCCTGGATGTAGTGGCTGTGCCGTAAAGGACAGGGGCCGTGCTGTATCCTGATTTCGGCGAACTGATACAGCTGGGGCAAAACGCCTCGCGCTTACAGATCATCTCCGGCCGACAATCCATGGCGGCGGGTCCAGGCGATTATACCTCGCCGTTCCGGGGGCAGGGGCTGGCATTTCACGAAGTGCGTGAATACCATTTCGGTGACGATATCCGCAGCATCGATTGGCGCGTTACCGCCCGTACCGACAAGCCATACGTCAAAGTTTTTACCGAGGAGCGGGAGCGCACCGTTATCCTTTGCATCGACGCCAACGCCGCCATGCGTTTTGGCACGCGTGGAACGTTCAAATCGGTGCAGGCGGCGCGGGCAGCCGCACTACTCGGCTGGCAGGCCAATAGCAGCAATGATCGCGTCGGCTGCCATTGTCTTCGGCGATGTGCCGCAGGGGATAAAGTATTTCACGCCCGTGCGCTCAAGGCAGGCGCTATGGCAAACGCTAAAACTCCTGAGCCGAACGACGCAAGGCGTGAACAACGCGCCGGTGTCTCCAGAAACTGCGTTGAAATATCTCGAACGCGTGGTCCCAACGGGCGCGCTGGTTCTTGTGATCGGCGATTTTCAATATGCGACAGAGATGCTGGAAAGGCGGCTTGGGAATCTGCGTCGCACGTGCGACGTCGTGCTGATCGTCGTCAATGACCCGGCCGACCGCGAGATACCGGCGATGGAAACGGTTATTTTCGAGGACGCTGTCGGGCACAAGCTCACCCTCAACACGGACAGCCGCGCAGGCCGCGAGGCTTATGCGCGGCAATGGCGCGAAAACCGCAACCGGCTGGAAGATATTGCGGCCCGCCGCAGAACCGGCATCGTCGATCTGCATACGGACAAGGATGTTTATGCCGATCTGCTGCTCGGACTGCGCCACCTGAATATCGGGAAAGCCGGACGATGACGGCGGCGTCCAACAATCTGCTGGCGCAGCTCGACGATATCAGAGGCCTCGACTATATCAGTTGGTGGCCATTGGCGCCGGGCTGGTGGGCGGTACTGGGGCTGATGGTTCTTGCGTTGATCGTGGCCGGCGCTGCTTACTGGCGGCGGCGGGCGTATTATCGAAGCTGGAAAGGCGATGCGTGGAGAGCGTTCACCGCGCTGGAGCCGCAATTGGCCAACGGCAATGCGCAGGACGTCGCAGCAGCGCTGTCCGTCCTTATACGCCGCGTCGCGATGCAATGTTTTTCGCGGGCCGAATGTGCCGGGCTCGAAGGCCGTGACTGGCTGCGCTGGCTAACAACAAAAGATCCCGGCGGATTTGATTGGGCAGGCCGTGGGTCGCTGCTGATCGAGGCGCCTTATGCGCCGCCGGGTCGCAATGTTTCACCGGAATCTCTGAAGATCCTGATCGCTGCCGCGAAGAGGTGGGTTAAGTAGAATGTTCTCCTTTGCGTGGCCATGGATGATCGTTCTGTTGGCGCTGCCGTTTCTGGTTCGCGTTCTGGTACGCCCTGCGAAAATTGCAAATACGCCAAGCGCCCCGGAAGTTTTCTTCCCATATATTGATCGGTTGAAAGCCGGTTTTGCGCAGCAACGGCAAGGGAAAAACGCCAGCCGGCTTTTTTTGGTTGTCCTTAGCTTGCTCTGGCTAAGTCTAACTGGTGCCTTGATGGGGCCGCAGCTGGTAGATCAGTTCACGCAGCTAAGAAACAAGGGGTATGACTTGATGCTGGCGGTCGATCTTTCAGGCTCGATGCTGGCTCTGGATTACACGCAGAACGGCGAACAGGTCAGCCGGGTGAAGGTCGTCAAGTCCGTAGTCAGCGATTTCGTCCGCCAACGGCAGGGCGATCGCGTGGGCCTCATTCTTTTTGGCTCCATGGCGTATCTGCATGTGCCGCTGACCCTTGATACGCTGTCGGTGCGTAAGATGCTCAACAACACGATGGTCGGGGAAGCAGGCGATACCACAGCGATCGGAGATGCCATTGGGCTGGCAGTGCGCAACCTGCGCGATCGGCCGGAAAAATCGCGGATCATCGTTCTGTTGACCGACGGCGGCGACAACGCCAGCACCATCCCGCCACTCGCCGCCGCGAAACTGGCTCAGCAATACGGCATCCGCATCTACACAGTCGGCGTCGGTAGCCAGGGACCGGTACCCATCCCCGACGGGAGCGGGCAGATCGTGATGGCGCAATTCGATCTCGACGAAGGGTTGCTGCAGAAAATCGCGGACATGACCGGCGGCAGCTATTTTCGCGCGGCGGACACCGAAGCGCTGCAAAAGATTTATGCGCAGATCAACAAACTCGAAAAGACATCGGCCGAGACCCGCAGCTACATGATCCGCAGGCCGTTGTACCGTTATCCGCTTGGCAGTGCGCTTGCGCTGCTGTTCCTGCTGTCGCTGCTTCCGGTTCTCAGGAAGGCGCGCTATGGATTTTAGTCAGTTTCATTTTGCGCAAAGCGTGTGGCTGTGGGGACTGCTGGGGATCCCTGTCGTGCCGCTTTTGTATTCTCTGTTGTACAGGGCGCAAGGGACCGAATTGTTGAAACGCTTCGCCGACCGGCACCTGCTGCCACATCTGGTGAAAAATCGCGGTGTCGCTGTAAGAAACATCCGCGTACCACTTTTGCTGTGGTCTGTGGCGTGGTTATGCGGCGTGGTGGCCATGGCGGGACCTCGCTGGAATTACATCGATGAGCCGACATTCGAGGTACCGCGAGATCTCGTCATTGTGCTTGATCTTTCCCAATCTATGAACGCCAAGGACGTGAAGCCGTCGCGTATCGCGCGGGCACGAGAGGAGATCGAAGATCTGCTGGATATGAGCCGTGGCACCAGTATCGGGCTCGTTGCTTATGCCGAAATCGCCGCACATGGTGACGCCGCTCACCGACGACGTCCGGACGATCAAAAATCTGTTGCCGGCGCTCGACACTTCGCTGGTCACTGTTCAAGGCGATCGTTTGAAGCCGGCGCTGGAAATGGCGGCGGGCATGCTGAAAGCGGAGTCTGGCGATAACAAATCGATCCTCGTCATCAGCGACGGCGGTTTTCAGGAGAACAATTTCGCCGGGCTCGCCCACGCTGCCGGCAATGCCGTGATCTACACCATGGGTGTTGGTACGGCTGTGGGCGCGCCGGTGCCCGATGACAACGGGGGCTGGCTCAAGGACGCTGCGGGAAAAACGCAGATTTCTCGCCTGCAGGTCGACCGGCTGCAGCGGCTCGCCGCAGCCGGCAACGGGCTTTATGTCGAGGCAAACTATACCAACAGCGATACGCGCGCCATTTTGGGCCGGATCGAGGTTGCCAATGACAAGGCGCAGGCGACCTCCAAAAATGTACGCCTCTGGGAGGAGCGGTTTTATATTCCGGCATTGGTTTTGGCCCTGCTGCTGCTGCCCTTATTTAGAAAGGGTGCTGCTTTTCCAGTCATTATCCTGCTGACAATGACGTTTTTTTCGGCCGGCTATGCTCGGGCCGCCACGGCGGCGGATTTATTCCTCAACCAGAATCAGCAGGCGAAGGCGGCGTATGACAGGGGCGATTATAAAGGTGCGATGACGAAATTCGACACCGCCTACCGACGTGGTGTCGCCGCCTATCGGGCCGGAGCCTATGATAAGGCCAGCGTGTTGTTCAAAGCTGCGGCCAGTCAGAAAGGTGGTTTGTATGCGGTTTATAATTTGGGCAATGCCCAACTCATGCAAGGCCAGCCACAAGACGCCATCACCAGTTACGAGGCGTTTTTGAAGCAAAAGCCAGGTGATGTTCCCGCCCTGCACAATCTGGCCATCGCCCGGGCAATGCTGGGCAAAAAACAGCCGCAGAAGCAGCAAAAACAGAAAAAACAACAAAAACCAAAACAGCCTCAGAACAAGCAGGGCAATGGCGGCGCACAGAACAAGCAGGGAGGTCAGCAACAACAAAAACAGCAACAGGGAAAAAACGGGCAGGGCGGGCAAGGCCAACAAAGTGGCGCGCAAAATCAGTCGCAAGGCGCAAACCGGAATTCTCAAAGCAAGCAGCAGGCTGGACAGCCAAAAGGCGGTCAACAAGCCGCGCAACAACACGGACAGAAACAGCAGGCTGGGCAGAAACAGCAGGGTGGACAGAAACAGCAAGGTGGACAGGGACAAACACAGCAACGCGGAGCCCAACAACAGGCAAAACCGCGGCCACCCTCGCCCCAAGGGCAAAAACAGATGGCGTCGGCACAGCAGAAAGCCGGTCACGAAAACCACCCGTCAGAAAAAAATCGGGGCGGTACATCTGCCAATCGCTATGTATTGGAGAAAGGGCGTAACGGTGCAGCTGACAAAGCGCCCCGACGCACGCAACTTGATGTTAACGCGGATGAATGGCTCGACCGAGTTCAGAGCGACCCCGGTTCTTTTTTGAAAAACCAGTTTATGATTGAAGATCAAGCTGGCGAGCAGGGTGCGCACCCCTGATGAAACACCTTTTTCTTTTCCTGGTTTTGGCGATTTTCCTGCCGGTGGCGGCGGTAGCGGCCGATTTTACCGCCACAACAGACCGCGATCATGTCGACCAGGGGCAAAGTTTCAAGCTGCAACTGACGCTTTCGGGCGTGAAAGCAAAAAGCGGGCCGGACATCGACGCGCTAAAAAAATCCTTCACGATCGTTTCCGAAGTTCAGTCGTCGAACGCCACCAGCATCAATGGCATCGTCAGTTTCAGCGTCGACTGGCAGCTGATGTTGATCCCAAAGCAAGAAGGCCAACTTACCATTCCTCCGGTGACGATCGAAACCGCAGACGGCAGGTTGCGTACGGCGCCGGTGACGCTCAACGTCGAGCAAGCTTCCTCTCGAATGTCATCGCAGATAAGCGCGGACGGAAGCATGGTGTCGATCACTGCGAAAGCCAGTACAACAACGCCATACCGCAACCAGCCTATACTATATACGATCAGATGCGTGGTGCGGGGGTATGTTTCGGGCGTAGGGCTGAGCGACATCAGTGTCAGTAACGCTATTGTCCAGCGACAGGGCAAGCCCGATGTCTACGACCAGGTTCAAAACGGCGTGCCCGTCAGGGTGGTCGAATTCCACTACATCATCACGCCTCTGCAGCCGGGAAAAATTACCATCCCACCCGCCGTGCTGAAGGGAAAAATCGGGACGCCATATCTTGGGCCGATGATCGATCCGTTCGGGGGAACATTCATGTTTTCCGCCAGAGCGCGGCAAGCGTTGGATTTTTTCTCCTCTTTTGGAGGCGATCCTTTCAGGGTCGCCAGCAACACGACGCTGCTCGATGTCAAGCCACCCGCCAGCGCGATGGATCCTTGGCTACCGCTGACATCGCTGAAGATCACAGAAGACATCGATGCGTCGCAGCCGGTTCGAGTTGGCGAGCCGCTGACCCGAAAAATCACACTGCTGGCGCAAGGCGCGGTCGGCGGTCAGCTGCCGGATCTTGAAGCGCAGCAAGATCATGCGGGGTTCAGAGTTTATGCCGATAAGCCGACGATGGGGCAGGACGTCGACACAAAAACGGGGGCGATTTCTGGCTGGCGCAAAGAAAGCTACAGCGTGATGCCGCAAAAGGCAGGACAACTGGTTCTGCCGGCAATCAAGGTTACATGGTGGGATATCGTCAACAACAAAGTCGCCGCGGCGGAATTGCCGGAAAGGGTCATCCATGTTCTGCCAGGCATCGCTGTCCAGAATCCGCTGACGACTGGCACCGGTGCGACGGGCAAAAGTCAAACCAACACAGCCCGGAAATCCGCGCCAGTGCAATCATCCCGAGCACAAACCGTGCCCGGGAATGTGGCTTTTGGGCTTTTGTACGCTCTCATGGGTGTTCTGGCTGCCGTGCTGTTGTTCCTCGCCTTCTGGGCGTTGAGGTTGCAGCGTAAAATCAAGCGTCCGAAGCCGGATGCGCCTGCGATCGTGACGGCAAAGCCAGGGCCGGAAAAGCCGGTTACCGGAAGGGCGCTGGAACATGTTCGCACGGTGGAGGAATTCAGGGACTTTCTGCAGGCCTATGCGCATGAACGCCTGGGCGTGTCGAAAAACGCGTCACTGGAAAAGATTTTCTCGGCACTGCCAAACTCGCGGGTGCTGGATAAAGAGGACGTCGAGGCCATCATCAAAGGGATTGGTGCAGCCCTTTACGCCGGCAAGGCGGGTGATGTGGAAGATCTTAAGAGACGCTTCCGGCGCATTATCGCGGTGCTAAAAAGCGAAGCCAATGCTCATCGGAAAGATGGGGAAAAGCTGCCACTCCTTAATCCCAGCTGAGTAGACGTGCATGAGCGGGGTAAGGCCGCCCCGGCGTCGCCGGTTGCGATCAAGAGCGCTGTTGATCGTCTCCATGCTTATTGTGACCGCAATGGGTCTACTTTCGATCAAGCTCTCCCTCCCGGATTTGACCGGGCTTTTTTGAACCAAGCGACATAAGAAACTGTGTTTGGCTCAAAAAAGCCCAGATGGGTGGGTTTGCCTTGTCGGGGGAAGACTGGCGGCGGCGAAGGCCCCCGAAGTTCGAAACTTTCAATGGAGATGGTATGATTGGCCAATGGAGCAACCATAAAGCCATCGAGCCGGAATGCAGATCGACCAACAGACCGACATTGCTGGAAAACGGATCTGTGCCCTGCAACGCGTTTGTGGTGGTCGACTGGGCGGCAAACAGTTCGAGGCGTTTCCCCCAAAATAACGCTCGGGCCTTTTGAAGTTCTCGTCGTCCATTAGTGCCAAACAACTGCCCGCCCCGAAGGGCAGGGCGATTCAATTCCAGATGTCGGTCTCCATGGCATGGCACCCTCGCGTGAGAGCCGCCATGTTGCAGCTCTTTTCTGCTTCGCCTTAAGCAGATTTCAGCAGCGACTTCCCCGAAATGCACCAGCTCTGCTTTCCCATCTTCATGGAGTGATGGATTGGGATGTCACGATCCCTGACGCCATGGAGAAGGGCGGCTTCGACACCTGGGCCAACCTACATCCTTCGGCACGATCGCGATGGAAGACTCTGCAGTTGGATGCGCCTGCTTCCCATCACGGGGCCGAGCATTCAGCGGTCATGAAATGGGCAAACATCAACGCCTTTGGTTCCAAAGCTATTTGCCTGTCCGGTAGGTATCCGGGATGTTAAAAACCGCGCCAGCCTGGGTGCCGAGTTTTCCATTGTGCAGGCAGCGTCCTCTATCGATCACGAGTACTTGTGGTTCTCGTGGGCAAGATTATGTCTGACGCTTGCCGACCCAGCGCTTTTAACGGGCGCAAGCCCTTGAAATCCGCCAGAATCCAGGTGCGCAAAAGTTTTTCAAAAAATCTGACCCAGATATGTCCGGCTCATACGTCAATCTAGGTGAGGTTTCGAAGTCGGCCCCGCGAAAGGCAGGCGCTGGGTAATGGTCGAAACGCCAGACACGGACCGTCCAAATGAGGTCGGCCAGCCCAAACCAAGGGTGGCTGCATTGGAAGAGGTGCGTGCCTGGTTCATTCGCGAAGTGCTGCCTCTTGAGCCGTCACTGATGCAGTACCTGCATCGCAATTGGCGACGCAAGGACGACATCCCCGATCTGCGGAACGACATTTATGTTCAGGTTTACGAAGCAGCACTCAGGAAAATCCCGGACAAACCGCAACAGTTTGTCGTCACGACCGCGCGGAATCTTCTCATCCATCGTCTTCGCCACGAGCGCATCGTTCCTATGGAAGCCGTGGCCGATCTCGACGCTTTGCAAGCCACTCTCGACGCGCCGAGCCCGGAACGCGCGGTTGTGGCGCGCGACGAACTACGCCTCTTGCAGACAGCACTTGAACGTCTGCCCCGCCGCACCCGTGAGGTCATTATGATGCGCCGGGTGGAAGGCCTGTCACGCGCGGAGATTTCCGTGCGCCTCGGCATTGGCGAGGAGACGATCTCCGCGCATGTCACCGATGGCATGCGCGCCCTGACCGACATGCTTTTTGGCGAGACTGCTGAATTACGGCGTAAGCCATGAGCACCCCTACGATCACGCCCGCCAAGAATAGCGCTGCTGCGGTTGACGCCCGCGCCGCAGCCTGGCTCGACCGGAAAGACCGGGGCGGCTGGACGCAGAAGGACGAAGCCGACCTCGCGGCCTGGCTGGATGAAGACCCCATCAACCGCATCACCTTCTGGCGCATGGAAGCGGCTTGGAACCGGACCGAGCGGCTGGCCGCTTTGCGTCCATCAAAATCGGTTCGCGGGAAAGGTACGCCATTCTTTCGCGTTGCTGCGGCGGCGCTCCTGGCAGCTGCAGTCGCGGGGGGCGTTTGGACATACCTCGCGCAACCCTCCGACGTAACCTATGCGACCAGCATTGGCGGCCGCGAAACGGTGATGCTGGCAGATGGCTCGCGCATCGAACTCAACACAGATACGGCCATCCGTCTTTCGGACACCGTCAGCGCCCGTAACGTCTGGCTCGACAAGGGCGAGGCGTATTTTCAGGTGACGCACAATCCCGCGCGCCCATTAACGGTGCTGATTGGGAATCGCCGCGTCACCGATCTGGGAACAAAGTTCGTTGTCAGGCGTGAACCAAACCGCACCGAAGTTTCTGTCCTGGAAGGCAGCGTGAGCATGGATTCGGCGAACGCATCGTCTGGATCAAAGGCGCTGACTCTTTTGGCAGGCGATGCGGTGGTCGCCTTGGCGGACAAAGTGTCCGTGACCCGCAAATCGACAACGCAGTTATCGAATGAGCTGGGCTGGCGACGGGGCGTTATCGTCTTTGACAGCACGCCTCTCGCTGCGGCCGCGGAAGAAGTGAGCCGTTACAATCCGGCGAGAGTTGTGGTTGCCGGAGAGCAGCTCCGGCGTCTTCCCGTCACGGGAACGGTTTCCGCAAACGATCCGGAAGAATTTCTTCGCATGGCCCGCACAGTGTTTGGCCTGCGCGCAGAAAAGATGAATGGCGGGTACGTGATCTCGCGTTAAAGGACCAAGGAAACATCGTTTCGGCCGCAGTCGTCTGTGGCGCGATAAAGCAGAAGGGGGGATTGAATATGTCCAGAGATTGGAAATCGGCATCGGCGGTGGCATCGCTTTTTGCGCTTGCCACAGGGGCCTACGGCGCTGATTTTAATATACCTAGTGGTGACCTAACTGCGGCGCTGAATGCCTACTCCGCACAATCCGGTGTGCACCTCATGGTGTCCACGGATGCGATCCGTGGGATCAAGACCAGTGGCGTAAAGGGCGACCTCTCGCCTGACACGGCCCTTGCCCGCATTCTTTCCGGGACCGGCTTTATGCCTTCTCCGGATTCGGGCGGTGGTGTCGCGATCATTCGCAGGCAGGGCGCTGAAAACGACATACCGATCACGCTGGCGCAAGCAGCGCCTGTCAGCCGTGCGGCCGTCGAAACCGTCACCGTAACGTCGTCTAAGCTCGGCGGCGCGGATGTGCAGTCGATTCCGATTTCCATCACGGCTTTGTCGCAAGAGCAATTGACTGCGACCCAAACGGCGGGCGGCCCGGATCTCGTGAAGCAGGTGCCGAACATGAGGTTCACGAAGACGAATTTCTCCGGCTACAGCATCCAGTTGCGCGGCATCGGTACGCAGGCGATTTCGGTGACGACCGATCCGGCCGTGGCTGTTGCATTCAACGATATTCCGTTCATCCGCAATCATTTCTTCGAGCAGGAATTCTTCGACGTCAGCCAGGTTGAGGTGCTGCGCGGGCCGCAAGGCACGCTCTACGGCCGCAACGCCACAGCGGGCGTGGTCAATCTGAATTCGGCCAAGCCGACGGACCAGTTCGAGGCGATGGCGTCCGCCGATATCGGCAATTATCAGCAACCGCCGCTTCGAAGGCGATGATAAATATCCCCATCGTCGATGATCGGTTCGATCTGCGTATCGCCGGCGAATGGACCAAGCGCAACGGCTATACCGACAGACACGACCTTGGACACGCCCGTCGATGGCCGCGATCTGTGGTCCGGGCGCGTGACGCTCGGCTTGAAACCGACGTCCGAATTTGCAGACCGTATTTCGTGTGGGAGCATTTCTCCGAAGACGACGACCGGCTGCGCAGCGGCAAACAGCTTTGCGAGACGGCGCCGCCGGTAACATCGGTCGAATGGCGTGCCGGTACCGCTGGCGGGAGATGATACAGGTTCGCTGTCCGGGCCGTTTTTACACTGTCCACAGACTATACCAGCCAAAGCTGCCAGGCCACCTCGCTTTATGCGCCCAGCGCGTTCCAAGTGCCTTATGGCCCCTCGCTGCCTTATGTGGTCGCGTTGCAAGTAATGGGTATGGAAAACCGTGGGCGTAAATCCCTATGCGGAAACGACGCAGTCCACAAATCTGCGCGATATCCAGTCCGCTTCCTGCCGACTTACAGGGCGAAAAACGATACGCTCGAATACAACGCCACCTATACGATCAATCCGGCGCTGACGCTCACATCGCAGACGGGATACAACCAGGATTTCCTGTGGTCCACCGAAGACTATAATCGCTTCGACACAACGCCCGGCATTTTTCAAAACGCAGGCGCGCAGGATTTGCCTCCGCAATTTTCTCCCGATCCCAATGTACCCGGTGCATTGATATTCTGCGATCCGCAATTGGGCTGTTCGGATCGGCTGGTTACGCAGGATCTGGATGAAGAGCATGCGTGGCAGTTGAGCCAGGAATTCCGCCTGGCGTCGAATTTTTCCGGGCCGTTCAATTTCAGTGTCGGCGGCAATTATCTGCATTACGAAACCGAGGAAAATTACTACGTCTTTTCCAATGCCCTCTCTGCCTATGCAATCGCAGATGCATTTTCATGGGCGGGGGCAGGCGGAAAACTCGGTCCGGGTGGCTATCCGAATTGTTTGTTCACCCAGACTAACAGCGACCGTACGGGGGGATATCAAAGCCCGAATCCGATAACAGGCGGCGGCACACCTGTGTATGGCTGCGTCTATACCGATCCGAATCCGATCGGCATCGCTGAACAATGAAGGGCACAATTATTTCCTCAGCCAAAACCCTTATACGTTGAATTCCTATGCCGTGATTTGGTGAAGCCTATTACAACATCACTGACAATCTGAAGTTGACGACCGGTCTGCGCTGGACCGATGACCAGAAGCATTTCATCGATATTCCAAGCGAGGTCCTCGACGAGGGATACGGTTATTGGATCATCAGCATAGAAAACCAGCAATGGCAGCGATTCACGGGCCGTGCCGTTCTGAACTGGACGCCCAAGCTGGATTTCACCGATCAGACGTTGGTCTATGCATCTTATTCTCACGGCTACAAAGCCGGCGGCGCCAATCCGCCCGGCGCGAGCTTTCCCACGGGGTATGGAGTCGGCGTTCCGTTCGTGGATCATCCGGCCACATTCAAGCCGGAATATATCGAAGCTTTCGAACTCGGCACCAAGAACACGCTGCTGGACGGCGCGCTGACACTGAACGGCGACATCTTCTATTACAATTACACGGGCTATCAGATTTCCGAAATCGTGGACCGCACCGCCATCAACAACAATTACAACGCTCACGTCGAGGGCGCGGAAGCTCAGGCCGATTGGGAACCGATGCCGGGCCTGAAATTCAATTTTGCAGGCGGCTGGGAAGATACCGCAGCCGCGGGCGGCGACAGCGGCATCGATCTGATGGACCGCACGGCAGGCATGCCGGCTGGATGATCGTCAAACCGTTCCCGACACAGGCTTCGAATTGCATCCTTCCGGATTATGTGGTGGCGGCGTTGTTGCAACAAGAAAATGAAGATGGCGTCTATGCAGGGTCGGCCTGCGGCTACGCTTATGACGAACACGTCGATCCCGTCACAAACTTGCCTTATAAAGCAAATCCCACCGTAGCAGTCGGTGCGAGCGACTTTCCTGGTAATGTTCCTTCAATCCCGGCGGGTTATCCCGGCTTCAATCCCGACGGCCCCGGCATCGCCAACGCTCGCCTCCAACGAAGGCGAAGGCTTCGTCAAGAATCTGGCCGGCAACAAGCTTCCGAACGCGCCGCCGTTCACGGTGTCGCTCGGCGGCGCAATATTCATTGCCGGTGAACGAGGACTGGGTCGCAACGTTCAGGAGCGATTTCTACTGGCAGGGCAATTCCTATGCCCGAATCTTCAACGACAATCCGTATGACGAGATACGCGGATATTCGACCACCAATCTGACGTTGATCCTCACCAATGCCAACGGCTGGCAGGTGATGGGCTATCTCAAGAATGTGTTCAACGTCACGGCCATCACCGGCGACTTCCTGAACAGCGATGACAGTGGCTTGACGACCAATGTGTTCCTGACGGACCCGCGGTTGTTCGGCATCCGTGTCACGAAAAACTGGTGAGGGGGATATTATGAGTGAACTGATCAAAAATAACGACAACCGCGCCACCATCCGCTGGAAGCTGCTGACATCCGTATCGGCTCTGGCGCTGACGGTTTCCTCCGTCGGTATCGCGCATGCCGAAGATGCCGATCGCCCGCTGGTCTGGATCGAACTCGGCGGGCAGGCGGAAAACATAAGCGGGCAGGGCGAGGTTTACGCCCCCGGCTTTCTGTCGGCCTATTCAACGTCTTCAATCCTGCAGGAAAAGGTGACACCGCTTCAAGCGCAGCGTCCCCCGCTTTTCAGCACAGGAGAAGAGGCGAAGATTTCATTCCAGCCGGAGGATCGGATTGGGTCGTCTCCGTCTCGGTCCGCATCGGCCGCTCGAGCAATAGAAGGCACGTCGATCACCAGACAGACAAAGTGCATTACAGAAAATACAACAGCGGTCATCCGGCACCAGGAGCGCGATTTATACCCAGGAAAAATTCGTCGACACGCACGTCTATCACAATGAAAGCCATTCCGTCCTGGACTTCATGGCGGGCAAGGATGTGGGTCTCGGCATGTTCGGTCTTGACGGTTCTTCCGTCTTGAGCGGCGGCGTCCGCATCGCGCAATTTTCGTCCCATTCGTCCGTGGACATGCGCGCGCGGCCGGACTTACATTTTAAATATGTCACCGGCTGCATCCCCACCCTGTATTCGCGCTCAGCGTCCCTACTTTCACACATATCATGCGCAAGAGATCGCCGCCCGGGGCTTTCGCGGAATCGGCCCGGCGTTGTCCTGGACGGGTTCGGCATCTTTGCTGGGCAATCGCGATGGCGGAGTGTCATTCGATTGGGGTGGCAATGCGGCACTTCTGTTCGGACGGCAACGAACCAGAGTAGGGCATCAGGAAACGGGCAATAATTTTGTTGGTCTTAGTGGATACCCCCACCTTGTCTATCAGAATCCTCCTGGCGGCCACGCCACAGACGATCGGTCACTATTCCCAATGTGGGAGGCTTTGCGGGACTGTCCTGGCGCGTGCAGGATTTCAAAGTCCGCATGGGCTATCGCGCGGACTTCTTCTTCGGCGCAATCGATGGCGGCATCGATACGCGCAAATCCGAAACGCTTGGCTTCTATGGTCCGTTCGCCACGATCAGCATCGGCCTTCCGTAATGGGCCGTTGGGAGTCAAGGCTCCGTCCGATAATCTCGCCGCAGGTATCAGGCTTCCGTTCGTGGTCGGCACGTGGCCGCCACATGATGTGGTGAGGTGGAGGCCAAGAGCCTATCTAGGATGACGTGCTGACACCCTCGCGTCATCCGGTTCGTGCCACCGAACGAAGGCTGCCGCATTCTGTCGAGAATTTGAGCTCCTCCTGTTGCCAGTCGGCTCGATCCCAACATCGGTGACCCATTCCCTTCGCTCCATCCCCATTACAAGGACTTCTTCGCTGTCGGGTCGGAGGCGCCCATTGAAGGGCTTGCCTCCGTCCGCCGCTCAAACGGCTCGTGCAGTTTTCCGCAAGCTACTTTCATGAACAGGCTTTCGCGATCCGAAGAGAAGGTATTAAGCCGCAGGCATCGACCAGCATGTGGACCTTGGTCATTAGCCGCCGCGCGAGCGGCCCATGCAACAGACGGTGCGCGGCGAACTACGCCGCCTGCAGGCTGTGTTCGACCGGACCGGCTGCCGCGAGGCCATCGTGCTGAAGCAGATGGGGAGCCTCGCACGTCGCGAAATCGCCCAGCGCATGGGCGTGGACGAAGAAACGGTGATGGGCAGATGCAATTCAAACGCCCCAGTCGGGCCCCTCTTTTTGGCCCAGACGAGGGGAGTGGGGCGAACTGCTTCCCGCTCACAGCTCCGTTGAGGTGTGGCTTTAAATAGGCCTCGAGACTCCCCAGCCTCTCACGCTCAATTCCACGCAATTTAATTTCGCGCTCTTCTGCCCCCCCACATTAGGGGGCTGCCGTGTCCTACGAGGTGTAGGTTGGAACATTGACCCCCGGAACTGGAAGCGGGCGGGGATGGCGAGCACATCGGAAACGGATTGTGGGAACGCTGACGCGCATCGTCACGGCGCGGCCATGAGCGCGTCCGATGTCGAGATCTGGTTTTTGCGTGAAGTATTGCCGCTGGAGGCGGCGCTGATGCGGTATCTGCAGCACAACTGGCGCAATCAGAACGACATCAAGGACATTCTGCAGGATGTCTATGTTCGGGTCTGCGAAGCAGCACAAAAGGACATTCCGCGCTCGACCAAACCTTTTGTCTTCACGACAGCACGTAATCTTTTGATCAATCGTGTACGGGATTCGCAGGTCATTCCCATCGAAGCGGTCGCCGATCTCGACGCGCTGATGACGGCGGCAGACGAGCCGGGCCCCGATCGTGGCGCCATTGCGCGCGATGAATTGCGCCACCTTCAGGCCGCACTCGATCGTTTGCCGCCGCGATGCCGCGAGGCCGTGATGTTGCGGCAAGTAGAGGGACTTTCGCGCCGCGAAATCGCCACTCGCATGGGCATCGGGGAAGAAACCGTCAAGGAATATTTGGCGACAGGCCTGCGCGCACTTTCCGATATATTTTTTGGTGTTGCCGAAGGCGCAGGCAGGTCAGCATGAGCGAGGCCTTGCACTCCGCCGAAAATGCACGAGCCAAGGACATTGAGGAGCGCGCTTCCGAATGGGTAATCGAGCGTCACACCTCCGATCATTGGAGTGCCGACGACCAGGCGCAGCTGAACATCTGGCTGAACAAATCTCTTGCGCACGCAATCGCGTTCTGGCGGCTCAACCATGGATGGGACCGTACCTATAGGCTGGGTGCCTTGCGGGGCGCGGGTTCCGCGCGGGGCGGAGGCTGGCGTTCGCGGCTTGGGTGGCGCGCACTGATTGGGATTGCTGCGGTAATTCTTGTCATCGCAGGCCTCGGCGGTGGCGCCGCTTTCTTGCTGTCCCACGAGACATATACGATCTACGCCACAGATATTGGCGGGCGGAAGATTTTCTCACTTTCCGATGGTTCCAAGATCGAACTAAATACCGACACGTCGCTGCGCATCGCCAAGGGCTCCGGTGGACGCCGCGTTTGGCTCGACAAGGGCGAGGCTTATTTCGAGATCAACCACAATGCTGCTTGGCCGTTCATAGTAACGGCGGGAACACATCGTGTCACCGACCTCGGTACAAAGTTCACGATGCGCGAGACCGGCAATCGGCTTGAGGTGGCACTTCTGGAGGGCAGCGCCCGACTGCAATCCATTGATCCGTCGGTACGACAGCATGCGAAAACGCTTGTGCCAGGCGATATCGCGATCGCATCCGCCAATGCGATGAAGTAAGAAGGGTCTCGGAGCAGGGGCTTACAGACCGGCTCGCCTGGCAGCGCAGCGTGCTCGTCTTCCGACATGTGACGCTGGCGGACGCGGCCGCCGAATTCAACCGCTACAACCGGCAGAAGATCATCGTCACCGATCCGGTGGCGTCGAAGCTGGAGATCGTTGGCGCCTTTCCGGCAAACGATCTGGAATTGTTTGGTCGCGCCGCACACCGGATTCTTGGGGTGCCGGTTCGACGCGCGGCGACGCCATTGTGATTTCGAGGTAACGCCATTCGCTGGAATGATCGCAACAACTCGTGCCGAATGCTGAAATCGAGAAGGGGGAATATGATCAGGAACAGACTTAGAAAAGCCGCACTGGCTGGAAGCGCGTTGTGCGCATTCATTATCTGCCACGCATCAGCGGCCGATCTCGATATACAGCCCGGGGATCTTAGTTCCGCACTCGACACTTATGTTAATCAGACCGGCGTGCATATTTTCTATGCGGCCCGCGACCTCAAGGGCGTTTACACAAACGGGGTAAGTGGCGATCTGCCGGTTGATAAGGCGCTTGACAGGCTTCTTGCAAATACGGGCTTTGTCAGCCATCGGGACGGTAATATCGTCGAGATTGTCCGCGATCGCAGGTCAGTGAATGTGTCCGAGATATTCCGATCCAGCTCGCAGCAGCAGCTGCGGCACCTGCTGCGCTCGAAACCGTAACGGTCACTTCTTCGAAGCTCGGCGGAAGCGACGTGGAGATCCATTCCGATTGCGATCACCGCGCTTTCCCAAGAACAGTTAACCGCAACTCAGACCGCGGGCGGCCCGGACCTTGATCAAGCAAGTGCCGAACATGACGTTCACGAAAACCAACTTCTCGGGTTAAGCATCCAGATTCGCGGGATCGGTACACAGGCGATTTCGGTCACAACCGATCCGGCGGTCGCCGTTGCATTCAACGATATTCCGTTCATTCGAAATCATTTCTTCGAACAGGAATTCTACGACGTCGCGTCAGGTCGAGGTATCTGCGCGGGCCTCAAGGAACGCTCTATGGCCGCAACGCAACGGCAGGCGTCGTCAATCTGGAATCGGCAAAGCCAACGCGACCAGTTTGAGGCGATGGCGTCTCTGCGGATATTGGCAATTATCGCCAATCGGCGCTTCGAAGGCATGATCAATATTCCAATCGTGGACGATCGTCTTGATATTCGTGTCAGGGTGAATGGACCAAGCGGCAAGGATATTCACTTCAACGAAGATCACCGACAGCCGCATCGATGGTCGTGATCTGTGGTCCGGGCCGAGTGTCATCGGATTCAAAGCCGACCGAAAAGCTGCAAACGTACTCGTTTGGGAACATTTCTCCGAGAGCGATGACCGTCTTCCGAAGCGCTCAAACAGCTTTGTAAGACGGATTACGGTCCCGGTTTTGAAGCAACGCCCGACGGTCCTCAAGGGTCCATAGGTACCGTAAATATTGGCGGCGTTTTGAAGACCATTGGTCCCGGATACAGCAACC
>CAWGUP010000007.1:0-306972 GCA_963825895.1 uncultured Alphaproteobacteria bacterium
CGTTTGCCGGTGCGCGCCCGAGCGCCATCATGCAGACGTGTTGCCCACGCAAGGCGAGCGCCTAGCCGGTCAATGCGATGCGCAAATAGGTATGCGTCGGCATATAACGGACTTGCTTTCCTTCGCGCACTACGTTGATCCAGCGCGCCACGGCCAATTTAACACTGTCGAATGGCCGATCTAGCCCGTCTAATTCACGCGATGTAGCTTGATTTTGCGTTGCGGTGGAATTTTTGCGCGCGGGCCGTGCGGATTTGCGGCGCCTGTTGCATCGCGATTTGATTTTGGCGTGTGGGTTGGAGGTTTCGACGAGGGTTTGGATCGCGGCGACGCCGCCGCGTCGCTCATGGTCCTGCTGCGGCAAAGCGGCCGGCGAGCAGCCGGAAGATCGCCGCGTCCGGGCAAGCGGTCGGCAGCCAAAGGCGGATGCGAGCAGCGCCCTCGACGACGCGGGCAGCGATCTTGATCAGCCGCAACCGCAGCGTCGTGAACTCGGCCGTCCTCCAAGAGGAGCGCTTCGGCGCGGCGGCGCGCAGGGTATGGAGCAGCCAATAGGCGGCGGTGTGCAGGATCAGCCGCATCTGATTGGCCCGCGGATCGCGGCAGGACGTGCGATCGGAGGCGAGCTGGGCCTTGTGCAGCTTGATGAAGTTCTCCGCCTGGCCGCGGGCACAGTAGATGGTCTCGTAGAGATGCTTGGCGCTGCCCCTGAGCGAGGTGACGACGTAGCGGACATCGAGGCCAAGCTGCGTCGCTTCGATCCGGGCGACCAAGCGGCGGCGCGTCTTCCAGCTCTTGGCGCCGTAGCGCAGCATCGTCCAGGTCCGCCGCTTCGCCGCGCCCTTGCTCGGCGCGCCGCACACACAGCGCGTCGGCCACCGGCCGCACCATGCCGGCCAGCACGTCGTTGCCGCCGAAGCCGAAGATGTAGCCGACGCCGTTGGCTTCGCACCACGCCATCGCCTCGGGCCGGCCGTAGTGGCTGTCGCCGCGCACCAGGATGTCGACCTTCGGCCAGTGCCGGCGGATGCGGGCGATGACATGCTTCAGGATCGTGCGCACCTCGACCCCGCCCGGCGTCTTGCCCTGCGCAGGATCACCGCCACCGGCTTGCCGCTCGTCCCCTCGTAGATGTGGATCGGCAGGAAGCAGCGCTCATCGTAGTGCGCGTTGAACAGCGACAGCTGCTGCCTCCCATGCACCGCGTCGAAGGTGTCGTCGATGTCGAGAATGATCGAAGCCGGTGCCCGCCTGTAACTGGCACAGAACTGATCGACCAGCGCCCGCATCAGCCGGCGATCTCGATCTTCGACGGCGCGTTCTCCAGCCGCGACATGGTCGGTTGCGAGCACAGCGCCTCGCCGCTCTCCGGCGCCCGGCCCACCGCCATCTTGAACACCGGATCGTCCCGCAGCTTGTTGCAGTCGTTGGCGTCCTCGTACCCCGCCGCGATCGCAAACATCCGCAGCCGCAGCATCTCCTCGACCGTGTGATCGATGCGATCGGGATCGCGGCGGTCGTTCAGGCAGCCGCCAGTCGCGCCGCTATCCCAGCCGCCGCTCCACCCCGCGCAGCAGCAGCACGCCAGCATCCGACGACAGCATCCCGCCGTCGAACGCCACGCTCACCTTCTTGCGCGCCACCGCTGGAAGATCCGAATGGCAAAAGTGTATCTTCGTCCATGACGGGTGTGGCGCTCCTCGATCGCTCGGAGGAGACTGCTTCAGCACCAGAATCATGCGATAAATCGCGGCTTTCCGCTACATCCGTCGCTCAAAATCTCGCGGCGTCACGAATAGGACGGGCTAGGCGAAACGTCCTTGCCGTTTAGCCGGTTGCCTGCAATAGGTGTGGTGTCGTCCCATGACAAGGATAGACCTATTCCACGGAAGCTCCGCGACACCACGATCTATGACATGGAGCAGCGCGACGAATTTTTGCCACCAGCGAATGCAGGTTGCATATCTCGGCCGAAAAGCGCGATCACATTCGGATGCTAAATTTTAGATAATCGGTGCCCTTATAGGAGAGTGCACCATTGCGGGGATTGGAGCGGGCACGTTGCTTGGCGTTCAAGCCGAGAAAGCTGCGAAACTCTCTCCGCCGAACGTCAACAGCGAGACGACCTTGAGATCGGGATGGAGCTGCAGCACGACAGCTCGGTGATGCCACAAAAGCCCTTTGGCGACGAAACCGAAAAGTGTGTGGAGCAGATCACTGTCAAGTGGAAGCGTCATCGTCGGCACGCGCCGTCCGGGACGTTCCTCGGTTAGCGTCAATCCTCGCGTATGTGCAAGCTCGCGGTGGAGCTTGGCGTTCTTCGCGTGTCGGCCGGGGACCAACTCTTGGAGATTGGTGAGCACATCTGCATGTCGGCCGCCGAACGGCAACACCGCCGTCAGATAGTGTTTGGGACGTGATTTTTCGTTATTGCAGCGCTCGCGGGCCGGAACCTTCGGTAGGTTCGCCCGTGCGGTTTCCGGAAAAAAACTCTCGGGCAAAGACGTGGTCGCCCGTCGTAGTCGACGGATTGATTAAACGGTAGACGCGGAGCTCGTCTGGTCGATGGACGGATGAGATTCTATGACGAATGGATTTGCAGCCTCAGCGCCGACGTGCCCGGTATTCCCATCGAGCGTTTGCAGATCATCCGGAAGCTCTTGAATCACGAGCCTGAGGTCATCTATCCTCCTAAGCCGAAGCTAATCGTCGCAAAGGGACCGTAAAAACCAACAGTTTCCGATTTGGGAGTGTCTATGCCACCGTCTATGGCACCGAAAAAGAAATCGGCGCGATAGCCGATGCTAACTTTGAAATTCTGGACGCGCCACGAGGCTCCTGCAAAACCGCCGGCATTGGGCGTAGTGACGGAGTGATCAATGCTGTGACCGGCGGGAGGGTGTTGATAGACAAGCGAATAACAATTGCCACAGATTCCCGATTTGAAATGTGCGGACTCCTGGTGCCGAACGCTCGCCTTTTGCCTGCCAAATAAAACGGCCGCATTTGCTCCCCAATCGAATGTCACCTCGCCGTTTTGCATATCACCCACGAGAGGTACCGAGCCGCTCCATGAAAGGGAGGGCCCTATTCCGCGAAAGCTACGCGACGATTGGCCAGTAGCGTGATACGTATGAAAGTGAGGGTGTGGTAACTTGAGCGGAGGACCCGAAAAAGAACCGTATTTGTAAGTTACAACCATATTGGTCCCGCGCCCTGACATCAAACGTCGCTTCGGATCTGAAACTGCGCAAACCGCACACCCAGGTTCAGGATCGATGAACCAGACTCCCCAAACACGCCCAAACCGACGTCCTTACCAACGGAAAAATCAACGACGGCATGGCTTGCCTTGCAGCAATTCTCATTTTGGCGATTTTTTATGGGGGTCGGAGCATTGGGGTTTGAAAAGCGAGGGTGTCGAGAAGGGCGTCCCAGAGGGGAATAGGATGAAGACGGTGAGGGAGCGCAGGTGATTGAAGAACCGGACTTCGCGCCTGCAGCTTTTAGGGCGAGGCTCCAAGCGTCGTCGGTGATTTGCGCGGCGGTGTGGATGGCGAAGGCGACGAGGTTGAGGGCGGCTAGGGGAGCGGACAGGTTGTTTTGGCCGTGTCCGAAATTGTGTTCGAGATTGTAGCCCTTGGTTTTGAGAACATTGAAGGTCTCGTTCTCGATTTTCCAGCGCGCGCGCCCGGCGCCGGCGAGATCAGCGACATTGTCGGCGTTTACGGGCAAGTCGGTGACAAAGCTGTTGCGGTAGGCGATCTGGCCCTTGGCATCTTTGATGACCAGTTCCAGCCAGTTGACCTTGAGCGCGTCGTCGCCGTCGCGGATCGGAATATCCGTCATCCAGCGCCAGATATGAGTTGAGCGTTGTTTGCCGCGCCGCATCTCACGGGACTTCGAGGGAAGGTCGACGCCGGTCAGATATTCGCTCAATGTCTTGTGGCTGTCGGGCTTGCAGACGAACAGAAAATGGCCGCCGCTGGCCAGGACCGCCTCGCACAGCGGCTGATTGGCATAGAGATCATCGCCGAGATAGACCGGATCGAGCCTCTTGACGCGCTCGCCATGGGCGATGAGCCAGCGGCGCGCGGCGCGGCTTTCGCAATCCTGTTTGTCGTGGCCGTCCTGCGGCTGCACGAACTGCGGAGCCAGGGGCAGCGCCCGGTTATGGCCGGGCGTCACGATGCTGGCGGCCAGAAGGGTATGAAAATATTCGATGGCGCCATTGGCGCGTTTGCGCGTCGAGCAATTTTGGCACGACAGCTTGTTCGAACAGAAATATTGCGTTCCGTCGAAGGCGATCAAGGTCCCATCGCCCAGGCTGCGCAGGCTCGCCAGCGCTCCGGCCCGCTCCACCGCCGCCAACGCGTCGTCAAACAGCCCGTAAAGGCTGGAGGGTTCGACGAAATCGAGCATGTCGCGGATATGATTGTCGCTGGGAATAGCCGTCATGCCGAACAATGTCTGGCAATTGGAGCGGCCTTGCCCGGCGCCCGCACAAAGCTGACGTTGATGCGCCAGAAACGACGGGCTTTGCATGAAGAACGCAGAAAAGGCCGCCATCCCGATGTCGGCCATCGTCAGATGCGTGTTCAGCCCCGCCGCTTGTCCGCCAAGCCGGCGCAGGTCTGTCGAACCAATCCAAGCAAATCAGTCAGAACCGTCACACAAAGCTTGAATTAGAAACACAATCCACGCGAAAGCCCCCTTCATCAAAACATCTCACAGGGCCAAAATGAGAATTGCTGCTTGCCTTGCGATGGACTTGCGTGTCGGCAAAATCCGCGGCAGTGTAGATCGCCGGCGGGCCACCACCCAGATATTTCTTATATGTCCCGTCCGTTTGGTGGTCGACATGTTTGAAGTTACTCGATCGACCATAATTAACAGCGGCCGAGAAGACCAAATCCGAACCTTCTGGCTGAAGCAGAAACTCTGCCTTCCTGCGCGAATTCAAACGCAGGCGGCTTCTGCGCCTGCAAAGGCGATACTGGCTTCAGCACTGGAGAATTGGGATTTGCCACCAGGAATTCAACCGGAAAACCATCTCCCTGCCCACCCACATGTTATACTCGAATTAAAGTCGATCCAGAACGTCGGACGATCGGTATCGTCATCGACTGCTTTGGCTTCCCCCGCGGCATAAGTCGACGCAAGCAACGCCCAACGCCCAAGCCGCCGAAAGAAGCTCCCAGCGGATCGCGCGGCCATTTTTTGTGTTCATCAGCTCGCCCATTTGTTTCCCCCTACCAGTTCTTCGTAACACGGATGCCGATCAGCTTCGGATCCGTCAGAAACACGTTGGTCGTAAAGTCCTGAATTGTCGCTGTTCAGGAAGTCGCCCGTGATGGCAGTCGTGTTGAACACGTTCTTGTCGTAGAGTATACCCTACCAGCCGTTCTGGTTAGTGAAAATCAAGGTGAGATTGACGTTGGTGTACCCGCGGATACGGTCATAGGGATTGTCGTTGAACACGCGCGCCCTCAAATAATCCTGCCAGTAGTAGTCGCTGCGCAAGGTGCCCGCCCAATCCTGCGTAATCGGCAGCGTGTATTGTGCGCCGAACGAAACAGTGAACGGCGGTGCATTGGGAAAGCTTATTACCACTCAGATTCTTGGCAAAGCCTTCGCCGTTGTTGATGCCGGGCTGTGTCGGGTCGAAACCGGGATAACCACCTTGGGATAGGAAAGGGATTTATAGGCTCAGCATTGTCATCCAACCCACCACCAACGCCACCCTCAAGTGGGTTTGGCATGTAGGGTTCATTATGTGACTGGATCTTTATGCTCGGTATATGCAACCTCACAAGCCAAAGACCCTGCTGAGCGGAAAAAAGCCCCCGGTTGCGGTAGGCTCTAGCAAATTCTGCAACGACATAAGTCGGCAGGATGCAATTGGATGCCGTGTCGGAAACGGCTTGACCACAATCCAATCCGGGGTTTCCCGCTGTGCGATCGATGAGATGATCGATTGCGAGCCCTTTGCGAGTCCGTCTGTTCCCAACCGCCTGCGAAATTGAAGCGCAGACCCGGAACGGGCTCCCACGAAGCTTCGACCTCTGCACCCTTCACATGTGCATCGAAGTTCAGATTGATCGCTGTACGGTCAACAATTTCCGAAATCTGGTAGTCTTCGTAATTGTAGTAGAATATATCGGCATTCAAGGTCAGCGAGCCGTCGAGCAACGTATTCTTCGAACCCAGTTCGAATGCATCGATGAACTCCGGTTTGAACGTCAACGGATGGTCCGGTTCGACGCCCTCGGTGAAGTCAAACACGGCGCCCGGCGGATTGGCGCCCCCTGCTTTGTAGCCATGCGCATAGGAACCATAAACAAGCGTCTGGTCTGTGAAATCGAGTTTGGGCGTCCAGTTACGGCAGCGCGGCCGGTGAACTGGTCCCATTGCTGGTTCACCACGCCAGTGCTGGGATAACCAAATCCATTGATCACTTCACTGGGGATGTCGGTGAAATGTTTTGGTCTTCGGTCCACCGCAGACCGGCCGTCAGTTTCAAATCAGTGGTATATTGTAGTAAGTTTCTCCGAAAGCGGCATATGAATTCAGTGTATACGGATTCTGGCTCAGAAAATAATTGTGTCCGTGATTGTTCAGGCTCGAAAGTGGATTGGAGTCGATATAGATGCAATCTTGGGCGGCCCCCCCGCCGCCCGCGACGGATTCGGGTACTGATATCCGGCCTGATAAACTCCGTCCGGCAAACATCGAGTTATGATTGGTGCGACGTTGCCGGGGTGATCACTACCAAAAGAGTATACCGAGAGCGCATTGATGAAGACGTAATAATTTTCTTCAGTTTCATAGTGCATATAGTTGCCTCCCGCGCTGAAATTGAAGGGGCCGGAGAAATTCGAGGTCAGGCGAAATTCCTGGCTCGGTTGCCAGGCATGCTCGTCGGACAGATCCTGTGCAAGAAGCCGGTCGCTGCAGCCGAATTGAGGATCACAGAATAGTTCTGAGTTGGACGGAAGATTGCCTGTCCCAGCGGCGGGATCGGGAAGAACTCTCCGCCACCGTAATAGCCGTGGAACATCAGTTAGTAAAAGATCCCCGGTGACGTATCGAATCGATTGTAGTCTTCCGTCGAGTACAGGAAATCATGATTATAGCCAGTTTGCGAGGTCAAGGTCAGCGATGGTGCGACGGCATAATCGGCGTCATTCAACTGGATCGTTCTTCGCCTGATAATGCGGATTGAGAGCTGATTCAATCACGCGCAGATTTTGTGACTGCGTGTTCGCGTACGGATAGCGTCGGGAATGACGCCACCAGCGAGCTTACCGCACGCACATAGTAAGAGAGAATCCGTTTGGCACCTCGAAGGCATCCGGCGAATAGAGCGACCTTTCTTCACAGCCTTGGGTTACGTAGTCCGGCGAGGTCGAATACACCGTCGACGATATCCGATTCGCCGGGAGGAACGGCCACGCCGTCGACAGACGTCGGCGCTGGCGCGGTTTTGCAAAGCTGCTTGCTGCTGCGCAGACGGTCGTCGTCTTCGGAGAAATGTTCCCAGACGAGGTAGGTTTGAAATGCGATGTTGGTTTGAAGCCCAGCGTGACACGGCCCGACCACAGGTCACGGCCATCGATGCGCTGGTCCGTGATGGAATTGAAAGCAGTAGCCCTGCCGCTTGGTCCATTCGCCCGCGATGCGAAGATCAACGCGGTCGTCGAGAATCGGAATATTGATCATGCCTTCGGGGCGGCGTTCGCCATAATTTCCGATATCCATGGACGCCATCGCCTCGAACTGGTCCGTCGGCTTGGCGGAAACCAGATTAACCACGCCTGCGGTCGCGTTGCGGCCATAGAGCGTGCCCTGCGGCCCGCGCAAAACTTCGACCTGGCTGACGTCGTAGAATTCCTGCTCGAAGAAATGATTGCGGATGAACGGCATGTCGTTGAATGCGACGGCCACAGCCGGGTCGGTCGTCACCGAAATCGCCTGCGTGCCGATGCCGCGAAGCTGGATGCTGTAGCCGGAGAAGTTCGTTTTTGTGAAGGTCATGTTCGGCACCTGCTTCACGAGATCGGGGCCGCCCGCCGTCTGCGTCGCCGTCAACTGCTCCTGCGACAAAGCCGTGATCGAGATTGGAATGGATTGCACATCGGCGCCGCCGAGTTTCGACGATGTGACGGTCACGGTTTCAACTGCCGCACGCGCCGGCGCGGCCTGCGCGAGCGTCAGCGGCGTGTCGGCAATGCTGGACGCTGGCGATCCCGGAACGATCATCAGCGCGCCGGACGGGCGGCGCTGAACGTCGAAGCCGGTTCCGTTGAGAATCCGTGTAAGCGCCAATTCCGCGCTGAAGTCGCCACGAGCACCTTGGGTGTGGATACCGCGTACGGCCTCGCCGGAGACGATGAGGGAAACGCCGGTCTGCTGCGTATATCTGTCCAGCGCCGCGGAAAGGTCGCCCGACGGTATGTTGAAATTCTCCGCATACGCAACCGTGACGATGGCAGCGGCACAGCCGCCCATTGCCAATGCGGTCTTCAGACTGATGAGCCTCCTCATATCCCCTCCTCCGTTTGCGCCCTGGGTGATCCGGGCACCTTTGCTCAGCGCGACAAGACGACCTGTCCGTCGCTGTTCTCGATATGCAGCTTGAAATAGGCTTGTGCGGCGTCGGTGAAGGCCGCCACATCGTTCGACGCGAACGCACCATAGATCGTGAGCCGCGCCACCAGCGGGTCCGCGACAACGATCTTGATTTTGTTGTAGCGATTGAATTCTGCTGCTGCCTCGGCGAGTGTTGTGTAGCGAAACGTCAAGATGCCTCGGCGCCACCCAAGCGCGTCGACCAGCTCCTGCTGGGACCTTCTGGCAACGGTTATCGAGTCCGTCCGCGCGACGGCCACGTCACCGGACTTCAGGATCGCGGTTCGCGCCCGATGGTCAGTGGACTCAACGCGTGCGCTACCCTCAACCAACGTTACTTCAAGCCGGTCGGAAAACTTGCGCAACACGAATTTTGTGCCGAGGTCGATGACGCTGATATTCCCGGCAACCACTACAAAAGGGTGATGCGTATCATGCTTGATCTGAAAGTATGCTTCGCCCTTGTCGAGCCATGCCCGGCGTTGGGTTATGTCCTGCGCGATACGAAGCGACGAGTCGGTATTAAGTTCAACTTGCGATCCGTCGTTAAGAGAAAGGATTTCGCGGTTTCCGACGTAGGTTTGATAAGTGGTCGCTCGCGGTTGCAAGAGGTAATTCGTGGCCTCGGCGCTGATGGCGGCGACGATTGAAAAAGCCACAGCCGCCTTGAATACAGCCGGCCAAATGCTGCCGGGCCGATGCGAAGGCGACCGTAATGCTCGCAACCTCTCAGTCCGTCCCAGTACCGCTTCGAGCCGGAAATAAGCGACCTGATGCGCGATGGATTCGACAAGCCATGCATCGAGTACCTGCTGATTTTCCTCGGTCCAGTTCCTTTGGTCCTGACGCTCCATCAGAAAGGCCGCCGCGCGTTCTTCGATCTCGGCCGCGCTTTGCAATGTTCCTTGTCCGCTCATGGCTTCGCCTTCAGGTTGGGCGGTTCGCCGTAAAGGATGTCGGCCAACGTGCGGACGGCATCGTTGAGGTGACACTTGACCGTCTTCTCCGCGATCCCCATGCGGACGGCGATCTCACGGCGCGAAAGGCCCTGTACTTGGCGCATAAGGAAGGCTTCGCGGCACCGCTTGGGCAAACGATCGACGGCGTCATGAAGGCGCCGGAGTTCGTCGCGGGCAATGATGCCCCGGTCCGGTCCGGGCTCGTCGGACGGAATCGTCCCCGTTTCAAGTTCGGCCCCGGATTCGATCGGAACAATGCGTTCGTGCTTTACGCGATTGATAAGAATGTTTCTCGCGGTGGCGAACACAAACGCCTTGGCAGCGCGCGGTATTTCCTGGCAAGCCGCCTCGAAGACGCGCATATAGACGTCCTGTCGGATGTCGGTGATGTCGCTTTCGTTGCGCCAGTTGTGCCGTAGGAATTGCATCAGTGCCGCCTCCAGCGGCAAAACTTCGCGCACAAACCAAGCCTTTGCCTCAGGCGCGCCCATCTCTGCACCCTGGCTGCGTGCTTGCGCGTTTTCGCGATTGCTTTCCGGTGTCTCGGCCATCCCTCGTTCGCCGAGGCTCACGCTCGACGCCATACTTATGGAGACAACCCAAGCAGGTTAGGGGCCTAGTACGATTGGTCAAAAATATTGGCGAATTGGTAGCGGGGGGCGGGGCCGCGTAGCTGCGCTGTGAAACAATATTTCACGCGTGGGTATCGGTCATACGGGCCGCCGCTTGATCCCCAAGCGCCCCCGACCGGCGCCGATGCCGCATAGCCCGTTCGGAGAATTTCAGTTCGGCCGCTTATCCCGCTCGGAGGCAGCCCAGACGGCGACCGCCTGACAGATCGAGCGCACGCCAAGCTTGGGTTTTGATATTCTCGAGATGGCGGACGACGGTCCGATGACTTATGCCCACCAGCTGCGCCTTGATGAGATCGAAGGTTTTCACTTTGCCTTCGATCTCAAGAATCACGACGCCGATGTAGGCGCGGGAAAGTATGCCGCCCACCTGCCGCCCGTCGCGACCAGCTTAGACAAAATGTTTGAGTTCGTCGGTTAGATAGCCGACCGGGCCATTTGGATAGGCCGCGACACGCCTGCGGAACCGCCGACCTTGGGTACAGTTACAGTTTTTACGCGCGTGAGATTCGCCGGCGGAGGTTGGCTCAGGAGAGAATTGCGCTCCCGCATGTGACATCTGCCGAATGGGGTGCCTGCTAACCGCCGATTCCAACACTGACTGTCGCGAATGGACCGTAAAATCCCCGGTTATAGCTTTTCTGCGCGTCAATGCCTCCATCGAGGGCGCCGAAGAACATATCGGCGCGGTAGCCGAAACTAATCTTTGCATCCGCGTAATGCCATGAAACTCCGGCAAAGCCGCCGAGGTTGGGGACGATCACCCCTTTGCTGCGATTTACCGATGCGGAGTGCTGATAGTCAGGCTGCCTGTTGGGGTAGACCAAGGTAAAGTTTGATGTTTGGTGATGAATGGCCGTGTGCTGGCGCCCAAATAAAACCGCGCCATTGATGCCCCAGTCGAATGAAATACCTCCCGCCAAGGGATCATCAATCAGGCCGGCCGACGCATTCCATGAAAGCGATGGCCCGATGCCGACAAATTTCCGAGCTGCAGCAAAAGATCCATAGAACCTATGAACGGGGTGATAATAGCTATCCACATTCGTCGGCTGATACTGGATCCCAACACTGCTCCGAGAATCGAATTGTGCATAGCGCAGACCAACACTAAAAATCGAATTCCCACCATTTTCGAACCCACCTAGACCGACGTCCTTACCTGCGCTGAAATCCAGAACCATGTGGCTTTCGTTGTTTTTGGCAGTAAGATTTTGATAAGCGCTATATTCGACATGGTAGGGATTGGTTGGGTTACGCTGCGCCGTTCGCTGGTTTAAAGACTTGTTTTTGGTGTCTCTACCATACACGATACTGGCCGAGAATGCCCAGTCAGTTTCCGGAAGTTCAAATGAGATTTTCGCTTTGCCATCCCAACTAGTTGGTGCATTCTTTTCAGTACTGATGGGTAATCCCGTAATGAATGGAAGTCTCGACGTCCCCAGAACGAACGGCGGCAAATAGCCCTGCTGACCATTCTCGAGTTGCGCAAACTGGCCGCCGAGCTCGATCCACACTATAGGTCGGTGGGCATCGCCGTCCGAAGCCATAACTGGCTGGCTTGCGCATAGCTTAATAAGCAGCGCCGCGCCGCAGGCCGTGGCCAGAAGCATTGACCGAAGAGCCCCGCCATTCCTCGCCATGTCCGTTAGTTCGATCATTAATTCCCCCTTACCAGTTCTTTGTCACACGAACGCCGAACAGGCGTGGATCTGTGACGAACACATTGGTCGTCAAATCCGTATCATCGCTATTTAGGAATGCGCCGGTGATAGCCGTCGTGTTGAAGATGTTCTTGACATAGGCCATCGCCTGCCAGCCGTCCTGGTTGGTGAACATCAGCGAAAGGTTCACATTGGTATAGCCGTGAAGCTGATCGTAAGGCTCATCATTGAAGATGCGGGCAAATGAATTGCCTTGCCAGTAGAAGTCCCCGCGCAACGTCGCCGCCCAAACAGAACTAATCGGCATAGAGTATTGCGCACCCGTGGATAACGTGAACGGCGGTGCGTTGGGCAGTTTGTTGCCGCTCAAATCCTTCGCAAAGCCCGCGCCACCATTGGGCGCTGTGCTGGGGTCGAAACCCGCGGCAGCAAACGCAGCCCTATCAACCGTACCGCCCAAAAGAAAGGGATCTGATGCCGTCTCAGAAGGATTGTAAGCAATATCGCATGCTCCCTCGATCCCACGACCGAAAACATCCGGGCCGAAGTAGGCTAGAAATATCTGCCGCACTACATTGGCCGGCAGGATGCAGTTCGACGTGTCTGTCAGGAAAGGCTTGACCACTACCCAGTCGGGATTACCGTTTGTGCGATTTATAAGGTCGATTGCGGATTGCCCCGTGTCGACCGAAGTATCTTCGAGTCCGCCGGCAAAATTGAAGCGCAGGCCCGGCAGGGGTTCCCACGTCGCTTCCAGTTCCGCGCCTTTCACCTTGGCATCGAAATTCAAGTTGATTGATGTGCGATCGACAATTTGGGATATCTGATAGCCTTTATAGTCATAATAAAAGACATCGCCGTTCAGCGTCATGCTGCTGTCGAGCAGAGTGTTCTTCGTGCCGAGCTCATAAGCGTTGACGAATTCCGGCGCAAAGGTCGGCGGGTGCGTTACTAAAGATCCGGGACTCACCAAATCTCCCGCTGGTCCCGGCGGATTGGCGCCGCCCCCCTTGTAGCCGCGCGAATAGGAGGCGTAGAGCAAAGTTGTGTCCGTGAAATCTATTTTGGGTGCCCAGTCCGCGACGAACCGACCTGTCCATTCCTTCCATTCCTGATTGACGATCCCCGCAATCGGATATCCACCCCCAAGCAGAAAGACTTGGCTTGGGATATCGACAAATCGCTTGCTATCGTCTGTCCAGCGCAATCCGCCAGTCAATTTCACATCCGGAGTGACTTGATAATAGACCTCTCCAAAACCAGCGATAGAGTTCAAGCGATAGGGATTCTCGCTACGAAAATAATTGTGTCCCTGGCCGTTAAGATGGTCGATTGGATTGGGGTCGATATACGTGCCTTCACCGGGAACGCCTTGGCCGCACCCAAAGTTCGACGGCACCTCGCTTATGAAATTATTGATCTCGTATTGAAACGGCACCGGCTGAACGGTGACACCCGGACCACTCCCGCTCTCTCGGCAGATTGTATAGCCTGCGGGCCCGGGCCCGCCACCATTAAGAGCCTGTTCAGTGGCGGAGATCAGATTAAAGAGCACATAGTAATCTTCCACCGTTTCGTAGTGCATATAGTTGGCGCCGGTGCTGAAATTAAATGGGCCGCCGAAGCTAGAGGCAAGCCGCACCTCCTGAGAGAACTGCCAAGCGTGCTCCTGCGACAGGTCTTCGCCGACCATGGCGCTTGAGCAACCGAGCTGCGGGTCGCAATAAACTCCGTTCACTATGGGGCTCGGTACGCCTCCGAAACCACGGAGCCCTTCTCCGAATAACCCCGGCGCGGTATCGAAGCGGTTGAAATCTTCAGTGGAATAGAGAAAGTCCTTATTATACCCGGTTTGAGAGGTCAGAGTGAGCGTGGGCGTTACCGCGAAATCGGCATTAAATTCCAGAGTATCGTTTTTGGCGCGATAAGATGGATTGATCAAAGATTGAATGACACGCAGATTTTGGGACTGCGTTTGACTTGCATAGGGATCAATCGGTTCTAGTATATGCCCACTGCTTGACCCGCCCGCGAAAGTAAATTCGTCCGCAGCGACGAAGGGGATCGCCTGCCCGTTTGGAGTCTCGAAAGCGTCTTTGGAATATAAGGACGTCGGCAGACAGCCCTGACTGAGCCATGTCTGCGCGAACAAGGCGTCGAACCCAGGCGGACGATCTTCACCAGGGTTATTGGGCATTGTCGCGATATTGAGACCGTCAACCGACGTCAGACCAGGGTCCTTCTTACAAAGCTGTTTCGCGGACCGCACGCGGTCGTCGTCTTCGCTGAAATGCTCCCAGATAAGGTAGGTCTGCAACTTCTCAATGGGTTTCCAGCCAATCGTTACGCGACCCGACCACAGATCGCGCCCGTCGACAGATTGGCCGTTTGTTTCATTTAGGGTGTAACCGCCACGCTTGGTCCATTCGCCTGCGACACGGATATCCAGCCGGTCGTCGGCAACCGGGATATTGAGCATCCCCTCGAAACGGCGGTTTTTGTAATTGCCGATATCTGCGGACGCCATCGCTTCGAACTGATCAGTAGGCCGCGCCGAAATCATGTTCACGACGCCTGCGGTCGCATTACGTCCATAGAGCGTTCCTTGCGGCCCGCGCAGTACTTCAACCTGTCCCACATCGTAGAATTCCTGCTCAAAGAAATGATTGCGAAGGAATGGAATGTCGTTGAATGCGACGGCAACCGCGGGATCGGTTGTCACCGAAATCGCCTGCGTACCGATACCGCGAATTTCGATATTGTAGCCCGTGAAGTTCGTCTTAGAGAAGGTTAGGTTCGGCACCTGTTTCACAAGATCGGGACCACCTGCTGTTTGCGTCGCGGTCAATTGCTCCTGCGACATCGCCGTAATCGCAATTGGAACACTCTGCACATCCGTACCGCCGAGTTTCGATGACGTGACAGTCACGGTCTCGATCGCTTTCCCTGCCGCCTGCGCCAACTGAACGGGCGCTTCCAATTCTACATCGCTGCGCCGATCATCACGGATCACTGTAATCGCGCCTGTCGAACGGCGCTGCATCATAAGACCGGTACCAGCGAGAAGGCGGGAAAGCGCCTCATCTTGCGACAACGCACCCACAACCCCTTTGGTGCGAATGCCGCGAATAGCATCATCGGAGACAATTAGGGCCACACCGGTCTGCGAAGTATAGGCGTCAAGCGCCGAAACCAGATCGCCGCTCGGAATGTTGAAATTCTCCGCAACTGCCGCGGCACCGAACAGTGCCGTAGTGGCGACGCCGAGAAGCAGAGACCTTAGATAGGATCGAATTGGCATTTGCCCCCTCTTTGCTCTTTTGATACCGCGCCCGCGCGCGACCCGCATTGAAAAATGCCCTTTGGCTTAGGGCGAGATCACCGCTTCGCTGCCACGGTCTTCGATGTGCACCTTAAGCGCGGCTTGCACAGCATCTACAAAGGCTTCGACATTGTTTGCTGGAAATGTGCCGTCAATTTTGAGGCTCGTCACGGCCGGGTCGGTGACCACGAGTTTTTTGCGATTGTAACGATTGAATTCCGATGCCGCGTCAACGAGCGTCATACGGTGAAATACAAGCACGCCGTTGCGCCAACTAAGGTCGTTGGCAAGCGTGCTGACAGGCTTAGCCGTGACAGAGGTGAGGTCAGCCGTCGCAACGGCCAGATGGCCCGGCGTCAGGATTTGCGCCTTCGTCTTGCCGTCTGCGGGCTGCAGGCTCGCGCGACCTTCGATCAGAGCAACCTCAAGGCGATTGGCGTCTTCACGGATGAAGAATTTTGTACCGAGGTCCGTGACGCGATGGCCTGTCGCCATTACGACAAAAGGATGGGTGGCGTTATGTTTGATGTCGAAATAGGCCTCGCCCTTGTCGAGCCAGACCGTTCTGCGATCCGCGCCATCAAGTCTTAGGATCGTGTCAGTGTTGAGTTCGATGGTCGAACCGTCGGTCAGCTCGATGACCTTACGCCCACCAACGCTCGTCGCATAAGTCGCATCAGGTTGCGACGAAAACGATGAGACGTACAATAGCGCGCCCGCGCTCAGCGCGGCCAGAAATACTCCCACAGCGGCGATGCGTTTCAAGATGAAGAACGGTGCCTTTATACGTTGTGAACCAGCTCGAGACGCACCAAAGCGCTTGCCCAAAGCACCAATGCGGTCAGCGCGTTTCCACGCTGCGCTTACACGCCAATAAGCGATGTGATGCGCCATCGATTCTGCAAGCCACGCGTCGAGTGCCGCCTGATCTTCCGGACTAAAGTCCCCGCGTTCACGTCGTTCGAGCCATTCCGCGGCATGTTCGGCGATGTCGTGTGCAGACGCCAGATGTGCAAGACTTTCGGGCGCGCTCACGATTTGGCTCCATGAGGCTCGCCATAAAGCATGTCGGCCAGCGTAGACATCCCTTTAGAGAGATGTTCCGACACCATGTCTTCACCGATGCCCATGCGCTGTGCGATTTCGCGATAAGAAAGTCCTTCGATTTTGCGCAATAGCACAGCCTCGCGGCAGCGTTGCGGCAATTGATCCAGCGCGCTTTGTAAGCGACGTAGCTCCTGGCGCGCCATAGCATTGCGATCGGGGCCCGGCTCTTCGAGGGCGACGCCTAGTGTGTCTATGTCTGAAACGGTTTCGATCGATACGACATGTTCACGCCGTACCCGGTCGACTAGCAGATTACGCGCCACCGCGAAGACGAACGGCTTGGCTGGATGCGGAATTTTCCTGCGTGCGGCTTCGCAGACGCGGACATAGACTTCCTGACGAAGATCGTCGACTTCCGCTTTGTTTTGCCAGGACCGCCGCAGAAATTGCATGAGCGCCGCCTCCAGCGGCAGAACCTCGCGGACAAACCAACCTTCCAGATCAGGCACGGCCATAACCGCCCCCGGATCAGGCCGCCTCGCGGCCTCATGATTGCTGTCCGTCTTGTCCGACATCCCCCTGGAGCATCCTGCCTTGCGAGGGTTGGGAGCTTACGCCCGTACAGAGCAAAACGAATTGGCGCTCCGTTTCCGGGGGTGACACGGAAAATATTTTGGACGCAATAATATTACCGGTGGACGGTAGTCCGACCGTGTAAATCGTGCTCTGGGTATTTTGACCCGCCTTCGCTAAGCTATCGGCTAGCCGCTGATTCCAACTCTAGACGCGTGAGGAATAGGTTGGCGGGATTTCACCGTTGGCCGCCCCTAGATTTTCCGGTACACGAACATCTGTTGGCTATTTTGAGCCATCCTTTGCGGAAAGTGATGGTGGTACCCATTTCTTCGTCCTTCGAAGTACCCAAATCCAATTTGCTGCTTTATATCCTGATAATCGCGTTCGATGCGCCAACGTAGCTTGGTGAGGTCGCCGAAAAATGACGGAAGGCACTCTTTTCCGCAATGACTGAGAATCAATATTATCGCGGCTCGGCCTCACACTTCGACCACCCGATCCAGCCATTCTTTCGGACGGCTCTTGGTAAGATTGTAATCGCGATAGCCGATCCCGAGGGGCCCGCCCTCATTTGTCCCGCAGCTTTACGACACTAATTTCCGTTCGTACGCTCTTCTTTCTTGTGTCTCTGCAGCACACCTACCCTCCTAAGCCGACACTGATCGAGGCGAAGGGACCATAGAATCCAACATTCTCCTTTCGCGCCGTATCGATGCCGCCATCCATCCCGCCGAAGAAAAAGTCCGCGCGATAACCTAGGCTGACTTTGGCGTGCGGGAACCTGAGCGAAGCCCCCGCGAAGCCTCCGGCATTCGGAATCGTAACGGTTCGCGAGCGGTAACGATCGAAGGCAGGGTTTGCGTAGCTACGTTGGTATTTTACACTGGAAAGGAGTCCATTAACGTAATGGCCACTCGTCTGATGATGGACGCGAGCGCGCTGGCGTCCGAACAGAACGGCGCCATTTACGCCCCAGTCGACATTCAGTGTCATGCCTGAATCGTTTCCGGCAACCGGCAAAGAAGCATCCCAGGAAAGCGACGGGCCAACCGCGTGCGCGTTGCGCGAGGAATGCACATTCCCACTGTAACTGGCGCGAAAGTCAGTTCGTATAGTAAGTTCTCCGGGATTTACCACCCGCCGCGGACCCAGGTTGTAGATCGGAAGGGCATGAAATGTTGCATGGGAATCGGCGGTGAACTGCGCAAATCGTACGCCCGCGCTGATGACGGAATCTCCGTGTGCTCCGAACATCCCCAGTCCGATGTCCTTACCCGCTTGAAAATCAAGAATGGTATGGGATTCACTGTAGCCGGAATGAGTGTCAGCATAAATTGCCCTAGGCAATCTATCATACTGTCCACCAAGCGTTATGTAAGCGGAAGGACGTCCGGCCGTTTGATGATGCAAATGTTTGATCGTGCCCGACTTTCCAAAACGAGCGGCTCCTGAAAACACCCAATCGGAGTTTTCGGGCTCGAATGAAATTTTTCCATCAAAGCCGGTGCTGTACGGAGGCGGCCTTTGCGGACCCGTCAGCACCGCTAGATCGGCCAGGGAAGCCTTGCTGAAAAAGGGCGGAGAAAAAAGCTCCGGCGCGTTATCCGCACGTTCGAATTGACCGCCGAGTTCGATCCAAATAGTCGGATGATCCTCATCTGCCGACGCCGCCAGCGCGCTGGCCGCCAGGCCGGCCCAGCCCAGCAAGGCTAGCGAGGAGACGTTCGCCAGGAGGCAAGTCCGGAATCCCATTGCTCGATTGCGTGCGTTCACCAATTCGCTCATCGGTTCCCCCTTACCAATTCTTCGTGACACGGATGCCGATCAGCTTCGGATCGGTCAGAAAGACATTGGTCGTCAATCCCGTATCGTCGCTGTTCAGAAACGCGCCGGTAATGGCCGTTACGTTGAAGACGTTCTTGTCATAGAACATCAGCTGCCAGCCGTTCTGGTTCGTTAAGATGAGAGTCAGATTGACGGTGTCGTAGCCGCGCAGCCGGTCGAAGGGCGAGTTGTCGAACACGCGCCACCACGACGAATCCTGCCAGTAAAAATCGCTGCGCAGCGTACCTGCCCAATCCGACGACAGCGGGATGGTGTATTGCGCGCCGACGGAGACTGTGTAAGGCGGAGCATTGGGCAGCTTGTCTCCACCGACATTCTTCGAAAATCCTGTGCCGTCGTTTGGCGGCAAGCCAAACCCCTCATTGACATTGGCAGGAGCATTCGGATCGACGCTGAGCGGGTCGTAACCTGGATATCCCGGGGGACACTCACCATGTTGGCCCTCAGTGTAGAACTCACAAACTGTGGGATTCGGCACATAAGGAAGATCGGTGAGCGGATCCAGGCCGGCAACATAGGCCAGCTCGCAGGCGCTCGGACCGGGGCTATATCCACCGCCATGAAGGAGATAGCGCGCGAGATAACCGGGAAATATGCAGTTCGACGCCTGACTGATGAAAGGCTTAGAAATATACCAACCTGGAACGCCGCCAGTCCGATCGATCAAATCGACGGAGCTTTGGCCCTTGGCGATTTCAGTATCCTCCCACCCGCCTGCGAAATTGAATTTCAGGCCCGGAAGAGGCTCCCATGTCGCCTCCAACTCGGCGCCTTTGGCATGGGCATCGAAGTTCAGGTTGATCGCCGTGCGATCGACAATCTCCGAAATCTGATAGTTCTCGTAGTTGTAGTAGAAAAGATCGCCATTCAGTGTGAGCGCGCCGTCCAGCAAGGTGTTTTTTGTGCCCAGCTCGAACGCGTCGATGAACTCCGGCTTGAATGTCAGGGGGTGCGTGGGATTTAAGGGGCCTTGATTGTCGAAAATTGCTCCCGGTGGATTTGCGCCGCCTGCCTTATAGCCATGCGCGTAGGAGCCGTAGATCAGTGTCTGATCGGTGAAATCGAGCTTCGGCGTCCAGTTGGCGACGGTGCGGCCAGTGAGTTCATCCCATTGCTGATTGACGACACCGGTAATGGGATATCCATAACCTGTGTCAGCGAGCCAACTTGGAACCAACGAAAAGTGCTTCCGGTCTTCCGTCCACCGCACGCCGGCCGTTAGCTTCAGATCGTTGAATAGATTGTAATTCGCCTCGCCGAACGCAGCGTAGGAATTCAGCACATAGGGATTCTCGTTGCGATAATAATTGTGTCCGTCGCCGGCGAGATCGGTAAGCGGGGTAGGATCTGTATAAACGTTTTGATAGCTGATTCCTGCAAAATTTGGATTAAGGTATAGATAGCCATATGGTGATTTTCCGCCGGATACAAATGATGAGATAGCGTTGATGAAAACATAATAATCTTCCAGTGTCTCGTAGTGCAAATAATTACCGCCACCACTGAAATTGAATGGTCCGCTAAAATTCGACGTCAAACGGAATTCCTGATTCAGTTGCCAGGCGTGCTCGTCGGAAAGATCCTCGACAATAAGCCGGTCCGAACAACCCAATTGCGGATCGCAAAAAACTGTGTTGCTGTCGTCGGGGTTGGTACCGAAAAATCCCTCTGCCGCACCGAACCGGTTATAATCTTCCGTCGACCAAAGGGAATCGTGATTGTAGCCGGTCTGCGACGTAAAAGTCAGCGCGGGCGTTACATTGTAGTCGGCGTTAAATTCCACCGTATCGTTTTTTGCCCGGTATGCGGGATTGAGCGACGAATCGATTACGCGCAAATTCGACGACTGGGTTTCGCTGGGGTAGGGGTTGATAGGACTTACTGCCAGAACATACGGGAGCGCGTAACCGAGAGGAGCCCCAAACGCTTCAGGCGAATAAAGCGATGAGGGCACACAGCCCTGGAGAAAAAAGTTGCCGTTGTTGGTGTCGGTCAAGCCAAAGCCAGGCCCGATCGTCATGACGGTGCCATCGATATTCACCGTCCCGTTTGTCGGTGTTCCCCCCGGGCCGTAATCCGTCTTGCAAAGCTGCTTGGCGCTTCTCAGGCGATCATCGTCTTCGGAGAAATGTTCCCAAACAAGATAGGTCTGAAGGTTTTCGGTCGGCTTTAGCCCAATCGTGACACGCCCGGACCAGAGATCGCGGCCATCGATACGATCATCGTCAAAGCTGTTGACCGAATAACCCTGGCGTTTTGTCCATTCTCCCGCGACGCGGATGTCCAGACGGTCATCTGCGACCGGTAGATTGACCATGCCCTCGAGACGACGGTTCTGATAATTGCCGATATCGACAGACCCCATCGCTTCGAATTGATCCGTCGGCTTCGCCGATTCCAGATTTACCACGCCCGCTGTCGCGTTGCGCCCATAAAGCGTGCCTTGCGGGCCGCGCAAGACTTCGACTTGGTCAACATCGTAGAATTCTTGCTCAAAAAAGTGGTTCCGAATGAACGGAATGTCGTTGAAGGAAACCGCTACAGCTGGATCCGTGGTTACTGAGATAGCCTGCGTGCCAATGCCTCGGATCTGAATGCTGTAACCTGAAAAATTTGTCTTCGTGAAGGTCATGTTCGGAACCTGCTTGATCAGGTCTGGCCCTCCCGCCGTCTGGGTCGCGGTCAACTGCTCTTGGGAAAGTGCTGTGATCGAAATCGGGATCGATTGCACATCCGCGCCGCCCAGTTTCGACGATGTCACCGTGACCGTCTCGATGGCGCGCGAAGATGGTGCGGCCTGCGCTATCTCCATCGTGGGCTCCAACGCAGAGCGTTCATCCCGCACGATGCCCACCGCGCCGGCGGCGTTGCGGTATTCGGTAAAGCCGGTTCCGTTCAGGATTTTCGAGAGCGCGTCAGGCACGGAAAGATCACCCTGCACACCCTTCGTGCGCGCGCCCCTAACCGCATCTAGTGAATACATCAGCGTGACGCCGGATTGCTTCACATAGGCATCGAGCGCTGCCTTCAGTTCACCGCCGGGAATATCGAAATCTCGCGCCGAGGCTGTGGCCACGCACAAGATGCCGAAAGCGCCCGCAAAAACCGAGCCGAGATAAAACGATTTCGTCATAATCCCCCCTTTTTCAGGAACACGATCCGTTCGTGACCGATATGGCTAACTGTTCAAATGCACCGATGTCTCAACGCGAAATCACGGTGACGCCTCCGTGGTCTTCTACGCGTAATCCCAGAACGTGCTGAGCCAGTTCGGCGAAGGCGGCGATGTCATTCGTGGCAAACTTTCCGCCGATGATTAGGTGCTCGGCGTCAGCGCCAGTTACAACAACTTTTGCGGTGTTGTAGCGGTTGAATTCGGCGGCAGCCTCGGCGAGCGTCGTGTTCTCGAAGATCAGCACTCCACTGCGCCAGCTCAATTCCTTGGCGAGTTCGGCTTGCGGCTTTTTCATGAGTGGAAGCGCCTCGCCCGAACTCACTACCACATCGCCCTGCACCAGCGAGATCGAACGCGGCGTGGAGCCCACCTTTGCGTCGAGTTGTACGCGGCCTTCCATCACTGCCACCTGTAGGCGATGGTCGTCCCGCCGCACCGTGAATTTCGTGCCCAGATCGGTGACGCGGTCGTTGCCAGCTAGAACGATGAAAGGGCGCTGCGCATCGTGTCTGATCTGGAAATACACTTCACCTCTTTCGAGCCATACTTTCCGTTCCTGCGTGCCAACTGCGATACGAAGCCTGGTGTCCGTGTTGAGTTCGATTTGCGAACCGTCGGAGAGTTTCAGCGCCTCGTGGCCGCCGACGCCAGTTGCATAGGTGCGCTCGGGCGACACAAACAGCGGTGGCAACAGACGCGCACCAACAACTGCAGCAATCACGGCAACGGCGGCCGCTCCCATCAGCATCGGCAGAATGCGCCGCCGTGCCGCAAAAACCTGCACAGCCGGGCGCGCGGTGCGCAAAGCGGTCAGACGTCCGGTGTTTTCCCAAGCCGCACGCACGCGAAGATAGGCCGTCATGTGCGACGCCGACTGCGCCAGCCAGGCGTCGAGGGCGGCTTGGTCTTCCCCGCTCCATGCCCAGAACTGGCTCCGCTGCAACCAATCGGCGGCTTGCGCACGCACATCCTTCGCATTGGGCAGGGATTGCGGACGTATGGTGCTCACGGCTTTCTCCCAAACTCTGCATCGTCACCGAACAGGATGTCGGCTAGTGCGCTCATGCCATGGGCGAGATGCTCGTAAACGGTCGATGCGCCGATACCCAATCGCTCGGAAATCTCTCGTCCCGAAAGCCCTTCGATACGGCCGAGCACCACCACTTCGCGGCACCGAGGCGGTAGACGATCCAGTGCCGCCTGCAGCCGACGCAATTCGTCTTGCGCCATCACGCTGCGATCAGGCCCCGGCATATCCACGGCCACGCCCAGCGCCTCCAGATCCGCCATTGCCTCGATCGGTACCACGCGCTCGTGGCGCGCGCGGTCGATCAGAAGATTGCGCGCGGTCGTGAACACGAACGGTTTCACGGGCTGCGGAATCTTCTCGCGGGCCGCTTCGTAGACCCGCGCATAGACCTCCTGCGCCAGATCATCGAGATCGCTCTTGTTCGGCCAGCTGCGGCGCAGGAACTGCATCAGGGCCGCCTCCAACGGCAGCACTTCGCGCACGAACCAGCCGTTGACGTCAGGCGCGCTCATACCGGCGCTGCGACGGCGCAAATCGGCATTCTCACGTCCGCTATCCGGTGTCTCGCTCATCCCCTAGAAGCTTCCCGCCTTTCGAGGGCCGAAGTGAAGGCTCTATAGGGTTAAACGTATCGGAGAGGATGGATTCCGGGTCGATCGGAAAAAAATCTATGGCGCTGCTTAGCGAAGGGATCCCCGCGCAATTTTCTTTCAAGGGGGCCTATTCTGGCGCTGCCCAAATCAATCTAATCTCTTGCCGCTCAAATGCGTGACACGCGTTATCTGCTGGTGTTCGGGCGCGGGTATCGCCCAGACAATAGAGCATGAGCAATTCCGCGATGATTTTGAGCAAATAGATTTTGCCCTTGACCTGCTGCAGGGTGAAGATGCGCAGGCAAGTGCGGCGCTCGGAGCTGTAGCCGCTCGTTTGGCGAGCGTGGCGTCCGTCCTCGTGTCATAACGGGAGCGAGTTGCTGGCTGCCCCAACAGCGCCCCCCTTAAATCCGGTAAGATGCCTCGGGGCACCGCGCTAGCGAAGCTCACCAGATTTGGCGTCGGGACCGGGGCCACGATTACACGGATAGGGCACTGGGCGTACCCCCGAGTTCTGCACTGATGGGTTGGTATGGCCCGGAGATAGCCCCCATCTACCAGGTCGCGTCCTGAAGGGACGGCGCAAGTGAGTATCCGGTTACCCTCCTGATACCAGCGGCGAGATTATCGGACGGAGCCTTGACTCCCAACGGCCCATTACGGAAGTCCAATACTGACTGTAGCGAAAGGACCATAGAAACCGACGTCTTCAGTCTTACGTGTATCGATGCCTCCGTCCATCGCGCCGAAGAAAAAATCGGCGCGGTAGCCCAAGCTCACCCTAGCGTTGAGAAATTTAAGCGAGACGCCCGCCATGCCGCCGACGTTAGGCACGGCGACAGTCCGCGAACGGACAACAGTTGGGGGTGTATGCTTGTACACCTGGTAAACCGAATAATGTAAGGCTCCCGTATAAAGGTGCGCTGACGTTTGGTGATGGATTGATGCCTTCTGACGGCCAAACAGGACAGCAGCATTAACGCCCCAATCAAAAGTGAATTCAGCGCGATCGGAATTCCCCACGAAGGGCACAGAACCGTTCCAGGAAACGCTTGGTCCCACTCCGTAGAAACTGCGCATGCTTTGGATTGACCCCAAATAGCTATGCGCATGATTTGTCGGAAGCGCGAACTGTCCAATATATTTGTATCCGCCATTATTCGGATCCATCGCCAACGTCCCTTGTAGCGCGGTATGAAATTGCGCAAAACGAACGCCAAGATTGATCGCCGACCGACCGCCGGAAATCCCAAGGCCAATGTCCTTGCCAGCTTGAAAGTCCAAGATCGCATGGGTTTCCGAACTTTTCGACGCAGCATCCGTAAATTCGGCAAATGGACGCGTAAGGTGAATTGATCCCAATGTATATGGAGCCGGTTTCGTGGAATGATGGATATGCTTGCTTCCATTCGACCTTCCATAGCGGGCGGCAGCGGAGAACACCCAATCGCTACCATCCGGCTGGAACGAAATGCTGCCTTCCGCGCCATAGCTATAATCGAGCGGCTTTTGAACGCTGCCCGGCGCCGCAGGAATAATCCCTTGCCGCCGGGGGCCGCTGACGGGTTCGACAGCGGTAAACGGTGGAGCAAACACTTCCTGCTCAGATTCGATCTGCTCGAACTGCCCGCCCAATTCGATCCAGACCGTCGGGCGATCAGTATCCTGCTCGGCCGCTTTGGATTGGCTTGATCCAAACACTGCGGCCGCGAGCGCAAAAGTCGACACAGTTACAAGCAACTGCTGGTGGAAATTCGCTCCACGACCCTGCATATTCATCAATTCGTTCATTGTTTCCCCCTCACCAGTTCTTTGTGACGCGGACGCCGATCAGCTTGGGATCGGTTGTGAACACATTGGTTGTAAGCCCGCTGTCGTCGCTGTTCAGGAAATCGCCTGTAATCGCCGTTTCGTTGAAGATGTTTTTGTCATAGAGCATCACCTGCCAACCATTCTGGTTGGTGAAGATCAGTGTGAGGTTCACGTTTGTGTAGCCGCGCAGTCGATCGTAAGGGTTGTCATTGAACACACGCGCCCAGGAATAATCCTGCCAGTAGTAGTCCCCGCGCAGTGTGCCCGCCCAATCCGACGTAATCGGCAGAGTGTATTGCGCGCCGATCGACACAGTGAACGGTGGCGCATTCGGCAGTTCCTTGCCGCTCAGATCTTTGTCGAAGCCTTCGCCATTGTTCGGAGCGGTTGTGGGATCGAAGCCTTTGTAAACGCCCGGTGCCAAGAAGCCCTGATGATCTTGACCGAGACAAGCGTTGCCTATGTCGTTGCCCAGAGGCATCGGCCCGCTCGGACTTGGCATATAGGGAGCGCAGGTGATGGGATCTGCGTGAAAAGTGTATGCGACATCGCAATCATCCTCCACGCCACCTTCCAGTGTACCTCCGACCGGCTCCGGGGTGAGTTGTGCGGCCAAAACATAGACCGGAATGATGCAGTTGGACGCCTGCGTCGGGAACGGTTTGATGACCATCCAGTTGGGATTTCCGGCCGTGCGGTCCATCAGATCGATGGCCTGAGAACCTTTGGCGAGCGCAGCGTCTTCCCAACCACCGGCAAAGTTGAAGCGAAGACCCGGTATGGGTTCCCACGCGCCTTCGACTTCCGCACCTTTTACGTGCGCGTCGAAATTCAGATTTATCGCCGTGCGATCAACAATTTCAGAAATCTGATAGTTCTCGTAATTGTAATAGAAGAGGTCTCCGTTCAATGTCAGTGCGCCATCGAGCAACGTATTTTTCGAGCCGACTTCAAACGCATCGATAAACTCGGGCTTGAAAGTCAGTGGATGGATAGGGTTTGAAACATCTCCGTTCAGATAGTTCAGAAGCACCGCACCGGGCGGATTGGCGCCACCCGCTTTGTAGCCATGCGAATAGGAGCCATAAATCAGTGTCTGATCGGTGAAATCCAATTTGGGCGTCCAGTTCGCGACGGCGCGGCCGGTTAATTCGCCCCATTGCTGATTGACGACGCCGGTGGACGGATAACCATAGCCCGGAACAAGCAACTCACTGGGTATATCGGTAAAGTGCTTCTGGTCCACCGTCCAACGCACTCCGCCCGTCAACTTGAGGTCGCTGAATACGCTGTAATTCACTTCGCCGAATCCCGCGTAAGAATTCAGCGTGTAGGGATTCTGGCTCAGGAAATAGTTGTGGCCTTCATTGTTCAGGCTCGTGAGCGGATTTGGATCAATATAGACGCAACCGAAAGGCGGATGATTGGCGCTAGGAGGGGTATAGCCCAGGCCGTTTTGTAAGCATTGACGGTTGTCCGACACGCCGGGTGTCCACACGAGCGGGCCGGGTTGCCAGATGTAATTATTGTTGGCATCAACACCGTTGACGTGCCCATATAAGCCGGGACCACCGCTATAGCCCGAATCCTGTGCCTCGAACAATGTCAATGCATTGATAAACACATAATAATTCTCCTCCGTCTCGTAATGAAGATAATTGCCGCCAACGCTGAAATTGAGCGGGCCGCTGAAATTCGAGGCCAGACGAAACTCCTGATTGAATTGCCAGGCATGTTCGTCCGAAAGATCCTGCGCGACGATCCTGTCGCTGCACCCAAGTTGAGGATCGCAGAAGGTTCCGCCTTTGTCGGTGTTGCCATCCGGGTAGGTGAAAATCACGAACGATGGATCGACAACCAAATCGTCGTTTGAAGCCTTTTGCCCAAACACACCGGGTTGGGAATTGTATCGGTTGTAGTCTTCTGTCGACCATAGAAAATCGTGATTGAAAGCGGTTTGGGATGTGAACGTGAGCGCTGGAGAAATACTATAATCGGAATTCAGTTCGGCGGTGTCGTTCTTCGCCCTATAGATGGGCTTGATCGACGCATCGATTACGCGAAGATTTTGAGACTGCGCGTTACTGCCATAGGGTACGATATTGGTGCTTCTGCCATCTGCGTACACAAGAATCGTAATATAGGGTAATGAGATTTGGTTCGGTAATTGGAATGCGCTTGGCGCATAGAGCGATGTCATCTGGCAGCCCTGGCTGAGTGAACCGAAACCGGCGATTTCAGTGCTCGTGCCAAGGCCTCCTGGAGTAAATGGTGGAACGGTCTCTCCACCGATTTCTGTCGGTGTCGGCTGATTCTCGCAGAGCTGCTTCGCCGTGCGCATGCGATCATCGTCTTCAGAGAAATGTTCCCAGACGAAGTTCATCTGGAGGCTCTCCGTGGGTTTCACGGCAATCGAGAGGCGGCCCGACCATAGATCGCGGCCGTCAATACGTTCATTCGTCAGTTCGTCGAAGGAATAGCCCTGCCGTTTCGTCCACTCGCCTGCAAGTCGGATGTCGAGGCGGTCATCGACGATAGGCAAATTAATCATGCCCTCGAACCGGCGCTGGTGATAGCTGCCCAGTTCGCCCGACGCCATAGCCTCGAACTCATCCGTCGGCTTGGCCGAAATCAGATTGACCACGCCGGCTGTGGCGTTACGCCCGTACAGCGTGCCTTGCGGCCCGCGCAGAACTTCGACCTGACTTACGTCATAGAACTCCTGCTCGAAGAAATGATTGCGAATGAAGGGAACATCATTGAACGAGACAGCGACAGCCGGATCGGTGGTGACGGAAATCGCCTGTGTTCCAATGCCGCGCAACTGAATGCTGTAGCCGCTGAAATTCGTCTTCGTGAATGTCATATTTGGCACCTGTTTCACCAGATCAGGCCCACCAGCGGTTTGCGTGGCTGTCAACTGCTCTTGTGAAAGCGCGGTAATCGAAATCGGAATGTTCTGAATGTCGGCACCACCGAGCTTCGACGACGTAACGGTGACGGTTTCTACCGCAGCGCGCGATGCAGGCGCCGCTTGCGCCAATTCTATCGATGGCAACTCGATCGCCGAACTCTTGCGACCCACGTTCACGATCTCGATCACCCCGGAAGGGCTCGGATTTGCTGAAAATCCAGTTCCCCTCAAAAGGCGCGAAAGTGCATCGGGCGCCGAGAAGTCTCCCTTCAACCCCGATGACGGCACGTTCCTGACGGCGTTTGCCGACACCACCAAAGGAACACCTGACTGCGCTGAGTAGGCATCAAGCGCTGCCGCAAGGTTTCCGCTTGGAATATCAAATTCGGCAGCCATCGCGCTGGCGCCGAACGCGACGGCGCAGGCAGCAGATGCAAGAAGCCAGCTTACCCGTGAAGCTCTTTTCATAGTCCCCCTCCTAGAAGCAGCAAACGTGGCAGTGGCATTCCCCAAACGCTTGCTGTCAGCGTGTGAACAGAATTTCATTCCCTCGTCTTTCAGTCTTCAGACCGAAAATATTCCGAGCCATCCTGGAAAACTCTTCGAGATCATTCGCCGGGAGCGTTCCATTGATTGTTTCGTGCGCGGCGCGAGGATCGTTGATGATGATCTTTGTCTCGTTGTAGCGATTGAATTCTCGCGCGGCGTCCAGGAGTGTCGTTTCGTGAAACAGCAGCATTCCACGGCGCCAGGCCAGCGCATTCGTCAGATCTGGTATGGTCTGCTTCTTCACGGAAACAACACCGGCCGAGGCCAGCAGAACATCTCCCGGTAACAGCGTGAGTTGATCCTGATCTGAGCCATTTTGAGGTTCGAAACGGACACGGCCTTCGACAAGTGCGACCCGGAGCCCGTCTGCATCGGTGCGGACTGAGAACTTCGTTCCGAGATCTATGAGGCGACGGCCGGCCGCGACGACGACGAACGGATGCTTGGCATCATGACGAATCTCAAAGAAGGCTTCGCCTTTATCCAGTTGAACGAACCTTCGGTCGGGGTTCTGTGACACCCGGACCACCGTGTTGGTGTTCAGCTCGATCCGCGATCCATCATGAAGCGTTAGTGTTTCGCGCCCACCGACAGTGGTGGCGTAGGTGTCGTAGTGCGGCATTAACAAATAGGCCGCGACAAGACCACTCGAGAGAATAGCCAACCCGAAGATGGCGGCGCCTTTGAGATAACGACGCCAGTTCCTCGCGTCGGGCGAGGGGTTATTTTCTTGCTGACCTGGCCGTAGAGCTGCAAGGCGCTCGGTTCGTCTCCAGCTCGCATTTAGGCGGATGAAAGCAACGCGATGTGCCGGGGCTTGATTGAGCCAAGTTTCGAGCTCTGCCTCATTGCTGTCGGTCCAGGAATCGCAATCCCGTCTCTCGACAAAGGCCGCCGCCCTCATGTCGACGAGCTGCCGCGGTGTGTCTTCGCTGCAGTTTTCGTGGTGTTCGCTCACGATTTCCTCCGAATGTTCGAAGGCTCGCCGTGGAGCGTGTCCGCCAAGACACAGATGCCGCGCGATAGATAGCTACTCACACTAAGTTCGGAAATGCCCATTCGAACCGCGATCTCTCCTCTGGACAGGCCATGGACCCGTCTCAACACGATCGCTTCGCGGCACCTGGGCGGCAGACGGTCCAACGCAGCTTGCAGATGCCGAAGTTCGTCCCGCGCCAGGGCAATTCTCTCGGGGCCAGGTGTGTCGGCAGCCGCGCCCAGGTTCTCAAGGTCAGCAGCGGTTTCGATGGGAACAATTCGTTGGTGACGTGCTCTGCTGATTAAGAGATTACGCGCTGTCGTCAGGACAAATTGCGTCGCGTTTTCAGGGATTTCCCTGAGTGCTGCTTCGTAAACACGCACATACACGTCCTGCCGGAAATCGGGGACATCGCTTGGATTGCGCCAGTTGCGTTCCAGGAATTGCATTAGCAACGCCTCAAGGGGCAGGACCTTTTGCTCGAACCATTCGTCCGCCGCAGACACAGCCATTCCTTTGACCGCGCCGGGAAGCGACGCCGCCGCTGCGGGTTTATGGTTCGATTTCCTGTCCATTCCCCTGCCTTCTCCCCGCCTATCGAGGAATTAGAACGTGGGGTTAGCTATGAGACGCCTCAGCCACACAGAAGTTGACGACGAAAATCCAATTTATTTTTGGATGCCCGCCAACCTGTGCCGTGTCGGATCTTGCCCTTGCAGCCGCCACCCGCTCAAGGCAGGCAGCATCCGCCGATTAGGCGCGCGCGCGTGGCTTCATATTAAGGACGTGGGCGAGCCGATGAGGAGAGCTTTGCAAACCCGATCTTCGCAAAAAGGCTCAACAATAAAATGTCCAATCACGCCCGCTCCTTGGCTTTCACGTGTTGGATGTGTGGGGTTTGCGCTATCCAGGAACCATCTACCCCGGTGCGATCAATTCCGTGCATTGCGTCTGTCGCGAGGCTATTCCGCCTCAATTACACTTTCACGCATCGCAAGCCCAACACATGTAAGGAGTTCTCGCAACCCGCGTATCTCGGTCGCCTATGCTGCCCTAACAAGTACCCGCGCAGCCGGAAAGACCGCGGTCATTGTGGTTCCAGCACCTAAAGTACTGGTTACAACAACGTCGCCCCCGTGCAGTCGCATCAACGAGCGCGAAACCGGCAATCCCAAGCCCGTACCAACGTGCTGACGAGCGAGTCGAGAATCGATTTGTCCGAAAGGACTGAGCGCCACTTCAATTTCTGCCGCACTCATACCTATCCCGTCATCTATGACAGACAGCTCGAAGTTCCCATCAGTGTCAACCTGCCCGACAACCGAGACCCGCCCTCCATGAGGCGTGAATTTGATCGCGTTCGATAGAAAATTCAACAACACCTGCTTGACCGCGCGTTTGTCGGCGTGCAAATCAGGTCCACCTGGCGCGATTTGCGTGGTCACACTGACCCCGCCGCTCTGAGCGCGAGCGTTCACAAGCGTCACACAATCGGTGACGATTTCAGTAAGTGTAATGTTGCACTCACGCAGCTCCAGCTTGCCAGCATCGATCTTTGCCAAGTCGAGGATGTCGTTGATGAGGTCGAGGAGGTGTTCTCCACTCTTGTGAATATCGGCGGCGTATTCGAGATATTTCGGTGAACCAATAGGGCCCATCAATTCGGTCCAAATGACCTCCGAAAAGCCGATAATCGCGTTTAGTGGAGTCCTCAACTCGTGGCTCATATTGGCCAAGAATTCGTTCTTGCTACGGTTGGCAGATTCGGCAGCTTCAGCGCTTTTGCGAAGCTCGTCTTCTGCGCGTTTTCGGTCGGTGATATCGGTGAGCCACGATAGTGACGCGCGCTTACCGTCCCAAGTCACGAACGTTGAAGTTACATGCACCCAAATGATTGTGCCGTCCGAACGCAAAAGTCGAAACTCAAATCGGGACGTGGATTCTATTCCTGCAAGGCGATCATGTACAATCTGCCGATCGTCTGGATGTATGAAGTCACCGGTTTGCAAGGGATCCGACGCAGCCAAATCTCGCGCCGAACCAAACCCAAGCATGTGCGCGTATCCCTCGTTAAAATAGAGCGTTTCCCCGTCACTGATTACGACGATCCCTTGAAGTGATCCTTCCACCACACGCCGTAGCTGGAACTCAGCGTTACGCGCATAGGTGACATCGTCGGGCTGAAGCGAAACCTGCAGAGTTTCGGCATTGACTTGACGGACGTGTGCCAAGACGTTCGACCATTTGCCACCGGAGCGCGCGAGGCGAAATTGTATCCGTGCTTTGCGGCCAGCCTTGGCGAGCGCCCACGCAATATTCATCCCAACGAATTCCCGCTCGTCCGGATGTACATGGCTCAATAAGTTTCCTTCCGCCGAGAGGAGCTGCGCGATGCGCGCCAGGGACGGAGGAACAGCCAAGTCTTTTATAATTCCGCCTACATCGATGGCGGCTTCAATGTAGGCATGCCCCGCGGGTAGGATTGGGAAGCTGGTCGCTGCCGCAAGTGGTGGCATGAATTTTCTCTACGCCACGTCGAGCTCCCGCGCTCTAGTGCACGCAAACCTCCCATTCTCACGTGCCAAACCTTACGCAAGGAGCGTTAAGAACTTTCTACGGCGATATTCACTATTTGGTAAGGTCTGAGGCACAACTGGTCAAAAGCCCCCTGGAAGCCTGTCACGAACCACATATCAAACTATTCATATTGGGGCTTATGCCCGTGGCGCCGATGTCTGCGATCCTGGAAGCAAAGTGGTCGCACGTGAATGGTGGAGCGTGCATTAACTGTTCGGCAGACGAAGAAGTTGGCTTCAACAGCGGCCGCGGACTTTTCCCGCATCCGCAATGCCAATCTGGACCGCTTACAATTGATCGGGCTGTGGCAATTCTTAATCGCGTGGATCGCGAAGTGAAGGTTGCTGTGGCTGTGCCGTTGCGCAAGATATTTACGCCGAGCCGGTCAACGGAGGCGCATTCGGCAGTTCGTTGCCGCTCAAATCCTAGTCAAAGCCGGCACCATCGTTCGGCGCGTTGCTCGAATCGAACCAAAACCGCAGGATCGAGCACACGGATCGATACAGTCCCCGCAAGCGGGCACAGCGGGGTTACCCTCGCTATCCTGAAAGCATCCCTGTATCATCGCCGCTACGACATAGTTCGGGAAAATGCAGTTAGGCGATTGGGTAACAAACGGCTTTGTCACCACCCCAGTCCAGCTAACCAGCCATGCAATCCATCAGATCGATGGATTAAGAACCGTCGGCGAGCCTTATGTGTCCGTAGCCACCGGCGAAGTGGAATTTGAGGCCCGGCGGCGGCTCGTAGGCCGCTTCAAGTTCGCCGCCTTTGACCGTGGCGTCGAAATTGAGATTGATCGCAGGCGGCACCGCAGGCTGGGTTTTTTTGCGTGCTTTTGACGCGCTTGGGTTGTTGAAATCCCGATCGGGGACTAGCCTCCAGGCGCCAATCTCCAAGGCCGGGACACCGATGTTCGAACAATTCCAGAAATTCGCGACACGCGACGATGTCGTCGACCTGGCAACCGGCGTGATCATCGGCGCGTCGTTCACCTCTATCGTTAATTCGATCGCCAAGGATATCGTCAATCCGCCGCGACCAAGGGGTTTGCGCTATTGCATGAACGGCACGGCAACGATTTTGGCGCAGAAAGCGCGGGCCAGAAAATGACGGCAGCCAACATTCTGGCGTCCGCGCCGCGTCTGGGCGAAGGCCCCGTGCATCAGGAAAACACGCTTTCCGAACAGTCGCGCCGCCACATCGAATTGCGGCGGCAGGTGCTGAAAGATCATCCGGAGGCAGCAGCACTTGCGAGTTCCGATCCTCGGGGGCTATTGGGGGCGCTTGCGATTCTCGCGATCTATTGGACGAGTGTCTGGCTTGTTTCGCAGACCAATGTGTTGGTCGTTTTTTTGGCGGCGTTTTTCTTCGGACAGTTGGCGCTCCATTCGGCAGGCGCACTGCTGCACGAAACCGCGCACCGCCTCGTGTTCCGCGATCGGCGCGCGAAGCTTGGATTCGATCTATTGCTGGAAGTCATCATGACGTCGTTCGCCAAGCAGCTCACCTACCAGCATGAGCACGTATCGAGCCATCATCCGCATCTGGGCAATTATGAGCGCGATTACGAGCACGAAGATTTGTGCCGATTTCTGGCGCGTCGCGCCTATCGTGCGAAGCATCCGCGTCTGCAGCCTTGGCTGACGGCGGCGGAGTTATTTGTGCAGGCATTGCCGCTGGGCTTCATGATCTCGAACAAAATCTTCGTGCCATTCTATGAGCGGCAGACGGGGCGCGCGACCAAGGACAAAAGCCGCCGCATCGGCGCGACGAAGGAGTCCGTTGCGGAACGGCGTCTGTTTATCGCGGTGTCAATCACGGTAAATGTGTTTTTATTCGCCGCGTTTGGATTTCTGGGCTGGCTCTATCACATCTGGAGTCTGTCGCTGTTTCTCGGCAAATGCGGCGTGACCAATCTGGGGCAGTCGCTGGCCGAACATTCAGGCGATGATCCTGTAACGCCGACACGCTCGACCTATTCGTGGCTTAATCTCATCCTGTTCAACACCGGCTATCACCACGAGCATCATACCTTTCCCAATGTCGCGTGGACGCGGCTGCCGCGGTTGAAAGCAGCGGCGCCCGAAGTGTTCGGCGCCGGTACGGAAAAATCTTATTTCGGATTCTGGTGGGAGCATGTGCGCGATGATTTTAGCCCGTCACGGCGCACACCTCTGCACGATCAGGATCAGTCGCTGCGCTGCGCGGCCCAGAAGATGGCATGACGGCCGCAACGTGACCAAACCAAGATATAGCTGACATTTCTGATGAGCCGTATGGCGGCGGTGTTCGGAAATTCTGATCAACCAAAAAATTGACGCCATGCAGATAATCTCGCTCTAAAATAGAGTTTTTAGCGCCGCCGAAGTAATAACCCCTCCGCCTGGATCAGAAACGCTGGCGTGGCTTGGGAAGCATCAGGGCGCACTCGCAGACCCTCGACGAAGCGCACGAAATCGGCCAACCCGAGCGGGTCTTCCACCTTCGTCGCCGATTACCCTTAGCCTAAAGTGGCTGGGGTCGAATCAGATCTACGGCCTATGAGAGTGCAAGCTTTGACTTCCGAGCGCGTCGGTCTGGCAGATGGTGCACAAGTCATGTCCCGCCTCGGCTTGCGTTTGACACCGCAGGGTCGGCTTCTGCTTGAACCAGACAAAGACGCTCCTCGACTGGATGATAAGCTTGCCGGCCGTCTTGCCGAGGCGTTCGCCCGCGGCTCTGGACAAGGCCTCATGCGGCTGGGGGCGGGCGAGGTCGGTCATGTATTGCCGCCAGCCTTGGTCTGGTGGCGCGACTTCGCGGCGCGCTATGTTGGGGCGTTATGCGGGCTTTCCTCCGGCGAGACCGAAGCCGGACCAACATCGCCGATCCTGGCAGCCATCCGCCCACCGAGCAACGCAGAGCTGGCCTCATTGGTGCTGACAGCACCTATGATGCCTGGCGCGGAATATGTGACACCGGATGTCTTGTTGGGACTGTGGGCGGAAGTGGGCTTGGCCTTCGCCGCATCCTTGACGGCAAGCCGAACGGATCTGCAATCCTTTCTGAAAGCACTGAACCCGGCCTGGAATCTGCTCGGGCGGGTGCATTTCAATCTGGCCGAAAACCGGCATGATCCCGAACACCCTTTCGCCTTTATGGCCACCTACACGGCCCGATTGTCGGCGCAGGCCAAGGCTCAGCATCTCCCGCTCGGTCAGGCGATGCGCGAATATTCCGGGGCGGCGAATCGGAACAAACTTCTTTCCCTTTTGACGCCAGTGCAGCGCGCCGCTCAAACCTGCGACTGGCTACGGGCGATGGTCGATGCAGGCGAGATATTCCATCCCTTACGTTGGACCCCGGCAGATGCGGCCCGTTTCTTGTCCAGCGCGCAGGAACTCGAAAGCGCCGGCGTGGTTCTGCGCATGCCCGCCACCTGGCGCGCCAACAGACCGGCGCGACCGCGCGTGACAGCCACGGTCGGCGCGCACGCGCCAACCACGATTGGTCTGGACGGCCTGCTCGACTTTCGCATGGATGTGACGCTCGAGGGCAAGTCACTCAGCAACAAGGAAATCACGACACTGCTCGCTGGAACCGATACGCTGGTGCTGCTGCGCGGTGTTTGGGTAGAAATCGACCGCGAGCGCCTCGAACGCGCCATGCGCCAATTCAAGGAAGCGCAGGCCTTGGCCGAACGAGACGGTCTGACGTTCGCCGAGGCGATCCGCCTGTTGGCGGGCGCGTCGTTTGCCGACGATGGCGAGGATCCTGCGGCGGCCGACTGGGCGAGCGTGACCGCAGGGCCTTGGTTGGCGCAGACGCTGAAAACCTTGCGCGCACCGGAGGACAGCGGGATCGATCCCGGCTCGGCCCTGAAGGGAACTTTGCGGCCCTACCAGAAGGTGGGCGTACATTGGATGCATCTGCTGTCCGGGCTTGGGCTTGGCGCCTGCCTCGCCGACGATATGGGTCTCGGTAAAACGATCCAAGTGTTGGCATTGCTGCTGGCGCAGGCGCTCAAAGGCGGTGGAAAGCGCCCGAGTCTGCTTGTGGCGCCGGCGTCCCTCCTGGCCAACTGGGTCACGGAAATCGAGCGGTTCGCCCCAAGCCTGCAGGCCCGGATCGTACATCCCTCCGCCATGACTGCAGATCAGCTAAAGCAGATCACGCCGGACCGCCTGGGAGAGCTTGATCTGGCGATTACCAGCTATGGCTCGCTGCTTCGCATGCCGACGTTCTCCCAGACACACTGGCGGTTGGTGATCCTGGATGAGGCGCAGGCAATAAAGAATCCGAACGCCAAGCAGACCAGAGCCGCTAAGGTCTTGAAGGCGGATGCGCGCATCGCCTTGACCGGCACGCCGGTCGAAAATCATCTGGGCGACCTATGGTCGATCTTCGACTTCATCAACCCCGGGCTACTGGGAACCGCCTCGCAATTCATGACCTATACGAAAAGCTTGGCCGCGCGCGAGCACAATCCTTACGGGCCGCTGCGGGAATTGGTGCGGCCCTATATCCTGCGACGGATGAAGACCGATAAGACGGTCATCGCCGATCTTCCGGACAAGACCGAGATCACGGCCCATTGCAACTTAAGCCGCAAGCAGGCCGCGCTGTACGCTCAGACGGTGTCTGAGTTGGCCAGAGGCCTTCAAGAATCGGAAGGGATTGAACGCAAAGGACTTGTGCTCACCACGCTGATGCGGCTGAAGCAGATTTGCAATCACCCCTCACAGTGGCTGAACGACAATGCCTGGGCGGAGGAAGACAGCGGCAAACTAGCCCGCCTGCGCGAGATCGCCGAAGTCGTGGCGGCACGTCAGGAGAAGATGCTGCTCTTCACCCAGTTCAAAGAGATGACGGCGCCGTTAGAGCGTTTCCTTGCTGGAATTTTCGGCCGATCCGGCCTGGTGCTGCATGGCGGGACGGCGGTGAAAGATCGTAGAAGCCTTGTTCAGACTTTTCAGAACGATGAGACTGCGCCGTTCTTCGTTCTATCGCTAAAGGCGGGAGGCTCCGGGTTGACGCTGACCGCGGCTTCCCACGTCGTGCATTTCGATCGCTGGTGGAACCCGGCGGTCGAAAACCAGGCGACGGATCGCGCCTTTCGAATTGGACAGAAAAGGAATGTCCTGGTCCAGAAATTTGTCTGCCAAGGAACAGTCGAAGAAAAGATCGACGCCATGATCGAGACGAAGAAGGCTCTATCTGACGAACTGCTGGCTGGTTCAGGCGAGCTTAAGCTAACAGAGATGAAGGACGACGAACTCTTGCGGCTGGTCGCCCTTGACCTGAATGCAGCGATGAAAGACTGACACCTATGTCTTACTACTATGGGGGATGGGCGCCCTACGTATCCGTCGTTGAGCGCCGCAAGCAAGCTGAACGCGAGATCAGCAAGCTGCGCAAGAAGGGCCATCCCATTGCGCCAGTGATCATCAATGGACGCGCGATTGCCACCACCTTCTGGGGCAAGGCGTGGTGCGAGAATTTGGAAAGTTACCGTGACTTCGAAAGCCGCTTGCCACGCGGCCGCAGCTATGTTCGCAACCGCGCAGTGCTGGATCTGCAGATCACGCCGCTCGCGGTGCGTGCGCTGGTCAGCGGCTCGTCGATCTATAACGTCGCGATCAGCATCACCGCAGCGCCGAAGACGCAATGGCACTCGATATGTCGAGATTGCGCAGGCGGCATCGATTCTCTTGTGGAACTCCTTCGAGGTCAATTTTCCAAAGGCGTCATGGAACGGATCTGCCGTCAGGACAAGGGGCTTTTCCCACGGCCATCCGAAATCAAGTTTTCTTGCAGTTGCCCGGACTTCGCGTCCATGTGCAAGCATGTCGCGGCGGTGCTCTACGGCGTCGGCGCGAGGCTGGATGAAGAGCCGGAGCTTTTATTTCGGCTGCGCGCCGTGGATGAAAACGATCTGCTGGTCCATCTAGACGCGGCCGTGCCCTTGTCGGCAACAGGCGCCGTCGCCGGGAAAGTTCTGGAAGCCGACAATATTGCCGCGCTGTTCGGTCTTGAGATGGTTGGCGACGAAGCGGTTGGCACCTGCGCATCTGCGCCGCAAGCTCAGACCGCTACGCGCGCCAAACCCGTCCAAAAACGTGGCAAGGTCGCAAAAAATCCGACCCAACAAAAAGGAGCAAAAAATAAGCGAAGACCATCGCGTCCACGCGCTCGCCTCTGACAAGATAGCGCTCGGCGGCTGCCGAAATATCGCGAATTTGGCCCTGAGGTGGCTGGCGTCCCCAACGCCCACACTTGATACAACCGCGGGCTGGATACATGAGAAAGCAAAGTCACCGGATCGATGTGCGATCCATATGTGTCCCAAGAGGAGGCGGCAGTATTGCCCTTGCTGTGGCCGCGCGAAATTTTCGAACGCGAATGAAAAGAACCGGGACATCACCCTCCCCAGTCAAGTCTGGATCGTTATGTGGGCCGGTTCAATGCCCTTTGCGCAGGGGGCCGACGGGACCGGGAAGCACTTTTTCCGCTTCGTCTTCCAGCCGCGTTTCGTTGCGATGCAAAAAGACAGCGGCCATCACCACCAGCACGACGGCCACGCACAACAGCGAAATCCACAAGGGTCGGGCGAGATGATGGGCCGCCTTGCCGAGCCAATACGGTCCGAAGCCGAATACCGATGCCCAGACCGCGCTGCCCATGAGCGCTGCGGTGAGAAAGCGCCGCCATGTCATCTGGTTCGCGCCCGCAAGAAAAGCGATCAATCCGCGCAGCACCGGCAAGAAGCGCACAAGAAACACCATGGTCGAGCCGTAGCGCATGAACAGATATTGCCCGAGCCTGATCCGACGCTCATGTAAGCCGATACGATAGCCATGATGCGTCAGTAGCCAGAAACCGGCCCAGCCGCCCACCAGGAATCCCGCGATATCGCCGATGATGGTTCCTGCAACGGTCGCACTAACCAATATGTAGATGTTCAGCTTATGCGTCGTTCCCGCATAGATTGCGGCCGCGATCAGCGCGGTCTCGCCGGGAACCGGAAGACCGAAGCTCTCTACGAGGTTCAGTACGACGACGACCCCATACCCATAGGCGGCGATCCAATGCGTAACCTGTTCGTGCGAAAAAAACATGCTCCCTGGCGCGCTCCCGTTCCCGAAGCCAAACGCGGGACACGGGCCCTATATAAGAAGTGTGCGGCGGCGTCTAGCGTGTTGCTCGGGGACCATCTGGACCGAGCCGGCCAGCCCGGCGATTAGTGCGACGGCTTGCGGAACTTCAGGATGAACTGATCGGTGTGCCCGCGGATCGACGGGTCGAAGATGGCCACGGTGCGCGGGTCTTTGGGATTGCGCAAAGTGTTGCTTTCGGCTTCGAGCACAAAGCCTGCCGCCGTGACCTCTGCCTTCACCGCGGCTTCGTCAATGCGATGCAGCGTGTTTGTGTCACGCAAGCCAGAGCCGTCGGCTGCAGCATGATCGAGCACGATAAAGACCCCGCCTGGTTTCAGCGCGGCGAAGATCGCCTTATTTACGGCGGCCATGTTGGGGGGCCCCATGAAGCTGTCATGCATATCGTGATAGTTTTGCGACGTCCACACGATGTCCAGCGGTTGCGGCGCGGTGAATGTCGCCAATGGCTGATGGATGACGCTAACATTGGGATAGTTGGAATCCGAACCCGGAATGGTTTTGCCTTGCTTGGCCATCATCGTATCGAGTTCGCTTGGCACGAAGGCGTAAACGTGCCCCGCAGGCCCCACCGCCCTGCTGAAGAGCTTGGTGAAATAACCGCCTCCCGGCATGAGATCGGCGACATTGTCTGCCTCTTTAACGCCGGCAAAGGCGAGCATCTCGGCGGGCTTGCGATCGGCGTCGCGTGCCTTGTCTTCGGCAGGGCGCAGAGGGTCGTTTACCGCAGCGGCGATGTTTTCCGCCATCGGCGCCTGATTGGCGCCAAGTGCTGCACTCGTCCAGGCCACCGCACACGCAAGCGCGAACATCCATTGCTTTGGCATTGCTGTTCTCCCGGTTCTCGTTTCGTCAAATATAGCCCGAAAGTTCCGGAAAATCACCTGTTGCGCAGTGCCCCACGCAACAACACGCGATAGAATCGGTCGGAGAGGTTGGAGGGCTTGTCGAGCTTCATGCGCGCCATCGCTGCGTCTTCGCCCGCACCCAGGCCACGCGCGGTATAGCGGAGCAATTCCAGCGGCGATAGCGCTGCGGTTTCCAGACGTTCCAGCGCTGCAAGCAGGCGCCGCTCGGTGGCGTCGAAATCAGTGCCGAAGGGAAATACGGGTAGAACCCCGCCATCGCGAAACGGCGTCAGAATGCGCGCGATGCGGTCTGGCGTGTTGTCGCGATGCGCCGAGGGAACTTCGTAAGTCTTGGCGATCTTCCCGGCGTCTTTCGCCTGACGCAATAATTCGTCCTGGAATCGCGCGTCCGCAATCGCCAGTAAGCCCGCAATCACCTCGGCATCGGTGCGGCCGCGCAAATCGGCGACGCCGTATTCGCTGACCACGATGTCACGCAGATGACGAGGAATGGTCTGGTGGCCGTAGGACCAACGCAAGTTCGATGTCGCGTGCCCGCTCTTGGTGTGCGTGGAATTCAGCGTGAGGATCGAGCGCGCGTCATCAAGCGCAAATCCTTGTGCGAAGAAATCGTACTGGCCGCCGACACCGCTGACGATGCGGCCATCCTCCAGGCCATCGGACACTGCCGCACCTAACAGCGTTACCATCATCGTACTGTTGATGAAGCGGGCGTTGACACGGGCTCGGCGTTTGGCCTCTTCATCGCCGTAGAGTTGATTTGTAAAGGATATGGCCTTCATGTGGATTTTCGCAAGCGCTCCTTGCGGCATTTCGCGCAAGGCGCGGTAGAACGCTTGGGGACCTAGAAAGAAGCCTGCGTTCAACAAGGCACCGTCAACTTCGCGCTTCAGGACGCCTGCCTTGATCAATTGCAGGAAGGAAGAGACCAGCATTTCGCTGACGCCGTGAAGGCCGGTTTCGAACGGGGCGAGATGGGCACTGGATCGCGCGTTATCCGGCGAAAGCTTCATCACGGCGTCGCGGAAGACCGCGTTGTTGCGATGGCGTAGAATAAGTGCCTGAGCAACGGCATCGCCGCTGCGGCCGATGCCGATCTGCAACGTGCCCCCGTCCGGCACCAGGCAGGCGACGTTGAGGCCGATAGCATATTCGGAAAGTCCCACGGGTTCGTGCGGCGGCGCGAATAGGGGAAACTCCGTGGACGGACTATCCAGCACATAATCGAACGCCTCGGCGGGCAAGTCGGCCTCGCCCGGCATGAAGGGCAATTCCGAATTGACCTGCCCCGTCACGAGAAATTTTGCCCTGCCTTCGCTGCGGGCGCGAAAGAGATCCAGCGTAATGTCGGTGTTGCCTGAGAGGCTGTAGCGGCCATCGCGCGAGGCCACGAGTTGGGCAATGACGTTCACGCCGCGTTCGAGAAGATAGCGCGAGGCATGGGTGTAATTTGCGTAGATGTAACTTTGCTGGGCGTGCGGCACGCCCAGCCATTGGCCGGCAACGAAGAAGAATTCATTGACCTCGATATTGGGCGGCAACACGCCCGCACGCAACGCTTTGGCATAGGCAAATTCGGGATAGCCGCCGAACAGCCGTTCGATCACCGGTTCCAGGAAGCGGCGTTCGAGTGTGTTTTTGTAATGCGGTTTTTCCAGCGTTAGCGCGGTGAAGATGGTGAGCCTGATTGAGCGATCGGCAACAGCGCGCGCATAAAGCGCATTGACGATGTGCGGCGCCTTGCCCAGACCAAGCGGCAACCCCAGCACGACCGTCTTGCCGACCTCCCGAATGATCGCATCGGCGATTTCGCCCGCATCGCTGGTGATATGCGCGCCGCTCATGCGGGTTATGGCGTGCCCACCTTCGCGTCGGCCATGCCGAGCAACCCTTTGCCGGGAACGTGATTGATTTCCAGACGGATACCGTCGGGGTCTTCGAACAGCACAGAGTAATAGCCCGGTGCCCACATATCGTCCTGAGGTGGATGCACGATGGTGGTTCCCAGCGTTTTCAAGAATTCGTACGCCTCTTCGACATCGACACGTTCTCGCGCCCGCAGGCAAACATGGTGCAGCCCGACACGGCACTGCACGAATCGCTCGCCTTCGTGGGCGGGGTCCGGCGCGCTGATGCCTATCGCGGTGCGGCCGCCGACACAATAATAATTCTGATCGGTGTCAAGCACCGGTCTCAATCCCAGAAAAGGCAGCAGCTTGCCGTAGAATTCCCGCGAGCGGGCGAAATTGCCCACCGTCAGATAGATATGTGCGACGCCGTTGATTTCCATGACATCCCTCAATCCACAGTCCGAAGAAAAGTTTCAATGGCATTCCAGGCCGCCGGCTCGTCCAGGGTCGGCGCATGGCCGACGCGCGGCACTTCGACGATGCTAAGATTGGGTTTGATCTTGCGCATCGCCGCAACACCGTCGGGAGAAAGAAGATCGCTCAGAGCGCCACGCAAAACCAAAATGGGCTTGGCCGCCAACGCCTCGAAGAACGGCAACAGATTCGGCGTCGGCGCATCGGAGGGTTGGGCAAAGGTGGTCGCAATGGCGGGATCGTAGGCGAAGGCGACGCGGCCATCGGGCAATTGCTTTGCAACACGGTGGGCAAAGGCATTCCATGCCGCATCGTCGGCATCGGGAAAGGCAGTGCCTTGCGTGGCTTTGATATTCGCGATCAACCCATCCCAAGACGGGAACGCGGCGGATTTCCCGAGATAACTTGCGATGCGCGAAAGACCTCGTGCATCGAGCACGGGGCCGATGTCATTCAGAATGGCGGATGCCACGCGAGTGGGCGCGAAGGACGCGGCGAGCATCGTCATGAGGCCGCCCATTGAAGTACCGAGGAACACCGCACGATCGATGCCGAGCGTGTCGAGGATATGCAGCGTGTCCTGCGCGTAGATTGGCGCCTGATAACGTTCGGGTTTCGGATCGTAATCGGAGCGGCCGCGGCCGCGCACGTCCGGCACAATGACGCGCCGGCCCATCGCGGCGATGCGAGGGGCGATGCTTTCGAAATCGGCGGAATTGCGCGTGAGGCCGTGCAGGCACAGAACCGGAAGGCCGCGCACAGCGTCTTGGGGGGCGTAATCGCGGGCGAATAGGTTCAGCCCGTCGGGCACAGAAATGAAATGGTCTTGGTGGGCCATGGTCCCCCTCGCGTGGGCGAGTGTGCCGTAGACCCCAAGCGCTGCCAATAACGTGCTCAGAAATAAATGCGCGCGGCGAGCTGGAATTGGTTGTCGATCTGGTGTGGGGCCAGTCCGGTGATCGTGCGCTGGTCGCGCGTGGAATTGACGCTGAGGAATTCGCCGGTCAGGCGCAACCATTCTTTTGGAAGCCATGTGACGGCCGCCGTGAAGGCGTGGCCGTCTTCGCTTGACGATGTCGGCCCGAAGGGCGCGTCGGTGCGCGTCTGAAAGACATCGGCGCGCGCGGCCAGCCGCCAATCGTCGCGCTGCCAACCGACAAGCGCATAGGCCGCCTTAAAATGGGTCTCGACTTGGAAATCTTCGAGCGGCTCAATGGCGGTGTAGCCGGTCATTCCTTGCGCGAGCAGGGTGAATTCGTCGAAGGCTGTGCTCAATCCGCCGCTCCAGAACGCGGTATCCCAAGCGAATTGATCGTCCTTCTCGACATCGTCTTGGCCGCGATTGTCGTAGCGCAGAACTTCGAGGCGGCCCAGACCTGTTTCGTCCCAGGCGGCTTGCGCGTACCAGCCGACGCGATGGTCGATTTCGGCGAAGAGATGTGCCTGATAGGGAATGGGCTCGCCGAACGAAATCGCGATGGCGTCGGGTTCGCGGCTATGCTCCAGAAGGCCGGTGGGACGGTCGTCCAATGCCCAACCGCGATCGGCGATCATCACCCCTGCCGGATCGTTGAAGCCAAACGCGGCGCCAGTCACGCTGAGGGTGCGCATATCGCTGCGCCATTCCAACTTGGCCTCGCTGCCGATGGTACGCAGTTCATCGCCGACCCAGGAATTGATCGCAGACGGCGTCAACGTCCAGTAGCTCGTCCAGCCGATTTCGGTGTTCTCCAACGAAATCGGCGGAAAGAACGCGCCCGCCTTCACCGACCAACGCCATTGATTCGTCGAAACGGGGCGGTAGCGCACATAGCCTTCGAGGATATCGACTGCGGGACCATGGGCGGGATCGGACCGCAGCAGCACCACGCTCGAGAGCTCGGGCGTGATCTGCGCGCGGGCCTGCAGCGCGATTTCGCTCAAATGAAAATCCGGGCTTCCGTCTTCCGAGCCGTATCGCAGCTTGCCCAAACCGCCGTCGAGATAGGATACCTCGCCGGACGGCGCGACCAAGCGCAGATCGCCATAGCCGTCGAAACTGAAATCTACGCCATAGGCATTTCCAGCGCACGACGTGGCACAGAACAAGGCAAGCATGACAGAACGGTGTTTCATGCTGCGTGACTCAAATTCTTGATGGCATAGGGCAGAACGATTTCAACCCGCGTCCCCTCGCCCGCCACGCTGGTGATCTCCAGCTTGCCACCGTGCGATTCGACAATGATTTTGGCAAAGGGCAGCCCTAAGCCCGTTCCTTGATGTTGGCCGTCGAGCGCGGAGCGCAGGCGATGGAATGGACGCACAACGACTTTGATTTCCTCAGGCTGCATCCCGATGCCGGTGTCTTCAATGCCCAAGCGGATGACCTCGCGCGTGCGCAATGCCGAGACAAATATCCTGCCGCCTTTGGGCGTGAATTTCGCCGCATTGTGCAGCAGACCGCCGATCGCCTGGCCGAGCTTGGCGGCATCGCCTTCGAATTCGGGCAATGCGGAAATATCGTCCGAAACGCGAAGCTCTAGGCCGCCTTTGTCGATCAGCGGCTGAATCAGCGTGACGCTGTTGCGCACCAGCGTCGCCAGCGACAGTGGCGTGCGGTTGATCTCCATGCGGCCGGATTCGAAATCGGCGAGATCAAGCATCTTCGCCACGAGAGACAGAAGGTGATGTCCGCAATCGACGATGTCGCGCGCATATTCGCCGTAGCGTGGCACCCCAACGGGTCCCAGGACCTGCTGATGCAGCATTTCGCCGAAGCCCACGATGGCGTTGAGCGGCGTACGCAACTCGTGGCTCATATTGGCAAGGAAATGTGATTTTGCTTCGTTGGCACGTTCGGCTTCATTGCGTGCGATTTCGAGACTGCTGATAGCGGAGGTCAAGGCCGCTTCACGCTCGGCAATGGATTGCGTCATGTTGATGAGCGCGTCGGAGAGATGTCCCAGTTCGTCGCGCTGCTTCAGCCGTTCGGGGCGGCCATAATCGCCGCCTGCGATGCGCCGCGCGGCGGCGGCAAGCTGTTCCAGTGGCTGGGCGAGGGTGCCCACGATCACCATGGCGCCCAGAAGTGCCATGACTAGTGCGCCGGCGAGCACCAGCAGAATCGGCATGGCGATGGCAAGATAGGGGGCAAGCGCTTCGTCGAGCGGATAATCGAGGATCACGAACACCGGTGCGCTGTGGGCGGCGGTTTCAAGCGGCGCGGTGACGGTCAGGAATTCACCGCTGTTGGTCTTGACGACGTTGGCTTCGACAGAGTGCCGGCTTGGCAAGGCGACGTTGCGATAGTCCTTGGTCTGGGCCACGACCTGCCATGTGCCGCCAGCGACCCCCGTGGCAAGCGCGATGGAACGCTGTTCGACCGACATCGCGCGCAGCTTGTCGAGCAGAGCGTTGTCGACAGGGATGCAGGCGGCGATGAACGCAATCGGCACGGGCGCGAGCACGGGCACGGTGACGATCCAGTAGACGCGGCCGTCGAGGGTTGCGAGCGCGGTGCCCTTGCTAACGGTGGCGGCATCGCTCAACAGATTGGAATAGACAAAGGCGCCGCCTTGTTTGAAGGGTGCGCCGGTGTCAGCAGCGATCTTGCCGTCCAGGCCGATCAGCAGCATCCGCGTGGCGCCGATGCGGTGGCCGTGATTGCGCAGCGCGGAGAGTTCGGTGTCGTAATCGTGTTGCGCGATGGCCTGGCGCAGCGCGTAGTCAAGCGAGAGGACTTCTACGCCTTCGGTGGCGCGTTCCGACAGCACGTTGAGCTGGCGCGTAAACACGGCACTTTCTGCGGTCAGTTCACGCTTGCCTTTCTCGACCAATGAATGGCGCAGAAAGACATAGCCCAGGATCGCACTCAACACCTGCACGCCCACCAGCGTTACGATGAGGAACAGAGCGAGGCGGCGACGGAACGTCATGGCCCTAATAGTCCTGCATGTGCGAATGCTTCATGCCGGGCATCGCGCCATCCAGCAGCGGCGCGAGAAGCGAAAGCTTTGCGCTTTGGCCCACAACACTCAGCTCGGCGTCGGGCGCTTGGCGTCCGGGCGCAAGTTTGGGATGCCAAACACTGGCGCGATAGGTGCCATCGGGAACGTTTTCGATTTTGGCGTGGCCTTGGGCGTCGGTCGTCACGGTCCACGGTGAGTCCGTAACGTAGACGAACGCCACCATGTTGTCGTGAATGTTGCAGCCGATGGCGGCGACGCCAGCTGTGTCGAATTGCACAGGTGGGGATTTCTGGCCCTGCGTGATCTGGTATTCAAACTGCTTGATCGACGAGAACGAATAAACTTGGTGCATGGTCGTGTCGTTGTTGGCGAACACGACACGGCCGCCGCGCCGGATGGTCACCGCAAGCGGCGAGAACATTTGGTTGCGCTGGTCGATGACGGCGTCGGCGGGAATATTGGTGGGGGCCGGTGTTGCACCGCTCACGGGCGCGAGGCTCACGATCGCACCGGCCGCAGGTTTTCCGTCCGTGCTGGAGACCTCGACATCCACCGTCGCGGCGATGGCCGAGCCATGGGCGCAGAGCAATGCCAGCATTAAGACAGGAAGGCTTTTTCGGGTCATCCCCAGACAGTACGACCAAATGGTTACGAGCCTGTTTGCGCTGGGTTTATGAGAGGTAAACGGCATTGTAACGGCATTGTCACGAAAAGGCGGTCCGCGTAGCCTCGGCGTGTTGAGGGAACTGCGGATGGCGTTCTGGAACCGGCGCAAATCGGTGGACATGGCAGCCCATCTGTCTGCCGAGCACCGCCTCAAGCCGACGTTGAACGCAACGCATCTGGTGGCGCTCGGCGTGGGCGCCATCGTGGGAACCGGCATCTACACGCTGACAGGGATCGGTGCGGGATTGGCTGGGCCCGCCGTCATTGTCTCGTTCGCACTGGCCGGTGTGGTATGCGCCTGTGCCGCGCTCGCCTATGCCGAGATGGCTACGATGATGCCGGTGGCGGGCAGCGCTTATACCTACAGCTATGCCGTGATCGGCGAATTGATTGCGTGGATTGTGGGGTGGAGCCTAATCCTGGAATACACCGTGGTTTGCGCAGCGGTGGCGGTAGGCTGGTCGGCCTATGCGGCCGGGGTTATCCATTCGGCCCATATCGCCATCCCAGACGCATTGCTCGCAGGGCCTCATGCAGGGGGCATCATCAATCTTCCTGCGGTGTTGATATCGCTTGTCGTGGCGGGCCTGCTTGCAGTGGGCACGCGGGAGAGTGCGACGGTGAATTTCATTCTTGTCATCATCAAGCTGGTGGCGTTGGGCGCCTTCGTCGTGCTTGCCCTTCCTGCTTTCGATCTCGTGCATTTCACGCCGTTTGCGCCCTACGGATTTTTCACGCTGACGGCACAGGGCGCAAAGCTGGGCATCGTGCCGGCAGCCTCGCTCATCTTCTTTGCGTTCTACGGCTTCGACACGATCTCAACAGCGGCAGAGGAGACCAAAAATCCGGGGCGCGATCTTGCCATCGGGATCGTGGGCTCGATGGTGTTGTGCACGCTGATCTACATGATCGTGGCGGCGGCTGCTATCGGTGCTTCGCCGGTGGCAAATTTGTCCAAAAGCGCTGAGCCGCTCGCCTTTATCCTGCGCGAATTACACCATCCGGTGGCGGCAAATCTGATTGGCATTGCCGCCATCGTCGCATTGCCGAGCGTCATCATGGCGTTTCTGTATGGCCAGAGCCGCATCTTCTTCGTGATGGCGCGCGATGGGCTATTGCCGCGGGCGCTGTCAGGCGTGAACCCGCGCACCGGCACGCCGATTCTGACGACGGCGCTGACAGGTATATGGGCCGGCACTATCTCGGGCTTTGCGCCCCTGAAGGAGATCGCCGAACTGGCCAATGCCGGCACGCTTTGTGCCTTTGTGGCGGTGGCGGCCTGCATGATGATCCTTCGACTGCGCGAGCCCGAGCGGCCGCGCGTTTTCCGCACGCCGTTGTGGTGGTTGGTAGGATCGCTGGCGGTGGCGGGCTGTCTCTATCTGTTCTGGAATCTACCAAGCAAGACACAGCTGTTCTTCTTCGGTTGGAATGGAAGCGGACTGCTCGTTTATTTTCTTTACGGCGTACGCACAAGTCGTTTGGCACAAAGCGCACGCTGACATTGCTGTCAGCACGACAAGCACCGCGCTACTTTCTAACCATGCATTAACAGGCTTGACCTACGCTGCGCGCATCGCGGTCGCACGAGTGTTGGCGAAGATGTCCGAACGTATGCCTCATGTGGGCGCTCAGCTTAACCCAGGAAAGTTGGAAAACCCCACACTCGCTTTTCTCCGTGACTATTGGGAGAAGAAACGCGGTGATCGTCCAATGCCGTCGCGCGCCGATATCCGTCCGTCCGAACTGAAGGAGCATCTGGGTTGGGTCATCATGTCTGATGTGCTGCCCGGCGCGCAGGATTTCCGCTACCGGTTGATCGGCACCCTCGTCACCGAATATTTCCTCACCGAAGCGACCGGCAAGACGGTCACCGATTTTTCCAGAGGCTTGGCCCCGCCGTGACCAATGCCGTGCTGGCAGTCATGCGGACCACCGCGCGCGAGCGCGTGCCCGTCCATGCGTTCGGCGATGCCGATGCCTTCGCGGTGGGTTATGAGGCCTTCGACGCTATCTTCCTGCCTCTCTCCGATGACGGCCAAACCGTCAACGTCATCCTGCACGCTTTCGTGTTCAACCGGCCCGAGGTGTTGATGGCCCGCCAGATCGCCAAGTCCAATGGCAGTCAGTTCCCCAACGCGTCAAAACCCTGTCCGGGGCCGCATAGAGCGTGACCTGACTGGACCACGCTCTAGATTCTTTGATTTGACGCAAAGCCGGACGGCCAACCGTTCATACGCTGAGGCGATGAACCCACTTGGCCTGATTAGGCTCTAAATCCCTGTTTCGCTTGCCTTAGAGGCCACCCCTCCGCTAGCACTTCGCGGCGGGGAGACAGATTCATGGCCACAGCCGAACACATAGGCCGCGCGCCGCTCAACACGCGCATCGGGTGGGTGGTCACGGCATCCGCCGCCGGCACCGTCTTCGAGTGGTATGACTTCTTCATCTTCGGCTCGCTCGCAGCCATCATTGCCAAGCATTTCTTCGCCAGTGCCGGCGACGTGCAGGGCTATATCTTCGCGCTCCTTACCTTTGCTGCCGGGTTCTTCGTGCGCCCCTTCGGGGCCTTGGTGTTCGGCCATATCGGCGACCGTACCGGCCGCAAGCGCGCCTTCCTTGTCACGATCACGATCATGGGTCTTGCGACCTTCGCCGTCGGCTTCTTGCCGGACTACAACGCCATCGGCGTGTTGGCTCCGTGGCTGTTGGTGCTGCTGCGGGTGGCACAGGGATTTGCCGTCGGCGGCGAATATGGCGGAGCGGCGATCTATGTCGCCGAACATGCTTCGCGCGAAAAACGCGGTCAGGCGACGGGATGGATTCAGGTGTCGGCTTCGCTGGGGCTGTTCCTGGCGCTGGGCGTGATCTTGGGCACGCGCATGATTATCGGCGAAGACAAATTCAACGATTGGGGCTGGCGCATCCCCTTTCTGGTTTCGGTGCTGCTGCTTGGGGTTTCGCTGTGGATCCGTTTGCAGCTCGACGAATCTCCGGTCTTCCGCCGCATCCAAAAAGAGGGCGAAATCTCGCAAGCGCCGCTGTCGGAAGCTTTCCTGGAGTGGCCCAATCTGCGTCTGGTGCTGATCGTGCTGTTCGCGCTGCTGATGGGACAGGGCGTGGTCTGGTACACCGCCCAGTTCTACACGCAGTTCTTCCTGGAAAGGGTCGTGAAGGTCGAGCCCGCGACGGTGAACCTTCTCATCATGATTATCACCTTGGTGTCTGCGCCTCTGCACATGGCTTTCGCCACGATTTCCGACCGCATCGGCAGGAAGCCCGTGATGCTGTTCGGACTGGGATTGGCCGCGGTCAGCTTCTTTCCGGGATTTCATTTGCTGACACAGGCGGTAAATCCCGCACTGGTCTCCGCTGCGATCACTTCGCCCGTTATCGTCAATGCCGATCCGGCCGATTGCTCGTTTCAGTTCGATTTGATCGGCCAAGCGAAATTCGTGACCTCATGCGACATCGCCCACTCCGCGCTCGCCAAGATGGGTGTGCCTTATCACACCGAGAATGCGCCTGGGGGCACCCGCGCGGTCGTGCATGTGGGAAGTCTGCCGGTCGAAAGCCTCGACGGACGCAGACTTTCGGCTGGTGAACTGATCAAGCAGCGCGGCTATTTCGAGACCACACTGCGCGACGCGTTACGCGCCACGGGCTATCCGCCGTCTGCCGACGGCAAGGCCATCGATATGGCAGGCGCGTTGGCGGCGCTGCTCGTCTTTGTCATCGCAGCCGCTGCCCTTTACGGACCGCAGGCAGCAACACTGGTCGAACTTTTTCCGACCCGCATCCGCTATTCGGCGATGTCGGTGCCCTATCATATCGGCGTTGGCTGGTTCGGCGGCTTTCTTCCCGCGACCGCGTTCGCAATCGTGGCGGCAACCGGCAACATCTACGCGGGGCTCTGGTACCCCGTGATTGTCGCAGGGATAGGCTTCCTCGTGACGTTGTTCTTCCTGCCCGAAACGAAGGGCCGAGACATCACCAACTGACGCGTGGCCAAGCCCATCAACGCCGACCCGTTCATAGCGTTGGCGTATGAACGGGTCGCCGTCAGATCGCACGACAGTCCAAGGCTCTAAAGCATGACCGGTTGCATTGAACCGGGCATGTTTTAGTGCGCGTCGATTGGGACGCCTGGTTCGTTCTTCGTCGCGTGGATCACCAGCGAGCTTTTGACGCTGGCCACGTTCTTGGCCGTCGTCAGCGTATCGGTGATGAAGGTCTGGAACGACGAAAGATCCTTGGCGACCACCTTCAGCAGGAAGTCGACTTCTCCCGACAGCATGTGGCACTCGCGGACCATCGGCCAGACGCGTACCCGCTCTTCGAAATGCTTGAGATCGGTCTCTGCCTGACTTGTCAGTCCAACAAAAACAAACCCCGACACTTCGAAACCTAACTGCTTGCCGTCGAGATCGGCATGGTAACCGCGAATATAACCAGCCTTCTCCAAAGCCCGCATTCGGCGCAAGCATGGCGGAGCTGTAATCTTAGCGCGGCGGGAAAGCTCGACATTGGTAGTACGTCCATTCGATTGCAATTCGGAAAGAATACGCATGTCGATGGAGTCAAGTTTGTGATGTTCCATTGAAAACCCGTAATTTCAGTACGGGGCATTATACCGCAGCTTAGGTGGACTTTAGCAATAAAATTTCGGGATCTAGGCGGCTGAATTCGGTGGAGATAATAAACGCCCACGATTCGGTTAGAATGTCCGGTGTGGTCCGGATAGGCCACCGGCATTTACCCAAAAACCCAAGCTTTGCCATGGCTTTCCACTTCGTGACTTGACGTTTTGTTCCGCCCTTCCGATATGAACAAAAGCAATCCGCCGAAGACGCCGAGGGGGCAGGTCACGCGGTACTCCGCGCGGTCGATCTTTTGCCCCCGGCCAAGGGAGAATCATGTCACATGCCGGGTCGTCGAAAGTCGTCATTCTGGGCAGCGGCCCGGCCGGCTGCACAGCCGCCATCTATGCCGCCCGCGCGATGCTCGAGCCGATGCTGATTGGCGGCATTCAGCCCGGCGGCCAGCTCACCATCACCACCGAGGTCGAGAACTATCCCGGCTTCGCCGAAGCCATCCAGGGTCCCTGGCTGATGGAGCAGATGCAGGTGCAGGCCGAGCATGTCGGCACACGCCTGGTCTCCGACACCATTATCGCCGCCGATCTGGCGCGCCGGCCTTTCACGCTGGTCGGCGATTCCGGCACGCGCTATTCGACCGCAGACACTCATCATTGCCACAGGCGCGCAAGCCAATTGGCTTGGCCTGCAAGTCGGAAGAGGAATTCAAGGGCTTCGGTGTTTCGGCCTGCGCGACATGCGACGGCTTTTTCTTCCGCGGCAAGAGCGTTGCGGTTGTCGGCGGTGGCAATACCGCGGTCGAGGAAGCATTGTTCCTCACCAACTTCGCCGATCACGTCACGCTGATCCATCGCCGCGATCATCTGCGCGCCGACAAGACCAATCAGCTGCGTCTCGCCGCCAACAAGAAGATCGAAGTCATCTACAACACCGAGGTTGCCGAGGTGCATGGCACAAGCGAGCCCAGGGGCGTTACCGCCATCACGCTGCGCGACGTGCATACGTGCTCGCCACGCGCAAGCTCGACGTGGACGGATTGTTCGTCGCCATCGGCCATTCCCCTGCAACCGAGCATCTTCCAGGGCCAGCTCGATATGGACGACGCCGGTTACATCAAGACCGCGCCCGACTCTACCAAAACAAGCATTGCTGGCGTTTTCGCGGCGGGCGATGTGAAGGACAAGATATTCCGTCAGGCGGTCACCGCCGCGGGCATGGGCTGCATGGCGGCGCTCGAAGCCGAGCGGTTCTTGGCGGAGGCCCACTGATGGATTGGGACAAACTTCGCATCTTTCACGCGGTGGCCTCCGCCGGCAGCTTCACCCATGCAGGTCAAATGCTGACGCTCAGCCAGTCCGCCGTCAGCCGTCAGATTAGCGCGCTCGAAGAAGAGCTCGTCGACGCCGCTGTTCCAGCGTCACGCACGCGGACTGACGCTCACCGACGAAGGCGAATTGCTTTATGGCGCGGTGAGCGATGTGCTCTCACGTCTGGCGCAGGCCGAAGAAGCGTTGAAGAACGTCCAGGAGGCTCCGCGCGGCCAGTTGAAGGTCACCGCCAGCCACGGGCTTGGCACCTATTGGTTGTTGCCACGCCTTGAAGGGTTCTTGAGCGAATTCCCCGAGATCGAAATGTGCCTGATCTTCGAGGACCGCGAACTTGATCTGGCACAGCGCGAGGCCGATCTGGCACTGCGGATGCGCGCCCCGGTTCAAGCCGATCTTATCCAGCGCAAGCTGTTCACCGTGCGCTATCACACGTGTGCCACGCAGGATTATCTCGCCAAACACGGCACGCCGCAGAATTTCGAAGACCTCGCCCATCACAGGCTGATTGCCTATGGCGAAACCGCAGCACCCGAAATCCGCGACGTGAACTGGCTGATCGCGAGCACGCGCCGGCTGGGCAAGCAAGGCATCGGTGCGCGCACGCTGCGCATCAACAATTTCACCGGCATCCTGCGCGCGGTGGAAGACGGCATGGGGATCGCTGCCATCCCCGACTATATCGCCGCCGAACGCCCGCATCTGGTGCGCGTGCTGCCCGACGTCGGCGGCCCGACTTTCGATGTGCATCTGGTCTATTGCGATGCTCTGCGTCATTCCAAGCGCGTGGCGGCATTCCGTGATTTCCTGGTGCGCAGCTCGCGAGACTGGAAGTTTTAGGCCGCTTTCTCGACCTTACGGCAAACCGCGGCGGCGAATTCATGCTTGGCCATCGAGATGTCGTGGCTTGTCCGCAACGGCGCCCAGATTTGCGGACTGGTTCCAAAGTGTCGGCCAAGACGCAAGGCTGTTTTGTGCCGTGACGGGATGGCGCCATTTATAATCTTCCGAAATACGATTGGCGGGAACGCGCAATTTCGGCGTCAGCGAAGAAAGTGCTCGCGCTGTTCGCCCATCAAGGGATCGCGAAATAAGGGAAAAATACGCTATGCGTATTACGTCAGGCGTAATTTCCGTCCCCGGACTTTGCGTATTGCAGATTGCCACCGCAGTCCTATGCTTGCGTCAACGCCAAGGAGGCAGTCATGGCAAAGAACAAACGCTGGATCTACGCAAGGCCGCCGGCCGGTGAAGTCACGGCCGGCAACTTCGAATTGCGCGAGGACGATGTGGCCGAGCCACGTGAAGGCGAAGTGCTTGTGCGCACCACCATGCTGTCGATCGATCCAGCAAGCCGGGCTTGGATGGCGGGGGTAACTTATCGTTCCAAGCTCGAACCTGGCGACACGATGGCGGGATGGGGATTGGGCGAGGTCGTCAAATCAAACGCAAAGGGCTTCGCGCCCGGCGACCTCGTCTCTGGCGAATATGGCTGGCAGACGCAAGCTGTGATGTCGGCCAAGGCTCTGACCAAACACGATGCACGCCACAAGCCCGAACATATTCTGGGCGTACTCGGTATCACCGGGCTTACCGCTTATTTCGGAATGCTTGATGTCGCCCGCCCGCGGCCCGGCGAGACGGTGCTGGTGTCGGGGGCGGCGGGTGCTGTCGGCACCATCGCCGGGCAGATCGCCAAGATCGCCGGTTGCCGCGTCATCGGTACGGCAGGTGGCGCAGACAAATGCGCGTGGCTGAAAAACGACCTCGGCTTCGACGAGGCGCTCGACTACAAGGCCGGAGGCATTCACAAGCAATTGAAGGCGGCAGCACCCGAAGGCGTCGACGTCTATTTCGACAATACAGGCGGCGATGTTCTGGCTGCGGCGATCGCGCGAATGAATCTGTGGGGACGCATCGCCTGCTGCGGCAACGTCTCGCAATACGACACCACGTCTCCTGCAAGCGGGCCGGCAGGTGTTCCGGGCTTCCTCGTTACCAAGCGCATCCGCATGGAAGGCTTTGTGGTGATGGATTTCTATAGCCGCCGCAAACAGGGCGAAGACGCGCTCGCCACGTGGCTGAAGAGCGGGCAACTGAAAGCGCCCGTCGATATCGTGGAAGGTTTCGAGAAGATGCCCTCGGCGCTGACCGGCATGTTCGCCGGCAAGAACCGTGGCAAGCTGATCGTCAGGGTCTGACGAAAACAGGACCGCACGGCGATCTGTTCAATCCTGCTGCGTTGTCCCAAATGGTTGTGCAACACCAGCTAGCTTTTCGACGTTTCGGCGTTGCCGCCCACACGATGGGGCGCTGGAATCAGGGCAAAAAAGATCGACGTGACAGCGCATGTGCTGCTCGCGATCATCGAAAAAGGACGCAAAACAGGGCGAAGGCGCGCTGGCGCACTGACCGCCCCCGGGCATTTGCTTTAAGCCGCCGCCTTTCGCGTCGCCACGACCTGTTCGGCCAGTCTGCCCGTCAGTTCGGCCAGATGGTCGAACTCCATCTCGAATGTGCCCACCCCTTGGGTCAGCGAGCGTAGATCGATGATAAGGCCATGCAGTTCCGACTGCGGCATCTGGGCTTGCACCGTGTCCCAGCCCTTCCAGCCATCGCGTGCATCGAAGCCCATCAACTGGCCGCGCCGTCCGCTGACCACCTGATTGATCTTCGAGGTTGCCTCGTTCGGCGCATGGATGCGCACATGCATGATCGGTTCGAGCAATACCGGCGAACAATTGGGCATCCCCTCCGTCATTGCCAGGCGGCCTGCGGTCTGGAAGGCGGCGTCGGATGAATCGACGGTGTGATAAGAACCGTCGGTCAGCGCGACCGCGACATCGACCACGGGAAACCCAAGTGGCCCCTGTTTCAGATAATCAACCACGCCTTTCTCGACAGAGGGAATGAATTGGCGCGGCACCACGCCACCCGAAATCTCGTCTTGGAACACGAACCCGCTGCCGCGCGGCATAGGCTTGATGTCGATCACCACGTCGCCGAACTGGCCGTGGCCGCCGGATTGGCGCTTGTGCCGGCCGCGTTGGGTCGTGGCCTTGCGGATCGTTTCCTTGTAGGGCACCCGCGGTTGGTGGGTGGTGAGCTTGAGGCCGTATTTGCTGGCGAGCTTTTCGACTGCGATCTTTAGATGAATCTCGCCCTGCCCGGCCAGCGCCATTTCGTGCAATTCCGCGTTCTGCTGGAAATGCAGCGAGGGGTCTTCTTCCTGCAGCTTGTGAATCGCGGCGGTGAGTTTCACTTCGTCTTTGCGGTCGGTGGCTTCAATGGCAAGGCCGTAGACGGGCTCCAACTGCTCGATCTGTACCTTCGGCAGTTTCGCGCCTTTGACGGTCGATAGCATGTCGCCCGTCAGCGCGCCTTCCAACCGCAACAACGCGACCAAATCGCCTGATTTCGCCTCGGTGAGTTTTGTCTGTGCTTCGCCTTTCAGCGCGGCGATGCCGCCGACGCGCGCATCATTGCCGTCGCGGTTGTGCAGCACAGCGCCTTCCTTCAACGTGCCGCAGAGCACGCGCGCCAGACTGAGCTTGCCGCCATGTGCGGAATGATAGGTCTTGACGATCTGCACGAGGCCTTCGTGGCCCGGCTTCACGCCGAGACGTTCGACGGCTTTGCTGACATCTGGCACTTCGTGGCGCAGCGCTTTTAGTAGGCGCCGCACACCATTGTCGCCTTCCGCCGAGCCCATCAAGGCGGGCACCAGCAGGCCGTCCGACAAATCCTTGGCCAGATCAGTGAACACTTCGTCACGCGGCGGCTCGGCGTCGGACAGGAGTTCTTCCATCAGATGCTCATCGTAATCGGCGAGTTTCTCGAGCATCTGGAAACGTGCTTCCTTCTCGCGATCCTTAATTTCTCCGGCAAGCTCGATGACCTGGCTTTCGGTGTGCGGGCGATAGACGAAGGCGCGCTCCAACGCGAGGTCAACAAAGCCCGTCACTGTGTTGTTTTCCCAAATCGGAATCTGACGCAGCAGCAGTGGTTTGTCGCTGGCGTCCTGCAACATGGTGAGCAGCCCACGCAAACTTCCGCCCGCCTTGTCGATCTTGTTCACGAATAGAAAGTGTGGGATGGCCAAGTCGGCGAGCCGCTTCAGATAGGGCTTCAGCATCTGCACCTTGGCGGGTTCGGGTTCGCACACCACGACGGCCGCATCGATGCCGGGCAGCACGTTCAGCGCATCCTGCAGGAATTCGATCGACCCAGGACAATCAAGAAAAGTGAAACTCTCGCCGAGATAGCTGGTCGTTGCGCAATTGACTTCAACACTCATCTGGCGGGCGCGGGCCTCCGGGCTCGCATCGCCCACCGTGCTTTTCTGGGTCACGGCGCCTTTTCGGTGGATGGCACCGGTCGCCATCAGAAGGCTTTCCAGCAGCGTCGTCTTTCCACTGCCATACGGTCCTACCAGGGCCACTGTGCGTGGCCCGTTTCCTCCAGTGCTTTTTGGCATAAGCGCCTCCTCGCCCTCGCCAATTCGCGAGGGGAACAGGGCGCGGCGGGCGCAGTTCCCAAAGGCTGGGCGGCGTCACGCGCCCCGCTTGAGGGGCAATGCTCGCGCCGAAGGAGGGGTGATGGCAAGGGGGGATTTTGTTGGAAAAATCAACCGCAATTGCGTGCTGACGTCCTGCCCCGCGAAGAACGGGAGCGAGCTGCCAGCTTCGGGTTACCCTCCGATACCAACACCGATTGTGGCGAAGGGGCCATAGAAACCGACATTCTCCCTTCGCGCCGTGTCGATGCCGCCATCCATCGCGCCGAAGAAGAAATCGGCGCGATAGCCGAGGCTGATTTTGGCGTCCACATAACGGAACGTGACGCCTGCAAAGCCTCCGACATTTGGAATCGTGACGGTCCGCGAACGATTTTGATCGGGGGGCATGTGCATGTAACTGCCCGTGTGCTTCACTCCGCCATATTTGTGATAATAGGAACCGGTCGTTTGGTGATGGATGATCGCGCGCTGCCGACCGAACAGAATTGCAGCGTTCGCTCCCCAATCAAAATCAAGCGTCATATTCGAGCCGTTCCTGGCAACCGGCAGAGATGCGTCCCACGATAGAGACGGCCCCACAGTCTGTGCGTCGCGCTTGGCGTCAAAAGACGCTGCATTGGTTTTGCGGAATTGATGCGGCAGCCGATATTTTCCGGGCACCGTCGCTATACCGAGGGTATAGTAAGGCCGTGCATGCAGCGTCGCATCGGAACGGGTTGTGAATTGCGCGAAGCGCACCCCTGCACTGACCACCGAACTTCCGTGCGCGCCAAACAAACCGAAACCAACATCCTTGCCCGCCTGGAAATCGAGAATAGCGTGCGATTCTCGGAAATCGGTTTGATCATCCCCGAAAATTTCATAAGGCGGTGCGACGGTGCCGTGATGGCCTTCGACGTAAAAGGTAAAAGGAGCGAGGGCCTTTTGATAATGCGGATGTTTCGCCGCGTTGGAACGACCGTAACGGACGGAGGCCGAGAGAACCCAGTTCGTGTCCTCAGGCGTGAAAGTAATCTTGCCTTCGCCACCGATGCTGTAAAGCGGCGGCCGCTGCGCGTCTGTCATCGTTGCGAGATTGGCGGGCGCTGCCAGATCAAAAAACGGTGGGGAGAAGATGTCCGATGTGCCGGTCATGTGTTCCACCTGACCGCCAAGCTCCACCCATACGAGCGGGCGATCGCCATCTTCCGCCAGCGCTCCACCTATCGCGCTAGCCCAACCCAATAACGCAAGCGAGGAAACATTCGCCAGAAGGAATGTCCGGCAGGCCGGTCCGCGACTGTGTTTATTTATCAATTCGCTCATTGCTTCCCCCTTACCAATTCTTCGTGACGCGGATGCCGATCAGCTTGGGATCGGTCAGAAAGACGTTCGTCGTCAGTCCGCTGTCATCGCTGTTCAGGAAAGCGCCGGTGATCGCCGTGACGTTGAACACGTTCTTGTCATAGAACATCACCTGCCAGCCATTTTGGTTGGTGAAGATCAGCGACAGGTTGACGGTGTCATAACCGTGCAGTCGATCGTAAGACAGGTCGTTGAACACACGCCACCATGAAGCATCCTGCCAGTAGAAATCGCTGCGCAGCGTGCCCGCCCAATCCGACGTCAGGGGAACGGTATATTGCGCACCGAAAGACACCGTGTAAGGCGGGGCATTGGGAAGCTTGTTCCCGCTGAGGTTCTTCGAAAAGCCTTCGCCGTCGTTTGGCGCTGTGGTGGGGTTGAACCCCGGATAACCGACTATAGGGTTGCCGTCAGCGCTTTGCAGCGGCACGGTGCTGGAGCCAAACACCATCACCGAGGGATTGGGCACATAGGGAAGTTGCGTAAGCGGATCGTCATGCAGGATGTAGGCATAAGCGCAATAACTTACTGCATCGGTTCCGACGAGTGGGGTACCTTGATCGATCCATTTCGCGACGTCGGTGGGGAATATGCAATTCGACGCTTCGTTGGCGAATGGCTTGACGACGTACCAGCCCGGAGTGCCCGCAGTGCGATCCATGAGATCGACGGCGCTTTGTCCCTTGGCGATGGCAGTATCTTCCCAGCCTCCGGCAAAATTGAACCGTAAACCCGGCAACGGCTCCCATGTCGCTTCCAGTTCAGCACCTTTGGCATGGGCATCGAAATTGAGATTGATCGCGGTCCGATCGACGATCTGAGAAATCTGGTAATTTTCGTAATTGTAGTAGAACAGATCGCCGTTCAGCGTCAGTGCGCCGTCCAGCAGCGTATTCTTGGTGCCCACTTCGAATGCATCGACGAATTCTGGCTTGAAGGTCAGCGGGTGGACGGGCTCCACACCGGTATTCAATTCAGTACTCAAACCCGTTAAAGACGACGTGAAGATCGCGCCAGGTGGGTTCGCGCCGCCTGCCTTATAGCCATGCGCATAGGAGCCATAGACCAGTGTCTGATCTGTGAAGTCGAGCTTCGGCGTCCAGTTTGCAACAGCGCGGCCCGTGAACTGATCCCATTGCTGATCAACGGTGCCGGCAATGGGATAACCCCAGCCGCTCTCCACCAGCCAGCTTGGAATATCGACGAAATGTTTCTGGTCGTCCGTCCAGCGAAGGCCGGCCGTCAGCTTCAGGTCGCTGAATATGTTGTAATTCGCCTCGCCGAATGCGGCATAGGAATTGAGCACATAGGGATTCTGACTGAGAAAATAATTGTGCCCGTTGTTGTTGAGGCTGGAAAGCGGATTCGGATCGACATACCCGAATCCGATCATGGCGGGCGCTTTCAGATCGTTGAACTGAAAGCCGTGTGGAAGAAATGCCGAATCGTCAGGCCCGCCGCCGGGCTCCGTGGTAATTAGAGTGAATGCATTACTGAAAACATAATAATTTTCCTCCGTCTCGTAATGCAGATAATTGCCGCCGGCACTAAAATTGAACGGCCCGGAGAAATTCGAGGCGATGCGGAACTCCTGGCTCAACTGCCAGGCATGTTCTTCGGAGAGATCCTCGACGATAAATCGATTAGAGCAACCCAATTGCGGATCGCAATAGACGCCCTGCGGGGAAATGCCATAATGGCCCGTATTGAAAATTCCCGGCACCGAACCGAAGCGGTCGTAATCTTCGGCCGACCAGAGAAAGTCGTGATTGAATCCGGTTTGCGACGTAAAGGTCAGCGAAGGCGTGATCGTATAATCCGCGTTGAATTCGGCAACATCGTTCTTAGCACGGTAACTCGGATTGAGCCCCGACTCGACCACTCGAAGATTTGGCGATTGCGTTACACCGGCGTAGGGATTTATTGGGTTCATAATATTGATCAGTTGCTCACCTACGACTATGGGCAATACAAAACCGAGTGGAGCTTCGAACGCGGCGGGCGAATAGAACGATGCCGGTAGGCAGCCCTGAGAAAAGAAATCGCCGCTATCGCCGATCAGAAATGTTCCAGGATTTACTGGCTTTGCGACGCCGCCGACTTCGCCGGGGCCGTTATCGGTTTTGCAAAGTTGTTTGGAGCTTCTGAGACGATCATCGTCCTCGGAAAAGTGCTCCCAAACAAGATAGGTTTGAAGATTGCTGACCGGTTTCCATCCAATCGTGACGCGCCCCGACCACAGATCGCGGCCGTCGATGCGTTGATCGTCCGTTTCGTTGAATGAATAGCCCTGGCGTTTGGTCCATTCGCCGGCAACGCGAATGTCGAGTTCGTCATCAACAATCGGAATATTGATCATGCCTTCGAGGCGTCGGTTCTGGTAATTTCCGATATCGACGGAGCCCATCGCTTCGAATTGATCCGAGGGCTTTGCGGAGACAAGATTGACGACACCTGCCGTCGCATTACGCCCATAGAGCGTGCCCTGTGGCCCGCGCGCGACCTCGACGGATGCAACGTCGTAGAATTCCTGCTCGAAGAAATGATTCCGAATGAACGGAATGTCGTTGAATGCAACAGCCACCGCCGGATCGGTCGTCACCGAAATCGCCTGCGTACCGATACCGCGAATTTGGATGCTATAGCCGGAGAAGTTTGTTTTTGTGAATGTCATGTTGGGAACCTGCTTAATCAGGTCCGGCCCCCCGGCCGTTTGTGTTGCTGTCAATTGCTCTTGCGACAATGCGGTAATCGCGATTGGAATGGACTGAACATCGGCTCCGCCGAGTTTCGACGATGTTACCGTGACCGTTTCGAGGGCGGCTGGAGCCGCCTGAGCCGCCGCAATCTGAATTTCAGTATGGTCCTCGGGACGCTCGATTTCGCTGGTCTGCCGGACAATTTGGATAACACCGGCCGAGTTTTTGGTTTGAATAAATCCGGTGCCTCGTAGGAGACGCGCGAGCGCATCGGTTGGTGCGAGTTCACCCTTGACGCCGTTGGTCTTGGTGCCCTTGACGGCGGCGTTCGAGACTATAACGGCAATACCCGATTGCGTCGTATAGGCATCCAGCGCGGAATCCAAATCGCCGCCCGGAATATTAAAATTTTCGGCGTGTGAATGCGATGCCGCGATTGCGGCAAAGAATGCGCCAATGATCAGCGATCGAATGTATGAATGCCTTTTCATTTCCCCTCCACGCGGCCGTTGACGCCGCCAATGTTTATGTTCGCGGCTCGCGAACGTCCTTCATCAGCGCAAGACGACAATCTCGTCGCCGTAATTCTGCACAGTCAGTCCGAAAAACTTTTTCGCAATCGTCAAAAACTCGCGTGTATCATTCGCAGGAAGTGAGCCGCTTACGGTCAACCGAGCAGCGGCCGCATCGCCGATGACGATTTTTTGGGTGTTGTAGCGATTGTATTCGCTGGCCGCGGCGGCAAGCGTCGCATGATGAAAAACGAGCAAACCTCGACGCCAGCCGAGATCATTCGCCAATTCTGCAGGCGTACGTTTGGCGACCGAGAGTGACGTAGCGGTCGCTACCAGAACGTCCCCTGGCGTCATCAATGCTGATTTTGGGAGAGCTTTGCCATTGTCAGAGGTAAACCAAACCTTGCCATCGACCAATCTCACTTCGACGCGATTGGGTTCGTCTCGAACAGAGAATTTCGTGCCCAGGACGGTGATCTTGTTGTTGTTGGCGGTCACCGTGAAAGGGTGGCCCGCGTCATGCGAAATCTTGAAGAATGCTTCGCCTCTTTCAATTGAAGCTATGCGGTGATCCGAGCCGATATTGGTGCGAACGACCGTGTCCGTGTTCAGTTCAATGGACGAACCGTCTTTGAGCGTGATGATCTCATGGCCGCCGATGGGCGTCACGAATGTGTGTTGATCAGGCGATGGTATTAGAAGCGCGCTGCCCGTGGCCAAAACAGCCAGCGCGACAAACGTCGCGACCGTGGCTATGCGCAGCGGGCGGACCTTGCTTTGAGCGGTTTGCTTGAGTGCTTGCGGCCTTGGATGGCGCAACACGACCAACCGCCGCGACCGCGCCCAAGCGCTTTCGACACGATGATAGAAAAGGTAATTCTCGACCGATTGAGCGAGCCACGCATCGAACTCAGCCTGGTCGGCGTCGCTCCAGTCCATGCGATCCCGACGCTCAAGCCAAGCCGCTGCTTGTGTCTTGATTGCCCTTGCCCCAGTGGGATTTGCATCTTCGTCAAGACTCATCGCGGCGCCTCCCCGGAGATATCGGCTCGCCGTAGATGATGTCGGCAAGCTCATACATACCTTTGGTGAGATAGTTGGAAACCGATGCCTCATTGATGCCGAGGCGTTGGGCGACTTCTGCCCGTGAGAGATCTTCGATTCTTCTCATAACGACGACGTCGCGAAGATGCGGCGGAAGGCTGTCGATCGCTTCGCGCAGACGGCGAAGTTCGTCGCGCGCTATCAGTCCTTGGTCGGGAGCCGGCGTGTCGATAGCAATCGCCAACGCCTCAAGATCAAGCGCCGCTTCCATCGGCACCACGCGCCGGTCGCGAACTCGCGTAATTAATAGGTTGCGCGCGGTGGTGAATAGAAAAGGCTTAGCTTTTTCGGGAATTTCCTTGCGCGCTGCCTCGAACACACGGACATAAACTTCCTGAACAAGGTCTTCGATGTCGCTTTGGTCGCGCCAGTTGTGCCGTAGGTACTGCATCAACATCGCCTCCAACGGCAACACTTCCCGTAGAAACCACGCCAGGGCTTCGGGCGCGCTCAAGTGGGCGCCCATACGCTCAGCGTTGGCAGCTGCACGGTTTGCTTCCGGCTTTTCCGTCATCCTCGCGCTCTTCCTACCCTTCAAGGGACCAGAGACACGGACCACCTATATTGAGACTCCGTTTGCACCCCGAGTTGTATATTCCCGCGAAAAAAAATTTCGGGAATGGCGGTGTCAGTGTCACCGCGGAGTGTAAGGTGCTGGAACATCAGATCATTCGCGCGACGGATTGCGCATCGAGTTGAGCGCTTGCTTTAGCCGGAACGCTCAACGACTACGCGGTTTACACATTTTTCCCATGAGGGGGGTGAGTTCTTGTGCAGCTCTCGCCGTTTTTGGTGCAAACTGAGAGGCCCGCTGTTCCAGAGGTTGAAAATGGCAGGAAACCCTTCCCAATTGAGCATTACCGATCTCCCGCCGGCAGCGTCATCGCCACGCAAAGCAGCGCCGCCCATCGCACTAAGCGGCATGCTTTCCGTACTCGGCGCGTTTGGTCTTGTGATCACGAATGTCTTTTACGCGCTTGCCCTGGCGAGCAGCCCTGCCGCGGTCCAGCCGCTCGATCTGAGCGGCGCGATGTCTGGCGCAATCGCAAGCGCTGGCATGCTGAAGGCCGCTGGCGCCGTGGGCATCATCGGCGATCTCGTTTGGGCCACTGCCGCCCTTCTCATGGCGCAGGAGTTCGGGCGTCGCGGCCGGAGCATCGCGGCCGCAGGTTGGAACGGACTTGTCCTTGCGATCATTCTCTTCATCTTCGTTGATGGGATGACCGGATTCGTCCTGCCTCAGCTTGCAACGGCCCACAACACGTCTGCGTTCGAAGGCTTCCGTCGCTTCTGGGACGTGCTCTTCCTGCTCTGCGCGCTCGCCTTCGGCGCGGCCACAATAACGATCGTGGCGGGTGATTTGAGCGGCCCCGAGCGTATCCTCAACCGTGCCTATGGGTATGCAATGATCGCGGTTGGAACGGTTGGATCTGTCTCTGCGGCTGCAGGTCTCGCGGCGGTTCTGGCGGGCGGACTTCCATTCTATGCGATAGCCGGTAGCAGCATTGGCGTCGGCGCGGCCTTTTACATTCCTTTCAGCATTCAAATCACGTTCGCCGGACGCGCAGGCCGAATTTGAGGAGCGTTTGTCGTAGCACTAATCGCGCGGGCGCTTTTGGCGTGACGTTTCATTCTGTCAGGTACGCAGCGTGGCAAAAGCAAATGTTATTTGTGCAAAGCCACGGCGTCGGATGGAATATGACAATCTTCACAGCCCCAATATGACCTGCTGACGTTCGAAAGCTCACATCGGCCGCTCGTCAGAGATGAGCAGGTTGGAATTGAGTGAACCCCTCGGTCAGGTTGTCGCGGCACAACCCGCCAAATCTACGCCACGACTTTCCTTCTGCCGCTTCCACGAGCCGTTTAAAATCGAAATTTGGAGAACAAAAAATCCCTTGAAAACATAAATTTCTCAAGGGCTTAATTCTGGTTGCGGGCAAGGATTTGAACCTAGCACCTTCAGGTTATGAGGGAATTGCTGCGACGGGATACCGGCTGATGGCTAGCGCAGATTCCCACAGAACCGCTGGATGCGGCGGCAAGCCTCTTCCAGCGCCGCGTTCGACGTCGCGTAGGAAATGCGGAAGAACGGCGACAGGCCGAACGCCGCGCCATGCACCACCGCCACGCCTTCGGCTTCCAGAAGTTCGCCGGCGAAATCCTCGTCGGTGGCGATCGTCTTGCCGGATTGGCGTCTTCTTGCCGATCAGCTTCCTGATCGAGGGATAGACATAGAACGCGCCTTCCGGCTTGGGGCATTCGATGCCGTGCGCCTGGTTGAGCATCGAGACCACCAGGTCGCGCCGCTCCTCGAAGATGCTTCTGGAACCTCGGAATGAAATCCTGCGGCCCGTTCAGCGCTTCCACGCTCGCCCATTGCGAGATCGACGCCGGCGTTGGATGCCGATTGCGATTGCAGCTTGGCCATCGCCTTGATCAGTGGCTCAGGGCCCGCGCAATAGCCGATGCGCCAGCCGGTCATGGCATAGGCCTTGGACACGCCGTTCATGGTCAGCGTGCGCTCGTAAAGGCCAGGCTCGACCTCCGCGATGGTGTGAAACTTGAAGCCGCCATAGACCAGATGCTCGTACATGTCGTCGGTCAGCACCCAGACCTGCGGATGCTTGCATCAGCACATCGGTCAGCGCCTTCAACTGCTCGCGCGTATAGCAGGCGCCCGTCGGATTGGAGGGCTGGTTGAAGATCAGCCACTTGGTCTTCGGCGTGATCGCGGCTTCCAGGGCTGCGGGAGTTAGGCGGAAGCCTTCCTCGAGCTTGGTCTCGACGATCACGGGCTTGGCGCCGCCGAGCAGCACGATGTCGGGATAGCTCACCCAATAAGGCGCGGGCACGATCACTTCGTCGCCGGGGTTCAGCGTCGCCAGCAGCGCGTTGTAGATGATGGACTTGCCGCCCGGCGCCACGAAGATTGCGACGGCTTGTAGTCGAGATCGTTCTCGCGCTTGAACTTGGCGGCGATGGCAGCGCGCAGTTCGGGAATGCCTTCGACGGCGGTGTATTTGGTTTCGCCGCCGATTGATGGCGGCGATGGCGGCTTCCTTGATGTTGTCGGGGGTGTCGAAATCGGGCTCGCCCGCGCCCAGCCCGATCACATCGCGGCCAGCGGCCTTCAGGTCGCGCGCCTTCTGGGTCACCGCGATGGTCGGCGACGGCTGGATGCGGTTCAAGCGACTCGGCCAGAAAACCCTTGGGCAGCGCACTCATGGCAAATCCCGCTTAAAATCGAAGGGCGTGGGTATAAGCCGCCCGCCGCATGGTGCAAGGGCGGGATCGTCACATCGGCCATGCGCTAGGCTTCATTAGGCTTTATCCTCCACGAATTCCGGCTCTGAGTTGGGGGAGGAAGCCTCATGCGCTGGGTCGCGGTGGCCATGATTGCGGTGCTGGCACTGGCCGGTTGCTCACGGCCCACCCCCCCGGTGGGCCGTTGGGAGGGCACCTACGAGACCTCCAACACCATCATCGCTGCTTGGCTGGAGATCGGTAAGGACAGGCTGGTGCGGATCAGCGCCCCGGACACCACCGACATCGCCCCCGACGCCACCCAAGAGCAACGCCAGAGCATTCGCGACAGCATGATGGCGGGACTGGCCTCGGGCTGGGGCAGCGTCGAGCCCCGTAAGATGGAATTTGATGGCCACATTTTCCGCAAACCTGGTGGCATCGCCGCGCAAATGATCTGGGACGCAAAAACGCGGCAGATGACGCTGGTGATGTATTTGGGTGCAAATCCCGCGCTCGACGTGCCCTTACGCGCGGTGAAGGACTTCAGCGAAAACCCGTTTGCCCATTAGCTCCACTTGTTGAACGCGAAGAATGCCGCGCAGATAAGCAAGCCGAATGCAACGATGTGATTCCATTTGATCGCCTCACCCAGATAGGTCACCGAAAAGATCGCGAACACGACCAGCGTGATGACTTCTTGCATCGTCTTGAGTTGGGCGGCCGAATAGACCTGATGGCCGTAATGGTTGGCGGGCACTGCAAAGCAGTACTCGAAGAACGCGATCCCCCAGCTGATCGGAATCAGCACCAGCAGCGAGGTGTTGGGGAATTTGAGCTGGCCATACCAGGCAAAGGTCATGAACACATTCGAGATGCTCAAAAGCACAAGCGGCGCGAGCGCGGACCAGGCCATAGAATCTCCTTTACAGGGCAATGGGGCATGAAAATGCGGAACATTTGGCGATTTGGGAAGGTGCCAAATTTGGCTTGGGGATGAGCGGTTTAGGCCGCGATTTGCCTTGGAAATACCTTATTCCCGCCATGGACCGGGTGCGGCGTTTGTGCAACAATCAAGTCGCTCCATAAGGGGAGGATTTCATGAAGTTGCACAATCTTACGGCATCCGTTTTGGGTGCTGTTGGCATGGTCATGCTTATGTCGCCGGCACATGCTGCCGTCACGGTACTGGGCGGCGGTCCAGCAACCGATTGCTACAAAGCCGCCGAATTCGACGGCGAGCCGGTGGGTGGCGTAACCACCTGCAACGCCGCACTCGAGAACATCTCGCTCTCGATCCAGGATCGGGCAGCCACGTTGATCAACCGCGGTATTCTGAAGGGACGCCTCGACGATCTGCGCGGAGCACTTGCCGATTACAATGCGGGCCTCAAGCTCAACGACAAGCTGGGCGAAGGTTATGTTGATCGCGGCGCGGTGATGATCTCGCTGCATCGCTATCAGGTGGCGCTGGACGACATCACCAAAGGCCTCGACCTCGGCGCCAAGCAGCCGGCCATCGCCTATTACGACCGGGCGATCGTCAATGAGGCACTGGGCAATGTGCGCGGTGCTTACGAAGATTATCAGAAAGCACTCGAAATCGACCCCAATATGGGTCTGGCGAGTATGCAACTGCAGCGCTTCAAGGTCGTCCGCAAGGGCGGTCTCGGCGGCGCTTAACACAGGCTCCCCCGCCTGACGACGTACGGGCCGCGTCCCCCACGCGGCCCGTATGTTTTTTGTATCCAACAAACGTTGCAAGAAAATCGTGGCTGGCCCAGCGTCGATCTATCAAAACTATGCGTTTGCATTTTTTTCGCGCTCTTCGACCAACACTTTTTGCATGGCGATCGCCGCCTCGAATTCTACCCTTTGCCGTGCACTATGCTCCGAACGAAGGCCGCTTAGCTGTTGGGCACACCATATCCGCGGCAATGCCTGCGACGGCACATAGCGTCCCTGCCAATGAATTGTCGCGATGACCGCAAGGCGATTGGCGTATGTTTCGTCATAATCTCGCGCGAGTAACGCCACGCCTGCCGCGTTGATGCTCCTTGCGAGTAGATGAAGACCACAGACGTGGCGCCATGCACATCGGATCGCGCGGTTGAGACAATCCTGCGAGTTTGGCACCAGCACAGCGCCTGGTGGAACGGCTCGCGAAGCTTCTAAGTGTTTCGGCCTTAGCTGCAGAAATAAATCTCCGCTAACCCGATGCTGCAACGAGGTCGACTATCAGACCCAGATCGATGTGATGATTGGGGCTTGCGCAAGCGTACACAGCTGGGCGATCGAAACCGGCGTGTCCGGCACGGACGAGCTATGGCGTTGTCACAGTGCTGGGCAAATCTGTCGTTGCAAAGCTTGATGCCGACAAGGGCGATTTGATTGCTCGTTCCACGCTCATCAACAACGTCCCAGTCCGGGTGATCGCCATGAGCTCGCCCAAAGACGCCAACGCGCGGCGACGTTGACACGGATGACATAATTTTCATCGGGCGCGCAGGACCGCGATATTCTGCAGCAGCTCTTGAGCCAAGCGGCTTTGGTTTCCGGGCTCGGCACGGTGGTGGGTCTGGCGGCCAGGGGAACCGGACTGATGATACAAGCGTTTGGCACGGCAATAGCCTTAACGGCCCTACCCATGATCCTGATGTTTGGCTGGGCCCTCGCCACGGGACTTGTGTTCGGCTTCGCACCAGCTATGAAAGCAGCACGGCTCACCCCGTGGTCGCCCTCGCAAGCGAGTAAATTTAAATGAACCGATTTCTCAGCTCCGCCTCTGCAGGCGTGTTGGCACTGGTCGCGGCCGGTTGCGCAACACCGGTCCCGCAAGTCTTGAAGCCGACGGATGTTCCCACTGCCTTCACCGCGCCCATCCCGTCGGATGCGCAAACATGGCCGAAGGCTGATTGGTGGACGAATTTCGGCAGCCCTGAAATGTCCGGCCTGGTCGCCAGCGCGCAGACCAACAACCTGGATCTCGCGGCAGCCTTTGCGCGCGTGCTGCAGGCCCAAGCGCAATCGGGCATCGCGCGCGCGGCCCTGTTTCCTCAATTGAGCGGCAGCTTCGATGCCAGCCGGCAGGGTTCGCATGAACGCGCCATCGGCACCGGCCCAAATGGCACCGTGACGAGTTCGTCGCCTTTCATCGAATCCGATAGTTACAACCTCGGGCTCAATGCGAGTTATCAGGTCGATCTGTTCGGTCGCAATCGCGACACCTACCACGCCGCCGAGGACGCGCTGCGTTCGAGCAAATATGCGCAGGAAGTCGTGGCGCTCACCGTAGAGTCCAACACCGCGAGCGGCTATCTGAATGTTCTGGCACTGCGCGAGCGTATCAAGATCGCGCGCGCCAATGTCGACGCCATCAACCGCGTACTCGTTATCGTGAAGGCCAAGGTGACGAACGGCGTATCCTCCAACCTCGATCTCGCGCAGGAACAGGCGCTGGTCGCTGCTCAGCAGGCATTGATTCCCGGGCTTGTGGAACAGGAACGCCAAGCGCGTTACACGCTGGCCGTACTCATCGGCCATGCGCCCGAAGGCTTCGACGTCGTCGCGCAGACGATGGATGCCGTCAAGCCGCCATTGGTACAGCCAGGCATGCCGTCCGAACTTCTGCTGCGTCGCCCCGATGTGGCCGAAGCAGAAGCCTCCCTTGCCTCGGCGCACGGCAATGTCGATGCAGCACGCGCGGCGTTCTTCCCGAGCATCGGGCTTTCGGGCTCAGGCGGATTTGCGAGCGGCGCGCTGGGTGCGCTTTTCAGCGGCTCGACGCTGTTCTATTCGGTGGGTGCCTCGGTACTGCAGACGATTTTCGATGGCGGCCTGCTGGCTTCGGAAAGCGATCTGGCGAAGGCCCAGCAGCTCGAAATGATCGCTGCGTATCGCAGTGCGGTGCTCAACGCGTTCACCAATGTCGAATTTTCGCTCGGCAATGTCTCGGCACTCGCCGAGCAGGAGCACTACCTCACCATCGAAGTGGACAACGCGACCGAGGCCTTGCGCATTTCCGAAATCCAATACCGCGAAGGCATCATCGATTTGACCACCGTGCTGGCAGCCCAACAGACGCTGTTCAGTTCGCAGGACCAACTCGTACAGACCCAACTTGCGCGCCTGCAGGCCGATGTCACCCTTTACCAAGCGCTGGGAGGCGGTTGGAGCCAGGACGCGGCCGAAAACACGCAATCCTGGCCCGCAACCGCGACAAAGCCCGCGCTACCGGAAAAACAGTAACCATCAGGTGTGCCCGAGCACGCGATGGGCTGTGTAAGGCTCGCTGAGCGCTTTAAGGTCTTCCTCGCTCAGTTTCAGCGATGCTGCGGCAATGGCATCATCCAGATGATGCGGTTTGGATGCGCCGATGATCGGTGCGGTCACCCCGGGCTGGGCCAGCATCCAGGCCAGTGCCACTTGCGCGTTTGAAACGCCGCGTTTGTTGGCGATCTCGGTCACGCGCTCGACCACAGTGAAGTCGGCGTCATTATAATACATGGCATGCGCGAAGTCGTCGCTTTGGGCGCGCGTGGTTTCGCCTTTGTCCTGGCGCCTGCGGTTGCCCGTGAGAAAACCGCGTGCGAGCGGGCTCCATGGAATGACACCGATGCCCTCGGCGCGGCAAAGCGGCAGCATCTCGCGTTCTTCTTCACGATAGACAAGATTATAGTGGTTCTGCATGCAGACGAACTTCGTCTTGCCCATTGCGTCGGCTGTGTAGAGATATTTCGCGAACTGCCAAGCATACATCGACGAGGCGCCGATGTAGCGCGCCTTGCCGGCCTTGACGACGTCGTGCAGCGCCTCGATCGTTTCTTCGATAGGGGTGCCGTAATCGAAGCGGTGAATCTGGTAGAGATCGACATAATCCAGACCGAGCCGCGCCAGCGAAGCGTCGATGGCATGCATGATGTGTTTGCGTGAAAGACCGCGCTCGTTGGGGGCCTGCCCCATCGGACTGAACACTTTGGTGGCGACCACGAGATTTTCGCGTGACGGCCCGAAGTCCTTGAGGGCCTTGCCCAGAACCTCTTCGCTTGCGCCCAACGAATACACATCGGCAGTATCGAAGAAGTTGATGCCGCCATCCAGAGCACGCTTGATGAAAGGACGGCTCGCCTCATCGTCGAGCACCCAGTCACGCCATTTGGGCGACCCATAGGTCATCGTACCCAGGCAAATGCGCGACACTTTCAATCCGGTTTTTCCCAGACGAACATAATCCATGCTTTTTCCTCCGGAGTTTTCCCAGGCAGAACCTTAACGCGTGTTCGACAGCGTTACGCGCAAAAAATTTTGCCACATACTCTTGGAACCATCCGCGTTAGGACATCAGCGAAGGTTTGGATGTTCCGATCACACGACAGCGCGTCAAGACGAGCTTCTGGCCATTCAAAAAAGACTTGATCTGAGGCGACTATATTCGCAATCGATGCAGCACGGTCCCGGCCCGCGGCCAGCCGCAGTGCGCCCAGGCGTTCTAGGCCCGGACACGTGTCCTGGTTCAGCGCCATTGTCCAACAAAGACCTATGGCTGTCTGCACAAGGCCTTCCTGAAGGGCTTTGGCCAAGCCAAATTCCATCGCGCGGCGCGCGCGAGACATACGCCGCCCTAATCGCATTTGCCCAGCCACGAGAGGCTTGAAGTCAGCGCAAGATTTTACCCGATTGCACAGGGGCTTGCCTGCCGCCACAATGAAGGCTGGAGGAACTCTTGCGCCGGTTTCAGTTCACGCCCTTCGATATGCCGGAGGCGGCAAAAGCCTTGCGGCAGGAGGTTCGCGCGTTCCTGCACGAAGAATTGCCCCAGACAGCTTCAGCTGTGAAGGCCCGCTCCTGGTCCGGCGGGGATACCGCGTTCAGCAAGAAGCTGGGTGCGCGCGGCTGGCTCGGCATGACCCTGCCAAAGAAATATGGCGGCCACGAACGCAGCTACGCCGAACGCTATGTCGTGATCGAGGAGATGCTGGTGGCGGGCGCACCTGTCGGCCTGCACTGGGTGGCCGATCGCCAAAGCGGCCCGCTGATCTTGCGCTACGGCACCGAGGAGCAGCGCGAAAAGCTGCTGCCGCGGCATCGCGCGCGGCGAAGCTTTTTTCTGCATAGGCATGAGCGAACCCAATTCGGGTTCCGATCTTGCCTCGGTGCGCACACGCGCGCGCAAGGTGGAGGGCGGCTGGCGCATCAACGGCCAGAAGATCTGGACCTCCAGCGCGCAGCACGCCCATTACATGATCGCGCTGGTACGCACCGGCGAAGGCGAAACGCGCCATGCCGGACTGACGCAATTCCTCGTCGATATGAAAAGCGATGGGCTGAGCGTCAAACCTATCGCCAATCTCACCGGCGAAAGCCATTTCAACGAAGTGTTCTTCGACGACGTGTTCGTGCCCCATTCCATGCTGATCGGCAACGAAGGCGGCGGCTGGCAACAGGTGACCGCTGAACTCGCCTTCGAGCGCAGCGGGCCGGAGCGCTATCTTTCGAGCATCCGCCTGTTCCTCGAATTTCTGCGCATGGTGAGCGACGATCCTAGCGAGATCGAAAAGCAATTGCTCGGCCGCATGACCGCGGAGATGTGGACATTGCGGCAGATGTCGCTGGCCGTGATGGGCAAGCTCTCAGCCGGTGAAGACCCCGGCGTCGATGCAGCGATCGTGAAGGACCTGGGCACATCGTTCGAACAAGAATTGCCGCGTCTGGTGCAGGCCAATGCGCGGCCCCATGTGACGCTCGAAAGCGGCGATCCCTTCAACGACACGCTGTCTTATCTGCTGCAAAGCTCGCCCTCGTTCTCACTGCGCGGCGGCACGCGCGAAATCCTGCGCGGCATCATCGCCAGAGAGCTTGGTCTGAGATGAGCGAATTGCGCAACTTGCTGGCCGATACGACCGCCCGGGTCCTTGGCGACACGCATAACGCCGATCTGGATACGGCCTGGAAGCAGATTGCGAAATCAGGGCTTCCAAAGGTGCTGACGGATGAAGACAAAGGCGGCTTCGGCGGAAATTGGCAAGATGGGCTCGTTGTGGTGAAAGCCTGTGGCTATCACGCATCTGCCGTGCCACTGCCCGAAGCCATTCTTGCAAGGCGCCTTGCAGAGACTGCAAAGCTCGACGTCCCCGATGATGTCCTCACCATCAGCCCGCAGGCAACCGGCAAACTCGATGGGCCGCGCTTCACTGGCGAACTGCGAAGCGTGCCGTGGGGACGTGATGCGTCCCATATTGTGGCGGTGCTTGACGGGACAGCGTTGATCGTTTGCCGCGCGGATGCGCACATCGAACGGCATCACAATTCGGCCGGCGAACCGCGCGACACGTTGCGGTTTGAACGTGCGAAGGCAGCAACGGCCCTGTCATCGAGCGATGTGCTGCCGTGGCTCGCCTTGTTGCGCGCAGGTCAGATGGCGGGCGCGCTTGATCATGCGCTGGAGCTTTCGGTCGGTTACACGCGTGAGCGCCAGCAATTCGGGCGGCCGCTCGCCCAGTTCCAGGCGATTCAGCAGCAGCTTGCGGTGCTGGCCGAAGAAACGGCGGCGGCAGGGATGGCCGCGGCAGCGGCATTCAAAGCGACGGATCGCGGCGAGGCAGGGTTTGAGATCGCCGCAGCCAAGCTGCGTGCCAACCGCGCGGCGCGCACGGCCACGGGTATCGCCCATCAGGTCCACGGGGCCATGGGTTTTACGGCAGAATATCCGCTCCATCACCTCACGCGGCGGCTCTGGGCTTGGCAGACCGAGGCCGGCAATGAGCGCTTCTGGGCCGAAAAGCTTGGCGGCCAAGTGACGAAATGGGGCGCAGGTGCATTCTGGACGGACTTTGTGGCCAGAAGCGAATAGACCATATCTTGCCATTCTTCACTGTAACTGACAGATTGTCATATATAGAACCGTGAACGAGCCTTCCCCATGAACGCCCCTTTTCGTCCGGCCGATGCCACGGCCGATCTCGACGTCGCCATTGTCGGCGCTGGGTTCTCTGGCTTGTGCATGGCCATCGCGTTGAAGAAAGCGGGATACAAATCCTTCCGCGTGTTCGAAAAGGCGGCCGATCTTGGCGGCACCTGGTGGGAGAACCGCTATCCGGGTTGCGCTTGCGACGTGCCCTCGCACCTTTATTCGTTTTCGTTCGAGCAAAATCCGGGTTGGTCGCGCGCCTATTCGCCGGCGCGGGAAATCTGGCAATACATGCGCCATACCGCCGAAAAATACGGCCTGCTGTCTTTCATGCGCTTCAACGCTGCCGTCTCCAAGCTCGAATATGATGAGGCCGCGCAAATATGGCACGTGTCGCTGGCGACCGGCGAAACGATTGCGGCACGCGCGGTCATCTCAGGGGCGGGTGCGCTACATCTGCCAGCATTCCCGAAGATCAAAAATCTCCAATCCTATCGGGGTCCCGCGATTCATTCCGCGCAATGGGACGACACGCTTGATCTCCAAGACAAGCGCGTCGCCGTGATCGGTACGGGCGCCAGTGCCATCCAGCTCGTGCCGGCGCTGGCGGGCAAGGTGAAGCAGCTTTACCTGTTCCAGCGCACACCCTCGTGGATCCTGCCGCGCATGGACCGCGCATTCAGCCCGACAACCAAGCAGCTGTTTCGCTCCGTACCCGGTTTGCAAAGGTTTTATCGCAGCTCCATCTACTGGCTGCTCGAGGCTCGCGCCTATGGCTTCACCCGCAACGTGAAGCTGATGAAGGCCGCCGAGAAAATGGCGCGCGGCTATCTCGCCAAGGCCGTGCCAGATCCCAAACTGCGCCAAGCCCTGACGCCGAACTACACCATCGGCTGCAAGCGCGTGCTGGTGTCCGACGATTTCTACCCGGCGATGTCACGTGCGAACGTCGAACTGGTGACGACGCCGATCGCGCAAGCCCAAGAAGATGGCCTTCTCACCACCGACGGCAAGCTGCGCGAGGTCGATGCGATCATCTATGCGACGGGCTTTCGCGTCACCGAATGGCTCTCGGGTTTGTCGGTGATCGGCCGCAACGGGCGCAAACTCTGCGATGACTGGAAGGGCGGCGCCGAGGCCTATTACGGCATCACCACAGCGGGCTATCCCAACTTCTTTATGCTGCTCGGCCCCAACACGGGTCTGGGCCACAACTCGATCATCTTCATGATCGAGGCCCAGGTGCGCTACACGATGGACTGCCTCAAATGGCTGTTGCGCGAAGGTGTGAGCGAGGTGGAGGTACGGGCCGATCGGCAAAAGGTCTTCAACGCTATGCTGAAGACCGAAATGAAGCACACCGTCTGGCAGTCCGGCTGCAAGAGCTGGTACCTAAACGAAGACGGCTCCAGCTCGATCATCTGGCCGGGTTTCACCGTCAGCTATTGGCGTCAAACCCACAGCGCCAAACGACAGGACTTTGTGCTCACCCCCGCTTCTGCGCCCGTCGCGGCCTAGGCTCGAAAGTTCCCGCGGGTCCCGCGCGTTGCGGCAACTTAATTGTCGGCCAGCCTCTAGGGGTTAGGCTTGCCTGCCGCTAAAGTCCGTGCGGGATGGTCAGCCTCAGCGATGTTCGCCCGGTAGAAGAGCGCGCTTGGTTCAAAACCGAGCGGCGGGGCACCGTCTTGCGCTTTGCAGTTGGCGGCGACTGGACGCTGCCCGAAGCCCCGCGCCTAGACCCCAAATTGCGCGCACTTGACCTTACCAAAGTCAGCGAGGCCGAGATCGACGGCAAAGAGCTGGACAAGCTGGACAGCGCCGGCGCCTGGCTTCTGCTGCGCACCAAGCGGGCGATGGAAGCTGGCGGCGCGAAGGTTCGCTCCTTCGTGATCCCCGAAAGCTACGGTCCCCTTTTCGGTACGCTGGAGCGCGAACACAACGCGCCGCCCGTGACCGAACCGAGCCCGCCACCCTTCCTCTACCGCGTCGGCCGCGGCTTCATGCAGGCGGTCAATCAAGGCTACGAGATGCTGGGCTATCTCGGCCGGGTGACGGTCGAGACGGTTGAGACCATCGGGACGCAGAAGCCGCTGCGCTGGAAGGCCTTCATCCATCAGGTCGAAGAAACCGGCATCAACGCGCTGCCGATCGTGGGCCTGCTCGCCTTCCTGATCGGCGTCGTGCTGGCCTATCAGGGCGCGGACCAGCTGAAGCGCTTCGGCGCGGAGATCTTCACCATCAATCTTCTGGGCGTCGGCGATCCTGCGCGAGATCGGCGGCCTGATCACCGCCATCATCGTGGCGGGCCGCTCCGGCTCGGCCTTCACCGCCCAGATCGGCACCATGCGCGTCAACGAAGAAATCGACGCGATGCAGACCATCGGCCTCAACACCGTCGATATGCTGGTGCTGCCGCGCATCGCGGGCTGGTGATCGCGCTGCCGCTGCTGACGTTCTTCTGCCGACATCATGGGCATGATCGGCGGCGCGGTGATGTGCTATTTCGATCTCGGCATCACCATTCCCGCCTTCATGCGCCAGCTGCAGGAGGCGATCACCGTCAACACCTTGATGGTGGGCCTGATCAAGGCGCCGGTGTTCGCCTTCGTGATCGCGCTGGTGGGCTGCTACGAAGGGCTCCAGGTCGAGCGCAACGCCGCCAGCGTCGGCCTGCTCACCACCCGCTCGGTGGTGGAATCGATCTTCCTCGTCATCGTGCTGGACGCGGCCTTTTCCATCATGTTCTCGATGCTGGGGATCTGACGTGAGCGCGCCGGTCAGACCAACGCAAAAAGCACCGACGTCGTCATCAACGTGCGCGGCCTGGTCAACGGCTTCGGCGACAAGATCATCCACGATCATATCGACCTCGATGTGTATCGCGGCGAAGTGCTGGGCGTGGTCGGCGGCTCGGGCGCCGGCAAATCGGTGCTGCTGCGCTCGATCATCGGGCTCAACACCCGCAAGGAAGGCACGATCAAGGTGTTCGGCAAGGAAATCAGCGATGCCGACAACACCTCGATGCGCGCGCTGGAAATGCGCTGGGGCGTGCTGTTCCAGGAAGGCGCGCTTTCAGTTCGCAGACCGTGGCGGAGAACATCCAGGTGCCACTGCGCGAATACACCACCATGTCGCAGGAACTGATGAACGAGATCGCCTCGATGAAGCTGTCCATGGTCGGTCTGCCGGAGGACACGGCGGAGAAATATCCGTCCGAACTTTCCGGCGGCATGAAGAAGCGCGCCGGCCTTGCCCGCGCGCTGGCGCTCGACCCCGAGCTTCTGTTCCTCGACGAGCCGACCGCCGGGTCTGGATCCGATCTCGGCGGCAAATTTCGACGACCTTGGTCGCGACCTGCAGAAAAGCCTTGGGCCTGACGGTCTTCATGGTGACCCACGACATCGACACGCTGCGCGCCACCACCGACCGCATCGCGGTGCTGGTGGACAAGAAGATCAAGATCGGCACGATCGAGGAGCTGCGCAAGGATCCAAACCCATGGATCCAGGAATATTTCTCCGGCGTGCGCGGCCGCGCGGCGCTGGATTCATAGGAAGGGATCGGCCATGGAAACCAAAGCCAATTACGTCGCGGTCGGCGCTTTCGTGATGGCCTGTGTCGTGGGCATCGTCATTGCGATCCTGTGGCTGGCCGGCGTGCAGTACAGCCATGAATTCGCCTAATACCAGACCTATTTCACAGGCTCCGTCACCGGCCTGGGCGACGGCACCAAGGTCCGCTACAACGGCATCGATGTGGGCCGCGTGAAGGCGGTGGCTTTCGATCCCGACGATCCCAAGCGTGTGATCGCGACGTTGGAGATAAATCCCGACGTGAAGATCCACGAGGATGCTCTTGCCAGCATCGCGAGCGAAGGGTTGACCGGCGGCACCTATGTGGAAATCGACGGTGGCAGCAAGACCTCCCCATTGGTCACGCGCAAGCCTGGCGAGGCCTACCCGATCATCAAGTCCAAACCCTCGACCATCCAGCAACTGGTCGAAAGCGCGCCGCAGGTGGTGGCCAAGCTGAACAAGATCAGCGACGCCCTGATCGACGTGCTGAATGCGCAGAACCGCCGTGCGATCAGCGACACACTCGCCAATCTGCGCGACACCACCGACGTCATCCAGCGCCATTCCGCCGACATCGATGCAAGCCTAAGCAATCTCGCGCTCGGAACGCAGAAATTGAACACCACGCTCGACGACATGCAGAAGGCGCTGGGCAACGCCGATCTCGCCTTGCGCGACGCCGATGCCTCGATCAAACGCATCGGCAAGCTCGCCGACGACACCGATAAATTCGTCACCGGTGACGGTCTTGCGCAATTCGGCCAACTGGTGGGCGATACGCGCCGCCTTGTCGAAAATCTTAGCCGTCTCACGAACAAACTCGACCACCAGCCGACACAATTGCTGTTCGGCGACCGCCGCGAAGGATACAAACCCAAATGAGCGCGCACGTGCCCTTCTCCGCTCTGAACCGTCGTCATCTCCTGCTAGGTGCGGCCACGGCCGTTCTCGTCGCCGGTTGTGGCGGCAATTTGATCGGGCCCGGGCCCGCGCCACAGCTTTATCTGCTGAAGCCGGATTTCGGCCCCGTCGATGGGCCGGCTGTGTCGTGGCAACTCGATGTCGAAACGCCCGACGCGTCAGACAGCCTGGACACCTCGCGCATCGCTCTTCTCAATCCGCCTGCGCGTCTGGACTACTTCGCCAACGCCGCCTGGCCCGATCAGTTGCCAGCGCTCGTGCAAAGCGCGCTCGTACAGGCATTCGAACAAAGCGGAAAGATTACCGGCGTCGCCGCCGATAGCGCGGGCTTGCGCTCGGACTACACGCTGCTGACCGAGATTCGCGATTTCAACGCCGTTTACGACGCGCCGGATTCAGTGCCAAAGGTGAAGGTCCGCATCGTGGCCAAACTGGTGCACAGTCATGCGCGAGACATCGTACAGACGCTCGAAGCCTCGCAAGAAGTGCCCGCCGGCGCCAACAGCATCGACAATGTGGTGATCGCCGCCGATCAGGCGCTGAGTACGGTCCTCAAGCAGATCGTCGAATGGACCTTGCGCGCCCCGCCATTGCCCAAGCAGCCGTCCGACAGCTAAGTCTCACCGACTGTCCCCGCGACCCCTGCCCCATCGGCGCGCACGATGATCTTCAGTTCATATCCGTATCTGGTCTTTCTTGCGCTCGTCGTCGTGACGTTCTGCGTCTTGGAAAGCCGCCTTCCAGGCCTGAAGCGGACCTTTCTGCTGTTGGTCTCGCTTGTCTTTTATGCGTGGTGGCGTGTGGATTTTCTCGCGCTGTTGCTTGGCTCCACGATCGTGAACTTCGTCATCGGTGCCACGATCACCAACCGCCTCGTCCAGGAAAGGAGCACACGTGGATTTCTGATCGTGGGCCTCATCTTCAACCTCGCACTCATCGCCTGGTTCAAATATGCGGGGTTGCTTGCCACAAGCGCGAACGATCTTTTCGCCTTCGGGATCCCGGTCCCGCACCTGTTCCTGCCTCTGGCGATCTCCTTTTTCACCTTCGAACAGATCAGCTATCTGGTCGACGCTGCGGGCGGGCGCGCACCGCGCTACAGCTTCCTCGACTACGCCTTGTTCGTGAGCTTCTTTCCGCATCTGATCGCGGGTCCAATCATCCGCCACAACGACTTGATCCCCCAATTTACCCGCTCGCGCGACCGCGACACGCGCAACGACGACATCGCTGTCGGCATGACGCTGTTCACCATCGGGCTCGCCAAGAAGACGCTGATCGCAGACAACCTGGCTCCCTTCTGCGACGCCGTGTTCTTTGCGGCCCAACACGGCACGACCATCGGCACGGCGGACGCTTGGATGGGCACGCTGTTCTTTGCCTTCCAGATTTATTTCGATTTCTCCGGCTACAGCGACATGGCGCTGGGCTCGGCCTGCCTGCTGGGGATTCGCCTGCCGATGAATTTCAATTCGCCCTACAAGGCGGCCAGCATCATCGAGTTCTGGCGGCTCTGGCACATTTCGCTTTCGACGTTCCTGCGCGACTATCTCTACATCCCGCTCGGCGGCAACCGCCATGGCAAGGCCCGGCGTTATATCAATCTCTTTCTCACCATGCTGCTGGGCGGATTGTGGCACGGCGCGAACTGGACCTTCGTGATCTGGGGCGGCCTGCACGGCCTCTATCTGATCGTCAATCATGCCTGGCGAACCATCGCGCGCAGGCTCGGCCTCAGCACACCGCATAGCTTGCAACCCATCGCGCACGCGTTCTCGGTATTCATCACTTTTCTTGCGGTCGTCTTTGCGTGGACGGTTTTCCGCGCCGAAAATTTCACCAGCGCCGTGCGCATGATCGCGGCCATGGTGGGCCTAGGCGGCCATAGCCATTTGCTGACTTTCGGTCCGCTCGCGCAGGGCGCGCTCGCCACGCTCTTCGCGCTGGTTTGGCTTGCGCCCAACAGCATGGAGATCACCTGGCGGCTCAAACCCGCGCTCGAAACACGCTATCGCGATGCAGGCCTGCGCAAGACGGCCCTACAATGGAAACCAAGCGTGGCAGCCGCCATCGCCTTCGGCCTTCTGTTCGTCGTGTCGGTCATGGCGCTTTCCAATCTTAGCCCCTTCATCTATTTCCAGTTCTGATGGATAGCCGACGCTACCTCGCCTGGTTCTTCACTATCGCGGGCGCGATTGTGACGGTTGCGATCGGATTCAATGCGGTCTCCGACGGCTACATCCTGCATCATCGCGCCGGCGCCAGCGTGCAACTCGTCTCCGGTTTCGAACGCGTATTGAAGCCAGCGTGGCTGGCCACGATCAAACCATCGATGGTCTTCATCGGCTCCAGCCGCGCCCGCATCGGCTTCGATCCCACCCTGGTCGATCCCGCATTCCACGTCAAAAGCTTCAATTATGGCGTCTCAAGCGCATCGGCCTACGAAACCCGCCGCTACATCCAGGATGCCGCCGCACAACCCTCAGTCAAAACGATTGTCGTGGCACTCGACGCTTTCGCCTCCGGCAGTGCCGCACAACCCTTCGGCGGTGGCTTCGACGAACTGCGCCTTGCCGTCACCGCGCAAGGTGCGCCCACGCCGCGACGCGATCTCTGGCTCTTTACATCACGGTATTTGAGCGGCGGCGCGCTTGGAATGCACGCACTCGGCGTCTGGCTTCTGGCCCAGCTTGGCCCCGGACAGCTTGCGGCCGACCGCCCGGACGTCTTCACCGCCTATGCCCACATGACGCCCGCAAAATTTTATCACGAACTTACCCGCCGCGAAGAACGCACGATGCGCTTGACGGCGTGGCAAAAGAGCGAATTGCAAAAGGCGCTCAATGCGGTCTGCCCGGCCAAGACCACGGCGTACTTCTTCTTTCCGCCCGACAACGGCGCGATCATCGCGCACTATCTGGCCAACGACCCCGTTGGCTTTGCCGATTTCAAAAGAACGGTGCGCTTGGCTGTGGCACAGCATAACGCCAGCTGCGCCGGCAAAGTCCACCTGTTCGATTTCATGAACGCCAACCCCATCACGCGCGACGACGCAGCCGCCCACGGCAAGCTAAGTCCTTATTACGCCGACCCCATCCACTTCCGTCCGCAAACAGGCCTGCTGTTGCTGCGCCGGATGCTTCTGGGACAAGACAAAGAGCTTGGCGTCGAATTCACCAGCGGTTGAACCATCGCCAGATCAGAAACAGCGGCGCGAGAAGCATGGAAGATACCTTGTCGCAAGTATTAAAGTTACCGCGGCTCGCGCCAAGGTCCAAGTTACGTTTCATGATCTTCTGCATGTTGCAACAATGAAAGTCGATAGGAGCGACAATGGCGTGTACCGCATCACGAAGTTGATAGGGGGTGCGCGCATATTCCGACATTTCCAGATGGCTTCGGATCATCTGGTACATGTGCGTTTTCCTCACAAACAAAAAAGACGGCGGATCTCTCAGCAGCTTTTTGGTTGTCCTCTATGCTCCAACCATACTCATCCGCCGAGACCGATGCTGATAGTGGCAAACGGCCCGTTGAAGCCAATATTTTTGATTTGTCGCGTGTCGATTCCTCCGTCCATTGCACCAAAGAAGAAGTCGGCGCGATAGCCGAAGCTAATTTTCGCATCGGAGTATCGAAACGAAAGTCCCGCAAAGCCTCCGAGATTTGGGACGATAACAAATCGGGTTCGATTGAAGCCGGCAGCCTGCTGGCTATAGTGAGCGATGCCTCCAGAACTCGCGAAGCGAACAATCCTCCTGGGCTTCACACCGTTAGGAGCATACGGTTCACCGATACCGGCAGTATTACCATATGTTCCAGCATAGAGCCGTCCGGTGGTTTGGTGATGTCCGCGAACCTTCTGCCGACCGAACAGGACGGCAGCATTCGCACCCCAATCCAGTGTCATTTCTCCGCGGTCTGGATCGCCCGCAAATGGGACAGATCCGCTCCACGCCACTGACGGCCCCAGTCCACGAAAACTGCGTTGCGCACTTAGCGTCGCGGCGTAGTCGTGAAACTGCGTATGAAGATGGTGAAGTGCATATTTCTGAGCGAAGGAACTAACCGGTGCCGTCGGATAATTCACATCTGGTTCGACCTGCATACTTATGTTGGCCTTTGATGTGAATTGAGCGATCCGCAGACCGGCACTTAGAGTGGATACCCCTCCTCTGCCAAAAAGGCCGAGGCCGACGTCCTTGCCGATCTGGAAGTCAAGAACGGTATGGGTTTCGCTCTGTTTAGATTTCGCGTCCTCAAATTTCACATGGCCATTAAAGTAAACCGCGTATCCCGCATTGACAGCGTATTTTCCGGGGTAAAGCGTCGCGACGGGTGGCGGAAACGGAATTTGCTATGGACATGCACCAAACCGTTTGGTGTTTGCTGGTGCCGTTCTCGCGTACCATTGGATCGCCCATATCGAACGGCTGCCGAGAAAACCCAATCCGAACCTTCTGGTTCAAATGATACCGAACTTTGGCCACCAAAGGAATATTGCAACGGTTTCTGAAAATCCAGCGGCGAGAAGAAAGTGTTCGGAATATTGCCCACGAATGAGGGGGCAAAAGTATCGTCCGATTTTGACAGCTGCTCGAGTTGGCCCCCCAATTCGATCCAAACAATTGGATGATCGGCGTCCTGATCCGCCGCCTCAGATTCCTTCGGAATGCAGATCGTAGCAAGCAACGTCAGGACCGAGACACTGGCTAATAATTGCCACCGAAGATCCCAGCGGCAGCTGTGCGCGTTCATCAATTCTCTCATGATTTCCCCCTTACCAGTTCTTCGTGACGCGGATGCCAAACAGACGCGGGTCGGTCAGGAACACGTTTGTCGTCAGAGCCGAAGTCGTCGCTGTTCAGGAAATCTCCGGTGATGGCCGTCATGTTGAACACGTTCTTGAGATAGCCCATCACCTGCCAGCCGTTCTGGTTGGTGAGGATCAGCGACAGGTTGACGTTGGTGTAACCGCGCAGGCGATCATAAGGGTTGTCGTTGAAGACTCGTGCCCAGGAGTAGTCCTGCCAGTAATAGTCGCTGCGTAGCGTGCCCGCCCAGTCGGTTGTCAGGGGGATCGTATATTGTGCGCCAAACGAGACCGTGAAGGGCGGCGCGTTTGGCATTTCATTGCCACTGAGATCTTTGTCGAAGCCGGCGCCATTGTTGGGCGCGGGCCCAGCGCCATTGTTGGTCGCAGTCGGGCTGACCGGATCGAAACCGGGGTAGCCGCACAGGCGGTCCATTGGTCAAGGGCGGATCGGGTACGTAAGGGCGCTGTGTGTAGGGATCCACGTGCAGATTGTAAGCTTCCGTGCAGAACTCGTTTATACTTGAGTGACCCGCAGACACCTCCGCCGCCACCACGTAGACTGGAAGGATGCAATTCGACGCTTGTCCGGCAAAAGGCTTGACCACCATCCAGTCGGGATTGCCGGCGGTGCGATCCATCAAGTCAACGGAGTGATCGCCCTTTGCTAAGCGAGCATCTTCATAACCACCCGCGAAATTGAATCTCAGGCCCGGCGCGGGCTCCCACGTCGCTTCAAGTTCGGCACCTTTGACGTGCGCGTCGAAATTATCATTGATCGCCGTGCGATCAACAATGCGCGAAATCTGATAGTTCTCGTAGTTGTAATAGAAGACATCACCATTCAGCGTCAGCGCGCCATCGAGCAAAGTGTTCTTTGAACCCAACTCGAACGCATCGATGAATTCGGGTTTGAAGGTCAATGGATGGATGATTTGCGGTGTCTGGCCGACAGCGCCAAAGGTCGGAAATGTCGCGCCCGGCGGATTTGCGCCGCCTGCTTTGTAGCCATGTGAATACGAGCCATAGACAAGTGTCTGATCGGTGAAATCGAGTTTCGGCGTCCAATTGACGGCGGCGCGACCAGTAAACTGATCCCATTGCTGGTTCTCGACGTTGGTTACGGCATAACCATAACCAGGCACGGCAATTTCACTCGGGATGTCCACGAAATGTTTTTGATCCTCTGTCCAACGCAACCCCGCGGTCAGTTTCAAATCGTTAAGAACGTTGTAATACACCTCTCCAAACCCGGCGTAGGAATTCAGCGTGTAAGGATTCTGGCTGATGAAGTAATTGTGACCCTGGTTGTTAAGGCTGGTGATCGGGTTGGGATCGATATAGGGACAGCCGAGGACCACACTTTGTGCAACGGAAGGATTGGGAAGGCGAGTTCCACCCAGCAAGCATCCCGTGAACCCTGGAGTATACTGTCCATCGGGATACAAGAAGTTTGCGTTGGCGAACATGGTCAGAGAATTGACGAATACGTAGTAGTTCTCCTCCGTCTCATAATGAAGATAGTTGCCACCGATGCTGAAGTTTAAAGGACCGCTGAAACTTCGAAGCCACGCGGAATTCCTGACTGAGCTGCCAGGCATGTTCGTCCGAAAGATCCTCGGCGACGAGACGATCGCTGCAACCCAATTGCGGATCGCAGAACACGGCCGAGTCGGCCGGAATGTTTCCCGTTCCGGCCAGCGGGTCGAGGGTTATGACACCCTCTGACGCGAGGGCACAACCACCCGGACAAAATTGAAACACGCCAGGCGCCGTATTGAAACGATTGTAGTCTTCGGTCGACCACAGAAAATCCTGATTGTAACCGGTCTGAGATGTAAGGGTGAGCGCGGGCGCGACGTCATAGTCGGTGTTCAATTCGAGCGTATCATTCTTCGCCTTGTAGGTGGGATTGATCGTGGAATTGATAACGCGCAGATTTTGAGACTGCGTTGTGCTGGCATAAGGATTGAAGCGCGGACGGATAGCGATGCCCGCTTCCGTCAGCCCACCATAATATGCCAATGACGTTCCGTTCGGCACTTCAAAAGCGTCTGCGGAATAAAGCGAGGTCGGCAGACAGCCTTGTAAGCCGAGGAATTGGTCATTTTCGGCGATTTCGATCGGTCGGAAATCCACCAACAGTTGCTGGGCTCGGATCGGTTTTACAGAGCTGCTTCGCACGTGCGCATGCGGTCATCGTCTTCGGAGAAATGCTCCCAGACGAAAGTGGTTTGCACATTGTCTGCCGGCTTCCACCCGATGGTCAGGCGACCGGACCACAGATCGCGGCCGTCGATGCGCTGGTCGGTGATTTCGTTGAAGGAATAGCCCTGCCGCTTGGTCCATTCTCCAGCGATGCGGATATCCAGCCGATCGTCGACGATAGGAAGATTGATCATACCTTCGAAGCGGCGGTTCGTGATAATTCCCGACGTCGGCGGACGCCATGGCTTCGAACTGGTCTGTCGGTTTTGCGGTGATCAGATTCACAACCCCCGCCGTCGCGTTGCGGCCATAGAGCGTGCCCTGCGGTCCGCGCAGAACTTCGGCCTGGCTAACATCGTAGAATTCCTGCTCGAAAAAGTGATTGCGGATGAACGGGATATCGTTCAATGCCACGGCCACGGCCGGATCGGTCGTCACTGAAATGGCCTGCGTGCCTATGCCACGGATTTGGATGTTGTAGCCGCGTGAAATTCGTTTTCGAGAATGTCAGATTTGGCACCTGCTTCACCAGATCAGGGCCGCCCGCGGTTTGTGTGGCCGTCAATTGCTCCTGTGAAAGAGCAGTGATCGAAATCGGAATCGATTGCACGTCAGCTCCGCCAAGTTTCGACGACGTAACAGTGACGGTTTCCACGGCGGCGCGCGGTGCGGGTGCCGCCTGGGCGAGTTGCATAGGTGCAACATCACTACTGGACGACTTTTTTGGCACGATCATCACAGCGCCGTTTTGTCGGCGCGGCACAAATCCCGTGCCGGTCAAGATATGCACAAGTGCATCGTCCGCCGAGATATCGCCATGCACGCCCTGTGTCTGGATGCCCTTCACGACATCATAGGAAACGATCACCGAAACGCCGGTCTGCGCTGTGTAGGCATCGAGCGCCGCGCCCAAATCCCCGCCGGGAATATTTAGGGTCACGGCCTGCGCCGTCGCCGCCAGCCCCACCGCGATCACACTTGCACTCGTGATAAGACTGGATTTCCAACGCTTGAACTTCGGACATTCATTCCCCCTGCCAACTTCAATTTCGACCGTATTGCCTTCGTCAATATGACCTCATGTGTTCCGCAGCCTATCGGTGCGAAATCACTGTCTCATCCCCGTTTTGCGTGACGCGCAATCCAAAGGAATCTCGTGCGGCACTGCTGAACAGCTCTATTCCGCCTATGGGAAACGTGCCGCTGATCGTTAAACTCGCGACCGCCGGATCGGAGATCGCAATCTTGTTTTTGCTGTAGCGATTGAACTCGGCCGCCGCATCGCCGAGCGTGGTGCGCCTGAACACCAGCATGCCGCGACGCCATCCAAGCTCGTCAGGCAATTCCCGTGCGGGTTTTCTGGTGACGGAAAGGCTGTCGGCCGTGGCAATCGCAAAATCGCCCGGCGTCAATGTTGCAGCGCGGGCTACGAAGCCAGTGCTCGTTGTTTCGAGTCGAGCAGCGCCTTCCAACAGCGTGACCTGCACTTGGCTGGCTTCGCGTCGAACCAGGAATTTCGTGCCGAGATCAACGATACGCTGTTGGCCGGCGGTCAGAACGAACGGATGCGTGGGGTCATGCTTGATCTGAAAATAAGCTTCGCCCCGCATCAGCGAGACATGGCGAACATCGCCTTCGTTTTGAGTGCGGATTTCCGTGTCGGTGTTGAGTTCGATCTGCGACCCATCCGCCAAGGTCACAACCTCATGCCCGCCAACGGGCGTCGTATAAGTCCCGCCGTCCGGGTGCGAAAAATAGGTCGTCGCGGTCAGGCCCAGCGCAACGACGGCGACAATAATGGCGGCGCTGGTTAGAAAGGGGCGCGTCCGTTTCGGTGCGGCCATGGAAAGCTGTTCGCGCATAGGCTTGCGCAGCACCGCCAAGCGGTCGGCGCTGTCCCAAGCCGCTTCTAGCCGCAGATAGGCAATGCGATGGGCGACCGACGCGGCGAACCAGGCATCTAACATCGTCTGATCTGCGGGGGACCATTCATATTCCCGCTGCTTAAGCAGGAACGCGGCGGCGCGTTCGCGGATTTTCTCAGAGCCCGCCTTTGCTTGCGCAGTATCGTCGGTTTCGTGCATCACGGGGCGCTCCTGTCGTCGGCCAATTCGCCGTAGAGAGAATCTGCCAGCGCAATCATTCCGTGGGTGAGGTAGTCGTTCACCGTGTTCTGAGAGATACCCATGCGCGATGCGATTTCGCGCGCCGACGCGCCTTCGATCTTCTTAAGGACAACAGCTTCGCGGCAGCGTTTGGGCAATCGGTCCAAGGCGGCTTGCAGACGACGCAATGCATCGCGGGCGAAAACAATGCGATCCGGTCCGGGCTCGTCGATTGCGACTTGAAGTGTCTCTAAATCGGCGACGCTCTGAATCGAAATGATCTGGCGCCTGCGAGCGCGGTCGATGAGCAGGTTACGGGCCGCCGTCAGGACGAATGATTTCGGGCGATCCGGGATGGATTCACGCGCCCTTTCAAACACCTGGACGTAGACATCCTGACACAGATCGGAAACGTCGCTGCTGTTCTGGCAATTTCGGCGAAGGAATTGCATCAAGAGGGCTTCCAGCGGCAGAACCTCGCGGACGAACCAAGCCTCGACCTCGGACACAGTCATGAGACTCCCCGCACGGTGCAGGGCCGGATCGTCACGACCATCGTCAGGTGTCTCGACCATCCCCCGTCCACAGAGGGTTAGAGTTCATGGCTGCTACTGCTAGGACGAGCGGCGCGGGCCGATTTGCGGGACGCCTATCAAAATAAATTTGAGCCTCATGGCCCAAATGTTCGAGGCGCTGGCAGCCGGTAGCGCGGTTCCTGCTTATACCATTTCCCGATCGATCTGAATTCGCCGCGATGTCGTCCCCGCTATCGGATTACCGCGTTTCGGATTGAACTCAATTTAGTTCGATCTGGGATCGGTATTAGATGCACAAACTACGGCGATCAGGCCGGACATCCTAGGCCTTTGCGTCAAATTCCGAGGGACGCCGCGCTTGGGCCTCCCATATTGAACGCCCGGCTGCCCCGTCGTCGCCAGAGCGCAACAATCTGTTTGCGCGTTTCGCCCTGTAACGTATCCGCAGGGTTGAGGAACGCCCCATGGAGTAGCGCGCGGTCATCGCCAGTGAGTTCGACCAGACCGGCTTTCTGCACAAGCCCGCCGGGTTCGATCAGATGGAGGTGCAGGCGCGATAGGCTCCTTTCTTTCGAACACTCCTTCTTCTTCACGCCACAATAGCGCGCCCCCTTCGGGCTTCGATCGCTGACACCGGGGCTCCGGTTTGGGTGACGCGTCGCATTGTTTCATGCGACGCATTGGTTCGTTCGTCTTCCAACCAATTAACAGGCTTCGCATCCGATAAGGCTCAGATCAGCTGCTAGCTGATCCCCGCCCCGCATGCAGCGCGTTCACGATCGCCCACACGTTCAACACCAGCGCACCGATCAGAGTGGCAGCAGCTGCCGCCAGCGCCCCGAAGGAGCCGATCGCAGAGGCGCACACAAGCAGCGTGGCGAGTGCACCGGAACCCACCGCGGCGCGGATGCGCGGCGCATCCCAGTTGACGACGGCATAGCGCACCGCAGGACGTCCTACGCCGTTGGCCCACTGCATGGCGAGCAACAGCGCATAGACCGCAAGCTGCGTGCTGTAAGGAGGACCGTAGACCCGCAGCGTCAGCGAAGAGGTGAGCAGCAGAACACCAACGATCAGAGAGCTGTAGACGAGAGCACCGCGGAGCTTAGAAACGAGCAACGGCCGGGACACCTGGATTGGAGGTATGCTCCTCAGCAAGTCGCGGCGCCCGGAAAGATTGAGAGCTGGAAGAAAGAAGTCCACGACCATAGCCGTGCGATACGCCACGGCATACTGCGCCATCTCTACGGCCGTCGCCGAGACGGCCAAAAGGCACAACGGCCCCCACAGCAGCGCTGCACGGCCTAGCCCCACCACTTCGCGCTCGTCTGCCTCCCGCAATGCTTCGCGACAGATAGGCAGAGCGCCTTCTTTCCAGTCGACGGGGAAAGCGTATCGAGCGAGCGCAACAGCCAGCGCGGCGGCGAGCAGGCTGCCGCCGAAGAAGGCCCATGCGTAGAGCGTCAGCGACGCATCCGCCGGCGCCAGCGCAATGGCGAGAAGAATTGAGAGGTTGATCGCATAAGCGGCGATGATCGTGCCGAGGAGCGTGCGGTTCGCGGCGCGCAACGCCTCGCCGATGAACGTCGAGAGACTGATGCACGGAATAGCAAGCACGAAAGGCAGATAGGTTTCCAGCGCCGGCTCGAATCGGGGTGCCTGGATATCGAGGTCAGTGGTAATGACCAGAAGCGCGCCGCACACCAGGCTCGCGCGCAGCAGCACGCGCCGCCCGAGCTGCCGCAGCAGCACGCCGTCGCTCACACCTGTAATGGCGGCGCGCCGACCGATGATGTGATGGGCCATGTAGATCTCGTACTTGGCGCGCAGCAAAGCGGCCATGCCGAGCGCGATGACAAAGCCGCGGAAGTAGACGCCAGCGGCATCGGGGCGAAGCGCGCGCACCACGGCCAAAGTCGCGAAAATCTGCAGCGCCCCGCCCGCCAAACGCAGTATGACTTCCACGGTCACCGAATGCTCCGCCGCGATTTTCGCAGGAGGTTCCGTTGTTGCCGCGCCCGTCATGCCCAAGTTCTTTCATATCTGGTGCGCGACATCGGCAGCTTACTCCCCGGGAAGAGGTCGCGGCGCCGAAGGTGGGGAATGGCCGGCTCCCCATCCTGCGGCATCGCGGGTTCTGTCGGCGTCACCTGCAGCGTGCGGCGGCCGAACACCGAGCTGACCTTGACGAAGAACACCGGCACCAGGATCACGGCTAGAACAGTTGCGGTGAGCATGCCGCCGAACACGCCGGTGCCGATGGCGATGCGTCCTCCGGCTCCCGCACCCGTCGCCACGGCAAGCGGGAACACGCCCAGCATGAAAGCCAGCGAGGTCATCAAGATCGGTCGCAACCGTTGCCGCGCGGCTGAAATGGTCGCCTCGACCAGATGCATTCCGTGTTCGTAGTTGGCCTTGGCGAACTCCACGATGAGGATGGCATTCTTGGCCGAAAGGCCGACGGTGGTCAGAAGGCCGACCTGGAAGAACACATCGTTGCCGAGACCGCGCACCAACGTGGCGGTGACGGTGCCGATGATGCCGAGCGGCACGACAAGCATCACGGCGAACGGGATCGACCAGCTTTCGTAGAGCGCCGCCAGACACAGGAACACGACGATGAGCGAGATGGCGTAGAGCGCCGGAGCTTGTGCGCCCGACTTCTTCTCCTCGTAGGAGAGTCCGGTCCATTCATAGCCGATGCCCTTGGGCATCTTGGCCATGGCAGCTTCCATCGCATTCAGCGCATCGCCGGTGCTGCGACCAGCGGTCGGTTCGCCGAGGAATTCGAGCGCGGGCACGCCATTATAGCGTTTCAATTGAGGAGAACCGGTGCTCCAGTTCGCCGTCGAGAAGGCGGAGAACGGCACCATCTGGCCAGCAGCGTTGCGCACATACCATTGGTCCAGATCCTGCGGCAGCATGCGTGAAGTGGGGTCGCCCTGGATGAACACACGCTTGACGCGTCCGCGATCGATAAACTGATTGACATAGGCCGAGCCCCATCCCGCACCGAGCGTGTTGCTGATGTCGGCGATCGAAAGGCCGAGCGCGCTCGCCTTTTCCCAATCGATATCGAGCTTGTATTGCGGCTCGTCGGGCAGGCCGTTGAGCCTGAGCAGGCCGATCGCCGGATCCTTCCCGGCAATCTTCATGAGCTGGTCGCTCGCCTGCATTAGCGCGTCGTGACCGACATTGCCGAGATCCTCGAGCTCGAAATCGAAACCGGTAGCGTTTCCAAGCTCCAAAGCGGCGGGCGGTGCAAAGGCCACAACGATAGCGCCGCGCATGCCATGAAAGCGCTTGTTGGCGCGCGCTGCCAATGCGAACACCGAGTCACTCGCTTTCGAACGCTCGCGCCAATCCTTGAGACGCACAAATCCCAGGCCCGCGCTCTGGCCGTGGCCGCCGAAACTGAATCCGTTCACGGTGAAGACGGCACTGACGATGCTCTTCTCGTCGTTCAGAAAATAGTCTCGCACCTGATCAAGCGTCTGCTGCGTGAGTTCACTCGGTGTGCCCGGGGGCTCGACCACCTGCAGGAACAGGATGCCCTGGTCCTCGTCAGGCAGGAATGCAGTGGGCACGCGGACAAAGAGCACACCGACCACGACGACGATCGCGAGATAGATGATCAGATAGCGCCCCGTCCGCGCGGTGACGTGGCCGACCGCGCGCTCATAGGACGCACTGGTGCGCGCGAAGACGCGGTTGAACAATCCAAAGAAACCGCGCCGGCGCGCGTGCTCTTCGCCCTCTTGCGGGGTGCTCAACAGCGTTGCGCACAAGGACGGGGTGAAGATGAGCGCCGTCAGCACCGACAGCGCCATCGCGGAGACGATGGTGATGGAGAACTGCCGGTAGATCACGCCGGTCGAGCCGCCGAAAAACGCCATGGGCAGGAAGACCGCCGACAATACCATGGCGATGCCGACAAGCGCGCCGGTGATCTGACCCATGGATTTGCGCGTCGCTTCCTTCGGTGACAGGCGCGATTCCTCCATCTCGCGTTCGACGTTCTCCACAACCACGATGGCGTCGTCGACGAGCAAGCCGATCGCAAGCACCATGCCGAACATCGTCAGCGTGTTGATGGAATAGCCGGCAATGGCCAAGATGCCGAAGGTGCCGAGCAGCACCACCGGTACGGCGATCGTGGGGATCAGCGTGGCGCGGAAATTCTGCAGGAACAGATACATCACGAGAAACACGAGCACGATCGCTTCGAACAGCGTCTTCACGACCTCTTCGATGGACACGCGCACGAACGGCGAGGTGTCATAGGGATAGACCGCCTTCAGCCCGGGCGGGAAAAACGGCGCGAGCCGATCCATCGTGGCGTGGATAGCTTTTGCGGTATCGAGCGCATTGGCGCCCGTCGCAAGCTTGATCGCCAGACCGGCCGCCGGGTGGCCGTTGTACTCGGTAGAGATTGCGTAGTTCTCGCCGCCGAGGGTCACGCGCGCGACATCCTTGAGCCGGACTTGCGAGCCGTCGTTGTTGACCTTGAGCAGGATACGGCCGAACTGGTCGGCATTGGTGAGCTGCTGTGGGCCGATCACGGTCGCGTCGAGGCGCTGACCTTTGATCGCCGGCAAGCCGCCCAGTTCGCCCGAAGGGATCTGGATGTTTTGCGCCTGCAGCGCGTTCTCAACATCCACCGGCGTGAGGCCGTAATTGTCGAGCTTGGCCGGGTCAAGCCAAATTCGCATCGCGTATTGCGAACCGAACAGCTGGTAGTCGCCAACGCCGGGCGTCCGGCTGATCGAGTCCTGGACATGCGACGCAACATAATCGCCGATGTCGTCATTGCTCATCGTTCCGTCGGCGGAATAGAAGCCGATGACCAGCAGAAAGTTGCGGGTCGCTTTGGCAACGCGAATGCCCTCTGCCTGAACTTCCTGAGGCAAGAGCGGCGTTGCAAGCTGCAGCTTGTTCTGCACCTGTACCTGGGCGATGTCGGGATCGGTGCCCTGCTCGAAGTACAGGGTGATCGTCATGCTCCCGTCCTTGTCGCTCTCGGACGAGAAATAGAGAAGATGATCGATGCCTGAGAGTTGCTGCTCGATGACTTGCGCCACCGTGCTTTGCACCGTCTCCGCGGATGCGCCGGGATAGACGACGCTGATCGAGATCGCCGGCGGCGCGATGCTCGGATACTGCGCCACAGGCAGCGTGGTGATCGCAAGCGCTCCCGCCATCATCACGACGATGGCCAGCACCCAGGCGAAGACCGGGCGGTCGATGAAGAAATTGACCATCGTCCCTCCTAGTTCGGTTGACCGGGTGTGCCGCCTTGATGCGTACGGGACGGCGCGTTGCCCGCCGCCGCCATCGGTCGATATTCCTGCGGATCGACCTTACCGCCGGGCTGTGCCACCTGCAGGCCTTCGACGATCACGCGGTCTCCGGGTTTGAGGCCTTCGGTCACGAGCCACTTGTCGCCGATGGCGCGATCGGCTTCGAGTATGCGCAATTGCACGACATTGTCGGGGCCTACGACCAGCGCCGTGGCTTCTCCCTTCTGGTTGTGACTGACGCCCAGTTGCGGCACCAAGAGCGCATCACGCTGCACGCCCTCTTCGATCTCCTCGCGCACGAACATGCCCGGCAACAACAAGCGCTGAGGATTGGGAAACACCGCACGTATCGTGACGGAGCCGGTGCCTTCGTCCACCGTGACCTCGGAGAATTGCAGCGTGCCGGTCTCTGTGTAGTCGCTGCCGTCTTCCAGCCGCAGCCGCACGGGCGCCTGTCCCGCATTGTTCTGCTGAAACTGGCCGGCGGCGGCCTCGCGCTTGAGGCGCAACAGCGTGCTGCTGGGCTGGGTGACGTCCACATAAACCGTGTCGATCTGCTGCACGGTCGCCAGTGCCGTCGTCTGGCTGGCGGTGACGAGCGCACCTTCGGTCACGGCCGAGCGGCTGATGCGGCCCGAGATCGGCGAGAGGACCTTGGTGTAGACCAGATTGATGTGTGCGGTTTCCACGGCGGCCTTCGCGCTCAGGTCTGCGGCAAGAGCATTGTCGTAGTCCTGCTTGCTTATCGCGTTGGAAGCGACAAGAAGCTTGTAGCGTTGCGCCAGCGCGTGGGCAGACATCAGCGTCGCGGTCGCGCTGTCATAGGTCGCTTGGTAGGTCGCCGGATCGATCTGATAGAGCTGCTGTCCGGCTTTGACCTCGCTACCCTCGACGAACAGCCGCTTGAGGATGATGCCGTTCACCTGCGGTCGTACATCCGCAACGCGGAGAGCGGCGACGCGTCCCGGCAATTCCGTTGTGATCGGGACGGGCGTTGCCTTCAATGTGACCACCGAGACCTTCGGCGGCGGCCGGGTGGCCGGTGGCGGCGACGGCGAGCACGCCGATAGCGCGACGATTGTCAGACCCAAAATCCGGCGTAATCCCCTCGGATTCGAGATGGCGACCTCTCTGCGTCCGATAGAAATCGCACGTCGGGCGGCGGGACGCTGGGACGTCTGAATGGCGGTTGGTACGTTCATGCTGTCGCGAGGCCCTGCAAAAGGGTCGGCTGAAGTCACTGGATTCCCGGCCATCACGACATCCTTCGATTCTCAATCCAGTCGACGTAGAGCAAGCGTTCCTTAAAAGACCATCGACCGTCCCTCTTCGCAAACGTGTCGAAGTAACGGAGCGCGGCGAGCACCAAACGGCCGTTTCCGCCGTCAACACTGACGTGATGCGCCAGGCAGTAAGTTTCGCCCGTTGCCCGGTCTCCCGTCAACGCCAAGATCGTGGTCTGTCCGACGAAGAGCGTGGTCGCGATATAAGGTGTCATCGACCAAAACCCGACACTCTGGTTTAAATTCCGGCGGCTATAAAAGCCGCCAGTCGGCGCTACGAAATCCAACCCAGCACGCCAACTAAAGACCGACAAGTCACTAATGGAGATCGGCTTTGCCGCTCACCCCCGCGCCCTATGTCGAAACCCGCCAACTCGCATCACTACCATGAAGGCGGAAAGGTCGTTCAAGTCTGTCGCCATCGTTCGCAATTCCGCACAACCCGCGCTGAATATGCTGTATTATCGCGCGGCGCGAATGGGTTCATATTGGCGGTGTTGAAACTTTGGAGGCCTGACATGACCGATATCACCGCCGCTGGCACCTATTCACTGGGAGATCGCGCCGTGAACCGTATGGGCTACGGCGCCATGCAGCTCGCCGGACCCGGCGTTTTTGGGCCGCCGAAGGATCGTAATACAGCCGTCACTGTCCTGCGCGAAGCAATTGCGAGCGGGGTCGACCACATCGACACGAGCGATTTCTATGGTCCGCACGTCACCAATCAGATCATCTGCGAGGCGCTGCATCCCTATCCGAAGGATCTGGTGATTGTGACCAAGGTGGGCGCGGTGCGCGGTAACGACGCCTCGTGGATTCCAGCGCGCACACCCGCCGATCTGACGCGCGCGGTGCATGACAATCTGCGAAATCTCCGGGTTGATGTTCTTGATGTGGTCAACCTGCGGGTCGGCGGCATTCATGGGCCAAGCGAAGATTCGATCGAGGGGCAGTTCGCCACGCTCGCGAACCTTCAACGGCAGGGGGTCATCCGTCATCTCGGCTTGAGCAACGTGACATCGGGCCAACTGAAACAGGCACGCAGCATTGCGAACGTCGTGTGCATTCAGAACAACTACAACCTCACCCACCGCGACGACGATTTTTTTATCGACGAATTGGCGCAAAGCGGCATTGCCTATGTGCCCTTCTTTCCGCTCGGCGGATTTGTGCCGCTTCAGTCATCGATCCTTTCGGACGTCGCAAGGGAACTCGGCACGACGCCGCTGCAGGTTGCGCTTGCGTGGCTGCTGCACCGCTCGGGAAATATTCTCCTCATCCCCGGCACCTCGTCGGTCAACCACCTCCGCGAGAATCTCGCGGCGGCGAATCTCTCGCTGTCCGACAACGTGCTTGCTCGGCTGGAGGCAATACATGACGTCGGCTAAGCGCTAGGAGCGGACTTGGATTGGGTGCCGGAAGCGGACGTTCAGCGCCGGTCTAAGTGATCCGCGATCAACCACGAGGTCGCCAATTCGCCGATGCAGACTCCGTCGTCAGGTAGGTCTTCGACTGACGTTCTCGTCGAACTGACCCTAAACAAAGCTAGTCTTTCAATCTGGTGGACAAGGACGGTGTGTTGTTCGGCCCCGTGCCGGCGAGATCGCCCTGTCCCCGGACGCCCAACTGGCGGGTCAGCGGTGAGCGATCTCGTTATCCAGGCTCGAGGTTCCAAGACGGACCGATACCAAAGGCCAATTTTAACCTGATGTCGGCGGTGCTACCTCAGTGCCCGTGGAAGAACATATTGGCGTACTATGAGACACCCCTCCACCTCGACATGAGGACGAGAATCTCAAGCGGAGAAATACCTAAGCTGAATTTGGAGTTGTCTATGGACCAAGTACAAGTCGAGCAGAAAAGCTATCAGATGCCGCCGCTGGATGGGTTCACCATCGCGCACTTTCTCACCGTCGCCGATATAGAACGATCAGCTCGATTTTACGAAACGGTCTTCGGAGGTCGCATTCTAAGCAGAGGCGACGGCAGCGGTGCACCGGGATACATCCAGCTCGCAAACACGTGGCTTATTGTCAACGTCGGAGGCGGTCCGACGCCCGACAAACCATCAGTAACGCTCAGCGTCCCCGCCGACCCCGATTCAGTCAGCAGCTTTATGAATATCCGCGTTGCGGATATTCAAGCGTGCTATGAACTATGGCGAAATCGAGGAGCCGAGTTCATCACAGAGCCAAAGGACAAGTACGGCGAGACGCGCTGCTACATTCGCGATCCCGATGGCTATATTATAGAAGTCGGGCAAAGCAAGCCGGGTATCGCTTACGGCTAGACCGCACGACACGTTATGGCGCCTAGCAATCCTTTGACGCGCGGCTGCCCTGATCCGTTCGCCCCACTTGGCCGTCGTCGAAGTGGAAGTCAGTGAACCTGACCTCCCACAGGTCTAATGAATTACAAGCAATCGTTAGATTTCAGCCAATCGCCTGAAAATACGACTATTTTAAAGGGACAACCGTTCAGCTCCAAAGTCCAGGTCTGCGCCGACTTTTAATCGGTTCAAATACCGACAGGCAAAGCTTCGATCGCGCTCCTTGCCGGTCGTTTCTGAGGGGACGCCTTAGAACGTGTAGCCCAGCGTGACGCCGAACATCCGAGGCGCCAACGGAACGCATTGCAGTACCCCGCTCGTATTCACCACGCCGAACGTCGCGTTCGGCGCAGAGTTCAGCACGCCGTTGTATTCCGGCAGGCAGGCTTCGGTGTTTATCACATTGTTCACAAAGGCAGAAACATCCACGTTCTTGTCGTCAACATTTAAGATGTCCACCCGAAGATTGAGAAAACCATAGGAGGATGTTTCCTGGCTGAGATTATAGTTTCTGAGATCGGCAAGATAACGGCTCTGCCAATAATAGTGAGCTGTGAAGATCACATCGTCGATCGGAATGTCCGCGAGGCTGCGTAGCCCCGACGCGTAGGTGGCCGTCGCATTGGTCTGCCAGCGCGGGAGTGGAAACGGCGTACCTGACAAATTTGTTGTCCCGGTGGGCAGGAGGTAGCCGGCGGGCGGCGTGAACGAATAGTCCGTGTATACGGCATTGAGATAGCTGCCGGCCCAGCTGAGCGTAAGCTGCGCGGTAGGCTTGGCTGTGACATCCCATTCGAAGCCGTAAATATGGGCCGCTTTGGCGTTCAACGTCACGTTGTCGTTGCTCGTGCCCACGCACTGGCCCGCATCATAGGCTACCTGGGTACAAGGCCCGACACCGCCGCCAGCGCTGGGCGCTGTCGCAAGCGTCACATTGGGCAAGGTCGTCTGAATCTGAATGTCGTGATAATCGGAAAAATAGCCGTCCAGATTGGTACGCAATGGAATGTCAAGAACGCTCCAGTCCGATTTCAGACCAACCTCGTAGTCCTGAATATTCTCAGGTGCTGCGAAGGTGACGTCCGGATTGATGGCGCCGGTGTTGATGGCTCCGGCACGATAGCCGGTTCGCGTCGTCGCATAGATCATCGTTCCGTCCGCGATGTCGTGGTCGATCGAGAGCGTCCAGGTTTGCTTGTGGAACGTCCGGTTCAGATCGAAGGCACATTCGGACAACGGCAGCAATATGCCATGAGAATCCGTAAGCGCACAGGCGTGAGTTTGCCCGGAATAGGAAATGCCGTTCAGAACGTAACTGTCCGGATCGAATACGCCGTTGTTCACATCGCTGGTCGTCGCCGGCGTGGCCGGCGTGAGGATCGTCTGTGTTGCCAGGTGCGCGTAGCGCTCGTCCACTGTATAGCGAATGCCTGCGGTTAGCCGCGTGTCCGGCCAGATGCTATAGGTTGCCTGGGTATAGGCCGCATAGCTTGTGTTGCGCTGGCCATTGCGGGAGCCGTCGGTAACGGTGATTTGTTTGCCGGACGCGGCAGTCGGCGCGATGCCGCTCGGCAGGAAGAGCCAGAGATAGCCGCCGTCATGTGGACTTGCTTCCTGGAAGAAGAATAACCCGGCTGTCCATTTCAGGCGATCATCGAAACTGCTGCCGTTGACGGTCAATTCGGACTGATACGATTTGTAGTCCGGTATTTGGTAGAGAAAATAATTCGTGTCGTAGGGAAGACCGCGACCGATGGCGACGCCGGTATTGTCCCACCAGCGATAGGACCCGAGCAGCCTGACCTCGATATTGCCGGATTTCTTGTCGGCGACGCCCGAGACGGTTTGATAATGCCCGATATCGGTATTGCTGGAAGTCTGCTCCGTGCTCCAGAAACCCTCATTCTGTTCACGCGCGACCGAGGCAAGTAGCGAATTGTAGGCGGCCGGATTGGTGTTGATCACACCGGTGGTGTAGTCGGCGTAGTAAGGTGCGATCACATGACCCAGCAGGTCTGTAAAACCCGAGCAGGTGCCGGGAATATTGCATACCGACGGCTTGCCGTGCGAAAGTGCTGTGCCCACGAAATAGCCGAGATCGTGATAGGTCGAACCGGTATCATGCTCGGCGGAGACGTCACCGCGCAGGACAAGGCTGAACGTATCGTCTGGCTGCCATCTCACGGAAAATAGTCCGGCGATCTTGTCCGAGCCCATGCCAGGCTGGCGATTGCGATCGCCGGTTGCGGGATCGTAGTAGTAATTTTTGATGTATCCGTTGATATCACTGACTTCCATGGCCGCGCGGAAGAACAGCGTGTCGGTCAGCGGAATGTTGATTGCGCCCTGTATCTCGCCGCGCCCGTAGTCGCCGCCCGTCACGTTCACATAGCCACCGAACTCATCTGCCGGCTGCTTGGTCTGATAGAGAATGGCGCCGCCGGTCGAATTCCGGCCGACGAGCGTTCCTTGCGGCCCTTTCAGTACCTCAACGGAGTCGATGTCAAAAAGAGAGCCGGTCAGTCCAACGGGCCGCGCAAGATAGACGCCGTCCATGTAGACCGCCGTGGCTGTATCGAAGGATAGGTCAAAGCTGTCAAAATTCCTCTGCCCGCGGATGGTGATGTTGAGCGTATCCTGCCGGAAGGTCGTCGGCGCGATGTAGACCGAAGGCGCTGCATATTTCAGGTCTTCCAGCGTCCTGATGCCCAAGTTATCGAGCGAGGACTGATCGAACGCCGTGATCGAGATCGGAACTGTCTGGGCGTCTTCGGAACGTTTGCGCGCGGTGACCACAACAGTCTCGAAGCTCGACGCGTCATTTGCTTTTGCGTGATCGGTGGCTTGAATCGTTGAGACTGCTTGCGTCCCATTCGGATCTGCCTTCACCGGCACGGGTAACAAGAATCCCGACACTCCAGCAGAACACAGCAACCCGCAGAACGCGTTGGCGCCGTGGCGAAAGCCCATGTCAAGTTACCCCGCTCAAGAAGCATCGACCCAACGCCGTGTCCGCGTCTCCGGCCCAGAGTCTGCTACCGGACGCCGTGCGAAACTAACGCACCATCGGGAATCGCGCGAGCACTTCTGTTTCCCGCATCCGTACTCTCGCCTCACGGTGATGAGGTAGCCGATGGCCAATCCAGGTCTTTAGCCTCGCATCTTCATGATGTAGTCGCCGCGCAAATCGAATCTTTCACGGATTGGACCAGAAACATCAGCGGCGTGGTTCGGGTTGGTCCAATTCCATTGGGGCACGGCCTTTTTCACTGTTCACCGGGCGCTCCCGATCCAGCGCACGGACAATGCTACCGAAACGGCCGGTCTTGGTCGGCAAGATTATAGGAAGCGAACTTTGCCACCAATTGGACGATGTGGATGCTGTAAACGATCTTTACGACATAATTCTAAGTTCCGAAAGTTTCCGAGTTGGAACAGCATCTTGGGTTTCTGGCGTGTTTCTTGCTTAATTTAGTGCGGGATCGCCATCGATCCCGCGATCTAAAGGGGCATCTCATGAAAAAGCTTTTGGGCACGCTGCTAGCCGCAACAGCGTTCGGGTTTGCAGTTCCGGCAGCGGCCAGCGTCATCCAAATTGGCACGCCAGACAACGGCAATTGCTATCCATATGCGTGCAACGACAGCGGAACGAGCACCGGGCAATCTATTGACTATCAGCAGGTCTATTCGTCGACGCTTTTCCCGCACGCGACCACAATCATATCCGCAACAGGGTTTTACGATCAGGCCACAGGCGGTAGTCAATTTGTCTTGGGTGGCGAGTATGCTGTCTACTGGGGCTATGCGGCACATAATGCCGTCAACAACTTAAGCAACACTTTGGCGAGCAACTATATCGCTCCGCCGACTTTCCTCTATCAGGCCGTGGTGACCACAGGGACGGATAGTTTCGATCCGTCCGGCACTCTCCCGCTCGGCATCAATTACGATCCGACGCAGGGCGATCTGATCATCGAAATCATTGCCAGCAATCAGGATAATGTCCCGAATGATTCCGGTAACGGCTACTATGAAGCCGACGACACCGGGACGGTCACAAGCCGCGCCTACTGCATTACGGGCCAGGACTGTGTCGCTGACTCCATTGGCCTTACAGGTTCGTTTTTGACAACAAGTACAGCCACGCCGGAGCCTGCCACACTGGCACTCGTAGGCGCAGGACTATTGGGTCTTGGACGTCTACGGCGTCGTGCAAAAGCTTAATAGGTTACCGTAGGTGCGGAAACGACGGCCTTCGGGCCGTCGTTTTTGTTTATGCGCCGAGTATGTTCGCCCCGAAGCCAAAGACAACAGTCGAGATCCGGTATATCCAGGGCGACACAGACGGCGGATATCATCGCGGACGATCTCACCTCAGCGGGATGGGACGGGATCGAATGTGCAATCGCCACGCATCCAGAAGCGCAGGCGTCGATCAGGCACTCATACGCGATATGGGACTCCAAGCTATAGCCGTCGCCTGATGGGGCTGGTGTCTGGCCTCGCAATGTAGCATGGAACGAGATGCCCGACTGCTGCAACTGTAACCCCTCGGATCCGGCAAGGAGCCTCGGAGCAACATACTGGCCGTGCCCACTCATCGGATTTGGCATCGGGGCCGAGACCGCGACCACATGAATTCAGCATTGGGCTCACTCCTCGAGTTCTGCACGGACGTGTTGCTTACGGTGCGGACTATGTTGAGTTTTGGGCCGTCGGTTTGCACGGCGGGCCGCGCGATGAGATGTGGGGTGAAGACCGCGCGCGATAGCAGGCGGATAAGCGCCGAATGAATTTTGTCTCCACGGATGGTCGTGAAGCGTTCTGAAAAGCGGCCCGAATTCGCTCATGGCCTTCCCAGGATTAGGACGGCCAAATTGTCCTCAGCGCAGCAAATTTATTGCTTGAGCGGCCGATTTCTGCGATTTTGTGAGTCTGAGCGCGACAATCGCTCAGGGGGATTTGCAACCCCTCATCTGCCTGGCCTAGGGCCGGGCGGCGGCGTTATGTCCAAGGTCGCAAGGCCCAAAGGCGCCGTGCCTTCCGCAGATGAAGGTTGCAAACGCGCCGGCTGCCAGACCCCACTCCCTTCGGGGAGATCTGGCAGCAGCCATCGTTGAAGGAACCGCGATGAAAACGCCACAGATCCCGCTAACCGACGAGCCGCCTTGGGCGGACGAACTCACCTTGTACGACGAGGTGCATTTCACACTTTATATGCGCCTGCTGGACGCCGTGGCGGCCGAGGCGTCAGAGGCAGAGATCTGCGAAGAGCTTCTGGAGATCGACGCCAAACAGGAACCAGCCCGCGCCCACAAGCGCCTCGAAAGTCACCTCAAGCGGGCGAACTGGTTCAAGAAAGACGGGCTTCGCCATCTGGTCGATCGCGACAGCTACCCGTCGGAAAGCGTTCAGCCTTAAGACAGCAGATCGCGATAGCCTCCCTGCATCAGGTCATAGCCGCGGCGCACCGCCCGACGAAAGCGGTCGCGCAGAGTGCGGCCCCTGCCCTGCCAGCGGTCCCTGGCGTATTCGCCGCCAAGGACGGCTTTCGCAATCGTCTCGTGGGACGCGCCAGAAAGCTTTCCATCCAGAATCCGCAAAACGCGCCTGAGACGTGGAGACAGCGGATCGCGCTGGAGGTTTGCAGTATAGAGCCGTCCTGTCAGGCGAAGATCATTGAAACACTGGAGTGATCGCAGTTGCGCGTTGGCCAGAGCCGCGTGCGGTGCGCTGTTGGTCATCAGGCGCACGGGATGGACGATGTCCGCTCCCTCGATCACGAGCTGAAGGCCCCGGCCTTCCTCGGCGAACAGCAGGTGCTGGGGACCGTCGCGCATTTCCAGCAGGATCGAAGGACAGGCGATGTCGCGTAAGAGGAAGGGTGTCGCGTCAATATTGGAACTCACCGCAAAGGCGGTGAGCCGCAAGACAGCGGAACACATATCTGGACACCAGAACACGGATGCGGTCTGGGCGTCCTGATCGGGGGCCGTACAATAAAGGACGCCCCATTGGGCGAGGCTTGGCTTGGCAAAGGGGGCCGCGATCATGGTGGTGCCCGCGTCGTAGCCTGCGATGCCGTATTCCAACTGCGCGGATCTCCAGGCGGCGCGAAACTCCGGATTGCGCCGCAAGAACTCCCAAGCCCACTCCCGGCGCGAGAGTCTGGCGGTGTAGTCATAGGCGGCATTGTTCGACCAGACGGGAATTTGGAAACCTATCATCGCTGGACCGCATGAGCTGCCTCACACAGCTCCCGCAGGCGCCACAGGCGACCACAGCACCGGCCCCTTCAGGCCGCCACGGCTTCGCAGCCGATTGAGCACCTCGCGGGAGATTTCCAGGAAACCGGCAAGCGCACGGGTGTCGCCGATCTGCATCGAATCTCCGATACGGCGCAAAGACCAGTTGGCGCGGCGCAGCACACGCTCCATCCGTGCGTCGGTGACGGTGACGATCTCGCGTATATTTCTTGCGAGCCCAAATTCGACCACGCCGGCGAACAGCTCGTAGGTGAGAATGGCCACGCCACCGGCACCCAGGGGCGAAGCTTCGCGGACATCCAGCGCGAAGCGGCTGGTTTCCCAGACGGCTGGATCGGACGGCATGGCAGTGCCCTGCAGCAGCTCCGGAAACGTGTCGCGCAACATGGTCGGCCCCGTGGTGGGAAGCAGGCGGACGCAGCCGCACACCCTGCCCTCACGGTTGCGCTGCAGGATGTAGGTCGGGCTCAAGGGCGTCGAAGCTGTCTTTCTCTATGCCATCGGACGTCGTGACATCCCAATCCAACCGTCCCTGGAAGACGCGACAGCGGAGACGGTACATCTCGATGAGATCGTCGCCAAAATCTCCGTAAGACGATGCGGTGATGAGCTGCAACATGATGATCCCCATGCGAAGTTGCCGTGCAATGGAGACCCACATCTGGAAATGAATCAGCCTGTCTTTCGGGACAGGTCGTTGTTTGACCCTGCCGAAATTGACAGGGTGCCGACCTTGTCAGATTCCGCGATTGGAGGCGGCGAACAGATGAACAGCCTCATGGACCGTGCATACGCAGAATCTGGCCTGCATATTCTCGAAGCAGAATTTTAGGGTTCTCGGTGAAATACGCGGCAGCCGCACGAATGGGCCAACGGCCGCTATGCAGCTGTGCGGCCTACTCGCGCTGAAACATGCTCAATTTGTGCGTGAACGACCCTGCCCAAATGGACAGGGTCCTGAATCTGTCAGATTTCGCGATTGGAGGCGGCGAACAGCATAACGGCCTCGCGGATCGTGCGCACGCCGAACTTGGTCTTCACGTTGTCGAGGTGATACCTGACGGTTCTGGGCTTAATACCAAGTATTTGCGCGATATCGCCGAACGATTTGCCCCGTACTGCCCAGATCAGGCATTGGCGCTCGCGCTCCGTCAACAGTTCGCCTGCGACGGGATGCCAGGTATCAAGCTTGTTGTGGACCTGCACGTGGAATGTCCGCGCGACGATCTCCAGCGCCAATCTGTGCCGGCGAATACAATCGCGAAAGGCAGGGCTACAATAGTCCGTGGCAAAGGTGACGGCCGCCAGGCGGCCATGCCAATATCGGATCGGGATGGTGAATCCGTAGCAAATGCCGAACTGGGCTGCTTCATCGAAAAAGCCGCGTGCGAAGGCACTGTCGTTGCCAAACTCTGGCCCCCATTCGAAGGATTCTGGGGTCGCGGTGAGAGCGAAGAACGACGGGATCGCAGGTATCGTAGCGTTGGGCCTGATAATGCGTTCTTCCAAGGCTCGGGGTAGTTCGTGATCAGACGCGGCTGTCTTCCTGCCATCGTGGGCATCGCAAGATACGCAACCAAATTCAGGTCGAAGCCGGCGGCGACATTCTTCAATGCGTCGCAGAGTTGTTGCTTGTTGGCGGCCTGCTCCAGATTATCCAGGTAGTCTTGAACAACGCGGTACATGGCTTGCTCCTCACCTATCAAAGAGCCTTAGGCTCGGTTCGTCTCCTGTTGATGCTATGACCAAAAAAGAAATTGACGCCAGAAACCACCGCCCGGCCGGGGGAAGCTCGCCAGACACTCGACGAGCTGTCGGCGATGCGCCGATGGAAATTCTCACGTGCCATCAACCTCCGATGCCCACACTGACGTTGGCGAACGGCCCATGAAAACCGACATTCTCGGATTTCCGCGCATCGATACCGCCATCAATCGCACCAAAGAAGAAATCGGCGCGATAGCCAAAGCTCACTTTGGCGTTGGAGTAGAGAAACGAAACGCCAGCAAAGCCACCAAGGTTTGGAACAACAACTGTTCGGCTTCGATTGAAACTTGCGGCGTTAGTATGCTGGGCGGAGGGGCCGACATTGCCGGCGTGAGTGCCGAAATAGCCTATCTGATACCCCCTAACACTTCCCTGACCGACCCACTGAGACACATGATAGGTGCGGGTCGTCGTCTGGTGATGCCCCCGCACCTTTTGGCGCCCGAACAGAATAGCGGCATTTGCACCCCAATCGAATGAAACCTCAGCACCGTCCGGATTACCCATCACAGGCGTGGAAGCGTTCCAGGCAATGGACGGTCCAACACCTCTGAAGCTCCGCTCCGTAGTCGCCGCACCAGCGTAATCGTGGAAGTGGATGGGGGTCGGATACTTCGCATGAACACCGGCAAGCGACGTTATGGGTTTTGTAGGATATCGAACGTCAGGTTCCACGCGCAGGCCGACATCGGTCTTCGAGGCAAATTGGGCAAACCGTACGCCAGCGCTAACAGTATATGACCCTCGCTCTCCGAAGATGCCGAGCCCTACATCCTTCCCAGCCATGAAATCGAGAACAACGTGGGTCTCGCTTTGCTTCATTGTTGCGTCGGAAAATTTAACGTGGCCAGTTGGGTAGTAATATTTGGGGCCGTATTCAGCGCCGTCTAGTGACACGTGCATAGGTTGCAACGCGTTTTTTATCTGGGCATGGCGATGCCTATTTGCGTTCGAGCGACCATACCGAACAGAAGCCGAGAAGCTCCAGTCGTCACGGCTTGGCTGGAGAACAATTTTCCCTTCCCCTCCGACGGAACTGCCAGATGAATCCTGAACATTGAGTGCAGAGAGCAAGCTCGGCTGTGTAACAGAGCCGATAAACAGAGGAGAAAATGCTTGCTGCGAATTGTTTAAGCGCTCGAGTTGCCCGCCGAGTTCGATCCAAACTACAGGGCGATTTGTCTCGTCGGCGAGGCTTGCGCTCCCTGACGACGCCAGCGCCGCCATACACGCGCTTGCCCATAGGTGCCACCTGAGTTCGTTTTGGCCAAATCGTTTGTTCGTAAATTCGCTCATGGCTTTCCCCCTACCAGTTCTTCGTGACGCGAATGCCGATCAGCTTCGGATCGGTCAGAAACACGTTGGTGGTAAGCCCCGTGTCGTCGCTGTTGAGAAAGTCGCCGGTGATCGCGGTCTCGTTGAAGACGTTCTTGTCATAGAGCATCACCTGCCAGCCGTTCTGATTGGTGAAGATGAGCGTCAGATTGACATTGGTGTAGCCGCGCAGCCGATCGTAGGGATTGTCGTTGAACACGCGTGCCCAGGAATAATCCTGCCAATAATAGTCACCGCGTAACGTGCCCGCCCAATCTGGCGTGATAGGAATCGTATATTGCGTGCCAAAGGAGATCGTGAAGGGCGGCGCGTTCGGCAATTCTGTTGCCACTCAAATTCTTGTCGAAACCCTCGCCGTTATTCGGCGCAGGGCCTGCATTGCTTCCGAGGATAGGTGTCTGGGTTCGTCGCATTCGGACTGATCGGGTCGAAACCGGGATAACCAGCAGGAAATGGACCGTTCGAACCGGTCGTTGGATCGGCTACGTAAGGCTGATGGTGATGGGATCGACATGGCCGGCGTAAGCGTTGGCGCATAGTGCGCCGAGATACCCTTCGCTACCACTGGAGCCAATCTGCATTGCTGCCGCAACAACATAGGTCGGCAAAATGCAGTTGGACGCATTGGTGACGAATGGTTTGACGACGATCCAATCGGGATTTCCAGCGGTGCGGTCCATCAGATCGACGGCGCTGGTCACCCTTTGCGAGCGAGGTATCTTCCCACCCGCCCGCAAAGTTGAACCGCAGGCCAGGAATCGGTTCCCAAGTGGATTCCAGTTCGGCGCCCTTCACGTGCGCATCAAAATTCTGGTTGATTGCGGTGCGGTCGACAATCTCCGAAATCTGATAGTTCTGTAATTGTAGTAGAAGAAATCACCGTTCAATGTCAGCGCACCGTCGAGCAAGGTATTTTTCGAACCCAGCTCGAACGCATCGATGAATTCCGGCTTGAAAGTCAGCGGGTGTATCGGATCGATAACAGCATTGCCGGAACCACCAACATAAACCGTGGGGAAAATCGCACCCGGCGGATTGGCGCCACCGGCCTTATAGCCGTGCGCATAGGAGCCATAGACCAGCGTTTGATCGGTGAAATCGAGCTTCGGCGTCCAGTTGGCGGCAGGCACGGCCGGTAAACTGGTCCCATTGCTGATCCACCACGCCGGTCACGGCATAGCCGTAGCCTGGTGATCGCACTTCGCTTGGAATATCGGTGAAATGTTTCTGATCCTCCGTCCAGCGCAACCGCCCGTTAGCTTCAGATCGTTGGTCAGATTATAATAAATCTCTCCGAAGCCAGCATAGGAATTCAAGTAGTAGGGATTCTGGCTCAGAAAATAATTGTGTCCCTGGTTGTTAAGACTGCTGATCGGATTGGGATCGATATAGGCGCAGCCCATGTTGAATAGTTCCTCTGGCATTGCAGGATTTGGGGTTCTGAAGCCACCCAGTATGCAACTACTGATTGTCCGACACACCAGGCACCCACGGAATTGTTATGCCATGCGCATCCTGCGCCGTCAGCGAAAACAGTGAGCGTGTTGATAAAGACGTAATAATTTTCTTCGGTTTCGTAGTGGAGGTAATTACCTCCGATGCTGAAATTGAGCGGACCAGAGAAATTTGAAGTCAGCCGAAATTCCTGACTCAATTGCCAAGCGTGTTCGTCCGAAAGATCTTCGGCAACGAGGCGATCACTGCAACCCAACTGGGGATCGCAGAATATTCCCGGATCCGCCGGAACACCGTTTGTGCCGGCCGTCGGATCGGGAAGGAGCAATCCAGGATTGGTATCGCCACCACCATATAAAAAGTACCTGGCGCACTGTTGAAGCGGTTATAGTCTTCCGTCGACCAGAGAAATCTTGATTGTAACCCGTCTGTGATGTGAATGTCAGCGACGGGCGATGACAGGTAGTCGGCGTTCAGTTCGATTGTGTCGTTTTTCGCCTTGTAATGCGGATTGAGCGCCGATTCGATCACCCGCAGGTTTCGCGATTGCGTTGTGGCTAGCATAAGGATCAAAATCTGCCGGAATGCGGACACTGATGTCAGCTTCGCAGAGCCGTACGTACGGTAAGCGAAAATCCATTCGGCACCTCAAACGCATCCGGCGAATAGAGCGAGCGTTGGCAGGCAGCCCTGGCTCAGAAAATGCGCATCGAGCCCTAGATAGCCTCCAGAGTTTCGGTTCCAACCTCCACTCCACGTTGTCGCTGGAATCGGCGCAGTTTTGCAAAGCTGCTTGCTGTGCGCATACGGTCGTCGTCTTCCGAGAAATGCTCCCAGACGAGCTTGGTTTGCAGATTCGCAGACGGCTTCCAGCCAACGTAGACACGGCCCGACCACAGATCGCGGCCGTCGATACGCTGATCGGTAAGTTCGATTGAAGGAATAACCTTGCCGCTTGGTCCATTCGCCCGCAATGCGAAGATCAAGCCGATCATCGACAATTGGCAAGTTGATCATGCCTTCGAAGCGGCGGTTGTGATAGTTGCCAATATCCCCGGACGCCATGGCTTCGAACTGATCGGTTGGCTTGGCCGATGACGAGATTGACCACACCTGCCGTCGCGTTGCGGCCATAAAGCGTGCCTTGCGGGCCGCGCAGCACTTCGGCCTGACTGAGGTCGTAGAATTCCTGTTCGAAGAAATGATTGCGAATGAACGGGATGTCGTTAAAGCAACAGCTACGGCTGGATCGGTCGTCACCGAAATCGCCTGCGTGCCGATGCCGCGAATGTGGATGCTGTAGCCGGTGAAATTTGTCTTCGTGAACGTCATGTTCGGCACCTGCTTCACGAGATCAGGGCCGCCCGCTGTTTGCGTCGCGGTCAACTGTTCCTGCGAAAGCGCCGTGATCGAAATCGGAATCGATTGCACATCCGCGCCGCCGAGCTTCGAGGACGTGACCGTGACGGTTTCGACGGCGGTGCGCGTGCAGGGGCGGCCTGCGCCAATTGCATCGGAACGTCTTCGACCGATGAAGTCATGCCGTGAACGATGGCAATAGCGCCAGAAGATTGCCGCTGCGCCCTGAAGCCGGTGCCGACGAGCAGGCGAGACAGCGCATCGTCGGCCGACAGCGCACCAGTTGCGCCTTTGGTGCGCACGCCTTTGATCGCGTCACTAGCGACGATCAGGTCTACGCCGGTCGCGGCAGTGTAGGCGTTGAGCGCGGATTCCAGATCGCCGGAGGGGATATTAAAGTCTCGCGCGTACGCAATTGCCGTCAACGCGATGGCGCAGGTGCAGCCTAGAAGTGCCGATTTCAGGTATGCCGATATTTTCATAAATCCCCCTCTTGCGCGGACGTTGATCGCGCTCTTGCGGATGCATCATTGCGACAAAACAATTTCGTCGCCTTGGGTTTCGACACGCAACCCGAACACGGCACGGGCCGTGCCGGCGAAAGATGCAGCGTCATTGTTCTTGAACGTGCCGTTAATCTGAAGCGCCGCTGTTTTCGCGTCGCCTATCACCAGACGCGAGGTGCTGTATCGGTTGAACTCAGCGGCTGCCTCCGCGAGCGTAGTGTGCTCGAAGACGAGAACGCCACGGCGCCAGCCAAGTTCGTCGGATAAATCCTTCTGCGACTTCTTGGTGACGTCCATTGAGCTTGCGGTCGCGACCACGACGTCGCCCGGCGATAGAAATGCCAGTTGCGGCTTGATCGTCGCGTCAGCGGATTCGAACCGAGCGCGGCCTTCGACGAGGGCAACTTCCAGTCGGTCCGCACCTTCGCGCACCAAGAATTTTGTCCCAAGATCAGTGATGCGATGGCCGGCTGTGATCACCACGAATGGGTGCTCGACGTCGTGCTTGATGTCGAAGAAGGCTTCGCCCCTGTCGAGCCAGACCTTGCGTTGCGTGCCACCGTTGGCAATGCGCAAGACCGTGCCAGTGTTCAACTCAATGCGTGAACCGTCGGGCAACTCGAGTGTTTTGCGGCCGCCCACCGCCGTTGCGAAGGTTTTTTCGATGGATTTCGGTAGGAGAAACATCGCGATAGTGCCGACAGCGGCGATGAGCGCTAGACCTGCTGTTACTCTTACGAAAGCGGGCCAGAAGCGGCCGCCGCGCGCGAGCCAGGTTTCCTGAAATCGCGGGCGGCGGAGGGCGGCCAGCCTGTCGGCGAAACTCCATGCACCGTCGAGACGCCACAACGCCACCACATGCGCGGGCGTTTCGGCGAGCCAGGCGTCGAGGGCGGTTTGGTCGTCGTTGCTCCAGTCGCCGCGATCCAGGCGTTCCAGCCAGTCCGCAGCCTGTGCTTCGATATCCGCGGCGGTTGCGGAGGTCGTCGTGTCGCTCACGATTTCCTCCTGAGTTCGGCGGCTTCGCTGTAGAGCAAGTCGGCGAGAGAGCGCATGCCTTCGGCGATGTGGCGGTTGACGGTGCGTTCGGTGACGCCCATGCGCTCGGCGATCTCGCCGCGCGACAGACCGTCGACTTTGCGCAGCAAAATCGCCTGTCGGCATTGTGGCGGTAGCTTGTCCAGCGCCGCCTGCAACTTGGCGAGCGCGTCACGCGCAATGATCGTTCGGTCAGCGCCAACATCAGCAGAGGCGACGCCCAACGCCTCGAGATCGGCCACAGTTTCGATTGGGATAACGCGCTCGCGCCGTACCCGGTCGACCAAAAGATTGCGCGCCGTCGTCAGCACGAAGGGTTTGGCGGCTTCGGGGATTTGCTTGCGCGCGGCCTCGTAGACACGCAAGTAAACATCTTGCCGGAGGTCGGCAATGTCGGCCTTATCGCGCCAATTCTGGCGGAGAAACTGCATCAACGCGGCCTCCAGCGGCAGTACTTCGCGAATGAACCAGGCCTTCAGATCGCGCATGGCCGCGCTTGCGCCTTGAGGGCGCCGGGTGGCGTCATCACGACCGTTGTCCGGTGTCTTTCCCATCCCCTGAGCTTCCTGTGGGTTGAAGCCTAGGACTACACCTGTATAGACGAAGAAGTCCCGAAAACGGGACAGACGCGAGGGCGCTGCGCTACTTCTTCTTTGTGCTGCGGGTGCGAAATTTTGGAGCGCAAACATAAAAGGCGACGTGAAAGCGCTCGCCGCAATAATATTACGTGGCTACGGACCCAACATACAAAGCATCCCCTTGAGTCGCTTCGCGGGTTCCTTGCCCTTGCCCTTACGTTAACAACGGCAAATAAACCTCCGATCCTGCGCTCGCGGCCACACTGAATGGCACGGCAGATGCGGTCGCGCAGATGTTCGTTGAGATCGTACCAATCTTGCTGTACGCGTCTCGCACCAAAGAGCGTCAGAGCGATTTCTTTGTGGGGCTTACGGGCGGGCCAGTCGTCAAGCGCCGTGGCCACGAATTGCAGCCACGACGATGAAATTCTGACGGCATCGCGGCGCCATGCAGAAGCTCCGGAAACGTATCGCGCAGCATGGTCGGGCCGGTGGGTCGGAAGCAGGCGTACACGGCCGCAGACGCTGGCCTCGCGATCACGCTGGAGGATGTAGGTGGGTTGCAAATCGTCGAAACCGTCCTTCTCCATGCCATCGGACGTCGCAACGTCCCAATCTATCCGCCCTTTGAAGACACGAAAGCGATGCCGGTGCATCTCGGCGAGATCGTCGGCGAAATCTCCGTAAGACGATGCGGTGATGAGCTGCAACATGATGATCCTCATGCGAAGTTGCCGTGCAATGGAGACCCATATCCGGAATTGAATCAACCTGTCTTTCGGGGCCGACCGCTGCCAGCAGCCGTACAGCATCTACTCGCGCTGAAACATACTCAATTTGTGCGTGAATGACCTGTCAGATTTCGCGATTGGAGGCGGCGAACAGCATAACGGCCTCGCGGATCGTGCGCACGCCGAACTTGGTCTTCACGTTGTCGAGGTGATACCTGACGGTTCTGGGCTTTATACCAAGTATTTGCGCGATATCGCCGAACGATTTGCCCCGTACTGCCCAGATCAGGCATTGGCGCTCGCGCTCCGTCAGCAGTTCGCCTGCGACGGGATGCCAGGTATCAAGCTTGTTGTGGACCTGCACGTGGAATGTCCGCGCGATGATCTCCAGCGCCAATCTGTGCCGGCGAATACAATCGCGAAAGGCGGGGCTACAATGGTCCGTGGCAAAGGTGACGGCTGCCAAGCGGCCATGCCAAAATCGGATCGGGATGGTGATCCCATAGCAAATGCCGAACTGGGCTGCTTCATCGAAAAAGCCGCGTGCGAAGGCACTGTCGTTGCCAAACTCTGGCCCCCATTCGAAGGATTTGGGGTCGCGGTGAGAGCGAAGGACGACGGGATCGCAGGTTTCGTAGCGATGGGCCTGATAATGCTTCTTCCAAGGCTCGGGGTAGTTCGTGATCAGACGCGGCTGTCTTCCTGCCATCGTGGGCATCGCAAGATACGCAACCGAATTCAGGTCGAAGCCGGCGGCGACATTCTTCAATGCGTCGCAGAGTTGTTGCTTGTTGGCGGCCTGTTCCAGATTATCCAGGTAGTCTTGAACAACGCGGTACATGGCTTGCTCCTCACCTATCAAAGAGCCTTAGGCTCGGTTCATCTCCTGTTGATGCTATGACCAAAAAAGAGGGCGGCAACGGGAACCACCGCCCCAGCCGGGGAAGCTCGCCAGACACTCGACCAGTTGTCGCCGATGCGACGAGGGAAATTCTCATGCATCATCAACCTCCCAGCCCGACACTGACGCTGGCGAAGGGACCGTAGAAGCCGACATTCTCATTTTTCGCCGTATCGATGCCGCCGTCCATCGCACCGAAGAAGAAATCGGCGCGATAGCCGAGGCTAACCTTGGCGCTCTGGAAAATGAAGGAAATGCCGGCAAATCCGCCGAGATTGGGCACGATGACGACACGCGAGCGATCCGTGATGGCCGGTGGGACTGGGATATGCTGATTGACGAATTCCCTTATGCGCGTTGCTAGTTGCGTCCACTAACCAGATTTTGCCGTCATCGGTTTGGTGATGTCCGCTGTGCCTTTTGCCGCCCAAAGAGTACGGCAGCGTTCACGCCCCAATCGAACGTGAGCCCACCGCATCGGGTTGCCCGATCAAGGGAACAGAGGCGTTCCAGGCAATCGACGGTCCTACTCCCTGAAAACTGCGCTCAGCTGGCGACTGCCGCATGGCGTGAGAGGTATGGTGACGAAATATCTTCGCGGCTTCATTTATATGGAGCACTTGGAAAGTGAAAGTCGGGTTCGGCGTGAAGTTGAATTTCGCCTTCGACGTGAACTGGGCGAAGCGGACACCGGCGGTCAAGATCGAAGATCGCCTCATTGCCGAACATCCCAAGGCCAACATCCTTACCTGCCTGGAAATCGAGAATCGCATGAGTTTCGTTGTTGTCGAGACGCGTATCCGCAAACTTTCTGTGACGTCGGATATGGCGTGAAGGACACGATATTGCGTACAAATTAGACGGTGTATGGACCGCTTGGCGTTTGCTGATGGCATACCTTGCTGTCATTCGAACGGCCATAACGAACCGAAGCCGAAAAAACCCAATCCGAACCTCCGGCTGGAACGAAATCTTGCCGTCGCCGCCGAAGCTGTAGACGGAGGCGAGTTCTGACGCTTCAACGGCGACTTGAATCCATCCGCGATGATCGCAGGATGTAAAAGCCGGCGAGAATGGCATCCCCTGAATCCGTTCACCTGCTCAATTGGCCGCCAAGTTCGATCCAAACTGTGGGACGATCGCTCTTGATCGGCAGCCTTGGCATTGGCTTGATCCGACAGACGCAGCAAGCAAAGCCAGCGCCGATACGGAGGCCAGCATGCCAGCGAAAATTCCGTTCGCTATTCCGCGGATTCATCAATTCGCTCATTGGTTTCCCCCTTACCAGTTCTTCGTGACACGAATGCCGATCAACTTCGGATCGGTCAGGAAGACATTGGTCGTCAGATCCGCTATCGTCGCTGTTCAGGAAGTCTCCCGTGATGGCGGTCACATTGAATACGTTCTTGTCATAGAGCATGACCTGCCAGCCATTCTGGTTGGTGAAGATCAGCGTCAGGTTGACGTTGGTATATCCGCGCAAACGGTCATAAGGATTGTCGTTGAATATGCGCGCCCAGGAATAGTCCTGCCAATAATAGTCGCCGCGCAGCGTGCCCGCCCAATCCGGCGTCACCGGCATCGTGTATTGCGCGCCGAATGAAGCTGTAAACGGCGGCGCGTTCGGCAATTCGTTGCCGCTGAGATCTTTGTCGAAGCCGTCACCGTTGTTTGGTGGCGGACCCGTCACCATTGACGTTGGCAGTGCATTTGGATCCACGCTCGCGAGTAGCCGGATAGTGGATAAATCCGGATAGCGAGAGCGGCGCTCGGCATTTCCGCGTGGTTGAGTTGGCCACATAAGGAGTTCTGTCACCGGATCCCAATGAGGGTCAACGTATGCACCGCAGGCATTAGTGTCAACTCACTCCATCGCTGCAGTATCAGAATGCTGCTGCGACATAGGTGGGCAAGATGCAATTCGACGCCACCGTGACGAAGGGTCTGACAACGATCCAATCAGGGTTTCCTGCCGTGCGATCTATCAAATCGACCGCATGAGATCCTTTGGCAAGTGCGGTTTCCTCCCAACCTCCAGCGAAATTGAAACGTAATCCAGGCAGCGGCTCATAGTCCCCTTCGATCTCAGCTCCTTTAACATGCGCGTCGAAGTTCTGATTGATGGCTGTACGATCGACGATTTCTGAGATCTGGTAGTTCTCGTAATTGTAGTAGAACACGTCCCCGTTCAGCGTCAGAGCGCCGTCGAGCAACGTGTTCTTCGAGCCCAACTCGAACGCATCGATGAATTCCGGCTTGAATGTCAACGGGTGGATTGGGTGGGTCGAGACCGATCGGCCGCGTCAAGCGGGAGGTAAAGGGGAAAACTGCACCGGGCGGATTGGCGCCGCCAGCTTTGTATCCATGGGCATACGAGCCATAGACGAGCGTCTGATCGGTGAAGTCCAGCTTGGGCGTCCAGTTTACGGCGGCTCGCCCGGTGAACTGATCCCATTGCTGATTCACGACACCGGTATATTGGATATCCGTAGCCGGTTATGAGTAATTCGCTGGGAATATCGGTGAAGTGCTTCTGATCTTCAGTCCAACGTATGCCTGACGTCAATTTCAGATCGCTAGTGAGTTATAGTAAACCTCCCCAAAGCCGGCATAAGAATTCAACGTATAGGGTTTTGGCTCAGAAAATAATTGTGGCCTTGATTGTTGAGGCTCCCGATCGGATTCGGATCGATATACCAGCATTCGAGAACCCCATGTACACCCGGGATTACTGTTGTCTTCTCTCCTCCAGTGAGACACTGATGATTGTCGGAGACGCCAGGAACGTATGGAGTGCCGTATGCGGGGCCAACTGCTTTCGCAGCCGAGAGCAATCCCAGCGTGTTGATGAAAACGTAGTAATTTTCTTCGGTTTCGTAATGAAGATAGTTCCTCCCGACGCTGAAATTCAGGGGACCGCTGAAGTTCGATGCCAGTCGAAATTCTTGACTCAGTTGCCAAGCATGTTCGTCAGATAGATCTTGAGCGACGAGACGATCACTGCAGCCCAACTGGGGATCGCAGAAGATGCCACTGGCCAAATCTTCCAATACCGCCCACCTTGCAAACGCGCCTGGCAGCGTTGGGACCACCGGGTCCAACATTCGTGGGGCCATTAGGATCGGAGAGGATCAGAGTAGCCCGTTCAGTTTTATCGGCTAGAGTAGAAACAAATGCGCCCGGCGCGGTAGTAAATCGGTCATAGTCCTCGGTGGACCAAAGAAAATCCTGATTGTACCCTGTTTGCGAGACAAGCGTCAGGGACGGTGCGATAGCATAGTCCGCGTTGAATTCGACTGTATCGTTCTTCGCTTTTATATTCGGGATTGAGTTGGACTGATCACGCGAAGATTGCGGGATTGCGTCGTGCTGGCATATGCATCGAAATACCTCACGCAGTTGGGACGCGTCCCTATGCAAACTGTCCAAAAGGGAGAGCAAATCCTTCATCTGGCACCTCAAAGGCATCTGCGGAGTATAGCGACGTCGGCGGCAACCTTGGCTGAGGTGGCCTGCAGGGGTAAGCTTATACCGTCAGGGGGCCGTCGTTAAATGTACCCGCCGTCTATTTCGGTTGTCGGTGCGGTCTTGCAGAGCTGTTTTGGTCCGCATACGGTCATCGTCTTCGGAGAAATGCTCCCAGACCAGCGTTGTCTGAATATGTGATGGGGCTTAAACCCAAGTGTAACGCGTCCCGACCAGAGATCACGACCGTCAATACGTTGATTTGTCAGTTCGTTGAAGAGTAGCCTTGACGCTTCGTCCATTCGCCGGCAACACGGATATCGAAGCGATCATCGACAATTGGAACGTTGATCATGCCTTCAAAGCGGCGATTTCCATAGTTTCCAATATCGGCGGATGCCATCGCTTCAAACTGATCGGTTGGTTTTGCGGTGATGAGATTAACGACACCGGCCGTCGCGTTGCGGCCATAAAGCGTGCCCTGCGGCCCGCGTAAAACTTCGGCTTGGCTGAGATCGTAAAATTCCTGCTCGAAAAAATGATTGCGAATGAACGGAATGTCGTTGAGCGCAACAGCAACGGCTGGATCGGTGGTGACCGAAATCGCCTGTGTCGATGCCGCGAATGCCGATACCGCGAATGTTGATGCTATAGCCCGTGAAATTCGTTTTCGTGAAGGTCAGGTTCGGCACCTGCTTCACCAGATCGGGTCCGCCCGCCGTTTGCGTGGCCGTCAACTGCTCCTGCGAAAGTGCCGTGATCGAGATCGGAATTGATTGCACATCGGCGCCGCCGAGCTTAGACGAGGTGACGGTAACGGTTTCAATGGTGGGTCGGGCTGCCTGGGCGAGCACCAACGGCGTGGCTAGCTCGGATTGAGGTGTGCCGCGAATGATGCCGATCGCACCGTCTTCCCGGTGCGTTGCAAAACCTGTCCCCGCGAGAAGCTGTATAAGAGCATCAGAGGCAGAAAGATCTCCTTTCACCCCATTGGTTCGTACACCCTTGACGGCATCCTCGGAGACGATCAGCTGTACGCCGGTTTGAGCAATATAAACATCCAGCGCAGTGGCCAAATCTCCGCCGGAAATATTGAAATTCTGTGCCTGCGCGCATGTCGAGAACGCAGCGGCGCAAACGCATCCGAGAACCAGAGACCCAAAACGAGACAGCATTACAATCCCCCCTTTTTCGATGTGCGCTTCAAAACAGGCGTTATGCAGGCTTCCTCTTCAGTGGCTCAGCACGATCTCGCCACCGTGATTTTCGACATGGAGACTTAGTACCGCACTTGTTAAGCGCGCGAACGAACTGACATCAGTGGCACGAAACGTGCCGCGAATTTTAAGATGGGCTGTCGCGGGATCGGCAATAACGAGCCGTTGCCGATTGTAGCGATTGAACTCGTCGGCGGCCTGAGCAAGTGTAGTGTGCTTGAAGACCAGCAGTCCCTGACGCCAGCTTAAAGCTGCTTCCAGTTCGCGAACTGGCTTCTTAGTGATGCTCAACGTGTTTGCCGTGGCGACAACCACATCACCAGGCGTCATGAGGGCCGAGCCGCCGTTGGCTCGGGCATCTGCTTGTTCAACACGCGCGCTACCTTCGACCAGAGCGACTTCAAGCCGGCCTTTGCGGTCGCGGACCAGGAATTCTGTTCCCAGGTCCACGATCCGGTGTCCAGCGGCCGCAACTACAAACGGATGTTGCGCGTCGTGCTTAATGCGGAAATACGCCTCGCCTCTTATGAGTTTCACGGCTCTGCGATTCTGGCCCACGCTCACATTGACAACGGTGTCCGTATTCAGCTCGATACGCGAGCCATCGGTCAGAACAATTGTCTTTTGTCCGCCTACCGGTGTCGCGTAGCTCTCCTCATCAGAACCATGGAAATTGAACGCCAAGCCCGCGCCTACCACCGCGATGGTGGCAAGGACGGCGGCCCCTTTCAACAGCGCAGACCAGATCACCCTCCGCTGCGGTTGTGGCCTGGGTGCGAAGGGACGGAATTCGGAGATGAGCCCAGCACGGTTCCAGCTGTTTTCGGCACGCCAGAACGCAAGCAGATGCGCCGGCGATTCCGCGAGCCAAGCATCGAGTTCAGCCTGCTTCTTAGCTGTCCAGCTATCGGGCTCTTCCCGCTCGACGAGCCATTCGGTGGCCTGCGCCCGAACGTTTGCGGCGCGCGTGATCGCCGCATCCTCCGCGGGATCACTCATTGCTTAAACCCGCGTCTTCGCCGTGCAGCATGTCCGCAAGAAGTCGTGTCGCCTCAACGAGATGGGCCTTCACGGTGTTCTCAGCGATACCTAGGCGCGCAGAAATTTCGCGACGCGAGAGGTTTTCAATCCGCTTTAGGACAAGGACTTCCCGAGATCGTGGAGGCAAGCGGCGAAATGCGTCTCGCAGCAGGCGCAGTTCATCGCGCGCAATCGTACCGCGATCCGGGCCCGGCTCATCGGCGGCCACTTCAAGGGATGCGAGATCCGAGACGCCATCGATCGGGACAATTCTATGCCGCCGGTATCGATCAATAAGAAGGTTTCGGGCGATCGCGAAAACCAACGGCTTTGTGGGCGCGGGAATCTGGCGCCGGGCGCTTTCGTAAACCCGCACATACACGTCCTGGCACAGGTCGTCGATATCCTCCGGATGCCGCCAGCTGTGTTTCAGGAATTGCATCAACGACGCCTCCAGCGGCAGCACCTCACGAATGAACCAAGCCTTCAGGTCGTGCGTCGGCACGGCCGCGCCTTGGTGGTGCAGATCCGAAATTTCACGTTCGATGTCAGGTTTTTCGACCATCCCTCGTCCGCCGAGGGTTCCGGCCCAAGGCTACACCCCTTCCAACGAAGCAGCCCTATGGGCGGGCTAGTCGGTGGCGAAATTTATTTTGAAAGGCTCGTTTTCCGCGCAAAAGGGTGTCTGAGCCGTAGGATCCAGCGAAACGATGTTTCAACGGCAACTGAGGCTCGTATTACCGTATCATTTCAGTAATTTGAGATAGTCATCGTTCATCAGGCCTTGGCCATGACGGGTTAGCTTCCAGATATGATCATAAAAGCATCGGTACGAATTGCTCCATTTCGCTTCGATTTCACGTTCGCCATAGAGCGCCATCGCGATCTCGTAGTGGATAAACCCGCCTGCCGGCCGTCGAGCGCGACGGGGGCCGGTCGCAGCGGCAGTGAGAACGAGCCGAGCGCCGTTCTCAGCTGGACGGGTTATGCCCCACGGTAACGCACTCAATGTATGCGTGAATGCCCCTGTCCAAATGGACAGGGTCTCGGATCTGTCAGACTTCGCGGTTAGAGGCGGCGAACAGCGGAATGGCCTTGCGGATCGTGTGCACGTCGAACTTGGTCATCACGTTTTCGAAGTGAAACTTGACGGTTCTCGGCCGAATGTGAAGCATCTGCGCGATGTCGCCGCACGATTTGCTCCTGGCCGCCCATGTGAGGCATTGAGGCTCGCGCATTGTCAACAATCCGCCGGCGATGGGGTGCCAAAGACCCAGCTTGTCGTGCACCTGCCGGTGGAATTGCCGCAGGACTATCTCCGGCACCAATCGGTGCCTGTGAATGCAATCGCGATCGAAGAAGGCACGCGCGAAGGGACATTCGTTGCCGAGGTCCGGCCCCCATTTTCAAAGGATTTGGGGTCGCAGCGAGCGCGAAGGACGACGGGATCGCAGGTCTCGTAGCGCTGCGCCACGTAATGTTTTCTCCATGGCTCAGGGTAGTTCGTGATCAGCCGCGGATATCTTCGTGCCATCGTGGGCATCGCAATATGCGCAACTGAATTCAGATCGAAGCCGGCGGCGACATTCTTCAATGCGTCGCAGAGTTGTTGCTTGTTGGCGGCCTGTTCGAGATTATCCAGATAATCTTGAACGACGCGGTACATGGCTTACTTCTCACCTAGCAAAGAGCCCTGGGCTCGGTTCATCTCCTGTTGATGCTAAGACCAAAAAAGGGGCGGCAACGGGAGCCGACCGCCTTAGCCCCGGAAACTCGCCTGAGATTCGACGAGCTATCGGCGATGGGAAGTTCTCATGCGCCGTCAACCTCCAAGACCCACACTGATCGTCGCGAACGGACCGTGGAACGCAATATCCTCTGTTTGTCGCGCGTCGATTCCACCATCCATGGCGCCAAAGAAGAAGTCGGCGCGATAGCCGAAGCTGACCTTGGCATTCGGGTAGAGAACCGACAGCCCCGCAAAGCCGCCCAGATTTGGGATTATAACCGATTGACTGCGATTTATGTTGGAGGCATTGCTCTGACGGATTGCGTTGTAGCCGCTGTCATGTGGTCCATAGAAACGGCCCGGCTTTTCACACGCGTCACGACCTGCGCAACCGTTCAGGGCTTGTATACGGCTCCAATGACGCAGCTGGTATGTTAGCGCGGTTGTGTGGTGACTACCGTGTGCCGTCTGGCGCCCAAATAGCACAGCCCCGTTTATTCCCCAATCGATTTCCAATTCGCCCCTCTCTTGATCGCCAACGATCGGTTCGGATCCTTTCCAAGCAAGCGACGGTCCAATCCCATGGGAATCTCGTCTGACGTTTGCAAGCCCCGTATAGGCATGAAAGTTTATTTTCGCGCTTCTGAATGCTTCCAACTCATATTTATTGGTTATCGGCGCGGTCGGATATTGGAGATCGGGCATTGCGTGCAGAGAGACTGTCTCTCGCGAGGTGAACTGCGCAAATCGAATGCCCGCGCTTAAGACGGATGAACTAGACTTTCCAAATATGCCCAGACCCACGTCCTTTCCTGCCTGGAAGTCGAGAATTGTGTGGCTCTCACTCTGCTCAATGTGGGCGTCGTTGAACTTGTTTCTTGCTGAGGGGAAATACGAGCCGCCATATTTGTGTCCGCCGAAAGCAGCAATTGATACGTTCAGCGGTATTTTTGCATCTGGTGTTTGCTGATGCTTCTGGCGGACACCATCGGACCGCCCGAAACGGATAGACGCAGAGAACGACCAATCACTGTCTTTCGGCTCGATTGTTATTGTGCCGTTTCCTCCAAAAGCGGACTTTAGAGGTTTCTGAATGTCAGATGGCGAGAATAGACCGTGATCAGAAAGGCTTGACACAAACGCCGGAGCGAATTGCTCCTGCGATGATTTAATTTGATCCCATTGCCCCCCCAACTCGAGCCAAACGGTTGGACTATCTGCTTCGCGCCCGGCCACAGCTTCGGTTCCACAGAGCGCTACCAGTGCGATCAGCGAGACCGTTGCCAGCAATTGCCGGCGAACGCTGGCCTGTGTCCTTGTATGAATCAGTTCACTCATTGGTTCCCCCTCACCAGTTCTTTGTGACGCGAATACCGATCAATTTGGGATCGGTGAGAAAGACGTTTGTCGTCAATCCGGAATCGTCACTGTTCAGGAAGTCGCCCGTTATGGCCGTTTCGTTGAACACGTTCTTGTCATACAACATCACCTGCCAACCATTTTGGTTGGTCAGAATCAACGCCAGGTTGATGTTGGTGTATCCCCGGATACGATCATAGGGATTGTCATTGAAAACACGAGCCCATGAATAGTCCTGCCAGTAGTAATCTCCGCGAAGAGTGCCGGCCCAATCAGTCGTAAGGGGACGAATATTGCGCACCGAATGAAACCGTGAACGGCGGCGCGTTGGGTAACTCGTTACCGCTGAGATCTTTGTCAAACCCTTCGCCGTTATTCGGCGCAGGCCCTGCGCCATTGTTTGTCGCGTTCGGGCCGGCGGGATCGAAGCCTGCATAAGGAACAATGACGCCGTTATTGTTGATAACCACAGGATTTGGAACGTAGGGCTCCCCTGTAACGGGATCGAGGTGGCTCGAATATGCGACGCCACAAGCGAAGGCCGTATCAAGGCCAGCTGTGCCGCCCGCCAACATTCCTGCCACGACATAAGTCGGGAGAACGCAATTCGATGCCTCTGTAACAAATGGCTTGACCACAAACCAATTCGGATTGCCTGCGGTGCGATCCATTAGATCGACCGAGCGAGTTCCTTTTGCAAGGGCGGTGTCTTCCCAACCGCCTGCAAAATTCAAGCGCAAGCCTGGGAACGGTTCCCAGGTTGATTCGACCTCGGCTCCTTTCACGTGGGCGTCGAAATTGTCATTTATGGCGGTGCGATCAACGATGCGTGAAATCTGATAGTTTTCATAGTTGTAATAAAAGAGATCAGCATTGATGGTGAAAGTGCCGTCGAGAAGTGTGTTTTTTGATCCTGAGTTCAAACGCGTCTACAAATTCCGGTTTGAAAGTCAACGGATGAATCGGGTCAACCGTTAGAGAGGCAGTGTCTTCGTTACTGAACCCCGGAAATATTGCACCCGGTGGATTGGCACCGCCTGCTTTGTAGCCATGCGCATACGAGCCGTAGACAAGTGTCTGATCTGTGAACGCGAGTTTCGGTGTCCAGTTGATCCCTGCGCGACCCGTTAGTTCATCCCATTGCTGGTTTTCGACATTTGTAATTGTATAGCCGTAACCGGCCACAATTAGCTCACTCGGTATGTCAAGAAAGTGCTTGCGATCTTCTGTCCAACGCAGTCCGGCGATTAGCTTAATGTCGTCCGTGACGTTGCAGTAAAGCTCGCCGAAACCGGCATAAGAATTCAACGTATAAGGATTTTGGCTCAAAAAGTAGTTATGGCCTTCGTTGTCCAGACTGCCTAGCGGATCCGGATCGATATATGGACATGTCTGCACCACCTGTTTTGCGAGCGAACAATGGTTGGTTGAGGCCGCCGGGAAGACAATTTCGACTGTCGGTCACGCCCGGTGTGTAGATACCTGGATTAGTCCACACCGACAAAAGGCTGAGTGTGTTGATGAAGACGTAGTAATTCTCTTCGGTTTCGTAGTGTAGATAGCTTCCTCCAACACTGAAGTTGAATGGTCCCCCAAAGTTTGAGGCCAGTCGAAATTCTTGGCTAAGTTGCCAGGCGTGCTCATCCGACAAATCTTGTGCAACGAGCCGTTCGAACACCCCAATTGTGGATCGCAGAAGATTCCTGCATTGCTATTACACCCGTTGAAATCACAATCGGCCCTACGTTGGATACCGGCTGAAATCTGGTTGCGGAACGTCGGTATCCCCCGGGAGTATAGACAACGCCTACGCTGTCAAGCGGTTGTAGTCCTCGGTTGACCACAAGAAATCATCAGAAGCCTGTTTGCGACGAAAGAGTCAATGACGGCGTCACACGTAGTCCGAAATCAATTCGATGGTGTCGTTTTTCGCCTTTAAAGAGAATTGATAAGAACTCGATGACTTTGAATTTTGCGACTGAACCGTACTCGCATAGACGTCGAGACCGCGCGCCAGACCGAGCGTTGACAGCGGTGTGTAATAGGCTGCGGCATATCCATTGGGAACCTGAAACGCGTCTGAAGAATACAGCGAGGTCGGCAAGCAACCTTGGCTGAGATAATCCCCGGCACTCAAATATGATTTTCCAAGTTGCCCCACCGGAACGCCTTCGACGGTCTGGGGAATCGGGCCGTCTTACAAAGCTGCTTGCTCGTACGCATTCGATCATCGTCTTCGGAGAAATGCCCAGACGAGTGTCGTTTGCAGTTCTCAATTGGTTTCCATGCGATCGATACGCGGCCAGACCAGAGATCGCGACCGTCAATGCGCTGGTCGGTGGATGTTTCGAATAATAGCCTTCCCGCTTGGTCCACTCGCCTGCAATGCGAATGTCGAGCCTGTCGTCAACGATAGGCAGGTTGATCATACCTTCGAAGCGTCGTGGTGATAATTGCCGATTCGCCCGATGCCATGGCCTCGAACTGATCGGTAGGTTTGGCGGAAATGACATTGACAACGCCGGCTGTCGCGTTGCGGCCGTACAGCGTTCCCTGCGGTCCACGTAGGACTTCCGCCTGACTCAGATCGTAGAATTCTTGCTCGAAGAAATGATTGCGGATGAAAGGGATATCGTTCAAGCGCGACCGCGACGGCTGGATCGGTCGTGACCGAAATCGCCTGCGTGCCGATGCCGCGAATATTAATGCTGTATCCGGTGAAGTTCGTCTTCGGTGAACGTCAGGTTCGGCACTTGCTTCACCAGATCGGGGCCGCCCGCAGTTTGCGTCGCGGTCAATTGCTCCTGGCAGAGCGCGGTGATCGAAATGGGAATGGATCTGAACATCGGCACCGCCCAGTTTCGAAGACGTGACGGTGACGGTCTCGACAACGGCGCGGCCCACAGGCGCGGCCTGGGCAACTTCCAGCAACGGAGCCGCATCGCTGCGCTCTGAATGCGTGCGTACAACAGCAACACCGCCAGAATGGTGTTCAGCAATAAAGCCTGTGCCGGCCAGGAGGTGAGCGAGTGCGGCGTCGTTCGTAAGATCACCTTGAACGCCCTCACTCCGAACACCCTTGATGGCTTCGTCCGATACCATCAGCGTTACGCCGGTCTGTGCCGCGTAGGCGTTCAGGGCGGACCGCAGATCGCCGCCTCCAATGTCGAAGTTTACTGCCGACGCGCCGGTCGATAGCAGGCCGAAGACAATTCCTGTGGTAACCGATTGCCGAAGAGAAATCTTTAACATTGTCTACCCCCCTTAATGTGTCACTCTGAATTTCGCTCTGCAGCGTCATTCAACCTGTTAGTGCGTGATGATCGTCCGATTTCCGCGCTTCTCTGCCTGCAGACCAAAAACGGCCTTGGTCATTTCGGCAAACTGCTGAACCGCGTGAACAGGGAACGTGCCATCGATTGCTCGAGTGCCAATCGAAGGGTCGGCAATGATTAGTTGCTCGGCGTTGTAGCGGTTCATTTCGGCCGCAGCGTCTGCAAGGGACACGCCTTCAAACACGAGAACACCGTGTCGCCAGGATAGCTCGTTGGTCAGCGTCTGCACCGGCCTCTTCGAAACACTTATGGCGCTGGCAGAGGTCAAGGCGACGTCGCCTGGCGTCAGCTCTACTGATCGCTTTGCAACGCCGGTGCCAACGGAATCGAGCCGCGCTCGCCCTTCGACAACGGCAACTTCCAGATGGTTCACATGCTGGCGGACCAAAAACTGCGTGCCGAGATCGGTGACCCGATCGCTACCGGCAACGACTTCGAATGGATGCGCCGCATCGTGATTGATGCGGAAGAACGCTTCGCCTTTGATAAGCCAGACTTTCCGCGCACCGTTGGCGGTCGCGAGACGCACTAGAGTGTCGGTATTGAGTTCAATTCGGGATCCATCCGAAAAATTCAGGACCCTGTGCTCGCCAATCGCCGTCGAATACGTGGCAAGTTTGGTTCCACTTTTTGAATATTGATGGCTGGCGAACGCAATCACGCTCAGGCCTGCCACCACTGCCGCTCCAGCCAGGGCCCGGATCAATATCGATCGCAGGCCCTGGTTCACGTCAGTCTGACGCATGCGTGGGCGCAACGCGGCCAGCCTCGCAGCTTCCTGCCAGGCACCTTCCAGCCGCCAATAGGCCGCGCGATGGGAACGAGATCGGGTCAGCCAATCGTCAAGTTGGACTTGCTCCGTGCGACCCCAGTCGCCCGCATTCGCGCGCGCAAACCATTCCGCGGCTTCGGCTCTTATCTGAGCGCGATGGGACATGGCCGGACCCTCTTGGTCATTTTCGCTCACACATCACTCCTTCGGCCCTCTTCGGGGCCGTAAACCTTTTCGGCAAGAACGCTCACGCCGTGCGCGACATGGTTGGCGACCGACTGCTCGGAGATGCCCATCCGCAGCGCTATTTCGCGCGAAGAAAGGCCCTCGATTCGTTTCATGGTGACTGCTTCGCGGCAACGCGGCGGCAAGCTGTCGAGCGCACTTTGCAATCGACGCAGGAGATCGCGCGCGAAGGCGCTGCGATCCGGACCTGGCTCATCGGCTGCGACTTCTAACGCGTCCAGATCAGCTACGGCTTCAATGGGAACCACATTTTCCCTTTGAAGACTGTTGATGAGCAAATTTCGAGCTGTCACAAACAAAAAAGGTTTGGCATGCTCCGGAATTTTGGTTTCTGCCGCCTCCAGGATATTTTCATAAACTTCTTGGCGAAAATCCTCGATATCGCTCTTGTTTCGCCAGTTCTTCTGCAAGAAGTGCATCAGCTTCAACTCCAGGGGCAGTATCTCGCGAATGAACCAAGCCCTGACCTCTGCCGTACTCACAGCTATATCCGTCCGGCTCGGCCTCGAGCCGTCGTGCTCAGTGTCAAAGGTCTTCTCGGCCATTCGCCGCCCGATTTCCCGCTCTTTGGGGCCTGTAGCCACGGGTCTCACTTATTGAGACAAGCGAGGAGCACAAATATACTCTATGGTTGGCGAGAAATTTTATTGCGCTCAGTGTTTGGCCCACCTGCGCGGTGGTCGTGAGGGCAGCAATTATCTGCCTGCCATCGCTTGCCCCTGGATTACGTGCCGTAAGGATACGATAATTTGCTCAAAATCTTGTGGTGCACTGTGCCGCTCGCACGACGAACTTCTGGTCTGTGCGGCCGAGTGTGATTGCGAGATGCAAGCTTATGTGTCGGCGATCAGCAATTCTCATTTTGGCGATTTTTTATGGGGGTCGGAGCATTGGGGTTTGAAAAGCGAGGGTGTTGAGAAGGGCGTCCCAGGAGGGGAATAGGATGAAGACGGTGAGGGAGCGCAGGTGATTGAAGAACTGGACTCTGGCGCTGCAGCTTTTAGGGCGAGGCTCCAAGCGTCGTCGGTGATTTGCGCGGCGGTGTGGATGGCGAAGGCGACGAGGTTGAGGGCGGCCAGGGTAGCGGACAGGTTGTTTTGGCCGTGTCCGAAATTGTGTTCGAGATTGTAGCCCTTGGTTTTGAGAACATTGAAGGTCTCGTTCTCGATTTTCCAGCGCGCGCGCCCGGCGCCGGCGAGATCAGCGACATTGTCGGCGTTGACGGGCAAGTCGGTGACAAAGCTGTTGCGGTAGGCGATCTGGCCCTTGGCATCTTTGATGACCAGTTCCAGCCAGTTGACCTTGAGCGCGTCGTCGCCGTCGCGGATCGGAATATCCGTCATCCAGCGCCAGATATGAGTTGAGCGTTGTTTGCGCGCCGCATCTCACGGGACTTCGAGGGAAGGTCGACGCCGGTAGATATTCGCTCAATGTCTTGTGGCTGTCGGGCTTGCAGACGAACAGAAAATGGCCGCCGCTGGCCAGGACCGCCTCGCACAGCGGCTGATTGGCATAGAGATCATCGCCGAGATAGACCGGATTGAGCCTCTTGACGCGCTCGCCATGGGCGATGAGCCAGCGGCGCGCGGCGCGGCTTTCGCAATCCTGTTTGTCGTGGCCGTCCTGCGGCTGCACGAACTGCGGAGCCAGGGGCAGCGCCCGGTTATGGCCGGGCGTCACGATGCTGGCGGCCAGAAGGGATGAAATATTCGATGGCGCCATTGGCGCGTTTGCGCGTCGAGCAATTTTGGCACGACAGCTTGTTCGAACAGAAATATTGCGTTCCGTCGAAGGCGATCAAGGTCCCATCGCCCAGGCTGCGCAGGCTCGCCAGCGCTCCGGCCCGCTCCACCGCCGCCAACGCGTCGTCAAACAGCCCGTAAAGGCTGGAGGGTTCGACGAAATCGAGCATGTCGCGGATATGATTGTCGCTGGGGATAGCCGTCATGCCGAACAATGTCTGGCAATTGGAGCGGCCTTGCCCGGCGCCCGCACTGAGCTGACGTTGATGCGCCAGAAACGACGGGCTTTGCATGAAGAACGCAGAAAAGGCCGCCATCCCGATGTCGGCCATCGTCAGACGCGTGTTCAGGCCCCGCCGCTTGTCCGCCAAGCCGGCGCAGGTCTGCCGAACCAATCCAAGCAAATCAGTCAGAACCGTCACACAAAGCTTGAATCAGAAACTCACGCCACGCGAAAGCCCTCCTTCATCAAAACATCTCCCAGGGCCAAAATGAGAATTGTGGTCGGCGATACGGCGTCTTGGGAGTATGGTTCGCTCGCAACATTTCGATTCCGATGCCCAATTGGGGCGACATGGGCACGATCTTGTGACCTTGCGAATTCGCGCAGAACGATTGGCTTTGGAATAGATGGCGCCTTCGGAAGCAGTAACGACTTTGGGATCGTCGAATGCTCATGCCGCTCAAAATCGACGCAGACCGTCTGTCGCTGCTGCGGACCGAATCTCGCATTCTTCCATCACTCTCGAGCTTTGCGGTGGGCTTCTTGACCAGTCAATCTTTCGCCTTGCGGTACCGTGTACCGCGCATGCGCAGATACCATCAAGCTGAGCGGGCGAGCAGCGCATTTTCGAGCTGCTGCTTGGTCATCTTCGAGCGGCCTTCTATGTGACGGGCCTTGGCGCGTTTATAGAGTTGGTCTTTGGTAACCCCGCCATCGCGGGCTCGGGTATTCGCTGTCCTTTGGCCGCGCGCGGTTGTTTCAATTGCGTTTTTGCCACCCATCGTCGGCGTACTTTCACGGCGCGCCTTTGCACCGACATGCGACTTGCCCTCGGCCTCCTGCTGATAGGTTTCTCCCCGCGCCTCCTTCCGCTCGGCCTTGGCCAGATTCCTGCGGTTTTTCTTTTTGCTCTCATATTTCGAGGCGCCAGCTTCGTGCAGCGCGATCGCAATTGCTTGACGGCGGTTCTTGACCTTGCCGCCCTTCCCGTCCGGCCCGCTCTTAAGTTCGCCATGCTCGAATTCGTGCATGACGCGGCCCATCGTTTTGCGCTGTCTCGGCGAAGTCTTGGCCATTTCGGATTTCCTTCTTGCTAGCTAGGGTTCACTGTCCCTTCCAGGTCACGCGCCATATCGTGTTCGAACCGTCTTCGCTGACAAGAAGCGCGCCGTCTTTTGCGACGGCCACACCCACGGGGCGGCCCCAGACGCTGGTGTTGTCGACCACGAAACCAGTCAGGAAATCTTCGACAACACCGGTGGGCTGATTGGCGCGCATGCGCAACCGCACGACCTTATAGCCATCGCGCGCAGTGCGGTTCCATGAACCGTGCATCGTGACAAAGGCGTCGCCTCGATATTCTGCAGGAAACTGCGTGCCGGTATAAAAGACAATACCGAGAGGTGCGGTGTGCGCCTGCATCAGCACGTCTGGGACTGTAACTTTGTCTTTCAGGTCGGGTCGCGCATTCGGCCAGCGCGGATCTTGGTGATCGCCAATATAGTACCAAGGCCAGCCATAGAAGGCGCCCTGGCGCACAGACGTTGCATAGTCGGGCGGTGTGTTGTCGCCAAGGCCGTCACGTTCGTTGACAACGCACCATAGATTTCCAGAACCCGGCTGGATCGCCATCGACACGCAATTGCGAAGTCCCGTCGCATAAGTCTCGACAGCCTTGCCTTCTGGGTCGAACATCCGCACTTGTGCGCGGCCCGTTTCGCGTCCCCAGGCCTCGCCCAGCGGATGACTGGCGATGAAGGTGCGAAGCTGATCGGCGGAGACCGCGGGCATCGTACCACCGCCGACATTCGAACCCGAACCGATCGAATAGAAGAGGTACCTTCCATCCGGTGCAACCACTACATCACGTGTCCAGTGATGTTCGCTGGGCAGGTGGTCAACAATGGTCTGAGGGTCACCAGCCTTGAGCTCTCCGCTCTTGTACACGTAGCGCACGATCCGTGATGGTTCGCCGACATAAACAAAATGCGGATCGGGGCCAGCGGGATAGAAGGCGATCCCGAAGGGCTTGGTCAGCCCTTCTGCGAATACCACCGGCTTGACTTGTGTGGTTTGATCCGCGGAGGCGGGAAACACAAGAATCCTGCCTGCACCACTTTCCGCGACAAAGACATCGCCGTTCGGTGCGACACGAATGGTCCGAGGCTGCTTCAAATTGCTGGCGTAAAGCTGAACCGTAAAGCCTTGTGGCGCCAATGGTTTCGCATTCGCGGAATGGACCACTCTGGGGTGATTACTAAGATCGGGCCTTTCCTTATCGATGCCTTTTTTGGGCTCCGGGATGTCGGATGGAGCGAAACGGCGCGCCACGCCTGGACGGTCTTGCGTCCAGCTTCCAAAAGCCGCCGGACCCGTCAATACCGAATTCTGCGCCAAGCCCGGCGAGGCGACCAACCCCGCCATAGCCAGGCCAATAAAGAACTTTGTCATATACCCCCTCGGATGGGTCGAAACATGCAAGCGCACATGCTTCGAAGAGTTTCGGCCCGATCACAACGCCGCGTCGGAAGTGTTGTTCCCATTTTGCCGCGCATACGCATTCGGACACAGCATATTCCCAAGTCACGCGCCGGGAGTGTGGCTGCGCTCGCTCCTGTTCGCGTCGGAGCGCACCTTCTGGAGATGCCAAACAAGCCGGCGCTCGATCCGCAAGTCACATGGTGTTCAAACGATCTGCCGCGGGTGGGCGCTGCTGGGCAGCGGGCTGACAGCACGATCTGCACAAGCGCTGTCTTGGCGACCCAGGTGCGAAGCCTGGGGCCCTCAATGTTCTGCACCGCAACCGCAACAGTTCCAATTGGGTTGGGTCACGCTATTTTCTTTGTTTTGGCCTTTCCGGTGAACCAACCGGCGGCCAAATGGACCGTCGCCGTCGAAAATTGGCGGGCGCTGCGCGTCCGATGGCATTGTTTGCACGCCGTCAAGGCAGTCCCGATATTTCTCGCGCTCCAAGCGACGACAACTTCAGCCCCGGCATGATCAGATCAACTACGTGTGGGTGTCTAGCTGTTGCTTGCCTTGAGGGAGGGGCCTGCGGTGGGATGGCCCAAAGGTTGTCATTTGGGCGATCGGGCGGATTGAAGCATTCATTTGGAGCGGCATATCTTGAACATGGGGGAAGAACACGATGATCACAAAGGAAGTTGCCATTGCGGTGCCACCCAGTTTTCCGTCCCAAAGCTTCCGCGAACCCTGACGCGCTGCACTTGCTCCTTTTGTTCCAAGTGTGGGGTGCTCTGGGCCTATTACGACAATGAAGCCGATTTCGTTCTAAAAAATCGCACGCGATCGGGTTTCGACCTACCTGTGGGGCAGCTATGTGAATCGAACACCATCACTGCGCGATTTGCGGTTGCGGAACACGGTCCCGCTCCCCGACCTGGAACCGGGAAGAGATGCAGCTAGTGCCGGGGCCAATTTCGCATACGGATAAATGCGCGGCTCTCCTCGATGATTTTGATCCCGGTGCCCAGCCGATCGGAGTTTTGGACGGCAAAAACCTCTGGTGATCCTTCCGCGAGGAACTATTCTTTCCCCAATGCTCGCGTTTGACCTTCTAACAATGGTTGCCGCAGCAGCCGGATAAACAAGATTGACCGGGAACTTTGTTTTCACCAGGCCTCTGGGAACAAACATTAGAATCCGCGTTATTCTTTTCAAATCACTGAGATCTCTCGCCTTTTTTCGATCAACAATTCAGGGAACCGGCTATGGCCAGCAAATATAAATTTTCTTTTTTGAAATAAAGGTTAATAATCACTTAACAGAACAGATAAAACGAGCTAGCATTTTTGTGAGCCCTGCGTTCGTGGGCGCTCGTCCCCTGTCGATTGGGACTGCCTGGGGGAAAGCCTCCCAGTACGAATAAACACGGAGAAAACCTCATGACATCGATTAGGCTTCTGGCGTCGACATCGACGCTGGTGCTGGGACTTGCTTTGTCCACATCGGCATTTGCACAAGCGACGAATGGCAATGCTGTTGGTCAGGGCAACTCTACTGGCACTAGCGACACGACTTCCACCGACAAGACAGTCACGGCTGATCAGGGCAACACAACAGCCAGTGACAACACGCTCAGCAGCACAAAGACAAACACCAATACAAGCAGCAACACGTTGTCGAGCTCGAAAACGGTCAATGCCGACGACGGCAACTCTAGTACCGCGACACTCAACAAAACCGTGTCCGCCGACAATGGCAACACCACATTGTCCGCAAAGGGCCTGGGAAATTCCGTTGGCGACAGTTCGACAAAAACCGTCTCTGCGGATAATGGCAACACCAGCTCGACAACCGTGAGCAAGACTGTTTCTGCTGATAACGGCAACACGTCGAACAAAGATACCGGCAACGATCAGAGTACAAATGTAACCAAGACGGTTTCTGCGGATAACGGAAACACGTCGAACAAGGACACCGGTAACAACCAAAGCACGACCTCGAGCTTGAGCGTTAGCAAGAGCGTGTCGGCCGATAACGGAAACACGTCGAACAAAGATACCGGCAACAATCAGAGCACGAACGTGAGCAAGACTGTTTCTGCCGACAATGGCAACACATCAGAGAAAGATGTCGGAAACAGTCAAACCTCGAGCGTGACCAAGAGTGTCTCTGCCGATAACGGAAACACGTCCACGACCACAGTTTCCAACGAGACGCTTGCGGCAACAGTCACCGGCGAGACCACCACGCTTGGCGGTGGCACGGGCACCAGCTCGCAGGGTGCACAGACGGGCGCGATTGGAGGCAGCACGTATACGAGCTTCTCTGGCATTCAGACAGCGACCTCGAATACGGGTATTGCTTCGGTCAATCAGGCGGCGACGTCGATCTCGGCGAATGCCAACGTTAGCTTCTAACTACTTGGAGAAGGCCGGTGGATCATTGCGATCCACCGGTCATTCTTCGGGAGGCCCACATGAGAAACAAGCCCATTGGGTTCGTTGTTGGGTTTCTGGGTTGCCTCTTGGCTGCTAGCGCAAATGCAGAGCCGCCATCGTCAACTGCGTCAGGGACAAAACCCGAGCTGCCCACCGCGCTCACCGCTGCGGATTTGGCGGAATTGAGCGGTGGCGCAAATCCCAACACTGTTGCGGTTTCTTCCCAGACTTTGTCTGCCGTGAATTCTGGGAATACGGTTAATACGAATTCCTTGGTAACAGGAGATGTTACGCTGCAGACTGGAGCGTTCAACGGCTTTAATGGCGTCGGTAATTTTGTCTTCAATACTGGCAATAATAATAATCTTCAGGGAAGCCTCAGCGTCACGATTTTGACGCCTCAGTGAAATTGAAATTAAATGTGCGCCCGGGCTGGCCTGCGTGAATTACAACGAACCATTGCACGCCGCATCATCGGGCGTGCAGCACCGCTGTTGGGTGCCGCGGCCTTGTCTTTTGGAATCAGCGGCGCCAACGCCTCGGAGATAAACCTCGGGGCGCCGGCTACCGGCACTTTCACGTTTCACGTGACCAGTTATGCCGAAATTCCATTTCGAACGGTAATACATCAACAATACGATTATAGTTGCGGTTCGGCCGCACTCGCGACACTGCTTCGTTTTCATTACGGCCAAGACACCGACGAAGCACAGATATTCAAAGCTATGTACGCCGTTGGCGACCAGGCAAAAATCCAAAAGTACGGATTTTCCTTGCTGGACATGAAGAAGCTGTTGAACTCACGCGGCTACAAGGCGGACGGCTATCGCATCGCGCTCAGCCAATTGGCCCAAATGAAAATCCCGGCAATCGCGCTCATCCAACTTAAATCATATAAGCACTTTGTCGTCATCAAAGGCGTCGTTGGCGATCATATTCTGATTGGCGACCCGGCGCTTGGGCTACGGCTGTATTCTGAGCAAGACTTCGCCAAAATATGGAACGGCATTGTCTTTTTGATTCATGACGGCCCCAGCGACGAGCATGCCACGTTCAATAGCGCGGTCGAATGGAGCCAATGGAGTGATGCGCACCCCTTAAGCGCGGCAATGCTCAGTCAGCCCCTAGCGCCTTTGTTGAGCAATCTACGCGTCATCTATCAGATAGAACCCAACCAAATTCTACCCAGTCCGTTTGCGCCATGACGCGATCCATCAGCTTCAGTCAAGTCCGAGAAGCGTCGCTCATCGCTGCAATGGTTTGCGCGCTGGCTGTACCTGCATCCGCTGCTGACTATGTTCGCGCTACCCACATTGTGCAAAAAGGCGAGTGTATCTATGCGATTGCCCGCCAGTATCAGGTTGGTCCGATTGCTCTCGCCAACTACAACCACCTCTCCGAGCCCTACAGGCTTTCGGCGGGCGAGAAACTGCTTATTCCGTGGACACAAGTCCTTCAATCCGGTTCCCCGGCGAGCGGCTCTAAGATTGCGGCCACGCGCGATGTTTTGTATCGGCAACCCGCGGCACCGGTTCACACATTGGAAGTTCGAGAAACACCGTCTTCGACGATGCCCAGCATCGATCGCCTGGCGTCCAAACGAGCGTCAGAAATTGCCCTCAGATACGCAAAAGCCGACGGTTGGGCCTCCGCTCTATCGTCCGCTCCGGTCCGTGCGGATCTAGACCTTTCGCCTCCCAAGCTGCGGCTGACATTTGTATCAACAGACAGCGATATTATCGCCTCGGGCACCGCGCCTATGTCTGCATTCCCTTCGACGGTTGCAGATCGTTCACCTCCTGACATTGGGGCCCTGATCACACAGACAAATGCCAATGCGATCGCAGCTACCAGGAAAATTTCGGGGCCTCCGCCCAGTTTAATGGCCGGTCATTCACCCTCTAAACCGGAGCAGATGTCGGCGCCTACAGTAGCAAGTGCCGCCAGATCGGTCCCCGCGCTTCCCTTTGTTCCGGGCCTTGTGAATGTAGATCGCTCGCCTCTCGACATCAGGTCCGCCATCGCACAAACACATGCGGATACTGTTACAGCTATCGCGAAGCCTTTGCCATCTCCGCTTGGTTTAACCTCCGATCCTCCGCCACCTGTATTAGCGGGAGCATTCACTGAAAAAAGCGTCGATGCCGATGCTACCCATCCTTCACCCTCACCACTTCAAGTCGCATCGACAAGTTATGATCAGCTACACCCAATCGCGGACAGCGGGCTCGCGGAGATGCGAGGCGGCTATTTTCTGGCAAATGGAGCTGAGTTTGATTTTGGAGCCAGCATTGAGACATTGGTCAATGGTCAGCTAGCCCTGCAAAGCACACTTCAATGGACACCGCAGGGCGCCGTTATTCAACAATTCGCCGGACCCAACGCGCAAAGTACCACAATTCCGAACGCTGAAATTAACAGCGTGCTGTCTGCTCTTAATGCAGCAATTGCCACAAACGGCGTCACGATTAAAGCGGCTTCCGGCACAACAGAGGTCGTCGCAAATCTCACTGCTGGCCAAATTCAAAACTTGCTTGTTAACACCGCCAGCAATCAAACGATCACGCAAAATACTGCTGTGCGATTGACCATCTACAATTTTTCGGCTTGGCAGCAACAGGTTGCTCAACAAATGATAGGTTCGCAGCTGGCCAACGAAATCGAGACAGTATCTGGATTAATGGTGGGTCACTGAGCGCCTTACAACAGGCTGCTCAGTAGTTTACAGGTACGCTGAACACCGCGTACAAATTCGGCGCATCGTGCGTCACGCCAAATTGAAAATTGGTATTGAACAATGTCGTATCGTTGAGACGATAGGACGTACCGAGTGTGAGTGCGCCGACCTCCAGAGAGGTTGTCTGCTGAGGCGTTCCCCCGAGCTCGGAATATTGTGGAAATACATAACTGTGATTATAGCCTAACGAAAATGAGAAATCGGGATTGACGGCAAAACCGAAGCCGAGGGTCAAGCTCACGGAATTGCTTGGGTCAACTCGTCCAACAAAAACATTTCCGATCGTTTTATCGATATCCCTGGGCAGGCTGTAGACATAGTTTGCGCTCGCGAATAGGACGGCTGGGTCGGTAACTTTGAGGACGCTGAAGCCTCCTTCTGCAGCCCAAAATCCAGATCCAATTGCAACCTGCTCTGCAATGCCTGCCTTATTGCGCTCAATGTCGTAAGGACCCATGCCTGTATCGGACTTCACACGCGCGTTGACGACGAAAATCGGCCAGTCATCAAGGCCGCTATTCAGTTGATACCGACCTGCCAGTTCAACATCGCCAAGGCCTTTTCCCTTTATGTATACGCTTTGAGTAGCGCTACCACTGGGTCCTTGTGACAACAGGGTCGCGCGGTCCTCGGCATAGGTAAGCGGAACGCGCAGTTCGACCTCCATATTCTTTGTCAGACCGTAGCGCGCGTCAAAAACCGTCGAGAAAATGCCTATATCATCGGTCGATGCCTCTACTTCGCCGAGATTTATGCCGGGGACAATGACCACACCTTCATAGACAAGGCGATCATTTGTCGTCTGCGTGTACTCAAACGAAGGCATCAAAATAAAGTGGCCTGGCGGAGTAAGAATGGCCAAGCCTTGAGGGAGGCTCTCTACCACCTGCGGGGCCTGTTCTTGCTTGGGTGCCTCACCCACGGGCGATGCCGGAGCAGATACGGTCGCTGCAGGAGCAGATGCGGAAGCCATCGATGTATTTTGACTGACCTGCACACCCGCGGTTTGCTGCCCCCCCGCAGTTCCAACCTGAGGCGCAACAGAGCCTGGCGCGGGCCCCATGACAACCGGCGCAGGATTCGAAGGCTGGACAGTCGCCTCTCGAACCCCGTGCGTCCTCAGCCTATCGAGTTCGTCACGTTGCCGTTCGATGAGCGCTGCTTGCCTCGCGATCGCATCCTGTTGCGCGCGCAGCAAGCGCTCCTGATTTGCGAGACGTTTTTCTTGGCTGCGGAGCTGCGCGGCGATCTCTTTAAGTTCGGTCTCTTCCGAGGAATCCGCCGCAAGCGCGGGGGCAACCCACACCGATTCAATCAAATAGGAGGCAGCACCAGCAATCGCCAGCGCAAAAACAACGCCCCGGTGAACTCTAAAATCACGGGCCCTACACGGCAGTGCGATCATCGGCCGCCCCCCGAATCAGGGTAGAATAGAGCGACTTTAAGAAACTTCAAGCTCAAAACGCGGGATCGAGAGGTGCCCGGAAGCAGGAGGAGATGTCGTCCTATAATAACGTTCTGACCCCAATTGGGCAGGCCCCCGGGTGGATTGCCGGCCCCCTCGAACGGCTCCCTGCCTAACAGGAATTTTGGAAAGCCGATCGACAAGATTTGATGAGATGGCCCAGCCATCAAACAGGAACTCGCAGTGCAATCACCCAGGTTCGCGGCATGAGATAAACTCTTTTTGCACAGAGCGACGAATTCAACCTTTTGTCATCTGCTCTTTCACCCGATTGCCCTGGAGTTGCTGAAGAGGGGACTTGCCTTTTTTTACGTCACGGTGGCAAAAGCAGATTTGTCGGCAGGTTTCTTGGGCCACTTCGCACAGTTATCTCTCTCTTATTGCAGGTGTCGCAAAAGTGCCGTCGTCCCGGTTTTGGGCAACAGATACCCTGCCCGTTCTCCTCTGGGTACCCGTTCTTTTTAACCGGGCACGGCCATGGTTATGGCAACCGGCACGCTTCAAGTCGCAAAGGAATTGAGATGGCCGCCGGCGATCCTCGCAGCACTGTTCGCAAACGCCATCTGGATCGCGACGAAATACGATCTCTTTGGCCCTCGGAGTTGTTAGTACAGAGGAAAATATGACCAAATATTCTGTCCTCCTTCGATCGGCGCAATTAGCCTTTTGGGGTGCGTTGGTGTTTACTTTTGTTGAGGCGACAATTCCGCCCAAACACGCGATATCTCTCTTTCCCTGGGATAAAGCTGAGCACTTTGTCGCGTTTTATGTGCTCACGGGCCTTGCTGCGGCGGCTTTCCCCAAACGCAGTTTGTTCACAATCGCATGTACGCTATCGGCGTTTGGCGGTCTAATTGAGCTTGTTCAGGCGCTGCCGATCGTGAATCGAGATTGCGATGTGTGGGATTGGGTTGCCGACACGCTCGCGGTCGCCGCAGCAATCGCACCAATGATGCTGGTATTGTGGAGAGCGGAGGTCAGCCGCAAGCTATTTGCCGATGGCGTCTCTGAGTCCTAGCTGTCCATATCCTACTCAAATTGCCGATAGAGGAATTTCTTCATGAGCTCCGCGTGTTCCGGCATTGTCGACACCGGTTTCGCCACTCTTGGGTATGCCAAAGTGGCCGCCCTAGGTGTCGTCCAAGGGATAACCGAATTGTTACCCATTTCATCGACCGCTCATATGCGCGTGGTTCCTGCTCTCTTGGGATGGCGCGATCCCGGATCGGCTTTTTCGGCCGCAATGCAGCTTGCAGCGCTTGCAGCGGTCGTCAGTTATTACTGGAACGATGTCCGCGGCGTGACCGCGGGATCTATATCGGCTATCGCGCGGCGTGATTTTTCCGACAAATCCTTGCGTTTCGCGATTGCCACTGTGTTGGCTACGATACCAATCGTTATTGCCGGCGTTCTTCTCGCTCCGATCTTAAATGCGTGCAACTCGCCGCTTCGCGGCATTATGGTTATCGGGGTGGCTTGCCTTGCAATGGGAGCGCTCCTCGCACTTTCCGAAATCATTTGCCGTCATAAGCGAACGATCGCTGATCTGAGACTTGTGGACGCGATAATTGTCGGTATCGCGCAAGTCGGCGCGCTTATTCCAGGTGTGTCGCGGTCCGGATCCACTCTAACCGCTGCAATGTTCCTTAATTTTGAGCGCGAGCAGGCCGCGCGGATTTCTTTTCTTCTTGGGCTGCCGGCCATTGCTCTGGCAGGCCTTAAAGAACTCTGGGTGCTGCATCACGCCAATTTGGATATGCATGCTTGGTCGGTGCTAGGAGTAGGATTGGTGGTCGCTAGTCTCTCCGCGTTCGTGGCGATCTGGGGCCTTCAGAGTATCCTTGAGCGATTCTCGGCCTGGCCGTTCGTCATCTATCGGATATTGCTCGGAGGGGCGCTGATTGTTGGGGCCTCAAGTCACATTCTGAGCTAGCCGTTCTGGCCCATCCTACTTCTATCCGCCAGCACATATTCGTCTGTTGGGTTCGCTATACCATCGACGATCTCGACACCTGGTTTGCGACATGCAGCGAGCGACAATCGCTCGCTGGTAGCGTCGCGTATCCGTCCTGCCGCGCCGGGACGAGCTTTCAAGGGCCGGCCGGAAACACGCTCTGCCGCAACGGTATGGGCTGCCACGCCGACGGCGGGTCTTTCCCTTCTCCCGGGATGCACGGCCCTTGATGCGAGGCGATCGCGGCGGCCTAGCACGTACTACACGCCCCTTTATAGGCGGGTCTTGGAGATCGCGTGACAACGGCGTTTCCCTTACGTTCTAGCTTTTGCGCGGTCAGAGTCAAATCAAAGGTGGACATATCTTTATAGTGTCCTCAATAATCAGAAACTTTCTTGATATCGGACATTCAACAAAGGTCGGGCTTCTGGAATAGACAGAGACCCACAAATCGTCTTCGGTGCTGCGTATGGCGTGTTGGCCAAAATTGAATGCGTCGTTGACTGGATGTTTCTTATTAGCACTCGTGGGCTCCGGTCCCGCACATGCATCGCCTTGGGCAGAAGTGGGCGATGCGCAGTTGCGCTCTGATATCAATATCTTGGCCGAGGCTGGCATAATCGACGATGTGACGACGCAATGGCCTATCCCTTGGGGTGGCATCCTGCAGCGCCTTGACGAGCCCAATGTGCTAGATGGCCAGCCAGATTACGTTCGGGCAGCTGCCAAACGCGTGCGCAGCGTGAGCGACGCGCAAACCGAAACCGATCAGGTGCAGTATAGCGCGACCCTGGATTTGACGAACCTGCCCGACGTCGTGCGCGGCTTCGATGCTTCGGGCCGTCAGGACATTGAGGCCACCACCTCTGCCGAACTCACAACACAGTCCACTTCAATTCGCCTATCGCTAGGAGCCAAAGACGCCAATCGTCTGGACCATCAGACGTTGGTGCTCGATGGGAGCTATATTGCAGAGCGCGTTGGCAATGCGGATATCTATGCGGGTTATCTGACCCATTGGTGGGGGCCAGGTTGGTTCTCGGCACTCTCGTTGTCGAACAACGCACGCCCGTTTCCGCAAGTGGGCATCTCCAGACTATCGACAACGCCCTTCGAAAGCTCATGGCTGTCGTGGATCGGACCCTGGCAGGCCGAATTCTTTGTGGGTTGGCTGGACGGCCGCCGTATCGCAACAAATACGTTCTATGATGGGCTGCGCGTCACCTTCAATCCATTGCCAGGATTGGAAATCGGTCTGGCACGTACCGACGAACTGTGCGGCGCGGGCCACCCCTGTGAGCCGTTCGAGACATATTTCGATTTCAGAAATTCCCCGCAACATCCAAGCCGAACAAACGATGAGGGCGTTATCGATGCTCGCTACACAAACGACATCGTAGGCCTCCCATTCGAAGTCTACACGCAAGAAATGAATGAAGATTCCAACCCGATCTATCACTCAGGCACAAGCCATTTGTTTGGCGCAAGCCTATGGCTTCCGCTACAAGATTTTACCGCGCGCTTCACCATCGAATATACCGACAGTATTGCAACCCGCGATATTTTCAGCTTTGGAAACGACATCTATGGCTTCACGTACAACGACTACAAATATGCCGATGGTTTGCGTTATCGGGGGGCCGCCCTGGGGTTCAGCCTCGATGATGATTCCCGTTTGGCTTCGTTACAGGCCAGCTTGGTCGATGCCAGGAACATCACTTATACGCTGACATATCACCATGCCAGCATCTCGTCGCCCAATTCAATCGGCGCAAACCCTATCACCACGGCGCCTGTAAACATCAACATCGGTGAAGCACGGCTAAGCGTGCCGTTCACGAGATTGACTTTCCAAGTCATCGGTCGCCTTCAGGATGACCAACCCCGCCCCGATCATGGGTTCGCTGCTTCTATTGAAAGCATCGTAAGTATAAATCTTTAGGGCTAGATTCTGCAGGGCACGAGCGCCCATCCGATTCTAAGCTTCGTCATCAAATCGACAACCAAGGCGGACATACCCATCTTCATTGAGAATGAGAAAATCCGAGCCTGAAGATGTTGCGTACTTTTGGCCGTTGCCTTGCATGGTCCAGCTAAGTTTGGCGACGTTATGATGAACCTGAGACAAACCGCCCGGTGAGAAGGAAAGCTCCTTCGCCGCGCAAGTTTTATACATTTCGAAGACTTCCGCCTCCAAGGCCTCGCGCCCACGCTTCATCGAAACATCATTCTGATACACGCAGTCCGCTGCCCAGAGATCGCCGATCTTCTGCCGCCGCTTGTCCTTCTTGGGTTCATTCCAAATCGCAAAGTATTTTTCCGAAACCTCCTGCGCGTCATTCGCAGACGCGCTGAATTGATAGTCGTGTTGAATAACGCCACTGGAATCGAGAACGAGAAAACTCACTCCGGTCGAATCCACCTCACCCGCTGGCACTTTCTCCATCATCCAGTCGAACTTTATGATTTCGTGGTGGCTATCCGATTTCATTGGCCGAAACCGATACTTGCCTTCCCGAATCCACTTGTCCCAGGAACCGGCCACCCTGGCCTCTATCGCCTCATAACCGCATGCTTCCTGCAACCTGTTGCAGGTCGTGCCATCCGCAGCCCATAGCGACCGAATGCGCTTGCGGCGTTCGTTTGCATCGGCCTCGTTCCACACTGCGACATAGCGGTCGACTAGTCCCGTCAAATTCATCATTGGTCGTCCATTCCCACCTAAGTTCGATAACTCTATTCACGGGTTACCGGATTGCGTTTCATCAAGGGCGGCGTTCAATCAGCGATGACTGCGCTGCCAAAACAGCCCTTACTATCGCCCATGCGGCCAACCGCAACTCCGCCTGCGTTCATCGAGCAGGCCAAAAGCGAAAAGTAGAGCTCCATCAGAGCTTCCTGTGATCATGTTTTTATACTATACCGCAGGAAATTAAGGGCAGTCAAGAATTTTCTTCGACATGGTACAAAAACCGAAAGCAAAGCGGGGCCGCCCCCGCGCATATGTGCCTGAAGACGCGCTGTCTCGGGTCATGGACGTGTTTTGGGACAACGGATTTGCCGCGACCTCGCTCGACGATTTGAGCGCGGCAACAGGCATGAACCGGCCGAGCCTCTACGCGGCGTTCGGCGACAAGCGTACTCTCTACCGCAAAGCCCTGGACGCCTATCGCGCATTATCGCGCATTCAGATGAAAGACGCGCTGGCCCCGGAGCGTCCGCTTCGCGAAGCGCTCGCTCGATTCTATGAAATCGCCATCGCGATCTATTCGTCGGCCGGAGAAAAAGGCGCGCGGGGATGCTTTGCGATCGGCACCGCACTTACGGAAGCGGTAACGGATTCCGAAATACGCGCCGAGTTGGCACAATCGCTCCATCGATTGGACAATACCCTGGAAGCACGCATTCGCCTGGGGCAGCAACGCGGCGACATCGATGCCGACGCCAATCCGGCGCAGCTAGGGCAGATAGCCTCCGCGATGCTTTATTTGCTTGCAATTCAAGCCAGAGTAGGTGAAACGCGCAAGGCGCTAAGGTCAACAATGGACGCAGCGCTGGATACAATTTTCGCATCCACAAACGCACCAAAACGCAAGCCGAGTCAGTGACGTTTCAACCCGAAGCGTCATGCGGCTGGATGAAAGCCGAATGGTATGAAGCCTGGCCGACTGGTCGCAACGTGAAAGCTGTGAGGGTTGCTCATGTTGTCCACCCCAGGGCCAGGCGACGGCGACCCCGAGAGGCCCGCCTTCATCTATCTCGCAGCTTTACGACACGGCTTTCAGTTCAAACTACCCTCCTTCCTTGTGTCTGTGCAGCACAACTATCCGCCCAGCCCGACACTGACCGTCGCAAAAGGTCCGTAGAAACCTCGGTCATAGGATTTGGCTGTCGCCATACCCCCGTCGATGGCGCCGAAGAAGAAATCCACGCGGTAGCCCGCGCTGACCTTGAAATTCTCGATGCGATAGGAGGCTCCTATGGAACCGCCAACATTCGGCACAATGACGGATCGTGTGCGGGTAATATTCACGGCGGGGTTATGGTAGACGACGACAGGGTAGAACGGAGCGGTATCAGCTAAAAGCGTCTTGTGATAAGAGCCACTTGTCTGATGATGTATTTTTGTCCTCTGATGGCCAAACAGAACGGCGGCATTTGCGCCCCAATTCAATGCGAACTCACCATCACGCGGTTCACCGGCCAACAATGCCGAGGCGTTCCATGAGATCGATGGCCCCACGCCATGGAAGTTGCGCTCACTAAGGCTAGTGCCGTGATAAGAGTGATGGACATTGTCGGGCCAGTGCACAGCCGGAATGCCATAAAATGTAGGAAAATAGTGTGTACCGAAATGATAGTTCGGATCCGCATCGATCGCCGCGTGCGACTTTTCATTGAATTGCGCAAAGCGAACACCCGCGTTCAGAATTGAATTCCCACCGTTCCCAAATATGCCGAGACCGACATCCTTGCCAATTTGAAAATCGACAATCGCGTGCTTTGCGCTGGTGCCAGCGTTCGCGTTAACGAACTGTGTTGTTTGCTGGTAATAATCTCCAGTGACTTTCTTTTGCGTGCTGTAAACTGAGCCAAATATATGGACTTTTAACGGCGTTGGCTCATTTTTCCGATAAATAGACCTCATATCCTGAGAACCGCCATAGCGAACGGACGCAGAAAAGACCCAGTCTGAACCGTGCGGCTGGATCGAAATCTTTCCATCCGTATCAAAGCCAGAAAGCGGTGGCCTTTCAACTGCGAGCGGAGAAACCGGTTTGAAAACCGTTGCATCGGGATTTGCCAGAATAAAAGGCGGCGCAAATGTTTCCTGACCATCGGCCAGACGATTTAGCTGCCCGCCAAGTTCGATCCATACCGTTGGACTATCGCCGTCGCTTTCGGCCGCGCCCACGCTCGATACAACACAGGTTGAACCGACCAACGCAAGCGTGGAGACGGTCGCCAACAATTGCCAGCGAACGCTCCGACGCCTTTCAGCCGCATGCATCAATTCGCTCATCGGTTCCCCCTTACCAATTCTTCGTCACGCGGATGCCGAAGAGACGCGGATCCGTCAGGAATACGTTTGTCGTCAGGCCGGTGTCGTCGCTGTTCAGGAATGTCGCCGGTGATGTCTGTCGTGTCGAATATGTTCTTGACATAAGCCATCGCCTGCCAGCCGTTCTGGTTGGTGAAGATCAGCGCCAGATTGACGTTGGTATATCCGCGCAGCCGGTCATAGGGATTGTCATTGAACACACGCGCCCAGGAATAATCTTGCCAGTAATAGTCGCCGCGCAACGTGCCTGCCCAATTCAGTCGTGATCGGCATCGTGTATTGTGCGCCCCCTGACACAGTGAAGGGCGGCGCATTGGGCAATTTGTTGCCGCCCAAATTCTTGGCAAATCCTTCGCCATTGTTCGGGGCAGGACCAGCGCCATCATTGATCGCATCAGGGCTAACAGGGTCGAAGCCCGGATATCCGAGGGGAAATGATAGCCAATTCCGGCGTGCTGAACTGTCGGATCCGGCACGTAAGGTTCACGGAAACCGGATCGACATGACCGTTATAGGCGGCTTCGCAATAGCCGCCTTCAAAGCCCTGGCCGTTTTGCCAGATCAGCGCCGCGACGACGTAGTCCGGCAACACGCAATTGGACGCTTGCGTGACGAAGGGTTTGACTACAAGCCAGCCCGGCGTGCCAGCGGTGCGGTCCATCAGATCGATGGCCTCCTGGCCCTTGCCGATGGTGGTATCTTCATAACCGCCCGCGAAGTTGAACCTGAGACCGGGAAGCGGTTCCCATGTTGTTTCCAGTTCTGCGCCTTTAATATGGGCGTTGAAATTGAAATTAACCGCCGAGCGATCGACGATCTCGGAAATCTGATAGCCCTTGTAATTGTAATAGAAAACGTCCCCGTTGAAGGTGAGCGCGCCGTCGAGTAGCGTATTCTTGGTGCCAAACTCGAAGGCCTCAATGAACTCAGGCTTGAACGTCAAGGGATGCGTCGGGAAATTGATGTCGACAGCGCCGGTACCTAAAATACTACCGCTATTGTCCAATATAGCGCCCGGCGGATTCGCGCCTCCAGCCTTGTAGCCGTGTGCATAAGACCCGTAGACCAGCGTCTGATCTGTGAAATCGAGCTTCGGCGTCCAATTGGCAACGGCGCGACCGGTCCACTGGTCCCATTGCTGGTTGACGACGCCGGCAATCGGATAACCCCAGCCGCCGGCATCCACCCAACTTGGAATTTGCACGAAATGTTTGCGGTCGTCCGTCCAGCGCAGACCGCCTGTCAGTTTAAAATCTTCGAAGAGCTGATAGTAAACTTCGCCGAAGCCAGCATAGGAATTGAGCGTGTAGGGGTTCTCGCTGAGAAAATAATTGTGTCCGTTGTTGTTGAGGCTGCCGATCGGATTGGTGTCGATATAGACGCACGAACCGATGGTCGGCAGGCCGCCACCCAGGCTTGGGTCGTTAAAAGTGAAGCCGTTTTTAGGCATTCGTGATTGTCGCTATCACCCGGTGGCGGTGGAGATGGCAGCGTAAATTGCCCCGTCGCTTCCTCCGCCAGAGCCGTCAGCGTATTGAAGAAGACGTAATAATTTTCCTCCGTTTCGTAATGCAAGTAATTGCCGCCGACGCTGAAATTGAGCGGCCCACTGAAGTTCGAAGCCAATCGGAACTCCTGGCTCAATTGCCAGGCATTCTCGTCGGAGAGGTCTTCGCCTACCAACCTGTCGCTGCAGCCGAGCTGCGGATCGCAAAAGAAATAGGTGCCAGTTGCAGGATTGAGCTTTGCAGGCCCTTCGCCTTGCGGCTGGTTATACCCATTCGGTCCGAAGAAGCCTGGCGCGGTGTTGAACCGGTTGAAATCTTCCAGCGAGAACAGAAAATCCCGGTTGTATCCGCTCTGCGAAGTCAACGTCAGTGCTGGGGTCACCTGATAATCCGCATTGAACTCCACTGTGTCGTTTTTTGCCTTGTAGTGGGGCGAAAGAACGGACGCGATGGTGCGTAGATTTGGCGATTGTGTCGTACCAACATATGGATTGAGATTCGCTACGACACCGGCAACCTCGCCGCCCTCGACGTAAGGGAGCGAAGGCCCAAACGGTGTTTCAAACGCAGACGGCGAATAAAGAGATGTCGGCAGACAGCCTTGACTGAGAATGGCATCACTCACGTCGAAAACATTGCTTCGATCGGTACCGATGAATGGGCCGGGATTCGTACCTGGCGGGACGGGAATGCCATTGACCTGCGTCGGTCCTGGATCGGTCTTACAGAGCTGCTTGCCACTTCGCAGGCGATCGTCATCCTCGGAAAAATGCTCCCAAACCAGATAGGTCTGCAATTTCTCGACCGGCTTGAAACCAACCGTCATGCGGCCCGACCATAGATCGCGCCCATCGATCTGCTGATCGGTTTCCTCATCGAACGTGTATCCCTCGCGCTTGGTCCATTCTCCGGCTACGCGGATGTCCACCCGGTCGTCAACGAGAGGAATGTTGACCATGCCTTCGAAGCGGCGATTTTGATAATTGCCAACATCAGCAGAGGCCATCGCTTCGAACTGGTCGGTCGGCTTGGCCGTGACAAGATTGACGACGCCGGCGGTCGCGTTGCGGCCGTAGAGCGTGCCTTGCGGTCCGCGCAGCACTTCGGCCTGGCCGAGATCGTAGAACTCCTGCTCGAAGAAGTGGTTGCGGATGAACGGGGTGTCGTTCAGCGCAACGGCCACCGCAGGATCAGTCGTCACCGAGATCGCTTGTGTACCGATACCTCTAATCTCGATGCTGTAGCCGGAGAAGTTCGTTTTCGTGAAGGTCAGATTGGGAACCTGCTTCACAAGATCGGGACCGCCCGCGGTCTGCGTCGCGGTCAGTTGTTCTTGCGACAACGCAGTAATCGCGATAGGCACTGATTGTACGTCAGCACCGCCGAGTTTGGACGATGTGACCGTGACAGTTTCGACAGCGGCGTGGGAAGCTGGCGCAGCCTGAGCGACCTGAACGATTGCCGGTAGATCATCGGATTCGAGGCTGGAAGCTTGCGGATTCCGGACGATACCAACGGCGCCAGATTCGTCGTGGCGCAGGCTGAACCCAGTGCCCTTGAGCAGGCGGATCAGCGCTTCGTCGCGCGACAGCGTACCTTTGACGCCGCTCGTGCGCGCGCCTTTGAGCGCGTTTTCGGAAACCATCAGTTGCACGCCTGTTTCGGCCATGTAGACGCCAAGTGCGGTTTTGAGGTCGCCGGGTGGAATATCGAAATCGTCTGCGCGGGCTGTGTTGGCAAGGCTTATCGCGCAAGCGCCGCTCAGGAGTGCTACTTTCAGCCAGGCTTGCCTTTTCATAATCCCCCCTTTGTTGTGACCGACGCCGCCGGCCGATGGATGCTCTGGTTTCAGTGCGAAATGACGATGTCCTCGCCGTGATGGTCGACATGCAATCCCAGAACCTCGTGGGCCAACCGCGCGAAGGCAGCGACGTTGTCGGTCTGGAAAGTTCCGTAGATCGTGCGATGTGCCACGGCTGGATCGGTGACAATGATCTTTTTGCGGTTGTAGCGGTTGAACTCCGCCACAGCCGAGGCGAGCGTGGTGTTGTTGAAAATGATTATTCCATGGCGCCAGGCGAGTTCGCGCGCGAGGCTTATCGACGGTGTCTTGGTCAGCGAAACTGAGTTGGCGGTTGCCACCACCGTATCGCCGGGAGCCAGCACCATGGGGTTCTTGGGGGCACGTGCATCGGAGGTTTCGAGCTGGGCTCGACCTTCCAGAAGTGCCACTTCGAGACGGCCTCGATCGCGCCGGATGCGGAATTTTGTGCCGAGGTCGGTGACATAACGGTCGCCCGCGATCACGATGAACGGATTGCTCGCATCATGCTTGATCTGGAAATAAGCTTCGCCCTTGTCGAGCCAGACTTTGCGGCGCGAGGAACTCACTTCGGCGCGCAGCTTCGTGTCGGTGTTGAGTTCGATCTGCGAACCATCGGCGAAGCGGATCGTTTCGCGCTCGCCGACCGCGGTGGCATAGCCGTGGATAGCAGGCTCGAACAGATAACTCGACACCGATCCCAACGGCGGCGATGGCGCTTAGCGCGGCTGCAACACCAAACAGCAACGGCCAAAACCGGCGTTTCGGCGTGACCGCAGTGTCTTTAGCTCGACCTGGGCGACGCAGGGCAGTGAGGCGCTCGGTATTGGCCCATGCGGCTTCGAGACGCCAATAGGCGACGCTGTTTAGAATAGTCTCGTCGAGCCAAGCATTAAGCGCGGCCTGATCGGCCTCGCTCCAATCGTCACGGTCGCGGCGAGCTAGCCAGGCGGCGGCGCGGGTTTCGGTTTCGGCGGCACTCATGTGCCTGCTCCGGGCGGCGGCGGCTCGCCGTACAATTTGTTGGCGAGGACGCGCATGCCTTCGGCGAGATATTCGGCCACCGTGTCTTCGCTGATGCCCATGCGCAGCGCGATCTCGCTGCGCGGAATGGCCTCGATGCGGCGCATCACCACCACCTGACGCACGCGCGGGGAGAGCTTATCGAGAGCGGACTGCAGGCGGCGCAATTGTTCACGCGCGATCACGCTGCGGTCGGGGCCTGGCACATCCATGGCCACGCCCAGTGCGTCGAGATCGGCCACGGCGTCAATGGGTACCACATGGCCACGGCGAACACGGTCGATCAGAAGATTGCGGGCGGTCTTGAGAACGAAGGGCTTGGCCTGCTCGGGAAGTTGTTTTTGCGCGGCCTCGCAGACGCGGGCGTAAACTTCCTGCCGCAGATCCTCGATCTCGCTCGTATCGCGCCAATTGTGACGCAGAAAATGCATCAAGATAGCCTCCAGCGGCAGCACTTCGCGTACAAACCAGGCCTTCAGCTCGGACGCAGTCATGGCAGCATCCGCGCCAGCTTTGCCTGCGCTCTCACGCCCGGTTTCCGGTGTCTTCTCGACCATTCCCCCTGGCTTTCCGTGCCCTACGAGGGTTGAAGCTTAGAACGACTGATGGTCAGACGAAGCATGTTTGGAAAGGTGGGGGATCGGATGCGCAAAAATTTGTCCGGCACGCCACGACGGCTTGGGCTATGCGCGTAATCTTATTTCAAAATCGGTCAGAAAGACTGATGATACGGCTGGTCACTTCCCCGAAGCGCTGGCGGCATTCTGCCAGGGGCTTGCTCACGAGCTGACGCGAATCGCAATTGAGACCTGCCCTCCATGGCAGTGGCTGCACGTTGAGCAAGTGGCTGTCGGCTTGGCGGTGTTGTTGCTGGAGATCCGGCCTATCAAAACTGCTCTATCAGCGATGGCTGTGACGACCGACCGCAATGATGCCAGTGGCATCCCCCAACTGCTGCGGACAGGTTAGCATAGCCCGTACAAGTTGCAGCCATCTCAGGATGTTCGCGCACCCCTGATTGCGTGCAAGCAATTGCTGAGCAAAGTGACCGATGTGGAGCTGTGCCTTCGCGGTGTGGCTCGCGCGGATATGGATTGAAGATGAAATCAATCGGCCCCGGCTGCGGTGGGCACACCTAAAATCCTTTCGCCTCCATTCCTTTTGGGAATGGCGACAGCACGGACCGGCGGCGGAAAGTAGCTTCCCGAGCTCATCCTGTTCCACGGGCGCTCGCAATAGCGCGCCCGTCAATTTCGCCTTCCGACAAATAAACGGCGTCGGCACCTAGGATCAGAACGGTTTCGCGGCTCAATGGCTGGCCTATACGCTCCCCTGCCGACGCTTCGCCGACGTGCTCGCGCACGCCCACGCACGGCTCGGGGCCGATGTGGTTTGCTACTCCTTCATCGTAGTGGACTTTCACCACCTGCTCCTTGCCGGTCTCCCGGCGCACCTATTTGCATTCGCCTTTCGGACACTCACCTGCTCAATTTCTCTCGAGCTTTTCATCCGACGCTCACCACCACAGCTTTTGACTGCAGCAGCTCGGGCTGGTTTGAGACCTGCTCCTGAAAGCCGATCCCGAGGGGCCTACCCTCATCTGTCTCGCAGCTTTACGACACTAATTTCTGTTCATACGCTCTCCTTTCTTGTGTCTCTGCAGCACACCTATCCCCCTAGACCAACGCTGACGGTCGCGAACGGCCCATAGAAGCCGACATTCTGGGATTTGCGCGTATCTATGCCGTTATCCACGGCGCCGAAGAAAAAGTCTGCACGATAACCAACACTAACTTTGGCGTTGGGGAATTTCAGCGACATACCGGCGAACCCACCCACATTCGGGATTGTGACATTTCTGGCGCGGTTCCGATCGGGAGGCGTATTCGTGTAGCCATGCAACCTGACTTCAGATGCACCTATCGCGCCTGGAGGTATGTAAAAGTAGCCGCTCTTTGTTTGTTGATGCACCCCGGCACGCTGCCGGCCAAACAAAATCGCGGCATTCGCGCCCCAATCAAGCGCAAGTGTCATATTCGAATCGTTCTTGATGATGGGTGCGGAGGCATCCCATGAAAGCGCTGGTCCAACGGCCTCGGCGCTGCGCTTGAATTGAATGAAAGCCGTATCGTTCTGGAGATATGCTCCATGCAAACGGAATGGATACGGCGGCGGTTTCGTGACGAAGAGCGCTGAGCGATAAAAGGGCCGCGCGTGCAATGTTGTGTCCCCGCTCGATGTAAATTGCGCAAACCTGACACCCGCGCTGAATACTGAAGAACCTCCATCTCCGAAGAGCCCAAGGCCGACATCTTTACCGGCCACAAAATCGAGAACCAGATGCGAGCTGTTGGATTTCGATTGACCGTCGCCAAAGCGTTCTTGCGGCCTTCCACTTTCCGTGACCAAGCGGCTGAAATGTGTCTGGGTTGTTTTATGCGCCGACTGATAATGCAAATGCTTCGCCGCGTTGGAACGTCCATAGCGCACGGATGCGGAGAAAACCCAATTCGTATCATCCGGCGCAAAGGCCAATTTTGCCTCGCCGCCGATACTGAACCGCGGAGCCTGCTGTGCATCCAGCATCGGATCCGCAAAAACCGGCTCAGCTTTCGTAACAAATAGTGGCGCAAACAATGTTTCCGGGGTATCGACACGTTCGAACTGGCCTCCCAGTTCGATCCATACAACCGGATGCTCCGCCTCGTCGCTCGCAACCGCGCCGGACGCAGACACAAGCAGCGCAACAGCGGAAACCGTGCTCAGAAGGTGCCAGCGGAAATTGCGTTCATCACGGGTCGCGTTCACCAGTTCGCTCATCTGTTCCCCATTTACCAATTCTTCGTGAGACGAACGCCGATCAATTTCGGATCGGTCAGGAACACATTGGTCGTGAGCCCGGTATCGTCGCTGTTTAGGAATGCGCCCGTGATGGCCGTCGTGTTGAACACATTCTTGTCGTAGAGCATCACCTGCCAGCCGCTCTGACTCGTCAGAATGAGCGTCAGATTGAGGGTGTCATAACCGCGCAGCCGGTCATAGGAGAGATCGTTGAAAACGCGCCACCACGAAGCATCCTGCCAATAGAAATCGCCGCGCAGCGTGCCCGCCCAATCCGAGGTAAGCGGCATGGTGTATTGCGCACCGAACGAAACGGTATAGGGCGGCGCGTTGGGCAGACTGTTGCCGCCGAGATTTTTTGCAAACCCAGCGCCATCATTTGGTGCAGTCGAGGGATCGTATCCGGGATAACTGCCAATCGGCAAACCACCGTTGCGGCAGATTGTGCGGATTAGGCACATAGGGCAACCGCGTTATCGGATCGTCATGCAGGATATAAGCGTATCCCGCAATAACTCGTGACATCTGCGCCGACCGCGGGAGCACCAAGGCTCATGATTGCGCAACGCTACTCGGGAATATGCAGTTCGATGCTTCGTTGACGAATGGTTTAACGACAACCCAACCAGGAACGCCCGCAGTGCGATCTATCAGATCCACAGCGCTTTGGCCTTGCGCGATGGCGGTGTCTTCCCATCCGCCCGCGAAGTTGAATCGCAGGCCCGGCAACGGTTCCCATGTGGCTTCCAGTTCGGCGCCTTTGGCATGGGCATCGAAATTCTGATTGATCGCCGTACGATCAACGATCTCCGAGACCTGATAATTCTCGTAATTGTAATAGAAGACATCACCGTTCAGCGTGAGTGAGCCATCGAGCAGCGTATTTTTCGTGCCGAGTTCGAACGCGTCGACGAATTCCGGCTTGAATGTCAGCGGATGCGTCGGGCTGCACGCTGGTATCGATTGCTATGCCGACGTGCGAGCTTGTGAAGAGAAGATCGCGCCGGGCGGATTTGCGCCACCGGCCTTATAGCCATGTGCATAGGAGCCGTAGATCAGCGTTTGATCGGTGAAATCGAGCTTCGGCGTCCAGTTGGCGACAGCGCGGCCCGTGAGTTGATCCCATTGCTGGTTGACGACACCGGCAACGGGATAGCCCCAGCCGCTCTTCGACAAGCCAGCTTGGAATATCGATGAAATGTTTTTGATCTTCCGTCCAGCGCAAACCGGCCGTCAATTTCAGATCGCTGAACACATTGTAGTTGGCTTCGCCGAATGCGGCATAGGAATTCAGCACATAAGGGTTTTCGCTGAGAAAATAATTGTGACCATTGTTGTTGAGACTGAGAAATCGGATTGGGATCGACATAACCGCTCGGCTATATGAGGCGGCTTCGTTGGATCATTGAACTGAAATCCATATGGCAGCGGCGAGTTGGTATTCGAATCGATATCGCGCCGGGCTGATAGCCGCCGTCGATCAGCGTGAAGCACATTGCCGAAGACATAATAATTTTCTTCCGTTTCATAGTGCAGATAATTGCCGCCGGCGCTGAAATTGAACGGCCCTGAAAAGTTCGAAGCAATGCGGAATTCCTGACTCAACTGCCATGCATGTTCGTCGGAAAGATCTTCGAGGATCAGCCGATCCGAACATCCCACTTGCGGATCGCAGAAATAGCCCGCAGGCGAACAACTGGCGCTGGTCGTCGCCGGCATTGCACGGACCGCCTATGGGAATAGAGCCGCAGGAGCCGCTGGCGCGTGCAAACATAAAGTCCGTTGGGATCCGCTATAACGCCGTGGCCACCACTGGGCACGAAGAGTCCGGGTGCTGCGCCGAAGCGATTATAGTCTTCCGCCGAAAACAGGAAGTCGTGACCAAATCCGGTTTGCGACGTGAACGTAAGAGCCGGCGTCATGCGTAATCAGCATTGAATTCGACGACATCGTTCTTCGCTCTGTAGTCGGGATTAAGTCCGGAATCGATCACGCGCAAATTGTGCGATTGTGTCTCGCTGGCATAGGGATTTATGGGATTGCCGTTGCCTTCATCCTGCAATCCGAGAATGTAGGGCAAGGTATAGCCCAACGGGGCCTGGAATGAATCCGGCGAATAGAGTGAGGCGGGCGCACAGCCTTGCGTGAAATAGTCGCCTGGGTTCGAATAGTTTGGTCCAAGCGACTTTACTACACCATCGATCACGACGATGCCGTTTGTGGGCGTGCCTCCCGGACCGTAATCTGTTTTGCAAAGCTGTTTGGCGCTTCTGAGGCGGTCGTCGTCTTCTGAGAAATGTTCCCACACGAGATACATCTGAAGACTGCTCGGTCGGCTTCAGCCCAATCGTGACGCGGCCTGACCACAGATCGCGGCCATCGATGCGGTCGTCAGTCCTCTTCGTTGAACGAATAGCCTTGCCGTTTCGTCCATTCGCCCGCGACGCGAATGTCAAGCCTGTCATCGACAATAGGAATATTGATCATGCCTTCGAGACGGCGATTCTGGTAATTTCCGATATCAGCGGAAGCCATCGCTTCGAATTGATCGGTGGGTTTTGCGGACACGAGATTGACGACACCCGCCGTTGCGTTGCGGCCGTAAAGCGTGCCTTGCGGACCGCGCAACACTTCGACTTGCGCAACGTCATAGAATTCCTGTTCGAAGAAATGATTGCGGATAAACGGAATGTCGTTGAACGCGACCGCAACCGCGGGATCGGTCGTGACCGAAATCGCCTGCGTGCCGATGCCGCGAATCTGGATCGAATAGCCGGTGAAATTGGTTTTCGTGAACGTCATGTTCGGGACCTGCTTGATGAGATCAGGTCCGCCCGCAGTTTGCGTCGCCGTCAATTGTTCCTGGCTCAGCGCCGTGATCGCGATCGGGATGGATTGCACGTCTCGCCGCCGATTTTCGACGAGGTAACTGTGACAGTTTCGACTGCGCCCTTATTTACGGGAGTGGCCTGGGCAATTTGCATGAGAGGACTGCTCTCGTACTGGTCGCGCGATGACTGTTCTCGCCTCACTACGACACCACCGGACTCGTCGCGGCGGCCGATAAAGCCTGTCCCAGCCAGAATGCGCGCTAAGGCATCATCGGCGGACAGGTCGCCCTTCGCGCCTCTCGTCTGGACGTTCTTGACTGCTTCGCCGGAGTAAATAAGTTGTAGGCCACTCTGCTTCGCATAAGCATTCAAAGCAGCGTTCAGATCGCCTCCCGGAACGTCGAAGCTTCCCGCGACAGCGCCCGTGGCGCATATGGCCGCCGCGAGCGCCATCACACAGATGTTCTTGTATCGCGTCTGATGTCTCATTTGTCCCCCGATGTACCAATTGCATCTCTGACTACATGACACTGCATTCATAAATTCGTTTCTGCGCGCTAGCGCGAGATCACGGTTTCATTTCCGCGGTGCTCGACACGCAGCCCAAGCAGGATGCGGACGAGATGCGCGAATGCGTTGATATTGCCGGCCTGAAACGTCCCACCGATTGTGATGCGGGCTGTCTTCGGATCGGCGATTGTGATTTTGTTGGTGTTGTAACGATTGAATTCGGCTGTGGCCTCGGCGAGCGTCACACGTGTGAACACCAGCACGCCTCTACGCCAACCCAGTTCGTTAGACAGCACGTTTGCCGACTTCCTGACAAAGACGAGGGAACGTCCGCGTCCCAGGACTGCATCGCCGGGCGAAAGAACGACGGGATGCTTTATGCCGTCCGGCGCGTCCAGTCTGGCGCGACCTTCCACCGAGTGCAACTTCGAAGTGGTCTGCTTCGTGCCGAACGATGAATTTCGTGCCGAGGTCGGTAATACGGCGGTTACCAGCTAACACGGCGAAGGGGCGCTCCGCGTCATGCTGGACCTGAAAATATGCTTCACCTTTGTCGAGGGTAATGGTCCGTTCGTGTGCGGTCAGTCGTGCATGAAGAACCGTGTCCGTATTGAGTTCGAGCTTCGTACCATCCGCCAGCAAAACAATCTCGTGACCTCCGACTCCTGTCGAGTAGGCCTGTTCGCCAGGCGTCGAGGGTAGCAACAATGCACCTGCGCCGATGATGGCAAGAATGCCTAGTGCTGCGGCCGTTCTCGCGAATATCCATCGAAATCGACCTTCCCCATTACGCGCCGCCGCTATACCCTCTGGAGATCGTAGAATATGCAACCGCTGGGCACGCTCCCAGGCGCTTTTAACCCGCCAATAGGCGAGGCGATTTGCAGGCGATTCCGACAGCCACGCTTCCAATTCGGCCTCGTCCTGCGCGGTCCATTCCGGTCGATCGGCGCGCTCTAGCCAATCCGCAGCACGATCCTTGATGGCGTGGATGTTGCTCGGCGGCTCCGCCGATAGTCTCTCGCCGGTCATGGCTTTTTCTCCGGCTCGTGCGCCCCGCCGTAAAGAACGTCTGCTAGCACCGACATGCCATTTTTGAGGTAGGACGCCACAGTGTGCTCCGAAAGCCCAAGACGGACGGCGATTTCCGGTCGCGACAGGCCATCGATGCGGCGCATCATCACGACCTTGCGACATTGCGAGGGGAGACGGTCTATAGCGTCCTGAAGGCGGCGCAACTCGTCGCGCGCGATCGTAATCTGCTCCGGCCCCGGCGCATCAATGGCAAATCCCATGGCTTCAAAATCGGCCACCGCCTCAATGGGTACGACATTGCGCTGACGCACACGGCTAATCAGAAGATTGCGCGCCGTGGTGAAGACGAACGCCTTGGGATGCTCCGAAATCTGCGCGCGCGCTGCTTCGTAGACTTGCACATAGACGTCGTGCAGCAGGTCCTCGGCGGCACTCTGATCGCGCCAATTCTGGCGAAGGTATTGCATCAAATTCGCCTCAAGCGGCCAAACCTCACGCATAAACCAAACCTCCAGCGCCGACGTGGTCACGCCTTCGCCTCCGCGCAGTTGACCTGCGCCTTCACGGTCGGATTCCGGTGTTTCTGGCATCGTCTGCCAGCTTTCTTCCCGTCGAAGGGGTATCCCTCGATTGCCCTATAGAGACGCTTGAAATCGGTGAGTGAGGGTAGTGCCTGAGCGAAATATTTTCGGGCACCCTAGAGTTATAAAATTACAAGTACGGGCTCACATCGATCGTGAGATTTGGAAGTCAGTGACGAGAGTGGTCCCAGCCATGTGCAAACAGCCGTTTAAGATGGCTGCGAAGGTATACCGGATATGTCGTATGAGAGCTGAAATGGGCGGCGGAGCAGAGCCCGCCTTGGTTGTCGAAGTAGGCCTCCGGGTAGGCGGGCAACGGCATTAATCAACGGATCGAGCTTGGGGCGTTCGCGCCTTGATGCCGCGCGTCCGAAAATAAGCAATTCCCTAAAATTCAAGGAAATTCCAGACGATAGTGACCGACGCCATCTCGCACTCGGTGCTTGGTGACTGCTATGTAGCCACTCAGCAAATGCGTATCCGTCATGTCTTATATATAGTTGAATTATAACAGCTTTTCAGAGGGATGGCTTGCTTCGAGCCCCAGTTTCCACTATCTGTGGCATGGCGAACACGAGGCCAGGCAGACGGTCACAAGAACAGGCCCCGCGTCGTTGTCTAGCCGCCATAGGCGAGACCGATGGCGCGACCACCAGTCACGGGAGCTGCCGATCACGCAGAGCGCGCCGGCCGACAAGAATTCCGCAACCGAGATCCCAATAGCGATCAGCCGCCACATCGCCCCCCGATGAGGCACGCTCATGGGTCATTATAGCCGAAGGCAATGAATTTCTCTGGCCCGGCTATTATCAACGCAAACGCTCGCATACCGACCGCTACGATTTCGGTCCCCAGCCGCCATGCTTATTCTACCAGGTGCTCGAAGCCCTCACCGCCTACCAATGCGCCGCCCAGTCTCAAACGCTGGGCGATGGCGACCGCCAAGCACAGCGGCCTGCGGCGTGCCATGATGGCCTCGGTCAGGAAGCTGATGATCGTTCTGCGCCGCATGCGGATAAACGGCACGGACTTACGCTTCGGCAAAGAGCTGGCAGTAGCCGCATAAGCAATTGGGCAGGCGCGAGTTCTTGCCTCTCCGACGTCCGCTCGCCAGGACCATGAAGCCGATGATTGGTTGTGCGCTTCGCAAGAGCCAGTACGCCTCCCAGATAGGCTCTCGGCCTACCCACCGCATCATGTCGCGGCCCCGTGCCGACTACGAACGCAAGCCCGATACCGGCGACGACATTATCGGACGGCTCTTTACTCCCAACGGCCCGTCACGGAAATCCAATGCTAACGTTAGCGAAGGGACCGTAGAAACCGATTGTGGAACGCTTTGCCGTATCGAAGCCTGTATCCATCGCGCCAAAGAAAAAGTCTCCACGATAACCGAGACTGATCTTGGCGTTGGCGTAACGCATCGAAAGTCCTGCGAAGCCGCCGAGATCGGGTATCGTCGCCATGTGCGAGCGTTTGAATTCGCCCGGATTTGTATAAACGCCGATGCAGTTACGATATAGGCCAAAGCATTGGGAGGTCTGATGGTGGATGTCGGCTTTCCTGCGGCCGAACAAAATGGCAGCATTCGCTCCCCAATCGAATGTGATCTCGCCACCCTTGACGCTGCCCGCAATTGGCGTAGACGCGGCCCAGGCGATCGACGGGCCGATGCCATCAAAGCCACGCCTTGCTTCCATCTGGCCTTCGAAGCGATTGTGCGAGTGCTGGTATTGGAAGCTGGGAAATGCAGTGATGCTTGCCGTTTGACCGGAACTGAATTGTGCGACGCGCACGCCACCGCTCAATACAGATGTGCCGGCCATTCCAAGCCCAACATCCTTTCCCACTGTGAAATCGAGAATAGCGTGGGTCTCATGCTCGTACGATTTGCTCTCAACATACACTTGATCGAGCGCAAAGCCATATTCCTGCCCGGTACTGGTATCGGGGGCAAAACTTTTTCCACGCGTCCGGTTGACCGGAACGGCCGTAGCGGACACTGGCGGAAAATATCCAGTCTGCTGCTGTGGGCTCGAATGAAACCTGGCCGTTCCAATCGAAACTGGCAGCGGGCAACCTCTGCGCAGGAAGCGGGGAAGGAAGAGAATTTGGCAGCACGGACACGAAGGGCGGAGCATAACGCTGCTGTCCATCGTCGAGCTGACTATATTGACCGCCAAGCTCGATCCAGACGAGCGGGTGATCCGCATCTTCGGCACGGGCAACGCGCGGAGACGAAATAGCAGCCATCAACGCTAAAGCGGATGTGGATACCAGCAATTTCCAGCGGATGGTCGCGTGATTATCGCAATTGTTTATTAATTCGCTCATTGTGTTTCCCCCTCAAAAGTTCTTGGTGACGCGCACGCCGTAAAGGCGCGGATCGGTCAGGAACACATTCGTGGTCAGGCCGCTGTCATCGCTGTTCAGGAAATCTCCCGTTATCGCCGTCGTGTTGAATACGTTCTTCAGATAGCCCATCACCTGCCAACCGTTCTGGTTGGTGAAGATCAATGCGAGGTTGACGTTGGTATAGCCGTGTATTCTGTCATACGGATCGTCGTTCTCGACACGCGCCCAGGATTGCGCCTGCCAGTAGAAATCGCTGTGCAGCGTTGCCGCCCAATCCGCCGATACCGGTATCGTGTAATCGGCCGACAGCGATGTCGTGAAGTGCGGCGCGTTGGGAAGCTGATTGCCGCTGATGTTCTTGAAGAAGCCTTGGCCCTGGTTGGGTGCGGACGCAGGGTTGAATCCGACATATCCGGGAAGGTTCACGGGATCGGGACTAGGCGCATAACCAAGTTGGGTGACGGGGTCTTCATTAAACGAATAGGCTATTAGGCATCCGCTGATTAGATTGCCGTCCGCGAGCAGCTCGTTGACAACATAGGTGGGAAGGATGCAGTTGGATGTTTGGGTTGGAAACGGTTTGACCACCATCCAGCCCGTTTGTCCCGCCGTGCGATCAATCAAGTCGATTGCCTGCGATCCGTTGGCGAGTTTGGCGTTTTCATAGCCGCCCGTGAAACCGAATTTCAGTCCTGGTACCGGCTCCCAGGTCGTCTCCAACTCTGCCCCCTTGACCGTCGTGTTGAAGTTCGAATTGACGGCCGTGCGATCCACGATCTGGGAGATCTGATAGTTTTGATATTTGTAGTAGAATACATCGGCGTTGAAGGTCATCGCGCCATCGGCCAGCGTGTTCTTGGTGCCGAGTTCGAACGCATCCACGAATTCCGGCTTGAACGTGAGCGGATGTGTCGTGTCGCTCGGCGAATCCGCATTTATGCCGGTATTTGTAATGATCGGAATAACGCCGGGCGGGTTGGCGCCGCCGCCTTTGTAGCCGCGCGAATATGAGCCATAGAACAGCGACTGATCGGTGAAATCGAGCTTGGGCGTCCAGCTCGCGTTGAACCGGCCGGTCCATTCTTTCCATCTCTGATTGAGAACCCCCGCAACGGGATAACCCGATCCTAAAACAAGTGTCCAACTCGGAATCTCGGTGAAACTCTTCATGTCATCGGTCCAGCGCAATCCGCCGGTGAGCTTCAAATCCGGCGTAACCTGATAATAGACCTCGCCAAACCCCGCATAAGAATTCAGGCGGTAAGGATTCTGGCTGCGGAAATAATTGTGCCCTGATCCGTCAATTTGACTGAGCGGATTGGGATCGATGTAAGCGCAGCCTATCCCCACCAAAGATAGAGAAACATTCGCCGGGAAGTTGGACCGGTGAAGGAGCCGCAACTATTCGGCATGCAGGATTGAACGGGATATGCGGAACGTCGGGACCATCCCCAACGCCACAAACCCATTGAAATATTCAGTAAAAAGAAGATGGCATTATAGAAGACGAAGAATCTTCAACCGTATCATAATGCAGGAAATTGCCGCCCACGCTGAAATTGACCGGTCCGCTGAAATTCGACGCCAGCCGCAATTCCTGAGAAAATTGCTACGCATGTTCCTGGGATACGTCTTCGCCGACCAACCGGCTCGAACAGCCCAATTGCGGATCGCAGAATTCGCCATCCTGTCCGACAAGACCGGGAAGCCCTGATTCTACAAAAGGATGCCGGCACGGTATTGAAGCGGTTATAATCCTCCGTCGAATAAAGAAAGTCGTTGTTGTATCCGGTCTGGGATGTAAGCGTCAGATCCGGTGATGGCATAATCCGCGTTCAGCTCGAAAGTATCGTTCTTCGCATTGTACGGGGACCAGCAGCGAAATGATAACGCGCAGATTTTGCGATTGAACCAGCCCGGCATAGGGATTCGCGCCGAGAGGGATATAACCCGTGAAAGCTACTCCAGTGCCGCGACAAACGGATTCGCAGCGGCGTTTGGCGTTTCGAACGCCGACGGCCCATAAAGCGGCCCTGGCAAGCAGCCCTGGGTGAGAAAGCGGCCGAAATGAGGCGCTGGGAATGGTGGCCCGGCCGGGCCGTCCACAACGGATGGTCCCGGGTCGGTCTTGCAGAGTTGCTTGCCGCTTCTCAGGCGGTCGTCATCCTCGGAGAAATGTTCCCAGACGAGATAAGACTGCAAATTCGAATGGGCTTCCAACCGACCGTCATGCGGCCCGACCACAGATCGCGGCCATCGACCGGCTTGTCGGTTTGCTCGTTGAACGAATAGCCCTTGCGCTTGGTCCATTCGCCCGCAACGCGGATATCGAGCCGGTCATCGACAATGGGAACATTGATCATCGCCTTCAAGGCGGCGATTCTGATAATTGCCGATATCGGCGGAGGCCATCGCTTCGAATTGGTCGGTCGGTTTGGCGGAAACAAGATTGACCACGCCTGCCGTCGCGTTACGTCCATAAAGTGTGCCTTGCGGCCCGCGCAACACTTCGACTGATTGACGTCGTAGAATTCCTGTTCGAAGAAATGATTGCGGATAAACGGAATATCGTTGAACGCGACAGCCACGGCGGGATCGGTCGTCACTGAAATCGCCTGCGTGCCGATGCCGCGAATTTGAATGCTGTAACCGGCGAAATTCGTCTTCGTGAATGTCATATTCGGAACTTGTTTCACAGATCTGGGACCGCCCGCGGTTTGTGTGGCCGTCAACTGTTCCTGCGATAAAGCCGTGATCGAGATTGGAATGTTCTGCACGTCTGCGCCGCCGAGCTTGGACGACGTCACGGTGACGGTTTCGACGGTTCCGCGTGCGGGTTCAACAGCTGCCGCTAATGTGAGCGTCGGCTCATCGCTCGATTGTCGTTCGCGGACAACAGCAACCGTTCCACCCGGATGCCGTTGGCCAACAAATCCCGTGCCAGACAAGATACGAGATAGCGCATCCTCAGGAGAAATATCTCCCTTGGCGCCCTTGGTGTGAATTCCGCGAATGGCGTCGTCGGAAACCACAAGTTCGACGCCCGTTTGAGCCGTATAAGCCGAGAGAGCACTTTCTAGATCGCCACCGGCGATATTGAAACTCTCCGCATAGGCGCTACTGCATAGTATCGCGAGCAACGCACTTGTAGCGGTCGTGGATGCCAAATAGGTGAATTTCGACATATGCCCCCCCTCTATCGGTTTCCTGGTCTGTTAGCGCGAGATCACAGTTGTCTCGCCACGAGTTTTCGTCTGAAGACCGAAGACCGCCTGAACGACTTCGGTAAACCGTTGCATGTTGCTGGTCCGAAACGTGCCGTCGATGGTCAGTTGCGCTACAGCCGGATCAGCGATAACGAGCTGCTCGCGGTTGTAGCGATTAAACTCGTTGACGGCATTTTGCAATGCGGTGTGTTTGAAGACGAGAAGACCGCGCCGCCAACCGAGTTGGCTCGCCAAATGCTGCGTCGGCTCCCTCGTCACAGACATCGAATCGGCGGTCGCCACAACAAGATCACCCGACGTCATCAACGCGGAGTGACCATGTACGCCTGCGTCGGAAGATTCGAACCTAACCTCGCCCTCGATGAGCGCGACTTGCACGCGCTTGGCATCCGAGCGAACGAGAAACCTCGTTCCCAGGTCCGTCATGCGATGACCAGCCGCATACACTACAAAGGGGCGGGCACTATCGTGCCGAATTTGAAAGTAGGCTTCGCCGAAATCGAGCCACACTGTTCTAGCGCGCGATGTCACATTCGTGCGCAACCGCGTGTTGGTATTGAGCTCGATCCGCGACCCGTCATCCAGTTTTAGGGTTTCGTGACCGCCGATTTGCGTCGCATATTCTTGCTCACGCGTAACGGGCTTGTTCCCTGCAATAAAAGCCCCGAATGCGACGACAACCGAGAGAGCCGCGGCAATTTTAAGAAAAGAGGCAATTCGCCTCTTCTCATGTGTAGGCCGCCGCAGCGCACGAAGCCGGTCGACGCGGCGCCATGCATTATCCACCCGCAAATAGGCGACCATGTGTGATGACGACTTTTCAAGCCAGCCGTCCAACTCCGCTTGATCGCGCTCGCTCCAATCGTCGTGATCACGGCGCTTGACAAGCCATCCGGCCGCGCGCTCGCGGATATCGCGCACCGTAATATCGGGAACGTTTTCGCGACCGCGCGATTCGTTCACGTGTTCCTCCCGCGATCGGTCGCTTCATTGTGGAGAATGTCGGCGAGAAAATCCGCGCCTTCTCTCAGATGGTTGTCGACCGTTTTTATGGAGATCCCCATGCGCACGGCGATCTCGCCTATCGACAGGCCCTCGATTTTCCGCAACGTGACGGCCTCTCGGCACCGGCGCGGTAGTCGGTCGACAGCGGCTCTCAATCTGCGCAGTTCGTCGCGCGCGATGACGCTGCGATCCGGTCCAGGCTGATCGGTTGCAATATCGAGTGTTTCCAGTTCGGCTACGGTATCGATGGGCACAATCTGCGACCGCCGCGCGCGGTCGATGAGAAGATTGCGGGCAACCGTAAAAACAAATGGCTTCGTAGGTTCGGGTATCTTCGTGCGCGCGGCTTCGTAAACCCTGACATATACGTCATGGCAAAGGTCTTCGACCTCGTTCTTATCGGGCCATCCGCGATTGAGGTATTGCATCAAGGCTGCCTCCAGTGGCAGGACCTCGCGCACGAACCAGGCGTTTACGTCAGGCAAACTCACGACCGCACACGAACTGTGTGAGTCGTTGCCTTCACGACTGGTATCCGATGCCTTGGTCATCCCTCGCCAGCATCCTGCCTTTCGAGGGTTAGAACCTGTCCCTATTCAATAGAACGAATAGGCAGCGCCAAATCCCCTAGAGAAAGTTGCCCCGGGACGGCTCATCTGGCCCGAGGTTCGATCCGCGACCATTCAAAACCAAGCTACAAAAGGATAATATGCCCCTCCGGCAGCCGCGGCTTTCGAACTTTGCCGGCCGAAGACGCCAGCGAACAGCCAGGTGCCAGCGAGGCGCGCGGAAATAAGTGCCCCTCTGCAAAGGCCGGCGCAACACCGTCGAGGTATAGGAGTCTGGCTGCAACAATATGTCCGAAGCCTGTCCCAGAGATTGAACCTTCTTCTTAATTGCGACGACGACATGTATGTCGCTCATGTACCAAATTTAGGTGAGGGCTCGATTCGCTTCCTAGGGCGTTTGCGCCATGATATCGCGTATCCGAAATCAAGCATTCCCAAATCTCAAGAGAATTCCGGCGATAGTGACTGATGCCAATCGCGCCTTTGGCGATTGGTGGCAGCTATGCAGCAACTAAACAAACGCGTGTCCGTCATGCCTTGTCGTATATGGTTGAATTATAATGGTTTTCGGAAGCATTGCCGCTTCTAATCCAAGTGTTCCACAATCGAGGGTCGCAATTTACCGGCACGCCGATAGAGCCCTTCCCTCGCCGCTGTTTGACCGGCCCCAAATTCTGTCCCGCAATACAAGTTGGCAGCTGCTGCAACCGCGCTCTTCGAATCCCGCAATGGGGCTGGAGACGACTCGCCAGCGACCCCATTGAATTTGTCATCGGGGCTGAAGTCGCGACCCTGCGGATTTAGCGCCGGATGCGCCCCACGACTTTTGCAAAGGTGGATTGATTATGATGGGAAGTCCGCGAGGTTTGGGGCCATGGGTTCGCGCGCGAGTGATTGGGGCGAACGCGCCACCAGGTTGACCGTGCGACGATGTGAATGGGTTGAATGCGGCGCTGAGCAAGTCGCATTGCGATGCGGCGAATTTCCAGGCCGACTAGCGGATCGAGGGTGGTGAGGCATTGCTGTCTTTGGTTCGTGGTTTCTCGCTTCGTTTTCGGGAAAGGCATAGTGTTCGCGCGATGGCGGATTGCAGCCATCATAGCGAAGGCCAGCATCACGAGCGAGACGTGTCGGTACCATCCGTTTCAGGAACCAAGTAAGAAGGGTCTTAGGGAATGAGTGGGTGATTTCGGATGATTTCGGGGGTAGAGGGGTTTAGAGGGGGTGCAACATGGATGTGAGCACTTTCAGTCGTAGGTAATCCTCGTGGCGCAGGCCGTATGCGCGGTGCTGGATGACGCGGATCTTGTTGTTGAGGCCCTCGACGAAGCCGAGCGAGACCTTGTTCTGGGTTGCAGTAGGCGGCGATACCGTCCAGTGGCGATCGATCATCTCGGCGAAGTGCTCGTAGGGTTCGAGGCGTTGCCATTTGAGGCTGGCGCGCCAGTTGTCGAAGAAGCGCCGGGCCCAGCCTCGCGCCCGTAGTCCAGAGCTGGCCGAAGGACCCTTCAGAAGGTAAGCGGTATTCAGCCGCTTGTTGGCGCTCAGCAGGAGCTTGAGCGAACGCTTGCCCTGCAGTGTGAGATTGTCGTGGCGCGACAGCAGCGTGTACTTGGCCCTTGATGAAGCGCCGATCCTTGCCGCTGAGGCGGGCGTACTCGGCCTTGCGCACCTTGTCGAGCGCCTCGCCGAGATGGCGCAGGATGTGGAACTTGTCGAACAGGATTGCCGCTTGCGGAGCGTGCTCGCGCGTGGCGTTGCGGAACGGCTTCCACATGTCCATCACGGCGAGCTGATTGGCGGCTCTTTTGGGGCCCCAGCCAGGCAGAACTGTGCCATGCTGGCTTCGGAACGGTCCTCGCCGCCGAACCAGATCGGTCGCTTGCGAACCAAGTCGCTGACCACAATGCGATAGCTGTGGCCCTTTCGGATCGAGATTTCGTCGATGCCGATAGCTCTGGGACCCGGCGTGCCGGCGCGCTTGATCTGGGCCCGCATGTACTGCATCTCCAGCGTCTTGACCGTGTCCCAGTCGAGCTTCAGTTCCTGGGCGACATCGCGGATCGAGGCCTGTCGGCAGCGGCGCCGACATAGAACGCAAAGCGTTTGGTGAAGTGCGGATTATCCGCCAGAAAATCCAGCCGTTCGCGTTTCACGGTGCCGCAACGCCGGCACACGACGCGCCGCACTTCGAGTTCCAAAACAATCCGAAATCCTGCGCACGGCAGGTCGCGAACTCGACGTACCCGCCGATCGTACCAGCCCTTCTGGATCCGTCCGCAACACCCGCAGACCGTTTTTTTGAGCGCCGATCGAGACTGACGATCCGCACAGCCGGATCGCCAAAAACACCGCGTACTGCTTGCTTCGTGCGAAAACCCGCGAACCAATACCCATCCGACAGACGCCGTCGACGCTTAGCTGTTTTGGTCATCCCTCATCATGCCAAATTTCAAAAAAAAAAAAAAAAAAAAAAAAAAAAAAAAACAGGCTATTCCGCCGCTTCGACCTCAAAATCCGCCCCACAATCGTGTAGAACCAAGTAAAAATTACTTCGCTCATCCGCCACATAAAAAGTGGGCGGCGGTTTGGCCGCCGTCCAGTTTGGGTAGAGGCACTCAATATAGGCGCTCGCAGTTTTCGTTACTCGACGACAGCATGCTTGAACCAGATGACGCGGATTTGTTCGCCGGCTTCGGTGTAACCGATGAGATTGAAGTTCAAGCCGTATTCCGGCACGGTGGGGCTGTGTCGGCGCTCCTTGAACTCGTCGGCCTGGATCGCGGCGACCATGCCGACGATTTTCTCCTGCGGATTGTCCAGCGACCATTGCTCAAGCAAATCGCGGGCAGAGGCGGTGAGCTGATAGGCAACCGTACGACGTCGCCATTCGGGCGCCACCAACGCGCGGAACATGGCGAAACGAGCGCGAAGAATGTCGAGATCCATGAGTCTGGCTGTCAGAACGCCAATTATCTTTTCGCCCGCATAGGCGACTGTCACGAGTTGGCTGGCGCGGCGCTCCATGTCCTCGGGGCCCATAACATCCTGGGCACGCCAGAATTCCTTAGCGTCCTGCACGATCTTCTCATCGCCAAGACGCCACGCCGGAGAAAGCAAAACTCCCGACATCTCCAGCACCTCTAGATCAACGGACGTCGAAGCAATCATATCGCCATTCTGAAGAATTGCCGTAGTGGATTTCGTCCATCGCGAAATTCCACAGGCAGGCATCCGCAGGCACTGAAGATCTCTTCATACTCTTGGCACAAATTGGTGCGACGCAAAACCAGATTAGCACGCTAGTCTCCCATACCGATGCTGAAGTTGGCAAAGGGACCGTAGAAGCTGCGATTGTAGCTCTTTTGCACGTCGAGACCGCCATCTATCGCACCGACAAAGAAGTCGCCGCGGTATCCGAAACTGACTTTGGCGTCTGCAAGACGAAACGAAACTCCCGCAAAGCCGCCCACATTCGGCACGACGACAGGTCGCGAGCGGCTAGGGTTCGCGACATGCGTGTAGTGGGTGGTCACCGGAATGAAGGACGGCGGAAAACTTATTCCGGATTGAAATTGGCCGGTGGCCTGATGGTGGCCCTTACCTTTTGTCGACCGAAAATACGGCGCCGTTTAGCCCCCAATCGACCGAAATCTTCTCATCCTGCGAACCCTGAACGACAGTCGCCGAAGCGTCCCACGAAATCGCCGGTCCGATGCCGGTAAAGCTGCGCGCATTCTGCGCCTGGGCGCTGTAATTGTGCCGGTACTTCGCTCCCGCAAGTCCGCTAGTACGAATGTGATCCGTGTAGTCAGGGTCCGCATTGATACTGATGGATGAGCGCGATCTGAATTGCGCGAAAGCGGACGCCAGCGTTCAGGACGGAATCGCCCTTCATACCGAGCATTCCGAGACCAACATCCTTGCCGGCCATGAAATCGGCGATGGTGTGCGACTCAGAATAGTTCGTCTTAGTTTGCGCATATCGACGAGCTTCCCCCTGTTGTTTCGGTGGCTAACGGGTCTGCGATGTTGCCGTTTGCTGGTGCAGATATCTGTTGCTCTTCGTCCGGCCGTAACGAATGGAGGCGGAGAAAACCCAATCCGAGCCACGCGGCTGGAAGCTGATCTTTCCGTCTTCGTCGATGCTGTAAAGCGGTGGTTTTTCAAGTGCCAGGGGCGACGTGAAAACCGTTTTTGGGAACGATCCCGCGTAGGGCGCGGTCAAGCCTGCCTTGGGAATGCCCGCGAAGAAAGGCAGATTGAATTGTTCCTGTCCGTCTTGCAGGCGGTCGAACTGGCCGCCGAGTTCAACCCATAGGATGGGTTGATCGGCATTGCTGTCCGAGGCCTTGGCCTCACCGAACGAATATCCCGATGCAAGAAGCGCAAGTGCCGATGCGGTCGCCAGAAGCCTCCAGCGGAGAGCTTTGCCATCGCATCGTGTGTCGATCAATTCACTCATGGTTTCCCCCTTACCAGTTCTTCGTGACGCGGATGCCGAACAAACGCGGATCGGTCAGAAACACGTTGGTCGTCAAATCCGTATCATCGGTGTTCAGGAAGTCGCCGGTGATGGCCGTCGTGTTGAAGACGTTCTTGAGATAGCCCATCACCTGCCAGCCGTTCTGGTTGGTGAAGATCAGCGTGAGATTGACGTTGGTGTAGCCGCGCAACCGGTCATAGGGGTTGTCATTGAACACGCGCGCCCACGAATAATCCTGCCAATAATAATCCCCGCGCAGCGTGCCCGCCCAATCCGCCGTGATCGGCATTGTGTATTGCGCGCCCGCCGATACGGTCAGGGGCGGCGCATTGGGCAAGTTTATTGCCGCTTAAATCCTTGTCGAAACCCTCTCCATTGTTCGGCGCAGGGCCCGCGCCATTGTTCGTCGCCGTCGGGCTAACCGGATCGAAGCCGGGATAACCGGACCAAACGGGCCGCCGAGGGGATCCGAATGGGTGCCGTAAGCGCTGCCGCAAGCACTTTCGAGACGCGGTGTTAGAAACACCTGAACCTGACTGCAGCGCTGCTATAACAACATACACTGGCAGAATGCAATTCGACGCTTGCGTCACAAATGGCCTGACGACCATCCATAGCGGATTGCCTGCCGTGCGATCCATCAGATCGACAGCCTGGGAGCCTTTGGCGAGTGCGGTGTCTTCCCATCCGCCTGCGAAGTTGAAGCGCAGGCCAGGGATCGGCTCCCAGGTCGATTCAACCTCCGCGCCTTTCACATGTGCGTCGAAATTCAGGTTGATCGCACTACGGTCTACGATCTCTGAAATCTGATATTGCTCGTAATTGTAGTAGAAGATGTCTCCGTTCAGTGTCAGCGTGCCGTCGAGCAGCGTGTTTTTCGTTCCCACCTCGAAGGCATCGATGAATTCCGGTTTGAACGTCGGCGGATGTATAGGGTTAGGATTTTCTCCCCCATCGCAGAAAAAGCAAAGCAGCTCGGCACCCGGCGGATTGGCGCCACCCGCCTTATAGCCGTGAGCAAGGAACCGTAAATCAGGGTTTTGTCGGTGAAATAAAGCTGGCGTCCAATCCGCCACCAGACGGCCCGTCAATTTATTCCATTGCTGATTGACAATTCCAGAAACCGGATAGCCGTAGCCGGCTGTGAGAACTTGGCTTGGGATATCGACAAAATGTTTGCGGTCGTCTGTCCAGCGTCCGCCTGCCGGTCAACTTGAAATCTTGCGTGACGTTGTAATAGACCTCGCCGAAGCCAGCATAGGAATTGAGCACATAAGGATTCTGGCTCAGGAAATAATTGTGTCCCTGATTATCAAGACTGCCAATGGGATTGGGATCGATGTAACTGCATTTCAAAGCTACGTTGGCGAAACCAGTGGGATATTGATCGGGTTGAGCCAGACAGAAGGAATCCGTCGTAACGCCAGCCTGGTAGGGAGGCGTATTGGGGGCAGATTGCCCCCATCTGTCCCATAGGTCGGCGCAAGCGCGATCAAAGTGAGCGCATTGATGAAGACGTAATAGTTCTCCTCCGTTTCGTAGTGCAGATAATTGCCGCCGAAACTGAAGTTAAGCGGCCCCGAGAAATTCGAAGCCAGCCGGAATTCCTGGCTGAACTGCCAGGCATGTTCGTCGTTCAGATCTTCTGCCTCCAGCCTGTTGCTGCAGCCCAGTTGCGGGTCGCAAAAACATTGTTGTCCAGCATCGATGCCAGGCCCCAGAATTCGAGAGCTAGATAAGCAACCGGTGTCGGAAGCAAACCGGTCATAATCTTCTGTCGGACCACAGGAAATCCTGATTGTAGCCGGTCTGCGACGTAAAGTTCAGTGACGGCGTGACATTGTAATCGGCGTTGAACTCCACGCGTGTCGTTTTTGGCTCTGTAGGTCGGATTGAGTTCCGAGCTGATCACGCGCAGATTGGTGGATTGGGTCGTGTTCGCATAAGGATTGTATTGTATCCCCTGGAATACCCGGTACCATTTGGAGCCGGGATAGCCATCGGCTCCCAATGCCGTCCAAAAGGGAAGCGATCTCTCCGTCTGGCACTCCAAATGCAGCCGGCGAATAGAGGGAGCCGAATCCGCAACCTTGGGTAAGAAAATTTGCCTTGATTGCCTACATAAGCATTCCCAACGGGAACCCCAGCGACTTCGGTTGGAGTCGGAACAGGTGTGCAAAGCTGCTTGGCGCTTCTCAGGCGATCGTCGTCTTCGCTGAAATGCTCCCAAACGAGATATGTCTGGAGTTCTGAAGTTGGCTTCCAGCCGATCGTGACTCGGCCGGACCACAAATCGCGCCCGTCGATGGATGCGTCGCTGACATCGTTGAAGCTGTAACCGTTGCGCTTGGTCCATTCGCCGGCGATGCGGATATCGAAACGATCGTCGACAATCGGAATGTTAATCATGCCTTCAAAGCGGCGGTTCTTGATAATTGCCGAAGTCGGCGGAAGCCATGGCTTCAAACTGATCGGTCGGCTTTGGCAGAGATGAGGTTGACCACGCCCGCGGTCGCATTACGGCCATAGAGCGTGCCTTGCGGTCCACGCAAAACCTCAACCTGTGTAACGTCATAGAATTCCTGCTCGAAAAAATGATTGCGGATAAAGGGCGTGTCGTTGAAGGCAACGGCCACGGCAGGATCGGTCGTCACGGAGATCGCCTGCGTGCCGATGCCGCGCAGCTGAATGCTGTAGCCGGAGAAATTGGTCTTGGTGAAGGTCATGTTCGGGACCTGCTTGATCAGGTCCGGCCCACCAGCTGTCTGAGTAGCGGTCAGCTGCTCCTGCGACAACGCGGTAATCGAGATCGGGATTGACTGCACATCGGCGCCGCCAAGTTTCGATGAAGTGACGGTAACGGTTTCAACCGCGCGCAACGGCGGCATGGCTTGAGCTATTTGAATCGGCAAAGCATCGATCTCGGAAGATTGTTGTTGCCGTACGATTGCGACGGCCTCACCCTCGCGATGCGTGCTGAAGCCCGTGCCAGCAAGAATGCGCATCAGTGCATCATTGGCGGACAACGCGCCTTTGACGCCACTGGTCCGCACGCCGCGCACGGCTTCCGCTGGATAAATAAGCGGCATTCCCGTCTGAACCGCATAGGCATCCAGCGCGGCTTTCAGATCTCCGGCAGGCACGTTAAAATCCTGCGCAAAGGCGCCGCCGGAACCTAAGGCGCAGATAACGCTGGCAAGTAGAAGCTGGCGGTAACTGGATGATCGCATATTTCCCCCTCCATGCGCCCCGCGGTTCCGCGCGCGCCTTGCTTTACCGAAATGAGTTGGTTTGGCGCGTGACAACGATTTCGGATCCACGCGTTTCGAGATGCAGGCCAAGTGCAGCTTCCGCAACGCGGCCAAACAGGGCGACGTTGTTCGACGGGAATGTTCCTCCGATGGTCATGCGGGCCGCAGTCAGGATCGGCGATCACGAGCTTCTCGCGGTTGTAGCGGTTGAACTCCGCGGCGGCAGCGGCCAACGTCGTACCATCGAAAATGAGTACGCCGCGTCGCCAACTAAGATCGTCTTCCAGCTTTTGCATAGTTGCCTTCCGCACTGACAGAGTGCGTGCGCTCGCAAACGCCACGTCGCCCGGTGACAGAACTGTGCCCTGCCCCGCCGCATTCGAATTCGTTTCGATCCTGGCACTGCCTTGCAGAAGCCGCACTACGATACGGTTCATATCGTTGCGCACAATGAACGCGGTGCCGAGATCGGTGACGCGATGGCCACCCGCGCGCACGACAAAGGGATGCGCAGCGTCGTGTTTGATGCGGAAATAGGCCTCGCCCTTCACAAGCTCGACCGATCGCCCCCGCGCGTGCAAAACCGTGTCGGTGTTGAGTTCGACCGTCGATCCGTCGGCAAGTGCTATGAGTTGATGGCCGCCAACCGGCGTGGCGTAGATCTGCTCACTGTCGTGCGAGAAATAGAGCGTTCCAGCAACGCCCATCGCCGCGACGATCGCAACCGCCGCAACGGTGCGCAGCAAGAGGGTCCAACCCCGCTGAACAGCAATATCCCGCGCTGGTTCGCGCATTGGCGGGCGCAGGGCCACAAGGCGTTCGGTGCGCCTCCAACCGATCTCAAGTCTGACAAAAGCGACGCGATGCGCCAGCAATTCACTCAGCCAGATTTCGAGTGCCAGCCGGTCACTTTCGTTCCAGCTGCCGAGTTCGCGACGGCCGATCCATTCGGAGGCCCGCGCCTCGATCTCTTCGGCGTTTTTAGGTTGGCGGAGGTTCGTCATGGTTTCCGCCGCGTGGTTGGAAATTCGCTGTAGAGAGTGTCGGTCAGCACGCGCACCGCGTAGGCCAAATGCTGCGACACCGTTCCTTCCGCCACACCCATGCGCGCGGCGATCTCCGCACGCGAAAAGCCATGGATACGGCGCAGCACGATCACTTCGCGGCAGCGCGGCGGTAAGCGATCCATGGCCGCCTGCAGATGGCGTAGATCGTCGCGCACGATTGCGATGTGTTCGGGGCTGGGCGCGTCGGCCGCGACTTCCAGTGCCTCCAAATCCGCCGCGGCTTCGATAGGCACGACATTTCCTTGGCGTACGCGATCGATCAGAAGATTGCGCGCGGTTGCAAAGACGAATTGCTTCGGACGTTCGGGGATACGCTCCAGCGCGGCCTCATATACCCGCACATAGACTTCCTGCCGGAGATCGGAGATATCGCTGCTGTTTCGCCAATTGTGCTGCAGAAATTGCATAAGAACCGACTCCAGCGGCAACACCTCGCGCCCGAACCATGCGTCCACTTCAGACACGGTTATTGCCGCGCCCGAAGAGCGCCCATCTGCGCCCTCACGATAATTGTCCGATCTATCGACCATTCCCCCGCCGATCCTCGTATTCGAGGGGTTAGAGCTTGGGGCTCACTTATTCCGACGAACCAGGCTGGTCTTTTTTATAGAAGGTGGGCAGAAAAATTTTCCTGCAAGGCGCTGACGCAATAAAATGTCGTCTGCCGCGGCCTCGGATGGCGAAAGATGCAGCAAAACATTGGGTATTCCCGACGTCTGTCAAGGTCAGCCCCTTGCGCACAAATCCCGCACTGATCGGGCGGCAGCTAGGGTCATTTGGCCGTGCGGTCACAAGTCGGTGCTGCTAGGTGGCAGCTAGTGAAAACAATGTCCTCACAGTTTGTTTCTAAGAAGTTGAAACGTATCACTATTCTGGTTCGCGCATTATTGCAGCCCTCGGCCTTCAATTGGGGGTTGCAATTCGCCTGCACGATCGTGGAGCCGCTCCCCTCGTGCGTTTTGATCAGTCAGGCTCCAAATTCTGAACCGGAGGTACAAGCTGGGCAGCCGTCGCAACTGCGACCCCTCGAATCCGGCAAAGGCCTCGAGACAACACGTCAGCGACACCCATCGAATTTGGCAGGGGGGCTCGGGGACTCCACGGATTTGGCACCGGGCGCACTTCTTGAGTTCTGCAGAATGGCTTATGGCGCAGAATACCGAGCTTTGGGGCTGCTAGCTCGCGCAGCGGGACGCGCGGTATCGCAACAGCCTACGACCGGAAGCGGTCTAGCGAGACGGTGATCGTGCCAACCGCGCAGGTCACACGCGTACACATGCAGACGAATACGGAAGTCACCACTCATCGGCGGCTTCAAGAGAGATACCCATAGCCGTCCGTCCGCCAGCTCCGTCTTGCAGACATGGACGTAAAGACCCCAGAAACGCCAGGGCGGTTCAGCCTTTGCCTTGACGTATATCGCTCTCCTTTCTTGTGTCTCTGCAGCACACTTAACCTCCCAATCCGATGCTGATCGTGGCGAAGGGACCACTGAAACCGATATTTTCTTTCCGCGCCGTGTCGATGCCGCCGTCCATCGCGCCGAAGAAGAAATCCGCGCGATAGCCGAGGCTGACTTTTGCGTTCGGTAATTTCAGCGAGAGGCCCGCCATTCCGCCGACATTCGGGATCGTAACCGTTCGTGAGCGATTGTGATCGGGTGGCGCGTTTGCGTAATTGCTTGTGTGCTTCAACGGCGCGAACCCACTATATTGGTGATAGTAGTATCCTACGGTTTGATGGTGCACGCTTGCACGCTGACGCCCGAACAGGACGGCGGCGTTCACGCCCCAATCAAAATTAAGCGTCATTTCGGAACTGGTACCAACCATCGGCAACGAAGCATCCCAGGACAGCGACGGTCCGACGGCGTGCGTACTGCGTGTGGCCCGAACGATGCCGGAATAGGTTCCTCTGACGAACTTGCTGGGTTGCATATATTTTCCCGGCTGCCCGACCTCCGCACCGATTGTGTAGAAGGGACGCGCGTGAAGCGTTGCGTCATTTTTTTCGGTGAATTGCGCAAAGCGCACACCCACGTTCACCACGGACTCCCCTCGCGTGCCGAGCAATCCCAACCCAAAATCCTTGCCCGCCTGGAAATCGAGCACCGCATGCAATTCCTGGGACCCAGCCACGGCATCTGCGAAAACTACCCTGTTCGGCGTGATGGGAAAGTATTTGCCGTGAAACGTATTCTGAAACGGGGGCATTCCCGGCGTTTGGTGATGCAAATTCCTGGTGCTGCTGGACCGCCCATAGCGGATAGCTGCGGAGAACATCCAGTCCGAGTTTTCAGGCTGAAATGTTATCTTTCCATCGAAACCGTGGCTGAAGAGTGGCTCGCGCTGTGCACCGTCCAGCACGGCGAGGTCGGTTGAAGAAGCTTTGTCGAAGAAGGGTGGCGAGAAAAACTCCTGTGCGCCGCTTACGCCTTCAGTCTGGCCACCCAACTGGATCCAAACAATGGGACGCTCTTCGTCAACTGACGCCTGCGCACAAGTCGAAGCGCCCAGATACCCCAATAACGCGAGAACAGAAACGTTTGTCAGAAGATCACGACGGAAATTCTCGTTCCGGCGCTGTGTGTTTATCAATTCGCTCATCGGGTTCCCCTTACCAATTCTTCGTGACGCGAATGCCGATCAATTTCGGATCGGTCAGGAAGACATTGGTCGTCAATCCCGTATCATCGCTATTGAGGAACGCGCCGGTGATGGCCGTGACGTTAAAAACATTCTTGTCGTAGAACATCACCTGCCAGCCATTCTGGTTGGTGAAGATGAGCGTCAGGTTGACGGTGTTGTAACCACGCAATCTGTCGTAGGAATTATCGTCGAACACGCGCCACCAGGACGAATCCTGCCAATAGAAATCGCTGCGCAGTGTGCCTGCCCAATCGGAGGACAATGGCATGGTGTATTGCGCACCAATGGAAATCGTGTAGGGCGGAGCATTGGGCAGCTTGTCTCCACCGACATTCTTCGCAAAGCCCGTGCCGCCGTTTGGTGCCGGTCCGTAGTCAACGCCGTTGTAAGTGTTCTGACCAGTGTAAGGGTCACCCGGCGTACCGGCGCGCGGATCGAAGCCGGTATAACCGGGCGGACAGGAGTTGCCATTGGCTGGCCCGCCATACCAATCGTAACAAGATACTGGATCTGGCATATAAGTATTTCCGGTGACCGGATCGATGCCTGCCTCATACGCCAGTTCGCATCCGCTCGGACCGGGACTGCTTCCGCCGCCGTGAAGGAGATATTGCGCGACATAACCCGGGAAGATGCAGTCGGATGCCTGAGTTATGAACGGCTTGGAGACATACCAGCCCGGAACGCCCGCAGTGCGATCCATCAGATCGACGGAGCTTTGGCCTTTGGCGATCTCCGTATCTTCCCATCCACCCGCGAAATTGAATTTCAACCCGGGAAGGGGCTCCCATGTCGCCTCCAGCTCGGCGCCTTTGGCGTGCGCATCGAAATTGAGATTGATGGCCGTGCGATCGACGATTTCTGAAATCTGATAATTCTCGTAATTGTAGTAGAACAGGTCGCCATTCAGCGTCAGTGAGCCGTCCAGCAAAGTGTTCTTCGTGCCAGCCTCGAACGCATCGATGAATTCCGGCTTGAACGTAAGAGGGTGTGTGGGATTCAGCGCTCCCTGATTTTGGAAAACCGCGCCGGGCGGATTTGCGCCGCCTGCCTTGTAGCCATGCGCATATGATCCGTAAATCAGAGTTTGATCGGTAAAATCGAGCTTCGGCGTCCAATTGACGACAGCGCGGCCCGTGAGTTCGCCCCACTGCTGATCCACCACACCGGCAACAGGATATCCATAACCGGTAGCCGCGATCCAGCTTGGCACCAGTACGAAATGTTTGCGGTCATCCGTCCACCGCAAGCCGCCGGTGAACTTCAGGTCGTCGACGATATTGTAATAGATTTCTCCAAAACCAGCGTAGGAATTCAGCACATAGGGGTTCTCGTTGCGATAATAATTGTGTCCGTTGCCCGCGAGATCGGTGAGCGGCGTAGGATCGGTATAGACGCCTCCGTACGAAATGTTTTTTCCATTCGGATCACTGTATTGATAGCCCCAATCCGGAATTCCGCCAGCCACAAAATCCGAGATTGCATTTATGAAGACGTAATAATCTTCCAGCGTCTCATAGTGCAGATAATTGCCGCCCGCACTGAAATTGAGCGGACCACTGAAATTCGACACCAGCCGAAATTCCTGGCTCAGCTGCCAGGCTTTCTCGTCGGAAAGATCTTCCGCGACTAGCCGATCCGAACAACCTAGTTGCGGGTCGCAAAAAACGGTGTAATTGCCGTTGCTGCCGCCGAAAATCCCCGGTACAGCGCCGAACCGATTGAAATCTTCCGTAGACCACAGCCCGTCGTGATTGTATCCGGTTTGCGATGTGAGGGTCAGCGCAGGCGTCAAAGCGTAATCGGTGTTGAACTCCACGGTGTCATTCTTTGCACGGTATATCGGATTGAGCGACGAATTGATTACGCGCAAATTCGGCGATTGGGTTACGCCGGCGTAAGGATTGATCGCTTGCAACGCCTGGATATAGGGGAGCGCATAACCGAGAGGGGCGCCAAACGCCTGAGGCGAATAGAGCGATGTCGGCGCACAACCCTGGATAAAGTAGTTGCCGTTGTTGCCGTCCCCCTCACCGAAGCCGGGCCCGATCGTTTCTATAGTGCCATTGATATTCACTGTGTTGGTGCCGTTTATTACAGCCGCGCCCGGACCGTAATCCGTCTTGCAAAGCTGCTTGGCGCTTCTCAGGCGATCATCGTCTTCGGAGAAATGTTCCCACACGAAATATGTTTGCAGGTTCGATGTCGGTTTCAAGCCGATCGTGACACGGCCTGACCACAGATCGCGGCCGTCTATGCGATCATCTGTATATTCGTTGAACGAGTAGCCTTGCCGTTTCGTCCACTCGCCCGCGACACGGATGTCGAGCCGGTCATCGGCAATGGGAATATTGATCATTCCTTCAAGGCGGCGGCTCTGATAATTGCCGATATCGGCAGATGCCATCGCTTCGAACTGATCGGTAGGCTTGGCAAATTCGAGATTGACCACGCCTGCCGTGGCATTGCGGCCATAAAGCGTGCCCTGTGGCCCGCGCGCGACTTCAACCGATGAAACGTCGTAGAATTCCTGCTCGAAGAAATGGTTGCGGATGAACGGAATATCATTGAAGGCGACAGACACCGCCGGATCGGTCGTTACCGAGATGGCCTGCGTGCCGATACCGCGGATCTGGATGCTGTAACCGGAAAAATTGGTCTTTGTGAATGTCATGTTCGGAACCTGTTTGATCAGGTCCGGGCCGCCGGCGGTCTGCGTCGCCGTCAATTGCTCCTGCGAAAGCGCGGTAATCGCAATTGGGACGGACTGCACATCGCTCCCGCCGAGCTTCGACGAGGTGACTGTGACAGTTTCGACCGCGCCCTTGTTTACGGAAGTGGCCTGGGCGAGTGCGATAGAACTGTTCTGGACCGGTTCTAAAATATTCTCGCTTCGCATGTCGCCGGGCACGATGGCTATGGCACCAGTTGCGTCGCGATGGGTTACGAAATGCGTTCCCGCCAGCAAATGCGACAGCGCCACGTCCGGCGAGAGCACGCCTCTCACTCCCGGCGAGTGGACCCCGTGGACCGCCTGGTTTGAGACGATCAGTTCCACGCCTGTCGTGCGGGCATACGCGTCAAGCGCGGCCTCCAAATCTCCGCCAGGAATGTTGAAGTCTTCCGCATGTGCTCCAACAGATACCGGTAGCGCCGCACCGGCGAGCATTAAGAATTCTCAGATAACGATAAAGAGCCATTTCCCCTCCGAACGGCGTAACATCGCCGCCTGTTAAACCGCGAGCTATTTCGAAATCGTGATATTCCCATCCGCGTTTTTCACGCGCAGACTGAAGACTTCCCTGATCAGCCGGGTGAATGCGTCGACGTCGTTGGTCCGAAACGTGCCGTTGATCGTCAGGTGGGCTGCGACCGGATCTCCGATTGCCAGCTTGCGCCGGTTGTAGCGATTGAAAGCATCGGCTGCCTCGGCAAGCGTGGTGTGCTTGAAGATCAGCATGCCTCGACGCCAGCCAAGTTCATTGGCGAGCGACTGCGGAAGCCGCTTGGAAAGCGTAAGATCATTGCCTATCGCAATCGCTATCTCGCCCGGTAACAGCGTGACCGATCGCCGCCCGGAGCCTTCCGGGGCGTCCACACGGGCGCTTCCTTCGACAAGGGTTACTTCGATACGATCGCCGTCGCGGCGTACCACGAACTTCGTGCCCAGATCGGTGACGCGATAGGCGCCCGCCTTGACCACGAAGGGATGTTCGGCGTCATGGTTGATCTGGAAATAGGCTTCGCCCTTGTCGAGGAATATGGAACGCCGCGCGAGACCCATGTCCGCCCGCACAACCGTATCGGTGTTCAGTTCGATGCGGGATTCATCGGCGAGGATGACGGTCTCACGCCCGCCCACCGCGGTCGCAAAAGTTTGTTCGCGTGCTGCCGGTGACAGCACATAGGCGGCGCCTGCCACCAATGTCGCAGCCAAAAGGGTCGCCGCAACCGATCGAAAAAAGATAAGCCTCGTCCCATGTTTTGGCGTCCGGCGCGAGACGGGGCGCATATGGGCAAGCGTTTCCGCGCGCCCCCACGCCGATTCCAACCGCACATAAGCCACGCGATGCGCAATATTTTCTGCGAGCCAGGCCTCAAGCCTTTTCTGATCCTCGGCGCTCCAAGTCCAGACGTGTCGGCGTTGCAGCCAATTGGCAGCTTTGGTTTCGATATCGGAAGCGCTCACGGCGTCTTCTCCCGACCAGGCGGTTCGCCGTAGAGGATATCGGCAAGAATACGCATGCCTTTGTTGAGATGCTCGGAGACCGTCGCTTCCGAGATTCCCAGACGCTGCGTGATCTCGCGACCGGAGAACCCTTCAATTCGGGCGAGTACGACAACTTCCCGGCACCGCGGAGGTAGATGATCCAGCGCCGCCTGCAGACGCCGCAACTCCTCGCGCGCGATCAGCGCACGGTCAGGCCCTGGTTCATCATCAGCAACATTCAGAGCTTCGAGATCAGGGACCGGATCGATCGGCACTACCTGGGCATGACGAACCCGATTGATAAGAAGATTGCGAGCCGTGGCGAAGAGAAACTGCTTTGGGCGTTCTGGAAGGCCCGCCAGCGCTGCCTGGTAGACCTGAACGTAAATGTCCTGCCTGAGGTCGGGGACGTCGCCTTGGTTGCGCCAATTGTGCTGCAGGTATTGCATCAAGGCCTGCTCCAACGGCAAGATTTCGCGCGCAAACCAGCGATCCACTTCCGCGGTGCCCATGCCCGCGTTCCCGTGGCGGAGGTCCGCCCCTTTAAAATGATGATCCAAATGCTCGCTCATCCCTCGCGCGCACCTCGCCGTTTGAGGGTCAGGACTTGGCGCCCTACTTATTCTGACAAGATGGCGGGCAAAAACTTAGGGTTGCGAGGCAATAAATTGTGCGGGCCAAGAGGGTGACCCGATCGGAACGCCAGCCAAGCACCGGAACCGCGGCGTCTTCTCTACCAGTCAGGTGAAGTTTGGGGTTCGCCAGCAGAGTCCTGGTCCAAGACGTGAGTTTTGTCGTGTGCACATGGCACCTGACGACGCGGACGTCTATTGACCGCAATTTTGTTGCGGAAATGGCGTGATTCTGCGATTTGAGCGGTCTAACCGGGACGACCGCTCAGATGGGTGGGCGGCCCCTGCACCTCGGCATAGGGGTGCCATAATGTGGTCGTTGGTTGGGGCATAGCGAGATGGGCAGTATGATCGTGGGACCAGGCGCCTTGACGGCGCTGGCCTTCAGGACGGCCGTCGATGATCGTACGCGCTTCACTTCATTGAAGCCGTTGGGGACGCATTTCGGCCTGACGCCAGGAAATATCAGTCCAGCACTATAGACGTCACCAGCTCCATCACCAAGGCCAGCGACGCTATGGTGCACAAGCGTACTCTACGAAGTGGCGCATCCCATGCTCTCCTGGGTGAGGAGCTTCTCCAGCCTGAACACTGGGCGACAACAGTCGCACGCCGTGTGCTGTGCCGGCTCGAGTTCCATTACCCGCCCAAACACGCAAGTTGGCTCAACATGGTCGAAATCGAGATCGGTGTTCCGCGCATTCAATGCCTCGATCGACGCACCGACAACCACAAACGGCTCGTCTCAGAAATCGCAGCCTGGCAGCGCCAGCGCAACAACAGCCAAACTACTCTCCTTGTGTCTCTGCAGCACACGCCGAGTAAGCCCGGGAAATTTCGCCCCGAGCACCGGGTCACCGGAGGCGGTCGCTCGCCTCCGGTTCCCACGGGTAGGGTCGAGGACTGGCGCGCCGGTTTATAGGTCGAAGTTTGGATTCCCTGTTGTCTCGCTCTTTCGTCTGCGAGTGTCCCAGCATCCCGACCGTGCCACGTCTCCAGTCCCCTCCACGTCGAACGCAGCGTGCGGATGGCCCGCACTGCGCTCCCCCATTTGCTTCATGTCGGGCTTATGGGACCTATCCTGCCAGAGCGACTTTCAGCCTGTCTCGCCGCACGCGATAGCTGTTGAACAGCCGTAGAGTGTCGTAAAGCCAGCGCCCATTCCATCGCTTCCAGCCGAAGTCCTGTTGTTTCCAGGAAGGCGCCAGATGGCGCCTGATCTTCTTTTCCACCCAGTCTTTGATGAAGCTGAAGCACTCGCAGGAGTGCCCCACCGCGAAGTAGTTCACCCAACCCCGCAGCACCGAATTGATCAGGTTTATCACCCGTTCGATCGGTTGCGAGCGGTGTCGTCGGAACACCTCTTTGAGCCCCCGCACCAGCGCCGTCCGCTTCTTGAGCTTAGGCGTGTAGTGCGGCCGCCAAGACCCGCTGTGAACGCTGCGGAGGTAACGGAAGTCGAAGCCCAGGAACCCGAAGCTATCGCTTCGGCCAAGCTCGACGGTTCGGCTCTTCTCATCATTGATTTCAACGCGGAGTTTGTCGAACTCCTCCCGCATGCGGATTTCCCGCACCAACGCTCTTCGGCAGTTGATTCACAGCACTGCAAGCATCTGCAGCTTCCGATAAGGAAGCCGCAGTTTAGGTCGCAGTAGCGGGTTCCGTTCTTTGATCTGATTAAAAGTATCCCAGTTAAGCCGTCCGCCATTCCGCCTGCGGCTACGCAACATTCTGAACCAGTAACGCTCCACGACCCGATATACCTTCAGCAAGGACCGGAGATTTCCGGCGATCCCGTAGTAGGCATAGTGGCCGCGCAGAGCAGCGTTTATGTCGCTGACCTGATCGCTGATCCCATGATGTCGTATTCGCCGCATGAGGTCTTGCAGAGACATGAGGCTACGCCGCAGACGAAACTTCTGCGTGCGCATCCCAACCTTGAAGTTGCCCTTTTGGTTTCGCGTGCAATACGGCGTCAGGCCCAGGAAATAGATTGTTTCCGGGCGGATCCCGAGGGGCCCTCCCTCATCTATCTCGCAGCGTTACGACACCAATTTCTGTTCATACGCTCTTCTTTCTTGTGCCTCTGCAGCACACCTAGCCTCCGAGGCCAATGCCAATCGTCGCGAATGGGCCGTAGAAACCGACATTTTCTCTTTTCGCCGTATCGATGCCACCATCCACCGCTCCGATGAAGAAATCCGCGCGATAGCCGAAATCAACTTTCGCATTGGCATAGCGGAATGAGAGTCCCGCGAAGCCACCGATATTCGGAATTACCGCGAACCGTGAGCGGTTCTGATCGGGCGGCGTGAGCGCGTATCCGATTCTATATTTGACGGTGGTCTCCAACCCTTTGACTTTATAGCCTTCGGTGTTGTGATGAATATGGGCCCGCTGACGCCCAAATAAAACTGCTGCATTTGCTCCCCAGTCAAACAGGACCGACAAGCCGGTATCGTTTCCAGCAAGCCTTGCAGATGCATCCCATGACAAAGACGGGCCAAGAGCTTCCGTGCTTCGCTTCGAGTGAATAACAGCCGTGTTGCTCCTGAAAAACCGACTATGAAGACTATACTTTCCGGGGTGGCCGAATGGAGTGGACATATAGACCGGCCTTGCATGGAACAGGAGGTCCGTGCTGGAGGTAAACTGGGCAAACCGTACGCCAGCAGCGAGCACTGACGCACTCTCCCTCCCGAACATGCCAAGTCCGACATCCTTGCCAGCCTGAAAATCTAGAAAAAAATGCGTCGCGCTCAGGTTGCCCTGAGCATCGGCCATTTTTTCTAAGTACCGTATACACCCAAGTTGCGCCCGGATTGGGTAACCGGCATTGCTTCGTGCCGCGATTGATAGTGCAGCTTCCTGGTGCCATTGGAGCGACCATATCGTACGGACGCGGAGAAAACCCAGTCGGAGCCGTTTGGTTCAAGTGTGATTTTTCCCTCGCCGCCGATAGCGTACTGCGACGGCTTCTGGGCATCCACCATCGGGGAAAGTACCGCGGCGGGCGCGCCGTTGAAGAACGGTGGCGTAAATAGTTGTTGCGGAGTATCTGCACGTTCAAGCTGACCACCCAGTTCGATCCATACAGTTGGATGACCGTCTTCTGCGGCGACCGCATTTGGAGACGCTATGACTCCACTCAGCAGAGCGCACATAGATACGCTCGTGAGCAGCCACGCTTGGGCTCTGAGATTTCGTGTATCTATCAATTCACTCATCGGTTCCCCCTTACCAATTCTTCGTAACGCGGATGCCGATCAGTTTCGGATCGGTAAGAAAGACGTTGGTTGTCAAACCGCTATCATCGCTATTGAGGAACGCGCCGGTGATCGCCGTCGTATTGAAGACGTTTTTATCGTAGAGCATCACCTGCCAGCCGCTCTGACTTGTTAGGATGAGGCTCAGATTGATGGTGTCATAGCCGCGAAGCCGATCGTAGGACAGATCGTTGAACACCCTCCACCACGACGCGGCTTGCCAATAGAAGTCGCTGCGCAATGTTCCTGCCCAATCAGTTGTAATCGGTACAGAGTACTGCGCACCGAACGACACCGTGTATGGAGGCGCGTTGGGCAACTTGTTGCCGCCGAGGTTTTTCGAGATACCCTCACCGTTGTTAGGTGCGGCCGTGGGATCGAAGCCCGGATAGCCAGTGATCACCGTCCCGTCTGCCGCGGTGGGCGGGGAGCCGCCCGCATTGACAGGCGGATTGGGTACATAGGGCAGTCCGGTCAACGGATCCAAATGCAAGTTATATGCGAAGCTGCAATAGCTGACGGAATTGGTGCCAACAACGGACGTACCATTGGTAATCCATTTTGCGACGTACGTGGGAAAGATACAGTTCGACGCTTCATTGACAAAAGGACGAACAACAAACCAGTTTGGGTTGCCGGCAGTTCGATCCATGAGATCCACTGCGCTTTGGCCTTTTGCGATTGCCGTATCTTCCCATCCACCCGCAAAATTGAAGCGTAAGCCGGGTACAGGCTCCCAAGTCGCTTCGATTTCCGCTCCTTCCGCATGAGCGTCGAAATTCAGGTTGATCGCCGTACGGTCGACAATTTGCGAGATCTGGTAGTTCTCGTAGTTGTAGTAGAACACATCGCCGTTCAGTGTGAGCGCCCCATCCAACAGGGTATTCTTAGTGCCGACCTCGAACGCATCCACAAACTCTGGCTTGAAGGTCAGCGGATGGGTCGGTTGCGCAGCGATATTGTTGCCGTTGATAAACACAGTACCTGAAAAGATCGCTCCAGGTGGATTGGCGCCGCCCGCTTTGTAGCCATGCGCGTAAGAGCTATAGACCAGCGTCTGGTCGGTAAACTCGAGCTTCGGCGTCCAGTTGGCAACAGCGCGCCCTGTAAATTGATCCCATTGCTGGTTGATGACGCCCGCCACCGGGTAACCCCAGCCGGTATCGACGAGCCAACTCGGAATATCAACGAAATGCTTTTGATCTTCCGTCCAACGCAATCCGGCGGTTATTTTGAAGTCGTCGAAGATTTTGTAGCTGGTTTCGCCGAACAGAGCATAGGAATTCAGCACATAGGGGTTCTTACTCAGGAAGTAATTGTGACCATTTCCGTCGAGATGGGATATCGGATTGGGATCGACGTAGCCGCTCAGTGCCCCGCCACCATTTGTGGTGGAGATTTCCGCCGGTTGCGTGGGGTTGTTAAATTGGAATCCCAGCGGTAGAGGAAAATAAGAGTTAGAATTGGCTCTTCCAGGAAGGTAGCCGCCATCGATGAGGGTAAACACGTTGCCGAAGACATAATAGTTCTCTTCCGTCTCGTAATGTAAATAATTCCCACCGGCGCTAAAATTGAATGGTCCGGAAAAATTTGACGCAATGCGAAATTCCTGGCTCAACTGCCACGCGTGTTCCTCGGATAAATCCTCTAGAATGAGTCTATCCGAACAGCCTAGTTGCGGATCGCATACAATTCCGCCCGGCAGAACTGCGGGATCGAAGAAGTCTGGATCATATTTGAAAAGTCCAGGCGCGGCTCCAAACCGATTATAATCCTCCGAAGAAAAGAGAAAGTCGTGGCCGAAGCCGGTTTGCGATGTGACGGTCAAGGTCGGTGTTAGCGTGTAATCAGTATTCAATTCCACGACATCATTTTTCGCTACGTAGTCCGGAGTGAGTCCGGACTCAACAACATGGAGATTCCGAGATTGAGTTTCACTGGCGTAGGGATTTATGGGGTTTCCAGTTCCCACGTAGTTCAGTGTTGTGACGTATGGCAACGCCAGGCCGTTCGGCGCCTCGAAGGAATTCGGAGAATAGAGCGAAGCTGGTTTGCACCCTTGATCGAGATAATTACCTGATAGACCGAAAGCGCCATATCCAATCGGCTTTGGGATGCCGTCGATTTCGCCAACACCAGGATCTTCCATACAAAGCTGTTTTGAGCTTCTGAGACGATCATCGTCTTCGGAAAAGTGCTCCCATACGAGGTATGTTTGCAGGTTCTCGGCCGGCCTCCAGCCTATCGTAACCCGGCCCGACCATAGATCGCGGCCATCAATTCGTTCGTCCGATGTCTCATTGAACGAATAACCCTGACGCTTTGTCCATTCGCCTGCGACGCGGATGTCAAGCTTGTCGTCCACAATCGGAACGTTGATCATCGCTTCAAGGCGGCGATTGTGATAATTGCCGATATCGGCAGACGCCATGGCCTCGAACTGATCTGTTGGTTTGGCAGAAATCAGATTGACGACACCTGCCGTCGCATTGCGACCGAAAAGCGTTCCCTGCGGCCCGCGCGCGACTTCAACGGAAGCTACGTCGTAGAATTCCTGCTCAAAGAAATGATTGCGAATGAATGGGATATCGTTAAACGCGACAGCCACAGCCGGATCGGTCGTTACAGAAATCGCCTGCGTGCCGATACCTCGTATTTGAATGCTGTATCCCGAAAAGTTCGTCTTGGTAAATGTCATATTCGGGACTTGTTTTATGAGATCAGGCCCGCCAGCCGTCTGAGTTGCGGTTAGCTGCTCTTGACTCAAAGCAGTAATGGCGATTGGTATGCTTTGCACATCCGCGCCACCAAGTTTAGATGATGTGACCGTGACGGTTTCGACCGCCGCATGTGACGGGGCTGCTTGTGCCAACTGCATTGTTTGATCACTAGATTCGGTATGCTGCTCCTTACGTAGGATCGCGATCGATCCATCATCACGCTGCGCCGTAAAGCCTGTCCCCTTCAAAATCCCCGATAGAGCCTCATCAGGCGATAGCGAGCCGTGGATGCCAGACGTGTGAACGCCCGTGATGGCTTGCTCGGCGTAAAGAAGATGCACGCCTGTCTGGGCTGTGTAGGCGTTTAAGGCAGTCCGCAGATCGCCCCCAGGAATATTGAAGTCCGCACCGATCGCGGCGCGTGTCATAAACAGACCGATGGCGCTCGATCCTAGCAGTATTTTTAGAATTCTGGACGTCAACATATGCCCCCCTTTTTCGGCTTCCAACTCGTTTTGATCGTGCGGGATAGCCGCACTTCCTTAAAAGCCGCTCAACGCGACAGAACGATCTCGCTGCCCTGATCATCAATCTGGATACCCAGCAGCTGATGCGCCAGCTGACCGAATTGCGTCACATCATGCATTCCGAACGTCCCACCGATTTCCAGCCGTGCAATTGCGGAATCCCGGACAACGATCTTTTTCTGATTGTAGCGATTGAATTCCGCTGCGGCGTCCGCAAGCGAGGTAAAGTGGAATACCAGTTCTCCCCGCCGCCAGGCGAGATCGTCGGCGAGGGTCTGCCGCGGCTTCCGCGTGACGAACATCGCCCCGTTCGAAGCTACAACCACATCTCCCGGTGTCAACACAGTCGACCGCGTCTGCAGTCCCCGCGCGCTGGTTTCGAACCGCGCACTGCCCTCAAAGACAGAGACCTTCACGTGGTCGGAAGCATCACGGACCAGGAATTTCGTTCCCAGATCGACGATGCGATTGTTTCCGACTCTTACGACGAATAACCGCGACGCATCGTGCTTGATATTGAAGAACGCTTCGCCCTTTTCCAGCATCACTGTCTTGGCGCCATCACCCTTGCTGATACGCAGGGTCGTGTCGGTGTTGAGCTCAATCTGAGAGCCATCGGCCAAGAGCAGATTCTCCCTCTGCCCAACCTCGGTCGAATAGATTGTCTGATGTGGTGCGAACACGTAGACGGAGCCACCAGCGCCTGCTAGCGCAGTCACAGTCAGGACGGCCGCAATTTTCGCAAGCGACGCCCAACGCCCGATAAACGCAAACGTGTTCCGAGCGGGATGATTGAGCGCCCTTAGTCGGTTCGCTCGGTTCCAAACATCTTCAACCCGCATGTAGGCGATGACATGGGCGGGCGAGACCGCGAGCCACGCGTCGAATTCCTTCTGGTCGGCTGCACTCCAGTCGCCGCGTTCATGACGCTCCAGCCAGTCCGACGCCGCTGCTTGAACCGCTTCCGCGTTCGACTTGACCCGCTGCTGTCCACTTGCCTCGCTCATGTGTTGTCCTTGAGGTCGGCCGAGTTGTCATGAAATAGGTTCGCGAGAGCGCCCATTCCAGCAGCGAGATGCTGGGAGACCGTCGCCTCGGCGATGCCTAAGCGCAGGGCGATTTCAGTCCGGGACATCCCTTGAACCCTGCGCATCACCACCACCTCGTGCCAGCGTTTGGGCATGCGATCGAGAGCCATCTGCAGCTTTCGAAGCTCCTGCCGTGCGATTGCAGTTCTGTCTGGGCCGGGCTCGTCAGTTGTGAGGCCCAACGTCTCGAAATCGGCAACTGCTTCGATCGAGACGATCTGCTCTCTACGAATGCGCTCGACCAGAATGTTGCGGGCAACAGCGAAGACGAACGCCTTTGCAGATTTGGGAATTTCGGTCTTCGCTGCTTCATAGACTTCGACATAGACGTCCTGACATAGATCCTTGATATCGCTTTCGTTGCGCCAGCCCCGACGCAGGAACTTCAGGAGCAACCCCTCAAGCGGTAGAACCTCCCGGACGAACCACGTGTTTTCCTTCGAGTTAGCCGAAACCATGCCCGGTAGGCCGATCTCCGGTGTTACGCTTTCGACGTCCGTTATTTCTGTCATCCCCCGCCGACTTCCTATGCTCGAGGGCAAGAGCTTGCTTCCTGCATCATAAGTCGATTGGGAGGCGAAAATTTATGTAGCGAAAGTAAAAGAATTTTTGCGCGCAGGTTTCGACCCCACCCAGAGGGGTCCAAGGCTAGCGGACGCTGTGAAATTTTCGGTCTTTGTGCGGTGCCAGATGCGCCGCGGCGCCCTGCCGATCAAGCCAGCGCGAGGGGACGGGGCCAGAAGAAACTAGCATTGCAGTTGGCTACGGTGCGGAATATGTGGGGTTTTGGGCCGTCGGTTCACGCATGGAGGCAACACGACACCTGATCGGGCCCTTTTGCTCCAACCCCTTACAGGGCTTTCAACGCCAATGCGGACGGATTTGGCATTACTCCTCGAATTCTGCACGGATGGGCCCCTCGGCGCGGGATACGTAGGATTTGGGGCTACGGTTCGCGTAGCGGGAGCACGCGATGAAGATGAGGCGGGCGTGGGAAAATAGTAGGCCGAGAAAGTTCCAAAAGAATTTTGCTCGGCGGGTGGTCTCAGAGAGCTGAGAGAGGTTTGGACAAGGTGCGAAGGCCGTTCGGAAGAGGATCGTGAACGTGAAATTCCCCGGTTTGCACCGCCGCGCGGCCGCACGAGATCGCCTAACGGCCACCGATCATGCGAGCCAACACGCGTGTACGACGAATGTGGAGGTCGCCTGCTCGAACATCGCGTCCGAGACCGGCGCCACCAAATTTGGATCATCAAGCCGAACGCCCAGGTAACCGGGCATGCAATTAAGGAACTCTACGTCAACAAAAGCAATCGATAGCCAATACCCGGCTCTGTGATCAACAGGCTCGGCGTTCCCTCCGGCTCTAATTTTTTCCGCAACTGGCGCATGAGAACACGCAGATACTGGACATATTCAATATGCGCCGGACCCCAGACTTCCGCCAAGAGTTGCTGATGTGTGACCACCTTGCCGGCATGGCTCACGAGAAATCGCAGCAAGCTGTACTCCTTCGGCGAAAGGTGGACCTCTTTGTCGTCCAGCAGAATGCGACGATTAACGAGGTCAACCGTCAGATGTCCGGAGTGAAAGACTGGCGCTTCTCCAATTGTCTGCAGTCCGTGCCGTAGCGCCGCTTTGAGGCGCGCGAGTAGCTCTGCCATATCAAAGGGCTTGGTGACATAGTCATCCGCGCCCAGTTCCAGCGCCCTGACCTTGCCTTCGACGTCGCTACGCGCCGAGAGTACGACAATTGGCGTGAGCGTGTTGGTTCGAATGTGCTGAATGATCGCAAAACCGTCTTGGTCCGGCAAGCCTAAATCAAGAATGACTGCATCTGGCTTTTCCTTCGCAAATGACCTGAGCGCTTCTGCGCCAGTGGCCGCTTCGACGCATTCATAACCATGCGCGGGCAAGCCCGCGCGCAAGAAGCGCCGAATTTGCGGTTCGTCGTCTACGATAAGGACCTTAGGGAATTTAGTTATCATGAGCGATTACCTCATCCGGCGCGACCGGCAAGGAGATCGTCAAGACAGCGCCACTTCGATCCATCCGATTGGCTGCTTCGAGGCTGCCGCCGAAGGCTTCAACAAACCCTCGCGCGACCGCAAGACCAAGGCCAGTACCGGCAACCCGCCGGTCTGAGGCCTTTGCGCGGTAGAATTTGTCAAAGATGAGGGCCAAGTCCTCCGATGGAATGCCGGGACCCTCATCCTCAATCGTGAACAGCACTTTCTTTCCCTCCGCGTGGGCGCGGACGTGAATGCATGATCCCAAGGGCGCGTATTTCGCAGCATTGTCCAGCAGATTGAGGATCGCTTGCTCAAGAAGCAACGGATCGACCGATACCAGAGGAAGATCGCCTGGTGCATCGAACACAATGCGATGGCCCGACAGCCGGCGGGCCAGACGCTTGGAGGCTGCTTCGGCCAATTCGATCAGATCTATGGTTTCCAGCTTGACGCCCAGTACACCCGCTTCAAGTCGCGACATGTCAAGAAGATTGCCTACAAAGCGGTCAAGCCGTTCGGCTTCCTCGCGGATGGTAGCGAGCAGTTCGTCGGATTGCTTTACATCATAGAGATCGCGGTTTGCTATCAGGGTCGTTGCAGCGCCAAGAATGGAGGCGAGCGGGGTGCGCAAATCATGCGAAAGAGACGTCAACATGGCGCCTCGCAGCTTATCGGCTTCAGCACGTACCTGCGCCTCGTCAACACGCTCAACGAGTTCGGAACGTTCGATCGCCAGCGCCGTCTGATCGATCAACGCGTCGAGAAGGCGTCTCTCCTCCGGCGTAAAGAGTGTCCTGTCGTCGTGGCGCTGGAGACCGGCCACACCCACAAGGCCCTGCCCTGTACGCATCGGAAGAAAAAGGCGTTTGGCACCGGGAAGCGTTTGAGAATTGCGGCCTGCCGGCTGGGCATGATCCCAGGACCACGCGGCAGCGGCAAGATCTTGGGCGTCAAGTTCATCTTCTGGTGGGTATCCGGCGCGAACAACAGGCCGCTTCGTTGCTGGATCATAGAGCAGAATAACGACATTGGATTTCAGCATGGATGAAATCTGGAACGCCGCGGCCCAAAGAATATCATCTAGACGCGCGATACTCGTAAGTTTTCCCGTAAACCGGTAAAGTTCTCCGATCGCCGCTGCGCGCGCGGCCGCGAGGTCTGCTTGCGCACGCACGCGCGCCGCGAGGTTCCCGGCGATAATTGCGACAAAGAGCAAAACCGCGAATGACAACCAATTGTTGGGATCTGCGATGGTGAATGTATAAAGAGGCGGTAAAAAGAAAAAATTATACGCCATGATGCTCAGAAATGTCGTAAACAAGGCCGTCCAGCGACCAAAAGTAACGGCACTGATGAGGACAGGCACCAGGAACACCATTCCCAGGCTGCCCAACGATCCGGCCGCCACTGCATTTATGACATAGGCAAAGCCGATCGTACCGATGACCGCGACAATGCTTAATGCATAGCCCCGCCAAACATCTCTGTCGGGGACCGCCGTCTTTACACTCTTGGCCGGAATGGCCTCACCTTTGGATGATACTGCCGTCACGCTTATTGCGCCGGCGTCACGGATGAGATTGCGGACAACCGAGCCATGGAGAATTTCAAACCACCAAGGCCGTTCTGCTTTTCCTATTACGATCTGCGTTACGTTATTTTTGCGCGCATAGCCGAGAATTGTCTCGGCTATGTCTCGCCCTGGAAGCGTTGCTGATTCCCCGCCCAGGCGCTGGGCCAGGCGCAGCGTATCGGCGACACGGTCTTGCTCGATCTCGCTAAGCGCTCCATGGCGCGGGCTTTCGATGTAGATCGCCGTCCACGTAGCCCTGAGCGCATCGGCCAGCCGCCGCGCGTGGCGCACGAGTTCGGCCGAAGAGGGATGTTCGTTTATGCACGCGAGAATCCGCTCTCCAGCAGGCCAGGGACCGCCAATGGCGTGCGCCTGCATATAATCGACCATATCGCGATCGACATGCTGCGCGACCTTTCGCAAGGCAAGTTCGCGCAGTGCAGTCAGATTGCCCGGCGAGAAAAAATGGCGCAACGCGCGTTCGGCTTGCGTCTTGACGTATACCTTGCCTTCTCGAAGGCGCTTTAGCAGATCATCGGCCGTCAGATCGATGAGTTCGATCTCATCGGCTTGATCGAAGATCGCGTCTGGCACAGTCTCGCGCACACGAATGCGGGTGATTTGTGCGATGACGTCGTTAAGGCTCTCAATATGCTGGATGTTGATCGTTGTAAAAACGTCGATGCCTTCGGCGAGCAGTTCCTCGACATCCATGTAACGCTTGGGATGGCGACTCCCTTCGACATTGGTGTGCGCGAGTTCATCGACAAGGACGAGCTTTGGCCGCCGCTGGAGAATGGCATCGATATCCATTTCCGAGACGACGCGACCTTTATAAAGCCCGCGCTTTTTGGGAATCGTCTCAAACCCCCGGGTCAGCAGTTCGGTATCTCGGCGGCCATGCGTTTCGACGACACCTATTATTGTGTCCACCCCATCGCGCAGCCGCTGAGCTCCTTGCGTGAGCATCTCGAAGGTCTTGCCGACACCCGGCGCAGACCCGAGAAATATCTTGAGTTTGCCGTGCCCTTCCCGGCTGGCCTGTTCAAGCAAGGCTTCCGGAGATGGACGGTCTTCAGCGATTTGCGCAACCATCCCTACAGAATAGCTCAGCCGCCGCCGGTTCGCATGGCGTCGAGCGCCAGATTAAGTTTCAGGACGTTGATATGCGGTTCGCCGATGATGCCCAGAAACCTTCCCTCGATATGATCTTCGACCAGTTGGCGCACCGCTGTCTGGCTCAAGCCGCGTGTTTTGGCGACCCGGGGTACCTGGAAGAACGCTGCAGCGGGAGTGATATCGGGATCAAGGCCGCTCGCGGAACTTGTCACCAGATCGACCGGAACAGGCGTTGAGGGGTTTTCGGCGTGCAGTGCGGCAACGTCCTTTTTGACACGTGCCATGAGGGGTTTGGACGTCGGACCGAAGTTCGATGCGGCCGAGTTGCTGGCGTCATAAGGCGTGCCGGTGGCGGACAGACGGCCGTGAAAATATTTCGCACTCTTGAAATTTTGCCCGATAATTTCCGAACCAATTACCTTGCCGTCTTTCTCGACCAAGCTGCCGTCAGCCTGGTGCGGGAACAGCAATTGCGCGATCCCCGTCATTCCAAGCGGATAGATGAGACCGGTGAGGATCGTGAACAGCACGATCATCATGATTGCGGGACGGAATTGTTTCAACATGGTGTGGTCCTCACGCAAGCCCGATGGCAGTAACAGCCATATCGATCAATTTGATGCCGATGAACGGGACGATGATCCCGCCGACGCCATAAATCAGCAGATTCCGGCGCAACATGCTCGCAGCACCCACAGGCCGATATGCAACGCCTCGCAACGCCAGCGGGATGAGCGCGATAATGATCAACGCATTAAACACAATCGCCGACAAGATCGCACTTTGGGGCGTATGCAACCGCATAATATTGAGTGCCTGCAGCTGCGGATAAAACGCAAGAAACATCGCTGGAATAATGGCGAAGTATTTGGCTACGTCGTTGGCGATCGAGAAGGTTGTGAGCGCCCCACGCGTGATAAGCAGCTGTTTGCCGATCTCCACAATCTCGATGAGCTTGGTGGGATCGCTGTCGAGATCGACCATGTTGCCTGCTTCGCGCGCGGCCATCGTGCCGGTGTTCATCGCCACGCCAACGTCGGCTTGAGCCAGAGCGGGGGCGTCATTTGTGCCGTCACCGCACATGGCAACGAGCTTGCCCTTGGCCTGCTCGTCACGGATCAGCTTGAGCTTTGCTTCGGGCGTCGCCTGGGCAAGAAAGTCATCGACACCTGATTCCGCAGCGATTGCGGCTGCGGTCAGCGCGTTATCGCCGGTGATCATCACGGTGCGAATACCCATCTTGCGCAGCTCTGCAAAACGCTCGCGGATTCCCCCCTTGATGATATCCTTGAGATGGATGACGCCGAGCAGCTTTCCGTCTTTGGCGACGGCCAAAGGCGTCCCGCCTGATTTGGCGATCCCTTCGGAAATCGAGATAAATGCATTGGCATTATCTTTGCCGAGTATCCGCAAAGCTGTTTCTGCTTGGTCTTGTGATGCGATGCCACCGATGCCAGTTGCCGCCCCAACGTAGTTGATCACTGCGTCTACAGCACCTTTGCGAATTGAGGACCCTTCGTAGTCGATGCCGCTAATGCGCGTGTGAGCTGAGAACGGAATGAATTTCGCGTGCAACGGGGCCATGTCGCGACCGCGAATACCGTATTTTTCTTTCGCCAGCACAACAATCGAACGGCCTTCAGGCGTCTCATCGGAAAGGGACGCCATTTGCGCTGCGTCCGCAAGTTCCTGAGGGTTCACACCAGGTAGAGCCACGAATTCTGTCGCTTGACGGTTGCCCAAAGTGATGGTGCCGGTCTTGTCGAGCAGAAGCGTGTCGACATCGCCCGCCGCCTCCACCGACCGCCCAGACATCGCAAGCACATTGAAGCGTACCAGACGGTCCATGCCCGCAATGCCGATTGCGGACAAGAGCGCACCGATTGTCGTCGGGATCAGAGTGACGAAAAGAGCAACCAGAACGAGCACCGACATGTGGCCGCCTGCATATGTGGCAAAGGCCGGGATGGTGGCAACCGCGAAAACGAAGATGATTGTCAGGCCCGCAAGTAGAATATTAAGGGCGATTTCATTGGGCGTCTTCTGACGCTCGGCACCTTCCACCAGTGCAATCATTCTGTCGAGGAATGTATGACCATAGGCTGCTGTAATCTTCACTTTGATCCAATCCGAGATCACGGTTGTGCCACCGGTCACAGCCGAACGGTCGCCGCCGCTCTCGCGGATCACGGGCGCGGATTCACCTGTGATCGCGGACTCGTTGACGGAAGCCACTCCTTCGATGACATCGCCGTCGCTTGGAACCAAATCGCCCGCCTCGACCAGAACGACGTCTCCGGGCTTCAATGTGGCGGCAGCGATGAGTTGGACCTTCGGGCCGGCAACGAGCAGCTTGGCCATCGCATCGGTCTTGGTTTGACGCAAAGAGGCGGCTTGCGCCTTGCCCCGCCCTTCAGCGACGGCTTCCGCAAAATTTGCAAACAATACTGTGAACCAGAGCCAGAGATTGATCTGGAATGCGAAGCCCAGATTTGTCCCGCCGGTTACAAGATCATGCAGGAACAATAGCGTCGTCAGGGTGGCAACGATTTCCACCACGAACATGACGGGATTGCGGATTAACACACGCGGGTCGAGCTTGCGAAAAGCGCCGCCGATCGCAGGCAAAAGAATCTTTGGATCGGTGATTGTGACGATCGAACTGCGACTACGCGTTTTCGTGAGTTCCATGGAAATGCCTCTTTCGGCGCTTAATAAAGTGTACCGGCGTGCATCGCCAAATGTTCGACAATTGGACCAAGAGCGAGCGACGGAAAGTAGGTGAGTCCACCCACAATCACGATCACACCGATCAACAGACCCACGAAGAGGCCGCCATCGGTGGGGAACGTTCCCGCCGATGGCGGTACGATCTTCTTGGCGGCAAGTGATCCCGCGATAGCGAGCATCGGCACGATCATCAGGAAGCGGCCGATAAACATCGCCAATCCAAGCGTCGGAGTTGTAGAACATCGTGTTGGCGGTTAGACCCGCAAAGGCGCTGCCGTTGTTGCCGGTCGCTGAGACAAAGGCATACAGAATCTCGGTGAAGCCGTGGGGGCCGGCATTCTCCGGCCCTGCCAGGCCCGCGGGCAGCACAATCGCCAAGCGCGGTAAAGCCCAGCATTGACAGCGGCAGGACGAGAATGGCGAGCATCGCCATCTTGACCTCTTTGGATTCCAACTTCTTGCCGAGATATTCTGGCGTGCGCCCCACCATCAATCCCGCCACGAATACGGCGACGATGGCAAAGAGCAGCATTCCGTAGAGGCCAGAACCGACACCACCGAAGATGATCTCGCCGAGCATGATGTTGACCAGCGGTACCATGCCGCCGATCGGCATCAAGCTGTCATGCATGGTGTTGACGGCGCCGCACGAAGCATCCGTGGTAATCGTCGTGAAAAGTGCGGAGTTGGCGATACCAAAACGGACATCCTTGCCTTCCATATTGCCGCCGGCCTGAAGCTCGCTCGGCGCCTGATCGACATGCAGCGCGGCGAAGGCGGGATTGCCCGGCGCCTCGGCCCAATAGACGGTCGTGACGCCGACAAGGAAGAGCAGGCCCATAACCGCGAAGATCGCCCAGCCCTGGCGCTGGTTGCCGACCATACGGCCGAAGACGTTCGTCAGGCCCGCGCCGATCGAGAAGATCAAAATGATCTGAACGAGATTGGTGATCGCATTGGGATTTTCATAAGGATGAGCCGAATTGGTATTGAAGAAACCACCGCCATTCGTGCCCAGCATCTTGATGACTTCCTGCGAAGCCACTGGTCCCTGCGCAATCACCTGTTTGGCGCCTTCGAGCGTTGTCGCGCTGACATAGGCGCCCAAATTTTGCGGCATGCCCTGCCACACGAAGAACAAGCCAACAACGATGGAAATTGGCAGAAGAATATAGAGTGTGCAGCGGGTCATATCGACCCAGAAATTGCCCACTCCCTGCGCTGAGCGCCGGGCGAAACCGCGAATGAGGGCGACCGCGAGCCCGATGCCGGTGGCCGCGGATAAGAAATTGTGCACCGTCAACCCGGCCATCTGTACGAGATAGCTCATCGTGGTCTCTGGCACATAGGATTGCCAGTTGGTGTTCGTGATGAAGCTTACTGACGTGTTGAACGCGAGATGTTCTCCCACCGCTGGTAGCTTCTGAGGATTGAAAGGCAGCAGGGCCTGGAGCCGCTGCAACACATAAAGCACGACGAAGCCCGCCATAGTGAAGGCCAGCATGGCAATGGCGTACACCAGCCAATGCTGGTCTTCCTTTTCGTCAACACCGCTGAGCGCATAAAACAGACGTTCTATGGGACGCAGCAGGGGTGAAAGAAGTGTGCGTTCACCGCTGAAAACCCGCGTCATGTAGCCGCCAAACGGCTTGGTGAGCGCGATGATAATTACGCAATAAAGCGCAATTTGGATCCAGCCGTTGATTGTCATGGAATGCGTTCCCTCAGAACCGCTCGGGGCGGATCAACGCGTAGACGAGATAGAAGAGCAGTCCGACTGTGACGAGCGCTCCCAAAACATAGTCGATGATCATCCGGGGCTCTCCTCACAACCGATTGCAGGCAACAGCGTAAGCCATCGCGCCTGCCAGGAACGCGAGGCCGACGGCTATAAAGAGAATATCGAGCATAGAAACCTCATCCGGCTTGCGAGGGGTACGGCCACCGTCAACTAGCCTCGAATTGCATAAAGGTTCGAGATGGAAATCGGAGCACACGCATAAGAATTTTATAAAGACGGTCCCCGATACCGGGCGTGCCTTTTATGGCTATCATTGTGTTTCGAATGACTTTTTCCCATTGGCTGGGCTTGCTCGCTTTGGAGCGAGACGCCGGGTTTGAGCAACGCGCTCGTTTGCGTTCTGGCCCTGCGCGCGGACAGATACCGGACGCAATCTTGATTCATTGGCGCGCTGCGGCACGTCTGCGCAGTCCCGCCCAAAAGGGCGAGATAGATTTTCACGTACTGCTCACACGGTATGTGCAGCAGTGCCTACTCTTCTACCTAAGTCGCGCTCAACAGCTTATCTGCGCCAAGTGAGCGTGATCAAGAAATTCGAGGCGATGGTGATGCATGGCCTGACCAACAGCCAGACGAAGGACCTTCCTGATATCGCGATGCCAACGCGACGAAGCTCCTATCACGGATTATCGAGACTAAAAATCTCCGATTGGTCGTCGTAAGAATATAGTTCTGCGTAGCGACCCCATTTTATCACAGCATCGAGTGTCTCGTCGGCGTAACTTTCGATAAGGTAATCTTCGAGCTCGGGTTCAAACCGTATGCGCGGCGCACGGTGGCTTGGACGCTCATTCAGGACATTCCGAATATGGGCTGCAAGCGGCACGTTTTGAATCAGCTGTTCAGCGAAGATTTTTTTGCGAGCCTGCGTATCGGAATTGAAAAACGCCTTTCCGGGCTCTGTGAGAAAAACATCGCCATTGCCCAGCTCTACGAACCCGAGAATCTGCAAGGCTTCAGTGATTGGAAAAAGATCGTCGATTTCGAGCTGAAGATCGTTTGCGAGTTCGGGAAGATCTGCGTGTCCATTGTAGGGCGCAGCTGCAATCGCTTCGATCATTCCGGCGAGCAAATTGGTGGATACGGGCGCGAGATGGTGGCCGATACCGAACTCCATGCTGCTTTGCCTGCCCGGGCAGGTTGGAAGCCGGTTTCGCGGTCATCGTCGCATAGATATCATCGACCATTTGGCGGAAGGCCGGATTAAGCCGATCTCGCGGGTGCGGAAACGATACTTTGAGTTCCGATGCGACGCGGCCGGGATCCGACGCGAACACCAAGAATTCGATCGCAAAGAAAGACGGCCTCTTCAATATTGTGGGTGACCAGCAATACCGCCTGGATCGACAGTTTCCCCTCGGTCCACAGATCGAGGAAATCGGTCTTCAACGTCTCTGCGGTGAGCACATCGAGTGCCGAGAACGGCTCATCCATCAATAGAATCTTCGGATTGACGACGAGCGCGCGGGCAAATCCGACCCGCTGCCGCATGCCGCCTGAGAGTTCGCGCGGATAGGCGCTCTCGAACCCGTCTAATCCGATCAAGTCGATCGCTGCCAAGGCGCGTTGCCTCATCTCCTGCTGAGGCACGCCCTGAGCTTCGAGCCCAGCCTCGACGTTCTGCAATACGGTGAGCCAGGGAAACAGCGCGAACGTCTGAAATACCATTGCGACACCGTCGACGGGTCCGCCAACCGGCGCGCCCCCACAGATTACCTCGCCGCGTGAGGGCTTAATCAATCCCGCAACAATGCGAAGCAAAGTGGATTTGCCGGAGCCGGAGCGACCAAGCAGTCCGACGATTTCGCCCTTGCGTAAGGTCAGATCAACATTTTCAAGAACGACAAGAGGAGCGCCGGACGGTTTGTCAAAGCTGCGGCATACGCCGCGCGCCTCAAGAACGACGGAGGATTGGACCTCATCTTTTTTGATGGTGTCGATCATAGATGCTCCCTCAGCTGAGCCGCAGATTTCGCTCGGCATACCCATAAAGTGGCCGCCAGAGCAGACGATTAAAAAGGATCACGAATGCGGACATGACGGTGATGCCAAGCACGATCTTGGGATAATCGCCCGCAGTGGTTGCTTGCGCGATATAGGCGCCAAGACCATGCGCGGTCACATGGGTTTGCCCCCAAGAAACCGCCTCCGACACGATACTGGCATTCCATGCACCGCCCGACGCCGTAATCGCCCCAGTTATGTAGTAGGGAAAAACGCCAGGTAGCATCACAGTGCGCCACCACTGCCATCCGCGCATCCGGAAATTCGTTGCTGCCTCTTTAAGATCGCTTGGAAATGCACTTGCACCAGCGATCACATTGAAGAGGATATACCATTGCGTGCCCAGGATCATGAGAATGCTGAGCCAAATATCCGGATTGAGACTAAAGCGTACGATCAAGACGACCGCGACCGGGAACAGAAGGTTCGCTGGAAAGGCCGCCAAGAACTGTGCCAAGGGCTGAAGTCGTTCTGCAAGCCGCGGCCTTAGCCCTATCATGACACCCAACGGCACCCAGACAAGAGTGGCAAGTGCGATCAAAACGACAACGCGCAACAGAGTAATCGCGCCCAGTTCGCCTGCGGTCAGCACGTCTTTCCAACTTAGTTCGGCTGCGACAAATGCAACAATCTCCCACGCGATCCATAGTGTCGCTGCCGCAATGATCACGTACCAGATGAAATCGATGATACGGCTGGCTGGTGTCAATCGACTGACATTGAGGGTCGAGATTGGCAATCGCAATCGAAAACCAAACGTGTCACGAAACAAGCCGGCTATGGGCCGGCTGGCGCGCTGGACAAGCCGGCTTCTTTGAATGATCTGCAGGAACCAAGAGTGCGGAACACTCTGGGTAGCGGTTTGCTCAAAGCGGAATTTGTCTGCCCAGGCCACAAGCGGACGGAACATGAGCTGGTCGTATAGAATGATCACCAGCGTCATAGCGCCGACAGCCCAGGCGACCGCGCCGAGATCCTTATTTTAAATCGCAAGCGCAACATACGAACCGATACCTGGCAGTGTAATTGTTTTGTTACCGACGGTTATAGCTTCCGAGGCGACCACGAAAAACCAGCCGCCCGACATGCTCATCATCATGTTCCAGACAAGGCCCGGCATCGCAAACGGCACTTCCAGTCGCCAAAAGCGTTGCCAGCCCGAAAACCGAAAGTTGAGCGTTGCCTCCCGCAAATCCTCCGGCAATGTTCGAAGCGATTGATAGAAGCTGAAGGTCATGTTCCAGGCTTGGCTGGTGAAGATGGCAAAGATCGCCGCGAATTCCGCTCCCACTATCCGTCCCGGAAATAGCGCTAGGAAAAACACCACCGTGAACGAAATATACCCGAGCACAGGGACCGACTGAAGAATATCGAGTATCGGAATCAGCACGAGTTCGGCACGGCGGCTCTTTGCTGCCAGCGTACCGTAGACAAGGGTGAACAGCAGCGAAGCAACGAGCGCGGCCAACATGCGCAGTACGGTGCGTAGGGCATATTCCGGCAAATTTGCGGGTGAAAGCGAGACAGCGGTGACTTGCAGGGTCTCGATCGGTCCCAATGTCTGTTTGGCACCAAAAGCAAGAAGAAAGATGACCCCCAAAATCAGCGGAAAAGCGACCAGATCCCACCTATTGGGTAGGGCCCCCCGTACGGCGCTCAAGACGGTCGTTGGCGTTTGATTATTCATCACCGAGATACCTTCGCGCCAAAGTTTGTCACTGCCGCCTGTTGCGATTGCACAGCCAAAAAGTCGACATCCAGTCTCTTGGAACACACGATGTGTTCAGAAATCGTTGCACGCCGTTTGCGATTGGCAGATTGAGTTTTAGCAGGTGGCTACCTACCGCGAGGATCGCTATAGCTGCCCATATCAGCGCGCGAATCGCCCAATGTGACCATGCCAAATAATCACGAAACACACTACGAAGGCCTTGCCATTTTGTGACGTCCAAGTCTTCTGAGTGAGGATGTGCCATCATCATCTGGGCTCTCCATCCTTTCAGAATTGCGCGTGCAGGCGGGCACTGAGAACCGAGACGGGTCCGCGGTCGCGGGCATAGGCGGGGTCGGCGACAAATTGATAATCAGCACTCGCGGCAAGCCAGTCCGTCACTTGGGCGCTATAGTAGGTCTCGATGATGTCTTCCGTGCCATAGCGCGGAAGTTGGCCATCGCCAATGAGAATTCCCAGCCCGCCTGCCGCGAAATAGGCTTTCGCCGAGGACGATAGCGCATTGACCACTCCCGCAACGCCGACAGTGTCGTCCGGGCGGCCCCACTTGGTGCCTTTCAGCGATAGACCGGCCGAAAGTGAGCGGTTGATCTCCGAGAATTCGTAGGCTTCCTTGCTGCCGTCATTCAGGCTTGCGCGTGCAAAAGCTCCGAGATCGTCGTCGATCTGCTGTTCGAAGTTGACCGAAAGACCGGGCCGAGATGCATAACGGCGCACCAGCGCCGTATCCGGCGTTTGCCCCGTCAATTGGCCCAACTTCACCGCGTCGTTGTAGGAGCCCATACGCCCGCGATTGACGAAGCCGAGCAGCTTCAGTTTGCCCGGCTCGCCCCACCATGTGTGGCGTCCTTCGGCTTCGCCAACCAACTCGAATTGACTGAAGTTCGTTTCTAGCTCGGTCGTATTTGGAATGCGCGACAGGTCGAACAAGCCTGCGCGCAAGGTCCACCAATCTTGCGTCCATTCCGACGCGATACCGTAGCTGTAACCCCAAGCATCGGCTGCGTAGTCAAAGGAGCCGGCGTCGATGATCGACCAATTGAGGAAATCATTCTTCGGGTCATGCGCAAAGCTATTTGTATCGAAGATGTCGGTGACGGAAATTTTGCCAGCGGTAATGATAAGATTATCGGTCGTGCGCGTGCCACCCAGCTGATTTTGATCCGCCTTGACCTGCTCCTCATCACCACCAAGATCGAAGGTCTGGCGAAGGAACAGACGCTGCAACCGGAAATAGGGCGTGGATTTTCCTACCTTATAAGCTTCACCGCTCGGAAAGCCGGCTATGCCCAGCGTATCGCTGAGGCCGAAGCCCTGGTCGATTTCCGGATCGACATAGGCCTCACCTCCATCCCAAAGCCGAATGCCTGCAAACAAGGTCGCATCGAATGTCTCGTCGCCGCGGCTACCAGAATCAAGACTGTTTGCTCCGCTATAGGGCGATTTGAACGCAGGGTGATATTGATCCACGAAGGTCATCTGGCCGTGCAGCGACCAGTCTTCCGGGTCATCGGCGGCTGATGCTGTGCCCAAAGGCCAAAGCGGCAGGGCCATCATGAGGGCAGAAAATCGCGCGAGCCGGACCGTCCGACGTGCGATGCATGTAAATCTCGAAAAAGACATATCCACCCTCCCTCAGACCCCTTTACCTACCTTTGATGACAATTTGTGACGGGCGCGATTGGCTCCCAAACTGCGTTGTCTCCATCTCGACGCCGACGGGAAAAAAACTCCCTGAAGCTGAGGAAAATCCGTACCGAGACATTGGTTGCCAAAGGGCTTGATCTTATCGCCGGGCTCCTATACATATACCCCTATAGGTATATGGCAAGGGACAATGGGTCACATCATCGAGGAAAAGCAGAAGCTGCTGCATCGCGTTCGCCGCTTGCGTGGACAGATTGAAGCGCTCGAACGGGCACTTGATGCGGACGCAAGTTGCACCGAGGTAATGAAGCTTCTAACGGCCAGTCGCGGCGCAATAAACGGCCTTATGGCGGAGGTGGTCGAAGATCATATCCGCATGCACATGATCGATGCGGGACGCAAACCTTCCCGTTCCGAGGCCGAAGCTGCAGAGGAATTGCTGGATGTGCTGCGGACATACATCAAGTAATTCGATTGCCGGCATCAGCTGCTCGGCTGCACCCCCATGTCAGCGAAAATAGAGGCGAGTCCCATTACATGCCCGAATTGCTTCATAGAGAAGGCCACGATCATGAGCACGGCAGCCATGAGCACAGCGATCATGGGCATGATAGCCACGATCACGACCATCATCATCACCATGGCCACGCACACCCCAAAGTAACCGATGAGAGGCGCATTGCGTGGGCCTTCATTCTCATTGTCGGTTTTATGGTAGTTGAAGTGGCTGGCGGACTTATCTCGGGGTCTCTAGCGTTGTTGGCTGACGCTGGCCACATGGTATCGGACGCAGCAGCGCTCGCGATGAGTTGGACTGCGATCCGTGTTGGTAAGCGCCCGGCCGATGCGGGTCGATCTTACGGATATCGCCGTCTCGAAGTCCTTGTTGCCTTTGTCAATGGCTGTGCGCTTTTCGTCGTTGCCGGCTGGATCATGTTTGAAGCGGTGCGCCGCTTCACCGCACCAGTACATGTTCTGGGCGGCACGATGCTTGTCGTCGCTGCGGTGGGACTTTTCGCAAATATTGTGGCTTTTCTGATTCTCAACGGCGGAAACCGCGAAAACCTCAATATGCGCAGCGCTTGGCTGCACGTGTTGGGCGATATGGCCGGCTTCATCGTCACTATCATTGCAGCGGGGATCATTCTCAAGACGGGCTGGTCGCCTATTGATCCGCTTCTTTCTGTCTTGGTTGCGCTGATGATCCTGCGCGGCGCCTATGGCGTGGTCAAAGAATCTGCACATATCCTACTGGAGGGAACGCCCTCCCACCTTTCGGCTGAGCTACTGCGTAACGATCTTCTCGCCGCCGTGCCATTGGTGGTGGATGTGCATCACATACACATCTGGTCGTTGACAGCGGAGCAACCCGTTGTCACCTTGCACATGCGCTGCGCGGCAGATAGCGATGCCAGTCAAATCATGACTGCGATTAATAAGCGACTTCGCGAAAAGTTCGGAGTCGTGCATGCGACTATCCAGATTGATCTCGCGGACGCTTGTGATGAGCCGAATTGTTAAAATGTTTCACGCCTCGATTAGACTCGCGCCTGCCATGTAAAATGCTCTTCGTTTTGAGGTTTTGGATATAAGCCATTGTTTTGAAACCAATGGACCCGCGTATATCTCCCCTGCTTTGCACAGATGCCACATCGCCTGCATACGCCCGACGATCGACGCAGTGGCGGGCCGCAGCATCTCGAATGTCTACTGCGCAGCGAACGGGTCGGTTTCCCGCATGCCGTAATTCGCCGCCTTCATGGCCGCGATGATTTCGTCCGCGCTTTCCGCGCGGCCGATGCGGCGGAAAGCGCCGGCCAGCCGGCCGGCCACGACGGAATGTCCGCCGTCGAGCAGCCGCCGCAGCACGTCAGAGACACCAGCGATGCTGGCGAGCGCTACCTGCGATTCGATCGGATTCCGCGCGAAAAACGCCTCCGGCACTTTGACCAGTGCAGCTGCCGAAGAAAACAGGCGCAGCCCATCACGCACCGTCACGTCGGCGGCGGGGGGCATGTCCGCCTGCTTGAGATCATAGATGGACGTGCCGAAGGGCAGCTTGACGACGTTATTGGCTCCCTTCGGTGAGTAGATGACAACCTGCGTTGGAATGGCGGTGCTTTCGGCATGCAGCAGGAGCGATTGCTCCGGCGACAGATGCCAGTCATCGCCAAAGCGGTGCTGACAGTAGCGAGTGCAAAACTCCCAGAAGGAAGCGTACCAAGGTGTGCTATCGCCTCCGCGCGCGCTGAGGCTGGAAGATATCAGCCATCCCTTCATGACCTCCTGAACGAAGCCGTTACGCAGCAAGCGCTCCCGGTGGAGACGCTTCACCTCATCCGACTGAAAGACGCGGCGCCCGGTCTTTTGGAGCGTCTGAAGCGCACTCAAAGACTCCGCGAGTTTTTCACTAGGCGTGGGCATCGGTATCCTCGGGCGCCGCACTTTGCGTGCATTACAAGTTTATCGCGTGTTATTATCACAAGTATATACTGAGTCAGTCTTACAAGTTAATACTGCTGAATGCTTACAAGTATATTCTGCTGATATCAAAAATATGCAATGGATTCCAGATGCTTATGACAATCCCGTAAGCTTTTTGGCCCCAAAATCGCACGCTGATTGAACCCTCCAACATCGTACGCTGGTTGCCTGGGGAGGGCTGGTCCACCTTCGCCGAGCGGGCAGACAGCGACAGCGCGGCAAAGAGTCTGGCTAAGCCCAACAGTCAGGGATAGGTTACATGTAACCCATTCGGAGATTTATCATGGCCCCAGCTTCGACCCACAAGCCCTCCCGCACGAAGGTGCGGGTACATCGCGAGCGGCTGCGCGCGCAGGGTTTGCGCCCGATCCAGATTTGGGTACCGGACGTACGCTCGCCCTCTTTCCGTTCCGAGGCGCATCGCCAATCGGCTGCCATCGCGGCCAGCGCCCATGCGCGAGAGGATCAAGCGTTCATCGACGCGATCTCGGATTGGGGCGATGAATGAGGCGAGGCGATATCTGGACCATCGCCGGCGGCAAGGACTATGCGGGCAAGCCGCGCCCCGTCGTCATTGTTCAGGACGATAGCTTCGACGCGACCGATTCGATCACCATCTGCGCCTTCACCACGGACGCGACCGACGCGCCGTTGTTCCGCTTGCCGGTTGAGCCGAACGAACATAACGGACTGCGCGCGGTTTGTCGTCTGATGGTGGACAAGATTACCACCGTGCCAAAGGCCAAGATAGGCGCACGCGTCGGCAGGTTGGACGACGAAGATATCCTTCGGCTCAATCAGGCGGTGCTTGTGTTCCTCGGACTCGCAGTCTCGTCAAGGACCAAGCAGAGAACATGACCAACGATGGAGCAAAGCGTGCTTACCGCTAGAGAATGTTATGCGTCGCTCATGGGAAGTGGGATTCGATTCGGTACGCACTCTGCGAGCAAACAATCCATACGGGCATCGTAGGGGCCGGATATGGAATAACCCTCGTGACACAGTCCCAGGCGCATGTGCGGATACCAAGCGTAATGTTCCGCCATATTCGTGAAGAAAACGCAGAGGTTGAGGTTCAGCTCGCATGGGTGCCGGAGAATGGGGAAACCGTGTTTGCCGCTTCGTGTCTTTCATGCGCGAAATGTCGGCTTCAAGGCACCTTTTGTGAATCCTGTAAAGAGACAGCGGCGGACTGCCATGCCGCCGAACGTCCTCAAAAATCGAACCGGGACTTTGGCGGCTCGCCCGCGAAACCTACGCTTGGATTTTGAAAGCGACCCTCTGGCGGGCACGAAACGGAGGCCGTGCCATATCATAAGTTTATTATAGCCAAGAAAATCGCCTTCTGCTAAGTTTTATGGTACGAAAAATAGCCTTTAGACCATAGAGCCGGTGTTTAATGGCCAGAAAATCCCTCAACGACTTCCCTGAGACGTTCGTCTCCAACTCCGAGACCACGAACTTGGCCTCAAAGGCCGTTCGTGCCGGAAAGCTAAGGAAGCTTGCGTCGCGTCTTTATAGCAGGGACTTGAAAAGTCCTCCCGAAACGATCGTCCGGCAAAGCCTCTGGCCGATCATCGCAGGCTATTTCCCCGACGCGCTCATTGCCGACCGCACCGCGCTAGAGGGAGCCCCGGCCAAAGACGGTTCCGTATTTCTTGTCTCTCAAAACGGTCAGAGCGATGTCGTGCTGCCGGGGTTCACGCTGCGACCCCGGCGCGGCGCTCCGGCCGATGCCGCCGATCTGCCGTTTATGGGGGTGCTGCGCCTTTCTTCGCCGGCGCGCGCGCTTCTCGACAATTTCGCCGCCAGCAGGAGTCGAGGCTTAGCTTCGCGAACACTCTCTCGCAAAGAAATTGAAAAACATCTCGACAATTTGCTGCGGCATTCAGGCGAAGACGAATTAAATCGTTTGCGTGACGAGGCGCGCCGTCTTGCTCCCACAATCGGCAGAGAAAAGGAATTCGCGGCCCTCAACAAGATGATCGGTGCGCTGCTAAGCACGCAAGACGATCATCTCCGGACATCTTCCGCTCGCGCCCGCCGAAAAGGCATGCCCTTCGATCCTGCGCGTCTCGAATTGTTTGAAATGCTTCGCGCAGAACTCCATCGGACGCCGCCACAGACGCGCCTTGCGGTACCGAACGACGGAACGACGCTTCCCTTCTTTGAAGCTTATTTCTCGAACTTTATCGAGGGCACGGAATTTGCCGTCGATGAGGCCGTGGCTATCGTCTTCAAAAACAAAATCCCGAATGCGCGACCGCAAGACGCACACGACATTCTCGGCACCTATCGAATCGTTTCCGATACCGCCGGAATGGCAGATCTTTCGTCGTCGTTCTCCGAGTTTGAACGCCTTCTAAAGCGCCGTCATACTGAAATCATGCAAGCCCGGCCGCAGAAGGGGCCCGGCCAATACAAGACCGAACCAAATCGTGCGGGAGCGACCATGTTTGTCGCGCCCGACCTTGTCAGAGGAACGCTCGACCAGGGGTTTAAGGCATATCGCTCTTTATTGACGCCATTTCAGCGTGCCATTTTCATGGCGTTCCTCATTTCCGAGGTCCATCCGTTCACTGACGGCAACGGCCGTATCTCCCGTATAATGATGAATGCGGAGTTGGTTGCCGCAGGGGAGCAGCGCATCATTATTCCGACGATCTATCGGGAGAACTATCTAAGCGCGCTCCGGTCGATCTCCAATCGCAACAGCGCCCAACCGATTATTCGCACCTTGGATTTCGCCCAACGCTTCTCGTTGGCGGTCAACTGGACCAAGTTCAAGAGCGCAGAGGCAGACCTCAAATCCGCGAATGCCTTTATGGCAAGTAACGAGGCCGAAGAGCGTGGCATTCGCCTCCGCCTTCCGCAGGGGGGCGCGTGATGAATTTAAACAGACCATCACGCGAAGCATTTTGCGCATGAACTCACAAAGCGTAGCGCTTCCAATAGCGTCGAGATGCTGGCTGGAGTTTTGGCCGACGCGCAAGTCGATCTCAACCCGCATCAGATCGAGGCCGCATTATTCGCGTTCCGTAATCCATTCTCGCGCGGCACAATACTGGCGGACGAAGTGGGTTTAGGAAAGTGGACGTCGGTGAGGTATTCGTGTCTTTCGCCGCAGCCGGATTTTTGTCCAAGCAGCGCCAATCGCTGAATTATGTGGTGCACCGCATAACGCCTGCAAAACGGAAGACGGGACCGTGTGAGGATGCCATCGCATCGGGCCTCTATAGGCCGCGGCTAGCCGGCGCCTGAGAGACCGAGAAGCAGTGGACGCAGGACTTCGTCGCGCGGACGCCAGCGACCTACGGAATTGCGGTAGATTGGCTTGCGCACTTGGTTGACGCTCGCCGTTTTAACCGGCCTTTCCGTTTTGTAGAAGGCGAGGCAGGCGTCATCCCATGGCAGGCCGCAATGCGCGATGATGCGCCGCGCCTGCCGATCGAGATCGTCGACGACCTCCTCGTACTGAATGTCCAGCATGATGTCCGGCGGCAACAGCATCCGCCAATGGTTCATCAGCCGCGCATAGATGGCGTAATAGCGCCCGAGCTCACCAAGATCGCAGGCGAAGGGTTGCTCGAACAATGTCGAAAAGCAGGAAAGGCAGGTGTCGATTGGATCGCGGCAGGCGTGCAGTATGCGTGCATTTGGCAAGGCGAGGTGGATTAGTCCGGCAATGAAGAAATTCGCGAGCATTTTGTCGGTAATCCGCGCCGGCGCCGCACGAGACGAAGCTGCCGCCGCATGCTGCAGCTGCGCGATGTAAGCAGAGCCGAATTGCTGCAGGCGATCGCCGCCTAGACCGCGTACTGCATCCGGGAAGGAGGCCGCCGTACAGTCCACTCCCACGGTCTTCAGTGCAGAAGCGATATCCAGCCGCTCGCCGCCGGCGAAGACCAACGGATGACTGGCCAAAATCTGCTCAACCAAAGTCGAGCCAGAACGCGGCATGCCGATGATAAAGATCGGCAACGAGGAAGGATCACCGCCACCGCGATGGGCGCCCATGATCTCAGGCGTAAACGCCGTGCCAATGCGCTCGATCGTCGCCAGGGTCTTGGTTTCATCATAGTCGATGCGTTGCCGCCGGAGCGTGTTTCCCGCAAGCACATGGTCAAACCCGCTCTGGTGCCGGCCGAGATCCGCATAAGCCTTTGCGAGGGCAAAATGGACGAGTACTCGCTCTTCCTCGCCAAGCGATCGCAAGTCCTTTGCCAATTCCTCGATCGCCGCGAGGCAGGGATCGTCGGCACCGATTTTCCTTGAAAGAGCGAGCGCGTAACATATCCCCGGCGTTCGCGGTTGGAGCACGAAGGCTCGCTCGAAATCCGCAAGCGCCTCAGCTGCTCGGCCCATCTCATCCAGCGCCGCACCGCGATTGACGAAGGCCTGGGCGTAGTCCGGCTTGAGGGAAATGGCGACGCCGAACTCTGCGAGCGCTTCGTCATAGCGGTCGAGCGCCTGTAAGGCGACACCGAGACTGTTATGAACCTCGGCATATCCTGGCGCGAGAGCAAGAGCACGCCCATATGATGTGACCGCCTCGGCGTCGCGCCGCAGGCTTTTGAGCGCTATGCCCCGGCCGAAATGCGCATCGGCGAGATCGGGCGCCAATGCGATCGCCCGACTATAACAGGCGACCGACCGCTCAAGGCGCTTCAGAGCTTGCAACGATGCGCCGAGTCCGCAATGCGCTTCGACATAGTCGGGATCGATGGCAAGCGCTCGCTCGAAGCAGGCAACTGCTTCTTCGTAACGCTTGAGCGCCTGCAAAGCCGTGCCAAGGCCATAGTGTGCCTCGGCAAAATTGGAATCGCGGGCGAGCGCATTCTCATACGAAGCGATTGCCTCTTCGTGACGTCCCATCACGTGCAGCGCGGTGGCAAGGTTGGAATGCGCCTCGGTCAATTTAATATCAAGCGCCAACGCCTTGTGAGTCAGATCAAGTGATTGCTCGCAGCGGCCCTGCTGGAGGCGGAGCACGCCCAATTGCAGCAACGCGTCGAAGTTCGACGGTTGATCCGCCAGAACGGCCTGATAGAGCTGCTCGGCCTCTTGCAGACGCCCCATTTCATGATAGGCACGTGCGTGCTCGAGCTTTGCGTCGGCGAGGCTATCATTCGTCTCGCCTGGCGAAGCGCTGGTCACGGAAATGGCTCCCGCCTCAGATTGAAGGCGATGGAAATGCGTGGCCGACTTCCGCTATGCGCGAAGACGGTGTGCGGGATATAGCTCGGAAACAGTACCATCAAACCGGGCTCGGGCCGCACCAGCAAGCTCGATGGGACAAGCGGCGGCAGGAAGGTGTTGGCGCGCCCCTGGCACGGGTCAAAGAGATGAAGTGGCGTGCCATGCACGGCGTCACTGGGCGGATCTCCGGGGTCGACAAAATAGGTGCCCGACCAAGTCGCCCCTGGATGGGTGTGCGTGCGGTTGAAATCGCCAGTCTTGTTGACATTGGCCCAGGCTTGGAGTGTCCACCGCATTGGACGCGGCTGATGTCCGTGCTCCATCAGCACGCGGCGCGTCGCTTCGTCGGCCATCTCATACATGCATAGGATTAACTTGGCGCCGACGTCACCACAGAATTCCAGCTGACCCGATTGGGAATGCCAGCCCCCGACATTGGTCTTGCTCTCGCCGTCGCTATTGCGCTGATGTGCGAATATGCGCTCCTTTAGCGCCTCGTTCAGTTCGGGTCCATCGGACAAGACATGCGCCACCAACGGAGAAGCGAAAATGTTGGTGTACCTGACATTCTTCAATTCCGGCATCGTTACGCCTCAACCAGCCTGAAGGAAGACCCGTCGGCCTGACCCAGCCGGTGCCTTTGAGCGCCGGCAATCCAATCGGGCGGGTCATAAATCGGTTTGCGTTGTTCTGCAAAGCACGTGCTGGTGGCAGCCAGCATGCGTTGGTCTGGGCGCTAAATTTACTTGCGGCCAGTTCGACCAATGCCCATGGCATCGTGCGGATCGACGATCGAGCATTTCCGAATGATTACAATCTTCAATACAAACAGGCACGCTCATAATAACGTATTGGAATCGATTGATTTACAGCGGATTCAGCAAACTGATCGACATGGCATTCAACCGCCAAGGCACGTGGTCACGACGGCCAGCAAGCAATTGAATAACAACACAAAATGGCCTTCCCACTAGGTCAGTGGGTGCGAAGCGGCGTGATGCTCGGATTGACAAAAGATTTTACAAATCGTGGCCCGCTCTTTGCAAACCCACGTTAAGCTATTGAAATCAATGATTGGCATGACATTTGCGTAATTATAATGGACTCGCTTGAATCAAGGCTCGCGAAGCCTGTCCTGCGTGTCAGGGGTGCCCAAAAGAGGATAGGACAGATGTCGAATAAGCAAATACTTCTCGCCGCCACCAGCATGGTTGCTTTGCTTGGCGTTACGGGGCCGGAGACGGCGAATGCCCACACGCTCGTGTCGTCGATTTTTGGAGTTTACGATGCCCAATGCGGCAGTAATACCGATTGCACCCTAGGCACGGGCGATACCTCCGTCATCCAAATGACAGGCACCGGTAGCACTGGCTATGCGCAAGGCTACGACACACCGAGCCTGTTCATCGACAATCCGACCAGTACCGCTATGACGGGCGCGACGCTAACGCTGACAGGATTTCAGGGATTCGAAAATGGAACGGTCAGTTCGCTCAGCCTCCCGGACATCGCCGCCCACACGATTCTAGACGTGGACTGGTCAGACCCCCAAGCCAAGGGCGATCTTTTCAGTTTTGACTATGACGACCTCTCCTTCAGCTACGGCAACCCAGTCGGCAACTTCGACGTCCACTTCTCGGCGAGTTTGGGGTCAACAGCGATCGCCGCGGATTTCAGCCCCGTTTTTGGTCAGGGTGGCAGCAACGTCGCAGGGACGTTCGTCGGTTGGGAAGGGCTTGACCCCAACGGCATTTCGGAAACGTCATACGACGCGCATAACGGCACCGTGAGCGGTCCGCTCGCCTATATCTACACAGGAACGACGGGCAGGCAGAACGCGGTGCCAGAGCCGCTGACCCTCTCGTTGTTTGGGGCTGGCGTAGGCGCACTTTCGTTGACGCGGCGCAAGCGTAAGAAGTCCTAATCGACAGTCGCCCTTATGTTTCGGCGGCGGCACCTCTCACGAGGTGCCGCCGTTCTCGTATTTGAGCGATTGCTACGCTTTGGCCGATGCTGTCTGGTGATTGGCAACGCAATCGTCCCCGGCGGTCGCGCACCTCGAATTCTGGAACGCCGTCGGGTCGACAGCCAAATAGCAATGCTGCGCCATGCTGTTCCAGCCGCGTCCCGAACCCCGCCTTTCAGCTTCCGGATGTTCTAGCAGAATGCTACCTTTTATGTTGAGCCCCAGTCATCTGGGAAACGTCGGGTTAAATTTCCTCGGATGGTGAATGGCGGGCGCAGATCGCCGCGAGGCGGGAACCGTGGCAAGACCACATCGGGGCCCGCGGCCTCGGCAATGGATGCGAAAACGCGGAAGCAGCTCCTCTTGCAAGCCGATCTCGACCTGCAGGCCGGACATTTTCGCGAGGCGGAGGCGAAATGCCAGCGGCTCCTCGCCGCGTCGCCGCGATTCGGCCCGGCAAAGGCGTTGCTCGGCGCGATCGCAGCGAAAACCGGCCGCACCGCCCAGGCAATCGAAATCCTGAGCGAAGTCGTAGCGCTGGACGGCCGATCAACTAGGGCGAAAACCGAGCTGGCGATGCTCCTGCGCCGCCAGGGTAAGGCGGACGATGCTCTGCCGCTCCTTCGCGAGGTCGTCCGGCTGAAGCCCGATGAGTTTCCGGCACACAATAATCTCGGCCTGGTCTATCTCGATCTGCGCTGCTGGACGGAGGCGCTCGCGTGCTTCGAAAAGGCAAAGTTGCGCAAACCCGTGCTTGCCGGAGTGTTCCATAACCTTGGCGTGGCGCTGCAAGCGCTTGGGCGGGATCTCGAAGCCTCCGACGCCTACCGCCAGGCGGTTAGACTCGAGCCCAGTCTCGCGAGCGCTCATGTGAGGCTCGGCCGCTTGTTGTCCAAGCGTGGCCAGCGCGAGGAGGCGCTTGCCTGCTTTCGCCAGGCCGCCACACAGCTGAACTCGGCCTCCGGCGAAATAGAGGCGGCAAACCTTTTGCTTGAGGAAGGCGGCGTCGAGGAGGCCATTTCTTACCTGCGTCGCGCGATCGAACGTGAGCCCAAACGCGGCGAGGCGCATACGCTCCTCGGCATCGCGCTGGTCCAACTCGGCCGCTTCGATGAGGCGCTTGCTAGCTTCGAGCGCGCCATCACTATGGAGGGTCGGCAAACACACGCCTATCTGGGAATTGCCTATGCCAAACCTATCACGGCGGCGGATCAGAAACTGATTGATCAAATGACCGTGCTCTCCAACGATGAGGGCTTGAGCGATACCGACGCGATGCGACTTCATTACGCTCTCGGCAAAGCATGCGAGGATCTCGGCCGCCATGATGATGTGATGGGTCATTTCGACGAATCCAACCGCATCGGAGCGCAACGCCTGCGCCTCTCGCGGCACATGATCGATCGTACACGCCACACGGCGAATATCGACCGGCTAATCAAAACCTTTGGCACCGATTTCTTCGCATTGAACGCGGACCTGGGCTCGAACAGCGAATTGCCGATCTTGATCGTCGGCATGATCCGATCCGGCACGACACTGGTCGAACAGATCGTTTCGAGCCATCCATCGGTCGCGGCCGGAGGCGAACTGCCGTTCTGGGGCCAGCAGGGCGCTGCGCTGACCAAGGTGGCGGACAGCAGCTTCAACTGCGAAGACGCGCGGCGGATGGCGGACGATTACTGCCGGGTGTTGCGGCAGAGGGCGTCGGCAGCATTGCGCGTCACCGACAAGATGCCGACGAATTTTTTCCTGCTCGGCCTCGTCCATCTCGTCTTCCCGCGCGCGCATCATCCATTGCCGGCGCAAGACCCAGTCGATACGTGTCTCTCGATCTATATGACGCCCCATAGGCATCTGTCCGACTTTGCGCACGATCGCGGCAATATCGTCTATTACTGCGAGGAATATGCGCGGCTTATGGCGCACTGGCGTCGCGTGCTGCCGGCCGATCGTTTCCTCAAGATCAACTACCAGGATATGGTGACCGGGCCCGAGGCAGCGACGCGGCGCATGACCGCGTTCTGCGGCCTCGAATGGCACCAAGCCTGCCTGCGGCCACTGTCGCCGGGCTCAGTCCGGCAGACACGAGTTCGCTAAGACAGGCGATCCCCTGCTTGCGCAGAAGTGCGAACGCCTTTTCTGTTTGGCTTTTAGCAGCGCCACGCATGTAACAAAACCTAAGAAGTCAGCTCTAAGTTCATAGGTTTTGTTACACTGACACGCCGGGGAGTTCGGTGAGCACATTATGGCACCCGACTATCACAGCGAGAATTCGGAGGCGGAATAATCAAGTATTTCAATGGCTTCTGGAGTGTGCTATCGGATATTCAATCTTTTTTCGGTCGCAGGGTAATCGAGGGGATTTTCAATATTATGAGTGCGCGCGACTTCATCTCGGTGATCATTCCGGTTTTCAATGAAGAGGCCTCGCTGCCACTGCTGGTTCCTAAGATCGTTTCGGCTCTTGAACCTCTAGGCTCGCCTTTTGAGATCGTTGCCGTCAACGATGGCAGTTCCGATCACTCTACATCGGTGCTTGCCGAACTTGCAGCCCACGAGCCCCGGCTGAAAGTTATCAATCTCGCCCGCAATTTTGGTCAAACCGCCGCCATGATGGCCGGATTTGATCACTCGCAGGGCTCAATCATCGTTCCGATCGACGCCGATCTGCAGAATGACCCCAATGACATACCGCGCCTTCTTGCAAAATTGGACGAGGGCTTCGATGTCGTCTCTGGCTGGCGCCGTTTTCGCAAGGACGCCGTGATCCGGCGCAATTTCCTCAGCCGTTGCGCCAATTGGCTGATCTCCCGTCTATCCGGCGTGCGCCTGCACGATTACGGCTGTTCGCTCAAAGCCTATCGCCGCTCGGTCATCGGCCGGGTCAAACTCTATGGCGAGATGCACCGTTTCATCCCGATCTACGCCTCTTGGTACGGCGCGCGAATTGCCGAAATCGAAGTAACCCACCACCCGCGCCAATTCGGCAGATCCAACTATGGGATGATCCGCATTCTCAAAGTTACCCTCGACCTGACGGTCGTCTGCTTTCTCGATCGATGGATAGGCAAGCCGATCTACATTTTCGGCGGCTTCGGCCTGTTGTGGCTATTCGTCTCCTTCGCAACGCTGCTCGACGTTCTATATCTGAAAATATTCGAAAACGTGTCGATGATCTTGACCCCCCTGCCCCTCCTCGTCGCGATGGCATTCATGATGGGAGTGATGAGCATTCTCATCGGGCTACTCGCCGAAATAGCCGTTCGCGTCTATTTTGAATCACAATCCAAAACCATCTATTTTGTTCGTGGCACCGTGAATCTCGACCCTGCCGCACCCATCGCCAACAGGTAGCGCAGAATGTGCGGGCTCGCAGGTTTTGTCGGCATCGGAACGGAAAAAGACATTCGGTCTATGACCGCATGCCTGGTCCACCGCGGCCCCGACGACGAAGCCTTTCACATCGACACCGCCCACCACGTTTTCCTTGGCTTTCGCCGCCTGATCATCCTCGATCCGGCCGCCGGCCAGCAACCAATGGCAAGTCCCGAACACGGCCTCGTCGTCGTCTTCAACGGTGAAATCTACAATCACGCAGCCCTTCGGCGCGAACTCGAAAATGCAGGCTACCGCTTCCACAGCGATCACTCCGACACCGAGGTTCTGCTGCATGGCTATGCCGCTTGGGGCGAAGCCTTGCCACTACATCTCGACGGCATGTTCGCCTTCGCGATCTGGGACAAGCCCCGGCGGCGCATCTTCTGCGCTCGCGATCGCTTCGGTGAAAAACCCTTCTACTACGCGGCGACCCCGAACCTGTTCGTCTTCGGCTCCGAGATCACAGCCCTGCACGCCCATCCCAACCTTACCGACAGCCCCGACCCCGCAGGCGTGCAGAAATTCTTCGCCTACGGCTACGTTCCCGCACCCCGCACGATTTACCGGCTCGTGCACAAACTCGAACCCGGCGCCACGCTTACCTTCGACCTCGACACCGCCAAAATCCGTCTTGCCCGCTATTGGCGCTTTGCCATCGAAGCCGAAGACAATGCTCCGGCCTCCAGAATTCCCGCCCTCGCCGAAGAACTGCGCGCGTTGCTCACTGCCGCTGTAAGCCGCCGGATGGAGGCCGACGTCCCGCTCGGGGTATTCCTCTCTGGCGGCGTCGATTCAACAGCCATCCTCGCACTCGCCGCCCGCGCCCGCGGCACAGCGGGAATCGACAGCTTTACTATTGGCTTCCACGAACCGTCCTACGACGAATCTGCCTTCGCCCGAAGCGCTGCCTCCAGCATCGGCAGCCGCCACCACGAACGCATGATCGATCTCATCGATGCTCGCGCCGAACTTCCCACCTTGCTCAGCAGGCTCGACGAACCTTTCACCGATCCCTCGATCCTGCCCACCCATCTGCTTGCCCGCTTCGCCCGCGAACACGTCACGGTCGCCTTGTCCGGTGACGGCAGCGACGAGCTTTTCGCAGGCTATGATCCCTTCGCCGCCCTTGCCCCTGCGGCCCTCTATCACCGCCTCATGCCGGGGCCGCTGCATCGTCTCTTGCGTGCTGCGGCCGGTAAGCTCCCGCGCGACAACCGCAACATGAGCTTCGAATACCGCCTGCGCCGCATGCTGCGTGGCGTTTCCCACCCGCCTTCGTTATGGAATCCGGTCTGGCTTGGGCCGCTGGCACCGGAGGATTTCCAAGCCTGCTTCGAAAACCCTCTGCCGCCTGAAGCTTTGTTCGAAGAGGCAATCGAGGCTTGGACCAAAAGCCCAAGCCGCAACCCGATCGATCGCACCCTAGAATTCTACACCAATTTCTACCTGCCCGAGATGATACTTGCGAAGGCCGATCGCGCCAGCATGCGCGCCTCGCTGGAAAGCCGCGCACCCTTCCTTGATCGCGACGTCGTCGCCTTCTGCCAGCGTCTGCCGCATGGCTACAAAATGCGCGCCGGCCAGCGAAAATTCCTCCTTAAGGAAGCACTGCGCGGCATTGTCCCCGATTTCGTCCTCACACGGCGGAAAAAAGGCTTCGGCATCCCGCTGGCAGACTGGCTTGGCGCGCTGGAGCCCCCACGCGCGACCTTCGTTCCCGCCGGCATGCGCTCCGCTTACGCTGCCGCGCGTTGGCACGGCTTTCGCAACAAAACCGAAGATGAACGCCTGTTCCTCTGGGGACATTTGTGCCTCGCCCAACTGGGCTGCACGCCATGACGAAAAGCTCCATGCATCCGTTCGAGCAAATCCTGCGCTACGGTATAGCCGGATCCACGGTCGCTGTTTTGTTCAGCGGCGCCGTCATCGTCCTTGTCCACGTCCTTCCGGCAGCCGGCCCAATCGGCGCAAGCATGCTCGCATTCTGTCTTATCCAACCGGTGGGATACCTCGTGCACAGGCTCGTGAGTTTCCCCGATGCCGGCACCACCGTTCACGAACAGAACAAAAGCCGCCTTCGTTTCGTGATCGTCAATCTCGGCGGCTTTGTCATCGTGACAGGCGGCATGGCATTGGTAACTGATGTTTTCCATGCCTCGTACTTGTGGGGCATCGCGCTCAACTGGGCGCTTATTCCGGCCATGAATTTCGTGATCTACCTGATCTGGGTCTTTAACGTCCAATCATGGTCCAAAAGGAAACTCGTATGACGACCATACCACCTCCCGACACCGCCAGCGGCTCTCCGGAGCGCTTCGGCTTTTCCTGGGATACCTATGGGGAGTTGCGCACCGAACATGAGGAACAATTCCGTCTTTGGACAGCACCACTTAAGCCCGAGGACTGGCGCGGCAAGACATTCCTGGATGGCGGTTGCGGGATGGGGCGCAACAGCTACTGGCCGTTGCGTTATGGTGCGGCACGCGGCGTCGCGATCGATGTCGACCAACGCACCTTGTCCCGCGCGCGCCAGACCCTGGCGGAATTCCCCAACGCCGAAGTGAAACAAACGAGCATCTACGACATCCCTGAATGCGATGCCTTCGACATCGTCTTCAGCATCGGGGTGGTCCATCACATGGCCGACCCCGATGCAGCGGTCACGAGGCTCGCGCGGGCTGCCCGCCCCGGCGGCCGAGTTCTGGTGTGGCTCTATGGCCGGGAGAACAATGGCTGGATCATCTGGCTGTTCAATCCGCTTCGCCGCCTGTTGTTCAGCCGCCTGCCGCTGCGTTTGGTCCACGCGTTGTCCTTGCCGCTCACAGCTGCATTGTGGGCTGGGCTGCGCTGCAACATTGGCCGCACGCGTTACATGCAGATGCTGCGCGATTTCGACTTCAATCATTTGCGCGTGATTGTGTTCGATCACATGATTCCAAAGATCGCGCTCTACTACGACCGCAATGGTGCCATAGATCTGCTCGCGCGCGCCGGCCTGACCGACATTCAGGCCACGTGGACAAACCAGATGTCATGGACAGTCATTGGCCGGAAGCCGGGCTGATACCATGTTGTCAAGCCGTCACTTCGCGCGGTTCTTGCCGAGCCTTATCGGGCTGATCGCTTTCGGCGCGCTCGCAGGTTTGTGGCTAAGCGGCGCGCATGCGACCTACCAACATCTGCTGACGCTTTGGGGCGTCCAGCCATTCCGCTTTCCCTTCGTCGATGTCGACGGGTCGCTTTCGGCGTGGGATTGCGCGCGCCGAGGGATCGACGTCATCGTTGCTGATCCATGCGATGTTCTGCGGCGCGGTTACACGTACGGTCCCATTTGGATGAACATCGACTGGATCCCTCTTGGTCGGACCGATCTTGCTTGGGTTGGTCTCGCACTTGGCACGACGTTTCTGGCCTCGCTCGCAGCACTGCCGCCGCCGCTATCCCGGACCGAGACGATGCTTCGCATCGCAGCCGTGCTCTCAACGATGGTCGTCTTTGCGGTGGAACGCGCAAACCCCGACATCCTAATCTTCATTCTCGTCATCGCCATGCTGTACCTGCTTCGGCGATCGTTCTTTTTTCGCCTGGCGGGTTACGGCGTCGCATTCCTTGCCGGTACCCTAAAATATTATCCCATGGTGCTGCTCGGCCTTGCGCTGCGTGAACGGCCCCGGCGCATTATTGCGATCGTCCTAGCGGTGTCCCTGGGACTGGCTTATTACTGGTACATCGATGGCACCGAGATCCGAGAGGGTCTTCCCCACATTCCCACCGGTTCGTCGTTTGGCGACATGTTTGCGGCCAAGAATTTTCCGCGCGGCATGTTCCTTGTTGCCTATGACATCACAGACTCGTTTACCGGAGCGAGTTGGCTAACACTGGTGGCAAAAATCCTGTTGTTTGCAGCCCTTGTGGGGGTAATGATCCCGCTCTGGCGAGGACCAGAACTTCCAAAAGCATTATATCGCCTTGATGAACCTCGTCGCCTCGCCCTTCTCTCAGGGGCCTTGCTTCTGTCAGGCTGTTTCTTTGCCGCTCAAAATGTCGGTTATCGCGGTATTTTCCTGCTCCTGGTCCTACCAGGGTTGTTCGCGCTGGGACGAGACAAAGCAGCCGGGACGGTGGCATTTGCCGCGCGACTGGCGGCGATCGGCATCGTTCCCTTGATGTGGGCCGAAGCGATCCGGCTCTGGATTCATTTTGGGGCTATAGGCCATTTTCCTGCCTCCGGGTTCATCTTGGTACTTGGCCAGCCGCTGGATATCCTGGCTTGGTGCGTGCGAGAAGTCACATGGTGGATGCTGATCGTGTACTTGTGCACAATTCTGCTTGGCTTCGTGGTCACCTCGCCCATGCTTACGCGCGCCTCCTGGCTTGCGCCTACAAAGCGCCAAGCATGACCAAGACGTTACATGTGACCGGTGCCGCCTAGATGGAAAAAAATACCTATGCGGTCGAAGCAGGAATCGAAGCTACGCATTGGTGGTTCGTCGGCCGTCGCAAACTGTTCGCGCGCGAACTGCGCCGCCAATCAATTCCACCTGATGCCTCGATACTCGACATCGGGACCGGTACCGGCACCAATCTTCGCATGCTTAAGAACCTCGGGTTTCGGCACGTAACCGGTCTGGATCCGAGCGATGAAGCCATACGCTTTTGCCTTGAAAAAGGTCTCGGTCATGTCAAGAAGGGGGATATCTGCACCCTGCCCTTCGGCGATGCGCAATTCGACTTCGTGTTCGCAACAGACGTCATTGAGCATGTCGATGACGATGACCGGGCGCTGGCGGAGATCTCCCGCGTGCTGAAGCCGGGCGGCAAGGTCCTGATCACCGTACCCGCCTTCCAATCGCTGTGGGGCCTTCAAGACGATGTATCGCTGCATAAGCGCCGCTACAGAATGGCTGCGTTAGTGAGCAAGCTGCCATTGGCCGGGCTGCGCCCGGAGCACTTCTATTATTTCAATTTCCTGCTGTTTGCACCGATTTGGTTGGCCCGTCAGGTCTTGCGCATAGGTCGTGTGAAACTTCAGAGCGAAAACCAACTGAATATAGCGGTGCTGAACCGACTGCTTTCGTTTCTTTTTTCGGTCGACATATCGCTAGCGCCTTACCTGCGCGCTCCATTCGGCGTGTCGATCCTTATCCTAGGCTCTGTTTCCTCCGGTTCACGCAAGGGCCCGCGTTGATCAAGATGACACGTGCTGTGCACGTGTGGAATACGCAGGGTGTGCCTAGCCTCGCATTTCTCACACTACTCCTTGATTTTCATGATTTGGGACGATGCGAAGATTTTAGGGGCAATTTTTGGTTCGGGCCCGGGTGGTTGCTATGGCGAAGTCGCCTTCTGCGAGGCCGGATGGCGGTACTTCACGGATTGCGTGCAAGGAGGTGTGAGCGAGTTCGTCGCTCGCCTAGCTCGTGCTTTAAAGTAGCGCCACTCCAAAGGGACGCATCGAGCTCCTGCCTTGGGGTTGCAGCGGTAGCGATGCCCTAGCCTTCCCGCGGCCGATGATGAGCTCGAAAACGAGACGATACCTCAATTGTATTCGATAGAGCTGTTACGTTCGATCGACACTATGTTTATCCACCAAGACCTACACTGATCGTAGCAAACGGACCGTAGAAGCCGATTGCCTCTTCCTTTCGCGTATCGATTCCGCCATCGATCGCGCCGAAGAAGAAGTCGGCACGATAGCCGAAACTAGCTTTGAAATTCTCGAGGCGCCAAGATGCGCCCGCGAAGCCGCCGGCATTGGGTACGACGACGGAGCGCAGTGTATCGCGGCCACCAGGGGGATTGTGATAAGCCAAGCTATACGTGCCACCATGAAGTTCGCCGTAGCGGCTATGATAATGCGCAAATTCCTGATGCCGTACATCTGCTTTTTGCTTGCCGAACAACAAGGCCGCATTGGCTCCCCAATCCAATGCGATCTCGCCGTCTTGCAGATCGCCGATGACAGGTGCGGAGCCACTCCATGACAGCGACGGTCCTATTCCACGAAAGCTACGCGAGGCCTGACCTGTGGCATGATAGGTATGAAAATATGGCAACCGAAACGAGACATGGTAGGTGGGAACCGGCGCATATTTAAAATGCATCGTCGGCAATGCTCTGATATCGGCCGTTGTCTTGGATGTAAACTGCGCAAACCGTACACCGAAATTTACGGTGGACAACGCGTCTTTCCCAAACATACCCAAGCCGACATCCTGGCCCGCAGAAAAATCTAGGACTGCATCGCTTTCCTGACGAGATACTTTCGTATCTGCGAACCTGTGCTTTGCAAGGGTGTTCCCGGGATAGGGGACTCCGCTGTGGTATTTCGTGACCAACACCTTATAGGTCTGATGATCTGTCGATTTGGAACTGCTTGAACGGCCGTAGCGAAGGCTCGCGGAGAATATCCAATCCGAGCCTTCCGGTTGGAACGAAATCTTGCCTTCCTCGCCGAAACCAAAAGGCGGCGGATTCTGCGCCTGCAGCGGCGTTACCGGATGAAAGACAACAGAGTTTGGATTTGCCCCCAGAAACGCCGGCGCAAAAGGTTCTCCCTGCCCGTCGATATGTTCCAGCTGCCCGCCGAGTTCAATCCAGACGGTCGGGCGATCGGCCTCCTGATCTGTGGCGTCGGCTTCATTCGGTCCATAGATTGTGGCAAGCAATGCGAAAGCCGACACCGTGGCCAACAACCGCCGCCGAAAGTCTCGATTGCAATTGCGCGCATTCATCAATTCACTCATTGTGATAATCCCCCCGTGTATTCAGGTGCGAGTAGCGAGCGGTGAGAAACGAACAGCGCTCCGAAAAATCTACCATTCGTCATTGGTGCGATGCCGGCGGCAGATGAAAATCCTGTTGTGACCTTTTTCATAGCGCTCACCAGTTTTTCGTGACGCGGATGCCGATCAGTCTGGGATCGGTTAGAAACACGTTGGTTGTCAGGCCGCTGTCATCGCTGTTTAGGAAATCGCCGGTGATGTCTGTCGCATTGAACACATTCTTGTCATAGAGCATGACCTGCCAGCCGTTCTGGTTGGTGAAGATCAGCGTCAGATTGACGTTGGTATAGCCGCGCAAGCGATCGTAGGGGTTGTCGTTGAAGACGCGCGCCCAGGAATAATCCTGCCAATAATAGTCGCTGCGTAGCGTGCCCGCCCAGTCCTGACTGATCGGCAGCGTATATTGCGCGCCGAATGAAACGGTGAAGGGTGGCGCGTTCGGCAATTTGTTGCCGCCGAGATTCTTGGCAAAGCCTTCGCCATTGTTGATGGCGGGTTGCGTCGGATCAAATCCGATATAGCCGGCGGGAATAGGAAAGGGAGCGGTGTAGCCGCCATTGGTCGGGTAGCCTACTCCACCCAATCCTTGGGGATTTGGCGCATAGGGGTAGAGAGTGGCCGGATCGAGATGCTCGCTATAGGCATGCGCGCAGGCAAAAACCGCATCTCCAGGGCCGTGGCTACCGCTTTCCGAGACCTGTTCCACCAACAGCGCCGCGACCACATAATCCGGCAAGATACAGTTCGAGGTGTCTGTCGCGAAAGGTTTGACGACCATCCATCCGGGCATTCCTGCGGTCCGGTCAATCAGGTCAACCGCGCTCTGTCCGTCGGCAATTCTGGTGTCTTCATATCCACCGGCGAAATTAAACCGCAGACCCGGCGTTGGCTCCCAAGTGCTTTCGATTTCCGCGCCTTTCACGGTGGCATTGAAATTCAAATTGATTGACGTGCGATCTACGATTTCCGAGATCTGATAGTCTTTGTAATCGTAATAGAAAACATCGCCATTAAACGTCAGTGTGCCATCAAACAGGGTATTCTTGGAACCCAACTCAAACGCGTTTATGAATTCGGGCTTGAAGGTAAGCGGATGAATCGGCTCTGCAGTATCGGCGGCCTCCAGTTCAGCAAGCACTGCTCCCGGCGGGTTGGCGCCGCCCGCCTTATAGCCGCGAGCGTAAGATCCATAGACTAATGTCTGATCGGTGAAATCGAGCTTGGGTGTCCAGTTCACAACGGCACGGCCGGTGAGTTCATCCCATTGCTGGTTCACCACGCCCGTGATGGGATAGCCGTAGCCCTGCGTGACGACCTCGCTTGGAATATCGGTAAAGTGCTTGCGGTCTTCCGTCCAACGCAGACCACCCGTCAGCTTCAGATCGTCGGCGATATTATAGGTGGTCTCGCCGAATGCGGCGTAGGAATTCAACGTATAGGGGTTTTGGCTCAGGAAATAATTGTGACCTTTGTTGTTGAGGTTACTGATCGGATTTGGATCGATATAAACGCATGATTGCGTGGGTTCGCCGCCGCCGGTTAGAGGGTCGTTCCAATTGTTGAAGCCTTCCCCACCACGGCCACTTTGCAAGCAGTCGCTATTGTCGGTGACGCCCGAAACATAGGGAAGGCCGGTACCAAAATGGTCATTCGCTACAGCATACGCCGTGAGCGCGTTGATGAAGACGTAGTAGTTTTCCTCGGTTTCGTAATGAAGATAGTTCCCGCCAAGACTGAAATTGACCGGGCCGCTGAAATTCGAGGCCAGTCGAAATTCCTGACTTAATTGCCAAGCATGTTCATCGGACAGGTCCTCGGCGACAAGTCGGTTGCTGCATCCCAACTGCGGATCGCAGAAGACACCATCCGGAGAAATTGCATCCCTGACACCGTTGCCGAGCTGTGCTCCGAAGATGCCGGGGGACGTGTTGAAGCGGTTGTAGTCTTCCGTCGACCACAAAAAGTCCTGATTGTATCCCGTCTGCGTCGTAAATGTCAGCGATGGCGTAATGGTATAGTCGGCATTCAATTCGATAACGTCGTTTTTGGCCAGGTAACGCGGATTCAACGCCAATTCGATCACGCGCAAATTTTGTGACTGCGTCGTGCTCGCGTAAGGATCGACATACGGATTGGCTCCGCCGGCGACGCCCAACGCGATCGCGTAGGGAAGCGAGAAGCCGTAAGGCACTTCGAATGCATCAGGCGAATAAAGCGAGGTTGCCTCGCAGCCCTGACTTAAATAGTCGTCATCGAGTTCCAATGCCCCGCCAAAGGTACTGAAATCCCCACCCGCTACATGCACGCCATTGATCGATGTGGGCGCCGGCGCGGTTTTGCAAAGCTGTTTGGCCGTACGCATGCGATCGTCATCTTCGGAAAAATGCTCCCAGACAAGGGTTGCCTGCAATTTCTCGGTCGGCTTGAACCCCAACGTGACACGACCCGACCACAAATCGCGGCCGTCGATGGGTTCATCGGTGATTGCATTGAAGCTGTAGCCGTTTCGCTTGGTCCATTCGCCCGCAACGCGTAGATCGACCCGATCATCGACAATAGGAACATTGATCATGGCCTCAAACCGGCGGTTTTGATAATTGCCGATGTCGGCCGATAGCATTGCTTCGAATTGGTCGGTCGGCTTGGCAGAGGCGAGATTGACCACGCCAGCTGTCGCATTGCGGCCATAGAGCGTGCCTTGCGGCCCACGCAACACCTGGACTGAGCTGACGTCGTAGAATTCCTGCTCAAAGAAATGATTGCGAATGAAAGGAATATCATTAAATGCGACCGCCACGGCCGGATCGGTCGTCACGGAAATCGCCTGCGTACCGATGCCACGTATTTCGATATTGTAGCCCGTGAAATTCGTTTTCGAGAACGTCAGATTCGGCACCTGCTTCACAAGATCGGGGCCACCAGCTGTTTGCGTGGCGGTCAATTGTTCTTGCGACAACGCTGTGATCGAGATGGGAATCGACTGCACATCGGCGCCGCCCAGCTTGGATGACGTCACCGTGACTGTTTCGATGGAACGTGGAACAGCCGCAGCCTGAGCAAATTGTATGCTGGGCGATTCTTCCACGGCGTTGAGCTTGGCGCGGTCTATTCCGATGGCCCCAGAAGCATCGCGCCGCATGACAAAGCCCGTGCCATTCAATATCCGCGACAACGCTTCGTCGGGAGGCACGTCCGCGTTCACGCCCTTCGTTTTGGTGCCGCGTACGCTACCGCTGACATAGATCAGCGAACTTCCGGTCTGGGCGGCATAGGCATCTAGCGCCGATTTTAAGTCCCCCGCGGGAATAGCGAACTGTTCGGCGTGGGCCGCCGTAAAGACCATGATTGCGATCGCGGCGGTTGTGGCTTTCAGATAGGACTTCATCCATCCCCCCTTACTGTTTTTCCAAAATTCAATGCGAGATCACGATTTCGTCGTCGCGGCTTTCGACATGTAGACCCAACAATCCCTGGGCGACCCGCACAAAGCCCAGGACATTGGCGGTCGCAAACGTTCCGCCGATTCCAACTTTGGCCGCCTTGGGATCGTTGACGATGATCTTGATGCGGTTGTAGCGGTTGAACTCTGCTGCGGCTCTGGCAAGCGGCGTGTCGCTGAAAACCAGCACGCCACGCCGCCAGCTCGTTTCGCGGGCGGTTTCCTGCTCAGGCTTTTTTGCAACAGAGAACCCGTCTGCGGTGGCAACAACAGCCTCACCCGGATGCAAAACGATGGATTCGGGTTTTTCGGAGCCACCAGTGCTGTCGAAGCGTGCCGCACCCTGCAGTAGTGTCACCTGGAGCTGTTGTGCATCTCGCCGGACAACGAACTTGGTTCCGACGTCGGTGACAAGGCCGCGACCGGCAGAAACCACAAATGGATGGGCGGCATCATGAACAATTTCAAAATACGCTTCGCCTCTCTCCAGCCGAACATGTCTGCGATCGCGATCATTCGATATCTGCACGACCGTATCGGTGTTGAGTTCGATGCGCGACCCGTCGCGAAGGGTCAACGTCTCGCGTTCGCCCAGATTGGTCGCGTAGGTGCTATAATGCGGTAACGATGCGTAGTAGAGAGCGCCAGCGCCCAACAGAGCGATCAAACCGAATGCAGCAGCGCTCTTGCCGACAATTGGCACGATCGCCTGGTCCCGCCACCTATCTTTGCGCGGCCGAAGGGCGGCCAGCCTTTCGGCGCGCTTCCAACCGGCGTCCATCCTCAAATAGCCAATCCGATGAGCCGGTGAGGCGGCAATCCAAGCTTCAAATTCCACTTGATCTTGATCGGTCCAGGTCGAACAATCGCGGCGCTCTATGAACTGGGCTGCCTGCAACTCAATCGTGCTTGCGCCCCGTTCGGCCTCGGATTGGGAGATGGGACCGCTCACGTCTTCCCCCTGAGATTGGGAGGATGGCCATAGAGCTTGTCGACAAGGGCACAGATGCCGTCGGCAAGATATTTGGCCGCCGACAATTCCGTGACACCCATGCGTTCGGCGATCTGCTTGCGAGAAAGTCCTTCGACGCGTTGGAGAACGACAGCGGTGCGCCAACGTGGCGGCAGGCTGTCCAAAGCGACTTGCAACAACCGCAATTCGTCGCGTGCCTGTACGATGCGCTCGGGGTCTGGCACTTCCCCAGCAATTTCAAGGGCCTCCAAGTCAGATACCGCTTCGATAGGCACAATTTGAGCGTGGCGGACCCGGTTGATCAGGAGATTGCGCGCGGTCGCAAATAGAAACTGCTTTGGCCATTCGGGGATTTCGTGCTTGGCGGCTTCATAGACGCGAACATAGACCTCCTGCCGAAGATCGGAGATTTCGCTCTTGTTCCGCCAATTGTGCTGCAAATACTGCATCAGCGATGCCTCAAGCGGCAGTATTTCGCGGACGAACCAAGCGTCAGCTTCGGTCTCAAACGGGTTCACGCCGGATAAGTACCGGTTAGCAGCCTCGCTGTTGGTGTCAGGTCTCTCGACCATTCCCCGCCATCCGGAGCGCCGTTGCCTAGCCGGGCGCTCACTTGTTACGACAAACTAGACCCGGAAATGGAGACGGGGGGAGTGCAAAAAAAATCAGGACGGTTGCTTCGGCTCGGCAAGATTCTTGCGCCAAAGTCGGCACCTCATGGCCCCCCAAAGGTCGCAGGACTTCTTCCTGCGTTGGCCAACAGGACGCTATTGGCCCTTTCCTGTTATCGTCTCGGGGGCTTTGGCGCCGGATCGAGCCCGCCGCACCTGCGAGCTGCAAATGTGAAACGTGATCAGGAACTAGGCTCGAACGGCATAGGTGCCAAGAAACCAAGCCTCCAAAGCGAACATAGTGAGGCCCACAGCCCACTGTAGCCACCGTGGCTTTGCCCAGCCAGCGATCAGGGTGGCGAATAACATCGGTAACACGAGAAGGTTTGCACCGATCCAGTCGGATGCATTGAAACCCGCCAAATTGTTCCGATCGACGTAGTTCTGCATCATTGAGGTGATCATCATGGCCGAGAAGGCGGTGAAGATTGCAGGACGCTGCCGCTCATAGAACGCAGGCATATCTAACACTTCGCTGCCTTCGCGCCTCACCGAGAGAAGCGAACAGGTGAAATATTGGACCAGCGCCGGAACGAACTGGAGAAGGATCTCGATGACCGTCCAACTTTTGACAGCGGACAATTCCCCTATTGCAAGCCAATTGACCAGGAGGCCAAGGAGCGCGTTGGCCATCCAAAGACTATGCAATCCTGAAAAGAGAACTTTGCCGCGGCCCCAGACAAGCTCGACAGGATGTGCATCATCGCTAACGCGAATACGAAAGACAGAAGTATCGTTACGTGCTCAAATATTATGTCAGTCAGAATTCTGCATGGGCCATCCAAGTCGCAAAAAGCGGCGCGAGCAGCAGCAGAGCCATTTCCACACGCAGGATCATTTGTAGCTTTTGAAATTGCTCGGCGGCCACTTGCGGCACGCGACCTGCACGGGTATCGCCGCGCCAGCGCAGAAAAACCACTGTAGGATAAATTGAGAGTAGGCCCACGATTACAAACAGTCCGAGTAAAATATGAAAAGCGCCATGGTGCAAATAATAGCTGACGCCTTTTTCTAGATACATGCGCATGACGCCCGTCACCAGCACCAGCGTCGCCGAGGTACCATAAATAATGTCAAGGCGTTGTAGGGTCTTGGCTTCGGCAAGCGCCATTTGCGGTTTCAACAGCAGATGCTCGCCAAGCAAACTGGCAAGGAGCAACATGATTGCGATGTAGTGGATCCATGCGACAACTATACTCCACGCCATATCAATCGCCCTCCAAATATCATGGACATTATATATGTATAAGTTCCCTATGGAAGGCGGTGACGGCGTTTCCAGGTGGCCTCTTGCATTTGAAAGCCATTGACCCGGGGCCTTTGGGCAGTCGTCGCGTCAAGCGCTGAAGAAATGCCATAGATCGCAGATTAGGGTCCAGGCTTGGTCGTAGCGCGCAGTCACTTCATGTTCGATGAGACGGGCGAAAGTTCTTCATTTTGCGAATGGGCATGCGGTGACGACGCGCTTGTTCAAGTTGATTTCGCAGCTTGCGTTTCGTCAAACGGTCCCGGCAATAGATGCTCAAGCCTATGCCAAGTGGTTATCACATTGAGCAAGCGAAGCTGATATCCGCGCCCGGCGTCGGCGCCTCACCACATTTGCAGCCCCCAATGACGGCTTCAGCCCAACTGGGCATCCAGCTTGCCTCCGTCAATACCCATTGGCCGCCAGAAAGCTCCAGATCGGCCCGTGCCAATGCTCGCCATTGCTTTCAAGGCAAACAAGCTCGGAAACGTTCGGCGCAGCCGCTATTGCTCGGGGCCAGAAGGCCCTGGCCGCCACATTCCGCTCCGCCACGGCGATTTCCCAGCGGCCTGGATAAAGCGCCAAGACCTGCCGCACGGCCTCGGTGGCCACCCCGCGACGTCGATGCTTCCGCGCAATAAAGAACTCCCCCATATTGCGCTCGACTGAACCGCCGCGGTGAGAACGGGTGTTGAGCAAGGCGAAGCCGACCGGCCTTTCCTGCACACAGATCAGCAGCGGGTAGAAACGCTCTCTGCGCCAGTAGTCAGCGATGTCGGGAAGCGGACAAAACCCGCCTTGATCGTCAAACTCAAAGCGCTTGGAGTCTGCGGGTTCTGTCTCCGAAAAGTCATAGATGTAGAATTGTGACAGGCCCTCGATCAGCGGCCTCTCAGATTCGCTGGCCAATTTCACACCAACTGCCTTGCCGCCCGCTTCCATCGTCGCCCTCCCGTTCAAGCGCGGTCAATATATCATCGCCCACGGCCTTCACGCTTTCAGCTGGCGCCTACAAGTTGAGCGACCTGCCGAAACTAGACGAGGAGCGTTGTGCCTCCGGTTTTGTCCGGTGTGTCGAGCATGTTTGTTGGGTGAAATGGATTGGTCGCGGGATCGCGGCCCGAGACCGGTTCGCGGCCCAAAATTACAGATTCACCGCCTTCAGCGGGGTTATGGGATGACCGGTAGCCGTCGTCATGGGCAAAAAAGGAGGGACCCGACTGGGTTGAGCGTATTGTCGGGTCCCTGAGCTTGCCGCGAGGCAGAGGGGGATCCGGACCGCGCGGCGACTGAAAAACGGCGCAACGCGCTTTCGGTTCCCGATCGCGGATCGAATCCTTGTTGTTGGCGTTTGAATCGCAGCCGCCCGCTCAGAGGCGGCAGGGCGCTGGGAAATGGACAAGCAGGAAGAGATGATATTGCAGGGTGCCCGCAATGCGTGGCCGCATGCGGTATCGATTTCGCAATACAGGCTTCGCCAGATCGCCGACCGTCTCGCTCAGAATGATTTCCTTGTGAAGAACAAATTCTCTGGCGGCCAGGCGGGCTATCACATCACACCAAAAGGCCGCGCCCAGCTTTTGGCACGTGACGATTCCGAATTTGAGTTGGAAGTGGACAAAGCCGAGGCGATGTTGCGCATGAGCCTTGGAATGAAGGCCCGGACGCCTTCGCGTTGAACCTTCGCTTGGCTTGGGAAAAGTGGTCTGTACTCCGCTGTCACCGAGCGGGTCCAGACGAGCTGCGCCTGTCCTCCTCGCTTTCTGAATACGGAGCCGACCAATGAATCCTAGCGCGATTCCGCCAACTGCCTCGAGTTCGCCGACAGCCTCGCTGGCCGCATGGAAGTCATCCACCTTCTCCCACTGGCGCGCGCGGAGATCCTCGGCCGACCGTCTACGTTCTTGGAGAGCGTCTTTGCGGGCACGCTTTCCGGCTCCAAGAAACTGGCGCTCGGAAGCGATCTGGTTGAACTCGTGCTGACAGGAGGCTTCCCGGAGATATCGGAGCGCACAACTGAACGGCGCCGACACGATTGGGGACGGTCGTATCTCAGATCGGTCCTGACGCGCGATCTGCGTGATATTGCCGACGTGGAAAGACTTACCGCGCTGCCACGATTTGTTCGTCTGCTCGCAGAACACTCCGCGCAGCTCATGAACTACTCGGAATTCGGTAGTGGCATCGACGTAAACCACAAGACCAGCCAACGCTACGTCGGCCTTCTTGAACAGGTGTTCCTCATCTCTACGCTTCAGCCCTGGCGCACGAACAGAATTAAGCGCGTGATCAAGACTCCAAAACTGCACTTCCTTGATACCGGCCTCCTCGCAAGCACCCGCGGGCTCACATCGGAGCGGATCAAAGTGCAGCGCTCACTGTTTGGACCGGTTCTGGAGACCTTCGTATTCGCGGAGATAACAAAGCTCATGAGCTGGTCCAGGTTGCAGCTTACGCCTTATCATTTTCGGGACACGCACGCGCACGAGGTTGATATCGTGCTCGAGCGTGACGACGGTCACGTAGTCGGGGTGGAGGTCAAGGCCAGTGCCACCGTCCAATCAGGCGACTTTTCCGGGATTAAGCGACTCGCCGACGCTTGCGGCAACAAATTTGCCTTTGGTGTGGTGCTCTATGCCGGCAACCAGGTCGTTCCATTCGGCGACCGCTTGGCCGCAGCTCCGATCTCATGTCTCTGGAATTGATCGAAGCGGGCATCCGCGACCAATGACAGTGTCGACCCTACGCGCGGTGCGCCAACGCTCAACGCGATTGGAGGGCGCGGTCTTTGAAGAGTGGCTATATCCCTTTGCTCACGCCCCTGGCGGCTCCCTTGATGACAGCCGCCACAGCTCAGGCTGCGAGACATAGACAGCGTGGCTGCCCGGCTGGTCGGCAGTCTTCGCGCCGACACGACCATGAAATCGGCCAGTTCGGGCTTCACATCCGCGGCGACCGATGCCGCAAACTTCGTTCGATCGAGCAACAGGAAGCCGTCCCGCGGCGGAAGGATTGGCGGAACCGGCGCGCCGGTGACTTTGAACGCGGCGCCGAGCGTAAAAGGCCGCCGCGCGACCGTCCGGCCGTACTGCTGGATCAGCGCCTCGATTTCAAGCGCGGCGAAATAGGCATAGCCCGAGGCAAAGTCGAACCAAAACTCGATTGGCGCCCCGACGCGCTGCGGTTCACTCATTTTCCGTCCCCATGCGACTGCGACAAACTCTCCGCGATACCCGCGCCGGAAATCAGCACACGCTTCTGAGATAAGTCATACGAGCTGGTCCTTGGCGGCGTAGACCTTGATGCTGTCCGCTACGGAATCGGCGACATGCTCTTTGCTGATGACACCGATGACATCGGTTGCACGCGGCACTCCGGCCCTGCCGACAACGATCGCCATCGTCGCCTTCCTCCGCCACATCCTACCGATCACGTTGAACATCACGTCCTCGGGGCGCGTCACAGTGAATTCGCGGCTGGCGACCTCACCCAGCGTAACGCCGGTATAGGCACCTTCCAGTCCGTGACGCAGTGCCGTGTTCACACGCAGCACACCCATCAGCTTGTCGCCGTGGACGATCACGATATGGCGCAGTCCCTGCCCTTCCGGTCGCCTGAGGAACTCGTCGAAGCCCATTGAATCGGGCAGGACCAGAAAGTCCTTGTCCATCACATCCTCAGCGCGTCGGACGAGGAACATATTGGCATGCAGCGCCTTCGGGATGAAGTGGCGCCGAGCGATGAGCTTGATCGTGTAGATATTCTCGTGCGACAGCACCCGGCGGCTGCCGATACTGATCGCCACGGCGATGATCATCGGCAACACGATGGCGTAGTCCAGCGTCATTTCGAAAATCATGGTGACGGCAGTCATGGCCGCGCCCGTCGCGCCGCCGACCATGGCGGCCATGCCGACCATGGCGAAGGCAGGCACGCTGATATCTCCTGCAGGAAAGAGCGGCTGGAGCAGGGCGCCGAAGGCACCGCCGAGCGTCGCGCCCATGTAAAGCGAGGGCGAGAAAACCCCGCCGGAAGAACCCGACCCAAGGCTGAGCGAAGTGGCCGTAAGCTTGGACGCGAACAGAAGTGCCAGGAACGGTCCGGCCGCAAGTCCCCCAAGAAGTACGTCCTGGATCGTCGCATAGCCGACCCCGTCGATCTGGTAGTGGCCGGAGTAGCGGAGAAACAGGACCATCATCGTTCCGACGATTCCCATGCCGATAGCGTGCCGCAGATAGGGATTCGCGATCCGCTCAAACTTCTCCTCCGCGAAATGGAGGCCACGAATGAAGCTCGCGGCACCCACGCCGGCAATCAATCCGAGAATCGCATAGAGGATGAGCACATAAACGGCCGAGGGATGATCGGCGACAGTGCCGACCGGTGGTACATTGAAGGCCGGACGCGGGCCGAAGAAGATGCGGCCGATAAAAGTCGCGGTGCCGGTGGCAAGCGCGACGGGCAGGAACGTACGGGTACTAAATTCCGGCATCATCAGTTCGATGGCGAAAATGACGCCGCCGATCGGGGTGTTGAACGTGGCGGCGATGCCCGCGCCAGCACCAGCCGCGACGAGCGTAATGCGCTGCCAGGCGTCGAGACGGAACAACTGACCGATATTCGAACCCAGGGAGGCGCCGATCTGAATGATCGGGCCCTCGCGCCCGACCGCCGAGCCGCTTCCAATGGCGAGCGCCGACGCGAGCGACTTGACGATAGCGACGGCACTGCGGATGCGGCCTTCCTTGTAGAAGATCGCGTCCATCACTTCCGGCACGCCATGTCCACGGGCCTCGGGCGCGAAAGTACGCACCAAAAACACGACGCCCATGCCGCCGATTACAGGCACAAAGATGACGAACCAGCCCCAAGGCGACGCGGGGGTATAAATATTCGCGTCATAGCTTGTGGAGAGTTGGCCGAAGAACAGAAGATCGTGAACGACAGAAATCAGAATGCGGAAGACGATTGCGCCGAGCCCCGTGACCACGCCCACCAGAACGGCGATCAGGGAGAATATGACGAGATTGACCGAACGTTCGTTGACGGGAGCATCATCCATTGCCGTTATTCCAGCGAGAGGCAGTCGTTCAGACCACGCTCGCCGCCATGCATCAATCGGAATTCGGCCGATTTCTGCGGCAGATCGACCGTTGAGGATCTAGCCGGGCCCAACAGCATTTCCGGTTCATGTCTTGGGTGACATGATCTGGTCGAGCGATCAGGCAGTGCGGCCGAACGACGTGCGGACCTTTGGACACGACAGATACCAAACGCGGCAAGGCGGTTGCGGAGGCGCCAACAGGGCCTCGAATAGGCCTGGCTGGCCGGGGTTGTCATAAGAGCAAACGAAGTCGGCGAAGAAGCGGCTTCATCGTCAGCCCCTGAACGATCACCGAGAATGTCACCACGCCGAACGTGGCGATTAGTATCTCATCGTGAAGCGGTAGTGACTTCGGCAGCGCGAGCGCCAGGGCAAGCGCGAGCGCACCCCGTAGCCCACCCCACCAAAGTACGTGCTGTTCCGCGAAGGAAATTTTCCAGTGTGAGCGCCAGAAGAGGAGGCATAGCGGATAAACCGTCACGAGGCGTCCGGCGAGAACTAACGTAATCGCAACGGACAGCGAGACCGCGCCGAGAGTGCGGAAGGGAATCGTCGCGGCGGTGGCACCAATCATCAGGAAGACGAACGAGTTGGCGACAAATGCGGCGAAATCCCAGAATGCGACGACGAATTCTCGCGCCTGCTCGGAAAGGCCCTTCAGCTTGGCGCCGTTCTGGACGGCGACGTTGCCCATGAGGAGCCCGGCGGCCACCGTCGCTAGCACGCCCGAAACATGGAAGTGCTCCGCCCTTCGGCAGAATCTGCACATGCGTGATGGTGACAACAGAAGCTTGTCCACCCCTCAGCATGAAAGATAACAGAATGCCTGCCCTCCTACGGGACGCGTCCGAGATCAAGAAATGGCTCGGTGAAACAGACCGCACAATCGCGGAAATCAAAGCACTGTTGCGTCCCTTCAACGGCTCGCTCGTTATGCGGGAGCAGGAATTAAGTGGACCATCCAAACCAAAACAATCCAAGCCCACAGAAAAATCACCCGCTAAGAAACCAAAGGGCGAGAACCTCGATCTGTTTTAAGCCCGCATTCCCCGGATGAGATTGCAGTTGCAAGAGCGGGCGGGTCGATACAGACATAGCAATCAGACGCTTATGTCGTTGGATCGAGGGCAATCACGGCGCACCCAGCGGGTGAATCGAATTCAGACGTTCCTCGGCTCATTTTCGACCGCCGCCTCAGGCTTGAGTTTCATGGTTCGAGCGTCACGTCTGATGCCGGGTTGCTGGTGGCGATGGAAACGCCCCACCCTGCTTCTGGCAGCGTCAAATATGCTCTACTGTCGGCTCCAACTCGGACTCATCCGGGGAATGTCGGTTAATTTGGGAAAGCCCGGGCGAGAGTGCGAGAAACGGAAATGCAAAATGACGGTGTCGAAATTGGCGTCGTCATTCGGTTCAAGAATCCGCCTTTAGGAGCGTGAATTGACAATTGGACGATACATCCTTCTCTCGGTATTGATTTTTATAGTGCTCGCTGCTGTGTCGTCGCCACTTCTAAGACCTCTAACGAATGCAAAGGTATTCGGATTGGAAGCCGGAACCCCTCTCTCCCAGATCTCGATTGTTGGTCGACTTTCAAGCTCTAGATCATTTATGAACTATGTAATTAATCCCCCGAACGCCAATCAACACTTTTTCCACTATTACGAAGCTTTCATAACGCCAAAAAATGGCCTGTGCTCGATCAAGGCTAGCAGCGAGGGACCTCACGCCGACCAACACCAGACTTATAATAGAACTGATTTCAATCAGTTAGAGGAGATGCTCACAAAACAATATGGCGCGCCAGGGATGGTGGCAGGTTCTGAGAATCCCAATGCGATTTGGTCGAATTACAATAATGATCACCACTTGATGGGCGGTATACGCTCGATCGGCGCAACCTCGATGGATGATGGTACAATCTCAGTCATTTATCATTTTAGAAATTTAAATGAATGCGTCAAAGAGATTAGATCAGGTGATCTTTGATCCGTTTGCAACATTCTGCCTGCCCCACATCTTTGTGAAGAATACTAAGCAGGAATATACGTCAACCTAATCACATCCTTGCCAATGAGATCGCTCGCCACAAGGCGGAGCGGCGGCCGGGGCCCCGCGAAGAATGGCTTGCCGTGACCAAGCACGACGGGGTGGAAGTGGAGTCGATACTCATCAATAAGACCAAGGTCGGTTAAGCTTCGTGCTAAGTTTGGCCCGGCAACTTGAATCTCCCCAACAAGCTGGGCCTTCAGCTCACGTATCGCCGCCTCGATGTCGCCTTCGACAAGTGTGGCGTTGGGGCCGACTGATTTCAACGAGCGCGAAACGACCCACTTCGGTTGGCGCCGCCACACCGCTGCGAATTCGCGTTCCTCTGCGCCCCACTCAGGAAGGTCTTCGTCCCAATAGCGCATGACTTCGTACATGCGGCGACCGTACACACTGCCCGTCAGATCGCGCACTTGCTCTATCCAGTGACGAAAGAGCACGGGATCCGGCGCAAATTCCTGGTGGTCGACATAGCCGTCCAGGGACAGGTTCAATCCGAAGATGAGCTTTGCCATGCTACAAAATCTCCATGCCAGGTTCTTCAGAATAGCTTGAGCTGCCGTCACGCGGACGTGAATTTGGCACAAACTGCGCGCCGCTCTGTCGCGCTGTTATTGACCACAGTACTCAAAGCCAAGTGTTTGCCCTCAGCTCTATTCCGCCAAGTCATATACTTTGGCGAGCAACGCAACGACACCACCAATTCCTGCATAACATTTTCCTTCCGGATCATGGCTCCTCAGCCTTACCGACCAGTTCACGCCAAGCTCATCGGGAGCATGTAGATAGAGTTCAAAATCACGAATGCCTTCACAGCAGGTCTCTTGCGTCAACGCGGCAAGCACTTTCCGGCGGAGTTCGTCCTGAGTCTTGATTTGTTTGCGCAACATTCCCCCCATTCAATAGCGATACTAGTCGGCGATACCATCCACCATTCGACACGGTATCGGCGCACTTTCATCGTAGTAGCAAATCGCGCAAATCCGATGGTATCCGTCCGCGACGATCAGAGGAATATGTTTCGAAACATTTCCACGGATCAACAGCACCGGCGGCAGCTGCTTGCCGCGGCGGATTTTTTTCAGATCGGCATCGACGTGAGGCTCTTCTCGCGCAAGCAGTGGCAAATTCGCAGCCCGCAGAAGATCTTTTGCCGCAAACTCGGTCACGCTTGCCTCGTGCATTGCGCGTATCAGTTTCTTCGACTTTTCTTGAGGCATAACAAGCGAGAGAAAGGCGAGCGCGCCCGCGTAGTCTTCCTTTTCAGGTTTGCGCTTCCAAATGAGCTGGTTTTTGGGCATCTAACCCTCCCGTCTCTGATTTCGAAGGCAACTTGCTCGCCTCCCGTTTGCCGATCAACCGACACATGGTAAGATATCCGTCATATAAGGATAGTGGACACTGCCTAACGGGAGGGATTTCATGAAAGCGCATCTCTTTGTTTGCGCGGCAGCCGTTGCTCTGCCGGCGCTGATATCGCCTGCCATCGCCGCCCCGACGTCAAGCAGCGAAGTACAGATCAAGGCGCTCGAAGATAAGTTCGCTGCCGCGTTCAATGCCAAGGACGTGGACGCGATCATGAAACTCTATGTGCCGGACGAAAGCTTGTTCGTCTTCGATGTGGGCGTGCCACGCTAGCATGTGGGCGCGAAGGACTATCGCAAGGATTGGGAAGATTTCCTCGGCACCTTCAAGGGGCCGCTCAAATTCGAACTCAGTGATCTTTCAATCACGGCCGATGATTCGCTGAGCTTCGGCCACAGCATCCAGCACATCACCGGCACCGATACCAAGGGCAAGCCTGTCGATTTCACGGTGCGTGTGGCGGACGGCTACCGCAAGATCAACGGCAAATGGCTGATCGTGCAAGAGCATGTTTCCGTCCCGGTGAATTTCGATACGGGCAAGCCCGACATGATGTCGAAACCGTAAGGCTGCCGATCTGCCATTGCACTATGCTGGGGAAATTCCGCGATTAAGCCTCATTAAGACCCCACGTCGGTAGTCTTGTGGCGAGAGAACCGCGTGCGATTGCGCGGAGCGCAAGTCGAAATACCCTTACGGACTTTAGTGTGAAGGCAAGTGCCTTGACGTTGATCTATTGCGCAGCCGCCGTCGATGCTACCGGATTAGATGGCACCGCTAGCGCTGTAGCTCGTACCTTAAGGTCGATAATCTTTCCGTTTTTATCGTAATCGAGCACATCTGGCACAGGCGCCATACGGTCGATCATCGACGCGAAGTAATTTGGAAACGGACCGAAAGCGCGGTAATTCGCATTCGTGCGCGGTAAACTTTGGAGCGTTTCTGGCACGGGCATGGATGAAGACGGTAGCCGGACTGTCATCGCCATCGAGGCGACGTCCCCACCGGCATCTCGTTCATAGCCCGCGAGTTCAACAACTTTAATCGGTTTGTCTTCGCGCGCGGTCAGCAAATAGCCGAGATCGGTAATCACACCTTCTTTGGCTCCGAATTGTACTGTGCCCATGCACATGCACGTTCCCATCATGCCCCCATAAGCAAATCCACCAATGATGTAAGTACCAGGGTCCACCGCGACCAGGTAGGTGCGTTCGCCATTGATCTCCGTATACGGATCATCTGACCAAAGCGTATAGACATTGGGTTTCTGGCTTGCCTCGGGATCTTTCTGTCGTAGATCGACAGCAGTCTGCAATTCCTCGGGACTCAAAGTACGAACGAAAAGAATTTCGACGGCACTACTGCCTTCCGCCACCTTCGTCCGCACAAGCAGATAAGCGGTATGCGGTTGCAATTGAACCGGTGCCCCATCCGTCACTTGGCTGCCGCCAGTCCGATAGCCGGGCGCGACACAAGCTGTGCACATCAAGAGCACAAAAAAGATCGCAAAGATTCTCATGGTATGACCGCTTCTCCCGGGGGGTGCCGTCCCGACGCAATTAGTGCCAGCTTCGCTTCAAGTTTCTGAGGTCCATCACCGGAGAGTTCTGACGAAATCGATCCGGACGTGCCGTACCGCTGATAGCCATGGAATTGCATGCATCTGCGCATGTTGGAGTGCTGCATGTCCGAACGCACGCTGTCGATCGCAATGGCGGCGATTGCCATTCCTACCGGTCCGTACATGAACCAGGCGTTGGTCAGAACTTTGGCTTGCGTCGATTCAGGATCGATGCTTTTGCCGACCGGCACGAACGGTAACACGCGTGAAGTGGGGTTGAGAACGCGGGAATAGAAATCGCATTCCTTGATATCGGAGAGCGCTGTCTGGTAGGGCACGCCAGGTTTGTAGAAATAGAAATCGTCCTCGTAGGTTTCGGAATGCGATGGCGGGGCTGATCCAAGATCCGGCAGTGAAATTGTCGTTGGATCCACCGATTGTGCGCTGTCGCCCTGAACCACACTCGATGCGTGGGATGTCATTGGCGTCCAACAAGCAATAGCAATAAATGATAATATTACATACCGCATTTCACCCCCCCCCAAAATGAGCTTTGAACCAACATTCCCCAGATGAACTCAAGTGGGGCTGGAGAATATCGTTTTTTGAAGTCTGTTCAAACCGCGGATGCGGCATGAGATGCCGCCAGCACAGTGAATTGAGGTCGGTCGTTTTGAAACGATTGATCTGGCTCCTTTTTCTTGACATTCAGACACACTCCTCCCGTCGTCAAAATGCATGCATGATCCCCGCTCTCAGGTCGAGGCCGGTCGCGGTCGCAGTCCATCCATCATTCGCAGAATCTCTTCGAACAACTGGCTCGGCGCGGCGACTTCCGCCATCTGGAACGTGATGTAGCGCGCAGCCAGCGAAACCCGGGGTGCCGCTTCGCCGTGCATGCAAATCGGCCTGACAAAATCTACGTTGATCCCGCCAATCCGACCTCCGAGAGCAAGCGTCCTTACCGGTCACAATGAGGTCCGCACCGGGGCTCTTGACTTATTTCTATATCTTTGGAATCAATGTAATATGGAAATGACAATTGCGATAAAGCGCCTCTCGGCCATAGCGCAAGAGGCTCGCCTCGAAGTCTTTCGCCTGCTCGTTAAAGCAGGCCCGGACGGTATGGCAGCGGGCGAGATTGCTCGGAACTTAAACGTTCCCGCTAACACATTATCGGCGCAGCTGCTCGTGCTTTCGAATGCGGAACTCGTTCGCGCGCGACGGGACGGTCGCTCCATAATCTATGCGATCAACTTCGACGCCATGCGAAATCTTTTGGTATTTCTCACGAAGGATTGCTGCGGCGGACACATCGACGTATGCGCGCCCCTCGCCAAGATAGTCCAGCGTTCATCTTGCGCTGAAACCAAGACAGGAGAAGGACATGAAGCGCCTGCACGTGCACGTCGCCGTTGAAGACCTTGCACGCTCAATCGGGTTCTACTCGACGCTTTTCGGTGAGAAACCGACCGTCACAAAACTCGACTATGCCAAATGGATGCTGAACGATCCAAAAGTGAATTTTGCGATTTCTGCACGTGGTGCCGCTAGAGGTGTTAATCATCTGGGCATTCAGGTCGAAAGCGACGGTGAGTTGCGGGAACTCGCAGGTCGTCTGAAGGCGGCGGGTGAGATGACAGCCAACCAAGAAGCGGCCAAATGCTGCTACACCCAGTCGAACAAAACCTGGGTGAACGATCCATCAGGGGTGCGGTGGGAAAGCTTCTTCACCTTCGGGGATGTCGCCCAGTACGGCGAAGACCGCGTGCCCACGACTAAGCCCGAGCCGGTTGCCGCGCCCGGCGCGGGCTCGGCCTGCTGCGGGTGACGCCATGCGGACGCAACAACCGGAACGCCCATACAACGTGCTGTTCCTTTGCACCGGCAATTCGGCGCGTTCGATTATGGCGGAAGCAATTTTGAACAAAATCGGCAACGGCAAATTCGTGGCCTATTCCGCTGGCTCCTTGCCAAGAGGCGAAGTGAATGCGCACGCACTTACGCTGTTGCAGCGCCTGGATTTTCCAACGGAAGACTTGCGATCCAAAAGCTGGGACGAGTTCGCACAAGCCGGCGCGCCACCACTGAATTTTGTGTTTACCGTTTGTGACAACGCGGCCCAGGAAGTGTGCCCAATCTGGCCGGGGCAGCCCATGAGTGCACACTGGGGCTTGCTTGATCCTGCCGCCGAGACCGGCAGCGAAAAGGACATCGTGATCGCGTTCCGTAAGGCGTTCCACATGCTTGAGCGGCGCATTCAGATTTTTGCCAATCTTCCTGTAGAGAAGCTAGATCGGATATCGCTCAAGAAGCGACTCGACGACATCGGCAAGGCCACGAACCAAACGATGAGCGCGTGAAGATTGACGGAACGCTCCCGCGTCAGCTTGCCGCCGAAGCGACGGGCACGGCGTTTCTGTTGGCAGCGGTCGTCGGTTCAGGAATCATGGCTGAACGTCTTTCTGGCGGAAACGTTGCTCTCGCGCTGCTTGCCAATACAATGGCGACGGGGGCAGCCCTTATCGTTCTTATAACGATTTTCGCACCGATGTCGGGTGCGCATTTCAACCCTGCCGTGACGTTATTTATTGCATTGAGGCGCGAGATTGCGCCGTCACGGGCACTTCTATATGTGGCCGTACAGATGACCGGCGCTGTCGCGGGCGTGTACGCAGCCCACCTCATGTTCAACGCGCCCGTGTTCGAAATCTCTCAAAAGCTGCGCGATGGAGGGGGACAGGTTTTTTCGGAATTTGTCGCCACGTTTGGTTTACTCATGACAATTGCGGGTGCGAGCCGGATCAAGACTGCACAAACCCCGCTGTTGGTCGGGCTGTATATCGCGGCGGCCTATTGGTTCACTGCGTCGACGTCATTTGCAAATCCGGCGGTCACACTCGCTCGTGCGCTCAGCAACACCTTCGCGGGCATTGCGCCCTATTCCGTGCCGGGTTTTCTGGCGGCGCAATGTGCGGGAGCGCTCGCTGCGTACGTCGTTTGTGGCTGGCTATTTCGCGATGAGACCGCGCCCCGCGCAAGGGCAGTGACCGCAACCCTTTCGGATATCGCGCTAGAGTGAACACCAAAAACCGCCACTAGGCGCGTTTTCTAAAATGATATTGATTTCGTTGATTGAACGCTGGAATTTCGCCGAGAGAGGAATGTTTGGTGTGGTGGCAATATTGGGGGGATGGGAGGCAACGATGGCATGATGACAAACTCCCAAACTACGATTCTTGGGATTGTTATTCCTTCAACTGATCGCCTGTTTCTTGGCGTGGTTGCGCTGCATGTTTTGGCTGGTTTGGCGGGCGTAATTTTCGGCCTCGCGGCTATACTGGTTACAAAGAGGCGGGGACGACATTCGGCAATGGGAATCTTCTATTTCTGGTCCCTCTGTGGCGTTTGCCTTACTGCGACCACCCTCGCGTCCATACGATGGGCGGAAAACTATGTTCTGTTTCTCCTCGGCGCCCTTGCGTTCAGCTTAGTCGCGCTCGGCAAACTCGCCGTGATTCGGGTTTGGGGTTTGCGCTTTCACGCGGCCATTATGGGGGCGTCCTATATTGTTCTGGTAACGGCATTCTATGTGGATAATGGAAGAAATCTGCCGATCTGGAGAGACTTGCCAGCTATTGCTTATTGGATGGTGCCAGCGTTGGTGGGCGTTCCAATGATACTGCGGGCCTTAGCGCGGCACCCACTTTTGAGTTCGCGCACCGGAACGCGCGATGGCTGAGGCCGCGCTCGTTCTGGAAGCCTTGATCACCTGCCCGAATTGCGGGCACAGGGCGACCGAAACTATGCCGACTGATGCCTGCCAGTATTTCTATGACTGCAAAGGCTGCGCGGCGATCCTCAAGCCAAAGCCAGGCGATTGCTGCGTGTTCTGTTCCTATGCGGATCGGCCGTGCCCGCCCGTTCAGCAACGCGGAAAGTCTTGCTGTTCAACCTGACGGCAATCCAAACTGCGCCACCACCAGCCGACGCCTCCCTTGGACAAGGGTCGTGAAATTTGCCGACATATCGCTCTTTCGGGACGCTGAATGGAGTGTTCGAATAGTAGCGCTGGCGCTAACTTTGTTGAATGCGTTCAATTTCGCCGGGCACTTCCCTCATACATGAATCCCATACACTTCAGGCCTGGCAGGTAACCGGTTTTGAGCTGATCGATGGCAAATCCTGCGGTCTGGATCATGCTCTTGATCGGGCGGTTCAGATGACAACCGCCGGCGAACGGTTTCCAGAGCGGGGTTATCCGGTTTTGCCATTTCTGCACATTCTCTTCCGGTGACAGGCCATGCTCGGCGAACAACAGTTTGCCGGAGGGCTTGAGCACCCTGCGTGCTTCTCGAAGCGCATGAATCCCGTCCGGGATGGTGCACAACGTCCACGTCGTCACAACGGTATCGACGCTCTCGTCGTCCAGAGGGAGGCGCTCTGCGGAGGCTTCCAGAAACGTGATTGGCCGCGGTGCGTCCTTGGCATTATTGCGTGCCATCGCGATCAGCTTGGGATCGGGCTCAAGGGCCAGGACTTCGCTGACACCCGACTGGTAGAGATTGAGATTGAGGCCCGAGCCCACCCCGATTTCAAGAACGCGGCCTTCTGCTGCGCCGATTACACGCTGCCGATATGGTCCGAAGTGCTTGTCGCGCATGGCGAGGTCACATAATTTTGGGAGGATCACCCTGTTGTAGAAACCCATTGTCAGCTGCCTTTCTTTGTTTGTGTTAGGCGGTCCCGATGGGGCCGCGATGGTACTGCCCTCGTCCATCCGGTTCAAATGCGTGTTCTGATCTGGCCATCGAGCCAAGCTGCCGATCTTTAACCAGCGCATAGATCGCGGAAATCACGACAAGTGTCAGCAAAGTCGATGAGATCATCCCCCCGACCAGTGGCACGGCGAGGCTAGATCTTCGCGATAGCCGCGGCCGCCGACGACGCCAGAAGAAACAGACGGCTCGGCTGCAAAGGAAACACGCGAAAGCCGAACGCCGCATAGAACTGAACCGCCCGCACGTCTTTGGCATCGACCACGATGGCGAACACCGCGAGCGCTTTGCTGGCACCCAATATGCGACGCACGGCATCGGCCAGCAGCAATTCGCCGATCCCGCGGCCACGGACCTTTTCATCGCGCGCCAACCGTCCGATCAGGGCGGCCGGAATGGCGTCATAGCGCGGCAGCTTGCACGCGATCTCGTCCGGCAGCCTCTCAAAGGTCAGCGTGAACGCTCCGAGGCTATAGAAGCCGACGGGTCCAAGTTCGTCGTCCACGGCCACGAAAACCCGCGCCACATTGCGGCGCTCGTCCTGACCTGCCCGCTTTCGGAACCAATCATCGAGTTCGGGCTGGCCGCAGGTGAAGCCGCCACGCTCGTGCTGCTTTCCGAGCGGCTCGATCCTCAAAGCCAAGCGTCAGCTCACTACATCGCGATGCCGGCGTAGCGCCCTGACCAACTTATCGGTCGGCTCCGGCGGTTTCAGGACGGCATCCAGGAACGCGTCCCGATTGACGCCGGTCAGCACCATGCGCTCATGCTCGTCCAGAACCCGGCGCGCGCCTTCATAGGCCAGATCGCCAGCCGTCAGGCCGCTTACCGCCATAGCGCGCTGGATGAGTGCCTTGGCGGACGCGGCGACGCGCAACTCCAGGCGATCCTTCTTAAGCTCTCGGGCGGGCGCTTTACGGCGCGAAGCGGCAAGCATGGCAAAATTCTCCTTGCTCACAAATGTACGGCAAAACGCCGTGCTCGGCAAGGACGACGGATGGATTTCCCATCTTCACGAGCGCGCATTGGCCCGACTTTCGAGTAGCAGATGGGCAGCAGCCCCGTAGATGCGCTCGGACGGAGCCAAGGCTCCGGTCGACTGTCAAGCTTCTTCAGACATCCCGATAGCGCCTACATGATCTTCTGCAACCGGTATCCCATACAGGCCTCTTCCAATCCTAACCAACAGACCCAATCCGCACATTCGGCTGAGATAGTAGCGCGAAATGCCAAGAGCTTTGAGGTGGCCCCCGAAAACTGGGCAGGTGGCTAAGAGAGACACTCGCCCCTAAAACGGCCGATTGGGCCAGGGGTAACAGATGTCGAATGTTCGTAAGAAGCATGGGTCGGACTTCAAAGCGAAGGTGGCTTTAGCGGCGGTGCGGGAGGAAGGCACGGTTGCGGAGCTGTCGAGCCGGTATGGAGTACACGCCAGCCAGATCCACGCCTGGAAGAAGACGTTGCTTGAGGAGGTTGGCTCGCTGTTTGCCCGGGGAAAGGCCCGTGGGTCTGACGGCGCGGCGGTGGATGAAGCGCAACTGGCCAAGCTGTACGAGAAGATCGGCGAACTGACGGTCGAGCGGGATTTTTTTCGCAAAAGGTCTGGTCCATGAACCAGGCCGCGCGGCTGTCGCTGGTCGACCGCGCGGACGTTGATCTATCGATCGTGGCGCAATGCCGGCTTCTGAAGGTTGCGCGCTCGACGCTGTATTGGCGCGGGGCTGCGGCGAGTGAGGGCGATCTGCGACTGATGCGCCGGCTCGACGAGCAATATCTGACGACGCCGTTCTACGGCTCGCGTCGCATGGTGGCGGTGTTGCGACGCGATGGCTACGCGGTGAACCGCAAACGCGTACGCCGGATGATGCGGCTGATGGGGATCGAGGCGATCTACCAGAAGCCGAACACCAGCCGGCGTCACCCGGAACACAAGATTTATCCTTATCTGTTGCGAGGCTTGGTCATCGATCGACCCAACCAGGTGTGGTGCGCGGATATCACCTATATCCCGATGACCAAGGGCTTTGTCTATCTGGTTGCCGTGATGGATTGGTTCAGCCGGCGTGTTCTGGCATGGCGTTTGTCGATCGGGATGGAAACGGCATTTTGCGTCGAGGCCTTGCAGGACGCGATGGATCGCTATGGGCAACCAGACATCTTCAATACCGACCAGGGTGTGCAGTTCACCAGCGCGGGCTTCCTTGACGAACTGGCCACCCGCGGGGTCCGTATCAGCATGGACGGCAAGGGGCGGTTTCTCGACAACATCTTCATCGAGCGGCTGTGGCGCAGCCTGAAATACGAGGAGATCTTCATCAAGGCCTACAGCTCGGTCGCCGAGGCACGCAGCGGCATCGGCAGTTGGCTGACTTTTTACAACAACGCACGCCTTCACCAGGCGCTCGGTTATAGGACGCCGCGCGAAATTTTTGCGGGCGCGCCAGCCTGTGGGGATGTGGACAACGCAAGGACGTTGACCACATCCCCACAGGCACAACAGCAACAAAAGGATTTAATCGACGAGCAGAACATGATACGTGGCTTCGAGGCCCCCGTCATACGGGTAGGGGGATTTGCAACCGGCGGGTGTCTCTCTTAGCTCACCCCGTTTCCTGTCCAATGGATGGGGTCCACCTCACTTTGAGTTCCTCGCTCGCTCGCTTCCTACGACGCCTTTTTTCCGGGCCAGCGCAATCGCCTGATCCTTCAGTGAAGGGGCCAGGGAGCGCCCTCCTCGCAGTGCCGCCTCGCGTTCCAGAGTGAATTTGGACGTTCTAGGCTGTCGCCAACCGCCCTCGGGGACTGCTCTATAGCGTAGGAATAATCTTGCTCCTCGCCGGACCCGGCGAGCCACTCCAGTTCAAAACCGCGAACTTTGTTCAACGCCGCCCCTACGACGTTCCCGGCTACCGCAAGCGCCTTCCAGAGCTTCGGTCTCGTGCCGGATAGTCGCGAGAAAACTAGATTGGATTGAGAGAATGCCCACCCTGTCGCCGAATATGAAACCGAAGGCTTTTGTGGGAGCCATCGCGACCGGCGAAGGAAGGCATCGACATTGCGTTACGCATGGGTTCGCTTGGTGAATTAAGATTGACGACCCGAAAGCTGGCTTCGGCGACACGCGTAACCTATAGATTTGTCAGCGATTGCCCTCGATTACCACCGCAGAAATCGCCTCATCGCCGCGCCCAGAAGCGTGGCAAGCAGTATGCCCGACGTGTACCAGACCGCTACAAACGGTGCAGCGTTTTCGGGGCAATGAAAGCCGTATATTGTCGCTGCTGCGCTACCTGCTAATAACCCCGCCGCGGCTCCGGCCTGCGTCAATCGTGTGGGCGCTAGCTGGCGAAGCGCCCAGAAAATACCGCCGAACAGCGGCAGCGCCAAAAACACGATAAGAATCGCACATACGTTCGCGGACCGACCCATTATCAGCGCATGCCGGTCGACGTTCACCGGCGCTAACTGCATAGCTGTCAGCGCCAGGATCGCACTGCCGGGAAACCAACAACGCAAGAGGCGCGTCACTGCAGTGCCGGTCGTCCCAAGCGCTCCACGATCCACAGTCCGAGGTCTGCGATCACCAGTGTGTAGCCAAATTTCATCCAGAAGGCGCCACCCGCCATCGCCACGACGAGATCGTGACGAAGACCAATCGTTGCCAGCATCAGCACGGCGGAGCCGATGGTACCGACCGCTAGACCAACAGCCAACGTGCCAATTACCGCCGCTTTCCTTACTGGTTGCAGGCTACTGGAAAGCTCTACAATCAGGTCCTCAGTCCGCATCGCGGTCTCCTAGTTCGCTGCCCAGCGATTTGAGCGCGCGATGCAGCGTTACCTTTACCGCCGCTTCCAACATACCCGTCTTCGCTGCGGTTTCAGCGATAGAGTGACCGTCCAACTTCACGTCGCGCACGAGCTTGCGTTTAGCTTCAGGCAGCTTCAGCAGCAATTTTTCAACATCGCGCTTTGCGCTCACGACTTCAGATTCGTCGGACATGAACAGGGCCCCCGCTTCCTCCAGAGGAACCGTTTGGCGGCGCTTAACACGGCGATATTCGTCTAGCAGCTTGTAGTGTGCGATCCCATAAACCCAGACCGTGAATGGCTGGGCCGTGTCATAGGTCGCACGTCTTGTATGAGTAGCAATCAATGTTTCCTGCACCGCATCCTCGGCCGCGGCAGGATTAAGCCGCCACGCGTAATAGCCACGTAAATGCCGCGTCAATCCACCAAGCAGCATCCGGTAGGCAGCCGCGTCGCCCGCAAGGGCTGCCAGCATCCATTCCCGGTATTGCGCCTCTTGGGCAATCAAGTGCGACTTCAGGGAATTCGCTGATTACAGACGGAAAGTTACAGCACAAATCTCTCTAGGCCATAACTCGTTAAAACGCTGCATTGCAGACACTTGGCGACACATCGGCGATCTCGTCGGAACCATCACGCCCGCGGAATGCGCAAACTACATCGCAAACGCAGGATACGCTTCCGTCAAAACTTGAACCGCCCTAACGGAACGACCCCCTCAAAATGAGGAGCTCTCCAACCCTAGAAGGCTGTAAAAGGCCGATTTTTTCACGCCCGTAGCCAGCACCATGGCGCACTCCGCTCCCCAAGAAAGATTGTGAAAATGTGTAACCTGGTCCGCGATCGAAGCGAACTTGCCAACATTGACGAAGACGGCGCAGGGCCGATCCAACAGGAGAAAGGAAAAACATGCGTATCCAGGAGGTAATCAAAACCAAGGGTGACCACGTAATAACCGTCGCCGAAGACGCGAGCATCAAGGATGCCGCCAAACTGATGGACTATCACCGCATCGGCGCGCTTGTCGTGCTTGCGGGCGACGGAGGCATCAAGGGGATCGTGTCGGAGCGCAAGATCGTCTCTGCAATCGCCCGGTGCGGCAAGGCTGCCCTTGAATTGCATGTCCGCGAATTGACAATGTTGGGTGGACCTGTCGTGTCCCCGATGGACAGTATAATCAGCGCCATGGAGGTCATGACTGTACGCCGAGCACGCCATCTGCCGGTGGTTCTGGATCGTAAGGTGGTCGGCGTACTCAGCATCGGCGACGCCGTCAAAGCCCGCCTCTCCGAGAAGATCACCGAAAACTTGGTTCTGCAGGAAATAGCCGGCTGGCCCCCGGCAGTCGCCGCATGACCGGTCTACTCCCCGACCGACGCCGAGTGCCTTTGCCAAACCCGAGCGGTCCTCGAGGGCCGGGTCTGGCGAGGCCGGTCGGCCGTGCGATCAGCTGGCCGGTACTGCCATTTCTGCATAATATTCTCTGCGGTTATCAGGCTGGTGTCACATGCAAGCTGTATTCTGCCATTGGTCGAAAGCCGCGATGTTTGGACCGGGCGCGGTCCGCTCAATTAACCCCTGCGAGAGTCATTTGGGGACGGCGCGGAGCGCGGCGTTGGAGCGCAATAATTGAAATTACGAGATCTGGGATCGCGAAGGGAAGTGGGGTGGTTCATGGAAGCCAATTATAGTTCTACGGCATATCCGCCAGAAGTCCCCGATAACGCGCCACCGCCGACCCGCGGCGCTCGAATACGCGCCAAACTGCTTCTTCTGGTCGCGTCTGCCGTCCGTTTCTATCGCGAGAAATTCAACCATTCGTCCGATGGCGAGAGTTTCTATAGGCATCACGCGCCAGTACAGAATCTCGCACTGGATCAATGCGCTGTGCATCCTGTTCCTGCTGGGCAGCGGGCTCAATATTTTCAACGCCCATCCGCGTCTTTATTGGGGCATGTACGGCGCGGACGCCGATCGTCCTTTCTTCTCACTCGACGCCTTCGATACGCCCGAGGGCACGCGCGGCATCACCCAGATCGGCTCCTGGCATTTCGACACCACCGGGTATTTGGGCTGGTCGAAGGATGATGGCGAATTTGGTGCTCGCGGCTGGCCCGAATGGCTGACGATCCCGAGTTTCCAGGATCTGGCCGATGCGCGGCACTGGCATTTCCTGTTCGCCTGGATACTCGCGATCAATGGTCTGGTCTATCTGGGCTGGAGCCTCTGGACGCGGCATATCCAGAAAGACATCTGGCCGACCTGGATCGACATCAGAGCGATCCCGCGCTCGATCCTCGACCATATGAGGCTGAAGCATCCCACGGGTGAAGCGGCGCAGCGCTACAATGTGCTGCAGAGGCTGGCCTATCTGGGCGTGATCCTGCTGATCACCCTGATGGTGCTGACGGGGCTGACCATGTCGCCCGGCTTCGACGCCTTCTTCCCGTGGCTGCTGGATCTGTTCGGCGGCCGCCAGTCGGCGCGCAGCATTCATTTTATCTCCGCGACCCTGATCGTGCTGTTCGTCATCGTGCATCTGGTCGAAGTGATTCTGGCCGGCCCGATCAACGAAGTGCGCTCGATGCTGAGCGGCCACTACCGCGTTCCGAAGGAGCATGACTGATGGTGACCAGACAGCAACATCACCCGCCGCGCCGCGATCGTGGGCGGCTTTGGCGGCGCGGGGTTGCTGATCGCGAACGTCAACAGCCTGACCGTGAGCCCGAGCTTCGCCAGGTCTTTCAGGCGGTGGAAGACTGGACGCGGATCAGTCAGCGACGCGCTGCTTGCCGGACCAGCTGGCGCGGGAATATAGCCCGTCCGACATCTCGCCCGTGTTCAAGCCCAACGGCACGCTCAATCCGGGGACCGATGAATACAACCGCCATGTGGCGGAGAATTTCGTCAACTGGCGGCTTGAAGGTGGACGGGCTGGTCGCAAATCCGCTGTCGTTGTCGGTGGCGGACTTGCGGCGCCTGCCGCGCGGACCCAGATCACCCGGCATGATTGCGTCGAGGGCTGGAGCGCGATCGGCATGTGGACGGGCGTGCCAGCTGGGCCTGCTGCTGAAGGCGGCCGGGATGGAAGTCGCGGCGCGCGCTATGCGGTGTTTCACTGCGCCGACAATCTGACCGGCGAACCCGCCAAGGGCGGCGAACAGAGTCCGGGCCAATATTATGAAAGCATCGATCTGGCCGATGCCTTCCACCCGCAGACGCTCATCGCCTATGCTTTGAACGGCAAGCCGCTGGATGTGGCGCATGGCGCGCCGCTGCGGCTGCGCGTGGAGCGCCAGCTCGGCTACAAGCAGGCAAAATACGTCCAGCGCATCGAGATCACCGACAGCTTCGCGCGCATCGCCGGCGGCCGCGGCGGCTATTGGGAAGACCGCGGCTATGAATGGTACGCGGGAATTAATGAGCAATGACGTCGCCTATGTAACCAATCGCCCGCAGTGGCGAATTCTCTCATGGATCGACTTTTACGGTCGGAAGGAGATGGGAGATGACAACGGACACAATCAGAAAGCTCAGCATCGCGGCAGTGACGGCTTTTACCGCCATGGGAGCGGCAATGGCCCAGGGATCAACTGCGAGCGCCGCCAGCAAGCCTCTGACGGTCGTCGAGCTTTTTCAGAGCCAAGGTTGCTCGGACTGTCCGCCTGCCAACGCCAATGTCATGGCACTGAGCAACCGTCCCGACCTCCTGACATTGAGCTTTGGTGTGACCTACTGGGATAATCTCGGCTGGAAGGACACGTTCGCCTCCCCGCAGTATACAGCCCGTCAATGGGACTACGCCCACGCCCTTCGTCACGCCGAGGTGTGGACGCCCCAGGTGGTCGTCAATGGCCGTGCAGATGTGGTTGGGCGTAACCGCCTCGAACTCGAGGCCCTAATCCGGCGCGAAGAAAATCAATTCGGCCCTGATATTCACATCGACAGCGGCTCGGTTGCCGTGGGCGCCGGCGCGCAGCCGATGCGGAGGTATGGCTCGTCCGCTTCGACCCGAGCATAGAACAGGTGCCCATCGCGCGCGGCGAAAACGGCGGCCTAACGTTGCCGCACAAGGATGTCGTCAAGCAGCTTGTGAAGCTCGGTGATTGGACGGGCAAGCCTGCCTCGTATCGTATTCCGCAGGCAACGCAGATCGGATTGGGCGAAGCAGTTTTAGTGCAAGCGAGACCGGGCGGATCGATCCTGGCGGCAGCTCGCGAATGAAAGAAGGAAAATGAATGTTGCGATGGCCGGTTCGGAACCGCGCCATCGCTCACTGAAGTTTCACGAGAGTGAAGCGCCTTGGCTGCGGCTCTGCGGTCTATCAATCCTAGGAGAATTGACGATGACACGTTTTGGGAAAATTGGCTTTCTTGCATTCGTTCTGAGCGTCGGCGTGACAGGCGCAGCTTTTGCGCAGAGTTCCAGCAGCGGCGCGATGTCAAATGGCACCACGCCCAGCGGGGCGATGTCGAACGGTTCGATGTCAAGCGGCGCTATGTCCAGTGGTGCTATGGCTTCCAGCGACAAAGACAAGATGATGAAGAAGAAGAAGACGAAGAAGAAAACGGATGCAATGTCCGGCGGCGCCATGTCAAGCGATGCGATGGCATCCAAGAAAAAGACCGACGCGATGTCCAGTGGTGCCATGTCGAATGGTTCTATGTCGAATGGCTCGGCAACGCACTGACGCCCAAATATCGCTGTTCTGAGAGCCCCTGCGATAGGGCGTCTGGCGGATGGTTGGAACTTGACGCCCCTCCAAGATTCCAACCATCCGCCGCTTTGACATTGTCAAGATCACCAAATTCCCACCAACCGCGCAGACCTTCAATCGAGACGAGTGCGGCGAACACTCTGTCTGGTTTTGCGTTGATACCAAAGCGGTGAGGAATTTCAGTCACCTTGTTCCAATTGATACCACCGATGAGCTTCCGCTGGTCGCCGAGCCGTTTCGAAGGGCAAGGTCGCAATTGCTGCATCGCTATGGAAGTCGCACTTATTTATAGAGGCGCGCCAGTTCGAATCGCGTTCGCGAGATAGTCTACCAAGGTCCGCACCTTCGCCGACGGCCGCGGACCGCCCGGGAACACGGCGTGCACTAGCACCGGCTCCAGCGCATAATCGGGCAGCAGCGCTACCAGCCGCCCAGCTGCAATTTCCGGCTGGAACATCACGATCGAGGCCATTGCGATGCCCAATCCTGCCAAGGCGCTCGCGAACACGCCGGGTCCGGAGTTTGTGTGGATGCGGCCCTGTACATCCACAGCGACTTCGCGCGCTCCCTGATGGAATATCCATTTGTCGCGGCCAAAGCCGCCAGGCCCAAAAATGCAGTCGTGATGGGCGAGGTCAGCTGGCGATTTTGGCACCCCGCGCGCCTTCAGGTAACCGGGCGCGGCGACCAGGGTGCGGTCCAGCATCGCCAATCGCCTCGCGCCATAGGCGCTGTCGTCCAGCGCGCCCAGCCTTATCGCAACATCGGCACCTTCTGCTACCAGATCCTGGCGTGCGTCTGACATCGTCATCTCCACCTGCAGCAGCGGATGCAGCGCCAGGAATTCTTTCAGCCGCGGGATGATCTCCCGCGTGCCATAGATCACCGGAAGGGCCAAGCGAATGGTGCCGCGTAGGCTGTCGATGCCGCGCGCCGCATCTTCGGCATCTTCAAGGTCGGCCAGCACTGCTCGCGCCCGGTCCACGAATAGCGCGCCGGCATCGGTCAGAGTGATGCGACGGGTCGAACGCAGCAGTAAGGTGGTGCCCAGTCGCGCCTCCAGCTCGCCGACGATGCGCGATACCGAAGGCTGGGACAGGCCCAGGTCGCGCCCAGCGCGAGAAAAGCTACCGCTTTCCGCCACCCGGACGAACACAGCCAATTCCTGAAGCCGATCATTCATTTGAAATGCGGATAAATCATAGCTGATTTATCGCTATACCCCTTATTGGGCGGATGGACCAGTATCTCCATGCAACCACGTCAAGGGATAGCCGCCATGAACTCTCTCACTGGCAAAACCGCCATCGTCACCGGCGCTTCCGAGGGCATCGGGGCCGCCGTCGCATTTGGCCTTGCCGCCGCCGGCGCCAACGTCACCCTCGACTATGCCTCCGATAAGGACGGCGCCTGTCGTGCCGCCACCCGCATCCGGGACGCGGGCGGCAAGGCCATCACCGTGCAGGGTAATGTCTCGAAGGCTCCAGACGTAGCGCGACTGTTCGCCGACACGATTGAAACGTTCGGTGCGCCCTCCATTCTAGTGAACAATGCCGGGCTGTTCAGTTTCGATGCCCTGGCCGACATCGCCGAGGCAGAATTCCACCGCCAATTCGACACCAATGTGCTGGGCGTGCTGCTGACCAGCCAGGCGGCGCTGAAGCACTTCCCCGAAGGCGGCGGCAGCATCGTCAATATCAGCTCCATCGCGTCGTTCAGTGCGATGCCGAAATCCAGTGTCTATTCCGCCACCAAGGCGGCGGTGGATCAGATCACCCGCGCACTGGCGAAAGAGCTTGGTCCACGCAACATCCGCGTGAATGCGGTGGCGCCCGGCCAGACATCGACCGAAGGCCTGCGCGCCTCGGGCTTGGAAGGCGGCGAGATGGAACAGTTCGTTGTCGCCAGCACACCGCTGGGCCGCATCGGCACACCGGACGACATAGTGCCCGCCATCGTCTTCCTCGCCTCCGACGCGGCTCGCTGGATCACCGGCGAACGCCTCGCCGTGTCTGGCGGCCTGCGCTTCTGACTGCATTGCCAAACCAACCCTCAAAGGAAAATGTCATATCCAAACTCAACAGAAAAATCGCCGTCATCACCGGCGGCTCCAGCGGGATCGGCCTAGCCGCGGCCAAGAGCATCGGTGTCGTCAACACATTGGAACCGCGCCCCAATGCTCTCGTTTCCTCTCCCAGCGTCCCCTTCTTTAGGCCGTCGAGCACTTCGAAAGGAATGACAGATGACTGAATTTACCGCCTATAAGGACAGTTTTCCGCACGCCAAGCTAATCCGGTCCGCCCAAGGTGTGTTGGAGATGAGCTTTCACACGGCCGGCAAAACCCTGACGTTCGACGCAGATACTCATCGGGAGTTCGCCGACCTCTTTCGAGTTGTTGCCCAGGATGCAGAAACGCGCGTCGTCATCATGACGGGCACCGGAGATGCTTTTATTGACAATATTGATGGATCGAAGTTCGACTTCGGCACAGCCCACGGCTTCCACAGGATGTTTCGAGAGGGCAAGCTTGTGCTTGCCAATCTTATTGACATTCCTGTGCCGGTGATCGCGGCAGTGAACGGGCCGGCTACCGTTCATTCAGAATACATCCTTCTTTCTGACGTCGTCCTTGCGACACCCGACACGATCTTCCAGGATAAGCCCCACACCGGGTTCGGGATCGTGCCCGGCGATGGTATTCACTCGCTCTGGCCGCACGTCATCGGATCGGTCCGTGGCCGATACTTCGTCACTACCCAGCAGGTGCTTAGCGCAGAAGACGCGAAGGCTTTTGGCGCAGTAAACGAGATCGTTCCCAAAGCCCGGTTGCTCTCCCGAGCACATGAGATCGCAGCCAAGATTGCCGCGCTCCAGCCGCTTACGGCGCGGCTTACCCGCCTCGCCGTGACCCAACCCCTGCGGCGTTTGGTCGAGGATAGCGTTGGATTCGGGCTCGCGCTAGAAACCCTTTCGGCAGTCCTAAAGTGAGTACCAAGCGAATATGAAGCGTTCCAGCATGTATTCTATCTGAAGCCGAAAACTGCTTTCACCAACAACAACGAAACCAGACTGGCGATAGAAGCGCACCGGTATTTCGCTTCCTCAATTCGTGCCGACCTGCACCGACAAGCCAACGCTCAATAGCCGGAAAATATCAGCATCGGACGATGCTTTTCTTCATCGCGCATCGTTTTGATGCGGTCAATTGGCTCGTTGAAATACCGGCTGTCGCCGCCGACAACTTGAAACCTCGCCGACCCGGCATCGCATTCCAAAACGCGGCATTCGCCGGTTTGGCGATTCCCGCTGCCTTCGACCTTCCGTACTTCGCCGATTTTATGTTGAAGCGCAACGAAGCTTACGACTTGGCCTTTAGCCGCAGAATATTGGCCGCAGTGCTGTTCTGCGAATGGATCAACTCCAGGAACATCTCTGGCAAGGCAGGAACGCTTGCTGAGCCCCTACGCAGAAAGCAGCGCCCGCAAAGTGTGGCCGATTGTTGCTCGCCCCAATAACGACCGCAACCACATTATCGGCGTTCGTTTGCGGCACCTCGCCAGTCATTGTGATCGGCGGGTAACAGTCTTGCTCGCAGATCACGCGAATATCGCGCTGTTTCTGGTCGGCGTTTCTGCAGCCCGCGATTTCTCCGTTGTCGTGCACGCCCACAAACAAGACCGCGCTGCGCCCCTCCGGAACTGAGTTTGCAAATGCCACGACCGTCTTTCGAAGATCGGCAGGTTTCACGCCTTCGAGCTTGCGCTCTACGAAATTATCTTCGGGGTAAGGAACGCGAGCTTACCCAAAGCAAGGCGGCCACCCTGCTCGGCACGACACAGGCGCAGGTGTCCGCTCTGATGCGTTGCCGGCCTGTATCGGTCTCCGTCGGCCGGCTGATGGAATTCCTGACCGTTCTCGGCCAGGACGTAGAAGTTACCGTCAAGCCCGCGTCAGCACGCAAGCGTGGCCATATGTCGGTTGTGGTGCAGCCTGCTTAGTTCTGCCCGCCGCTCTTCGCGTGTTCTCGCTGTGGGGTATCTATGCGGTTTTGCTAATGACGATCGCAGGCACGATCAATGCGCTTGCCATTCTGCGGGGATCGTTCGCAAGCCTGTACCTTGACCCAAGACACAACAAAGTCCTTCACGAACTTCTCCTTCGCGTCGGTGCTGGCATAGACCTCGGCCAGGGCGCGCAACTGGGAGTGCGAGCCGAAGACCAAGTCGGTCCGGGTACCGGTCCATTTGACCGCGCCCGATTTGTCGAGGGCCTCGAATACGTTCTGCGATTTCTCGTCCAGTCTCCACTACGTGCCCATCTGCAGCAGATTGACGAAGAAGTCGTTTGTCAGTGTGCCGACGCGATCTGTAAAGACACCATGCTTGTTACCATGGGCGTTGCGCCAAGAACACGCAAGCCGCCGACCAACACCGTCATTTCCGGCGCCGACAAAGCCGATCTCGGTGAAGTGGCGAAAGCCGCTTTGTCACCGTTCATGGTTTCCAACGCCTGCGCAAATTCGCATTGGAGGCCCCCCTCTTCTGCTCTCGGAAAGCACCGGCGGACTGGCGCTTGCTTTTCACGAGTTGGCTACCACTGCTCTGAAATATGGTGCGCTCAGATCGCCTAACGGCAGCGTCGAACTTGGCTGGGCAATCGAGCAGAAAAAGGTGTGTATTGATTGGAAGGAGTGCGTTCTTGACACAATTTCCGAACCTATAACGCGCAGCTTCGGTAGCCGCCTTATCAAGGCCGCGGTCGCTGCTGAACCTCAGGGACGAACTGTTGTGCAAATCGAGCTGAACGGCTTACGGTGTGTTTTTGAGTTTGCAATTTCGGATTGAGCGCAGCCCGTCCGTGGTTGCTACCAATGAAACGGGTACTTTGCTTGCCATCTTCCCAGCCCTGCGATCCAAGCAGCGCAACGGCGATTAGGACCCAGCCCACAAGAAGCCAAGAACCAAAAATTGAATAGTCCTCCTGGCTGTCTACTCTACAATACGGACAAAGCCTTGAAACGTTACAGATTTCCCTGCCGCAGGTCTTACACGCCTGGATCGCCATTGGAGTCACCCGAAAGCATCTCGGATGTATGATTCCGCCAGTTGTTTACGGCGGCAAGAAGACGTTATGCCTCGGCAGGAACCAGAAATGGGAAACCGCGTTGTTGGATTCGGCTGTCGTGTGCACTGAGCCCTTGAGTGTTTCAAAAGCGCACAAACATACGCGAATTCGTTCACGGTCAATCGACGTTTGCAGGGCGATTTTTAACTCGAATCTTCCACCTCCCCCAATGTCGTGCTTGTTGCTGCACCTATAGGAGAAGGCCGCTCAAGGAATACACAGGGCTCATAGTTCTCGGACGAAATACCCTGTGATCCGTCCGTCGACGCAATGACTGGATTCATCCTTCGACGGCTTGCGCGCGGCAAGTCCGGGCGTGACGATTACAATCGGGCCTTCAACACTTGCGCTAACGATACCTTCCCTGCGCGCCGTGCGGGGTTCCGTCACAGTCATGCAGCGGTCGTCACTGGCAGAGGTGATGCAGATTCATCACATTCGATCTCAAGAGTTACAGTGGCATTGCGGGATCGGAACAGGCGTCACGCGGCTGCGTTGTTTGCCCGATGGGGCCGTAAATTTCTTGGGATACCATCATGTCTGCGCTTGGTTTACCAAAGGGTACCTCCATCATCGCTGCTCACGCCGACTATTGCCGCGAGCACTATCGATTCTCCCGCATGCAATCCGGCGCGTTGCGCGTCTGCGAATGGGAGAAGCGGGCAAGGCCCATTCACTCCTGGAGCGAAATATTGCTGCTGCTTTCGACCCTTGTCGGATCGACGTTTCTGATATCTCTGATGTCGACTTTCCTTTGAACATCGTGGCGCTGCGGACGAGTGATTTGCGTCGCCGGTAGCGTCGATGATGCCATCGTCACGAGTGCCACACGGTCTTCGCCGTTTTTTGGATTTCTGTGTAAATGGGAGTGAGGAGAATCATTTCTCCAAGCTGACTTACCTCTACTATCTGCAAAAAAACAACATTTTCCTCGTCGACGACTTACGGGTCGGGTCTTTATGGGGGGCAAGCTGAGCCATTCCAAAGGTCACTTTTCGCCAGATTGTACAATACGCGGCCTATCGAACGGCGGTGCGCGCCAATTTTTGGCTTTTGACAATCCGATTGATCGCGTAGGCCAGTTTCAATTTTGTTTGCCGCTGTGCGGCGCTCGCCTTTCCAACGACGAACGGTCCCGTCGTGCCGAACGCACTCTTAGCTGCTCTATTGGTCGCGCGCTTCACCATAAAATGTTCCCTTGCGCTCTTGGTGCTGCTGCCGATCTGCCCGGCAATTCGTCCGAAATCATGGCTCAAGATCGTGGCGATGGTTCCGCGGTTTGAGCGGCCCGGCAATGCGACACCTTCCACTTGGACAGCATAAATTGCGTCCGAACAGCTTGACCACCGCGATGCGTTCGTGGGCCACCAGCGGGGGTCCGCAGTCTCTCCACGGGTTCCATCGAGCCCGACACGACGGTGGAGACGCCGATGCAATAATCCGTGCCGAAGACGTCGTTATCGATCGTCTTGGGAATTGCGATCACCGGCATCCCTTCGATGCAACTGCACCGCATAGGAAAGATGTCGTCGCCACCGACGACGACCAGCGCACGATCTGCAGGGCGCCCAGAACACGCAAATATGCGGGTGTTGCATCCAAGTTGGTCCTGTAAGCGGACAATTTACCGATAAGGTGGCAGATCCTTAAGACCGACCGCTCCCGGTTTGGTGCGCGACGTGTGTAGAATTGTGCCGCCCAAGCGGTCGATGACGCGCACCCGTTCGGGTATGAGGCGGAGCAAATGAACTTCGCTGTTCCCAAGACAATCCGGGTCGTAGGACAAAAGCCTCGCCCCCCTCGCACAAGACGCCAGGTTGCCGACAACAACGTTTCCCGCGAGGAAATATTCGAGGCGCACGGACCTCCCAGAGAATGATGGCGTCGTGGAACTTGCTCATAGGGGTTAGTATCCCGAAATGGTTTCCAACAGTAGCACTCGGGGGTGGCTTTGTTCGCGCAAACGAGGTGGGAGAGCCTTGCCCGGAAACTCGCTATGGCTAGCGAGATTCGCATCGGAGAGAACCGCCTCTTGCGATCCCGAATTGCGTGGCTTCCTCGGAACCAAAACAGTCGTGTCGCGTTGCGGGCTTAGCGGGGGCAAGGAGGCTGTTATGAAAATCGCAGAAGTCATGAGTCCCGACGTCCAAATCGTAAACCCAGACGACAGCATTCAGACCGCAGCACGCAAAATGGAAGATGCCGATGTGGGATTCCTCCCTGTAGGAGAGAATGACAAACTTGTCGGCATGATCACGGATCGCGACCTGGCGCTTCGGGCGGTTGCTCGCGGCAAAGACCCAAAGAAAACCAAGGTCCGCGATGTGATGACCGAGAAGGTGCTCTATTGCTCCGAAGACGACGACATAGCCGATGCGGCTGAAAATATGGCGGAACTGCGGGTGCGGCGCCTACCGATTGTGGACGCTCGCAAGAGATTGGTGGGCGTAGTGTCCATCGGTGATATCGCGTTCCGGCACGATCCTTCGACTGCGGGACAAACACTTGAATGTGTTTGCAATCCTGATGGTGACGGGCACATAGCCGCGTAAATCAAAGACCGATTGGGGCGCGGCGGCGGCCCATTGACGAGATCCCGGATCAGGCAGTCTGTGAACAGCGTACCGGATCGCACTGCTTGGTCGCGCGTTTGGATGCAGGCCGCCGTCGCAGCGGTCCCTTTTCGCGACATCGGTGCTCGACAAGGATCCGAGTCCCACGGGTCCCTTTCTTGCGCCTGCGTTTGCGCACGCGGCCATGATAAAGGCGAAATCGACCATCCCAGCGGACGAAGACGATCGCTTGAAGATCGCAGTGAGATGGAAAAGGCATATGTTGTTTCAGTTTAAGGATTAACTCGCCGCGCAAGGGAACATCACATGCCAAAACATGCCTTGAAGGGTAGCGAACGAACACCTCTGCCGGGCGCACGAGTCATTGGGGCAGCCGACCCTGCCGAACGATTGGAGGTAAGCCTGGTCCTACGTAGGAGAGCCGGCCAAGCATTCCGGAGAAATGTTTCAAAATGTACCGCCGGAGAGAAGCAGGGTGAGCGCGTCAGGCGCAGCGACTTCGCCCAGAAATTTGGCGCAGCTCCCAAGGATGTTCAGGCTGTCGAGAAATTCTCGGAAAAATACGGCCTGGTCGTCGTACAGAAAGACGCTGCGCGCCGGACTATGATCGTTGCGGGCACGGTTGCGCAGTTCAACAAGGCGTTCGATGTCGAGCTACAGCAGTTTGAACATGCTGGAGGCTCATACCGCGGGCGAACGGGTTCGGTACACCTGCCGAGCGAACTGAAGGGTGTCGTTGAAGCCGTACTTGGGCTCGACAACCGTCCGCAGGCACGAACGCGGTTCCGCGTTCGTCCGGCCATCGGCAACCTCCTGTCGTCGGCGTCGTCTTCGTCATATTCACCGCTCGAGCTTGCTGCCCTTTATAACTTTCCAACCGGAACCGGAAAAGGCGAATGCATCGGCATTATAGAGCTCGGAGGTGGCTACAGAACCGATGATATCGAAAACTACTTCGCCAAACTGAAGCTCTCGCTACCTGCAATTTCGGCAATGTCGGTGGACCACGGAAGAAACAATCCGACCGGCGACTCCAATGGCCCTGACGGAGAAGTCGTGCTGGATATCGAAGTGGCCGGCGCCATCGCGCCACAGGCGCGCATCGTTGTCTATTTCGCACCCAATACAGATGCGGGATTTTTGGACGCTGTAACAACGGCAATTCACGATGCGAGCAACAAACCGTCTGTGATTTCCATCAGCTGGGGAGGGCCGGAAACTTCCTGGACGAAACAATCCATGACTGCGTTCGACCAGGCGTTTCAGGACGCAGCCACACTGGGAATCACCGTGTTCGTGGCCTCCGGCGATAGCGGCTCAAGCGATGGTGTGGATGATGGCAAAAATCATGTCGATTTTCCGGCATCGAGCCCCTTTGCCCTTGCTTGCGGAGGGACAAGCTTGCAAGCAGCGAACGGAAAGATTCTGCGCGAGGTCGTCTGGAACGATGGCCCCAGCGATGGTGCGACCGGTGGCGGTGTCAGCAGCATTTTTCCACGCCCGCCCTGGCAGCAAGGACTTCAATTGACGGACGCCCACCAACTCAAAGGTGAGCTTCCGAGACGGGGGATTCCGGATGTCTCCGGCAATGCCGATCCGCGAACCGGCTATGAAGTTCGTATTGACGGAAGTGATACCGTGATCGGGGGTACAAGTGCTGTGGCTCCCCTTTGGGCAGGTTTGATCGCGCGAATTAACGGCATGAGAGAGAAGCCGGCTGGTTATCTCAATCCCTCACTCTACAAACATCCACAAGCCCTGAACGATATCACACAGGGAAACAATGGTAGCTATTCGGCGGCCCAAGGATGGGACGCATGCACCGGCATCGGTTCGCCAAACGGTGTGAAATTGGCGGCCTTGTTGCCGGTTGGGGCACAACAAAAGATAAAAGCTTGAATCGCCTTCGCACCTGTGGACCACGCGAGTAACAGCATCATTTACACCTTGATCGGCGCATGTGTGCCGAACCGATCGTCCCTAATGGAACCAACGACACAGTTTGGCGTTTCGTGCAGGGGAGAAGCGAAAGGAGCTTAACATGGTCGAACAAAAACACGGTCCGAGTTTACGGTTTCCGCAGAAATCAAGTCTCACACAACAGGCTGAAGCGAAACATTCAGAACCGTTTGGCAAGAAAGCGTCGCCAGATGAAATAAGAGCGGAGCGCGCCATTGAGCGCCGGAACGATGGGCGTTCTCCAGAGAGCAAATTCTCCCAGAAGCCCTAGCCCAACGAAATAGGCCCGTCTCCTGCTTCAATCACGACATAGCCCGCGCTTTCCAATATTCGGCTTGTGACTTGACGGATGGATTCATCGTCGATGGCGCAGATCAAAAGCTGTTGCCCGCTCACCGCAACGTCACATCTGAAAATTAGATCTGACGCGCCAATCACGTCGTGCCTAACAGATTATTGCGGAAGGCCGTCAAGATCGTTTCGACGAAGAGGTTGAATAACGGCGATAGAGGGCGTGTGCGCGTGCGCCGCGGGTGTTATCAACGATTGCGGCACAGTTTGGATACATCTTTAAAACTACGAGACAAACATGGACGCCTACATTGTAGTCACGCGCGTGCTTATTCCCCCAACCCGACGCTGACGCTGGCGAAGGGGCCATAGAAGCCCAGCGTTTCAGATTTGCGCGTATCAATACCACCATCGATGGCACCGAAGAAGAAATCCGCACGATAGCCCATACTGACTTTGAAATTCTCGATGCGATAGGATGCGCCTGCAAAACCGCCAACATTCGGCACAGTGACAGTTCGTGCGTCGCTATGGCCGGCGGGAGGATGCTGATAGGTTGTAATATATTGGAATTGAACATTTTTACTTTTGTAATGTGCGGACTCCTGATGCTGTACGCGCGCCTTTTGTCTGCCGAACAGGAGGGCAACGTTGGCGCCCCAGTCGAGTGTGACCTCGTCACTTTGCGGATTGCCTATGATCGATGCCGAGCCATTCCAGGAAAGGGACGGCCCTATTCCGTGAAAGCTGCGCGAAGCCTGACCCGTGGCGTGATACGTATGAAAGTATTTGGATTTTGGTAGGCTGCGATGAAAGAAAGAATTATATTTGCTGTTTACATGTAAGTCCGGTCGCGCCTTGGCATCGAACGTCACATCAGACGAAAATTGCGCGAAGCGAACGCCGAGGCTCAAATTGGAGGAACCTTCCCTGCCAAACAGTCCCAGGCCGACATCTTTGCCTACGGCGAAATCGAGGACGGCATGGCTTTCTCGGCGATGCACCTGGGTGTTCGCGAAATTTTCGAGATCCGTTTTATAGAACTTGCTAGGCGTATAGGGATATTGCAGCGAGAACACCCGGTTTGTCTGGTGATCCACTTTTTTGAAATTACTCGACCTGCCGTAAAGGACCGACGCGGAAAATACCCAATCCGAGCCTTCTGGCTGGAGGGAAATCTTGCCTTCCTCGCCGAATTGAAATGGGAGAGGTTTCTGTGCCTGAATAGGCGTTGGTTGCCTCAAAACGGCAGAATTGGGATTGGCCGCGACGAAGCCGGGCATAAAGGGCTCCCCCTGGCCGCCCACATGTTGCAGGTCTCCACCAAGTTCGATCCACAGCGTCGGATGGTCGGCATCACCGTCGGCGGCATTGGCTTCGCCCATCGCGTAAGCCGACGCAATGAATGCAAGCGCTGAAGCCGTCGACAGAAGCTGACGGCGGACAGCACGGCGGGTATACGTATTCATCAATTCGCTCATTGCTTATGTCCTTACCAGTTCTTCGTGATGCGAACGCCGATCAACTTGGGATCGGTCAGGAACACGTTGGTTGTAAGCCCGCTATCGTCACTGTTGAGGAAGTCGCCGGTGATCGCTGTCGTGTTGAACACGTTCTTGTCATAGAGCATCACCTGCCAGCCGTTCTGGTTGGTGAAAATCAGTGTCAAGTTGACGTTGGTGTAGCCGCGGATGCGATCGTAAGGATTGTCGTTGAACACCCGCGCCCAGGAATAATCCTGCCAGTAGTAATCGCTGCGTAACGTACCTGCCCAATCCTGCGTAATCGGCATGGTGTATTGCGTACCGAACGAAACCGTGAAGGGCGGCGCGTTGGGAAGCTTGTTACCGCTCAGGTTTTTGGCAAACCCTTCACCATTGTTGGCCGGCAAACCGAGGCCGTTGTTGACGCCTGCGGGAGCCGACGGGTCCACGCTGAGCGGATCAAAGCCCGGATAACCGCTGGGTATGGCGAAGGCATTGTTGTTGCCGGCATTGCCGTAGCCGACGCCACCCATTCCGCTCGGATTGGCCTGATAGGCATAAAGGGTGCCCGGGTCGAGATGCTGAAGATAAGCCTGATCGCAGGCAAATACCGGGGCTCCCGGATCGGATTCAGATCCCCGCACCTGGTTTTCCTCCAGGAGTGCTTGGACGACATAGGCTGGCAGGATGCAGTTTGAGGCCTCCGTCGGAAATGGTTTGACGATCATCCAACCGGGGTGCTGGGCAGCATCCGTCCGGTCCATCAGATCGATGGCGCTCTGGCCGTTGTCGATTTTCGTGTTTTCGTAACCGCCCGCGAAATTGAATTTCAGGCCGGGTAGCGGCTCCCAGGTGGTTTCGAGCTCCGCACCCATTACCGTGGCGTTGAAGTTCAGGTTGATCGAGGTGCGGTCCACGATCTCCGAGATCTGATAGTCCTTGTAGTCGTAGTAGAAGGCGTCGCCATTGAACGTCAGCGTGCCGTCGAGCAGCGTGTTCTTGGAACCTACCTCGAACGCATTGATGAATTCGGGTTTGAAGGTAAGAGGATGAATAGGCTCCGAGATTTGGGCACTGGCACTCGTTGGCGGAGAACCAAATGCAGCCCCAGGCGGATTGGCGCCACCCGCCTTGTAGCCGCGCGCAAAAGATCCGTAGATCAGTGTCTGGTCGGTAAAATCGAGCTTTGGCGTCCAGTTTACGGCGGCGCGGCCAGTAAGCTCATCCCATTGCTGGTTCACTATGCCCGTAACGAAATAACCGTATCCCTGCACGGTAAGTTCGCTCGGAATATCGATAAAATGCTTTTGATCTTCCGTCCAACGCAATCCACCCGTCAGCTTCAAATCGCTGGCGATATTGTAATAGGCTTCGCCGAATCCTGCGTAGGAGTTGAGGACATAGGGATTCTGGCTCAGGAAATAATTATGGCCTTCGTTGTTGAGACTGGTGATCGGATTGGGATCGATATAGATGCAGTCTACTGTCGGCACACCGCCGCCCACCACGGGATTGCCATTTTGGAAACCCCAGGCGCCCGGAGATTTATTGTCACCTCTTTGCAAACATTGATGGTTGTCGGTAACGCCCGGAATATATGTGTCATCTGAAGGATCCTCGTGGTTGATGGGAGACGATCCGGTAAGAGACAGGATGCTGAGCGAGTTTATGAAGACGTAGTAATTCTCTTCTGTTTCGTAGTGAAGATAGTTTCCGCCAAGACTGAAATTGAACGGCCCGCTAAAATTCGAGGACAGTCGGAATTCCTGACTCAATTGCCAAGCATGTTCATCGGATAGGTCCTGAGCGACAAGCCGGTTCGTACAACCCAATTGTGGGTCGCAGAACACGCCATTTGCATCAAGGACGGTACCTACGCCACCATTGACGACATCAGGCAGTTGAAAAATGCCCGGACTCGTGTCGAAGCGGTTGTAGTCTTCTGTCGACCAGAGAAAATCCTGATTGTACCCGGTCTGGGATGTGAAGGTCAGTGACGGCGTGACGGTATAGTCGGCGTTCAACTCGATCACATCGTTCTTTGCTTGGTAGCGCGGATTGAGCGTCGATTCGATCACGCGCAAATTTTGCGACTGTACCGTGCTTGCATAAGGATCGAGATTGGGGTTGGCAAAACTAGAGACGCCCAGAGCAACCGCATAGGGAAGCGAGAAACCATAGGGCACTTCGAACGCATTGGGCGAATAAAGCGACGTCGCCTTGCAACCCTGGCTCAGATAATCCGCTCCCATGCCGAAGATGCTCGAAGCGTCCAGCGCGCCGGGCGGTACCGGCACGCCGTTGATCGATGTCGGCGGCTGATCGGTCTGGCAGAGCTGTTTGCCGCTGCGCAGACGGTCGTCATCTTCCGAAAAATGCTCCCAGACGAGATAGGTCTGCAATTCTTCGATCGGCTTAAAGCCAAGCGTGACGCGGCCCGACCACAGATCACGGCCGTCGATGCGTTGGTCAGTAGTTTCGTTGAAAGAGTAGCCCTGCCGCTTGGTCCACTCTCCGGCAACACGCAGATCGACACGATCGTCGACAATGGGAAGATTGATCATCCCTTCGAAGCGTCGGTTCTGATAATTTCCGATGTCGGCAGATGCCATCGCCTCGAACTGGTCGGTCGGTTTGGCCAATTCCAGATTGACCACGCCTGCCGTCGCGTTACGGCCATAAAGCGTGCCCTGCGGCCCGCGCAGCACCTCGGCTTGCCCGAGATCGTAGAATTCCTGCTCGAAGAAGTGATTGCGGATGAACGGAATGTCGTTCAGCGCGACCGCCACCGCAGGATCGGTCGTCACCGAAATCGCCTGGGTACCGATGCCACGAATTTCCAGATTGTAGCCGGAGAAATTCGTCTTGGAGAACGTCAGGTTGGGCACCTGCTTTACAAGGTCAGGGCCACCTGCGGTTTGCGTGGCGGTCAATTGTTCTTGGCTTAGCGCGGTGATCGATATCGGAATCGACTGAACATCTGCGCCACCGAGCTTGGATGAGGTGACGGTGACGGTTTCGACCGAGTGGACGGGGACCGGTAGCTCGGCAGCGGCGGCGAGCGTGATAGCGGGTGGAGCCTCGCTAGCCGCCGCGCCATCATGCACGATCATGATCGTCCCGTCGGTATGCTTGCGCACAGTGAAACCCGTGCCCATCAGTATGCGAGACAGGGCTTCTTCCGGGGTGCGCGCGCCGATGGCGCCATTGCTATGCACACCTTTAATGGCGCTCTCTGGATAGAGAAGCGATACGCCGGTCTGGCGCGCGTAACTATCGAGAGCCGATTTCAGATCGCCGTCGGGCACATTTAGCTCGGCTGCGTTCGCTGTCAGCGCTAAAATCGCGCTTATCGCCGTGCCGCTCAGAAGCAATTTGATCTGTTTCAATCCCAGCATATCCCCCTCCATCACAGCCGCTGCGATGCGGCCTGCTTGCTAAGCCCTAACGCGAGATCACGATTTCGTCGCCGCGGTCTTCGACACGTAGCCCGAAAAAATCCTTCGCCGCTTCCGCAATCGAATCCACATTGCTTGTCGCGAACGTGCCTCCGATCATCAGACGTCCGGCTTTGGCGTCTGCGACCACGAGTTTCTTGCGGCTGTAGCGGTTCACTTCGCGTGCCGCCTCTCCGAGCGTGGTATGATCAAAAATCAATACGCCGTGCCGCCAGCCCAGCGAGTTAACAAGTTCGCCCGTCGTGTGTCTTGAAATGGTGAGCGAATCTGTGGTCACCAGCGCGACGTCGCCCGGCATCAAGATCGCTGAGCGCGATGGCGTATTTCCGCTGCTCGCGTCGATACGGGCACGGCCTTCGACCAAAGCGACTCTGAGACCGCGATCTTCTTCGCGGACCGAGAATTTTGTGCCCAAGTCTGTAATTCGATGCCCACTCGCCACAACTGTGAACGGATGCGTATTGTCGTGTTTCACTTGAAAATATGCTTCGCCACGGTCGAGAAACACGATGCGCTGCTTGGAATCCACGTGGACCCGCACGGCGGTGTCGGTATTTAGCTCCACCTGGGATCCATCGGCGAGCGTCAGAACTTCGCGTCCACCCACCGGTGTGGCGAACAATTCAGCGGAAGGTCGATAGACATAATATCCAACCGCAGCACTGACAGCGGCAAATGCGACAAGAAATGCCACAACCCGTCGCGGTACAGTGCCCGAAGGCCTGCTGTCGGCCGATGCAAGCGCGTGTCGCATCGGGTGACGTAGCGCGCTTAGGCGATCTGCCCTGCTCCATATATGCGACATGCGTAAAAAAGCTACGGCATGTGCGCTTGATGCTGCGAGCCAAGCGTCCAGTTCGGCTTGATCGCCGTCGCTCCAATCGCTTTGATCGCGGCGTTCGCACCAGGCGGCGGCATCGACTTCGACGGGACTGGCGCTCACCCCGCCCCAAGGATCGGTTTCGTCCGGGGCCATCACGATTTGCTCCCTGTCGTATCGTCGCTGGTCAGGAAATCCGCAAACACATACATGCCCGCAGCCAAATGCTTGGCGACAGTAGGTTCCGAGATGCCCATGCGTTTGGCGATTTCGCGGCGTTGAAGCCCTTCGACCTTGCGTAGTGTCAATGCCTCTCGACAGCGTGGTGGTAGGCGATCGAGGGCCGCTTGCAGGCGCCGCAATTCTTGGCGGGCCACGACACTCCTCTCAGGACCTGGTTCGTCGGCCGCAATTTCCAGTTGATCGAGATCAGCCACAGCTTCGATCGAAACCACGTGGTTGCGGCGGGCGCGATCGACGACAAGGTTTCGCGCTGTTGCCAAAAGAAAGGGACGGACAGGATTGGGAATCTTCTTTTGCGCCGCCTCGTAGATGCGGACATAGACTTCCTGCCGAAGATCAGCCAGGGCGCTCGACTCGCGCGTACTTCTGCGCAGAAAGGTCATTAATATACCTTCCAAAGGTAATACCTCGCGAAGAAACCACGAGTTGATGTTGTGCGCGGTCATGGCCAGACCGGCTCTAGACATGTCGGAGCCGTCACAATCGGATTCCACGTGCCCGACCATTTCCTGCACACACCCAATCTTCGATGGGCGGACTGCCCTTCAATAATAAGAACGAATGAGGGCTTGCAGATGAACCGGTCCCTCAGACGAGGGAGCGTAAAAAGGCGAAAGGCGGCGAGCTTATGGCCGCGTCGGCCACACAGCTTACGCGGTTCTGCAGCTTGCGGTAGGCGTCCGCCTCCGCGTTTGGAAGGCGGGCCGGAGGTTCGAATCATCACGCTCCAACCAATCTTTCCAAAGGCTTAGGTAAGGATCGGCCCACTGCATTATAGCAATCGCAAGTCGCTTTGCTTCACCCTCAACGGTCAAGCTTCATTTGCGCCGTTACTGCAAAGATGTATGCAGAGGACGTAAGTTCAAAAATCGGCATTTTGGAAAAATTGGTGCGCCATAAGATGTTAAAAGGACTGATATCGTTGGAAAATTTTGAACGTAAATCCTGTCCCTTATTGAGTGAAGTCTTCGGACGCAAAAGCCCGTGGAAAAGTAACTTTTTTTCGCAGGCTGTCGCTGGTTTTGGCTACAAGCTAATTCAAGGACTTACAAACTTTTGCGTGCCGCTTGCGTGCCGCGCGGGTAGCTCGATGAGAATAGCGGCGGACGCAATCAAGTCGCACCGGCGGCGGTATCAATTACGTAGACACTTTCAATAGCTTGAGTAGGTAAAACCGCATCTTACGTTCCTTCGCCCGCGCGCATATCCAATGCCAAATAATACCGCGTGTGTCGCCGTTCACCCGTACGGATGAGTGTACCCTTCTCGACAAGGTCTTGCAGATCACGCGTTGCCGTGGCGCGTGAGGTCTTGGCGATGGTGATGTAGTTCTCCGCTGAGAGGCCCCCCTGGAAGCCGTCAATACCTTCCTCGAAAAAGCGGGCGATGACCTTGGCTTGGCGCTCGTTGAGCCGATCACGCGCGCGTTCGTAGAACTTCGCCTTTGCGATGTAAAAATCCACGCGTCTGATTGTGTTGCCCTGAGCTTCGAGGACGGTACAGGCGAAGTACTCGAGCCAGTCTGTAACTTCGAGATCTTTGTTGTTGTGCTCCAGCGCTGCATAATAGTCCTTGCGCTTGCGCTCGATGGTATAGGCGAGCGCGATGAGGGTCGGGTTGCCGAGGTTTTGCGCGAGCGCTTTCTCAGCAAGCGCGCGCCCAATACGGCCATTGCCGTCCTCAAACGGATGAATGCAGACAAAATGGAGATGCGCGAGACCAGCGCGGGTCAGAGAGGGAAGCGAGCGCGCGCATTTGGGCGCGGTGTCATTGAACCACACGACGAAGCGCTTCATCTCATCGGGGACGGCCTTCGACGGTGGAGCTTCAAAATGCACCGTCCGTTTGTGGATGGGACCGGAGACGACCTGCATCGGATCGTCATGCGTACGGTAGCCGCCTATGGTCTTGGTCGATGTTTCGCCGCTTAAGAGCATGCTGTGCCAAGCGAACATCGTCTTGTCGGTAAGCTCCGTGTCGAAATGCTCATAGAGATCGACCATCATCTGCGCGATGCCGCGTTCGGCGGGCGGAATGCTCGGCTGGTCGGGGCCTAGGCCGAACTGGTGGCGCAGCGAAGACTGGACGCTGTCGCCGTTGAGAATCTTGCCTTCAATTTGAGAGGTCTTGACTGCCTCTTCGCCGATCAGCTCGATCCGAAGTGCTTGTTGGTCGTTCGGGCCGACGTGACGGACAGCCCCGATGAACTCGCCGGACTGACGCAGGAATTGCTGTTCCAAAGGCCTTAAAGCCCCATGATAGCCGGACAAATAATTCCCACGCTGCTGTGCGGCAAGCCAGACGGGACGCGGCACTCTATCGATTCCGCTAACGCTTCTTGCCGAGATAGCCTTGAGATTTCAGCATATGGGCGAGATGGGCCGTATTGGCGGCGAGCATCTTGGTGGCATCGACAACTTTTCTCGGCGTCCGTTTCAGGTCGACATAATTCTTGTCGCCCATTGCTTCTCCCACCCAATAGGTCACGGCGTTTGGGGCAATGCTGAACCCCACATCGTTGAGCGCCTGAAACATCTCTGCCGACACATGATGGGCTCCGTCCTCATTTCCCACAACGGCAACAGCGGCCACCTTGTTGTACGTTTTCATTCGGCCGGCTTCGTCCTTGTCATCGAACTGGGCATCGAGACGCTCGATGACACGCTTGGCGATGCTCGATGGCTGACCCATCCAGATAGGCGTCCCCAATATCAGGATATCGCTTGCGAACAACTTTCTGAGGATGACTGGCCATGCATCGCCTCGGCCTTCATCGGATCTCACGCCGGGTTTGACGTTGTAACTGGCAACACGCAGGATTTCGCCCTCCACATCGAATTCGCGCAAAGCCTCCAGCACCTGTTCCAAAAGTCTGTCGGTCGAGGACTTCTGGCTACCCGTCTTCAAGGTACAATTGAGCGCCAGAGCCTTGAGGGTCATTCAGGCCGCCACCAGATTCGCAAGCTGGGAAAGAATTGCGGTGCGATCGGAATCCCCGCGCGCCAGAGCCATGAAGAAATTCTTTGTCTGCTCGAAGGTAACATGCGGCGGAAGTGCAACGACGTTGGGATCGACCTTGAAGTCGATCACCACAGGCCTGTCGGCAGTCAGTGCTTCGTTCCAAACCCATCCAATGTCGTCGGGGTGCTGAGCCGTCAGCCCTCTCAATCCCAGCATTTGCGCATAAGCGGCGTAGTCGAGATCTGGCAGGTCTTGAGTTTCGGCGACTTTGGGCAGAACCACCCAAGGCGCGCAATTCCCAACTCACCATGTTGAGATCGTGATTGTTCAGGACCGCAACAATAAGGCGCGGGTCACGCCATGTGTGCCAATATTTTGCGGCGGTGACGAGGCTGTTCAATCCCAGCATCTGCATGGCTCCGTCGCCGACAAAGGCAAAAGCCGGACGATCGGGAAAGGCAAACTTGGCGGCAAGCGCATAGGAGACGGCCGGCCCCATTGTGGCCAAGGTGCCGGAGATCGCCGTCTTCATTCCGCGGCGCATTTTGACTGCGCGTGCGAAGAATGTTGTGGACATGCCCGTGTCCACCGCCAGGACGCCATCGGGAGGGCAAACTTTCGAGAACTCCCAGAAGGGCAGTTCGGGATTGAGAGGCTGCGCGGGAAGGTGCGCTTTCGCTTCTTCTTCCTCCCACATTTCTTTGACATTCTTTTCGATGGTCTCGCGCCAGCGGCCGCGCGGCTTGCTCTCCAAGAGCGGCAGAAGTGCGCGCAACGTCAACGCCGCATCGCCCACCAATGTCACGTCCATAGGATAGCGCAAAGACAGCATGGTGGGATCGATATCGATCTGAACCGCCTTGGCCTGGCCTTCCTTTGGGAGAAATTCCGAATAAGGAAAGGTCGACCCGATCATCAAGAAGGTGTCGCAGTCGCGCATCAGCTTGTAGGAAGCCGTCGTACCCAGAAGACCGATCTGGCCTGTCGAATAGGGAAGATCGTCTGGCAGCACGGCTTTTCCGAGCAACGCCTTTGCAAAACCGGCCTGCAATTTCTGCGTTACCGCGAGCACCTCATCAGGCGCATTCCACGCGCCTGACCCTATCAACATCGCCACGCGCTCGCCCGCATTCAGAATGTTCGCGGCGCGCTGAAGGTCGACGGGAGCCGGTACGATGTCAGGTTCCGAGAAATCCAATCCGCTGTGGATCGTGCCGTGCGCATGCGCCGGGGCTTCGACAGCGTCTGCCTCCTGGACATCATTGGGGAAGATGATTGCCGTGACGGTTCGTTGGGCCTTTGCGATGCGCAACGCCCGATCGATCAAATGGCGCGCCTGCTCCGGCGCGGTGCAGACCTGCACGAAATCGCCCGCAACATCCTTGAAGAGCGAAAGAAGGTCGACTTCCTGTTGAAAATGGCCACCGAGAGAAGCACGAGCCTGCTGACCGACAATTGCCACCACAGCCTTGCGGTCAAGTTTGGCGTCATAGAGGCCGTTGAGCAGATGGATGGCGCCCGGCCCGGAGGTCGCCAGGCAAACACCAACCTCGCCCGTCAGCTTGGCATGTCCACTGGCCATGAAGGCGGCTTCTTCTTCATGGCGCACTTGGACGAAATCGATAGTCCCTTCCGCCCGGCCAAGCGCGCTGACAATGCCATTGATGCCGTCGCCGGGATAACCGAACAGCCTGCGCACGCCCCATTGATGCAGTCGCTCAAGCAGAAAGTCGCCAACGGTCTTGGCCATCTTTGTACAAGCCCTAACTTGTCGGAAGTGGAGAGGACACGACGATCACTTGCTTTTCTTGCGCCCGCCCGTCTTCTTCCGCGGAACCTTTTTGCCCTCTTTTCTGGCCTCGGAAAGGCCGATGGCAATGGCCTGCTTGCGGCTTTTTACCTTTCCGCCGTGACCGCCCTTGCCGCGTTTGAGCTTACCTTTCTTGCGGCGGCGCATGGCGGTTTCGACATCCTTGCTGGCCCCGCGAGAATATTTCCTGGCCATAATTTTTCTCCCTCCAGAACGGACAAGTTCCGTTGGACAACGCATTGCGTGCAAATTGGTGGCGCTGGGCAGAGATAATTCGCAACGCTTAGAGGGGGTAGGAGTTCTTGAGGCATTGGAAACGCTCAAGGCGACAACAATGCACTTTAGAAACCCGCTGTTTATCGCTGCTTTGACACTCGGTCTTGGCTCTGCGCTCGCCTATGCGCAGTCGGGGATGACGGGCGCGTCCACTCCGGGAAACACAGGATCTGGTTCTTCGACGACCCAGCCGGACACCACGCCTTCGACACCGATGACACCGGCGCCTGCGACGCCAGGCTCCACGACAAACCCGATGTCATCCACAACCACTCCAGGAAACATTGGATCAGGTTCTTCGACGACCCAGCCCGGCACCACACCTTCGACATCGATGACACCGATGCCTACGACGCCGGGCTCAAACCCGATGTCGACCACGCGCACAAAGGGCACAGCTTGCCGGACGGCAACTGGAATAGCCGGCACCTACGACGCCACGGGAGCCTGCGAGGAAACAATGGGTGGGACGCAAATGGGTTCGACGCCACAGACGCCTGCTGCTCCCCCGCAATAACGCTGCGATTGCAGGTCAAGAGCTTAACAGCCGCCACAGTTGCGACGGCCGCAGCTCCTGCAGGAGCTGTTCGTACAATTGGCGGACTCCGTAATGCGGGCCTCCGGATTACGGATCAGTAGAGTGCCAACGGGAAGATTATACCCTTCGCCTTCTGAATACAAAATCTCAACTGGATCCCCAACGCCACTCCGCCAGCCCTAAACAGCGCGTTGATAATCAGTTGAATGAACGTTCGTGAGCCGCGCAAAGGCTGAACTGCCCACGGCGACCGCTCCCACCACAGCCAAGACATGGCGCGAGATGCCGGACGTCGATAGCAACTCCGAAATCTGCTGCACCGCGCTATATCCAACCCACATCGCAGGCACCACGAAGACCAGTACGACGGCATAGCGCAGCAGCGTTGAGTGACTTCGGCAGAAGGCCGTCTTGCCGAGTTCAAACACGATGCCACCGGCAATGCAGCCCAGAACGATTCCAGCCAATGGACCGCCACCAAGATGCAGCGTGCCAAATCCTATCCAGAAACCACACGCGACGGGCAATGCGAAGACCGCAGCGTTGTAGATCAGGAAGCAAGCTGTGCCGATGCCAATCAGCGTGAGCACCAATCCGAACGCCATAAACGTCTCTATCCCTGGTTCTGACTGTGGCGCTAAGCCGACCGCAAAATGCCGTGAAGCATCGGGGCCTGTTTTTCGTAGATCTCGATCAAGCGCTGATTCACTCGTTCGATTTCCTCATCGGTCACGATATGGACATCGTTCAAACCATCGACAAAGAAACGACGCATGATCTCTACACGGGCTGCTTGCTCATCGGGCTGAGTGCTTCGATAATCGGGCATAGAGAATACGCACGGCGACAGCGGACGGATGACCAACCGCATTTCGTCGTTGACCCGTTCCCACCAAAATTCGCAGTTGGCAAGGTCCATCATGTAGGCAAACGCGTCTTCAAGAGTAAGGCCGCAACGCGTGCCGGTGTCGTAAGCGTCCGACAAATTGTAAACCGTATATCCGCCAATCATGACGCTCTTTCTGCCCAAATCTGGGTCCCACAATGCCTAGAACAAAAAGAGAACATATTTCCGGGCCGGAGTCCAGCCCACTCGGAGCCCCGACATCCAATTTGCTTTCGAGAATGAGCCAAGCCGCAGCAGGGGCCTACGTATGCCCTGGCGAAGACGCCGCCAAGCACTTCGTCGGAACTCAGAGACCCTGACGGCGCATCAGGGCGCGAGCCGAGCTCGCTGACGTTCGCATTCATGACCTGCGGCTGCGTTCGCGTCGATTGCAGCGATCGCTGGTGACCGCCTCTTCCTCATTGGCAAGGTGGTAAGCCACAAGCAGGCAAGCACGACTGAGCGACGCGCACATCTTCATGATGACCCTATAAGGGCGTTGGCGGACCGAACTTCACAACGTATCGCCGCAGCAATGAAAGGCGATATGTCGGCTCCGGTGATTTCAATCGGCCGTAGGGCCAGTGATTGAAAAAAGCTGTCCATACTGTGCTCGAACAGCTCAGCGAGGCAATGCTGCGGGCGCGCGACGCTCTGCGCAAGGGGATCGACGCGCTTCATCGTCAGCTCTTGACGATCGCACGCGCCGACAGTGGCGGCCACGTGCCAACCACGAACGGAAGTCCGATACCTGCGGCGAGATTATCGGACGGAGCCTTGACTCCCAACAGCCCACTACGGAAGGCCGATGCTGATCGTGGCGAACGGGCCATAGAAGCCCAGCGTTTCGGATTTGGGCGTATCGATGCCGCCGTCGATCGCGCCGAAGAAGAAGTCCGCGCGATAGCCCATGCGGACTTTGAAATCCTGCACGCGCCAAGACAATCCCGCAAAACCTCCCACATTGGGAACAGTGATGGAGCGGTCTGTGGCGTGGCCGCCAGGAGGATTCTGATAGACAAGGTGGGGGTATCCACTAAAAACAACAAAATTGTTGCCCGTTTCCTGGTGCCCCACTCTGGTTCGTTGCCGTCCGAACAGAAGTGCCGCATTGCCACCCCAATCGAACGACACTCCGCCATCGCGATTGCCCAGCAAAGATGCCGAACCCGTCCAGGACAGCGCTGGGCCTACTCCGCGAAAGCCCCGGGCGGCGGTCTCTTGAGCGTGATACGTGTGAAAGTAGGGAAACTGGGCGCGAAGGGGCGGCGGGAGGGTGACATATTTAAAATGGAGGTCCGGCCGCGCGCGCATATCGACAGACGAATTCGACGTATATTGCGCAATCCGAATGCCGCCGCTCAAGACGGAAGAGCCGTCAAGACCGAACATGCCCAGACCCATATCCTTGCCCGCCATGAAGTCCAGGACGGAATGGCTTTCATTGTGATAGACGTGCGAGTCGACGAATTTTTCCTGGGTATAAATCAGCGCTCCTGTTTTCGGATGACCGCTGTCGTAAGTTCTGTAATGCACTTTGTCCGTTTGATGACGGACGTCTCTTTTGTTGCCGGAGCGGCCATAGCGTACCGAGACTGAGACGGACCAATCGGAGTTCTCCGGCTGGAATGAAATCTTCGCCTCTTCTCCCGTGCTGAAAAGCGGGGGACGCTGCGCTTGAAGCGGTGTCACCTTTTCCTGCAGGATTGAAGACGTTGAATAGGCCGACAGAAAGCCGGGGGCGTAAACCTCGCCCTGCCCGCTTATGTTTTCCGCCTGCCCGCCGAGTTCGATCCAGACCAGCGGGCGATCGGCGTCTTCGGCATGCGCGATACCGACGGAGGAAACCGTCAGCGCCAGAGCCGATACGGATGTCAGCAGCTTCCAGCGGATGGTGGCGCGGTTGTCGTTATTTTTGATCAGTTCACTCATAATATCCCCCTCACCAGTTTTTCGTGACACGGATGCCGAACAACCGCGGGTCCGTCAGGAACACATTGGTCGTCAAGCCACTGTCATCGCTGTTCAGGAAGTCGCCGGTGATGGCCGTGACGTTGAACACATTCTTGAGATAGCCCATCACCTGCCAGCCGTTGGCATCGGTGAGGATCAACGTCAGATTGGTGGTCGAATATCCGCGTATCTCGTCATACGGATTGTCGTTGAAGATTCGGGCATAGGAATTGCCCTGCCAGTAGAAATCGCTTCTGAACGTTGCGATCCAGTCCTCGTTCACCGGCAATGAATATTCGCCGCCAAGCGAAACCGTGAACGGCGGCGCATTCGGAAGCGCGTGGCCGGCGAGATTCTTGGCGAAGCCTTCGCCATTGTTGGAGGCGGCATTGGCGATGCCGGGGCCGACGGGGTTGAAGCCGGGATAACCCGCCGGGATTGGAGGAACAGTACCAGGAAAGTCGCTCGAACCGACTGACACGGTGGGATTTGCCTTATAAGGCAAGTTTGTGACTGGATCGACGTGTTCGTCATAAGCGACGCCGCAGGCCGACCCTGCATAGGACGCTACTATCTTCTTCTTGTTGCAAGATCGCCGCCACCACATAGTCCGGAAGGACGCAATTCGAAGCCTGTGTCGGGAATGGTTTGACGATCATCCAGGGCATGCCCGCCGTGCGGTCCATCAGATCGATGCCGCTATCGCCGCCCGCGGCCACGGTATCTTCCCAGCCGCCTGCAAAATTGAATTTGAGGCCCGGCAGCGGTTCCCAATTGGCCTGCGCTTCCGCGCCCTCGACGTGAGCGTTGTAATTGTTGTTGATGGCGGTGCGGTCCACGATTTCGGAAATCTGATAACCCGTGTAATTGTAATAGAACATGTCGCCGTTCAGTGTCAGCGCGCCGTCCAGCAGCGTGTTCTTGGCGCCAAGTTCGAAAGCCTCGATATATTCCGGCTTGAATGTGGCCGGATGATCGGCGAACGCAATGCCGACACCATACCCCGTGGGAAAACTCGCGCCGGGCGGATTGGCGCCGCCGGCTTTATAGCCGTGGGCATAGGATGCATAGACCAGCGTCTGATCGGTGAAATCCAGCTTGGGCGTCCAGTTCAGAACGGCGCGGCCCGTCAATCGCTGCCATTGCTGGTTTACTATGTTGGTGACCGAATAACCATATCCCTCGTCGAGGACCTCGCTCGGAATATCGATGAAGTGCTTCTGGTCATCCGTCCAGCGCAAACCGGCGGTTAGTTTCAGATCGGAAAAGATATTGTAATAGGTTTCACCAAATCCGGCATAGGAATTCAACGTATAAGGGTTCTGGCTCAGGAAGTAGTTGTGCCCCTCATTGTTGAGCGAGCCAATCGGATTCGGATCGATATAGACGCAGCCATACACAGGTGTGCCACCGCCTGTTATCGGATTCGGGCTTTGATACCCCCCGGTACGGTCGCGGTTAATCTGTGTGAACAAACAATTCGGATAGCCACCCGGACCGAGGGGTTTTCCGCCCGCCCCCGCCCATGAAACTGCATCTGCGACTGCATAGGCAGAGAGGGCATTGGAAAAGACGTAGTAATTCTCCTCGGTTTCGTAATGCAGATAATTGCCGCCGAAACTGAAGTTGAAAGGTCCGGAAAAATTTGACGACAGGCGGAATTCCTGGCTCGCTTGCCACGCATGCTCTTCGTCCAGATCCTGCGCAACCAGCCGATCCGAACAGCCCAATTGCGGATCGCAGAATATCAATGCACCCGGTACGTTGGGATCGGGAGAAAAATCACGGGAGAATTGCACATCGGGCGCCTCGCCCGTGGTATTCTGGAAAATGCCAGGCGTTGTGTCGAAGCGGTTATAGTCTTCGGTGGAATAGAGGAAATCCTGATTGTAGCCCGTCTGGGATACGAGGGTGAGCGCCGGATTGATAGTATAGGTGGCGTTGAATTCGAGCGTGTCGTTTTTCGCTTTGTAAGCCGGAAGGAGAGCGGACTGGATATCGCGAAGATTCGTGGACTGCGTCGTTTCCGCATAGGGATTTACGCCGGCATTTTCCACGCCCATTACTTGCAACGCGACCACATAAGGTAGTGATGGACCGAACGGCACCTGAAACGCGCTGGGCGCATAGAGCGAGGTGGCCTGGCAACCTTGACTGAGATCAGATTGGGAGAGGAAAAAGGGCTGGGTGGCCGTGATACCTGTATAATTTCCCGGCGGCGGTACGGGCACGCCATTCACCGACGTTGGCGGATTCGCCGTCTCGCAAAGCTGTTTGCCGCTGCGCAGACGGTCGTCGTCTTCGCTGAAATGCTCCCACACAAGATCGGCCTGCAAATTCTCCGTCGGCTTCAAGCCCAGCGTAACGCGCGTGGACCATAGATCACGGCCATCCACGGGCACTCCCAAAGTCGTGTCTGTGGTGTAACCATCGCGCTTGGTCCATTCACCGGCGATACGCAGATCGACGCGATCGTCGACGATGGGGATGTTGACCATACCCTCGAAGCGGCGGTTGTGATAATTGCCGATGTCGCCAGAAGCCATCGCCTCAAATTGATCGGTCGGCTTGGCCGAAATCACGTTCACCACGCCTGCGGTGGCGTTGCGGCCATAGAGCGTTCCTTGCGGCCCACGCAGCACTTCCACCTGGCCGACGTCGAAGAATTCCTGCTCGAAGAAATGGTTGCGGATGAAAGGAATGTCGTTGAAGGCAACCGCCACGGCCGGATCGGTCGTCACGGAGATCGCCTGCGTGCCAATTCCGCGGATCTGAATGCTATAACCGCTGAAATTGGTCTTAGTGAAAGTCATGTTAGGGACCTGCTTGATCAGGTCGGGGCCACCCGCCGTTTGCGTGGCCGTCAATTGTTCCTGCGAGAGCGCGGTGATTGAAATCGGGATAGATTGGACGTCGGCACCGCCAAGTTTTGACGATGTTACCGTCACCGTTTCCACCGCGGCGCGCGCTGCGGGCGCGGTTTGGGCGAGAATCAATGGCATCACCGGGTCGTTATCGCTTGACATGCTGTGAACGATGGCAATGCCGCCGCCGGCGCGGCGCATGGTGAAGCCAGTACCCTTGAGAAGGCGCGTGAGTGCGGCATCCGGCGAAAGGCTGCCACGCACGCCATCGGTATGCATCTTCTGCATCTGGTCGGCGGGATAGATGAGGTCGACGCCGGTGCTGGCGGTATATTGGTTGAGCGCGGATTTGAGATCGCCAGCTGGAATATCGAAATCCTGCGCGGCGGCGGTTGCCGCGATGAGAAGCGATAAAGCGCTTCCGCCGAGCAGCGTGCGCAGGAAGGTTTTTCTGGCCATCGGTTTCCCCCTCGAAATGACAGGCGTGTCGAACTACTCGTGTTGATCTGTCGAAATGAAAAACTCGTTCTGGCGCTCGCGCACATTGAGACCAAGCGCGATGCGCACCACCTCGGCGAAGCGTTCGACGCCGTTCGTGGTGAAAGTGCCGCCGATCTCACGCCGCGCGGCCTCAGCATCGGCGATGACGATTTTCTGGCTGTTGTAGCGGTTGAATTCCGAAACGGCGTCGGCCAGCGTGGTGTCGCGGAAGATCAGCACGCCACGGCGCCAGGCGAGCTCGTCCTTCAGCTTGCGCTCGGGCATGCGCGACACCGAGATGGAATTGGCGGTGGCAATCGCCACATCGCCGGGCTTGAGCAAATTGCCCTTCGCCGTTACCGGCTCGTTGGCGAATTCGATGCGGGCAAGTCCTTCGACCAGCGACACCTTCAACCGGCCTGGATCGCTTTTGACGAGGAATTTGGTGCCCAGATCGGTGATGCGATGGCCATCGGCCATAACAGTGAAGGGATGCGAGGTGTTGTGCACGACTTCGAAATAGGCTTCGCCCCTATCAAGCGTGACGACGCGATCCTGCGTGCCGGTAGCGATATGCAGCACTGTGTTGGTGTTGAGTTCAATGCGCGTGCCATCGATCAGCGTCACGACTTCGCGGCCACCGAGGCCCGTGGCATAAGTCTTTTCGTGGGGACCGGCGAAATATTGCGTGCCGACCGCGGCGAGCGCGGCGGCGGCGGCGAACACTGCTGCGATGCGGATGACATTTCGCCAATTGCGGCGGCCCGATGTTTGGCCCTCGCGCGGACGGGTGGGACCCAGCGCCCCGACCCTATCCGTGCAGTTCCATGCCGCGGAGAGCCGCCAATAGGCTGTGGTATGCGCCCAGGATTCGCTGAGCCAGACATCCAGCGCGGCTTGGTCTTCCGTGCTCCAGCTTTCGTGCGCGTGTTTCTTGACCAGCCATTCGGCGGCGCGGGATTCGATGTCCTCAGCTGTGGCGCAGGCCGACATATCTTGCGGCTCGCTCATAACCCGCCCCGCAATTCTGCGATGTCGCCATAGAGCATGTCGGCGAGAGAGCGCACGCCGGCGGTGAGATGGGCATCGACGGTGTTTTCCGAGATGCCCATGCGCAACGCGATCTCGCGCACCGAAAGGCCTTCGATCTTCTTCAGCACGAGCGCTTCGCGGCAGCGCGGAGGCAGGCGATCCAGCGCCGCCTGCACGCGGCGCAGTTGATCACGCGCAATAGCATTGCGATCTGGCCCAGGCTGATCGACGGCGATATTCAGTGCCTCGAGATCGGCCACCGCTTCAATGGACACGATCTGGTTGCGGCGAATGCGATCGGCAAGAAGATTGCGCGCAATCGCGAACACGAAGGGTTTGGCCGGCGGGTGCGGAATTTCCTTGCGCGCCGCCTCGCAGATGCGGGTGTAGACCTCCTGCCGGAGATCGGCGATCTCACTTTTGTCGCGCCAATTGTGCCGCAAAAATTGCATCAGCGCCGCCTCCAGCGGCAACACCTCGCGGACGAACCAGCCTTCCAGCTCAGGCGTGCTCATGGCCGCGCCCAAGAGGCGCGGATTGGCGCTGTCACGACTGGTTTCCGGTGTCTCGGCCATCCCCCGCCAGTGTCCTGTGTTTCGAGGGTTAGAGATCAGGTTACACTTGGGTATACGAGTGGGGGGCGGAAATACCTTAGGCGAGCGGCGCAAATTTTATTTGCGCTGGTAATCCTCTATCCCGCTGACGGAGGACGCTCCTCAGAGGGAGCCTCCGTTAAGATGCTCGAAGCTGCTAGTTGGCAACTCCGAACTCGCAAAGAGTGCCGGCTCGTTGGTAAGCTCCTAATGCAATTGTGAATTTCCCTGACTAACCGGAACCTGCCCCCAATCTCAAACATTGGAGGTCAAAGCTCGTTCATACCCCCCTCCCCGCCTCCACCCCCGCGCGTTATCGGTCGTCAGATTGCCATTCGGAAGCCTGATACCGGCGGCGAGATTATCGGACGGAGCATTGACTCCCAACGGCCCATTACGGAAGTCCGGCACTGATCGTGGCAAATGGTCCGTAGAAGCCAAGCGTCTCGGACTTGCGCGCGTCGATGCCACCGTCAGTCGCTCCGAAGAAAAAGTCAGCGCGATAACCGGCGCTGACCTTAAAATTCTCGATGCGATAAGATGCGCCCGCGAAACCGCCCACATCGGGAACGATGACGGAGCGATCGCTGACGTGGCCCCGCGGGGGATTCTGATAGACGACGGCGTAACGGGTTGCACAGGCGACAAAACATATGGCAGCTTGATAATGTCCGGACTCCTGGTGCTGCACGCGCGCCTTTTGCCTGCCGAACAGAATGGCGGCATTGGCGCCCCAGTCGAACGTCACTTCACCATCTTCCGGATGTCCCAAGGCTCGTGCCGAACTGTTCCATGAAATCGATGGCCCCACTCCACGGAAACTGCGCGAAGCCTGGCCCATGGCATGATAGGTATGAAAGTACGGCATCTTAAGTTTAGCACCGGGATAACCGTATGAACCCAACGTATGGTACTTAAACTGCAAATCCGGCCGCGCCCTGATATCGAACGCCGCCGTGGACGTAAATTGCGCAAAACGAACACCGGCGTTGAGGACAGAAGACCCGCTAAGGCCAAATACGCCAAGTCCTATGTCCTTGCCGGCCGTAAAATCCAGGATCGCATGGCTCTCATGGTGAGAGATATGCATGTCCGCAAATTTCTCCTTGTAGCTCGCCGAACCTTGAGGAACGCCGTATTTGTAGACGGAGTGGAAAGCCCCATGGGTTTGCTGATCGACATGCCTGGAATTGTTGGACCGGCCGTAGCGGACCGCTGCGGAGAATACCCAGTCCGATCCGTTCGGCTGGACGGAAATCTTGCCTTCCTCGCCAAAGCTACCCGGCGGCGGATTCTGAGCTTCCAGCGGCGTCGTCGGCCGTAGTACCGAAGAGTTTGCATATTTCGTTAGAAATGCTGGCGTGAAGGGCTCCCCCTCCCCTTCCACATGCTCCAGTTGGGCACCCAATTCGATCCACACAGTGGGATGGTCAGCATCCTGATCGGCTGCCATCGCCCCGTGCGTGCCAACGGATGCGAGGAGCGCCGCTGCGGAGACCGTCGTCAGCAAATCCCAGCGGATTCTTTGTTCGGCGTTTTGTGTATTCATCAATTCGCTCATTACTTCCCCCTTACCAATTCTTCGTGACGCGGATACCGATCAGCTTTGGATCGGTCAGAAATACGTTGGTCGTCAGACCGCTGTCGTCGCTGTTCAGGAAGTCGCCCGTGATCGCCGTGGTGTTGAAGACATTCTTGTCATAGAGCATCACTTGCCAACCGTTCTGGTTGGTGAAGATCAGCGTCAGGTTGACGTTGGTGTAACCGCGAAGGCGGTCATACGGATTGTCGTTGAAGACGCGTGCCCAGGAATAGTCCTGCCAGTAATAGTCGCCACGCAGCGTACCTGCCCAATCCGTCGTGATCGGCAAGGAGTATTGCGTGCCGAACGAGACCGTGAACGGAGGCGCGTTGGGCAGTCTGTTGCCACCGACATTCTTGGCAAAGCCTTCGCCGTTGTTGATGACGGGTTGAGCAGGGTCAAAACCCGCATAGCCGCTGGGGATGGGAAAGTTGCAGGAACCACCAACACCTTGGCAAGAACCCGGGAACCCGATCCCACCGGTTCCGCTTGGCTTCGCGACGTAAGGTTCGAGCGTGATTGGATCGAGATGCAAGACGTATGCAATGTTACAGGCATTGTATGCATCTTGGCCCCCTGTCAGCAACGCGGCCACGACATAGGTGGGAAGGATGCAGTTCGAAGCCTCAGTCGTGAACGGTTTGACCACCATCCAGTTCGGATTGCCGGCTGTGCGATCCATCAAGTCGATGGCACTCTGATTGTTCGCAATCTTGGTGTCTTCGTATCCGCCCCCGAAATTGAACCGTAGACCAGGTATCGGTTCCCAGGTGGCTTCCAGCTCCGCTCCCTTCACGGTCGCATCGAAGTTCAGATTGATCGAGGTGCGATCCACAATTTCCGATATCTGGTAGTCCTTGTAGTCGTAGTAGAAGACATCACCGTTTAGCGTCAGCGCACCGTCAAGCAGCGTATTCTTGGAACCCAACTCATACGCGTTGATGAATTCGGGCTTGAAGGTAAGCGGGTGAACAGGTTCTGCAATCGAACCGGCTGCGTATTGGCCGAGCACCGCGCCGGGAGGATTGGCGCCGCCCGCCTTGTAGCCGCGCGAATAGGAACCATAGACCAGTGTTTGATCCGTGAAATCGAGCTTGGGCGTCCAGTTCACAACGGCACGGCCGGTAAGTTCGTTCCATTGCTGGTTCACGGCACCGGTGTCGAAATAGCCATACCCATTTGTGACGAGTTCGCTTGGAATATTGATGAAGCGCTTCCTGTCTTCGGTCCAACGCAGCCCTCCGGTCAGCTTCAGATCGCTGGCAATGTTGTAATAGGCCTCGCCAAACCCCGCGTAGGAGCTCAGTTCGTAGGGATTTTGACTTAGGAAGTAATTGTGGCCTTCGTTGTTGAGGCTGCTGATCGGGTTCGTGTCGATATAAATACAACTATTCAAAGGCGGGCCGCCGCCTGCATTGGGATTTGAAGCCTGGTAGCCAACACTGTCCGTATCGCCCGTTTGCAAACAGTCGCTGTCATCCAGAGTGGTCCGGTTACCGTTGATAGCGCCGACGGGGCTGTTGGAAATTGCATACCGCGTGAGCGCATTTATGAAGACGTAATAATTCTCCTCGGTCTCATAATGAAGATAATTTCCACCGATGCTGAAATTGACGGGGCCGCTGAAATTCGACGCCAGCCGAAACTCCTGGCTCAATTGCCAGGCATGTTCGTTGGACAAGTCTTCGGCAACGAGCCGGTCACTGCAGCCCAGTTGCGGATCGCAGAATATTGCAGCACTGGACGGAATACCGTTCGTTCCGGCGGCGGGGTCCGGAATAAGGCGACCTAATAATGTTGTGTAAGTATCGCCGCTAGGGAAGGCATTAAAGACCCCGGGCGATGTATCGAACCGGTTGTAGTCTTCGCTGGACGAAAGGAAATCCTGATTGTATCCAGTCTGCGATGTGAATGTCAGTGACGGGGTGACGGCATAATCGGCGTTCAGCTCAAACGTATCGTTCTTGGCCTGGTAACGCGGATTGATCGTCAATTCGATCACGCGCAAATTTCGTGATTGCACCGTGCTTGCATAAGGATCGACGTTATTAACTCCCGGATTAATAGCCTCCAATGCAATCACATAGGGAAGTGAATATCCGTAAGGCACTTCGAAGGCATCAGGTGAATAAAGTGAAGTTGCCTGACAGCTCTGGCTTAGGTGGTTACCGCCGAAAGAGAGTGCTCCGCCGTATGAATTAAACTCGTCTTGAGACGACGGTACCGGTACGCCATTGACCGATGTCGGTGGCAGAGCGGTTTTGCAAAGTTGCTTGCCACTGCGCAGGCGGTCGTCGTCTTCGGAGAAATGCTCCCAGACGAGCGTGGTTTTCAGTTGTGGCGTCGGATTGAACCCCAGCGTGACACGGCCCGACCACAAATCACGGCCGTCGATGCGCTGGTTTGTGATTTCATTGAAGGAATAACCCTGCCGCTTTGTCCATTCCCCGGCAATGCGCAGATCGACTCGATCGTCGACGATGGGAAGATTGATCATGCCCTCGAAGCGGCGCTGTTGGTAATTGCCAATTTCGCCGGAGGCCATCGCTTCAAATTGATCGGTCGGCTTGGCCGTGATCAAATTGACAACGCCCGCCGTCGCGTTGCGGCCATAGAGTGTACCTTGTGGACCACGCAATACTTCAGCCTGACCGAGGTCGTAGAACTCCTGCTCGAAAAAGTGATTGCGGATGAAGGGTATGTCGTTCAGGGCCACAGCGACCGCAGGATCCGTCGTCACCGAGATTGCCTGCGTGCCAATACCGCGAATCTGAATGTTGTAGCCCGTGAAGTTTGTCTTGGAGAAAGTCAGATTCGGCACCTGCTTCACAAGGTCGGGGCCACCCGCAGTTTGCGTGGCAGTTAACTGCTCCTGGGACAGTGCCGTGATCGCGATAGGAACGGATTGCACATCAGCTCCGCCGAGTTTCGACGATGTGACAGTGACAGTTTCAACGGCTGGACGGGACACAGAGGGTGCCGCCTGGGCCAAGGTCAACTGGTCCAGATTCGCTGCATCACTGGAACGATCCTGGATAACCGCAATGACGCCGGAGGCGTCCCTGCGCACGGAGAACCCGGTTCCGGCCAAAATTCTCGAAAGCGCCTCGTCGTTGGAGAATGTTCCGGTCGCGCCCTTGGTGCGAACACCCTTGATTTCGCCGTACGAGACGATCAGGTTCGCGCCCGTTTGCGAGACGTAGGTATCGAGTGCGGATTCGAGATCGCCTGCACCGATCTTGAAGTTTGCGGCCTCGACGCCGGTTATGAACGACAATGCGCAGATGCCTCCTGCAAGAAGCAATTTAAAACTTCCGGTAATCATTTCCCCCTCCTCCCGGCCTTCATGCCGATATTGATGCTGTGCGCCTGTCTCAGCGCGAAAGTATGGTCTGGTCGCCGTCCTTGCGAATTTTCAGACGGAAGACTTGCTGGGCGACGCGAATGAACGCTTGTGTGTCGTGCGTCGGAAAGGTGCCATTGAGCATCAGCGCGCCAACTTTGTGATCGGCTATCACGAGCTTTCCGTTTCCATAGCGATTGAACTCGGCAACGGCGTCTTCGAGCGCGGTGTGATGAAAGACGATCACGCCCCGCCGCCAGCCAAGTTCGTAGTCGAGTTCCGGCGCGGGCCTGGTCGAGGTGGACAGAGAGGTCGGCGTCGCTGTTGCGACCTGTCCGGGGGACAGCACCGCGGAATGCGGCTGCATGCTTGCTCCGATCGAGTCGATGCGCGCGCGGCCCTCAATCAGCGTCAGGTTCACCTGCCCCATCGTCGTGCGCAGAAGAAATTTGGTGCCGAGATCGGTGACGCGGTGTCCCGCCACGATAACCACGAACGGGTTTGCTGCATTGTGCCGGATCTGAAAATAGGCTTCGCCCTTGTCGAGCCAGGCGTTTCGGGGATTGTCGGCTGCCACGCGCAGCACCGTGTCGGTGTTGAGTTCGATTTCGGAACCGTCGGTCAGCGAGATGGTCTTGTGGCCGCCCCGCACTGTTGCGTAGGTTTTCATTTCGGTCGGATGGCGCAGAACCTGCGCACCGACGCCACATGCGATCACGACCGCCGCCCCGGCTACCGCGCGCAAAGCGAAATACCACCCGCGCGGGGGAGAACCTGGATGATGGGAATGCTCTGTCACGGGCCGCAGAACTTGCAGACGTTCGGTGCGCCCCCAAGCGGCCTCAAGTCGCCAATAGGCCAGGCGGTGCGCAAGCGATTGCTCTAGCCACGCATCAAGCTGGGCCTGATCGTTGACGTTCCAATCCCAGAAGTGCTGGCGTTGCAGCCAATCGGATGCCGTTTCCTCGATGGTTGTGGAGGGGGAAGGCGTCTGGGGACACTGAGTGGTATCGCTCATGGCAGTTTCGTGAGGTCGGAGGGCTGTCCGAACAAAATGTTCGCAAGCGCGCGCATACCTTTGGCGAGATGTTCTGAGACCGTGCATTCGGCGATGCCCAGGCGGGCTGCGATTTCACGGCCCGAAAGCCCCTCGATTTCGACCCATAACGACAACTTCGCGGCAGCGTTCGGGCAAGCGGTCGAGTGCTGCCTGCAGGCGTCGCAATTCGTCTCGCGCGATGGCGCTGCGTTCGGGTCCGGGTTCATCCTTGGCAACTTCGAGGGCTTCAAGATCGGAGACCGCCTCGATGGGCACGATCTGCGCATGACGGACGCGATCGACAAGAAGGTTTTTGGCGGTGGTGAACAGAAATTGTCGTGGGTGGCGCGGTAGTTCTTGAGCCGCGGCTTCGCATACGCGCAGGTAGATGTCCTGACGAAGATCGGTGATGTCGGCCGCGTTACGCCAATTGTGCTGCAAGAACTGCATCAGGGGCGCCTCCAGCGGCAAGATTTCTCGAACGAACCAAGCCTTCAGATCGAACGCCATCATGGCCGCGCCCGCAGGGCGTGCGTCTGTGCCGTCACGACTGGTATCCGAAAATTCGGCCATTCCCGCAGCTTTCCGCGTTTCTCGGGCCTGAAAGCTCAGGTCTACATTTATTTAGACGATGGAGTGTCCGAAAGCTTTTGCACCCCGCGCGAGAAATTTTCAGTTGGCAGAATGCTGCGTGCGCGCCACTGATCGCGCAATTTTCAATCTCGTATGCCGTAGTGGGAAAATCGGACGGGCGGTAGCGCGTGTCTGCCGCCTATGCAACTGTTGCGCGCCCGCGAACGCACGAGTTGCCTCTTAATCGCCTTGGTTAGGCTGCCGTCATAAGGTGGGCTGTACCCGAAGGGCTAGAGCGTTGCGAGACGCGACGGCGGCCCTAAAGGCGCGCGCCGCCCATGGGTGCGCCTTGATGTCTTGCTATCGACGGGCGATGAACTCAGGCCAATCCGGCCACCACGCCACCGCCCAGCTCCCGAAGCACTGCTTGAACAGCATCGGGTCGGTCCGGTTGACCGGACAGCGTGGCCACCGTTCACAAGAAATACCGCGATGGAATGGTGAAAACTCACGTAGGAGGCGCAAGTGATGCTCACCCCAGCCATGCCCAATCCGTACAGCTAACCAGCAACCAGCCACTCAAAATCTATTCTGCTTCTTACTACAAGAATTTGATTTAGAATGAATTTCAGAGAACCGGACGGCAAAACCCTCTGTTTCCAACCCTTTGAGCTCAAAGATCCGACCAGCTTTTGCGCAAGGTCAAAAGCGGCCTTTTTCAAACTGCCCCCTCACGTTTGGGGTGCGAGCGAACCGTCCTGCTGGCGATGCCAAACGAGTTGGGCTTCCCGCCCATCCGTGGATTGGAGCAGCACTGCAGCTATGGGTGCAGATAGGCCGGGATCATCCAGTTTGACGCCAAGGTGTTGGCGCGAATCGGCACCGGTGATCGAGCGCCGCCAAGCAACGCCAAGCTCGCTATGGCCTGAAACGATGCGAAAATCCGGCGAGCGGTCGTTGTCGCGCTTGTCGTTGGGGACAAATCGAACCTTCGCGTGAATTGTGAGCGTTCGGATGACGCCGAACCACCCTCCTTCGGTGGTTGGTGAGAATTTGCCGATGACCATAGATCGCTCTCCTTGCGCGTCACGCCCGGTTTACTCGTCAACCTGATGCAGCCGCGCCCTCGCGAACTCCTTGCCGGATGCCAGCAAGCCCTCCGGCACGGCCGGTGCCAACGCCCCAATCTTTTCCTGCGCCTGATATGTATCGTGACAGGCGTTGGTATAGGCGGGCAATGCGTTGTGCGGTCATGGCGAAACCGTGATCGTGGTCTTGACCGCCGCGCGATCGGGCATTGGGAAAGCAAAAATGAACCATCACGTTTCCTTCAGGCCTGATAGGGCCGCAATAGTAAGTCCTTGTGCACGATGACACGAAGCGGCCATCCCGGCCGCACTTTTAGTGTCGGCTGAATGTTGAGATTCTTCTGCGTGATCTGCTGTCCGGCTTGATTGACGCTGTCCTGCGTCGATTGCCGAATCGCGGTCAGAAGATCGTTCTGCTGATCGCCAACAGCCAACTGCGTGCCGACGCCAAGCAGCGTCGAGATCGCGACACCCTTGAGAAGCGCCCAGGTGTGATAATCCACACTGTCTTCCAACCCTGAATATCCTTCGGTGTCTGTTGCCGGAAGATTGTCGATCTGGATCGAGGAACCATTGGGCATAATGATCCGCTGCCAGACAACAAGAGCCCGGCTCTGCCCAAAAGCCACGACGCTGTCATAGGAGCCGATGAGTCTGGACCCTTGCGGGATAAGCAAAATAGTGCCGGAAACTGAATCAAAGATATTCTGCGTGACTTGGGCGATCACAAGGCCCGGCAGATCGGAATCCAGACCCGTCATAAGGCTTGCAGAGATCAGCGTTCCAGCAAGAACCTCATAAGGCGAAGCAGGCGTCTGGACCGCGTGCGGATTGTAGATTTCGTTATCGTCGTGTTGGTTGGCGAAGGCGAGTTTTTGCTGTTGGCCGTTCTGATCGTTTGCAAGGCTTGTCTGCAGGCCACTTGGGCTCTGAGCGGCTGTAGGGGCCTGTGGATATAACCCAGGCGATGCCGGTGCTGCCTGTGAAACCGATATATTTGCGCTGCCTCCTGTCCCAGAGGTCTGAAACAATACCCCGCCTTCACGCGCCTGTCGGGCCAATTGCGCCAGATGCAGTTGTTCGGCCCGTTCTGCATCTTCCTCCCCTTTTGCGCCGGACGTGCCCAGCGTCGGCGACAGCCCAAGGCTTTTTTCGCGCGCGACGATCGAAGTCCCGAGATCACCGGGCAGAGGCGAACCGAGGATAGGAGCCTTCACCTTGTCATAGCTCGCGGGAAGGGATGCAAGCTGGTCCGGCGTCGGCTTGCGATCGGTATTGTAAAGTTCGCCCCCGTTTGTCTTGACCTTCAAAGCCGGAGCACGAAGCGCAAGCCACGCAGCCCCGAACACGACGATCGTGACTGTCGCTGCCACCGCGATCACGACATGGCGTTTGAACCGCGTCACGCGCTGGGGCATGGCCCGAAGCACCAAGCCCTCGGGATTGGATTTGGGTGGGGCGGCAGGAGTGGGATCGGTCATGGCGCCCTCGATGCTCCCGCGGCAGATAGCCGTGTCCCACCGCGTGTAATTCGGACGATCTGCTGATGATCTTGACCCAGTCGCAATTCTGCATCGGAGAAGAGCTGATCGACGATGTAATAGTTCCCGCGAACACGATAATTGACCAAATCGCTGGTGCCTTGCGTCCCCAACACGAACAGCGGCGGCGCCTCGCCTTGGGCCAGCGTTTTGGGAAACTCGATATAGACGTGGCGGCCATCGTCGAAGGCCCGCAACGGTTTCCAAGGCGCATCATCGCCGGTGATTTGATATTGGAAATTCAAATCTTCGAGCGAGAGCCCGGTATCCACCGGTGTTGCGGCAACCTCTGCGTCATTCTGCTTCTTGAGCGCGATCAGTTCGTCCTCGGGATAGCTCCAGGACAATGCGGCCATATAAGTGTGATCGGTACTTTCGAGTTGAAGATGATAACTGCGCCGATCGGTTGTGATGACAAGATTGGTCTTAAGCCCAGCCGCAAAAGGCTTTGCGAGGATGTGAACCTGCTTGGTCGCACCCGCCCCACTCGTGGTATCGCCCACGATCCAGCGCACAGTATCGCCTGCGGAGATCGCTATGAGGGATTCGCCCGGCTGCAACGCGATGTCGCTGATCTCCTGCGGTGCTGCGTAAAGGCGATAGAGCGCGCCAGGTGCAAAAGGATAAACCTGGATCGCATTTAGATAGCCGTCGCGCACCGGCTCGATGAGAGCTTGACGGTTTGCTGCGTTGACGCGCGATTGCGGGGTCGAATTGTCTTGGCGGACGACCTCGGGAAAAGGCTCAAGTTGGCCCGGCAAGGCAAGCGGCTGCGCGACGGCCACGATTTTTATCGGTTGTGGGGAGACAGAGACCGCTGCGGGCTTGAAACTCTGCTCAGCCAAGGCGTTCGATACTGCCGGATGCGATGCGCAGGCAGAAAGCAAAATTGCGGCAGGTGTCCCCAGCAGTCCGGTACGAAGTTTCTTCATGACAATCTCCTTTATTGCGCGTCGAGTTCACGCGACCAGTCGATCGCGTTGACGTAGATACCAAGGGGGTTCTTGCGAAGCGTCTCAACTGTCGTGGGCGTTTTGGTGATCACTGAGAGGATCCCCGTCCAGCGTTCGGTGCTGGCCAGCGCGTCGTGATCGTAGCCCTCTTCGGTCCACTTCACCTGAAACGAGCTGTCCGACATGCGCACAACGCTTGTGACCTGAACCGACACGGTGCGCTCGCCAATCCCTTTGAACGGATCGTGCGCCTGTGCGAACTGGTTGAGGAAGGCTGCACCATGGTTGGTGGCGTAGTCGTAGGCCTCAAGCCAGTTCTTGCGCGCTACCACGGGATCGCTCGAAAGCGAGCGCACATCTGTGATGAAACGCGCAAGATACCAGGCAATCTCACCGTCCGAAGGTTTGTAGTTCTGGATAGCGGGCGCGACGGCTTGCGCCTCGCCGAATTTGTCGACTTGCACGACATAGGGCGTTATGTGGCTCTGGCCGCCTTGCCAGATCACCGCGCCGGCAAGGATGACACCGAGGCCCAGCGATCCGAAGGCCATCAGCCGCCAGTTCTTTGCCTGGACGCGTGCCGAACCTAGGCGTTCATCCCAAATCTGTTCTGCTTTCTGATAAGGCGTCACGGGTTCCGGTGTCTGCCCATATCTTTGGGGCGTGCGTCGGAATTGCATCTAGCCTTCTCCTCCATCGAGATCGGGATTTGCGCCGTGGCCAGGCCGGTCGCCTTCTTTGATGGCTTGGCCACCGGATGCGACGTGATTGCGCATTTTCTGGCTGCTCTGCATGCGCCGCGCCCAATCTGGTGTGCCATTCGGCGAAGTAGGATTGTTCGCGGCTGTCTGTGTCGGTGGGCGATCGTTGGTGTTCACCGCAACGTGCTGGTGCCGTGACGCATTGAGAGCTGCGCGGATTGCAGCAAGTCCGCCCGCACCGGCGCGTGACCACACCATAGGCGGCACCACCAGCCAGCAACGTGCTGGCCGCAAGGCCGCCGACGGTTCCGATGGCAGCACCTGCGCCCAGTTGGGGCGCACCGCCGACCAGTCCAGATGCGATGCCGGGCCCGAAAATTCCAAGCCCAAACAGCGTGAGCGACGCCAGCATCAGCGACATGGCGTCAGAAAGACTGGGGTCGTGGCCCTGCAATGCTGCAATGAATTGATTGAAGAACGTCGCGCCAATGCCGATGATGATGGCAAGCACCATAACCTTGATGCCGGACGCGATCACATTGCCCAATACGCGCTCGGCCAAGAACGCTGTCTTGTTCCACAGGGCAAATGGTACGAGCACGAATCCCGCCAGCGTGGTCAGCTTGAATTCGATGATCGTGATGAAGAGCTGAACAGCAAGGATGAAGAACGAGAGAATGACCACGACCCAGGCAAACAGCAGCACGAGGATCGTCACGACATGGCTGAAGAACGTCGTGAAGCCCATAAGCGATCCGGCTTGCTGCAGAAGCGGCCATGCGGCTTGAAAGCCGATGCCGGCGATCTTGCCGGGCCGCAGCAGGTCGGCCGCTGTGAAGCCGGAGTTGGTCGCGTCGATGCCCAACGTCGAAAAGGAATCGAAGACCACCTGCGACAGCGATTGAAAATTGTTGATGATGAGGGCGAAGACGCCGACATATAGAACCTTCTTGATGAAGACGGAACATGACATGGGCTTCGCCATCCATCGCCCAGAACAGACCAGCCAATGTGATGTCGAGTGAGATCAGGATTGTCGAAAGCCACGACACGTCTCCCGACAGAAGCCCAAATCCACTGTCGATATAGTGGATGAAGGTCTGCATGAACTGATCGACGACGTTGAGATTGCCCATTGCGATAGGTTCCAAGGCTTTTGGATTTCCAGCTATTGCGGCGTGTAGGCGTTGCCTGAGCCGAGCAAAATTGGCGAACTCGGCCCTGCCCTGCACTTCGGCTTCCGCCTCGTTGGCCTGCTGCAACGCATCTGCCCGATATTGCGCTGCCATCAAGCTCTGGGTCTGGAGCTGCTGCTTGGTGGACAGGGCCAGCAATTGGTTCGTCGCCTGTGCTGCCTGCAGATTGCCGACAGCTCCTTGCGAGGCGCCCACCAATGCGGAGAGGTTCGCACTGTCGCCCTGAACATTGTGGGCGATCTGCGCGCTCACGCTCAGGGTCTGAAGGATCGCAGCCATTGCGTTCTGCCAACGCGTTAGCCCATCTGCCTGGGTCACCGTATTGGGTGTGGCCGGGGCGTAATTTTGCGGCCAGTGTTGCGCGAAGGCGGTTTGCGTCGCGTCAAGATTGAAGGAAATTCCCATGGGCTGGCTGATAAGTGTGCGCACCTGATTGAGATCTGTCAGGATCGGCCCAAGTTCATTCAGGCCAAGGGCTTGCAGCTCCTTGTCCATGTTGGTGAGCATCATCGCCTCATTGCGAAGCGACAGGATCTGATTGTTGATCTCCTGCAGTTCGCGCGACGCCTGAAGAACGTTCTCGGCAAAGTTGGCGGGATCGAACACCGTCCCATTGGGCGAAGGCGGGAACGCAGACCAAGGCGACAAGCGAAGTGGTCAGAAGCAGTTTCATAGGCCGTTTCATTGGCGAATCCTCCTGCGAGGTTGGGAACTGGTCGAGAAGTGCTGCGGCCCATTGCAAGCCGCGGGCGGCAAGAAAGTGCTTTGCGAATTGGCCATGGCCGTGTTCGGCAAGAATTCGGTCGATCAACCCATGATCGGCCGGCGATGAAGCGCCGCACAGCGCAAGCGCGATCGGGTCCAAGGCCGAGCTCGAACAGCCGATTGCCGCGGCGGGATTGCAGATAATATTGACGTTTGGGAACAGCGCGCGAGATCAGCTCGATTTGGCGCTCGTTCAATCCGAATTGCTCGTAGGTGGCTCTTGCCTGCGGCTCGATCGCGCGATCGTTGGGCAGGAATATGCGTTGCGGACAGCTCTCGATGATCGCGGGCGCAATCGACGAATTCGCGATGTCCGCCAAGCGATTGGGTGGCGAAGACCACAGCAGACGTTCTTCTTGCGAAGAACTTTCAGCCATTCGCGGATGCGCGCGGCAAACAGCGGATTGTCGAGATAGACCCAGGCTTCATCGAGAATGAGCAGCGTCGGCCGGCCGGTGAACCGCGCTTCCAGCCGATGGAACAGATAGGTCAGCACCGGCAGCACAACGCTGGCCTCGTGCATCAGGCTTTCGGTCTCGAAACATTGAACGTCTTTCAGCGCCAAGCTGTCTTCGGCCGCGTCCAGCAACCGTCCGAACGGACCTTCCAGCGTGTAAGACATCAACGCCGAACGAAGCGCATTGGATTGCAGAAGCAGGGACAGACCCGTCAGCGTGCGTTCGGCTGCTGGTGCCGAAGCCAGGCTGGTCAGTGCAGACCAGACGGCTTCCTTGACCTCCGGCGTAACCGGGACCTTTTCGTGGGCCAAGCAGAGTGCCGATCCATTCCGCGGCCCAGCTTCGCTCGGCGGGATCGATCGATCATGGCCAACGGCTGGAACGCGAGCGTCCCATCCGAACCCAGTTCGTGATGGGCGCCACCCATCGCCAAGGTGGCGGCCCGCGCCGACCTGCCCTTGTCGAAAATATAGACTTGGCAATCCCGGTAACGGCGAAACTGCATCGCCATGAGCGACAGCAAAACTGATTTGCCCGCGCCCGTCGGTCCGACAATCAGCAGATGGCCGACATCGCCGACATGGGTGGAAAAGCGGAACGGCGTCGAACCGCTGGTCTCGGCATAGAACAGCGGCGGCGCCGCCAAGATGTTCGTTACGCGCGGGTCCCGCCCACACCGACGACAGCGGCATGAGATGGGCGAGATTTAGGGTGTGGACGAGCGGTTGGCGAACATTCGCGTAAAGATGACCCGGCAGGCTTCCGAGCCAAGCTTCAACGGCATTCAGGGTTTCGCGGATTGTCGTGAAGCCCAGGCCATTGATGACCCGCTCGATGGCGCGAACTTTCTCCTCGACTATGGCAGCGCTTTGGTCCGTCACCGTCACGGTGACAGTGATATACCCGAAGGAAACATGATCCCCGCCCAACGCCTGTAAAGCCTGATCGGCATCGGCAACCTTGTTGTCGGCATCGGAATCCAAGAGCTGGACCGGCTCGTTGTGGACGACTTCGCGCAGCAGCACCGAAATCGATTTGCGCTTGTTGAACCATTGCCGCCGGATTTTGGTCAGCGCCTTGGTCGCCTCGGTTTTGTCGAGCGCGATAAACCGCGTCATCCAGCGATAGGGAAAATCCAGATGGTTGAGCGCGTCCAGCAATCCTGGCCGCGTCGTCCCAGGAAAGCCCAAGATGGTCAGTGTCCGCAAATGGCGGTCGCCCAGCATCGGGTTCCAGTCCGCCGCTTAGCGGCGTGTCCACCAGATATCGCGTCGAGATAACAGGGCGTTTCGGGAACGGCGACGGTATGGCGTTTGGTCGAAACCGTGCTGTGCAGATAGGTGAGCGTTTCTGCAGTCGTCGAGGGCTGCGATCTCCGGCATGAGCTGCGCCAAAAGATCGAAGGCGCGGTTGGTTTCGGCAACGAACGCTCCGAGTTCTTCGCGCCAGTCGCGCGCAGTCTCGTTCTGAGCATGCTCGATGAGCGTGCGTTCGCGCCTGCGCGGTTCGATCGGCAAGCGGCATGAATGTGAGTGTGAGGTAATACGCGCTTTCAAAGTGCGCAGCGGTGCTCCATCCGAAAGACGCCCGCCGTTCCTGCATCCAGCAGCCAAGATGCACCGTCCGGAAAAGTCGATGTAGGATATTCAACCGCGCGAATGCGGTCGGCCTCGAAAAACAATGCCCATCCTGATCCAAACCGCTTGAGCACATTGTTGACGCGGGCGCAGGCTGCAACCAGTTCGGCCTCGGTCGCGCTTTCCAGATCCGGTCCGCGGAACCGGAAGGTCCGCTGGAAGCTGCCGTCTTTGTTGAGCACGACGCCGGGCGCGACCAGGGCTGCCCAAGGCAGATGATCTGCCAGGCGATCCGATTTGTGGCGATATTCCGCCAATGTTCAGCATGACAGATGCGACCGTTGCTTTAGATGGCGCCGCAGAACATCGGCAAAATCAGGATCGCGTTTGGCGGCGAATACCGCGATCGAATGCCCTGCCAGCCCAGAGCAAAAGTCCCGCGATCCAAAGGCGGAGGCCGATGCCCAAGGCCGCGGCGATCGTCCCATTGACGATCGCAACCGCGCGCGGCGCGCCCGCCGAGCAGGATCGGCTCGGTCAGGGAGCGGTGCAGCGGAATCTCGAACCCTTCGATACTCACGAAACGAGCGCCCCGCCGCCAAAGGAAAAGAACGACAGGAAGAAACTCGATGCCGCGAAGGCGATGGAGAGTCCCAACACGATCTGGATAAGCCGACGGAAGCCGCCCGAGGTCTCGCCAAACGCCAGAGTGAGCCCTGTGATGATAATGATAATCACCGCGAGGGCCTTGGCGACCGGCCCCTGAACAGAGTCCAGAATGTTCTGAAGCGGGGCTTCCCAGGGCATATTGGTGCCCGTGGCGTGAGCGGCGGTTACGAACAGCAGCGGCAGTGCTGCGCCAGCGGTAACGATGCGAGAGATTCTTGGAAATCAGCATTTTCCTTCTCCTTTGGGTTGGACAAGCGTGGAGTTGGGGATCGACGGATTGGTGACAGTGCGTACTCGCCGTCGGCGGACACGCCGGTAACTTCCGCGATGGCCTCGACGCGGCGGGTGATCCCGCGCCCGCCGATGAAGACCACGAGATCGATTGCGTCGGCGATCAGCCGCCGTGGCACCGTGACGACGGCTTCCTGTATGAGCTGTTCGATCCGGTAGAGTGCGGCGGCGGCGGAATTTGCATGAACGGTGGCGATACCGCCGGGATGGCCGGTGTTCCAGGCCTTGAGCATGTCGAGCGCTTCGGCCCCACGGACCTCGCCGACGACGATGCGGTCGGGCCGCAACCTCAGCGTCGACCGAACGAGATCGCCCAACGATGCAACGCCAGGCTTGGTGCGCAGTGCCACGCAATCAGGAGCTGCGCATTGCAGTTCGCGCGTGTCCTCGATGAGGATAACCCGTTCGTCGAGGTCGCCCATCTCCGCAAGCAGCGCATTGGCCAATGTCGTTTTTCCGGAGCTGGTGCCGCCCGCGATCAGGATGTTCTTGCGCGAGACAACGGCGCGGCGCAGAACCTCCGCATCTACGATCGAGAGAATCCGGTTCTCGACGTAGTCACCAAGCGTATGAATTCGGGCTGCCGGCTTGCGGATTGCAAAACATGGCGCGGTCGCCACCGGCGGCAGCAATCCCTCAAAGCGTTCTCCCGCAACGCCTTCGCCATGCGAAGGCAGCTCGGCACTGACGATGGGGCTGTTTGCATGAACTTCGAGCCGCAAATGCGATGCAACAAGTCGAATGATGCGTTCTACGTCGGCTGGCGAGCAACCGGGTGCCCGTGTCGACTCGGCCGTCGCCGAGACGATCCAAGCGCAACGCGCCATCAGGATTGACCATCACCTCGACGACGGCCGGGTCGGACAAGGCCGCGGCAATCTCTGGGCCCATCGCCGTGCGCAGCATGGTCCGCTGGCGTTCGCGGCTTTCCAGCTTTTGGTGCGATGGTTTCATGATGGGGCCTTTGCTGCCTCTCCAGCCGCGATGTCACGCTCGCGCTGCGCCCGTTCGACGACGTCGTTTCCAAACACCTTGCCCTGCGCGACACGCCGGCTCACCTGATCGATGAAGGTTTGAAAGCGTTCGTTGCCGGCGGCCTGTGAGGCCGCCAATTGTGACGCCGGTAGCGGTGGGGTGATCGCCAGTTCGTAACGGATGAAAAGAGCGAGGCTTTCCAAGACAATCAGCAGATCGCGTTCGATCCGGTTGAGCCGATCATCCATCCGATCCAGCCGCGGTGTGAATCTCACTTCGAACTGATCGGCGCCACGCTGTTTGAGATAGCTGATGAGCGCGTTATTCACGATCTCCGATTTGGTCGTGCCGGGCTCGGCAGTCAGCGCGTCGAGCTGTTCGATGACTTCTGGCTCGAAATTGAATCTACGCTCGACTTTTTCGGATTTCGCTATCATGTCTTTTCTCAAAAACTGGGTAAAATGTCGTTGTCGAGATCGCGGTTGCCGTCGTTCATTGCGCGTGCGCGGCCAAGACCATTGAGAGCCCGAGAATCTGGGACAGTGCCGTCAACCGATGAGTCGCCATCGTCGTCATCGGTTTGATCAAGATTTTGGCCGACGAGAATGGACGTCAGCGGATCTTTGCCAATCTTGGGTGCAAGTTGTTTGCGCAAACCGCCTTCATCGACTGCTGCCGGAATTGCTTCGCTGCCGTCTGTGTCGAGCAAGCCCACATGAAGCCCGCACACCTGTCCGCTCCAGTCATCAGGCCGCGGTGCTGGTCGGTCGCGATAAGAACCACCGCCGAGGGTGGGTGCCGCCATGACACGCGCGATGAAATTGCGGTCGGCGTAATAGCGCAGCTTTTTGGCGCGGATGGGCGCAAGGCCCGAGACCAGCACCAGTTCGTCCGCCGGCGGCAGCTGCATGACTTCGCCTGGCGTCAGCAGCGCACGCGCGGTTTCCTGTTTGGACACCATGACATGGCCCAAGCCAGGGTGAGAGACGATGTCCGGCATAGTTGCGTTGCGCGCGAAGTTCGGTCGCGGTGCCGAGCGCATCGGAAATCCGCTTGGCCGTGCGCTCGTCGTTCGACGAAAACGCGATGCGGACATGGCAATTGTCGAGGATGGCGTTATTTTCGCCATAGGCTTTCGAAATCTGATTCAGCGATTGGGCAATGAGGTAGGCGCGGATGCCGTAGCCCGCCATGAAGGCAAGCGCGGTCTCGAAGAAATCCAGCCTGCCAAGTGCGGGAAACTCGTCCAGCATCATCAGGAGTTGATGCTTGCGGAGCTTGGCGGGATCGCCTTCGAGCTTTTCGGTCAGCCGGCGGCCGATCTGATTGAGAACCAGCCGCACGAGCGGCTTGGTGCGCGAAATATCCGATGGCGGGATGACCAGATAGAGCGAAACGGGCCGTGCTGCATCGACCAGATCGGCAATCCGCCAATCGCAAGCCGACGTGGTCGCAGCAACGGTGGGATCGCGATAAAGCCCGAGGAACGACATGGCCGTGGAAAGCACGCCGGAGCGTTCGTTGTCGGATTTGTTGAGGACTTCGCGAGCGGCGGAGGCGACGACGGGATGGACGATGGGCTTTTCAGGCGTGCCCAGATGGTTCGTCGCCATCATCGCGCGCAACGTGTGCTCGAAGGAACGCAGCGGATCGGACAGAAAGCTCGCGACGCGGGCGAGCGTTTTTTCCTTCTCGGAATAGAGGACGTGAAGAATCGCTGCCGACCAGCAAGTGCGTGGCTGGTCTTTTCCCAGTGATTGCGGCGCTCCAGCGCGCCTTCGGGATCGACCAGGATGTCGGCGATGTTCTGCACATCGCGGACTTCGTTCGGCCCTTTGCGGACTTCGAGCAGCGGATTGTAGCGGGCGCTGCGGACATCGGTCGGATTGAACAGCAGGCAATGGGAAAACTGGCTTCTCCAGCCGGCCGTCAGTTGCCAGTTCTCGCCCTTGATGTCGTGAATGACGACGCTATGGGTCCAGGACAGCAGCGTGGGAACGACCAGACCGACGCCTTTGCCCGAACGCGTCGGGCGCAAACGCCATGACGTGTTCTGGCCCGTCATGGCGCAGATAGTTGCCACTCGAGCTGGCCGAGAAACACGCCGGCAGGCCTGAACAAGCCTGCCTTTTCGATCTCCTTCCGGTTGGCCCAACGCGAGGAACCGTAGGTCGTGACATTCTTGGTCTGGCGGGCGCGCCAGAGCGAACCGACGATCGCCGCGCCGCAACCGGCAAAGCCGCTGGTGGCGGCGATCGCTCCTGCCGTGTTGAACAGGTCATGCGCGTAAGCGTCGTAGGCGTACCACCATTCGAACAGGCGCCACGGCAAATAGAACGGAAAGCCGAGGACCGTGAACCAGGGCGCGCCCAATTGCGATTGAAAGCCCAGATGCCACGCGAGCCCATTCGCGTCGCGAACCACACGCCGCCGATCACAACGGCAAGTACCACGATGATCTGTCCGACGAGGAATTTTGTAGGTGTCATGAACGCCGTTCCTGATGCGCAAAGGAGTCGGCCAGAAACGGTTTTTGGACAATAGCGTTTGTTTACGGTGGCGCCGCAGAATGTACGGTAGAAGCCCGAAGCCCATGATGGTCGGATGAAGAAATTAGGTTCGGGCGGCTTCAGTCTGCTCGACAGCTATCGCGCGATCGCGGGAGCTTGACGGGATTTCATCCCATTAAACACCATCACAGGGCATTGCCACGCGAACCACGCACCGACTTCAGCTTTAGCCTCGGCAAAGAGCAGACGGCCGCCGCAGAAACAGTCGGGCTGGTGCGGAAGCCACCAGCCGGGTCCAGGGAAAGTTCAACGGCCGCTCGCTTGTCGTCCAGGCTCCAGCGCCGACGACCACCCGTTGCACCAAGCTCTTGCACCGCCATTCCTCCAAACCAAATCGCGCCTTTGCACTGCGCTAAGCTCAAAGCTTACGCTTCCTCGTGCAAGGTGGGATTGGGATAGCGGTTACGAATGGTTTTCGTATGTGAGCCTTCAGATTTTCTTTCGTGTCATCGCAATCGGCATCCACGCGGTTCTGGCCATAGATCGCCACGGCAATATCACGATGGCTAGGGCCATTGAACGAATATGGAAGCGCCGAAGCTATCCCATCGGCAGAGCAGCCTGATGGGTCCCGCTATTTCGCCAGATACAAATAGGGGTAGCGGAGTTGATCCCGCTGCCCGATATAAAGTTGAATTGGTTGCGCGTGGCACAATTGATCCGCTACCCGCCTAGACCCACACTCACGCTAGCGAACGGCCCGTAGAAACCAACTGTTCCAGATTTGCGGGCGTCCAGGCCGCCGTCCGTCGCACCGAAGAAAAAATCAGCTCGATAACCAAAACTCACTTTTGCCTGCTCGTAGTTCAACGATAGTCCTGCAACCGCACCCAGGTTTGGGACAACAACCGAGCGCGCCCGATCGTCCAATCCAGAGTAGCCAGGAATTTGCGCAATACGCGAATACTTCCTCCCATACTGAACATATCCGGACGAAATCTGATGGCCCTTGAGCTTTTGCCTGCCGAAGAGAGCCGCGGCGTTGACGCCCCAATCTAGGGAAACCTCTCCATCACGAGAGTTTCCTAAAAGCGGCGTTGACGCGTTCCAAGTCAGAGACGGACCCAGGCCCTTGAAGCTTGAGCTCCTCTGGCTTGAAGCGAAATACTCGTGAAATCCGCTAAAAGGGAGATCAAGCCCCGGGATGATAGGAACAAGTGCAATTTGCGAAGTCAGTGCGAGCTCGAATTGTAGCGGACCTGCTGCCATCGAATTGAGCGAACCGCACACCCACGCTGACAATCGCGTGAGTTCCGCCTCCAAACAACCCCACCCCAATTTCCTTACCAGCCCGAAAATCAACAATGAGGTGCGACCCCGAATTTCTGGAACGTACCTCCTCGTAAGCCGGTGCGGCGGTAAAGTATTGATGACTGTCGCCGAATGCAAAAACCGTAGTCAGCGCATCCTTTTGCTGATGCAGATATTTTTGACTCACAGAGCGCCCGTAACGCGCGGAGGCGGAGACCACCCAGTCCGAACCGCTAGGCGCAAAGCTTATCGCACCTTCGATTCCGTTGCTGTACTGAGCCAATCGATCGACATTTAATGGCGAACCAAAGCCGTTTGCAGTGATGGCGTCGAAAAAAGGTGGTATGAATGTTTTCTCACCCGCGTCCACTCTGTCGAGCTGCCCGCCAAGCTCTATCCAGACGGTAGGTGCCCCATTGCCTTCATCTGCGACCGCGCAACAAGTCGAGCAAATTCCAGTTAGAACTGCGAATGCCGATACTGTCGCCAAAAGGCTTCGGCGACAATCTTGGTGCTCAATGCGATTTGTCATCAGTTCACTCATGGCTTTCCCCTACCAGTTCTTCGTGACGCGGATGCCGATCAGCTTGGGATCGGTCAGGAAGACATTGGTTGTCAGGCCGCTGTCATCGCTGTTCAGGAAGTCGCCGGTGATGGCCGTCGTGTTGAAGACGTTCTTGTCATACAGCATCACCTGCCAACCGTTCTGGTTGGTGAAGATCAGTGTGAGGTTCACATTGGTGTAGCCGCGCAAACGATCATACGGATTGTCGTTGAACACGCGGGCCCAGGAATAATCTTGCCAATAGTAATCGCCGCGTAGCGTGCTGGCCCAATCGGTCGACAGCGGCAACGTGTATTGCGCACCGAACGAAACAGTGAGCGGCGGCGCATTGGGCAGTTTGTTACCGCTTATATCCTTGTCGAAGCCTTCGCCATTATTTGGGGCCGGTCCGGCGCCATTGTTGGTGGCGGTCGGGCTGAGCAAATCAAAGCCCGGAAGATCGTGAAGTACATATGCTTGATTGCAATAGTCGAATAACTGAGCTTGGGCATTGGCCGTTGCCGCAACAACATACGTAGGAAGGATACAGTTTGAAGCCTGCGTGATAAACGGTTTAACCACCACCCAATTTGGATTGCCAGCGGTTCGATCGATGAGGTCTATCGCTTCGCTACCCTTTGCAAGCGCTGTGTCTTCCCATCCGCCCGAGAAATTCAGTCTCAAACCCGGTATTGGCTCATATGTGGCTTCCGCCTCCGCTCCCTTCACGTGCGCATCAAAATTTAGATTGATGGATGTACGGTCGACAATTTCGGAAATCTGGTAATCTTCATAATTGTAGTAAAAAACGTCTGCATTCAGGACGAGCGCGCCATCAAATATAGTATTTTTCGAGCCTAATTCGAACGCATCGATAAATTCGGGCTTGAATGTGAGAGGATGTATTGGATTTGTGCCCGAAGCGTCACCGTTGATCGAATTCACCAGCAAGACGGCCCCAGGGGGATTTGCACCTCCCGCCTTGTATCCGTGCGAATACGATGCGTAGAACATGGTCTGATCAGTGAAATCAAGCTTTGGCGTCCAGTTCGCGACGGCTCGACCGGTTAGTTCATTCCATTGCTGATCAACTACGCCAGTTACGGGATATCCGTAACCCTGAACAAGAAGCTCACTAGGTATATCCGTAAAGTGCTTCTTGTCATCCGTCCATCGCAGACCACCCGTCAATTTTAGTGTAGGCGCGATATTGTAGTAGACCTCTCCAAACGCAGCATACGATGCGAGCAAATATGGATTTTGACTCAGAAAGTAATTGTGTCCCTGGTTGTTCACGCTGGATATTGGGTTGGGATCGAGATAACCGCACTGAAGCAGCTTCCCGAACTTCGACGGATCGGGATACGCATATCCAATACCCGCCGACCCGCCTTGAACAGCCAAACATTGATGGTTGTCGGAAACTCCAAATTCATATGGCGGTAGCAAGTCTGTGCCGGAGCCGAAAAACGGGCCTGCAGCTAACGCGGTGACTGTATTGAAGAACACGTAGTAATTTTCTTCAGTCTCGTAGTGCAGGTAATTTCCGCCGACGCTAAAATTCAGCGGTCCAGCAAAATTCGACGCAACACGAAATTCCTAACTCAACTGCCACGCATGCTCGTCGGAAAGGTCTTGAGCTACTAGGCGATTGTTGCACCCCAACTGCGGATCGCAGAATACCCCGTCAGGTGAGATGAGTGTCGTGTAAACGGGTTCAGGACGGTTTGGATCGTTAACAATCGGTGCGAAGTAATTCGGCCGCGCTGCGAAACGATTATAGTCTTCCGTTGAGTATAGAAAATCATGATCGAAGCCCGTCTGTGATGTAAACGTGAATGACGGCGTGATAGCCCAGTCGGCATTGAATTCGACGACATCATTTTTTGCTTTGTAGACAGGATTTATGGCCGATTCGATCACCCGAAGATTCTGAGATTGTGTCGAACTAACATAGGGATTTACCGATGCGTCCTCGGTCGGGTTAGCTAATATTCCCGCAAGCGAGGCGGCGGCGACGTAGGGTAGTGCATTGGCGTTCGGCAACTCGAACGAGTCCTTCGAATACAAAGAGGCCGGCAGACATCCCTGAGATAAATAGGTGCTAACTGCTCCGTACAAGAAATTTCCCGGAGTTTGCTTGATAGGAGCTCCGCCTACTTCTGATGGACCGGGGTCGTTCTTGCACAACTGCTTAGCGGTACGCATTCTGTCGTCATCTTCGGAGAAATGCTCCCAAACAAGAGTAGTTTGGACATTTTCAAGCGGCTTCCATCCGAGTGAGACACGACCCGACCACAAGTCACGGCCATCAACTCGATCATCGGTGAGAGCGTTGAACGAATAACCCTGGCGCTTGGTCCATTCCCCTGCAATCCGCAGGTCGAGACGATCATCGACAAGTGGAATATTCAACATGCCCTCAAAACGCCGCTGGTGATAATTCCCCAACTCTGCTGACGCCATCGCCTCAAATTGATCTGATGGTCTTGCAGACGTGAGGTTGACAACGCCAGCTGTTGCATTGCGGCCGTAAAGAGTGCCTTGCGGGCCTCGGAGGACTTCGACGTTGGCCACGTCGTAAAACTCTTGCTCGAAAAAATGATTTCGAATGAAAGGAATGTCGTTGAAGGCGACAGCTACCGCGGGATCGGTCGTCACCGAGATTGCTTGCGTTCCTATTCCGCGGAGTTGGATGCTGTAGCCGGAGAAGTTCGTTTTAGTGAACGTCATGTTCGGGACCTGCTTTATTAGGTCCGGTCCACCAGCGGTTTGGGTTGCTGTCAGTTGCTCTTGAGAAAGCGCTGTAATCGAAATCGGGATGTTCTGAATATCGGCGCCGCCGAGCTTCGACGAAGTGACCGTGACGGTTTCGATGGTCTTGGCGGGAGCAGCCTGTGCCAACTGAATACTTTGGACACTATCGTCTGCGGACGACGATCGTTCTCGCACGATGATCGAAGCGCCGGATTTATGATGCGCGACAAAGCCGGTTCCCGCCAAGATTCGCGAAAGGGCTTCATCGACGGGATAATCTCCGGACACCCCATGGGTGGTGGCCCCGCGCACGGCGTCGGCGGAAACGATGAGCTGTGTTCCAGTTACTTCGGCATACGCGCTCAGTGCCGCGTTCAAATCCCCCGAAGGAATGTTGAACCGCTCTGCCAGCGCGGCCGTCGTCGAGCCAATGGCGCAGGCAGATCCGAGCATCACGAATTTCAGATATCTGGACGTATTCATAGTCCCCCCTTTCACGTTGACTCGCCCTGCTTAGGGCCGACCGCGTTTAGTTTTGGCTCAGCGCCCAAGCCTTGTTTCGCTTCCAACCTTGTTTACGTGCAACCCGAACAATTCTTGCGCCGATGCCGCAAACAGCTCGATATTTCGTGCTTGAAACGTGCCGTTGATCTTGAGGCGTGCGACGCCTGGATCGGGCAACACGATTTTCTGAGTGTTGTATCGGTTGAATTCAGCGCTCGCGTCAGCGAGCGTCGTGTCTTTGAACGTCAACACTCCACGCCGCCAGCCGAGTTCGATGGCGAGCGCTTTGGTCGTTCTACGCTGTACCGAAAGCGATTTCGCGTCCGCCGTAACGACATCTCCCGGCGCCAGCAACACCGGGTGGGATGATTTTGCCGAAACCAGCGGCGCCACAACGGCACTGCCTTCCAGGAGGCTGACTTGGAGCCGGCTCACTCCGGCTCTGATCAAGAATTTGGTGCCGAGATCGGTGACCCGATAGTTTCGCGCATTGACGGCGAAGGGGTGGTTGGCATCATGGCGGACTTCGAAATACGCTTCACCATGCACCAGATTGACGCTTCTTTGATCCGCCCTTGCAACGCGCAACACGGTGTCCGTATTGAGTTCGATCCGCGTCCCATCGCCGAAAGTAACGATCTTGTGCCCACCAACGGAGGTCGCATAGGTGACCTCGCCCCCTTCGTTGAAATAATTCACCGCAGCCACACCGATGGACGCGGCAATCGCTATCGCCGCAGCAATGCGGATAACGATTAAACGCTTGGGTTTGGCCGAAGCAGAATTTGCGCGCATAGGCGACTTCAACGCCACGAGCCGGGCTGCACTGTTCCAAACTGCACTTTGCCGTAAATACGCGATGCGATGCGTATCAGATTCATCAAGCCAAGCCTCGAAGTCGCAATGTTCCCCTTCGGTCAGAGTCCAGAATTGCCGCCGCTGAAACCAATCGGCCGCCATCAGGTCAACATCACTGGCACATTCCTCCCTGCGAGAGATGGTCATGTTCGCCTCCGGGTATCGGTGGGCTCGCGCAAGAACAAATCAGCAAGAGCGTGCAAGCCCAATTTGAGATGTTGCGACGCCGTGGTCTCGGCGATGCCCATACGCTCGGCAATTTCTTTTCCTGAGAGGCCTTCGAC
>CAWGUP010000008.1:0-457375 GCA_963825895.1 uncultured Alphaproteobacteria bacterium
CCGCGGGACCCGCATTTGAAGCAGACGCTTGAGTTATCTTACCTTCGTCTTAACATTTCTTGGGACCACAATGGGTACGAACCGGAAGCTGACGACCATTGTGTCGACCAAAGGGCAGGTCCGAGCATTTGCCGCAAGCGGCCACGAAAAGGGGCTGTGATGAATGGCAGAGTGGTCGCCGCCGTCGCGTTCCTGCGGCTGTTGCACAACTCGCTGACGTGCTTGCGCTGCACGCCCATCGCCTCGGCCAGCGCGCTCTAGGTCAAACCGAGGGGCTGCATGAACTCCTCAGTGAGAATCTCACCGCCCGCGACCGGCTTGCGCTTCGTCGTCAACATGGTTCGCTCGCTTCACCTGTAGCTGTGAGTCTGGCGCTTACCGCTGGAATGCCCAGGCTCGTTGATGCCTGTTGTTCTGCAATAAGCCTCGCGCAGGTCAGGTGTTCAACCACATATTATGGCTCCCGGCAATTTTATATCGGATGGGATTCAAAGAACGCTGCCCGCGGGCATCCTGGCCTATTTTTGCCCGCCAAGTGCCTACAGGGGAAGAAATTCAGATTTCAGCCATCAAGAGATGGAGGAAAGATGAATATGTCCAGGCAGATCAAGACTAGGCATCGCGCACAAGCCAAATCCGCACGAAGATCAAAAATCATCGCCAGTCGATACGCCCGTTTGCCCAGGTATCTCGTCTGAATAGGTGTAGTCCCAAGCTCGAACCTCGAGGCAAGGAAGCTCACGAGGGATGGCAAAGACAACGGACATGGATCGTGACCGCGCAGAAACGCGCAATTCCGGCGTGCGCATGAGCACGCCCGAATTGCGGGCCTGGTTTGTACGCGAAGTCGTGCCTTTGGAGCCCGTCTTGATGCAGTACCTGCAACACAATTGGCGCAACCGGAGCGACATCGTCGATCTTCGGCAGGAAGTGTATATGCGGGTGTTCGAGGCGGCACGCGTCCAGATACCTGAGCGCACGCGTCAGTTCGTCTTCACGACAGCACGTAACCTCCTTATCGACCGTGTGCTTCACGAGCAGATCGTACCCATCGAGGCTGTTGCAGACCTTGAAGCGCTGGAGGTGGCAAAAGACGCTCCCGATCCAGAGCGCAGCACTATCGCGCGCGAAGAGCTACGCCGCCTTCAGACCGCACTCGACAGTCTTCCCCCACGATGCCGGGAAGCCGTGATTCTCCGAAAGATCGAAAACTTCTCGGTTCACGAAGTCGCGCAACGAATGGGGGTAAGCGAGAACACCGTCAAAATGCATCTAACCAACGGCGTACGCGTCCTCACGGAAGCCTTGTACGGACCCAATCCAGCCTTGCGAGACGCGCCATGATCGATGGGCACAGTACGGCAACAGATGGCTCGTCACAGGTCGCGATCGAAGAGCGAGCGGCAGAATGGCTTATCACCCGCCTTCACGACCCAGATTGGCATACGCAAAAGCAAGCCGAATTGGACGCTTGGCTGGCTGAGTCCGTCGCGCACGAGGTTGCGTATTTGCGCCTTGAAGCAGGCTGGAATGGCGCTGATCGGCTCGCGGTTCTGCGGTCGCCGACGCATAGGCCATCTTTGCTGGATCATCCGCGTCCGTCAGGTGGCGTGAAGTTCCACGTTGCTGCGGTCTTCGTACTTTGCGCGGCGGTTGGACTAACCGCCTACATTATATCTCGCCCCGACCGGAATCAGATTTTTGCAACGCCATTGGGCGGGCGCGAAACGATCACCCTGGCCGATGGATCTCAGATCGAACTGAACACCGAATTGGAATTGCGGCTTCCGCCTGGCTCCCGCAGCGCCACGCTGGTCAAGGGGGAAGCCTATTTTCAGATCCATCACGATTCCGCTCACCCATTTACGCTAACCGTCGGCAATCATCGGGTCGTCGATCTGGGAACACAATTCGTCGTGCGTCAGAAGCCCGGCAGTCTCGAAGTAACGCTCATAGAAGGCCGCGCGCGTGTTGAGGCCGCTTCGGAGGCGTCACGCCTCCAGATGGCAATTCTGAATCCAGGCGACGTGGCCATTGCGACGCGAAACGATCTTACTGTTACTCGAAAGTCTCGCGGTTTGCTCGAAGATGGGTTGAGCTGGCGCAAAGGACTTCTCGTTTTTCATCACGCGACGCTGCGTCAAGCGGCTGACGAACTCAATCGCTATAACACCAAAAAGATCATCGTTGCGGACGAAGAGGCCGCAAAGCGGGTCTTCGGCGGAAAGTTCCAAACCCGCGACGCAGAACGCTTCGCGGACGTCGTAAGCGCTGCTCTTGGCCTGCATGTGCGCCAGCAGGGCGATGAAATCGTCATTACCGGAACCAAACAGTAAGGCCGCCTGCGTTGCGGCATCTCGATCCATCGATGAGGGGGACCATGAACCGGCTAGAGATATTGAAAGCTGCCTTGATAGCGAGCGCGGCGGTTTTACTCAGCGCCAATACCGCGCTGGCGACGAATTTCAACATTCCCGCGGGCGACCTCAAATCCGCGCTCGCCGCGTACATGACGGAAACAGGCGTCGAACTGATCTATCCCGAAGATCAGATGGGTGGATCGCAGACCAAAGGCGTCGCCGGCGCCCTGGCGCCCGAAGACGCTCTTGCACGAATTCTCAAGGGTACTGGTTTCTCGATGCGTCACGAGTTGGGCGCCATCGCGATTGTTCGAGACCGCTCGTCGCAGAATACCGAAAGTGACGTGTCTTCGTTGCAGTTGGCACAAGCTGTTCCTTCACGGGCGGCGGTGGAAACCGTTACCGTAACGTCTTCGAAACTCGGCGGAGCTGATGTGCAGAATATCCCGATTGCGATCACCGCACTATCTCAGGAGCATGACTGCGACACAAACTGCCGGCGGCCCGGATCTTGTGAAACAAGTGCCGAACCTGACGTTCTCCAAGACGAATTTCACGGGCTACAACATCAGATTCGCGGCATCGGCACGCAGGCGATTTCGGTCACGACCGATCCCGCCGTGGCGGTGGCGCTCAACGACATTCCATTCATCCGTAATCATTTCTTCGAGCAGGAATTCTACGATCTTGGCCAGGCCGAAGTGCTGCGCGGGCCGCAGGGCACACTCTATGGTCGCAATGCGACCGCCGGTGTCGTCAACCTGATCACAGCGAAGCCGACCGACCAGTTCGAGGCCATGGCATCCGCCGATTTGGGCAACTATCACCAGCGCCGCTTCGAAGGGATGATCAATCTTCCCATTGTCGATGATCGGGTCGATTTGCGTGTCGCTGGAGAATGGACCAAGCGGCAAGGCTATTCTTTCAACGAAATCACGGACCAGCGCATCGACGGCCGCGATCTGTGGTCCGGCCGGGTGACCTTGGGTTTCAACCCGACCGAGAACCTGAAAACCACCCTTGTCTGGGAGCATTTCTCCGAAGATGACGACCGAATGCGGACCGGCAAGCAGCTTTGCAAGACGGCCGAACCGCCGACATCGATCGGTGGTCAACCAGTGCCGCCGGGATTGTTGGATCGGACCGGCGCTCTGACACTTGGTGCCGACTACCTGAGCCAGGGCTGCGAAGCAACGTCGCTTGTATTCGCCCGAAGCATTCCAAGTGCCCTATGGATTTTCACTTCCCTATGCGGTTGGCGCGGGTGACACCGGCCATCTCAATGGATCTCTCAATCCCTATGCGAGCACGACGCAATCCCAAAATCTGCGTGTGATCGAATCGGCGCTCAATCCGCAGTACAAGGCCAAGAACGACACGCTCGAACTGAACGCCGACTATGCCGTAACGCCGTCACTGACCTTCACATCGCAAACAGGCTACAATCAGGATTTTCTATGGTCGACGGAAGACTACAATCGATTTAACACCTCACCGGGTATATTTATTGACACTGGCGTTAGTCAGCATGGGGCTTTTCATCCCGATCCTGCCGCTGGAACCGACGGCATTCCCTCCAATGCCGAGATATTTTGCGATCCTCAACTGGGCTGTTCCGACCGGCTGGTAGCAGAAGACCTTTCCGAGGAGCACGCTTGGCAATTGAGCCAAGAATTTCGCCTGGCATCCAATTTCAGCGGCCCGCTCAATTTCAGTCTGGGTGGAAACTATCTCCATTATGAAACGGAAGAAAACTACTACGTCTTTATCAATGCGCTCACGATTTATGCATACGAGAATGAAATCGGTCCTGCTGGCGGCTATTCAGGTCCTCCCCAGCCCGCCGATCAGAGCGACTGTTTGGGAGATGAAGGGGGCTATGAATATCCGAACCCTGCAAGGATTGGCAGTTCTCCTGCGCAATCTTGCATTTTCATCGATACGAATCCGATCACGAGTCTCAACAACAAGGGCCACAATTATTTCTTGAGCCAGAATCCCTATACGTTGAACTCCTATGCGGCGTTCGGTGAGGCCTATTACAACATCGCTAGCGATTTGAAGCTGACGGGCGGCTTGCGCTGGACGGAAGATCGGAAGCATTTTACTGACATTCCGAGCCAGGCGGTCACAACGGGATACGGTTATTTCATTACGGGCGTGGTGGATCAGCAATGGGCTGAACTCACCGGCCGCACTGCACTGAACTGGACGCCGAAACTAGATTTCACCGATCAGACGCTGATCTATGGTTCCTATTCTCGCGGCTACAAGGCGGGAGGTGCCAATCCGCCCGGCGCGGTCTTGGCAACATTCGGTAGTGGGACAGTTGGGGAGCCGATCCATCCGCTCACCTTCAAACCGGAATTTATCAATGCATTCGAGCTGGGGTCAAAAAACACTCTGCTTAGATGGGACGCTAACGCTCAACGGCGACGTCTTCTATTACGACTATAAAGATTATCAGATTTCGGAAATCGTGGATCGCACGTCGATCAATCTGAACTTCAACGCCAAGGTGAAAGGCGCCGAACTCGAAGCAACCTGGGAGCCGATGCCCGGTCTGCGGTTCAATTTCGCAGGGGGTTACGAAGACACCAGGATCGGCAACGGTCAGAGCGCCATCGACCTGATGGATCGAACTGCTGGCAACTCCAATTGGATGGTCGTCAAGCCTTTGTAACGCAAGCCTCGAATTGTATCCTTCCCACTTATGTTATTCAGCGGTTCTGGAACAGGGACCCGGGCTTATGGTGACTTTCTTGCTCCGTTGCGTACGGTCTGAATCTGGATCCGGTGACGCTATATCCGTACCAGGCCAATCCCACTGGAACCGCTGGCATTGGGTTTAATGGGTGACCTCTAGCGGAAGACCCTAACATTTCCTATCCCCACGGGCTATCCTGGTTTCGATCCGTCGACGGCACCCAACAATGGCGAAGGATTTGCAAAGGATCTGGGAGGCAACAAGCTTCCCAACGCGCCGCCCTTTACCGTATCGTTCGGCGCACAATACACAATTCCAATCACGCCGGATTGGGCGGGCACGCTGCGCAGTGATTATTATTGGCAGGACTATTCCTGGGCGCGCGTCTTCAACGACAACCCTTATGACCGCATCCGCGGCTATACCAACGTCAATCTGACATTGATCTTCACCAACCAGAACGGTTGGCAGGTGATGCTCTACGACAAGAATGTCTTCAACGAGACGGCCATCACGGGCGACTTCCTAAACAGCGACGATAGCGGTCTCACGACCAACGTGTTTCTGACCGATCCGAAGCTGATCGGCATTCGCGTCACGAAGAACTGGTAAGGGGGAACAAATGAGCGAATTGATGAATGAACGGAGCGCGAAACGGGATGTGCGGTGGCAGTTGTTGACCACTGTATCGGTCGCTACCTTGTTTGCTGCGGTGTGCGGGTCGCGTGAAGCCAAAGCCGCTGATCAGGACGCGGATCGCCCGACTGTTTGGATCGAACTCGGCGGGCAAATGGAACATATCAATGGGCAAGGCGATGCCTTCGCGCCTGGGTTCCTGGCGGCAAATCCCAGTTCTCCCGTCTTGCAGCCGACGACGCCCCTGCAGGCGCAGCGACCGCTTCCGTTCAATTTTGGAGAAGAAGGCAAGATTACGGTTCAGCCGGAAGGTTCGGATTGGGTCTTATCCGCTTCCCTCCGCTATGGCCGGTCGAACAATGCTAGAGAAGTCGATCACCAAACAAATGGAGTTCACTACCAATCCTACAAATATGGCGTCCACGGGGATCACTTTCTCGACCAACAGGATTTTGCGGAAACGCAGGTGCGCCGTCAACAAAGCCATGCCATTCTTGACTTTTCTGCGGGCAAAGACGTTGGCCTGGGCATGTTTGGAAGAGACAGTTCGTCTGTTTTGAGCTTGGGTATACGCTTTGCGCAATTCATATCCAACGCGACATTCAATGTCAGGGCTCGTCCAGATTTAGATCTCAAAACCTTCGCAATTCCTAGCGCTCACATTACCTTTAATTTCCCATACTTCCATACTTATCACGCCACAGGCCAGGCCTCGCGCAGTTTCCACGGAATAGGCCCATCTTTGTCCTGGAATGGCTCGACGCCTTTTGCGGGCGATCCGCAGGATGGCGAAGTGACGCTCGACTGGGGCGCCAACGCGGCCCTTCTGTTTGGCAGGCAAAAGTCGCGCGTAGAACATCACGAAACCGCGAATTATCAAAACGGACGCAGCTACGTACTGGGTCAGCGAACATATGCGCCGGTCTACAAGAATTCTGGTGGCCACGACAACGTCCGGTCCGTTACCGTACCCAATATCGGCGGCTTTGCGGGAGCGACCTATCGCATCGAGAACTTCAAACTCAATCTTCGGCTATCGTGTCGATTTCTTTTTCGGCGCGATTGATGGCGGTATCGATACGCCGAAATCCGAGACGATTGGATTCTACGGTCCGTTCGCAACGATAAGTGTTGGACTTGGCGGTTGATGGCCGGGGCATCTATTGAGTGCGGCGGCGTGTCCCGTCTTATTTTTCGTTTGTGAAAGGGGGTATGCGATGCGCCGTGTTGTCCAGCGCTATTTGGAAAACTCGGAATACGCTCGAACCCCCGATCAGCTCCGCGACGCAGTGAGCGCTGTTATCGCGCCTCTTGATTTTCATTCATTCGCTTTTCTCGCGCTCGGGGATCCGCCCTTTCTGATTTCAAGCTATCCAATAGCTTGGACCGGCCACTACATCGCGCAGGGCTATCAGCGTCGCGATCCGGTTATTCTGCACTCACACCGCGTCCGCGATTTGTTTATGTGGAGTCCAGACTTCGCGAAGAGGTTCGGCCCAGACGCCCGCGACTTCTTCCACGAAGCCGCGGAGTTCGACATCTGCTCCGGCGCGACCATTCCCATCCCCGACTGGCCGGGAGGATTGGCCGCGATGACCTTCGCCACGGATTGACGCCATCCTCAGCTTGCAACGTGTCTGCGTTGCAATGGTGCGGCGCTGCTGTTCATCACGTGCCATTTTCGCGGCCGCCTGCGGCAAATGCTCGAACCCACGAGATTGATCGAGGGCGGTGTATTGATCGCGCGCGAATACGAATTATTGAGGTGGGTGGCCGAGGGCAAGGCCAGCACCGACACGGCACAGATCACGGGCCTGAGCCATCGCGCTGTTTGCCGCCTATGAAGTGACTCGAAATAGAAACACGCACTGAGCGCAACGGTAAACGCGCACTCGTGATTTAATCATCGATACGCTGCTCCATGACGTTGAACCGTCAGGGAGTTCGTCATGTTGCAACTTATCACACCACCCGCTTACGTCGCGTTTTGCGATGCTCTCACCGAAATGCACCGGATGCGATGCCGCGGCGCACGCAGGATATGCGGGAATGGGTCGAGAACTGTCTCGTCCACACTCGCCACCTGATCGAAAAAAGGCCGGGCTGGTCGAACTCACTGGCGACGAGCGGCATTCCTCTACACTCGTGGACACATTACAAGGCGAAACGCGCGAACAGATTATTGCACTCTGGCGGCGGCGGGGCGGCCCGGGCGTTCAAATGGGAGGCCGAAGCACGGCGGCCGTCAAAATTTGACGCAAAAACCTAGGACGCTCGGCCTCAGCGCCGCTAGTTTATGCATCTGGGCCAGAACCCGCGCGCCTCCCGGTTCGCGCGGTCGCATCGGGCTGGATTTGCGCGCCATCTGCTCCTGAAACAAAATTTCGATATGCAGGCTGCAGCGCGAAGGATCAGTCCTGCCTACCTCAAGGTATGGTCTCCCGCGTAAATCCGGCCACCAGAAATATTTTTCTTGTCGACACCCACCATCGGGGGGCCGAGCCGTGTCTTACAGGTACAATACTGCAGGACCCGCGAAAGGCAGAGGCTAGCGCGGTGACAGATATATCGGACCGGGATCGTGAACGCGACAACTCGCTCTGCTTGGGCGTGAGTGTGGGCGCGCGGGCCGTCGACGCGTGGTTTTTGCGGGAGGTGCTCCCGCTAGAGGCAGAGCTGATCAGGTATTTCCGACGCAATTGGCGAAACGAGACTGATGTGAGAGATCTGGTGCAGGATGTCTATGTGCGTGTCTACGCACAACTTTCGGAGTCGAAAGGGACACGACTTTCCGCGCAAAGTCAGGCCGTTTGTTTTTACGGTCGCTCGCAATCTTCTCATCAATAAATTCCGTGATCAACAGGTCATCCCAATCGAGACGGTCGGTGATCTTGAGACATTGGCCGCAGCGTCCGATGAGCCCGGTCCGGATCGCAGCGTTGCTGCCCGGGATGAATTGCGCAGGCTGCAGCGCGCGCTCGATCAACTCTCGCCGCGTTGTCGCGAGGCCGTGGTTCTTCGGCAAGTCGAAGGTCTTACCCGAAAGGAGATCGCGGCACGTATGGGGATCAGTGACGCGACGGTCAGGGAACATCTGGCCCAAGGGTTGTTCACGCTATCCGACATTTTCTTCGGGGAATCCGCAGATAACGGGAGGATAGCATGAACACGGACCAGGAAACGGTCCCCATTGATGCCTTGGCGTCTGAGATCCAGATGGCGGCGTCTCGATGGGTTATCGATCGCCATAGCTCTGAAGATTGGTCGGCGGAAGATCAGGCGAGTCTTGATGATTGGTTAAACGCCTCTGTCGCTAACAAAATCGCCTATTTGCGTGCGGGTCACGCCTGGGACCGTACCGCGCGCGCTGTCGCATTGCGCCGGCCGATGCCCGGCAGGAATCCCAGCCACGCACTTGGCAAATCGCAATTCATCGCATTGAAAGTGGTTGCTGCTCTAGGTGCGATCGTGCTGCTCGGGGTCGCAGGAGCTGAATACTTTCGTGGCCCGAACTACATCGCCTACACGACGCCCGTCGGAGGGCGACAAATTCTCACTTTGTCCGATGGGTCACAAATCGAACTCAATACAGATTCTGCCATTCGTGTCGCGGATCGAACCGATTCCCACGAAGTCATTGTCGACCGGGGTGAAGTGTATTTCGACGTGAGGCACAATCCGGCACGACCGTTTACGGTTTTGGTAGCCGGCCGCCGGATCAGCGATCTGGGAACGAAATTCGTCGTCCGGGACGCGGCGGATCGGCTTGAAATTGCGTTGATCGAAGGCCGGGTGAGCCTGGGTGCGCCGGAGGGCAGTGATAAATCGGCGACAAGTATGAACCCCGGCGATGTGGCCATCGCCACCGTCGAATCCACAACCATCGCAAAGCGTATGCCGGCGACGTTATCCGACGAATTGAGCTGGCGTCAGGGCGTGCTCATTTTTCATCACACCGCGCTCGCTGAAGCTGCGGCTGAATTCAATCGCTACAACAGCCACAAAATCGCAGTCCCAGATCCCCAGGTCGGGAAACTGGAAATCAGTGGGAAGTTTCGCACAAACGACGTCGAGATGTTCGCAGAAACAACAGCGGACATTCTTGGTCTCCATCTCAAAAAGCAGGGCGAAAATACCTTGATGGCGCGCTGATCGAGCGCCAGTCGATAGTCAAACGCGGCGCCGCGAATTGCGGCACAACGGGGGGAATGATGAGTTTACAATTTAGGGCTTCGCTTCTCACAACCTGTGCATTTGCGATTGTGTTTGGGTTCGGGCCAGCCTCGGCACGCACCTTTAATATACCAAGCGGCTCTCTTGAGCAGGCGTTGGACGCCTATACCGCCCAAACGGGCGTTGATCTGGTGCTGTCCGCCGATCAGATGAAAGGCGTGCACACCAATGGAGTCGAGCGGCAATTTGGACGACGACGCGGCCCTGTCACGGCTTCTTTCTGGAACTGGATTCATTGTCCGCCGGCACGCCGGCGGGGCTATCGGAATCGCGCGAGACCCCGACGAGCAGAGTAGTCGGGAAGAACCCCTAGAACTTGCCCAGGCCACACCCCCTGCGCGTACCGCCGTCGAAACCGTCACTGTCACATCCTCGAAGCTCGGCGGCGCAGATGTTCAGTCGATCCCAATCTCGATCACGGCGCTATCCCAGGATCAGTTGACGGCAACACAGACCGCCGGTGGTCCCGACCTTGTAAAGCAGGTACCAAATCTTACTTTCTCCAAGACGAATTTCACGGGATATAACATTGAGATCCGCGGTATCGGTACGCAGGCGATTTCGGTCACGACCGATCCTGCTGTCGCAGTTGCGCTCAACGACATCCCGTTCATCCGCAATCATTTCTTTGAGCAGGAATTCTTCGATCTCGGTCAGGCCGAAGTGCTGCGTGGACCACAAGGCACACTATACGGCCGCAACGCGACGGCTGGCGTTGTAAACCTAATCACCGCCAAACCTACTGATCAGTTCGAAGCGATGGCTTCAGGTGAAATGGGGAATTATCACCAGCGCCGTTTCGAAGGAATGATCAATCTTCCCATTGTCGACGATCGCGTTGATCTGCGCATCGCTGGGGAGTGGACGAAACGACAAGGATATTCCTTCAATGAGATTACCGATCAACGCATCGATGGTCGGGATCTGTGGTCAGGACGGGTCTCCCTTGGATTCAATCCCATCGCCAATCTAAAGACCACACTCGTGTGGGAACATTTTTCCGAAGATGACGACCGGATGCGTACCAGCAAGCAGCTTTGCCAGACTGATCAAGCGCCAACGTCGATCAATGGCGTGCCGGTACCCGCCGGAAATTTGAGTGTGACCGGCGCTTTGTCGCTCGACGCCGACTATCTGAGCCAGGGCTGCAAGGCAACGTCTCTTTACTCGCCCAATGCGTTCGAAGTGCCTTATGGATTTTCGCTACCCTACGCGGTGGCATTAGGCGCCGTTGGCGGAGCCAATACTGATGTTGATCCCTACGCAAGCACAACACAATCGCAAAATTTGCGCGTGATTGAATTGACGATTAATCCTCGCTACCGCGCCAAGAACGATACGCTCGAACTAAGCGCCGACTACACCATCATGCCGTCTCTAACGTTTACATCGCAAACCGGATATAATCAGGATTTTCTTTCGTCTGCCGAAGATTACAATCGGTTCAACACATCGTCAGGTATCTTCGTCCCGGGCGCGCAGGGATCGGACATCATTTCGGCGGACGGCGTTTTCTGCGATCCGCAGCTGGGTTGCGCGAACCGGCTCGTTGCCGAAGATTTGTCCAATGAACATGCCTGGCAATTGAGCCAGGAATTTCGGTTGACCTCGAATTTCAGCGGTCCGCTCAATTTCAGCATGGGTGGAAACTATCTTCATTACGAGACTGAGGAGAACTATTACGTCTTCATCAATGCGCTCACGGTGTATTCATACCTCGGGGGGCACCAATTCGGTGCTAACAACACTGATTGTTTGACAAACAACAATTTCACCGGGGGGTTCCAAAATCCAAATCCCGCATTAGGCGGCGGCGAACCGACGCAATCATGCCTTTATGTCGACCCCAATCCGATCACTAGTCTCAACAATTATGGACACAATTATTTCTTGAGCCAAAATCCTTATACATTGAATTCCTATGCGGCGTTCGGCGAAACCTATTACAACATCACCAACGACTTGAAGTTGACCGGCGGCCTGCGCTGGACTGAAGATCGAAAGCACTTCATCGACATTCCGAGCGAAGTCATCACACAAGGCTACGGGTACCCTGTTACGAACGTAGTGAACCAGCAATGGGATGAACTCACTGGCCGCGCTGCCGTCAACTGGACGCCGAAGTTGGATTTTACCGACCAGACGCTGATTTATGGCTCTTATGCCCGCGGCTACAAGGCAGGCGGTGCCAATCCGCCCGGAGCGATACTCAGTGATTTTGGCGTTGGCGTCACAGAGCCAATTCATCCCCTCACGTTCAAGCCTGAGTTCATCAATGCATTCGAGTTGGGTTCAAAAAACACCCTTCTCGACGGTGCGCTAACACTCAACGGGGACGTTTTTTATTACGATTACAAGGATTATCAGATCTCGGAAATCGTGGATCGCACGTCGATAAATTTGAACTTCAATGCCAAAGTCAAAGGTGCCGAACTTGAGGCAACTTGGGAGCCGACGCCTGGTCTAAGATTTAACTTCGCAGGCGGTTACGAAGGCACCAGAATTGCCGACGGCCAAAGTGCGATCGATCTTATGGATCGCACCGCTGGCAATCCCGGCTGGATGGTTGTCAAACCCTTCGTGACTCAGACCTCAAATTGCATCCTTCCCACTTATGTCGTTCAAACGATTTTGGAAGAGCAGGCGGGGAGGGAGGAAGCTTTTGGGACTGGCAGCGCGGGTTTCGAATTTGCTTGCGAGCATGCGTATATCGAGCATCTGGATCCGGCTACGCTCTACCCCTACGCGCCCAACCCTAGTGGAATTGGTGGTATTGGATACGAAGCTGGCACCTCGGGGGCGTGCGCCAGCTGCACATTTCCTATTCCCACCGGCTATATAGGTTTCGATCCGACCAACCCAGCCATCAATAACGGCGAAGGGTTCGCTAAGAATTTCTTGGTGGCAATGAATTGCCGAATGCTCCGCCTTTCACCGTATCGTTCGGTGCACAATATACCCTGCCGATCACATCCGATTGGGCGGGCACGCTGCGCGGCGATTACTACTGGCAGGACTATTCCTGGGCACGCGTCTTCAACGATAATCCTTACGATCGCATTCGTGGCTACACCAACGTCAACTTGTCACTGATCTTGACCAACCAGAACGGTTGGCAGGTGATGCTCTATGACAAGAATGTTTTCAATGAGACCGCGATCACAGGAGATTTTCTCAACAGTGACGATAGCGGTTTGACGACTAACGTGTTCCTGACCGATCCCAGACTGATCGGCATTCGCGTCAGCAAAAATTGGTAAGGGGGAAGCGATGAACGAATTGATGAATGCGCGAAGGAATAAACGGGAATCCAAGTGGCAACTTCTGGCTACAGTGTCGGCTTTAACCTTGCTTGTCGGAACCTACGGAACGAATGAAGCAAAAGCCGCGAGCCAAGATGCGGATCAACCGACGGTTTGGATTGAACTGGGTGGTCAACTCGTTCATGTGAACGGGCAGGGAAATAGTTTTCCGGTCAAGTTCCTGGCAGCGAACCCTGATTCTCCGGTGCTTCAGCCGACGACGCCCTTGCAGGCTCAGAGGCCGATTCCATTCGGTTTCGCCGAAGAGGGAAAATTGTCGCTTCAGCCCGAAGGTTCGAACTGGGTCTTCTCCGCTGGTGTCAACTACGGCCGTTCGAATAACTTCAAGCATGTGGACCATCAGACGAATGGAACGCATGTGTCACGCTCCAGTGATGGTGCTCCGATCGCCAATATTCACGGTACCGATGACTTTGCAGACACGCAGGTACGGCACAACGAAAGTCATACCATTCTCGATTTCTCTGCAGGTAAGGACGTTGGCCTGGGTATATTTGGGAAAGACGGTTCGGCCGTCGTAAGTCTTGGCATACGTATTGCACAATTTGCCTCGCAGGGTACGTTCGATGTCAGGGCTCGCCCCGATTTGCGGGTGAAGTATTTCACGCCAGGTACCCATCGAGCCCCCTTGCTATATTTTCATACCTATCACAATACGGGCCAAGCCTCGCGTAGCTTCCACGGAGTAGGTCCGTCCCTCTCATGGAATGGGTCGACACCTGTTGTGGGGAATACGCAAGACGGTGAAATTACGTTCGATTTGGGCGCCAACGCCGCTGTTCTGTTTGGTAAGCAAAAGGCGCGTGTACGGCATCACGAGAGCGGGCACTACAAAACGGGCATCCACAAATATAACGCGCAAGTTTATCAATATTCCGGTGGCCATAATACGGATCGCTCCGTCACAGTACCCAACATCGGCGGATTCGCGGGGGCATCCTTTCGCGTCGAGAACTTTAAACTGAGCCTGGGGTATCGCGCCGACTTCTTTTTTGGTGCCATAGATGGCGGTATAGACGCTCCCAAATCCGAGACGCTTGGCTTTTATGGACCGTTCACCTCGATAAGCATTGGGCTTCCGTAATGAGCCGTAGGAAGCGAAGGTTCCGTCCGATAATCTCGCCGCCGGTATCAGGCTTCCGTTCGTGGTTAGCACGTGGCTGTCACATGGTGCGGGGATGGAGGCCAAGGCCCTATCGGGAGACGCGTTGGCTCTTGCGAGGCGCATACCCAATGCTGCGGGTTCACCGGCTTCATGGTCCCGGCGACGGTACATCGGATGGCCAAGAGCTTCCCGTGCCGCTTTAATGCTTATGTGGTTCTGCCCGGACCATTTCAACCGAGTCGTCCTGTACGAGCGTTTATAGGCGCGATCTCATCCCATTCAACCCGACACGCTTTGCGATCTGCCGTTTGACTGCCAGATCGGTGCGGAAGTGCGACATAGTTTGATCGCATCTTAACCGAACGGTTGAAGGGCGATTTCCGGGACACAGGATTTCGCCACGAGGCTGCGAGAGGCCGGGATCGCCTCCGCCCATGACTGATCGCGCAAGACCTCGCTCGCGAAGCAGGGTGGGCGGGCAGTTTTCCCTGGTCGGCATGGTGCCGCAGCTATAGCGGCGCCTCAACCTGATGAGCGGACGGTTTGCGGTCATCGGGAACAACCGAGAGTTCGCGCTGGTCCCAGTGGCGGCCTGCTCCGGAACGGCACCTCGGAAGGGAAGTATCCGGCGCCGTGCGGGATGATGGGATTTCATGGACCATTAGGAGACAGCGTAGAGGGCCGCCAATTTAGTGATGAACAGACACACGGCAGGGTTGCGTCCTTGGTGCGAAGACTTCGCAACCACGTCAAGTACCGCTGATAATACACTGATTACCGCACAGATCGCGGCCAAGCGAGCTAGCATCGACGATGTCTACCGACTGACCGGAAACCAAGGTCGTAGCCATGATCTTGAAACAAGATTGCGTCCAGTGGCGGCAGAGCCCGCAAATTAATTTGGTCAGCTCTACCAAGTTTTTCGAGTTTGGCTGTCTTATTAGGCAAGGTTCCAAAGCTCTAGCCCTCTAGAACAGGACGCCGGCGGGGGTATGGCCGAGACACCAGAAATCAGTCGCGAAACACCCGCACAGGGATCGGCTGGCGTGAGCATATCCACGTCTGACGTCGAGGCTTGGTTCGTCCGCGAGGTGTTGCCATTGGAGGCATCCTTGATGCGCTTCCTGCAGAGTCACTATCGCAATGCCGGTGAAGTCGCGGATTTGCGGCAAGATGTGTATGCGCAAGTGATTGCTGCGGCGCAAAGTGGCCTTCCGGAACGAACCAAATCGTTCCTGTTCACAACAGCGCGCAACTTGCTGATCAATCGCGTTCGCCACGAAAGAATTGTGTCGATCGATACCGTTTCCGATCTCGACGAACTCGGGTTGGCCGCAGAGGAGCCTGGGCAGGATCGTGCCCTCATCGCACGCGACGAACTTCGCCGCGTCCGTGCAGCAATTGAGCAACTGCCGCCCAAATGCCGCGAAGCCTTTCTCCTTCGACGCGTTGAAGGTCTTTCGGGTCGTGAGATCGCTCAGCGGATGGGCGTCAGCGAATCCACGATTTCCCACTATGTCGACAATGGTATGCGTGCGCTCGCCGATTTTCTCTACGACGAAGTTTCCAAATTGCGGAACACTCCATGAGTAATCCAAGCACACACCAGTCGGCTACAGACAATGCGGCCATTGAGGCTTGCGCGGCCGCATGGCTGAGACGTCAAGAATTCTCCGATTGGAATACGGAAAATCAGTCGGAGCTCGAAACGTGGTTGGCCGCATCAAGTAATCATAAGGCAGCGTATTGGCGGCTCAAGGCAGCATGGGACAGGACAGAACGCCTCACCGTGTTGCGGCGGACGTCATCTCAAAGTGCCGCACGAAAAGTGACAACACCGCCACGGGGCCTGGCGATGAAAGCTTTTGCCGTCGTTGTTTGTGCGGTTGTCTTAGGCGTGGGCGCTTTGCTTCTGCGACCGACCTCGCAGGTCTACACAACAGCGGTTGGAGGTCACACGTCGTTTTTGTTGGCGGATGGGACGCGGGTCGATCTCAACACCGATACTGTTATTCGAGCCGATATCAATACGCATCATCGCACGATCGAAATCTCTAGAGGCGAAGCCTATTTCGAGGTTAAGCATGATGCCGCGCGCCCATTCGTCGTCACATCGGGCAATCATCGTATTGTCGATTTAGGAACCAAGTTCTCGGTTCGCGTTGAACTCAAATGAGGATTTGAGAGTTGCGTTGACGCAAGGCCGCGCACAGCTGGAAAACATTCGTGCCGGTGCGATTTCTTCTCCCGCGGTCTTAGTGCCAGGTGATGTCGCCGTTGCGACCGCAAACTCCATCCATGTCGCCCGGAAGCCGGTGGCCGTCCTGGCCGCACAGCTTGCGTGGCGAAGCGGAGCCTTGATTTTCCACGGCACAAGCCTCGGCGAGGTGGCGGCGGAATTCAATCGATATAACGATACAAAGTTGATCGTTGCAGATGCCAGTACTCGGCATCTGACCATCAACGGAACGTTCCGGACAAAGGGGATTGTGCAGTTTGCGCGAGTTACTCGCGCGGTCTTCGGTCTCCACGTCGTCGAACTGCAGAACGGCAATTTCGTGATTTCAAACTGACAGGCCTAGCAACGGTTCGAATCCGGACCGACCGAGGGGGAACATGACTAGTATTCGTCCGAAATTGTTGTCACTAATTGCAGCAGGCATGCTCGCGACACTTCTGTCCAGCGTCGCTTGTGCCGAGAATTTCAATATTCCCGGTGGAACCCTCGCTGCGGCGTTGGACAGTTATACCGCCAAAACGGGCGTCGATCTCGTTGTGTCGGCTCAGGCTCTCAAAGGTATCCGCACAAACGGTGCCAAAGGCGATATGTCGCCGGATGAGGCGCTTTCCCGTCTTTTGTCGGGAACCGGCTTTGCTATGCAGCACGAATCTGGCGCGATTGCGATCGTGCACAAGCCCCAGCAGCAAAGCGATTTCGCCCCGTCGCAATCTCCCGCAATTCAACTTGCGGAGGCGTCCGCACCCAAATCCATCGAAACCGTCACCGTCACGTCGTCGAAGCTCGGCGGCGCAGACGTGCAATCCATCCCAATCTCGATTACCGCGCTCTCTCAGGAGCAGTTGACGGCGACGCAGACGGCGGGCGGTCCGGACCTCGTGAAGCAAGTGCCGAACATGACCTTCACGAAGACCAATTTCACCGGCTATAGCATTCAGTTGCGCGGAATTGGAACGCAAGCGATTTCGGTGACAACCGATCCGGCGGTCGCCGTTGCGTTCAACGACATTCCGTTCATCCGCAATCATTTCTTCGAGCAAGAGTTTTATGACGTCAGCCAAGTCGAGGTGCTTCGCGGGCCACAAGGTACGCTTTACGGCCGCAACGCAACGGCTGGTGTGGTCAATCTTATCTCGGCCAAGCCAACAGATCAGTTCGAGGCCATGGCCTCTGCAGATCTTGGCAACTATCACCAGCGCCGCTTCGAAGGGATGATCAATCTTCCGATCGTCGATGACCGGCTCGATCTGCGTGTTGCGGGCGAATGGACGAAGCGACAGGGTTATTCCTTCGACACGCTCACCGATGCGCGTATCGACGGCCGTGATTTATGGTCAGGGCGTGTAACGCTAGGCTGGAAACCGGTCGAAAATCTTCAGGCCTATCTAGTCTGGGAGCACTTCTCCGAAGACGACGATCGCATGCGCACGGCCAAGCAGCTTTGCAAGACCGCTCCCATACCTTCGGAAATCGGCGGCGTCCCAGTCGAACCCGCTTCGGGTAATGCCGTCGCGTTTCAACCATTCAACTATCTTAGCCAGGGATGCCTTCCGGCCTCTCTCTACTCGACAAACTCTTTCGAGGTACCGAATGGCTTGTCGCTGCCTTATTATTCTCCTTTCGCCTCTCTGAGCGTCCCGATTCAACATTCTGATTTCGATCCTTATGCCAGCACCACGCAGTCGCGGAATTTGCGCGTCATCGAAACGACGCTCAATCCTCAATACAAGGCGAAGAACGATACGCTGGAGCTGAATGCGGATTACCGCGCAACACCGGAACTAACCTTCAGTTCGCAGACCGGTTTCAACAACGACTTCCTGTGGTCCACAGAAGATTACAATCGCTTCAACACCGCGCCCGGAGCGTTTATTTATGAAAACCCAACCGACGGTGCGGTAGACAATGGTAACCAACTGGGAGAACTCTCGCCCGATCCCAATGGCCTCCATGTTTGCACAGGCACTTCAAGCCCTTCGAGTCCTTGTTTCGGTCTTCCCGTGGGCGCCCCTTGCACGGCGACAAAATCATCAGGCGATTGCGCGGTGGCAGGTTTGTTCTGCGATCCTCAACTGGGTTGCAGTGATCGCCTCGTCGCACAGGATTTGTCGGACGAACACGCCTGGCAATTGAGTCAGGAATTCCGCCTGTCGTCCAATTTCAGCGGCCCGCTTAATTTCAGCGTCGGCGGCAATTACCTCCATTACGAAACCGAAGAGAATTATTATGTGTTCATCAATACGCTGACTCTGGCCTCCTATGCCTGGCCTCACCAGGATAGGCCGGACATTCAGCAAACTCTGCCCTGGGTTCCCGGCATCTCCGACAATGCCAATTGCCTAGTCGGGGGCATGGTCAATTCAAATCCCTACTCACCTAACAAACTGGAGACCGAGGGGGGGCAGTCCTGCATCTACATCGATCCCAACCCTCTCAATCACCTCAACAACAAGGGACACAATTACTTCCTGAGCCAGAATCCGTACACGCTGAACTCCTATGCCGGTTTCGGCGAGGCCTATTACAATGTCTTCAGCGATTTGAAATTCACGACGGGCCTGCGCTGGACCGATGACCAGAAGCATTTCACCGACATCCCAAGCGAATTGCTCGTGGCCGGATATGGCTATCCCAGCACCGGCGTCGTAAATCAGCAGTGGGATGAACTCACCGGGCGTGCGGCCGTCAACTGGACGCCAAAGCTGGATTTCACGGATCAAACTCTGATCTATGGCTCCTACGCACATGGATATAAGGCCGGCGGCGCTAACCCGCCAGGCGCAGAGCTACTCACTCTTTCTGATGCCGATATAGCTCAACCAATCCATCCATTGACGTTCAAGCCGGAATTCATCGATGCCTTCGAGCTTGGCTCGAAGAACACGCTGCTTGACGGCGCGCTGACGCTGAATGGCGATGTCTTCTACTACAATTACGAGAACTATCAGATTTCGGAAATCGTCGACCGCACTTCGATCAATCTGAATTTCGATGCTCACGTCAAAGGCGCGGAGCTTAAATCGACCTATGAACCGATACCCGGCCTGAGATTCAACTTTGCGGGGGGCTGGGAAGACACCGCGCTCGCAAAGAACGCTAAGGCCATTGATCTGATGGATCGCACGGCAGGCAATCCGGATTGGATCGTCGTTAAGCCGTTTGCCACACAAGCCTCGAACTGCATTCTTCCGATTTACGTTGTGGCGTCGAGTTTGGAGGCAAGCAATGCCATTGGAGGGCTCCTGCCTGGCAACGGTGGAATCGAAGGCGCGTGCGGAATAGCTTATAACGATCATCTCGATCCGCTCACAGGGCTCGCTTTTGTTGCCAATCCAAAGGTAGCAGCCGGGAACTATCCCGCCCCCCTCCCGCTGCCAGGCTATACCGGCTTCGATCCGGTCAGCCCGACGGCAACGAACGACGGCGCAGGACCAGCACCGAACAATGGCGAAGGCTTCGACAAAAATCTGAGCGGCAACAAATTGCCGAATGCGCCCCCATTCACTGTATCGGCAGGCGCGCAATACACATTGCCGCTGACAACTGATTGGGCGGGGACACTGCGCGGCGATTATTACTGGCAGGATTATTCCTGGGCGCGGGTGTTCAACGATAATCCATATGACCGATTGCGCGGCTACACCAACGTCAACCTGACGCTGATCTTCACCAACCAGAACGGCTGGCAGGTGATGCTCTATGACAAGAACGTGTTCAACACGACGGCTATCACCGGCGACTTCCTAAACAGCGATGATTCCGGTCTTGACGACTAATGTGTTCCTGACCGATCCGAAACTGATCGGCATCCGCGTCACGAAGAACTGGTAAGGGGGAACCGATGAGCGAATTGATAAACACTTCGAGCGACCGCAAGGACTTTCGTGGGCTGCTTCTGATGACAGTGTCCGCGCTGGCGCTTCTTGCATCCGTCGCCATGCGCGATGCGAAGGCCGCGGACGAAGACGCTGATCGTCCTACAGTCTGGATCGAACTGGGCGGACAATTAAGCCGTCTGGGCGATGGGCAGGAAGTGTTTGCGCCGCCTCTTATGGATGCCAGACCATCGATATTCTCGCCGTCGCAGAAATTCGAGAGATTGCCACTCTACAGCATCGATGGAACCGGGAAGATTTCATTCGAACCGGATGGTTTGGATTGGGTTTTCTCCGCCGCAGTCCGGTACGGGCGCTCGATCAGCAAAAAGGACGTTCACCAGCAGACCTATCCGAAGCCAACCCACTATCATTTTAGCATAAGCGGAGTTCCCCATTCGTATATTGGGCCCTTCGGCGTGCCCGTTGCTGCCCGCGATGCCGACACGACCGTGCGAAACGGCGAGCAACACCTCATTCTGGATTTTCAGGCGGGCAAGGATGTCGGGCTCGGGATGTTCGGGGTAAGGGATGGATCGTCTGTGGTTAATTTTGGCGTTCGCTTCGCGCAATTCAGCAGCCAATCCAATATCTCCCTGAAATCCGATCCCGATTGGCATCGCATATACAGAAATTACGACATCCCAAGCATTGGTCTTGTCCAGCCGGTTGTGGTCTATCAGGCCTATCACAGCAATGCGGCCAGTCTGCGCGCTACGCGCAGCTTCCACGGCGTCGGCCCTTCGCTATCGTGGAACGCATCTGCGCCGTTCGCCGGCAGCGCAAAAGACGGCGAACTCCTGTTCGATTGGGGCGTGAATGCCGCGTTGCTGTTCGGCAGGCAAAAGGCGCGTGTGCATCATCAGGCCACCGCCGAATACCGTCCCTCACAGGGTGTCGGTTCGACGAACTACGCGAAAAAATACCCGCACCGCCATCTCGTCTCTCACTATTCCGCTGACCCGCTCGCGCGCTCGCGCACCGTCATCGTGCCCAATGTCGGAGGCTTTGCCGGTTTGTCGTTCCGTTACAACGACGCCAAGATCAGCTTCGGCTATCGCGCCGACCTATTCTTCGGCGCGATGGATGGCGGCATCGATGTGGCGCAAAAGGAGAACCGCAGCTTTTACGGTCCGTTCGCCACGATCAGCGTTGGTATCGGAGGGTAGCTGATAGCGCGTGCGTTTGTGGCGTGGGTCCTTACGTCATCGCGGCCGACAAGCATCGCAGCTTCCGTCAAGCGGCTACGGCGCTTCGCCTTAAGCAATCGACACTGAGCCACCATATCCACCAACTCGAAGACGAGCTTGGAGTGTTGTTGTTCGTCCAGCACAGCGGCAGTGTGCGTTCGATCGGGGCAGGGAAAGACTTCCTGCGGCGCGCCAAACGATCTCCATCACAATGATGGACAGCGATCATCTGTACAAGAAATATCGTGGCGTAAGACGCCCGTTAGCGGGCTCCACAGAAACGTATGCCGCCTGCGCAGCCACATATCCGGCAAGCCACATCTGGCGTGTTCGTGTGGTAGGCCACATTCCCAATAGGAATGGAGGTGAAAGGATTTCGCGTGTGCCCATTGTAGTCGCGCTCAGTCACCTGCTGAGTAATGCGCCTGAACAGTGACGACTTCCGTATTCGCCACAAGCTAGCCGAGCAAAGAAGCCGAAGCCGCATCGCTAGGGTGCAGCGAGCACGCCGGAGAACAGTTTGCCTTCTGGCGTATGCGCTTGGTGCCAGGATCATTGGGTTCAATCTTCCCCTCGACCTATCCCGCTTTTCCGACGCCGGTCCGAAGCTGCAAAGGGCAGATGTGGGGTGGATCTTCCTACAAACTGAGGCCCTATACGCATCGACCTCGTTACCTCCTGTCCCACTGTTCTGGCCCGCATTCTCGTCCCCAATTCGATGCTTGGCGTAAAGCTTGACTGTCCTGCGCGCAATAAACTGTCAAAAAGGGATGGCAGGACGATGGTGGCCGGCACCTTGCGTTGAGCTCTTTTCGAGACCACGGTAGGTCGAAGGACTTTTCCGCAAAATAAGTCCCTTAAGTCAGGCCGCGTCAGTCGTCCTAATATATGAGAACCAATTTCTAACCCCCTCGTTAGGCGAGGGTCGGCAGGGATGGTCGACAGACTGGATAGCAATCGCGGAGGCACAGAAACGGTGCCTAAGGACGCGCCTTCGGCGGCGTCGTTGGCGAAAGCGTGGTTCGGTCGCGAGATCCTGCCGCTGGAAGCGGCCCTGATGCAGTATCTCGAACACAATTGGCGCAACGCAAGCGACATTACCGATCTCCGCCAGGAGATTTACGTTCGCGTGTTCGCCTCCGCCAAGGAGAAGATCCCGGAAAGACCGAAACAATATTTGTTCGTGACAGCAAAGAACCTCCTTATCAACAGGATGAAGCACGAGCAGGTCGTTCCAATTGAAGCGGCCGTGGACCTCGACGCCCTTGAAATCGAAGCCGACGAGCCTGGTCCAGACCGCGTGGTAATGGCGAGGGATGAGTTGCGCCGTTTGCAAGCTGCACTTGTAAGGCTTCCTCCTCGCTGCCGTGAAGCGGTGACTCTTGGCCGGATTGAGGGATTTTCGCGGCCGGAAATCGCATCACGCATGGGCATCTCGGAAATCTCCGTATCGCAATATCTGACGCAGGGCATTTGCGCGCTCGCCGATATTCTCTACGGCGAGCCTCCGACCGTTCGGAGGAAATTATGAGCGGCTCAGGCGAAGAAGTTGGAAAAATGTCCCGGGCCAAGCTCATAGAGCAGCGCGCGGCGAATTGGATCGAGCGCCGTGACTTCGGCGGCTGGACCAAAACCGACGCTGCAGCTCTGGAAGCGTGGCTAGAAGAGTCCATCGATAATCAGGTAGCGTTCTACCGGCTTGAATTTAGCTGGGAGCGCACTGCAAGGCTCTCCGCGCTGCGGGCCGCTGATCCTGCGCGACGATCGCAGCAAAATCGTTCCGATTGGTTCGGGCGTGTCAGGCTCATCGCCGCTGCAATTGGCGTAGCTGCCCTTTGCGCGGGTGCAAGCTATCAAATTTTCCACTCACCGACGACCGAAACATATGCAACGACCGTGGGCGGTCGGCGCCTCCTCACTCTCCCAGACAGTTCGCAGATCGAACTCAATACCGACACTGCGATCAAGGTCGCAACAGGCGGCGGAGAGCGGAAGGTCTGGCTTTCAAAGGGTGAGGCATTTTTCGAGATTAAGCATGACGCCGCGCATCCGTTTGTCGTCTTGGTTGGCGAGCAGCGTATCACAGACCTCGGGACAAAATTCCTGGTACGGCGCCAAGCCGATAATCAAGTGGCCATCTCCGTCGTTGAAGGACGTGCGCGCGTCGAAACCGGAGGCCCGCCTTCCCGGTCTCAATCCGCAGAACTCGTGCCCGGTGACTTCGCATTGGCGAGCGAAGGTTCGTTGTCGGTCTCTCACAGGCAAACGTTCAAGCTGGAAAGCGAACTTGGTTGGCGGCGTGGCGTATTGATCTTTCACGAGACCACGCTGGCCGCCGCCGCCGCGGAATTCAATCGGTACAACCGCGAGAAGCTGGCGATTACGGATCCAGCGGTTGCGCAGATGACCATCGATGGGACGTTTCCAGCAAATCGGCTTGGAACATTCGCCCGAGTCGCGCGCGATGTCCTCGGGTTGCATGTTGAGGATCGAGGCGACGAATTCGTGATCTCACGCTGACTGAAAGTTTCCAGGGCCTTTATAACGGGCGTCGCACGGTATCGGCAGCGCCAAATTTGGGGGGAAGATGTCGAAATCCAAACTTTTAGCAACTGCATCGGCGGGCGCGATCGGCTACATGCTGCTAGTTGGCCCGGCATCCGCGACATATTTCAATATCCCAGGCGGCGATTTGAAGGCTGTCCTGGATGCATACGCGTCGCAGGCAGGCGTACCGCTCATCTATTCGGGAGCGATCGTCAAAGGGACGTACAGCAAGGGTGCAACGGGAGATCTCTCTTCCGATGCTGCGCTGAATCGCATTCTCGCTGGCACAGGCTTTGGCATCCATAGGGAAGCCGACGCGATCGCCATCGTTCGCGGTCAATCAAGCAATGCTGCAGCTCCCGATGAGCCGCTGCAGTTGGCCCAAGCCGCGCCCGCCAAGGCCATCGAAACCGTCACCGTCACGTCGTCAAAGCTTGGCGGCGCAGACGTACAGTCCATCCCGATTTCGATCACCGCGCTTTCGCAGCAGCAGTTGACGGCGACGCAGATCGCGGGCGGCCCGGACCTGATCAAGCAGGTTCCGAACATGACTTTCACGAAGACGAATTTCTCCGGCTACAGCATCGAGCTTCGCGGTATCGGCACGCAGGCGATTTCGGTCACGACCGATCCGGCCGTGGCGGTCGCGTTCAACGACATTCCGTTCATCCGCAATCATTTCTTCGAGCAGGAATTCTACGATGTCTCGACAGGTCGAAGTGCTGCGCGGGCCGCAGGGCACGCTCTACGGCCGCAATGCGACGGCCGGCGTGGTCAATCTCGAATCCGGCCAAGCCGACGGATCAGTTCGAGGCGATGCTGTCCGCCGACATCGGCAATTACCAGAACCGCCGCTTCGAGGGCGATGCTCAATCTTCCCATCGTCGGGCGACCAGCTCGATATCCGCTTCGCCGGCGAATGGACCAAGCGCGACGGCTACACCGAAGACACGACCCTGGACACGTCCGTCGACGGCCGCGATCTGTGGTCGGGCCGCATGACCATCGGCTGGAAGCCGGCATCGGACATCGCAGACCTATTTCGTCTGGGAGCATTTCTCGCGAAGACGACGACCGCCTGCGCAGCGGCAAGCAGCTCTGCGAGACGGCGCCCATTCCGACAGCATCACCGGTCAGGCGCCAGACGGTTGCGCGTTACCTCGTCCGGCCTTCAACCACCGTGTATGCTTCAGCCAAGGCGGGATATCTCAACCCGGCGAACTATCTCAGCCAGGGTTGCCAGGCGACATCGCTCTATTCGCCGAGCGCCTTCGAGGTGCCGAACGGCTATTCGCTGCCTTATGTCACGGCCGCGAAGCTCACGGGCGTCGATCAACGCGAATATCGATCCCTACGCGGAAACGACGCAGTCGACGAATCTGCGAGACATCCAATCGGCAATCCTGCCGACTTACGGGCGAAGAACGACACGCTCGAATACAATGCCGACTATAATATCAATTCGGCGCTGACCCTCACGTCGCAGACCGGATACAATCAACGATTTTCTGTGGTCGACCGAAGACTACAACCGTTTCGATACGTCGCCGGGCGCTTTTTATCCTCAGAGTCCGACGCTTTTGCGTCAAACAATACGCGGGGAGACAGATCTCGCCCAACGGCGTACTTCTGCGATCCGCAATTGGGCTGCTCCGACCGGCTCGTCGCCGAAGATCTGTCCGACGAACAGCCTGGCAGTTGAGCCAGGAATTCCGTCTCGCCTCGAATTTCAGCGGCCCGTTCAATTTCAGCGTCGGCGGCAATTATCTGCACTACGAAACGGAAGAGAATTATTACGTCTTCATCAATGCGCTCACGCTTTATACGACTTCATTCGGCACAACCGGCACTAACGGCGCGGTGCAAGCCAGCCCTAGGTTCCCGGCGTACACGGACAATGTCGGATATCTCATGGTGACGGCTACGGCTATCAACCGCACAATCCCAAGACTCCAGCGAGCCGGACATTCGACCAATGCAGTCTACATCGATCCCAATCCGATCGGCAGCCTGAACAATGAAGGCCACAATTATTTCCTGAGCCAGAATCCCTATACGCTGAATTCCTATGCGGTGTTCGGCGAGACCTATTACAACATCACCAACAATCTCAAGCTGACGGCGGGCCTGCGCTGGACGGACGATCAGAAGCACTTCATCGATATTCCGAGCGAAGTTATCACCAACGGTTATGGCTATCGCGTCGACGGGCGTGGTGAACCAGAGATGGGACCGGCCCACCGGCCGCGCCGTCCTCGACTGGACGCCCAATCTCGACTTCACCGATCAGACCCTGGTCTATGCCTCGTTTGCGCACGGCTACAAGGCGGGCGGCGCCAATCCGCCCGGCGCGGCGCTTTTGAGCGGTGACAATGGGCTCGCCGGCGTCGAGTTCCATTCCCGGATCATCCGCTGACCTTCAAGCCGGAATATATCGAAGCCTTCGAGCTGGGCACCAAGAACACGCTGCTCGACGGCTCGCTGACCTGAACGGCGACATCTTCTATTACAATTACACGGGCTATCAGATTTCCGAGATCGTCGACCGCACCGCGATCAACAACAATTACAACGCCCATGTCGAAGGCGCCGAAGTCGAGGCGAACTGGGAGCCGCTGCCGGGCCTCAAGTTCAATTTCGCCGGCGGTTGGGAAGACACCGCTGCCGCCGGCGGCGACAGCGGAATCGACCTGATGGACCGCACGGCCGGCATGCCGGGCTGGATGGTGGTCAAGCCGTTGCCGACGCAAGCCTCGAACTGCATCCTGCCGACCTATGTCGTCGCGGCGATTCTGCAAGAACCCGGATGCGGGCGAACGCCGGAAACACGCTCGAGCGGCGCCTGCGGCGCGGCGTACAATCTGGCATTACGATCCGGTGACGCAGCTTGCCCTATGTGGCCAATCCCTTGATCGTCCGTCCCAACTGCTGCGGCTATTCCGCTCTATCTTCCTGCTGACTATCCCGGCTTCAATCCGAACAACCCGGCGCTACAACAACGGCGAAGGCTTTTCCAAGAATCTGGCCGGCAATGCGCTTCCCAATGCGCCGCCGTTCACGGTTTCGCTCGGCGTCGAATACACCATGCCGGTGTCGGACGACTGGGTGGCGACGCTGCAGCGGCGATTTCTACTGGCAGGCCGATTCCTGGGCGCGCATCTTCAACGACAATCCCTACGACCGCATCGACGGCTATACCAACGTCAACCTCGCGCTGATCCTGACTAGCGCCAACGGCTGGCAGGTGATGGGCTATGTCAAGAACGTGTTCAATATGACGGCGATCACCGGGACTTCCTCAACAGCGACGATTCCGGCCTGACCACCAACGTCTTCCTCACCGATCCGCGGCTTTACGGCGTCCGCGATCACCAAGCATCTCGACGAGGACGACGGTTTCTGGGGCAAGCGAATGGAGCGGCTTCGACTTGTTCACCGGTCTCTTCTCCGACACGGACAACGGCAAGCCGCCGCTGTGGATCGAGCTTGGCGGGCAATTGGAACAGCAGAGTGGGCAGGGCCAAGTTTACGATCCGCCGTTTGTCGCCAATTTCGCTTCGTCGCCAGCCTATAAGCCATCGCCGCTTCAATTGGAGAAGCCGCCTCTGTTCAGCAATGGCGAGGAAGCCAAGGTTTCGTTCTCACCGGATGGATCGGACTGGGTGTTTTCGGCGGCGGTGCGCTATGGACGCGCGAATGGGAACAAAGCTGTTGCCCATCAGACGCCGGGACAGGCAATTCACGATAATTTTTGGTATATTTCCTCCGGTAATTTTCATTGTTGCCACACAAACAATGGAAATGCTGTCCCCGATTACGCCGATACGACCGTTACACACCATGACAGTCACATGATCCTGGACTTCCAGGCCGGCAAGGATGTGAGACTGGGATGGTTTGGGCGGAACGGCAAATCCTTGGTAAGCGCTGGCATTCGTTTTGCGCAATTTGGGGCGAACTCCAGCGCTTCCCTTCACGCAAGACCCGATGTCGTCGTTCATGATCCATGTTCGACTGCTGGAATTCAAAGTTTTCTTCCGGGAGAAGCGTGCCCCACCGGGACGGCCAGTGAGTTTTCGGGAACTGCCGAGAGCAAGCGAAGCTTCCGGGGCGTGGGTCCGGAAATTTCTTGGAACGCGTCAGTTCCGGTGCTCGGCGACGCACAGGCCGGTGAGTTCGCGTTCGATTGGGGCGCCAATGCCGCCGTGCTGTTCGGCCGGCAAAAGGCCAGAGGACAACACCACGAATACGCTTATCGCCATGGGGCTAAATATGGGAGTTTCCCCTCCTATTCGCGCACGGCCCCTTTCGACCGATCAAGGAATGTCGTGGTGCCCAATTTGGGTGGCTTCGCCGGTGTGTCTTATAAGCTCCCCAATGCGAAGATAAGCTTGGGTTACCGGAGTGATTTCTTCTTCGGCGCGATGGACACCGGCTGGGACGCGCGCAAATCCGAAACGCTTGGTTTCTATGGACCGTTTGCAAGCGTCAGCGTCGGGCTTGGCGGCTAGGTGTGCTGCAGAGACACAAGAAAGGAGGGCGTATTGAACAGAAAGTAGTGTCGTAAAGCTGCGAGACAGATGAGGGCGGGCCCCTCCGGATCGGCTTTCAGGAGAGGGTCCGGTGGAGTTGGTAGATGTGGAAACGAGCCATGGCTGAACGCTTAAGGCACCGCCAGACGAAAGGGGCGGAAACAGGTACGTTCAACCTACAGCCAACGCGCCGCATCTCGACTCTACCGGTGAGTTGCTGGGCGATCTCGCGCTCCGCCTCGCCAACCGATGGCGCCCCGCGCCCCGCGTGTCAGCGTCAGATCGGCGCCGAGCTGGAGCACTGCATCTCTTGTCAGACCCCACCAATGCCCGGGTAGGGAGGGCACAACTACAAAGATGAAATCAGACGGCCAGAAGCCAAGGCTATTGGCCATTAGATCTGCGCACAGGTGCTTGCCGATAGCCTTTGGCAATACCTGATCAATACGCCGAAATATGCCGAAGAATGCGGGGGAGCGGATATTCCTCGACCACCTCCAAAACGATGGTATGTCGGCGGCTATTGAGCCCCCTCTTCGGGCGTGCGAGGGGGCTGCGGTGTCGGTGCCGATGACGCGGGTACAAGCGAAAAGGGATTGGATCCTCAGCGGCTTACAGTTGGAACGGCGCACTCCCCGATGGCCCAGAGCGCCAATTTGAATGAACATTGTGCCTCCGAACTTTCACCGGGCATTTAAAAATGTCGTCGCCGCCAAGAAGGCGATGGCGCCGCCGGAGTGCGTAAAATCGTGAAAGAATATTGCCGGCCAGAGCCTATTCGGCGCGCTTTCAAAATATTCTCCCTAGAACACCCTTCCGGCTTTCCACCCATTTCGTCGTTCTAAGTATAGGGCTTGATTTCTAACCCCCGAAAGGCAGGAAGCTGACGGGGATGGCCGACATACCAGAAACGACGCGAGACAACGCTGACGTGGGCAGCGCGGGCGGAGCAATGCGCGCGTCTGAACTTGAAGCATGGTTCGTCCGTGAGGTGCTGCCGCTGGAGGCTGTCTTGACTCAATTTCTGCGCAAGAATTGGCGCAACAGGGAGGATGTGTCCGATCTCGTTCAGGACATCTATCTGCGTGTCTTCGAGGCAGCTCAAAAGCAGATTCCGGACGCGACGAGGCTATTCGTGTTCACTACTGCCCATAATCTTCTTATCGACCGAGTTCGCCATGAAAAAATAGTCCCCATAGAGACGGTTGCGGAGTTGGACGCATTACAAGTCGCAGCGGACGACCCCGCACCGGACCGCGCTGTCATCGCTCGAGATGAATTACGCCACCTTTACGCGGCACTCGATCATCTACCGCCGCGCGCGCGCGAAGCTATTTTGCTTAAACAAGTCGAAGGACTTTCTCGAGCTGAAATCGCAGTTCGGATGGGAATTACTGAAAGCACCGCCAAGTGGCATTTGAGTGACGGTCTGCGCCAGCTCGCCAATGTTCTCTACGGCGAACCGGAAAAACTCGGGAGCCGCACGTGAGCAATACCGATTTTGGCGATCAAGAAGGCCCTGCGAGCGCAAAAGAAATTCAGCTGCGTGCGGCTGAGTGGGTTATGGAACGCCGAGAGGCAGGTAACTGGACTGCAGAGTCGCAACAATCGCTTGATGCATGGCTCGCACAATCGCCAGCAAATCTTTTGGCATATTGGCGCCTCAATGCAACGTGGGAGCGGACCCACCGCCTCGCCGCTTTGCGTCATCGCAAGCCCGGACAAGAAGCCCCAGCGAGCGACCGACAGCCGTTTTGGTCTGGGTTTCTCCGAATCGCGGCGGCGTGCGCTTTGATAGGGGCTATTGGTGTTGCAAGCGCGCCTTTTTTCTCCCGACCTATGGAAAAGAACTACGCGACGCCGGTCGGCGGCAGCGAAATAGTCACATTGGCTGATGGTTCGCGAATTGAGCTCAACACCAACACAGCCCTACGCACGACGATCGGGCGGAACAAGAGAGCGGTCGAACTGATAAGGGGCGAAGCTGTTTTCCAAGTTCGCCACGACGCCAATCGGCCGTTTGTCGTGCTCGCATTGGGACATCGCATCACAGACTTGGGCACGAAATTCTCCGTACGAGAAAGTGCAGGGCATCTTCAAGTCGCCCTATTAGAGGGGCGCGCTAGCTTTAAATCTGCTGATCCGCGGATCCAGCAGCATTCTGTGACGATGAACCCCGGCGATGTTGTGGTGGCGACTGCTGAAACAATGTCCGTCACCAAAATATCTTCAAAAACGCTGACGAACGAACTCGCATGGCGTAGTGGAATGTTGATATTCGACGAGACGCCACTTGCGGACGCGGTGGCAGAAATCAACCGCTACAATCACGAGAAATTGGATATCGCAAACTCGAAGATCGCCAGTCTGAAGATCGATGGAACGTTCCGGATAGACAATACGCGTGGTTTCCTTGACATGGCTCAACACGTTTTAGGCCTGCGGACCAAGCGGAGCGGAGAGAAGATTGTGATCTTTCAGTAGGGGAAAGATTGCGCACGGAAATGGTTGCGAAATGGCCGAGATGGCCGCTTAGCAGGGGGTAAATGTGAATATTCGCTATACTGTATCGATGCTGCTAGGCAGCGCATGCGTGGTGGCTTTGGCGGGGGGAGCCTCTTCCGAGCCCTTCAATATACCGGCGGGCGATCTGAAATCCGCGCTCGACATCTACGCAAAGCAGACTGGTGTTCAGATGTTCGTTCCCGCTGATATGGTCCGCGGAGTGCGGTCTCAAGGTGTCAGAGGTGATTTGTCCCCTGGCGACGCGCTTTCCCATATATTGGCCGGGACCGGATTTACCCCCTACAAGCCATCATCCGGAGAAATCGGGATCGTTCGCAAGGAGTCCGAGCGCGAAGATACCGAGGCGCTGATGCAAGTGGCTCAAGCGGCACCCGTCTCTCGCGCGACAGTGGAAACCGTGACTGTCACGTCGTCGAAGCTGGGCGGTGCGGATGTGCAGAGCGTTCCGATTGCGATCACTGCGCTCAGTCAGGAACAGCTCACAGCCACGCAAACGGCCGGTGGCCCTGATCTGGTGAAGAACGTTCCGAACCTCACCTTCACCAAGACCAATTTTACCGGCTACAACATTCAAATTCGCGGTATCGGTACCCAAGCAATTTCGGTAACGACCGATCCCGCCGTTGCCGTCGCCTTTAACGACACCCCATTCATCCGCAATCATTTCTTCGAACAAGAATTCTTCGACGTCGCACAGGTCGAGGTCCTCCGCGGTCCCCAAGGCACCCTCTACGGGCGTAACGCGACTGCTGGCGTGGTGAACCTCATTTCGGCAAAGCCGTCAGATCAATACGAAGCAATGGGTTCCGTCGATGTCGGCAATTATAACAACCGCCGCCTCGAAGGCATGCTGAACGTGCCCATCATGGGCGACAAGCTCGACATCCGTGTGGCCGGCGAATGGACCAAGCGCGACGGCTACTCTTTCAATGAAACAACGGACAAGCCGGTCGATGGACGAGATTTGTGGTCTGGTCGAGAGACGGTGGGTTTTCATCCCATCGAAAGATTGCACGCTTATGCGGTGTGGGAGCACTTTGACGAAGATGACGATCGTATGCGTTCGGCCAAGCAACTTTGCAAGAAGGATCCCGGTCCGAGCTCCGTGGATGGGCTTGATCTTGCCGCCACGGGCAACGCGAACTTTTATCAGTCGTGGCTAAGCCAGGGCTGCCTGCCGACTTCCCTTTATTCGAAAGACGCTTTCGAAACCCCAAATGGTCAGACAATACCATTTGTGGCCGCGGGTGAGTTTGTTTTCAATGGTGCCGGCGGGAGTGCGCCGAACGGTTTCTTGCTCAACCAGGTTGATCCTTACGCAAGTACAGTTCAGTCGACCAACCTTCGGGTCATTCAGTCCGAACTCTCACCTACCTATCGTGCCAAGAACGACACGTTCGAATTCAACGCCGATTTTGTGGTCACACCGGAGCTGACACTTTCGTCTCAAACTGGTTACAACAAGGACGACCTACGTTCGACGGAAGACTTCAACCGTTTCAACACCGCGCCGGGCCTCTTCGGCACGTTGGGCGGTCCCAATAGCCTGACTCCGGGCGGCGATTTATTGCGATCCGCAGGTCGGTTGCTCCAACAAGATGGTCGCCGAAGACTTGTCAGAGGAACGAGCTTGGCAGTTTAGCCAGGAACTGCGGCTCTCTTCGAACTTCTCCGGCCCGCTTAATTTCAGCTTGGGTACGAACTACTTGCACTACGAGACGGTGGAAAACTATTTCATCTTCTTCAATCTGGTTACTGCCACCGAACAGCTTACCAACGGCCAAGGACCGGGTGATTTCACAACGTGTCATCCCAGCGGCGGGGGAGCTGCCTACCCCATCCCACCAGAGCCCATACCTGCAGATTTCATTTTGGCTTCAATTGTGTTCCCGTCCAACTTCGGATGCGCATTCGGCGGTAACGCTGGCACTTATATAGATCCCAATCCGATATCGAGCCTTAATGGCAACGGTCATAATTATTTCCGAAGCGAAAACCCCTACCGGCTAAATTCCTGGGCCAGTTTTGGCGAGGCTTATTACCAGATCATGCCCGATGTGAAGCTGACCGGTGGTGTGCGCTTCACCGACGACAGCAAATATTTCGAGAACATTCCGAGTTGGGTGTTCCTCGTCGGCGGTGGCTACCCGGTGCAAGGCGTGGTGGATCAGGAGTGGAAAGAGGTAACCGGCCGTTTCAACGTGACCTGGACGCCCACGCTCGATTTCACCGACCAGACTTTGGTGTATGCTTCCTATTCGCGAGGCTACAAGGGGGGCGGCGCCAACCCTCCAGGGCCCATGCCCAATTTGTTGAGTTCGCAGTCCTTCTTCACACATCCCGCGACCTTCGCACCGGAATTTGTCAACGCGTTCGAGCTGGGAACCAAAAACGCGCTGCTGGATAGTAACCTGACATTCAATGCAGACGTTTTCTACTATGACTACAAGGGCTACCAGATTTCGCAGATTGTCGACCGCACCTCGGTTAATCTGAACATCGATGCGAAAGTAAAGGGTGCGGAAGTCGAGGCGACGTGGGAGCCGCTGCCGGGACTGCGCTTCAATCTCTCGGGGGGCCTAGAAGACAGCTCCATCGATAATGGTCAGTCTGCTATTGATCTCATCGATCGCACAGCGGGACAGCCGGGCTGGATGGTGGTCAAGCCATATTTGACCTCGACCTCGAACTGCATTTTGCCATCCTCTGTCGTTCGCCAACTCATTGAGAACAATCCACAGAATCCGGCGAGTTCTGCTGCGTTTAGTCCGCTGGTCATTGCATGCGACATTGCCTATGGCACACAGCAGACTTTCCTGAGCGGCAGTCCCGATTTGAGCACATTTGGGGTTACGGGCTTCAACCCGAGCCTGTCGCCCAACAATGGCGAAGGTTTCTCCAAGGATCTGGGCGGCAACAAGCTTCCCAACACGCCGCCGTTCACGCTGTCGACAGGCGCGCAATACTCGATGCCGCTCAGCGCGGACTGGGCAGGAACACTTCGCGCGCCGACGTCTACTGGCAGGGCAATTCTTTCGCCCGCATCTTCAACGACAAGCCCTATGACCAGCTTCATGGTTATACCAACGTGAACCTGACGCTGATCTTCACCAATCAGGATGGCTGGCAGGCGCAGGTCTACATGAAGAACGTGTTCGACACGACAGCCATCACCGGCGCGTTCCTCAATTCCGACGACACGGCGCTGACCACCAACGTGTTCCTTACCGATCCGCGCCTGTTCGGTATTCGCATCACGAAGAACTGGTAGCACTATCTGAACGTAGCCAAAGGGCAGGAGACAGGCCTCCAGCCCTTCGTAGCGCGCCACTGGAAAAGCTTGACCGAAGATGGGCTCCTGCGGTGGATCGCAGGCAAGCCACTATCTTCTGGCCCGCCTGGCATTTTCTCCATTCTCACAGAGCGCTGGGACCTTACTCCTATTACGCCGATTGCTGTCTTGCTTGACGGTTGAGCCGGACATGCGGAAACCGTTGCTCGTCGGCTAGCGGCGACATTCGCCAGCTAGTTGCCCTCAATCGGGCAAGATTGTTGCGCTGGGGTCGCTGCCATCATTCCTGGCCCGAATTTTTTAATTTTCGATACCCAATTTTTGGACCCCCATTCGTCTATTAGCCAGTCCTAAACTTCAGCCCTTTCGCAAAAAGGAAGCTGGCAGGGATGGCTGAAAAACCTGGATCACATGGCGAAGGGACGGGCCTGCGCGACGCGGATGTGCGCATGACGGCATCCGATCTGCGGGCGTGGTTTCTACGCGAGGTGTTTTCCTATGAGGGAGTCTTGATGCAATTCTTGCATCAGAACTGGCACAACAAGGCCGATATCGAAGACCTGCGCCAGGAAGTTTATGTGCGGGTCTACGAGGCCGCCCAAAAGCAGATTCCCGAACACGCAAAGACCTTCATCCTGCGCACGGCCCACAATCTATTGGTCGATCAGGTTCGTCGTGAACAAGTCGTGCCGATCGCCGCCGTGGCCGATCTCGATGCGCTAGGGGCCGCGATGGAAACACCCGGACCTGAGCGCAATGCCATTGCAAAGGACATGCTCAGACGGCTGCAGGCGGCGCTGGACCGGCTGCCTCCACGCTGCCGCGAGGCGGTCATGCTCAAGCAGATCGAGGGCTTGTCGCGCCGTGAAATCGCCGAACGCATGGGCGTAGCTCCGGACACGGTCACTCAGTACCTCGCCAGCGGCATCGCTGGGCTCGCTGAGGAGCTGTACGGCGATCTTTCCGATTTACGGAGGGGGCTATGAGCGAGATCGGCAGCGCCATGGAATCGAAAAGCGCAAAGGCAATCACGGCCCAGGCCGCCGCTTGGATTGAGCGGAAAATGCGCGACGATTGGCAAGAAGCGGATGAAGCAACGCTTGAGACTTGGCTCTCCGAAACGCCGGCGAACCGCATCGCATATTGGCGACTGGAAGGGGCCTGGATCGAAACCTACCGGTTGGCCGCAATGCGCCCTTCGGGGCGGCCGGTACCCAAGCAGCCGGCGTCGTGGCGGATCTGGCCGATGCTTGCAAGCTCAATAGTCGCGGTGGTTGTGATCGTAGTTGGCTTTGTCGCGAGCAAATATTTCAAGGACGAAGGTACGACCTATTCCACAGGGCTTGGCGAACGAAAAACCCTGACATTCGTTGACGGATCGCAGATCGAGCTCAACACCGACACCGTTCTGCGCGCATCCTTTGAAAGTGGTTCGCGTAATGTTTGGCTTGACAAGGGTGAGGCCTATTTCCGCATCAAACACGATGCGAACCACCCCTTTGCAGTCGAAGCAGCACACCAGCGCATTACCGACCTTGGCACCGAGTTTTCCGTACAAAGCAACGCAGGGCGATTGAAGATCGCCGTGTTGAAAGGTCGCGTACAATTCGATGGAACTGCGAATGGTGCTCACACCGAATTAATACCTGGTGATCTTGTGGTCGCTACCTCTCACACACTCTCGCTCACGCGGACGCCTGTCCAAGATCTGGCAAGCAATTTGAGTTGGCGCGAGGGAAAGCTCGTATTCCATCACACGTCACTCAACGATGTTGCCGCGGAGTTCAATCGCTACAACGCGGAGAAGGTGGTTGTCGTGGATGCAGACGCGCGCGGCATCACGATCAACGGCACTTTCGCCACCAGCGATACAAAAGCCTTCGCCCAGCTTGCACAGGCCGTGTTGGGCTTGCGGGTCGAGGACCACGGAAACCAGATCGTGATCTCACACTAAGGCAAACGAATTCGAAGGCTCAAAGTTCAAAGGCGCTCACTAGAGCGAAATTGGGGGGCATATGCCAAAGTCGAAAAACTTCAAGTGCATGATTATCAATTCGGTAGCGTTGCTATCCGCACCTGCCGCATTGGCGGCAAGTTTTAACATTCCGCCTGGATCCTTAGAAGCCGCGCTCGACGCCTACAGCGCTCAAACCGGCGTGTCCGTAATGGTCGCCAACGAGGCAATCGCAGGTGTGCGAACAAAGGGCGTCAATGGCGAGTTTTCCACGGATGCAGCACTGGCAAGGCTTCTCAACGGAACCGGCTTTGTCGAAACGAGAGCCACGTCGGGCACTATCGGCATTGTTCGAAAGGCTAAATCTTAGCAACTTGGATACAGAACCGCCACTCCAACTTGCTCAAGCCGCTCCAGCCAAGACCATCGAAACCGTCACCGTCACCTCCTCGAAGCTCGGCGGTGCAGATGTGCAGTCCATCCCGATTGCGATCACCGCGCTATCGCAGGAGCAATTGACGGCCACGCAAACGGCAGGCGGCCCGGACCTGATCAAACAGGTTCCGAACATGACGTTCACGAAGACGAATTTCACCGGCTACAGCATCCAGATTCGCGGTATCGGCACACAGGCGATTTCGGTGACGACCGATCCGGCGGTGGCGGTTGCGTTCAACGATATTCCGTTCATCCGCAATCATTTCTTCGAGCAGGAGTTCTATGACGTTTCGAGCGTGGAGGTGCTACGCGGGCCGCAAGGCACGCTTTATGGCCGCAACGCAACGGCCGGTGTCGTCAATTTGGCGTCGGCTAAGCCGACGGATCAGTTCGAGGCGATGGCGTCGGCGGACCTCGGCAATTATAAAAACCGCCGTTTCGAAGGTATGATCAATATTCCCATCGTCGACGATCGGCTTGATCTGCGCGTGGCAGGCGAATGGACCAAGCGCGACGGCTACAGTACCAACGACATTACCAATCAGCCCATCGACGGCCGCGATTTGTGGTCGGGTCGGGTGACGGTTGGTTGGAAACCCGCATCCGACGTTCAGACCTATTTCATATGGGAGCATTTCAGCGAAGACGACGACCGCTTGCGCAGCAGCAAGCAACTCTGTACGCCAGTGCCAACTCCAACACAGTTCGAAGGGGTTCCAGTCGGACTTGCGTTAGTTGGGAATACCAATGGGCAGTGGCTTTCCCAAGGTTGTAGCGATGGCTCCCTTTATTCCCCGGCGGCATTCGGCGTACCCGACGGTTACACATTACCATTTTGGGCAGCTCTTAACTTCTATGTAGAAGGTCTGCCGAACGGCACAAACCCTTACGCGGGAGCTACACAATCGACAAATCTGCGCGTGATAAGTTCGGAGCTTAATCCGACATATAAAGCAAAAAACGACACGCTTGAGTTCAACGCCGATTGGCGCCTAACGCCGTCCCTGACCTTCACTTCCCAGACCGGCTATAACAATGATTTTTTATGGTCCGCAGAGGACTATAACCGCTTTGCCACAAGGCCGGACGTTTTCGACTGGGCTTTGGCAAAACAGCTCACCCAGTACATTCCCGGGACCGATGTCGGCAACGACATGTTTTGCGATCCGCAATTGGGGTGCTCCAACCGGTTGGAGGCGGAAGATCTCTCCGATGAACATGCTTGGCAACTCAGCCAGGAATTCCGGCTGGCTTCAAATTTCAACGGCCCGCTCAATTTCAGTTTCGGCGGCAATTATCTGCACTACGAGACGGAAGAAAACTATTATGTCTTCATCAATACGCTCAGTCTGATCGCCGTATACAATCTAGACCAGGGCGCGGCGCACCCCTACCAGGCTGGCGTTTCCGACAATTCATGGTGTTTGTCGCAGCCGCATCAGCTTGCGCCCGGCGGCGGCAGCCCTTTTGGCTGCAATTATATCGATCCAAACCCACTTAGCGATCTCAACAACCAGGGGCATAATTATTTCCTTAGCCAGAACCCCTATGTGCTCAATTCCTATGCCGGTTTCGGAGAAGCCTATTACAATGTCACCAAAGATTTGAAGCTGACTGCCGGCGCACGCTGGACTGAGGACCAGAAGCATTTCATCAGCATTCCGAGCGAATTGCTTGCACCGGGATACGGCTATCCCGCCCTCGGCGGTGTCATCGATCAGCAATGGGATCAGTGGACGGGCCGTTTGGTGGCGCAATGGACGCCCACGTTGTCATTTACCGACAGTACGATGATTTACGGTTCGATCGCGCATGGCTACAAGGCGGGCGGGGCAAACCCTCCGGGGGCCGAGCTTCTCAAATACGACGCGAACGATATTGTAAACCCCATTCATCCGGCGACCTTCAAGCCGGAATTCATCGAAGCTTTCGAGCTTGGAACCAAGAATTCGCTGTTGGACAACTCGCTGACCCTGAACGGCGATGTCTTCTACTATAATTATACGGGTTATCAGATCTCGGAGATTGTCGACCGCTCGGCCATCAATCTCAATTTCAACGCCCATATAAAGGGCGCGGAATTCGAGGCAAATTGGGAGCCGCTTCCCGGCCTCAAATTCGGCTTTAATGGCGGCTTACGAAGACGCGCGGCTCGACAATGGATCCCAGGCTGTCGATCTGCTGGATCGCACCGCCGGAAATCCCGGCTGGGTGGTTGTAAAACCCTTCCTCACGCAAGCGTCGAACTGCATTTTGCCGGTCTACGTTGTTACGTAAGGACTATGACGGATGGGCAAATACAGTATGAATGCGGCAACGCCTACAATGCCCATCTGGATCCCGGCACGGAGGCCTCTTATGTGCCGAATCCCCAGGAGATACCGAGCAGGGCTCAACACCTACCGGCTTTGGCTATGGATCCAATATCCTGGCTTCGATCCGCTTGCCGGCACGCCGGGAGATCCTTACACCGGCCAGAACACTTACAATGGCGTTGATTACGGCCCGGCGCCGAACAATGGCCAAGGCTTCGATAAGAATCTCAGCGGAAACGCAACTTCCCAACGCGCCGCATTTCACGACATCGCTGACGGCCGAATACACCATGCCGGTGTCGGAGGATTGGGCGGCGACGCTGCACGCCGATTTCTACTGGCAGGCGCAGCAATGGGCGCGCGTATTCGAGGATCCGATCGACAACATCCGCCCGTATTCGACGACAAACCTGTCGCTGGTCCTCACCAATACCAGAATGGCTGGCAGGCGATGGCTTATATCAAGAACGTCTTCAATGTCACGGCGATCACCGGAACCTTCCTGAACAGCGACGACTCGGATTTGACAACCAATGTGTTCCTGACCGACCCGCGCCTGTTCGGCATCCGCATCACAAGGAATTGGTAAGGGGGAAGTCATGAGCGAACTGATGAATAGACAATGCAACGCCCACTCATTGCGCTGGAGGCTTCTGACAACCGCATCCGTACTCGCATTGCTTGGAAGTTCCATCGGCGCGGCCAAAGCCTCGAACGATGATACCGACCGCCCCGTCGTGTGGATCGAGTTTGGCGGGCAATTAGACCTTCTGGAGGATGAACAGCAGCGATTTGCGCCGCCTTTCTTCGCATCCGTTCCCGCCGCAGGCTTCGCCTCTCCGTTGGCGCTCGAAAGATCATCGCTTTACAGCATCGACGAAGGGGGAAAGATCAGTTTCCAGCCGAACACTTCGGACTGGATATTTTCTGTCGCTGTTCGTTACGGTCGGAGCACCAGCAGGGGCTATCGCCACCAGCAAACGAACAACCCGGGCCCAGGCTTCCGCACAGTCCAGCCAACGGATGCAAGATTTCGGTATGCGGAAACCACGACCAGCGACACCGAAACGCACGCCATTTTCGACTTCATGGCGGGCAAAGATATCGGTCTCGGCGCGTTGGGGATGAAAGGAACGTCCGTCCTTAGCGGCGGTCTTCGCTTTGCCCAATTTCAATCCAAGTCCGGCATCGCCGTTTACACAGACCCAGACTATACCCGCGCTGCGGGATCTGGCCTCCAGCCAAATACTTTCACAATTCAGCGCTCGCTCGCAAAACAAGAGAAGCTTCACCGGTATCGGTCCGACCGTTTCTTGGGATGCGTCCACGCCGCTTTATCGGCGAGACGCAGAGTGGGTAATGACATTCGATTGGGGGGTGAACGGTGCCATCCTATTCGGCCGGCAAAAGTCGATAGGATACTCACCAAACCAAGCGGGAAATTGAGTACGGGGAACAAGATTCCGCAAATCGGCTTATACTACCATACCACGCACTACACGCATTCCGCTCCTCACAACCGCTCTCAGAGAGTTACGGTGCCGAATTTGGGCGCAATGGCTGGCTTATCGTTCCGCTACGCGAATGCGAAAGTCAGCTTCGGCTATCATGTCGACGAATTCTTCGGCGCCATGGACGGTGATATCGACGTGCGCAAGAACTACAATTTTGGGCTTTCCGGGCCGTTCGTGAACATCAGCATGGGGATTGGAAGGTAGGACGACGAGGAAGGTCTCCAAGAATGGTATAGTATCGCTTTGCTGAACCCATGAGACTGTGATGGCGGAGATCAAGTTTCGCACGGCGTGGCGCCAACAGGATCCACAGTTGATCCGCGACGCCAGCGAATTCTGGCGTGGCTTAGACGTGATGTCGCCGGAGGACATCGAAGAGCGGACAAGTCAACTATGCGCGCTCGCCTATGCGGACGGCAAAGTTGTAGCCGTCTCGACGGTCCATCTCTACGATTTTCCCAGGCTGCGCTCGCGCTTTGCTTATTACCGCACAATGTCGGCGCCAGACTTTCGGCAGCCAAAACCTGCCTCGCGTCTTTGCGTTTACTCGCGCGACGGCTTGCGCAATGGGCGCGCGAGAATCCGGAAGAGAAAATCAAAGGGCTATTCATCAGTTTTGGAGGCGGAAGAATTCCGTCACGCCAGCACGTTCCCGTTGACAACCGGCACGACCTCAAATCGTGCTTATGGGCTACACGCCAGCCGGAGATCGGATGCGCGTGGTATGGTTCGACGATGCAACCGTCGAGTGACCCGCGATGCCTGAAACATTGGAACAGTCACAAGCGCCCGTGCAATCCAAGCCGGTCATGGCTGGCATCTTATGGCTCGCCTCTTATCCCAAATCCGGCAATACCTGGACACGAAATTTCCTGCACAATCTTTTGAACCTGCTCGAGCAGGGCGCCGACGCACCCCACGACATCAATGCCATGAACGAATTGACTTTCTGGGAGATATCGGCGGCGGCCTATGAGCGCCATCTGGGCAAGCCGCCCAAAGAATGTACCCGTGAGGAAATCGCGGCCGTTCGCCCAAAGGTTCAGAAAGAGATCTCGGAGAGCACCGGGGGTATAGCCATGGTGAAGACGCATCATGCCCTTGTCATGGACCGCGGCGTGCGCACGATCAACATCGAAGTCACGTCGGGCGCAATTTATATCGTGCGCAATCCGCTCGACGTCGCCATCTCTTTTGCCCATCATATGGGCGCTACAATCGATGCGGCGATCGAAGAAATGGGAACTGCCAACCTCGAAACCGGCATCAACGATCGAAGCGTCTACGAAGTCTACGGTTCCTGGAGTCAGCATGTTGAAAGCTGGACACGCAAGACCCATCGCACCGATCTATGTTATGCGTTACGAAAACATGTTGGCGGACCCTGTGCGAATCTTCGGCGGGCTAGCGCGACATTTGTTGTTGCGTCCAACCGACGCCCAATTGGTCACTGGCATCGAACGCTCGTCATTCGAGAATTTGAAGAAGCAGGAAGCGCAGAGCGGGTTCAAGGAGAAACCTGAAAAGGCCGAACGGTTCTTCCGCGAAGGCAAGGCGGGACAATGGCGCGAGCAGTTGAGCCGCCGCCAGGTCCGGCGGATCGTGCAGGACCATCACATCCAGATGAAACGCTTTGGTTATTTGACGGACGAGTTAAAGCATTTGACGTGAATAGGCATGGTGCTGACGCGGCAGACCAGAAGCTGTTCGCGGCGCGACAGCGCCGCTCTGACGTCGCAAGATATTCATCCGAATCTCGTTGAGTCCGCTCGAGCTGCGGCCAGTGTGATTGGCCGTAGCACTGGTCAAATCGCCAAGCAATGCGGCGCTCGTGTCGCCGGACCTAGCCGAAATCGCATGAAAAGTGTGTATGGCTCACCGAACGATCTTGGGTTCGACGCCGCTGATCTGCCGCAAAAACCCAACCGGTGCCGTCTTGTAAAGGCCTGTTCCAATGACTTGGATGTCGGTTTCGAGAACGCGGGAGGGGAGAAATCATGGAAGCCGTCTTCAATTTGTTCAATCGGCAATTTATTTTACGACATGGCCAGAGGGAGGGGCGACCCTCGGGGAATTTCGGTAACTTCCTGATGTGACGGGCCCGCGTTCAAGGCTTCGATATTCTGGATTATCTGCAACGATTTCCCTTGGCCACTCTGCTTCCCGGATGGGGAATGTTGCGCGGCAACGCAAAAGAGCGGCACACTTTGATTCTGGGTCTGGATAATGTACCGGCTACACTTATGGGATTATTCAACTGCGAAACTCTCGTAGGGTTCGCCGAACTAGCGGAGGTCTAAATTGACCAGTCAGCACAATATCTACATGCGGAAGTCATACTTGGAGGCAGATGCGACAGGTTGGTGTGTGAAGGCATCCGCGACTGCTGAGGGCGCGCAGGAATAATTTGATGCGTGTTCATCATCTTAACGCCACCACGATGTGTCCGATCGGCGCGCGATTCGTGAATGGTCGTGGCGGTCTGCTCGAACGAGGTTGCCTCGTTTGCCATGTGTTGCTGATAGAGACGCAGGATGGCCTGGTTCTCGTAGATACGGGCCTTGGCACGCGAGACCTCGCCAATCCGCGACGGCTCGGGCGCGCGTTTTTGCTTGCAGCTTCTCCCCGTCTCGATCCTGCCGAGACTGCCATCGCGCAAATCACCGCCTTGGGTTTTTCAGCAACAGATGTCAGGCACATCGTGCTGACTCATCTGGACCTCGATCATGCGGGCGGAATGTCCGACTTTCCGCAGGCCAAAGTCCATGTTCATGCGCGCGAACATGCGGCCGCCATGTCATACAAGTCGGCCAGGCCAAAAGGGCGTTACATTCCGGCCCAATGGAGCCACAGCCCTCATTGGCAACTCTACGGTACCGACGGCGAACCTTGGTTTGGCTTCAGGGGGGTACGCGCATTATCAGACAGTGAAACTGAAATTCTGCTGATCCCGCTACACGGCCATACTCTTGGTCATTGTGGCGTCGCGGTGCGCGCCGGGGGAGGGTGGCTCCTTCACGCGGGGGACAGCTACTTCTTTCACGGACAGATCGAGACGCCTGCCGCGCCCTGTCCCGCCGGACTTGCGCTGTTTCAGCGTCTAGTCGACACGGATCGCGAACAACGTCAAAAGAATCAGGAATTACTGCGCAAGACCGGCACGGCACATTGCGGCGAGATCACCGTTTTCTGTTCGCACGACCCCGTCGAGTATGCGCGGTTCTACAGTCATATCTGTCCGCCGCTTCCAGCGCGACTTCACGTCCTTTGAATGGAGTACGGACTTGGCGAGCGATCGTGCTTTTATGAGAAAATCCGTACAGGACTTTGGCCGTGAAAATGCTGCTTGGCCGTGCCATTTTGTACATGATTCAGGCTATTCATCTTCAATAGGATCAATGGCTTAGAAATCAAGCGCGGAATTAGAAAGAACCTGACATTGATAACAGGGTTATTTACGTCAGTTCCCTTGAAACGGCGTGCCATTCTGTCCAGAAGCGCAATGCTCCATGTAACGCGGGCCGCTCGCGGGCGACGCCCACTGCAGCGGCCCTGCGCGAAGGAGACGGCCTTCAGCATATTGATCAAGAAGCCGGGGCCGACCCAAGAATGGTCCGATTAGACTTCGCCGGGGCATAGCGGGTGATGTCCCTGTCGCAATTCCTCTCAGCGGGTATGTTAAGATATTGATATTATTTACAATTTACATATGATAGCCAGATTGCAATTCTGCTAGCCACGGCACCAGACTTACGCTACATAAGGCGAGGAATCCCGATGGCGCGCGCAGAGCAAACCCAATTCAATGTCCGCTCCACCTTCGCCCAGAAGCGTGCCCATGAACTCGCGAAACTGACGGGCATGACGGCCACGCAGGTTGTGGAAGATGCCTTGCGCGGCTATGTCCCGCCCGCAACCGCAGCCAAAGTCGGCAAGCTGGTTCAGCGCGGCCCGGTGCTAGTTCGTCCGGCCGCAGGAAAGGTCAGTCTCGAAGAAGCGAACGCGGCGCTGGAAGTCGCGCGCGATGCGTGAAGGCGGACGCCCTCCTGGACAGCAATGTGCTGATCGCCATTGTGGCGGAGGCTCATGAGCATCATGCCTCGTCGCTCGATCTTCTGATCGGCGACAAGCGCGCAGAGTTCGCTATTGCAGCCCATAGCTATGCGGAAGCGTTTAGCACGCTCACGCGGCGCGGCGAACATGGGCCGTTTCGGTTTTCGTCCGAAGAAGCCTGGGCATCGCTGGAAAGCGTTCGCGCCGTGACCGCACTTGTCGGATTAACGGCTGCGCAGACATTCGATGCCACTCGCAGCTATGCGCCGGGCGGCGGAATTGGTGCTCGCCTATACGACAAGCTGATCGGCGAAGCGGCCGTCGTTCACGAAATCCCGTTTCTCATCACCTGGAACGTCGGTCACATGCGCGGATTGTTCTCCACGCTCACCATCGTCACGCCAAAGGAGTTCGCACAAAAACCGGCACTGTGATGAAAGAGCCCACACAGACGAGCAATGCGATAATCCAGGGTCCTCGCCTATAACCTGCCCGAGACACCGCTAGCCTCTCTTTCCGTATCGAGGATTTCAAAGTCTCATTCGGTTATCGTGCAGACTTTTTCTTCAGCGCGATGGACGGCGGCATCGATACGACGAAAAGCGAGAACCTCGGTTTCCACGGTCCGTTCGCCAGCGTCAGCGTTAGGTCCCCGATCGTTACGCCCAGCCGCTCTTCGGCTCTCTCCCCCGCGCAACATCTTGACAATTTTCCAAGCCTTGAAAAAGGCGAGGCCCTTCATGGCTTTGCTCACGATCTGTCCCCTCTTGCAGTCTCTCCGAACGGCGTAAACTGCACCGGAAATTCCGGCGCAATAACTTGGGCGAGACGGCGCAATATCCCGACAGACGGCGCATATCTCGTTCGCAATATTATTGCCCGGGATTCTTCGGCCCGTTCGGAAAGATGATCCGTTGTTATAGGTATGGGCGGAAGCCGTAACCCTCCAAAGGCAACAGGCTGAGGGATGGCAGACAGACCAAAAAACGAATTCGAGGGACAAAACTCGCCTGCTTCGGGCGAAGCCATTGGCATGGACGATCTCGAAGCATGGTTCATCCGCGAAGTGCTGACGCTGGAGGCCGTTTTGATCCAATTCTTAAGTCGGGGAGGGCGCAGTAAGGCAGACGTCGAGGATCTGCGGCAAGACCTCTACGAAAAGGTTTGCCTGGCTGCACGTGACAGCCTTCCCAATCCGACCAGGCCGTTCGTTTTCACGATCGCGCGAAACCTCCTGATCGATCGGGTCCGACACGAGCAGGTTGTCCCATTCGACTCTGTGGAAAATCTCGAAGATTTGGCCGTCGCCATCGACGAGCCCGCAGCGGACCGCGTCGTCATCGCCCGGCAGGAGCTCCGCCGACTGCAGGCAGCGTTGGACAAACTCCCGGAACGACAGCGCAACGCTATCGTGCTGGACGGCAATTTAATTGCTGGCTGAATTCTGCTAAATCGGTGCAGGCGTTGACTCCGAAGCAGCGCCACGCCGATGGCTCAGAGCGGTGCGGCCGGAAGCCGCTTAAGGCCTGATCCCGCATTTGCCGCGGTGCCTGTCTGGCCGAAATTTTTCCCGGGCCGCACCTGTCCATCTCCCGTTCTCAGGTCTCTTCATAGATAGTTCCAAGCAGTAAACCCCGCTCAAGGCAGGACGCTCGCGAGGGATGACCAAGAACACGGAATCCGGCTTTGACGATATCGACCCGCGCATTCAGGGGGCGGTGATTACTGCGCACGACGTCGATGCCTGGTTCGAGCGCGAGATCCTGCCTCTGGAGGCGGCTTTGATGCAGTATCTACAGCACAACTGGCGCAACAAGAACGATATCGCCGATCTCCGCCAGGACATCTATGTTCAGGTCTATGAGGCAGCCCGCAAAGCACTGCCGGAATCCCCAAAGCCTTCCTTTTCGCTAGTGCCCGCCATCTTCTGATCCGGCGTATGCGGCGCGAACAGATCATCCCTATCGAGGCGGTTTCGGATTTTGACGCGCTGGGCGCCGCGATCGATGCGCCGGGACCGGAGAACAATGCCATTGCACGCGATGAGCTGCGCCGATTGCAGGCGGCCGTCGACCGCCTTCCGCCGCGTACCCGTGAGGCTTTTGTCCTGCGGCAGGTCGATGGCCTGTCCCATCGCGAGATCGCCCAACGCATGGGCGTAACGGAACGCACCGTCAAATATCACCTCGCTGAAGCCGGAAGCACGCTTGCCGATATTCTTTACGGCGAACATCCCGACATACGGAAGTCTACATGAGCATGGCCGGCGAAGGCGGTCTGCCGACCGCATCAAACGCAAGTTCGATCAGCACGATGGCTGCTGGATGGGTAGCAGATAGGCGCAACCCGGAAGGCTGGACGCCCGAACGTCAGGGCGAATTGGACGCCTGGCTCGAAAGCTCCTCCGCTCATCGTGTTGCGTATGTTCGAATCGAAGCAACTTGGAAGCGGACTGACCGCCTCGTTGCTTTGCGCCGGCCTATGCTTGAGCCCGCGCAACTCACCCAATCGCAGCGATCGCTCTGGCTCAAGATCGGTGCCGCGCTGGTTTTGATCGGGCTCACGGCAACTGCCGTCACCGGAAACTTCCTGACCCGCTCCCATGAGCAAACGTTCGAAACGCCGGTTGGCGGACGAGAGCAGGTCATTCTCGGTGACGGCACCAAGATCGAACTCAATACCGACACGGCGGTACGCGTTAGCCTCGATGAAAATTCGAGGGCCATCACGCTCGACAGAGGGGAAGCGTATTTTGAGGTGCGGCACGATGCCGAACATCCTTTCGTGGTAACAGCCGGCAACCACCAGGTCACAGATCTGGGCACGGAATTTTCCGTGCGCCGCGATTCCGACCGCGTGCTCGTCTCGCTGATCGAAGGGCGCGCGCGTTTTGAATCCCCTGAGGCCGGCCTCCGTGTTTCCTCGCTCGAAATGGCACCTGGTGACGAAGTTCTGGCCACCCATGAGGGAGTCACTCTCGTCAAGAAGCCGGTTGCGATCTTAAAGACAGGGTTGGGTTGGCGTCACGGCGTGGTGGTGTTCAGCAACACTGCGCTCGCCGATGCGGCTGAGGAGTTCAATCGCTACAGTCGCAAGAAGATCGAATTTGGCGACCCTAAGATCGGCAGCCTCAGGATCGAAGGCACATTCAAAACAGACAACATCGAAGCGTTTGCTGACGTGTTGCAGGTAGCACTCGGACTGCGTTCCGAAGAGCACGACGCAACCATCATCATCTCGAAAGCGAAGTAGCGCATTCGTACTCATCGGCCCATCGGTCGAGTACAGGGGGAAAAATGATCAAGATCAAATCCATAAAATCCATTCTGATCGGCACCTCGTGCCTTGGCATGCTCGCGAGCGCCGCGCATGGCGAAGAATTCAATATTCCAGGTGGCGATTTGACTACAGCGCTCAACGCGTATGCCGCCCAAACTGGAATCCAGCTTGTGGTTTCTGCCCCTGCCGTTAAAGGCGTCTACAGCCACGGCGTGACGGGCAATCTCTCGCCGGAAAAGGCGCTCTCCAAGGTGCTTAGCGATACTGGCTTCAGTGTGGAGCGCCGCGCTTCAGGTGCCGTTGCTATCGTGAGGCAGCAAACTCAGTCGAGCATGGAAGAGCCCACTGCTGCGATCACACTGGCTCAGGCCCAATTGCGCGCACCTTCCGTCGAAACCGTCACAGTGACGTCTTCGAAGCTTGGTGGTGCCGATGTGCAGAGCGTTCCAATCGCGATTACGGCTCTCTCGCAAGAGCAGTTGACGGCGACGCAAACAACAGGCGGACCCGACCTCGTGAAGCAGGTGCCGAACCTGACATTTTCGAAAACGAACTTTACAGGCTACAACATCCAAATTCGCGGTATCGGTACTCAGGCAATTTCGGTTACAACCGATCCCGCCGTCGCTGTCGCATTCAACGACATTCCCTTCATCCGCAACCACTTCTTTGAGCAGGAGTTTTATGACGTTGGGCAAGTTGCAGTGCTGCGCGGGCCGCAAGGAACGCTCTATGGCCGCAATGCGACCGCCGGCGTGGTGAACGTTGTTTCCGCAAAGCCGACAGATCAATTCGAGGCGATGGCATCTGCCGATTTCGGCAATTATCACAATCGTCGCTTCGAAGGGATGATTAATCTTCCGATCGTCGATGACCGGCTCGATCTGCGTGTTGCCGGGGAATGGACCAAGCGTGATGGCTACACCTACGATGAATCACTCGGCCAAAGTGTCGACGGCCGCGATCTGTGGTCGACCCGCGTGACGTTGGGGTGGAAGCCTGTCGAAAATCTTCAGGTCTACGCCGTCTGGGAACATTTCCAGGAAGATGACGACCGCATGCGCTCCGCTAAGCAGCTTTGCAAGAAGGATCCGGGTCCGGATTCTGTCGACGGTCTTGATCTTTCAACATTACCTGACTTTTCCGGCGCAACTCCCGGGCTCGTTGCAAGTTTCGCTCACACTTGGCTCAGCCAGGGTTGCCTGCCGACATCGCTTTATTCCAAAGACGCTTTTGAAACGCCAAACGGACAAACGATACCGTTCGTAGCGCTTGGCGAATATATATTGAATGCCAACAATACTGCCGGTTCATTTGCCTATCTGCTGAAAAATGTCGATCCATATGCAAATCAAACTCAGTCAACGGACCTACGTGTCATTCAATCGCTTCTCAAGCCTTCATATCGCGCCAAGAACGATACCTTCGAATTAAATACGGACTTCGCGATTGCACCAGACCTGACGTTGACCTCCCAGACGGGATACAACAGGGACTTCCTTTTTTCAACCGAGGATTTCAACAGGTTCGATACGACGTCAGGCATATTCTCGCCGACCATCGTCTCACATGGCATAGGCGCCACGCCGATTGCCCCAGGCGGAGTCTATTGCGACCCACAATTGGGGTGTTCCACCGCGATGGTCGCGCAGGATTTGTCTGATGAGAACGCTTGGCAATTCTCACAGGAAGTGCGGTTGGCATCCAATTTCAAAGGTCCGCTCAATTTCAGTGCTGGCGGCAATTATATGCGCTATCACACGGTCGAAGACTATTATGTCTTCTTCAATCTGCTAACCGCTGAGACGCAGCTTTTCAACGGACAAAGCCCCGGCGACTATACGACATGTCACAATGGCGGGAGTACTCCATTCACATTTGTCATCGCGCCCGAGCCGGTTAAGGCGAGAGGTTTGGACGGTGCGCAAGGTGTTACCTCCGTCTTCGGTTGCGCCAGTGGCTCGGTAAACGGCAGTTCTGACGGGACCTATATCGACCCTAATCCGATTGGCCAACTGGACGGCCAGGGCCACAATTATTTCCGCAGCGAGAATCCCTATGACCTGAATTCCTATGCAGGCTTCGGCGAAGCCTATTATCAACTGACGCCCGCGTTGAAGCTCACGGCTGGCTTGCGCTGGACCGACGACCAAAAGACTTTCTACGACATTCCGAGCTGGGCCTTCATGTTGGGTGGCGGGTATCCCATCGAAGGGGTCGTCAATCAGGAATGGAAAAAGTGGACCGGCCGCTTTGTCGCCAACTGGACGCCAAAACTCGACTTCACCGACTCAACGTTGCTCTACGCTTCCTATTCACGTGGCTACAAGGGCGGTGGCGCCAATCCGCCCACGCCTGAATCCGAGCTGACAAGCGCACAGTCATCTGTCACCCATCCGCCTACTTTTGCGCCCGAATTTGTCAATGCTTATGAACTGGGAACGAAAAACACGCTGCTTGATGGCGCCATGACGTTCAACGGTGACGTCTTCTATTACGATTATAAGGGCTATCAGATATCCCAGATCGTCGATCGCACGTCGATCAATCTCAATTTCGACGCAAAGGTCAAAGGCGCCGAACTGGAAGCGACGTGGGAACCTGTACCGGGCCTGAAGTTCAATTTTGCGGGCGGATTGGAAGATACGCGCGTCGACAATGGCCAATCCGCTATCGACCTGATGGACCGCACCGCTGGCCATACCGATTGGGTTGTGCTCAAGCCGTATATTTCCGAAACATCGAACTGCATTATTCCCGCAAACGTCGCTCGGCAACTCCTCCTGGCCGTTCCCGGACCGGATCTCTTTGGAGCTGGGTTGGACGGTGCATGTGATGCAGCTTACAACGCGGGGACGGGTATTACTTCGAACGGCGGTCAGGGCGTAGATCAGGCCATCTTCTCTTCGGTCGGCTTTAATCCTTCGACGGCGCCCAACAATGGCGAAGGATTTGCGAAAGACCTGGGCGGCAACAAGCTGCCCAATTCGCCACCTTTCACGCTTGCGACCGGTGCCGAATACAGCATGCCCGTCAATGCTGACTGGGTGGCGACCCTGCACACAGACTTCTATTGGCAAGGCAATTCCTTCGCCCGCATCTTCAATGATGAGCCGTACGATCAGTTGCACGGCTATACCAACGTCAACCTGTCGCTGATCTTCACCAATCAGGATGGCTGGCAGGCGATGGCCTACATGAAGAACGTCTTCAATACCACGGCCATTACTGGGGCGTTCCTCAATTCCGATGACGCCGCGTTGACAACCAATGTATTTGTCACCGATCCGCGCCTGTTTGGCGTGCGCGTCACGAAAAATTGGTAAGGGGGGATAATCAATGAGCGAACTGATCAACAACCGCAACCGCGCCACCATCCGTTGGAAGCTTTTGACGGGCGTTTCGGCCTTGGCGCTGACGGGATATGTCTCCTCTGTCGAGTTGGCAAAGGCGGAGGACGCGAACCATCCAATGCTTTGGATCGAACTGGATGGCCAGTACTCGCAACTGGAAAACAGTGGGCCTTCTTTCGCTCCGCCGTTCATGTCTCCTTCGCCGTTTGATGGGATATCGCATCTAGGCCTGGAAAGGGGCCCAGCAATCGCCTGGGACAAAGGGGGCAAGATCACCCTGCAGCCGGAAGGAAGTGATTGGTTTTTTGTCTTGGGTGCAAGATATGGCAAGACCAGCCGTAGCGCGGCCCGTAACAGCCGCCCCACAACCGCGGGCCTGACCAAGTACAGCGGTAAACACTATGACGCATACCAGAACCTGTCGACGCGCAGCAGCGAAAGCCACGTCATTCTCGACTTCCAGGTTGGTAAGGATGTGGGGCTCGGTAGCTTCGGCGGCGATGGAACCTCAGCGATTGGTGCCGGTATCCGCATTGCGCAGTTTCATGCGCGTAGCCATGCGAATATCAAATCGCAACCGACAAATTTGCCGACTTCCGCCTCTGTCAATAGGTTTGACGCGTCATTTGATGCGGCGGGACGGTTCACCGGACTTGGACCATCCCTCTCCTGGGATGCTTCTGCGACCCTTCTCGGCAATCCATCAGGAGGAAGCATCACATTCGATTGGGGTGTGAACGGCGCCCTCTTATTCGGCAGACAAAAGACAACGACAGGTCACGCGACCTCGGAAAGTCATTTTCATTATTACCACAGGTCTCTCGTCTATCAGACGTCGAATGCGTCAGTGCGCAGTAGGACTGTGACAGTGCCTAATCTCGGTGGATTTGCCGGCGTTTCCTGGCGCTACCCCAATGCCAAAGTTAGCTTCGGCTATCGTGCGGACTTCTTCTTCGGCGCGATGGACGCCGGATTGGACACACGCCGCACGACAGATGTGGGCTTTCATGGGCCATTTGCGACGATCGCCATTGGTTTGGGGGGGTGAAGTGGCCCACGGCAACCTCGCCGCGAGGTTTGTCTGGGACGGCAATACTGCCCTGTCTGCTTCCGACACTGCTCCCCATAACGACAACTATAATTGTGCAAGAAGAAATCTCCTGATCACACCCAAGTAATTTCAGACCAGGCACGACGCTTTAGTTGCGGCAGCTCAAAATGAGCTCGTGCCCTTGCGGTCGTTTTGGAGCAGATCGAACGGCTGACGGGGGTAAAACCCAAGGAGGCCCATGTGGACTTGGAGTATCGTGGTCACGGCACTGAGAATACCGATACGCAAATCATTCTGTCCCCGCAGAAACGAGGGGTCGCGCCGACCCAAAAGAAACTCCAGAAGCGCCGCAACGCCTTCGAACCCATCATCGGTCATTGAAAAAACGATCATGAGGTTGGGTTGCGCAATTGGATGCATGGTAAGTCAGGCGATCACATCAATGTCCTGGCAACGGCCATCGGCTTAATCTCAGAAAGATCCCCAGGCGGATTTTTGGATCTTTCTTACAGTCTTCTCATCAGACAAAAAATTCCCGCCCGGCAAATCGTCCCGCGCTTAAATGGGGTTTCAAGGCCGACCAGGTTGGAATGCGAAAGTCCTTTTCGTTAGTTGCCGCCGGTAATGGCAGCTCCTAACGATCGGAAAAATCGGCACAGGGTGGCCCGGAAACAATCTTGCCAAAAGTCCTTATGTTATTACAATTGTAATAACTCTTAGGAGGCGATCATGGTCGAGCTAAAGGTCCGAAAATTCGGCAATTCGCTGGGTATTGTGCTGCCCAGGGAAGTCATTGCCCGGCTGAACACCAAGGATGGAGCCCCGCTCTATTTAAGCGAAGCGCCGGATGGCGGCTACAGACTGGCGCCTTATGACCCCACTTTTGAAAAGAGGGTCTTCAGGGAATCGAGTGGGTGATTTTGAGGGGTCATAGCGGCGGAAAGCGCTGTGGATAGGGACTTTCTTGGCTTTGAGGCGGGCCCGATTTTGGCATGCTGAGAGATGGCCGAATCAGGGAAGCGACAGCGGCGTCTGTCGGATGGGTATTCGTTCGCGGGCTTTCGAGCGAAGGAGACCGTGCGCGGCGTGTTTGGTGATCCGGATGTGCGGATCGTGCGCCTTGATCGGCGCTCAAAAAAACGGTTTGCGGCTGTTGCGGGTGGGTCCGGAACGGCTGGTACGATCGGCGGGTGCGACAGGTTCGCGACCTGTCGAGCGCAGGATTTCGGATTGTTCTGGAACTCGAAGTGCGGCGCGTGGCGTGCCGCCGTTGTGGCACCGTGAAGCGCGAGCGGCTGGATTTTCTGGCGGACAATCCGCACTTCACCAAACGCTTTGCGTTCTATGTCGGCCGCCGCTGCCGGCAGGCGTCGATCCGCGATGTCGCCAAGGAGCTCAAGCTCGACTGGGACACGGTCAAGACGCTGGAGAAGCAGTACATGCGGGCCCAGCTCGAGCGTGCCGGCACGCCGGGTCCCCGAGCGATCGGCATCGACGAGATCTCGGTCCGCAAGGGCCACAGCTATCGCATCGTGGTCAGCGACTTGGTTCGCAAGCGGCCGATCTGGTTCGGCGGCGAGGATCGTTCCGAGGCCAGCATGGCGGCGTTCTACGACTGGCTGGGGCTCAAAAAGAGCCGCAAAATCAAGCTCGCCGTGATGGACATGTGGAAGCCGTTCCGCAACGTCACGAAGGACAAAGCGCCGCAAGCGGCGATCCTGTTCGACAAGTTCCACATCATGCGCCATCTCGGCGAGGCGCTCGACAAGGTGCGCAAGGCCGAATACGCCCGCCTCAGCGGCAGAGATCGGCGCTTCATCAAGGGCCAGAAGTACACATCTGCTGTCGCGCCACGAAAACCTCACCTTGGAGGGCAAGCGCTCGCTCAAGATTCTGCTCGCCGCCAACCGGCGCCTCAACACCGCCTACGTCCTCAAGGAGGCCTTCGGCCAGCTCTGGGACTACGGGCGCGAGGGCTGGGCGCGGCGCTTCTTCGACAACTGGCGCGCCAGCCTCAAATGGCAGCGCCTCGAACCCTACGAGCGCTTCGCCGACATGATCGATCGCCACTGGGACGGCATCGCCGCCTACTGCAAACCGGAAAACAAGGTCTCGCTCGGATTCGTCGAGGGCCTCAACAACAAAATCCGCGTCTTCCAGAGACGGGCATACGGACTGCGCGACGACGAATATCTCCGCCTCAAGGTGCTCACCTGCATGCTTCCGCCGCTATGACCCCTCAAAACCACCCACTCGATTCCCGAAGACCCTGAAAGAGATGGCGGCAGCCGAAGACATTATCAGCCGCTATCCCAACACGCTCCATATACTGGCGCGGCGAGAGAATTGATCTGGCTCGATGAACGCGACGTCCTGATTCTGCATGATCGGCTCTTGGCCTTGCATGGCGGAGTGGCAGGTTTGCGCGACAACGGTCTCTTAGCTTCGGCGCCGGCGCAGCCGCGTCAGCATTTCTCCTCTGGAGAAATTTCAAGCGTCATCCAACTTGCCGCGCTCTATACAACTGGTATCATATCCAACCATCCCTTGTGGACGGCAACAAGTGCACTGGCTTTGTCATGGGTGTGCTGTTTCTTGAACTGAATGGCTATGTCTTTACTGCGACCGAAGAGGTTGCAGCAAATGCTGTGATCGCGCGCTCTTCTGGCGCTATGAATAAGTCTGGTTATGCGGCTTTTCTGTCGAACGCTGCTCGTTCTGTCGGAAAGGATGAAGTGAAGTCGTAGCTTGCGCTAGAGCAACAATAGTGGAAGCAGTATATGGCGCGGTTTCAATGCAGACTTTGTGGCTTTGATAGTCATGGGGGCGGGTGGGGAATCTCATCTGTTCTGCGCGACCGAAATCAGAGCGGCTGTAGCTACAGAGAAAATGACTGAGCAAGAAATCCAGAAGATTGCACGATCCTGCGGCGCAGCGAGAATTCTTGCTGACGTTACGGGCGATCCCACCTCCGTGCGAGATAATGCGTCTACTTGAGCCAGTCGCGCAGTGAGACAATGTCGGCTATTGTTAAGCGTTATCGGGCGCCTGCCGCCTGCAGGCAGCGCATTGGCGCAAAGCGGGTATTCGGGCGAGACTACGTAGAGATGAAAGAGTATTGATGATGACAAAAGAAGAAGACGTGCTGGCCGCGCTAGACAAGCCTCGCGCCATCTATTCCCTACAGAAACTGCTCGATCCTAGCAGCAAAAGCACCGACCCACTGCAAGACTTGCTGATGCGGATGCGGGCTGCAGGCAAAGTGAAGTTCAACATTAAGACTGGCCTATGGAGTAAGGCTTGAGCGAACCTGAGCCAAAGCGGCTGTTCGAGATCGGCCACTTCGAGACTCTGCTTTTCGCTGGAGCGTAGCTCGAACAGGTATGTGTCGTTGGCGGTTGGAAGAGTATGGTGGGGACCTACTTACCGACCATGCTGGTTTTGTATTTGGCCGAGTTTGGTAGAGGCTGTCCTACGCGCGGGTTATAGTTGCGGATACCTGTTTTAGTTGCGCGTATAACTTGATAGTTGCGCTTATGCGCAGGTTGATTGCGCATAAAATCCAGACGCGACAATTGAGGTGGCGCAATTCCCAGCGAAGAGCTGCCGGCGATCGAGTCGGTCCCGAGCGCCGTCCGGGCGGCGTATCGGCCCAGACGATCCAGGCCGAACTTAACCCCAAACTCCGCAGCGAACTCTGCAATGCCGGCTCAGATATCTCACCATCCGCGGCCGCGTCGTTAGGCAAGGCGAGGGCCGCTGGCACCTGGGCGCGCGCGCGCCCCGGGGGGGCCGTCGCCACATGACGGACAATGCCACCTCAGCCGGGCGTATAGGCCACGACGACGTAATCGTACCGGTTTCGAAGGCTGGCAGGGAAATCCAAGATTATCTGCGTCAGCTGCGCGCAAACTAGCCAGCTACGATCGAGCAATATTGTTGCCGTTCACGCGCTGAAAATTTGTCCGCGGCTTAGCTGATTTTTGCCCAAACGGCCCCCGGATTCGAAGAGCTGCCGTGTCTAAACAGATGTGGGCGTACGCTCTCACCTCGAAAGGCTGGGCGCTCAAAAGGGATGGTCGATTCAACCGAAATCGGTCGTGAGGATGCTAACCGGCGTCATCTGAGCGCCTCCCAAACGCGCCCGCGGCGGAAGAATGGTTCGCCCGCGAAGTCTTGCCGTTGGAGCCAGCATTGATGCAATTTCTGCAGCACAATTGGCGAAACAGAAGCGATATCGCAGATCTGCGACAGGAGGTGTATGCGCGGGTTTTCGAAGCAGCCTTGAATGAACTCCCGATCCATTCCCGCCAATTTGTTTTCACAACGGCGCGCAATCTGCTCATCAATCGTGTTCGGGACGAACAGGTCGTGCCGTTTGAAGCGGTCACCGACCTCGACGCGCTAAATGTCGCAATCGATACGCCGGGTCCTGACCGTACAGTCATCGCGCGCGATGAGTTGCGTCGCGTGCAGGCAGCTCTTGACCGATTGCCGCCGCGGTGCCGCGAAGTGGTCGTCCTGCGGCGCATTGAGGGGCTTTCGCGCAAAGAAATCGCCAGCCGCATGAATGTGGCGGAGGACACTGTCACCGAATATCTCATCAAGGGGATGCGTTTGCTCGCTGGCCATCTCTATAGCGACCCACCGGATCTCGGGAGAATGCTGTGAGCAATCGTGGCAATGTCGAATTCGCCGTAACGCACTTCGCTCAGATCGAAGAGGACGCGGGCAGGTGGCTGGAGCGCCGAGAGTTCGGCCCGCTGACAGCGGAAGAAGAAGCTGCATTCGAGACTTGGAAGGGCGCGTCGGTCGATCACTACGTCGCCTATGTACGCCTTAATGCATCATGGCGGCGCACCGAGCGCCTGGCGGCGCTGCGCCGCCCGATGCTCCATAAGCCGGTGACGGAGCAGAGCCGCAGGCCTTGGCCAATCGTCGGCAGGCATGCCGCCGTCATCGCGGTCCTTGGACTCGTAGCCGGGGGAGCATTGTTTCTCTCTCTGGGTCGCGGCGAAACGATTTACGCGACCGCCATCGGTGACCGCGAGATCGTGAACTTGCAGGACGGCTCGCATGTCGAACTCAACACAGACACCGTTCTACGTGCGCGAAATGAATGGCCCAAATCGCATAGTTTACCTCGACAGAGGAGAAGCGTATTTCGCCGTCGCCCACGACGCCAAGCGGCCATTCACTGTGCTGGCTGCGAATCATCGTATCACCGATTTGGGTACGAAATTTGTTGTTCGGGAGAATCCGAACGGGCTTGAGGTTTCGCTGATCGAGGGCCTCGCGCGATTGGAATCGGCAAACGCGTCGAGTTCGGCGCACGCGGCCGTGCTGGCACCCGGGGATGTTGCCATCGCGACGTCAGACACAATCTCCGTGAAGAGACGTTCAGCGAAAACTTTGGCGGACCAACTTGGCTGGCGACGGGGCGTGATTGTGTTCGATAATACGCCGCTTGCAGCCGCCGTGAATGAGGTCAATCGCTACAATCGCACGAAGTTGGCTGTTTCCGATCCAGCCGTGGGACGACTCACGATCACGGGAACGTTTCCAGTCGACGATATTGAAATTGTTCTAGCGGCGGCGCGCGACGTCTATGGACTCCGCGTAAAGGTTGAGCACGGCGAGATTCTCATTGCACGTTGAAGACGGACCGAAAAGCGTGACGCGCGCGACTTAGCGCGCCGAGTCAAGGGGGCACAAGAATGACTATCTTGAATCAGTTGAAACTGACGGTGGCGAGCGTCGCCTGTGCGATCGCTCTGGCGACATCAGCTTCTGCCGAGGAATTTAATATCCCGGCAGGAAATCTCAAGAGTGCACTGAGTTCCTATGCGAAGCAGACGAGTATCCCTCTGCTTTTCGCGGGCGATGCAGTCAGCGGGGTTCCGAGCGATGGCGCCAGAGGGGAGTTGTCTCCAGAAGCTGCGCTTTCGCGCATTCTGGCTGGAACGGGTTTCGCGGCGCGTAAACATTCGTCAGCAGGCGTAACGATCGTGCGCGATGATCGCTCTGACAATGCACCGCCGATGCGCATCGCTGCGGCTTCCGTACCAACTACAGCAGCCGGCGCGCTTGAAACCGTTACCGTCACTTCGTCCAAGCTCGGTGGCGCCGACATTCAAAATATTCCGATTTCGATCACTGCGCTTTCGCAAGAGCAATTGACGGCGACGCAAACCACCGGTGGCCCAGACCTTGTGAAGCAGGTGCCGAACTTGACGTTCACCAAGACGAATTTCACCGGCTACAGCATACAGATTCGTGGCATCGGTACACAGGCAATTTCTGTCACAACCGATCCGGCAGTGGCGGTCGCGTTCAACGACATTCCGTTCATTCGCAATCATTTCTTCGAACAGGAATTCTATGATGTCAGTCAGGTCGAGGTGTTGCGCGGGCCACAGGGCACGCTTTACGGCCGCAATGCCACGGCTGGCGTAGTCAATCTCGTTTCCGCAAAGCCGACTGATCAGTTCGAGGCGATGGCGTCAGCCGATGTCGGGAATTACGGGAATCGTCGCTTCGAAGGAATGATTAATATCCCGATCGTCGACGACCGCGCCGATCTGCGCGTCTCTGGCGAGTGGACAAAGCGGCAGGGTTACTCCCTCAACGAGCTCACGGATGACCGCATCGACGGCCGTGATCTGTGGTCGGGCCGCGTGACGCTCGGCTTCAAGCCTACCGCGAAGCTTCAGACCACGCTCATTTGGGAACATTTCTCCGAAGATGACGACCGCATGCGAACCGCCAAGCAGCTTTGTAAAACTGCGCCAATTCCAGCCTCCGTTGATGGTGTTCAATTGTCCGGCACCGGAACCACATTTGCGCCGGGAGACTATCTCAGTCAGGGATGTCTTCCGACATCGCTTTATTCCGCGGATGCTTTTGAAGTACCGAATGGTTACTCGCTCCCATATTACAGTGGCCTGAGCGATGCTGGTGCACCAATTGTCGCAGGCTTTGATCCCTATGCCAGCACAACGCAATCGCAGAATTTGCGCGTCATCGAATCTTCCCTAAATCCGATTTATAAAGCCAAAAACGATACCGTGGAGTTTAACACGGATTATGCTGTTACGTCCGCACTGACATTCACGTCACAAACGGGTTTCAATCACGATTTCCTATGGTCGATGGAAGATTACAACCGCTTTAACAGCGCGCCTGGTGCGTTTGATTATTCTCGAAGCTTGGGCCCTGGCGGTGACGGCGTCCCTGGTCTGCTCACTTTGGATCCGGTTGCGGGCACAAACGGTATCTCACCAAACGCTGGAGTATTCTGTGATCCCCAACTCGGTTGCAGCGATCGGCTTGTTGCGGAGGATCTTTCGGACGAACACGCCTGGCAGTTGAGCCAGGAATTTCGGCTGACCTCGAATTTCAGCGGACCGTTGAATTTTAGCGTCGGCGGAAATTATCTCCATTACGAAACCGAAGAAAACTATTACGTCTTCATCAACACGCTGACTGTTTTCCGCATTTACTGCAAACTGACGCGGTGGTTATATGGCTCCACCCTATGGTCCGGCGTAAGCGATAACAGCCAATGCTTGCCGGGAGGGCTATAGGGACCCAAATCCATCGGTAGGACTGGCGGGTGCTATTCGGCTGCGTCTATATCGACCCCAATCCGATTTCAAATCTCAACAACGAGGGGCACAATTATTTTCTCAGCCAGAATCCCTACATCCTCAATTCTTATGCGAGCTTCGGCGAGGTCTATTACAACATTGCACAAGACCTGAAGCTGACGGGAGGGCTGCGCTGGACCGAAGACCAGAAGCATTTCACGGACATTCCCAGCGAACTCATCGTGCCCGGCTATGGTTATACCGCGACTGGCGTCGTCAATCAGCAATGGGATCAATTCACGGGCCGCGCCGCCGTCAACTGGACACCGAAATTCGATTTCACCGATCAGACCCTTGGTCTACGGCTCTTATGCCCATGGTTACAAAGCAGGGGGCGCCAATCCGCCGGGGGCCATTTTTCCGAAATTGTGCGTACGGGAAATGAATGTAGCAATCGACACCGATCCTATTCATCCACTGACCTTCAAGCCAGAATTCGTTGATGCGTTTGAAGTCGGGTCAAAAAATACGCTTCTTGATGGTGAGCTAACGATCAACGGCGATGTCTTCTATTATAACTACGAGAATTATCAGATTTCTGAGATCGTCGATCGTACTGCGATCAATCTGAATTTCGATGCGCATGCGAAGGGTGCGGAGATCGAAGCGACTTGGGAACCGATGCTAGGCCTACGTTTTAATTTCGCCGGCGGCTGGGAAGATACCGCGCTTGCCAAGGGCGATCAGGCCGTCGATCTGATAGACCGCACAGCGGGCAATCCCGATTGGATCATGGTCAAGCCTTTCGTTACGGAAGCATCCAACTGCATTCTGCCGATTTATGTCGTGGCCGCCGCCGTAAATGGTGGTGGGGCTGAGATTTCCGATATCTGCGGTGACGCCTACGCCAGTCACATCGATCCGATCACCCAGCTGCCCTATGTGCCAAATCCTCCGGGGAAGGTGTCCATAGGGACAGGTATCCCGGCAGGCTATCCTGGCTTCGATCCGATAAGCCCGACCGCCACAAACAATGGCGCCGGACCAGCGCCGAACAATGGCGGCGGCTTTGATAAAGATCTGAGCGGCAACGAGCTGCCGAACGCGCCGCCATTCACTGTGTCAATCGGCGCGCAATATACGCTGCCGATTACGCCAGATTGGGCAGGCACGCTGCGCGGCGATTACTACTGGCAGGATTATTCCTGGGCGCGTGTTTTCAATGACAATCCCTATGATCGGCTACGTGGCTACACCAACGTCAATCTCACATTGATCTTCACCAATCAAAACGGTTGGCAGGTGATGCTATACGACAAGAACGTCTTCAATGAGACCGCAATCACTGGCGACTTCTTGAACAGTGACGATTTCGGGTCTGACGACAAATGTGTTCCTAACCGATCCAAAACTGATCGGCATTCGCGTCACGAAGAACTGGTGAGGGGGAAGCAATGAGCGAATTGATGAATGCGCGGAGCAACCGTCCGGATTTCCGGTGGCACTTGCTGACCACGGTCTCGGCTCTGGCTTTGCTTGCCGCGGTCTATGGAGCGAGCGCAGCCAAAGCCGAGGATCAAGACATAGATCGTCCAACTGTCTGGATCGAACTCGGCGGTCAACTGGAGCGCGTGACCAGCCCACAAGAGGCGTTTTCGCCCCCCTTCATGGCTTCGATCACGCAAGCTAACCTTTTATCGGCACTGAATGTTCAACAATCGCCCGCCTACGCTACCGGCGGTGAAGGGAAAGCCTCATTTCAGTCCGATGGCAGCGATTGGGTTTTCGCGGTTTCGGTTGAGTATGGTCGTTCGAATGCGAACCGCCACCTGCATCAGCAGACGCCAAACGCGGGAGTGCCTGCGCATTTTGCAGCTGGCAGCAAATATGTGAATCTGGGGACCAAGTATCCCAATGATCACGTCAAATTTGCCGACGCGACGGCAAAGCTGAGCGAAAGCCATACCGTTTTGGATTTTCAGGCCGGAAAGGATGTCGGCCTTGGCATGTTCGGCAACCGAGGCACTTCCGTCTTGAGTGCCGGTCTTCGATTCGCGCAGTTCAGTTCGAAGGCGAATATCGGTCTGCGTGACGAGCCTGACGTTCAATATCCATCAGCCCCTATAAATTCTCCCACCGCATTTCTTGCGTTTGAAAATGCTTCGGTACACTTCCACGATTATGCCGGCATGGCGAATATACAGCGAAATTTTCGTGGACTGGGTCCCTCCGCCGCGTGGAATGCTTCGGCACCTTTCGCCGGTGATACCGAGCACGGAGAGATCACGCTCGATTGGGGCGCGAATGCTGCCGTTCTGTTCGGACGACAGAAGGCAAGTGGCCACCATCAAACCAACATTGTAACTTATAATGAAACTGGCTTTTTCCTCGGCCGAAACAACGCTGGAGGTGCCACTGGACACGGTTTAAAGACGGGAGATTTCGGGTGTATACCTAGCCAATGTGGCACTCAGGCCCATCTTCACCACACCAAGACGGCAAATTTCAATCGGATGCGATCGGTCGTCGTACCGATCTGGGTGGGTTCGCGGGGGCTTCGTTCAGTGTCCAGAATTTCAAGGTCGCCTTCGGCTATCGCGCTGATTTCTTCTTCGGCGTGATGGATGGTGGCGTTGATAAGGTCAAATCTGAAAATCGCGGTTTCTACGGACCATTTGCCACGATCAGTGTTGGGCTTCCGTAATGAGCTGTAGGAAGTCAAGGCTCTGTCCGACAATCTCGCCGCCGGTACAAGGCTAGTTCCGATGGCGGTGACCCGTGATGATTTCCATCATGTCTGCAAGCGGCCTTGCAGCGGTTGCCCGAAGGGTTCCCATAGAATCTGGCTATGGGTTTTTCGCCGAAGGGCTTACGGGGCGGGAAATCGTAGCGCACACGCGGCTCTGGCCACGCCAATTCGAACTGCAGTTTGCAAAACGACCGTCTGAAAGAACCCTCTGGCGGTTGCGCGTTAGGAACTCGTCTTGAAATTTACTTGCGCAGGGCAGTGCCGAACACACGATGCTGCCCCAGGGTAACCTAGCAAAATCCGCGAATTCGCGCCCCTCGAAAATTATTCGCACCATTGGGGCTTAGGTCCAGCGGGTTCAGCCGTCAGCATAAGTGTAGCCCGTCCGTGAGCGCGGAAGGCAAGAGGCTGACAGAGGGATGGCATAGCCGCCCGACACCTCAGTTGAAGACGCAGATGTGCAAGGCGTCGGTACGGTCGTGAACGCGGCCGACGTGGAGGCTTGGTTTGCCCGTGAAGTATTGCCGCTGGAACCGACACTGATGCAATTTCTCTCCCACAACTGGCGCAACGAGACGGACATCGCGGACATCCGGCAGGATGTCTACGAGCAGTCTGCGAGGCTGCACATGGGCTGCCGGAAAACACTAAGGCTTTCGTGTTTCGCACAGCGCGAAATCTCATCATCGACCGCTTTCGCCATGAACAGGTCGTGTCGATCGAGGCTGTGCCCGATCTAGAGGCATTTGAACTCGCGGCGGACACACCTGGCCCAGACCGGACGGCGCTCGCCCGCAGCGAACTTCCTGGCAAGCAGCGCCAATCGCAGAACGTCAGTCTTTGGCTCTATTGCCTGATGTCAACGCTGGTTACGGGCCGTGCGAACATTCATACAACGGGTATGCTTCCAGTCGAAGGCGAATACGGCGTTTTCATTCTTCCAGCTGTCGCCTACAGCCGGAACACCAGATGGCTGGCGCGCCAGCAATAATATTACCCTCATTCGGGCAAACATCCCGCATGGCAGTTCACCGCATCGGACCGTTCCTACCGGGAAAGTGCAATCGCCCCAGCACGTTAATTCCAAAGTTTGTGCCCCGAATTTTATTTTCGAGAAGCAATACGTAAATCGGTAAATTCATTCGTCCACCTCAATGTAGCGGTAGACGCGACCCTCGAACACGAAAGGCCAGCGGGGGAATGGTCGAAATACCTGAACTCAGATTAGGCGAGGCTTCACTGCGACGCTCAGGCGTGAACGCGGCGGACGAGGTTTTGCATGCCTGGTTCGTGAACGATGTGCTGTCATTGGAGTCGGTGCTAATGCAATTTCTGCGAAACAACTGGCGCAATGAAAGCGAAGTAGAAGACCTGTGCCAAGACGTCTATCTGCGCGCATATGAGGCTGCGTCGGAACACGGAGTTCCAGAGCGCACAAAGCCATTTGTTTTCGCAATCGCGCGGAACCTGCTGATAGATCGAGTCCGCCGAGGTCAGATTGTCCCCATCGAGGCGATGGCGGAATTGGAACGTCTCGAAATTGCCGGGGATACGCCAGACGCAGAGCGCAGTGTTATTGCGGGTGATGAACTTCGCCGGTTGTACGCCGCGCTCGATGATCTTCCACCTCGTTGCCGCGAAGTTGTCACGCTCACGCGCACGGAAGATTTGACCCGAAGTCAGATTGCGATGCGGATGGGCATTTCCGAGCGTACCGTCGATAAACATCTAGAGAACGGTATGAGGCTTCTTGCGAACGCACTTTACCGCACCTTGGGAAAGCGCCAATGAGTCAGCCAGCGAGTGATTCAACGCAAGGCGCACTGTTAGTTCAGGAGCAGGCTGCTGCTTGGCTTAGGCGCAGTTTAGACGCTCAGTGGGGCGAGAAGGACCAAGCCGCGTTCGATGGTTGGATGGCTGCTTCAGCCGCACACAAACTTGCCTATTGGCGATTGAGTGCTGCATGGGGGCGAAGCGAAAGACTCGCCGCATTGCGCCCTTCGCCTGCCTCCCCAACGCCGCGGCGCCGGAGAGTTTGGCCCATTGTGTTTGCCGCAACGGCTGCTGGGATCGCCGCAATCGCCCTATTGGTGGCAAATGGGACGTTCCTGCGTTCGCAACCGACCTTTCAAACTTTCGCGACACCAGTTGGAGGCCGCCAGGTCCTAAGGTTGGCTGATGGCTCTCAAATTGAGCTGAACACCAATACGGTCGTGCAGGTTCTAGTTTCCCAGACCGCAAGAACGGTGAATTTGGAAAAGGGAGAAGCGTTCTTCGAGATCAAACATAACGCCGCACGTCCGTTCGTCGTAAATGTTGGATCGCATCGGGTAGTCGATCTGGGAACCAAGTTCTTGGTGCGAGAAGACCCGAGGCAGCTGCAGGTTACGCTGGTCGAAGGCAAGGCCCGGCTAGAATCTGCCAATGCGGGAACACAGGCATTGCTCTTGACGCCGGGAAACGTCGCCGTTGCGACTGCCACGACAATGTCTGTGACATCGAACGCGCCTACGTCTCTCGCGGATCAACTCGGTTGGCGGCGTGGCCTCCTAATTTTTGGCAATGCCCCACTGGAAGCTGTGGCAGCAGAGTTCAACCGTTACAACACGACCAAGCTCGTGATCGCGGATGCGCAAACGGCAAAAATCGCTGTCGGTGGCACGTTTCAGGCAAACGATGTTCGCACATTTGCGGAAGTGGCACGCGGTCTTTTGCATCTGAAAGTAGCGTATCGCGACAGGGAAATTGTGATTTCGCGCTGAAGAACAATCTGTCCGCGCCCTGAACCGAGGGGCGTTAGTGAAGTCGAGCCGCAAAAAGGGGGAAACATGCCAAATTATAAAGTGATCAGGTCGCTTTTGCTGGCGACCGTTGGCGCAGGGGCGCTTGCAACGAGTGCTACTGCGACCGAGTTCAACATCCCTCAGGGCGATCTCAGGTCCGCACTGTCTGCATATGCCACTCAAACTGGTACATCTCTGGTTTACGTGATTAGCAATGTTCGGGGCATCCAGAGCTCGGGCGCTCAAGGAAACCTCTCGTCCGATGCAGCACTTGAGCGGATCCTAAAAGGGACCGGTTTCACCGTTCGTCGCTATCCCTCGGGTGCCATCGGAATCGATCGCGAACAACATTCTTCGGTAGAGCCGGAAGTTGAGCTGGCGCAAGCGGCGCCCCTGGGCAAACCGGCGGTAGAAACCGTTACCGTGACTTCTTCGAAGCTGGGCGGTGCAGATGTGCAGAGCATCCCGATCGCCATTACGGCCTTGAGCCAGGAACAGCTTACCGCGACACAAACCGCTGGTGGCCCAGATCTTGTTAGACAGGTCCCAAATCTGACTTTCTCGAAGACGAACTTCACCGGCTACAATATCGAGATTCGCGGCATCGGCACGCAGGCAATTTCGGTCACGACGGATCCGGCTGTCGCTGTCGCATTCAACGACATCCCATTCATCCGCAATCATTTCTTCGAGCAGGAATTCTACGACGTCGGCAATGTCGAGGTGCTGCGCGGTCCTCAGGGCACGTTATACGGTCGCAATGCCACGGCTGGGGTGGTAAACCTCTCATCTGCCAAACCGACAGATCAGTTTGAAGCGCTCGCCTCAGCTGACATCGGCAATTATCAGAACCGCCGCTTCGAAGGCATGATCAATTTGCCGATCGTCGACGACAGGCTCGATCTGCGCATCGCGGGCGAATGGACAAAACGCAAGGGATATACGTTCGATGAATCGCTGAACGAAGCCGTCGATGGCCGCGATTTGTGGTCCACCCGCGTGACGCTCGGCTGGAAGCCGAGCGACGATGTGCAGACCTATCTTGTGTGGGAGCATTTTTCCGAGGATGACGATCGCGTGCGTTCGGCCAAACAACTTTGTAAAAAGGATCCTGGACCGAGTTCTGTCGATGGCCTCCCCATTTCGTCACTTCCGTACCCTGATGCGAACTACAGGAGTGACCAGCCTGCCTCCTTCACGCAAGACTTCGTGCAAACCTGGCTCAGCCAGGGCTGCCTTCCGACTTCACTCTATTCGCCGCAGGCATATGAAACGCCAAATGGCAGAGTATACCCGTTCTACGAACTGGGCGCGTTTATCAATGGCGATTTGATCCTTAACGATATCGATCCCTATGCGAGCCAGACACAATCGCGCGATTTGCGGGTCATTCAGTCGCTGATAAAGCCGCGCTACCGCGCCAAGAACGATACGTTGGAGTTCAATGCCGATTGGAAGGTGACGCCGTCGCTGACGCTGACTTCGCAAACTGGCTACAACACTGACTTTTTGTATTCCACCGAAGATCTAAATCGGTTTGATACGGCGCCAGGTCTGTTTAATTCGAGCTTCGCCAGCTCACCTGACTTCCGCGGCGCCGATCCTCTTGAGCCGGATGGGTCCTATTGCGATCCGCAACTTGGCTGTTCGAGCAGCATGGTCGGCCAAGATCTGTCGCAAGAACACGCCTGGCAGCTTTCGCAGGAACTGCGCCTGGCTTCCAATTTCAGCGGGCCGTTCAATTTCAGTGTGGGAACGAACTATATGCATTACGAGACGGTTGAAGATTACTATGTCTTCTTCAATCTCATCACGGCTGAACTACAGGAGATTAATGGCCAGGATGCCGGTCAATATACCGAATGCAACAGCGGGACCTCATTTCTCCCGCCTTCGCTCATTTCACCCGAACCGTTTCTCCTCGCTGTCGGGGGGCGTCCCACAGCTTGGCCTTCCCCGTTGGGCTGCAACGGTGTCGTGGTGGATGGGAGATTGCCCGGCACCTATATCGATCCCAATCCGCTCAGCGAGATCAACGGACTGGGGCATAACTATTTCCGCAGCGAAAATCCCTATGCGTTGAATTCTTACGCGGGATTCGGTGAGCTCTATTATCAGGTCACGCCCGATTTGAAATTGACGGGCGGGTTGCGCTGGACCGATGATCAGAAGACGTTCTGGAATATTCCGAGCTGGGTCTTCGAAGCCGGCGGCGGGTACCCCGTTGAGAGCGTCGTCCACCAGGAATGGAAAGAATGGACAGGCCGCTTTGTGGCCAACTGGACGCCGAAGCTCGATTTCACCGATCAGACCCTGATCTATGCATCTTTTGCGCATGGCTACAAAGGCGGCGGTGCCAATCCGCCAGGACCGATCGCGGACTTTGCTAGCGCGCAGTCTTCCATCACTCATCCGCCGACCTTCGCGCCTGAATTCGTCAATGCCTACGAACTGGGAACGAAGAACACGCTGCTCGATGGCGCCCTCACGCTGAACGGCGACGTCTTCTACTACGACTACAAGGGCTATCAGATTTCGCAGATTGTGGATCGCACATCGATTAATCTCAATTTCAATGCCAAGGTAAATGGTGCTGAGCTGGAAGCGACATGGGAGCCGGTATCCGGCTTAAGATTTAATTTCGCGGGCGGTTACGAAGATACGTCCGTGGACAAAGGGCAATCCGCCATCGACCTCATGGACCGAACGGACGGGCATAACGATTGGATGGTGGTCAGGCCTTATGTCGCCGAAACGTCGAACTGCATTCTTCCGACTGCTGTTATACGACAAATTCTGCTGGTGGATGACGATCCATCGGTCTTCGCAACCGGTCTGGATGGAGCGTGCGATGCTGCCTATACGCCAGGTGGCATTGCATCGATCTTCGGTCAGAATGGCGCTGAAGATAAAGCGGCGTTCGCTGCCGCAGGCTTCGATCCTTCAACGGCGCCCAACAACGGCGAAGGCTTCGCGAAAGATCTAAGCGGCAACAAACTGCCGAATGCGCCACCGTTCACGCTATCTCTGGGCGCGCAATATACGATGCCTGTCAGCGCTGATTGGGCAGCCACTGCGCGCGCCGACGGCTACTGGCAGGGCAATTCCTTCGCCCGCATCTTTAACGACAAGCCTTACGACCAGCTTCACGGTTACACCAATCTCAATCTAGCCTTGATCCTCACCAATCAGGACGGCTGGCAAGTGATGGGTTATTTGAAAAATGTCTTGAACACGACAGCCATCACCGGCGCGTTCCTTTTTTCCGACGATACAGCGCTTGCGACCAACGTGTTCGTCACCGATCCGCGCTTGTTCGGCGTGCGCGTCACGAAGAACTGGTAGGAGGGGGCTATGAGCGAACTGATTAAACCACGTGAACATCAAATGCGCATTCGCCGCGGACTTATGGTTACGGTTTCGGCACTGGCTTTATTCGGTGCGGCCAATCGCGCGAATGCGGCCGATGATGGCCATCCTCTCGTTTGGATCGAACTGAGCGGTCAGTTCGCACAGGAGCAAGCAGGCCAAGATGCCTACATTCCCGCTTTCCTTGCCGCATCGCCATTTGGCGCGCCTGCATCGAATTTGGAAAAAAGTGCGCGCGCCAGCTGGGACGGGTCGGCAAAGTTTTCATTTGAGATGGACGACGGCTGGACATTTTCGGCTGCAGTCCGTTATGGCAAAACCAGTCGGAACAAAACGGCAAATCACCAAACGGCACATGCCAGTCACCACTACAGCGGCAAATACGTTGGTGGATATGATGCCTACCAGCTTTTCAGGGCGAAAGCTTCCGAGAGCCACACCATTCTGGATTTCCAAGCTGGCAAAGATATGGGATTAGGCAGCTTTGGAAGCGGTGGAAGCTCCGTTTTTAGCATGGGCGTGCGCATTGCGCAGTTTAACGCGCACACCAATGTTGAAGCTCAATCTCAACCGACGAACATAAACGGCTACGGCTTTTATCATATCTTTCGGGCAAAATTTTCCGCGGAACGGCACTTCAACGGCGTGGGTCCGGCGCTTTCTTGGAATGCCTCCACAGATCTGTTCGGCAATCCAGCATCGAGCAGCATTGGGCTGGACTGGGGAGTAAACGGGGCGGTTCTGTTCGGCCGTCAAGGCGTGAACGAAGATCATCAAACCACAGATAATTATAGGCACGCCTACCAATACCTGAACATTGCGACAGCGCATGGCGGAGCACCGCGCAGCAGGAATGTGACTGTTCCCAATCTGGGCGGTTTCGCAGGCGTTTCGTGGCGAGCGCCAAATGCGAAGATCACATTTGGCTATCGCGCCGATTATTTCTTCGGCGCCATGGACGGCGGTATCGATACGGCGAAGAAAGAGACTGTCGGCTTTTATGGGCCCTTCGCGACAGTCAGCATCGGCCTTCCGTAACGGGCCGTTTGGAGTCAAGGCTCCGTCCGATAATCTCGCCGCCGGCATCAGGCTTGCGGTCGTGATCGGCACGCAGCACATGGTGCGGTGAGATGGGGGCCGAGAGCCCATCTCGGAGACGTGGTGGCTCTTGCGAGGCGCACACCCAATACTGCGGCTTCATCGGCTTCATCGGCTTCGCGCTGCCGGCGACAGGAGAAAGGACGGGCAAAAACTCCGTGCTGCCCGTTTTTCCAAGCGGCCACTTCTTGCTTGCCGAAGTGGAGTCGGTTCACCCATATGCGGTGCAGAATGATCGCGAGCTTCCTGACCAATGCCGCCGTGGCACGCCGCAGGCCGCTGCGCTTGGCGACCACCATCGCCCGGCACTTCGGGCTGGGAGAAGCTCCTCGCCCGAATGAGCATGGAATGCGCCGCTTCGTAGAGGGCGCTACGCCCACGGCGTCGCCGGCCGCGGGTCGATGGAGCCGGTGACATCGATGGTGCCGGACTGATCTTCCTCGGCGCTAGGCCGAAGTGCACCCCAGCCGCTTGGACGAGGTGAAGCGCGCAGGATCACGGCCAATGTGAGGGATGCTCTCCCACATTTTACCCCACAACTTGAAATTTTATTGCGTCGCGCCTGAAAGAATAGAATTCGGTACGATCCGAATATTTCCAACTAGCTCATTCCCTCGCCTCATCCGTTGAACCTTATGTAGGCTGATTTTGGACCCGGTGGGTGGGACGTTCACGGGGATGGCGGACACTCCTGACTTCAATGGCGGACACCCATTTAACTTGGGTGCGAAGTTAGTCGTGTCCAACCTCAAGGACTGGTTTCTCGCAGAAGTGCTGCCATTGGAGCCAGCCCTAATCCAGTTTCTGCGCCGTAGCGGTCGCAGCAAGAGTGAAATCGATGATCTTTGCCAAGATGTTTATGTACGCGTATTCGAAGCCGCCCAAAAACAGATGCCGCGACCGGTTCGACCGTTTGTCTTCACGGTGGCACGAAATCTCCTGATCGATCATATCCGCAGGGATCAAATCATTCCTATCGAAACAGTAGCCGAGTTGGATGCACTGGACATCGCCTTCGATGGGCCCGGTCCTGATCGTACGGTGATGGCGCGCGAGGAGTTGAGGCGCTTGCAGACTGCACTCGATCATCTCCCTGACCGTTGCCGTGAAGCCGTTGTGATGAGGAAAGTGGAAGGTCTTTCACGCCGCGAGATCTCCCAACGCATGGGTGTCACTGAATTCACCGTCAACGCCCATCTCACGCATGGCGTGAGGGTGCTCGCCGACATGGTCTATGGCGATCCAGGCGAGCTCAGGAGAAAAACATGACAAATCCCGAGCAGGCGCAATCGGAAGGTGAAACGATCCGCCAACAAGCATCGGAATGGCTCATCCGCCGCCGTGATAGCGGCAGCTGGAGCGCCGATGACGAGACGGCACTGAATGGGTGGCTCAATCAGTCGCCCGCACACGGAATTGCATACTGGCGGCTAGAAGCTGTCTGGAACCAAGCTGATCGGCTTGGAGCCCTGCGGCAACCGATGCTTAAAAGCGTGGGCGAACGTGCACGACCGTCAGCTGTCAAAGCGGTCGCGGCGGCAGCACTGCTTGCCACTTTGGCGGCGGCTGGGAGTGCTTATCTCCTTGTGCCGCGAAGTCGCGTCTATGAAACGCCGGTTGGCGGACGCGAGATTCTGACACTACGGGACGGGTCCCAGATTGAACTCAATACCGCGACTGAGATTCAGATCGCTGATCGGACCGACCGCCGCGAAATTTGGCTTGATCGCGGAGAAGCGTTCTTCGATGTGAAGCACGATGAAAGACGGCCATTTGTCGTGATCGCTGGAGATCGTCGAATCATCGATGTGGGTACCAAGTTTGCAATGCGCCGTGGCCCCTCGGGTTTGCAGGTATCTGTTGTCGAAGGAAGCGTGCGGCTGGATCGAGAAGTAGACAATTCACATACTGCCTCTGCCCTGTTAAGTGCTGGCGATGTTGCTACGGCAACTGCAAATGTATTGTCGGTAACCAAACACGCTACCGCTGTGCTGAATGACGAGTTGGGTTGGCGCCGGGGCGTGCTTGTCTTTCGTCACACGACGCTGGCCGACGCCGTTGCCGAATTTAATCGCTACAATCAGAAGAAACTGACCCTAGTAAATCAGAATATCGGGCGGCTGCGCATCGGCGGGACTTTCCCGATCGCGAATATCGAAGGGTTTGCCGATGCGGCGCAGGAAATCCTCGGGCTGCATGTCGTACGGCGCGAGGACGAAACAATCATCTCACGTTGACTGGCGCAAACGCGGACCAGTGGAAAGTAGGGGGAAATGGCCAGATACGGGTATTTAAAGCACGCGCTACTGCAGGGTGTGGCAGCTGTATGTGCGGTGTCCGCCAGTGCCGGCAATCTGAATATTCCAGCCGGCGATTTGGGGGCGGCTCTCGATGCCTATAGTTCAGAAACAGGTGTGCATATCCTCTATGCCGATGATTCCGTGCGGGGTGTCCATACAATGGGGGTAAAGGGCAATGTTCCCGTTGAAGCGGCACTCGCTAAAATCTTGAATGGCACCGGTTTTGTTGTCCATAAACACAGCACCGGGGAAATCACAATTGTTCATGAGCAGAGTTCTCTGGAGGATTCTGCCGATATTTCACCCATCCAGATAGCTCAAACTGCGCCACTGCGCCCTGCCGTCGAAACGGTCACTGTCACATCCTCCAAGCTTGGTGGTGCAGACGTACAGAGCATTCCGATTGCCATAACGGCACTCTCCCAGGAGCAACTCACAGCGACACAAACCGCGGGCGGTCCCGATTTGGTGAAGCAGGTTCCTAATCTGACTTTCACAAAGACAAACTTCACGGGCTACAGCATCCAGATTCGCGGCATCGGGACACAGGCAATTTCAGTTACCACCGATCCCGCCGTAGCAATCGCGCTGAACGATATTCCCTTCATCCGCAATCATTTCTTCGAGCAGGAATTCTACGATCTCAGTCAGGCGGAGGTGTTGCGAGGCCCACAAGGCACCCTCTATGGCCGAAACGCTACCGCCGGCGTGGTCGATCTGGTTACGGCCAAGCCAACCGATCAGTTCGAGGCAATGGCCTCCGGCGACATCGGCAACTACAAGAATCGACGCCTGGAAGGCATGATCAACATTCCCGTCGTCGATGATCGTCTTGACATCCGCGTCGCGGGCGAATGGACCAAGCGCGACGGCTACAGCTCTCAACGAACTGACCGGCGAGCCAATCGATGGCCGCGATCTGTGGTCCGGTCGGTTGAGCATCGGGGTGAAGCCATTCCAGAACCTGCAGGCCACACTCGTCTGGGAGCATTTCTGCGAAGACGACGATCGCATGAGAACTTCGAAGCAGCTCTGCACGACGATGCCGCATCCAGCAACGATCGGTGGTCAACCGTTTCCCACCCAGAATGGTTTACCCTTTTTCCCTAGCTCCGCGGGCTTTAACTACGATCTGTTCAGTCAAGGCTGCCAGATGGGTTCGCTCTACGCGCCAAGTGCATTTGGGGAAGCGGAGCCGTGGTCTTTGCCATATGTCGCGATATTGGGTCTCTCTGCAAGACAGACATGGGACTAGTCCATATGCAAACAACGAACAGTCACAAAATCTGCGTGTTATCGAGTCGGCGATTGAGCCGGTTTACAAGGCAAAGAACGACACGGTTGAACTGAATTCCGATCTTGCGATTACACCCCAGCTCACTCTGACATCGCAAACGGGATACAACTCCGACTTTCTTTGGTCGACGGAAGACTACAATCGCTACAATTCAGCGCCAGGCGTTTTTGACGTAATTTGGCCTGGCCCACGACACGATACTGTCGTGGTCACCAATCCTTTACACAGTCTAGGCATCAACAACACGGTCGGCACTTTTTGTGATCCCCAAGTTGGCTGTAGTGATCGGCTCGTCGCGAGAGACGTTTCCGATGAACACGCCTGGCAGCTCAGTCAAGAATTTCGTCTAGCATCAAATTTTTCCGGGCCGTTGAATTTCAGCTTCGGTGGGAACTATCTCCATTATGAGACTGAGGAGAACTATTACGTCTTCATAAATTCGCTCACTCTCACTGCGATAGGTTTCTACAGCAACAATCTATATGGTCAGCACGAGAACGGTTGGACACCCGGACCCGTCGTCTGGACACCCGGCGTTTCAGACAGTCTCGGCTGCCAGCCTAATGGGACCGGCTATTCCAGCCCTTCTAATCCCGCGACGGGTGCAGCAAGCGGTTGCGTATACATAGATCCCAATCCGTACACGAATCCCAACAACGAAGGGCACAATTATTTCCTGAGTCAGAAATCCCTACACGCTCAATTCCTATGCGGGCTTCGGCGAAGTTTACTACAACATACTCAATGATCTGAAGCTTACCGGCGGCTTACGTTGGACGGAGGATCGCAAACATTTCGTCGATATTCCAAGCGAACTCCTGGTATCGGGATATGGCTATCCAATTACAGGCATCGTGGACCAGCAATGGGACCAGCTTACCGGACGCGCGGTCGCCAACTGGACACCAAAACTCGATTTCACCGATCAGACACTTGTCTATGCATCGTATTCGCATGGCTATAAGGCCGGCGGTGCCAATCCGCCCGGTGCGGTGTTTTTGACTTTCGGCGCAGGGGATATTTCCAATCCAATACATCCTCTCACGTTCAAACCCGAATTCATCGATGCGTACGAACTCGGCACCAAAAACTCCGCACTTGACGGAGCTTTGACGCTCAACGGCGACATCTTCTTTTACAATTATCAGGCTATCAAATCTCGGAGATCGTTGACCGGTCGGCCATCAATCTGAATTTCAACGCAACGGTAAAAGGGGCGGAGTTGGAGACGACATATGAGCCCTTGCCGGGTCTCAAATTTCACTTTGCCGGAGGCTATGAAAATACGCGGCTCGACAATGGTTCGCAGGCCGTCGATCTGATGGATAGAACGGCGGGGAATCCAAACTGGATTGTGAACAAGCCATTTCCTACGCAAGCTTCAAATTGCATAGTGCCGGTTTATGTAGTGGCTGCGGAAATCGCCAACGGCATAGCCGGAGCCGCAAATTACAATTGTGAACTTGCATATTCACAGCACTACGATCCGGTTACCTGCGGCCCGTATATGGCAAATCCCAGTGGCAATGTGCCGGTTGCAATAGGCTGTCTTTTAACGGGAACGCAGGGGACCCTTCCGCCTGGAGCCTATCCCGGTTTCGATCCGGTCGCCGGCACGCCAGGTGATCCATACACGGGCCAGAATACTTATAATGGAGTTGACTATGGCCCCGCGCCCAACAATGGCGAAGGGTTCGACAAGAATTTAAGCGGCAATGAGTTGCCGAACGCCCCTCCCTTCACAGCGTCGGCCTCAGCCGACTACTCAATCCCGTTGACGACGGACTGGGCCGGAACACTTCATGTTGACTACTACTGGCAGGATTATTCCTGGGCGCGTGTGTTCAACGACAATCCCTATGACAGATTGCGCGGTTACACCAATGTGAATCTTGCACTCATTCTGACAAACCAGAATGGCTGGCAGGTTATGGGATATGTGAAGAACGTCTTCAACGTGACCGATATCACCGGCACCTTCCTGAACAGCGACGATACCGGTCTAACAACCAATGTCTTTCTCACCGATCCGCGCCTGTTCGGCGTGCGCGTCACGAAGAATTGGTAACGGGGGGAAACAAGATGAGCGAACTTTCTATTGATCAATGCAGCCGTAACGCTATTCGCTGGAACTTGCTAAGTTCGGTGTCGGTAGTGGCGTTAGGCATACATGTCATTTCTTTTGTACCAGCAGAAGCCGAGATCGGAGAACGACCTTCGGTCTGGATCGAGCTGGGCGGACAATTCGAACAAGCCGATACCGCGCAGGAAGTATATTCCCCGGCTTTTTTCACGCCGCAGCCGTCCTTCACCGGCTTTACGCCTGGGATAACTCAAAAGCCTCTCGGTTTCAGCTTCGGCGCCAACGGGTCGATAACGATCCAACCGGAGGGTAGCGATTGGGTATTTTCCGCCGTTGTTCGATATGGCCGTTCGAATGGAAACAAACACATTCACCAATCGACCCCGGCCGGACCCGGGCGGATATATATAAACAGTGAGTTCGTGGAGACCATCCCCCGCCCGCGACAACCCAAGTTTGTCGACGCTACAGCAAAGAGAACACAGAACTATGAAGTGCTTGACTTCCAAGCCGGAAAGGATGTGGGACTTGGCTTATTTGGCAACGATAACCACGCCGTACTGAGCCTTGGTGTCCGTTTCGTGCAGTTTCATTCCACGCTGCGCGGGTCGCTCGGGCTGGATCCAGATAATGGTGGATACAAATACCTTCAAAGCAACTCGGGTAGCAGCGTGAAGGTGCCAAATTTCAATGCTCACGACTTCCTTGCCAGCTTTAGCAGCATCCGCAGTTTTCACGGGATAGGACCGGTACTTTCCTGGAGCGATTCCGTGCCAATCGCCGGACAGGCAGATAATACCATGTTCACAGTCGATTGGGGTGCCAACGTAGCCGTACTGTTCGGCCGACAAAAGGCCTCCGTACACCACCAATCGACGGCATACAGCCATCCGGCCGGCAGCAACATTCCTTATCTGGTGTATCGACATACCCCTCCAGACAGTGTGCGCTCGCGATCGGCTACCGTGCCGAATTTGGGCGGGTTTGCAGGTGTGTCACTCAGATTTCCGAATGCCAAGGTCAGTCTCGGCTATCGCGCAGATTGGTTTTTCGGCGCCCTCGATGGTGGCCTCGAGTCTGCCAAATCGGAAAATATCGGCCTTCACGGCCCGTTTGCAACGATCAGTATCGGGTTTCTGTAACGGGCCGTAAGGAGTTAAGGCTCCGTCCGATAATCTCGCTGCCGGTATCAGGCTTCCGTTCGTGGTCGGCACGTGGCCGCCACATGATGCGGTGGGATGGAGGCCGAGAGCCCTATCTGGGAGACGCGCTGGCTCTTGCGAGATTCATATGATCGCATTTTTAAGCCGTGTTCATTCCAGTAACGCAGGATCACGGTTGCGAGCGGCACGGTGGAGGGATCTTGGGCCGCGAGATTTTGGCTCGTGAAAATCTATTCGGCGAGTTTGACTTTCGCTTCTTCGAAATTCCGCGTGCACAGGGAAATACGCCACGTCTGTCGCGTAGCGCCGTTGTAGGTGCGGTACCAGAGATGGCCTTTGGCATCCCGACGTTTGGAGAGCCAATAATCTCCGATTTTGAATTGAGCAGAGTCAGATCGTTTTGGCTTTGGCATGTGGGTTCGCCTTCCTAAAGGTGGGATAAGCGAAAAGGCGGTCCTCGGCGGAAACGTCCTCCAGCGCGCCGGAGTAAATCCGCTTCCCCCAAAGTGGGGTCACCCTGCGGTGTCGAAGTGACCACTTGGCTGCGATGGTGAGGTGGCTTGGATAGGAAGAGCAGCCGCTCGCGGGATAATGGGCTTTGCGCCCTTAATCGATGTAAATCGTTTTTCATATAAATCGCCATTGTGGAATTGTTTTTCATGATTTATAAGCGTTTTTCACGGATTACGGTGTCGGATAAGCAAATTTCATCATCCGGAATCGATTTTCATGAATATTGCGTCTAAAGGCCTTTTTTCAGGACCCCTAACCGTTTTTCACGAAAATCGGCTCCCTGAAAGCGGAACGCCGGCAGGATATGCGGCTTTGATCGACGCATATGGCCTCGAAGTTCCGCTGCCTCGCATGCTCTCGGCAATCGGACAACGTCATAGGATAACGGAGCAAGACGGCTGGCGAATGTTCACGCCACGGCACGCACCATCAGCCGATTTGGAAGGCCATCTCACCTTTGCGCTCAAATGGGAGGGAATCGATCTCGCAGTTCTCAACCGGCTTTTCGCTACGGTTGCCGCGGGCGAGGTCGAATCCATCATTCGGAGCAAACCGACGGGCAGCTATTCGCGGCGCGTCTGGTTCCTCTACGAGTGGCTGACCGGCAAGCGCCTCGCACTCCCAGATGCTGACACGGGAAGCTATGTCCCCGTGGTCGACCCCGATCAACAATGGACGATTAAGGGGGAGCATTCCGCACGCCACAGGGTTCACAACAACCTACCGGGTACGCCGGCATTCTGTCCGCTCGTTTTTCGAACCAAGACCTTGGAAGAATTCAGCGCCATGGACTTGGCAAATCGGGCGCAATCGGTGGTGGCGGCGGTTCCACGCAATCTGTTGTCGCGCACGGCTGCCTTCCTGCTTTCGAAGGACTCCAAGTCGAGCTACGCCATCGAGGACGAACATCCGCCGCAGGATCGTATTCAACGCTGGGGCCGTGCGATAGGCGAGGCTGGCCGGCGCCCTATTGACGTGGATGAGTTGCTGCGCCTGCAGCGTATCGTCATCGGCGATAAGCGCTTCGTAAAGCTAGGACTTCGAAAAGAAGGAGGCTTTGTCGGCGACCGCGACCGTGAGACCGGGGCACCGCTGCCCGATCACATCAGCGCGCGTCACGAAGACCTAACGTCTCTGATCGGCGGAATCGTGGCCTTCGATCAAAAGGGTGCATCAACTTTAGACGCCGTAATTGCTGCAGCCATATTGGCCTTCGGCTTTGTCTATATCCATCCACTCCAGGACGGCAACGGCCGCATTCACCGCTATCTGATCCACCATGTACTCGCCCAACGAGGATACAACCCTGCCGGCGTGGTGTTTCCGGTTTCGGCAGCAATTCTGGACCGCATCGATGCGTATGGAGATGTGCTTGAAAGCTATTCGAAACGCCTTTTGCCGCTGGTGGAATGGGAGCCGACCAAAGACAACAATATTCACGTGCTGAATCAAACTGCCGATTACTATCGATATTTCGACGCGACCCTCCACGCTGAATTCCTCTACGCCTGCGTAAAACAGACAATCGATGAAGATTTACCTCGGGAAACCAATTTCTTGCGGCGCTATGATCGATTTCGCGAAAGAGTTCAAACAATCGCAGACATGCCGGACGCGACAATCGATCTTTTGTTTCGCTTCCTCAAGAAAAACGACGGAAAATTGTCTAGACGCGGACGCGAGGGCGAATTTGCAAAGATGACTGATCGGGAAGTCGGCGCGGCTGAGAGTGCGTTCGAAGACTTCTTTGAAGACCCCAAACACCGATGTTGATTAAGTTGGTGCCGCAGCTTGCTCATATGATTGTGCCCAAGAACTCTAACGTCAGGGATATCGATAGTCAGCTTTTTGCCCCAAAGCGGACTTGGCCGGGACGCATCTGGAATCCGACCCAAAGGTTTCATTGCGCATGATATCCTGAAGTATCGGGCAGGGCTGGCGCTGTAGGCGGGATCAGTCGGTTGGCGCTTTGGGGAAGGAGTTGTTGTCTCACTGCTGACTGGTTCGCAGGGCCAGAGTATGCCGCACCTGATAACTATTGGTGCATCTGACCCGGAATTGGGAATTGCAGATACCGCTCAGGAATAGGCGCCAGGCGAAACGTCGTCAAATTCCTAAGAGGGCGCGCCCAGGAAACCCAAAGATTGCTTGAGCAATAGTCATCGTTTGGCCTGAAATTTTCTTGCGTGAAGTGCCGCCGGGGGCAGCTTTACCTCATACTTCAGCCCCCAAAACCTGCGAATTCGTGCCTATCAAAATTTTCTGCACCCTCAGGCTTAGTTTCGGCGAGCGTGGCCGTCAGCATAGATGTAACTCGTCCGGTGAACACGGAAGGCGAGAGGCTGACAGAGGGATGGCAGAGCCGCCCGACACATCAGTTGAGGACGCAGATGCGCATGGCGTCGGTGCGGTCGTGAATGCGGCCGACGTGGAGGCTTGGTTTGTCCGTGAAGTATTGCCGCTGGAAACGACACTGATGCAGTTTCTTTCGCACAACTGGCGCAACGAGGCGGATATCGCGGACATCCGGCAGGACGTTTATGAGCAGGTCTGCGAAGCCGCCCGCGAGGAATTGCCCGAAAACACCAAGGCTTTTGTCTTCCGCACCGCGCGAAATCTCATCATCGACCGCTTTCGCCACGAACAGGTTGTGTCGATCGAGGCTGTCCCAGATCTGGAAGCAATTGAGCTTGCGGCGGACGTACCTGGACCAGACCGGACGGCGCTCGCCCGCAGCGAACTGCGCAGAGTCCAGGCCGCTGTCGATAGCCTGCCGCCACGGTGTCGGGAGGCAATCGTCCTCGGTCGCATCGAGGGGTTGCCCGGACGCGAAATCGCCGCGCGGATGGGGATTACTGAACAAACCGTATCGAAGCACTTGAAGCAGGGCATCCGCGCTCTTGCAGACCTCCTTTATGGCGACCCGTCCAATCGCAGGAGTTCGACGTGACCGGCGCGCGAGAACAAGCGGGCGCTCCGCGCCCGCGTCGCCGCGTCAGCGTCGAGGCATTGGAAGAGCAGGCGGCAACCTGGCTGTCGTCCCGCAATTTCTTCGATTGGTCGGACGATGATCAGAAGGAACTAGACGCATGGCTGGAAGCGTCGCCCTCCAATCGCGTCACCTACTGGCGATTGAACGCTGCGCTGTCGCGCACTGAGCGTCTGAAGGCTCTTCGGCAGCCGATGCGCAAGCTCGCTTCAGGGAGCAAGCAGACGCGGCCCAAGCTGGCTCGTTCGATCGCGGCGGTGGCATTAATCGCCATGGCGGCGACGGGCAGCTTTCTCTATCTGTCGAAAGGCAAGGACGAGACAATTTCCACCGCTATCGGCGGCCATAAGGTCGTCACGCTGGCGGACGGCTCTCGCATCGAACTGAACACGTCCTCGACGGTGCGCATCCATATCGACCGGAACCACAGGGCGGTCACTCTCGTAGAGGGCGAGGCGTTTTTTGATGTCTGGCACGACGCCGATCATCCCTTCACGGTCGATGTAGCTGGGCAGCGCATTACGGATTTGGGAACGAAGTTCGTCGTCCGCGATCTGAACGATAGGGTGGAGGTGGCGCTGCTTGAGGGGCGTGCGCATCTCGCGCCCGTGAGTAATAGCTCGAACGCACGCGAAGCCGACCTTCTGCCTGGCGACATTGCTACGGCGACTGGACGTTCGCTTTCCATCGTCAAAGTGCCGTCTGAAACAATTGCAACGAAGTTGAGTTGGCGCAGCGATGTGCTGGTGTTCCACAATACGGCGCTTGGCGAAGTGGCTCGGCAATTTAACCGGTACAACCAAGGCAAACTTGTTGTCGAAGGCTCTGCTGCGAATTTGCAGGTCGACGGAACGTTCCCGACAAGCGATCCGCAAACATTCACGAAAATCGCCGCAGACATACTGCATCTACGCGTAGAACGGCGCGGGGATAACATCGTCCTTTCTCGCTGAAAGGTCGATGGGACTTTCTTTGATTGACATATCTCGCGTTGAACGACGCCACGAACGGGGGAAGCGAATGGGACAACACAAAATCACGAAATCGGCATTGGCGGTGGGGGCGAGCGTGTTGGGGCTATCAAGCGTCGCGTTTGCACATGACTTTGCAATCCCCGGTGGCGATCTTCAATCTGCTTTGGCGGACTATTCGAGCCAGACTGGTATTGCGCTCGTGGTCTCATCGGAAGAACTCAGGGGCGTTCAGACCAAGGGCGTGAGCGGCGATTTCTCAGCTGATGACGCGCTCTCACGACTTCTCCGCGGGACCGGCTTTGAAATGAAGCACTACAGTTCCGGCAAAATCGGCCTTTCGCGCGGAGAGCCACACGCGGACAACGAAGTGATGCCGTTGCAGCTTGCTCAAGCTACCTCTCCGCCGCGAGCAGCGGTGGAAACAGTCACCGTCACCTCGTCGAAGCTCGGTGGCGCGGATGTGCAGAGCATCCCCATCGCGATCACAGCGCTTAGTCAGGAACAGCTCACCGCCACGCAAACGGCCGGCGGGCCGGATCTGATCAAGCAGGTTCCGAATATGACGTTCACCAAGACGAACTTCTCTGGTTACAGCATCCAGATTCGCGGCATCGGAACGCAAGCGATCTCAGTTACCACCGACCCGGCAGTGGCAGTGGCGTTCAACGATATTCCGTTCATCCGCAATCACTTTTTCGAGCAGGAATTCTACGACGTAGCAAACGTTGAAGTTCTGCGTGGTCCACAAGGGACGCTCTACGGCCGCAATGCGACGGCGGGCGTCGTGAATCTCACCTCCGCAAAACCCTCGGATCAATTCGAGGCTATGGCATCGGCGGATTTGGGCAACTACAAGAACCGCCGCTTCGAGGGAATGATCAACATTCCAATCGTCGACGATCGTGTCGATATTCGCGATCGCTGGCGAATGGACCAAGCGCGATGGCTACAGCACCAACGATATAACCAATCAACCCATCGATGGTCGCGATTTGTGGTCGGGCCGGGTGACGATTGGCTGGAAACCCAGCTCCGATGTTCAGACATATCTCGTCTGGGAGCATTTCAGCGAAGACGACGATCGCATCCGCAGCAGCAAGCAGCTTTGCAAAACCGCTCAAGCGCCTGCGTCGATCAATGATGTCTCAGTGCCGGCCGGAAATTTAAGTGTAAATGGCGCATTGTCAGTTAGATGCCGACTACCTTAGTCAGGGCTGCGAGGCAACGTCGCTATATTCATCCACTGCGTTTGAAGTGCCTTACGGGTTCTCGCTTCCCTATGCGGTTGCACTGGGTGCTGGATATGCAGCCGATCCCCACCTAGACCCCTACGCCAGCACGACGCAATCGCAAAATTTGCGTGTGATCGAATCGACAATCAATCCGCATTATCGGGCAAAGAACGACACACTTGAACTGAATGTCGATTATTCAGTCACGCCTTCGTTGACGTTCACGTCGCAGACCGGATACAATCAGGACTTTCTTTCCTCCACCGAAGATTATAACAGGTTCGATACATCGCCAGGAATATTCGCACAAGATCAGAGCGTTGTTCTCGATCCAGCACCTTTTTCCCGATCCCGCTGCCGGCGCGAACGGCATTCCATCCAGTGCGTTAATATTCTGCGACCCGCAGCTTAGCTGTAGCGACCGGATCGTGGGTGAAGATTTTGTCCAACGAACATGCTTGGCAATTGAGCCAGGAATTCCGGTTGGCTTCCAGCTTCAGCGGCCCGCTTAATTTCAGCGTTGGCGGAAACTATCTTCATTACGAAACCGAGGAGAACTACTACGTTTTTTTCAACGCTCTCACGGCATTTGCGGTCGAAGGTGGTCACGCATACGCCAACAACAGTATCCCGAGCAACCCACCGGGCAGTAACAGCAATTGTTTGCAGTCGACGCTACAATCCGTCGGTTATCAGCATCCCAATCCCATCACGGGCGGCGGCGAGCCTCTGCAAGATTGCATCTATATCGATACCAACCCCTTATCGGGCCTCAACAATGAAGGCCACAACTATTTCTTGGCCAAAATCGGTACACATTGAATTCCTATGCGGGTTTTGGCAAGGTCTCCTACAATATAACAGCGAATTGAAATTAACTGGAGGATTGCGGTGGACAGAAGTCGAAACGCTTTGTGGATATTCCGAGCGAAGTTCTTACGCAGTCGGATACGGCTATTACAACGCGGGCGTAGTGGACCAGCAATGGGATGAGCTTACTGGCCGGGCCAGTGGCTGGACGCCGAAGCTCGATTTTACCAATCAGACGTTGGTCTACGGTTCCTACGCGCGGGGCTAAAGGGAGGGGGCGCCAATCCGCCGGGTGCTGTGTTCGGTACCCCTGAACGGAAACGACCTGATTTACGCAGCCTATCATCCGGCGGGCTTTCGGACCGGAATTCATCGATGCGTTCGAACTCAGTCCACAACGCCTTGCTCGACGGCGCGCTGACGCTCAATGGCGACGTTTTTTCTTACGATTACAGGGACTATCAGATTCTGAAATCGTCGACCGCAGCGTCGATCAATTTGAATTTCAATGCGACGGTAAAAGAATCCGAACTTGAAGCGAGCTGGGAACCGGTGATTCGCCTGAAAATCAATTTCGCCAGCGGATACGGAGGAGTGCACGAATTGCCGGATGGCGCAGAGTTTGATCGATCTGATGGATCGCACGGCTGGAATGCCGGGCTGGATGGTCATCGGGCCCCTTGTAAATCCAAGCCTCAAACTGCATCCTTCCCAACAATTTCGTACAGGCGATACTTGAAAAACGACGGTGCGGGCGATTAAACGGAACTACCCTTGCCGTAGGGGCGGTGCGTTTGCCTGTGCGCAAGCGTATAACACGCACGTGGATCCGGCCACGCTCTACCCCTATACGCCGAGTCCCACAGGTGTCGGGTGGCATTGGATACGAAAAATTACCCGCGTCGGCTACCAATGTGCAGTTTTTACCATCCCGACGGGCTATCCCGGTTTCGATCCCACAAATCCGGCGATCAACAATGGCGAAGGGTTTGCCAAGAATTGGGCGGCAACAAGCTTCCTAATGCACCACCCTTCACCGTTTCATTTGGCGCGCAATATTCGCTACCGATCACATTGGATTGGGCAGGCACATTACGCGCAGACTATTATTGGCAAGACTACTCCTGGGCGCGTGTCTTCAACGACAATCCGTATGATCGTATTCGCGGATATACCAACGTCAATCTGACGCTCATCTTCACCAACCAGAACGGTTGGCAGGTGATGGGATACATGAAGAACGTCTTCAACACGACAGCGATCACTGGCGATTTTCTGAACAGCGATGACAGCGGCCTGACAACCAACGTCTTTCTGACCGATCCACGACTGGTCGGCGTTCGTGTCACGAAGAACTGGTAAGGGGGAGACCAATGAGCGAATTGACGACAACACACAATCGCCGCGCGATCCGCTGGGGGCTTCTTTCAACAGCTTCCATAGTGGGACTGCTTACTTCGGTTTACGCGGCGGGGGAAGCTCAAGCTACGGATAAAGATGCCGACCAACCCACGGTCTGGATCGAACTCGGTGGCAATTTGGAACATGTGGGCGGACAAGGAAGCAATTTCCCGCTTGGCTTCGTGGCAGCGAATTCTACCTCGCCCGTATTGCATCCGGTGTCACCACTCCAGGCACAGAATCCCGCTCCGTTCAGCTTTGGTGAACATGGTCGCATTTCGATCCAGCCGCAAGCATCGGATTGGATCTTCTCTGCTGCCATACGCTATGGTCGCTCAAGTAGTTCCAAGCACGTCGATCATCAAACCAATCGGACACACGTTACGCCTTACGGTATTACGGCTGTCGAAGACTTTGCAGACACAAAAGTCCAGCGCCGGGAAAGCCACGCTATTATTGACTTTTCGGTGGGCAGGGACCTTGGACTGGGACTGTTTGGAGGGACGGGATCATCCGTTGTGAGCCTCGGAGTACGATTTGTGCAGTTTGCATCGGCAGAAACGCTCGACGCGAGGGCACGGCCGGACTTTGGGTACAAATACTCTACAATCCTACCGGGCATACCGTTGCCGCATTTCCATACCTATCATGCTACGGGCAATGCTACGCGCAGTTTCCGCGGCGTGGGACCATCTCTTTCCTGGACAGGTTCCGCACCTGTTTTAGGCAATTCACAAGACGGTGATGTGGCTCTTGATTGGGGTGCCAATGCAAGCGTTCTTTTTGGTCGGCAAAAGGCACGTGTGGCACATCAGGAATCTGCGCATTATGAAAACGTGAAATATCGAGATGAGGGAATTGGCTATAGTTATCCCTTGGTTTACGAACGTTCTGGCGGTCACAGCACGACCCGATCCGTCATCGTACCCAATGTCGGCGGTTTTGCAGGTATTTCGTTTCAGCGCGGCAGCGCAAAAGTGAGTTTTGGCTATCGGGCTGACTTCTTCTTTGGCGCGGTCGATGTCGGCATCAATTCGCGTAAATTGGGGATACTTGGATTCTACGGCCCCTTTGCCACTGTCAGCATCGGGTTGGGCGGATAGCCATGGTCGGAGCGTGGTGTCGAGGAAAAGGGCGGCGGAGCAATCCGCCGTCTTTTTTTCTTTTTAGAGCAACAAGCGAATTGAGGCGCCGCGCAGAGTGCCTTTCCTTGAAGTCAGGAGAAATCCGATGGAATGCGTTCTTCAAGCTTTCCTCGATGACCTCGAGGGTGCAGGTAATATCCAACAACTTCGCGACACCTTGACGGCGCTTACGCTCGGTCTTGGTCTGAAGAGTTACGCTTATCTGGCTTTGTCGAATTCTCCCTATCGCCGCCCGCGTCTGATCTCGAACTACGACATGCGTTGGACAGGACACTATCTTGATCAGGGTTATCACAAATCGGACCCGATCATCCTGCGAGCCTTACGAGGTCCGTTGGGCCTGAGCAGCCACCACAAATAGTCTATCAGAATCCTACTCGCGGCCACGACACGGATCGCGCCATCGCTGTACCCAATATCGGAGGGTTTGCGGGCGCGTCCTTCAAATTCTCTAGCGCCAAAGTAAGCCGTATGCGTCCGGTTAGAGCCGCCTTGCGCTAGGAAGCAGGCGCAGACGAGATAGTCGTATGACAGAGGATACGACACGGCGGTTTGGGCACGAAGGCCATCTGATCGCGAAGGATGATGAACCGGGTTTTGTGCCGGCGATCATCACGTCCGAGGACGGTGGGCAGACTGGGCCGGCTTGCGGCCTTCAGGGATCCTCGCTGCGCCCCGGGGCTAGACGTGCGAACACTGGGCGGATGGTGATTGTTCTGTCCGGTGCACGCCGGGTGATCGTCGGCAGCGATGTGGACACGGCAGCGCTGAGACGCGTGCTCGACGTGCTGGAGCGGCGATGATCCCCGTGCCCTCCGGCGTGCGGGTGTGGATCGCGACTGGCCATTGCGACATGCGCCGCGGGATGAACGGCCTTGCCCTGCAGGTGCAGCAGAGGCTGAAGCGTGATCCCCATGTCGGCGATCTTTTCGTTTTCAGGGGCAAACGCGGCGACCTCTTGAAGGTGCTGTGGCATGACGGCTTGGGGATGTCGCTCTACGCCAAGCGTCTGGAGAGGGGTAAGTTCATCTGGCCCACGACGGTGGGCGATGCGGTGAGGATCACGCCGGCACAGCTCGGCTATCTTCTCGAAGGCATCGACTGGCGCGCACCACAGCGGACATGGCAGCCGCAATTGGCCGGCTGAGCCTGCTCATCACACGATAGCCGCGCGATGCGAAGGTGCAGTATTTTCTGTGCATCGATGCAGGCTAAGATGACGCGTGCGCGCAAAAAAAGATCCACAAACAGGTCGTGTTGTGATTCTATCGTTGCATGACGCGTGCTGCTGATTCGCTTCCTTCCACTCTGGTATCGGCGCATGCGCTCATCGTCTCCTTGCGCGACACATTGCTTGAGGCAGAAGCGCGCGCAGCCACATTGCAAGCCGAGGCGCATCATCGCGCGCTTCTGATCGAGAAGTTGAAGTTCACGATCGCCAAGCTGCGCCATGAGCAGTTCGGGCAATCCTCCGAACGCCATGAGATTCTCGAGCAACTCGAGCTGCAGCTCGCCGATCTGGAAGAGACCGCGGCTCAGAGCGAAGTGGCAGCCCAGATGGCCGCCGCGGCGGCGAACGAGAAGAAGATCACCGTCAAACCCTTCGAGCGACGCAAGCCAGCACGACGGCCCTTGCCCGAGCATCTGCCGCGCGAGCGCGTGGTCGAGCCGGCGCCGCAAGCCTGCCCGTGTTGCGGCGGCACGAGCCTGCGCAAGATCGGCGAAGACGTGAGCGAGACCCTGGAAGTGATCCCGCGCCAATGGAAAGTGATAAGCCATGTGCGCGAGAAGTTCTCGTGCCGGGCTTGCGAGAAGATCAGCCAGCCGCCGGCACCTTCGCATCCCATCGCCGCGGCCGCGCGGGGCCGCAGCTGCTCGCCCAGGTGCTGTTCGCCAAATACGGCCTGCATCTGCCGCTCAACCGCCAAAGCGTGAGCCTACGCCGATGAAGGCATCGATCTGGACGTCTCGACGCTGGCCGATTGGGTGGGGGCCTGTGCGGCAACGCTGATGCCGCTCGCCGAGGCGATCAGAGGCCCATGTGTTCGCCGCCGAGCGCATCCATGCCGACGACACGACAGTGCAAGGTGCTGGCCAAGGGCAAATGCCGCACCGGCGCGGCTGTGGACCTATGTGCGCGACGATCGGCCCTTCGGCGGATGCTGCGCGCCGGCGGCTGCGTTCTTCTACTCGCGCGATCGTGCGGGCATCCATGCGCAAGAGCATCTCGCAGAGCTATGCCGGGCTGATGCAGGCCGATGCCTATGCCGGTTATGTTGCCCCGGTTTTTATGTTGCGCAATTAGCGCAGGGCCGACGCAGGCAGATGGCAACACCTGTGATTGACGCAACATAACTTTAAATGCGCGATGGCGAACCATTCCCTTTGGAGGTTTGCCATGTTTCAAAAGCTTTTTTCTGACGAGGTCACCCGCCGTCGGCATCGCAATGCGCCATTCGCCGAGGAACGAGAGCGATATCTTCAGCACTGCGCAGATGTGGGCGGAACGCGCGCGACTTTGCTCGTCAAGAGCACTGAACTTCTTTGGTTCGCATGTCATCTGGATTCCAGTGCTCCTCAAGGCGTCGACTTGGAGAAGCTCCAGGAGATCGTCCGAGTGCGGCAGTCCATCTACAAGGGCGCTACCACGGCGCGGAGACTGACCGATATTGCCCGACCGTGGCTGCGGTTCCTGGGCTGGTGGCGCGTACCAGTCGTCGACCTTCGGTATCAGAACCAACTGAATCAGTTCGTCGTTTGGATGCGTGACGAACGCGGCTTTAGCCCCCTGACCGTTGAGCGGTGGCAAGCTCATGCGAGGATGTTCCTGCAATGGTGCGAGCAGACCGATCGGCAATTAAGCGCTTTGCAACCGAGCGACATTGACCACTACTTCGTTGGCGAGGGCGCCGGGCGCTGGTCGCGTGTTTCGGTGTCTAGCATTGCGTCAGCACTACGAATGTTCTTACGCCACGCGGCAACGCTCGAGACATGCGATCCACGCCTGGCGCAGACCATCCGGCGTCCACGCCTCTATGAGCAGGAATCGTTACCTTACGCTCCAGGGTGGGCCGACGTTCGGCGGATACTGGCTGACACCGAGACCATCAAGCCGAGAGACGTCCGTGATCGTGCGATTTTGATGCTACTTGCGATCTACGGGCTGCGCCGTGGTGAAGTCGCGTCTTTGCGGCTTGACCAGATTGATTGGAGCGGGCGCGTCCTGCGACTATTTCGATTGAAGCGACGACAGGCTCAGGTCTATCCGCTTCTGCCTTCCGTTGCCGAAGCATTAGCGCGCTACATCGATACGGTTCGCCCCCAAACGCCATGTCAGGAAGTATTCATACGGCTGCAAGCGCCCCGGCGCCCGATCACGCCGGGCGCCATCTACAATATCGTCAACCGCAAATTCGTCGCGCTCGGCATCCGGGTCGCCCATCACGGACCTCATGCGCTGCGCCATGCCTGCGCGGCACGGCTTGTAGCCGATGGCCTGACGCTCAAGGAGATTGGTGACCATTTGGGGCATCGCAGCACATCGGCGGCCAGAACATACGCCAAGGTCGATTTGATATCTCTGCGTGAAGTCGGCGATTTTGACCTTGGAGCTCTGCAATGAAGCTGATCGAGATCATTAATGCCTACGTGACGCTGCAAAGGTCGCTGGGAATGCGTTTTGAAGCAGCCGGGAGATTGCTGCAACAGTTTAATCGCGAGATGGGGAATCCGCAGATCGACAAGGTCCGCCCCGAAGCTGTCGCTACTTTCCTTTTGGGAACAGGATCGCTCAGCGCGACTTGGGCGCTAAAATACAGCGTTCTGTCCGGGTTCTATAGATTTGCGATCAGCCGGGGCCATGTCGATGGTTCGCCATTGCCGGTGAGCTTGCCCAAATTGCCGCCGCAACAATCGCCCTATGTATATTCCATCGACGAGCTGCGTCGCCTGCTCGATGCCACGGCGTCTCTATATGTGGCGCACAGCCGCTTCCAGGCCCCAATGTACCGAACCCTGCTGCTATTGCTTTATGGAAGCGGTATGCGCATCGGTGAGGCGCTCGGAGCCACCTTACGGGACATCGATCTCCATGAGAGCGCTATCGTTGTGCGCAATACAAAGTTCTTCAAGACCCGGCTGGTACCGATCGGCCCTAAGCTCAAGAAAGAGCTGGCGGCCCACATAGAGCTGCGCCGGCAACTTCCGTTGCCGGCAGGCGACGATTCACCGCTATTCACGACGCGCACCGGTCGGGGATGGCCCTATCAACATGTCATCACGCTGTTTCAACGCGTACGTAAGGCGGCCGGCATCGATTGCCCCACCGGCGAACTCCGCCCTCCACGCCTACATGATCTCCGACATACGGCGGCCGTGCATCGCGTGCTTGCTTGGTATCGCTCCGGACAGGATGTTCAGCGGTTATTGCCGCAGTTGGCAACTTATCTCGGCCACGTCGATATCAAATCCACCCAGCGCTACCTCCAGATGACGCCCGAACTCCTTCAAGAGGCAAGTCAGCGCTTCGCCTGTTACTCGCAATGGGGGAATGGCGATGAATGACAAAAACCTGATCGGTCCCTGGATCCGTCGCTTCCTCCTGGAGCACTTGGTAACCGAACGCAATCTCGCACGGAATACCCAGGCCAGTTATCGCGACACGCTGACGTTGCTGTTGCCGTTCACCAGCATCCACAGTGGAAAAGCCATCGATCGGATGACAGTGGACGATTTGACACCGACGATCATGCGGCAATTTCTTGATCACCTGGAACGAGACCGCCATTGCAGTGGCGCCACACGAAATCAGCGGCTCGCGACCATCCATTCGCTGGCTCGGTTCATTGGCATGCGCTCTCCTGTTCACCTTTCATGGTGCACCGGGATCCGTTCGATCCCGTTCAAAAAGACCACAAAAACGTTGATCGGATACTTAGAAAAAACCGAGATCGACGCTTTGCTCAATCAGCCCGATAAACGTGTCGCGATCGGCGTCCGCGACCATACCCTTCTGCTTTTTTTGTACAATAGCGGGGCACGTGCTGACGAGGCGGCAAAATTGACCATCGGTGACTTACAGCTCGGGACATCCCCTTCTGTGCGTATCCTTGGCAAGGGGAACAAGCTTCGAATGTGCCCGCTCTGGCCGGCGACATCGTTGTTGCTGTCGTGCATGATCAATGGACGGGGCGCAAATGAGCCTGTCTTCCTAGGCCGTACAGGCCAACTAATGACCCGTTTCGGCATACATCGTCTCGTCACACACTACGCAGAACTGGCAAGCAAGTCGGTGCCGTCGTTGGCAGCAAAACGTGTCAGTCCCCACACGATCCGGCACACGACAGCAGTGCATCTGCTGCGTGCGGGTGTTGATATCAACACAATCCGAGCTTGGTTGGGCCATGTCTCCTTGGACACGACACACGTCTACGCGGAAGTCGACATGGAGATGAAAGCAAAAGCTTTGGCCAGCGTTGACATCTCAGATCAGATTCAATCGCTACATCCTGGCAGATCACTACCGTCTCTGATGACGTTCCTAAAAGCGCTCTGAGCTCTCGGAGTGCCAAGTTATGTGCGCTAAAATGGACCGGGAAGCTTTGTTGTTCCCGGTCCATTGCCACGGCCGCAACATAAAAACCGGGGCAACATAACCGGCAGTATGTGCTGCACAACATAGTGCCGGATTCAATCGGCTCTATGAAGCCGGGCGCAAGCCAGGCCCCATCATCGAGCAAGCTTGCTGGGCGCACGCGCGCCGCAAGTTTTTCGAACTCGCACGGCTGCAAAAATCCCCGATCGCCATTGAGACGATCAATCGTATCGATGCGATCTTCGCCATCGAGCGCGAGATCAATGGTGCTTCGTCCGCACACCGTGCAAGCGTGCGTCAGCAACGCAGCCGCCCGCTGATGAAGGAATTGGAACAGTGGCTGCGGACACAGCGTGCCAAGCTCTCACCCAAGAGTGAGACCGCCAAATCCATCGCTTACAGTCTCAATCGCTGGCCCGCGCTCACCCGCTTCCTCGATGACGGCCGGTTGTGCATGACCAACAATGCCGCCGAGCGCGAATTGCGCGCCGTAGCCGTCGGACGCCACAACTGGACCTTCGCAGGCTCCGACGAAGGCGGACGGCGCGCTGCTGTCATCTACACCTTGGTCAACAGCGCCAAGCTCAACGACGTCGATCCCCAAGCTTGGCTCGCCGATGTGCTCGCCCGGATTCAAGATCATCCAGCCCGACGCATCGATCAATTGCTGCCCTGGAACTGGAAAGCGCCCCCGCTGCGCGCAGCCGCAGCCTGAGAGCACACCCGCTCCGGAAAAACCTGGATACCCAGGGTCTTTACCGGATGCGTACGTTGAAGCTGCTTACGTCCACTATGTGCTGCGCATCGGACGCAAGCCCGGGCCGATGCTTGATGACTACGCCGCTCTCATTGGAAAGCAGCGTGTCTTTGTCCTCGATAATAGTGGAGCGATCGACGGCATCCTTGTGCTCATCCCAGAGGAGGGGGCAATGCTTCTGCACAATGTGGCGGTCAGTCCCAGAGCGCGGGGGCTGGGTTTCGGTCGGAAGCTGCTGAAATTTGCTGAACGATCTGCGCTCGATGCAGGATACCAATCGATCAAGCTCTATACGAATGAGGCGATGATCGAGAACATTGTGTTGTATTCACGGATCGGCTATGTCGAGACACACCGGGCCGAAGAGAAGGGGTTGCGACGGGTCTACATGTCCAAATCGCTTCAGTAGCCGGGAATTTACCCCATCTTCCAAAGTTCACTCAGCATTCACTGTGGAGCGCTTCAGGTCGTCACCTACATTTTCACAAAGCAGGCGTGACGGACCAGGATATCACGGCAGTTCTAGAGCGGCAGCTCACCCGGATGTCGCGTGACGCGCGACTGGGGTTCGAATTTTCCGATGGCGTCATGCGCAGGCTTCCGGACCGGGAAAGCATTCGCATTGAGATACAAACTTCTTTGGGAGAAAGTGCGATCGCCGAGCTGTCGCTTGGCATCGCTGTGGGATGCGTATTCCCCCTCTTGAAAGCAGGCATAGGATTTGGCGAAGTTCCTGCAAACAGATCAGCGCCGCAGGTAAACCCCGGCCAGTCGCCAGGGTCGTCCCAACGTAGGGCAGATAAGCAGCAATCTTGTGTCGAAAACACACGGGTACGCTAGCTTTCAGCAGGAGTGTGCCTCCGAATGTTAGTCGAGAGGCAGCTTGGGAATACGCCGTGCCTTTGCTTCCTCAATTTCGAACGACGCCTGTAGGATTGATGAAGCGTGTCTGTTTCTATGCGCGGTTGCGCTTCGAACTCGGGTCTGTATCCGGGACCGCTTTGTAATGGGCCCCCGATTGTTAGTTTTAGGAAAGGGGCAGATAGATCCCGGAACTGGATGTAGGCGGGAAATGGCCAAAATACCGGAGAATTTGCACGATCAAGTTTCGCTTCTTCGTTGGGTAGCCTGCGGCTCGTCGCGCACCAAGCTGTCGTAAAGCAAGCCCTTCTGATGGCTGGCTCCTGGCCGCTCAATTCCGAAGGCGGGCTCGCGCAAGAATATTTCTGCAAAGGGCACGCCCCCCGAAGCTGGCAGACGATTGTCATCAAGAGTGTAGTCTTGAGCTGCTGCTCCACCAGCAGAGGCCCAAAGGGATGGTTGAAACGCCGGACGTCGATTGTCGGAGCGCGGGCGCAGTGGGATCTCCGGAAGCGCACGGCGAAGCCGCGTGGTTTGTCCGTGAAGTGCTGCCATTGGAGGTCGCGTTGATTCAGTTCCTGCACCACAATTGGCGCAACGCGAATGAGGTGCCAGATCTGTTGCACGATGTCTATGTGCGTGTCTATGAGGCCGCGAGGGAAGAACTGCCGGAAAACACCAAAGCGTTTGTTTTTGCTACTGCCCGTAATCTCATCATCAACCGTGTCAAGCGGGAGCGCATTATCCCTATCGAGGTTATGTCGGACATAAACTCTTTGGGATTTGCGGCAGAGGAACCAGGGCCAGAGCGCCGCGTCATCGCGCGCGCGGAATTGCGGCGGTTGGAAAACGCGCTTGGCCGCCTTCGACCGCGCTTTCGCGAGGCGTTCGTATTGCGCCAAATCGAAGGGCTATCGCGGCGCGAGATCGCCGCCCGCATGGGCGTTGGTGAGGAGACCGTCAAGCAATATCTGGCGGACGGCATCTGTGCGCTAGCCGACATGCTTTACGGCGAAACGGCCGATCTCAGGAGGAAGAAATGATGCGGCCCGACGAGCGCACTTTAACTGCCGCGAAGGACATTCGCGCGCGTGCGGCGGAATGGTTGGTCGAGGCTCGGTCATCTGACCATTGGGATACCGAAGCACAGGCCAAGCTACGGGCTTGGCTCGCGGAATTCTCAATCCCACGTCGTAGAATTTCTCCGGCTCGAGGCCGCCTGGAACCGCACGGACCGTCTCGTAGCATTGCGTTTGCCACGTCGCCGCTTATTTGACAGGACGGTGCGGTTTAGGTCGGCCTTCATCCGGACTGCGGCAGCTCTTGCTCTTCTGGCCGTCGCTGGCGCAGGTGTCGAATTGCTGCCCCGCAACCGACAAGTCCAGACTTATGCGACTACTGTAGGCGGTCGGGAAACCCTGAAATTGGCCGACGGTTCAACTGTCGAGCTGAATACCGATAGCGTCCTTCGTATTGGTCTGTCCGGTGGTGAGCGTCGAGTTCTGGCTAGATAGGGGCGAAGCCTTCTTCCAGATCGTGCACGACGGTGCTCATCCGTTCGTCGTAGTGGCAGGCGACCACCGCATTACCGACCTCGGCACAAAGTTTGATGTTCGGCGCAGGCCGGACGTGACCGAAGTCTCGCTCGTTGAGGGAAGCGCGCGGATGGATGTTACGGCTGGCGATAGCGTACGGCTTGCGGTGTTGGAGCCAGGCGACGTTGCGCTGGCTACAGCGCACTCCCTTACTGTGAAACGGCAGAAGCCCGAGATGTTGCAAGCCGCCCTCGGCTGGCGCCACGGCATGCTCGTTTTCCACCACGCGACTCTCGCTGACGCCGTGGCTGAATTCAATCGTTACAACCGCCAGAAGCTCGTCGTCGGGGATAGTTATGCCGCATCGCAGACGTTCAACGGCATATTGCCGACTAACGACGCGGCGGCCTTTGTCCAAGTCACACAGAAGACGTTTGGCCTGCACGCCGAGCGGCGAGGGAATGAAACGGTTATCTCGCGCTGAAGCGAAGCCGCATTTTTCACAAAGGGGGGCAGCGTGCCTACAAATCAAATCTTCAAAATCCTGATGGTGGGCACCGCCGTCGCATCAATCTGGACAAGTGCAGCAATTGCGCAGAATTTCAACATACCTAGCGGAAGCCTGGAGACCGCGCTCGATGCATATTCGGAACAGGCGGGCGTTCCTATCATGGTACCCAATACGGCGGTTCGCGACATCCAGTCCAAAGGACTGAAAGGAGAGATGTCCGCGAGCGAAGCCCTTACGCGGATCCTAAAGGGAACAGGCTTTTCCGCCAATCGTGACGCCTCTGGTGTTATCGCCGTCACGCGCGAGCAGTCGTCGAGAACTGAACCAGATATAGCCTCGCCGATGCAACTTGCTCAGGCCGCACCCTCGCGCGCGGCCGTCGAAACCGTGACCGTCACCTCGTCGAAGCTCGGCGGCGCCGATGTGCAGTCGATCCCTATCTCGATCACAGCATTGTCGCAGGAACAATTGACAGCTACGCAAACAGCGGGCGGTCCCGATCTTGTGAAGCAGGTACCGAATCTGACTTTCTCCAAGACGAATTTCACAGGTTACAACATCGAAATTCGCGGCATCGGTACGCAAGCGATTTCGGTGACGACCGATCCGGCCGTGGCGGTCGCGCTAAATGACATTCCGTTCATCCGCAATCACTTCTTCGAGCAGGAATTCTACGATCTCGGGCAGGCCGAAGTTCTGCGCGGGCCGCAGGGCACGACTTTTGGCCGTAACGCGACGGCGGGTGTCGTCAATCTGATCTCGGCCAAACCGACCGACCAGTTTGAGGCGATGGCCTCCGCCGACATTGGGAATTACCAGAACCGCCGCTTCGAAGGGATGATCAATCTTCCCATTGTCGACGATCGAGTCGATCTGCGTGTTGCCGGAGAGTGGACCAAGCGGCAGGGCTATTCTTTCAACGAAATTACCGACCAACGCATCGATGGCCGTGATCTGTGGTCGGGCCGGGTCACGCTTGGCTTCAAGCCGATCGAAGAATTGCAGACCTATCTCGTCTGGGAACATTTTTCCGAAGATGACGATCGCATGCGCAGCGCCAAGCAACTTTGCAAAACAGAACGAGCCGCCAACATCGATCAATGGTGTGCCGGTGCCCCCCCGGCAGTTAGACCTGGTCGGCAACGGCTTTGGTCCTCTTCAACTGTGGGGAAACTATTTAAGCCAGGGCTGCGAGGCAACGGGCCTTTATTCGCCCGACGCGTTCGAAGTGCCCGATGGGTATTCGCTTCCCTATAATATTGCGCTGGGCGTCGCTGGAGGAGGCGTAAATGAGAACGTAGATCCTTATGCGAGTACAACACAATCGCGAAATCTGCGCGTCATCGAATCAACCATCAATCCGCACTACCAAGCCAGGAACGACACGCTCGAATTGAACACCGATTACACCATCACGCCATCACTGACGTTTACATCGCAGACCGGATACAATCAGGATTTTCTCTGGTCCACCGAAGATTACAACCGGTTCAATACGTCGCCGGGACATTTTCTGCTCCGGATGTACAGTCATTGCGACACTCTAACGGACGCCGCAAATTTTTGCGATCCGCAATTGGGCTGCAGCGAACCGGATCGTTGCCGAAGATTTGTCCAACGAACATGCCTGGCAATTGAGTCAGGAGTTCCGGCTGGCCTCGAATTTCAGCGGCCCGCTCAATTTCAGCGTCGGCGGAAATTATCTTCATTACGAAACCGAAGAGAACTATTACGTCTTCATCAATGCGCTCACGATTTATGCAATGGATGATGGAACTACGCTGGCGCGAGCGGTTTTGGCGGCATCGGCGATGAATCCCCAACGACAACAGCACTGTTTGCAGGCACTCTCGACAACAAAGGCTACCAGAATCCCAGTTCCCAGAGCAGGTGGCGGTATCCACGCATAGAATGCATTTATATCGATCCCAATCCGATCACCAGTCTCAACAATTATGGCCACAATTATTTCCTGAGCCAAAATCCCTATACGTTGAACTCCTATGCAGCATTCGGCGAGGCTTATTACAACATCGCCAGCGATCTGAAGTTGACGGGCGGGTTGCGCTGGACGGAAGATCGAAAGCATTTCATCGATATTCCGAGTGAAGTTGTCGACCAGGGTTATGGCTATCCGATCACGGGCGCGGTGAACCAGCAATGGGACGAACTTACCGGCCGCGCGCGTCGTGAACTGGACGCCGAAGCTCGATTTCACCGATCAAACGCTTGTCTATGGTGTCCTATTCTCGCGGCTACAAGGCGGGCGGCGCCAATCCGCCGGGAGCTGTGTTTCAGATCACGTTGGACAATCCGATGATCGCGGAACCCGTCCATCCGCTCACCTTCAAGCCGGAATTCATCAATGCGTTCGAGCTGGGTTCAAAGAACACTTTGCTCGATGGTGCGCTGACGCTGAACGGCGATGTCTTCTACTACGACTACAAGGATTATCAGATCTCGGAAATCGTGGACCGCACGTCGATCAATCTGAATTTCAGCGCCAAGGTGAAAGGCGCCGAACTCGAATCGACTAGGAACCGATGCCCGGCCTGCGGTTCAATTTCGCGGGCGGTTAGGAAGACACCAGGATCGACAATGGCCAAAGCGCGATCGACCTGATGGACCGCACGGCAGGCATGCCCGGCTGGATGGTCGTCAAACCTTTCGTGACGCAAGCCTCAAACTGCATCCTGCCGGACTATGTCGTTGCAGCGATGCTGGAAGAGCAGCCGCAGCTAATGGTGGCGGCATCGGAACACGGCTCGAAGCCGAGCTATGCCTGCGACGATTGCTTACAATCAGCATCTGGACCCGGGTACGCTCGATCCTTATATGCCCAATCCCACGGGACTGGGCGGTGTCGGTATCGGCTCGAGTGTAACCGCGGTTCGATTCCAGCGTTATCCCGATTCCCAGCGGCTATATCCGGCTTCAACCTGGACGAGTCTGCGCCATCAACAATGGCGAAGGCTTCGCCAAGAATCTGGGCGGCAACAAACTTCCCAATGCGCCGCCGTTCACCGTTCGTTCGGTGCGCAATACACAATGCCGATCACATCGGATTGGGCGGGCACGTTGCGCGGCGATTACTACTGGCAGGATTATTCCTGGGCGCGCGTGTTCAACGACAATCCCTATGATCGCTTGCGCGGCTACACCAACGTCAATCTGACATTGATCTTCACCAACCAGAACGGCTGGCAGGTGATGCTCTACGACAAGAACGTATTCAACGACGACGGCCATCACCGGCGACTTCCTGAACAGCGACGATAGCGGCCTGACGACCAACGTATTCCTGACCGATCCAAAACTGATCGGCATCCGCGTCACGAAGAACTGGTAGGGGGAAACAATGAGCGAATTGATGAATGCGCGGAACAGTGAAGGGCATTTTCGGTGGCAGTTGCTGACGACGGTATCGGCGCTGGCTTTGCTCGCTGCGGTCGTCTGCAGCGAATCGAAGGCCGCAGATCAGGATGCGGATCGTCCGACGGTCTGGATCGAACTTGGCGGCGACCTGGAACACGCAGACGGGCAGGGAGATGCTTTCGCGCCAGGCTTCCTGGCGGCAAATCCCAATTCTCCTGTCTTGCAGCCGGTGTCGCCCGTCCAGGCGCAGAACCCGCCGCCGTTCGAGTTTCGCCGAGGAAGGCAAAATTTCGTTCCAGCCGGAGGATTCGGATTGGGTCTTTTCGGCCGCCGTCAATTATGGCCGGTCGAGCAATTTCAAGCATGTCGATCACAAACGAATAAAGTTCACTACGACGACCTACAAAACTGGTGCCCCTCAAGTCCGGCTGAGTAACCTGCTGACCACTGATGATTTTGCGGACACGCAGGTCCATCATCGGGAAAGTCACGCCGTCGTCGATTTTTCTGTCGGCAAGGATGTTGGTTTGGGATTGTTTGGGAGAGACGGTTCGTCGATTTTAAGTCTCGGCGTGCGTTTTGCGCAGTTTGCGTCCAAAGCGACATTCGATGTCAGGGCGCGGCCGGATTTACAGATTAAATACTGCCATCCGACTTCCCACCTTTACACTTTACTAATTCCGATACTTTCATACCTATCACGCCACAGGCCAGGCCTCGCGCAGTTTCCATGGCATAGGCCCATCGCTTTCATGGAACGGTTCGGCGCCTTTTGTGGGCAATCCGCAAAACGGTGAAGTGACATTCGATTGGGGCGCCAATGCAGCACTCCTGTTTGGCAGGCAAAAGGCGCGCGTGCAGCATCAAGAATCCGGACACTATCCTCATTCGCTTTGTACCGCTTCCGGTCGGTCCATACGCTTCACCGGTCTATCAACATTCCGGCGGTCACAGCAACATCGATCTGTCGTCGTGCCGAATGTCGGCGGCTTTGCGGGCGCGTCCTATCGCGTCGCAGAATTTCAAAGTCAGCCTCGGCTATCGCGCGGACTTCTTCTTCGGCGCCATCGATGGTGGCATCGACACACGCAAATCCGAAACACTGGGCTTCTATGGCCCGTTTGCCACGTCAGCATCGGGCTCGGCGGGTAGAGCCAGTACTCCTCGCGCCATCGCCTATGGATGCGGCGCAAAGCCTCGCTGCGCTTGAGGTCAGACCGGCGTCCGCAGGCAGCCGTCATGCTAGGACGAAAGCGAACCTGATTCTCATTCTGAACTGAGCGTTTCAATATGCGTGAAACCCAACTCAGAGAAGAGGGGGCTCTACAGAGCGGGATGCGCTGCGCGAGGTCGGGGACGCTTACGCAAGTGTAAGCTTCACATGGCGCCTATCAGTGCCGTTAAGTGAGATGCCATTCCGGGCCGTCGCTCCGGCGCGTGGCAAGGAGGCGGCCGGTCCCATGGTCTTGCCTGTTATCTGAAAGCAAAAAATGCGGCGCTGCTTCGATTCCGCAAGAAAATAACCGACCGCACGGGGTTCCAGGGCGATTTCCCTGAGGAATTTATTTTGCTCGGCACCCTGCATTCTTGCCACCTGCCTCGTCTTAGCAGGCGTAACCTTGGCCTTGCGCCCTCAAAAAGGCGGGAAGCTGTCGGGGATGATCGAGACACCGGATGCTGGCCACGACGTCGAAGATCTTCGTCAGGAGGTGTATTTACGTGTCTGCGAAGCGGCCAACAAGGGGCCCCCCCGAAGTTGTCAAGCCATTCATCTTTGCTACAGCGCGAAACCTGCTCATCGACCGTGTTCGAAAAGAGCAGGTCGTGCCGATCGATGCGGTCTCCGACTTGGGCGAACTCAGAATTGCCAATGACACTATCGGTCCAGAGCGGACAGTTATCGCTCGTGACGAGCCGCGGGCAAACCATGACGCGCGTGAACACTTCCCCCTCAACCGCTTGTCAGGAGAGCGGAGGGGGCGGCCAAGCTCGTGACCGCCCCTTTCTTATGCCGCCGGATCGAGATGAATTGCAGCAAACGCCCGTTTGCGGCCTCGTGGCTTGACCACAATATCCACTTCGCAGCCGAGCTTGGTCAGAATCCGCATGATGCGCTCAACGGAGATATCGCGGAACTGACCATTGAGCATCCGTGAGACATCGGGTTGACTGACGCCCATAATTTGCGCAGCGTCGATTTAAGTCATCCCTCGATCAGCGATGATCTCTTGCGCCCAGCTTATCAGCTGCGCTTTGAGCAGGTGGGTTTCCGGGTCCGGAAACTTCAAATCTGCAAAGATATTCCCGCTGCCGCGGTGAATTTTGGTATCAACCTTCTTTTTTCTCATGACATACCTCGCATTCGTGTTTTGTAATCTTCTTCGGCAGCCCTCAAACGCTGCCGCAGCAGTTCGATTTCCTCATCAGGGTCTTGATCCCCTTCTTTGCCTTCTTTTGGAAAGCATGGAGAACGTAGATCGCGTTCTCGAATTTCACGGTATAGACGGCGCGGTAGGTGCCGCTTTGATGGTCTCTTCAACCAATTCCTGTACACCGGCTCCGCCAAATCCCTTTAGAGGTTTGGCCGATCTGCCCAAACCTCCAATCTGCGCAACATAGAGCGCGTATCCCATTGAATTCTAGACTGCGTCCGGGAACTCAACGAAATCCTTATAGCTCGATCCTACCCATTCAACGGGCTTGGCGGATTTCTCGGGCATCAGGTATTATGGTTGTTCAACCATAAGTTGAAGGGTCGAAAATTTCGTTCGTTCTTTGCCGGCGAATTGAAGCATCTGATGTGATCTTCATGAAACGAGCGGTGGGCTCAGCGACCAGTAGCTCCGCATTCCTCTCGGAGAAGTGCTCGCACCACAGTCGCGGCCCGAAGACTTAAAACGCCGTCTTCGTGCTTGAGGCTGAACGAAAATTTGCCTTCTCTGGGAGCCTGGATCACGCGATTCTTGGCCATAAAGGGCACAGAGAATGGGTACGGATCCGTGTTCCTAGATGGCTCCAAAACGGCCTGCCCGCAAGAAAGCAATCGGTGGCGGGCGGAAGCCAAAATTGCAATGGACCGGTACCGGGGTTTTGCCCGGCTGTCTCGTCTAAATAGATGTAGTCCCAAGCTCTAACCTCGAAAGCAGGACGCTCGCGGGGATGGCAAAGACAACGGACATGGATCGTGACCGCGCAGAAACGCGCAATGTCGGCGTGCGCATGAGCACGCCCGAATTGCGGGCCTGGTTTGTGCGTGAGGTCGTGCCTTTGGAGCCCGTCTTGATGCAGTACCTGCAACACAATTGGCGCAATAAGAGCGACATCGTCGACCTGCGCCAGGAAGTATACGTACGTGTTTTCGAGGCGGCGCGTACGCAGATCCCGGAACGCACGCGCCAGTTTGTGTTCACCACTGCCCGCAATTTGCTTATTGATCGCGTACTCCACGAACAGATCGTGCCCATTGAAGCTGTTGCCGATCTTGAGGCACTGGAGGTAGCAAAAGACGCCCCCGATCCCGAGCGCAGCACCATCGCTCGCGAGGAATTGCGCCGTCTGCAAGCAGCGCTCGACCGCCTGCCTCCACGCTGCCGAGAGGCGATCATTCTGCGCAAGATCGAGAACTTGCCAATCAACGAAATCGCTCAGCGAATGGGCATCGGCGGAAAAACGGTCGAATGGCACCTAACCAACGGCGTGCGTGCCCTCACCGAGGCGCTGTATGGGCTAGAGCCGGGTGTGCGAGGCACACCATGAGCGACGAGAGCAAAACCCCAGCCGGCGGTATGTCTCAAGCCACAATAGAGGAGCGAGCTGCGGAATGGCTCATTGCACGTTTGCACGATCAGGAATGGGGGGCTGATAAGCAGGCCGAACTCGACGCTTGGCTGGCCAAATCCGTGGCCCACGAGGTCGCATATCTACGCTTGGAAGCGGGCTGGAACGGAGCGGACCGATTGGCGGTCTTGCGGGCTCCGCTACGGAAGGCGTCGCACCCCGAACGCGAAGCACCGTCTGGCACGACGAAATTTCACGTCGCGGCAATCCTTGTTCTCTGCGCAGCGGTGGGCGCGACCGGATACTTCGCCACCAAACCTATGCGGGATCAGATATTTGCGACCCCTATAGGCGGTCGAGAAACGGTCACATTAGCCGACGGTACCCAAATCGAGCTGAACACCGACACGGAATTGCGGCTTCCACCAGGATCGCGACAGGCTGTGCTGGTGAAGGGCGAAGCCTACTTCCACATCCAGCACGATGCTTCGCATCCCTTCACCTTGCATGTCGGCGATCACCAAGTTGTTGATCTCGGGACGCAATTCGTGGTGCGCCAAAAGAGCGATAAACTCGAAGTGGCGGTCGTCGAAGGCCGTGCCCGAGTAGACGGACCTGCCAGCTCAATGGGTATGCAATCCGCGGTGCTGAATCCAGGTGATGTTGCGGTAGCTACACAAGATCGGCTGGTCGTAACGAAAAAGCTGGCGAGCACTCTGCAAGACGCACTTAGCTGGCGCGCGGGATTTGTTGTGTTTCACCATACAACGTTGAACGAGGCCGCCAACGAACTCAATCGCTACAATTCAACGAAAATCGTGATCGCCGACGAGGGTGCCGCGCAACGATATTTTGGCGGAAAATTTCGGACTAAGGATGCCGAACGCTTCGCAAGCGTCGTCGGTGCAGCCCTTGGTTTACGCGTAGACCGCAGGGAAAACGAAATCATCATTTCTGGGAAGTGAATGCACGCACCGCTTCCATCGCGGTAGGTTGGACAAATTGGGAGGGGGAAATATGAGCCCATTGAGAAACTTGAAGCCGGTATGGATCGCAAGCATCGCTTTGCTTGTCAGCGCGATCGGAGTGCACGCAGCCGATTTTAATATTCCGGCCGGCGATCTGAAATCCGCGCTTGACACCTATATGAGCGAAACGGGTGTCGAGCTGATCTTTCCTGAAGATCAGATGGGCAGCTCTCGAACCAAGGGTGTTGCAGGGGCTTTGTCACCGGATGACGCTCTGGCGCGGCTGTTAAAAGGTACCGGCTTTTCGATGCACCGAGAGTTGGGCGCCATAGCGATCATTCGGGATCGTTCCTCGCTGAACGATGGAGCCGAAAGTGTACCGATGCAATTGGCACAGGCCGCGCCTGTCGGCCACGCAGCCGTCGAAACCGTCACCGTCACATCCTCCAAGCTCGGCGGCGCCGATGTGCAATCGATCCCGATTTCGATTACAGCGCTGTCGCAGGAACAGTTGACGGCGACGCAGACGGCCGGCGGTCCCGATCTGGTGAAGCAAGTACCAAATATGAGCTTCACGAAAACAAATTTCACAGGCTACAGCATCCAGTTGCGCGGCATCGGCACGCAGGCGATCTCGGTGACGACCGATCCGGCCGTGGCGGTCGCGTTCAACGATATTCCGTTCATCCGCAATCATTTCTTCGAACAGGAATTCTACGACGTTAGCCAGGTCGAGGTGCTGCGTGGCCCGCAAGGCACGCTCTATGGCCGCAATGCGACGGCAGGCGTGGTCAATCTGGAATCGGCCAAACCGACGGATCAGTTCGAAGCGATGGCATCCGCCGATATCGGCAATTATCATAATCGCCGCTTCGAAGGCATGATCAATCTTCCTATCGTCGATGATCGGCTCGACATCCGGATCGCCGGCGAATGGACCAAGCGCCAGGGTTATTCGTTCAACGAAGTCACCGACGCCCGCATCGACGGCCGTGATCTGTGGTCGGGGCGCATAACGATCGGCTTTAAGCCCACCGCAAATCTGCAGACCACGCTCGTCTGGGAGCATTTCTCGCGAAGACGACGACCGCATGCGCACCGCCAAGCAGCTTTGCAAGACCGCTCCCACTCCGGCAGAAATCGAGGGCGTCCCCGTTCACGGGCGATCTACAGTATTTAAACCGGCACCCTTGCCTATTTAAGTCAGATCTGCGAGGGCGCTTCGCTCTATTCTCCGGAATCCTTCGAAGTCCCAAATGGGTGTTTGCTGCCCTATGTCACCGGGCCGGCGATTCAAGGCGTGGTCGACGGCGAAATCGATCCCTATGCCAGCGCGACACAATCGCGAAACCTGCGCGTCATCGAATCCGCGCTCAACCCTGAGTACAAAGCGAAGAACGATACCGTGGAGTTCAACGCCGATTGGAATGTGACGCCTGCGTTGACCGTCACGTCCCAGACCGGGTTCAATCATGATTTTCTGTGGTCGACCGAGGATTACAATCGATTTACGACCGCGCCGGGAATTTTCCCCTACCCCAATTCGAATACTTGACGACGCCTGACCCGGACGGTCTTGGTCATTGCACCAACAGATTTCGGTGGTGCAGCGTTGGGCGCTCTCTGCGCGCCTGGTACGTCGGGTTGTTCGGCTGACGGCGTCTTCTGCGATCCGCAACTGGGATGCAGCGACCGCCTCGTCGCGCAGGATTTGTCGGACGAACATGCCTGGCAGTTGAGCCAGGAATTCCGCCTTGCCTCGAATTTCAGCGGTCCGCTGAATTTCAGCGTCGGCGGCAATTATCTGCATTACGAAACCGAAGAAAACTATTACGTGTTCGTCAATACGCTGACCGCGCTCGCCGCCTCGCCTGGCTTTATAATGGTCAAACCGCTCCCGCCATGGGATCCGGGCGTTTCGGACAATCACCAGTGCTTCTTGGGTCAATGAGGCTGGCGGGTACGATTATCCGGATCCCACCAAGAATAGCGGCGCGTTGGTTTGCGGCTATATCGATCCCAATCCGATCACAAGCCTCAACAACGAGGGTCACAACTATTTCCTGAGCCAGAATCCCTATCTGCTGGATTCCTACGCAGGCTTCGGTGAAGTCTATTATAACGTAACGTCCGATCTGAAGCTGACTGGCGGATTGCGCTGGACGGACGACCGCAAGCATTTCATCGATATTCCGAGCGAGCTTTGAGGCTGCGGGCTATGGTTATCCCATACTCGGCGTGGTCAACCAGCAATGGAGCGAGTTGACGGGCCGCGCGGTTGCGAACTGGACGCCCAAGCTCGATTTCACCGACCAGACGCTGGTCTATGGCTCCTATTCCCACGGCTACAAGGCCGGCGGCGCCAATCCGCCTGGCGCGGTGCTGCTCGATGCAACGTTTGAGGGCGTGGTGGCGTGCAGGTCCGCCGGATACAAACCCGGTTCACCCTCTCACCTTCAAGCCGGAATTCATCGATGCGTTCGAACTGGGCACCAAGAACACGCTGCTCGACGGCGCGCTGACGTTCAACGGCGATGTCTTCTATTATAATTACGAGAACTACCAGATTTCGGAGATCGTCGACCGCAGCTGCGATCAATCTGAACTTCGACGCGCATGTGAAGGGCGCCGAGATCGAATCGACCTATGAGCCCATCCCCGGCCTGCGCTTCAATTTCGCCGGCGGCTGGGAAGATACGGCACTCGCCAAAGGCGATCAGGCCATCGATCTGATGGACCGCACGGCGGGCAATCCCGACTGGATCGTGGTCAAGCCGTTTGTCACCCAGGCCTCGAATTGCGTGCTTCCCGCTTACGTTATTGCAGCCGCGCTTGCGACGGGCAGCGAAGGCGTCCTCGAAGATGATTGCGCTCTTGGCATATCATGGCGCATGTCGATCCGGTCACGCGAGCAGCCCTATGTGGCAAATCCGGCCGGTGTAACGACTGTCGTCAATGGAGGTCGCCACTCAGTATCCCGGCTTCGATCCGGTCAGCCCGACCGCGACAAATCCCGATCCGTTTACTGGAAACAACGCCGGCCCCGCGCCGAACAATGGCGAGGGCTTCGACAAGAATCTGGGCGGCAACAAATTGCCCAACGCGCCGCCGTTCACTGTGTCGTTCGGAGCGCAATACACGCTGCCGATCACGCCGGATTGGGCGGGCACGCTGCGCGGAGACTATTACTGGCAGGATTATTCCTGGGCGCGGGTCTTCAACGACAATCCCTACGATCGCCTGCGCGGCTACACCAACGTCAACCTGACGCTGATCTTCACCAACCAGAACGGCTGGCAGGTGATGCTCTACGACAAGAACATCTTCAACGACACGGCCATCACCGGCGACTTCCTGAACAGCGACGATTCAGCGGCCTCACGACCAATGTGTTCCTGACCGATCCCAAGCTGATCGGCATCCGCGTCACGAAGAACTGGTAGGGGGAAGCGATGAGCGAACTGATGAACATCTCGAGCGATCGCAAGGACTATCGCCGGCTGTTGCTGACAACGGTTTCCGCGCTTGCGTTGCTCGGTCTTGTCTGCATAGCGGTTGAGCCGGCGGCAGCCGATGACGATGGCGATCATCCAACGGTCTGGATCGAACTCGGCGGACAGCTTGAGCGAATGGACGGCGGCCAGACGCCATTCGCGCCGCCCTTCTTCGACGCCGTGACAAAAGGGGGATTGGAATCGCCGCTGGAGGCGGGCAAGCCATCCATCTACAGCAATGGCGCTGAAGGGGCGATTTCTTTCACGCCGGACGGTTCGGACTGGGTCTTCTCCGGCTCTGTCCGCTATGGCCGGTCGGACGGCCACAGATTTCTGCATCAACAGTCCAAAGGGCAGATCGCGAAAGATTAAATTTGGCGACCAAATACTGAAACGGTAACGGCGGCTCCCCGCTACGCACAGACCAAAGCGGACAATTCCGAGGCCCATGTCATCGCCGACTTTCAGGCCGGCAAGGATGTCGGCCTGGGCATGTTCGGCAGCGAAAGCACGTCGGTCATCAGCGTCGGCGTTCGTTTCGCGCAATTCAACGCCAAATCCGACGCCACCATCCGCGCCAGGCCGGACGTCCATTTCGTGACAGGTGACGGCGTTTGGATACTCAAATTCAACGTTCGACGCAATATCATGAATATTATGGCTCCGCCCAGCGGGCCGTCAGCTTCCGGGGTCTTGGCCCTTCCATTTCATGGAATGCATCGGCGCCGCTCGTGGGGCATCCGCAGGATGGAGAAATCACGCTCGATTGGGGCGCCAACGCCGCCGTTCTGTTCGGCAGGCAGAAAGCCAAAACGCATCATCAGTCGACCGGAAACTATCACTATCGCAATGGTCTTTCTCCGATCACGGCCCAACTCCCGCCACACACCGGCACCAGCGACCGCAGCCACTCGGTTGTGACGCCCAATCTCGGCGCCTTCGCGGGACTTTCGTTTCGGTTTGCACAGGCAAAAGTCAGCGTCGGATACCGCGGCGACTTCTTCTTCGGCGCGATGGATGGCGGCCTGGATACGCGCAAATCTTATAATCAAGAATTCTACGGCCCCTTCGCAACCATCAGCATTGGTCTTCCGTAATGGGCCGTAGGGAGTCACGTAAGGAGCCGACTGACCAGGCAGAGGCAATGGTTCATATTTTGGGAAAGGGCCTCCACGAACTCGATACCGACAGTGTCCGTGAGTGCGGGCGGCGGTTCTTTTGGCAGAGGCGTCCCCCGCCGCTTGAAGGTCGCGGCCAGGGCTTTCGCTAACGGTTGGCCCTCGAAGGCAAAGGTTGAGGCCATCACCGCTATGTCGTGAAAATCTTTCATGCGGCTGTTGGTAAGACCCAGCGACACCATCGCTTCAAATTTCTCCGCTACGACCGTCTCGCGCGGATAGACCATGAGGCGGGGCTCTGGCAGGTCGAGGAGCGAAGGATAGTCGGCGAGTTCGGATTTCGGCGTGATCGCATCGCCGAAGCCGATGTCAACGCGCACGGGAATCCTGGCGCTGCCAAGTTTCGCGGTCGTCGTGATCTTGACGCCGCCGTAGGAAATGTTTTCGCGGATGGGTGTCGCCCGGAGACCATCCAGGTCGAACACTACGCCATCATCCGGGACTTTCATCGCGAGGATCGTCCGAAACTCTTCGAAGACGCGGTTCGCGTCCTCCTTGCCGCGCGCGTGGAGATCGAGGTCGCGCGTGTTGCGAAATGGATTCTCCATCCATAACGCTTGCAGCATCGCTCCCTTGAGCACGAATTCGTCGCGGAATTCAGACAGACTAAGGCGGTAGAGGAGGCGTTCGAGCACATACCGCATCAGCAGCAATTCGGTATCGCTCCAATTTTTCTTGCGATATTGCGGAGCCGATCGCGAACAGAAGCGGCAATGTTAGCCGGCTTATCCGTCATGTTCGAGCAGAGCTTCGAGATAAGGCCGGAGCTTGGTCCAGATGCGGCGGCGTTGCGCCGCCTTCATAACTGCGTCGGTCATCTTAGGCGAGCGCCGGAGCGCTTCGCGCAGACCTTCGACCGCTACATCGACCCCGACTTTGCTGCGAAAGCAAAAGCAGTCGGCGACAGTCGTGGCCGGATCGGTTATACGGACTGTTACACCCTCAATCTTGTGTCGCTCAATTCCTTCGGACATGGCCTTCTTGGCGAACCGCACGAATTTCATTGACGGATAGGAAAGGCGCGGTGTCGCCGCTCCTGTCTCAATCGCCATCCAGATCATGCGGGGAAGCTGCACAGTGAGTTCGTGGTATCGCAGCGCCGAGACAAGGCAAATCACTCCCTTCGGAACGAGCTTGGAAAATTGTGAGCCGTTTCGGGATCGCTCTCTGGAAGCTGGTAGAGGCCCCGCGCAAGTCGGGTGACCTGTGTCCGCTGCGCACAAGCCGCGCAACTGTTTCCTGTGCGACCCCAGCAGCCATCAGCTCATTGAGACGCACGATGCCGCGCGCCTTGAGGACTTTGAGAGCCTGATCGGGTTGGCTGATTTGCATGGCCGTTCCGGAGGTGTGGCAAAATCTATAACTTCAGTTCTATAGTTATATACTTTGTCACATGTTTTTTCTACCGGATTTTCCAAACACAAAATTCAACATAGGCCTATCTCACAAGGATTTTCGTCGCAAAATTACCTGCTATTTCAAGACATTCCAGCATCGCTATCGGAAATCTGGGCTCCAAACAACAGACTAGGCGAATTTGCCCGGAAGGACTAAATCGGAATGTCCGGGGGGCGCGGTGCCAAGCAGAGGAGGTCTCGCCAGCGGGGCTTCCAACTGGCGCTGCTACATCGAGGAAAAGGGACGCGTTTCGGCTTCGTCAGGGCGACTGGCGTGCCCTCTACCGGATCGTGAAGCAAGCCAATGAAATGCGGGTTGTTTTGATCGACGTTCGAGGGAGTATCTACCGATGAACACTGTCCCAAAGCTGGTTTCTGTTACCAAGGATACTGTGACGCTGTCTCGGGCCGATTGGGAGGTATTGGTCGAGCGCTTTGATAATGCGACGGACCGAACCGCGCTCCTCCGCTCGAAAATACGTTCCAAGGAAGGACGAGATGATGCGTTGCCGGTTGCTTTTTACCGCCGCATTCGAAGCGGAGAGCATCCGCTTTATGTTTGGCGGGAATATCGCGATATCGGCCTCAATACACTTGCTCGTCAAGTTGGCATGTCTTCCTCATATCTTTCTGAGATAGAGACAGGATCCAAACCCGGAAGTGCGGTGACTTTAAAGAAGTTAGCTGAGGCGCTCTCCATCGATATGGATGAGCTAGTTAGAGAGTGAAGCGGCCTTGGACAATGCCAGATACCGTCACGCCAAACTGGTCCAACAATGGCTGACCAGGCCGGGGTGGATTTAGGAAGATATCAATGTCTTCTGAAAATCTTTGTAAGAGATTCCAACCTTTTGACAGGCTTGTCCCGCCTTTGAAAATGACTTTGTCATCCGGCGTAGCGATTGAGCGCAGCGCTTCGGTTACATAGTAGTCTTTCTCGATGACGGCAGCGCGCAGACTACGTTGGCGAAAGTACTTTTCTGCTTGCAAGATGGCTTGGTCGAAATCGCCGTGTTCGAATAGCCTCATCTCAACGTATTCCTTTTTGCCTGCCACGCCTTGGCATTTTCCATGTCAGCAAAGACCCCAAAGTCGAATTTTATGAAGGGATTTAGGCCTTTGCCTTCAAGTGCGGTCACGATTTTCGTGCCGACTTGATTTTACATATTTAGCATATTATATGTATTTCGGTCGATTGGAGTCCCAATTTATGGCAACGAAGGAACGCGTCGTTACTTCGGCAGGCGAATTGGTGCGCGAGTTTTCGCATTACAGCGATGTGGCCTTGGCGGAGCCTGTCGTAGTGACCAAGAACGGCCGCCCTCGGAATGTTTTGATTTCCGTGAAGGAATATGAGCGGCTCAAGCAGCGCGATCAGCAAGCGTTCCGTGCCGCTGATACGCCGGAAAGATTTCTTGCCGATATCGAGGCGCAGGCGAGCGGTAAGCGTTAAATCTCACGCCTCCGGAACATGGCTCCGTCATCCGCTATGCCTATCTTTGGGCCGACGGACATAGCCACGGCCGTGAAGAAGCACGCAAAGATCGTCCTGCTGTTGTTCTCGCATTGTCGATGCGCACGAGCGATGGACAAACCGAGGTTCTCGTTCTCGTTGTAACCCATACGCCGCCGGCGAATCCATCTGATGCGGTGGCCTTGCCACCCGTTGTCAAACGGCGTCTCAAGTTGGACGACGATGCGTCGTGGATCGTCACGACGGAAGCCAATGCGTTCATCTGGCCGGGTCCCGACATACGCCCGATCACGACCCGCAAACCTTCAAGCGTCATATACGGAAATATCCCCGCTGATTTGCTGCAGGTCGTGGCCCGTTCTTTTCTTGCAAACAGGAGACAACAACAGGCACAGATCGTCGCGCGCACCAGTTAACTCGACCATCGCCGCACAGCGCTTTTTGATAGCGGTGGGCTGGGTAGCGATCAAGCAGTGTTGTCGTACTTAAAAGACCGTTAGCGCGGATCGAGGACCAACTCTCGCGCTCACGCTCTCCAAGAAGGAGATGGAAGCACATCTCGAAAAGCTCCTGCGCCAATCGGGCGAGGACGAATTGAACCGGCTGCGTGACGACGCGCGCCGCCTAGCGCCCAGGATCGGCCGCGAGAAGGAGTTCGGCGCGCTCAACAAGATGATCGGGGCGCTGCTCAATACGCAGATTGACAATCTGCAAACGCCTACCACGCGCGCACGCCAAAAGGGCCTGCCGTTCGATCTGGCCCGCGCCGATCTCTTCGAAATGTTGCGCGCCGAAATGCATCGCACCGCCCCGACCACGCGGCCTACTACCGCCGGCGATACGACCACGCTGCCGTTCTTCGAAGCCTATTTTTCCAACTTCATCGAAGGCACGGAGTTCGCGGTCGCGAAAGCTGCCGCCATCGTGTACTACCTCTCGCTGGAAGGCCGCAGCCCGTTCGCTGCTTGGTTCAACGATCTCAACTCGCAAGCGCGGATCTTGCGACCGGACCGAGGCATCAATAAAGCTCCCAAGCAATCCGCCCGAAAGAGGTCGCGAGGGCGGCAGGACGCCCCCCGCAAGCCCGTGCATCAAAAGCGGTCGCGTCTGGGGAATAACCCCGCATTTCTGTGCAATAATTGTCATGACATTGTCTGGCGTATCTGCTATAAGGCGGTCTCAGGAGACTAGCCATGCCCAAATCCGCGATCCGTTCCGAAAAGCTCGATCTGCGACTCTCTGCCGAGGCGAAGAGGACGCTAAATGCGGCTGCGGCTGCCTCTCAGCGTTCTGTCAGCGAGTTCGTGCTCGAAAGCGCTCTCGCCCGGGCAGCCGAGTCATTGCCCGACCGTCAGCGTTTTGAATTGGACGCGAAGCGCTGGGAGGCGTTTCAGTTTGCGCTGGATGCACCGCCTCGGGCTTTGCCTCGCCTGAAGCGCCTGCTCACCAAACCGAGCATCGTCGAATCCCGCCGTAAATGACATTCGATCTCAAGGTAGAAAAGCTCAGGCGCGATCATATTCTGGAAGGCTTCGATTGCGGCAAGGAACCGCTCAACAAGTTCCTGATCCGCAATGCGTTGCAAAACCAGCAGTCAAACGCTTCGCAGACATACCTCGCGGTCGAGACCGACCGTGTCATTGGCTATCACACGCTGGTGGTTGGCGAGATCGCCTATGCCGACGCATCTGAGCGGCTCAAGAAGGGTCTTTCGCGGCACCCGGTCCTAATCATGCTTCTCGCGCGTCTTGCCGTTCGCCGTGATTGGCAAGGCCGCGGGGTTGGACCGGCGCTTTTGAAGGATGCGCTGCTTAGGACGTTGCAGGCGGCGGATATTGCAGGCATTCGCGCATTTGGTGTCCACGCCAAGGATGACGAAGCGCGCGCATTCTACGAGCATTTCGATTTTGCCGCTTCGCCAACCGACCCGATGCACCTCTTCCTTTTGCTAAAGGACATCAAAAACTTGGTCGGCTAGCCGCACCTGCAAGTGAAATTCCGGCCATTCCGTCCACCTGGAACCTGCTGCATAGGTCGTCACGTACAGATTGCCGTCGCCGCCAATGGCGATCCCATCAAGTCCGGCGCCTCCGCTGGGAGGCGGCAGAAACTGCGGACTTGAAGCAAACGCCTCAAACGCAGAGGTACCTGTTCGCCGTGGGTGTAAAGATCGATCGGGCAGATCGTGCCAAACTGCTCCATCAGCAACACTCTGCCGTTTATCATACCAAGAGTCATGGAACCCATCGCTTTCCGAGTGGCATTTATTCGAATGGTCCCTACGCATTCTCTGATCGTTCTGCGAACAGTAAGGAACGACATGCCGTTATCGATTTCCAAGTTGGAAAGGATATTGGCCTCGGAATGTTCGGGCCTACGGGGCGCTCGGTGTTTAGCGCCAGCATGCGCTATGCCAATTTTACGTCTTCGTCGGCGGCCACCTAACGTCACAGCCAACCAATGCGAAGGTCTCGCCGTACAATCGGTTTTTCAGCACAATGCACGCTGCACGAGGCTTTCGGGGTATTGGCCCGTCGATTTCCTGGGACGCATCGGCTCCGTTCTCCGAAGATGTCGAAGTCGGTATGCTTTCCGTCGACTGGGGCGCAAGCGCAGCAGTGTTGTTCGGCAGGCAAAAAGTCACGATGGGCCACGCGACGCATGAGCTTCGGAATACGCACGGAAGAGCGCACTACATCAGTTATGCAACTTTGGTGTATACAAATCACCCCGCGTTCGCGCGCAACTGAACCAATGTCAACGCGGCCGCTCCCAGAAAATACAATCTCTTTCGATCGAGCTCGGGAACGCAAATTCCAAGCCATACAAGTCAATCGATGCTGTTGTATGGTTAGACATTCCGCCTTCAGCAGCCGTGATTTGGTAGACACGAATCGCAAATTCGCTTTACGCATATAGACGGCACGTCCGTCCGTACGAAGCGGCAATTTGGCAGAGAGGATCCCAGCGCCCGTTTGCGCGGTCGGGCCGATTTTCGGGCGCACTTCGCTTGTCGGCGGGAGCAAGGCCTTATTCAAGCCGCTCTTGGAGGGTCGAATTTCATTCTGACTTTTTCGTCTAATTAAGGCTCAATTCGAAGGGAAAATGTCGTTACCGATCATGCGACGACCTGAATGTTCGCGTGTGTGTCTCCGATGAGAAAATCCGTACGGGACTTTGGCTGTGAAAATGCTGCCAAACGGTGCCATTTTGTACACGTTTTAGGCTATTCATCCTCAATAGAATCAATGACTTGAGAATCGGGTGCAAAAATAGGAATCTGATGCTCTATCCGCTGAGCTACCCGGACGAATAATCACCCCATTCCGCTGGCCTAGATGCGAAGATGTCGAACTCTGGCCGCCGGTGCGGTTCTCACAAAAATCGAGACACCTCTCCCTTCCGGGAACCTCGTCCATGTAGGATTCGCATTGCAAACTGGAACCACTTCTGGTGAATGTGCGGTGAAGCGAGCCGGAAATTGCCCATAGCTAGCAACACCGCGGCGCGAGCAGCAGAATGGCGCGATGCGGAGCCGATATCGCAGATATTGGCGCGCGCCTTTCTCGATGATCCGCTGATCTGCTTCCTGCTTAGGGATGAGCCGGTTCGTGCGACAAAGACGCAACGTCTGTTCAGGCTCTTGTTCAAGCTTGGCTTGCCTTACGAGGAATGCGATGTGACCGCAAACTATGAGGCAGTGGCGCTTTGGCGTCCGCCTGGTCAATGGCGCATCCCATTTTACCAATACATCACCAATGGACCGGAGTTTCTCGGTGTGTTCGGCGCGATCATGAGCTTGCGCGCAATGAGAATCATGGAGACAATCGAAAAGCAACATCCCAAAGAGCCGCATTACTACTTGCAAGCGATCGGCACCGATCCCGATAAGCAGGGCAATGGGTTCGGCGGCCTTGTCATCCGTCGCCATCTCGCCATAGCCGATGCCGAAGGCGTGCCCGCCTATCTCGAATCCAGCAAAGAGAAGAATATTCCGATCTATCGCAACTTCGGCTTTGAGCTTATCGGCGAGATCAGATTGTCAGGCGGACCCACTCTCTATCCGATGTGGCGCAAACCACGCCTGAAGGCTTAGAGCGCAACCCCGCGCGGTGAAACCCTATCTACCCCCCACGCCACAATCCCCCCTCTGGCATAAAGTCCGATGCTTTGGACTGCTGACCCGCGATTGCGCTTCACGACGCGGCGAGACAGACCGCCGCCAACAAAGATGGTCTGGAAGACACGCGCAGTAATATATTTTCTGGCGCTGTTGTTGGCGGCCGCTTTGGTGATCGCCGGTTATTTCGTCCTCTTTGTCAGCTAGCGTTCGGAGGGCAGGTTAAGCACATGATATTTCGGGGAAATATCTCTAACTATCGGGGTGAAGCGCGTAAAAGCTTCGTAAGAAAAGCCTTTCTTCATCAAACTTGCCCGCTGGTTAAAAGGACGCAACACGTTCGTAGTTAATCAGCTCTCAACAAACCTTGGTCAATCTTAAGCGTACAAATCCGGAGTTTGTGTCATGAGCATCAGCGCTGTTTCATCTTCGATACCCAGCTATCAACCCACTATCCAACAGAGTACCGCCCAACAGAATTTCCAGGCGCTCGTTCAGGCGATCCAATCAGGCAATCTGACATCGGCACAGCAAGCTTATGCAACGCTAACGCAGAGCTCCTCGACACAGAGCGCAAGCGGCGCGTCAAACAGCAGCACCAATCCCTTTCAACAGGCTCTTGCCAGCATTGGCAACGCATTGCAGTCGGGCAATATTTCCGGCGCACAGACCGCGCTGCAAAGCATGCTGCAGAACATGAAGGCCCATCATGGCCATCACCACCACGGCTCACAGAGCCAGAACTCCAGTGCCAACTCCAGCGCTCCATCGTCGACCGCCATCTCGGCACTTTCGACCGCCAGCTCATCGCTGGACATCTCTGCATAGCTGACGCAGGGCCGTTCTTCTCAAGTTCGCGATTGACAAGGCGCTTACTGAATGTCCGACGCTGTAATCGAATGGGCCGCATTGCCCGACCGCTTACTCCAAGCACACCCCTCGGCACGAAGCGCGCCTATCACCCAGCCGGAGATTATTTTCCGCAACCACTCGCCAGATGGCAAAACATTGCTCGGAGCCATGGGAATTAGCGGATGACGTTGCAACCACAAAGGCTTTCGATTGGAGAGCGTTCTCCTTTCATCGTCGGCGCAGGCGCGAACGGATTATTCTATTCGCTTGACGGTCAAGCCGGTCGTCCCGCGGTCTTGCTCCTTCTAGGGGTACTTCCGCAGGAACAGGTCATACCCCTACTCCAGGCGTTTGAGGCGAAGAAATTCCTCTTTTCTGATCTAAATACGGATGTCGTGGCGCTTGCCAGCATCGGCAATGGAAGTCTTGCGGCCTATGCCAATGCGAATGCCAACGCCAATGCGAACGCCGCCTCCCTTCCCATCATCTTCAGCGCCTCGGACGATATCTTTCAGCTCTGCGCTGGACACAACGACCGTGCCGCCGTCTTGGTCTTGGACAGGAGTGGCCGCTTGGTGGCAGTCATAGACGCCGATGATAACGAGAGTTCAGTGGAGCGCTCTCTTCAGGCGACCTCGATGTTTTCAAGACAGGCCGGTCGTCCGATAAATGCGACCGCGCCCCTTCTTATCGTGCCAAATCTTATCGATCGCCAGTTTTGTCACGAATTGATTCAACGCTTCGAAACCGGACCTCACGAAGCGGGCGTGATGGCTTCCGCGGACACTGCAGGTGCCGGTTATGCCAAGCTTGATACGGCCAAAAAGAAACGCCGTGACCTCATACTCGACCCGAAAGACGCGCTGCACGCACGTGTCGTCGAGGTGCTGGCCAGCCGGCTTGTTCCTGAAATCAAGCGGGCGTTTCAGTTTGAGGTGGCCCATCTGGATCGTATATTGATCGCGCGGTACGACAGCGGCGAGTATTTCCGTCGACATCGCGACAATGCAGCAGCGCATGTCTCCTACCGCCAATTTGCGCTTTCGCTCAATTTGAATACTGACGAGTATGAAGGTGGAAATCTCCTGTTTCCAGAATTCGTGGACGATCCCGTGTCTCCGCCGGTCGGCGCCGCTGTGGTCTTTTCCGCATCGCTGCTTCATGAGGCCACCGCCGTCACCCGTGGCCGACGCTACGTCTTGTTGACGTTCCTGCATAATCATGAAGCCGAAGCCAAGCGCTTGGCATATCTACAGCGTGGTGCTTGAGATGCCGATACTAAGACGCTCGCAGTTTGTACATGTCTTGCAGCTGGGCGATGACAGGGCGCTGCTGATCCATGCGCTTAGCCACCTGCGTCTTCCGGTGGACGCCGAGATAGTGCGATTGGTTGCTTGGTTTGAACAGGACCGCAGTTTTCCGGAGATGATGCCGTCTCTCCAACAAGAGATGGGATACGATGCCAAGACCATGACTGGATGTTTGGCTGCACTCATTGAGCGCGACGTACTGACAGAGAAAAGTGTGGCGCAAGAACTTGCTGAAACGACGGCAAAGTTGCGTGAAACCCACGGCCGCGACCCAGCCGAAATGTTGGAACGATATCGGCGAACGCAAAAGGAGGGCGCACATCCTTATTGGTCGGTCGCAGCTCCGTATGGGCTTTCAACGTTCAAGCCGGATCAGACACATCTTGAGCTGCTCGTGTTTGGCGATTGCGAAGTCCAAATGGAGGTGGATTTTCTTCGCCGCGAGGCAGCGCGTAGGCAGATCGACTTGCGGGTGGCCGCGACATTTTCTTCAGACACTTCACTCGCAGGCGAGCGCAAATGTGATGCCATCATTGTTGGGGCTTTGAATGCACGCAAGACGATTTCTGCCGCAACAAGACACGAGGAGCAAGATTGCGGCCCGTTGCACTATGTATCTGAAGCGCGGTCGCTTATCGGGCAATTGCGATCACTGACGCAAGCACCCATCTTTATCGACAATCTGCCAGAACCGACTTTACAACCTATGGGTTTTGCCGACCGGGGTGTTAACAGCCATCGAAACAGATTCCGTCAGACCAATCTTGCATTGGCAGCTATGGTGGACGAGTTTGCGGACGTCTATCTGGTTGATGTGTGTGCTGCCCTGGCTGCGGTTGGGACCGCGGGGCTCGTCGATGATGGCTTGACTTCGTTCACCCATCTGGGGTCGCCCGGCTGGCTGCTGCAGCGGCCAGAAAGCGAAAAGTCCGCCGTTCATAATATTTTCCCGGACTTGGCACCGCTTGCATCATCGCTTGGTGGAGATCCATATGCACGCGAAGCGACGGTTGCAGTCGCGCATATGGATGCGCTTGTAACCGTGCTGGCCGTGGATCGAAAGAAGTGTGTGATTGTCGATTTGGACGGGGTTCTTTGGCCTGGCGTACTTGCGGAAACCGGTTCGCCATTTGCATGGCATCCCGAAATCAGCGGCGCACACTCCTATGTCGGCTTGTTCTTCGGCATCCACGAAGCATTGAAGTCCTTGAAGCAAAGAGGTGTCGTTCTCGCAGCAGTCAGCAAGAACGATGAACAGACCGTCCGGGAACTGTGGCGGTTTCCGGACCATTATCCTCATAAGCGTCTTCTCACACCCGAAGACTTCGTCACCTGGCGTGTGAATTGGTCGGATAAGGTGGAAAACATTCGCTCCGTCGCCGAAGAGCTCGGCTATGCAATCTCTTCCTTTGTGTTCATTGACGACCATCCCGTCGAACGTGAACGGGTTCGGCAGAGATTGCCTGAGGTCGAGGTCTGGGGCGAAGATCTGTTCGCCTTACGTCGTCTGCTTCTTACTGACCCGCGATTGCAGCTTCCTGCGATTACGAACGAATCACAGAGCCGCACCGAACTTGTCCGGGCGCAGCTTGATCGCAATAGATTGCAAAGCCATGTGCCCGATGAGGCGGCGTTCGTCGCATCGCTTGCCATCGAGTGCGATATAGCGAAGTTGCACGACCGGGCGAAGGTGGAACGCGTTCGCGAGCTTTTCGCACGTACGACACAGTTCAACACCACAGGTCGGAAGTTCAGCACTGCGGAGCTCGAAAATATTCTCATCAACGATTCCAGCGCCGTTTTTGCTATGACCGTACGGGATCGTTTCGGCGAGCAGGGGCTTGTCGGGGCAGCAGTCGTGAGTGACGGAGAAATCACAGATTTTGCCATAAGCTGCCGGGTTATTGGACTTGGTGTCGAGCATACATTTCTCGATGATATACTTTCCGACATTTCGAAGCGGTATAGCGAGGTGAGCGCCCGGATCGTTGAAACCCAGCGCAATCTTGCTGCGCGAAATGTATACCGCGACCACGGTTTTACCGGATGGGGAGATGGAATCTGGCGGCTTGTCTTTTCCGACAATGAACGACAGCAAGTCACGGCCGAAAAGCGAACGGTCGCCGTTGGCGCTCCCATCGTCGGATAATTCTTCATCGATTCAAAAAGTTCGGCGCGCGCGACGGATCACCAACAAGCGGTCGGTCCTGCGCCTATGCAGGGGACAATCCAGCCATCAGCTCCAGGGACGGCAAGAGCGCTCATGTCAATGGCGAAATGGGACCGTGTGTATGAGGCGTCGAGGTGAAGATGTGGAAATTGGGACACGACTTGATGAAACCCGTGCGCATCTGCGATTGAGAAGAAAATCCGCTTGGGACTTTGTGCGTGAAAATACCGTCCGACGCTCCCAATTTTAACGCGCTTTGGCTGATCGGACCCGATGGAATTAACAGCTTACGCCTCGAGCGTGAATTTGGAATCCGCTGTTCTGCCCTGCTGAGACATGGCATCAGCTTGCGCTCTTCCTAAGGCGCAGAGGCTTAGATTTCCAACAGCGTATCGGGCAGAGCGTTCCGTTTTTCGCCTGTCGGCGGGAAATGGCGCGCCAGCGCCACGCCACAGATTTCGATGGCCCGCACGAAGCCCTCGCCCGCGCGACCAGCGCCCATGGCCTGAGAAAGCGCGGTAGCGGCGTCGCGCCACGCTGCCTGGTCTGCTGCCTGATGGATGCTTTCGCTCGCTATGATCTCCACCATACGGTCGTTGCGCGATGCGTAAATCAGCACGTGAGGCCGGTCGGTGCCAGTGCGCGCACCCAGTGCTGCGAAATGGTGTCGCGCCGATTGGCTCACGCGGTGGCGTTTGAGAAAGCCGGGCGTCAGCGCGCGTCGCACGGTGGGCATCGATACGACCAGCGCGACGGCTGCGAACAACACGGCCTGGATTATGGCGTAGGCTGAAAGCGCCATCAGGATGTCGCGATCCGCTACCGCATTCTGGGCAGCGGCCCACCCCGACACCATCTCGGCCAGCGCCAGCGGGCGAAGCCCCAGCGCCAATCCGATGGGCGGCAAAATCAGCGCGACCAGCGCCGCCCATGCAATCGGTATTTCGCGGTAATGCGAAACCTCTTGCGCCAGCACGCAGGAAATTTCACCCGCTGTGGCCTGTTCGACGCACGCCACGGTTTCGGCGATGAGTTGTTGGTCTTGTTGCGTCAGCATCACCAACTACCCGAAGATCCGCCGCCGCCGAACGATCCGCCCCCGCCGCCAAACCCGCCGCCGCCGAACCCCCCACCGCCAAAACCTCCGCCGCCGCGCCCGATGCCGCTGCCCAGAATGATCCAGGGTAGCGCGCCCATGCCGCCGCCGCGCCGGCCGAACATCCGGCCGATGATGGAAAAGACGATAAAGAAGATGAAGAGCAGCAACACCGGATTGAAGTGCGGTTGCGATATCTGGTTTTGGGCCTGCGCCACGCGCGCTTTCGCCGCGGGCGCATCCAGCAGCAATTGTTCGATGATGGCATCTGTGCCGTCGACGATGCCGCCCGCCATGTCGCCATCGCGGAATTTCGGTAGCACTTTCTCCTGCAGAATCACGCTGCTCAGCGCATCGGTAAGAATGGGCTCAAGGCCATATCCCACTTCGATCCGCACCTTGCGCTCGTTTGGTGCGATGATGAACAGCACGCCATTGTTCAGTTTCTTCTGCCCGATGCCCCAGGCGCGGCCAAGCTGATAGCCGTAATCCTCGATCTCGTAGCCTTGCAGCGAGGGCAACGTTACCACCACCAATTGTCGCGAGGTACGGGTTTCGAGGTCTTCCAGCTTTTGTGTGAGTTGCGCCGTAACCTCAGGCGAAAGCACATGGGCGTCATCGACCACCCGTCCCGTCAACGCCGGAAACGTCGGCGCGGCCCACGCCGGCCTTGCAAACGCGCAAGCCAAGGCAAGTGCGATCACGCACCAGCGCAGCAAGGCAAGCGGGATGAACATCATTGCGGCGGGGGGAAGCTGACTTTGGGTGCAGCCTGTGCTGCTTGCGTCGCAGTGAAGGGTTGCGCAGGTTTCTGCGTGCGATAAAGCGTTGCCGCCCAGATCACGCCGGGAAATGTGCGCAATTCCGTATTGTATTGTCGCACGGCTTCATTGTAGTCGCGTCGCGAAATCGCGATGCGGTTTTCGGTGCCCTCAAGCTGTGACTGCAGTGCGAGGAAGTTCTGGTTCGATTTCAGATCAGGATAATTCTCGGTGATCGCAAGCAAGTGCCCCAATACGCCCGAAAGCTGATCTTGCGCGGCCTGGTATTTCTTGAACGCTTCGGGATCGGTGATGGTGGAGGCATCGACCTTCACTTGGGTCGCACTTGCGCGCGCCTTGACCACATCGGTTAGCACGATGCGTTCCTGCTGCGCGTAGCCTTGCACCGTCGAAACGAGATTGGGAACGAGGTCAGCACGGCGCTGATATTGATTCTGCACGTCGCCCCAGGCCGCCTTCACTTGTTCGTCCTTGGTCGGGATGGTGTTGACCCCACAGCCCGCCAGTATCACGGGCACCGCCAGAACCAGCAAAATGCTCTTCCAGTGCCGGGCAATACGTCCGGCTAACCTATTGACATTCATCAGATTTCAACCCCTCCTCAGGCGCAGGCGGGAGCATAGCGCTGCAAGCCGCGATTTGACAGAGCCGTAGATAGGAAGGCTGGGCGCCGCCTTCAACGCCCAGCTCTCAACGCTCAGGGTTCACGGTCGGGTCGATCCAGAGCCAGCGCGAGTGGTTGAAATTGCGCAGATTCGGAATCCAGTTGCGCACATAGGGCTGCACCAGATCCTGCGTCTTGCGGAAACGCGTGGGGATAATCGCGTTTTCGTCGAGCGCGATCTGCTCGGCCTCGGCCATCAGTTCGCCGCGTTTTTTGGCGTCGGACTCCAGTTGCGCCTGATCCATCAGCGCATCGAATTTCGGATTTTTATATTGCCCGTAATTGTTGCCGCCATCGGAGCGCAACAGGTCGAGGAAGTTGGAAGCGTCGTTGAAATCGCCGATCCAAGCAGCACCCCCCAGATCAAAATCGTGCACCTGCAAGTTGCGATAATGGATCGGCGCGTCAATGCGCAAAATATCCATATCGACATAGATCTGGCGCAACATCTGCTGCATGGTCGCCGCCACGCGCACATTGTCGGGGTCGGCAGTGGTTTCGTAGGTCGTGTGGAAATGTTTGTTCGGCCCATATCCCATCTCCACCATCAGTGCACGCGCCCGCTTGATCCGATCGGGATAGGGGAGGGATTTGAACCGCAATTGCGCCGTGCCCGGATAGTTGGCTGTCCCCGGCGGCACCAGGGCGTAAGCCGCCTTCTCGCCCAAGCGCAGCACCTTTTCGTTAACGGCCTCGCGGTTGAAGGCAAGGCTGAGTGCCTCACGCATCCGCGGGTCGTTGAAGGGCGGCCGCACGCAATTGATCGCAATGTAGGACGTACCCAGATAATCGGCCATTTGCAGCGTGTGCGGCATGTGCTTGCGCAGCCAGATGATTTCGGTGGCGGGCAGCGGCGTCTGCGTATCGAGTTCGCCCGCGCGCATTTGCTTGAGGGCTGCTTGTGTGTCCTGTGTCGGAAAATAATTGACGATTTCGATCTTCACGTTCCTGGCGTCGTAGAAGAGTGGATTCTTCACCAAAGTCAGATGATCGTTGGGCACCCATTTCTTCGGCAGATAGGCGCCGTTGCCGACATAGTTCTCCGGCCTCGACCAAGCATCGCCCTTCACTTCGAGCACATGGCGCGGCACGGGATAAGCCGTCTGATGCATCAGCAATTCAAGCAAATAGGGCGCCGGATGTTCGAGGTGCAGAATCAGGGTTTTGTCGTCGGGTGCTTCGACGCCGAGCGCGGTGCCCGGCAATTTGCCGTCATTGACGTCGTGCGCGTTCTTGAAGATCCAGATGTTGTAGGCGTAAGGCGCCGCGCGCTTGGGCTCCAGCAGGCGCCGATAGGCATAGACGAAATCCTGCGAGGTGACGGGCACATCGTCCGACCATACATGATCCCGGATGTGAAACGTCCAGGTCTTGCCGTCCGCAGAAACCTCCCAGCTTGTCGCCGCACCCGGTATTGGCGCTCCCGCCGCGTTCTCCGTCACCAGCCCAGTCAGGATATCACCGAGCACATTGGCTTCCGACGTCAGGTCGATGTAATGCGGATCGAGGCTTTTCAGTTCGCTGCCGTTGCCGCGATTGAGCGTCATCGGTGCGTCGCCGCGCGGTGGAGGAGAACACGCCGCCACCGCGCAGGTGAGTAAAGCCAGCGCAAACATCTTGCGACGAAACATGCGGGTTCTCCACAAACGCCGCTCTTGCTCCTTCAACCCGCTCTCCCGGTCCCTGCGAAACGGCGCGGTTTTGCGCCTCTCGAACACCCGCGCTGCATACCATATCATTACGGCAGAAGGGGGCGAATCGTGCCGCAAATCCTGTACCGGAGGGATAACATGCTGATGGACCGCAAGGCTCTCTTCCTCGTCGCCGCATTTTGCCTGACGCCGGTGTTGGCTTGCGCCGATCCGCGCGACGAGGTGTTGCGCGCGCTCGGCCAATGCGCTGCGATTGCCGAAGAAAAGCCACGGCTTTCCTGCTACGACACCCTCGCACCGCGCGTGAAGGCGGCGAATGAAACACCAGCCCCTCCACAAGTGGCGGCCACGCCCCCGCAAGCACCCATCGTTCCTCCCACCCAGGAACAAAAGGAATCCTGGTTCGGCCTCGACACTCTGTTCGGCGGCAGCAATACGCAAACCACGCCGCAGCAATTCGGCCAAGAGCGCGTGGAAAAGACGCCCGAAGAGGCCAAGAACGCCGAGAAAGAAGAAATCGACAACATCACCGCCACCCTAACCGAATACGCCAAGACGCCCTTCGGCAAATTCATCGTCTTCCTCGACAACGGTCAGGTCTGGCGCCAGATCAAGGGCGACAGCGGCGAAGCCCGTTTCGCGCGCGCTCCAAAGGACAACAAAGTCACGATCAGCCGAGCCCTCCTGGGCAGCTACGAACTGAGGATCAACGACAGCGCGAGAACCTACAAAGTCGAACGGATGAAGTGACGCGACAGATATTGGCAGGGCGCAAGCCTTTTCTCAAGGCAAGGGGGAATCGTTCAATCGTGCTCGGCGACGAGATGGCCAGGTGCGACTTCGATCAGTCGCGGCCGGTATTGCGCCGCGTCGGGATCGTCGATGACTTTGGATTTCAGGAAGGTCAGCTGCGCGCGCGTGTCGAGCGGCGAGGGCAGGTCGGTCGGCGAGTTCAGCCGCGTGCTTGGCGCGTTCGATCTTCGGATCTGGCATCGGCACGGCCGACGAGCAGCGCGCGCGTATAGGGATGGCGCGGGTCCTCATAAATCGCGTCGCGGTCGGCCAGTTCCACCACCCGGCCCAGATACAGCACCATCACCCGGTGCGAAAGCTGCCGCACCACCGACAGATCATGGCTGATGAAGATCAGCGACAGTACCGAATTCGGCCTGCAGCTGCACCGATCAGATCGACGATCTGCGCCTGGATGGAGACATCGAGCGCGCTGACCGCCTCGTCGCAGATCACGCAGCTTGGGTCGCACGATCATGGCGCGCGCGATGCCCACGCGCTGGTTCTGGCCGCCGGAGAATTCATGCGGATAGCGGTTGATCCAGCCCGGATCGAGCCCGACGCGCGCCATCATCGCGCGCACCTTCGCGCGCGCATGCTCTCGCGCGAAAGCCCGGTTCGCAGCGCTTTGCAGCGGCTCGGCGATGGACTGGCCGATGGGCATGCGCGGATCGAGGCTTGCCAGCGGATCCTGGAACACGATCTGGAAATCCTTGCGCAAGGCGCGGATTTCGGCCTGGCCGCATCGGCTCCAGATCGCGGCCGCAGCCACACCACCGTCCCGCTCGGTCTTGGGCAGCAGTTTCAGCACCGCGCGCGCCAGGGTGGATTTGCCGCAGCCGGATTCGCCCACCACGCCCAGCGTCTCGCCCTCGCGCAAGTGTGAAGCTGACGCCATCCACCGCGCGCAGCGGTTTTGTCTTGCGCGAACAGCCCGCCGTTTTGACCGGGAAATGCACTTTCAGATCGTCGACGTCGAGCAGCGTCTTGCCCCTGGCGGCAGCGGCGCCAGATGCGCATGGCCGCGGCGATCGGGCATATCGATGCGCGGCATCGCGTGCCAGCAGCATCTTGGTATAGTTATGCGCGGGCGCGTAGAAGATCTCGTCGACGGTACCGGCTTCCACGATCTCGCCGTAGCGCATCACCTGCACGTCGTCGGCCAGGCCCGCGATCACGCCCATGTCGTGGCTGATCAGAGCGATGGCGGTCTTCATTTCGGTCTTCAGCTCGCGCAGGATTTCGAGAATCTGCGCCTGCACCGTCACGTCGAGCGCGGTGGTGGGCTCGTCGGCGATCAGCAGGTCGGGCCCGGCGCATCGTGGCCATGGCGATCATCACCCGCTGGCGCATGCCGCCGGAAAGTTCGTGCGGATATTGCCGCATGCCGCGGCGCGCTTCGGGAATGCGGACATAGATCGAGCATTTCGCGGCACGCGGCGTTCGCGCCTCCTGCGCGCGGCACGTGCTGGTGCACGCGCAGCGCCTCGATGATCTGCGCGCCGACCGTCATGTGCGGCGTGAGCGAGGTCAGCGGGTCCTGGAAGATCATGGTGATCTTCGAGCCGCGCAATGCGTTGAGCTGTCTTGCGCTGACAGCCCCAGAATCTCCTCGCCCGCGATATGCACGCTGCCCTGGCGCGGCCGTTGGCGGCGAGAAGCCCGAAGGCCGCCAGGAAACAGCTGGCTCTTGCCCGAGCCGGATTCGCCCACCACGCCCAGGCATTCGCCTTCATGGATGTCGAAATTGACGTTCTTCACCGCATGGACTTCGCCATCCGGCGTGGCGAAAGCGCACATCGAGATTGCGGACCTTCAGGATCGGCGTCGCCATGTCAGTGGTCTTTCGGGTCGAGGGCGTCGCGCAGGCCGTCGCCGATGAAGTTGAAGCAGAACAGCGTCACCGCCATGAACAAGGCCGGGAAAATCAGCATCCAGGGCGCGGTCTCCATCTGGTTGGCGCCGTCGGAGATCAGCACGCCCCAGACGGTCAGCGGCTCCTGGATGCCCAGCCCCAGGAACGACAGAAAGCTTTCGGTCAGGATCACGCCGGGCACGGTCAGGGTGACATAGACCATCACCGGCCCCACCACATTGGGAATGATGTGGCGGCCGATGATGCCGAACGCGCGTCACGCCGCCCGCGCGCGCCGCCTCGATGAATTCCTTTTGCTTGATCGAAAGGGTCTGGCCGCGCACGATCCGCGCCATGGTCAGCCATTCCACCGCGCCGATCGCCACGAACAGCAGGATGAAATTGCGGTCGAACATCACCATCAGGATGATGACGAAGAAGATGAAGGGCAGCGAATAAAGCACATCGACGATGCGCATCATCAGACTCGTCGACACGCCCGCCGATGATAGCCGGCGGTGGCGCCATAGAGCGACGCCGATCACCAGCGACACCAAGGTCGCGACCAGCCCCACCGCCAGCGAGACGCGCGCGCCGTAACAGCACGCGCACGAACAGGTCGCGGCCCACCGCATCGGTGCCGAACCAGTGCGTCCCGCCGCGCGTTGCACAGCACGTCGGCGTCCGGCCACCAGTCGGGCGCGCAGGAGATCGACGTCGTAATTCGATCTCGTCATAGGCATAGGGCGCAGAGCAGCGGCGCGAACATCGCCATGAGGGCGATGAGTCGCCAGCACGACCATGCCTGACCACGGCCGCGCTTGTTGCGGAACAGCCGCCGGCGCGCATCCACCCACAGGCTGCGGCCCTGCGGACGCGCTGCGATTCCATCATCACTTCCGCGGTTGCCGCAGATGCCCCTGTGGCGATCATTTGTCGAACCTCACGCGCGGATCGAGCACGGCGTAGAGCATGTCGGCGAGCAAGATTCAGCACGATGATCAGCGCCGCGTAGACAGATCACCACGCCCATCACCAGCGTGTAGTCGCGGTTGAGCGCGCCCTTGACGAAATAGCGGCCGATGCCGGGCAGGCCGAAAATCGTCCTCCACGACCAGCGAGCCGGTGAGCAGCGCCGCGATGCGCCGGCCCCAGATAGCTGACCAGCGGCAGCAAGGCCGCGCGCAATGCATGACGCGATCACGACGAGTGTGTTGGGCAAGCCCTTGGCGCGCGCGGTGCGGATATAGTTGGAGTGCAGCACCTCGACCATGCTGCCGCGCATCAGCCGCGCGATGATGGCGATCTGCGGCAGCGCCAGCACGGTCACCGGCAGGATCATGTTGGCAGGCGCGCCGCCGTTCCAGCCGCCCACCGGCAGGGTGATGTCGTGGCCGAAGATCGAAAGCCCATAGACGCCGAACACCAGGGTCAGCATCGGCGCGGTGACGAAGGTGGGAATGGTGATGCCGATCATGGCAAGTGTCATCACGCCGAATAATCGGCGGCACGGTTCTGGTTCAGCGCCGCGAACACGCCCAGCGTCACCCCGAAGATCAGCGCCAGCGCCATCGCGGAAAGGCCGAGCTGCGCGCTCACCGGCAGGCCGGTGCGCGATCAGCTGCGCCACGGTGAAGTCCGATGTTCTTGAACGACGGGCCGAGATCGCCATGCGCGAGCCGATCGAGATAGATGCCGTATTGTACGATCAGCGGCTTATCGAGATTATAGGCCGCCTTGATGTTGTGCTCGATCTCGGGCGGCAGGCGGCGTTGCGCCGTCGAAGGGGCCGCCAGGCGCGGCACGCATCATGAAAAAAGTCAGCGTGATGATGACAAACAGCGTCGGAATCGCGCCCAGAAAGCGCCGTACCGCATAGGAAAGCATAGATTTTTCAGCCCTCCCGCTGCGCCGGAGCGGTCCTATGCAAAGTTGACGACGGGGCCGCTCCTGTCAATGCGGCTCGATTGATAAGTTTGCGGCGCGTTCTATCGTTTCATTATAACGCCCGGCCCGGGTACTTTCCGTCGTGGGTCTTTTACCTGGCACTTGGCGACATTGCACAGGTTTCACGGAAGATCGGCCGCGCTCGCCCCTTCCATCCAGGCTTGCCACAGAGGCGCAATCTCACGTCCATGGGCCGCCCACCACACGTCATCCACCCGGAAGGCCGAGCCGAAATGTTCGGGTGCCGTTGGCAGGAAGGGCCGCATGGCGAGGCCCAATTCCGGGTTTTTGCCCACCAGACCAAGCGAGGATTTCCGCGCCGGCCCGTAGGGTATCCACTCCGCCACATGCGCCAGCGGCTGAGTGGACGTTGCGAAATGCAGGAACTCCATCGCCATCGGTTTTTTGGGATCTCCGCGCGGGATGCCGAACACTTCCATCTCATAGAGCTGATTGTCCCAGATCACGCCAATGTTTTGTTTCTTCGCCGCCGCATCGAACAGCGTGCTATTCGGCATGGTCGTGAACACGACCTTCTCGCCTTCCAGCATCTGCCTTGGCTCGCTGCTTTTCGACCACCACACGATGAACGGACGGATCGTGTCGAGCTTGGCCAATGCGCGCGCCACGCCGCGATGCGTCGACAAGGTGCGATAGATGTCGCCCGGCTTGACGCCGTCCGCCAGCAACGCCAGTTCAAGATTGAGCCTGGCGCTGTTGCGCCGCAATCCGCGCGGCCCCGGATAACGCCGCAGATCGAAGAAATCCGCGATTGTTGTGGGTTGGCCCTTCACGCGCGAAGGGGCAAATCCGATCACCTGCGAATAGACCACGCTGCCCACCCAACAAGGCCCGAACGCGCCGCCCACGAAATCCTGTACCGCCGCGATGCCGTCGTCGCTCTTGGGAAAGTTCGTGGGGTCCATCGGTTCCAGCAACCCTTCTTTGCACGCAGCTATTGCGTCGGGCAGTTCCAGATCCACCGCATCCCAGTCATAGCGGTGCGCGCCCACTTGTCCGCGCAATTCATCGAGCCCGCCGTCATATTGGGCGATGCGGACATCAACCCATACTTTCTCCGTATACGGATTGAACATGGCGCTCGCCTGCGCCCGACCATATGTGCCCGCCCAAGTGGCGATCGTCAGGGTGGGCGCGGTACGGCTCAGCCACCACAACGCGCCAGCCGCCGCGAGCAGAAGTACTCCGGCAATAAGACCGATATTACGCCAAGTCATTTACACACTCGCAGGTGAGGTGTCAGTGCGGTTTTGTCTTCTGGTCTTTCTGCTTTTCGTCCCACGCGATGTGAGCCTGCTGCAGAACATAAGCGCGGATCGCCGCCACGTCGTCTTTCTTTAGCAGATCTTTGAACGATGCCATCCCACCATCGGCCAGCGCCCCGCCCAGCACGATGTCGTCATACTGGCTCCATATTTCCGCTGGCACCGAACGCAGATCCGGCACTTCGCCAGAAGATTGCAACAACACCCCATGGCACACCGCGCAATGGCGGTGGAACAGGTTGAATCCTTTCTGCACCATTGCGGTATCGATTTTCTCGTCCGGCGGTTTGGGCAGGTCGGCCGGCACTTCGGAGGGCAATGGCGCCACTTCGTGCTTACCGCCGATCATGAACGCAAAGATGCGCCCCTGATTGTTGCCGTATTTCATGACAGCGGTTTGCGTGTCGCCGGTGGCACCCAATCCGCCCGATCCACCCCATCCCGCAGCAATAGCGACATATTGCTTGCCATCAACGCTATAGGTTATCGCAGGCGCGACAATACCGGTCTTCAAATCCATCGACCAGAGTATCTTGCCGGTTTTGGCGTCGTAGGCCGAGAAGATGCCGTCTGATCCGCCCGCGAACAGCAAGCCGCCGGCGGTTGTGAGCATTCCGCTGTTCCACGCCCCGGCCATAGGAACTTGCCACGCCATCTTCTGCGTCACCGGGTTCCACGCACGGATGAATCCCTTGCTCGGTGGCGGCGGATGACCAGATTGAATCATCTGCAGCACGACATTGCCGAGCATCGCGAAATCATTGCCCGTGTTCCACGCGCCGGGCTTATAGTCGAGTGGTTTTTCCTGAGTGAACGCGAACGAGCCTTCGATCACCGGAATGTACACAAGCCCTGTCTGCGGGTTGTACGCCATCGGTTGCCAATTGTGCGCGCCGATGGGTCCTGGCACGACGGCTGCCGGTTTCTCGCCGTAGCGTGCGGCGGGATTTTCGATCGGCCGCCCGGTCTTCATGTCGATGCCCTTCGCCCAGGTCACCGGCGTATAGGGCTTGGCCGAAATCAGCTTCCCATTGGTGCGATCAATAACATAGAAGAAGCCATTCTTGGGCGCATGCAGGATCACTTTACGCAACGCGCCGTCGATCTTCAGATCGGCGATGATGAGCGATTGCGTCGCTGTGAAGTCCCAGTTTTCGCCCGGCGTTTCCTGATAATACCACACCATGTCGCCGGTATCCGGTTTCAGCGCGACAATCGAGGAGAGATAGAGATTGTCTCCGCCGCCTGGCGAACGCATATGCCGGTTCCATGGCGAGCCATTGCCCGTGCCGAGATAGATAAGGTCCGTACCAGGATCATAGACGATGGAATCCCATGGCGTGCCACCACCACCCAATTCCCAATATTTGAATTTCTTGCTTGGCTTCCAGGTTGGCACGGCTGCATCCAATGCCTTGGATTCCTGCGGCTTGGACGGATCGCCCGGCACTACGTAAAACCGCCAACGCAATTTGCCGGTATCGGCGTCGTAAGCGGAGAGATATCCGCGCACGCCATATTCCGCGCCGCCATTGCCAATCAGTACGAGTCCTTTGACCACGCGTGGTGCACCGGTGATCGTATAGGGCCGCTTGCGATCGATGGTGTTGACATCCCAGACAGGCTTGCCAGTTTTTGCGTCAAGCTTCACCAGCCGCCCGTCCAGTGTGCCGACATAGACCGCGCCCTTCCACAAGGCGACGCCGCGATTGACGACGTCACAACACGCATAACGACCCCATTGCCCCGGCACATGCGGATCGTAGGCCCACAATTGTTTGCCGGTTTTGGCATCGAGCGCCCATACTTTGCTCCATGAGCCGGTGACGAACATCACACCGCGTGACACGATGGGCGTTGCTTCAAGTCCGCGCACCGTAAAGGTGCGAAACTCCCAGGCGGCGCCAAGCTCCTTCACATTATTCTTGTTGATTTTGTCGAGCGGCGAAAAACGCTGCTCGAAATAGTTCCGGCCATGGGAGAGCCAGTCTCCCGGGCGCGCATCGGCACCGACGATGGCCGCGCCGTCCACATCGGCGGCCTTGGCAAGCTTATCTGCGTCCGCGCCGGGTGCAGCATCGGTTGCGCCTGCGAAGGCAAATGCCGTCGCGCAGACCGCTAGCCCCACGCCGAAGCAGAGGGTCCGAAGTTCCATGACCGTTTCCCCTGATTTTCTAGCCCTCTGAAGGGGCCGATGCTAAGGGCAGGCTAGGGCCGGGCCTCGAAGTTGACAACGCCTCACTGGGGTCCCAAAGCCGAAGATGAGGAAACTTTAGGGCAACATTGTTGTGCCCCAAGCACGCCCAACCGGGCTATTATAAGGTAGAGATGAGAAAGGAGGTATGAGAGGGACGTGACGGCAGTAGGCGTAGAGCGGACGGAAGGCTGGTTTGCCAGCCGTAAGATGTTGCGCCGACCCGCCTTCGCTAAGGCTGCGGCGGGCAGGCTTTTGAGGCTTCGCGAACAAAGGCTGGTACAGTTGGGTGGGTTCGAACCACCGACCTCCGGATCCACAATCCGGCGCTCTAACCAACTGAGCTACAACTGCACATCTTCCGAAGAGCGCCGGAAACTATGAGCCCGACCCCTCAAAAGCAAGGCGGAGGCACAGCGGGCCTTATACTGGTGTCGCCTGCCAACGATGTCCGCCCTGGTATGAACCGGTTACTCCGCATCGCTCTGATCGCTGCCGGAATTCTGGTCCTGTTGCTGATTGTGCTCCCCTTCCTCGTCCCGCTGTCGGTTTACAAAGACCGCGTCGAGGCCGAATTGTCGGCTGCCGCTGGCCGCCCCGTCCGCATCGAGGGCCCACTGAAACTCACCATCTTCCCCGATTTGGGTATCAGAGCAGAACAGGTGGTGGTGTCCAATACTCCAGGCGGCCAGGCCCCCTATCTCGCAATGGCCGACAACATCCGCATCGCGGCCAGCTTCCGTGCGCTGTTCAGTGGGCGCATCGAGGTCTCGCAGGTGGTCGTCGACCACCCCGATTTCCGCTTCGAGATCGATAGCAAAGGCGCTTCAAATTGGAACATTGCGCCCATAGCGTCTCAGCAAAGCTGGCTGCTCGACAAAATGAAGACGTCGGTCGCAGAGGTGAGGCTTGTGGGTGGCACCGCCCGCTACGAAGATGCCCGCACCAACGACCGCGAAAACATCGAAGATCTCGACGCCACGCTCGATTGGTTCGGCCGGACGCTCGCAGTCGAAGGCGATCTGACCGACGGCGGCGAACGCATCGCTTTCGTCGCCAAGGCCGCCGATCCGGCCGCGCTGTTCAATGCTCGCTCTTCCCATGTCGATCTGTCGCTCACCTCCGATCTCGTACAGGCAAGTTTCAAAGGCGCGCTCACCCTCAACGGGCCGGCCACCGGCGCGCTCAAATTCGACACACCAAGCTTGCGCAAATTGGCCGCCTGGCGTGGACGCGGCCTGCCGAATGTCGGCGGACTAGGACCGCTGTCCGTTCAGGCCAAACTAGATCACACCGGTTCAAGCTATGCGCTCAGCGATCTCAAGCTGACGCTTGACGATACCGCGATCACCGGCGTGCTGACGATCGACAATTCGCAAACCATTTCGCTGCTCAAGGGTGTGCTCGCGCTGGACCGTTTCAACGTCGATCCCTATATCCTGCCACCCGGCGCCAAGCCCTTCACCCGCGCCGATACCTGGGATACCACGTCTTTCGATCTGTCCCTGCTGACCTTGTTCGATGCCGAACTGACACTCGATATCGGCACGCTTCATGTCCGCCCGCTCACGCTGCAACATGCAAAGCTGCCGGTAACCTTGCATGACGGTGTGCTCGACACGCACGTCCAGCAACTCGCTTTCTATGGCGGGACCGCTACGTTGGACCTGCATATCGATGCCTCGCAGCCGACACCGAGCTTCCACACAAGGCTCGCCATGCGCCGCTTCGCCGCCAAGCCGTTCTTCGCCAGCATGATGGGCATCACTGGCCTCGACGGCACCGGCACACTTGCCCTCGATATCAGCGCGCGGGGCAACAGCACCGCGGGGGTTATGCATAATCTGTGGGGGCATGGCGATATTGCGCTCGCCGATGGCCGTGTCACAGGTGTCGATCTCGAACTTGCCGGACGCGCCGCCCATATCGGCGCGCCCGAGGCGGCGCTCAACAAAGATGCGTCCATCGGCTTCGGCACCTTGCGCGGCAGCTTCGCGCTCGCCCATGGCGAATTGCGCAACGAAGATTTCGGCCTCTCCAATCCGGTCGTCGAAATGCTGGGAGGCGGCATCGTCGACCTCGCTGCGCGCAAGCTCAATTTTGTCTTCCGTCCCCGCGTGCGGCTGGAACATGACGACCGTCCAATGAACACTATCAGCGATTTCAGCGCGCCGTTCGGTCTCGCCGGAACCTGGAACCAGCTGAATTACGTGGCGAATCCTGCGTCCGTTGCGGCACCGTAAACACGCGTTATCGCAAGCAAATCTCGCTTCGAAACAAGGCAACATCTTCTCCACATATTCATCCGCCATCGCAGCTCAAATCGGTTGACATCGAAGCCCCAGGCGCGCCTCATTCGCCCGCGAAAACGATCCAAGAGGCGTGGGCAAGATGTCCAAGAACCTGTGCCTGAAGAAAATCGTGCCCTCTGTCATCGGCGCCGCGATTATGTCGTTTGCGCCGGTTATGCATCAGGCGCTCGCCGACGCGGCGTCTGAGGTGGTCAACGCCGCGACCCATGCAGGTCTTGCCGCCGGTTCGGCCAAGCTCGACGGCGTCCACATGCACCTGCACCATACGCTGAACTGCCTTGTGGGCCCTGGCGGCGCGGGCTTTGACCCCAAACAGATGAACCCGTGTGCCAATGCCGGCGCCGGCGCGATCCCCGACACGACGGACGCCGGCAAAAAGAAATCACTGGAAACCGCTGCTGCCAAAGCTCGCGAAGGCATCGCTTCGGCCGATCTTGCCACCGCCCAAAAAGATGCTGCCGACACAGCCGCGATTCTGAAAACGGTGAAGTAGGGATTACCCCAACGCCGCCATCTCGTGATTGCTTTCGATGCGCGCCATCATTTCATTCCACCACGTTGCGCACCATCGGGTGCGCGACCCGACACAGCGTGCTTCCAGAAGGTCCGCGCTTGTCACGCGGGCGGTGCAGAAATGGCGAAAGCCGTTTCGCAATTCACACCACGCAATTGACCATGCGCACCTCCTCCCAATAGCTCAACTTCAACGACCACGCCGAGGCGGTCGCTGATGGCCCCGTCGGGCGTGGCTGCTGACAGCAACAATCAGCAGGGGAAGACGTGTATATTTGGGGTTGTGACCTCAAAACAGAAACATCGTCGCCATCATCCAGCCCGGTTCGCCATTGGGCCCGAAGATCGGCAGGTTGGCGGACTCAAGGTGCATCTGCTCGACACCGTTCAAAACCACGCGCGAATCCACGAAGAATGGCTTGCGTGTCGCGGTCGCTATGCGCGAGGCATTGCACAGTGATTTGTATCCGCTCGGATTGTCGTTGAAGATTTCAGAGCCGCGCAGTCCCGTCACGTCACGGCCAAACCGCAGCATGAGTACCTGCCCCGCCAGACGCACGAAGGAATCGTCCCAGTCGCCGACCGGCTCCACGATGATGATGTGGGCAAGATATTTGCCGAACTCGCGCGAGGGGATATCGCGCCCCATCCGCATCCCGCCGCCGCTCTCGTAGCCCTGCCAAATATCCACCAGTGCGCGGGTTTGCAGGTGTTCGGCCACGTCGCGCAAGGTGGTGGGATAGTCGAACTGTTTCGATGGCTCGTGCACGGGCCTGCCGAAGATCATCTTCTCGCTCATCGTTTCCACCGTGGAGCTGCACGCGGTGTGCCTCAGGAGGCGTCGCCGCGCATCATGGGCCCAATAAAGCCTCAGGTTGCATCCCGTTTAGCCCAAGTCTTCGGATGCACAAAGCACGAACAACACTTATATTGCTCACCATGGCGCACAATAACGGCATGATTCCCCGCAAATCCGGGGCAAAGGGCGCCCGCGCGCGCGCGATATCTGAGGCAAATGCGGCTAAGTTTCGCGCTGCTGCTAGCGCCCATCTTGGCCGAAGGCACGGCCTATGATCCTGCACCGCCCCTCGGCGATTTGGCCGTGCACGGCGGCGCCACGGAAGCCCAGACCGCTGGTTTCGTCCCCCATCGCCCCCAGCGTCCGGAGAAATCCGAAGGAGGCAAACGGTTCAAGCTGGTCAGCGAATATGAACCCGCCGGTGATCAGCCCACCGCGATCAAGGAACTGGTCGCCGCCGCCAACGCCAATGAGCGCGACCAAGTGCTGCTCGGCGTCACTGGCTCGGGCAAAACGTTCACGATGGCCAAGGTGATTGCCGCGGTGCAGCGCCCGGCGTTGATCCTTGCCCCCAACAAGACACTCGCAGCCCAGCTTTACGCCGAGATGAAAAGCTTCTTCCCCGAAAACGCGGTTGAGTATTTCGTCTCCTATTACGATTACTATCAGCCCGAAGCCTATATCCCGCGCACCGACACCTATATCGAGAAGGATTCCTCCATCAACGAAGAGATCGATCGGATGCGCCACGCCGCCACCCGCGCGATCCTTGAACGCGATGACGTCATCATCGTCGCCTCGGTCTCGTGCATTTATGGTATCGGCTCGGTTGAAACCTATTCCGGCACTGCGGTGACGTTGGCACGCGGCGGCCGCATTGACCGCACTGACCTGATGCGCCAATTGAGCGCCCTGCAATACCGCCGCAACGACGACAATTTCGTGCGCGGCTCCTTCCGCGTGCGTGGCGATACCATCGACCTGTTCCCGGCGCATTACGAAGACCGCGCTTGGCGCATCGAGTTGTTCGGCGACGAGATCGATTCTATCAGCGAATTCGACCCCCTCACCGGCAAATCGGCAGGCAAGCTCGATCAGGTGAAGGTCTACGCCAATTCGCACTACGTCACCCCGCGCCCGACGCTTCAACAAGCCTTAAAGGGCATCAAGGCCGAACTCATCGCCCGTCTCGAAGACCTGCGCAAAAACGGCAAGCTGCTCGAAGCCCAGCGCCTGGAACAGCGCACGCAGTTCGACATGGAGATGATCGAGGCCACCGGCTCCTGCGCCGGCATCGAGAACTATTCGCGTTGGCTGACAGGCAGGAAGCCCGGCGAGCCGCCGCCGACCATGTTCGAATATCTGCCCGACGAGGCGATCGTCTTCGTCGACGAGAGCCACGTCACGGTACCGCAGATCGGCGGCATGTATCGCGGCGACTATCGCCGCAAGGCTACGCTCGCCGAATACGGCTTCCGCTTGCCCAGTTGCATCGACAACCGCCCCCTCAAATTCGAGGAATGGGACGCGATGCGTCCGCAGACAGTCTATGTTTCCGCCACGCCTGGCCCGTGGGAGCTCGAGCGCGTCGGCGGCGTCTTTGCCGAACAGGTGATCCGCCCAACCGGCCTCATCGATCCGCCGGTCGAAATCCGCCCGGTCGAAAGCCAGGTCGATGATTTGATCGCCGAATGCCGCGACATCGCCAAGCGCGGCTATCGCGCGCTCGTCACCACACTGACCAAGAAGATGGCCGAAGACCTTACCGAATATATGCACGAACAGGGCATTCGCGTGCGCTACATGCATAGCGATGTGGAAACGCTCGAACGCATCGAAATCATTCGCGATCTGAGGCTGGGCGCCTTCGACGTGCTAATCGGCATCAACCTGTTACGTGAGGGCCTCGACATTCCCGAATGCGCGCTGGTGGCAATACTCGATGCGGACAAGGAAGGTTTTTTGAGAAGCGAAACGAGTCTCATTCAGACCATAGGCCGCGCCGCGCGCAACCTCGACGGCAAGGTCATCCTCTACGCGGATCGCATCACCGGTTCGATGCAGCGCGCCATGGCCGAAACCAGTCGCCGCCGCGAAAAGCAGACGGCGTATAACGTGGCCCATGGCATCACACCGTCGAGCATCAAGAAGAACATCTCCGACATCATGGGCAGCATGTACGAGCGCGATCACGTGATGGTCGACACAGGCATGGCCGAGGATGGCAAGGAGTTCATCGGCCACAATATCCGTGCTCACATAGCCGACCTCGAAAAGCAGATGCGAGACGCAGCTTCCGATCTCAATTTCGAAACCGCTGCGCGCCTGCGCGACGAGATCAAGCGCTTAACCGCCGTCGAACTCAAAATCGCCGATGATCCCTTCGCCCGCCAGTCCGCCGTCGACGCCGCCGCTGAAGCCGCCGTTGTGGGCAAAGCCGGGCGCGGCGCAAGCAGCGGCTATGTCAAACGCAAGGTAGGCGACAGGCCGGGGCGCCCTAAAACGTTTGGGAGCAGAAGCAGATAACCAGCGCCGTGGCGATGATGGACACCTGGTTAGGTACAAAGCAGTCCTATTTGATCACCAAAAATCGAACGATGATCGTTCTTTTGGCGCAAGATCGTTTGTATTTTTGTTCCACGTCCTAACTGCGGTCTTTTGGGCGCGCGGACCAGTAGCCGAGGGAAAAGGTTTTTCTCATCTTGTTTTTCGTTGCGGCGTTAAATTCTCATCGCGGCATACCTGCTCTGTCTGCAGCCGCGCGCCGCAGTTCCCTCAAAGCCAGTGGAACGGTCCTGCGCTCCCGCCGTTTCCACTTTCGACCGTTTCGAGAAATAGGAGCCTGTGATGAAAATGAAGATAGTTGCAGCGGGCACATTGATGGCGTGCTTGGGATTGGCCGCGTGTGGATCTACGCCAGAGGACCGTGCCGTGTCGGGCGCGGCGCTGGGAGCAGGTACCGGCGCTCTCATCGGAGCGGCCACAGGCACAGCAGCCACGGGTGCTGTGATAGGTGCAGGTGTTGGCGCGGTGGCGGGCGCGGCCACGACGCCGCATGACGGTGATCGTTATGATCGCGACGGCTATGATGACAGCGACGCTCCGCGTGAGTGCAGTTACGGCCCGGGCTGGTGGGACGACCACGGCGGTCCGCGCGCTTATCATGACGAATGTGATTGAACCAACGCAGCGCCGGCTATCCATCTGAGCTGGCGCTGTGTCGTATCTTCAGTTTCGGCCGAAAATTTAGGGATCGCGTGTCACCACATTTACAAAACGCACCGTTGCTCACCGGCTTTCACCGGGCATCGTGCTCGAATGCGTGATCGATATGGCGTGGTCGACGCGGTGTCGGGTATTTGTATACGCGCGCCATAAGTGTGCAGCATCGGTCTCGTCAACGCCCGCGTCGCATCGTAGGCCATGTTGATAAGTTCGCGGCCATCATCGTTTTGAAAGGTCACTGTTTCTGCACCGAGATATGCGCAGCGCGCGCGTTGCGCCGCCCCTGCACTCAAAGCAGTTCGTTCACCAGCTCCGACGGGCGGCAGAGGCGGATGCCTTTGGCGGTTTCTACGATAGGCCGATTGATCAGAATGGGATTGGCGGCCATCGCGTCGAGAATCTCGTCGTCGGTCGCGTCGGGCTGATCAAGGCCCAGTTCCCGATAGAGTGGTTCCTTCTTGCGCGCCACCTGTCGCACGGCCACGCCCATGCGCTTGATCATGGTGGCAAGTTGGGCACGCGCAGGCGGGGCTTTGAGATATTCGATGATGCGCGGCTCATGGCCTGCGCCGCGGATGAGCGCCAATGTGTTGCGCGAAGTGCCGCACGCGGGATTGTGCCAGATGGTGATTGTCATGCCTCGTCCTTGGGGGTTGGCGTTGCTCGGATTTGTAGCGCCGGATTTACAGCAATCTGTTGCGGCGCGTGGCGTCCTGACGCCGGGCAAGAGATGGTCCTGTTCCGGTCCACATCGGCACGGAGGAAAGCGCAGGCGGGGGCGCGCTGTCGCGCAGCAAGGCCTCGTCCAACTCGCCGGGATCGATCGGGTAATATTCGGTCAGTCCTGCACGCTTCAGTTCGATCATCGTCGACATGTGGCGATAGGCGGGAACACTCACCGTTCCCAATTCCTCCTCTTCGGTCTCGACGAGGTAGGTGCCAGCGGGCTGAATACGTTCAAATCCATCCAGGATGAACGGCCTTTTGAAAGTCACTGTGCGGCTGGTGCGGCGCGTCATCATGGGTCTCTCTCTTTGCGAAATGCTTCGCTGTTGGGAAGGGCGGCACGGGGAAGGCTGTAACACCTTCCCCGCAGCCAACCTTCAGTCCTTGGTCGCAGTCGCGACGACCGGCGCCGCTGCGCGTTTGGCCTTAGGCGATACGCGGGCAGGCGTGGCTTCGGACTGATCGTGATCTGGCTCATGCAAGGTTGCTGTTACGCTGTTGCCCAGCCCGCGCGTGTAGGTCGCAAACTTGCCTCTCACAAGCGGCGTGTCCGTGCGTTTCCCCTTTTTGTGCGGCGTCATGGGCATCGGAAAAAGCCTTTTCGGGAACGGCAACGCGTGCCGCTCCTTGGTGATATGATTATCGCGAATGGAATTTGCGAATGCGCTGACACACACTATACAGCAAAATGCAGTAATAGGCGGAAAAAGAACTGAAATAATTCGCGCGGGCACATTCTCAAAGCTTGCAAAAGGTTCCGCGATTATTTTCCACCCTGACAACTATTCCGGCCGGGACGGCCACAATTTCCTGCCGCAAAGCCGTCAGCCGAGGCTTGCGAGAATATGTTTTAGATCCTGCTGCGGGTCTAATAATAGGAAGAAAAACACGATACGTCGCTTGGCGGGCGCCAACCAGCAGCGCCTTGCCTGACGCGGCCTTAATATTTGTCGCCAAAATCCCCCCTTTCGCGGTCGGGCGTGCTACAAAGGGGCATGGCAAACGCAACCGAAGACCGCCGGGACGCTGCAAAGCGCAAGGCCCAGAACCATTTTACCGCCTCCGAGCAGCGTGACACGCTGGTCAAGCAGGAAATCGAGAAGGAACGCTCAGCACTGGCCGCCCGCACAGCCAAGCTGAAGGCGCTCAGGCTGGCCAAAGAGGCCGCCGACAAGATCGAGGCCGACCGTGTCGCCCTGGAAAACCCGCCCAAACCCAAGGCAAAACCCAAGCCCCGGAAGATCACGGTGTCGGCTTAGAGGCCGAAACCGGGCGTTTCACGGTCAGCTTTAGGAACGGTTCATTGACCCGCCAAGCGGCCGTCATGGGGTGGCAGTTCCCCGTCCCCTGATTGTGTTTTCGGCGCTATCAGCCTATAGGACGGGCACGCGGCGGCGTCCGTCGGATGAAAGCGCACCTGTTACTACTCCACCTCGCCTTTAGTGCGCGCCTGGACGAGACAGCCACTTCTTCCTCAAAAGCGCCCCTTCGCGTCCGCCCAGCATGTGCGACGGCGGAATTCGATGCTTAAAGGACTAGAAATGGCTATCGGAACAGTAAAGTTTTTCAACACCACCAAGGGATTTGGCTTTATCGCGCCGGAAGATGGCGGCAAGGACGTGTTCGTCCATATGACCGCCGTTCAGGCCGCGGGCCTGCGCAGCCTCAATGAAGGCCAGCGCGTGCAGTTCGACATCCAGCCGGATGCGCGTGGCAGCAAGGCAGCCAATCTGAAGGCCCTTTGATCTTCAGATCAGTGTGAAAAACCGAGCGGGCGGCGGAGGTAACTCCGCCGCCCTTTTTCTTTCCGCCGTTGAAACCCGGCCACGCCCATCCCACATTTGTGGCAACAGTTTGAGAGGGCTGGAACCAATGAGCGACACGAGCACTGCGAGCGCCTATCCGCCGCGCCCGGTTCCAGATCACGAATTGCTGCGTACCATGGCGATCATCATCTATGCCCTGATGCTGGCCTCGTTCGTGAGTGCGCATATGGCAGCAATCCTGGGCGTTATCCTGGCTTACGTGAAACGTCCCGACGCCAGTGGCACCATCTGGGAAAGTCATTTTAACGCTGCGATTTCTACCTTTTGGGTGAGCCTTGTCGTGCTGATTTTCGCGATCCCGCTGTGCTTCGTGCTGATCGGGTTTCCGATTCTGGGTCTTCTCGCGATCTGGTATCTGTATCGCACGATCAGAGGACTGGTGCGCGCCATCGACGATCAACCCTACTGATCGAAGCATTCAGGCGTTCGTGCTCGGCCGATTCTTTACGCGCGCAAACCAGTTCGCGATGTTGGTGAATTCCGGGTTCAGCGGTTGGCCGACCTGTCCGCCGAAATCGAGGAATGCGTAAAGCATCACATCGGCCAACGTGAACCGCTTTGCGCAGACAAACTCCTTGCCCTGCATTTCGCCGTCCAACCATTTCAGGCGATCCTGTGCGATGCGCTTCAACCCGTCGACAGCTTCGGGCACGGTCACAATGCGATCCTTGAACAGCGGCAAGCCCGCGCTGAAGCGGAAAGCATTGGCCATCGGCTCGCAGATGTTGAGGTCGATGCGCCGTGTCCATTTGCGGGTCTCGGCTTTCTGCTCGGGATTGCTGCCGATCAGCGCCGGAGCGGGATGGACGTCTTCGAGATATTCGCAGATCGCCGTGATCTCGGTGACGCAGTGGCCACTGTCCAGCTCCAGCGCTGGCATCTGCCCCGCCGAGTTTTTCGACAAATAAGGCTCGCGCCGGTTGTCGCCCTTCATTAGATCGACCTGTTCGGTGGGAATTTCGATCCCTTTTTCGGCCATGAACATGCGCACCACGCGCGGATTGGGCCCGATGGAATTGTAGAATTTCATGGTGTTTGCCCTTTGCCTCTCGCTGCGTTGTCTCTATGAACCCGACGTTAAGGGGCAGGGCGGATAAAGGTCAAACCCTTGCGCCGGTGGGGACCCGTCCTCATCTAAGGAACGCGATGCGCAGACTCTTCATGGCGGCACTTGGAGCGGTCCTGATGGCAGCCGGCCTGCTGATGTCGCCGTTGCCGGTGCCGTTTCCGGTGGGCGTTGGCACGTTCCTGATCGGCTGCACTATCCTTATCACCCATTCCAAGAGCTTCCGCCGCTTCGTGCAATATCTAAGGCACCGCAACGACTGGCTTTCGCGCGCGCTAGATTTCGTCACGCTGCGCGCGCCCGAAAAGGTGAAGTCCATCATGCATAAGACGCGCCCTCAAGCCTTGCACCGCCATGCCCGCCTGCGCGACCGCAGGAGAGATTGATGGCCATCGCTTTTATCCGCACGCTCGAAGCCCCTTATGAAGCAAGCGTGCAATTGAGCCCGCGCATTTCGCGCGTACTTGCGCACAATCCTGGCCCTTTCACCTTCAAAGGCACCGGCGTCTACATCGTCGGCGACAAGGACGTGGCCGTGATCGATCCCGGCCCCGACATGCAAGAACATCTCGACGCGCTCAAACGTGCACTGGCCGGCAAGCACGTCACGCACATCCTTATCACCCACACCCATTGCGATCATTCCCCCGCTGCCCGGCCGCTCCAGCAATGGACGGGCGCGCCGACCTACGCCTTTGGCCCGCATGGCGCGGGTAAGGCCGAAGACGGCGTGAAAGTGGAGGAGGGAGGCGACATGGCCTTCACGCCCGATATTCGCGTGAAGGATGGCGACCTCATCGTAGGCAACGGCTTCACCTTCGAAGGCGTCTATACGCCGGGCCACACCTCGAACCACATGTGCTTTGCGTTGCGCGAAGAAAAGGCGCTTTTCACAGGTGACCACATCATGGGCTGGTCGACGACGGTGGTGACGCCGCCCGACGGTGATATGGCCCAGTACATGGCAAGCGTGAGAAGGTTGATCGCCCGCGACGACCGCATTCTCTATCCGACGCATGGCGCGCCGATCATCGATCCCAAGCCGTTCCTCGAAGCTTATCTGGACCATCGCCTCGATCGTGAACGCCAGATCCTTGCCTGCATCGACGATGGCGTGACCACGATCCCTGAAATGGTCGCGCGCATCTATGTCGACGTCGACACGCGACTTCATCCGGCCGCGTCGCGTTCGGTGCTTGCCCACCTCATTCAATTGACCAACGAAGGCCGCATACGGAAATCTGGTGAACGCTACGTGCCGAGCTAGGAGCGTTCGCTATGGCGCGAGAGCGGGTTGCTCGCAAGCCGGCGCGTGGGCAGCAGGAACAGCCGGCTGTACGACCATGAGGCTGCCGTCATCTGCGCCGGGCGGGAATTCTTCTTTGTCGCCGTTTTTTTGCAAGAACGCTTGTGCCGGAGCACTTCCGCCATTGGCGGCCTTGATCATCATCTTCCAGGCTTTTTCCTTGGTTGCCGTGTTGCCATCGGCCTCGTATGTCAGCGCAAGATTGTAGAGGCTGTTGACGTGACCGTGATCTGCCGCCTGCTGCCAGAGCGCTTGTGCAATGCCTTGATCCTTGGGAACGCCTTTTCCATTGTCATAGAGGTTCGCAAGATTGTTCATCCCGCGTAGATTGCCCTGCTCGATCGCCTTGCAGAACCAATGCACGGCCAGCTTGAGATCCACGGGCACGCCACTGCCGAACGCGTATTTGTAACCAATCGCATTCATACCCTCGCCATTTCCTTGCGCAGCCGACAATTGATAGAGGCGCATCGCTTCCACCTGATCGGGTGCCGAAACATCACCACGCGCATACATATAGCCGAGATTGACCTGTGCATCGGAATTGCCACAGGCCGCCGACGCCTGCAGGGCTTCAAAGGCCATCTCCGTTTCGCCCCGATCGTATCTGCGCACGCCGCTTTCCAATTTGCCCGCGCCACCATCGAAACAGGCAGGCGGCGGCGGTGGCACCGGCGGAAGTTGAGATCCGCAGGCAGTAAGAAAAAGAAAGAGAATGCAAACAGGTACAGCCAGTCTCACCACGCCCGCCCCAACGGCCATCGCCGGTCATCGTGGCACACCCGCATCCTGAGGAATAGGGTTTTGGTGCGGCCGTTCAGCGCCGCGCCAGCATCTTCACAAAGTCCCTAATCCGCTCCGCGTTCACGCCCATATCGGGTCCGGCGAGCCTGCTTTTCGAGCGGATGTCTAGGCGCGCGCCTTCGCCCGACGGGATGACACGGATCACGATGTCGTCGGTGAAGCCGAACCAGAAACTTGTATCGGTGCATTCGATGCTCCCGCGCGTCGGATCAAACGCTACCAGATGCCAGCCCATCTTCTTCGCTGTGAAGAACGCGCGCCAATAAAGCACCGGCACTTTTGTCAGGATCGCGATGGGCCGGATGAGGCCGTAATATTTCTTTTGAAGTGCGGCTACCGTGGTGCGTTTGCCGCGATAGCGCAAGGTGAGCGGGCCTTCATAGCTCGCCGGTGTGTCCGCGCTTTTGCGTAACGCCAGCAGTGCTGAGAATTGCGGCGGGTTCGACACGTCGCTGGAAATGTCATGAATGGGCGGCATCGTGCGCAGCATCACGATGCCGTAGACCGGTGTGTAAAGAAACGCGATAGAGCCAACCAGCGCGATGGCGCCGTAACGCGCCGCTCGTCCCTGGTTGAGAAACAGCGCCAACGCCGCCCAGAAGAACGCAAGCACGAAGGACAACGCGCCGGCCAGCACCGCCCACGGAAATATCCGCCACAGCCCGTTATAGGGATCCCAAACGCCCGCACGTGTGCCCAGTGCGGCAGCACCGCCCATCGTCGCCGCGATCACGAGTGCTGTGAAGGCCAGCTTCGCGAGGACCGGAACAAACCGCATTCAATCCCCTATGCTGCGGCCGTGGGCAGGCGATAGCTCCTGAATCTTTCCCGCAGCGCCGTTTTCTGAATTTTGCCTGTCGCGGTGTGCGGAATCTCATCCACGAATACCACGTCGTCGGGCATCCACCATTTGGCGATCTTGCCGTTAAGGTAGGTCAATATATCCTCGCGCGCCGCCGTCTTGCCCGATTTCAGCACGATGATGAGCAGTGGCCGCTCGTCCCATTTGGGATGGCTCACGCCGATCACCGCGGCTTCGGCAACCGCTGGATGGCCGACCGCGAAATTCTCGATGTCGATGGAAGAAATCCATTCGCCGCCCGATTTGATGACGTCCTTCGCCCGATCGGTGATCGTCATGTAGCCCTGCGGGCAGAGTGTGGCCACATCGCCTGTATCGAACCAGCCCTCGTGATCGAATGCATCCGTGCCTTCGCCGCCCATATAGCCTTTGGCGATTGCGGGCCCGCGCACCTTCAGCCGTCCGAACGCCTTGCCGTCGCGCGGCAAGTCCTTGTTGTCGTCGTCGGTGATCTTCATCTCGACGCCGAACGGCGCATGGCCTTGTTTGCATTTGTAATCGAGTTGCTGGCTGTAAGGCAGATGCGCGATGTCGTGCTTCATCGTGCCTAGCGTGCCCAGCGGGCTCATCTCCGTCATGCCCCAGGCATGGACCACCTGCACGCCGTATTTCGTCTCGAAGGTCTCGATCATCGAGCGCGGGCAGGCCGAGCCGCCGATCAGCACCGTCTTCAAGGTCGAAAGTTTGAGATTGTTCTGTTCGAGATATTGCAGCAGCATCAGCCAGACAGTCGGCACCGCCGCCGTCATCGTCACCTTCTCGGTTTCGAGCAGTTCGTAGACCGAGGCCCCGTCGAGCTTTGGCCCCGGAAACACGATCTTGGCCCCCACCATTGGTGCCTCAAAAGTGATCGCCCAGGCATTGGCATGGAACATCGGCACCACCGGCAGCACCGTATCGTTGTTGCCGAGCCCATGGGCATCCTTTTGTGCCACGATCAGCGCATGCAGCACGTTCGAGCGGTGGCTGTAGAGCACCCCTTTCGGATTTCCCGTGGTGCCGGAAGTGTAGCAAAGCCCGCATGCCGTGTTCTCGTCGAACGCCTTCCATTGAAAGTCCGGATCGGCGTCAGCGATGAAATCCTCGTACGCCATCAAATTGGGCAGATCGGCTTTGGGTAGATGCGCGCGGTCACTCAACGCGACATAAAACTGCACGTTCTTCAGCTGCGGCGCGATCTCCACCACCAGATCGGTGAAGGTGGTGTCGAAGAACAGCGCGCGGTCCTGGGCATGGTTGGCGATGTAGATGAGCTGATCGGGGAACAGTCGCGGGTTCAGCGTGTGATAGACCGCGCCGATCCCGGAAATGCCGTACCAGGTTTCCATGTGACGATGACCGTTCCAGGCCAACGTGGCCACCCGGTCGCCGAACTTGATCCCGCGCCGTTCCAGCGCGTCGGCCACCCGCCGGGACCGGCCGGCAATCTCGCGGTAATTGGTGCGATGGATCGGCCCTTCCACGGTGCGGGTGACGACCTGCCGGTCGCCATGGTTCAGCGCCGCATGATCGATGATCTTGTGGACCAGCAGCGGCCAGTCCTGCATCAGCCCTAGCATGGAAGTATCGCCCCAAGGTGTCGTAGTGCACCTATCATAAGAAGGTGGCCCTCACCGGGCAACGAGACCAAAACGTCGAGACTGCCCGTCCGTTGACGGGCAGGAACCTCGCTGCGCTAAATCAAGACCAGCAGCGCGACCAAGGTGCCCCATGCCCCTGACCAATTCCCAGATGCGAGACGCCAATTCCATCCTGCACCCCTACACCAATCTCGTGAAGTTGCGCGAAACCGGTACGCTTGTGTTCGAGCGCGGCCAGGGCGTGCGCGTCTATGACGAACGTGGCAAGGATTACATCGAAGCCATGGCGGGCCTGTGGTCCACGGCGTTGGGCTGGGGTGAGAACGAGCTTGCCGATGTGGCCGCCGAGCAGATGCGCAAACTCTCCTTCGGCCACCTCTTCGCCGGCAAGAGCCACGAACCCGCCATCGCGCTCGCCGAGAAGCTCAAGGAGATCATGCCGTTCGCGGTCGGAAAGGTGTTTTTCGCTGCTTCTGGCTCCGAGGCCAACGATACCCAGATCAAGCTTTACTGGTACGCGGCCAACGCGCGTGGCCAGACCAAGAAAAAGAAAATTCTTTCCCGTCAGCGCGCCTATCATGGTGTCACGCTCGCTGCCGCCAGCCTGACGGGCCTTGCCGGCAACCACAAAAGTTTCGACCTGCCATTTTCCTTTGCTGTGCATGCCGAATGTCCGCACTATTATAGAGGCGCCCAACCCGGCGAGACGCAGGAACAATATTCCGCGCGGCTGGCGCAAAACCTCGATGACCTGATCAGCCGTGAGGGCCCAGACACGATTGCGGCCATGATCGTTGAGCCCGTGATGGGTGCGGGCGGGGCTATCGTGCCGCCCACAGGCTATTTCGACGCGATCACCAAGGTGCTCCTCAAGCACGATATCGCGTTGATCGACGACGAGGTTATCACCGGCTTTGGGCGCACGGGTGAATGGTTCGGCTGCTCGACCTACGGTTTCGAGCCCGAAAGCATGTCCATCGCCAAGGCATTGTCCTCGGCCTATCTGCCAATCTCGGCGGTGATCTTATCGCCTGAGATGAGCGAGATCATCGAAGAAGAGTCCGGCCGCATCGGCACCTTCGGCCATGGATTCACCTATGGCGGCCATCCGGTGTCCTGCGCTGTTGCGCTGAAGACTATCGAAATTTATCAGGAACGCGACATCGTGGGCCACGTCCGGCATGTGGCCCCGGTCTTTGCGCAACGTCTTGCCAAACTCACCAGCCATCCGCTGGTGGGCGAGGTGAGCGGCGTCGGCTTGATCGGCGCTGTCGAACTCGTTGCCGACAAGAAAACCAAAGCAAATTTCGATCCCACCCAGGCTGTCGCCCCCACCATTGGCCATTTCTGCGAGGACGAAGGCCTCATCGTGCGGCCATTGCTCGGTGACCGCATCGCTTTCTGCCCGCCGCTTATCATCGAAGAGGCTGACATTCACGAATTGTTTGATCGCTTCGACCGTGCGCTGGCCCGAGGTCTTGACTGGGTCAAGGGGCAGGGCCTGCTGGCCGCATAAATGGTGGCAAGAAGTTGGCATACCGTCAGCAGAAGAGCCCTATTGGTCGAAGGATTCAGGAGGGGATAAATTCCCGCGATAAAGCGAACATTCCATTGAAAAACGTTCGCACCAGATTGCCGGCGCGCCACAATGCGAGGGCAGAGAAGAAAAAGCAGTGTGGGTTTCTGGTTACCTTCTACCCTCCTCAATCGCAACCATATCTGCAACAGGCTGGCGACTACATAGCTCGGGGTCTGTTGAGCGTAGAACCTGTTATCGACGAACCGATCCAGTTGGCCAAGGCAACCGAATACCAATCCTCTTCACCCATGTCTTCAGAACGATCCCGCGTTGGGTTTTGGTGAGGCCATATACCGATGTTGCGTCATCTTCATTCGCGCAAATAGCCCCACATCGAACTTATACGCATCGTTCATGACGCCGCAATTAAAGGTGTCTTTTTGACGAAGGAGGGAACCGATCGGTCCTTGAAGGTTTAACCTCTCCAGAGCGGCCGCCACTGTCGTGTGCAGCCGCCAACCCATCCCTGGAGGTGCCAAATGCCCGGTCCGTTCAAATTGCAACCGTTGCCTTGGGAAGAAACCGTGCTGGAGCCCGTGATATCGGCCAAGACGATCGGGTTCCATTACCACAAGCATCACAAGGCTTATGTCGACAAGCTCAACGAGTTGGTGAAAGGCACAAAATATGCCGACATGGCGCTCGAGAAAATCGTGCGTGAAACCGCGAACGCCGAAGACGGCACGGCGCAGAAGCAGATATTCAACAACGCCGGACAAGTCTGGAATCACGATTTCTATTGGCGGTCTTTACGCGAACCTGGGCCGGGCAAACCAACGGGCAAGCTCGCCAAAGCCATCGAACGCGATTTTGGCGACCTCGCCACGCTGATTGAGAAATTCGCTGCTGCCGGCAAGGATCAGTTCGGGGCCGGCTGGGCGTGGCTCGTCTCGAAGAACGGCAAACTCTCCGTCGAGAAAACCTCCAACGCCATCGACCCGATGGCGAAGGGCACCAATTGTCTGCTCACTGTCGATGTGTGGGAACACGCCTATTATCTCGACTATCAGAACGAACGTCCCAAATATCTGGAAGCTGTTCTTAGGAAAATCCTCAATTGGGATTTCGCAGCGGAAAATCTCGAACAGGAAGATCATCCCGTCCGCGCCGCCGCGTGAATATGGGACCATCGAGGCACAAGGCCGGGCCGCGAGCCCGGCCTTATCCTTTGGGGTGATCGTTCACGATTTCTAAAGCGGGCGCCCGCAAACTTCTCCTTTGGGAAGGTGCGGGGAACCCATGACAGCCATGAGTTTCGGCAAGCGCGGTACGGCCGCGCCGCCGCCCCTGGTTCCACGCCCAGCCGGCACTATGCAAGCTGTGTCATCCCGGCCGAGCCGGATGCCGTTTCTTTCGCTTGGCATTTTTGCGTTGCTCGCCATCGTCTTCGCCGTCGAACTGCGGCACGGATCGCAGCCGGGATTTGCCGCGCCGCTCGGCGCGCAGATCGCGCTGGGCGGCGTCGGCGGAAAGCTCGTCTTTGCCGACGGCCAATGGTGGCGCGTGTTCACCGCACCGTTGCTGCATGGCAGTCTCGAACATCTCCTGTCGAACGCGTTCGCGCTGTTGCTCGCGGGCTGGATGCTCGAGCCGCTGATCGGGCGGGCTTGGTTCGCGGCGATCTTCGCCACGGGAGCGGTAGCTGGCTCCATCGGTTCGCTTGCGATGAATCCAGACATCGTCGTGTCGGTGGGTGCGTCCGGGGCAATCATGGCGCTGCTTGCAGCGGTTTTGGTTTGCAGTTTCCATTACAGCGCAGAGGAAAAGGGCAAGCGCCTGCGCAGGATCAGTCTCTGGCTGCTGGTGCCTGCGCTCGTGCCGCTAGCCGCCAGCAATACCGATTATGGCGCCCATACCGGTGGCACGGTGGCAGGAGGCATTCTGGGTTTCGTGCTGCAGATCGTCTGGCCGGAAACCGATCCCCGCCCAGGCCACGAAAGGATTGCTGCCAGCATCGGCATCGCTGGTCTTTTTGCGTCACTTGTGGGATTTGTGTTGATCGCCACCCAGCCCACGCCCGACGTCGGACAGAACGTGGCACTCATCCCGCAAAGCGACATGCCGCGCACCGCGACAGAGGGCATGGCGCGCTCGGACGATCTGGTGCACCGCTTTCCGCAGGACCCGCGCGGACATTTCTTCAGGGCGCTGTCCTATCTCAAGGTACGCGAACTCACCGAAGCGCAGGGCGAATTGCGCATCGCGCTATCGCAAAGCGATACGGCCGGCATCGCGCCGAAATTCCGGACTTCGATCCGCTTGATGCTGTCGCTGACCATGAGCGTGCAGGATCACACCGATGATGCCCGCGCGATACTGAAGCCCGGCGATTGCGCCTATGCGGCGTCCGACGGCGATATGCAGGCGGCCTACAACGCCCTGCACCAGCGGAAAATTTGCGATTGACGCCCGGATTTCTTTTGGGCGCAGCGATGTTATGACTCTGTCCAGAGCCATCGGGAGAAATCCATGACCCCCTTGCAGGTCGAAGCGCCGCAGTGGATGACCGAAGACCTCCGCATCTTCGAAGACGGGGTCGCCAAATTCATGGAGCGCGAGGTTGCGCCCCATTACGAGCGCTATATCAAGCAGCAGGGTGTGGACCGCGCGCTATGGAAGAAGGCGGGCGAACAGGGTCTGCTGTGCGCGTCCATGCCGGAAGACTATGGCGGCGCGGGCGGCAGTTTCGCCCACGAAGCTGTCATCATCGATCAACTCGGCAAGAAGGCCGGCGACGGTTGGGGCATCACGCTGCACAACGCCATCGTTGCGCCCTACATCCTGCATTACGCCAGCGAGGAACAGAAAAAGAAGTGGCTGCCGGCTCTGGCGAGCGGTGATCTCGTCGGCGCCATCGCGATGACCGAGCCGGGCACCGGCTCCGACCTGCAAAACGTCAAGACCAGCGCGCGGCGCGACGGCAACCATTACGTCATCAACGGCTCGAAGACCTTCATCACCAATGGTGGAATGGCCAATTTCATTGTCGTCGTGGTCAAGACCGACCCGACGAAAGGCTCCAAAGGCATCTCGCTTATTGTGGTGGAAACCGACGAGGTGCAGGGCTTTCGCCGTGGCCGCGTGCTCGAAAAGCTCGGCCAGAAAGCCAACGATACCGCCGAACTGTTCTTCGACGAGGTGCGCGTGCCCACCTCGAACCTGATTGGCATCGACGAAGGCATGGGCTTCATCCAATTGATGCAGCAATTGCCGCAGGAACGCCTGATCATCGCCGCTCAGGGTTTGGCCGTGATCGAACGCGCGCTCGCCGTGACGAGCGATTACGTGAAGCAACGCAAAGCTTTTGGCAAACAACTTCTCGAATTCCAGAACACTCAATTCAAGCTCGCCGAATGCAAGACCGAGGCGACCGTCGCCAAGGTCTTCGTCAACCACTGCATCGATATTCATCTCAAGGGCAAGCTCGACGCCACCATGGCCTCGATGGCCAAGCTCTGGCTCACCGACACGCAATGCAAAATCGTTGACGAATGCCTGCAACTACACGGCGGCTACGGTTATATGAACGAATATTCCATCGCGCGCATGTACGCCGACAGCCGCGTACAGAAGATTTACGGCGGCACCAACGAGATCATGAAATTGTTGATTGCGCGCAGCCTCTAAAGATCAGGCGATGCCCAGCGCTGATCGCGCGCCATCGCTTAGCTCGTTCTCGCCGAACGGATTGCAGATCGTGATGGTGCCCAGCCGCGCGCCGTTCGCCATCTCGTCGCTGATGAAGACAGTGCAACCGTTTTGTGCGGCCGACGCCAAAAGGACGGCGTCCCAGTAGAAAAATCTGCCCATTGCGGCTTCCTCTGCCGCAATGCTGTGGGCGTTTGGGGTTGTGCCAAACGTATCGAACGACGCCAGAATAGATTTGACCTGATCGCGCGCGAAGGACGGAGCAACCTTCAGCTTTCGAACGATGGCAACGTAGAATTCGCCAATGGCCTGCAAGCCGATCGCACAGTGTGCGACGGCGGCGGCCTCGATGAGGTCCGCCGCTTGGCGCTGCTTCAGCGCATCTCGCGCATCGTAAGCAGTTAACAGGATATCGGCGTCCAGCGTGATTTTAGTCACGCGCGTAAAGCTCATCGCGCGTCCAACGTTTTGCGTCGGATTTCGAGGTGCTATGGCGGGCCGTCTCTAGAAGGCGTTTCATGGCCTTTTCCCGCTGCGGCGAAAGTGTCCGTTTGGCGCTCCTGGACGACGGGGGATGAATTTCCACCGCAGGTTCTCCATTGCGCAGAACCAGCACGCTTTCGCCTGTTTCCTGTACGTTGCGCACCAGTTGCGAGAACTGCTGATTGGCTTCCCGCAGGGTCATTTGACGCATACTTGCCTCTCTTGTGCTACGTGAGTAGCACGTGGTTGGGCCGTGTTCAAGAGTGAACGCATGGGTAGGGTATGGCCATGCCATTCCTCAGGGAGCACGAGCATGTCCTACGGAGAAATCATCTACGCTGTGAAGGATCATATCCTCACCATCACGTTGAATCGTCCCGATAAACTCAACGCCTTCACCGGCGTGATGATGAACGAACTGATCGATGCCTTCGACCGTGCCGGCAAGGACGACGATATTCGCGCCATCGTGGTGACGGGCGCGGGCCGAGCTTTCTGCGCTGGGGCCGATCTTTCGGCGGGCGCCGACACCTTCGATGCCCAGAAGCGCACCGACCGCCCCGAACGCATGCGTCCCCAAAGCTCCGAGATCGACTGGAGTGCGGAGTATGTGCGCGATGGGGGTGGACGCGTGACGCTGGCGATCTTCAATTGCCTCAAGCCCGTCATCGCGGCGGTGAACGGCCCCGCCGTCGGCATCGGCGTCACGATGCAGCTTGCGATGGACATTCGCATCGCCAGCGACGCCGCCCGTTTCGGCTTTGTGTTTTCGCGCCGCGGCATCGTGCCGGAAGCTTGCTCGAGCTGGTTCCTGCCCCGGATCGTCGGCATCAGCCAGGCGCTGGAATGGTGCCTCTCCGGCCGTGTGTTCAACGCCCAGGAAGCGTTGGACGGCCGTCTCGTGAAGGAGGTCGTGCCGCCAGATCAATTGCTCACGCGAGCCTACGAACTTGCTGCAGAAATCCGCGACAACACCTCGCCCGTCTCCGTCGCGCTCATCCGCCAGATGCTGTGGCGACTGTCGGCGAGCGACCACCCGATGGAGGCCCACAAGATCGACAGCCGTGGAATCTATTCGCGCGGTGCGTCGGCGGATGTGAAGGAGGGCGTGCTCGCATTCCTGGAAAAGCGCAAAGCGAACTTTCCGCAGACGATATCCGCCGACATGCCGCCCTATTTCCCGTGGTGGGACGAGCGGCCTTACAAATAGCTCAGCGGCGGAAAAGGGCGCTCAAAAAGCGCCGCATCCAGTTCAAAACGTTGGACGGGACGTAAGTTTCGTCCTCTCCATCGTGATGGCTGAAAACCAGGTGACCCAACATCGCCTTAAAACCTCACACAAGGCAGATGAAACGTACACGGAGGATATGGCGGTTTTGCGACGTTCGGCCGCAATCCGTTCATCCGCACACAGATTTTATCTCAAATAGTTAACACTGCCTTAACGTTGGGCTCCAAGCCGCGCCCACGCCACGATGATGAACAAATCCCCGCTTCAGGTGGCTGGCCACAAGGTCATCGCCGAAGCGATGCGAATCTTCTGCCGGGCCGATCAGACTTCGGCGGGGAGACGCCATGCGGTGATGAACGTCTACATGATCCATTATGGCGGCATCTCGCTATACGTGTCCGCCACTCTGGACCGTCCCAACGAAAAGGCGCTGATCGATGAACTTGCGGGCGATGACCGCGCCGATATGCGCGATTTAGGCGTAGCGGTTAACGAGGTGCTCTAATGCGGCGGCCCGGGATCGGGCACAGCACTTCTCTGCGTGGTGGGATCAGTGGCGAAATTGCTGCTGCAAGCCGAAAAGCCCGAATGCCAACCATTGCGATAAGCAGCACTGGTGCTGAACAGTGCTTCGTCGCGATGGGTGTCGCCACGATAACGGGTGTTTTCGGCGTTGGAGGAGGCGCAGCCGTCGCTATATCCGCTCTTATAGTTTGGGTCCTTCTGCATCGCCTTTTCCTTGTTGGTCAGAAAAAGGCCGCAGCTTGCCAATGCCGAAGCGGCGAACAGCACAAACAGAATGCGCAGCGAGTTCATCGCGCGGGTTTATCGTTTTGGCACAGTTCATTCAACTGGTGGCGGTAAGAGCTTAACTGCGGTTTAACGTGAGGCCCTCAAAACTTGCATAAAATTCGGGGACAACCCGAGCGGGGTGCTGGATGAAGAGTTGGGTGGATTTCAAGAGAGCGCGCGTATTGTTGGTGTGCGGCCGGGCTCATTCGGTACAGGTCTTGCGCATGACCTTCAGCCTGCTGAATCTGAAAAGCGTCGTGGTGATGCCTACCTCGGTCTCGGCGCTGGAAGCTTTGCGCGCCCATCCGTTCACGGCGGTGTTTTGCGAGGATAGCGCCGAACCGCTTGACGGCGTGCCGTTTGCGCTGGCTGCCCGGCGCACGCCCGGTGTTCTCAACCCGATGATCCCGATCTTCGCGATCTCTTCCTTTCCTAGCCGCGCGGACGTCAAACGCGCCCGCGACGAGGGTGTCACCGATGTGCTGGCCCGGCCGGTGAGCGCGGCCACCATCATCCGCAAACTGCGCGGCGCGCTTGCCTATCCACGCCCTTTCATCGCCGCGCCCGATTTCTTCGGCCCCGACCGGCGCGTGCGCGACAGGCGTTCTGCGTTTCTCGGCGACGAGCGCCGCACCCGCCAAGCCAAGAAAGTGAAGATGCCTGAGGCCGCGCCGAGTTTCGTCTGACGACCAGGTCCAAATCGCAATCGTCGCATATGGTGACAGCAAGACCCGTCCGGAGCGCCGAGGCCTTGCGCGTTCTGGAGTGAACCTTGCCGCGTCTGCCTGATTTTATGGCAAGATATGCTGTGTGAAATTGTGGCATTGCCTTTTGATCGGAGAAGGGTGCGGGCTGGCGTTGACGGGCTTGCCCAGGCCAAGCCGAAGCTGCCCAATCGCGCAAAACAACGCTTTCGGCACCTTTTTTGCTTCGGGGGAACTCCGGTTTAGCATCTGTTAGCCGCGTCGCGCGGCAATTCGATTCAAATTTGAATCGATCGCGAACCAAATCCACAGAACCGCATTTCCTTTATCGTCGGGTGGTGGCCGCGATAGCCTGATTAGATAGAACTTTAATCGTTCGCTTCAGTCAGCGGCAAAACAGCCGCGCTAATGTCCCTCATCAGACGAGGTGGCAGTGATTATCAGGGCGGTAATCGTTTTTGCGGTGGTGGTCACGCTACTTCCGCGCGAACCGGGCAAGGCCGCAGAGGCCGCGCCTGTGTCAGGCGTTCTGACCTCAATGCAATCGGCCATGCTCACCGACATCGCCCAAGTGAAGGCCGACATCGCGCAGAGCCAGCGTGAACGCGGCGACAGCCTGCTCGACCGGATTTGACAGCTTGCCGCGCCCGCGCCCCAATGCATGGCCATGGGCCAACCCGCCGATCTCCAAAATCATCGCGTCGCAGCCCTTCGCGGCTTTCATGAATTGCGCATCGGCGAGATCTTTCGCAATCCGTCGCGCACCCTGGGCGACGGCAATTTCACCGCCTTCCAGGCCGTCAGCCTCGACAACCACCCGATCCATTACGACGTCGAATATTGCAAAGCGCTGGGCTATCGCGCTCCGCTCGCCCACGGTCTTCAGGTACTGGCCTTCACCGCGGCGGGCGCGGGCCTGTTTCCCCATGTCATCGGCGAAAGCCTGATTGGCTTCATCGAGGTCAACGCCAAATTCCTCAACCCCGTCTATCCCGGCGACACGCTCTATCCCGCACTGGAGATCGCCGAATTGATTACCCAACGCACGACGGGAATCGTCGTGATGCGCGCCACCGTCCACAACCAGAAACGCGAACTGGTGTTGGACGGTTCTCACAAATACCTGATGCGACTTAACCCCGCCTTTGTAACTATCGATTACATCCTGGATGGGTAGGTTTTCGCAGATTTAAACAGTTTCAATCCCTTGGTGGTTTGGCGCAGAACTTGCTACCACCCGTTGTGACCCGGTGTATCTCGCCCGAAGTGTAAAGGAGTTTGTCGACATGCGTTCGTTTGTCCGAGCCGCTATTCTTGCCAGCGCCCTGGCACTTCCGGCAACTGCTCACGCCGATCTGGTGTCCAATGGCGGTTTCAGTGCGCCGTCCTGCGGAAGCAGCAGCTTCTGTACCTATAGTTCGGGCAATTCGACCGACATCACCAACTGGACGGTTGCAAGCGGCAGTGTCGATCTCGTCACGAGCTACTGGCAGACCCCGCCCGGCGGTGGCAATAGCGTCGATCTCGACGGCAACAGTCCCGGCAGCATCTATACAACTTTCGCCACTGTCACGGGTGCTAGCTATCTGGTGACCTTCACGCTTTCCGGCAATCCCGACGGTGGTGATCCGTCCAAGCTTGGCACGGCTTCGGCAGCCGGGGCATTCCTCAACTTCGGATACGACACCGCCGTCGCGGGAAACAACCACAGCAACATGATGTATCAGACGCAGTCGTTCGAGTTCGTTGCGACCGCCGGTTCGACCACGCTAACCTTCGCGAGTCTCGATACGAACTCGCCCTATGGTCCGGTGATCGGCAACGTCGATGTTGAACGGGCACGCACACGCGTGCCCGAGCCGATGACCCTGGCCCTAATGGGCGCAGGCCTTGCAGGCTTGGGTGCGGTCGCTCGGCGTAAGGCACGCGCGGCCTGATTTTTCGTTTCAACGGCAATCGAGATCGGCGGCCCCAAAAACCGCCGATTTTTTTGCCCCTATTTTGACGCTGGTTTCGGCAATTGCGTCTGCCAGCTTCGCATTCGCGCGGGCGGGGGGCGTGCACGCCTCTCGCGCCACCAAGGCAAGCCGGCCGTGATCTGCAACATGACTTTTGGCGGAGCTTCGTGGCCAGTCCCGTTCGTGCTCCTCGTCCTTTAGCCTGCGCCAGATGACAGTACACAATCGAACAACAGAGCGGCCGCACCCCGACCCTCACGCCGCCGGCAATTCCAGCATTGCCGTGAAGCCGTGCCCGGGCGCGCTTTCAACCGCGAGCGAGCCGCCATGCAGTTCGGCCAACGCCTTGGCCAAGGTCAGGCCAAGGCCTGCGCCACCTTGATGATCGGCGGTGCCACGGCCGACTTGCTCGAACGGTTCGAGGATGCGTTGCAGATCTTCCGCCGCCACGCCCGGTCCGTTGTCCGAGATCACGAAGCGCACGCACGATCCGCTGCGGTTAACCATGAATTCGACGGCACCGCTCTTGGGCGTGAAATTGATCGCATTGTCGGTGAGCTGTCCCAACATCGCGCGCAACGCGCTCTCGTCGGCATGGACAAAAATGCCGGGCGCTCCCGCGCAGTCGCTGAGCGAAATATATTTTGCCTGTGCGCGTTCGGCGAAGGCTTCCTGCACATCGCGCATCGCCAGACTTGCGTCGAGCTTTTCGCGACGCAGATCGTAACGCCCGCCCGCGATACGCGTCAGGTCGAGGATCTGGTTCAACAGCCGCAGTAGCGCCATACCGCCCATATGGATCAGGCCCGCATATTCTGCGACCTGCGCGGGCGAAAGCGTGGCGCCCGACATCCGCAGCAGGTCGGCAAAGCCGATGATCGCGTTGAGCGGCGTCTTTAGTTCGTGACTCATCGTGCGCAACAAAGCGGTCTTGGCAGCACCTGCCTCGGCTTGCACCGCGCCCAGTTTCCGGGTCATGTCGGAGAGATAATCCGCCTGGCGCAGCGACTCGGTTTGAAGCTTTGAAAGCGCTTGACTGGTGCGCTCGAGTGCTTGGGTTTGTTCGCCCAGTGCCGCCTCGGTGCGGCGGCTGTTGGTGATGTCGGTGAAGACCACGGCACGGCCGCCGTCGCGCGTGGCGCGATCGCGCACCAGATAGGTGTCGCCCGACTTGGCGACCAGCGTATAGGCCGCCGCCGGCTGGCGGCGCATCTCCATGCGGTGCGCGATAAAATCGCTTTCGTTGTCGATGACGAAACGCTCACTATAGGAGGCGTGCGTGACAACATGGATAAATGACAAGCCGCGTAGCGCCTCTGGCGAATCTGCGCCCACCAATTTCGCGTAGCCTTCATTGCAGGCCAGAAGCACGTCATTCTTGTCGTAAAACGCCACTGCGTCGGTCGAAAGTTCAGTCACGTCTTCGAAACGGCCAAGGGTGTGGCGGGCCTGGGTCACATCAGTCCACAGCGCGATCCAGCCACCGCTTTTTGTCAGCCGTGCCTTAATCTCGACGATGCGCCCGTCAGCCAGATGAATGTCCAGCGGACTATATTCGCCGGCGCGGAATTGGGCGTGGCGCCTGGCAATGAATGCGTCGACATCGGAGAGAACCGATTGCGCAGTAATTTCGCCGCCGGAGATTTCGCGCCGGATCATATCTTCGTAACGCGACCCGATCAGCGTTGCGCGCGGCGGCATCGAACGGAACAGATAGTTGAAATGCTGATTGGCGTAGACAAGCTTCAGCTCGGCGTCGAAGATCGTGATGGCCACGCGCAACGCATCCAGCGCTTCGCTCACCAGCGCGGCCGAATCAATGATTTCTGGCGCCTCATCCACGAACGCGCGCGGAATTTGTGAGAGCTTCACCTGATCCCAGCCTGCTCCGATGCAACGTCAATTTGCGCTCGCGGAACTTAGAGAATCGTTGCAAAACAGTGTGGAAATGGGCCCGATTCACATTGGTTACCGAGACGTAAATTCGACGACTTATTCATGTTGAAAACTTCGGAAATAATTTTGGCGCGATTCAACCTTCGTTAAGCTTGAGTCCCGAGGATGCCTCTGGAAGTGCGAAACCGAGGCGTGGGATGAAGAATTTCATCGGCATCGGCACAAGATTTGTCGGCAAAGACCGGTTTTCCCAAGAAGAGTGGGCCCAGCGCCAGCGCTTCTTCTCGATTCAGACCGCCAAAGCGGGCCTCGGCGCGCTTCTGGCGCTGGCGTTCCTCGGCCTGGTTGGACGGCCTGACGCCGCTGAAGGCGCAGCCCTCATCGGCCTGTTCGCGCCCGCCGTGCTGGCTGTGCTCGCGTTTACCAACATCGCCCTTGAGGAACTTGAATCGGCGGCGCTTGCCATTTTTGCCGCCCTGATCGGCTATCTGGCCGCGCTGACGGGCGGCCTCAATTCGCCGCTCATGGTGTGGTTCGTGCTCGTGCCCGCCGAAGCCGCGCTCGCCGGTGGGCGCCCAGCGGTCTTGCGTGCTGGCATCGCCGCCGGCGTGGCGCTGGTGCTGGTCACCGCGATGCAGGCGCTTGGCGCGCTTCCCGATTCGCGCCTGCCGCTGCCGGCGTGGCAGCTCTATGCGGCCTCGATTCTCGCAGCAGTCGTGCAGGCCGCCTTCGTTGCTGCCGCCGCCCAGGATCGTCAGCGCGCGGCTGATCGCGCTGCCGCCGAAGGCGCCGCGATGTACCGCTTCCTCGCCGACAATGCCATGGACCTCATCACTCGCCATGGCCCCGATGGCTCGATCCGCTATGCAAGTCCCGCCGCCGAAACCTTGCTCGGCGTGCCGCCGGAAACGCTGATCGGTCTGGCGCCCACCGCGATGGTGCATCCAGAAGACCTCAAGACGATGCAATCGGTGTTCGTGCGCGCGAGTTATTTTGGCAGGGCTGCATCCGCCGAAATCCGCCTGCGCCGCGGCAATGGCAGCTATGTCTGGACGGAAATCCGCTGCCGCCCTGCCACCCGTGCCGACGGCAAGCACAATATGGTGGCCATCACGCGCGACATCTCCGAGCGCAAGGCCAACGATCTGGCCGTAATCGAAGCCCGCGATATGGCGGAGGCCGCCAACCGCGCCAAGTCGCGGTTCCTCGCGAATATGAGCCACGAGCTGCGCACGCCACTTAACGCCATCATCGGCTTTTCCGAAGTGATGACGCACGAAATGTTCGGCGCGCTGGGGAGCCCGCGCTATGTCGAATATGCGCGCCTGATCCATGAATCCGGCGGCCATCTGCTCGAACTCATCAACGGTGTGCTCGACATGTCGAAGATAGAGGCCGGAAAATTCGAGATCGGCGAAGAAACCTTCGATTTCTCGGCCGTGGCGCGCGAGGCCTTGCGTTTCGTCAAGATGCCCGCCGAACGCAAAGGCGTCATCCTCAAGGCTGCCATCGCGCAAAGCGCGGCCACGATGTATGCTGATCGCCGCGCGATCAAACAGATTCTTATCAACCTGTTGTCGAACGGGATTAAGTTCACCCCGCGCGGTGGCGAAGTGCGTGTCACCGCGGTTCGCTGGGAAACCGGCATCGAGATCGCCGTCGCCGACACCGGCGTGGGAATTTCGCAGGCCGATGTCGAACGCTTGGGCCAGCCTTTCGAGCAGGTCGAAAACGAACATGTTCGCAGCCAGGAAGGCACGGGCCTGGGCCTGGCGCTGGTCCGCGCGTTGGCCGAGTTGCATGGCGGGGAGGCGCTGATCGATTCCACGCTTGGCGAAGGCACCATCGTGCGCGTGCGCCTACCCAACGCGACCGTTTCCGAAAAAAGCGATCGCCTTGATGCCGCCCCGGAAATCGCCGCCCGCCCGCCCAAGCAATCCGAACTGCGCGGCGCGGCCTAACTCTTACGTATCACCATGGCCCGGGTCCAATCCGCACGCAAAGCGGCGGTGGGACAAGTATCATAACCCCCGCCACCCATCCTTACGCGAAAGATGGTAGGGTCGGCGTGGCATGAGGCGTTCCACGCGCGTGGGTGGCTCGCATTCGCGGGCCACGACTATTTTGGTATGGGTCAGGAATGATCCCCCGTCTGAAAGCCGGCATCTTCGTCCGCGCCTTAATCCGCCGCGCGGAAGTGGCGGGGGCGAGCGCCTATGTCGTGAAGAAGGGTTCTGAGGAAGCCGGCGCGGTCTTTCTCAAGATCTCCCGGCTTGACGGCAGTTCGATGGTACTGATGCAGGCAAGGCGAGGGGAGGGCGACCTTGTCTGGATGAAGACGCTGGGCGACGCGACCAGCGACGAAGCGGCCCAGAAATATTTCGACAAGCAGATGAATTTCGATCCCGATCTGTGGATCGTGGAAATCGAAGATCGCAAGGGCCGCGCCTTCGTCGACGAGCCGATCGTGTAGCAACCGGCCATGCCCAAATTCTACAACGAAATCGCCGGCAAGAATCTGGAGCGGTTGGCCGCGCTGAGCGACGGCGTGTTCGCGGTGGCTATGACGCTTCTTGTGCTTGATCTGCGCGCGCCCACCGCCGCGGCGATCCACACCGAAGCTGATCTGTGGCATGCCTTGGAGGCCATCGCGCCACGTCTCATCACGTACATGATGAGCTTTCTGACCTTGGGCATTTTCTGGGTCGGCCAGCAGGTTCAGCTCAACATGCTTTCGCGCAGCAACCGCGACTATACCTGGATACAGCTTGCCTTTCTGGTGACGATCACGTTGACACCGTTCTCGACCGGGCTGCTTGCGGAATTCATTTCCTATCGCGCAGCGCTGCTTGTGTACTGGTTCAACATCTTGATGATCGGGGTCACGATTTACGCAAGCTGGAAATACGCCCAACGCGCGGGCCTGGTGAAACCGGACGTCCCCGTGGAAATCCAACGCGCGCTCGACCGGCGCATCTATGTCGGCCAGGCGCTCTACGCGATTGGCGCGGCACTGTGCATTTTCTCGACCTATTGGAGCATCGGCTTTATTGCCGTCGCCCAGCTCAACTACGCCATTGCGCCGAGGATTCGCCCATTTTCGTGGCTGTAATCCTGGTTGTCATTTCCCCGACGGGCGCTGCGACCACGCCGTGAGGAAAAACTGGGGGGCCACCTGCAACCGGGCAGAAGGGCGATGAATATGGGATGGCTCGATTGGCTACCTTCGCATTGCTGGCGCAATGCTCGGCTGGGGATGACAAGGCAAGCTTAGTCATGTATCCCCCGCGGCCTTATGACTGACGCGCCCAAACCTGGCACACCAGCCAGCGAAGCCGCCAAGCGGCGGACCTTTGCGATCATCTCGCATCCCGACGCCGGCAAGACCACGCTGACCGAGCATCTGCTGCTGCTGGGCGGCGCGATCCGCGCGGCCGGCGCGGTGAAGGCGCGCGGCGAGGCGCGGCGCGCGCGTTCGGACTGGATGAAGATCGAGCAGGAACGCGGCATCTCCGTCACCAGCGCGGTAATGACGTTCGAATATGCGGGCGCGGTCTTCAATCTGCTCGACACGCCGGGCCATGAGGATTTTTCCGAAGACACCTATCGCACGCTGACCGCCGCCGACAGCGCGGTGATGGTGATCGACGCGGCCAAGGGCATCGAAAGCCAGACCCGCAAATTGTTCGAAGTCTGCCGGCTGCGCGACATCCCCATCATGACCTTCATCAACAAGATGGACCGCGAAGCCCGCGATCCGTTTCGAACTGATCGACGAGATCTCCGACCAGCTGCAGCTCGAATGCGCGCCCATGGTGTGGCCCGCCGGCATGGGGCTGAATTTCAAGGGCGTACTTGATCTTTATTCCGACGAATTCTCCATCTTCGGGCGCGAGGAACGCGTCGGCTACAATATGCTAGGCGCGCTGCTGGCCGACGACATTAAGGCCAAGCTCGACGAGGAAGTGGAGCTTGCCCGCGCCGGCCTGCCCGCATTTCGACGCTGACACGCTTATCGCGAAGGCCATCTGACGCCGGTCTTTTTCGGCTCGGCGCTGAAGAATTTCGGCGTGCGCGGAATTGATCGCAGCGCTGGCCGAACATGCGCCCGCCCCGCGCGCGCAGGCCGCCAAGGGCCGCGACGTCGCATCCCGCCGAAAACGAAGTCACCGGCTTTGTCTTCAAGGTGCAGGCCAACATGGACCCGAACCATCGCGACCGCGTGGCGTTCCTGCGTCTGTGCTTCGGGGCAATTCCGCCGCGGCATGAAGCTGAAGCAATCGGGCACCGGCAAGACGCTCGGCGTGCACAATCCGATCCTGTTCTTCGCGCAGGAGCGCGAGACGGTGGACGAAGCCTGGCCCGGCGACATCATCGGCATTCCCAATCACGGCGTGCTGCGCGTCGGCGACACGCTGTCGGAATCGGGCAATGTCGTTTTCACCGGCATTCCCAATTTCGCGCCGGAAATATTGCGCCGCGTGCGGCTCGCCGATCCGATGAAGCAGAAACATCTCGCCCGCGCGCTTGAAAGTCTCGCCGAAGAAGGCGTGACGCAAGTGTTCAAGCCGATGATCGGCGCGCAATGGATCGTGGGCGTGGTGGGCGCGCTGCAACTCGACGTGCTGAAGTCCCGGCTGCGTGCGGAATATGGCCTCGACGCCGATCTCGAGCCATCGCCTTATGACACCGCGCGCTGGATCGCGGGCAACGACGCCGAGCTCGAAAAATTCTTCGCCACCTATCGCGGCCAGATGGCCACCGACCGCGATGGCGCGCCGGTCTTCCTTGCCAAGAGTGCGTGGGAGTTGGGTTACGTCAGCGACAAATTTCCGAACATCGGCTTTGCCAAGACGCGCGAACGCGCAGACATCCACGCGGAAAGCTGATTGCGGGAACCCGCTTGATCAATTCAGCGCCAGCCCTTCTTCGTCGCATCTTCTTGCGGCGTCCACGCCAAGGCCACTGAAACGAAAGTTTGGATCGGTTTGCTCGGCGAGTTGGAGACGCCGTTTTTTCTGCATCAACACATTTTCTGAGCCGACCTGGATCGAACTGGCACGCCTCAATTTTCTCATGGCTCGAGGGAGGCCGCCATCCCTGTGATTGTAAAACGATTTTTCCCGCCCAGATACGCAGCGCCCTTCGTCCCAGCGCAAGGCTGGTGGCCTGGTCGTAAAGCTTATCTTGCGGCCGTGTTTCGCGCGGGCTCAGCCAAGACGATTTTAGATTTCTATGGAATCAAGGATATTCAGGCGGCTTTCACGCTCTCGCCATGGCGCCAGTTTTCCAGCGTGGCGATGGCCTCGCTGCGCGACACCGATTCGAAATTCGCAAGCCTGGAATACATGTCTTCCGCCGCCGGCATCTCGTCGCGCGCGGCCAGCACGGCCAGCGCCGAAAACGCGGTGCGGCTCAGATAGGCGGCCTTGCAGGCGATGGCGAGCGCCTGTCCCGTCGGTTCGCGCAGGATTTTTTGTGCGGTGGCCACGTCTACCCCGACAAAGCCCGCGAATTCGATCGCCCAATCTGCGCCCACGCGGCTTCGCGCCACTGCCACGAGCGTGCGCTCATCGAGATTGCCCGCGTCGGCTTCGCGCTGCTTCTTCTGCAGCAGCGTGTCGAGCGTCGCACGCATGGATTGCGGTAGTTCCTCCGGCCAGTCATTCAGGAACGCGGTCAGTTCGGCGATCAACGTCAGCCGCGCGTCCGCCGTAGGCTCGGCAGCCAAACTAACCAGACGCGTCAGACGTTCTTTTGCAGTCAGCATACAAAGACGCTAACGCGGCGTGGGTTAAGGTTTTGTGCGGTTAACGATTAATTACCGGCGATCGCCCAGTTGTCCGGGAAGAACCCGTTGAAATCGGTACGCACGGCCACCGAATAGGCGCCGATGTCGCCGAACACGATGAAATCGCCAGGCGCCACTGTGTCGGGCAATTGCAGTGGGCGCGGCAGCACATCGAGCGTATCGCAGGTCGGCCCATAGACCCGGAACGCCTTGGGCGTGCCGAGCTTGGGCCGCGCGCGGCCCTTCTTGTCGAGTGTCACTGCGTGCAGCGCGTAATCCGCGGTCCAGCCGGGAAGGGTGAGTTCATCAAAGCTGCCGTAGACCCCGTCATTGATGAAAATGCTGTCGCCTTTGCGCAACGTTACCTGCGTGACGAGGGACAGGCCTTCGGCAATCAGCGCGCGGCCCGGCTCGCATAGCACGGGAAGCTTCTCGTGATCGGGCAAAGTGGCCAGCGCTTCGCGGATTGTGTCGAAATACCAGTGATAGGGCGGCACGTCATTGCCAGGATAGGGGCCTGGAAAGCCGCCGCCGATATCGAGCGCGGTAATTGTTACACCCGCAATCGCTGCGGTACGCCGCGCCATCTCGATGGCCTGCGCATAGGAGAACGGCGAAAGACATTGCGAGCCGACGTGGAAAGTGAGTGCCGGCTGCGCGCCCGATTTCGCCACCCGCTTTAGCAGGCGCGCAGCATCATCCGGCGTTGTGCCGAACTTGCTCGAAAGTTCAAGCACTGCGCCACCCAGCGGAGTGGCGACCCGCACGAAGATTCGCAACTTTGCAGGATTTGCCGTCTCAGCCAGCAGCTGGTCGAGCATGAAATCGCAGTCGATCACATAGTCGGTGACATTGTGCTTTTCGAATGCCGCTTTGGCAGCCCCCGGCAATCGCACCGGCGCCATGAAATGACATTGCGCGTCGGAAAAGCGTCCGCGCACCAACTCAATCTCGGCCAGCGAGGCGGTGTCGAAATGCCGGATACCCGCCGCATAGACCTGATCGAGCACATGGGGATGCGGATTGGCCTTCACCGCATAAAGCGTGTCGCCGGGAAACGAATCGATGAAACGCTTTACTGCCACGCGGAAACGCGCCGGGTGGATGACATAGGTGGGCGCCACAGGCCGCATCTTTTCGATCAGCGTCTCGACGCTGGCAAACCGCGGCAGTTCCGAAACGAGGGCTGGGCGTATATTCATGGGCGCGCCTCTTAGGGCCCGGGGGGCAGGGGGTCAAGCGGCGGCCCGCGCTGATCTGCTGGCAGACGCGTTGCACTTTCAAGACAGCTCATCCCGCCTTAGAGCCGCCGCTGCAGCGCGGTGGGAAATGCGCGGCCAAGCTGACGGGCTCGTTTTTGCATCGCGTGGCACGCAAGGACATCGAGGATCGTGGCATCTAGCCGGTGAAATTTTGATCGTACTCAGCGCGAGCCCCAGAACGTTGGCGCATTTCTGATTGAAAGGTTCGATGCGCTGTAGCCATGCAGCGAACTCACCGGGGCCGAAGACTGCCTTTTTGTCGAAAGCCGCCACAATGTATCCACACCGATGTCAATGTCATCGGGCCAGCCTATGGCGGCATAGGGAATAGAAGGCGATTTTGGGACGAAATTGACCGCGCCTTATGACCGCTGCCGCAGTTGCAGAATCGTCTTCTTCCGGTCCACGCTGGGCTGATAGACGTAGGTCATCTCATGCAGTGCGCGTTCGTAATCCTCAAGCCGGAAATCCTGGCGTACGTCGAAGGCGTTGACACCCACGCGCACCAAAAACGCGAGTTGGTCGTAGAGGAAATGGCCAACCGCGCGGATTTCGCCCTTGTAGCCGAAGCGTTCACGCAGCATCCGTGCCCAGGAAAAACCGCGTCCGTCACGGAAAATCGGGAATTCGAGTGCGATAACCGCAATCTCCGGCAGATCGTTCTTCAGCACTTCGGGATTCTCGCCCGCCGCAAGGCGCACGCCCACCGGTGCATGATGGGCAAGCAAATTCTCACGCTCGCTCTGAAATCGCGCGAGCGTTACCATGATACCGCGATCTTCGGGGAAAGCCTGTCCGTCGGGCACGAAGACGAACGGATCGGCGGCGAATTTGCCGTCTTTAATAAGCGGCATGGAGCTGTTCCCGATAGACCATGTTCTTGAATGGCACCATGCCGACGCGGCGATAGGTGTCGAGCAGACGCTCGCCGGGCGCGCGCAGCTTTACGTAAGCCTCGACCACGCGTTCGATGGCATCGACGATCTCGTCTTTGCCGAAGCCCGGCCCCATGATCTCGCCCACACTTGCATCTTCCGCCCCCGATCCGCCCAATTGGATCTGGTAGAATTCAACGCCCTTTTTGTCGACGCCTAGAATCCCAATATGGCCCGCATGATGATGGCCGCAGGCGTTGATGCAGCCGCTCATTTTGATCTTGATCTCACCCAGATCGTGCTGGCGTTTGAGATCGGCAAAGCGCTGCTGGATTGCTTGCGCGACCGGAATGGAACGCGCGTTGGCCAGATCGCAATAATCCAGGCCCGGGCAGCAGATGATGTCAGTAATCAGTCCCGCATTCGCTGACGCTAGACCCAGCGCCTTTAGCCGCGCATGGATCACCGGCAAATCCTTCTTGCGCACATGCGGCAAGACGAGATTCTGTTCGTGGCTGACGCGGATTTCGGCAAATCCGAAATCGTCCATGATCTCAGCCAGGCCATCCATCTGTTCCGCGCTGGCATCGCCCGGCGTTTGGCCAAGCGGCTTGAGCGATATCGTTGCGATGGCATAACCCTTTGCGCGGTGCGCTGTGAGATTGGTCTTTGCCCAATTGGCGAAGTCCTCGTCGGCCTTCAACGCTGCTTCGAATTGTGGCGATTCATCCGGCAAATTCTCGAACACCGGCGGCGCGAAATAAGCTTCGATGCGCGCCAGTTCCTCTGGCGGCAATTGGAGCGTGGCGTTCTTCTTGATCTCAGTGAATTCGATTTCTACCTGACGGCGGAATTCGTCGGCGCCAAGCTGGTGTGCCAGAATCTTGACCCGCGCTTTGTGGATATTATCGCGCCGTCCGTATTCGTTGTAGACACGCAGAACCGCTTCGAGATAGGCAAGGATGTCTTCCTTCGAAACGAACGTGCCGATCAGCAGCGCCACATAGGGCGTGCGTCCCATGCCCCCGCCTACGAACACGCGATAGCCGACCTCGCCCGCCTGGTTTTTGATGATCTCGATGCCGATGTCGTGATATTTCACCGCCGCACGGTCGCGCTCGGTGCCCGACACTGCGATCTTGAACTTGCGCGGCAGATAGTTGAATTCGGGATGGAAGGTCGACCATTGCCGGATGATCTCGGAAATGGGCCGGGGATCTTCCACCTCGTCGGCCACCGCGCCGGCGAACTGATCAGCCGTCACGTTGCGTACGCAATTGCCCGAGGTTTGGACGCAATGCATCTCGACGCTTGCCAGATCGGCCAGAATATCCGGCGCGTCGGCCAGCCGGGGCCAGTGATATTGAAGATTGGTACGCGTCGTAAAATGTCCGTAGCCGCGATCATATTTGCGCGCGATATGTGCCAGCATCCGGACCTGTTTGGCCGACAGCGTGCCGTAAGGGATCGCCACGCGCAGCATGTAGGAGTGAAGCTGCAGATAAAGCCCGTTTTTCAACCGCAATGGCTTGAACTCGTCTTCGGTGAGTTCGCCCTTGATGCGGCGCTCCACCTGATAGCGGAACTGCGCCACACGCTCGTTCACCATCGCTGCGTCGAATTCGTCGTACCTATACATGGCGCGGTTCTATCATCTTGGGTTCCAGCAGACTTGCCTCTTTAGGTTCCTGAGGACTTATGCCCGCTTGCTTGCCGAGATCGGCCCGCACACTTGGCCCAGCCGCTCGAATGGTCTCGCGCTCCTTCACGGGCTCTATGCCCTTGGGCGTCCGGCGTACGTCGAAGAGATACGTAGCAACCACCTTGTTGTCCCGCACGAAGGCTTGCGCAGCAGCCAGCGCGGCATCCGCAGCCGCTGGCTCGTCAAACACCTCTCCTGCCGCGAACTCCGGCACCCAGTGCCCGTGGCGCCAATAGGCGACTTCCCCATCCAGAAGACGGTTCGCAGTGAGCATTTGCGGAACGGGCGCGGCCATGTGTGTTACGTCACACTTCCGCGTCGCGAAATCAAGACATCACACGGAGAATTTGTATTTTGAGAAATTATACAAATATTCTTCGTAGTAATTTGCCAGGAGCGGGCTGATGGGACGCAATTCAGCCCGCGCAGGTGTTGAAATTAGAGTGCGCTCCGCTCGGTGCAGAAAACACCGCGGGGGCGTGCTGCGCTATCAGGAAGTGTCCCGGGCATATCGAAAGCTTGTCAGTAGAATTCTTACGTCGTAAGGTCTGACAGGAATTCTACATTACACTGTAAGTCTTGATGGTTCAGCTCACATCCCTGACCCGCGACAGCATCGCCGCTGAAGCTCTCTTTCTGCTCGACGAGGAGGGGCTGAATGCCTTTTCCACCCGCAAGCTCGGTGCGCGGCTGGGAGTGGAAGCGATGGCGCTCTACCACCACTTCCCCAGTAAGAAACATTTGCTCGACGAAGTTGTCGCTCGGCTCCTTGCCCCGCTCGCCTTGCCACCCGAAACCAACGGCTGGCGCGCCTGGATGGGGCAAGTCGCGCGCGCTTACCGCGCGGTGGGCCTGGCTCATCCCAATGTGTTCGTGTTGCTTGCCACCCGCCGGTTCGATGCGGTCTTTTTCGAGGCCCATCTGCGTGTCCTCACCGCCGCCGGATTTTCCGTCCGCGAGGCCGCCCGCATGACCCGCATTCTAGGCGCCTTCGTGAACGGCGTGGTGCAGGCCGAGATCGCCGCGCACCCTGAAGCCTCGGAGCACGAAAGGCTGGCCGATCATCCGCTCTGCCGCGAAGCGATGATCCATTGCGTACGCCCTGACATGGACGGCGTTTTCGAACGCGGCCTTACTATGATCTTTGATGGCATCGCCCGCGCACTACACCGCGCCCGCGACAGCGCGCCTGCCACCGCCTTAAGATAGCCCCAAAGGGTCATAGAGGGGATTGATCGGGTATGGCTGACACAGATACGCGCCGTTACCGCCAAAACCTGCAAGGCGAAATCAACGGCGCGGCACTCTACGAAGCACTGGCTGGTACCGAAACCGACGAGAAGCTTTCCTCGGTCTATCGCCGGCTCGCGCAAGTCGAACGCGCCCACGCCGAATTCTGGACCAAGGCGCTGGAACACGAAGGAGGCCGACCGACGCTGAGGATCTCCGCGCGCGTGCGCCTTCTGACGTGGCTCAGCCGCCGGTTTGGCGCATCGGCGATGTTGCCTTTGGTGGCCAATGCCGAAGCCCGCGATATCGCCCATTACGACAACCAGCCCGAGGCGGCTGCTGGGGGATTGCCGGGCAATGAACGCGGCCATGTCCGCATCATCCAGGTGGTTGCTCAAGGCGTCGGTGGCCTTCCCGGCCAGACGCTCGCCCGGCTCGAAGGCCGCCATGGTGCTGGCGGCGGCAATGCGTTGCGCGCAGCAGTGCTGGGCGCCAATGACGGCCTCGTCTCCAACATGAGCCTGGTGATGGGTGTTGCCGGTGGTGCCGCGGCCTCGCGCATCATCCTGCTCACGGGCCTCGCGGGGTTGGTAGCCGGTGCCTGTTCGATGGCGATGGGTGAATGGTTGTCGGTCAGTTCCTCGCGCGAATTAAGCGAGCGCCAGATCGCGACCGAAAAAGAAGAACTCGAATCCGCCCCCCAACTCGAACGTGAAGAACTCGAACTGATCTACCAAGCCAAAGGCCTCGACGAAAAAACCGCAAAATTGCTCGCCGACAATGTGTTTTCCAACAAGGGCGCCGCGCTCGACACGTTGGTGCGCGAAGAGCTGGGTATCGATCCGGACGGTTTGGGTGGCTCTGCCTACGCGGCGGCATCCTCGTCCTTCGTCCTGTTCGCCACCGGCGCCATCTTTCCGGTCGTGCCGTTTTTCTTTCTTTCCGGCGATCCGGCCGTCTACGCCAGTGTCGCGCTGTCGGGCGCAGCACTGGCCACAAGCGGTGCGATCACGTCGCTGTTCACGGGCCGCAATCCATTCGTCTCCGCAGCGCGCCATCTGTTCGTGGGATATGCGGCTGCTGCGGTGACCTTCGGCGCAGGACGGTTGATCGGCGTTTCGATCAGCTAAAGCGATTTAAAAAAACACACTGTCGTAGTACGCCGATGCTACCATGACGAGACGGAAGGCGACGATGTGTCGATCCAAATAAAACGTCATGGCCCCTTCATCTTCGTCATCGCTCCTTCGTCACCGCGCTCTCGTGCCAGCGGTGCAGCAGCGCCCATTCAAGTGCTGTAAGCGCAAAGAAAATCGCGATTCCGAGCGCCGACAACAGCGCCAGTGCCGCAAAAGCGGTTGCGATGTGAAGCTCGCGCGTGGCCAGCGTGATCGTCCAGGCAAGCCCTGTCGCCGTGCCTGATCCCGCCGCGAATTCCGCCACCACCACGCCGATCAGTGCGAGCCCACCGGATACCTTCATCGCGCCCAGCAGATAGGGAAGGGCACCCGGCAATTGCAGCTTCCATAATATCTGCCAGCGCGAGGCGCCATAAAGCCGGAAAAGGTCGATCAGATTGTGATCGGCCGAGCGCAATCCCAACGTTGTGTTTGCCAGAATAGGAAAGAACGCCACGATCCAAGCAAGCAGCAGCAGCACGAGATTGATCCGATCATACCCAATCCAGATCGTCACGACAGGTGCGATCGCCACCACCGGCGTTACCTGCAAGATAACCGCATAAGGATAAAGCGCGGTTTCCACCGTGCGGCTCTGGCTGAACAGGACAGCCAGTGCAACCCCACCAATCACCGCCAGCGCGAACGCAAAGATTGAAATCCGCAACGTCGTCCACAAGGCCGACATCAATTGCCCGAAATGCACAATGAACGCCTCCCAAATCGCACTGGGCGCGGGCAGCACAATGGGGGATACGTCGAAATGCCGTACACAGAACTCCCACAATGCCAACGCAAGTCCGCCCACCGCCAGCGGCACGAGAATTTGCAACGCCCGCGTCATGGCGCGGTCCGGATTGCTTTGTGCAGCGAAAGCGAAATGCGGCCCGCGCTCTCGGCAAAGGCCGGTGTGAAGCGGTATCCCGGATCGGGCGCGGGATAGCGCGCCATCGCGATGTCGTCCACGATGCGTCCCGGACGCGGGCTCATCACCACCACCCGCGTCGAAAGATAGGCGCTCTCCGAAACCGAATGGGTGACGAACACGACGGTCAATTGCTCGTCCTTACGTTCCGTCGGATGATTACGCCACAGCCGCAGCAGATCATCGTTCAATTCCGATCGCGTCAATTCGTCGAGCGCCGCGAACGGTTCGTCCAGCAACAGCAGCTTGGGCTTGACCGCCAGCGCTCGCGCAATCGACACGCGCATCTTCATCCCGCCCGAAAGCTCGCGGGGATAGGCGCGCTCGAACCCTACCAACCCCAATCGCGCGAGCTCGACTTGCGCCCGATCGCCCGCCTCGCCGCGCGGAATGCCTGCCAGATCGAGCGGCAGCCGCGCGTTCTCAAGCGCGCTCGCCCACGGCATCAATGTCGGTTCCTGAAACACAAATCCGATCTCGGGCTTGCCTTGCGGAAATTCCACCGCTCCCGCCGAAGGCGAGAGTAGTCCCGCAATAATCCGCAACGCGGTCGATTTCCCACATCCGCTGGGCCCGACAATGGATAGAAACTCGCCCTGACCGACCGCCAAATCAACCGATCCCAACGCCGCCACGCCATTGGCGAAGGTCTTGGTGATATCAGAAAGCCCGACGAGCATCTTTCTTTTATTGTCCCCGCTGCAGAGGTCGCAGAGCAAAGCGATTCCCGATGGGATGCCTCATCTGCTTCTTCACCTGCCGCTGAATAGCTTCTACAACGGTATCCAAATCTTCGTCGATATTTTTGTTCCGGAAACCTGCCATCGTCCCATTCGATCGCCGGTCATGCTGGGCGTTCGACAAAACCGAGTGTGCAAAGGCTGAGCGGCGCGTGGCGGCGACGGTGGGGGCCGTGTTCGTTCTGGACACAGCCGACAAACCATCTGAGCTCCCCATCTGCTGGGTTGATCGCAATTCAGCTGACGCGGGCGAATGTCTGCTTGGTTGGCATGATTGTGCAGGACCACCAGGAATCACTTCGCTCTGGGAGCCTCAAGGGGGGCGAAAGAATAGCGCCAATCTTAAGGGCGAATGCGTCTCGACAGATGGGGTGGGAAGTTCAGCGGTTTTCTTCTTCGTCTACTTCGCGGAAAGATCCGCCATGGTCCAGCACGAGCGGCAAGCCGAACAGGACGATGAGGAAGCCAATCATGCTGACGAGGTTGCTCATGGCGCGCGATCTCCCTGATACGTTATGATCCCTCACAATGCGTAAGGCTTCTTTGCCACCTTGCCTACCTTAACGAACTGCAGATCATAAGCGTTCCGGTAGTCGAGCGATTTGTCATAGAGCCCGACACCTTCCATTGTGTCGAAAAACCGCTTCCACCCTGCATCCGTCATGGCGCCCAGTCCAAGAGTTTTCGCATCGCCCGATATCACGATGCCATAGGCTTTCAGTTTCTCGCGCGCCTGAGCGATGACGTCGTCGCTCATTTCGGGATTGTCGCGCTTGATCAGCGCGTTCGCGGGCCTCGGGTCGCCGAACAGATAATGTTTCCAGCCTTCCCGCGTTGCGTCGACGAACGCCTGCACCGCCTTGGGGTTCGTGTCGATCCATTTCTGCGGCACCAGCACCATGTTGGCATAGCCTGGATAGCCGTAATCGGCGAGCAGGAAAATCTGCGGCGTGAACTGGCCTGTTTTTCTACCGTGTAGGGCTCGCTCGTCAGATAGCCTTCCTGGATCGCATTGGGATCGATCAGAAACGGCGCAAGGTTGAAGGTGTATTTGCGGATTTGGGTGTCGTGGAAGCCGAACTTCGCCTTCATCCACGGCCAAAACGCAGCCGTGGAAGCATCCGAAATCATGATCGGCTTGCCTTTCATGTCGGCCAAGGACTTCACGTCGCTGCGTGGGTGGGTCATCAGCACCTGCGGGTCCTTCTGGAAGATCGCCATCACCGCCTTGATCTTGATGCCCTCGCGCGCGAGGTTGAGCGGGATGAACGCGTTCGAGCCGATGCCGAAATCGGCCGCCCCACCCGCCAGCATCTGCGGCACGTTCACGCTCGGTCCGCCTTCGAGAATGCGCACGTCCAGGCCGTGCTTCTTATAGAGTCCCAGTGCGAGCGCCTCATAGAAGCCGCCATGCTCGGCCTGCGCTTTCCAATCGGTGACGAAAGCGATGTGGGTCGGTCCTGCCACCTGCTCTTTATGCTGCTGGCCGTCGTCGCAACCCGCCAAAAGCAAGGCAGCTGCCAGCAAAATCCCGTGCCGCATAGTCGTTTTTCCCTCGAAGCCCCGCAATTTAGTCCCGGTTTGCGGGCATAAGCACTACAATTGGTGATCGTATTCGCTGCAACATCTCACCCAACACAGCCTCTTTGAAAATCCTCTGCGTGGAAGGCAAGCCCCGCAGCAGCGCCTCGCCAAGCTCATCAGGGCGCAAGGCCGGCCGCGGTGATTAAAGATCACCAGCCTCTCCGTCATTGCCGGCCCTACCACCATATCGATCGCGTCAATGCGGCCCTTTTTGTCGACGGCCAGCGGTCTTGTTCATGATGCTGGACGGTGCGCAGAAACAGGGCGAAGAAGGTCGCAGCGTGCGGTACGTCGCACCGTGTCGATGGCGGCGAAATTCTTGTCATCGTTAATCAGTGTACGGAACAGAACGAGCCCCTTGGCGCTCGGCGCGCTGACTTCCGTCGCACCTGCCGGCATGCGCACATCGGTCATCGGCAGCATCACCACCAGATCGACCGAGCCTTTCACCTGCTTGTCGTTGCGCACGAAGAAATCGTTGGTGTGGTCGTCAAACATCGACACAGACCAATAGGTGCCCGGGGGCACCTTGGCCGTGACATGCAGCGCGCCCTGCGATAGATCGAACGGACAGATCGAATAAAGCAAATCCGGCGAAGGTCGCACCACGGTCCGCCAGTCCGCTGTCACACGCTTTTGATGGTGGATTTTGTTAATCTCGCCCATCTTTTCGATCGCGCGCGACATGATGAATCCTGGTGCCACATTCAGTAGCACGGCGTGAACGACGGCCGCCACCACCAGTGTCGCCAGAATCCAGAAAAGCGCGCGCTTCATACGCACACCACGCGCGTGATGGTAGGTACCATCGCATGGGCCGGATCGCCCACCACGCCCGCGCCCGGATTGTAGAGGCGCAACGTCAGACTGAATCGTCCCCGGGTCACCGGAATCCAGTTGCCCGGGGCACGATGCTTAGCCGCTGTGATGACGAAACTGCTATCTGGCCGCAACTGTACCGTCTCGCCGGAAACCGACCAGAGGTTGTTCTTGTTCGCCATCAAATAATCGTCGGGACCATAGGCGGTGATGCTCCACCACCGCGCGCTTGGTTCGCGTCCTGCGATGCGATAGATGCAATTGCCATCGAGCCATTCTCCGTCGCTGTCGTGATCGGCGGTGTAATAGATCGTCTCCGAACGGTTGAGCGCGAGCAGTCCATGCACAGCGATGCTCGCGCGCAAATAAGGCCCGCTCTGATTGCTGCCGGTGAGTAGGCTCGTCTTCCAGGGCCCGTCCGACACCGTGCCGAACGTCCTGCGTACGACAGTAAACCAGGTGGCGGCCGCACCCAGCGCGATTCCGATCACAAGCACGGCAAGAATTTTCAAGATCAGGCGCATAATCGATTTCACAAAATAAAATTTGTCATCGCCGGTGAGCGCGCGCGCTGCACATGCAAGGGAATGACCCCTAAATGTCTGATGCCGAACGGCCCCAAACACCTCGGCCCTCTTCCGCCCATCGTCGCTTTGGCGAAGGAAGATCGCCCCGCGAAGCTTTCACTTGGCGCGGCAAAGAGGGGCAAGATAGCATCATTGGTTGGCGCGTTCATCATCATCCACCGGCGGCTCGTCGTTGTTCTGCGTGCCTTCTTTCTTCTCCCCGTCGTGGGAAGGCCCGAACAACCAGTTAAGAAACGAAGGCCGGTGATTGTCGGCGCGCACACGCCTATCATCATCGCTTTCGTCGTCACCGCGATAACCAGGCGAAGCATCGCTTGACGCATAGGGAGAATCCTCGTCTTCCACTGGGGCTTGTGGTTGCGATCTAGCGAGCGGTTTGGCGGGCAATCCCTTCTCTGCCACCACCATTACGTCTTTCCAAATTGCCGCCGGCAACAGCCCACCGGTCACCGTTTTCATCGGCTTGGAATTGTCATTGCCGACCCACACCCCGGTCACGTAATCGGTCGTGAACCCCACAAACCACGCGTCGCGATAATCCTGCGTCGTGCCGGTTTTGCCCGCGGCTTCGCGGTCGGGTAGGCGCGCCGCGGTGCCCGTGCCCGAAACGATCACGCCGTAGAGCATCGCGGTCAAATCTCTGTTCGCGTCATCAGGAACGGCGCGCACCATCGGCGTGTCCTTGCGGGTGTAGAAAACATGTCCACGCTCATCCTCCACCATGGTCACGAGATAGGGCTGCACCTTCATTCCGCCGGAGGCAAACGTCGCATAGGCCGATGTCAGTTCCAGCGGCGTCACTTCACTGGTACCGAGCGCAAGCGACGCATTTGCCGCAAGTGGCGAGGTAATGCCGGCGCTGCGCGCCGCCTTGATGACGGTCCCGATGCCAACTTCCTGCGCGATGCTCGCCGTCACTGTGTTGATGGAATGTGCGAGCGCACTGGCCAAAGTCACCGTGCCGTATTCGCGTCCGCCATAATTGGTAGGCGACCATCCATCAATATCCACCGGTCCATCGTCGCGCGTATCCCACGGGCTGATCCCGTTTTCCACCGCCGCCAGATAGACAAACGCCTTAAAAGCGGAACCCGGCTGCCGCCGCGCCTGCGTGGCGCGATTGAACACGCTCTCGTCGTAATCGCGCCCGCCGATCAGCGCCGATACTGCGCCGGTGGGCTTCATCATCACGATGGCGCCCTCGTGCACCCTGAGCCTGCGCCCGTCCTTGCGCAGATATTTCGCCAGCACCGCCCGAGCTGTTTCTTGCAGCTTCGGTTCTAGCGTCGTGTGCACGATCAGATCCTCCCCCGGCATTTGACCCGCGATAGTCACATCGCGCCGGGCTTCATCAGCCGCGGTGTCGAGGAAATAGTTGCGTGCATCCTGCGTCGTTCGGTCGATGACGCTGGCGGGTGCGGCTTCCGCTGCCTTGGCGTCCTTCTTCGTGATCGCGCCGGTCTCGATCATCGCCGTCAGCACGTCCTTTGTGCGAGCCTGCGCTGCTGCCAGATCGCGCCGCGGCGAAAACGCCGATGGCGCGCGCGTGAGCGTGGCCAGCATCGCTGCTTGCGCCAATGTCAGATTGCGCGCCGATCTGCCGAAATAGACCCGCGACGCCCCATCGACGCCGTAAGCACCCGAACCCAAATAGATGCGGTTGAGATAAAGTTCGAGAATCTGCGTCTTCGAAAGCGATTTCTCGATCGCCGCCGCATCGAGCACTTCGCTGAATTTGCGTGAATAAGTGCGGTCCGATGTCAAAAATAGAATTTTCGCAAGCTGCTGCGTGATCGTGGAACCACCTTGTACCACATGCCCCGCGTGCCAGTTCACCCACGCCGCGCGCACCAGCCCACGCAGGTCGAACCCACCATGATCGTAAAACCGTCGATCCTCCATCGCGATGAATGCGGCCGGCAGATAGGCCGGCAGTTGATCGAGCGTAAGCTTTTCGCCGACGATCGCGCCACGATGCCCCGCCTCGTGCCCCTGCGCATCGAGAAAGGTGAACGCCACCGGCCGGTTGACCGCATAAAGATCGCGCGAGAGATCGAGCTTCGGCGCAAACAACGCTACGACCTCAGGCAACATATAAAGCGCGCCCGCCGCCACGGCCGTCAGCAGCGCCGCCACAAGCCCTGCGCGCAGGAACTGCCCGCGCCGCCGCTTCAGCCACGCGCGCATAGTCTGCTTGATGCTGGATCCCGACATATACGCTTGGTCCTGGAACTTTGCGGCGTATTCAAGGCGTCAGATTAGATCGGCACAGTTGCATAATACCAACGCCGCCAAAACGGCCCACTCATAGATGCCCTGCGATGCATCGCCATGCGCCGATCGTGCTGGATTAAATCCTTAAGGCCTGCGGCAATTCCACCCTCCTCAGCGCCCAACACAAAATCATCGTCCACGCCCTGCAAGCCGAAGACAGCGATCCAACCAAAGACGAGCAGTAGGCGATGAATGCCCAGATCGCACCGGCGACCTGCCCCGAGAGGGGAAGCAGACGGCACAGCTTGACCCCGCCTCGAAACTTCTCTTCGTTGGCGTTCACGCAACATTCCAACACGCCATCGGAAACCCATGAACGTCCGCGAAGCCATCGTCACACGCAAATCCATCCGCGCCTTCAGACCCGACCCCGTTCCCGTCGAGACGATCCGCGATATCCTCGCGGTGGCCGCGCGCGCGGCCACGGGCGGCAATCTCCAGCCGTGGCGCGTTTATGTGCTGATGGGCGAGGCGCGCAACGAACTCGTGCGCCGCGTGCGCGCCAAACGCACCGAAACGCCGATGGGGGAGTCGCCGGAATATCTGATCTATCCTCCCGATCTCACCGAACCCTATCGCACCCGCCGCTTCCGCATCGGCGAGATGATGTATGCTGCTCTGGGTATCCCGCGCGAAGATAAACCCGCGCGTCTTAAATTCTTCGCCGGAAATTGGGAATTTTTCGGCGCGCCTGTCGGCCTCATCTTCACGATGGACCGCCAAATGCAGGAAGGCCAATGGTCCGACCTTGGCATGTTCCTGCAAAACATCATGCTGATGGCGCGTGAGCACGGCTTGCATAGCTGCGCCCAGGAAGCCTGGGCCGTGTGGCATTCGGTGATCCGTGAGTATCTGCAAGTGCCGCAGACCGAGATGATCTTCTGCGGCATGTCCATCGGTTACGCCGATGAAACCGCGCCGGTGAACACGTTGGTCAGCGAGCGCGCCCCGTTGGAAGAGTTTGCGAGATTTCACCAGAACGCGTAGCTCGCGACTTTCTCCACCTGAAAAATCACCAATGCCAAAAAAGAGAAACCCGCGCAGTACGAACGCCTGCGCGGGTTCTCGCTTGACGGTAGATGGTCCTGACGGGGAGGGGCTTGCCGCGGACCGCCCACCTCAAGACCGGTTATTGCGTTGGTGCAAATCCGAACCACTTGCCGGAATAGGGCTCACGTGACGCGAGCACGAACTGCCCATGCTGGTCACAGACCTCGATCACAAAATGGTCGTTCGAAATATAGGAATTGCCGACATGGTGGTCGTCATGTCCACGCGTAATCGAGAATATACGGTCATGGGGAAAAGAGGCACGCTGCACGACAACAGGATGCGCTGGTCCGCCGTGATGATCGCGGTCAGGATGCCAGGCCTCGGCACAGGCTGGCAAAGCTGTTGCCAGTATCGCAGCAACCGCTGCAGCGCTCAGGATCATTTTCTGTTCCATTGTCGTTGCTCCTTCAAAGCTCCCGGCTAAAGACGCAAAAATACAGCTGTCATGCCTTGTTTTCTGTCGTGCATATTGCGGTATAGTTTCTGAACGCGTTCTGGCTGGCGCATTCATCGACGGTTCATTTCGAGGGAACTAAAAGGTCCCATGCGTATCGGTGTGCCCGCGATGATCCTGGTCATGCTGGCCGCGGGTGTGACGCCCGCCTGGGCCCAGCGCGAACATATGCGCGAACGCATCCGCGCCGGTCAGATCCGCCCGCTGGACCGCATCCTGCCTGCCATCCGCCGTAGCCATCCCGGCACATTCTATGATGCCGAAGGTCCCGTGCCTGGCCCCGACGGTCAATATCGCTACCGCCTGAAATGGATGACGCCTGACGGGCGTATCATCTGGCTCGACACCGATGCGCGCACCGGCCGTGTGCTCGGCGTCGAAGGTGTGCGCCGTCATAGTCAGGATCCGCGCAGTTATTTCCTGGACCGCTATGGCCCACCACCTGGCATGCAAGGTCGTTTGCCAGATCTGCACAATCCGGAAACCGCACCGCCGCGCGCCAACCGCTTCGACGGTGGTCGCGGTTGGAACAATGGCCCACCGGGCAATTGGCAAGGCCATCGTCGGGGTTACTGATGAAATCTCTTTGGACGACGCACAAAGCCTCCCCTGTCCTCGTGGGTGGAAGACAACTAGGCAAGGCCTGGCAGGGTCTTGATCGTCCGACATCGAAATTTGCGCGGCAAATTTTGGGCAGGGGTCAATCCTGCAAGCGTCGGCCGTCTACCCAAAAACCCCTGCGCTGCACGGCTGGGCCTTCAACTCTACCCCAAAGGAAGAGTGGAAAGCGCACCCAATTTGAAGGAAAGTTCGCCTGAATGCGCATCCTGCTCGTCGAAGATGATCGCGATCTGCAGCGCCTTCTGAAGAAAGCGCTGGGTGATGCCGGCTATGTGGTCGACACCGCGTCGGACGGCGAGGAAGGTCATTTCCTCGGCGACACCGAACCATATGACGCCGTGATCCTCGATCTTGGTCTTCCGAAGATGGACGGCGTGCGCGTGCTGGAAAAATGGCGCGCCGACGGCCGCACCATGCCCGTGCTGATTCTCACCGCCCGCGACCGCTGGAGCGACAAGGTAGCCGGTTTCGATGCCGGTGCCGACGACTATCTGGCCAAGCCGTTTTACACCGAAGAACTGCTGGCCCGCGTCCGTGCATTGTTGCGCCGCGCGGCGGGCCTTGCCACCAGCGAAATCGAAATCGGTTCCTTGCGCATCGATACCCGCGCCAGCCGCGTCACCCTCAACGGCAATCCGGTGAAACTGACCTCGCTGGAATACCGCCTGCTGGCCTATCTCGCCCACCACAGGGGCAAGGTGGTGTCGCGCACCGAATTGGTAGAACATCTCTACGATCAGGATTTCGATCGCGATTCCAATACCATCGAGGTCTTCGTCGGGCGCCTGCGCAAGAAGCTTGATCCGGATCTGATTCAAACGGTGCGTGGCCTTGGCTATTGCCTCGAAGACCCGAATGGCGCGAAACAGGAAAAACAAAACCAATAAATCCTCCCTCGTCCCCAGAGAGAAAGGGTCCGGTGAGGTGGTGTTCGTGCGAGGTTCTTTTCCGATCGTTCGCGCGACTTGCGACGCTTCTCACCCCAACCCACTGCCCCTTAAAATAAGGGCGAGGGAATAAGACGTGAAATGACCAAACTCAGCCGCTTCAATTCTCTCTCCGCTCGGCTTATTATCGCAGCCGCGGTGTGGACGATTCTGGGCTTGGTTGCGGGCGGTGCGATTCTCTCTGGTATCTTCCGCTCCACCGTTGAAAACAATTTCGACGCGCAATTGAAATTCGATCTCGACGGCATGATCGCCGCCGCCGAGCCCGACCGTTACGGCATCGTCTCGCTGATCGGCCGTTTCACCGATCCGCGTTTCGAGCGCATCTATTCCGGCTGGTACTGGCAGATTGTCCCCATCGGCGACAAGAGCTTCCAGCAAAGCTCGCGCTCGCTGTGGGACAAGTCGATCAAGATCGAGGGCGTCGCCAAATCTGGAAATCTCATCTGGGCCAACGCCGAAGGCCCCGACAATCAGCATGTGCGTGTGCTCGAACGGCGCATAGAATTTCCGATCGCCGCCACTGCCGATCCCTCCGACATGCGCGCCTTCATCTTCGTCGTCGCCGGCGATACTGCCCAGAGCGAAGCCGACATCGCCAAATTCAACGGCACACTGTTCTGGTCGTTCGCGATATTGGGCCTGGGCCTGATCGCCGCGATCTTCATTCAAGTCCGCGTGGGCCTGCTTCCTTTGCGCCGCGTCAGTGAATCACTGGCCCGCATCCGCGATGGCTCTGCGCGCAGATTGCAAGGCGATTTCCCTGCCGAGATCGCGCCGCTGGCGGGCGAACTCAATAGCCTGATTGAACACAGTGCTGAAGTCGTCGGCCGCGCTCGCACCCATGTTTCGAATCTCGCACATTATCTGAAGACGCCGCTAACAATTCTTTCCAGCGAAGCGTCCGCCCAACCTGGCCCGCTCGCCGACGCCGTGCAGCGTCAGGTGGACGCGATGCGCCGCCAGGTCGATCACTATCTCACCCGGGCCCGCGCCGCAGGGGCGCTCGATGTGTTGGGAAATCGCACCCGCGTCGAACCCACGCTCGGCGATCTCGTGCGCGTGCTCGAACGCATCTACACAGACCACAACATCGAAATCACGTTTGCTTGCGATCCCAATCTTTTCTTCCGCGGCGAACGTCAGGACCTCGAAGAAATGGTCGGCAATCTCATCGACAACGCCTGCAAATGGGCCAAGCACCGTGTGGTCGTCAACGCCTCGCGCACCAACGTGCAGTTGCAACTGACGATCGAAGACGATGGCCCAGGCCTGGCGCTTGAAGACCGTGTCAGGGTCTTGGAGCGTGGCGAACGGCTCGATGAATTTGTTCCGGGCAGTGGGCTCGGTCTGGCCATCGTTCGAGACATTGCAAAGCTTTATGGCGGCACGCTGGAGTTGCACGATGGTGCGCTGGGCGGCTTGCAGACAAAGCTGGTGTTGCCCGCGATTGCGTAGTTTTTTTGCCTACCCACAAGGGAAGGTAAGAGGACTGTGCAATCACCGCCCACATTAAACAAGCCATTAACCGTAACCCCCTAGGCTGCGCCGACAGGAACAGGAAACCCATGCTTCCCGCCCAGGAAAAAATGCTGCGCTCGTTTCTCGGTCGCCTGCCGCTGGCCACAGCGCAGCAATTGGCGCGCGCCGTGGAAATGGACGCTCTCAACGACGGGAGCCACTTGCCGCGCGATCTCATTCTTGAAAGCCTGCGGCCGGTGTTGCGCTACGCAGCTCCCGAAGGCCGCACGCTGACGCCGCTACGGCTGTTCTGTCAGCCCTTTGAAGACCTACTGATCGCCGCCGGCGGCAAAGCAAAACTCAAAGGCCGTATCGCGCGTGAAAGTATCCTTCCGGTGTGGGCCTGGATCAGCAACACCTTGGTGCCTGCCCAAGCACAAGCCTATTCCGGCGATACGCGCGCGGCCATCACCGGCCAGAATATGCAAGCCGCCTTCACCTACGCCACCGAATTTTGGCGTACCGCGTCGGATGCGATTCGCAAAGCTGTCTCAACCGAAAACGGCCGCCACGCCGCGCGCACGATCCTAGGCGGTGAGCTGGCGCTCGCCGACGCCGAAGAGATGGCGCTGATGTTCAGCGTCGGCCAGCAGGTTCTGGAGATCCAGCAGAAACTCCCGCGCGGCACCGCCGCGCTTACCGAAGACTTGATCTGGACCTTGCGCGAAATCTACGATCGCCTGCTGCAATCCAATCCTGATGCGGCCCCTTACGTGACCGTCATCACGATGAGCCGCCTTGCCAAACCATGGGAAGCCCTCCGGCTCCCATTGCTAATCACGCGCAAGACGCAAGACACGTTGCTCTCCTCCACAGATATGGGATTGGCCGGAGAGCTCCTGTTCCACGATCTCGAAGATTATGCCTTCGCCATCCGCGCCGTGCGCCAACCGCAATTCGACGAGCACCAATTGTTACGCGATCTGGTGCGGTTCACCGAATTATCGAGCGCCGTCGTCAAGGAAATTGAAATCCGTCGCGACGGTCGCTGGGGCCAGAATCTCCTGAAGGACCGCGCCCTCGTCGGAGAAGCCATGGAAGCGATCATGGAAAAAACTCCGAAGGAAATTCTCGGCGCCCTTCCGATGCACAAAAGCGGCTCCTACGGTGGCGGCCCACGCGTCCCCGACATCGACCACATAGCGGATTCCGAGAAGTCCGGACGCGCCCTGCGCTACGCCAAGCTTCTCAAAGACTGCCGCCATCTTGCCGCCCGCGCTTCATTCGGTGCCAAACATAAGGATGCCAGCGACGAAGTCGAACGCGAATTGCGCGTCTACAATGAGGACATCGTCAAACTTCTGCGCGATCCTGACACCGATCGTCGCGCCCGCGCTGAAGCTTATTTCAACATCGCCGTCGAACTGACCGGCATGCTGTTCAGCGAAGAAGAAGCCGAATTCCTCCGTCGTCGCGGGCGCGCAGCCTTGGCGGCCTAAGCGCTCTTTGGCCATCGTTTCTTCCTATCGGGGAAAGCCTTGAGCGCCACGACGGTGTGCTCTTTGTAAATTAAGCCAAATTCACTGAGATTGATGAAAGCGCCGTTTTGATGCCGCAAGCCTGGGTTAAGCTTGCACCGTGAAGATTCCGGCTTTTGCACATCCGCGGCACGAAAATCCGCAGACGATATTCACCTGCGAAATCGGTCCCATATCGTTTAAGCGGAAATCACGATCTGGGATCTTTAAAATCGAGGCCAAATCGAACCACTCTCAGACCGCGCCGCTTTTCTTCAGTTCTGTAATTTCGTCGTCCGAATACCCAAGCTCGCCCAACACCTCATCGGTATGTTCGCCCAGCACCGGTGGCCGCGTGCGCACCGTGCCCGGCGTGCCGTGCAACTTCACTGGCGTCGCCGCCACCGGCGCATCGCCAATCCCGGGAAAATTCACCGTGGTGAAAAACCCACCCGCCTTCACATGGGGATCGGCCAGCGTTTCGCGCGGCCGATACACCGGCCCCGCCGGAACGCGCGCTTCTTCGAACGCGGCAATCGCCTCGCTGCTCGTGCGCAGCGCACACCATTGGCCCACGCGCACGGAAATGATCTCGCCATTGTCCCCGCGCGCCTTATCGGAAACAAAGCGCGCATCCGAAACCCATTCCGGCGCCCCGATCAGCTTGCACACACGGCGGAACAGCGGATCGCCGTTCACCGCCACCGTGATCCAGCCGTCTTTGGTGCGGAAAATGTCGGAAGGTCCCGCTGTCTGACTGCGGTTTAAGGTTGGCTTGCGATCCAACCCCAACACCGCTTCCTCGATCAAGGTCGGCGAGAAATAAGTCAGCGCCGTGCGCAACAACGCCCCTTCTACCAATTGCCCTTGCCCTGTCGCGTCGCGCGCCCGCAACGCCGCCAGTACACCCATTGCCAGCAACGACGCCGTCCCGAAATCGACATAAGGTGCCGCACATCGCACCGGCTGGTCTTCGGAGCCGGCAAAATAAACCGCTCCCGACATCGCCTGCGCTATCCCGTCGAATCCCACGCGCGAGGCATAAGGCCCTTCCAACCCGAACGCGGACACCACCGCCACCACCGCGCGCGGATTGACCGCCGACAGGGTTTCGTAATCGAGCCCCATCGCCTTTAGCGTTTCGCCCGGAAGATTGGCGATCACCACGTCTGCGCGGCGGACCAGCCGCGTCACCACCTCGCGCCCAGCCTTGTGCATCGGATCGAGCACCAAGCTGCGCTTGTTGCGGTTCATCTGCAGGAACATCGCGCCTTCGCGCGGACTTGCGTCCTGGTGTGCGCCCAGCGGCACCAGCGTGCGGTCCTCGCGCCCCTCGCGCTTCTCCACACGGATCACATCAGCACCCAGATCGGCAAGAAGTGCAGCGCAATAGGGTCCCGCGATATACCGGCCGAAGTCGATCACCCTCAGCCCGTGAAGAGGTCCGGTCATATGTCTCCTTGCGCGTTGCGAGAGTGCGAAGGCCGAACTATACCCCTCTGCGCCGGAAATACATGGCCCTCAGGATATTCCATGCCGCCCAAGACAAACCCGCTCAAGCTCAATCCGCTCCAGCTGCGCACGCTGACTTTGCTTCAGGCGCTTGCGCGCCTTCCTGCCGCCGCCCAGGGCGGCCCGCACCAAGGCGAGATGACGATACACACCTTCCCGCAAGCCCATGGCGATCATTTCCATCTGGGCAACACAGTGGTGGCGAGCAAAGATGCCACTGGCCTCTACAACGAAGCCGTCTGGAACGCGCTCACCCGCAAGGGCCTTGCCCGCGCCGAATGGCCTCGCCAGATCACGTTGCTGCCCGAAGGGCTCGCCTACGGCACCGGTGAAGCGCAGGAAATTCTGCGACGATCGGGCCATTAAACGCATCCACCTTCGTCTTGAGGAAGGTAGTTCTCATTCTATCTTCGTTTGGGTTGCGAACTTCTCCGTGAACAGCGTAGCGCCTTCATCGCAGGCCATGAACTTGTCGAGATCGGTGGGTTTCGGCTGTGATGGTCATCTCGCCGAAATCGCCCGAGTCCATTGCGCCACGCTCTTCGCGGCCTCTTTGTCGATCAGGAACAAGCTGACGCGCCCATCCTTCTCCGCGATAGAAGAGGGGCGCGCTGCCATGCGGGAATATTTCGGCGTTGTCATTGTTAGAAGGTAATTCGGCGTTGAGAAAATGATGTTCGCCCAAAACCGCCTGCGGTGATGCTCGCCACGCTCCAGTCGCAGTTGAGATTCTCGCCGTCAGACTGCATCTCCGCGCGCTACAATCGGGCCAGCGCCGGATCGGCTTGCAATTTCGTCGTGGTGCCCACAGGGGTTTTGGCGGTCGCCACCGGATAGCAAGCCGCCGTCAGCCAACCGGAACACACCGCAATGAGAATGCGAAGCGGTCCCCTGGCTCTCTTCCCGAAGCCAGTGTCCAAAGTGGAGACCCGGTTTACCTGCCAAAGCGGGGCGGCGTGCCGCATCCAGGCATATTGGAGCCTCAGGCCGCTACTCTATATATTCTGCGCGGATGCCGATGTCCCCTCGCAAGAAACGCCGCTTCTATTTCGTGCTTGCCCTTGTTGTGGCTGGCGCGGGTGGAGCAGCGCTCGTGATCGCCGCGCTGAAGGACAATGTCCTTTATTTCTACAGCCCCACCGACGTTGCCACCAAACACGTCGTCCCCGGCACCGCCTTTCGCATCGGTGGATTGGTGGAAAGGCATAGCGTCAAACATGGCAGCGGCGCCGAAATCACCTTCGCCGTCACTGACGGCAAAACAAATGTGCCGGTCGAATATGATGGCGTGCTGCCCGCGCTGTTCCGCGAAGGCCAGGGTGTGGTCGCGATGGGCGCGCTCGAACCAGGCGGCGTCTTCAACGCCACCGAAGTCCTGGCCAAGCATGACGAGACATTACATGCCGCCCGAAGTGGTGGACGCGCTGAAGCGCTCCGGCCGCTGGAAGGAAGGTGGCACATGACCGGCGAAATGGGCCAGCTCGCGCTTGCCTTGCGCTGGCGCTGGCGCTGGTGATGGCGGCGGCAGGTCTGACCGGCGCGCGCATCGAAGCAAATGTCTCGCGCCGGCATCGCATCAAGCACTGCGATGGGCTTTCTGGTGTTCGTGGTGCTGGCCTTCGGCACGCTGACGTATGCCTTCGATCGTATCGGATTTCAGCGTCACTGAATGTCGCCAACAATTCGCAGTCACGCCGAAGCCGCTGATCTACAAGATCACCGGCGTGTGGGGAAACCATGAAGGCTCGATGCTGCTGTGGGTGCTGGTGCTGGCGATTTATGCCGCGCTGGTCGCGCTAGCGCAGCGCGGCGGCGAGCGGCTGACCATCGCGCGGCGCTGGGCGTGCAGGGCTTGCTGGCCGTCGCCTTCCTTCTTCTTCATCCTTTTCACGTCCAATCCGTTCCTGCGCGCTCGATCCGGCGCCTTTCGAAGGCGCCGGACTCAATCCGTTGCTGCAGGATCCTGGCCTCGCCATGCATCCGCCCATGCTCTACTTCGGCTATGTCGGACTGTCGGCGTCGTTCGCCTATGCCGCTGCTGCGCTGATCATGGGCGAAGCCGACGCGCTTGGGCGCGCGCTGCGCGGCCCTTCATGCTGATCGCCTGGATCGCGCTCACCTGCGGCATCGCGCTGGGACGCTGGTGGGCCTATTACGAATTGGGCTGGGGCGGTTTCTGGTTCTGGGATCCGGTCGAGAACGCCTCGCTGATGCCGTGGCTGGTCGCGACCGCGCTGCTGCATTCCGCGCTGGCCACTGAACGCACCGGCGCCTTCCGCACCTGGACATTGCTGCTCGCCATCGCCGGCTTTTCGTTGAGCCTGATCGGCACCTTCCTGGTGCGCTCGGGCGTGCTGTCGTCGGTGCATGCCTTTGCCACCGATCCCACGCGCGGCTTTTTCATCATGGTGCTGATGCTGGTGGTCGCCATCGGCGGCGCGCTGGCGCTGTTCGCCTGGCGCGCGCCCACGCTCGAAGGCGGCGCGGCGTTCGAGCCCGGTCAGCCGCGAAACCGCGCTGCTGCTCAACAATGTGTTCCTGGTCGCGGCCGCCGCCACGGTGTTTCTCGGCACGCTCTATCCGCTGGTGCTGGATGCCATCACCGGCACGAAGATTTCCGTCGGCCCGCCTTATTTCGCGCTCACCTTCGCGCCGATCTTCTTCGCGCTGCTGATCGCTGGTGCCGTTCGGCCCGCGGCTGCGCTTGGCGGCGCGGCGATCTTAAGGCCGGCCTGGCGTCCGCTCGCACCCGGCGCTGGGCATCGCCGTTGTCGCGGCGATCATGGTGCTGGCCATTGCATCGCCCGCACGCGCTCGCAGCAGCTGGCGCGTTCGCGGTGGCTGGCTGGCTGATCGGCGCCAGCATTCTCGATCTTCCAGACGCCGAGGGCGCGCGCTGCGGCTGCCTTTGCCGCGGCGCTCGCCCATGCCGGTCTTGGCGTCACGCTGATGGGCGTCGCCGGCACGACGCTGTGGCGCAGCGAAGCGCTCGACGTTGCTCGGCCCGGGCGAAACCATGCAGGTCGGCCCCTACACGTTGCGCTTCGACGGCGTCGAACGCGTGCAACGGCCCCAATTACACCGCCATCCGCGCCGATATCGCGCGTGATGCAACGGTGGGCACGTCATCGCGACGCTCGCGCCCGAGAAGCGCCTCTATCCCGCCGAAGGCCAGGAAATGACCGACACCGCCATCCGCACCACCGGTCTTTCCGATCTTTATCTGGCGCTGGGCGACGACCGGGGCGGCGGACGCTTGACCCTGCGCGCCTATGTCAATCCGCTGGCGCCGTTCATCTGGTTGGGCGGCTGATCATGGCGCTGGGCGGCTTGATCGAGCCTGTGGGGCCGGTTCCGCGCGAAGAGCCGCGCAACCCGCAGCCAACGCGGCGCCCGCCGGAATGAAACGCCTTCGCTCTGTGCTGCTGCTGTCTGCTTGCGACCGCCGGCTCATGCCGCGCCGCCGGCCCGGGACGCTTTGCCGATCCGGCGCTGGAAGCGCGCGCCCGCGCTCTGCAGCGGGAATTGCGCTGCCTGGTCTGCCAGGGCGAGAAGCTCGATGAATCCGAATGCGCCTTCGCAGCGGAACTGCGCCATCTGGTGCGCGAGCAGATCGCGGCCGGCGACAGCGATACCGCAGATCGAAGCATTATCTGGTCGGCCGCTATGGCGACTTCATCCTGATGAAGCCGCCGCTCGAGCCGAACACCTATCTTCTCTGGTTCGGCCCTCGCCGTTCTTGGTTGTCGGTGGCGGCGTGGCGGCGATGGTTGTGCTGCGCGCGACAAGCGGGCGAGAGCTGCCGATCGCGAACAGGAGCCACGCTCTCGCAAAATGATTGCAAATTTGTAATCGTTAGGAGAGAAATCGTAAGAAGCCATCGTATAGGGCTAGACCTAGGAAAGCCCGGCGGACCATAGCCGGGCGTCAAGGAGCCCCTAATGCAAGGAGCCAAGAATTCCAATGCAGACCAATCAGCCTTCCGCGCCCAAGCCCAGGCGCCGCTCGCGCTTGCTCGCCGATGGGCTCGGCCGCCGCCATCGTGGTGGTGGGCCTGGGCGCCTTCGCGCTGCTGCCGCCGGTGCGACCATCCGGCTCCGCAGGCCATCCCACTGCCGGCTCGATCTTGCCGCCAACGACACCGCCAAGGCCCACGTCCAGCCGCCGCGCATGCTGGAAAACGGCGCGCCCTTCAGCTTCGCCGATCTGGTCGAGCGCGTGAGCCCCGCCGTGGTGACCATCACCGGTCGGAGACCAGACCACCGATCCAGCAGACGGTCGACCGCAGACAATCTGCCCGCGCCGTTCCGCGATCTCTTCAACCAGTTCAACAAGGGCAGGCCAGCCGCCAGCGCGCCGCACAAGGCGATCGGCGTCGGCTCCGGCTTCATCATCGACAAGTCGGGCTACATCGTCACCAACAACCATGTGGTCGACGACGGCAAGAAGATCACCGTCAAGCTGCCCGATGGCCGCAGATTCACCGCCAAGCTGATCGGCACCGATGCCGGCCACCGACATCGCGCTGCTCAAGATCAAAAGCGACAAGCCGCTGCCCACCGTCGAATTCGGCGACGACCGCGCAGCTGCGCGTCGGCGACTGGGTGGTCGCGGTCGGCAATCCGTTCGGCCTGTCCAATTCGGTGACCGCGGGCATCGTCTCCTCGATCGGCCGCGATATCGGCAACGGTCCGTATAACGGACTTCATCCAGATCGACGCGCCCATCAACCGCGGCAATTCCGGCGGCCCGACCTTCGACCTGCGCGGCCAGGTCATCGGCATGAACTCGATGATCTTCTCGCCCTCGGGCGGCAGCGTCGGCATCGGCTTCGCCATTCCCGCCACCACCATCCATGACGTGGTGGCGCAGCTTGCAGGCGCATGGCCATGTCGCGCGCGGCTATCTGGGCGTGCAAATCCAGAGCGTGACGCCGGAAATCGCCGCCTCGCTGGGCCTCAAGGACGCCAAGGGCGCGATCGTCGCCGAAGTGGTGCCCGGTGGCCCGGCCGCCAAGGCGGGCTTCCAGCAGGGCGACATCGTCACTCGCCGATCAACGGCAAGGCGGTGCGAGGATTCCCGCGATCTGACCCGCCGCGTGGCAGCGCTGCCGGCCGGCACCAAGCGCCGACCTTCACCGATCGACGCGCCAGGGCAAGCCGAAGACGCTCAAGGCCGAGATCGGCGCCGCGCCCGGACGAGCAAGGTGGCCTCCAACGACGCCGGCAAGCGCAGCGGCCGCGCCGGCAGCCACCGGCCAAGGCCATGGGCCTGGGCCTGGCGTCGCTGACGCCGGAAGCGCGCCAGACACTTCAATCTCGACGACAGCGTCAACGGCGTGCGTCATCACCAAGGTCGATCCCGACAGCGATGCCGCCGACAAGGGCCTGCAGCCCGGCGACGTGGTGCTGACGATCGGCAACAAGACCGTGCACACGCCCGCGGATATGCAGGCCGGCGTGGCCGAAGCCCAGAAGGGCGGCCGCAAGAGCGTGCTGCTGCTGGTGGCACGGCCAGGGCGGTTCGCGCTTTGTCGCGGTGGATATCGGCAGAGACATGAGTTTGCGTACCGGGCGGCGAGGCGACAGTCCTGTGCGCCCGGCCCCCCGCGCCGGTGGCGGCCCGTCCCCCCAGCTGCCGCCGGCGCGGACCCATTTTGGGTCAAAGAGGAGTCACTGCATGCGAATTCTCGTCGTCGAGGACGATCTCGAAGCCCAGCGTTATCTGGTCAAGGGCCTGAAGGAATCGGGCCATGTGGTGGACGACGCCGCCGATGGCGAAATCGGGCTTATCGCTGGCGCTGTCGCGGCCCTATGACGTGGCGATCATCGACCGCATGCTGCCCAAGCTGGACGGGCTGAGGCGTGGTGGCGGAGATGCGCGAGCACGGCAACACCACGCCGGTGCTGTTTCTCTCGGCGCTTGTCCGAAGTGGATGACCGGGTGAAGGGCCTGAAGGCCGGCGGCGACGATTATCTCACCAAGCCTTACGCCTTCGTCGAACTTCTGGCGCGCATCGACGCGCTGATGCGCCGCCGCATCGCCGGCGACGGTCAAGACGCGGCTGCAGGTGGGCGATCTCGAGCTCGACCTTCTCACCCGCGCCGCCAAGCGCGGCGGCCCGGCCATCGATCTGCAGCCGCGCGAATTCCGCCTGCTGGAATATCTGATGCGCCATGCCGGCCAGGTGGTGACCCGCACCATGCTGCTGGAAAGCGTGTGGGAATATCATTTCGATCCCCAGACCAATGTGATCGACGTGCATATCTCGCGGCTGCGCGCCAAGATCGACAAGGGCTTCGAGGCGCCGCTGCTGCACACCATCCGCGGCGCGGGCTACATGATCCGTGCGCGACAGCACTAGCTGATCGCGCAGTCTCCGGCCTTCTTCGCACCCAGGCGTTCCGCATCGTGCTGGTCTATGTGCTGCTGTTCGCCGTCTCGGTGAGCGGCGCTGCTCGTTCTTCACCTATTGGAACACGCGCCGCACCCTGGACGCCCAGACCGACCAGATCATCGAAGCCGAAATCACCGGCCTGACCGAACAATATCAGCGCCTGGGCTTGCGCGGCCTGGCCGAACGTGATCGTCAGCCGCTCGCTGCATGGCGGCCAGGCGCTTTATCTGCTGACCGACGCCGCACCATCGTCCGATCGCCGGCAATCTCGACGCCTGGCCCGCAGATCATCGCGATCGCCGGCAATTTCGTCGAATTCGATTATGAGCGCCGCTACGACGGCGATGCCGGAAACCCGCCGCGCCCGCGGCCGCGTCTTCACGCTGACCGGCGGATTTCAATCTGCTGGTCGCGCAGCGATGTCCATGACCGCGACGAAACCGAGCGCATGTTCACCACCACCTTGCCCTGGACGGTGCGGCTGATCCTGCTGTTCGGGCTTGCTGGGCGGCGGCTTTGATCAGCCGCAACATGCTGAGCGCGGCTGGACTCCATCAACCGCACCAGCGGCGAGATCATGGCGGGCGATCTCACCCGCCGCGTGCCGGTCACCGGTCGCGCATGACGAATTCGACGTGCTGGCGCGAACAATCTCAATCGCATGCTGGACCGCATCGAGCGGCTGATGAAGGGCATGCGCGAAGTCACCGATTCGGTGGCGCATGATCTGCGCACGCCGCTCAACCGCTTGCGCAACCGGCTGGAAGCAGCGCTGGCGCGGCTCGACAGCCAGGGCGAGAACGCCGACGAGATCGAAGCGCGCCATCGCCGAAACCGACCAGCTGATCGGCACCTTCAACGCGCTGCTGCTGATCGCCGAAGCCGATGCCGGCGCTGCGCGCGGCGCCATGGCGCCGCTGTGATGCTGGCCCGCCGTGGTCGAAGGCGTGGCCGAACTTTACGAGCCGCTGGCCGAGGAGAAGAGGCATCAGGCTCGCCGTCAGACGCCGGCGGCCCTGCGCGCCATCGAGGGCAACGCAGCCTGATCTCCCAGGCGCTGGCCAATCTGGTCGACAACGCGATCAAATACACGCCGCCGGGCGGCGAGGTGACCATCGCCGCCAGCGAAACCCCGTCGGGCGTCGAACTGTCGGTGGCCGACAGCGGCCCCGGCATTCCCGCCGAAGACCGCGCCCGCGTGATGGAGCGTTTCGTGCGGCTGGAAGCCAGCCGCAATTCGCCGGGCACCGGGCTGGGCCTGTCACTGGTGGCGGCCGTGGCGCGTCTGCACGACGCCGCCTTTACGTTGGCCGACAATCATCCGGGTCTGCGCGCGACTCTGCTGTTTCCAGCGCGCCGCCCGCGTGCCGCCGCTGCCGCGGAATGATTCGGCACGATTTGCGCGCCGGTTCCCACCAACCGTCACGCGAAAAAAATCCTGCCCGCGAATCGCGCACGCGCAAGTCCAACAACGACAACGAATTTCGAGCGCGACAGTGTAGTCACAGCCTGCGAACCGATTTCGGTAGGCGCGTGCGCTGCGCTTGGTTACTCTTTCGTCATCGCCGTATCGGAGGGATGGGAATGAGCAAAGCGGATTTCGTCGAGGCCGTTGCCAAGCAGGGCAACGTCACCAAGGCAGAAGCCAAGCGTGCCGTAGAACTGGTTTTCGAAACCATCGAACAGGGTCTGAAGGCGTGCAAGAACGGCGGCAAATTCCAGATCGGCACCTTCGGCACCTTCCGCGTCGCCAAGCGCGGCGCCCGCATGGGCCGCAATCCCCGCACCGGCGAGCCCATCAAGATCAAGGCCTCCAAAAGCCTGCGCTTCAAACCGTCGTCTCAACTCAAGACCTCTGCGGGCTGTTGATATATTTTGCGCGCATTGCGCAAAGGCCCACCCTGCCGTGGGCCTTTTCTTTTATGATAGGCCGATGCTAACGCCGACCTTTCAACAGGCTCCCGGTCCGTTTCCGAAGCCTTACGATGGCCTCCGTGCCGAACGCACGCTCGCGGCGCTGGCGGAAGGCGAGGGCGGCTTTACGCCACAAGGCAGCGCGCGCTCGTTGCTGCAAGGCTCTTTCGGCAATTCGCCCTATCTGGCGCGTTTGGCCCTGCGCGAACGCGATTTCTTGCGCCTTCTATTGGAGGGAAATCCGCAAAGCGCTTTGAACAAAATCCAAGCCGAGGCCCTCGCTGCCGCGGATGCCCCTGACGCGGCCGCTGCGATGACGATCTTACGCAAAACCAAACGCCGGGCCGCGCTCGCCATCGCGCTGGCAGACATCGGCGGACTCTGGGACGTGGTGCAAGTGACCACTGCTCTTACCCATTTTGCCGACGCAACGGTCCGGGGCGCGTTGCGGTTCATCTTGAGGGAGATCGCGGCCGGCCAGGATTTCCCCGAACGCAATCCCGAAAAGCTCGAAGCCACCACCGGCCTTGTGGTCCTCGCCATGGGCAAGTACGGCGCTTTCGAGCTGAACTACTCCAGCGATATCGACCTGGTTGTTTTTTATGACACCCAGAAATTCCCCTTTCGCAAGCGCGATAACATGCGTGCTGCGGCCGTCGACATCGTGAAGGCGCTGGTCAAACTGCTCAGCGAAGTCACCGCCGACGGTTATGTCTTCCGCGTAGACCTCCGCCTGCGCCCCGACGCTGGTGCTACCCAGATCGCCATCTCCACCGATGCGGCAGAGGCCTATTACGAAGCCATGGGCCAGAACTGGGAACGTGCCGCCATGATAAAAGCGCGCAGCTGTGCTGGCGACCCGCAAACCGGTGCACATTTCCTGAAGGCGCTCGAACCCTTCATCTGGCGCAAAAATCTCGACTACGCCGCCATCGAAGACATCCATTCGATCAAACGCCAGATCCATGCCCACGAAGGCCATGCCAAAATCGCCGTCGCCGGGCACAACATCAAGCTTGGTCGCGGCGGCATCCGCGAAATCGAATTCTTCGCCCAGACCCAGCAGTTGATCCTCGGCGGCCGCAACCCCGATCTGCGCATGCCCGGCACGCTCGAAGCGCTAACGGCCTTGCGCGTCCGAGGCCTCATCGCCCGACAGACAGAAGAAGATTTAAAGCAAGCCTATCTTTTCTTGCGCCACCTCGAACACCGTCTGCAGATGATCGAGGACGAGCAAACCCACACGCTGCCGAAATTCACTGAAGGCCTAGCGCACATCGCCTATTTCTCAGGCTTCGATACCGTTGCGGATTTCAGTAGAGCGTTGACCACGCGCCTCCAAACCGTCACCAGCCATTATAGCCGCTTATTCGAACGCGAAGCGCCGCTCGCCGGCGAAAGCGGAAGCCTCGTCTTTACCGGTGTCGAAGAAGACCCAGAAACCCTGGAAACGCTCACCAAGCTGGGTTTCCAGGGGCCGGCCCACATCTCTGCCGCCATTCGCGGCTGGCATCACGGTCGGGTCCGCGCCATGCGCAGCGCGCGTGCGCGCGAACGCCTCACCCAACTGATGCCCGCATTGCTCGAAGCACTGGCCAAAACCGCCGATCCCGATGCCGCCTTCGCCCAGTTCGATCGGTTTCTGAGCAATCTTCCCACAGGCGTACAACTGTTCTCGATGCTGTTGGCCAATCCACAATTGCTTCATCTCATTGCCGAAGTTGCAGGCTGCGCTCCACGTATCGCCACCCATCTCGCACGCTCCCCCGCAACCTTGGATGCGCTGCTCGATTCCGGGTTCCTCGGCGAACTGCCCTCGCCCAACCAGTTAGATCGTTTGCTCGCGAGCCGGCTCACAGCCGCCCGCGATTTCGAAGGCGCGCTCGATGCCGCCCGCCGTTTTGCCAAGGAACAGATGTTCCGGGTTGGCGCTCAGATCATCGATGGCATCGCGAAAGCCGAAGAAGCCGGCCCCGCCTTCACCAACATCGCCGACAGTGTGATCGCGGGTCTGCTGCCGCTCGTCGAGACCGAACTCGCTATCACGTCGGGCCGCATCGAAGCTGGCGCGTTCTCGGTGATCGCAATGGGCAAATTCGGCGGCCGCGAAATGACCGCATCCTCCGACCTCGACCTGATCTTCGTTTACGACGCCCCGCCCGATGCCGAAAGCACTGGCCCCAAAAAACTCCCCGTCATCGTCTACTATGCACGCCTGGCCCAACGCTTCATCGCCGCATTGACTGCGCTCACCGCCGAGGGCGGTCTCTATGACGTCGATATGCGTCTACGCCCAACTGGCAACAAGGGCCCTGTAGCGGTGAGTCTGGAATCATTCACGCGCTACCATGGCACTGAATCCTGGACCTGGGAGCGCATGGCGCTGACCCGCGCGCGGTTGATCGTGGCGCCACCTGTATTGGCGCAAAATGTGCAAACCATCATCCGCAAAACCTTGAGCGCTTGCACCGACCCAGCCAAGCTCCTCAGAGATGCCCGCGACATGCGCGACAAGCTCGCGGCACAATTCCCCGGCAAAAATTGCTGGGATCTGAAATTTGCCCGCGGCGGCCTGGTAGACATTGAATTCATCGCCCAAATCCTGCAACTGCGCGAAGCGCCGCGTTATGCGGATATTCTCAATCAGCATACAATCCGTGCGTTGGAGCAGCTTGCAAGGCACGGTGCGCTGCAAGCCATCGACGCCCGCACGTTGGTCGAGGCAACAAAGCTTCAAGCAAACCTACAGCAAGTTCTGCGCATCGCAATCGATGGCACGCTCGACCCGGAAAGTGCGTCATCGGGTCTCAAAGCCCTTCTCGCCAGGACCGGTGAAGCGCCGGATTTCATCGCATTGCAAGCAAGGCTCACCGAGGCGCAATCCCGGGCCCGCGAAATCTTCGAACGCGTTCTTCCCATTCTCTAACCTTTATCGCTCGGCCCCACACGAAGCGCGCGGGTGTGAGGACGGGTGCTATCCTGTTCGAAAATGATGGATGTTGAAAGTTAGCTCTTTCGGCATTGCCTGCAAGCGCGCTTACGTCGGCCGAGACAAGACGTGTTATTCTGAGCTCGATGTGGTTAGCCGGGGCAGATTTTTGCTTTGCGTTTGATATGTTGTCAGCTGACCATGGCAATGTCTGTTATCGCTGATCGACGATGCAACGATTTCCTGACAAGGACTTTGCGATGTATGGCCGGGTGCGAGATAGCAAAGATAACAAAGTCGCAATGTTCTGTTCAATGTGCCGACGCGCCTTTGGCAACTCGGTGCTCGCAGGCGCGTTGCTGTTGCTGACCGCTTGCGGTTTCGGGGCGCCCTCTGCAAAGCGGACCGCGCCACCTCAAACACCTCCTCCCGCGCTTTCCACGCTCAGCGCGATGCTTACCATTCCTGCCTCCGATATCGCGCGCTTGCTAAATGACAAGACCGCCGACCATATCATCGATTTGCATGACCAACCCGTCAAATGCGCGATTGGACGTTGCCGACTGACGCTGAACGCCGTGCGTACATCTGCGATCATCGTGCAAGCCCATGATGGCGCTCTGCAAATTGGCGTACCGTTCACCACGCATGCCGAACTCACGCTACCGGGATTTCTTTCGGTTCTGAAAGCCAACGCGAACGCCAGAGGGCAATCCGTTACCACGACCATGGTCAAACTGGGGCCGGATTGGCAGGTCCGGCCAAGTACCAGTGGGACCATTCAACTTGAAAACAGCCATCTGCGGTTGGGTCCGCTCGTCACCAATCTTGCCGATGTCTGGAATGAAAACGAACGTCTTCTTTCACATCCGCTGTTCAAGATGCTCGACAGCAAGATCGCGGCGGGTCTTCACGAACGACCTCGGATTGCAAAATGGTGGGACCGTGCCTTCGTGCCAATGAAGATTGCGAAAAACCCGGCCGCGTGGCTGTTGCTGCAGCCCGAACATCTGCGTGTAGGCCTGCCGGTCACTGCGAACGATGCCATCACGCTGTCGTTGGGCGTTGATGTTCGGGCACATGTGGTGGTTCAGGACGAAGTTCCGGTAACCAATCCTGTGGCGTTGCCACCACCGATGCCATTGCGCCAGCCTGCCAACCGCTTCGCCTTCGTGGTTCCTGTGTTGCTTCCCTACGGCCAAGCAGCACGCCTTGCCCTAAATTCACTCAACAAAAAGCCGCCCCATATCGCTGGGATTACGTTGCGCTTTTCAAAGTTCGAAATTATTCCGTCAGGTCAGGACGTGATCCTCGCCACGACGTTCTGCACCGACCAAAGCTGGGATCCGTTTGGCTGGTTTTCGGCATGCGGCAGCGGTTATTTGCGGGGAGTGCCGATATTCGATGCGTCAACCCAAACCATCAGGATCGTTAAGGTCCACTACGACATTGCGACCCAAAACGTCATTCTAGGCGCCATGCGCGCGCTTGCCGGTCCCACGCTTGGTCACGAAATCGAGCAGCATCTGGTGTTCGATGTATCTAAGGATATCGTCAAGCTGCAGCACCAAGTCACTGTTGCACTGGCAAAGCCGCAGGGCCACGGTCTCACCATCTTCGGAAACGTCCAGTCCTTCGGCCAACCCTCGCTGACTTGGACAAAGGACGGATTGCTTGCGTTATTTTCTGCGCAAGGCGTCGTCAACGCCAATCTTCATATATGACTTGACGGGATTGTGGATTGCTCTGCATCAAGAAAATCGGCAGAGCGAAAAAGAAAAGACCCAAACTCGGTACCACATGCCAAGATCCGCTGCGTACGCCAGCTAACTTATTGATCGGCCTCGTCCTGCTCTGTGCACGGGTTCAAAAAAAGCCACCCTTGAGTGCGGATGTTGGGCAACGTGGCCATCAGGCCGGAAGCGGCGTTTTGGGAAAGCGATAGGCAGAGCCGCCGCGAACAGTGCGCTTGCGTCAGGATTAAACACACCGGGTGTTGCGAGAGCCAATTCACAAAGTATAAGCCGCGATCAGAAGGGATAGGCCAACCAATCCAAGCAATACCGCTCCAAACCACAACGGCTGACGTTTGGTAATGATGGCGACCGTGGATATGGCAATCCCGATCTCCGTGATCGTGGCCGATCCCGTAAGCCAATGGTGGCGGCGTTCATGTGCCTCACTCTGCGCCCTCAACCGGTCTCGCGCGGCTTCATACTTCTCGGCACGCGCGCGTACGGCCTTTTGCTTTTCGGATTGCTCATCTGCGGCGTGGCGATATTCATTTGTGTGTAGATCAGCTCTATCGGCCGCGATGGTAAAAATGTTCTTTTTCAGACTGTCGGCCTGGTACTCGGTCCACGAATCGGTTGCTTTGTCCTGCAGCAGAACAGCTTCACTCGATGCGGTGATCGCGCTTCCGCCCTCGACCAATTCCAAGCTACCTGCGGCGGCGGCAACCACAGCCAAGACGGCAATCGTGATCGATACGCGCGAAATGAATGGGTCAGACTCGTGCGCGGCGTGCACCGCATGTTCGCTGTGTTCGTGGGCGTCTAGTGTTGGGTCGTATACCATCGGCTTGTGGCCCTTATCTGTTTTGATGTCTCAAACGGGATGGGACGCAATACAATTCTGCCTCACAAGGAGCACGGCGATCTTCCGGCGGTTACCTTCAGAGGTCAATCATCTCGGGCGGGGCCGCTCCAGCCGGGCAGGTAATCAGCGTCGGCTTCCTTGGCCAACTTTAGAGCTTTTTGCAGCGCATTCGTGAAATCAGTCTCCAGAAGGCTACGCTTCATACGGCGGCGCAAAAAGTCAGCCCATAAGAATTCGCTAAACGGCGTCGTCTCCTTCGCATATCCGCCAGCGCGTCTCAATTCGCCCGCCAGCGAACGAAACGGATCGTCGGTCAACCCGCTGATCGATTTGGGGATGTTCTCATAGCCACGGCGTTGACCTTTGGCGTCAAAAGGGTGCAACCAACCAAAATTGTCCAGAACACTCCAGAATGCCGGTTGGTTTAGTCTCCTCAGATTGGCTACGACGGTGATGAAGACCTCTTTCACCCCCTCATCGTGCAACGCGCGCGCCAAATGGTGATGGTCGATGATATAATGGCGGTCCTTTGGTCCCAAAACCACAGGGATCATATGCGTGCCTAGAAAGTGCGGCTTCTTATTTTTCAGGGCCCGCCAGTGCTTGCGGCGTTCCAGAACTTCCCGCATTCCAACGGTTATTTGGGTTGGCCGCAGATCGGTGATCGCAACCGGTTTGAGAACCGGCTCACGTACGGTTAGCATCAGTGCTCCTCATTCGTCACTTCCCCGGATTGCCATCCCATGCGGACCTTTGATGATTTCTCAGTCTTTCGTTCGCTGAGGGGCTGGCGCACAGGCGATCTCAACGGCGATCTGGTGGCTGGACTGACCCTGGCGGCAATCGCTATCCCTGAACAGATGGCCACAGCGCGCCTCGCCGGGGTCACGCCTGAAATCGGATTCTTGGCGTTCATCGCCGGGTCGGTGGCGTTCGCGATATTTGGCGCGAGCCGATACGTTTCTGTGGGTGCGGATTCGACAATTGCGCCAATTTTCGCAGGCGGGCTTTCGATCCTTGCGGCCGCCGGATCGCCGGCATACGCGACACTTGCAGCCACTCTGGCTCTGGTCGTCGGCGTTATCTTGGTCTTCAGCGGCCTGTTTCGCATGGGCTGGGTCGCCAATCTGCTCTCCGTTCCGGTCACGACAGGTTTTCTTGCCGGTATAGCCATCCATATTATCGGTTCGCAGCTTCCGGCGCTATTGGGGATACAGGGTGTCAACGGAGATAATTTCCTGCTTCGCATTGTCGAAATCATCTCAGATCTAAAGCAGACCAATCTCTATGCACTTTTGATTGGCCTTGGGGTATTTTCAATCGCACTACTATCGGAGAAAGCCAGCTCCCGCGTACCGGGTGCGTTGATCGGCGCATTCTTTGCCACGCTTTTTGAGATGGTTTTTCATCTGGAGACCCACGGCGTAGCAGTCCTTGGTGCCATCTCTGGGGGACTGCCTCATATCGCGCTTCCTGCACCGATGGCCGCAGACATACCCCAACTTGCCGCGCTGGGCCTCGTCGTCTCCCTTGTGGTGATGATGCAAACTGCGGCAACCACACGCGCGTTGATGCCCGAAAAGGATGATCCGCCGGACGTCAATCGCGATTTTATCGGCGTCGGCGCGGCAAATATCTTGTCGGGCTTTTTGGGAGCCTTCCCCGTAAACGCCAGTCCGCCACGCACAGCTCTCGCATTGGAGAGTGGCGGCCGCTCGCAGGCTGCCGGGCTTTTTGCAGCAGCCATTGTAGGTGTATTCGTCGCGTTTGGCCGTACACTTCTGGCCCATATGCCGGTTGCCGCGCTTGCAGGCATATTGCTGTTCGTTGCGCAGCGCATCACGCGCTTTTCGACCTTGGCGGAAGTCTATCGTAGTTCCAAAGGCGAATTCGCTCTCATTGTCGCAACGACGGTCGCAATCGTGGTGATGCCCATTCAAATCGGTGTCGCGATCGGTATTTTCTTCTCGGTGCTGCACGGCGTTTGGACCATAACCCGGACAAAAGTGATCGAGCTCGAAAGGATTCCTGGAACATCGGTCTGGTGGCCGCCGCGCAACGATCTAAACGGCGAGAAGATCGACGGCGTAAAGGTGCTCGCATTCCAAGCACCGCTTTCTTTTCTCAACGCTTATGATTTTCGATTAGGCTTCCTGAATGCAATTCAACAGTCCTCAAAACCATTGCGCTTGGTCGTTCTTGAAGCAAGCAACATCATCGAAATCGATTTTACGGCAGCCCAAGTTTTTTCCCATGTGATCGAAACTTGCCGCGCCGCCGGCATATCACTGGCTATCGCACGGCTTGAATCGGTTCGTGGGCAGCAGGCGCTCCAACGGTTCGGAATTATGGACCTCCTGGGGGAAGATCGTATCTTCCGAAGCGTCGAGGAGGGGATCGATGTTTTGACAAGAGCGGGTCCACCCGCCAACAGTCCAAATTGATTGTCAGCCTTCCCATCCGAAGGGCAATGACGGATCCGAGCGTGGTTGTGTAGCGGTGGGCGCCGCGCACTGCGTGGCAGGCCTCGGTGTTGCGCTAGCAAGCAATCTTCAGCGATGCACGTGGTGCAAGGCCCGCGTCGCTGGGGTAGGGGGATGTGATTTCGTTTTGGCCCTTTCCACCAGCATCGCGCACACGGCGGCATGTATCTGTTCGATTGCTTCCCGGCGATAGCTCAAGCGTTCGCCGGGATCCGGCGGATTGACCACCATCGTCGCATTTGCTTCGAAAAACAGAACTTCACGATTGGCATTCAGCCCGAAATCAATGCCCGCATAATCAAGACCTAGCACATCGCGGATGTGTTCAAGTGCTGCCATACCGCGTGCTCCGATCACTGCGGCCATATCCTTCAGAAATCGTTCTTCTTCAGCGCGATGCTCGGCGCATATTGCCGTTTCAGCGGTGAAATAATGAACTTTCCAGTTGCTCGAAATCGCCAGATGCAAAGGCAAGATGTTTCCGTTCACAAACATGGCCCGGTATTTGCGGGCTTTGCCATCGCGACCACGTGCATCGAGATATTCGATAGCTGTCAATTCCTTGCCCGGTAGCGCCGAGGCTGCGGCCGAAAGTTCGTCTGCGATTTCTATGCGCGCAAAATGGCGTCCTGTGTGAAAGCCTGGCGTCCGCAGCAGAAGGGGAAAGTCGAATCCGAGGCGAGAAAGCGCCCCCACCGCGTCGGGACCACAAAGCGTTGCCCGGGACAGGGTCTCTGTTTTGGCGGTTTTCACACCCGCCAAATGAACAAGGCGAGTGGCGTTTTCCACCCGGCCGGTGCCTAAAACCGCAGTTGGCGGATTAACAACTGGTGCATCGGTGTGCACAAGAAGGCGCACCGCAAACTCAAGAGCGTCCTTGCACAAATCCGCATCCCCAACAGTATTGAAAACGAGATCGTGTGGGGGCAGCGGTATCTCTGTGTTCCAATAGTCTGCGTAAATCACGGAGGTCTGGAACACCTGATCATCAAGCAGGTGGCGAATGGGCAAATTGCCGCCGGCCGCCGAGACAAGGAGAAGCAGCGAAATCGGCGTTCCTGCGCCGCGGTAGGGCAAATTTATGACGTTCTGCTTTTTAAAGGCTGCGCGGCGATGCCATGCAGCCAATTCTTCGTCGCCCGTATTCGCAAGAATGCTTGCCAAAGCCTGGTGGGCTGCTTCGTAGCCTGGCGACAGCGCTAGTGCTCGTTCGCAATGTTCGCGTGCTTGCGCCAAGTCGCCTGTTTCGCAAAGCGCATTGGCAAGATTGACGTGCCCCGGGGGATTTTGGGGATGTCGCGCAACGACCTCGGCGTAGACCGTCCGCGCCGCAGTTCGATATCCCATTTCGTGCAAAAGCGCGCCCAAGTTGTTGAGAGCACCAAAGTGTCCTGGCGACTTCTTCAGCAGCTCAATATACGTAAGCTTTGCCTTCTCGGTCTGCCCGAGGTTGGTCAGTTGACGCGCGAGATCAAATAATGGCTCATCGCCTTCGGTAGGTTTTTGGACGTTTGCTTCGGTCTCTTGCGCAATGGCTTCGCGCAAATTCCGGGAAGCGCATTCACTCACGTTACATGACCTCGCCTTCGGATATTTCGTAAGGCTCGTGGAGACAAAGACCTGACGTTTTGTCGAGGCGTCTTGATAGACAGGACGCGTGCCTCGTTGTTAACAAGGTTATGGTTAGGAAAGTGTTGCCCAACCAGACTTGTCCCTTTGGTTAAAGCCGCGTGACGTGAATTGCCATTGGCTGGTTCTGAAGGAGCCTCGAACAATCCCAAACGGCCCAAATTCAATACATTAACATATCTTCATCTTCTGTATCCGCTGTCAGCCCAATCGTTAACGGCGCGCAGCCCGCGGAAATTCCAAGCTAATTCTTGCCAATGCGTAGCTTTTCGCACAGCAAACTTCCCTCACCCTATCGCTTAGCGCGCACCGCTAGCTTGGCTGCCTGGGCCATCAGCACATGGGCCCGCTGCAGCTTCGAGGAGGTCTTTTCTGCCGTATGACTTTTCGATGCCATGGATGTCCTTCTCCCTGGTCAAACCATAGTTCAGGCAAGACCACTTCAACGCAGCCAAATCAGTCTAGGCGGTATGTGGCGAAGAAGTTCCGGCAATATTCACGCCGCGCGGCTGCCGTCCGAAATAGGGGTGGCTGGGGTCATTGTAACCCGGTGTGGAGGGATGTCCGGTTGCGACAAGGTTGTCGACGAAGGCTTCGTCCTCGGCCGTGAAACGGTAATCCAGCGCCGGAACATAGTCCTGCCATTGCGCCTCGGTGCGCGGTCCAGTGATCGTGGACGAAATGAAACGGTTGTTCAGCACCCAAGCGATTGCGAATTGACCTGCGGTGATGTCGCGCCTTGGCGTACTGTTTGATCTTCTGTGCCAGCGAAAGCGATTCCGTGCGCCATTCGGTCTGACGGATGCGTGGATCGTTTCGCCCGGCGCGGGTGTCGCAGGGCCGCGGCTCATGGGGCGCGTATTTGCCGGTCAGTACACCGCGCGCGAGCGGACTGTAGGACACCACGCCCACGCCATAATAATCGCATGCCATGAGATGCTCGATTTCTGGTTGCCGGTTGGCGAGATTGTAGCAGGGCTGGCTCGCAGCTGGGCGGTCGAGGCCAAGACGGTCGGCGGTGTTGGCGAATTCTGCGATCTTCCAGGCACGATGATTGGAAAGTCCGTAATAGCGCAGCTTGCCCGCGGCGATGAGATCGCCCAGCGCCCGCGCCGTTTCGGCAATCGGCGTCTGATGGTCTTCGCGGTGCAGATAGATAAGATCGATATAGTCGGTGCCCAGCCGCTTCAAACTTGCCTCGACCGCCTGCACGACGTATTTGCGTGAGGCACCGCTTTGGTTTGGTCCCTTGCCGCGCGGCGCCGCGAATTTCGTCGCCAGCACCCGTTTGTCGCGATTGGCCGCGATCAGCCGGCCCACAATCTCTTCGGATCGACCGTCATTGTAGACATCGGCCGTGTCGATGAAGTTTACGCCCTGTTCGAAGGCGAGATCCGCGATGCGGTGGGAGACCACTTCGTCAGTCTGTCCGCCGAACATCATGGTGCCAAAGCAAAGGGGCGAAACTTTTATGCCGGTGCGTCCCAGCAGCCTGGCGTACATTCGCATAGGGCAAAAGAAATTCGCCGAGATTGGCGTCGAAATAAGCTGCGTTCGGCGTGATCGACTTTTCCCGGAAGCCGGGATCTTGGTTCGCGATCCAATCTAGCCTCTATGACATGGTTCCATCCCCGTGGGGCGGGCTTCAGCCGTGGCCGCTGCCCATGAGCGCGCTGTAACCGTTCCAGAGAATTTCAATTCCGATGCAAAGCATGATGAACGCCGATAGCCGCACCAGCACGTTCGTGCCAGTTTTGCCGAGGGCCGAAACCGTGCGCTCTGCAAAGCGATAGCAAAAGTAGATTGTGAGAACGATGGCGACGATGCCGGCTATGGCTGCGCCGCCGGGCAGCGCCAGATCGGCAAAATTGGCAAAATGCGGCCGTTGGCTGCCCAGCGTGATGGCGACCGAAATAGAACCGGGACCGACTGTTAGCGGCATGGTGAGCGGATAGAACGCATCGATTGGCGCTGCGGTGTTTTCGGCATGATCTCCATCGGGCCTGTCACTCGAGTTGAGCAGCTTCCAGCCGAAGGACGTCACGACAAGCCCGCCTGCGATGCGCACCACGGGCAGGCTGATGCCGAAGAATTCCAGGACGTGCGACCCCACGAACAGTGAACCTAGAAGCAGAAAGAAGCTATTGAGTGAGACCCGGCGTGCTAACCCATTGCGCTGGGCGTCCGTGCAGAACTGCGTCATACCGAGGAAAAGGGGCGCGCTGCCGATCGGATTCACAATCGGGAACAGCCCGGCATAGATCAGCAGGAACGTGTTCGAGAAGACATTCATCACTGTCACCGCGTGGGCTCACCCATGATCTGCTCAGAGAGGTCATAGCCCTTATTCAGCGAAATATCCTGCGCCGACCCCTTGCCAGGAGACAGATTCGACGCCGGGCAGGGCGCGCAGCTCTTCCAGAATGGCGGGCGTGACGTTCTGGCTGTGGCGACTGTGCCATTGCACATCAAAGCGCAGATGGCGCTCCGTTCGATGATAGTCCAAGGCGAGGCTGGCAATGACGAAGCCGGCGCGCTCGACGCGCGCGCGCAAGTCTTCCGTCCCAGGACCGGCTTGCGCGGTATGGAGTGAAAGCTTGGCACGATGCTCGCGATAGAGGTTCGGCTCGACGCGTTTGAGTAGGAATAGGACCACGAATGCGATAGCGGTCAGGCCAAGGCCAAGAACGATGTAGCCTGCGCCGAGAATCAGGCCGACCACAGTGATGAGCCATAGCGTGGCAGCCGTGGTGACGCCGGTGACAAGCTTTTGGCGTCGTACGATGGCGCCAGCCCCGATAAAGCCTACGCCCGACAATATGCCGAGCGGAAAGCGCAATGCGTCCATCACCGTGAAGGAAGAAGGCGTTTTGCCCCCGATGCCGAGCATCAGGTTGGCTTCGATCATCGCGCCAGTGGCGGCAAGGCACATGAGAATTGTAGTCCGCAGCCCGGCCGCACGGCCCCGCATGCCGCGGTCATAGCCGATCACCCCGCCGCAAAGCAGCGCCGCGCCCAGGCGCGTGGCCATATCAATCCAAGTGACCTGAACGTCCACCGCTTGCTTCCGGCACTGTCTTGCAAGGAAACGCCGTCGGGTCGCGCGAGTTGCGAGCTGGGAATCCTAGCATCTCGGATGGGAGCGTGGACAAAAAGCGGCGCTGCGACATTGTTGTTTGCGAAAACGCTTATCGCATTTATTCTTTAACACGACCGGACGTTGATTCTCGGGGACATCCGCGGGGCTTAGGGACGGTCAAGATCAATGTGCCAACTTTGAGGGCGGGGATTTGCGAGAGCAGGCCCGTCTTTTCCGATAGGAGATTTCCATGGCTCGTGCAAAGAAAAAGGGCGGCGCGAAGAAGCGCAAGGCCAAGAAGGTAGTGAAGAAGACGGTCGCCAAGCGCGGCAAGAAAGTGGCCAAGAAGGCCGCGCCGAAAAAGCGCAAGGCAACCCGCCGGAAGAAGAAGGCCGTGGCCCCGCCGCCGGCCCCGGAAACACTCTAGCGAAACCCCGGCGCGGTACGCTCTAATCGGCGCATGAACTACCGCCACGCGTACCACGCCGGAAATTTCGCCGATGTGATGAAGCACACCGCCCTCGTGGCGGTGTTGCTGCATCTGCGCAAGAAAGAGGCAGGCTTCGCGGTGATCGACACCCACGCAGGGCGTGGGCTCTACGATCTCTCCAGCGCCGAAGCGGAAAAGACCGGCGAAGCGAAGGACGGCATCACCCGGCTGGATGGTAACGCGCCACCTACCGATATTCTGTCGGCCTATCTGGACATCGTGCGGAGTTTCGGGCCGCGCTATTATCCCGGCTCGCCTCTGATCGCGGCGCGGCTGCTGCGGCCCCAGGATCGGCTAGTGGCAATCGAGAAGCATCCCACGGAACATGAAGGGCTTGCGGCTGCCCTCAAGCCGTTCGGCAAGGCGCACGCGGTCTGCGCTGATGGTTATGTGCAGCTGAGCGCGCTACTCCCGCCGCCGGAGCGGCGCTGTGTGGTGCTGATCGATCCGCCCTTTGAGGCGGAGGACGAATTTGCCCAGCTTAGCAAAGCATTCTCGACGGCACAGCGGCGCTTCGCCAATGCCATCATGCTCATCTGGTTTCCGATCAAGACGAAGAACGACGCACACGCGCTGAGCGGCGAACTCCTCACGCGCGGCGCCACCAAATTGCTACGCCTCGAACTCGATGTAGGCGCGCACACCCAAGGACGGCTGCGCCAGGCGGGCCTTCTGGTCGTCAATCCACCCTATGGCTTTGACATGCAGATGCGCGAAACGCTTCAGGCCTTGGCAGCCCCGCTCGGTCGCGACGACCCGGCGAAATGGCACGTCGAACGGCTTGCAGGCGAGGCCTAAGTCGATGCCCCCGATAGCCTTTCTTGTTACGGATGAACCAACGCGGCCGCTTGCAGGGGCAAGGGCGGACCAGTATGGTCCGCCCCCTTCGGACAGGTGGCTGAGCGGTTGAAAGCACCGCACTCGAAATGCGGCATACGGGTAACCGTATCGAGGGTTCGAATCCCTCCCTGTCCGCCAACCTTCTTGCCCCACAGTACTTCAGATAGTGTCATGGAGTCTCATTTAATCCAATGAACATTGGGTTTTATGAGATTTTATGTTTCACAACACTTCTGGACAACCCGCTTTATCCCGCGCACAAAATGGGACCGAAAGTGGGGCCGGAAGTCAACGAAGATGGGCAAGCGAACGCTCTGCAAACTAAGCGCCATTGAGGCTGCTAAGTTGAAAACGCCAGGGCGCCATTCCGATGGCGGCGGTTTGTATCTTTCGATCGACAATGACGGCCGGCGGCGCTGGGTGTTCCTTTACGTCCGCAACGGCAAGCGCACAGAGTTGGGCCTCGGCGGCGGTCGTGATCTGTCCTTGGCAAATGCGCGCACCGCGGCAGTGTCAGTACGCGCGATGATGTCTGGCGGCCAAGATCCCAAAGTGGCGCGCGCCAAAGATGACCGCGTTCCAACGTTCGGGGAGGCCGCTGATGCCTACATCGAGGCAATGAAGTCTTCCTGGCGCAACGCGAAGCACGCGGCGCAATGGCGCGCCATGCGAATCCACCTGGACAAGCGCAAGGGCGAAGAAAAAATCGCTGACGATTACGACTGGGCGGACCTGCATCATATTCACAGCGTGGTGCGCAGCTTCTACAACGGCTGCCCGGTTGAGCAGGAAGCGGTGGGTTCGTTCTTGAGCACGCCGGTAACATTGGAAGGCGCTCGAGATCGATTCGATTTTTCCGATCTCTATCTCGCTCGAACGATGGTGCTGTGTGTCGATGACTGCGCCCTGTTCGCGGTATTTGATAACTCGGGCGGCGCATTGAGCCGCTTCTATCCGACGTTGGAACGAGTTACTGGACCGCTCTCACATATCCAGGTTCGCGAAGTGCTGGCCGAGCTGGCGTTCCTAAACCTCAACCTCAAGGAGCGACCCACATTCCACACCGAGTGCGACATGGCCGCGGAAACATGCCGCATCTTTGCGGTGCGACCGCAGCTGGACCTCGTTCCAGTCGATCTGCGCGTGCGCGGCCGATTGCTTAGGCATGCGCTCTACAATGTTCCCGACGGAATGCAATTTGCTGGCGTCAGTCGCGAGGAAGTGCTCGCCGCTATCGACGCCGGGACGATGTCTTTCTTGTTCGATGACAAGGGCGATTTCATTAAGGAGCCGATGAAGTCGGAACCGAATTCGTCAAAATCCTAACGCTTCTGCGCCGTCAGCGATTTCCCGGCAAACCTTGTCGGGATGTCGTGATGAAAACATGTGATCGATCGCCTCTCGCCACAACAGGCTATTCAAACGCGGAACGTCACCCGACGTGCAGGATTGGCCATCAGGTTCGTTGTGGTGGTTGTCCATGAACAGCACGCGTGTCGGGCTCAACGGAAACAGAATCATCGTCTCGGGGGCTTTCAGACCTTTGAAGCGAAGGCTGGGATGGATCGGCACCACCGGGTTGTCTGTGGTGATAAACACCGGCTGATCGGCGCAGAAGAATCCCCAGCGCATTTTCATCAGCAGCTCGGCGAGCCAGACGGCGGATTCGATGTGGTCGGTCCACATCCGACGGATATCGTCATCGGTAGCATCGCGATAGGCCGGCCAACTGTCTTTGTCGATCTTGTAAGTCTTGCCGTTGAGAGTCATTTCATCGGGCAATGCAGGTAACTGCGAATAGAATTCCAGAAATTGGGCGTGCATGGCGCGCATGAGGGTCAACGACTTCGGATTGCGCAGCCACATCACGGCGGTCAGCAGAGCGATACCCTTGCGCATCGTGGGATCGCATAGGTCGACGTCGCCGGCGGCGATATGCTGCCACCCGCTCAGGCCAAAGAGTTGTTCCAGGGAAGCCAGTTTTTTCTCGAAACTGTAGTCTCGCGTGCCGTCTGCATGGCGGGGCGTGTAGAGATAGAAGCGCACCGCCACTTTCTTGATTGGCTTGAGGGTGGGGGAGCCTGCCTTCTTGCTCAGAATCCAGATCTTTTCCCGCGCCAACGGATCGGCCGCGAAGGACCGCAAATAGGCTTGGGGTACCCAGTGATTGCGTTTCTGTTTCTGAGCCATGGGCGGCGACTCGGCTATTGGCTTGAAATTATTGACTGATTTTTGTTGGCTATGGTCAACATTATCCTATTTAGTGATGGCTATAAGCTACATTCCGGTTGACAGCGTCGCGCAATCTTGTATGTAATAGGCTACATTAAGGTGCTTAGTGATGCCTATGACTAACAAAATCCGCCCTAGCGGTCGTTTTCCGACCCTGCCGCATTCAGTAGAGGCCGGAATTCGCAAACTTGGGCATAACCTTCGCGCGGCCCGACTACGCCGCAACCTCTCCATCGAGGACGTTGCGGCCCGCATCGGGGTGAGCCGCTTCGCCGTGGCCAATGCGGAAAAGGGCAAGCCCACGACGGGAATTGCGGTCTATGCCGCTCTGCTATGGACGTACCGTCTGCTCGACCAACTCGTCGAGATCGCTGGTCCGACCAAAGATAGCGAAGGGGCAGCACTGTCCCTAACCCGCGAACGTGCCCGCACGTCGCGTTCCCAAACATTGAACAACGATTTCTAGAAACCGATGGCGTCCGAATGCTTCGTCTACATCACGCTTCCTGGGACCGTTGACCCGGTTACAGCGGCGCGCTTCGAGCTTTCGACGACGGCAAACGGCGATCCGCTCGGCCGCTTCGTCTATGGCAAAAGCTATCTCGACCGGCCCGATGCGGTGCCTTTCGATCCGGTCGAGTTGCACCTTACCAATCGCGTCTACGAGACGGTTGCCATGAAAGGCGTTTTCGGCGCCTTGCGTGACTCGGGTCCCGACTGGTGGGGTCGTCGCGTTATCGAGCGTCACGCAGGATTGGCACAACTATCCGAGCTGAATTACCTGCTGCAATCCTCCGACGACCGCGCCGGCGCCCTGGGCTTCGGCTTGGGGCAAAAGCCCCCCGCACCCAAGCGCGCTTTCAACAAGCGTATCGACCTGGAACGGTTGCAGATGCTTGCTGACGGCATCCTCGCCAACGACACCCCCGCCGGCGACGCTGAAAAAGCCCAGGCGGAAGAGCTTCTGCTCGCTGGCAGCTCAATGGGCGGCGCGCGACCTAAGGTCGTCGTTGACGACGATGGCGCGCTACACATCGCCAAATTCAATTCTCCCAAGGACGACAAGTGGAACCACGCACGCGTCGAACACGCGATACTGACACTGGCGCGCTCGTGCGGGCTTACCGTTGCCGACAGCAAAGTCGCGTCTGTCGGTGGTCGCGACGTTCTGCTGGTCAAGCGTTTTGATCGCGAGCGCACCGACGCGGGATATTTGCGCGCGCGTATGGTGAGCGGCCTAACCCTGTTGCAGGCGGAAAACTCCCATCAGAGCCGTGATCGCTGGTCCTATATCCTTCTTGTCGAAGAGCTGCGGCGGATCAGCGAGGATCCCAAGCGGGATGCGATCGAATTGTTCCGCCGGATGTGCTTCAACGCCCTCATATCCAATACCGACGACCATCCGCGCAATCACGCCATGATCGCGAAGGACAGGCCATGGCGGCTGTCTCCGGCCTATGACCTCACGCCGACGCCGCACATCAGCAAAGAACGCCGCGACCTGGCTCTGATTTGCGGTGACCAGGGACGTATCATCAACACCAGAAATCTCCTGTCCCAATCAGGGCGCTTTCTGCTCGAAGCAGCGAACGCAGTGGCGATCCTGGCTGACATGCGTGTACAGGTCGCCAACAACTGGTATGCCACCGCTCGACGTGAAGGTGTCTCCGACACCGACTGCGAGCGGATTGCGCCGGCCTTCGTCTATCCAGGACTTGATCTCGATCACGTCGACCCGCCCTAGGTTCGCCGTAGCATCGCGGGCGCTATATCCATCGCGTGGCAGCGGAAATGCTTATTCGCGCGGGCGCATGATCGCGCGCAAAGAGCATTGCGGAAGCATCAAGCCACAAGCGGAATCGGATGCGTACGATCAGCAGCACCGCGAATGAAATTTGCGACTTGTCGTCCTGAACCAGACTGGTCATCTCCGCCACATCCTCGGCGCTGGGCCTCACCGAAAACGACGGGTGCGAGTGCCATTCACCGAGATAGTTAAATCGCCGAAAGTCGTTCCCGGTTCGCTCAAAGAATTCGCGTAAGAGCACGTTGTGCACGACCGGATCACGTCGAAAGGTCGAGTGCGACCCCGAACGAAAATCCGTCGAGCAATCGACGATCTTGAACCGATTGGGTGCAAGCTGCTCGGCAAACAACATGCCACCGATTTCCCGGCGACCCGCCCGCTTCAGGTCCACTCTCATCCTATCGGCGAAGGCTTGGGTTACCTCAAGCCGCATCGTCCGTCCCCTTAAGCCTACTCCATCTACACATTTTTTTGAATTTCGCTTTGATTTCAAAGGCGGTGCCTGATTCCCTTGGTTGATGGATGCGAATCAGGGGGTAACCAACGTCGAGTTGCTGCCTCGATGCAATGCGGCTGAATAGATCGGCCGGTCGGGAAGGACCTCCACCTGCAAATCAAGATGATCGAAGAAGCCCATCCGATTGAGGTAGCCCACCGTCCCGGCTTCACCCTCCTCAAAGTCGAGCTGGACATGGCGTGTCGTCGATACCAGTTGGTTTGTGAGCGATAGAAGTCTGATCGCCGCATCGACCATAGTTTTACAATTCGTCGGGAATCGAAAGGATACGTCGAATATTCCGGTGCCGTGGGGACCGCCACAGTTGCGCAACGCCAACTCAAGCTTGTTTGCGTCTATCCATTGGGGCGGAAAATCGACTGCGCATTTCAATTCTTAAGCGTCCGCTTCGCCATGTCGAGTTCCACATTCCATTGTCGAGTCGCAGCAGGGCGGCACGACACGCTCTCATGACCGAGAGGTAACCCAAATCTTAGGAACCGGCAACAGAACGGCCTTTTGGCTTTCTTCACTCGCAATGACATGCTCGTAACGGCGAACCGACGTCTTGTCACGCCGGCGTCCGGTCGCAATCAGCCCGGTCGTATCGAGCCCGCCATAGCGCCGCATCCACGTCGCATAGGTGTGGCAGAAGATGTGAAAGGTGAGGAACGCAACATCCGCCCCAGCTGCATCTTTGACACGGCTTATCAATGTGTAGAGCCGGCCGCACTTTGTGAACCGGAAAACCTTCTCACCGCGCCGGTTCATGCCGCGTGGATGGCGCTTAAGTGCCGCGACCACGACCGGCGGCAAGAATACGCCGTGCGGATCATCGTTCTTGGATTCCTTTACATAGGCAAATGACTCGGAGAGCTCAACCTGATCCACCATCATGGTCAGGCCTTCCGTCAGCCGCATGCCCGTATAACAAAGTGTGACGAGGAATGCCTCGAACTCGGGGTCGATTTTGCGCGCCGCCTTGAACACGCGGAACGCCTGGTCAGGTTTTAACCAATCGGTGCGCTTGCTGCCGCGCCACCCCTTTGGCTATCGCATCGAACAACTCTGCCGCCGAGCGCTCGCTTAAAAAACGAAGCTCGTTTGCGTGATTGGAAGTGCTGGAAACCCGGGAACGAAGCATGGTTTTAGGCCCAAGATTTTTCCACGGATTTTCCACGGATTTCGGTGCCGAAGTCTGCTTTTGTACGCCGGTCGGTGCCGAATAGAACGAAATCGCGTTCCGGAAAACCCGCGGATTTCCTGGAAAAGATGGTGGACGCGAGAGGGATTGAACCTCTGACCTATCCCGTGTGAAGGGCATTCTCGTTGGATGCCGAGGCCACTTGTTATTACGTATCAAAAGTGGGGCCGAAAGTGGGGCCGGAAGTCAACGAAGATGGGCAAGCGAACGCTCTGCAAACTAAGCGCCATTGAGGCTGCCAAGTTGAAAACGCCAGGGCGCCATTCCGATGGCGGCGGTTTGTATCTTTCGATCGACAATGACGGCCGGCGGCGCTGGGTGTTCCTTTACGCCCGCAACGGTAAGCGCACAGAGTTGGGCCTCGGCGGCGGTCGTGATCTGTCCTTGGCAAATGCCCGCACCGCGGCGGCGTTAGTACGCGCTATGATGTCTGTCGGCCAAGATCCCAAAGTGGCGCGCGCAAAAGATGACAGCGTTCCGACGTTCGGGGAGGCCGCTGATGCCTACATCGAGGCAATGAAGCCTTCCTGGCGCAACGCGAAGCACGCGGCGCAATGGACAATGACGCTAACCAAATATGCTGATCCAATCCGTGCCAAGCGGGTGGGGGAGGTCACGACTCAGGACGTTTTGGACATTCTGCAACCCTTATGGAGACGCACGCCAGAGACCGCAAAGCGCCTTCGGGGGCGTATTGAGAACGTGCTCGATGCCGCCAAGGTCAAAGGCTTCCGTTCCGGCGAGAATCCCGCGCGCTGGCGGGGCCACTTGGATCAGCTGCTTCCTAAGCGCCAGCGTCTAACACGAGGCCATCGCGCAGCGCTGCCTTATGAGGAGCTGCCAAATTTCATGGCAGAGCTTCGCCATCGTCCCGCCGTAGCGGCTCGGGCCTTGGAGTTTGCAATGCTGAACGCAGCGCGAACCATGGAGGTGTTGGGAGCAAGAAGAAATGAGATCGACTTCGACAAAAAGGTTTGGATCATACCGGCCAGCCGTATGACGATGGGCCGGGAGCATCGGATTCCACTATCGCCCCACAGCATGAAGGTCATCGAAAAGTTAGAGAAGCTAGGACCAGAGGAATATTTGTTCCCCGGGCCAAAGCCCAATGCGCCTTTGTCGTCGATGGCGATGGCATTATTGCTGCGACGCATGAAGGCGGAAATCACAGTACATGGTTTCCGTTCGACCTTCCGGGATTGGGCGTCGGAAACCACTGACTTTTCCCACGAGATCTGCGAGATGGCGCTGGCCCATACTATTGCCAACGAGGCCGAGGCCGCCTATCGCCGCGGCGATCTGTTCAAGAAGCGCCAGAAGCTCATGGAGGCGTGGGCCGGATATTGCGCGTCACCAAAGGAAGCAAAGGTGGTGGTGCACCAAGGGGCTCTGGCTCAAGGAGCAGCGCCGGGAGGTCCCCCCAATACAATATCGTCCTCGGTGTAGGCCATTGGATTTGTAGCCCAGTGATTGATGGCAGCCTCGTGTTATCCGCAGCAATGTTTGCTGATTTCAATCTGACGCGGAAATTTACCGTCATACATCTTGCGATAGGGCGTTGAGCGGCTGAGGCCGGCGCGTTCCGGGACCGTCGGCATCCGCAGAATTTTATCAGGTTCGGGCATAGCGGTATTCCTTCGACCTCCCTCGTCCTCTGGAAGAAAGGAAGCGCCGGCGCATTGCGCAATAGGTCCGCAATGCACGGTCGGCATCTTGTGGCGCTTCTTGGTGAGTAGGAGAAAGGCGCATCTCGACCGTCTGTCGCGCGCGCTAAGAGGCATTGTTTGCTGAAAGGTATGCCCATGGCCCGCGTCGAGCCTGCCAGCCGCTTTTGAGGTCGGACGTAAGCAATTTTATGTCGTGGCGCTCATTTTCCGCGGCGACAAAATAATTTTTGCAAGAAGGCTTTGAGGACTAATCCTAGAGAGGGGTCAAATTGTCTTAACTAAGGTAAGCCCGAGTTCTAACCCCAAGAAGGCGGAAAGCTGGCGGGGGATGACAGATACGTCGGAAACCGATCGTGAAAATGCTGACGTGCGCAGTCAGGACATGACCGCACGCGAAAAGGATTTGCGCGCCTGGTTTGTACGCGAGGTTTTGCCCTTGGAAGCAGCACTGACCAATTACCTGCGGCACAATTGGCGCAACCAGGCCGATATTTCCGACCTGTTGCAGGATATTTACGTCCGGGTCTATGAGGCCGCGTGTAAGACCCTTCCGGTTTCGACGCGCGCGTTTGTTTTCACCACCGCGCACAACCTTCTGGTCAATCGCCTGCGCCGCGAACAGATCGTGCCTCTGCAAGCCATCGAAGATCTAGAAGCTTTGGGCGTCGCAGCCGATGCTCCGGGACCAGACGACCATGCCATGGCGCGCGAAGAGCTGCGCCGCGTGCAAGCTGCCCTCGATCATCTGCCGCCGCGCGCTCGCGAAGCCGTTGTTCTCTATCAGATCCATGGTCTGTCGCGGCAGGAAATTGCCGTCCGGATGGACATTTCAGAGAAGACCGTTACCGCCCATCTGAATGCCGGCATGCGCGTCCTGGCCGATCTTCTGTACGGCGGCACCAAGCGGGGGCAGCCCATTCTATGATCGACCCCGATCACCAGGCCACGCAGGAACCTTCACTCGCGGAGGCGATCCGTGTCGAGGCGGCCGACTGGATTCTCAAGCGACGCATGGAAAAGAGTTGGTCCGAACAAGATCAGCAAAATCTCGATGCATGGCGGGCGCGATCCACCGCCCATTTGCTCGCTTATCTCAGGCTTGAAGCGGCGTGGAAGCAAACGGATCGCCTGGCGGCACTACGAGGCCCAATGCGATCGCCGCCTACACCATCGAAGTCGCGTTGGCGTTCCCTGGCTTTGCTGTCAGCGGTTCTGCCCGTTGCCGCGCTGATGGGGACGATTGGGTCAGACTATCTCCAACGTCATCGCGACCGGATACTCTCGACCAAAATAGGCGAACACCAGCGCGTCACGTTGGCCGACGGATCGCTCGTCGAACTCAACACGAATACGACCTTGCGCTTGGCCGCAGACGGGTCCATGCGAACAGTCTATCTCGACAAGGGCGAGGCTTATTTCCGAATAACGCATGATGCCGCGCATCCATTTGTTGTGATAGTAGGTGATCATCGCATTATTGACGTGGGTACGGCGTTCGACGTGCGGCGCGAACCAAGGGAGCTTTCAGTTACCCTCGTCGAAGGCAAGGCACGCTTCGACAAGCCCAGCGACCAGTCATCTCAGGCTATTGAACTGAAGCCGGGTGACGAAGTGGTAGCGACGGCAGACGGCGTGGTCCGTCGCAGCACGTCGCAGAAGGATTTGACCGGCGAATTGAGCTGGCGGACGGGCAATCTTGTGTTCTACGGAACGACGCTCGCCAAGGCTGCGGCCGATTTCAACCGCTACAACACAACGAAACTCGCAGTTATTGATCCGACGGTAGGACGGCTGAGAATCAACGGCACGTTTGCAGCCAGCAACGCCCGGGCTTTTGCCGATGCAACGCAAATCGTGTTGGGGCTGAAGCTCGAAAATCGGAACGGCGAGATTGTGATTTCAAAGTGATCGCGATGCGCGTGCATCGCGACAGGGTTAGGGGCAAAGCGCTAATGAGGGGGAACGTATGACGCGATTCAATACCTGGAAATCTATATTGACTGGCGGCGCTTGCGCCGTTGTCCTCTCTACAGGCGCTTCGGCCACTGAATTCAATATCCCCGGTGGCGACCTCAACACGGCGCTCAGCGCGTTCTCCGCTGAAACCGGCGTGCAAATCGTGATGTCTTACGATGCCGTCAAAGGTGTTCGGAGCCGCGAAGTCAAGGGCGACCTTTCCACGGACGAGGCTTTGTCGCGTCTGCTCTCGAATACGGGATTTGCGATGCAACGCAGGGCTTCCGGAGCTATCGCGATAGTCCGCGACCGATCTTCTCAGAACACGGACGAAATTGAGTCAACCATGGTGCTCGCCCAAGCCACGCCGCCGCCGCGCACCGCTATCGAAACCGTCACGGTCACCTCTTCGAAACTTGGTGGCGCAGATGTACAAACCGTGCCGATTGCAATCACGGCGCTGTCTCAGGAGCAGTTAACTGCCACGCAGACCGCTGGAGGTCCCGACCTCGTAAAACAAGTGCCAAACCTGACGTTCTCCAAAACGAACTTCACTGGATACAACATCGAAATCCGCGGTATCGGTACGCAGGCGATTTCTGTGACGACCGATCCCGCCGTGGCGGTCGCGCTGAACGACATTCCGTTTATCCGTAATCACTTCTTCGAACAGGAGTTCTACGATCTCGGGCAGGCCGAGGTGCTGCGCGGGCCGCAAGGCACGACCTTTGGCCGTAACGCAACGGCGGGTGTCGTCAACCTGATTACCGCAAAACCAACCGATCAGTTCGAGGCGATGGCCTCCGCCGACATCGGGAATTATCAGAACCGCCGCTTCGAAGGGATGATCAATCTTCCCATTGTCGATGATCGGGTTGATCTGCGTATCGCTGGTGAATGGACCAAACGGCAGGGCTATTCCTTTAACGAAATTACCGACCAACGCATCGACGGTCGCGATCTGTGGTCCGGTCGCGTGACGCTCGGCTTCAAGCCGACTGAGAAGTTGCAGACCTATCTCGTCTGGGAGCATTTCTCCGAAGATGACGATCGGATGCGCACGGCTAAGCAACTTTGCAAAACCGATCAACCGCCGACTTCGGTCAACGGTGCGCCGGTTCTGCCCGGTGGTTTATCGCAAGGCGAAGCCTTAACGTTGGACGCCGACTATCTAAGCCAGGGCTGTGTTCCCACCTCGCTTTACTCGCCCGCCGCGTTCGAGGTGCCCTACGGTTTCTCACTTCCTTATCTGGTTGCGCTTGGCCAAACCGGTATTGCCAATACGGAGGTTAATCCCTACGCAAGCACGGTACAGTCGCAAAATTTGCGCGTGATCGAGTCGACAATCAATCCGCATTACCAGGCCAAGAACGATACGCTCGAACTGAACACTGATTATGCTGTTACGCCATCGCTGACAGTCACGTCGCAAGCGGGATATAATCAGGATTATCTCTCGTCTACCGAAGATTATAACCGGTTCAACACGTCGCCGGGCATATTCTCCCCCCTTAACGACTGCACTGGACCTATCTGCAACTTTCACGGCGAGGTCCTTCCCGATCCCGCCATTCCCGGGGCGGCAATATTCTGTGATCCCCAATTGGGTTGCAGTGACCGGATTGTTGCCGAAGATCTGTCCAACGAACATGCATGGCAATTGAGCGAGGAGGTCCGGCTGGCTTCGAATTTCAGCGGCCCGCTCAATTTCAGCCTGGGCGGGAACTATCTTCACTACGAAACCGAAGAGAATTATTACATTTTCATCAATGCGCTCACGGCGTATTCAGCCATACGCGGCGATCATTTTGGCAACAACAGCACCGCCGACAATAGCGACTGTCTGCAAGCGCAAGCCGAGTTCCATGGGGGCTTCCAAAATCCGAATCCTCTTAGCAGGCGGCGGCGATCCCTCAGGCGAGTGTGTCTATATCGATACAAATCCGATCACCAATCTCAACAATCATGGTCACAATTATTTCCTGAGCCAAAATCCCTATACGTTGAATTCCTACGCGGGGTTCGGCGAAGCCTATTACACCATCGCCAGCGACCTGAAACTGACAGGCGGCCTGCGCTGGACGGAAGATCGAAAGCACTTCACCGACATTCCGAGCGAAGTTATCGCACAGGGATATGGTTATCCCGTCACGGGTATCGTGAACCAACAATGGGACGAACTCACGGGGCGAGCTGCTGCAAACTGGACGCCGAAGCTCGATTTTACCGATCAGACGCTGGTCTATGGTTCTTATTCTCGCGGCTACAAGGCAGGCGGCGCCAACCCGCCTGGCGCAGTGCTCCTTCGATACGTGCCTGGTGATGTCGGAGAACCCATTCATCCGCTTACGTTCAAGCCGGAATTCATAAATGCGTTCGAGTTGGGCTCCAAGAACACGATGCTCGACGGCGCGCTCACGCTGAACGGCGATGTTTTCTATTATGACTACAAAGATTATCAAATTTCGGAAATCGTGGATCGCACGTCGATCAACTTGAATTTCAACGCCAAGGTAAAGGGCGCCGAACTCGAAATCGAGCTATGAACCGATCCCCGGCCTGCAATTCAATTTTGCGGGCGGCTGGGAAGACACCAGGATTGACAGCGGCCAGAGCGCCATAGATTTGATGGATCGGACAGATGCCGCCAATCATCCCGGTTGGATGGTCGTCAAGCCCTTCGTAACGCAAGCGTCAAACTGTATTCTCCCTACCTATGTCGTTCAGGCGCTTTTGGAAGAAACGGCCGCCGCCCCGCTGGACATTGCGGGAGGACAGGGATTTGGAGAATCTGCCTGCGAATATGCTTACAGTCTGAATGTCGATCCGGTCACGCTTGAGCCTTATAGAGCCAACCCCACGGGATTGGGCGGTATTGGGTTCTTAGGGTGTACCGGTGAGCCCGGAAACGAGTGTAATACTTTTCCGATTCCCACCAGTTATATCGGTTTCGATCCGGCGCAGCCTGCCATCAACAATGGTGAAGGTTTCGCCAAGAATCTGGGCGGCAACGAATTGCCCAACGCGCCGCCGTTCACCGTGTCGTTCGGCGCGCAATATACGTTGCCTATCACGCCGGATTGGGCGGGTACGTTGCGCGGCGATTATTACTGGCAGGATTATTCCTGGGCCCGCGTCTTCAACGACAATCCTTATGACCGCATTCGCGGCTACACCAATGTCAATTTGACACTGATCTTTACCAACCAGAACGGCTGGCAGGTGATGCTCTATGACAAGAACGTGTTCAACGAGACAGCGATCACCGGCGACTTTCTGAACAGCGACGATAGTGGATTGACGACCAACGTGTTCCTGACCGATCCGAAGCTGATCGGCATTCGCGTCACGAAGAACTGGTAAGGGGGACCCAATGAGCGAATTGATGAATGTGCGAAGCAATGGACGGGGTCTCCGTTGGCAATTGCTGTCCACTGTCTCGGCCGTTGCTTTGCTTGCTGCGGTGTACGGGCCAAGCGACTCCAGGGCAGCCGATCAAGACGCCGATCGGCCGACGGTTTGGATTGAGCTCGGCGGACAGATGGAACACATAAATGGGCAGGGGGATGCATTTGTACCCGGGTTCCTCGCGGCGAACCCCAACTCTTCCGTCTTGCAGCCGGTGACGCCTGTACAGGCCCAGAGACCGGGTCCGTTCAGTTTCGCAGAGGAAGGCAAAATTTCTATCCAGCCGGATGGCTCGGATTGGGTTTTCTCGGTCGGCGTCAACTATGGCCGGTCGAGCAATTTCAAGCACGTCGATCACCAAACGAACGGAGTTCATGCGAAGTACTCCCATAGCAAACCCGGCCAACTTATAACCGACGCGGATTTTGCGGATACACAGGCCCATCGCCAGGAAAGTCACGCCATTCTGGATTTTGTTGCGGGCAAGGATGTTGGCCTTGGCATGTTCGGAAAAGAGGGTTCGTCCACGCTCAGCTTCGGCGTTCGTTTTGCGCAGTTCGCGTCCAAAGCGACTTTCGATATCAGAGCGCGCCCGGATTTGCGCATAAAATATTACCCATCGGCTCACGCCCTCCCCAGCCGTGATCCGCTCAAATACTTCCACACATATCATGCCGCGGGCCAAGCTTCGCGTAGCTTCCATGGAATAGGGCCGTCGCTTTCCTGGAACGGCTCGATACCGTTTGCCGGCAATCAGCAAAACGGCGAAGTGACATTCGATTGGGGCGCCAATGCGGCAGCTCTATTTGGCAGGCAGAAGGCACACGTTCGACATCAGGAAACCGCGCATTATGAAAATTGGCGGTACATTATCGCCGGAAATCAAACCAACTATCACCTGGTTTACCAGCGTACTGGCGGCCATGACACTGACCGGTCGATCATCGTACCCAATGTCGGTGGTTTCGCGGGCGCTTCTTTCCGCATCGAAAATTTCAAGGTGAGCTTCGGCTACCGCGCGGATTTCTTCTTCGGCGCGATCGATGGCGGTATCGATACGCGGAAATCCGAGACGCTAGGCTTCTACGGCCCCTTCACCACGATCAACGTGGGATTGGGAGGATGAGTGCGCTGCAGAGACACAAGAAAAGAGCTCGCGAGCGTAGAGGTACCGACTAACGCAGTCACTGCTGCGATAGCGACGATGAACTTCTTTATGGTCCGGCTCTTGATTCAATGCGGTATCGCATCGAATTGTTGTCGTATCTCGAAAAGCGCTCTATCGCAACCGGCGTGATTGGAAAAAAGCGGTGCCGAACCACGTGGCGACACGGATTTTGGCAAGCTGACCTTAGGGCGGCGCCTTCACTTGCTCTCGGTAACGATGTCAGCGCCGCCGTGTGCCAGCAGGTCGCCTCACAGAACCGACGCCGCAAGAAACGTCGACGCGTTAACAAGGCCGCTAGATTTCGCTTGGAAATCCCTCGATTCAAAATTGCCGGAACTTGTTCTAGTGATCGTGATGGTCGCCAAAATCGTAATGATCCTGATGATCCGTGTGCCAGGGCCACCAATCATGACGCGCGTTTGCCGGATGATTCACGTCTACGACCACGGTCCCACTTGATGGAGCCGAACGTCCGGCGCCGCTATACACGAAAACTGCCAGGGCAATGACGGCAACAATCAAGCCACCTACCAATAGAGCAAGGAATGGCGTTACGGCATTACTGGTGTTATCGGCCATACTGCACCTTTCGCAATCAAGCGTCTGCCCGAGAACGGTTCTGCAGCGCTGGAGTTCCCTAACGCGACCGAAACAGCATTTTAGGATACAACCATTATGGGTTGCTTCGTTAAAAAGACCTGCACTAACCCCGTTGGGTGAGGTGTGCACGCTCCGGCAGATCAAGCTTCCTGTATTTTCATCTGAGCCGAAAGTCGACGAACGCGATCCTGCAACTGGCGGCACGCGCGGCGGAAGGCGTTATTTATAGCAAAAATTACATCGGAATGACGATCATTCGAGTTCTGCAGGTGGCCCACATTGATTTCGGCGCCATCGGGCAGTGTCAGACGGATATGGACCTCGTAGGGCTCGCCGGGCCGGTGATGCCTTCTAGGCGCTTTTAGAGTCACACGACATCCGACAAGGCGGTCATAAATAAGCTCAAGTAGCGAAATATGGCCATTGACAATGCGCCGCAAAGTTTCGTTGGGCTGCCCATCTTGAAAATCGATCTGTAGAGAAGTTTGCATCACCGCCTCGCATTTGTTCTGCCCGTTACCTGTAACGAACTCTGGAGCTGAGGGTTTCAGTTAAATTGGCAAACTGGCATTTCGCGAACTGGTGTTGTCGGTGTGATTATCGCCAAGCGGGCGGAAGGCGGTAGTGATCGCCCGAAAGAATCTCTGTGCTTGATCGAGCAAGCGCGGCAACGACCGACGACCTCGAGCGGGATTCAGATCACGCTCTGCAAATATTCTATAGAAATCATCCCGTTGCGGAGGAGTTCTCGAAGGGAGACAAGGCGACCCTTATATTTCCTAACATCTTCAAAGCCGCCTTGGTATTCGGCGAAGCGTATGGCAGGCGAACTGAAATAGGGATCGAAGATCACCGGCTGCTACAACTCTCTAACCACATCCTAGAGCTTGGAATGGTACGCAACACCGCGCGACAAATAGCCAATAGAATGCGGCTCTGTTAGTTTCTGACTCTATAACCATGTAGGTCAAATTACCTATTGCATTGACAGTCAGCTTCCCTGAAAGGCCCACGCAAGAAGTCCGGCGACAACACAAAGCGCCAAGCTTATCCCGAGGACATAACGCATTCTGCCAGACTTTATACTGTGGGACGCCTCACCTTTCGATAAGACTGTCCCTCGATAGCGTTGCCGCATCGAATTACTCCTCTGGAAATGGATGGCGATTGGCGTTCAAATTTGCTCATAGAATGTCAGCACATGCTCGCGTCGCGTATACAGACCCCGTACGAATGAAATGCGCAGGGCTGCATTTGGTTTCAAGAAAAGGAGGTAGCACAGCAAATTATCCTAATATTCGGCGTAACCGCGCCACACATCAACGAACAAAACGGAAGAAAACTATGCTAATACTATATTAGCCCCCTGCGTTTTGCGGCCGCTGCTTGGCGATCTTCTTCGTTCGTTTCGCTGAAGGCGCTTTGGTGCGGCCTTCCAATCTTTCAAGCCGATACTGCGCCCAAGTGCGCCGATAGCATTTTTCTGCAGAATTGACAGGAGCGTGTGCAAACCGCTTCAATCTTTGCCGCCTTCCAAACAAATACTGTGTCGGATGAGATGGATTTCTCGATTGCGCCGTATGATTTATCGCCCAAGTAGCTGTCCGTCGTCCGGAAGCTCCCGGAACACTCACCGGGTTGTGGCTGACGAAGGTCCTTAGAAGCGGGCTAAGGTCACTAATTCGGCACCTTCCATATGGAGCCTTGAGATTGGTCGGAAAGGGTCAGCATAATGCTCGAGAGCAGTCCGGAGATAACATTCGGAACCAAGCCTGCGCCATGGCGTTACCCAATTTCAGATGGTAGAGGAACCCATGTCCCGAATTCTCAGATCGATGGCGTTGTTGGTTGTGCTTTCTGCGGTTCCGGCGCTGTCGGCATGCGGTTCCGACTCCAGGACCAAGGTTGAAACGACCACCACCGGCCAACAGTTGATCGACTTACAGAAGGCTTACGATGACGGCGCGATAAGCCGCGACGAATATGAGCACAAACGCGCAGATATATTGCGTGAGCACGATTAGGCTTGATCTAGCGGTTCAGAGGCCAGCCCGGTGCGCCAACATGGTCAATGCGCTGCAGAAATCTGTAAAAAAGGTGCTCGCAAAGGCTAATTTATCGCTGAGAAGATTGGCGGCGCGAAATTATCGGATGGAAAATTGTTGCCCGGCGATTTTCGCATTTAGGGTGCCCCGTCCTGCCTGTTCGATTCGTTGCGATTCTCGCGTCAGATGAAGGTTCCGCAAAACTAGCGGCAACGGCGGCAGCCCAGGACTTTGTCCGCAAGTTCTCTTGGAGGAATCTCAAGACGAAGTATCAATGTTGCAAGACTATGTTATGGAAGCATCGGCTGCTGAAGTAGGTGCAACTGCGTGTCGAAGTTCTCGGGAACCCATCTCATGTCCGATTTGAAGCCAGAGTTGTTAGCCTCTTCGCAACAGCACCAAATGGCCCTTTCAAGGTGGGACAACGAGGGCGGCGCGGGGCCCTGCGGTCCGCGAAAGGGGCAGATTTCCGCAGAGGCGCAATCTGAAGTTCCTGAGCTGACAAACGCTGAGTTGGTGCAGCTTCGCATTCGCGTGATCGCGTTGGAAAACCTGGTGATCTCGTTGCTCGCGGAAGCGTCCGATAGGCAGCTCGATCTTGCTCGCGAAATGGCAGCTTTCATTTCTCCAAGACCGGGCTTCACCCACCATCCTCTGACGATCCATGCGGCAACCCAGATGATCAATCTTGTTGATCGAGCCGGTCATTTTCGAGCCGTAAAACCTTCATGAACAAGCCGCCGGCATCGCAGCGACATTGGTGTGCCATCGACGCACCTCAGAGCTCGATGAAAACGAGCGGTTGGTTGGATGCGTCCTGGCATTGCACCGAGCCCGGCGCGCCGCGCACCTCGGCTGCTTGATGACATTGCGCGATGCGACTAGGTACCGGGTCTTCGACGATCACATGCTTCGGCACGAAAACTCTGGGTGGTTCACACGACCGTCGGCGATGGCTGACCGTCTTGGTTTTAGCATGTCCAGATTTAGAACGGTGGGGTCGACCGCAGGCGCGGCAGCCCGAATGTCATCGTTCCTGTTATAAATAATGATAACAAAACCGGCGCGACGACCAAAAATGTTATCAACAATCTTCACGATAGGCCATTCAACGCGCCCGATCGCCGATTTTTTGGTTTTGCTCCAGCAGGTGGCCGTCGATCTGCTCGTCGATGTGCGGTCGATCCCGCGCTCGCGGGCGAATCCGCAGTTCAACGCCGATGCTCTGCCTGAAACGCTCGCCGCCGCAGGGATATCCTACCAACATCTGCCGACTCTTGGCGGTCTGCGGCACCGGAAAAAGGGCGCGGCGCCATCGCTCAATACATTCTGGCAGGTCGCCGCCTTCCGAAACTATGCCGATTACGCAGCAACTGAAGCGTTCCGGACTGGATTGAATGATTTACGAGCGCTCTCCCGTGACAATTGCTGCGCGATCATGTGCGCTGAAGCCGTGTGGTGGCGCTGCCACCGCCGCATCATCGCCGACTATCTGTTGGCGCAAGGAGTTCTGGTAATGCACATCATGGGGCGCGATAAGATCGACCTTGCGAAGCTTACGCCTGGTGCGCAAGCGCTGCCCGACGGAACGCTCGTGTATCCGGAAGCGGATGAGGCGGCCAAGGCTCGGTGTCACCAGCGCATCGAGCCCAAACGGTGACGGGAGGTTCATGATGAAGAAACGATTCAAAGTTGGCGATCACGTGACCTGGAACTCGGAGGCCGGCCATGTCAGTGGCAAGGTCATCAAGGTACATACAAAAGACGTTGAGTATAAGGGATACACTCACCACGCGAGCGAAGGTGATCCGCAGTATGAAATCAAGAGTAGCAAGACCGAGCACATCGCGATGCATAAAGGTGAAGCACTGAAGAAAACGAGCGTCTGAAAGACATTCGGGAGTGGGTCTGATGACCAAACGAATCACGGCGGATTATGCCCTACGGAATTTTCTTTTGGGACGAGAGACAAAGCGAAAGACCGAGATGGTTCATCGATAAGCGTCTTCGAGGAAAGCGAAGCTGATGACGGATTTGGTAAAGATCGAACTGCCGCTCCACGATCCCATCGCGTCAACTTTGAGCGCGGCAGACGACCGTATCGTCATGAGCGAGTGGCTACCGCCGCAGGACGGGGTCGTTCCGCGCATCCGCATAGGACGGCGCTGGATCAGCATCCTGTGGGCGCTACCGATCGGAGCCGCGGCGCTCGTTCTCATGATTGCCCTCGCGCAGAGCTTGCGAGAGCTTCAAAGCGTGCAGGCCTTCATCAAGGATTACCCCGGTATCGCGCAATCCGCGCCCTCGGTCGATTCCGGCTTTCCGTGGTGGTTACAACTGCAACACTTCCTGAATATGCTCTTCATGATGTTCATTATTCGCGCCGGGATTCAGATCCTGGCCGACCACCCACGGCTTTATTGGACTCGGGACTGTACGCCCGGCACGGAATGGTTCCGTTTCCAGCATCCGGTTCCTGAAGGTCGGATTTGAACCTCCAAGGACGATTCGGTGACCGTGCCCGGTTGGTTGGGCATCCCCGGCGTTCGTCATTCGATAGGGCTTGCCCGTTGGTGGCATTTTTCCATCGTGATGCTGTGGACGATCAATGGCATCGCGTTTTACGTGCTGATTTTCGCCACCGGTCAGTGGCTCCGATTGATTCCTGTGACGTGGGGCGTGTTCCCTGCCGCGCTCTCGACCGCCCTCCAGTATGCGTCGGGTGCCTTAATTTGTGTGATCGAAAAAATAACAATTATCACGAGCCGCAAGCCGGCGCGTTTCAATGTATAAATGGATGCCGGACCGATATTCATCGTGAAGCGCACCATGGCTTTGACGAAATTCAATTCGGGAAAGGACCGCATTGCACCTGCCTCTCGGAGCAATCGCGGCTTTTTTGTCGGCCGCTTAAAACGATCACCATCTTCTCCGTGCCCATCCTACCCCTTGAATAGGATGACCAAAAAAAAGCCACGAGTTTCTCCAGAAACGATATCACGCGCTAAAGAATTGTTCGGATACGCAATCATGAGTTCCAGGTTGCAAACATTCCGACGGCCGCTATTGCCATCGTGAGTGTTGCCAACCATCCCAATATACGCAGAAGGCCCCGCACATCGAACTCGCCCATGATTTTCTTGTTCGTCGCCATCCGCATTGTCATAACCATAATGGGAACAGCGACTACTCCATTAATCACCGCGCTCCAGAAGAGTGCTTTGACGGGATCAAGGTGCGTAAAATTAAGTATGCCTCCGACTAGGGTAGCCCCCGCAATCGTCGCATAGAATGCCTTTGCCTTCAGGGGGCGGCGCGCTAAGCCGACAGGCCAACGAAGCGCTTCTCCGAGGGCATAGGCTGCTGATCCAGCGAGTACGGGAAGCGCGAGCAGCCCGGTACCGATAATTCCAAGCGCGAAAATGGAAAAGGCGAAGCGCCCCGCGATCGGCCGTAACGCCTCTGCTGCTTGGGATGAAGTCTGAATATTGGTAATACCGTGCGTATGTAACGTGGCAGCCGTCGTCAGGACGATGCACAACGCAATCAAATTCGAGAACGCCATTCCGATCCAGGTATCGAGGCGAATTCGGGATAACTCGCGGGGCGCCTCGGCGGGTGCCCTTTTTAGCGGGTGCGCGAGCGGATTTTCTTTCTCCTCTTCCGCTTCTTCGCCAGCTTGCCAAAAGAATAGATATGGACTGATTGTTGTGCCGAATACCGCAACGACGACGGTAAGATAGCTACCCTTTAGCGAGATGTCTGGCACAAAAAGATGATACCCAGCATCGGACCAGTTTACGTGCACAGCAAACAGAGTGGCAACGTAAGCAAAGAGTGAAAGGCTGAGCCATTTCAGAATCGACACGTACCGCGAATAGCGGACAAAGACCTCAAGCAATACAGTGAGAATACCAAATCCTGCGATATATAAGACAGAGGAACCATCGATCAGAAGTTTGAGGGCGGCAGCCATGGCGCCGAGATCGGCCCCCAGGTTGATCGTGTTAGCGACCACGAGAAGGCCTATCATCGCGAAGAGCGCCCATGCCGGATAGTGTCGGCGCAGGTTGCCACCAAGCCCGTGACCCGTTACGCGTCCGATTTGGGCGCTGATCTGCTGGATCGCGCACATTAGGGGGAACGTGAGCATCAACGTCCAACCCAGATTCACGCCAAATTGCGCGCCGGCCTGAGAATACGTTGCTATGCCGCTCGGATCGTCGTCAGAGGCCCCGGTGATGAGCCCGGGCCCCATGATTTCCAGGAGCTTCGGGCGCTCGGGCTGCTTAACCTCGTTGTTCGCTCCGCCTTGAGACAGGTCGGTCATGAATTCCCCCGGTTGGCTGAACTGGAATTTACAACAGGGTTAGCTTAAGTGCGTGTCAACCGAACCGGGGACAGGCCACGTTCCCGCCTTAAATACTCAAATCCCGCTACATGATTGGCGTCGGCGTACCAAGTCGCGCATAACGTGCGAGTCACAGCAAATTGGGCATGCGTCCAGCAGAAGTCGATCGACGATGTCGAGCTCTATGCTGCGCCGCACCCAGGGTTCGGATCGCATCGACACTCAGGCGTGGCCGGTAAGCAGCCAGAGGATGATGATGATCGGGATGCCGATTGCCCAAGCAACACAGAGCGCATGACTCGTCCCCCAAAATATATCGGCATAACGTTGGGGTGAGGAAAGAGTTCCATGGTGTTTTCGACGCACCTGTGCACTTTCAAAACCGGCCCTAGAGCGACGGAATGTGGAAGATGGAGTGGTCATCTCAAAAACGAAAACCCTGTCGGATTTCACCGACGAGGCTTTTATCGGACGCGAACCCACATAGGCGGTGGCGTGTTAATCAGGTCTTCGCGTCAGGCACTTGAGAAATGTCCGACATTTGTCAAATACCACGCGCTGCATCTTTTAAGCCGCCGATCGCGTTCTGGACCTTACCCGTCGCCTTGTCTATCTTGCCTTCGGCTTTCAACTTGGTATCGCCGGTGGCGCCGCCGACGGCCTCTTTGATTGTGCCTTTGGCTTGGTTTGCCGAACCATCGATCCGATTCTTCATGTCCTTTCGAGGAAAGCGAGTTCCACGCGCTCGCACACCACCAACGTTCGCAATTGACACTTGTTCCGATGCTCATCTGGCGCTCGTCGTTGGGAAGCTGAAAAGGCTGCGAACGGGTGCCGTAACACCGCTGCGGGGAAGTCGACGTGCACGAAAAGCGACTGGCTGTGGTTTCGCCGTTCCGCTAGGGGCTGTCACGGAGCGCTGGTAAACGGAAACTCGGCGGAGAAAGCCGCCGAGGTTTATGAATCCGCGGCGCCTAGGGCGCGCGCAGTGTCGGGCTTTCTTTACGAGTTCAGCAGCGATGTTCTTTACCATCGGGCCAACTCCGTCAATTGCCGTAAGTAGGACTTCCTTTGAGACGCCAATGTGGTTTGTCCAATAGGCGACCTCATAGTCTTCATTGCGGTTGATCCGATCGCAGTCGGGGTAATCGCGCGCGACCTTGGTATCAGCCATTAGGTGGGAAGTTGCCTGCGTGTCCAGCCGAACGTAATGCGGTCGTCTTCCCAGCGCGCCGATATCGCGGCAGCAACCGAAACAACGGCGCCAAAAAGCAGCGCCAGCGCAGTCCAGATGCTGATAAAACTTGCCACTTTGCGGGCGGATTTCAGCCACCTGCACGGCCTTATCCTGCATCTAAGTTTTGGTAGCGTTGACGCGCTCTACGGCGCTGGTATTTGACAAGCTGGCGTCCTGCACAACAAGGCGGACTAGTTCGCGACGATCTTCACTGTTGATGTCGGCGCCCCGCGTCAGATCCACCGCGAGAATACGGCCGGCTTCGGTCTTGTCGTTTGCGAGAGCGGGAAGGGTCTTTCTCATACTATGTCCCTGTGAGGAAACGAATTTTCGGACTACGAACTGAACTTGTCAGGCAGATGGTGCAGGGCAAAGGCCCTGGCCGCGCGGAACTTATCTCAATCCGTCTCGTTGTAACTGTAGCATCATGCGCGCTTTACGTAGGGAGAATTCGAAATGAACGGTCTTATTTATCTGGTTGGACTGGTCGTCGTGGTTATCGCGGTCCTGTCTTTCTTCGGCCTGCATTAAACACAAGAGGGATATCATGGAATTAGTTGAGTCAGGCAGCTCCATAGCTGCGACCTCCGCAAAGCCCCGCATTCGCTGGCCTGCCATAATCGCTGGTGCTGTTGCGGCGTCTGCCCTTTCTTTCGTTCTCTTGAGTTTTGCGTCTGCGCTTGGATTGTCTATCGCCTCAACAGCCTCTACCTGGCGCGATGCGTCGTTGAGTTTATGGATTCTATCGGGCGTTTATCTTGTCTTCGTGGCACTAGCCAGCTTTGGGCTCGGCGGTTATATCGCTGGACGAATGCATACCGCTGCGGACGTCGCGACAATAGAGGACGTTGAATTTGGCGACGGACTGCACGGGCTTGTGACTTGGGGCTTAGCTATACTCATCGGAGCGGTTTTGGCTCTAGCAACGGCGAATGCATTCGTACTGTCCGGGCCCGGAAACACCGCATTGGCATCTTCGTCCGCAGGCGAAGGCCTTCTGGCTGATGAGCTCGACCGACTCTTTCGCTCAGACCACCGACTTGCAGACGCCGATCTGTCCTATCGGCGCGCCGAGGCTTCGCGAATCCTGCTCACCGTCTCGGGACACAACGGACTTACCAACGAGGACCGCGATTATCTCGGCGCCATGGTCGCGAATCACACCGGTATTAGTCAGCCCGCCGCCGACCAGCGCGTAAGCGCCGCAGTCGCTCGAGCAAAACGGTCCATCGCGCGGGCGCGCGCAAGCTCAGCGATAGAAGCATTCGCTCTCGCCGCTGCGTTGCTCTTAGGCGCCGTGGCGGCCTGGTTTGCCGCAGTGGAAGGTGGTCGAGACCGCGAACGTTCGGCACGTCCTGTATGGACGTGGACACCTTGGCGCCACGTATAGCTCATCTGCACACCCCCCTGTGCCTGCTCAGCAATTGGACGTTCCTGACCTGGCTACGATGACATTGTGAACGCGCTTGTACAGATCGATTATCAACCCGACCTCAAATAACGTCGATCACACCTGTTCACCTCGCGGGCGGCAACTAGCGGACAAGGGGTCTTGCCAATTCTGCATCTGAAGTGACCGTGGTGTCTTGCGGGATCGACGCGGTCATGCCGTGGAACTGAGCCGAATATTCCAATTGCCGGTTGGAACAGAAATCCCCGTCGGATAATCGAGTCTCATTACAAGATGTTGTCCGTCACCACTCTCAATGAAATAGCCAAGAGCCGAGCACGCTCGTCCTTGTCGTGGCTTGGAACGCGTATGCGCTTTGTCCAAGCTATCTTTGAGTGTTCATTCGGTCACGGCCCCTGTTTCTGCGAAGACTTCGCCCATTACCAACTCGAGTGCTTTGGCTGCACGTCGCGCTTTTACGTCTGAGGAGAAAATAATGTTCGCGACAGCCTCTCCGCCAATGTCGAACAACTTGATACGAGATCCGTCGACCAGCGGGCCAATCTCGCGATCCGGCGGCGACTGCGGAAGGTGTCTTCGTTGTCCATAGTTCAGTCTGTGCTAAGACGTGTGATGGCGATCTTAGAACAGATCGAGATTCTTTTCTTTCGATTTTTCAGCGAGCGGTTTCCGGGCGTTCGCACTGTGATGTCGTTGTCGGTAGAGTTCGTAGGTCGCTCGAAGACGTGGGCGCGACTGAGTTGATCCGAACTGTCCGCGCTGGCGGCTACTCGCCTGGTCAAAAGCCGTGCGGTTGATATTCCTAATAGGAATATCTGACAGAACATCCGTTACAGGTTGAAAGCGTCATAAACATTACATAGCCTTCACCCTAATGCATCTGCTGGCTTGTGACCCAACAACCATTGAGGAAGCGCAACATGACGGTCGATCAGGAAAAGCTTGGCGCATTTCTCAACCGCGCCGTGGGCGACATGGGTGCTGCGATCAGTGCGACGCTAGTGCTGATCGGCGACCAACTCGGCCTTTATCGCGCGTTGTCCAAAGGAAAGCTCTCCTCTTCTGAGCTTGCAGAGAAAACCGGCACGCATGAACGCTATGTTCGCGAATGGCTGAACAATCAGGCCGCAGGCGGTTACGTCAACTACGATCCAAGCAGCAAGAAATATTTTCTCAGCGAAGAACAGGCACTGTGCCTGGCCGATCCCAGCGGGCCGGTGGATGTGCCGGGCGCTTATTCGATCATTCAGGACCTATTTCATGTGCGTTCGCGAGCGATGGAAAATTTCCGTACCGGAAACGGGATGGAATGGGGCGAGCATCACGAATGCCTGTTCCATGGCACGGAGCGTTTTTTCCGCGCGGGTTACAACGCCCATCTGCTTGCTGAGTGGCTTCCCGCGCTCGAGGGCGTAGTGGAAAAGCTTGAGCGCGGTGGCCGGGCAGCCGATGTCGGATGCGGCCATGGCGCAAGCACGATCCTGCTCGCAAAGGCGTTCCCAAAATCCGAATTCATCGGCTATGACTATCACGCGCCTTCCATAGAAACAGCAAGCAAGCGCGCACGCGATGCGGGCGTCACAAATGCGCGTTTTGAGGTTGCCGATGCGGCAAGCTACAAAGACCGCGATTTCGATCTGATCGCGTTCTTCGATTGCCTGCACGACATGGCTGATCCGGTGGGAGCAGCCCGTCACGCGCGCCAGGCACTCAAGCCCGACGGCAATTGCATGATCGTCGAGCCCTATGCGAACGACCGAGTCGAGGAAAACCATAATCCGATCGGGCGCATTTATTATGGAGCATCGTCGCTCATTTGCGTGCCGGTATCGCTGGCAAAAAAGGGGCCTGCACTCGGCGCCCAGGCCGGCGAAACACGGCTTAGACAGATCGCAGTGGACGATGGCGGCTTTTCCCGCTTCCGCCGCGCCACCGAGACACCCTTCAATCTGGTTCTGGAAGCAAGACCTTAACGGACCAGCCCTAGTCAATATTAAGTGCCGTGGCGCGAGACTATCCTCAAGGCTCGTCGGCGCGATGCAACAATATGCAGAGCTTTAAATCAACGTGCGCCCTTATCGGGCGCGCTCACAGGGGATGCAGCCTCACTCGTGCTCACGAAAGACTGAGGACGGCCAAGGGCTGTATCGCTTTCCTCGAATGTCGTAACTCCATGCGAGCCGGGCAACAATGGTGCGGTCCGGGTACGGAAGCTTCCCCGCTCGGTGTCTGGTTGATGATGGGAAGCGCGAGCGGTTTGGGCCGCCACGCATCTCGCGCAGAAGGCCTCATGACCAACGCGTCTGCCCACTCATTGTTCCGGGCTACTCTGGCGTGTCGGGCCGGAGTTTCAGCGCCTCGGTCATCTTCTCACGAGAGCAGCCAAAAAGCGCGCCCATCTTGCGTGTCACACTCCCACGATGGGTCTTCACGGTTATCTCAGGGAGTTAGAGAACGCAGCAGTTGTCTGTGAGCTTGATAAATTGAATTTGCCACCGTCCCATAAGCCTCCAATGCCCGCCCGACCTTTCGATTTTGAGCACACGCAAAAGCGCGCCGGATAAATCCGGCGCGCTTCGCGAGCATCTAAGCGACGGAGTTTTACTTCGATGCTTTGCGGAAATTGTCGGAAGTGCGGTTGACGGCATCGCGAACTGTGTCCGCTGCCTTGCCGACAGCTTGCTTCGCTTCACCTTTGGCCTTGTCAGCCATTCCTTCCGCACGAAGGCGGTCGTTGCCGACTGCCTTGCCGGCGGTTTCCTTGACAGCGCCTTTGGCTTTGTCGGCCGCGCCTGATACTCGGTTCTTATCCACGGGATGCTCCTGATAGAACTTGTTCCGCTAGAACGCCGTCATACGGAACTCGGTTCCTGCAGCGTCGACATTTAAGTGACTCTGGCTGGCGCCTCCCGATCGAAATCCGTCTTTCCATGGCCGTCGCACTTATGAGGCTTACGCGCTCACTTCGACTGCCGGTTTCACACCGATCACCTGATTGCGACCCGCGTGCTTGGCAGCGTACAGGGACCTGTCGGCGCGCCCAATGAAATCGGCTTCGGTTTCGCCCGGGGCGAACTCTGCCACACCTACCGAAATAGTTATGGTGCCAAGGATGTCGCTGGTAGATCTCTTTACTAACTTTTTTCTCTCGACAGTCTTACGTATTTGCTCAGCGAGGCTTAGCGCATCTTCTAGCGCAGTCTGGCGCAGAATGACTGCGAACTCTTCGCCGCCATATCGCGCGACCGTGTCGCGTCCCTTCACATTTTGAGACAAACATGCCGCGACGAGGCGCAGCACATGGTCGCCAGTCTGGTGGCCCCAGGTATCATTGAACAATTTGAATCGGTCGATGTCACACATGAGCAGCGAGAGTGGCTCGTGCAGTTTGTTTGCCCGCACGACCGCGTTGAATATCTCGCAGTCAAACGCCTTGCGATTGTGTACTTCTGTAAGTGGGTCGGTTAAACTTTCCTTGCGGGTGATATCGAGTTGAGTCTTCAGTTTCGCTGCTTCGAGCGATGAACGCTCCAATTCGGCTTCCAGAAGACCGGTACGTGCTTGCATTGTCTGCGTAGCGCCGATCAGGTCTTTCACCAAATTTTGCATTGCGGCGGGAGATGTAGCACTGCCCATCTGTCCGCTCGCAGCCGACAGCGTCTGCCCATAGGTTTCGGCTTCCCGGCCTGCTGCTTCAATATTGTCGAGCACGGACTTGAGCACATCGGCTAATTCCATGCCGACCGTGGTCATGGCGATCTGCGTTTGTGCGTCCCTCGAGGCGCGCTGATGTAGGCCATGCAAAATGGCCGCCGTGAAGGACTTGCCGGACGAAAGCATTTTGCCGATCTCGTCTCCGGCGTAGGTCTTCTCGCCAGCGGTGTAACTGTAGAAAAGTTCAAAATGGTCAGGAGTTGGCGCTATATTCGCATCCGCCATCAAAGCAAGCGCGGCCTGTGCAGCGGCGGATTCTCGCTCGTTCTTGCGCACTTTGCTCACCCCGAACGAGCACGGATCGCTGTTCGCCAACTGGATTGTCGGACAACAGCAGTAAAGAAGAGGCTAAATTGCTAGCCTTGGATAGACAAATCAAGCCAGCCACTACATGGATCGTCGGGAATTCTCCGGCCAACTCAAATGACCTGGCCCGCGCGCTCAGATCGCGGGGATTCTGAGAAATAATCTTCCAGTCCGCATGCGGCGGCCATCCGAATGTACGTGTCGGCCGTCATGGAAAGGTCCCCAGTTCTTCCTCGTGGAACTCTTAAGCATGCGAGCGCGTTAGGCAGGCAACTTAATGCGGGGAGAAACGCAAATGCGCTCATTACTTCTTTGGTTTATCGGCATTCCCATTCCGATCATCATCATCATTTGGCTGCTCGTCGGCCACGCGTGAAGCGGGCGGGCAAATTATTAGGAGATCCGCATGAGTGACGCTGTCGTCATCACAGAAGAACGCGAGGAATCCACTGGTTACCGGTTTTCATGGGGCCTGGCGTTTGCCGGCGCTTTTGCGGCGACCGCGGTTACATTCTTTCTCCTTACGATCGGGTCCGGCGTCGGGCTGTTGCTGGTGAACCCCGTGACCCATTCGGGTCCGTCGACCCCAGTCTTTCTCACGGGCGGCGCGATCTACTTCTTTGTGGCGCAGGCCTTCGGATTCGCGGTGGGTGGACATCTAGTGGGCCGGTTGCTTGGGCCGCTTGTTGAAACAAATGTGCAGGAAGATTTTCGCGCAGGCGCGCACGGGATAACGGTCTGGGCGGTAACAGTTGTTATCAGCGTCCTTTTGGTTGCCATGGCAGGTCTGACGGCCGTCCATACCGGAAGTAATGTTGCAACTCTTTACGGGGCGGCAGCAAGCCCAAACGCTCAAACATCTGCTCCAACCAATTATCTCGTGGACAAGCTCTATAGTCCGACCGGCGGCGTAGCTTCTGATTCGGCACGCGCCGAGGCTGCCCGCATCCTCGACGTGGATTTGGCCCATGGTGAGACGCTGGAAAGCGAAGATCGCGACCGGCTTATCGTGCTAGTCGCACGCAATGCGAATATCTCCAAGGATGAAGCCGGGGCGCGTGTCGATGCCATGCAGGCAGATATCCAGGGGAAGACCCGCCAAGCAGCAGACACCGCACGCAAAATCGCAAGTTATGCCAGCCTATGGATTGCCTTTTCCCTTTTGTTCGGACTGATCGTCGCCATATTCTCGGCTATTTCGGCCCGAACGGAAGATGATCGCGAAAGCGTAGCCGAGTTGCGGGCTTCTGCAACGTATTGAATCAATCCTCGGAGAATCAAATGGCTGCCAATGCGAAGCGCCCTCAAACGCGCAAACTCTCCAAGCGCAGCACGCCAAAGAAGATTTCGCGCAAAACCAAGGGCATCGATGCAATCGCATTGCTGAAGGCGGACCATCGTGAAGTCGAGAAACTGTTCGACCAGTTCGAAAAAGCTAAAGCGGCAGATAGGAAGCGCGCGATTGTGGGGAGAGTTTGTAACGCGTTGACGGTTCATGCCAAAATCGAAGAAGAGATCTTCTACCCGCAAGCGCGAGATGCTTTGTCCCGGAAAGGCGATGATCTGCTTGATGAAGCCGAAGTCGAACACGAGGGGATCAAACGCCTTGTGGCGGAGTTGAAGGACGCCGATCCCGGCGTGGACCTCTACGACGCCCGTGTCACGGTACTTAGCGAATATGTAAAGCATCACGTAAAGGAAGAGGAGGGCGATCTCTTTCCGAAAGTGAGGAAGAGCGGCCTCGATACGGAAAAAGTAGGCGCCGAACTGGCGGCGCGCAAGGAAACTCTGAGCGGAAAACCGGTTGAAGTTCCGCCAACGCTCTTGCAACGTGGAATCCGCGCTATCGTCGGAGATCAGGCTTCGCCCTAGACGCCGAGCCGCGCTTACGTATTTCGCTATCGCAGGGTGGGGAATTGTATGCCGGCACTCCGACAGCGGCCGTGCTTTATCGATCTGTTCGAGCAACTCGGATCTAGTGAGGGAGCTCTGGCACGTAGATCGCATCGCCCGCGTTGCGTTGCTGGCGCCCGGAGGTGTTCGCAATCGGAGCGATCTGCACGCATTATGGTGCGCCGCTCGAACAAGGGCTTCTCGATCGCGATACGGTTCGATGCCAATGGCATCATGCCTGTTTCAGCGTACGCACCGGCGAGGCTCTCTGTGCGCCGACGCTAAACCCGGTTTCGCACTGGCGTGTTGAACATTGGCATCGCGAAGAGGTGCGCGATGTGGCGCATCAGTTCATGCCTGTCGAAACGCCGGCCGGCTCTGTGTACGTTCCAGAGACGTTCGGGGGAATCGTATATGTTCGGGAGAAACTGGAGAGCGTAAATCTGCCTTCACAACCGCTGGAAGCCGGCATACCAGCGACGGTCGTTATCGTCGGAGGCGGGGCGGCAGGCAATGCAGCCGCCGAGATGCTCCGCCGCGAAGGCTACTCCGCCCCCGCTGCAACGAGGGTCGCAAGAAGGGCGCAAGCCGCCGGTTGCCACTGGGTAGCGCAGGGACCCCGCCTGTCATAGTGAATAGTGATCATGCCGTGACCAAACTCTGTCGTCGCAGCTAACTGAACAGCAGATGTAAACACGATCGCTCGTCTTGGTAGAAAGCGTGGAACTTAAAGGCGATGCGGGACGTTGCTCTTAATAGCCACGGGGCTTGGGCGGTGCTTTGCGTCCGAGGTTGCCTTCATAGGGAGGCTATTGAATACCGTCACATTATCTGCTCGACGCATTCGAATACGGTCACGCGTTGCACCATCGATGCCACCGTGATTGTCGTTGTCATTTTCATGCTATTTGGGCGGCGCCGATCTAAAGCCGGAATGTCGGACGCTACAGCTTGAACAAGCGTCAATGTGCTGCAGTGGACCCTTTCGAAAATGGATGCGAATTCCCCAAATGATCGCCTCTTGAGTGCCGACGTAGCTAACCGCATCGTAAGCTGGATACGTCGCTACCTTGAGATGTTTCGCACCCACGTTCGGATTTACTTGGCCGCAATCGCCGCATTTGTTCTTGTCGCCGCAGTGGCGTGGTGGGCATTCGGCTCAAGTGCGGCAGTCGGCTATATTACCGTGCCGGTCGCACGAGGCAACGTGACGCGCGCAGTGACTGCGACGGGCGCAGTAAATCCCGTGCTGACGATCACGGTTGGCAGCTACGTTTCCGGCGTCATTCAAGAGATCGATTGTGACTTCAACACGAAGGTCAAGAAAGGTCAGCTCTGCGCGAAGATAGATCCGCGCCCCTATCAAACGATCGTCGAACAGGATCGCGCAAGCGTAGCAACAGCGAAGGCCCAGCTTCTAAAAGACCAGGCCAATCTCGCTTACACGCAGATCGATGAAAATCGCTACGCAGGACTAATTGCGCAGAATGCCGCCTCGCGCGATAGCTACGACATAGCGGTTAACGCGCTCGATCAAGCTCGCGCGCAGATCGCGGTAGATCAGGCAACAATTGCTCAGCGAAACGGGGAACTCGACGCCGCAAACGTCAATATCGGCTACGCGGACATCGTCGCCCCGGTGGATGGGATCGTGGTTTCTCGCAATGTCACCATAGGGCAGACGGTTGCCTCGAGCTTTCAGACCCCCACGCTATTTCTGATCGCCACAGATTTGTCGAAGATGGAAGTCGACACCAATGTCAGCGAGAGCGACGTTGGAGGTGTGCGCGTGAGAAATAAGGTAGACTTTACGGTAGAAGCATTTCCGGACAACACCTTCAAAGGCGTCGTGACGCAGGTTCGCCAGGCGCCGCAAACCGTGCAGAATGTCGTCACCTATGACGTTGTCGCCACAGTAGCCAATCCGCAATTGCTGTTGAAGCCCGGGATGACGGCAACGGTGCGGATCATCACTGCGGAGCGTGATAACGTTCTGCGCGTGTCCGATCAAGCTCTTCGCTATGTTCCAGGAGGACTTTCTTCTTCAAACGAGCAGGCAGGCGCGCCGCCGTCACAACTCTGGGTCTTGCGCGACGGACGGCCGATACGCGTGGCCGTCACGACTGGCCTGGATGACGATACTTACACCGAAATCGTTAGTGGCGACATTCGGGCGGGCGACAGCGTGATCGTCTCCGAGCGTACCAGCGCAAATGGCAAGTCCGCTACCGCCGGGCCGGCGATGCGTTTACCGTGAGCACGCCTACCAGCACGACCGAACCTGTGATTAAGACGCGCGATCTCGCTCGTACGTTTCATGTGGGCGATGTCGATGTGCTGGCGCTGCGCGGTGTCGATCTCACTGTCGAGCGTGGCGAGTTCTTGGCAATCATGGGCTCTTCGGGTTCGGGCAAGTCGACCCTCATGGCGATCCTGGGCTGCTTGGACAGACCCACGAGCGGACAATACTTCTTTGAAGGCGTGGATGTCGCGGGCCTGGCAGAGCCGGCGCTCGCTTCCATCCGCAGCGAAAAGCTGGGGTTCGTGTTTCAGAGCTTTAATCTGCTGGCGCGGACAAGTGCCATCGAGAATGTCGAACTACCGCTCATCTATGCAGCCTCACATTTGTCCGGAGGGAAGCGGACGGCGCGGGCACGCCAGGCATTGCAGCTTCTCGGGTTGTCGGAGCGTGAGCATAACACGCCCGGCCAACTCTCAGGCGGTCAGCAGCAGCGCGTCGCCATCGCGCGTGCGCTCATCAATTCGCCGTCGATCCTGCTGGCGGATGAACCTACTGGCAATCTCGATACGCGCACGTCGCATGACATCATGGACACGTTGGTGTCGCTCAACCGGGAGCGCGGGCTCACCATCGTCCTCGTCACGCACGAGCCAGACATTGCCACCTATGCGGACCGGGTCGTTACGATGAGCGATGGTAAAATTCAATCGGACAAGCGCAACGATCGACCGGTGTCTGTAGCGAAATTAATCGCTAGCTCGGAAGACCACGGCAGTCCGACAAGAATTGTCGCGCCGGCAAACGGAACCGCCAAGCTCGCTGGTTTTGCGGCATTCGGAATGATGATCGGTACCGCGGCGCTGCAAGCGATTTTTCGCAACAAGATGCGTTCTTCACTGACTATGCTCGGTGTCTTCATCGGCGTCGCCGCCCTGATCGCCATGGTCGACGTGGGCCAAGGCGCCAACGATGCGGTTCGCAAGCAGATCGAGAGCCTGGGTACCAATCTTCTCGTGGTCTTGCCGGGCGCTACAACTTCGGGTGGCGCACGCGGCGGGTCCGGAAGTGCTTCGACCTTGACCGTCGTCGATGCAAGCGCAATCCAGCATCAAGACTCGGCGGTCGGCCAAGTGAGCTATCTGATCCGTCAATCGGGGCAGATCCTGTATGGCAACCAGAATTGGACGACCAGCATACAAGGTGTCACCCCGAACTATCCGCCAACAACCAATTGGCAGATCGCTTTCGGACGCGACCTATCGCAAGTGGACGAAGACGACTCGGCACTCGTTGTGCTCATCGGCCAGACGGTCTGGCATCAGCTTTTCGGTCAATACGCCAATCCGATCGGCGCCATGCTGATCGTCAAGAGCACGCCGCTTCGCGTCATCGGCGTTCTCGGTTCGAAGGGACAGTCCAGTTACGGAACCGATCAGGACGATCTTGTCATGATTCCGTTCACAACGGCAGAGCGCAAAGTGCTTGGTGTCGCTGCCCCAAGTCAGGCGACACAAGCCAATGCACTGTATGGCACGATCAGCAATCCCTATGGGATACAGCCGCGGCTGACGGGATTCGTCAACCAGATTTATGTGCAGGCGATGAGGCCCGATCTCGTGCAGCAGGCGGTCGATCAAGTCACCCATACGTTGGCTCTGCGCCATCATATCCGCCCGGGGGATCCAAACGACTTCTCCGTCCGCAATCTCAGTCAGATCGCAAGCGCCGCGGAGGGGAGCAGCCAGACCATGTCCTATTTGCTCGCGGCTGTGGCTTCGATCTCGCTTCTGGTCGGCGGGATCGGAATCATGAACATCCTGTTGGTGTCGGTCACGGAACGCACGCGGGAGATCGGATTGCGCATGGCCATCGGTGCGCGCCGCGTCCACGTTCTCCTACAGTTCCTTACGGAGGCCGTCTTGCTCAGCGTGGTGGGCGGCGTCGCGGGGATCATCGGCGGGCTGGTTGCCTCCGCGGTAATATCTTTGGTCGCCGGTTGGCCGACACCGATCGTGTGGTCTGCAATTGCCGGTGGATTTTCGTTCTCGGCATTGGTCGGTATGTTTTTCGGATATTATCCCGCGCGCAAAGCGGCACATTTCGATCCGATAGAGGCGCTGCGCTATGAATAGACTCCCGTCGCCCTAAGCCCCGTAAGCGGTGAGCTTGGTTCAGAAGAAATATGGAAGGTGCCGGCAACGCAGCTTCTCGTACGACTTGCGACGGGCCCCTACCGGTCTCGATATCGCAGCAGCGCAGTCGCGACTCGCGACCTATGGACCCAACGACGCCGCGACCGGCAAGCGTCCCCCCTTATGTCCGTTGGGAAAGCCATGTTTGAGCGCATTGATAACGAGCTCCGTGGCGATCATGCCAAGGTTTGCCGCGTCGTCCGATTTTATGGTCCCACGACTAGAAGACGAAATGATGGTGACTGGCTGGTTCTCGCTGACCATGGGGCTTGCCAAGCGTTCACACAGCCGATTTAAGTATGGACCAAATTCAATCTCATCAACCAAACCAGACGCACACAATTGTTGCTGAATGGCGGCGATCAGCAACAGGCGGTTGCTTGCGTCTTGTAAATTAAGCCGCGATTCTTGCGACTGAGCCTTAATGGCTTTCAGTGATAATATGTTGGCTATAACTTGGAGGCTGTTTGCGATCCGGTGATGGACTTCAACCAGGAGTGTCTCGTGTTGCCGGACTGCTGCGTTGTTTTGGTTCCGAAAATCGTGGCTATCGTTCAGCTCTCCCACCCCGATAAGCATGGCAGTGTCGGGATTCGCACGATCTATTGCTTGGCGAGCGTTACGCGGTATACCGGATCCAGTGTTAGGGACCTCCAGCTCGATTTCGTAATCTTCAATCGTCGAATTGAGAGGAACAGGATCTTGTAACTGCTTCAGTACCGCTGCATCCAATCGAACAGATCTAGGCTCGCGAAAAGGGCGATCCTAATAAGTCGCGATTTTGGTCGGAAACAGTTTGTGAGCCATTGCCATAAGTCCAACGGCAAGGGAATTACGACGGCCCGCTTCCAATCGCGAAGATTGTTCATGAAGCACAAGGTCTACCTGATTTTCTTGAGCGACCGATGCCGAGTCCTGATCGATTTGAACCACCATGTGCCTCCACATTGGTTGGCTTCGTGTGTATGTCTGCGACAGCAGCGCTATCAGGCCAATTGCCCTGCTAGCCCAAAATAGGCCCCGTGTTAGCGGTTTCGTTCGCAGCCCAATGCGCGTCTAGCTTAAGCTTCTCCTTGATGACGACTGTCCCGGATTGCTCAGTTTGCAGCATTGAGCGCGGGCTACGGGGCGGTCAGCGAGGCCGTGTGGCCGCCTGCCACACCGACGGGTGGTCCAGAGTTTGAGACGCCAAAACTGTCAATTCCAACAAGGCTGTAGCTCTGACAGAGACAGAACCAGCCTCAAGGTCGCCGCTTCGCGAGCCGGTGACGTGTATAATATTGATCACAAACGTTCGGCAATCGCATCAATAACAGTGATATACTGTAGTATCGTTTTTGAAGCCCGAGAGGATGGTCTGGCCTTGAAAAGTATTCCGCCTTCGTTCGATCCCAATGAATTCCTGGCAAAAGTCGGCGGTGGAAGAACCATCTCTAAATATCGAAAGAATGAAAAGATATTCTCTCAAGGCGACATCGCCGACGCCGTATTTTATATCCAAAAGGGCAAGGTCAAGATCACCATCATTTCTGAACACGGAAAGGAAGCCGTGATTGCAATCCTTGGAAAGGATGAATTTGCCGGTGAAGGATGTTTGGCCGGACAGAGGCTACGTATGGCGACAGCTTCCGGAATAACAGAATGCGAAATTATGCGGCTCGAAAAGGAATTGATCGTTCAAACTCTCCATGATGAACCAGCCTTTTCCGAGCTGTTTGTCGCACATCTCCTCATGCGCACAATACGTGTTGAAGAGGATTTGGTCGATCAACTCTTCAATTCGAGTGAGAAACGCTTGGCAAGGGCGCTTCTGCTATTAGCAAACTTCGGAAAAGAGGGCAGGCCGGAACCCATCATAGCGAAAGTCAGCCAGGAAACGTTGGCCGACATGATTGGAACCACGCGGTCTCGTGTGAGTTTCTTTATGAATAAATTTCGAAAACTGGGTTTCATAAGTTACAATGGGAAAATAGAAGTCCACAGTTCGCTGCTCAACGTGGTCCTGAACGATCATCCTCATATCAAGAAAAAAGACGGCAAATAGCGCACCGCGAAAAGCGCAACATCGATGCTGTTTGCGGTTTGGTCAAGTTGTCTCGCCCGGGGTTTTCCGATTATACCTCAAAGGAATTATGTCTACGCGACCTGTGGCCTTGGCTAGCCCGAACAACATCAGACAGTCTTGAAAGCCACGCCTATAGCCGTGGTAACGACGTTTTGGGCTTCAAGAACGAAAACGGTAGAACTCTTTCGCTATTTGCTCGATCTAATGTGTTCACTTTTGCTCAGTCGCTGCGCGAAAGTCAGGTTAATTTATCCATCCGGTCGTCGATGCTCCCATCATCCAAACGTCCGGCCTGGACCTCGGTCGGAAAAATGTTGGCCGGGGTCCTTTTTTCCTGCGCGCTTACTCAAAGAGCCCGCGCACGCCGGTTCTAGGCATGGGGAGGCTCGGTCGTCATGCTAGAATAGGCGTTCAAATGCTCAAAGTTCTTATAGCGGAAGATGAACTTTTAATCGCTGACGCGCTTGAGGAGACGCTTGTCACGGCAGGTTATGAAGTCTGTGGTATCGCCCGAACCGTCGATGAAGCCGTGGCGCTTTGCGAACTGCATAAGCCCGACCTCGCGGTTCTTGACGTCCGGCTCGCGAGAGGGGGGCGGGGTCCCGAGATCGTCCAGCGACTAAGCGGCAAAGGAAAATGCGGAATCCTCTACGCAACGGGTGACGATGCCCGGATCAGCACGCTCACGCAGGCCGATGGAGAAGCCTCAATCGCAAAGCCGTACCGCACTGCGGACGTCGTACGCGCTCCGGAAGTCGTTCGTGAGATCGTGACCGGAGGTACTGTTATTCGGCCATTCCCTCCGGGCTTTCGTCTGCTGCCGGCTTCCTCGGAACGTCTCGCTCTCGCGTCGCGCGCGTGATGCAAACGCGCACAATTGAGAAGCTCCTGCGTCAGCAAACTGCGCTCGCAAACTTTGGTAGCTTCGCCTTCCGTGAGAGTGACCTGCACAAGATCTTGACCGAAGCAGCGCGTATCTGTGCGCTAAGCTTAAGCGTGCCCTACGCGAAAATTTGTCGCTACCGCGCAAATCATAAGGACCTCTTTATCGAAGCGGGGTGTGGATGGCATGCCGGCGTCATTGGGTATGTCGTATCGCCGGCAGATGAAAGTTCCACTCAGGGTCGAGCGTTCGTCACAGGGCAGCCTATAATCCTCGAAGATCTTTCGAAAAACAATAGCTATACGCTCCCACCGTTCTATGCGGAGCACGGGATCGTCGCAACAGCCGACGTCTTGATCAAGGGCAGGGAAGGGCCCTGGGGTGTTCTCGAAATCGACAGCCCAACAGCGCGCGCATTCGATCAACATGACATCGATTTCTTGACCGGCTTTGCGAATGTCGTTGCCGAGGCTGTGGCTACCGCAGAACGAACAGCCGTCCTTTGCGCGACTATCGAACAGATGGAATTACTAATCGTTGAGAAGGATCAATTACTGGCGGAACGGCAAGGGGTGTTGAACGAGAAGAATGTGTTGGCAGAAGAACTGCAACATCGGGTCCGAAACAATCTTCAGTTGGTACTGGGAATGCTGAACCGGCAAATCGATCTGGGTGATGATGCAGGGATGGAAGGAATGCGTGGGATCGCGCGGCGCGTAATGAGCTTGGCAAAGATTTATGATCATCTGCTTGGAAATGGTCTCACGCGCACTATTGATTTCGATCGTTACTTGAGATCGCTCTGCGAAAGTTTGCGGGAGTTTCAGGCCCCTCGGCAGTTTGACGTAGTACTAACGTGTGGCGGGCAACCCGAACCTTTATTGCTTGACCTGGATTCAGTGACCGCACTGGGCATCGTCGTGGCTGAAATTGTCTCCAACGCATACCTTCATGCGTTTGTGGGGCGGGCGGGTAAAATCCGGGTGAATTTAGCGCGAGACGCGACCAGCGCAACTCTTACGATCGGGGATGATGGCGTGGGCTTCGTGGAGCCTCCCACGAGCAAACGGCATGGCCTTGGCTTGGTGCGGCGCCTTATGGAGCAGATCGGGGGAGCAGTGCGCGTTATCTCGGATCACGGGACGAATTGGACGCTCGTATTTCCAACAACCGCCGAGGGGCTTTAGCTTTAGCTGTGGCTTCGGCCACCAATAATATGATGGCAGGAGGAAAAGATGGCGACAAACCTAGATAATGTAACTTCCTACGCTCACGATCCAGTCAGCAATGTCCTAAAATGGATTCTCCTTATCGTTGCCGTCGTAACGTTCGCCGTTCTAAGTGCAGCAACGGTCATGACCTATAAGCAGGCTCCGCCGCAACCCGATCTTTATGTTGCGGCTAACGGCACCAGGCTGATGTCGGGAGATGAGATCGTCGCAGGAAAGGCAGGATTCCAGAAGGCTGATTTGATGGATTATGGCAGCCTATACGGTATGGGATCGTATTATGGTGAGGATTATACTGCGAGCGTCCTGGTCCGCATGGCGATGCTCACGCAAGACGGGCTTGCGCAAGCGCGTTTCGGAAGGCCGTTCGCCAACCTGATGCCTGACCAGCAAGCGTCCGTCGGCGCGACAATGCGCGCGCAATTACAGAGTGTGGATCTCACTAAGCGGACAGTCGTACTTCCTGACGCCCTTGCGGCCTCGATCGGCAAATTACAAAAGGAACTTGTACACACCTTGGGCGCCGTCGATCGTGACGCAGGTTGGACGCCGGCTTACAGTCTCAAAGGTCAGGACGAGGCAAATACGGCCGATTTTTTGATATTCTCTTCGCTCACAACGGTTGCCCGCCGACCTGGCCTCAACTGGTCCTGGACCGAAAATTGGCCCTTCGAGCCCTTGGTTGGTAATGTACCGACTACAAACACGTTTCGTTGGACCTGGATCAGCTTCTGCTTCACCTTCTTCGCATTCGGCGCAGTATTGTTCATTTACGAATTCTTCCTGAGCAATCCCGACGATGCACCTATGGATCCGGTCTTGGCAAAGTTCGGCGCGCTGACGCCGAGCCAGAGACGTGTGGGGAAATATTTCCTTGTCGTCGCCGCCGTTCTGCTTCTTCAAATCGGCGCCGGCGTAATGATGGCTCATTCCTATTACGATCGTACGAGTTTCTATGGCATCGACATCAACCATTATTTGCCATTCAATTTCTTGCGCGACGTACATATACAGACGCCAATTATCTGGATCGGACTATCTTGGATCGGAGCGGCTCTCTTTCTTGCGCCCGCTATCGCCGGTGGCCGCGAAGCGGTTGGTCAAGCGCTCCTCGTGGACATCCTTTTTTGGGTTACATTGGCCGTTGTCGCCGGAGCCTTACTCGGAAACTATCTCGGCATTATGGGATTTATCACAACCGGTTGGTTTTGGTTCGGCAATCAAGGGCTTTCCTATATCCAACTAGGGCGGTTTTGGCAGATTGGATTCTTTGGTGGCCTGGTATTGTGGAGCCTGCTTGTGTTCCGGGCCCTGTGGCCGACGGCAGCCACACTAGGCAAAGCAACGCGGGAATTTTGGACGGGACGAATCCGACTGGAGCATCTTATCTGGGCATCCACAATCAATATCGCACTTCTGTATGCCTGCGGAATGGTGCCGCTCACCGGAATCGAAAAATCCTTTACGTTGACCGATTTGTGGCGCTGGGGAGTAGTGCACCTTTGGGTAGAACAATCCTTTGAGTTTTTCGCCGCCGCCGTAAGCGCGTATCTGCTTATGGCGGTCGGATTGGTCTCGCGGAAACTAGCTGAGCGCGCGGTCTATTTCGAACTGATTCTTATTTTTCTTGGTGGGGTACTCGGCACGGGACATCACCTGTATTGGGCCGGCGGCCCAAGCATGTGGATACCAATGGGCAGCATGTTCTCGTTTATCGAGGTATTGCCGTTGGTCCTTCTCGTAATAGAGGCGGTCAGGCACTATCGGCTGATCCGCTCCAATAGAGAGTTTAAATATGGCGTCGCTTACACGTACATTATCGGGGCGGCGTTTTGGAATTTTGTCGGCGCTGGCGTGTTCGGTGGCGGCACGCTTAACGCCCCGCTGGTCAATTATTACGAACACGGCACGTTCCTTACGCTCAACCACGCCCACACAGCATTGTTTGGCGCGTTCGGCCTTCTGGCCATCGGTCTAATCTATTTCTGTTTACGGTATGCTGCGGCGGATCGCGCCGCATTCAGCGAGCGCAACGGCATTATCGCCTTTTGGCTTTATAATGCAGGGCTTGTGCTCTGGATTTTCCTCAACTTCTTCCCCATCGGATGGGCACAGCTTGATGCCGTTTTTGAGCACGGTTTGGCTTATGCACGAAGCGCCGCGTTCTACAACACAACCTTGTTCTGGCAATGGATGCGGCTGCCTGGCGATGTCGTATTTGCAGCTGCCGCGGTGCTGATGGCAGGTGATTTCATCACCAAGCTCGGTCCACTTCTTCCGAACTGGGTGCATGGCAAGCGAGATACCGCAGAACCTGCCTATGTCGGGCAAGATATTGTGAGAGCCACAGCAGGTGACACGTGAAGCGTGCGGTGCTCATCGCACTGACCGTTGTTCTGATCGTCGTGGCGGCTGGCCTGGCGGGCGCATCCCAACGGGACATCGCCCGCCACATATTTGCTGGCGATTACACCGACCAATTGTGGTCTTCACGCGACCGGCCATTGCGCGACCGTGTCCGCCGCGCGTTACGGCGCGGCTACGCCCTCATGCATAGTGGCTATCGCAGCCTCTTATCCTAGTGTTCGGTGCCGTGCTCAGCGCCGCAATGCGGACACTTGTCCGGAAACAGCAAGTGCAGCCCTTCGTTGGTGAGCCATAACGCCCGCTTCACATGGCTCTCCAGGCATTTGCGCGCGCGATCCGGCTCTCGCGTTGCGTCGATGCCCAATAGGCGGTCGCAGATTTCCTGTTCCGGCGCGAACGAACGCACGGCGCTCAGCAGGTGCATATAGAGTGAGAACTGCGCCTCGTCGTAAGGCGTCATCTCGTTCGCCCACGGCACTTCGTCGGCGATGTCCATTTTGGTAATTGGTAGCATGGCGTCCCTCCGCAAGATCGCCGCCAAGTCCATCATGGACCGGCAGCCGGAACGTTGAAGTCCTCCAGACGTGTAGAGGCAAGGCGCCTTTAGGCTGCCGGAGCCGCCTTGGACATAACGCCGAGCGTCCGACCCTAGGCCAGACGTCTGAGAGGACTTCAATTCCTCCTGAGCAATTGTCGTGCTCAGACCGATAGAATCGCAGAAATCTCCCTTTCGGCAACGGGTTTTGCGCCGTATGAAACGATTGGCCGTCCATGCGTGCAGCGTACGCGTAAACCGAACCTGTCCGTCGCCGCTGGCGCAGAGGCCGGTTTCGGTCTTCGACGTCCGGGGGTTCTCCCGCTGCTGGCGGCGCCTCGTGCCAGCGGGGCTTAGAGGCGCTCTCCTTTAGGCATCGATGACGGGTCTAACGGTTGCCAAGCACTCCTACCCCTAATGCGCGCGCGAGAACCAAGCAGGAAGCTACAGGCGAGTCGGATTTCAGAAGCGCAGATGCGGACAACGCCGCGTCCGCCGCCATGACTAAATCAGAGACCACATCGGCTTGAGGGCAGCTGCACTGGGTCCGATGGGTCGAGTTCGCGGCGTGGCCATGTGCTCGCCGACACGGCCGTTTCTTTGCTGGGTCTCAGGGTTGTGTTGCCAACGACAAAATCCTGCCTGAGTCCATGGGATCAATATCGGCAAAGCGCAACTTCGAGAATTTTCCGCCAACCCAGATAAGGCCTTATGTCATATGTCATTACGCGTCGGATCCTACCCAGCAGTATACGTTGCGGTACACCCGGGGCCCGAATTCGCGCTTGAACCGATTCTAAATCGATTTTTTGACCTCAGTTTGCACCCAAGGCGGGCAACAAAATTGCTTTGATCGACGGCATCAGTCACGCCGTGGATTATGTCTGTCCTCGCGTGGACCCGCTGACACAAATTTATTTCGACCCGCCATCCCTAAACTGGTCTCGCCCAGGCGTTTTACTAGGAGTGGGCATAAGCTCTTACCCTCAAGAGGCTGAAGGCTAGCGGGGTATGACGAAAACGTCAGATACCGATCGCGAAAGCGTCGCGCCGCGCAATACCGCAGAAGCGATGATCGCGCTTGAGATTAACGCATGGTTTGTCCGCGAAGTGCTGCCACTGGAGGCGGCGCTACTGCAATTTCTGCGCCGAAATCGACGCAACGAAAGTGAATTGGAAGACCTCTGCCATGACATCTACGTCCGCGTTTATGAATCGGCTCGAAAAGAGATTCCTCATCCGGCGAAGCCGTTCGTCTTCACCGTCGCACGCAATTTGCTCATCAGCCGCGCCCGTCACGAGCATGTCATTCCTATCGAGGCAGTTGCCGATCTTGGGGCGCTTGGTATCGCGGTGGATGAGCCGGGTCCAGATCGGATCGCGTTCGCGCGCCAGGAACTGCACAGACTTCAACTTGCTCTCGATCGTCTGCCACCGCGATGCCGCGAGGTGGTCATTATGAGGAGGATTGAAGGCTTGTCTCGCTCCGAGATTGCAGCGCGCATGAACATCGTCGAATTCAACGGTTTCGGAATATCTCGCCACAGGGATCGATATTCTTACCAATTTGGTGCTTGGCGAGACAAACGAGCAGTGGAGAAAATCGTGAGTGACCCGCACCACGACAATCTGACCACCCGCGAAATCCGCGTGTGTGCCGCCAGTTGGCGAGAGCAGCGTGATCGTCCGGATTGGACTGAAGAACAACAGCGCGAGCTTGAGGCGTGGATGGCGGAAGCACCGTCCCATGTAATTGCTTATCTTCGTGCCGACAATGTTTGGGCGCGCGCCGAACGGCTCAGCGCGTTGCGGCGCCCTGGTTCTGTGCCCGGCACCGTGGGCGTGAATTGGTTCACGGGGCGTGTGAAAATTGCCGCCATATTTGCCGTAGTCGCGGCACTCGGTGCTGGCATCGCCCTGGTGTCACTTCCTTCGAGTGAGAAAACTTATGCCACGGCGGTTGGCGGCCATGAAACCTTGACTTTGAGGGATGGCTCCCAAATCGAACTGAACACCAACACCGTATTGCGCGTCGCGATTGATACGAAACAAAGAAAAGTCACTCTTGAGCAGGGTGAAGCTTATTTCCAAGTCGTCCACGATTCCAAACGTCCCTTTGTGGTGACTGCCGGACCTCATCAGGTCACAGACTTGGGAACGAAGTTTCTGGTTCGGCGTGATCCTGGCCGCTTCGAACTGGCGCTTGTGGATGGACGCGCTCGCTTCGACGACCTGAGTGATAAAGGGCAATCACGGCGGGCCGTTCTTTCGCCTGGCGATGTCATTGTCGCAACTGCAAGCTCCACTTCGCTCGTGCGAAAGTCTACTCAGGCATTGAAAAGTGAACTTGGCTGGCGGCACGGGCTCCTTGTCTTTCGGAAGGCATCGCTTGCGGACGTTGCCAACGAGTTAAACCGATACAATCGCCAGAAACTTGTCATCGCCGATCCTGTGACGGCTCGTCTTACGATAGGCGCGATAGTTCCTACCGATGGCGTGGAGGCATTCACGCGCGTTGCTAGAGAGATCTTCGGTCTGCATGTCGAGAATTGAGGCAACCAGACTGTGATCTCGCGATAAGTATTTGGAATTTTTTCGAGGGTCAGGCATCGACACGCGTGCTCGTTGAAGCCGCACCTAGGGGGACAAATGACCAAGTTCTTTCGCTTGAATTCGATACTCACCATCATTGTCGGTGTAATGGTAGCTGTCACGACTGCGTCGGCGCAAGACTTCGATATTCCCAGTGGCAACCTGCGTTCCGCGCTAGATGCCTATATGAAGCAGGCCGGTGTTGCATTGGTTTTTCCAAACGATGCAATCCAGGGTGTTCGTACGCGAGGCGCCAACGGCGATTTATCAGCGGACGAGGCGCTTGTACGTATTCTGCATGGGACCGGCTTTGTTATGCGTCGTGACGCGTCCGGCATGATCGCAGTGATGCGCGATCAACGGGCGGGCGACAATTCTACTGAGCCTCAAACTGTAGAGGTTGCGGAAGCGGCAATGCCCGCAAGATCGATGGTGCCGCTTGAGACCGTGACCGTCACGTCTTCGAAACTCGGCGGTGCCGATGTTCAGTCTATTCCAATTTCAATTACCGCACTTTCGCAGGAACAGTTGACGGCGACGCAGACGGCAGGTGGTCCTGACCTCGTGAAGCAAGTGCCGAACATGACCTTCACGAAAACCAATTTCACCGGCTACAGCATCCAGTTGCGCGGCATTGGAACGCAAGCGATTTCGGTGACGACCGATCCGGCGGTCGCCGTTGCGTTCAATGACATTCCGTTCATCCGCAATCATTTCTTCGAGCAAGAGTTTTATGACGTCAGCCAAGTCGAGGTGCTTCGAGGGCCGCAAGGCACGCTTTACGGCCGCAACGCAACGGCCGGTGTGGTCAATCTTGTCTCGGCCAAGCCAACAGATCAGTTCGAAGCCATGGCGTCTGCAGATCTTGGCAACTATCACCAGCGCCGCTTCGAAGGGATGATTAATCTTCCGATTGTCGATGACCGGCTTGACATCCGCGTCGCGGGGGAGTGGACCAAGCGCCAAGGGTATTCGTTTAACGAAATCAACGATCAACGCATTGATGGTCGCGACTTGTGGTCGGGACGCGTAACGCTGGCCTGGAAACCGATCGAAAATCTTCAAGCCTATCTCGTCTGGGAGCATTTCTCCGAAGACGACGACCGCATGCGCACGGCCAAACAGTTATGCAAGACTGATCCTGGTCCGTCGGAAGTGGGCGGCGTTCCGGTGGAGACCTATGGCGGAGTCACTGCCTATGAGCCGGTGGACTTTCTCAGTCAGGGATGCCTTCCGACCTCCCTCTACTCAAACGCCGCTTTCGAAGTGCCGAACGGCCATTCGCTGCCCTATTACGACGCCTTTTCGGCCCTCAGCATTCCGGTGCAACCTGACAATTTTGACCCCTATGCCAGCACCACACAGTCGCGGAATTTGCGCGTCATCGAAACGACGCTCAATCCGCAATACAAGGCGAAGAACGACACGCTGGAGCTGAATGCGGATTATCGCGTCACACCGGCGCTCACTTTCAGCTCGCAGACCGGCTTCAACAACGACTTCCTGTGGTCGACCGAGGATTACAACCGCTTCAACACCGCGCCCGGGGCGTTTTTCTATGGAGCCCCTGGACGCTTTGGTAACAGCCTGGGGGAAGTCTCGCCCGATGGTGTATTCTGCGATCCGCAACTGGGCTGCAGCGACCGCCTCGTCGCGCAGGATTTGTCGGACGAGCACGCCTGGCAGCTGAGCCAGGAATTCCGGTTGGCTTCGAATTTCAGCGGCCCGCTGAATTTTAGCGTCGGCGGCAATTATCTCCATTACGAAACGGAAGAGAATTACTATGTGTTCATCAATACGCTGACCTTGGCCTCGTATGCTTGGCCTCACCAGGAGCTCAGCGATATTCAGCAAACATTGCCATGGGTGCCAGGTGTTTCCGACAATGCCAATTGCCTGGTCGGAGGCATGTTCAATTCAAATCCCCACTCGCCCAACGCGCTGGAGACCGAGGGTGGTCAGCCCTGCATATATATCGACCCCAATCCCCTCAGCAGTCTCAACAATGAGGGACACAATTACTTTTTGAGCCAGAATCCCTACACGCTGAACTCCTATGCGGGTTTCGGCGAGGTCTATTACAATGTCTTCAGCGATCTGAAACTCACGACCGGCTTGCGCTGGACCGAAGACCAGAAGCATTTCACGGACATCCCGAGCGAATTGCTCGTTGCCGGGTATGGCTATCCCACTATCGGCGTCGTGAATCAGCAATGGGATCAATTCACCGGCCGCGCGGCCGTCAACTGGACGCCGAAGCTTGATTTCACCGAACAAACGCTGGTCTATGCCTCCTATTCACACGGCTACAAGGCCGGCGGTGCCAATCCGCCGGGCGCGGAGCTGCTGGCTATTGATAGCTTTGATACACCCAACCCCATCCATCCGCTGACATTCAAGCCGGAATTCATCGACGCATTCGAGCTGGGTTCGAAGAACACACTGCTCGACGGCTCACTGACGCTGAATGGCGATGTCTTCTACTACAATTACGAGAACTACCAGATCTCGGAGATCGTCGACCGCACTTCGATCAATCTGAACTTCGATGCGCATGTGAAAGGCGCCGAACTGGAATCGACCTATGAACCGATACCCGGCCTGCGGTTCAATTTCGCGGGCGGGTGGGAAGACACTGCGCTCGCCAAGGGCGATCAGGCCATCGATCTGATGGATCGTACAGCGGGCAATCCAGACTGGATCGTCGTCAAACCGTTTGTCACCCAGGCCTCGAACTGCATTCTTCCGGTTTACGTCGTGGCGGCGATATTGGCGGCATCCAATAACGTCGGGGGACTCACGCCTAATGAGGGCGGTGTCGGTGGCGCCTGTGAAAAGGCCTATGCCGGCCATCTTGATCCACTCGCAGGAGGATCGACCGCTTTCTTGCCACCCGGCTATAACTATCCGGGTTTCGATCCGGTCAGCCCGACAGCGACGAACGACGGCGCGGGGCCTGCGCCGAACAACGGCGAAGGTTTCGACAAGAAACTGAGCGGCAACAAATTGCCGAACGCGCCACCCTTCACCGTGTCGGCGGGCGCGCAATACACGCTGCCGTTGACAACCGATTGGGCGGGCACGCTGCGCGGCGATTATTACTGGCAGGATTATTCCTGGGCGCGCGTGTTCAACGACAATCCGTATGATCGCCTGCGCGGCTACACCAACGTCAATCTCACGCTGATCTTCACCAACCAGAACGGCTGGCAGGTGATGCTTTACGACAAGAACGTGTTCAACACGACCGCCATCACCGGCGATTTCCTGAACAGCGATGATTCTGGTCTGACGACCAATGTGTTCCTGACCGATCCGAAGCTGATCGGCATCCGCGTCACGAAGAACTGGTAAGGGGGAACCGATGAGCGAATTGATAAACACTTCGAGCCGCCGCAAGAACTTTCGTGTGCCGCTTCTGACGACAGTGTCCGCGCTGGCGCTTCTTGCGTCCGTCGCCATGCACGATGCGAAGGCCGCGGACGAAGACGCTGATCGTCCTACAGTCTGGATCGAACTGGGCGGACAATTAAGCCGGCTGGACGATGGGCAGGAAGCCTTCGCGCCGCCTCTTATGGACGCGAGGCCGTCCATGTTCTCGCCATCTCAGAAATTCGAGAGATCGCCGCTTTACAGCGTCGATGAAAGCGGAAAGATTTCCTTCGAACCAAATGGTTTGGATTGGGTTTTCTCCGCCGCTGTCCGGTACGGACGCTCGATCAGCAAAAAGGACGTTCACCAGCAGACTTCTCCGAAACCAACTAACCATCATTTTAGTATAAGCGGAGTCCCCCACTCATATATGGGGCCCTTCGCCGTTCCCGTTGCTGCCCGCGCTGCCGTCACGACCGTGCGGAACGGCGAGCAACACCTCATTCTGGATTTTCAGGCGGGCAAGGATGTCGGGCTCGGGATGTTCGGAGTAAGGGATGGATCGTCTGTGGTCAATTTTGGCGTTCGCTTCGCGCAATTCAGCAACCAATCCAATATCTCCCTGAAATCCGATCCCGATTGGCATCGTATATACAAAAATTTTAACATCGGTGGCCTTGTCCAGCCACTTGTGGTCTATCAGGCTTATCACAGCAATGCGGCCAGTCTGCGCGCTACGCGCAGCTTCCACGGTGTCGGCCCTTCGCTATCGTGGAACGCGTCTGCACCGTTCGCCGGTAGCGCAAAAGACGGCGAACTCCTGTTCGATTGGGGTGTGAATGCCGCGTTGCTGTTCGGCAGACAAAAGGCGCGCGTGCATCATCAGGCCACCGCCGAATACCGCCCCTCACAGGGTGTCGGTAATAAATACGAGCGTTTCTACCCGCACCGCTATCTCGTCTCTCAGTATTCCGCCGACCCGCCCGCACGTTCGCGCACCGTCATCGTGCCCAATGTCGGCGGGTTTGCCGGTTTGTCGTTCCGTTACGACGCTGCCAAGATCAGCTTGGGCTATCGCGCCGATTTCTTCTTCGGCGCCATGGACGGCGGCATCGATACGGCGCGAAAAGAGAACGAGGGTTTCTACGGTCCCTTCGCGACGATCAGCGTTGGTATCGGGGGGTAGCTGTGCTGCAGGGACACAAGAAAGGAGAGTGTATGAACAGAAATTAGTGTCGTAAAGCTGCGAGATAGATGAGGGTGGGCCTCTTGGGATCGGCTTTCAGGAGCAATTCTCAAACCAGTCCGAGTGGCTCGCAGAAAGAGCTGTGGTGGTCAGCGGATGGTCAGCCTCGGATCAGAAGCTCGGGAGAAATCGAGCAGGTGCGTGTCCGAAAGGCGAATGCAGATAAACCCTTCGAAGATGCGTCGTAAACAATCAGACATCGTCAAAACCAGGGTCGGTATCTATCTCTGGGAGAAGTTCGCCAGAAAGCCTGAGATTGGTCGCCAGCCCATTGCGCCAATGATGAATCGCCTGGCGACCCAGGCGATCGACGGCTGAATTCGTCGAAACCCGCGGGCGACAAAATTTATCCCCTTCCGGGTCGGCGCATTTTTATATTTCAAAAACTGGCACTTCCTCGAATTATCCTAGGCCCGCCAAGCATTTGAGCGTTTGCCTGTTGCCTCCGCGCAGCGGAGAATGTTTGCGTGGGCAAAAAAGTACCCCCCCGTTCGGGCCGCCTGCTCGTTTATGTCGGCGCAGTCCCGAATTCTAACCCTCGAAAGGCAGATGCTGGCGGGGGATGGCAGATAACACGGACATCTATCCTGAAGGTCACCGCCTTCCAAAGTCGGATGCGAACATGAGCGCCTCCGACCTGGATCTTTGGTTTGTCCGCGAAGTCCTGCCTCTGGAGGCGAGTTTGTTGCAATTCCTGCATCACCATTGGCGCAACAAAAGCGACATTTCAGATCTATGTCAGGACGTTTATGTACGGGTCTACGAAAGCGCACAGGAGAGGATTCCGAGTTCCACGAGGCCGTTTGTCTTCGCCATAGCACGCAATCTTTTGATCGACCGTCTTCGGCGAGAGCGAATTGTCCCTATCGAGGCTGTCGCAGATGTGGACGCGCTTGGGTTGGCAATCGAAGAACCCGGCCCCGATCGCGTCGTGATAGCCCGCGATGCGCTGCGGCGCGTGCAAGAAGCGCTTGATCACCTACCGCCGCGCGCTAAGGAAGTCGTGCTGTACAAACAGCTCGACGGCCTTTCGCGGCGCGAAATCGCCGCTCGAATGGGCATTAGCGAAGAAACTGTCAAGTGGCACCTCGCCATCGCGATGGGTGCACTCGCGGACATTTTCTATGGCGGCCCTTCTGACCTTCGGAGAAAACCATGACCGACCCGCAGGGGCCAAGACCCGCAGGGGATGTGCGAGCATGCGCAGCCGAGTGGCTCGCGCAGAAGGTTTCCAGCGATTGGACTGATCAACAGCAGAGCGAGCTTGAGGCCTGGCTGGAGGCGTCACCAACCCATCGCGTGGCGTTCCTTCGTGTGGAAGGCGCATGGTCTCATACCTATCGATTGGCGGTTCTGCGGCAAGCCTTGCCGGAACGCCCTCAACCGGCGCACGGCGCTTCGAGATCGCTTCTTCGCGCGGCCGTGGTCGCAGGGATCATCGCCGTCATAAGCGCGGGCGCTGCCATATATTTGCTGAATCCCCAGGAGAAGGCATTCGAGACGCCGTTGGGTGGACGCGAACGGGTTACCTTGCGCGATGGGTCCGCGATCGAGCTCAACACCGATACGAAACTACGTGTCCGAATAAGCGCCACGCAACGACAATTGTGGCTCGATAAGGGTGAGGCATATTTCAAGGTCGTTCACGACGCCAACCATCCTTTCATACTGATAGTCGGATCAAGTCGAATAACGGACTTAGGCACTCGGTTTGCCGTAAGGCGCGATACAGGAGGTCTTACCATCACATTGCTCGAGGGTAGAGTTCGCTTTGATGCCACGAACATGCCTCAGCGCGCTCCAATCGATTTGGTGGCTGGCGATGAACTTATAACTTCAGGAAAGTCGATATCACTGAAATCGTAAAACAACCGCGGAAATGTCGAAGTCCCTTGGTTGGGAGCGCGGCCTCCTTATTTTTGAGAATGCTCGGCTTGCAGAAGTGGCAGCCGAATTCAATCGTTACAATGTCAAAAAACTACGCATTGCTGACGCAAAAACCGCACGGCGCACGATAGGCGCAAGTTTTCCAACGAACGATGTCGAGTTGTTCGCAGATATGGCACGCGATGTTCTCGGACTGCATGTCGAAAGCCACGGAAACGAAATCGTCATTTCACGCTGACTGAACGCCGCCGCTGGCGGCGCTACGCAATTGGGCGGCGTCGGGCCGCAAAGAGGGGGAAGATGCCGAAGTTTGCAATTTTAAAACTAACTTTCATCGGAATTACGCTTGTAGCGATGATATCCGCAAGCGCTCTTGCCGAAGATTTCAACATTCCGGCAGGGGATCTCAAATCCGCGCTTGCAATTTATACCAAACAGACCGGCGTCACCATCATCTACGTGCCTGATGACATGCAAGGTGCGCGGAGCAGGGGCGTAAAGGGAGATCTTACGAGCAGTGATGCACTCTCCCAAATTCTTACCGGGACGGGATTTGGCATCCGCCATGAAGGCAGTGGAATAGAAATCGTTCGCGAGCGCTCATCTCTCGAGGACGACCAGCCACAGCAATTCGCCCAGGCCGCGCCAGCTTCCCGGGGCGTCGTTGAAACCGTCACTGTCACGTCATCGAAACTTGGCGGCGCTGACGTTCAGTCCGTCCCCATCGCGATCACGGCTCTTTCACAAGAACAACTGACCGCGACCCAGACTGCCGGCGGGCCAGATCTGATCAAGCAAGTCCCAAACATGACCTTCACCAAGACAAATTTCTCCGGGTACAGCATTCAATTGCGCGGCATCGGTACGCAAGCCATTTCGGTGACGACCGATCCGGCCGTCGCTGTCGCCTTCAACGACATCCCCTTCATTCGCAATCATTTTTTCGAACAGGAATTTTACGACGTCGGTCAAGTCGAAGTCTTGCGAGGTCCGCAAGGCACGCTTTATGGACGCAATGCGACCGCTGGTGTCGTAAATCTCACCTCCGCCAAACCCAGCGACCAATTCGAGGCCATGGCGTCGGGGGAATTGGGTAATTACCATCAGCGCCGTTTCGAAGGAATGATAAACCTGCCACTTGTGGATGATCGCCTCGATGTCAGGGTGGCAGGTGAGTGGACCAAGCGGCAGGGCTATTCGTTCAACGATCTTACCGATCAACGCATCGACGGCCGCGATCTGTGGTCGGGAAGGCTTTCGATTGGTTGGAAGCCATTTTCGAATGTGCAAACCACACTTGTATGGGAGCACTTCTCGGAAGATGACGACCGCCTCAGAAGCGCCAAGCAGCTTTGCAAAACGGCACCCATTCCCACAACGCTCGACGGGGTGCCTGTTCCTCCGGGCGGCAACAGTACAAATGCTGCCTCGGATCTTGGCGGCTATTTCAGCCAGGGATGTTTGCCGGCATCGCTCTACTCGCCGGAATCCTTCGAAGTTCCAAACGGATTTGCCCTGCCTTATGTTGCCGCCGCAATATACGGCGGGCAGTTGACCCAAGGTGTTGATCCATATGCCAGCACGACGCAATCGCGAAACTTGCGTGTGATCGATTCGACAATCGATCCCGGTTATAAAGCGAAAAACGACGTCGTAGAACTGAACACCGACTACACCGTCATATCCGCCCTGACGCTGACATCGCAAACCGGATTTGGTCACGATTTCTTATATTCGACGCAAGACTATAATAGGTTCAACACCTCACCTGGCATTTTCTCACCAAGTCAACCAAATATTTCGCCCGACGGTGTGTTTTGCGACCCGCAGCTTGGCTGCAGCAACAGGCTCGTGGCTGAGGACCTTTCGGACGAGCATGCATGGCAATTGAGCCAGGAATTCCGGCTGGCGTCGAGTTTCGGCGGCCCGTTCAATTTCAGTATGGGCGGCAACTATCTGCATTATGAAACAGAGGAAAATTATTATGTATTCGTCAATGCGCTTTCAGCTTTTGTCTACGATACAATTGGAGCAGGAAATCCCTGCCGGGGCGTAACAGAAAACAATGGCGAGGGCTTTCAATATCCGAGGCCCGGCAGCTTCTCCGGATATCCGGGAGATGCCGACTGTGCTTATCTTGACCCCAATCCGCTCGGAAGCGTCAACAATGAAGGCCACAATTATTTTCTCAGCCAGAATCCATATGTCCTTAATTCCTACGCAGGTTTCGGGGAGGCGTATTATAACATCGCAAGTGATCTGAAGTTGACGGGCGGGTTGCGCTGGACCGAAGATCGGAAGCATTTTGTCGACATACCAAGTCAGCTCGTTGCTGCCGGTTACGGCTATCCCATTTATGGTACTGTAGATCAGCAATGGGATGAACTCACCGGCCGCGCCGTTGCGAACTGGACGCCAAAGCTGGATTTTACCAACCAGACATTGATCTATGCGTCCTACTCGCATGGTTATAAGGCGGGGGGCGCTAATCCACCCGGTGCCGTTTTGATCGCCTTCGCAGGCAATGGCATCACCAACCCCATACACCCGCTGACGTTTAAACCAGAATTCATAGACGCATTCGAGCTTGGTTCGAAGAACACGCTTCTGGACGGAACGCTCACGCTGAACGGAGACGTTTTCTATTACAATTATGAAAACTACCAGATTTCGGAAATTGTCGATCGGACATCGATCAATTTGAACTTCGATGCGCATGTCAAAGGCGCTGAAGTCGAAGGAACATGGGAGCCTGTCCCCGGTTTGCGCCTTAATTTTGCCGGCGGATGGGAAGATACCGCATTGGCAAAAGGTTCGAACTCCGTCGATCTGATTGATCGTGCGGATGCCGCAAATCATCCTGATTGGATGGTACTGAAGCCGTTTATTGGGCAGGCCTCGAACTGCATCCTGCCGGTCAGCGTTGTGGCCGCAACGCTTGTGTATCAAGATCTCAATCCTAATGGCTCGAGTTACGGGGCAGTTATCCAAGCATGCTCAAACGCATATAACGACCATCTCGATCCTGTTACGCAACTGCCTTACGTTCCCAATCCGACAGTTCGCCTCGGTTTTGGGGACGTTCTGGCACCGATCTCGGGCTATGCCGGATTTGACCCATCGACTGCGCCGAACAATGGTCAGGGCTTCAGCAAGGATTTGAGCGGCAACGAACTTCCGAACGCGCCGCCGTTCACTGTATCGGGCGGCGCTCAATACACGCTGCCGCTGACAAACGATTGGGCAGGAACGCTACGAGGCGATTACTATTGGCAGGACTATTCTTGGGCGCGTGTCTTCAACGACAATCCGTATGATCGCTTGCGCGGGTACACCAACGTCAACCTGTCTTTGATCTTCACCAGTCAGAACGGTTGGCAGGTGATGCTTTACGATAAGAACATCTTCAACACGACCGCGATCACAGGCGACTTCCTAAACAGCGACGATTCGGGTCTGACCACCAATGTGTTTCTGACCGATCCGAAGCTGATCGGTGTTCGCGTCACAAAGAACTGGTAAGGGGGAAGTCATGAGCGAACTGATGAATATACGGACCGGTATCAGGGATTTCCGCGGGCCACTTCTGACGAGTGTGTCGACACTGGCGCTTCTGGCACTTGCGATTTCATCATCTAAAGCTGTGGACGGCGACGGGGATCACCCGACAGTCTGGATCGAACTCGGTGGTCAATTACAAAAGGTCGGAGGAGAAGGAGACGCATTTGCGCCCGCCTTCATTGCGGTGAATTCAAGCAGCGTCGTCTTCAATCCTATATCGCCTTTGGATGCGGAACGCGCTCCGAAGTTTGCCGTTGGGGCACAGGGCAAGATTTCTTTTGAGCCTATGGGAACAGACTGGATATTTTCTGCCTCCGCCCTCTATGGGCGGGCGAGCGGCGACAAACATGTTCGCCACCAAACCTATACCTACCCTGGGCACACGTTTTCCGGCGCCCCGCAGGGATATAACTATGTCGAAAGATTTGCGGACACCAAAGCTCTGCAGAATGAAGTTCACGCCATTATCGATTTTAAGGCTGGTAAGGATATCGGACTGGGAATGCTCGGGAGGAACGGCACATCGCTCCTGAGCTTCGGAGCCCGCTTTGCGCAATTTTCATCGCGAACGCAAGTCAGCATCGAAGCGCGTCCGGACTTGCACGCGACACCGGGATTGGCGTTCCAAGACGCTTTCCATGACTACACCGCCATGGCCGAAAGCAGACGAAGTTTTCGTGGCGCTGGCCCTTCGCTTTCGTGGGATGCCTCAGCGCCTGTCGTGGGAAGCCAAGACGACGGGGAAATCGCACTGGATTGGGGGGCAAGCGCTGCTGTTCTGTTCGGGCGGCAAAAGGTTTCGGAACAACATTCCACTACGACGATCCAGCATATTAAGAAATATTACGTCGCTCCCGTCCAGCAAGCCGGGAACAGCGCCCGCGCGCGTTTTGTAGCCGTGCCCAATATCGGCGGGTTCGCAGGAATATCCTTCAACTATTCCGCAGCCAAGGTTTCGTTCGGATATCGCGGCGACTTTTTCTTCGGCGCTGTTGATGGCGGTTGGGACGCAACTCACAGGGAAAATCTGAGCTTCCATGGTCCATATGCTACAATCAGTGTCGGATTGGGAGGCTAGGATTTGCGAGACATATCCTTCTTGACGACGAACAATCGGATCGACAGCGCGGAGCGGGAAGGCGATGTTTCGTTTGTGCCGGCCTGGCATATCCATGATTCAAAAATTGAAGAGGATGCGCAGGATTTCTGGCGCAAGCTTAGCCTGATTGCCGAATCGCAAATCGAACATCGGCTAGGCCAACTTTGCGCAACCGCCTACGCGCAAGGAGAACTTGTCGCCCTCGCTACCGCAGAGCCCATATTCCTATCGCACTTGCGGTTCTTGCACTATCGCTGTGCGGTGTCCCCATCGTATCGCCGACACGAAATGGCCTGGCGTCTTACAGCATTCGCCTACAGCGTGCTTGAGAAGTGGTCGTTGGAAGCCCCTGAGGAGAAGATCTCGGGACTTCTAGCGACAATGGAAGCCCGCGAATTCGCGGGTCATCTCAGTGCCCCAATTCTTCCCAAGCATGGCCTGAGCCTGGTCTTCATGGGCTATACACCCAACGGCGAGCAACTTCGCGCGATGTGGTTCAAACATGCAAACGTCGAAGAACGTGTTCGACGTGCGACGTCAGACGCTGCTGATGTATCGGCGCCGGAATAGCCGAGCAACCAAAGTGCAATCATTATCCGGGGCAAAAAGTGCAACCCGATTTCAGACTACTATATATGGAGCGATCGAGAAGCTTCACGCGCGTGAGCACGGTGTTCGGCGCAACAGGCACGACGCCTTACCAGCCGACGACGCCACAGGGGGCGCATTGGACAAGCTCTGCTCACCGGCTTGGGTGCGGGCTTGGTTGATCCAATGACCGATATCGGCACCCTTCGAAACTCGACAGGGCTCGGCAACGCTCTTGCCCCAAGATCAAAAAGCTTTGGTTTGCGTCACTGAAATTTGGCCTTCGGCTCAGTCAGAGGAACATACTCGGCACGCAAAACAAAAACGGCGGCACGTCGGCCGCCGTCTTCTAATTGGAACAATCCGAGTTAGCCTCGACGCCTCATGCGCCGCAGCCCCACAAGTCCCGCACCGAGCAAAAGGATCGTGGCGGGTTCTGGGACAGTCGCCGACCTGTTGAACTCAGTGACCAAGCCGATGGAGTCGGCAACACAGGCCTGTCCCGTAATGCAGTAAGCTCTACTGGTCACGGTTCCTGTGCTGTCAGCTTCAAAGTATCCGTTGCCGCTGAAATCGGGCACGTTGTCCTGATTGCTAACGATGATTTCTAGCAGCAAATCTCCAACCGACGGATCGTATATGAAATCGCTGATCGGCGCCGCGCCGGTCGGATTGACGTTAACGATCCCACCCGGGAATGTTGCGCCTCCTATGTCCATTAACGAATACAGCGCGAGATAGTTACTTGCGAGGTTAGTGCTCAAATTATTCACAGACCCGATCGGAGCGTATCCCCAAAAGTACTGATATGAACCACCAAGCACGAACGAGCTGCCGCCCAGGGTTTGGTCAAAAAAGCCGGTAATCGTATTGATCACGGTGGGGCCGGAGAACAGCGATGCCGAATACACTTGCTGATACTCAATTGATTGGCCCGAATTGGTCCCGCTGTCGTTACACAGATAGGGATAGCAATTGCCTGTATTGAACGTACCGACTGTGATCCCGCCTGCGGACGCCGGGGCCACGAGCCCGATCGCTGCCGCTGTAATAAGCGTACCCAAAAGTTTCTTCATTCGATGCCCCTGTAGAGTCATGGGATCGACAACGATCCCACCCGCTTCAGGCAAAGGATGTGCCAACCTGTTAAGGTGCTGAACTATATGGCATTTCCAAAGTATTTCGCTTTGAGACGTAAGAATTTATTACAGTAATAGTGCTGGGCTAGGGGGCGAAACGCACGTTACTATTCGCCCCGATTTTAAGCGAAATATTTGGCGCGCTTGTAGCTGTTATCGGCTTGGGAATCATTCTGCAGTGGTCACTGTTTCGGTGACTTTGCCTCTTGCCCGCGGGATAGGAAAACCTCAATTCCATTTCGGGCCCGCGCAATCCGCTGCCCTATTTCTATGCCCGTCGCTTCCTTTGCCAATTCCAGCGCGCCAAAGACGAATTTTTTTGCCCGCTTTCCAACCTTCCCAGAGGTTGGCTTTCTTGATCTCGGCGTGCAGCAAAGGCCCGAGGCTCAGTTGCGAGCCGCATGGTGTATGGGGGATAGCCCCAATCGTGCCAAATACTATCCTTGCTCATTTCTGTGGCTTTCACGCCGCAATATCATTGAACCGTTCGTTAGGCACGGCCGCGAAATCGTCAAAACCCATGCGGATCACGGCGGCCATGATCTCGTCGTGCGCAGCGGCACTATCGCGGTTTGCGGAGCGAAATGTCGGATTGAAGTGGCGGTCTAAGTTGGCGTCAGGGAAAGGCAACGCAGGGAGCAGGTTTTTTCGTTTCACGCGCAAAATCAATTCATCACCTAGATGTTCAAACTCGTGATTGCGTTCGGCTAGCCATTACGCGCGCGAATGCTTCCGACAATGAGAGACCACGCGCAACCCAACCGTCATCCCAGATGTTGAAGGTCGTGAACATGCCCCCCTCCGCATGCGAGAACGAAAAGAGAATACAGAATGCCGCCCGCGTCGTGTCCCTACTCCAACCAAAGAAAAGGCCCGCGCTCCGAAGGGGGCGGGCCAAGTTGGGCGCAAGAGGGAACTGGAACGCGCCGCCGATGTTTTTGATGCGAGTCTGTGAAGGATTTCGGTCCGCGCGGCGACCGCGTCGTGAAGATATGTGAAGCAAGGAGTTGATGACAGGCGGCTACATCATCACCGTGACGAGCGGCAAACGTCCTGCGAGCTACGCCGTCGTTGCGCAAACCAAACGCGATGCGATCGGTATCTTCTGCGATCAAGAATAGGAGATAGTCATCGTGATGCCGATTGAGCTTCGGCATTTGGGTTACATCATAGCTGCCGACAAGTATCGTAGCTTCCGCCATGCGGCTACGGCACTTCGCCTGAAGCAATCCTCGTTGAGCCGCCGTATCCACCAGCTTGAAGATGAGCTGGGTGTGTTGTTGTTCAAACGACATAGCGGTGGTGTCCGTCCCACTACCGCTGGGCAGGAGCTTCTGCGGCGCGTGAAACGGATCACCGAAGGAGTGGATGCGATGACAGCGCTGGCCAAAGCCGAGAGCCGCGGGGAAGCAGGAAGATCGCTGTACGATTCATTTACAGTTCGCGCTTCGCCAGACGTTTGATTAAGACGAAATGCTCGTATTCGGCCGTTGGCATAGGGCTTGCTACCAGAGGGTTAACGCTTGGATAACAAATTATGATAGCTCCGCGCGTTGGAAGCTAAACCGCAGCAGGAGCCAAAATGGCAAAAAGAAATCTGATCACAATCAGCAAAGTGGCACTCGCTACGTTGTTCTTGGGCGTACTGGGTGCAACGTCGGCAGAAGCCAATACCATCTATACAGTCAACGAAACCATCACCGGCCCGCTCAATGGAATTGTCGGAAACCCGTCCCAGACCAACTCTGTGGTTGGCAGTATCACGACGGACGGCACGATTGGCGTGCTGCACGCAAGTAACATTCTCGGTTGGAATCTCGATTTAATCGACGTGACCAACCCGCAGTACAACTACGATTTGGTGACCAATAATTCGTTGATCGCCGTGGACGAAGGAAGCGTGCTGTCGGCTAGTGCCACCGGTCTCTTCTTCAATTTCAGCGCCACCGGTGCATTCGGCTTTCAGGCGGATAATCCCGGTCAGTACAGCGGCTTTCACTATTGGTGCCTGAGCGAGAATTGGTACGGTTGTCTAAACGGCAATTCGATTGCGCCGGACAACGTATATGCTGGTGAAGTGGGCGACGACTTGGTAGTCGCGGGGACGGGCTCCCAGGGTCAAGTGGGCAATTCACCCTTGAATCAAGGAGGCACGTCGACAAACGTACCCGAGCCCATTACGCTGTCGCTCTTCGGCGCGGGCCTTGCCGGTGCAGTCGCAATGCGTCGCCGCAAGAAGGCAGCCTAGCGACCTTCGCTCGGTCAGCATAAGGACGGCGGCCATTGTGCCGCCGTTTTCGTTTGTGCGAATCTGTGACCCTTCTCGGCCGGATCTTCGTCAGTGTCTGCTATCCACGGATTGTGTTGAAAAACTCCCGACTTGAAACAGTTCTGTCGGGCTGATTCAGTTCTCCTGTTGCCGGGGGAACGTGACCGATGATGGGCGAGCGGACAGTAATGTAGGAGGCGCTGTTTTGCGGCTTTAACCTGAGCGGCACATACCGAGCGATCATGTGCTGCATTCAATCGACCGGTTTGTAGATCTGTCGGTATTCGGGCTCAGCTTGAGCCCTACTATAGCGCTTATGTTGCCCTGGAATAAATGTGCGGTACGTCCCAGCGGACGAGGAATCGTGGTGATTAACCCGGCCACTGCCGCACATTAATTCGGGACAAGCTGAGGCTTACAGCCCTTTCAAGAACGCCATCAGGGACGGCAATGTTTTGTCTGGTCCTCGTGACGCAAACGCATCGGAGACATCGACGCTGGCCAAAGCTTTGGCCTTCGTCTCCAAATCGACCTCGGCGTAGATGTTCGTCGTGTCCAAGGACACATGCCCTAGCCACGCACGGATGGTGTTGATGTCGACGCCGGCCCTAAGCAAATGGGTGGCCGTTGTGTGACGAATGGTGTGTGGACCAACGCGCTTGCCGACCAACGATGGCAACGAATTCGCAGCCAGCGATGCGTAATGTTTGACGAGACGATGGATGCCGAACCAAGTCAGTGGCTCCCTATTGCGACTAAGAAAGACAGGCTCGCTTCCCTCACGCGCTCTCACCATGGCTGACAGCAACGACGTCGTCCGTGGCCAAAGTGGGCACATGCGCAGCTTGTTGCCTTTGCCGAGTATGCGAACCGATGGGGATGTTCCGAGCTGAAGATTACTGATGATCAGTTTTGCCGCCTCATCGGCGCGCGCGCCGCTGTTGTACAGAAATAGCAGAAGGGCGTGGTCGCGGGCGCCGAGGTCGGTGCGTTGATTGGGCTGGTTTAGCAAGGCGTCGATCTCGGCCTTTTCGAGATAGCTGATCAAACCCTTCGCCGTCTTCTTGAACGGGATGAAGCGAACTTCCGTGCACCAAGCGACGTGAACCGGAGATCGCCCACCGATGAAACGGGCCAGGGAATGAATGGTGGCGAGTCGCTGGTTGCGGGTGGAGCCGCTGCATCGCCGTTCGACTTCGAGATGCTCGAGAAACTGGCGAACAATCGCCGGTGTCAAATCCTCCACGGTCATCTTGTCGATGGCGCGGTGCGCCTTGCCGCTGGCAAACGGCAGCAACAACGTCAACGTGTCGCGGTAGCTGGCTTGGGTATTGCGGGCGAGGTTGCGTTCAGTCACCAAGTGCTCGAGCAAGAATCGCCGGATCCACGGGCCGAGCAGGTTTTTGTCGATCATGGTTGTTGCCCCCATTGCGAATAGCTGGCGAACCGTTGATTGGCCTCATGCAGAAGTTCGGGCGTCATCTTCAGGTAGCGCTGGGTGGATTTGATGCAGGCATGGCCGAGGTAGGTAGCCAGCTGCGGCAGGAGCCGCTGGACGTCCTGGCCACTGCGGTACCAGGCGATCACCCGATGGACCGCCGCCGTGTGACGCAGGTCATGCAAGCGCGGCGGGCGGCTCTCACCTGAAGGGCAGACGATGTTGGCCGCGCGACGCAAACGCTGAAACACGACGTTGACCGATCGATAGGTACAGCCACGTCCACCTCGGGTCGTAAAAAATCGCGAAGCTTCCCCGTCCGGCGACGGAAGCTGTCGCCGAAGCGCGACAAATGTCGCCAACTCCTTGGCGAGCTTGGGGCCGACCGGCACCAGGCGGCTTTTGTAGAATTTGGTGTCGCGCACGGTGATGATGCGTTCACCAAGGTCGACGTCGCTCAACGTCAATCGGAGGGCTTCGCCGATGCGCAAGCCACTGCCGTAAAGCAGCAAGAGCAGCACTCGATACATCGGCGCCCGCAATGGGCTATGGACCACTTGCAAAGCCGCGGTTGCCTCAACCAGTCGCTGCAGCTCGTCGGTGGAGTATACGTAAGGGGATTGCTGGAGCGGCAGCTTGGGTCTGGTCATCGGCAATGGCGACGTGTCGACATGGCCACGGGCGATGGCAAATCGGTAGAGCCCCGACAGCACCGTGTATTTCAGGAGCCAGGTGGCGCTGAGTGCGCCGCGGCCTTGAAGAAACGCAGCGACCGCCTCTGCGGAGATGTGATCAATGGACGGATCGCCCATCTCGCGCCGAAATTGGCGCAACAGCGTCTGCCCACCCTTGAAGCGAACGCCTCGCGCCCGTTGGAGAGCGACATAGGCATCGATAAGCTCGCCCAGCGTCATTTCAGAGCTCCCAGATCAAAGTCGCCGACTTCGCGGAGGGACGTCATGTCGACTTTGGCGTAGACTCGCGTCGACGACGCGCTGCGATGACCCAGATGGTCGCCAATCTCTTTGAGCGTCAGGCCGTCGGCGACCAGGCGCGCCGCGCAGGCGTGTCGCAACGCATGAGGACCTTGGCGCGGGGTCTGGATGCCGAGGGCGACAAATCTTCGGTGGACGACATGGTATATGGCTGAAGCCGCAATGGGCCGGAGCGGCGCCTGCACTGTCATGAAGACTTGCTGACTTGTGGTTTGTAGCCTGACCGTATCGACGTAGCGCGCCAGCGCCTCGGCAACGGATGAGATAAGAGGATAGATCTGGGCCTGGCGTCGCTTCAGCCGAAATATCTTCAGGGTCCGGCCGGCCCAATCAATCTGGTCAAGCCGCAGATCGGCGACCTCGCCGCGGCGCAGTCCATAGATGGCAAGCAGCATCAGGATCGCCCGGTCGCGCACGTCTTTGGCTTTGCTGGAGTCGGCAAACGCCAGAATCCGCCGGACATCACTCCACCCAGGGCCGGACGGCAGCAATTCCTGCGCGTAGATCCGCGGGCCACGGATCGTCTCTGGTAAGCGGGGATCGCACTCTCCCCGTGCCGCGCACTGCTTTAGGAATGATCTCAGTGCGGCGGCTATGGCCGGCACCGAAACACGCGACCAGCGCCCTTCACCCTCGCCGATGAAGTAGGCGTCAACATCGCCGGCCTGTAAATTACACAGACGCCGATCGGTGCTGTCGCACCATCGCAGAAACCTCTTCACGTGGGCCTGCCAACGGTCGACCGTCTGGTGCGTCAGCCCGCGCTCATCGCGCATCCAGGATACATAAAGATCAACAGAGGCTTGCGCCTGAAGCTCGATGACGGGCTTGCGCCACCAACCCAGGTACTTCAGCCACGGCCGCCCGATATCAATTAAAGTTCGTTCGGTGGACAATCCTCCACTGGTCGCCGGCTGTTTGCTTTTTGCAATCTGCTGGAGACGCCCCAGGTCCACCCCGTCAACCGCGTGCGGACCAAGATAAGTGGCCAGGAAAAGAAGCCCGGTGCACTTGCCGCGTAAGCTGTTGGGCGCCGCGCCGAAATCGGCGCAGTGTTGCAGATATCGCTCCCGTTCGTCGGCAAATGGAGCACTTCTGTGTCGAAGCAATGCGGCCGGGTCGGTTAAAATCTTGTCGAACATGACGGACCTCCAAGATGATGGACCGCCAGCGCGTGCTCAAATTTATGTTGTGTCAATTACAGGGGTTTACTGCCTCCTGCCGCCGCACAGGGCCGCCGCGCACATAAAATCTGCGGCAACATAACCTCCAGAATGTTATTGATAACATATTGCCGGGATCGGTCGCCCCTCGATTGATCCCGAGCTGATGATCCGGATGTTGCTCGTGGGCTACTGCTTGGGGATCAGGTCCGAGCGCAGGCTCTGCGATGAGGTTCACCTCAACCTGGCCTACCGCTGGTTCTGCAGGCTCGGCCTTGAGCGGTGCCCGGCCGACACCGGTTATGGCTCAGATGAGACGCTCGCCTGGCTGGCCAATGATCAGCATATCGAGCCACACATCCCGGTGTTCGACAAGTCCGGCCGTAAGGACGGCACCTTCTCGCGCGACGGCTTCAGTTACGACCAGGCGGAAGATGTCTACATCTGCCCTGGTAGCAAGACAGTGACCACGGCGGGCACGCTGGTGAACGACGAAGCGACGTTACTCTATCGGGCTAGCGACTACGACTGCGACGCCTGCGAGTTGAAGTCCCGCTGCTGTCCAAACTCTTCGGCGCGAAAAATACCGCGCCCCATTCATGAAACGGCCCGCGACCGAGCGCGCGCCATCGCCAAGACTGATGCCTATGTTACCTCGCGGCGAGAGCGCAAGAAGGTCGAGATGCTATTCGCCTACCTCAAACGAATTCTCAAACTCGACCGGCCGCGGTTGCGAGGCCCTTGCGGTGCCCGAGACGAATTCCCCTTCGCCGCCACTGCGCAGAACCTGCGCAAGATGGCCAAGTTAATCCCGATGATGCAGCCAGAACCCACCACCTAAGGCGCGATGCGATGTTGCCGCATTAGCAGAGGTCGCCCGCAACCTACTTTTTCAACACAATCCACGCAAAGCGAAGATTTGTCGGGCGGCGCATGAATGATTGCCATTAAGTTGAAGCTGACAATGCATCGGTGTCTCAGGTCGTTAGCGGATAACCATTCCATCCCACCAATATACGCATTGGCGTGATTGTCCCGACGGATATTTTGTACCAGATTGACAGAGACTACAGCATGGGCCGGGCGCACTCCAGAGTGGTTGCAAACGGGTTCGATGCCTGGGGTGCAGGTGGTCGGTATCCGAGTTCGTGCGTCAGCCTTGGATTGCCTCGTGCTGGCAGATTTGCCTTCAAGTGCGGCCACGATTTTCTTGCCGACTTGATTTTACATATTTAGCATATTATATGTATTTCGGTCGATTGGAGTCCCAATTTATGGCAACGAAGGAACGCGTCGTTACTTCGGCAGGCGAATTGGTGCGCGAGTTTTCGCATTACAGCGATGTGGCCTTGGCGGCGCCTGTCGTAGTGACCAAGAACGGCCGCCCTCGGAATGTTTTGATTTCCGTGGAGGAATATGAGCGGCTCAAGCAGCGCGATCAGCAAGCGTTCCGTGCCGCTGATACGCCGGAAAGATTTCTTGCCGATATCGAGGCGCAGGCGAGCGGTAAGCGTTAAATCTCGCGCCTCCGGAACACGGCTCCGTCATCCGCTACGCTTATCTTTGGGCCGACGAACATAGCCACGGCCGTGAAGAAGCACGTAAAGATCGTCCTGCTGTTGTTCTCGCATTGTCGGTGCGCACGAGCGATGGGCAAACCGAGGTTCTCGTTCTCGCCGTAACCCATACGCCGCCAGCAAATCCATCTGATGCGGTGGCCTTGCCACCCGCTGTCAAACGGCGTCTCAAATTGGACGACGAAGCGTCGTGGATCGTCACGACAGAAGCCAATGCGTTTATCTGGCCGGGTCCCGACATACGCCCGATCACGACCCGCAAACCTTCAAGCGTCGTATACGGAAATATCCCCGCTGATTTGCTGCAGGTCGTAGCCCGTTCTTTTCTTGCAAACAGGAAACGACAACAGGCACAGATCGTCGCGCGCACCAGTTAACTCAACCATCGTCGCATAGCGCTTTTTGATAGCGGTGGGCTGCTTAGCGATCAAGGGGTGCTATCGTACTTAAAAGACCGTTAGCGCGGATCGAGGACCAACTCTCGCGCTCAGCCATGTGATAGAGAGTGGGGCAGTCCTCCTATCAGCTCGTCCAGCTTGGCCTCCGTCACCACGATCGCCTGTCGATGACACGCGATATGCGCAGCGTGCCCGAGTGAAAGTCGGGCTTGGCGCAGACGTTCTTAGTAAGATGGACGTCGCACCTAATTTGGTTTAGCGGCTATGCCTCTAAGGTCGTGAGGTCCCAACAAATGCGGATTGGCTCGTTGCATGCTCAAAACCTCTCCGACTTGTCGTCGACTAGGATGGGTGTCCAACGAGCAGCCTCAGTCAGGCCTTTTTGAGTTTCTCGTATCGCTTCTTCGAATGTTTGGCGGAGTCGATTGCATTCTTCCTCAGATCGAGTCTCATTGACAGTGACCGCAACCGCAGGCTGGCCGAATCCTCGGTCCAACAACGAATTGCAAGCCGCAATTCGGGCAATTACAGGAGTGCAATCGTCACGCATGATCGCCGCTAAAGTCGCGATCGCTTCAGCCGAACGGGTCCGCGCTAGGTCTTGCACCTCGGCGAGGACTCGCGGTCTGCCGCCTCAATTCCCAGAATGTCCCGGACTGAACCGACCATTGGAGAGCCGCGCAGCCTGAAGCGGCGTGTTTTCAGGAGCGCTCAAACTCATGGGCCGTTGGTCGAAACTTCAGCTAGGATTTTATCACAGTCAGGGCGTCCGTACCCATTCCCAAGATTCAAGATCGCCGTGCATTTTGTTAGCCATTTCAATCCGATCGGCTTTCTCGCCTCGTATCCGGTCTGATCCAACAATTGCGGTAGGATTCGCGAGCATGCTGGATCCTAGGTCTAGGATGCGAACTGGCGCGAATATGCCCCGTGCCCCGCACATCATCTTCCGCCCATGGCGTCCTTCGCCGAACACGAACGCGAGATGTCCAGCAAGGGCACCAAAGCCCCTGGCGTCAAGCTCGGCCTCAATGACGCGCACATTGCTGCCCGGCATCAACCGTGATGCCGTCGCTTAGCTTTCTCGCCAAGCTGGGCGACACATAGGCCACCAATCGTGACGGCGCGAGTTTGTGCCGTGAGGCGGGAAGTATGAGCACGCCAAGTCTGCGCCTCTGGTTTTCTACAGGTTGGACCGGCAAAAGCTACAAAACTGCGGTGGGATCGTTGACAATCGCGGTTGCCGCGGCAAGGTGCAGAGGCTATTGAAATAAGATAACACGATATGACTTCTCCGCCAGCAATGATCAAAAATTTACATTTTTCCGAGTCAAGTTCACCACCTCTGCCTCGTCTATGCCGATTGCCCGCTGCCGCGCCGCGCGTTGAAACAAGATTGCTGGATAAATTTGCCGTTCCGCACCTGTCCGTTTGCCGGCCTTCTTCGTCTCACTGGATGTAGTCTTAATATCCAACCCCTCCCACAAGCAGGATGCTAACGGGGGATGAGCGACACATCGGATACCAGCCGTGAAGACGCCACGCCGCGCCGTGAGGCCGGCAGCATGAGCGCGCCCGATTTGCGTGCCTGGTTTCTCCGTGAGGTGTTGCCGCTGGAGGCGAGCTTGGTTCGGTTTCTACGTCGCAATTGGCGCAACGACAGCGACATCCCAGACCTGCTGCACGAAACTTATGTGCGGGTCTACGACGCCGCGCGCCGCGAACGGCCAAATTCGCCCAAGGCGATTGCCTTTGCCACGGCGCAGAATCTGCTGGCTGATCTAGTCCGGCGAGAGAAGGTCGTGCCCATCGAGGCGGTGTCGGAGTTGGACATGCTCAACATCGCCTTAGACGAGCCTGGCCCTGAGCGCAAAGCCATTGCGCGCGACGAGTTGCGCCGGCTTCAGGTTGCGCTCGACGGTCTGCCGCCGCGAGCCCGCCAAGCCATTGTGCTGCGGCAGGTCGAAGGGCTCACTCGTCGCGAAATCGCCCAACGCATGCAGATCACGGAGCGCACGGTCAAATGGCATCTGACCGAGGGCCTGCGCGCGCTCGCTAACGCGCTTCACGGCGATCCAAACACGCGGGGAACGTCATGAGCGAAATGCACAGATCGCTGCTGCTGGGCCTACCGGATTCCGACGCGATCCTGGCGCGCGCCGCCGATTTCATCGTAGAGAAGCAAACCTCTGGCAATTGGTGTGACGCCGATCAGGCCGTACTCGATGCGTGGCTTGCGGAGTCCTCGGCTCATCTCATCGCATTCTGGAAGCTGGAAGCGGCGTGGGATCGCACCCATCGGTTAGCCGCGCTTAAACTGTCGACCCACAGACAGCGGTTCGCGGCGGTGGGCCGCCGCATTTGGCCGTCTCTTCTGCGCGGCGCGGCAGCCTTGGCGCTAGTGTGCGTGATCGGCGGGGCAGCGGTCTACTGGTCGGCCCCGCGCCGGCAGACTTACACAACCACAGTTGGAGGGCACGAAACGCTCGCGCTCGACGACGGATCGCGGATCGAACTTAATACCAACTCAGCGATCCGCATCTCTATGTCTGGTGGCAAGCGCAAAGTGTGGCTCGACAAGGGCGAGGCCTATTTCGACGTGCATCACGACGCCGCGCGCCCGTTCACGGTCATGATCGGACACGCACGCATCACCGATCTGGGAACAAAATTCACCGTCCGCCGCAGCCAAGCGCAACTCGATGTGGCGCTGATTGAGGGGCGAGCGCAATTCGACAATGGCGCAATCGGCTCAGATGAGCGGTCCGCAGTACTGAAGCCGGGCGACGTCGCCATCGCCACAACAGATACGCTCGCTGTGGCCAGGCGTTCGAACGAGAACTTGAAGGCCGCGCTTGGATGGCGGCGCGGCGTACTCGTCTTCGAAAACACCGAACTGGCCGCCGCCGCGGAGGAGTTCAACCGCTACAATCGCAAGAAGCTGATCGTCGCCGACGCGCACGCCGCGCGTCTGAAGATCGGCGGAACCTTCCCTGCAACCAATGTAGATGCCTTCGCCGACGCGGCCCAAGCCATTCTTGGACTGCATGTGCAAACCCGGAACAACGAAATCGTGATCTCGCGCTAAACGCGCGGACAAGGAACCAGGTCATCGCGGCGGTTGCCGCAACAGGGGGGAAGATGAAAAACCTATCCGTCTTCAAAGCCATGCTCACCGCGACGGTTTTCGCGGCCGTCCCGATCTCGGCAGTTTTTGCCGACGAGTTCAACATTCCCGCAGGCGATCTTGGCAAGGCCTTAAACGCCTATGCCGTGCAGACCGGCACAATGTTGATTGTCTCTTCGGACGAAATCCGCAACGTGCACACCGGCGGTCTCAAAGGCGAGGTGTCGGTCAATGATGCATTGACCCGTCTTTTGAAAGGCACAGGATTCACGACACGCCGCGCACCCTCCGGCGCGATCGGCATCGTTCGGGGGCCGTCTTCCTCGGATGCCGCATCTGATGACCTTTCCCTGCAGATTGCGCAGGCCACCCCTGCGGCGGCGCATAGTGCGGTGGAAACAGTGACGGTCACCTCTTCGAAGCTCGGCGGCGCGGACGTGCAATCCATTCCAATCTCGATCACGGCTTTGTCGCAGGAACAGTTGACGGCGACACAGACAGCGGGCGGCCCTGACTTGATGAAGCAGGTGCCGAATATGACGTTCACCAAGACGAATTTTTCTGGATACAGCATTCAGTTGCGCGGTATCGGCACGCAGGCGATATCAGTGACAACCGATCCGGCGGTGGCAGTCGCATTCAATGATATTCCGTTCATCCGCAATCACTTTTTCGAACAGGAATTCTATGACGTATCGCAGGTCGAAGTTCTGCGCGGCCCGCAAGGCACGCTCTATGGGCGCAATGCGACTGCCGGCGTCGTTAATCTGGAATCCGCGAAGCCAACGGATCAATTCGAAGCGATGGCATCGGCGGACATCGGCAATTATCAAAACCGCCGCCTGGAAGGCATGCTCAATATTCCTATCGCCGACGACAGGTTCGATTTGCGTATTGCGGGTGAATGGACCAAGCGCAATGGTTATAGTTTCAATTCATACACGGATACATCGATCGATGGCCGCGATTTGTGGTCCGGCCGCGTTACCCTCGGCATGAAGCCGGTCGAACATCTTCAAACCTATCTTGTCTGGGAGCATTTCTCCGAAGACGACGATCGTCTGAGGAGCGCGAAACAGCTATGCAAGACCGACTATGGTCCGGGTTTCGTTCCAACGCCTCCCGGTGGCGATCCCAATTCTACGGGCACCGTGAATATCAATGGCACGATTATGTCGATCGGACCTGGTTACGGCTTGAATCAAAGCAACAACGGAAATTTCTATCTTCAGGGCTGTGTGCCGACGTCGCTCTATTCCAAGGACGCGTTCCAGGCGCCGCTTGGTTATGCGCTCCCCTACGTCCTGGCGTTGGAAGCCGGCAATCCGTATCCCAGTGAAACCCAGTCGCCGAATTTGCGGGTAATCAATTCGAACCTCAATCCGGTCTATCGTGCGAAAAACGATACTTTGGAACTCAACGCCGATTATAATTTGACGCCTTCGCTGACCTTAACGTCGCAAACTGGATACAATCATGATTCTTTGTGGTCAACGGAAGATTTCAACCGGTTCGGATCTGTCGATGGATTTTTTGGCACCGATAGCAACGGCAACAACAACGTCTTTTGCGATCCGCAACTGGGCTGCTCGGACCGGCTTGTCGTTGAGGATCTTTCCGATGAACAATCGTGGCAATTGAGTCAGGAATTTCGTCTGAGTTCGAATTTAGGCGGCCCGTTTAATTTCAGCGCCGGCGCAAACTATTTGCATTACGAGACATTGGAAAATTATTTCGTCTTCATCAATGCGATTTCAGACTTCGTGGCCGGCCAAGGTTCTTATTTGCCTTTCGGCTATGTGTATCTTCCGCCCAGCTACAATCGGATTACTTACGAGAATGTGTACACCGATCCCACGCCGCTGAGCGATCTCGCGGGTGACGGGCACAATTACTATCGCAACACGAACCCTTATGTATTGAACTCGTATGCCGGCTTCGGCGAAGCGAATTACAGCGTCTTGAGTGATTTGAAATTTACTGCGGGCTTGCGCTGGACTGAAGATCGTAAGCACTTCTCCCTTGTTCCCAGCTGGATAGCGGATAGGGGCTTTGGCTATCCCGTCACCGGCGTTGTCGATCAGCAGTGGGACGAACTGACTGGCCGCGCCGTCGCCAATTGGACGCCGAAGCTCGATTTCACCGATCAAACCTTGATATACGGCTCATATGCGCATGGCTATAAGGCGGGCGGCGCCAATCCGCCGGGCGCGATATTTGCCAATCAGGGACCGCTCAATCCCGTACATCCCCTGACGTTCAAGCCGGAATTCATCGATGCGTTCGAGATCGGCACGAAGAATACGTTGCTCGACGGGGCGCTGACGTTAGACGGCGACCTATTCTATTATAATTATGAGAATTACCAGATATCAGAGATTGTCGATCGCACGGCGATCAATCTGAATTTTGACGCCCATGCCAAGGGCGCCGAATTAGAAGCAACTTGGGAGCCGATGCCGGGACTTAAATTCAATTTCGCGGGCGGGTGGGAAGATACGGAGATCGCCAAGGGCCAAAGTTCCGTCGATCTTATGGATCGTACCGCAGGACATCCGGGTTGGTATATCTCCAAGCCGTTCATCAGTCAGGCGTCGAACTGCATACTTCCCGGATATGTCGCGCAATGGCTTCTTCATGGCGGTGGATATAGCCCCGGCCCAAGCGCCTGCGAAATAGCTTATATCGCCGGCCTGGATCCGTTGACGAACAAGCCCTATGTGCAGAATCCGGATGTCAGTGGCAGCGCATGTTATAATGCCGGGGGATGTCCGCCAGGATATCCAGGTTTCGATCCGCTCAGCATCGATCCGAACGCGCCTGCCAACGTCAATGACGGACTGGGTTTGCCGCCGAACGACGGCGCCGGCTTCTCGAAAAATGTCGGCGGCGATAAATTGCCGAACGCGCCGCCCTACACGATTTCAGCAGGCGCACAGTACACCGTTCCGCTCTCGCAGGATTGGGCAGGAACGTTGCGCGGAGATTTTTACTGGCAGGATTCGTCCTGGTGGAGGGTATTCGACGACAATCCTTACGACCGTCTGCGCGGATACGACACTGTCAATATGACGCTGATTTTCACGAACCAGAATGGCTGGCAAGTGATGCTCTATGACAAAAATGTCTTCAACGTTACGGCCATCACGGGCGCATTCCTTAACAGCGACGATACAGGGTTGACGACCAACGTCTTCCTGACCGATCCCAAATTGATCGGCGTCCGCGTTACGAAGAACTGGTGAAGGGCAAGATGAACGAACTGACAAATATAGGTAGCCGCACGGTAGGCATCAGAGCAAGATTTCTTGCTACCGCCTCCTCAATCGCCCTGTTGGGTTGCATGAGTGCCGTGGGACGCGCTGACGCATCCGATAGCTCCGACCATCCCATTATTTGGATTGAGCTCGGTGGCCAATTGGAACGCACAGACGAACAACCCGAATTATTTTCGCCGCCATTTTTCAACAAAGAGCTTCCAGCCGATCAGGCGACGGTGGCGGATGCGCAAAGGCCGCCGCCTTACAGCAACGGGTTCGATGGCAAAATCTCATTCACGCCAGATAATTCGGATTGGGTGTTCTCGGCCGCAATCCGCTTTGGAAAAGCGGGGACTATTAAGCACCTGCATCATCAGTCGGCGGGACCGTCGAATGCGTACACTTCGTTCCGCGGTTACTATTTGAAGCGGCCGTTTGCGGCATACGTAGATGCTCATACCGGTTACGATAAATCGCATGCCGTACTCGATTTCCAGGCAGGCAAGGATGTGGGGCTAGGCTTGTCTGGCGTGTCTGTCATCAGTGCAGGTTTGCGATTCGCGCAATTTTCTGCGCATTCTCACGCGACATTGCATGCGTTGCCTACTTACCATTTGACGACAGTGGTGCGTATTCCAGGGCAGGTTACATTCCGGAACGGCATCAGGCATCATTATACTGAAAACGAGAATTCTTCGCGCAGTGCAAATCTCTTTGGACCGGCGCTCTCTTGGAATGCTTCTGCACCTGTTATCGGCAGCGACACAGGTATGTCGCTGGATGTCGATTGGGGCGCGAACGGCGCGGTCCTGTTCGGGCGGCAACGGGCGCGCACTCATCACCAGACATCGGGCTGTTATACCAAAGGCGCTCCAGGCGGCGGCTTCTGCACGGGCCCTTATGCGAACGCCATAAGCTTTTATGCGAAACCAGCGGTCGACCATATGCGTGCGAGAACGGTGATCGTTCCGAACGCTGGCGGCTTTGCTGGGTTTTCTCTGACGGTACCCAATGCGCGATTTAATATCGGCTATCGTGCGGATTTCTTCTTCGGTGCGATGGATGGAGGCATCGATGCGCGTAAATCGGAAAACATCGCATCCTACGGGCCATTTGCCAGCATCAGCATAGGTTTGGGGGGGTAGGTGTGCAGCAGAGACACAAGAAAGGAGAGCGTATGAACAGAAATTAGTGTCGTAAAGCTGCGAGACAGATGAGGGTGGGCCCTTCGGGGTCGGCTTTCAGGAGCAGGTCTCAAACCAATCCGAGCTGATGCAGTAAAGAACTGTGGTGGTGGTGAGCGTCGGATGAAAAGCTCGAGAGAACTCGAGCAGGTGCATGTCCGAAAGACGAATGCAAATAGGTGCGCCGGGAGACCGGCGAATAATCAGGATACGTTCGAGGCTGATCCCACGCAGCTCGTGACCATCCAACCGAACGACGTCGATGTGGCGCGCATTCGTTCGGATCTCGGCCTCACGCAAGCAGCGTTCGGAGCCGCGACAGGCATTCCGCACAGACTGATCGCGGATTGAGAGCAAGGCCGCAAAATACCGTCGGCCGCCGCCCGAGCGTTCCTACTTCTTGTCGATGAATTTGGCGAGAAAGCTCTAAAACGGCTGCCCGCCACGCAGTTTGAGGCCGTTCTGGGCATCCAAAACCCGCAAATCGCTCGCATGGATCAATTGCGGAGCTTGGTTATCCGAGTTCGTTCGATTTATGTTTCGTGCGTCAGCCTATTCGGATAGTCCCGGTGCGGGGTGTTTTGGTCAGAGCATTTAATATTCGATTGAGAACAGTTTGTCTCTGATTGACTTCGATTGAATAACCCTCACCCTTTACAAAACGATCATCGAGCAGCTGCAGCAACGACGTGTGGTCTAGCAGACCGGTGAAGACCGACCCGGGTTTTACATATGGCGAGATTATAAACGTCGGTACACGTACTCCCGTTGCGGAGATACGTGTCCCGTTTATAGTTGTCGAAATTTTCAATGGCGGAACGTGATCGAAAAACCCACCATGCTCGTCGTAAGTAACGACAAGCATAGTTTTGGCCCAACAAGTCGGCGAGCATAAGCGTCAGATCATTGGCGGGCGCACGAAGGCCGCGTGAGGAATGTTCATTTGAGCGGCCGCGGGGCTCGGTATATTTCCTATTTACGCGGCGCGCCGCGTTTTAGTCTTATTTTGTTTGCGCGGCTTGGCCGGATGCGCAGATAGCTCAAGTCCTAACGCTCGCAATACCCGAAGCACTGTACCGAACTCTGGATTGCCTGTCTCTCCGAGCGCACGGTACAGGCTTTCCCGGTTTAGCTTAGTGGCTCGTGCTATGTCGACCATGCCCCGCGCTCGTGCGACAAGGCCGATTGCATCGCGCACGAAAGCTATATTACCCGTTTCAAGCGCCGCTGTGATATAGGCCGCTTGCCGTTCGGGACCGTCCAGATATTCGGCTGCATCAAACCAAGTCGTTTCAACCATTATCTTTACTCCGTCCATTCACCAGCCAACGTTTGAGCCCGCTTAATGTCTTTGGTTTGAGTGCGCTTGTCCCCACCACACAGTAGGATCACCAGCACCGATCCTCGTTTCATATAATACACGCGATAGCCTGGTCCGTAGTCGATACGCATCTCAATAATGCCATGCCCTACCGACTTTGCGTCACCCGGGTTGCCTTGCTCCATACGGCGGATGCGCCCCACGATTCGCACCGCCGCATTCGCATCGCGCAACCGCCGCAACCATCTGGCAAATTCTATGGTCTGGCGCACCTCTATCATGGGTTAGTGTAGCCCATAGGCGACATGAACGCAAGCGGCCTTATGCCATGGTGTTGCCTGTTCGCACTTCTCCTACCTGAGTGAACTGAGGTGGCCCCCGAAAACTGGACAGGTGGTTAAGAGAGAACTCTTGCCCCTAAAACGGCCATTGGGCCAAGGGTAATAGATGTCGAATGTTCGCAAGAAGCATGGGTCGGACTTCAACCTGATGGATCGCACCCAAAGCCGACCTGGGTGGGTACTGGTGAGGCCGTTCCTTACGGATACGTCGAACTGCGTTCTGCCCACCAATGTCGTACACGGAATCATACAAGTATTTCCATACGCCGGAATTTTTGATGGGCTCGCAATTGCGTGTGACATCGCTTATAATCCCAATACTATTTTCAGTCAGGATTTTGGCAGCACGGATAAGAGCGTCTTCGCGTCCGAAGGCTTCGATCCAGCAACTGCGCCCAACAGCGGCGCCGGCTTTGCAAAGGATTTGAGCGGCAATAAGCTGCCCAACGCGCCGCCGTTCACTCTGTCCGCCGGCGCGCAATACACGATGCCGGTCAACACTGACTGGGCCGCAACGGCACGTGGAGACTTCTACTGGCGGGGCAATTCCTTCGCCCGCATTTTCAACGATGTGCCATACGACTAGCTTCACGGTTACACCAATGTCAATTTGTCACTGATCTTCACCAATCAGGCCGGATGGCAGGTGATGGCCTATGTCAAAAACGTCTTTAACACCACGGCCATCACCGGCGCTTTCCTAAATTCCGACGATACCGCGCTGACGACCAATATATTTGTGACCGATCCGCGCCTGTTCGGCGTCCGTCTGACAAAGAATTGGTAAGGGGGAAACAATGAGCGAGATTACAAAACTATCGAGCAATCGGATAGGTTTCAGAGCAAAACTGCTGGCTTCGGCCTGCGGGGCATCGCTGCTCGTAACGACATACCAACCGGCTTTGGCATCGGAGGATGACCGGCCAATCGTATGGATAGAACTCGGCGGCGCGTTTACGCAATTGGAGAATGACCAAGAAGCCTATCTACCTCCCTTCACGCAAGGAGCTTCACATCTTCCTTTCATCACAGTGTCGCCCGCGAACCTTGAGAAACCTATGCCGACAAGCTGGGACGGCAATGCGAAGATCGCGTTCGAACTGCCTGGAATGGATTGGTTATTGTCGGCAGGCATCATGTATGGCCGCTCTGTCCGCAGCGAGGCCATGCGCCAGCAAACGGCGCAACGCAGCCCCGCACATAACATTGGATATGATGCGTACCAAAGCACGGCCGCGAAAAATAACGAAAGCCATATGATTCTAGATTTTCAAGCAGGCAAAGATGTTGGCCTTGGCGCATTTGGAAACAGTGGACATTCTACGGTGAACTTTGGCGTGCGCTACGCGCAACTCAACTCGAAAAGTGACACAAATGTCCTCTACCAGCCGACAAATTCTCTTCATACCTACCACAAATTCTCCGGTTCCTTGCATGTGGAACGCAAATTCACCGGTGTTGGTCCATCTTTGTCGTGGGATGCGTCCGCCGGCTTGATTGGCGATGCTGCCAGCGGCGGTATTTCTCTAGACTGGGGGTGTGAACGGGGCGATTCTGTTCGGTCGTCAACGCGTGCGCGGACATCATCAGACGACAAATCTTGGAGTTACCTATGTCAGCAGCCAACACAGGAATCCGGTCTATCAGAACTCAGTTCCGCTCAACCGCAGCAAGCAGGTGATTGTTCCCAATCTTGGAGGGGTTGCGGGCGTGTCGTGGCGCTACCCGAACGCAAAGGTCAGCTTCGGCTACCGCGCCGACTTCTTCTTCGGCGCGATGGATGGCGGCATCGACATGACGAAGAGAGAATGCCGGCTTCCACGGCCCCTTCGCCTCGATCAGCATCGGTTTCCGTAATGGGCCGTTGGGAATCAAGGCCCCGTCCGATAATCTCGCCGCCGGTATCAGGCTTCCGTTCGTAGTCGGCACGTGGCCACATGATGCGGTGGGATGGAGGCAGAGAGTACGCATTCGGTAAAGACCTGGGGTAGCTGGGGTTTCCCGAAGCGGGCGTGCTTTCAGGCTGCGGCTGCGCGCGGTGTGGCAAATCCAGCACCGACACCGTGCAGATTATGGGCGTCAGCCGCCGCATCGTCGCCCGTGATCTCGAAAGTGTCAGGGCCAAGCTGGGCGTGCGCTCTATCGGCCAGGCTATAGCGCTGTTTGCTGCCTACGAGGCCGGAATATTGCCAAGCAACCATTGAAATTGCGCTATCACCGCAGCGAGCCCAAGGCCTTGGCTGTCAAGGTTTGACTGGCTTCCAGATCGTGAAATCCTGTCTGATGATGCGGCGTGGTACGGCTGTTGGTTCTGCAATTTTCTTTCAAAAACTTTTTTGGCCGCCGAAACCGCCTCGGAGGTCTTAGTATTTGTGGGCTTGAACCACGACCCTGAACGGCCGGGAAACCGAGGGGATGGTCGAAACGCCAGAAACCGAGCGCGCCACGACGGCCACAAACACAGTGGGCGATCCCATGCGCATGTCCGAGGTCCAGGCGTGGTTTGTCCGCGAGGTCTTACCGCTGGAGTCCGCTTTGATGCAATTCCTGAGTAGAAGCGGTCGCAGCAGGGCAGATGCCGAAGATATTTGCCAGGACGTTTATTTGCGCGTCTGCGCTGCGGCTGCAGAGGAAATGCCCAAGCAGACGCGCGCGCTGGTCTTCACCGTGGCGCGCAATCTTCTTATCAAGCGCGTCAAACATGAGCAGGTCGTCTCCATCGAGGCCGTCGAAAATCTAGACGTTCTCAACGTAGCGATCGACGAGCCTCCGCCTGATCGAGTTGTCATCGCGCGAGAAGAACTGCGCAGACTTCAAAGCGCCTTGGATAAGCTTCCCGATCGGGTCCGTAAGGCTGTTGTGATGCACAAGATCGACGGCCTCTCGACGGCTGAGATCGCGGTGCGGACTGGGGCAAGCGAACGGACGGTCAGGCGTGATTTAAGCGATGGCGTCTGCGCATTGGCTGAAATTCTTTTGCGCGAGCCTGCAGACATCAGGAGGGCATCATGAACAACGAGCCGGCAACGCAGGCAGCCCCCAGCCCGGCGCTTGATATTCAGGCGCGCGCTGCGGAATTTCTCATCGCCCGCAGAGACCACAAAATGTGGGCTGAAAAGGACGAAGAGGCTTTTCAGGCGTGGCTTTCAGAGTCCATGGCCCACCGGATCGCCTTCTGGCGTCTTGAGTCCGTCTGGGCCCGCGCCGACAGGCTCAATGCTCTGCGTCCACTCCAACAGCTAGGCCACCCGATCGATCCACGGCCACAGCGGAAGACCACATTGATTGCGATGGCAGCTGCTGTGCTCGTCGGGGTCATCGGAATTGGGGCTTCAACGGGTTTGTGGCTCTCGCAGACACGCGTGGCCGCCTATGCGACACCCGTTGGAGGCCGCGAGATCATTCGGCTCGCCGACGGTTCCAGCATCGAGCTTAACACGAACACAGCGATCCAGACCGCTTTCACCGCCCAACGCCGCGTTGTCGAGCTGATCCGTGGTGAGGCGCTATTCAAGGTTAAGCACGATGCTGCACGTCCATTCGTGCTGCTGGCAGCCAACCACCGCGTTATCGACCTGGGCACGCAATTCCTGGCTCGTGAGGACGGCGCGCGTCTCAAGGTTGTCGTGATCGAAGGCAGTGCGCGTTTGGAATCGAAGGCCGGCGAAGGGAACGAAGGCAAATCGGCCATCCTGACGCCTGGCGACGAAGCGGTCGCAACTGCTCGCGACATGTTGATAACTCGCAGGTCGGTTCGCCAGTTGGACAACGAACTCGGCTGGCGGCGGGGCGTTTTGATCTTCCAGCACGCAACGCTTGTCGATGTTGCGAAAGAATACAACCGATACAACAACCGGAAAATCGTCGTCGCGGACGCAAAGGCGAGGTCACGCGTCATATCCGTGACCTTGCCGACCAATGATGTTGCCGGATTTGCACGCATGGCGCGGAATTTTCTCGGTCTGCATGTTGAGGAAAATGACAGCGAGATCGTGATCTCACGCTGAGGGAAGAAACCGAGCACCGGCGGCCGCACATGCTCAGCGGCAGCTACAACCGGAGGGGGACTGCATGTTGGAAGTCAAACAACTGAAGCCGTGGTTTATGGGGACGGCCTGCGCAAGCGTCATTGCTAGCGCGGCGTTAGCCACCAACTTCGACGTGCCAGGCGGCTCTCTGGAATCTGCGCTGAACACCTACAGCGCACAATCCGGAGTGCAATTGATGATACCCAATGACGTGATCGGCAGTGTGCGTTCCCGTGGTGTGAGGGGCGACATGGCCGCCCCCGATGCACTATCTCGGATACTCTCTGGAACCGGCTTTGTCGCGCGCCACGATAGTTCTGGCGTTGTTGGGATCGTGCCGGAGAACCATTCCCAGCTTGACGTTGCACCCATGCAACTGGCCCAAGCCGCGCCCACTCAGCGCACTGTCGAAACCGTCACCGTCACGTCGTCGAAACTCGGCGGCGCAGATGTGCAGAGTATACCCATCTCAATTACCGCGCTCTCGCAAGAGCAATTGACGGCCACGCAGACTGCTGGAGGACCGGACCTGATCAAGCAGGTCCCGAATATGACGTTCACCAAAACAAATTTTAGCGGCTACAGCATTCAGATCCGGGGCATCGGTACGCAGGCGATCTCGGTTACTACTGATCCCGCTGTGGCGGTTGCGTTCAATGATATTCCCTTTATCCGAAATCATTTTTTCGAGCAGGAATTCTACGATACCGCGCAAGTTGAAGTGTTGCGTGGGCCGCAAGGCACGCTTTACGGCCGCAATGCGACCGCTGGCGTGGTCAATCTGTCGTCTGCCAAACCGACCGACCAGTTCGAAGCAATGGCATCCGGCGAATTGGGTAACTATCACCAGCGCCGCTTCGAGGGCATGGTGAATGTGCCGATCGTCGATGACCGGCTGGATATTCGCGTGGCAGGCGAATGGACGAAGCGCCAGGGCTATTCGTTCAACGAAACAGACGGCAATCGTATCGACGGACGAGATCTATGGTCCGGTCGCGTTACAATCGGCGTTAAACCCACCAGCGATCTGCAGATGTACCTCGTGTGGGAACATTTTTCCGAGGACGATGATCGCCTCAGAAGCTCCAAACAGCTTTGCAAGACGGATCCCGGCCCCGGAGAGGTCGGCGGGATTGCAAAACCCACTGGCCCCGGATCAGGCTACGCCTTGGCGTCTGGCGATTTTTTTGGTCAAGGCTGCTTGCCGACCTCTTTGTACTCAGCGGACGCGTTTGAAGCACCTCTTGGCTATACGCTTCCCTATGTCGGTGCCGGGTTTCTTCTCGGTTTACTCAACCGTATCAATCCTTATGACGGCGTAACGCAGTCGTCGAACCTTCACGTGATCGAGTCGGGGCTCGACCCGATTTATAAGGCAAAAAACGACGTTCTCGAACTTAACGCCGATTATGCCGTCTCGCCTTCTCTCACATTCACATCGCAAACCGGATTTGGTCACGATTTTCTGTATTCGGCCGAGGACTTCAACCGGTTCGGGTCAGTGCCGGGCGTTTTCGCAGTCGATGGTCTAGTTCAGCCTGGAGCAAATGGTGTCATTCCGGATCCGAACGGACTACATGTTTGTGCGGGGAATCCAAGCTCGGGTATATGCGCTGCTCTTCCTACGGGCGCTCCCTGCGGATCCGTTTCTGATGTTGTCGATAATGACGGGTGCGCGACCGGAGGCTATATCTGCGATCCGCAATTGGGCTGCTCGGATAGGCTGATATTAGAGGACCTTTCCCAGGAGCATTCTTGGCAGCTGAGCCAGGAATTTCGCATTGCGTCGAATTTCTCAGGGCCGTTCAATTTCAGCGCAGGCGGCAATTATCTCCATTACGAAACGGAAGAGAACTACTACGTTTTCAGCAACGTATTCACGATGATCACGAACGGAGCAGGCAATGGCGACAGCCGAGGAGTGTGCGTCCGGTTGCCCATCGACAGCACAGACAATTCGCAATGTCTGCCTGCCGGGTTTCAACTCAACGACTTGAGTAGGAATGCCGGTATCGGTGGTGGGTATGTCGATCCCAATCCGCTTTCAAGTCTCAACAATAATGGACACAACTATTTCCTCAGCCAGAATCCTTACGTCTTGAACTCCTATGCGGTGTTCGGCGAGGCCAATTACAACATTCTCAGCGATTTGAAATTGACCGCGGGCCTTCGTTGGACAGATGACAAAAAACACTTCGTAGACATACCAAGCTGGTTGGTCGAAAGCGGTTGGGGTTACCCCATTGCAGGCGTGGTCGATCAGGAATGGGATCAGTTTACGGGGCGTACCGTCGCTAACTGGACACCCAAGCTCGATTTCACCGATCAGACACTTGTCTACGGTTCGTATTCACACGGCTACAAAGCCGGCGGCGCAAATCCTCCGGGTGCCATATTCTCCTCTGAGGCCTCTTTGGCACCGGGCGTCTATGTAAGCCTTCAGCCAACGCATCCGTTGACGTTCAAACCCGAATTTATCGACGCGTTCGAACTCGGTACGAAGAACACCCTGTTGGATGGTGCTCTCACCCTGAACGGCAGCCTGTTCTACTACAATTATGAGAACTATCAGATATCCGAGATCGTTGATCGAACCGCGATCAATTTCAATTATGATGCTCACGTCAAAGGTGCCGAACTGGAGGCAACATGGGAACCAACTCCAGGTCTGCGATTCAATTTTTCTGGCGGTTGGGAGGATACTGCGATCGCGAAAGGGCAAAGTGCCATAGACCTGATGGATCGTACGGCTGGTCATCCAGGTTGGTATGTTGTGAAGCCGTTCCTCAACGAGGCGTCAAACTGCATATTTCCAACCGACGTTGCCAAATATATTGATGACGGCTCTCCCGTCGTAAGCGCCACCGCATCGAGTTATTGCGCTATCGCGTATTTGCTGCACCAAGATCCGCTGACACAACTGCCCTACGTAGCCAACCCTACCACTAACGTAAACGGCTTGCCTCCGAGTGACTCGAACGGGGTACCAATTCCGAATTATGCCGGATACGACCCCACAACAGCGCCCAATAATGGCACTGGGTTTTCCAAGGATCTGAGCGGTAACAAGCTTCCCAACGCACCGCCGTTCACGGCCTCGCTGGGCGCACAGTATTCCATGCCGTTAACGCCGGATTGGGCCGGAACCATGCGTGTCGACGGATACTGGCAGGACAATTCCTGGTGGCGGGTGTTCAACGACCTGCAATACGACAAATTGCATGGCTACGCCACGATGAACCTCTCTTTCATATTCACCAGCCAGAACGGTTGGCAGGTGATGATGTACGACAAGAATGTGTTCAACACGACGGCAATTACCGGCGCTTTCCTGAACAGCGACGACTCGGGACTTACGACAAACGTATTCTTGACCGATCCGAAATTGATCGGCGTTCGCGTCACAAAGAATTGGTGAGGGGAATCACATGAGCGAACTGATCAGTAAAAACCGCCAATACGGTCACATCCGGCGGAACTTGCTCGCCAACGTCTCCGCGATTGCATTGTTGGGCTATATCTGGACCACATCTGGAGCCTTGGCGGCATCACAAGACGAAGAACGCCCGACTGTATGGATCGAACTGGGAGGTCAGTTTGAGCGCACGGATAGTCAGCAGTCCATTCTCGCGCCTCCGTTTGTAGAACAGGCGCCGTCGGCTTTGCGCGATCTGATGACCGATGCACAACGACCGTCTCCCTATGCCCTCGGCGAGGAGGCCAAGATCTCCTTCGAGCCAGAGGGTACCGACTGGGTCCTTTCAGCCTCGGTTCGCTACGGGCGTGCGAACAGTGCAAGACACCCCGACCATCAAGGCCCTAAAATCAGGGAGCTGCACCTTACAGTTTCTGGCCATAAGTTTCTGGATTACTCACCGTCGCTAGTGACGTTTGCCGATGGCCAGACAAGCGCAAGGAGCACACATCTGGTTGCCGACTTTAAGGCTGGCAAGGATGTCGGTCTGGGGATTTTCGGCTCGCACGCCGAGTTCCGTGTTCAGTGCCGGCGTCCGATTTGCACAATTCACTTCGCGAAACGACGTGACGTTGCACGCGCGGCCGGACATGGATCTCACGACAAAATACAGTCCGGGTAGATATAGAATCTACCACCTCGTGACGCACAGCTTTGCAGCATTCCTTCATGCCGAACGAAACACGCAGGCGATCGGTCCGGCGTTATCTTGGGATGCTTCTGCTGTGGTTGCCGGGACGGATAATGGAACAGATCTAACCTTTGATTGGGGCGTGAATGCGTCCGTTCTGTTCGGCAGACAACGCGCAAAGACGCATCACCAATCATCGGGCTATTATCGAACTGGCTTCTTTGCGACTCTTATAGCCAGTCACTTTTCCAACGATGGCCCGAACCGTACACGCTCGCGAACAGTGACGATCCCGAATATCGGAGGCTTCGCCGGCCTGTCGCTCAAATTCCCCAATGCCAAGGTCAGCCTTGGTTATCGGGGAGATTTTTTCTTCGGCGCAACGGACGGCGGCATCGACGCACACCAATCGACCGATCAAAAGTTCTACGGCCCATTTGCCAGTGTCAGTATCGGACTTGGCGGATAATTGTGCTGCAGAGACACAAGGAAGGTAGGTTGAACTGGAAGCTGTGTCGTAAAGCTGTGAGGCAGATGAGGGCGGGCCCCTCGGGATCGGCTTTCAAGAGCAGGTCTCACAGACGCGATGACGACGTACGCACCACCGTTTGAGAATCCTACGCAGCAGATGATTGAGGCAACGTCCGCTGCGGCCGGAGTAGACCCCAACACCACTGTCATGAGTACGTTGAATTCACAGCGACGAGCTGCTTTCATGGCCGCAGAACAACATTCTGAGAATATGACACCGGGGAACACTGAAACCTGGTACTGGACTGGATACGATTCCAGTCAATGAGGTAGATCGGTCAGGCAGATGAGGATGCTTCGGATATCTGCAAAGTTTTTGATTGCGCTGATGACTCTGTCATTCGCGGGGTCGGCCCAATGCTACGCAGCAGACAAGCAGTCATCTCGCTGGTGCGGTCCGATCTTTCATACTGGTCCCACCGGTTTAGCGGTAATTTTTGGAACGCTTTATAGGGAAGCCGAATGGGGTCTTCCGAATTTTGGTGAGCATCCCAAGACCGATATGAGGCTGACAGTTTCGATAGTTCGGCTAGATTTTCCACTTCGGATTGAGGTGAATGGCGAGCTAAACATGAAGCGCAAAGTGACACTAGTCCGCGAAATCCAGATTGTTCGCTCGCACGCAACGGATCAATTATTGCCTGACACCGGCCATTGGAGAGCCGCGCAGCCTGAAGCGGCGTGTTTTCAGGGATGTTCGAATTCATGAGTTATGATAGGGCCGTTGGCCGAAGCTTCGGCCAGTATTTTATCACGGTCAAGGCGTCCACGCCTATTCCCAAGATTTCAAGATCGCTAGGGATTTTGCGAGCCATTTCAATCGGATCGGCTTTCACGCTTGGTGTCGGGTCTGATCCGACAATTGCGGTAGGATTTCGCGAGCGTGGGGTATCCTAGATCTAGGATACGGATTGGCGCGAATATGTCCCATGCCCCGCGCATCATCTTGCACCTCATGACGGCCTTCGCTGAACACGTACGCGAGATGATCAGCCAGCCACCAAGGCCCGTGGTGTCAAGCTCGGCCTCAATGGAGGGCGCATTGCCGCCCAAGCATCACCGCGATGCCGTCGCTATGCCACGACACTTGAGGAGCATGTGCGTGTCGCCGAGGCGCCAGGTGCGAAGACCCTCACCGCCATCGCTGTGTGGCTCAACCAGAACGGCGTGCCCTCACGCGAAGGCAAGCGGTGGCACCACTCGTTCGTCGCTAGGAATGTCAGAAGGCTGAAGGGCATCTCGTCGTATCCGCCGCTCCCCGCGCCCCTCGGGTCCCAGATTCGTACGATCCTTAACGCGAGTCTTAGCCGTCGTTGAAATATCATTGCGCTAGCACGTGCCGGCCAGCTCAGGCATCCCTTTCGAGCGGAAAGCAGTCCTTCCAAAAAAAATCACCTCCGACTAGTTCCTTTTGCGTCTTCGTTCGTCTGACGAGCTGTAATCCCTAGCCCTTGCCCTCAAAAGGCAGAAAGCTTGGGGGGATGGCTGAGACACCAGACCAAAATTCCGATGCCGGGAAGCGCAAGCCGGGCGTGAAAACAACCACGCCCGAAGTGCGAGCTTGGTTTGTCCGCGAAGTTATTCCGTTGGAGCCTGCTTTGACGCATTTTTTGCAGAGTAACTGGCGGAACAGAAGCGATATCGCAGATCTTCGCCAGGAGGTCTATGTACGTGTTTTAGAAGCCGCACGGGCGCAGGTTCCCGAGCATACCCAAAAATTTGTTTTCACGACTGCGCGTAACCTACTGATCGACCGCGTTCGGCGAGACCAGGTCGTGCCCATCGAGGCCGCTGCGGATATCGACTTGCTCGAATTCTCACGGGACGTTCCGGGACCTGAACGCAGCGCGATTGCGCGGGATGATCTCCGCCGCCTCCAGTCTGCACTTGAACAATTGCCGCCCCGCTGCCGGCAGGCGGTCGTTCTGCGAAAGGTTGAAGGGCTATCCCTTCGTGAAATCGCAGAGCGCATGGGAATCTCCGAGAGGACAGTCAAGGCACACCTCGGTGACGGCATGCGCTCGCTGGCCGATCTGCGGTTTGGCGAACCCGCTATTCCGGGAGATGAGCCGTGACCGGCGCGATGTCGCGAGATCCCTCGACCGTGGCGCGGGTCGTCGAGATCGAAGCCGCTGCCGCGGATTGGATTGCGACACAACGCGATAGCGGCGCGTGGACTGACGAGGATCAGGCCGCGTTGGACGCATGGCTTGAAGAATCGACGGCCCATGAAGTTGCCTATCTGCGCCTGGAGGCGGCGTGGAGCCGCGCTGACCGTCTTGTCGCGCTCAACCGCGCATTGTCCAGGCCCGGGAGCGAAGTTCTCCGTGGTAAACTCCGGCTAATCCTACGCGCGGCAGCCGGACTGATCGCCATAAGCGTCGTTGCCGTTGGCGCTGTCCAGTACGATTCGCGTCCCGACCTCCAAACCTTTGCCACTCCGGTCGGCGGACGTGAGAAGATAACGCTTCTAGACGGCTCGCAGATCGAGCTGAACACGGATACGCGTCTGCGCGCCGATTTCAAGACGGGCAATAACACAGTCTGGCTTGATAAGGGTGAGGCCTATTTCGAGATCAAACACAATCCGGCACGCCAATTTATAGTGATGGCATCTGGTCACCGCATCACGGATCTTGGCACGAAATTTCGCCTTAGAAGCCGGCCCGGGCGGCTGGAAGTCGCGCTGCTTGACGGCCAACTGAGCATCGAGTCCACAAATCTTACGGGTCAAACCAAGCCAACGGTGTTGAAGCCAGGCGATGTCGCTACCACGAATTCCGATTCGGTGTTCGTGACGCGCAAGGACAAGCAGAAGTTGGCAAACGAACTCGGTTGGCGGAGAGGTGTCGTGATTCTTGAGAATGCGACGCTTGCTGAAGCCGCTTCCGAACTCAACCGCTATAACAGCAAGCAGCTCGTGATCGCTGATCCCGTGACGGCGCGGCGTCGGATCGCGGGCACGTTCCGCACTAACGACCTCGATGATTTTACGGAACTTGCCCAAGAAGTTCTCAAATTGCATGTCACGAACGGCGCAGATGCCGTTGTGATTTCACGATGAAAATTCGGCGCAAGTTGCATTCAAGGGGGGAAACGATGAGAAATCTGCAATTTATCCTAGCCAATGGAGCGTGCACTGCGCTCTTGACCACCGGTGCGCTCGGCGAACAATTTCAGGTGCCCGCCGGCGATCTCAAAACCGCGCTCGATAGCTACGCAAAGCAAGCGCACATTGAACTCATGTATTCACCGGACGATGTGCGCGGAGCCATAACGAGAGGGGTCAAGGGCGATTTCTCTTCCGACACAGCACTGGGCAACATTCTTATCGGAACTGGGTTTTCGATCCATCGCAACGGCTCCCGTTCGATTGCGATCGTTCGCGGCGAGTCATCCGAAAATACATTGCCAGCTATTCAGTTAGCCCAAGCCACTCCGTCCCATGCCGTTGAAACTGTAACCGTTACGTCGTCGAAGCTCGGTGGCGCGGATGTCCAGTCGATCCCAATTTCCATTACCGCGCTTTCGCAGGAGCAATTAACGGCGACCCAGACGGCCGGCGGGCCAGATCTGGTGAAGCAAGTTCCGAACCTGACCTTCTCCAAAACAAATTTCACTGGCTACAACATCGAGATTCGCGGGATCGGCACGCAGGCGATTTCTGTGACGACCGATCCCGCCGTTGCGGTTGCGCTCAACGACATTCCATTCATCCGGAATCACTTTTTCGAACAGGAATTCTACGATCTAGGCTCCGCCGAAGTATTGCGTGGCCCGCAAGGAACGCTCTACGGCCGGAATGCAACTGCTGGCGTTGTGAATTTAGTTACCGCAAAGCCTACCGATCAATTTGAAGCGATGGCGTCGGGGGAGGTCGGTAATTATAACCAACGTCGGTTTGAAGGCATGATCAACCTTCCTATTGTCGATGACCGTGTCGATTTGCGTGTTGCCGGCGAGTGGACAAAGCGCAACGGCTACAGTTTCAACACCATCACCGACGCGCCTATCGATGGCCGCGACCTGTGGTCCGGCCGCATGACGCTTGCCTTAAAGCCGACAGAAAAATTGCAGATCACGCTCATTTGGGAACATTTTTCGGAAGATGATGACCGCATGCGCAGTGGCAAGCAGCTTTGCAAGACCGTCCTGCCGCCGACGTCTATTAATGGTGTGCATGTACCGGGGGCGGGGTTGGATATTCTAGGAAACGTTGGTCAGTTCAACGCCGACTATCTAAGTCAGGGTTGTGAAGCCACATCGCTTTATGTGCCAGACGCATTCGAAGTACCTTATGGGCCATCGCTGCCCTATGCAATTGCGTTGGGCGTCACCGGCGCGCTCAGTTCGAGCGATCCCTACGCGGGTACGGTTCAATCACAAAATTTGCGCGTAATAGAGTCGACGCTTAATCCACACTATCAAGCCAAGAACGACACGCTCGAATTGAACAACGACTATATTGTTACACCTTCGCTAACCCTTACATCGCAGACGGGCTACAATCAGGATTTTCTATGGTCCACCGAAGACTATAATCGGTTTGATACTTTACCCGGCTTTATTACCGCTGCACAACCAGGCGATACGGTATTCTGTGATCCTCAACTCGGCTGTTCCAGCCGATTGGTTGCCGAAGACCTGTCCAATGAACATGCTTGGCAGCTGAGTCAGGAAATTAGGCTGGCTTCGAATTTCGACGGTCCGCTCAATTTCAGCATTGGCGGAAACTATCTTCACTATGAAACCGAAGAGAATTACTACGTTTTCATCAACGCTCTTACAGTATATTCTGTCTTAGACGGCAACTCCTACAATAATGGCCTCCCAAGCACTCCGCCGGGCAGTAATACAAATTGTTTGCAGGGACATTCGGACAGTCCAGGCTTCCAAAATCCAAATCCGATAAAGGGCGGCGGCGAACCCACGCAATCCTGCGTGTATATCGACCCTAATCCGATCACCAGCCTTAACAACTATGGCCATAATTATTTCCTGAGCCAAAACCCTTATACATTAAATTCCTATGCAGGCTTCGGCGAGGTTTATTACAACGTCGCCAGCGAACTGAAACTGACAGGTGGATTGCGCTGGACCGAAGATCAAAAACATTTCGTCGATATTCCCAGCGAAGTTATTACGGAGGGATATGGCTATCCAATCACAGCGATCGTGAACCAACAATGGGGTGAGTTTACGGGGCGCGTTGTTGCGAATTGGACGCCCAAGCTCGATTTCACCGATCAAACATTGGTTTATGGCTCCTATTCGCGAGGCTACAAGGCTGGTGGCGCCAATCCACCGGGGGCCGAGCTCAGTGTTGTTGATAGTTCCAATGTCGCGGAGCCAATTCATCCGCTGACATTCAAGCCGGAGTTCATTAACGCATTCGAGTTGGGCTCCAAAAACACTCTGCTTGACGGAGCCCTGACGCTCAATAGCGATATTTTCTATTATGATTACAAAGATTACCAAATATCGGAAATCGTCGATCGCACCTCAATCAACCTCAATTTCAGTGCCACCGTAAAGGGTGCTGAGCTCGAGGCCGCCTGGGAACCTATGCCGGGATTGCGCTTCAATTTCGCGGGAGGATACGAAAGTACAAGAATCGACAACGGCCAAAGTGCGATCGATCTGATCGATCGGACGGCAGGCACACCGGGCTGGATGGTTGTCAAACCTTTTCCGACTGCTGCCTCGAATTGCATCCTTCCAACTTACGTTATTCAATACTTAATCGAGGAACAGACAACTGTTATAGACGGGGTCGGGGCAGGATCTTTCGCTTGCGAGGTTGCGTATACCGACCACAAAGACCCACTTACGCTTGAACCTTATGTGCCCAATCCTACAGGGGGCGGTATTGGGGGAGGTACGTTTAGCAACAATCCTCTCGCCCCATTCCCCATTCCAAGCGGGTATGTTGGCTTTGACCCCACGCAAGCCGCGATCAACAATGGCGAAGGTTTTGCTAAGAATTTGAGCGGCAACAAACTTCCGAATGCTCCGCCGTTCACCGTATCCTTCGGCGCCCAATACACGATACCGGTCACACAGGATTGGGCAGGTACGTTACGGGGCGATTACTACTGGCAGGATTATTCCTGGGCCCGCGTCTTCAATGACAATCCGTACGATCGGCTGCGCGGCTACACCAACGTCAATCTAACGCTCATCTTCACCAACCAGAACGGTTGGCAAGTGATGCTCTACGACAAAAACGTCTTCAATACGACCGCTATCACCGGCGATTTCCTGAACAGCGACGACAGCGGACTCACGACTAACGTGTTTCTGACCGATCCCAAGCTGATCGGCATTCGCGTCACGAAGAACTGGTAGGGGGACACCAATGAGCGAATTAATAAACACGCAAAACACCGAACGCGGCTTTCGCTGGCATTTGCTGACGACAGTATCCGCGCTGGCGCTTCTCACGTCGATCGCCATGCGAGGCGCGAAAGCCGCAGACGAAGATGCCGATCGGCCGACGCTCTGGATCGAACTCGGCGGCCAGTTCGAACATGTCGGCGGGCAGGGGGAGCCGTTTGCGCCTGATTTCCTGAACGTATATTCGAACTCTTCGGTCCTGCAGAAAGTTACACCATTGCAGGCGCAGAACCCGCTTCCTTTTAGCTTTGCCGAAGATGGCAAAATATCATTTCAACCTGAAGGTGGAGATTGGGTCTTTTCGGTTACGGCCAATTTTGGCCGGTCAAGCAATTTCAAACATGTCGATCATCAAACGGCTCGAATATTTGATGACGTGACTCGCAGCGGCGGTAGTTATATAACTAGCAAAGAAAAATTTGCTGATACTCAGGTACATCGCCGGGAAAGCCACGCTATCATTGATTTCTCTGCCGGCAAGGATTTGGGGTTAGGTCTGTTTGGAAGAAAGGGCTCGTCGACTTTAAGCGTTGGCGTTCGTTTCGCACAATTTACATCGAACGAGAGCTTTAACATAAGGGCGCGCCCAGATCTGCATTTAACGTACGTTACGTTCGCGCCACCGTACAGTTCCGCCAGATTTCCCCATGCATTTTATCATACTTATTATGCAACGGGTCGCGCCTCGCGCAGCTTTCGCGGGATAGGGCCTTCACTTTCATGGAATGGTTCCACGCCTTTTGCTGGCAATTCGCAAGGCGGTGAGTTGATGTTCGATTGGGGTGCGAATGCCGCCATTCTTTTTGGCAAGCAGAAAGCAACTGTGAGCCACCAGGAGTCCGCGCACTATAAACACGGTAAATATCCCCTCAGTGCGGTCTATCAGCATCCTCCTGCTGGTCGCAGCAGCAATCGCTCCCTCGTCGTACCCAACGTCGGCGGCTTCGCGGGTGCGTCTTATCGCGTCGAGAATTTCAAGGTCAGTCTCGGTTATCGCGCGGACTTTTTCTACGGTGCCATCGATGGCGGTATCGATACGCGAAAGTCTGAGAATGTTGGTTTCTATGGGCCATTCGCCAGCGTGAGCGTCGGCATTGGAGAATAGGATCGCTACCGGACGGCGGCGGATTTGGAATTCATAGTTCGCTCACGATCGGTTGTTGTGCTCAATGTCGGTGGATTTGCAGGGGTATCTTTCCGTTATTCCAACGCAAAGTTAAGCTTGGGCTATCGCGGTGACTTCTTCTTCGACGCGATGGACGAGGGCATCGACACGCCCAAATCCTCAGGGGTCGGTTTCTATGGACCGTTCGCCACCATTGGCATCGGCCTTCCGTAATGGGCCGTTGGGAGTCAAGGCTCCGTCCGATAATCGCGCCGCCGGTATCAGGCTTCCGTTCATGGTCGGCACGTGGCCGCCGCATGATGCGATGGGAGGAGGCCGAGAGCCTATCTGGGAGACGTGCTGATGCTTGCGGGACGCACACCCAATGCTGCGGCTTCATCGGCTTCGCGCTCCCGGCGACGGGAGAAGGGACGGGCAAAAACTCCGCGCTGCCTGTTTTTCTACGCGGCCACCTTGCTTGCCGAAGCGGAAGTCAGCCCAATGCCAATCCGCAAAGTCATGGCCAGGCCCGACGCCTCCAATTAATGGAACCGGCCAGTCGGGCCGCACCTAGGGTGGCCAAGCAGTTAGGCGGCGAAATCACTCCTAGCACTTACCCCTCGCTTACCCGACAAAAGGCGATCTGCCGACGGAGTTTCGCTTCGCCATCAACTCGTTGATTTTACTGAAAAACTTGGAGCGGGCGAGGCGAATCGAACGCCCGACCCTAACCTTGGCAACGCGCCCGAACAGCCTCCGCCATGATATCCGGCATCAGGCGGCAGTTTTCTATTGCACTGATATTCCTTGATATTATTGTTCTTCTATCTCACCCGCCGCCGCCGGGCATGACCCGCAAAGGCCCGCGATTTGCTCTGAAATGCTGATTTTCTGCTTACATGGAGCCCGATCCATGGTAATGTAAGCAAAATGCTGCTATCATATTGAAATTCCATGAGAAAGCTCACAAAGCAAGCGGTTGATGCTCTGAAACCTTCCAAGGTTGGGGTCCAAGGTTTGTATTCGTTCGCCTGGGATCAGGAGCTTCGCGGCTTCGGCGTCCAGGTCATGGCATCCGGCCTCAAGAGCTTCGTCGTGCAGTACCGCAACGCCGAGAGACGTAGCCGGCGCATCGTGATTGGCCGCTATGGAGTCCTTACCGTGGAGGAGGCTCGCAAGAAGGCAAAAGCGATACTCGGCGAGATCGCCGATGGTGGCGATCCTGCTGAGAAGAACGCGGCGTCTGGTAAAACACTCACCGTGGCCGAGATCTGCGACTGGTACATCACCGAAGCGGAGACTGGGCGAATCCTCGGACGTCGCCGGCGTCCAATCAAGGCATCCACTCTGAAGATGGATCGCAGCCGGATTGAATCCCATATCAAACCTTTGCTCGGTCGGCGGCAGGTGGGAGCCCTTAAACTCAGAGATATCGAAGGAGCCCAAGCTGACATTGCGGCAGGCAAGACATCGAAGGCCCGCGTGGGCCGTCGCGGTGGCGCCACCACCGGCGGTGAAGGCGTCGCATCGCGTACCATGTCGACGCTTCACGCGATTTTCGAACACGCCGTGCGTTTGGAGAAAATCGAAGCCAATCCGGCCAAAGGCGTGCGCAAACTTGCCAGCGAACGCCGCGAACGGAGACTGAGCCGAACTGAGATCGAGCTATTGGGCAAGACGCTGCGTGCTGCTGCAGAAGAAGGTGAACACCCCACTGGGCTCGCAGCCATTCGTTTTCTGCTTCTCTCCGGCTTCCGCCGCATGGAAGCGCTTGGGCTGGAGCGCATCTGGCTCGACGAAGAAAAAGGCGCAATCTACTTTCCTGATACCAAAAGTGGCGCTCAAATCCGTGCGATAGGGCAGGCTGCCATCGATTGGCTCGTCGACCAACCAAAGACGAAATCGCCATTCTTTTTTCCGGCGGATTTGGGCGATGGCCATTTTATCGGCCTGGTTCGTGTTCTCGACCGGGTCTGTAATAAGGCGGAATTGGTTGATGTCACTCCGCACACCTTACGTCACACTTTTGCGAGCATCGCCGGCGACCTTGGATTTTCCGAATTGACAATCGCGGCGCTCCTCGGACATTCCGCAAGAGGCGTGACACAGCGTTATATCCACATCGACGAAGCCGTCAGAATGGCCGCGGACCGGGTTGCTGACGAAATCGCCGATTTGCTCGATGGACGGGCGGCTCCTGGGCAGCCCGGACGCTGTCGCCGGGAACAGGCCCCGGGGGGCTTCCGAAGTAACTGATTAGCGGATCAAGGTCATCCTGTAGTCCATGCGGATTTTGTCGAATAAGGCTGACGCCCTTGCCGCTACGGGTCGGCGCGAAGCAGAGCACATGCTCGGGACCGTCATGGCGGAGATCGTCCAGCGCGAACGGGCTTGGTGGGTGCTGTGCGTGGGCTGATTGTGGATCGCGCGGCGGTCGATCTCGCGGAATTGCACGCGCTCGATCCTCGGGCGGTTCTGCAACTGGTTGCAGAGGGCGAGCATGGATCGTGTGGCTGTCACTTGCCCTGCAACCGGTTGCAGAACTGAACGGTTTACTCGGCGGCGATTTGTTTGCCGCGTTGGAGAATTTGTAGCGCCTCGGCGATCACGTCGGGATGTTGGCTGGCGTGCTGAATATCGTAGCCGACCGGCTCTCCGTCCGCGCCAAGATCAATCACCAGATCGTCGCCGACGATCCGGTTATTGACCGACGGCCCTGGCCGCAGCTTGATATACAAGCTGTCCGTGGTTGGATCGTAGCCAAAGATGTCGCTCATTCGACGAAATCCCGGTCCTTGAACACATTGTGGACGGTCTGCCCATCCGCGAGGGTCACGATCCGAATATACGCCTTCAAGCGCGGGATGTAAGCCCAGTGCCGGATGCGGCCATCGGCTTGATCTTCCGTGCGGATCGGATGTGCGAGCGCCTGGACGATCTCGTCCGAGACGATCCAGCCGCGATCAGCCTTGTGGATGACCTGGTTCTCATAATACCGGGTCCGCCAGAATGGCGGTGGCGGTAAGGGCGGCGGGGGCAGGCGTTCGGGTTCGGCCATCGGCGCTTACTCGGCGGCTGTGGCGCTCGCTTGCAGAGCGGTGTCGATCATCTGCATGACGAAGCGCTGTTGGGACCGGGGCATGCGCTGAAGGCGCGGGAACTGACGACGATGGCGGGGCGCTTCTTGGAAGCGGTCTGGCTGGTGAAGGGAAACGGCACCAGCACGACATCGCCGAACTCAAAGGGCATCGTAGGCGTCGTCGTCGCGCATGGCTTCATGATCGGCGTCAGGCACCCAGACCGGCGTCAACTCTCCGGCTCGATGAAGACGCGCGAGCATGGTGGCGTCGCGACGGTCTGTCTTCACCCGGTCGCCAGGCTTTTTCGGTATCAGCGACGGCGCCACCACGTCGCATCGATGGCCGAGATTTGTAAGTTGGCGATGAACGCCATAACCGCACGGCCCGGCCTCATAACAAAACGCCAGCACCTGGCCGGGACGCCCAAGACGGCCGCACAGCTTGCTGATGGCGCCAGGATCATTGGCAATCTCGCCCAGGTATTCCAGCGCCCCAGAACGTCCATCCTCCGCCACCGCGACCGAGATCCGTTCTTTGTGAATATCCAAGCCAACAAATCGAGTATGCTCCATGAGGCCCGTCTCCTATGCTTGAGGCTCTGCGCCGGACACCCGGCTTAACCCTCGTACCGTTGCATATCGGATGACGGGCCGCCCTCACGCCCAGCAATCATAGGGACTAGGGCGCAACTTTCTTGCGGCCACGTTTCGAATATGGCCGAGAACAGTAATTTTTCTCTTCTGCCGTAGCCGCATGACGGATCCGGCCATCGTAATATTAAGAGGGGTCGGCTTATCCGGCTCACGAAAGGCTGGATGGAGGAAAATCGGCGGGACTTCTGGGCGCAAAAATTCTCCGAATATCGCTCTGCGCTCAATCGCTATTTTCGGCGGCAGGTTTCCGATCCGGCGGATGCGGAAGATCTGGCGCAGGAGGTCTATTTGCGCCTACTACGCGTGGAGCAGAATGCCACTATCCAGAACCCCGAGGCCTATCTCTACACAATCGCCGTGAACTTGCTGCGCGAGCGCGCGGCGCTGTCGAGCAGGCGAGGCTTGAGCGTCCATCTTGAAGATGTGGACGAAAGTCTGTTGGGCATTACCGCGTCTGCCGAAGACGAAATCGACCGCATCGGCCGCGAGCGCGACGTCGAGGAGGCCGTCAACGGACTGCCGCCAAAGCTGAAAGCCGTGATTGTCATGCATTACAGGCATCAGCGTACGCATCGTGAAATGGCGAGAGACCTTGGCATCTCTACCGCCGCTACACGCAAATACGTCAGCCAGGCGCTGCAACTCTGCCGCCGCAAACTGCGAAATTAAATCGATGTCGAACCCCAAAGACAGACAATTGCGCGATCTGATCGCCGAACAGGCGGCGGAATTCTTTGTCGCTCACCGCGACGGCAACATGACCGACGAGGAGGAGCAGGAATTCCTGCGCTGGCTGCGCGCGTCGCCCGCCCATGTCGCGGAATATCTGGGCATCGTCGATCTTGCGAAAGATATTACCGAGGCGATGAAGCGCAACGATACGCCGCTTGAATATCTTATCGACGAGGCGGCCGATGGCGGGCATGTTATTGCGATCGACCCGTGTAATCTTTCATTCGACAACACGCCTGCGCGGCAGCGCGTAGAAGAAAAGAAAAGAGTTCGGGCCTTGCGTTTTTCCGGCGCGGATTTGCGGCCGCTATTGCGCTGGCCGTGATCGGGGGTGCGGCACTGATGGTGAGTTTGCAGGATCGCGCCAGCGCCTCCTTTACCACCGCTCATGGCGAGCAGCGCACATTGCAGCTTTCGGACAATACCATCGCGCATATGAATTCGGATTCCGCGATCGCCGTGACATTCGATTCCACGCGCCGCGTTGTGGAAGTGACGCGTGGTGAAGTCTATTTCGAAGTGGCGAAGGATCCCCGCCGGCCGTTCGAGGTTCATGCGAGCGATTTGCTGCTACGTGATATCGGCACCGCATTCGATGTCTTCCGCCAGGACAAAGGCACCGTCATTGCGGTCGCGGAAGGCCAGGTGGCCGTCTTTAAGGACACGGCGGAGAACGTAACTGCACGCCCTTCGGCTCAAGCGAAGATGCCGGGGCTTCTTGCCGATCTTCACGCCGGCGATCAGGTGACAATTTTGCCCTCGCATGTGGTGGAAATCTCGGATTCGGCAAAGGTGAAACGAGCGACGGCCTGGTTGCATCAGGAAATCGTGTTCGATCATGAAACGATTGCCGCCGCTGCTGCCGCTTTTAATCGCTACAACCAGATTCAGATCATTATCGACGATCCAAAGATTGCGGCTCTTCCTATCAGCGGCCGGTTCCACATGTACGACATTCAGACATTTGCCGCAGTACTCAAGACACTGCCTGGCGCCCGCATGACAGACGATGGGCATACGTTGCGCGTCACAGCAGGGGAGATCCATGCGCGGGGAGACTGATTTTTGTATTCCAAAAATATTGCGTAGCCGGGTCGCCCCTCCGGCACTCGTAATAAGTAGGAGGCGGGCGGACGTAATCGTTAGGCGCACCGCCCGCAATTGGGGGCTGCCGTCATGCGCATTGTCGCAATTCTAATTTTATCGCTTTTTTGTGCGTTGGATTTGTCAGGGGCAGTGCAGGCGTCCGAACAGGCGAATTCGGCAAATTCCGCCATCGCGCCCATGCCCTTGAACAAGGCCCTGGACCGCTTCGCGCAACAAAGCGGATTGCAACTCATCTATGTTTCGACCCTGGCCGATGGCTTGCGCACGGAAGGCGCGCCTGGCGGTCTTTCGCAGGACGCCACGCTCGATGCCCTGCTGGCCGGAACCGGATTGCGTTATCGTTTCATCAATCCCAACACCGTCACTATCACTGGTTCGCCGCCGAAAACGCCGCGTGCGGAAAACGTGCAGGCAGAACATATAATGGCCGCGGCCTCCGTGCCGAACGTATCGGGCGCATCGCTCGAAACGGTCACGGTGACATCCTCGAAGATCGGCGGCGACGTTCAGAGCATTCCGATTTCGATCACGGCGCTCAGCCAGGAACAATTGACGGCCACGCAGACGGCAGGCGGTCCGGACCTGATCAAGCAGGTTCCGAACATGACGTTTACGAAGACGAATTTCTCCGGCTACAGCATTCAGATTCGCGGCATCGGCACGCAGGCGATTTCGGTCACGACCGATCCCGCCGTGGCCGTCGCGTTCAACGATATCCCTTTCATCCGCAATCATTTCTTCGAGCAGGAATTCTATGATGTCAGCCAAGTCGAGGTGCTGCGCGGGCCGCAAGGCACGCTCTATGGCCGCAACGCGACGGCGGGCGTCGTCAATCTGATTTCCGCCAAGCCCACCGATCAGTTCGAAGCAATGGCCTCCGTGGATGTCGGCAATTACCAGAACCGCCGACTTGAAGCGATGATCAACGTGCCGATTGTCGATGATAGGCTCGACATCCGTATCGCGGGAGAATGGACGAAACGTCAAGGCTATTCGTTCAACGAAACGGACGATAGTCGCATCGACGGACGCGATTTGTGGTCGGGGCGTGTCACGATCGGATTGAAACCGACGCCAAATCTCCAGACATATCTCGTGTGGGAGCATTTCTCCGAGGACGACGATCGCATCAGAAGCTCCAAACAGCTTTGCAAGACGGATTACGGTCCGGGCGGAACACCAACCAACGGCACCGTGGACATCGGCGGCTCCATAAAACCGTTTGGTGGCGGATACGGCGCCCCCGGCGACACCTTTATCCAGGGCTGCGCCCCAGCATCGCTTTATTCGTCCGACGCATTCCAAGCGCCGCTCGGCTATGCGCTGCCCTATGTTTTGGGCCTGGATGCTGAAGGTAAAGGCAATCCGATCAATCCCTATGCCGGTGTAACACAATCTCCAAATCTGCGAGTGATCGAATTCAAGTCTTGATCCGATCTATAAGGCCAAGAACGATGTCGTTGAGTTCAACGCAGATTATACGGTTACGCCCGCCCTCACATTCACATCGCAAACCGGCTTCAGCCATGATTTCCTGTATTCGGCCGAAGATTATAACCGGTTCGGGGCAACGCCGGGCCTTTTCGTGACGGGCGATGGAGCCGTACCCGATCCCAGCGGCCTTCAGATTTGCACCAATAGTCCTTGCTATCCGCCCGGTGGCGGCACCATTGCTCTGGGCCGTCCGTGTCCGGCAGGCGGCACCTACTGTGTGACGGCAGGTTATTTCTGCGACCCGCAATTGGGCTGTTCCGATCGGCTTATTGCCGAGGACCTCTCCGATGAACATGCCTGGCAGTTGAGTCAGGAGTTCCGTCTCGCCTCGAATTTCTCTGGACCGTTCAACTTCAGTGTTGGCGGCAATTATCTGCATTACGAGACCGAAGAAAATTATTATGTCTTCAGCAACGCATTCACACTGCTCGTCTCGAATTGGGGCGCAAATCTACATCCCCGGTGTCTCGGACAATTCGCAATCGCTCCCCCGGGGCTTTCAGTATAACGATCCAAAAGCGTCAACGAACATCAGCTTCGGCTATGTCGATCCAAACCCGCTCTCTAGCATCAACAACAACGGACACAATTATTTTCTAAGCGAGAACCCCTATGTGCTGAATTCCTATGCCACGTTCGGCGAGGCCAATTACAATGTTTTCAGCGATCTGAAACTGACGGCGGGCGTGCGGTGGACGGACGATCAGAAACATTTCTCCGACATCCCAAGCTGGCTCGTGGAAGAAGGCTGGGGTTATCCCGTCGCAGGCGTCGTAAACCAGCAATGGGATCAATTCACGGGCCGGGCGGTTGCCAACTGGACGCCGAAGCTCGACTTTACCGATCAAACTCTCGTCTACGGTTCCTATGCCCACGGCTACAAGGCTGGCGGTGCCAATCCGCCGGGGGCGATCTACCCCACCGTGGCCGCGGGCTTTAGCGGCAGCGCAAGTCCCACGCATCCGCTGACCTTCAAGCCGGAATTTATCGACGCCTTCGAGATTGGCACAAAGAATACGCTGCTGGATGGCGCGCTCACGCTGAACGGCGATTTGTTCTACTACAATTACGAGGACTATCAGGTCTCCGAGATCGTTGACCGCACGGCGATCAATCTGAATTTCGACGCCCATGCCAAAGGCGCCGAACTGGAGGCGACATGGGAGCCGCTGCCGGGTCTGCGCTTCAATTTCGCAGGCGGCTGGGAAGACACTGCCATCGCACAAGGCCAAAGCGCCGTCGATCTGATGGATCGCACCGCGGGCACACCAGGCTGGATTCTCGTCAAACCGTTCGTCACTGAATCGTCGAATTGCATACTTCCAGTCTATGTCGCAGAGAACATAAATGCCGGTTCCCCGGTTATTGGAGGCAATGTCCAAAGCTATTGTTCGTGGGCTTATCTCACGCATGACGATCCGCTTACGGGCTTGCCCTATAAGGCCAATCCAACGGCCGCCAATGCGGTGTTCAGTATTCCAGCAGGCTATCCCGGCTTCGACCCGCTTGCCGGCACTCCTGGCGATCCGTACACGGGCCAGAACACCGCCAATGGCGTCGATTACGGGCCGGTGCCGAATAATGGCGCGGGATTCTCGAAGAATCTCGGCGGCAACAAACTGCCCAACGCGCCGCCCTACACAGTGTCAATCGGCGCACAATACACCATGCCGCTCACGCCGGATTGGGCCGGTACGCTGCGTAGCGATTTCTATTGGCAGGATGCTTCGTGGTGGCGCGTGTTCAACGACCTTTCGTATGATCGTCTGCACGGCTACGACACCGTCAACCTCAGTTTGATCTTCACCAACCAGAACGGCTGGCAGGTGATGCTCTATGACAAGAATGTCTTTAACATGACCGCGATTACCGGCGCGTTCCTCAACAGCGATGACAGCGGGTTGACGACCAACGTCTTCTTAACCGATCCCAAACTGATCGGCATCCGCATCACGAAGAACTGGTAGGGGGAACCGATGAGCGAATTGATAAACAGAAATAGCCCGATTGATTTCCGCCGGCAGCTGATGGTGACGGTATCAGCACTCGCCCTGACCGGATTTATTTGCGCTCGCGATGCAAGAGCGGACACCGAGGGTACAGATCGTCCGGTCGTATGGATCGAGTTGGGCGGTCAGCTCGAGCGTGTGGACAATGCTCAGGTGCCTTTCTCGCCACCATTTGTTGATCTGGCGCCGTCCGCCTCGCGCGATGCGATGACGGATTCCCAACGACCGCCGGGATACAGTATCGGCGGCGAAGGCAAGATCACCTTTGCACCGGAAGATACGAATTGGATCTTATCGGCTGCGGTTCGCTATGGCCGCTCCAACGCCGACAATCATTTGCATCATCAAACACCGGCGGTTGGGCAAGGACGGCTCTATTATGGAAGCGACGTAATCACGACCAATTTCGTATCGACAAGGTTCGTGTTTGGCGATGGCCAGGCAACCCTTGGAGCAACGCATCTTGTCCTGGACTTCCAGGCGGGCCGCGATATCGGCGTCGGCCTATTTGGCGGCGGCAGCAGTTCCGTTGTCAGTGCGGGCGTGAGGTTTGCACAATTCACGGCCAGCTCCGATGTCACGCTGCATGCGCGCCCAGTCGAGATGTATAATTTCGTGACTGTGCCTGGACACTATAGGCTGCCGGACCCGTTCCATGGAACCTATACTGCGGTCTCGCATGCCAAGCGTGACACCCATGCCCTTGGCCCGTCTCTGTCCTGGGATGCATCGTCGTCTTTGGCGGGAAATGACACCAGCCTGACGCTTGCGCTCGATTGGGGCGTCAACGCGGCGGTCCTGTTCGGACGTCAGCACGTGCGCATCCAGGATCAGACAACGGGCAATTATTCCCACAAATACGGCAAGCCGCTGACCGCTGTCGCGCGTACCGGCCACTATGTTCATCCGGCTAATCCTGATCGATCCCGCGCCGCCACGATCCCGAATGTGGGAGGATTTGCGGGCATCTCGCTGGAATTCCCCAACGCCAAAGTGAACCTTGGCTACCGCGCTGACTTTTTCTTCGGCGCGATGGACGGCGGCTTCGATACGGCGAAGAGGGAGAACGTTGGCTTCTATGGTCCTTTTGCAACGATCAGCGTTGGGATCGGGGGATAAAAATCCTCAGTCATGAATACTGTGCGCGCAAAGGAGGCGCGTCTTCCTGGGTTCGTTTCATAACTGCGTCGGTCACCTCCGAGGTAGAGAAATAGGGGACCCTGAACCTCCCAATTTGGCGCCCAATTGAGGGTAGAGGGTCATTCTCGAGCATTCGCGGTGGAGATGCGCGAAAGAACAGCGGCATGCAAACCCTCGAAGCCGGACGATCCAACAGCATCCAAACGCAGCAACAGCTCTTTCAAGAGCACAAGATACGGGACCGAGACGACGAGTTTTTGACAGCGTATGAGGCTCTTAGTTTTGCGCATTCTGTTTGCGGGCTTTCGCAAAGCCGCGATCAGTTGCTATGAGAGTTTGTTTCTTCGGACTTGGATGCCTGTTCTTCTCAGGAGCCGTGGCCGCTCTATGCGCGACGACAATTGGCGCACGTCGATCAAGTACGCAATCAGGAGGCACCTCGACGAGGAGCTCGGCTTCCCTCGCGGCAGAGGCCGTGCGCGGCATTACGCGAAATTTAGTTATTAGACACCTCTGCAGGCGGCTTCCACGGACCTTTCTTTTGCTGTCGCGCACGATTCTTTCCCGGCCCACCTCCTTGGCCAATAGAACCAATCTCCGCCACGCATCAAAATAATTTTCTGCGAGACCTCTACATCGCACCCCCGCCATCCGTTCTGTATGGCGCGGACGTAAGCTCGCCCTCGAACGCGCAGGAAGTTGGCGAGGGATGGTTGACGGATTTGATAACGGACGCGGCGACGCCGACCCAGGTCGGATGGGGACGTCTGTGGACGCGCGTGTGATCGACGAGTGGTTTGTTCGAGAGATTATACCGCTGGAAAGACTGCTTATGCACTTTCTCAATCGCGCCCTCAAAGATCCGAATGACGCAGCTGATTTGCGCCAGGACGTCTATGTCAAAATATATGAGGCAGCGCAGACAAATATTCCTGACCCGGCCAAGCCGTTCCTGATGGCGGCAGCGCGTAATCTTGTCGTTGATCGTATTCGCCACAAACAGGTTGTTTCCATTGAAACCGTTGGCGATCTCGAACGCCTAGGATTTGCAAATGAAGATCCGGGTCCAGACCGCATTGTGATTGCGCGTTCCGAGCTAAGCCGGCTGCGCCGAATCCTGGATCAGCTTCCTGAGCGATGCCGCGAAGCGATGATTTTGCGAAAGGTGGAATGTCTTCCGCGCCGCGAGATCGCCCAACGAATGGGAATTAGTGAGGACGCGGTGGCCAAGCATCTTGCTGCGGGAATGCGCGTTGTTGCCGACACGCTGAACTTGGATTTCGGGCGGAGATAAACTGTGACGCTATTGGACAACGACAGCAACGTGGTCGTTAGGCCCAACGCGCGGATCGACGACGAAGCGATTGACTGGGTGGAGCGTTCGGATCGCGAAACCTGGACCGATGAAAATCAGCAAGAGTTGGACGCGTGGTTGGAAGGCTCTACAGCTCGCCGCGTTGCCTATCTTCGCATCAAGGACGGTTGGACCAGAGCCGATCGGTTGATTGCCCTGCGCGGCACCTTCGGACCGCCACGGCCTGCTGACCGCAACCGGCATTGGGCAGTGTCGTATAAAGCAGCAGCGGGTGTACTTATAACTGCTGCGCTGATCGTGTCGTGGTTTGGACTGCAAAGCCGTCTAGCGCGATACGACACCTACGCGACGATTGTGGGCGGCCACAAGCTCCTGACTCTGGAAGACGGCTCGCAGATCGAACTCAACACAGATACGCAAATCCGTACACACTTCGACACCGGTCATCGGACAGTTTGGGTCGATCGAGGCGAAGCCTATTTCCAGATTGTGCACAATCAGGCCCGCCCGTTCTCCGTCTTCGCCAACCAAAGCCGGATCACCGACATAGGAACGAAATTCGTCGTTCAAACAAGCCCTCAAGAAATCCGGGTATCGCTCATTGAAGGCAAGGCGGCAGTCGACATGCCGGCCAACCCGCAAGTCCGGAGCAAGGTGCTCGTGCCGGGCAATGTCGCGATAGCCACGGCGCATGGGGTTTCAGTCGTCGATACAAGTCGTCAATCGGTTGAAGAAGAATTGTCGTGGCGCCGGGGCGTCTTGATTCTCAATCAATCGACGCTGGCCGACGCTGCCGCGCAAATGAACCGTTATAATCTGCGAAAGATCATCATTGCAGATCCCGATGCTGCACGGCAGCGCATCGATGGAACGTTTCCAGCAAACAATGTGGACGTATTTGGACGTGTCGCAAAGAACGTTCTCGGATTGCACGTCGCATCAAGTGGGGCTGACCTCGTGATTTCGCGGTGAGGCGGAGCCGGACCAGCGGATAACCGGGCCAAGCAAAGTGGGAACAGAGGGGGAATTATGATGAACATAAAATCGCTACGGATCGGCCTTATCGTCGGTACGTTGCTAGCTTTAGAACTCACCGCTGCCATAGGTCGCGATCTTGATGTCCCGGGCGGTGATCTCGCTCAAGCTCTGAAGTCCTATATCGCTCAGACGGGCGTCCAGCTCGTCTTTTCAACCACCGCAGTCAAGGGCGTAAAGACGAATGGTGCGGTAAACAGTTCCTCGGATGACGACGCGCTTGCCAGGATCCTTTCCGGAACCGGCTTTGTCGCCCGGCGCGACGAAGGCGTTATCACGATAGTGCGCGGCGAACAAAGTTCGGACGACGCGGCGCTGATGCATATAGCCAGCGCGGGGGCGCCAACCGTATCGGGCGCGTCACTCGAAACCGTCACCGTTACGTCATCGAAAATTGGTGGCGATATTCAAAATGTCCCGATCGCGATCACCGCGCTCTCGCAAGAGCAATTAACGGCGACGCAGACCGCTGGCGGCCCTGATCTTGTAAAGCAAGTACCTAATCTGACATTTACGAAGACAAATTTCACTGGATATAGCATCAATATTCGCGGTATTGGGACGCAGGCTATCTCAGTCACTACGGATCCAGCCGTAGCGGTTGCGCTAAACGACATTCCGTTTATTCGCAATCATTTCTTCGAGCAGGAATTTTATGATCTCGCACAAGCCGAAGTGCTGCGCGGGCCGCAAGGGACGCTTTATGGACGAAACGCCACCGCCGGTGTGGTGAATTTGACCACGACGAAGCCGACCGACCAGTTCGAAGCGATGGCATCGGGCGAGTTAGGAAATTATCACCAGCGCCGTTTCGAAGGCATGATCAATTTGCCGATAGTCGACGACCGTCTTGATATCCGCGTTGCCGGCGAATGGACAAAGAGGCAGGGCTATTCATTTAACGAACTCACCGACCAACGGATCGATGGTCGCAATTTGTGGTCAGGCCGCGTCAGCATCGGTTGGAAGCCGCTGGCCAGCCTCCAAGCCACATTGGTTTGGGAGCATTTCTCGGAAGACGACGACCGTATGCGCACCAGCAAGCAGCTTTGCAAAACCGATCCGAACCCGACGGAAATCGGAGGGGATTCCAGTAACTGTAGATCCAAACTCGGCAGGATTTTTAAGTCAGGGGTGCTCTCCGGCCTCTCTGTATTCTGCGGAGTCGTTTCAGGTTCCGAACGGATATTCGCTTGCTTACTATAGCGGTTTGCCTGCCGGAGACCCCGCCATCCGGGGTGGCTTTGATCCCTATTCCTCTACCACGCAATCCAGGAATTTAAGGGTCATACAGTCCTCGCTAAATCCGATATATAAGGCGAAAAATGACACTATTGAATTAAACAGTGACTATACGGCCACGCCGACCCTCACGTTGACGTCGCAAACCGGCTACAATCAGGACTTCCTTTGGTCGACCGAAGACTACAACCAATTCAATACTGCTCCCGGGATTTTTGCCTACGATCCGTCCAGTATTGAGACGACAAGCGGTGGCATTCTTCCCGATCCCAACGGTCCCGTCATTGATGGAGTACCCAGTGGCATCTTCTGCGATCCACAATTGGGCTGCAGCGATAGACTTGTTGCGCAGGATCTTTCGGATGAACATGCTTGGCAACTGAGCCAGGAATTCCGACTTTCGTCGAATTTCAGCGGACCGCTGAATTTCAGCGCCGGGGGTAATTATCTCCATTACGAAACAGAGGAAAATTATCAGGTATTTATCAACACACTCAGTCAGTTTGCCGTAAATAACACCTTCCCGTATGTGCCGAATGTCACTGACAACGCCGCGTGCTTGTTCGGCGGTCCGCGGCCGACAAACGTGTATATTCCAAAGAACTATGGGTACTGCCGATATATCGACCCGAATCCTCTTTCCAGCCTGGACAATGAGGGACATAACTATTTCCTAAGTCAAAATCCTTACACATTGAACTCGTACGCAGCCTTTGGTGAGGCCTATTATAACCTAACGGACGATCTCAAGTTCACCACCGGGTTGCGTTGGACCGAGGATCAAAAGCACTTCACGGATATCCCAAGTCAGCTTCTAGTTGGTGGGTATGGATATGTAGCTACCGGGGTCGTAAACCAGCAATGGGACCAGTTTACTGGGCGGGCAGCCGTCAACTGGACGCCCAAATTCGATTTTACAGATCAGACACTGATTTATGCGTCCTATGCACACGGCTACAAGGCTGGTGGTGCAAATCCGCCAGGCGCCATCTTTTTCGACGCTCCGATAGGAAACGAGACGAACTTTGTGACGGTTCCGATACATCCGTTAACGTTCAAACCGGAGTTTGTCGATGCGTTCGAAATGGGTAGCAAGAATACCCTTCTAGACGGGGCTCTCACCATCAACGGGGATTTCTTTTACTACAATTATGAAAATTACCAGATTTCCGAAATCGTAGACCGCACATCAATCAATCTCAATTTCGACGCACATGCGAGAGGCGCAGAGTTAGAAGCAACTTATGAACCACTGCCAGGGTTGCGGTTCAACTTTGCTGGGGGGTGGGAAGATACCGCGTTGGCCAAAGGCTCTCAATCCGTTGATCTGATGGATCGCACGGCCGGAAACTCAAATTGGCTACTAGTCAAGCCGCCAGTGACTCAAGCTTCGAACTGTATTTTGCCGCTATATGTGGTGACAGCGATGCTCGCCGCAGAATCACAGGAAATCGAGGCGGCATGTACCGATGCCTACGATGGACACGTAGATCCGCTAACTGGACTGCCATTTGTACCAAATCCCACCGTGACTGTTAACGGAGCTTCCCTGCCGCCTCAGCTCAATAACTACCCTGGCTTTGATCCGGCTAATCCGGCCGCGCAAAATAGTGGTGCAGGTCCAGCGCCGAACAATGGTGGCGGCTTCGACAAAAACTTGAGTGGAAACGAACTTCCGAATGCACCTCCCTTCACGGTTTCAGCTGGCGCGCAATATACCATGCCGCTGACGACGGACTGGGCGGCGACGCTGCGCGGGGACTACTATTGGCAGGACTATTCCTGGGCGCGCGTTTTCAATGACAATCCTTACGATCGGATTCGAGGTTACACCAACGTCAATCTCACGCTGATCTTCACCAATCAGAACGGTTGGCAGGCGATGCTCTACGACAAAAACGTCTTCAACGAGACGGCGATTACGGGTGACTTCTTAAACAGCGATGATAGCGGTTTGACGACAAATGTTTTTCTGACCGATCCCAAATTGATCGGCATTCGCGTCACCAAAAACTGGTAAGGGGAACCGATGAACGAATTGATCAATTGCCCGCTAAAGCAACATAAGCTTCGTTGGCAGCTTCTTTCCGGTGTCTCTGCCGCTGCACTCACTGTAGCTTCCCTATCAAGTGCTCTGTCTGCGGAAGACGATGTCGATCGTCCAACAGTATGGATTGAACTCGGTGGCCAGCTGGAACGCGCGGGAAGACTACAGGACACTTTTGAGCCCAGCTTCACTCAAAACTTTCCAAGTACCTTTTTTTCGCCACTAGCTGTACAGAGGCCTCCAAACTACACGCATGGGTTTGAAGGCACTATCTCATTCGAGCCGCACGGAACTGATTGGGTTATCTCGGCGTCATTGCGGTATGGTCGAGCGAATGGGGTGAGACACGAAACACAATTGATCAATAACAAGTTCGTGCCAGTGCACTTCACTGTTCCTCAGTTTGGCGGGAAGTATATTGGCGGCTATTCCATTTACCCATCCGGCCACGCCAAATTTGAGGATTTCAAGACACAACAGGGCCAGACCCATGCGATCTTGGACTTTCAGGTGGGCAAGGATGTCGGGGTCGGACTATTTGGTAACAGTGGCGCTTCTGTTCTTAGCGCCGGAATACGCATAGCCCAATTCACTTCGAAGTCGGATATTGCACTGCGGGCTGAACCCGACGTCCAATACCCATCGGCGCCGATCAATTCCTTCGCTGAGAAATACGCACTCTCGCACGCTACGGTCCGTTTTCACGACTATAAAGGTGTTTTGCAGAGTCAGCGCAGCTTTGCCGGAATAGGCCCCAAGCTTGATTGGCAAGGATCACTGCCGCTCGTGGGGCAGCCTGGTGATGAAGAATTATCGTTTGATTGGGGAGCCAATGCTGCTGTTTTGATAGGTCGGCAAAAAGTATCAGGACAGCACGAAACAACTACGCGCATCTATTCGGGCCATAGCATGACCGGACCTGCAATTACAGCACCGGCAACAGCACATAGACCAATTGAGAAACCGAGAAATTGGATGGGATTACGGTTGGCAGAAGGGACTGCGTATCCAGGGATGGTGCACCAGAGCGTCAACACAAGAAACCTGAATCGTACGAGGTCAGTGATTGTTCCAAATGTAGGTGGTTTCGCTGGTATTTCGTTCCTCTACTCACACGCAAAGGTGAGCTTTGGCTATCGCGCGGACTTCTTCTTCGGCGCGCTAGACGGCGGCATCGATACACGCAAATCCGAAACGCTTGGCTTCTACGGTCCCTTCGCAACCATCAGCGTCGGCTTAGGGGGATAACCGGGTTATGTACGAACGATGTGTGCTGTGCATGTATAGTGTGCAGTTTCCCCCAACTAAGCGGCGGATGAGATCTCGCCGTTTTTTTGAGTGCAGTTGCAAACGCGAGACGAAAACTCCACTGGCGCGAATATGAGTAGCAATGAAAGTATCTCCGCTAAGACCGCGCAAAGTGGCCAGCAATCGCGCGGAAACTATCTCAACACCGTAATGGGCATGGGAATATCTTCGCCGCAATCCCGATTTTCTCCCGGCCTGCCAGACAGCGCATCGAACATTCGAAATCGTAACGGAAGGCGCTACGCATAAAATTGTTATTTCGCACAAGAAGCGAAATCCGCTTGAGCCTTGGGATTGCCTGTTCACCGACGCGCCAGACGTTCACGCGGGCGCTGCTACCGTCTTCTGGGATCCAGCGAAATTCGAGGAACGCTGTCAGGTGTTAGCGCTCGGAGCTGTTGTGCGATCTTTCGCGAATTTGGTTGTGCCTTATGCGGGCCTTAAATAGCTTCGTCTGACGGCGTCTTCGATAATACGCTGAACCACGGCTCCGAGTTGCGACGATGCCTCGTCCACATTCTTGCGTTCGCGAACTTGATCAGCGGCCACATTATGCGACCTCCAAGTGCCGCCTTGCGTATAATAATTGTGCAGCAGCGGTTGGAGGCGGTCCAAGGCGCGGGCGAGCTTCGCGTTAGGCGTAATTCCCAACTCAAACTCCTCCCATATGCGCCGGAACGTCTCTGTCTGATCGGAGGGCAACAATCCGAATAGCCGTCGCGCCGCGCGCATCTCGCGCGCGACCTGGCTCGCTCCTTCCGCTTCATCGTAAAGGAACGTATCGCCTGCGTCGATTTCCACGATATCGTGGATCAACAGCATCTTGATGACGCAAAAATATCAACCGCAGGGGCCGCAAATTCGGCAAGAATGAGAGCCATAACTGCTATATGCCAGGAATGTTCTGCATCGTTTTCCGGCCGACTTTGGTCTATTAGCAGTGTGCGGCGAACAACCTGTTTGAGCTTGTCGAGTTCGACGACAAAAGCAATTTGCTGTGCAAGACGCTTGCTGCCGAAAAGTGCGATTTCGAGTTCCGACGGCTCTTGCTCTGTGAAATCGGTCAATTCACTTTTCCCTTTTTCGACGCCGCGAAAATCTTATTTCATGTCGCGTCCTGAACGAAATGATTTACCGCAAACTTCAGAACGGGGTAGCGGCTAGCGCCGCCGCCCGACTGTATGGTCTCGTCGATCAGCCTCTCGCTGTGGTGTCAGCGCGGTACGAGCTTACGATAGGGGTGCCAAGTCGCACGCCGCTGGGTACCGTCTCCACCTCTATCCCCCAAAAGTCCTCATTTGTCCCGGTATAACGCACCAGGGGAGACGAGCATTTCTGTCATTGGGCCTTGCCGAAACCAAACGGGCAAAAAATAGTACGAAGCCATCCAAGCAATGGAGCCTTACGCCGGGTCTACGCGCCTGAGGGGCAGGTGCCAGTTGCATGTCGGGCGAATTGCAGTGGCAATTGTGCAACTGCGTTAACGGCTTGTCCCAACGCACGGGCCAATTTTCATCCAACCGACGTGGGATGCTCCTTCCGAAATTTGTGAGGCAACTGGAAATCGGAGCCTGGGCTCGTTCGTTGTTGCTGTGCTCCCCGGAACGTGCATGTCCTTCCCAAGCCGCGAGATTTTCATTGAAGGAACAAATTCCGGCCCGAGCGGGATGTGTAAACGCTCCAGCGACTTAGTCCCCCATTGAAACGAGCCCGTGCGGGTGCCTCTTGGAATGCGGGCAACTCCGCCTCGAAAATATTTTTCCTCGGGACTGTCTAACTCGGGGGATAAACGATGTCTCAGTATAGGTAGTCCGTGTCTCTAGTCCTCTCAAAGGTCAGGAAGAGCGCGAGGATGACGGAAACGCCGGAAGCAAACCGTGCAGCTGTTAACGCTGAGCGTCAGGGCGCCCATATGAGCGCGCCCGAAGCCTTGGCTTGGTTTCTGCGGGAAATATTGCCGTTGGAGGCGATGTTGATGCAATACCTACGGCAGAACTGGCGCGATCAAAGCGACATCGAAGACCTTGTGCAGGAAGTTTATGTCCGCGTCTTCGAGGCGGCGCGCAAGGAAATTCCAGAGAAAGCCAAACCGTTTCTCTTCACCACCGCCCGCAACCTTTTGATCAATCGCGTTCGCGATCGGCGCGTTGTGCCGATGGAAGCGGCGCTCGACTTGAAGCGCTTGCGGTTGCCATCGATACACCATCGCCCGATCAGAGCCTTATGGCGCGCGACGAGCTTCGCCGCTTGCGCGAGGCGATCGACAGCCTTCCCCCGCGCTTTCGCGAGGTCGTTGTTATGAGAAGAATCGAAGATCTTTCGCGAGCCGAAGTTGCCCAGCGCCTTGGCATCAACGAAACGACAGTTTCCACCTACCTCACCAAAGGCATGTATGCGCTTGCCGACATCGTTTACGGCGAGCCTTTGCCTCCATGGAGGCGGCGCGATGAGCCTTGACGAGGATACGAATCCAACCGGCGCGAAGGCGATCAAGACGCAAGCCGCTGCCTGGCTTGAACGCCAGGATCGTGTGGACTGGAGTGACGCCGACCAGGCCGAGCTTGATGCTTGGCTCGCTGAATCAATTGAGAACTATCTTTTCTATCATCGTGTGGCGAGCGCTTGGGCACGGTCACAGAGATTGGTGGTATTACGCAATCCGAGGCGCCCGGCAGCAGATGCCGAGAGCACCAAAAGCGAGCTCCGCCCGCTGCTTGTGACCGCAGTTGCGATGTCCGCCGCATTGGCCATTTTGGCAGTTGCTGGAACGCTACTGTTTCCGTCTTCAGCGAGACGCACCTTCGCGACACCCGTCGGCGGCCACGAAATTATTACATTAAAAGACGGTTCGTCCATCGAACTGAACACCGATACGGTCGTTCGCACAAACATCGGCTCCGATCACCGCATAGCCTCTATCGATAAAGGTGAGGCGTTCTTCAAGATCGCGCATGACGCCGGCCATCCGTTCACGGTGACGGCCAACGGCAACAAGATCACTGTCCTGGGCACGGAATTCTCAGTTCGCGATGAGCCTAATCGGGTCGAAGTGAAATTGGTCGACGGCAAGGTTTGGTTCACATCCGATAATGGCAAGACGCCTCCAAGATCGGCGCTGATGACGCCGGGAGACGTTCTCGTAGCAACCCCCAACTCGCTCTCTGTCGCGAAACGCACGCCTGCCGCACTGTCTAATGATCTCGGCTGGCGTCGCGGTCTGCTGGTCTTTCATCATTCCACGCTTGCCGATGCGGCCCGCGAATACAATCGTTACAACACCCAGAAGATCGTCGTCGCCGATGCAGCGGCTGCAAGGCTAACCGTGAGTGGGTCACTTCCCGCAAATGACACGCGGGAGTTTTTGACGATCGCGAAGAAGTTTTTCGGACTGACAGTACAGAGATATGGCGACGAGATTGTCATCTCGCGCTGACGAAGGACGTTCGCAAATCGCGAACAAAAACACTGGCAGCGTAAGCAGCTGCGCGGAGGGGAAATGAACAGGCATATATACATTCGATCACTGCTAGTTGGCGTGTTCTTCGCCGTCATTGCGGCGGCGAATTCGCACGCCGAAAACTTCAATATTCCGGGCGGCGATCTGGATTCTGCACTGGATGCCTATACGACGCAGTCAGGCATCGCCGTGATCGTCTCGAATGCCGCCGTCAAAGGCACCAGGACAGGTGGCGTCAGGGGCGAACTTGCGCCAACCGATGCGCTCGCGCGCCTTCTGAAAGGCACCGGATTTATTCAAACGAAAAACTCGGCCGGCGTTATCCAGATCGTCCGGCAGACCAGCGAGATTGAGCGTGGTGACGATCGAGCCCAAATTCAGCTGGCGGCGGCAACTGCAGCACCTGCCGCGCTCGAAACCGTGACCGTCACGTCATCGAAGCTCGGCGGCGCCGATATACAGAACATCCCGATTTCGATCACGGCGCTGTCGCAGGAGCAGTTGACGGCAACGCAGACGGCGGGCGGGCCGGACCTTGTGAAGCAAGTGCCGAATATGACATTCACGAAAACGAATTTCTCCGGCTACAGCATCCAATTGCGCGGCATTGGTACGCAGGCGATTTCGGTTACGACCGATCCAGCTGTGGCAGTGGCCTTCAATGACACGCCCTTTATCCGCAATCATTTCTTCGAGCAGGAATTCTACGACGTCAGCCAAGTGGAAGTTCTGCGCGGGCCACAGGGCACGCTTTACGGACGCAATGCGACGGCAGGCGTAGTCAATCTGATCTCCGCAAAACCGACGGATCAGTTCGAAGCCATGGCATCCGCCGATGTTGGCAATTACGGCAATCGCCGCTTCGAGGGTATGATCAACGTGCCGATTGTCGATGATCGCGTCGATTTGCGTGTCGCGGGTGAATGGACCAAGCGGCAGGGCTATTCCTTTAATTCATTGGACGACGACCGCATCGATGGTCGCGACCTTTGGTCCGGCCGCGTGACACTGGGCTTCAAGCCATCCGAAAACTTCCAAGCCTATCTCGTCTGGGAGCATTTCTCCGAAGACGACGACCGCATGCGCACGGCCAAGCAACTTTGCGAGACCGCCCCGATACCTTCGAAGGTGGGCGGAGTGCCGGTGTTGAGCGACTATACGAACAGCGCTTATGCGCCGGGGCACTATCTCAGTCAGGGATGTCTTCCGATCCTCGCTCTACTCAAGCGATGCCTTCGAAGTGCCAAACGGTCTGTCGCTGCCTTATTTTAATTCTCTTGCGGAAGTGAATGTTCCTGTGAGGGGTTCGAATTGCTGCGATTTCGATCCCTATGCAAGCACCACGCAGTCGCGGAATTTGCGCGTCATCGAAACGACACTCAATCCGCAATATAAGGCAAAGAACGATACGGTGGAACTGAATGCGGATTACAAGGTTACACCGGCACTAACGTTTAGCTCGCAGACCGGCTTCAACAACGACTTCCTGTGGTCGACCGAAGACTACAATCGCTTCAACACCGCGCCTGGCGCATTTATGTATTGTAGCCCGAGCCCGAGCGCCATCTGCGCACCGGTTTACACTGGCGCTCCTCAAAATCTCAATTCCCTTGGCCAACTTACGCTCGACCCCAATGGTCTTGGCGGTTGTGAAGAAGGTGGTTGCGCTAACGGCCTCCCAATAAACGCCGTCTGCACCGATAGCACGGGTGGCTGTGCCCCTGACGGTGTCTTTTGCGATCCGCAACTGGGCTGCAGTGACCGCCTTGTCGCGGAAGACCTTTCGGACGAGCACGCCTGGCAATTGAGCCAGGAGTTTCGGCTGGCCTCGAACTTCAGCGGCCCTTTCAATTTCAGCGTCGGCGGCAACTATCTCCACTACGAAACGGAAGAAAACTACTATGTGTTCATCAACACGCTGACCCTGGCCGCCTATTCTTGGGAACATGGTGGTTCCGGTCCCCTGCAAACATTGCCGTGGGTTCCGGGAGTTTCCGACAATTCAAACTGTCTGATCGGTGGTTTCGTCAATTCAAATCCCCACGCATCGAACCAATTGGCGGCCGAGGGCGGGAGCCCTTGCATGTATATCGATCCCAATCCTCTCAGCAGCCTCAACAACAAGGGACACAATTACTTCCTGAGCCAAAATCCCTACACGCTGAATTCCTATGCGGGGTTTGGCGAAGCTTACTACAACGTCTTCAGCGATCTGAAGCTCACGGCCGGCTTGCGCTGGACCGAGGACCAAAAGCATTTCACCGATATCCCGAGCGAACTGCTTATTGCCGGATATGGATATCCTTCCACCGGCGTGGTGAATCAGCAATGGGGTGAACTGACGGGACGCGCCGCCGTCAACTGGACGCCGAAGCTCGACTTCACTGACCAAACACTGGTCTATGCCTCCTATTCACACGGCTACAAGGCCGGCGGCGCCAATCCGCCCGGAGCGGAACTGCTACTGTTCGGAAATCACGGACAAACAAGCAACCCCATCCATCCGTTGACCTTCAAGCCGGAATTTGTGGATGCGTTCGAGCTGGGGTCCAAGAACACCCTGCTCGACGGATCGCTTACATTCAATGCCGACGTCTTCTATTACAATTACGAGAACTATCAGATTTCCCGCATCGTCGACCGCACCTCCATTAACGACAATTTCGATGCCCATGTGAAGGGCGCGGAAGTCGAATCAACATATGAGCCGATTCCCGGTTTGCGGTTTAATTTCGCGGGTGGTTGGGAAGACACCGCGCTGGCGAAAGGGGATGAATCTGATCGATCTAATAGATCGCACGGCGGGCAACCCGGACTGGATCGTCGTCAAACCGTTCATTACGCAGGCGTCGAACTGCATTCTGCCGGTTTACGTCGTAGCTGCGATGCTGCTCGACAACCCCAACCAGGCGCCGGATGGCACCATAGGCGCTGTCAATCAGGCATGCGGCACCGCTTACGGCTCGCAACTTGATCCTGTAACGAAGCAGCCCTTCGGACAGGTTTCGATTCCCGGCTGACAGCGGCTATCAATCCTGCTACAACACCGAACAATGGCGAAGGCTTCTACAAGGATCTGAGCGGCAACGAACTGCCGAATGCGCCGCCCTTCACGGTATCGGCGGGGGCGCAATACACAGTCCCGCTGACGGCGGACTGGGCGGGTACGCTGCGCGGGGATTACTACTGGCAGGATTATTCCTGGGCGCGCGTCTTCAATGACAATCCCTATGACCGTCTACGCGGCTATACCAACGTCAATCTGACGCTGATCTTCACCAACCAGAATGGCTGGCAGGTGATGCTCTATGACAAGAACGTCTTCAACACGACGGCGATCACCGGCGACTTCCTGAACAGCGACGATACCGGCCTGACGACCAATGTCTTTCTGACCGATCCGAAACTGATCGGTATCCGCGTCACGAAGAATTGGTAAGGGGGACCGATCAATGAGCGAATTGATGAACACGCGTGAGAGCCGGACGACTTTCCGCTGGCAACTTCTAACAACCGTTTCAACGCTTGCGTTGCTGGGCTCGGTATATGCAGTCGGCGAAGCGAAAGCGGCGGATGACGACAGCGATCGGCCGACAGTCTGGATTGAGTTGGGCGCACAATTGAGCCGGTTGGACAATGGACAGGAAGCGTTCGCGCCACCCGTCACGGCAGCGAGACCATCGATATTCTTGCCATCGCAGAAATTCGAGAAATTGCCGTTCGATGGTATCGATGAAACCGGGAAAATTTCCTTCGAGCCCAATGGTTCCGATTGGGTTTTCTCCGCTTCCATTCGTTACGGACGCTTGATCGCCAAAAGGGACGTTCACCAGCAGACCGTTCCGAAGAAAACTTCCTTCCATTATAATACCCCTTCCGGAGCCCGCCATACAGCGACTTCAGGAACCCGAGCCCCAGAGGCAGCGCGCTTTGCCGACACGAGCGTGAAGAACGGCGAGAGTCATTCCATTCTGGATTTTCAAGCGGCCAAGGATGTCGGACTCGGCATGTTCGGCGGCAGGGACGGATCGTCCGTTTTTGGACTCGGTGTTCGCTTCGCGCAATTCAGCAGCGTTTCCAATATCGCCATCAAATCGGATCCCGATTGGCACCGACTGTACCAAGTTATAAACTATCCGCCCGCTGGGATAACCAACGAGAAACTGACCACTAGTCAGGCCTATCACAGCAACGCGGCTAGCCTCCGCGCCGCACGCAGTTTTCACGGCGTCGGTCCTTCGATCTCCTGGAACGCCTCGGCGCCTTTTGCCGGCAACGCGAAAGCCGGTGAATTCCTGTTCGATTGGGGCGCGAACGCAGCACTTTTGTTTGGGCGGCAAAAAGCAAAAATTCATCATCAATCGACAGCCCAGTATCAGACAGGCCCGCGCCCTTCGGAGCGTCCCCGCACGACTCTCTATCGGCACTCGACAAATCCTCCTGCGCGTGCACGTTCGGTCACTGTGCCCAATCTGGGCGGCTTTGCAGGCATGACGTTCCGCATCGAGAATTTCAAGATGAGCGCGGGCTATCGCGCCGATTTCTTCTTCGGTGCAATGGACGGCGGCATCGATACGGCGCGCAAGGAGAATATCGGCTTCTATGGCCCGTTCGCCATGGTCAGCGTGGGGCTTGGGGGATAGTTGTGCGGCAGAGACACAAGGAGAGTAGATTGAACTGAAGTAGTGACGCAACGCTGCGAGATAGATGAGGGCGGGCCCCTCGGGATCGGCTTTCAGGGAGCAGGTCTCAAACTACTCCGAGTTGCTGCGGTAAAGAGCTGAGGTGGGCAACGACAGCCCACTCCAGATCGCAGGCGGCCCCTCGCGCGCGGACCCTTCCCCCAACTTGGCGGCAGCTCTCGAGGCTGTTAGCTCATGACCGATGGCAATATGGAATATCACAAGTAATCTGGCGATCTTCCTTGGAGGGAATGTGTGCGCTTCGCGTAAATGCGCTGTGGTCACATGGTTTGACGCACCCAACCCCGTTCACCTAGGCTTTCTGCAATCTTAGTACACCGCCCGCGCAGCCGCGCCTGCCGTTTGGCGACCGATCGGTCACTCGACGAGCGAGTACCAAAGTTTAGCCTTTCCCACGAATTCGTCGAGCCTTGGCAAGAGAACTATTGTCAAGGAAATGTCACGCTCTGCTGGAGTAGTGCTCCGTGAATTTCTGTTGCACCGAGGGAAAACTATTTCGTCGAGGCGTTACCCCCAATTCCGCCGCTCAAGACTCTCCATGGGTAGGACGAAGCACTAACCCCCTCGAAAGGCAGGATGCTGGCGAGGGATGACCAAGAACACGGACCCGGATTTTGACGATGTGGACCCACGCATTTTGGGGGCGGTGATAGCTGCGCCCGACGTCGATGCCTGGTTCGAGCGCGAAGTTTTGCCGCTGGAGGCGGCCTTGATGCAGTTTTTGCAGCACAATTGGCGCAACAAGAGCGACATCGCCGACCTCCGTCAGGACATCTATGTCCGGGTCTATGAATCCGCCCTCCAAGCTATTCCCGCTTCACCCAAAGCGTTCATCTTTGCCATCGCCCGCAATCTCCTTATTCAGCGATTGCGCCGAGAGCAAATTGTCCCGATCGAGGCAGTCTCGGATTTTGATGCGCTCGGAACAGCAATCGACGCTCCTGGTCCTGAGAGCACCGTCATCGCACGCGACGAACTGCGTCGTTTGCAGGCGGCTCTGGATCGTCTGCCGCCACGATGCCGCGAAGCATTCGTAATGCAGCAGGTCGACGGGCTGTCGCGCCAAGAAATCGCGGCGCGTATGGGCGTGAGCGATGAGACCGTAAAGATGCATTTGCGCAACGCAGGAAGAATGCTGGCTGACATCCTCTACGGCAAACACGCCGATGTGAGAAAAAACTCATGAGCGCAAGTGACGAGGATAGCACTGTTTATAGCCCTGACGCGACGGCGATCGAGATCTGTGCTGCCGATTGGGTGGCGGCTCGGCGCAATCGTCGAGACTGGACGGATGATCGTCAAGTCGAGTTGGACGCATGGCTAGCTCGGTCATTGGCCAATCGTGTGGCCTATTTGCGGATTGATGCGACTTGGCGCCGGACCGATCGACTGGCCGCGCTTCGCGGCCCCATGCGGGAACCGGCAGATCGCGGCGCACCGCGCAGAGCGTTTTGGATGCGGGTCGCTGTCGTGCTGGGACTTACGGCACTCACGGGTGTCTTCGCCGGAAATTATCTTGGGCATCAACGTCCAGAGCTGATCGAGACGCCAAAGGGTGGCCAAGAACGGCTGACTTTGGCGGATGGCTCTCAGATCGAACTCAACACGGATACTGCTGTTTCGGTCAACTTCCGTACTGGCACGCGCGCCGTCGAGCTCGTGCGAGGTGAGGCATATTTCCAGATCAAGCATGATGCGGCGCGGCCTTTTGTTGTTATCGCTGCCAGCCATCGCATCGTCGATTTGGGCACGAAATTCTTGGTCCGAATGGCCCCGCAGTCGCTCAATGTGACGCTGTTGGAGGGTCGTGCCCGTCTGGAGAGTGGAAGAGACCCAAGCCAACAGCGCGAGGTGGTGTTGACACCGGGCGATGTGGCTGTGGCCACTGCGGACGTCACACGCGTATTCAAAAAACCCGAGCAGGAATTAGTCGAAAGCCTTGCGTGGCAACACGGCTCGATCGTGTTCCACAATGAGCGACTTGCCGATGCCGTCGCAGAATTAAACCGCTACGGCGGCCCACAACTCGTCGTTGCGGATTCAGACGCAGCAAAATTGAGGATCAACGGCACGTTTCTAACAAATGGTGCCGAAGATTTTGCGGGAATCACTCACGAAATCTTCGGGCTGCGTGTCGAACACCGAAACGGAGACCTCGTTCTGTCGCGTTAACGCGTGCATTCAAGTCGAGCCACATAAGGGGGGCTTTAATGAGCAGCATAAGGGGCATTTTTGCGGCAACGTTAGTAGGATCGCTGACTTCGCTGATTATGGCTGCGGCGAACGCCGAAACATTCAATATTCCAAGCGGAACACTTGCCGCCGCGCTTGACGCGTATTCCGCGCAATCGGGTGTTCCGGTCGCGATTGCTACTCAGGCATTGGGCGGCGTGCGGAGCAAAGGTGCGTCCGGCGATATGTCTCCGGAACAGGCGCTCACCCAGATCTTGTCGGGGACGGGATTCGCTGTGCGGCGGGTAGGCAATTCAATTGCGGTTGTACGGTCAGCGTCCGAGCGCAGCGAGAACACATCCGACGACATGGCGAATGTTCAACTCGCGCAGGCCACCCCCGTCAAGGGCATTGAAACCGTGACCGTCACGTCATCGAAGCTCGGCGGCGCCGATATACAGAACATCCCGATTTCGATCACGGCACTTTCGCAGGAGCAGTTGACGGCGACCCAGACGGCGGGCGGTCCGGACCTCGTCAAGCAAGTGCCGAACATGACGTTCACGAAAACCAATTTCTCCGGCTACAGCATTCAGTTCGCGGCATCGGCACGCAAGCGATTTCGGTGACGACCGATCCGGCGGTGGCTGTTGCCTTCAATGACATTCCCTTCATCCGCAATCATTTCTTCGAGCAGGAATTCTATGACGTCAGCCAGGTCGAAGTGCTGCGTGGACCGCAAGGCACGCTCTATGGCCGCAACGCGACGGCGGGCGTGGTCAATCTGATTTCCGCAAAACCGACCGACCAGTTTGAGGCGATGGCGTCCGCCGATGTCGGCAATTACGGCAATCGCCGCCTCGGAGGGCATGATCAATGTGCCGATTGTCGATGATCGCGTCGATTTGCGCGTCGCGGGCGAATGGACCAAGCGGCAGGGCTATTCGTTCAATGCATTGGACGACGACCGCATCGATGGCCGCGATCTGTGGTCGGGGCGCGTCACCTCGGGCTTCAAGCCTCGTCGAAAACCTCCAGAGCCATGCTTGTCTGGGAGCATTTCTCCGAAGACGACGACCGGATGCGCACGGCCAAGCAACTTTGCAAGACCGCCCCGATACCTTCGGAGGTTGGCGGAGTGCCGGTGTCGAGCGGTGAATAACACTGTTGGGGCCACGAACAGTGCTTATGCGCCGTCGCATTATCTCAGTCAGGGATGTGCCTCCCAGTTCGCTCTATTCAAGCGACGCCTTCGAAGTGCCCAACGGCCTGTCACTGCCTTATTATAATTCTCTCACGGACGTGAATGTTCCTGTGAGGGCCCTGGATTGTTGCAGTTTCGATCCCTATGCCAGCACCACGCAGTCGCGCAACCTGCGCGTCATCGAAACGACGCTCAATCCGCAATACAAGGCAAAGAACGATACGGTGGAACTGAATGTGGACTACAAGGTCACACCGGCGTTGACGTTTACCTCGCAGACCGGCTTCAACAACGATTTCCTGTGGTCAACCGAAGACTACAATCGCTTCAACACCGCACCCGGCGCGTTTGTCTATTGCGACCCGAATCCGGCTATCTACTGCGGAGCATACGGTGGTGCTCCCAATTTTAACAGTCTTGGTCAGCTTACGCTCGATCCCAATGGTCTTGGCGGTTGCGGACATAGGTGGTTGCGTAAACGGCCTCCCGAGTAAACGCCGTCTGCACCGATAGTACAGGTGGCTGTACCCCTGATGGTGTTTTTTGCGATCCACAACTGGGCTGCAGCGACCGCCTTGTCGCAGAAGATCTTTCAGACGAACACGCCTGGCAGCTCAACCAGGAATTCCGGCTGGCCTCGAACTTCAGCGGTCCCTTCAATTTCAGCGTCGGTGGTAACTACCTGCATTATGAAACGGAAGAAAACTACTATGTGTTCATCAACACGCTGACCTTGGCCGCCTATTCCTGGGAGCATGGCGGTTCCGGTCCTCTGCAAACATTGCCGTGGGTTCCGGGGGTTTCCGACAATTCGAACTGTCTGATCGGCGGTTTCGTGAATTCAAATCCCAACGCATCTAACCAATTGGCGGCCGAGGGCGGGAGCGCCTGCATGTATATCGATCCCAATCCCTCTCAGCAGCCTCAACAACAAGGGACACAATTACTTCCTGAGCCAAAATCCCTATACGCTGAATTCCTATGCAGGGTTCGGCGAGGTTTACTACGACGTCTTCAGCGATCTGAAGCTCACGGCCGGTCTGCGCTGGACGGAGGACCAAAAGCATTTCACCGATATTCCGAGCGAACTGCTCATTGCCGGATATGGCTATCCCTCCACTGGCGTGGTAAATCAGCAATGGGGTGAGCTGACGGGTCGCGCCGCCGTAAATTGGACGCCGAAACTGGATTTCACGGATCAGACGCTGGTCTATGGCTCTTATGCGCATGGTTACAAGGCCGGTGGCGCCAATCCACCGGGCGCGGAGCTGTTGGCGAAGTCCAATTTCGATGTAGGCGAACCCATCCATCCGCTGACCTTCAAGCCAGAGTTCATTGACGCGTTCGAGCTTGGCTCAAAGAACACCTTGCTTGATGGAACCCTGACGCTGAACGGCGACGTTTTCTACTATAACTACGAGAATTATCAGATTTCGGAAATCGTCGATCGTACTTCGATCAATATTGAACTTCGATGCGCACGTCAAAGGTGCCGAACTGGAATCGACATGGGAACCGATCCCCGGCCTGCGCTTCAACTTTGCGGGCGGATGGGAAGACACGGCACTGGCGAAGGGGGACGAGGCTGTCGATCTCATCGACCGCACGGCGGGCAATCCGGATTGGATCGTCGTCAAGCCGTTCATCACGCAGGCCTCGAACTGCATACTTCCGGTTTACGTCGTGGCGGCGATATTGGCGGTATCCAACGCCAATGAGGGGCTCACGCCCGACGAGGGCGGGGTCGATGGTGCCTGTGAAAAAGCCTATCTCGGTCATGTCGATCCGTTTGCGGGGGACAGTCCCGGTACATTGGCCCTTCTCCCTCCGGGCTATCCCGGCTTTGATCCGGTCAGTCCGACGGCGACGAACAATGGCGCTGGGCCTGCGCCGAACAACGGCGAGGGTTTCGATAAGAATCTGAGCGGCAACAAATTGCCGAATGCGCCGCCGCTCACCGTCTCGGCGGGCGCGCAATACACAATCCCGCTGACATCCGACTGGGCGGGCACGCTGCGCGGCGATTATTATTGGCAGGATTATTCCTGGGCGCGCGTCTTCAACGACAATCCGTATGACCGTCTGCGCGGCTACACCAACGTCAATCTGACACTGATTTTCACCAACCAGAATGGCTGGCAGGTGATGCTTTATGACAAGAACGTCTTCGATACGACGGCGATCACCGGCGATTTCCTGAACAGCGACGATACCGGGCTTACGACCAATGTCTTCCTGACCGATCCGAAGCTGATCGGCATTCGCGTCACGAAGAACTGGTGAGGGGGAAAACATGAGTGAATTGATGAACACGCGTGAAAGCCGGACGACTTTTCGCTGGCAGCTTCTAACAACAGTGTCCGCGCTTGCGTTGTTGGGCTCGGTATATGCAGCTGGCGAAGCGAAGCTGCGGACGATGACGCCGATCGTCCGACCGTCTGGATCGAACTGGGGGGCACAGTTAAGCCGTCTGGACGATGGGCAGGAAGCGTTCGCGCCGCCTGTCACGGCGGCGAGGCCGTCGATATTTTCGCCATCGCAGAAATTCGAGAAACTGCCGTCCGATAGCGTCGATGAAACCGGAAAGATTTCTTTCGAGCCCGATGGTTCCGATTGGGTTTTCTCCGCTTCCATCCGTTATGGACGCTCGATCAGCAAACGGAGACGTTCACCAGCAGACCGTTCCGAACAAAACCTCTTTCCACTACAATACCCCCTCCGGAGCCCGCCACACAGCGACTTCAGGAACCCGCGCTCCCGATGCGGCGCGCTTTGCCGACACCAGCGTGCAGAACGGCGAAAGCCATTCCATTCTGGATTTTCAGGCGGCCAAGGATGTCGGTCTCGGCATGTTCGGCGGCAAGGACGGATCGTCCGTTCTGGGCCTCGGCGTTCGCTTCGCGCAATTCAGCAACATTTCCAACATCGCCCTGAAATCGGATCCCGATTGGCACCGCTTATACCAAATTGTAAACTATCCGCCCGCTCGGCATAACCAATGAGAAACTGACCACTGGTCAGGCCTATCACAGCAATGCGGCTAGCCTCCGCGCCGCACGCAGTTTCCACGGCGTCGGTCCTTCGATCTCCTGGAACGCGTCGGCGCCTTTTGCCGGCAACGCGAAAGACGGCGAATTCCTGTTCGATTGGGGCGCGAACGCAGCACTTCTGTTTGGGCGGCAAAAAGCAAAAATCCATCATCAATCGACAGCCCAGTATCAGACGGGCCCGCGCCCTTCGGAAATCCCCGCACGACGCTCTATCGGCACTCGACAAATCCTCCCGCGCGTGCCCGCTCGGTCACCGTGCCGAATGTCGGCGGCTTTGCGGGCCTGACGTTCCGCATCGAGAATTTCAAGATGAGCGCGGGCTATCGCGCCGATTTCTTCTTCGGCGCGATGGACGGCGGCATCGATACGGCGCGCAAGGAGAATATCGGCTTCTACGGTCCCTTCGCCACGGTCAGCGTGGGGCTTGGGAGGCTAGCGCAGAGTTTTAGCGAACAATGTCTCGTATGTGAATAAACGCATAACTGAAATTTCTGCTGCAGAGACATCCGAGAGGGTTCGAGGTGGCGTTAGACGATTTCGTGCGGTTGACGGATCTGACAGGTCCGTCGCCACCTCCGTTGGGCTTTGTAACGAAAGAGCATCGGACGGCCGGCTACGCCATCATGTCCTTCAACTGTTCCCAATATGCCGCTGAAAGCGTTCGCAATTTTCTTGTCCGAACGGCGAGTGCGGACGCGAATTCTTGCGGGATGTGCCGCCGTTTCCGCCAGAAGCTGTGCCACAAAATAATTTCCGCACCCGACTTAACTTTCTTGGCCTACCTTCGTCTGCCTGAAGGTAATCCCTTGAACCTCTAGCGGCAGGAAGCTGGCGGAGGATGGCCGACACACCGGAAATCAGTCGTGAGGACTCCACGCCACGGCGCCTGGACATGCCTATGACTGCGTCCGAAGTGCAGGCTTGGTTCGTGCGCGAGGTACTGCCATTGGAAATGCTGCTGACATCCTTCCTCCAACACAATTGGCGGAACGACGACGATGTCGCGGACCTTCGGCAGGATGTCTATGAGCGCGTTTGCGAAGCCGCGTACAGGCAAATTCCCGACAACGCGAAACAATTCGTTTTCAGAACAGCACGCAATCTTCTTATCGACCGTGTCCGTCGCGTGAATGTCGTCCCGATCGAAGCTGTCGCCGATTTGGATGCGCTCGATGTGGTTATGGACACGCCTGAGCCAGACCGTACCGCAATTGCGCGTGACGAGTTGCGCAAACTCCAGGCAGCCCTCGACCGGCTGCCGCCGCGTTGCCGGGAGGCGTTTGTTCTCGGCCGAATTGAGGGCCTTTCCGGACAGGAAATCGCGGACCGCATGGGCATCACCAAAGCCGCCGTATCGATCCATCTCGACAAGGCGATCCGCATGTTGGTCGACATCATCTACGGCCAGCCTGACGCAAGGAGGGCACCGTGAGCGGTACAGATTCTTTAGGGTTACCGAGCGGCCGCGCGGCAGAATTGGAAGCGCAGGCTGCCGCCTGGGTGCGGCGGCAGCATTTCGATGGTTGGTCTGCTGACCGATCAGGCGGCGCTCGATGCCTGGTTGACGGAATCTGTCGGTCATCAGGTTGCCTATTGGCGTATCAGCGCCGGGTTCGATTGCACCGAGCGATTGACCGCATTGCGCGGTCCTATGCGACTGAACGGCTGAGCCCGAACAGAGCGGAAGACGCTGGTCGTTCGCATTCCGTGTAGCGACTGGTCTGGCGGCAGCATGTTTCGTCGCTATATCGGCGGGGATCATCGCTACGCCCAAACAGAAACTTTATACGACGCCGGTCGGCGGTCACGAAATTGTACGCCTTGCAGATGGTTCGCAGATCGAACTGAACACCGACACGAGCTTGCGCACGCTCACAAGCTTGTTCGGGCAACGGACCGTATGGCTGGACAGGGGCGAGGCGTTTTTCAACATACGACATGACGACGATCATCCCTTTGTGGTCCGCGCCGCGGCACATCGACTAACGGATTTGGGAACGAAATTTGTAGTTCGCGCAGATCAATCGCGCGTTCGCGTTGCGCTGATGGAAGGCGCCATCCGCTTCGAATTCGGAAGGAATCTCCAAGGCGCAGCGCGCAACACTGGTCCCGGGCGATGTTGCTGTCGCCGATGCTCAATCACTATCGGTCGAAAAGAAGTCTGCGCCCGAGCTGCGGCGCGAAGAAAGTTGGCGGCGCGGCTTGCTCATGTTCAAGCGCACGACGCTAAAAGCCGCGATCTCGGAGTTCAATCGCTACAACAACGCGAAGCTGAGAATTGAAGGCAACGAGATCGCGCAGATGCAGATCGGAGGCACGTTCAATGCCAATGATCCGGCGCTCTTCGCGCGTGCAACCAGCACCATGCTTGGCCTTCACATCGTAGACCGGGAAACGAGATGATCATTGCGCGCTGACGACAGTGTTTGCGCAATTTTGTTTAGAGACTCTTGAAGTCGTGAAGGGGGAACAATGAGCAATTCCAGCTATCTTCGGGCAATCCTCATCGGCATGAGTTGCCTTGCAATCCACACAGGCGTGTTCGCCCAAGATTTCAATATTCCCGCCGGCGGACTGGAAAATGCGCTCAGCGCGTACACTACCCAGACGGGCCTTCAACTTCTCTATCCCGATAGCCTCGTGCGCGGCGCTCACACCTCTGGTGTAAAGGGTGACATGGCGGCCGACGCCGCTCTCATGCGCCTTCTGAAGGGAACCGGTCTCTCGCTGCGTCGTGAAGTCGAGCGCTATAGTGATCATGCGCGCCCCACCTTCGGAAAGTAACAATCTCGGTGATCCGCCCATCCAATTGGCGGCGGCAATGGCCGCGCCTGCCGCACTCGAAACCGTGACCGTTACATCATCGAAGCTCGGTGGCGCCGACATTCAAAACATTCCGATCTCGATCACGGCACTTTCGCAAGAACAGCTGACGGCGACACAGACGGCGGGCGGTCCCGATCTTGTCAAGCAAGTGCCGAACATGACGTTCACGAAGACCAATTTCTCCGGCTACAGCATCCAATTGCGCGGCATCGGTACGCAGGCGATTTCGGTGACGACCGACCCGGCTGTCGCAGTGGCCTTCAATGACACGCCCTTCATCCGCAATCATTTCTTCGAACAGGAATTCTACGACGTCAGCCAGGTGGAAGTTCTGCGCGGCCCGCAAGGCACGCTCTACGGACGCAACGCGACGGCGGGCGTGGTCAATCTAATCTCCGCGAAACCAACCGATCAGTTTGAGGCGATGGCGTCCGCCGATGTCGGCAATTACGGCAATCGTCGCCTGGAAGGCATGATCAACGTGCCGCTTGTTGACGATCGTGTCGACTTGCGTGTCGCGGGCGAATGGACCAAGCGGCAAGGCTATTCGTTCAATTCGTTGACTGATGACCGCATCGATGGTCGCGACCTGTGGTCCGGCCGCGTAACACTGGGCTTCAAGCCCAGCGAAAACTTCCAAGCCTATCTCGTCTGGGAGCATTTCTCCGAAGACGACGACCGCATGCGCACGGCCAAGCAGCTTTGCGAGACCGCCCCGATACCTTCGGAGGTGGGCGGAGTGCCGGTGTTGAGCGACAATACGAACAGCGCTTATGCGCCGTCGCACTATCTCAGTCAGGGTTGCCTCCCGAGTTCGCTCTATTCAAGCGATGCCTTCGAAGTACCCAACGGCCTGACGCTGCCATATTACAATTCTCTAACCGACGTGTTCGTCCCAACAAGGGCTACAGATTCCAGCGATTTCGATCCCTATGCCAGCACCACGCAGTCGCGGAATTTGCGCGTCATCGAAACGACACTCAATCCGCAATACAAGGCAAAGAACGATACGGTGGAACTGAATGCGGATTACAAGGTCACGCCGGCTCTGACATTTACCTCGCAGACCGGTTTCAACAACGACTTTCTGTGGTCGACCGAAGATTACAACCGCTTCAACACAGCGCCCGGCGCGTTTGTCTATTGCAACCCGAATCCGGCCATCTACTGCACAGCTTACGGTGGTCGCAATTTTAATAGCCTTGGTCAGCTTACGCTCGATCCCAATGGTCTTGGCGGTTGCGGACAAGTTGGTTGCACAAACGGCCTCCCAGTAAACGCCGTCTGCACGGATAGTACAGGTGGTTGTACTCCTGACGGTGTCTTTTGCGATCCGCAACTGGGCTGCAGCGACCGCCTTGTCGCGGAAGACCTTTCGGACGAACACGCTTGGCAATTGAGCCAGGAGTTTCGGCTGGCCTCGAACTTCAGCGGCCCTTTCAATTTCAGCGTCGGCGGCAACTATCTCCACTATGAAACGGAAGAAAACTACTATGTGTTCATCAACACGCTGACCCTGGCCGCCTATTCCTGGGATCACGGGAGTGCTGGTCCTCTGCAAACATTGCCGTGGGTTCCCGGCGTTTCAGATAATTCGAACTGTCTGGTCGGTGGGTTCGTAATCTCCAACCCCAACGCATCTGACCGATTTCGGGCGAGGGAACGAACGCCTGCGCATATATCGATCCCAATCCTCTCAGCAGTCTCAACAACGAGGGACACAATTACTTTCTCAGCCAGAATCCCTACACGCTCAATTCCTATGCGGGGTTCGGGGAGGCTTACTATGAAGTTCTCAGCGATCTGAAGCTCACGGCCGGCCTGCGCTGGACCGAGGACCAGAAGCATTTCACGGATATCCCGAGCGAACTGCTCATTGCCGGATATGGCTATCCCTCCACTGGCGTGGTGAATCAGCAATGGGGTGAACTGACGGGCCGTGCCGCCATCAACTGGACGCCGAAGCTGGATTTCACGGATCAAACACTTGTCTATGGCTCTTATGGGCATGGCTACAAGGCGGGCGGAGCGAATCCACCGGGCGCAGAACTGCTGGTCAATACCGTCGGTTTCGATACAGGCAGACCCATCCATCCGCTGACCTTCAAGCCCGAATTCATTGACGCGTTTGAGCTTGGCTCAAAGAACACTTTGCTCGATGGAACTCTGACGCTGAACGGCGACATCTTCTATTACAACTACGAAAATTATCAGATTTCAGAAATCGTGGATCGCACGTCGATCAATCTGAACTTTGATGCGCACGTCAAAGGTGCCGAACTGGAATCGACATGGGAACCGATCCCCGGCCTGCGCTTCAACTTTGCGGGCGGCTGGGAAGACACGACACTGGCGAAGGGAGATGAGGCGGTCGATCTCATCGACCGGACAGCGGGCAATCCCGACTGGATCGTCATCAAGCCGTTTGTCACCCAAGCCTCGAACTGTATTCTTCCGGTTTACGTCGTAGCAGCGAGTTTGGCGGCATCCAACTTCAACGGAGGGCTCACGCCTGTCGACGGCGGCCTCGATGGTGCCTGTGAAAAAGCCTATATCGGTCATCAAGATCCGCTTGTGGTGCCAACGGAGCCGATTTCTTTATTCCCTCCCGGCTATGTCTATCCCGGTTTTGATCCGGTCAGTCCGACGGCGACGAACAACGGCGCCGGGCCCGCACCGAACAACGGCGAGGGTTTCGACAAGAACCTAGGTGGCAACAAGTTGCCCAACGCCCCGCCTCTCACCGTCTCGGCGGGCGTGCAATACACGCATCCCACTTACAACGGACTGGGCGGGCACGTTGCGCGGCGACTATTACTGGCAGGATTATTCCTGGGCGCGCGTCTTCAACGACAATCCCTATGACCGTCTGCGCGGCTACACCAACGTCAACCTGACGCTGATCTTTACCAACCAGAATGGCTGGCAGGTGATGCTCTATGACAAGAACGTCTTCGATACGACGGCGATCACTGGCGACTTCCTGAACAGCGACGATACCGGGTTGACGACCAATGTCTTTCTGACCGATCCAAAACTGATCGGCATCCGCGTCACGAAGAATTGGTAAGGGGGACCGATCAATGAGCGAATTGATAAATGCTTCCACTCACCGCAGAGATTTCCGCTGGCAGCTTCTGACAAGTGTGTCCGCGCTTGCGTTGCTGGGCTCGGTATATGCAGCGGGCCAAGCGAGAGCGGCGGACGATGAGGCTGATCATCCAACCGTCTGGATTGAGTTGGGTGGACAATTGAGTCGGTTGGACAACGGGCAGGAAGCGTTCGCACCACCCGTCACGGCGGCCAGACCATCGATATTTTCGCCGTCGCAAAAATTCGAGAAACTGCCGTCCGATAGCATCGATGAAACCGGAAAGGTTTCGTTTGAGCCCGATGGTTCCAATTGGGTTTTCTCCGCTTCCATCCGTTATGGACGCTCGATCGGCAAAAGGGACGTTCACCAGCAGACCGTTCCGAATAAAACCTCTTTCCACTACAATACCCCCTCCGGCGCCCGCCAGACTGCTACTTCCGGAACCCGCGCTCCCCATGCAGCGCGCTTTGCCGACACCAGCGTGCAGAACGGCGAAAGCCATTCCATTCTGGATTTTCAGGCGGCGAAGGATGTCGGGCTCGGCATGTTCGGCAGCAAGGATGGATCGTCCGTCCTGGGCCTCGGTGTTCGCTTCGCGCAATTCAGCAGCATTTCCAATATCGCCCTGAAATCGGATCCCGATTGGCATCGCTTGTACCAAATTATAAACTATCCGCCCGCTGGGATAACCAATGAGAAACTGACCACTGGTCAGGCCTATCACAGCAATGCGGCTAGCTTGCGCGCCGCACGCAGTTTCCACGGCGTCGGTCCATCAATTTCCTGGAACGCGTCGGCACCATTTGCCGGCAACGCGAAAGCCGGTGAATTCCTGTTCGATTGGGGCGCGAACGCAGCCCTTCTGTTTGGGCGGCAAAAAGCAAAAATCCATCATCAATCGACAGCCCAGTATCAGACCGGCCCGCGGCCTTCGGAGCGTCCCCGCACGACGCTCTATCAGCACTCGACAAATCCGCCCGCGCGTGCCCGCTCGGTCACTGTGCCCAATCTTGGCGGCTTTGCAGGCATGACGTTCCGCATCGAGAATTTCAAGATGAGCGCGGGCTATCGCGCGGACTTCTTCTTCGGCGCGATGGATGGCGGCATCGATACGGCGCGCAAGGAGAATATCGGCTTCTACGGTCCGTTCGCCACCGTCAGCGTGGGGCTCGGGGGGTAGAGAGCGTCCGCGCCCCTCGGCGCAGCACACCGGAGCTTATAGACATTATTGTTAATTGAGGTCGGCAACAGAAATAATATTTCCAGGATTCTGCCGTCCCACGAATTGTTTGGGTTCAGCCATACCAACATTCGAAGCCATTGTTCGTCAGAATAGGTGTAGACCCGCGTTCTGATCCTCAAAAAGCGAGAAAGCTGGCGAGGGATGATCGAGATACCGGAAACCAGTGTTGGTGGCGCCGATGCGCGCGCAGGGGCGAGCATGAATGCGCCCCAGGTAGACGCTTGGTTTGCGCGTGAGGTGTTACCGCTGGAGGCGGCGCTAATGCAGTTCCTGCAACACAATTGGCGGAATAAAAGCGACGTCGCCGATCTGCGGCAGGACATTTACGTCCTGGTCTATGAATCCGCGCTTAAGCAAATCCCGGATAAACCCAAGCAATTTGTTTTCACGACGGCTCGCAATCTTCTGGTCGACCGCGTCCGGCGCGAGCAAATCGTCCCCATTGAGGCCGTCGCGGATCTGGACGCTCTCGATGTCGCAATGGACGAACCTTCGCCAGACCGGCAGGTCATCGCTCGGGATGAATTGAAACACCTTCAAACAGCATTGGATCGCCTCACGCCCCGATGCCGGGAAGCCATCATACTCGGACGCATTGAAGGTCTGTCCGGCGTCGAGATAGCGGAACGGATGGGTATCACGCGGTCCACGGTGTCTAGACACCTTACCGATGGTTTGGCCGCCTTGACTGACATGATCCACGGCGAAGCTCCGGAAAGCCGGGTGAAGTCATGAGCGGCGCGGATTCCGAAAAACCAGTTGTCGAAAGCGCAAGGGATGTCGACAGGCAGGCCGCGTCTTGGCTTCAGCGCCAGCAATTTTGGAATTGGACGACCGAAGACCAAGCCGAATTTACGTCCTGGCTAAATCAATCGACGACCCATCGCATAGCCTATGTGCGCGTGAGCGATGCCTGGAATCGCACACATCGTCTTACGATCTTGCGCGCGCCGATGCATGCACGAGAGGCAGACCGGACGGGTCTGCGACACTGGTCCATTTTCAACAAAGCGGTTGCGGCTTTGATCCTGATCGTCGCGCTAGGCGCTACGGCGATGATCTATCTGGGAGCCCGCCATGAAGTCGTGGTCGCAACGGCCGTTGGAGGTCATCGACTGGTATCGCTCCGAGATGGATCGACCGTCGAATTAAGCACCGACACTGTCGTGCGCATTTCGCAAACGAACGACGCAAGAACTGTCAAACTCGATAGGGGCGAAGCGTATTTTCAGGTCAAGCACGATGCCGCGCGTCCCTTCACGGTAACGGCAGGAGACCATCAGCTAACAGACTTGGGAACAAAGTTCGTTGTGCGCCGTGACGCCGACCGCTTGGATGTCTCGGTGATGGAAGGCCGCATCCTGTTCGATACGAGGCAGGGTGCGCACAGGCAAGTCGCACTTTTGAGCGCGGGCGATGAGCTGGTCGCGACAAAACAATCCATCACGCGATTGAACCAATCACCGCAACAGCTGTCAGACCGATTGGCGTGGCGACGTGGCGATCTGGTTTTTAAGAACACGCCTTTGATGGATGCGGTGGCGGAATTCAATCGGTATCACGGCAAAAAGCTTGTCGTGCTCGATTCAAAAGCCGGACGCCTGACGATTGGCGGCACTTTTCAAACCAACAACATTCTCGCGTTCACCGAGGTTGCACAGGACGTCCTGGGGCTCCACGTGGTCAATCGCGGAGATGAAATTGTGCTTTCGCGCTAGCTGGCCGAGGCACGCGACAAAAGCAGCTATCGCGCAATAGCGAATTGGGAGACTACGCATGAGGGGGATAGTGAACATGATATTTCGGCTAAGGCCCATTCTGATCGGAGCCATCTTTGCTTTCGTAAGCGGGACGGTCGTGCAAGCTGAGAACTTCGACATTCCCGCGGGCAATTTGGACAGTGCGCTGGACGCGTATTCGGCACATACCGGAATTCAATTGCTTTACTCCGAAGGCGCTATAAAGGGCGTGCGCACGAAAGGCGCGTTGGGCGAACTGTCGACGGATGACGCCCTAGGCCGTCTTCTGAGTGGCACCGGCTTCGTGGTGCATCGGCATTCGGCCGGTTCGATCGCGATCGTACGCGACGAGCGTACAGACGATGCGCCAATGATGCACATAGCAGCAGCATCTTCGCCCGCCGTCGCGGGTGCAGCGCTCGAAACCGTGACCGTCACATCATCGAAGATTGGCGGCGCCGATATACAGAACATCCCGATTTCGATCACGGCGCTTTCGCAGGAGCAATTGACGGCGACACAGACGGCGGGTGGCCCCGACCTTGTGAAGCAAGTGCCGAACATGACGTTCACGAAGACAAATTTCTCCGGCTACAGCATCCAGTTGCGCGGCATCGGCACGCAGGCGATTTCGGTGACGACCGATCCGGCGGTAGCTGTTGCCTTCAACGACACGCCCTTCATCCGCAATCATTTCTTCGAGCAGGAATTCTACGACGTCAGCCAAGTCGAGGTTCTGCGCGGGCCGCAGGGCACGCTCTACGGGCGCAATGCAACGGCGGGCGTGGTCAATCTCATTTCCGCAAAACCGACCGATCAGTTCGAAGCAATGGCGTCCGCCGATATCGGCAATTACGGCAATCGTCGCTTCGAAGGTATGATCAACGTGCCGATTGTTGACGATCGTGTCGATTTGCGTGTCGCGGGCGAATGGACCAAGCGGCAGGGCTATTCCTTTAACGCATTGGACGACGACCGCATCGATGGTCGCGACCTGTGGTCCGGGCGCGTGACACTGGGCTTCAAGCCTAGCGAAAACTTCCAAGCCTATCTCGTCTGGGAACATTTCTCCGAAGACGACGACCGCATGCGCACGGCCAAGCAGCTTTGCGAGACCGCCCCGAAACCTTCGGAGGTGGGCGGCGTGCCGGTGTTGACGGCAATCACGAACAGCGCTTATGCGCCGTCGCACTATCTCAGTCAGGGATGTCTTCCATCCTCGCTCTACTCAAGCGATGCCTTCGAAGTGCCAAACGGCCTGTCGCTGCCTTATTACAACTCTCGTTGCCGAAGTGAATGTTCCGGTGAGGGCGCGAATTCCCACGATTTCGATCCCTATGCCAGCACCACGCAGTCGCGGAATTTGCGCGTCATCGAAACGACGCTCAATCCGCAATACAAGGCGAAGAACGATACGGTGGAACTGAATGCGGATTACAAGGTCACACCGGCGCTGACGTTCACCTCGCAAACCGGGTTCAACAACGACTTCCTGTGGTCGACCGAAGACTACAATCGCTTCAACACGGCGCCCGGCGCGTTTCTTTATTGCGACCCAAATGCGGTAGTGCGACGGTATCATACTGCGCTTCACAAATAATAACTCGCCTTGGCCAGCTTACACTCGATCCCAATGGTCTTGGCGGTTGCGCACAAGGTGGTTGCTCAAACGGCCTCCCGGCAAACGCAGTCTGCACCGATGGTACAGGTGGCTGTAGCCCCGATGGCGTTTTTTGCGATCCGCAACTGGGCTGCAGCGACCGCCTTGTCGCAGAAGATCTTTCGGACGAGCACGCCTGGCAATTCGCCCAAGAATTCCGGCTGGCCTCGAACTTTCAGCGGTCCGTTCAATTTCAGCGTCGGCGGCAATTATCTCCACTATGAAACGGAAGAAAATTACTATGTGTTCATCAACACGCTGACCTTGGCCGCCTATTCTTGGAGGCGCGGCGGTACTGGTCCTTTGCAAACATTGCCCTGGGTTCCGGGGGTTTCCGACAATTCGAACTGTCTGATCGGCGGTTTTGTGAATTCCAACCCCAACGCATCTAACCAATTGGGCGGCGAGGGCGAGAGCGCCTGCCAATATATCGATCCCAACCCTCTCAGCAGCCTCAACAACAAGGGACACAATTATTTCCTGAGCCAGAATCCCTACACGCTGAATTCCTATGCGGGCTTCGGCGAGGCTTACTACGAACGTCTTCAGCGATGTGAAGCTCACAACCGGTCTGCGCTGGACGGAGGACCAAAAACATTTCACCGAAATCCCGAGCGAACTGCTCATTGCTGGATATGGCTATCCCTCCATCGGCGTGGTGAATCAGCAATGGGGTGAGCTGACGGGGCGCGCGGCCGTCAATTGGACGCCGAAGCTGGATTTCACGGATCAGACTCTGGTCTATGGCTCCTATTCGCATGGCTACAAGGCCGGTGGCGCCAATCCGCCTGGTGCGGAGTTGTTGGGTTTATCCAATTTCGATGTAGGCAGGCCCATCCATCCGCTGACATTCAAGCCTGAGTTTATCGATGCGTTCGAACTGGGCTCGAAGAACACGTTGCTCGACGGCTCGCTGACGTTCAACGCGGACGTCTTCTACTACAATTATGAAAATTATCAGATTTCCCGCATCGTCGACCGCACGTCGATCAACGACAATTTCGACGCGCATGTGAAGGGTGCGGAAGTCGAATCGACATGGGAACCGATCCCCGGTTTGAGATTCAACTTTGCGGGCGGCTGGGAAGACACCGCGCTCGCGAAAGGAGACGAGTCGATCGATCTGATCGACCGCACGGCGGGCAATCCCGACTGGATCGTCGTCAAGCCATTCATCACGCAAGCCTCGAACTGTATTCTTCCGGTTTACGTCGTAGCGGCGAGTTTGGCGGCATCCAATTTCAACCGAGGAGCTCACGAATGTCCAGGGCGGGCTCGATGGTGCTTGTGAAAAAGCCTATATAGGTCATGTTGATCCGCTTACGGGGCCAACGGAGCCGAATTCTTTATTCCCTCCCGGCTATGTCTATCCCGGCTTTGATCCGGTCAGTCCGACGGCGACGAACAACGGCGCCGGGCCCGCACCGAATGACGGCGAGGGTTTCGACAAGAATCTGAGGTGGCAACAAATTGCCCAACGCCCCGCCTCTCACCGTCTCGGCCGGCGCGCAATACACAATCCCGCTGACGACGGACTGGGCGGGTACGTTGCGCGGCGACTATTATTGGCAGGATTATTCCTGGGCGCGCGTCTTCAACGACAATCCTTACGACCGGTTGCGCGGCTACACCAACGTCAATCTGACACTAATTTTCACCAACCAAAATGGCTGGCAGGTGATGCTCTATGACAAGAACGTCTTCGATACGACGGCGATCACTGGCGACTTCCTGAACAGCGACGATACCGGGCTTGACGACCAATGTCTTTCTGACCGATCCAAAACTGATCGGTATCCGCGTCACGAAGAATTGGTGAGGGGGAAAACATGAGCGAATTGATGAACACGCGTGAAAGCCGGGTGACTTTCCGCTGGCAGCTTCTGACAAGTGTATCCGCGCTTGCGTTATTGGGCTCGGTATATGCTGCTGGCGAAGCGAATGCTGCAGACGATGACGTCGATCATCCGACCGTCTGGATTGAGTTGGGCGCACAATTGAGCCGGTTGGACAATGGGCAGGAAGCGTTCGCACCACCCGTCACGGCGGCGAGGCCGTCGATATTTTCGCCGTCGCAAAAATTCGAGAAACTGCCGTCCGATAGCATCGATGAAACTGGAAAGATTTCTTTCGAGCCCGATGGTTCCGATTGGGTTTTCTCCGCTTCCATCCGTTACGGACGTTCGATCGGCAAAAGAGATATTCACCAGCAGACCGTTCCGAACAAAACCTCTTTCCACTACAATACCCCCTCCGGAGCCCGCCAAACAGCGACTTCGGGAACCCGTGCCGCACACGCTGCGCGCTTTGCCGACACGAGCGTGCAGAACAGCGAGAGTCATTCCATTCTGGATTTTCAGGCGGCCAAGGATGTCGGGCTCGGCATGTTCGGCGGCAGAGACGGATCGTCCGTTCTGGGCCTCGGCGTTCGCTTCGCGCAATTCAGCAGCGTTTCCAATATTGCCATCAAATCGGATCCCGATTGGCATCGCTTGTATCAGACATTGAACATTCCAAGCGTCGGCATAACCAATGAGAAATTGACCACTGGTCAGGCCTATCACAGCAACGCGGCAGGCCTGCGCGCCGCGCGCAGTTTTCATGGCGTCGGTCCATCAATTTCCTGGAACGCGTCGGCGCCATTTGCCGGCAGCGCGAAAGATGGTGAATTCCTGTTCGATTGGGGTGCGAACGCAGCCCTTCTGTTCGGGCGGCAAAAAGCAAGAATCCAACATCAATCGACAGCCCAGTATCAAACCGGCCCGCGCCCTTCGGAGCGTCCCCGCACGACGCTCTATCGGCACTCCACAAATCCTCCCGCGCGTGCCCGCTCGGTCACCGTGCCGAATGTCGGCGGCTTTGCAGGCATGACGTTCCGCATCGAGAATTTCAAGATGAGCGCGGGCTATCGCGCCGATTTCTTCTTCGGTGCGATGGATGGCGGCATCGATACGGCGCGAAAGGAGAATATCGGCTTCTACGGCCCATTCGCCACCGTCAGCGTGGGGCTCGGAGGATAGAAGGTGTTGCGCCAATGATCTGTGGCATGATTTGAGCTGCGGCCTGTATAAGCGCTTGGGCGAATACATAATCGCACAGCGTTCCTCTGACTATGAGCGGCGCAGGAGACCACGCCGCTCTTTTTCTCTTGAAACGGCGACGGAGAGACGACGATTTTTCGGCAGCGCATGACATGGGCGTCAAAATGTCTTTCACGCTTTCCTTGTCGTCGTACGTGCAACGGATAGGAGGCGTCCATTGTAATGCCGATTGAACTTCGGCATTTGCGTTATGTCATCGCCGCCGCAGAGTATCGCAGCTTCCGCCGGGCGGCCACCGCACTTCGCCTCAAACAATCCACCTTGAGTCGCCGAATCCATCAGCTCGAAGACGAACTGGGTGTGTTGTTGTTCAGCCGGCACAACACCGGTGTGCGTCTCACCACGGCCGGGCAAGACTTTCTGCGGCGCGCGAAACGGATCACCGAAGAGGTTCGAGCGATGACCGCGCTGGCCAAAGCAGAGAGCCGCGGTGAGGCCGGCCACCTCAGTATCGGTTTCTACACATCGCTATCTTCCGGCCAACTTCGCGCGGTTCTGCGCGACTATGCGACACGTCATCCTGAGGTAGACCTTAGTGCCGTCGAAGGTCCTCGCGCGCGATTGTTCGCCGAATTGCAGAGCGGCGGGCTCGACGTCGCAATTGTCAGCGGCGAGTCCGAATTGCGTCCAGGTTTGGTGCTTTCACTCTGGGCTGAACGTCTTTTGGTCGCGCTGCCGGAGCAACATCGCCTTGCGGCCCAAGAAATCGTTTATTGGAGCGATCTGAAGCGCGAACGCATCTTGCTGAGCCGTTGCGATCCCGGTCCTGAAATTCGGGATTTGCTGATGGCGAAGCTCGCGGCACCCGGCGATCGCCCTTTGGTGGAAAGTCACGATGTGAGCCGCGAAAATATCCTGAGTATGATCAGCACCGGCCATATGGTCAGTCTCGTATACGAGACCAGCACCGGGGCCACTTATGCCGGCGTGGTCTATCGAGAAGTTCGCGACGGCAATAGCCCCAGCTGGATTGGACAAAGTGCCTGTTGGCGGAACGACAATGCCAATCCCGCATTGCTTCGGTTCGTGGATTTGCTCAGGCTGCGTTATACATCGCGCGGTACGAGTTGAGGCTAATAATTTTACGCATTCCGTTTGCGGGCTTTCGCAAATCCGCGATCGGTTGCCATGAAACGCGCCAGCATGGGCGGGATCAGTTTCGCGGGTTCTAACGCAGTCTGCCCCGTCTCCCGCGCGAGCGCTTGGGCGTAGGCGAGGAGATCTCGATGCACGGACGCGGCCAATTCGACGGAGAGCCGAACCGGTCTGTCATTTTCGATGGGACCGAGTTTCAGTTTGGCCATGCGTGTTTGCTCAAGCGCCGTAAGGTTCAAGGACAAGGTCATATGCCGACCGTAGAACTATGCCGACAGAGGACCGTGGAAACAGCACAAAGGCATGAAGATGACGGGATTTAGATGCAGATGTTATCGGCATAGTCCTTACTCCTATAGCTGGTTGAGGAACGCGAGCAGCTTGTTGTCGGGGCGGTACTTTCCCGGCTTGCTGTCGAACGGGATCGTGCGGGCGAGGATTTTCTCCTTCAGCGCCAGATCGGCGTCGAGATAGATCTGGGTGGTTTCGATGGAACTCGTGCCCCAGCCACAGCGCAATGACGGTTTGCTCCACCCCCGCATGCAGCAGGTCCATTGCCGTCGTGTGGCGCAAGCAGTGGAAGGTGATGTTCTTCTGCTTCAGAGAAGGGCAAGCATCGCTGGCGACCGCGACGTGCTTTTTCAAGAGACGCGCCACGGCATCCGCGCTCAACCGTCCACGGCGGATGCTTGGGAAGACGACATCGTCCTGGGCGGGGCTTAATTCATCGAGCCACGCTCCGAGAACATCGGCGACTGGCTTACAAAGCGGAACGGCACGTTGTTTGCGCCCTTTGCCGAGGACTTCGATATGAGCGCCTGTGCCGAACGTCACATGCTGGCGTTGAAGGCCTATCGTCTCGGAGAGGCGAAGGCCTGTCTGCAAGGTCGTCAGCAGCAACGCGTGGTCCCGGCGGCCGCTCCAAGTGCTCTTGTCCGGGGCATCCAGGAGAGCATCGACCTCGGGGCGGGTCAGGAAGTCGATCAGCTTGCGATCGAACCGTTTGGCCGGCATCGCGAGGACGCGCTGGATTTGAGCGCTATGCGTCGGCATTTCATAGGCGGCGAAGCGGAAGAACGACCGGATCGCAGTGAGGCGCAGATTGCGGGTACGCACGGTCACGCTCCGCGCTTTCTCCATCTCATTCAAGAAGGCTGCTATGAGTGGCGCATCGAGCTTCTCGAAGGCCAGCCGGTCGGGCGGTGTGTGCAATCGTTTCTGCGCGAAGCGCAGCAGCAGCCGGAACGTGTCCCGATAGGAGCTGATCGTATGGGCGCTCACTCGCTTTTGCTGCATCAAGCGTTGCGTGAAGAACTGTTGCAGAAGTGTCGGGAAGGTTGGGATCGAGGACTTCATGCTGGAGCCTCCCAACGATGTTGAAGCCGCGCTACCGCCTCCGTCATGAGCGATGGGTTCTGGTGCAAGTACCAGTAGGTGTAGTTGAGATGCGTGTGCCCAAGATAAGTGGACAGCGCCGGCAACCGGCGCTCGGGATCCGCGCCCGCCCGATAGCATCGGCGCAGGACCTCGACCGCCATGGTGTGCCGCAGATCATGGAGACGCGGCCCCGTCGTGCCCAAGGTGCCCCGCATCCCAAGCTTCCGGGTCAGCCTCAGGAACGAGCGATCGAGAACGGTGTGGGTAATGCGGCGGCTGATCGGCGATATGAAGAACGGCTTGACAGACTTGCCCGCCAGGAACTCATCACGCCGCTCTCGATAGAGGCTCAGCGCGTCGCGGGTCGTCGGATGCACCGGCACCAGTCGGGATTTTCCGAACTTTGCATTGCGTACGGTGATGATACCCTGATCGAGGTCGACGTCTTCGAGATCGAGATTCAGGACTTCACCGACGCGCATTCCGGTGACGCTGAGCAGGCCGAAGATCGTGTAGCGCGACCAGCGCGAGATCGGCTTGGCGCCGCGCCGGCGTTGCAGGCATGCCGCGACGAGACGGGTGATCTCTTCTTCGCTGAAGATATGAGGCCGGAAGGTGCTTCTCTGCCGCGGCAGCAAGTCCGTTGCGGGGATTTCGGTGCGAGGATCGGTCAGGATGCGGTAACGGGCGAAGCTGCGCACCGCACGCAAACGTCCGGCCAAGATAGTTCGCATCGGTCGATGCCGGCTGCTGTGCCCATTGCACCGCCAGCTTCGCCGTGATGTGTGCGGCATGGCGCCGTTCCATGAAGTCGGCAAAATCCAGAAGCAGCCGCTCATCCTTCTTCAGCCGGAAGCCAAGGGAACGGCGCAGCTCCAGATATTCGGACACGCCTGCACGCAAGCTGTTCATGGCAACGCCCCCGGCCATGGCAGAGCGACTTCGCGCAAGCCATCGATATCCACCTTCGCATACCGCCGCGTGGTGTCTGGATTGCGATGGCGCAGCACCTGGCCGATTTCCGTCAGCGACAGCCCCTGGCGAAGCATGTCCACGGCAAGCGCATGGCGCAGTTGATGCGACCCGGTGACATCCAGCTCGATGCCGGCGCGCGCGATCGCTCTCCGGACGATCTGGCAGATGTCGCTGTGCGAGCCCAAGCCATCAAAGGGCGCCCGCGAGCGCAGGAACAGCCTGCGACACGTCAATTCCGAGCGCCCGTCTTTCAGGTAGGATGCAATCGCCTGACCGACGTCATGTGGCAGGGGCAACGGCCTTTCCTGGCGGCCTTTGCCATGCACCCTCAGCCAACCCTGCGACCAGTCGATATCCTCCAGCTCGAGGCGGACGATTTCCAGCGCGCGCAGCCCGAGCCGCGCAAGCAGCAGCAAGATGGCTCGATTGCGCAGCCCCGCCGGGGTACGCCACGTTTTGCTCTCGTTCAGAAGCCGGCGAACGCAGTCGGCCGGCATCGCTCGCGGAATCGATGCCATCGACCATCCGGCGACGCTGGGAACGACCGCTGCAAGATCCGTCCGGATGTAGTCGCGATAGCGTGCGAAGCGGAAGAAGGAACGCAACGCCGAGACGATGTTCTTGGCATGCGAGAAGGTGCGGTCGCGTGGGGCGTTGTGCCGGATGTAGTCGGTGATCTGGCTGGCTTTGATTCCCGCAAGCCGCAGTTTTTCCGTGCCGCGGATGCTCGTCAAAAAGCGCCTTACATAGCCGGAGTAATTCTCCACCGTGGATGGTGCCAGGCCACGCTCTTCCCGCGACCAGGCTGCATATTCCTGCAATATCGCCGTGATGCCCGATGGCTTGGTCGAAGCGGCAACCTTGCTGTCAATGACTCCTTTGTTCTGAAGCCAGCTCGTTATGCCGTTCAGAGCGCCACGTTGGCCGCCCTTGGGGGTGCGGCGCCTGGCGCTGTAGCGCAGGAATGCTTCTTTGTGTTTGGCGGTGATCGCGCCAGCCGCAATTCGCTTCTCTCCCAGCCATCGGCTGAACTCGCTGATGAAGAAAGTCTTCTTCCAATAGGAGACCTGCGAATATCCGCGATCAGCGAGGTATTCGGAATATGGCTCGAAGTAAGGAGCCAACGGCCCCTCGAGCTGGAGTCGAGAGCGCCTCTTTCGATATGCTCTGTCCATCAAATGGAACGCTGTCGATCGAATCCAGTTGCACAAAACTATGCCGACCGACGTCGGCATATTTTCCATAGGAGAAGCCCAAATGCATGCTGAACTCAGCATAGTTCCGAACTCGGCATATGATCTCGTGCTGCGTCCGTATCGCGGCTGAAGGAGACGCCGATGCCCGAATTGAAGCTTGCAAGACTGCCCGATCGTAAGCCGGTGAAGCTCACGATCATGCTGCAGCCCGAGACGAATACCGCGTTGCAGGCCTATGCCGCCGCTTATCGCGACGCCTACGGCGAGGACGAGGAAGTGGCGGAACTTGTTCCGTACATCCTCGACAGTTTCCTCTCTGGCGACCGCGGATTCGCGAAGGCGCGAAAGAATGGCGGGGGCGATACACCTCCGGCACCCCGGAGGTCCCGCCGGCAGCCACGGGATCAGCAACAGCAGTAGTTCACTCAAAGCAAGGAGATCAGCATGGCAATCATCGGAACGTTTGCACCAACCAAGGATGGCGGCTGGAGCGGCGCCATCCGCACCTTGACCATCGACGTCAAAGCCAAGTTCGTGCCCAACGACAATCGCGAAAACGATCGTGCGCCGGCATTCCGCATCTTCGCGGGACATTCGGAACTCGGCGCCGCTTGGAATCAGCGGACAAAGGGCGACGAGCCCCGAGACTATCTGAGTGTCCAGATCGACGACCCAAGCCTGCCAGAGCCGATCTCGGCCGCCATGTTCCACGGCAAGGAAGGTGAGGAAGCTCAATTGGTGTGGAACAGGCGCAAGGGCGAATAGTCGCCAGTCGCGCTTCAGATCTTGGGGTGATAGAGCCGCCATTCCTTCGAGTATGCCGGCTCTTTCATTTCGTGCGTCAGATAGAAGTCGTAGTTCAGGCCCTTCGCGCGAAGCTTGTTGAAGCTCTTCTCCGGGTAGCCCGTCTTTTGCATCAAGAAGCCGATGGCTTGGTGGTAGGGATAGACGTAGTCGAGCGCCTCCAGTGTCGACACGAGGCGATCAATCGACATTCGATCCTTGGCCGCACGGTACGCCTTGACGACGTTCGATATTCCACCCGCGTAGGCAGATCGCACGACGATGTCGATGAGAGTCCTTTCCAGGTTTGTTGCCTGAAGGGATGCAACTCCGGGGACCGCGATTTCTTCAACGCCCAGGCGGCCCGTGTTCTTACCCGAGATCATGACGACGGATATGTCGGCATGCCTATAGATGAGTTTTGACTGGCGCTGCCGCCCTTTGAAGGCAAGGTCGATGCCCCGCTGGTTGAGAGAGCTGGCATCTTGAAACTTGTCGCTCTGTTCGGAGTTTAGATAGATCGTTTTGAGCGGTAGCTTCATCAAGCCATGGAGCGTCATGGCCGTGCCGTGACTAAGATAGCCCCGCGGCTTGATCGACAGCGCCAGTTCGAGTGGCGATGCCTTTCCCCATGAATATCGCTTGATGGAGCGGCTGTATTCTTCGGATGTGAGCTCGATGGGTTTAAGTTTTCCCTGGCGCTCTAGAAAGGAAATGAAGCCCGGCACCCGTGTGCTGGCGGGCAGTGCCCATTCAGCACGCTCTTGTTCGAGAAGACCGTTCAACATGCTCTCGGAATAGACTTTCCCGGGCGCGTCATCGAAGTGCGAAAAGATGGTCTCTTTGACGAGGCTTAGACGGCTTGGTTTTGGCATCTGCGAAGGACTGCAGGGCAGGGTATATATACCATGCCCTGCACACTATCTCCCTGTGGCGTTTATCGGGCTTGCTGCGGCTGGATCTTAGTGACGATGCCGAGGGTATATATACCATTGCAGAAGCGCGAACGCTTAAAGCCTATCGAGCTGGTTCTTTGTCCGAAATATGTATACAAATATCGGACAGGAGAATTCGAGAACGTGGCAAAATCTGACGTAAAAACAAGGATTTATGGTAGGATCACCGCCAGCCCCCCTAGGCGAATCTGGGGAGTGGGTGATTTCGACGATTTTGGCCCGCCGGAGACCGTTGGCAAGGCTCTCCAGCGGCTGGCCGCGGCCGGCGACCTCCGGCGTATCGATAGGGGGCTTTACGACCGTCCCCGCATTAACAAGCTGACTGGCAAACCCGCCACCGCCGACTACCGCGCGATCATCGAGGCCGTCGCCCGGCGGGATAAGACGCGGGTGCTGGTGGACGGAATGACCGCAGCCAATGACCTCGGCTTGAGCGAAGCCGTGACGGGGCGCGTTATCGTCCACAGCGATGCACGGCTCAAGCCTATCCGGCTGGAGAATCTGACGATCACTTTCAAACCCACGTCCGCCAGCAAATTATATTGGGCCGGCCGTCCGGCCATGCGGGTGGTGCAAGCTCTGCATTGGCTGAAGCCAAAGCTTGAAAGCATAGAAGAGCGCCAACGCATCAAGCGTCGCATCTCGGCGCTCTTGTCCGATCCGAAAACCGGCCCCGCGCTGCGCAAGGACTTGTCCGCCGGCCTCTCAGCCCTACCGGCCTGGATGCAGGACTTCCTGCGTGAACTGCCCATTTCCAATCAGGCGCCAATTGGCAAATCGTCCAACAGGAAGGCAGTGAAAAGGCCTAGAAAGACATCCTCAGCATGAACGCCGCCTATCAGGCGATCATCGGCGCCAGCGACGACGACCGTCGCGGTCTGTTTCTTGCCGCCGCGGCTCGTATCGGCACCACAGTCCAGAACATCGAGAAGGATTTCTGGGTCTGCTGGACACTCGACGCGTTATTCCATCGCCTCCAGGTCGGCGGACCGCGCCTGCTCTTCAAAGGAGGCACATCGCTATCAAAAGGCTTCGGACTGATCTCCCGATTTTCGGAAGACATCGATGTCACTGTATTCCGTGACGACCTGAACGAGGGCACGACGTTCGCGGAGCTTGAACAGCTCGGACGAAAGAAGCGCGGTGTGCGGCTCGACGCCATCAAAGCCGCCTGCCAGGAGTACATCGGAGACAAGTTGCGCACCGAGCTGGGCGCGCACGCGCGCGCGACCATGGAGGCGGTGGGAAAGGATCCGGCAAAGCTCACTGTCGTTCTCGACGACGACGATCACGACAGGCAAAGCCTCCTGATCCACTACCCGAGTGCGGTCGATCCATCCGAATACGTCACCGCCTCTGTAAAGATCGAGTCGGGTGCGAAGTCGGCGCTCGATCCGCACGAAGCACGCACCATCGTTCCGTATGTCGGTCCCGACTTTACGGGCGGAGACTCTTTGGCCGTGTCAAGCGTAACGACGATCGATCCAGGCCGTACGTTCATGGACAAAATTCTGATCCTCCATGGGCTCGTTTTCTATTTTGACGCCAAGGGCGTGTTGCGAGGCAATGGACGCATGTCGCGCCACTACTACGATGTGCATCGCCTTATGCAGGAAGAAATTGGGGAAACGACATGCGCGAACGATGCTCTGATCGAAGACTGTGTCAGGCACGCTAAGATGTTTTTCTATCGCGGCAATACCGGTCTTGACGTTGCCAAGCGTGGCTCATTCCGCCTGCGTCCCACAGAGGCCATGTTAGACCCTCTTCGGCAGGATTACGCCGCGATGGCGCCGATGATCTTCGGCAACGCGCCGACATTTTCCACGGTCATTGACAGTGTTGCGCGTGCCGAAGACCTGTTGAACAGGCCCAAGTAAATGGCGCTGATCCTTCCGACGGACATTCCCATCGCGACGACCGAACCCGCATTGCTCGCGGGCCTCGGTCATGTCCAGGAAATATCGGGGATCAGAATTCGCAACGCATTCGCTTTCAAGGAAGCGGACGACGCATTTCGAAGCGTCTGGTGCAGGATGGAGTATCGGAATTATCGGTCTGCTTGGACAAAGGCTGCAGCTGGCGGACTGGTGGACCCGCTGTCTGAGTGGGGCTCAGATGTCGACCTGGATCACCTGATCGCACGCCGTATCGCTCGGCTGAATGGCTTTACGGGCTGGTTCATCCGGCTTCATCCGGTATCTCAAGAAATCAATCGCTCCGCTGGGGCAGGTCGTGAGAAGCACGGGGTCGAAACCCGCATGCCTTGGCGCCAGCAAGACGGGATCATTTTTGCCGGCGAATTGGAGATTCTGAAAGTCATTGGACATCCAGTCGGAAGCCGTGTCGATCCCACAATACTGTTTGACCAATAGGCCCCGCGATGAATCTGATGCTGTTTCTGGGCGCAGGCGTTTCGGTACCTTCCGGCTTGCCTACCGCCGAGGAGCTCACGAAAAGGCTGTTTGCAAGCCGTCCCGGGGAAGATGCCGCCGCCGGGCGTCTCCGCGAGCTTCTGGCTGTGATTCAAGACTACGACACAGCGGATATCGCGAAAGTTGGCATGTCTCCGCAATGGAATTATCAAAGCTCTGGAGCGATTTATCGCGGCAGTAAGTCTACTTACGAGGACCTGTTCTTTCTTTGCCAGCAAATTGCGCTTTGGAATATCGGTCTATCCGATAACTCACTTGCGACCTCGTTCATGAAAAGCATTGAGGAGAAAGCTGGCGGACTGCTGCTAGGTGCAGCCTTCGACGAACGGATCTGCGATCTCGCGAGCTTAGGTAGGCAAATGGGCTCGTATATCAAGTCGGTCGTGACCGAAACGCTCCAGCGGAAATACGTTCGCGGTTTCGATCTGATACGCGAATTGGCCGAGTCCCCCGAAATTGAGCAACTGAACATCGTTACGTTAAATCACGACACGCTTGTCGAGCAGTTCCTCGTGATGTGCCGGATTCCGTTTGCGGATGGGTTCGGTCCGCGTGAAGGCGACGTTCGATGGAGCGACGACGGAGTTTATGCGGTTCCCGACAAGCGCATCCGGCTATTCAAGCTTCACGGGTCCATAGATTGGTATTCATTTCAATATGGAGGCCGGCTTCGTACCGCGATCTTCGAGGGTACGAACGTTTCGACCGCGGTCGATGAAAATGGGAAGCGACTAGTGGCGCAGACAGGCACGCCGTCGTACCTGACCGGCATCAACAAATCGGATGCGTACCAGCGTGGAATTTACACGGACATCCATTTTCATTTTTATGCACTGCTTCGGGAAATCGATCACATACTGATGTCGGGCTATGGCTGGGGAGACACGGCCATCAACTTTCGACTGGACACCTGGTTTGACCGCTCACGCGTCAACAAGCTTGTTCTCCTTCAGGAGAAACCGGAGGAGCTTACGAATAGGTCGTTGGTGTTTGCGACTGGCTATAACGCCTGGACCAAGGCCGGCCAGTTGACGTGCGTGGAACGCTGGCTTTGTGATGCGCATCTGTCGGAATTGCGCAGCTTACTGTTCTAGACTGGAACGCGCGCTACGCAACAGCCAAACCGGCCGCATGCGTGCGCTAGAGCCTTGGCGAGCTGCGTCGCGCAAATTCTCGAGGCTGAGTGAACCGGACGCTTCCCGAGGATGCCCCGAAGTTGGTGGTCCAATCGGCGATACGATACCGTAGGACTATGGACCTCGAACGCATCCGAGACGATTTCCTATTAGAGCTGCCACCGAGCGGATGGTCTGGATTCGAAGGCCTGCTGGCGACTGCGCTGGCGAGCGTCATTGGAGCTAAAGTCCATCTCGCGAAGGCGGGCAGTCAGTCCGGTCTCGACGGACGATCTGAGCCCGAACCATCAATTTCCTTTGAAGCGAAGCGCTATGGGGCCGGTCGCGCTCTCAGCGATCGAGAATTGCTTGGGGAGTTGGAAGAACTAAGTCAAGCGACAAGCACTGCACCGGAAGTCTGGATGCTTGCCGCTACCGTACCGGTGGCTGTGCAGACGCGAACGAAGCTCAACAGAGCGGCCCGAGCCCGTGGCATTCATGTGGCGTTGGTGGATTGGACACCGGCTAAGTCGCCGTCATTGCTCGTCTTCCTCGCGGCCGCTCGCAACGAGATTGCCGGTTGGATTGACCACCATCATCCGAACTGTCCATTGCGCGACGAACTGTTGCAAGTTTTAGAGACTGTATATCGAGGACGGGGGTTCAAAAGAAAGCTCCAGAGCATTCGGCGTAACTTGGTACCGGCATCAGCTAGCTATGTGACCGCGAAGATGTCGACCGATACTGCATATCAGCTGGCGTTTAGAGACCGTGGTGAGGCAAAGCGAATATTTGGCCAGCAAATCTCCCCGGATGCCTCGAAGACGGCTACCGTTATTCGAACAGACCTGCTGCAGGATATTCGAGAGGCGTGCCGTGAAGCTGTGCGCAGACGAGGTGTCACAGTTTTGCTCGGCGAGGAGGGTACTGGAAAGACCTGGGCAGCAATCGACACGTGGCGTAAATATTTCTCCAACTCGATGTTGGTATTTCTCTCGAGCGGACACATCGAGATGTTTCGCGGAGGCACCGCAACGCATGCAGTGGCGCACGCGATTCGCGCTGCGGTAAAAGGATACGAGGTTGATACGAAAGGTTGGGAAGCCAGAGTCCGGAATTGGACCCAGATTCGAGACAATCGACGAAAGCTATTTGTCGTCATAGACGGGGTGAACGAACGTCCCGGCGTCAACTGGTTAAGCTTCATTCCTGACATTCATCAGCTAGTAGCGGCTGTTGGCGGAGTGACGCTGCTAACGAGCCGACCTCGCTTTTGGCAGACCCGGATATCGCCGGCTTTCATGGGCGAGATGGAAATATTGAATGTTGGTGGCTTCAATGATCGCGAGATCAAAGAGTTTCTCACGGCACATCGGCGCGACAGCGATCAAATACCGAACAATTTGTGGGAGCAGATCAGGAACCCGCGGGTACTGACGGTAGCGGTCAACCTGCTCGACGAGTTGGGAGGCAATGACCTTACTCGAGATCGCCTACTTTGGTGCTATTGGAAGCACTATTGGCGTGAGAGAAGCGACACCGCGGTTACGGATGAAGAATTCCGCGAAATGTTGGCTGAGCATGCGCGCCGGATGATCGAAGCTCAGCAAGACGCCAATGTCGCAAATCGATTTCTATTCTCGCGGTGGGCCGACTACGGCGCGATCGGGGCGATGTCACGAGGGCAGACGCTCGCAGATACGTTCTGGAATGTGCTCGACGGTCGGTTCCTGGTCCCTGCGAGCGTGGGGGCTAGAGAATCTTACTCGTTTCGACCCGACGTTATCAGTTTCGCGATTGCTCTTCGATTGATCTACGACATTTTGGATCAGACGTCTCCTTCTGGTGGCGACGAGAAAATTGGGGAAAAGCTCGCCAACGCGTTGGAACCTATCGCTGCATTTGATCAGACTTCGGAGATCGTCATCTCGTCGCTAGCGATTTCTTGTCTTCATGAACGTTCGTATATCGCGCTACAGCGTAGCGTCGTACGCGCGATACTAAATCTGCAAAATTTCGACGATCGTTTTGCCGGCGACTTCTGCGCATATATCCGCGATGCGCCCATGGCCTATATCGACGTTGCAAATGAGTTGGTGATCGCGGGTGCAAGCCCACCGAACTTGCTTAAGAAAGCACTTCAAGCCGGAATGTCGCGGCCCGAAGTGACGCCATATCTCATGACAGCGTTTGCACAATGGCGCGATCAAGATCCATTGCTCGCGGAGCAGTGGATCGCTGAAATATCAGAGCCTATGCACTGAATCGCCCCGCTGTCGCGCCCTTGCCTAAGGCTCATAGGGTCCCGTCCCCATACTCTTCTGCTCGCGCTCATGACTGAGGCAGTCTCGGAGCTTTGGTTTTGTGAGGCGGGGCCTGTTGCCGGATCAGTTCGATGAATGCGCGCAATCGCGCCGGAATATTTCGCCGACTTGGATAATAGAGACACAGGCCCGGATAGGCAGGCGACCAGTCTTCCAGAACTGCCACCAACCGTCCGGCTTGAATGTGATCCGCCGTCGCCATATCGGGGAGATAGGCCAAGCCTTGTCCGGCCAAAGCGGCCTGCAACATCAGATCGACTTCATCGAGCGTGAGCGGACCTGTGACGTCGATCTCTATAGTTTCGCCACGCTTCTCAAACTCCCAGCGATAGATCGTCCCACTCCCTGTGCGCCGGCGTATGCAGCGGTGGTTTGCCAGTTCAGCCGGCGTCTTCGGCCGCTTTCGATCTTTAAAGTAGGCGGGTGCGCCAACGACGATCGAGCGTATGGGAGGCGTAATAGGCACGGCGATCATGTCGGGCGGGACAAACTCTTCCAGCCGGACGCCTGCGTCGAAGCCTTGTCCCACGATGTCCACCATCGCCGCTTCGGTCACCATATCGACAGCCACTTGCGGATAGCGGCGCGTATATTCGAAGACCAGCGGCGACAGGATCATCCGCGCGGCGCCGAGCGTCAGGTTCAGGCGCAGAACTCCTGCGGGCTCGGCGCGGTGTTCATCGATCCGCTCCATGGCGGTGCGGATTGCAGCCAAAGCCGGAGCGATCTCGGCCACGAACTGCTCGCCCTCGGCAGAGAGAGCGACGCTGCGCGTGGTGCGGTTGAAAAGACGAACACCCAAGCGCTCTTCAAGCGCCGCCACCGCGTACTAGCGCCGAGGACGTGATCAGCGCCGAGGAAGACATATCGAGTTCGCGTGCCGCAACACGGAAGCCGCCGTGGCGGGCGACCGCCACAACAGCTTCGAGTTCAAGCTGGCTCGCCCTCATTGCGCGATGTTTTGCATCAATCTGTGCCACTTTGATCGGCTTATCAGATCAGCTGGGAAATGTCACTTCTGTCTCGTCAAACCAGAGGAGACGCGCCATGCGTACCATCGACAAGATTTACATCGACGGCCAGTTCGTTACCCCGCACGGGCACGAACTGTTCGGTCTGTTCAATCCCGCCACGGAAGAGAAGATCGGTCAGGTTCGCCTCGGCGATGCCATAGACGCCAAGGCCGCCGTCGCCGCAGCGAAACGCGCCTTTCCGGCTTATTCGCGCACCTCGAAGGCCGAGCGTATCGCCCTGCTTCGCCGTCTGCATGATGCCGTTGCCGCGCGGTCCGATGCCTTGGCCGCCGCCATGACGCAGGAGTATGGCGCACCGCAGTCGTTCGTGAACTTTTCGGCGACCCACGCCGCCAATCTCTTTCTCGACATGGCCGAGACGATGGAGGCTTTCGAATTCACGCAGACCGTCGGCGGGGCGAAAGTCACTCTGCAGCCGATGGGCGTCGTCGCCGCGATCAGCCCGTGGAACAGCAATATCGGTTCCATCTGCAGCAAGCTCGCCACCGCTCTAGCGGCCGGCTGCACCTTCGTCATCAAGCCCAGCGAGATGAGCGCCATCCAGACGCAGGTCCTCGCCGAGGCCCTGCACGAGGCCGGCGTACCGTCCGGCGTGTTCAACATCGTCAACGGCCGCGGCGACGTGGTTGGCGCGGAACTCACGGCCCATCCCGGACGTCGCCAAGGTGACCTTTACCGGCTCGACGGCCGTGGGCCGTTCCATCATGCGCACGGCGACGGAGACCATGAAGCGCGTGACACTGGAACTCGGCGGCAAGGGTGCCAAACATCATCCTGCCCGACGCCGATATCGACGCGGCGGTCTCGACCGTCATCGGCGCCGGTTTTCGTCAACAGCGGCCAGGCCTGCATTGCCGGCACGCGCATCTTGGCGCCGCGGTCACGCCTGCCGATGATCCTCGACCGCCTCAGGACCGCAGTCGCGGCCCTCAAGGTCGGCGAGTCCACCGATCCGGCCGTCAACGTCGGACCGATGGTCAGCCAGAAGCAGTGGGATCGCGTGCAGATTACATCTCGCGCTGGGCATCGAGGAAGGCGCCGAGGTGTCTGATCGGCGGCGAAGGCCGGCCGGCAGGCCTCGACCGCGGATGGTTTGTACAGCCCACCATCTTCACCCGCGTCAACAACAAGATGCGGATCGCCCGTGAGGAGATCTTCGGCCCGGTGCTGTGCGTCATCCCCTACGACGATGAGGACGAAGCGATCGCAATCGCCAACGACAGTCCTACGGCCTGCAGGCCTATGTCGAGAGCGCCGATCTCGGGCACGCGCATCGCGTCGCCGAGCAACTGGAATGCGGTCGCGTGGTGATCAACGGCGCGCCGCATGCGCCTCTCGCGCCCTTCGGCGGGTTCAAGCAGTCCGGCATCGGTCGCGAATATGGCCGGTATGGACTGGAGGCTCATCTCGAGGTCCGGGCAATTCTTGGCTGAACGAGAAGATACAAAGGCCTCGAACTTCACGTTCGAGCCCCCTCACCACTTCTCAGCGCTCCGGATTCGGTGGCGAAGCTACACCAATGGCTTTATGGCCTCTACTGCCGGGCAGCGAGAATCATTAGCTATCGATAGTTCGATCAGGCGCCCCACACCGCGCGGATTGAAACAACCGCGATCTGGCAGGCGCAATAGGCGACGAGGATCTGATTTGAAAGGCAACATTTCTACGTCGTCAGCTTTTTCGAACTCACGGCACGTCGCCAGCGAGCAGGACTGCTGCCAACAATCCGTGCGAACGCACGACTGAACGACGCCTGATCGGAAAATCCGGACCGAATCGCAATATCGGCTATCGGTAAATCAGCAGTTGCCAGCAACACTTTTGCCCGATCAATCCTGCGCTCAAGCAGCCAGCGGTATGGCGACATGCCAAAAGTCGTTCGGAACGCTCGCGCAAAATAACTCACGGACAGACTGCATTCTCGTGCCAATTCGGTCATGCGAATGTTGGTGTCGAGACTTTCCCTAATCATTTCGGCTGCGCGCCTTGCTTGCCAAGGAGCGAGGCCGCCCTTTTTTGCCTCGCCGTGCGGCGGGAGACCGGCGTAGGTTTGGAGAACATGCGCGCCGAGGATGAGACTAAACTGGTCAATCGCGAGAGACCCCGTCCAATCGCGCGAACCGATAAATGGAAAAACATATCGGGTAAGTTCGGCGATCAGAATGTCGTGTTCGCAGATCGCAAATTTGTAAGACCCCGCCGGCACCACACCATGGTCTCTCGCGATTTCATCCAGTCCCGCTTTCGGGACGTGATAGTGCACGTAGTCGAAAGCAGAACCGACCCAACAGATGGGATCTGATTGGAGGTCCATGACGCTTGTACGAAGCGCGGGAATATACGGAACGTCTATCGCTTTGCCATCGATCCATAGGTCGTAGGCGCGCAACGGCACAGGCAGGATCGAAACGGAAATATGAAGCGCGGCTTCGCTTGGCACACTCGTTGTCCGATCCGGAATGCCAGTGTCTGATTGCAAACGTGTGATGGCAAACAGGCTATCTCCGGCCCAAGCGGTGGAGAGCTGCTTGCTCTCCTTCAGATGGAAATGGGCGGCAAGATTGTCCCCGAACGCGCCGGTCGCGTCGCGGGATGAATGTGGCGGAGCGCCTGCGTGTTCGTCCATGAGGAATACCGAACCGACGGGGACTAAAAAATATGAATAGGTAGCGGCCTTGTCCAGTGAAGGCGGCAAGGCCTTGGAATCGCACCGCTAAGTATCCGACCAGACGTCGTGATACGAGCCCCAGCAAGCACAAAGTCGACGAAAATGATCGGGTCGGCAAATTACAGCAAAATGTGCAAAGAACGCGAAGGCGCGTTTATGAACTATCGCGGGCAAGTTTGGGAGCGAAATGCACACGCAGCCGAACGCCTCAATGAGGCCCAAGCACAATTTGAACCAAACATTGAAACCATAAAAGCGGAGATAGTCATGAGGTTGAAGTCGATGTTTCTTGGGGCAGCGGTCGCTGCCGCAGTGATTGGCACCTCTCTTATTGTGGAGAGCGCTACGGGTGGCGCGATTGCTGCGCCGAGCGGAATCAAGAACGTGGTGCTGGTCCACGGCGCCTTCGCGGATGGCTCCGGCTGGGAAGCCGTGGTGAAAATTCTCAAGAAGGACGGCTACAAGGTGTCGGTGCCGCAGCCGCCAGAGACTTCCTACGCAGACGATCAAAAGTACACGAAGGCGGCTATCGACGCGATGGGCGGGCCGGTTGTTCTGGTCGGTCACAGCTACGGCGGCTCGATCATTACCGAGGCTGGTAACGATCCAAACGTGAAGGCGCTCGTCTATATCGCCGCATTTGCGCTCGATGACGGCGAGAGCTGCGCGTCAATCGAAGCAGCCGTGCCGCAAGCCTCAAGGGCATTCAAGCCGACAGCAACGGCAACTGGTGGATCGACCAGAGCGCATTTTGTGGCTGACTTCGCAGCGGATATTCCGCCGGCCAGTGCGCAGTTCATGGCAATATCGCAAGTGCCGATCTCCACCGACGCGTTCACCCACAAAGTCGATGAATCCCGCTTGGAAGACCAAGCCCACCGGCTACATGGTGGCAAGCGCTGACCGGTCGATCAATCCGATTCAAGAGCGGATGATGGCGAAACGGGCCAACGCGAAGACGGTCGAAGTGAACGCCAGCCATGTGGCTTACATGTCTCACCCCAAGGAAACAGCCAAGCTCATCGAGGAGATGGCTGCCTCCGCGCACTCAAGTAGCCAGCGAGATCTATTGCGACACCGAGTGAGTACCGCGTCCTGCGCCAGAACGGATCGGCGCAGGACGTTCGGACATCGAAATCAATCAGGTGCGAGTAGACTTTATGCAAGGAGAATGGTCATGACACAGCACATCAAAAATGTAGTTCTGGTGCATGGAGCTTTCGCGGATGGCTCCGGCTGGGAAGCCGTCGCCAACATCCTCATGAACAAAGGGTACAAGGTGTCGGTGGCGCAGCCGCCCGAGACTTCCTACGCCGACGACCAAAAGTGCACGAAGGCCGCTATCGACGCCATGGGCGGGCCGGTGGTTCTGGTCGGTCACAGCTACGGCGGATCCATCATCACCGAGGCTGGCAATCATCCGAACGTGGCAGCGCTTGTCTATATCGCCGCATTTGCGCTCGATGAAGGTGAGAGCTGTGCGTCGATCGAGCAGGCTTTGCCGCAAGCCTCCAAGGCATTCAACGCCGACAGCAACGGCAACTGGTGGATCGACAAGCGCATTTCGTGGCTGACTTCGCGGCGGATATTCCGAAGGAACAGGCGGAGTTCATGGCTATATCGCAGGTGCCGATCTCCACCGACGCGTTCACCCACAAGGTCACGAATCCCGCGTGGAGGCATAAGCCCACTTTTACATGGTGGCGACCGAAGACCGGTCGATCAATCCGGAGCCAGGAGCGGATGATGGCGAAGCGCGCAAACGCCAAGACGGTCGAAGTGAAATCCAGCCATGTGGCCTACATGTCTTACCCGAAGGAGACAGCCATACTTATCGAAGAGGCTGCCGCTTCCGGAGATACGAAGTAGTGCGGCGTTCCTAGCGTCGCCAAGAAGCACCTCCGTTGCGACTCTCCCTGCGGTCGCGACAGCCCCGCGTCACATGCCCCAACTCCCCAGCCCAACTGACGCGGGGCACTTTTTTGAGGCTTTGATTCGCCGGGCGCGATTTGAACGAACTCTGACGAGCGGACTTTGCTTCGTCCGACCGATCATTCAAGGAGGATAAAATGTCTGAGCGCATTACCGTAAAAGGCCACAATGGCGAATTTGGCGCCTACGTCGCGCGACCGAAGAAACTGCCTGCGCCTGCCGTCATTGTTCTGCACGAAGTATTTGGCGTGAATGCCGACATTCGACAAACTTGCGATGAAATCGCCGAACAAGGCTTCATTGCCGTCGCGCCTGAAATGTTCTGGCGCGAAGAGGTCAACGTGGACCTGAGTGTAACATCCGAAGCAGACTGGCAACACGGCCTTCGCCTCAATCAGGCTTTCGACCGGGACGCAGGCGCTCGCGACATCAGGGACACGGCACTCCTCGCCGCCAAGTTGCCCGGATGCACTGGAAAAGTTGCCGTTCTCGGCTATTGCATCGGCGGCCTTATGACTTTCCTGACGACTGCGCGTTTCGGTGCAGATGCAGCCGTCGTTTATCACGGTGGCGATACTGAGAAGTATCTGGATGAAGCCCATCGGATTGATGCCCCATTATTGTGGCATCAGGGCACGGAAGACGAATTCATTTCCAAACCAGCGCAAACGGAGATCAAAGCGACTCTCGACAGTAAGCCAAATGCCATATTCTACAGCTATCCCGGCCAATATCACGCTTTTTCGCGCCACAACGGCGCGCATTACAACGCCGAAGCCGCAGCGCTCGCCCACAAGCGGACCTACGAATTCTTAAATCGACACCTGTGTGGACCAGCGGGCAGGTCGCTTCGCGATATCGTCAACCAGCGCTGAGCCATGGTTACATCACGAGACGTGCGAACGAATGTGATTGAGCACGGATCATCGTGTGCGGCCCCTCGTTCGAGCGCGTCCACGACGGTTTAGTTAGTGGGGTGCCAAGTCTCAATCCAACGCTAGCCGAGATGTTGATGAGAGGGGAAAAAGATAAGGTTGAGGCCGCGCGACGGAACCTGCCGAAGCTCTGGATTTTTCCATCTTGGACCACGGAGTCCTTACAATGGTGGATGGCCAGAAATCGAAAGCCAACCAATATGTAATGGGCAATCCTTTAACGGCGGAAAGAATGACGCGCTATCACTTGGGCGCCGGTCTCAACGCTCCGAGGGTTTGCGCCCCAAGCAGGCCGCTCCCGCCGCGATCGCCTCAATATCCAGCGATGCGGCGCCTCCCCACGTCCACGCCGTGCAAATCACCTTATAAAATGGCTCAGACGTCATCGACGTCTCGAAAGTTAATCTCTAGCTGCACACGGAGTGTACACGACGCAGTCTAAGCGATTGAAATGCCGCAAGAATCGGTGCCATCCATCACTGGCAGTTGCCAATGTACGACCTCGACCTAAGCCAGATCCAGGTCGCTGGCTGGATGGTCTTCTGGAAGAGCGCGAGGCGAACACGCCCACGTGGTGAGGCTAAACGCCCAACAGCAAACGGACGGGTTCGTTCGCCTTTTTCACCGTCAGCGGCAACAGGGAAACGATTTTGGCGAGGCACAGCGCGTACACTCGGCGCGCCAAAAGCAGGTCCGGCGTGCCGTCGAAGCCGCCCAGATGCACAGCCTTGCCGCGTTTATCGAATAGCGATTGCACCGCCGTTTGGTATTTGGCGGCGGCGCTGTTGCCTTTCAGGCACGCACCCACCCGTGCGATGATCTTTGCGGTCACGCCCGGCATGTAGAAATCCGACAGCAAGGTTTCAAACGCCACGGCGAGCGCGATGACCGCTTCACTGTCTCGCGCCGTCGCGCTGAAGGAACGCCGGTACCAGTCGAGCGATAGCACCAGTTTGCGATAAATATTGGCATTGGCCGTCTTCTTGTCGCGCGGCAGCGTTACATTTTCGCGGTAGCCTTGTTCGATCGCCGTGATGGCTGCCGCCACTTTGGTAAGCCGAGTGGTGTTCTTCGCAAGCTTGAGCGCCTCCGCATCGATCGTGATCGGAACGTCCGACAGCTGCGCAAGATCGACTGCGTTGAGATTCATGGGCACGCGCCGCACGTCGATCTCGACGTGCGCGTTTGGCTTTGCGGGCTTGAACGCTTCGCCGAGCAGATAGTGATGAATATCCAAGGTCTGCCAATTGTTGATACGCCGCGTGGTCGGCAGATCCTTGGTCTTTGCGCCAACTGCATTGAACGATGCCAGCATCATCAGCATGGCATTAATCAGACGCAGTTTGAGCGCATAGACGAACTGATTCTCGTAATAGGCGCCCGTCACTGATGTGATCTTGACCAGCAACAGCGGATTGCGCGTGAACCATTTGAGATGTCCGGCTTGCATGTGATGGCGCCAATCATCGAGATCAAGGGCACCCTTGATGCCCAAGCCCTTCATCGCCGCACCAATGCCGGCGAGCGTCGCGGTATAATCGTTACCTTGTGCCACGACGGCGAAGCCGGGCTTCTTGAACAGAACGAAGCGCACATTCTTGGCGAGCGAAAGCGGCGCGGGCTGCACGATGCCCGTGGAATGGAGCGGAAAGATGATAAAACCGGGCGAGACCGACGCATTGGAAAGCCGTTCGAGAACCTCCAGTCCGTAGTCCGCCGTGTTGTCGCGGACCGCTCCGAATACCAGCATGTCCAGAAGCGATACGCCGACAAAAACTTCCTTGCGCCAAAGGTGACGCGCCAGTGCGGCGCGCAAATTTATCAGGTGGTGTTCGATGCCCCGTTTATCCTTGGGATCGAGCGATGTCTCGTCAACCGCAAAATCCTCGATCAACTCAAATCCCTCCAACATATTGTGTTTGTTCTTGAGGTACGTCTGAGCTGCCAGCGCCACATTGGACGCATGCCAGTCTGATTTCAGGTTCGTTTTGGCCATGCGATTGGACTGCGTGAAAGTGCCGGAGTCGGCGTATCCGCCCGGTCTGAACTCAATGGCTTCCAGTGCGAGTCATCCGCCGATTCTCACCGTGAACAAATGCCGATTTCCCGCCTCGGATTTTTCCACGGATTTTCCACGGATTTCGGTGCCGAAGTCTGCTTTTGTGCGCCGTTTGGTGCCGAGTAGAACAAATCTCGGTTTTCAAAAAGCCGCGGGAATCTGGCAAAAAATGGTGGGCGCGACAGGGATTGAACCTGTGACCCCTCCCGTGTGAAGGGAGTGCCTGCGAATTCCTGCGTTTCGACCGTTTCTTCCCGTGATCTTTTCAAGTTTTTGGTGGACACCATGTGGACACCATCGTTGAGTGGCGGGAAATCACATTTCGATCGCAACATGTAAGTTTATGATTTTATTGAGAAACTTGGAGCGGGCGAGGCGAATCGAACGCCCGACCCTAACCTTGGCAAGGTTATGCTCTACCCCTGAGCTACGCCCGCAGTCCAAGTGAGCCGGGGTTATTGCGCAGGCTGGGGCAAGATTCAATAGGCCGGCCAGAGGTATAGGAACTTCGGCGGAAACGGAACCGCATGTTGCGCAGTAGGCGGAGGTTCCCAATGGGCTGTAAAATTGCCCGCGAGATTAGGGCTGGCTATGGGTCATGGTTGTCGGCCGGTTGGTTCAGTGGTTGGCCACGGTCTCCCAGCAGTAGGAGGGTAGGTCAAAGCGGCGAGCATGATAGCACCGGACTCTGCGGGGCATGTATGCACACGTTGGCCAGGTCGTTCATACCGACACCAACGCTCATGATGACGGACATATTGTTGACCAATTCTCGGGCCCATGACGCGACGATAGTCGCGTCCAGGATTCGATCTGTGCCCTCTGCGATGTGAACCTTGACAGCGCTCCTATCCAGCCCGCGGCGAAAGTCCGGCGTGCGCTATCACGCAGACATCAATGCGCGTATCGGAATGTGTTGCTGAGACCTGAAGACCAAATGCGCATCGTTTTCGCGGACCAATCTCGAAGTCGTCAGGCGTTGACCCGTGATAGGTTGGTCGGCAAGCGTTCTTTGGTCGCTGAGTTTCTCGCTTATTCCAAGAAAGATTTTGAACTCTTCGTCTCTGAAACGGATGGGTGCCAGAACGGTCTCCACTTGAACAATTCCGGCCTCGCCAGCTCTTCCAATCGAGGAAAGGCAAACGGGTCGTTTCGATTCGACTGCACGGCCAAAGAGCGCAGCAATTGTGCTCGCCGACTGCAAGTCCCAGCCTGAAAGAAAATTGGCGCCCGCTAAATCGCAACCGTGGCGTTCGCACAACGCGGTACCGGCGTAACGATATTTTGGCTGGGCCATATTCTGCACGTCCAGTATCAGCACATTCGGCAACAGGTCCTTAATCGCTCTTGGATCGAAATCCGTCCAGTCTGGAAGTGCGTTTGCATCACGCAGCTTGTCCCAATACCCCAGAAAATGATGGCTGCTCTTGTGTTGCATGATCCATGCGCCCCGTAACGGAATGGTCATCTGGCGGTCCTATTTCGGGACGCAGCCATTCCGATAGGGGAATAGGCGCATTTATCGTGCCAGCTGCGGGTGCGCCCACCCTCTATCCGGAGATATTCACCGTGGACTTGCCGATAGGCGTCGAACACAAAGCGCATAGCCTTGCGCAAAGTCCGTGATCAAAACTTGCGAACGTCCTTTGCAGCACCAATACAATCGTTCCTTAAGCCTTTGAATCGATTGATTGTATAGAGAGTATCCGCCCTGTCGGCCTTTGCGCCACGAAGACGCGGCACGCGCCAACAAGTTGCGATTTCAAACTTGATCTTAAATTAAAGTGTCTGTCATGTGAGCCAGCACCTTGAACGGTTCGGAAGACTACCTACCTAGCTGTCAGTAGGCGGGAAGGTGCCAGGATGGGCAGTATTCGGACCGTTTTGCAGCCGGCAAAGAGTCCAGCCAAGATCGGCAATCATCCATTGCAAATCCGGCAGGCCCTCACTGCTCTCGGCCGGTTGAAAGACAACAAGGAAGACACGGGCCAAGTTTTTGAGATTATCCGAGCCTTATCCGGCCGCACAGCTAGCCGTGGATATCATCGAATGCTCAGCCTTCCGGAAGGGGCACGCCAAGCCTATCTCGGCGATGAATTGAGCGCGAATTTAACCGATCCAACCCAGCTAGCTGGCTTCGCTCTTGGGACGGTTGGGGCCCGCTATCGGGAGTTTGTGGGCTTGCGCGATCTGTCCGCGGACGGTCTTGCTGACGAAAGCCGCAAGATCGGCGATCCCGATGTCGATGCTGCCCATCCCGTTGCATGGTACACACGCCGCCTGCGTGACATCCACGATATCTGGCATGTTCTCACGGGGTATGGCACCGATCGGCTCGGCGAGCTGTGCATCTTGAGTCTGACCCACGCTCAAACCAAAGCGCCAGGCGTGCTAACAGTGGCCATCGCTGGTGGCCTCGATATGGTAAGGATTAACCCGAAGCAACCCTACGCAAAGGCCATCTATGAAGCGTGGCGCATCGGTCGCGGCGCTGATTGGCTACCTGCGGTCGACTACGGAGCGTTGTTGTTGGAGCCGTTAGACGTCGCACGCGAAAAGCTTCGCCTCCAAAGACCGATTATTTACCAGTCCATCTCTCTTGAAGCGCGGGGCGCGTTTCTGGACCCCGATGATCGCGAATTGCGCATCGCTCGATCGTCGGGCGCTCACTAACGATCAACAAGGAAAACTGCCTTTCCCATGCATGCCAACGGCATAAAGGCGTGCTCTGTGAAGCACGATATCATTCCAGCGAAGTGACGTGGCGCTCTAATGGTCCTTTCTATCCCTCTCGAGAGGGGCAGAGAATGCTGATTCGCCGTTATTGTGACCAGCCGCCTCCGGTTTTTCTTTGTGCCGGCTGCCACTCTGCGTTTTGAAACAAGATTGGAGGATAAGTTTCTCGCCCTGCACCTGTCGGTTTGCGGGCCTTTTTCGTAGGACTGGATGTAGTCTTAATGCATCCGCCCGCTCCCTCAAGCAGGACGCTAACGGGGAACGAGCGACGCATCGCCGATATCTGCGGTGAAAACACCATGCCGCGCCATGAGGCCGGCAACATGAGCGCGCCTGATTTACGTGGCCGATTTCCGTGTGGTCTCGGATCTGCTGCACGAAACTTATGTGCCAGTCTACGACGCCGCGCGGATGCCGCGCGGCGCGAACGATCGGTATCGCCCAGGCATTTGCCTTCGCCATGGCGCAGAATCAGCTGGCAGACCTCGCCCGTGGGAGAAGATCGTGGCCGTCGAGACGGCGTCAGAGTTGGGCATGCTGCGCTGCGTGCCGCTGTCTCCCCGAGCTTCCATGGCATTGGACTGTCGATCTCGTGGAACGCTTCGACGCCTGCCCGTCGCGGGCGTGTCGGTCCCGGCGATCTCGGTTTCGGCCGATCTATGCAAGATTGTTGCGGCGCAGCTTTGGATGGGTTTGGGCCTACGCAGTTGCAGCGCGGATTTTTTTGCTTCCAAAACTCCGAATGTCACCCATCTCATCCGTTTCATAGGGTGAGGACGTAACATTGACCCTCGAAAGGCGGAGCGCTTCAGGGGGATGGCAGAGGCACCGGATAAAGGTCGTGAAAGCGCCGAACCACGCGGTCCGGCCGCGGCCATGACTGCGCCCGACGTCGATGCATGGTTTGTCCGGGAAATTTTGCCGCTGGAAGCAGCGTTGATGCACTTCCTGCTTCGCAGTCGACGCAATCGCAACGAAGCCGACGATCTTCGGCAAGAGGTTTACGTGCGCGTCTACGAGGCTGCCAAAGAGAAAATTCCCCATCCGGCGAAGCCGTTTGTCTTTGCCATCGCGCGCAATCTTCTGGTCGACCGCGTGCGCCACGAGCAGGTAGTAGCGATCGAAATTGTGGCCGATGTCGACACGCTGGGCGTGGCGGCCGACGAGCCGGGCCCGGATCGCAATGTCATTGCGCGCCAGGAACTACGACGGCTGGAAGCAGCCATCGAACTGCTGCCGCGGCGTTGCCGGCAAGTGGTTGTGCTGAGTCGAGTCGAAGGGTTGTCGCGGCGCGAAATCGCGGCCCGGCTTGGCATTGGCGAGGCTACCGTGTCCACCCATCTGACCGAAGGCATGTATGCGTTGGCGCGGCTGCTCTACGGCGAGCCTGATGAGCGCGGAGGCACACCATGATCGCGGTTGAAGAATCCGCTATGCTGTTGAGCGCGCAGGAGGTTGATCTACGCGCCGCGGAATGGCTGGAGCGGCGGCATCGCGAAGAGTGGAGCACGGAGGATCAGGCCGCACTGGACGGATGGGTCGCGGAATCTTCCGCACATTGGATTGCTTATCTGCGGGTGGAAGCTGCCTGGAACCGTGCGCACCGGCTGAGCGCGTTGCGCCGGCCCGTGCGCCGCAGCAGATTGTTCGTGGCGGCGGGCAGGTTACCTCTGTTTGCCAAGATCGCTACAGCCGTCGCTATTCTATCGGCGGCGGGTGCGGGGTTCGCGGTCCATATCCAGAAACCGCCGGAACAGATTTACGCAACCGCCATCGGCGAGCGCAAAACGATCACGCTAGGTGACGGCTCGAAGATCGAACTCAACACGAATTCGGTTTTGCGCATGGCGGCCGATGCGAGCCAACGCGTCGTCTGGTTAGAAAAAGGCGAAGCCTATTTCCAGGTCAGGCACGACAGCGCCCATCCCTTTGTGGTGATGGCAGGCGACCACCGCGTCACCGATCTGGGCACGAAATTCCTGGTGCGCACCGAACCGCAGCGACTGGAAGTTTCGCTGGTCGAAGGCAGTATCCGCTTTGATGCGCCGGACGGGCGGATGCGCGAACCGCTGCTGCTGTCGCCCGGCAATTCCGTGACGGCCAAGGAAAACACCATCGTCGTGACGCGCAGTACGCAGCGCGAACTGGCGGAGGAGCTTGGTTGGCGGCGCGGCGTGCTGGTGTTCGATAATACGACGCTGACCGACGCGGCCACCGAGTTCAACCGCTACAACCGCGAGAAAATCGTGATCGCCAATCCGGCGGTGGCACAATTGCGGATCGACGGGACGTTTCCAGCGGAAAACTTAGCGGTCTTCGCGCGCGCAGCACAACAGCTTTTCGATCTGCGCATCGTAAAGCGCGATGGCCAAACGGTGATTTCACGCTGATGGTTGCAAGACGGGCGCCTGTAGCTGGCAGGAAGCCTGGAGGGGGAGAAAATGACTTTGCGAAATCTGAAACAGATATTTCTGGTAAGCGCCTGCGCAGTGGTGATGGCATCGTCGGCCATTGCGATGAGGTTCGATATACCGGGGGGCGATCTGAAGGCCGCACTTGAACTCATATGCCAAGCAGGCAGGCGTCTCACTAATCGTCTCTGCCGACGCCGTGAAGGGCGCACACACCAACGGCGTCAAGGCGGATATGTCAGCGGACGCAGCGCTCGCGCGCATTCTGTCTGGTACGGGCTTCACGACCCGCAAGGATTCCGGCGCAGTCGTGGTGATGCACAGCCAGTCGTCATCCTCTGTTTCGCCCGATAATCAGCTGCTGCAGACGGCACAAGCCGTTCCCATCCACGTCGCAGTTGAAACAGTGACAGTCACGTCATCCAAGCTCGGTGGCGCTGATGTGCAGTCAATCCCGATCTCAATCACGGCTCTCTCGCAGGAGCAGTTGACCGCCACACAGACCGCTGGTGGTCCGGACCTGATCAAACAGGTTCCAAACATGACCTTCACCAAGACCAATTTCTCCGGCTATAGCATTCAGTTGCGCGGCATCGGCACACAAGCGATTTCGGTGACGACAGATCCAGCCGTCGCCGTTGCGTTCAACGATATCCCTTTCATCCGCAACCATTTCTTTGAGCAGGAATTCTACGACGTCAGCCAGGTCGAGGTACTGCGTGGGCCGCAAGGAACGCTCTACGGCCGCAATGCGACGGCGGGCGTGGTCAATTTGATTTCTGCAAAGCCAACCGATCAGTTCGAAGCGATGGCCTCCATCGAGGTCGGAAACTATGGCGAACGCCGGCCGGAAGGCATGATCAACATTCCCATCGTCGATGACCGGCTGGACATCCGCGTCGCAGGCGAATGGACGAAGCGGCAGGGTTATTCGTTCAATGCAGTCACCGACAATCGCATCGACGGCCGCGATCTGTGGTCCGGGCGTGTAAGCATTGGCTGGAAGCCGGTCGAGCAGGTGCGAGCCACTCTGGTCTGGGAACATTTCTCCGAGGATGATGACCGCCTTAGAAGCTCAAAGCAGCTCTGCAAGAATGCCCCAATTCCTACTTCTATCGAAGGGGTAGCTGTTCCTTCCCCCTCTGAAGCGATCGGGCAAGGTGGATATCTTAATCCGGCAAACTACCTCAGTCAGGGTTGTCTACCGACTTCGCTCTATTCGGCAGATGCATTCGAAGTACCGAATGGCTACACACTTCCTTATGTCACAGCCGCAAAAGCCACAGACGGAATTAATATAGGTGTCGATCCCTATGCGAGCACCACGCAATCGCAAAATTTGCGTGTGATCGAATCGACGATCAATCCACGTTACAAAGCTAAGAACGATACGGTCGAGCTGAACGTAGATTATAACGCCACGTCGACGCTGACATTTACTTCGCAGACCGGCTTCAATCAGGACTTTCTCTGGTCGACGGAGGACTACAACCGGTTCAATACGTCGCCCGGCATCTTTTTAACCGGTGATCCTCAGAACATAGTTCCATCCGACGGCTTCTTCTGCGATCCGCAACTCGGCTGTGCGAACAGGCTCGTCGCCGAAGATCTTTCGGACGAACATGCCTGGCAGTTGAGCCAGGAATTCCGGCTGGCGTCGAATTTCAGCGGTCCGTTGAATTTCAGCGTCGGAGGAAATTATCTCCACTACGAGACGGAGGAGAACTATTACGTTTTCATCAACGCACTCACGCTGTATACGGCGCACTCATTTGCGGCGGGTAGCTTCCCCTGGGTTCCCGGCGTTACGGATAACCACCAGTGCATTCTGGCTCTCTACGGGGGGTTCGTATACACCAATCCGAAAGACGGTGGCGGCGAGCCCACGTTTGACCAGTGCAACTATATCGATCCCAATCCGATCACTAAGCTCAACAACAATGGTCACAATTATTTTCTGAGCCAGAACCCCTACACGCTGAATTCCTATGCCGGCTTCGGCGAAGTTTATTACAATGTCCTGAATGATCTGAAGCTGACTGGAGGTCTGCGCTGGACAGTGGATCAAAAACATTTCACCGATATTCCGAGCGAGGTCATCGCCCAGGGCTGGGGCTATCCTTCGATCGGCGTTGTGAATCAGCAATGGGATCAGTTCACAGGCCGCTTCGCCACGAATTGGACGCCAAAGCTCGATTTCACCGACCAAACGCTGATTTATGCTTCGTATGCTCATGGCTACAAGGCAGGAGGCGCCAATCCGCCGGGCGCGGTACTTCTGTCGTTGGGCGCAGCCAACGGCGACAGCAATTTTCCTGATCATCCACTAACGTTCAAACCGGAATTTGTCGATGCGTTCGAATTGGGCAGCAAGAATACGCTACTGGACGGCGCGCTCACGCTGAACGGCGATGTTTTCTACTACAATTACGAAAATTATCAGATCTCGGAGATTGTCGATCGCACTTCGATCAACCTGAACTTCGATGCGCACATCAAGGGTGCGGAAATTGAAGCGGCGTACGAGCCGGTTCCCGGCTTGCGTTTCAATTTCGCCGGTGGTTATGAAAACACTGCGCTTGCCAAGGGCTCGCAGGCCATTGACCTCATCGACCGCGCCGATATGGCGGGTAATCCCGATTGGATGGTCATCAAGCCGGATGTCACGCAGGCATCCAATTGCATCATGCCGGTATATGTCGTCGCCGCGATCCTGCAAAATCCCGATCCCGGTTCAGCGGGAGAAGCTTTGGCTGATGCTTGCGGGATTGCCTACAATCTGCACGACGACCCCGTCACGGGGCTTGCCTATGTTGCCAATCCCGCAGTCGTCAACCCCAGCTTCCGCGAAAGAGGCTTCCCTCTTTATATTCCTCCAGGTTATGCGGGCTTCGACCCGGTCGGCGCTACGGCCACCAACAATGGTGCCGGGCCGGCCCCCAACAATGGCGAGGGATTCTCTAAGGACATAAGCGGCAATCAACTTCCTAACGCGCCGCCCCTCACCGTTTCGCTTGGCGCGCAATACACACTGCCTTTGATGTCCGATTGGGCGGGCACACTGCGCGGAGATTTCTACTGGCAGGACAATTCCTGGGCGCGGATCGAAAACGACAATCCGTATGACAGGTTGCACGGCTATACCAACTTGAACCTGACCTTGATCTTCGCCAATCAGAGCGGCTGGCAGGTGATGCTGTTCGACAAGAACGTGTTCAACACCACAGCGATCACGGGTGACTTCCTCAACAGCGATGACTCAGGCCTGACAACGAATGTGTTCTTGACCGATCCCAGGCTAATCGGCGTTCGCGTTACGAAGAACTGGTGAGGGGCAACTCAATGAGCGAATTGATGAACATTACGAGCCATTGTAAGGAATTTCGCTGGCAATTGTTGACTACGGTTTCTGCGCTGGTGCTCTTGGCCTCGGTCGGTCATGTAAATGACGCAAGGGCCGAAGACAGCGATCACCCAACGGTTTGGATCGAGCTTGGCGGGCAGTTAGAAAGAATGACCGGACAGGGCGAGGCGTTTGCTCCGCCGTTCGTCGCCGCAAATTCGACTTCTCCCGTCTTTAATCCGGTCTCGCCTGTAGGCGCCCAGAGGCAATCATACAGCTTCGGCGGCGACGGAAAAATCGCCTTTCAGCCAGAAAATAGCGACTGGTTATTCTTGGCGTCGGTCCTCTATGGCCGATCAGCCGGCGGCGCGAATGTCCGTCAGCAAACCAAGGGGCATCGACTTCTCGAGATAGCTTATTCTTATCCTATTGGCCGCGTCAGCTATTTCGTCACTCCAAACAAGCTCAACTTCGCACAGACCAATGCAAGGCACGATCAAACTCATGTAATCGTCGATTTCCAAGTTGGCAAAGATGTGGGTTTAGGTACGTTTGGAAGTGACAGTACGTCTGTCCTTAGCTTCGGCATCCGTTTCGCACAGTTTACATCGAAGGCCAGCGTCGAGATGCATGCCGTGCCCGACCTCAAGACTTTTAACGTCTTTGCTGGGGTTTCGTTCTTTCCTCCTTCATATTATTTTCCTGGTCAAAAATTTCACGCTTATACAGCTTCCGCCCACAGCGCGCGCAGCTTTCACGGTATTGGCCCGTCCATTTCGTGGAGTGGGTCGACCCCATTTGCGGGCAATCCCGATACTTCCGAACTGTCGTTCGATTGGGCCGCGAATGCCGCTGTTCTGTTCGGTCGGCAGAGGGCAAGCGGAGAGCACCAGACTGGCGGGCGCTACAATAAGTACAACACCCAAAGCTCAAACTATCAGCACTCCAACAGCTTTACGAGGGCGCGGGGAGTTGTCGTGCCAAATTTGGGTGGATTTGCAGGCGTTTCGTTCCGCTATGCGGCTGCCAAAGTAAGTTTGGGCTATCGCGGCGACTTTTTCTTCGGCGCGATGGACACAGGAACGGATCGGGCAATGCGAAGCATGACTAGCTTCTACGGCCCCTTCGCAAGTATCAGCATCGGTCTAGGCGGATAACTAAAAAGGGGCGGGGTGCGGAAATTTTCACCAAAGTGCGGCGGCACCTATCCGGAGCCTTTTTGTTCTGAGCACTATTCTTTCGAGGACTATGTAATTGCCTCATTCCTCCTGCCCATTTGAAAGAGAAATAGGTGTTCTCCGCACTGTCTAGCGCCGTGAGGCCCTCTTCGTACGCCCGACTGAACGGCCACGCTGTCTGCAAATTCTTGCTTTCGGCTTCCGAAAAGCAGCCTCGCGCCTAACGCGGGCCCTCATCGCAATATTCTTGCTGCCGCAGAAATTTCTGGCGGCTGGGTTAATCTCCTCCCTCCTCATTTGTCTAACCAGATGTGGTCCTGAGTTCTAACCCTCGGGCGGAACTGGCGGGGGATGGTCGATACGCCGGACAGCAGCCGTGAAAACGCGGGCGAAGGCCGCCCGGGTGAGCCCATGTCCGTGCCTGACCTGAGGGCCTGGTTCGCGCGTGAGGTGCTCCCGCTCGAAGCCACGCTGGTTCAGTTTCTGCGCCGCAACTGGCGCGACAAGAGCGAGATCGAAGATCTGCTCCAGGAGGTCTATGTGCGGGTGTTCGAAGCGGCGCGAAAGGAACTGCCCCATGCGGCCAAGCCGTTCGTGTTCACGGCCGCGCGCAACCTTCTGATCAACCGCTTTCGTCAGCAGCAGGTGGTCGCGATCGAGGCGGTCGCTGACCTCGAAACGCTCGAAGTGAGTGCCGAAGACCCCACGCCCGACCGCGCTGCCATCGCGCATGAGGAATTCCGCCGCCTGCAAGCTGCCATCGATCGCCTGCCACCGCGCTGCCGCGAAGCCGTCATACTCGGCCGCATCGAAGGGCTCACCGGTCGCGAAATCGCCCAGCGTATGGGTATCAGCGAAGCCGCCGTCTCCAAACATCTCACCCGCGGCCTGAGCGCGCTGTCCGACATGCTTCACCGCCAACCGGACGAGGGCCGTTCGTCGTGAGCGAACCGAACGCGCCCCAAACCGCCGTCGAAGTGAAGGATCGCGCTGCTGAATGGCTGCAACGCCGCGAATTCTGGACCTGGAGCGCGCAAGACCAGGCTGAACTCGACACTTGGCTCGCCCAAACCCCAGCCCATGAAATCGCCTTTGTACGCATGGAAGCCGCGTGGGATCGCACCGCTCGTCTGTCTGCCTTGCGCAAATCAATGCGCGAACCGCAACGCGGGTCTCGCGCCCGCATCTGGCCCATTTTGATGCGCACTGCCGTTGCCTGCTTGGCCGTAGCCGCCATCGGTGCGGCAAGCTTCTTCTATCTCGCGCGCGTACCCGAAAAAACTTTCTCCACCACCATCGGCGGCCGCGAGACGCTCAAACTCGCCGACGGTTCCGTCATCCATCTCAACACCGACACGGTGCTCAGCCTACGCATAGACGCCCATCAGCGTCATGTGGAGCTGCAACGCGGCGAAGCCTATTTTGAAATCCATCACAACGCGTCAGTTCCCTTCGAGGTGATCGCGCAGGGACACCGCGTCACCGATCTGGGCACGAAATTCCTGGTCCGCGCCGATCGCGGCGAACTCGAAGTCTCGCTTGTCGAAGGCAAGGCCCGCATCGACAATGCCGACAAAAACGAGCAATCCCATTCCGCCGTGCTTTCGCCTGGCGACGTGGCGGTGGCGACGGCCGGCTCGCTTTCGGTCGTGCGCAAATCCAAAATCGTGCTTGCCACCGAACTTTCTTGGCAGCGTGGTGTGCTTATCTTCGACAATGTCACGCTGGCCGAGGCTGTGAGCGAACTCGGCCGCTACAACCGCAAGAAATTCGTCATCGCCGATCCCACGATTGCGCGGCGCACGATCTACGGCGCGGTGCCTGCAACAAATGTTGACGCCTTTATTCGCGTCGCCCGCAGCGTGATGGGCCTCAAGGTCGAACAGAAGAATGGCGAGATCGTCTTCTCGCAATAGCCAACGGACGTTCAAACCCGCGCGAGCGCGGACGTGGAAAAAGGGGGAACGAAGAATGTCTCGACGCCTGAAATCGCTGATCGCTGGGACTGCCTCGGCAGTGGCCTTGATGACCGCCGCCTCCGCCGCCGACTTCAACATTCCTGCAGGCGATCTCAAATCTGCACTTGGCGTCTATATGGCTCAGTCAGGCATCACACTTCTGGTTTCCGGCGAAACGCTAAAGGGTGCACGTACCAATGGCGTCAACGGCAACCTTTCTGCCGACAGTGCGCTCTCGCAATTGCTGAGCGGCACAGGCTTTACCGTCCATCGCGATGCTTCAGGCCTTATCGGCATCGTCAAGGGCAGATCCTCGTCCGCAGAAGTCGTTCCCATCGAATTGGCCCAAGCCGCACCGCCGCGAGAGGCTGTCGAAACCGTCACCGTTACCTCGTCGAAGCTCGGCGGCGCGGATGTGCAATCGATCCCGATCGCGATCACCGCACTCTCGCAGGAACAGCTGACGGCGACACAGACAACCGGCGGTCCGGACCTGATCAAGCAGGTTCCGAATATGACGTTTACGAAGACCAATTTCTCCGGGTACAGCATCCAGATCCGCGGTATCGGCACCCAGGCGATCTCGGTGACAACCGATCCAGCTGTGGCGGTCGCCTTCAATGATATTCCATTCATCCGCAACCACTTCTTCGAACAGGAATTTTACGACACCGCTCAAGTCGAAGTTCTGCGCGGTCCGCAAGGAACACTCTACGGTCGTAACGCAACCGCAGGGGTGGTCAATCTGGAATTGGCGAAGCCGACAGATCAATTCGAGGCGATGGCGTCCGCTGATATCGGGAATTATCAGAATCGCCGCTTCGAAGGCATGCTGAATGTGCCGATTGTCGACGACCGGCTCGATATCCGCATTGCGGGAGAATGGACGAAGCGTCAGGGTTATTCATTCAATGAAACAGACGATAGTCGCATCGACGGCCGCGACCTCTGGTCCGGTCGCGTTACGATCGGCTGGAAGCCGACAGAACGCCTTCAGACCTATCTCGTATGGGAGCATTTCTCCGAGGACGATGATCGCCTAAGAAGCGCCAAGCAGCTTTGCAAGACAGATTACGGTCCTGGTGAGATCGATGGTGTTCCCAAGCCAGTGGGCACAGGAGTTGGGTATGGCGAGCCCGGGGACTTTTTTGGACAGGGTTGCAAACCCACGTCGCTATATTCGCCGGAGGCTTTTGAAGCTCCTCTTGGATATACGCTCCCCTATGTTCTAGGCGGACAAGCGCTAGGCCGACTTAATCCGATAAACCCGTATGCCGGCGTTACCCAATCGCAGAATTTGCGCGTGGTCGAATTGGGTATCGCCCCGATCTACAAGGCGAAAAACGACGTCATCGAATTTAACGCTGACTATACGATGACGCCGACCCTCACCTTCTCATCACAAACCGGTTTTGGGCATGACTTCCTCTATTCGGCCGAAGACTACAACCGATTCGGATCGGTACCGGGTGTTTTCAATGTGAATGATCCTATCAATGGGGTCGCGCCGGATCCAAATGGTTATCATCTTTGTGTAGGCGGCAGCGATAATATTTGCGCTAGTGCCCCCCTTGGCTCTCCCTGCAAAGCATCCATGTCGGACCCCTTTGGCTGCGCGGCTGCAGGCGTCTTTTGCGATCCACAGTTGGGTTGCTCGGACCGGCTGATTCTCGAGGATCTTTCCGAGGAACACGCCTGGCAGTTGAGCCATGAATTCCGCGTCTCTTCGAATTTCTCCGGGCCCTTCAATTTCAGCGCCGGCGGCAACTATTTGCACTATGAGACGGAGGAAAACTACTACGTTTTCAGCAATGTCTTTACGATGATTACGAACGGATGCTCTGGCAGTGCTCCATGCCACGGCGGCACGGTGCCTTACATCCCAGGGGTATATGACAATTCGGCCAATTTGCCATTCGGATTTCAGTTCAACGATCCGACTCAACCCGCCGGAATTAGTGGTGGATATATCGATCCAAACCCGCTTTCTCATCTCAACAATAATGGACACAACTACTTTCTGAGTCAGAATCCCTATGTGCTGAATTCCTACGCCACGTTCGGCGAGGCAAACTACGATATCCTCAGCGATCTGAAATTGACGGCTGGCCTACGGTGGACGGAAGACCAGAAGCATTTTGTCGACATACCAAGTTGGTTGGTGTCCAGCGGCTGGGGTTATCCCATCGCCGGTGTCGTCAACCAACAGTGGGATCAACTCACTGGCCGCGCTGTCGTCAATTGGACTCCCAAGCTCGACTTCACTGATCAAACACTGGTGTATGGCTCGTATGCACATGGCTACAAAGCAGGCGGAGCAAACCCCCCGGGAGCGATTTTTTCCTCAAGTTACGAACCCTCCGCGGCTGCTGCCTCTGTTGGTGTCCAACCTACACATCCATTGACCTTCAAGCCCGAATTCATTGACGCGTTCGAACTTGGCACGAAGAACACGCTTCTCGATGGCGCGCTCACACTGAATGGCGACGTCTTTTATTACAATTACGAGAACTATCAGATCTCCCAGATCGTGGACCGGACAGCGATCAATCTGAACTTCGATGCCCATGCCGAAGGCGCCGAGCTGGAAGCGACGTGGGAGCCGTTGCCTGGCCTGCGGTTCAACTTCGCGGGAGGATGGGAAGATACCGCCATCGCTAAAGGTCAAAGCGCCATCGATTTGATGGACCGCACCGCAGGCAATCCAGGCTGGTTTGTCGTCAAACCGTTCGTCAACGAGGCGTCGAACTGCGTATTCCCCGATTATGTTGCGAAGTCGATCGCCAATGGTGCGCCTGCCATAGGAGCCAATGTTGTCAGCTATTGCGCACTTGCCTACGATCTGCATTTGGATCCTTTTACGCAATTGCCTTATGTCCCCAATCCAACGGTAACAGCCGTTGGCGGCCAGATACCCCCGGGTTATCCCGGATTCGATCCCGCGACAGCACCAAACAACGGTGCGGGGTTCTCAAAAAATCTTGGTGGAAACAGCCTGCCCAATGCACCGCCCTATACGGTGTCGGCGGGCGCGCAATACACCATTCCATTGTCGCCGGATTGGGCCGGCACGCTGCGAAGCGATTTCTACTGGCAGGACGCTTCGTGGTGGCGTGTGTTCAATGACCTGTCTTACGACCGGCTACGTGGGTACGACACCGTCAATCTGAGCATTATTCTTACGAGCCAGAACGGTTGGCAGGTGATGTTCTATGACAAGAATGTGTTCAATGTGACCGCGATCACCGGAGCCTTCCTGAACAGCGACGATAGCGGTCTGACGACGAACGTGTTCCTGACCGATCCCAAGCTGATCGGCGTTCGCGTCACGAAGAATTGGTAAGGGGGGACAGATGAGCGAACACACGACTAAGCGCAATGGCCGGAACGATTTTCGCCAACAACTTCTGACAACGGTCTCCGCGCTGGCTCTGGCCGGTTTTGTCTGCGTCCAGGACGCCAACGCCGCAGACGACGACATGGATCGTCCGACGGTATGGGTTGAACTGGGCGGACAATTCGAACGCGCGGACAGTGCGCCGCCGATCTTTGCGCCGCCGTTTTCAGATCTGGCATCGCCCGTGGATCGTGGGATAATGACAAGCGCCCAACAACCACCCAAATTCAGCATCGGCGGTGAAGGAAAAATCAGCTTCACGCCGGAAGGGACAAACTGGGTTTTTTCCGCTTCGGCCCGCTACGGGCGCGCCGACAGTGCCAGACATCTGCATCACGAAACACCGGGGTTTCCGGAGGAAAAATTTACTGCTGGCGGCAATCCGTTCGTCGACTACACACCAGCGGTCAGAGTGTTCGGCGACGGACAAGCCAACAGTGAGGAAACCCATCTTGTGGTGGATTTTCAGGCCGGGAAAGATGTTGGCCTGGGTCTGTTTGGCACCGGCAGTAGCTCGGTCGTCAGCGCTGGGGTGAGGTTTGCACAGTTCACATCCAAAGCCGACGCGACGCTTCACGCCAGACTGGGCGACCATGTGGTGACAAAATCAAAACCTGGAAAATACAGGATTTATTCTGTTCCTCGACACACCTATACGGCGGTCTTTCATGCCGAACGTAATTCGCAGGCCATTGGGCCATCGCTTTCCTGGGATGCGTCCTTGCCAATCGCTGGGAGCGACAACGGTATGATGCTTGCGTTTAATTGGGGCGCGAACGCGGCGGTTCTATTTGGTCGACAGCGCATCAAGACGCATCACCAGACAGAAGGTAGCTATCATATCGGTATCACCGGTGGCACCGTGGTGAGTAGTTACGCTCACGGACCATTCGATCACACGCGTTCGCGGGCCGTTACGATTCCCAACATCGGAGGCTTTGCGGGGCTTTCCTTCCGCTACGCGAATGCAAAGCTGGATTTCGGCTATCGCGCCGACTTCTTCTTCGGTGCCGCGGATGGCGGCATTGACACAGCGCAAGAAGGCAATGTCGGCTTCTACGGCCCCTTCGCGACGATCAATATCGGGTTTGGTGGGTAGCCACGGTTTTTCTGACCACGCCTACCATAAGCGCAAGCAATAGAGGGGCGACTTTCCCACCCTCATGCGAAGACAAAGCTCGGTGCACTACGGCTTTGAGTTGACGAGTGGGTATTTGGGTTTGGTCACCGTCGGTGGCGGCATTGCGGGTACTGATTGCCAATCATCATCGCAGGTTCTGACGTAGGGAAAATAGCTGACGCTGCTGCGGCAATAATACCAGACCGCCGGCGGAACGGGATGCGTGTGGGCGGGAAGGGTGACGGCGACAGACTTCCAGCTGTGCCGGCAGGTCGCGACATATGGATAAAAGCCAGCCGGCTTATCACAGGATTGCCACGTGGCGAACGACGGCGGTGCGGGAGTACCCGGCGGTGGTGGCGAGATGGCAATCGCCGTCCAACTGTTCGCGCAAGCATGAACATACGGATAAAAACTCTGCGTCGCGTCGCAGTAATTCCAGTGCGAAATCCGCGCGGTGTTGGAGCGTTGCACAGCATTGTCCGTACTGTCCGGCGGTGGAGGTGGTGGGATGTCGGCATCGGGATCCGATGGCGGGGGAGGCGGCGGTGCTGGGTCCGGCTCAGGGTATGGATATGGATATGGGTAGCCGTCGGGTTCGGCTGGCGGCACGACAACTACACTTCCTCCGCCATCTTGGCCGCCGTGATGGCCGCCATGACCCCATCCGCCGTGATGTCCACCGTTGTTGCTCTGACCGCCCGGTGAGGCAGGTACGTTCACGGTGGCCGAAGTCGCGTCTGTATTTGGAACAGATTCCAGCCCGCGGGCAGGCGCAATCGGAAGGGTGACGCACAGTCCAATGGAGAGGGCACTGGTGGCGATCGCCCCTAATATTTGTTTGATCATCTATTTTCCATGGCCGCCGCGTGCAGGACTCCCGTCCACTGCCCCGGACCAGCTCTGATACCGATTCCACCCGCATCGAACGTGAAAGTCCAGTTACATGCGAGCATATCAGCGGCTGCCTAGCCTCCGAACCGGGCCGGCCTGCCGCCGGCGCTCGGCGTGATGATCACGGGGCGGCGGGATTCTCATGCACAGATGCTCAGCGGATGGGTGTGGAAATAAACTCCGACTCAGGGGGTTTGCGGACAGTGCGGACATATTCAGAGGGGTAGGCAGGATCCTTTGCTGCAATTCAAGCCTTTGTTTTCAAATGTTTTCTTGGTGCGACAGCGGAGATCGAACCCCGCTCTCGATTAAAAACCCTACCCCCTGAAGAACATCGGCGACCGGCGGGTAATCTCTCCGCCCGAAGACACGTGAAAGCCGATCCTTCCAGCGTCTTCAACCCTGCTCTGGACAATGCGGGGGCACATCCGCTGACCTGCGCGTTCGCGCGTCCGGTATTATCCCGCCCGAGAGAGCAAAATTGGGTGGAAAGCCGTCGAAGAAGATCGCTCTGACGAATTGGGCGCTCAAGCTGGCACTGGCGGGCGAACGGTGCTGGATATGGGAACGCGGCAACGCCCTACCTCGGCGTCAATAAGGCTCATCCCGCTGATTCGAGGTGCGGCCGGTCCATGACGCGCTGATGGTTCGTCTCAACCTGACTTTCGTCGGCGTGCGCCAAGCCATCATTCCCCGGTTGTTACGCCGACGATCTATACTCACCCTTTTGGTCACGAATACGCTCCTTGTCGCAACAAGCACCGCATGGAAGTGGTCACATTGGTTTCTGCACGCGACTAGGATCCGGCTGAAGCCTATCGCCGACGCGAAGGGCAGACATACTGCCTTCGCCAACGTCTGTTCGTGTATCTGCCGCTCACCAGATTTGAAGAGGACCTCTTTCGAGGACATGGTGGTAATCCACGCGTTTCTTCCGGCCTTTTTGACGATGCACATGCTCTCATGTGGAAGGCATCGATCACGCGACAACGCCTCCTTCACGAAAGCGGTTCTCCGTCGGATTAAGACGTCGATACCGATACGTTGCAGACGCGTATGACGGAGGCCAAATTAACCACCCATTAGCAAGAATTGTCATATTATTGCTCAATTCCGTCAGTTCACGAGATATCGCGTGCGTTGGAGAAGGGCCGAGTGCGGCCGGGAGCACCGAGCATGAAATCCGTCGACCTACCTGGACGTTGCGATGGCGTCGCTGATCCTGGCTGGCATAGTGACGATTGGTGTGATGGCTTCCGCCCGCGCGCGATTGTCGGCGGTTGTGCGTGAGCAGGCCCAGGCGCTTGAGCGCGAGATCGCGAAAAACATACGCAATGAACAATTGATTGCTGACAGGACGCTGGAGCTGAAGCGTTGTAACGCCGAGTTCGAACAATTCGCCTATATCGCGTCCCACGACTTACAAGAGCCGCTGCGTATGGTAGCGAGCTATACGGAGCTGCTGGTACAGCGATATCGGGGACAATTCGACGAGCGTGGGGATAAATACGTCCAGTATGCTTCCGACGGTGCCCAAAGGATGCAGCGATTGGTCGAAGCGCTTCTGGCCTTTTCCCGTGTCGGTACGCGCGGTCGTCTTCCCGAGCTCACGGATCTGACCGTTGTGGCGCGAACCGCAATGAAGAACCTCAGCCACGCAATGGCAAAGTCGGGCGCGCAGGTCGAAATAGGTGCGCTTCCCACCGTTATGGCGGACGGTGTTCAGATCGGGCAGGTCTTTCAGAATCTCATCGATAACGCGATCAAGTTCCGTGGCGACAACCATCCTCATATTCGCATAGCCGCAGAACCTGCAGACAATCATTGGACAATCCGCGTTGCCGACAATGGTATCGGCATAGAGACAAAATATTCCGAGCGCGTTTTTTTGCTGTTCCAACGCCTACACGACCGGGAAACCTATGAAGGTAGCGGGATGGGACTGACGATCTGCAGAAAGATCGTCGAACGTCATGGCGGGCGGATATGGTACGAATCCACCCCAACCAAGGGCACGACTTTCTTTTTCACGCTCCCCGCTGCCCAACAGAAAGCCGCCTGACTGTTCTGTTGCCGCCGATCACGCCAGGCTGAAGGCCGGCCGCGTGCCAGGCGCCGATGCCCGCACCAGCGTATGGCCTTGGATATCCCGAACAAGACGCAGGCTTCCGGTTCGGTCGAGGAAAGGTTTCAGCTTGGCGAGTTCGGCAGGTTTGGCCAGATACCCCATCGCACCTAGAGCCTGGGCGCGTTCCATATCCTTGTCATAGCCCGACGTTGAACATATCACCACCGGTATGCCGCGCAGCGCCTCGCTGGCGCGCATTTGTTCGAGCAATTCGAAACCATCCATCCCGGGCATGTTGATGTCGAGCAGTACCAGGTCGACCATCGAGAGTTCGCCCGCCGTGCTGCGCAAGATCTCCATGGCAACGTAGGCATCACGTGCCACCAGCAGATTGCATTGCAACTTGGATTCTTCGAGCAACATAATCCGGGCGAGTTCGATGTCGGCTTCGTTGTCGTCCACCAACAGCACATTTGCCAGCGGCTTTGCGTCGCTCTCCGCTACGTCGACGTGGGCTGTTTGATACGCCAAATCTTGACTGGCCGGGGCAATGTCCGCTCCATCTTTGGGCAAGGTAAAGACAAAGGTCGAGCCCTTTTCGGCACCGGCTTCGCACCAGATTTTTCCGCCATGGGTTTCGACGATGCGCTTGCAAATCGCCAGGCCCAATCCCAGTCCTTGCGCATTGGGCTGCGCCAAGCGCTTGAAGGGTTCGAAGATCTTGTCGCGCTGTGCTTCGTCGATGCCGGGTCCGTTGTCGGCGACCCGCAACGACCAGTGACCCGGTCCTTCCGCCGCGGTGACGCGGATGATGGGATCGATGGGGCAGTGCTGGATCGCGTTGCAAAGCAGGTTCTGCAGCACCTGCATCAATTGCCGGCGGTTGGCTGTGACATGGGGCAGAGCATCGCCGACGATGACGGCCTTGCGTTCCCGGATCAGCGCGCTGATGTCGGCTTTTGCTTCTTTCAAAACGGCGGCGGTATCGCAGACTTCCTTGCTGATCTGCTGCGCCGAGCCGTCCAGCCGGGTGTAGAAATAGACCGCGTCGATGAGCGCCTCCATGCGGTCGGCGGCACTCTGGATATAGCCGAAATAACCTTGACCTTTTTCTGAGAACGTTTCGTGCGTTGCAAGAACGGTCAGGAACGATTTGATGGTACGCACCGGCTCCTTGAGATCGTGCGCGAGCGCGCGGGTGAATATCTCCAGCGAACTGCGCTGTTCGTGTATGCGATGCTCCATCGTGCAGTGCTCGATGGCGACCCTGATCGCGCGCTGGAGGGTTTCAGGCGTTATCGTCGCCTTGGAGATATAATTTTGCGCGCCCTCCTGCATTGCCTTGACGGCAACTGTCTCACTACCCTGTCCGGTCAGCATCACGACCGGTACGAAGGGGTGTTTGACGCGCAGACGCTTCAACACCTCAACACCGTTGCGGCCGGGCAGGGAATAATCGAGCAAGACGCAATCTGGCGATCGTTTTTCGATCCGCATCAGTCCCTGTTCGCCATCCTCGGCCTCGAAGATGTCGTAGGATACGTCTTCGCTCTTCTTCAGCGTGCGCCTGTAGAGCGCCCGGTCGTCCTCGCTGTCATCGATGATGAGGACGCCGATCACCTCAGCCATGTCCGTTTTCTTTCGGAAGTAGCGCGATCTCGAACCAGTATTCCTTGAGCCGCTTGATGGCCGAAATCAGCCCGTCGAAATCGACTGGTTTCTGGATGAAGGTGTTGGCACCGAGTTCGTAGCAAGCCTTCACATCGCGCTCGTCGTCGGAAGTGGTCAGGATAACGACGGGAATTTTTTTGAGGCCCGGCGCCTGCTTGATGATCTCCAGCGTCTTGCGCCCGTCCAGTCCCGGCATGTTGAGGTCGAGCAGGATGAGGCCCGGTTTGGCCTGGGTGTCGGAGCGCAGATAAGTCAACGCCTCTTCGCCGGAAAACACATGCTTGATCGCATTGCGCAGATTGGCCTTGACGAAGGCGCGTTTGGTGGCCTCGAAATCATCCGAACTGTCTTCGACAATCAGGATCGGCTGCGATTCACGCAGCGACTTTTGGTTCAAGTCCCGGTTCATGGCGGGATTCCTCCAAGGTGAAATAGAAGGTTGTACCTTTTCCCGGCTCGGACTCCAGCCAGATTTCGCCACCGTGGCGTTCGACGATTTTCTTCACGAAGGTCAGTCCGACGCCCGTGCCTTCCTCTGGCTCTTTGCTGGCTTGAAGCCGTTTGAAAATGCGGAAGATCTCCTGGTGGAACTCGGGAAGTATGCCCAGTCCGTTGTCCCTTACGAAAAAGACATGCTTGCGGATGATGCCGCTCGGCATACTTTTCGAGGCCAGCCATCCGATCTCGATCATCCTCTCGGCTTTGTCGTTGTATTTTGCCGCATTGGTGATGAGGTTGCGGAACAGTTCGGTGACGCGCGGCTTGTCGCAGGTGACGACTGGAAGCGTTTCCGGGACGATGATCCGGGTAGCGCGTTCTTCCAGGAAATGTTCGAGCGTAGATTCGATGTCGGCGATGACGGCGCCGATGTCGGTGGGCTGGATTGCAAGCTCTTGGCGCCCCAGCCGCGAGAAATAGAGCAGATCATTGACCAACCGCTCCATGCGCTGGCTGAGGAATACCAGCCGGTTGAGCCGTCCCGTGCTTTCCTCATCGAGCTTCTCGGCGTTGTCTTCAAGCAGGAAGCGGGAGTGGTTGTGGATTCCGCGCAAGGGTTCCTTAAGGTCGTGCGAGGCGATATAGGCGAAATCGTCCAGTTCCTTGTTGCTGCGCTCCAGGGCTTGGGTATGGCGCGCCAGCGCTTCTTCGGCTTGCTTGCGCAAGGTGATGTCGCGAATGATGCCGGAGAAATGCCGACCGTCTCCCGACGTGAATGCACTGATCGACAGGTCGATCGGAAAGATCGATCCATCCTTGCGCTTGGCGCTGACCTCACGTCCCGGCGTGCCGATAATATGGGCGTCACCTGTGCTCAGGTAACGAGAAAGATAGCCATCATGTTCTCCGTGATAGGGTTCCGGCATCAAGATCTTCACGTTCTGCCCGACGACGTCGCTCGCGCTATAGCCGAATATCCGTTCGCAGGCATGGTTGAAGCTCTTGATGGTACCTGTCGCATCTATGGTGATGAGCCCGTCAAGCGTATGATCGACCACCGCGCGCAAATGATTCTCGCTGCGGTCCAGTTCGTCCGCCGTTCGCCGGACTTGCTCCAGGTTTTCCTGGAACGCGCGTAGAACTTGCGCCAGCTTGCCGATTTCATCATCCCCGTTCGCACGGAGCACAAAATCCACGCTTTCGCCGCGCGTTGCCTTCAGCAGCGCGTCCACCATCGCATTGATAGGGCGGATGACGCGCCGAACGATGACGCGGAAACTGTAGGCGCACAGAAGCAGCGCCAGGAAGAAGATCGCCGCCTGAACGGCGATTTCGCGTTCCGTCACGTCGATGAGGGTCTGGGCATATTTCTGCGTCTGCCGGATCGAGGCGTCCCTTAAGGCGCTTAGCGAGTCGGAAGCCTGCATCGACAATTCGAACCACAAATCGACACTGATGGGATAGGTTTCGCCGTGCCGCGCGCCCGGAACATAAAACATATCCTGAATCATATCGTGCATCGTGGAGTAATGGCTTCTGGCGTCAGTGTAATAGGGCGCGATGGACGCATACAGACCGCTCTGCTCGGCAAGAATGCGGGCCATCTGCCAGCTTTCTTCCGTCACACCTTGTCCGCGGAGCAATTGTGAAATCTGCTGCGGCGTTGGATCGGCATTTTCCACGATCAACTGACCGATGAGAGAGCGTTCCCGACCGGAATAGTCCGTGATAGTGCGTAGGAAGTGCTTGTACCAAAGATCTTGGGTGACGATCGGATCAATGTCTGTGAAGTGCCCGACAAAACCGATCCAGAGATTTTGCGTTTCTAAGATCAGCGCGGTCACTTCGCTTGACCAGTGCGCGGCGAGTTCGCGCCTATGTGGACCTTTCGGCAGATTCACGGCGCTATCGACCTGAAGACGCAAGGTCCGGATGACCGCCAGATGTGTCTTGATCTTGCTGCGCAGTCCAGAGAGTTCGGGGAACGCGTATCTGTCCATCGCCGCCAGGCCAGCGCGCAGGGCATCGTCCGCAGCACGCCTGCTTTCCATCAGTCTCGGGCGCAAATCAGTGGCGGTCTCTGCATCCGGGGCGTGCAGCATGGAAAGCGCGATGTCGCGCTCGACGGAGAGCTTCTCGGTCGCATCGAACAGCTGATCGCTCAATGTCGAGGCGTTCTTCAACGCGCGAATATCCGTCAGCCGCTGCCAGTTGCCGTACATCTCCTTGGCCGCCAGCAGCGCGATCATCAATGTCAGCGTGCCGGTGATGAGCAGCAAGATGTCGCGGATGGAAAGTTGCGGTCTGTGCATGAGCTCAGTCCGTTGCGGCGGTATGCACGGTGCTGGCAAGCCGGAGCAGGCGACCCTGAACGGCCAGATGCGCCGCCGTCACCGCATCGACGTTGATCTTGACGCCGATGCGGTTGTCGACCCGGGTGAATTCGATCATGCCCCCGGATTCGGCGAAGCCGCCGAAATCGCTCACGGTGAGCACATCCTTTCCGGCCAGGGCCTTCTGCAATTGCGGCCAGTTCGCCTTTTCGTCCGCGTGAATATACAACAGCGAACAAGCATCTATCTCTTGAAGGGTGTGCACATTGCGAATTTCGATGCCGTGCTGGTTGACCGTGCGCCCTGCCATGGGTTGCAGATGGCCGTTGAACGGATCGCCGCCGAACAGGCACACCACCGCATCGCCGTTCGCTTGTTGAGCGTGTTCTGGCGGCCATTGCGTGTATTTCAGGAAATTGTAGAGCAGTCCCGCTTTGATTTCCTGTTCGACGAGCTGGACATTCTCTTCAGCGTAAGCGGGTGTTAGCAACGCCGCCGCTAGAAGCAGTGCCAAGAGCGCGGGGCTTTTTTTGTTCAGAAACGCCACGTCAGTTTACCGTAGCCGCTGCGGCCAATTTCTGTAGCGCTTACGTCGGTCGGCGCTCCAAATTCACGGTGAGAATCGTCGAGAAGGTTCTGCCCGACGAATTCTAGCTGTACGCTGTCGGTCAAGCGCCAAGCGACCCGTGTATCCAGCCGCCAATACGCGCTCACGGGAAATGCTGGCAAGGCATCCACGTAGTAGATCGTGTTATCGAAAGACAATCTGTCGGTAACGTCCCATTGCGAACGTAGGTTGAACTGGTTGCGTGGCGACTGTCCTTCGGCCGCTTCCGACGCGATCGCAAGATTGCTCGGCGGCCCGTCCAGATTCATGTGGAGATAGCTGTAAGTGGCGGAGAAATTGAGATGCTCGTCGGCGCGCCAGTTAACCACCGCTTCGAAGCCGTACGTTTTTGCCGTCGTCAGATTGGTCGTCTGGATCGGCAGAATGACATAGAGGGGGTCGAGGACAAGCTGCGGCGCCATTAGGCTCAAAGTAGAGAGTTTGCTGTAATCATTGTAGAAGGTGCTGATATCTGCCTGCACACTCGGCGTCAATTGCCGGCGATATCCCAGTTCATAAGCAACCAACACCTCGCTGCCGAAATCCGGACTGGGTTTTAATTCCACACTGATAGGCACTGGCAACACACCGGGCGCAATGACCCCGGAGATAATGTCCAGGTCTTGTTCGATCTGACTGGGCGTGCGTACCGCGCGGGAAACAGAAGCCCATGCCATCTGCTGTTCGCCGCCAAGCCATTGCAGCCGTGCCGTCGGCTGTATCTCAAAACCGGAGTAATCATTGTGTTCGAACTTGGATCCCAGCGTGACGATCCATCGTTCCGGCTCAAGTGTGATCTTGTCCTGTACAAAGCCGCTGACAAGCTGATCGCCGCGTGTGCCTTTGGCGAACGTAATGATCGGCGTGGCCGTGAGCGCGTCCACGCTATAACGATATAGGACGCCTACCATCAGCTTTTGCCAGTCCCAAGCGGGGAGCTCGTATTGGGCCTCTGTATCGAAGGTAGAGCGTTCGTCCTTGAGTGTGATCTGGCGACGTTGCGTCAGATCGATGTAGCTCTCCACCGTGAGCCGTGAATCGTCTCCGAACTCGTGGCTCCAGTGTCCGTTCAAGTTGGCACCGGAGGCCGATACGCTCTCGTCCTCCACCTCAGCGTAAGGAGGCATGAGAAGGGGGACGGAGCGAAGATCTCCGTCATCGCTGCCATAGACGTCGCCTTGCAGTGTGAACGTGTCGCCTTGGCTGTTGGGATCCCAATCCATGCGGAATCCTGCGCGCCACTCAGACCACGCGTCGTTGGCGTCCACGCCGGAAGGTGTCTCTTCCGAAGCGCGGTCCAAATATTTGCCGTAGATGCGCCAATGTGCGTCGTCGTCCAAACTCCCGCCGTAGCGCGCGGTGACGGTGGCCCTGTCCTCGTTGCCGCCGGCCACGCTAACGAGCGCGCCTTGCGTGTCAGAGGTGTTCTTGGTGATGATATTGATGACGCCGTTGACGGCATTGGCGCCCCACAGACTTGCGCCAGGTCCGCGTATGACCTCGATACGCTCGACGTCTTCAAGCGGGGTGTCTTGAACGTCCCAGTAAACACCTGAGAAGAGCGGATCGTACACCTCGCGTCCGTCGATCAGCACCAGCAGCTTGTTGGCGAGCGGATTGTTGAAGCCTCGCACACTGATCGCCCAGCCCGACGCGTTGATGCGCGCGACCTGTAGTCCTGGCACCATCCGCAGGGCTTCCGGGATCGAAGTGGCGCCGGACCGCGCGATGTCCTCGTTGGTCAGCACGTAGACGGCGGCGGGCGCGTCGCGCAGGTTTTCCGACGTCTTGGAAACTGACGTCACTGTCGCGTCGAAAAGCTGTTCGGGTGAAAGCGCGAACGGATCGACCGCATCATCTGCCCAAGCGCTCTGCGCCACGCAGATTATGCAGAGTGCCGCCGCAATTCCCGGCAAGGAGTTGTTTCTATGGCAGCTTTCCGCAGCCATGCGATTTCGGCGCAAACGCGGCATCAGCTAGCCCCCAGGAACGGCGCTCCATAAGGATTAAAAGATAGGACGTTTGCGTTAACCAATAATGTATGCCGCCTGGCGGTGGCGTTGCCGCATTCTTTGCGCTGATCCGCCGAATTGGCGGCGCCGAGCATGTGTTTGCCGTTGACTTCGCAATGCTTCGGGAAATTTGCGCTGGTGATGAACCTTCTCGGTTCACGCATCGATCTTGATCTTGCAATCATGGATCGGCCGTTACCCAGTCTCGACGTCTTAAGTCTTTCCGGCGGCTTTCTGGCCGGAGATTAGAAAAATATTAAAGTTCATCTCATAGGGTTAACAGGTGGAAAACGGGGCGCGCCGACATTGTTTGCGGTCCCCGGCAAAAATGCGGCCGTCCATGATCGAGGACACGCGTGAAATTCTTGTATTCGAGGCTGCAGGCCGGCATTTCGGCCTTGGCATCGACGTTGTCGAGCGTGTCGTTTCCGCCGTGCGTCCCATCTCGCTGCCGCAGCCGTCGGCCGCCATCGAGGGCATCATCAATCTCCACGGCATGGCAGTTCCCGTGCTCGATTTGCGCAAGTGGTTCGGCGACGTGTCGAAGGACGTGGAGCTCGACGATCTTTTCATCGTGCTGCATGTGGGTCCGCGCCGTGCCGCGCTGTGTGCCGAACGGGCGCACGGCGTGGCGAAGATTGCCATTGCCGACATCCAGTCCACGAAGAGTTTGATACCGTCCGCGCGGTATTTCTCTGGCATTGTCATGCTCGCTGACATGGTCGTCTTTCTGCCTGATCTTGAAAGTTTCCTGACCGAAATGGAAAACGGTGCGTTTGCGTCCGCTCCGCCGGAGGCGACCGCGGCATGACGAAAGTGCGCTCCGCTGCGGTAGCTTGCGCCGACGTGCTGGCGTTCCTCGAAGAGCGCGTGGGCCTGATGTTTCCGCCGGGCCGCATCGGCGATGTCGAGCGCAGCATCGCCAGAATCATGGGGCGCACGGGCGCGCGCGATACGCAGCGGTTGCTTGAAGGCTTGCGCAATGACGCAGCATTGCTGGAAGAGCTTCTGTCCGATCTTCTTGTCGGTGAAACCTATTTCTTCCGCGAGCCACAGCAATTCGAGTCCATCCGCGAGAAGGTGTTGCCGGATCTCTTGCGCAACCGGCCGCTCGATACGGCGCTGCAGGTGTGGAGTGCGGGATGTGCCACCGGCGAGGAGGCTTACTCGCTTGCAATCCTGCTCGAGCAGGAAGGTCTGACCTCCAGAAGCGCTATCACCGCTACCGATATTTCCGCCTCCGCCTTGAAAAAGGCGGCACGCGGTAGCTATGAACACTGGTCATTTCGTGGCGCCAAGAGCGATTTCACGTGCAACTACTTCCTGGCGCGGGGAGGTAGGTTTCAACTCATTGAACGCATTCGCGACAAGGTCACGTTCGCACCCGCCAATCTCGCGGGCACGTCCTATCCTCGGCCGCGCCAGGGCGGCAAGTTCGATCTCATTCTTTGCCGCAATGTGCTCATCTATTTCGGCGGGCAGACCGTCGGTCAGGTTGCCCAACGCCTATTCGAAAGCCTCAACGATGGCGGCTGGCTCATCATCGCGCCGTCCGATCCTCCCTTGTGGGATTTTGCTCCATTCGAGACGGTGATGACGGCCGGCGGAATGTTCTACCGCAGGGCGGGCGCGCCGCTTCGCGCAGACAAACCGTCGAACGTGATCCCATTGCGGCGAAATCCGGTTGCTGTTGCCAAATTGGCCGAGCCCGTGGTCGCACCGCGCGCGCGTTCGCGCGTCACATCGGATTTCCGCGGATGCGCCCAAACCTGTGAAGCCCATGCACAGACGTTGTTTGCTGCCAACGAACTGACAGCGGTGCTGGATTTCTTGGCGCGCGCCGTCGTCTGGCACCCATTGTCGCGGGAGCTGCACTATCTTTACGCCGTCGGACTTTTGAATCGCAACCATATGGAGATGGCGGCAGAGATCGCGCGGCGCCTCATCTATCTCGACCGCCGTTTGGTCGCCGCACACATGCTTTTGGGAACCATCGCGCAGCAGCGCGGTGATCGCGCGGGCGCTATGCGCGCCTATCGCAACGGCCTGTCGTTCTGCGGCGGCGCCGGTGAAAATGATATTGTGCCGCTGACCGGAAGCGAGCGCTATGGCCGCGTGGCCGCAGCGTTAGCGGCCGAAATCGCCACCCTGCAATCGGCCGTGTGCGCGCGATGACCCGGCTCGAACGCAAGATCGACGATCTGGGTTACTGGGCCGCAGCAATGCAGCGCCTGGCGCGAGCTGCCGAGGCCACGCAGGCAGCAGCGCTGCCATCGCGTCTGCGTGCCGATGAGGTCCTGGCGGAGCGGGCGCGGGCACTTGCCGTGCCGTTGACGGAGGATCATCGGCACGAAAAACTGCTTGACCTCATCGCGTTCGACTTGGGCTCGCAAAAAGCCGCCATTGAAGCGCGTTATGTACAGGCCGTCATGCCGCCGTCGGACCTGACACCGATTCCCGGTGCTCCGGGTCTTCTTGCCGGCGTGGTCAATTTCCGCGGCGAAATTCTTCCCGTCTTTCGTCTGGGCGATCTGCTTGGTGCGGGCGATGTCACAGATGCAACTTGTATGATCGTTTTGGGCGAGAAGCGGCCGGAATTGGCTTTTCTTGTTGACGCGGTGGAAGACGTCTCGGGCATTTCAGCGGCCCAATTGCGGCCTGCGCCATGGCAGGAGCCGTCCGCGACTTCGGTCGCGCTCGGCGTAACCGACACCGCACTCAATGTACTCGATGGCCGCGCGCTTCTTTCGGACAGACGATTATATGCCGGCAACGCCCCAACCCGCCAGATTTGAGGACGCTTCAGATGATCTTCGATATGACAATACAACGCCGGCTCCTATTCGGCTTCATATTAGGGCCGATCGCGCTCCTCATCATCGGCTGGGTCGCCTACGACAACACCCAGGCCATGGTCGATCTGCGTAACGAGCGTCAGCATACGCGAGATTTTCTTGAGACTATTGACGATCTTTTATTGCAGGCGGTCAACATGGAGACGGGCGAGCGCGGGTTTCTACTCACCGGCAACGAAGCGTATTTGCAGCCATATCTTTCGGGCCGCGCAGCGCTCGATGCCGATTTGAGAACGGTTGAGGAGATAACAGCCAACGAGCCACGACTGCGCGATCAGGTCAATCAGGTCAGTGCAGTCCTGGTTGAGAGAACTGGTCAATTGGAGCAAACAATCTCTACACGGCGCGAAAAGGGCCAGACCGCGGCAGTCAACATCGTCCAGACCAATATCGGCAAGCGCACGCTGGATCAGGCGCGCGCCATCATCAAGACAATCAAAACCGAACAGACAGCACGGCTTACCGCCCAGTCGACCGAGACGGATAGGCTTACTAGCATAACGCTCTACACGATCATCTTCGGTACGCTGGCCGCGTTCCTTGTGGTAAGTGTCGGCGGATTTCTCATCGCACGCAGCATCACGGCTCCGATCCGCAATACTGTGCAGGCGCTTTCCACGACGGCCACCGAAATCCTCGCCGGAACCGCGCAGCAAGCTTCCAGTATGCGCGAACAGTCGACTGCGGTGGCCGAAACCGTCACCACGGTAGACGAAGTGCTTCAGACCGCGAGCCAGGCAGCAGAGCGGGCAAAGGTTGTTGCAGATTCCGCCCATCGCGCATCCGATGTCGGAATCGCGGGAAAGCAGTCGGTAATGAATACGCTGGCGATCATGGAAGAGGTGAGGGAGCAGTCTGGCACTATCGCCGAAAGCATCCTGTCGCTGTCCGAGCGGGCGCAAGCGATTGGCGAGATCATCGCCGCCGTCAATGAGATCGCCGAACGCTCCAACCTTCTGGCGCTCAACGCGGCGATCGAAGCCTCGCGTGCAGCCGAACATGGGCGGGGGTTCTCCGTTGTGGCAGGTGAGATCAAAAGCCTCGCCGAGCAATCCAAGAAAGCGACCGGACAAGTGCGGCAAATTCTAGGCGACATCCAGAAATCCACCAACACCGCGGTGCTCGTAACCGAACAGGGCACCAAGAGCGTGCATCAGGCGATCCGTGCGGCCAATGATGCAGGCGAAACGATTTCATCGCTGGTCGACACCATCGATGCGGCCGCCAGGGCCGCTACACAGATCGCAGCATCCGCCAGCCAGCAGGCAACCGGCATGGTGCAGATTCATCAGGCAATGTCGCACATCAATGAGGCAAGCAACCAGAACCTTGCCGCCACGCGCCAATCCGAGCAAGCCGCGCAAGATCTGCACACGCTGGGCACGCGGCTCAAAACCATGATCGTGGGCGCTTGACGCATGGCCGCAAGCGCGCAACTTTCCCAGCGCCTGATGTCCACCTTCGTGGTGGAGCTGGGCGAACATGCGCACGCGATGGAGCGAGATCTACTTGCGCTCGAGCGCGGCGAGGGATCGGCCGCGCAAATCCATACAAGTCTGTTTCGCTCTGCGCACAGTTTGAAAGGGGCAGCCCGCGTCGTCGGCTTGGATCCGATCGAGACAGCGTGCCATCGCCTGGAGGAAATCGTTCAGGCCATGCGCGACGGCCGGCTGGTCGCCAATGCAGCGCTGTTTCAGCTCCTGCTGTCGATGGCGGACTCACTGGCGGCAACCGGACGATTGCTTGCCGAAAGAGGAGACGTCTCTGCAGGGCCTTTGGGCGCGTTGCTGCCGAAATTGGCTGCGGCGATGGATGCGCCATCCTCCGCTCCAGCTATCGCGCGCGAAGAACCGGCGCAATTGGCAACCATGGTGCAACCCCTCACGGCCAAGCCGCAGGACGCGACCTTGCGGATACAGGCGGGCAAGCTCGACGCGCTGCTGGCACAGGACGGCGAGCTTCTTATCGCGCGCCGCCGGACTGCGAGCCATGTCGATATGCTGGAGAAATTGCTCCAGCACGTGCGCGAGGCACAACGCGAGGGCCGCCCCGCTTCGGGATTGCGCGAAATCGGTCGCGAGCTTCAAGGGCTTGCCGACCAGATTGCCGCCGACACCAAATCGCTTGATCTGGCGGCGGCAAAGTTGAGCCAGGAAATTCGCCAGGTTCGCATGTTGCCGTTCACGCAGGCCTGCGATGGCCTCGACCGCCTGGTGCGCGATCTGACGGCGGGCGGCGACAAGGATGTTTCGCTCACAATTGGCGGCGGCGAGATCGGCGTCGACCGCAGCATCCTGGAAGGCTTACGCGATCCGCTGATGCATCTGGTACGCAACGCGGTCGATCACGGCATCGAGCCCAAACATATGCGCCGTGCGGCGGGCAAAGCTGCTGTAGGTCGCATCACAGTGACCGCGAACCTAAGCGGCCCGCAGATCGTCGTGACGATTGGCGACGATGGGCGCGGTATCGACACCAAAGCAGTAAACGCGCAGGCCGGAAAACGCGGTCTTGCGCAATCAAAGACGCCAGGCCGCGAAAACGATGTCATCTTCGAATCAGGGTTCACCACGCTCTCCACGGTTTCGAGGATTTCGGGACGTGGCATCGGGCTCGACGTCGTCAAAACGCAGATCGAAGAGATGCGCGGAGCGATTTCGGTGACAACAGAACCCGGCAAGGGCACGCTGTTCACGATCATTCTGCCGCTGACGCTCACCTCGATCCGTGGGCTCCTGGTGGGATGCGACGAACAGATTTTTGCACTGGATTCTACGCTGGTGCGGGGCTTGCGGCACGTTTCGCACTTCGATGTGCGGCTGCTGGAGGGCCGGTCCGTTCTGGTGGGAGAGGGCGAACCTCTGCCGTTGGTGCGATTGTCTTCGTTGCTCGGACGGGAACAAGCGATTGCACGCGACGGCGATTTGTTGCCGGTCGTGCTCTTGGGCGCGGGCGTTGCAGAGGCCGCGATCGTGGTCGACGCACTCTACAACGAAGACGATTTGACAGTGCGCAATCTTGGTCCCCGGTTCGGGCGTCTCCAGAACATTTCGGGCGGCACGATTTTGCCCGATGGGCGCGTTGCGTTGATCCTGCATGTGGGCGATCTGATTGCTCAAACGCTGGAACGCAAGGAGCATCAGTCATTCGCACGCAAGCAAGCCGTTGCGCCCGCCAAGAAGCGGCTGGTGGTCGCGGAAGATTCCATGACCACACGCACCCTTATCAAAGCCATCCTCGAAAATGCGGGGTATGAAGTGGCCGCAGCGGCGGACGGCGCGGAAGCCTGGCGCATCGTTGGCGAGGGTGGGGCTGATCTGGTCGTCGCCGATATTGAAATGCCGGAGATGGACGGCTTCCAGCTCACCGAAACCATTCGCGGCTCGACGCGGCACCGTGATATTCCTGTGATCCTGCTGACAGCGTTGGAATCTGATCGCGACAAGGCGCGGGGCCTGCGCGCAGGCGCCAATGCCTATTTGCTCAAGAGCGCATTCGACCAGCGCGATCTTCTGGCCACAATCCAGCAAATGGTATGACGGCGATGGCGCGAATCGTTCTGGCAGGGGGATCAGACATTGCTCGTCGCGCGATATCCGCCGCGCTATCGGCCGACCCTGACATCGAAACCATCACACTACCCAATTCGATTTCGAGCATCGTGACGTCAGTGAATCGGTTGCAACCCGATCTGATAGCTCTTGTGATGAGCGATACAGCAAACGAAGTGGTAGAGGCAGCACGGCTCATCATGAACGAAGCACCGAAACCGGTGGTTCTGATTTCTCCTGGTCCTTGCGAAGAGACGACGTCGCTTCTGTCGCGTTCGGGCGCGCTTGCTGTTCTCCAAGCACCCGAAGGCGTGGCCCCACAACGACGCTTTTTGTCGGCGCTGAAGGCGATGGCGGAGGTCAAGGTCGTGCGTAGGTGGCGAAATCAGACCGCCGTTGTGCCCGTGCCGGCAAAGCCCCTACTGGCGAGCGTCACGGGCCAGCTTGTCGCCATTGCATCCTCAACCGGTGGGCCTGGCGCGCTGCAGCAGATTTTTTCCGAACTTCCGCCGGATTTTTTCGCGCCCATTTTGGTCGTCCAACACATCGCGGGCGGATTTGTCGACGGCCTGATCCGTTCGTTGAGTAGCTCGCCGCTCGCAATCAAATTGGCGGTGAGCGGCGAAGCGCTGAAGCCGCGCACGGTCTACATCGCGCCGGACAACAGGCATCTGGGCGTCTCGTCGCGCGACACCATCGTGTTATCCGCGGCCCCGCCCATCGACGGCTTCCGGCCGTCCGCTACGTTTCTGTTTGATTCGGCGGCGAAGACCTTCGGATCGCGGCTGACGGCGGTGGTTCTGACAGGCATGGGGCGGGACGGCGTTGCCGGGTTGCGTGCAGTTCACGAGCATGGCGGCACGATTATCGCGCAGGACCGCGAGACCTCCGCGGTCTTCGGAATGCCTAAGGCCGCCTTAGAGGGTGGATTTGTCGATCGTGTGTTGCCGTTGGGTGCAATCGCCCGGGAGCTTGCAATATCCACCCGGTTGGAAGGAGTTTCGGCATGACCAGGATTCTCATCGTCGAGGACAGCGCCACGCAAGCCGAGCGGCTGCGCGGCGTGCTCGAAGAGGGCGGATACGACGCCGTCGTCGCCTACGACGCGGAAAGTGCGCTGCCGAAGATCGATTCTTCGTTCGATATGGTGATTTCCGACATCATGATGCCGGGAATGTCGGGATACGAACTTTGCAAGCGCATCAAGGCCGGCGTCTATGGTCGCAGTCTGCCGGTCATGCTGCTGTCTACGCTCGGTGACCCAATGGACATCATCGGCGGGCTGGAATGCGGCGCCGACAATTTCGTCACCAAGCCCTACGAGGCGAACCAGCTTCTGGAACGCGTGGACACCGTGCTCCAAAGCCGCAGGTTGCGTGCTAGCGGCAAACTGCGCGTGGGCGTGGAGGTCATGTTCCTCGGCCGCAGCTTTACGATCAATTCCGACAAGGAACAGATCATCGACCTTTTGATGTCCACTTTCGAAGACATCGTGCGCACCAATCGCGATCTGCACAAGAACCGTGCCGAACTTGCCGCCGCCAAAGTCGAGATCGAGGACTACGCACAGAGGTTTGGAAAGGAGGGTCGAAGAGCGCACGCGCGAATTGGCCGAGCAAAAGCGCCTGCTCGCCCAGGCCCAGGCCATGGCGCATGTTGGCAATTGGCGCATTCGGCTACCGTCTCGGGAATGCGAATGGTCCGACGAGATGTTTGCAATCTATGGCGTCGACCATGGCTTCGAGCCGTCGCTGCCCGCCATCATGTCGATGGTCCACGAAGAGGACCGGCAGAATGTCGACGAAATGGTCGGCGAAGCGATCAAAAGCCACCAATCGTACCGCGTCGAATATCGGATCGTGCGGCCCAATGGCCACGTGCGTTTCTGCTCGGCCGAAGGGTTTTGGGAACGCGGCGCGGACGGACAGGTCACCAATCTGATCGGCTATTGCCAGGACATCACCGAACGCAAGCTCGCCGAGATCGTGGCGCAGGAAAGTAGCGCCCGTTATCGCCATATCGTGGAATCCATGGCGAGCGGCTTGATCGTGTTGAACGAGGGCCGCTTCTCGTTTCTCAACAACGCGGCCTGCAGGATTTTTGGCGTAAAGACACCCGAAGACCTCCTGGGCACATTGTTCGCCGATGCGATCGCGGGCCCGCGCCGGCATGAGATCGCAGCCGGCTTGTCGGAAATCGCAGCGACCGAAGCAGGCCCCATTTTCAGCGAGGAGAAATTCCTGCGACGCGACGGCAAGGAAGTCGACGTCGAGATATCGAAGGCGGCGCTGACCTATGCAGGCGTGCCTGCGACCCAGATCGTCATCAAGGATATCACGGAGAGCAAGGCGCTCACGCGCCAGTTGCACCAGTCGCAAAAGATGGAAGTGGTGGGCCAACTCACCGGCGGCATCGCGCATGATTTCAACAATCTTCTCACCGTCGTCATCAGCAATCTCGATCTGATACTTGCAGGTGCCGCTGTGAGCGAAGAGAACAAGGAATTGGCCGAGGCAGCCCTTGCCGCAAGTCTGCGAGGCGCAGAATTGACCCGCCAGTTGCTCGCTTTCTCGCGCAAGCAGAACCTGGAGCGCCAGACGCTCGATCCGAACGATCTCGTCACCCGGACGGTGGCGATGCTTAAGCGCGCGATCGCGGGCGACATCGGCTTGCGTACCTATCTTGCTCGCGACCTGTGGCTTTCGGACATCGACCCATCCCAGCTTGAATCCGCCATCACCAATCTCGTGGTCAATGCACGCGATGCGATGCCCAAGGGCGGCACGATCACCATCGAAACCGCCAACGTCGTTTTCGACGCGGCTTATGTAGCGGCCAACGAGGAAGTGACGTCAGGAGAATACGTGATGATCGCGGTGTCCGACACCGGAAGCGGCATTTCGCCAGACGTGTTGGTGCATGTGTTCGAGCCCTTCTTCACCACCAAGGAGGTGGGCAAGGGAACAGGACTTGGCCTCAGCATGGTCTACGGTTTCATGAAACAGTCGGGCGGGCATGTGAAAATCTACAGCGAGCCCGGACGCGGCACGGTGGTGCGCCTTTATCTGCCACGCTCGACGAAGACGTCGGTCCCGACCGAGCGGCCGGCGGTGGACAGCGATGCGCCGATGACCGGGCACGAAACGATTTTGATCGTCGAGGACGATGCCGCCGTTCGTCGCGCGGCGGTACAGCAGTTGAAGGAACTCGGCTACACGGTCCTGGAAGCGCAGGACGCGCACGCGGCACTTACCATACTGCAGCGCGCGCAGGTCGATCTTCTATTCACCGATGTCACGATGCCTGGTGGCGTAAGCGGGCCGGACCTCGCGCGCGAGGCAACCACCAGAGACCCAGACCTGAAGGTGCTCTTGACCTCGGGCTTCACCGAGGCCTCGATGCGCGATGGCGAACTGAATGACAAGTTCGAGCTTTTGAGCAAGCCTTATCGCCGGCAGGAATTGGCGCGGCGGGTGTACAATGTGTTGCGCGGGGCTGCCTAAGGCGATTTTCAAGCATTTACACCGCTATTTTATATCCATCGTTAAATGTCTCTTAAGCACGAGGTGGTGGAATTCGTGCCGAGGTCCGCGGCGCAGAGCGTGTCCACGCTTTCCCGTCCGCTTTCGCGAAGGCCAGCCGATATGGATGGACAACCTTTGATCTGCGTCATTGACGACGATGAATCGGTACGTCAGACGATTGGCAGGATTTTGCGTAGCGCTGGCTATGCGGTCGTCGACGCCAAAGACGGAGAAATCGGATTACGCACGGTGGAGCGCACGACGCCGGCGATAATCATCACCGACATCGTCATGCCAAATCGCGAAGGCATCGAAACCATTCGTGAGGCCAAGCAACGTTTTCCTGGCACGCCCATTATTGCGATTTCCGGCGGCGGGCGTTTGGGCCCCGACGGGTTTCTCGAACTCGCGCTCAAGCTCGGCGCCGACGATTGCTTGGCCAAGCCGTTCCGCCCCGTAGAATTGCTTGACAAGATCAAGCGGCTCCTGAACCCGCAAACCCAGACGAAAGCCGCGACGGCTTAAGCCGGCGTTCGAGGATTTGCGATGAGCACCGCCGCCGCCGAAATCAACGATCCTTCGCCCGACGCGCCCACCACCATCAGCATTCGTGACCTCAATTCACCGCTGGACCAGATCGCCAGCCCGCAATTGCTGGCGCAGGGCTGCGTCAACATCCTGAGCATTGCGCCGGTACGCGACAAGATCGGCGCACGCTGGGAGCGCACGCGCAACAACATCTATGAGCGCGTTGAAAAACAGATTGGTCGCCAGCTCGGCGCTTGCGATTATCAATGCCGCATTTCGGAGACGGACTATCTTCTATCCTTTCCCAGTGAGGCTCAGCAGTCCGCGCAGCTTCGCTGCATGCGCATCCTACAGGAACTGCTCGAGCTGTTTCTCGGCCAGTTCACGCTGGAACAGATCAAGATACGCACCGTCACCAAGCGCGAGGGCGACATGCTTACCTCCGAGGACGTCGATGTCGCCGTCCTTCACAAGATGGCGAGCGGTGCGCTGGCGGCGCCCGCCTCATTGCCGCAGTTCAAGCCCACGGACGAACCGCCGCCTTCCGCAGCCGAACCCATTCGCATCGCTAGCCGTATGCTCTATCTCGATTTCGAATTCCGACCGATCTGGGACCTGCGTCACGACGCGATCTCATCGTTCTCTTTGAACGTGATCGCGGAAACCGATCAGAGCCGTTCGTTGGGTGAAGCGCGCGCGGACCGTTCGCAGTTGAATCCGGACGAACTCACCGCCATCGACCTCGCTGCCGCCAAACACGGGCTGGAGACACTGAACTATCTGTTCCAGCGGCAGAACCGCTTTATCCTGCATCTGCCCTGCTCATATGAAACGCTCGCCAATTCGCGGGCGCGGCCGCAATTCCTTGAGGCAATCAAATCCTTCGCGCCGGAGCTTCGCCGCTATATCGCGTTTGAACTCCATGATCTGCCGACTGGCGTGCCCCAATCACGGCTATCGGCGCTGGTGACCATGCTCAATCCGTTCGGGCGCGGCGTGATCGCAAGCGTGCGCGCGCAACGCGCTGGTACCATGTTGGTGCGCGGCTGCGGACTGCTCGGCACGGCAGTGGAACTCGAAACGGTGGGCCTGCCGGAAACTGAAATCTTCGCCCGCATCGGCGTTTTCCGCGAACGCGCTCATCTGGCGGGTGACCAGATGATCGCTTATGGCGTGAGCACCAAGAGCCTGGTCATGGCGTGCTGGTCGATGGGGCTTTCGCATGTCAGCGGTGCGGCTATCGCACCAGCCTGTTCCATACCCTATCAGATGTCGCGCTTCCGCCCGCTCGATCTCTATCGCGCCTGATACAGGGCGTATCGGTCAGACAGCTGTCCGAAGAGACGAAATACAAGTCTGTCCCCAACCGTCTCAGATTGCGGGAGAAAGCCCAGAGCTCTAGCTTAGTGCTGCGAACCTGGGACAGCCGCCCGCAAATGCTGGGTTGCGCCTAAGCAGGATGAGACGCAGGAGGACGCATGGCGCTCCAGTTGAAGGTAAATGGTGTGGAGCACACCCTCGAGGTCGAGCCGGATGCGCCGCTGCTCTGGGTCATCCGCGATGAACTGGGGCTTACCGGCACCAAATTCGGCTGCGGCATCGCGCAATGCGGAGCTTGCACCGTTCATGTGAACGGGAAGGCGCAGCGCAGTTGCGTGACGTCTGTTGCTTCTGTCGAGGGTGCCGAAATCACGACCATCGAAGGCCTGGGTGCCAACGGGCTTACCCCCGTGCAGCAAGCTTGGATCGACCATCAGGTGCCACAATGTGGCTATTGCCAGTCGGGCATGATCATGGCGGTGTCGGCTTTGCTGGCCACCAACCCCAATCCCACCGATGACGTATCTGGCAAACGCCATCACCAATATCTGCCGCTGCGGAACCTATCCGCGCATCCGCGCCGCCGTGCGCGAGCTGGCAAAGGCGTAAACGTCATGGTGTCGACCCGCAGAATGATTTTACTCGGCGGTTTGGGCGCCGCCGGTGCTCTGGTTGTGGGCTATGCGCTGTGGCCTTCGGGCCGCATCGGCCGCATCAACAGGCTCGATGCGCGCGCGCGAGAACGTTTCGTCAACAATTGGATCAAGATCGCGCAGGACGGCACAATAACCATTGTGATTCCCCATTGCGACATGGGAACTGGAATCTTCACCTCGCTGGCGCAAATGGCGGCGGAAGAACTCGACGCCGACTGGAATAACGTCCGCGTCGAGGCCGCGCCCTCCGATCCGGATTTCGCCAATGGCGCGCTGGCCGAAGGGTTCACGCTCAGCCAACGGCATATGACGGCCAACGACATCCCCACATTCTTACGCGCCACTGTCTCCAACTATGTTTCGCACGGTCGCCAATTACATGGATTTGCAGGTGACCGGCGGCTCATCCGCCGTGCGCGCCACGGGCGTCTATGGCATGCGCGTCGCCGGCGCCGCCGCCCGCGAAATGCTGGTGAAAGCGGCTGCCGCGCGCTGGGATGTTGCGACAGGCCAATGCTCCACCAAGGACAGTCGCGTCATTCACACCGCAAGCGGCAAAAGCTTCGGCTATGGCGAACTTGTAGAAGACGCGGCCAGTTACAGTTCCTCAACCAATCCGCCACTGAAACCGAAATCGCAATACACGCTCGTCGGAAAGTCCATGGCGCGCGTGGACATTCCGAACAAGGTGAACGGCATGACCGCTTACGGCATCGATGTGCAGATGCCGGGCATGGCCTATGCCGCAATCAAGATTTCGCCGGTGTTCGGCGGCAAGCTGAAAGCGGTCTCCATCGGCGACGTGGCGAAAATGCGCGGCGTTCGAAAGATCGTGCAACTCGACGATTGCGTTGTCGTGGTGGCAGACCGCTTCTGGCGTGCGCGCGACGCCGTGGCCGCACTCAGCCCCGTGTTCGACAATGGTGCGAACGGCAATGTCACTTCGACTTCTATCGCTGCGCACCGCATAGCCGCGCTGAAAGGTGTTGATCTCAAAGTCGATATGAAAACCGGCTCGGGCGCCGATGCGCTCTCCGGTGGCCGGCTGATCGAGGCGACCTATCAGGTGCCCTATCTGGCGCACGCCACCATGGAACCGATGAACGCCACCGCCCTTTACAAGGACGGCGCGCTGGAGGTCTGGTCCGGTACGCAAGACGGTCTGGGCGCGCGCGCGTTCTGCGCCAAGACCGCAAATCTGCCGATGGAGAAGGTGACCTATCACCTTCTGCCGATGGGCGGTGGGTTTGGTCGGCGTTTGCCGGGCTACTACAACTTCCTCGCCTATGCAGTGCGCACAGCAATGGCCGTGCCAGGAACGCCCATAAAGCTGATCTTCACGCGCGAACAGGACATGCAGCACGACTACTATCGCCCCAATGTGATGAGCCATTTCCGCGCAGCGCTGGATAACAAGGCAATGCCGCTCGCCTGGACCAACGATTACACGACCGACGGCGGCGCCAATCCCGAGGCGCATATCATCTACGCCATCGCCAACCAGGAAATCCGCACGGCGAAAGTCGCGACCCATATTCCGACAGGGCCGTGGCGTAGCGTGGAATCATCGTGGCACGCGTTCTTCATCGAATCATTCGTCGATGAGTTGGCGCACGCCGCCGACAAAGATCCCGTCGCCTACCGCCTTGCGTTGCTCGAGAATGCGCCGCGCCACCATGCGGTGGTCAAGACGGCTGCAGATGCCGCCGGTTGGGGCAAGCCCCTGCCGGCGGGCAAGGCGCGGGGCATAGCGGTGTTCGAATGCTTCCAGACCATCGTGGCGCAGGTGGCAGAAATCACGGTGACCCCGGATGGCCATGTGAAGGTCGATCGCGTCGTTTCGGCCGTCGATTGCGGCTCGGCCGTCAATCCAGATGGCCTCAGGGCGCAGATCGAAGGCGGTATCATCTATGGCCTAACCGCCGTGTTGAACGGCGAGATCACGATCGACAAAGGCGCGGTTGTTCAGGCGAACTTCCCAGACTACGAAATGGTCCGTCTCGCCGAATGCCCCGAGATCGAAGTGCACATCGTCGAAAGCAACGCGCCGCTCGGCGGGGCAGGCGAGCCCGGAACGCCACCGATAGCGCCCGCCGTCACGAATGCGATCTTTGCCGCCACTGCGGTTCGCATTCGCGAACTGCCGATCCGTAACACGTTGCTTGCGAGCGCGCAAAAGAAGACGGCAAATCTATAATCGCCAGTTTCCCCGGACATCCCGCCCGGAATTGCGCTATCTTCTCCGGGCGGGTCGCATCGATATTCGCGGCTAGCGCAGCGGTCGGCCTGCCCCAGGCCCGCGTGCATTGTCGTTATTCTTCTTCGTTATCTTCGTGCTTGGCGTGATGATCGGCGTGCAGCTTGCTCGCTTCGCCGGCGTGGTGGTTGGCGTGTGCGCCGTGGCCGGCCGCGCTATGGGCGTGATGGGCGGCATTCTGCGCGTCGTCGCCTTCGTAATGCTCGGCCGCTTTGCGGTGATGACGGGCCGCACGCTCGTGATGATCGGCGGCTTTGGCGTGATGCTCGATGGCGGGTTTTTTCGACATAGGCTGTTCCTTTCGCTGGCGGGCGGGAGCCCGGTAACGTGAAGTGAGCGCCCGATCCAAGACGGTATCTTGTCGGACTCGTGTCAGCCGCAAGACGCCGCCATCACGGGAACTCTCTGTCATAAAACCGTACTGCGATGCTTCTAACCTGAGCATTGGGCCGCAGGGAAAGAGCAGATGACCGATATCGCCGTGACGCCGGAACTGATCGCGGACCCGTCGCACAAGCCATGGCTAGACGTGCGCCCATCCATGGCGACAGCGATCGTGTTCATCTTATTGCTGTGCGCAGGCATCGGCTACGGCGCGTACGGGCTTGTCAGTGATATCCGAAGCGTGAACGAGCCCCTGGCGTTGGGCGTGTTCGGCCTGTTGGGCATCGCGCTGCTGATCGCCCTTGGCTTCGAATTCGTGAACGGCTTTCATGATACTGCCAATGCAGTTGCCACGGTCATATACACCCACAGCCTGCCGCCCTTGTTCGCCGTGGTGTGGTCGGGCGCGTTCAACTTCCTGGGCGTGATGTTTTCCTCCGGCGCTGTGGCCTATGGCATCATCACGCTTCTGCCGGTTGAGCTGATCCTCCAGGTGGGCAGCGCCGCGGGCTATGCGATGATTTTCGCGCTGCTGCTGGCGGCGATTATCTGGAACCTCGGCACCTGGGCGCTTGGCATTCCCAACAGTTCGTCGCACGCCCTGATCGGTTCGATCATGGGCGTGGGCTTGGCCAATCAGCTCATGGCGCCCACAGGGCAGGCAACCTCCGGCGTGGACTGGTCACAGGCGTGGAAAGTCGCTCAGGCGCTTCTGTTCAGCCCATTGATGGGCTTCGTATTTTCGGCATTGCTACTGCTCGTGATGAAGTTTGTCATTCGCAACAAGGAGCTTTATCGCGAACCGAAGGGCAACCAGCCGCCGCCGTGGTGGATCCGCAGCATCTTGATCCTCACCTGCACCGGCGTGTCGTTCGCACATGGCGGCAATGACGGACAGAAGGGCATGGGTCTCATCATGCTCATACTGATCGGCGCGGCACCCACCGCCTATGCGCTCAACCGCACTATGCCGGACGATCAGACGCCGGCCTTCATTCACGCCACACAATCCGCCGAAGCAGTGTTCGCAAGCCACGCTGGCGGTGCGGCGCCGATGAACGCCGATGCCGCGCGCAAAAGCGTGGGCGATGGCTTGCGCACCAAGGATCTCGATCGCCCCGAGGTTTTCGCAGGACTGGCGGCACTGTCTGCCGACATTGCAACGAAGGTGCAGAGCTACGGCACCATCCGTCATGTGCCTGCCGTCGCGACACCGAACTTGCGCAACGACATGTATTTGACAGCGGACGCCATTCGTCTGCTGCCCGATGCGGGTGCGAAATTCTCCGACCAGGAGATGGCGACGCTCAAATCCTACACCAGCGGTCTACAAGGAGGCACGCGCTTCATTCCGCTTTGGGTGAAGGTGTGCGTCGCCATCGCGCTCGGCCTGGGCACCATGGTCGGGTGGAAACGCATCGTGGTCACAGTGGGCGAGCGCATCGGCAAGCAGCATCTGACCTATGCGCAAGGCGCGTCCGCAGAAACCGTGGCCGCGCTCACCATCGGAGCTGCCGAACTCTACGGGCTGCCAGTCTCGACCACGCACATTCTTTCCAGCGGTGTCGCGGGAACCATGGCGGCCAACGGTTCTGGCCTTCAATGGAGCACGGTTGGCAACATCGCTGCCGCCTGGGTCCTAACTCTGCCAGCGGCGATTACGCTTGCAGGCGTGCTTTATTTCATACTGCGGCAGGTGTTTTAGACCCAATTCAATAGAGTTGGATCAGGTCTAATATCCAGAGTCCGAGCGCTGCAATTCGGGCACCCATAAATCGGCGCGCGAATGTGCTTCCAGCCAGGTCTGGCCGGTCAAAACGCTCTCAAGACGGGTTTGCACGTCTTGCGGAATATCCGGCAAACTCAGTGCCACCCGCATTCCGTTCGAATGATAGATCAAAGACCATTTTCCGGCTTCCACGGGGTCGCTGCGCACGCCACTGCCATCGAGATACAGGGTGATCGAGCGAAGTTGTGCGTTTGGAAGCCCGTCATTTGCCGCTCCCAATATCCATTGGGCAGCTTCGTGCTCAACCCTTGCGGAACGCTGCGCATCTTGGTCGGCCTTTCCAATATCCAACAGACACAGGCCGAGATTGAACTTGGCGATGTCATCGTCCGGACCGCTTTGTGTCAGGCGGCGAAGGATGGGAACGGCTTCATCGCATTTTCCCTGCAGCCGTAGATCCTCTGCTCTTCCTTCGGGATCCGGCGGCAATGGTACATCGGACGCGTGCGGGTCCGACGCACCCTCGTCGCCACCGCCCATTTCAGGCCGCCCACCGCCGCCACCACCGCCCATGCCACCTCCCCCCATGCCGCCGCCTCCCATTTGGGCTAGCGCTGGCGATGCAAAGCAAACCGACACGGCAAGGATCATTATGGCCAATTTGTCATTCATCGTAACGTCATCCGTTGACGCTGCCTTACAGCAAGGCAGCTACATCGACCGCGATGGGAATACGCACACAGGACCGCCCGCGAAGCAATCCACCGTGCCTAGAAACGCGCCTTAGGCGACTGGGTGAAATCGTCTGAACGATATCAGCCCCGTAAGAATGAAAAACAATAGCACCAATCCTTGCGGGCCGCGAAGGGTGGCTCGAACCTTTCGAGCGTCAGCCCGTGCAGCGCTGGCACCTTCAACAACGCCTACACTACCAACACGAAGGTGTTGAAGCAGCGCGCGGTCATTACGCCCCGAAATAGACCCAAGCTCCAGAACCCCGCCATGTGAAAAACGTAGTGCGCCATGATCACGGCGGCGAGAGCGATCATCGAAATGACAGCCACACCGGGCGCGGGCGTAAAGCCGTGAAAGGGAAAGAAGAAGTCGTCACGCTGGTTGGCAGCGCGGTGAAGAGGAAGACCGCTGTCCACCCATCCATCTGCTCCGACGTCACAAGCCCGCACAGAATGACGAGACCTGAAACGATTCCGGTCAAACTCAATAAAACATGCACAAACAGGAACGGTGACATGCTGAGGATCATAACCAGCGCCTCCTTTTCAAATCTGCCTGACTATAGCGCGTTGCGCGAACCGGAACCGCGCCTGGACCGGCTTCAGATGGGCCTTGCGCGCGACGCAGCCAAGCATCGTCCTCCTATTTGTTGAAGAAGGGAACTGCCACAGGCATTGTGAAAGCGCTGCTGGCAAAGGATATCTCGCCGCAATTCTGGCGGTTTATGCGAAAAAAAATCGATCATGCGTAACGGTGGGAAGCATTTCTGCACACCGTCTACTGTTGTTGCATCAAGCGCGACGGTTCAATCGGCATCACCGTTCGCGCGGGCGCGCGAGAGGAGGCTCACGACCGGTAGGCTTGGTCCGCGCCGCCGCCGTGCGCAAGGCCGCGTCTCTGGGTTGTGCGCAAGCAGCCGAAGCACACCTTGCATCCGCCGCGCCAAACTCGCGGGCGACATCTCAAACGATGTTGATGTTAGAGGATTCGCTGACCTCTCGCTCAAATTCTCCAAACGCCAAAATCGGCCTCGATCGTTGCAGCGCCTCCTTTCTTGGCGCCGCGGACGCCGGCCTCGACTCCCCGCAAGACAAAGACGATGGCTTTCGGCTGCCTGTTCGCGAAGGTCGATATTAGATTGGGCAAGTGGGGGGAACCGGACAGATGCAGGGGCTGTGCCCAAGTCTCATTTGGGGCCGGGCGAGGAACCCGGCTTTGCCTGTTGGGGTTCAGGGAGTGTAATACCCGCTGAGTGAACTGCTTCGGACCCGACCCAAAGATGCACTGGTTCCACCTGTTAGGCGTTGGCTCGGCCGTGCTCGGGCTTTTTGGGGCTTTTTATGCCCTGGTCGCCGCGGCTGCGGCGGCTCGTGCCCTTAAAACCTCGGCCCCCTCGGCGCGGACCCTGCCGCCGGTGACCCTGCTCAAGCCGTTGCATTCCGATGAGCCCAAGCTCGCCGAAAACCTCGAAAGCTTCTTCGTTCAGGACTACCCGGCCAAGGTTCAGATTGTCTTCGGCGTCCAGAACGCGGCCGATCCCGCTATCGAAACCGTGCGTGCGCTCCAGAAGAAACACCCCGACCTCGACATGGATCTGGTGATCGATGCCCGCCTGTTCGGCTCCAATCGCAAGATCTCGAACCTCATCAACATGTTCCCACGCGCTCGCCATGATGTGCTGATCCTGTCGGACAGCGACATTGCCGTTCCATCCAACTGGCTGAAGACCGTGATCGGCACACTCCAGCAACCCGGCGTCGGCGCGGTGACCTGTCTTTATATAGGCAAGCCGCTAGGCCCGCTGTGGTCCAAGCTCGCCGCAATGGGAATCTCGTATCAGTTCCTGCCAAATGTCGTGGTCGGCACCCAGGCAAGTCTCGCCGCCCCTTGCTTTGGGTCTACGATCGCTTTCACCCGCAAGACGCTCGAAGAGATAGGCGGATTTCACGCGTTCTCGGGCTTCCTCGCTGACGATTACGAAATCGGCCGCGCTGTGCGTGCACGTGGCTATCGTCTGGCGTTGCCGCCCATCTTCGTCGACCATATCTGTACCGAAAGAAGCGCGGCCGAATTGATCCGCCACGAGCTGCGCTGGAACCGCACCATCCGCAGTATCAACCTATCCGGCCACGTCGGCAGCGGCGCGATCCACACGCTGCCGCTGGCGCTGGTCGCCGCGATCTCGTTAGGTTTTAATTTTTTATCACTGTGTGTGCTGGTCGCGGCGGTTGGATGCCGCGCCTTTCTCAAATGGCGGCTGGACCGGTTGATCGGCACAAAGGCCGGTCCCTACTGGCTATTGCCCTTGCGTGACACCATATCGTTTTTTGTGTTTCTCGGTTCGCTGTTCGGCAGTTCCATCCATTGGCGCGGCGAACGCTTCAACATGCAGTCCCGCGGTGCGTTTTCGCAATCTGAGGTTTCGTGATGCTTAAGACCCTTTTCCTCCAGGCCCCATCTTTTGATGGTTTCGACGGTGGCGCCGGTTCGCGCTACCAGGCCAAACGTGAAATCAAATCCTTCTGGTATCCGACCTGGCTTGCCCAACCCGCAGCCCTCGTCGAGAATTCGAAACTCATCGATGCCCCGCCCCATAAGACCTCTCTTGCTGAAGTCGTGGCCCAAGCCAAGGATTTCGACCACGTCGTCGTCCACACCTCCGTCCCATCGTTCAAATCCGACGTGAAGGTGATCGAAGCGTTGAAGGCCGCCAATCCACATTTGAAGGCAGGCCTGATCGGCGCGAAAGTCGCGGTCAACGCGGAAGGCTCGCTGCGCGAAGCCCCGGTGATCGACTACGTCGCCCGCAACGAATTCGATTTCACGGTGAAGGATGTCGCCGATGAAATTCCCTTAAAGGACATCAAAGGCATTTCTTATCGCACCGCCCGCGACGTCATCTTGCATAACGAAGACCGACCCACGATCGAAAACATGGACTCGTTACCCTTCGTAACGCCGGTCTACAAGCGCGACTTGAAGATCGAGAATTATTTCATCGGCTATCTGAAACACCCATATATCTCGATCTATACCGGCCGCGGCTGCAAATCACGCTGTACCTTCTGTCTTTGGCCGCAGACCGTCGGCGGTCACAATTATCGCACTCGCAGCGTCGAGCACGTCATCGAGGAGATCAAATACGCCAAGGCCGCCTTCCCGCAGGTCAAGGAATTCTTCTTCGACGACGACACCTTCACCGACAACCTGCCGCGCGCCGAAGCCATTGCCAAAGAATTGGGCAAGCTTGGCGTCACCTGGTCGTGCAATGCCAAAGCCAATGTTCCGCGAAAATCCCTCGAAGTGATGCACGACAACGGCCTGCGCCTGTTGCTGGTAGGTTACGAGTCCGGCAACCAGCAAATCTTATACAATATCAAAAAGGGAATGCGCGTCGAAGTCGCCGAGAAGTTCACCAAGGATTGCCACGAAGTCGGCGTTACCATCCACGGCACCTTCATCCTGGGCTTGCCGGGGAAGTCCAAAGAAACGATCCGTGAAACGATGGAATTCGCCAAACGCATCAACCCGCACACCATCCAGGTGTCGCTGGCCGCCCCCTATCCGGGCACGTTCCTTTACAATCAGGCGGTGCAGAACGGTTGGCTCGACGCCGACAACGCCGAACTGGTCGACGAAAGCGGCATCCAGATTGCGCCGTTGCATTATCCGCACCTGTCGCACAACGAGATATTCAATTCCCTGGAAGGCTTCTACAAGGAATTCTATTTCCGTCCCGGCAAGATCGCGTCCATCGTCGGCGAGATGTTGCGCTCCAGCGATATGATGAAGCGCAGACTGCGGGAAGGCGTGGAGTTCTTCCAATTCCTTAAGGAGCGGCGGGAACACGCCGCTTGAAGAAACTCATCGTCACCGCCGACGATTTTGGTGCTGCCCGCGAAGTCAACGACGCCGTTGAGATCGCCCATCGCGATGGCATCCTCACCGCGGCAAGTCTGATGGTCGCCGCGCCCGCCGCCTTTGATGCGGCGCAGCGCGCCAAGCGCATGCCAAATTTGCACGTGGGTCTGCACCTTGTGCTTGTCGAAGGCCGCCCGGTTTTGCCGCCGCGCGCTATTCCCGATCTCGTCGGCCGCGACGGCATGTTGCGCACCGACATGGCGGCCATGGGCGTGGACATTTTCTTGCGCCCTTCGGTGCGCCATCAACTCGAAGGCGAGATCAATGCCCAGTTCGATGCGTTTCAGGCAATGGGTTTGAAGCTCGATCACGTCAACGCCCACAAACACTACCAGCTGCATCCCACGATTGCGTCCATCATCGTGCGCGTTGGCCGAAGCTTCGGGATGCAGTCCGCGCGCGTACCCTATGAGCCACGCGCCGTGCTATCTCGCATCGAGCGCGGCGGCGACAATGGCCTCGCCGCCATTGTCATGGCCCCGTGGTCGATGCTGTTGCGCCGGCGCTTGCGGGCCGATCATCTCGCCGTACCGGACCGTGTTTTCGGCCTGCGTTGGTCCGGCGCCATGACCAAACCGCGCCTGCTTGGGCTGCTGCGCCATCTGCCGAAGAAGGGCGTCAGTGAGATCTATCTTCACCCCGCCACCGGCCCCTATTTGGGCTCGGTCGCCACCTACCGATATGCCGAGGAATTGGCTGCCCTGACCGACCCCGAAGTGGTCGCCGCAGCCCGCGATTCGAACATAAGGCTGGGCGGCTTCGCCGATTTCCGCTGACTTATCGAATACCCGTAAGGAGAGTTATATTGTGGCGTGCCAAGAGGTTCGTTGCCCCGTGAGACTGCTACCCGGCGCCTACAAAGAATCGACAAACACGACGTTGCGACCAGGGCCCTGGACCGCGCTACGGTTTGGCCCATGACCGGCTCGATCCTGGCCCTGCCGGACCTTTCCATCACGATCCCTGCGCCTCCCGGTGGCCCTATCCGCCTGGGCAGCGATGCCCATAAGGCCCTGTTCTGTAGGACGCTTCTGACCACCTTCAACCCCTACAAACCCGCGATCATCGACTGGCCCCAGCTCGACCAGCAAGCCCGCGACCGCCTCGTTGGTCTGCCCATCTGGGACATCGCGGTTCAGACCGAAGGCAAGGCCAAGCTTCATGTCGCCTCTTATGGCCATCAGGTGTCGGACCCGCTGTTAAAACGCGCCATTGAACTCGACGCTTTCGAGGAAGGCCGCCATAAGCATGTGCTCGCCAATCTCGTCGAAGCCTATGGCATCAAGCTTGAGCCCGAGCCGGAATACATTGTGCCACGCGATCCCGAATGGGCCTTCATGGTCACCGGCTACAGCGAGTGCATCGACAGCTTTTTCGCCTTCGGTTTGTTCGAAACCGCCAAGCGCTCGGCGTTCTTTCCGCCCGAACTGGTCGAAACCTTCGAACCCGTGATGCAGGAAGAAGGTCGTCACATCCTCTTTTATGTGAACTGGGTCGCCTGGCACCGTCGCAATATGGCGTTCTGGCGCAGGCCTTATTTCGCGCTGAAGATTCTGGCGGTTTGGGCGTTCTTAATTTGGGAGCGCATCGGCATCGCCCGCAATGTCGGTGCTGCCGCGGCACAGGACAACAATTTCACCATGACCGGCGCCAAGCAGGTCGGCGAAGATATCTCCATCGCGCAGTTGATGGACATCTGTCTCGCCGAAAACGATCGCCGCCTGGGCATTTACGACCAGCGCCTGCTGCGCCCGATGTTCGTGCCGCGCATGGTGCGGATCGCCCGCAAATTCTTGCGCGCAGCCAAAACCGACGCCGCTTGAAATGGCAGACCGCGTTGTCGTCACCGGCGCATCGGGATTCGTGGGTTCGGCTGTCGCCCGCGCCCTCGTCGCGCGCGGCTTGGACGTGCGCGCGCTCCTACGCCCGACAAGTCCTCGCACCAACGTGACCGATATCGGTTGCGAGATCGTCGAAGGCGACATGCGCGATCAACCCTCGATGACCCGCGCCATGGATGGCGCGCGTTACCTGTTCCACGTCGCCGCCGATTACCGTCTCTGGGCGAGAGATCCGCAGCAAATCATCCGCAATAACCTCGAGGGCACGCGTGCCACGATGCAAGCAGCTCTTGCAACAGGTGTGGAAAAAATCGTCTACACCTCAAGCGTCGCCACGCTCAAACCCATCGCAGGTCAATCCGTGGGCGAAACCTCCCGCCACGACGAAAAAACTGTCATCGGCGCTTATAAGCTCAGCAAAGTCGTAGCCGAACGCCTGGTCGACAAGATGGTGCAGGAAAAACAATTGCCCGCCATCATCGTCAGCCCCTCCACGCCCATCGGCCCGCGCGACATCCGGCCCACGCCCACCGGCCGCATCATCGTCGAAGCCGCGACAGGAAAAATCCCCGCCTTCGTTGACACGGGCCTAAATCTCGTCCATGTCGACGACGTGGCACAAGGCCATCTGCTCGCCCTCGACAAAGGCGAGATCGGCGAACGCTACATCCTGGGCGGCAAGGATGTGACGTTGCAGCAAATGCTGGCCGTCATTGCAGACCTCGCAAACCGCCGTGCCCCACGCCTGAAACTGCCGCGCGGCCCGCTCTATCCGCTGGCTTATGCCGCACAAGCCGTTGCCCGCCTGACCAACAAGGAGCCTTTCATCACGACCGATGCGCTGAACATGTCGAAATATCACATGTTCTTTTCCTCCGCGAAGGCCGAACACGCATTGGGCTATCGTGCACGCCCTTATCGCGAGGGCCTGGCCGACGCGATGGCATGGTTCGGTAAGGCAGGCTACCTCAAATGATCGCGCTGGCTTTCCTGCCGCTCGTGATTTGGCTGTTCCTGCTCACGGGTCGAGGCATGTTCTGGCTGATGCGCGAGCGCGACACCCTTCCTCTCCCCCTCTTTGGGAGAGAGGGAAAGGGTAAGGCGGCAGTTGGCGGCAACTGGCCCACGGTCGCCGCCATCGTGCCAGCGCGCGACGAGGCCGATGTGATCGGGCGTTCGATCACAAGCCTGCTTGCGCAAGACTATCCCGGCGCTTTTCGTGTCATACTCGTCGATGACCAAAGCGCGGACGGCACCGCTGCCATCGCGCGCGCCCTGCCATCTCAAGATCGCCTGACGGTTGTAGTCGGCTCGCCTCGCCCGGCAGGCTGGACCGGAAAACTCTGGGCCATCAAACAAGGCATCCTACTTGCAGGCGAGCCGGATTATCTCTGGCTCACCGACGCAGACATCGCCCACACCCCCGACAATTTGCGAAACCTTGTCGCCCGCGCCGAGATCAATAAGCTTGTGCTCGTTTCGCTGATGGCAAAACTGCATTGCAAAAGCTTCGCCGAAAAGCTGCTGATCCCTGCCTTCGTCTTTTTCTTTGACATGCTGTTTCCCTTCGCGCTGGTGAACCGTCCAGAGAACCAAACGGCTGCGGCCGCAGGCGGCTGCATGTTGGTCACGTCCTCCGCTCTGGAACGGGCGGGCGGCATCGACGCGATCCGGCACGAGATCATCGATGATTGCGCACTGGGCCGGGCGATGAAGAAACAGGGCCCGATCTGGCTTGGCCTCACCGACCATGCCACCAGCATCCGGCCCTATGAGGGCTTGGGCGAAATCCGCCGCATGGTCGCGCGCAGCGCCTATGCGCAACTCGAGTATTCGCCGCTGCAACTCGCCGGCACGGTGTTGGGCATGTCGCTGTTGTTCGTAGCACCGTCGGCCGCGGCAATCCTCACAACCGGCCTGGCGCAAATCGCAGGTGCGCTTGCATGGCTTGCCATGGCAATCGCATTTCAGCCCATGTTGCGGTTCTACAGACTTTCGCCGCTCTGGGGCATAATTCTGCCTCTCATCGGCGTCCTCTACACTGCCTTCACCCTGGATTCCGCGATCCAGTTCTGGCGCGGCAAGGGCGGCATGTGGAAGGGCCGGGCCCAGGCGATCCGCGCATGACGGCCGCAACCGATCTCGCCTCCGGCAAGGGCCACACCGACGAGAATTTTCCCGTCGCCTCGTTTCTGATCCATCCCCAACACCGCGCCGGTGATTCTGGCATTCTACCGTTTTGCGCGCGCTGCCGACGATGTCGCCGACAGCCAAACCGCGCCGCCGACGAAAAACTACGCCTGCTCGACGAAATGCATCGCGGCCTCTGCGGCCTCGGCGGCGCGTCGCCTGAAGCAAGCGCCCTGCGCGCAGCACTCGCCCAACACCATCTCACCTCGCAACATGCAAGCGACCTCCTCGAAGCCTTCCGCCGCGACGTCACCAAGCTGCGCTACCGCGACTGGGACGAACTGATGGATTATTGCCGCTACTCGGCCATGCCCGTGGGCCGCTTCGTGCTGGATGTTCATGGCGAGGATCAGCGCCTTTGGCCCCTATCAGACGCGCTGTGTGCTGCGCTGCAGGTCATCAATCACCTGCAGGATTGCGCCAAGGATTATCGCGCGTTGAACCGTGTCTATATCCCGCTCGACGCGCTCGACACCGTCAACATAGCTCCCGAAGCACTGGGTGCATCCAAGGCGTCCCCGGCTTTGCGCGGTGTCCTTGAGGGCCTTGCGCGCCGCAACACCGATCTGCTCGCCAAATCAAGGCCGTTCGCGGATCATGTTTCCGACACGCGCTTGGCCCTGGAAGTGGCGGTCATCCAGAGCCTTGCCGAAAACCTCAATCGCCGCGTTCTGCACCGCGACCCGCTTTCGGATCGCGTCCATCACCGCAAGCCCGAGGCGCTGGGTTTGGCGCTACTGGCAACCATCGGCTTTCTTGGCCGCCGATTGCGGCCTAAGAAGGCGGCGTCGCGACTCGCCCAAAACCCATGACTGCCACCGCCGACATGATGGATGTCGAAACCGTGCCCCGCGCGGTGCAGGAAAAGGCCACCGGCAGTTCGTTTTATTCCGCCATGCGGCTGATGCCGAAGGCCGAGCGCGACGCCATGTTCGCGATCTATGCCTTCTGCCGCGCGGTGGACGACATCGCCGATGACGGACAAGGCACGCGCGCAGACCGCCACGAAGCGCTCGAAGCATGGCGCTCCGATATCGCCAGCGCTTTATCAGGGTCGCGCGCCCGGCCCCGCCATATTCCTGCAGGACGCAATCGCGCGTTACCATCTGCGCCAACAGGATTTCCTCGCCGTGATCGACGGCATGGAGATGGACGTCGCCGAAGACATCCGCGCCCCCGATCTCGCCACGCTCGATCTTTATTGCGATCGTGTGGCCAGCGCGGTGGGCCGGCTCTCCATCAAGGTCTTCGGCATGGAGGAGGATCCCGGCTTCGCGCTCGCCTATCCATCTCGGCCGCGCGCTGCAACTGACGAACATTCTGCGCGATCTCGACGAGGACGCCGCCATCGGCCGGCTCTATCTGCCGCGCGAATATCTTGGCTGATGCGGGTATTCAGACCAACGAGCCGCGGCAGGCCATCTGCGCGCCCGCTCATCGACAAGGCCTGCCGCATCGTCGCTGCGCGCGCTCACGATCACTATCGTGAGGCCAGCCGCATTCTCGCCAAACATCCCAAAGGGCGCATCGCCGCGCCGCGCCTGATGGGCGCGGTCTATTCCGGATACTTTCCAAGATGGAGCGCCAGGGCTGGGCGCCCCCGCGCGCGCGCGTTCGCTGGGCAAGGCCGAGCTTCTCCTCATCGTTTCGCGCCACGGATTGTTCGGATGACGCTAGGAACGACCTATGTCATCGGCGCCGGTCTGTCGGGCTTGAGCGCCGCCACAGCGCTTGTGAGCGCGGGACGAAAGGTCGAACTCATCGAAGCCGCCGATCAGGCTGGCGGCCGCTGCCGCTCCTATTTCGATTCCACGCTTGGACGCGTCATCGACAACGGCAATCATCTGGTGCTGTCGGGCAATCACGCGACATTCGATTATTTGCGCACCATCGGCGCCGAAAACGGACTGATCGGTCCGGACCGCGCCGAATTTACCTTTGCCGATCTCGTACCAACGCAACGCTGGACGATCACGCCCAATGACGGCCCGTTCGCCTGGTGGGTGCTGTCGCAAAAGCGCCGTGTCCCCGGCACCAGGGCCGGGGACTATCTTGGCCTTACGGGCCTGCTGTTCGCGAACAGGAAAAAGCGCGTACAGGACGCAATGACGTGCAAAGGCGTGTTGTGGGAGCGCCTGCTCGACCCGTTCCTGCTCGCCGCGCTCAACACCAAACCTGAAATCGGTTCTGCGGCATTGGCCGGCGCGATCGTGCGCGAGACCCTGGCCAAGGGCGGCCGTGCACTATCGTCCCCGCATCGCCGAGCCCAATCTCGCGGCAGCCTTCATCGACCCTGCGCTGACATTTCTGAAAGCAAGGGGTGCGGTGATCCGCATGGGGCAGCGCGTACGCAAATTTGCGATGGGGCAGGGCCGTATCGCCGCGTTGGATGTGGGCGAAGAGACACAGTTGGCAACAAATGATACGGTTGTGCTGGCCGTGCCCCCCTGGGTGGCGACCGAACTGCTGCCCGGCCTTAAAGCGCCCGATGAGTATCAGCGCCATCGTCAATGCGCACTTTCGCATCGTCCCGCCCAAGGGTGTGCCCGCCATCATCGGGCTCATCGGCGGCACCGCCGAATGGATCTTCGCGTTTTCCGACAGGGTTTCGGTGACTGTCAGCGGGGCCGACCAACTCGTTGATTTGGACCGGGAATCTCTGGCCCGCCTGCTGTGGCACGATGTGGCCGCCGTTCATGGGCTGAGCGAGGAGTTGCCGCCTTGGCAGATCGTAAAGGAAAAGCGGGCCACCTTCGCGGCCACCCCAGAACAGGACGCCATACGCCCCAATGCTGCCACGGCTTTCGCCAATCTTGTGCTCGCGGGCGACTGGACCCAGACCGGCCTGCCCGCGACGATCGAAGGGGCGATGCGCTCGGGTTACAAGGCGGCAGAATTGGCTCTTCGCAATCACCCCTTATAATCCACAGATTCGTTTGTAGATAAGCAACATGAACAAGATGATTGTCGATAGCAGCCTGCTGGAGCTCGAAGACGTTATTCAGCGCGCCACCTCCGCTTTGCTCGAGCAGCAAGCGAGGATGGCCACTGGGTCTTCGAGCTGGAAGCCGACGCCACCATCCCGGCGGAATATGTGCTGCTCGTCCATTATCTTGGCGAGACGCCCAACCTGGAGCTGGAGCGCAAGATCGGCGTCTATCTGCGCCGCATCCAGGGCGAGCATGGCGGCTGGCCGCTTTTCACGACGGCGCCTTCGACATCAGCGCCACGGTGAAAGCCTATTTCGCGCTGAAGATGATCGGCGACGACATCGATGCGCCGCATATGGCGCGCGCGCGCGAGGCGATCCTCGCCCGCGGCGGCGCGATCAAGGCCAATGTCTTCACCCGCATCCTGCTGGCGCTCTATGGCCAGACATCGTGGACGAACGTGCCGACCGTGCCCGTCGGAACTGATCCTGCTGCCGCGCTGGTTTCCGATCCATCTGTCGAAGATGTCCTATTGGGCGCGCACCGTGATCGTGCCGCTGCTGGTGCTTGCGCGCCCTCAAGCCGCGTCGCCCGCAATCCGCGCGACATTCGATGTCGCCGAATTGTTTCGTGTCGCGGCGTGCCCGCCGGCACAGCCACGCGCGCCGCACCAGAAGCGCTGACTGGTCGGCCTTTTTCATCGCGCTCGACCGGGTGCTGAAGGTCATCGAGCCGTTCTGGCCGAAAGAGCTGCGCAAGCGCGCCATCGACAAATGCGTCGGCTTCGTCACCGAACGGCTGAACGGCGAGGACGGGCTGGGCGCGATCTATCCCGCCATGGCCAACAGCGTGATGATGTATCGACGCGCTGGGCTATCCGCCGGACCATCCCGACCGCGCCATCGCGCGGCACGTCGGTCGAAAAGCTGCTGGTGGTCAAGGACGACGAAGCCTATTGCCAGCCTTGCGTCTCGCCGGTGTGGGACACGGCCCTTGCCTGTCACGCGCTGATGGAAGCGCAGCGGCGAAGACGCCGACGCCGCAGGTCGCGCGCGGCCTGGAATGGCTGAAGCCGCTGCAGGTGCTGGACGTGAAGGGCGACTGGGCCGAGGAACGGCCCGATGTGCGGCCCGGCGGCTGGGCCTTCCAGTACCGCAACGCTCATTATCCCGACCTCGACGACACCGCCGTGGTGGTGATGGCGATGGACCGCGCCCGCGAAACCATCGCGCCGCAAGCCGATTATGACGCAAGCCATCGCGCGCGGGCCGCGAATGGGTGGAAGGCCTGCAGAGCAGGAACGGCGGCTGGGGCGCGTTCGACGCCGACAACACCTATCACTATCTCAACAACATTCCCTTCGCCGATCATGGCGCGCTGCTCGATCCGCCGACCGAGGACGTGACGGGCCGCTGCGTCGGCATGCTGGCGCAACTGGGCGAGCAGTCCGATAGCCCGCGGCTGAACGACGGCGCTCGCCTATCTCGGACGCGTGCAGTGAAGGACGGAAGCTGGTTCGGCCGCTGGGGCGTCAATTACATCTACGGCACCTGGTCGGCGCTGGCGGGTCTGAACGCGGCCAGGGCTCGACTTGCAAGCGCCGATGATCCGCCGTGCCGCGGACTGGCTGGTCGCGATCCAGAACGCCGACGGCGGCTGGGGCGAGAATTGCGACAGCTACAAGCTGGATTACAAGGGCTATGAACCCGCGCCCTCCACCGCCTCGCAGACCGCCTGGGCGCTGCTTGGGCCTGATGGCGGCGGGCGAGGTCGATCATCCCGCCGTGGCGCGCGGCATCCGCTATCTGCAGGCCACGCAGGGCGCCGACGGGCTGTGGCGCCAGGCGCATTATACCGGCGGCGGCTTCCCGCGCGTCTTCTATCTGCGCTATCACGGCTATCCGAAATTCTTTCCGCTCTGGGCGCTGGCGCGCTACCGCAATCTCAAAATCGGCAATTCGCGCCGCGTCGGCCTACGGGCTCTATGATGATCGTCGCCGTCACCGGCCTCGACACGGAGGCCGAGATCGTCGGCGGGCGAGCGCGTCGCGACCGTGGCCGGCGGCGGCGATGCGGCGGCACTGGCGCGACAAGCTCGACGCCGTGCTTCACGAAGCGATATCACCGGCGTCATCTCCATCGGTCTGGCCGGCGGCCTTGTCGCCGCATCTGAAAGTGGGCGATGTGCGTTATCGGCGATCGAGGTTGTGGCCGGCGCCGAACGCTGGCGCAGCCGATGACGACTGGACGCATGCGCCTGCTGGCGCAGCATGCCCGCGCGCCCAGCCGGGCCATCATCGCCGGCAGCGACGTCGTGATCACCGCAAACGCCCGCGACAAGACCGATCTCTACGACAGCAACCGGCGCGCTGGCGGTGGACATGGAATGCCAGGTCGCCGCGCGCTTTGCGCCGCCGGCGCAACCTGCCGTTCGCGGTCCTGCGGGTGATTTCGCGATCGCCGGCGACCGACGCTGCCGCCGGCGGCCTTGGTGGCGATGAAGCCGGATGGCGGCATCGACGCTCGGGCGCGTGCTGGGCTCGCTGCTGCAGCCGCCCGCGCAGATCCGGCGCTGATCCGCACTGGCGCGCGATCGAACAGGGCGTTTCGCGCGAACTACTCCGCTGCCGCGATCTCCTGGGTGTCGGACTTGCCGGTCCGGATCTCTGGCTATCTTGTGCTCGACATGCGCGAGAACACGAATTCCGCCGGCCGCTGCTTGTCGAGCGGTCGATGTCCGGCGCCATCGGGCCATCGGTCTTCACCCCGCGCATCATGAAGCGGCAAGCATCTTCAGCGGATGCTTGACGCAATCGGTGACGGCGGTGCCTTCAAAGCCGCAATGCACCATGCAGTTGGCGCATTTCTCGTACTTGCCGACGCCGTACTTCTCCCACTCGGTGCCTTCCATCAGCTCCTTGAAGGTCTTCGCATAGCCTTCGCCGAGCAGATAACAGGGCTTCTGCCAGCCGAACACGGTGCGCAGCGGCATCGACCAGGGCGTGCATTCATAGGTCTGGTTGCCGGCCAGGAAATCGAGGAACAGGTCGGACTGGGTGAACGCCCAGTTCTTGCCGCCATTGCCGCGCTGAAAGAATCTCGCGGAACAGCTTCTTGGTGCGCTCGCGGTTGAGGAAGTGCTGCTGGTCGGGCGCGCGCTCATAGGCATAGCCGGGCGACACGGTGATGCCGTCCAAGCCCATCGCCATCATCTCGTCGAAGAACCTGGCGGCGCGTTCCGGCTCGGCGCCGTCGAACAGCGTGCAGTTGATCTGGGTGCGGAAGCCGCGCGCCTTGGCCAGCTTGATCGCCGTCGACAGCCTTTTCGTAGGTGCCGTCCAGGCAGACCGACTTGTCGTGCATCTGCCTTGTCGCCATCCAGATGGATCGACCAGGTGAAATTCGCGATGCGGCTTGTACTGGTCGATCTTCTTGGCCAGCAGCAGCGCGTTGGTGCACAGGATCACGAACTTGTCGCGCTCGATAAAGCCTTCGACGATCCTGGGCATGTCGCGGTGCAGCAGCGGCTCGCCGCCGGCGATGGAAACCGCCGGCGCGCCGCATTCGTCGATCGCTTCCATGCACTGCGTCGTAAGACAGGCGCTGGTTCAGGATCTCGTCGGGATAATCGATCTTGCCGCAGCCGGCGCAGGCCAGGTTGCAGCGGAACAGCGGCTCCAGCATCAGCACCAGCGGATAGCGCTTGCGCCCGAGCAGATGCTGCTTCAGCACATAGGCGCCGATCTTGCGCGGCCTGCCGCAGTGGAATACCCATGAACGCTCCGTTCAGCTTCTCAATTCGGCCGGCAGGCGGAACTCGATATGTTCCTTCTTGCCGTCCATCTGTTCAACTTCTACTTCCTCGATCCGGCCCAGCGCCTCGATGACATGCTTCAACCAGTTCTTCCGGCGCCGATGCGCCGGCGGTCAGTCCCACCACGTTCCTTGCCTTGCAACCCAGGCCGGGTTCAGTTCGCTGCCATCGGCGATCAGATAGGACGGCACGCCTTCCTCCAGCCCGATCTCGCGCAGCCGGTTGGAGTTGGAGCTGTTCTGCGCGCCCACCACCAGGATCACGTCGGCGACCTTGGCAAAGCTCGCGCACCGCCGATCTGGCGGTTCTGGGTGGCGTAGCAGATGTCGCGAGGTTTCCGGCCCCACGATATCGGTGAAGCGCTTCTTCAGAGCCTGCGATGATGCCCGCGGTGTCGTCGATGGAAAGCGTGGTCTGGGTGACATAGGCGACCGGTGTGTCGAGCGGGATGTCCAGCGTGCCACATCGTCCTCCGACTGCACCAGCATCACCGGCGCGCCGACCTGGCCCATGGTGCCTTCGACTTCGGGATGGCCGGCATGGCCGATCAGGATCAGCGTGCGGCCCTGGCGACATAGCGCTTGCCCTGATTGTGGACCTTGGAAACCAGCGGGCAGGTGGCGTCCAGCACCGGCAGCCCGCGTTTGCGCGGCTTCGGCCACCACCGACTGCGGCACGCCATGGGCGCTGAACACAGTCACGGCGCCTTCGGGCACTTCGTTCAGTTCCTCGACAAAGCGCGCGCCCTTGCTTCTTGAGCGTTTCCACGACATGCTTGTTGTGCACGATCTCGTGGCGCACATAGACGGGCTCGCCATATTTCTCGAGCGCCCGCTCGACGATATCGATGGCGCGCACGACCCCGGCGCAGAAGCCGCGCGGCTGGGCAAGAATAACGCGCATCATGAACCTGCCGGCACCTTAGCTAAGCGGCCATCGCCTCAGATGGCTGCAACCGCCCCAAAGAACGTGTTTACCTTCGGTGGCCCCCCTCGTCCATAGTGGCCCTTTCGCAACCGCGAAGGCCGTGGCAGGAAAGCCATTCTAACCGGAATTTCAGTGTGTTAGTCGCTTGCCTGAACCGCCCGGTGATGGTTCCTTACACCCATCCGCAGAGGGGTTTTGATGCCGATTCGCAACAGCGATAAGGGCCCTGATTTGAACGGCGCGCTGGCCCAAGCCGCCAAAACGGTCGAGGCTGCCCTGGACGTGCTCTTGCCTGGGCCCGTCGGCCTTCAGGCCCGTGCGCAAGAAGCCATGCGCTACGCCACCTTCGCCGGCGGCAAACGCCTGCGTCCGTTCCTGGTTCTTCAAAGTGCAGGTCTGTTCGGCGTCAGCCAGGCCAACGCCGTGCGTGCCGCAGCTGCTATCGAAGTCTTGCATACCTATTCGCTGGTCCACGACGATCTGCCCTGTATGGACGATGACGATTTGCGCCGCGGCCGTCCCACCACCCACCGTGCTTTCGACGAAGCCACCGCCGTCCTTGCAGGCGACGGCCTGCTGACTATCGCCTTCGAAATCCTCGCCGATCCCGCAACCCACCCCTCGGCAGACGTGCGCTGCCGCCTCATCACGAACCTCGCCCAAGCCGCCGGAAGCAACGGCATGATCGGCGGCCAGATGATCGACATGAAAGCGTCGGAGCAGGAACTGTCCGCCGAAGCTGTGATGCTTCTCCAGCGCCTCAAAACCGGCGCGCTGTTCGAATTCTCGTGCGAAGCAGGCGCCATCCTGGCCCAAGCAGGCACGAAGGATCGCGACCGGATGCGCTCCTATGCCCACGATTTCGGTCTTGCCTTCCAGATCACCGATGATCTTCTCGATGTCACCAGCACCGCTGAGAAAGCCGGCAAATCTGTTGGCAAGGATCAGGATCAAGGAAAAGCCACGTTGATCTCGATCTACGGCATCGAAGGCGCGAAAGCCGAAGCCGAAAAACTCGCCCGCCGCGCCTGCGAAACACTGGCGCCCTATGGCAGCAAGGCTGAGGAATTACAGGCGTTGGCGCTGTTTCTGATCAATCGAGAAAGCTAACGCCAGCTTAGTCCAAGTATCATTATGGCCGCTTGAGTCCGACCATGATTGATCGATTGGTTGGTTGTGTAGGTTCGCTCCAAAGCAATCCTAGAAATCCGGCAACGCGTTGATGTCTGGTTCGCCGTTGCGGATTTCGTTGGCGCGACTTTGCAAATAAAGGCTGCGTGTCGTCGCATACATGTCCACCGATTGCCGCTCGATCGAGCGCAGCGTGTCGATTTTTCGGGACCGCGCGTCTATCGTGCTGACCCCGCTTTGGAACAAAGACCAATAGACCTTGCCGTCCCAGGCCAGATAGCCGAACACGTTGAAATAGTGATCGACATACCGTCCGCCGAGATCACGCGGCTGGGTCGAGCCGATCAGCGGCAGCACGAGATAAGGTCCACCCGGCAGTCCGTAATAACCAAGCGTCTGCCCGAAATCTTCGGAATGATAAGCAATGCCGCGTTCGGTCGCGACGTCGACAAGTCCCAGAAGGCCGACGGTCGTGTTGAGCCCGAACCGTTCGGCGGTAGAGCCCGCGCGCGCGAAGTGAAATTGCAGAATGTCATTGGCGAAGGTGATCGGCAAATTGATGTTGCTGAGAAAATTATGAACACCCATGCGGACCGGATTGGGTACCGCGCTCACATAAAACGTCGCCGCCGGCAAAGCCGCCCGCTGATCCAATTTCTGGTTGAAGGTGAAGAAGAACCGGTTCATGCCTTCCAACGGGTCGTTGTTGTCTGCGGGCTTGCTGGCGCATCCCGCCAGCGCCAGACACAGAACCACCGCAAATCGCCCCGAAACCCAGCTGTCCACGAAAGCCCACCCACGCAAAGACCGCCACAAGCCTGCAGCCTCAGGGCCTTAAGTGTCGGAAAATTCATGGGCTTTGCAAGCCCACTCGCCAGCGCCAAGCCGCTATTTTGTGCAATAAAGTGAACAGCGCACCCGCCGGAACCCGGCCCCGTAACCCAACCCGTGGTCGCATCGTATTAGAGAACAGAGTTGCACAAAGCGGAGACGAAATGAACGCGTTTGGGACATTCCAAGCCGATGCCGACCTTAAGCGGCGCAAAATTCTGCTGGCTGGAACCGCGCTGTTTGCGCTTGCGACAGCAGATGGGGTTGTCCATCCGGCGGAAGCGATTGCCGAAACCGTCGAGATCGAAGACTTCGCCGACGATGGCAAAAGCAAGGGGGTCGTCCGCCTCGCCAAGGTGGTGAAAACCGACGCGCAATGGAAAGCCCAGCTTTCCCCAAAATCTTACGACGTCACACGCCATGCCGGCACCGAACAAGCCTATACCGGCGCGACCTGGAACAATCATGCCTCTGGTCTTTATCGCTGCATCTGCTGCGACACCGCGCTCTACGATTCCAACACGAAGTTTGAATCGCACACCGGCTGGCCCAGCTTCTGGCAACCGATCAGCAAGAAGAACATCGCGCAGACGAGCGACAACAGCTTCTTGATGACGCGCACCGCGATCTCCTGCAAACGCTGCGACGCCCATCTGGGCCACGTCTTCGACGATGGCCCCAAACCGACGGGCTTGCGCTATTGCATGAATTCCGCCGCGATGCGCTTTGTCCCGCGCACCGCCTAGTCCGATGAGGAACCCGATGAACACCTTTCAACGCCTATCTGGCCGCATGGTGGCAGCACTCCTGGGCATCGCAAGCCTCGGCGCCGTCTGGTTCGCCGCCGCCCACGCCGACGAAACGCCGCGCGCCGTCCCGTTGCCGGTCATCGATACGAAAACGCCCGGCTCCGGGCTTGAGACCGCAGTCCTCGCGGGGGGTTGCTTCTGGGGCGTCGAAGGCGTCTTCCAGCACGTCAAAGGGGTCAGTGAGGTGCTTGCGGGTTATTCCGGTGGCTCGAAAGCAACCGCAAGCTACGCGCTCGTCGGCACCGAAATGACCGGCCACGCGGAATTGGTGCAGATCAAATTCGACCCGCGTGAGATCTCCTACGGCAAAATCCTGCGCATCTATTTCTCTGTCGCCCACGACCCGACGCAGTTAAACCGCCAGGGCCCGGATTCTGGGACAAGCTATCGCTCCAATATTTTCTTCACGAATGCGGAGCAGGAACGCATCGCCAAGGCCTATATCGCGCAACTGGACAAGGCACACATCTTCTCAAATCCGATTGTCACCCGTGTCGACCCGCTGAAAGGCTTCTATGCGGCCGAGAGCTATCATCAGGATTTTTTGATCCACAATCCGGACAATCCCTACATCGTCGCCAACGACATGCCGAAGATCGCGAACTTAAAGCGTCTGCTGCCGGAATATTATCGCGACGAGCCCGTGATGGGCGCAAAGCCGTCGTAAATCAATGCCGTGAGAAATTCGGCTCGCGCTTCTCGCGAAAGGCCGCCAATGCGTTCTTGTGATCTTGACTCTGCGCCAACGCGGCCACCTGTTCGCTCGTCAAGCGGGTCGCTTCGCCCGGCGTAAGATCGAGAGCCTGTTGCGCCATCTTCTTCGTTGCCTCGACCGAAAGCGGTGCACGCGAAGCAATGCGCTCTGCCAATTCAATGGCCTCGCGTTCGAGATCTTCTGCTTTGTGAACTGTTGTCACGAGCCCGAATTTCTCGGCGGCGGCAGCGTCGTAAGGTGCACCTGTTAGCAGCATGTGCTTGGCGCGCGCCACACCGATCAGCCGCGGCAGCCGATAGGCAGATGCCATCAACCCCACATTCACGCCGGAACAGGTAAAGCGCGCCTGCGCCGAGGCAATGCGAATGTCGCAACACAGCGCAAGCTCTAGTCCTCCGCCCATGCACCAGCCATTGACCGCCGCGATCACTGGCACCCGAAACGCTTCCACACGATCCACGACATCGGCGAAATCACCCAGCTGGGCTGCACGTTCGGCGGGCGGCAATTTGCTTGCCTCTTCCTGCTCCTTCAGATCGTCGCCGCCGCAGAACCCGCGCCCGCGCCCCATCAAAATCAGAGCGCGCACCGATGTATCGTTGTCGAGCACGGACAGTACGTCGCGAAACATCGCACGCATCTGCCGCCCCAGAGCGTTCGCCGGTGGATTGTCGAATTCGAGCAGCACGACATGCGCGCCTACTCTTCGTTGATGAATGGTGCCCACATCGCCCTCCGAGACCGTAGAGGATGTTTTGCCGGCGGCCTTGTCAATTGCGCGGGTAGGCCAGCGTCATTTCGTCCATTGCGCCAGCCAGTCGGCAAGCGCCTGCGGCGTCATCGAGCGTGCATCGGCCAACGCGGAAACGTGCGCCTCATTGATAAGTCTGTCGGTTTTCGGATCGACGATCAACACGCTGGGTACGCCTTCCAGTCGCTTGGTGATTCCGTAATGCGCCGCCACCTGTAGATTGCGGTTGAACCGGCCGACATCAACTGTCACCTCAACATAGTGCTCGTCCAGGAACGCCTTCACCTCTGGCAGGTCCATCACGCCCGCGAGAATTCGGCAATCGGCACACCAATTCCCGCCGAGATCGATCAGCAAAAGCCTGTCGCTTGCTTGCGCCTTGGCTTTGGCGGCGGCAATTGCTTCATCGGCATTGGCCGTTTCTTCATAAGGGTAGGGCAATGGCGTTGGCAATTCCGCCAGGGTCGCGATATGCACCTTCGGTGCAGGTGCAGCATAAGCAGAACCGGCCATCATCAATGCAGCAAGAACGACACATGCAAATCGCATAGTACCTCCCAACCTCGGCAAGCAGCACAACCCCGATTGTCTGCCGCGTCCGCCAATGGAATGCTACAAGCAAGGGTGCTCGCCCGGCAAATTTAGGGTTCCGCCATGAAACCCATTCCGCATCGCCTTCTCGCCGTCCTCGTCCCGTGCTCGCTGTCACCGGCCCATCAATCGCCGATTTGGGACAGGGCGTGGCCTTCTATATACGTCTGGTGCAGGAAATTCGTCAGGTTCTTCTCGCAGGTCCGTGATCGCTCGACTGTTGGATCCACAGGGGTCCGAAGGCTAAGTTCGGCCTCGAAAAACAGGGAATTTGCATTTATGCTGTTGTCCAAACCCCACCTCGCCGCGCTGTGTCTTTCCACTGTGGTTCTCCCCTTCTCCGCAATGTCGGCCACCAGCACCAAACAAGCCACCGATTCCGTCGACGATCCCGCTTATATGTGGGATCTGAGCGATCTCTATAAGAGCGCGGACGCCTGGAGCGCCGAACATGACAAGATCGCGGCCGAAGCTGGCAAGCTCGATCAATATAGAGGCACATTGGCCAAGAGTGCGCAGGACATGCTGACTGCGCTCAACGCGTTTAGCCACGTCCGTAAGGAAACCGCCCGCCTCAATGTCTATGCTTCGCTAAAAGCCGACGAAAACGTCAAGATTGGCGCCAACCAGGAGCGCCAACAGGCCGCCCAGTCGCTCGAAACGCTCGTTGGCGCGAAGACCGCATGGCTCGCGCCAGAAGTTCTTTCCGTCGGGGCGGACAAGATCCGCACTTTCGAAAAACAATCGCCAGAACTTGCCAAGCGGTTTGGATTCTTCCTCGAAAACATCCTGCGCGGTGCGCCGCACACGCTGGGCGAAGAAGCCGAAGGCGTGCTAGCCCAAGCCGGCGATGTGATGAACCAGCCCGATAACATCTTCAGCCAGCTCGCGAACGGCGAATTGCCCTTCCCGACGGTTAAACTCTCCGATGGCACGTCAGTCCGGCTCGATCTAGCCGCCTATTCCAAATACCGTCAGGCGCTCAATCGCGAAGATCGTAAGAAAATCTTTGACGCCTTTTGGCCAACCTATTCTGCCTATCAGGGCACGCTTGGCGCGACCTTGACCGCGCAGGTGATGGGCGAGGTATTCGAGGCGAAGGTGCGCCACTTTCCCAATTCGCTGGCGGCGGCGACCTTCACCGACAACATGCCCGAAGCGGTCTACCGCACCCTGGTCGCAGAAGCGAACAAGAACCTGCCGGTGCTCTATCGTTACCTCAAGCTGCGCAAGAAGGCGCTCGGCATCACCGACGACCTTCGCTATTACGACGTCTATCCGCCGATCTTCGATCTGCCGAACCCGCCGAAATTCTCAGTGGCTGATTCCAAACGTATCGCCCTCGAAGTGACGGCAGCCTACGGCCCCGAATATACGAGCCTACTGAAAAAGGGCTTCTCGGGGCGTTGGATGAATCTGTTCCCGCACGAGGGAAAGGCCAATGGCGCCTATATGAACGGCAGCGCCTATGATGTTCATCCCTATCTTCTGTTCAACAATCACGACGACTACGAGTCGCTTTCCACTTTTGTCCACGAATGGGGTCACGCGGTCCACACACTGTTGGACGACGAAACGCAACCCTACGAGACATCGGACTATTCGACTTTCATCGCCGAGACGGCCTCCATCGGCAACGAGATGCTGCTCAACGACCACATGGTCGCGCACGCCCGGAACAAGGCCGAGAAGCTCTACTATCTGGGGCAGGGGCTGGAGCTGATCCGCGCCACCTTCTTCCGCCAGACCATGTTCGCCGAGTTCCAGCTCGCGCTGCATGAAGAGGTGGAAAAGGGCGGTACTCTGTCGGGGGAACGCATGACCGACATGTATTGCGATCTGCTGAAGAAGTATTACGGCGATGGCGAAGGCGTGATGAAGATCGACCCGGCCTATTGCGTCGAATGGGCCTTCATCCCGCATTTCTACTATGGCTTCTACGTCTATCAATACGCGACATCGATGGCCGGCGCTGCCCAGTTTGCCGATGCGATCGAGCATGAAGGAAAGCCCGCGCGTGATCGCTTCATCACGATGCTGAAAGCGGGAGGCTCGGACTATCCTTACGAGCTCTACAAGAAAGCCGGCCTCGACATGGCCACGCCTGCGCCTTACGAAGCACTCATGGCCCGCATGACCCATATCATGGATCAGATCGACCAGTTGCAGGCGCAGAAATAGTCTGAAGCCTTTGCGTAATAAATCCCGCTGCCCGAAAGGACAACGGGATTTCTCCTTACTGAATTTCCCAAGTGATCGACACGTGGGCCGTTACGCTCTGCTCACCTACGGCAAGAGGCGGAGGAGGGGCTGGCGCCGCCATCGTCCTGAATGCCGCCTGCATCATCATCGGTTGAGGCATCAGCGCGCCGCTTTCCTGTATCGAAAGGATCGGCCCCAACGTTACGCCAGCCGCCTTCGCCAACGTCTGCGCCCGCGCCATCGCATCCTTCACGGCTTGCGTTCGTGCTTCGGCCATTAGCGGTTTGGGATCGCGAATATTGAAACTCACGCCGTTGATCTGATTTGAGCCCGATGCCACGAGCGCATCGAGCGTTGACCCCACCTTCGAAACATCGTCGAGGATAACGCTCACCTGATTGGAGACTACATATCCGACGATTTTGCGCGCCTCCTCGGCAGGCCTATCCTGCTGATAAGGCGGATATTGTGGTGACACCGAGAAATTCGAGGTCTGGATCGACTTCTCCGGCACGCCCGTTTTGCGGATCGTGGCATACACCTCGTTCATCGCCCTGGAATTGGCCGCCAACGCCGCCGCCGCCGTCTGGGCCTGTGTCATCACGCCGAACGACAATTGCGCCTGATCCGGCACGGCGCGCACTTCGCCTTCGCCCAAAACGGAAAGGACATGCGCCATGGGCGGCGGAACAGCTTGCGCCATGCATACAAAGGGTATGCTTGCGAAAATCACGGCACCAATCACGGAATATGAGACACGATTGCCCAGTGTCATTTTGAAATCCTTCCCGAAAACAGTGACCCTGCCTTGGTCTCACGGCAAAAAAGCGGCGGATCAACCCGTGATCGACCCTGCGGCGATCAAAGGGTCCGCACTCTGCAGCTGTTCGGTTGGGATGCCGCAAGGGTCGGGAATTTGGCTTTCAGGCAATTGCTGCTATTCAGCGCCCCGCGCGGTGGGGCCTGTAGCTCAGCCTGGTTAGAGCCGGCCGCTCATAACGGTCTGGTCGCTGGTTCGAATCCAGCCGGGCCCACCAACACCCCTTTCGCTGTAATTCGTGGCGGTTCGGAAAACTTCAATTTTCATAACATAATCATATACTAAGCTTGCGCGCTGGTCCGGTCTCTGCCGTTGGCATCCGGCAAAATTGTTGGCATTTTTCTAGAGAAGTACCAACACATCCGGACAAAAGTACCAACACCCTACCGAAGTGCCACGATGGCTCTTACAGACGCGAAATTGCGAGCGGCCAAGCCCCAAGCCGCGGATTTTAAGCTCGCAGATGGCGGGGGGCTCCATCTGCTCGTCAAAACTACCGGGGGCAAGCTTTGGCGCCTGTCCTACCGCTTTAATGGAAAGCAAAAGACCCTGGCCCTCGGCGTTTATCCGACGGTCTCCTTGCTTGACGCGTGGCAGGCTCGCGACGTGGCAAAGCGCCAATTGGTCGAAGGATTGGATCCCTCCAGAGAGAAGAAAGCCAAGAAACGGGAGAGGTCCATATCCGCTGCCAACACGTTCGAAGTTGTGGCCAACGAATGGTTCGATCTCAAAGAAGCCGGTTGGGCGCCAAGTTACTCGTCGAGGCTACGGTCGAGACTTGATAGCGATCTGATCGTGCCATTTGGCGATCGTCCCATCAAAGATATTCAGCCGCTCGAAGTGTTGAACGCACTTCGCGCAATTGAGAAGCGGGGCGCCATCGAAATGGCGAAGCGCATCAAGCAGATGGCAAGCGCGATTTTTTGCTATGGCGTTGCCACAGAGAGGTGCGTCAGCGATCCGACGGCGTCCCTAAAAGGTGCCTTAAGGCCGCCCAATCCACCTAAACACCGAGCTGCACTTTCGACCGCTGAGCTTCCCGAGTTCATGCGCGCCCTTGAAAGTTATGATGGTGACGACATCACCAAACTTGCGTTGAAATTGGTCATATACACCCCTGTTCGCACCGCGGAGATACGATTTGGGCAATGGAAGGAATTCGACAACCTCGAAGGCCAAGAGCCCATATGGCGCATTCCGAAAGAGCGGATGAAGATGCGCCGCGATCACATTGTGCCGCTGTCGCCACAGGCTGTCGAAATACTTTTGGAATTGCGCAAGCTGACCGGCAATGGGCAATACATGGTATCTGCGCCAACTAATACGGGCGTCATTTCGGAAAATACGATGCTCTACGCAATCTACCGCATGGGATATCATAGCAGGGCAACGGCACATGGCTTCCGCACAACCGCATCAACGGTACTCAACGAGCAGCAGTTCAACCGTGACTGGATTGAAATGCAGTTGGCGCATTTCGACGGCAGTGTCCGGGGCATCTACAATGCTGCGGAATGGCTACCAGGTCGTCGCGACATGATGCGGTGGTGGGGAAATTTTGTTGATGGCACTTTGGCAAAGCAGGAAAAGCGAACCGCTTAGGGCGTCAGAGCGGCCTATTCATGCGGCAAAGAAGATAGGTCTTCAATTCCAGGAGATCCTCCTGCCGCTCCTACGCAGACGCGCTTACTCGAAACACTCGGCCAAAGAGCCAGCCGGTTGCACCACGGGACGCGCGCTCAGCCAACGGGCTTTGCCACACTAACTATACTTGGTGTCCACGTGTTCAGCGTACCGCAGGGCGACGCCCTCAATTATGGACACTTTGTAACCCCAACCTTAGCCGACTGAAGTGGGCGAAGTCGCCGGCGCGCAACAATATTTCGATCTTGCCCCCTTAAATTATCGAAAGCATCTGTCGAAGCGCCGCGCACGACGACGCAGAAAAATCTTCCATCGGCCGAGCACCGTCATTCGTCAGTAGTATTGTAGGCCAATATCGAAGTGCCCTCGTAGGCGGGAAGCTTGAGGGATGACTGATATTTCGGAATCCGATCGTGAAAACTTCGGCGCGCGCCGTCAGCTCATGACTTCGCGCGAAGAGGTTGTGCACGCCTGGTTCGTTCGCGAGGTTTTGCCGTTGGAAGCCGCATTGACCAAGTATCTCCAGCACAACTGGCGCGGCCAAGCCAACGTCGCAGATATGCTGCACGACGTCTATGTGCGGGTGATCGACGCAGCCCGTAAGGAATTGCCCAAATCGACACCCGGCTTTGTGTTCGCAACCGCACGCAACCTGCTGGTCGACCTCGTCCGTCAGGAGAAAATTGTTCCCTTTGAGGCGGTTGAGAACTTAGAAGCGCTAAACGTTGCCGCCGACGCTCCCGCGCCAGATGAACAAGTTATCGCCCGCGAGGAATTGCGGCGCGTTCAAGCCGCGCTCGACAAACTGCATCCCCGTTCACGCGAAACATTTATAATGCATCACGTTGACGGACTTTCGCGCCGCGAAATCGCTGCGAGGTTGGGAATCTCGGAAATCACAGTCAACTGGTACCTGAATGCGGGCGTTCGCCTTCTGGCTGACATTCTCTACCGCGAGCCCGCAAGCCGGAATTCCCATCGATGAGCGAATTAACTCATGACGAGGGCAAAGAGCTAGGTCGCGCCGAAACCATAGACGTTCGCGCCGCCGACTGGATGTTGGCGAAACAGATGACCGAGACATGGTCTGAGGCTGACCAAATAGCCCTGGATGCCTGGTTGGCTGAGTCCACATCGCATGTCGCTGCTTATTGGCGTCTGAATGACGCTTGGACCCGTGCTCAACGCTTGAAGGCTCTGCGGTCACCGATGCGGGCATCCCAAGAAATTGCGAAGCGGCGCGGGAAGCCAAATACTTTGGGCATCGCTGCAGTCCTCGCCGTTGGTGCTCTTCTCGCCGGAGCAGTCTGGTTCGGCCAGTTTCGGCAGAGCAATCTCAAAACCTACACAACGCCGGTCGGCGGACACCTGACGCTGACACTCGCGGACGGTTCGAAAATCGATCTCAACACCGACACCACACTGAGCCTATCGACATCACCGAACCGAAGATTCGCAAACCTGGTAAAGGGCGAAGCGTTCTTCGAGATCAAACATGATGCCGCTGATCCATTCGTGGTCTCTGTTGGCGAGCATCGGATTACGGATCTGGGAACCAAGTTCCTGGTGCGCAGCGATCACGCACGCGTCAGCGTCGCCTTGATCGAGGGTAGCGCACGCTTTGACCTCCAAAGCGGATCTTCCGCTGCTGCTCAATCGACTGATTTGGTCCCTGGTGATGTCGTAATTGCGACCGGTAGTTCTATGTCTGTGTCGAAAAAGTCAAACCATGAGTTGAAGAACAGTCTTAGCTGGCGACGCGGCCTTCTCATTTTTGACGGCGCGACACTCGCCTCGGCGGCAAACGAACTCAACCGGTACAATACGGAAAAAATCGTCATCCTGGATCGTTCAGTCGCACAACTGACAATCGGCGGAACGTTTTTCGAGAATGATGTACCCGCACTTCTGAATACGGCAAAGCAAGTCTTCGGACTAAGCGTTCACAAGCGAGGCGACGAGATTTTGATCTCGCGCTGAAGCGAAGGGATTGGAACGTTCATCATGTGCGTTGCGAAACCGCCATGCACAAGGGGGAATTCATGAAAAGGCAGGAATATCGGACGTATCTGTTGGTCGGTGCCTCGGCTTGCATCTTCGCCACGGCATCGGCGCTGGCTGAGAGCTTTAATATACCTGACGGTGACCTCAAGTCCGCACTCGACAGCTACACAAGGCAAGCAGGTGTCACGCTGGTTTATTCCAGGGACGCGGTTAAAGGGGTGCACAGCGGCGGTGCCAAGGGGAATCTCTCGTCGGACGCGGCACTGTCGAGGATACTGAACGGAACAGGCTTCGCGGTCCATCACAATTCGGATAGCGCGCTCACCATCGTGCGCGATCAGTCGTCGGACAACCTCGAAACCGTCCCGTCTACACTTCAATTGGCGCAGGCGGCGCCGCCGCGCGCAGCCGTCGAAACCGTCACCGTTACATCGTCTAAACTCGGTGGCGCCGACATCCAGAATATCCCGATTTCGATTACCGCGCTCTCGCAGGAGCAGTTGACCGCCACTCAGACGGCGGGCGGCCCGGATCTGGTGAAGCAAGTACCGAACATGACCTTCACCAAAACGAACTTTACCGGCTACAGCATCCAGCTTCGCGGCATAGGCACGCAAGCGATTTCGGTGACGACCGACCCCGCTGTCGCTGTCGCGTTCAACGATATTCCGTTTATTCGCAATCACTTTTTCGAGCAGGAATTCTACGACGTCAGTCAAGTCGAGGTGCTGCGCGGACCGCAGGGCACGCTCTACGGCCGCAACGCGACGGCCGGCGTGGTGAATTTGATCTCCGCCAAGCCGAGCGATCAATTCGAGGCGATGGTGTCTCTCGATGTCGGCAATTACGGCGAGCGCCGCCCCGAAGGCATGATCAACATTCCTGTTGTCGATGACCGGTTCGATATTCGCATCGCTGGCGAATGGACCAAGCGGCAAGGCTATTCCTTCAATTCCATAACCAACGCTCGCATCGACGGCCGCGATCTGTGGTCGGGCCGTGTGTCGATCGGATTCAAGCCGTTCGCTAAGCTTCAGACCAATCTCGTCTGGGAACATTTCTCGGAAGACGATGATCGCCTGAGAACCAGCAAGCAGTTGTGCAAGACCGCTCCGATTCCTGCGTCGGTAGGAGGCGTACCAGTTCCACCTATAGGAACCGACTTGAGCTTCTCGGGAGCCTTCGATCCGGCGAGCTATTTGAGCCAATCTTGCGAACTCACCTCGTTATATTCACCAGATGCGTTTGAAGTGCCGGAAGGGTTTGCGCTGGGCTTCATCAAGGCGGCAAAGTACACGGGCGAGATCAATCCCACGCTCGATCCTTATGCCGAGACGATGCAATCGACAAACCTGCGGGTGATCGAAACGACGGTGAATCCGGTTTACAAAGCCAAGAATGATGTTGTCGAATTCAACGCCGATTACGCTGTTACGCCTGCGCTGACCTTCACGTCGCAAACAGGCTTTAATCACGACTTTCTTTATTCGACGGAGGATTACAATCGGTTCGATACGTCGCCAGGGATTTTTGTCTATAGCAACCCAAATCCAGACGGCCCGGGCTATACTGGATCTAACACGCACGGCGAGGTTCAGCCCGACGGTGTCTTTTGCGATCCGCAGGTGGGCTGTTCAAACCGGCTCGTCGCTCAAGACCTTTCCGACGAACACGCCTGGCAGTTAAGCCAGGAATTTCGTCTCGCATCGAATTTCAGCGGGCCTCTCAATTTCAGCGCGGGCGGGAACTATCTGCATTACGAGACTGAGGAAAATTATTATGTTTTCATAAATACGCTGACATTATACACCGCCAGATCGATTGATGAAGGCACCATACCATATGTTCCTGGTGTTTCGGACAATCACGAGTGTCTTGCCTCTACTGGATATGGATACGCACCGCTCGATCCCAGAACTCATTTGAGCACGCCCGTTGCTTATTGCGATTATATCGATCCCAATCCAATCTCGAGCCTCAACAATGAGGGCCACAACTATTTTCTGAGCCAGAATCCATACACTCTGAATTCCTATGCCGGGTTTGGCGAGGCCTATTACAATGTTCTGGACGACCTGAAGCTGACGGCCGGCGTGCGCTGGACCGAGGACCAGAAACACTTTACCGACATTCCGAGCGAACTGCTTGCCGACGGCTGGGGTTACGCCACGACGGGTGTCGTGAATCAGCAATGGGACCAGTTCACGGGCCGCGCCGCCGTCAACTGGACGCCGAAGCTCGATTTCACCGACCAGACGCTGGTCTATGCCTCATACGCGCATGGGTACAAGGCCGGCGGCGCCAACCCGCCCGGTGCCGTGCTTATCGGCAATGCAGTCGGAAATATCGAGCTTCCCGATCACCCGCTGACATTCAAACCGGAATTCATCGATGCCTTCGAGTTGGGCTCGAAGAACACGCTGCTGGACGGTTCGCTTACGCTGAACGGCGACCTCTTCTATTACAATTACGAAAACTACCAGATCTCGGAGATCGTTGATCGCACGGCGATCAACAATAACTACGATGCCCATGTGAAAGGCGCCGAGCTTGAATCCACATGGGAGCCGCTGCCAGGCTTGCGGTTCAATTTCGCGGGCGGCTGGGAAGACACCGCCGTCGCCAGAGGCGCCAGCGGCATCGATCTGATGGACCGGACCGCGGGCAATCCGGACTGGATCGTCGTCAAGCCCTATCCGACGCAGGCATCGAACTGCATCTTGCCGACATATGTCGTCGCAGCGCTGCTGCAACAAAGCTCTGGCGTTCCATTGGCTGAGGCATGCGGAGTTTCTTACAGCGGAAGCTCGGGGTCGACTGGCTCCAGTACGGAAACATGGGACCCGGTAACACAATTCCCCTACGTGCCGAATCCCACCGTTGTTAATCCGAATCTCTTCGAGACGGGATTTGGTTTGTCGATTCCTGCTGGCTACCCTGGCTTCAATCCTTCCACTGCACCGAACAACGGCGAAGGGTTCAGCAAGAACCTGAGCGGCAATCAACTGCCTAATGCGCCGCCAATTACGATTTCAGTGGGCGCGCAATACACCTTGCCACTCACGTCGGAGTGGGCAGGAACGCTGCGCGGCGACTATTACTGGCAGGATTATTCCTGGGCGCGGGTGTTCAACGACAATCCCTATGATCGCCTGCGCGGCTACACAAATGTCAATCTGACCCTGATCTTCACCAACCAGAACGGTTGGCAGGTGATGCTCTACGACAAGAACGTGTTCAATGAAACGGCGATCACGGGCGACTTCCTGAACAGTGACGACAGTGGCCTGACGACCAACGTGTTCCTGACCGATCCCAAGTTGATCGGCATCCGCGTCACGAAGAACTGGTAAGGGGGAAGCCATGAGCGAACTGCTGAATACAAGGTCCGGCCGCAACGATTCCCGTCGCCAATTGCTAATGACCGCCTCTGCGCTGGCGTTGATCGGGAATGTTTATGGGGCGCAAGGTGCAAAAGCGGACAGCGACACGGATCGTCCTTCGGTCTGGATCGAACTAGGCGGGCAATTGGAACAACAGACGGAGCAGAGCGATCCGGATTCGCCGCCATTTGTTATCGATAATCCGGATTCTGTTGTCTATAAGCCAGGTTCCCCATTACAGATCGAGAAGACGCCGCTTTTTTCCAATGGAGCGGAGGGCAAAATTACGTTCGAGCCCTCCGATACAGGCTGGGTATTCTCCGCCGCCGTCCGGTATGGAAGGTCAAATGGAAAGAAGGATTTCACACGAACTCACAATGCGACGAACCAGGCCCACGAAACGGTTAGGACCAACATTGGGCACACGACTTTCCAAACACCGTCCGGATATGTTGGTACGCGGCCCATAAGGGGTAATGTTGAAAAAACCTTTCTGCAAAACGAACGGCTCTTTGCCGAATCTCAAATCGCACAGAGGCAAAGCCACGCGATCGTCGATTTTACCGCCGGAAAGGATGTCGGCCTTGGTATATTTGGCAGCGGCGGCGTATCCGATATCAACGTGGGAGTACGGTTTGCTCAGTTCGTGTCGAAGGTGTCAGGCGCAATCAATGCGCTGCCGAACGTCAATTTTATAAAATTCTATGATGCATCTCTTCAGGCGAGATTCCCGTCGCACGTGTGGCGCAGATACGGACAAGCCGCTGCTGTATACCATGCCACGTTCCAGAGCCGGCGCGACTTCCACGGAATAGGCCCCTCCCTTTCCTGGAATGCATCGCTGCCAATTCTGGGAGAGCAACCCGCAGGCACGTTGAATATCGATTGGGGAGCAAATGCGGCCCTCCTGTTCGGCCGTCAGCATGCGAGCGGCAGTCATCAGACATCTGCCAGTTACGTAACAAATACAGTGCCACCTTCTATACATCCGACACACCATACGAATTCCGGCAGCTTCAATCGCTCACGCGCGGTTGTCGTTCCCAATATCGGAGGTTTTGCGGGCATGTCTTTCAGCTTTACCACCGTCAAAGTCAGCATGGGCTATCGCGGCGATTTCTTCTTCGGCGCGATGGACACCGGCAACGACACCCGTACAACGAAGACAGTGGGATTCTACGGACCGTTTGCGACGATTAGCATTGGATTTCCGTAATGGACCGTAGGGGGGCAAGGCCCCCCGCTCAAGCCGGCTCACCTGCTGTTCCCGGCTGATTCGATTCGGAAGTAGCCGGCCCGCAGGTTGCAGGAAGGTAAGAGGGTTGATAGCCGGACGGTTTTGCACAATTTCGTCGAAAACACCCGCGTTGCGGCATCGGTCGGTCAGTTTCTGAATAGTCTTTTGGGGAACGAACCGCGCAAGACGGGCTGGATGCGTATGGAAGCGGCCCGCGATGCTAGCCCGTGTTGACGCTCGACCATCAGTGTCGAAGCCAAACGTGTGAGCCGGGTATAGCGAATTCAAGCGAACGCTCCGGATTTGTAGAAGGATGTGGAACGTTGCGTCGCATCGAAATATTTCAAAGGTATTTGCGACTACCCAAATCCGTCCTCATTCCAAATCAACTGTTTCCGCTATTATAGTCGGTCCTCAAGGAGGAGGTCGTTAATTTACAGTTCAGGACGTCATTTCCCCGGTGTGCTCTCCGCATATGCCGCGAGACTCAATAGATCGATTTCAGATTCTAGGCTGAACGATAATTTCCCCTCAATTTGACCCGCCCGGCACTCCTTTGGACTCAATGGAGCGCGGATTGGGCTGAAAGCGATCTACCGATAAGAAAATTGCTTTGCCCGTCGAAAAAATTGGGTGTGCGGCCTCGCACGTGACCCCTGTTTTCCCTGGCTTTTTATGCTTGAAGATGAACGTACCTCCGGAAATCTGCCACCGGCGGCAAAAAAGTTCGCCCCTCCGGTTAAACTCGGCCGGTATTATTCGTCGTTTCAAGTGTAACCGCGAATAGGAACCCTCCAGCAGCAGGAAGCTCACGGGGGATGACGGACATAACGGAAACCAGTCGTGAAGGCTCTGAAGCCCATCCAGGCACGGTCGTGACCGCGCCGGAGGTAAGGGCATGGTTTGTCCGTGAGGTGTTGCCGCTGGAGGCGGATTTGATGCAGTACCTGCACCACAATTGGCGCAACAAAAGCGATATCGCCGACCTGCGCCAGGATGTCTACGTACGGGTGCTGGAGGGTGCCAAGCGCGAAATCCCAGAGCGCGCCCGGCACTTCGTGTTTACGACCGCGCGCAACCTCTTGATCGACCGCGTTCGCCGTGAGCGCATTATCCCCTTTGATGCCGTGGCCGACGCCGACGCGCTTGGTCTTGCTATGGATGCGCCGGGACCTGATCGCGCAACGCTGGCGCGCGATGAGCTCCGCCGCTTGCAGGCAGCTCTAGAACGGTTGCCGGAACGCCCGCGCGAAGCCGTCATCATGGGCCGTATCGAGGGGCTTACGGGGCGCGAAATTGCGGCACGCATGGGCATCTCCGAGGCCGCCGTCTCCAAACATATCGACGCGGGCATCCGCGCGCTCGCTGACATTCTCTATGGCGAGCCCGCCGACAAACGGAGGCGCGGATGAGCGACGCTCGCCCAGAAACTCCTTCGCCCGCCGCGGGGACGGCCGCCATCGAAGAGATCGCCGCGTCTTGGGTTCGCCGCCGCCATTTTGGCGAATGGGGCGAGCAAGATCAGATAGCCCTCGATGCCTGGATCAATGAGTCCCTCGCCCATGAGGTGGCCTATCTCCGGCTCGATGCCGCTTGGGCGCGGACGGAACGTCTGGCGGCATTGCGGCCGTCGAAATCCGTGCGGGCCGGCTTCCTCTTCGAATTGGAAAATCGCTCTTCGTGTGGCTGCGGGCATCGTGTTCATCGCCGCTCTGTCGGCAGGCGGTGTCACTTATTATCTGAACCCCAAGGGAACCCTCTACACGACGCCGGTGGGCGGTCATCGCACGCTGACTCTGAGCGATGGTTCCCGCATCGAACTGAACACCGACAGCGTTCTGCGCCTGGAGCCAGACGAGAGATCGGCTTCACTCGAACGCGGCGAAGCCTATTTCGACATCAGGCACGACGCGGCCCATCCCTTCTCCGTCCGCGTCGCGAACCACCGCATCGTCGATGTTGGAACCGAATTCATCGTGCGTAACGATGGTGGAAAGACCCGCGTGACGTTGATGGAAGGCGAAGCGCGGTTTGAGTCGACAGGCGATCGGCAACTTCGGCACGCAGCACTTCTTGGCCCCGGCGACGTCGCGATAGCGACGGCCGACACCGTGTCGATCACCAAAGAACCCGCCCAAAAGCTCATGCTGGATGCGAGCTGGCGGCGCGGTGTTCTTGTCTTCGACAACGCGACGTTGGCAGACGCGGCCAACGAATTGAATCGCTACAACGACCGGAAACTTGTGGTCGCCGACGATGCCGTGGCTCGTACGCGCATCGACGCCTCCATCCCGATCGACGGGGTTGAGGTTCTGGCACGCATCGCACACGACGCGATCGGGCTTCGCGTCGAGATGCGCGGCAACGAAATCATTCTTTTGCGTGGGAACGGCGCCCGGAATAGCCGCGATTGAACTGGCGCGGGATGCGCCGAAGAGGGGAACGATGAAGTTTGGATATCGCATCGCGTGTCTGGTGAGCAGCTCGGCCTTGGCACTTCTTTCAAGCCATGCTGCATTTGCTACGGATTTCAATGTGCCCAGTGGTGATCTGCGCGCGGCGCTCGATAGCTACAAGGCGCAATCCGGCGTCTCGCTTTTCGTACTGACGGATTCCGTTAAAGGTGTGCACACAGCGGGCGTTAAAGGTGAATTACCGGCCGACGAGGCTCTCTCTCGAATTCTGCGTGGTACGGGTTTTGTCGTGCATCGTGATCCTTCGGGCGTGGTCGCGATTGTTCGCGAGCAATCAAGCGAACAGTCTGGATACTGTCATGCCGATACAACTTGCACAGGCCGCCCCGCCGCCTCGCGCGAGCAGTAGAAACGGTCACTGTCACGTCATCCAAGCTTGGCGGCGCAGATGTGCAATCAATTCCGATCGCGATCACTGCCCTCAGCCAGGAGCAGTTGACGGCGACGCAGACGGCGGGCGGTCCCGATCTTGTGAAGCAGGTACCGAACCTCACGTTCTCGAAGACGAATTTTACGGGCTACAGCATCCAGATTCGAGGCATCGGCACACAGGCGATTTCGGTCACGACCGATCCAGCTGTGGCTGTCGCGCTGAACGACATTCCGTTTATCCGCAATCATTTCTTTGAGCAGGAATTCTACGATCTCAGTCAGGCCGAAGTGTTACGAGGGCCGCAAGGTACACTTTATGGTCGCAACGCGACGGCGGGCGTTGTCAATCTCATAACGGCAAAGCCAAGCGATCAGTTCGAGGCCATGGCGTCGCTGGAAATCGGCAACTATGGCGAGCGCCGTCCCGAAGGGATGATCAATATTCCGATTGTCGATGATCGGGTGGATTTGCGCATCGCTGGCGAATGGACCAAGCGACAGGGTTATTCCTTCAACGATCTCACCGACAGCCGTATCGACGGCCGCGATCTGTGGTCGGGCCGCGTGTCGCTCGGATTCAATCCGACAGAAAACCTGAAAACCACGTTGGTCTGGGAGCATTTCTCGGAAGATGACGACCGCATGCGCACTTCGAAGCAGCTCTGTAAGACAGCGCCGATACCAGACAATGTTTTGGGCGTTCCGGTAGGTTCACAAAGCGGAGGCGAGGGCGCTGATGAGTTCCTAAGCCAAGGGTGTCTTCCGACTTCGCTGTACTCTGCAGACGCGTTCGAAGTCCCGGCTGGTAGTGATTTGCCTTACTACTCCGGTCCTTCGATCATAATTCAACCAACCATTCGGCAGAATTTTGACCCTTACGCCAGTACGACGCAATCCCAAAATCTCCGCGTTATCGAAGTCTTCGATAAATCCAATCTATAAAGCGAAGAACGACACGCTTGAATTCAACGCCGATTATGAGGCGTCGCCTGAGCTAACGTTTTCGTCACAGACCGGCTACAACAACGATTTTCTATGGTCGACGGAAGATTACAATCGTTTCAACTCCGCCCCCGGCGTTTTTGTAGACGGATGTGGTGGGCTTACAACTTCATGGTGTAGCGCAGTGACACCGGACCCTGCGGCGGGCACCAATGGAATTCCAGAGGACGCAGGCATCTTTTGCGATCCCCAACTTGGATGCAGTGACCGGCTTGTCGCCCAGGACATTTCGGATGAGCACGCGTGGCAATTGAGCCAGGAATTTCGGCTCAGTTCTCATTTCAGCGGTCCACTCAATTTCAGTGCTGGCGGAAACTACCTCCATTATGAAACTGAGGAGAATTATTATGTATTCATAAATTCGCTCACTATTCTGTCTCTCTATGGAGATGAGGGTGCTCCGGGATTGACGGATAATAGCGGATGCTTACCCGGTGGATATAGGTATCCATCGACGACGGTTTCAGTTGATTTGCTTGGCAACTGCATTTACATCGACCCGAATTCGCTCACACATGTGAACAACCAGGGCCATAATTATTTCCTTAGCCAGAATCCATATACATTGAATTCCTATGCCGGGTTCGGTGAAGTCTATTACAACATACTCAGCGATTTGAAACTGACAGGCGGATTGCGTTGGACCGAGGATCAGAAACATTTCGTCGATATTCCGAGCGAACTTGTTCGGCCCGGTTACGGATATCCCATCACCAACATTGTGGACCAGCAATGGGACCAGCTGACGGGCCGCGCGGCGATAAACTGGACTCCAAAACTTGATTTCACGGACCAGACCCTCGTTTATGGTTCTTATGCTCACGGCTACAAAGCGGGCGGCGCAAATCCGCCCGGTGCACTCTTCGCTGTACCCGCAGGACATGAGGTTTTTCCGACCGTAAATCCGCTTCATCCGCTGACATTCAAACCGGAATTTATCGATGCTTTCGAGGTGGGTTCGAAAAACACCTTGCTTGACGGTGCGCTGACGCTGAACGGCGATGTTTTTTATTACAATTATGAAAATTACCAGATTTCCAGGATTGTCGATCGTACGGCCATCAATGACAATTTCGATGCGCAGGTGAAAGGCGCCGAAATCGAATCCACTTGGGAACCTCTGCCCGGCCTGCGCTTCAATTTGGCTGGCGGTTGGGAAGATACCCGGACTCGCCAAGGGTGATCAATCCGTTGATCTGATAGATCGTACCGCCGGCAATTCAGGCTGGATGGTAGTCAAGCCGTTCGTGACGGAAGCTTCGAACTGTATTCTGCCGGATTATGTTGTTGCTCGCGCCCTTACTGCACTAAGTGGTCATATACAGTCTCTATGCGCAGACGCTTATGGCGGTCATATCGATCCAGTCACGGGCGTCTCCTATGTGCAAAGTCCAATTGCCGGTTATGCCGGGTTACGACCCCCTTAGCGTTGACCCGTCGGCTCCGGCAAATGTCGACGACGGTCTCGGCCTGCCTCCGAACGACGGACAGGGATTTGCCAAAAATCTGAGCGGCCACTATCTGCCGAACGCGCCTCCGTTCACGGTATCAATTGGTGCGCAATACACGATACCTCTAACGCCGGATTGGGCGGGCACGCTACGCAGTGATTATTACTGGCAGGATTATTCCTGGGCGCGCGTGTTCAACGACAATCCCTATGACCGCCTGCGCGGCTACACAAACGTCAATCTGACGCTGATCTTCACCAACCAGAACGGCTGGCAGGTGATGCTCTACGACAAGAACATCTTCAACACGACGGCGATCACCGGCGATTTTCTGAACAGCGATGACAGCGGGCTTACGACCAACGTGTTCCTGACCGATCCCAAGCTGATCGGCATCCGCGTCACCAAGAACTGGTAAAGGGGAAACCATGAGCGAATTGAGAAATGCGAGCCGCGGCAACCGGAGCCTCCGGTGGCAATTGCTTGTCACAGCATCGAGGCTGGCATTCTTTGCCGCGATCTGCCGGGCGAGACAATGCGGAGGCAGCGGACGAGAATTCAGATCAACCTACAATCTGGATCGAGCTTGGCGGTCAATTGCAGAAATTGGATGAGACACAGCAGTCGTTTTCGCCGTCATTCATGCCATCGGTCACGCAGGCCAATCTTTTGTCGGCTCTGGATGTTCAGCGGTCGTCGACATATGCGCTGGATGGAGAAGGCAAAATCTCGTTTCAACCGGATGGCAGTGATTGGGTGTTTTCCGCCTCAGTCCAATATGGGCGCTCAAGACGCAACCGTGCATCGCCATCAGCAGACGGCAAACAAAACCGTTCCTGCAACTTAAACTTTCCTCCTCCGAACAGTGCGCTCCACGCCGGTCCCAAATACTACTATCCGTCTCAGCATGTCGGATTTGCCGACAGGGAATTGAAGCAAAGCGAAACGCACGCCACTATTGATTTTCAGGCAGGAAAAGACGTTGGATTGGATTGTTCGGCGGCAAGGGCACATCTGTCCTGAGTGCGGGGGTCCGTATCGCACAATTTACATCGAACACGAGCGTCAGTCTTCACGTCGACCCTGATGTTCAAAAGCAATACTGACCGCTATACCGTCCAGTTCACAGCATTTATGTATTCCACAATACCATACTTATCATGACACGGGACAGCCTCGCGTAACTTCCGCGGAGTCGGGACCATCCCTATCCTGGAATGGTTCGACGCCTTTTGCAGGCGCGTCCCAAGAGGCGAAGTGACATTCGATTGGGGTGCCAATGCAGCCATTCTATTCGGAAGGCAAAAGACGTATGTCCATCATCAGGAAAGCGCTCCAAAAATAAGCTGGGCACTTTGCACTGAGTGCAGCACCCCGGTATTAGCTATGACTCAATGAGTTCATACGCAACATTCCCGCGACCGCGAGGTTTAATCGCGTCGCGTCGTCGGTGCCAAATCCGGGCGGTTTTGCCGGTGCTTCCTATCGCATTGAGAATTTCAAGGTCAGCTCCGGCTATCGAGCAGATTTTTTCTTCGGCGCTATAGATGGCGGCATCGACACGCGCAAAAGGGAAGAAGATCGGTTTCTATGGTCCATTCGCCACGAGTGAGCATCGGTTTAGGCGGATAAGGAGAGTGGTTAGGGCGCAACAAACGATAGAGGCGGCGGAGCAATCCGCCGTTTCTTTCCTTAGTCGCAACCTCTGAATTGCATATCGACAGCGCACAAGAGGAGTTTTCTTTCGACCTGGGAGAAAATGAATGGAACACATCCTTCAAGCTTTTCTGGATGATCTCGAACTCGCAGGCAACATCCATCAGCTTCGAGATGTCTTGGCCGGCGTTGCTGTCGGCCTTGGGTTTGGCAGCCATGCCTATCTGGCTCTTGCCAATTCGCCCTACAAACGGCCCAGGTTGATTTCCAACTACGACACCCACTGGACGGATCATTACCTCGCAAAGCGATACGAACAGCGCGATCCCGTCATTCTGCGATCCTTGCACGATCCAAAGCCATTCGAATGGGGACCGGACACAGTTTCGTCGGGCGCTTCGGTCTGGGTACGCAACTTCTTTCATGAGGCAGCCGGCTTCGGCATCCATGCCGGATTGACGATTCCTATGGGCCGCTGGCGGGGAGGTCGGGCTGCGCTGACCTTCGCCGCAGATTGCCGTGGGGAAATCCTGAGTGCCATCCGCCACTGTGCCGGTGAACTGCGGATGATCGCCTACAGTTTTCATAAGCAGGTCCGCAACTTGTTTCATCCCAGCTATATCATCGATGGCGTGTCGCTAAGCTTGCGGCAGGTCCAATGTCTGGAATGGTTGGCGAGAGGAAAGACCATTGAGGAAACTGCCATCCTGCTGCGTGTCAAGCCGTCCACGGTCAAATACCATCTGGAGGTCGTGCGAGAGAAACTGGGCGTTCACACAAGTGTTCAGGCTGCTGTTGCTCTCATGGCATTGAAGCGGGGTTTATAAAGTATCTCTGACGAGTTCCCGCTGATCGGCGGGGAGATTCGATTTTCAAGATAGGTCTCCATGACGCTGCAACCGTCACACGGAGATCGCCATGCTGCAGCTCATTACGCCGGATTGCTATAGAGAGTTCGCCGATGAACTCACCGAGATGCACCGGATGCGATACCGCGTCTTCAAGGACCGGCTCAATTGGGATGTGCGGGTTTCAGGTGAACTTGAGATCGACCAATATGATGCCCTGCATCCAACCTATCTTCTCCAGCGCGATCGCGATGCTGGCGTTACCGGTTGCGTCCGTCTACTCCCAACAACCGGTCCGACGATGTTGCGCGACACGTTTCCGCAGCTTCTGCACGACCACAGGATGCCGGCAGAGGCAGGCGTCTGGGAATCCAGCCGCTTCGCCCTGGACGTTCCGGAAATCGCCCCGAAGGGTGCTCGTGGTCTTGCCGTGGGCACCTATGAACTCTTCGCGGGAATGGTTGAATTTGGTCTGGCAAAGACCTTGCGCGAGATCGTCACCGTTACCGATACGCGGGTGGAACGTCTCCTGCGCGCTGCCGCATGGCCTCTTCATCGCATCGGCCCGCCCGTGGGGATCGGCAATACCCAGGCCGTCGCGGGGTATCTCGAAGTCTCGCGCCAGGCATTGAACCGTTTACGGACCGGCGGGGGCATCAAAGGGCCGGCGCTGTGGTCGCCCGTCGTCCCAATGCCGCGAGCCGGCCATGAGTGAGGGGGAAATTTTTTCGTTGCTCGACTGGTCGCGCAACGAACCTTACGCCTACACCGAACGTCTTTCCGGTCCCCAGTGGGCCTGGGAATATCTAAGACGCAATGCGGAATTTCGCGCCGATTGGCGTACCGCACAGCTCGAATATGGCCTCTCCGGCTACGATCCGCCGACAACCATGATGTTATCGCAGTACGATATCCCGATGCTCTCGAAGTGGGGGCTGCTCTATTGCACTTCGCCCAACGAGGACGCCCGGACAGCCTGCGTATTTTGGAATCCTGATCTATGTCCAACCGTATTGCGGCTCAAGGGATTTCCAGTGGCGGCGAAAATCGATGCCATACCTTTCATCCTGGACGATCTCAAATGCCTCTCCATGCTGCTCGAAATGCCCACTGGTCCGCAACATCTGCTCTTCATGGAGGAGGGGAGGCGGCTTCAGCTTGCAATCGAGGGCGCCGACGTGATGCGGCCGGTTCGCCTGCTAGCCAACGCGGCCCCGGAAAAGGAATTGGCCGCTGCGCAACTACGTGCGCTGCGATGTTTCAACGACCTGCGCCTGTCCGGGCAGCTGTATGATTCCCATACCGAGCGTGGCCGGGGGCCGGAACGATTGCGCCTGGTCCTGCGAATCTTGGACGCGAGCCTTTCCGGCGCCACACACAACGAAATCGCCCAGAAGATCTTTGCCGGCGAATATTTCGGTCCCGGATGGTTCGGGGTAGAACAGTTGCTGCGGGACCGGGTGAGACGGGCGGTTTATCGCGGTCTTGCGCTGATGCGCAAAGCCTATCGCACTTTGTTGGCGTGACGGTGCACGTCCGAAAAGACCTGACTAATTGAACAGGTACTCCGCCACGAAGCGCTTGAAATCTTCTTTTTCCTCAAGCCAGCGGGCCCGCAGGATATGGCTTTCGAGGCATTTGACGGCCCGATCAGGATCGGCTTTTGGATCGATCTGCAGGACATCGGTGCACAGTTCGTCGATCAGCGCGCCATCATCGATCGCCTCAATCAGCTCCAGATATAGCGGGAAATGCTCTTTGTCGTAGGGCGTCACGTCCTGCGACGAGGGAGCCAGATCGGCGAGGTTTTTCGGAAACATTGGCGGCCTTCAAGACAATCGCCGCCGCGTTACGGGGACCTGGCAGCCGGAACGATTGCAACCTTCACACGTGCAAAGGCACGACGCCTTTGGGCCTTGCGGCCTTGGACATAGCGCCGAACGCCCGGCCCTAGGCCAGACGTGATGAGGGGTTGCAATTCCCCCTGAGCGAATTTGCGCTCAGGACTTCAGACTTCTCAGAATTCGGCAGGTTTCGCAACGAATTTGCCGCCGAATTTGCAGCCGCATGGGCGGGCATTTCGGCGCGCTTGGAGACCAAAGCCGCAGCCTCGCTGCTCCCTCTTTAGGCGGGCCGCGGCAGACTGCAATCGCCTCAAAAGAGGGCGGTCTCTACGCCAAACGCGCGGCTGTTCGGATGCAGCCCGGACCCCTTCGGTCCGCCTAAACGTTCGCTCAGACTTGCCCGCTCCGCTATCTGAGAAACGCTGTTACGGCACGGAGCAGGTGGCAGTACCGGTGCCCGATCAGGCAGCATTCGGGATGTGGCATGTCCTTCGTCTGCGCAGATTATGAGGATGATTTAGTCTCGGGCATCGATCGTACACGTGGCGGTCTCTCGCGTGGCGAATTTCCCACGTCGCAATCTTCGCCCTGCGTTCTGCCGGAGATTTTCAGACATATAGGTCGCCGCAATTCGATGCGGTGAACCGATGGACGACGAAGAAAACAGCCACAACGCCCACGCAGCGATAGCGCGCAAGGGAAGTCCCTTCTTGAACACAGCACAGGCCGCGCACTATCTGGGCGTTTCTCAACGCACGCTGGAAGATATGCGCTATCGCGGGGAAGGCCCTCCGCATCGCAGGCATGGTCGCCCGGTCCGCTATCACATTGCCGATCTCGATGCGTGGTCGGCCGCTCAGAACGAAAAGCGCAAGATGCCCAAGCCGCAGAAATCCGATGCGCCACCGTGGTCGTAGGTATCGGCTGCGCATCGTGTCGACATCGCGTGGCGCAGGCACGATCGCAGCTGCATGCGTGCTGTGCGGCTATCTCGCAACACATTCGCGCTCGCCAAATCGCGCTCAGATCGTCTGGAATCCGAGCGCAAGCGCGCCTGTGGGCCTCTACACTGTTCGCCATGATCGCGCTTTCGTGCGCGGCGATCTTGTCTTGGTCGTTCCCTCACCGAAGGTCGCGAAATTCTCGGCGCAGCGCGGTTATCTACCGGCTGACGTGCCGCTGGTGAAGCGTATCGCTGCCATGGCTGTCGATACTGTTTGCGCGCAAGGAGACAACATATTTATTGACAGCCAATTTGTGGCCGCGCGACTTCCCACCGACAGCAAGGGGCGGTCGCTGCCGGCCTGGTCTGGATGCCGAACTCTCGATCAAAGCGAAGTCTTCCTGCTTATGGAGGGCATCCGCTCGTCATTTGATGGGCGGTATTTCGGGACGACGAACGTCTCACGGATTGTTGGTCGGTTGGATCCGATATGGACGCGCTGAAGGCCGTCGGCCTGTCCGTGTTGTTAATTTCGACGCCGCAAATGAGCCAGCCTTGCCCGCAGGTAGTGCAAGTTTCTTTGCCCGCTATCAACTCGTTGGCAGCCGTTGATCGTCGAAGCTGCACATCAATTCGCGATCCCTGAGAGCTGGATTCGCGCGGTCATGCTGCGGCTGTCGGCTGGGTCGGGTTTGTCCGGCTTATCGGGTTTGTCCGGCTTATTGATGCTCCCGATGGACTTTTGGACGGTTAAGGAACTTGAATAGGCGAATCAAGTTTCCCGATAGAGCGATGATGGTCCCAAAACGACAGCTGAAGGTGTTTCGGACCCATCTGGGTTTCTACGACACGATTGTTGCGGCGCCCTCTCAAAAAGCTGCGCTCGCGGCATGGGGTGTCCATCAAAATCTCTTCCATGAGGGGATGGCGTCGATCACGACCGACAGCGACATGCGAAAGGCTGCACTGGATCGTCCCGGCACCGTGTTGGCACGGATGTTCGGGTCGAGAGACGCGTTTACGGTAAGCAAACCGACACCTCGGGCAAAACATCTGCCAAAGGAATCCAAACCGCGAAAGGCGACGAAAGGACGCGAAGTCAAATCTTCGAAACCGTCGACGAAACGTGTGCCCGATCGAGAAGCGATCGAGGCAGCGCAAGCTTATCTGAAACAGGTGGAAAGACAGCGAATACGCAAACTTGCGCGGTTGACAGAACAGCAACGGGAGCTGGCCCGTGAGGTGTCCGAATCCAAACGGTCCTTCGACCGTGAGTTGCGAGCGGCGCGCACAGCGCTTGAGGCCGCAAGAAAGAAACGCATAACGATTGCGGGCTAAATGGCACACCGATGCTATTGCCGGGGGCAGGGAATTCCACAAGTCTATCGTGTAGGTAAGGTCCGTCTGTGTTGCGCATTACTTATAATTATGCTGTCCGAGTAGAAGGTCGCATTGCCGAAGCCGCTCAAACTGCGAAACTATTGACACAATCTTAGGCCAGAATTTGGACGGCCCGGCGAACCAGTGGACGCTATTTTCGAAGAAAGGCGAGGGATATCTTATGCCGAAGCGCGCAACCAAAAGAGCGACCAAGATTGTGTTCGGCATGATGGGACCGTTCACCATCGGACACGCAGGCACCGCGCAGCGGCAAACCAAATTAAAATTGGCTTATGCGATCAATCACATTGTCAAAACTCGCAAATTGGCTCGCGCGGCGAGCACGAAGTGGTCGGATCTCAATCGGCAGAAGATCTCGAATTTGCGTGACTACAAGCTAGAAGGATTTTCGGTTGAAGAACTAACCGTTCTTCTGACCGCCTTGGGCAATAAGACCGCAGGTGCGGCCAAGACCAGTGTCCGGGGCGACTGAACGCGGAACGCCGCGCCTTAGCGCAGCTTCCGAAAAAATGGGAAACCGCTTGAGTTGGGACTGGGACCCTCGATTTTAGGGACAGCAAGATCGCGTTGATCACCGGATTTGCGACGGTCGCCGTTCATTCCTCCAGCCAAGCCTGCGAAGATTCACGGAAACATTCGAACCTTGAAATCCGTGGCCGCCCGCAAGTTTCTTTCCACGCAATAGAAATTCCCCAGTATTCCTGTGATTTCTGACCCTGGAAAATGGATTTCAGCGGCTATTCAAATTATTTTTCCATCCGACTAGGCAATCGCGCGCTTCCGTCGTCTCTGTAGATGTAGGCTGGAGGCGGACCTTCCACGGACTAGGATGGTCGACAAACCGGACAGCAAAAACAAATCCGCTGACGCACACGGCCAGGGTGCAGGGATGGGCGCGCCCGAAGCGGAGTCGTGGTTCGTGCGCGAGGTTTTGCCGTTGGAGGCGGTGTTGATGCAGTTCCTGCGGCACAACTGGCGAAACGAAAGCGATGTCGGCGACATCCGGCAAGATGTGTATATGCGCGTGTTTGAGGCCGCCCGCCACGAGATTCCGGTGTCCGCAAAGGCCTTCGTCTTCGCGACGGCGCGCAACCTTCTTATTGATCGCGTGCGCCGGGAACGGATCGTTCCGATCGAAGCAGCAACCGATCTCGATAACTCTGAAGCGATCTCGGACGAACCCGGACCAGACAGAAGCTTAATCGCTCGCGATGAGCTTCGTCGCCTAAACGTCGCGCTCGAACGTCTGCCAAAGCGCAGTCGCGAAGCATTTCTGCTGCTGCAAGTGCAGGATCTATCACGACGAGAAATCGCAGCGCGAATGGGCATAGCAGAGAAGACCGTCAACGCGCACCTCAGTGACGCTGTACGCGCGCTTGCCGACATCGTGTACGGCGAACCCCCCGATATGAAAGCAAAGCCGTGAGCGACGCAAACCCCCAAGACTACGAGGCGCGCAGTGCGGACCTGGTTGAGGCGGAAGCCGCAAACTGGCTTGTCCAGCGCCGGGATTGGCGCAACTGGAGCGAAGAAGATCAAACGAAACTAGACGCATGGCTGGCCGAATCGCTTGCGCACCAAGTTGCCTTCATGCGCCTTGAGGCGCTGCTTGGTCGGACGGAGCGATTGCGGGCCATCAAGCCCAGCATACGCAGGGTGGGCAACGTTTGGTCACCTCTACTGTTCAGAGTTGCAGTTGGATTGTCGCTTGTGGCCGTCATCGGATTTTTGACCGCAAAATATCTGTTCGGCTCGGAATATGCGCTCTACCAGACGGCGGTCGGAGATCGGGAAGTCCTTTCGTTGGGGGACGGCTCGCAAATCGAATTGAACACCGACACGATATTGCGTCTTTCGCGGGAGAAGGGCCAACGTTCGGCTTTGCTCGACAAGGGTGAGGCGTATTTCCAAATCAAACACGATACGAGACACCCTTTCGTAGTCATTGCGGGCGAAAATCGCATCACAGACCTCGGCACCAAATTTACCATCCGCCGCTTCCCGAGCCGGCTCGAAGTTACGTTATTGGAAGGGCGCGCACGGCTAGACGCAAATCAAGCCGGTCAATCGGTTTCGACCGCTGAATTGAACCCCGGAGATGTTGCAACAGTCCGTGTAGGTCACATCTCGGTCACGAAAAAGAATGAGACATTGCTAGCCGATACGCTCGGCTGGCGGCGCGGTATTCTCATGTTCCGCTATTTGACGCTTGCCCAAGCAGCAAACGAACTAAATCGCTACAACCGAACCCAGATCATCATATCCGATCCGGCAGTTGCGCGGCTAAGAATTATGGGGCGTTCGCCGCGAACGATGTTGCAGCCTTTGCCGACGCGGCCGAGGCCTACTTCAAACTTCATGTGAAACATAACGACGGGCTGGTCACGCTCTTGCGTTGAAACGATCCGTGACGCGAACAGCGACCACGATGAGACAGGGGGCAGTATGAGAGACTTTCCGAGATTAAAAGCCGGAGTGTTAGCGGGAGTTTGCGGCGTCATGCTCGCCACGGCAGCAATTGCAAATCCTTTGATATCCCATCGGGCGACCTGTCAGCAGCGTTGGATCGCTATATCCAGCAAACCGGCGTTTCCCTTATCATTTCAGCGGACGTGGTGCGAGGCGCCCACTCACGGGGCGTCAGGGCGACTTCGGCCGATACGGCGTTGGTACGGATATTGAGCGGTACGGGCTTCGATGTCCGTCGACGTCCATCTGGTGCGCTAATGATCGTTCCTGGCGGATCGAGTTCGTCTCTTGACGCTTCAACCCCGATTACCCTCGCTGAGGCCTCCGCGCCTACACGACCTGCCGTCGAAACCGTCACCGTAACGTCTTCGAAGCTGGGCGGCGCGGATGTTCAATCAATACCGATTTCGATCACGGCTCTCTCCCAAGAGCAATTGACCGCCACGCAAACCGCTGGCGGCCCGGACCTGATCAAAAGGCCAAATGAGCTTCACCAAAACCAACTTCACCGGCTACAGCATCCAGCTGCGCGGCATCGGCACACAGGCTATCTCGGTGACAACCGATCCGGCGGTGGCCGTTGCCTTCAACACATCCCGTTCATACGCAATCATTTCTTCGAGCAGGAATTCTATGACGTCGGTTCTGTCGAGGTGTTACGCGCACGGGCACCTGTACGGCCGGAACGCCACTGCCGGTGTCGTGAACCTGGCCTCAGCTAAGCCAACAGATCAGTTTGAGGCCATGGCCTCAGGCGATTTCGGGAACTATCACCAGCGCCGGTTTGAAGGAATGATAAACATTCCTATCGACGACGATGTGCTGGATGTTCGTGTAGCAGGCGAGTGGACGAAGCGTCAGGGCTATTCCTTCAACGAACTGACCGACAGCCGCGCGGACAATCGTGATCTATGGTCCGGGCGCGTCACAATCGGGTGGAAGCCCATTCAGGATCTCCAGGCCTATCTGATCTGGGAGCATTTTTCGGAAGATGACGGGCGCATCAGAAGCGCCAAGCAGCTTTGCAAGACCGATCCGATACCATTGTCGGTGGACGGAGTTCCTGTGCCCGCCGGCGGTTCCGGAGGTGGCGTAGCCGGGGGCGGGCAGATCTGACGAAGGCGGCGATTTCAGCCAAGGCTGTTTGCCCGCGTCGTTATTCACCGCAATCCTTCGAGGTGCCCAACGGATTTGCCCTTCCATATATCGCGGCTGGAGAGCTGACCGAGGCTGTTGTCGGATCGACTGATTAGCAGAAACGACTCAATCGCGCAATCTGAGGGTGTTCCAGTCGGCGCTAATCCCACCTACCGCGCGAAGAACGACGTCGTCGAACTGAATGCCGATTACAACATTACGCCAGCATTGACCCTTACCGCGCAAACAGGATTTGGCCAGGATTTCCTGTACTCGACGCAAGACTACAATCGGTTCAATACGGCGCCGGGAATATTTCTCCCTGGCGCAGGAGATGCAAATTTGGTCTCATTTCAGCCGAAGGTGTTTTCTGCGATCCGCAGCTGGGCTGCAGCGACAGAATTGTCGCTGAGGATCTCTCCGACGAACATGCCTGGCAGTTGAGCCAGGATCCGCTGACGTCGAATTTCTCGGCCCGCTGAATTTCGCCGTCGGCGGCAACTACCTGCACTATAAACCGAGGAAAAATATGTCTTCATCAATGCGAATACGGCGAGCTCTCATAGGAGGCAATCCTCATGCGGCGAAGTTGCCGGTGGAGAGGGCGGCCAGGGTGGCCATCAATATCACGATCCATCGCATCAACCCGGCGGCGCTCCCATAGATCGGATTGCATCTATACCGATCCCAATCCGCTCAGTCAGATCAACAATCAGGGGCACAATTACTTCCTGAGCCAGAACCCTACGCTCAATTCCTATGCCGGTTTCGGAGAAGCCAATTACAATCTGTTTTCCGATCTGAAAGTGATTGCCGGCTTGCGGTGGACCGAAGATCAGAAACGTTTTCACGGAGATTCCAAGTGAGGTTCTCATCACCGGATATGGCTACGACCCCTCGGCGTCTGGAACCAGCAATGGGACCAGATCACCGGCCGCACCGTTATCAACTGAACTCCGAAACTCGATTTCACCGATCAGACGCTGGTCTATGGTTCTTATTCCCATGGCTACAAAGCCGGCGGCGCCAACCCGCCCGGCCCGGCTCTGATCCAATTCCAAATAGGCGACGTCTCCAGCCCGGTGCATCCATTGACCTTCAAGCCGGAATTCGTCGATGCATTCGAGCTAGGCAACAAGAATACCTTGCTTGATGGCGCGCTAACCCTGAATGCGGATGTTTTCTATTACAATTACGAAAACTATCAAATCTCCGAAATCGTCGACCGCACGTCCATCAATCTCAACTTCGATGCCCATATCAAAGGCGCAGAAGTTGAAGGTTCATGGGAACCCATTGCGGGTTTGCGCTTCAATTTTGCGGGCGGCTGGGAAAACACATCGCTTGCAAAAGGTGACAGTGCGGTGGACCTCATCGACCGCACCGACGCGGCCAATCATCCGGACTGGATGGTCATCAAGCCCTTTATCGGTCAAGCCTCGAACTGCATTCTTCCAACCTATGTCGTCAAGACGAGTTTGATAGCGGGTGTCCTGAACTCCAGTTCGAAGTCGGGAGCTGCAATTATTCAGGCTTGTGGCGCCGCGTACAATGCGCATCTGGATCCTGTCACAGATGCTCCGTTCGTTCCGAATCCGGGAAGCTTCGACCAATCTGGAAATCCGATACCCTATGCGGGCTTCGATCCAGTAAGTCCCACGGCAACCAACAACGGCGCCGGACCTGCGCCGAATAATGGCGCAGGCTTCAGCAAGAGTCTGGCCGGTAATGAATTGCCCAATGCTCCGCCTCTGACGGTTTCGATCGGAACGCAATACACCATTCCGCTCTCGCCGGATTGGGCGGGCACATTGCGCGGCGACTATTACTGGCAGGATTATTCCTGGGCGCGGGTGTTCAACGACAATCCTTACGATCGCCTGCGTGGTTATACCAACGTGAACCTGACGCTGATCTTCACCAACCAGAATGGCTGGCAAGTGATGCTCTACGACAAGAATGTGTTCGACACGACGGCGATCACCGGCACGTTCCTCAATAGCGATGACTCAGGCCTGACGACCAACATATTCTTGACGGACCCGAAACTGATCGGCATCCGCGTAACAAAGAACTGGTAGGGGGAAATCGATGAGCGAATTGATCGACGCGCGCGCCAGCAGCAGAGATCTGCGCTGGACTCTTTTAACGACCGTTTCCACACTGGCATTGCTTGGTTTCGTGTGCGGCAACGCGAAAGCCTCCGAGAGCGATGCCGATCGTCCGACCGTCTGGATCGAGCTTGGCGGTCAGCTTGAGCATGTCACCGGCGATGGGGAACCTTTCGCACCAACGTTTTTGGCCGCAAATGCGAACGCGCCCGTGATCATGTCCGCTTCCCCTTTGCAGGCCCAGAAGGCGCCGTTTTTCTTTGAACATGGCGGAGAAGGAAAATTTGCTTTCGAACCCGAAGGCTCAGACTGGGTCTTTTCCGCCGCTATTCGCTAT
>CAWGUP010000009.1:0-1106041 GCA_963825895.1 uncultured Alphaproteobacteria bacterium
CCGCTCGGAAATGGCGAAACGCCGGTCATGCGCGCGTGTCCGAACAGAAACAGCAGGAATAACAGAACCGCCACACCCATAGGCCAGCCGAAGATTTCGCGCCAATTGGGCTTCACGCGGCCCGCCAGAATAGCCGCAAAGGGAAGGTTGGAGGTGTGGGCTGCAAAAGCGTCCCACTCCATACCCAATTTGCGCCGGCGTTTGGCATCTATTGAGACCGTGCCGAATAACGAGAGCAGGAACAACGACCCGAACAGGATCACAGATGCTTCGCTGCCGTTGGCGGCGACGTGAAAGGCCGACCAGATCGCGATGCCCCAGAGAAACGGATGGCGGGTGATCGCAATGATACCCGTGACTGAGTTGGAGGAGGGCGCTATGTTCTGATGGCCGACCCGTGTGGGAGATCTTCGCAGAAGCAAACCGGGCACGCCGATCAGGAAGGCGAGCAAGACGACGGGAATCCCGGCTTCTCTAACCCACGGACCGAGGTCGTAGAGAATATGGTTCCCGGCACTGACACTCGCGGTATTGTAGGCAAGCCATAGCCATAGAAGCGCTGCCGCTGAAACCAGCGAAAACACGACGATATAGGCTGTTTCGCCGATCGCGTTCGTGACAAGGTCGCGCAGCCTCATTCTGGCGCTGAAAAGATGAATACCCAGAAACACCGCCGCGGACACCCATAGCATCGTCATGTATGTGTCGCCTCTCCCGATCAAACGAAGAATTTCATTGCCGCAATCAGAACTTCAGATAGGTCATTTTGATCGACATGGTTTGGTTTTGCCCATTGTAGGTGAACATGGCTTGCTCAAACTCCGGTGGACCGACAGTGACCTTGGGATCGTTGGAGAAGCCAAATCCCTCCAGCGGCGCTCCGATGAAATTCTTGTCCATTTTGCCGTTGTTATTGGTGTCGTGGCAGACAGAGATAGCGTATCTGCCGGGCGGCAAGTCATGTACAGCGTATTTAACCTGACCGGGCGCCGCGTTGACCTTGAAGAGCCGGTAAGCCTTTGTCTGATCCATGAAAGTGACTTTGTTGATGAATAACGCGCCAATCACGGAGCCCGTATTGTCCTTCACCCCATCGATATTCAACGAGAGATCGCCCGCCATCACGGTTTCCGGAAGCAGGATTGAACAAAGAATTGCTGCAAAAAGCAGGCGTATCGTGATCACCCCTTTTGTTCTCCCGGAACGGCGATATTCTGGACAACAGCGAGACAATGATGCATCGGTACCTAGATGTACCATCGTAATGACCATAGGTACTTTTTCGTACCAAAGCAAGAGGGTGTCGTGAGCAAAGCCAAATCGCGGGGGCGGGCCGAAAAGCTGACGCCAGCCGATCCGTCATCGGCGCGCGCCCGCATCATTTACGCGGCGTTCGGAGCCTTTCTGGAGCAAGGATTCTCGAAGGTTACGATGCTTGAGATCGCCACGCGCGCGAAGGTTTCCAAACGCGATCTTTATGCGGAGTTCGAGAGCAAATCGGCGCTACTTGCCTATTGCATCACGTATCGCGCCCAGAGAATTAAACTGCCAGAGCGGCTACCGGAAGACATCGACAGCACCATTCTTGCAGAAACATTGACGATGTTTGGCGCTGCTGTTTTGTGGGAGTTGACGATCCCGGAAGTTTTGGCAGCCTATCGCCTCGCTATCGCCGAATCCTGGAGTGCGCCCGAAGTTGCCCAGACACTCAACAGATTGGGCCGGGAAGTGGCATTGGCCGCTCTTGCCGATTTTATCAAACAAGCGCAAGCAAAGGGACTGCTGGACCGCACCGCGTCTCGCGAATTGGCGGACCAATTTCTGGCCTTGGTCTGCCGCGATCTGCATCTTCAACTGCTGTTGGGCGTGGTGAAGCCACCTTCGCATCCAGTCTTACAGCGCCGGGCCGAGGCTGCCACGCAAGCGTTTCTGGCGTTACACCGGCCGGACGCTTCCTAGCCTAGACACGAGCGTTCGGGCAACTCTTGAGATTCTATCTAGATATTTGGACCTGCCCCACTGATTAGGGCGATGCGGCTGAGGAACAGATCACGATAAGGTTCCCGATCCTCGGTCGCCCAAGGACTTTAGCGCTGCGATGTTGTGGGCGGCGAAGCGAACGCCGGTGGTCTGTCCCATCTTCAATCCGTGTCCTCGCAAGAGACCGCGAAGGCACAACTCCACGTCAACCGCTTTGACCAGCAATTTCTTGCGCGCCGCCCAAAGCGCACGAACATCCTGGGCAGGCCGCGACTTGCAGTGCACCGGACTATACCAACCCATCCGCAGCAATTGGGCGATGCCACGGGCATCGTTGCGTCACCGCCATCGCAGAGACGGCGGCTTTGACATGACGCGCTTCCAGCAACACTACCGTGAAGCCGGCCATCGAAAGACCGGCATGCAGCCACTGCGACGGGCGAGACTCTATCCCGATCCGCGTCAGCTCGTTGTCGAGTTCTTAAAAGGGCTCTTCCGGGATTTTTGTGGGTAATTTTTTGGGGGTTTTTAGAGTTCTGGCAAGCTGGCGGTCAAGACTTTGAGTTTGAGATACTCTTCATCTCGTAAGCCATAAGCACGGCGTTGGATGACGCGGATTTTGTTGTTGAGGCCCTCGACGAAGCCGAGAGCGACTTTGTTTTCCGGCTTGCAGTAGGTGGCGATGCCGTCCCAGTGGCGTTCGATCAAGTCAGCAAACTTCTCGTACGGCTCGAGGCGCTGCCAGCGAAGCTGGGCTTTCCAGTTGTCGAAGAACTTGCGGGCCCAGGCTTCGGAGTTATAGCTCCACAGTTGATCAAAGGACTCTCGCAGAATGTAGGCGGTGTTCAACCGCTTATTGGCCTTGAGCAAGAGTTTCAGGTTCCTCTTGGCTTCGCTGCTAAGGTTTTGCCTGTGCGATAGCAGGACGTATTTCTGTCCTTTGATGAACTTGCGTTGATTGCCCGTAACCCGGGCATATTCCGCTTTGCGGATCTTATCGAGGGCGTCCCCCAGATGGCGCAGGACGTGGAACTTGTCGAAGAGAATGGCCGCTTGTGGCGCATGTGCCTGGGTCGAATGACGGAATGGTTTCCACATGTCCATGACGGCCAAACGTATCTTTTCAGCCGTTTCCTGGCCTAAAAAGGCATAAAACTGGTCCATGTCCTTCTCGGCACGGCCATCGCCCCGAACCAGATGGCCCGTCTCTGATCGAGGTCGCTGACCACAATCCGATAGACGTGCCGCTTCTTGATCGAGATCTCATCGATACCGATCACGCGTGGAGTCGGTGGCCCGACACGCCGAAGTTGTTCACGCATGTAGATCTTATCGATATCTTTTACCGCATCCCAGCCAAGCCTCATCAGCCGAGCGATGTCTTTGATGGGCATCACCCGGCACTGCCTTCCAATCGCCAAGACGAACCTCTCGGTATAGTTCGTGTTCGGCGACAAAAAGCCGAGGCGTTCTTGTTTCACGCCGCACACCTTGCAATCCACGCGGCGCCATTCAAAGTCGAGATAAACGGCACGCTCACCGCAATCCAGATCGCGCGCACGCCGGCGCCGTCGATCATAAAAGCTGCGATGAACCTTTCCGCAGCCGCCGCATGCCGTTTTTTTTGACGACGCACGAGCGTAATCACGAAGGCCACAGAGCCTTCCTCGCAACTCTCAACCCGTGCCAGCGTCTTGAAGCCTGGCACTTTGTATTCGTCGAGCAATGCTCGCTTGTCTGGTCTTTTTTGCATGCCAAAATCTAGACAGATTTTGGACCACGGAAAACTCTCAAAACCACTGATAGTATTGAATGAATCAGACTTCAGACCTCAACTTTTACCCACAAAAATCCCGGAAGAGCCCTTAAAAGAATAGTGCCAGCGCTTGCGGGTCGCTCACCACTTCTGCCCCGCGAATAGCACGGTGTTTGCCATCACATTCACGGGTTTCTGTGACGGGTAAAGCCGCTAAGGACCACGCACGCCTGCTGTTGTATGACTCCGCTGCGACATGGGGTCGGCTTGTTGTCCAAGGCGAGCCAATGTCTAATCTACCGCCGGTGCGATAGAGCGTTGAGTTGGAAGCTTTGCGTCTTGCTGCTGAGGCTCACGGTTGCGCGGGTGTGATTGCGCTGTTCGCGCCCGATGTTATCGTTCGTTCACCGATCACTCAACGGATTCGCTTGCCCCGGTTTTTTCTGGAGAGATTGCAGATGATCGCTTAAACCAACGTTTCATTGTCGAGAGACGTAGTGGTTGATCCAACTCATTGTCATCGAATATCGCCTTTTCCGCTACTGGACACTCCGTTCCAAGGAAGAGCGACGTAGGTACGATCAAATCACAAAAGTACATTGCAGCGAATACATGGACACTTTTACAAAGCGAAATCTTGACTTGAGCGATTGAGAAGATTCGTATTTTGCTCAATTGAGCGCACAAACTTGAGCTTAAAAGCGCTTAAAGCGTGGGGCGCTCAAGTCTTTTAAACCGGAACTTCAGTCCCGTAGCTTTGCTGCGCCGCAGCATCAAGGCGGGCCCGTCAATTGGTTTACCCTCGAGAATTTCTTGACTGGCCCGCATTGAGCTTCGCTGTCGAATTTGCATGCAGCAATATTATTACGATCAAACCGCTGATCATCCCGCAAATTTGCACCTATTTCCGCCACCGATGGCAGGCATCCGAATTATTTTTAAATCGCCACACTTAACGTTTGGCGTTCTACTTCGTCTTTATGCTCAGGTATCGGTGTAGCGTTTCCGTGAATTGGACATTGGGGGCAATGGTCGAGAGATCGGACATCAATCCCATGGGCGTTCGATCGCGCTCTCCCGACGCGGGTAATGCCGTGTCGCGAGCAGATGCATGGTTCAGGCGTGAGGTCGTGCCACTTGAGGGTTCGTTGATGCGGTACCTGCAATACAACTGGCGCAACGAAAACGAAATCCTCGACCTTCGGCAGGAGATTTATGTTCGAGTCTACGAAGCTGCAAAAAAACGAATTCCAGAACAACCAAAACAATTTGTTTTTGCGACCGCGCGAAATCTGTTGACCGATCGCATACGTCAGACGCGGGTTATCCCGCTCGACGCATCCACGAATTTGGAGGCACTGGAAATTGCAGGAGATTCACCAGGACCGGATCAAATCGTGATGGCGCGCGAGGAGTTACGATGTGTGCAATCGGCATTGGAACAGATACAACCCCGCTGGCGCGAAGCCATAGTCTTGGGCCGCATCGAAGGCCTGTCTCGAAGGGAGATCGCTGAACGCATGGGCGTCAGCGAGGGAACTGCGGCGCAATACCTTACGCATGGCATTTGCGCGCTCGTGGACCTCCTCTATGTCAATTCTGCCGACGGCCGGAGGTCCGCATGAGCGAAATAGAAAGACAAGCTCAACCGCATCCTGTGGCGCAAGACGATACAAATGTTGTACGGATTAACTTGGAAGCCGGCGGATGGATTGAGCGGCGGGACTTCGGCAATTGGACCGAAAAAGACCGGGCGGAGTTTGATGCATGGCTCGACGCAGCACCTGAACATCGTGTTGCGTATCTGAGGCTCGACACCGGCTGGCAGCGCAGCGAAATAATGGTAGCCCTGCGCCCTTTTAGGCTTGAGCGGGTAATGTCAAATGTACCCCGGCAGTCGTGGTCGCTCAGAAAGATCGTCGCTGGCCTGGCTTTGGTTCTAGCACTCGGCGGCGTAGCGACTGACTATGCCATGATACCCCGCCAACATACTTACGCGACGACAGTCGGCGGCCACAAAACCTTAATGCTCGCGGATGGTTCACAGATCGAACTGAACACGGACACCGTCTTGCGGGTTGTCGACAAGGCCGACCAGAGAATGGTCTGGCTCGACAGAGGCGAGGCCTATTTTCAGGTCAAGCATGATGCGGCGCGCCCTCTTGTTGTGAAGACCGGAAACTATCGCGTGACCGATCTCGGAACAAAATTCGTGGTTCGAACCGCTGACGACAAGATTGAAGTCGCGTTAGTAGAGGGCCATGCACTGTTTCAGTCTGCTGACGCGTCGATCCATCCGCAGTTGGCAGATTTAACACCGGGAGATGTTGCAGTTGCGACGGCAAACTCCATGTCGGTTGTCAAGAAGTCTGCGCGAGACCTTACTTATGACCTTGGCTGGCGCCGTGGTCTCTTGATGTTCCACAATACAACACTCCTCGACGCAGCTGCCGAATTTAATCGATACAACGATAACAAGTTGATCGTTAGCGACCGGGATGCGGCGCGGTTGAGAATCAATGGCACGTTTCCCGTTCACGACGTTGCGGTGTTCGCGCGCGTGGCGAAGGACGTGTTTGGATTGCGCGTCAAAAGCGACGCAAATGGGACGACAATTTCGCGCTGAACGATGGCGCAAAGGCAGACGGTTTGCTTCGGCAAATCGATACACGTTCGAGGCAGTACATGAAGGGGGGAGAATGTTAAAATTATCACATTTGAAATCACTCTTGGCAGGGATCGTGAGTGCCGTCTTCGTTGGCTCAGTCGCGGTTGCGGAGACGTTCAGTATTCCTCCGGGCGACCTTTCTGCCGCGCTGGACGCATACACAGTGCAAACCGGCATTGGCCTGATCGTGTCGGCAGACGCTGTGAAAGGCGTACAAACCAAGGGGGTCCGGGGAGATATCTCATCAAATACTGCTCTATCCCAAATTCTCGCGGGGACGGGGTTTGTCGAGCATAGGGAAGCGACCGCAATTGCGATCGTCCGTAGTACACGGCATAGCGCCGACGACGCACTTCCGGCGAAGATTGCCGCGGCTTCCACGCCGACCACATCTGGTACTTCGCTCGAAACCGTCACCGTCACGTCGTCGAAGATCGGCGGGGCGATATGCAGAACATTCCGATTTCGATCACGGCGCTGTCGCAGGAACAGTTGACGGCGACGCAAACGGCGGGCGGCCCCGATCTTGTGAAGCAGGTGCCGAACATGACGTTCACGAAGACAAATTTCTCCGGCTACAGCATCCAGATTCGCGGCATCGGCACGCAGGCGATTTCGGTGACGACCGATCCGGCCGTGGCCGTCGCGTTCAACGATATTCCGTTCATCCGCAATCATTTCTTCGAGCAGGAATTCTACGACGTCAGCCAGGTCGAAGTGCTGCGCGGGCCGCAAGGCACGCTTTACGGCCGCAACGCGACGGCGGGCGTGGTCAATCTCATCTCCGCCAAGCCGACCGATCAGTTCGAGGCGATGGCGTCGGTCGATATCGGCAATTATGGCAAGCGCCGCCCCGAAGGCATGATCAATATTCCGATCGTCGATGATCGGCTCGATATTCGCATCGCGGGCGAATGGACCAAGCGGCAGGGCTATTCGTTCAACGAACTGACCGACAGCCGCATCGACGGCCGCGATCTGTGGTCGGGCCGCGTCACCATCGGCTGGAAGCCGGTCGAGAATGTGCAAACCTATCTCGTCTGGGAGCATTTCTCGGAAGACGACGACCGCATGCGCACAGCCAAGCAGCTTTGCAAGACCGATCACGCGACCCACGGAGCGTTGATGGCGAGCCGCGTTGTCGACAACTCGGCAGCGGAATTGCATATTCGCATCACGCGGCGATTTCTGAGCCAGGGCTGCTTGCCGACTTCGCTCTATTCGCCAGATGCGTTCGAAGTGCCGAATGGGTTCGTCGCTCCCTTATTACGCCGCGTTGGCGGTCAATTGGGCGCGCTCAATTCCGACAGTTTCGATCCCTATGCCAGCACCACGCAATCGCGAAATTTGCGCGTGATCCAATCGCGCTCAATCCGGTTTACAAGGCAAGAACGATACGCGTCGAATTGAACGCCGATTACACTGTCACGCCGGCGCTGACATTCACCTCGCAAACCGGCTACAACCAGGATTTCCTGTGGTCGACCGAGGATTACAACCGATTCAACACCGCGCCCGGAGCATTCGAATACGAACAACCGATCCGACGTTCCACAATCACTGGAACGATCTCGCCCGATCCCAACGCTCGTGTTTGCACAGCGATTTTGTATACGGCGATGTCCTGCTTCAGGTGCCCTGCATGCACGCCGGCGTGGCAAATGAGTGCTATACCGACGGTGTCTTCTGCGATCCGCAATTGGGTTGCAGCGACAGGCTCGTCGCGCAGGATCTCTCGGACGAGCACGCCTGGCAGCTGAGTCAGGAATTCCGCCTGGCTTCGAATTTCAGCGGGCCGCTCAATTTCAGCGTCGGCGGCAACTATCTGCACTATGAAACCGAAGAAAATTATTACGTCTTCATCAATACGCTCACGCTCGTCGCAGCTCAGTATTACGGCAATCCGGGTGGCCACAGGCCACTATCGAACACCTTGGGTTCCGGGCGTTTCGGACAATCACGAGTGTCTCATCGGTGGCTTTGCAAATCTCAATCCCTTCATACCGTCACAATCCGCACAGATCCCGGCTGTGCCTATATCGATCCCAATCCGATCACGCAAGCTCAACAACGAAGGCCATAATTATTTCCTGAGCCAGAATCCCTATACGTCTGAATTCCTATGCCGGCGTTCGGCGAAGCATATTACAACGTGCTAGACGATCTGAAGCTAACCGGCGGCCTGCGCTGGACCGAAGATCAGAAGCATTTCACCGATATTCCCAGCGAACTCTGTGTTCGCGGCTACGGCTATCCCGCGACGGCGTCGTGAACCAGCAATGGGATCAGTTCACCGGCCGTGCGGTTGCCAACTGGACGCCCAAGCTCGATTTCACCGATCAGACCTTGCTCTATGGTTCTTACGCGCATGGTTACAAGGCCGGCGGCGCCAATCCGCCGGGAGCCGTGTTTCTGACTTTCAGGCGGCGATCATCAGCAATCCCATCCATCCGCTGACCTTCAAGCCGGAATTCATCGACGCCTTCGAACTGGGCACGAAAAACACGCTGCTCGACGGCGCGCTGACGTTCAACGCCGATATGTTCTACTACAATTACGAGAACTATCAGATTTCGGAGATCGTCGACCGTACGTCGATCAATCTGAATTTCGATGCGCATGTAAAAGGCGCGGAGATCGAATCGACATGGGAGCCGATGCCGGGCCTGCGATTCAATTTCGCCGGCGGCTAGGAAGATACCGCGCTTGCCAAAGGCGCTCAGGCCATCGATCTGATGGACCGCACGGCGGGCAATCCGGACTGGATCGTCGTCAAGCCGTTCGTCACGCAGGCATCCAACTGCATTTTGCCCACCTATGTCGTGGCGGCCATGCTTACGGTCAACTCAGTGCTTGAATAAGTTCGGCCTGCTGGGCAATGCCTACATGCTTGCACGTCGATCCGCTTACGCTCGTGCCCTACGTCGCCCAATCCAACCAGCGCTTACAGCGCAGAGACCCAGGCTATCACGTTGCAATCCTGTCGGCATTCCGGCTATCCGGGCTTCAATCCTCAACTGCGCCCAACAATGGCGAAGGTTTCGACAAAGAATCTGAGTGGCAACGAATTGCCGAACGCGCCGCCCTTCACTGTCTCTTTCGGCGCGCAATACACAGTGCCGATCACGCCGGATTGGGCAGGAACGCTGCGCGGGGACTATTACTGGCAGGATTATTCCTGGGCGCGGGTGTTCAACGACAATCCCTACGATCGCTTGCGCGGCTACACCAACGTCAACCTGACGCTGATCTTCACCAACCAGAACGGCTGGCAGGTGATGCTCTATGACAAGAACATTTTCAACACGACGGCCATCACCGGCGATTTCCTGAACAGCGACGATAGCGGGCTGACGACCAATGTCTTCCTGACCGATCCGAAGCTGATCGGCATCCGCGTCACGAAGAACTGGTAAGGGGGAACCAATGAGCGAATTGATGAACGCACGACGCGGTCAAAGCGATTTCCGCTGGCAACTTCTAACATCCGTTTCCGTGCTCGCGTTGCTTGGCGCCGTTTACGCAAGCGAATGAAGCCAAAGCAACAGACGACGAGGGCGGCCATCCCACGGTCTGGATCGAACTTGGCGGGCAATTAGAGCGCTTGGACGGTGACGAAGAGCCGTTTGCCCCGCCCTTCATCCTGGCCTCGACCCAGACCTGCTCCGGAAACGATCTCCCCTCTGAGCCTGGAACGCGATCCCCGCTACAGCACCGGACTTGAAGGAAAAATCTCGTTCGAACCGGAAGGCACGGACTGGGTGTTTTCGGCCGCGATTCGCTACGGCCGGACCAACGGCAACAAGCATGTTCACCAACAGAGCTATCCGAAGTCGATCCCAAAGTACGGCCCATTGGGCAAAGCCAGCTCAGGCACAGTTCATCGATACCAAGGCGCAGAGCGATGGCAGCGATGCTCGTCCTAGATTTCCAGGCCGGCAAGGATGTCGGTCTTGGATTGTTTGGCGCACGCGGTTCCTCGATCGTCAGCCTGGGAGTCCGTTTTGCCCAGTTCACCAGCACATCGAATGTAATGCTAAAATCAGATCCGCGATTGGCATTTCAACTATAAATATGTAAGTCATGGCCTCCCCCACTATTCCCTTTGGTCAAATCTATCATAGCAACGCAGGTTCGGCCCGCGCTACGCGAAGCTTCCGTGGCGTCGGCCCGTCGCTGACTTGGAACGCCTCCCAGCCGATTTTGGGCAATCGTCAAAGCTATCGACGTAGCCCTCGACTGGGGAATGAACGCAGCACTTCTGTTCGGGCGGCAGAAAGCTGCCGTTCACCATCAGACGACGGCGCACTTTCATCCGTATAAGCCCGACGAATACGCTCCTCGGGTACACCCTGTATCGGCACGTAGTGTCTCCCTCTCCGCGCGCACGTACCGTCACCGTGCCGAATGTCGGCGGCTTTGCCGGGGTTTCGTTCCTTTATTCAGATGCCAAAATCAGTTTGGGTTATCGTGCCGATTTCTTCTTCGGCGCCATGGACGGCGGCATCGATACGGCGAAAAGCGAGAACCTAGGCTTTTACGGTCCCTTTGCGACCGTCAGTATCGGAGAGGGTAGCTCAGAGTAGAGCGGGCGGTCGTTGCTTTGCGCTTATGTGGCTGCCACCTGCTCTTTGCCGAAGCGGAAGTCGGTGCCGTTCATCCACATGCGGTGCAGAACGATCGCCAACTTCCTGGCTAAGGCCACCGTGGCACGCCGCAGGCCGCGGCGCCTGACTTCGATTCAGCTGATCCATACTCCGAGAGCAATTCGAGCGCAGGGCATGGGTGCGGTGTTTCCAGCTGCAGCGTGGGCCGCAGAGCGGCGCCTTGCGCCTGGAAGTTCAGCGGTCGAAAAATAGTTCGAGGCCACCCCCGCAATGGAGCCATTGGCTGCGTCTAGTAAGATGTACACCTGAGCTCTAACCCTCGAGAGGCAACGGGCGGGGGATGGTCGAAATTCGGGATACCAGCCGTGAGGAAGCGGGCTTGCGCCGCGAGGGCGAAGCCATGACGCCCTATGAGCTGGACAAATGGTTTGCGCGAGAAATTTTGCCGTTGGAGGCAACCCTGATGCGCTTCTTGCAGCACAATTGGCGTAACCAAAGCGATATCACCGATCTTCGCCAGGAAGTCTATGTTCGAGTCTGCGAAGCAGCGTTGAAGCAGATTCCCGAGCAACCGCGGCAGTTTGTGTTCACGACGGCACGCAATCTTTTGATCGACAGAGTGCGCCGCGAACGCGTTATTCCCATAGAAGCGGTTGAGGATCTCGATGCGCTCGGTGTCGCGATCGACGAGCCTAGCGCAGAGCGAACCGTCATTGCCCGTGAGACACTTCGACGTTTGCAGAATGCTATCAACCGGTTGCCGTCGCGATGCCGCGAGGCCGTCGTGCTGAAGCAGGTCAACGGATTGTCACGACAGGAGATTGCGGTCCGAATGGACATCTCCGACAAAATGGTCACCGAGCATCTCACCAACGGAATGCGAACGTTGGCGGATATTTTGTTCGGCGAGTCGCTTGATACGTGGAGGGTCCCATGACGGACATTCCGTCTGGCGACAATGTTACACCGATTTCCGCGAAGGATGTCGAAGCGTGCGCGGCGGCTTGGCTTGAGCGTTCCGTTTGCGAAGCGTGGACGTCGGAGGACCAGGCGCGGCTAGATCTTTGGTTGGCAGCGTCGCTCGCGCATCGCGTTGCTTTTGTGCGCCTCCAAACGGCATGGACACAGACCGATCGGTTGGCGGCCCTGAGACCGGCAACCGCGCAGACTTCCGCACGCTTTCGGGCTTTTGGGAATCTTCCGTTCTCGCGGGCGGTGCGCTGGGCTGGTTTGTTCTTTGTGGTGGCGGTGCTTACCACGATGGCCGCCCTGAATCGGGACGCTCCACAGTTTCAGCATGTGTATACGACGCAAGTGGGCGGGCACGAGACCATTAGGCTCGCAGACGGCTCTACGGTTGAGCTCAATACCGATACGTCGCTACGCGTCGCGGTCAGCGCTGACCGCCGGATAGTGTGGTTGGACCGAGGTGAGGCTTATTTTCAGATTAACCACGATCCGGTCCGGCCCTTTATTGTAATGGCTGGGAATCGGCGCGTAACGGATCTAGGTACGAAATTCGTCGTCCGGCGTGAGCCGAACCGCCTGCAGGTCGACGTCGTAGAAGGCCGCGTTTGGCTCGATGCCAGCAATGATAAGTCGCAATCGCAATCTGCTCTTATCGGTGCAAATCAAACCGCTGTTGCAACCGCCAACAAGATTTCGATTAGCCGAAAAGCGGACGCCAAGCTGATCGATGGGCTTGGATGGCGGCACGGCGTACTTGTCTTCGACAACACCACGCTCGCGGATGCCGTAGCAGAATTCAACCGCTACAATCATCGGAAAATTGTTGTTGGCGACAATGTTGCTGCCGCGCAGACGATCGGCGGCACGTTTCCCAAAACTGACGTCGACGCTTTCACACGCGTGGCGCGAGAAATTCTGGGACTACATATCAGCGACAACGGCAAGGAAATTGTTATCTCGCGGTGATGAGTCGCATTCACCAGGACAAGAAGGGGGGAGCATATGAAGCACCTGTTGAATCTAAAGGCAACTCTAGTTGGCTGTGCGTGCAGCCTCGCTATTATGGTCACGGCGCAAGCTGGCAGCTTCAATGTCCCCAGTGGCGAATTAAAAGCGGCCTTGGACACATATTCGGAGCAGTCCGGCATCGCCTTGCTGTATCCGGCCGGCGCAGTAAAGGGTGTCCAGACGCGCGGAGTCAGTGGTTCGCTATCGACGGACGAGGCGCTCACGAGGATTCTTAGCGGCACGGGTTTTGTCATGCACCGAGATACGTCGGGCGTGATTGCAATTGTACCTAGCCCACATTCAGAGATCGAGACGCCGCTTGCGGCCATTCAACTTGCGCAAGCGGCCCCGCCTCGCGCAGCTGTCGAAACGGTAACCGTCACGTCCTCGAAACTCGGCGGAGCCGATGTGCAGTCCATTCCGATTGCCATTACCGCCCTGTCGCAAGAGCAGTTGACCGCGACGCAGACGGCAGGCGGACCAGACCTCGTGAAACAGGTCCCGAATATGACTTTCACCAAAACCAACTTCAGCGGTTACAGCATTCAACTTCGTGGCATCGGCACGCAGGCGATCTCGGTAACGACCGATCCGGCCGTGGCCGTAGCTTTCAACGATATTCCCTTCATCCGCAATCACTTCTTTGAGCAGGAATTCTACGACGTCAGCCAAGTCGAAGTACTGCGCGGACCGCAAGGCACGCTCTATGGCCGCAACGCGACGGCGGGCGTGGTCAATCTCATTTCCGCCAAACCAACCGATCAGTTCGAGGCGATGGCCTCTATCGAGGTTGGCAATTATGGCGAACGCCGGCCCGAGGGCATGATCAATATTCCCATCGTGGACGACGTCCTCGATATTCGCGTCGCCGGCGAATGGACCAAGCGGCAGGGATATTCCTTCGACGAAACGACCGGCCAGCGCATCGACGGCCGCGATCTGTGGTCAGGCCGCGTTTCCATCGGCTGGAAGCCGTTCGATGGCGTGCAAACCAATTTTGTCTGGGAGCATTTCTCGGAAGACGACGATCGGCTCAGAAGCAGCAAACAGCTTTGCAAAACTACGCAACCGCCCTCAGAGGTGGGTGGCGTCGCGGTTCCGGCCCGACGGAATTTGCCTTCGACCCCGCCGAATTATCTCGATCAGGGCTGCCAGTTGACTTCACTTTATTCGCCGGATGCCTTCGAGGTGCCCGGACGGATTCACGCTTCCCTTTCGTGTCCGCCTTGAGATTTACCGGCAATCATCAATCCTGGTGTAGACCCCTATGCGGAAACGACACAATCGCAGAATCTGCGGGTCATCCAATCGACGATTCCTCCTAATTATCGAGCGAAGAACGATACCGTCGAACTGAACACGGATTACAGCGTCACGCCTCGTTGACGTTCACGTCGCAGACCGGTTTCAACAACGACTTCCTGTGGTCCACGGAAGATTACAATAGGTTCGACACATCGCCCGGAATTTTTCAGCAACACACCCGGTTCGCCCATGGTAATCAGCCGGACGGATATTTCTGCGATCCGCAATTGGGTTGCCAGAACAGGATTGTCGCCGAAGATCTTTCGGACGAACATGCCTGGCAGTTCAGCCAGGAATTCCGGCTGGCATCGAATTTTTCCGGCCCGCTCAATTTCAGCGTCGGAGGAAATTATCTTCATTATGAGACGGAAGAGAACTACTACGTCTTCATAAATTCGCTCACCGTGTTTTCAACGTGTTGTGAAGGTCCCAACCCTACATCTCAGGAGTTACTGATAACAGTCAGTGCATTCAAAGCCATGGCTTCCAATGGAATGATCCGCATAAAGGAGGCGGAGTGCCCACGGAAAGTTACTGCGTCTATATCGATCCCAATCCGCTTACGAAGCTTAACAACAACGGCCACAATTATTTTCTGAGCCAGAACCCTTATGTCCTCAGTTCCTATGCTACGTTCGGTGAACTCTATTACAATGTGCTAAGCGATCTGAAGCTGATTGCTGGCTTGCGCTGGACCGACGACCGGAAGCATTTCACTGATATTCCCAGCGAGGTAATCGCAGACGGCTGGGGTTATCCGCCGGTCGGCGCAGTGAATCAGCAATGGGACCAGTTTACGGGCCGCGCGGCCGTCAACTGGACGCCTAAGCTCGATTTCACCGATCAGACACTGATCTATGCGTCTTACGCCCACGGTTATAAAGCGGGAGGCGCCAATCCGCCGGGCGCCGTGCTGCTTAATTTCTTTGGTGTCGGCGGTCCGGGTGAACCCGATCATCCACTGACCTTCAAGCCGGAATTTGTCGACGCGTTTGAGCTTGGCTCGAAGAACACGCTGCTCGACGGTTCGCTCACGCTGAACGGCGATGTCTTTTATTACAACTATGAGCAATACCAGATTTCGGAGATCGTCGACCGCACAGCCATCAATTTGAACTTCGACGCGCATGTAAAGGGTGCGGAGCTTGAGGCGACTTACGAACCGGTTCCCGGCCTGCGCTTCAATTTCGCCGGCGGCTGGGAAAGCACCGCGCTGGCCAAAGGCTCCCAGGCGATTGATCTGATGGACCGCACGGCGGGAAATCCGGGCTGGACTCTCGTCAAGCCGATCATCACTGCGGCATCGAATTGCATTTTACCGACTTCTGTCGTCGCAGCGCTCCTGACCTATGGAAGCGATTTCGAGGAGGCTACGAGTAACGGCGTCGCAACGGCCTGTACGGCCGCTTATGGTTCCGGTCTCGATCCGGTGACCATGCTTCCCTATGTGCCAAATCCCACAGTCGCCGAGAATATCTTTGGCAATGTGTTTTTCCCGATTTCTGGCTATGCGGGGTTTAATCCGGCAACTGCGCCGAACAACGGCACGGGCATCGAGAAAAATTTGAGCGGAAATCAGCTTCCTAACGCACCCCCCATGACCGTCTCGTTCGGTGCGCAATACACAATACCGCTCACATCAGATTGGGCAGGCACGCTGCGCGGCGATTACTATTGGCAGGATTATTCTTGGGCCCGGGTCGAGAACGACAATCCCTACGATCGCCTGCGCGGCTATACGAATGTCAATCTCACGCTGATCTTCACCAACCAGAACGGCTGGCAGGTGATGCTCTACGACAAGAACGTGTTCAACACCACGGCCATCACCGGCGATTTTCTCAACAGCGATGATAGCGGCTTAACCACTAACGTGTTCCTGACCGATCCCAAATTGATCGGCATCCGTGTCACAAAGAATTGGTAAGGGGGACACAATGAGCGAACTCAAAAATCTTCGCGTTGGCACAAACGATCTTCGCTGGCGGCTGCTGACGACGGTTTCAGCATTGGCCCTTCTCGGCGCGCTTCACGGTGCAAAGGCCACCGACGATACGGACCATCCGGTTTTGTGGATCGAGCTGGGCGGACAATTAGAACGCAATACCGGGGAAGGCGATGTCTTCGAGGCGCCATTTCTTCAGATGACGCCCGTACCGGGTGCCTACAAACCGGAATCGCCGCTTCATGCGGAAAAGCAGCCGCTCTACAGCAAAGGAGCGGAAGGTAAGATCACTTTCCAGCCTGAGAACTCCGACTGGGTGTTCTCGGCCTCTGTTCGCTATGGACGGTCGAACAGCAGCAAGCACGTTCACCAGCAGACGTTTTTTCATCTTCACGAACACTTCGGCTCCTATAGCCGATATATCACCCCCTCGCGCGCGAAGTTCGCCGATACGGAGGCAAAGAGCAACGAAAGTCATTCCATCCTCGATTTTCAGGCCGGCAAAGATATCGGCCTGGGAATGTTCGGATCGCACAGTACATCGATGGTGAGTGCGGGTGTGCGTTTCGCCCAATTTACTTCGAAAACGAGCACCTCTATCAGCGCGGCCCCTAATTTCCATTTCGTAAATTTCTTTCCGACTACTTCACCTTATAGTTTCCCCATTCCTCACGAGTACATTTATAAACTTTCCGGCGAGGCCGAGCGTAGTTTTCACGCCTTCGGTCCGTCGGTTTCGTGGAACGCCTCGGCTGCTATTGCCGGCCGTTCGGAAACGCGTGAAATCACAATCGATTGGGGCGTCAATGCCGCCGTCCTGTTCGGCAGACAGAAGTCGCATATCCAGCATCACACAACAGGCGAATATTTTTGCAATTTTTGCGGAGGCGGACCGCACGGCTCCGGCATCAGTACGCTCTACAAGAACGCGCCTCCGTCCCGCGCCAGTACGCGTTCCGTGGTTGTGCCGAATGTCGGCGGCTTCGCGGGCGTTTCGTTCCGCTATGCCGACGCCAAAATCAGCTTCGGCTATCGCGGAGATTTCTTCTTCGGCGCCATCGACGGCGGCATCGACACACGGAAAGAACAAACCCTCGGCTTTTTCGGCCCCTTCGCCACGGTCAGTGTGGGAATCGGTGGATAGATACAGCTGGACTTGCAAGAGGCCTGCACAGTCGTATCAGCGGCGATCACGGAGAGGTTCTCTGGCTGACTATCCCTGCAGCGCAGCGGGAACTTGCGAAACTGCTAGTCGAGTCGACCGGAGACGGGCGATCGCTTCTCGTAAATTATGAAAACTACTTGCGAAGCCTGAACATTGATCGTTGATGGCGCCTATCTTACCGATCAGCTAGATGATCGGACGCCAATTTCTGCCAGTCCACTTTTAACTTCGCATCCTCTCCTTGAGAGAAGGCTTGACTTTCTTCCAACATAACGCGCGCACCGTTGAGTGTCCGCCAATCGATGGCATGAGTATAACGCTGTGCATAGTCCAGCATTCGTATTAGCGGTATCGTCTCTGCGTTGTGGGAAAAGGCTTTCAACGCGCCTAGATAGTCGGTGCGGTAAGCGGTCGGAATAATGATCCGTTCCTGTCCTCCAGCAACCAGCTCAGCATTCATCATGATGCGTGCCGTCCGCCCATTACCATCAACGAAGGGGTGCACCTCGCTCACCACTAGTGTCATGAATGCCGCCCTTTGGAAGGGTTCAGCGAGCGCTTGAAGAAATTCGAAGCCCTTCGCTAGTGTGCCGCTTACGAGGTCGGGGGCGACGAAGACAGTGTTGCCGGCTTGATTGCTTCTTGCCTTGAACCCCCCGGGATTCTTGTCCGGCCGTGCTTCCATAATGCTCGCATGGCGACGGCGAAGGAGTTCGATGAACTCGTCCACGCCCTTTGGTATCTTACTCATTTCCTGGAGGTCGGAAACAATGTGGAAGGTGCCCAGGACATCATGCGCGTCATCCGGGCGTTCTTCCGGGATTACGCCATGGAAGACGATGTCTTCGGCTTCCTTGACGCTGAATTCTGTTCCTTCAATGAAGTTCGAGAAGTAGGCTTCAAAGAAGGCCAGATTTGCGTTGGCTTCAGCGTTTCGCTCTGCCGGCGGCCGGTCTGTGGGAATCGTCTCCCGAAGCGCTGCGAAAAGCTTTTCGAACAGGCGAATGCGGTCGGGATCAAAGGGATGGCCGGCCGCACGAGCCTTACCGACTGCACCTTTAATTTCGGCTTCGCGAGTGCCGAGAAGTGCCCCAACAAGAGCGTTGAATGCTTCAAACTCCTCGTCAAGACCGAGCTTCGGGGCGATGATACGCGCTTCATCGCGCAGCCGGTTGGCGGCAGCGTCTCCCTGCCTGCGGATGAGCGTGTCTAGCCGATCCTCGATCTCCTCATAAGACAGTGTGCGGGCGATACGACCGCCGCGGGCGCGAGATGGACGCATGTTTTCCAGATAGGCGCGCGGGGTCGAGGACAGCCGCGCTCCCCCGACGAACGGTTTATCACTCTCGAGGGGGCCGGGGCCTTTGCGGGGCCGGAATGTCAGTCCTGGCAGTTTGGTGTCGCGCTTCTTTTCCGATATCAGGAAGATGGAACCGTCAGCGGCGGGCTGGTTCTCAAGAGCTGTTCGGTCGGCGATAAGGGCGTCGGGATAGTAATCCGCTACTAAATAATACCAGTTGCGCCGGACCAACCGCTGCGGCTCCTCCTCCAGATTGCGGGTATAGAGCCGCGAGCCAAGCTTTCGGAGCTGGCCACGCTCGACAGCCTCCGACACGCCCTTCGAGACTGACGCGTTCGAGACGAACACCTCCGGTAGAGGGGAAAGGGAAAATTCGGGCATTAGGTCACCTCCTCCGCTATAATACCGAATTTTCGGGATTTTAGTAGGGATTTTCGTAATAAAACGGGATTTAATGTGACGCATCTCTCGTCAAATGGGAGTTACTGAAGTACCGATCTTCAGCTTTTCCGAATTATCGAAGAATAATACCGCAGTTTCCCGAAAAAACGGGACTTAATACGAAAGGGGTTGCGACTTCTTGGAAAGGCTCGCCACAATAACCAGGTATTGGCCGGATTTATTGGTTCCAACAACATCGTTTAGCCTCGAACCCCAAACCTCCCTGGTCAGGGGGATTGATGCGACATCACCATTTTGGCTCCGGCTGATAAGCCATCTCTGCGACTACCTTGGTCGCGTCACCCGCTCTTGGTATTTGCCGACCATCGCACCCTTTTCTTCGTCTGAAACAGGCTGCACGCGATAGAGATTCCACATCTTATCCTTGGTAGGCGACAGCCGGTACGTTCTGCCATTGGCGCGGCAATACCAGTGCGCTGACTTCTGCAACTGAGTCCATTTGCAATCGGCCCCTGACAGCAGGCGTTGTCTCGCGCTACCCGGTCTTGCTTGCGGATTCCGACGAAGTCGCCCGGCTGTACCGAGATGATGACGCCCAGCATTCCGAGATGATGTCGCCCGGGTGCGAGGCTCGTCTGGCTGGTGGTTTTCTGGCACTGGTGGTGAGGCGGGGTCAATCTTTCTTTCGATTTAAATTCTGTTGCTGGTGATGGTGACGTTGTGGGCATGTGGACAACGCCGTTGGGCGTTGTCCAAGCGAAGCGGCATGTCCACAGCGTGGCCACGGGCTCAGATTTTGTTTTGGTGTGGGCGAGAGCGGCGCAGGCTTTCGCCTGCGAGTTCGAGGCGGGTAGCATTGTGAACGAGGCGGTCGAGGACGGCGTCGGCGTAGGCCGGATCGCCGATCAGCTGATGCCAGCGCTCGACGGGAAGCTGACTGGTGACGATGGTGGAACGCCGGCCGTAGCGATCGTCGAGGATTTCCAGGATGTCGTGTCGTGCGGCGGCATCGAGCGGCTCAAGTCCCCAATCGTCGAGGATGAGCAGATCGACACGGCCGAGCCCGCGCAGCAGACGCGGATGGCGGCCGTCGCCGCGGGCCAGTGCCAAGTCTGCGAAGAGCTTGGGTACGCGCTGGTAGAGCACCGAACGATTGTCGCGGCAGGCTTTGTGACCGAGCGCCGAGGCAAGCCAACTTTTGCCGACGCCGGCAGGACCCAAAATGAGATTGGCGTGCTCCTCGATCCAGCCGCCTTCTGCGAGCTTGCGGAACTGGCTGCGATCCAGGCCTCGCGGCGCTTTGTAATCGACGTCTTCGACGCAGGCCTGCTGGCGTAGTTTTGCGTAGCGCAGCCGCGCGGCCAATCGCTTGTCGTGGCGCAAAGAGACCTCGCGTTCGAGCAGAATGGCAAGCCATTCGGCATGGGCGAGCGTTTTGGCTTCGCCTTGCGCTTCGACATCGATGAAGGCCTTGGCCATGCCGTAAAGACCGAGCGCCTGAAGCTGATCGAGGGTGGGATGGGTGAGCAAGTTCGTCTCTCCTAATTGTAGTAGCGTGGCCCGCGGATGTTGACGTGTAGGATCGGCTCTGCCTGCGCGGGCTTGGTTGGAGCACGCCGATCCAGATTGTTGGCGGGGATGGATTTGAGCGAGCCATAGGTGCGTGTGCACCACCATCCCCGGAACGTGCGTGTCCTTCCCAAGTCGCGAGACTTTCATTGAAGGAACAAATTCCGGCCCGAGCGGTATGTGTAAACGCTCCAGCGACTTAGTCCCCACTGAAACGAGCCCGTGCGGGTGCCTCTTGGAATGCGGGCACCTCCGCCTTGAAAATATTTTTCCTCGGGACTGTCTAACTCGGGGGATAAACGGTGTCTCAGTATAGGTAGTCCGTGTCTCTAGTCCTCTCGAAGGGCAGGAAGAGCGCGAGGATGACGGAAACGCCGGAAGCAAACCGTGCAGCTGTTAACGCTGAGCGTCAGGGCGCCCACATGAGCGCGCCCGAAGCCTTGGCTTGGTTTCTGCGGGAAGTATTGCCGTTGGAGGCGATGTTGATGCAATACCTGCGGCAGAACTGGCGCGATCAAAGCGATATCGAAGACCTTGTGCAGGAAGTTTATGTTCGCGTCTTCGAAGCGGCGCGCAAGGAAATTCCAGAGAAAGCCAAGCCGTTTCTCTTCACTACCGCCCGCAACCTTTTGATCAATCGCGTTCGCGATCGGCGCGTTGTGCCGATGGAAGCGGCACTCGACTTGGAAGCGCTTGCAGTCGCCATTGATACACCATCGCCCGATCAGAGCTTGATGGCGCGCGACGAGCTTCGTCGCCTGCGTGAGGCGATCGACAGCCTTCCCCCGCGCCTTCGCGAGGTCGTTGTTATGAGAAGAATCGAAGATCTTTCGCGAGCCGAGGTTGCCCAGCGGCTTGGTATCAACGAGGCGTCAGTTTCCACCTACCTCACCAAAGGCATGTATGCGCTTGCCGACATCGTTTACGGCGAACCTTTGCCCCCATGGAGGAGGCGTGATGAGCCTTGACGAGGATACGAATCTGACCGGCGCGAAGGCGATCAAGACGCAGGCAGCCACCTGGCTTGAGCGTCGGGATCGTGCCAACTGGAGTGACGCCGACCAGGCCGAGCTTGACACATGGCTCGCTGAATCGACCGAGAACTATCTTTTCTATCATCGTGTCGCGAGCGCTTGGGTACGGTCACAACGGTTGGTCGTGTTGCGCCATCCGAGGCCACAAGCACTCAAAGAGAACGCTCAAAGTAAGCTCCGTCCACTGCTTATGACCGCAGTTGCGATGTCCGCCGCATTGGCCGTTTTGGCAGTTGCCGGAACGCTATTTTTTCCATCGTCGGCGAGACACACCTTCGTGACGCCAATTGGCGGCCACGAAATCGTCACCCTCAAAGACGGTTCGTCTATCGAACTGAACACCGATACGGTGGTCCGCACTGACATCGGTTCCGATCATCGAATAGCCTTTATCGAAAAAGGTGAGGCGTTCTTCAAGATCGCACACGATGCCGGCCATCCCTTCACCGTAACCGCCAATAACAACAAGATCACTGTTTTGGGCACGGAATTCTCAGTTCGTGATGAGCCAAACCGTGTCGAAGTGAAATTGGTCGACGGCAAGGTTTGGTTCACGTCCGACAATGGCAAAGCAGGCGCCAGATCGGCGCTGATGACGCCGGGAGATGTTCTCGTTGCAACCGCCAATTCGCTCTCGGTCGCGAAACGCACGCCTGCCGCACTGGCCAATGATCTCGGCTGGCGGCGCGGTTTACTGGTCTTTCATCATTCCACGCTCGCCGATGCCGCCAGCGAATACAATCGTTACAACACCCAGAAAATCATCGTCGCTGATGCAGCGGCTGCGCGGCTAACCGTGAGTGGGTCGCTTCCCGCAAATGATACGCGGGAGTTTTTGACGATTGCGAAGAAGTTTTTCGGATTGAGAGTACAGAGATACGGCGACGAGATTGTCATCTCGCGCTGAGGAAGGACGTTCGCAAGTCGCGAACAAGAACATTGGCGGCGTTAGCGGCCGCGCGGAGGGGAAATGAAAAGGCATTCATACATTCTATCACTGCTAATTGGTGCGTCCTTTGCCGTGATTGCAGCGTCGAATTCATACGCCGAAAACTTCAATATTCCGGGCGGCGATCTGGATTCCGCGCTGGATGCCTATACGACGCAGTCAGGCATCGCCGTGATCGTCTCGAATGCCGCCGTCAAAGGTGCTAGGACCGGTGGCGTCAGGGGCGAACTCGCGCCAACCGATGCGCTCGCGCGCCTTCTGAAGGGTACCGGATTTATTCAAACGAAAGACTCGGCCGGCGTTATTCAGATTGTCCGGCAGACCAGTGAAATTGAGCGCGGTGACGATCGAGCCCAAATTCAACTGGCGGCGGCAACCGCCGCGCCCGCAGCTCTCGAAACCGTGACCGTCACATCATCGAAGCTCGGCGGGGCCGACATTCAAAACATTCCGATCTCCATCACCGCGCTTTCGCAGGAACAGTTGACGGCAACGCAGACAACAGGTGGTCCGGACCTGATCAAGCAGGTCCCAAACATGACGTTCACCAAAACCAATTTCTCCGGTTATAGCATCCAGATCCGTGGCATTGGCACGCAGGCGATTTCGGTCACGACCGATCCAGCAGTGGCAGTTGCCTTTAATGACATCCCGTTCATTCGTAATCACTTCTTTGAGCAGGAGTTCTACGACACCGCTCAGGTTGAAGTTCTGCGGGGACCGCAAGGGACGCTTTACGGCCGCAACGCGACTGCAGGCGTCGTCAATCTGGAGTCGGCCAAGCCTACAGATCAATTCGAGGCGATGGGGTCCGCCGATGTCGGGAATTATCAGAATCGCCGCTTCGAAGGGATGATCAATGTTCCCGTCGTCGATGACCGGGTCGATATTCGCATCGCGGGAGAGTGGACGAAGCGGCAGGGCTATTCGTTCAATGAAACCGACGACGCCCGCATCGACGGACGTGATCTCTGGTCAGGCCGTGTCACGATCGGTCTGAAGCCGGTCCAACGTCTTCAAATGTATCTCGTGTGGGAACATTTCTCGGAGGACGACGATCGCCTCAGAAGCGGCAAACAACTTTGTATGACGGATTACGGTCCTGGAGAGGTTGGTGGCGTTCCGAAACCCATAGCACCTAGTTTCTATGGCATTTCTGGTGATTTCTTTACACAAGGTTGCAAGCCGACGTCGCTCTATTCGCCCAGCGCGTTTGAAGCCCCACTCGGCTATGCGCTGCCTTATGTTCTGGGGCTAGAAGCGCTCGGTCATGCGAACGATGTAAATCCCTACGACGGTACAACACAATCGCAAAATCTACGGGTGATCGAGTCGGGACTCGATCCGATCTACAGGGCAAAGAACGATGTCGTCGAATTGAACATGGACTATGCAGTAACACCGGCTCTCACCTTCACATCGCAAACCGGATTTGGTCACGACTTCCTCTATTCGGCCGAAGATTTCAACCGATTTGGTTCCGTGCCGGGGCTTTTCGAGTACATACCGGGAGCAAGTTCAGTTGGACCAGATCCCAGCGGTCTTGATATTTGTACCATAAACGCTGATTCTTGCTTCGGCAGAACTCCAGGTGCTCCGTGCACAACGCCTGATGGTGGCTGTAATTTGGCGGGCTCTTTTTGCGATCCACAATTGGGTTGCTCTGACCGGCTTATCGTCGAGGACCTTTCCACCGAACATGCCTGGCAGTTGAGCCAGGAATTCCGCCTGACATCAAACTTTTCCGGCCCCCTCAATTTTAGCGCCGGCGGCAACTATCTGCATTATGAGACGGTGGAGAAGTACTATATCTTCAGCAATGCATTTACGCTGATTACCTCCAATTTCGGTGCCGATTACGTTCCGGGCGTCTCCGACAATTCACAATCTCTTCCGAACGGTTTTCAGTACAACAATCCAGCCCAAGTTCCCCAAATCAGCTTCGGCTATGTCGACCCAAATCCGCTTTCCCGCATCAATGACAACGGACACAATTATTTTCTCAGTGAAAACCCTTATGTGCTCAATTCCTATGCCACGTTCGGCGAGGCCAACTACACCGTCTTTAACGATCTGAAACTGACGGCGGGCTTGCGGTGGACCGAGGATCAAAAGCATTTCCTATTAATACCAAGCTGGGTCGGGGAGGACGGTTGGGGTTATCCGGTCGCCGGTGTTGTCGATCAGCGATGGGACCAATTGACCGGCCGCGCGGTCGCCAACTGGACTCCTAAGCTCGACTTCACTGATCAGACGTTGATCTACGCCTCGTATGCCCACGGCTACAAGGCTGGCGGCGCAAATCCGCCGGGGGCGATCTTTCCCTCCGCGGCTGACGTCGACGGACGCAGCACAGGCGTAAACCCTACGCATCCCCTGACGTTCAAGCCAGAATTCATTGACGCATTCGAGCTGGGTTCTAAAAACACCCTGCTGGACGGCGCGCTGACGCTGAACGGTGACCTGTTCTACTACAATTACGAAGACTATCAGGTCTCCGAAATCGTCGATCGAACGGCGATCAATCTGAACTTCGACGCGCATGCGAAAGGTGCCGAACTGGAGGCGACGTGGGAACCATTGCCCGGCTTGCGATTCAACTTCGCGGGTGGATGGGAAGGTACCGCCATTGCCCAGGGGCAAAGCGCGGTCGATTTGATGGATCGCACGGCAGGGCAACCGGGCTGGTTTGTCGTCAAACCATTCGTGACCGAAGCGTCAAATTGCATATTTCCAACTTATGTTGCGGAATATATTGAGATGGGGTCCCCGGCCCTTGGCGGTAACGAACTTAGCTATTGCGGGTACGCCTATCTTTTGCATGACGATCCGTTCACACTGCTGCCATACGTGCCAAATCCTACAGTGAACAATAACGGCCAGGCACCGCATGAACCCAACGGAACTGTGCTTGTGGGTTATCCAGGCTTCAATCCCGCAACGGCGCCAAACGATGGCGCGGGATTCTCGAAGAATCTCGGTGGAAATAGCCTTCCAAATGCGCCGCCTTACACAGTGTCTGCCGGTGCTCAATATACCATTCCGTTGACACCGGATTGGGCTGGCACATTGCGAACCGATTATTATTGGCAGGATTATTCTTGGTGGCGCGTGTTCAACGATCTGTCTTATGACCGGTTGCGCGGTTACACCACCGTCAACCTGAGCATTATTCTCACAAGTCAGACCGGCTGGCAGGTGATGCTTTATGACAAGAACGTCTTCGACACGACGGCGATCTCTGGTGCCTTCCTGAACAGCGATGACACCGGACTAACAACCAACGTCTTCCTTACCGATCCCAAACTGATCGGCATTCGCGTCACGAAGAATTGGTAAGGGGGGAACGGATGAGCGAACTGATGAATGCCCGCAATCGGGGAATGGGTTTTCGGGCCTGTCTCCTGGTGAACGTATCCTCGCTGGCTCTGCTGGGGTTGGCCGGTGCTGCGACCAACGCATTGGCGGCTTCCGGAAACGAGGATCGGCCAACCGTTTGGATTGAACTCGGCGGGCAGTTCGAACGCGTGGATGGCACGCCGGAGACTTTTTCGCCGCCATTCTTCAATCTGGCGTCGCCCGCCGACCTTGCGGTTATGACCGGTGCACAACGGCCGTCTCCATATAGTCTTGGCGAAAACGGAAAAATCACCTTCGCGCCTGAAGGAACCGACTGGGTCTTTTCGGCTTCCATCCGCTACGGACGCTCCAACAACGCGAAGCATTTGCACGACCAGAAGGAACTTCCTCCCTTTTCATTAACTGTACACGGCCATCAAGCCCACGACACGCCATCTAAGGCGATTGAAGGGGATGCGCAAACCGATTCTCGAGAGTCGCATATGATCCTCGACTTTCAGGCTGGCAAGGATGTCGGATTGGGACTGTTCGGCACCGAGGGAAATTCGGTCGTCAGCGCGGGGGTACGATTTGCGCAATTCAGCGCCAGTTCCGACGCAACGCTTCATGCGCGGCCCGTTTACTCGCAAGGGGTGCGAACCAATCCCGGAGAGTATAAAGGTATACCCTTCGATGTTTTACATCAGACCTACACGGCGCTCGTGCATAGCAAACGCAATGCACAGGCTATTGGGCCATCGCTATCATGGGATGCATCCCTGCCGGTTGCCGGAAATGGTTCGGATATGACATTTAATTTCAACTGGGGTGTGAATGCTGCGGTTCTATTCGGCCGGCAGCGCACACAAGTGCATCATCAAACCACGGGCTACTACTTTCATCGCACAGGTACCGTTTATGATTATGCCACCCACACGCGCCATTACGCGCATGCGACTGATCCTAGCCGCTCGCGATCCGTCACGATTCCGAATGTCGGAGGGTTTGCGGGCGTCTCGCTGAAATTCCCCAACGTTCGGTTCAGTCTCGGCTATCGTGGCGATTTCTTCCTCGGTGCAATGGACGTCGGCATCGACGCGCGCAAATCTAAAACGTTGGGCTTCTATGGGCCGTTCGCCTCGATCAGCTTTGGGCTTCCATGATGAGCGGTTGGGAGCCAAGGCTCCGTCCGATAATCTCGCCGCCGGTATCAGGTTCCCGTTCGTAGTCGGCACATGACCGCCACAGGGTGCGGTAGGATGGAGGCCAAGACCCTATCTCGGAGACGTGCTGACCCTTGCGGGACGATTGCGATCACGGCCGGCCCTCACAAAAATATTTGATCGCGGCGTGCGAAACTTGACGGTCTCGTTCGATCTACATTCTGGTGAAACGACACGAAGCCCCAAAAGGCCGGGGATTTGGCGGAAACGCGGGACATAAGCCGCCGAGGCGGTCAACCGGAGGACGCTGCACAAATGGTGCCTGCGCCCGAGGTCGAGCTTTGGTTCGTGCGTGAAGTATTACCCTTGGAGGCGTCCTTGATGCGATTTCTGCGCAGCGCTTACCGTCACGCCAGCGAAGTGGCCGATTTGCGGCAGGACATTTACGTGGAGTTGATCGAGGCGGCGCAAAAGCAGATCCCGAGCCCCACCAAACCACTCGTCTTCGCCATAGCGCACAACATCATGGTCGATCGTATGCGGCGCGAACGCATCGTACCGATGGATACTATTTCCGACCTTGAGATGTTGGGTCTTGCCAGCGAGTCTCCGCCGCCCGACCGTGTCGTCATTGCGCGTGACGAACTCCGCCATTTGCGCGCCGCGATAGATCAGCTTCCGCCGCGTTGTCGTGAACCTGTCGTGATGGCCCGTATCGAGGGCCTTTCCGGCCGCGAAATCGCAGCACGTTTGAATCTCAACGAAAAGGTGGTCTCCCGCTACATCAAGAAGGGTATTCGGTTGCTTGCCGATAGCCTCTACGGCGTCGCGGACCTGCCGGGAGAGGCACCATGAGCGGGGAGGGGCAGAGCATCGCACCGCGCGCCGAAATCGCAGAAGACCAGGCCGCCGAATGGCTCTGGCGGCAACAGGCAACTGAATGGCAGCAGGTGGATCAAGCAGCGCTGGATGCGTGGCTTGCACAGTCGCGTTATCATCTCGCAGCCTATTGGCGGCTCAAGGCAGCATGGGACCGGACTGAGCGTCTTGTGGCACTGAAGCCCGGACGAATGCAGCCTGCGAAGGCGTCTGCGGGCAAACGATTTTGGCCAACTCTTCGGTTCGCGGCGGCCGCTTGCGCTGCCATCGGTTTGATAATGGCTGGCGTATATGGCTGGTCAGCGCGCGAAGAGGACTACGCAACAGCCGTTGGCGAGCGCGCCACGATTTCGCTTGCCGATGGTTCTCAGGTTCAGCTCAACACGGATTCCGCGATCTCCGTCAGTATGGGGCTCTGGCAGCGTACAGTTGCGCTGAAAAGAGGCGAGGCGTTTTTCAAGGTTCGGCATGACGCCGCGAGGCCGTTCTCCGTTCTCGCGGCTGGCCATCGGATTACCGATCTCGGCACCGAGTTCGCGGTCCGAACGTCTGGCGATCGTTTGGAGGTCACGCTCGTCCAGGGCCGAGCCCGTCTCGAAGCGGCCAGCGCCCTGGTTCAGCATCATGTGACCGACCTCACACCAGGCGAGGTCGCGATCGCCACCGCATATTCCATGTACGTCGCGAAGGTGCCGACGCGTACACTCGCCAATGCGCTCGCGTGGCGCCAGGGGAAATTGATTTTCAGCCACGTGACCCTTGCCGAGGCCGCGTCCGAATTCAATCGCTACAACGGCACCAAGCTTATCATACAGCCTGAAATCGCCGATTTGAGGATCAGCGGCATCTTTGACGCTGGCAGCATCGGTCCATTCACCACCATGGCGAAGTTCGCATTCGGGCTCCGAGTCGAAAAGCGCGAACGCCAGATCGTGGTCTCGCGGGAAAAGTCATAGCGGACCAAACGAAGCGGACGGCCATATGCGTTACAAAGGGGGATATGTGCACCGGAATTTTCTAAGATCTGTTCTCATCAGCGTGGCCATCGCAACGCATATGGCGAACGCAGCGCTTGCGTCTAGTTTCAACATCCCCGCAGGGGATATGGACCTCGCGTTGCGAGCTTATATGACGCAAAGCGGCGTGCAGCTTTTCGTCCCCGACGATGTCGTCAAAGGCCTTAGGACCAACGGCGTCAAAGGCCAACTTTCTCCAGACGAGGCATTGTCCCGCATTCTGTCTGGCACTGGCTTGATCACGCATCGGGAAGATGGGGCAGTGGCGATCGTGCGCGGGGTCCAGTCCCGAGATTTCGAGGAATCTCAAACAGAACTCGCCCAGACGGCGCCTTTGCCACGCGCGGCCGTCGAAACCGTCACCGTCACGTCATCCAAGCTCGGCGGTGCTGACGTGCAGTCGATACCCATCTCAATCACCGCGTTGTCGCAGGAGCAGTTGACGGCAACCCAAACAGCGGGCGGTCCTGATCTGGTGAAGCAGGTGCCGAACATGACCTTCACCAAGACCAATTTCTCAGGTTACAGCATTCAGTTGCGCGGCATCGGCACGCAGGCGATCTCGGTGACGACCGATCCAGCTGTAGCAGTGGCCTTTAACGACACACCATTCATCCGCAATCATTTCTTCGAGCAGGAATTTTACGACGTCAGCCAAGTCGAGGTTCTGCGCGGGCCGCAGGGCACGCTTTATGGGCGCAACGCGACGGCGGGCGTGGTCAATCTCATTTCCGCAAAACCGACGGATCAGTTCGAGGCCATGGCGTCCGCCGATATCGGTAATTACGGCAATCGTCGCTTCGAGGGTATGCTGAATATTCCGATTGTCGATGATCGCGTCGATTTCCGTGTCGCGGGCGAATGGACCAAGCGGCAAGGCTATTCGTTCGACGCGCTCACCGACGACCGCATTGACGGCCGCGATTTGTGGTCGGGGCGCGTCTCCCTCGAATTCAAGCCGTCGTCGCAACTCGACGCCACGGTCGTCTGGGAGCATTTCTCTGAAGACGACGACCGCATGCGCACAGCCAAGCAGCTTTGTAAGACCGATCCCGGCCCGTCGGAGGTAGGCGGCGTGCCGGTGTTGGACAACATTACGAACAACCCCTATGAGCCGTCGCACTACCTCAGTCAGGGATGTCTCCCGTCATCGCTCTACTCAAGCGACGCCTTCGAAGTACCTAACGGTCTGTCGCTGCCCTATTACAATTCTCTGATTGACGTGAATACTCCTGTAAGGGCCCAAGATTGCTGCGAATTCGATCCCTATGCCAGTACCACGCAGTCGCGAAACCTGCGCGTCATCGAAACGACGCTTAATCCGCAATACAAGGCAAAGAATGACACGGTCGAGTTAAATGCGGATTACAATGTCACCCCGGCGCTGACGGCAACATCGCAAACGGGGTTCAATCAGGATTTCCTGTGGTCGACCGAGGACTACAATCGCTTCAACACGGCGCCCGGCGCGTTTGTCTATTGCCCTCCGAGCCAGGGTTATTGCCCAAATTACGATATTGCCGTTAATGCTAATAGCCTTGGTCAACTTACGCTCGATCCCGCTGCCGGCAAAAACGGCATCCCATCGGACTCGGGCGTGTTCTGCGATCCGCAACTAGGCTGCAGCGACCGCCTCGTCGCGCAGGATTTGTCGGACGAACATGCCTGGCAATTCGCCCAAGAATTCCGGCTGGCCTCGCATTTCAGCGGTCCGTTCAACTTCAGCGCGGGCGGCAATTATCTCCATTATGAAACCGAAGAAAACTATTACGTGTTCATCAATACGCTGACCTTGGCCGCCTATTCCTGGGAACATGGCGGTTCTGGTCCTCTGCAAACATTGCCGTGGGTTCCGGGCGTTTCCGACAATTCGAACTGTTTAATCGGCGGCTTCGTGAACTCAAATCCCAACGCAACCAATCTATTGGGAGGCGAGGGGTCGAGTGCCTGCATGTATATCGATCCCAACCCTCTCACCAACCTCAACAACAAGGGACACAATTACTTCCTGAGCCAGAATCCCTACACGCTGAATTCCTATGCGGGTTTCGGCGAGGTTTATTACGATGTCTTCAGCGACCTAAAGCTCACGACAGGCCTGCGCTGGACCGAAGATCAGAAGCATTTCACCGATATCCCGAGCGAACTGCTCATTGCCGGATACGGTTATCCTATTACTGGCGTGGTGAACCAGCAATGGGATGAGCTTACGGGGCGCGCAGCTGTCAATTGGACGCCAAAACTGGATTTCACCGACCAGACGCTGGTCTATGGCTCCTACGCGCATGGCTACAAGGCAGGCGGCGCCAATCCGCCGGGCGCGGAACTGCTGGCTTTTGACAGTTCCGATGTAGCCAATCCCATTCATCCGCTGACCTTCAAACCCGAGTTCATCGATGCGTTCGAGCTTGGCTCGAAGAACACCTTCCTTGATGGCGCGTTGACGGTGAACGGCGACGTATTCTACTATTAATCAGTACATAACTAAGCCAACATATTTGTTGACATGAGGAATCGAGATTGATTCTATGGGGGCATGAGAGAAGACGATGCCCGCAAACTTGATCACGCGACATTGGAAGCGTTGCGCGTTCGAGCGGTGGGCATGGTTCAAAAGGGAGAAAGCCCAGAAGTTGTTGGCAAGGCATTGGGTCTTAATCGGACAACGATTTACGTCTGGCTGGCGCTGTACCGCCGTGGCGGCTGGGGCGCTTTAAAAGCAAAACCAGTACCCGGTCGGCCGCCAAAGCTGGGTGGCAAGCAACTGAAGTGGATCTTCGATACGGTAACACAAAAGAACCCACTCCAGCTCAAATTCGAGTATGCGCTATGGACGCGGGAGATGGTAGCATCTGTCATCCAGGACAAATTCAAGATTAAGCTCAGCGTCGTTTCGGTCGGACGCTTGCTGGCCCAGCTCGGAATTACGCCGCAGAAGCCCTTGCATCAAGCCATCGAGCGCGATGAGGCCCTGGTGCAAAAATGGCTGAAGACGGAATATCCGAAAATCAAGAAACTGGCGCAGACACAGGGCGCGGACATCTATTTTGGTGATGCGGCACACATAAGATCCGACCACCACGCCGGGCGCACCTGGGGCAAAAAAGGTGAAACGCCCGTTGTTGAGGCCACGGGCGCGCGGCATGGCATTAGCCTGATATCGGCGATCACGTCCAAAGGACATATGCGGTTTATGATCAAGGAGAAGGGTGGTGTGAACTCCGCAGTGTTTATCGAGTTCTTGCAGCGCCTGTTGGTTGGAGCCCGGCAGACCATCTTTCTGATAGTCGATCGAGGCCCTGCGCACCGTTCTAAGAAGACGAGAGCGTTTGTCGAAACCTTGGGCGGCAAACTCAAACTATTTTATCTACCGCCTTATTCGCCTGACACCAATCCGGATGAGCTGGTGTGGAAGCATCTGAAAGCCGATACCGTCGGCCGCATGGTGACAACGGATAAGGCAGACTTCAAAAGTAAAGTGGTTTCGTCAATGCGCAGTCTGCAAAAAAACCCGAAGAAAATTTCGTCATTCTTCCAGAAACCTTCACTCCAATATGCTGCATAATGTCTGCTTATTTATGAACTGATTAATACAATTACGAGAACTATCAGATCTCGGAAATTGTCGATCGCACCTCGATCAATCTGAACTTCGATGCTCACGTCAAGGGCGCGGAACTGGAAGCGACCTGGGAGCCGATACCCGGCCTGCAATTCAACTTTGCGGGCGGGTGGGAAGACACTGCGCTGGCGAAGGGGGACAAGGCTGTCGATCTCATCGACCGCACGGCAGGCAATCCGGATTGGATCGTCGTCAAACCATTCGTCACCCAGGCCTCGAACTGCATTCTTCCGGTTTATGTCGTGGCGGCGAGTTTGGCAGTTGCCAACGCCAACGAGGGGCTCACCCCTAACGCGGGCGGAGTCGAGGGCGCATGCACAAAAGCCTATAATAGTCATGTTGACCCGCTCACTGGGCTCCCCTTTGTCGCAAACCCGACAGTGGCGTACGGAAATTTTCCCAGCACCCTCCCACCACCAGGCTATGTTGGCTTCGACCCAGTCAGTCCGACGGCGACGAACAATGGCGCGGGACCCGCGCCGAATAACGGCGAGGGTTTCGACAAAAATCTGAGCGGCAACGAATTACCGAACGCACCGCCTCTCACCGTCTCGGCGGGCGCGCAATACACAATCCCGCTGACATCTGACTGGGCGGGCACGTTGCGCGGGGATTATTACTGGCAGGATTATTCCTGGGCGCGCGTCTTCAATGACAATCCGTATGACCGTCTGCGCGGCTACACCAACGTCAATCTGACACTGATCTTCACCAACCAGAACGGCTGGCAGGTGATGCTCTATGACAAGAATGTGTTCGACACGACGGCGATCACCGGCGACTTCCTGAACAGCGACGATACCGGGCTGACGACCAATGTCTTCCTGACCGATCCGAAGCTGATCGGTATCCGCGTCACGAAGAACTGGTGAGGGGGAAACCATGAGCGAATTGATGAACACGCGTGAGAACCGGACGACTTTCCGCTGGCAGCTTCTGACAACCGCTTCAGCGCTTGCGCTGCTTGGCTCGGTATACGCAGTCGTTGAAGCGAAAGCAGCGGACGATGACGCCGATCATCCAACCGTCTGGATCGAGCTGGGCGGCCAGCTAAGCCGTTTGGACAACGGCCAAGAAGCGTTCTCGCCGCCCGTCACGGCAGCGAGGCCATTGATATTCTCACCGTCGCAGAAATTCGAGAAATTCTCGCTCTACAGCCTCGATGAAACCGGAAAGGTTTCTTTCGAGCCCGATGGTTCCGATTGGGTTTTCTCCGCTTCCATCCGTTACGGACGCTCGATCGGAAAAAAGAACGTTCACCAGCAGACCGATCCGAAGAAAACCACCTTCCACTATAATACCCCCTCCGGAGTCCGCCACACAGCTACTTCAGGAACCCGAGCCCCCGAGGCAGCGCGCTTTGCCGACACAAACGCGCAGAACGGCGAGAGTCATTCCATTCTGGATTTTCAGGCGGCCAAGGATGTCGGGCTCGGCATGTTCGGCGGCAAGGACGGATCGTCCGTTCTGGGCCTCGGCGTTCGGTTTGCACAATTCAGCAGCATTTCCAATATTGCCCTGAAATCGGATCCCGATTGGCATCGCTTGTACCAAACTTTAAACATTCCAAGCGTCGGAATAACCAATGAGAAACTGACCACTGGTCAGGCCTATCACAGCAATGCGGCCGGCCTCCGCGCCGCGCGCAGTTTCCACGGCGTCGGGCCTTCCATCTCCTGGAACGCCTCGGCGCCTTTTGCCGGCAGCGCGAAAGACGGTGAATTCCTGTTCGATTGGGGCGCGAACGCGGCACTTCTGTTTGGGCGGCAAAAAGCAACAATCCATCATCAATCGACAGCCCAGTATCAGACCGGCCCGCGTCCTTCGGAGCATCCCCGCACAACGGTCCATCAGAGTTCCGCAAATCCCCCCCCCGCGCGCACGCTCGGTCACCGTGCCCAATTTCGGCGGCTTTGCGGGTCTGACCTTCCGCGTCGAGAATTTCAAGATGAGCGCGGGGTATCGCGCGGACTTCTTCTTCGGCGCGATGGATGGCGGCATCGATACGGCGAAGAGAGAGAACATCGGCTTCTATGGCCCCTTCGCCGCGGTCAGCGTTGGATTTCCGCAATAGGCCGTTGGGAGTCAAGGAGGGATAACTAACAGTTCGGCGCTCCATCGCCTATGGACGCTCTACTACAAAGATAGTTTTCACTCTGGTTCAATGCGACGCGCTTAGGTGATGCACGAAATGCTGTATCCAAGCGAAATTGGCATTGTTGACCGGTGGAATGCCAAATTTCCACCGATTGTCGGCGCGCCGGCGGTCTGCATTTATTCAATCGAGTAGGCGCCACTTAAGCGCCATTTCGAAGTGAGGTGTATGATTGGCGGTTGACCAGCGATGCACTGCCCGTAGACCGACACGGCAGTCGCGTCTCGGGCAGGGCATTCCACAATCCACCTGCAACAATATTTCGACGACAGGGACGGATTATTTTATCAGCCGTTCGGTGTTTTTTATGCAAACCGGACTGGACCCCTAAGCTCTCCGGCTCGTCTACATAGATATAGCGCCGGGTTTGACCCCCGGCGGCGAGGAATGGTCGAGATACCGGACACCGATCACGAAAGCGCAGAAGCACGAAGCCGGGGTGCAGGGATGGGCGCGCCTGAGGCGAAAGCTTGGTTCGTCCGTGAAGTGTTGCCGTTGGAGGCGGCGTTGATGCAATTTCTGCGACACAACTGGCGAAACGAAAGCGACATCACGGACATCCGCCAGGATGTGTATATCCGGGTCTATGAGGCCGCCTGTCAGGAGATCCCGAAGTCTGCCAAGTCCTTCGTTTTTTCCACCACTAGGAACCTTCTGATCGACCGGGTACGCCGCGAACGGATCGTCCCAATTGAAGCTGCAGCCGACCTCGAAACGCTTGATTTGGTGTCGGAGGAACCGAGCCCTGACAGAAAGGTGATCGCCCGCGACGATCTTCGCCGGTTAAATGTTGCACTTGATCGACTTCCAAAGCGGTGCCGTGAAGCATTCATCATGCGGCAGGTTGAAGAGCTTTCACGTCGCGAAATAGCCGTCCGCATGGGAATCGCAGAAAAGACCGTCAAGCGGCATCTGAACGACGCCGTGCGCACCCTGGCCGACATTCTTTACGGCGAACCTCCAGACGTGAAGGGCAAGCCGTGAGCGACCCAAACCGTCAGACAGGTCCCATTCTCAGCGCAACCGAAGTCGAAGAACGCGCCGCTGATTGGCTCATGGAGCGCCAGGATCAGCGGAACTGGACTGAGGACAACCAAAGATCCTTCGATGCCTGGCTTGTCGAGTCACTTGCGCATCAGGTCGCGTTCTTTCGGCTCGAAGCCGCGCTGGGGCGAACTGAGCGCCTACGGGCCCTGCGGCCCTCTCTGCGCCGGCAGAATACGGTCTGGCCGGTCATACTCAGGACGGCGGTTGCATTCTCTGTGATCGTGATTGCCGGGATCGCCGGTGCCGAATACCTGCTTCAGCCGGGCACGTCCACATACCGGACGCCGATCGGAGATCGCGAGATCCTCTCGCTCGGTGACGGATCGCAAATCGAACTTAACACGGACACTTTGCTTCGCGTCGCGCAAGACGCGAAACAGCGTCGGGCATGGCTGGACAAGGGGGAAGCCTATTTCCAGATAAAGCACGACATCCGGCGCCCGTTCGTTGTCGAAGCAGGTCAAAACCGCGTCACCGATTTGGGTACGAAATTCGTGATGCGCCGCTTTTCGGATCGGCTGGAAGTGACACTGGTCGAGGGCAGTGCCCGGCTGAACTCGTCTGAGAACTCGGCACGGCGAAGTTCGGCGGTCTTGAAGCCGGGAGATGTGGCAACTGTTCGCGCCGGGTCTATCTCCGTTGTCAACAAGTCCGAACAGACGGTTGCGGATAAACTCGGGTGGCGCCGTGGCATTCTCACTTTCCGCTACGCCACGCTCGCGCAGGCGGCAGAGGAGTTCAACCGCTACAATCGGACGCAAATCGTCGTCAGTGATCCGCGGATAGCGCAGGTCACGATTTACGGCGCGTTCGCTGCCAACGATACCGCGGCATTCGCGGACGTCGCACAAGCTTATTTCAAACTTCATGTCGAAAGCCGCGATGGGCGAATCGTCCTGTCGCGCTGAGGAATTTGGCTTCGCATAAAGCGTCGAAGCCGCGGAGGAGGGGAGAATGAAGGGATTTCTAAAATGCAGTTTTGTTCTGAGAATGAGCTTCTGCGGCATGGTGATCGTGACAAGTGCAAACGCGGAGAATTTCAACATCCCTTCTGGCGATCTCTCAGCGGCACTTGATAGCTATACACGACAGACCGGAGTTCTCGTTGATGATCTCCGGCGAAGCAGTGCGGGGTGCACACACCCAAGGGGTGCGCGGCGATTTCTCTGCCGAAGCCGCGCTCTCGCGCATTCTAAGTGGAACCGGATTTGACATCCGGCATCGTCCCTCGGGCGCAGTGATGATTGTACCGGGCTCATCGTCATCATCGAATGGCCCAGACGAGGTTATGACTGTCACGCAAGCCGCGCCTGTCAGCAGAGCTGCAGTCGAAACCGTCACCGTCACGTCATCCAAGCTCGGCGGAGCGGATGTGCAGTCCATCCCGATCGCTATTACCGCGCTTTCGCAGGAGCAATTGACGGCGACACAGACCGCGGGCGGCCCGGACCTGATCAAGCAGGTCCCGAACATGACGTTCACGAAAACCAATTTCTCCGGCTACAGCATACAGATACGTGGCATTGGTACACAGGCGATTTCGGTCACGACGGACCCGGCCGTGGCGGTTGCTTTCAACGACATTCCATTCATCCGCAATCATTTCTTCGAGCAAGAGTTCTATGACGTTTCATCCGTGGAGGTGGCTCGTGGCCCGCAAGGCACGCTCTATGGCCGCAACGCAACGGCCGGTGTTGTCAATCTCGTTTCGGCAAAACCCACGGATCAGTTCGAGGCGATGGCGTCCGCCGATATCGGGAATTATGGCAATCGCCGCTTTGAAGCAATGATCAACATTCCCGTCGTGGACGACTATTTCGATGTCCGCGTTGCCGGTGAATGGACCAAGCGGCAAGGTTATTCGTTCAATGAAACGACGGATGATCGCATCGATGGCCGCGATCTTTGGTCGGGCCGCCTTTCGATCGGATGGAAGCCGACCGAGAGGCTTCAGGCGTATCTTGTTTGGGAGCATTTCTCGGAAGACGATGATCGTCTCAGGAGCGCAAAGCAGCTTTGTAAAACGGACCCGGGCATCGGGGAGGTCGGCGGTTTTCCCAAGCCGATTGGCTTTGGTTCTTATGGCTTGCCCGGCAACTTCTTCGACCAGGGCTGCAAGCCGACGTCGCTCTATTCGCCAGATGCGTTCGAGGCCCCAAACGGTCTTTCGCTGCCTTACGTCACGGGACTGTACGATGAAGGACACGGCAATGGCATAGATCCCTATGCCAGCGAGACACAATCGCGAAATCTCCGCGTCGTTGAGTCTGGCCTTAATCCAACCTACCGTGCGAAGAACGATGTCGTGGAATTGAACGCGGATTACGCGATATCGCCCGCGCTGACTTTCACATCACAAACCGGCTTCGGCCACGACTTCCTCTTTTCAGCGGAAGATTACAATCGTTTTGGAGCGGCTGCTGGCCTCTTTAGGTATGGCGGTGACGGAGTTCATCCAGACACTTTCGACGTTCTTCCGGATCCGGCCGCCGGAAAAAATGGCGTTCCGGCAGACGCTGGAATATTTTGTGATCCGCAGTTGGGGTGTTCGGACCGGCTGATCCTTGAGGATCTTTCACAAGAGCACGCCTGGCAGTTAAGCCAAGAATTCCGCATTGCCTCAAATTTCTCGGGGCCGGTCAATTTCAGCGCTGGCGGCAATTATCTGCATTACGAGACAGAGGAAAACTATTATGTCTTCGGCAATGTCCTTACGGCGATCGACGGTGGTTATCTTCCTGGCCTATACGACTCAAACACCGACATCCCGCTGGCGAATGGCTTTCAATTCAACGATCCGACCCGGCCAGCGTCGATCTCAGGGGGATATGTCGATCCGAACCCGATTTCCAACCTTAACGGCAATGGTCACAATTACTTCCTGAGCAAGAATCCCTATTTACTGAATTCCTATGCCTTGTTCGGCGAGACCAATTATAACATCTTCAGCGACTTGAAGCTGATCGCCGGTTTGCGGTGGACGGAAGACCAGAAGCATTTCAGCAACATACCAAGCTGGCTTGTGGACAGTGGCTGGGGATATCCCGTTACCGGCGTCGTCAACCAGCAATGGGACCAGTTCACAGGCCGCGCCGTCGCCAATTGGACGCCGAAACTCGATTTCACCGACCAGACACTGATCTACGGCTCGTATGCGCATGGCTACAAGGCCGGCGGCGCGAATCCGCCGGGTGCACTCTTCTCGTCGCAATTTCAGGCATTGAGCCCCAGCGGAACTCCAACACCGACCGTTAGCGTGCAACCGACGCATCCGCTGACATTCAAGCCGGAATTCGTCGACGCGTTCGAGTTGGGCTCGAAGAATACATTGCTGGATGGCGCGCTCACGTTGAACGGGGATGTTTTCTACTACAATTATGAGAACTATCAGGTCTCCGAGATTGTCGATCGGACGGCGATCAATTTGAACTTCGATGCCCATGTCAAAGGTGCGGAGCTTGAGGCGACATGGGAGCCGTTGCCTGGTCTGCGATTCAATTTCGCAGGCGGGTGGGAGGATACGGCAATCGCCAAAGGGCAAAGCGCTATCGATCTGATGGACCGCACAGCAGGCAATCCTGGCTGGTTTGTCGTCAAGCCGTTTGTCAATGAGGCGTCGAACTGCATATTTCCGACCTATGTCGCGAAGTGGATTGATAACGGTTCTCAGATAATTGGAGGCAGTGTCGCGAGTTATTGCGCGCTTGCGTACGATTTGCATCTTGATCCGCTATCTGCTTGCCCTTACGTGCCAAATCCCACAGTAAATTGTCAGACCGAAGGACCGCTAATAACGCACTTCGACGACACTGCAATCCCGATCGTGGGTTATGTGGGCTTTGACCCCACAACGGCGCCAAACAATGGCGCAGGATTCTCAAAAAACCTGGGTGGAAACAGTCTTCCGAATGCCCCTCCTTACACGGTGTCTGCCGGCGCCCAATATACTATTCCGTTGACACCGGATTGGGCTGGCACATTGCGAACCGATTATTACTGGCAGGATTATTCGTGGTGGCGTGTGTTCAACGATCTGTCTTATGACCGGTTGCGCGGTTACACCACCGTTAATCTGAGCATCATTCTCACAAGTCAGACCGGCTGGCAGGTGATGCTCTATGACAAGAATGTGTTCAACGAGACGGCAATCACCGGCGCCTTCCTGAATAGTGACGACAGTGGGCTGACGACCAACGTCTTCCTGACCGATCCCAAGCTGATCGGCATCCGCGTCACGAAGAATTGGTGAGCGAGATGGATAAGACGAAAACAACGAAACTGTCATCTGCTGCCGGTGGCGTGCGAATGGCGAATGGAGGTTCTCCAAAGCACCCCATTCGCCACTCGCCACTCGCTCTTCAATGCAAGGGGGGGATCTCGCAATGAGCGAACTGATGAATGGAAAAAGGCAGCGCGAGAGTTTCCGCCGCAATCTTCTGGCGAACGCTTCTATGCTTGCGCTGCTGGGTTATCTCGGCGCATCGCAGACTGCGCTGGCGGCATCGTCGGGCGAAGACCCGCCGACCGTATGGATCGAGCTCGGGGGCCAGTTCGAGCGGGCAAACACTGCGAACGAAATATTTGCGCCGCCGTTCGTTGGCAAAGCTCTAACAGCCGATCGCGATCCGATGATCGCGGCGCAAAAGCCTTCTCCGTTCAGCGTAGGGGGCGAAGGCAAGATCACGTTTGAACCCGGCGGCTCGAACTGGGTCTTTTCGGTCGGGATCCTCTATGGCAGGTCCGGAAACGCCAGGCACCAGCACCACCAGACGCCGAATCCATATGTACAGCAATATTTCGGGACCCAGATATTTCAGCAACCGGAGAACGAACAGTTTGGCGACGGCCAGACGGATTTTAAAGAGTCTCATGCTGTGCTCGATTTTCGGGCGGGCAAGGATGTCGGCCTGGGAATGTTCGGACCCGACGGAAAATCGGTTTTCAGCGCCGGCATACGGTTTGCGCAATTCACGTCCAGGTCTGACGTCACACTCCACGCGCGGCCGGAATACAAGTTTGGAAAAGCCTACTCGAGTAGGTTTTATCAGTCCTCTGGAGGCTATCACCGCTATTTGGGCTATAGAACAGTAAACTTCTACCGTCACACCTATGCGGCGACCCTGCAAACCAGACGCAACACGCATGCCTTTGGACCATCTATTTCCTGGGACGCCTCCTTGCCGGTTGCGGAAAACAGTCAGAGCATGACGTTTGCGGTGGATTGGGGTGTAAACGCGGCAATCTTGTTCGGGCGCCAACGCGCCCAAGTCCATCATCACACAACTGGCCAATACCACGCCTCGGTGGGCCGGCCATTTAAATATCCATCTAGGCACAGCATCAGCAGCAACTACGCGCACGGACCCTTCGATTATGACCGCTCGCGATCCGTCACGATCCCCAATGTTGGGGGCTTCGCGGGCGTTACCTTCCAAAAGAGCATCACGAAGATCAGCCTCGGCTATCGCGCCGATTTCTTCTTCGGCGCAATGGATAGCGGCATCGACACGGCGAAGAGAGAGAATATCGGCTTCTATGGTCCCTTTGCGACGGTCAGCATCGGACTAGGGGGGTAGGAGACTTTTAATCGGATCATGAATGCTGTGCGCATGTTGCGGTTTTCCGCAACCGCCACGTCGTCAAGAATCCGGTATACGCGCATAAGTTAGTTTTCCTCAACCGCACTATATCAGAAAAATCATTCCTGCGGTTCACAGCTTTAGCAATGGGGGCGGATGGTCTTATCGGTGACCGCATGGTCGCTTTGCAGATGCGCAGATCGCTTCGTTGTGCGTGTCTGCCGGTGCCCAAGCACCTTCCAATGAACAATAGGCTATCGCCTGCTATCGCCGTGACCGAGGTGAACGCGCGGCGCTGGTCGTGAATGCGGAGGCCGGGCCGACCGGCGGCGGCCCGGATGCAGGTCTTTGGAAGCGTCGCCAATATAAACGCTCAGCGCCAATAGCCCAAAGCCAGGTGGCCTTCGTCTAACTAGGTGTAGGCTGTCACTCTAACCCTCAAAAAGCAGGATGCTGGCGGGGGATGGTAGATACATCGGACTCCAATCGTGAAGGCGCAAACCCGTGCCGTGAGCATGTGGCTATAGGCGTGTCCGAGGTGGACGTCTGGTTCTGCCGTGAGGTGCTGCCGCTGGAGGCGACCTTGATGCAGTATCTTCGCCGCAATTGGGCGAATACCAGCGACATCGCCGATTTGAGGCAGGACGTTTACGTCCGCGTCTACGAGGCCGCCCAGAAGCAGTTCCCGGAGTCCGCAAAGTCGTTTGTTCTCGCGACCGCGCGCAATCTCCTTATCGACCGCGTCCGGCGTGAACGGGTAATTCCCATCGAAACGGTGACGGATTTGGAAGCGCTCGGTGTGATCTCCAATGATGTTGGCGCAGAACGCGTCGTCATAGCGCGCGACGCCCTGAGCCGATTGCAGATCGCGCTCGACCAGTTACATCCACGCACCCGTGAAGCCGTCGTGTTGAGCAAGGTGGAGGGTTTGTCCCGGCGTCAGATCGCCGAGCGCATGGGCATCGCCGAAGACACGGTCAAGCATCATCTGGTCAATGGTATGCGATCGCTTGCCGAGACCTTGTATGGCGAACCGTCCGACTCCCGGAGGAAGCTATGAGCGGGCCGGGAACGCCAAGCCCCTTCGACGCGGGCGCTGTAGAAGTCGAGACACGCGCCGCGTTATGGCTTGAGCAGCGCCACCATGGCGATTGGACGGAGCAAGACGAGGCCGCGTTCGACGTGTGGCTCACGCAGTCAGTAGCACATCGTATCGCCTATTTGCGGCTGGAGCGGGCATGGCGGTATGCCGACCGCCTGTCAGCCTTGCGCACACCGCCACGCGAGACACCAAAATCGGCCACCCGTGGCTGGCCGATCCTAAAAGGCGCGGCGGCAGTCGGGGCTATTCTCTTCCTGCTTGGTACTGGCACGGCATATTTCTCCGGCCCCAAATCTCGCGAGCATGTTTACGCGACCGGCATCGGCGGTGATGAGCGTTTGACGCTTGCCGATGGCTCGCAAATCGAACTCAACACCGACACACGCCTGCGCTTTTCAGACGCTGGGCGGCAGCGAAAAGTCATACTTGAAAAGGGCGAGGCTTACTTTCAGGTCACCCACGATGCAAAGCGGCCATTTGTGGTCATTGCCAATGGTCGCCGCCTGATTGATCTCGGAACGAAATTTCTCGTCCGGCAAGATGCGCGCGAGCTGCAAGTGACCGTGTTTGAGGGCCGTGTCCAATACGACCCTGTAGTTGGCCGTGCAAATGGAGGCATGGCGCTCTTGACACCGGGTGATGTCCTGCTTGCGACTTCGGATTCACAGTCGATCATGCGGAAAGATTCTCGAACGGCCTTAAAAGAGCTTGGCTGGCGACACGGTGTTGTGACGCTCGATAACGCCACACTTGCCGACGCGGCCGCTGAGTTCAATCGGTACAACACTCGCAAGCTGGTCGTTGCCGATCCGGTCGTGGCGCGCCTCAAGATCATCGGCACGTTTCAGGCAAACAACATCAGTGCGTTTGTCAGCGTAGCACAGGACATTTTCGGACTGCACGTCGAAAATCGTGGTGCTGAAATCGTGATCTCACGCCGAATGGATGGAAACCGCCAACCGTAAGTTTTTTGCGCCCTTGGCGCATAAAGAGGGGGAAGATGAGGACGTATCGCTTTTTGATAGTTGTGCTGGCCGCCAGCCTATTTGGCATTGCCCTGACGGCTGCGGCTTTTGCGACTGATTTCAACGTCCCCGCTGGCGATCTGAAAACCGCACTAGATGCCTATGTAACACAGGCTGGGGCTCAACTCGCCGTATCCGCTGACGCCGTCAGAGGCGCACGGACCAGAGGGGTCAGGGGCAATTTATCAGATGATGACGCACTCTCTAAGATTTTGGCCGGAACAGGCTTCGTTGTTCACCATCATGGCGGTTCAATGGCCATCGTTCGCGACGATGAGTCTTCCAACGATGTTTCAGTGCAATTTGCTCAAGCGGCGCCCGTGCGGGCCGCCGTCGAGACGGTAACGGTCACGTCCTCAAAACTTGGCGGTGCCGATGTACAGTCAATTCCGATCTCAATTACGGCGTTGTCACAGGAACAACTGACCGCCACTCAGACAGCCGGCGGGCCTGACCTGGTGAAGCAGGTGCCGAACCTGACGTTCACCAAGACGAATTTTACAGGATATTCCATTCAAATACGCGGTATTGGCACGCAGGCTATCTCGGTGACGACCGATCCCGCAGTGGCCGTCGCGTTGAATGATACCCCGTTCATTCGCAACCACTTCTTTGAGCAGGAATTCTACGATCTTGGGCAGGCCGAGGTATTGCGTGGGCCACAAGGAACTCTGTATGGCCGTAACGCAACCGCCGGCGTCGTCAATCTTATCACGGCCAAGCCGACCGATCAGTTTGAGGCGATGGCCTCGGGTGAGTTGGGCAATTATCACCAGCGCCGCTTCGAAGGGATGATCAATCTCCCCATTGTCGATGACCGTCTCGATATCCGCATTGCGGGCGAATGGACCAAGCGGCAGGGTTATTCGTTCAATTCCCTCACCGATAGCCGCATCGATGGGCGCGATCTGTGGTCGGGCCGCGTCACGATCGGTTGGAAGCCCGTCGAGAATCTTCAGGCCTATCTCGTTTGGGAACATTTCTCCGAAGACGACGACCGGATGCGCACAGCCAAGCAGCTTTGCAAAACGGCACATCCTCCGACAGAGGTGGGTGGCGTGCCTGTTCCTACTCCAGAATCGCTTATCGGCCAGGGCGGAAACGGCGTTCTTCAGCCTACGCGTTATCTCGATCAAGGCTGTCTTCCGACCTCTCTCTATTCGGCGGATGCCTTCCAGGTTCCCGACGGACTCACGCTTCCTTATTACGCCGCACTCGGACAGCTCGGCGTACCGTTGTGGGGCGGCGACTATCTCGGAATCGATCCGTATGCCAGTACGACGCAATCGCGCAATCTGCGCGTCATCGAATCCTCGCTCAATCCGGTCTACAAGGCGAAGAACGATACCGTCGAACTGAACGCCGATTACAAGGTCACGCCCGCGCTGACCCTCACCTCGCAGACCGGCTTTAATCACGATTTTCTCTGGTCGACCGAAGACTACAACCGGTTTAACACCACGCCCGGCGCGTTCGAGTACACAACCCCCGGCGATGGTGACGAACTGGACCCCAACAGCCTGGGGCAGCTATCGCCCGACCCGAATGGACTTGGACGTTGTCGAAATCAACTTTTCGACGGGTGCCAATCGCTCCCGTCCATTGCGCAATGCACACCCCCAAGTGGCGCCTACGTAAATACCGGGCTGGGTCATGATGGTAATGGGTATTCCTGCGTTCCCGACGGCGTATTTTGCGACCCGCAACTCGGTTGCAGCGATCGGCTCGTTGCCGAGGATTTGTCGGACGAGCATGCCTGGCAGTTAAGTCAGGAATTCCGGTTCGCCTCGAATTTCAGCGGGCCGCTCAATTTCAGTGCGGGCGGAAACTATCTCCACTACGAGACGGAAGAAAACTATTACGTCTTTATCAATACGATAACTTTGACATCTGCCAGTCCTATCGGGGGCCATGCTATATCGCCTTGGGTACCGGGCGTTTCTGACAACAGCGATTGCCTGATAGGCGGGTTTGTAAATTCCAATCCCTTCATTCCGCAAAACCCTCAACTCGATTCCTGCCCGTATATCGATCCCAATCCGATCACCAAGTCTCAACAATGAGGGCCACAATTATTTCCTGAGCCAGAACCCCTACACGCTTAATTCCTACGCCGCATTTGGAGAAGCCTATTACAACGTCCTGTCGGATCTGAAGTTGACGACGGGCCTGCGCTGGACCGAGGATCGCAAGCATTTCACGGACATCCCGAGCGAACTGCTCGTCGGAGGCTACGGCTATGCGTCAACGGGCGTTGTCAATCAGCAATGGGACCAGCTCACGGGCCGCGCCGCCGTCAATTGGACCCCGAAGCTGGATTTCACCGACCAGACCTTGATCTATGGGTCATACTCTCACGGTTACAAAGCGGGAGGGGCAAATCCTCCCGGTGCCGTACTGCTTGTGAACAGGGGCGGCGATATTGCGGATCCAATTCATCCTCTCACGTTCAAACCGGAATTCATCGATGCATTCGAACTTGGCAGCAAAAATACGCTGCTCGACGGCGCGCTGACGCTGAATGGCGATGTTTTCTACTACAATTACGAAAACTACCAGATTTCTGAAATCGTTGACCGCACCTCTATCAACCAGAATTTCGACGCCCATGTGAAAGGTGCAGAAGTTGAAGGCAATTGGGAGCCCATTCCCGGCTTGCGCTTCAATTTCGCGGGCGGCTGGGAAGATACGGCTCTGGCCAAAGGCGACCAGGCCGTCGATCTGATGGATCGCACGGCAGGCGATCCGGCCTGGACTCTTGTCAAGCGCTTCGTCACGCAGGCATCCAACTGCATCCTGCCGACCTATGTCGTTGCCGCGTTGCTGACGCCTTATCCAGGACAGCCGCCAGGGGAGCAAATAGATGTTGCGTGCGGGTTGGCATACGACTCACACCTGGATCCCGTTACGGGCCTTTCCTATGTAGCACATCCTAGTACAGCAGTTGGCGGCCCCTCCAGTATTCCCCCGGGTTATATCGGCTTCGATCCGACCTCCGCGCCGAACGCTGGTCAGGGCATCGACAAAAATTTAAGCGGCAACGAATTACCGAACGCGCCGCCGTTTACCGTGTCGTTGGGTGCGCAATACACGATACCGTTGACGCCGGACTGGGCGGGGACGTTGCGTGGCGATTACTACTGGCAAGATTACTCGTGGGCCCGTGTGTACAACGACGATCCCTACGATCGCCTGCGTGGCTATACCAATCTCAATCTCACGCTGATCTTCACCAATCAGAACGGCTGGCAGGTGATGCTCTACGACAAGAATGTGTTCAACGTCACAGATATCACCGGCACGTTCCTCAACAGCGACGATAGCGGGCTGACAACGAATGTGTTCCTGACCGATCCGAAGCTGATCGGCATTCGCGTCACGAAAAACTGGTGAGGGGGGAAACTATGAGCGAATTGATGAACGTTTTGGCCGGCCGTGAAGATTTGCGCTGGCGGCTTTTGACAACCGTTTCTACGCTTGCGTTGATCGGCTTCGCCTATGGGGTTGGCAGGGTCGAAGCTGCGGACGATGACAGTGATCATCCAACTGTCTGGATCGAACTTGGCGGTCAGTTAGAACGGATGGATGACGGCGAGCAACGCTTCGCGCCGCCCTTCATTCTTGCCACGCCGCGGCCGTCCGTGGAGACGATTTCTCCTTTGAGCGTGGCACGGCCTCTGCGATACAGCAACGGCGCCGAGGGAAGGATCTCATTCGAGCCGGATGGCTCCAGCTGGGTTTTTTCCGCATCCGCGCGCTTTGGCCGTGCAAATGGCGACAAGCATGTTCATCAGCAGACCTACACTGTCCCTCACCTCACCACCTCCGGTGGACACGTCTATGACAACCCCTTCAAGAACGCGGCAAAATTCGTAGACACCAAAACACAGAACGACGAAAGCGACGTTGTTCTGGACTTTCAGGCCGGCAAGGATGTTGGGCTCGGAATGTTCGGCAGTGATGGCAAGTCTGTTCTAGGCTTTGGCGTCCGCTATGCGCAATTCAGCGCCAAATCGCACGTGGCGTTCGGCTCAGATCCCGATTTCCATATGTCCCCCAAATATCCCGGAGCAAGTTTTCTGTTCCCGAAACCTTATCACAGCAATGCCGCGCAGCTGACGGCAACTCGGAGCTTTCGTGGCGTCGGGCCGGCCATTTCATGGAATGCCTCGGCGCCGATCGCCGGTAATGCACAGGCCGGCGAAGTTACACTCGATTGGGGCTTAAACGCCGCCGTTCTGTTGGGGCGGCAAAAGACGGTCGAACATCATCAAACAACTGTCCGCTACAACCACCCTCGTTACAACAGTCACTATATCGTCTATCAACATTCCACAAACCACACCCGTGCGCGTTCGGTCACGGTACCGGACCTCGGCGGATTCGCCGGGCTCTCGTTCCGGTACGCAATTGCCAAAATCAGTCTCGGCTATCGTGGCGACTTCTTCTTCGGTGCGATGGATGGTGGTATAGATACGGCACAAAAAGAAAATCGCGCGTTCTACGGACCGTTCGCGACGATTAGCCTTGGGTTTTGAGGATGGCCGGCACGTCGGTATGGAAATCGACAGTCAAACGACAGCGCACCGCGTTGCGCGCGCGAGTTCTCTTAGACCGAGGCAAAGGGGCCTCGAGTTCCGCTGCCGGCATTTGGGTCGGCGGGGGCGTACTGTTGTGGCTGAAGGTCCCATAGTGTTCCGAACTCGGTGAGCCAAGCGTAACTGCGTAAGGGCTGCCGGATATAGGGAGGAAGGGTGGGGCGAAGCTGGAAGCCGATGAACAGATCCGGATAGAAGACGCGGCCGATTGGAGCAAGCGGGCCTGAGGCCGCGAAGCTCGTGCCAAAGGGAGGTCGCGTAAATTCGGCGGTCGTTCAATAAACACCTGCACTGCAAGGCGACGAGGTTCAAGCGTCATGTGGTGCTCGACCCGCGACCGCCCGGGACGGTCTGGAATGCTACCCGGCAATATTGTTGCGCGAAGTCTCGCTCGATTTCGGCCGGCTTGGGGCGAATCGAGGGCTAACCCCAAAAATTCTCCCGAAAATTCAAAAATCCTCGCTGCCTGACTACGCCGTCGCCGAAGCTGCTTCGTTGGAAGTATTGTAGCGCGAGGCCGTGACCCTCGGCGACGAGGCTATGGTGGAAACACCCGAAACCACTCGTGAGACAAATGAACTGCACGTGCGAAGTGCGGTCGTGACCGAGCACGACTTGGAGGCATGGTTTGTGTCTGAGGTCTTGCCCTTGGAGCCCGCTTTGATGCAATTCTTGCGGCATAGTTGGCGTTACCCGGCGGATGTCTCCGATCTGCGTCAGGACGTTTACGTCCGCCTCTATGAGGCGGCAAAGACACAGATTCCGGACACCGTAAAGCCACTACTCTTCGCCATTGCCCGCAATCTACTCATTGATCGCTTTCGGCGCGAACGGATCATCCCAATTGACGGTGTTGCCGATCTTGCGGAGATCGAGGTTGCCAGCGATGCGCCCCTGCCTGACCGCAGCATCATTGCCCGAGATGAACTGCGGCACCTGCAAGCAGCGTTGGACAAGTTGCCGCCCCGCTGTCGCGAGGCCGTCGTGCTCAAGCAGATCGAAGGAATGAGCCGGCGCGAAATCGCCGTTCGGATGGGTATTTCGGAAGACACGGTGAGAACTCATCTGAGGGATGGCGTCAGACAGCTAATCGACATTTTGCACGATCATCCGCAGGCAAGCATATGACCGAACAGGACGTGACCGGTACCAATCGGGAAGCTGCCGATGAAATTCACGCGCGCGCCGTCGACTGGTTACTCGCGCGCGATGACGCCGGGACGTGGTCTAAACAAGATCAAGCAAGGCTCGATACTTGGCTGAACGAGTCTCCCGCGCATCTTCTTGCGTATTGGCGTGCCAAGAGCGGATGGAAACGCACGGAGGTCTTGGCGGCGTTGCGCCCGTTCAGACCCCAAACAAAACCAACGTCATCCGAACGCTGGACCAGATGGCGTCTTTCCGTGGTTGCTGCCTCGGTCCTTGCGGTGGCCGTCGCCAGCGCCATTGCCGCGAACTGGAACACGTCGCGGTACATGACTTACGCGACCGCTGTTGGCGGGCACAAGACGCTTACGCTCGGAGATGGTTCCGAAGTCGAACTGAATACCGACACGATTGTTCGGATGCCGAAGGTCGCAGGACAGCGCCAGGTAATTCTCGACAAAGGTGAAGCCTATTTTCAGATCAAGCATGATGCTGAAAATCCTTTCATCGTGACAACCAGCACGGGCCGCGTCGTCGACCTTGGGACCAAGTTTGTCATTCGCCAACGTTCCAATGACGTTCAGGTAGCTCTCGTAGAGGGGCGCGCACGATATGAAGCCGACTCCTCCGACGGAGTGCGCCGCTCTCTGGTTCTTGATCCCGGCGATGTCGTACTGGCGACGTCGGATTCCGTTTCCTTGTCCAGGAAACCCGCGCTTGAATTAAAAAGTGCGTTGGGCTGGAGACGCGGCGTACTCGTTTTCCGCCACGCCACGCTGGCTGACGCCGTAGCGGAATTCAATCGATACAATGACGAAAAGCTCGTCATCGGCGACCCGTCAATCGCTCGCCTCGGAATACACGGAACGTTTCGCACAGCCGATGTCGCGCTGTTTTCCCGGATGGTGCAGGAAGCTCTTGGTCTTCGCGCATCGATCCGCGGCAACGAGATCACGATCACTCGATGACACGGACGTTCTTGTTGGTATGAACGCATAAAAAGGGGGGATGCATGTCCAGGTCCACGTGCCTAAGATCGCTGCTTCTTGGAACCATTGGCGCCTGCGCGTGCGCACAAATTGCCTTTGCCGCCAATTTCAATATTCCGTCGGGCGATCTTGCCACAGCTCTAGATGCCTACGCCGCACAAACGGGCGTCGAGCTTATCGTTTCAGAAGACGCGTTAAAGGGGCGTCACTCCGATGGAGCTAGCGGACAAATATCTGCAGATGATGCTCTGGCACAGATTCTCAAGGGTACAGGCTTTACGATACATCGCGAGGCTGGCGCGATTGCCCTGGTTCCGGAACATAGACGTTCAAGTAGCGCCTCTGAGGACGTCGAGATGCAATTTGCTCAGGCTGCTCCCACCAAGGCCATAGAAACCGTTACGGTTACCTCCTCGAAACTTGGCGGTGCGGATGTACAATCTGTTCCCATCGCCATCACCGCGTTATCGCAGGAACAATTGACGGCGACGCAAACCGCGGGAGGACCCGATTTGGTGAAGCAGGTTCCGAACCTGACGTTCTCCAAGACAAACTTCACTGGCTACAACATCCAGATCCGGGGCATCGGCACGCAAGCGATTTCGGTCACGACAGACCCCGCGGTGGCGGTGGCGTTCAACGATATTCCATTTATCCGCAACCACTTCTTCGAGCAGGAATTCTACGACATCGGCCAGCTTGAAGTGCTGCGCGGACCGCAAGGCACGCTCTATGGGCGCAATGCGACAGCCGGTGTCGTGAACGTGGTTTCGGCAAGACCAACCGACCAGTTCGAGGCGATGGCGTCTCTTGACGTCGGCAATTATCAGAACCGCCGTGTCGAAGGGATGCTCAATATTCCGGTTGTCGACGACCGACTGGACATCCGGGTTGCGGGCGAATGGACCAAGCGTGATGGCTATACCTTCGACGAGACGACGGACAAGTCCGTGGACGGCCGTGATCTTTGGTCGGGCCGCGTGACGGTCGGCTGGAAGCCGATCGAGAGTCTGCAGACCTATCTCGTATGGGAACATTTCTCCGAAGACGACGACCGCGTACGTTCAGCCAAACAAGTTTGCGAGAAAGATCCCGGCCCGACATCGGTTGATGGTCTCGATCTAAGCAGTCTCCCAGGGAACGGCCCCAATTACCCTCCGGCGTATTTTACCAACTTTGCTAAGACCTGGCTCAGCCAGGGTTGCCTCCCGGCCTCGTTCTACTCTAAAGACGCGTATGAAACGCCAAACGGACAGACGCTTCCGTTCGTCGCGTTTGGGGAATTTTTTGTCGGCATTGGCAATGGCCCCCACGGAGCCCTGCTCAATCAAATCGACCCCTACGCAAGCCAGACGCAATCCCAAGACCTGCGTGTCATCCAGTCCGAACTCACGCCATCCTATCGCGCCAAGAACGACACCGTGGAGTTCAACGCCGATTTCGCGGTGACGCCCGCGCTGACACTCGCCTCCCAGACCGGCTACAACAAGGACTTCCTGTACTCCACCGAAGATTTCAACCGCTTCGACACGGCGCCGGGTCTGTTCGGAGAAGGCGTGTCCACTATCGGCAGCAGCTCACCCGCCGATCCGGCCCCTGGGGGCATCTATTGCGATCCGCAACTGGGCTGCTCAAGCAGCATGGTCGGTGAAGACCTGTCGCAGGAACGCGCCTGGCAATTCTCCCAGGAAGTGCGGCTGGCTTCCAGTTTCAGCGGTCCGTTCAATTTCAGTGCCGGCGCCAATTACATGCACTATCAGACGGTCGAAGATTATTATGTCCTCTTCAACCTCATCACGGCCGAGGAGCAGATCACCAACGGGCAAGGTCCGGGCGACTTTACGACGTGTCATTCCCAAGCGTCCAACGTTCCTTCGTTCACAATCTCGCCAGAGCCCTATACGGCAAACTTTAACAGTCTTTTTCCATTGGGCTTTAGCGGCGCTGTGGGCTTGCCGTCTGTTTTCGGTTGCGCCTTTGTGACTGCACTCGGCGGAAAAGAAGCAGGCACCTACATCGATCCGAATCCCATAGACCAGTTGAATGGTCAAGGGCACAATTATTTCCGCAGCGAGAATCCCTATCGCTTGAATTCCACGGCCGGGTTTGGCGAGGCTTACTATCAGGTAACACAGGATCTGAAGCTCACCGGCGGTCTGCGCTGGACTGACGACAGCAAAACGTTCTCCAATATTCCCAGCTGGGTTTTCGAGTTGGGCGGTGGGTATCCGGTCGAAGGCGTCGTCAATCAGGAATGGAAGGAGTGGACCGGCCGGTTCGTTGCAGACTGGACGCCGAAGATCGATTTTACCGATCAAACCCTGTTCTACGCCTCCTATTCGCGCGGCTACAAAGGGGGCGGCGCCAATCCGCCCGGACCGGAAACTGACTTCCTAAGCGCGCAGTCTTCTGTCACGCACCCTGCAACATTCGCACCCGAATTCGTCAACGCTTTTGAACTCGGAACCAAGAACATGCTGCTGGACGGCAACATGACGCTGAACGGCGATGTCTTTTATTACGATTACAAAGGCTATCAGATTTCCCAGATCGTCGATCGCACCTCGATCAACCTCAATTTCAACGCAAAGGTCAAAGGCGCGGAATTGGAGGCAGCCTGGGAGCCGCTGCCAGGCCTGCGCTTCAATTTCGCTGGTGGCCTGGAAGATACTTCGGTCGACAAGGGGCAATCCGCCATCGATTTGATGAATCGCACGAACAGCAATCCTGACTGGGTGGTTGTCAGGCCGTTCGTCACCGAAACTTCAAACTGTATCCTGCCAGCAAGCGTTGTGCGGCAAATACTTCAGACCGATGATCTCGCAAGCAGTTTCGGGGGTGGAATTGCCGGAGCCTGCGATGCCGCGTACAATCCTGGTGTTAGTTTCATCGCGGCGCTTGGCGGCAATAGCGAAGATCAGAGCGTCTTCGCTGCCGCTGGCTTCAATCCTGCCACCGCACCCAACAATGGCGAAGGATTTCGCAAAGGACTTGAGCGGCAACAAGCTGCCCAACACGCCGCCGTTCACGTTGTCCTTCGGGGCGCAATACACGATGCCCGTCAGCCCCGATTGGGCGGGAACTTTGCGTGGCGATTTCTACTGGCAGGGCAATTCCTTCGCGCGCATCTTCAATGACGAGCCCTACGATCAGCTACATGGCTATACCAACGTCAACCTGTCACTGATCTTCACCAACCAGGAGGGCTGGCAGGCGATGGCCTACGTGAAGAACGTTTTCAACGTCACGGCCATCACCGGCGCGTTCCTGAACTCCGACGATACGGCGCTGACGACTAACGTGTTCGTCACCGATCCGCGCCTGTTCGGCGTCCGTCTAACTAAGAACTGGTAGGGGGAAACAATGAGCGAATTGACGAACACGCATAGCGATCGAAGCGATTTCCGTTGGCGATTGCTGACGACGGTTTCGGCCGCGGCGCTGCTTGCTTCTGTTTGCACGGTCCCCGAGGCTAAAGCCGCGGATGGCGATTCCGCGCGCCCGCCCCTCTGGATCGATCTGGGCGGTCAGTTTGCGCAGCAGGAAAACGATCAAGCCGCGTTTATTCCTCCGTTCGTGCTCACGACACCGCGTCCGTCGTTTATTACCGGGTCTCCAACTGAAGTGGAGAAGCCACCGCCGTCGAGTTGGGACGGAACTGCGAAGATTTCCTTCGAACCGACCGGAACTGACTGGGTCTTGTCGGTGGGTATCCGCTACGGCACCAACAGCCGAAACGGGTCTCGAAATCAGAAAACGACGCAGTTGAGCTCTGGAGGGTTTCACGCCTTCTATAACGCATACCAAAACGTCGTCGCAAGAAGTGTCCAAAGCCATGCCATTCTGGATTTCCAGGTCGGCAAGGATGTGGGTCTTGGCATGTTCGGAAGCAATGCGACCTCTGTTTTCAGTGTCGGGTTGCGTTATGCACAATTCAATTCACGCAGCGATGTCGGAATTCAATCCCAGCCAACGAATATCGCCCCGCCGTACGGGTCTTATCATAAATTCAATGCCTCCTTTGCAGCGAAACGGAAATTCACCGGCATCGGACCGTCCCTCTCGTGGGATGCCGCCGCCAATCTGATCGGCAATTCGTCGGCAGGAGGCATCACATTCGATTGGGGTGTGAATGGCGCGGTGCTATTCGGCCGTCAGCGCGTGCAAGCCCATCATCAGACGACGAATATTCTCCATGTGCCCTATACGCCTACCCATGGCAGCGATTTCGTACATATTCCAGTCTACCAGCACTCTGGCGCGTTGAACCGTAGCCGTGGAGTCGTCGTTCCCAATCTCGGCGGGTTTGCCGGAATTTCATGGCGCTACCCGAATGCTAAAGTCAGTGTGGGCTACCATGCGGACATGTTCTTTGACGCCATGGATGGAGGCATCGAAACGGCGCGAAAGGAAAACGTCGACTTTTATGGCCCATTCGCCGCGATCAGCATCGGACTTCCGTAATGGGCCGTAGGGAGTCAAGGCCCCGTCCGATAATCTCGTCGCCGGTATCAGGCTTGCGTTCGTGGTCGGCACGTGGTTGCCACATGATGCGGTAGGATGGAGGCCGAGAGCTTATCTAGTTTCTGTCGCGAAAGACAATAAAGCAGTGAAATAGCGGGTTCTTTGCGATTTTTCTCGACTGCCCAAAAGGTTTCCTACAATTAGGGAAACGCAATTTACTCCCAATCACCGAATATAGACGAGGATGCGCTTTTTGCACTCGATTTCACCGCAGCAAGCATGCGACGCTCAATCTCGATTGGGACATAAGCCGTCAACGAGCATGTTTGAACGGTTCGAGGCGGCTGCGGGTAAGGAAGTAAAGTGCGGGACGGCAGCGCAAAGGAAGTGGATCAAGGATTAGTCTCGATTTATATCGCGTCACGATATACAGTCAAAACACAAGACTCAGGATTAGTCCTGCAACTGAGCCAGCAGCGGCTTGAGCAACGGCCCATGCGGCGCAATTCGTCGCGATGTCATTGCGCGTTTGGAGAATGAGGTGGGAAAACACTTCAAAGTCGGCGATCACGTCACCTGGAATTCCGAGGCCGGACATATCAGCGGCAGGATTATCAACGTTCATACAAAAGGCGTGTACTACAAGGGGCACACACATCACGCCACTTAGAACGGGCCTCAATACGTGCTAATAACCATCCTCGGCACACTGTTAAGAAGTGTTACGCGGACAGCTGCTCGCGAAAAGCATTCGAAACGATTTGGAGGCAATCCGACGAGGGGTGTGTAAATGGCAGCTACGATCACATTCTGTTAACCGCGCTGTTTACGATCTTATCCATTGGTGCGCAAAGGACGGTCCGACCTTTGCATATTTTCGATGGCTTTAGTCTCAGAGGTGCGTTGTGTATAGAGCCCCGACTTTCGTATCCGTAGTACTCGGCCTAATTGCCCTAGCCTCATCGGCTTCTGCCGATGTTCTTCCCAATCAGTTCGATAGTGAGAACGGCGGGAATGGAATTCTTAACTATGCGGGTTTTGCCAATTTCACCGTGTCGTCCGGCACCGTCGATCTGATTGGCAACGGATTCTTCGATGGCTTTCCGGGTAACGGCCTCTATGTGGACATGGCGGGCTCGACTAACCAATTCGGCGCGCTGATGACTGACACCATTTACGGGTCCGGCACTTATCAGGTGACCGTCGGGCTTGGCGGCCCGATCTATCAGGGCATCTCCGATGGCGTTTCCGTCAATTGGGGTGCAGGCGGCTGGTCTTCCGGCGACCTCGCGGGATTGAGCACAAACACTTTCGATTTCAACATCACGCTGACCGGCTCGTCTGCGATTACGATTTCTGATCTCGGCGACTCCGGCAACGCCGATATCGGCGCAACATTGTTCGGCATGACGGTCGAACCAAGAAGCGGCGTCCCCGAGCCTTTTACTCTTTCGCTTTTGAGCGCTGGCCTTGCGGGAATGGGCGCGATCCGCCGCCGCACGCGCTGACCCATCCCGTTTCTGAATACAAGGGGCATCCCGAATGGAGCGCGCTTTCGTATTCCCGCATTGAAGCAACAATCGCGCAGCCATTTCAGCAGTGTTCTCCGAATTGAGAACACTTGTGGCGGCGTTTTGTTCGGATGGGTGAGGCATCGCGAATCTATATTTGTATATATCGTAAAAGCTGACGCGGTTGATACGCCCAAACGCCAGCTCCACCCTTCGTATTCTGGCATACGCGAAAGCGCACCGAACGAATCCGGCGCGCTTCGCGAGCATCTCAGCGAGGGGATTTACTTCGATGCTTTGCGGAAATTGTCGGAAGTGCGGTTGACGGCATCACGGGTTGCATCTGCAGCCTTGCCGGCAGCTTGCTTTACTTCGCCTTTGGCCTTGTCAGCCAATCCTTCCGCGCGCAGGCGGTCGTTACCGACTGTCTTGCCGACGGTTGCCTTGACGGCGCCTTTGGCCTTGTCGACCGCGCCGGATACTCGGTTCTTGTCCACGGTATGCTCCTGTTGAGGCTTGTTTGGCTAAAACGTCGTTGGGCGGAACTCCGTTCCTGCTGCATCAGCATTTATGTAGCCCTTGCTGGGCTCTTGGAACGAACGGCCGGCCTGGCGATACTGATGCAGAACAACTGTAAAGCGGCGGCGATGCCTGAATTGCAACCCGCGCCAAAATGCAGCAGGATCGATTGCTATGACGAAACCGCAGCTAGTTTGGAAGAAGAAGCCAGAGGCCGAAGATTACGCAGGGGCGGCAGCCTTTCTTTCGCTCATTCTTCCTGCAGCTAAATCCGAAAAGCTGGTGCGCATGATGCACAAAGCCGAGACGATTGAGTACGCTGCGAAAGACCTGCTGCGGGCGAGCGCTCTCCCGTTGCTTCCACGTGAAGAGCCGCACGTCGATGATGACCTCAAGAAGATTCACAAGGGCAAACCGTTGGCGCCAGTGTTGCTGGTGCGCGGCCAAATTTCCAGGGCCATTCCGTTGATCGTGGCCGATGGCTACCACCGGGTGTGCGCCATTTGCTACTACGACGAGAGCGCTCCGATACCTTGCCGAATGGTCAACGGTTTGATCGGGTAGTTCTTCCGGTTTGCCGGCCATCGTTATGGGAACCAAACACTCTGCGGCGCGTATTGGCGCTCAGGCGGGCGCGTGTGGGAACTCTAATGTGGCTGGTTGATGTCGCGCTTTCAAGCCAGCCTCGGCCTCCATATTCCCAATTCCTACGCGCGATTGGCCAGCGTGAATTTGGCTATCGAATTGGAACGATTGAATATATGGATGCGTTGTTTGTGGAATACGCCTGGTGGCAATATGTCACCAGGGCGCAGAGGCGATCTGGACGGTGTTTATGCCTTGCTCTTGGCGCTCGCTCGGCGGCCTCAGTTCAGTTTGACCCAGGCTTTGATTTTACTCGGCTTGGTCGGATATCCCGCAAAGCGCGCGCTGGCGCAATCACGCCCTGTACTCGACGACGAAATATGTTCCGCCCGCGATAGATTGCGTATGGAGCCCCATAACGCTGAACGACGCCTGAGTGTGAGCCAGCGAGAGGACCGGCTTCAGCAATTCACCAGCCGCCAAATTCATCAGAAGGTTCAGATCCGGAGCGGTGTCAAGCTGCGCACTGCGATGTTTCAGCGATCATCAATTCATAACAAAACGCCAGCGCCTGGCCGGGACGCCCAAGACGGTTGCACAGCTTACTGATGGCGCCAGGATCATTGGCAATCTCGCCCAGGTATTCCAGCGCCCCAGAACGTGCGCCCTCCGCTACCGCCACCGAGATCCGTTCTTTGTGAATATCCAAGCCAACAAATCGAGTATGCTCCATGAGGCCCGTCTCTTATGCATGAGGCTCTGTACCGGACACCCGGCCTAACCCTCGTACCGTTGCATATCGGATGACGGGCTCCCTCACGTCCAGCAATCATGGGGACTAAAGCGCCTTCAGCCAGAACAGCAGGTGTTCGGTGACTTCGCGCGGTCGTTCCTGCTGCGTCCAATGTCCACAGCCCTCGAGCAAGGTCGCACCTCGCAAATCCGTGACTTCCTTGTGCATCACCGCAATGGGGTCACTGCGCCCCAACATGTTGTAGGCAAGATCACGCGTGCCGCCGATGAAGAGGGCAGGTTGTTCGATCTTCCTTCCAGCGAAGGGACGCAAATATTCGAAATCGCGGTCGTGATTGCGATAACGATTGATCGGTCCGCGAAAACCCGATGCCTCGAATTCCGAAACGTAATAGTCAAGATCGTCTGGCGTCAGCCAAGCTGGAAACAGATCGGGATCCGGCAAGCGGTCAAGCACCTTGGCACCCACCAATTTGTCCTTTGGCCACGTGCCGTCCGGCGCATCACCCGACGTCGCATAAAAGAAGCGCCGTAGGAAATCGCGCACATTAGCTTCCGCTTCGGCCTCCGCCACGCCTTCCTCCTGAAAATAAGCCTGATAGAAAAACTTGCCCCGCTTGGTGAACACCGCGTCGAACACTTCGGTAAACGATTTCGTCGCCACGCCCAGATAAGGCACTGAAAGCCCCGCTACGGCCCGTACGCGATCCGGCCGTGTCAGCGCGCTATTCCAGACGATCGGCGCACCCCAGTCATGTCCCACCAATATCGCGCGCCCGTCCGCGCTCAGTCTTTCGATCACACCGCAGACATCACCGATCATGCACTCCATATCGTAAGCTGCGATCGCCTGCGGCTTTCCCGATCTACCATAACCGCGCACGTCAATGGCGCAGGCCGTGAACCCGGCTTGCGCCACTGGCCCAATCTGGTGCCGCCACGAAAACCACGATTCCGGGAAACCATGGACCATCACAACCAGCGATCCCGAGCCTTCTACGGCTGCGCGGATGCGGATATTGGGGAGGTCGATGATTTTGAATTCGGGCATGTCGCTCTCGGAACGATTGGTCACGCTTATTAAGTAAGCACTGCCGGCCCCACGCAAACGATCGCGTGTTATTTTCTTGCGTGAGCCGCACCCACAAAAATCCGTACCCGGTTTGCCCGCCCGACACTCATACTAGGCAGAGCCGCCAGTCGCGGCCCCTAGGGGGTGGCTGTTTGAAGAAAAACCGGCGCGATTTCTGGGCGCAGACCTTTGCCGAATACCGCCTTGCGCTCAACCGCTACTTTCGCAGGCGCGGATCCCAGGCCGATGACGCCGAGGATCTCGCCCAGGAGGTCTATTTGCGTCTTTTGCGCGGCGATCCCAGCGATGTCGTGGCCATCGAAAGCCCCGAAGCCTATCTGTTCACCGTGGCCGCCAACCTGCTGCGCGAACGCGGCGCGCTGCTGCGCCGCCGTGGCCTGAACATCGATATTGCCGACGTCGACGAAGGCTTGCTTCCCACCGAACGCTCCCCCGAAGACGAGCTGGTCCGCGTCGTGCGCGACCGCCGCTTAGCCGAAGCCGTCGATGCCCTGCCCACGAAATACCGCACGATCATCGTGATGCACTATCACGAAAACAAGACTTATCAGGAAATGGCCGGCCATTTCGGCGTCACGCCACACGCCATCAAGAAATATGTCAGCCAGGCGCTTCGCCTTTGCCGCCGCAAATTGCGGCATCTGGAGCGGCCATGAATGTGAGCGCCGGCGAAGAACAACTTCGTGACCTGATCGCCGAACAGGCCGCCGAATTCTATATCGCGCACCGCGCGGGCGATCTCTCCCGCGAACAGGAGCAAGAATTCCTGCGCTGGCTGCGCACTTCGCCGCTGCACGTCGCGGAATACCTTAGTATTGCTGGCATCGCCAAGGATTTGGGCCGTGTTGCCTCGTTTATCGACGCTACAATGCTCAGCCAAGGCCCGGAGCGCGACGAAAACATTGTTGCCATTACCCCCTCCGCTATACCCTCGGAGCAACCGACATGGCGCCACTCCGAACGTTCGTCGCGCATAACACGCCGGGTCCAGATCGCAGCAGCCTCGTTCGTCATCGCAGCCATCTGCTTGACAAGCCTTTTCGTTTTTCGCGACGCAGACAAAAGCATCCGCTACACCACCGCACGCGGCGAACAGCGCACTTGGCAACTGGCTGACGACACCATCGTCCACTTGAACTCGGATTCGTCGCTGCTGGTCGATTTCACCACCCATCGCCGCAATGTCAGCATCGAACGCGGCCAAGTCTATTTCGAAGTCGCGAAGGACGTGGGTCGTCCCTTTCTCGTCCGCGCCGGCAACTACACTTTCAAGGATGTCGGCACCTCGTTCGACGTCTTCCGCAAGGCGACCGACACGGTGGTCTCAGTGGTGGAAGGCCGGGTCGCGATTTGGAAAGACGAACAGAGCGGCCTTCTGCCCGGTCTCAATACGCAGAAGCATCTGGAAGATTTGCACGCCGGCGATCAGGCGACAATCACGCAAACCAGAATCGTCGAACGCGAAGATCCCAAAGTCATCCAGAAGAAGGCCATCGCTTGGCTGCGCCAGGAAATCGTCTTCGACGGCGAAACCATCGCGTCTGCAGCGAACGAATTCAACCGCTACAACCGTATGCAGATCGTGGTGGACGATCCGCGCGTCGGCCTGATGCCGATCAGCGGCGTCTTCCACATGTATGGCGTGAAATCCTTCGCACGCTTCCTCGACGCGCTGCCCGGTGTCCGTACCGAGACGCAAGGCGACGTCCTGCACGTCACGGGCGCTGCGGAGAGGCCCAATTGATGTCGCCCGCTCAGCAAAAAATCCGTACCCGGTTTGCCGTCGGAACACTCTTACCCAGTGGATGGCCGGACAGCGCTTCGGAGAGCGCCTCAATCTGGCTGCAGTTACGAGAAGGGGGGATCCGCATCGTGCGCATCGCAAAATTATTGACGTTGTCGACCGTCATCGCGTCTACGGCGCTCAGCGCCGCTGTCGCGGGCGAAGCCAAGGCCAACGCACTCCCGACATCTATCGCCCCCATGCCGCTTAACCGCGCGCTGGAGCAGTTCGCCAAACAAACCGGCCTGCAGGTCGTCTATGTCTCCGCCACTGCCACGGGCGTTGAAAGCGCCGGCGCGCCTGCAGGCATTTCACGCGAAGCCGCCTTGCACGCGCTGCTGGCCGGCACCGGGCTGGAATCCCGCTTTATTGATGCCACCACGGTCACCATTACAAAGATGATCCCGCCCCCCGAACCGCTTCCGCAGGCCGCACAGGCCGTGCCCGCCAGCAGGGCAGCGGTGGAAACAGTGACGGTAACCTCGTCCAAACTCGGCGGCGCGGATGTGCAGTCCATTCCAATTTCGATCACGGCGCTTTCGCAGGAGCAGTTGACGGCGACGCAGACGGCGGGCGGACCTGATCTCGTGAAGCAGGTACCGAACCTTACCTTCACGAAGACAAATTTTACGGGCTACAGCATCCAAATTCGCGGTATCGGCACGCAGGCAATCTCGGTGACGACGGATCCCGCCGTGGCCGTAGCGCTCAACGACATTCCCTTCATTCGCAACCACTTCTTTGAACAAGAGTTCTATGATCTGGGGCAAGCAGAAGTGCTTCGCGGGCCGCAAGGTACGCTCTATGGTCGCAACGCGACCGCGGGTGTTGTCAATCTCGTTACGGCCAAGCCGACGGACCAGTTTGAGGCAATGGCGTCGGGTGAGTTGGGTAACTATCACCAGCGTCGCTTCGAAGGCATGATCAATCTGCCCATCGTGGATGACCGTCTGGATATCCGCATCGCAGGCGAATGGACCAAGCGACAAGGCTATTCATTCAATTCGCTGACCGATGCCCGCATCGACGGGCGCGATTTGTGGTCAGGCCGTGTCTCGATTGGCTGGAAGCCGTTCGAGAACGTGCAAACCAATCTCGTCTGGGAGCATTTTTCCGAGGACGACGACCGCATGCGCACAGCCAAACAGTTGTGCAAAACGGCGGAGTCGCCGACCGAGGTGGACGGCGTGCCCGTTGCGGGAAACCAGGGAACGAACAGAGTTACTGATCCAAACGGCTATCTCAACCAGGGTTGCGTGCCCACGTCGCTCTATTCGCCTGATGCGTTTGAGGTTCCGAATGGAAACTCGCTTGCCTATTATCAAGGGCTCGCGCAGATCGGCGCTCCAATTCAAGGGGGAGCTATTTCGGACTTCGATCCTTACGCCAGCACCACGCAGTCTCATAATTTGCGCGTTATCGAATCGCAGATCAATCCCGTTTACCGGGCAAAGAACGATACGGTCGAGTTTAATGCGGATTACGAGGTCACACCGGCGCTGACGTTTACCTCGCAAACCGGATTCAACCACGACTTCTTGTGGTCGACGGAAGACTACAATCGTTTCGATACGACGCCTGGTGCGTTTGCCTATTGCGATCCAACATTGGGTTGTGGGGGATTAAATCATAACAGTCTTGGTCAACTTATCCCCGATCCCCTAGCCGGTACGGGCAATATTCCAGCAAACGCAGGAATATTTTGCGATCCGCAGCTGGGCTGCAGTGACCGGCTTGTTTTGCAGGATTTATCGGATGAGCACGCATGGCAGTTGAGCCAGGAATTCCGGCTGGCCTCGAATTTCAGCGGGCCCTTTAATTTCAGCGTGGGCGGCAACTATCTTCACTACGAGACCGAGGAAAATTATTATGTTTTCATCAATACGATAACGCTGGTCTCCGCCAGCGAAAACACTAGTGGCCCCAATTTCGCCGATACACCCTGGGTTCCAGGCGTTTCGGACAACCACGATTGCCTGCCTGGCGGATTCTCAAATTCAAATCCGCTTAGGCCTTCAGATCCGCAAGGCACTCCCGGCTGCGTCTACATAGACCCCAATCCGATCACGAAGGTCAACAACGAGGGGCACAATTATTTCCTCAGCCAGAACCCTTATGTTCTGAACTCTTATGCCGGTTTCGGCGAGGCTTATTACAGCATCACAAACGATGTAAAGCTGACCACCGGCCTGCGCTGGACCGAGGACCGGAAACATTTCACGGATATTCCGAGCGAACTTTTTGTAAGAGGTTATGGCTACGCCTCGACAGGTGTGGTGGACCAACAATGGGACCAGCTTACCGGCCGCGCGGTCGCCGACTGGACGCCCAAGCTCGATTTTACCGACCAGACCTTGTTCTATGCCTCCTATTCACATGGCTATAAGGGCGGCGGCGCCAATCCTCCAGGGGCCGTGCTGCTCGAAAACGGCAGGGGCGGGGAAGTTATTGATCCTATCCATCCATTGACCTTCAAGCCGGAATTTATTGATGCCTTCGAACTGGGCACGAAGAACACGCTGCTTGACGGCGCACTGACGTTCAACGCCGACGCGTTCTACTACAATTATGAAAACTACCAGATTTCCGAGATTGTCGACCGCACCTCGATCAACCAGAACTTCGACGCGCATGTGAAAGGTGCGGAGATTGAAATCGACCTGGGAGCCGGTGGCGGGCCTGCGATTCAACTTCGCAGGCGGCTGGGAAGATACGGTGCTCGCCAAAGGCGATCAGGCCGTCGATCTGATGGACCGCACGGCGGGCAATCTGGATTGGATGGTGGTTAAGCCGTTTGTCACCCAGGCGTCGAATTGCATACTTCCGACCTACGTCGTTGCAGAAATGCTACTGCTCGATCCGAATTTCATATCGGATGCGTGCGGGCAAGCTTACCATCAGACCGGCATAATTTTCGATCCTGTAACGCAACTTCCCTACGTGGCGAATCCGACGCAGTGGTGTGACGATACAGACCACGGCACCGGCGGAATCGGCGGATGCTTTGGTAACAATCAACCGCTCTCTGGCTATGCCGGCTTCAATCCCACCACGGCACCCAATGGCGGTCAGGGCTTTAGCAAGAATCTGAGCGGCAAGGAGCTACCGAATGCGCCGCCGTTTACTGTTTCGTGGGGCGCTCAATACACAATGCCGATCGCGCCGGACTGGGCCGGTACGCTGCGTGGCGATTACTACTGGCAGGACTATTCCTGGGCGCGCGTTTTCAACGACAACCCTTATGATCGCCTGCGTGGCTACACCAATGTGAACCTGGCGCTGATCTTCACCAACCAGAACGGCTGGCAGGTGATGCTCTACGACAAGAACGTGTTCAACACGACGGCGATCACAGGCACGTTCCTCAACAGCGACGACACCGGCCTGACGACCAATGTCTTTCTGACCGATCCCAAGCTGATCGGCATTCGCGTCACGAAGAACTGGTGAGGGGGAAACCATGAGCGAATTGATGAACGCTTCGGCCGGCCGCAAGAATTTCCGCTGGCGTCTTTTGACGACCGTTTCAGCACTCGCGTTGCTCGGCTCGGTATACGCAGCCGGTGAAGCGAAAGCCTCGGATGACGATAACGATCGTCCAACGGTCTGGATCGAGTTGGGCGGTCAGCTGGAGCGAATGGACGATGGAGAGCAACGCTTCGCGCCGCCCTTCATTCTCGCCACGCCGCGGCCAAGCCCGGAAACCATTTCGCCGCTGAATGTCGAACGTCCATTGCGCTACAGCTACGGCGGTGAAGGAAAAATCTCGTTCGAGCCCGAAGATACGGACTGGGTGTTCTCGGCTTCAATCCTGTATGGCAGGTCGAACAGTGACAAGCACGTCCATCAGCAATCTTACCCGGTAGATCACCTTCATCTCGGTACGTACTCAAAGGCCAAATACGCAAGTGCTGGGCAATTCATGGACACCAAGGTAGAAAGCGGGGAAAGCCACACAATTTTGGACTTTCAGGCAGGCAACGACGCTGGGCTGGGAATGTTCGGCGGCAAGGGTTCATCTGTCTTGAGCGTCGGCGTGCGCTTTGCCCAGTTCACGATGAACTCAAACATCACCCTGAAGTCGGATCCGGACTTTCGGTTCCACTACTACTATTTCGGCACTGCGAAGGTGCCCGTTAACGGAATTTATCACTCCAATGCGGCGGCGATTATCGCCGCAAGAAGTTTCCGTGGCGTTGGTCCGTCGATCTCGTGGAATGCATCTGCGCCGGTTGTCGGCAATTCGGAAAGTGCGGAAATTGCCCTTGATTGGGGCGTAAATGCCTCGCTGCTGTTCGGACGGCAAAAAGCGATCATCCATCATCAATCGACAGCCCGGTATCAGGGTGGCCACTATCCACATATCGCCCCCACGACGCTTTATCAACGCTCCGCAAATCCCCCCGCGCGCGCCCGTTCGGTCACCGTGCCGAATGTCGGCGGATTCGCGGGCCTATCATTCCTTTATTCCAACGCCAAAGTGAGTCTCGGTTATCGCGGCGATTTCTTCTTCGGCGCCATGGACGGCGGGATCGACGTGGCGAAAAGCGAGAACCGCGGCTTTTACGGTCCTTTCGCCACGATCAGCATCGGATTTGGCGGGTAGGTACAGGCGGGCCATAACGCAGAAATAGCTCGGGATTAAGCCGCCCGCACCCTTTCAAGCGCTCCTGGAATCTGTCAGCTATCGGCCAACGCGAGAGGCCGAAGATGCTCAAATGGTTCCAGGCCCTCATGCCGAGGGAAGACCGCTTCTTTCCGATGTTCAGCCGCCACGCCGCCACCCTGGTCGCAGGCGCAGAGGCGTTGCGCGATCTGCTGAACGGGGCCTGTTCGGTCAGCGACGGCTGCGACCTTATCGTCCGTCACGAGCAGGACGCAGACAACATCACCGCCGAAGTCCTCGTGGCGGTGCGTCGTTCCTTCATTACCCCCTTCGACCGCGGCGACATCAAGGATCTCATTAACGCGATGGACGATTCCATCGATCAGATGCAGAAAACCGCTAAGGCCATCACGATCTTCGAAGTTGAAACTTTCCAGCCGCAGATGCAGCAGATCGGCGATCTCGTCGTGCGAGCCTCCCAACTCATTGCCGAGGCCGTCGATTTGCTTGGCTCGATGAAGATGAATGCGGCTCGCCTCAACACAATCACCGAAGAGGTCATCAAGCTCGAAGGGCACTCCGACGATTTGCACGATCAGGGCATCAAGGCGCTGTTCCGCAACCACGGCGAGACAAGCCCGATGGCCTTTATCATCGGCGCCGAAATCTACGATCATCTGGAAAAAGTACTCGACCGCTTCGAAGACGTTGCCAACCGCGTCAGCGGCATTCTCATCGAGAGTGTCTGAAAGACGATGCCCGTTTCCGCAGATATGGTGCTGATTGTCTTAATCGCTACGGCTCTGTTGTTCGATTTCCTCAACGGCCTGCACGACGCTGCCAATTCTATCGCCACCATCGTGTCGACGCGCGTTCTGGCGCCGCGTTACGCGGTGGCCTGGGCTGCGTTCTTCAACTTCGTCGCGTTCTTCGTCTTCGGCCTGCACGTCGCCAAAACCATCGGCACGGGCATCATCAGCCCCAATGTCATCACCGACACGGTCATCTTCGGTGCGCTGATGGGCGCCATCGTCTGGAACATCATCACCTGGCTCGCCGGCATCCCGTCGAGCAGTTCGCACGCCCTCATCGGCGGCCTGGTTGGAGCGGGCGTGGCCCGTGGCGGTTGGAATGCGGTGGTCTGGGGTGGGCTCGGCAAAACCACCGTCGCCATCGTGCTATCGCCAGGGTTGGGTTTCGTGCTTGCGCTGTTGTTGGTGCTGATGGTCTCGTGGATATTCGTGCGCTCCACGCCTTCAGCGGTCGACGGGTTGTTTCGGCATATCCAATTCATCTCGGCATCGCTTTATTCGCTCGGCCACGGCGGCAACGATGCGCAGAAGACCATGGGCGTCATCGCAGCACTGCTCTATGCGCACGGACTCACCAAAGGCGGTTTCTCGGTGCCGTTTTGGGTGGTGCTGACCTGTCAGGCCGCGATGGCCTTCGGCACTTTGGCGGGCGGCTGGCGCATCGTGCACACCATGGGCTCGCGCATTACGCGTCTGTCATCGCTACAAGGGGTATGCGCGGAGACCGCTGGCTCGATCACGCTGTTCCTTGCCACCTATCTTGGCATTCCGGTTTCCACGACTCACACTATAACGGGAGCGATCATCGGCGTGGGCTCGGCAAGGCGAGTCTCGGCGGTGCGTTGGAATGTGGCACGCGGCATCGTGACGGCCTGGGTCGTCACCATCCCTGCCGCTGGCGTGATGGGGGCACTGTTCTTTGGACTCGGTCGGTTGATAGGTCTGTGATGGTGCGTATCGCTGCCAGAGCAAAGCACTCTGAGCGCCCTGCGTTGCGCGTTCAGTACGCCGCCTTGCCTTATCGTGACGAAGGCGAACTCCAGGTCCTGCTCATCACCTCGCGCGAGACCCATCGCTGGGTCGTCCCCAAAGGCTGGCCCATGGAGAGCCGGCGCCCTTGGGACTGCGCCGCCCGCGAGGCGCTAGAAGAGGCCGGCGTCGAAGGCTCCATCGCGCGGTCTCCCATCGGGTCTTATGTTTACGACAAGCGCATGGCGGGCGGCGTGCTGGTGCCTTGTTCGGTCGAGGTCTTCCCACTCAAGGTGGCTCGCCAGCGCAAGCAATGGCGCGAAAAAGACCAGCGCGAATGCCGTTGGTTCGCGCTCGCAGACGCCATCGAATCCGTGCAGGAACAGGGACTTAAACACATCCTGCGCAAGTTTGCGGCGACCCACCGCGCCGCACGGTCCGAGCCCGCCTCTTTGCCGCGTCGAAACGGGTAGAAAGCCTCGCAAAATTGGGTCTACATTCGGACCTCGCCATTCAATGAGGATTTGTCATGTCTGAAGCTTACATCGTTGCGGCCGCGCGTACGGCGGGCGGCAAAAAGGGTGGCCGTCTGGCGGGCTGGCACCCCGTGGATCTGGCGGGGCAGGTACTCGATGCGCTGGTCGACCGTTCCAAGATCGATCCGGCCCGGGTCGAAGACGTCATCATGGGTTGTGTCAGCCAGGTGGGCGAACAGGCCATCAATGTCGCTCGCAACGCGGTGCTGGCCTCCAAGCTTCCCGAGAGCGTCCCTGCTACCAGCGTGGATCGCCAATGCGGCTCCTCGCAGCAGGCGCTGCATTTCGCCGCTCAGGCCGTGATGAGCGGCTCGATGGATGTGGTCATCGCTGCGGGCGTCGAAGGCATGACGCGGGTGCCGATGGGCCTGTCCGCGGCCCTTCCCGCCAAGGAGGGCTTTGGCATCTACAAGAGTCCCAAGATGGAAGAGCGTTATCCCGGCATCCAGTTCAGCCAGTTCATGGGTGCTGAGATGATGGCGAAGAAATACGATCTGACGAAGGACGAACTGGACGAATACGCATATCACAGTCACCGCAAAGCCATCGCGGCGACGCAAGCAAATGCCTTCAACGACGAACTCGTTCCCCTCGAAATCACTACCAAGGATGGCACGAAAGAAATCCACCGCGTCGATGAAGGTATCCGTTTCGAAGCCAGCCTCGAAGGCATCAAAGGCGTGAAGCTGCTCGCCGAAGGCGGCCGCGTCACCGCCGCCACGTCGAGCCAGATCTGCGACGGCGCGTCGGGCGTGCTGGTCGTCAACGAAAAGGGCCTCAAGGCGCTTGGTGTCGAACCGCTCGCCCGCATCGTCCACATGACCGTGATCGGCCACGATCCCGTCATCATGCTCGAAGCCCCAATCCCCGCTTCGCAGCGCGCGCTGCAGAAAGCGGGCCTCGGGATCGACGACATCGACCTCTACGAAGTCAACGAAGCCTTCGCGCCCGTGCCGGTCGCCTGGCTGCGCGAACTGAAAGCCGATCCGGAAAAAATCAATGTCAACGGCGGCGCCATCGCGCTCGGCCACCCACTCGGTGGTTCCGGCACCAAGCTGATGGCGACGCTGGTTCATGCCTTGCGCAACCGCAACAAGAAGTACGGCCTGCAGACTATGTGCGAGGGCGGTGGTCTGGCCAATGTGACGATCGTCGAACGGCTGTAATCCACCTGCTCATTACCAAACGGAAAACCGCTGCGGCCCAAGGGCTGCGGCGGTTTTGCTTTTAGGACTCGCCAATCGACTGACAATTGGTCAGGATTATTGCCAGCCGCTATTCAAAAAGCCAAATCCGGGAAAACGCCTATGAAATTCACCTGGTTCAACCTGATGCCCTGGCCCTATCTGCCGGACGACTTCCGCGAGAAGAACCGCTCGGTCTGGGTCGATATCGACCAGCGCCTGTTCGATCCGGTGAAGAGCCACGAGGTCTACAACACCTACATGGACCTGCTGGAATACGCCGCCACGCTCGGCTTCGACGGCATCGGCGTCAACGAGCACCACCAGAACGGCTACGGCATCATGCCGTCGCCCAACATCATCGCCGCCGGCCTGGCGCGCCGCACGAAGGACGCGGCTCTCGTCGTGCTGGGCAACTCCATCGCGCTCTACAATCCGCCGGTCCGCGTGGCCGAAGAGTTCGCCATGCTCGACTGCATCTCGGGCGGGCCGTCTGGTGGCCGGCTTTCCGGTCGGCACCTCGATGGACACCAATTACTGCTACGGCCAGATCCCGGCGCTGACCCGCGAGAAATACGCCGAAGCGCACGACCTGATCATCAGGGCCTGGACGAAGCGCGATCCGTTCGCCTTCAACGGCCGCTACAACAAGCTGCGCCACGTCAACATCTGGCCGCGGCCGATCCAGCAGCCGCATCCGCCGATCCACATTCCCGGCGGCGGCTCGGTCGAGACCTACGACTTCTGCATCGACAACACCTATTCCTATTCCTACCTCAGCTTCACCGGCTACATCCGCGCCAAGGCGCTGATGGAGGGCTACTGGGATCGGGTCGCCGAGCGCAACGCGCCGGACAAATCGCCCTACCGCGCCGGCTTCGCGCAGACCATCTGCGTCGCCGAAACCGACGCGGAGGCCGAGCGCCTCTACGGCGAGCACATCAACTACTTCTACAATCGCTGCCTGCACGTCTATCCGGGCTTCGCCGACGCGCCGGGCTATCGCACCATCAAGACCATCCAGTCCGGCGCGCTCTCGCAATATGCCCCGCCGCGTGGCGGCTTCGCCGAAGCTGACCTGGAAGGACCTGACCGAAGGCGGCCACGTCATCGCCGGCTCGCCCGAGACCGTGCGCCAGCGCATGGAAGACCTGATCAAGGGCGCTCCATGTCGGCAACATCTTCTGCCTGATGCACGTCGGCAACATGCCGAAGGAGAAGTGCATGTATTCGACCAAGCTCTTCGCCGATAAGGTGATGCCCAAACTGCGCAACATGTTCCCCGACTATGCTGACGACGAGCGCTTCTGGTGCCATCCGATCGACAAGCGGGTGACACCGGGAAGCCTACCCGCCGAGCGCGACGCGTCCGTTGCCGCCGTTGCCGCACGCTAGGGGAGGGGACTATGGACTTGAAAACCGTCGCTGCCCCCCATGTGCCCGTCCGCTACTACGAAGGCGGCAAAGGCGAGCCGCTCGTCTTCCTACATGGCGCAGGCGGCGTGATGTCGGACGATCTGTTCCTCAATCAGCTCGCCACGAAATATCACGTTTACGCACCGCTGATGCCGGGTTATGGCGATTCCGAGGAATGTTCGGCAATCCGCGACATGCTGGATTTCACGCTTCATTATTGGGATGTCGTCGATGCGCTCGGCCTGAAGAACCCAATCCTCGTCGGCCATTCGATGGGTGGCATGATCGCTGCCGAAATGGCTGCCATCGCCCCGCACGATGTCTCACGCCTTGGTCTTATTTGCCCCGCGGGCCTGTGGCTCGACACCCACCCGGTTCCTGACCTCTTCGCCACGATGCCGTATGAATATCCTGCGCTGCTGTTCCATGACGTCGAGAAAGGTACGGCCCTTCTTACCGCCGGCATGGCGCTGGACAATCCCGAATGGCTGAAAGGCTTCCTCGTCACCAACGCGCGCCAGATGGGCATGGCTGGCCGCATCCTGTTTCCCATTCCCGATCGTGGCTTGTCTTCACGGCTCTACCGCATCAAGGCGAAAACGATCCTGATCTGGGGCGACAGCGACCGCCTGATCGTTCCCGCCTATGCGCACGCTTTCAAGAAAGCCATCCCCGGTTCCGAACTCGTGGTAATCCCCGAAGCGGGCCATATGGTGACGCTGGAAAAAACCGATCAGGTTATGGCGGCTATCGCAAGGCTGGGATAGCGCAACGTCTCCCCCTTCCATCTTGATTACGCATGATTGCGCGTGACACGGCGGAGCGGGACCAGCAAACGCCGAGCCGGAACCATTACAGATGTCCCAAATCCTCAAATGTCGGATTGGGCGCCGTCGTCGCGGGACTATCCGGTGGCTTCACAAATGCGATGCGACAGTAAAGCCCGTCCTGCGGATAATCGAGTATGACTTCCCCCGATTTCTCGCGCGAAGCTGCGAAGTTGATAACTCGAGTGCCGAAGCCCGCCTGCGTGGGCTGCGCACAAGGCGGCCCGCCCGTTTCCTTCCAATTTATTTCTACCGTCTCGCCCTCTGGCGTTGGCGCCCGCGACCAGGTGAGCGCGGCGCGGCCTTCCGGCACCGACAATGCGCCATATTTAATCGCATTCGTTGCTAGCTCGTGGATGGCAAGCGCAAGCGATCCACCCGTCTCTTCCGAAAGTTCGAGCGGCGGCCCGTCGATACTGATGCGTGAGGAGCGTTCCTCCATGAACGGCCCCAGCGTCGCGCGCGCGATGGCACCGAAATCGAGCGATACGCGGCGCCCCGCCATCACGAGGTCCGCTGCGGCACTCAAGGCATGTAGGCGCCCCATCAGCTTGGAGATGAACAGATCGACCGCCGGCTCGTTGCGTGGTCGCGAGCTTTGCGCCAGTGATCCAATCACAGTGAAGAGGTTCTTCAGACGGTGGCGCAATTCGCCGATCACCATCTCGCGCCGTTCGCGCGCCAGCCGGCGCTCATGGACGTCGGTGATGGTGGTAATCCACTCACGCGTATGACTGCCTGGTTCCCTGATCGGTACGGCGCGCGCACTGAACCAGCGCCAGTCGGCGGATGGCGCGTGCCAGAGCCGGATTTCCACGTGATATGAGCCGGTCTCATCCACGCTCCAAGTGTCGAAGACGAGCTTGGCGCGATCTTCCTCGTGTACGCTCCTGGTCCAGGCGCGGCCGCGATAATCGGGCCAGCCAACCCCGGTGATTTCAATCCATCCCGGCTGCGGCTCCTCCACGCGCCCTTCGGCGTCGGTCGTCCACACGATGCCAGTGGTCGCGTTCACGAGTTGGCGATAGCGGTTCTCATTGCGCTCCATTTGGCTGAGGACATTGCGCAGCCACTGGGCGAGCGCGACTTGCAGTACCGCTGCGATGACGAACACGACGATGTTCAGCGACTGCGAGAAGTTCGGTGAGCTTATCTTCATCGCAGGCAGCATGAAGAGCCACAAGGAGAGCAGAATGCTGAGCACGATCGAGGCGAGCCCCATTTCCCATCCCGCAAGGATGGTCACCACCATGATCGCCGGAAAATAGAAGGCGAAGAATCCAGTGTCGGGTATCAGCAACCCGAATACGCTGCGCACGATCGTCGCCAGGCCCACGAACAGGACGAGCAGGAAAATGCGAAACGCTATGCCGCGCTGTTTTAAGATGTAAGCGACGAGCGGCGCACTTCCGGATCCCGGGCGCACTTCGCTTGCGGCGATGTCGAAAAATTTAGGCATCTGCGTCGTCCAGCCCACGAAAAGGAAGGAACCCGTGCAAATGCCCCGAGCACGCAGGCGCCAATGCCACCCTTGAGGGCATTATCAGCGGGTTTATTCCAACCGCGCAACATCATTTCAGCCAGGGATTCCACCAATTTTGCTTGACAACACCTCTCCAAAGCCAAACGGTTTTTGCCAAGCCATTCGACGGGGCAAGCCGTGCACGCCGCATATGATCTGGTCGTTCGGGGCGGCACAGTCGCCGATGGAAGGGGCGGTACGCCCGCCGAAGCTGACGTCGCTGTGTCCAACGGACACATCGGGGCAGTCGGAAAAATTCCCGGAAAAGGGCGACGGGAGATTGATGCGAAGGGTCGCCTCGTCACCCCGGGCTTCGTCGACATCCATACCCATTATGATGGCCAAGCGACCTGGGATTCGCATCTTGCCCCCTCAAGCTGGCATGGCGTTACCACGGTGGTCATGGGCAATTGTGGCGTAGGCTTTGCCCCTGTCCGCAAGGCCGACCGTGATCGCTTGATCGAATTGATGGAAGGCGTCGAAGACATCCCCGGTGGTGTCCTGCGCGAAGGCTTGAGTTGGAACTGGGAAAGTTTCGCCGACTATCTTGACGCGCTCGAAACTCGCAAACGCGATATCGACATCTGTGCTCAGCTCCCCCATGGCGCGTTGCGTGTTTATGTAATGGGCGAACGTGGCGCCCACCTCGAACCGGCAACCGAACAGGACATTGCTCAAATGCGCGTCTTGAGCGCGGACGCCATGCGTGCGGGCGCCATCGGCTTCTCGACCTCGCGCACACTCAATCATCGCTCCATCAAGGGCGAACCCACGCCATCCTTGCGTGCCACCGAAGCCGAACTGATGGGCATCGCCCAGGGCCTTGCCGATGCCGGAAGTGGCGTCATCGAATTGATCTCCGACTTCAACGCTCCCGACTTGGAAACCGAATTCGGCATGATCCGCCGCCTGGTCGAAATCTCCGGTCGCCCCCTATCGCTCTCGCTCGCCCAAAACCACAGCGTTCCCGAAAGCTGGCGCACCTTGTTGGGCATGATCGAAGAAACAGCCCGTGATGGTCTGCCGATCCGCGCGCAAGTCGCCCCACGTCCCATCGGAATCCTACTGGGTCTTCAAGGCACGCTGAACCCGTTTTGCGCCCACAGCACATTTGGCGAAATCAAGGACAAACCGCTCACCGAAAAACTGCGGATCATGCGCGATCCTTCTTTCCGCGCCCGTGTTCTGACCGAAACCGACACGCGCCAGAACCATCCGCTGGCACGTCGCGTGATGGCCTTCGACCACATCTTTCCCCTCGGAGATCCGCCGAACTACGAACCGCTGCGCCAAACCGCACTTGCCAATATCGCCGCGCGCGAAAACCGCGATCCCGCCGAACTCGCCTATGATCTGTTGCTCGAAAACGACGGCAAGAACTTCCTCTTCATGCCTTTCGCCAATTACGCACATTACAATCTAGATGCCTGTGGCGAGATGATTGCCCATCCCGATTGCGTGATGGGTCTGGGCGACGGCGGCGCCCATGTCGGCATCATTTCGGATGCCAGCTATGCGACCTACCTCCTCACCCATTGGGGCCGCGACCGCGTCAGCGGAAAGTTCGACATAGGCCTGCTCATCAAGCGCCAGACAGCAGACACCGCCCGCGCCGTCGGACTCAACGACCGCGGCGTGCTCGCGCCTGGTATGAAAGCCGACATCAATATCATCGACTTCGCCTCGCTCAAAGTCGAGATGCCCATCATGGCATTCGATCTGCCCGCGGGCGGCAAGCGCCTTCTGCAAGGCGCGCAAGGATACGACGCCACCATCGTCTCCGGTGAAATCGTCTATCAAGGCGGCAAGCCAACCGGCGCGCTTCCCGGCAAGCTTGTTCGCGGCCCGCAGAACTAGGCCAGAGTTCCCAGTGAGTTCCGCCCGATTCCGGTTGACCATGGAAAAGTTTCAGATGAAACTATATTGGTTTCATTTGCAACAAAGGCGCTAGCAATGGTTGCGCTCTGGGAAAATCCTATCGGCACCGGCGGTTTCGAATTTGTCGAATACACTGCTCCCAACGTTGCCCTGCTTCATATACTGTTCGAGCAGATGGGTTTTCGCGCCGTGGCACGCCATCGCTCCAAAGCCGTGACGCTTTATCGGCAAGGCGAGATCAATTTCATCGTCAACGCCGAACCCAACAGCCATGGCAGCCGCTTTGCTTGTTCCCATGGTCCTTCGGCCTGCGCGATGGCTTTGCGCGTAAAACACGCAGCCCTGGCCTACGAAAAGCTGATTGAGCGCGGCGCCAAGCCGTTCCAGAACAATATCGGCCCGATGGAACTGAACATCCCCGCCATCGAGGGCATTGGCGGCAGCGTGATCTATCTTGTCGACCGCTATGGTGAGCACTCGATCTATGACGTCGATTTCATCCCCACCGATCCCAGCAAAGGCTTCGCGCATGAAGGCGTAGGATTGACGGAAATCGACCATGTCACCCACAACGTCTTCCGCGGTAACATGGAGCAATGGGCGCGCTTCTACGAAAGGCTCTTCAATTTCCGCGAAATCCGGTATTTCGACATCGAGGGCAAACTGACGGGCCTCAGATCTCGCGCCATGACCAGCCCCGATGGCAAAATTCGAATCCCTATCAACGAATCTTCCGACGACAAATCGCAGATCGAGGAATATCTCCACGCCTATCATGGCGAAGGCATCCAGCACATCGCGCTCGGCGCCAAAGATATTTACAAGTCTGTCGAAATCCTGCGCGCCAGGAACGTTGCCTTCCAAGATACCTCCCAAACCTATTACGAGCGCATCGACAACCGCCTCAAAGGCCACGGTGAAGACGTCGGGCGGATGAAGCGCGACCGCATCCTGATCGACGGCGGACAAGACCAGGGCCTACTCCTGCAAATCTTCACCCAAAACGCTATCGGTCCGATCTTCTTCGAACTGATTCAGCGCAAAGGCAACGAAGGCTTCGGCGAAGGCAATTTCCGCGCTTTATTCGAATCCATCGAAGCCGACCAGGTCAAACGCGGGGTGTTGCAAGCATGAGTGCCAAACATTCCATCGAATTGCCCCGCATCGAAGGCGAAACCTCGCGCCAGGCCCACGCCGACCTGCCCGCAGGCACCTACGAACGCGAAATCGGCCGCGATGGCTTCTTTGGCCCCGCCACGCACATCTATCACCGCCATGCGCCGACAGGCTGGACGTCATTCGAAGGTCCCCTGCGCCCGCGCGCCTTCGACGCCGCCAAAGCAGCAGAGGAGGGCGACCCGCTCGCCACGCCAACGCTTCTTTCCAACGCCGCCCTGAAATTTCGTATTTGGTCCTGCGCCCGGTCGATGGAACACCTCGTGCGCAACGCCGACGGCGACGAATTGCTCTTCATTCACGCAGGCCAAGGCGATCTCTTCTGTGATTTTGGCCACCTAACCTATGGCGAAGGCGACTACGTCCTGCTCCCACGCGGCACGATGTGGCGTCTGGCGCCCAGCGCCCGTACGATCTCGTTGTTGATCGAGGCCACCAACGACGCGTTCAAACTGCCCGAGCGCGGCCTGCTCGGCTCCCACGCCATCTTCGATCCCGCCATCCTCGATACACCTAAGATCGACGACGCCTTTCGTGCCCAGCAAGGTGAACACGAATGGCAGGTGAAGGTAAAACGCCGCAATGCATTTTCCACCGTCACCTACCCGTTCAACCCGCTCGATGCCATAGGCTGGAAAGGTAATCTCGCGCCTGTGAAACTGAACTGGCGGGACATCCGTCCGGTGATGAGCCACCGCTACCATATCCCGCCCTCAGTGCATTCCACCTTCGTCGCCGATCGCTTCGTCGTCTGCACCTTTGTGCCCCGGCCGCTCGAAAGCGATTCCGGTGCATTGAAAGTCCCGTTTTTTCATTCCAACGACGACTACGACGAAGTGATATTCTACCATCGAGGCGAGTTCTTCAGCCGCGACAACATTCATTCCGGCATGGTGACGTGGCATCCCAATGGTTTCACCCACGGTCCGCACCCCAAAGCCTTCGCCGCCGGCGCTCGTGCCGTCAAACCCATGACCGACGAAGTCGCCGTGATGATTGACGCTCGCGACCCGCTGGATTTCGCCACGGCGGCAGAAGCTGTCGAAACATCGGGCTACGCCGAGAGCTGGTTCTCCAAATGAAGTTCGCATCTCTTAAAGGCACGCGTGATGGCACATTGGTTGTGGTCTCCCGCGATCTTGCCCGCTACGTCGCCGTCTCCCATATCGCCCCAACATTGCAGCGCGCCCTCGACGACTGGCATGAAGCCGCGCCCCATCTGATGGGCGTTTACGAACTCCTCAACGAGAACAATGCCGAAGCCACCCATGCCTTCGATCCCGCACAAGCGATGTCACCGCTGCCGCGCGCCTACCAATGGGCCGATGGCTCCGCTTACGTCGCCCATGTTGAATTGGTGCGCAAAGCCCGTGGCGCCGAAATGCCTCAAAGCTTCTGGACGGACCCTCTGATGTACCAAGGCGGCTCCGACAGCTTCATCGGTCCCACAGACCCGATATTGGCCGCCGATGAATCCTGGGGCATAGATTTCGAAGGTGAAGTCGCCATCATTACAGACGACGTCCCCATGGGCATCGCATCCGGCGCTGCCGAGAAACACATCAAACTCCTCATGCTCGCGAACGACGTATCTTTACGCAATCTCATCCCCAACGAACTTGCCAAAGGCTTTGGCTTCTTTCAGTCAAAACCCGCGACCGCATTCTCGCCCGTCGCTGTCACGCCCGACGAGCTGGGAGAAGCTTGGTCGGGCGGCAAAGTCCATCTTCCCCTCAATGTCACCCTCAATGATGCCATCTTCGGCAACCCCAGCGCGGGCCATGACATGACATTCTCCTTTCCCCAGCTCATCGCACACGCCGCTCAAACCCGCTTCCTCGGCGCGGGGTCCATCATCGGCTCCGGCACAATTTCCAATACCGATCGCTCCACCGGCTTCGCCTGCATCGCCGAACGCCGCACGCTCGAAACCATCGAAAGCGGCGCACCGAAAACACCCTTCCTGAAATTCGGCGATCGCGTTCGCCTCGAAATGCAAGATGGCGAAAGCCGCTCTGTCTTCGGCGCGATAGACCAGGAGGTCGTGCAATATCATGGCTGAAACAAACGCCCTGACCCTCTATGGCTACTTCCGCTCCTCCGCCGCCTATCGTGTGCGTATCGCACTCAACCTGAAAAATCTGAAACCCGATCACCGTTTCATCCACCTCTTGAAAGACGGCGGCCAACAGCATGAGGACGCTTACAAAGCCATCAACCCACAGGAATTGGTGCCCACGCTGATCGACAACGGCCACGTGATCGCCCAATCGCTCGCGATCATGGAATATCTCGACGAAACCTATCCTGAACCGCCGCTGTTGCCGAAAGACGCTCTAGGCCGTGCCCGCGTCCGCCAACTCGCCTATGCAGTGGCCTGCGACATTCATCCCATCAACAATCTGCGTGTCCTAAAACATCTGCGCATCGCCTTCGGCGCCACTGATGAACGACGCGCCGAATGGCAAAAACACTGGATCGCGCTCGGCTTTATGGCCATCGAAAGCTTGCTCCTGACTTCCACAGACACCGGCATCTATTGCCATGGCAACGAGCCCACGCTCGCCGATATCTGCCTGATCCCGCAAATGGCCAACGCCCACAGGGTCGATCTCGACCTCACGCCATACCCTGTGCTCCTCCGCATCGAACAAACCGCACTCGCGCATCCAGCTTTCGCCGCCGCTCAGCCGAAGGAACAACGCGATGCGGAGTAATCGCGCAACAGCCACCTCAGAACAGCTCAATCTCGATTCCTTCCTGCCCTATCGTCTGTCTGTCCTGTCCAACCGCGTCAGCGATGCCATCGCGCGCCAATATTCCGAGCGCTTCAACCTTTCGATTCCAGAATGGCGCGTCATCGCAGTCCTAGGTCAGACCCCGGATCTGTCGGCCCGCGAAGTCGCCAACCGCTCCGCCATGGACAAGGTGCAAGTCAGTCGCGCCGTCACCAGCCTGGTGGCCGCCAAACGAGTAGCCCGTACCGAAGACAACAAGGACGCCCGGGTCAGCCGTCTCGCGCTCACCTCGCGGGGGCTTGTCATCTACGACGAAGTCGCTCCTCTCGCCCTGCATTTGGAGAAGTTGCTACTGTCCAGCTTTTCATCCGAAGAACGCACGACGCTGCAAAAGCTGATGTACAAACTGGATCGCCAGGTCAGTCTTCTCGGCGTGCCCGGATGAGCAAAATCGCCAGCGCCTTGGGTCCATGCGCGCCAAGTTCCAGCGTCTGCTCGATGTCGGCCGTTCGCGAAGGCCCTGTTACCAGATTGAGCGTGTGTGACCAGCCTAGCCCGCGTAATTTCACCAGCGCCGCTTCAAGACTGGGCACGATGTCACAGGCCCGAAGCACGGCAATCTCGAATCCAGGCCGGAAATGCCAACTTGCAGGCCGCTGCGTGCCCGAAGGAAAAACAAGCGTCCCGGTTTCCGCTATTCCAAATGGCGCAACCGAAACAGCTGTGTCGTCCGGCCCCGGCGCGTGGTACGAAACATTCGCGCGGTTTTCCCACGGCAATGTTTCAAGCACCGCATCCGGCGGCAAATGAACAACCGCGCCCAGATTGCGTGCCCGCAATAGTTCTCCAACGCAGCAAGGCACGTCTTCCATATTGTCCAGAACATGTACCGTCGCATTCGCGGCACTCGCGTACGCCATAAATCGGTCCGCAAGATCGCCCGCAAGCGGGCGCGCATAAGGCGCAGGCCGCGGCAAGGGCTGCGCCTTGCGCGTCCGAATCGATCGGAATATGTCTTCTCGCGCACTCATCGTGATCGCCACAATTCCTGAAACGTCCGCCCCTCCGGCGCAGGAAAATCGCGCACCGCGAACCAGCCGCGCATCAGCGGAAACGAATGCACCATGCGTTGGCGTCCGCCAAACATCCTCAACGTGCGCGCCAAAACCTGCGCCCCAAGCCGGTAAAGGCTAGGACGCCGCGCGGTGAACGCCCAGACCGAAAGCCCGAACACCATCGCCTTCGGCGCCGCCTGCGTCTCAAATTCCCGCGCCCGCCAATACCGCATGATCTTCGGCAGCGGAATCTTCACGGGGCAGACCTCCGCGCACCGCCCGCAAAAAGTCGAAGCATTGGGATGATGGTGAGCTTGCGCCATTCCGATCAATCCTGGATTGAGCGCTGCCCCGATGGGCCCGGGGTACGTCGCGCCATAGGCGTGCCCGCCGATCGAATTGTAGATCGGACAATGATTTAAGCACGCAGCACACCGGATGCAGCGCAAAACCTCGGCCGTCTCTCTACTGAGGAGGTTCGTACGCCCATTGTCCAGCAACACCACATGAAAATCCTGTGGCCCATCGCTTTCATCGCGCCCGCGCGGTCCGGCCATGACGCTCACATAGCTCGAAATCTCCTGCCCGGTCGCTGAGCGCGTCAAAAGTCGCAGCAGCACCGAGACATCGTCCAAGTCGGCAACGATCTTCTCCAACCCCGTCACCACGATGTGGACACGCGGCAAAAGCCGCGTCAGATCGCCGTTTCCCTCGTTGGTGACGATCACGGCCGCACCTTCCGCCGCGGTCAGGAAATTTGCCCCCGTGATCCCTGCGTCCGCCGTTTCAAATTGCTCGCGCAGCATCGCCCGTGCTTCGGCCACAAGCGCGCTGCGCTCGTTCAGCAGGCGTTCGGACGACAACCCGGTATGCGCTTGGCGAAATGTCTCGGCCACATCTTCCTTGTTCAGATGAAAGGCCGGCGCAATGATGTGGCTCGGCGGCTCGTGTCGCAGTTGGATAATGTATTCGCCCAGATCGGTCTCGACCGGCGTGATTCCGTTTTCTTCCAGAAACGGGTTGAGCCCGATCTCTTCGGTGACCATAGATTTCCCTTTGGTCACAGTTTTCGCGTTCGCCTCGCGCAAAATTTTCAAAACAATCTGGCGCGCCTGCCCGGCATCACGCGCCCAATGCACATGCCCGCCGCGCTCCGTGACGTTGTGTTCGAATGCCTCCAGCAATGTGTCGAGATTGGACAGCGCCGAATCCCGGATCGCGCGCCCTGTCTCGCGCAACGCCTCGAAATCGCCAAAACGCGCAATCGAATCCGCCCGCTTGTGCACGAAATGCGTTTTCAGCCGCCCCAGCGCCACCTTCAGGCGCGTATCGTCAAGCGCCTGATGAGCTGCCTCGCGAAACGCGGTCGGATCGAGCTTCATATGTCGGGCTCGCCAAGCGCGGGCGCATCGCCCATATCCGCCAGCACCTCGGCGGCGTGCCGCACTTTGATATTCAATCCCTTGCGCCGGGCTCGGCCTGCCAGATGCAGCAGGCATCCCAGATCGCCGCCTACCAGCATCTCGGCGCCCGTGGCCTGTACATCGGCGATCTTGTCATCCGCCATGCGTTCGGAAATATCGGGATATTTCACCGAGAACAATCCGCCAAACCCGCAGCAGATTTCCGGATCAGTCAATTCGCGCAGGCCAAATCCCTCGACGGAACAGAGCAGGGCACGCGGTTCCTCCCGCACGCCCATCTCGCGCAAGCTCGAACAGGAATCGTGATAGCAGGCCCTTGTAGGGCATCGTGCGTTCACTGCCCGCATCCCGCAAACGCGCACGAGAAACGACATCAATTCGTAGCTGCGTCCCGCCAGGGCCTGTGCCTGTTCCGCATACCGCGCGTCGCCCTTCAAAACCTCCGGATAGTGCTGCCGCAACATCCCCGCGCACGATCCCGAAGGTGCGACGACATATTCAAACCCTGCGAACGCATCGACAACTTGGCGTGCGATCGCGGCCGCATTGCGATCATCGCCTGCGTTCCACGCCGGCTGCCCGCAACAGGTCTGCGCGCGCGGCACCTCGACTTCGCATCCTGCCCGCTCCAGCAATTTCACCGCCGCAAATCCCACTTGCGGCCGCACGAGATCGACAAGACATGTCACGAACAGCCCGACCTTCGGCATGGTCAGCCCTTGGGCGCGGTGCGCGGCCGACGCGCTCCGCGTTGGCGTGGACGCGGAACGTCCCGCCCCAGCGCATAGGTCCGCTCGCGCAATTGCCGCATGAAATCTTGCCGGTCGGAAATCCCAGACAAATCTTCGAAAGCAATCACCTGTCCCACGCGTACATGAATCTCGGTGCCGATGCGGTCATGTACCTCCTTGAACAGCAGCGAAAGCCGCAACGTCATGCTGATATGGCTCGCAAGCTGAAACAGCTGGCTGTTCTGTCCGGCAAAGAACACGGGCGCCACTTGCGCGCGCGTTTGCGAGATCATGCGCGCGGTAAACGTCTTCCATTCGGAATCGATGGCGCGCTTGTCCCAGAGCGATGGCGTGGTCGAAACCCCGCCTGCCGGAAACACCACCAGACATCCGCCCCGGCTCAAATGTAGCTTGGCTTCAGCACGCGTGCGCAGATTGGTCTGCAGCGCAGCTTGCGTGTCGGCAAAATCCACCGGCAACAGGAAGCTGCGGATTTCCTCCGCGTGGTAGAGCACCGAATTGGTCAGCACGCGAAAATCACCACGTACCTTCGACACGAGATGGCAAATGATAAGCCCGTCCAGCACCCCAAACGGATGGTTGGCCACCACGACCAGCGGACCGGTCTTCGGCCAGTGCGCAAGCCTCTCTTCGTTGGTGACGACCTTCAGTTCCAGCCGTCGCATCGCTGCATCGAAAAACGTCTCGCCTGCAACGGGGTTGGCGCGATTGTCGTCGTAGATCCACTTTAGATAAGGCTGCCCCGTCATCCGCTCGATCGCGCGGATGAGCATGCGTTTCAGCCACGGATCGCCCGGCGCAGCATAGGAAAAATCAGCGATGGTCTTAACCGCTTCGGCCATGAGGGAAGGATTATAGAGTCCGCTGCGCAAAATGAAGGTCAAGCGATCACGCCGCCTCTTCCAGAAAGAATCCGCCACGGCGCAACCCTGCCCGTAACGCTACATAAAGCAGCAAGCCAACCGGCCCTGCCAGTAGGGTCACGATGAGACAGGGCACGATGGCCAGATGCGCAATCCCGCGCGCTTGCGCATCGCGCACCTGCCAAGCGCCCACGAATAGGTCGAACACGAGATAGTGAATCCATCCCGCTGTCGCCGCGATTGGCGAGGTGAAGAACGCCATCACCCCCGAAAGCGATGTGAAGTTTCCGCCTTGCGGCAACGCCCCGCCGAAAAACACCATGACGATCAGCCACGTATAAGTCAGCCCGATCACGATTGGCACGGCGACGGACTGCACCAAGATCCGCGTCCCCTGCCAGCGTGGCGCCACGATCAACAGCAGCCAGAGAACCAGAATGCCATTGTTGGCGATGTTGAAAACGGTCTCGGCGCTCATAGCCGCCTCACGGAGCGAAGCGGCGTTTCAGCCAGTCTATCATCGCCGCATTGGTTTCCTCAGGATGCTCCTGCTGCGTCCAATGTCCACAATTCTTGATGAGCACTTTTTCAAGATCTGGCACGAATCGTTCCATGCCGTCGGCCATCTTAGGCGTCAGGATCACGTCGTCCTGCGCCATAATCATGAGGGCGGGCTGGCGCACTTTCTGTTCCCAGCCACCCGAAAGCTTCCAGTTGCGCGAGAAATTGCGATACCAGTTGATGCCACCGGTGAAGCCTGTGCGCGTGAACGTGTCGATGAAGAATTTCATTTCTTCCGGCGAGAGAAGCGCTTCGCCCGGCCAACCGGCTTCATCGCCTTGCAACGCTCGTACAAGCGCGAAATTCTTTTGTTCCTGCGGCAACTTCGCATAGTCCGCCGCCGTCATCGCGTTTTTGCGCATGAAGAAGCGGAACACCCTGCCGACGTCCTTCGCCAGAAGGGCGTCCGCTTCACCTGGCTTCTGGAAATAGACGATATACATGTCGTCGCCATAAAGTGCCCGCATCCCCATGATCGGATCGATCGGCGGCCGCGCCAGAAAGGGCGTATTCACGCCGATCACCCCGGCCACGCGGTCGGGATGCAGCACCGGCACGTTCCAAACCACGAGTCCACCCCAATCATGACCTACGAACACGGCCTTCTCGATTTCCAGCGCATCGAGCAAACCGATCAGATCGCTTGTCAGATGCACCATGTCGTAGTCTTCGGCGTTTTCCGGCCGCGACGTGCGCCCATAGCCGCGTTGATCGGGCGCGATTGCGCGATACCCCGCTGCCGCCAGGGCTGGCAATTGGTGGCGCCACGAATAGGCGAGCTCCGGAAAGCCATGGCAGAGCACGACTGCAGGCCCATCTTTCGACCCCGCCTCGTAAACGGCCATGTCGATGCCGTTGGTCTTCACGATTGCGGGTTCGGGAAACGAAACACCCATTCATTCCTCCATTTTCATTTATGTAGAAAAACCCAACCTTGTCAGCATATCGCGGCGCGAAGGTCCCAGCACCGGCGGATAAAATCCGCGCGCCATTTTCTGCGCCTTGGGCATCCGCCAGAATTTCAAGATCGTCGCCAGTATCTCCGGCCGCTTCAACCAGTTCGCCGGATCGTCGATCATATGAAACGCGCGCGAAAACGCGCGCAGCACGGTCATGTCGCCGCGTGTCGTGGGTGCAATGCCATCTTCGACGAAACTGCGCGTCATCCGCGCGCGCAAGCCCGGTTTGTACGAAGGATCACGTTCGTGCTGCGCCCGTTTAATCGAAATGCGGTCCTGCCGCGCCATCGTGTCATAGAACGACCGCAAGGTTTCCTGCGTGCGTTTGTCGAACATCCGCGCTCGCTCTCGCGGATCAGCACTGCCATCCAGCACGTCGCGCAACACATGAGCGTGTACCACGCCTGCCGAGCAACCGCGCCCATAAAGCGGATTGGTCCGCACCGCCGAATCGCCTACCGCGAAGAAATTCAGAACTTGAGGCTGTCCGTCCTTCAGGTAATGCCGCCAGACGCTTTGCAAATTGCCCATGGAATAGATCGCGCTTACCGGCTCCGCCCGGTCGCACTCCACCCAGCGTGCTGTGCCGGGAAGCGCATCGCAGATCGCATCGAAAATCTCGGGCCGCAGGATGGCGGTGCGCAAATCGGTTTCGATCTCCGGCGTCGCCAGCGTGATCGAGAAATGCCGGTTATCGGCCGCAAACACGGCGTACTTTACATATCCAAGATCGCCGGCCAGCGCGGTTGCATCGCGCGCAGGTTCCTCCGCGCTGTCGCGCAGTCTGTAATGTCGCGTGAAATAAAGAATGCCCGCGGGACTGTTTTCCTCTCGGACATCCACCCCTTCCGCCCGCAGCCAATCCCCAAACGCCGAATTGCGCCCGCTCGCATCCACAATGATGTCTGCGCGCATCTCCCGCATCTCGCCGCCGATATCGACCTTCAACCCTTCTGCCACAAACGCACTGGCATCGCGCCGCACGGTCACGCCATGCACGCCGGCTTCGTTGACAAAGCGCACATTGGAAAACCGCCGCACATGGCGGCGCATCACGAGTTCCAGGGTCGTGCGGCGGCTAAATAGTATCTTCAGATCCTCGTCGCCCGGTTGCGGTTTGTAACTGCCGCGCAAGGGGATCGGCAACCCGTATTCGAAGTCGAGCGTGCGGGCTCCGCAGGCGAACAATTCTGCGAGCAATACCGGATAACGATCACGTAGCAACGTGGTCAGACGCCCGAGAAACACATGGCTGTGGCGAAGCTGCGTCGCCCCGCGTCGTTGCCACGAATAAAATGCCTCTTCGGGCGATCCCTCTGGCGGTTGTGGATCGCGATCCAGAATCGTCACCTCGTGATCTGTCTCGCCGAAGGCCAGTGCTGCGCCGAGCCCCGCGATGCCAGCGCCCGCCACAAGAAGGCTTTCTGCCATCTAACGCACCTTCTGCCATGCGGCATAGGCAAATACGGCCCATCCGGCGAGAAACGCGATCCCTCCGAATGGCGTCACGAAAACGATAGCGCGCACGCCGGTCAGCGCCACCAGATAAAGCGAGCCGCAAAATAGGATGATGCCCGCCAGGAATAACGCCGCCGCCACGTTCGTGGCCCTTGTGCGCGGTGCCAATGCCGCCAACCCGATCGCGAGTGCATGAAACATGTGGTAGAGTGCACCTGTCTGGAAGATGCTCATAAAACCGGGATCAATCCGGCCCTGTAGACTGTGTACGCCAAACGCACCCAGGGCCACGGCAAGAAACCCGTTTACCGCTGCCACGAAAAGCCAGCCGTTCATGTGCATCCGCATCCGTTTGTGTGTCCGTGATCGTGTTCGCTTATTTTGGAGATGGCATTCTTCGAGAGTTCGGCAGTGGCATTGAAATCAGCGCGCACCGTTTGCATCAATTGGCTATCGCACATCAGGTCGATCGCGGTGAAAGCCAGCGACTTCGCGCCCTCGATCACCGCCGTATCGCCCTTGTCCGAAACCGCCCAGCGCGCGAATTCTGGGTTGTGGATGATGACGTTGGGCGGTGCCACGGCAAGCATCGGATGGATCGAGGGCACGCGGTGGCTCACATTGCCCATGTCGGTTGAACCTGCGAACCCCGCCGGAATATCCTTAATCGGAAAGAACTCGCGTCCCAACGCTTCGGCGTTCTTCTTGTAAACCTCAGCCATCGGCCAGTTGGTCTTCAAGTCGAGATAGTCGGTAATCCCCCAGCGGATTTCAGCCCGGCAGCCAGTCGCCAGCGCGCCAGCCTCGAAACACGCATGCACGCGCGCTTTGAGCGGCGCCAATTCATGAGCATCGGCCGCCCGCACATAGAACCGGCAGGCCGCCCGCTCCGGTACGATGTTCGCGGCCAGTCCGCCTTCGGTGATGATGCCGTGGATGCGTTCGGTCTGTTTGATGTGCTGGCGCAATTGCGCGATGGATTGATATGCGGTCACCACCGCATCGAGCGCATTCAGCCCGCGATAGGGCATGGCTGAGGCGTGCGCCGATTTGCCGTGATACACGACCTCGACCTCTGAAATCGCGATGCACGGCATGGTCACGATGTTGAGATTGGAAGGATGCATCATCATCGCTGCATCCACCTTTTCGAATGCACCCTCGCGCGCCATCATCTCCTTGCCGCCGAAACGTTCCTCAGCCGGCGTGCCGAGATAGCGCACGCGTCCGGGCAGTTTCGCGCCCAGCTTCGAAAGCGCGATCGCCGCGCCGTAAGCCGAGGTCGCGATGATGTTGTGACCGCATGCATGTCCGATGCCGGGCAGCGCGTCATATTCCGAAAGGATCGCGATATTGGCGCCGGCGCGGCCGAATTCGGCGGCATACGCCGTCTTGAGCCCGAAGGCCTCACGCTGCACCGCGATGTCGTGGCCTTCCACGGCATCTGAAAGCCGCTTGGCGGCCTTGAATTCCTCCAGCGCCAATTCCGGTTCGCCATGAATGGCATGGGAAAGCCCCAGCAATTCCGCTCGCAGAGCATCGATGGCGGCACCCACATCCCTCTTCAGGCTTTCGGCATTCATGGCGGCATTCCGGCGGTCTCCAGCCCATCATAGACAGTCCGTTCCGGCTTTGCGAAGGTCGCCCCGCCACGCTTGGACCCGCCGCAATGACCGAGTTCGCCACCGCCAAAGATGGCGTCCGCATCGCCTACGAGGTCGTGGGCGAGGGCCCCGCGGTGATGCTGATTCATGGTTTCGCCGCAAGCCGCCGGCAGAACTGGAAAGAGCCCGGTTGGTACCAAACCCTGACTGAAGCCGGATATCGGGTCGTCGCCATGGATTGCCGCGGCCATGGCGAAAGCGACAAGCCCCACACTCCCCAATCCTACGGCCACGACATCATGGCTGAAGACGCCCTTACCGTGATCGCTGCCACGCAAATCGCGCCCACATTCCTGATGGGCTATTCCATGGGCGGCTTTATCTCCATGCACCTATTGCTTGAACACCCGGACTTGCTGAAAAAACTCGTCATTGGAGGCGTAGGCGCAAGTTATCTCGATGCCTCGGCCTATCCCGGCGACCGTATGGCTGACCCCGCCACGCGCAACCGCATCGCCGCGGCGCTCCTTGAACCCGACAAAAGCAAAATCACCGACACCAATGCGCGCACCTTCCGCGATTTTGCCGATCAAAGCGGCAAGGACAGGCTCGCGCTTGCCGCCTGTATGGCCGCGATGCGCCGCAATTTCCCCGTGAGCGCATTGCGCCAATCCCAACGCCCCGTCCTCATCGTCTGCGGCGAAAATGACGGGCTCACAGGTCCGCCCGGTCCGCTCGCCGCGGTCTTCGCCAATGGCCGCGCCATAGTCGTCCCGCACCGCGACCATATGACGACGGTGGGCGACAAGGTCTACAAGCACGCTGTATTGGAATTCTTTTCGGATCCTTAGCCATGAACGCCCCCACGAAAATCGCACCCGAAAAAGAAGCCCGGTTCGATTGGACCGACCCGCTGCTGCTGGAAGATGAGTTGGCGAGCGAGGAACGCATGGTCCGCGATTCGGCGCGCAACTATTGTACCGACAGGCTGATGACGCGCATTCGCGAAGGCTTCCGCCATGAAACGTTTGACCGCGCCATCATGACCGAAATGGGCGAGATTGGTTTTCTCGGCATCACGCTACCCGTGGAATATGGCGGCGCGAACATGAATTATGTTTCCTACGGCCTCGTCGCTCGCGAAGTGGAGCGCGTCAATTCCGGCTACCGCTCCGCCATGAGTGTGCAGAATTCCCTAGTCATGTATCCAATCTTCGCTTACGGCACTGAAGATCAGCGCAAAAAATTCCTTCCCAAGCTTGCAAGCGGCGCATTCATCGGCTGCTTTGGCCTCACCGAACCCGACCACGGTTCTGATCCCGGCGGCATGAAAACACGTGCTGTGAAGGTCGCGAACGGTTTCCGTTTGAGCGGCGCCAAAATGTGGATCACCAATTCCCCCATTGCCGATCTGGCGGTGGTCTGGGCCAAAACCGAAGACGGTGTCATTCGTGGCTTCATCGTCGAACGCGCCGCCAAAGGCTTTTCGACCCCCAAGATCGAAGGCAAGTTCTCCTTGCGCGCCTCCATCACCGGCGAAATCGTGTTGGACGATTGCTTTATCCCGGAAGAAAACCTCCTGCCCAACGTCAAGGGTCTGTCCGGCCCTTTTGGCTGTCTCAATCGCGCCCGCTACGGCATTTCCTGGGGTGCGATGGGCGCTGCCGAATTCTGCTGGCACGCTGCACGCCAGTACACGCTTGATCGCAAGCAATTCGGCCGCCCGCTCGCTGCCACGCAATTGGTCCAGAAAAAATTGGCCGATATGCAAACCGAAATCACATTGGGTCTGCTTGGCGCGCTCCGCTTGGGCCGCTTGATGGACGATCACAAGGCTGCTCCGCCCGCCATCTCGCTTCTCAAGCGCAACAATTGCGGCAAAGCCTTGGCCATCGCCCGCGAATCTCGCGACATGCACGGCGGCAACGGCGTCTCCGACGAATACCACGTCATTCGCCATGTGCTGAATCTGGAAGCCGTCAACACCTACGAAGGCACCCACGACGTCCATGCTCTCATCATGGGCCGTGCCATCACGGGCATTCAGGCGTTCAGCTAAATGAAACTCGAAGGCCTACGCGTTCTCGACCTCTCGCAATTTCTGCCTGGCCCGCATCTGACGATGACGTTGGCCGATTATGGCGCCGATGTCATCATGGTCGAACCGAAGAACGGCACCGGCGAGCCCGCGCGCGCCATGGGCGCGCGCATGAAGGACGGCATTGCCGTTTGGTTCCGCAACATCGCCCGTGGCAAACGCAGCATCACGCTTGATCTGAAAGATGCAGAAGATCGCGAGAAATTCCTCGTCCTTGCCGACGAAGCCGATGTTATCGTCGAAGCCTTTCGTCCCGGCGTCGTCAAACGCCTCGGCATCGGCTATGAAACCATCACTGCGCGCAACCCCCGTGTGGTTTATTGCGCGATCAGTGCCTTCGGCCAGAACGGTCCTTATCGCGACAAGCCCTCACATGATCTGGGCGTGCAGGCCCTAGCCGGCACGCTCGATCTGTCGCGCGGCCTTGCCGACAACAAACCCAACATGCCCAACCTCGTCGCGGCCGACATGGCCTCGTCCTTAACTGCGCTATCGGCGATCTTGATCGCATTGCTCGCGCGCGAAAAGACGGGAAGGGGCGATTACATCGACATTGCGATGTACGACAGTTTGATCGCCTGGACACCTAATATCACCGGTGCCGTTTTTGCGCATAATTCGCCGCCTGTACCGCACCAGATGCGCAACTATGGTGGCCAGGCCATGAACCGCATCTACGAAACCAAAGACGGCCAATACATCGTGCTCGCCGGATCGGAAGCGAAATTCTGCGAAAATCTCCTGCGCGCGCTCGGCCGCCTTGAGTTCCTCGAGATCGCCAAAGCCGAACCCGGCCCCTCACAAAACCCGCTGATCGACTTCTTCAGCGGTATTTTCAAATCAAAAGACCGCGCCGAATGGGAAGCCTTCCTGGAACCCATCGAACTATGCTGGGCGCCTGTGCGTTCGTTGAAAGACGGTTTCGAAGATCCAAACAGTGTGGCACGCGCAATGTTGTTGCGCGATGACGAGGGCAACCCGCACATCGGTCCTGCAATCAAATTCCGGAGCGAACCGGCAAGCCCAAACTTCGCGCTGCCGGATTACGGCACATCCAATACCACATGGCTTGCCCTCACCGCGTGAGGGAAGTGGGAATTCGCAGTGTTCACATCCGCCGAGCCAGGCATGTCCAATCCCACGGCCGGCTATTGCGCCGCGCCGGGGTCTGGCGCATCCCTTCCTTGGTCCATGGATAGAAAATCTTGCCGATGCGCGTTACGGCAAATCCCTCGCCGGACAAAATCTCTTTTAGTTCATCGCGCGCGAAATGCTTCTGATACGCGCCGTCGCGTTCCACCACGCCATTGTCATGCTCCAGCGGCTTCTTGTTCTTCTTCTTGGCCTGGTATTCCAGTTCCACCATCTCTTCGGACTCAATCGATGGCACCACCACAAGCGCAAACCCGCCGCGTTTGGTCACCGCCGCCACGCTCGCCCATTGCGATGCCCGCCGCGCGGTCGAATGCGATGTGATGACATTCATGCAAACCGTCAAGTCCGCCCGCCGCCCGATCAGTCGCGCCGCCCGCTCGATCCCCATCGTGCGCCATGTCACGCCGCGTACGCCCGCGCAACGCACCTTCGCCCGCGCGATCGTCCGCGACGCATATTCGACACCTTCGATCTCGCGAAAACGGTCGCCATACTTGTGAATAAAGGTGCCTATGCCGCAACCCAGATCGACAAGTACCGCGCCGTCCCGGGGCACGCTGGCGCGGGATACGAATCCGGAAAGCTGGTTGTCGGTTTCTTCGCGCGCAATGTCGCAAACATTCTTCTCGAACGTCGCGGCATGCTTGTTCCATTCCTTTCGGTTCATGGCGCGGCCTTCATGAGAGCGCCATTAGCCCACGATTCGCCTCAAGCCAACAAGCGCGCTAAACCGCCCGCTTGGCCTTGTCTTTTTCGTTGCTGCCGCGGATTTCGCCGCGAATGCGCTCCCAATCGGAATCGCCCAATGCCGAAAGCGCTGCGAAATTCCCACCGGAAGACAGATGCATCGCTCCATCAATCGCAATGGTCTGTCCGGTAAGGTATTCGCACCCATCCGCCATCAGAAAGACCGCAAGGTTCGCCAGCTCCGCCATCTCGCCGTTGCGTCCCATGGGAATGGGATTACGCGTCTCTCCGCGATTGGCCGATTGTGGGCTCAACCGATCCCACGCGCCTTTGGTGGGAAAGGGTCCTGGTGCAATCGCATTCAGACGGATGCCGTTCGGACCCCATTCTGTCGCCAGCGACTTGGTCATGATGTTGAGTCCGGCTTTCGACATCGCCGACGGCACAGTGAATGGGCCGCCATTCCAGATCCACGTCGTCAGAATGGAAATCACACTCGCCTTGTCGCCGCCATCAATCCAGCGTTTGCCGCAAGCCAGCGTCACATAGAAGCTTCCCCGAAACACAATATCGGCAATCGCATTGAAACCGCGCGGGCTCAAATCTTTCGTGCGGCTGATGAAATTCCCCGCTGCGTTGTTCACAAGTCCGCTCAGCGCCCCGCCATCGGCCCAAATCTGTGCGACCATGTCGTCCACGGCCTCCGCCACGCGGATATCGCAGGCGATAGCCTTCACCGTGGAACCAGTTTGACCCGAAATCTTCTTCGCGGTCTCGTCCAACACACTCGCCCTGCGCCCGCAGATGTAAACAGTGGCGCCCAACCGCGCATAGGCCTCGCTCATCACCTCGCCGAGCCCCGTGCCACCCCCGGTCACGAGAATGCGCTTATCCTTCAAAAGACCGTCTCGAAACATGAGATTTTCCACCGCGTCCTCCCAATTTCCGGTCCACGCATTAGGACATGCCCACTGGCCTCGCGAAAGTGGTTTCCGATTTGTTCCGGCCTCGGCTATCGTCCCACCCCATGAACATCACGGCCCGGATTGATCCCCAGCTGCCGCCGGTCTTTGCCCAATGGTTCGCGGCAAAAGGCTGGGCGCCAAGGCCACATCAGCTCGCTCTTGTCGAACACGCCCAAGAAGGAAAATCCGTTCTGCTGGTCGCTCCAACCGGCGGCGGCAAGACATTGGCCGGGTTCCTTCCCAGCCTCATCGAATTGTCCGGTGTCCATCCGCGCAGCCGCGCCCGCGCCGTTCACACGCTTTATGTCTCGCCGCTGAAAGCGCTCGCCGTCGACGTAGCCCGAAATCTCGAAGTGCCCGCTGTCGAAATGGGCTTGCCCCTCCGCATCGAAACCCGCACCGGCGATACGTCGGCCTCCCGTCGCCAGCGCCAGAAGCACATCCCACCCGACATCTTGCTGACGACACCCGAACAGCTCTGCCTTCTTCTGTCCTCCAAGGATGCCCCACAATTCTTCGGCAAACTCCGTGCTGTCGTCCTCGACGAGCTCCACGCTCTGTACAATTCCAAACGTGGCGATCTGTTGTCTCTCGCGCTTGCCCGCCTCGCAACGCTTGCCCCCAATCATCGCCGCATCGGATTGTCGGCCACCGTCAAAGATCCAGCCCCGCTGCAGCGGTTCTTGGTCCCGCAGCCGCCGGGGGGCGAAGCGCTCTGCGCCTTGATTATGGGTGCGGGCGGCGCGAAACCCGAAATCGACATCCTTGCCTCGGACGCCTACGTCCCCTGGGCAGGGCACCTTGCGCATCATTCGATGCCCGAGGTGATGGACGCCATCAAGCAATCCGTCACCACGCTGGTCTTCGTGAACACGCGCAGCCAGGCCGAGCGGACTTTCCAGGAATTGTGGAAGCTCAACGAAGAAAATCTTCCCATCGCGCTCCATCACGGTTCGCTTGCTCCCGAACAACGCCGCAAGGTCGAAGCTGCGATGACAAAAGGCGCCCTTCGCGCGGTCGTCTGCACCTCAACGCTCGACCTCGGAATCGACTGGGGCGCAGTCGACCGCGTCATCTGTATCGGCGCCCCCAAGGGGGCTGCGCGTCTCGTGCAACGCATCGGTCGCGCCAATCACCGCCTCGAAGAGCCTTCGCGCGCACTGCTGGTCCCCGCCAACCGCTTTGAGGTGCTGGAATGCGAAGCTGCCCGCGATGCCGTGATGGCAGGCGAACTCGATGGTGAGCGTCTCAAACAAGGCGGTCTCGACGTGCTCACCCAGCATATTCTCTGCATGGCCGTCTCAGCGCCCTTCGATGCTGGCGCACTCTACAAGGAAGTGCTAGGCGCCTCGTCTTATGCCCATCTCTCGCGCAAGGATTTCGACGACGCTGTGGATTTCGTCGCCACCGGCGGCTACGCGCTGAAGACTTACGAACGCTATGCCCGCCTGCGCAAGACGCCGGAAGGCTTGTGGCGCATCGCCCACCCGCGCATTGCCCAGCAATACCGTCTCAACGCCGGCGTCATTATCGAAGATCCCATGCTCGAAATTCGCCTGCAAGGCAAAGGCAGGCCGGTCGGCGCAGGCGGCCGCGTTCTCGGCAAGATGGAGGAATATTTCCTCGAAGGCCTCGCCCCGGGCGACACCTTTATCTTCTCAGGCCAAGTGCTGCGCTTCGAAGGCATTCGCGAAACCGCAGCCTACGTCACCAAGACGCAAGATCCCGAAGCGCAAATCCCATCCTACAACGGTGGCAAGTTTCCGCTCTCGACATTTCTTGCATCGCGTGTGCGCGAAATGCTCGCCCATCCTGAAACCTGGAACGTTCTTCCTGATCCTGTCGGCGAATGGCTGCGCATCCAGGAGTTCCGCTCGGTCTTGCCAAAGCCCGGCCAACTCCTGGTCGAGACCTTTCCGCGTGGCTCGAAGGAATATCTCGTCTGCTATCCCTTCGAAGGCCGCCTCGCCCATCAGACGCTCGGGATGCTCATCACCCGACGTCTGGAACGCTTAGGGATGCGTCCGCTTGGTTTTGTCGCCAACGAATATGCACTCGCCGTGTGGGCGTTGCGCGCCATGGGCGGCCTCGATATGGACCGGTTGTTTGACGAAGATATGCTGGGCGACGACCTCGACGCCTGGCTTGCCGAAATCTGCACTTTACAAACGCACCTTCCGCAACTGTGCGGTCATTGCAGGGCTGATCGAGCGCCGCCATCCCGGGCAGGAAAAAACCGGCCGCCAGGTGACATTTTCCTCCGATCTCATCTACGACGTCTTGCGCGCGCACGAGCCCGATCACATTCTGCTGCGCGCGACCTATGAGGACGCCGCTTCGGGGCTCCTCGATATCGCGCGCCTGGCGCAGATGCTGGCACGGGTGAAAGGGCGCATCGTTGTGAGGAACCTGGATCGGGTTTCGCCGCTCGCGGTTCCGGCACTGCTCGAAATCAGCAAGGAAATGGTCGCCGGTGAAGCCCATGAAGATATCTTGCGCGAAACCGAAGAGGCGCTGGTCAGGGATGCGATGCGTGTGTGAACCAAAGGTATTTGAGGTCATGTGTGTTTGAAGCCATGCGTATTATCGTCAACGGAGAGACCCTTCTGCTGGATGCGCTTGGTGCTGCTTTCTGGCCCACCCAATCCACACTGATCGTCTCCGATCTTCATTTCGAAAAAGGGTCGTCCTTCGCGCGCCGCGGCCAAATGCTGCCGCCTTACGACACCAAGACCACGCTCGCCCGCATCCTCGATCTTTTCACGCGTCATAAACCCTCGCGTGTCATTGCACTGGGTGATTCCTTCCATGACAGCGATGGCCCCGCCCGTCTCGACGATCACGCACGCGACGTGCTGGCCAAACTCATGTCGCAATCCGAATGGATATGGATCGAAGGCAACCACGACCCCGATATTCCCGCTTGGCTCGGTGGAAAAACAGCAAGTGAAATCGCCATTGGCGGCCTTGTTTTCCGCCACGAACCGTTGGCCATCGGCGCGTTGGGAGAAGTCGCAGGTCATCTGCACCCTTGCGCCACTGTCACGCTTCGCGGCCACTCCTTGCGCCGGCGCTGCTTCGTCAGCAACGGCGCTCGCGTGATAATGCCCGCCTTCGGCGCGTTCACTGGCGGCCTCAACGTGGCCGACACCGCGTTCACCGCGCTGTTCGGAGATGCCTATCTCGCTTATGCCTTGGGCGGTCGGCGCGTCTATGCGGTGGCGGGCGGCCCTCAGTGGCTCCGCCGGAAGATTATAGAAGACAACCAACCTAGCATCGCTGCCATCGCCACTGTCGATAATCCGTAAGCCAGCGGCCATTGATGCGCGAAGTTGAACAGCTGGCGCTCCAGTCCCGTCTGGTCGACGTAAAGCGGCGTCGATTGCGCGCTCACCACGGTGCCGTTGCGGAACAGGTAGACCTGCACATTGTACTGTCCCCGCGACACCGCGGCCGGCACCGGCACCCGCGCGCGAAACAAGGTCGGGCTGAGGAATTCCACGCCCCCCGCATTCTCGTTGTACAATCCGTCGATCAACTTGTGCCGCACCAGCGCCTGGCGATAGGGCTCCGCAATGGCTTGCGTGCGCGCGGTGGTGCTCTGCGGTTCGATATCGTCGAGCCCCAGCTGATAGCGCTTCAGCGTATCGTCGGGCGCAATGGCCGAAAGCGGCCGCGTGCTCGCCACATAATAATAGGACGGGATGCCGCGTATCACGACACCATGATTGTTGAGCCAGATGCCCGCCACCCGCTCCTTCTTGCGCACGATCATATCGGCATCCGGCCCGCGCACCACCACGACGATATCCAATGGCCCCGCTGCCGACATCACGTTCATGTTTTCGATCGCACCGAATGCCACAATGTCGGTGCCGCTGTAATTCGACGTGATTTGGATGATGTCTTGCGAAAGTCCCGACACCAGATCGTCGGCGCGGGCTGCTTGCGCACACATTGCCAGAACCAGCACGGTGAATATCCGTTTCACGGCAAATCGACCGCGACGCTGAACGCGTTGTCCGGCGACACCAGCAGCCCATAGAGCAGCCGTACCGCCACTGCGAGCACCAGGAGCGCCAACAGAAACCGCAACTGCTCACCGCGTAATCGCGCTGCTGTGCGCAAGTCCGAACTGCGCGCCCACTACACCGCCTGCGATCAGAACCGCCGCCAACACGATGTCCACCGTGAAATCGTTGACCGCATGTAATATCGTGCTCGATGCCGTCACGGATACGATCTGCAACAGCGAGGTGCCCATCACGATATTCGCTGGCACGCGCAACAGATAGATCAGTGCGGGCACTAAGATGAACCCACCGCCGACACCCATGATCGCCGACAGCACGCCCACCGAAAACCCGATCAGCACCGGTGGGATCACGCTGATGTAAAGCCGCGACTCGCGAAACCGCACTTTGAACGGCAGCCCGTGAATCCAATTGTGATGTCGCGCACGCGCTGTTTTTGCCGCTTCTCCGCGCCGCGCTGCCGCCAAGGTCTCCAGCAATTCCTGCAGCATCAGGCCACCAATGGTGCCAAGCAAAATCACGTAGGACGCCGAGACCAGCAATTCCATCTGCCCCGCCTGGCGCAACACCTCAAACAGCCACACGCCTGCACCTGTGCCCACGATGCCGCTTGCGGTCATGATCGCTGCCATCTTCAGATCGACCGCACGATTGCGCCATTGCGTGATCGCACCCGACATCGACGACGCCGTCACATGGCTCGCGGTGGTGGCCACGGCGACACCGGAGGGGATGCCGTAGAAGATGAGCAAAGGCGTTAGCAGAAATCCGCCGCCCACTCCGAACATGCCGGAGAGAAAACCCACCGCGCCACCCATGCCGAGAAGCAGCAGCCAGTGAACCGACATCTCGGCGATGGGGAGATAAATTTCCATCGGATCAGGTTGGGGGCCGTGCGGTTTGCGTGGGCCGCAAGAATGTCATGGCCCGCTCAGGGGAGCCACCCGATAGCGCGCAATTTCATCAGGAATTGTGGATAGCCGACGGTCGGACCTGCGCTCAAGACGAGGATGGAACAGCGTCACGTCGTTGAAGAGTATCAGCTGCGTCCCGGTGTTTCCGGCGGCACGTTGGCGGCGCGGTTGAGCGGCTGCGGCTTAAATGTATCGGCGGCCTTCTGTGCCGCGTCGTGGTCGCTTTGGCTCAGTTGCGTGGTGAGTGCGGTCACGCGCGCCTTCGATTCATTGTCGCCCTGCGTGGCCGCGATCGCGTACCATTTATAGGCTTCGGTCAGGCTCTGCGGCACGCCCAGCCCGCGCTCATAGAGCACCGCGAGATTGAACTGCGAATCCGCAAGGCCAAGCGCTGCCGCCCTGCCGAACCAGCGCGCGGCCTCGGTGTAGTTTTTCGCCGTGCCCGTGCCTTCGGCATAGGCTACGGCCAGATTGTGCATCGCCTTGCGATTGCCTTGAAGGGCAGCTGCTTCGTACCAGTGCACGGCTTTGGCGACATCCGTCGCCACACCATGGCCGCGCTCATATAGCGTGCCCAGACGATATTGCGCGATCGGTTCGCCCTGCTCGGCGGCGCGCTGCAACCATTGGGCCGCAGTTGCTTCGTTCACGGCCACGCCATCGCCGTCGAGGTATTTCAATCCGACAAGCAGCTGCGCTTTGGCGTTGCCGCCATTGGCCAAGGTCGTCAGGCGGTCCGCCGGGGCGACAGAGGCGGTCTCGACGGGTTTGTCGGCTTTCGGCGCGACGATAGCGCGCTTTGGTTCAGCCTTGGGAGCCACCTTCGGCAACACCATCACATTGGGCTTGGGTTCTTGATGCACGACGGGTGCCGTCGCATTGGCATGTTTCGCAGGTGGCACAATGGCAGGTGCAGTCATGTTGTTCGCAACCGGCGCAGGCGCGCTCGCCACCGCAGGCGTTTCAAGAACCTTATGGCCGCCCAGATGCTGGCTCAGCGTAACACCGGCGCCGATGGCAAGGATCGCCACCAATGCGATTCCGCCGATCAGCATCGCACGCGAACGCGGCGCGTCACCGTCGACATCGGGTTCGTCGCGGCGTGTCCCCCAGGTGAAACCGCCGAGCGTGGTCTGCATCGGCTCGTCGTCCATGGTGGCCGTTGCCGCCGAACGGCGCGCCGACGACAGGAACCCGTCGCCCTCGACCTCGGCGCCAAACCTATCGGCTGCCAGCGGGCGGTCCTCGCGGAACAATTCGTCATCTTGTGCTGTGGGGGACGTGAATTCCTGCGGCCGGTGACCGAACGCACGATGGATCGCGCCATCCTGGAACGCAGGCGTGACCGGCTCCTCAAACGGCGGCAGGTCGAACGTTGGCAACGCTTGCGCTTTGGCACTCGGCTCGGCAACCGTGTCGGCGGCAGGTTCGGCGCCGGCCATTGGGAGAGGGGAGGGCGGCACGCCTTCGATCACCTCCAGACGCGCCGTCGTGTTCTTCAGCGAAGACTGCAGTTCGGCGATCGCTTCGCGCGTGTTCTTGTTGAAGCCGTCGAGCTTGTTGCTCAATCCGCGCAAGCTTTCGTCCACGCTGGTCGAGCCCGACGCCGTGCTGTGTTCGGCTATTTCCAGACGCGCCACAAGATCTTGCAGCGCCCGCTCCACGCCATAGACACGGCGGTCGAGCGAATTGTCGGCCTGTCTTTCGATGCGCGCGAGGCCTTCTTCGAGACGCGTCATCGTGCTCGACGATTGCAATTCATGCGTGGCCACGCGCGCCGTCAGCGCCTCGAGGGTTTCTTCCAACTGCTGCATGAGTTCTGACAAGCGTTCGCCATCCGACGTGTCGTTCTGCGCCGCGGCCAAGCGGTTTTCCAATTCGCCGATCCGGCTGTGAACCTCGTTGTGCGTTTCTTGATGCTGATCGCGCACGCTTTCTATGGTGCGTTGCAATTCCTCGCGCCGCGCCGCATAGCGCGTGTCGAGGTTCTGGATGTTCTGCTTGACCTCGCTGCGGATCGCGGCATGGCGATCCTCGATGTCGGCGACCGCCTGTTCAAGCGTGTCGTTGCTCGTGGCCTTGTGCTGTTCCAGGCGCTGGATGGCACGGTCGACCGCTTCGCCTTTCACATGCATGGTCGTTTCGATCACATGCACGCGATCGTCGATGATGCCGATGCGCTGGCCAAGCATGGTGGCGCTGTTCGCCGCCTGCTCATGGGCCTCGCTCATCTTGTTGACGACGGCTTCGAGCGTGCTGGCTAGCGCCGAAATCTGAGCGGCGGATTGGGTTGCCGTTTCGGCCACCTGATCGGCGACGCGCGAAAGCCCGTCCTGTAGCCCGCGCACGACATCCTTCGTGGAGTTGGTGCCGGCAGACTGTTCCAATTTGTCGATGCGTTCGCCCAGCGCGATCACATGCGAGCCTAAGGCATCAAACGCTTGTGCCTGCTCGCGCGAGGCAAGATTGATTTCGGAAGCCGCTTGGTTCAGTACCCGGCCGTTGTCGGTCTGTGTGCGCTCCGTGGAATCCAGGCGCCGTGCGAGCGAGCGCAGGTGGTCCTCGATCTTACGGTATGCATTCTGGGTTTCGGATTCGCTGCGGCTGACTCGCGCCAGCATCTCCTGCGTTTCCCGGAAATTTGCCATCACGGCGGGCTCCTCAAAGGGGCGCGATATGTGCACCCCGCCCGGCCAGGTCGCCCGTGCCGGTTCGTAGGTGTCCCCGGCGTCCGACATGCTGCGTAAAATCCGGCGCGTGAGCCATTCGCCTACGGACAAGCCTTCGCGCCGGGCTGCCGCCCGGGCGGCTTCGCGAGCTTCTGGAGGTATCCCGGCAACATTCCACGGAAGGTCAGTCCGCATTCGACTCACAGCGCCCGCTTTCCCGCAACGGAAAGTATCGGCGCCGAGATGTTGTGTAAAGAAATCACACAACGTCGATGGGCTGTGGGCCCCTCCCACAACCGTCGATACACAACATACTTAACGAGTGCCGTTAATTTGGGGTTAGCGGACGGGGACCCCGGCCCGGACCAGTTCCGCGGCGAGCCGCCCGTTTATCCATAATCCTGCCATTCGGAAGTCTGAAACAAACGACCAGAAGGGGTATGTAAAGGTCGCTGGCCGATTCTTTTCGATGAAGAAATGCCCAATCCAGGCAGGCGTATACCCTCCCACCAGCGCCACCAGCCCGAACCACGGGACGCCGGTGAGGATCAGCGCCAGAAGCGAGGCTGTGGCCAGCCCCGTCCCGAAGAAATGGATGGCCCGGGTCGCAGGCTTGCCATGCTCCCGCAGATAGTGCGGCCAGAAATCGCGATAGGTCGCGATCTTGGAATTGGAGAGATGAACCTCAGCCATGTGTTCCCTTTCGCCTGCTCAGGCTACCGCAATATCGGTTCCTGAAAAGCTATCGTTTTTGAACAGCAGAGGCACCCGTATCCTCTGGGCGCTAGCATAAGCAAACAATCGCCCATATTCAGGCCCGCGGTGTTGCGTCCCTTGCCGAAACGATCGAAGGCGTTGAGCGCCGCGATGCCCATATCGAGATTTATCTGGATGATTCCGGTTCGCGTCCCCTTGAGGAATTGGTCTATCAGCTTGCGCGCATCTGCTAATCATCCGGCCATTCGGGCGCAGGTCTCAGCGCCGGTTTCTTGGATTGCATGGCCGATTTTGCCGCTTGAGGACTGGGCATTGCAGCCACGGTGTCTTTTTTGGTGTCTTCCTTGGGTGGAGGTAGGCCAAGGTCAGTGGCAAAAAGCTGGGTCACATAAACCGTGTCCCCGTTGATCGCACAGCCCACGCCAGTGCGGTTGTAGTCACCAAAGGCGAGGTTCTGCTCGTGGCTCTGGCTGGCGAGCCAGGTGTCTACGAAACGCCGCGCGAACGCATCCACATCCACGCCCAACAGCTTGGTATAATGTTGGGCCGCCATGTTCACGCCAAGCAGGCCTTGAAACTTCGAGTCCTCGTCCATCACCATCGAAGCAGAGGTCGTACCGTCCGGTGCGTGATCGTCGAAATAGCCCTTGGCAGCCATGTCGACGCTGCGCTTGCGCGCGACGTCCATCAACACCGGATCAAGCACCAACAGCTTCGACGTTGGATCGAGTTTCTTTCGCTCTTCGAGAACAAGGGCATAGACGCGCTCTTCCAGCGGACGCATCTGCGTGGCGGGATCCGCTACCGGGGCTGCAACAGCCGCGCGAGGTGCTTGCGCATATTGCCGTGTCGTGCAGCCCGCCATCGTCACTGCAAAGAACGGCAGCAAAACAAAAAAGCGCATTCCCCTCCGCCATGTGGAGGAAGAATGCGCCTTGTTTTGTGCCCTCATCGGATCGGCCTTGCGGCCGCGATCCTTACTGCAGAATCTCGAACAGTCCGGCCGCACCCATACCGCCGCCGATGCACATCGTGACGACGCCATATTTGGCCTTACGGCGACGGCCTTCAAGCAGCAGATGACCAGTCATGCGCGCGCCCGACATGCCATAAGGATGACCGATAGAGATCGCGCCGCCATCGACGTTGAGCTTCTCGTGCGGAATTCCGAGCTTGTCGGCGCTATACAGCACCTGGCAGGCGAACGCCTCGTTCAGTTCCCACAGGTCGATGTCATCTGCCTTAAGCCCATGGCGTTCAAGCAAGCGCGGCACCGCATAAACCGGACCAATGCCCATCTCATCGGGCTCAAGACCGGCAACCGCAAACCCGCGGAAGATGCCGAGCGGCTTGATGCCTTTCTTTTCGGCCACCTTTGAGTCCATCACCACGCAGGCTGACGCGCCGTCTGAGAACTGTGAGGCATTGCCTGCCGTGATGTACTTGCCTTCGCGCACCTGCATCCCGCCGCGGAACACCGGCTGCAGCGCCCTGTAATCCTTCCAGCGTCGTGTCGGGGCGGTTGCACTCGTCGCGATCCACCGTGTAGTCGACCACCGATTCGGTGCTAGTTGCCTTGTCGATCTTCTTCATTTTGGTCGGCATTGGCACGATCTCGTCCTTGAACTTCTGCGCCTGTTGGGCCGCCGCAGTGCGGCGCTGGCTTTCGAGCGCATAGGCGTCCTGACGGTCGCGTGGAACCTTGTAACGCTCCGACACGATCTCGGCCGTCTCGATCATCGACATCCACAACGCAGGCTTGATCTGCATCAAATGTTCTTCGGTGATGTTCTTGGTGTTCATGCCGCCCATCTGCACCAGCGAGATGGATTCCACGCCCGACCCTATCGCCACCGGCGTCTGCTCGGTCATCACCTGCTGGGCTGCCATGGCGATGGCCTGAAGCCCCGATGAACAAAAGCGGTTGACGGTGGTGCCAGCCGTGGTCACCGGACATCCCGCCCAGATCGCGGCGTTGCGCGCAACGTTCATGCCGGTAGCGCCTTCCGGCTGGGCGCAGCCCATGAACACGTCCTCGACTTCGCCTGGATCGATCCCAGCCCTGGCGATGGCGTGCTTGATGGCGTGACCGCCCATCGCAGCGCCGTGCGTCATGTTGAATCCACCGCGAACGGATTTGGCCAGACCGGTGCGCGCGGTCGATACGATGACGGCTTCCCTCATGATATTCCTCCTAATGGGCGGGCAAAAAAGCGGGCGACCCTAGCCCGGCGTAGGGCCGTGCGGGAAGAGGCAGTTACCTGCGACTGATTTCCAAAAGGTTACCCCGGAAGGCCGAACCGTTTCCGCACGACCGCAGGGTAGCGGACCGAAAAGATGATGGCCCCGATCAGGGCGGCAAGTCCGATGGCGATGTCCAGCGGCAGAGGGATCAGCCCGGCCAAAGCCGCCACATCGGCCGCCACCATCACCCCAAAGGCGATCGCCCAAGCCGAACTGATCCTCATGTTGATGCTGAGGAAAATCGGCAGGTCCCAGATCGGCGGCGGGGTCTGTTCCTTGGCGTAGGGCAGGGTGAAGGGCTTCTTCAGGGCCAGCGAGATCAGCACAATGACCATCAGTCCGCCATTGATAACCAGCCGCACGATCGCGATGGAAAGCTCTGGCTGGACGAACCCCGCATAGAGCGCGAGCCCGCCGAACAGTACCACGCTACCTCCGTCAAGAATGCGCAATTCACGCTTCTGCAGGAACGTGCGGATACCCACCGCAAATGCCGCAGCGAACGCCACCCATAGCGCCAGGCTGGTGGAGACGTTGCTGAAGATCGCAAAGAGGATGAACGGCGAAAAGCCGAGAAGCATCTGCATCGGTGCTCCCTTCTGAACCGCCCCGGTGAAAGAGACAAGGCCCCCACCCGATTCGGGAAGGGGCCTTGCGTTGGACTAGTGTGCCGCCGGAGCGGCCGACGCATCGGTCGCTGGTGTGGCCGGTGGTTTCTGGGGCTGCATCTTGGAATGGCTGAACGATGCCCACAGATGCGCCGCCTTGACGCGCGATTGGCGGCCACCGTCCTGCTCCACCTCATTGAAGACGGTGATAGCGTCCTGATACTTGCCCTGCTGGGCGAGCGACATGGCGAGCACCATTTTGGCCTGCAGCGGATCCTTGCCACCGGGCTTGGAGAGTGAACGCCGCGCCGCCGTCTCGGCTTCGGGATAGCGGCGGTAGCCGTAGTAAGTCTCGGCCAGTTTTTCGTCATAGTCGCCGGTCTTGCGCGCTTCAGCGTCGGCAGCGAATTTCGGCAGCGTCTTGTCGTCCGATGCCGCTCCCACCTTGGCGGAAGCGTACTGGCTGGCTGCCTTGCCGGTGGTGGTGATCCGGCCCTTGGAGATGCCTTCATCAAGAATGGTCTTGGCCTCGCCGGGATAGCCTAGCTGTAGCGCGATAGTGGACATCAGCGCGTAGTCGTCGGCGTCCTGCATCGCGCCCGCCGCGTCGCGCAGGCGATAGAGATCGATGCCGTCCGAATTCTGGATGCCCGGGGTGCCGAGCGCGACGTCGATGAGCTGGCCCCAATCGCTGGCCGTGCCGTAGCTGGTGGCGAGCAGTTCGAGCGTCCCGGCGGCAGCGGCCTGCTTGCCCTGCTTGGCTTGCGCCGAGAGCAGCACGCTCAACGCGCCCTTATCAGGCTCGCGGTTTGCAGCAATCGCGCTATCGATCGCTTTCTTGGCCCACAGTTCGGCGTTGGAGTAATCGTTGACGAAGTAATAGGCCTGCGCCATCGTGCTGGTGATTTTGTCGTCGACGGGGCCCATTGCCGCCAATTGTTCGCCGTATTTGATCGTCTTGGCGTAGTCTTTGGCTTCGTAGGATAGCAGCGTCAGATTATGCCGGGTCGCCTGCTTGTCGAGCGGGTCTTCCTCCGGAGAGGACGCCATGGCTTCATAGGCTGTCCTCGCAGTATCGTAGTCGTTCAGGTTGACGGCCGAATAAGCGATAAACTGATTGATCTTATAATCGTCGAATGGCGTCTTATCCGGAACAGCCTGGGCTTCCTTCAAGCTGGCCATAGCGGCGGTATAATCCTTCGCCTGGAGCGCCTTCTGGGCTTCGAATAGCGGCTTCATGACGGCCTTGCTGACGGGCCTTTCGGGGGGCTTCTTGTCGTCGGCCGCAGCGGCGGGAAGGGAGACCATAGCGGCGCTCGCCGTGGTGCTCAGCAGAAGGGCGGCAAACGCAGCACGGACTATCTTCTTATTCATAGGCGTTCCTCGTTTTGGGTCTTGCGCGGGCCACTTGAATACAGCCACGTCGCTGTTCTGAAATGGAAATGCAACTTTAGTGTGGCGCAATCCTGTTTCCAACCGGGATTATTGCCGCCCCGACAGAAACCGCTTATCGGGGTGTGGACCGCAATCCCGCCGTGACCAAATGACCGACATGACGCTGCCCGAGGGAGCCGAAGAAATCCCCTTCGTCGGATTTAACCAATATGTGGGTCCGATGTACCACCTTCCTGACGAAGAGGGGCATCACCGGTTCTGTTTCCGTGTCGATGCCCGCCACATGAATGCCGCAGGCACCGTCCATGGCGGGATGCTGATGAGCTTTGCCGATATCGCGATGAGCCGTGCGGCCCGCGCCGGCACCGACCGCACCAATTCCAGCACGGTGTCGCTGTCCTGCGATTTCGTCGGTCCTGGCAAGCTCGGCGATCTGGTCGAGGCACGCGTGCGTGTGACCCGGCGTACCCGCACCATCGTCTTCCTGTCGAGCGAGATCGTGGTCCAGGGCCGCACGCTCTTGGTTGCCTGTGGCGTGTGGAAGATCCGATGATCTTGCCAGGCTATATCGAGACCAAACTCTGCGACCCCTTCGAAATCTATCTCGGCCCTATCTTCGAGATCGGCGCGAAAGCCGCACGCAGCTTCGCCTTGAAAATCGACGATCGCCATGTCAACCGCCGCAAAGTCATGCATGGCGGCATGTTGATGACCTACGCCGACGCCACCTTGGGAGCGCTCGCAGCCGACCTGAGCGACGGGGTGACGAGCGTGACCTTGAACATGCAGTCCCAATTCCTTGCCCCCGCCCATTTGGGAAACATCATAGAAGTAAAACCCGAGCTCATCCGGCGCACCCGCGCGATGCTGTTCATCAGAGGCGATTTTACGGTCAAAGGCGAAATCGTAATGACGGTTTCTAGCGTATGGAAGCTGCTGGGGCAGGACTGACCGACGCCCCCTGCCACCCTGGCTTTGCTCGGTATCTCTGCCCAGCCCTGTCGTTTCGCTTTCCTCCTGCACTTGGCACATTGGGCCCAAAATGGTCGATGGATTATTTTTGAGGTCACCTGACCCCGCCGCGATGAAGGGGCCCCTCTGCCCGCAATGGGCTGTGTTTCCTCGTAACCCCCCGTTTACCATACCAATGCGAATTCTATCTGTCCGAAGGAGCCCCCGAATGCGAAGCCAGCGCCCGGCCGAACTAGTCCTGGGATCGGTGCAGCTCGGCCTCGACTATGGCGCTGCCAACCTCACCGGAAAACCCAACCGCGAAACCGCGCTGCGGCTCGTCCGCCGCGCCGCAGAATCCGGCGTGAAAACCTTCGACACCGCGCGCGCCTACGGTGACAGTGAAGAACGTCTGGGCGAAGCGCTCGCTGTCAGCAAGCCCGTGCGCACCATCACCAAGCTGAGCCCACTCTCCGACCTGACCGAGCGTCCCTCTTGGTATGCGGTCAGCGCGGCAGTGGACGCCAGCATCGAACAATCCCGTTTTGCTCTTCAACGCGAAAAGCTCGACTGCGTTTTGTTGCACCGCGCAGCACATATGACCGCCTTCGACGGTGCAGTCTGGGCGCGTCTGCTCGAATTGCGCCGCCAAGGCATGATCGCCAGCCTCGGCGTCTCGCTTCAAACGCCGTCCGAAGCCTTGATGGCGCTAGCCTCGCAAGACGTTGATCATATCCAGCTGCCGTTCAATCTGCTCGACTGGCGCTGGCGCGAGACTGGCGTCATCGCCGCGATCCGCAAGCGCGGCGACATCACCGTCCACGCCCGCAGCATTTTCCTACAAGGCCTTCTTGCGACCCGTGATCCGGCGGCTTGGCCTCGCTTGGAAGGCGTCGATCCGATAGCCCTGCTCGCGCTCGTTGGCGATTGCGCCGAAGAATTCGGTCGCGAAAGTGCAGCCGATCTGTGCCTAGCCTATGCGCGCGGACAGGACTGGATCGATGGCGCCGTCATAGGCATGGAAACCGAAGCCCAGCTCGACGCAAACCTACGCTTGTCCATCAAACCACCGCTCTCGCCTGAAGATTGCACTTGGATCGAGAAGATGATCCCGCGCGTGCCCGAGACCCTGCTCGATCCGTCTCAATGGCCGCAATAGCTCCATTGGACTTCCGTCTCGACGGCCGCACGGCTTTCATCAGCGGGGCCGCAGGCCATCTCGGACGTGCCATCTCGACCGCGTTCGGCAAAGCTGGCGCACACCTCATCGTGAACGGCCGCAACGAACCGCGCCTCAAGGATTTCGCCAAAGATCTTCCATCCGCCGAATACGCCGCTTTCGATGTTTGCGATTTCACCTCGGTGCGCGCCTTCTTCGCCAAACGCGAACGGATCGACGTGATCGTCAACAACGCGATCTCGATGACGCCCAAACTGCGCGATCAACTCACACCTGAAGATTTCGAACAGACCTATCGTTCGAGCGTCACCGCGTCCTTCGAAATCATCCGCGCCGCCTTGCCTGCACTGCGCAACGCAGTGAAAGCTGCAGGCGATGCGAGCGTCATCAATATTGCCTCCATGTATGCGGCGCTCGCACCCGACGCGCGCATCTATGCAAAACCCGAGCAAGCAAGTCCCTTCCATTACGGCCCCGCCAAAGCGGCCCTCATTCAACTGACGCGGCACTTGGCCGCTGAACTCGGCCCCGAACGCATCCGCGTCAACGCGCTCATGCCCGGTCCCTTCCCGCGCCCCGACGTGAAAGCAGGCGATCCCCAATTCGCCCGGAGATTGGCGGCCAAAACGATGCTGAACCGCTTGGGCGAGCCCGATGAGATCGCGGGCCCGGCGCTGTTTCTTGCGTCAACCGCATCGAGCTTCGTCACCGGCTCGGCGATAGCGGTCGATGGTGGGTGGATGGCGTGGTAGAAGACGGAAAACAAAGCCGATGAACATGGCCTTTCTATCATCCTTCAGAGTCGGGCAGGAAACCGTCTATCCGGAGTCTTTGCGCGCGCAATTGCGGAATTTCCCGCTGCTGTCGGACGTCAGCGACAGCGGTCTCAAACGGATGCTCGGCGAAGCCAACTGGTTCTGCCTGCCCGGGGGAATGCTGCTACAGCGCGACGGCGAAAATCAGAAAGCCCTCTTTCTGGTTGTCACCGGCTCGCTCGGCGTTTTCGTCGAGGACGAACATGGCAACCGTAAACTTGTCGCCCACATTCCTGCTGGCGAAACCGTCGGCGAAATGTCGCTAATCTCCGGCGAAGCCCATTCTGCCCAACTCGTGGCGCTGCGCGACACCGAATTGCTGCGCGTCAGCCCCGAAGCCTTCGACGGTCTCATCGCACGCTATCCGCGCGTGATGCTCAACCTTATGCGGATCATGGTGAAGCGCCTGCACGAACACCACACGCGGCAACGACAGCACGGCGCGTCCCAAAACCTTCGCCATCATACCATTGCAAGACGGCTTGGATGCTGAACCCATCGCGCAGCGCCTTGCGGCAGCGCTCGTTGACATGGGCTCGCGCGCCGCCATGCTCGATCGCAGCTGCGCTGATCAATCCGCCGAATGGTTCACCAATTTCGAAGTCGAGCATGATCTCGTCTTCTATTGCGGCGATGCCCCTGACAGTGCCTGGACGCATCTGTGTCTGCGCCAGGCCGATCGCATTTTTCTGCTGGCGCGTTCCGACCGGCCGCTGCCGTTGCGCCCGCTCGACATGCCCGCGTTCAAGGAACGCGCGACCGGCCTGCCGGAACTGCTGCTGCTGCATCCCGCAGGCCTGAGCCACGATCTGCCGGAACATTTCGCGCTGCGCAGCGGTCTGTTCGAATCCCATCATCATCTGCGCGCCGGATCGACCAACGATGTGCGCCGAGCTGGCGCGCTTCATCGCCGGCCGCGCCGTGGGCTTGGTGCTGGCCGGCGGCGGCGCGCGGGGCTTCGCCCATATCGGCGTCATCAAGGCGCTGTATGAAGCGGGCGTGCCGTTCGATCATCTCGGCGGCACCAGCATGGGCGCCATCATCGCGGCGGGCATGGCGCTGGAATGGTGCAATCGAGGAACTGACCGAACGGATGCGCGCAGCCTTCGTCGATTCACAATCCGCTCTACGATTACACCTTTCCTTTGATCGCGCTGGTGCGGGGCCGCAAAGTCTCCAAGCTGCTACAAAACGGTTTCGGCGACGTCCGCATCGAGGAAATGCCCAAGCCGTTCTTCTGTGTCTCCTCAGATCTGACGACTGGCCGCATCCACACCCATCGCGGCGGTCTGCTGTGGCGCGCTCTACGGGCGAGCGTGGCATTGCCAGGCATTTTGCCGCCCGTCACCTTCCATGGCCATCTGCTGGTCGATGGCGGTGTGATGAACAATCTGCCTGTGGATGTGATGGCCGAACAGGCCTGCGGCCCCATCATCGCCTCGGACGTCACTGGCGAACTCGATCTGCAGGCGACCGACGAGCAATATGGTGAACGGCCCTTTTGGTGGCTGATCCGCGAGGGGATGCGTGGCTCGCCTTCGATCGTTTCCATCCTGATGCGATCGGGCACCGTGGGTTCCGAAGCCCAGCGCCGGGTCGTGCGCGAACAGGCCGATTATCTTTTCGAACCGCCGCTGAAGAATCTTGGCCTGCGCGACTGGAAGGCTTTCGACCGTGCCATCGCCGAAGGCTACGCCCATGCCGTCGCCATGATCGAACAGAAGGGCGTGCCGCTGACCGACGTCTGGACCGAAGGCCCCGCCGTCGCGATTCCGCAAAAAAGGGCGGTATAGTCCTCACAATCCTCGGTATGATTGGCCAAGGTTGGTTGAGGCCCGGATGAAACTGGAGCGTCGGGCGCAAACCTCTCGGTCAAAATCGGGCAGGCAAAACCTCGCGCAATTCCGCGTTGCCAAATGAGGATGCAATTATTGGGAAAATCGGCAAATGCCTCGTCATTGAGCCGGCAATTGGGAGGCTCTTTTGGCTGTTCTTGCGACACTAAGTCCGATAGAGGATAATTTTCCACGCTTTCGTTGAACAGCCGCTTGCCCGAGAGCTCGCTTTTCGTTTCACTCCCGGCCAGTCCACGGGAGGAGCCAATGCCTATCAATTACGACGAACTCATGCAGGCCAAAACGACCGACGTGCCCGCTCACTACGGCGACCGCGAAACCATGCTCTACGCGCTTGGCGTCGGCTTTATGCGTGATCCGATGAACACCGATGAGTTGCCTTTCACCTATGAGAACGGTCTTAAGACCGTGCCGACGATGGCGACGGTGATCGGCTGGGGCGCCAACGCGACGCTAGCCCGTTCCAATATCAACTACATGATGGTGGTCCATGGCGAACAGCGCCTGACGCTTCACAAGCCGCTCCCCGACACTGCCGATGTGCTGATGGATGAGCGTGTGGTCGGTGTGTTTGACAAGGGCGCCGGCAAGGGCGCGGTGATCCTCACCGAGCGCTCGATCCGGGAGAAGCAATCAGGCACGAAACTGTGCACGCTCGGCACCACGATCTTCGCACGCGGTGATGGCGGCTTCGGCGGCCCGAAGGACGGCGCCCCCGAACCGCACCAGCTTCCCACCCGCGCTCCCGACCTCGTACACGAAGCCGACACGCGCCCCGACCAGGCGTTCCTCTATGCGCTCTCCGGCGATCGCAATCCGTTGCACCGCGATCCCAACTTCGCCAAGATGGCAGGCTTCCCGCGCCCGATCCTGCATGGCTTGTGCACCTATGGCACTGCGTGCCGTTCGGTGATCTCCACGATCTGCAAATATGATCCGACGAAGATCACAGGCTTCGATGTGCGCTTCTCCTCGCCCGTCTTTCCTGGTGAAACCGTCGTCACCGAAATGTGGATCGACGGCACCACTGTTTCGTTCCGTTCGAAACTGAAGGAACGTGATGTTGTCGTCCTTAACAACGGCAAATGCACGCTTGCCGCCTGACCGCAAGCTGATCTTTCCCGCCCCCATGGGCGGGGGCGGGGGCAACCCGCTCGACGAAGCGCAATCCCTCCTGCAGCAAGGCCGCCCGCAAGAGGCGGTCAATTTGCTCCGCGCACTGATCGATGCAAACCGCGGCGGTCTGCTCGCGCACCTGATGCTCACCCGCGCCCAGCTCGCGACCGGTGACATGACAGCCGCACTTCAAACCGCCCGCGAAATCTCATCGCTTCATCCCGATGTAGCTCAAGCCGCGTTGGGCCTGGGTGAAACCCTCCTCGCCGCCCAGCTGCTCCCAACCGCTATCGCAGAATTCCAGCGTGCGCTACGCATCGACCCGTCGCTCGACGACGCGCGCCTCAAACTTGGCGAAGCCTGGCTTGAAGCAGGTGAAGCGGACAAAGCAATGCAGGCCTTCGAAACCATCGCGGGCCATCCATCGCTTTTGCCCTTGATCGAACGCGCCGCTTCCATGCGTGCCCAACGGCGATCGGATGCAGGATATGTCCGTCATCTCTTCGATCAATTCTCCGCCGATTACGATTCCCGCATGCGCGGCCAATTGGCCTATGCCGCCCCCGAAATCTTGCGCGGCCTGGCCGAATTCATCGGCCTTCATTTGACCAAACATGACATCTTGGACCTCGGCTGCGGGACGGGCCTTGGCGGCATGGCTTTCAAGGACATCGCAATTCGCCTCGATGGTATAGATCTAAGCCCCGCGATGATTGCCAAATCTCGCGCGCGCGATATCTACGACGATCTGCACGTAGCCGATCTCGAAACCGCGCTGAGTGAAACCGCCCGCAGCTACGACCTTCTTATCGCCGCGGACACGCTCGTTTACCTTGGTGATCTGGAACAAGTTTTCAAAGGGGCTATCTACACACTTAAGCCCAACGGAACTTTCCTTTTCACGGTTGAGAAAAGCGAACCCGATTTCGAGCTCGGTCCCAAACGTCGCTGGCGCCATTCCGAAACCTATCTGCGCCGGCTCGCGGCAGAAGAAGGCTTCGAAATCGCCGGCCTTCTCGCCGCCAGCCCCCGTACCGAGGCGGGGCTGCCCGTTGAAGGTCTCGCTGTAGGTCTGCGCAAACTTTCTTAGGCACAAATCCCCCTCTTGCGCGTTGTGCTCACAGATCAGATGCGGGGTTTTGTTTGCCATGGTTGCCTTGGATAGCGCTGCACGAGCGCCCTCGCATATTCGGTTCAATCTCAAAAGTGTTCTGATCCTGGGCGGTTTGCTGGGTGGGCTTTGTGCAGTTTGCGTGCCACTGGCGCTGGACGGCGCGTCATACGAAGGCTGGTCGCTCGCCGCTCGCACAACCGATGAATTCGCGGGTCTGCTGTTTCTGTTCGCGTTCCTTGCCGCGCCGCTTGCACAGCTGTTCCCCCGTTCATTCCCCTCCGTATCGGGATCCCGCCGCCTCGCGCTCAGCTTCGCCGCTGCCTATGGTGTGCACCTGTTTACAACCGTGTCCTTGACCACCGTGCTTGGAGAAAAACTGGATGCGCCCCAGATCACGGACGTGGCACTCCAGTTCTGCGTCTTGGCTGCGATGGCCGCGACCTCGGCCATTTCGTCACCGCCCAGAATGCACCACAACGTCTGGCATAGTATCCATACCGCCACCTTGTGGTTCTTCTGGCTGATCTACACCTTTGCCTATATCGGCCATTTCGTAGGCCCCCACATTGCGGATTCCTCCTATGCCGCAGGACTGGGTCCGCTGATTGCAGCTCTCTTCGTCCGCTATGCCTCGGTGTTGAAGGCCGTCTGGACGCGGTCTTTGGCGGAAAAAGTGGGCTGATTGTCATTTCTGCCAAACCGGCTATGCCCTAAGATGGGCGCATGTCGAAGCCCCGCTCCAAACGCGTCGTCATGCTCGCCTTCGAAGGCGCCCAACTGCTCGACGTCACCGGACCGCTGCAAATCCTCTCCGCCGTCAACGATGAACGCGCGAAGGACCAACCGGCTTACGTCATCTCGCTGGTTGCGCGCGACAAGGGCGAGTTCGTCACCACATCTGGCCTTAGGCTTGTGGCCGACACAGGCTACGTCAACCCAGGGGAAGATTTTTTCGCAGGTATCGACACTCTGATTGTTTCCGGCGGCGACGGCACCGCTGCAGCACTGCGTGATGTCGATCTCATCGCTACCATTCGCAAGGCTGCGCCCAATGCCCGCCGCGTCGTTTCGGTCTGTACGGGCGCGTTCCTGCTCGCCGCTGCTGGTCTTCTGAAGAACCGGCGTGCCACCACGCATTGGGGCGCCGCCCATCTGCTGGCGAAGAATTTCCCCGACGTGAAGGTCGAGCCTGACGCCATCTTCATCCGCGACGGAAAAATCTGGACCTCGGCGGGGGTCACCGCCGGTATGGACCTGGCGCTCGCGCTTGTACGTGAGGATTTTGGCGACGACATGGCACTCAGAATCGCGCGCCGCCATGTCATGTTTTTGATGCGGCCCGGCGGTCAGTCGCAGTTCAGCGCGCACCTGGCGCCAGACGCCTATCCCCAAACACGTCTCGGTTCGCTGCTGCGCTGGATCCCCGAAAACATCGGTGATGATCTTGACATCGCAGCCCTTGCTGCCCGCGCCAACATGAGCGAGCGCAGCTTCGCCCGCATCTTCCGCAAGGAAACCGGTGAAACCCCTGCCCATTACGTCGAGCGCGTGCGCCTAGATTGCGCGCGCCGTCTGCTTGCAGGCTCAACATTTCCCGTCGGCGCAGTGGCACACCGTGTTGGTTTCGGCTCGGAGGAGCGGATGCGCCGCGTTTTCCAGCGTCATCTCAAGATCAACCCCAGCGATTTTCGCGACCGCTTCCGCGCCCAAGGAGACATGACATGACCATCAGGATCGGTGTTCTGGTTTTCGACGATGCCGAGGAGCTCGATTTCGTCGGGCCGTGGGAGGTCTTCTCCATGGCCAATACCGTGCGCCCCGGCGCGCATGAGGTTTTGCTGATCAGCGAGCGCACCGATACGGTCAGATGCGCCAAGGGCCTGCGCGTCGTGCCGGACGTGACGCTCGCCGATTGCCCGAAGCTCGACGTGGTGCTGGTACCGGGAGGGCAGGGTACGCGCCGCGAGATCGAGAACAGGCCGCTGCTCGACTGGCTCGCCAAGGTTGCGAAAGATTGCCAATGGGTGACGAGCGTGTGCACCGGCGCGTTGCTTCTCACTGTTGCAGGACCAGCGAAAGGCAAGCGCGTCACCACCCATTGGGCCTTCGTCGAAGCCTTGCGCGGTCGTAAAGAAGCCGCCGAAGTCGTCGACAACATGCGCTACGTCCGCGACGGCAATGTGGTTACAGCGGCAGGTGTTTCAGCGGGCATTGACATGGCGTTGTGGCTCACCGGCCAGTTGCATAGCCCGGAATTCGCCCGTCAAGTGCAGCGCGGCATGGAATATAACCCTGCGCCGCCTTACGCCGCATCGGTCTAAAATCGCCCTTCTTCTGCCGTATTGGATGTGTTTTTATCCCCCCGGTTGCGGGATGCGCGGGAGCGGCCCGACCCACATCGTCACGTCAGGAAGAGGATTTCCCCATGTCGTTCAAATTCGCGTTGGCCGCGGCCTTTGTCGTGGCGTCGGTGGCGCCCGCGCTCGCCGATACCTGCGATGAGCCGATCGCGCCCGCCTCCATCAATGGTGCCACTGCCACCAAGGAACAGATGAGCCAGATGCGCGACGATGTCGTGAATTTCATCAAGGCGTCCGATGATTATCAGTCTTGCCTCTATAGCGATCTGCGCGCGCAAAAGCTCGCAGCGGAGAAGAGCAAGGACAAGAAGCCGCTGCCGCAATCTGTCGAAGACGGTGTCACGGCGAAGGTGAACGACAGCCAGCGCGAGAAGGAAAAGATCGGTGGCGAATTCAACGCCGCGGTCCAAGCTTACAAAGCCGCCCATCCAAGCGGTGGCTGATTGCGTCCATCAACATGGGTCCATCATCCCGGGTCCCGCTTCGCGCGATTCGGGCGATGACGATGCGGTGAGGTTAGGTTTCTTCGCCGCCGCCGTGACACCATGACGTCTTTCAATGCCTCGAAATTCTTCCATGTGGGCTTTATCGGCGCGCAGGGGCAATGCGGCGCGTTCCTTGGGTTCGCACTAAGATTGTCGCGCGGGCAATTGGGGAAGGTGTCTATCGGCCGCACCATCGCCTGAGCGCCCGCTGCGCCACTCGAGTTGGCGCGGGGCGAATCATCTATCATGTCGCCCATGACCGCCATTGCACAAAACCGCGCCCGAAGACGGGCGCAGGAACAAATTGCCACCCGCGTCGGCATCTTGGAGGCTGCCCGTCGGGTCGGTACCCGCGACGGGGCGCGCCATCTCTCGTTGCGCGGCGTCGCCGCCGAAGCTGGTTTTGCGCCTGCCGCCCTCTATGGTTATTTCCGCAATAAGGACGAATTGTTGCTCGCGCTTGCCGCCGACGATCTCGCCTTCGCCGCCCGCGCCATGCGCGAGGCGGCGACAAGCGCGCCCGTGTCCGAAAAACTCTCTGCTGCAGCTGCGGTCGCGGTGAAGCTGCTAGAGGAAACCGAAACCCTTGCGACCGCGCCCGCCGCGCTTGCCGCAGGTAACGCATCCGAAGCCGAGCGCCTCTTCAATGGGCGAATGATCGCCGCGCTGAAATCCTTATCGGATGCCGCGGGCATCCGCATGGACACCCGCGAATCCCAGGCCGACATCGTTCTGATGGCCGCAAGTTTAACCGGTCTTGCTGTGTTGGCCCGTTCGGGAAGATTGTCGGCGCTGGGTTTCACGGCGGAAGAGATCGTGGCGCGGTTAAACGGCCGATTTAAAGCAGGCTGACTTTCACATTGCCCACATCATCAACACCGCCCGTACCACCCATTTCCCCAAAATAGAAAGCTATCAAGGCGTAGCCCCAACCTTCGCCAACGCCGTGCGCGCAGCATCGCTGTCCTTGACGATCTGCGCCTTCAGTTCCTCAAGCCCCGAGAGTTTTGCCTCTGGTCTGATGTAGTGAATCAAATCCACCGCGAGGTGCTTGCCGTAAAGATCGCCCTTGAAATCGAACAGATAGGTTTCCAGGAGCGGGGTTTGGACCTCATACATCGGCCGTACGCCAAAATTCGCGACCCCGCCGTAACGCCCGACAGGCGTGTCATCCTCGATCGCGGTCGCCTGCACCGCGTAAACGCCATAAGCTGGCCGCAGAAAATCGTCGATCCGCATATTTGCAGTGGGAAACCCGATCGTGCGCCCGCGCGCCTCGCCATGTTCGACGCGTGCCTCCACCGTCCACCAATGCCCGAGCAAAGCGGCGGCTTCCTCGGGACGTCCTGTCTTCAACGCCTCGCGAATGCGCGTAGACGAAATTTTCTCATGGCCTTCTACGGTGACGGGATTGAACACCGTCACACCAAACCCTTCCTGCTCGCCCATGTAGATCAACGACGTGATGTTGCCCGTGCGCGCTTTCCCAAATTGAAAATCCTGCCCGACAACAATGGCGCCGATCCCAAGCCCGTCTACCAGCACGTCGAGCACAAATTCGTGCGCCTGTTTCTTCGCCATCTCTGCGTCGAACGACAGTGCGAACATTGCATCTGTGCCCAGTTCCGCGATCAGCCGCGCCTTGGTACGAAACGGCGTTAGCCGGAACGATTCCTGCATCGGCCGGAAGAATTCCTGTGGGTGTGGCTCGAACGCGATCACGCCCAGCGGCGCACCGCGTTCCTGCGCCATGCGGCGTGCCTCGCCGATCAGCGCCTGATGGCCGCGATGCACGCCGTCGAAATTGCCAAGCGCCACTATCGCGCCACGATAGGCGCCGGGAATATCGTGATAGTGGCGGAAGATGCGCATCGAGCCGCGCGTTCTATTCCTTGGGCCGTGCCGGCGCCATGACCATTGCTTCGCCTTCGATCACCACGAGGTCTTTGACCTTGCACACGCAATCGAAGATCACGCGCCGCTTCTCCGCAATGACTTCGCGCACCGTGCACATTGCCGTCACTTCGTCGCCGATCTTCACCGGCGCCTTGAAGCGTGTCGTCAGGCTCATGAAGATCGTGCCCGGTCCCGGCATCTGCATTCCCAGAATGGTCGAGATGTAGCTCGCAGAAAGCATCCCATGGGCGATACGCGTTTTGAACGGCGTGGTCTTGGCATAGTCTTCATCGAAATGTGCCGGGTTCATGTCGCCCGACAATTCGCCGAACAGCGCGATGTCCCGTTCCGTGACGGTGTGGCGATAGCTCTCGGACATCCCGGGTTTCAGATCTTCGACATAATAACCCATCGGCGGCGCGATCCCTTGAAAGTGAGCCTTTGTCTTATCGGCAGGCCCGCTACCAGACAAGCTCGCGCATCGCCGCGCAGGCCTGGACCCCAGTCTTGTCAAAGAGTTGACCCAAAGTGCCGGTGGTCATCTCGCCCAACTCGGCCGCGTGGATGCCGTGGGCGATGAACAGCGCGTCGATCCCCATGCCGTTGGCGCCGCGCAAATCCGTCTCGACTCCATCGCCCACCGCCAAGAGCCGCGTGACCGTGCGGCCTGTTGTCTTGCGCATCGCGTTGAGCGTGAGGTCGTAGATCGCCGGATGCGGCTTGCCAAAATAGGCGACATCGCCCCCGAGTTTTTCATATTCCCGTGCCAGGGCCCCCGCGCAGTAAACGAGCCCGCCGCCTCGCTGCACCACGATATCCGGGTTGGCGCACAACATGGTGAGCCCGCGCGCCTTCAGCTTTGCCAGCAGGTCGACATAGTCGTCCGGTGTTTCATGATCATCGTCCCACAAGCCGGTGCACAGAACGATTTCGGCGTTGTCCGCATCGACACTGTCGACATTCAATCCCTCGAACACATCGCGATCGCGCTCCGGCCCCAGATGCAGCATGGGCAGCGTGCGTCCGCGAGACCGCACCGACAGGTCCTCGCGCGCCGCAACGCCGGAGGTCATGATCGCATCGAAACAATCGGTCGGAACGCCGATCTGGTGAAACTGTTTTAAAAGAGTAGCAACCAACCGCGGCGCATTCGACAGTAGCACGACGGGGCCCCGCTCATGCCGGAACCTGCGCAAAGCGTCCGCTGCCGCCAGAAATGGCTCTCGTCCATTGTGCAAAACACCCCACACATCGCAAACCAGCCCGTCATACGCGCTAGCGATCTCGTGCAGGCCGGAAAGAAGCAGACTTTCACTCATATTTTCTTCCTTCACTCCGCAGCGGGAGAAGGCCGGGTGAAGGGGGTGTTTCCACGCGCTCTTAACGTTTGCATTTGGGTTCTGGCAAGCCCCTTGCCCGAACCCCTGCCCCAAGAGAAGAGGATCTATGATGATAGCAGGAACAAAGTTGACACTTCTTGTCCCCAACCGCAAATAGGACCTGCTTCAATCAAAATAGCGCCCGGCTCCGGTCAGGGGTAGGAGATGCGCTGTGAATAGCGCGGCGGCCTCAGCCGAGGTTGGGGTCGATGATCTGCCCAATCCGTCGATCCATAAAATTTACCTGAAGCTCATGGTTAGAGAGACATCGGGTTGACCGTTTGCACAATGATGTCAAGCGACTGGAATTCGTTTTAAGGCGGTAGCACCCCCACTTCAGCGGTTCCGTAGATATTGGCTTGGCGGACCGCCTCGAAGCTGCTCGAAAACCGGTGTAGACTGCTTGGTTCGCGCGGGTTCAGTCTAAGGGATATTCATTTCAGAAGGAAGCAGCCATGAGAAATTTCACACTACTGAGCGCCGTTCTCTGCACAATTGCTAGCTCGCCGGCTTTGGCTCAGCCAGAAATGACAACGGGGCCCCAGACAACCCAGCCTTCTGGCGCCGCCAGCTGCCAAGACCTGATTGTTTATGCTCAGATGAAGATGGAGAACATTATCGATGCCGATAAGAAGGCGGCTGCCTTGCCGCATATGTTGGCGGCAGAGAGCGCTAGCGACAAAAACGATGTGGCCACCTGTAAGACGCAGGTGCAACAAGCACTCGACACTGTTAAATAAAACCCTGCGCGACAATCCCATGCGCGTATTTGTTGTGCAGCGTGCCCATTCTGGGCTACGCAAATCATCGCACGTAGCCTTGGGCCCGGTCTGTCCAAGGAATTTCGTCTATTACGAAATAAAAAATAGTTTGAAACCGAATCACCGCTCCGACAAATCGCTACTCGCTGGGCCGGAGGGGACCTGAATTTCGCTCATGCCTACTTTCTTCCCATCAGAGGAAGGAAGAAGGTCCATGTGTGGAAGCGGTTGTTTCCACATGCAACTACGTTTGCATCTGGATTCGGCATCCCCTCACCTGCAGCGAGGAGGCAATAAAATCAGCTTGCCCTGCGCAGTGGAATGACCGCACCAGGCGCCATCGGCTTTTCCGCCACGACGGCATCCTTCAGTACCTCATCACGCACGGCGCGCGGTTCGCCGAACAAATAGCCTTGCGCGAAGTCCACGCCGTAGTCGAGTAACTGTACCACCGTTTTTTCGTCTTCCACGCGCTCGGCGATCAGGTTGAGCCCATAGCGCGCGAGCAACCCCTTGAAATCCTCCGCCGCGACCACGGCCTGCGCATTGCCCATGCCGCCGGTCAAGGTCGAAGCACGCACCTTGATATGCCTGAAGCCCAGCCGCTTCAGCTTGGCGAAATCCACCGCCAACGTCTCGACATGATCCAGCGACAACGCAAAGCCGAGATTGGAGAGATAGGAAAGGTTGGCTTCTCCTGCTTGACCTGCCTTCATCAGCGCGGTTTGCGAGAATTCGAACACGATCTGTCCCGCCAGATCGCGGTTGTGATGCATGTATTCGAGGAATTGGGGGAAGAACTCCGTGTCCGCCAGCGTATCGCCTGCGATATTGCAGAAGATGGCGATCTCGCGGTTTTTCTAGTCAGCTTGCGCACGATCTGTACGCAGCGGAACAACAGTAGATTGTCCACCACTGACATCAGCCCCGCCGGAGCCGCGATGCGCATATATTGCGCCGGCATGATGACGGTGCCGTCCTGCGCCCTGAGCCGCGACAGCGCCTCATAATAACGCAGTTTGCGCTGCGGCAAACTCACCGTCGGTTGCAGATAAAGATCGACTCGGTTCTGTTCCAGCGAAGTGCGGATCATTTCCAGAAGCGTGCTGTCCCCAAGCACGTTGAACGCGGATGACGGCGCACTCTGCACGCGGGGTAACGCCAAACGCTTTTGTACGGGTACTTCTCTTGCCTTGACCGAAATACGCGCAGCGAATTCTCGCATTAAACTTTCGAGCATCTGCAGTTCGGAGACGATCTTGCGGTTGTTCTCGTTGGTCCGCGTCTCGACCAGCTGTCCGATCTCAGTGATCTTTTCGCCGGTGCGGTCGAGCGAGCGCTGGAACGAAAGTCCCGCGCGCTTGAGCATCGTGATGTCGCGCGCATTCTTCTTTTTGTCTTTCCGGCGCAGCACGCTCAGATGGATCTGCGCCGAAAGCGAGGCCCCGATCAGCGCCAGCATCAGCCCTTGGCTGATCGGCAAGCCGAACCCCATACCGACCAGCCCTGCCACAAGGGCAGATGCCGCCGCGTAGGTCGCAACGATGAGAATGTTGAACATGCCTGCCCCACGGCCCCTGTCGCTTTCGAAGACCCATCATGGCAACGCGCCGTTTCCAATACGTTAACCAAAACCCGTCCCTTCTGGTTAACCTTGGCTTAACGGCGAGCTTGCGTCCGGGTGAGGACCGCCGCCGCGATCCACCCATCTACCGTGATGCAACACGCAATTTTCGGTCGCGCAGTGTGTTCTGGCGGGTGCTGTATATCTCGCGCCTCTGGCACGAGATTTCGCATTTAAATCACAGCGTTGCCGGTTGCGGGCCGAACCCTGCAATTGAAATATCATGTCCTGATGCCGCTCATAACAGCCTTAGGAAAAAATTTTCGCAGGGATATAAACTTCCAGGCGCCTCAAACGTCTAAGAGCGCGCAGTCGTGAAACCTTGAACCCTCGGAGGGCCAAAAGCTGTCGGGGGATGAGCGAGACACCGGAATTCGATCGTGAAGGCGCTGGCCATCGCCAGCCGGGTACGGCCGTGAAAGCGGATCCCGTAGCGGCTTGGTTTGTCCGCGAAATCCTGCCGTTAGAGGCGATTTTAATGCAGTACCTGCACCACAACTGGCAGAACAAAAGCGACCTTCCCGATTTGCGTCAGGAAGTTTATGTGCGCGTCTGCGAAGCCGCGCAGAGCCAGTTTCCCGATCATCCCAAACGCTTTCTTTTGACGACCGCGCGCAATCTTTTGATCAATCGCGTACGACATGAACAGGTGGTCCCGATCGATGCGGTGGCCGACGTCGATGTGCTGGGTGTGGCTCTTGATACGCCGGGTCCCGATCAAGTCGTCATCGCGCGCGATGAGCTGCGCCGCTTGCAACTTGCGCTTGATCGTTTGCCTCCGCGATGCCGCGAAGCCGTCGTGCTCGGCCAAATCGAAGGGCTTTCGGGTCGGGAGATCGCCGCGCGGATGGGCATCACCGAAGGGATGGTCTCCACACATATTGCGAATGGCCTGCGTGCACTTGCCAATATGCTTTACGGCGAGCCGCTTGATCGCGGAAGAACATCATGAGCGCAGTCGCCGACAGCCAATCATCCGCAACTCAGATCGAAGATCGTGCCGCCCACTTTCTTGCGCGCCGTCGGTACTCCACCTGGCAACCAGGTGATCAAGTCGAGCTTGAAGCGTGGCTCGCTGCATCCCTGTCGCATCGTGTTGCGTTCTGGCGCTTGGAGGCAACGCTTGCACGGACGGAGCGGTTGGCTGCATTGCAGCCGGGTAGGCCAAAAAAGATCGGGCCGGAGCCGCGAAAGCACCGTTTCACCCTTCAAATTGCGGCGGTTGTTGCTTTCACCGCGCTGGTGGGTGCCGCGTCTGCCTTTTATTTTCTACGCCTGAGGGAAGCCGTTTATACCACCCCTGTTGGCGGCCATGAAATTCTGACGCTGGCTGATGGATCCGTCATCGAGTTGAATACCGATACAGTCTTGCGCCTCGGCGCACGGGAACGCACCGCAACCTTGGAAAAAGGCGAGGCCTATTTCCAAATCAGGCACGACGCTACCCATCCCTTTGTGGTCCAAACCGCTGGACACAGGGTGGTCGATCTTGGAACCAAATTCTTAATACGCAGCGAGAAGGGACGATTTGAAATATCGCTGGTGGAAGGTCTTGCACGCGTCGAAACGGCGGGGGCAGCTGCGCACGCAAGTTCCGCCCTATTAAGGCCAGGCGACGTCGCCATCGCAACTGCCGTTGCTATGAAGGTGGAGAAAAAGCCGACAACAGTCGTTGCTCGTGAATTGGGCTGGCGGCGCGGCGTGATCGTATTTGATAACACGACACTCGCAGACGCCGCAGCAGAGTTCAATCGGTACAACCACACCAAGCTGCTCATCGCCGATCCCGCGGTTGGCAATCTCGTAATTGGCGCGACGTTTCCGGCAAATGACGTTGAGCGTTTCGCGCGGTCCGCCCGCATCCTGTTGGGCGTGAATGTGACCAGAAGAGGCGACGATGTCGTGATTTCGCGGTGAAGATACGGATTTGATCGCGTTCGGCTTTTAAGGCGGTCCGACCGGACCGTGCGCAGGGGGAAAAATGAGAAACAAGACAAATCTGAAATCCATCCTTTTGACGGGCGCATGCGCGCTCTTCGTCACCGGTGCATTCGCCCAAGACTTCAAAATCTCCGGCGGCGATCTTAAAGGAGCTCTTGACGCGTACGCAAAGCAGTCCGGCGTTGCGGTGATGTACTCCGCCGACGCGGTCAAGGGGGTTCATACAAACGGTGCGTCCGGGCATCTTTCTCCAGATTCGGCGCTGTCAAAGATACTTTCCGGCACAGGTTTTGCCGTCCAGGAAGAATCGGGCGCGATGGTTATCATTCCAAATCGTTCCTCGATGAACGATTCCGTCGAAATCCCCCCAATGCAGGTCGCGCAAGCCGCGCCGCTCTCGCGCGCAGTCGAAACCGTGACAGTTACCTCGTCGAAACTCGGCGGCGCCGATGTGCAATCGATACCGATCGCAATCACCGCGCTTAGCCAGGAGCAGTTAACGGCGACGCAAACCGTCGGTGGACCAGATTTGGTCAAGCAAGTTCCAAATTTAAATTTCTCCAAAACCAACTTTACCGGCTACAATATCCAGATCCGCGGTATCGGCACGCAGGCGATCTCCGTGACGACCGACCCCGCCGTGGCGGTCGCGTTCAACGATATACCTTTCATCCGCAATCACTTCTTCGAACAGGAATTCTTTGACATAGGCCAGGCCGAGGTCTTACGCGGACCGCAAGGCACACTTTACGGCCGCAACGCCACGGCCGGTGTCGTCAATCTGATTTCCGCGAAACCGACAGATCAATTTGAGGCCATGGCGTCTGCCGATGTCGGCAATTACAAGGAACGTCGTTTGGAAGGCATGCTTAACCTACCCATCGTGGACGACAGGCTGGATCTTCGCATAGCGGGCGAATGGACCAAGCGGCAAGGCTATACCTTCGATGAAACCACCGGCGAGCGTGTGGACGGGCGCGATCTGTGGTCTGGCCGCGTGACATTGGGCATAAAGCCTTTCGACCATTTGCAAGCCGATCTCGTGTGGGAACATTTCAGTGAAGACGATGATCGCGAGCGCTCGACCAAACAGCTCTGCAATTATGACCCCGGACCGAGTACGGTCGGTCCACTCAATCAATCGTTCGTTATCAATCAAGGTAGCGGCTTCAGCTTCTCCGCGGGCCAGGTTCTCGCCACTGATCGATCGGCCCGGGCTGTCTTGAGCCAAGGTTGCTTGCCGGCTTCTCTTTATTCACCCGTTTCTTACGAGACGCCGAATGGCGGCGCGCTTCCGATCGTCTATGCCGCAGAACTTGGCGGCGGCGGTGCGATTGGGGGCGCACTCATTACCGGTACCGATCCTTACGCGAGCAACACCCAATCCTTAAATCTGCGTGTGATTCAGTCGGAGCTTAAACCGCTTTACAAAGCCAAGAACGATACGCTCGAATTCAACGTGGAATACGCAGTGACCCCTTCACTGACTTTTACGTCGCAGACAGGGTTCAATCACGACTTTCTCGCATCCGAAGAAGACTTCAATCAATTCAATTCAAACCCGGGAATCTTTTTCACTTCGGCCGACGAGCCAAACCCGAACGGATACGGGGACGGTCATACCGGTGCTTTGTTTACACCGGGCGGCGTCTTTTGCGACCCGCAGTTAGGGTGTTCAACCAAATTCGTAGGTGAGGACCTGTCGCAAGAACATGCCTGGCAACTCAGCCAGGAGTTTCGCTTGGCGTCGAACTTCGCCGGCCCGTTTAATTTCAGTGCTGGCGGGAACTATCTACATTACGAAACACTCGAAGACTACTATGTTTTCCTTAATCTGCTGACACTTGAATCGCGTTTTCAGGATGGACCCACCCTGGAAATTGCCAATCATCCCTCCAGTACTGCTCTTGCAAATGGCCTTTGCGAGGGTGTTCCTGAGCCTCAAGTCTTTCCGACAACTCTGCCGGGCATTCCGCTTATCAACTGCCCTTATGTGGATGGAACGCCGCTTACGCCGGGGTTCGATGGACAGGGTCATAACTATTTCCGAAGCGAAAACCCCTATCTTCTGGATTCCTATGCCGGTTTTGGGGAGGCTTACTATCAGGTATTGGACGATTTGAAACTGACTGGTGGATTGCGCTGGACGGATGATCAAAAGCATTTTGTTGAAATCCCAAGCCAACTTCTTATTTCCGGTTGGGGCTACCCGGTGGCCGGCGTGGTCGACCAACAATGGGATCAATGGACAGGTCGCGCTGTTGCCAACTGGACGCCGAAGCTGAATTTTACCGATCAATCCTTGTTCTACGCTTCATATTCGCGAGGCTATAAGGCTGGGGGCGCCAATCCACCTCCGCCGAATTTCTTCAGCGGTCCCGCAAGTGGCTCGGTCACCCATCCTTTGACGTTCGCGCCTGAGTTTGTGAACGCGTTCGAGATCGGTGCAAAGAATACGCTGCTGGATGGTTCGCTAACGTTTAACGGCGACGTGTTCTATTACGATTACAAAGGCTATCAGATTTCGCAGATCGTCGATCGCACGTCGATCAACCTGAATTTCAATGCCAATATCCGGGGCGCCGAAATCGAGTTCGACCTACGAACCGCTCCCAGGATTGCGCTTCAATTTCGCGGGTGGATGGGAAGATTCCAAGCTTGCCAGCGGCTCGCAGGCCATAGATTTGATGGATCGAACTGCGGGTCACCCGGGTTGGCTGGTCGTGAAGCCGTCGCCCATCGCGACTTCGAACTGCATATTACCGCAATATGTCGTGGCGGAGCTTGTCGCCGCGGGAATCGCCAATGGGGGCTCGAGCTCGGGCAGCTTTTTGGGCGATGGCGAATACATTTCGACGCTCCAATTCAATGCATGCCAAGACGCCTACACGCTTCACATCGATCCAACGCAAGATCCATTCATTCTTAGTAGCTTGTTACCGCCAAGTGGTTTTAACCCGAGTACGGCGCCGAATAACGGTGAGGGATTTGACAAAGATCTGACTGGAAATCAGTTGCCCAATACGCCGCCATTTACAGTCTCATTCGGGGCACAATACTCGATGCCGCTTTCTCCGGATTGGGCCGGTACTCTGCGCACGGACTATTATTGGCAGGATTACTCTTGGGCGCGTGTCTTCAACGACAATCCCTACGATCGGCTGCGTGGTTACACAAATATTAACCTGTCGCTCATTCTAACAAACCAGGGCGGCTGGCAGGCAATGTTCTACGCCAAAAACGTCTTCAACACGACCGCGATCACTGGCGCCTTTCTCAATAGTGATGATGCAGCGCTCACGACAAATGTGTTTGTCACTGATCCTCGACTGATCGGGATCCGTGTGACCAAGAATTGGTGAGGGGGACCGCTATGAATGAATCATTACAAATTGGCGCTTATCGTAAGCAGCTTCACTATCGTCTGCTGCTCACAGTCTCGTCAGTCGCGCTTCTGACGTCTGCTGTTATTGCACAGGAGGCTGAGGCTGCGGACAATGACCGTCCCACGGTCTGGATCGAGGTGGGTGGAGCGTTCGATCAAATAAGCGCTGGTGACTTCGCGTTGGTTGCCGCCCAACTTGACACCGCCTATTTCCAATCCTCGGCCAAGTCCGTTCGGAAAATTGCCGTCGACCGGATATGACGCCGATCTGAAGGTTAGCTTCACACCGGACGATTCCGACTGGATTTTCTCCGCAGCGATACGCTATGGGCGGGCATTGCGCGGGCCGAAGCACAGCCACGATCAGACCTACAAATTCAACGTCCAGACCCAAAGCAATGCGCCGCTGAAATATAATCTCACCAACCAGGACTTCGCAAACGCCATACAAAAGAGCAGCTCCACATACGCGATTATGGATTTTCAGGCCGGCAAGGACGTTGGGTTGGGGATGCTTGGCGGAAAATCGATATTGAGCGCAGGCATTCGCGTTGCGAGATTGAATGAAAGCACAAACGGGCATCTCACAGCTTTCGTCTCGGCGCCTGCGAAATACAGCCCTGGTGAAGTTGGTCACAGTGCGGACTTCGTTGTGACGCACAGCTTCAGCGGAATAGGTCCGTCCGTATCGTGGGACGCATCAACACCTCTTGTAGGATCTCTGTCGGGGGGATTCTCGTTTGATTGGGGCGCCAATGTCGCCATATTATTCGGGCGCCAGAAAGCCAACGTTTCGCTGCGCACGAAGGATACGCGCTATTTCCCAAGTCACCAAACCGTTCTCTCTCAGTCAACACAAGCACCAGTGCGGTATCGGGAGATCGTAGTGCCCAACATAGGGGCCTTTGGTGGATTGTCGTGGCGCTTGCCAAACGCCAAGATAACCATGGGGTATCGAGCCGACCTATTTTTCGGCGCCATCGACGGTGGGCTCGATGCACGCAAGACCTACGATCGCGGTTTCTATGGGCCTTTTGCAAATGTCAGCATCGGCCTTGGCGGGTAGGGCGCGAATGGAAGCCGAAACGGTGGTAAGTCTATAATTCGGCCTACTGTGTCGTACGGTTGATTTGGCCAAGGTTGATTATACCGTGTGATGTGCGGAATTTTCCGGCAATGCTTCGATGGCGGTGTCGGGAGACCTGCGGCGCGCACAGCCGCCGTAGGTGCTCACAAAGTATCCAACTCTATGAAAGTTTCCGACCGCTCTAAGCTCTTGACGGCATAGCCCACGGCCACGGTTGGTGCGAGACTCCTCAGCGATTCGATTGCTGAAGGGGTTTTGGAATGCCGGCATTACAAGCGCTTCGCGAAATCAGGAGACGTCATCCGTTGAAGAACACTTATGCGGGCACCATTGCCAAGTTTGGCGGCATGGACCGCCTTGCCGTTTGGATTACAGAGCGGGTGGGGACTATGGGGTTCTTCCTCGTCATCTTCGTTTGGACCGCGCTCTGGCTTGGTTGGAACTTCCTTGCGCCTGTGGACCTTCGTTTTGATCCGCCAATGGGGTTTGTCTTTTGGCTATTCATCTCCAATCTGATTCAGATTTTGCTCATGCCGCTCATCATGGTGGGACAAAATATTCAAGGCCGCCACGCCGAAGCTCGTGCTGAACACGATCTTGACGTAAACGTAAAGGCGGAAGAAGAGATTGAAATCATCCTGCGCCACCTCGAACGGCAGAACGAGATGCTCATCGCTCTTTTGGAGAAGATGGGAGTTAAACTCGATCAAGCCTTAGTCCAACAAGAAGGTTCGTAACCCATCACGCAATCAAAATTGCAGGTGGGAAAATGAACCAAACTTCATGCCGTTTGCCTGTGTTGATCGATGAAGGGGCAACGATATGTCCAGACGGCACCAGCGTGGCCAACCTATTCTTTAATCCTGGCCGAGATCTGCCGCTTCTTGCCACTGACGAAATCGCCAATTGTTAGCGCGCAGCATAGGGATCATGGGTGCGAGCGCGGTTTCCCGAATACCGACACCATAGCGCGGCAACAGCCACGGATTCCTACTCGCGTCCAGGGTGCCGGGGATAGCAGTGAAAGCATGGCTATAGCCCGCATCGCGCACAGCGTTCCAAGCCGCCGATGCGCAATCTGCCCGCCGCCCGAATGGATAGGCAAAATAGCGGCAAGATCCCACTTCCGCCTCAATGCGAGCTTTTGAGACAATCGCCTGCTGGCGCAAATAGTCGCCGGATTGATCTCCATGCAGCGGCCAGTAAATCACAGCGTGGCTACCAATTTCCACATTGCGGGCGTGCAGGGTCCGTATTTGGTCCCATGAAAGGAAGGCCTTCGCGTGTGCCTCGGTAATCAGACGCGTAAGCTCGGCATGACCAAGGTATTCTTTCATCGCCGCCAAAGTCTGTCCCGCACGCTGTGCGTCAAGTGCCTTCAGAGCGGCGACGCCGCGCTCCATGGCGCGCTTGCGCTGACCGAGAGATTTCAGCATCGTTCGGAAAGCAAAATTGGGCAGATTATAGATACCCCGCGGAGCATGCATAAAAAACAAGCGCGCCAAGAACACCGGGTCGGTTTCACCGGTATCAATGTGATGAGTGCTGACGAACAGAGTCCAGGGCAGGCCCAGTCTCTCGAGGATGTCGGCAGCGAGCGTGTTGTTGGCGTAGCCGTCATCAAAGGTGATGAAAACCGCTCGGCCGTGCTGTTGCGGATTGCGGAGGACCTCGTCGATTGCGCTCATCGGCAGTACGTCGAATGTACGCTTAAGAATCGCGGCGATTTGTTCAAAGATATCGGCCTGATGATGAATGCGTTCAAGTTCGCGCCCCGACAAAGTGGATTCGACACCGTGAAAATAGAGCACGGCGGGCCGCCCCAATGGTCTGAGCAGATAAGATGGCACCAGTTGCGCAGCCTGACGTGCCAGCGGTTTGATAATACTCATGGATTGAAAGCCCGCGTCTGTGCCTCTTTTGCTGTTTCAAATCCTGACGCACGCGAACCTGTCTCCAGGTCCGACTGATCTTTCTTTTTGAACTCATGGCCCTCGAATTCGCGTTCGAACGGCGAGGGTAGGGGAAATGTACGCTTCAGGAAACGGCGTACCATCGCCGCGATGTTTGATGGAGCTTGCTCGCCCCAGTTGTCCCCAAGGCAAGTCGTCTTCGGTTTCAGCAATCTGACGAGATTTAGTCCGAACCATGCCCAGGGCTCAAAATACTCGAGACCATGGTAATGTGCCTCCCGATAGGTCTTCAAACGCGAAACAGCGATCGCACGTCCCGTATTGAGCAGGAAATGACGATAGAGATAAACCGGTACGACATCCCTGGTCGTGCGGAAACGGTTCATCTTCGTGCGCAAGATTTCCTCGGGCCAACGATTGACCAGTTCGCGCCAGAAATCGAGATTGACCAACAACGGTGCGTGCGTATGCGTCGGGCGACGCTGGTAACCGAAGGCGTCGTCTAAAAGGTGGTTGTTATAAGCCCACGCCGAGCTCGCCAGAATTTTATGGTCTTGGTGACGCGCCTTTGCCTCTGGAGTGAAGCCCAATCGTTGATGGACCCGGAGGCGCCCATCTCTATCGACGAAGTGCGAAAGAGCGGTTGGAGCCGTCCAAAGTATATCGTCCTCGCAGTAAAGGAAATGTCGCGACAGGCCAGGAAGTCGATCAAGAAAGCTAAAGATGGCGTTTGAGTTGTAGACCGGCAGCGCATCGTGTTCGATGAACTCGTCATGATAAATCAAGCGCAGCCGGGAGTGATCGGTAACCAGCCATGAGGGACGCTGAGGGCGGCACGTAATGAGAAAGACATTCCGAAATCCAAGGCAGATACATCGCTAGCCCGCGAAAGCTATACCTCAGTAAGTCCAGGTTGTCGCGATAGCGTGCGGCGTCACGGTCGTGCTTGGTGGTCGCAAAGCGATCTCGTTGCTCTTGAAACCCCGGGAAGTCACCATTTACCCACAAATAGACGATATCGATCGGTTCATTCATAAGACCGGTTTCCCGCGCGAACGCCAAATGATCGTAGGCCAAAATCGGATGCTGAGTGTCGCCCACAATACCTATTCAACACAGAAAGCCAATACTTAGAGGACGCGTCGGCATGGAGGGCGCTTCACAATGTCGATAGTCGCATGGTTGCCGATCCTCACAGATATGAAGATTACACATATCGCGGCGTTCGCTATGGCGCAAACGCTGCCGGTTGGTGATACGCCGTTGAAGCCGCGTGCGTGCATCTCCATGCGAATGCGGCGCAGTTCCTGCAACCGGATGATATGGTCTTCAATTCGCTGCAGGATCGCGCGACGATCAACGTGATACTCGCCGAGGTCGTGTGCAAGATCATTGCTAAAAGCGACATAGACGAAAACGTATGCGGGTCAAATTTCGCGAAGATCGAGAAGGCGCTGCGATGACGCACAGGTACCAGTCTTCCTGCAAGCAGGAACAATGGCTAAAGCAAGTCGTTACTAGGTTCTTTGGCCATCACGCCGCCCCGACCGACTTCCTGGCTATCAAGGTTGCCCGCTATCACGCGGGCAAGCCATGGCGACAACTGCCGAGCCAACGAAGCCTGGGGAGCGAAATCGCCTTGATCCGGATGGGGAAACCGAACTGCCTTGCTGCGGTAAGGAACATCCCTCGATGGGGAGCGTCCCTTCGCCCTTAGGTCGTTGCCGTTTCCGCGTACCAGCTCCCGCTTGACTGATTCATAACCATTTGGTTATTTGTTCGGCATGCACGCCGCACTTAGCGGGTGGTCGCAGAGCGCTGAGAATGGAGGACTGAAAATGAAGCAGGTGTCCCGCTATCATCCGCTGTTGGTAGCGCTGCATTGGGCGCTTGCCTTCTTGATCTTCGCTGCCTTGACCATAGGGTTCTTCTGGCTCGCGGCAACTCCCAACTCCGATCCTCAGAAGATTGGCGTTCTTCGGGTGCATATGGCCGGCGGAATGCTGATCTTGGCCTTGATGGTCATCCGCTTCATCATTCGAATGCGGACATCGCGACCGGCAGATGCGACGACAGGCTATCCCTTGCTGGATCGAATCGCGCCGATCGCCCATTACGGCTTTTATGTTTTGGTCGTCTTGATGGTGGCGACGGGCTACGCAACAGGTATTCTAGCTGGGCTCCCGGCGATCGTGTTCGGTGGCTCGGGTGCGCCACTGCCGCCTACCTTCACGATTTATCCGACTTTCGTGGCGCACGGCTATATTGCGGCGCTTCTGGTCGGCTTCATCATTTTGCACGTGCTTGCCGCATTCTATCATCAATTTATTAGAAGAGACCGGTTGTTCCGGCGAATGTTCTTCGGGCGGCGCAGCTTCGCTGGACCGACAAAGACGCTTACCCTGGTTGCACCGATGCTCAACCAGCCCGACACGATACAGGCAGACGCTGCAGGGAAAAATCTCTTGATGATGCGCTGCTAGAGGTAGCGTATCTTTCTGGCCTTTGAATGCGAGGCTGTGCCGCGGGTACGGTAGCGATCGTCCCGCTCTATCGAGTAACATGCCAGCTCTTCTGATGGTCATGGTCGCGCACCTCACATAGGCCACGATCGCAGCTTTCGACGAGGGTGTCTGTGAGGCCCCTGTGGCGGAATCCTCCGGGCTTACTCAGGCCAAGGCGACTGAAGTTTATAGTAAGAGCGAAATCGCGATACCCCGATTGTAGGCGTGCAAATTCTCGCGATCGGAGGCGAAATTGGAAGTTACTTTATCGCGCCCGAACTTCGCTATAGCTCGACGTTGTACAAGGCGTTATCAATTCACTGAGCGTCGGGCCATCAGTTCTTTGTAAGCGCCAATAGTAAGTGCTCCAGTTCCCGCCGGCAGTCTCGCGCCGCCACGCGCGGATCGGGGGCGCGCGCTATGGACATTGCGGATTTAGAGAGGGCGCCGAGCAGAGCAAGTCCGCAAGGTTTTGGCTTTCTGGCCAAACATCCTATCGAGGAAGCGGCACTGCTGTCCTATGTCCTACCTGCGATCACCGATGCAGCTATTCTCCACGACGTCGCCAAAGTCATACGCACAGCGAATAAGGCTTATGTCCAGGCCGCAGCTCAGATACTGAAGGTGTCGTTCGAGGGACAGGTGATGTTTGCATGGCCACCGGAAGACAAATTCTTTCCGCTGGAAAATGCGTGGCGCTATGCCAAGGATTTGCTGCACGCGCGCGTTGAATTGATTTCCGATGCATATAGTTTTACGCCGGAAGATCAGCCATTCAAGCTTGCCGCCGTCATTAAAGGTTTTGTGCAATAGGGAGGTTCTTCGCATAGACAGTATTCAACGCGCCATCAATATCCAGAAACGTCTAAACTTGGCATCGTGGGTTTTTGAAATTCGCAAATAGAAGCCGCAAACGCGTTCGAAGTGACAGCCGTCGAGATATTTGGCAAAACCAGAAACGCTTAATATCACTCAACCGCGCATCAGACTTGAACAATTAATTTGCCCATATTCTGACCATTGAAGAGGCCAACTAGCGCCTCCGGTGCTCGATCCAGTCCGCACACGATCGTGTGGCGATCCAGCTTGCAAAGGCTTTGGATGTGGAGCCCGCAGAATTTCTCCACCGCGTCTCGAAGCGTTAAAATCGAAGCGCCTGATTATAGGGTCCCCGCACCCGCCCCTAAAAGAAACTGGTATGGCGAGTCGCCAAGCGCCGCGGCCTGGGGTGTGCCACGGTGGCCTTGGCCAGGAAGCTTGCGATCGTCCTGCACCGCATGCGGTTGAACGGCACCGACTTCCGCTTCGGCAAGCAAGAGGTGGCCGCATAGAAAAACGGGCAGCGCGGAGTTTTTTTGCCCGTCCCTTCTCCCGTTGCCGGGAGCGCGAAGCCGATGAAGCCGTGGCGTTGGGTGTGCGTCCCGCAAGGGTCAGCACGTCTCCCAGATAGGCTCTCGGCCTCCATCTGATCGCATCATGTGGCCACGTGCCGACCACGAACGGAAGCCTGATACCGGTGGCGAGATTATCGGATGGAGCCTTGACTCCCAACGGCCCATTACGGAAGCCCGATGCTGATCGATGCGAAGGGGCCGTAGAAACCGCGGGTTTCCGTCTTGCGCGTATCAAATCCGTTATCGATTGCGCCGAAGAAGAAATCGCCGCGATAGCCAAAGCTCATCTTGGCGTCGTCATAACGGAACGAAAGACCCGCGAAGCCGCCGAGATTGGGCACAATGACGGACCGGCTCTGCGTTCTATGACCGGCACCTGGCGGCAACACCGCTGTGCTGTGATATTTGACAGAATTGTCATGATAAACGCCTGTCGTATGATGATACGTCTTGGCGCGCTGCCGCCCAAACAACACGGCGGCATTCGCACCCCAATCGACGGCAATTTCCCCGCCCGGAGTATTCCCTGCGATTGGCACAGACGCTTTCCATGAGATGGAAGGGCCGACGCCGTGGAAGCTATTCGTACGATGTGCGGTGGCATGGTAGCGATGGTAATTGTTTAACGTGGGAAACGATGATCCGGAAATCGTTCCAGGCACGAAATGGATGCCCGGGCGGGCGTAAAGCGTAGCCTGTGCCTTTTCGCTCAGCTGCGCGAAGCGGACACCCACATCGACTTCCGATATGCCATCGCGGCCGAACATGCCCATCCCCACATCCTTGCCGGCCTGGAAATCGGCAATGACGTGGCTTTCGGATTTGGCGGCGCTCGTTTGCGCGTAACTCGCAGGCGCTGTTTTTGTAAAGTATTTGCTGCCGAACCGTCCGGGTAGTTGAAAGCGGGTGACCTGCGTCTTCTGTTGATGCACGAATTTGTGGCCGTGCGCGCGTCCATAGCGGACAGAAGCGGAGAATATCCAATCGCTATCTATGGGCTGAATTGAGACGCTGGCATCGCCGCCGAGGCTGAAGGCGCGCGTGCTCTGGAGGCCGGCCGGCGATTTTAGACTGTAAGCGCCCCAATCAAACGTGTTCACGAAGGGCGGCGCAAAGGGGCCGCCCTGCCCGCTGAATTGATCGAATTGCCCGCCGACTTCGATCCAGACGGTTGGCCTGTCTGTATCTTCGGCTTTGGCCAAATTCATGGACGAGACATAGGCGGTCAGCGCCAGAGCCGAGGCGCTCGTCAGAAGTTTCCAGCGGATGGTGGCACGATTATCGTTTTTTTGAATCAGTTCGCTCATTGGTTTTCCCCCTCACCAGTTCTTCGTGATGCGCACACCGAACAGACGCGGATCGGTGAGAAACACGTTCGTCGTCAAATCGGTGTCGTCGCTATTCAAGAATGCGCCGGTGATGGCCGTCGTGTTGAAGACGTTCTTTACGTAACCGGTGGCCTGCCAGCCGTTCTGGTTTGTCAGGATAAGGGCAAAATTCACATTCGTGTAACCATGCAGGCGATCATAAGGATCGTCATTGAAGACACGCGCCCACGAGGACGCCTGCCAGTAGAAATCGCCGTGAAGCGACGCCGCCCAATCCTCGGTCACCGGTACTGAATATTCCGCCGAGAACGACGCCGTGAAATGCGGTGCGTTTGGAAGCTCATTTCCGCCGACATTTTTGGCGAACCCTTCGCCATTGTTCGGCGCCGGACCGTAATCGATACCGTTAAAAATGTTCTGGCCGGTATAGGGATCGTCTATTGTTCCCGCACTTTCAGGGGAGCCGGTGACGGGGTTGAGTTTGTATACCGGACAGGCCGTGTTCCCCGCGCACGGATCGAAACCCGGATACCCCGCTGTGCGGACTGGCTTGATATGCCGCCTGCGTCACAGGGTCTTAATGCGAATTATAGGCTACGCCGCAAGCGTCGGGAATGATGTAGCTGTTATTGGCGAGCAGATAGGCGACGACATAGGCCGGCAGGATGCAGTTCGACGCCTGTGTGACGAATGGTTTGACGAGGATCCAGTTCGGGTTACCGGCTGTGCGATCCATGAGATCGACGGCGGATTGGCCGTTATCGATGCTGCGTATCTTCGTAGCCGCCGGCAAAGTTGAATTTCAGGCCGGGCAATGGCTCCCAACTCGTTTCCAGTTCCGCGCCTTTCACTGTGGCGTCGAAATTCAGATTGATCGACGTGCGATCCACGATTTCCGAAATCTGATAGGCCTTGTAATTGTAATAGAAGACATCGCCATTAAGCGTAAGCGCGCCGTCGAGCATCGTGTTCTTTGTTCCCAGCTCAAAGGCATCGATGAATTCCGGCTTGAACGTCAGCGGATGAATCGGTTCCGCGATAGTGCCCTCCGTGAATGTCAGCAGTGCCGCTCCCGGTGGATTGGCGCCGCCTGCCTTGTAACCATGCGCATAGGAGCCATAGACAAGTGTTTGTTCCGTGAAATCGAGTTTCGGCGTCCAGTTGGCGGTGAAGCGGCCGGTCCATTCGTTCCATTTCTGATTGACAACGCCGATAGCGGGATAACCGGCGTCGTCCTCGAGCAGTTCGCTGGGGATGTCGATAAAGTGCTTTTCGTCATCGGTCCAGCGCAGGCCTCCGGTCAGTTTCAGTTGCTGGAACCACCTGATAATAGGCCTCGCCGAAACCGGCATAGGAATTCAGCACGTAGGGGTTCTCGCTCAGGAAGTAATTGTGGCCCTGATTGTTGAGGCTGGTGATCGGATTGGGATCGATATAGCCAAGACAGCCTTCCACATTGCCCCCGCTTTTCGGATTGGGATATGCATGTGGTGAGCCTCCAAATTCCGCTTAGGCACTCTGTCATTGTCGGATACGCCGGGCACCCAGTCCGTTGAGGGTCTTCGCTACAAACATCGTCAGCGTGTTGATGAAGACGTAGTAGTTTTCCTCCGTCTCATAGTGCAGATAATTGCCGCCGATGCTGAAATTCAACGGCCCGCTGAAATTGGAGGCCAGCCGGAATTCCTGACTGAGCTGCCAGGCATGTTCGTCCGACAGGTCCTCGGCGACGAGCCGGTCGCTGCAGCCCAGTTGCGGATCGCAGAAATTTCCGAACGGTCTGGCTGAATACGGATTGGCGCAACTGGATGCGGCGCTGACAATGGTGCCGTCGTCGCAGCGAAACTGGCCGAGTGGGCGCGATCAGCGTGCCGAAGCCGAAGGTACCGTAGTTACCTCCTCCTCCTGTCGGATCATATAGGAAGATGCCCGGCGCTGTGTTGAACCGGTTGAAATCCTCGGCTGACCAGAGAAAATCGTGATTGAACGCGGACTGGGACGTAAAGCTCAGCGCGGGCGTAACCGCGTAGTCCGCATTCAATTCGATCACATCGTTCTTCGCCCGGTAGGTGGGGTTGAGTGCGGATTCGATGACCCTGAGATTGGTCGATTGCACCTTGCTGGAATAAGCATCGAAATAATCTCCATCCAGCGGGTTTGCGAGGGACTGGCCGAACCCCGCGCCGATCAATCCGCCGTAATAGGGCAGCGAGAGGGAATTGGGCGTTTCGAACGCGTCCTTACTGTAGAGCGACACCGGACTGCAGCCCTGGCTGAGATATTCGGCTCCGATCTGGCCGTCTGAACCCTCGGCGGTCGATTGGCCGAGGACCGTGGCAGGACCAGGATCGTATTTGCAAAGCTGCTTGGTGGAGCGCAAACGGTCGTCATCTTCCTGGAAATGCTCCCAGATCAGATAGGCCTGAAGTTTTTCGGATGGTTTCCAGCCCAAGGTAACGCGGCTGGACCACAGATCGCGTCCGTCGATGGGCGAATTCGTCAGCGTGTTGAAACTGTATCCATCGCGCTTCGTCCATTCGCCGGCGATGCGCAAATCGAGCCGATCATCGACAATCGGAACATTGAGCATGCCTTCGAAGCGGCGGTTCTTGTAGTTGCCGATATCGGCAGAGGCCATCGCTTCGAACTGATCTGTTGGTTTGGCGGAAATGACGTTGACGACGCCTGCCGTTGCGTTGCGGCCATAGAGCGTTCCCTGCGGACCGCGAAGAACTTCGACCTGGCCGACGTCGTAGAATTCCTGCTCGAAGAAATGGTTGCGGAGGAAGGGTATGTCGTTGAAGGCAACCGCGACGGCGGGATCAGTCGTCACCGAAATTGCTTGCGTGCCGATACCGCGGATTTCGATGTTGTAGCCGGTGAAATTGGTTTTGGAGAAGGTGAGGTTCGGCACCTGTTTCACGAGATCGGGGCCGCCTGCGGTTTGGGTTGCGGTCAGCTGTTCCTGGCTCAACGCCGTGATCGAGATTGGAATTGACTGTACGTCCGCGCCGCCAAGCTTCGACGAGGTGACTGTGACGGTCTCCACCACCGCGCGCGAAACAGGCGTGGCTTGTGCAAGCTGGATTGGTAGCACCGGGTTAGGTTCAACGCGCCCTTGTACATTGGCCGGAACAATCCCGATGGCGCCTGAAGAGGTTCGGTGAGCAGTAAACCCGGTGCCCTTCAAAATGCGCGAGAGCGCAGTCTCTGCCGTAATGTCGCCGGCCGCTCCACTGGTGTGGGCACCTTTCACGGCCTCGTCCGACATTATAAGCTGTACATGCGCCTGCGCGGAGAACGCATCTAACGCACTTCTAAGGTCTCCTTCTGGGACATCGAAGGTATTGGCCAAAGCAACCGTCGCAACAACCGTGCAAACTGTGCCAAGGAGCACAATTTTAGATTTCTTACGCCAGTTCATATTTCCCCCTTGGTGACACATAGTTGCGTCTAACGCTCTTAACTCCGCGTTCTCAACGATCAGCGCTGATGACGATTTCGCTTCCCCGGTCTTCCGCGCGCACGCCGAGAACCAGCTGAAGTCAAGCGCGTAAAATCGTCGATATTGTCGGCTTGGAAGGTTCCGTCGATCGTAAGCTTGGCGGTTGAGACATCGCCAACTACAAGCTTGCGGCGGTTATAGCGATTGAATTCCGCTGCTGCGTTCGCGAGCGAAGTGTGGCGAAAAATGAGCACACCACGCCGCCAACCAAGTTCGCTGGACAGCGTTTTCACAGGCCGCTTCATGACCGACATCGAATTCGCGGTAGCGATCGCTATATCGCCTGGATTGAGCAACGCGGAGCGCGATCGCGACCATCTGTCTGTCAATTCCAATCTCGCGCGGCCTTCGAATAGCGTTACTTCGAGGTGATTTTCGTTGTGCCGAACCAGGAACTTGGTTCCTAGGTCGGTCACCCGGTGATCGCCGACCAACACCTCGAAGGGATGAATTGCATCGTGAACGACTTCAAAATAAGCTTCTCCTTGATCGAGCCATACGCTGCGGCGGTCAGGTGAAACCCGAACTTTCGTATCGGTGTTCAGCTCGACTTTGGTACCGTCGCCGAGTGTTAACGTCTCATGCCCGCCAACGGTCGTTTCGTAGCTGCGGACTTCTGGCTGTGCGGCGTAAATTGCAGCCGTACCGAGTGCTGCGATAACCACAAGTGCAGCGGCGGTGCGGAAGAGGTTGGACGTGATCCGGCTCCCGGAGAGTCGCAACAATCTGCTTTCCGACGCACGGCGCATGGCGCCCAGCCTGTCGGCGCGATTCCAAGCAGCATCCAGCCGCCAGTACGCCGTAGCATGAGACCAAGATTGCGCTATCCAAGCGTCGAACTCTGTTTGATCGGTTGCGCTCCACTCGCCGCGGTCTCGGCGGGCAAGCCATTCGGCGGCTTGCGCGCGCACAACTTCGGCCTTTCCCAAGCGTGCGTCGCTATCTAGTGAATTGCTCATGGCTTTCTTCTCACGTCAGGCGGGTCGCCGTAGAGTGTGTCGGCTAGAGCATGCATCGCGTCCGTCAAATGCCGATTGACCGTGCCCTCGGTGATGCCCATGCGCAAACCGATCTCTCGCCAGGATAGACCTTCAACTTTACGTAGAAGGACGGCCTCACGGGAGCGCCGCGGCAAGCGGTCAAGTGCGGCCTGGACGCGACGCAACTCCTCGCGCGCAATCGCGGTCTGTTCAGGGCTCGGCGCGTCGATCGCGATATTGAGGGCATCAAGATCCTCGACAGCCTCGATCGGTATAACTTGTTCCCGCCGCACACGGTCGACCAGAAGGTTACGCGCGACGGTGAAGACAAACGGTCTCACCGGATCGGGGAACTGCTTTTCCACGGATTCGCAAACGCGCACGTAGATATCCTGTATCAAATCGTCGATGTCGCTTTTGCTGCGCCCGCTACGCCGCAGGAACTGCATCAGCGTGGCCTCGAGTGGCAACACTTCCCGGACAAACCATTCCTGCAGGGCTAACGCAGCTATAGCTGCACCCTGATGGCGCAGATCGATGTCTTCACGACCTGTTTCCGGCTTGTCGGCCATCCCCCATCAGTGTCCTGTTTTAGAGGGTTACTCCGCGTGACTTCACTTAGTTCAACGAATGATGGAGGCAAACAACACAGTCCAATTGCTTCAGGCCGAAAGACAATCGATGTGCTGAGTTCTCTGGCTCACAAAAACAATATAATCTGATCAATAGCTTACTCGCGGCTTCGGTAAGAGGGGCAAAATTTCGGGCAAGCATGGGTGATGCGGTCGTCAAACCCCGGTCAGTTCCGCAGGAAGTGAGCAATTCTGCCGCTTCGCCGTCCGACGGCTCGATCATGCCGCACCATCCGCCAGGACTTTTGCCCCTATTACCGGCAACGAGCCGCGCATCGCTCTGTGGACATAGATTTGTCACCCGGCCACCGTCGCAAGAAAGTTGCTGTGGCTTCTGAGGACCGCCGCGGCCGTTCGTTCCTACAAGTATTCAGAACGACTGATGCAGTCGCTGACCTTGAAGCTCTCGCGGCCAGACGCAGGGGTCACGCGAAGGCTACGGTGTTGGCGCACGAAATTGTAGTAGGCGAAATGCAAGTTCACTGCCGCCTTGAGGTTTTCCAGCTTCTTCGAAAAGCCAGCTGTCCGCGCCCAACCGGAGATCTGGTACCAACATTATTCGGGATAGGGGGTGCCCTCCACGTTTCGGCCCTGAGCAAGCGATCCGGTACCAACATCATTCGGAGCAGGGAAAAGCCCCCCGATGGTAAGATGGAAAACGTGCTCACCAGCCAAACAGAGCTCGCCCGCCGGATTCCGATTTACCCGCGCGGAAGAAGATCAAGGACGGGAGTTGCCCCCGCTCGCGGCCGTTCGAAGGCAGGATGATAACAGTTGGTTGTTTAACCAACGGCTGACCATTTACCCCTGTTAATTCCACACGTTCGCTTTTATGTGCCCTTGTTTTTTTCCACCAGATCGCTGCGGCCGGAACAGGCGCGATGGGATCGACCAGCCATTTGCGCTGGTCAACCAGCTTGGTCCCTTTCAGCAACTTGCCGTAGTTGGGATTGGGCTCGCCGGGGAAGCCGATGCCCTGTGCAAAGACGGAACGGCTCATCGCCAGATTGGCTTCATCAAGGCCGATCTCGAGTTCGCGGCCATAATACTTTTGCAAAGTCTCAACGCTGATCGGCTTGCCGGTGTTCTGGTTGATGATGAGGCGCGCGATGCGCTCATGCGAAAATCTAGCCGCCGCTATTTCCTTGACGAAGGCCGACATCGCCTCCACGCGCTCATACTCCATGCCGCCTTTGTGCGGGCGGCTCAAGCGCGGCATCTTGCGGGTTTCGCCAGGCGCTACGATCTGGCGCTGGTCGGCTGAGCGGATGCGCTGCTGGGCCATGCGGCTTGACTATCATGGCTATGCCGAGCGACCCAAAACGAGCGGGAGAGGGTAAGCTCCCCGTATGTTGCGCGAAGCCCGTGCGCTGAACAAGGGGCGGGTACGGCCCACGGGACCATTCAGCGGAGATGGCTTTGAAGTCGGATTTTGAAGAGCGCATTTTGAACGACCTTCTTCCAGAATTTTGTGACGACCCGAACTGGGCTTGGGATTATGATGGGTTCAAAAAGAAAAAAGAAAAGGAACTGCGTAAGATCACTGAAGCGGACGCTAAAGACTTTCTGCGGGGGCTGGACGCCAAGCTAGTAGAACGCCAAGAAAGCGATCGTTTGTACTGGGCACCCCGAAGTTGCGCCGGGAAAAATTCTTTTGGTTTGGAAGAAAAAATGAAGCTCTGAGGCCGCTGACACTGTGGGTTGAACCAATTATCACGGTTGCAGCGCTGTGGAGGCTTTATTCCAAATATGGATGGCCCAAAGCGCTTTTCGGTACACAGTCCCAGCGGTGGGGATTTGATATCATTGCATATCAAGTCTCGAACTCTTTCAATGAACGGGATGACCTTTGGCACATCGCTTGCGAAGTGAAAAAAACGAAACCTGAGGTCGATCAGCTTGTTGGACTCATGAAGGAGTTTGGAAAAAAATGTCCAGCGCCATGCGAGATTAGGGAAATGAAGGGCAAAAGAAAAAACGCTGCCCAAAAGGTACAAGAGCTTCTGCCTCGCCGAGCCCCAATATTCTGGGCAGTTGGCCCGGATAAATATCATCGGGCATTTCAACTGAACTATTCAGGAAAAAATCAGGTGGATTTTAAGGAGCTACCAAAAGCACAAGTCGGCTCAACCCCAGAACTTCAGTGCCCTTCGGAATTTCGAGATAAAGCTCGTAGTGAATTAGCCAAGAGGCGAGCGTTGCCCTATCCCGGTGGATGAGAAAGCCAGCGCCTTCCTGTCCCCCAGCGTCCATCCCAGTCCGCCCCAATCTCGCGGCCATTTGGGGTGATTTTGGGGGTGGAACCCACCCTCAAAACCTATCCCGTTGGTTTAACTCGGGAAATTTGAGGTATTGGTCGGAGAGAGAGGATTCGAACCTCCGGCCCCCACGTCCCGAAGATTCGGAACAAATTCTAAGTACTTGATTATATTGAACCCGTAAACACCAAAACGGGTACAAACTGGCACCTGAAAATCCCATTCTTGCGAACAGACTTGCGAACGACGGCTACCCCCTAGCGGTCATTTTTTTGCAGCCGCCAACGCGGACAGAGCAGGGCGGTTAGATGCCTGGGTGATCTCGCCGTCGAAGGCTATGGCGCAATGATCTTGCGTGCCAAACTCTTTTCAGGGGTTTTGTCTGCTCATTCGGTTTAGTTGGCAGAGGCATGGTTCTGATCCTCGAAAGGCAGAAAACTGCGGGGATGGGAGACGCATCGGACATTCATCGCGGTGATAGCAACCCGCGCAAAGCGGGCGAAAGCGCTGGCGTGCCTGAAGTGAAGGCCTGGTTCGTTCGGGAAGTTCTGCCTCTGGAGGGCACGCTGTTGCAGTTTTTGCGAAAGAGCAGTTCCAGCGCCGCCGATGCTGAAGACATCTGCCAGGAAGTTTACATGCGGATTTATGCGGTCGCGCGCAAAGAAATCCCCAACCCGACCCGGCCTTTGCTGTTCAAGATCGCTCGTGACTTGCTGGCGGATCGTGCGCGCCGGCAACAGGTCGTTTCAATTCAGGCGGTCGAAAACCTGGAGGCCCTAGACGTGGCAATTGATGAACCAGGCCCTGATCGCACCGTCATCGCCCGGGAAGAATTGCGCAGATTGCAAGCCGCGCTCGACAAATTGCCGGAGCGATATCGCCAACCCTTCCTCATGAAAAAGATAGACGGCCTTTCTACTCGCGAAATTGCACTCCGGCTCGGCGTCGCGGAAAAGACCGTCGAGATGCATCTCACAGAAGCCATCCGCGCCTTGGCTGATGTTCTCTACCGCGATCAGCTCGATATTGGAGGTGTTGCGTGAGCGATAGTGCAGACCTTCCAACATCGTTCGGCCCGAAAGCAATTAGCGAACGCGCTGCGTGGTGGCTCGTCAAACGGCATGCCTCGTCAGATTGGGTTGCCGAGGACCAAGTGGCCTTCGAGTTCTGGATGGACAAATCTCCCGCCCACATGATGGCCTATTGGAGATTGGAAGCTGTCTGGGACCGGGGAGACAGGCTTTCTGCGCTTCGCAAGACGTTTTCCGAAGCAAAGCAGTTGGGCAAGGCACGTCGCATCGGCTCGTCTATCGCTTTCGGCACCGTTGGTCTGTCCTTACTGGGCGTGCTGATTGCTGGGGGGCTTTCCTACATCCGTCCCCAAACCGTCGGTCCATACGAAACCGCTATTGGCGGTCACAAGATTCTGACACTCGGGGACGGCTCGAAGATCGAGCTCAACACGAATACGAAGAATTCGCATTGCGACCAACGGTACGCAGAGAAAAGTCTGGCTCGACCATGGCGAGGCGTATTTCCAGATCAAACACGATGCGGTCCACCCCTTTATCGTGGTGGCGGGCAACAGGCAGGTGATCGATGTGGGAACGGCGTTTTCTATACGCCGCGATCCCGACCGCTTACAGGTGACGCTCACCGAAGGGCGAGCTCAACTCGAACCAACCGAAGGTGGCCCGGATGTCAAATCCATCGTTCTGACACCTGGCGATGTCCTCGTTGCGACGCGCGGGCAGGTTACGCTTGCAACTAGGCCAATACCCGAACTGACGGATCGATTGGCGTGGCGGCGTGGCCTTCTGGCATTCGACAACACACCTCTTGCCGGCGCTGCAGCCGAATTCAACCGCTACAACCGTCAGAAACTGATCGTCGTCGGCGCAGATGTGCGCAGCATCGCAGTCGGTGGCCATTTTCGCGCGACGAACGTCGATGCATTCGAGCGTATTGCACGAACGATCCTGAAATTGCGTGTTGAAACTCGCGATGGCGAAACGGTGATCTCGCGCTGAGAAGAACTACTGACAGCCTGAAATAACTATTGCTTTTGTTTGAGCATCACATTGGGGGGTAATATGAATTACAAATTGACAAATCTGACGACGCTAATGACGACATCGGCATGCGTTGCATTCATTTCAGGAACAGCGTTGTCCCAGGATTTCAATATTCCCCACGGCGACCTGAAGGCGGCGCTTGACGCGTATTCCGCTCAAACAGGCTCCGAAGTCATTTACGCCAGTTCCACGATAAAAGGCGCGATGACCGAGGGCGTTAAGGGCAACCTTTCATCCGATGCGGCTCTTTCCCAATTGCTTAAGGGCACCGGGTTTGTCATTCGTCACGATCCATCTGGGGCCATTGGGATTGATCGCGCCAATCAGGGCGCTGTTGATATCGCACCCCTCCAGTTGGCCCAAGCCGCACCAACCCCTCGCGGCACCGTCGAAACGGTGACGGTTACGTCTTCGAAGCTTGGCGGGGCCGATGTTCAGAGCGTTCCTATCGCGATCACCGCTATGAGCCAGGAGCAATTAACTGCAACGCAGACCGCGGGCGGCCCGGACCTTGTCAAGAATGTTCCCAATCTGACGTTTTCGAAGACCAATTTCACAGGCTACAACATCCAAATTCGCGGTATCGGCACGCAAGCGATTTCGGTCACAACCGATCCTGCTGTGGCTGTCGCCCTCAACGACATTCCGTTCATCCGCAATCATTTCTTCGAGCAGGAGTTTTTCGACGTCAATCAGGTCGAAGTATTGCGCGGGCCCCAGGGCACGCTATATGGCCGAAACTCGACTGCTGGCGTCGTCAACATGATTTCTGCCAAACCTACCGATCAATACGAAGCGATGGGGTCGGTCGATGTGGGAAATTATCAAAATCGCCGTTTGGAAGGCATGTTCAACGCGCCGCTGGTCGGCGATAAGCTCGATTTACGCGTGGCTGGAGAATGGACCAAGCGCGACGGTTATTCATTTGATGAGGAAACTTCCAGCCCGGTTGACGGACGCGATCTATGGTCCGGTCGTGTGTCGCTGCTGGCGCACCCAATTGAAAGATTGACCGCGACTTTTATCTGGGAACATTTCCAGGAAGATGACGATCGCGAGCGTTCGACCAAGCAACTTTGCCAAAAGGATGTCGCTCCCGCCGTGGTTGATGGTCCAGCCGGACCGCAAGCCACCAACCCCGATGTCAATCTCGGGACGGAATGGCTTGAGCAGGGCTGTCGGCCGACTTCGCTGTATGCGCCAACTGCCTTTGAGACGCCAAATGCAAGCGCGATCCCGTTCGTCGCGGCTCTGTATGCGCTCAGCCCATACCTCCCGCCCTACAATGATCCGTATGCAAGCCAGACCCAATCACCCAGTCTACGTGTTACAAGCTCCCTAATTGAACCGCACTACACAGCAAAGAACGACACCTATGAATTGAATGTTGATTTCAGTGTGACGCCTGTACTGACATTAACCTCGCAGACAGCCTACAATCAGGACCATCTCTATTCGACGGAAGATTACAATCAATTCGACACTGCCGCGGGAATATTCCTCGATCCCGGCGGAAACACGCTAGTCGGACAGGACGGCGAATATTGCGATCCGCAACTGGGCTGCTCAAGCCGTCTCGTGGCGCAGGATGTCTCGCAGGAGCATGCACATCAATTTTATCAGGAGGTACGGCTTTCCTCGAACCTGCAAGGTCCGTTCAACTTCGTGGGCGGCGCCAACTACCTCAGTTATGCAACACTCGAAGATTACTACATACTCTCGAACGCCATTTCGCTCGCGACGGAGCGTTTCGACAGGTTCGGAGGAGCGGGGCCTCCACCGTCAGACGCAGCTCATATTCCTTTCGACGGCGCGTATGCCAATTCCTGCGGGCCGCAGCCTGCGAGCGAGGCATTGATTGCCACGTCCTCTTTCGGTCTGGGTTGCGCCTATACCGATCCCAATCCGCTGTCCCAGATCGACGGCCAGGGGCATAATTATTTTCACAGTCAAAATCCGTATCGCCTGACCTCATGGGCGGCGTTCGGCGAGGTGTATTATCAGGTTGCTCCCAACGTGAAATTGACAGGTGGTCTACGTTTCACTGACGATAAAAAGAGCTTCGACGAAATTCCCAGTTGGACGCTTGTGGTGGGCGAAGGCTATCCGACCACGGGAACATTAAATCAGGAGTGGCGTGAATTGACAGGCCGCTTCAATGTAACATGGACACCCAAGCTTGCTTTCACGGATCAATCCCTGTTCTACGCATCCTACGCGCGGGGCTACAAAGGCGGTGGCGCCAATCCACCTGGCGTGGCACCGTTAGCGGTCAATGTGGGTGGTGTTGCGGTTCCACTTACTTCCCCCGGCGACCAGACACATTCGCTGACGTACCTACCAGAGTTCAACAATGCTTTCGAACTCGGTGCCAAAAACAGCCTGCTCGATGGTGCAATGACTTTGAATGGCGACGTATTCTTATACAAATATCAGAATTATCAGATATCTCAGATCATCGATCGCACATCCATCAATCTGAACTTCAATGCGACGGTGAGAGGCGCGGAAGTGGAATCGACATGGGAGCCAATCCCCGGTTTGCGGTTCAATCTTTCAGGTGGTTACGAGAACGCAACTCTCGATGGCGGCTCGCAAGCTATCGACTTAATGGACCGCACAGCAGGCAATCCGGACTGGATGGTCGTCAAGCCGTTCATCACCGCGACATCAAACTGCATCCTGCCCACTTATGTGGTCAACGAATTGCTGACGGGCCAGGGCTCTGGCTTCGCGCTAGCGTGCGCAGCCGCATACACACCGGGATTTTATAGCACCACCCATCCTTTGCTCCCGGTCGATCCTGTTACTATCGAACCCTATGTGGCCAATCCGGATCCCTCAAACCTTCCGGGCTATGTCGGCTTCGATCCGGCGACCGCTCCGAACGGCGGCGCAGGTTTCGACAAGAACCTAGACGGCAATCAATTGCCCAACGCGCCGCATTTCACGTTCTCGCTGGGCGCGCAGTATTCCATGCCGCTCTCCGACGTCTGGGCGGGAACGTTGCGAAGTGACTTCTATTGGCAGAGCGATTCCTTTGCCCGCGTGTTCAACGACCGCCCGTATGACGAACTTCACGGATATACCAATCTGAATTTCGCGCTTATCTTCACCAACCAAGATGGCTGGCAGGCGATGGCTTACGTGAAGAACGTGCTCAATACGACTGCTATCACGGGCGCATTCCTTAATTCGGACGACACCGGACTGACGACTAATGTCTTCGTTACTGATCCACGCCTGTTCGGTATTCGCATCACCAAGAACTGGTAACAGCAGATCGTCAACATCTTCGTGCCGAGGCTAAGAAGTGGTTTAGTGCGGAGCAGGTCGTGGCACTGCTGCGCTAGATCGAGGTGGCCACAGCTCAAGGAAAGTCGATTTCGATTGCTTATCGTGAGGCGGGGATATCGGACCAGAGTTATTTCCGCTGGCGGAAAGAATGTGACGGTCTCGAACTTGATCAGGCCCGTCGGATGAAGGATCTGGAGAAAGAGAATGCGCGGCTGAAGCGTCGGGTGGCGGATCTGTCGATCGAGAAGCAGGTGCTGAAAGACAGTAACCGTCGTCCCAACCCCACGTAGTGATTGATCGTGGTTGGCGTTAGTTTGTGATTTTGGGGAAGTGCCACGGCATGAGGGCGTCGATATCCCTGGCGCTGTGAGCGTTGGCGAGCTTGGTGAGGGTGCAGGTGAGCCAAGCCAGGGGATCGACGTCGTTGAGCTTACAGGTCTCGAGCAGGCTTGCGATGATCGCCCAGTTGTCGGCCCCGAGATCGGAGCCGGCGAACAGACTGTTCTTTCGTGATAGCGCGATCGGACGGATGGCGCGCTCGACCGTGTTGTTGTCGAGTTCGATGCGCCCGTCCTGCATGAAGCGGGTAAGACCGTCCCAGTGGTTCAGGGTGTAGTCGATCGCCTCTGTCATTTTGCCCTTGAGACTGAAGCGCCGCTTGTTTTGTGTGAGGTAGGCTTTGAGCTCGGGCAGCAGCGTCGAGAGCGCCTGCCTGCGGCCGGCCAGGCGTTCTTCAGGGGATTTGCCGCGCAGGACGGCTTCGGCTTTGTAGATCACGGCGAACCGGCGCAGGACTTCGTCGGCTACAGCTTCCTTGCCTTTGAACTCGTAAAATTGGCGGCGCGCATGGCTGAGGCAATAAGCGAGCGTGACAGCGTCGCTGCGGCCAATCCGATTGTAGCCGGCATAACCGTCGACCTGCAGGATACCTGCGAAGCCCTTCAAATGCTCCACCGGTTCTCGCCCGCTGCGACTGGTGGCATACATATATACGATAGCCGGCGGCGCCTGGCTGGCCCAAGGCCGATCATCGCGTGCGTAGGCCCATAATTGGCCCTTCTTGGTCTTGCCGGTCCTTGGTGCAAGCACCGGCATCGTGGTCTCATCGGCGAAGAGCTTTGGTGAACCGCGCAAATAGTCCAGCAGATGCTGTCGCAGCGGCTGCAGCCACCACGCTGTTCGCCCGACCCAGTCTGCCAGCGTCGAGCGATCAAGATGGATGCCCTGGCGGCTATAGATCTGGGCCTGACGGTACAGCGGCTGATGATCGGCGTAACGGCTGACCACCACCTGAGCGACCAGGGCATCGGTAGGCAGACCCTGATCGACGATGAAGTTTGGTGCGGGTGCCTGGATGACCTTGGCATCGTCGCAGCCGCGACAGCCATAGCGCGGACGGCGCGTGACGAGAACGCGGAACAAGGTTGGCACGACATCGAGGCGTTCGCTGACGTCCTCGCCGATGACGTGCAGGCTCCCGCCGCAGCAGGCACAGGCCTTGTCTTCGATATCCACGATCTGCTCGATACGCTCGAGGCGGGCAGGAAGCGATCCACGATTGCTACGCCGCGTAGATCTTGGTCTCCCGGGCGTGACGCTCTCAAGCCGCGCACTGATCCGTCCCAGCGTGGTCTCAACCTCTTCCAGGATCAGCTCATACTGATCGGGATCCAGCCGTTCGCTCTTTTGATCAAAGCGATGCCGCTTAAACGTCTCCAGGATCTCGCTGACGCGTCTTCTCTCATCTTCGCAGGCGGCGAGTGTGTCTTTGAGGTCGCTGAGCTCGGCTTGGGTTGCGACTGCCTCATCCGCCATCTGCACGATGATCGCGCGCAACGCATCGGGATCATTGGGAAGCGAAGATGATTTGTCCATAAACACGATAAAATCGCTTGAACCTGTATGGGTCAAGCAAATCAAACGCTGCGCAATGCATATGTGCTAGGCCTGCGCTGCAATGATGATTTTTGGTTTGATTGCGGGACGTGGAGCGTGCACGCGACGCCAATCGAGGCCGGCAACAAGGGTGCTCATCTGCGCCGCGGTGAGACGATAACTGCCGTCATGCTTCTGCGGCCAGCAGAAGCCTTCACGCGCTTCCGCGCGCTTGAGCATCAGCCACAAACCTGAGCCGTCCCACCACAGGATCTTCAGCCGGTCCTTGCGCTTGCTGCGGAATATATAGACGACGCCACCATACGGGTCCTGACCCAGACCGTTCTGGACCAGATGCACAAGGCTATCGATGCCTTTGCGTCCGTCGACCGGTTGCGTACAGACAAGCACCTTGGCGTCTGCGCCAGGTCCGATCATCGCATCTTCTCCAGCAGAGCCACTACCGAGGCGATGAGATCGGAGTTGGCGCCACGAGCAATCCCGACAGGCACGCAGCCCACCTCGATGACGGCTGCCATCATCGCAGGCGGCTCTTCTTCAACGACCGCCGACATGAACAACGGCTCGTTCCTTCGTGCCTCGAGCTCTGCAAGCTCGCGCACCTCGCGCCGCCAGGCATAGATCTGCGTCGACGATACACCCAGGCAAGCTGCCACTGCCGTGACGCCACCAGCCGGGTCCAGGGAAAGTTCAACGGCCGCTCGCTTGTCGTCCAGGCTCCAGCGCCGACGACCACCCGTTGCACAGAACTCTTGCACCGCCATCCCTCCAAACCAAATCACGCCTTTGCACCGCGCTAAGCTCAAAGCTTACGCTTCCTCGTGCAAGGTGGGATTGGGACAGCGGTTACGAAAGACATCGCCGCGGGAAACTTGTAAGCCCCGAACGGCGCCGGCAGGCGGTGGAAGAGGTCAGGACGAAGTGTCGGCTGGGCGATGGCAGCTGTGTCTGGCTGAGACCGGAGCGGCGCAACCATATCTGGTCTTATGACTTCGTCGAAGCCCAGACCCATGACGGCCGGAAAGTCCGGTTGATGACACTGATCGACGAGTTCACGCGGGAGTGCCTGGCGATCCGTGTTGCGGGGCGGATCAACGGCATGGGCGTCATCGAGGCGATGGCCGATGCCATGATCGTGCACAGCGTTCCCGAGCATACCCGCGCCCGCGACCATCTGCCCGTGACCGGCGTTGAGCCGGTATCCGAGTTCCTGGATGATTTTAGGAAGGCTGACAAAGCTCAGGCTTGAAGCATCGGCTTCACGGGCCGAGGCTAAATTTCGAAATCTTAGAAGCCGAAAAAGCGTTTCACTCTGTCCCAGACCGTTGGGCGCGCGATGACCGGCAGCGGCGCGCGCGCAGCCTCCGCCTTGGCCAGTTTGATTTTCTCGCTCAGTACATTGAATTCCCGCACGTCGAAAAGCGGATCGCCGGTTTCATCTGCGGGGTGGTGCGGGCATACCTTGTCCCGAAGGAGCGCCATGCGGGCATTGGGCACTAGGGTTCCGCGATTGCCGTCGTAGTCGAGATAGACGAAGTCCGGTGCAGCATTGAACCATGGCGTAAGAAGCTGGGTGACTAGGCCGACCGCCGTCGAAGCCAAGACGCCATTCGACCATACGACCTGGGGACGACTTCCCGCTGCACCGTATCGGTTGGCTTCCTGCGTCAGCCGTTCGTCGGTAATCAGTCCGCAGCAGCGCAGGCAGGGCTTGCCGGGCATGGACAGGATCATCTGACCTGCAATCAGGAATTTCTTATTGTTCAGCTCGTGCACGTCCATACCGATGTCGATGTACGGAATGAGGTGTCTGCGCGCGAAGCGCTCAAGCTGCTCACGCTCTTTGAAGGAAATCGACCGCACCCACGATGATGTTACAGCGCTTCAACTCGTTGGTGGCGTTGTGCCAAGAGTTCGCAGATCGGGATGATGCGGGGCTTCTCTTTGAGGCCCGGATCAGGCGCTCGGCAATGGCCACTTTGGACATCGCCGGGGTCGTCTCGGTTTCGAGATCGGCCAGCGTGCCGCCGATGAGACGGTTGGTGTTCGTATCGGTGATGTGATCGGGATCGACAACGACGTATCCGCCGATGCCGAGATGGCCGGTCTGTTGCACCATGTGCGAGCCGCCGCCGCCGAGGCCGACGAAGCCCAGTGTTGCCGCGTCCAGCTTGCTCTCACTGTCCGCGCCCAGGAAACTTTGACGGTCGAACCGGCTCATACGCCGCTCCATGCATGGAGTGGCGCGCCGACTTCCACGAAGCCGGTGATGGGTTCGCCGGACTTACGCCCATCCAGCCAGATGTTGCCGAAAGCAGAGTTGTCGCTGAGTACCAGCGCACCATGCGGACAAGAGCTGGCCTGGGAAATCTGGACAGATCGCTAAGTGGATTTTCTGCCTGACAGCGGCGAGGATAGCCGCGGATCAGGAGAGATCATGACAAGACGACCCCGCCGGAACCACTCACCGGCATTCAAGGCGAAAGTGGCGCTTAGCGCCATTAAAGGCGAAAAGACGCTGTCCGAACTGGCGGAACTTTTCGATGTTCATCCCAACCAGATCACGGCTTGGAAGGCGCAGGTGCTCGATGGTGCGGCCGGCCTCTTCGGTTCGGGCACGTCGAACGCAGAAGCAGCGCCGGTGGATTTGAAGGCGCTTCACGCCAAGATCGGAGAGCTGACGCTGGAGAACGATTTTTTGGAAGGTGCGCTCAGCAAGGCCGGCCTGTTGAGCGCAAAGCGATGATCGACCGCTCGCACGATCTACCCGTCGCGCGGCAAGCCAAGGTTCTGAACATCAGCCGGGGCAGCGTCTACTACAAGCCCCGGCCGGTGTCGGCCGGGGACCTGGCGATCATGCGCCGGATCGACGAACTGCATTTGGACTACCCGTTTGCAGGCAGCCGGATGTTGCGCGACCTGCTGTGCCGGGAAGGCAGGCAGATCGGTCGCCAGCACGTTACAACGATGATGAAGCGTATGGGCATCGAGGCAATTTATCGACGGCCGAACACGTCGAAACCCGCACTGGGCCACAAGATCTATCCCTATCTGCTGCGCGGGTTGAAGGTCGAAGGTCCCAACCATATCTGGGCGATGGACATCACCTACATTCCGATGGCGCGTGGTTTTGTGTATCTGGCCGCCGTCGTCGACTGGTTCAGCCGGCGCGTGCTCAGCCATCGCGTGTCGATCACAATGGAGGCTGACTTCTGCGTCGAGGCCCTGCAGGAGGCCCTGACGAAGCACGGCAGTCCGCAGATACTAAATACCGATCAGGCAAGCCAGTTCACCAGCTTTGACTTCACCGACGTGCTGATCCGCAACACGGTCGCCATCAGCATGGACGGCAAGGGCGCTTGGCGCGACAACGTCTTCGTCGAGCGCATCTGGAAATCGGTCAAGTACGAAGAAGTGTATCTGCGGGCCTACGACAGCGTCAGCCAGGCGCGCGCCTCGATCGGCCGATATCTGGACTTCTATAATCGCCAACGCCCGCACTCCAGCCTTGACCGGCGAACGCCCGATGAGGCCTACTTCGATCATCCGTCGCTGAGTGCAGCGGCATGAACTTCGCCACGCTTTTGGCGCGCAACTCCGGTCGGGCTACGCCCTCCTTGCGTTGCACCCCAAAAGCGCATCACACCAACCAAGGAAACCCGGCAGAAACGCCACTTATCCTAAGCGCGAAGCTGTTCAGACAAACCGAGCCAGCTCTCCGGTCGATTGATTCGATTTGGCGTTGGCACCTCGATGCCTCTCCTCGCGAAATCAAAAATGGGGACCGAAACTTGAGGCAGTTCAACGTCGGCAGACCGCAGCTCACATTGAATACTTGCGAACAAGACTTGCGAACGCTTCATTCGAGTTTTTGGAAAAATGACCTAACCATTTGAAATGATTGGTCGGAGAGAGAGGATTCGAACCTCCGGCCCCCACGTCCCGAACGTGGTGCTCTACCAGGCTGAGCTACTCTCCGGTTCTTTCGGGAGGCGCCCTTATAACGATGGGGTCCGCCCCCCGCAACGCCCGTGAAATGCGGCCTAAGAGGCAGGTGGGGTCGGCCTATGATCTTGGTCGGCCAATATGATTTCCCCTATGTCCGACGCGTACGATCTGCAGGTGCTGGGCTGGATCGAGCGTTACGTTGGCCACGGGCGCCATTGCAGAACCAGATATAGAAGGCTGATCCTATGTCGGTCGCCTCGGCCAATCCCAAATCACCACCGGCTGCCTGTTGGATTACGCTCAACTGATCCTGCGGACCTCATGCCCTAAAGTTGCTATCCTGCGATCGATGCGCTGGGTCCGCCTATTCTCAATGGCCGGAATTCGCCGCACCGGCGGTTACCGATTACGCTGTACTACGTGACGGGTAGCCGCACAGCGATGCGAGCGGTGCTCCGATTGTAAATAACGGCTACAGCGAGTCCCGCATTAAGCGAGAATTAACCTGTCGTCTGCCCTTGGCCCATTTTTTGCTTAGTTTCCGCCAAAAACTAATAGCGATGGGGTTGCTGTGGGTAATCGGGTGGGTCGCGGACGTCGCGGCCTTTCAAACTTTGCGGGCGCAGCGGTTGTCGTTTCGCTGGCCGCGATGGCGAGCCTGCTCTCTGGGCAGGCGTCGGCAGGTGCTATGCACGTTTTTTGTGTGGCCCCGACACCAACTTGCACCGACAACGGCAGCATCACTCCGACGAGCGATCCGTCCCCAAATTTCGGGTTCAAGGCGAGCCCGAATAGCGGGACCGTCGATGATTTCGATTTAGTCGTCTTGATTCCCAACAGCGTTGCGGGCGCGTTCGCAGAGACCTTCTCCGTTACCGGAACCAACACCGCTATTTCGTTGCCGGTATTCGCGACACTGGTGAGCGCGACGATGTGGAACAGCGGTAAGCTCGACGCCTATCTGGGAATTTCAGCGAGCCCGGCCAACCCGATCGACGCGTTTCGCCCGCTGACACAAGCATATCAACCGACGTCAACTGGTTACGCCGTCTACAGTCTCGATTTCGGTTCGGTGCATTTCGGCAAGAGTACCGATCCTCAGTTCACAACGTTGTTCGATTTCCCTGCTGGCACAGTTCTTACCGCCTTCGCAGGAACAAAGTCTTGCAGTTATGAGAAGGTCAATAAGAAAGAAGTATGGGTCTGCACAGAGAGTTGGAATGCTACGGCGAACAGCAGCGCGCTTTTGACAACTACACGCGCCCCAGAGCCTGCCACGCTTAGCTTGATCGGCGCGGGATTGCTCGGATTTCGATTTAGGCGGCGCAAACGCGCAGCCTGAGGGTTGACGCCTGACAAAAGCTGCTCGGCATTGCGCAATCGCGCTGCAGCGGCCGCGCAAATATTTTCGAAGAAGGCGTCTTTAACCGATCAGCATGTCCTTCAATGCGCGCCGTGCGCTTGGTTGTGCCGCGTTTTCGGCGATCCCCGCTCGGAAAGAGAAGGTCGCCTGCCAGTCTGCCGAACCCGTCAACGCGGCGACCCGCCTGTCCCATGCCGCAGGCTTTCCTTGCTGCCTCTCTCGATCGATCATTTCGATGGGTTGATTGAGTGGTTGCATCGCCACGCCGTTCGCAGCCGCATAGAGGTGAAGCCGCTGCCATGTGCGTCCGGCCGCAATCGTCATCGGTCGGTCGTAACGGTCGCGCACGGCGATAAGGCCGGTCAGCGCAGCGCTTGACACCTGGCGGTCGCGGGTCTGCGCCAGCCAAGCGCGATGGGTCATGCTGACAGGCAACGGAAGCGTTTCCGCCAACAGCAGCGTAAGCGGCGACAATCCCGCAGTCTCAAGCGTGGGACCATCGCGATGTTTTTTGATCTCGCTCAATGAGCTTCGAAACCAGCGGTCGCTGTCCGCAATCATTTGCGGGTCGGCAATGATGGCTTGCGTCGCTTCGACGACGGCTGCATCGAAGGCCGTACGCTGCGGCCCTTCTTCAAAGAGAAAAATACGCACATCATCGTCGATATTGGCGCGCGGCGTGAATTCCCGCCATGCAGTGGGAAGCGGTTTTGTGCGGTCATAAGCATAACGATTGGTGTGCCGGTTGGGAATCGCGCGGTAGAGGGCATCCGGTGCAGACGGCGCGGCAAGCCGCGTCAGCTGAAGTGTGGCCGCGTGAAGCGACGAGCGCCGGTCCGTGATTGTAGTCAGTGCACCAGGCATCGCGTCCACTTCGACGGCGTAACCATTTGGACCGGCCGCTACGATCGCGTTCTGGATGGCGCAGCCGATGCCAAGATGCATTTCGCGCAGAAACGCATCCATCGCGCCAAGATTGCGCGAGAGGGCAGCGTGAATTTCGATCACGCTATCGCTGACGTGGAACAGCCATGGCTGTGAGTCGTGGGGATTGGCGGCGAGCACGGCGGCTGCGACAAGGGCGAGCGGGGTGCCCTGTAGCGCAGGCGCGTTCCACAATTGCCATGCCGAATAAGCTTCGTCATCAGCCAAGGCAGCGCCTTTCCCGATCGCGCGGACCATGCCGCCTGCTGCGGCAAGTGCAATGGTGCCTGCACTCCATGTGAGCAACGTCCGGCGATCGAAAGATCGGGTCATGTCACGTTCTCCTTTTTTGTCACCACACGGTGACATTTAGACTTCGGAAGAACAGCATCGATGATCGTATCAGTGGCTTTCAGCAGGCGTTCCCAATCATCGTCAGTTTTGATTGGCACGCCGCTCATTACCCGTATCTTGCGCGCCCGGGCTGCAAGATAGTTGACCGCGACGCCGAGCAGCATTGAGACGGCCGCCAGATCGGTCGAGCGAGGCAGGGTGTAGTGGGCGGCAAGCCATCTGTTGAGTTCGACCGCGCGCCGTTCGCGAAGAGATTCCAGCACGACCACAAGTGGAGTCCTGTCGGCAAGTTCCGCCGCGAGAACCGCCAGGGTCACAGGTCTCTTGCGGATCGCCGCGCTGTGCCGATGCAGCACCAGCTTGATGGCATTGGCCAGCGAAAGCCGCTTCGGGTCGATCCCGGACAGCATTTCGTCCAGTGTCCACCAAAAGTCGCTTTGCGAGGCAAATGCGCTGTAGACCCCATCGAGGTCGCCGAAGTAGCGATAGATAAGGACCTTGTCGGCTCCCGCCTCACGCGCAAGGGCATTGATACCCACCGCAGCGAGCCCGTCGCGCACGATAATCCGGCCGACGGCGGCAAGGATACGCTCGCGGGTCTCTTCGGCGTCTCTGGCAAGTTGTTTTCTAGCGATATATGTCACCGTGCGGTGACATTAGGGCCAAACTGGAAGTCGGTCAATACCACCATGGATAGATGGCGGAAGGGACTGGCTGGGGCGGAGGGAGGTGCGCATGCTCGCCATATTGTCGACGCCTTCAAATTTTCGGTTTTCGCGCATGGATACGCTAGCCAAGTCCGCAATGTGTGTCCCGGCTACGATCTCAGTGCGCATCTTTGTCTCGCTAAATGTAGCCTTAAGCGTCGGGTGGGCGGTGGAGCAGGGGACAGAGAGGAACGCCGGACAGCGGTCGTGGTGTCGACCGTCGGGTTCTACTTGGGTCGCTTTGGGCGATGGAAGGACAGCCAACTCAAAGTTATATTGTCGCGTGAAATGCCGTGCTTCTTTGCGCAACAAGATTGCGTGTCCGGCGCCCGCCGCAGCGTGGAGTGAAAATCTTTTACCGCGGCTACCCCTAAACGCGCGGGCCTCGCGTGTTCTATCACATGTGGACATAAGCTCTAACCCGCACAAGCCAGAAAGCTTCCGGGGAATGGCCGAGACATCGGACACAAATCGCGAAGGGTTGAACCTGCGCAATGTGGGCGCGGCCATGACTGCGCCTGATGTCGATGCCTGGTTTGTCCGGGAAGTGCTGCCGCTGGAGGCGGCACTGCTGCAGTTTCTGCGCCGCAGCCGGCGCAACAAATCCGATGTGGAAGACCTTTGCCATGATGTCTATGTGCGGATCTACGAAGCAGCCCAGCGGGAAATCCCAAACCCCGTGCGGCCATTCGTCTTCGCTGTCGCGCGTAACCTTCTGCTCAACCGCGCCCGCCACGAGAACGTCGTGGCCATTGAGGCCGTTGCTGATCTGGAATCGCTCGGCGTCGCGCTCGATGAACCTGGTCCCGACCGCAATGTTATCGCACGCCAGGAGTTGCACCGTCTCCAGGTCGCGCTCGACCGCCTGCCGCCACGCATTCGCGAGGTCGTCGTGATGCGCAAGATCGAAGGTCTTTCGCGCCCGGAAATCGCTGCGCGGCTGGGCATCGCTCAATCCACCATCTCCGAATATCTCGCCAACGGCATGGATGTCCTCACCGACATCATGCTCGGCGAAGCAGGTGATGCCGAGGCCAAACCATGAGCGAGACCAGCGAACATTCTTTCGTCACGCGTGATATCCGCGCCAGTGCCGCCCGCTGGCGCGAACGGCGCGACCACACCGATTGGAGCGTCGAGGATCAGGCAGCTCTCGACGCCTGGCTTGCGCAATCGCACGCGCACAAGATCGCCTATCTCCGCGTCGATCATGTTTGGGATCGCACTGATCGGTTGAGCGCGTTGCGTGTTCCCCCCGCCGGGCGGCAGCACATTTCCGCAACGCCTGCCCGTGTCGCGGCCACGCTCGCCATTGCGGCAATCTTGGGCAGCGGCGCATGGCTGACGTTGCGGCCCCAACAGCCCGAAGAACATATTTATGCCACCGCCATCGGCGGGCGCGAAACGCTCAAACTTGCCGATGGTTCGCAGATCGAACTCAACACCGGCACCGTTGTGCGGGTGTCATCCGACGCGCACCAGCGCAAGGTGACGCTGGAAAAGGGCGAGGCCTATTTCCAGATCGTGCACAACGCCAACCGCCCCTTTGTGGTGGCGGCGGGTGATCACCGTGTCGTCGACCTTGGCACGAAATTCCTCGTGCGGCGCGATCCGGGCCGCTTCGAAGTAGCGCTCGTCGAAGGTCATGCGCGGCTGGAAGCGATGAACGGCAAGGCGGCTGCCCCCGCGCGCGATCTTGTGGCCGGCGACGTAGTCGTTGCGACCGCAAACACCGTGTCGTCCGAGAAGAAAGCGACGCAAGTGCTCGTCAGCGAACTGGGTTGGCGACGTGGTGTGTTGGTGTTCCGTGACACAGCCCTTGCCGACGTAGCAGAAGAACTGAATCGCTATAATACGCAAAAACTTGTCATCGCAGACCCCGAAGTCGCGCGCCTGACCATCGGCGCAACGATTCCGACCCACGGCGTCGAGGCCTTCACGCGCGTGGCGAGAGACGTGTTCGGTCTGCACATCGAGAATCGTGGCGGAGAAATAGTGATTTCGCGCTGAAGGCGGCGGATTACCACGCAATTGGGGGGGATATGACCGGACTATCACGCTTGAAGATCATGCTCACAGGCAGCGTCTATGTCGCCTTGTTGACGACGGCTGCTTGGGGTCAGAATTTCGACATCCCCGGCGGTGATCTGCGCCCAGCGCTTGACGCCTATATGAAGCAGTCCGGTGTCGCACTTGTCTATCCCAGTGGTGCCGTCGCGGGTATTCAGACAGACGGCGTCAAGGGAGCGCTCGCACCAGACGACGCGCTCTCGCGCATTCTGAGCGGAACCGGCTTCGTCATACGGCGCGATTCTTCTGGCATGATCGCCGTCGTTCACGACCAATCGTCAGCCAATGACGCGCCGTTTCTGCTCGCACAGGCAGCAACCACCTCGCACGACCCTGTCGAAACCGTCACTGTCACCTCATCGAAGCTCGGCGGTGCCGATGTGCAATCGGTACCGATCGCGATTACGGCACTATCCCAGGAACAGTTGACGGCAACTCAAACTGCCGGCGGCCCGGATCTTGTGAAACAAGTGCCGAATCTGACGTTCTCGAAAACGAATTTCACGGGTTACAACATCGAGATTCGCGGTATCGGCACCCAGGCAGTTTCTGTGACAACCGATCCTGCAGTGGCCGTCGCATTCAATGATACTCCTTTCATTCGCAATCACTTTTTCGAGCAGGAATTCTACGATATCGGCCAACTCGAAGTTTTACGAGGGCCGCAAGGGACGTTGTACGGCCGCAACGCGACCGCAGGTGTCGTGAATATGGTTTCGGCCAAGCCCACCGATCAGTTCGAGGCGATGGCCTCCGCCGATATCGGCAACTACCAGAACCGCCGCCTCGAAGGGATGATCAATGTTCCGATCGTCGATGACAGGCTCGACATTCGCGTCGCAGGTGAATGGACCAAGCGCGACGGTTATACCTTCAACGAAACGACGGATCAGTCCGTCGATGGCCGCGACCTGTGGTCCGGCCGCATGACAATTGGCTGGAAGCCCATCGAGAAGCTCCAGAGTTATCTCATTTGGGAACATTTCAGCGAAGACGACGACCGCGTACGCTCGGCCAAGCAGCTTTGCAAGAAGGATCCGGGTCCGACGTCGGTCAATGGCGTCCCTATCTCAACCTTAACCGGCAATGGCCCCGTCGAATCATTATTCGTACAGACATGGCTCAGCCAAGGCTGTTTACCGACGTCGCTCTATTCAGCAGACGCCTTCGAGACACCCAACGGGCAAACAATTCCGTTCGTCGCGGCGGACGAATTTCTCTTCGCTGGCGGTTCAAGCAATAACACTATACTGAATCCAATCGATCCCTACGCGAACCAGACGCAATCCAGAAATCTTCGCGTCATCCAATCTGAGATCAACCCATCTTATCGCGCCAAGAACGACACGCTGGAATTCAACGTCGACTATGCAGTAACGCCGCAGTTCACCGTCACATCGCAAACCGGCTACAACAAGGACTTCCTCTATTCCACCGAGGACTTTAATCGCTTCGATACGGCGCCCGGCCTGTTTGGCGAAGGGATTCGGGGGTTCGGTGGTCAGCCCAGCCCTATCGTAAATGGAGTTTATTGCGATCCGCAGCTCGGCTGCTCGAGCGCAATGGTCGGCGAGGATTTGTCGCAGGAACGCGCCTGGCAATTCTCCCAAGAAGTGCGGCTGGCTTCCAGTTTCGGTGGCCCACTCAATTTCAGCGCCGGCGCGAATTATATGCACTACCAGACGGTGGAGGACTACTACGTCCTCTTCAATCTGATCTCCGCCACCGAACAGGCCATCAATGGCGGCGGCCCCGGCCCCGCGGGTTACACGATTTGCAGAACTAGCACCGGCGCGCCAATAACAACTTCACCGAAGCCTGTCACGTTCACTGGAGGGATTTTCGGCACCACACCGGTAGAGCTGCCGTCCAATTTGGCGTGCGGGCAGAGTGAAGAATTTTTCGGAACCTATATCGATCCAAATCCGATCGACCACCTCGACGGCCAGGGGCACAATTATTTCCGTAGCGAGAATCCCTATCAGCTGAATTCGTTCGCGGGCTTCGGCGAGGCTTACTATCAAATCACGCCAGATGTGAAGCTCACAGGCGGCTTGCGCTGGACGGACGACAGCAAACGGTTCTGGAATATTCCCAGCCAAGTCTTCCTGCTGGGAGGGGGATATCCCGTATTCAGCACCGTAAATCAGGAATGGAAGGAATGGACGGGCCGCTTTGTTGCCGACTGGACGCCCAAGCTCGACCTCACCGACGCAACTCTGGTCTACGCGTCCTATTCGCGTGGATATAAGGGCGGTGGCGCAAATCCGCCGGGCCCGGCAGTCGATTATTTGAGTCCGCAGACACTGGCAACACATCCGCCGACGTTCGCGCCTGAATTTGTCAACGCATTTGAACTGGGAACGAAGAACACACTGCTCGATGGCGCCATGACCCTGAACGGCGATGTCTTTTATTATGACTACACAGGGTATCAGATTTCGCAGATCGTCGACCGCACATCGATCAATCTGAATTTCAACGCCAAGGTGAAAGGCGCAGAACTGGAGGCGACATGGGAACCGCTGCCGGGCTTGCGCTTCAATTTTGCGGGCGGCCTGGAAGACACCTCTGTTGACAAGGGGCAATCCGCCATCGATTTGATAGACCGTACCGGGGGAAACCCCGATTGGTTGGTCGTCAAGCCGTTTCTCACAGATACATCGAATTGCATTCTGCCGGTCTATGTCGTTCAAGCGCTCGTACAGGCAAATGATCGCCACCTCCTTTTCGCGTGCGATGCCGCCTATAATCCATTAAATGCCTTTCTTGGCGTCCTTGGAGAGAATGCAACAGTCGCAGAAATTGCCGCTGCAGGTTTCGATCCGGCGACCGCACCCAATGGCGGAGCTGGCTTTGCAAAGGATCTGAGCGGCAACAAACTGCCGAACGCGCCGCCGTTTACATTGTCCACGGGTGCACAATACACGATACCCGTCACCGCCGACTGGGCGGCGACGCTACGCGGAGACTTCTACTGGCAGGGCAATTCCTTCGCCCGCATCTTCAACGACGAGCCCTATGACCAGCTTCACGGTTACACCAATGTCAACCTGTCGTTGATCTTCACCAGCCAGGACGGCTGGCAGGCCATGGCCTATGTCAAAAATATCTTTAACACCACGGCCATTACCGGCGCATTCCTGAACACCGACGATACGGCATTGACGACCAACGTGTTCGTTACCGATCCGCGCCTGTTCGGCGTTCGCCTGACAAAGAACTGGTGAGGGCAGGACAATGAGCGAGATGACAAAACCATTAGACAAACGGACCAATCTTCGAGCAAAGCTGTTGACCACGGCCTCCGGCACGGTGCTGCTTGTCGCAATATGCGCAAGCCAAACCGCCGCGGCTGCCGATGCCGACCTGCCGATCGTATGGATTGAGCTGGGCGGTGCGTTTACTCAACTGGAGAACGGCCAAGAAGCCTATCTGCCGCCGTTCGTTCTTGGCGCGACACGTCTTCCTTTTATTACGATGTCACCTGCAGGCATCGAGAAGGCCGCGCCGACCAGTTGGGACGGCAACGCGAAACTCACCTTCGACCCTGCGGGAACGGATTGGATTTTGTCGGCCGGAATCATATATGGCCGCTCCGTTCGTAGCGGCGCGCAGAGTTAGCAAACTGCGCACCGCAGCCCAACCGAACGCATTGGCTATCGAGCGACCCAAAGCGCGACCGCAAAAAACAACGAAAGCCATATGATTTTGGATTTCCAGGCAACCAAAGACGTTGGCCTTGGCGCGTTCGGAAACAGCGGACGTTCCAGAGTGAGCCTCGGCGTGCGCTATGCGCAGTTCAACTCAGAAAGCGATGTTAACACTCTCTATCAGCCGACAAATGCTGAGCACGCTTACCACAAGTTCCATGGCTCTCTGGATATGGAACGCAAATTCACCGGCGTTGGACCGTCTTTGTCATGGGATGCGTCAGCCGGGTTGATCGGCGATGCTACCGATGGTGGGATTTCTCTCGACTGGGGCGTGAACGGTGCAATCCTGTTTGGCCACCAACGCGTGCGCGGACATCATCAGACGACCAATCTTGCTGTAGTGTATAGCTATAGGTATGACTATACGTTGCACAAAAAGCCGGTCTATCAGGACTCTGTTGCGCTCAACCGCGACAAGCAAGTGATCGTTCCCAATTTCGGCGGCTTTGCCGGGGTCTCATGGCGCTATCCAAACGCGAAGGTCAGCTTTGGCTACCGCGCCGACATGTTTTTCCGCGCTATTGATGGAGGCATTGATGCGCGGAAAACCTATGACCGCGGCTTCTACGGTCCGTTTGCGGCGATAAGTATTGGAATCGGCGATTAGCCGATAGCTCGCCACAGGTGTTTCCGGTTTCCGCCGCGATTCTCGATCGCATGGACGATTATCGCTGAGTCCCGGAGGACTATTCGCAGCGTCTTCTGCCGCTCATCCAACGGGAACAGACGAAGGACAACAACGTCCACGTGCTCAATAAAACGGTCGCCTTTTACCGTTTTCTCGACGCCACACCGCATGCCGAATTTCTCTATGCTCGCGCAAAACAGGTCATCGAAAACGATCTGCCTCACGAAGCCGATTTCTTGCTGTGTTACGACCAGTTCAGCGAAGCCATCCAGGCTATCGCGGATATGCCGGATTCGACGATCGATCTGCTGTTCCGCTTTTTGAAGCAGGACAGCGGCCAGTTGTCGAAGCGTGCACGAGGGTAGGAATTCGCCCAGCCGACTGATGCGGAAATCGGGTTGGTCGAAGAGGCTTTTGCTGAGGCGTTCGCGAACGGTCAGTAGGTTGTCGAAGAAATCGCGCTGGGAATGCGATGATGTCTGACGCCAAGACGCTGTGCTTCTTTGAAATCGATCGTGCGCAAGGAGCGCTCGATTGTCCGCTTACGGAGTATTGGTTGAAGATCAAGTGGAACAATGACACGGACATATCAACAAAGCCGCTGCGCCGCTTGCCGCGCAGCTGCTCAAGGTAACGGGTGTTCGCCAGGTCCAGATGCCCCATTTGTGGCACCCATTTTTGAACGTCTCACCCTATTAAGCCGTTGAAGCCTAAAGAAAAAATAACTGGCTGGGGCGGGAGGGATCGAACCTCCGAATGCCGGAATCAAAATCCGGTGCCTTACCGCTTGGCGACGCCCCAAAAGGCGGCGGACCATAGGGCCTCGTTCCCGCCCGTTCAATGCGCTCTAAACATACCTTCGCGCATGACTGACAATCCGTCACAGACTTGATAGACCTTGGCCCGCCCAAAAGGGGAGGGCCCTAGCCATGTCCATCCAGCTTTTCGTCGCCGACAAGGTCGTTCGCTTCACGATGAAGCGCCGTTTCCGCCGCAATCCGAGCGTGATGGAACTGCGCGCGATCATGGCTGAACTCCCGATTCGCTCCGCGCCCAAGCGCATCAGGGTAGAAAATGTTGTTTTGGGCGGCATCGCGGCCGAGCGGCTTGCCACCGCTCAGTCTGACGAGACTCGCGCGCTTCTTTATATCCATGGTGGCGGCTTCGTGGCGGGCGTGCCTGCCAATCACCGCCCGCTTACCTGGCGCTTGGCCGACGGCGTGGGCATCCCTGTTTACGCCATCGACTATCGCCTAGCCCCCGAACATCCCTATCCGGCGGCTCTCGATGATTGTGTCGCTGCCTATCGGGCGTTGCTTGCCAGAGGCATCTCCCCCGAACACATCGCCATCGGCGGCGATTCGGCGGGAGGTAATCTTACCCTCGTCACCGCCTTGAAATTGAAGGCGTTGGGCCTCCCGCTTCCGGCGGCGCTGGTGTGCCTGTCGCCTGTCACTGATCAGGAAGGCTTCCTATCACGCTCCGCCAACGCCAAGAGCGACGCGATGTTCGACGCACGCATGATCCCCACAGTGCCGCCGCTCTATTGCCCAGGCGCCAATCCGAAAGATCCGTTCCTCTCGCCTTATCGCGGCGATGTCGCGGGCCTGCCGCCGACGCTGTTCCACTGTTCGCGCGACGAGTTGCTGCGCGACGACAGCATCAAGATGGCCGAGAAAATGAAGGCCGCCGGCGTCGATACCACGATCGAAATCTGGCCCGGCGTCTTCCACGTCTGGCACATCACCGCTGACATCCTGCCGGAAGCCCAACAGGCCGTCGCCAAACTGGTGGCATTCCTCAGAGCAAAGCTCGCGCGATAAACCACGCCCCCAGCACCGCAAACAAAAACGCCGCACCTACGTGAATGGCCTTCATCGGCAAGCGCGATGCAAAACCGTGCCCCAACAGCACCGCGGGCACATTGGCAATCATCATCCCCGTCGTGCTGCCCGCCACGACCTCGAACAGATCGTGGTATCCCGCAGCCAAGACCGCTGTCGCGATCTGCGTTTTATCGCCCATCTCCGCAATGAAGAACGCGATCAGCGTCGCAGCAAACGCGCCGCGTCCATCGGCCTTGGCGGCCTCATCGAGCTTGTCAGGCACAAGCGTCCAGGCAGCCATCCCCAACATGCTCGCGCCTACCACGAAATCGAGCACATGCGGCGTCAGATATTTCGCGAACGCCACGCCGACGAAGCCCGCCAGCGCATGATTGGCGATGGTCGCGATCAGAATGCCCGCAATGATCGGCCACGGCTTGCGAAACTTCGCCGCCAGCAGCATCGACAGCAACTGCGTGCGATCACCCATCTCCGCGATAGCGACCGTCGACAGCGAAACGAGAAACGCTTGCATCGAAAACTCCAGGCCGAGCGGTGAGCACACAACGGCCGCGCCTTCCCGCTCGGCGCAAGAGAGACACGAGCCGTTGGTCTCGCCATGCCATAAAGGCCCCACGCGCCATGGCGTCGTCGCCAAGTGTGTTGATGCGCAGCCTGATCAAAGCCAGGCGGCTACTCCCCAAGGTAAACTGGCAGATATCACGGGGCGAAACGCGAATTTACCGTGCTGTTTCGACCTCAGTACAATGCAGCCGCAGATCGGTGTCGGTCGCGATGTCGCGCGATGGCCTGGGTGCGGACGGCCTGCGTAAATCGGCGGGGCTGCGTCGCATCGATCTGTCGCCGCCTGTTCAGGGCCTGTTACTGCATGTCCGAACGTACCACGTTGTCACCGATAGATCAGGCTAATCGTCTCTGCCACGCAGGCAGGCCTGTCCTGGCCCTCGATTTCGATAGTGACCTCGTTGACGAGTTGCATGCCGCCTGCGCGCGCTTCGACGGAAAGAAGCTTTGCGTGCGCCCGCACCTTCGATCCAACCGGCACCATGTTGGTGAAGCGGATTTTGTTCGAACCGTAATTGATCCCGCGCGTCACTCCTTCGATCTTAAGGAAATTCCCCGTTAGCCACGGAATGAGCGACAGCGTCAGGTAACCATGCGCGATCGTGCGGCCACCCGGCAGTTCCTTCTTCGCGCGATCGACGTCGACGTGAATCCACTGATGATCTCCCGTCGCTTCTGCGAATTGGTTGATGCGGTCTTGTGTTATCTCCACCCAATCCGATGTACCGGTTTTTGTCCCAGCCAGTTTCGGCAGATCCTCGAATGTCGTCGCCATCGTCATATCCCGTTTCTTTCCTTTGCAATTTCGTGGACGCGCGTGGCCAACCTGTGTAGCGGCCCGTCCGTCACGCCCAACCCGTTCAATTGATCCACCGTACGGTAAAGATAGTCGCGGTTGGTGCCCAGAAATCCTTCACCGAGCGCAATGCGCGAAACAATCGTGTCTTCGTCCAGTACGCCCTCGTAACGCGGATGGGCCCGGTTGATGACGAAGGTCACTGCGCGCCGGCTGCCCACGCCGTCGACCTCTGCGTCCACCCATTGCGGCGTATAGGCCCCGGACAGCATCTCGCGAAACCACAACACCGTCAGCTCGCTTTCGATATCGCCGGCCGCTATCCGATGCGCGATCCCCACGCAGGTATCGCCTTTGTCGAGCCCCAGCATCAGCCCCGGTTTCTCCGGCGATCCGCGCCCAATTCGCAGCGACAGGCAAAAACAGGCGCTATAACCGCCGACGCGGGCTTTGCGGCTTTCGACCACCTTGATCGCTGGATTCCACATCAACGACCCGTAGCCGAATATCCAAACGTCTTCGCCCACTGGAATCGCGTCGCGCACGGCCTGCAAGGATGCCGCGCGCTCGACATCGGTGATGAACGGCATTTCCCCGTGTTTCAGCGCCGCCTGCGCCAGCAATTGCAATCGCTCGGCAGTGAAATCCTCGCGCTGGAGCATTCGCCCCAGCGATTGTGGAAGTTCGGGTGGCGGCGTCTCCTCAGACAATGCGCGACTCGTGTTTGCCCCAATAGCGATCGCGAATCAGGCGCTTGTAGAGCTTGCCTGTCGGATGACGCGGCAGCTCGCGCTCGAAATCGACCGAACGTGGGCATTTGATGGGAGAAAGCTGCGCCCGGCAATAGCCAATCAATTCCTCAGCCAAAGCAGGCCCCACGTCGTTCCAGTCGGCCGGTTGCACAACCGCCTTCACCTCCTCTCCAAAATCCTCGTTTGGTACGCCGATCACCGCCACGTCGGCCACCTTCGGGTGACTGATCAACAAGTTCTCTGCTTCCTGCGGATAGATGTTAACTCCGCCGGAGATAATCATGAATGCCTTGCGGTCAGTCAGATACAGAAACCCATCCGCATCGAGCTTGCCCACATCGCCCAAGGTCGACCAGTCGGGATGCTCGGGATGGCGCGACTCTGCGGTCTTCTTTGGATCGTTATGATATTCGAACGCATTGGGCGAGGCGAAATAGATCAAGCCTTCCTCGCCAGTGGCGACTTGGGCGCCTTGATCATCACAAATATGAACCTCACCCACTAGCGCGCGCCCCACGGTGCCTGGATGGGTCAGCCAATCGGCGCTGTTCACATAGCAAAAGCCGTTTCCCTCTGTGCCTGCATAATATTCGTGCAGCACTGGTCCCCACCATTCGATCATCCTGCGTTTGACGTCAGCCGGGCAGGGCGCCGCAGCGTGGATCGCCGTCTTCATCGATGACACGTCGTATTTCGCGCGCACTTCGTCCGGCATCTTCAGCATACGGACGAACATGGTTGGCACCCATTGACTCGCTGAGGCCTTGTACTGCTCGATGAAGCCTAGTGCGTCTTCCGGATCGAAATGATCCATCACGATCACGGTCCCGCCCAACCGGTGCACTGCCATGCAGTAGCGCAAGGGCGCTGCATGATAGAGCGGGGCAGGTGACAGATAAACCGAATCCTTGTGGATGCTGAACAGCATCGACGCCAGCATGGTCAGCGGGCTCGGCGCGTCGATCGGCAGACCTTGCAGCGCCACACGCACGCCCTTGGGCCGCCCTGTGGTGCCGGAAGAATAAAGCATGTCTGTGCCCGCCGTTTCATCGGCAATGCGTTCGGTGGGCATCGTACCCGCGCAGTCTTCATAGCTCTCATAACCGGCAATGGTCCCGCCCACCATGAACCGCTGCACGCCTACAACAAGCAGCGCTACTTCGCCCGCGACTTCTGCAAGCAAGCGCGAGGCGACGAAAACCTTTGCTCCGCAGTCTTTCACGATATATTCGACTTCGCCCGCCGTCAGCCGCGATGAGATGCAGGTGTAATAAAGCCCCGCCCGCTGTGCTGCCCAGCAGATGTCGAGAAACCGCGCATTGTTCTCCATGAAGATCGCGATCGCATCGCCTGGCTTTAGCCCCAGACTGCGAAACAGTTGCGCTCCTTGATTGGAGCGCGCCTCAAGCTCGCGATAGGAAATCGTCTCGCCCGTACGCGCCATGACGATGGCGGGCTTGTCCGGCATTTCGGAGGCATGGACGACGGGATGCATGGCGTTCCTCGGGATTTTTATAGCGATAGTCTTGTTTACGAGATGGCCGCCTTGCCCGTAAAGCTTGTGCGATGACATCGCCCGCCCGCCAAACCCTAGCCCTCGCCGAGGGCAACATTTCCTATCTGCGGTGGCAGGGCGACGGCTCTACGCTCCATTTCGCGCACGCCACCGGCTTTAACGCCGAAACCTATGCACCGCTGCTGACACCGCTCTCAAATAGGATGCGCATCCTGGCGAGCGACGCCCGCGGCCACGGCTTCACAAGTCTAGCGACCACGCCCGACATGGCACGCGACTGGGACATCTACCGCAAAGATCTCGCCGCGTTTCTCGAAGCCACGATCAACGGCCCGGTCCTGCTTGCCGGCCATTCCATGGGTGCTGTCACCAGCGCCATGATTGCAGCCCAATGGCCTGAACGCGTGGCGGGCCTGATTCTCATCGAACCGGTGTTGATGCCGGACATTCTGCGCCTGTTGCGCTGGATTCCGTTCCGCCCGCCCAGCATCGACCTTGCCGCGCGCGCGATGCGCCGCCGCGGCACATTCCCATCCTTCGAGGCCGCCCTGTCGTCCTATCGCGGCCGGGGCGCCTTTCGCACCTGGCCCGAAGATTATCTGAGCGCCTATCTGACAGGCGGCCTCGTACCCACAGGCAACGGACCCGAAATGCGCCTGACCTGCGCGCCAGCTTGGGAAGCCCAGACTTTCCAGTCCACTCCCATCGGGGCTGCCCATCTCGCACGAAAAATCCGTTGCCCGGTGACGCTTCTTTATGCCGAATACTCAACCCCACCAGAAAGTGAATGCCGCGCCTTCGCCCGCCGCCACGCCAACACAAGGCTCATCAAGGTGCCTGGCACCACGCATTTCTTGCCAATGGAACGCCCCGATGTGGTGCAAGACGAAATCGCGCGCTTCCTCAAGTAATTTTGCCCTCAAAGGGGTGAGGAAGAAAAGGTCGCCTTCTGGACCCGCACAAACCTCGCTGCTAGAAGAAGCCCCGCTGATTTGCAGGCGTCTTCCATGGTCTTGGGCTTGAAGGGATTTTCGCGAATTTGTCTCCTGGCTCCGCGTGCTAGCGCCTAACAGCGCGGCTGAGCCGGAGGCCGGGCAACGCATCCCTTATCCCTGATCTTAGGGCCTTGAAGACCATGACCGACCAACCCGACACAGAAACCAAGCCGCGCGACTACCGCGCTACTCTGTTCCTGCCCGCGACCGACTTTCCGATGAAGGCGGGCCTGCCCGAAGCCGAGCCCAAATGGCTGGCGCGCTGGGAGGCGATGGACCTCTACGGCCGCATGCAGCGCAAAGCCGCCAAAGGCCGCCCGCTGTTCGTCCTGCATGACGGGCCGATCTACGCCAATGGCGACATCCATTCCGGCACCGGCCTCAATCACATCCTGAAGGATTTTGTGGTGCGCTCCCAGGGCATGCTGGGCAGGGACGCGCCTTATGTGCCCGGCTGGGACTGTCACGGCCTGCCCATCGAATGGAAGGTCGAGGAGAAATACCGCGCCGAAGGAAAATCCAAGGACGACGTTCCCAAGGATCAGCTGCGCCGCGATTGCCGCGCCTTCGCCGCCCATTGGCTGGACGTGCAGCGCGAGCAGATCAAGCGGCTGGGCTGCATGGGCGATGTGGAACGATCCCTACACGACGATGGATTTCCGCGCCGAGGCGGTGATCGCGCGCGAAGCTGCACAAATTCGTCGAGAACGGACTTCTCTATCGCGGCTTCCGCCCGGTGATGTGGTCGCCGGTGGAAAAGACCGCGCTCGCCGAAGCCGAGGTCGAGTATCACGAGAAAACATCGCCCACGATCTATGTGAAGTTTCCGCTGGTCGAGGCGCCAGCCGAACTGGCGACACGTTCATCGTGATCTGGACGACGACGCCCTGGACCATTCCGGGCAACCGCGCCATCGCCTATTCGCCGGACATTGCTTATGGCGCTTTATCGAGATCGCCGAAGCAGGCGAGGGCTCGCTCGGCAACGCCCGGCGAACGCATCGCTGCTGGCCGACATCTTGGCCGAGCAGATCGCGAAGCATGCCAAGATCGATGCTCGAGCGTGTCGCACGATGTCAATCGCGAAGGACTCTGTCGCGCCGCCCATCCGTTGCGCAGCCACGGCTATGATTTCGACGTGCCGCTGTTGTCCGGCGAACACGTCACCGCCGACACCGGCACGGGCTTCGTCCATACCGCGCCCGGCCATGGCGAAGAAGATTTCGAACTGATGCTGTCGGCGTTCGACGGCTATGCCGCCAAAAATCCCGATGCATTCGGCATCGTGCACGGAAGACGGCTCGTTCAGCGCCGAGCGTTCCGCTGTTCGCCGGCAAGCGCATCCTGACGCCCGAAGGCAAGGACGGCGACGCCAATGGCGCGGTGATCAAGGAATTGATCGCGGCGGCAAGCTGCTCGCCAAGGGCACGCTGCGCCATCCTATCCGCACTAGCTGGCGCTCCAAGGCGCCGGTGATCTTCCGCGCCACGCCGCAATGGTTCGTGCCATCGACAAGCCGATTCGAAGGTTCGAACGGCAAGACGTTGCGCGAGCTGGCGATGAAGGCGATTGCAGACACGAAATGGTATCCGCAGCAGCGGCCGAGAACCGCATCGGCGTCGATGGTGGAGGCACGGCCCGACTGGGTGCTGTCGCGCCAGCGCGCCTGGGGCGTGCCGCTCGCGATCTTCGTCGACAAGAAGACGCGGCGAAGTGCTGAACGATCCGGACGTCGTAACGAGCGCATCGATGAGGCCTTCGAAGCAGAAGGCGCCGACGCCTGGTTCAATTCGCCGCCGCAGCGCTTCCTGGGCGAGATCGCAATCCGGACGATTACGAGCAGGTCAACGACATTCTGGATGTCTGGTTCGATTCCGGCTCGACCCATGTCTTTACGGTGGAAAATCCCATCGAACCGCAATGGCCGAAAGCGGATCGCGCCGATCTCTATCTCGAAGGCTCCGACCAGCATCGCGGCTGGTTCCAGTCGTCGCTGCTGGAAAGCTGCGGCACGCGCGGCCGCGCGCCTTATGGCGCGGTGCTGACGCACGGCTTTGTGCTCGACGAGCAGGGCCGCAAGATGTCGAAATCGCTCGGCAACACGCTCGCCGCCGCAAGTGATCGCCGACAAGAACGGCGCGGATATCTTGCGCCTGTGGGCGGCATCGTCCGATTTCACCGAAGACCTGCGCATCGGCCAGGACATCATCAAGGCCAATGTCGACGCCTATCGCCGCCTGCGCAACACGATCCGCTTCATGCTGGCCAATCTGGCGGGCTTCGATGAGAGGCGAGCGCATCGCCTGTACGCGAAATGCCGGAGCTGGAACGCTACATGCTGGCGAGACTGGCCGAACTCGACGACCTCGTGCGCGAGGGTTACAGTCAGTTCGATTTCAACCGCGTCTTCTCGACGCTGTTCGCATTCTGCACCAACGAACTGTCGGCCTTTTATTTCGACATCCGCAAGGACGTCGCTTTATTGCGACCGCGTCGACAGCACGCGCCGCCGCGCCGCGCGCACCGTGACCGACGAAATCTTCCGCCGCGTCGTGACCTGGCTCGCGCCCATCCTCTGCTTCACGATGGAAGAAGCGTGGCTCTTGCGCTTTCGGCGGCGAGACCGAAAGCGTGCATCTGCAGATCTTTCCCGGAACGCCAGCTGGGTGGCGCGACGAAGTGCTGATCGAAAAGTGGAACCGCATCCGCGACACTCCGCCGCGTCGTCACTGGCGCGCTGGAAGTCGCGCGCCGCGACAAGGTGATCGGCGCCAGCCTCGAAGCGATGCCCATGCTCTATGTCGCCGATCCCAAAGATGCCGTGTTGTTCAACGGTGTGGACCTCGGCGAAATCGCGATCACCTCCGCCGCGCACGTCTCGACCATCGAGCCGCCCGCACGATGCGTTTCGTCTGCCCGACGTCGAAGGCGTGGCCGTCGTCTTCCACCACGCGCGAAGGCAACAAATGCGCACGCTGCTGGATGATCCTGCCGGAAGTCGGCACCATCTCCGAGTATGAGGATCTGTGCTGTCGCTGCGCCGATGCGGTGGATACGCTACAATGAGCCGCACCCCTTCCTGGCGCACACTTTCCCCTCGCGACTGGGGCTTTATCGCTGCGACGGCAGCGCTGATTCTGGACCAGGGTACGAAGCTCATGATGCTCTATGGTTTCGGCTTCCGCGACATGCGGCGTGGGCGATGCGGTGCCAGTCTTGCCGTTTTTTAATCTCGTGATGGTGTGGAACCCTGGCGTCAGTTACGGCCTGTTTCCGGCCCGTGGCCTGATGGGAACCCTCATCCTGGGCCTGTTTTCGGCGGCCGCTGTGGTGGCTTTGGGCTGGTGGATGTGGAATTCGCACCGCAAAACGTTGGCAATCGGCCTGGGCTTGGTTGTCGGGGGCGCGTTGGGCAATCTGATCGACCGGCTCATCTACGGCGCGGTTGCCGATTTTTTTCACTTTTACGCTTTCGGCTACGACTGGTATGTGTTCAATGTCGCGGATATCGCCATTACCTTTGGCGTGATTGCCCTGCTATACGATGCGCTGCTGAAGCCCGAAGCGCGGGCCGAACGCAGCCCCTGACGGAAACCGGAATGGAACGCTCGATGAAAGCCCTTCGCTTTACTCTTCTGGCCGGCGCGGTGTTCGCGCTCGTCGGTTGCGACAGCATCCGCAGCGCTGCGGGTCTCTCCAAATCCGCACCCGACGAATTCGCGGTGGTGACCAAGGCTCCGCTCATCATGCCGCCAGATTACAATCTACATCCACCGAAGCCCGGCGCGCCCCCCTTGAACCAGACCCCGCCGACGCAGTCCGCCGAGGCGAGCCTGTTCAGCAGCGATCCTTCCGCCGTCGCTTCCACGATGACGGGCAATTACAGCCAGGGTGAGAAACTCTTACTGGCCACGGCGGGCGCGGTTGCCACCGATCCCACGATTCGCCAACAGATCGCCGCCGACAACGCCAACCTCGAAGCTTCTGATCCGGACTTCACCGATCGCGTATTGTTCGGCGCCACCGATACCAACGGCCGTCCCGTCGATGCCGACGTCGAAGCCCAGCGCCTGGGCAAGACAAGTCCGGAGAAAATGACTGAAGAAGGCACTACCGATCAAGGCGATGTTGCCCCCGACACTTCCGACGACGAAAGCAGCGATAGCGATAGCGGCGGCTGGTTCGGCTGGCTCGGTGATATTTTCTGATGCGGATTCGATTTCATTTTGACTGAACCAGATAAGCAATCCACCCTCCTCTTGAGGGTGGAGGCGGCAACACCCGTCCGACATCGGAAAACCTCAAGGATTTTTCGGGGAGGGGGCACCTGCCTGTGGCATTCGCTTCCCTACGGAACTGTCTTTCTGCTGTCGCGTAAATCCACCTTCGACTCTCTCTCAAGGGGAGGGTGAAGCATTCTTTCCCCTAAACGATGAAAAAACTGTCCGGCCTCTGCCGCTGTATTTTTGTTGCCGGCGTTTCGCTCTTCGCCGGCGCCGCCTCGCCGCCGCCGCCTGCCCCGCCCAAGGCCTTTCAGTTTGCTCTACAGAACGGAATGCAGGTGCTTGTGGTCCCCGATCACCGCGCCCCCGTCGTCACGCAGATGATCTGGTTCCGTGTGGGCGGCGATGACGATCCGCCAGGTCTTTCAGGCTTAGCGCATTTCTTCGAACACATGATGTTTCGCGGTACCAAGCAATATCCGAACGGACAGTTCGCGCTGATTGTGGCGCGCAATGGCGGTGAATCCAACGCGTTCACTTCGCACGACTACACCGCCTTCTACGAACAAATCGCCAAGGACCGTCTCCAGCTCATGATGAGGCTCGAAGCGGACCGCATGATGAACCTTGATCTCTCCGACAACAATGTACGCACCGAGCGCGACGTGGTGATGGAAGAGCGCCGGATGCGCGTCGACAACGACCCGCAATCGCTGATGGACGAACAACTCGCCGCGGCACTTTATCTCTCACACCCCTATGGCCGGCCCGTCATCGGCTGGCCCGACGACATCCGCCGCATCGGCCGCGTCGAAGCCCGCGATTTCTACCTGCGCCACTACGCGCCCAACAACGCCACGCTCGTCATCGTAGGCGACGTGACGCCGGATGAAGTGCGCACCGAAGCCGAAGCCGAATTTGGCAAAGTCCCAGCCCGCGAACGCCAGCCGCGCGCCGAATACGCCCAGCCTGTGCGCATCGGCGAAACCCGTCTTAACGTCGCCCGCCCCGATGTGAAAGTGCCTGTCTTCATCCGCATGTACCGGGTGCCGAGCTATGCCGAAGCTGCCCCCGGCGAGGCCGAAGCACTCGATGTCTTCGCTCAGCTTCTGGGCGGCGACGCCACCGCCGCGCTCTATCGCGAACTCGTGGTGAAGAAGAAACTTGCCACCGACGCAGGCGCTTCTTATGACGGTTATGCACGCGACAGTTCGTCGTTCACCGTCTACGCCGTCCCGCGTCTCGGCGTGTCGCTGGAAGCGCTTGAGCATGCCGCCGACGGCGTGATCGCGGGTCTGTTCTCCCGACAGGCCAACACCACCGATCTCGAACGAGCTAAGACGCAACTGATAGCCAGCGCCACCTATCGCCGCGACAGCCAATATGCGCTGGCCTCGGCTTATGGTCAGGCGGTCTCCATCGGCCTCACCATCAACGATCTCGAACAATGGCCCGACCGCATCCGCGCCGTCTCAGCAGAATCCGTGCGCAAGGCCGCGATCAAAGATCTTACCAAGATCGAATCCGTCACCGGCTACCTGAGGCCAGGCAAATGAGGGCGCGTCATTTCCTGGCTTCTGTCGTTCTGTCGTTCGCAGCTTTCGCACCGCAATTCGCCAACGCCATCGACGTCAAGATCGTGGCCGCGCCGAAAGGCGAAGACGTCTGGTTCGTCGAAGACCACACCGTCCCCATCGTCGCGATGAGTGCAGCACTCCCGGCAGGCTCAGCCTACGATCCGCAAGGAAAGGGCGGCCTCGCTGCGATGGCCGCGGCCCTGCTTGACGAAGGCGCGGGAAAAATGAATTCCGACGCTTATCACACCGCGCTCGGCAATAAAGCAATCCAACTCAGCGTTTCCCCCGGCCGCGATTACGCCGTCATCCAGATCGTTACGTTGGCGCAGAACGCGAAGGAAGCCTTTGGCCTTCTAGGGTTGGCGCTCGCCCATCCCCGGTTCGATCCCGACGCCATTGCTCGCATCCGCGCCCAGATGGTGGAACAGATGAAGCAGGACGAACAGGATCCACCCACCGTCGCCTCCAAGGATTTCAACCGCATCTTCTTTGCAAACCATCCTTACGGCCATCCCATCTCCGGCGATCCCGGTACGCTCGCCGCAATCACGCAAAACGATCTGCGCCAGTTCACCCACACCCATTGGGTGCGCGGCGGCCTGAAGATTGCCGTCTCCGGCGACATCGACGAAGCAATGTTGAAGACGCTGCTCGGTAGTGCTTTCGACGCTATCCCCGCCACCAATCCGCCGTCCCCACTGCCGGTGATGCGCATGGGCGCGCCAGGCATCCATGTAGCCCCGATGGTCGTGCCGCAACCCGCCATCGTCTTCGGACTGCCGGCCATCCTACGAAACGACAAGGATTTCATCCCCGCCTACATCGCCAATTACATCTTGGGTGGCGGCGGCTTCTCGTCGGAGCTGATGAAAGAGGTCCGCGAGAAACGTGGGCTCACCTACGATATCGACACCGATCTCAACACCTACCGCAGAGCCGGGCTCTTCATGGGTCAGGTGGCGACGAAGAAAGAAAGCGTCAAGCAAACCATTGACGTGACCCGCCAGGTAATCGCGAACTTCGCCGATAAGGGCGCCACCGCCGGCGAACTTGCCGACGCCAAAACCTATCTCACAGGTTCGTTTCCGCTCGCCTTCGCCTCCAACGTTGGTATCGCGGCTCAATTGAACGCGTTCCAACAGGTAGGGCTGCCCGTGGATTACGTCAGCAAACGCAACGACATGATCGAGGCGGTGACTTTGGACGACATCAAACGTGTCGCCAAACGTCTGTTCAACGCCGCGAAGCTGACGATTGTCGTGGTCGGCGCATTTGCTGATGGCAAAACACCGGCCGTGAAATAACAAGGCCAAAAGATTGTATCGGGTGGAGGAAACGGGCCGCCCGACATTGAAAAACGCAAAGCCCTTTAAGGCACGGCTGTGCCATAACTCTTCGCGCCCCACCCCCAATCGCCTTTGCTCGCGCCACCAATTTCGGCCCTCCCTCAAGGGCGGAATGGGATTCGTCTGGGCCTCGCAAAACTTGCTAATCTGCACCATGCCAGAATCGCACTCCAAAATCCGCCGGCTCGCTGAAGGCACCGTCAACCGTATTGCGGCGGGCGAGGTGGTCGAGCGTCCTGCGAGCGCTGCCAAGGAACTGATCGAAAACGCGCTCGACGCCGGCGCGCAGCGCATCGTTGTGGCCACCTCGAACGGCGGCAGTGATCTTATCCTCGTCGAAGACGATGGCGAGGGCATGGATGCAAACGATCTCAGCCTCGCCGTCGAACGCCACGCCACCTCGAAACTCCCGCGTGAAAACGGCGAAGATGATCTTTCCCACATCGCAACGCTGGGCTTTCGCGGTGAAGCTTTGCCCTCCATTGGTGCGGTGGCGCGGTTGTCCATCGCCACCCGCACAAGTTCCGGTGATGCCCACGAAATGCGCGTCGACGGCGGCGCCGCGCATGGGCCCGCGCCAACGGCGTATCTGTCGCAAGGCCAATCCGGCACCCGCGTCGAAGTCCGCGAACTGTTCTATGCCACGCCCGCGCGCCTGAAATTCCTTAAATCCACCCGCTCCGAAGACATCGCGACGACAGACATCGTCAAGCGCCTCGCCATGGCGCGGCCCGACGTCGGTTTCTCGCTCACGCTGGACGGTCGCACCGCCCTTGATCTCGAAGCCGAGACAGATCTGTTCGCCGGCCGCTTGCAGCGGCTCGCCCGCATCATGGGCCGCGATTTCTCCGAAAACGCCGAAGAAGTCTCTATCGAACGCGAAGGTGTGAAGATCACCGGCTTCGCGGGCTTGCCGACTTACAACCGCGCCAACGCGCAGATGCAATTTCTCTTCGTCAACGGCCGCCCCGTGCGTGACAAGCTTTTGGTCGGCGCGGTTCGCGGCGCCTACGCCGATTTTCTTGCCCGCGATCGCCACCCTGCGCTGGCCTTGTTCCTCGACTGTGATCCCACTTTCGTCGACGTCAATGTCCACCCCGCCAAGAACGAAGTCCGCTTCCGCGACGCCGGGCTGGTGCGCGGCATGATCGTTTCCTCGCTCAAGAATGCATTGGTAAAGGCGGGCCACCGTGCTTCAACAACCGTTGCTGGTGACACCTTGGCGTCTTTGCGTCCGCAATTGGCGCCGCAAACCTATTATATGCCGCAGCGCATCACGCCGGCGATGGCCGAAGCCTCACGCGCATATCACGCTCCGCTATTTTCAGATCACGCGCAGACCGCTTCCGCCCGCGTCGAATCCGCCCCCGATGATCTGCAGACGGAGCAATTGCCGCTAGGTGTCGCACGCGCCCAATTGCATGAAACCTATGTCGTCGCCCAAACTCCTGATGGCATCGTGATCGTGGATCAACACGCTGCTCACGAACGTCTTGTTTACGAGCGTATGAAGCGCGCCATGGCCAGTGGCGGCATTGCCCGTCAGCCGCTTCTTATCCCCGATGTTGTCGAACTCGACCCCGCAGAAGTCGACCGCATAGCCGCCCGCGCGAGCGAATTGGCGGAGTTGGGCCTCGTCGTCGAACCCTTCGGCCCTGATGCCATCTTGGTGCGCGAACTCCCCGCCATGCTCGGCAACACCGACATCAAAAAACTGATCCGCGATCTTGCCGATGATATCGCCGAAACCAATTTTGCGTTATCCCTGAAAGAACGCCTCGAAGAAATCGCGGGCACGCTTGCCTGCCACACCAGCGTCAGGGCGGGGCGCCGTCTCAGCGCCGAAGAAATGAACGCACTGCTACGCGAAATGGAAGCCACCCCCCATTCCGGCCAATGCAACCACGGCCGGCCGACATATGTCGAACTGAAACTCGCTGATATCGAACGGTTATTCGGCCGCCGTTAGAAACGCGACGCGCGTATCGCGATAAACACGCTCGTCAAGCATTTTGAAACCTTGTGCTTCAATCGTCTCGTTCTCGCCGCACTCCGCAACGATCAGCGCGTTCTGTGCCAACCACCCCTCACGCAACGCGACAAGCGTGGGCGCGATCAAATCCTTCCGATAAGGCGGATCGAGAAACACCAGATCGAACGGCCCGCCTGACCCCACCGCCATTGGCCCCAGCACCGTCGCATCGCGCCGCCAGATTTTCGTCACACCCGTCAACTGCAACGCTTCGACATTCTGCCGCACCAGCGCCCGACTTTCGGCGGAATCATCGACAAACAAGCAAAACACACCGCCCCGTGATAACGCCTCAATTCCGAGCGCGCCGGTCCCCGCAAACAAATCGGTGACCCGCGCCCCTTCGAGCAAGAATTCGATTCCGAAATCATTGTGCGCGAGAATATTGAATATCGCCTGCCGCACCTTGTCAGAGGTTGGACGCACCTTGTCGTCGGTCGGCGCCACCAGTGGCCGGCCGCCCAATGTCCCGCCGGTGATTCTCACAGGGTCTTTCGCATGAAGTAGCGCACGTGCTTGCCGCCCCAATATGGTAATTCGCCAAACACCTCATAGCCTAACTTTTCGTAGAACGGCCGAGCTTGCCAGGTATAGGTGTCCAGCCACGAGAGCGCCGCACCGCGCTTGCGGCCTTCTTTTTCTGCAAGCCGCATCAGCTTGGTTCCATAATCCACGCCGCGACAGACATCTTCAACCCAGAGATTGTCGATGTAGAGCACGTCGTAGTGCAGCGCCGCGCTGATTCCGCCGCGCACGGCCTTCTTTTCATCGCGCAGCACGACGTGAAAGTGTTGCGGCTCGGGCCGTTGCGCTTGCTCGCGGTTGAACGCGATCAGATTGTCGGCGATGTATTTGGCCACGGCCTCGCTGAAAGGCTCCACGGCCAGCGTCAGATTCTGCATTATATTTCATCCCAAGCTCGTGCGCGCGTGGCCCAAACCTACCCATCGCCTCACGAAAGCGCGAGGCCGTCTGGCCGCGGCCGCGCGCGAAGGCTATGAGAAACCTATGCGTGTCCTGATTGTCTTGGCCTTGCTTGCAGGGTCTTTGCCCGCTGCGGCCCAAATCGAACCTGGCCCGAAGGTGCAGGCCCACCTGATCGCGCAGCGCACCACCATCGCCCCAGGCGAAAGCGTGCCCGTGGCGCTCGAGCTGGCGATGAGGCCCGGCTGGCACACCTATTGGATCAATCCCGGCGAGGCCGGTGCCCCCACCGATCTTAAATGGAAGCTACCGCAAGGCTGGCAGGCCGCCGGTATCGAATGGCCATACCCAAAGCGCCTGCCGGTCGGCCCCCTGATGGACTATGGCTACGAAGGCAAAGTCTGGCTGCTCACCTCGGTCCGGGCCCCCACATCCGCCAAACCCGGCAACACGGTCACGCTCAATGCCACAGCAAGCTGGCTCGTCTGCCGTGAAGTTTGCATCCCCGAAGACGCCATGCTTGCGTTGCCGCTTGCCATCGCCGCCCAAGCCATCGCCAATCCTGTCACTGCCCTTCAGTTCGCCGCTGCCCGCGTCCAACTTCCCCAACCCACGCCCTGGCCCGCCACCTACCGCGCCGCTGACGACAAGGCGCTCGATCTCTTTCTGCGGGCGCCTGCGCTGGCCGCTGCCCATCCCGTGAGCGCCGCGTTTTTTCCGCTCAGCGAAGGCATGATAAATGGGTTCGCGGCACAGACGCTTGGCTTCGCCAAGGACGGCATTGTTCTGCGCACCGAGCCAGGGCGCAAATTTGCCTGGCGCAAATTCCGCGCCACCGAACCCGAACTTCCCGGGGTCCTCGTCCTCACCTCCGCCGACGGTTCAAAGAAAGCTTTGTCGCTGCAAGCCGCGCCCGGCGCCGTGCCATCGGCCAAATTTCCAACGATGGCCACAAGAGGCATCGGTCTTTTCCTCGCGCTTTTCTTTGCCTTCCTCGGCGGTCTGATCCTCAACCTGATGCCCTGCGTGCTGCCGGTGCTCGCGATAAAAGCTTTCGCCATAGCGTCCACCTCCGGTGGTCATCCTCGTGAGGCCGCGCGTGAGGGTCTTGCTTATGGCGCGGGCGCAATTCTGAGCTTTCTGGCGCTAGGTGCCGGTGTCATCGCTTTGCGTGCGGGCGGGCAGGCCGTCGGCTGGGGCTTTCAGTTGCAGGAACCTATCGTCGTGGCCGGTTTCGCGCTTCTGATGTTCGCCGTAGGCCTTAATCTCTCCGGCGTATTCGAATTTTCCTCCGGCTTCAGCGCGGGCGATGGGCTGACGCGCCGCGGCGGCACAACAGGTGCGTTCTTCACCGGTATCCTCGCCGTTGCGGTTGCCGCTCCTTGCACGGCCCCCTTCATGGCTGCCGCCTTGGGCTTTGCGCTCACCCAACCCGCGTTGGCCGCGCTGCTCATTTTCTTCGTGTTGGGCCTTGGCTTTGCAGCACCGTTCGTCGCCATCGGATTGTCTCCGGCATTGCTGCGTCTCGTCCCTAAGCCCGGCGGCTGGATGCTGGCGTTCAAACAGGCGCTCGCCTTCCCGATGTATGGTGCTGCGGTGTGGCTTGTCTGGGTGCTTGGGCTCGAAACCGGTGCGGACGGTGTGCTTGCGACGCTTGCCGCCATGGTCCTGTTTGCGCTCGCCGCCTGGGTCTGGGGCACATCGCGCAATGCATCGGCGCGCTGGCGTGGTGTCGCCAATGTCTGCGCGCTGGTTGTATTCCTCGCAGCTCTGGCCTCGCTCTGGTTCGTGAAAACCGCCGCGTCGCAAACCGGCGTCGCCCAAGCAATGACAAGCGAACTTTCCGCCGAACCTTATTCGCCCGCGCGTCTCCAAGCCCTGCGTGCCGCGAACCGCCCCGTCTTAATCAATGCGACGGCGGCGTGGTGCATCACTTGCCTGGTCAACGAGAAGGTGGCGTTTTCGAGCGATGCCGTGAAACAAGCATTTGCGACGAACAAGATCGGCTATCTCGTCGCCGACTGGACAAATCGAAATCCCGAAATCACGAAACTCCTGGAGGCCAACGCGAGATCTGGCGTCCCTCTCTATCTCTATTACGCACCGGGGGCATCAACTCCGCGCGTCTTGCCGCAAGTGCTGACCGCGGGAGAGATTTTATCGGTGATAAGTCCGTCGAAATAAACAAGCTCATCACCGCCTTTCCTCACCTTACCGGAATCCTCGAAAAGGCTTGCGCCAATATCTGCGGTCCAGACGCGCCGCGCCCGCGATATTGCGCGCTGCTGTGTCCGGAGCGTTGCTGCGTCATGACGCTCATCCGTGGCGTGCGGGTCTGTGCTCCAATCCGCAGACACAACGTACCGTCTACGCGGCCCTTGCCGGTTCCAGCTGGTCGCTCGGCAGCACGTCACTGGGACGGTAATCTGGCCCCGATTGCAGCTTGCGATAGAGGCTCGCGAAATCGGTGTAGGTCTCGGCGAACAATTCCTCGAACGAGCCGATCACGAAGTAGCTTTCCTGGAAATTGTCTATCCGGTAATCGGTGCGCATAACCCGTTCGAGGTCGAAATGAATGCGGTTGGGCCTCTCGCTTTCGAGTGCATGAATGGATTCCGCCCGGCTCGACACGATACCCGATCCATAAATGCGCAGGCCCTGCGGTGCAGCGACCAACCCGAATTCCACGGTATACCAATAAAGCCGCGCAAGGTTCTTAAGCGCACGGAATTCGTTCAACGCTCGCAGGCCGCCTTTGCCGTAAGCCTCCATGTAATCGGCAAACACGGGATGCGCCAACATCGGTACATGCCCGAACACATCGTGAAACACATCGGGCTCCTCGATGTAATCGAGTTCGGTGGGCGCACGGATGAATTGGCCCGTCGGAAACCGCCGGTTTGCCAGATGCTCGAAGAAGATCGCATCTGGCACCAACGAGGGCACTGTCACCACGCGCCATCCGCTGAGCTTCTCCAGATCATCGCTCAACTTTTCGATGTTCGGAATACCGTCTGCGTCCAGCGAAAGTTTCTCAAGCCCATCGAGGAATTCGCCGCACGCCCGTCCGCGCAGCACATCGGCTTGCTGCTCATAAAGCGAGCGCCACACGCCATGCTCGGCCGCGCTATAGCGGTCCCAGTGCTGGTCGATGGTGAAATCCGCGCCAATTTCGGGGTGGCGTTGTCTTAATTCGTCGAGCGTTGGCATCTGATGCGTTCCCTGGGTTCAAGTAGACCCCGTAAAGGGCAACGATTCAACGCATGGAAAATTGCCGCGGTTGCAGCTTTTGCATTTCGGCGTTGCCGGCAGGGGGCTAAAAAGGCAAGCCCATTGCCGTCCCGCAGGCGTATGGTCGGCCGCCAAATCACCCGCCTTGAAGGATTTTACAGATGAGCGTTTTCGAGTCCCCGGATTTCGACGGCCACGAGGAAGTGGCGTTCTTTGAAGACAAGAACGCGGGCCTCAAAGCCGTCATCGCGATCCATTCCACGGTATTGGGTCCGGCCTGCGGCGGCACGCGCATGTACGCTTATGCAAGCGGCGAGGACGCCGTCACCGACGCGTTACGCCTATCGCGCGGCATGAGCTACAAGAACGCCATGGCCAATTTGCCGCTCGGCGGTGGCAAGGCCGTCATCATCGGCGATCCCACGAAGGACAAGACCGAGAATTTGTTTGCAGCCTATGCCAACGCCATTAACGCGATGGGCGGGCGCTACATCACGGCGATGGACGTCGGTGTCGTGCCCAAGGATATGCCGCTGATCGCGCGCGGCACCAAATTCATCGCGGGTTACGACTTGCCAGGCAGGCCGGGCGATTCCGGCCCCGCCACAGCACTCGGCGTTTATGCCGGTCTGAAGGCCGCGGCGAAATTTCGTCTCGGCGTGGAAACAACCAAGGGCAAGGTCATCGCCATTCAGGGTCTCGGCAAGGTCGGCATGAGCCTGGCCGAAAGCCTGCATCGCGAAGGCGCACGCCTGATCGTAGCCGACGTCAACCAACAAGCGGTTGCCCAAGCCATCGAACGCTTCAAGGCCCATGCGGTCTCCGTCGACGACATCATCACCGCCGATTGCGACATCCTCTCGCCAAACGCACTCGGCGCAATCCTCAATAACAAGACAATCCCAGACATCAAGGCACGCATCATAGCGGGCGCAGCCAATAACCAACTTGCGCGTGACCATCATGGCACGATGCTGAACGATCGCGACATCCTCTACGCGCCCGATTACGTCATCAATGGCGGCGGTATCATTCGCGTCGCCGGCCAAATCTTCGCCTGGCCGCAGGACGAGATTGACGCCCGCGTACGCGCCATCGCAGGCACATTGACACAAATCTTCATAACCGCCCGGTATGCAAACGCGCCGACCAGCCTCATTGCAGACCGCATCGCACAGGAACGCATTGCGAAACGAAAAGCGCAAGCGGGCCCGCACGCCGCACCAGCCGAATGACTTATTTTTTCTTCGCCGCGTGTTCGAAGTCTTCCACATTCGGTGGTGGCGTTTCGCGCTTCTCCGGTGCGCCGATCGCGCTGCCGCTATTGTAGGATGGGGGGTCGCTGGCCGGAAACGAGTCCTTGCTGTCCTGGTCGACGCGCTTGCTGTCTTTCCTGTCTTGTTCCTTCGCCGCGTGGGTTTTCGGCGAAGTCGTACTTCGGGCGGCATGGGTCATGACAATCCTCCGGTCTGTGCGAAGGAAACGATGTCGATACGCCTGCGGTTCCCGCGTCAGGACAAAGAACCACGGAACAATTGCGGCCAGAGCCCGATGATGCCGACAAGAATGAGATAGATCGCCACGAAATAATTCAGCAGTCGCGGAAGAAACAGAATCAGGATACCAAAAATAAGTGCGATCAGCGGCTGAATGACGATAAGGTCGATGCTTGCCATGGGAAATCTCCCGGTTGGTTTGTAATCGTCATCATAACGCGCTTACCGGTTGTTTGGCTGCCGCGAGCGCACCGGGCATCGGGCCGCCCGTTGCCCAGTCCAGCAATTCCACGGTGTGCACAACCGGAAGCGACGGCGCCCCTCGCGCGATTTGCACCAGACAGCCGATATTTCCCGCCGCCACAATGTCGGGCGCGATGCGGTTGATGTTCATGACTTTCCTGTCACGGAGCCTGCCCGCGATCTCCGGTTGCAAAATGTTGTAAGTCCCCGCTGATCCGCAGCACAGATGGCCCTCCGCAATATCGGTCACCTCAAATCCCATCTGTTGCAAAAGTCTTTTTGGCGTCTGCAAAATCCTCTGTCCATGCTGCAATGAACAAGCTGCATGATAAGCAACCTTCGCCCCGGTTTTCAAAAAGCTCGGCATCAGCCCGAGCTGCTCCAATATCTCGCAAGGATCCCTCGCAAGCGCCGCCACCCGTGCCGCATTTTCCGCATATTCCGGATCGTCCCGCAGCAAATGCCCATAGTCTTTCACTAGCACGCCGCATCCCGAAACATTCACGACAATCGCATCTAGCCCTTGGCCATCGATCTCCTTCATCCAGAGATCGACATTGGCCCGCGCAAAGCTCTTCGCATCCTTGCCCAGATGATGCGTCAACGCCCCGCAACATCCGCCACCAGTCACCACATCGCACCCATGCCGCGTCAACACCCGTACCGTTGCCGCATCGACCTCAGGCGCGATTACCGGCTGAACGCACCCGCCCAACGTCGCCACCCGCATCCGACGCGGCCCCACAACCCGCGTGCGGAGTGCCGACGCCTTGGGCAAGGAAGATGGCGCAAGCTCCATCAATGCTTGCAATTGCGCGGGCATGATATGGACGAACGGCTTCACCAGCCGAGCCGCCAGCAACGAGAGCTTGAGAACCCTCGGCCGCGGCAACACGTAAGCAAGTATCTCGCGCAACATCCGCTCCGGCAGCGGCCGGGTATAGGTCTCCTCGATCCACCTGCGCGCATGATCGACAAGATGCATGTAATCCACCCCAGAAGGGCAGGTGGTCACGCACGAAAGGCAGGACAAACAACGGTCAACATGCAATGCCTCGCGCGCCGTCGCCGCACGTCCGGTCTCAAGCATGTTCTTTATGAGGTAAATCCGCCCTCGCGGACTGTCCAATTCGTCCCCGAGCAACACATAAGTTGGGCACGTTGCTGAACACAATCCGCAATGCACGCAGGTGCGCAGGATACGCTCGTTCTCGCGCATCCCCGGCTTGGCCAGTTGTGCCTCAGTGAAACTAGTTTGCATCAAACATCCGCATACATGCGCCCGGGATTGAGTATCCGCAGCGGGTCGAAGCTATCTTTCACACGCGCCGTCAGCGCGGCAAGCGCGCGCGGTTGCGGCTGGAACACTTCTAGGCTGGCGCGCTTGGCCTCGCTCGCCCGCACCAGCATTGCATGTCCGCCAATCTGCGCCACGATTGCGCGCAACTGCTTCGCCCCGCAATCGTCTTCATCAGGCAGCGAAAGCCAAACCAATCCACCACCCCAATCAAGAAAGCCCCGTGCCTGCGTCATCGCTTCAAGAACCTGCGCGCCTGCACTCGGGGGCACCGACACGCGCCAGATCGCAGTATCCCTCGGCTCGGCAAGAACCGCGACATCGCGCACCATGGGCCACAGCGTGTCGAACTCCGGCTCTGCAAGCGACACATCAACCGCGCGCTGCAGCGACCCTACGCGATCGGCCACCGAATCCGAAAATCCCTCTAGCCGCAACGCGGTAACCAACTCACCGCCGAATTGCCCGGCAAGCGCGCCCGGCAACCATGCAGCACCGCTCACTTCAAACGGCATTGCCAACACACGACACAGAAGCGCTGCGCCATCGCGCGCCGCTTGCCCGCGTACCACCAGCGTCGCCTGCGCCTCGGGCCGCGGCAAGACCTTCAATGTCACCTCCGAAAGTACCGCCAGCGTGCCATACGACCCGGTCATCAGCTTGGATAGATCGTATCCCGTCACATTCTTTACCACGCGCCCACCAGATTTGAACGTCTCTCCGTGCCCATTGACGCCCGTAAATCCCAACAGATGGTCGCGCACTGCTCCCGCATGCACGCGCCGAGGTCCTGAAAGATTGGTCGCGACGACCCCGCCAATCGTCTGCTCGCCTTGATGCTTGGGCTCGAACGCCAGATACTGATTGTTCGCCTCAAGCAGTGCCTCGATCTGCGAAAGCGGTGTTCCCGCTTTCGCAGACAAGACAAGCTCCTCAGGCTCATATAGGCAAATACCGCTCAACTTGGCGGTGCTCAATGTATGCAAAGCCGTCACGGGTCGCCCCATGCAGCGTTTGGTTGCATTGCCGAAAACCTCTAGCGTCTGACGTTCCGCCGCGGCCCAGGTGACGATCCGCGCTAGGTCTTCGACAGTCGCCGGCTCGAAATGCGCCATGATCTAGAAGCGTGGCAAATCGGCAAAGCGCATCTGTCCGCGATGCACATGCATCCGGCCAAGTTCTGCGCAACGCTTCAGATTGGGAAACACCTTACCCGGATTGAGTAGGTGTTTTTCGTCGAACGCGCATTTGACTCGCATCTGCTGGTCGAGATCGGTCTCGCTGAACATCACGGGCATCAGATCGCGCTTTTCAATGCCTACACCATGCTCGCCCGTCAGCACGCCGCCAACCTCGACGCACAGTTTCAAGATTTCCTCGCCGAACGTCTCCGCCGTTTCAAGTTCTCCGGGCTTGTTGGCGTCGAACAGGATCAGCGGATGCAGATTGCCGTCTCCGGCATGAAACACATTGACCACCGGCAATCCAAATCGCCGCGACATCTCGCCGATGCGATGCAACACCTCCGGCAACCGCCGCCGCGGGATCGTGCCGTCCATGCAATAATAATCCGGTGTAATACACGCCACCGCCGGAAACGCAGCCTTGCGTCCCGCCCAGAACCGCAATCGCTCTTCTTCGCTGCGGCTCTGATGACAGCAAAGCGCGCCCATCGCTTGCGCAATCGCCTCGATGCGCGCAACTCCGCGCTCAATTTCCACCACGGGTCCATCGAGTTCGGTGATCAACAATGCCTCGACATCCAGCGGATATCCCGCATGAACAAAAGCTTCCGCGGCATGGATGCACGCCCGATCCATCATCTCCATGGCCGCGGGCAAGATGCCTTCCGCAATGATCCGAGCCACACATTCTCCTGCTGCTTCCACCGATGCAAACCCAATCAGCAATGCGCGCACATGCGCGGGCTTGGGTAAAATCCGCACGGTTACTTCTGTCACGACGCCAAGCAGGCCTTCCGACCCCACCATCGTACCCAGAAGATCGTAACCCTCCGCATCCAGATGCGCGCCGCCGAGCCGCACGATTTCGCCGGTCATCAACACAACCTCGATCCCCAGGATATTGTTGGTCGTCAGCCCGTACTTCAGGCAGTGCACGCCGCCGGAATTCTCTGCGACGTTGCCGCCGATGGTGCAGGCAAGCTGGCTGGACGGATCGGGCGCGTAATAAAACCCATCTTCGGCCACCGCGTGCGAAATTGCCAGATTGGTCACTCCTGGCTGGGCCACCACACAACGGTTCATGAAATCGACCTTTAAAATCCGATTTAATTTGGCCAGACCCAGCGTCACCCCGTCTGCGAGTCCGATCGCGCCGCCCGACAGCGACGTGCCGGCGCCGCGCGGCACGATCTTGACGTTGTGTTCGTGGCAATGGCGCAGCACCGCTGCCACCTCGGCGGAAGAGGAGGGCAGTGCCACGATCATTGGCGGCTGGCGATAAGTGGTCAGCGCGTCGGTCTCATAAGGCGCCAGCGCTACGGGATCATCGATCACCGATTCCATGGGAAGAATGCGCCGCAGCGCTGCGGCGATCTCGCCGCGGCGGTTCATCGCGTCCTGGTCGATGGGCATGGATTTCATGCGACGTCCTGGCAAAGTTGACCCAATCGGCTCACGAGTTTAGCGGCGCTGCAAGCAAAAGGCGAAGCGTCTAGAATTGACCCCGCCCGCCACGCCCGTTATGGGCCGAGACAAATGAACCTAGGTCCCGAAATCCTCGCTGCCTTGCGCCGCATGAAACTGGTCAGCGCTACCCAAACGCCCTGCGCCGCGGCGCTGTCCGGCGGCGTGTCGGCAGATGTGTTCCGTGTCGATCTGCCGTCTGGTCCCATCTGCGTGAAGCAGGCGCTGTCGCGTTTGCGGGTGGTTGCCGAATGGACCGCGCCCGTCGAGCGCATTCACAGTGAGGTTGCGTGGCTGAGCTTTGCCGGCGACATGGAGCCGAGCTGCGTGCCTCGGGTACTGGCCGAAGACAAAACGGCGCATCTGTTCGCGATGAACTATTTCGAGCCTGCGCAATACCCCGGTTGGAAGCGCCAACTGCTCGATGGCCTGATTGATCCCAATTTCGCCGCCAGCGTCGGTCGCGCCATCGCCGGCATTCATCGCGCCAGCACCAACAAGCCCGGCATTGCCGCGAGCTTTGCCCACGACAAAATGTTCATGGCGCTGCGCATCGAGCCCTACTTGCTTTACACCGCCAAGGCCCATCCAGATCGCGCTGTCCGCATAGAAGCCATGGCGCAGGATCTTCAGCACGCCCGCATCGCGCTGATGCACGGCGACGTGAGTCCCAAAAACATCCTGCGAGGTCCCAAAGGCCCAATCTTCCTCGATGCCGAGACCGCCTGCTATGGCGATCCCGCGTTCGATCTCGCGTTTTGCCTGAACCATCTACTGCTGAAATGCATCTGGTCGCCGATGCACGCCTCGCGTTACGGTCGCTGCTTCGAGGCGTTGCAGAACGCTTATTTCGCGCAAATAAATTGGGAACCTGTGAGCGAACTCGACAATCGCACCGTCGGATTGCTGAGCGCGCTCCTGCTTGCCCGTATCGACGGAAAGTCGCCCGTCGAATATATCACCGATTCGCGAAAGAAAGATTTCGTGCGGCAGGCCGCACGCGAATTTCTTGCACGACCCGTACCCTCGCTTGGCCTATTGGCGAGCGCATGGCACGTCAAGCTAAGCACGTTATGAGCAAACGCATTCGATCGCTTCAAAGTTCGCTATAGGCGTGGCTTGCGCCAGGATAGGCGCAGGTATCAGACCGTTTTCTACTTTTGTGACGCCGCGCGGAATGGTCGTTAAAACAGATGTAACAGCGAGTTTGGCTGGTAACACATGCAGGAAGCGCGCAGAATACCCACCATCTGACTAGGGCCTAATTTTATGTACGATGCTGCCCATCCGAATTCAAAGCGTCTAGCGTGCTCTAACGAAATCGGCTTGGAGGAAGTATGAACGGCGCACCGCAAGTGCTAACGCAATTCGTCGGGCTGGAGTCGCCGACTGCTCAGCGTTTCGGCCATGGCAGCTATCCCTGTCAGGGCCTTTATTGGACGCCGAAGGGCGAACGCCCCCGCGTGGCCTTTATCGCCAATCACTACAACGTCGATTTCACCGAGCATTATATGGGCGCTTTTTTGGCGGAACGTGGCTATGGCTTCCTCGGATGGAACACGCGCTTTCGCGGCGCCGAGGATCAGTTCCTTCTCGGGCATGCGCTGGTCGACATCGCCGTCGGCGTGAAGTGGCTGCGTGAGAAAGCCGGCGTCGAAACAATTGTGCTGCTCGGAAATTCTGGCGGCGGCTCTTTGATGGCGGCCTATCAGGCGGAATCGCAGAACCCGACAATGGCAAAGTCCGCGAAAGGCCCGCTACACGAAGCCCTGCAATCGCTTCCCGGTGGACAGCTTTATATTTCGCTCAACGCTCATCCCGGCCGGCCTGAAGTGCTGACGAATTGGATGGACGGTTCGGTGATCGACGAAACCGATCCCACCAAAACCGATGAGTTGCTCAATCCCTTCAACAAGGACAATGGCCCACCCTATTCGCCAGATTTCATCAAGCGCTATCGCGCGGCCCAGCGCATACGCAACCAACGCATCACCGATTGGGCGAAAGCCGAACACGCGCGGCTGAACGCGGCGGGGATTTCCGATCGCATTTTTGCGCTATTTCGCACTTGGGCCGATCTGCGTTTCATGGATCCTGCAATCGACCCTTCTGCGCGCCGGTGTCCCGGTTGCTATCGCGGTGATCCGGCGGTTGCCAATCGCCTGCCTTCCGGTATCGGTCGCGCCAACACACTAAAGACATGGCTGTCGATGTGGAGCCTGGAAACGTCGCAATGCCGCGGCGAAGTCCATTTGGGTCACATCACCATGCCGTCGCTCGTGATACAGAGTACCGGCGACATGGGCGTGTTTCCTAGCGACGGGCGTCAAATCCTCGCCGCGCTTGGAGCCAAGGACAAAACGCTCGAAACACCGCCTGGCGCGCATTACTTCGAAGATGCACCGCAATATCGGCCTATGGTCGCCGACATGATCGCAGGGTGGGTCGAGCGCAGAGTATAATCTTCGCGCATTTTTCCTTCGTCGCGCATCGAGACAGGTTATGGGTACCGACGGCTTCGAGTAGCATATGATGCGCGGCACTCTTGAGTGTATGCTTGCCTTGAACACGTCGGCGAAGTTGAGTACGGCCGGTTGTTCCCCCGCCGCCAACACGGGCATCCCTCAAAATTTGGCGCAAATGTGGATGGCAACGCGAAGTCGCGCGTCTCAGTGCTTGGTTTTCTATATAGTGTAGGTGCGCGAACAATGATAGGAGAGACCTTGAAATTGGGTGGGAGAACAGCGATGGCTCAAGTAGAAAACAAGGTATTCGAGCTGCAGGGCGTCAACCATCTCGCGCTGGTGTGCAAGGACATGGCGCGCACAGTCGATTTTTATACCAATGTGCTGGGCATGCCGATGATCAAGACGATCGACCTGCCCAACGGCATGGGGCAGCATTTCTTTTTCGATATCGGCAACGGCGATTCTCTGGCCTTCTTTTGGTTTCCGAATGCGCCCGAAGCGACCCCTGGTGTTGCGGCTGCCGGCAGCCTGCCGGGGCGCGGCTCGATTGTTTCGGGGCATGGCTCGATGAATCATGTTGCGCTGAACGTACCGGCCGACAAGATCGACGAATATTACGAGAAGCTGATCGCACGCGGGGTGAAGCCCACCAAGATCATGAACCACGACAACTCAGACCGGCAGGTCAGCCTCACCGTGACGCCATCGACTTTCGTGCGCTCGATATATTTCTACGATCCCGACGGCATTTGCCTTGAATTCGCGGCCTGGACGCGCGCACTTGATCCGAAGATTGACGTTCAGCATGAGCCCGTGGACGCCAAAGGACAGAAGCGCGCCCGCACGCTTGAACCCACGGAATAATTTCCCAAAGTCAGATCATCCAGCGAGGCATATGCCGCGGCGGTAGCCCAATTCCCGCCGCAAACAAGTCCCGAAAAGCTCTGCGGGCTTGGAGTGCAGCGTGTTACGGTGAACGACTGGCCATAAGCGTTCTTGCTACGGATCTTCAAGTCGAACGGGATCACCAACGCGCCGAACTCCAGGCAATCGTCGATGATCTGCGGCCGATCCTGATGTCCGCCCAGGTTTTGCATGGACGATCGATCTCGCGCAGCGTCAAGCTGGCGCTTCGACTTTCAATTTTGGCGAGCGTTCTTCGGGCAGATTGTCGGTAAGATCGCAAATCAGATCTTTTTTCAACGAGGTATATCTGGGATCGTCCCAAAGATTGCGCCATTGCAGTGGATCGTTGTTCAGATCGTAGAGTTCGCCTTCGTGACCGTCGTAGCGGATGCAGGTGGTGATCTGCGCAAATTGCGGCCAGAATTCTTCGAGGCCATTGCGCGCGCCCGGCGTCGACGGGTCGTAGCGCGTTAGCATGAACCCGTCGCGATAGATCGAGCGGAAATGAAAGCCGTAGCCGGGAAACTGGCTGTCCCATTCGCACAGTGCGCGCTGGCGCGAACCATCTTCGCGAACGGGCAATGGTTTGCCTTGCATCCAAGGTGCTTGTGCGATGCCGGCAATGGCGCACATAGTGGCGGCCAAGTCGGTTTGTTCAACGGGTTGTCCGACGATTGCAGGGGGCACCTTCGCGCTCGGCGCTGGACGCCAGATAAAGGGCAGGCGCATCAGTGCGTCGACGTGGAACGGTCCTTTGTAGACCAGGCCGAAATCGCCCTGCAATTCGCCATGATCGGTGGTAAACAGAACGTCGGTGTCGGGGTCCCAACCGCGGGCCTTCACCTTCGCCATCACGCGACCGACCGCTTCGTCGATCAACTCGTTCATAATGTGGACTTTGGCGTTGATCTCGCGGATGTTGTCGTGGCTCAGCTGTTTGGGCGTGAAATTCATCGGGCCGCCCTCGATATTGGCGAATGTGCCGTCGTAATAGGCAAGCCAGTGCGCGGGCTTCTGCCCGAGCATCTTGCGCAGTTCGTCTTCGCTGCGCGGCAAGCCAGCGGGCAGTGGCAGGTCGCGCCAGTCGCAGCGCGACAGTTCGGAGGCCGGCGGATCCCAGGGATGATGTGGATCGGGGAAACTGAGCCAAAGCATCCAGTCTTCGTCGGCGTTGAGCGACTTCTAGCCATTCCACCGCGAGGTCGGCCAACCAGTCGGTGTGATATAGCTCGCGAGGAATCGCGTGATTGGCGGTTTCAGGTGCGCCGGTCTCGCCACCCGGCTTGGCATTGAGAAGCGGTGGCCAGGCGTCGAAAATCTCCTTGTTCTTCGCCTCGAGCCAGCGCCCGTAATGGCCGACGGGCTGACCGCGGAAATTAGCGATATGCATGGCGTGGATCGCATAGTCGAAGCCACGCCAAGGGCCATAATCGTCGTCGCGCTGCCGTGCGTTCTCACGATATTTGAACGCCAAGTCGAATGCGGGCTCGAAATGCGCCTTGCCGATAAGTGCAGTTTTGTAACCCCCTTTGTCTTTCAGATATTGTGCGAAGCTGGGCGCGTCTTCTGGTAGCGGCACGCCATTGGCGAACACGCCGTGGGTGCGCACATATTGTCCCGTCAGCATGGTCGAGCGCGCAGGCATACAGACGGTGTTCTGGTTGTAGGCGCGTGTGTAGTTGATGCCGGCTTTCGCCAGCGCGTCGAGGTTGGGCGTATGGCAGAAGTGGTTTCCGTTGCATCCGAGCGAATCAAAACGCTGCTGGTCTGTGGTGATGAAAAGGATCTTGCGGCCCATGGCACGGCTTTTCCTTAAGTGGCGGTACCAACGGCGCAGCAGAGAAGGGCAGTGCGCTCGAGTGCGGCATCGCGGTGATAAGTGGCGGCGCGATAATCGGGCCGCGCGATCATCTGCAGGAAAGCCTGTCGAGAGGGATATCGCACACAGATCACTTCGTCCCATTGCTGTTCGGCGCCCCCAATGACGACAAGCTCCTGTTTGCCGCCCCAGGTGATCTGGCCGCCGGTTTCGATCACGCAGCGAAGTGCGGTTTCGCCGTAGCGTCGATAGGCGGCGCGGCCGGAAAGATTTTCCTTCGCCTCGGCATACTGCGCGCCATAAGCGGCATGCTCGCGATAGCGCAACAGATTGACCATCACGATGGCCCCTTCGGGGCCGCTCTGGGACAACGCGCGCAATTGTTCCGGTGTCGGATTTACGGTGGCGGACATTGACGTTGCTCCCTTCGGCCGTGTTTGACGTCCGGCGCAGCTTGCGTTATATCTGAATTTATATTCAGATTCTCAAAGTGCGCCTTTTTCATGCTTCAGGCAAGTGCCAAACGATCCGCCCTGAAACCCGAAAGCGAATGCTGGGCGCTTCCGGTGCAACAGAAGCGCAGCCTTGCGACCCGCGAACGGATCGTGGCCGCTGCCGAATGGGCTTTCGCGGAAAGGGGTTACGAAGGCGCGCGGATTTCCGACATTGCCAAGCGCGCAGGCTGTTCGGTGGGCGCGGTCTATTTCCGTTTCGCGGACAAGGACGCGTTGTTCTTCGCCGTCGTAGAAAGCTTCCGCGCGAGTGTGCAGGGACACCTTCCCGCGCTGGCCGAAGCTGAATTTTCCGATGCGGCCAGCGTCGTCGAGCGTTTCGTGGCGGTCACAGCGGCACAGTTTCGCCAACATCGCGGGCTGTTTCGCGCCATCGTCGAACATGGCTTTGATCATCCGCTGGCGATGCAGACGATGTTTTCCGTGCGCGCGGGAATGCAGGCTTTTCTCGAAACCGCACTTGCCCGATGCTGCGGTGCTTGCGTCGATCTTTCGTTCACGGTGCGGATGATGACGCAGCTCGTCTACGGTTTCCTACTCACCGCCACGCTTAACGAACGCGCGCCAACACGGTTCGACGATTCGCGCACAATGCGCGAACTCGTTGCCGTGCTGACGATCTATCTGGCCGCAGCAAAGCGCGCGCCATGACGCTTTGCATCGACGTCTTTTGGTCGTTCCGCAGTCCCTATTCTTACCTCGCGACGCCACGGCTGGTGGAAATGGCGCGCGACTACGATCTCGACGTACGGGCGCGGCCGGTCTATCCGCTGGCGGTGCGTTCGGGCGAATTCTTCGCCCAAGTGAACCCGCTTTGGGTCCCCTATTTGATCCGCGATACCGTCCGCCTCAGCCAGATGCTCGGCATTGCCTATCGCTGGCCTAGGCCCGATCCGGTCGCGATCGATTTTTCGACCCGCGCGGCAACACCGAACCAGCCCTACATTCACCGGTTGACGCGATTGGGCTGCGCCGCTGCCGAAGCCGGGCGCGGGTTGCCGTTCCTTTTCGAAGTCAGCCGCTCGATCTGGTCCGGCACGATCGACAATTGGCACGAAGGTGACCATCTGAAGCTGGCGGCTGCGCGAGCTGGACTTGATCTGGACGAGCTTGATCGCAAAATCGCTGGCGCACCGGAAAAATACGAAGCGATGATCCAAGACAACCAGACCGCGCACAAGACGGTCGGCCATTGGGGCGTGCCGACCATGGCGTTCGAAGGCGAACCATTCTTCGGACAGGATCGCCTGGACGTGTTGCTGTGGCGGCTAAAGCAATCGGGTCTTCGTCCGCGCAGTGTCGCGTGAAACGCCTCCTCAACATTTCCCAATCGCTTTTCCAAAAATATCTGTGTTCAAGGGGTTGCTATAGCGGAATCGGAACTCGACCACGCAAAGGGCACTTCATACAAAACCTACGACAGCGCTAGCAATGTAATTCGAGAGAACAACATGACCGCAAACAGAAAAGTGTTCATCGCACTCGTACTCGCAACTACCGTTTTATCATCATCTCCGTCGTCTGCATGGGACGCTCAGGGGCATATGGCTACGGGCGCGATCGCTTATGACGCGCTGGTTCGTTCCAATCCACGCGCCGTTATTGCCATACTTGAAATCATGCGGGAACACCCTGACCATGCGCGCTTCGATCTGGAACTCGCAAGCCTTTCCGGAGCAGCGCGGGATCGAGAGCTATTCGAATACATGGCCCGATGGCCCGATGATGTGCGCCTGGGACCTTTCGATCACCCCGATTGGCATTACAATGTCAAAGTCGTTTCCCCGTGGCGGTTTGTCATGCCGTTTACGTTTGGAAAAGCCGTGCAGGTATTCAGTGCGGAGTTGGCAGTCGCGCGCGATACCAAGGCCCCCATGGCGCAACGCGCAATCGCTTTATGTTGGATCATGCATATCGTTGGTGACATGCATCAGCCGCTTCATGCGGGTCATTGGATGTCCTGGCGTTTTCCGGCAACCGATCGGGCTGGTACGATCGGCTGGATCCGTTCGGCACGAGGTGCTGCCCCGATGACTTTGCATGAGTTTTGGGATAATTCCGCTGACCTGCCCGGACCGGAGGTTAGGGCCGCCGACTTGCTCGCGGCAAAGGTCGAAACAGCCCACCCTTATCCTTCACATCCTCTTCATGATCAGACACCCCAACAAGCGTTCGACACTTGGGTTGCGCAGAGCCGTAGGCTCGCGGCCGACATTGCCTACAAAGGAACGGCTCTCGACGAAACGCGCTCTCCCGCCGACGCGCCCGTGCTTTCGACAAAATATGTCGCGCAGGCGCGGACCATCGCGGAGGCGAGGATCGCACAGGCCGGATATGGAATCGCAGATCTATTGGCCAGCGTTCAAGCCAAATGATCCAATGTGGCGCTTGCGCGATCCGAGCTGGGCTCTGGTGAGGGACACGTATCCTTGTGACCCTCCTCGGCAGAATAATCCCGCGGCGGTGCGTGACGCTAATCGGTGCAAGACCGCGCTAGGCTAGACAGCGAAACGCCGACGCGGCCTTCAACAGCAAATTTCCGCAGACATCTGCCGAATCTCCTTCTCTGGCTTGACGAGTCTGCGCCTGACGTTGTCAGCCCGAAGGAACTTGGAACCGCAGACGAACGGCTCCTGATTGCCGAGATCACGGGCGCGAGAGGCAGAGCAGGAAATAAAATTTCGAACCGTCATTCCCGCCCTTAATTAATGTTGCTTCGGGCAGAACGTGAACTGAAGCAAACGCTGCGATTACCGTCTCGCTGACCGCGGCGGCGCAGCCTCGAAAATAATTTGGCCGTGCGTCCCCCGGAATCGCAAACGCCCAGTCGTTCCCCTAAATGAGATGCTATGGGGCGGGCGGCGAGACAGCTGTAAAATCGTCGCTTCATCAACCAGCAATTGACGGAGCCCCTATGCAGAAACTCCACGACAATAGCAAAGCCTGTCCCGTCGCCCTGGCGCAGGATAACACGCTGATAGCGGTCGTTGAACTCAGTTTATCAAGCTGGCTGGTCGCCGGCCTGATACCTGGTGTCAGCCGTGAGCCCTTGAAGAAACTGGAACCGAACCCGGAAGATCTATTGAAATTGCTGCATAGCTGGCGGGACGAGGCCGTCAAGGCCGCAGGACAGATCACGCGGATTGCGGTCGCGTATGAGACCGGGCGAGATAGCTTCTGGCTGGCCCGTTGGCTGCGGGACCGCGGCATCGATGCCCACGTGATCCACGCCACCAGTGTGGCAGTGTCGCGTGAACACCGGCGGGCTAAAACGGATCGGCTTGATACGGCGATGTTGAAGCGGGGCTTCCTTGGCTGGCTGCGTGGGGAGCGGGGTCATTGCACCATGGCGATTGTGCCGAGCATGGAGGAAGAAGACGCCAAACGCCCGCACCGTGAGCGCGAGGGATTGGTCCATGAGCGAACCCGAGTGGTCAATCGCATGAAGTCGGCCTTGATCCAGTTTGGCGTGCGTACCTTCAATCCGGTCTTGCGTAAGGCTCCTGAGAAACTGGACATGGTCTTGACGCCCGAAGGCAAGCCGCTGCCTCCCAACACGATGGCCGCCCTTCGGCGCGACATGGAGCGTTTGGCGTTTATCAAGGAGCAGATCAAAACCATCGAGCAGGCCCGGCTGCAGCATTTCGAAGAAAAAACGGAGGATCTTGCGAACAAGATGGTTGGGCTGCTGGTACAGATTTACGGGCTTGGCCTGGAGACAGCGGATTTGTTGGTGCGTGAGCTTCTGTCGCGAACGCTGCGAGATCGCAAGGCTGTGGCCCGTTATGCCGGACTAACGGGCTCGCCGGATGAAAGCGGATCCAAGCGACGAGAGAAGGGCCTTTCCCGCTCGGGCAACGCGCGGGTACGGAAAATCATGATTCAGCTTGCCTGGCGCATGTTGAAGTTCCAGCCCGATAGCGCTCTGGTGCAGTGGTTCAAACAACGTACCGCCAATGCAATGGGATCGCGCAAGCCCATGATTGTGGCGCTCGCACGTAAATTGATCATTGTCTTATGGCGCTATGTGAACACCGGCGTCATTCCGGAAGGCTTCAAACTGCATTCGGCCATGTAATCAACAACAGGGAGAAAGAAGAAATACCAGGTTTTGGCCTTCCGGCGCTTATAGCGACGAAACGGCCAAAAAGCGATCCGAGGTAGCGGTATGCTCGGCAATCCCCATGGCTTAATGCCGGAAATGAGAATGGGCTACCGCTACTTCGGAGCTTCGCATTCGATGCGCATAGTTGCATCATGGTTCGGATCCAATGGATCCACCGAATATAAGGATGTGGCGGATGGTTTTTACAGCCATCGCCAACCTGAAGCGGGCTCCGCCTCGTGTCGTTATGTTGTTCTAAAGTCAGGCCATCGACCGTCGCCGTGACCACCACGAGTCGGGTGGCGACGGTCGATGGCCTGACCCAACGGCCAGTTCCAATGGCATCAAAGATAAGGAGAGCTGTCTCATGATTTAGTGCTTGACTTCAAACACCCCATATAAGGGGTAAGCCGTTCCCTCCAATAGGCAGGACACCAGCGCAGAATGGTCGAGAGATCACAATCCGGTCGCGAGGGCGCCGACACATGTGGTGCCGGAAAGGGGCATGGCTGTGTCTGGCGTCGCCGTCTGATTCATCGGCGAGGTGCTGGTATTGGAGGGCGCTAATGCAATTCTTGCGTCGATGCGCGCGTAATGGGAGTGATGTCGCTGATCTGCGCACCCACCGTGAGGACGTCGGTGAGAAATAGAATCATATTAACAACCTCCTGCATGGGCATCATCTGGAATATGAGATGGGCAAGTCGCTGGTAGACGGCGAAGCTGATCGCAGTGTTTTTGTGGAAACGAAATTGCGATTTTAACGCAATGGAACCGGTGAGATTCTGAATTCAAGGGCGTTGGCTGTAAAGCGGTAGGAAATTTTTTGCGTGAGGGCCTCTAGGTTTCGCTCTGCTGCGGATGTCTCACCGGAGAATCAGAATGCCCCGCTGGTCTCAGAGCGCTTTCTTCGGCCTGGGCGCTCCCATACGACTCCGGGAAATCCTTTCAGCGGGACCAGCGGTTCGCCTTGATACGCCCACTCCGGCGCCTCTTCGATGGCGATGTGATAACGGGGTTCGCGGCCCGTGCGGGTTTCGAAAAGCGCGCGAGGAACGTTGACCATCTGGGGCGAATGCACTCGCTCGTAGAAGAGCGGGGTGCCGCATCGTGCGCAGAAACTTCGCGCCGTCTTTCTTGCCTCGTCCTGGAAACAGGTAATGCAAGCGGCGCCTTTTTTGATACGGAAGCGGCTTCGCCAGCTTCCTACATAAGTAGCATAGGCAGCGCCATGAGCATGTTGGCTCGCGCGGGAATGATCGTGCCAAGCCCAACGTGCCGGAATATCGATTTCGATCTGCACCCTGCCGCAAAGGCATTGGCCCGCTGCAGTCGCCGCTGGCGCTTTGTGCTGATTCCCGGCTTTTGCGCTCTTCACGTCGGGCCTCAATCAAGCATGGGGTTTAGCGGACCGGCGGATCTCGGGATATTGGAGCATCTATGCACGTGGCACCTCCAAGCAAATTCGGGTCGTCTTGCCGAGCGTCGTCATGATCGCGGCCGAATGGATCGCGAATCGGCACATCGCGGAATCCTGGAGCGACGAAGACCAGCGCGATAGCGCATGCGAGCATTGCCCGCGCGATTTGGGGTTCGGTTGCAAAACCCACAATATCCGGCACATGCGCTGCTTTCATGCGCACAACGTGCGTCCATTCTTTCGGCAAATAAAGGGCCTGATCGGCTGCTCGTCGTTTCCAGTGAGGCGATCAAGGGCGTTCATTCAAAAGGTGTACGCGGAGATCTTTCGTCAGAAGATGTCCTCTCACGAATTCTGGCAGGCACGGGATTTGTCGCGAACCATCACTCAGCAAGTGCAGTGATGATCGTACCGGAAGCAAAATCGCTTCGCGTTCCTGCTTGACTCACGCATATCTCAGTGGTTATACGTCAATCAATAGCCAGAGGGTTATCGATCCCAAGTGCCGACCGTACACGATGTGCTTTTCAGAACGCTCGCCGATCCCACTCGACGGGCTATCTTCGAGCGATTGTGCCGTGAAGGAGAGAAGACGGTCGGGGCTCTGACGGCTCGGGCCGGGGTCTCGCAACCGGCTGTCTCAAAGCATCTCGGGGTCCTGAAGCGAGCCGGGCTGGTGCGCGACCGCCACGAAGGTCGCCAGACGCACTATAGTGCGCAGCTCGGTGCCTTGGCCCCGCTGATGGACTGGACAAGCCAAATGGCCGGCTTCTGGCAAAACCGGTTCGACCACCTCGAAGAGCTACTCAAAAGGATGGACCAATGAGCGAACCCGCGACCGAAACGCGCTCCGTCATTGTCGAACGTGAGATACCTTTTCCGCCGGAAAAGATCTGGCGCGCGCTCACGCAACCACACCTGATTGAGGAGTGGCTCATGAAAAACGACTTCAAGCCTGTTGTGGACCACCGTTTCAATCTTCGCGCAGATTGGGGCGCTGTGGACTGTCAGGTCCTGGCGGTCGAACCGGACAAAATGTTGTCTTACACATGGGCGGCCTATGGTCTCGAGAGCGTCGTTACTTGGACTCTTACCCCTACGAGCACGGGGACCCACCTGCGTATGGAACAGTCGGGGTTCCGGCCGGATCAGCAGCAGGCCTACCAGGGCGCGAAATACGGCTGGCAGAAGTTCTTTGCGACCCTGGAGCAGGTCTTGGCGCGGATAGATTGATGCCGGCACAATTCAAAGCTAGGCCCTGTCGAAATGGTGCCTGCCTGCCCGCACCACATTGTCGAGGCATAAAGATCCAATGAGTCCATCGGAACGTATCGACCAACTGATCGCAAAGCTCACTGACTGGCGTGGCAAAACGTTTGCCAGCATCCGCAAGAGCATCCTTGAGGCCGACCGAGAGATCATCGAGGAATGGAAGTGGATGGGAAGTCCGGTGTGGTCTCACGACGGAATAATCGCGGTCGCCAACGCTCACAAAGACAAGGTGAAGCTTACTTTTGCCTACGGCGCGCGCCTCCCAGATCCTGACAAGCTCTTCAACGCGGGCCTCGAAGGCAACGCGAGACGAGCGATCGATTTATTCGAGGGTGATAAGATTAATGGGCATGCTCTAAAAAAGCTCGTTCGTGCCGCCGTTGATTACAATCAGATCAAATTGAAGAAGAAGGCGCCTGCGGGTACTCGCGCGAAAGTGCACAAAAATAAAAAGATATGAAGCTATAGCTTTTTCTCGCTAGATCCCATGAGCTTCGCAACGAAGGCTTGCGCCTGAGCATGATCCGCATCATTTTGAATCGCTATCAACGTTGCCTTCATCAAACCTCCGCATGACATTACGGCAACCTGCGTTGATGAGTTCAAGCAGCTTTTTGTTTTTTTCCGCACCAGTCGAAATGCTCCATTCTGATCGATTGCGTGTCGACAAACACAAGGGAGCTGGCAATGTCTGGGATAACGCCGCGATGGAGAGCTTCTTCTCCTCGCTGAAGACCGAGCGAGTGGCGCGTAAAACCTACCGCACGCGGGACGAAGCCAAGGCCGATGTGTTCGATTACATCGAACGCTTCTACAATCTCAAACGCTGTCACTCGACGATCGGTTATATGAACCCTATGGAGTTCGAGACGAAAGCTGGATTAGCTTAAGCGGGTGTCATCCGAACCGGGGGCAGGCCAGGTGATCGGAGACGCGCGAAAGCACATTTGCGGGGGAGGCGAAATCGGACCGATGACTGGACCCTAGCAGAGGGCCAATTTCGCGTGACGATGAGATCGAAATTAGATCGTAACGAGCACGAAAGTGATCAAATTGCCTTACATTGAAAGGCAAAGGAGCTTTTCAGAGCTGCTCGAAAGTGGGCTAACCTATTGAAAAGACTGGTGCCGGAGGTGGTAATCGAAACCACGACCTACCCCTTACCAAGGGGTTGCGCTACCACTACGCTACTCCGGCGATCCATTCTTGCTTCGGACTGGAAATCGCCCGGGCCGGAGCCTATAGCCCAAGGGTAGGGGTGAGGGAAAGAGCGCCATGAAGGCCAAATCTGCGAGGCGGAACGCGCGTTTGGCCGCAGCCCTCAAGGAAAATCTAAAGCGCCGCAAAGTTCAGCCGCCTGTAGATCGCAAGCCACCTATAAATAAGGAGGCCGACGCCACGGCCTTGCCGCAGGCTGGCCCGGAAGCCGCCGCGAAGCAAGCCTAGATTGCATTTTCGGCTGCTATCGGAGCGCTGCGTCACCCGATAAAAGAGTCATGAATCGGCGAACGCGCTGCATGAGGGGCTATGGACAGAATACGCATTGAAGGCGGCGCCCGCCTGAGGGGCGAAATCGCGATCAGCGGGGCAAAAAACGCCGCCCTGCCGCTGATGGCAGCCTGTCTGCTGACCGATCAGCCCCTAACGCTCTCAAATGTTCCCTGGCTTGCCGACATCGCCTTCATGGCGGAGCTATTGTGCGGCCTTGGCGTAGAAGCCAGTTACGTCCGCGGCCCGGTGATGGGCGAGGGCGGTAGGCTCGAACTGCGCGCCGCCAATATTGCCAACACCACTGCCTCCTACGACATCGTCCGCAAAATGCGTGCGAGTTTTCTCGTTCTCGGCCCGCTCGTGGCGCGCCTGGGCCACGCGAAGGTCTCGCTGCCTGGTGGTTGCGCCATTGGTGCGCGCCCCGTCGATCTACATCTGAAGGCGCTTGAGGCCCTGGGCGCGCAAATCGACCTGACCGAAGGCTATGTTGTCGCCACTGCTCCAAAAGGTTTGAAAGGCGCACGAATCGAATTCCCCTTTGCCTCCGTTGGCGCCACCGAGAATGCGCTAATGGCTGCCACGCTGGCAGAGGGTATCACCACCATCGAGAATGCTGCTCGTGAACCGGAGATCGATGATCTTGGCCAATGTCTGACCGCAATGGGCGCGAAAGTCACAGGTCTGGGCACGCCGTGCGTTACAATCGAAGGTGTGCGTAATTTGCATACCGCCGAATATCCCGTGTTGCCCGACCGCATCGAAACTGGAACCTATGCGATGGCCGCCGCCATCGCAGGCGGCGAAATCGAACTCGTCAACACCCGCAGCGAACTGATCGGCGCAGTGTTGCCGTTGCTCGAATCGGTCGGCGTCGAAATCACCTCCACCAATCGTGGCCTCGCTGTGCGCCGCAACGGTGTGCGCCCCATCGCGGTGGAGGTGACGACTGCCCCCTTCCCCGGATTTCCCACCGATCTGCAGGCACAGTTCATGGCGCTGATGGCAACGGCCAATGGAACTTCCCATATAAAGGAAACGATATTCGAGAACCGTTTCATGCATGTCCCGGAACTCCTGCGCATGGGCGCCGATATCAAGGTCGAAGGCGACCTCGCCACCGTGCGCGGGGTGCCGAAACTGAAAGGCGCGCCAGTGATGGCCACGGATCTACGCGCTTCCGTGAGTCTCGTTCTGGCGGGATTGGCTGCGGAAGGCGAAACCATCGTCAATCGGGTTTATCATTTGGATCGCGGCTTCGAGCGGCTGGAAGAAAAGCTTTCCGCCGTTGGCGCGAGCATCGAACGGTTGCATTGATGAAACCCGGCTTGACCATCGCGGCCGAAGACGCGGTCGATCTCGAAATCATTTCTGCACAGCTGCAGGATGCCGTCGCGCGCGTAAAGGATCTCGTCTGCCTGCCGAAGAAACATCGCTTCGCTGCCGTCTTCAACCGCTTCAAATGGGAGGACGCCGAACGTCATATTGGTCGGAACCTACGCGTGCGTACCGGACTGCATTTCGACAATGTGTTGAGCGTTAAAGCGTTCAACCTGCAACGCGATAATCTGTATGCGATTGTCTCCTTGCTCGCGATCAAATTCACGCCAAAAGAACCCGAAGAATGCGGCGGCCTCGTCGAACTTCTCTTCGCTGGCGGTGGCGCGCTCAGGCTTGATGTTGAATGTCTTGACGCTGGCCTCACCGATCTGAGTGGCCCGTGGGCCGCCCAAGGCCGCCCGCAGCACCAGTTGGGCGATACGTAAGATGGTCCGGCGGCTTGATACGCGCGCGCCGGGTTTTGCGGATGCCTTCACCGCGCTGATCTCGGCCAAACGCGAAACCGAGGAAGACGTCGCCCAAATAGTGCGTAACATCATCTCTGATGTCCGCGCTCGCGGCGACGCGGCGGTGATCGAGCTAACCGCGCAATTCGACAAGCTGATGCTCACGCCGGAAACCTTGTGCGTCTCGCCCAAAGAGCTGGCCGATGCCGAAGCGCAATGCGCCACCGAAACCCTCAAAGCTCTCGATATCGCCGCCAAACGCATCAAGGATTATCACCGCCGCCAGATCCCCAAGGATGAGACGTACACTGATGAAATTGGCGCAACGCTGGGCTGGCGCTGGACCGCGCTCGACAGCGTCGGTCTTTATGTGCCCGGCGGCACCGCAAGCTATCCAAGCTCGGTCCTGATGAACGCGGTGCCCGCGCGTGTCGCAGGCGTTGCCCGTATCGTCATGGTGACGCCGGCCAGTGGCGGAAAGATCAATCCACTGGTGCTGGCCGCCGCGCAAACGCGCGGGCATCACGGAAATCTATCGCATCGGCGGCGCGCAGGCCGTCGCGGCGCTGGCCTACGGCACGCAAACCATTGCGCTCCGTGGACAAGATCGTCGGCCCCGGCAACGCCTATGTCGCTGCCGCCAAGCGCGAAGTGTTCGGCGCAGTCGGCATCGATTCTATCGCCGGGCCTTCGGAAATCCTGGTGATCGCCGATGGCGCTAACAATCCCGATTGGATCGCCGCCGATCTGCTCAGCCAGGCCGAGCACGATGCTCATCGCAAAGCATCCTGATCACCGATGATGCCGCGTTTGCCGATAGTGTGAACCTCGCCGTCGACCGCGCACTGCAAACCCTGCCGCGCAAGAACATCGCAAGCGCAAGCTGGCGCGATTACGGTGGCATCATCGTGGTGGAAAATTTGGAAGAAGCCTGCGCGCTTGTCCGATCGTGTCGCGCCCGAACATCTGGAAATCGCCACTGACAATCCCGAACCGCTTTTTAAGCGCGTGCGTCACGCAGGCGCGATCTTCCTCGGCCGAAACACGCCGGAAGCGATGGGCGATTACATCGCCGGGCCCAATCACGTTCTGCCGACGGCGCGCACTGCGCGTTTCTCCTCCGGCCTCTCTGTGCTGGATTTCATGAAGCGCACTACGCTTCTGTCGTGCAGCGCAGAAGCCATCAATCAGCTTGGCCCGACTGCCATCGTGCTTGCCGAGGCCGAGGGGCTCGACGCCCATGCGCGCTCCATCGCCGCGCGCCTCAACCGCAAATGACCGAGCCATCGCTATATCGCATCGCTGCCATCACGCTTGACGAGCGCTCCGTCATACGGCGCACGCGCGAAGTCGAACAGGAACGTGAAATCGCGATCTATGATTTGCTCGAGGGCAACAGCTTCGAGCCCATCGGCTCTCCCGGCGGTCCATACCAATTGATCCTCGGCTCAGAAGAAAATCGTCTTGTTTTCGATATCCGCCTCGAAGATGGCACCGAGCATGGCCGTATCATGCTTTCGCTTTCGCCGTTGCGTCGCGTTATTAAGGATTACTTCGTTGTTTGCGAAAGCTATTTCAGCGCCATCCGCGACGCGCCGCCCTCTCAGATCGAGGCGCTCGACATGGGCCGCCGCGGTCTGCACAACGAAGGCTCGACGCTTTTGCAGGAACGCCTCAAGGGCAAGATCGAAATCGATTTCGACACGGCGCGGCGTTTGTTCACCCTGATCTGTGTGCTGCACCTGAAGGGCTGAGACGATGCGCGGCCCCAATGGCGAGGAGCTGCCCGGCGCCATTTTGTTCGCTTGCACGCTCAATTCCGTGCGCAGCCCGATGGCGGCGGCGATGATGCGCCACTTATTCGGCAAGTTCGTCTATGTGGAATCGGCCGGTGCCCGCGCCGGTGAACTCGATCCCATGGCGGTCGAGGTGATGGACGAAATCGGCATCGAAATCGGCAAGCACAGACCTCGCCGTTTCGAGGACCTGGAGGACACCTCCTTCGACCTTGTCGTCACCCTGTCCCCCGAAGCCCAGCACAAGGCGGTCGAATTGACGCGCACCTCGGCGGTCGAAGTCGAATATTGGCCGACCGCCGACCCCACTGCGGTGGAGGGTTCTCGCGCCCAGCGGCTTGATGCCTATCGCGCCGTCCGGGACGAATTGATGCGTCGCATCCAGGCGCGTTTTTCGGTAGACCGGGCAGGGGAGTCCTGAATCCGCCTAATACCTTGATTTTCTGCCGTTTCGGTGCATTCTCCCGCGCCGCCAAGCCACCAGAGGACGAATGGCAAAAGAAGAATTTCTGGAATTCGAAGGCACGGTCAGCGAGCTTCTCCCCAATGCGACGTTTCGGGTGAAGTTGGCCAACGGCCACGAAATCATCGCCCACACCGCTGGCAAGATGCGCAAGAACCGCATCCGTGTGCTGACCGGCGACAAGGTTATGGTGGAGATGACCCCTTATGACCTCACCAAAGGGCGCATCACCTATCGTTTCAAATAATCCGAAGGCGCGGCTGCCGCTCGTTCTGGCTAGCGAAAGCCCCAGGCGATTGGCCCTCCTGGCGCAAGTGGGAATCGTGCCCGCCGCGGTTCGCGCCGCCTCCCTCGACGAAACAATAAAAAAGCACGAAGCCCCGCGCGCCTACGCCACACGCATCGCCGCCGAAAAAGCCGAAGCTGTGCGCTCAGCCTGGACCTCTGGCCTCGCGCTTTTCCTGGCAGCTGACACCGTCGTGGCGTGTGGCCGCCGTATCCTGCCCAAAGCCGAAAACGAAGCTGAAGTTCGAGCTTGCTTGCGGCTTCTCTCCGGCCGTCGCCATCAGGTGCTGACCGCTATCGCGGTGGCTCGCTCCGACGGTCCCGTGCGCCAGCGGCTAATCGTTACACGAGTGCAATTTTCACGACTGACGGATGGCGATATCGAATATTACGTCCAAACCCGCGAAGGCGAAGGCAAAGCGGGAGGCTACGCGATTCAGGGTCGTGCGGAGGCCTTCGTCAAGGCTATCTGCGGTTCCTATTCCAATGTGGTCGGCCTGCCGCTTGCGGAAACCGTAGCGCTACTTCGCGGGTGCGGTGTCGCGAATTCGTGATATTGTCCTGAGTGTTAACATCGAAGCCGGGTCATGAAAGAAGTCCTGATCAACGCTGGCGCGGGCGAAACCCGCGTCGCCATCGTCGAGAATGGCCGCTTGGAGGAATTGTTCCTTGAACGGACGATCGGCCTTGAAGACGGTCATGTCCGCAAGAAGAACGGCGGTCGCCATGGCCACAGCCTGATCGGCAACATCATTCTTGGTCGCGTGCAGCGCGTACTGCCCGGAATGCAGGCCGCCTTCGTCGATGTCGGCCTCGACCGTGCGGGATTTCTCGGCGCCCGCGAAGCTCGCTGTCTTGCTGATCTTCCCGGCTTCGACGAGGAGCGCGCTCCCAAGATTAGCGATTGCGTGCACGAGGGTGAAGAAATTCTCGTGCAAGTCGTCAAAGACCCGATTGGCGAGAAAGGCGCACGCCTCTCCGCCAACGTCACGATCCCCGGCCGCCTTGCCGTGCTGGTGCCCAATCAACCCGGCATCGCGCTCTCGCGGCGCATCGAAGACGAAGAAGAACGCACCCGCCTCAACAATCTCGGCGAACAGATGATCGCGGAAGCAAACGGGAGCCTCGCACCCGGTGCGGGCTACATCTTCCGTACCGCCGCCATTGGTGCCGACATCAACGACCTGAAAGAAGACGCCGAACGCCTGGCCGAAGCCTGGCGCCCCGTCCTTGCGCGCCGTCAAAATGCATTGGCTCCCACCACGCTCTATCACGACCTTGATCCTGTCGAACGCACCATGCGCGACGAAGTGGGCGCGCAAGTTTCGCGTGTGCTGATCGACGATCGCGAAGCCGAGCGCGCCGCGCGCGAATATTGCCGCCGCGCCATGCCCGAAGCCGAAGCGAAGATCGAATTCTTCTCCGGCCCAGGTATGTTGTTTGATCTTTACGATATCGAAACCGAAATCGAACTGCTCTGTGAACATCGCATCCCGCTAAAGTCCGGCGGCTGGATCACCATCGAGGGCACCGAGGCACTCACCGCTATTGACGTGAATTCGGGCAGCTACACCGCCGCCACGGGCCTCGAAGAAACCAGCGCCAAGGTCAATCTCGAAGCCGCCCACGAAATCGGCCGCCAATTGCGCCTACGCGGCGTTGGTGGCCTGATCGTCGTCGACTTCATCCATCTAAATGAACTCGAGAACATCCAGAAAGTCCTCGACGTCCTTTCGGCTAGTCTCGCCAAGGATCGTACGCCGACGCAAATTCTGCCGATGTCCGAATTCGGTCTTGTCGAAATCACACGCAAGCGCGTGCGCGACCCGCTGATTAAGCTAATGAGCGAATGCTGCCGTCCGTGCCATGGTCAGGGCCGCACCCGCACGCGCGACAGCGTGGCGCTCGAAGTGCTGCGCAGCGTCGAGCGAGAAGCCGCCGCCATGCCAGGCCGCGCCATCCACGTCCGCGCTTCGCCAGAGATCGTGGCTTGGCTCGACGATCACGGTCAGGAAGTCCGCCAGTCGCTGGCCCGCCGCGGTGCCGCGCGCGTGACATTTGAGGCGCGCGACGCCTTCACGCGCGAAGGTTTCGATGTTGGAACGGCCTCCTAAACAGACCAAATGCGTCCTCTGCGGTAAGCCGCAGGACTTAGCGTTCAAGCCCTTCTGCTCGAAACGCTGCGCCAATCTCGACCTGAGCCGCTGGTTCAAGGGCAGCTACGCCATTCCTTCCTGCCCGGAGGACGAATCCGGTAACCCCGCTCCGCCTGTCGAAATCCCACTCGACGAAGACTAACCAGTTGAAATCTCGTCAATTATCCAATGCATGCCTCTCTGCTGGACGAATGCGACCGGCTCTATTAAGAAGGCCGCCTTCCGATTTGCCCAGGTAGCTCAGTCGGTAGAGCAGCGGACTGAAAATCCGCGTGTCGGTGGTTCGATTCCGCCCCTGGGCACCATTAAATCAATAGGTTACGAGGCATTTTGATCCGTACACTGAGCGGTCTTCCATTTTAACGACCCGAGTTTTCCACTTTTTGCGCTTGTTTCGTTCCAGTCGCCTGATCGTCGCGCTCGCCCGTTTCTTCCGTTCAGCCTCCTTGACTGTAGTGCTCAGCCACGGCGTCAGAGCGATGACCGAGGATGGCGGCCACATCGCGCGTGTCTCCGCCGGCGTCTACAATGAGTTTTCCGATCGTATGTCGTAGCCCATCGAAGATCGGTCCTGGGCCACCTTGCCTGCCGTTGTGGCTGTTACGATCTTTGCGACCGATCGCCTGCGATCGGAGTGTCGGCATGGCGCCAGAGCACATTCCGACTGCTTTGGAATGCTTTGGCCAGATCGACAGAGAACTCAGCCGCAAATACGAAGGCGCTGGTCTAGGGTTGCCGCTGCCGAAACACCCTGTAGAATTACATGGCGCGACACTGACTATCGCGAGCGAGTTGGTGGCACGACTGTTGCAATCATGTTTCCTCCTCAGCGCATGCTCGCTGAGTGCTAAGTCACCTGAGCATTCCTTCTCTTGTCGCCGCAAGCCGCAGAAAACGCTCAACTCCTATGAACTGAACTTCTATAGAATATCCGAGAGGGGCAACAGCGCGATTTCGCCAAATGGCGGATCGCGTCGGAGCGGGTATTTCACTGGCGCCAAAATGAGCGCTTTTTTCCGTGCCGGTACCGGCTGCGTCCGACCGCATCAGCCTGCGCTTCTGTCCGAGATGGATGTCCTTCTGCTGCATCTGGTCGGCTCCGTCGTCGCTTTTTGGTTTGCGAAAAACGAAGGCCGACAAGAGAGTGAAAACACAAAGCACGAGAAATGCCTCGTGCAGATCCAGGATCATCTGCCCGGGGTTTGACCCGCCATCGAGCCGCCGCGAGCCACACGGCCAAGTTGGCCGACTGTAAAAATGCGGACTTCTCCACGCAATTTTATTGCGCCAAAAAAAATTGCGCGATGACCACCTAATTCGCGCAAACTCATCCGTCCATATAACTGAGCCCCAGGCTGCGGTCCTTTGGGGCTCGCGGGGTGGGCGACGAAATGGTCGAGAAAACGGACATCCATCGCGGCAACGCAGGCGAGCCTCAGTTGGATATGGCTGCCGATAACCCTTCTGCGCGCGTGGACGAATGGTTCGACCGGGAAGTGTTGCCGCTTGAGGCACTACTGATGCAGTACCTGGAACACAATTGGCGCAACCGCAGCGATCTGGCCGATCTCCGGCAGGATGTTTATGTGCGGGTCTACCAGGCCGCTCTTGTCAACATCCCCGAAAAGCCGCGACATTTCCTGCTCGCCACCGCCCGCAATCTGCTGACAGACCGCGTGCGGCACGAACAAGTCATCCCCATCGAATTTGCCGCCGACCTCGAAACGCTAGGCGTTGCCGTCGACGCGCCCAGCCCCGAACGCGTCGTCATGGCTCGCGACGAATTGCGCCGCCTACAGGCCGCGTTAGACCGCCTTTCGCCGCGCTGCCGCGATGTCGTCGTGCTCGCACGTATTGAGGGGCTTACGCGTGGCGAGATCGCCGCCCGCATGGGCATCACCGAAGTAACTGTGTCGAGCTATCTGACACAGGGTATCTGCGCACTTGCTGACATCCTGCACGGCGAACCCTCCAACATCAGGAGATCTTCATGAGCGCAGAATCTGCCGTGGACATCGACCATTGCGCCGCCGAATGGATCGAGCGCCGAGATTTTGGCCACTGGAGCGAGAAAGAGCAAGCCGAACTCGATGCCTGGCTCGCACGGTCGCTTGCCCATCGGGTCGCCTTCGTGCGCCTCAATTCGAGCTGGCAACGCACGAGCCGTCTTGCTGCGCTGCGTGGTGCGACGTCGGAAACCCCGCAACAACCGCCGACCGAACTCGGCCTGCTACATTTTCTCCCACGCATCGCCGCAGGATTCGCCATCGTGGCCGCAATCGGTGCAGGTAGTGCCTATTATGCATTGCGCGATAACACGACGACCTATGCCACCACCATCGGCGGCCGTGAAATCCTCTCGCTTGCAGACGGGTCGCAGATCGAACTGAACACCGATACCGTGCTACGTGTCTCCGACCACACTGATAGCCGCGAAGTTTGGCTCGACAGGGGCGAGGCCTATTTTCGTATCGTGCACAATGCGCAACGCCCCTTCGTCGTTGTCGCACAGGGCCGCCATATTACCGATCTAGGTACCGAATTCACCGTGCGTCAGGAGCCAGGACGCGTCCAAATTTCCGTGCTCGAAGGCCGTGTGCGCCTCGAAGAAGCGGCGGGTTCACAAAAATCCCCTGTCCTGACGGCGGGTGACACTGCCGTCGCGACTCCCGAAAATACTTTGATCCGGCGCAAGCCCACGCATCAATTTACTGCAGAACTCGCCTGGCGGCGCGGCATGATCATTTTTGACAACGTCTCACTTGCCGCCGCAGCTGCAGAGTTCAACCGCTACAATCGCACACAAGTCATCATCGATGCGTCTGCGGCGCAACTCAAGGTCGCAGGCACCTTTCCGATCAATGGCGTCAAAGGTTTTGCCAATCTGACGCGACACGTCCTGGGCCTGCACGTCGAAACTCACGGCGAGAAGATCGCGATCACGCGCTAACAAATTTACTGAAGCCGCGACCTTGCGTCGTACAAAGAGGGGGAACATGAGACCATACACAAGAATACAAGCCGCGTTGCTCGTCTCGGCTTGTACGATGTTTTTCGCGCCGGCCAGCCTCGGAGCCAGCTTCAACGTCCCCGGTGGAGATCTCAAAGGCGCCCTTGATGCTTACATGAAGCAGTCGGGCATCACGCTGATGTATTCGCCCGAGGCGGTGAAGGGTGCGCATAGCAAGGGTGTAAAGGGCAATCTATCCAACGACGAAGCCCTTTCCCATATTCTCAGCGGCACAGGACTATCCGAGTACCGCACCGATGCGGGGGAGGTTGGCATCATTCGCGGACAATCCACCTCTGCGGAACCGCAAGACGAAATTTCCGTTCAGCTTGCTCAGGCCGCACCATCTTCGCGCGGCTCAATCGAAACCGTCACCGTCACGTCGTCGAAGTTAGGCGGCGCAGATGTGCAATCCATTCCCATCTCGATCACAGCGCTGTCCCAGGAGCAGTTAACTGCCACGCAAACCGCCGGTGGTCCCGACCTGGTGAAACAGGTGCCAAACCTAACCTTTACCAAAACGAATTTCACGGGCTACAGCATTCAGATCCGCGGTATCGGTACACAGGCAATTTCGGTCACCACCGATCCTGCCGTGGCCGTTGCGTTCAACGATATTCCCTTCATTCGAAACCACTTCTTCGAGCAGGAATTCTACGACGTCAGCCAGGTCGAAGTGTTACGTGGGCCGCAAGGTACGCTCTATGGCCGCAACGCAACGGCCGGTGTCGTCAATTTGGTTTCCGCCAGGCCTACCGATCAGTTCGAGGCGCTCGCCTCCGCCGATATCGGCAATTATCAAAACCGTCGTCTTGAAGGGATGCTCAATATTCCAATCGTCGATGACCGGCTCGATATCCGCGTTGCAGGCGAATGGACCAAGCGCAAAGGCTACACATTCGACGAGACGCTCGACCGATCCGTCGACGGCCGCGATCTGTGGTCGGGCCGCGTAACTGTCGGCTGGAAGCCGATGGAAAAATTGCAGACTTATCTCATCTGGGAACACTTCTCGGAAGACGATGACCGCATGCGCTCAGCCAAGCAGCTTTGCAAGAAAGACCCCGGCCTGACATCGGTCGACGGGTTAAATGTGACGACGTTGCCCAATCCGGTCGGGAGCAGTTATCAGCCCGGCTTCAGTGCCGAATTCGCGCAGACGTGGCTCAGTCAGGGCTGTCTTCCGACTTCATTCTACTCAAAAGATGCATTCGATACGCCGAATGGGCAGGTCATTCCGTTCGTCGCATTGGGCGAATTCTTCGATGGCAATGGCGGTAACGCTACCGGCGGCCTTTTGAATCCAATCGACCCTTATTCAAGCCAGACACAATCCAGCAATCTGCGCGTTATTCAATCCGCGCTTGCGCCATCCTATCGCGCCAAGAACGATACATTGGAATTCAATACCAATTTCACCGTGACACCCGCGCTGACGCTCACCTCACAGACAGGTTACAATACCGACTTTCTCTACTCTACCGAGGATTTTAACCGCTTCGATACGACGCCCGGCTTATTTGGCGAAGGCGTTCAGGGTTGCTGCGGCCAACCTGGCCCCGTAGATGCAGGAGGCGTCTATTGCGATCCGCAACTCGGTTGCTCAACGAGCATGGTCGCCGAGGATCTGTCGCAAGAACATGCCCGGCAATTCTCCCAGGAGTTGCGGCTGGCGTCCAGTTTCAGCGGCCCGTTCAATTTCAGCGCCGGGGGCAATTACATGCACTATCAAACGGTCGAAGACTACTATGTCTTCTTCAATCTTCTCACCGCCGAAACGCAAATTACCAATGGCGAAGGTGTTGGCGACTACACGCTCTGCCATTCCAATGCGAGTAATATTCTCCCATTCCCGATCCCGGCCGAACCGTTCAAAATAGGTGGGACCGGTGGCGCTAGCGGTGTTTCGTCTGTCTTCGGTTGCGCCGGTGATGAACTTGACGGTAGATCTTTCGGAACTTACATCGATCCAAATCCGCTCAGCCAAATAAACGGCCTGGGACACAATTATTTCCGCAGCGAGAATCCCTATGAGCTGAATTCCTACGCGGGATTCAGCGAGGCTTATTATCAGATAACGCCCGATCTGAAGCTCACAGGCGGCTTGCGCTGGACCGACGACCAAAAGACCTTCTACGATATTCCGAGTTGGGCGTTCTTGGCGGGCGGCGGTTATCCCATCGAGGGCGTCGTCAATCAGGAATGGAAGGAATGGACCGGGAGATTCGTTGCCAACTGGACACCCAATCTCGATTTTACCGATCAAACTCTACTCTATGCATCCTTTTCTCGCGGTTATAAGGGCGGCGGCGCCAACCCGCCCAGACCGGAAGCCGACTTCACAGACGCGGAAGCCTCCATCGCGCATCCGGCGACCTTCGCGCCCGAATTCGTCAACGCCTACGAGCTGGGAACGAAGAACACGCTGCTCGACGGCACCATGACAATGAACGGGGATATCTTCTATTACGATTACAAAGGTTATCAGATTTCCCAGATTGTCGATCGTACCTCGATCAATCTCAATTTCGACGCCAAGGTGAAGGGCGCAGAACTGGAAGCAACATGGGAACCGATCCCGGGCTTGAAATTCAATTTTGCAGGCGGTCTGGAAGACACCTCCGTCGACAAGGGCCAATCGGCAATTGATCTGATGGATCGTACTGCGGGGAACACCGACTGGGTGGTGGTCAAGCCGTACATTGGTGACACTTCGAACTGCATTCTTCCGGCACACGTCGTGCGGCAAATTTTGGAGACTAAGGACGATCCCGATCTTTTTGGACGGGGCCTCTCTGGAGCTTGCGATGCCGCATACAACCCGACGGGTCTCACAGGTTTTTTTGCCGGGTTCGATCAGAACATCTTCTCAACCGCCGGATTCGATCCCTCGACTGCGCCCAACAACGGCGAAGGATTCTCCAAGGATCTGGGCGGGAACAAACTGCCGAATTCGCCACCGTTTACGCTATCGGCTGGTGCGCAGTACACAATGCCAGTCAGCAGCGATTGGGCGGCGACTGCACGAGGAGATTTTTATTGGCAGGGCAATTCCTTCGCCCGTATCTTCAACGACGAGCCCTATGACCAATTGCACGGCTATACCAACGCCAACTTGTCGCTGATCTTCACCAATCAGGATGGCTGGCAGGTCATGGCCTATGTAAAGAATGTCTTCGATACGACCGCCATCACCGGAGCGTTCCTGAATTCGGATGATGCGGCACTGACGACCAATGTGTTCATCACCGATCCGCGCCTGTTCGGCGTGCGCGTCACGAAGAACTGGTAAGAGGGGGAAACGATGAGCGAACTCTTGAACAGGTGCGAAGGTCAAAAGACCGCCCGGCGGCAACTTCTGGCGACGGCATCCACCATCGCGCTGCTCGGCGTTGTCTATAGCGCTGGCCAAGCGCACGCTGACGATAGCGCCCGTCCGTTGGTTTGGGTGGAATTGGACGGCCAGTTTGCGCAACAAGAAAATGAACTCGGATCCGTACATTCCTCCATTCCTGCCCTTATCGCCGTTCGACGCACGATCGCACGGCGCTCTGGAGAAAGGGCCGCCGACGATCTGGGACGAAGGCGCGAAGCTTTCCTTCCAGCCGGATGGGAGCGACTGGATTCTTTCGCTCGGCGTCCGCTACGGCAAAATCAATCGCAGCGAACGTCGGGATCAGCATCCAGCCACGGCGAATATGACCAAATATAGCACCAAACATAATAGATATAACGCATATCAGAATTTCGCGCCTCAAAGCAGCGAGAGCCATACCATTCTGGATTTCCAAGCCGGCAAGGATTTCGGTCTGGGCATGTTCGGACGCGGCGGTAGCTCCGTTATCAACTTCGGCGTGCGCTTTGCGCAATTCAATTCACGCAGTCACGTCGCAATCGCCTCTCAGCCGACGAATGTGAGCGCCTATTACCCCTATAATAAATTCCATGCCTCCTTTGCCGCGAAGCGGAAATTCTCAGGCTTGGGACCCTCCATCTCATGGGATGCTTCCGCGGATTTGCTCGGCAATCTGTCGGCTGGGAGCATCACATTCGATTGGGGCATGAACGGCGCCGTCCTATTCGGGCGCCAGCAAATGACCGCACATCATCAGGTAACGGAGACCACTTACAATTATTTTGCCAGACAACCGATCTATCAGCACTCCACTTCTACGGCCCGAAACAAGCAGGTCGCCGTGCCCAATCTTGGCGGCTTCGCGGGCGTGTCGTGGCGCTATTCCAATGCCAAAATCAGCGCGGGCTATCGCGCAGACATGTTCTTCGGTGCCATCGACGGAGGCATCGACACGACGCATCGGGAGAATCGCAGCTTCAACGGCCCTTTTGCTTCGATCAGCATCGGTATCGGGGACAGCCAATAGCTCATCGTGCCATCCGCTATAGATGATCCGAAAGCAAAAAGGTGGCGGATCGCTCCGCCACCCTTGAAAGCAGGTGCGCCGGTTTGCGCCCTACCAGTTCTTGGTCAGGCGGATATAAATTCGCCGATATCCGTACCGAACCCGCGTCTGTGCAATTTCGCGAATCCTCTTACGCAATAAGGCGTGCTCAGGTCGTCTCGATCTATACAGATACATCGTTCGATGCAGAGGCAAGTACGCGGTAGGCCTGCGCTGATCGTCTGTTCCTTTTTTGGGCGCCCGCCCCGTGAAGACCTATCTTCAATGCTTTAAAGTAGGCCCCGGCGAGCTTGCTGGGCGGTTCTCCGGTTCTCTGGGCATTTTGGCTGTGGTGCGTTCGGCCGATGGATCAGAACCGTCGATGACTAAAGCTTGGAACTTGAGCGCTTTGTCCCGTGCATCGGCAAGGCCAGGGACGGGTAGGTTCCGAGCTGGCGTCGCTGCCACTTCCCGTTGGCGGCGACAACGCGGTATCCAAACATGCGCTCGCTAGCGGGGCTTATTCGGATCGAAAGACCCCGCGCGCCGAGATGGCGACTTCGTACCGCTTGTTTGCAGGTTTTAGGCCGACGATTTCACGATCCATCGAAATGGTCTTTTGGACAGACATATCTAATGCCCCCCTTTGGGCTGAGCTTGCTTCGCTGACCCTATTAATGCCTCCGGTTGGGGGGTAGTATGGAGGCAGAAAGCAAGTGCTTCCGGCAACGTCGCCGAACAGCGTGAAACCGATTTCCAAGACAAGAGATTCAGGGCTTTCTGAAACAACAAGCAACGCTGTGAAATGGCCCTGGCGAAATTTACACCGATAGGGTCGGCGGTTCGATCCCGTCACTGGCCCAAGTATCTCTGCTGTGCGCCTGCGGGATAATCGTGGCATATCTGTCTGGGCGAAGCAGGGCCGCGTCTGGTTCGTAGCCCATGTGCTGGCGCTCCGGACTACCTTACCTAGGCTTGCCTGCCCGCCTGCCCGTCATTTTCACCAGCCAACCCTCGCGACATTTCGCGACAACTACGCTGTTCGCGCGCACCCCGCGCACCGCCTAGGATGACGTGCTCCGCAAATCCGGTTTGAAAATGAATCTCCGCCCCTCGATGTCGCCGCTGATCGCTGCAAGCTGCGCGCTTGTGGTGACCGCCTGTGCCTCGCATCACCATCGATGCTCCGATGAGAAGCCGGCCGAATGGCATCCGGCGCGCGAACTGCTCCTCAAATATGATGCCAACCATGACGGGACTGTAACCCGCGTAGAACTCGAAGCAGGGCTCAAGGCCGAATTCAATGCGGCCGATACCAACCACAATGGCTGTCTCGACCCCGACGAGGTCCGGGCCATCAATGCTAAGCGCTGGAAAGAACAGGGCTCCACCGCGTCGCCGTTGATCGATTGGCGTCAGGACGGCTGCGTCGATTTCAACGAATACGCTGCCACCGCGCGCTCACTGTTCGCGCAGATGGACCGCAACGGCGACGGCAAGCTCGATCCCAAGGAACTGAACCCGACTGCCACAGCCCAGACCAAGTCCGGCGCCGAGCAGGGACAGTCCAGTGGACGCCATCATCATAGCGGCGACACCCCGCCGGACTGCGGTCCAAGCGCCGATAGCGGCATTTAGGCTGTTGCTTGACACTCCCCGGCTCGGGCCCTACATCGGCCCTCTTTCGCGTCGCTCCCCCGGGGCAAAACGCGGGGGCGTAGCTCAGTTGGTTAGAGTGTCGGCCTGTCACGCCGAAGGTCGCGGGTTCGAGCCCCGTCGCTCCCGCCATCTCCTTCTGGAGATTGGTGAATTTGTCCCCGAAAATCCCTTGGAAACGCGGCGAATCTTGCTGTAAACCCGCTTCGCGTGCTTGGACCATCAGCCTATACTGCACCTGCGAAATAAGTCGCCGCCAGCTACTTCGCGCACGTTCGGCGGAGAAACAGGAATCGCAATGGACCGCCTGCTGCTCGAATATCTGCCGATCCTGATTTTCATCGGGCTGGCGTTGGTGATCGGTATCGCGCTGCTGCTGGCGCCCGTTCTGCTCGCGCCCAGCAAGCCCGATCCCGAAAAGCTCTCCGCGTATGAATGCGGCTTCAATGCGTTCGGCGATGCGCGCATGAAATTCGACGTGCGCTTCTATCTCGTCTCGATTCTGTTCATCATCTTCGATCTGGAAGTCGCGTTTCTGTTTCCCTGGGCGATCACGCTCAAGGAGACCGGCGTCTTCGCCTTCTGGTCGATGATGGTGTTCCTCGGCGTGCTGACCGTCGGCTTCATCTACGAATGGAAGAAGGGAGCGCTCGAATGGGAGTGATCCCCGCAGGCAGCGCGCGCCGGAGTGGAAGGCGCTGGCTCTATCACCGACAACGATCCCTATTTCAGGGCTATGAACGCTCGAACTGCAGGACAAGGGCTTTCTCGTCGCCAGTGCCGACGCGCTCGTTAACTGGGCCCGCACCGGCTCGCTGATGTGGATGACGTTCGGTCTTGCCTGCTGCGCGGTCGAGATGATGCAGGCGAGCATGCCGCGTTACGATCTCGAGCGTTTCGGATTTGCGCCGCGCGCTTCTCCGCGCCAGAGCGACGTGATGATCGTCGCCGGCACGCTGACCAACAAAATGGCGCCTGCGCTGCGCAAGGTCTACGACCAGATGCCGGAGCCGCGTTACGTGATCTCGATGGGAAGCTGCGCCAATGGCGGCGGCTATTACCATTATTCCTATGCCGTGGTGCGCGGCTGCGACCGCATCGTGCCTGTCGACATCTATGTGCCAGGCTGCCCGCCGACCGCGGAGGCGCTGGTCTACGGCGTGATGTTGCTGCAGCGGAAAATCCGCCGCACCGGCACGATTGATCGCTGAGGCCCACGCCGATGAATTTGGATGATCTTGGCCAGCACATCACGCGAGCGCTTCCTGATGCGGGGATTGCCGCGACGATCACGCGCGGCGAACTGACGCTTGATTGCGCTGCTGACGAGATCGCGCGCGTCTTGCATTTCCTGCGTGACGATCAGGAGTGCGCCTTCACGATTCTGATCGACATCTGCGGTGTGGATTGGCCACAGCGCGAGAAGCGCTTCGACGTCGTTTATCATCTGCTGTCGATTACCAGGAACCAGCGCGTGCGGGTGAAGGTTAAAGCCAACGAGGAAACGCAGATTCCCACGGCCGTCGGCGCATACCCCGCCGCCAACTGGTTCGAGCGCGAAGCCTTCGACATGTATGGTATCCAGTTCGCCGATCATCCCGATCTGCGCCGTCTGCTCACCGATTACGGTTTTTCCGGCTTATCCACTGCGCAAGGATTTTCCGCTGACGGGCTACGTCGAAGTGCGCTATGACGAAGAACTGAAGCGCGTCGTCTATCAGCCGGTGCAGCTGGTGCAGGAATTCCGCGATTTCGATTTCATGTCGCCGTGGGAAGGCGCGCCCTACATCATCCCCGGCGATGAAAAAGCCACGCCGCCGAAGGTCAGCAAATGAACGCCGCGATGGACATGGACGATCGCAAGATTACGATGAATTTCGGGCCGCAGCATCCCGCAGCCCATGGCGTCTTGCGCCTGGTGATGGATCTCGACGGCGAAATCGTCGACACGCATCGACCCGCATATCGGGCTCTTGCATCGCGGCACCGAGAAATTGATCGAGCACAAGACTTATCTTCAGGCGATCGGCTATTTCGACCGCCTCGATTACGTAGCTCCGATGAATCAGGAGCACGCTTTCTGCCTCGCTATGGAACGGCTCCTGGGCATCGATGTCCCGATCCGCGGCCAATATATCCGCGTGCTCTATTGCGAGATCGGCCGCATTCTCAACCACCTGCTGCAGGTCACCACGCAGGCGATGGACGTCGGCGCATTGACACCGCCGCTGTGGGGTTTCGAAGAACGCGAGAAGTTGATGGTGTTTTACGAGCGCGTGTCGGGCAGCCGGATGCACGCGACATATTTCCGACCGGGCGGCGTGCACGAGGACCTGCCGGCGGGCTTGCTCGAAGACATCCATGGGTTCTGCGATACATTTTCCCAAAGTGTTGGACGACATCGAAGGGTTGCTCACCGAAAACCGCATCTTCAAGCAGCGCAATGTCGATATCGGGGTCGTCACCCGTGCGGATGCCGAAGCTTGGGGTTTCAGCGGCGTGATGCTGCGCTCGACCGGCGTGGCATGGGATCTGCGCCGTGCCCAGCCTTACGAATGCTACAGTGATCTTGAGTTCCAGATTCCCGTCGGCAAGAACGGCGACAACTACGACCGCTATCTGATGCGCATGGAAGAAATGCGTCAAGCCAACAAGATCATGAAGCAGTGCATCGAAAAGATGCCAGGCGGCCCCGTGGTGGTCGACGAACAACAAGGTCGTGCCGCCCAGGCGCGCCGAGATGAAGCGTTCGATGGAAGCGCTCATCCATCATTTCAAGCTCTACACCGAAGGGTTTCACATCCCTGCCGGCGAAGTTTACGCAGCGGTCGAAGCGCCGAAGGGCGAATTTGGCGTCTATCTCGTGGCCGACGGAACGAACAAACCCTATCGCTGCAAGGTCCGTGCGCCCAGCTATCCGCATCTGCAGGCGCTGCACTATCTATGCAAAGGCCACATGCTGGCGGACGTATCCGCCGTACTGGGTTCGCTCGACATCGTGTTCGGGGAGATGGACCGTTGAGCGTCCGCCGTCTTGCAGAACACCAACCTGCAAATTTCGCGTTCACGCTCGAGAACAAGGCGTGGGCCGAAAAGGAAATCGCCAAATATCCGCCAGGCCGCCAGGCGAGCGCGGTGATTTCGCTTCTGTGGCGCGGGCAGGAGCAAGAGGGTTGGGTCACCAAGCCGATGATCGAGTTGGTCGCCACGATGCTCTCCATGCCTTACATCCGCGTGCTGGAAGTTGCGACCTTCTACACGATGTTCAACTTGCATCCGGTGGGCGACCATCTGGTGCAGGTCTGCACCACGACGCCGTGCTGGCTGCGTGGTTCGGACGATGTGGTGGCTGCGTGCAAGAAGCATATCGCGCCCACGCAATTCATCGTCTCTGCCGACGGCAAGTTCTCCTGGATGGAAGTCGAATGTCTGGGCGCCTGCGTGAACGCGCCAATGCTGCAGATCGGCAAGGATTTCTACGAAGACATCGACGGTCCGATCACTGAAAGAATTCTTGAATCCTTCCGCCGCGGCGAAACGCCAAAACCCGGCCCGCAAAACGGCCGCTATTCTTCTGAACCGCTCGGCGGCCCCACCACTTTGAAGAAATTAGCCTGATGCTTGCCGACAAGGATCGCATCTTCACCAATCTCTATGGTCTCCACGACCCCGGCCTTGAAGGCGCGCGTGCGCGCGGTGCATGGGACGGCACGAAGGAAATTCTCGAACGTGGCGTCGATGCCATCGTCGACCAGATGAAGAAATCGGGCCTGCGCGGCCGTGGCGGCGCAGGATTTCCCACCGGCCTGAAATGGTCATTCATGCCGAAGGAGGTGAAGGAACGTCCGCACTATCTCGTCGTCAACGCCGACGAATCCGAGCCCGGCACCTGCAAGGACCGCGACATCATGCGCCACGATCCGCACACGCTGGTCGAAGGCTGCCTGATCGCCAGCTTCGCGATGCGCGCGCATGTCTGCTACATCTATGTGCGCGGCGAATTCATCCGCGAGCGCGAGGCCCTGCAGCGCGCGGTCGATGAAGCCTATGAAGCCAAGCTGATCGGCAAGAACAACATCCATGGCTGGGATTTCGATCTCTACGTCCATCACGGCGCAGGCGCCTACATCTGCGGCGAAGAAACCGCGCTTGCTCGAAAGTCTCGAAGGCAAAAAGGGCCAGCCGCGGCTGAAGCCGCCATTCCCGGCAAATGTCGGTCTTTATGGCTGCCCGACGACCGTCAACAATGTGGAAACCATCGCTGTGCGTCCCGACCATCCTGCGCCGCGGCCCCGAATGGTTCGCCGGCATCGGCCGCCCGAACAACACCGGCACGAAGGTCTTCTGCATCTCGGGCCATGTGAACAAGCCCTGCAACGTCGAAGAGGCGATGGGCATTCCGCTGCGCGAGCTGATCGAAAATCACGCCGGCGGCGTGCGCGGCGGCTGGGACAATCTGCTGGCCGTCATTCCGGGCGGTGCTTCGGTGCCGGTGATACCGAAATCCGTCTGCGATGATGTGCTGATGGATTTCGACTCGCTGAAGAACGTGCAGTCCGGCCTTGGTACCGCCGCCGTCATCGTGATGGACAAATCGACCGATATCGTAAAGGCGATCACGCGTCTGGCCTATTTCTACAAGCATGAAAGCTGCGGCCAGTGCACGCCCTGCCGCGAAGGCACGGGCTGGATGTGGCGCGTGATGAACCGCATGACGGTAGGTGACGCGCGCCCGGAGGAAATCGATCTGTTGCAGGAAGTGACCAAGGAAATCGAAGGCCACACGATCTGCGCGCTGGGCGACGCAGCGGCGTGGCCGATCCAGGGCCTTATCCGCCATTTCCGTCCCGAGCTCGAACGGCGCATCGCTGCGCGCGTCAAGATGGCGGCGGAGTAGTCGCGATGCATTTCGCACAACTCAACATCGGCCAGTCTCGTGGAACATGGGAAGATCTGTGCACAACAGACTTCTTCGGGCATCTTGATCGAAGCAATGCGATTGCGAAACTGATGCTGGGCTTTGTTTGGCGCCTGAAATTTGTTTGGCAGCCGATTCGCGCCAAGATATACGCCCCAAAGCCGAGACCTTTCGAAAGGCCGAACGGTCCCGCTTTCGTGATGTGGTGGATTGCGGAAGGTCATTTGCCCGCACGCGTGGAAGCCAAAGCGTGTTTTGAGCAATTCATCGCGCGCAGCTCCCGCGAACACGTCCTCAGATGGTCCGGTGTTTCGGTAGCGAAGCTCTGGCAAGAAAAACGGTGCGCCTGATGTCTACACGCAAGCTCATCGTCGACGGCAAGGAAATCGAGGCGGACGACAATCTCACGCTGCTGCAGGCCTGCGAGCAGGCCGGCGCCGAAATCCCCCGCTTCTGCTATCATGAGCGCCTGTCGGTCGCCGGCAATTGCCGCATGTGCCTGGTCGAATGGGTGGGCGCGCCCAAGCCGCAGGCAAGCTGCGCGCTGCAGGTGAAAGACATCTTCCCCAACAAGGACGGCACGCCTGCCAAGATCAACACCACTTCGCCTTATGCAAGCAAGGCGCGCGAAGGGGTGATGGAATTCCTGCTGATCAACCATCCGCTGGATTGCCCGATCTGCGATCAGGGCGGCGAATGCGATCTGCAGGACCAGGCGATGGGCTATGGCCGCGCCGCCTTCCACCGCTTCAACGAGAACAAGCGCGCCGTCGAAGACAAATATATGGGCCCGCTGGTCAAGACGATCATGACCCGCTGCATCCAGTGCACCCGCTGCGTGCGCTTCGCCACCGAAGTGGCGGGCGTGCCCGATCTGGGCGCCACCGGCCGCGGCGAGGACATGGAGATCACCACCTATCTCGAAAAGGCATTTTCGTCGCGAACTCTCCGGCAATGTGGTGGATCTTTGCCCGGTCGGCGCGCTGACCTCCAAGCCCTATGCCTTCAACGCGCGGCCCTGGGAATTGCGCAAGACCGAATCCATCGATGTGATGGACGCGCAAGGCTGCAACATCCGCGTCGACACGCGCGGGCCCGAGGTGATGCGCGTGCTGCCGCGCCTCAACGAAGACGTGAATGAGGAATGGATTTCCGACAAGGCGCGCCATGCCTGTGACGGGCTGCGCCGCCAGCGGCTCGACCGGCCTTTTATGCGCAAGAACGGCAAGCTGCAAGCCCGCAACCTGGGCCGAAGCCTTTGCCGCCATCGCCGCCCGCGTGAACGCAACCAAGCCGGAGGCCATGGCCGCCATCGTCGGCGATCTTGCGGCGGCCGAAGAGATCAAGGCGCTGAAGGATCTGATGACGTCGCTGGGCGTCACCAATCTCGAATGCCGCCAGGACGGCGCCAAAGTCGGCGGCCCGCGCCAGACCTATCTGTTCAACTCGGCCATCGCAGGCGTGGAAGCGGCCGATGCATTCTGCTGATCGGCGCCAATCCGCGCTGGGAAGCGCCGGTGCTGAATGCGCGCATCCGCAAGGCCTGGCTGGCAAGCGGTTTGCAAGATCGCCAATATCGGCACGGCGAGTCGATCTGACCTATCCGGTCGCAGCAACTGGGCGACAGGCATCGCGGCGCTTGACAAGACCTCGCAGACGGCAGCCACGACTTTGCCAAGGTGCTGAAAGACGCCAAGCGGCCGATGATTATCCTGGGCTCCGGCGCGATTGTCGCGCCGGATGGCGCGGCGATCCTGAAGCTCGCCGCGAAAATCGCCGGCGACACCGGCATGATCGGCCCGGCAGGCACCGCAGCCGAAGGCGGCTGGAACGGCTTCAATGTGCTGCACACCGCCGCCTCGCGCGTGGCGGCGCTGGATCTCGGTTTCGTGCCGGACGGCGGCGCGACATGGCCGGCATTCTCGAAGGCGCACCGAAAGGCGAGATCGACTTTATATATCTCCTCGGCGCCGACGAATTCGATATCGCCCATCTCGGCCGCGCTTTCGTCGTCTATCAGGGCACCCATGGCGATGCCGGCGCCCATCACGCCGATGTGGTGCTGCCGGGCGCCGCCTACACCGAGAAGGAAGGCCTCTACGTCAATTTCGAAGGCAGGGTGCAGCGCGCCAAGCGCGCCGCTTTCCCGCCGGGCGAGGCCAAAGAAGACTGGGCGATCCTGCGCGCGCTGTCCGATGTGCTGGGCAAGAAGCTGCCTTATGACGACCTCGAGGCGTTGCGTGCTGTCATCGTTGCACAAGCGCCGCAATTTGGCGCGCTGGGCGAAGCACCAGTGCACGAAGGCGCGAACCCCGCGATCTGGAATGCGGTGGGCAAAGCCGGGGACCTCGAAATCTCGCTCCCGCTCGGTTCGACGATCCGCGATTACTACCTCACCAACCCGATCGCGCGCGCCAGCGAGACCATGGCGCAATGCAGCCGGCTGTTCGTAAATCCGGGCCAACAGATGGCGGCGGAATAGACCATGGCGCTGATTGGCTTCTGGACCTGGCTGTTCAATGAGCTGTTCGGCATCGCGCTGCCCTATGGCTGGGCGTGGTTCCTCAGCCAAGTGGCCCTTATCCTGATCTTCGACGTTGTCCTGCTGCTGTCATGGTCGCAGTCTTCATTCTGGCCGACCGCAAGATCTGGGCGGCGGTGCAGATGCGCCGCGGCCCCAATGTGGTAGGGCCATTCGGCCTGCTGCAGACTTTCGCCGACGCTTCAAGTTCCTGCTCAAGGAAGTGATCATCCCGGCCGGCGCCAACAAGGTGATCTTCCTTCTCGCGCCGCTGGTCAGCGTCGATGCTGGCCTTCATCGCCTGGGCGGTGATCCCGCTTCGACAATGGCTGGGTGATCTCCGACATCAATGTCGGCATTCTCTATCTCTTCGCGGTGTCCTCGCTCGGCGTCTATGGCATGATCATGGCGGGCTGGGCCTCGAACTCGAAATATGCCTTCCTCTCGGCGCTGCGCGCCGCCGCCCAGATGGTGTCCTACGAAGTCTCCATCGGCTTTGTGATGATCACCGTGCTGCTGTTTGCGGGTTCGCTGAACCTGTCCGACATCGTGCGTGCCCAGAACCGCATGGCTGGTTTGCCTTTACGATTCTGTTTCCGATGCTGGTGATCTTCTTCGTCTCGTCTCTGGCGGAAACCAACCGGCCGCCCTTCGATCTGCTGGAAGCGGAATCCGAACTGGTGGCGGGCTTTTTCGTGGAATATTCCTCGACGCCGTTCCTGCTGTTCTTCCTGGGCGAATATATGAACATCGATGCTGATGTGCGCGATGATGCTCATCCTGTTCCTCGGCGGCTGGCTGCCGCCGCTCAACATCTGGCCGCTCACCGCCAGTGCCGGGCATCATCTGGTTCCTGCTCAAGATCGTGTTCTTCTTCTTCATGTATGGCGATGGTGAAGGCGATCGTGCCGCGCTATCGCTATGACCAGCTGATGCGGCTGGGCTGGAAAGTATTCCTGCCGACATCTCTTCTTTGGGTGGTGCTGACGGCGGGCTGGGTGCTCGTCTTCCGCACCACTAGAGGTGATGTGATGGCTTGGCTCGACCGCACCGCGCGCTCAGATTTTCTTCTGGGAGTTCTTGAAGAGCTTCTTGCTCGGCCATGCGCTATTTCTTCTCGCCCAAGGCGACGCTGAATTATCCCTTCGAGAAAGGCCCGCTATCACCGCGCTTCCGCGGCGAACATGCGCTGCGCCGCTATCCCAATGGCGAGGAACGCTGCATCGCCTGCAAGCTGTGCGAGGCGATCTGCCCGGCCCAGGCCATCACCATCGAGGCCGAGCCGCGCGAAGACGGCAGCCGCCGCACCACGCGCTACGACATCGACATGGTCAAGTGCATCTATTGCGGGCTGTGCCAGGAAGCTTGCCCGGTGGACGCCATCGTCGAAGGGCCGAATTTCGAATTCTCCACCGAGACGCGCGAAGAACTTTATTACGACAAGGCCCGGCTGCTCGCCAACGGCGACCGCTGGGAGCGCGAGATCGCCCGCAACCTCGAACTGGACGCGCCCTATCGGTGAGCACGGGATAGCTGGGGATGTTGACGCGATTGCCTTTTATTTGTTCTCGGCGGTGCTGATCGGCTGCGGCGCTGATGGTGGTCGCCGCGCGCAATCCCGTGCATTCGGTGCTGTTCCTGATCCTGGCCTTCTTCAACGCCGCGGCCCTGTTCGTGCTGTTGGGCGCAGAGTTCCTCGCGATGATCCTGGTGGTGGTCTATGTCGGCGCCGTCGCGGTGCTGTTCCTGTTCGTCGTGATGATGCTCGACATCGATTTCGCCGAACTGAAACGCGGCACGCTGCAATATCTGCCGTTCGGCGCGCTGATCGGCATCGATCCTGGTGGCCGAACTGGTGATGGTCGGGCAGCGTCTGGGTCTGAAGCCCGCGCCATGGCGCCGCAAACCAAAGCCCATGCCACGCCGGCTGGCGTCACCAACACCGAGGCGCTGGGGCACATCCTCTACACCGATTATATCTATTACTTCCAGACCGCCGGCCTGGTGCTGCTGGTGGCGATGATCGGCGCCATCGTGCTGACCTTGCGCCATCGCCCCGGCGTGCGCCGCCAGTCGATCTCGGTGCAGAACGCGCGCAGACCGCGCCATGGCGATGGACATCGCAGAACCCGCGGCCAGGAGAGGGCGTCATAGATGCAGATCGGTCTTGTCCATTATCTCGCCGTGGCAGCCGATCCTCTTCACCATCGGCGTGTTCGGCATTTTCCTGAACCGCAAGAACATCATCATCATCCTGATGTCGATCGAGCTGATCCTGCTTGCGGTCAACATCAACTTCGTCGCGTTTTCGGCCTATCTGGGCGATCTGGTGGGCCAGGTGTTCGCGCTGTTCGTGCTGACTGTCGCCGCCGCCGAAGCCGCCATCGGCCTTGCCATCCTCGTCGTCTATTTCCGCAACCGCGGCACCATCGCGGTCGAAGACGTCAATCTGATGAAGGGCTGACGCGGTGTACGCCGCGATCGTCTTCCTTCCGCTTCATCGGTTCCGCGATCGCCGGGCCTGTTCGGCCGCGTCATCGGCGCGCGCGCCTGCGAGATCGTCACCACCGGCCTTCTGTTTGTCTCTGCCGCTCTGTCTTGCTATGGCCTTCTACGACGTGGCCCTGATGGGCCACGTCCACGATCGTTCAGATCTGCCCTGGATCCATTCCGGCGATTTCGCCGCCGACTGGACCATCCGCGTCGACACGCTCACCGCGGTGATGCTGGTGGTGGTGACGGGCGTCTCCTCGCTGGTGCATCTCTATTCCATCGGCTACATGCACGAAGATCCGCATCGGCCGCGCTTCTTCTCCTATCTGTCGCTGTTCACCTTCGCCATGCTGATGCTGGTGACGGCCAACAATTTCCTGCAGCTCTTCTTCGGCTGGGAAGGCGTGGGCCTGGCGTCGTATCTGCTGATCGGCTTCTGGTACACGCGGCCCGTCCGCCAACGCCGCCGCGATCAAGGCCTTCGTCGTCAACCGCGTCGGCGATTTCGGTTTCGCGCTGGGCATCTTCGGCATATTCTGTCGTCTTCAAGCACGCTGGATTTCGACACGGTGTTCGCCGCCGCCCCGTCGATGGTCGGCAAGACGTTCCTCTTCGCCGGCCACAACGTCGATATCCTGACCACGCTCTGCCTGCTGCTGTTCGTCGGCGCGATGGGCAAGTCGGCGCAGATTGGGCCTGCACACCTGGCTGCCCGACGCGATGGAAGGCCCCACGCCGGTCTCCGCGCTGATCCATGCCGCCACCATGGTGACGGCGGGCGTGTTCCTGGTCTGCCGCTGCTCGCCGATGTTCGAGCTGGCGCCGACCGCGCTGACCTTCGTCACCTTCATCGGCGCCACCACCGCGTTCTTCGCGGCCTCCGTCGGCCTGTTCCAGAACGACATCAAGCGCGTGATCGCCTATTCGACCTGTTCGCAGCTCGGCTACATGTTCGCCGCCGCCGGCGTCTCGGCCTATGGCGCCGCCATGTTCCATCTCTTCACCCATGCCTTCTTCAAGGCGCTGCTGTTCCTGGGCGCGGGCTCGGTGATCCACGCCATGCATCACGAGCAGGACATGCGCAAGATGGGCGGGCTGGCGCAGCGCCATTCCGTTCACTTGGGCGATGATGCTGATCGGCAATCTGGCGCTGACCGGCGTGGGCATTCCGCTGCTCGGCATCGGCGCTGGCTGGCTTCTATTCCAAGGACGGCATCATCAACGCCACCTTCGCCGCCCACACCGGCATCGGCACCTACGCCTTCATCTTGACGGTCATCGCGGCCGGCATGACCACGTTCTATTCCTGGCGGCAGTTTCTGATGACCTTCCACGGCCGCTATCGCGGCGCAAGACAAGATCGACCTCGGCCATGCCGATGCCGACGACCACGCCCATGACGAACCCCAAGCCGGCCATGCCGACGGCCACGCGCATCAAGCTCTCCGACGTTCATGAATCGCCGCTGGATGATGCTCGTGCCGCTGCTCGTGCTGGCGGCTGGCGCGCTGTTTGCGGGTGCGATCTTCGACCATTACTTCATCGGCGCCGACGCGCCGGTTTCTGGCGCGGTGCGGTCGCGGCCTTTGCGGGCCGTGGCGAACAGGTCGAGCTTCCGGTGTGGGTTGAGTTCGCGCCCTTCGTGGTGACGATCATCGGCTTTGCGGTCGCCTATTACTATTACATCCTGCATCCCGATCTGCCGCGCCAAATGGCAGCGCAAGCGCGGCATGCTCTACCTGTTCCTCTACAACAAATGGTATTTCGACGAGCTGTACGACTTCATTTTCGTCCGCCCCGCCTTCTGGCTCGGCCGCTTGCTGTGGAAGGTGGGCGACGGCATGATCATCGACGGGCTGGGCCCGGACGGCATCGCCGCCCGGGTGCTGGATGTCACGCGCAGCGCGGTGCGGCTGCAATCGGGCTATGTCTATCATTATGCGCTGGCGATGCTGCTTGGCGTCGTGGCGCTGGCGACATGGTTCATGTTCGCAGGGATGCGCGCTATGAGCTGGCCTGCTTCTCAGCTCGTCACCTTCGTGCCGCTGCTTGGCGTGCTCGCGATCCTGCTGATGCCCGGCGATACGCGAAACGGCGGCCCGCAACGCCCGCTGGATCGCGCTCGCCACCACGCTCGTCGATCTCGTGCTTTCGCTCGTCATCTGGGCGAAGTTCGATGGCTCGATCGTCGGCCTTCCAGTTCGTCGAACAAATGCAGCTGGCTGGGCGGCGGCATCACCTATCACATGGGCGTGGACGGCATTTCGATGCTGTTCGTGGTTCTGACCGCCGGCCTGATGCCGTTCTGCATTCTGGCGAGCTGGGAATCTATCAAAGACCGCGTCGCCGAATACATGATCGCCTTCCTGGTGCTGGAGACGCTGATGATCGGCGTGTTCTGCGCGCTGGATCTCGTGCTGTTCTACTGTGTTCTTCGAAGGCGGCCTGATCCCGATGTTCCTCATCATCGGCGTCTGGGGCGGCAAGCGGCGCGTCTATGCCAGCTTCAAATTCTTCCTCTACACCTTACTCGGTTCGGTGCTGATGCTGCTCGCGATCCTGGCGATGTATTTCTACGCCGGCACCACCGACATCGACACACTCATCCGAACTGCTCATTTCCCGGTCGCGATGCAGACGTGGCTCTGGCTCGCCTTCTTCGCCGTCCTTCGCGGTGAAGATGCCGATGTGGCCGGTCCATACCTGGTTGCCCGACGCGCACGTCGAAGCGCCCTACGGCAGGTTCAGTAATCCTCGCCGGCATTCTGTTGAAGATGGGCGGCTACGGCTTTCTGCGCTTCTCGCTGCCGATGTTCGCAAGTGCGTCCGAAACGTTCGCGCCGCTTGGTCTTCACGCTCTCCATCGTCGCAATCATCTACACCTCGCTCGTTGCGCTCGCGCAGGAGGATATGAAGAAACTCATCGCCTATTCGTCCGTGGCTCATATGGGCTTCGTGACCATGGGGATATTCACGCTCACCCATCAGGGCATCGAAGGCGGCATTTTCCAAATGCTCAGCCATGGCGTCGTCTCAGGCGCGCTGTTCCTCTGCGTCGGGGTCGTCTATGACCGAATGCACACGCGCGAGATCGCGGCCTATGGTGGGCTCGTCGAACGCATGCCCGTTTATGCCGCTTGCTTCATGGTCTTCACGCTTGCCAATGTCGGCCTGCCCGGTACCGGCGGGTTCGTCGGTGAGTTCCTAACCATGCTGGGCGCCTTCCAGATCAACACCTGGGTCGCGATCTTCGCCGCCACCGGCGTGATCCTGTCGGCGGCCTACGCGCTCTATCTTTATCGCCGCATCATCTTCGGCGCGCTGGTGAAGCCCGCGCTAAAAACAATCTCAGGATCTGAGCCCACGCGAAATCGCCATCCTCGCGCCTCTGGTCATCATCACGATCTTGATGGGCATTTATCCCAAGCCGATCTTCGAGGTAACCTCGGTCTCGGTCGCTAACCTGATCCGTCAACACCAAATCGCGCTTGCCGTCGACCATGCGCCGAAACTCGCACAGGTGGGGCAGGGGACCGTGCAATGACCGCAAACGATATTCACACGATTTTACCCGAGTTGATTCTCATCGTCAGCGGTATGGCGCTGCTCATCCTGGGCGTGATCCGCGGCGACAAATCGCTCGGCCTTCTCTCGGTGCTTTCGGTCATCGCGATGGCTGCGTCCGCCGGCGCGATCGTCGGCCAAAGCCCCGCCAGCACGCCCGCTTTTGAAGACGGCTTCGTTGCCGACAATTTCGCCCGCTTCGCAAAGCTGCTCATTTTGCTCGGCAGTGCCTCCGCTATTGGTCTCGCCCAAAGCTTTCTGCGTCACGAAAAGATCGGCCGTTTCGAATTTCCTGTCCTGGTCCTCTTCGCTACCGCCGGCATGATGATCATGGTTTCGGCCCAGAACTTCATCACCTTATATATGGGCCTCGAACTGCAGAGCCTTTCGCTCTACGTGCTAGCCGCCTTTAATCGGGATTCGCTGCGCTCCTCCGAAGCGGGACTCAAATATTTCGTCCTCGGCGCACTGTCGTCTGGAATGCTGCTCTACGGCATCTCCTTCATCTACGGCTTTACCGGCAGCACAGATTTCCACGCCGTCGCCCGCGTCGTCACGCAATCGAATGCGAACATCGGCCTCATTTTCGGCCTCGTTTTCTTCATCGCCGGCATCGCCTTCAAAATTTCCGCCGTGCCCTTCCACATGTGGACGCCCGACGTCTATGAAGGCGCCCCCACCCCTGTCACCGCGCTGTTCGCAATGTCGCCCAAGGTTGCTGCGATGGCGCTGATCCTGCGCGCTCTGCTCGAAGCTTTCCCCAGCGCCATGCACGAGTGGCAACAAGTGGTGATCTTCGTCTCAGTGCTGTCGATGGCGCTCGGCGCCGTCGCTGCCATCGGCCAGACCAATATCAAACGCCTGATGGCCTACAGCTCTATTGGCCATATGGGCTACGCGCTGCTCGGTCTTGCTGCTGGCACCACGGCCGGCGTGCAGGGCGTGCTGATCTATCTGCTGATTTACGTCGTCACCGATGCGGGCACGTTTGCCTGCATCCTTGCCATGCGCCGCGATGGCGAGATGGTCGAGACCATCGAAGACCTCGCGGGCCTTGCGCGCACCCAACCGAAACTCGCCTTCGCATTTGCCATGCTGATGCTGAGTCTTGCAGGTATTCCGCCGCTCGCGGGCTTTTTTGCGAAATTTTACGTCTTCATGGCTGCGATTGATGCGCACCTTTATGTGCCGGCCGTGATCGGCGTCCTCGCAAGCGTCGTGGGCGCCTACTACTATCTGCGTATCGTAAAGCTTATCTATTTCGACGAACCCGCGCCCGCCTTCGATCGCGCGATGGGCTCCAGCCTTGGCACGATCCTGACGCTCTCCAGCGCCTTCACGCTTTTGTTCGTCGTAGGAGCGGCGCCAATGGTCAACGCTGCCTCCGTGGCGGCCAGAGCCCTGGTGCCGTGATTCCTGCGTGGCCCGAAGGCTATGCATTGAAACAGCATGGCGTCATCGATTCCACGAACGAAGAAGCACACCGTCTGGCGGCGGCAGGCGAACCAGGTCCCGTCTGGATCGCCGCTGACCGTCAGACCACAGGCCGGGGCCGCCGCGGCAGCGCCTGGCAATCCTCCGCCGGCAATCTTGCCGCGACCTTGTTCTTGCGCCCCGGCAAACCGGCTGGCGAATGCGCGCAACTGTCTTTCGTCGCTGCCATTGCCACGCATGACGCCATTTCGACTTTCGTGCCTGATGCCAACATCTGTGTGAAATGGCCCAATGATGTGCTTGCGAACGGAAAGAAAATCGCGGGCATTCTTCTGGAATCCGCGAGCAACGGTACGACGCCGGATTGGCTTGCCATCGGCATCGGCATCAATCTTGCGTATTTCCCCGAGGGTACCGAGATCCCTGCCACCTCGCTGGCCGAGTTGGGCGCAAATGCGCCTCCACCGCGCGAGGCCTTGGCACGTCTCGCGGCCAGCTTCGCGAAATGCTATGACCTGTGGCGTGCGCGGGGTTTCCAACCGGTGCGTGACGCATGGCTTGCCCGCGCAGGTGGTTTGGGTATGCGCATCCGGGCGCGGCTCGCGAATGGGGAGTTCTGGGGCGTGTTCGAAGGCATTGACGAAACCGGCGCTCTGATCCTGCGCGAAGCCCAAGGCCGCGCCCGTATCATCGCCGCCGGCGAGGTTTTTTTCGGATAACCAAATGCTGCTCGCCATTGACGCCGGAAACACCAACATCGTCTTCGCCATCCATGACGGCAAGGATATCCGCGCCGAATGGCGTGCGGTCACCGAAACCACTCGCACGGCCGACGAATATGCAGTTTTGCTCCAGCCGTTGATGGCGCTGGAAGGCTTGACCTTCTCTGAATTGGATTCCGCCATCATCGCGACGGTTGTACCCGCCGCGTTATTCGATCTGCGGATGTTCTGCCGCAAATATCTCAAATGCGAGCCTATCGTGGTGGGCGATGCCGACGTCGAACTCGGTATCGAGATTCAGGTTGATCGTCCTGCCGCCGTCGGTGCCGACCGCCTTGTCAATGCCATAGCCGCGCACGACACTTACAAAGGCGCGCTGATCGTTGTCGATTTCGGCACCGCCACCACCTTCGACATCGTCGGCGCGAATGGCGATTACGAAGGTGGCGTCATAGCGCCTGGCGCCAATCTTTCGGCCGAAGCGTTGCATCAGGCCGCCGCCATGCTGCCGCGCGTCGCAATCCAGCGCACGCAAAGTGTAATCGGCAAGGACACCGTGCCTGCGATGCAATCTGGCCTCTATCTGGGGCTATCTCGGCCTGATCGAAGGTCTTGTGACGCAGCATCAAGGAAGAATACGGCGCCCATGAAGGTTGTGATCGGTACCGGAGGGCTCGCCAATTTGTTCTACAACCAGACCGTCAGCAATCGACTCATCTCGATCCCGATCTCACCATCCGCGGCCTTATCATGATTCACGCGCGCAACGCCAAGCAAACCGAAGATCCTGATGGCGGGTTGGCGCGACGACGAACTCGTCTTTCTGCCGCTGGGTGGTTCGGGCGAGATCGGCATGAACTTCAACGCTTACGGGTTCGGGCCGCCGGACGCAGCGCAAATGGATCGTGGTGGATTGCGGCGTGATGTTCGGTCGTGAGGCCTCAACGCCCGGCATCAACCTCATCATGCCCGATATCCGCTATTCTGGCCGAGCGGCGCCAGAACGTGCTTGCCATCGTACTCACTCACGCACACGAAGACCACATCGGCGCGGTCGCGCTTCTCTGGCCGCAACTGCGCTGCCCGCTCTACGCCACGCCTTTCACCGCACGCCTGATCCAGGACAAGCTGCAGGAGGCAGGCCTCGAAGGAGCCGTGCGCGTGAACATTGTGCCGCTTGGCGGCCATTTGAAACTTGGTCCTTTCGAAATCGATTTCGTCTCCATCACCCACTCGATCCTTGAGCCCAACGCGCTCGCGATCAAGACGCCGCTCGGCATGATCGTACACACCGGCGACTGGAAGCTCGATCCCGATCCGCTGATCGGCGACGTCACTGATGCCGCCACGTTCAAGAAACTCGGCGACGATGGCGTGCTGGCGCTGGTCTGCGATTCCACCAACGCCCTTGTTCCTGGCGAAACCGGCTCCGAAGCGCGCGTGCGCGAAAGCCTGTTCAGCCTGATCGCCACGTTGAAGGGCCGCGTCGCCGTTACCGCCTTCGCCTCCAACGTCGCGCGCTTGCAAATCTGTGGCAAAGGCCGCGCGCGAGACCGGCCGTGAACTTGTCCTTGTCGGCCGCTCGATGCACCGCATCGTCAATGCCGCGCGCGAAACGGGCTATCTCGCCGATTTTCCGCCCGTGATGTCGGAAGACGACGCAGAACGGCTTGCTCCCAATCGCCTGCTTTATTTGTGCACCGGCAGTCAGGGCGAGATGCGATCCGCGCTGGCTCGCATCGCGGCGGGCGAACATCGAACGGTGAAACTAGGCCCCGGCGACGCGGTGGTGTTTTCGTCACGCATTATTCCGGGCAACGAACTGGCGATCTTCGAGATGCAGAACAAACTCGCCGCGCTCGGTGTCGAAGTGCTCACCGAGCGGGATCATTTCGTTCACGTCTCCGGCCACCCGTGCCGAGAAGAACTAGCGCAGATGTATCGCTGGGTCCGGCCCCAGATCGCAGTTCCCGTCCATGGTGAGCGCCGCCATCAAGAAGAACATGCCCGCCTTGCCCGCTCATTGCAGGTGCCGCAGGCGTTGGTGCCCGAGAACGGACAGCTTTTTCGCCTCGCTCCAGGCCGCGCCCAACTGATCGACGAAACGCCGTCAGGCCGTATCCATCTCGACGGCAACATCCTGGTTGCCGAAGGCGAAGGTCATGCGCGCGTGCGCCGCGCGATGGGCTTTGCGGGGCTGATTGTGGTGACGCTGGTGCTGGATCAAAAGGGCAAGATCGCCACCGACCCTGCGATTCTGTTCGAAGGCATTCCTGAAGCTATCCACGCCAAAGTCCGCGAGGCGCTGGAAGGCGCGGTCAGGCGCCACAATCCCACGCGCAACGACGAAGGAACATTGAGGGAAACCGTCCGCCGCGCCGTCCGTCGAGCCGCCAGCGATGCCTGGGGCAAAAAGCCCGTCACCCGGGTTGAGGTTGTTTGGCTATATTGGCGCGCTTGCCGGGCTTCATCGGCGCCTTAAGAACCCTAGACAAGCAGCGGAGAACAAAGATGATCGGTCGTCTCAACCACGTCGCCATCGCCACCAAGGACATTGCGGCGGCCACCAAGGTTTATCGCGACACATTGGGCGCCAAGGTCTCCGAACAGGTGCCGCAGCCCGACCATGGTGTCACCACTGTGTTCGTCGAACTGCCCAACACTAAGATCGAATTGCTGGAGCCGCTGGGCCCCAATTCGCCCATCGCCAAGTTTCTGGAGAAAAACCAGTCCGGCGGCATCCATCACCTCTGCTACGAGGTCGATGACATCCATGTCGCCATCAAGCAGATGAAGGAAAACGGTGCTACCATCACCGGCACCGGCGAGCCCCGCATCGGCGCTCACGGCAAGCCGGTGGTGTTCCTGCACCCGAAAGATTTCGGCGGTACCCTGATCGAACTCGAACAGGCCTGAGCCATGCGCGATATCGTACTGCTTGGCGCGTTCTTCATTACTTGGTTTCTAGCGCTGTTCTGCCTGTTGCCTATAGGCTTGCGGGAAGACGCCGAGCCCACGGTGAAACTCACCACCAAATTTCTGCTGGCGACAGTGATCGCCGTGGTGGGCTGGGGAATTTTCTACGCCATGATCCGGACCGGCGTGGTCGATATCTGAGGGCCAAAAATCTCAGGGCCGAAAAAGCAGAAAGGCCGGTCGCCCGGCCTTTCCAATCCCCCGCTGCTTTTCTCCCCGAACTTGGCCGCCTGTAACAGCAACACAATTTGTAGGCGAAACCCTTACAGCCAAATGGTCTTTCTGTCACGCAATTTCTACGAGGAAATCCGAGTGGATCGGTCCGGGCCATTCGCCTTGGACTGCCATGATGCATTTTTGTTACTTGGCAGGGACGCCCCGCGGGTCAATTGCTCTGCCCGGAGCGCTTCCTTAAGACAGAAGGGTCGATTTAATTCTTGCGGAGTTCGTTTTCCATGCGTTTGTCCCGCTATTTCCTACCCCTCCTGCGGGAGACGCCCGCCGAAGCCCAGATCGTTTCGCACCGGTTGATGCTGCGCGCGGGGCTGGTCCGACAGGAGGCCGCCGGCATCTATGCCTGGCTGCCTTTGGGCTTCCGTGTCCTAAAGAAAATAGAACAGATCGTGCGCGAGGAGATGAACCGGGCCGGCGCCGTCGAAATTCTGATGCCGACGTTACAGCCCGCCGACCTATGGCGGGAGACTGGCCGCTACGACGCCTACGGCCCGGAAATGCTGCGCATCAAGGATCGCCACGAGCGTGAGCTGATCTACGGCCCGACCAACGAAGACATGGTAACGGAAATCTTCCGCAGCTATGTCCGTTCGTACAAGTCGCTGCCGCTGAACCTCTATCACATGCAGTGGAAATTTCGCGATGAGATCCGCCCGCGTTTCGGTGTGATGCGCAGCCGCGAGTTTTTGATGAAGGACGCCTACTCTTTCGACCTCGACATTGAAGGCGCGCGGCGTTCCTACAACCGTATGTATGTGGCTTATTTGCGCACTTTCGACCGCATGGGCCTGAAGACGATCCCGATGCGCGCCGAAACCGGCCCGATTGGCGGTGATCTCTCCCATGAATTCATTGTGCTGGCCGAAACTGGGGAGAGCCAAGTCTATTGCCACAAGGATCTGCTCGACATGGCGATCCCCGGCGACGACGTCGATTTTGCTTCCGACCTCGAGCCAATCGTCCGTGAGCGGACGAAGCTCTACGCCGCCACCGAAGACGTCCATGATGCCGCCCGCTTCGAAAGCGAAGTCCCGCAAGACAAGCGCCTGTCCGCCCGCGGTATCGAAGTCGGCCAGATATTCTATTTTGGCAAGAAATATTCCGAGCCAATGAAGGCCGTGGTCGCGGGCCCCGACGGCAAGGAAACCGCCATCGAAGGCGGTTCTTACGGCATCGGCGTCTCGCGCCTGGTCGGTGCTATCATCGAAGCCGGCCACGACGATGCCGGCATCGTCTGGCCCGCGCCCGTTGCCCCCTTCGACATCGCTCTCATCAACCTCAAGGCCGGCGACGCCGCGACGGACAGGGCTTGCGAGGATATTTACGCCAAACTTACCAAAGCCGGCAAAGACGTCCTCTACGATGACACCGGCGAACGCCCAGGTGCCAAATTCGCAAGCATGGACCTAATCGGCATCCCCTATCAGATCATCGTCGGCCCGCGCAGTTTGGCGAACGGCATGATCGAAGTGAAAACACGGGCGGGCGGGGCACGGGAAGAAATTTCGCTCGACGCTGCGATCAATCGGTTCGCAGGAAATTGATATTGACAGATAGTATCTTATGGGATACATTGCGTGACCTTCATTGAACCGATATTTTTGCGAAGTAAATCGCCGGTCGGCCGCGGAATTTCGTCTATGCACGTTGGTACCCCCCCGGTTATCGGGTTTATTTTCTTCGTAAAAGGGGTATCGGTCGCCATTTTGCTGGCAGCCGGAGACACATGATTAAGCGGTGGAACAACGAACGGGCTCACGAATTGGCCGACGTGCTCAAGCAGGCCTGAATGATAAAAGTGAAAACGCGGCCCTGGGATTGTGCCAAGTATCTCAAAACCGAAGAAGATGTGGCCAACTATTTGAAAGCCGTCTTTGAGGATGGGGATCCGGCTTTGATTGCGCACGCGCTCGGCGTGGTTGCGCGCACACAGGGGATGGCGCGTATTGCGAAAAAGACCGGACTGGGACGCGAAAGCCTCTACAAAGCGCTCTGCGCGGATGGAAATCCCCAGCTTTCGACGGTTTTGAAAGTTGTTCATGCGCTTGGCTTAAAGCTGAAAGTTGCAGCATGACCAAAACCGAAAAGAACCCGCATCACGCTTTGCGCTTCGGGGACGTCTTTGAGGAGGATGGAATTCTCAAAGCTGCACTGACGTCCGCGGGGAAACACGTGCTCCTGCGGCGATGTCTCAATGGATGGCAGGCCGGAATACCGAAACGGCCAAGCCCATGAAAACGAGCCGGACGGCCTGATCGTATGGCCCCCATCACCCGCGCCTTTGCATCGTTTGAATGGATGATCGCATTGCGCTATCTGCGCGCCAAGCGCAAGGAGAGCTTCGTCTCCGTCATTTCCGGTTTCTCGCTTGTCGGCATCGCACTGGGGGTTGCGACGCTTATTATCGTCATGGCGGTGATGAACGGATTTCGCCATGAATTGCTGTCGCGCATTCTTGGCCTCAGCGGCCATGTTGTGGTGCAGGGAAGCGGCGGCGAACTGATGAATTTCGATGAAGCAGCCGCCAAGGTTCGTGCTGTTCGGGGCGTCACGCGTGTCTCACCCGTGGTGGATGGACAGGTAATGGCGACTGCCAACGGCGTTTCGCGCGGCGCGCTGGTGCGTGGCATCCGCCGTGCCGATCTCGAAAAACTTACCACCGTTTCGAAAACCCTATCGCCCGGCGCGCTTGCCAGATTTCAGGGCGGCGATTCGGTCATCATCGGTTGGCGTATGGCCCAGCAGCTCGGCATCGGCCCCGGCATGACGATCACGCTGATCGCGCCGCGCGGCAACATCACGCCCTTCGGCACCACGCCGCGCGTGAAGACGTATACGATCGTCGGCATCTTCAACATCGGCATGAGCGAATACGACGAGACTTTCGTCTTTATGCCTCTCGAAGAAGCCCAACTCTATTTCAACCTAGGCAATGGCGTCAGTGGTCTCGAAGCGATGGTCGCGCAACCCGATGACGTTGCCAACTATGCCTCCGCCATCGCCCAGGCCGTCGGTCCCGCAGGACGCATTCTGACCTGGAAGGACGTCAACTCCAGTCTGTTCGACGCCCTCGAAGTCGAACGCAATGTGATGTTCCTTATTCTCACCCTCATCATTTTGGTGGCCGCGCTCAACATTGTCTCGGGCCTCATCATGCTTGTGAAGGATAAGGGCGGCGATATTGCCATCCTGCGCACCATGGGCGCCACGCGCGGCGCGGTGATGCGGGTGTTCCTGATCGCGGGCGCCAGCATCGGCATCACTGGTACGATACTTGGTCTCGTCATCGGTGTGGTGTTCTGTCTCAACATCGAAGCCATTCGCCAGTTCCTGTCGTCGCTCACAGGCACACAACTTTTCAATCCTGAAATCTATTTCCTGAGCCGGATGCCTGCCGAAATGGATACGAGCGAGGTTATCGCCGTCGTTCTCATGTCGCTCACGCTTTCGCTGCTCGCGACACTCTATCCGTCATGGCGCGCGGCAAGGCTCGATCCCGTCGAGGCGCTGCGTTATGAGTGATGCGGCGTTGCGTCTCAACCGCGTCGCCCGCACCTATAAACAGGGCCAAAGCACGCTCGAAGTCTTCCGCGATGTCAGCTTCGCAATTCAACCCGGCGAATTGGTCGCGCTGGTAGGGCCCTCTGGCGCTGGAAAATCCTCGCTGTTGCACATGGCTGGCCTCCTCGAAGCCCCGTCGAGCGGCGAGGTCCTTATCGCCAACCAGTCCGCCTCATCCTTACCCGACGCCGACCGCACTTGTCTGCGTCGTGATGCTATCGGCTTCATCTATCAGGCCCATCATCTGTTGCCCGAATTCGATGCGCTCGAAAACGTCGTGATGCCGCAATTGATCGCGGGCAAACCGCGCCGGACCGCGCAGGGCGAAGCCAGGCGGCTGCTGATCGCGCTCGGTCTGGGAGAACGCCTCGACCACCGCCCGATGCAATTGTCCGGCGGCGAACAGCAGCGCGTCGCCATCGCGCGTGCGCTCGCCAACCGCCCGAAAATCCTGCTAGCCGACGAGCCCACCGGTAATCTCGACCCGCGTACATCGGGCAGTGTATTCGATGCGCTGTTGTCGTTGGTCCGCAACGAGGGGGTCGCCGCGCTCGTCGCTACCCACAATTACGATCTAGCGGGAAAGATGGACCGCACGCTCGTGCTTGATCAAGGCCGACTGTTGCCCGCACGCATATCCTGAAGTGGCGGCGGTATCGTATCTTGAAACTCGCGCGTTGGGCGTGTGTCTTGAAATAGTCGCCCAGAGCGTGTGTGTTCGCCACTATCTGCGCATTTTCGGGGAATATTTTTAAACAGGCGAGCGAGGCAGCACGACACGCCGCAAGCATGAACTTGTGTCCCGCCACATATCCCGGTGCTTGCTACCACGCGATCAAGCAGGACGGTCTGCTCACATATGGAGGGCAGCATGGCTTTGATAGTGGCGCAGTCAGGTTGACCGTCCGGACCTGTCGGGAGGGGATAATTTCACATGTAAGCTTTGCAAACGTGGAAATCTATGTTGAACGCCGAAACCCCGGTGTCTCAGGCCAGAACCGGGCATAGAAGGCGAGCCAGTCGTTGGCGTCTTTCAGCGCTTCGGGCTTGAGGCTGCAGCGGCGATACTTGCCCTCGCGTTTGTTCTCGATCAGCAAGGCTTCCTCCAGTACTTTTAGATGTCGCGAGACCGCTGGCAGCGAAATCTCGAAGGGTATCGCCAACTCGCTTACCGTGGCACTTCCCAGCGCCAGCCTGGCCAGAATTGCTCGCCGCTTAGGATCGGCCAAAGCCGCGAATATCGAGTCTAGTCGGATCATTTAATGAATATGTTAAATAACACATCAGTTAAATCAAGCCTTTTCCGGGCCTTCAAATTCGGGCTCGACTAATCGTAAAAGAGCCAACCCGTTGCCACACATCACCGCCCGCACTCAGCTGTCAAAGTAGCGTGGACGTCTTCCCGGCAGATGAAAAAACGCCGCGCAATTCCGCCCTGCCATTGATCTGCAACAGATGTAATTTTGTTCCCATGGTCTTGATTGCGAAACAGGTGTTGAGTTTTCCTGCGCACTGGATCAATTCTGTCCGGTGAGCATCGCGCACGCTTTTTCCACACGCCGGACTTTGCGTGAATAAAAGCACGCGTCGTGGCGACCAGGGATGGACCTTTGCGGAATGTACGAGGGCGAAACACCGCAGCATGACATTTCACTTGACGCGATCATCGAAGACAGGCGCTGGTTCGCCGACAATTACGCCAGCGCACACAACACCGTCTCCTTCGTCCACACCAATCGCGAGATTCTTGCGCGCCAGCCGTTCCTCGACCAGCGTTGGCGTGCCCAGGGTCCGCGCAATCAATTCCCCTTGGAATTGATTGCCGCAAGATTCCCCACAAGCGCCCCACCGCCACATCTGAACTTCATATGGCACACATCGTATTGTTGTTCGACGCTCATCGCCGGGGCGCTCGATGTTCCGGGTCGCAATCTATCGCTGCGTGAACCGCGCATCCTGGTGCCGGTCGCTGACGCCAAGCGCAACGGCGCCCTACTGGGCCAATCCTCGGCGCGCTTGGTCGAAATCACTTTGCGACTTCTCGCGCGCTCCGATGCAGCGCACGTCATGGTGAAGCCTAGCAATTTCGCCAACTGCCTTATCGAGGACGCTGCCAGGCACACAACGGGCAAGGCCTTGTTTCTTTATTGCGACCTGCCGAGTTTCCTCTCGTCGGTCGCCGCAGGCGGTATCGAGGTGCGCAAATACGCGCGGCGTCTGTTCTCGAATCTCGCGGCCAATCTAGGCCAGCGCCTGCCCTGGTCGATGTCCGACATCTTCCAGATGTCCGATCTCGAAATCGCGGCTCTGACTTGGCACATGCAAATCGCCGAATTCCGCCGCGTCGAGCCCGCGCTTGGTCACCGCGCAGCTTCGCTGGACTGCGACACCTTTCTCGCCAATCCTTTAGTTGCCCTCGAAAAGCTCGACGCTTTTTTTGAATTGAACTTGGGACCCGATCATATCCGCCATGTGATTGAAGGGCCACTTCTCAAGCATCACGCCAAGCGGCCCGATCTTCCTTTCGACGCAGAAATTCGCCGCGGACAGGGCGGTGCCACGCGCCGCCAGCTTGGGCTCGACCTCGAGAGGCTGCAAACCTGGAGCTACAAGGTTTGCAGCGCCACGCCGCAGGGCCTGCCCGTCCCCAACCCGCTCCTGCCCAGCGCCAAGACTTATTTGCTTTGAAAAGCCTGAGCCTTTTCGGCGATCCTGTTTTGTTCTTGACACATTGGAACAAAGATAGAACAATATGAGCCCTAAAGGAGGGAAAAGAGATGTCTGCCTGGTTCAAAGATGCCGTTTCCGGCCTGTTTCTGATGACGTTCATCGCCATGTCGTTCGGCGTTGCCGATTTCGCCCGGACGATGCTGTCCGCCTGAGGATCCCGCCCAACAGCTTGTGCTCACAGTCCTGTGGATGATCCGCGCCCACGCATTTCGCATGGGCACCAAGCATCGATACTGAAAGGCACCCTGTGAAAAGGAATTGATCCGGTGGCGGAACGCAAAATTGCATCCTTCGTCCATCTGCGAGTGAAAAGCGCCTACTCGCTGTTGGAAGGCGCGATGCGCCCGGACGATCTGGCGAAACAGGCGCAAGCCAACGCCATGCCCGCCGTCGCCGTCACCGATAGCAACAATCTCTTCGGTGTCTATGAGATCAGCGAAGCGCTCGCCAAAGTCGGCGTGCAGCCGATCGTAGGCTGCTTACTTTCCGTCGAGCTTTCGCCCACACAACCGGCAGCGTCGGCTTCGCGTCCCAAACCACCCGGCCTACCGCTGCTCGTGCAAAGTCCGGCCGGCTATCAAAACCTCTCCAAGCTTTTGAGCGCCGCCTATTTAGAAGCCCAACCGGGTGATTGGCCACACGTCAGAGCCGACCAATTAGAAAAGCATTCCAAGGGCCTGATCGCGCTGACGGGTGGCCCAGGCGGCGTGCTCAACCAGTTGCTCGTCGCAGGTCAGCCCGGTGCCGCCGAAGCGCTCCTGCTGAGACTGCAGACAATCTTCGGCGATCGCCTCTATATCGAGTTGCAGCGCCACGGCTTAGCCGAAGAGCGCGCTGTCGAAGACGCGCTGCTCGGTCTCGCTTACACCCACGACGTTGGCCTTGTCGCGACCAATGACGCGCATTTTGGCAAGGAAGATATGTATCACGCCCACGACGCGCTGCTCTGCATCGCAGACGGGGCCTTCGTCTCGCAGCAGGAACGTCGAAAACTCACGCGCGAACACCGCTTCAAGACAGCGGCAGAAATGACCGCGCAATTTGCCGATCTCCCCGAAGCCATCGAGAACACTCTCGAAATCGCGCGCCGTTGCGCCTTCCGCCCCAAGAAACGCAATCCAATCCTACCGCAGTTCGTGCCGGAATCGGGCCTCACGCCTGCTGAGGAATTACGTGCACAGGCCGAGGCGGGCTTGAAGCGCCGCCTCGGCGAACACGGGTTGTTCGCCGATGAACAGGTCTATCGCGATCGGCTCGAGTTCGAACTGGGCGTCATCATTCGCATGGATTTCCCCGGCTACTTCTTAATTGTATCCGACTTCATGAAGTGGACGCGCGGCCAAGGCATTCCCGTTGGTGTGCGCGGTTCTGGCGCGACGTCGCTTGTAGCGTGGGCTTTGGACATCACCAACCTCGATCCGATTCGTTTTGGATTGCTGTTCGAACGCTTCCTCAATCCTGAACGCATCTCGATGCCGGACTTCGACATCGACTTCTGCCAAGAACGGCGCGACGAAGTCGTGCGCTATGTGCAGCAGAAATATGGGCAAGACCGTGTGGCCCACATTATCGCGCTCGGCTCGTTGCAGGCACGCGCTGCCGTGCGCGATGTGGGCCGCGTGCTCCAAATGCCGCTCGGTCTGGTGGACCGTATCGCCAAGATGGTGCCGAATCCGCCGGGTCATCCCGTCTCCATGGAAGACGCGATGACTAACGAACCGCGTCTGCAGGCGATCAAGGAAGAAGAACCAAGCGCTCGCGAACTGTTCTCCATCGTTGGCAAGATCGAAGGGCTTTACCGCCACGCCTCTACCCATCCCGCAGGCGTGGTGATCGGCGACCGTCCGCTCGACGAGATCGTGCCGCTCTACCGCGACCCGCGCTCCCACATGCCGGTGACGCAGTTCGATTACGAAGATGCTGAAAAAGCTGGACTCGTCAAATTCGATTTCCTCGGTTTGAAAACGTTGACGGTCATTGCCAAAGCTGAAGAACAGCTCAGGCGCAGGGGTATCGAACTCCATACCCAAAGCATCGATTTCGACGATTCCAAAACCTTCGAGATGTTGGCCAACGGCGAAAGTGTGGGGGTGTTCCAGCTCGAAGGCTCGGGGATGCGCGACCTGATGCGCAAGATGAAGCCCGACCATATCAACGATCTGGTCGCGCTCGTAGCACTCTATCGCCCTGGCCCGATGGATTCGATTCCCAAATACATCGCCTGCAAACGCGGCAAGGAAGCTCCTGAATATCTGCACCCCACGCTCGAACCCATCTTGAAGGAAACCTTTGGCGTGATGACGTACCAGGAAGACGTCATGCGCATTGCGCGTGAACTTGGCGGCTACTCGATGGGCCAGGCCGACCTGTTACGTCGCGCGATGGGTAAGAAGATACCGTCCGAAATGGCCAAGCACCGCGGGATATTCATCAAAGGCGCTGGTGAACGCGGCATTCTTTCGTCGATCGCCGATCAAATCTTCGAGCAAGCTGCTAAGTTCGCGGGCTACGGTTTCAACAAGGGCCATGCGGCCGCTTACGCGCAGGTCGCCTATCAAACCGCCTTCCTGAAAGCGAACTATCCGGTCGAGTTCCTCGCTGCCTCGATGTCGCTCGACATCGGCAACACCGACCGGCTCAATATTTTCCGCCAGGAAGCCCAGCGTCTGGGCGTACGCGTTTTGCCGCCGCATATCAACCGCTCCGAAGCGTTCTTCAGTTGCGATGCAGATGCCCGCATCGTCTTCTATGCGCTAGCCGCGGTGAAAGGTGTGGGCCGTCAAGCGATGGAACACGTCGTGGAATTGCGCAAAGAAGGCGGTCCGTTCCGCTCGATCGCCGATTTCGCCCGGCGCATAGACCCACGCCTTGTGAACAGGCGTGCTTTTGAAAGTCTGGTGCGCGCGGGCGCGTTCGACGAGCTGCACCGCAATCGCCACCAACTCGTCAAATCGGCCGACATCATCCTGGGTGGCAGCGCGCTTGCCGCTCGCGAACGCGAGAGCGGCCAGTCCGTGCTCTTCGGCGAAAATGCTGTCGAGGCTGAAGACCTCCGTCTGATTCCCGTCGAGGAATGGCTGCCGCATGACCGCCTCAACGAAGAATTCAACGCCATCGGCTTCTATCTTTCGGGCCACCCTCTCGATGGGGTCCGTGCTGCGCTGAAACGTTTGGGTGCCGTCACCGTCGCCCAATTGCACGAAGACCGTCGCCGTTCCGGCTTCCGTGCGGTTGTCGCTGGCACAGTCATCCGCAAGCAGGAACGCCGTGGTCGCAGCGAACAGCAGTACGCCTTTATCTCGCTGTCTGACCCAACCGGCATGTTCGAAGTGATGGTGTTCTCCGAGGTGCTCGCGGCTTCGCGCGCGCTACTCGAACCCGGCAAATCTGTGTTGATGGCCGTCGCCGTCGACTGGACTGATGACGAACTGAAACTGCGCGCGCTCTCAGCCAGCGATCTCGAAAAAGCGGCTGCTGATGCAGGGGAAGGTCTCAAGATCTATCTCGAAAGCGATTCGCCGCTAAACGCTATCGCCACTCAGTTGAACAAGCCGGGCAAAGGCATTGTCACCATCGTGGTGTCCGGCGACGAAGGCCGCGAGATCGAAATCAAGCTGCCCAAGCAATTGCAGATCACGGCCGCTCACCGCAACGCCATCAAATCGCTTGTGGGCGTGGCGGCGGTGGAAGCCGTTTAAAGCCGGGAAATCGCACCGCCCAGTCGAGACAAACCTTCTTCCAGCAATTTCGGATCTTGCGCGAAACAGATCCGCACGTAAGCATCGGCCGCTTGGTCATCGGGCGGTCCAAATGCGGACCCTGGCGCTACGCCTACCCGCGCGCCATGCACGAGCTTGTTTGCAAATTCGAGACTGTTCGTCAGCCCTCCGATCTGCAAAAAACCGTAGAACGCGCCCTCGGGCCTGATCCAGCGAATGCGGTTCTGCGCGGTGAGGAATTGTTCCACCACGTCTCGCCCCGTTTGGCATCGCGCCAGCATCTGCCCGCGAAACTCGTCGCCCGCAGGCGAAAGCGCGGCCAGCGCCCCCCATTGCGCGAAGGTCGTGGCGCCGGTGTTGTTGGCCGCGCTTATCACATGCATCTGTTGATCGAGGCTTATGGGATGGACCAGCCAACCGATACGCCATCCCGTCATCGCCCACGGCTTAGAAAACGAATTGATGACGAAGACCGCGTCGTGGGGCTCGGCGATCTGGAGGAACGAGGGCGCATGCGCGCAGTGGTCATAGATCAGTGTTCCATAAACCTCGTCGCTGATGATCGCGATGCCGCGTTTGCGCGCAAACTCAAGTACCGCTCGCTGCTCGTCGCGCGCCATCACCCACCCGGTTGGATTTCCCGGCGATGCCATGAAGATCGCCTTAGTTCGCCTATCGCAGGTATCGAAAAGTTTTTCGAGATCAAGCCGCCATCGTGGTGGCGACATATTCCATTCTTCCTCCAGTCGTACGAATTTGACTTGCGCGCCTGTCAATTTCGCCGCTTGGAAGATGTTCGGCCATACCGGCGACAGGCACACCACGTTGTCGCCCGTCTCTATCACGCATTGTAGCGCGATGACGATCGCCAGCATCGCCGCTCCCGGCACCGTGATGCGCGCAACCGCGATATCGGCCTTCACTGTGCGCGCATGGAAGTCGCTGATCGCCGCGCGCAACTCCACGATGCCACGTGCCCCGGTATAGAAGGTGCGCCCCTTGTCGAGCGCGTCCTTCGCCGCTTCGCAAATGAACCCCGGCGTCACCAGATCGCTCTCGCCGAACCACAGTGGAATGATGTTGGGATCGCCCAGCCCTTGCATGGCCACGCGGCCGATGCCGTTGGGTTCAAGGTTCATAACGGTGGAACGAAGCGAGGCGCCGACATTTTCGATCATGCACGCGACTGTAACCATATTGGCGTGACCGCGAGATCAATTCCTTGCGCATAGCGGCTGTGCCCTGAATAAAAAAGGAGCGCCACAAGACTGCGCTCCCCACCCCCATAAGCTGTTTTCAGTCGTGCTTGCGGTGGCGCGCGGCAAATCCGGTCGGGCCCGCGCCGAACACAGCGCCAGTGTCGCAGGTTCCGGCGCCGCCATAGCCGAGCCGTCGGTGAAATGGCGAATAGGGTCGCTACTACCCGAGCAGGAGAAATCGGCGTTGGCATAAGCATCGCACTCGAACGACTGGTTGGCCACGAGTATGTCCGCTGTTTCCGTTTGCCAACGAATGATCGAACAGAACAGAACACCGGATACAAATATCGGCTGTAATAAGAGGGGCCCCGAACTCAGAACGACCGCGGTGTTGTCCGGATGAAGGTAGTTGCTGGGATCTGCGGGCGACGCATTGATCTAATCGGTAAACAGTCCGCTGGTCGTCGCGACCGTCGTCGGTACTGTCAACTCGTCGTAGACATTGCGCGATATCAGACCGCTCGCTGTCGCACCATCCACAAATGTGCCGGTGAAGATAGGTGATCGGTGTGATCGGCATCGCGCTGGTCGGTCCGGCCATCCGACCATCTCTGCGCCCGCGGCGATGGCGCGCAAAGCCCTACCGAAGCCACCCATAAACCTGCCCCGACAGCAGGATTCGATGCAAGCGCTAGCAACATTAGACGCATCCTGCTCAAAATTTGCATCTGACGGTTGATATGGAAACGGTTCAGCGTGCTGTCTTTGAGCGGGGCGAGTTTCGACTATTCAGGGGTTCAGGCTTAGGAAGGTAAAAGCTGGCCGTTTGCGGCCCTGTCGAAATCCTTGCGCCAGCCGGGCCTAGCCCCTATAAGCCCCGCCATCTCGCACGCGCGGGTGGGTTTCGAGGAGTGAGTTGCTCCGTCCCCGTCCGGTGCTCCGAAAGGGATAACCCGCGCGTCTGGCCAACCGGTAAAGGAGACTGTTTCCAATGGCTTTGCCAGATTTTTCCATGCGTCAGCTGCTTGAGGCGGGCGCCCATTTCGGCCATCGCCCCCAGCGCTGGAACCCGAAGATGGCGCCCTTCATCTATGGCTCGCGCAACGACATCCACATCCTCGACCTGACCCAGACCGTGCCGCTGCTGCACCAGGCGCTCGTCGCCCTGCGCGACGTCGCGGCCGGCGGCGGGCGCATCCTGTTCGTCGGCACCAAGCGCCAGGCCTCCGAGCCGATCGCCGCCGCCGCCAAGCGCTGCGCCCAATATTACGTCAACCATCGCTGGCTGGGCGGCACGCTCACCAACTGGCAGACCATCTCCAATTCGATCCGCCGCCTGCGCTCCATCGAAGAGACGCTGATCAGCGCCGAAGAATCGGGCCTGACCAAGAAGGAACTGCTGGGCCTGCTGCGCGAACAGGACAAGCTGGAGCGCTCGCTGGGCGGCATCAAGGAAATGGGCGGCCTGCCGAACATGCTGTTCGTGATCGACACCAACAAGGAAGCCATCGCCATCGCCGAAGCCCGCAAGCTGGGCATTCCGGTGACCGCGATCCTGGATTCCAACTGCGATCCCGACGGCATCGCCTATCCCGATCCCCGGCAATGACGACGCTGCCCGCGCCATCGCGCTTTATTGCGATCTGGTCGCGCGCGCCATCATCGACGGCTTGTGGCAAGAGCCAGTCGGCGGCGGGCGGTCGACGCGGCGCGGAGTCGAAGTTCGTTGCCGACCTGCGCTCGGCCGGAAGCCATTGCCGAAAGCGCACCTGCGCGCCTGATCGTCCGTACAAGGAGATTTACGATGGCGAACATCACCGCCCGCATGGTGAAAGACCTGCGCGACAAGACCGGCGCGGGCATGATGGATTGCAAGAACGCGCTGAACGAAACCGACGGCGACATGGAAGCCGCCATCGACTGGCTGCGCAAGAAGGGCATTTCCAAGGCCGCCAAGAAGGCCGGCCGCGCCGCTGCCGAAGGCCTGGTGGGCGTTGCCGTGGGCGGCGATGCCGGCGCGCTTGGTCGAAGTCAATGCCGAAACCGACTTCGTCGCCCGCAACGACGAGTTCAAGGGCTTCGTGAAGAGCGCCGCCGAACATCGCGCTGAAAGAAGGCGGCGATCTGCGAGAAGCTGCTGGCCATGCCGATGGGCGGCGCCACGGTGCAGCAGACCCTCACCGAACTGGTCGCCAAGATCGGCGAGAACATGAGCGTGCGCCGCACCGTGGCGCTCGCCGTCGATCCCGGCGTGGTCGCGGCCTATGTCCACAACGCCGCGTCGCCCGAACTGGGCAAGATCGGCGTGCTGGTGGCGCTCAAATCCACCGCCGACAAGGCCAAGCTGGCCGCGTTGGCCAAGCAGCTCGCCATGCATGTCGCGGCCGCCGCTCCGCTCGCGCATCACGCCCGAGCATCTGTCGCCAGGAGGTGGTGGAGCGCGAGCGCAACGTGCAGACCGAAATCGCGCGCCAGTCCGGCAAGCCCGGAAAACGTCATCGAGAAGATGATGCGAAGGCCGGATGCGCAAATTCTACGAAGAGACCGTGCTGCTGTCGCAGACCTTCGTGATCGACGGCGAAACCCAGGTCGGCAAGGTGATCGAGAAGCTGCCAAGGATATTGGCGCGCCGGTCAGGTCGTGGGCTTTGTCCGCTTCCAGGTGGGCGAGGGCATCGAAAAGACCGAGAGCGATTTTGCCGACGAAGTCGAACAAACTCGCTGGCCGATAATCCTTTGCAGGAGGACACATGATGATCAGGCGCCGAAATACCGCCGGGTCCTGCTCAAGGTCTCCGGCGAGGCGTTGATGGGCGAAGGCAGCTTCGGCATCGACGTCGCCATGGTGGACCGCATCGCCGCCGACGTGAAAGACGCCGTGCACGCCGGCAGCCAGATCTGCATGGTGATCGGCGGCGGCAATATCTTCCGCGGGCTTTCAGGCGCCGCCAAGGGCATTGACCGCGCCACCGCCGACTATATGGGCATGCTGGCGACGGTGATGAACGCGCTCGCCATGCAGGCGGCGCTGGAACGCATCGGCCATGCCCGCCCGCGTCCAGTCCGCCATCCCCATGAGCACTGTCTGCGAGCCCTATATCCGCCGCCGCGCCATCCGCCACATGGAAAAGGGCCGGGTGGTGATCTTCGCCGCCGGCACCGGCAATCCGTTTTTCACCACCGACACGGCGGCGGCGCTGCGGGCGGCGGAAATGAACTGCAACGCCATGCTGAAAGGCACCCAAGTCGACGGCGTCTACAGCGCCGACCCCAAGAAGGTGCCCGACGCCGAGCGTTACGAAATCTCTGAGCTATCACGAGGTCTTAGTCGCGCGATCTTCAGGTGATGGATGCAAGTCGCCGTGAGTCTTTCCCGGGAAAATCGCATCCCGATCATCGTGTTCTCGATGCACGACCGCGGCGCGCTCGCCGCCGGTCCTGCGCGGCGAGGGCCGCTGCACCATTATCGAAGAGCGGGCCGCAGATTAGGTTAGGCTGCGTCCAGCCAAATCAAGGATCGCCCATGGCAGCCGGATACAACAAGGAAGGCATGGACCGCCGCATGAACGGCGCGGTCGCGACCGCTCAAAAGCGAGTTTGCGGGCCTGCGCACCGGCCGGGCCAGCCCCGCGCTGCTCGATCCGGTAAAGGTGGAAGCCTATGGCAACAGCGTGCCCATCAATCAGGTGGGCACCATCTCGACCCCCGAGCCGCGCATGCTCACGGTCCAGGTCTGGGACAAGGGCCTGGCCAAGGCGGTGGACAAGGCGATCCGCGACGCCGGCCTGGGCCTCAATCCCCAGATGGATGGTCAGCTGCTGCGCATCCCGCTGCCGGAACTAAACGAGGAGCGGCGCAAGGAACTTGCCAAGCTGGCCCACAAATATGCCGAGGCCGCCCGCGTGGCGGTGCGCAATGTGCGCCGCGACGGCATGGACCTGCTCAAGAAGCTGGAAAAGGACCACAAGATCGGCCAGGACGAGCATCACAAGCTCGGCGATGAGCTGCAGAAGCTGACCGACGCGCACATCAAGGACATCGACACCGCGCTCCACGCCAAGGAACAGGAAATCATGCAGGTTTAGCCTGTGAAATCGTGGAGGCGCTCTTAGGGTTGCGCAAATGACGGTCATGACTCGCCCGCTTAGAATCTGCCCCAGCATGTCGCCATCATCATGGACGGCAATGGCCGCTGGGCGAAGCAGCGCCATCTGCCGCGCGAGGCGGGCCATATTGCCGGCATGGCGGCGGTGCGCGAGATGGTGCGGGCGGCGTGCGATGTCGGGCTTGCGCAATCTCACGCTCTTCGCATTTTCTTCCGAGAACTGGAAGCGGCCCAAGACCGAAGTCGGGCGCGCTGATGGGCTTGTTCCGCACCTATTTCCGCAGCGACATGGACGAACTGGTCGAGCGCAATGTACGCGTATGCGCATCATCGGCCATCGCGGCCGCGTCGCCCGCGACATCCAGCAGATGATCGAGGAATCCGAAAGCCGCACCGCCCACAACACCGGCCTCAACCTCACCTTCGCCTTCGATTATGGCGGCCAGGAAGAGATCGCCACCGCCGCCCGCGAGCTGGCGCGCGCCGCCGTCGAAGGCCGGCTGGATCCCGAAACCATCACGCCCGAACTGTTCGCCGACGCGGCTGTTCACCAGCGCGCCTGCCCGAGCCCGATCTGGTGATCCGCACCTGCGGCGAGCATCGGCTGTCCAATTTCCTGCTCTGGCAATCGGCCTATGCCGAACTCCTGTTCGTGGACACGCTGTGGCCCGATTTCGGCCGCGAGGAACTGACCAAGGCGATGGAACAGTTCGCCCAGCGCGAACGCCGCTTCGGCGCGATTGCATCGGGCGCCGTGGCTTGAACGAGAAGCCGCAAACCGCACCCATCGTCGGCTTCACCGCTGCAAGGACAAGCGCAAGTCTTTGTTCAAATTTTCGCCAGACTGGATCACGCGGCCCGTTGTTCGGCGTGCTGCTGGGCGGCCTCGCCATTGGCGCGCTGTCAAGAGCGGGTTCTATTTCGCGCTTTTCATCGCCGCCGTGGCTCATCACGGCTGCGCGAGAATGGCACCGCATGGTCGCGCAGCCAGAAATTCACCGACAGAGTTCCTCGTCACCAGCCTTGTGGTCATCGCCGCCGTCTGCACTGAAGCCAATGATGCCGGGCACGATGTGGCCCTGGCTCATCATCGCCGGTGGGACGATTGCTCGGTTTCATCGCTGGCGCTCATGCGCAGGCGACATGCGCCTCTGGCAAGCGGGGGCGTCCTCTATCTCGGCATCCCTGCGCTTTCTCGTGATGCTGCGCATCCTGCCGCATGGGTGCGATTTCGCCTGGTGCTGACCCTGTTCATCGGATCTGGGCCACCGACACCGGCGCCCTGATTTTCGGCAATCTGATCGGCGGCCCGAAATTGGCGCCGGCCCTGTCGCCCGGCAAGACCTGGGCCGGCATTTTCGGCGGCATAGTACTGGGCACGATTGCGGGAGTGGGGGCCTTCGTGATCATGCAATTGGGGGCAGTGGCGCGGCGCTTTGTTTGCCGCTTCGCATTGCAGTCATCGCGCATACGGGCGACTTGTTTGAATCCTGGGTCAAGCGGAGCTTTCGGTATCAAGAACTGCGGCGGGTTGATCCCTGGCCATGGCGGGGTGCTGGACCGTATCGATTCCACCCTGCTGGCCGCGCCCGTGCTGGCGGCCGTGGTGCTGGTCGCTGGCTTTCAATCCGCTGTTCGGAGTGCACGTCATGAGGCCCATCGCAGCCAGACCGACGTGAGCGCATTGCCCGATCTGAGATCGGTACTTGCGCGGCAGCGTCACGGTGCTGGGCTCGACCGGCTCCATCGGCGTCAACACGCTGGACGTCATCGCCCATGCGCGCCAAACCTATGGCGCTGATGCGTTGCCCGTTGAGGCGCTGACCGCGCAAGCGCAATGTCGAAACTGCTCGCAAGCAGGCGCGTGCGATCAAGCCGAAGCTCGCCGTGATCGGCGATGACCCGCACTGTACGGCAACTGAAAGTCCGCCCTGGCCGGCACCGGCATCGAAACCGCCGCCGGCCGCGAGCGGTCATTGCCGCCGCTGCGCGGCCGTCGGATTTCGTGATGGTCGCGATCATGGGCGCCGCGGCGATCGAGCCGGCGCTGGCCGCCATACGGCGCGGCGTGGTGGTCGCGCTGGCCAACAAGGAATGCGTGGTGGCGGCCGGCGCGGTGTTCCGCGACGCGCTGGAGCAATCCGGCGCCTCGGTCATCCCGGTTGATTCCGAACACAACGCCATCTTCCAGGTTCTGCACGGCGGCGACGCCGGCGAAGTCGAACTGGTCACCATCACCGCATCGGGCGGGCCGTTCCGCGAATGGACGACTGGAGCGGATGCGCGCCGCCACGGTGGAGCAGGCGGTGGCCCATCCCAACTGGGCGATGGGCCGAAGATTTCGCTCGACAGCGCCAGCCTGATGAACAAGGGGCTGGAACTGATCGAGGCGCATTTCCTCTTCGCGTTGCCGCCGGAAAAACGTTTCGCGTGGTCGTGCATCCGCAATCCATCGTCCATTGCCTGGTGTCGTATGACGACGGCACGACCATGGCGCATCTGTCGGCGCCCGACATGCGCACGCCGATCGCCCATGCGCTGGGCATGGCCGCGCCGCATTGCCTCTCCGTCGCGCCGCCTCGACCTTGCGACGATGGGGCCGTTAAGCTTTTTCGCGCCGGATTCTGAGCGTTTTCCGTGCCTAAGGTCTGGCGACGGATTGCTTGCGTGCAGGCGGGCTCGCGCCTACGATCCTTAACGCCGCAAACGAGATCGCGGTGCAGGCATTTCTGGACCGCCGCATAGGTTTTCTCGATATTCCGCGCGTCGTCGAAGCGACGCTGGAGACGGGCGAAGCCAGGCTGTCGAACCATCTCCCGTCCGATCTCGCAGCGGTCCTGGCCGCCGATAACGAGGCGCGCCGAATGGCCGGCGATGTTTGCCGGACGATAAGAAACTAGAGTTTCGGGGGAAGGGCGAGGAAAGCGTATGATTGCAGCGTTGCACGATTTTCTCGCGTGGCTGCCAAGCGGACTGCCCGCCTACATCTTCCTCATCACCGTCGTCGTTTTCTTTCACGAGTTGGGACATTTCCTCATCGCGCGTTGGTGTGGCGTGGCGGTCGAAACCTTCTCCATCGGTTTCGGCCCCGAGATCGTCGGCTGGAATGACGCCCATGGCACACGCTGGAAAATCTCCTGGATCCCGTTCGGTGGGTACGTAAAATTCCTAGGCGACATCGGCGCGGCCAGTACGCCTGATCACGATTTGCTCAAAGACTTGTCCGAAGACGCGCGTATGAAGGCGTTTCCGTTGAAGCCGCTGTGGCAACGCGCGGCCATCGTGGCTGCAGGTCCGTTCGCCAATTTCGTGCTCGCCATCGTGATCTTCACCGTCATGTTCATGATTTTCGGCCAGAGCTACAACGAGCCGATCGTCGACGGCGTGCAGCCGGGGAGCCCCGCAGCAGCGGCAGGCATCCACAAGGGCGATATCATCCGCTCGATCAATGGCAGCGCCATTCATGATTTCAGCGAGATCAAGCAGGTTGTCACGCTGAACACGGGCGAAACCCTCGTCATTGGGCTCGAACGCGGTGGCCATGTGCTTACCGTGAACGCGGTACCGAAGATTACCACGATGAGCGATCCGTTCGGCGGCACCAATCGGATGATGGCGCTGGGTATTTCCAACAGTATCAAGCCGGACCGAATCAGTCATGTTCGCTATGGGCCTGCCGAGGCGTTGGGCGCTGCCTGCAAGCAGACCTGGCTGATCGTCAAAAGTACCTTTGTCTATATGTGGCAGATGAGCACAGGCTATGCCGACACGAGCCAGCTTCGTGGTCCGATTGGGGTGGCATCGGTGTCGCAGAAGGTGGCTTCCATCAGCTTTGTAGCCCTTATTACCCTCGCCGCGTTAATGTCCGTAAGCATTGGACTTATCAATCTATTTCCCATCCCGCTGCTCGACGGTGGGCACCTTCTGTATTATGGATTCGAAGCTGTCCTGGGCCGCCCGCTTGGCGTGCGGGCTCAGGATGTGGGATTTAGGCTCGGGCTGGCGGTTGTTCTTGGTCTCATGATTTTGGTGACCTGGAACGACCTCATCCGATTGGATCTTTTCTGAAACCACGACCCGCCGTTACGCCCGGCGGTTCTTCCAGAGACGAGTGGATGACATCCATCGCCGAGCTGTCCGTGAGATTATTGCGTACGGCTGCGCTGACCGCAGCCGTTGTGGTTACCGCTGGCGTAGCAGGGGCCCATGCCCAGGCGCTCAATCCGAAACCGCACACCGACACCACCGCGCCCGCGACACCGGTGGGTCCGCCCATCCGGCAGATTGTCGTGCAGGGCACACAGCGCATCGAGACCGCTACCGTGCTGTCCTACATCTCGATCCGCGAAGGCGATCCGTATGACGAACAAGCCGTTGACCGCTCGCTGAAGACCTTGTTCGCCACTGGCCTCTTCGCCGATGTCAAATTCAGGTGGGACGGTGCCACGCTGTCCATCCAGGTGGTTGAAAACCCGATCATCAATCAGATCGAGTTCGAAGGAAACGATAAGGTCTCCGACCAAGGATCTGCAGAAGGAAGTGCAGACTCAAGCCGCGTACCGTGTTCACGCGCGACCGCGTGCAGTCCGACGTGCAGCGCATCATCGAACTCTATCGCCGCAACGGCAAATTCGCCGCCAGCGTCGATCCCCAGATCATCCAGCGCCCGCAGAACCGCGTCGATTTGATCTTTTCGATCAACGAGGGCGCCACCACAGGCGTGGCCCGCATCAACTTCATCGGCAACAAGGTCTTCGACGACGACACGCTGACGCGGCCAGATCGCGACAGAAGAAAGCGCCTGGTGGAAATTTCTCTCCACCAACGACAATTACGATCCTGACCGCCTGACCTTCGACCGCGAACAGCTTGCGCCGCTTTTACATCAGCCACGGTTATGCCGACTTCAACGTCGTGTCGGCAGTCGCCCAACTCACGCCAGACCGCTCGGCGCTTCTACATCACCTTCACGATCGATGAGGGCCCGATTTACAAGTTTGGCAACGTGGAAATCAATTCCAGCATCAAGGAACTCGATCCGAAGCTTCTGCGCGCCGCCGTGCCGATTCAGGCCGGCGACACCTACAACGCCGAACTGATTCAGAAATCCATCGACGCACTGACCAATGCCGCCGGCACCAAGGGCTATGCATTTGCCGAGGTGCATCCGCGCATCCGCCGCGACCGCGATACGCGTACCATCGACGTGGTGCTGAAGATCGATCAGGGCCCGCGCGTCTATGTCGAACGCATCAACATCACAGGCAACACGCGAACTCTGGACAAGGTGATTCGCCGCGAAATGCGTCTGGTCGAAGGCGACGCCTTCAACCGCGTGCTGCTCGATCGTTCGCGCACCCGCATCCGCGCGCTGGGCTTTTTCAAGGACGTCGACATCAAGAACGGCCCCGGCTCCGCGCCGGATAAGACGGTCCTCAACGTCACGGTGACGGAACAATCGACGGGCGAACTTTCACTCGGCGCAGGCTATTCCTCGACCAGCTCCTTCGTTGGCGAGGCCAGCTACACAGAGCGCAATCTGTTCGGTCGCGCGCAATATCTGCGGCTGAGCGCTGCGCTGTCCTCGATCAGCAAGCAGTATCAACTAAGCTATACCGAACCTTACTTCCTTGACCGCCCGATTGCCGCAGGCGTCGATCTTTACAAGTATTTCACCGATTTCACCCAGGCCGACTATCAGGGCGACACCGATGCCATCGGGTTCCGTCTCGGTTTTCCGACATCGGAATTCGGCAGCGTAAGCTTGCGTTATACCTACCGCATTGACACGGTCACACCTTTCGACGTCGCGGATATACCGCAGCAGATTTTGGATGCGGCGGGCACCACCCAGACCTCTCTGATCGGATATTCGTTCAGTTACAACACGCTCGACGACTACGCCAAGCCGACGCGCGGGGTGACCTTCAGCTTTAGCCAGGACTTCGCTGGCTTTGGCGGTACGTTGAAATATCTGCGTGCGGAAACCTCGTTCAGCGTCTACAAGAAGCTGTTCTGGGACGAAATTGTCGGCTCACTGACGGCCAGTGCGGGCTACATCGAGGGCTATGATGGCCAGTCGGTCCGCATCAACGAACGCTTCTTCAAGGGCGGTGATTCCTTCCCCGGATTTCAACTGGCCGGTATTGGCCCACGTGACACCGCCATCGAGGGCAATAGTGGCGCCGTTGGCGGCAATGTCTACTTCATCGGTTCGACCAATATCCGCCTGCCTAACTACTTGCCGGAAGATTACGGAATCTCCACGTCCCTGTTCAGCTATTTCGGCACGCTGGGACGGATCGATCGCGATCCTACTGTCTACGCCGGAGAGATCTGTAAGCATGTGAAGCCTGGCGGAGTAACCAACGTCACCAGTTGCATTGCGGACAATCTCGCGCTACGCGCTTCCGCCGGAATTGGCATCGGCTGGAAATCGCCCTTTGGGCCGATCCAGATCGACTTCGGCATACCGTTCGTCAAAACCGTGTACGACAGAACCGAAATCATCCACTTTAGTGCTGGGACAGGACTCTAAATCCATGAAAAATAACACGATCTTTGCCCGTGGGGCTGTCGCCGCCGGGGCATTTGCCATAGCTGCATCGCTGTTTGCGGGTTCCGCAATGGCCCAACCCAAGCCGGCCGCGCCCGGTGCTGGCACACCCGTGCCGAAGATCCTTGTCGTTAACCGCGACCTTATTCTGCGCCTGTCGAAAGTGGGCCAGGACATCGTGCGTCAGGTAAACGGCTACACCGTGGCCGCCGAGAAGGAATTCAAGGGCCAGGGCGACCAACTCCGCAAGGACGGTGAGGCACTGCAGCAGCAACTCGCCATCCTTGCGCCAGACGTGAAGGCCAAGAAGATCGCAGATTTCCAGAACCGCGAACGTTCGCTTCAGGCTAAAGTCGAAGCCCGCCAGCAGCAGATTCAAGGAGGCGTTATCCAGGCGCGTCAGCAAATGGAAGTGGCGCTCGGTCCGATCTTGCAGGGCATCATGGCCGAACGTGGCGCGAATTTGCTGCTCGATCGCGGCGCGATCGTCATGGGTACCGGCGACTTCGATGTTACGCGACTGGCAGTCCAACGCCTTGACCAGAAAATGTCGACGGTGAAGGTGAACCTCGTTACTCCGCCGAAACAGGCACAGTAGGCGGTGCCGGCCGTGATCGACTGATGGCCGACCCGCGCTTCTACGACAACAGAGGTCCGTTTACGCTTGCCGCCATTTGCGCGCGCGCAGGCGTGAACGTGCCTGATGGCGCTAAGTCTGACGCGTCCATTGCCGATGTCGCAAGCCTGTCCGGGGCTGGTCCGCAACATCTTTCATTTCTCTCCGGCACCCGCGCGATAAAACAGTTTGCGCAATCGCATGCAGGATTCTGCTTTGTCTCGCATGCAGACGCCAAACGTTCCACGTCGGGTGGCATCACTGTCATCATCGTCGACCTTGTCCAGCATGCTTTCGCGGAAATCGCCGAGTTCTTCTATCCCGATCACTCGCTCGTCGTGTGGTCGCAATCTTCGCCCGTCGATGCGACAGCGCGTATCGGCAAGGATGTCGTGCTCGGTCCCGGTGTGGTGATCGGCCCTAACGCCGAAATCGGCGATGGCGCGCGCATCGGCCCGAACACGGTGATCGGACGTGGCGTTGCCATCGGACGCAACTGCGAGATCGGCAGCAACGCTACCATCACCCATTCCTATATTGGCGACGATGTTTTGATCCTGCCGGGCGCGCAAATCGGCCAGCCCGGTTTCGGCTTCGCGTCGGACAAGCGCGGCCACAAAAAGATTCCGCAGCTCGGCCGTGTCATCATACAGGATCGTGTGGAAATTGGGTCCTGCACCACGGTGGATCGCGGTACGCTTGGGGACACGGTAATCGGTGAGGGCACCAAGATTGATAATCTGGTGCAGATTGGGCACAACAACCTCCTTGGGCGACACGATATGATCGTGGCACAGGTTGGCATTTCTGGCAGCTGCGAGCTGGGCGATTTCGTCGTCCTCGGAGGGCAGGTGGGATTGGCCGATCATGTGTGCATCGGCGACGGTGCACGTTTTGCGGCGCGCTCGGGCGTGGCGCCGGGTGACTATGCGAGCGGGCAGGATTGGGGCGGTGCGCCCGCTGTCCCCGCGCGGCAGTGGATGCGTCAGATCGCGGCAACAGCCTTGCTCGCGAAGCGCCGGAAGAGGAGCGATGGCTGAGACAAGTGCCAAGACCGAACTCGACGTCGAGGGGATCAAGAATCTCCTGCCGCATCGCGCGCCATTTCTCTTTGTCGAGAAGCTGACCGAGATCGTCTCCGGCCAAAGCGCCATCGGCTGGAAAGCCGTTGCGTTCAACGAGCCGCATTTCCAGGGCCATTTTCCATCATTCGCCGTGATGCCAGGCGTGCTGATCGTCGAAGCGATGGCGCAGGCCGCGGGCGCGCTCGTCATGCACACGCTGGGCTGGTCCGCCGAAAACAGGCTGGTCTATTTTATGACCATCGAGAAGGCACGTTTCCGCCGTCCTGTGCGTCCTGGCGACATGCTGCGAATGCCTGTGAAGGCGTTGCGCCGCCGCGGTCCAGTGTGGCGCTTCGCCGGCGAGGCCTATGTCGGCGACACACTGTGCGCCGAAGCCGAATACAGCGCCATGATCGCCGACGGATCCCAGGCGAACGATGAAAATCCATCCGACAGCGATCGTTGAAGACGGCGCGCTCTTGGGCGCAGACGTCGAGATCGGCGCCTATAGCGTTGTAGGGCCGCTCGTGGTGTTGGGCGACGGTGTCAAACTGGACACCCACGTCGTGATGAAGGGCCGCGTCGAGTTGGGCGCACGCTCCGTTGTGCACGCGCACGCAGTTCTTGGTGACGAAGCCCAGATCCGCAATCACCATAACCCTGATGCGCGCCTTATCATCGGCACCGATGCCGTTATCCGCGAAGCCGTGACGATGCACACCGGCAGCACGCGGGGCGGCGGCGTCACGACGGTGGGCGATCGTGGTTTCTTCATGGCGACGACCCACATCGGCCATGATTGCCAGGTTGGCAACGACGTGACTTTCGCCAACGGCGTGCAACTGGGTGGTCACGCCGAAATCGGCGACGGCGTCATCATCGGCGGCACCTCGGCGGTGGCGCAATTCCGCCGCGTCGGCAAATACGCTTTCGTCGGCGGCGTTACCGGCGTTGCGCGCGATGTGATCCCCTACGGCATGGCAATCGACCGTGGCCCGGCGTTGGACGGCCTCAACCTGATCGGTCTCAAGCGCCGCAACGTTCCACGCGAGACCATCCACAAAATTCGCGCCGCCTACCGCATGATCTTTCTCTCAGAAGACCGCAGCGTCTACGATCGCGCGCAAAGCGCCACCGAAACTTGGCCTGACATTGCCGAGATTCAGGACATCGCGCGTTTCATCCTCGCCGACCTCAAGAAACCCATCGCGACCCCCTTGCGCCGCCGTGGCGCAACGGCCGAAGGGCAATGAGCGTGCTCGGCATCATTGCCGGTGCCGGCGATCTGCCGCGTGCCGTTGCCCAATCGGCCCGCGCCGACGGCCGCAAGGTTTTCGTCGTTTCGCTCACCGGCGACGCCAACGACTGGACCGCGCAATTTTCCCGCGAGGAAGTTTCGCTCGGCGAGATGGGCAAAGCCCTGCGTGCGCTCGCTGCAAACCATTGCACCGATGTCCTCTTCGCAGGCCGCGTGAATCGTCCGCGATTTTCCGAACTCCGGCTCGACACCAAAGGCGCGCTCGTCATGCCACGTCTGGCCGCTGCCGCTTTCAAAGGCGATGACTCCTTGCTGCGCGCGGTGGTCGACATCTTTGAGAAGGAAGGTCACCGCGTCCTGAGCGTTGCCGAGGCCGCTCCGTCTCTTGTCCTGCGTGAAGGGGTGCTCGGAAAATATCGCCCATCGTCCGAAGCCATGGCCGACATCGCCAAAGGTTTTAAAATCATCGCCCAGATGGGCGAACTCGACATCGGTCAGGCAGTGGCGGTGTGCGACGGCCTCGTACTGGCCATCGAAGCCGCTGAGGGCACCGACGCCATGCTCAAACGTATCGCCGACTTGCCCGAGCGGCTGCGCGGCAAGCCTGGAAAACCGCGCGGTGTTATCGTCAAAGCGCTCAAGCCGATCCAGGACCGCAAAACCGACCTTCCCGTGATCGGCATCGAAACGGTGAAGAACGCCATCATCGTCGGCCTTTCCGGCATCGCCGTTGAAGCCAATGCCGCGTTGATCGTCGACCGCATGGAAGTCGTCGAAACAGCCGATGCCGCGGGCCTGTTCGTCGCCGGTATCGTGCCGGCCAAGGCATGAGTGGCGCAAATCTTCCGGCAAAGCCGATCTCGCTGATGCTCGTGTGTGGGGAGCCATCGGGCGATCAATTAGGCGGCCAATTGATGGCCGCCCTACGCGCCGTCGCGGGCGACAGCGTAAAGATCACCGGCATCGGCGGCCCTGCGATGGCAGCGCAGGGCCTGAAAACACTGTTTTCACTCGACGATACCGCCGTGATGGGTCTGCGCGAGGTCGTTCCCAAAATTCCCAAAATTCTCGCACGCGTGCGCCAAGCCCGTGACTTCGCGCTTGTCACACGGCCTGACGCCATCATCTTGATCGACAGCCCCGATTTCACCCATCGCATCGCTCGTGCGGTCAAACGTGCCGATCCCGATATCTGCGCGATCAACTATGTGGCACCGCAAGTCTGGGCTACGCGCGCCTACCGTGCCCGCGCCATGGCGAGATATTTTGATCTTGTGCTTGCGCTGCTCCCTTTCGAGGCGCCGTTCTTCGAAAGGCATGGATTGCATTCGGTGTTCGTTGGCCATCCTGTCCTTGAACGTGCCACTCGCATGAAAGGCGGCAAGGCCCTGCGTCGGCGCCTGAGTATCGCGCCCGATGCTCCTGTGCTCGTCGTCTTGCCCGGTAGCCGCACCAACGAAATTCGCTTCATCCTGCCGGCATTCCGCGATGCCGTGCGCCTTATTGCAACGCGCGTTGCCGATCTTACAACAATTCTGCCGACGCTTCCCCATATGGCCGCGCGCGTGAGCGAAGCCGCGCATGGCTGGCCGACGCCTGTGCACATCATCGAAAATGAAGACGACAAATTCGCCGCCTTCGATGCTGCCAACGCAGCACTAGCGGCTTCCGGCACGGTCACGACCGAACTCGCGCTGTCGCGTACGCCGTTTGTTTCAGCCTATCGTCTGGGTTGGGTGACGTATGCGCTGGGCCGTTCGCTGTTCAAGCTGCCGTATTTCACGCTCGTCAATCTGTTGCTCGAGCGCCAAGCGATACCAGAATTTTTGCAAGCAAACGCATCGCCTGAAAACCTCGCCAACGCCGTCGTCACGCTTCTGACAGATTGCCAAGCCGCCAACCGTCAAGTCGCCGATCTCGATGAGGCAGCCCAAAGGCTGGGACAGGGCGGTGAAGCGCCATCCATGCGCGCCGCGCGCGCCATTGTCGATTTCGTGCGCAACAAGAGGCGCTGAACTTCAGCGCTCGGCGAGTTCAACGTAGCGGCGGTCTTTGGGACCCGTATAAAGCTGGCGCGGACGGCCGATCTTCTGATGGGGGTCTTCCAGCATCTCCTTCCACTGCGCGATCCAGCCGACCGTGCGGGCCAACGCGAACAATGCGGTGAACATGCTCGTCGGAAAGCCCAACGCGCGCAGCGTGATGCCGGAATAGAAGTCGATGTTCGGATATAGCTTCTTGGAGACGAAATAATCGTCCTGCAGCGCGATACGTTCCAGCTCCATCGCCACTTTCAGCAATGGGTCATTCTGATGGCCCACTTCCTCCAGCACCGCGTGTGCCTGGACCTGCATCGCCTTCGCGCGCGGATCGTAATTCTTGTAGACGCGATGGCCAAAGCCCATCAAGCGGAAATTGTCGCTGGGGTCTTTCGCGCGTTTGATGAATTCCGGAATGTGATCAACCGAACCGATCTCCTCCAGCATCTTCAGCGCGGCCTCATTGGCGCCGCCATGCGCCGGTCCCCAAAGGCAAGCGATGCCCGCTGCGATGCACGCAAACGGATTAGCGCCAGAAGATCCCGCCAGCCGCACGGTGGATGTCGATGCATTCTGCTCATGATCGGCGTGTAGAATGAAGATTGTATCGAGCGCCTTGGCTAGAATTGGATTGACATTGAAACTCTCTGCCGGCACCGAAAACGTCATGCGCAAAAAGTTTTCAGTGTAGCCGAGCGAATTCAACGGATAAACAAAAGGCTGACCCACCGAATATTTGTAGGCCATTGCAGCGATGGTCGGCATTTTCGCGATCAGCCGGTGGCTAGCGATCTCGCGCTGGCGTGGATCGTTGATGTCGGTGAAGTCGTGATAAAATGCGGATAGCGCGCCGATCACGCCGCACATGACCGCCATCGGATGGGCATCGCGTCTAAAGCCACGGAAGAACATGACAAGCTGTTCGTGCAGCATGGTGTGGTTGGTGATCGCGCGATCGAACTCGTCCATCTGCGCCTGGTTCGGCAAATCGCCATGGAGGAGCAGGTAGCAAACCTCCAGGAAGTTCGACTTCTGGGCAAGCTGATCGATCGGATAGCCGCGATAAAGCAGAATGCCCTTGTCGCCGTCGATGAAGGTGATCGTGCTTTCGCAGCTCGCCGTCGAGGTGAAGCCGGGATCGTAAGTGAAGACATCCGCATCGCCATAGAGCTTGCGGATGTCCACGACATCCGGGCCCAGCGTGCCGGAGAACGCGGGCAGGTTGTAGGATTTGTTCTTATAGGTCAGCGTTGCGGAGCCGGTGGGGATGGCCTTGCTTTCTCTCATGCTCATCGGACGTTCATCTCCTCATATCGCACTGCAGCAATTCTAGCGCGAACTCGTTAACTTCGTCACCTGTTTCGATCCGGCAATATTTCAGCAATATTTTCGTCATGAAGCGTGAGCCCGTAGGCGGACCAGGGTTTCCTCCCTACCCAGGATTTGCAGCATCTCGAAGATGGGGGGCGAGGTCGTGCGCCCGGTAAGCGCAGCCCGCAATGGCTGAGCCGCTTGGCCCAGCTTGAAGCCTTGCGTGGCCGCAAAATCGCGTGTCGCGGCCTCCAATTCGGCCGCTACCCAGCTGCGCCCAGAAAGGGCGTCGATGAGACCCGCGACGGTTCGGCGCGCGTCGGGCGTTAGGATTTTCGCGGCGGCCTCGTCGAGCGCGCGCGGACCGTTCGTGTACAGAAATTCTGCCCCCTGTGAGAGTTCGACCAGCGTCTTAGCTCGTTCCTTGAGCCCTGGCATCGCTGCTTGGAGCCGCGCCTTGGCGCGTTCGTCGAGGCTGCGCGGCGGCTGTTGTCGCATCAGAAAATCCGCAACCGCATCGGCCAGCGCTGCGTCGTCCATGCCGCGGATGTATTGGCCGTTCAGATTGTCGAGCTTCTTGAAATCGAAGCGGGCAGGGCTCTTGCCGATGTTCTCCATATTGAACCATTTTATGGCCTGCGCGGTCGGAATGAATTCATCGTCGCCATGACTCCAGCCAAGCCTGAGCAAGTAATTGCGCATCGCTTCGGGCAGATATCCCATCTTGCGATATTCATCGACTGCCAGGGCCCCATGCCGCTTTGAAAGCTTCGCACCGTCCGGCCCGTGAATCAGTGGCACATGCGCGTAAACCGGAACGGGCCAGCCCATCGCGTGAATGATCTGCAATTGCCGGGCGGCATTATTGAGGTGGTCCGCGCCACGGATAATATGCGTAATACCCATGTCATGGTCGTCCACCACGACCGCCAGCATGTAGGTCGGCGTGCCGTCGCTACGCAGCAAGATCATGTCGTCGAGCTGTTCGTTGGCGAAACGCACATCGCCCTGCACTTTGTCATGCACGACTGTCTGGCCGTCTTGCGCCGCCTTCAGGCGAATGACGAAGGGCGTACCTGCGGGTGCTTCTGCCCAATCGCGTTCGCGCCAACGCCCGTCATAGCGGATGGGCTTTCCCGCGGTGCGCTGGTGCTTGCGCATTTCGTCTAGTTCGCTCGGTGTCGCATAGCAGCGATAGGCCTTGTCTTGCGCCAGCAATTGCTCGGCCACTTCGCGGTGTCGGGCCGCCCGGGCGAACTGGAAGATGGTCTGTCCATCCCATCCCAATCCCAGCCATTCCATCCCTTTGAGGATTGCGTCCACCGCTTCTGGTGTCGAGCGTTCCCGATCCGTGTCTTCAATTCGCAGCAGGAACGTGCCGCCGTGATGTTTGGCATAGAGCCAGTTAAACAGAGCCGTGCGCGCGCCACCGATATGCAGATAACCGGTGGGCGACGGGGCAAAGCGCAGGATGGGTTTCGAATCTTCAGCCATGTTGTCTTTCGGAAGCAGCCGGAGCTCTTCGCCGCTGCGTCGACGTTTCTAGCAAACAGAATCTTGCGTGGGTAGCTTTGCTTCCGGTCTGCATTTGGCGCTCGCGCAAAAGAGCGGCACCCTGCGAGGCACTCGTCAACACAGGGTAGCAGCGATACCGATGTAAGATGGCAAAACGCGTTGTTGATTGCCTTGGTCTGGCGCGCAACGATGGCTATCCCATTTGGTTCGGCGATATACGAGTTCGCGGGCGACGGCGCTTGAATCAGTCGGTCCGAACGAAAGTCAGACGACTTAATAGCGCCGGATAAGGCCGACCAACTTGCCTTGCACCCGTACGCGGTCGGCTCCGTAGAGCCGGGTCTCGTAGGCGGGATTCGCGGCTTCGAGCGCGATAAATCGCCGCGACGGCGTAGCCGCTTCAAGGTTGCTTCCTGGTTATCCACCAGGGCCACCACAATCTCGCCGGTACTCGCCGCATCGGCTTCCTGAATGATGACCGTGTCGCCATCCAGAATGCCTGCATTGATCATCGAGTCGCCGGTGACTTCGAGCGCGTAGTGGTTACCGCCTCGTCCGATCATGCCGAGGGGGACAGGAACTTCGCCCACTTTGTTTTGCAGTGCCTCGATGGGCGTGCCCGCAGCGATGCGGCCGACTAGGGCCACTTGCATGGAACCTTCGCTGTCCGTCGAGCGCCGCGGCGAGCCTGCGCCGCGCGCATCGGCCTGGATGCGCGCTTCCCCACGCCCGTGGCGGGCGGGGGGATGGCCCATGCGCTGCGATTGGCTGCGGGTGGTGGCTGGCCTCAGTGTATCGGAGACGTTCTCAGGCAGCCGCACGATTTCGAGGGCCCGGGCACGCTTCTCCATGCGGCGCAGATAGCCACGCTCCTCCAGCGCCATGATGAGCCTGTGGATGCCCGACTTGGATTTAAGATCCAGCGCGTCCTTCATTTCATCGAAAGAGGGCGGCACGCCACTTTCGCGCACCCGTTCGTGGATGAACATCAGTAGTTCATATTGCTTACGGGTCAGCATCTTCCATGTCCCTTGTATCAAATCCGGCGCCAGGCTCGGTGGCCGAGATGGCCTTGCGAACAAATCCGAAACATGGAGAATCGTTCTACTTTAGTTCTCAAAACCCGTCAACCGTCTATATCCTGGGCCAGGTGCTGTTCAAGCTAGCGCGGCCCGATGTAGGACGCGGGGCAAATTTGGCTACGAGCTTTCCAATTTGGAATTTGGGGCTCTAAGAGTTACCAGCCGCTCAAGGAAATAATATCTATCGGATCGCCTATTTTCGCGGCTGGGGCATGGGGTGCGCGCAGGATCAGAGCATCGGCGGCGGCCAGGACGCTGAGCATCAAGGAGTCCTGAACCGCGAAGGGCTCTGCCCACATTTGGCCGTCGCGCCAAGTGACCCGTGCACGGACGTAATCCTGCCGCGTATCATTGGCTTCCATATCGGCCGCGAGACGGGCGGAAACGATTTGTGTTTCCTCTTCCGTGCCGAGCAGGGCCGCAATCGCGGGGCGGACGAACAGGATCGCGCACACCAATGTCGAAACCGGATTTCCCGGCAGACCGAGAAACGGCGTCCGCTGCAAATGTCCAAAAATCAGCGGTTTGCCAGGCCGCATCGCCACCTTCCAGAAATCAAGCACGAGCCCCCTGGGTTCAAGCGCACGCTGGACCAGATCGTGATCGCCCACCGATGCGCCGCCCAGGGTGATAAGGAGATCGGCGTTGCGTGCCTTGTCCGGCAAATCCGTGAAGGATTCGATCCTATCGGGCAGCAGCCCGAGATCGATGGCTTCGCCGCCGCAGCCAGCTATCATCGCCGATAATCCGTACCCGGACGAAGCGACGATGCCGCCGGGCTTGCGCGTCTCTCCGGGTCGTGAAAGCTCGTCGCCAGTCGCCACGAATGCCACGCGTGGACGCCGCCGAACGTCGAGCCGCGCCACATCGCCCGCCGCCAGCAGTGAAATATCGCGCGCGCGCAAGCGCTTGCCCGCGAACGCAAGAATGTCGCCCGCGTTGAAGTCCAATCCTACCGCGCGGATGTAGCGGCCCTTTTGGGCTGCTACCTTCAGCGTGACTTCGTCCGATGTTGCATCGGCATCTTCCTGAATGACGATCGCGTCCGCGCCGTCTGGCACCACACCGCCCGTAAAAATGCGTACGGCCTGACCTTTCCCGAGTGTATCCGCGAACGGTTTTCCTGCGGGTGCGCTTCCCGCGATGCGCAAGGTCGTGGGCGTTTGCGCATCGGCGAAGCGCACAGCGTAACCGTCCATAGACGAAACAGGCCGGGGTGGCTGGGAAAGTTCCGCGCGCACATCGTTTGCCAGAACGCGACCGCCAGCATTGGCGATGGAAATGTTTTCGCTTTCGACTGGTGTGAATGCGGCGATGATCCGCGCGCGGGCTTCGTCGACCAAGATCATGTGCGGTCTCGTCCCCTGCTTGCGAGGGAAAGAGGCCGCATAGCGGTGCAAAAAGTATTGCCACATCTTCCTTCCGACTTCGCCGCGCCCGAGACATCTTGCGCAAACGGGGAAGTAAATGGCCCATTCGCTGGAGGGATAATCCGCGTCATCTGAACATGTCCTCAACATTTACCCGCGCAATTCGCGCGAGTTTCGTCGCGGCATCGTTAGGGATACTGCTCGAGCGACCCGTGAGATAGGAATAGATCAGCGAGGCTGAAACGCCGGCATCTTTCGCCCAATCACTGGCGCGCAACCCATGCGAGGTCATGAAGAGGCGAAATGCATCGCGCTGTGCGGTTGGCGCTTCGCGTTTGGGGCCGGTAACTTCGCCCATCAAGGCTGACGGTTTCGTTCGCGCTTGCGCCAGTCGCGCGGCGATGGAGAGTTTTGCGTCGCGCTTTTCCGATGCTTTGTAGACGCCGCTCTTGCCGCCGGATTTCTCCAGCAGCCGCACGGTTTCGATCCTGGCTGCGCGATCCACAGCTTTCACCATATCATAGATCGTAAGCGCCGCGATGCTCGCCGCCGTCAGCGCCTCCATTTCGACGCCGGTGAGACCGGTGGTCTTGGCGGTGGTGATGATGCGGATGGCACGGCGATCTTCTAGCGGCTCGAAATCGACGCTAGCCTTGGTGAGCACGATCGGATGACACAGTGGAATGAGATCGGAAGTTTTCTTCGCCGCCATGATGCCGGCTATGCGGGCGACGGCCAGAATGTCTCCTTTCTTTGCGTCCCCGGATAGGGCAGCAGTGAAAGCTTCTTCCGACAGGAGGATTATCGCTTCGGCGCTCGCCTCGCGTTCGTTGGCGGGCTTTTGCGAAACGTCTACCATGTGTGCAGCACCGGTTTTGTCGAGATGAGTGAGCTTGTTCATAGGGGCGATGTTACCTCACTTCTAACCAAATTTGTTGTCCCTCGCGGCGCGCGTGTACCGAAGGTTCGTGCGGCAGACCCTGTGGGAAGCGGGCGAGCCCAGTTGCGCAACACCGAACCGCACCGATGCCTCGGGTTGCTTCTCCTCACGCTGCGGACGTAGCGTGAGGCCGGGAACGACAAATAAGGACAAAAAACTCATGAACCAATTAGCGCACGCGTTGCAGCGGCGACATCGGTTTGCCGCATCAAGATTTCGCCGATCAGGAAGGTGGTGACGCCCGCGTCGGCTAGACGTAGGAGGTCATGGCGCGTCGAAAGCCCGCTTTCGGCAACCACCAGACGATCCTTCGGAATATGCGGCAGGAGCCGCAAGGTTATGGCGATGTCGGTGATGAACGTGTTAAGGTCGCGGTTGTTGATGCCTATCATCTGTGCGTCAAGCGCGAGCGCGCGGTCGAGTTCGGCTTCGTTGTGTACTTCGACCAGCGCGTCGATGTTCCAGTCGCGCGTGGCCTTCATCAGTTCGCGTGCTTCGCCGTCTGTTACCGAGGCCATGATGACGAGAATGCAGTCAGCGCCCCAGGCGCGCGCCTCGGCCACCTGATAGGGCTCGAACATGAAATCTTTGCGCAGCACAGGCAAGTTGGTTGCCGCGCGCCCCGCCACAAGGAATTCCGGTGCGCCCTGAAACGACGGCGTGTCGGTGAGGATCGAAAGGCAGGCAGCGCCGCCTTGTTCGTAGGCGCGAGCCAAGGCGGGCGGATCGAAATCGGCACGGATGAGGCCCTTGGACGGGCTTGCTTTCTTGATTTCTGCGATGAGGCCATATCGGCCCGAAGCGTGCTCCTTTTCCAGCGTGGCGCGAAAGCCGCGCGGTGCGTCAGCGTTGCGGGCGCGATCTTCGATCTCGCGCAAGGGAACGCGCGCTTTGGCGTCGGCGATTTCCTTGCGCTTGTAGGTGGCGATGTCGGAAAGGATGGTCATGAGCCACTCTGTGAGCATGCGACGAGTTTTTCGAGCGTCGCTTTTGCCTTACCCGAATCGATAGCCTGGCCCGCGACAACTGCGCCTTCGCGCAAATTCCTCGCTTTGTCCGCAATAATCAAAGCCGCTGCCGCGTTCAGCAAAACGATGTCGCGGAACGCGCTGTGCTCGCCGCCGAGCAAGCGATGGATCGCGTTGGCGTTTTCTCTGGCGTTGCCGCCTTTCAATTGCGCGAGCGTTGCCATTTCTACGCCGGCATCGCGTGGTCGGATTTCGTGGCGTGTGATCTTGCCATCCTGCAGGGCGGCGACGTGAGTGGAGGCGGTGGTTGTCAGTTCGTCGAGGCCGTCGCTGCCATGCACGATCCAGGCTTTATGGGTGCCGAGTTGCAGTAGCGCTTCGGCGACGGGTTCGATCCATTCTTCCGAAAAGACGCCGATCAACTGACGTGTCACGCTAGCTGGATTCGAAAGAGGGCCGAGCAGATTGAAGATGGTGCGGAAGCCGAGCGCGCGACGCACGGCGGCAACATGTTTCATCGCGGGGTGATAGGTTTGTGCGAACAGGAAGCACAATTTCGCTTCGTCCAAGCAACGCTGCGCGATTTCTGGCATGACGTCTATTTTGACGCCCAATGCTTCGAGCACATCGGCTGCGCCCGTGTTGGACGACATGTTGCGGTTTCCGTGTTTGGCGACGGGCACGCCGCAGGCGGCCACGACGAACGACACAGCGGTGGAAACATTCAGCGTGCTGTGGCCGTCACCGCCGGTACCGCAAAGATCGATGGCTCCTGCGGGTGCTGTGATGGTGCGCATGTTGGCTCGCATGGTCCGGACGGCGCCGCTAATCTCATCGACAGTCGGCTTGCGCACAGCGAGCGCTGCGAGAAACGCGGCGATGCGGGGCTCGGGAATGTTTCCCGACATCATAGCGGCGAAGGCGCGAGCCGAATCCGCGGCGTCGAGGAGCTGACCGCTACCGACACGTTTCAGGAGGGGAGAGAAATCCTCATCCGCGCTCATGCGAGCTCAAGGGCTGCTGCGCGTGCGATGTTCAGGAAGTTCTGGAGCAAGGCATGGCCCTGTTCGGAGGCGATGCTCTCGGGATGAAATTGTACTCCATGCACGGGGAATTTCCTGTGCATCACACCCATGATCGTACCGTCTTCAGTGGTGGCAGTGACTTCAAGGTCGGCGGGCATGGATTCGGGCGCGATCGTCAGTGAGTGATAACGCGTGGCCGCGAAATCATTGTTAAGGCCGCGGAAGACGCTCTTGCCGGCGTGATGAATGCGGCTGAGTTTGCCGTGCATCGGCTCGTTGGCGCGCACTATCCTACCACCATAGACTTGTCCGATAGATTGGTGGCCCAGACACACACCGAGGATCGGCACCCGGCCGTTGGCCTCGCGGATCAATGCCAGACAAATACCAGCCTCATTTGGAGTGCAGGGGCCTGGAGACAGCACGATGGCCTCGGGATTCAGACCAAGCGCCTCAGCGGCGCTCAGCTCGTCGTTGCGCTTCACGTGCACGTCGGCGCCAAGCTCTCCAAGATAGTGAAAGAGATTGTACGTAAAGCTGTCATAATTATCGATCAGTAGGATCGTCATATTTAAGCCATTGATTTTACTAGAGAAGATTCAGAACCGGAAGAGATATTACCCGCTTTTCCTACGCCGCGCACGTAGATGCTGATGATCGATATCGAGGGCTAGAGCGAACGGGTAATTCCGAGACGATCTCGCCCGGCGTGCGAGGCTCGTTTGGCCGACGGTTGTCTGGCACTGGTGGCGGAGCGGGGTCAATCTTTCTTTCAATTCAAATTCTGCTGCTGCTGATGGTGACGTTGTGGGCATGTGGACAACGCCGTTGTGTGTTGTCCAAGCGAAGCGGCATGTTCATAGCGTGGCCACGGGCTCAGATTTTGTTTTGGTGTAGGCGAGAACGGCGCAGGCTTTCGCCTACGAGCTCGAGGCGGTGCGTTGAGGACGAGACGGTCCAGGACGGCGTCGGCGTAAGTCGGATCGCCAGCCGTAGCGATCGTCGAGGATTTCCAGGATGTCGTGTCGAGCGGCTGAAGTCCCCAATCGTCGAGGATGATAGACGCGGCCGAGCCCGCGCGGCAGAGGCGGATGGCGGCCGTCGCCGCGGGCCAGTGCCAAGTCTGCGAAGAGCTTGGGTACGCGCTGATAGAGCACACGATTGTCGCAGCAAGCCAACTCTTGCCGATGTCGATCGGACCCAGGATGAGGAGATTAGCGCCGCACCAACAATCGCTTGAGCGGCTGATGCGCGAGATCGATTGACGAAGGCATAGACACGCGCAAATCCTCAACGCCTGGCTTCTATGGCCCGTTCGCGATGATTGGTATTGATCTTCCGCAATGGTCTGTTGGGAGGCAAGGTGCCGTCCAATAATCTCGCCGCCTGTGTCAGACTTCCGTTCGTGGCCAGTACGTGGCCGCCACATGCTGCGGCGGGATGGAAGCGGTTACGGGCGCGGGAGCGTGTTATTATCCGTTCGGGCAGCCTGGAGCGTATCGAAGAAGCGGACAACGGCTTCGAGATCAGCCTGCGGCATTGTAGCGAGTAAGTACCGGGTATTTTTCTCCACGCCTTCATACAGGCCAGTGAGTTTGCGCATGCGCATGGGCACGAGCGTGACGAGTAGGCTTCGGCGGTCGTCGGGGTTGGGTCCACGGCGGATGTAACCGGCTTTTTCGAGGCGATCGAGCGCAACGGTAACACCGCCGCTACTGAGACCTGTCCATTCGGCCAAGCGGCTCGGCGTGGAGGGTCCGTAGAGCTGCAGCATATGAATCATCTGCATGTCAGTCAGGCCGAGGCCAACCTTTTCTGCGGTCTGAGTGTTGAAGAAGATCGCAGCAGCGATGAACTTGCGAAGCCCAAGTACGATGCGATCGGCTGCGGTAACCGGTACAGGAACCATGATGACATTTGCCTCGAGGCCTGGCGCTGCGGACGTGGTGCGGCGTGATCGGATTTTCGCAGATGTAGACATGCGGCCCCTCTTCTGCTTTATTTTCAATATATCTTATTTAAGAAGATAAATGGAGAAAAGGGTAAATGACAATAACGAAAGCCTACAAGGGAATGGGGATGGAGGGCAGTGTGGCGCGTTGGTACGACCGCACCACACGTAAGGGTTTGCCGGAGATCAAGGCATTGGCAGGTCAAATTGCGACGGTTGCTCGTGGAGGAGCCACAGTACTGGAGGTTGCGCCAGGGCCGGGATTTCTTTCGATCGAACTCACAAAGCGTGGGCTTAAGGTATGCGCGGTGGATATCAGCAAGACCTTCGTCGCAATTGCCCGGCGCAACGCTGCAGCAGAGGGGGTGCAGGTGCGCTTTGAACTGGGCAACGCAGCGGCGCTGCCTGTGGAAGACGCGAGCGTAGACTTCGTGGTGTGCCGTGCGGCGTTCAAGAACTTCACTGAGCCGATGAAGGCGCTAGCGGAGATGCGGCGCGTATTGCGGCCGGGTGGCACGGCACTGCTGATCGATATGAGGCGCGATGTGTCTGTGACGGAGCTGCAACGGTATGTGGACGCGCTGGGTGTGAGCTGGCTGAACCGCTGGTTCATGATGTTCGTCTTTCGCAGTACCTTAATCAAACGAGCCTATCCGCTTGAGGAAGTCCGCCGTATGGCAGAGGAGGCAGGTTGGGTCGGGCCGCGGATTAAAACCTCTCCGGTGGGATTTGAGGCCTGGATGACGAAGTAGCGCTGCTTCGCCTTCAGCAGCGGTTCGTTGCCAGTTTCCGCGGCGCTTCCAAAACAGCGCAGAACTGTTCGTGACCTTTGCTTGGAGCTTTGGTCCAGAAACACGGAATCACTTTTACGCATGACATTTCCAGAGACGGCGCGGAATTCCGTGAATGCGAATGAACAAACTCGTCAAAACGACCGCCCAGAGGTTATTTACGCGAAATTTACCAAATAAATCGAGAGTGTGCGCGCGATCCAATAGGTGGACGCACGGACAGCTTGCCAGCAGCATCTGTGTTCATGTCCGGCGTTGATAGGCGATAGCATGACCAACACATCGCTTTCCGACTACATTCGATCCTACGGCGACACACTTTCGCCGGCACAGTGCCAGATGCTCATTGATCGTTTCGAAACTTCACCTGATCAGGAGGTCTGTCAGCGGGAGGCTGGTCATAGTTTCGTGCAGGTTAACGTGACGGAGAATTGGCCTGATCAATATAAGATTCTGCTACCGGTCTTTCTGTCTTGCTTCCAAAAATATCAGGTCGCTGTGCATGCGAGCTTCTGGCCGCCGAAATTTTCTTTCGAGCATCTACGCGTAAAGCGCTATCTTCCAAACGGGCGAGATTCGTTCCCGCCACACGTGGACGTCATGTGCCAAACGGCCGCTAGGCGATTTATGACGGCGATCATTTATCTCAATACCCCGGTAGGAGGCGAAACAGTTTTCCCCGATCTTGGAATTTCTATCGCGCCGCAATCGGGCAAGCTCCTCGCATTTCCTCCGCTTTGGCCTTTTCCCCACGCAGGGTTGCCGCCGCAATCCAGTCCGAAATATATCCTCCACACCTATCTTTGTTATCCCAACTAGAGCCCGCCCCGCGCTGATAGCGCGGTCGCGACGCTGGGCGCGAAACCCCAACCAGCAAAGATACGTCAAAGGCCATAGGCACTAATTTATCGACCCATATGCCGCTTTGGCGTCTTTCGTCCTTCCGCGCGAGTACAACTGGAGAAACGCTCAGAAAGAATTTTCTGGCAGCGGCGACCGCAAGTCGCGAGGCTTTGGTGCCCGACACTTTGCGGTGCAGCTGAGCTATCCCTCGGCGGCAAAGCTTCGAAATGTGAATCGTAATCCTTTGCGTGGTTAAGCCCGCGCGGAAAGGGCGTGAGAAAGATAGAAGAGCAGTGCGGCAGCCAGTAGCAAAAGCAATGCAGCGAGCGCCAAATCAAGGCGGGAGCCTGTGCCGGGGAACACCTTTTCGTCGTCAATCTCCTTTGCATTGCGCGCAAAGCGAGAAGTCGCGACAAGAATCATCACCATACCGAGCACAATCAGCACGACACCAGCAACGTGCCCGAATTCGCCGCGAGCAATCGCAATTTTGCCTTTGATAGCGGCCGGTGCCGCAAATGCAAGAAAAAGGTCGAATCGTTCGACTAGGAACCCGAAGGCTATAACTGCGATAGATGTTCGTACCCAAGCCAGAAATGTACGTTCATTGGCGGCGTGGTCACCAAAGTTCTTGATCATGAGACAATTGGCTCAATAATGTCTACGAGGACATTATAAGACGGATAGCGGGCGTCGAAACAGGGCGGTCACCTTCATAACGAAGCATCAGATTTCATGGCTGTTTTGCCCACGTTCAGAGTAGAATTGGGAGAATAGCTTTCGAGATTGATGAAACAGGTCAATCTGTCTCGTGGGGGCAGGCAAAGATAATTAAACTCCATATGAAGCCTGTCGAATTGCAGGCCCAAATATCTCAGAATCCAGGGGTTTGGCAGTGGGAATTGAAGTAGGCGATTACGATTTGTAGCGAGCCTTTTGGTTGGCCGTCGCGCGCTGCTTCCCAAAACTGCCGTATCGCGCGCTCATGAGCACCATGGAATGAGGGGTGTTTTCGTCATCTCGCGGTTCTGTGCCCTGAATCTCTCGAATCGGTCCGGGGAGTATGGATTCCGCGACGCTGAGTAAATCCTTTACAAAGCTTGGCCAGCCATCGGCTTTGAAGTCCTCAACAATGTGGGCAACCTGATCGGATACGCCGTCCTCAATCAAGTCAAGATCGTATTTCGCAAGGAAGTGGCCGAGGCTGCCTTTGTTTCTGGTGCGAGCTGCAGCAATGTGCCAAATTTAGATCTCCGTTCGTCCGTGGGCGCGTTTGCCTAGTACTTCGCTTCAATACGATTCCGCAGTGCAGTGCGGGTATTGCAGACTTCATTGAAGGCGCTTGGCCTTCGACCAAAGTGGAGCGGCCCGAACGGTCCTGAATTAAACTGAGCGGCGCCGTTGAATGTCGGAAGCCCTCTAACATTGCGTTGCATTTTCCGCGCGTGACCAACCTCAACACGAATGCTCGGAGTCCCGAACTCAGGACCATTGAGGGCACCGATTTTGCGCCGCTTCCCTCGCACGGACGCGATTATCGACAGCGGAGCCGTTCGACTTCCATGGAAGTTGAGTACTATCAGTCGCTGGCCTGAATAGCGCGCCATGATACCGTGAAACCTGTTCGTGAACTACGATTCAAGATACATATAGAAATGCAAGAAGGGGGATGGTTGACCAGAAATGTCCGTTCTCCAATGGTGCCTATGAAAGCTGGGTCTCTTTGACGCTTTACGCTCCTGCGTCCTTCGATGGTCGTCGTTTCCGCAACAATAGCGGACGGGCTCCACGTGGCATGGCTGACGGATTACTCTGGTTGCTGACGCGACCCCACTTAGTATGGCCCGATAAGGTTGCAAATATTGCCGCACCGAAGCCTGTCGCCCATGTTGGTGATGGCTCAATCCGCGCGACTGTCGTGGGTCATGCGACTGTGCTTTTGCAAGTGGCGGGGCTCAATATCCTCACAGACCCAGTTTGGTCCAAACGAATTGGGCCGCTCTCGTGGCTTGGGGTGAAGCGAGTGCGCCCTCCCGCCATCGCCTTCGAAGATCTACCGAAGATACATACAGTACTTCTCAGCCACGACCATTATGATCATCTAGACTGGCCGACACTTGCGCGCCTTTCTCGACGCGATGCGCCGCTGGTAGTGACGGGGCGGAAGGTGGGACGAGCGATACCCTCCGCTCGCGCCATCGAGCTCGACTGGTGGGAGAGCTATGCGCTTGGCGATCATGTGCGGGTGACCTATGTCCCAGCCGAGCATTTTTCTGGTCGCGGCCTCTTTGATCGCAACGCTAGCCTTTGGGGCGGATTTGTGCTCGAAACGCCTGCAGGTTCAATCTACTTCGCCGGCGATACTGGCGACGGACCGCATTTCACGGCGATCCGGGAACGCCTTGGCCCGATGACGCTGTCACTCATTCCGATAGGCGCTTATGCGCCGCGTTGGTTCATGGCGCCGGTGCATATCAATCCCGCCGAAGCTGTGAAGGCAAGCCTCATATTGGAATCTCAAGTCAGTCTCGCGATCCATTACGGTACCTTCCGTCTCGCAGACGACACTTTCGAGGCGCCGCCACTGGAACTCGCGCAGGCACTTAGCGCAGCGCATGGTGCAAATCGTGGGCTGGACTTTCGCTTATCCCCCTTCGGGGAGCCGGTTGTTGTTTGTGACGATCGGATGGGTGCGCAAAGTGTAGAGCCGCCGCTTGCGACAAATGGCATCTTCTAAACGTCGGGTTCAATGACCCCAACTTGTCCGCGCCAGTCATCGCGAAACTATTTTGGTTAGCCAGACGAATCGAGCCCGACCATTGTGGGATGCAGCGTTGACCCAGGGTCTTTGGGTGCACAAGCCATTGCAACGAGGGTTGGACTAGATCAAATGAGGGATCGTCCATACCTTTCCCAATTATAACGAGCTCGCAAGACAACCATTTCTTTACCAAGCATTTGCTGACGCTGGTTGAGCTTGCGTATCTGCTTGTCTCCCGGAAAGCCGCTCAATCGCGAACTCAGTGCTCTTATCACAAGCACGGATTCGGCGTTAACGGCCTTTTTAAGCAACCGACTGCAATGTAGGCGGCGAAAGCGGCGCTGAAGCGCTTATGGGGACGTTATGCAGGGCGATTTGGGGAAGTCTGAAAAGCGCGGCGTGAATCGTTATCGCCATCTTGATGCATTTCTTGGGCGCTTAGGCCCCATCGGTGCGACGAGCGTTCTGACCGGTGTGGCGGTCGTCATCGCGGTTACATTCTACTTTGTTCTGTCTTTCATTCAGCGCACACCCTTTAATACGCTGCTGGTGACGAACACCGCACTCATCACAATCATGGTTGCGGTTCCCATCATCCTGCATTCGCAGCGCATGATTTAGAAGCTGCGCGATTCGCGACGTGCACTGAAAACTCTCACGGTAGAACTCGCGGCGGCCAAAGAGCTCGCCGACGCCGGCAACCGCGCAAAGTCCGACTTTCTCGCCAATATGAGCCATGAAATCAGGACGCCCATGAACGGCGTTTTAGGCATGACAGGCTTGCTTCTGGGGACGCCCCTCGATGACGAGCAGCGCAAATATGCCGAGGTCGTGCGCGAATCCGGTGAAGCACTTCTGGCACTTGTCAATGACATTCTGGATATCTCGAAACTGGAAGCCGGAAAGTTCGAGCTCGAAAGCATTGACTTTGACTTGCTCAACACGGTCGAAAGTGCGACCGCGCTCATGGCGGGGCGCGCCCGCGAGAAAAGCATCGACATTGGCGCTTTCGTCGACCCGGCGGCGCAGGGCGTCTATCGCGGAGACCCGACCAGACTGCGTCAGGTTCTCGTCAACCTGCTCAGCAACGCTATAAAGTTCACCGACAAGGGCGGGGTCTCGGTACGGGTAAGCGTCTATCGGATAGAAGATCCGGCAACAGGTCTTTCCCACCTTCGTTTCGAGGTGAAAGATACCGGTATCGGCATCCCCGAAAAGGTTTGCGACCGGCTATTCCAGAAGTTCAGCCAGGCCGACAGCTCGGTCACACGCCGCTATGGCGGGACGGGGCTCGGACTTGCCATCTGCAGGCAGCTCGTCGATTTAATGGGAGGAGAGATCGGGGTCTCCAGCCGAGTAGGCCTCGGTTCGACGTTCTGGTTTCAACTCGCATTGGCGCGCTCGTCAGCTCATCTTCCAGACATGAACAGCCTACCAACCAGTTTCAAGGATCTGCGCGTTCTCGTGGTTGACGATGTCCAGATGAACCTGGACATTCTGGGAAGGCAGCTCGGCGTGTTGGGCATCAAGACGACCACCGTCGAGGACGGGTTTGCAGCCTTGGCCGAACTCGAACGCGGCTGGCATCGCGGTAAGCCCTATGACATTGCCTTTTTGGATCAAATGATGCCGGGCCTGGCGGGTGACGAACTGGCCAGGCGGTTGCGCGCTAATTCTTCGCTCCATGAGACGAAACTGATTTTGGTTTCCTCGGCAGGGACGCACGGCCTCAATCCTGCGGCGGCATCGCTTCTGGATGCGAGGTTGGACAAGCCTGTGCGCCAGCACGAATTGCTCGACTGTCTGATACGGGTACACAGTGGACGACAGTCGTTCAAGGTCGCTCCCGATGCGCAGCACAACAGTTCATCACGGCCAGCATCGCATTTCCTACGAATTCTCCTGGCTGAAGATAACAAGATAAACCAGATGTTTGCGCTTGCCCTGCTGCAAAAGGCCGGGCACAAGGTCGATATAGTGGAAAACGGACATCAGGCGGTCGACGCGGTCCGCCACAACGACTATGACGTCGTGCTGATGGACGTGCAGATGCCGGAACTCGACGGTATCGGCGCGATGCGCGAAATCAGAACACTTGCCCAACCCAAGTGTAAAATCCCTATCGTCGCCATGACCGCAAATGCCATGTCCGGGGCCGAGGCCCAATATTTGAGCGCAGGCATGGATGACTATGTCTCCAAACCCGTCCAACCGGAGCTATTGTTTCAGAAGCTTTCCCGAATCGGAATCACGAACGCGCTGCGTCAACCGCAGGCTGTTGCACCAATGCAGGTTGAAAATGATCTAATCCCTCTGGCGGCTACCGATCATGGAACGGCGGATCTCCCGGTCCTTCAACCTGAGAAGCTTCAACATCTCATATCCGCGCTTTCTCCATTGGCCGTCAGGGATTTCTTGAACCTCTACCGCACGGATACGCAAAATCACATTGCGCGTATTCAGGAGTTGCTGACGCAGCAAGACCTTAAGGGCGTTGCACGCCTCGCACACGAAGTCGTCAGCACCGCCGGAAACGTAGGCATCGAGCAGGTCAGTTCGCTTGCGCGCCAACTGGAGATCGCCTGCCTGGGCGGCGATGCATTGACCGCATTCAGCGTTGCGCAAGCGCTGATAAAGGCGGATTGCATGTCTATTGCAGCGATCAGTGATTGGGCAGAGGAAAATTTGGTCCAGCCAAGTGAACCATTCTCTGAAGTCGCATAAGCGGTTTGAGATATTTGAAGAGCAGTGACGCACGTGATCGCAGACAAACTTAGTCGGGCTTTTTCTGTAGCCGGGTGAGCATGGCGGTGGATTGCGTTTCAGCCGCCACCCTGGCGCGACGAAACATGTCGCATCTACTGTTCGTTAAGACCCAAACTGGGTACAGAATTTTGTCAAAGACGGAAAGTCAGCGAGCACACAGACGGGCGATAACCCTAAAGACATCGCTCAGACGCTAAGAGGCAATCGAGGGACGATCCAATTGAGACACGCGACGCATCGGCGCGCGGGATCGAATGGATGAAGACGAGCCAAAAAGCTCGGCTGTCTTCACCGATAGCCGCCCCAAGAGAGCGGATATCAGCCGTATCGGCATTCGGCGCAGGTTGCATGGTGGATCGCAAAGGCCCACAGGCTTGGCCGAAAGGCGAGCCGGGGTGATGCATTGGGCTTGGTTGACTTGTTAACCAAGCGCCGGGTCCACTGTGGCATGGCCGGAAACGTGGAAATCTGGGGGAAGATTGCCGGCGCCGCTATCGGCGTGGTCGGTGCGCTGGCGGCGGTTGGGCTGGGATTCACCGTGTCGCGGGCCTGGCAGATCCAAATGCCACCCGAGCGGGTCGAGTTCGCCATTTCACCTATCAAGCCGGTGCTCCCTCTGTCCCCCGTACAGCCCAAGCCGTCCCCCCGGGTGCGGATGTCAGCAATGCAGCCCAGGCCGCTGGTCGACGTCCCTAAGCCAGCGGTCCAAGCGACGCTATCGCCGAAGTCTGTAGCCGTGTCCGCGCATATGGAGGCCGCGCCACCGCCTGCGTTCGACAAGCGGCCGGCGGTTGCTATCGTAATCGACGATTTGGGAGCCGATATTCCAGGTACCCGCCGCGCCATGGCGCTACCAAAGGCCGTGACGCTCTCGTTCCTGCCTTACCCAGACAAATCGCCCGAACTTTCCCATGACGGGTTCTGCGCCGGTCACGAGATCATCCTGCACATGCCGATGGAGCCGAAGGGCACGTCTGATCCCGGCCCGATGGCATTGCAGCTCGATCTGCCGAAGGAGGAGGTGCAGCGGCGTGTGCTGTGGGCGTTCTCGCGTGTACCCGATGCCGACGGGATGAACAATCATGAGGGAAGCTGGTTCACCAGCGATCACAAGGCGCTCATACCGGTAATGGCGGTGTTGGCCCAGAAGCATCTGTTCTTTCTGGATTCGCGCACCTCCACCTTTTCGCAGGGCGTCAAGATCGCACGCGAAAACGGCGTGCCGACAGCGGGACGCGATGTATTTCTCGATGACGTCGTAGACTCCGGCGAGATCGCGCATCAACTAGGGCAGGTGGAATGGCTCGCCCGCCGCAAGGGCCTGGTAATCGCCATTGGCCATCCGCATCATCAGACACTGGCCGCGCTCGAAGCATGGATTCCGGAAGTTGAGAAACAAGGTTACGTCTTGATTCCGCTAAGCCAGGCGATCAAGCGCAGGAACGCGCAATCGGACGACGGCGCGTCACTGTCCGCGCCGGCTCAGTGAGGCGTAACGCACCGCTTCGTCGGCAGCCATCAAGAGCGCCTTGGCCTTGTTGACCGTTTCCTGGAATTCCATCTCGGGGTCGCTATCGGCGACCACGCCTCCACCCGCCTGCACATACATGATGCCGTCCTTGACGAGCGCGGTGCGCAGCACGATGCAGGTGTCCATCGAACCGTCGGCGGCGAAATAGCCGACTGCGCCCGCATAGACCGCGCCGCGCTTTTCCTTTTCGAACTCGTCGATGATTTCCATGGCGCGGATTTTCGGCGCGCCCGAAAGCGTGCCTGCAGGCAAACCCGCCGCCAGAGCGTCGATCGCATCCAGGCCGTCGCGGATTTTGCCTTCGACGTTGGACACCAGATGCATCACATGGCTGTAGCGTTCGATGAAGAAGCTATCGGTCACTTTCACCGTGCCGGTCGCAGCCACGCGGCCGACATCGTTGCGGCCCAAATCGACCAGCATCAGATGTTCGGCGCGTTCCTTCGGATCGGCCATCAATTCATCAGCGAGCGCTGCGTCTTCGCCTTGCGTGGCGCCGCGTTTGCGCGTGCCGGCGATGGGACGGATGGTCACCGCGCCATCGCGCAGCCGCACCAGGATTTCCGGGCTCGATCCCACAATCGAAAAGCCGGGAAAGGCGAGGTGATAAAGGAACGGTGATGGGTTCAGCCGGCGCAGTGCGCGATAAAGCGAGAACGGCGGCAGCACGAAGGGTCGGCTGAAACGCTGGCTCGGCACGACCTGAAAGACGTCGCCCGCGCGGATGTATTCTTTCGCGCGCGCGACTATGGAAAGATATTCGTCGTGGGTCATGTTGGAATCGACGGCCGATATGGCTGGCAAATTCGCCGGGACTGGCGGGGCTGCAGGCGCAGGCGCGTTCAAGGTCAGCAATGGCATCATTCAGGCGTTCACAGCCGCGCGCATAGGCGGCGCGGGCATCGACACCTTTTTCGGGCCACACCGAGGTGACAACAATGATCTCGTCTTTCACCGTGTCGAAGATCGCGGTGATGGTAGGGCGGATGCAGGATAGCGTCGGGCAGATCGAGTGGATCGGGCGGTGGTGGACCCAGGCATCTCGATCAGGCGCACCATGTCGTAGCCAAGATAGCCGAACAGGCCTACAGCCATCGGCGGCAGTTCGGAGGGCAATTCCATCTGCGTTTCGCGCAGCAGCAGGCGCAGCGACTCCAGCGGCTTGTCGGCGAGTTCTGCTGGCGCGAACGCGTGGGCGTCGACGCGAGCATTGCGGTTAATTTCGGCGTTGCCGTTTATGGCACCGCCAGATCAGGTCGGGCTTCAGGCCGATGATCGAATAGCGGCCGCGCGTTTCGCCGCCTTGCACGCTTTCGAGCAGAAAGGAATTGTCGCGGCCTTCACCGAGTTTCAGAAACGCCGACACGGGGGTTTCGAGATCGGCGATCAGCCTGGCGTAAAGCGCCTGTGGACGGCCTTCGTCATGGACGCGCGCGAAGGCGGCAAAATCAGGATAGGTTGCCATCGGTTGCTCACGAGCCTTCGCCGGTCACCTGGGTGATACGGTCCTGGTGAATCGTGACGCCCTGTTTCTTCTGGGCTGCTGCGGCAAAGGACAAGGTGAGGTCGCTGCCCATTTCACCACTGATGCGCTGCACGCCCATCTCGAATTGCGGGTTGTCCGTCGGCAGCGGTGGATGTAGCACCCCGGTCGTCACCGCGACAATGTAGCTGTCGCCCTTCGCCGCCGGACCATAAACGGCCACGCCCGGTGGTCGAGCGAATAAGTCCTTCATCAGCGCGGGCGAGAAGACGTCGCTCGCCATGTTGCGCTGCAGACCTGGGCTCTTCTGCACCATGCCGCCCGCGTTTTTTGCCGCCGTAACGAAGCTCTGGTCCCTGGTCACCTGATCGGCAATCGCCTTGGCCTTGGCCTCGAGTTGCTTTTGGCGTTGTCGCACTATCCATTCTTCGGTGGCCTGCACACGCACAGCGTTGAGCGGCTTTATTTTTGGTGGGCTTACGCCGTCGGCTTTGATCGCGAAATAGTTGCCAGCCCTGGTCTGGAATGGTTCGCCGTCCTCACCCACCTCGGCCTTGAACGCTTGCGGCAGGAAATCGGGATCATTGGGCACGTTCGCCTTGCTGCCGTCCACGATCAGCCCTTTGGAATCAAGCGAGGCCAGATGCACAACGCGCATCCCAGCTTTTTTCGCTGCAACAGCGAGTGGGTCGCCGCCATCGACCGCTTCCTGATAAGCGTTGGCGACGTCGACGAGCTTGCTGCCCGCCAGACGCTTCTGTAAATCTGCCTTGATCTGGTTCTTTACCTCATCGAGCGATTTGTTCACGGCGGGCGTGATTTTGGCCACGCGCATCAGCACCCATCCAAACGGGCCTTTGACTGGCGGGCTGACGCTGTTTTCGGGCAGCGCGAACGCCGCAGCGGCGCGTGTCGAATCAAGATCGGTTTTCGCCAGCGTGCCGAGTTCGACTTCAGTCGGTTTCAGGCCCCGCGCCTTGGCGATATCGGCGTAGCTGATGCCGGAATCAATCTTGGCACGGGCGGCTTTCGCCTCGGCTTCGGAGGGGAAAGTGATCTGTTCGAGGTCGCGCTTCTCGGCGATATTGTAGGTGTCCTTCTGGGCGTCATATTGCTGCTTAATTTGCGCATCGGTGACGGCGGGGATTTTGCCCATCACGTCGTCTGGGTTGATCGCGGCATAGGTAATTTCGCGATATTCGGGCGTCGAGAAGCTGGCGGCGTGGGCCTTCACATAGGCGGTCAGTTGTGCGTCGGTCGGCGGTGCAACCGTGGTGATCACGCTTGCCGGCACGTCGATGTAATCGGCAGCACGCACTTCTTCTTGATAGGCATAAATCGCGGCGACATAGCCCGCCGGCATTTGGAAGGCACCCTGCATCGCGCGCAATAGCTGGTCGCGCGAGGAATCGGCACGGATAGCATTGATGAAACCTTGCTCGGTGAAGCCGGTGTCATTGATCGCGCGCAGGAAGGTCATCTTGTCGAAAGTGCCGAGCGGCCCCTTGAAAGCCTGCATGTTCCTGATCTGGGTGGAGACCAGCGCGTCGCTGACCGTCAGCTTGAGGCTGTCCACGATATTATCCAAAGCAGCACGGATGAGCGAACGATCGAGCACCTGCTTGCCCAGTCCTATGGCGCGAGCCATGTCTGGGGTGAACTCGGCACCTTGCGCCGAGCGCTGGCGGATCTCGCCGCGATAGTCGCGTTGGAAATCGTCGAGCGAGATAGCGCGCCCGTCCACGCTCGCCACATCGGTCGATGTCCGGCCCTGGAAAATGTCGCCGATACCCCAGAAGCCGAAGGCCAGCGCCAATGCGCCCAGGAAGACGGACGAAACCCAGGACTTCGCGAGTTTGCGCATCTGTGTAAGCATGAAGAAATCCCGGCCTTGGCGGCAAAAAGCGGCGGATGATAGGGAGGGGGCCTTGTACGGGCAAGGCAGGCATAAGGCTAGGGCTCATGAGGCAATTGATCGCTGGAAATTGGAAAATGAACGGCACGCGGGATTCGCTGCGCGAGCTAGCCGATCTGCGGGTGGCACTGGCCTCTAGGCCTGCTAAGGCCGACATATTGATCTGCCCGCCGGCTACGCTATTGAGTCGGGCCTTCGCCTCGGTCGCCCATGCATTCGAACTGGGCGGCCAGAATTGCCATGCCGAAGTCTCCGGCGCCTTCACTGGCGATGTCAGTGCTGAGATGCTCAGGGACGCGGGTGCGACGGCCGTTATCGTCGGCCATTCCGAACGCCGGCGTTACCAGCATGAGACCGACGCCGACGTGGCCGGGAAAACCCGCGCCGCGTGGCGTGCGGGCCTGCTTGCCATCGTCTGTATCGGCGAGACCCAACAACAGCACGATGCGGGCCACATGCTCGACGTTTGCGCCACGCAGATCTCGGGCAGCCTTCCCGAGGGGGTGAATGCGTCGAACACCGCGGTGGCTTATGAGCCTGTTTGGGCTATTGGCACGGGGCGCACGCCAACCTCGGCGGACATAGCCCAGGTACATGGTCATATTCGCGAACGTCTCGTCGCGCGTTTTGGCCCAGAGGGGCAGGCGGTGCGCATCCTTTATGGCGGCTCGGTAAAGCCGTCGAATGCCGCGGAATTCCTCGCACTTGCGAATGTCGGCGGCGCATTGGTCGGCGGTGCGAGCCTGAAGGCCGCGGAATTCCTGGCGATTATCGCTGGTGCCGCAGTAACTTAGGTTAAACGCACCACGTTTCGTTAACCTGTGCTATGCGATTTTTAAGCCGGCGAGTGCGAGCCTTATGTGATGCAGCGGCTTTCCTACGACAATGCGCAGGTGCTGGTTTACGATCCGGTCGCGGCCAATCGCAATGCGACGCGCGCCGCCCTCTATATGCTGGGCTTCCGCCACATCGAAACCGTGCCGACGTTGGAGGCCTTTGCCGAATTCATCGGCAAGAATCCGCCCGATCTCGCGCTGTGCGAAGCGCAGGGCGCCGACGAAGAGCTTTGCAATTTGATTCAAAACCTGCGGCAGGGTGCGGGCTACAATCCGTTTCTCGTCGTCATCGTAACCGCGTGGGTCAATTCGAGCGGGCTGGTCGGCCGCGTGCTCAATTCCGGTGCCGACGATTTGTTGCTGCGCCCATTTTCGGTGGCGCAACTGGGCCAGCGCGTGCGTACCCATATCGAACGACGCAAAGGGTTCGTCATCACCACCGATTATGTTGGCCCCGACCGCAGGCGCGACAGCACCCGTCCCTCAAACGTCGAACTTTACCAGCCGCCAAATTCGCTGAAGATGAAAGCACAAGACGGTCTTTCAGGCGATGAGGTGACCGCGCGCCTCGATGGCGAATTGCGTACCGCGCGCGAAGTGTTCGGCGGCGAGAAACTGCGCCGCGACGCGTTCCAGATTTGCGTGCTGTGGCGGCTGCTGCAAAGCTATATACCTACCAGCCCCCAATACGATTCCGATCTCGCCAAGCTCACCGGCCTGACCCAGAGTGTGTCAAGCCGCTGTGTCGGCACCGAACAGGCGAGTGCCATGCAATGGTGCGACGAGGTGCTGGCCGCCATCGACGGACTGGACAAAGGTGTCGACCGCAACGCTACTATGCACCTACTCGGCAAGGCGGCGCTGCATCTCAACCAGGTCTTCGACCCCAACACCCCCGCCAACGAACGCCTGAGCCAGATCGACGCTACCGTGGCCATCATCCACGCGCGCCAAGCGATGGAGATGGCGTCTTAGAGTGCAAGGCGCGGCAGGCCATCTGAGTTTATGCCGGACTGTTAGCGACGGGCGAAAGATGGCTGCTTTTCCAACGGGTTCATAACAAGGCTATCGGGGCTAATGGCATCGGCTTCCCTTTCTTGTCCCCATGCTTTATGGAGCGGGCCGAAATCGCCGAGTAACCCATGCAGACCGTGCTTGTCGTGCTTCAACTTTTCGTCTCGGTCGCGCTCGTCGTGGTCGTTCTGCTCCAGAAATCCGAAGGGGGGGCCTTCGGAATGGGCGGTAGTGGCTCGGGGCTGGGTGGACTTTTCAGCCCGCGCGGGGCGGCGGACACGCTGACGCGGGCCACCACGGTGCTCGGCGTCCTGTTTTTCCTGACCTCGGTCGCACTGACCTTGCTGACGCAGCATGGTGGGGGGGCGCGTCCCGCTTCGATCCTCGATTCGCCAACGCCGGCTTCCACGTTGGCTCCGGCGACGCCCACAGTCGCCAAGGCGCCTACCGCGCCGGTTGTTCCCACGGTTCCGAAGCCTCGCTAAAGACGTTATATTCTAAGAAGTTATGGCCCGTTCTTGGAGCTTTGATCGAGCTTTCTAATTCTGCGCAGATTCGTGCTTGAGCCGGACCGCGCCTTAGGACATGGTGGCCTTCCATGGCGCGGTTAATCTTCATCACCGGCGGCGTGGTCTCTTCTCTCGGGAAAGGTCTCGCTTCCGCAGCACTTGGCGCGTTGCTGCAAGCGCGCGGTTATCGCGTGCGGCTGCGCAAGCTAGACCCCTATCTCAACGTCGATCCGGGCACGATGAGCCCGTTCCAGCATGGCGAGGTCTATGTCACCGACGATGGAGCGGAGACCGATCTCGATCTCGGCCATTATGAGCGCTTCACCGGCGTTTCTTCGGCGCAATCCGACAATGTCACGTCGGGACGCATCTACCAGCCAGGTGATCGACAAGGAACGCAGGGGCGGCTATCTGGGCCGCACCGTGCAGGTGATTCCGCATGTCACCGACATGATCAAGGAATTCGTGATGGCGGACACCGACGGACGTGGATTTCCTGCTCTGTCGAAATCGGCGGCACGGTGGGCGACATCGAGGGTCTGCCTTTCTTCGAAGCCATCCGCCAGCTGGGCAACGAACTGGGCCGCGACCACACCGCCTTCATGCATCTGACCTTGGTGCCCTATATCGAGGCGGCAGGCGAACTGAAGACCAAGCCGACCCAGCATTCCGTGAAGGAACTGCGCGCCATCGGCATCCAGCCCGACATCCTTCTGTGCCGCGCAAGCCATCCCATGCCGGAAGAGGAGCGGCGCAAGATCGGGTTGTTCTGCAACGTGCGCGCCGGAACGCGTGATCCCGGCGCTCGACCTGGCCACGATCTACGACGCTGCCGGTGCGCTATCACCAGGTCGGGCTCGACACCCAGCTACTCAACGTCTTCGGCATCGAGGACGCGCCGCGCGCCCGATCTTTCCGCTGGCAGGAGGTGGTCGAGCGGGTGAAGAATCCCGAAGGCGAAGTGCGCATCGCCGTGGTCGGCAAATACATGCAGGTCAAGGACAGCTACAAGTCGCTGTCCGAGGCGCTGACCCATGGCGGCCTCGCCAACAATGTGCGCGTGCACATGGACTGGATCGACAGCGAAGTGTTCGAGCGCGATGATGCCGCTGCGTTTCTGGAAAATGTGCATGGCATTCTGGTGCCCGGTGGATTCGGCGAACGCGGCACCGAAGGCAAGATCCAGGCCGTCAAATTCGCCCGCGAGCGCAAAGTGCCGTTCTTCGGCATCTGCTACGGCCTGCACATGGCGGTGATCGAAGCGGCGCGCGACCTGGCAGGGCTGGAAGGCGCGGGCACCACCGAAATCGGCAAGCCCATGCCATCCCGTCATCGGCCTGATGACCGAATGGACGAAAGGCAACGTGAAAGAAACGCGCAACGTCGACGGCGATCTGGGCGGCACCATGCGTCTGGGTGCCTATCCTGCGGTGCTGACGCCGGGCAGCAAAGTGGCCGAAGTCTATGGCACCACCGAAATCAGCGAACGCCATCGCCACCGCTATGAAGTGAACGTCGAATACACCAAGCAGCTGGCCAACCAGGGCTTGAAAGTCTCAGGCTGGTCGCCCGACGGGCGGCTGCCGGAGATCATGGAAATCCCCGATCACCCTTGGTTCATCGGGGTGCAGTTCCATCCCGAACTGAAATCGCGTCCGCTCGAGCCGCATCCGCTGTTCACGTCGTTTATCGCAGCAGCAGTGAACCAAAGTCGGTTAGTATAGCTATGCGCGTTTAGCGCTGTCTGCACGGCTTTCGACGTCCGCGTTCGAGAGGATAGGCCAGCGCCGGATCTTCGGACGGACGCTTGCTGTGTTCCTTGTGCTGTTATGAGCCCGAAATGCCTGGTTAATTCTTCCAGGACCATCTTCAACTTGACGCTAATCGCGCACACATCGATGGCGCGCTGGATATGCAAGCCGCATTTCTGCTGGTCCGCGGTTGATCTTGGCATGGGCAAGGGCTTCTTCGAGGCCGTGCGGTGCTCTTTATAACTGGTTTGCTCATCGCTGCCGCTTGGGATTGTTGGGAATTGGCTCAAAACAAAGTTTGTCATCGTGCCCCAAAGCGGGCCATTCAGATAATGTAGGCCTCCACCCGTTGCATGGCCCTATCGCGCGCCCTTCGCCACTGCTCGGGGCGGGTGGTTCAAACCTGGCCGTACAAAATGTAAGCGCGTTACCTATAGGAAAATCTTAAACGCTCTTTCCCGCTCATGTTCTTCGCGGCCGGCGGTGACGCGTACGCGCAACAAATCGCGGCGGGCGACGAGACCAACGAGCTTGCCGGTTGCGCGGTCGATGACGGGCACTCGGCCCACGTCGCAGGACGCCATACGGTCGGCCAGCTTGCCCACAAGCTCGTCGGAGTAGGCGGTGACCAGGCCATCCGCATCGCAGGCCGTGGCGAGCTCGATGTCGTCTTCCCAGCCGTCGCGCGTCCAGCGCAGAACGTCGGCGCGCGAGACGATGCCTGCAAGTTTGCCGTGCTCGTCGATCACGGGATAGCTCTTGTGGCGCGAGGCGGCGACGTCGAGTGAGAAGAAGGCGACGGTGTCGGTCACTTTCATTGTCGCGGGAAGCGTGTCGACCGGTTTGGCCATGATCGTGCCCACGCGCATGATGTCGAACGGATCGACCGTGTATTCGCGCGTCAGATGCAGGCCGCGCCGCGCGATACGCTCGGTGAGGATGGAGCGGCGCATCAAGAGCACTGTCACGGCGAAGGCCGCAAGCGAGGCGGTTAACAGCGCTGGCATCAGATGTGTGTTGCCGCTCAGTTCGACAGCGAACATGGTGCTTGTCAGTGGCGCGCGCATCGTGCCGCCGAGGATAGCAGCCATGCCAAGCAGGGCCCAGAAGCCGGTGTCGCCGAACGGAAGAAGATGGGCTTCCAGCGAGCCAAGTGCGCCGCCCATGATAAGGAGCGGCGCCAGCACGCCGCCAGAAGTGCCAGATGATAACGCCACGATCCAGACCGTGGCTTTGCCGATAAGCAACGAGCCCGTCGCGTGCAGATCCATTGTGCCGTTCAGCAGCGCGCGAATGTCGTCGTACCCGACGCCGAGCACGGCAGGATCGAGATAACCACCAAGGCCCACTACGACGCCGCCAAGCGCTGGCCACCACATCCAATGGATTGGAAGTTTGCCGAATAGGTCTTCGACACCGTAAAGGCAAACCGTCATCAATGCCGATTGCAGCCCGGCGACGACGCCGATGACGGCGCAAAGTCCTAGCCCCCACCATTCCATTACGGGCGCGCCCGCATACGGAAACAGCGGGCCAGCGCCGACCACCCACGGACGCCACGCTGCAGCCACGATAGCCGCCACCGCGACGGGGATGAAGCTGCGCGGCTTCCATTCGAACAGCAGCAGTTCGACCGCCAGTAGAACTGCTGCAATAGGTGTACCGAACACCGCCGTCATGCCTGCGGCCGCACCTGCCACCAGAAGTGTCTTGCGTTCTGCAGATGACAGTTTGAACAATTGCGCAAATAGCGAACCGAGCGCGCCACCTGTCATGATGATCGGACCTTCGGCGCCGAACGGTCCGCCGGTGCCGATAGAGATCGCCGACGACAATGGCTTGAGCAGCGCCACTTTCGGTTCGATCCGACTGCGGCCAATGAGAATGGCCTCAATGGCTTCGGGAATGCCATGGCCGCGAATCTTCTCCGAACCGAAACGCGCCATCAGCCCGACAATGAGGCTGCCGATCACAGGCACCGCAATGGTCCACGGCGCTAGATGCAGCCCCGCGAAATTTGCCGGCACGATACTGATGCGTTGGAAATAGGCGAGATTGGTGAACAGCGCGATCAGCCGCAGCAGGACCCAGGCTGCACCCGTGCTTATCGTGCCGATCAGTAGCGCCATCGCTCCCAGCACGAGCACGCGAGCGTCGGCGGTGAAATCGCGCAAGGTATCCTTGTGCGCAAGCGGTAGGTTGTCTTTTGTGGTCATCTGGCGGCGTTATTTTGATGAGCGCCGCTAATATATCGCGCCGCGATACAATGCAATTGGGCAGCAGATTGAATACCGCCCGGCCAGGAACAAGCATCTGACCCAGGTGGATTACCCGGTGTTGGCGGAAATCCCATTTTCCTGCCGCGCAATTTCCTCACCTTCAGCGAAAATGCAGCGCGAGAGGCGGGGATCGCTCCGTAGCCGCATCTGGCGTCCAGACGATATTTGACCGACGCGCTGCTTCGATGGCCGATCTGGTAGCTGCGCCTGCCGCCGCGGTGCTATATATTTGGCCGACCTGCTGGCCGCTGCCAGGTGGACTGCGGCGAAACGCCGATGCTGCCGAGATGCATTGGGGACGCTGCCTGTAACCAGAGGCCAAGATTGCCGTACTGTCTCGGCGCATCGCCAGGAGCTGCGCGGCCTCTCCTGCATGCTGCGGCAATTGTGTCGAGCCGATTCGACGCTTGGCCGGTTTTGCCCATTCGGCCCGCCATGCGATATGAACAGCCATGAGCCTGAGCCCCAACACCGTGGTAAAGGTCGGCGCGGTCGAGATCGGCAACACTCTGCCGCTATCGATCATTGCCGGTCCTTGTCAGCTCGAAAGTCGGGCTCATGCGCTCGAAATGGCGTCCGCGTTGAAAGAGATCGCGGCCAAGACGGGTGTCGGGCTTGTCTACAAGACAAGCTTCGACAAGGCCAATCGCACCAGTTCTAATTCCAAACGCGGCATAGGCCTTGAAGCCTCGTTGCCGATCTTCGCGGAGATTCGCGAGAGCCTTGGATTGCCCGTTCTCACCGATGTGCACGAGCCCAAGCAGTGCGCGCTGGTCGCGCCCGCCGTCGATATTCTGCAAATTCCGGCATTCCTATCGCGCCAAACCGATTTGCTGGTGGCCGCTGCTGAGGCGGGTAAGGTTGTGAATGTGAAGAAGGGGCAATTCCTGGCGCCCTGGGACATGAAGAATGTCATCGCGAAAATTACAGGTGCGGGGAATCTCAATGTGCTCGTCACCGAGCGCGGCGTCAGCTTCGGTTACAACACGCTGGTGTCCGATATGCGCGCGTTGCCGATCATGGCAGCGTTCGATGCGCCGGTGGTATTCGACGCGACGCATTCGGTGCAACAGCCAGGCGGGCAGGGTACTTCGTCGGGCGGCGACCGCGAAATGGTGCCGTATCTGGCGCGCGCTGCCGTCGCGGTGGGGGTCGCCGCCGTGTTTATGGAAACCCATCAAGATCCGGACAGTGCGCCCTCCGACGGCCCCAACATGCTCAGGCTGAAAGACGTGGCCGCTTTGCTTAGCGAATTGATCGAGATCGACCGCATCGTCAAGCGCTGCGCCCCATCAGGGCAAATAGCGCCGTAGAAAGCCCTGCCGCAACTGCGCGGTCTTTGGCGGTACGCCAACCCGCTGCGAAATTTGTCTGCCACCGATAGCAATAATCGTTGCGAGGCGGGTCACGCAATCCTGTGAAAACCAAGCACGGCTGCGGCAGTCTAGTCCTCGCCCTTGGCGAGATCCCCTTCTGCGGAAGCGCCTTGCGCGCACCCCAGTCGAGATCGTGGTCTGTCCTTCGGATGTCAGCGGCCGGTCAGTGGCTTGTTCGTGCCTCACCGGTAAGGGGTATTATACGTAACATCATTTACCGAGGTTTCTGCAGGCGGCCAAACTACGTGTTCACCGCGCTCCAGGTCTGCACGATCCCAATGATAGCGAGGATCAGCAGCACCAGTTGGCATAACATCGAGGTGATGAAGCCGGTGCCGCGTTTCGATGGATCGGTCATATAACCGCTCATGTAGATGAAACGTCCGATTACCCAGATGAGGCCGACCAGCGCAGGCAGCCAGGGCAGCAGGTGGAAATAGATCGTTGCCAACCACAAAAGCGCGAAGAACACCGGCAGCGCTTCCAGCGTATTGTAGTGGATGCGGAAGGCACGATCGAATTCGGGATGTCCGCTGGTGGCCGGCGCGGTGACGCCGTGCTTGCCGCGCATCTGGCCGACGCGAACGCTCATATACGAATAAAGAAGAATGGCGAGAATGGTAACGACGGCCGACAAAAGTCCGGCTGGTGTGGCGTATATCGTCATGGCGTTTCCCCTTGGGCAACTCACGAGCTTTGTGAGCGCGACGAAGCCTAGCAAATTTCCGGGCTAAGCGGGGCGCTTGGCAGTGGCTATCTGGCACAGCTTGCTGAGCTGGCCGCGGATGGACGGGCCCTTGGTATGGGCCTGGCCGTCGCTGTAGCCCTCGCTTTTGAGGCGCATGCGGATTTCGTCGACAGTGGCACACTCCCCAGAGTTTGCCAGCTGAAAAGCCCTTTCCAGGGTGGTGAGACGGTCAATCATGCCGGAGTCATACAGAAAGATCGGCGGCTTCGCGAGCGACCTTAGGCTGTCTTGAAGGCCGGGAAACCATATCCTAGAAGCACCGCGCACCACGGAGGCCGCCCATGACCGCCATCATCGATATCAGCGCGCGCGAAATCCTTGACAGTCGCGGCAACCCCACAGTTGAGGTGGACGTCCGTCTGGAAGACGGGTCCTTTGGCCGGGCTTCGGTGCCTTCCGGCGCCTCGACTGGTGCGCATGAGGCGGTGGAACTGCGCGATGGCGCCAAGCGCTATGGCGGCAAGGGCGTCGAGAAAGCGGTTGCGGCAGTTAACACTGAAATCTTCGATATTCTGGCAGGGCTCGACGCCGAGGAGCAAACCCGTGTCGATGCAGCAATGATCAAACTCGACGGCACACCGAACAAAGCCCGTCTCGGCGCCAACGCCATTTTGGGTGTCTCGATGGCGGTAGCGAAGGCCGCCGCCAATGTGGTGGACGCGCCGCTCTATCGCTATATCGGTGGACCAAAGGCGCAGGTGCTGCCCGTACCGCTAATGAACATTGTCAACGGCGGTGTCCATGCCGACAATCCGATCGACTTCCAAGAATTTATGATTATGCCAGTGGGTGGCGGGACCTTCCGCAATGCGCTGCGCATGGGCGCTGAGATTTTTCATACGCTGAAGAAGGCGCTGCACGACGCCGGCCACAACACCAATGTCGGCGACGAGGGCGGTTTTGCGCCCAACCTCAAAAGCGCCGACGAGGCGCTAGCCTTCGTCACGCGCGCCATCGAGAAGGCAGGCTACAAGCCGGGCGACGACGTGATGCTGGCACTCGATCCAGCCTCGACCGAGTTCTTCAAGGACGGCAAATATGTTTTGGAAGGCGAGGGCCGCACACTCGATCCTGCCGGCATGGTGAAAATTTACGAAGAGCTCTGCGCGCGTTACCCCATCGTCTCTATCGAAGACGGCATGGCCGAGGACGATTGGGATGGCTGGGCGCAACTTACCAGGGCCGTCGGCAAGAAGGTGCAATTGGTGGGCGACGATCTTTTCGTCACCAACGTCAAACGGCTGAACGAAGGCATCAAGAAAGGCACAGCCAACGCCATTTTGGTGAAAGTCAACCAGATCGGCACGCTCTCCGAAACGCTCGACACGGTGGAGACGGCGCACCGCGCCAGCTATCGCGTGGTGATGAGCCACCGCTCCGGCGAAACGGAGGACACCACCATTGCCGATCTCGCGGTGGCGACGAACTGCGGCCAGATCAAAACCGGCTCGTTGGCGCGTTCCGACCGGCTTGCGAAATACAATCAGCTCCTGCGCATTGAGGAGCAGCTGGGCGATCAGGCTATCTATGCGGGGCGTTCTGTCCTGCGCGGAGTCTGATATACCGGCGGCTTGACGAAGGAATAGATTTCAAGCCGTCTTGGACCGGGCCTGGCTTGGCCAGAAGATTTGTAGGAAGAGGCCGTTCATGCGTTCTGCGATGAAGAACGTCCGGAATTAGACGAAGCGGTGGCGCAGATCGGGCGCGCAAGTTGTTTCTGACGAAATGGTGGCGGCTCTATTCAATCGCCATTGCTGCGGGCCCGTTACAGCCCCGGAGTTTTCCGTCAACTTGCTCAGCTATCCGCTTATATCGCCAACGATAGTCCCGCGGCCGATAATGGGGCAAGCAAAGAACGGACGTGGCCCCTTGTCCTACCGGCATAGGCAATGCCGTACATCATCTCCTGCATGATTTTGCGTGGCGAGGTGCGCGTTGTCCGCGTCCGGCATGGGGTGCGCCAGAAGCTGCGGAAAGCAAGGATTGTGTCTTGACCGCAAACTCGCTTCGTGATTCGTTTAGACCATGCGAAATCCGGCGTAGTGTATCGCGGTTTTTTGGCGCTTTGGTGATACCGGCGATTTGCGCCGCCGCCACCGGCTACTTCGCCTATTATGCAGTCTGGGGCACGCGCGGGTTCTTGGAACTCTCCAAGGTCGACACGCGGCTCGGCGTGCAGAGAGAACAGCTCGCGGTGCTGAAGGATCAGCGCACACGGCTGCAGCACCGCATTTCGCTTTTGGAGCCTGGGTCGGTTGATCCCGACATGGTCGAGGAACTCGCGCGCGGCCAGTTGCAAGATGGCGGGCCAAATCAGGTGGCCGTACCGCGCGATGCGCACTGAACAATAGCACTAACATCTTTGTAAGTATTCGGATTTTTTCGATTTTCCTGATTATTCGTCACGGCTTGCCAAAGCGGGATTCGCTTGCGAGAACCAACACGGTTCCCCGGATTGCGCGCGCATGGCCGAATTGGCCGAAACACCCCAGCAAACCGTAAAGGCAGGCCCTGACCGGCTGAAGAAATTCTATGCCGACATGCTGTTGATCCGCCGCTTCGAGGAAAAGGCAGGCCAGATGTACGGCATGGGTCTGATCGGCGGTTTTTGCCATCTTTATATCGGTCAGGAAGCTGTCGTGGTGGGTCTTCAGGCAAGCGCCGGGCCAAACGACGAAGTCATCACGGCCTATCGCGACCACGGCCATATGCTCGCCTGCGGAATGGACCCCAAAGGCATCATGGCCGAACTTACTGGACGCTCTGCCGGTTACTCCAAGGGCAAGGGCGGCTCAATGCACATGTTCTCGAAAGAGAAATACTTCTATGGCGGCCATGGCATCGTCGGTGCGCAGGTGTCGCTGGGTACGGGGCTTGCTTTCGCCAACAAATATCGCGGGCATGACGGGGTGAGTTTCACCTATTTCGGCGATGGCGCCGCCAATCAGGGTCAGGTCTACGAAGCCTTCAACATGGCCGAGCTTTGGAAGCTGCCGGTGATCTACATCATCGAGAACAACCAATACGCGATGGGCACTAGTGTCGAACGCTCCAGCGCCGAACGCCATTTCTACAAACGTGGCGTCTCATTCAACATTCCGGGCAGAGAAGTGGATGGAATGGACATCGAAGCCGTCTACACCGCAGGACAGGAAGCGGTCGCCTGGTGCCGGGCGGGCAACGGTCCGGTCATTCTGGAATTGAAGACCTATCGCTATCGTGGCCATTCCATGTCCGACCCCGCGAAATACCGCACGCGCGAGGAAGTGCAGACCGTGCGCGAGAAACGCGATCCAATCGAACATCTCGCCGCAAGGCTAATCTCTGAAAAGCTCGCCACCGAAGACGATTTGAAGGCGATGGACAAACAGGTTCGTCAGATTGTCAACAACGCCGCCGAATACGCAACCGAATCTCCGGAACCCGCGCCGGACGAACTGTACACGGATGTTCTTGCCTGATGGCCATCGACATTCTCATGCCCGCGCTGTCGCCCACCATGGAGGAGGGCAAGCTCGCCAAATGGTTCGTCAAGGAGGGCGACGAGGTTCATTCCGGCGATGTCATGGCAGAAATCGAAACCGATAAGGCAACGATGGAATTCGAAGCGGTGGATGAAGGTCGTATCGGCAAGCTGCTCGTGCCCGAAGGAGCGGAGGGTGTAAAGGTCAACCAGCCTATCGCAACTTTGCTGCAGGAAGGCCACAGCGGCGAACGGTCAAAAGCTGCATCGCCTGTAAAAGCGCAAGAGCCCGCAGCGAACGCCGAGGTGCCAAAAGAAAAGCCTTCCATGCCGCAAAAGACGACGGTCGAAATCGCACCCGATCCCGAAATCCCGCAGGGCACCGAAATGGTAACCATGACCGTGCGCGAAGCCTTGCGCGACGCCATGGCCGAAGAAATGCGTCTCGACGATGCCGTGTTTCTGATGGGCGAGGAAGTCGCACAATATCAGGGTGCTTACAAAGTCAGCCAGGGCCTGCTCGAAGAATTCAGCGCGCGCCGCGTCATCGACACACCGATCACCGAACACGGTTTCACCGGCTTGGGCGTCGGCGCAGGTTTTGCAGGCTTAAAACCCATCGTCGAATTCATGACTTGGAATTTTGCCATGCAGGCGATCGATCAGATCGTTAATTCTGCCGCGAAAACGCGCTATATGTCCGGTGGCCAGATTGGCTGCTCCATTGTTTTTCGCGGCCCTAACGGGCCGGCCTCACGTGTGGGCGCCCAGCACAGTCAGGATTATTCGTCGTGGTATGCTCATGTGCCCGGTGTGAAGGTGATCGCGCCCTATTTTGCGGCCGACGCGAAAGGATTGCTGAAGGCCGCGATTCGCGATCCCAATCCAGTGATCTTCCTCGAAAATGAAATCGTCTACGGCCGCGCCTTTCCCGTGCCGAAGCTCGACGATTTCATCGTGCCCATCGGCAAGGCGCGCGTGGTGAAGCAAGGCAAGGACATCACCATCGTGACCTATTCTATCTGCGTCGGCATGGCGCTCGAAGCCGCCGATGTGCTCGCCAAGGAAGGTATTGACGCGGAAATCATCGATCTGCGCACCCTGCGCCCGCTCGACACGCGCACGGTTCTGAACTCGGTGATGAAGACCAACCATATCATCACGGTAGAGCAGGGCTGGCCGGTGTGCTCCATCGGGTCTGAGATCTGTTCTGTTGTTACTTCGGAAGCCTTCGATTATCTCGACGCCCCGCCCACCAAAGTGTCCGGCAAGGACGTGCCGATGCCCTACGCTGCCAATCTCGAAAGGCTGGCTCTGCCGCGTGTGGACGACGTGATCGCCGCGGTGAAAGCAGTCTGCAACAGGGGCTAGGGATGGCGCGCGCGAAATTCTCCTGGCGAAAGGGTGGCTGTCATTGCGGCGCCGTACGCTTCGACGTGCAAACGTCCGGCGAAATCGAACTCGTCGATTGCAATTGCTCAATGTGTTCGAAGGCGGGCTATCTGCATCTCATCGTGCCGAAATCGCGCTTCAAGCTCGTCAAGGGCAAGACCAAACTCGCCACCTATACGTTCAACACGGGTGCTGCCAAGCACATGTTCTGCTCGGTTTGCGGGATCAAGTCGTTCTACGTTCCACGCTCACACCCTGACGGGTACAGCGTCAATTTCCGCTGTCTCGACAACTTCGATTTCCACTCGGTCATCACCACTGAATTCGACGGCAGACTATGGGAACAGAATGCCGGCAACCTTGCCCCGCTGGAGCGCGCGTGATGCCGACCAACATCCTGATGCCGGCGCTGTCGCCAACTATGGAAGAGGGTAAGCTCGCCAAATGGTTGGTGACCGAGGGCGATGAAGTTCATTCCGGCGATATTCTCGCCGAAATCGAAACCGACAAGGCGACGATGGAATTCGAAGCAGTCGACGAAGGTCGCATCGGGAAGATATTGGTGCCTGAAGGCACCGAAGGCGTGAAGATCAATCAGCCAATCGCGATTCTGCTGGGCGAAGGCGAAGGCAACACGGACATCGAGGCCGTGATGTCGTCGATCAACGATGCGGTGCAGCTCGAAGCAAAGAAGCCGATGTCTGCGCAGGTGTTCCCCCCTCCACCCCTGCAGGGCCGCAAGCGGAGCGGACGAAACCATCGGCTCCCGAACACCCATCACGCATCTTCGCATCGCCGCTTGCGCGCAAGGTGGCCGAACAAAAGGGCGTCGATCTCGCATCGTTGAAAGGTTCGGGCCCGCGCGGCCGCATCGTCAAAGCCGATGTCGAATCCGCACAGCCTGATGCAAAAGCACCCGCCAAACCCGCGTTGGCAACACAAGCCTCCGCATCTGCCGTGATCTCCAGTATCGCGTCATTGCCGGACCCGCGTCTCTTCTTCAAGGAAGGCGACTACGAAGAAATTCCGCACGACACCATGCGCAAGGCCATCGCGCGCCGCTTGACTGCGGCCAAGGCGATGATCCCCCATTTTTATCTCACTATCGATTGCTGCATAGACGAATTGCTTGACACCCGCGCGCAACTCAACGCGGCGGCGCCCAAGCAAAACGGCTATAAGCTTTCCGTCAATGACTTCGTCGTGAAAGCGGCGGCGGCGGCCCTTCTGCGCGTGCCGGAGGTCAATGCAAGCTGGACCGACAACGCGATCCTGCGCCACAAACACGCCGACATCGGCGTGGCAGTCGCGCTCGATTTCGGGCTTATCACGCCCATCGTCTTCCGCGCGGAGGAAAAGGGTTTGTCCGCGATCTCTGGCGAAATGAAGGCGCTGGCCGAACGCGCCCGTGCCAAAAAACTCAAGCCGCAGGAATTCGAGGGTGGAACGTTTGCCATTTCCAACCTTGGTATGTTCGGTATCCGCGACTTCACCGCCGTTATAAATCCGCCGCAGGCGGCTATCCTCGCAGTCGGCGCGGGCGAAGCGCGTGCGCTCGTGCGCGACGGCAAACTTGAGGTCGCCTCCGTTATGACGGTTACCATGTCCTGCGACCACCGTGTCGTCGACGGCGCCACCGGTGCGCGCTTCCTGCAGGCTTTCAAGATGTTTATCGAAGACCCCGCGACGATGTTGCTATAACGTGCCGTGACCGGGGACGTGGACGGTATCATCGAACGCGGTGGCGCTGCCGCCGGCAGGATGGCTGCGTCGGTGCTGGCCGAATGTGGTGCCCAGACCCGCAAATGCGCCAATTGCGCCGCGCCCCTTATTGGCCCGTTTTGCGCCGTGTGCGGACAGGAGCACGATGCGCACCGCCGTACCATCATCGGACTGTTGCACGATCTTGTCACCGACATCGTCAATTTCGACAGCCGCATCCTGCGCACTGCACGCGCCTTGCTACTGCAACCCGGCGAACTCGCCTGTGCATTTCGCGAGGGCCGTACGCGGCCCTACGTGCCGCCAGTGCGGCTTTATTTGTTCGTGTCGCTGCTGTTCTTTCTCGTCCTTGCTTTCACGAATATCGGCATATTACAGATTGCGGTTATTGTCAGCGGGCAGGCAAGGCTCACGCAGAATTCTGATAACAACTATGTTCTTAAAATAGATCCGAACAGAAAGATCGCTCCCGAGACGATCGCCAGCGCGCGCAAGTTTGGCATCGATCTTCAGCCAGGTCAGCTCGATCCGAAAGCCGTACCCATCATCACAGGCAGTGTGCGGTTCTTCGCACCTATCGGCTCGGTGCAGTCGCGCCTGCCGCCGCAGACGCTGAAGATGATTGCGAACATGCGTGCCAACGTGGCGAAAGAGTTGAACACTACGATGTTCGCCTCTTCCGACAAGGTCATCCAGGGGATCGAGCACATCGCCAAGGATCCCGCTGCCATCAATGGCCCGCTCACCGTCTGGGTGCCGCGCGTGCTATTCTTGCTGGTGCCGTTGTTCGCGGGTGTGCTGATGTTGTTCTACCTCAAGGCTCGGAGGCATTATTTTTATGTCGACCATCTTGTGTTTACGCTCAATTTTTTCAGCGCGACCTTCGTGATTCTTCTGGTCACGGCGGGTGCGGCGCAGGTGCTGCCCGGAGCGTTTGTCGCAGGGGCTACCATGTTGGCGCTCGGGACCTATTTGCTGCTGGCAATGAAGCGCTTTTATGGACAGGCTTGGTTGCGGACCACGCTCAAATTCGCGGCCTCGATGGTGATCTATCTGACCTTCATTCTCGCACCTGCGATTGCGGCGGTCATCCTCATGAGCATCTCGGAGGCATAAGTGGCGGAGAGCTTCGACGTCGTCGTGATCGGTTCGGGCCCCGCGGGCTATGTCTGCGCCATCCGTGCGCTCGCAACTTGGGCTGAAGACCGCCATGGTGGAGCGCGACAGGCTGGGCGGCATCTGCCTCAACTGGGGCTGCATCCCGACCAAGGCGCTGCTGCGCTCCTCCGAAATCTGGCATCTGATGCACCGGCTGGGCGAGTTCGGATTCACCGCCGACAATTTCAAATTCGATCATCGCGAAGATCGTGGAACGCTCACGCAAGGTGTCTGCGCAGCTCTCCAACGGCGTCGCCTTCCTGATGAAGAAGCACAAGATCGCCGTGATCGCTGGCGACGCCAAACTTGCGGGCAAGGGCAAGCTCGCCGTCACCAAGGACGGCAAGACCACAGATATACACCGCCAAGAACATCGTGCTGGCGACCGGCGCGCGCGCCCGCACGCTTGCCGGGCCTGGAGCCCGACGGCAAGCTGGTCTGGACCTATCGCGAAGCGATGGTGCCGGACTGCTTTCCCGAAATCGCTTCTGGTGGTGGGCTCCGGCGCCATCGGCATCGAATTCGCTAGCTTCTATCGCACGCTTGGCGGCGACGTGACGGTGGTCGAAGTTCTGGACCGCGTGCTGCCGGTCGAAGACGAGGAAATCTCGCCTTCGCCGCCAAGGCCTTCACCAAACAGGGCATGAAGATCAAGGACTGCACCACCGTTGACCGAGCTGAAGAAGGGCGCGGACAACGTCACCGCCACGCTCAAGGCCAAGGACGGCAAGACCGAAACAGTCACCGTCGATCGCGTGATCCTGGCCATGGGCATTGTCGGCAATGTCGAGAATATCGGTCTGGAAGCAGGCCGGCGTGAAGGTCGAGAAGACCCATGTCGTCACCGACAAATATGGCGAGACCGGCGTGGACGGCGTCTGGGCGATCGGCGATCTGGTCGGCCCGCCCTGGCTGGCGCACAAGGCGATGCATGAAGGCGTGATCGTGGCCGAGAAGATCGCGGGCGTGAAGGGCGTGCATCCGCTCGACACCTCGAACGTGCCGGGCTGCACCTATTGCTGGCCGCAGGTGGCGAGCGTCGGCCTGACCGAAGCCGCGGCGAAGGCGACAGGCCGCAAGATCAAGGTCGGCCGCTTCCCCTTCATCGGCAACGGCAAGGCGATTGCGCTTGGGCGAGGCGGAAGGTCTGGTCAAGACCGTGTTCGACGCCGAGACCGGCGAGCTGCTGGGCGCGCACATGATCGGCGCGGAAGTCACCGAACTGATCCAGGGCTATGTCATCGCGCAAGACTGGCGAGCTGACCGACCGGAACTGGCGCACACCATCTTCCCGCATCCGACCTTGTCGGAAATGATGCACGAAGCGGTGCTGGCGGCGGACGGCGCGGCGCTGCATATCTGATTAAACAAAGCTGTCCTGTCCATCGAATCCTGATGGGGTCAAAACCGCAATGATTTAATCAGACGCGGAATCAATGAGATATCGAAGCGCCTCTACCAGTATATCATGGTCGTCCGTGCGCATGGTCACGAACCGTGCGTGGCCTTGGCGGTCGAAGAAAAAAACAGAATTGGAATGCGTGACGTCATAGGTGTGTGTCGCTGATGCGGGCGCCACGCTGTAAGCCACGCGATAACGCCGCGCCAGGCGCATAGTCTCGTTGTCTGTGCCGCGCAGGCCGTCGATCTGGGGCGCGAACGCAGTCACATAGGATTTGAGAACCGGTAACGTGTCGCGCGAAGGATCGACGCTGACAAACAACACGCGTATTTTGTTCGCATCGTTACCCATTGCATCCAGCGCACGCGAAAGATTGGAAAGCGTCGTCGGGCAGACATCGGGGCAATGGGTGTAGCCGAAATAAAGCACACTCACCTTGCCGCGATAATCGTAGGCGGTGACTTGTGCGCCGTCGTTGGCCCGCGTCATCGCAAAATCGAGCGCTGGCATGACGCCTTTGATGTCGGTCATATTTGGCAGGGGCCGGCTTTGCCCGCACGCCGAAAGCGCCAGGGTCAGAGAGGCGACCATAAGCAAGGGACGCATCATGCAGGAGGCAATAGCACAACGGGCCCGCAGCCACCGCCCTTAATCCTGTGACCAATCGCCTCCCGCACGCCGGGCGCGCGCGTTTATATTGAGACCATGAGCCGTTCGATACGAGATTGGGCCCTTTATGGTGTCGTGCTTGTGGTGGGCGCGGGCGTCGATGTCTATTCGAAATTTTTCCCAGCTGATCTTCCGTTCTGGATGCCGTGGGAATTTTCCTGGCCAATCTATCTATGCACCGTGCTGACGCTGGGCTGGTACGCCAGGGGTTGGCTCATGTTATCGCCCGGCGAACGTCCGGCCATTTGGCGCAGCATCTGCTTCTTCATTGGCGTGGTGTCGATTTATTTCTCGCTGCAATCCCGCGTGGACTTTTACGCCCAGCACATGTTCTTCATTCACCGTGCACAACATTTCGTGTTGCATCATTTGGGTGCGTTCTTCGTCGCGCTGAGTTTCGCGGGACCCGTGCTGTGGAGGGGAATGCCGGATTTCCTCAGGCCCATCGTCAAATCCGCACCCGTGCAGCGCGTGGTTGATTTCATTCAGCATCCGGTGATCGCGCCCACTTTGTTCGTCGCGATGATCTATTTCTGGCTGCTGCCGTCGCTGCACACACGCGTAATGCTCGACAAGAACCTCTACGACGTAATGAACTGGACGATGGGGGTGGACGGAATCTTCTTCTGGTGCCTGATCCTGGACCCACGTCCCAAGCCACCCGCGCGCATTTCGAGCTTGATGCGCCTGCTGCTCATCCTCGCGGTGGAGCCGTTACAAATGGTGCTAGGCGCGGTGCTGTCGCTGTCCATGACCGACTTCTATCCGGTCTATGAAATTTGCGGCCGCGTCATCAATATCCCAGCCATCAGCGACCAGCATTATGGTGGCCTCATCATCTGGCTGCCAGGCACGTTTCAGAGCTTCGCGGCCTTCATCATAGTACTTAATTACATGCGCCTTAGCGAAGAGGCGCAGGAAGCCGCTGCCGAGCACGACGTTCAATATCCGATTGCTTCGCCGTCCTTGCGCATTTCCGATGCGCCCCAATAGACCTTGTTCTTCGCGTCCCACATGATCGCCTGATAGCCGCCGAAGCCGCCGGTGCCCGGCATGATCTTGTAGCCGCGCTTTGCAAGCTCTGCTTTCACGGCGGGATCGAAGCCGGATTCCATCTCCACATGTGCCGATGCCGGTCGACGGTTCGCCGGTCAGCTTCCGATCCGCCGTAATGACGCCAGCGCGCGGCATCACCGGCTTCCTGCACGTTCATGCCGAAATCGATGATGTCGGTCAGCACCTGCACATGGCCTTGCGGCTGCATGTCTCCGCCCATCAGGCCGAACGCCAGGAAGGGCTGGCCGTCTTTCATCACGAAGCCGGGAATGATGGTCTGGAACGGCCGCTTGCCCGGCGCATAGACATTGGCCGCCTTCGGATCGAGCGAATAACAGTTCGCCACGATCCTGGAACATGAAGCCCAGATGATCGGCCACCAGCCCCGAGCCCATGCCGCGATAGTTGGACTGGATGAGCGAAACCATCATGCCGTCTTTGTCGGCGGTGCGTGAGATAGATCGTGTCGCCCTGATGCAGCCGCGGATCGCCGGGCCCGAAATTCGGATTGGCGCGGGCGAGGTCGATCAGCTTGCGCCGCTCATCGGCGTAGGCATCCGACAGCAGGCCTTTCATCGGCACATCGACGAAGGCCGGATCGGCATACCATTTGGCGAGGTCTTCGTAGGCGAGCCGCTTGGCTTCCAGCATCGCGGTCAGCGCATCGGCGGAGCCCGCGCCCATCTTCTTCAGATCGAAGCCCTTCAGGATCTGCAGCATCTGCAGACACTGCCGCGCCCTGACCATTGGGCGGCAGTTCGTAGACGTCATAGCCGCGATAATTCACCGAAAGCGGCTCAACCCATTCGCCGTGATGGCTGGCGAAATCCTCATAACGCAGATCGCCGCCGATGCGCTTGAAATAGGCGTCGATGGTGTGCGCGATGGCGCCTTTGTAGAATGCATCGCGCCCGCCCTTGGCGATCAGCGAGAGCGTATTGCGCCAGATCGGGGTTGCGGAAGATCTCGCCTTCGGCCGGCGTATGGCCGTCGATCAGATAGGTTGCGCGCGCATTGTCCAGTTCTTCGATCAGGCCTGTGTTCCTTCTCGAACGCCGCCATGTTGCCTTTCCAGTAAAGCGCGATGAGCTGCGTCACCGGAAAGCCGTTGTTCGCATAAGCGATCGCGGGCGCCAGATCGTCGGCCATCGGTAGCTTGCCGAATTTGTCGTGCAGCGCGAACCACGCATCCACTGTGCCTGGCACCGTGATCGGCAGCGAGCCCAGTGGCGGAATATGCGCGACGTAAGGCTTGCCGGTCCTTTGCGCGACGCTTTCACCTTCCGCGATCATCTGCGAAAGATCGCGTCCCGTCGCGGCGCGACCCGAACCGTTATAGCCGTAGAGCTTGTGTGTTTTGGGATCCCAGACGATGGCGAATAGATCGCCGCCGATGCCGTTCAGCACCGGCTGCATCAAACCGATTGTGGCGTTGGCGGCAATCGCGGCATCTACCGCGCTGCCGCCTTTCTTCAAAATATCGACCGCGACTTGCGAGGCGAGCGGCTGCTCGGTCGCCGCCATGCCGTGCTGCGCCAGCACCGGCGAGCGCGTCGCCCAAGGCGCGCCCGAATACCGGTCGCCGCGCGAAACCTGTCCGTAAGTCGTATTGGCGACCACACCTATTGCCATAATGATCGCCGCTCCCTTAATCGTCGTTTTCCATACCATCTGCACTGTTCCCGTCAGGGGGCGAGTTCTTCGAAATTCACATGACAGGTGGGCACACTGTATCTTCTCGAAATAGCACTGGTGATATTCCTCGGCACGCCAGAAGGCCGGAGCATCTTCCGCCGTCGTCGCGACGGGCTACTTGACTTCGCCCGAGGCCGACAACGCCGCGATCTTCTCGTGGGCGATGCATGCCTGTTTGGCAGTGTAGCTGAAGATGGCGGTGCGGTGTTGCGTGCCGACACCAGGTCCCTGACGTTCAGTTGCGTCCAATCGTGTATCTTGAAAAACAGGGCGACCAGTTTGCCGTAAGGTATCTTCTGCTGATCGAAGCTGCGGTCCATGACATAGTTGGTATGTCCCGCACGGATCTGACGATAGGTTGGAGTCTGCGTGCGTTCACCCATATAGTCGCAGGCGGCATCCAGCACTCCGGGAACCTCGCGGGAAAACGATTCGACGCCCCAAAAGCAACCCGCCCCGAAAGTAGCTTTCGCCATGACGGTTTTCTTTTTTCCTCAATTCCCAATATAAGTATTGCTCGCACAACGGTCACGTTGATAGGGCACGTTTGACGGTCCCTTGCGCATCGCCTAAGCCCCCATCCATGAAGATCGTCATCATCGGTGCGGGTGCGGCCGGACTGGGCGTTGGCTGGCGTTTAGCGCAGCGCGGGGCTGGGGTCACCGTGTTGGAACGTGCGCAGCCCGGACGTGGTGCTACGTGGGCCGCTGCCGGAATGATTGCACCGGTGGGCGAGGGCGTCCGCGGCGTTGAGGCTGAATTCGGGCGCAAATCCAGCGCCTTATGGCCTGATTTTGCAGCGGAACTTGAGGCGCAATCAGGCCTCCAAATCGACTATCGCCGCAGCGGCGCGCTGCTTGTCGCCGCCGACGATGCGAGCGCTGCTAGACTAGCTGAACGCGCCGCAACCCAAACCGATCTCGAACTCTTGAACGCGCCGCAGGCCCTAGACAAGGAACCTTCGCTGACGCCGACAATATCGGGTGCCGCTTGGGCCCCCGATGAAGCGCAGGTCGACAACCGTGCGCTAGGTCAGGCACTGGCGCAGGCGTTCGTCCGAGCGGGCGGCAATCTTCAACGTAACGAGCCGGCGGTGCGTTTTGAAACCGCGAACGGCAAAATCATCGGCGTCCGCAGCCCGTTCAAATTCTATCACGCCGACGCCTTTGTGATCGCAGCCGGCGCATGGTCTGGGCTATTCGAAGGACTGCCCGAAAGCGTGTTGCCACCGGTTACGCCAGTCAAAGGCGAAATGCTCGCGCTGGCCGCGCCCGGCAATGTGCGAATGCCCGAACACGTCATCTGGGGCAATGAAGTCTACCTCGTCCCGCGCGGCAACCGCCTGTTTGTCGGCGCCACGGTTTCGCAGGCGGGTTTTGACACTTCCGTCACCGAAAACGCCGAACAATGGCTGCGCGCTCACGCCATTGCGCTGTTGCCCGCGCTTGGAAGCTGGGAGATCGACGAACATTGGGCTGGCCTGCGCCCCCGCTCGTCCGACGAATTGCCGATCCTGGGGCCGACACGGATCGCAAACCTATTCATTGCCACCGGCCAATACCGCAACGGGATTTTGTTCACGCCAGCGATCGCCGATACCATGGCGCAAACCGTTCTCGAAGGAAAACTGCCGGAAGATTGCGCCGCTTTCGATGCACGTCGCTTCGTGGCATGAGCGATTTCGCGCTTCATCCGCGCCTCGAAGCCGATACAGTCTTCATTGTGGATTGGCCACTGTGCCGCGTGCTTGCGATGAACGATGCGCGCTATCCCTGGCTCATTCTCGTTCCACGCCGCAGGGCAAGCCAATTGCATGACCTCAACGAACGTGACCGCGCCTTGTTGATCGAACAAGTCTCGCAGGCCGGCGAGAAACTGAAATCGCTAGTCCAGGCAGCGAAGATCAATATTGGTGTTCTCGGCAATCTGGTGCCGCAGCTCCATATCCATGTCGTCGCACGCAATCCGAGCGACGCAGCGTGGCCGGGACCGGTGTGGGGGCAGGGCCCTCCAAAACCTTACGATACGATGGCGCGGGAAGAATTCGTTAGGATTTGCCGCGCGGCGCTTGGCACAGGTATTGCTCCGTAAGCGGACAGGAGAACCGCTATGTGGGCAGAAGCCTCTCAAGCCGCGTCCGGCACCAAATCCCAAGTCGTGGCCGCCTTGCACCAGGCAGCCAACGCCACGGGCACGGATTTTCAGTACCTGCTGGGTACCGCCATGCGCGAATCCGGCCTGAAAACGCAAGCAAAATCAAATACATCTAGTGCATCCGGCCTGTTCCAGTTCGTCGACCAGACCTGGATGGGGTTGATTAAGAAATACGGGGCACAGGATGGGTTGAGCGCCTACGCCAACGCCATCACGCAGGGTCCTGACGGTCGCTATCGCGTGGCCAGTCCTGCCGACCGGCAGGCAATTCTTGCCTTGAAAAACGATCCTCAGACGTCGGCCTTGATGGCTGGCCACTACGCCAGCGACACCAAGAGCTCGCTGGAAGGTTCGCTTGGGCGCGGTGTCTGCGACGGCGAACTCTATGCCGCCCATTTCCTAGGTGCGGATTCGGCTTGCCGCCTCATCAAGCTGAATCAGTCAAACCCAGATGCGGCCGCAGCCACCGCCTTCCCACAGGCCGCGAGCGCCAATCGCAGTGTGTTCTACCATGTCGACGGATCGCCCAAATCGGTGCGCGAGGTTTACGCCTGGGCAACCAAGCAGACGTCCACCGACGCCAACACGGGCGAAACCCAATCCACCACGCATCTCAACTTGCGTCGCTCGGTTTCCGACGGCGACACAATTCCGCCGGACACGCTGTCGATGATGCTACTGGGCAATACCGACAGTCTGAGCACGATCGCCTCCTTTGATTCTCTTCCCCGCACGTCATTGTCGCTGACGTCGAGCATGTTGGACGTGCTGTCATCGATGAATTTCGGCGAGCAAAGTTGGGATCTGGCCGCCTAAGCGCGGATTGCCTGTTTCCGTGGCGCTTCGTAAACCTCTTAAGAGAGAAGAAACGAATGCGCACCACGCTCAAGAGCGTTTGGCTCGTTATATTCGCGGCCGGCCTCGTCCAAACGGCGAATGGCCTTCAGACCGATCTGCTTGGGGTGCGCGCGGGGCTTGAGGCGTTCCCGGTTTGGGCGCTGGGCGTCATCATGGCGTGCTATTACATCGGCTATTCGGCGGGCCCGCTTGTCAGCCATAACATCGTGGCGCGCTTCGGACACGTTCGCGGTATCATCATTGCTCTGCTGGTTGCAGCCCTCGCGATCTTTCTACATGGCGTTGAAGTCACCGTAGTTGCGTGGGCGCTGCTACGCATCGCCTCGGGTTTTGCGCTTGCCGTTGTCTTTGTCGGCTTCGAAAGCTGGGTCAACGAGCGTACCCAAAACCGCGTGCGTGGGCGGGCGTTCAGCATCTATCTTGTGGTGCAGATGGTCGGGCTCACGCTAGCTCAGGTTTTGCTGAGCACAGGCAAGCCGCGCGAGTTTATTCTCTTCGCTTTGTCCGCCGTGATCTTCGCAATCGGCGCATTTCCGATCTGGCTCGCTCGTGCCAAAGCGCCCGCAAAAGCGCCGCCAATACCGCTCAATATTTTCGCGCTGATGCGCCTGTCGCCATTGGGCGCGACCACGACCGTTCTATCGGGCGTTTCCTGGGCCATCATCTTTACTTTCGGCCCTGTCTATGCACAGCGCGCTGGATTCACGCTTTCGGAGATCAGCCTGTTCATGGGTGTGGCGATGGTGGGCGGTGCCGTGATGCAATTCCCGCTGGGTTGGTTGTCCGACACCATTGGCAGACGCGCCACCATTACCCTGATGTCAGCCGGCGGCACGGCGGCTTCGCTTCTGGGTTTTCGCGCGCTTGGCCAGACGCACGTCTACCAATGTGCGCCTTTCGCGTTGATCGGGGCGCTGGTGTTGCCGCTTTATGGCCTTGGCGCAGCGCACACCAATGATCGCGTCTCTTCACAAGCCCGCGTTGCGGCCGCGGCGGGACTGGTGTTGCTGTTCGGCATTGGCTCCATCCTGGGACCGCTGATTGTGGGCTGGTCGATCACGGCACTGGGGGCTGGCGGCTTTTTCGTCGCGCTGGCGGGCGTGATGGGATTGAGTGTGGCGGCTTGCGCCTTGCATCGCTAGTCTTTTCGTAAACCATCCGAGGGAAGCATGACCGAACCCAGAAAAGCCACCACGCCCCTTCCCGCCGCTACGGTCCTGCTATTACGCGACGGGGGCGATGGTCTTGAGGTGTTCATGGTCAAACGCCATCACCAGATCGACTTCACACCGGGCGCGTTGGTGTTTCCAGGCGGCAAGGTGAGCGAGGGTGATTCACACGCCGCTCTGGAAAATCTCACCGATGGCGTGGAAGATTGGAGCGCCGATATGCGTGCGCTCGGTGCTGCCGCGATCCGCGAGGTGTTCGAAGAGGCAGGAATTCTTTTGGCGCGGGAGGCGGGTAGCGATGATCTCGTCAGCGCCGAACGTGTGGGTCAGCTTCAGCATTACCGTGCTGCGCTCGACAAGCATGAGGTCGGCTTGGTCGAATTTCTGCACAAGGAAAGATTGCGATTGGCCTGTGACCGACTAGCCCATTTCGCGCACTGGATCACGCCGGAAGTGATGCCCAAACGTTTCGACACGCATTTCTTCCTCGCCGCCGTGCCCGAAGGCCATTTGGGCAAGCATGACGGGCACGAATCCGTGGATTCCCTTTGGATCCGTCCCCAAGATGCCATCATCGACCGCAAGCGCTGGAACGTAATCTTTCCGACCAAGCTCAATCTAATGAAGCTCACGCAATCCACTTCAGTCGCCCAAGCGCTCGCCACCGCGCGGGCCAAGCCGCCCGTGTTGGTCACGCCGTGGATGGAAAAAGGTCCGGACGGAATGATCCTGCGCATCCGCGCTGATGCGGGTTATACCCAGACCTCAGCGTTAATGAAGGACGAGACGTAGACCTATTGTGCAGTGGCCGTCAGTTTTCCGATCAACTCGCTCACGCGGGTTTCCAGTTCCTGCGCCAGCATCGTTGCCGTGCCATCGGCATTGCCTTTGATCTGGTCGCGCATGCAGACACGGATCGCATCAACGTGGGCGTCCACCAGCGTCAGCGGCACGATTTTCAAGTTCACATTCTCGATCATCCGGCACAACGAAGATGCCACGCGCGCCACGAACGGGAAGCCGAAGGTTTGCCCCTGGCCCTTGAGATCGTGGCTGGCGCGGAACAGCATGTCGCGCGCAAGCTCGCCGGGGGCTTTGGCGAAGGCGTTGCGGGCGATTGCGAGTTTTTCCACGTCGTCGCCGATCCAGTTCTGGAAATTTTCTTTCAGCGATTCAACCGCAGCTTCCGCGCGCAGGATTGCCGCCGTGTCGATGGTCGCACCGCTGCCTCCCACCTTTGCCTTCAAGATGTTCGGCGGCATAAAGATTTCGATGGGATGCTTTTTGCTCATGTTAATCTCCGGATCAGGCGCTCAGCTTCTTTGAAGCGCCATCGACCACCATGGCGTTCTCGTTAGTGCGGCGTTCGGGGCCGCGATGTTCGTCGCGCGCATGCCGTCTGCGGCAAGGCCCGAAGTAGACTTTGGTGCGTACGTAAGGGCGCGGATGCTCGATCACCGAGATCAACCGCGATAGGATCGCTTTCACCGACACCGGTTTGGCGAGGAATTCATTGACGCCGGCATCGCGCGCCTGGATCACATGGTCGATCTGCGTGTAGCCGGTCAGCATGATGATCGGCACGAATGGATTGGGGGTTGCAGGCGAGGTACGGATCATGCGCACCAGTTCGAGTCCGTTCATCCCTTCGAGCATCCAGTCGACGAACACGACATCGGGATTGGTCTCGCGCAATAGCGCCCAGGCGTGCTGCGCGTCGGGAGATTCGTAAATCTGTACGGCGCCGAATGCCTGTAGGATCGTCACGACGAGTTTGCGCATGTGCACATTGTCGTCGAGGACAAGAATTTTCAGACGGTCAAAACGATAGCCGCTCATGAACAAGCCCAACGGGGTGCGGCCCTGCGCACCCTTTCCAAAAGTTAGCGACGTCAGCTTAACGCGAAGTAACCGGGATTATTAATCGGCGAATTGTTCCGCAAGGATGCGTTCATCCAAGCTGCGGCCTTCGTCGAATAACAAGGTGACCGAAACCGAGCGGTCCTCCGCAATTTCCACGATTGTCACATCGCGCACTTCCAGATCGTCGGCCACGGCGCTGACGGGCCGCTTGGCAGCTTCCAGGACATCGAACCGCGTTTTCGCCCGACGTGGGAGCAGGGCGCCGTGCCACCTGCGGGGCCGGAATGCGCTGATGGGCGTCAACGTGAGCAAGGCTGCGTCGATAGGCAGGATCGGGCCATGCGCGGAGAGGTTGTAGGCCGTGCTGCCCGCTGGCGTCGAAACCAGCGCCCCGTCACAGATCAATTCCCCGATCCGCACCTTGTCGTCCACCACGATACGTAGTTTGGCCGCCTGCCGCGTCTGGCGCAGCAGCGATACTTCGTTGAAAGCGAGCGCCTCCATGACTTTGTCTTTGGTGTGCGCTGTCATCCGCAGCGGATGCAATTGCGCGGATTCCGCTGCAAGCAGACGATTTTCCAATCCCTCTTCGCGAAATTCGTTCATCAAAAACCCGACCGATCCTAAATTCATCCCGTAGACGGGCTTGCCCAGATCGCGGAACGCATGAAGCGTTTGCAGCATGAACCCGTCGCCACCGAGCGCCACGATGATATCGGCCTTGTCGCGGCCTGCATCTTTGTGGCGCGCGCGCAAGATCGGCAGGGCCGCCTGCGCCTCTGGCGTGTCCGAGGCGACGAAATGAAGTGCGTGTACCAATTAGCCTCCTGTGAGCGACATAGGGCGCGAAATTGATGGCCGGTCGTGCCGCCGGTCGATGATGAAATCGTGCCCCTTGGGTTTGCGCGAAATCGCCGTGTCGATGGCTGCGTACAGAACGCTGTCGTCCGTTGACGAACGCAAAGGCGCGCGCAAATCGGCAGCGTCTTCCTGACCCAGGCACATGTACAACATGCCGGTGCAGGCGAGGCGCACGCGGTTGCAGCTTTCACAGAAATTGTGCGTCAACGGCGTGATGAAGCCGAGTTGTCTGCCCGTCTCGCGCACGCGCACATAGCGTGCGGGCCCCCCCGTGCGATGGGTACTTTCGTCAAGTGTATAACGGTCCTCCAATTGCGCGCGCACCAGCGACAGCGGCATGTATTGATCCACGCGGTCGGCGTCGATCTCGCCCATCGGCATGACTTCGATCAACGTCATGTCCATGCCGCGCCCATGGACCCATTCGAGCATTGTTGAGATTTCGGTATCATTGACGCCCTTGAGCGCCACCATATTGATCTTGACGGCAAGCCCCGCACCTTGCGCCGCGTCGATACCTGCAAGCACCTTTGACAAATCGCCCCAGCGCGTGACTTCGCGAAATTTATTGGGATCGCGCGTGTCGAGGGAGACGTTCACCCGCTTCACCCCCGCGGCTGCGAGCGGCTGCGCGAATTTCGCAAGCTGGCTGCCATTGGTCGTCAGCGTAAGCTCCTTGAGCCCATGCCCCAACCGCGCCCCCAAACTATCGAACAGCCGCATCACGTCGCGCCGCACCAGCGGCTCGCCGCCGGTGATCCGCAGTCGCTCCACGCCTTTGGCAATGAAGGCGCCGCAGAGTCTGTCCAGTTCCTCTAGGCTCAGCAGGTTCGCCTTGGGCAGAAAGGTCATGTGCTCCGTCATGCAGTAGACACAGCGAAAGTCACAACGGTCCGTCACCGAGACACGTAGATAGGAGATTTTCCGGCCGAACGGGTCGATCATGGAGGCCTATGTAGCAGGCAAGGCCCCAAGTTTCATCCCGACCGCCAGACAGTGCCCATGCCGGTCGTCGATACTGGTGGCCTTGCCACCATCGTGCCCGCGCCGACACGGGTTATTCGCTGAGCGCGCTGAGGGAGGGAAAATGTGCGTCGTCGACTATCTGCGGCGGCGAGATTTCGGCTAGGCCGGGACAGCGCTATGCAGCCGCTTCAGAGCTGCTTCCTTGTTGTATTTTGAGAAGACGCCATCCACCTCGGATCGCTGATCGTGGGAGAGGGTAGCGTGCAGCCCACGCGCCTGGCGGGAGAGGTTGAAGACGGTCGGAAACACGGACCGGTCGATGCCGACTGCGCGGCAAGCCAGCGCCACCGAGCTTGGGCCCGCGTCGTAGAGGGTCTTGCGCGTTTCGTTAAGGTTTAATTCGAGCAACCGCGCGAAGGCAAGATCAAAGAGATCACACTGGCCCTGATGCAGCACTCGCAACAGAAACCCTGCTTTCAACTGGCCTGCGCCCGCCAGTTTGTCGATTAGCTTCTGTGCCCCTTCGCTCGGTGTCATCTTGGGCGGCGGAGGCGCGCTGTTGATCGCGTTGTCCACATCGTCAAGCGCCAGGGTCACCTTGGCGGTGGGAACGTCGAAATTCATGGCAATATGTGTTTTCAGGGCATCCGAAACCCAGTCGCACATCCGTGTGGCCAGGGTCGGCGGTAGGTCGTCGCGATGCACCAGCGGTACCTGAATGCCAGCGAAGTGGCGGGATTTTTCGACCAGAGTTTCATAGGTGTGAGACGCGATACGGGCTGTCGCATTGCGCACCAAAGCTACGAGCACGGATTCCATGTTGGATTTCGACAGCGCCTCGGTCACGCGCTCGCCGATGTTCGGACGCTGGGCCACGACTTCATGGTGGGCTACGCTTGCCTCGGCGATAAGATTGAGCATGTCGGCATCGGAGAGAAGCGCGCTGCGTAGGATCAGCGGGCGCGCCACCTCGATGCGGTCGTCGGCAAGCAGGACAATGAGATCGTGGGGAGCGGTGATGTCATCGGCCAGCCGTTCGGCGAGCGCGATGCGGATGGTCATTTCGACATCGTCGGCCAGACGTTCGAGAATATCGCGCATCAATTCGCGTTCGCGCGACGTCAGATGCGTGCCTTGGACACGATAAAGCGAAGCAACGGCGAGGAAGATTTCTTCCCGGCTTGTGCCTTGAGGGTTCGCGGCGAGTTGTGCCAGCCTCCCCATATCACTCATGTCACGCGCGGTTAAACCCACGACGGCACCAACAAAGCCCCTCTTGGCCACGCCCCTCGCGGCCGTCCCAAAGCTAGGCTTCTCAGCGTTAACAGCGTGTTAAACTAGTCACTCTTGCTTTCTCAGATTCCATAAGACGCCGCATATCACGCCATGTTTGCGCCGCGCACGGAATGTTTCGCCGTTGCACAATTTTATTTGATGTGTCCGCTCGCAATCGCATCGCAAGCCGTGGGATGTGCCGTGACGTTTCCCGCAAGCAGTTGCGTCTAGCATCGCACGTAACCGTGCGAAACTTTCTTTTCACCACGCTCCAAGGAAGGCAGACCAACGAGAGCGCATCCGCAGCTGAAGGTCGGTGGCGGCCGGAAGGGCCGTGAAAAGTACTCTGGGCGCGATCTCATCGAGGCAACGAAGGCGTGTTAGCCTTGTTCGCCACCACAGATGAGTCCCCATGACGCCGCCCTATATCCTCACCATCGACCAGGGAACCAGCTCCGGACGAGCCATTCTGTTCGATACCCAGGCGCGCCCCGTGGCATCCCACGCCATCGATCTGCGCCAAATCTATCCTGATAATGGCTGGGTCGAGCACGACGCCCAGGAAATCTGGCACTCCACGCTCGCCTGCTGCCGTGCCGCGATCAGGGGGGTGGTGGCCAAAGACATCGCTGCCATCGGCATTACCAACCAGCGCGAGACGACCGTGCTATGGGATCGCCTTACCGGCGAACCCCTGTACAACGCCATCGTCTGGCAGGATCGGCGCACCGCCGACCGATGCCGCGTCCTCAAGGCTGAGGGCCATGAACCCGAAGTCACCGCCCGCACCGGCCTTCTGCTCGATCCGTATTTCTCCGCCACCAAGCTTGAGTGGCTGCTCGACCACATCCCCGGTTCGCGTGCCCGCGCCGAGCGCGGCGAACTGGCCTTCGGCACGATAGACAGTTGGCTGATATACAAACTCACCGGCGGTAGGACGCACGCAACCGACGTCACAAATGCCTCGCGCACCATGCTACTCAACTTGAGGTCGCTCGCATGGGACGATGACATGCTATCGCTGTTCAATGTGCCGCGCGCGTTATTGGCTGAAGTTCGCGACAGCGCAGGCGATTTCGGCACAACGAAAGACGAATTATTCGGTGCGCCGTTGCGCATCCTCGGCGTGGCCGGCGATCAGCAGGCCGCTTTGTTCGGCCAGACCTGTTTTAAACCCGGTGACGTTAAATCGACCTACGGCACCGGATGTTTCGCGCTGGTCAACACAGGTACCACTGCGACCGTGTCGCAAAACAAACTCATTGCCACCGCCGGATATCGCGCGAAAGGCAAAACCGCCTATGCCATCGAAGGCAGCATTTTCATCGCGGGGGCCGTGGTGCAATGGTTACGCGATGCGTTGGGCCTCATCCGCACCGCGGGCGAAATCGAAGCGCTCGCGCGCACCGCCAAAACAGCAGAAGGGCTTTATTTCGTTCCTGCCTTCACAGGATTGGGCGCGCCACATTGGGATCCAGGAGCACGGGGCGCTATCATGGGCCTCACGCGCGATGCGGGCGCGGCGGAAATTGCGCGCGCGGCACTCGATGCGATCTGCTACCAGACCCGCGATCTGCTCGATGCTATGGCGTGCGACATGAAGGATGCGGGCCTCGGTGCGCCTTCGGCGATCAAGGTCGACGGCGGCATGGTAAAAAACGACTGGTTCTGCCAGCGGCTCGCCGATCTTACTGGCCTTCCTGTCGAACGTCCCAAAGTCACCGAAACGACCGCGCTGGGCGCTGCCTATCTCGCTGGCCTTGGTGCGGGATTGTTCCACGATTTCACCGAAATCGCGCGCGCCTGGGCTCTCGACCGGCGTTTCGAACCGGCCCTTGCCACCGCCAGCCGCGACCTACTTTACGAAGGCTGGACGAAAGCTATCAGCCGCGCGCGAACCAACATCGACATGGTTTGACAGGTCAGGGCGGTCGGCCCACTCTTGCTAACGCTATCGCCGAGGAACACCCCATGAACGCCCTGGATATGACCCAAAGAAAACCGCCGGATCACGGTGCATTGCGCTCGCTGCAGAATGAAGTGGACGCCGAGGAATGGCAAGCCCGCATCAATCTCGCCGCGACCTACCGTCTGGTCGCCCATTACGGCTGGGACGACATGATCTTCACCCATATCTCCGCCCGCGTGCCCGGTCCCGACCATCATTTCCTCATCAATCCTTACGGGATGCTGTTCGAGGAGATCACCGCGTCGAGCCTGGTGAAGATCGACGTCAACGGCAACAAGGTCGTGGACTCGCCTTATCCGGTGAACCCAGCGGGCTTCACGATCCACTCCGCGCTGCATATGAGCCGCGATGACGCCCATTGCGTCATCCACTTGCACACCACCGACGGTATCGCCGTCTCAGCGCAGGCCGATGGACTGTTGCCTCTCGACCAGCACGCGATGATGGTGTCTGGCGACATCGCCTATCACGATTATGAAGGCATCGCGCTCGACCTCGACGAACGCGAGCGCCTTGTCCACGACATCGGCGACAAGAATGTGATGATCCTGCGCAACCACGGCACGCTCGCGCTTGGTCGAACTTGCGCCGATGCGTTCCTGCGCATGTATTATCTGGAACGCGCCTGCTCGATGCAGGTGCGCGCGCTCGCGGGCGGCGTGCAGTGGAACAAGCCCAACCAGGGCGTGTCGGAAAAGACCGCGATGCAGGGCAAGATGGCGTTCAGCGGCATGGTCGGTGGCCTCGCCTGGCCCGCGTTGCTACGCAAGCTCGATCGGATGGATGCGAGCTATAAGTATTGACGGTGGTTCTGGCGGGAGCTGCCGCCACCCAAATTACCCAATTTGCTGATCTCGTCGTGTCGCGAGGTGGTCAGCTATTGCGAGGGCCTACATGAAATTCGGCAGCGGACAATCCGTCAGACGCATCGAGGACATTCGATTCGTCACCGGGCACGGTCAGTACACAGACGATCTGCATTTTGATCGTGAGACCTTCGTTGCCTTTGTTCGCAGTCCGCAGGCGCACGCCAAGATCAATTCCATCGATATTTCGGCGGCGAAATCCAGCCCCGGCGTCGTGGCAGTTCTAACCCAGGACGACATCGTCGCAGCAGGCGGGCAAGCTATATCCAGCATGACACCGATGCCAAGCCGCGACGGCTCAATGCCGAAGGCTGTCGACAAGGTCTTGCTTGCCAAGGACCACACCACATTCTCCGGCGAAGCCATCGTGATGGTGATCGCCGAAACCTACGCGCAGGCCTGCGATGCCGCCGAACTCGTCGTCGTCGATTACGAACCGCTTCCGATGCGGTCGGCACGCTTGAACGTTGCACCGAACGCCCCGCAGATCTGGGAAGCAATCGCCCAACAACGAATGCTTCGACTGGATCAGTGGTAAGCAGGCTGAGACCGACGAAGCCTTCGCCAAGGCCGCACATACCGCTGAAATCGACGTGCTGCAGAATCGCATCGTCGTAAACTCGATGGAAACCCGCAACGCCATCGGCACTCTATGATAAGGCTGGCGACAGCTACACGCTTTATTCCGGCAGCCAAGGCGCAGGTGGCTTGCGCGATCGCATCGCGCGTATCGTGGGCGTGGAGGCCAAGCAAGTTGCGCGTCGTCACCACCGATGTTGGCGGCGGTTTCGGCATGAAGGGGGCGTCTATCCCGAACAGGGCCTCGTGCTGATCGGCGCGAAGGTCACCGGCCGTCCCGTGCGTTGGTCGTCGGACCGCACTGAAGCGTTTCTCGCCGATCATCATGGCCGCGACACTGGACCAAAGCCGAAGTCGCGCTCGACACGGACGCCAAGATACTCGCCGTGCGCATCACCGGCACCGCGAACATGGGCGGCTACTATCGACATTCTTCGCGCCGTTCATTCCGACGCTCGCGGGCGGGCGTATTTTCGGCGGGGTCTATCGCGTGCCGTACCTGTTCGTGAACATCAAAGGCTATTTCTCCAACACCGCGCCGATCAACGCTTATCGCGGCGCGGGCCGCCCTGAAGCGGCCTATATGATGGAACGGCTGATGGATGCGGCCGCCGCGAAGACCGGAATTGACCGCGTGGAGATGCGCAAGCGTAATCTTATCACGCTGGAAGAATTGCCCTACAAGAACTGGTGGGGCATTCCGTATCGATTCCGGCAATTATCCACACATGTTCGAAGAGGGCCTGAAGCGCGCGGACATGGCCGATTTCGACAAGCGCAGCAAAGAATCCGCCGAGCGAGGCAAGCTGCGCGGTTTCGGCTTTGGCTATTACGTCGAGATCACCGCCGCGATGGGCAACGAACCCGCCGCCGTGAAGTTCAGCGAGAATGGTGGCGTCGAACTCTATGTCGGTACGCAGTCCAACGGGCAGGGCCACGAAACGGCCTTCGCCCAACTCGTCGCGGAGAAACTCGGCGTGCCATTCGACAGCATCACCGTCAAACAGGGCGACACGGACTGGGTGAACGGTGGCGGCACCGGCGGCTCGCGCTCGCTCAACATGGCGGGCGGCGCGCTGCTCGCGGCCTCCGACGAAGTTATCAAGAAAGGTAAGGCCGCCGCAGGTCAGGTGTTGCAGGCGGGGGGCAATGAGGTGGTGTTCGTTGTCGTCGAAGGCATTGGTTACTTCCGGGTTGCAGGGACGGATCGTGCGGTCACCACCGGCGAACTTGCCGTCACTTTGAAGCGTGAACAAATTCCCGGTTTCGAACAGGGCCTCGACAGCGAAGCGGTCTACAATGGTGCTGCATCAACGTTCCCCAATGGTTGCCATGTCTGCGAAGTCGAGGTCGATCCCGATACCGGTGAGGCCAAGATCGTTTCCTATCACGTGCTCGACGATTTCGGCCGGGTCATCAATCCGATGCTTGTTGCCGGACAGGTTCATGGTGGCGTCGCGCAGGGGCTGGGACAGGCGCATCCTTGAAAACTGCGTCTACGACGCAGAGACCGGGCAATGCCTCACTGCGAGCTTCGCCGATTACGCGATGCCGCGCGCCGAAGACATACCCGATATCGATTTTGCCTACGAAGAAATCCCCTGTAAGACGCACGAGATGCGGGCCAAGGGTTGCGGTGAGGCGGGCACGGTGGGTGCGATGCCCGCCGTGGTCAGCGCAGTCTGTGACGCCGTCGGTGTGCTGCACATTGACATGCCGCTGACGCCCGAACGAGTTTGGCGCGCCTTGCAAGAAAAGAACTCCAGCACAACGTGAGTGCCGGGAAATCTCTCTCAAGGTTGGCTGTGTTCCGCACACTGCAATGGAAATCGCAGAGAGCACATACCGTCCGAACATCGCCCATCGAGCCAATCTGGCAATAAGCCTGGGAGCTCTCTAGGCCTCTCCTGCGGTGTAGGAGGGGGATTGTGCGTCACCCCGCACTCGCCGGGGCGGCAGGCGCAGCCGGGGCAGTAGGTGCAGGCACCTTTGCGGGCTGGGCGGGTGCTGGGTTGGCCGCCTGATACTTCGCAATGGAAGCGATCAGTGTGTCCTTCTCCTCGCAACCGTCCGGACACAGCTTGGTCAGTTCGGCGAGTTCAGCCTGGGCCTTGTCGAGCTGTTTGGTCTGCAGATACAGCTCACCCAAATATTCGTGCACGCCCTTATGTTCCGGGTCGATGGCGAGCGCACGATTGTAGTAATCGAGCGACGCCGAATAATCGCCAATCATTCGGTGCGTATAGCCTTCGTAATTCAAGATATCAGCGCTGTGCGGCCGCTCTTGGAGGGCTGCGTCGAGATAAGGAATCGCCTCACCGAACTGTTCATGTTTGATGAGGCGCAACGCCTGCGCATAGGAATCCATTTCCATGCCGCCGCCCATGCCGCCATAGCCGCCCATGCCACCGCCGCCCGATCCCATCCCGAATACCGGTACGGCCAACACGCTCAACACAACCGATAAACCCAAAGCCTTGCGCATTCCTTCCTCCCACACTCTTGGCAGCCCCGCCGCAAGGATTATACCGTAAACGGGACCGGCCGGGGATGTCCCGAATTGACTTCCGGCCGGGGCTCAGTTGAATGTCCGCCATGAGCACCTCCAACGGCACGGTCCTGGCCGAAAGCGAACCGCGCGGGCCCCGCCGCAAACCCGAAAGTTTCTCCAAGCTGAAGAAGGCGGCGCGCAAGCTGTTCGTCGAGCGTGGTTACCATGCCACACGCCCGCAGGACATCGCCCGGGAAGCTGGCCTTGGCCATGGTACGTTCTATCTGCATTTTCCAGATAAGCGCGCCTGCTTCCTTGCCTTTGTGGAGGACGCGCGCACGGAATTGGACGCTTATATCCGCAACCGCGTATCACCGGAGACTTCGCTCGAAAAATTTCTCGCGACTATGTTGCACGCGATCTACGAATATTCGGAGACCCATCCTGGTGTGCTCAATGCCGCGATGACCGACGAAGCTGTGATCGATGCCGAAGGCGCGCAAGCCGTGCCGTTGTTACAGCGCTGGGGCCGCGACTGGGCGGAGATCATCCGTACTGCCGTGCGCAACGGCATAGCGTCGGATGCTTATGACACCGATATCATCGGGCAAGCCATCGTCGGCGCCCTTCACCAAACCGCCAGCGAAGGCGCTGCCACCCGCCGCAATCGCGAAGAAGTGGTCGACAATCTCACGCGTTTTCTGGTGCGCGCGTTGAAGCCTTAATCATTCTTCCCTCTCCCAGGATGAGGAGAGGGAAGAATGTTGCGTTCACTCTTGATTCAAATGAAATGTCAGTCCAGCCATCAGCAGATGATCGGAGAAGTGCTGTGTGGCTGTATCTGGCAAGGCGGGGTTGGTCATCGTTGCCGATTCCGCCTGCGAAAAGCGGTATCCGCCAAACACCGAAAGCTGGTTGGTGAGATCGTCGCGCAATCCCGCCTCCAGCTCATAGGCCGGCTTCCATTCGCGGCCGTTGTAATCATCGACGTGTCCACCAAAATTCTGCGCTCCTAGTCCGGCACCGACATACGGCGTCAGTTGTGAATCAGGAATCAAATCCATCTGCCCATCGATCATCAAACTCGTCGAGGACAGATGGCCAAGCGCGGACGCCCCGTTTAGGTTGGCGAGATCCTGACTGGAATGTTGCGAATTGAGCTCTACGCGCATCCCGTCGCCGAAATCATACCCGCCGCCGCCGCCGAACGTGTATCCGGCGTCGTAGTTCGTGAACGAAGTCCCCGAAGTAAGGCTGTTGAAGTGCAGATCGGGCAAAAGCGAGACGCCCGCATCGCCTGACACATAGTATCCCGGCGTGGACGCGAACGCAGCCGTGGCCGCAAACAAAGCGGTCACCCCCGTGGCCAATAAAAATTTTGTTCTCATGTGTCGTACTCCTTGATTTACGCGTGAGGCCGCTGGTGCGGCGTCTGTTTCAGGCTAGGCACGCCCCGTCGCAAAAGTTTGTCCCAGGTGTCGCAACACCTTAAAAACGCTGTCAAATTCCGTTTCGATCCCTTCAGTGCCATTACAAATTCGTCGTGACAGGCGCATTGACTCGGCGACAGAACTGACAAAATATCAGTCCCGTTCGAACGCGCAGTACAATGCGCGCCCCATGCCTGGGAGGCTGCCGATGCCGACGCTTGTCTATTCCCGCGAAGAAATCATTGCCGATCACCAATATGCGAAGCCGCAGATCGAAGCAGGCTATCGCCTGCATGGGGGATTCGACGCAGGCGGGACTTATATCTCGCCGCGCACGCTTCATCGCTGGCCTGCGGTAAAAGGCTGGCAACAGGCACTGGAGGATCGTGGCGCGCCGGTGATCGACGCCAGCACGCGACTTCTGAAACGTGGCCCTTATCCCTGCGCCGAACAGCAAAAATTTTTGCTCAACGTGGGCGATGGCGAATCATTGTGGAATGGCCTCACCATCACCGGCATCATCGAAGCCCGTGGCGTGATGCTCGCGCAAGTGGCGGCGCCGGATTTTCAAAACATTGTCGTCGAAGATCTCACCGAGACTTGCTTGGGCCATCTGAACAAGGGGCTGTTTGAAGCCCATGGTTGGGACGAGGGTGGCACCAAAGCGCAAGGCGTCGGCGGCCACGATGATATGTGGTTCGCCGTACGCGACGCATTGTTTGGTAAGGACGCTTATCCGATCCCACCCGTGCCCGAAAGCCTCGCGCGCCCCGAAACCAGACGGCGGATGGCACAGGTTCCGAAAGAATACGAAGACTGGATTCTGCTGCTAATGAACGTGCTGATGATCGAAGTGCGGGCAGAAAATTTCTTCTCCTTCTGCATCGAGGTGATGCGTGACCCTGACAATTTCCGCGATCGCCGTGATAGCGCCAACCATGCAGCCGAACTGGTCAATCGTATCCGCACCGACGAAGCGATCCATGTGGCTTATCTGCAAACCGCGATCAGCGAATTGCGCAGCCTGACGATCAAAGCGAGCGACGGCAGGCCCGTTCCGGGCAACACGATTATCGACCCCATCTGGGAGCAAATGATCGAGTGGCATGCCGTCACCAACGCCGATTTCACGCGCAACCAATCGCGCGACAATATTATATCCCGTTTGCGCAAGCGCCCGCGTGGCGAGGCGCTGGTTGCGCAATTCGATGCGCTCGAATATGAGGCAGCAGCATAATGAAAGAATTCAAGGGTAAGACCGCGTTTATCACTGGCGGCGCAAGCGGTATCGGCTTCAGCATGGCACGCGCCTTCGGTCGCGCCGGTATGAATGTCGTGATTGCCGATATCGAGGATGCTTCTGCCAAGGCCGCTATAGAACGGCTTGAGTTCGAACAAATCAAATCGGTGGCCGTGCATTGCGACGTCACTGAACGCAATTCGCTGCGCACGGCCGCGCTTGAGGCTGTGTCGGCTTTCGGCAAGGTTCACATCGTTTGCAACAATGCGGGTGTCGCGGTTGGTGGCGAAATTGGTAAGGTGGCGGAGCACGACTGGGATTGGATCATTGAGGTCAATCTCAAGGGTGTCGTCTACGGCGTCGAAACCTTTCTGCCGCTCGTCAAAAGCCACGGCGAAGGCGGCCATTTCGTCAACACCGCCTCCATCGCGGGCCTTATCAGTGGCCCCGGTATGGAACCTTATTCCGCCACGAAATACGCTGTTGTGGCGATGAGCGAGGGCTGGGCCGGCCAACTCGCGGGCAGCAAGATCGGAATGTCTGTACTCTGCCCCGGCTTTGTCCGTACTCGAATTCACGAAAGCAGCCGCACCCGACAGGACCGCTTTGGCAGCGCGTCAGAGGAGGGCGCGCTCGATCCGCAACGCCGCTCCATGATCACGCAGGCCATCGAAACTGGCATTGATCCCGACGTCGTAGGCCAGCGGGTATTTGAGGCGGTGCGCGACGGAAATCTCTATATCTTCACCGATCCGCGCTTCAAAGACGTCGTGGAGATGCGCTTCGCCGCTATCCGTGCCGGTTTCGACCAGGCTGCCAATAGCGAAGCGCTGAAGGGCGTCAAGAATTGGGCGCCCATCTTCTCCGCCGCTTTGCAACAGCAATAGGAGCAAGCGTATGAAATTCGGCATTTTCTACGAGCATCAGCTTCCGCGTCCCTGGAACGAGGGCGACGAACTGAAACTGTTTCAGGAAGCACTCGATCAGGTGGAACTAGCCGACAAGCTCGGCATCGACCACGCGTGGGAAGTCGAACATCACTTCCTCGAGGAATACTCCCATTCCTCCGCGCCGGAAGTTTTCCTCGCTGCGTGTTCGCAGCGTACTCAGAACATTCGCCTGGGTCACGGCATCGTGCTCATGCCGCCGGGCTACAACCATCCCGCCCGCGTCGCCGAACGCATCGCCACGCTCGACCTGGTCTCCAATGGCCGCGTTGAATTCGGCACGGGTGAATCTTCAGCATTGCTCGAACTCGGCGGTTATAAAGTGCCTGTCGAAAAGAAACGCGAGATGTGGCGCGAAACCCTCGAGCAATGCCTGAACATGATGGTGATGAATCCCTATCCCGGATTCAAAGGCCAGTTCTTCGACATGCCCTGCCGCAACATCGTGCCCAAACCCGTGCAGAAGCCGCATCCGCCGGTCTGGGTCGCGTGCTCCAACCGCGAAACGATCAAGCTCGCTGCCCGTCTGGGTATCGGCGCACTGACTTTTGCTTTCGTCGATCCGGCGGAAGCCAAGCAATGGGTCGACGATTACTATCGAATCCTCAAAGAAGAATGCGTACCGATTGGTCATGCGGTGAATCCGAACATCGCAATGGTGACAGGTTTCTCCGTCCATCGCGACGGAGAAGAGGCGCAAGCGCCGTGGTCTCGATGGGTTCCGTTTCTTCGGTTATGCGCTCGGCCACCATTACATCTTCGGCGAACACAAGCCGGGCCGTACCGACATCTGGAAGAATTTCGAGGCTGCGCGCGATTCCATCCCCATCAGTCCTGGCGCGGGCGGCATCGGTACGCCCGACGATCTGCGTGCGCATTTGAGGAAATTCGATTGCGCAGGTGTCGATCAGGTCGCTTTCATCCAGCAAGGCGGCAAGAACAAACATGAACACATCTGCGAAGCTCTGGAACTCTTCGCCGGCGACGTGATGCCCGAATTCAAGGAGCGCGCTGCCGAAAAGCAGAAGCGCAAGATGGAAGAACTCGAGCCTTATATCGAAAAGGCTTTCGCGCGCAAACAGAAGATGCGCGAACTAGCCGACGACGAAATCCCCAATGTCGTTGCATTGGGCCGTATGATTATTCAGCCCGCCACGCCGGCCGATCAGGCCGCCGCGCGCCGCTTCAGCGAAGTCAGTTCAGTGCCGCTTGAAGATCCGCTGAAGAAAAAAAACACGGCGGCCCAATAGCCTTGCCGGCGGACAGCCCAAACAACGTCTTCTGGCCCCCGCAATCGGTCTATCGACGTCAGCGCGGGCATTTGCATAAACGTTTTGTATTTGCCGTCTGCGCCGCGACCAGTCTTGCATATGAGAATGAGTTGCGAGTAAGGTGTGATCTCTCAAAAGAGGCTGATCATGAAGCTCTCCTTAATTGCCGCCGCCGCGCTGAGCCTTGCCGCTCAGCCCGCCTTGGCGGCGCAGGAATTCTATGTCGGCGAACCGGTGGTGAAGGAGGGGATGCAGATCGTCCCCAACTACCTCACGGGCATCGAGATGGACCGCATCCGCCGGGCATGGGGATGGGCAAGGACAATGTCCATCTCGAAGCCGACGTCCACGCCACCGGCGCCGAAACCCACGGTTTCCCCGAGGACGCCTGGATTCCCTATCTCACGATCAAATTCACGCTGAGCAAAGACGGCACGCCCTACAAGCGGACGGGTATGCTCTATCCGATGACGGCGAAAGACGGTCCGCATTATGCCAATAATGTCGACATGGCGGGGCCGGGCACCTATCACCTGACCTATATGATCTAGCCGCCATCGTCGCACGGCTTCATTCGCCACACTGACGCGGACAGCGGCGTGCCCGACTGGTGGAAGCCGATCACCGCAAGCTGGACCTTTACTTATCCGAGCAAAAGCAAATGACGCGTTCTTTTTTCGCCTTCACGTTTTTCTTATGCATCGCGGTTCCTGCGGCGGCTGCCGAATTTCCGGTCACCTTGAAGAACCACAAATTCTCGCCGTCCGAGATCCATGTGAAGGCGAACGAGCCCAACGTGATCATTCTCTCCAACAAGGATGCCACGGCGGACGAATTCGATAGTTCGTCGCTGAAGGTCGAAAAAGTGGTCGCCGGTCACGAGACGGGCAATGTCCGCTTGCGTCCGCTATCGCCGGGCGCTATCCGTTCATGGGCGAATATCAATCCCGATACCGCGCAGGGCGTGGTGATCGCCGAATAACATGCTCTCCGCACTCCTCATCGTCTTCCGCGAAGTCATCGAAGCCGGCCTCATCGTCGGCATCGTGCTGGCCGCGACCAAAGGCGTGCCGGCGTCGCGTATTGTGGGTCGCATATGGCGTGGCAAGCGGCGTGATCGGCGCCTGTCTTGTCGCCGCCTTCGCGGGCGAGACTCGCCGATTTGTTCCGGGTTCGGGACAGGAATTCTTCAATGCCAGCATCCTGTTGCTCGCCGTTGTGATGCTCACCTGGCACAATGTCTGGATGGCCGGCCATGGCCGTGAGATGGCGCGCGACATGAAAGCCATATTGGGGCAGCGGTGGCCACCGGCGAACGCACGCTGGCGGCGCTTGCGATCGTCGTCGGCGTTGCGGTGTTGCGCGAAGGCTCCGAAGTCGTGCTGTTCCTCTACGGCATCGCCAGCCAGGGTGGCACCTCCGGTCTTGCCATGATCATCGGCGGACTGCTCGGCTTGGCCGCGGGCGCCGCGATCAGTGCGCTGATGTATTTCGGCCTTCTCACGATCCCCGCGCATCGACTGTTCGGTATTACCGCGGGTCTCATCACCTTGCTGGCCGCGGGCATGGCGGCGCAGGCCGTGCTGTTCCTGCAGAATGGCGGTTATCTGCAGTTCCTGATGGCCACGGTCTGGGATACGTCCTGGCTGCTGCCGGAAGGCACGATGCCGGGCCGTCTGCTGCACACGCTCGTTGGCTACACCGATCAGCCGAACGGGTTGCAGCTTATCGTCTATGTCATGGTGATCGTGTCTATCACTTTGCTCGCCCGCTGGGAGCGCACGCGCCATCGGCAAGCCCGCGCCCTTCCGAGTCCCGCGTAGTTCTTTACCTCTCACAAGGCCAGGTCGGAGGTTTCGAAGAAGGGGAGTAAGCCTAGGGCGAGGGGCGCTGCGCGCGGCAAGCAATCGTTTCTACCCAAAATATTCTGGCTGCGCTCAAATAGTTTGAGCTTCCGGAAGAGGTACGTCCGTTCAATTCGCGGAACTTTGTAAACGCCAAATTTACCAGCCTTACCAAACCATTTTTCACCCCTTGGTCCCACACTGACGTGCAAAGCAGCGGGTGGTGCCAGTGAGTGCGGGGCGAGAAGCGCCTGATTTTAACGAATCCGGCATGGCCGAAACGGTCTCGGATGAGGTAGCGCAGGGCCAGCGCGCGCAAAAGCGCGTGTCGATCTTGGCGTCAGCGCGGCGCGTCATTGCGTGCGACGGCGTACAGAAATTCACTCTGAGCGCGATCGCGCGTGACGCGCAGCTGCCACGAAACGCCGTATATGGATTGTTCCGCACCAAGAACGAGCTTCTTCTCGCCATCGTGGCCGAAGATTTGGCTGGCATCGCACGCGTTATGCGCCGCGATCAAGCTGCTTCGCTTTCCGAGCCTCTGCCACATGCAGATCTCGTGGCCGCCTTGATTGAAAAGGCCGAACAACCCGTCCCTCGGCCACGGCTTCCCGCCGACACAATTGTCCCAGCGCACGCGCCCACCCGCCCAGCCAATCTGAGACCGCTGCCAAGTGACACCAACCTTGCTGCACCGCAAGAAGGTGGCGTGTCAGAGCAAGCCAGTGACGACGCTCAACAAATGCCACTGATCGCCAAGAAGCGTGGTGAGGCTTCGCAGCTGCACGAGATCATCAATCGGCTCTCCGTCCCCAATCCGCAGCTGGGCGAGGGATCCGCGACCGCGGTCGCACGGCTTGATCGCCGGATGGGCGTAGTCGAGCGGGTGTTGGCCGACATGGAGGAACGATTCGACAAAATTGAAAAGCTCGCGAAAGATGGGCAGAAGACCACCGAAACGAGCCTGGAAGGCCTCGTGGAACGCGCCGAACGCACCGACAAGCGTATCACGGAAACCGCCACGACTTTGCGCGGAGAACTGCTTGCGGCCTTCACCCGCATCGACATTCCCAAGACAGCATCGCCCATCGTCACACCGATTCCCGACGAAACGCCGTCGGAGATTGCCATCTCCAACATCTCGCACGACGAACTGAACGGAGCTGCATCTGGGGCGCAGCAGCCAGGCGATCTGCGCGCGCAATTGAAGAGCCGAGGCTCCGACGACGATTATCTCACCAACGCACGCCGTTCCGCGAGTGCGGCCGCTGCCATAGTCGTGCCGCCGCCGGTGATACGTCGCAAAAGACGCAAACACCTTCTCAGCCGCAACCAGCTTTTGGGCATCGGCGCAGTTGCGATTCTGGTGATCCTTGCCACGATGGGTATCGCTTTGAGCGAAGGTCTGCTCGATGCCCAACCCGCGCACGCCAGCGTGGCCGTCGAACGCATGCCGCCACCATCCGCGTTACACCAGCGGGTCGCACTCACCACGTTGCCGCCCGTGACGCCTGCGGTCGCCGCGTCCGAGCCCGCACCTACGCCGCCGCCGGTGCGAAGACTTTCGTCGATGGAACGTCTCGCCGCTCTTGCCGATGGCGGCAACACCAAGGCCGCGCTGATTGCGGGCGTCAAATATCTCGATGGCGAGGGCGTCGCGCGTAGCGAGACGGAAGCTGCGCGATGGCTCGAACGTGCCGCCAAGGCCGGCGAGCCCGTCGCGCAATATCGCCTCGGCACGCTTTATCAGCGCGGGGGCGGCGTGGCGAAGGATGAAGCGCAGGCGCTGCACTGGTACGAAGCCGCCGCCAATCAAGGCAACCGCAAGGCGATGCACAATCTAGGTGTGTTCTATGCCGAAGGCCGCGGCACCCCGCAGGATTACGAAAAAGCCGCGAGCTGGTTTACGCGGGCGGCGAATATGGGATATCTGGATTCACAATTTGATCTCGCCGTGCTCTACGAACGTGGCACGGGCGTGCCGCAAAGTCTGACCGACGCCTACAAGTGGTATGCCATAGCGGCACGCAATGGCGACGACGTGTCGAAGGCGCGCGTCGAAGTGCTCGAAACCCAGCTCGAGCCAAACGAGCTGGCCGGTGCAAAATTGGCCGCTCGTGCCTTCCGTCCCACGTCTCTGAGCCGCACCGCCAACATGACGCCGCAACTCAGCGATTTGGCGCAGAAATGAGGTTGTCACCGAAAACTGGACAGATGGCCGAGAGAAACTCTCGCCCCTAAAATGCTGTTCGGCGGGGGCAGCCCGCTTCTAAGTTGCAAGGCATGACGATCCGCCAACAAGGCCTCATGCGACATCGGTTGTGCCGTGACTTTGTCCGAATGCCGGCTTCGGCCAATTCTCTGATCGTCTTGTGGATTGGCCAAAATGATCCGGACGAAATCGATCTTGGCAACACTATCGACGCGGCCTCAGCATCCAAGTTCTGCTGACATTCTTGCGGTTTGGCGTGGGCCATACTGGCCTCGGCAGATCTGGGCGCTGCAGGCGCGCCTTGGTTACGTATAATTCACGAACGCAGGCCAAGGTCGCTAGGCTGCTGTTTTCGTCCGTCCATGTAGGTGGCAACCTGCTCAGACACTACCTATCTTGTCGGTGTAACGCTTGCGCCGCGGAGGCTGCATGTTCTGGCACTGGTCTTATTCATCGCCCCTATGGTGGTGGTGGTTTCCGTTCCATGGGCTTGTGTCGCTAATGTTCATGATCGCGATCATCGTGCTGCTCGTGGCGATGGTCCGCCCCCGGCGTCTGCAGCTCAGTTCGACCGCCCGTTCACAGGCCAACCAGATTCTCGAAGAACGTTATGCGCGGGGCGAAATCCAGCGCGAGGAATATTTACAGAAGAAACAGGATTTGCACGGTTAGGGCCAATTTTTATTTCAAACGCAAAATCTAACAGCGCGCTGGATGCGCCGAGGCGGGGATGCGGGGCGCACGGTTTCTATCTGCTGGGAATGCGACCACTGCAATTCTTGTAGTAGGTTATTTGACGGCGTTGGCCGTCAATTGGCCCGGTCATCTTTCCGTTGATTTTATCATTCAGCTGCTTGAGGGACGCACAGGCGTCTACAATACCTGGCATCCGCCTGTCATGGCATGGATGCTCGGCGTGGGGGATTATCTTTTGCCGGGTGCTGGCCTGTTTGCCGTGTTCGACACGACGCTCGCCTTCGCGTCGCTGCTGGCCCTCTCGCGAATGCAACCGCGCACGAGCTGGGCCGCAGTCCTCGCTGCCCTATTGTGTGTGTTGTCGCCGCAATTCCTTCTCTATCAGGGCATTATCTGGAAGGATGTGTTGTTCGCCGACGCAGCTGTCGCGGGTTATGTGTGTCTCGCGCTGGCTGCATCCCGATGGGAAGATAGACGCGCGCGTTTCTCGTTTATTCTAATCTCGTTATTGCTGTTGTCCTTGGCCACGCTGGTCCGACAGAACGGCGCCATTGTGGCGTTTGTTGGCGCACTCACTCTTGGCGCGATCGCATTCTCCTGCGCCCCTGAGGATCGCCTGAAATCAGGCATAAGGTACGTTGTCGTAGCGCTCGCAACGATTGTCGCGTTCACAGTTTGCGCCACGCTCGCGCTCGACACGCGCTCGGATGGCGGAGACGGCCGGCGTGCCGAACTTAAGACACTCCAGATCTATGACCTCGCCGGCGCTGCCGCATCCCTGCCTGGCATCAGGCTTGAAATATTCCAGACTCACGATCCCGTGTTGGAAAGGCTCACGCGAACGGACGGTGGGCGCCTGTTTTCGCCAACGAGAGTCGACACACTCCAGAAATCGCCCGCGCTGAAAGAGGCCTTCGATGCTGCGTCGAGCGCGATGATGACCGCACAATGGGTGAATTTCATTGTCCGCCATCCGCTGCTCTATCTGAAAGTCCGCGCTGCGATATTCCGTTGGATCGTCCTTACGCCGAAGCTAGATGACTGCGTGCCCTACATCGTTGGCGTTTGGGGACCACCGCGGACGATGAAAACGTTGGGGTTGGCCCCTCGCATCGACAGTCGCGATTTGGCGCTCGAAACTTATGCGAACCTATTCGTGGGCACGCCGGTCTTTTCGCATGCCGCCTTCGGCGTGCTGGCTGCGTACCTAGCGTTTCTATTGTTCCGCCGGCATCGCCCGCCCGATCTCGCCATCGGCTTCATGCTGATTGGATCTGCGTTTTTCGCAATATCCTTCTTTGTGATTTCGTTGGCTTGCGATTATCGCTATCTGTATTTCCTGGACATCTCGACGCTTGCCGCGCTTTTTTATCTGGCTTCAGATGCCAAATTGGAAAAACACTTCATGCGCACGAATGGCGCAGAGGGTTGATGACCGTCCTAAACTATCAAGAGTAAGCCGTCACCGCTTATCTCTTGCTCTGGAATGTTACCGACTGAATTGCTTCGGGTTTGCGGATGTTCGGGCGAAACGAAACGGCGTGGGGCAAGCAATTTGCATATGCGTCATGCTGGTGCTGAAACATGCCGCCTTACCGACGCATGCCTCAGCGGCAGCCAAATCTAATCTAATCTAATCTAATCAGAAGGGAAAGCCGCGATATGACGGTGGCGGTCCATAACTCTGGGTTGGACCAAAGTTGGAATTTGCGGGCCCATAAGTCGGTCCGAACGGGGCGTATCTCGATCCAAAAGGAGCATAGCCGCCGTTTCCGCTCGACACGCTGAAGTGGAAGGAACCGCGATCAAACAATCCCTTGTCTTGGTCGGATCCCGATAAAGCGTTGTCGGATGCGGACCCAGTGGAGTCATAGGTGCCGTTTCCGTTTGGTGCAGGAGGAACGACAACCTCTGAAAGAGCCAGCGACGGAGACGCGGAGAGCGTCGCAATCGACAGACCCGTTGCGACCACAAGCAAGACTCTGCGAAGCATTTCAGAACTCCTCTTCAGCACATCGGTCGTTATAACAGCGGCTATTCCAGCAGAAGCAATTCAAACGATCTGGCAAGATCGTCAACTCTCATTATGGGAGTCGGTTGACGTGATCATATAACAACTTCCCGCCGCCAGATATTACAGTTGTTTCATCGTGATATGCCTAAGTCGCGCCGGACTGATTTTCCTCAAGCGCTCATGGTGCCGGCTGCAGGAATCGAACCCGCGACCCCCTGATTACAAATCCCTTTTGGCCGCAAAATCTAACCCCTTGTTTTGAACGCGAATTCGGGACAGAAGGCAAAAAACTATGCATTATCAATAGACATAGCTTGACGGCTCTCTGACAAGCTGCGTCACTCTGTGACGGATGAATGCCGAATTCGTTCGGACACCGTTCGGACACAGAAAATGATTGTTAAGCTGACGGCGAAGAACGTGCGCGATTTGCCCGGTCCGACGGGCAGCCGCCCATATGTGATCCACTACGACGAGGCGCTCCCTGGTTTCGGGCTGCGTGTCACCAAGGCCGGCGCGCGGTCTTTCATCCTCAATTATATGGCGGACGGGCGCGAGCGCCGCATTACGCTCGGATCGGTTCTGCCGGACTTATCGGCGGAGGCGCTACGAGGCTTGCTGACGGGCATGCGGGACAAGGCCTGCAATATCAAGGGGGCGGCGAAGTATGACGGCCGGGACGTGCTGGCCGAGCGCGAGGAGCGCGAAATCAACCCACCGTCGCTCATCTTTGCGGCCGGTACATGAAAGAGCACGCCCAAAAAAGCGTCCGAGTTCTCAAAAGGACGATAAGCGGATGATCGACAAGCACATACTACCGGAGCTCGGCAAGCGTCGCGTGGCAGATGTTGAATTCTCGCATATCGATGCCTTGCGCACGGTCACGAAGTCGGGCTCGCCGATCGCCGCGAAAATCGCGTTGTCGCACTTCTGTCGAAGATGTTTACCTTGGCGGGCCCGCGCCGTTGGAAGATGCGCCTGGACAATCCGGCGACGGGCATTGAGCGAAACCCGGAAAACGAGCGCCAGCGCTATCTAACGGCCGACGAGCTGAAACGGCTGGGCGCGGCCCTGGGGGCGAGCAAGAGGTTGTCAGCGCGAACGCCGTCCGCCTCCTGCTTCTGACCGGCGCGCGCCGCGGCGAAGTCCTGAGTGCGCGGTGGGGTCAGCTCGACCTCATTGCTGGCGTGTGGACGAAACCTGGCTCGACTACGAAGCAGAAAACAACGCATATCGCGCCCTTGAGCGGTGCAGCGCGTTTGCTTCTCAAGGAAACGGGAAGCGGCGGAGAAGGACGCAAACAAGCGCGGTGAGCCGCCATCGGCCTTCCTGTTCCCCGGCGCCGCGGGCAAACCACAGGCCGCGCTTAAAAAATTCTGGGCGAGCACGTGCAAAACCGCGAAAATCGACGGCGTCCGCATTCACGATCTTCGACACACCTATGCAAGCGTCCTCGCATCCGCCGGCCAATCGCTTCCTGTGATTGGCGCGCTTCTCGGCCATAGCAATCCACAGACGACGGCTCGTTATGCGCATTTATTCGATGACCCGTTGCGCGTAGCGACCGAGCGGGCTTCGTCGATCATTGCGCCCAGGCCGAAGCGCCACGGCAAGAGTGCCGACGTGATCCCGACGAACAAGCAGTCAGCGAAAGCGAAGCCGTGAGCACGAAAGACCTGGGCAACTGGCTCCAAAATCTGAATGCTGCATTCCAAGGCGCGATCGAACGGCAGAATTACCAGGCAGCGCTCGAAGCAAGAATGCCGCGTACCGAATGTGGCCCGGCATCCGGCGATGCTCGCAATGGGATAGCTGTGCAGATTATGGATCGGCGCTTTCCTACCAGGAAGGTCACAGCAACGGCGCTACGCACTGCGGTGTTCTTTTCTGATGCAGTCGATCCGCTCGTGCTGCTCTATGTCGCCGACCTGCTTGACTTAGAAGACAAAGCGGGGTGCGAAATCGAAGCCCGCACGGAAAAGGCGCAACTATGAGATCGTACTCGTCGAGGAAGTTGCCACTGCGACCATCGCGCATCGCGCCAAAGGCACGGGCCGAGCCGCAGCAAGCCGCATTCAGGGCTGTTGCCAAAACCCGGAAGACGACAGGTGGCGCCATCGAAAAGGCGTATCGTCGCGCCGATCCGAAGTTGAAAAACCCACGCCAGCGAAGAGCGTAAAATAAGGACAATGAAAAATTCATTTAGTGTCCGTGGCGATCCGCCAAAACTGTAATTATTGAAATTAACGTCCAGATTTGGCGGAGGACGTTTGTGGATATGCAAAATTTGTCTCTATTCTCTGATTACCCAACATTTCGAGAGTTTGCGCAGCGAGAGGGAACCAGCGTGCGCAAGGTGTATCGGCAGGCAGCGAATGGTACCCTCGTGGTGGTCAATATCGACGGCATAAAACATGTTGCGGTCACCGCTTCCAAAAAGAAGCTTGAAGAGCGCGCGGCCCACGCTGCGTCTGGCTAACAGCCTCGTAGTCGCCGCGGACGCCCACGGAAATTGGATGTTTGCGGAAATACGGCGTGATGCGCCATGGCGCGAATCCGTACGATAAAACCTGAATTCTTCCGGCACGAAGGCCGTAGTCGAGGCAGAAATGCAATCGCAGCTTCCGTTGCGTGTAGCGTTTGCCGGCCTATGGTGCGCCGCAGATCGAGAAGGGCGGTTTCGGTGGCGTCCGAACCAGCTGAAGCTCGACATTCTTCCCTACGACCAAGTTGACATGGCACGTGTGCTCGACGCGTTAAGCACGCGTGGATTTATCGTTGGGAATGTGTCGAGCACACGTGGGCCACACGTGGTTGACGCGCCGCCTGACGGTGACTGCGGATTCATTCCATCATGGCGGAAGCACCAAATCATCAACAACCGCGAATCAGCAAGTAAATTGCCGGTTCCTGATCAAGTGGTTGAAAACCTTGATCAAGTTGACGCGTCAATCACGCGTCAGCCACACGTGGTTGACGCGACCAGCACGCGGCTTGTGCACGCACAAGGGGAAGGGGAAAGGGAAGAAGAAGAAAAAAAGAAAGAGGCGGCGAGCGCGGGCCAGAATGAACCAAAGGGCGAACAAGAAAATGGCTTTGAACTGTTCTATGCCTCGTTTCCCAACCATGTCGCCAAACCGTTAGCTCAAAAAGCCTACAAAAAAGCTCTCGGGAAAACGACCACACAAGTGATCATCGCCGGAGCCAAAAGGTATGCTGTCAAACAGGCAACTACGGATCCTAGATATATCAAGCATCCTGCCGCATGGCTGAATGAGGAGCGATGGAACGATGGTCTTGTCGCTGAGCCAACTGATCTGGTCATCCCACCAAGCTGGCGTGAGCATGCAGAAAAGTTGATTTCCGAAATAGGGTCCGACAATTTCCGCTCGTACATCGCCAACACCCTACTTGATCGAGGTCCGCCGCCTACTATCCATGTTTCATTGAAAGTGCTCGTCGACCACATTCCCGCCAAATTCTCCCGCAGTCTCATCAAAGTCTTAGGGAGTGAATTTCGGGTCAAATATACACCCGCTCAGGTGGCTGCATGATTGCTGCGCCAAACAAAAACACAAAACCATCAATCTTCGACCGACTTCTTATCGAAGCGGGTTCGATTGCCGCGAACGCGAATTCTGTCAGTCTATCGGAACGCGGCAGGGTGCGACGTTTCCGCGATGTTCATTCCGTCCACGCCCGAATGCTCCGCAGGAAAATCTATGGCGGCTCGCGCACTTCGTCTCGAAACGGATCAAATCACTTGCTGCCGCCACTACTGCCGACGCGCGCCGAGAGATCGTCACAGCGATCACAAGCTTATCCGCTGCGGTTCGTTCCGAACCAACGTCGTCGCCATCAGTTGCACGCATCGTCGGCGAGCCGAGGCGATATTGGACAGAAAGTGAGCGATGACAAAGCACACACGACAAATCACCGAGTTACGATGCTCGCACCGCACAGGTGAGGCGGTAGGCGGCTTCAGAATAAAACCTAAGGCGTGGTGCCGGTTTCCAAATCCCACCCCAGAGCCGCGGCTGACCACATTCGATCGCATTCGTGAATGTTGCGCGCGCGGCTAAAGAATTCCGATTAATAGAGGAAATATTCAATGACCAAGCGAGGTAGGCCGAAGGGATCGCGCAACCGGAGAAAATTCCTCTTAACGGCCACGAACGTCGAAGAGACAAAAAAGCCAACGGCGGCGCAGAGAATGCAAATTCTTCAACGCCGGGTTGTATTGTTGATCGCGGACGGAATGTCGGCAGAAAAAATTGCGGCCGTGATGGGAATCCCCGTCGATCGTCTAAAGCAGGTTTTTGCTCACCAACTGGAGCACGGCAAAGCAATTCTTCGGTCGGAAGAGTTGGAGCGTTTGGATCGACAAAGCGCCGAAGGGAAAACTGCGGCCACCAAATTCATGTTGATCAATGCGAGCGGGCCCGAAAGGCCGACCACGAAACCCGACGCCAATGATCACGATAACGTAACGCGCTTAGCGTTGCGAATTATTGCAGGAGGAAAAAATGAGGCGGAGTGAAACGGGCGAAGTCTACAAGGGCGTGCCCATTCAAAACCATCAGCCGCGAGAGAGGATTGAACGCCGCGTGAAGCCGCAGATCGACCATGTCCTCGCGCTGACTGATGTTAGCGCACTGATCAATATGCCCGCGACATCAGCTGCCCGCCTGAGGCGAGACTCTTGGCAGCCGCGAAATTGGAAGCGATTTTCAGTCTAGCGGCAACCGACAGACGCGTCCGCCCTGACGTCGAACTGGCTAAAGTTCGTGCGATTGTTGCGGGCCTCGAAGAAGGAAGTATCTGGCGCTCGCCGTGGTCCTACGGGTGTATTTGCGATGGTAGTATCAGCCACGATCGGGGCGCAGGCCGAAATGCGCGAACATCCGCTCGACGATATTGAGTTGCGTGGCTGAAATGGTTGCCGAGCCTTCTGGGACACCTAGTCCAAATCCGCGAAGCGGTGTGATGGACATTGACGAACTGGAAGCTGCTATTTTGGCACTCCGCCTTGAAGCGCGGGCGCGGCTAGCGCGTCACTTCACGCCGCAGGCGCTCCGGCGCGCGCGTGACGACGAGCGCAATGATGCCCTGATGCGCATGGCGGTCGGATGGTGGGGAGATGCAGTGTCGATTGCGGAAGCGGTGCACACGGAAATCGAGCGCTACCGCGCTAGCGCCTGGCAGTTCGAGCGGGGCAGAGTGGCCCCAGCAGATCCGCGGCGGGCAATCCTGCACCGTGTTCTTACCCTAACAGGCGGGGCCACCCCAAGCGTCCGCACCCTACTCCGGATGTTCGCGCCCGTGGCCAAAAAAACCCGACTAGATGGCCACAGGTCCGAGGTAGACCTGCCGCGCTGAACGGAGGAGTTCGCAATGGGAGCGTTATCGGTCGTGAAGAATTTGATCGGCGTAAGCAACGGCGCTGACGCGCTGGAAGCCGAACTGGAAGCAGCGAAGGCAGCGGGGTCCGCCGCATATACCGAGATCGAGCTGCTCAAAGTACGCAAGATCAACGCCGACGACTTCAAGGCGGTCGAGGCAATCGATCGCGAAATCGCGGAACAGCATTGGCTCATAGCGAAGGCGGTCAAGGCGATCCCGGAAATCGAACACCGTCTCGCTTCAGCAAAAGCCATGGCACGGGCGGCGCAACTGCGCGAACTCAAGGCACCGTTCGAACCTGCCATGCGAGCATATCTGGCGAAAGCAGGGGAGGTGATGGAGCTATTCAACGCGATGGTCGCGGTCAAAGATAAGCTCGCCCATAATACGTTTTCAGTTGAAGCCCAAGCCCTTGAACTGCCGCCTCACATTAACGGAAATTGCTTGCTGGCGGCCGATTTGCTCGCTCAGTTCAAAGCCAACTGGATAAACATCGAAAATCGCCGCGCGAAGGCCCCCTCACGCATTTCGACGCCGCCTACACCTCCGGTAAGGCCCTTGCCTGCTGATCGGCGCGCGCAAGAATTCGACTCCAGCGCCATCTGCCTCCGACCGTCGGTCCTCGCGTCGTGCAGCCCGTAGCCGTATCGCGGGAGACCGCGCCGCCGCTGGCAAACGAAACGGGTCCGATCGGCGCCGATGAAGTCTTGGCAAGAGTTTTGAAAGCGGGCTTTCCCGCCTCCGATGGTCGGGCTTCCCAACGCGGCAGAATTGTTCGCATCGACAAACGATCTGCGGAGCATGCCGAAGCCAACGGCGCAGTCGAAATCATAAGGCCAGGAACGATGGTCGAGCCAATTCCGAGCACTGACCAGTCAACCAAAGTTTCAACCCAGCAACATCGAGGTGAACAACCATGACCGTTTTAGCGGGCGCCGTTGGCACAGCCGTAAACGTCAACAACACTGAAACCAACGGCGGAAATCTCGTCTCGATTACACTGACCGCTAGTTACACGCCCGTCTACAACATCGGCATTAGCGTTCCCACCGGATCTTATCAGGCTAAACTCATTAGCAATTGGCCCGGCACGTCGTATGCCAGTGGAACGACTCTGGTGATGACCGAAGCCGAAGCCGATGCGGTCGTGGCCGCGGGCGGTGCCTCAGGCTACACCCCCTATGTTCAACCGTGATAGCGACGCGATCGTAAATCGAAGGAGCGACGAAGCGATGGATACAATGTACCGCACGATTTCTGGGAGCATAACGCCGATCAGCGATCTCGATCTTGAAGGCATCGCTGCGACGTCCGATCTCTGCGAAGATGGAATCGCACTCGTTATGGAAGGCGCTGATCTGAGCCGACTGAAAAGCGGCAACGCGGCGGTTTTGAAAAACCACGACTGCGACAAGAATCGTGGGACGCATCATCAGCGCACGCACTACGGCGAAGAATTTGATCGTGAAGTGGAGATATCCGGCGCGGGAATTAGTACACACGCCGATGAGACCCGCGGTCTTGTGAAAGATGGATTTTTTGCTTTGAGTCTGGGATTTGGGGTGATTGAGTCAGCCCCAATCGACCCGGCGCAACCACGAAACGGGCGCAAAGCCTTGCGTTGGATTTGCTACGAAGTGAGCGTCGTTAGTGTCCCGCTGATTCGGGCGCCGTATTGACGCAGCGATCACTCAATCGCGGTGGCAAGGTCCTAAGCGCTGCGAATGCCGAAATGCTTCGCGACGCACACACCGCGGCCCACCAGGCGCATCTACAGGCGGAGCGTTGCCGAGGATTGGTCCGAAAAGTTTTGAGTGCCGCCGAGTTCTGGATGAAGACTCGCAGGAAGTGCAGGAGTCAGGCGGCACGTAGTCTGATGACGAAGGTTCGCGCGGTGTCGATTTTCGTCGGCGTCAAGCGGCCTTGCTGAAGTTGTCCAGCGGCACCTGAGCTCGTCGCACCACAAGTCGCCATCGGCGTGCCGCTGACGCGGGCGGAGCGCGGGCAAAATGCGAGTGTTGGAAAGAATGAGCCGATTGAGTTTGACCGGCAGATCAGACGGCGAGTGCTGCCCGATGGAAAAAACCCCGTCAGCGAACAGCCGGAATCCTTCGCCGGCGTGGTTGGCAAGTTGCGCAGCTCGTCCCGCTAAAAACCGGGGCGAGCACGCAAGCCATGCAGGCAAGAAATTGAACGGAGATAACGATGCCCAGTAATGTGTCAATCACCATTACTGCTGAGGTAGTTGACCTTCAGACAAAACTTGCAGTTGCAAGGGCAGAGTTCCAGGCTACACAAGCCACATTGAAATCGCTTGCCAGTCAGGCCGCCGCATCTGCTGAAGCTATTTCCGACGAGATGAAGGCATCGCTTACGGTCGCTGCTGAAGCGTCGCTGAAGGCGAAGGCAGAAGTATCGGCGTTGAATGCCAAAATCAAGGAGGCAAGCGGGACGTCGTCGGCTTTCTCAAGTTCTCTGGGAACGGTCACAAGCGGGCTGGGATCTCTAGGGATTGCCGTCAGTGGTGCAGCAGTCCTTGCCTTTGCGAAGTCGGTCGAAGAAGGCGCGGCACAATTACAGCATGAATCCGAAGTGCTGCAGTTGTCTGTTACGGCCCTGCAAGATTTCCACAATGTGGCGATCAACTACTGGCACATCGGTCAGACGTTCGATTGACACCGCGATCCGAAAGTTCACATCTAACCTGGGAGAGGCTCAGGCCGGATCTGCCAGACAGGCGAAAGCTTTTGTCGACTTAGGCGTGAGCGCCAACCAATCAGCGGAAGATGCGCTTCCGCAAGTCGCGGCGGCGCTGTTACACATCACCGATACTGGCGAACGCGCCCGCCTCGAAGTGGCATTATTTGGAAAGGCCGGCGAAGAAATTAATGCCATGCTGCCAGATCTGGCAACCGGTGTTGATGCCCTCACGGCGAAATATGATGCACTTGGCCGGATGCTTGATCCGAAGGTCACACAAGCCGCACAACGACGCCAACATCAAGCTGGAACAGGCTTCACAACAATTGAAGACGACCTTCGCGCCCTACGTGGTGGCCGCAACCCAAGATTTGGCGCTGTTCGTTGCTCAGGTAGAGCACCTGATCGCCCAACCGATGTCATTCCTGGAGCCTCTAAAATTCCCGATGCCTGCGCAGCCGAAGACGCCGGACAACGCGCCGCAGGTAACGCCGAAGGCACCATCCGAGCAGGAAGAGATCGCCGCGCTCGGCATGATCGATGCGCAAGCTGAAAGAGCGCTCGGATCTCACCAAAGAACTCACGATGGCGCAGAAGGCGCTGGCCGATGCGGACAACGGTGGGGGACACCGAGGGCGAGGCTGCTGCAACCACGGCTGATCGCGGATATCAAGAAGCAGCTGGAGGCGGTGAACAAGCACCAGCGCCGGTCAAGCAGGACAATTCCGGATGGCAGGCGCAACTCGACCAGCAATTGACGCAGCTGCAGTTGTTCGGCGCAAAGGCCGATGCCTACGAACTAAAATTTTGGCAGGACAAGCTTGCGATAGCCCAGGCGGGCGGCAAGCAGTATGAAAATGAGGCCCGGAGGCCTCCGAGCGCGTCTTCCAGCTTGAAACCAAGGCTGCTCAGCAGGCGGCTACTGAACAGCAGGAGATCGCCCGCAGTAACGCGAGCCGTGACCTGGCGCTGGCTCGGACAACTCTGGAAGAAAAGAAAACGATCCTCGCGGAAGAGCTTGCAGCCCACCAGATCACGGCGCAACAAAAATATGACCAGACGGTTCAAGCGCTGAATGACGAGGCCATCGGCGGAAAAGAAGGCTCTCGAAGACGAGATCGCCGACGCCAACACAAGTCTCGTTCGGAAAACAGAAGATCAGAACCAAATCACGATCATCACCGATCAAACGAATGCTCAGATTGCCGCTGCAGCCCGGCAGCTAACGTCGGACCTGAAGGGCGGAAGATCAAAAGCGATTTGAAAGCTGGAGCAGCGTCGACAAGGCGATCGAGCAGACCGAAACTGAACTGGTTCAGGACATTCTCACGAAGCGCCAGAGCCTCAGCATGGATTTGCTGCAGATCAGCGGCAAGATGTTGGAACAGGAGATCGCGGACGATCTCAAGGCGGCTACCGAGCACGAGATGGTGAACCTCGGAATGATGGCGTCCGATAAGGCGACGGCGCAAGAGGGGCTTCTCTATAAGTTAGCTAGCTATCTAGCTGCCGAACTTGGGTTCGGTGAATCTGAAACGGCGAATGCCGCAGCTGCAGCCGCTGGCGCTACGGCGCTCCAAACGGCGACTGCGACGGCCAAATTTCACGGCAGCGGAAAGCAACGCCGCCGTCGCCGCTACGGGGGCCGCCGCGTCCCAGGCGGCTATCCCGATTGTCGGGCCAGAACTGGCCGTCGCTGCTGCAGCGGCCACGTTTGCGGTCGTTACAGGGCTTCGTTGGAATGGCTGGCTTTGAGCAGGGTATCGATGTCGTGCCTCAGGACATGATCGCACAGATCCACGCTGGCGAACGGATTATGCCGGCGGCAGACAATAGCGCGTTGATGAGTGCGCTTGGCCAGATGGGCGGAGGCGGGCAGGGCGCATCAGGTGGTCAAAACGGCGGCACGACCATTGTTGTGCAGCCGCAGGTCAACGCGCTAGACGGACAGAGTGCTGTCAAAGCCCTCAAGGATCCAACGCTGCTTCGTAGCATCGCAGTTTCCCTCGGCCGGTACATGCAGAATAATCCGTCGGCGCGTGGCAACTATTGATGTTTATTGTTGCGGGCGGAGAGCAGGCGGAAAAGACCAGTGGCGGAAATCATCCAGTTCCCGATTGCCGACAATACCGACTTGGGCCGAGATTTCGGATGGGGTTCGCCAAACTATATTTAAGATAGGTGGGCCTCCCGCTGTGGTCGAGTGGGTGCTGAACGATTTGAAGCCAAGATACCTCGCGTATGCGGCCCATCAGCCTCCTGCGGTCGAATGCCCAGCGGAATGTGAACAAGCGGTCCGCGCCGCCTTTGCAACAGCGGAAAAATGGACCCACGAAGTGACCGCGAAGATGTTTGATCAGTTGGTGATATTGGAAATCGACCTCTTCACCGAGAAGTTCGGCCAAGGGTCTTTTTGAAGGTGCAATTTGTGGCGCCGCGCTTCGACGAGAAAAGAGTGTCAATACGATGCAAGTGCTGACGATGCGTAAGCCGATAACTGAAATCCCGATTGGCCCGAAACTTTATCCGGTCGCAACTTTGACTGCCGATATCTGCAAATCGCGCCGGGCGGAAAACGACATTCTGGCGAACAGCGGAGGCAAGCCTCTAATAGGCGAGATTGCCATAGCCTATGTGGCGATAATCCGCACCCTCATCGCCGGCGACCATCCTGAATTGACCGATGACTACGTCAGACCATGGCTCAGCGAATTTCTGTGCAACATGGCCGCGTTCGAGTGGATGCGACAGAACTTTCGGTTCATCCGAATGCCTTCGGCGTGAGTGCCAGCGCAGGCACTGCTTGAGTTATTGATTGAGCAAACCCGTTCGAACGTCAGATTGGGAAGACGACGCGGTGTAGCTCATTAACTTGCCATTGGCGTCGAACGTAAACGACACAGCTGTAGAGTTGCCTGTTGCACCCCCTGCAGCGAGCCCAACTATCGGAATGAAGTTAGCCGCATTTGCTGCGACATGAGCGTAGGAATAGACGTCGATTCGTACCCCGCCATCAGAAATGGATGTGGCGTTTGGATTCCCAAGTTTCGCGACAACTTCCTGTTCGGTCGTCACACCCTTTTGAAACTGCTTTAGATCGTCTGCTGTGACCTTGGTGCCGCTCGATGCACATCCGGCAAACGCTACCGCAGCGGCGATGCATAGTGCCATTCTCATTCTCATTCTCATTTTCGCTTTCCTTTCGGAACCTTCAGCTCGTTCTCGATCATCGTTCGGATCGCCCCGGATCGCGAAATGCCATGCGCCTTTGACCACTCGTCTAAGGCCTCAATCATCATTTGGGGTAGGCGAACGCCTACCAACGGGTCGGTGCCCGTCGCCGGACGACCCCTCGGCTTTTTACGTTTAACTGAAATTGACTTCACCATCTTTTCCGTTGTACGGTAAATGCGGACCGGGGGGAAGCGGCAACTTCCGCCCCGGCCCTAACTCGAACCGCCAAGGAGATTACCCATGGCAATCCAAGCTGAAACACGGTCTAGCACACCAAGAATACCGCGCGCTCTGCCTCTGGCCGCGCGCCAGAAGGTCAAGGGCGCGATCGAGGCTCATCTGGCCGCGGTCGAGGCACTCGCGGCCTTTCTCGACGAAACCGACGGGGATTCTGACCTGGAGCCGTACCTGGCGGGCCACCACATAACAAATGATGACCGCGAAGAGGACGCCGGCGACGAGGCCGAAGCAGGCGCCGATGACGACTGCGAGGATGATTTCCTACAACAGGGCGTCCTTTAGGCTCTCGGAAACGAATGCCTCGATATATCCCCAACCTCAACTGCTAGGATAAGCAAATGTCTCACGCAAAAAGAGTAGAGCCAATTCGTGCCGCGAGCACACTTGATGACCTCGATCCGTTGCTTCAAATTTCGTGTCGTATCAGAGCCCTCGAACGTCAGCGCGAGGCCGCAGAATACCGCCAGTTGAACGCGGAAAGGTCGGAGTTGGCATATCTGGAGTCAGAAATGGAGAATGCCGATGGCAGGGTATCCGGATTCTTCGAGACTATGCGACCACGTTACAGGCCCGCTCGTTAGCTGGTGCGCTGTTCCAGTTGAATTTCTTCTTTTTCTTAATTGTCAATCTCATGGAGGCGACTGTTGCGGCCGACAATGAAGTTGAGAATAGCGACATGAGAAAGATTTGCCGCCTATTTTTCTCTATACGGCCTTTATTGGCAAATGCCGTGCCGCCGGCGTTGCTAGATCGAATAGAATTTGAAGATCAACACATGGACCCTTGGAAGTCGGCCTATGAACGCCTTGCCATAATCGCTGACCGCCACGGCGAAAAACAGGCGGCTGCGTAATTCCGTTCGTTCGACTGCCAAATCGGCCGCTCGCCTTCGGGTGGGCGGCTGATTTCCATTTCATGCGATCCGCTTTGCTGGCAATGCCTCTCACATTTTCATCAGTAAAATTTGGTTTGTTTGGACGGAGATGGCCAAATAGCCAAATTGACTAGCGGCGATATCTGGTAAAACGACATACAGGATTCCAGCTTCCGGGCTGAATATTATCGGTCAGAACGGTTTCCTTTTTTTGAAGGGATTGAGACAACGTTTCATAAATCGTGCCGTAGTTCGTCTGACCGTTATATGCGGGCATGCGGGAGCCATAAAGACTGAGCTTAACTCCCGCAAAGCCCGCTGTTGAAGGATTGCCGAGATGCAGAATGACCTGCACGCCGTCGCCAAACGGTTGGACGTCAGTGATCGATACGGCGAATGAGCCGAGGCCTCCAGGTGCATCGACACGGGAAAAGGATTGGTCAGCGGGATCAAGGTATGCCGTATCGTATTCGTTTTCACGAAGTTCGAGAGGCGTGACGCGTGCCTGGAGTTGCCGTAGCTCTTCGTGAGTTCAGCAACCGATGTCCGCAAGCTTGGATTTGACCAGAGTCTGGCTGACGTTCGGCGGCTGCACTAGGGGGCGGTCTCGGTTGTGATTGATCACATGCGGTCAAAATCACAAGCCATGAAACTACGATGGTTCTGCGATAAATTCCTACAGTCATTTGCATCCCCTCTATCGCCCTTGAAGTATACCATTACCCATTGGCGCCACAGCCCAACACAATGACGGCATTTTTAGCATGGGCGATTTATATCGAAAGGCCCGGTTCACGCCGGGCCTTTTTCTTTTTGCGCCCATGGGCTCACGGAGCCTTTTGGGCGCCGCCCGAATTAGGACACTCACCATTCCTGTGCGTCGACGTGGTCCACGGTTTCGACCGCTGTCCCGGGCGACTTTGACGGAAACGTTTGAACACTGGTCACTCTGGCTCGCGCCACACCGCCAGGATAGCCAACTGTAATCATGTCGCCCTTTTGGGGCGTCGACTTGTGGTGAATTTCTGGCAGTTGCACTCGCCGACCAATCAGAAGAGAAAGGTTGACCTTGTATGGCATCAGCTCTTCCCTCCATCAATTGCTGTGAACCAGCCCACTTTATACTTCTCGTGACTTATTTTGGTCATCACAAGTTCAAGAGCCGCTGCTACGGGCTTCAAACGCGAGGCAGCGCGTTTCGGTCCGACGTGCGGACTTCAGAAGGACAGGAGGACCAAGCTGTCAGGGCCGCTATAAGTCATCCTGAATTCCTTCAGGACGTCACGGCCAATTAGACCCTGGTGACCTTGTGCCGAGAAGTGGGACCCTACTACCGGCAGCGCAGCGAAATGTTTCACTGCCTTTGGTACCGGAATCATCAGGTCCACATCGTAGGTTGGGGCTTGGTGTGCGGCTGGTCCCGTTGTAGGTGTGAGCATCCCGATGCTTCCGGTAGGCTGCAAACCAAGACTTTGAATTACCGATGCGCATAAACACGTCATGCTCGCTCCGGTGTCGATTAACAATGCCACGAGTACGGGCGGCGGGACAGCTTGGCCAGCAAGCACGAGTGCGCCGCGCCTTGCTGCTGTCACGCCGATCATCACTTGAATGACGGCGCCGCGCTGGTCGATTAGGGCTGAAGTGTGAGGCATGGCGCAGATAGATCGCGTGAAAAATAAGCAATCGTCTCCGCGCCAGAAATTTTCTTTACCAGGAACGGTTCGAGTTTCGCTTTTTCGTAACCAACTTTGAGCGCGTCCTCGTAAGTGCCGTATACGCCGATCAAATCGCTTCCGATGATCAGCGCATACTTACCCTCATCAGCCATCAATATAGGAAGATGGTCTTTGAAGGCCTGAAGTTCTTTTTCCAGTGGATCGGCCATGTTCCAGCTCTCGGCTTGGGCCAAGGAATGCCTCCATATTGTGCCACTATCAAGACGCAATGTGGGGGAAATCTCTTGTCCGTTGATTAATAACGCCGCAGAGACCGTTTAAGCTACCATGCCAATGGCAGCTAGATATTGTGCGGATTCGGCGAAAAATGCCACTCATTACCCCATTGGCTGAGGTCGCCATGCAACTGGCTGGTCTCGATAAAAGCCACGCCCCAGGGGGCGCTCGGGCAAGTCGCGCGGCGTATAGGTCCATGAGCTTCCTTAGCGCCTCCGGCTGCACCACCATACCCGGTCGGCTTCTCACCCCCAGCGTGCTGGCGAAACTCCGCAGGGAAAGCAGACGACCGTGCAAGCGTTTGGCGCCGGCATGGTCGGTCATCCTTAGGGCGGCGAATTTTCGCGTTCGGGCTTGAAAAATATTTCGGGGTGCGCCGATCGCGCGTATAATTTGTGCCGCTGAGAATGCCGGGCGACACCTCGCACCCAAACGCTATTTAGATCCTCTGTCCCGCTCAAGGCGGGCACGATAAACTATAAGCAAGGAATGCGCGGGCTCCGCAAAGTGCGGCAGAGGCGGCACTCTCAGCCACCACTATAGCCTTTCAGCCACGTCCGGCGCACTCTGGGTGCTACCGAAAAAACGCGACCAAATCCTCGAACCTACCGTTGCCAACGTCCGTCGCCGCTCATTGTCCTCACCGAATGTTTCTAAGCGGACCAATGGAACTCCCTGGCGCTACCGCGGCGCGATGCACGCAAGGTTGAGATATGGAGAGTGCACGGCCAACTCGTCTATCGTCTTGCTGCTATCGGCCGCAATACACGCCTGAGTTTCGGACACCATTCGGACAAATTAAAGCATGAAATAATATTTCAAGGTAGGTTGTTTTTAACACATTGAATTTATTGCATAAATGGTGCCGGCTGCAGGAATCGAACCCGTGACCCCCTGATTACAAATCAGGTGCTCTACCAACTGAGCTAAGCCGGCCCAGAGCGCGGAATACGCTTCCTCTACGGTAGGCGCAATCTTGAGTTTGCGTTATCGAACAGATGTGAACTGTGCCCCATGTTTAAGCACAGAGCTTTAAGGACGGCATCGTCCACGGGAAAGCCAGAAGTCGTTGGCCGATAAAGTGAGCCACCCGAAAAACTCGAAAATATTTTAAAAATAACTTATTATAATCAATTGCTTATGCAGAAAAGCAAGCAGAACTTCCGCTGGTGATATGCAACGGCCGCGCCCGGAGATGATCAGCCGCCTTTAGCGCCTGTGGTACACGATCTTCATCGCCACAGGCACCCCCGCGCATGTGCGGCTGGGTGGTCAAGGGGCCGGGCGGGCCATCGTCACGGGTTTCGCCCAGCTCGAGGGCAACGTCGGCCCAGAGGTCGGGAGGGCGATGACGCTTGGATAGGCAATTTCATCGCCTTCGTTGCCCATACCCCTACCCAATCGAGCCAGACGTGCGGAATTTGCAACCACGGCCGGTCTTGGGTGTCCGCCAACCATAGGCTTTTACTTTCAATCCTTTGACGCAAAGGATCTCTCTGCCCTATGTCCATTCTGCCCTGTGCCCATATTGTAAGATTGAATTGCAGCTATGCCCGGAGATCTGCCCCTGCTGCCGAAAACCGCTCCCTACCGCTGTTTCTGCCCTGGAACCAACTCGAGTAAGTCCGCTCAATGAATCGTATCCTCATCACCTCCGCTCTGCCCTATATCAACGGCGTCAAGCATCTGGGCAAGCTGGTGGGCTCGATGTTGCCGGCCGACGTCTTCGCCCGTTTCAAGCGGGCTCAGGGCTACGAGACGCTCTTCATCTGCGCCACCGACGAGCACGGCACGCCCACTGAACTCGCGGCCCTGGAAGCCGGCAAGGACGTTCGCACCTACTGCGCCGAACAGCACCGCATCCAAAAAGAGGCCTGCGAGAAATTCGATTTGGGGTTTGACTATTTCGGCCGTTCCTCTAGCGCACAGAACCGCGAACTGACGCAACATTTCGCCCGCGCAGCTGTGGAAGAACGGCTTTCTGGAAGTGCGCACCACCAAGCAGGTCTATTCCAACGCCGATAGGCGCTTCCTGCCCGACCGTTATGTGATCGGCACCTGTCCGCATTGCGGCTATGACCGCGCGCGCGGCGACCAATGCGAGAATTGCACCCGCGTGCTCGATCCGGTCGATCTGATCAATCCGCGCTCGGCGGTGTCGGGCTCGGCAGACATCGAAATCCGCGACTCCGCCCATCTGTTCCTCAAGCAGTCGCAATTCGTGCCGCAACTGCGCGACTGGATCGACAGCCATAAGAACGACTGGCCCGCACTCGTCACTTCCATCGCCAACAAATGGCTGGACGAGGGCCTTCACGACCGCGGCATCACCCGCGACCTGGAATGGGGCGTGCCTGTGCCCGACGACATCGCCGGCGGCGAGCTCAAGGGCAAGGTGTTCTACGTCTGGTTCGACGCGCCCATCGAATATATCGCCGCGACCAAGGAATGGGCCGAGCGCGCGGCAATGGCGATGTGTGGCGCTCGTGGTGGTACGATGCCGAAGAATGTTCGCTATTGCGAATTCATGGGCAAGGACAATGTGCCGTTCCACACGGTGGGCTTTCCCGTCACGATCATGGGCTCGGGCGAGCCCTGGAAGCTGGTCGACCGGCTCAAGGGCTTCAATTGGCTCAACTATTACGGTGGCAAATTCTCGACCAGCGAACAGCGCGGCGTCTTCATGGATACCGCGCTGGAATTCTTGCCCGCCGATTACTGGCGCTATTACCTGATGGCCAATGCGCCGGAGGGCGCGGACTCCAATTTCACCTGGGAGCATTTCGCCGGCGTGGTGAACAAGGATCTGGCCGACGTGCTCGGCAATTTCGTCAACCGGGTGACCAAATTCTGCGTCGCGCGCTTCGAGGGCAGAGTGCCGGGCGAGGGCGAATATGGCGCAGAAGAACAATGCGCTGATCGCCGAACTGGACGGGCGTATCGCGCAATACACGGACTATTTCGAAGCCATCGAATTCCGCAAGGCGCTGGGCGAATTGCGCGCCATCTGGGTCGCGGGCAATGAATATCTCACGCGCGCCGCGCCATGGACCGCGATCAAGACGGACCGTGATCGCGCGGCAGCCGGCGTGCGCATGGGCTTAAATCTGGTGCATCTGTTCGCGCATCTGGCATGGCCGGTCATTCCGCAAACGGCGCAAGCGCATTCACGAAGCGATCCAGTCTGCGCCCGAACTTATTCCTTGGCCAGATGGACCGATGGCGACGTATCTGGATCAGCTCGATCCGGGCCAACCCATCAATGCGCCCGAAGTCCTGTTCGCGAAAATTACCGACGAGCAGGTTGCGCAATGGAAAGAGCGATTTGGGGGAGAATATCCAAAACCATAACCACACTCCCCTACAATCCTTTCTTTCTATAATACATCTTTGTTGCCGCCCGCTTTGTGAGGACGAGCAGGTTTTCGTCATCGCAACGTAAACTGGATGGCCTAGACAAGTGTTTATACCGGGGAAATAGCAAATAAGAATAGGCAGAAAGAGGAAGGGCGTGAAATTACAATCTACTCCAACCTTCGTGGCCGAGCGCCTCGAGTGGTTTGAAGCGTGATTTGTAGTCCATCTTCTCGCTGCCCCTTACCCAATAGCCGAGATAGACATAAGCCAACCCACGCGCTTTGGCCTGACGTACGTGATCGAGAATCATAGAGGTGCCGAGACTGCGTGCATCCTCGCCGGGATGGAAGAAGCTGTAGACCATCGAAAGCCCGTCACGCAGCACATCGGTCAGCGCGCATCCGACTAGCGTGCCACGGCTTCCATCAGAGGTGCCGCGACGGATATTCGACGATGTGCGTGTTGACCGGAGTTTCCTCGACCATCGCGACATAGTCGAACAGTCCCATGTCCGACATGCCGCCGCCCGAATGTCGCGAATCCAGATAGGTGCGCAACAACGCGAACTGTTCACGCGTCGCCTCGGCAGGCATTTCTGCACGGCGCAAATCGGCGTTGCGCTTGACGATGCGCCGCTGCGTGCGAGACATCTCGAACCCATCGACCACGATGCGCACAGAGACGCAGGCCGAGCAGCCCTCGCAGGCCGGCCGGTAAGCGATCATCTGGCTGCGGCGGAACCCGGAATGCGTCAGCGCTTCATTGAGCGGTTGTGCTAGCGTGCCGTTGAGGCGCGCGAACACCTTGCGCTCCACTTTGCCCGGCAGATAGGGGCATGGCCCGCCTGGCGTCAGGAAGAATTGCGGTACGCGCGTTTGGCGCTGATCGGTCACGTCGTCCCACTCATGGCCCGCTCTTGCGGCAATAATGCAAAGGAAGTGGCCACGGCGCCAGTGCCGATTGCAAAATCAGGGTTGGCGCGGCTCGCGCCGGACTACGCGATCCTCACAGTGCGCCGCCAGGCGGTGCAGGGGGCGCCTCGCGCATCAGCAAAATGCTTAGCCGCCGGTTGGCGCTAGCCTGCGGGTCCTCCGGAAGGAGCGGCTCGGAACCGGCCTTGCCCACCACCTCGTATATACGGTCGGAACTCCAGACCCGACGCGGTCAGCAAGGCGCGTGCGACGTTGGCCCGGGTCGCGGAAAGCTCCCAATTGGTTGTGCCGTTGGCACCAACGAAAGGGGCGCCGTCGGTGTGTCCACTGATGGAAATCCGGTTTGGCAACCGGTCCACGATCTTGGCGATTGCTCCTAAGAGCCGCTTGGCCGCAGGGGTGGGATCGGCAGTACCTTTTTCAAACATGGGTCGCCCGTCCTGGTCGACGAGCTGGATGCGCAAGCCTTCGGGCGTCTGATCCAGCATCACCTGCTTGGAAAGCTCGGCCAGCTCGGGGTTGTCTTGCAGCGCCTGGCGGATCAATTCGGCGGCGCTTTCGAACGAGCCGTCCCGCGAGGAGGGCACGGCGCGTTCCAGATGATCGGAGCTTTGGGTCTGGGAAGCGGGGTCGCTGCCTTCCGCCGCGGTAGAGCCGCCGCGATTGTTGGCCTTGTCCTTGGAATGGGTGGTGTCTGAGGGGGCAGGTGGGCTCGATTTCTGGAACACCGACACCGCGCCCCCGGCCTTGGAGCTTTCCTCGCTCAGCACCTTGCCACCGAGAACGCCACCGGAGCCGGAGAACGTCTGGGAAATACTTTGTGCTGCGAAATAATCGGCAATGCCGCGCTTTTGCTCGGGGGTGGTCGTGTTGATAAGCCACATCAGCAGGAAGAATGCCATCATGGCTGTCACGAAGTCGGCATAAGCGACTTTCCAAGCACCGCCGTGATGGCCTGCGTGACCGCCTTTTTTGATGCGTTTGATGATAACGGCGTTGTCGCCGGCCATTTTGAACCCCAACCTATTGACCCACGCTGGCCGGACTGCGGTCGTTCGTCTGCCGCAAGCCTCGTCTGGCGTGGACGCAAGGTGGCACGGCCCCTATTAAGCAAGCGTTTAGCTCTCAGGAAGACGGCAAATGACCTTCGATCCCAAAGCTTTCCGCGCGGCGCTTGGCTGCTTCCCGACTGGGGTGGCGGTGGTTACCGCCTGCGGCGAGGCCGCCGACATCGGCATCACGGTGAACTCCTTTACTTCGGTCTCGCTTGATCCGCCACTGGTGATGTGGTGCATCGACAAGAGGTCGGACCGCTTTTGTGCATTCACCCGGGCGGGGCGCTACACGATTAGCGTCCTCGGCACCAAGCATCAGGGTGTGTCGTCGCGGTTGGCCAGACAGGGCGAACATCGCCTCGACGATTTCGCGCTGACCGGGACGCTGTCGGGACCGCCCGCGCTTGTCGATGCGCTCGCTGTCTTCGAATGCGAAAGCCATGCGGTGCATGAAGGCGGCGATCACGCGATTCTCGTTGGCCTCGTTGTGCGGTTTTTCCGTCAGGAAGGTGGCGAGCCGCTCGTTTTTTTTCGCGGCAAGTACGGTGCACTGGCCAGCTACTGAAAAGAAACGCCGCCGGTTTGCCGGCGGCGTTCAGTTGAAGGGACATTGATTTTGAAACGGCTTACCAGCGCAGCTGACCCCAGAGGCCGATTTCGTTGTAGACGCCGTTGAGGGGCCCGCCGATCGTTCCGTTAGACGTGCTGAGCATGCCATTCAAGACGTTCTCGTGCTTATACACGAGCGCGAAGTCCACGATCTTCGCTGGGGTGAATGAGACACCGATATTGTAGTAGTTGTCCTTCACCGGCGTTTGGATCGGCATTGTGGTATTCAGGGCAGATGTCGTCGTCGCACGCACCCAGTCGTAGCGGCCGAACAGACCCCATTTCGGATCGAACTGGTACGAGGCGAAAGCCGAGTAGCCGTCATCGTTGTCTTTGGCGGCAGGCGAGGCGACATTCATCCAGTTATTGGCGTGGAAATATTCAACGCCGACGCGAATCTGATCCAACGTGTAGGCCGCTGTGGCGTCGAAGCGGCTGGCAGTGCGGAAAGTCGAGGGCGGGGAGGAAAGCGTTGGGGTTTCGGTATCTTTGCCGAGCTTGCCCGTATAGGCGCCCACCCCGACGGTGAAACCCTGATAGTTCAGATTCACGCGGCCTTCTACGTCGATGCCCTTGGAACGGTTCGCCGTGCCGATTGGCGCCTTTTTGTAGCCACCGCCGTTCACCGCCGAGACCTGATAGCTGATCAGCCCGTCCTGGAAACTGCCCAAAGCGTGCAGGCCCCAGTCGGCCGAGTTGCCGAATTTGTCCCGGTCGATGAGAGTATTTTCCACGTAGCGATAGCCATAGAGGTCTTCTACGAACGGAATCCAAGGCATGTCGGCCGAGCCCAGCCGCAAGATGAGAGCGTCATCGAGTTTTGCCTGCAGATAAGCTTTCTTCAGGTATATTTGGGAAACCGCCGTGGTACTGTCATAGGTGAAATCGGTCGTGACGTTGGCTGAGAATATGTCGTCGAAGGTATGGTCAATACCGACATAGAACCGCTTGATGTCGAAATTGACGCCGTCCTCCGGACTACGGGTGTCACCGTCGGGATTGCTTAAAGACGGCTTTGCGCGCGACGTGCTGTCGATGTCGGTGATGTCGTAATACATGCGGCCGCTTATTTTGGTGTTGTTCCACCAGCCGCTCTTGTCGGCCGCCGCCTGTTCATAGACCTGATTCTGCAGGGCTTCGACCTCGGCCTGAGAGGCCGGTTGCGCGGGGGCTGCTTCTGCGACGGGCGCTGGTTGAACCGCGGGCTGCGCGTTGGCTTGCGTTTGCGTTTGTGCCTTTAGGTCACTGATCTCGGTCTGCTGGTCGCGGATGATCTGTTCCATCCGTTCTAACCGCTGCTCGATCGTTTCTTTGTGTTTTTTGGGCGCGTCGGTTTGACCCCACGCTTGGCCAGCCAGTGCCACACAGGCAGCTGCGCCCAATAATATCGTTTTGACTTTCATGTTTGCCCCGCTCGATGGCCGCAAAGGGATGCGGCGTCCGGCTCGCCTTCGTCGGCAGCCAAGAGCGTCGTATCGGCGGGGTTTATCAGTTAGATGACGATTATATGACGGATTTATGACACTGAGTTCCGTCATTTCTATAACATCGCTTGGAACAGATAAACCTATTTTAATCAGATAGTTGCAGCTTGCGAGTAGACATTAACCGGAGTTGTCGCGCGTTTTTCGCATAGCTGTCATGAGCATAGCTATCATCATTGAACGTTATCATAACTACGCTTATGTTCTCGAGAGTCGGAGAACAACGATGTCCGCCTCCCTGGATCGTGACTTGCTGGTGTTGCTGCATGACGTGGCGCGTCTTTTGCGTACTCGTTTTGACCAACGCGCCCGCGAACATGGGGCGACCCGAGCGCAATGGGTGATCCTGGCGCGGCTAGAGCGTCAACCCGGCCTTTCCCAGAACGAACTCGCCAGCATCCTCGAAGTCGAGCCGATCACTGTGGCGCGCCTTGTGGACCGTCTGGAGGCGCGCGGATTGGTAGAGCGCCGCGCCGACCCAAACGACCGCCGTATCTGGCGCTTGCACAATCTGCCGGCGGCCCAACCCGCCATCGACAAGATCACCCTTTATCGCGAGGCGATGAACGCGGAACTCATCGAGGGGATTGACCCCTGCGTGCGCGAAGCTCTCATCGACGCCTTGTTGGATATGAAAGACCATTTGACGGATACGGAAGGCATGAAGCTGTCTGCCGTCGGGAGCAATTGAGATGAATGTGATGCCAACCGATACCATTGCCAGATATGAGGCACCGCGATCCCACAGTGGGCTACGCGAAGGATTGAGCCGGCTGTGGGCGGATAAGGCGCTGTTGCGGCGGGTTTTGATGATCGGCGGCATCGTCATCGTCGCGGTGGTATCGCTGACGGTTTATCTGACGGGCGGGCGCTACGTGACGACGGACGATTCTTACGTCAAAGCGGCGCAATTGATGGTCTCGACCGATGTATCGGGTCTCGTGAAAGACGTCGACGTCGGCGAAGGCCAGCATGTGAAGGCGGGTGAGGTTCTTTTCCGTCTTGACCCCAAACCTTTCCAGATCGCGCTCAACAATGCCAACGCAGCTCTGGCCACCGCGGCCCAGAACGTCGCTTCCACCAGAGCTGATTACCGCCGCGACATAGAACAAATCGGCGCACAGGCGGCCCAAGTGGCCGTCGCCAAGACCACGCTGGACCGGTACACCAAGCTTGTGGCCACCAATGCCATCGCGCGCACGCTCTACGATCAAGCACGTGCCACCTATCTGACCGCTCAAGCCACACTCGATTCACTAAAGCAGTCCGCGCAGGTCGACCTCGCTAAATTGAGCGGCAATCCCGATCTGCCGGTCGAACAGGCGCCGGGCTACATGCAGGCCAAGGCACAGGTCGACGAAATGCAGCGTCAACTTGATCACACCATCGTGCGTGCGCCCTTCGACGGCGTGGTGACCGAGGTGGATTCGCTGCAGCCCGGTACGCTGGTGATCTCGGCTATGTCGGCGTTCACCACCACAAGTGCGGTTGGCTTGGTGTCCGACAAGGACGTTTGGGTCGAAGGTAACATGAAGGAAACCGACCTGACGCATGTGCATCCTGGCCAACCCGTAGAGGTCACCATCGATACCTATCCGGGCCACAAATGGCGCGGCACTGTGCAGGCGATTGCTGCCGCAAGCGGCTCCACCTTCTCGCCGTTGCCCGCGGAGAACGCTTCAGGCAACTGGGTGAAGGTGGTCCAGCGCATCGCGGTGCGTGTCAAGCTCGACACCAAATCGGGCGATCCGGTTTTGCGCGCGGGTATGAGCGCTTTTATTTCCATCGATACGGGCCACCGCCGTTGGTTTCGGCTGCTGAACGGATAAAAGGATCATGAGATCAGGGGCAGGACATTCGGCGGAGTCATACGATCCCTTCTCCCTGCGCGTCGTGCTTATCTGTTCCATGGCCGGCGTGTTCATGCAGGCGCTCGATTCCACGATCGCAAATGTCGCGCTACCTTATATGCAGGGCAGCCTCGCGGCCTCGCGCGATCAGATCACCTGGGTTCTGACGTCTTATATCGTCTCCGCCGCAATCATGACGGCGCCCGTCGGTTGGATCGCGGCGCGGTTCGGCAAGAAGAATTTCGCCCTGGTCAGCCTTGCCGGTTTCACCATCACCTCGATGATGTGCGGCGCTGCCCAATCGCTCGAACAGATGATCTTGTTTCGGCTGCTGCAGGGCGCGTTCGGCGCGGCCCTCAGCCCGCTGTCCCAGGCAATCATGCTCGATCTTTATCCGCCCCAAAAACGTGGCTCGATCATGGCAATCTGGGGCATGGGCGTGATGCTGGGTCCTATCCTAGGCCCAACCCTGGGCGGCTATCTGACTGATGCCTATAGTTGGCGCTGGGTTTTCTACATCAACGTGCCGTTCGGTATAGCAGCTGTTCTCGGCATCGCTTTTTTCTTCAAAGATTCACCGCGCGATTCGTCCCTGAAGTTCGATTGGTCCGGTTTTTCGATGCTCGCGCTAGGATTGGCGGCGCTGCAATTGATGCTGGATCGCGGCACGAGCAAGAGCTGGTTCGATTCCGGCGAGATCATCGCCGAAGCCGTGATCGCTGGCTTGGGTATCTATCTTTTCCTCGTGCATATGCTGACCGCGCGCAATCCCTTCATTCCGCGTCCGATATTCAGGGACCGAAACTATCTTTCTGCGATGGTGCTGATGTTCGTGACGGGCGCAATCCTGGTTGCGAGCTCCGCCCTGCTGCCGCCTTATCTGCAAAATCTGGGCGGTTATTCTGTGGCCGAAACGGGATTGCTGATGGCGCCGCGTGGTTTCGGCACGATGTTCGCGATGATGTTCGCCGGCCGCATGGCACTGAAGATCGATCCGCGTCTACTAATCGCCATCGGCACCGCACTTTTGGCCTGGTCGATGTGGGAGATGTCAGGCTGGACGCCTGCGATCAGCGCCTCGACTCTAATTTGGGTTACGTTCTTTCAGGGCGTGGGCATGGGCTTCGTGTTTGTTCCGATGAACCTGATGGCGTTCTCCACCATGGCGCAATATCTGCGCACGGACGGAACCGCGGTAATGAACCTCATGCGCAACGTCGGCAGCGCCATCGGCGTCTCGATCACAACGACGGTTCTGACCAGCAGCACGCAGATCAATCATGCCCAACTTGCCGGGCAGATTACGCCGTTCAACCGCGCGCTTGGCGTCAACGCGCCCAGTTTGATGTGGAGCCCGCAAATTCCGTTTGGACTGCAGCAGATTGACGCCATCATCGGACAGAACGCGCAGATGATCGCCTATGCGAACGATTTTCTGTTCATGTTCTTCCTTTCCCTGCCAGCCTTCGTCGTGGTGGCAATGATGAAGCGTCCGCAGCTCGCGCCGGATACTAAGATCGAAGTGATGGAATGACGCGCGCTGCCTTCATAGGTCTCGGAGTGATGGGCTACCAAATGGCCGGCCACCTCAAACGCGCCGGTCACGATGTGACGGTGTTCAATCGCACGCGGGCCAAGGCCAAGACGTGGTCCGAAGAATTCCACGGCCAATTTGCAGAAACGCCTGCCGAGGCTGCGCAGGATGCGGAGACTGTGTTTGCCTGCGTCGGCCGCGATGAAGATTTGCGCGACGTAACGCTCGGTGAAAACGGTGCATTCCGAACCATGAAGCGGGGCTCTGTCTTTGTCGATCATACGACCGCGTCTGCCTTCATTGCGCGCGACCTGGCGAGTAGGGCATCGCGGCATGGCTTCGGATTTGTCGATGCGCCGGTCTCCGGCGGCGAGCAGGGAGCCAAGAACGGTCAGCTTACCGTGATGTGTGGCGGCAACGAAGCCGATTACGCAAAAGCCGAACCCGTCATTGTCGCTTACGCCAAGCGGTGCCGCTTGATGGGGCCGGCTGGTTCGGGTCAGCTTACCAAGATGGTCAATCAGATTTGCATCGCGGGGCTGGTCGAAGGGCTGTCTGAAGGTTTGAGTTTCGCGCGCGCCGCAGGCCTTGATCTGCTTGCCGTTGTGGATGTGATTTCCAAGGGCGCGGCCCAGTCGTGGCAGATGGAAAATCGCCACAAGACGATGATCGAAGGTCATTTTGAACATGGATTCGCCGTGGAATGGATGCGCAAGGATCTGGCGATCTGCTTTGCGGAAGCGCGACGCAACGGCGCGTCGTTGCCGATCACGAGACTTGTTGATGAATTTTACGCAGAGGTGGAGAAAATGGGTGGGCAACGTTGGGATACGTCAAGCTTGTTCGCGCGACTGGAAGCAAAACGGGAGGCACGCTGATGGATGCCGAAACACGCCGTTATCATCACGGCGATCTGCGCAGTGCGTTGCTGCAATCCGCGCGCGGCATTCTTGAGGAGGGTGCTGGCTGATCTAAGCTTGCGGGCAGTGGCTCGCCGCGCAGGCGTCAGCCATGCGGCGCCTTACCGTCATTTCCCCAATCACGAAGCATTGCTTGTCGAACTGGCGATGGAGGGCTTTGTGGAACTGCGCGAGGAGATCGTGCAAGCCGCAACCCAGCGCGGCGTCGAATCCGACCGCATCGCCAATATCGGCGCGGCCTATATGCGTTTCGCCGCGCGCCGTCCGGCGCTGGCGCGGCTGATGTTCGGCCCCCAGCTTCCCAACCGCGACAGTTTCCCCGAATTGACAGCGGCGGCCGATGCCGTCGGGGACCGAGATCGGTAATGCGCTGAACAATCCGCGCTGGGCCTTGCCGTCTGGGCGGCGGTGCATGGGCTTGCGATGCTGATCTTGGAAAACGTGATCGATCTGGGCCAGCGCCGTTCGGGACTGGATGTGCTGCCATCGCGCGCGGAGATTTTGCTGCGCAGCCTGTTCTCGGTTCAGCGCGACTGAAGCAGTCGCGCGGCGTCCTTGGCGAAATAGGTGAGGATGCCGCTGGCGCCCGCGCGCTTGAAGGCGATCAGGCTTTCGAGAATCACGCGGTCGCGCTCGAGCCAGCCGCGTTCGATAGCACCCACCAGCATCGAGTATTCGCCCGACACCTGATAGGCGAAAGTCGGCATGCCGAACGTGTCTTTCACGCGGCGCACAAGATCAAGATAGGGCATGCCCGGCTTCACCATCACCATGTCGGCGCCTTCGGCGATATCGAGCGCCACTTCGCGCAATGCTTCATCGCCGTTCGGCGGGATCCATCTGATAGGTGCGCTTGTCGCCGATCAGCGCCTTGGCCGAACCGACCGCTTCGCGAAACGGGCCATAAAACGCGCTCGCATATTTGGCGGCATAGGCCATGATGAGCGTATCTTGGAACCCTGCCTTCTCTAATGCGACGCGGATCGCGCCGACGCGGCCATCCATCATGTCCGACGGCGCGATGATGTCGCATCCGGCTTCTGCCTGTACCAAGCGCCTGCTGCACGAGGATTTCAAGCGTCTCGTCATTGGCGACGTTTTCGTTATTGGCGTCCATCACGCCGTCATGGCCGTGACTGGTGTAGGGATCGAGCGCCACATCGCAGAGCACGCCGATCTGTGGCACATGCTTCTTGATCGCGCGCACCGCGCGGCAGACGAGATTGTCGGCGTTGATCGCTTCGCGCCCGTCCGGTGTCTTCAGGCAGGCATCGGTATAGGGAAATAGTGCGATGACGGGGATGCCGAGCTTGGCCGCGTCTTCCGCGGCGCTGACCGCGAGGTCAACAGAAAGCCGTTCGACGCCTGGCATCGAGGCCACCGGCTCACGCCTGTTCTCGCCGTCGACAACGAAAATCGGCCAGATGAAATCGGCTGGTGACAACGTATGTTCGGCCACCAGCCGGCGCGACCAGTCTTGCCGACGCAACCTGCGCATCCGGATGGCGGGAAAGCTGGCTTGCGGATCCATAATTGTTCCTTGAAACGCTGCGGCTTTCTTGTCAATGCAAGGTCCTGCGGCAACCCGATTGCAAGGGCGCGGCAGGCCTGGGAAGCTTGGCAAACCGGCAGAACATAGGACGGAACGCCGATGGATTTTGAACTTACCGAAGATCAGCGCGCCGTCGAAGACGCCGCCCGCCGCTTTGCCGCGAAAAGCTCGCGCCGTACGCCGCCGAATGGGACGAAAAGGAGATTTTTCCCGTCGAGACGCTGCGCGAGGCAGCCGCGCTTGGCTTTGCGGGCATCTATGTGAAGGGCGACGTCGGCGGCTCGGAGCTGACGCGGCTGGATGCCGCCATTATCTTCGAGGAACTCTCGGCCGGCTGCACCTCGACGGCGGCCTACATATCCATCCACAACATGGCGTCGTGGATGATCGACCACTTCGGCAGCGACGAACAGCGCAAGCGTTTCCTGCCGAAACTTGACGACGATGGAGAAGATTGCGAGCTATTGCCTGACCGAGCCCGGCGCAGGCTCCGACGCAGCCAGCCTCAAGACGCGCGCGGTAAAAGACGGCGATCATTATGTGCTGAATGGCTCGAAGGCATTCATTTCCGGCGCAGGCGTTTCCGATGTCTATGTCTGCATGGTGCGCACAGGCGAAGACGGACCAAAGGGCATTTCGTGCCTCGTGGTTGAGAAGGGCACGCCGGGCCTTTCTTTCGGCAAGAAAGAACAGAAGATGGGCTGGAACAGCCAGCCGACGGCGCAGGTGATCTTCGAGGATTGCCGCGTGCCGGTCGCAAACCGCATCGGCGCGGAGGGCGAGGGCTTTCGCATCGCGATGATGGGGCTGGACGGCGGGCGCATCAATATCGGCGCGTGTTCGGTGGGCACGGCGCGTGCGGCGCTCGAGGAGGCGATGGCTTATGCCAGAGAGCGCAAACAGTTCGGCAAACCCATTGCGCGAATTCCAGGCCTCGCAATTCAAGTTCGCCGACATGGCGACGGAACTGGAAGCCTCGCGCCTGATGATCCGCAGCGCGGCCGCACGCACTCGACCGGCAGCGATCCGCGTGCCACGATGCTGTGCGCGATGGCCAAGCGGTTCGCCAGCGATGCGGGCTTCAAGATCGCCAATGATGCGCTGCAACTGCACGGCGGTTACGGTTATCTGAAGGATTTCCCGGCCGAGCGGCACGTGCGCGATCTGCGCGTGCATCAGATCCTCGAAGGCACCAACGAGATCATGCGCGTTATCATCGCGCGCGAGATGTTCCGGCAATAGGGCGGCAACGGGTTTATGACCGAAGAAAACGAAGTTCTGTTCGAACGACGTGGCAGCCCTCGGCCTGATCACGCTTAATCGGCCGAAGGCGCTGAATGCGCTGACCCGGACATGTGTCTTGGCAATGAAGAGCGCAACTCGACGCTTGGGCGAATGACAACGCCGTGCAATGCTGTCGTAATACGCGGTGCGGGCGAGCGCGCCTTCTGCGCCGGCGGCGATATCCGTGCGCTGTACGAATCGGGCAAAGCGGACACGCCCTACGCGCTCGATTTCTATCGCGACGAATACATCCTCGACGCAGCGATCAAGCATTTCCCGAAGCCCTATATCGCGTTGATCCACGGCATCGTGATGGGCGGCGGCGTGGGCGTGTCGGTGCATGGCAGTCATCGTGTCGCTGACGAAACGGCGATGTTCGCGATGCCGGAAACCGGCATCGGTCTTTTCCCCGATGTCGGTGGAAGCTATTTCCTGCCGCGCTGCCCAGGCCAGATCGGCATGTATCTTGCGCTGACTGGCGCGCGGCTGAAGACCGCGGACGCGCTCTATGCGGGCGTTGCCACGCATTTCGTGCCGCGCTGCAAAATGGGATGAGCTCATGGCGCAACTTGCGGATGGTGCTGTATGCGATGCCGCCGTGAACGCGTTGAGCGTAGCAGTGCCCGGCGATTTTCTAAGCGCGCATCGCGCGGTCATCGACAGGACATTCGGCAAGGATTCGGTTGAACAAATTCTGGCGGCACTTGATGCCGAGCACAACGACTGGGCCGATGACACGGCGAAAACCATCCGCGCCAAATCACCGACCAGCCTGAAGATCGCGTTCCGGCAGGTCCGCGAGGGCAGTGAAGCTCGGCTTCGACGACTGCATGAGGATGGAATTCCGCATGGTCAATCGCGTCATTGCCGGCCATGATTTCTATGAAGGGGTGCGCGCCACCATCATCGACAAGGACGGTGCGCCGAAATGGAATCCGGCGGGACTGGACAGAGGTGAGCGAAGCAGATGTTCGACGCCTATTTCGCGCCGCTCGGCAACAAGGAGTTGCAGCTATGACGACCATCGCATTCATCGGCGTCGGCAATATGGGCGGGCCGATGGCGCGCAATCTGTCAAGGCGGGCCATGCCTGTGCGCGCGTTCGATCTGAGTGCCGCCGCGGTGAAGCTCGTGACGGATGCGGGTGCCACCGCAAGCGGCACCGCCAATGACGCAGTCGCGGGACGCCGATCTCGTCATCACCATGCTGCCCGCAGGACAGCATGTGCGTGCGGTCTATCTCGAAAATGGTGTTCTCGCACACGCCAAGAAAGGCGCGCTGCTGATCGATTGCTCGACCATCGACATCGAGTCCGCACGCGCGGTCCATGCCGCGGCGCAAGAAGCGGGGCTTCGATTTTCTCGATGCGCCGGTTTCCGGCGGCGTCGGCGGCGCGGAAGCGGGCACGCTTGCCTTCATGTGCGGCGGCAGCGAGGCGGCTTTCGAGCGCGCACAGCCCGTTCTCGAAAAGATGGGCAAGCGCATCGTGCTGCGGGCGGCGCTGGCGCGGGGCAGGCGGCGAAGATCTGCAACAACATGTTGCTCGCGATTTCGATGATCGGAACCTGCGAGGCATTCGTGCTGGGCGAAAAGCTGGGCCTCGACCCGCAGAAATTATTCGACATCATGTCAGGCGGCCTCGGGCCAATGCTGGTCGCTGACCACCTATTGCCCTGTTCCGGGGCCGGTGCCCACCGCGCCGTCCAACCGCGATTATGCGGGCGGATTTGCCGCGGCGCTGATGCTGAAGGACCTGAAGCTGGCGCAAGGCGCCGCGCAATCGGCCGGTGCGGCCACGCCGCTTGGCGCGCAAGCGGCGCAGCTTTACGCTTTGTTTGCTGCGAAAGGCCATGGCGGCGCTCGATTTCTCCGGCATTATCAGCATGCTGCGCGGTGAGTCGTGAAATCCTTTTACGCCCGTCTTAACGGGTCACGCCTTACCGTCTGATCCCACAACAAAGGTGGGCCTGCGAAAAAGCGGAGGGAATGACGATGACAGCATTGGCGAAAGCCGCAGGCTGGCGGCGGCCGCTCGACGGCGCATGCAACCGGTTGGCAAGCATTATCTGGAGACGCTCAATCTGATCGAGCGCTTGCACCGGCAGCTTCTCGACGTGATCAAGGACGAACTGGATCGCCGTGACGAGCGCGAGATCAACTCCGTGCAGGCGCTGCTGCTGTTCAATGTCGGCGATCAGGAACTGACGGCGGGCGAGTTGCGCACGCGCGGTCACTATCTGGGCTCCAACGTCTCCTACAATCTCAAGAAGCTCGTCGAAGCGGTTATATCCATCACGAGCGCTCTGACGCTCGACCGGCGTTCGGTGTTGGTGCGCCTGACCAGGAAGGGCGAGGCGGTGCGCGACATGCTGCGTGGAACTGTTCGACCGCCATCTGTGTTCGCTGGAGGCCGTCGGCAATGTCGAGGCAGGCGATCTTGAGGGAACCAATACCTGCGCTGCGCCGTCTCGAGCGGTTCTGGATCGACCAGGTTCGATTCCGGCTTTAGTCCCGGCCCTGGTCGTGCGACGAATGGGCATGGCTCGCTCGTCCTTCGCCCGCACCTACCTCTATCATCACGCACGTTTTTACGCGGCTGTCCTGCTCGGCATTGTGGTTTATTTCCTTACCTGGGCCTTTGAACCGACTGCAAGGTTGGCGGCCGGGGGCGACGCGTTCTTCGTCGCCTACCTGATTGCGAGCACGGTTTTGGTCGCGCGGCTTGACCAGGTCGAACTGAAGAAGCGCGCCGTCATCGAAGACGATGGCGCATTTATCGCGCTGTTGATTGCGCTGGCCGTGATCGTGATGTGCGTGGTGGGAATCTTCACTATGCTAAACCAGAAAAAAATCCCAAGCACACTGACCTTCGCCCTGTCCGTGGCAAGCGCGCCGCTCGGCTGGTTTACATTGCACACCATAGCGGCGTTTCACTACGCCAATCTGCATTACTTGGAAGGCAAGGACAGTAAAACTATGGGTCTCAAATTCCCCCAGACCGAGGAGCCGGCCCTTTGGGATTTCCTCTACTTCTCCTTCGTGGTCGGCATGACGGCGCAGGTCTCCGATGTGCAAGTCCTCACCACGCCGATGCGGCGAGCGACTTTGATCCACTCCATCGTATCGTTTTTCTTCAACACTGTGCTTATCGCCATGGCGGTCAACGCGGCCGTGGCCACCGTTACCTGAGAGTAAGTCGCAACAACGCGTCGGACCATAACTATCGGTCGCAAGGCTTTGATGTGACAATTCGCTTTGGGTCCCAAGGGGCTTGCGGGTTATCCTGGCGCACGCAAGGGACAAGAGCGGGCCGCAAAGGCCCGGCAGACAGCAGATGACGTTTCCTTACGAGGCGAAATTTCGAAGCGCGTTGGGCGGCTTGAAACGCGAAGGACGTTATCGCGTATTTGCCGATATCGTACGCCAGCGCGGCATCTACCCCAACGCCGATTTCTACGCCGACGGCGCCAAGCGGCCAATCACAGTATGGTGCAGCAACGACTATCTCTGCATGGGCCAGCACCCCAAGGTGCTCGCCGCGATGCACGGGGCGCTCGATCATGCGGGCGCGGGCTCGGGTGGCACGCGCAATATCTCCGGCACGACGCATTACCATGTCGAACTGGAGCGCGAGCTGGCCGGTCTGCACGGCAAGGAAGCAGCGTTGATCTTCACCTCGGGTTTTGTGTCGAATGACGCGACGCTTGCGACCATGGCGAAATTGCTGCCAGGGCTGATCGTGTTTTCAGATGCACTCAATCACGCCTCGATGATCGAAGGCATCCGTCATGGCAGCATGGAAAAACGCGTGTTTCGCCACAACGACATGGCGCATCTGGAAGAGTTGCTTCATGACACCGATCCCGATGCACCCAAGCTGATTGCGTTCGAATCCGTCTATTCAATGGATGGCGATTTTGGGCTGGTTGCAGCGATATGCGACCTGGCGGAGAAATATGGTGCCCTGACTTATATCGACGAAGTCCATGGCGTGGGCCTTTACGGCCCGTGCGGCGCCGGTGTCGCCGCGCGCGATGCCGCGATGCACCGCATCGATATCATCGAAGGCACGCTCGCCAAGGCATTTGGCGTGATGGGTGGCTATATCGCCACCTCGAACGAATTGGTGGATTGCATCCGCTCCTTTGCGCCCGGCTTTATTTTCACGACTTCGCTTGCGCCCGTGCTGACCGCTGGTGTGTTGGCGAGCGTGCGACATCTGAAAACCAGCAATGCGGAACGCGAAAGGCTGCAGGAACGCGCGACCAAACTGAAGCAGATGTTCGCGCAAGCAGGGCTTCCGGTGATGGATTCGCCCAGCCACATCGTGCCCGTCTTCGTGGGCGATGCGGTGTTGTGCAAATCAGTGTCGGACACGCTTTTGCGCGATCACGCGATCTATGTGCAGCCGATCAATTTCCCCACCGTGCCGCGCGGCGCCGAACGCCTGCGCTTCACGCCGTCGCCGATGCATACCGATGAGATGATGGCGGCGCTCGTGGCGGCACTCGACAAGGTGTGGACCGCGCACCGCCTCAACCGCGCAGCCTGATTCATGCCCGGGGGCAGCGGCGCGCAGATTTATTTCGAGTTCGCAATCAACGGCAACGTCGTAAAGGCTACCGCGATCGACCCAAAGACCGGGATCGAAGTCAGTGTGGTTGGTCCTTCGTCGCCCACCGCGCGCGAGGCACTGAAGATCGTGGCGGCGCGCAAACTCGCTTTGGTTTTGAAAAAGAAACAGAGCGGCAAATAATTCGCGCGCCCCACTTTCAGGGCAGGAAAGACGCCTCGGATCGAACATATACCTTTTTAACGACGCTTACCTTTGGTGGGCGTGGGGTGGCGTCCCAGGCCAATCTTCTTGGCAAATTCCGAGCGCTTGGCGGCATAGTTTGGCGCGACCATGGGATAGTCGGCTGCCAAGCCCCACTTGGCGCGGTATTCGTCCGGGGTTAGCTCGTATTTCGAGCGCAGATAACGTTTGAGCATCTTCAGCTTTTTGCCGTCTTCCAGGCACACGATGTAATCCGGCGTGATCGACTTTTTCACCGAAATTGCCGGTTTGTGTCCGCCGGGAACGCCTTCGCCGGAACTATCGTTCGATAATCCGCCCAGCGTGGCGTGGATACTGCGGATCATGCTCGGCAGGTCCGCGGCGGGAACCGAATTGTTGCTCACATAGGCCGACACGATGTCAGATGCGAGTTTCAGAAGTTCCTCCGCGCGTGGCGCGCCCGAATCTTGTTGCGATGCCATGCTCAATCCTCAAGACACAATAACTCAAGTGCAGTCGGTATTGCGCGTCCACAAGCCGAAAGCAAGGCGATACAAATGAAAACCGGGTGATGGGCTGTACACAGACAGCATTGATATCAAGTTGTCTTTGTCTAGAGTTTTTCTACCGGTTGTTCTATTCGGGTTTTGCTTGCGCGCGCTACGGTTGTCTTGAAACGGCAACACAGCTTGATTTGTCAGAGGTAGTATTGGTTTCCTGGCGATACAACCGTTATGCGGTACTGCGGCCTGAAACCTTTACGGAACAGACTGCCGCATCTGGCGCAACATCTGGTAAAACGGTAGGGGTAGGAACGCGATAGGCAGCGCAGGGGAACAAGCAGTAATGGTGGCGACGATGAGCAACGCAGAGCTGCGCGAATCTGGCTTTTTTTCCCGTGGCTTGGCCCAAACCGATCCCGAGATGGCGCGTGTCATCGCCGAGGAGCTCGGCCGCCAGCAAGACAAGATCGAGCTGATCGCGTCGGAAAATATCGTCTCCAAAGCAGTCCTGGAGGCGCAGGGATCTGTCCTCACCAACAAATACGCGGAAGGTTATCCGGGCCGGCGGTATTACGGTGGATGCGAGTATGTCGACGTGGCCGAAGGAACTCGCTATCGATCGGGCCTGCCGCCTGTTCGACTGCTCTTTCGCCAACGTGCAGCCGCATTCGGGGGCGCAGGCCAACCAGGCCGTTTTCTTTGCTCTAATGAAGCCGGGCGATACCTTCATGGGGCTCGATTTGGCCGCTGGCGGACATCTTACGCATGGCTCGCCGGTCAATCAGTCGGGCAAATGGTTCACGCCGGTGTCCTACACTGTGCGCCGCCAGGATCATCGCATCGATATGGACGAAGTCGAGGCGTTGGCCAAGCAGCACAAGCCTAAGCTCATCATCGCGGGCGGCTCGGCTTATGCGCGCATTATCGATTTCAAGCGTTTCCGCGAAATCGCGGATTCAATTGGCGCCTACTTCATGGTCGACATGGCACATTTCGCGGGCCTGGTCGCAGGTGGGGTGCATCCCAATCCGCTCGAACACGCCCATGTTGTCACCACGACCACACACAAAACACTGCGTGGACCGCGCGGGGGCATGATTCTTTCACGCGACACCGATCTTGGGAAGAAGATCAACTCGGCTGTATTCCCTGGTTTGCAGGGTGGACCGCTGATGCATGTTATCGCTGCAAAAGCAGTGGCTTTTGGGGAAGCCTTGAAGCCTGACTTCAAGATATATGCAAAAAACGTCGTCACCAATGCCAAGGTGCTGGCGCAGGCGCTGCACGCCAAGGGGCTCGACATTGTTTCGGGCGGCACCGACACCCATCTGATGCTGGTCGACCTACGGCCCAAGAAGGCCACGGGTCGTGCCGCGGAGAGGGCGCTCGACCGCGCCTCGATCACGACCAACAAGAACGCCATTCCGTTCGACACCGAAAAGCCGACAATCACTTCGGGCATCCGTCTTGGCTCGCCCGCAGGCACGACGCGTGGCTTTGGGCCCTCCGAGTTCCAGGAAATCGGCAACCTGATCGTCGAAGTCGTCGAGGCCGTGGCGCGCAAGGGTGAAGAGGGCGATGGCGCCGTCGAAGCCAGTGTCGCTACGCGTGTGTCCGAATTGTGCAAACGCTTTCCGATTTACCAGTAGGAACAGGCTATGCGCTGCCCTTTCTGCGGACATGACGACAGCCAAGTCAAAGACAGCCGTCCGAGTGAGGACAATTCGGCGATCCGGCGCAGGCGCCATTGCCCTGCTTGCGGCGGCCGTTTCACGACCTTCGAGCGTGTGCAATTGCGCGAACTCGTAGTGGTGAAGAAGACGGGCCGTCGTGAGCCATTTGAACGCGATAAGCTCGAACGCTCGTTGGCACACGCGCTGCGCAAACGGCCGGTGGAGGCCGAGCGCGTAGACCGCATGGTGACCGGCATCGTTCGGCGGTTGGAGAGCATGGGCGAAAACGAAGTGCCGTCGACGGTGATCGGTGAGCTTGTGATGCAGGCGCTGGCGAGCCTCGACAAGGTGGCTTACGTTCGTTTTGCCTCGGTTTACAAAAATTTCCGCGAAACCAAAGATTTCGAAGCCCTGATCGGCGAGATGGGTGGCGAAAGAGATTAGGCAGCCTCTGTCTCTTCGCAAGGAGACAGGGGGTGCGAGGGCTACTCGCGCTTGCTGCGGCTGTTTCTTTTTGTGACGCGGCATTTGCAGGCCTTAGGGCGGAAATGACTGTTCGCGCCATACCTGCCGTGCCCGGTTGCTGCTCCTCACCCGTCCAGGGAAGCCAAGGAGCACGCACGCGTTGTTTGGATATTTGCTTCAAAAAAAGCACCAGGGCTATCTTTCTCCGCGCCCTTTCCGAATAAGCTTCGGTAAGAGTACGCGCGATATGTGGTGCATAGTGTTCGTATACTGAACAGTGCGACCCCCGTGAAAGCTAAGCAGTTGGCTTGGTTCGGTATCGCCAAATGGGGTGGTGTGGAAATAAATCGCTGGACCCAGATTATGATTTTTGGCTCCGGCGTTGTTTTGCTGTCCGGCGGTGGAATGGAAGGATCAGAATGAAGCGCGCGATTTTGGCTCTGGCGATCTTGCTCTGCGCGGTGGCGCCTGCGCGTGCCGACGATCATTATGGGATTGGGCCGATCAAGGCGGCCATGTCGTATGACGAGGTGCGCGCGGCCACGCCTGGCGTCGTCTGGAAAAACTTGCCATTGCGCGGCATCGGCGCGGAGCAAGCCTTTATCTTGGGCGGGGTGGCGTTCGATGTGCAATATGTGCAAGAACCGTGGGATCGTTACCGCATTTTGGCTTATCACGCAGCCCCGCTCACCGACGTTGCAGGGTGCCGCCAGCAATATGAACAGGTGGCCGCTGCTGCCCAGGCGTCGCTCGGTAATCTGCAGGCGCCACCGCCCTTCGCTGACAGTGAAATTGGATTTCAAGCGAAGCAGGAGGAGATTAAGATCGGTGGCGGTTCGGCACTGCTTGTGCGCCATGTGGACCCAAGCAAACCCGAAAGCGATTGGCCCTTCGAAGCAAGCGCCAGCTGGAAAGACGGCGTTACCACGGTCAACGTCAACGCCGAGGTGCATGCAGCCTCTGCCGACAAGCCGGCTGCCTGCGTGCAGCGCGTCACGCTCAGCGAATATGCGCGGCGGCCGCGCAAGGGCGCAGTCGCGTTCGATACTTTGGTCTTTCTCTCGGTACCCAACATCAGCCGCTTGCATCACAGCCTCGACGGCGTAACGCCACCCGCGCAAGGTTTTGACGTCGTGTTCGACTGCGCGGTCAACGACATGGATGGCCACCTCGAAGCCTGCACGCCGGACAAACACAATGATCCCGCAGCAGCGCCCTATCTTGATGCGGCGCGGGAGCGGCTGAGCGATTATCGCGTCGCCGACCGCACGCGCGAGGGCAAATGGACGGCCGGGGAAAGCACCCAGGCGCATGTTCGTATCGCCCCCGAGGATCGTCACAACGTATTAACTGTCGATGCATCGAAGCAATCGCTATTGATCTTTGTGGCGCAACCTCGTGCCGAGGAAATGGTGCGGTTCTATCCGCGTGACGCGCTTGACGCGGGTGTGGGCGCGCAGATTGAGGTGGGCTGTGTAGTGCAATCGGATCTGTCGGCGATATGCCCCGAGATTTCCGTCCCAGCGGGGCCCTATCAGACGCAATTCCGGCAGGCCGCGGAGCAGATCGTCACGCTCTATCGTGTAGCTCCGGCGCTTTCGAATGGCCAGAGCGCGATTGGCGTGGGCTTTCGCATGCCATTGAAGCTCTCGCCATGAACGATGTGCGCCACATGCGTCACGCGATGATGCTGGCGGAGCGCGCGTTGGGAACAGTCGCGCCCAATCCCGCAGTTGGATGCGTGATCGTGCAGGGTGGTCAGAGCACAGGCCGTGTCGTCGGGCGCGGCTGGACGCAGAAGGGAGGGCGGCCTCACGCCGAAGTCGTGGCCCTTGCACAGGCGGGCGAAGCGGCGCGTGGGGCGACCGCTTATGTGACGCTGGAGCCCTGTTCGCATCACGGTGTGACGCCGCCTTGTGCGACGGCGCTGATCGAGGCCGGTGTTTCGCGCGTGGTGGCGGCGGTGGGCGATCCCGATCCGCGCGTGTCGGGACGCGGCTTCGAAATGCTGCGCAAGGCCTGGGTGGACGAGACCATCGGGGTGTTGCGCGACGAAGCGGCGGCCCTGAACGCAGGATTCTTTCTGCGCATCATGGAACGTCGTCCCCTGGTCACGCTGAAGATGGCAATCAGCGTGGACGGCAAGATGGCACATGCGCCGACCGGCGGTCAGTGGATCACGGGCAAGGAGGCACGCCGTTTCGGCCATTTGTTGCGGGCGCGGCATGACGCCATTCTCGTTGGGATCAAAACGGTGCTAGCGGACGATCCCGAATTGACCTGCCGCATTCCCGGCCTGGAAGCTCGGTCGCCGATCCGCCTGGTACTCGACAGCGCATTGCGGCTGCCGATAACGACGAACCTTGTTCGCACGGCGCCCCGTGTGCCCGTGCTAGTATTCACGACTGTCGAAGGTGGCGATACGTTGCGGGCGCATGGTGTCGGTGTGGTTCGTGTCCTACCCGATACGCAGGGCAGGCCCGATCTGCGCGCGGTGCTGCGCGAACTGGCGGAGCGCGGCCTGACACGGCTGCTCGTGGAAGGCGGTGCGGTGGTTGAAGATGCGTTTCTCGCACAAGGCTTTGCCGACCGGCTGGAAATCTTCCGCGCGCCCGCAGAGGTCGGCGAAGACGGGCTGGCGGCGCCTGCACGTCTGTCAGAAGCTCTTGGGCGGTCGGCGCTAACAGCGCGCCGGAAACTGGGATCGGACGTGCTGGAAAGCTTCGCGGTCAGGGCCTAAAACCGACATCATGTTCACAGGAATCGTTACCGATGTCGGCCAGGTCCGACATATCGAAAAGCGCGGCGACACACATGTCGTGATCGCCACCCATTATGACATGTCCAATATCGAGATCGGCGCGTCGATCTCCTGCTCGGGCGCGTGCATGACCGTGGTCGATAAGGGTAGTCAGGAGGATCGCTGGTTTGCGGTGACCGCATCCGCCGAAACCCTGTCCAGGACGACGTTGGGGGCGTGGCAGATGGGCGATCCCGTCAACCTCGAACGGCCCTTACGTGTGGGCGATGAGTTGGGCGGGCATATTGTCACTGGCCACATCGATGGTGTGGCCGAGGTGAAGCTCGCTGATACCGGAAGGCGAATCCCTACGCGCGACGTTCAACGTGTCGCCTTCGCTGGCCCGGTTCGTCGCGTCGAAAGGTTCGCGTAGCCCTTGACGGCATCTCCCTCACGATCAACGAGGTCGAGGGCGTCGCGCTTCGGCGTCAACATCATTCCCCATACCTCTAAAGTGACCACCTTCGGGCGCGCTGAAACCAGGAGCTAAAGTAAATCTCGAAGTCGATTTGATGGCGCGCTACGTCGCGCGGCTGGTGAACCGGTAATGATTTCGATTTTTCATGACTACATCTCCCAGATCGAAGATGTGATCGAAGACGCGCGCAACGGGCAGCATGTTCATTCTGGCCGATGCCGAGGATCGCGAGAACGAAGGCGATCTCGTGATCCCTGCGCAGATGTGCACGCCGCAGGCCGTAAACTTCATGGCGAAATACGGCCGCGGATTGATCTGTTTGTGCTTGACGCAGGAGCGCGCCAACGCGCTACAACTTCCGATGATGACGCAGTTCAACGGGGCGGCGCATCAGACAGCATTCACCGTTTCCATCGAAGCTCGCGAAGGCGTCTCGACCGGTATCTCGGCGCATGATCGCGCCCACACCATTTCGGTCGCCATCGATCCGACCAAGGGGCCGCAGCGACATCGTGATGCCTGGTCATGTGTTTCCGCTTGTCGCGCGTCATGGCGGTGCACTGGTGCGTGCAGGACACACCGAGGCCGCAGTCGATATCGCGCGGCTGGCGGGGCTTTATCCGTCGGGCGTGATCTGCGAGATCATGAACGACGACGGCACCATGGCGCGGCTACCGGACTTGGTGCAGTTCGCACAATTGCACGGGCTGAAGATCGGCACCATTGCTGATCTCATCGCCTATCGGCGCAAATACGACCATCTCATCAACCGCGCCGTGGAAACCACCTTCGAAAGTCACAATGGAGGGGCGTGGAAGATGATGGTGTTCGTCAACACCATCGACTATGCCGAGCACATCGCGCTGGTGAAGGGCGATATCGCGGGCTCCGATCCGATTCTGGTGCGGATGCACGCGCATCAACATCTTCAGCGACATGCTGCGCTACAAGGCCTATGAGCAGGACGTGCTGGGCGACTCTATGCGCATCATCGCGGAGGAGGGGCGTGGCGTGGTGGTGATCCTGCGCCAAACGCGGCCGACTTTCGTGACCGATGTGCTGTTGCGCCGAGTGCCCGAAGATATCGACCGTCGGCGCATCAAGGAATATGGCGTTGGCGCGCAGATTCTGCTCGATCTGGGCATCGAGAATATGATTCTGCTCACCGACACACCGGAGAAGAAGGCCGTGGCGTTAGAAGGATATGGCTTGAACATCGTGGGTACCCATCCCATCCGCGGACAAAGGGACGATGCATGACCAATGTTCTGATCGTCGAGGCGCGATTTTATTCGCACATCTCCGACATGCTGCTTGGCGGCGCGACCAAGGCGCTGTCGAATTTGCGGCGCACAGTTCGACCGCATTGTGGTGCCCGGCGCGCTGGAAATTCCGCCAGCGATCCTGTTTGCCGCTAAGGCGGCAGAGGGCGCGGGAAAAGGCTACGACGGCTACATCGCGCTCGGCTGCGTGATCCGCGGCGAGACGTTTCATTTCGAAATCGTCGCAGGCGAATCCGCGCGCGGGTTAATGGACCTCGGATTGCATCACGGGCTGTGCATCGGCAACGGCATCTTGACCGTCGAGAACGAGGCGCAGGCATTGATCCGCGCTGCAGGTGATGGCAGCGACAAAGGTGGCGATGCCGCGCGAGCCTGTCTTTCGCAGATCGAGACGCGCAATCGCCTTGGCGTTCGCCGATGACGGTGCCCACGCCGAAGGCCGCGCCCGCCCACCAGTCGCGACGGGCCGCGCGGCTGGCGGCGGTGCAAGCGCTTTATCAAATGGAATTGGCGGGGCTCGACGCTGAGGAAGTGGTGCTGGAGTTCGTTGAGCACCGCTTCGGCCGGGACGAGTTGCGCGCGCTGGGTGAGCCGGATGCGGACTTCTTCGGCGATCTTGTGCGCGGCGTGCCGCATCATCAAGAAGAAATCGACCGCGCAATTTCGCAAAGCCTGGCTGCTGATTGGAAATTAAGCCGCGTGGACTCCATCCTTCGCGCCATCCTGCGGATCGCCACCTACGAATTCATCGCGCGGCGCGATGTGCCCGCGAAAGTCGTGATTGATCAATACGTTGACATCGCGCACGCTTTCTTCGAGGGGGACGAACCGTCCTTTGTCAATGCTGCGCTCGACAAGATCGCGCGGCGCAAACGCGCCGTCGAATTCGGTGAAGCTCCGCCCGATGGCGAACTCCAGTTTTAGTTGTCCTGCCCCACTTGTGGGGATGAAGACCGTAAGTGAATGGTCCAGCAGACCTTTCGCAGGCCGACTGGACGGCGAACAGGTGGACGGCGGCTATCGCCGCGGACACCTTCTTCGCTATGCCCGGGTGAGCAAGGACATTCCCCGGGCAAGCGGGAACGAAAAAATGCTGGACAAATGTCATGGTTGAGCGCCTGGGCGAGTTTCAACTCATCGCCGAACTCTTCGCGCCGCTGGCGCACATGCCTGGCGCGCTGGGGTTGGCCGACGATGCGGCGGTGATCGCGCCGCCGCCGAGACACGAGGTTGTCATCACGACCGATGCGTTGGTTGCAGGCGTGCATTTTCTTAAGGACGATCCGCCCGCGTTCGTTGCGAAAAAAGCGTTGCGGGTGAATTTGTCCGACCTCGCGGCAAAGGGCGCGGAGGCGGCAGGTTATTTGGTCGCGCTGTCTTTGCCGCCTAGCATCGACATGGATTGGCTTACTGCATTTGCAGATGGTCTCAAACAGGATCAACGCGAGTTCGGCGTGTCCCTTTACGGCGGCGATACGACGTCGACGCCGGGGCTGTTGACCATCGCGATCACGGCATTCGGATTTGTGCCGAAGGGCAAGATGATCCGGCGCGTGGGCGCGAAGCCAGATGATCTCGTGTTCGTGTCTGGTACGATTGGCGACAGCGGTGCAGGACTGGCGCTACTCAAAGATAAGAAACAGGACGTCTCGCACGCTGTGCGCGATTTCTTGGAGCATCGCTATCGCGAGCCACGACCACGCCTGGCATTGGGGCGATCGTTGCGCGATGTTGCCAGTGCCGCGCTCGATGTTTCGGATGGGTTGCTCGCCGATTTGGGGCACATCGCGGAGGTTTGCGATGTGCGCATCGAGATAGATGCGCACCGTTTGCCACTGTCAGGAGCCATACAGGCGCTGTGGGGGGGAGGGCTCGACACACGCATTCGCGCCGCAACAGCGGGCGATGACTATGAACTGGCGTTCGCGGTTTCGCCACCCCTGGTTGACGCCGCGATCAAGGCGGCGCGCAACACTACGGCAATCACCGAGATCGGCCGCGTGATGGCAGGCAAGGGCATTCGACTGCTGGACGACGCGGGCAAGGAGATCACGGTGGCGCACAAAGGGTATGCGCATTTTTAGACAGGCGCTGCTAACGATCCTTTAGCCGGTTTTTGGCAGGCTGTGTGATGATGAGGCGAATCGCGGTTCTTGTTCTAGTAGTGGCCGGGCTGGCCGTTCCAGCGCTTGGGGCGGAGGCGGAGAAGGCCGTCAAGCCCAGCAAGAGCGAGCCAGGAACCAGCGTGGAGATGACGGCGATCATCTCCCCGATGCTCGACGCGGACGGCAAGTTGGCCGGCTATGCCTATGTCACCACCACGATCGTGGCCTCCTCGCCGGACACAGCGGTGGCGATCCGTAACAAGTTTCCCTTCATACAGGACGCATTTGTCCGCGACGTAAACGCCCGGACCATTGCTCTTCCCCACGACCCTACCCAGGTGGACAAGCCCGCTCTTGTCACCCGCTTCCTGGCAGATGCCCGCCAAATCATGGGGGCAAACAGGGTCGTTTCTCTTGAAATCACCCAGATTCAGATGGCGGCGCTGAGAGCCGGGCCGCCCAGCGACGTGCCTCAGACAGCCGCGTCCCCCCAGACAAATCGACCTTAAGCAAGCGTTGACATTGCCTCTGCCGGGCGCTTTTGGCATGTTCGCGCGCTTTTTTTGGCTGGGCCTTTCGGATCCACGCTTTTGGGTCTTTGGCCTTAAGGGGGATGCGGTAGCTCGCGGGCAGTCCTGCCCGCGAGCGCCATCCGACAGTTTCGTTTTCAGAGGGAATAAAGAAATGAGCCTGAAGCTTGATCTGGTTTTGGCGTGCGGCGTACTGGCGCTGCTCTATGGCGGATTGACCGTCCGCTCCGTGTTGAGCCAAAGCGCGGGCAACGCGCGGATGCAGGAAATCGCAGCCGCGATTCAGGAAGGCGCCGCCGCCTATCTCAACCGGCAATACACCACCATCGCAATTGCTGGTGTGGTGATTTTCATTCTGGCTTTCGTCATTTTCGGATGGCAGGTGGCGTTGGGCTATCTGATCGGTTCCACCTTCTCAGGTCTGGCGGGCTATGTCGGCATGAACGTGTCGGTGCGCGCCAATGTGCGCACGACCGAAGCCTCGCGGGAGGGATTGGCGCAAGGCCTGTCCATCGCATTCCGTTCGGGCGCGGTGACGGGGATGCTGGTTGCAGGTCTCGGCCTTCTGGCGGTTGCCGGTTATTACGCAGTTCTCACCGCCGGTCTGCATCTCGATATCAACGACGAAGCGCAAGGGCGCATCATCACCAACGCGCTCGTTGCACTGGGTTTTGGCGCTTCGCTGATTTCGATCTTCGCCCGTCTCGGCGGTGGCATCTTCACCAAAGGCGCAGATGTCGGCGGCGACATGGTGGGCAAGGTCGAAGCTGGCATCCCCGAAGACGATCCGCGCAACCCCGCCACGATTGCCGACAATGTCGGCGACAATGTGGGCGACTGCGCGGGCATGGCGGCCGACCTGTTCGAAACCTATGCGGTGACGACGGTGGCAACAATGGTTCTGGCCTCGATCTATTTCACGGGCGTGGAGAAGATCGCACTGATGCTCTTCCCCCTTGCGATTGCGGGGGCCTGTATCATTACCTCGATTATCGGCACATTCTTCGTGCGTCTGGGCCGTTCCAACAACATCATGGGCGCGCTGTATAAGGGCATCATCGCGACGGGAATTCTCTCGCTGATCGCGTTGTGGCCGTTGACCGATTGGATCGTCGGTCTCGACCGCGTGCTCACCACCAGCACGGGGCTTTCTTATACGGGCCGAGATCTCTTCTTCTGCGGCGTGTCGGGCCTCGTGGTGACCGGGCTCATCATCTGGATCACAGAATATTATACTGGTACCAATTTCCGCCCGGTGAAAGTGATCGCGAAGGCATCGCTGACGGGGCACGGAACCAACGTCATTCAGGGCCTAGCGATTTCTATGGAATCGACGGCGCTTCCGGCGCTCGTTATCTGCGCAGGTATCATCGTCACCTATAAGCTCGCGGGTTTATTCGGCATTGCCATCGCGGTGTCCACCATGCTGGCTTTGGCAGGTATGGTTGTGGCGCTCGATGCGTTCGGTCCGGTGACCGACAATGCGGGCGGCATTGCCGAAATGGCTGGTCTCGAAGGCGACGTGCGCAAGACAACCGACGCTCTGGACGCTGTGGGTAACACCACCAAGGCCGTGACCAAGGGGTACGCCATAGGGTCCGCTGGCCTTGGCGCGTTGGTGCTATTTGCGGCGTATACCGAAGACCTGAAATACTTCGTCGGTCATGCCGACATCTATCCATACTTTAAGGACATGGCGCTGCCGCAGTTCGGCCTTGCCGATCCTTGGGTCGTCGTAGGTCTCTTCATCGGCGGTCTGTTGCCTTATCTGTTCGGTGGCATGGCGATGACAGCGGTGGGACGGGCTGCAGGTGCGGTCGTGGAAGAAGTGCGCAAGCAGTTCCGCGAAATGCCCGGCATCATGCAGGGCACGCAGAAGCCTAATTATGGTCGCGCGGTGGACATGCTTACCAAGGCTGCGATCCGCGAGATGGTAATTCCGTCGCTTCTGCCGGTGCTTTCGCCGCTCGTGCTCTATGCGCTGGTCAACTGGATCGCGGGAAAGACAGCCGCATTCAACGCGGTGGGCGCGATGCTGCTCGGCGTGATCGTGACGGGTTTGTTCGTCGCCATCTCGATGACCTCGGGCGGTGGTGCGTGGGACAATGCCAAGAAGTTCATCGAAGATGGAAACTATGGCGGCAAAGGCTCCGACGCCCACAAGGCAGCGGTGACCGGCGATACGGTCGGTGATCCCTACAAGGACACCGCAGGCCCCGCCGTGAACCCGATGATCAAGATCACCAACATTGTGGCGCTGCTCCTGCTCGCTACGCTGGCGCATGGTCTCTGATCTTTTGATCTGAAGCAACAAAAGGGCGCGAGGCGAGCCGCTCCTTTTTGTTGTTCAGCGTTGAAAATTCTAGCCCAGGCGGCAAAGGTTTCTGAATCAGAACTGAAACATGGCGCCATGCCAATCACGATAAAGACTGTCCTTCGGGTGTGAAAGGTTCGTCCGACCTATCTCCCAAATTCGACCGAAGTATCCTCCGGCAGATCACAAATCTTGCGCCACCCATGGGGTTTCAAACGTAACTCCAGTTCTGTGCGATTGAGGCCGGAAGATGCGCCCATGTCTGAGACGAGGCAGCAAATACGTCGAATTCGACGAGTATTGTTCGGTCCGCACGCCATCTGATGGCACGCGTGCAGATTGGGCCTGTGCGGACTTTCTCCCGCGCGCAAATTGGTCAACAGGCTGCTGTGATGGACGTGCACACTTGCCAAGCCACGACACTCGACAATTTTCTGGATGGCAGGGGCGATTGAGGATGCGATTTTGAGTTTGTCTGATCGTCCCGACAAGATCAGGCCGGGGGTGTCATCGCTGATAAAGTTTAGGCCCCATCTTCGCGGCAGACCAGCGCCACGGCTAAGACAAAACAGATTTGATGCGCGATCCACGCAGGCTTCGGGGCGCGCGTCCGCGGAAGGGACCGGAGACATCCTGCTCCGCCGCTAGGGCCCACCCGGTCCGCCGCCTCCGCCTGGACCACCACCACCGCCGCCACCGGTGTCCACCGGCACGCCGGGCGTGGCGTTGAAGAGCTGCTGCAGGAAGGTCAGCTCGCGCCCGCGCGTGGGCGTCTCGCGTGCTTCGAAGGACACCACATGGCCGTCCCTGAGGCCATAATGCTTAAGGTCGGCGACCTTGCCATCCTTGTCGAAATAAACCGCCAGGATCGTGCGCGACAGCACGATGGGGGCGAAGAATGCCACCTGCTTCTCGGTGCTTGAAATGTAGTACCAGGCGTCGCCGGTGAAGGTGGCCTGCGTCGAGGGGTAGCCCAGGCGGGCCTGCACAGTGGTTTTGGTGTCCTTGCCCTGCTTGAGCGCGGACTCATTTGTTGGGTCTTGGAGATAGCCGCGCTGATTGATGACAGGCGTACAGCCGGCGGTAAACAGTGCAACGAGAAGAAGGGCACGAATGCGCATACGATATGATCCTTTGCCTCACGGCGTCTCCCCGGGACGATGTGCTAGCCTCGGGACGAATTGGTTGCAAGCAGGACCCGGAATCCCAAGCCGATGCTGACTGTGCTGAAAAAGAACAATGCGGAACGGGAACTGGCAAATCGCCTCCATAGGGCGATCATTGGCCGCGCCCGCGCACCTGAATTTTTTGCAAGGTTTGGCGTGCCTGACACGCTAGACGGACGGTTCGACCTTGTGGTGCTGCATTCCTGGCTGGCACTAGGGCGGCTGCGCGAGGCCGGCCTGCGCGCGGTTTCGCAGCGCCTCACCAACATGCTGTTCGCGGCCTTCGATGAGGGCTTGCGCGAACTGGGCGTCAGCGACACGGGCATGGGCCGCCGCATGAAAAAAATCGCCAATGCCTTCTATGGCCGCTTGAAGGCTTATGACGAGGCACCCGACGAAGCCACGATGGGCGAGGCGCTTCTACGCAATCTCTATCGTGGTGACGCCAAACACGCGCAAGCCGCCCATAGGCTTGCACGTTATGTGCTGGAGGCAAAACCAGCATTGGCACGTTCGAACCTTGCGCACGGCGAATTGGATTTTGGGCCCCAACCGCAATGATGCCCACAGTGCCTTTCGAGCAATTCGTCGAGCTTTCCGGGCTTTCCGAAGCTGGCATGGACGTGAGGCTCGCACCCAGCCAGTCCGAACGCGCGCGGATCGCGCAATGGTCCGATGTCAGCGCACTGCCGAGTTTCAAGGCCACGGTGACGCTGAAGCGGCTTTCACCGTCGCGCTTTTCCTATATGGCCGAACTAGAGGCCGACGTGGTTCAGTCCTGCGTGGTGACCCTAGAGCCGGTGACCTATCGCATCGAGCGCAAATTTGTCCGGGAGCTGCATTTGACCCGCATAGGTCGACACCGTCCGGAACCAGGCGAACTGGCGGGAGGGGCGAGCGGCGACGAGGGACCGGAGGAGATCGACAGCCCTCATTACAACGTGGCAGGGCCGGTGCTGGAGGAGTTTTCGCTGGCTATCGACCCTTATCCCCGCGTCCCGGGGGTGGTCTTCGACGTCCCCGAGGCGCCGGGGCCGGAAAGCCCATTTGCCGCTCTAGCTCGCTTCAAGCAACCCGATTGAGGCCACGGTATCGGCCTTGAAACCTTCGGTCATTTCAGGTTACGTCCCGCGCTCGTTTGCCCGCCGGATCAGCTTAGGCAGGCGCGCCCCTCGGGGCGGCCCGCACGGAGGATTCGGCTTTAAGGAGATGTTCCGCCATGGCGGTCCCTAAGAGAAAAACCTCGCCGTCGAAGCGCAACATGCGCCGCTCGCATCACGCATTGAAGGCCGTCGGCCACGTCGAATGTCCCAACTGCGGCGAGCCCAAGCGTCCGCATCACATCTGTGCATCTTGCGGCCATTATGACGACCGTGAAGTCGCGAAAGCCAAAGCCTGATACGCTTGTGCTGGGGCGGCCTGCCCCGTCAATGCATATAGGGCGCGACGTTGAACCAGACACTGACCGTTTCGATAGATGCCATGGGGGGCGATGCCGGCCCGGGTGTCGTTGTGGATGCATTGGTACGCTCGGCGCAACGCCATCCCGGAGTACGCTTTCTGCTGCACGGCGACGAAGTACAACTGAAGGCGCTCCTCGAAAAACGCGGCAAGCTCGCAAACATCACGGAAGTACGTCACAGCGCTGAACGGGTGCGGATGGAGGAGAAGCCGTCCATTGCCTTGCGCCGTGGTCGCAACACCAGCATGTGGCGGGCTATCGAAGCCGTTGCTAAGAAGGAGGCCGAAGTTGTGATCTCGGCCGGCAACACCGGCGCCCTAATGGCGATGTCGATGTATCAGCTTGGCGTCATCGAAGGAATTGAGCGACCCGCTATCGCCGCCTTGTGGCCGACCAAGACCTCGCAAAGTGTGGTGCTGGATGTCGGCGCCAATGTTGGCACCAGCGCGGAGCAATTGGTTGATTTCGCGATCATGGGCGAGGCCTTCGCGCGGGCGATCTTCGAATCTCGAAAAGCCGAGCGTGGGTTTGCTCAATGTCGGTTCGGAAGATGTGAAGGGTAACGATGCGGTGCGTGGTGCGGCACATATCCTGCGCAACGCCAATCTGCCCATCGAATATGCGGGCTTCGTCGAAGGCGACGATATTTCAGAAGGCGACGGTGGATGTCATTGTCACCGACGGATTCACGGGCAATGTCGCGCTGAAGACGGCGGAAGGTACCGCCAAGCTTGTGATCGAATATCTGCGCGCAGCGCTGACGCGGTCGTTTTTCAGCAAGCTTGGTGCGTTTATCGCGAGCGGCGCGCTCAACAGCCTGCGCCGCAAGCTCGATCCGCGCGCATCGAATGGCGGAATTTTTCTGGGGTTGAATGGTGTAGTGGTCAAAAGCCATGGTGGCACGGACGCGCTTGGCTTCGCGAGTGCCCTCGACATGGCGATCGATATGGCGAGAGCCGGCGTAATTCCGCGCATCGTCGCTGACCGTGCCGGCATCGCCTCACAGCCGACCGCGACTGCGGTATCGTGAGCGGTATTTCGTGAGTGTTATCAGGTCCTGCATGATCGGCTGCGGGGCCTACCTGCCGCAGACTATCCTGACGAATGACGAACTGGCCAAGCGCGTCGACACTTCCGACGAATGGATCGTCGAACGCACAGGCATTCACAGCCGCCGCATCGCAATGGACGGCGAGAAGACCTCCGACCTGGCGTTGAACGCGGCGCGCGAGGCGTTGGCTGATGCGGGCATCGGCGCTGACGTGCTCGACATGGTGGTGGTTGCCACCACCACGCCCGACGAAACTTTCCCCGCAGTCGCCACCGCCGTGCAGGCCGCGGCTCGGCATGACGCGGGGTGCGGCCTTCGATGTTCAGGCGGTATGTTCTGGCTTCATCTACGCACTCGCCGTCGCCGACAACTTTATCAGAGCGGAACAGGCTAAGACCATTCTGGTGGTCGGCGCTGAAACCATGTCGCGTTTGATGGATTGGACCGACCGCAGCACCTGCGTGCTGTTCGGTGACGGCGCAGGCGCGGTGGTGTTGCAGGCGGGTGAGGGCAGGGGCGACAGTCATGACCGGGGTGTACTAAACACCAGGCTATTCTCGGACGGGCGGCTGCACGACCTGCTGTATGTCGATGGCGGGCCTTCGACCACGGGCAATACGGGTTATCTGCGCATGCAGGGCGCGCGAGGTGTTCAAACATGCAGTGACCAATATCTCGGCTGCCATTCATGCCTCGGTCGATGCGGCTGGCGTGAAGGTTTCGGAGATCGATTGGTTTGTGCCCCATCAGGCCAATCAGCGCATTCTCGACGGCACTGCTCGCAAGCTAGGCATCCCAGCTCAGAAGGTGATCTCGACGGTGGCCCAGCACGGCAACACCTCGGCGGCATCGGTGCCGCTAGCGCTGGTGACAGCGGTGCGCGACGGGCGGATCAGCCGGGGCGACCTGTTGCTGCTGGAAGCGATGGGAGGCGGATTGACCTGGGGCTCAGCCTTGGTGCGCTGGTAACCATGGCGGGATGATCTGACGTCTCAACTGAGTTGTCTATCCCTTTGTCATTGACGGAAAAAACGCAGGATCCTAGGCTCGAGTCTCGGGGTAGGGAGTTGTGCGAGATGACGACAAACACATTAACGCGTGCTGATTTGACAGAGGCGGTGTTCCAGGCCGTAGGTTTGTCACGCAACGACTCGGCACAGATGGTCGAGGACATGCTGGAAGAGGTTTGTGCTGCGCTTACGCGAGGCGAGACCGTGAAGCTTTCGTCGTTTGGCACGTTCGCAGTGCGCCAAAAATCACAACGCATGGGGCGCAATCCCAAGACTGGCGACGAAGTTCCTATCGCGCCGCGCCGGGTCCTGGTGTTCCGACCGAGCCACGTTTTGAAAGCGGTCATCAATGGCCAGACGCCGTCGCACGAAGAGGACTGAGTAGATGCTTCATGCCGTGATCGAGACGCGGGCGAAATCGGCCGAAGCCTTCCGCACGATCAGCGAAGTGGCTGAGGATCTCGAAGTGCCGCAGCATGTGCTCCGGTTCTGGGAAGGCCGTTTCAGCCAGATCCGCCCCGTCAAACGCGCCGGCGGACGGCGCTATTACCGCCCAGATGATGTGGACCTGTTGCGCGGCATCCGCGCGCTTCTTTATAGCGACGGCCTGACGATCAAGGGGGTGCAGAAGATTTTACGCGATCATGGCGTGCGCTACGTCGCCGACATCGGCCGCGGCGATGCTTCGCTGCTCGGCCATCGCGGCAATGGAAAACCAAACGGGAAAAAATCGGCGCCGAGTATTTCGTTCGAGGTCGTTCCGCGCGTGGACTGCGCCCAAGCCGGCCCCATTGAAAACGAATCCCTCAGCATGGCCTCCGCGCGCTTTGAAGCTGCCCGCCCCATTCTTTCCAATCAACCGGCAGCCACACCCACGCTTGGCCCCGAGAGCCGTGCCCGCCTGGAAATCCGGCTGTCCGAGCTTTTGGAACTGAAGAAACGTCTGGTCGAAGCGCGGGCGACCACTTTTTAGAACCCTTTTCGGCATCGTTTTCATCTCTTTGTGGGAAGGTTGAAAAGCGAGATCGGTCCTGGGCGCGCGTTCGTTGTGACGGGCGCTGTTCTTCAACACGGCATGCTCCCCCAAACACGTGCGGGAGCGCCTCGCCTTTCTCAAAGGGGCTACCCCGTTGTCGCGGGCACAGGCACGGCGTTGCCGTGATGGGGGCGGCCGACTATAGTCCGCGCCCCTCGGCGAATTTTTCGCCTTTCATCTGGTTTCGGAGCGTGGCGCAGCCTGGTTAGCGCACCAGTCTGGGGGACTGGGGGTCGTGGGTTCAAATCCCGCCGCTCCGACCAAATAACAAGCAAGATCAATATATTAGAAAGCGGTATCTGGTTACTCATGCCCAAAATCGCGTGGGGGACACGCTTGGGGACACGAATTAGCTGCTAGGGTGCTCTCCGAGTTCGTCGTACTTGGAAGGGGTACCGCAGCGAAGCTAGAAGCACCACCAAAACGCGTCGCCAGCGGAGCTACCTGTCTCTCCCGCTCTATTCCGCCGCAAAAGAAGCGGGAGAACTTTAACTCGGGCCGTTCGACGCGACCAGCATTGCCAGCGTGTTCTGCTGACCATCATTCGGTCGAGGTAGAACGGATGATACTGAAACTCGGGAAGATGCCTGTTGTCACCTTCGATGATTGTATTTTGCGGTCGTGTATTCGTGACGATCTCGCCAAAACAACTGTCGCGCGACCCACCAAAAGCGGAACCTGCCCACAGTTCATAGATGGTTACGGCGGAAAGCAGGTCTTGGCGATTGAATTGCTCAAAATTCACCTGCTTGCGAAGCTTATCTCCAATATCGTTGTAAATTTGCGGCGATGTTGCCATCAAGGCAGAGCGATAAGCTTGGGACAGCGGGTCGTTGCCGGTATAACCGTAGCCAAGGACTATCGCGCACGACATGTTCCTGTAATCGGGGCGGGAATGGTTCCAAAGGACATAGAAATAACGCTTGCCACCAAGGCTACCAAGACCGCCATGCACTTGGATAATGTAGTTTCCTAACGCTGTGCGTTCAAGCTTCGCTTCATATCGTTCGCCGCAACTGTCGGGCAATCCAGGGCGACGTTGGAGTTGACAAACGATTACATCCTTGCCGACTTGTTCAACGTAATAAGCTGCGTTCTCGAAGATGAATATCCCATCCGCTTGCTTCAGTTCGACCGCATTGTTTCCTATCAGGTCGCGATCAGATCGAAGCAACCAGCCAGAAGAGTTGCGCTGGTCATCGCGCAAGCAACCCAAAAGTTCCGCATTGCTGTCTTCCTTCGTTCAATTCTTGCGCTGTGCTTTGGATTTGCCATCGCAATCGAGAGCAATCTTTTCTTTTGTCGTGCGCCTTCCAAGAAGAGGGCCACTTATTTCTCATTCAAGCAACTTAGTGTTCACGTTTATTGCCCGTTCCGAGTTGCGCGGTCGCCAGCTTGATCCGCTTCCTTCTGGCAAACAAATGCGCCGTTCTTCGTCATGCCGTACCAGCGTTCGCCTTTGAAGTGGTAGATACGGGTCGGGAAGTTGAGCCAGACCACCGTGTCATTTGAGCAATGTTGCTGCGCTTGCTGCTCCGTAGGGAACGTCGCTTGAGCGTAAGCTGTGGACGCAAGGCCGAATGAAATGAAGGCCGCCAAAACGGTTGAAAGTAATCTCATTGGTTTTCTCCTGCCGAAATTGTTTCTCGCTTATTTGTGTCGTCCGTAGTGATTGCCGGTGTGCCAGTTCGTGTAATGTCCGCCACGATGTGACGAACTGTGACCGAGGAAGTAGTGTCCGCCGTGACTGATAGTATGATGACCCCCGCCGTAGTAAGAGCGATAAATGTGCGCCATCGCAGGCGCGGTCAGAAACGCTAAGACGGAAGCTGCGAGGACAAGGTGTCTCATCGTTTGCATCTTCATTTAGCTGGACCAATTCTCGCATAGTGCATCAGGATTGAAGGAGGGGGCGATTGAAATTCGATTAAACGGCGAAATTTGATTTTATCCAATGTCCCAAATTGCGAGACCAATCCTGCTTTGCGCCCGGAAGCACCCGCCGGAGGTCGGGGCCATGTTTTGCTGATATTTGACCCGGCCGGGCACGAAGCTGCCGTGTCTAGCGCAGCGGCCTACCGTGGCAATGCCGCGTTGACCCGGCGCTTTGCAGCGTTTCGACGTCAATTGTTAGGTGTTCGACAACTACGTTTGGGCCACTCCTACCGGCATTTTCGCGTCGGGAGGACTCAGTATTTGGTGGCGCCGTAAAGGCAGTCGAGGGACGGAGGAAACCATGGCAAGCGACCGCGATAGGTATCTTGTGGCTGTCGGTACCCTGAACGTGTAGGTCGCTCTAGCCATGGTCTTGTCATCACGATTATCGGCGACGTCGCGGGACTTGGATCAATTCGGAAGCCTCGACCTCCAAGGCTTACTGATACCGCGGCACATTCAATCGAACCGAGATAACGCGAGCTTATACCTGCGCGCTCGGCGAGTTTTTCCTGTGTCGGCTTCTTTGCGTTTCGGGTACTGCGCACATTTGTCGCCGAGGCATCCTGCAAGTCCATGAAAACGTGGCAACAAGTCTGACGCTACATCGCAGCCGCTGGTTTCGGTTGACAAGCCGCTCCAGCGATACGATGCCTGGCAAACAGGTCGCGGAAATTGATGGCGTGATCGTGGCATGATTAACAAAGCTCGATTTTGTTATATATCGAGTGTGCTACCTTTGCAGCGAAACGCCGTGGTGCACTCGAAGCACCCCCGGGAGGGCACCGGTGGCGGCATTTCTAAGATTTTCAGCGAAGTCGAGCCGCGAAACGACGGCAAGTGCACTCAAGGCACCCTACGCACGTTTTTGGCGTCGAGGCGGACGGTCACGAGGATGTCTACCGCTTGGCAGCGGCTCTACGGGCCCCCGAGCCACGGCCGCGGCATCGAAAAAGTCAGCGATGGTCGTGCCAAGAGCTATCGAAAGTCGTTCCAGTATGGCTACGGTTGGGTTTTCTAGGCCCCGCTCCAAGCGACTTACATATGTCCGGTCAACGCATGCCTCAACCGCCAGGGCCTCCTGGGGTAGTGATTGCGACACCCTTAGCCGCCGCAGATTCCTGGCTACAACGACTTGCGCCTTCATAGCGCAAGGCAATCAACATGTAGACGTTAAAACCACGCACAATAAGACCCACAATTTATTAAGAACCGACGGGACAGGATGCTATTGGTGATGGTGATATGCGGAGGAAACAGAGGATGCGTATTGGGGCACATTTGCTCAATCGAACTTGATCCGCGCCGCAAGGGACGGGAGAGACTCTGGTGCTGATCCTGGAAATCGCAGCTGGTATAATACTCGCAGTCGTCGCGTTGTGTTTCTTGGAGTACATTCTCGCGGCGGCTGCTGTCTGTGTCGCGCTCTTCCTACTGATGCTAGTGGTGGGAGTAATCTCTACGGCAAATCTGAGTGGCATAGTCTCTGTCGCAGACCTGAGCAACTTCGCCCAGGGACTTTCTCTTATCACCCTCGTGGGTCTGGCTCTGTGGGCGATAATACGCCCGGACCGCATGTTTGCGAAAATGACGCCGGAAGAACTTGAGCAATGGATAAAGGACCGTAGAGGAGGATTTTTTCCTTGAGACGCAGAACGCGGCGACGTGGCGCCGAGAGAAAGGGGTTGGTACGGCTTCCAGATAGCGCAGAAGCCAAACTTCAAAGAGCTGGAGAACCAAGATGCTAATCCTCGAGATCGCAAGCGGCACTATAATTGCTGTGTTCGTATTGCTGTTCCTGGCCTACTGGATAGCTGCTGGACTGACAGGTGGCGATGGCGCGGGGTATTGCTGCATGATTGCACTTGCCGTGGGCGCGTGGTTTTTCTCTACTGCAATAGGCATTGCGATCACGGCGCTGATGGGCGGGTTATTTGTTCTTTTGGCCTTGCATACGTGGGCGAATAATAAGTGGCCGAGTAAAGGGTAAAGCTATGTTTGTGATTGCAGGCGGCATCATAATTGCGGTGTTGGCGCTGATGTTCTGGCGCTTCATCCTTGTGATTGGCGGCATCGCGCTGGCCGGATTTATGCTGCTTATTCTTGTTGGCGAGATGCGTGACGTGTCATGGGCTGTCTGTTGGCCGTTGTTGTTGCTTCCTGCATTTGTCTGCTTCGTGAAATGGAATAACTGGCGCAAACGCGGTACACCAGAAGAATATCTGCCAGAAGGTTGTGGCTTGCTTACCAAGGGCGAGTTGGACGCCATCGCACTTCGGGAAAAACTTGATGTGGTGACAAGGAAATATAAAAGAAACGTACCAGCACCATATTCGTGTTCCCCATTAGCACACCCGGCGGTCGCGCCCGCAGAACCTGAATCAACGTGGGATACTGTAGCTCGCGCGGAGTGGAAGGAGTTTGTAATAGCTCGGGATGGGGAAAGAGAATGACCCTCACCTGTCCAAATTGCGGAGCTGTCGCCATGCCTGCAAACGCCGCTCGACAATCGCGCTGCCCAGTGGCGAGTTCGTGTGCGGTTCTATCGTAGAGGTGACTGAAGGGCGAACCGGAAGCGGATAACGTTCCCGATCTGTCGGGCAGGTCGATTTTGTTGTGCATCGCGTGTACCGCCCTTGGTCAGAGCAGACCGCAACGTTTATCGAACCATCCCCCCGGAGGGTACCAGTGGCAATACACCTACGCATCAGTATCGCTTGGAGCGGACGGGGCAGCTAGCCGAGCTTGCAATGCAACCGCGGGAATCAGGAAGCGGTGGCCGAACCTGTATAGTATGGCAATCTATTTTCGTGAACAGCTTTATAGACGGCGCTTCTCGGTATACCCAGCAGCTCCGCAACTTCACGGATACTGTAAGCTAGCTTTTTGAATTCAATGGTGCCGGGCAGAGTAACGGGAATTTGCGAAGCAGTGGTTTCCTCTGTACTCTGGAGGGGGCTGCGGGTTAGGGCCTCTAATATATCGACAATAGCCCGAACGTGCTGAAACAGATTGGTTAGCCTCGGATCGGCGCGATTTATCTGCGACTGCCGAGAAACATTTCGTTCCTTCATTCCCTATCTGAACTATCTCCGAGCGCGGCAGAGGGCCCTACACCTGATTTTTTTCTGATTTGCCCAGCCAAATTTTGCCGCATGTGCGCTGTCTTGTGTCCCCCGCGGCGTGCCGCAAGGAAAACCCCAAACAAACAGCGGCAGACACCCTGAGAGGTTGTCTGGATGCGAATGGGCTGTGCCGAGGCCGGGACACCGTGGAGATCAGATTAATCGGAAATATTTTGCCAACGGGGCCATCAAACGGCAACGATGAGAATAACGACATCGCCTGAGACCAAGTTACCGACTTCGGGAAATCGCCGATCAGTTCGAGGGCTCCCGCAACAAGGGAGCAGTCTTCTTAGGAGCGCTTGAAAGATTGTTTCGTTCAGCCGAGCAGTGCTGCCCCCAAAAACCTCTATAATTCTTTTCGCCATCGATGGGAATCTCGAGCTCCGCTGCTTCGTCTTAATGATGTGGCGAAAATCAGAAACCCTCGAAAGGCAGGAAACTGACGGGGGATGGCAAAGACAACGGACACCGATTTGGAACATGGCGACCCACCGAAGGCGGGCGCATCCGTGAACACGTCCGAAGTGCAAGCCTGGTTTGTCCGCGAAGTTCTGCCGCTGGAGGCGGCGCTTATGCAATTCCTTCGTCGTATTCGGCACAGCAAGGCTGACGCTGGACGATCTTTGTCAGGACGTTTATGTTCGGGTTTGCGAAACGGCGCTGACCGAAATACCGCGATCGGCAAAGTCATTCGTGTTTACCGTCGCACGCAATATCGTGATTGACGAAATGCGCCGCGAGCAGGTTGTTCCGATCGATGCAGTCGCCGATCTGGATATTCTAAATGTAGCGGCCGACACGCCTGCGCCGGATCAAAGCGTCATTGCTCGGGACGAACTGCGCCGCCTGCAAGGCGCATTGGATGAGCTTCCTCCGCGCTGCCGTGAGGCGGTGGTCATGCGCAAGATCCAGGATTTACCGCGCCGGGAAATTGCGGTGCGCATGAACATCACGGAAAAAACGGTTAGCAAGCACATCGCCGAGGGCATTTGCGCACTTGCGGACAAGTTTTACGGTGAAATGACCTCGGACCGGAGGCGCACATGAGCGAAACCGGTAGCCACGAAGACAGGCTTGCGCACGCCAAGCGGATTAAAAGTGAAGCTGGTGCCTGGGTCGAGCAGCAAGACTACCGTGAGTTGGACCAGGCGGAACAAGTGGAATTTGATACGTGGCTATCTGAGTTGCTTGCGCATCGTGTAGCTTACTGGCGTGCCGATGCTATTTGGCGCAGTGCCAACCGTTTGGGCGCATTGAGGCCCTCCGAAGTCAGTCCTGCCGAGCTTCGGCGGCAGCGCATGTTTCCCATACTCGTGAGGGTGGCGGCCACGCTCGGTGTGATCGCGACGATCGCCGGGGCAAGTCTTTTATATCTTCTAAGCCATGCTGAGAAAACATATTCAACGCCGGTCTGGTGGTCGTCGGATACTCGTCCTGAGACGATGGTTCGAGGATCGAACTCAATACCAATACCGTCCTTCATGCAGCTTTGAATTCGAACCAAAGAAATCGTGACGCTGGATCGCGGTGAAGCCTATTTCCAAGATCGAGCATGATGCCGAACATCCCTTCGTCGTGAAGGTCGCCGGTCACAAGATCACCGATCTTGGGACAAAGTTTCTCGTCCGCGCAGACGCGGGACAACTTGAAATTGCTCTCATGGAAGGTCGGGCGCGCCTCGATACGGCAGACGCTTGGAATTCAGCAGCATTCCGCAGTCCTATTGCCCGGTGACGTTGTCGTGGCGACTGCAAACTCGATATCGAAAACCTCGAAAACCGCGAAGCAGCTGACCGACGATTTTGGGTTGGCAGCGCGGTGTCGTAGTTTTCAATCGCACGCCGCTTGCAGAAGCTGCCGAACAGTTCAATCGCTACAATCAGGAAAAGATTGTTATTACCAATTCATCGCTGAATGAGCTTCCGATCAACGGCACACTCGCCGCAAACGACCCGGAACAATTCGCGCGCGTTTTGCGAAATTTATTTGACGTTCGAACGGAAAAAGGGGCGCCGAGATTGTGATCTCGCGCTGAGGGTTGGTTAAACGCAAACGCCGCGAGTTGCGACATATGCAAACGGAGAGGCAATTGGGGGGCGTGATGAAGTCTAAATTCTTGAGATCAGCGCTTTTGAGTGGCATATGTGCCGTCGGGCTGAACGCCGGCGTACATGCTGCGACGTTCAATGTCCCTGGTGGCGATTTGGAGGCTGCGCTCAACGCTTTTACGGCCCAATCAAATGTTCAGCTTGTTGTTTCGAGCGACGCCATCAGGGGGGTCAGGACAAGAGGCACCCAGGGTGATCTATCTCCTGATGTCGCGCTGCTACGTATTCTCGCGGGTACTGGCTTTACCTCAATGCGCGACCGCAGCGGGGCGATAACAATTGTTCGCACTGAACAGCGATCGGATGATGCTCCCACAATTCAGTTGGCACAGTCGGCTCCATCCGCACGCACCGCTGTCGAGACCGTCACCGTTACGTCGTCGAAGCTCGGTGGCGCGGATGTACAGTCGATCCCAATTTCCATTACCGCGCTTTCGCAGGAGCAATTGACGGCGACGCAGACGGCAGGCGGGCCCGATCTCGTCAAGCAAGTGCCAAATATGAGCTTCACGAAAACAAATTTCACTGGCTACAACATCGAGATTTGCGGGATCGGCACACAGGCGATTTCTGTGACGACCGATCCCGCCGTTGCGGTTGCGCTCAACGACATTCCATTCATCCGGAATCACTTTTTCGAACAGGAATTCTACGATCTAGGCTCCGCCGAAGTATTGCGTGGCCCGCAAGGAACGCTCTACGGCCGGAATGCAACTGCTGGCGTTGTGAATTTAGTTACCGCAAAGCCTACCGATCAATTTGAAGCGATGGCGTCGGGGGAGGTCGGTAATTATAAACCAACGTCGGTTTGAAGGCATGATCAACCTTCCCATCGTTGATGATCGCGTCGATTTGCGTATCGCCGGTGAATGGACCAAGCGCCAAGGATATTCCTTTAACTCGATTACCGATCAACGCATCGACGGTCGGGATCTGTGGTCGGGTCGTGTCACACTCGGTTTCAAGCCTTTCGAACGGCTGCAAACCTATCTCGTCTGGGAACACTTCTCCGAAGATGACGACCGCATGCGCACCAGCAAGCAGTTGTGCAAGACAGACGTGTCTCCAACTTCGGTAAATGGAGTGCCCGTATCCCCAGGCGCCCTGGACAACTCCAGCGTCTTTGCCCTCAATGCGGACTATCTCAGTCAAGGCTGTGAACCGATCCTCACTCTACGGCAAGGAAGCCTTCCAGGTTCCTTTTGGGTTTTCACTTCCCTATGCGATCGCGTTGGGTGTCGCCAACGCCGCCATTCCCAACATTGATCCCTATGCGAGCACAGTGCAATCGACCAACCTGCGTGTCATCGAATTTACCTCTGAATCCACGGTATCGTGCAAAGAACGACGTCGTTGAACTCAATGCCGACTATACGGTTTCGCCGAATCTCGTCCTTACTTCGCAGACCGGGTACAATCAGGATTTTCTGTGGTCAACCGAAGATTATAATCGGTTCAATACGTCGGCGGGAAATCTTTAGTCCAGATGGCACCGTGATTTCTTCGGACGGCGTCTTCTGCGATCCCCAATTGGGTTGTATGAACCGTCTCGTCGCTCAGGATCTCTCCGATGAACATGCTTGGCAATTGAGCCAGGAAATCCGCCTGACCTCGAACTTCAGTGGGCCGCTCAATTTCAGCATCGGTGGAAACTATCTTCACTACGAGACGGAAGAAAACTACTACGTTTTCATCAATTCGCTCTCAATTCTAGCCATCAACTCTGCGAGAGGTGACATCCAACATGGTCCTTATATCCCCGGCGTGTTCGATAATGACCAGTGCTTGCAAAGAGGAAACAACGAAGATCCCGGTGCTTGGGGATTTCAGAACAGCAATCCCGCCACAGGCGGTGGTACTCCCACTCAAAATTGTGTCTACATCGATCCCAATCCGATCAGTGCCCTCAACAACGAGGGACACAATTATTTCCTGAGCCAAAATCCTTACACGTTGAACTCCTACGCAGGATTTGGTGAGGTTCACTACGACCTCGCCAGCGATCTCAAACTGACGGGCGGTCTGCGCTTTACAGAAGATCGAAAGCATTTTCTGGACATTCCAAGTGAAGTCACCATTCAAGGGTTACGGCTACTACATTACACAGGCCGTGGATCAGCAATGGGATCAGTTCACGGGTCGGGCCGTCCTGAACTGGACACCGAAGCTTGATTTCACCGACCAGACTTTAATCTATGGATCGTATTCGCGGGGCTATAAGGCCGGCGGTGCCAATCCGCCTGGGGCTGCATTCGGGTCCTCGCCGCTTGCGGGCGTGGCGCAGATAGCCCAACCCATTCACCCTCTCACATTCGAGCCGGAATTCGTCAACGCGTATGAACTTGGTTCCAAGAACACGTTGCTCGATGGCGCGCTGACACTCAACGCGGATGTATTCTATTACGACTACAAGAATTATCAGATCTCTGAGATCGTCGATCGCACGTCGATCAATCTGAATTTCAACGCCACGGTAAAAGGCGCCGAACTCGAAGCCACCTGGGAACCCACACCGGGCCTGAGGTTCAATTTTGCCGGAGGATATGAAAATACCAGGATCAACGATGGTCAAAGCGCCATCGATCTGATGGATCGCACCGATGCGGCCAATCACCCAGGTTGGATGATCGTCAAACCCTTCCCGACGGAGGCCTCGAACTGCATTTTGCCGACCTATGTCGTGCAAGCACTTCTTCAGGAAGATATCGAGACGATTTTACCTGGCTCGCCGTATCTGGCTCGTGGGACCGAACCCGATCCGGGTGCGCCGGTCTATGCCTGCGACCAGGCCTACGTTCAGCATCTCGATCCGGCGACACTCTATCCCTACACTGCCAATCCCAGCGGTATGGGTGGCATCGGATACCCAACTGCAAATCATGGCACCGAATACGAGTTTCCAATTCCTGCTGGCTATGTCGGTTTTGATCCAACGCAGCCCGCGATCAACAATGGCGAAGGCTTTGCCAAACCATTGGGCGGCAACAAGCTGCCAAACGCGCCACCCTTCACTGCGTCGTTTGGGGCGCAGTATACGGTTCCAATAACGTCGAATTGGGCCGGCACCCTGCGTGGCGACTACTACTGGCAGGACTATTCGTGGGCACGTGTCTTCAACGACAATCCTTACGATCGCTTGCGTGGCTACACCAACGTCAACCTGTCCCTGATCTTTACCAACCAAAACGGTTGGCAGGTCATGGGCTATCTCAAGAACGTCTTCGACACCACCGCGATCACGGGCGCCTTCCTGAACAGCGACGACAGCGGACTCACAACCAACGTGTTTCTGACCGATCCCAGATTGATCGGCGTTCGCGTCACAAAGAACTGGTAAGGGGGAACCAATGAGCGAACTTATCCATCTTGAAAGTGGCCAGACAGGCTTACAATGGCGGTTGCTTGCCACCGTGTCGGCCGCGGCCTTAGTGGCCGCAATGTGCAACGCGAACCAAGCCGAGGCACAGGATTCTGATCGCCCGACAGTCTGGATCGAACTCGGCGGACTAATGCAACACGTTAGCGGGCAAGGCGACCCCTTCGTGCCAAGTTTTCTGGCGGCAAACCCCAATTCGCCCGTGCTTCAGCCCACCACGCCGGTGCAAGCCCAAAGATCCGTGCCGTTCAGCTTTGGCGAAGAGGGCAAAATCACCGTCCAGCCCGAAGGTTCGGATTGGCAATTTGCGGCCTCGGTCAGTTACGGACGATCGAGCACCTTCAAACATGTGGACCACCAGACTAACCGTCTCTTTACCAAATACACAGGTTACGTGACCGATCTGGAACGCTTCGCCGACACCAAGGTACACCGCAAACAAAGCGACGCAATTGTCGACTTTTCCGCTGGCAAAGACGTTGGATTGGGGTTGTTCGGAAAAAACTCGTTGTCTGTCTTGAGCCTTGGCGTCCGCTTCGCGCAGTTCTCTTCGAAAACCACCTTTGATGTCCGCGCCCGCCCGGACCTTCAACTGCAATACAAATATCCCGCTACCTTTTCGGGTATTCATATCCTCCCCCAACATAGCTTCCACAATTATCATGTCACAGGCTCTGCATCGCGATCTTTCCATGGCATTGGTCCATCAATCACCTGGAATGCCTCCGTTCCCGTTCTGGGTACGTTGGAAGAAGGCGAGGTTGCTGTGAATTGGGGAGCGAATGCCGCAGTGTTATTTGGTCGGCAATTGACCCATGCACAGCATCAGGAATCCGGCCAATTCAATTCCGGCGGCGTGAACTACAGCTCACAATATCAGCATCCCATCGCAGGCCACGACACCAACAGGACTGTCGCCGTACCAAATGTCGGCGGATCTATCGGTGCCTCCTTCCGCCTCCAATCCTTCAAAGTGAACTTCGGCTACTGCGCGGATTTCTTCTTTGGCGCGATCGATGGCGGTATCGATGCGGCGAAAAAGGAGAATGTCGGTTTCTACGGTCCCTTTGCCACGATCAGCATAGGGCTCGGTGGGTAAGCACAAATTCACTCGACGCGATCTGCCGCGGAAAGCGGCCGATGATCAAAAAGAAAGGTGCGCAAGATACTGGTGACGGTGGGCCGATGCTATGCTTGCTCGTCAACTTCCTGATCGCGCGGCACAGCGGATTCAACATCGATGTTTTGGGTGTCGGTGGCTTCTCGTCCGCGACGGTCTAACTCGTCAAGCCAATCCTCAACCGTCTTGACGTTGGCATTGAGGTTGGCGGATCTCGAAACAATGGGCCCCACGCCACGATCAAGAATTGCGTTGGCAGCGGCGATACGTGCTGACTCCGACCGGCCGTTGCTACACACATCCAGGAGTGTCTCCAGCGCGGCTCCGCTGGCGGCCGTGAAGCGCGTGGTAACCTCGCTTTTGATGGCGCGGGTGATCCTGGAGCTGCCCAGCAAGAACGCCGCAGCTCGCTCCGCTTCTTCTCGGGTTTCGGCATAACCCGCGCGCAGTGCCGCCTCAGCCCCATCTTGCGGGCTGGCACCAAGCTCAAAAAACGCTGCCAAGAAGGCGGCCTCTTGGGGAGGGAGTTCAGCGATAGTCAATGAACGGCTCATGGATAACCTCAAGCGGCCCGCGCCCATCTCGGATGGGTGCAACTGCACTCTTATCCGGCTCAAAAAATAGATATGCCAAGGCGAGCCACAAGCGAGCCGAAGGCAAAGGGGGTATGGGGGTGTCAACACACACCATTCCCGCACCCCTGCGACACCCAAAACCACACCTTTTGGGCCATGATCCTGCACCCAAAAGCACACCCAAAACCGTACCTTTTGCGGGTGGATACCGCACCTTTCCCCAACTTTCGGCGTACTGCGTCGCGTAGCTACTCATCGCGGGCCCCCCGCGCTGCCCGTTTGGCTGATCGGGCGAGGTCTTGTGCCAGCTCCGCGTCCGGCGGGTAGAAGCCCGCCGCGCGATGGCGCGTGTGGTGGACGTAGCGCAGTTCGCTAGCGCGGACCGCTTCTTCAAGCGCGTTTCGCACTTCTTGCTTTGTCGGGCGCCTTCCGATCGTCGTCCCGGCTTCCCTGAAGACCAAGTCAGGAACGGCGTCGCGCCGATTGAAAGGTACGTCCAGGTTCGCTGCTTCAATGGCAGCCTTTACACACACCTGCCGGAACGCCATTGCTTTCCCGTCATCGGGAACGGCGTCCAGCGGCAACAGCGCGCCGTTGTGGAACTTCAAATTCAGCGGCTGGCCCTTCGGGCCGTGGTTGCGTTTCACGACGCGAAGTTCATACGTGTCCGGCGTGTCCTTGACCTCACTGAGCGCCAGCCTCGCGCGAGGTGCATTATGCCAAGCCACACTCCAGCCATCGGCGTTGTCACGGCTGCTTCCGGCCTGCGAGGGATGCCATGGAATCAGCAACGTCGAATCCGTTTTGTCGCAAATACTTTGCAGGACAATTTTGATGAAAAAATTGACGCTGTCCTCATCAATCTTACCCCGACCAGCGAAACGTACAGCGTCGTATGCTGAATTGATCACAACGAACTTGTGACCGGGGAGCGCCTGAAGGCGCTGAATCAGCTGGTGATAGAATGTCCGTACTTCCACCTGTGCGCTCTCTCCCATAATAACGAGTGCCGAGTTTTTACCTTTGCGGGGAATGATCACGCCTTGACGCGACGCTTCGCACTTCCGAAGATTAGACCGGGCGCCGTTAAGCTTGACTTCTGCCGCGATGGCTTGCGCGCGCCGCGCTATCTCGTTTTCGTCATCCTCGGCTGACACGTAGACGAGCGACGCAGCCCCGGTAGGTATCCCCCATACGCCCACACCTGCATTTACACACAGTCCCCATTGCAGTGCGAGGCGGCTTTTGTGCACGCCACCGGGGCCGGCAATGAAATTCGGAATGCCTTTCTCTATCCAGCCGGGGATCAGTTCATCAACAGGAGTGACTTCGCGCTTCAGGATATCCGCAACAGTAAGTTCCTCGTATTCGGCGCCGGCCTGGTCGAAGGTTTCAAGGTCCGATCCAGCGATAGGCGTTGTCTCAGGTGAGTTGAGGAGTTCAATAAATGAATCTTCTGCCGTGCCTTGCTAGATAATCGTCGAGTCCCCTGCTTCTTGCCGTTCGAGGAGGGCGGTATATGCACCTGGAACACCATTGCGCCGCGTTTGCACAGCAACGCCGCGAGCTTCTTTAGGGCCCGCTGTGGACCGTCCTTCCGTGAAACATCGCTGTCGAACGCCAAGAAGACTTGGCGGCCCTGCCAATCTGCCGCCGACAGATCGGGATGCAGTTCGCCGTTGAGCTGGCCGCAGTCAACGCCCGCGAGCGAGATCACCGCGACATCGTGCGCCGCACCCGCAAGCGACCGTGTTTCCCCTTCGCTGACGATCAACCCGTAACTCGTGTCGCCTAATATCTCCGGCCAGTCGAGACTGGAGTGTTGCGCATAAAAAATGTGTGTGCCGCTGCCCCGAGGCTGCAAGAATTTCGCGCTTCCTTCCTTACGCCTGCCCAGCGGCTTGATGCGATGGAAGGTCATTATTTGGCCGCGTTTGTCCGTGTAGGTGAAGGGCGCACCGGTGAGTGGATTGTAAAAATTGAAAACCAGCGCCGCGTCGGCGGGGTACGTGGAGTTAGCCCGATTGGCGTCGGCAGTTACAGCGCATCCCGCATTCTCGAAATCATCTAGCGCCACGCCGCGCGGACGCAGGTAGTCGTGCGCCAGTTGCACATGTCGAGGCGTTGCGCCGTTAACTGCGGGAGACGCTGGAGTCCTACGATGTGGGGTGGGATTTTTTTACATACATAGCCACAAACTTTCCCGTGTTTCTTCTATCTCCATTTACCGTAGTCGCCGCATCACACGACGGTTCCAGTATTCAGGACTATTCCTCACTCCACACTTACTATTCCGGCCGGTTCTTCCCGCGGACGATCTCAACCGTCCGGCTCATATCGTGGCTGGGCCCTTGCCGAGATGTTGATGCAGACATTTGGATCGTCGTCCGAAGTTCTACTGGCTTTGGAAATGGTGAAGCCAAGGTGAATTGCGGCGGCGATGAACATGCCATTGCTCACATAAGGATTTCTCGTTGGGATAGGCGATATTAACCCAGGCTTCGACTTCGTGCTTCAAACCGTAAGATGTCTGGCGTCTGTTGACGGCCTTCGTGCGACAGTACCGTTCAAGCCACGCGACTGCTAGGTCGAATTGACGACACGAATCCTCTGATAACATAGAGGCTCGGTATTCGAGGAACGCGCTGTTATAGTCTGCCGGGCCTACAAGACGGCCAAAACCACAGCCGTTGGTCGTCAGCGCGGGATACGCTGCCATGACGCGCTCGATGCAATGGCGAGCCACGTCAACAGGGCGATGGGGCATCTTGTCGTTTGTGACGATTGGCACCATGTTTGTTTGTTTGGTCATTTTAATTTCTCCTATGGACTAAGTGCTCAAGGCTTCGGTCGCAGCGCGACCTTTTTTCGCGATATGTCAATTTGCGGTTTTTGCATATCCCGCTCCCGACGTGGCACGGTTTTCGGCAATGAGCGCGGCCTCTGCGAGACACTGCTATTTGTTATGACGAGTTCACGCCTCAACCGCGTTTCTGCCCAGCGGTGGACTATTTTCGGGCCATCGTGGAACGTCGTTCGCTCGGTCACGCGGACAATGCGGCACGCAAATTCGCCGCATAACGCGTCTTGAAATTCGCTCACGGGACGGCGCTTTCGAGTTGATTTCAATGGGCGCTCGACTGTCGCTTGCGCTTCAAAGCCTTCGATCACATCCGAGGGCCAGCGGCAGACACCCTTGGCGCCAGCAATTTTGATCGGAGTTGGAAAGCGACCCTCGCGAGTCCATCTGTCCAGCGTGCCTTCGTGCACGCCGTATCGCTGGGCAAGAGCACGTTTCGAGTAGAAAGAGCGGGCTGTCATGCGAGTTACTCCACGCAATCAAATGATGGAGGAACATGCGCACTGTTGAGCACGCGCGAAAGGACGTGGACAAACTAACTTTGGGCCTTGCGACGGACTGATCGTAGATAGTCTCGGCGAGCGGTCCGAAGTTCGGCTTCTCGACACATTGACGCCATTGCGCGGCGCTTGTGTGGTGATAAATTCTTCGAACATCCGCCAGCCGTCAGTGCTTTCCCCCACGAAGTTGCTCCTTCCGGGTAGGCCCTTTGCTAGGACTTCGGCCGCCTCTTTCTCATGGCCAGCGGCTGCCAATCGTTCCGCGAAAAATGGCCCCAGCTCGTTGAGTAGAAAACGTGCCGGATTTCCGGTCACTCCTTGGGATTTACCCGCTCCGGTGTCCGCGATTCCGTCGGCAGCAGCATTTAGTCGCCGCGCTGCGGCCAATCCAATTTCACGAATTGGCGCGGGCTCGTTGCTCCAGCACTGGAGGGCGCGGGCCTGAACCCGCAGCTCTCGCTTAATTTGCGACGGCGGCCGTTGCACGATCAATCCTTGGCGATTTCGCCGAAAGACGCAGCGCGCAAATGCTCCAATGATTACTGCCTCCGCGAAGCGGCCTTGCGTCTCGCTTTCAGCTTTCATTTCCAAGAGTCGCGCGTGACATTCCGCGGGGGGCAGCGCCGTGGAACCCAAGGTAATCATTCCGCTGCGATCCTCGTGGGGAACTGCACGGTCTTAGCGGGCTTGCCATCAACAATCTGGCGCACCAGGAGCGCCAATCGTTCGAGGGCATCACGCTTTTCATCTTCGTAGCTGTGCCGGTCGTACACCGCTTCAACGCCGCCGATTTTGTGATTGAGAACCCGTTCCGCGTGATCGGGCCGGACCTTGGCACGAGCCATGAGACTTCGGGCCGTGCGCCGAAGGTCATGCAGCGTCCAATTGGGCAGAGGCTTCACGTCGTCCGGGTTCAGGCCATTTGCGCGGGCTTGAGCTTTGAGCCGCCAGAGAACGCGCTGGTCGAATTCCGCCTTGTTGTGACCCCAATTCTTGAACTCGCATTCTCCGCCAATCGAGAAAACGATGTCTTGATTGTCCACACGATCCTGATCCGCGATGACGGCAAGGGCCAGTTGCGAGAGCGGCAGATATAGTGGCACGCTGTTTTTCACGAACTCGCCGGGGAGGCCCCAAATGCCATCCTTGCCGATCTGGGAATGACGCATGGCGGCAACTTCGCCCTTACGCGCGGCTGTCAATAGCAGTTCCTGCACTATGCTCCCAAAGGTGCCGGTCTTGCCTGCGACGTGCCACACGACGCGCAACTCATCGTCGCTCAGTATGCGGTCGCGAGCCGTTTCTTCGGTAGGGGCCATACCGCGGACGATAGGCGACGTGAAGTTTGAGCCGCGCTGTGCCTGATACCAGCCCATGAGAGCGGCCAGGACGGCATGAACGCGATTGGCGGCAACAGGAGTGGCGTCAGCCACTTCGGCCAGATAGTCCGCGATTTCGTCGCGCGTGATGCTTTGGATCGTGCGCTCCTTCCACTTGGGTACGAGGGTGCGATTGACGGCACGCGCATATTCGAGCTTGGTCCGCGGTTTCCATGCTTTTCCGTTCTTTTTCGTAACGCCGTTGGTCGCGAGGAACGTGGCTGCGACCTTTTCAAAAGTGTTTTGCGCTTCCTGCTTGCGCTGCGCGGCCTTAGCGGTTTCTAGAGCCTTTTTTTCTGCGCGCGGATCAATACCCGCCCGGCACTGGCAGTCTATCTTGATGGCCCATTCTCGGGCCGCTCCAAGGTTGCTGATATGGGCACGCTCCGGGTAGCTGATCCGAACCGGCTGGCCGTGCCCGTTGATGCGGATGCGGACGGCGAACGTGCGATCCCCTGTAGGCGTGATCCTCAGCCAAAGCGGGGAGAGATCGTCCCGCCTCTCAAGGCGTCCGCTCTTAGGGGCCTTCATCTCCAAGACCGCCGGGGTAAAGCGGACCCGCTTGGCTGGCTGGTCGCGCCGCGAACTGCTATCCATCTCACACTCTTAATACGGGGACACGAGGCACGCACAAAACCTAGGGCACAGTCGCGCGTGTCCCTGAAAAAAAAATGTGAAGTAGTGTTCAAAGAAAAACAAGGCGTGGTCTGGGTTTAATCTGAATATACGCTTAACATTGCGTAGAGATGCGGACCGTTGATAATCATAGATGTAGAACTGGGGGACTGGGGGTCGTGGGTTCAAATCCCGCCGCTCCGACCAATGTTTTCAATGCTTTAAGCGATTTTAGCTCCGAAGAATTGCTCCGAAAACCTACACACCGTGTGTTGCTTTTTCCCGCCAGTTAGAGCGATGAGTGCAGGCCTTTGCACCGCGCGATCGGCCGCTGCGCGCCGCACTTCATCAGCGACCTCAATGTAGGCTTGCATTGTCCTGAACGTGCGCATCACCAAGTTGGGGAATAGATGTGACCACAATCTTCATCGGCATCGACGTGGCCTGCGCGAAGGGCAAGCCCTTGCGATTTGCTTTGCGCGTTGGGCAGACGGGCGATTAGAGCCGCTGGAGCTACCAAGGAAATTGGTACTGTCGATCCCTCGGGGGCGGGGTCACAACAGCGCCAGTGCGCAATGCTAGACCAGCCATGTGGGCGATCCTGCTCCAATATCGATGAATTCGAACATGGACGCCGTATCCACAAGGATCGGGCGACCGTGTGCCTCGATCGCCGACACCAGCCCTGCAACTGGCTGCATGTGCACCAGAAGCAGCGGTATGTTGATGGCATCGGCCAGAAGTGGAAACGCCGTTATCTCGACATTCTGCGCATATTCGCGCGCGTAGTGCATGGCCATCACCTGCCAGAGGCCGCAGGGATGGTCGAACATCACCCGTCCGCTCTCGATGGCGCCGGCATGAAGCTCCACTGGCAAAAAATCGAGATAATTGTGGCCGACGATATTTTGCTGGATGCGTTGTTGCACCGCACTGCCGACAAGGCGGATGGGAAATGACGGCGGCTCGTTTAAGTGCACCTCGATTAGCAAAAGGTCGCTCAGCAGGCCCTTGGCGCGCTCCGGCTTGAATTCACGGCGATTCGGAATCAGACTACAGTCTTTTTTTAATCCGCGCCAAAGCGCTTCGAATTTCAGGCTGCTGCTCGAGCGCACGGGCGCCGTACTTGCGTCAGCGGCCTGCGTCAAATTCATGTTCATGACAACACACCAAGCATGGCCAGTGGTTTTATGCACAGGCGCGGAGAAGCGCGAGTACCATTCGCGCCAAACTTGTGGCATTTTGCGCCATGAACAAGACGGCTGCGCTTGAACGTCTACCCATGACGATTGGGTATTTCCGACTATTTCTGCGCTGTTGGGGCGACACGCAAGCGCGACGCCACGCATTGTTGGCCAACACCGGCGTCTCTGAAAAGGATCTGCGTAACCCTTTAGCCGAAATCAGCCTGTTCCAGCAGGTCAAGCAGATCGAAAATATCACCGCACTTTATGGCGAAGGTTGGGTGCTCGACCGCCCTGAATTGTGGAATCCCTCAGCGCAAGGGGCTATCGGAATCGCGGTGCTCGCCGCATCCACGCTCGGCGTCGGTGTAGATATATTGAAGCGGTACGCCCATGTTCGCGCGCCCTACTATAGGCTTCACACAACGCAAAACCTGCGGGCGGTGCGGCTCATTCTGGAGCTTGCAGTGGCGCTTCGCGACGACCAGTGCCGTCCAATGGTCGAAATCACGTTCCTGGCGTTGAGAGCACTCTTTGCTGCCGTGCTGGGGCATCCGCCAAATGACGCGCTTTTCGTGTTTGCCGGTGCCGCCCCCGCCTATGCGGAGAAAATCAGATATGCTTTCGGCGGTCGCGTCGCATTCGGCGGTGGGCAGAATGCGGTGACGTTTCCCACGGCATGGCTCGTGGTGCATTCGCCGTTCTCCGACCCAGCGTTGTTTCAGGGTGCGCTCAGTGAGCTACGACAGGCGCTGGCGCGTATTGAGAATCCGGTCGATTTGCGTGCCCGCGTCGAGCGGTTACTGTATACGATGCCGGACGGCAGGTTGGACGCCGACGGTGCGGCGCGGGCGATCGGCGTTTCTCGCCGCACGCTGGTAAGGCGGCTCGGACAGACCAAAACGTGCTTCCGCGATCTTCTCGACGAAGAGATGAAACGTCGCGCCGCGAAATTCCTTCGATCCAAAACACTCTCGCGAACCGAGGTCGCCGAACGACTAGGCTATCGCGATCCCACAAGCTTCAGCCGCGCTTGCCGCCGGTGGTTCAAGGATACACTTGCACAGCAGGTGAAATGAGCGCTAGGCGGCGCCTCCGGTTACAATTGTGTCATCCGAACCGGGGCAGGCCACGAGCCGTCCTCTGCAGATGAGTTCATGGAAGCTTGCTCTTGCCAAATCATAGCGTCCATGCGTCATCGACGATCCGTCTCACGCCCGCAACGTGGGGCGATGAGATTTGGGAAGAAAGATCCATAGCGGGGCGAGGCGTTCGGCCGACAGGCCCTCTGCATCGTACTTCGCGACTGACAGCAATAAGGCGCACCTAATCTAAAGCAGGCGGTACGGAGGCGATTGGGGATTTGCATCCCCGAAGACCTTGCGCAAGGTGACGAGGGGCAATCTTCTACGGCGTGCCCAATACGGGGACATCGCCAAGCGCAATCAGCACGGTGCCGTCTGGCTCGGTGCGATTCAGTCGATATTTGTGGCGCGCCAAAAGATGGAAGGCCTTCTTATGTCGGCGGTAGATCTCGACGAGAAGGGTAGGCGAGCCATCTCCTACCCATAGTCTGTCTAGGATCGCGCTGCCGGCAATTGCACACACAACCAGCTTGTTATTGTCCAGCGCTGGAATACGCACTGTATTGGTCGGGCCGTCATAGGTTGCACGGTCAGCAAGGAATTGGATAGACAAGAATGCCTCCGATTCTCCCCGCTTCGGCGAGGGGAGGTTACACCTTTTGGTCGTTTCGTCATTCATTTTTTTGAAGGATGATGACGACAGCGTCATCAACAGGCACAGGAACGGAAATCATATCCGCTACTTTGAGGGTCAAGGGTCATAAGACATCTCCTGTTTGCTTGGCGGGCCACAATATTACCCGCAGTATGCGGTACGGAGCCCGCTTTATCGGCGCCCTATCGCGAGGTAAATCGGTCGCTCGGTGGTGTCTTGCGTGACCAAGGTAGCCCGTCGCCTACTCACGGGCCGCTTTCGTGTCCAATTGATCCAATCTCGAGATTGCCGAGACGACACAGAATCTCAGAGTTTTAAGAAAGACCAAAAGCTGACCACAATCGAAAGTAAGAATGATGTGCATGACCGATACCGATGACATCGCGACACTGTTCGAAAATGCAGTTGAACATCACAATTGCGGTCGTCTCATAGATGCCCTGATGTTATATGACGCCCTAATTGGACTAAATCCAAATATCGCGCTTGTACACTCCAATCGCGCAGCCGCTTTAAATTCTTTAAAAAGGTTTGATGAAGCTCTCCGGAGCTGTGATCGAGCCATCGAACTCAAACCTGATTATGCGGAAGCCCTAAACAACAGAGGTAGCGTGTTAGTTGCTCTGAAGCGCCTGAATGAAGCGCTTCAGAGCTATGACCAAGCCATCGAAGCCAAACCCAATTATGCCGAGGCGCACTATAATAGGGCCAACGCATTAAAGGATATGAAGCGCTTGGACGAAGCACTTCACAGCTATGACCATGCTATCGCACTCAAACCTGATTTGGCAGAAGCATACGGCAATAGAGGCAACGTATTAAAAGATCTGAATCGCTGGGAAGAGGCGCTCGCGAGTTATGGCGAGGCGATTGCGCTCAAGCCAGACATCGACTTTGTGTTTGGCGCTTTGCTTTACGCAAAGATGCGTATTTGTGATTTCTCTGATTTTGCGAATAAGGTAGAGGAACTCCTGTTGAGACTTAAACAAGGCAAAGGGGTGTGCACTCCTTTCCAAATACTTGCTATTTCCGGCTCTCCTGAACTTCAAAGGCAAGCAGCGCAAATATATATCGCCACGCACGATCCAGGTTGTACTATTTTGCCTGTTATTCAAAAATATCCCGCTCATGAGAAAATTCGATTGGGTTATTTTTCTGCCGATTATCACGACCATGCGACCATGCATTTGATAGCTGAGCTTTTCGAGCAACATGACAGATCCAGGTTCGAGCTTGTTGCATTCTCCTTTGGGCCGGACAAAGATGACGAGATGCGCATGAGGGCGGTGCGGGCATTCGATCAATTTATTGACGTGCGAAATCTCACAGACAGAGACGTTGCATTGCTGTCCAGAACCTTGGAGGTGGACATCGCCATCGATTTGAAAGGCTTTACTCAAGATGATCGAACGGGAATATTTTCGTACAGGGCGGCGCCAATTCAGATCAATTATTTGGGCTATCCGGGCACGATGAGTGCTGACTATATTGACTACATCATTGCAGATCCGATCCTCATACCCGAACATAGCCAGCGGTATTATAGCGAAAAAATTGCCTATCTTCCGAACTCATATCAGGCCAACGACCGCAGTCGTTCAAGTTCAGGCAGGGCGTTTACCCGCGTCGAGTTAGAACTACCATCCGCCGAGTTTATCTTCTGTTGCTTTAATAATAATTACAAAATTACCCCTCCTGTTTTTGATTGTTGGATGCGGATACTGAAACAATTTGAGAGAAGCGTGCTTTGGCTCCTTGAAGATAATGCAAAAGCAGCAAGTAATTTGAAGAAGGAGGCGGCAACGCGAGGGATCAATGAGGAGCGATTGATTTTTGCGAAGCGATTGCCATTGGGCGATCATTTGGCGAGGCTTCGCTCAGCAGATTTATTTCTGGATACGCTTCCCTATAATGCTCACACGACTGCAAGCGAGGCGCTATGGATAGGATTGCCAGTATTGACTTGTACGGGAGATGGCTTTGCGAGTAGGGTCGCTGCTAGCCTGCTAAATGCGATTGGTCTGCCTGAACTCGTTACGACGACGCTGGAGTCCTATGAAGCGCTTGCGATCAAACTCGCGAGCCATCCACACCAGTTAGCGACGATCAGGCAAAAGCTCGCGAGTAACCGGCTTGTTAAGCCTTTGTTCGATATCAAGCTGTTCACAAGGCATATCGAGGTGGCTTACACCGCAATGTATGAACGTTATCGGGCAGATTTGGCGCCAGCCGATATTCATGTCTGCGCCTAATAAAGATTTGCTACGCACTAAGATTGATCCCGAAACAGGTTCGCGCGATTATGAGAGCGATCAAGCGAGCTATGCATTGCCGGGGCGGCGCGGGGGAGAGCCTACCGGCAACTTGTGAGCCGGTTGCGCCGCGGCCAATGAAAATCTGTCTGTGGCTTGGCCCCAATCGGCTGAGGGATTGGGCTGGACTTCAAATCCTGTCGCTCCACCAATTTGCGTTCGAGTTGAAATATTTTAATTCATCAAGGCACGGATGAATGAGGCCGAGTCGGTAATGGTCGCCTGACGGGAAAAGACCTTGTCCAGAAGGCAGGCATGGACCTCCTTGTCCAAGTCTGAGCAGCAATCACGTAACACGACAAGGCGGTAATCCGCGTCAGCGGCGTGACGCAACGTCGACAGCACGACGCCGCTAGTAGCTATTCCGCAGATCACGAGCGTGTCGATATCATTGGCGCGCAGGATCATGTCTAAGTCCGTGCCCATGAAGGCGCTGACCCGGTGCTTGGTGATGATCGCTTCGTCCGCGGTGGGTGCCACCTGGGAGTGAATATCCGACGCGATGCCGCCTGATGCCTTGATCGCACTGAAACTTTGGTTGCGTGGGTTGATTTCAGGAAAGCCCGGGCGGAATCCAACGACCACATAGATCACGCGCAAGCCATTTTTGCGTGCGGCCGCAATCGCCCCGGCCGTGGCAGCGAGCAGAACATCGCGGTCAGCCGCGAAGCGTTCCACGATTGGGATTTGAAAGTCCATCACTAACAACGCGCTATGCGCGGCATTTAATTTCAGTTCGGACATTGTGTTCTCTCTCTTGCGCGGAATTCGGATGCCCCAAAGAAACCATGCACGAAAGGAACACGCAATCAATCCGCCTTTCGCGCGCCACCTTGCCAATCATTCGACGGTGGAGGCGGAAGCGTTGCAGGAACCAGCCCTCAATCGTGACCGCGTATTTTCATATAGGGATGGGAACCCTCCGGACCCTTGCAATGATATCATACTGTCCTGATGTGGCCCATTCGCATCAGTTGAACCGACATCCCGATTTGGCGGGGAGATATCAGTTACAGACATTGGGATAAAGGCGAATAGTCATCCCAATGGGAGTGCCACAGTGGAACGCATCCGAACCGATACTGTGTCTTATCCCGCCATATCCGTACTAGCTGTGAAACCGGTCGCGCAGATAATGTCCGATGGTCATTGCCGCCGACGTGGCCGCGGTGACCAACACTTCCAATCTCTAGAGCGCCGGCAAAGCTCGCCTCAAATGGCCTTATAGCGAGAAATATGGCTATGTTCTTTCGCATGGTATGGTCTTATCCACTAAGTCCAGTTGTCGCTTTACTGATTCATGCGGAGCGACCGGTACCTTCAAAATTATTCGATTTGTATCAGGGTGACTTGAATAAAAGATCGCGTTCCGGCCATTTATGGACCGCTGTCTGGTTCGAGCCTCAATCCTGTGTCGTTGCAAGGTGCGGGAAGGAGATCATGCATGGTCTTAAAAGCAAGCCACTCAGGTGCTGTCCCCGTGACGAGCCCAGACGTTTCCGGATACAAAGCGGTCGCCAAGCTTTACAATGCTCTGATGACCGGGCTTGTATTAACGCTTGTCACGCGCAAGGGCAGTGACGCGGCGCGCCAGTTCATGTTCGGGCACTTCAGGCGGCAACATTTGGAAAAGTTTTTACCGGGGTTGAAGAAGCTGGGGCTCGGTGGGTTGCCGGATGCGGTGGCTTGCGCGCAGTACCATTATTTTTCTAATGCGTTGGGCGGTGTGAAAACGGAATATGCCCTGGAATCAGATCGTAAGGCGTGGGTGCGCTATCCGCCGCCACGGTGGATTTGGCAGGGAGCGGCGATTTGCGCCATCCCACACGAGGTGAACGAAGCGATGTTGCATGGGTGGCACGGACATAATGGCGTATCTCTGGGCAATCCACGTTTGGGATTTGTCTGCACGGGACAGACGGTCGAGGGCGACGCGGGGCTTGAAGGGTATTATTTCGAATATGACTGCGATATTTCCCCGGAAGAGCGCGTACGATTTTCGCCCGGCGAGCGGCCGCCGCGTTACGATCTAAAAATGGCGCCGAAGCTCGATATAGCGGATTGGCCGGAGGAGCGCCTGCGCAAGGTTGAACGCTCCTATGCGATGGAATATGTGCGCTCGCTTTTGCCGACAATGCAGGAATTGTTTGGCGTGGAAGAAGCTGCTGCATTGGTTGGGCGCGCGGGGCGGCTGATCGGATTACAATTCCAGGAGGAGACGGCGCGTTTGTTGCGCGTGGAGCCAGGCGGCGCGAAGAATTTTTCACATTATCTTGCGGCCATTGCAGTAGCGCAGGGCGAGGTGATCGAGAGGCACGACGAGGGCGAGGCAAGTGTCGTCATCCAGCAGGGGTGGAAGTTGATGCAGGACGTCGCATTACCCGATCCTGCTGCTGCGTTTCGCGCTTGGAACACGCTCTGGCAAGGCGCAGCCGCCGCGCATGATCGTGACATGACCCTACGCACCGAGCGGCAGGGCGAAGCTATTGTTTGGTGGATCGCGAATTAAAGCGGAGAACGCGAGTGCGAATAATATCGGCAGGAGGGCGATCATGCCCGGCGCGGTAAGCGGTGTCGTTAGGTGCGTTATGACCTGCTCGCCCAAGGCGAGGAAAGTTCGGGCGCGAATATCTGCTTCGTCTGATACCACATCGCGCAGATCGATCGTGTCCGGTTGCCCAAGGCGTCGTTCACCTTGACGCGCACGCCGTCGAAGTCGAGATCCGCTGATGCTTTCAGCAGAGATATCTCTGCTACGCTGTCCCGGGTCGTGATTTCGAACTCAACGTTCGCGCCCGCCCCGGGCGGGCAGTGCCTTTTACTCGACTGAATTGAGTTTTACTGTTTGTCGTTCCCGCCGCACCTGCCTTCTGTCGGCGCGGAGTTGGGCAGAGAAGAGGACCTAGATCCTGGAATGGGTCTGAAGGACCCCACGGGGCAAGCCGAAAGGACCGGTGAAGCACAAACTCTACCGAGATCTGGCAGCGATACAGTTGCTTGATGTGCGGAGATCTAACGCGTAACCACCTTGCGTTGGATTGAGAAAAGCGCGGGACATGGCCGGAGATTCTGCTGCGATCGTTTTCAGGAACGTGGACAAATCCTATGACCGCGGCCAGAGCTTTGCGATTCGCGGGCTCACGCTTGAGATCGGGGCGGGCGAGTTCGTAGCGGTGGTGGGCACATCGGGCTCGGGTAAGACGACGCTGCTGAAGACGATCAACCGGCTGGTCGAGCCGACCGGCGGCACCGTAGAGGTCGAGGGGGAGGACGTTCAGTCTCTTGATCCGTTCCAGCTTCGGCGGCGCATTGGCTATGTGTTTCAGAGCATCGGCCTTTTTCCGCATTTGACTGTAGCAGAGAACATCGCAGTAACGCCGCGCCTCGCCGGCTGGGGGAAGAGCGAAATCGGCATGCGGGTCGAGGAGTTGTTGGAGCTCGTGCAATTGCCGCAGAACTTGCGCGAGCGAATGCCCGCGACCTTGTCTGGCGGACAGAAGCAGCGAGTAGGCGTAGCCCGCGCTCTAGCGGCGCGCCCGCACATGGTTCTGATGGACGAACCCTTCGGGGCACTCGATCCGGTCACGCGCGATTCGCTGGCGCGAGAATATCGCAGCGTCCATCGTGATCTTGGGCTCACCACCGTGATGGTAACGCACGACATGCTCGAAGCTATGCTTCTCGCAGACCGCATCGCTGTAATGGCCCAAGGCGAGATCGTCCAGATAGGGACGCCGCGCGATATGCTGAACAATCCCAAGCATGACTATGTGCGTAAGCTGATCGACGTGCCGCGACGGCAGGCAGAAGCGGTCGAACAGCTTGCAGGAGCGCGCCTGTAATGGACGCCCGTGTCGCAGAAGCGTGGACGGTTCTGCCAGATTATCTTGGCCAGCACGTTCTGTTGAGCGTGACGGCCCTTGCCATCGGACTTCTGGTGGGACTGTCTCTGGCGGTGATAGCCGTTTATTCGGCCAAGCTACGCTGGCTATTGCTGACGGTCGCTGGATTGATCCAGACCATTCCGGGGCTGGCGTTGCTGGCACTGTTCTACCCGCTGCTGCTGGCGCTTTCGCTTCTGACGGAGCGGCTGTTCGGCTTGCGGTTTTCGGCGCTGGGATTTTTGCCGTCGCTTCTGGCGTTAGCGCTCTACAGCATCCTGCCGATTTTGCGAAATACCGTGACGGGTATTCTCGGCGTCGATGAAGCTGTCAAGGAGGCAGCGCGAGGCGCCGGAATGACCCCGCGGCAGTGTCTGTTCAGAGTGGAATTGCCGCTGGCCATGCCCGTCATCATGGCTGGTATTCGCACTGCGGCTGTATGGGTGATCGGTACTGCGACGCTTTCGACACCCATCGGGCAGACGAGTCTCGGCAATTACATCTTCACTGGGTTGCAGACGCAGAACTGGATCTTCGTGTTGTTCGGTTGCGTGGCGGCAATGTTGTTGGCGCTTGTGGTGGATCAATGTCTGGCGTTGGTGGAGGCTGGCTTCGCGCGACGCAATATCTGGCTAAAACTTGCAGGCGCGGTGGGGCTCGGAATTGTGCTGCTCGCGAGTTTGATTGTGGGTCCTGCGCGAACGAGCACGCAATATGTCATCGGCGGCAAGGCGTTCGTCGAGCAGTACATCCTTGCCGCGTTGATCGGCCAGCAGCTTGAAAGCGAAGGGCTGCAGGCAACCCATCGCGTGGGATTGGGATCAACCGTGATCTTCGATGCGCTGGCTGCGGGTGAGATCGATGCTTATGTCGATTACTCTGGCACGATCTGGACCAATTTCATGCACCATTCGGAAAGCGCATCTCACCAGAAGGTATTGTCTGAGGTTGGTAACTGGCTGCGCAAGAAATATCGTATCGAGCTTCTCGGGCCGCTTGGGTTCGACAACGCTTATGCGCTCGTCATGCGCCGCGATCAGGCGAAGCGGTTGAATATACGCACTATTGCCGATCTTGCGCCTTATGCGGCGAAATTTTCGATCGCAGGCGATTACGAATTCTTTGCGCGGCCGGAATGGAGAGCGTTACGGGAGGCCTATGGCATCGATTTCCGCAGATCGCGCGAGATGCAGTCGACTTTTATGTATAAATCCGTGGCCGACGGAGAGATAGACGTGATCGTCGGTTACACAAGCGATGGACAGATTGCACAATATGATCTCGTGGTGCTTGGCGATCCGAAGCAAGTCTTGCCGCCTTACGATGCGATCTTGCTGGTGTCGCCCAAACGCGTGGACGACAAGAAATTCAAACGCGCTCTTCGGCCGTTGATCGGTCGGATCACGATACAAAAGATGCGTGACGCCAACCGTGCTGTGAGCCGAATCGGCGACCAACAGACACCGGAACAAGCCGCACGCTGGTTGTGGCGAAATATTGCTGAGATCAAATAGATTGCATTACCTGAACAGCAGCGATTGGCCTGGAACGCCGGTGGCTTTGGGATGGCGCTCGAACCGGCCCGCAGCCCACGCTACGGTCTGCAGCGATGAGCTGTGGTGACCAGATGGCCAATGCCCGGGCTGAAAACTTAGGCCCTTGATCGACGCAGACAAGAATGACGCGGCGATGAAGCATGTGAGGATGGCAGAAACAGCCATCATCAAAAACGATCTGCCGGGTTCAAGTCGGAAGTATCGAAAGCATTGGGCACAATGAACCAAAACTCGCCGATCTCCGTGGTCCTGAAAGCCAAGGGCAGGAGGACATGCCAAAGCCGAACGACGGCGCAGCAGCGCAGCACGGGTATCGTGCGAGCTCGCAAGCCACTGGTTGCGCGGTGATAGCTTAGTTGTTTACGGATTATTCCGTCCGTATACGGATCAAAATACCAAATAGCCTCCGTCGATCACGAACGTGTCGCCCGTGTGATAGGCTGACGCATCACTCGCCAAATAAATGGCAATGCCGCCGAAATCCTCCGCACTGCCCCAGCGGCGCATCGGGACACGGGGAATGACCTTTTCCGCGAAGGTCGAATTATTCTGCATCTGCCGTGTCATGTCAGTGGCGATCCAGCCGGGCGCTATGGCGTTGGCGCGGATACCGTAGCGGGCATGTTCGACCGCGATGGAGCGCATCAGCGCCAAAACCGCGCCCTTGGTGGCACTATAGGCTTGGTTGCGCGCCGCACCTTCGAGGCCGGCCAGGCTTGCCACGCCAACGAGCGAGCCCCCCGGATCGCCCTTCTTGGCGCGCTCGACCATGTGCTTGGCGGCCTCGCGCAGGGTGAAGAACACGCCTTCCTCATTAACCGCGTGAACGCGGCGCCAGACCTCAATCGACATCTCACCAAAAGAGGGTGCGCTGCCACCGATCCCGGCGTTGGCGATCACGCAATCTACCCGGCCCATCGTCGTAATCGCCTCCTCCATACCTTCGACGACCTCGGCCTCGCTGGAGACGTCCACCTGGCGCGAAGCCACCCGCTTGCCATGGCCAGCGAGCAACTTGCCTGCCTCATTGTTTTTCTCGCCATTTGTGCCCCAAATCACGATGTCAGCGCCGGCCTGGGCCAAGGCTTGGGCCATGCCGAGCCCGATTCCGCCGTTGCCGCCGGTAACAAGCGCCACCTTTCCGGTGAGGTCGAAAGGCCTGTACATAAGTTCCTCCTGTTTCTGCCGGAAACGACCGTAAAAGACGTTTTTAGGGGCGGCAATGAAGCACGTGGCTTCGCCCACAATTCGCCACGGAATTCAGATGTGGTATGGGCGTTGGGGTTATGATTTGTCCGGGCGCGCACTGCGCCGATTAACCGTGTGGGGTTGCCTTTGCCGGCGCTTACGGCAGGGAATCAGGAGTTGAACGTATGAAACGCTTTGCCGCCCTTCTGGCGGGACTGGGACTTTTCTTTGCTGCCGGTGCGGCTATAGCGGCCGATGCCTCCCTGAGTTCCGCCGCTAATGCGGCCTTTCTGGCAACCAATGCGCGCCAGCCCGGTGTGGTGGTCAGGCCAAGCGGGCTTCAATACAAAATCATCAAAAGCGGCTTTGGCGCACGTCCGGGACCTCGGGATTCTGTAAGCTGTTATTACAAAGGCACGCTCATCAACGGCAAAATCTTCGACGCAACTGAGCCGGGTTTTCCGGCCTCTTTCACGACCAATCAATTGATTCCTGGTTGGACCGAGGCGCTGGAGCTGATGCGCGAGGGCGATCGCTGGCAGTTGGTGATTCCAGCCAACCTTGCTTATGGCGAACGCGGTGCTGGCGACGGCACCATCCCGCCCAGCCAGACGCTGGTCTTCGATCTCGAACTTGTCTCAGTCACGCCTGCCCCCCCTCCGAAGCCCGAAGACAAGGATGACAGTCCGGGCGGAAGCGGCGCCGAATAACATCGATGTTCCGTCTCTGGCCCCCACAATTGTCGGGCGGAAAGCTCCGCATCGCGATTGCGTTGGTCTTCGTGGTGGGAGCGAGTGCAATGTTCTGGGCGAGCCGCGACTATGCCGTGATCGCGCCGGACTGGGACGGGCAGGTGCGGGGGATCTCTTATAGCCCGAGCCATCTGTTCAACGAAAAAGACCATGAATGGGTCAGCCCCGAGCAGATCGACCGTGACATGGCGCAGCTTTCGCAGCTCACCGGCCGCATTCGCACCTATACGGTTTCGAATGGTCTTGACCGGGTGCCGGAGATCGCGCGGCGGCATGGCCTAACGGTTTCGCTCGGCATGTGGATCAGTTCCGACATGGAGATGAACGAGAAGGAGATTCAGACCGGTATTCGCGTGGCGCTCGCCAACCGACGCGTAGTCGACCGCGTGATTGTCGGCAACGAAGCGGTCCTGCGTGGTGACGTTACTGCTGAGCAGCTGAATGGCTACATCAAGCGCGTGCGAGCCGCGCTGCCTTATCGCATCAAGGTGACGACTGCTGAGCCATGGTCGACCTGGCTCCTCAATCCCGAATTGGGCGAGAATGTCGATATCATCTTCGTCCACCTGCTGCCTTACTGGGAAGGCATCTCCGCGCGAGACTCGCTGGGCTTCCTCGGCCGCGCCTATGAACACGTGCAGGACGAATTTCCCGACAAGCCGATCATCATCGGCGAAGCAGGCTGGCCGTCGGAGGGCCGCACCAAGCGCGCCGCTGAAGCCTCGCTCGCCAACGAGGCCTATTTCATCCGCGCTTTCGTGAAGCTCGCGATGGAGAAGGGCTGGGATTATTATCTGATCGAGGCCTATGATCAGCCATGGAAGGGTGGCAACGAAGGTGCGGTGGGCGCCTATTGGGGCCTGTTCGACGCCAACGGCAAGCCGAAATTTCCCTTCACCGGAATGCTGCGCACATTCCCCGAGTGGCGCACCTATGCGGGGCTTGCCGCCGCTATTACGTTGATCCTCGGCCTGTTGATCCTCAGCCGGATGCCGCGTGTGCGCCAGCCCGGCTATCATTGTGATGGGCGGGTTGGTGGCCGCGGTTACGACGGGCCTCCTGGTGCTGATCGACGCGAGCACGCTCGAATATATCGAGCCCAGCGATATCGCGATGATCGCGGCGATGACGCCTTTGGTGCTGCTTGCCTCGACGGTGATTCTGACCGAAGGCATCGAGCTTGCGTCGAGCCTGTGGCGCGTCGAGCGGCGGCGTATGTTGCGCCGCGATTCCCGAGATGGCTGCCGCGCGTTTCGATCCATGTGCCTTGCTACAACGAGCCGTCCGAGATGGTGATCGAGACTCTCAATGCGCTGGCCCGGCTCGATTACGAGAATTACGAAGTCATCGTGCTCGACAACAACACCGTCGATCCGGCGGTGTGGCAGCCCGTCGAGGCACATTGTGCGCGGCTGGGCTTCCGCTTCTTCCATGTCGACAAAGTGAAGGGCTTCAAGGCGGGCGCGCTCAACATTGCGCTGAATCTGACCGATCCGCGGGCCAAATACATCGCTGTGATCGACAGCGACTATCAGGTCGAGCCGTTCTGGCTACGGCGCGCGTTGCCTTATTTCGCCTCGCCCGAGATCGCGCTGGTGCAGGGGCCGCAGGATTATCGCGACGGCCACGAGAGCATCTTCAAGTCGATGTGCTACGAGGAATATCGCGGCTTCTTCCACATCGGCATGGTAGAGCGCAACGAACACGACGCCATCATCCAGCACGGCACGATGACGATCGTGCGCAAGGATGTGCTGGAAGAGGTGGGCGGCTGGAGCACATGGTGCATCACCGAGGACACCGAGCTTGGGCTGAAGTTGTTCGAGGCCGGTTACAGCGCTGCCTACATTCCGCGAAAGCATGGGCAAGGGGCTGATCGCCCGATACGCTCGCCGCGTTCATGTCGCAGCGTTATCGCTGGGTCTATGGCGCCATGCAGATCATGAAGCGCCATGCGGGTGCGATTTTCCTCGGCGGCACGAAACTCTCCTGGGCGCAGCGCTATCAGTTCCTGTCCGGCTGGCTGCCGTGGATTTCCGATGGGCTTGGCATGATGGTGACGTTCGCCGCTCTGATCTGGACGATCCTGATGACGGTCGCTCCGCGTTATTTCGACGTGCCGATGTCGGCACTTTCCGCTGCGGCGATGGCGCTGTTTCGTCGCCAAGACGCTCAAGACTTTGCTGCTCTATCCGCAGAAGGTACGCTCCGGTGTGACAGGCGCGGTGATGGCCTCTGTGGCCGGACTTGCGCTCACGCACACGGTGGGCAAGGCGGTGCTGTCGGGCCTGTTCACCTCGAAGAAACCGTTCCTGCGCACGCCGAAATGCGAAGACCCGGCCGCAATTTCGCAGGCATTGCGTTTGGTATGGCAGGAAACCACATTGTTGGGCTTAGGCATTCTCGCGCTGCTTGCGATGGTATTCGTCAACAGCGGTCTTGAAGACCCGGCCGCGATGCTCTGGATGACGATGCTAGCCGTGCAGACCTTGCCTTATGTGGCCACTGTGACGACTGCCGCGTTGAGCGCACTCTCCAACGCGCGCCTGAAATCTCCCGAGCGCGTGCCGATGCCATCGCCCCCACCGCCGGCCTTGCCGAAGGCAGCATAATCAGGCATCAGGCAATACCTTGTGTGGATTCAAAATACCTCTCGGGTCGAGCGCGTTCTTGAGCGTGCGCATCACGTCGAGTTCGGTGGCGCTTTTGTAGCGTGTGATCTCGTTGTGTTTCATTACGCCCAGCCCATGTTCGGCGCTAATCGAGCCACCGAAACTATGAACAATATCGTGCACACTACGCGAGACCTCTTCCCATCGCGCGAGGAACGCTGCGCTGTCGGAACCTTTCGGCACAGAGACGTTGAAGTGGATGTTGCCGTCGCCGATATGGCCGAATGGCACAGGCCGCGCGCCGGGCAGCAGCGCGAGAACCGCGCGAGAGGCGACATCGAGAAATTCCGGAATGCGCGCGATGGGTACTGAGATATCGTGCTTGATCGAACCGCCCTCCGGTTTCTGCGCTTCCGATATGCTTTCGCGTAAGCGCCAGAGCTGGTTGCGTTGGGCCTCGCTTTCGGCGATCACCGCATCGGTGACGAGATCGAAGTTGGCAGCGAGCGCGCGTTCGATGACGTCTCGCAGCGTGGACCGTGCGCCGCTGGTGGCTTCGATGAGAACGTACCAGGGCGAGGACGCGCGAAGCGGATCGGCGGTTTGCGGAATATGCGCGAGTACGAAATCAAGTCCAATGCGCGGGATGATCTCGAACGCCGAAACAAGGCCCCCTGTTTGTTCCTGCAAGTTTGACAACAATGTAACGGCTGCGGCCGGGTTAGGAAGTGCCGCGAAGGCCGTAACGCATTCTGCAGGCCTGGCGAACAGTTTCAAAGCGGCCGCCGTGATGATGCCGAGCGTTCCTTCGGCGCCGATGAAAAGCTGCTTGAGATCGTAGCCCGTATTGTCCTTGCGCAAGGTACGCAGCATGTCGAGCACACGGCCGTCGGCCAGCACTACCTCCAAGCCGAGCACGAGTTCGCGCGCATTGCCATAGCGCAGCACATCTACGCCGCCCGCATTGGTGGAAAGATTCCCGCCGATGGTGCAAGAACCTTCGGAAGCAAGGCGCAAGGGAAAGAGGCGTTCCGCTTTGTCAGCGGCGTGATGCACATTCGCGAGAATGGCGCCTGCTTCGACGACCATGTTCATGCCTTCGGCATCAACATGACGGATTGCGTTCATGCGTTGCAGGCTCAGCAGCACTTCGCCATGGAGCGGAATTTGCCCGCCAACAAGCCCAGTATTGCCGCCCTGCGGCACGATGGGCGTGCGAGTTTGGTTGCAGATCGAGAGGATCGCGGAAACCTCCGCGGTCGTTGCTGGCTTCAATAGAAGCGAAGCCTGACCGTGATATTTGCCGCGCCACTCTTCGAGATGCGGCGCGATTTCGGCAGCATCTTCGGTAAAGCCTTTGCCGCCCACGGCGGACTTTAAATGCTCCACGGCAACAGCGGACGGTGTCATGAGGGATTTTGGTGGCCAGGAATTTCACGTAAGACTCTGAATATAAATGCAAAACGCCTGAGGATCGTTTTCAAAACTTCGCGTCCCTCCTCCTGCATTTTCTTCCCTTTTTCGTTGCCAGCAATTCCGATTGGTTCGTTCATGTGGCCCAGTCTACGGGCGGTTAGCAGCTATTCGATAGCAGGAAATTGGGTTCATCCCCTAGGCCATCATACGTGTCTTGCAGATTGGCCGTTGGCAGGTTCCAATGCTGCCACGTTGAACCACGTGCAACAAGCAGCAAGGGCAGTCGTCAAGCGGTACGCGCCTTGCTGCCTTGTTCGGAACCTGCGCGCGATGATCAGAATCGTGACGCCGACAATTGCGGTCATGGCGAGCACATCACAGCCATCGTCCGTCCCGCTGCCGGTATTCAAGCCCTTGGGGCTGCCGCGCGGCGCAGGCGGTCATTGATCGCTTCGCCCAGGCCCTCGTCGGGAATGGGCATTACCGCAATCGTCTGCACGCCGCTTGCATCAAGTTCGCGCAGCATCGCGAACAAATTGGCGGCGGCCTCGCGCGCGTCGCCACGCTTGCTCAAGTTCAATGCCGTTTCTGCCGAGGGAACATTCGGGCCAAAGGCGAGGAAGGCCTCGTCTTTCCTTGGATGTTTCGCATTGAGTCGAAGTGCGGCGCGCGGTGCGTAATGACTTTCGAGCATTCCAGGCGAGGACACGCGGCCCTGTTGCGGTGACCGGAGCCGGCCTGTGATCGGTTCCAATTCGCCGCGCGCTATGGCACCGGGGCGCAGCAGAACCGCCCGCTCGCCGTCAAAGCCGATGACGGTGGACTCTATGCCCAGAGCACATGCGCCGCCGTCCAGAATGAGATCGAGTTCACCGCCCAACGCTTCAGCCACATCGTGGGCGTTGGTGGTGCTGATATGACCCGAAGGGTTGGCGCTTGGCGCTGCGATGGAGAGTTTGGAATCGCGCAGAAGATGTTGGGCCGTGGGGTGTGACGGGGCGCGCATCGCAATCGTGTTGAGGCCCGCGCTCACCAACAGCGAGAGTTCGCAGCGCTCCTTGCGTTGCACCACCAAAGTGAGCGGCCCGGGCCAAAACGCGGCGGCGAGATCGCGCGCCAGCGTCGGGAATACGCCATGTTCAGCTGCATGTTCGTAGTCGCGCACATGCACGATGAGTGGATTGAATTTGGGGCGTCCTTTGGCCGCGAAAATTCCTGCCACCGCTGCGTCGTCGGCTGCATTGGCGCCGAGGCCGTAGACCGTCTCCGTCGGAAACGCGACAAGGCCGCCTCGCCGCAGCAGCTTGGCGGCGGCGGCGATAGCGTCTTTGTCCGCGGCGCGGAGTTTGGTCTGGACGTTGGCCTTCATCTTAACCTGCGCAGTGTCCCAAGTCAGCCCGCCATCATCCGGCGCACAATCCTGTCGCGACGAACATAGTGATGATAGAATGCAGCCCCCACATGTAGTACGATCAGCGCAATGGCGAAATAAGCGAGCAGTTGATGGGTTTCGTTTAGAATTCCTGTGATCGGTTTCTTCTGATCGAACGGTAACGCGGTGAGGAACCATATCTTTGGCCAGTTGAACCATCCGAACCACACAAGTGGATTGTTGTGCGGCGAGGCCGACATCATCGCCCAGCCGCTCAGCGGAATGGCGATGATGAGGAAGTAGAACAGCGCATGCGTCGCACGCGCGACGGCACGTAGCGCGGGCGGCATATCTAGCGGCAATGGTTGCCACGGATTCATCAGCCGCCACATCAGTCGCAGCACGCTCAGCGTCAGGACGGTGAGGCCGGTTGATTTGTGCAGCATCAAGATCATCGCCTTACTGGGATCGGCGCGCGGCAGGTAGCCCATGTAGATTCCGCCCGCGAGATTGAAGATCACCAACACAGCGATGAGCCAATGAAAGCCTATGGATACGTTTCCATAGCGCAGTTCAGAATCGCGGACCGCCATGAGAATTCCTCTTGAGGTTGTGAAGCGAACGATAACTTGTTTGGGCGACGCCTATTTAACCTTCATCGCCGTCAGGTCTATGGTCACTGTCACTAGGTGCGCGACTGGGTTCTCGCCCGCCCATTGGCCCATACCGATTTGGAAGTCGGTGCGGGTGACGGCCGCAGTGCCAGTCATATGTGCGATGTCGCCTTTGATGTCGAGCTTGAAGGGCAGGGTTACCCCGCGCGTGGTGCCATGTAGGGTCAGATTACCGCGCGCTTCATAGCGGTTCTTACCCGTGGCGCGAAACCAGGTGGTGTCGAACGTCGCGGTCGAGAAATTGGCGACATCGAAGCCTTGCGGGCCTTTGACGCCCTGATCCATTTCATCGGCGCCGGTGGTGATGCTGGCGAGGTCGACTTTCACACTGACCTTCGCATGTTCGACATCGGCGGGATCGAAGTCGATCTTGGCGTCCCACGATTTGAATTCGCCGCGCAAGGGATGGTCTTGCCACTGGACGGAGAAGCCCAGATGGCTCTTTGCTTTGACAACATTCCATTGTGCCGCGTGCGCGGGCACGATCCAGAACAGCATCAGCAGAATTTGTGCAACCGGCCTCATGGGTCCCCTTTCACTCGTGTGCTCGGCAGCATTCGCCGCAACGTGTCGTCTTTTATCACATAGTGGTGCATCAAGGCTGCGCCCACATGCAGCATCAGGAGCGCCGCGGTGCCATAGGCAAGCCATGCATGTACGCTATGGATGGATTCCTCAGTCCGATCCTTCTGTGCATAGGGCAGGTGGGCAAGGAACGAAATATGCGGCCATTCGATCAGGCCGAACCACATTGTGGGCAATCCCAGCGGGGATGCAGAAACCATGGCCCATCCTGATAGCGGAATGGCAAGGATCATCACATAGAGAACAACATGTGTCGTGCGCGCGAGAAATTTCATCGATGGGCTCAGTGTGTTCGGCAGTGGCGGGGCGGGATTGATGAGCCGCCATATCACGCGTAGCACGCTTAGTAGAAGAATGGTGAGGCCGATAGATTTGTGAAGCTGTATCAATGAAAAAAGATTTGGATCGCCGATAGGCAAAGTCGACAGGTAATAGCCGAAGCCGATCATGAACATGATGGCGATGGCAATGAGCCAGTGCAGCGTCATCGCCACTGTGCCGTAGCGTATGTGATTGCTGCGAGCAGCCATCGCCGATTATTGCTTCTCGAATTCCGCTTCGATAGCCAGGGTTACGTCGTCACCGACGAAACCGGACCACATATAACCGGTGAGGCCGAAATCGGCGCGTTTGACGGTGGCGGTCGCATCAAAGCCAAGGCGGTAGGGCGAAAACGGGATCGGCGAATTGCGTCCGCCATTGAAGGTCACGTTAAGGGTTACAGGCTTGGTGATACCCTTGATGGTGAGATCACCGCTGACGGTGCCGGTGTTGTTGCCGGTCTGGACGATTTTGGTGGCCTTGAACATGGCAGTGGGAAATTTCGCGGATTCGAAAACATCCTCTTTCAATTCGCCATCGAGTTTTGGGACATGGGTATCGATGACATTCATGTCTATTAGAATGTCGAGTGTGCTCTGCTCTGGTGCCGCCGGATCGATGCTCAACGCGCCGGTGATCTTGCCGAAGCGGCCATAGAAAGTGCTCAGCCCCATATGCTTGATTGCGAACACCACCTGTGCATGGTCGGGGTCGAGCGCGTAATTGCCCTTGGGAATCGTGTCGGCGGCCTGGGCAGGCAGCCCTGCCAGCGCAAACAACACCACAACCGCCGTAAGTTTCAAAAGCATATCGTTTCCTCCGAAATTTGATCAAGCATAGCGCGCCTTGACGCGCCGCACACGGTCTACCCATAGTCGCCGGGTCATTTCTGACGAGGCCCCGTATGAGCGAGGCGGACGCGCCGGTACGCCCGGGCCGTAATCTCGACTACCCTTTCGAGGACCGTCCCGGACTGGGCCAAACCATCGAAATCGCACCTGGGATCCACTGGATTCGGATGCGGCTACCAATGCAGCTCAATCATATCAATCTATGGCTGCTGGAAGACGAGGGCGGTTGGACGATTGTTGACACCGGAATCAAGGACCAGCCCACAAAGGACGCCTGGGAGCAGCTCTTTCAGGGTCCGATGGGTGCTCGCCCGATTCGTCGAGTGATCGTCACCCATCTCCATCCCGATCATGTGGGATTGGCCGGATGGCTGGTGCGGCGCTTCGACGTTGAGCTTTGGATGTCGCGTACGGATTTCCTACTGTGCCGCAATCTGGTTGCCGACACCGGACAGGAAGCGCCGCAGGAAGGCGTTCGGTTTTATCGTGCCGCTGGGTATCCCGATGAGATGATCGAACAGTACAAGACGCGTTTCGGCATGTTTGGCCATGGTGTCTATCGCTTGCCCAATTCTTATCGCCGCATCATGGAGGGTGAGGAGATCGAAATCGGCGGACGCCAATGGAAGGTGATCGTCGGCACGGGCCATGCCCCCGAGCACGTGTGCCTGTTATGCGAACGTGAAAATATCTTCATCTCGGGCGATCAGTTGTTGCCGAGGATTTCGTCTAACGTTTCTGTGCATCCGACCGAGCCCGAGGCCAATCCGTTGCAGGACTGGCTGGATTCCTGCAACAAGCTGAGGACGGCGCTGCCGGAAGGCGTGCTTGTGCTGCCATCACACAACGAGCCATTTCGTCGTGCCCATCTGCGTCTGCAGGAGTTGATCGACGGCCACGAGGTGGCCATGGATAAGCTGACCGAGCTTTGCCGCGAGCCCAAGCGCGCGGTCGATTGCTTTCCCGCACTGTTCCGCAGCCGCATTACTTCGGGCAATTATGGTATGGCGACCGGCGAGAGCGTTGCACATCTGAATTGCTTGCGTGTACGCGACCGGATCTCGCGCAATGCCGATGCCAGCGGGGTGAACTGGTATGAGGCAGGATGATTCTTATCTTTTCTCTCTTTTGTGGGCGGAACGGAAGAAATTGCTGGAAGGTTTATCATGAGCCTGAAGAACAAAACGCTTTTCATCTCCGGCGCGAGCCGTGGTATTGGCTTGGCTATTGCGCTGCGCGCGGCACAGGATGGCGCAAACGTTGCTGTCGCCGCAAAGACGGCGCAGCCGCATCCGACATTGCCGGGCACGATCTACACGGCGGCCGAAGAGATCGAGAAGGCGGGCGGCAAGGCGTTGCCGATCGTGTGTGATATCCGCAATGACGAACAGGTGCACAGTGCGGTCGAGCAGGCAGCAGCGAAATTCGGCGGTATTGATATCTGTGTGAACAATGCAAGCGCAATCCAACTCACCAACACGTTGCAGACTGACATGAAGCGGTTCGACCTGATGCATCAGATCAACGCGCGGGGTACCTATCTCGTTTCTAAAACCTGCATTCCCTATCTGAAGCAGGCATCTAATCCGCATGTGCTGATGTTGTCGCCGCCACTCGACATGGTGCCGCGTTGGTTCCGTAATCACACAGCCTATACAATGGCGAAGTTCGGCATGAGCATGTGTGTGCTGGGGATGGCGGCGGAATTTGCCGACGAAGGTATCGCGTTTAACGCGCTGTGGCCGCGTACGGGCATCGCCACCGCGGCGATCAAGAACGCGCTGATGGGCGAAGAGGGTATGAGACATTGCCGCAAGGCCGAGATTATGGCCGATGCCGCCCATCGGATCTTCAACAAGCCGTCGCGCGGCTTCACCGGCAATTTTTTGATCGACGACACGTTCCTCGCCGAAAATGGTGTGACTGATTTTGATCAGTACCGTGTCGACCCCACAGTGCAACTGATGCCAGATTTCTTCGTGCCCGATTGGAGCACTCCGCCCAAGGGTGCTTCGCTCGAACCTGTCAGGAAGGCGTAGGCGCCGCTGGCGGCGCGTTGGGTGGCACCAGGAACGGGCCGCCGCGCAAGCTCACCACATGTCGTGGAAAGCGCACAGAATCTTCATCCGAGACGCGACGGAACATTTCGATCTGTACGGCGTCTCTTGCGGTGGAAAAATCCGGGTTCATCGCGTAGCCCTGTGCGGTCAGCGTCACACCGTTCTGGTCGATGGAAGCGATCGGCACGGCGGGTTCGGGCGATGTTAGCACTTTCGGATTTGCTGCCATGATATCGAGGATGATTTTCTGCGCCTTAGGAATGTCAGAACTGTGGTCAAGCATGATCGCGATGTTGAAGCGCCGCCGGCTTTCGCGTGACTCGTTAACAATTATTGCGGCGAAGATTGTGGAGTTCGGTACCGAAAGATAGAGAAGATCGTCTGTGATGACGACAGTGCGGAACAGTTCGATCTCGCGCACCGTGCCTTTGACGTCGCCCGCTTGTATTTTGTCGCCGACTCGGAACGGCCGCACCACCAGCAGCATCACTCCTGCAGCCACGTTCGACAACGTGCTCTGAAGTGCGAGGCCTACCGCGATGCCCGCCGCTCCCAGAATGGTGATGAGACTAGTGGTCTCGACGCCGAAACGTTGCAGCACCGCAATGATCGTGACCGCGATGATCGAATAGCGGATGAAGGAAGCTATCAGCGGACGCAACGTTGCATCAAAATGCGGAACCTTATTGAGACCCAGCCGCGTCCAACGGCCCGCTAGTTGTGCCACCGTCCAGCCGGCGACAAGAATGAGAATCGCGGCAATCAGGTTGATGCCTTTGTTGACGAACAGCAGCCGCAGTTCCGGGGGCAGGAAGAAATAATTCGACATTGTTACCTCGCGGCGCGGATTTTATGCGGCAATATAGGTGTACCGCCAGCCAGTTTGCAGGCCGAAGTGCGCTCGCGGATCAACGCCGGTGCATCGATGATGCTGAAGGGCTGCTGCATTGTCGTGCTAGAAGCATCCGCCTGCCGAAAGGCCGCGCACCCGCCAAAATGAGATGCGCGCGGCGCTTGGCAGCCGGAGGCAATGCTACTCGAAGGCCAGTCGGCGCGGCATCTGGGCGCTACCCATTTACGCCATGCGTTCGCCGCAGGTTGTCGCCTATGAAAGAGGTACCTTCCAGATCGTCAAGGGCAAGATCGCCAGAGCGGCAGTGAAGACCGGACGGGCTTACGTCAATTTCAGCAAGGATGGGGGCCATGATTTTATAGTGATGATTTCGCCAGAAGGTAGGCGATTTTCCGCATTCGAGACATCAATCTGCGCGGCTGTAACGATCCTGAGAGCAAGCTTGTGGCACCAAAGAGCTAGAGCTATCCGGGTCCTTTTCAAGGCGACTTCGGTCGGCTTAGGCTGCCTTCTTAAGTAGCATGCCTTCGACGCGCTTGACCGCGGCCTGTTCGTCGATGCGCTCGACGGCGGCAACTTCGCGCGCCATGCGGGCCAGCGCCGTTTCATAGAGCTGGCGCTCGGAATAGGACTGTTCCGGCTGGCCGCCGGCGCGGTGCAGGTCGCGCACCACTTCGGCGATCGAGACCAGGTCGCCCGAATTGATCTTGGCTTCGTATTCCTGGGCGCGGCGCGACCACATGGTGCGCTTGATGCGGGCGCGGCCCTTGAGCGTGTTGAGCGCGTTGGCCACGACGTCGGGCGAGGACAGCTTGCGCATGCCCACGGCCTTGGCCTTCACGGTGGGGACGCGCAGGGTCATCTTGTCCTTCTCGAAGTCGATGACGAACAGTTCAAGCTTCAGGCCGGCGACTTCCTGTTCTTCGATGCCGCAAATCTTGCCCACGCCATGGGTGGGATAGACGACATGATCGTTGGTCTTGAATTCGTGCTTCTTGTTGGAGTTCGCGGGAACTTTCTTTTTCGCTGCCGTCGCCGTCATATCGATTTCCATTTTTCCTCACACGCCTGCGTTGCATCGGTCTGAAAACCGAGCCCCCAGTTACTCCACATCCGATAACAACCCTTTCGGGCTTTGTTGCGGCGCAATCACGCCCTCGCGCGGCCCGGACCCGACGGCGCTAATCCCTTTGGCAGAAACAACCAAATGGTTTACCACAAGATGTCGTTAAGGGGAAGGAAAATCTCTCAAACGGTTGAAATTGTGTAATTTATTTGGTTTCCCTGAGAAACTGTCAGAGGAAGTTCCAGCTAAGAAATACATATTTCTATGAGCCGCTGCCGGGCTTATCAGTGAAATACTTCTCGAATTTGTCCGGCACGCCCTCGCATTCCTTCGCATCGGCCGGAGGTTCGCCCTTTTGGCTGATATTGGGCCAGATCTTGGCGATATTCGGCATTGACCGAAAGCCACTTCTCCAGTCCGGACTCGGTGTCGGCCTTGATGGCTTCCGGCGGGCATTCCGGCTCGCAGACCCCGCAGTCGATGCATTCGTCGGGGTGGATCACCAGCATGTTCTCGCCCTCGTAGAAGCAGTCCACGGGCAGACCTCGACGCAATCCATGAACTTGCACTTGATGCAGGCTTCGGTGACGACATAGGTCATGCGCAGGCTCCAAAGAACGGGCCTCACTTAAGGCGCGTTTGCCCCACGATCAAGCGGCGTTTCGTCCAGGATTTCATAGAGTGCTTGTGCCTCCCGCGCAGGGCCGCGCCGGATAGCTTCGCCCAAGACCCGCACCACTACAATCACGTGCCCGCGAGCCACGACCAGCACGTCACCGAGCCTGACGGCGTGGTGGGGCTTCTCGATTCGCACCCCGTTGTGGCGAATCATCCCGGAGGACGCTGCCGCCAGTGCCAGCGCACGGGTTTTATAGAACCGAGCGTGCCACAACCATTTATCGATCCGCACGCTCATTTGCCGACGAGGACCGCCAGTTCCGCAAAGGGCGAGTTGGTACGCAGAGCCGGCGGTTTGAGCGGACGCTCGCGGCGATGGCTGCGCGGTGGGCGTGCATGGCGACGCAAAACCGTAACCAGAATTTCGCCTTCGACGGCGACCTGGTGCCAACCCAGGGCCGCCAACACGCGGTCCAAGCTTGGGCGATCGCTACCGAGCAGCGAGACAAGCTTGGTGAGCAACGTCTCAGCTGGCGTGCCCGCCGCCGCGCCCTTTTCGAGTTCTTTTTCGAGGCGTTCGAGCATGTCGAGCCGGATGGCTCGTCCGCCGACGACGCGGAAGCCTGCTGCAAGGACCAAGTCCATTCGTGCTCCATCCTCCATAGCAAAGGAGGTAATGCCGGAAAGCGGAGCCGGGGGGAGGTGTTCGATACGCAGCGCGATACCGCGCAACAGAAACAGCAGACGCGCGGCTTCCGGCTTCAGCAAAGCGGGCAGGAACACGTTGCGCCGTCCAAACCACACGCCGTAACGTCGCAGTGCATGCAGCATCAAGCGGATGTCGCCCATCTCGTCGCGATTGCGCGCAAGCGTGCCTAGATTTTCACAAAGCTGATAGGCAAGACCGCGCACATGGCCGGGCAGGGCGTCCGCTGTGCCAGCTTTTGCTTTGACGGCATTGCGCAATTGCAGCAGCGGTGCAAGGCGTGTTTCGATTTTGTCCTTCAGCCATAGTTCGAGGCGCGCCTGCACCTGATTGCGCAATTCACCGCGCAGATTTTCATCAGCCATCAATTGCACGATGGGTTCGAGTGGCGAGGGCCCTGCTGTCAGACGCGCGGCAATCGCGCCGTCCCACCATAGGCAGCCATGTATGCTAAGTGTGATTTCGGATTCTTTTGCGTTCATCAGGCGGCGCGCGCGTGCGAAAAATTCGCCTGTGAGACCGCGCAACGCGGCTGCGCGCAGGGTGCGACCGTGAATGCCCTCGGCGCGGGGATCGGGCTCGAAGCGGAAACCCTCGAGTTTGCCGACGGTTTCGTTGCCGATAATGACGCCGCCGGAATCATCGAGCTTAAATTCGTCGAGATCGTCTTCGCGTAAGCGCTTCATCAGAACCGACGTTCGGCGGTCGATGAAGCGTTGCGTCAGGCGATCATGCAGCGCATCGGATAGGCGGTCTTCGACGGCACGGGTACGCTCCTGCCACTGCGCGGCGTGTTCGAGCCAGCCGGGGCGGTTGGCGGCGTAGGTCCAGGTGCGGATCTGCGCGAGACGTCCCGACAGCGTCGCCACATCGCCTTCAGGAATGTCGACGCGCTCGATCTGACGCGCCAGCCAGTCTTCGGGCAGCGCGCCGTGATCGCTTGTCAAATGGGTGTAGATCGTCTCGATAAGGCGGACGTGCTCTTCGAGGCTAAGCTTGCGGAAATCGGGAAGCTGGCAGACATCCCACAGCCGTTTCAGGGTTGCGGGCGAATACGCTTTGTCGCGGATATGATCCAACCCGGCAAGCATTCGCAGCGATAGAAAATCCGTTGCGGGACGGGCCTTGACGAGGCCGCGCATCGGTGGCGGTTCGTCCAGGCTATTGAGCAATGCGGCGAGTGAGGTGAAAGCGAGCGAGGGATTGCGCCATTGCAGCACGCGCATCGGCTCGTAGCGGTGGGCTTCGACTCTGGCGATAGTGTCTTCATCGAACGAGTCGGCGTCGGCGGTGGTGCCGAACGTGCCGTCGTTCATGTGGCGGCCGGCGCGGCCGGCGATCTGTCCGATCTCGTGGGCGGCTAATGGGCGAGTGACGTAACCGTCGAACTTGTCGCGCGCTGAGAATGCGACATGATCGACGTCCATGTTGAGGCCCATGCCGATGGCATCGGTAGCGACGAGGAAATCCACTTCGCCGGACTGATAGAGTCGCCACCTGGGCGTTGCGCGTGCGCGGCGACAGCGCGCCCAGCACGACAGCGGCGCCGCCGCGCTGGCGGCGGATCAGTTCGGCGATGCCATAAACATCCTCGGCTGAGAACGCCACGACAGCAGAACGGCGGGGCAGGCGGGTCAGTTTTTTTGCACCGGTATAGGCAAGATCGGAAAAGCGAGCGCGGGAGACGAACCAGGTGTGTGGGATGAAACGCTGGATCAAGCCGCGCATCGTGTCGGCGCCGAGAAACATCGTTTCTTCCTCGCCACGCGCATATAGAAGCCGGTCGGTGAAGACGTGGCCGCGTTCGGGATCGGCACAGAGTTGGATTTCATCGACCACAAGGCATGCGACCTTGATGTCGAGCGGCATCGCTTCGACAGTGCAGACAAAATAGCGCGCGTTGGGCGGAACGATCTTCTCTTCGCCGGTGATGAGAGCGGCAGCGGGTGCGCCTTTGAGACGGACGACTTTGTCGTAGACCTCGCGAGCGAGCAGGCGCAATGGCAGGCCGATCATGCCGGAGCGATGGGCCAGCATCCGCTCGATGGCAAAGTGTGTCTTGCCGGTATTGGTTGGGCCGAGGATGGCAGTGACGCGCCCGGTTTTTGCCGGGCGACTGCGCTGTTCGCATGCCGGTGTCATGTCACGCGCACCATCGGAAATTCCAAACCGTCATGCAAGCGGCGGCGCGAGGGAGGATTTTGAGGCTGTGGATAAATTCACAGGTACGAGAACGTGGCCGGAACGAACCCTGTCCGAATCACTAACCTGCTAAATGTCATCCTTTGTTCTCATACAATTGGTCGTTTGTCAATCCTTATGTACCACCAAGTCTTGGGTGTAAGGCGGGCCTGTGGTGTTTCCGAGTTCATCAGCGGGCGGATTTTCCGTGGACGGAACAATTCGAGGCATTTGTTCCCAGGACTTGCCTCGGGTTTCGCAGGTGCAATAGTGATGGGGAAAGAGCGAGGCAGGGATGAGCGGCGATAGCTGGCAGTATGGTTCGAAGGATCCAGAGACGTGGATAAAGCTTGCCCAGAAGGAGCTACGCGACCGCCCCTTCAGCAGCCTGACCTGGGCCTCGCCTGAAGGCATCGCAATTAAGCCGCTTTATACCAGCGGCGATCTCGAAGGGCTCGAAGCTGCCGACACGCTTCCCGGCCTGATGCCCTTCATGCGCGGCGTGCGAGCGACGATGTATGCGGGACGACCCTGGACCATTCGTCAATATGCGGGCTTTTCGACCGCCGAGGAATCCAATGCCTTTTACCGCAAGAACCTCGCTGCCGGTCAGATGGGCCTTTCGGTAGCATTCGATCTGGCGACCCATCGCGGCTACGACAGCGATCATCCACGCGTAGCGGGCGATGTTGGCAAAGCAGGCGTGGCGATCGATTCCGTTGAGGATATGAAGATTCTTTTCGCGGGCATCCCGCTTGAGAAGATGAGCGTGTCGATGACGATGAACGGCGCGGTCATCCCGATTCTCGCGAATTTCATCGTGGCTGGAGAGGAGCAGGGCGTGCCGATTGAGAAATTGTCGGGCACGATTCAGAACGATATCCTCAAGGAATTTATGGTGCGGAACACATATATTTATCCGCCTGCGCCTTCTATGCGCATCGTCGCCGATATTATCGAATACACGGCCAAGAAAATGCCGAAGTTCAATTCGATCTCAATTTCTGGTTACCACATGCATGAAGCCGGCGCGACCGCCGTGCAGGAACTCGCCTATACGCTAGCCGACGGCATGGATTATGTGCGTGCGGCTCTTAGCAAAGGGTTGGAAGTTGATGCGTTCGCGCCACGGCTTTCTTTTTTCTTTGGCATTGGCATGAACTTCTTCATGGAAGTCGCCAAATTGCGCGCAGCGCGCCTGCTGTGGTCGCAGATCATGGAGAAGTTCGGCGCGAAGAACCCCGAAAGTCTAATGCTGCGCACCCATTGCCAGACAAGTGGTGTGTCGTTGACCGAACAAGACCCGTACAACAATGTTGTGCGCACGGCGTTTGAGGCACTGGCGGCGGTGCTGGGCGGTACGCAGTCGCTACACACCAATTCGCTCGATGAGGCGATCGCGCTGCCGACTGAATTTTCCGCCCGGATCGCCCGCAACACGCAGCTTATTCTTCAGAACGAAACTCATGTGACCAAAGTGGTCGATCCATTGGGTGGCTCATATTACGTCGAGGCGTTGACGCATTCGCTGGCGCACGCTGCACGCGCGATCATCGACGAAGTCGAAAAGATGGGCGGCATGACCAAGGCGGTCGAAGCGGGCGCTCCAAAACTGCGCATCGAGGAAGCAGCCGCGCGGCGTCAGGCCCGCGTGGACAAAGGCGAGGATGTGATCGTCGGCGTCAACAAATTTCAGTTGGAAAACGAAGCGCCAATCGAAGTGCTCGACGTCGATAACCTCGCAGTGCGCGACCAGCAGATCGCGCGGCTGAAGAAGATCAAAGCTGAACGCGATCCGGCACGACACAAGGCAGCGCTCGATGCATTAACAGAAGGTGCCAAAGGTAACGGCAATCTTCTGGCGTTGGCGGTTGAGGCGGCGCGGGCGCGCGCCACAGTGGGCGAGATTTCAGATGCAATGGAAAGCGTCTTCGGGCGTCATCGCGCGGAAATCCGTTCGATCTCGGGCGTCTATGGCGGTGCCTATGAAGGGGACAATGAATTCGCCGCCATCATCGGTGAGGTCGAGCAGTTCGCCCGCGAGGAAGGCCGCCGTCCGCGAATGTTGGTTGCCAAGATGGGCCAGGACGGGCACGACCGCGGTGCCAAGATTATCGCCACCGCGTTCGCCGATCTCGGCTTCGATGTCGACATAGGCCAGTTGTTCCAGACGCCGGAGGAAGTGGCGAAGGACGCTATCGAAGCCGATGTGCATGTGGTCGGCATTTCCAGCCAGGCGGCGGGGCACAAGACGCTCGTGCCGATGCTTATCGAATCGCTGAAGAAGCAGAAGGCCGATGACATTCTCGTCGTCTGCGGCGGCGTCATACCAGCGCAGGATTATGCCTTTCTGGAGAAGGCAGGCGTGGCCGCGATCTTCGGCCCGGGCACGAATATTCCCGACGCCGCGCGCAAAGTGCTCCAGCTCATTCTCGCCCGAAAGAGAAAAGAAGCAGCGTAAAGCAGACGTACATGTCTTATCTCTTATTGTGGAGAGGTCGAAGGGCCAAGCAATCCCGGTAGTGCTCCCCAATGCGAGGATAAGAATTCAGTTTCCGATGTTCTTTTTCAGGAACGTTTCCAGTTCTTCGAGCATCCGGATTCTGGTATCGGCGAAATTCAAATAGTGGTCTTCTCCGCTGAAGCGAATAAACTCAACGTCTTTGTGGGCCGCTTTCAGTGCGTCATACATGAGTTCGCTTTGTTTGATGCGCACGGTCGTGTCGCCTTCGCCATGCATCAGTAGCACCGGGCATTTTACCTGCTCTGCATGCAGCGCCGGCGAAGTATCCTGCAGCTTTTTGCTGTCGTCCCAATCGCTGCCGATCCGCGATGTCCAGAACGAGACGCTCTGCGAATATTCCCCGGTGTCGCTGCGCTGGGCGAACAGGAATTCGTTGAGGTCGGACACACCAGCAAAGCTCATCGCGCAGGCATAAAGATCAGGCGTGAAGGCGGCGCCTGCCAGCGCTGCGTAACCACCATAGCTCGCACCGACAATGCAGATACGCTTAGGATCGGTGATGCCGTCGGCGATCAGCTTTTTCACGCCGTCCGTGATGTCGTTCTGCATGCCCAACCCCCATTGGTGCAGGCCCGCTTCGGTAAATTTGCGGCCATAGCCTTTCGAGCCGCGATAATTCGGCTGCAAGACGGCGTAACCGCGATTGGCAAGAAACTGCGCCCACCAGTCGAACCCCATCACGTCGCGCGCATCTGGGCCACCGTGAGGCATAATGACAGTCGGAAGATTCTTTGCCGGTTTTCCCGGCGGCAGCGTGAGGTAGGCCGGAATCCGCTGACCGTCGCGCGCCACGTAAGGATAGGGCTTCATTTCGCCCAAGTCTGTTGCGGTAAGCTCCGGATACGCTGAAAGAATCTCGGTCGCTTCGTGCTTCACGCGGTCTAGAAAGTAATAGACTGGCGGCTGCCGGGGACCCTGTACAGCGACAATCACCTTGTCCTTGGACATATCCATGGAGGTGGCGTGGACGGAAAGCCCCGGGAACGATCGTTCCAGGCCGTTTTGCAATGCTTGGTTTGCCTTGTCGAAATAGCGATATTCGAACTTGTCGTCGGCGTACATTGCGCCGATGACGCGTCCGGTCCATTCATCTTTGATAGGTGACATGACGTCGTAGCGCGGATCGGAAAACAGAAGCGTCTTCTCGTCGCCGGTCGCAAGATCATGGCGCACCAGCGCCGTCGTCGGCTGACCTTCATGGCGCAGGAGCGCGATTGCCTTGCCATCTTCAGTGAGGCCGACCACGCCCGCACCGTTGTCGGCTTCGGCGTCGTAGTCACCGGAAGGTATCCAACCGCCCTTGTTGTAGACGAAGAGTTGGTGACGCAGCGGTCTGAGCGAGAGTTCGAGACGCGCCACCAGATTGCCGTGGCCGTCCGTGATCCAGTCGCTGGTCTTATAATTTCCAGTCGCGTAGGTGTGGCCTTCCCCAGTCTCAAGATTTACTTTCAAAAGATCGAGCCGGAAGTCTTCATAGGGATCGTGATATTCATAATAACTTTTGAAAACAATGTTCTTCACGAACAGAGGCAGTAAGACGGAGTGGGGATCATCGAGGTCTTTGTCGACGACGTAGGAGTCCGTGGTGTTGTTGCGCAAGCCGACGAAGTTTTCCAGAAGCAGTACGGTGCTGGTTCCATCGTCTTTCACCGAGATTGTGCGTTCCCAAGTGCGGATGCGGTCATCGTGAAAGATGCGTTCGTTGGTTTTTAGTCGAACGATCAGCCGGTCGTTTTTTCCCCAGTCGATCAATTCGACGATAGCCTCGCCAGAAGGCACGACGACCGGCAATGTGCCCGGCGGCGCGCCGATCTTGTAGATCACCGCCGCTGGCTTGCCGTTGAGCGCCTGAATGGCAGCGAAATGCAAACCATCTGGCGCAAGTCTCGGCTCGGTCATGTTGGGCAGTTCGCCGAAGGCCTGGACTGGTGGATTCGCAAACGCCGGGCTCGGAATAAGGAGACCTGTTAAAGCGATGGCAGCTTTACGCACTGCGCCTCCTGTGCCGTGATCTACCCGACCTGCAGTTTAAGTGGCGTCGGCGGTAACGCCTAGCGTGAAGCTGCCACTATCCGCCCATCTTCTTATCGATGCCATCAATTTTCAGTGTCGAGGTAACGGCGGCTACCACACCATAGGGCGTGTTCGCCCAGACGCGCAGTGGAACCACATAGTCGCGACCAGTGGAGCTGGGAAATGTGGCGACCCAGGCGTGGATGGTGGGGAAGGCGGCGTTCTGATCGAGCACTTTCTGGCTGAAGCCCGCGATCTGATTGTAGCGTGCGGTGCATTGCACGGCTGGGCCTTTGTAGAGACCATTGTCCATGTCGATAGTTGTGTCCTTTTCTTTCGTCACTTCGATGTTGTAGCGGCGGCGTCCGTCGAAAACGGGTGCCACGACGCCACACGGGTTCTTCGCGTCGCTGCCAACACCCGAGGCGACATAAAGAATGGCACTGACCGGATCGTAGGTGCCTTTTTGTTCTTCCTGGGTGATTGGATGGTCGGCGAGCGAATAGGAAGGATTAGCGAAGATACGGATATTGCCGTCTGGCTGGTAGGTCAGCGAAACCTGCTGCTTACTGTCTTTCTTCGTTGTGAAGGAATCGTAGAGCGAGGGTTGAAAATGGTTGCCAAGGATTTCGCCGGTGGATGTCGCCTGAATGCGCGCCTGCCAAAAGGCGTTGACGATGCCAGAGGTCTCGAGGTTCGAGACCGCATGGTATTGATTGCCCCGAATGGTGGCGTCGAGATCGACTTTGCCGAGCCCGATCCCGCCCGCATAAAGGGTCATTGCGATATTGAGGCGTGAGGACGGCCCAATGTCCTCATCCGCACTGTCGCCGCCGGCAGCCAACGCAAGCACCGGCAGGCCGATCAAAAATAGGGCCAGAACGGCACGGATAAGGGTACCACGACCAAAGGCCATTGCGGGATCTCCATGGGAAGGTGTGGGAACGGTTGAAATTGCTTTGCCATCATGGCCCGATTATGACGCGTTGGGGACCATGACAAAACAGCCGAACAGCGCCGCCGAAAGCCTCGCCAACGCGATAGCGTCCGGCGACCGCCGCGCGCTTGCTCGTGCCATCACTTTGGTCGAATCCACCAAGCCCGCCGACCAAGCACAGGCCGAAGCCTTGCTGGGCGCTTTGTTGCCGTATTCTGGCAAAAGCTTGAGATTGGGCATCTCCGGCGCGCCGGGAGCGGGCAAATCTACCTTCATCGAGGCGTTCGGAAAATTCCTGACCGGGCAGCGCCACAAGGTTGCCGTGCTGGCGATCGACCCGTCCTCGCGGCGTTCGGGCGGTTCGATCCTCGGCGATAAGACGCGCATGGAACAGCTTGCGCGCGATCCCGGCGCGTTCATCCGTCCAAGTCCGGCCGGCACAACGCCGGGCGGGGTTGCCCGGCGAACGCGCGAGACGATGCTGTTAGCCGAAGCGGCGGGATTCGATGTGGTGATTGTCGAAACCGTCGGAGTGGGACAATCCGAAACGGCGGTTGCCGACATGACAGATCTGTTCGTGTTGCTGCAGAACCCTGGCGGGGGTGACGATCTGCAAGGCATCAAGCGCGGCGTGATGGAATTGGCGGATATTCTGCTCGTCACCAAAGCCGATGGCGATCTGATTTCTGCTGCCAATCGGGCGGCATCTGATTATCAAGCAGCGCTGCACCTGATGCGACCCAAGCATGAGGCTTTGCCCGCCAAAGTGCTGACGATCTCGGCTTTGGAAGGTAAGGGCATCGCCCAAGTATGGGAGGCTATAACATCTTTTCACACCAGCCTTGCCAAGGGCGGCGGCATCGCGCGATTGCGCGCGGATCAGACAAAGCGCTGGTTCTGGAGTGAAGTGCAGACCCTACTGAACGAAGAATTGCTCGCCCATCATGGGCTTAGGGACAATATCAAGGAGCTCGAAAGTTCCGTGATGTCCGGCAATACGCTGCCGTATGTGGCGGCGCGGACACTTTTCCGCCGCTTTCTAAAGGTTGATCCTGCTTGACGATGTTCTCCAGCCGATTGGGGACGATGCGCCTATCTCATCAGCGCCAATGCGCGTCGACCGCGGTCGGGTTGGCGCAGCTGTAGCCGTCCCAAACTTAGCTATATTGGCCACGGCGATCGGGTCATGCCGTTGCGAAAGGACATCGGTCCCAAAGACGTGCGGATTTCGTGGCCCAGTGGTGGGCTGATCGAAATCAGCAACACCGTGTAAGGTATCGACTATGCGGTCCGCATCGCCGGGACCAATATCTAACTGATCATGGGCTTTATTATCGGTCCGCTTTTTTGGTTTTTTGCCGTCTAAAGTCAGGGGCCGCTGAATGAGGATGGGACCGGAATCTCCATGCTCTCACCGAGGCTTGCCTGTTGCGGGCTTTGGCCGGCCGCTCCTAACGATTTCAGCCCGAACTTGGCGGGACAAGGCGCCCGCTTGACCGGGCCTAGCCAAGCCCTTATGAGAGCGCCTCTTTTTAACGAGTGTTTCCAATGTCCCGCCGCTGCGAATTGACCGGAAAAGGCACCCTAGTTGGCAACAATGTTAGTCACGCCAACAACAAGACCAAGCGTGTGTACCGTCCCAATCTGCAGACGATTTCGCTCGCCAGCGATTCGCTTGGCCAGACCTACAAGCTGCGCATCTCAATGAACGCGCTGCGCACGCTCGACCGTAACGGTGGCCTCGACGTGTTTCTGCTCAAGGCCAACGACAAGACCCTAAGCCTGCGCGCCCTGCGGCTGAAGCGCCAGATCGTGAAGAAAACGGCTGCGGCGTAACAGTTTTCGGTGTGCAATCAGGACCGAATTCTTCCCTTGAGAGAGGTCGAAAGTGGATTTACGCGATAGCGTGAAGACTTCTCTCTTGGCTGCGTCAATTTTAACCTTCTCCTAAGGCAGACGCTGGATCAGCGTTTCTTCAGCGGGAACGCTAAGCCGCCTTGCGCGACAGCTTTCTCTGGGGACCGGCGCGATGGCCTCGGTTGTGGCTGGCGATCACTTTTTCTTCCGCGAACAGTGAGATCAGTTGTTCTGTCATCGCACCGCCCAACTGCTCGGCGTCGACGATGGTCACCGCGCGGCGATAATAGCGCGTGACGTCGTGGCCGATGCCAATGGCGGTGAGTTCGACGTCTGATTTGCCTTCGATGTCATCGATGACGTAGCGCAGGTGGCGTTCGAGATAATTGCCCGCGTTCACCGACAGCGTCGAATCGTCTACCGGCGCGCCGTCCGAAATCACCATCAGTATCTTGCGCTGCTCGGATCGCGCGGCAATGCGGTTGTGCGCCCACATCAGCGCTTCGCCGTCGATGTTTTCCTTGAGCAGGCCTTCACGCATCATCAACCCAGAGACTCTTTCGCGCGCGCCTCCAAGGCTCGTCGGCCGCTTTATAAACGATATGGCGCAGATCGTTGAGGCGGCCGGGGTGGGGTGGTTTGCCGTCGGCGATCCATTTTTCGCGGGACTGGCCGCCTTTCCACGCGCGCGTCGTAAAGCCGAGTATTTCGGTTTTCACCGCACAGCGCTCGAGTGTGCGCGCCAGAATGTCGGCACACATCGCCGCCACCATAATCGGGCGCCCGCGCATCGAACCAGAATTGTCGAGCAGCAACGTGACCACTGTATCGCGGAAGGTCATGTCCTTTTCGCGTTTGAATGACAGTGGATACATTGGGTCCATAATGATACGCGTCAAACGCGAGGTATCGAGCAAGCCCTCTTCGAGATCGAACTCCCACGAACGGTTCTGTTGCGCCATGAGCAGGCGTTGCAGCTTGTTAGCCAGTCGCGAAACAACGCCCTGCATTGCCTGCAATTGCTGGTCAAGAAAATTGCGCAGTCGCGAGAGTTCTTCGGCGTCGCACAGATCTGCGGCCTCGATGATCTCGTCGAATTGCGTGGTGTGGATGCGATAACCCCACTGGTCCTGATCGGCAAAGGGCTGTTCTGGTCGCCAAGGGCGTGTACCTTCTTCAGGCTCCTGCTGCGCATCGGACATTTCCTGTGCGTGCTCCGAGCGCATTTCGCTGGTGGTTTCTTCGCCTTCTTGGCCTTCGGAAGCTTCTGCTTCCGCGGTCTCCGACGTCTCGGAGGAGTCGCCGCCTTCTTGGCTCTCCGGCTCGCCTTCGCCCGCGTCGTCGGAATCCTCTTCGGCGTCGCTCGCACTCTCTTCGTTGAAATTCAGGTCTTTGAGGATGGTGCGCGTGAGCCTTGCAAACGCCTTTTGATCGCGCAGTACATCACCAAGTCTATCGAAATTCTTCGCTGCACGTTCCTCGATGAAGGGGCGCCACAGATCGACCGCGATTTTCGCATTGTCTGGCGGTGCTTCGCCTGTGAGTTTTTCGCGCACAAGCAGTCCCACCACATCGGCAATTGGCGCTTCGGCTCGGGTACGAGTTTTGGAAAGTCCACGTTGGTTAACGCGTGCTTCGACACCGGCGGCCAGATTTTGCGCAACGCCCTTCATCGCCAGCGCACCTATGGCTTCAACTCGCGCCTGTTCGGCGGCTTCGAAGATCGCGGCGGCGTCCTGCGATTGTGGGCGATATTGATCGTGAATCTTATCTTCGTGATAGGCGCGGCGCAGCGCATAAGCATCGCCCGCGCCGCGCACGATGGCTACTTCGTTCGGCGGCAGGTTGCGCGAAGGCAGGGGCAGGCGCGCTTTTGCACCTTTTAACGAGGGCGGTTCTGCGCTGAAATTAACTTCAAGTTCCGGCTCACCTGCCAGCGCGCGAACGGCGATGCTGACGGCGCGCTTAAAAGGTTCAGCCGGAGATTCGTTCTTCATGCTACCAAAACTTTGGCCGCGCTCTCCGGCAAATCCTCGCCGAAGCAACGCTGGTAGAACTCGGCAACGCTGGCGCGTTCGAGTTCATCGCATTTGTTGAGGAATGTCAGTCGGAACGCGAAGCCAACATCATTGAATATCTCAGCATTCTCGGCCCACGTGATGACCGTACGCGGGCTCATGACAGTGGAGAGGTCGCCGTTTATAAAAGCGTTACGCGTCATGTCGGCGACGCGGACCATCGCGGCGATCTGCTTCTTCTTTTCCGCCGTTGCTGCGTAGGACGGAGCTTTGGCAAGTACGATTTCCACTTCGCTGTCATGACTGAGATAGTTGAGCGTCGCCACGATGCTCCAGCGGTCCATCTGACCCTGGTTGATTTGCTGTGTGCCGTGATAGAGACCAGTCGTGTCGCCCAGACCGATCGTGTTCGTCGTCGAGAAAAGGCGGAATGCGAGATGCGGGCGGATCACGCGATTCTGATCGAGCAGCGTGAGCTTGCCTTGCACTTCGAGTACACGCTGGATAACGAACATCACGTCGGGACGGCCAGCGTCGTATTCATCGAAGGTCAGCGCCACGGGATGCTGAAGTGCCCACGGAAGTAGCCCCTCGCGGAACTCGGTGACCTGTTTGCCATCTTTCAATACGATTGCGTCCTTGCCGACGAGGTCGATACGGCTGATATGCGAGTCGAGGTTGATACGGATGCAGGGCCAGTTCAGCCGTGCCGCCACCTGTTCGATGTGCGTCGATTTGCCCGTACCATGGTAGCCCTGAATCATCACGCGGCGGTTGAAGGCAAAGCCTGCCAGAATCGCCAGCGTGGTTTCGCGGTCGAAGCGGTAGGCCTCGTCGAAATCCGGCACATATTCTGTCTTGCGTGAGAAGGCGGGCACTTTCATCTTGGCATCGAAGCCGAACGCCTTGCGCACGTCGATCTCAGTGTCGGGCTTCAACGAAGCGTCGAGGCCGCCCTGTGTTTCACTTGTCATCTTTGCTAATCCGGGTGGTGACTTGTTAGACGGCATAACCGTCCGCCGCGAGAGGCAAGGGCGCCTGCAAATCGCGCCCTAGGTTAGCTTTGCCGTCGTAGGACGCCATAAGCCTTAATAACCTGCTTGAGACGCTCCTCGGCGCCCCGGTCGCCGCCATTGGCATCGGGGTGAAACCGCTTCACAAGTTCCTTATACCGCGCCTTTATCTCCTGCAAGGAGGCGGTTTCTTCGAGATTCATTACCGACAAAGCCTGCAATTGAACCCCCGTCAGACGCCGCACGGGAGCGCGCGGGACGGGAGCCGAGCTATCCTCTCCGAAATGCCCATAAGCATCGTCGAAGTGGAACGTACCGCTTCGCATCTTTGCCGCGCGCTTGCCGAGCGGCCAAGTTGGCCTGTGGCCGGTGACGGCCTCCACGCGGAACCGTTCGATTTCTTTTTCGCTCATGCCGGAAAAGAAATCCCACGATTTATTATGTGCGCGAGCGTGGGCCAGGCAGAGCCAAATCTGTTCGGACAAATTTTCGCGGCTTTTGGGCACACGATGTACGCCTTCTGAGATGCAACCGGACCGCGCGCAGACGCGTGGCTTTTCGGCAACCACCGCCTTGCCTTCCGGCTTAATACGGATGTCTCCCAGAAACTTCGCGCCGCGCGTTCTTGCCATAGGGGAATTATGGGGCGATAGGATGAAAAAACAAGAAATCCTCTCTCTTGACTTCCCACGCAAAACAGCCCTGAGGATTGCGCATGGCCATGGCCGACATCATTCGCGACAAGCTGATCGTAGCCCTCAAGGCCCAGGCACTGGAAGTCCGGGACGAAAGCGCCCTCCATCACGGCCATTCCGGCGCGCGCCCTGACGGCGAAACGCATTTCAACGTGCATATCGTTTCGGAGACCTTTGAGGGATTATCACGTGTCGAGCGGCAACGGCTGGTCTACGGCGCGCTGGCCGGCGAGATGAAAGCCCAGATCCACGCACTTACGCTGACGACATTGACACCGGACGAAGCGCAGGAAGCTGGTCCAACTTTTACAGTTTGATCCGGGTTGAAGATTTTATCGATATGTTTGTCCGAAAGTAGAAGTGGCGCGACGGAAATGCGCAGCTTTTTGGCTAAGCGGTTGACGGCCATCGCAAAGTGCGTGTAGCGTCAATTTACGTGGTTGTTCGGGGTTGAGCGTACGGGCGATTCTGGTTTTGAGAATCATGCGGCGCCGTATTTTCATCGCACAAATATCTGCGCGCCAAGTCGCCCCCTATAAAGCGTGGCGCGTGTGCCCGAAAGTACTTATGCAACCACATCGAGATGCGGAAACTGATGCCGGACTTGACCAAGACGCGCCGGGTCCACGCCGCGAATAACATCCAAAGTGTGTTACCGCTCGGCGTTTCTGGTCTGTAGGCGCGAGCCTGCTGGCTTGCTTGGTCAAACCATAGTGACAATTACGACGATAATTATGACGATAGTGACCTCAAGCGGTTGATGGTTGAGGTGTTGCATTTGCCTTGACTGGTGGCACCACGCGCACGGCAGTGATCTGATTTCTCTGCCGACGCAAGATTTCGAATTGATAGCCGTAGAACGCGAAACGCTGGCCTACCTCCGGGATGGCGCGGGCTTCGTGGATGACGAAGCCCGCGATGGTGGTGGCTTCTTCGTCGGGCAGTTCCCATTCCAGCGCGCGATTGACCTCGCGGATCGGCATTGAGCCGTCGATGTTGAACGAACCATCGGTCTGCGGTCGGATTCCAGAGGGTTGTCTGTCTTGATCCTGGTCAGGTATTTCGCCGAAGATTTCGTCGACGATGTCTTCGAATGTCACCAGTCCCTGCAATACGCCGTATTCGTCAACCACAAGGGCGAAATGCGAGCGGCGTTCGCGGAAGGCTTCGAGCTGTTCTTCCAGCGCTGTCGTTTCCGGCACGAACCAGGCGGGTCCTGCAAGGCCCATGAAATCAAAATCGTCAATGGCGCCGTGACGTTCAGAGAACGCTTTAATGACGTCACGCAGATTGAGGATGCCGACGATGTTTTCCGGTTGCTCGCGCCACACGGGCACGCGCAGGTGGCGCGCCTCAAGCACGGCGTCGAACAGCGCGCGGGGCCGCAGCGCGGCGTCGACCGTCACCATGTTCTTGCGGTGGGTCATGATGTCAGCGACTTTGAGTTCCTTGAGATTGAGCACACCGCCGATCATGTCGCGATGCTCGCGTTCAACGCCACCCTCGGCGTGATGAAGATCGACGGTGCCGCGGATCTCTTCGTGCGCGGGTAGCACAGGTGAAAATTCGTCTCTGTGGATGCCGAATACCCACAACACGCGCCACACCACGAATTGCACAGCGTCTACGACGGGTGCCACGAGCGACACCATCCAGCGCACGGGAAGCGCCACCGTCAGCGCGAAGCGGTCGGTGCGCGCGATGGCGAGCGTTTTCGGTAGCACTTCCGCGAAGATCAGGATCGCCACAGTCATGACCGCAGTGGCAATCGGCACTGCGCGGGCCCCGAAATTGGTTTCGAGCACGCTGGTGGCGAGCGACGAGGCGAGGATATTGAGAAACGTGTTGATGAGCAGGAGCGAGCCAATCATGCGCTCGCGCTGGGAGATCAATTTGTTCACGCCCGCCGCCCGACGAGAACCCTCTTTTTCGAGTTGAAACATCTTGCCCCGCGAGACCGCGGTAAGCGCCGTTTCGGAGCCTGCGAAAATCGCGGACAGAGCAAGCAGCAGGATGATCTCGCCAAAGGGGAAAAGAATGCTATTCATCGGATAATCCTCAAAGGATGGTCCTCAAGAGGTTCTGAAGAGTATATCGCGAATGGCGCGCTCAGGCCGCCAGAATGTCTCGCACCGCATCGAGCGGCACGTCCTTGGTCGCAAACGCTTTTCCGAGCCCGCGCACCAGAATGAAGGTGAGCCTGCCTTCGCTGACTTTTTTGTCGTGGGTCATATGATCGAGCACAAGTTCCGGGGCAGGCCGCGAGCCAGGGATTTCGGCGATGCATGAGGGTAGTCCCATCTGGCGTAGATGGACCTCAAGCCGGCTTGCGTCGTTGGCGGGCGCGAGCCCCAGTCGCACTGATAGCCGGAACGCCAGTGCCATGCCCACCGCCACGCCTTCGCCATGGAGAAGCCGATCCGAATAGCCAGTGGCTGCTTCTAGCGCGTGGCCGAAGGTGTGGCCCAGATTGAGTAGCGCCCGGTCGCCGGCCTCGCGCTCGTCGCGGGCCACGATGTCCGCTTTCATCCGGCAGGAATGTGCGACAGCATGCAAGCGCGCTGCTTGATGACCTTCAAGCACTTGTGCACCGTTCTTCTCAAGCCACGCGAAGAACTCGGCGTCACCCAGCGCGCCATATTTGGCAACCTCGGCGTAGCCTGCGCGCAGTTCGCGCGGCGCCAGTGTTGAGAGTACATCGGTGTCCGCAATCACGACGCGGGGCTGGTAGAACAGGCCAACGAGGTTCTTGCCTTGCCGCGTGTTTATAGCGGTCTTTCCGCCCACAGATGAATCAACCTGCGCCAGCAAAGTGGTCGGAATTTGTATGAAGTCGACGCCGCGCTTGAGGATGCCCGCTGCAAAACCCGATAGATCGCCGATCATCCCGCCGCCCAGTGCCACGATCTGGCCGCCGCGTTCGATGCCCATTTCCAAAAGCCTGCCGGAAAGATATTCCAATCCGGCGAAGCTTTTCGTCCCTTCGCCAGGATCAAGCACGATGGGGCGTGCGTCGAGATTTGCGCCGCGCAATGAATCCACGACTGTCTGCAAATGCAAATCTGCGACGTGCCTATCCGTCACCACAGGCACGATGCCGCGCGCAAAAGGTGCCACCAGTGCACCGGCTTGCGCGATCAGTCCCGGGCCAACGTGGATGTCGTAGCTACGGTTGTCTAGCTTGACGGGAACGCGCATGTTCATGCAATGAAACCTAAGTCTTTCAATGCGTCGACGATGTTTTCTACTGCCTGCGCGTGGGGGCCGTCGGCGCTGTTGATAGAGAGATCGGCTTCCGCATAGATCGGATCGCGCTCGGCCAGAAGTTGTTCGAGGATTTCGCGCGGATCGCCGTTCTTCAAAAGCGGTCTCGTGTCACGGCGCGTGACGCGCGACAATAGCACGTCCAACGGAGCCTTGATCCAGATCGAGACCGCGCACTTCTTGATCTCGGCCCGCGTGGCCGGATCGATGAATGCGCCACCGCCGGTGGCCAGCACCTGCGGCGGTTCGGAAAGAAGGCGCGCGATCACGCGGCGTTCACCGTCGCGGAAGGCAGGCTCGCCATAACGTTTGAAGATTTCGTTGATAGAGCAGCCCGCCGCAGTCTCGATTTCGGTGTCGGCGTCGCGGAACGGTAGGTCGAGCCGCGCGGCCAGGCGTTTGCCCACCGAGCTTTTGCCCGCGCCCATCATGCCGACCAGCGCTACTGTGCGATTCAATCCGCTCATGGTGTTCCGATTACACGGCTTGGCCGCAGTGTTCCACTCTTCCTCGTCCCAAACAGGGGCAGATAGGCGGGATTGAGCCGCGCTGCAAGCAACACAGACGGCCAAGCCTGACCTCTCAACTCAAGCCTCTTCACTGCCGCTCAAGGCGCCCAGGGCAAGGGGGGCGAGTTTGGGGTTGCACCAGCCTAGCAAAAGCGGCCACAAAGAATGGGCGATTCGAACAGGTTATGCCCATGGGTTGGGGTTTGCGGGTATTTCTAGCGATCATCGTGCTGGCGTTGGTGGGCGGTTTAAGTTTGCTACTCTATGCTAGCACCCTGAAACCACCGCGGCAGACGGTCGAACAGACGATCCCCAATGAGCGGTTCCCGGGCTAAGGCGCGGGATACCGCGAGCGCCATTGAAAGCTTCCTCGACATGATGAGCGCTGAGCGCGGCGCCAGCCTGAACACACTCGCCGCCTATCGCCGCGATCTGCTGGATTTCGCGGGCTACATGACCGCTCGCAACTTCACCCAGGCCACGCGCAATGATGTGAAGACGTATCTGCAGCAGATTTCCAAGTCTGGCCTCGCGGGCTCGTCACAGGCTCGGCGGCTTTCCGCACTTAGGCAATTCTTTTCATTCGTCTATGGTGAGGGCCTGCGTCCTGATGATCCGACTGACGCTGTCGATGCGCCGCGCCGTGCACGACCCTTGCCGAAAGTCCTTTCGAATGAGGAAATTGACCAACTGATCGCCGCTGCGCGCGAGGACATCGAAACCTCGACGCAAGCCAAGCGTCTGCTGTGCATCCTGGAAATTCTTTATGCTTCGGGGTTGCGCGTTTCCGAACTCGCGACCTTACAGCATGCTTCCATGCGCAATCGGGAAACGATTTTCGTTCGCGGTAAGGGCGGCAAAGAGCGCGTCGTGCCGCTCAATCCACCCGCATGCGAGGCAATCAGACAGTATCTCAACGTGCGTGAGGAATTCTTACCGCAAGGCCCTCGGCGCGCGACCGCGGAACGCTATCTATTTCCCTCGCGCTCGGCTGAGGGGCATCTGACACGGCGGCGCTGCCACCAGATGCTCAAGGCCCTTGCGCTCAAAGCCAATATCGATCCGGACAAGCTTTCGCCCCATGTCCTGCGCCACGCCTTCGCCACGCATCTGGTGGAGGGCGGTGCGGACCTGCGCAGCGTTCAGACCCTGCTTGGCCATGCCGACGTTGCCACCACCCAAATCTATACCCATGTCACGCGCGACCGGCTGGAAGCTATGGTTACTGCGACCCACCCCCTGGGGCGGCCAAAGGTTAAGGGCATAAACCGCCGCAGTTGACGCCTCGGCGTCCTCAGGCCAGTTTTCGCATCCGCAGCATTCGAGGGGCATCCGTGAGTTTCACCGCAATCGAACGTCAGGCGCCAATTCGGCTTTATCGCTCGAAGCTGTTTTTGCCCGGCTCGCAGACAAAGTTTTTTGAAAAGGCAGCGGCGAGCGCTGCCGATGTGGTGTGTCTTGATCTGGAAGATGCAGTTGCTCCTTCTGACAAGGAACAGGCGCGCAAGAATGTGGTGCAGGCGCTCAACGAGGTAAATTGGGGCAGCAAGACTGTCACCTGCCGCATCAACGGCCTCGACACGGCGCTGTGCTATCAGGATTTGTTGGCGCTGGTGGAGAAAGGTGGCGAACGCCTCGATTCCATTATGATCCCGAAAGTGGGTACACCTGCCGACGTTTACGCAGTCGATATGCTCATCACACAGGCAAGTGCCGCGGTCGGTCGCAAGAAGAAGATCGGCCTGGAGGTCATCATCGAAAGCGTGATGGGCCTGAACAACATTGACGCCATCGCAGGCGCTTCAAAGCGGATGGAGAGCCTGCATTTCGGCGCGGCCGATTACGCTGCGTCGTCGGGAATGCGCACCACCAATATCGGCGGAGGCAACGCCGACTACGTAATGCTTACCGACAAGGACGAAGAGGGCAATCGTATCCGCCATTGGAACGATCTCTGGCACTATCCTTTGTTCCGCATGGTGGCGGCGGCGCGCGCGCATGGGCTTGTACCGATCGACGGTCCGTATGGCGACTATGGCGATCCCGATGGTTTCCGCGTTCAAGCGATGCGCACGGCGATTTTGGGCTGCGAGGGCAAATGGGCGATCCATCCAAGCCAGGTGGTGCTCGCCAACGAAATCTATACCCCGCCGGCCAAAGAGGTGGAACGCGCCGAAGCGATCCTCTCCGCGATGAAAGATGCGCACAAAACCGGCTCGGGCGCCGTCGCGATGAAAGGCGTGCTGATCGACGCCGCCTCAATTCGCCAGGCACAGGTTATCATCAAGCAGATGCAGATGATCCGCGAGAAGGCATCATAAGCGCTTTCGAGACGCGTGTCAGCTTCTCCGGATTACGCATCACATAGACTGCGGTAATGCGATCGGCTTCAATTTCAATTGTGATCGTCGAATAGATTTCGTTGTTCGCAAGAATGACGAGACTCGGCCGCCCGTTAATTTTGGTTGCCGTAAACCCGGGCACCACCTGTTCTTGCAATTTGCGCGACAGGGCCACCATCAAGCGCGCGACTTTGTCCGCTCCATAAATCGGATTGAGTGCGGCCGAGACGCGGCCGCCGCCGTCGGAATAGAAGACGACGTCTTCTGCGAGGAGATCGCTTAGGCGCGAGATATCGGCGTTGGCAACGGCTTCGGCAAAACGAACAATCATTTGAGTGTGCTGTTCCCTAGAAATCGTATAACGGGGCCGGTCCGCCTTCACCCGTTCGCGCGCCCGCGACACGAGCTTGCGACAAGCAACCTCATTTTTGTTCAACATCTGCGCAATTTCCGCATAATCGCAATCGAAAGCGTCGTGCAGAATCAAGGCCGCGCGTTCCTCCGGCGAAAGCCGCTCCAGCACATGTAGCAGCGCCAGTGAGAGGTCGGAGGCGAGTTCGGCGTGGGCTGCTGGCGTATCGGCATCCAGCACGCGCATGTCGTCGGGCATCAGCGGTTCGGGAAGCCAAGGCCCCACATATTTCTCCCGCCGCGCGCGAGCTGAGCGCAGCGCGTCGAGTGCAAGCCGCACAGTGACGGCAGAAAGCCATGCGCGGGGATCGCTGATTGTCCGCGCGTCCTGGCGCCGCCAGCGCAACCACGCTTCTTGCACGATGTCCTCCGCGCCCGACATTTCACCCAACATCCGGTAGGCGAGACCCAGCAGATGAGGACGATGCTGCTCGAAGCAAGCGGTGGCTAGGTCGTTCATGCCGCGTGTTTTACCGCAATAATCTCATCGTGAACCACAATTTTCAAGCACGCAGCGCCATGGCCAAGACCACGCTTGAGAGACGGATAGACGCGTGCGCTCGTGACCGAGAAGGCCAATGAAATGAGGCCGCGTTCGCCGAAGCGTTTCCTGACTTGTTCGACCAGTTCGAGCAAAGTGCCATTCGTCGCCACGGCAACGCCATAGCGGAAAGCGAGCGCAGCATCCGGACCCGCTTGCTCGACATCGCCCCGCAGAAGCGCCGCCATTTTTTCGGGTGCCACACCTTCCTTGATTGCCATGTCGACGCAAAGCTGGGTGCAGGGCCCGCAGTCCTCGCACAGCACGCCCGCGAGATGGGCGGCCTGCCACGCGTCGGCCGGAACTTGATCGCGGTGCTTTGCCATGAATTGGAACAATTGGAATTTGATCGCAGCCATCGGCGAGACATCGATGAGTTCGTGGAAATAGGTGGCATCGTAACCGAAGGCGTCGGCGAACTTGCTCACCTGCTTGTGCATGTAGGATTTGAGCATCATGTGTCTCCTTCTCTGTTGCGCTGCCACGCAAGAGCCGCCCCCAAAAAGGAAAGACCCACCACGCCCACAAATTCCGACAACATCTGCTGCGCACCGTGTGGCGGCCCGCGCCCGAACCATTCAAACACATGCATGATCGCGTGTAAGGCCGGGAAGGCCGCGCCCGCGATTGCGAAGGTTCCAGCCCTACGCCCGGTGCCGCCGCCAAGCACCAAACCGATTCCGCTAGCCAGAAATGCCCAGCCTATGTCGTGGACGAAATGGGGGTTGAATGGGCCGGTCGCGGGCACGCCGGGAACTATAGCATACCACTGGTCCGCGGCAGCCAGCATGAACAAGCCGTTGGCTGTGTGAAATATTCCTAGTATAATCAACCCGATACGAACAGAAACCAGGTTCATGGCGGCGCCTCCTCACTAAAGACGGGGTGGGGGTCGGATTTGTGACAGTCTGCCTCCACTTTCGTTTGACGTGGCCCCGCGCGGTTGCCAAGTTCCGCCTCTTTTCGTGGCCTTCGTGCGTTTCCCGGTGACGATGCTCGCTTACCTAGAGTTTGAAAAACCGATTGCCGATCTCGAAGGCAAAATCGTGGACCTGAGGCAACTCGCCTCGCAGGACCCGACAATGAACATCGAGGAGGAAGTCGGCCGCCTGCAGTCCAAGGTCAACACCCTGGTCAAGCAGACCTATGCCAAGCTCACGCCCTGGCAAAAGGCACTGGTAGCACGCCATCCCAATCGTCCACATTTTCTCGATTACGCCGCGCATCTATTTGACGATTTCACGCCGCTCGCCGGCGACCGCCTGTTTGGCGAAGATCGCGCGTTGATGACGGGCCTAGCGCGTTTCCGCGGACGGCCGGTTGCCGTGATCGGGCAGGAGAAAGGCAACGACACCCAAAGTCGCCTCAAACACAATTTCGGCATGGCGATGCCCGAAGGCTATCGCAAGGCACAACGTCTGTTCGATCTCGCGGATCGCTTCGGATTGCCTGTGCTTTCGTTCGCGGACACATCGGGCGCTTATCCTGGCGTGAGTGCCGAAGAACGTGGACAGGCCGAGGCCATCGCACGTTCCACGCAAGCCGGGTTGAACCTACGCGTGCCGTTTGTTGCCACAATCATTGGCGAGGGCATGTCGGGTGGCGCGCTGGCTATTGCCACGGCGAATCGCGTGTTCATGCTGGAGCATTCGATCTACGCGGTGATTTCGCCGGAAGGTTGCGCCTCGATCCTGTGGCGCAGTGCTGACAAGGTGCAGGATGCCGCCGCCGCGATGAAGATCACCGCACAGGATTTGCTCGAATTGAAGATCATAGATGCGATCATACCCGAACCCATCGGCGGGGCGCAGCGCGCGCCCGAAACCGCGATCAATTCTGTTGGCGACACGATAGAGCGCGCCTTGAATGAAATGTCTTCCGTTGGCGGGGAGATATTGCGCCGCCAGCGGCGTGAAAAATTCCTTGCGATGGGGCGCAATCTGTAGAATTTGGCTGGCGCTCTTTGTTTTGGTGCATCATTGTGCTTCAGCGCACCGTTCGCGCGAACGTTCGTATGTCGTTTACCAGATCGTCCGGCCGTTCGAGTGCTGCGAAATGGCCGCCTTCCTTGAAATCTGTCCAATGCGTCACATTCATGTGGCGTTCGACCAAGCTGCGCGGCGGGAACGGGATGAGGTCGATGGGGAAGGCGGCGATACCGGTCGGCTTTTCGATTCGTGCACCAGTGGGCACGGGATCGCCGGGCAAATCTTCCAGCAGGCCGCGGTACATCCAAGTCGCGGTGTTGAAAGTGCGGGTGACGAGATAGATCATCACATTTGTCAGCAATTGATCCATCGAATAGATATTCTCGAATCCGCGTGCATTGTCGGACCAACCGTGAAATTTCTCGACGATCCACGCGGCCGCGCCTACAGGGGAATCCATCATTGCATAGGACAGCGTCTGCGGCTTGGTTGCTTGTTCGCGGAAATAGGCACCTTCCATTTCGAACAATTGCGTCGCTCGTGCCACATATTGTTTTTCTTCTTCGGTTTCAGGATGCACTCCAGGTGAGCGCCAACCGAACATATTCAGATGCACCGCTTTGCAGCCTTTGCCGTCGTATCCCATCCATCCCGAAATTGCCGAGCCCCAATCGCCACCCTGCGCAATATAATCAGGCAATTTCGCCACATCCGTCATCAGCTTGTTGAAAACGCGCGCAGTAGTGCGCGGACCAATAGGGCGTTCAGGTTTGCCGGAGAAACCGTAGCCTGGCAGGGACGGCACAACCACGGTGAACGCATCCTTAACGTCGCCGCCGCAGCGTTCGGGGTGGGCAAGCTTTTCGATGATATGAAGGAATTCGAACACCGATCCAGGCCAGCCATGGCTCAAGATTAGCGGTCGCGGCGAGGGCCCCGATCCCTCTTCGCGATAGAAATGAACGTCGAGGCCATCTACATTCGCGATGAATTGCGGGAAGCGGTTCAGAGCATCTTCCCATTTGCGCCAATCGTAACTGTTAACCCAGTAGTCGCCGAGCCGCTTCATATAATCCAGGTTCGCGCCATAAGCCCAGGTACCGTCGAGGCCCGGCCCGCGCGGCATTTCGTGCCATTCGAAATCGCGGACACGGCGGTTGATGCGAGCGATACTTGTCTGCGGAATAGCAATCCTGAAAGGTTTTGCCTCGATCATGGCCGTTTCCCTGATAGCTTCGGAGCCACTCTAACCGTGCAGCAACGCCCACTCCAATCCGCCGGGCCGGAGATTTCCCGGACCGCCTGCGCACCGCGCGTCCGTTGGTGGGACATAGCGCTGCCGGCCGCAGGTGTGGGATGTGTTTTCCTGCTGCTGATGCTTGCCGTCGCTGCAGTCGTCTTGAAGACCGGCAATCCGGGCATCGTCGACAGGTTGGTGGCAAGGCTGCAATCGGTCGAAGACGGCTATTTCCTGAATATTGCGGTGATGACGGTTCTCTATGTCGTGCCGCTCGGCGTGATGAAATGGATCGTACGGCGGCGCAAGTTGGAGTTTTTCGGCGCCGTGCCTCAACAAACCATCGCTCTGGCGTTGGCGGGCGGCGTCGTATTCGCGCTGGCGTTTCAGGCGTTGCAGGATTTTCTCGTCAAAAAATCCCTTGTCGTCTACATACCGTCGAAAAGCGAATTGCTGCTGGTCCCTCACAGCTACGCGCAGCTTGCGCTGGGTCTCGGTCTGGTGGTGCTGCTGGGCCCCTTCGTCGAAGAGCTTTATTTTCGCGGATTGTTGTTTGCTTGGTGCCGCCAGAGGATGCCGCTGATCTGGGCAACGCTTATCAATGCGGTAAGCTTCGGCATCGTGCATTTCTATTTCCTGCAGCACGTGGGGCTTGAAGGCGTGTTCATCACTGTCGTCATCGCGCTGTTCGGCGCGCTGAATGTGTTCTGGGTCGTGCGCACAGGCTCGCTATGGCCCGCTTTTGCAAGTCATGCCGCCTATAACAGCGTCGGGTTGATCCTGCTATTTTTGTCGAGTTAGATAGTTTTTTCATCGCACGCTTAATGCGGGTACCCATTTTCCCACTTTGACAAAAGAAAGCCTATCTCCAGGCCGTGCAAAATGCGAGGCCATAAGATAACGATATAAGCTTGGTAGCGATAGAATTGAGGCGTCAGAGAAGCAAAAGGGGATCGAAACCGATCCTCTTCTGCTCCGCGATGGAATTGAACTCTATTTCGAAAGCTCGACGAGTAGCGAAGACACCCAGCCTTGATTGCCGAGTTCGTCTTTCACTTCCCACCACACGCCGTCCTTGTTGCCTGTGGGATAGAGCATCATGCCTGGATCAAGCGAGCGCACGACTTTGCTCTTGGCGGACGGGTTTGTATACATGTGGCCAGGCTTGCTCATGGTCACAGCCTGCGTTTCGTTGGCTTGCGAGGCGTTGGCCGGCAATTGATTGAACTGTGCGATCAGCTTCGTGTAAGCGTCGAGATAGGCCAGCGTGATCACTTGACCGATTTCGGTATCAGAATAGCCCGACGCGCCTGCCGCCCCAAAGCCGCTCCAACCGAATACGCCGCCGCCGGCGCCCCAGCTCAGATCGCTCTTGTCAGAATGGCCCTCTTCAAGAGCCACCTGCTCGCTCGACCGCACGTCGGTCACTGTCAACACCACATCGGCCGTTTTCTTGGAAATATTGATACCGCCGACAAGGCCACCTACCGGACCGCCGATAAAGCCGCCAAGCAGACCGCCGACATTCATGCCACCAGCATTGCCGTTCTTCGAAACAAGGTCTGGCACGAGCACATAATCGGCGGTTTTGATCTGGCCCTTGCCCTGGTTGGAGCCCTGGCGCAGATCGCCTTGCGAGGCCAGTGCACGTTCCGCCTGGATCGCCGCCATGCCCTTGCCGCGATCGACCAGGCCAAAGCAGCCCGAGCGCATCACGAATACCTTCAACAGTGCTTCCGGCGAGCCGAGACCATATTGCGTCCACCAGTTCGTTTCCGGCTCGACAACGGCGAGCGTGCCGAGCTTGTGCGGGCAGGTCGGAATCTCTGCTTCTTTTTGCTCCCGCGTATCCTGGGCGCTTTCGGCCCAGGATGGTGAAATGGTCGGTACCACAAACATGAGCGCCATAGCGCTCGCCGCGACCGCGCGCAGCGATTTCCCTTTCGACATTGAATTCCTCATTTCGAGATCATTTAGCCCCAGCCAAAGCGCGGATTCGGCCCGCGCAGTAGAATCTATCGGATATTTTAGAATCCGCAATTCCACCCGCCAGCCCTATGGTCGGAAATCATCAGGCCAGGTTTAAGGGCCCGGGCTGTTCCTCGAGTTCTGCTGCAGTGCAAAGAAGACTAAAAAAGAGAGGGACGGTGGCCGCCGCACGGTGCGGCGGTTGACCGCCTAAACAAGCGCCCCGTGGCAATGCTTGAACTTGCGGCCTGAACCGCAAGGGCAGGGCGAATTACGTTGCACCTTGCCCCAGGTGGCCGGGTTGTTCGGATCGGCCGCGGCGTCTTTTGCGCGTACCTCATGGCGGAATTGGCCGAGCTGAAGCGGCTCATCCATCTCTTCTTCGCCGGTGAGCGGGTTAATGTGTGAGGCCTGCATCCGCACTGGATTGCGCTGCTCGAACGCGGGCGGTTGCTCAACATTGATCTGCAGATGAAACAGCTGACGCACCACGTCGAAGCGTAGCTTGGAGAGTAGCCCCTCGAACAATTCGAATGCTTCGCTCTTGTATTCATTGAGCGGATCGCGCTGACCATAGCCGCGCAGGCCCACATACTGGCGCAGATGGTCGAGGTTGACGATGTGCTCGCGCCAGTCGTGATCGAGTGTCTGTAGCAGTACGGCCTTCTCGACATAGCGCATGACATCGCGGCCCGAATTGGCAGCACGTTCGGCGGCACGGTTTTCCACCGCTTTCATCACGCGTTCGCGGATTTCTTCGTCGGCGATGCCTTCTTCCTTCGCCCAATCCTTGATCGCAAGTTCGAGGTTAAAGGTCTTTAGAAGTTCGTCGTTCAGGCCCGCCGCATCCCATTGCTCGGCATAGGCTTTCTCCGGGATGTGACGCGCGACGAGGTCTTCCACCACCCGCTCGCGGAACTCAGCGACCTGGTCGCTCACATCGTCGGCTGACATAATCTCACGACGTTGTTCGAAAATCACGCGACGCTGATCGTTGAGCACGTCGTCATACTTAAGGATGTTCTTGCGGATTTCGAAGTTGCGCGCTTCGACCTTTTGTTGCGCCTTCTCCAGAGCCCTGTTCACCCACGGGTGGGTGATCGCTTCACCCTTTTCAAGACCGAGCCGCTGCAGCAACGAGTCCATGCGCTCTGACCCGAAGATGCGCATCAGATCGTCCTGCAAGCTCAAGAAGAATTTCGAAGCGCCCGGATCGCCCTGGCGCCCCGAACGTCCGCGAAGCTGGTTGTCGATGCGCCGGCTTTCGTGGCGTTCAGTACCGACCACATAGAGACCACCTGCCGCCAGCGCCCGCTCCTTGTCGGCAGCGACCTCGGCGCGGATCAGCAAGGTACGCCTGGCGAGTTCGGCTTCGTCGACAACGCCGCCCAATTCGTTGCGGATACGCATCTCAGCGTTGCCGCCGAGCTGGATGTCGGTGCCGCGGCCTGCCATGTTGGTGGCGATGGTGACGGTACCAGAGACGCCGGCCTGCGCCACGATGGCTGCTTCCTGTTCGTGATAGCGTGCGTTCAAGACGTTATGTTTGATTCTGCGCTTCTTCAGAAGCTCGGAAAGATGTTCCGATTTCTCGATGGAGGTCGTGCCGACAAGGATAGGCTGGCCACGACTCTGACAATCCTCAATCAGCTTGACGATGGCGTCGTTCTTCTCGTCGAAGGTGCGATAAACCTCGTCATCATGGTCGATGCGGCTGACGGGGAGATTGGTCGGAATATCGGCGACGTCGAGTTTGTAAATATCCATAAATTCGGGGGCTTCGGTCAGTGCGGTGCCCGTCATACCCGCAAGCTTGTCATAAAGGCGAAAGTAGTTCTGGAAGGTGATCGAAGCCAGTGTCACGTTTTCCGGCTGAATGACGACGTTCTCTTTGGCTTCAAGCGCCTGATGAAGCCCTTCCGAATAGCGCCGACCCTGCATCATGCGGCCGGTGAATTCGTCGATGATAACCACGCCGGCGTCCTTGACGATGTAGTCACGGTCTTTTTGGAACAGCTTGTGGGCCTTCAACGCCTGATTGACGTGATGGACCATATTGATGTTTTCGATGTCGTAGAGATCGCCCGTTTCTAATAAGCCCGCCTCGCGCAACCAGCCGACCATGCGCTCGTTGCCGGACTCCGTTAGCGTGACGGTTTTCTGCTTCTCGTCCAGTTCGAAGTCGTCTTTTTCGAGATTGACCATCAGCGCGTCCACGGTGCGGTAGACTTCGGTTTGATCGTCAGTCGGGCCAGAGATGATGAGCGGCGTGCGCGCTTCGTCGACCAAGATCGAGTCGACTTCGTCAACGATAGCAAACGCGTGACCTCGCTGGGCCATCGTCGCGATGGAATATTTCATGTTGTCACGCAGATAGTCGAAACCGTATTCGTTGTTGGTGCCGTATGTCACGTCGGCGCCATAGGCTTCCTTGCGCTGTTCGTCGGTCAACCCGTGCACGATGCAGCCCACGGTGAGCCCGAGGAATTTGTAGACCTGGCCCATCCACTCTGCGTCGCGGCTGGCAAGATAGTCGTTCACAGTGACGACGTGGACGCCTTTGCCGGTGAGCGCGTTCAGATAGACGGGAAGGGTGGCGACAAGTGTTTTACCTTCCCCGGTCTTCATCTCGGCGATGCGGCCGTCATGCAGCACCATGCCGCCGACAAGCTGCACGTCAAAATGGCGCTGGCCGAGCGTACGCTTGGCGGCTTCGCGCACCACCGCGAAAGCCTCCGGCAGAATGTTGTCAAGGGGTTGGCCTTTGGCGAAACGTTCCTTGAAGGCGGGCGTCATCGCGCGCAGTTCTTCATCGGTCATCGCTTGGAATTTTGGTTCGAGGGCGTTGATCTCCTCGATCTTCCGGAACATGGGCTTCAGCTTGCGCTCATTGGCCGAGCCGAAGAAGCGCTGCGCAATGGCTTGAAACATAAACATCCTCGTAGGCCCAAAGTGGCCGGTTGAAGCGGGCCGATCGGCGTTCCGGCCGACCGTGCCAAAGGGTTTGCCAAAGCATCCGACCCGATGCGCGCGGGAGAGATAAGAACGGCTCACCCCCTTGTCAATTCAAGCGGTTCCGGCCTAATCCGCGCGCCCACGATCTGTGGGCGCCGAGCGGAGTTCCGAGCCATGGCAAGGGAGCGGGAAGGCGGGGGCAAATCGGCCCGGCGCAGCAATGCGTTCAAGGCGAAACAGACCCCCAAATCGGTTGGCGGCGGACACGCCGTTTCTCCTCTGGCTCCAAAGAGTTTTGCCATATTGCCTCCTCTGGCCGGCGTACGCCTGGCTACCGCTGCAGCCGGCGTCCGTTACAGAGACCGCACCGATGTCCTGATGGTCGTTCTGGCACCTGGAACGCAGGTCGCAGGCGTCTTCACCAAATCCAAAACTTCTTCCGCCCCCGTCGAATGGTGTCGCGCCAACACCAGGATGGGCTACGCGCGGGCCCTGGTGGTGAACAGCGGCAACGCCAACGCCTTCACGGGCAAGGCGGGCTTCGAGGGCGCACGGCTCATCGCCGAGTCCGCTGCTGGCGTGGTGGGCTGCCGGGCGCAGGAGGTCTTTCTCGCCTCCACCGGCGTGATTGGCGAACCGTTACCGGCGCAAAAGATAATTCATGTGCTTTCGACCCTTGTCGAACACGGCGCCGCCGGCGGCTGGCGCGCCGCCGCCGAAACGATCATGACCACCGACACCTATCCAAAGCTCACCACGGCCACTGCCGAGATCGACGGTCACAAGGTCAAGATCAACGGCATCGCTAAGGGGTCCGGCATGATCGCGCCCGACATGGCAACGATGCTGGCCTTCGTCTTTACCGACGCTAATCTTTCCGCACCCGTATTGCAGGAATTGCTGTCGAACGGGGTGAAGGCGTCCTTCAATGCAATCACCGTCGACAGCGATACATCGACGAGCGACACGGTACTTCTGTTTGCGACCGGCAAAGGTGCCCATCATCCTGCGATCGCGAAAGCGAACGACAAACGTCTCACCGATTTCAAACAGAAACTCGATAGCCTGCTTCACAACCTCGCACTCCAGGTTGTGCGCGACGGCGAAGGCGCACACAAGCAGATCCGCATCGACGTTACGGGTGCAGCCACCGATGAATCCGCGAAGATCGTGGCGCTGTCGGTCGCGAACTCGCCATTGGTGAAAACCGCTATCGCGGGCAACGATGCGAATTGGGGCCGCATCGTGATGGCTGTGGGCAAGGCGGGCGAACCAGCTGATCGCGATAAACTCAACATCATCTTCGGCAATCAGGTCGTGGCAGAAAAAGGCGAACGCAGCCCAAAATACGACGAAGCCGCGGCCATGCGCGCGGTCTCGGGCAGCGAGGTCGAAATTTCCATCGACCTCGGAATCGGAAAAGGCAAAGCACGCGTGTGGACCTGTGATCTCACCGAAGGCTATATCCGCATCAATGGCGCTTATCGTAGTTGAGGCGACGATACCCACGCACTGTCCCACTTTCGCACGATGGCCATTCATCTAAAATCTCGGCAATGTTTTAATCGTGTCTTAACGCGCAACCCTCAGACTGGACAGAACTCGCATGACGCAACTCCCCTTGCTTCTGGTTGCGGCCTGCGCGTTGATCGATCCGGACGGGCGCGTGCTGATCGCCGAGCGCCCTGCTGGAAAGGACATGGCCGGCCTCTGGGAATTTCCTGGTGGCAAAGTCGAGAAGGGGGAGCGTCCGGAAGACACTATCATCCGGGAGCTTCAGGAAGAACTTGGGATCGTGGTGAGAGAAGCATGTCTGGCGCCGTTCGTGTTCGCTTCGTACAGCTACGAGACGTTTCATCTTCTCATGCCATTGTTCCTGTGCCGGCGCTGGGAGGGAGCAGTCTGCCCGCGAGAATCGCAAGCCATCAAATGGGTGCGCCCGCGCGATCTTATCGCCTATCCCATGCCGCCCGCGGATTTGCCTCTCATTCCGCTTTTGCGCGATCTCATCTGAAGGCGTTTGCACGCGATACAAATGGCGCGACCGCCATCGAATATGCCCTTATAGCAACGATCATTACGGTGGGCATCATCACCGCGCTAACCTCAATCGGCTCGACGCTGAAATCCACCTTCAACGCAGTCGCCGCGGGGTTCTGACTCGGTTTTTTCCGTAAGCTTTTGTTCGCGAACGCCAAGGCCATCGGCGAGGCGCGCTTTCGCGCTGCCGGGCCGAAGTGGTTTTTGCTGACTTTCATGAGGCCTCCAGCCCGAGAGATAGACGATATCGAAGGTCGCGCGCAGGCGGCCTTCCGAATCGCCATGAGCTGTGTGATATCGCGCCAGCGTTGCCGCCAGTGTTTCCCGCCGCAGCGGACGTTTCAATCGTTCGGTTAGCGCATTGGTCTCGCCTAGAGCCCGCAGATCGGCGGCGAGATTGCTGAAGCAGCTGTAATGCACCGTCGTGCGCTCGATATCGGCGACTGGCAATGCAAACCCCGCACGCTGCAACAACCTGCCTAGGTCGCGCACATCGGCGAACGGTGACACGCGCGGACTGATGCCGCCGATGGTCTCGCTCTCGCCCGCCGCAAACGCTTCGCGCAATTCGCTTAGGGTTTCGCCGCCGAACAGCGCTGCCATGAACAGTCCATCGGGTTTCAACGCTCGGCATATCTGCACGAGCGCCCCGGGCAGGTCATTCACCGCGTGCAGCGACAACACACTCACGATCAGATCGAAACTTTCCGGCGCGAAGGGCAAGGCCTCCTCATCCGCCGCAAGGTCGCCCGCTCCGGCGCAGATCCAATCCGCCGCGAGCGGCGCGAACAGCGCATGGCTTTGCGCTCGCGCGTTCAAATCAAGCCCGTATGAGAACCGCCGGTTTACCGTCTCGATGCGCTCTCCCATCCGTTCAGCGGCCGCGACAGCGAGAAATGGATCGTCGCTTTGCCGCTCTGCGCGGGCGCGGTGCAAGAAGTAGGCCTTGCGATCGAATATGTGCGGAGTGTCGATCATGTTTTCTTTTTTACCTTCTTCCTATGGAGGAGATTCACAACGACAGTGTACGAAAGCGATCGAATGGGTCGCCGCATACCATATAGAGTCTGACACCCGAACCGTTTTCGTTGCGCTTCAGCATCCGACCTCCACAAGAAGGAGGTGGTTTTTGCTTCAATCTCCTTCGCAAACTTGTTGCCTCGCCAGATTAGCGACAATAAGGACTTTCGCGGAATTTGCTTTGCGTTGCCTGCCGCGGCCACCTCGCCGATCCAGACGTTTGTGCTCCGAATGCTGGCTTTGGGTCCTGTTCGCCGTGGTCTGTTTGCACCGCCTGTGGCATGCCGTTCGGTCTGGGTCTCGGCGGCGGCACGCCTTGCAAGGCTTGCCCAAAGGGCCGCGGCCCGAGGTGAAAGGTCGTAGAAAGCTTGCTGGTTGATGATGTTTTGACCATCGGCACCATGCCAAACGCCCGGGCTGAGGCCTCAAATGGGTGGGCGTGTCAAAGGCTGTAACCTTGCCGCCCGTACACATTGTGCCTGCGACGCCAGGAGAGATATTATTCCGCAAGACTCGCGTTCTAGAGTTTCTCCCATGTCCGAGACTGATATCAGGATCTATACGACACCGATCTGCCCCTACTGCTACCGGGCCAAAGCTCTGTTGAAGCAAAAGGGCGCTGTGTTCGAAGAAATCGATGTCTTCATGGACGCCAGAGCTCGCACCGAGATGGAAGCAAAGACGGGGTGTCATACAGTGCCGCAAATCTTCATCGGTGAGAAGCATATCGGTGGCTGCGACGACCTCATGGAATTGGAGGCGGAGGGCCAGCTTGATTTGTTGCTGAGCGCCTGATGGCAATCTTCCGCGCGGCCTGCGTCCAATTGCGGTCTAGCGACGACGTAGCCGAAAATATCCGCGTCGCGAGTGCGTTGATCGGCGAAGCCAAATCCAAAGGCGCTGATTTCATCGCCACGCCCGAAAACACCACGCTAATGGCGCCCGATGGCGGTGCGAAACTCGCGCGCAGCTTTCCTGAAGACCGCGATCCCGCGTTGCCTGTGTTCAGAGCGCTGGCGGAGAAATTGGATGTGTGGCTTCTGATCGGGTCGCTTGCGATCAAGGTGAGCGACACCAAAACCGCCAACCGGTCCTTCCTTATTGATCCCAAGGGCAACGTCACTGCGCGCTACGACAAGATTTTCCTGTTCGATGTCGAATTGCCGTCCGGTGAGGAATATCGCGAATCCAACACCGTCGCAGGCGGTGATCGTGCTGCTTTGGCCGAACTGCCCTGGGGTAAAGTTGGAATGACGATTTGTTACGATCTTCGCTTTCCGCAGCTTTATCGTTCGTTGGCAAAAGCAGGCGCGTTCCTGCTTACAATTCCGTCCGCTTTCACCGAAACAACGGGAGAGGCGCATTGGCACACGCTGATCCGCGCCCGCGCCATCGAGAACGGCACTTTCGTCATGGCGCCTGCGCAGGGCGGCGTCCACGCCAACGGGCGGCGCACCTATGGACATAGCTTGATCGTGGGACCCTGGGGCGAGATACTGGCAGAGGCCGGTACCGAGCCCGGCGTGATTGTGGCCGATATCGACCCCGTCGCCTCGAACAAAACCCGCGCCCAAATACCCAATCTGAGCCACGATCGGGCTTTCGAAGGGCCCTAGCATGCGGGTCAGGTGGACTGTGTGCTTGCGGAACGCCTCATTTACCCCCAATGTTTTACGGTAGTGAGGGTGTGTATCGGGCATAGAGGCTCTGGTGATTGTCTACAGTCTGAGTTGCAACAAAGGTCATGCCTTCGAGGGGTGGTTCCGCGATAGCGCTGCCTTCGACGAGCAGTCGAAAGACGGCAAACTTGCTTGCCCGATGTGTGCCTCCTGCAAAGTTGAAAAGTCGGTCATGGCTCCGTCCGTGCGCGGCACCAAGACTCACATCAAATCCACACCCGCTGAAGTGCGCGAGATGCGCCAGTTTATGACGGGCCTGCGCAAATACGTCACCGAAAATGCCGAATATGTCGGTCCGCGTTTCGCCGAAGAGGCGCGGAAGATCCATTACGGCGAGACCGACGATCGCCACATCTATGGCGAGGCGACCCTTAAGGAAGCTAAGGAGCTAACTGAAGAGGGTGTGGACGTCGCACCCTTGCCACCAGATCTTAGCGAGGCAAATTAACCCGCGCTAACGAGTCGAAACATTGTCACACCGAGGTGGACCCGCCTCCACGATTTGTCGCCAAAATTCAGCTTTCCTTGCGGCGTCACTCTCCGGTTTGAACATATGAGAATTGTGCTGATCGCGACCATTCAAATCGTGTAAACGACCTGGCTATTTCGTGAAACAAATTATGCTATTGGCCCGCCCGCTCATTGGGCGGCGCGTTCCGCTACGACTATGTAATTGACGTCCACATTGGGCGATAGACGCCAATCCCATCCGATCGGGTCAAACACAAGGCCTTGTAATTTCAATATGTTGAGATGCATTTCTTCAAGTCGCCTTTGAAGCGCCGTGGGGGCAATGAAACGACTCCAGTCGTGGGTGCCGCGCGGCAGCCAGCCCAGCACATATTCCGCCCCGATCTTGGCCAGCGCGAGCGACTTAAGGGTCTTGTTCAGGGTGGCGACGAACATGATCCCGCCCGGCTTGACCAGTCGCGGCGCAGGCGGCAAGAAGGCTTGCGAGATCGGCGACATGCTCGACCACTTCCATATTCAGGACCACGTCGAATGCCTGACCTTCGGCGGCCAATACTTCGGCGATCGTGGCGCGATACTCGATAGCGAGGCCGACTGTCGCTGCGTGGATCTGGGCCGTTCCGATGTTTTTTTCGGATGCGTCGGCGCCGGTCACGGCAAAACCCAGCCTGGCCATGGGCTCGGACAGCAGGCCCGCCGCCGCAGCCGATGTCGAGCAGGGCAAGGCCTTCGAAAGGCCTGAGCGACTGCGGGTCGCGCCCGAAATGGACGGCCGCGGTATGGCGGATGAAGCTCAGCCGGACCGGGTTGAACTTGTGCAGAGGGGCGAATTTGCCGGTGGTATCCCACCATTCCGCGGCCATGGCGGAGAATTTGGCCACTTCCTTTCGATCTACCGAATTTTGAACAAGGATGGGAGAATTTGTCATAGCTTCAGGTTTCATCCGTTGAGCGTCTGCTCGCCCGCGTCTATGTAGGCCGGAGTAGCATAAGGGCGGGTACGGACCACCATCCATGGCGAAGATCGTGATGAAATTCGGCGGCACCTCGGTGGCCGACCTGGACCGCATCCGCCATGTCGCCTCACTGGTGAAGCGCGAGGTCGAGCGGGGCAACCAGGTGGCCGTGGTCGTCTCCGCCATGGCCGGCGAGACCAACAAGCTGGTGCTGGACAATGAGCGTCGCGCCGAGCTGGTCGCCGCTGCATCCGACGCGCGCGAATATGACGTGGTGGTTGCGGCGGGCGAGCAGGTCACGGCGGGGCTGACGGCCGTCGCGCTATCGCCATCGGGGTCAGTGCGCGGTCCTGGCTGGGCTGGCAGGTGCCGATCCGGACCTCGGCCATGCATGGCTCGGCCCGCATCGAAGGGTCGATGCCGGACAGATGATCGATTCCTTCAAGCCGCGCCAGATCAATGAGCGGTTAGAGCAGGACAGGTCGCGGTGGTGGCGGGCTTTCAGGGCGTGGCGCCCGATAACCGCATTTCCACGCTGGGCCGCGGCGGCTCCGACACCAGCGCGGTGGCGGTGGCTGCGGCCCTGAAGGCGGAGCGTTGCGATATCTACACCGACGTCGATGGCGTCTACACCACCGATCCGCGCATCGTGCCCAAGGCGCGGCGGCTGGAGAAAATCGCCTTCGAGGAAATGCTGGAAATGGCTTCGCTGGGCGCCAAGGTCCTGCAGACGCGCTCGGTGGAAATCGCCATGCTGCACCGCGTGCCTGTCCGCGTGCTTTCGACTTTCACGCCCGATAGTGGGCGGCACCCTGCTTTGCGACGAGGAAGACATCGTGGAAAAGAAACCTGTCACCGGCATCGCCTATAGCCGCGACGAGGCCAAGATCACGCTGCACAAGATCTCCGACCAGCCGGGCATCGCCGCGGCGATCTTCGGGCCGCTGGCGGACGCCGGCGTCAATGTGGACATGATCGTGCAGAACGTCTCGGAGGACGGGCAAGACCGATCTGACCTTCACCTGCGCGCGCAGCGAATTGGCCCGCGCGCTGGCGGCCATCGAAGCCCAGCGGCATCGGCGATCGGCTATCGCGACGTCACCCATGATGCGACCGTGGCCAAGGTCTCGATCATCGGCATCGGCATGCGCGCCCATCCCGGCGTGGCGCAGACCATGTTCCGCACGCTGTCGGACAAGGGCATCAACATCCAGGTGATCTCGACCTCCGAGATCAAGGTCAGCGTGCTGATCGCCGAGGAATATGTGGAGCTGGCGGTGCGCGCGCTGCATTCCGCCTATGAGCTGGATGCGGCCTAATAATGGAAGGCGCCTGATGCCCCCTGTTTCCGCCGGTGGTCCGCGCCTCCTTTTGCGCCGCCTGCGCGAGATCATGGCGGAACAGAGCGAGCGCCCAGATGCGGCTGGACAAGCTGGTCGACCGTCATCGCCTCCAACATGGTGGCGGAAGTCTGCTCGATCTATCTGCGCCGCGCCGGCAAGGTGCTGGAGCTGTTCGCCACCGAAGGCCTCAACCGCGCCGCCGTCCATCGACACCCGGCTGAAGGAGGGCGAGGGCCTGGTCGGCCTGGTCGCTGAAACCGCCGAAGCGGTGAATCTGTCGCGACGCGCCCGTCCGATCCGCATTTCTCCTACCGCCCGGAAACCGGCGAAGATCCGTTCAAATCGTTCCTGGGCGTGCCCATCGTGCGCGGCGGCCAGGTGTTCGGCGTGCTCACGGTGCAGAACAAGGCCGAGCGCCTCTATGCCGAAGAGGAAGTCGAGGCGCTGCAGACCGTCGCCATGGTGCTGGCCGAAGTCGTGGCGCAGGGCGGCTTCTTCAACATCGCCGAACTCGACGAGCCGGAACTGCGCGTCGACCGGCCGCGCAAATTCCGCGGCGAGGGGTTGTCGGAAGGCGTCGCGGTCGGCCGCGTCGTGCTGCACGAGCCGCGCGTCAAGGTCGAGCGCATGATCGCCGACAATCCGGCAGGCCGAGCTCAAGCGCGCTGGAAGACGGCCATCGGAAGCTTGCGCGAATCCGTGGACGAGATGCTGGATTCCAGCGAACTCGATCTGACCGGCGAGGGTCGCGAAGTGATCGAAGCCTATCGCCTGTTCGCTTATGACCAGGGCTGGCGCCAGCGCATGCGCGATGCGGTGCGCACCGGCCTCACCGCGGAAGCCGCGGTCGAACGCGTGCAGGACGAGATGCGTCTGCGCGTGCAGCGCCTGGGCGATCCGATCCTGCGCGAACGGGCGCATGATTTCGATGATCTGGCGCGGCGTCTGCTGCGCCATCTGACCGGCGACGGCGCACAAGGCCCAGCGGAGTTGCCGCGAGAATGCGGTGCTGGTGGCGCGCGCGCATGGGCCCCGCCGAGCTTGTGGATTATGGGCGCGGCCGTCTTGTTGCTCTGGTGCTGGAAGAAGCGGCGTCTACTTCGCCACGTCGCCATCGTCGCGCGCTCGCATGGGCCTGCCGCTGGTGGGGTCAGCTGGAAGGCATCGCCGATGCAGCCCGCGCCGGCGATGTCATCGCCGTGGATGGTGAAGCGGGAGAAGTGCATCTGCGGCCACTGCCCGAACATCGTCGCCGCCTTCGAAGACAAGCGCGCCTTGCGCGCCAATCGCCCAGGCGCGTTCGCCGCAGTTGCGCGACCTGCCCGCCGTCACCCGCGACGGCGTGCCTATCAAGCTGATGATGAATGCGGGCTTGATGCTCGACATGCCGCATCTGGTGGAATCTGGCGCCGACGGCATCGGGCTGTTCCGCACCGAACTGCAATTCATGATCGGCGAGACGATGCCGCGCCTTGCTGACCAGATCGCCTTCTACAAGCAAGTGCTCGATGCGGCGGGCGACAAGCCGGTGGTGTTCCGCACGCTCGATCTGGGCGGCGACAAGGTGCTGCCCTATGCGCGCTGGGAGCGCGAGGAGAATCCCGCACTTGGCTGGCGCGCCATCCGCATCGCGCTCGATCGCCCCGCCTTGCTGCGCTATCAGGTGCGCGCGCTTCTCACCGCGTCGGCAGGGTCGACGCTGCGCATGCTCTTGCCGATGGTCAGTGACGTGGACGAATTCAATCGCGGCGCGCGCGCTGATCGACCGCGAAACCGAGCGCGCGCGATTGCTTTCGCGTCCGCAACCCCGGCAGGTGCTGGTGGGCGCGATGCTCGAAGTGCCTGCGCTTGCCTTCATGCTGCCGCAGATCATGCGCTCGGCCGATTTCGTTTCCATCGGTTCGAACGATCTGTTCCGTTCGTCTTCGCGGTGGACCGCACCAATCCGCGTGTGGCGCGCCGCTACGATCCGCTCAACCCGGCGGCGCTCACCCTGATCCGTCTGATCGTGCAAAAGCGCTGCCGAGGCAGGTGGCGGCGGTGAGTTGTCTCTGTGCGGGGAAATGGCGGGCAGGCCGCTTGACGCCATGGCGCTGATCGGGTTGGGACTGCGCACGCTGTCGATGCAGCCGAGCCAAATCGGCCCGATCAAGGTGATGATCCGCTCGCATCCATGCGGGCGAGGTAGCCGAGTTTGTCGAACGGTTGTGCGGCCGCACCGATCATAGCTTAAGAACCCGCCTTTCTGCCTTCGCGGCCGAGCGGGGTATCGTTCTCAAATAAGCGTGAAGCTGTGGTGCAATCGCATGACGGAGCATACCCTTCCTCTGTTTGATTAGTGGTCTGGAGAATATGCCGTGAAATATTCCATCCTTGCCGCAGCTCTGATTGCGCTGGCGGTTGTTCCCGGCGCCGCTTTTGCGGGCCCAACAGACGAAATGATGAGTGCTTCGGCGCGGGATGCAAACACGGTCGTCTGCCGCACAGAGCTTGTGGCCGGCACCCGCACCAAGACCGAAACGATGTGTGCCACCAAGCGAAAGTGGAACGATGTCCATCGCGAAGCAGTGAACCGCATCAACGACATCCAGTTGAGGGCTCTGACCAGTCTACATTGACCCGCCTGCAGCTGGCGGGTGGCGAGCCGACTGAATTGCGCTGTGGGGCGTTTACCATTCGTATGGAACGTGTGGTTTCAGAGAAAACCATCCCGTGAATGCATGTATTTCGCATTGGCCCTTGCAGCGATGCTTGGTGCACCCGTCCTGGCCTGTGTCGGCGACGCCAGCACCCCAGGCGACAGCTCGGCCAAGGCCAGCGACAACCAGATCGTTTGCCACAGCTACGCGCCCACCACCGGATCCCGCATCGGTGCACGGTGCACCTGCCGGACAGCCCAAGAATGGGAACAGATCAATCGCAACGCGAAGAGCAATACCAACAATGGTCGGGCCAAAGCGATGCCATCACGGCCACCCCCCGGACCGGCCGGCGGTGGCCATTGACCGCACAGGTTGCATTCGAAGCAGTCGAAGACGGGCCCCGTTGCGCTGACTAGCGGCTAATTTTCTTCGGCGTCACTACGCGTCTAGAATGCGGCGCACGAAGCGGCTATTGCTTGCCGCATGACCAAGGTTACGCGTTTTTCCATGGGTGAAGGCGAGGGCGAGAAGCGTCGCCTGCATCTGCGCGAGATTTCCGGCGAAAGTGATGCGCCTCTGGGCACGGTGGGGCAGGACTTGCGGGCCGCCCGTCTGCGTTTGGGCGACGATCTGGCCAGCGTCTCTCGGGTTCTCAAGATCCGCAAGGATCATCTGGAGGCGCTGGAGGAAGACCGGCTGGAAGCGCTGCCAGGGCGCACCTATGCTGTGGGATTCGTGCGCTCTTACGCAACTTATTTGGGCCTCGACTCGACAGAATACCTCGAACGCTTCAAACAGGAGATCGCGGGCCGGGCCGAAGGCACGCATCTGACGCCGTTTATCGAGCAATCCGACCGCAAGCTGCCGCAGGGCTGGCAGGTCATTGCGGTGGTTTTCGCGGCGCTGCTGATCTACGGCATCTATCTATTGGTCAAGGCCGCCGGCTCCGAATCACCGCCCCCCGTTGGCCCGGTTCCTGCTGAGATGACCAGTCAGGCGCAGCCCGCGCCTGCCCCACGCGAAACCATGCCGCCGGTGGCTCCCGTACCGCAGGTGATGACTCCGCCTATACCCGCGACGCAGGGAACGCCGGCCATCACGACACCGCCGGCTGCGGTTCCGCAGGCTGGCATAGCTGCTTCGCCTGTAGGACAGGTTTACGGGGCGCGCAATCTTGATGCGCGCGTCGTTTTGCGGGCACATCAGCCGGTTTTCGTCTCGGTGAAAGGTCGAGATGGCACCGTCTACATCAGCCGGATGCTGCAACCGAATGACATCTATCGCGTCCCCAACAAAACCGGTCTTATATTGGATGCAGCAAACGGCTCCGCCCTGGAACTCCTGCTCGATGGCGCTTCGACCGGCGCCATTGGCTCGGTGGCCAGACCGGCGGAAAGCGTGTCGCTTGATCCACAGGCGGTTGCGGACCGGCGTAGCGGTGCGGCTGCAGAATAAAGCGAAAGGGATGCCATGAGCATTCGCGCGTATCGCGACATTCACCGGCGCAAATCGCGCAAGATCAAGGTCGGCAAGGTTGAGGTCGGCGGCGACGCGCCGATCACGCGTGCAGACCATGACCAATACGATCACCTCCGACGCGCGCGCTACCATCGACCAGATTCGCGCGATCGAGGAAGCGGGCGCCGATATCGTGCGCGTGTCCTGCCCCGACGAGGAAGCCACCGAGGCGATGAAGGCCATCACGCGCGCTGTGAGAATTCCGGTCGTGGCCGACATCCATTTCCACTACAAGCGCGCCATCGAGGCGGCGCAGAACGGCGCGGCCTGCCTGCGCATCAATCCCGGCAATATCGGCAACGCCCAGCGTGTAAGAGAAGTGGTGCAGGCGGCGAAGGATCACGGCTGTTCCATGCGCATCGGCGTCAATGCCGGCTCGCTGGAAAAGGAATTGCTCGAAAGATATGGCGAGCCTTGTCCCGAGGCGATGGTCGAAAGCGCGCTCAACCACGCGCGGATCCTGGAAGACAACGACTTCCTTGAGTTCAAGATCAGCGTGAAGGCATCGGACGCCTTCCTCGCGGTGGCCGCCTACCAGGGGCTGGCCGAAGCTGTCGACTATCCGATGCATCTCGGCATCACCGAGGCGGGCGGAATGATCTCCGGCACGGTGAAGTCCTCCATCGGCATGGGCATGCTGCTGTGGAGCGGCATCGGCGACACGATCCGCGTGTCGCTCTCCGCCGATCCGGTGGAAGAAGTCCGGGTGGGCTTCGACATCCTGAAATCGCTGAATCTGCGCCATCGCGGCGTGAACATCGTGTCGTGCCCGTCCTGCGCGCGGCAGGGCTTCAATGTCATCGAAACCGTGCAGATGCTGGAAGACCGGCTGAAGCACATCGCCACGCCCATGTCGCTGTCGATCATCGGCTGCGTTGTGAACGGGCCAGGCGAAGCGCGCGAGACCGATCTGGCGTTTACCGGCGGCGGCGCGGGCAAGGGCCATGGGCATGATCTATCTCGAACGGCAAGCCAGCCTATCGCCTTGACAACGAGAAGCTGGTCGATCACGTCGTCGAACTTTGCGAAAAGAAAGCCGCTGAAATCGAAGCCACGCGCGGCAAGACGCCCGTCCTCGAACCCGCGCAATAGCGATGCACATGCAGCTTTGTAGGGTAGGGCTGTGATCCCCGCCGCCAAACTTGATCGTCTGACCGACCGTTTCTCACAGATCGAAGCCGAACTCGCCTCTGGCATCGGCGGGACGGGGTTTGCGAAACTGTCCAAGGAACACGCCGAACTTGCTCCCGTGATCGAGGCGGTGAACGCTTATCGCAGCGCCGCGCGCCAGCTGGCCGGGGCCGAAATTATCCTCAACGATTCCTCCAGTGATTCCGAAATGCGTTCGCTTGCGGAAGAAGAGCGCGGTGCGCTGAAGAACAGGCTTGTCAGGCTCGAACACGAACTGCAGATTCAGCTTCTGCCAAAAGATGCAACAGATTCTTCTTCTGCCATCGTCGAAGTTCGTGCAGGAACCGGTGGCGACGAAGCGGCGTTGTTCGCGGGTGCTCTGCTGAAGATGTACACGCGCTACGCCCAGCTCCAGGGTTGGCACACCGATCTAATGAACCTCAGCGAAAGTGATTTGGGGGGCGTCAAGGAAGCCGTGCTCGAAGTCGCGGGGCAGGGCGCGTTCGCTAAGCTCAAGTTCGAATCCGGTGGACATCGCGTGCAACGTGTGCCGGTGACAGAAGCAGGCGGGCGCATCCATACGTCGGCGGCAACCGTCGCCGTATTGCCAGAACCCGAAGATGTCGACGTCAATGTGGACGAGAAGGACTTGCGCATCGACGTCTATCGCGCGAGTGGCGCGGGAGGCCAACACGTCAATAAGACTGAAAGCGCTGTGCGTATCACGCATGTTCCGACCGGCATCGTGGTGGCGATGCAAGAAGAGAAATCGCAGCACAAGAATAAGGCCAAGGCGATGAAAATCCTCAAGGCCAAGATGTTCGAGGCCGAACGCAAACGCGTGGACAGCGCGCGCGCTGCCGAACGCAAGGGCCTGATAGGTTCGGGCGATCGCAGCGAGCGCATCCGCACCTACAATTTTCCCCAAGGCCGCGTCACCGACCACCGGATTAACCTCACCCTCTACAAGCTCGACCGCATCATTTCTGGCGACGAACTGTCCGACGTGATCGACGCGCTGGTTGCCGAAGACCAAGCCAACCGCCTGGCCTCGCTGGAAGCGGAAAATTGATCTTATAACCCAGGCGTCGCCCAAACGAGCTGGGCGATGCCTGGATAGGCATGGGAAAAGACATCTTGCTTGCCGGAAAAATAATTGCCGAAGCCGTCGCGCGTCTGACATCTGTAGGTATCGACAATCCGCGTCTGGATGCACGTGTGCTGCTCGCACACGCCATGAACATATCGACCAGCGATCTCATTCTGGGGAATATTGACGCCTCAAATGAGGCCAAGGTAAAATTCGAACACGCTATCGTGCGCCGGCTTACCCGTGAGCCGGTTGCTTACATTATTGGCGAGAAGGAATTCTGGAGCCTGCCGTTTGCCGTTGGTCCCGGTGTTCTGATCCCACGACCCCAAACCGAAACGTTGATCGAAGAGGCGCAAAGGCGTTTTCCGTCTGCAGACACACCGCTTCGCATTCTCGACCTGGGCACTGGCAGCGGTATTCTGCTGTTGACGCTTCTGCATCTTTATCCGAACGCGCAGGGCACCGGAGTTGATGCTTCGTCCGATGCGCTACGCTGGGCAGAAGCGAATGCGAGGAAGTTTGGCCTCGAATCACGCGCGGAACTGAAGCTCGGAAACTGGAATCATAGGATCGAAGGCATGTTCGATTTGGTCGTCTCGAACCCGCCGTATGTGGTGCGTGGCGAGTTGGCGCAGCTTGCCCCGGAACTCGGCTTTGAACCCGAAGTGGCGCTCAATGGTGGTGAGGACGGCCTCGAGGCTTATCGCGCTCTGGCGCCCGTGATGGCAAGGCGTGTGGCGTCGGAAGGCTTAATTTTACTGGAGATTGGCGCTGGTCAGGTCGAAGCGGTTTCAGGGCTTCTTTTGGCTGCAGAACTTGTGGTGAACCATGTTGCCGCCGACCTCGCGGGCCGCCCGCGCGTGGTCGTTGGGGGACGAAATCCGAAAAAAGTCTTGGAAACTGGGCGGTGAAGGTCTAACTTCGGTCTTCGTGGGGAGCAGGACTTCGGCCAGATTGGCCGTCCGGGCGTGGGCGCCCGAAACCTGCCAGCGAAAGACGAACCAATTTCCTTTGCAGGCCATTATGGGCTGCGCCTCGTCGCGCGAGAAACCGATGATTGAAGAAGCAAAGTCGAGGCTCATGGCCAAGGCCTACAATGTATAAAGGGGTACCAGTGAAGCGTTCCAGACGTGGCGGCCGCAGACCGCAGCACAGCAATCACAACCAAAGTGGTGGTGGGGGCGGCGGTGGCGGTTACAACCCCAACCGCACCTTCGATTCCACTGGGCCCGAAATCAAAATCCGCGGATCCGCTGCCCATGTTTACGAGAAATATCTCCAGCTAGCGCGCGACGCCAACACCTCCGGCGACCGCGTAATGGCAGAGAACTATCTTCAGCACGCCGAGCATTATTACCGTATCCTCGCCGCCCAGGCGCAGCAACAACAGCAATATCAGCAGCAGCGCGAGCAGCAGTATCAGAACAACGGCAATGGGAACGGCAATAACGGTCGTCCGCAGCCAAGTGCCGAAGGTTATACGGGAACCAGTACCCCTTCCTTCAACCTGACCGAAACCAACGGCAATCAGGAAGACGAGGGTGGCGAAACTTCTGGGAACGAGGCGGAAGAGCCGCTTCCCGAGAACGAGGGCTTCTAGTCTGGCTTGAAAAGAGGAACTTAAAACCCACTTATCGTCGGGGTAACGTGCCTGTCTGGGGCGTTACCCATCCAAGGAACTTGGCTGAGCCGGCCGCAAGGCGGCAGACAAGGTGCCACGAGAGGACGATATGGACGCCGAGAAATTCACTGAGCGGTCGCGCGGATTCATCCAGTCCGCCCAGGCTTTGGCCCTTCGTTCGAACCATCAGCAATTCACTCTCGAGCACCTTCTAAAGGTTCTGCTCGACGACGAGGAGGGCCTCGCTGCGCGGTTGATCCGCGCCGCCGGAGGGCGCCCAGAAGAAGCGTTGCGCCAAACCGAGCTGGCCCTCGCCAAACTGCCAAGAGTCGAAGGCGGCAGTGGACAAGTTTATCTGAGCCCACAGGCCGCGCGCGTCCTCGACAGTGCTGAAGACCTGGCGAAGAAGGCCGGCGACAGTTTCGTCACCGCCGAATATATGCTTCTCGCCCTCGTGATGGCGCCTGGCACTGAGGTCGCACGCATTCTGAAGGATGCTGGCGTTACCGCGCAAAATCTGAATGCTGCGATCAACGACTTGCGCAAGGGCCGCGTCGCCCAAAGTGCCACTGCCGAAAACCAATACGACGCGCTCAAGAAATACGCCCGCGATCTGACCGAGGTCGCCCGCACCGGCAAACTTGATCCCGTGATTGGTCGCGACGAAGAAATCCGCCGGGCCATGCAGGTGTTATCGCGGCGTACAAAGAACAATCCCGTGCTGATCGGCGAACCCGGCGTGGGCAAGACCGCCATTGTCGAAGGCTTGGCGCTACGTATCGTCAATGGCGATGTGCCCGAAAGCCTGCGCGACAAGCGCTTGATGGCCCTCGACATGGGTGCGCTGATCGCGGGCGCGAAATTCCGCGGTGAATTCGAGGAACGGCTAAAGGCCGTCCTCAGTGAAATCACCGCCGCTGAGGGCAAGGTGATCCTGTTCATCGACGAGATGCACACCCTCGTCGGGGCAGGCGCCAGCGAAGGCTCTATGGATGCGTCCAATCTGCTGAAGCCGGCCTTGGCGCGCGGCGAACTTCATTGCATAGGTGCCACAACACTCAACGAATACCGAAAATATGTTGAGAAGGATGCGGCGTTGACGCGGCGCTTCCAACCTGTATTCGTGAACGAGCCGACTGTCGAAGACACGATTTCGATCCTGCGTGGGCTGAAGGAGAAATACGAAGTCCACCATGGCGTGCGCATCACAGATGCGGCCATCGTCGCGGCGGCCACCTTGTCCAACCGCTACATCACCGATCGCTTCCTACCTGACAAAGCCATCGACCTAATGGACGAGGCGGCAAGCCGTCTGAGGATGCAGGTGGATTCCAAGCCCGAAGAACTCGACGAACTGGATCGCCGCGTGATCCAGCTCAAGATCGAACGCGAGGCATTGAAGAAGGAAACCGACAAAGCGTCGAAAGATCGCCTTGTTGCGCTTGAGCACGAACTTGCGGAACTGGAAGAAGAAGCGACCGCGTTGACGGCCAAATGGCAGGACGAGAAGAAATCCGTTCAGGATACCCAAAGCGTGAAGGAAAAGCTCGATTCCGCACGGCAGGAGATAGAGGTCGCACAGCGTCGCGGCGATTTTGCGCGTGCGGGTGAACTGACCTATGGCGTGATCCCGCAGCTTGAGAATCAGCTTCGCGAGATCGAGGGGCATGAAAACGCAGCCCTGGTGAACGAAGCAGTGACGCCAGCGAACATCGCACAGATTGTTTCGCGCTGGACGGGCATCCCCGTCGACAAGATGCTCGAAGGCGAGCGCGAGAAGCTTCTGCGCATGGAAGAAGATTTGGAAAAGCGCGTCGTCGGCCAGCACGAAGCTGTGCGCGCGATTTCCAACGCGGTGCGCCGCGCGCGGGCTGGCTTACAGGATCCCAACCGCCCCATCGGTTCGTTCCTATTTCTCGGCCCTACGGGCGTCGGCAAGACCGAACTCACCAAAGCACTTGCCTCGTTCCTGTTCGACGACGACACCGCGATGGTGCGTATCGATATGAGCGAGTTCATGGAGAAGCATTCGGTTGCGCGTTTGATCGGTGCGCCTCCGGGTTATGTAGGATACGAAGAGGGTGGCACGCTCACCGAAGCGGTGCGGCGCAGGCCTTATCAGGTGATTCTATTCGATGAAGTCGAGAAGGCGCATCACGACGTCTTCAATGTGTTGCTGCAGGTGCTCGACGATGGGCGTTTGACCGATGGCCAGGGCCGCACAGTCGATTTCCGCAACACCGTGATCATCCTCACCTCAAACCTCGGCGCAGAGTTTATGGCCGGGCGGGCGACAGAAGATTCATCGGCAGTACGTGCGCAGGTAATGGAAGCGGTGCGCCAGCATTTCCGCCCCGAATTCCTCAATCGTCTCGACGAAATCATTCTGTTCCATCGTCTATCACGGACAAACATGGACAAGATCGTCGACATCCAAGTCGATCATCTGCGCATGCTACTTGCCGATCGCAAGATTGATATTGAGTTGAATGCCAAGGCGCGCGAATGGCTCGCCAATGCCGGCTACGACCCGGTCTATGGCGCCCGCCCGCTCAAGCGGGTGATCCAGCGCCGGCTGCAGGATCCGCTTGCGCAATTGTTGCTCGAAGGCAAAATCGCCGACGGCTTCAAGGTGAAGGTCGGCGTCGGCAAATCTGGTTTGTTGATCAATGGCCAGGAATTTGCTGCCTCCGACGACGACATCAATATCGAGCGTGCGCCGTCAAAAGCGCTGCACTAGAGTGTAATCCAATCATATTGGAGCATACCCTGCATTGACGAGATAGTTTGCGCACTCTGCTGGTGGGAAACGGGAGAGCAAGGTTGCGATGCGTAACCATGTTGTTTCGACTGAGCGTTCGTCGGCCTTTCGCAGGGGCGTCTTAAGCTTTGCGAAGACCTGCTCGATCGGATTGAGGTCTACTGCTTGGCCTGTCGCAGATCGCCGGTGGCGTCGGCCACCTTGGTCTCAAGCTTCATCGAGGCAAGCTGCAAATCGGCGTGCAGGCGCTCGTTAAGGAAAGAGCGCAACTCGGAACCTTCTAGCTTGCGGCCGGATGCCAGTTTCACTGAGGCTGGATTGACCTGTTGGTTGTGGATGCGGATTTCATAATGCAGATGCGGCCCTGTAGCGAGCCCAGTGTGGCCGCTATAAGCGACCACTTGGCCTTGACGCACGCGTGAACCTTGATGGATGCCCGCTGCGAAGCGCGAAAGATGTCCATAGGCTGTGGAATAGCCGTTGCCATGGTTGATAAGTACAAAGTTGCCGTAGCCATTCACACGGCCCGCGATCTGAATTGTGCCCGAGCCTGCGGCCATGACTGGCGTGCCATCGGGAACTGCGAAATCCACGCCCTTATGCATCCGCGTGTAACCGAGGACGGGGTGGAAGCGCATTCCGAAACCTGACGAAATGCGCGCGCCGTCGACCGGTGTTTTCATCAGCATGCCTTTAGCGCTCTGGCCGCGAGAGTCGAAATAATCGGCTGGTTGGCCCTGAAGCACATGCCGATAGAGCGCGATGGTACGTCCGCCCGTGTGCAGGGCTGCGTAGCTGATGTCGCCCTGTTTTGCGGGTTGTCCATCTGCCGTGTAATAGTAGTTGTAAAGCACTTCGAAGGAGTCGCCCGGCTGCAAGTCGCGCTGGAAGTCGATCTCATACGAGAACATGCGGATCATCTCGACCACGACCTCCGCCGGAATGCCAGCACGCATAGCGGAAAGATAGAGGCTCGAATTGATCTTGGCTCCTGCGTGATGCATTTGCGCGTGCAACACTTTTTGCGCGTCGCCGACAACGAAGGTGTTGGAGGCAGTGCGCGTCACCGTGATATCGTGATCGACCGACGGCGAGAACAGGATCGACAGCAGCTTGCCAGGCGCTTCGGAAACAGGCTCAACCGAGCTTTCGTCGACGCCAGCCATGTCGTTGCCGCTGACCGAATCGTTGGGCTCGGTGATCGTGATCACCGATGGCGTGTCGCTAGGCGGTGGTGGTGCGGCAAAGGTCAGGTCGAAACTCTGGCCGGCATGTATGGCACGCGGGTCATAGGCTTTGGAAAGTGCCGTAATAACGGCCTGCGCTTCGGTGGCGCTGATGCCGGCATCGGTGAGTGCACCCATCAGTGTGTCGCCCGGTTCGAGCGTAATGGTGTGAGTTTCGATACCGGAAGAGGCGTTATCGTCTTCTGCAGTCAGCGCGGCGTCGACGGATGTGCCTCGTTTCTCGATCTTGCTGCGGCCAGACGTGAAGCTTGGCGCGATGGCGGCATAAGTCGCATCACCACCTTTGGCGAGCTGCACAAAGAGTTCGTAAGGCATGAGCGCGCGGTCGCGGCTCGTGTCGCGTGAAAGTCCAGGCGGCATCGCGCCGGCAGCAAGCCACGCCACAGCGCCCGCGACCATCGCGGTAACGGAGGTTGAGACAAGCGCCCAACGGGCATCGGGAGAGGCAAGGGTGGCGGCGGCGCTGCTGGTCGAGCGCCGCACGTCATTAAAGCGCGACAACAGTGTCGAATCGGTGCCTCGGATCACGCCGGCTCCCTAAGTGTTCGGCGCCAACGGAAACCGTCGACCCCAGCCCTATGCGACAGCCGGCGAACCGGCAGGTGCAGTTAGACAAAGTCATTGGTGCGCCGTCAACCTTTTAGATGGCATTAACGGTGGAAGGCCTTGGCGCAGAAGGACGAATCCGGGCGTCGCTGTTAACGTTTGGTTCAGGAATAAAGCGGCTGAGAGGTAAGTCCGCGGCTATAGCGTCGTTTCGTCTCAGGGTTCTGCCTGACAGGGAGGGACTTAAAGGCGAACCAGAAGAAGCTCTGCTAGCTTGCCATGCAGATAGCCTATGAATTTGGCGATATGCAGCACCGCGAAGAACAGAAGTACTCCCACAAGGGCGAGCGCGATCAGGCCCGGGGCGGTCTGCAAGATGTGATTCAGGACTGGAAACATATCCACCTGAATGTGCGGTTGGTCGGTCAGCAGGGAATACAACGCGCTCGCGGTCACACCCAGCGAAAGCGTAAGCCCTACCGCCGCGATCACGAAATAGACAATGCCCAACGGCAGCATCAGTAGCAGATAGAAGATCGACGACCAGGTTCGCACATCGGTCAGCGCCTCACCGATACGCGACAAGAAATTGCGATACTCGGGATATTCCGGTGGAAGCCTGCGCGGCATCCGCACGCCCAGAAGCGTTTCGATGATGCGGCCCTCGACATGGGCGATGACCCTTTCTGATCCGATGAACAAAAGCGCGAACGGCACACCGATAATGAGCACGAACAGCCCGACTGAGAGCATCAGGCCTGTGATTGTCCAGACGAAATAGAAAATGCCGGTGGCAAGCGACAGAAGCATAAAGACAAGCGCGCTGTAAGCACGCGGATCCGAGACGATTGAAAAGAATCCGCGTTTGCGCCCGGCCGCTTTCGGGAATGGCCCCGACCAGGCGGCTTCCATAGTTTGATAAGTTTCTGCAACTTCCTGCGGCGTTCCGTATGTTTCGATGGCGTTGGCGAGCACCTCGTGCTCGTCCTGCGCGGGATGCTGGATGATCTCGTTGCGCAGATGCTCTTCGGCGTCTGTTAGCGCATCGCGGATGAGGGCTGGGGGCGCCCCTTTTAGCGCGGCCTGCAGCGTATCCAGATAGCCGCGAACAGTGTCAGGCTGATGGCCTGCGTTCATAATCGGCTCCTTGGACCACGAGGGCTTCATCTACGAATTCGCGCATATCCCGCCAGGCGCCCTGCCAGTCTGTCAGCGCTTTTCGTCCCTCGGCGGTGATCGTGTAGTAGCGGCGCGGAGGGCCGAATGCGGAAGCCTCTACTCGGCTGTCTAACAACCCCAGTGTGTTGAGCGATCGCAGGACTGGGTAAATCGCGCCCTGCTTGAAGATCAGTCCACCTTCGCCCTCGGCCTTCACGGCTTTGGCGATTTCGTATCCATACATTTCCCGATTTGCCCGGGCGAGTACCGCCAGGAGAACTAGCGAAGATAGCCCAGCCATCAGTTCCTTACGGAATTTGCGCGTATAGACAGTATCTTCCACGCGCGGCTCCCGCCTCCCTTGCTATTACGAAGTTGAATATAGCATCAACTTGATAGTATCAAAAGGTGCCTTATAGGGAAGTAGAAAATAATTTGATTCGCCTTCCCGGGTACTCAACCATAGGTTGAGAAAGTTTGAGATTTCACTAAGGCATCTTCCATGAGCCTTGGGGTCTGGACGTCGCGCCATCGAATTGAGCGACGATCGACTGAGTGCGGCGGCAGTTGCCAGTAGGACTATAGTGACGCTGACGCACCGCGCAGCATGTGAGCGGTTTGCAACGTTCAACACAAACAATTCCAAGATCAGGAGGATAAAGAAGATCGCGCTGGCTCGGACGGGACCGTGGTTGAAACGATCGAATTTGTTCTTTCGCTTTGCTGTGATAGCGTCCGAATATTCAAATTGTTTATGGGGAGCGCCATGGGCAAACGCATTTCGATTTGGATCGCAAGTTTGTTTTTAGCTTGGGGCATTGCTGTCTCCGCCGCCCATGCCCAATCCAACAATTACAGTCAGAAAGATTTGGACGCGATACTGGCGCCCATTGCTTTGTATCCGGACGAATTGCTGATGCAGGTCCTGATCGCCGCGACTTATCCCGATGATGTCGCTGGTGCGCGCCATTACATGGATCGTTATCCATCACTTTCCGGCGCAATGTTGGGGTATCAGGTGTCGGCGATGACGTGGGACGACAGTGTGAAATCGCTGACACAATTTCCCTCGTTGCTGGCGATGCTCGACGACCAGCCTGACTGGTCCGATGCTCTGGGTTACGCCTTCATGAATCAGCAAGCCGATGTGATGCGTACGGTCCAGCGCTTGCGTGCACGCGCCGAGCGTGCCGGATATCTAAAAACCAACGATCAGCAGATCGTTGATGTGTCGAACAATAACATCGTTATCGAGCCTGTGCACGACGGCTATTTTTACGTGCCATATTATGATCCCGCCATCGTCTACGGCAGGTGGTGGTGGCCCAATCAGCCGCCTTATTACTGGGATCCGCCGCCGCGCTATCGCCCCTCCGATTATTCGGTCGCCGGTGGAATCTACTTCGGTGTTAGCGTCGGGATTATCAACTCAATTTTCTATCCGGTGCGTCCCGATTGGCGTCAGCACCAAATCATCGTCTTCGGCGGCAACCATCCTGGCGGACAGTGGCACAGGAAGCCGCGGCCACTGCAGTTGGGCAAGCCGGTGCGTCCGGGGCACCCCAACCGCCCTTGGCCGCCGCTGGCTAAGCCGATTCTCAAGCCGCGGCCGCCACGCCCCCAACTCGGCACGCCCGGCGGACCGCAGGTCCTCCCGGCAAAATCGACACGGCTTGTGACGCGACCCGCGCCGCCGCCGACCAAGCCAGAGGTTGTTCCGCCGCCCATAACCAAGCCGTTTCCCGTCACCCGGCCCGTAGCTACACGCCCTGCACACCCACCTGCGAGACCGGCACCTGTCACGCGACCTGTTGTTACGCCGGCCAAACCGGTCGCGCGACCGGCAATCAACAAGCCTGCGTCGACGGCGCGCGACCAGCACCCTGACGACAACCAGAAAGGTCATCGTGAGCAGCCTTAAAGCAAGACCGAATGGGAGGTGGGCCTCAACGGACACCGTTTCTGTCTTCAATCATTCATGCAGATGGTGTCGCGCACAAGCGGGTAAATCTGGTGCTGCCACTTGCGGCCCGAAAAGACGCCATAGTGGCCGACGCCGGGTTGCAAATGGTGATGTTTTTTGTGCGGCTTGATGTGGGAGCATAGATCATGCGCGGCCAGCGTCTGGCCCGGTGCGCAGATGTCGTCGCGCTCGCCCTCGATGGTGAGCAGCGCGGTCTTCTGGATCGCCTGCGTCTCGACGCGGTTGCCGCGCCATTCGAAGATGCCGCGAGCCAGGTGATGTTCCTGAAACACGCGCTGCACCGTCTGCAGGTAGAATTCTGCCGGCAGATCGAGCACCGCGAAGTATTCGTCGTAGAAGCGTCGCGTAGCGTTGGCCTTGTCCGTCTCGCCGCGCGCGATGTGCGCGAACAGATCGAGATGCGCCTGCAAATGGCGCGGCAGGTTCATCGACATGAACGCCGCAAGCTGCAGGAAGCCTGGATAGACCCGCCGATTGCTACCCCGGAACTGATGCGGCACCGTCGCGATCAGGTTGTTCTCGAACCATTCGATGGGATGGGAGGTTGCAAGCTCATTGACTGCGGTCGGATTGATTCGCGTATCCACTGGTCCCGCCATCAAGGTCATGCTGCGCGGCTGGGCAACGTCTCCGGTCTGCGCCATCACCCCGATGGTAGCGAGCAGTGCGTTGCAGGGTTGGCAGACGCCGACCACGTGCGCACCCGGTCCAATCTTCCGGAAGAACTTGATGATATGCTCGATGTAGTCGTCGAGCGCGAATTGTCCGTCGTCGCGCGGGATGTCGCGTGCGTTATGCCAGTCGGTGATGAAGACGTCATGATCTGGCAGCAGCGCGCGCACCGTGTCGCGCAGCAGCGTCGGAAAATGCCCCGCCATCGGTGCCACAACGACAACGCGCGGTTGTTCGACTTCCACGTCCTTCTTGAAGCGAAGCAGGGTGGCGAATGGCGTGGTCAGCACTGCTTCTTCCATCACGGCCGTCTGCCTGTTGCCAACCAGCACGGTCGCAATGCCGTAAGGCGGCCTTTTGTGGGTGAGCTTGGCGCGGGAAAAAAGCTCGGTTCCGGCCGCGGCTGAGCGCAATAAAAGATTGCCGAACGGACCCGCGCGGCCAGCATCCAAAGCAGCCGTTGCGATCTCAGCCATAGCCCGAAAGGGCGCGAGAAAGTCGTCCCGCGCCTGATATGTCTCGTAGATCAACCGCCCCATCCGTCCCGCGCCGCAAAAATTTTCATGCTCGCCTGAAGAAAAGCTAGTGCATTTTATGCTGCATTGCGAAATACTTTCTTACGGGCTGGAAACGGACTGTGCCATGGCGAAGGCTGTCCTGACGATTTCGAGCAAGAACTACTCCTCCTGGGCGCTTCGGGGATGGCTGATTTGCCGGTTTTCTGGGCTGGATTTCCGCGAGCAGAGCCTGCCTGCCAATGAGCCCTCGATCCGCGCGGAACTCTTGCTGTTGTCACCTTCGTTCCTGGTACCACGCCTACCAACATGAGGGAATCAAGGTCTGGGACACCCTGGCAATCGCCGAATATCTGAATGAGACCTTCCCCAGGGCGGGGTTGCTTCCAGGCAATCTAGCCGCCCGTACCCATTGCCGCGCGGTCTCCGGGGAAATGCATTCTGGGTTCTCGAACCTGCGGTCGGCATTGCCGATGAATCTGAAAGCACATTATCCCGATTTCAAAGTCTGGGCAGGCGCACAGGCCGACATCGCCCGCATTACTGCTATCTGGCGCGAGTGCATCAAGAAATATGATGGCCCGTATCTGTTCGGCGACAAGCCGTGCCTTGGCGACGCGATGTACGCACCGGTCTGCACGCGTTTCAAAACCTATGATGTGACGCTTGACCGGTTGTGCGCGGATTATTGCGAAACGATCTTGGCGCTACCTGATATGATCGAATGGATTGAAGGCGCGAAGGCCGAGCCCGATGAAGTGGAAGAACTCGAAGCCGAGTTCTAACTCGCCGTCTCGTTCGGCTTGGTCTGCAACTGCACGAAGTTCTGAATGCCCATCTGCTCGATCAGGCGCAGCTGCGTCTGCAGCCAGTCAATATGTTTTTCTTCGCTTTCAAGGATGTCCGTGAACAATTCGCGGCGACGCGTAGTCGCTCACGTTCTCGCAATGCGCGATGGCGACTTTTAGGTCGGGATAGGAACGCTGTTCAAGCTTGAGGTCGCATTCGATGACCTCCCGCACGTTCTCGCCGATCAGTAGCTTGCCTAGATCCTGCAGGTTCGGCAGCCCGCCGAGAAACAGTGTCCGCTTTATCAGGCGGTCGGCGTGCTTCATCTCGTCGATGGATTCTTTGTGTTCGTAGGAGGACAGCTCGCTCAGGCCCCAATCGGCCAGCATCCGCGAATGCAGGAAATACTGATTGATGGCGGTAAGTTCGTTCTTGAGAACTGCGTTGAGGAAGCGGATGACTTCGGCATCGCCCCGGACCGAGGCCGTCGGGGCAGGCCCTACGCCGCCGGCGCCAGATCCTGCTCGATCGCCTCGCTCAGCATGACCTCGATCTCGTCCTGGCATCTACCGCAATTCCTCTCCACGCCGCATTTCGAGTAAACGGCATCTGGGCATCGCGCGCCGGACAGAATCGCAGCGCGAACCTGCTTGTCGTTGAGCCTATTGCAGAGACAGACGATCATCCAAGGACGACCCTAGTTTTCCAGTTTGGATATATTGCACTTGCGACTTATTGTCAATTGCGAAGTGGATAAGCTATCTCCGCTGCGCCAAATCGCCCTGTTTTTATCCAAGGAAGTGCTGCTTTTTGCGCTCGATATGGATTAGCACCTAACCACACCCATCTCGATCCTTTCCCATGCAAACCTGGCTGACCAAGCTGAAGCCGTATGAGCGCCACCTGTCGGCGCTGGCGATGGTGGGCGGCTTCGTTTTCGACAATTTCGCCTTTGGTCGTATCGACCACCCCGCGACCCAAATCGTGCTCGCCGGCTACCTGCTGTTCGCGGCTGCTTCGATCGCCTTCCTGCATTTTTTCGAGGCACGCGCTGAACAAAATCACAAGCCTTTCCGCTGGCGGATGTTGATTTCTGCCGCCACACAGTTCGCGCTCGGGGGACTGTGGAGTGCGTTTCTCATCTTTTATTCGCGGAGTTCGGCCATTGTCGTGTCCTGGCCGTTTCTCTTAGTGCTGATGGCGATCTTGCTCAGCAACGAGATATTCCGCGAATATCATTCGCGGCTGGTGTTCACGGTTGTTCTGTTCTTCATAGCCCTATTTTCCTACATGACCTTCGTGGTGCCCATCTTCGTGGGTACGATCAACGAGTTCACCTTTCTGATTAGCGGCGGCCTCACGCTGGTCGTCTTCGCTGTGTTTTTGTTGTTGCTGGCGGCCCTGGGCCGAAAGCGCATATGGGACGACATCGGCAAGGTGGCGGCCGGTGCCATCGTGGCGTTTGTGGGCATCAACTTGTTTTATTTTCTGAATGTGCTGCCGCCGATCCCGCTCGCCATGTCGGACGTCGGCATCTATCATCGTATCGAGCGCGGCCGCGGAACCTACGAGGCAACTGGCGAACTGCTCCCCTGGACGGTGAAATTTGGCGCGACGCCTATGATCCATCTCAAGCCCGGCGAACCACTCTACGCTTACAGTGCCGTCTTCGCGCCCATCCAGTTGAAGACGAAGATTGTTCACCGTTGGCAGTTCTATAACGCCCAAACTCACCGCTGGGTTACCACCGCCACCATCGCGTTCCCTATCACCGGCGGCCGCGACAACGGCTATCGCGGCTTCACCATCAAATCGCATCCGCGGGAAGGTGCGTGGCGCGTAGACATTGATACGGTGGACGGCCGCGTGATCGGACGCATCGGATTCTTGGTGCAGAGCGTGGCGCGAGAGCCCGAGATGACAACGAAGATTCTGAACTAGATGCGTCGGCATTGACTATCTCGCCAAGCCCGGCCGATCCACCGGCATCACGCGATAGATCATAAGCTTCTAAGGTCAAAGGGCTTACGCAGTAGATCCCCGCAACGAGCTCGATTGTCATCATTTCCGGTGTGATCGTTACCAGCGGGTGGGTCAGATCGCAGAACATGATTTCATGTTCTAATCCCTCACGAGGGCGATAGAAATAATCCTATGCCGACTTCAATCTATCCGCGTCGGCCATTGTCGTAAAATCGCGATCAGCGCCAGCCGAGGGACGTATTGCGTCGGCTGGTCTTTATGCGCCACTTGCCGCGCGCAAATCTGCTTCCGCAACCATCTTCTGCACTTTCATGTAGTCGGTTTTCCCGGTCCCGAGCACAGGAATGGCCTCGACCTGCACGATACGTCGCGGGATTGCGAGCTCGGCGACGCCATGATTGTGCGCCCAGCCGACGAGGTCCATGCGTTCCGCATTTGGGCAATCGGTCACGAGCACGATCTGCTCGCCTTTGGTACGATCAGGCACCGCCACGGCGGCGTGGCTGTAATCCGGCCACATGGCGGACGCGCAGCTTTCCACCACCGCCAGAGAAACCGCTTCGCCGGCGATCTTGGCAAAGCGTTTCAAACGCCCATGTATCTTGATGAACCCATCTTCATCGACACTCACGACGTCGCCTGTGTCGTACCACCCGTCCTTCGGCGGATGGATCACGCCCGGCGCTTCCGGTTTGATATAGCCGAGCATGATGTTCGGCCCGCGGATCATGAGCCGCCCCCCGTTTGGGATACCCTCGACGGGTTCGAGTTTGTATTCCATGCCTTTCATCAATCGCCCCACCGTACCTGAGCAATTCGCGCCCAACTGGTTCGCGGCGACGACGGGTGAGGCTTCGGTCACGCCATAACCTTCCAGCAGTTCGATCGAATATTTCTTTCGCAGCAGTGCGCGTGTTTCATCGCGTAGCCGCTCGGCGCCGCACACGGCAAGCCTGAGCGAATTCAGATCGCCTGCTTCGCCCGCCCGCGCATATTGTGAGATGAATGTATCAGTCGAAAGAAGGATCGTGGCGTGGCTCTCGCGCACCCGCCGCGCGATCTCGTGCGGCTGAAGCGGTGTAGGATGGCACACTACTTTCACGCCAACGTGCAGAGGCAACAGTGTCCCCACCGTCAACCCAAAGCAATGAAAGGTTGGCAACGGATTGAACAGCACGTCGCTCTGCGGATAAAGGGCGATATGCGTGTTGACCTGTTCCAGGTTGGACACAAGGTTACAATGCGAAAGCGCCACCCCCTTGGGATCGCCTTCCGTGCCCGAGGTGAATAGTATTACTGCCGGGCTTCCGCTCGCGGGTCGCGCAGCAACCAGTTGCGGCATCAGCGAGCCTGCTGCCGCCATCGCTTTGTCGCGTAGCGAGAGCTTTTCGCGCACGTCTTCGAGATAGACGATATCGGCTGCGTCTTTCAATTCATGGATCAGGCCTTCGAATTTTCCGAGTTCAATGAATTTGTGCGCGGTGACAATACGCTTGACCTGCGCCGTACGCAGTGCTGATTTCAGTCCTGCGCTGCCGGTCGTGAAATTCAGCATCGCAGGCACACGGCCATAGGCGGACACCGCGAAGAAGCTGAGTATGGAGCCAGCTCCGGTTGGCAACATGATGCCGATTGCCTCGCCAGGTTTGGTCCCCTTCTTCAACGCATGACCCAGCGCGAAAGCCGCACGGATGATCTCGTCATAGGTCATCACACGCCCATCGCCGTCGACGAGAATGGCGCGCTTGCCACCAAACTTGTTTCGCGAGTTCGAGCAAGTCGTGGAAAACTGGCTTGGTTTCGTAAACCAAGTCAGACGACACCAATTCTTCGCCGGAAGCCGCGGCGACGGTTGCTAAAGTCAAGGCGTTTCCCCAAAGGCTTTGTTTTGTGACCGGCAGGCGGAAATCCTACCCCAGTTCGAAGGGCTGGCAACCCATTCTCCCGATAGGATTTTCATTGACAAAAGACAAAGGGTGGCAATGTGAAGCTCTGCCTTTCTCCGGTCATGCGAACCGCCCCCTCGGGGCAGGTGTCCACCATGGTGTTGGATGATACGTATTTCCCCTAAATCGCGTCTAACACAATCGATTTGTGTGCTCGAAACCGCAAACATTGACAAAGATGACAATAGCGGGCTGCTTCACCAAATCACTTAGGCTGCCCGATCATTGCTTCAACAGATCTATAGTGCGTCTTTTTTCCTCATGTCCGCCCCGCCACCGCACTTTGTCTTCGTTTTTTGTCAATTGCGCCAGCCGAGTCGTGAGATTATGTCCTGGCCAACCCAAATTTGCTTCTCCAGAAGGTCACCGCGACGAAACTTGCGTTGAAAAAAACCCGATGCCTAGAGCTTGCTATAGCTACATAGCATTCAGGCGCGACTAGGCAAGAACAAGAAATCCGATTTGCACAGCGCTCGGGCCTGAGGTCATGCCAAATGATTCTGGCCGGTCATTTCCCACAATCTTGCCAAAGGATGAGGCCAGGATACTGGCCGCAGCCGACACCTCGTGCAGCGACGGAAAGGGCGACCAGGATTGCGAGTGCCTCGCGACGCAGAGAGTGTAGGCGCATCACAAGTGACACGATGCCGCCAGATATCTGCTGGAATGCAAGAGAAAAATATGCTTCCCCAGTTCCATTGGATACGGCAACGCGAAGTCAGCGGGGAAAAGACCCGGTGAAATCCCGCCGCGGACCGTCTATATAGCGCCGATGGCCACTGTCATAGATTTGGACTCCGACCGCCGCACGTTGCGACACCCGGAAAAAGCGCATCGCCCGGATACGGCTGTGTTGCGCAAGCCCGAATGGATCAGGGTCAAGGTCTCGGTCAGCCACGAATACGCACAGACCAAATCCATCGTGCGCGAATATGGGTTACACACGGTGTGCGAGGAGGCGGCTTGCCCGAATATCGGCGAATGTTGGACCCATCGCCACGCCACCATGATGATTATGGGTGACACCTGCACGCGTGCCTGCGCCTTCTGCAACGTAAAAACCGGATTGCCCGGTGCGCTCGACGCCAAAGAACCCGGCCATGTCGGACAGGCGGTTGCCAAGTTGGGTTTGAAGCACGTCGTTATCACCTCAGTCGATCGCGATGACTTGGCCGATGGCGGTGCTGAATGTTTTGCCCAAACCATCCATGCCATCCGCGAACGTTCACCCGGAACCACTGTCGAAGTCTTGACTCCGGATTTTCTCCGCAAGCCCGGCGCCGTGGAAATTGTGGCCGCCGCGCGCCCCGACGTGTTCAATCACAATCTTGAAACCGTGCCACGGCTCTATCTCTCCGTGCGCCCGGGCGCGCGTTATTACGTGAGCCTACGTTTGCTCGAACGTGCGAAGGAATTAGCGCCCGAGGGATTTACCAAATCGGGCCTGATGGTGGGCCTGGGTGAAAGTCGCGAAGAGATCATGCAGGTGATGGACGATCTACGCGCCGCGCAAGTCGATTTCCTTACCATCGGCCAATATCTCCAACCGACTAAGAAGCACGTGGCGCTTCAACGCTACTGGACACCGGAAGAATTCGCTGGCCTCGAACAAATCGCCCGCGCCAAAGGCTTCCTGATGGTTTCCGCCTCGCCGCTGACGCGGTCGTCCTATCATGCCGATTCCGATTTTGCGGCGATGAAGGCGGCGAGGGCCGCGCGTACCTAGCCGTGGCCTCGCACACCGAAACGCGTCTTCTTCCCTATTCGGCTGATCTGATGTTCGGGGTCGTGGCCGATGTGGAGCGCTATCCTGAATTCCTTCCTTGGTGCACGGGATTGCGTGTGCTCTCGCGCTCGAAAGAGGGCGAGAGCGATGTGCTGATCGCAGAAATGCTTGTCGGTTATCGTGCGCTACGCGAGCGCTACACCAGCCGCGTGGTTCTTGATCCTACCGCATATGCTATCGACGTGGTGCAAACCAAAGGCCCGTTTCGCACGCTCGAAAACCATTGGCGCTTCACGCCAAGGGAACGCGGTTGCGAAGTCACCTTCCGCATTGCCTTCGAATTCAAGAACCGCTTTTTAAACGTGGTCGCAGCTCAGGCGTTCGAGCATGTACTCCTCCGCATGACCGACGCGTTCGAAGCGCGCGCGAAAGAGCTTTCAAAACATCCGCTGTAACAATTCCAGCGACGCTTGGACCGTTCTGATGCGGATTTCGCTGCGCCCGATGTCGCCAAAGCGATGGGCCTCGTGCAAAATCGAACGCCCCTCGCGCGCCGCTGCGATGTGAACGAGCCCGACAGGCTTTAATGCCGTCCCGCCGCCGGGACCGGCCACGCCCGTCACTGCAACCGCGACATGGGCATGGGAGTTTTCAACCGCGCCTTCCGCCATCGCGCGCGCCACTGCTTCAGACACCGCACCCATATCCACGATCAAATCGTCCGGGACGCCCAGCAGGTCGGATTTCGCGCGATTGGAATAGGGAACGAACCCGCGCTCGAAAACATCGGATGAGCCCGGAATTTCGGTCAGTAACGCGCCGATCAATCCGCCCGTGCAGCTTTCGGCGGTGGCAATGCGCAGCTTCTTCTCGCGTGCTTGCATCAGCACGATCTCTGCAAGCCGCAGCAGCGAGGGCGAAAACATCATACGAGTTTCCAGTAGTGAAGCGCGGCCACGATCCCCCCCGCAATCAACCCCGCAACAATGTCGTCGAGCATCACCCCCCAGCCGCCACGCACACGTTCCGCCGCCGACACGGGCCAGACCTTGGTCATGTCGAAGAACCGGAAGAGAACGAAGGCCGCTGCGTAACCGGACCAAGACAAGGGCGCGAGCGCACAAGCGAACCACTGGCCAGCAAGTTCGTCGATTACGGCTTCGGACGGGTCTTCATTGCCTGTCTGGCGCACATATAATTCGCAGGCCCAATAGCCGACGAGGCTGGCGACGAGGGCTGCCACGAACAGTGCGCGCCCCCCACCAAAGGTCTGGATCAGAAATGCGAAGGGCAGGGCAACCGCGCTCGCCACTGTCCCCGGCGCGAACGGCGCGTACCCGATGCCAAACAACGTGGCAAAGCGGCGCGACCAAAGTTTGAGATGAGGCGGCATCAGTGCGGCAAGCGTATCGTCGCCACCGCTTGCGCTGCAATGCCTTCGCGCCGTCCGGTGAAGCCCATTCCTTCGGTCGTGGTCGCTTTTACGCTCACGCGCGGCACATCGAGATCGAGAATCTCTGCCACGCGCGCGCGCATCGCCTCGCGGTGCGGCGAAACCTTTGGCGCTTCGCAAATTAGCGTGACATCGCAATGCACCACGTTGCCGCCTGCCTGCGCCACCAGATCGGATGCATGTTTGAGAAACTTGTCTGACGAGGCACCGCGCCAACGCTCATCGGTCGGCGGAAAATGCTGCCCGATGTCACCCGCACCCAGTGCCCCCAAAATGGCATCTGTCAGCGCGTGCAAACCCGCATCCGCATCGGAATGACCAATCAATCCGGCATTGTGCGCGATCTTCAGCCCGCACAGCCAGACGTGATCGCCGGGTCCAAACCGGTGCGCGTCGAATCCCATCCCCGTGCGCGTCTGACCATTCAGCAGACTCTCGGCCCTCGCGAAATCTTCCGGTGCGGTGATCTTCATGTTGCGTTCGTCCCCGACGACTGTGGTGATCTTCATTCCGGCATTTTCGGCAATCTCGATGTCGTCCGCCGCTTCGCGTCCGCGTTGCGCGCGGTGCACGGCAAGTATGGCATCGAAACGAAACCCTTGCGGCGTCTGGGCGCGAAACAATCCATCGCGCGAAAGTGTGGCCAGCCTATCGGCCTCCGCGCGCTTCAACGCGTCGGTCACCGGCAAGATGGGCACGACAGCCTGCGCGCCCTTCTTCAGCGCCTCCGTCACGCGCGCGATCAAAGCGGGGGAGACAAGCGGACGCGCCGCGTCGTGGATCAGTACGAACGCCGGCGCATGGGCAGCCAAAGCCTCCAGCCCCAGCCGCACCGATTCCTGACGGTTGGGCCCGCCGGTCGCGGGGGCGAGCAGATCGAACCCGGCTGTGGTCTTGGCAAACGCCGCACCATCCTCTGGGCCGATCACCACCTGGACAACGTCCATGCCTCGGAACGCCCTGACCGTCCAAGCTAGGATAGGCTGGCCCTGCACGGTCCGGTATTGCTTGGCCACGCCCCCTCCGGCGCGTTCTCCGCGGCCTCCGGCCACGATCAGTGCTGCAATCTTCCCCATACCCCTCAAACTAGAAGGCCGCGAGCTTCACGCCAAGCATTGCGTGCATCGCAGCAGGGAGTTAAACTGCCTACAGAATAAGCAATGATGGTATGTGATTAAAACATGAGCAATGTAACCAAAATGCCCGCAGCCCGGTTTGGTTTAGGAGAGACCGCAGCCCAGATCGCGGCCGCCTTGCCGATGCCGCTTATTATGGTCGGCCCGGGGCAGGAGGTGCTGTTTGTCAATCCGGCGGGGGAGCAGTTCTTTGACATGGGCGCGGGTCTTCTGGCGCGCCGCTGCCTCGAAGATATCGTGCCATTCGGCAGCCCGATCCTACAACTAATCGCCCAAGCCCGCGAACGCGGTGCCTCTGTCGGCGAGCGTGACGTCGATCTCACCACGCCGCGCCACGGCGAACGCGTGGCCGACGTAACGGCTACCCCGATTGTCGAACCGGAAGGCGCAGTGATCCTTACCTTACAAGAACGCAGCCTCGCCCAGCGCATCGACCGCCAGCTCCTACATCGTGGTGCGGTGCGTTCGATGCATGGCATGGCGGCGGTGCTCGCCCATGAAATCAAGAACCCGCTTGCTGGTATTCGCGGTGCGGCGCAATTGCTAGAAGAGGCGGTGCCGCCGAACGAACGCAATCTCACCGAGCTGATCTGCGCCGAAGCCGATCGCATCCGCACCCTGATTGATCGCATGGAAGACTTCGGCGACACCCGCGTATTGCCGCGTGCGCCGGTGAACATCCACGAAGTGCTCAATCGCGTGCGTAAAGTCGCCGAAACGAGCTTTGCACGCACGGTGACGTTCCACGAACAATTTGATCCTTCGCTGCCGCCTGTGCTGGGCGATCGCGATCAGTTGATTCAGGTATTTCTCAATCTCGTACGCAATGCGAGCGACGCGCTGCCGGAAAGTGGCGGCGAGATCACATTGACCACTGGCTATCGCCCCGGTGTGCGCGTCAGCGCCCCCGTTTCGGGCGAACGACTCAGCCTGCCATTGGAAGTCACCGTGCGTGACAACGGCTCAGGTGTTCCCGCCGATTTGATGCCCTACATCTTTGATCCGTTCGTCACCACGAAGACGCGCGGATCTGGCCTTGGCCTTGCACTGGTCGCGAAAATCATTGGCGATCATGGCGGTGTGATCGAATGCGACTCAATGCCTCGAAAGACGATTTTTCGCGTTTTACTACCCAAAGCCGCAATGGATGGGGAGGACATGTAATGCCTGCCGGAACCATTCTCATTGCCGACGACGATGCGGCGATTCGCACAGTTCTCAATCAGGCGCTGGGTCGCGCGGGCTACGAGGTACGTTCCACGGGCACCGCCTCAGGCTTGTGGCGTTGGATCACGGCGGGCGAGGGCAGTCTTGTTATCACCGACGTGGTGCTGCCGGATGAAAACGGTTTTGATCTTATTCCACGCATTAAGAAGACGCGCCCTGATCTGCCGGTGATTGTGATGAGCGCCCAGAACACACTGCTGACCGCGATTACGGCGGCCGAGCGCGGCGCCTTCGAATATCTTCCTAAGCCGTTCGATCTGAAGGAACTCGTGTCGGTCGTCCAGCGTGCGCTCGCCATGCCTCAGCTCAAGCGCAGCAATGTTCTACCCGAACAGCCCGAAGAACGCTTGCCGCTCATCGGCCGTTCGCCCGCGATGCAGGAAATCTACCGTGTCATCGCGCGCCTGACGCAGACCGACCTTACTGTGATGGTGATGGGCGAAAGTGGCACCGGCAAAGAGCTGGTGGCGCGCGCGCTCCACGATTACGGAAAGCGCCGTAATGGCCCATTTGTTGCCGTGAATATGGCCGCGATCCCCAAAGAACTCGTCGAAAGCGAATTGTTTGGACATGAACGTGGAGCCTTTACGGGTGCCACCAATCGCGGCGTCGGCCGTTTCGAACAGGCCGAAGGCGGCACACTGTTCCTCGACGAAATCGGCGATATGCCACTTGAAGCGCAAACGCGCCTGTTGCGCGTGCTGCAACAAGGTGAATACACCACGGTTGGCGGCCGCACACCGATTCGTACCGATGTACGCATTATCGCGGCGACCAATCGCGATCTACGCCAACTCATTCAGCAAGGCTTGTTCCGCGAGGATCTGTATTATCGCCTCAACGTCGTGCCGATGCGTCTGCCGCCTTTGCGCGAGCGCGCGGAGGATATTCCCGATCTCGTACGCCACTTCCTGCGCAAAGCTGCAGAGGAAGGCCTTCCCACCAAAAGTCTCGATATGGAGGCGCTTGACATACTCAAGCGCTATCGCTGGCCTGGCAACGTGCGCGAACTAGAAAACCTGATCCGCCGTCTGGCCGTGCTGCATCCAGGCGAGGATATCCCCGGTTCTGCCATCGCCGCTGAATTGCGAGAGCCAGTTCCGTCTAGTTCCGATGGCGCAGAAGATGAAGCTTCACTTGGTACCGCGGCCGAGCGCTACCTCATCAAATATTTTCGCGCCCAAGGCGACCGCTTGCCTCCGCCCGGCCTTTACGACCGCGTGCTGCAGGAGGTTGAGCGTCCGCTGATTTCCATCTGCCTTGCTGCGACTAGGGGCAATCAGATTCGGGCCGCCCAGCTTCTCGGGGTCAATCGCAACACGCTACGAAAGAAGATTCGAGATTTGGGGCTGGAGGTCATTCGCGGCCTGAAGGCGGATTAGCCCGGAATTGGCGCATTTTGAGATGGCCAACGCTGCATTCTTGCAACAGTTTGTGGCATGGCTACACTACGCCGGTTTGGTGAAGCCGTTAACGCTGAGCTTTCGCGCTCCAACGGACTGAATGGCAACCGTCAACGCATTAGAAGGGCCGAGGAGGACTGGGTTGCGCGCCGTCGTGCTGGCGATGTCGCGGCCGTCGCGCATTGCGTTGGCGGTTGGGATGTTGACGGTGCTTTCTGGCATTGCGACATACGCCATCGTTACCGGACTTGTTCCCTACAATCCGACACCGGGCGGCCTGATCGCTCTGCTGCTCATCAATTTGACCCTGGTGCTGACTTTGGGGGCGCTGATTGCGTGGCGCTTGGTGCGCATCTGGAGTGAGCGGCGCTCCGGAATCGCGGGGGCCAAACTTCACGTGCGCCTTGCCGCGATGTTCAGCGCGGTGGCGGTCGTGCCAACGATTCTCGTTGCGGTCTTCGCCGCCGTAACGCTTAACCTAGGTGTCGAGGCGTGGTTCTCCGAGCGCGTGAAGGCAGCGGTTTCCAACGCGGTAAGCGTCGCACAAGCCTATGTGGAAGAACATCGTCAGGTCATCCGTGGCGACATCCTCGCCATGGCCTACGACATCGATCGCGCGGCGCCATTGCTCCAGCAAAACCAACAGGATATGCGCAAACGCTTCACCGACTATTTGGTGACGCAGGCTTCTGTGCGCGCACTTCCCGCCGTGTTCGTGATCGACTCCAATGGCCGTGTGCTAGCCAGCGCGAAACTTCCCTCGATGCCGAAATACGAAGCGCCATCCGCGCAAGCCATCGCCAAAGCCGCGCAAGGGCAGGTGGTCGTCCTCACCGAGTCCAGTGACAACCTGGTTCGCGCCTTGGTCAAACTCGATGCCTTTGTAGATGCGTATCTGCTTGTGGCCCGTGCCGTCGATCCCGAAGTGCTTGCGCACCAGCAACGAACCATCGACGCTGCCTCTGAATATAACCGTCTGAATCAAAATCGCGCAGAAGTGCAACTCATCTTTGCCGCCCTCTATGCCGTGGTGTCGCTTGTTATTTTGCTTTCTGCGATCTGGGCAGGTTTGTGGGCTGCCACGCGTCTCGTGCGTCCGATTTCGAATCTGATCGGCGCGGCTGAACGCGTCTCTGAAGGTGATTTGAAAGCCCGCGTCGAAATCGACCGCGACGACGACGAGATAGGCACGTTGGGCGTCGCGTTCAACCGTATGATCTACCAGTTGAACGCGCAACGTGACGCGCTCGTCGACGCCAACCAGCAGAATGAAGAGCGCCGCCGTTTCACCGAAGCCGTGCTCGCGGGCGTTAGCGCCGGCGTAATTGGCCTCGACAATGATGGCCGTATTACCATCGTCAACCGCATGGCCGCGCGGCTGCTTAACGCAGCGCCCGAGGAAATCGAAGGTCAGCACTATTCTGAAGCCGTGCCAGAACTTGCGGCGCTTATTCGCCGCGCAATACAAGAACCCGTGGGCCGCGCGAGCGGCGAGGCCACGATCAAGCGTGGCTCTACCACGCGCAATCTGGGTGTTCAGGTGGCCAGCGAGAGTGGCGCGTTCGGCGGCGGCTTCGTTGCGACGTTTGACGACATCACCGATCTCATCTCCGCCCAGCGCACCGCGGCCTGGGCCGACGTCGCGCGCCGCATCGCACACGAGATTAAAAACCCGCTCACGCCGATTCAGCTTTCTGCCGAACGGCTCAAGCGCAAGTACGGCAAGGAGGTCACCACTGATCCCGATATCTTCAATCAATGCACCGATACAATCATTCGTCAGGTAGGCGACATCGGGCGCATGGTGGATGAATTCTCATCCTTCGCGCGGATGCCATCGCCCAAGATGCGCCGCGAGAATGCACAGGAATTGCTGCAGCAAGCGATTTTCTTGCAACGCGTGGCGCAGCCGCAGGTTACGTTCGACGTAAAGTCGCCGAAGGATGCGATCTATTTTGAAGCTGATGGCCGCCTTGTTTCGCAAGCGCTGACCAACGTGCTGAAAAACGCAGGCGAGGCCATCGAGGCGCGCAAGGCGACCGGCGACGATATGCCGGGCCGCATGGCCGTTGTGCTCGAAGGCGACGGCGATCGCTTGTCGTTTCGCGTCACCGACAACGGCATCGGCTTGCCGCCTGAGCATCGCCACCGACTTACCGAACCTTATGTGACGACGCGCGCCAAAGGCACGGGACTAGGTCTCGCCATCGTGCGCAAGATCATGGAAGATCACGGCGGCGAAATCGCGATCGGTGACGCCGCCAACGAACAACAAGGCGCGGAAATCCGCCTCACCTTTCCAATACGTCAGAAAGCTCTGAAAGAACAAGGAGTAGTAGGGAATGAGCAAGAACGGCTCGTTGATAGCGCCTGAAATTCTCATCGTAGACGATGAGGAAGACATTCGCGATCTGATAGCAGGTATCCTTCACGACGAAGGATACGAAACACGTGTGGCCTCCGATAGCGACAGCGCGCTCAACGCCGTCCGCCAACGCCGTCCGCAGCTTGTGGTGCTTGACATCTGGTTGCAGGGAAGCCGGCTAGATGGCATCCAGGTGCTCGATCATATCAAACGCGAGCATCCAGACCTGCCCGTGGTGATGATTAGTGGTCATGGCACCATCGAAACTGCCGTCGCCTCGATCCGCAAGGGTGCTTACGACTTCATCGAAAAACCTTTCAAATCCGATCGCCTCATTCATGTCGTTGTGCGCGCGCTCGAAGCCGCGCGGTTGCGTCGCGAGGTACAGGAACTGAAACTGAAGTCCGGCGACGATCTCGAAGTCATTGGCATTTCGTCGGCGATTTCCCAACTTCGCCAGATGATTGAAAAGGTAGCGCCGGCCGGAAGCCGCGTGCTGATTTCAGGGCCTTCTGGTTCGGGCAAGGAGGTGGTGGCGCGGCTGATCCATGCCCATTCGCGCCGCGTCGCGAACGCTTTTGTCGCGATCAATTGCGCCAATCTTGAACCCGATCACATTGAAGCCGAATTGTTCGGCATGGAAACGGCGGATGCGCCGCGTAAGACGGGCCTGCTTGAACTCGCGCACAATGGCACGCTCTATCTCGACGAAGTTGGCGACATGCCGCTTGAGACACAAGCAAAGATCTTGCGTGTGCTGGTCGACCAGACGTTCCAACGCGTCGGCGGCATCACGCGGGTGCAAGTCGATGCGCGCGTGATTTCGTCTTCCACACGCGACCTGCGTTTGGAAATCGCCAATGGGCGTTTCCGCGAAGACCTTTATCATCGCCTCAATGTCGTGCCCGTGCGCGTGCCATCGCTTTCCGAACGGCGCGACGATATTCCACTGCTGGTCACCCATTTCATGAAACGTCTGTCGGTAGCTTCGGGGCTGGCGATCCGCGAAATTGGCGATGATGCGATGGCCGTGCTTCAGGCCCACAACTGGCCCGGCAATGTGCGCCAGTTGCGCAACATCGTAGAACGCTTGCTGATCCTTGCCACCGATGATGCCGCGCAGGCGATTTCGGCGGATCTTCTGCCGCCCGATCTCGGCGCCAGCGCGCCGTGGGGCAATGCAGGGAAGGGCGATCTTGTGATTTCGATGCCGCTGCGTGAAGCCCGTGAAATCTTTGAACGCGATTATCTGTTGGCGCAGATCAACCGCTTCGGCGGCAACATCTCGCGTACGGCAGCGTTTATCGGCATGGAACGTTCAGCGCTGCATCGCAAGCTGAAGTCTTTGGGCGTAGGTCCGACGGGCCGTGATCAGGCGTTCAACGCGTAATGCGCTGGCAGACGCGCGCGCCCATCGGCCGTATCGCCTATGTGAACGGTCGCTATCTTCTGCATGCCCATGCCGTGGTGCACATCGAAGATCGCGGGTTGCAATTCGGCGATTCGATCTACGAAGTAGCCAATGTCGCAGACGGCACGCCGATGGACGAGGAAGAACATCTCGATCGCCTCGAACGCTCGCTGCGCGAAATCCAGATTGTCATGCCGATGGCGCGCGCGGCGTTCAAATTCGTCTTTCGCGAAATTGTGCGCCGCAATCGGATAAACAATGGACTGATCTATCTGCAGGTCACTCGCGGCGCGTTCCGCCGTGATCATTCGATGCCGGGCGAAACGGTAAAGCCCACTGTCATCCTCACTGGGCGCGAAATAGATCGCGCCGCCATGGAACAGCGAAAAGTGCAGGGTATTGCCGTCATCACACGTCCCGACGAACGCTGGGCCCGTTGCGACATTAAGACGACGCAGCTTTTGCCGAACCTCATCGCCAAGACCGAAGCGCGCAAGGCCGGCGCTTACGAAGCGTGGCTGGTGGATCGCGACGGTTTCGTGACGGAGGGGGCCTCAACCACGGCCTGGATCGTCACCAGTGAGGGTGAAATCGTCACCCGCGATCTGAGCAATGCGATCCTGCCCGGCGTTACCCGCCGGGTGATCCTCGAGGCCGCCCAAGGTATCCAAATGAAGGTGGTCGAACGCCGTTTCACGCCGGACGAGGCCCGGCACGCCAAAGAGGCTTTCCTTTCGGCAGCAACGGGGGCTGGCATCCCCATCGTGGCCATCGACGGGGCCAAAATAGCCGACGGCAAACCCGGCCCGCTCACGCGTCGGGTGCAGGAGGCCTACGCCGCCCTGGCCCAAAGCCGTACTGAAAACGCGAAACACCGGCGCTAAACCCCTTTCGCAATTGCAGCAAATGGCTTTATGCTCGTAATGCTTCGCAGGGGCCGCGGAGTGCAACCAAATAAAGTGGGTTCACCCATGAGCGAAAAACAACAAAATTTGCAAGACACCTTTTTAAACGCGGTTCGTAAGAGCAAAGCGTCGGTGACGATATTTCTCGTCAACGGTGTAAAGCTTCAGGGAAACATCACTTGGTTCGACAATTTCTGCGTTCTTCTGCGCCGGGACGGTCAGGCGCAACTGGTTTACAAACACGCGATCTCGACGGTCATGCCGCTGGGTCCGATTCAGCTGCAGGACACCGAAGTAATCGCGGAGCACGCGTAACGTCTGCGCGACACGGCTCGAACACCGAACCGAGCCGCACAGCCTTCGTTGTTCACATCGAGCCCAAGGCGCGCCGCATTTCGGGCGGCCGGGATGCGGATGCGCGCATGGCCGAAGCCGTCGGCCTGACGTCCGCTATCGGCCTTGACGTTATCGCCGGCTATATTGTGCCGCTTGGGCGTGCCACGCCCGCGACGTTGATCGGTAGTGGCAAGGTGGAAGAGATCGGCAGCGAAGCCGGCACGCTCAAACCCATCGTCATCATCGTCAATGCACAGCTTTCGCCTATTCAGCAGCGCAATCTCGAAAGGGCTTGGAGCACAAAAGTGCTCGATCGCACCGCACTCATCCTGGAAATCTTCGGCGAACGCGCACAGACGCGGGAAGGGCGCCTGCAGGTCGAGCTTGCCCATCTTACCTATCAACGAAGCCGTCTGGTCCGAAGCTGGACCCATCTGGAGCGCCAACGCGGCGGATTCGGTTTCCTAGGCGGTCCCGGCGAAACCCAGATCGAGACCGACCGTCGCCTGATTGGCGAGCGCATTATCAAGATCAAGAGAGAACTGGAAGGCGTCAAACGCACTCGCGGCTTGCAGCGCCGTGCTCGCAAGCGCGTGCCATTTCCTGTGGTTGCCCTGGTCGGCTACACCAACGCTGGCAAATCTACCCTGTTCAACGCCCTGACCAAATCCGAAGTGCTGGCGAAAGACCTGCTATTCGCCACCCTTGACCCCACCATGCGCGCCCTCAAGCTCCCCAGTGGCCGCCGTGCGATCTTGTCCGATACGGTCGGTTTCATTGCCGATTTGCCAGTTGAATTGGTTGCTGCATTCCGGGCTACTTTAGAGGAGGTGCTGGAGGCCAATGTCATTGCTCACATACGCGATTCTGCCCATCTCGAAAGCGATGCGCAAAAAGTCGACGTGTTGGAAGTTTTGGCAGAGCTGGGGATCGATGAAGACGAGCCCCGTATCATCGAAGTCTTCAACAAAATAGACCTGTTGGAGCCTGGGGCTCACAAATCACTTTTGGGTCGCAACGGCCCGGCGGGGCCCATTGCAATCTCCGCCTTGAATGGAGAGGGCTTGGCAGAGCTGCTCGTGCGCATCGATACGATGCTGGGCAAGGAGGAAAATGTTCTCAAGTTGCACCTGGATTCTGCCGACGGTGCAGGTCTGGCCTGGGTCTATCGCCACGGCCGCATCATCAAGCGACGCGATAGCGCCAAGGGCATAATGTTGACGGTCGCTGTCGATCCGCAGGATATGGATCTCTTCCGTTGCCGATTTCACAGATAATGTTGCTGGATTAACTGGTTATAACTCTATCCTAACCTGAACTCTCCGCTGTTTTCGCGGCCTGCCAAAGAGCTTCCATTTCGTCCAGCGTTGCATCGGCCGTGGTGCGGCCGCGCGCGGCGAGCGTTGCTTCGATGAATTTGAACCGCCGGGTGAATTTGGCGTTGGCCGCTCGCAGGGCCGCTTCAGGATCGACCTTCATGTGCCGCGCCAGGTTGGCGGCGGCGAATAGCAGATCGCCGAATTCCTCCTCGATCCGGACAGGATTGGCGCCTTCGGCATAAGCCTCAGTGATTTCCATTGCTTCCTCGACGATCTTCTCAACCACCTTGGGTGCCGAATCCCAATCGAAGCCAACGCTGGAGGCGCGTTTCTGAAGTTTCACGGCGCGTAACAACGCGGGCAGGGCGCGCGGAATGTCATCCAATAGGCCCTGCGTGGGCTTGGCGGCACGCTCGCGGAGTTTGTGTCCTTCCCAAGCTACCGTCTGGGCTTCGGCCGTTTCAATGGTACGGCTGCTGCCGAAGATGTGCGGATGTCGTCGCTGCATCTTCTCGCAGATCGTGGCCACAATATCGTCGAACGCGAACAGCCCGCGTTCCTCGGCAATGCGAGCGTGAAACACCACCTGAAACAGCAGATCGCCAAGTTCGTCTTTCAGCGCTGGCCAATCGCAATCCTCGATGGCACCCGTGACTTCATATGCTTCCTCGATTGTGTAGGGCGCAATGGTCCCGAAATTCTGTTGACGATCCCACGGGCACCCGGTCTGTGGATCGCGCAGCCGCCGCATAATTTCCAACAGGTCGTGGAGGGAGTGCATGGCTTCGCCTTAGCGGGGCTGGGGGTCGGCCTGCAAGGTCGCGTCGCTGCCGCCCATCAATTTAGCGTATAAGTAATATTATGGGAAATTATGGGGCGAAACCACTTATAGGCGCGCATGTGTGGTGAAAAACTGTCTTTGCTGGGGGATGGGGTCAGGTCCCACCGTGATGTTGGGCCATATTGCAGCTCAAGCACTCAGTTTAATCGTCATCCCGTCATAAGCTGGCTCGACACCGGACGGCAGTTCGCGTCTGAGTTTTTCATAATCCAGATCGACGTGAAGGTTGGTCAGGATCGCGCGCTTCGGCTTCACGCGCGCAATCCATTCGAGCGCTTGGCCGACATGGGCATGGCTTGGATGCGGCATGTAGCGCAGCGCATCCAAGATCCAGCATTCCACCCCGTCTAGGGCAGCGAACGCAGTCTCGTTCAACCCGTTCACGTCGCTCGAATATGCAACCGCCCCGAAGCGATAGCCGAGCGAACGGATGTGCCCATGTTCCTGCCAGAACGCCAGCACTGGCAGCGCACCGCCGGCACCTTCTATCTCAATCGGGCGAAACGGTTCGCGCACGTCATGGGCATTCAGGATTGCCGGATAGTCGCTTCCCGAAGGCTGCACGAAACAATAGCTAAAGCGCCCAAGAATCCGCTCGAACGCGCCCTCATCCGCATAGACGTCCACGCGCTTGCGCATATTCATCGCGACCATTCGCAGATCGTCTATACCATGAAGCTGGTCGGCGTGATCGTGGGTGATGAACACAGCGTCGAGGACTGTGACGCGCGCGTCGATCAATTGCTCGCGCATGTCAGGCGAAGTGTCGACCAGAACGGTCGTGGCGTTCGCCCCGCTTTTCTGCCGCACCAACAGCGAACAGCGCCGTCGCCGGTTCCTCGGATTGGTCGGATCGCACGCACCCCAGACACCGCTCCCGTCGGACCCGCCAATACGCGGCACACCGCCAGAAGATCCGCAGCCCAGGATGGTGACTTCTAGCGACGTCATTGTGGCCGCTGAACCTTCGCAAACAACCGGAAAAAATTCTCTGTCGTTGCCGTCGAAAGGTCTTCGACACTCACGGCTTTGAGCGACGCCAGCATCGCTGCTGTGTGCGTCACAAACGCGGGTTCGTTGCGCTTGCCCCGATGCGGCATCGGCGCGAGATACGGTGCGTCGGTTTCGACCAGAAGCCGATCTAGCGGCACATCTATCAAAACGCCGCGCAGTTTCTCCGACTTCTTGAACGTCGCGATCCCCGATACGGAAATGCAAAATCCAAGATCCAGTGCTGCGTCGGCCAGCATTTTTGTGCCTGTGAAACAATGAATCAAACCGGGGAAAGTGCCCTTCTCCATCTCCTCACGCAAAATCGCAATCGTATCGTCTTCCGCATCGCGCGTATGCACAATCAGCGGCAGCCTCGTTTGGCGCGATGCCTCGATATGGGTGCGGAAATTCTGCTTCTGCTCGTCGCGCGGACTGTGTTCGTAATAATAGTCGAGCCCGGTTTCCCCGATGGCCACGACCTTGGGATGTTTGGCATGTTCCAGCAGCGGTGCGCAGTCGGCAAGCAATTCCACATGCGCCTCGTGCGGATGAATGCCTACGGAACACCACACATTGGCAAACCGTTCGGCTACGGTTTCCACTTGCGCAAACTTCGCCAGCGTCGTGCCGACGCTCACACAGACGCCCACCCCCGCATCCATTGCACGCTGCACAATCGTGTCCAATTCCGGCGTGAATTCGGGGAAATCAAGATGGCAATGGCTGTCGACGAGCATCAAAGACTTCCGTGCTTGCGCGCTTCGCCTAAGGCCAGTGCGGCGCTCACTACCGTCTGGCGCGGATCGAGATAAAGCGCCGCGCTGCGCGCGAATTTCGAGCGTACACGTTCGGCCACCTCGATCCAGCGATCAAGTCCCGTCTCGCCCGCTGCGCCCTTGGCGCGGATACGATCGCTCAACGCATTGGCCAGGAACACGCCGAACGTCTCCAACCCATCCGTCGCGCGCACAAGTCTTTCACCCAACGCCAGCAGCATTGGAACGTCGGGGTGGCCTGCCGTTTCGATCAGTCGGTCTGCCTCGCGAGCCAACGTGACGCCCTCCCCTCCGGCCAGCACCAGTGCGGTGCCGATAGAGCCGCCCGAAAGCCGCGCGAGTGATGCGCGCCCGTTTTCACCTAATTGCGGGAGCTTTTGTTCCAACGCTATCTCCACCTCGCGTTCTACCAACGGCCGCAAATCGAGCCGTTGGCACCGCGAACGGATCGTCGAAACCAACCGCCCAGGATTGTTCGACAGCACGAGGATCATCGCCCGTGACGGAGGTTCTTCGAGCGTCTTCAGAAGCGCGTTTGCCGCTGCATCGTTCATGTCATCGGCCGTATCGATTATCGCCACGCGCCATCCGCCGGCGCCCGAGGTCAAGCCGAAGAACGAAGAAAGCTTCCGCACTTCCTCGACCGACAACACATTCATCAGCTTGCCTGTGCGCTCGTTCGCCACGCGCCGCAGAATCAGCAAGCCGGGATGCGCACCTGCCGCCACCTGCTGACAGACCGGATCGTTGGCTGCCACCGACAAATCTTCCTGCCCCTCCGCCGTCGCCCCATAGCGCAATAGGTAGCGCGCAACCCTATACGCCAGAGTCGCCTTGCCGATGCCCGAAGGCCCCGTGATCAGCCAGGCCTGTGGCGGCCGTCCGGAGCGGATTGCACGCGCAGCCCGTGCGAGCGCCTCGCGATGCCCGATCAGATCATGCGCTTCGCGCGGATGGGCCTGACCCTCGATGCGATCCGCTTCCGGCGGATTGTCCTGTTCAGAGCGCCTAGCCATGCGCGATCATAGCCTAAAACGCGCTTGCACTTCACGCCAGATCAGCCCGGCCACCTGTTCTTCCGAACCAGACGCGTCGACGATCACGCAGCGTGTTGGATTGGCTTTCGCGATTTCGTGAAACCCTTCGCGGAGTCTTTGATGAAATCCCTTATCGAATTTTTCGAAGCGCATTTCTGCACTTCGCCGCGCTTGAGCGCGCTTCAACCCCACCTCCACCGGGAGATCCAGGACCAGCGTAAAATCAGGCTCGAAACCGTCGAGCACGACGTTTTCTATTGCGGCGATCGTTTGCGGGCGAAGGCCTCGTCCCACACCTTGGTAGGCATAGCTGGAATCGGTGAACCGGTCGCCGATCACCCACTTGCCATCCGCAAGCGCTGGTTTGATCGTACGCGCGACATGATCAGCGCGTGCAGCGAACATCAGCAATGTTTCGGTCAGTGCATCCCACCGCCCGGGTTCGCCCTCTACCAGCAGTGCTCGAATTTGTTCCGCTCCCGGCGATCCGCCCGGCTCGCGAGTCAGCACGTTGGCGACCCCGTGCGCCTCCAATTGCCCCCCAAGTCGGCGCACCTGGGTGGATTTTCCGGTACCCTCTCCGCCTTCCAGCGTGATGAAATGCGCCTTGTTCATTGCGCGCGGTTGCTGCCGAGAAGCATGCTTAGCCCGTCGACGCCGCGCGCAAAAATGCCCGCGCGGTCCACTGCCTCGCTCGCAAAAAGTGCGTAACTGTGGGTAATATAATCCGGTGCCGAAACCGTCAGCGTGCCGACGCGCTGCCCTTTGGCGATGGGCGCTTCAATCGGCCCGTCGTAACGCACTGAAACTTTCATCCCTTTGCGCAAATCCACCTGCATGGTCGCGCGCAACGACGTGCCCGCAACCAGCGATACGGAAGCTTTCGTCCCGTGCCAAACTTTCGCCATGCCTACGACGTCGCGGGCGCCGAACAGACTGTAACGACGGAATTCGCGAAAGCTCATATCGAAGATACGCGCGGCTTCGTCGCCGCGATACTGTTCCGCCCACCAGTCATTCTTGCCGGGATAGCGCAACCCGTTGAGCACTAAGATCAGTCGTTGCCCATTGCGCACTGCCGAGGTCGTCACACCGTAACCGGCCGCGTCTGTGTGGCCGGTCTTAAGTCCGTCCGCGCCGGGAAATTTTTCGAGCACAAGATTGCGGTTCGGTTGATGGATATTATGCCAAGTGAAATCTTTCTCGCCAAAATAATGATAATACTGCGGATAATCGCGAATGAGATGGCGCGCAAGATGCGCCAGATCCATCGCTGACATCATTTGACCTGGCGGATCCGGCAACCCGTCGGGATTGACAAAATGCGATTGCTTGAGGCCTAGCTCTTTGGCACGCGCGTTCATCATCGTGACGAAATTCTCGACCGATCCTCCCAGCGCCTCGGCGATCACGATGCAGGCATCGTTGCCCGATTGAATGATGATGCCGCGGATTAAATCCTCAACAGGAATGCGTGCGCCGAGTTCGACAAAAGATTTCGACCCTTGCGTGCGCCAAGCACGCTCCGACACCGGGAACGTATCGGTGAGTTTTACCCGCCCGTCATTCAGTCGCTGGAACAAAAGCTCCAACGTCATTAGCTTGCTCATCGAGGCCGGTGGCATCGGCGCGTCCGCGTCCTTGGCCCACAGCACGTCACCGGTTTCCGCGTCCATCAGCACGGCGTGTTCGGCCTCGGTCGTGATCATGGCCTGAGCTGACACAGGCGTTGCAAACGCCATTACCAACGCGAGAAAACCCAATCGCCGCATGAAAGCTCCGTACTACTGATCAACCACGATTTGTGCGTCGTTACTACCAAGCTTGAGCGTGCGCGCCAATGCTGTGTCGGCCGAGGTAAGATCGTCGAATGGCCCCATCCGGACACGATAGAGGGTCTGCCCGTTACGGGAAATTGGCGAAATAATCACTGTACCCGCCGCTGCCAGATGTGCCTTCAGCCGACTCGCATTGGCCTGCGTGCTAAAGGCGCCCGCCTGCACATAAAGATGCGTCACCGCGGGAACCGGAACTTGGGTCACTTGGCCGGTGACAGGCTCCTCGACACGGGTCGGCTGTGGCAATGTGGCGGCCATTGGTTCCGGCATGGACGCCACTTGCACCGGTGGCGCCACCGTAGCACCCGGCACGATGTTCAAAGCGCCCATATCAACTTTGCCTGTTGGCGCTGCCGGAACCGCGGTCGCAATCTCGGGAGGGGTCTCTTCAATCTGTTGGCCACCCGGCAACAGCGCCCGTCCCATATAAGTCACACGTACCCGCGCTGTGCCTTGTAACTTGAAGCCAAGCAGATCGGCCGCACGCGCCGACACGTCGATGATCCGCCCGCGCGCAAAAGGTCCGCGGTCGTTCACCCGCACGATCAGCGAGCGCCCGTTTGCAAGATTGGTCACGCGCACATTCACTGGCATTGGCAAGGTGCGATGGGCCGCCGTCAGTGCGTTGGAATCGAAGAGCTCGCCATTGGCCGTGTGCTGCCCGTGAAATTCTGCGCCGTACCATGACGCGATACCTGTCTCGTCGTAATCGGGCTGCTCGTGCGGATAGTACCAGACGCCGTCTTGCTGGTACGGATTGCCAATTTTATAAATACCCGCCGCCGATGGGACGCTAACTGTATGGTCGACCTCAGGCGGAGGCGCAGGTCGGGTGGCGCAAGCGGCCACAATCACGGCAAGCAATGCAGCCGCCGCAGCGGATCGTAACGCACGTAACACGGGAAAGAATCCCTCCGAATCGCTTGGACGCTAACCGATGCCCCCTATGGCCTCAACCGCATACGGTTGCATCTCTAGGTAATCGGGTGAAGGAAAGGTGACAAAACATTGAATTGCTGAATCTGCCCTCTTGTGATTCGAGAAGACCCGGATCAAGAAGCCAGCAGTCTCCAAGGCGCCGGAGAGGCGGAGCTTTTGGATTACTTCAAGGGTATCAGAACCTGCGCCAGCGGGCCGCTGAAATGGTCCGGGGGGCTAATCTTTCCGCGAGGAATGCCCATTGCGAACCGATTACGCGCCCGCCAGTTCACCGTCCTAGAACACCCAGTTCATAGTCTGCATACCCCGGGAAAACAATCCGCCTCAGTGCAAAACCGCTGCGTGGAAGACAGCTATCTCTCGCGAGCCTCATTGCCGCCTTTCCTTTCACCAGATTTCTCTGGTTGCACCCCTCTGATTTCAGCGCTAGAGCCCCGTTCTGGATGGGTGGCCGAGCGGTTGAAGGCACCGGTCTTGAAAACCGGCAGGCCCGTGAGGGTCTCGTGGGTTCGAATCCCACCCCATCCGCCATTTTAAAGGCTTTTATGCATTGTTCTGTCGACCGGCATTGCAGTTCGGGCGCATGAAGGCTGCCGGGCAAATCGCAATCGGCTAGATTGCACATCGTTGCATCGCGCTGTTTCCGGGCGCGGCGACCTAAAGCTCTAACCCCGGCGGCGCGGCGGGGTTAGAGCTTTCCAGTCAAAATCGAGCCTCGTTCTCGGCATAACCGCGTGCATCAGAAATTGCGATATCCGCCTGCTGCATCGCGTCGGCCACCGCATTGGTGTAGCATGGTGGACTATTCGGTGCTGTGGTTGGGTACCGGGCGTCAAGCTGCCTGCACAATTGTCCCGCAGTGTACCGAACGCGTGTCCTGAGTGCTTGCGCACCATCCTCTGTACGAAGATCTAGATCCTCAAAGTGCACCTGTTTCGATAGAGAGAGGTACCGGTAGGGTGCGCCCAGTTCGTCATGCTGGGGGCGATAGGGTGGCACTGTGACTTCGATGTTCTCGTCAGATCCATCTTGATAGGTGGTGGCTCCATTATCGCCATACTCTTGCGCATTCGCTGAAGTTGCAAAGAGTGTAAGCGCGCCAGCAGCCAGCAAAGCCATGCGCACCGAACGTGTCGACGGATTGGTTTGCATTGTAAAACTCCCAAGCTTTCCCTTTCGGTTCCGCAAACACATGGAACCAAGAGCGGATGAACCCCTCGTTGAACAAACGATTTTCGCAGTGACAGGTTCCTGGCAAGCGTGCTTAACGGCCTATTAAATGCGAGGCGGAATTGCGTAAAGTTCCGTCGCGATAAACCGGTTCATGTGCTTGTTGATTGATCGTATGAGCTTTGGTTGAGCGCATTTTGTGCCCCTCTCTACCGGGCATAATCCATTTACTTGTCCTATAACGGTTTCAATAAGCGCAAAGCTCGCAACTAAAATTTCGCTACTTTTTTAATAGTGGCAGTATGTCTGTGTTCACAGACGTGATGTCGAGAGCTCGGTACACGAAGAGCGTGAGATCATTTTCATCGCTATGACAATCCGTGCTGAGAAAACTAAGCCGCGACCGATGTGCCGGATGCCTTACGCTAGCATCATCTTACCCTCGAACGCTTCCTTTTGCAGAAGCCGCGAGACTGTATATTGCCGCGATGGGAATGCCTTTTGAGGAACCTGTTTGGTGCCGTAAACGATTTTGAATTCAACCAGACAATACCGCATTCACCCCCCGAATATCGGCCTATTGTATACTTGGGTATTCTTTCGGCCATTCGGGACAGCGATACCGCAGTCAACAATATGTTTAATCATCAAGCTCTCGACGGGATATTGCGCACGTTGGCGGATACGACGCGTCGATCAATTGCTGAACACCTAACCCGCGCAGCGCTCTCCATCGGCGAATATGGCGAACCCTTCAACATCTCGCTTGCGTGCGTCATGCGATATGTTCAAGTTCTTGAAGGCAGTGTTTGCTATTGGCGGACAGCAATTTGGGGCGATAGCTCCTTCGCCGATAAATTCGACCAACTTGAATTGGCCTCGCTTAATGGATGGTGAACTTGATAGGCTGCACGCTTTCGTCACTCGGAGAGCCGACATCAGGCTCGCTCGGAATCTTGAAAATATTGCTTCGCATCGTCAGCCAATTTGCGAACGAGGCGGGTGAGTTCGCGGCGATCCTTGGCGCTCCACTGGCTTAACATTTCGTCTGCCATTCGTTGACGAGCTTCCCCAATGGCTTCGACGATGCGTCGTCCGGCGGAGGTTACGACAACTTCACGAACGCGGCTGTCGGAGGCTCCGGGACGGCGTGCCACCAACCCGCGACCTTCGAGCTTAGCTACCTGGCGGCTTACGGTGGAATGATCCCGGCCGCCTTGTTCTGCTAACTCGACGATTCCTATGGGTCCGCGAACGCCTATGCGGACCAAGAGTGGAAACAACGCTCTATCCAGCGGCACGCCTGCGCGACGCAGCAGATGCGCGTCGGGCTGCGGTCGATTTATCAGCCCCACCAGATCCAGCAGGGCTTCGTGGAGGTCATTGGCCATAATGTGTATTATACACGTTTTAAGTTGCGTCTATCGAAAATCATGATATGTGTATTATGCACGCATATGGTGACCGTTATGGGCGCTTCCGAAACAGATGTCCTTATTGCTGGCGCCGGACCTGCCGGTCTGGTGCTTGCCATCGAACTCGCTCGGCGCGGGATCGGGTTCCGGTTGATCGAGAAAACCAAAATGGCTGCCATTGGCTCGCGCGGTAGAGGGATTTCGCCCCGAAGTCAGGAAATCTTTGAAGATTTGGGCACGCTAGAAGGATTGATCGCTGTGGGTGGCCGCTATCCACCGATCCACATCTACGATGGCAACAAGGTCGTAAGCCGACAATTGAATGATGAGCGCGCGTCCTCGCCGCGCGAACCCTATGCCAACGCCCTCATGGTTGCCCAGACGCAGACCGAAGCGGTGTTGCGTGGCCGTCTGGCTGTGCTTGGCCACCCTGTATTCTTTGGCATCGAACTTATCGGATTTGAACAGACCGCTCACGCTGTACAGGCCAAAGTGGAGACGATAACCGGCGAGGAGACCATCCGGGCGCGCTATCTCGTGGGTACTGATGGCGGGCGGAGCTTTGTGCGGCAAACTCTTGGCATCGGCTTTGCCGGAAACACCTTGCCTATCTGCGCTCTTTTTGGCGATCTGGAAATCGACAATCTCTCGACTGAAGCCTGGCATCGGTGGCCAACAGCAATGGGAGGGCAGTTATCTCTTTCCCCTATTGCACAATCCAACGCCTTCCAAATGGCAGCGCAAATTTCCTCCGGAGAGAGGCCTGATACCTCAGACGCAGCATTGCAAGCCCTCATCGCTGAACGCACAGGGCGCGCCGACTTGCGAATTCGCACACCAACATGGTTATCGCTCTACCAGGTGAATATTCGATTGGCCGAGCATTATCGAGCCGGGCGCGTGCTGATCGCAGGCGATGCGGCCCATGTGCATCCGCCAACCGGCGGACAAGGTCTCAACACAAGCATTCAGGATTCCTACAATCTCGGTTGGAAACTCGCATCCGTCCTGAATGGCGCACCCAACTCGCTACTTGATACATACGAGGCCGAGCGCCGCCCTATTGGAGCTGATGTGATCGAATTAAGTATGGGTTTGTTGAGGGCGATGGGTGAAGGGCAAATGCAGCGGGGCCGCGATGTGCAGCAACTCGATTTGAACTACCGCGGATCGCAATTGGCGCGTGAGCTTCGCCAAAATCCCGGTCAATTACAGGCCGGAGACCACGTATCTGACGCCCGCCTTTTGGAGCGTGGCAATCCTATCCGCTTGTTCGATGTACTTCAGGGACCGCATCTTACGTTGTTAGGCTACGATGTCCCGGAAGACGCTCTGCGTGCATTTCGTGATTTTCGGCAGATGACGACAAAATCTGTGACACACTCCAAATCAACACGATCAGCTGATCTGATTGATTTCGATGACCAGTTCCGCGACGGCCACGGTCTCAGCGCCGGAACGTTTGTCCTGATTCGGCCTGACGGATACGTCGGTTTAATGGCTGATGCGACGGATAAAAACGCAGTCAGCGAGTATCTACGAAATTTGACCCATTTAAACTCAAGCAACTGACGGCACTCCCCATAGGGAGGCACTTGAGCAACACCTGCTTCGAAAGCCTTTTAAGGCTCTCGAAACTCTGATCTATAGCCGCACTTAGTTCAAAAACACCCAGCCCCGATATTCGGCATCGACTCGATCGTTCCCAGCCAGGGACAAAACGGAGCGGCCGTTGGCCTTTTCCGAAAGCGCTGATTGGACTTGATCCAGCAACAGTTCCCTTAGCTCTGTCCGGTAAGGCGCTCCAGAATCGAGGGCACAAGACGCAACATGAGTGGTATGGCGCGGGTTTGGCCGGCGAATACCACCGGCTTGCGCTTGATGATGCCCTTCAGTGTCAGGGCTGCCATTTCGTCGGATGAAATCTTCGCGACGTTGCGGTGCGCAACGGCCGGTGTGTCGACCGTTGGAGGCACGACCTCCATAACATGCATATCGCGTGGGGCAAGTTGAATGCGAAGCGCCTTCACGAAGCTGCGGATGCCGGCTTTCGACGCCGAATAAAGCGGGGCACGGCCCGCCGGCGACCAGCCATAACCGGATCCGACCATCACGAGATGCGGCGTTGAAGCCCCTCGCAGCAAAGGCAGAAGCCTGTTCACATTCAAGATCGGAGCCACAAAGTTGAGTTCGATTTCGTCTCTGATCTTTGTCTCATCGAGTGGCGCGTTAACAAAGTCGGGCTCCTCAAGGTGACCAACATTCGCGACAAGGACATCGAGATGCCCATCTGTGGTGGCAATGCCCTCACCCATCGCCCTAACATCTTCGGAATTGGTGACGTCGCAGACATAACCGATCGATCCGGAATGTGCGCGCTCGACCTTGCGTACCGACGCTTTGTTGCGCGCGCAAAAGCGAACACGCGCACCGCGCGTGTGAAAGGCATGCACCAGGCTCAATCCAATGCCACTGGTGCCACCTGTGACCAGCACGACCTTATCCTCGAAATAATTTCTTTTATTGGCCATTGGCTTTTATCTATTACGGATGGATTCAAAAGTGGAGATCACAGGTAACACGACGGCCACGTGAACAGCCTTCCTGCTATGACAGGCAAAGCATTGCCGCTTTACACATCTAGATATTTTCGCAGCGGATTCCAGTACATCTTGGACCATCCGGCATTGAGATCTTCTCGGTTTTCGAGTGGAAAACCCGTGTGGTCAAAAACGACACTGGTTGTTGGCCCCCTCGCGGTCAATTCGAACTTGGCGATCGAGTAGACACCTGACGGCCATGCCTCCACCCGCCAGGCCTGGACAATTCGATGATTGAATATCAGCTCGACGTTTCGTCCAATCACCCGGCCACCGAACAGCTTGAAAGATCCACCCGCTTCGTGCTCGATCTGCGCTGTGGCTGCGGTAAACGCGCTGAACTGTTTTTCGTCCAGAAGAACTTCGTAAACGCGATTGACACTCGTCTTGAATTCGACTTCCTGGTGAATGGAGGTAGATGTAAATTCACTCATCGTGGATCTTTCTTGGTTTCGTATTTTTCGCGCTTTCAATTTCTCGTTCGGTCGCGATAACATGCTTCCAATCTCAACTTTGATCCGGAATGGCTCAAGGCCATCATCTCAAAACGTCCCCCTCCTTCAGCAGAGCTTGCCGTCGCCATGGCAAGCAAAGTCAATATCCGGGCGGGGAGCGGCGCTTCCCGCCTCCAAATATCATTGCAGGCTGACGAGATGTCAGCCCAGCCTGCGGTCACACGCGCGTAGCCTTGATCGACTTGCTCGAAGCCGCAATGCGTGAGGGAGAGACTCTGTTGGCTTCCTCCGCTCGCAAAGCGAATGTGATCATTGTGCCGTCCCATCTTCCCGGGGCAGGAGGGAATCGTCTTCCAGCCAACGCGGCCTAGCGGATCCATTACCGATCTTTGAATCAAGGGATGTCGCGTGCCCGGGCTGCGAATGTCTTTGGCCGCCCTGAGTGCCTAGTAGATCGGCTTCGATGGCAATCGGATTTTGATGCGATGCATGATATCAGACATACCCTACTCCAGAGTCTCAGGGTAAATCGTAAGTATGAGGTTACTGTCATTTAATGCTTACGGATGGGTCTGCTAAAGAATTGACGAAGATGGGCGCATACGCTCCGCGATTCAATCTGATGGATATTGAACGAGATTCAATTAGAATATTGTTGTGCAACGATCTTGGCTTAATGCCGTCCACCTGAATAGCGTGAAATACGGTCCGTCGCGTGGGGTTTGACGTCAAGAGGTCTTTGACATAAAGTAAGCATTACCTTACGGTAAGTCATGAAATACGAAAAGGCCCTTGCATCTCTCGGCGATCCAACTCGACGAAAGATCTTCGAGCATCTCCGATCAGGGCCGCTTTCGGTCGGTGCGATCGCGCGGGAAATGCCGGTTAGCCGTCCGGCGGTATCTCAGCATCTCGCAGTGTTGAAAGAGGCGGAACTCGTGGTCGACAGACCGGTTGGAACGCAGCGGGTCTATTACATCGATCCTCGGGGACTTAGCGCCGTGCGTGCTTGGTTTGATCAATTTTGGGATCAAGCCCTAGTGTCCTTTCAGGACGAAGTTGAACGCAACATCCAGACCGAGAAGGATAAGAAGGTTTGAGTCCGAGAATCGCGATCGTACCGGTGTGCAAAGCGTCGTCGTAACGGTGGATGCGGCGCGCGCTTTGAAATCTTCGCATGGCCTTGATCGTTGGTGGCCCTGAAAGCTTCCAATGGCAAGTCAGGCAGATACGATACGGGTTGGCTCTCCCCAAACTATGCCTTCTGCAACTACCCGAGGGGGTATCCCTGTGCAATTTTATTACAAAGAGTAAAAGCACCCTTCACCGCCGAAACCTCGTTTTGCCAACGCCGGCCTCTGCGACGGACTTAACATCAAGCCGGGCCTTACCCGCTCTTGCAAAATTGGCCCTTGGTTCGGAAATCTAAAGGGAGGCAGTGCCCGGCTTTAGCCTTCCCCCCGCCCTTATGAGCGCACCTAATACGGCAGCAAGGGTGAATTAAAATCGAATTTGTCAGATTCTGTCAGCAACGGGGCGCTCGCGACATTTTGCGACAGCGAGTTACAAGCTCGAAAAACAGCCCGGTGCCATCAGCCGATAAGGTGTGGTGTCATATGTGAATGTGGAGACGTTTGATGTCTATAAAAAAAGTTACGGTCCCCTTCTTAACGATGGGCTTGATTTTGGCCTCGCCTGCCCTCGCGCAGGACGCGGCAAATGCCAGCTCACATCAGTGGCACAAGCCAAGCAAGGAAGATATGGCAGCTTGGCACAAACGCAGCTGCATTGACCATTATGCGCGTGCCGCGGGCCGTCTAGCCTATACGGAAGCCAAACTCGATGTCACTGCCGCTCAGCGTTCGGCCTTTGATCGCTGGCGCGCCGCGGTCCTTCACAGTGCACAGGCGCGCAAAGATGAATGCTTGGCACACCAAGGCGAACATGACAAAAACACCTCAGTCGTCGAACGCTCCGCGATGATGCAGAAAAAACTCGAAAGTCGTTTGGCTGCGCTTCGTTCCGAACAGCCGGCACTTGAAGCTCTTTATCAGTCACTTACGCCAGAACAAAAGACCCAATTCGATCAGCGCGGGCACCGCTTCGGCAAACGCGGTCATGGTCCAATGCAGCATCGCGGGGGTGAGCGCCAATAAATTTCCGACTTTGACCGGACCAGACAGGCATCTCGCGCATTGTTTGTCGCGAGATGCCTGTCTGGTTCGGTTAAGGGCGAACTATGAAAATAGGAAGGAGCGTGCCCGTGAAGATGTTGGTATCGCGTGCTGTCGCGCTGTTGTCGATATTGTTCGTCACCGCCGGCACGGCATTTGCGCAGGATCAAACACAAAGCTCGCAGCAAGGTGACCAACAAGGTCAGGGACATCACGGCCAAGGTTTTCATGGTGCTTGCGCCGCCGATATGAAAACGTATTGCGCTTCTGCTCAAAGCCGCGAGGATCGCCATCAGTGCCTGCAGACAAACCGGGATAAACTGTCCGACGGCTGCAAGTCGATGCTCGATAGCCATGAACATCATCGTAGCGACCAATAAGATTGTCAGGCATTTGGTTTCGTCGTGAGTGTGTTGTCTCTGGAGAGTAACACGGACGCGAGCTCGGGATGCTTCGCTCGTGGAGAACTAATTTCCAGTCATGGCATTCCCGTATCGACATTGTCGACACGTGAACGCTAGCCCTTCTCGACCCGATTGATGAGCTGGTCAGTGTGAACGCGCCGTTTCTCCAACATGGCTTGGGTGGCCTCTTCCTCCGCGTCAAGACCTTGGTGACGTTTTTCGCTCTCAACTTCCAAAGACTTTGCCTTATCTTCGATTGAGGTCAACGAGTGCTTCGCAGATTTGAGACGCTTCCGGGCGATCGTTCTTTTCCGCGTCGCGTTTCGAAGGCGTTTGCGCACCTTTCGACCCGATTGCGCACTGCAAAAACACTGCCGGGCTTTGCAAGGTCGCTTTTATCGCAAATTCATCCTCGGCCGGCGTGGCAAAATCTTACCGAAAGAGATTTTGTTGACTGCCCAAGCTTCGAGCGCAGATTTTGCGAGGGTGCGGTCACAATTGTGTCGCGAAAACCAGGACGACCTTTGAAGGCCGCCATTTTTGAATGAACTAGGCTGCCGCTGCGGCTACGATAATTTCTGCAACGGCTCTTTCTTTTCGTGCGCTTGAACGTGCCGACTTAAGGTGCCCAGCGAAAGCCTTCAGTGTTCCCGTTTCAAAGGCGGTCAAAATAGACGGGTGCACATAGCTTTTCCGGCAGACGGTAGGCGTATTCTCAAGCGATTGTGCCGCAGTTTCGAGCGCCCACCTGATCTGCTTCTTGCGTGCGTGGGCAGTAGAGGCGGGCTCCATGGCCGCAAGCGTTTCCAACGCATCTGAGCTACCGCAGAGCGTACGGAAATCCTTGAGCGAAATTACGCAACCGGAAATATCTTTCAGATAGGTGTTTACGTCCTGAGATGTCAGGCTTCGAATTTCGCCATCGGCGCTTTGAAATTGGAAGAGCCGGCGGCCGGGCAATTTTTGAAGCAAGGCTAGCGCTTTGCAGAGGCGCGGGTTGTGGACATCCTTGCGAATTTGCCTACCGCCTTTTGCACGAAAGTTTAGAGACAATATGTGGCCGGCCGACCGTACGTTTGCCTTTAGCAAGGTTGTGGCGCCTCGCGTGCCACGTTCGCGCGCGTAGCCTTCGTTTCCAGCTCTGATCGCCGTCGCATCGACGAGTTCGATGACCGCTGCCAGCGCCAATTCGCGGCTGGGTTTATCGTTTTTCAACGCTGACGCAATCGCGCGGCGGATTCGTGGCAGAACCTCGACAAGATTGGCAAGGCGCTGCGCTTTGCAGATTTCCCGTATTTTTTCCCAATCCGGATGGTAGCGATATTGTAGGCGCCCGGCCATATCGCGCCCGACCGCCTGCAAATGGGCCTTAGGATCGGCGGCGTAGAAAACATCTTTATAGGCAGGTGGGACGGCAAGTTGCTGCAGGCGCATCAGGATGCGCTTATCACGTATCCGCCGTCCATGTGGGCTAAAGAATACCCAGCCCCGCCCCGCCCGCTGACGACGGATGCGCAGCGCACTGGGGCTTGCAAGGCGAAGTCCAAGCTTTTTGGCCAGCTTTTCGGCCGGAACAGGTTCCATTCCACCGCAACGCAGCATCATCGGTTTGGTTTCGGTTGGGGGCCTCATCGTCTCCTCAGCGAGGATCGAAATCTTGTCTTTCTGCGTTCAAATACAGGCTGGTGGAGGGTGGCGATGGATCACCGAGAGCAGATCGTTTTGCAAAGTGCGCAGAATGCGTTGCCCCACAGCGTGTCCATTGAGGACTATCGTTTCCGTCAGGTGGCGGACCGGCTGACCCAGCGGGGGCTTTTGGAGATTATCGAGTCCACGGCAAGGAATGGGCGTTATGCCATCACTTTGGCAGGAGAAGACACGCTAAAATCCATCCCGATCAACTCAATCCCACGCAAGTTCCACTCCGCATCGTTTGAAGAAGCCAATGTAAACCTGGCGATCCCAGCAATAGCGGCTGAGTAATCAAGAGCCGGTCGTCCCACGCGATTGCGTCGAATGAAGCCATGTACAGCCTATCTCTTTGCGAAATTCTTCCAGCGGGTTTTGAGAAAATGGGCACCGGGACTTCATCGCGATCCCATTCTGCTACGAAAGAGGAAAACCTCAGGACAGGATCGTCCGTCTGGGCAGCTGCAAAACCCCGTCGACATCGCCTCACCGCCTCTCTTAAGGCAGAGCTCGTCGTCGTGGGGGCAGGTGTCACCGGCGCTTTCGTCGCCGAGGCTTTGAGCCATCGTTATCGTAATGTTGTCATTTTGGACCGGCGATTTCCGGGAGCCGGAAGTACCTCGGCCTCTACAGCGCTGCTGCAGTGGGAAATCGATACCCCGCTCCTCGATTTGCGTGAAAAGATCGGCGCCGTGAATGCCAGTCGAGCCTGGAAGCGCTCGTTTCGCGCCACGCAAGATTTGGTCCGGCTTGTTAGGCGGGAAAATATTCAATGCCAGCTGGAGCGCCGGAATTCCATATATTTGGCTGGAAACATGGCCGGCCACACCAAGCTCGCCGAAGAAGCTCGCGTCCGGAAGGCGGCCGGGCTTCCTTGCGAATACATGGGCGGTTCCGATCTCAAGGCACGGTTTGGGATCGCTCGCACAGGCGCCATTATAGGGACCAGATCTGCGGTGAGCGATCCAGTCGCACTTACCCGCGGACTTCTGAGGCGCGCAGAAATGAACGGTGCCAGAATCTTCTACCCAGTTCAGATATGTGACGTATTCGCGACCAAGCACGGTGTCGTGCTGGATGCCCGCGAGTGCTTTATCGAAGCCAAATATTGCGTATTCTGCACCGGCTATGAATTGTTGAAGGGTATTCCTCGTAGCGGCATTAATATCACTTCGACCTGGGCGGTGGCAACAAGGCCTCACGTTGCGTACCCCTCTTGGCTCGATCGCTTCGTCGTGTGGGAAGCGTCGAAGCCTTATCTTTATATTCGCACGACGCCAGACCGCCGTGTCGTGATCGGGGGCGAAGACGAGCCAATTGACCTTGCGTCTTATCGGGTACGCAGTTTATCGCGAAAGGCGCGACGTCTTGAGCAAAAAACAGAGCTTTTGCTTGGACAACGCTTTTCGACGTCCAGAAAATGGACCGGCGCGTTCGGTGAAAGTGCAGATGGCCTACCGATTATCGATAAAGTGCCTGAAATGCCGGGTTGCTTTGTGGCGATGGGCCTTGGCGGCAACGGGACCGTCTATAGCATGATTGCTGCCCAGATCATTCCAAAGTTGCTTCGCGGAAAAACCGATAGAGACGGCAATCTTTATCGCTTTCGCTGAATATACTGCTCCTGTAATCGCGCGCCTATCCTTTGTTTGGGTAGATAAAGATAAATGCCTGCCGCGTAGTAGGCGCTTTCTCGTGGACCCAGGGCGGCAGTGTACACGGGGTTTTCAGCCACAGATTTGCGCAGCACATTTGCCAAAAAGTCGAAATTTCTGCGCAAGAGGCTGTTGCGGCCATAGACAACGTGATGGGCGACATTCGTGGACATCTGAAGCGCGCCAATGCAGACCGGCCAATGGTCGATGCGGCCGCGAAGACAAGAATATGGCAGTCGGTAGCGCGAGGCGGAAGAAAATTAACTTCCCCGGCAGTCTTTCTAATCCTTTGGGAGCATAGGCTTGCCCTCATGGGCAACCAGCAGATCGTGCATATCGTTTGTGTGCTCCTCCTCCACCGTCAAGATGCCTTCGAGCATCACCCGCGTGGTAGGATCGTTATCGCCAAAGTACCGGATGAGTTCGCGATAATGGTCAACCGCTATGCGCTCGGCGACCAGGTTTTCCCAAATCATATCGACGAGGTTGTCTCCTTCGACATATTGGGAGGCTGACCGGTTCGACAGACCATCAGGGTTGAAATTCGGCGTTCCGCCGAGTTGGTTGATGCGTTCGGCAACCGCCAGCATATGCTCCTGTTCTTCCTTGGCGTGCTCGGCGAATTCGGCCTTCACGCCCTCGCTCGATATGCCGGTGGCAGCAATCGAGTGCATGGTGTAACGCAGGACACAGACGATTTCGGTCGCCAGCACAGCTTGAAGAATTTCGATCGTCTTGTCTGAATCGCCTTTGTAGGTCTCAGTGATGTTGCCCGCGCGCAGATGTTCCCGGGCACGCGCCCTGAGTGTTTTGACGTCCGTCAGAAACGCCCCGTCTGGGGCTTGTTGTCTGGAACCAGTTGAATGCGCCACCTACGGCCTCCGTGCATTGTTCCCTTAGGGAACGCGCGAAGATCCATTCGGGCTGCGCCTGTACCAAGTTAAAGTTGCAAGGTTTCTCAGCAGGGCCACAAAAGTGCAAGAAATGATCGTCCCATATGCCCGACTTGAAGCTGGGTTGCGGCTCACGTATTCTTATGAGCGCCCTTCTTCTGGGAGCTTTCTTGCCCTTTTTGCGGGCCTTAGAAAGGCTGATGGCTATTGCTTGCGGCTTTTGACGGTGCCGCCCCTGCCGCTTTTCAGCATCCCTTCTTCTTACGACGTATAATCCGTTCCACGTCTTTGCCTGCACCGCGTGAATATTTCCTGGCCATCGCAAATCCTCGGCATGATTCCATTGCATTTAACACGACGGATAAGCCTTTGGTTTCGAACCGACACCGAAACGAAGGGGTGAGTTGCCAATTGGGCGAAGGTCGTGCAGTCATAGGATGCGCAACTCCAGACCCATCCTTGAGCACCAATCCGCTTAGACGTCGATCGGGAGCCTCCCACGAGTTTGCTCACCCGCAATCTAAACGTCTCGCCGGGCCCGGCTTGTCGGCTGTTCCCGTGGAATGGCAACGCCAACAGCAGTGGGGTGTCTCAGTCGGCGTCGACATGCAACCGCTCGTCTTGTCGAGCACTTTTCCGCAGCCTCCAACCGCTCACATCTTCGGATATTTCATTGGGTGATGCGTTCAGAGAGACTCCGCGTATAAGGCTCACCTCAACAATTGCGACTGTGTGACGCCAGAGGCCTGACACATACGTTCAGAAAACCTGTCTTGCGGCCTTATAACAGGTGTTGGCCAGCCCACCACAAAAGTGGGAACGCAACCAGCGCAGAGCACGCCCAGGCGATTATGGAAAATTGGGGATCGCGCGTGTTACGCACACTTAATAATCGCGTTCAAGTTACCTTTCGAAGAACGCTCGTTTGGTTTTTTGGTTTCAGCGTACAGTTACTGTGTGCCCACGGCTGTCATGGCACCGTGAGAATCCGAGCACCGTGTGTCTTCGCTCGGGACGTGCTCTGGGACATGAATTTTTATATTGCTCAGGACAGATTCCAAGCGATCGCCTTCGGAAACCCAAGCGCAGCTTTTTGGTTCCATTAATATGGCTGCCCGCGGTAATGGAACCAGGGGGTGAAATCGGGGACGTCAGAATTTTCCTCGCCCATCGATCATCGCCAACCGAGTTGCCGTTATTGGCGAGTTGATCGCAAAATGAATCAAAGCTGTCGTCGACGTCAAGTTGTGCATGAACGCGTAAAGATAAGGCCAAGTGCAGGTACCGTCGCTGACACCGCACAGGTAAAGCTGGCGTCTATGAGGCTGAGTGTTAGCTGCCTGTTCAGGCTATGCTATTAACTATTTGAATATATTATATAATTTCATTCTTTCGCTATAAGGATTGCGACGTTCTGCCGACACGCAATCTTGCAAAAAATTTAGGTGATGACTTTAGACCTGAACGCAGCCTGAATGACGGGTTCAGAATTTGTTCAATGCCAACATTCCATCCTTTGGCTCATTGGAGTGGGGTCGGCCACGATCTTAGAAACGGCAAACGGGAGTGCATCATGAATTGGAAACGCAATATTCTCATTGCGGCGATCGGAGCCGCAGTCGCGCTTGGCGCTGTTGTTAGCGCGTCCGCAGAAACGACCTGGCAGCGTCACCATCCTCGCCGTACGGAAGTGAACCATCGGCTAGAAAATCAAAATCGACGTATCGATAAGGAGCGTCGTGAAGGTGAAATCACCAAGCAGCAAGCGAATTACCTGCACGGCGAGGATCATTCAATCCGCCAGCAGGAGCATTTCGACGCGCATCTGGATAACAGTCATGTCACAAAAGCTGAAAAGCACGCCCTCAACCAAGAAGAGAATGGCGTTAGCAACCAAATTGGCAAGTAGAGCCGCTGCCGTAACGCAGCTATGCATTGTCACATATGGATGCACGGTGTAGTTTGGATAAGATCTTTTGAGGTAGGCCTATGAAAAAATCCGCAGTTATAGCTAGCGTCATTGCAATGGCGTTTCTTGAAGGATGTGTAACGCAACCTACAGGACCGACAATTCCTGTTATGCCGGGTAAGAACAAGTCATTTGCGGATTTCCAAAACGACGACTCCCAATGTCAGGATTTTGCAGATCGGCGTGTGGCTGGCCGGGCTGAGAGCGCGAACGATCACGCCATATTATCGGCGATTATCGGGGCTGGGCTTGGTGCAGCTTTGGGTGGTGCCGTTGGCGGCGGACATGGAGCGGGAATTGGGGCGGCTGCGGGGGGCGCAATGGGTACAGCGGTCGGCGCAAATCAGTCGGCTTACGCACAAGGAAGTCTGCAGCAGCGATACAATATAGCCTATGCCCAATGCATGACGGCGAAAGGCAATAGAGTGTCCAACGCCCAATCAGGCTACGGACCTCGCTGGCATCGCCCATATGATGACGGTTATGGGCCTCCTCCGCCACCGCCTCCTCCTCCGCCGGGCTACTGACGCAAGCGTTTTCGAAGCGTTCGATTGGTTATCTCTGTGGCACCGGGCTATTGGGCTCCATCGCGTGGGAATCAGTAATTTTCTTCCTTGCGTAGGGCCAAACCCGGTCTGCTATTTTCTTTGAGGTATGCCTCCTCCGAGATGTGCCGGCTATTTGCGATTGTTGAAGTAAGCAGAGCGGCTCACCCTGCTCTCGCTGAAGGCTCGACGTCTTGGGCTCCTGGATCGGAACGCGACTTTACGATATCCTAAAATTGGGATAGTTTACCTAGCTAGAATAATAATAGCTGGCGGAAAGTCGTTTGCCTGTGTCGGATAGTCGGGATGAGATTTTCTAGAAATTCCCAACTGATCCCGCCAAAAACGAAATAGGCAGCACAGCAAGAGGCGATGTCGAACTGATCAAACGGCACTTGAAAAGCGCTCAATAAGATTGCGAGGCATGATATGGCAGAGCGGACCGTCAGGACTCGAGATGAGGCAATATTCGGCACGCCAAGCGTATTTTCAGATCTCGGATATGCCAATGTCGAAGAGCGGCAAACCAAACTGCAACTCGCTTGCGCCGTCGCCCAAATTATTGAAGATCGTGTTTTAACCCAAGCAGCGGCGGCCGAGCTGTTGGGCATCAATCAGCCAAAGATTTCGGCGCTGCTTCGATACAAGCTGGATGGGTTCTCAGTTGAACGGTTGATGACATTCTTGACGTCTTTAGACCGTGACGTAAGTATCGTCATCAAAAAGAGGCCACGGGCGCGAAGCGCCGGACGAATTAACGTCGTCGCTGAATAACAGTTCAAATGGCAACGGCCCATCCCACTTCCGCTAAAGCGATAGCTTCAATCTGCACCCGTGACCGTGCAAGGGCGAAGGCGTTTTACGTCGACACACTGGGGTGTGCATTAAAAAGCGAGGACAAATTTGCAGCCGTGCTCGATATGAATGGCATTACGCTGCAATTATCGACGCTTAAGAATTTCAAGCCCCAACCTTTTACCGTGCTAGGTTGGGAGGTAAAGAACGTCGAAGCCTCGGTGAGGGCCCTGATAGCCAAGGGCGTAACGTTTCAAATTTACGAAGGCTTCGGCCAGAACGAATTGGGCATCTGGACTGCGCCCGACAAATCGGCTCGCGTTGCATGGTTCACTGATATGGATGGCAATATACTAAGCCTGACGCAGTTCTAGGTGACGATGTTCGCGGGTATTCGATTTGATAAGAGGGCCACCAAATGCCCTCACGTCGCCTGATCATCTCTACATCGCAATAAATGGCCTACGGGAGTGAGAAATTGAGCTTTTTCCAACTCTTGAAAACGTAACGGCGGGTAAGCCGATGATCTCGCATCGATGCTGCCTGTCTGTGGCCGCCTTACTGTGCTTGCTCCCGATGGTCGCAACGGCCGACGATGGAGGGTGGGCCTATTACGGTGGCGACCAAGGTGGCCAGCGTTTCTCGGCCGCACGTCAGATCACGCCTTCCAATGTAACGCAAATGTCGAAAGCCTGGACCTACTCCACGGGCGATGTGGCAAACAAGAGCGACGCGATGAAACGCGCGTCCTTCGAGGACACTCCCATCCTCGCCGACGAGCGGCTCTATGTCTGCTCGCCATTCAATGAAGTCAGCGCGCTCGACCCGGACACCGGAAAACAAATTTGGCGCTTTGATCCGAAGCTCGATCTTTCTGTCCACTATCCCAACGATTTCGTCTGCCGCGGCGTGGCGTTCTGGCGCGCGAAAGCAAGCGGTGTCTGCGCCGCGCGGATATTCCTCGCAACCAACGATCGTCGGCTGATCGCATTGGATGCCGCAACAGGAAAACCCTGCACGAATTTCGGTCACAAAGGCGTCATCACACTGAAGGCGGAACCGCGCCTTTATCGCCGCGGCGAGATCCAATCAACATCGGCACCTCTCGTTTCGCACGGCATCGTCGTTGTGGGTTCATCCATCGACGACAACCAGCGCGTCGATGAAGTTCGCGGCACGGTCCACGCGTTTGACGCGATCACCGGCGCGCCCAAGTGGAGTTTCGATCCGCTCGCCAATCAGCGTGCGCCGTTCCGCGGAGGTGCAGCCAACATATGGGCGCCGATCTCGGCCGACGACGCCCGTGGCCTCGTCTATTTACCCGTGTCGAGCACAAGCCCAGACTTCTGGGGCGGCTATCGAAAGGGCGACGGCCACTATGCGAATTCGGTAACCGCCCTGAAGATCGAGACTGGCGAAGTTGTCTGGTCGTTCCAGACCACCCACCACGATCTGTGGGATTACGATGTACCCGCGCAGCCGACGCTTGGCATCGTCACCTACAAGGGCATAAGAGCGCCGGCGGTGCTGCAGCCGACCAAGCAGGGCCTCTTGTTCACGCTGCGTGCCGACACCGGCGTTCCGCTAATCCCCGTCGAGGAACGTAAGGTCCCACAAGGTGGCGCTTTCGGCGAAGCGGTTTGGCCGACCCAACCGTTCCCTGTCGCGCCGAAATCGCTCGTGCCGACCTCGATCAGGGCCGATGATGCTTTCGGCATAACGTTCTGGGATCGCGGCGCGTGCCGAAGAATCATCGCCGGCGCGCGAACTGGTTCGATCTACACGCCACCTTCGACGAAAGGAACGATCCTCTATCCGTTCACGGGCGGAGGTACGAATTGGGGCGGTCTTGCGTTCGATGCGATTCACGACATTGTTTACGTCAATACTTCCAGCGCGATGCATCTCGTGACCTTGATCCCGCAGAAGCAGATCAAGAAGGTGAGCGAGCGGTTTTTCGACAAGGAAGTTTCGCCTAACGAAGGTGCGCCGTTCGGCGTTATGCGCCAAACCGTGCTCTCACCGATTGGAATGCCGTGCAATCCGCCGCCTTGGGGCCTGCTGCACGCGATTGATATGCGTGACGGTCGCGTGCTGTGGTCTGTCCCGCTCGGAACGACCGAGGACATTGCGCCCTTCTCTGAGTACATATTGGGCAAAACCGGCACGCCTAATTTCGGCGGACCTATCGTTACGGCATCCGGTTTGGTTTTCATCGGAGCGGCCATGGACAACTACCTGCGTGCATTCGATGCCAAGAGCGGCGCCGAACTCTGGCGTGGACGCTTGCCCGCAGGCGGCCAGGCGACGCCCATGACTTATATGTGGAAAGGTCGACAATACGTAGTCATTGCCGCTGGCGGCCATTCCAAATCGGGCACAACGCGCGGCGACGAGGTAGTGGCATTCGCGTTGCCGAATTAAGTTTTGTCCTCGCTTTGAGTGGTACACGGCAAAGTTCAAAATGCCTATGCGCTAAAGTTAGTCTGCCGTGCTCTCGTGGTCTCTATGTGTTGACGCCCGCCACGACGTCGAGGTTCTTCCGACCATTGGTGCCACCACGATCTCGACATGGGTGTGGGACCACATGCGACCTGAGTTGATGGTAACGATGCAAGCGCGTCCAAGCTGTCGATTGATGAATTGCAGCACGACACGATCGGCAATGAGAGAACTAAGCAACTCCCAACCTTCTTCCGGGAGTTCGCGTGAGTAATAGGCATTGGCTTCATCGATCGAGAAATCGGTAGTCAGCGTAAGGGTGCCAAACCATTGAACGTTGTTGCCAACCACCAGCGTGTTGTCGCGATCGATCTTGCTACCGGGCGGCATTGCGAACTCTACAGGTTGATAGGGCGGTGGTGGTTCCTCTGAAGCAGATGTCACGGCAGGGTGAGAAGCTCGGCCACCTGTCCCATCGGCCGTCGAGCAGGCGGCTATACCAAGGAGGAGAGCGGTGCAGACGAAGAAGATGGGTAAGCTCCCAAGACGTCCCACCGTTTCGCTAGGTAAACGAAACACAAAATCTCTCCCCAATTCGCGCCAAGGGAATATGATGAGTTTGTGACTGGGAGCTTACAAGCCTTTTCGATCCCGGTTCGCACCCATTATTGAATTCTTGCATATTTGTGATGGGGCCACTGAGGGTTGGGCGCAAAACAAACAGACCCGAGCTGCCAAACCGTTCGACCCAAGCCCGTCTCGCTCAAGCGATCGACGAGCAACCGAGTACAGCGGACGCCAACAAATCCAATCTCCTTGCGACCCAGGTTTGGCTCGCTGATATTATGGGTCATTTTGTGATCGCACGCGGCCTGGAATGGTCGACCCTCAGCACCTGCCTATGCGCGCATGTTTCCATTCGACACAACTACGATGGTCGCGGTGTTGGCTGAAATCAGGGCAACTGCTGCACGGTGACGTGTCCAGGTAAGCAGTCGAGACAAGCCGGCGGCATAAATTCAAATTGTAACGGCATCGAAACGAAGCGGGACAAGAGTGAATACGTGTGGCATGAATACGGCCGGGACCAGCCTGCGCCAAAGGTGGGCGTGGCTGCGAGGGAGTTAGCAATGCGCCATGCGTTGGCATTCGTAGGGGCACTGGCTCTGACGCTTTTACCTGTAGCGAGTAGATCGGCACCACCGGTTGACGCGCCGGCAAGCGCGCCGCCGCTTGCTATAGTCGACAAGGACCCCACGGCCCAAGTCTGGGCAGCATCGGATGTCGGGTTGTTTGATGGTACCTGGATGACAACTATTTCATGTCCTGATGCGGCGGGCGCTATGGGCTTCTCCTTCGAGGTACCGACGCAGGTCGAGAACAGCGTGCTCCACGGCGAGCGATTGAAGGAAGGCCAGCCTGGCCGGCTGGTATTGGACGGGCAAATCCAACCCAACGGCCATGCAGAACTTTACGCCAAGGGGCTCGTCGGGGCTCCGCAATTTGCCGTCGGCCAACGGCCCAAGGGTACCGACTACGGCTACCACGTCATCGCTCAGTTTGATCGGCTAAAAGGAACTGGCACCCGCGTTGAGGGACGCCATTGCGATTTAACTTTCGTCAAGCGGTGAGCCGCTCACGAAACAAAGGCGTGAGGCTTTCCTCGTCAGGGGTACGTAAGCGACACTATCGGTGAACTTTGGCCTCTCTCGAAGTCAGCATTTAATTCAGGGGCAGGCATATCTACATTTCGACGATAGTCGTACATTTGTCTGGCATGATGGTGTTAGGCGGCGGCCAATCTCATCTCGCGGGACATTCGATCGAGGAGTGGCGTTTAGCCGCCTTATTTTCAGGGTATACGACGAGAACAGCCGCGCAAATGTTCGCGTATTTGGCGTCGCAACTGACAATAAATCCACCCCACGAAGCCTCGGTGTTGGCATCGACGATGGGGACCTATATCGCGTGTTGGTCGCAATTGTGGCGAACCAAGATAGCCTATATTAGAATAACTTAACTGCCTGTTCGGTACCTTCTTCCAACCAACATATAGTAGCTTCACAGATGAAGAACAAAGAGCATAATAATAATCCAGCGACCGATGAAACGTCACGAAGGTTTCAGCCATCTCGTGACGATCATGACAACCGGTCTCATGCCAACCTGCTTGTCGCCCTCATTATTGTGGTGATCGTTGGTTTGGGACTGTGGCTTGCACATGCGTTAAAAGCAAACCTGGACCTGCAGCGGTGCCTTGCCGAAAGGCGGTCTGATTGCATGCTGACCGACACATTCGAGCAGCAGCAGTTGTCGTAGCTTCGTAGAAATATTCACGGATATGATACGCCCAATAATATTTTGATATCAATCGAATTCAGAAAATACCACGAACGTGTCATAGGCAGCGAAAACCAGGAAGGCGAAAAGGTCGCTGATCATGGCGACATTCTCGTTATCGTTTCTTTCGCCTTGCATCGCATGTCGGAGTCCGGCGACGCCGCAAGAAAGAGCCTCGCGCCGGCGCCCCAGAAAACGAACCACTTTCCCACAAGCAGCATCAGCGGCATTGCGTCATGCAGATAGGAATGTTCGGCATAAATCGTTCCGACCGGGAACACCAGCAACAGTAGAAGAACGCTTACCAGATACATCGCCCACCTCTGTCTCGACATCGGCCCCAATTCCACCACGATAGTCGCCTTTGATTCCGTACTAGCCGCCGCGGCAATCTTACGGATGCATGGCGTTGTAGCTTGTCGGGCAATAGTATGTAACGTCGGTACAACCGATCCAAGTGTCGGCTCAGACAAAATGCCCATGGCGTGAATTACCGGTACGCTTCGCCGTGGTTGTTGCTCTTCCCAACGCTCACTAACAGGTCTGCGCTGCGACTTATCTGGATTGGTCCTGGCAAATTAATGGCGTGCTAAGTTGGCGGCGGCGGTTTTCGCGTATGGCATATTTCGTGAGCCATCTGCATCGTTACAATGGCGTCAATGCACCGGGGTTCCCCGCCAATCGGGGAGCGGAAATCTCGGAGAAATTCAACGCCGGGTATTTCATAACAGCGCGACGTCGCAGTATCTGTTTGGCGAGTTGGCCTTGTCCAGATCCAAGCTCTAGACCGTTCTTGTGGCCGCCTCACATCAAAGTCGGCTAAGTTCGTCGCATCCAAGACCATTTCGGTGCATCGCCCATCTGGGCCATCTCAAAACCCTGCCCTATGAGCGGGGGCCGCTTCCTAGCCTTCGGCATCCAAAAGGCCGCCGGCCACCAAGAATATTTTACATCCTCTCGGCCCTTGCCACCCTTCTGCCGTGCGCCATGATGACGAGCCGAGCCCATGGCCCCGCGAGAGGGAGACGCCGACCGATCAGCAAGTTGGTTCTTTACCTCGTGCAAGGCCTCGACGAATGGGATAAAAAAACTTCGTGATTTGTCGTGCTTCGCATAAGCTCTTGGCGATTGAAGATGAGCGAGGGTAAGGATCGCGTTTGTTCACAAAGCTACCGACCCAGCCCATGTTCCAGCCAAACCTCCGGACGTCCGGGAAATAGCATGAATTCAATGAGTTGGTTCCTGCGTGACAAATGCTGTGCAATCAACCGTGTAGAAAGCCGGCCTTCGCAAGGGGATCGATAACTCGGTCGTGGCCCGCTGCGTAGCTTTTGACAACAGCGGCTTCGCCGCTGTTACGCCGGTGAAACGTTTAGCCGCCATCGCGACGAGTTCGGCTTTCTGGATTGGTAAGCCATGACACGATAGGTTTCGTGGCCGGAAGGAACCCGTATCAAACTGTGCCTACAAACGCCGAAGCAATCATCGGGACTGATCTTGCTGGCGGTGATGCGCAAAACCGCAATGCTGGCATCGGATTTGTCTGTTCGGCGATCTTGCATGGGTTGGCTTTGCTGCTGCTCCTCCTGTTTATGGTGCAGCATGACAGACATGTGCAGCCAGCCGCCTCTCGGCTCGTGCCTGTCGATGTGGTCCAGCTTGGCGAGGAAACCGCAGCACCTCCGCAACAACAGATGGCGCCAGTGCCCCAGCAAAAGGCTGCGCAGCGCAAAGCGGCGAATCCTGTTCCAGTCGGTGTCGCGCCTGAGAAAAAGAAGCCCTTGCCGGACGAACTGGACACCAAACTCCGGGCCTTATCGAAGCTCCGGCAGCCGGAGGCCGACACACAGTTGGAAGAAGACAGCTCTGGCGCATCCAACATGTCTGCGACGAGCGAAGGTGCCGTATCGGGTCCGATAGCCACGTACAGCCTACGAGATTTCATCCGCGCGCAGGTCGAGCGCCGGTGGAGCTTGAATTTGACGGCGTTGGGCAGCCGCAACATCTCTATCCCTATCCGTGTCGAAATAACGAGTCGCGGCGTCGTCAACAAGGCCGAAATCGTGGACACCGCGCACATGACCACCGATCGCGTCTATAACGACATTGCGATAAGCGCCCGAAATGCGGTGCTGCTGTCGTCGCCTTTCACGCTGCCGCCCGGTCAATACGACGCTGTCATGACCCTGACGCTGAACCTCAATCCAAAAGACACCTTGCGATAAACCCGCGTTCAGGGCAGATCTCTTGCGAGCCGAAAGCCGGCAAGGCTGGAATAATCATATTCCCCGCCATCAGGCGCACTCGCGCTGCGCGCGGCGGACCGTACGAAGGTCGGCAAATTGTCCCACGATCCGCCGCGAAGCACATGCTTGGCGCAATTCTTTTCAATCCAAGCGCTACCGTCCGCTGGCGCATCGACATAGTTTGGGTGCCAGCAATCGGCGGTCCATTCCCACGCGTTTCCCAGCACCCCGTAAAGCCCAAACGGATTGGGCGCAAAACTATCGACATCGGCGAGCACGCGGTTGTCCCACTTGCTGCCGCAGCCATTGCAGTTTGTCTTGTTGGCTCCGATAGCGTCGCCCCACCAGCGTGCCGTCCTGGTACCGGCGCGCGCTGCATATTCCCATTCCGCCTCGGTCGGCAGCCGATAGGGGCCACTGCTATGGGCCAGAAGCGGGCGCTCACTGCGAATTTTGGTGTTCAGCCACGCGATGTAAGCCTCCGCATCGTGCCAATCCAGGCAGACAGCCGGCCATTTGGGCGGTTCCGCTGTGCTTGGTGGAAAGGCTAAGCCGCGCTGGGGCGCACTCCATTTCATGTCGAGAATCGGATTACAGGGTGCAGGCTGATATGCGGTGTCTTTGAGAAATACCAGGAACTGCTCGCTCGTGACGGGATATTTGCCCAGCGCGAATGCCTTGACGGATACAGAGTGCTGCGGTCCCTCGGAATCGAAACGGCCGCTCTCGCCCACCGGACTACCCATTACGAAGCGGCCCGCCGGTATGCCCACCATTATTGGACAGTCGCTGCATTCCTGGAACTCCCGCTCCTTGTGCTCCTGGGCGTGCCCTGCACCAGAGGCGATGAGCGCAAGCATCATAAGTAAAGCGGACAAAAAACCTTTGTGGATACGCAACACGGGATCACAAGCTCTCATAGATTGCTTCGATCAGAGCGCGATTGCGTGGATTCTGCCAGCGCGGTCTCATGTCGTTGGTAACGTAGCCGAACGCCACCCCCGTTTCGGGATCGCAAAATCCCAGTGATCCGCCTGCGCCGAAATGGCCGAACGCGGTTGCGTTCGGGCCGAGCGGCCGTTCGGCTTGCGTAAGCTGAAATCCAAGTCCAAATCGCGAGGGCCGCTGTGTAACAAGGTCTTCGCCGGAAGATTGTTCAGCCGTCGCCAACTGCAATGTCTCGCGTTCGAGAATTCGCTCGCCGTCAATCTCGCCACCATTGGCGAGCGCCGCATAGATGCGTGCCACGCCACGCGCCGTGCCATGTCCGTTGGTCGAGGGGATTTCCGCCAGTCGCCATTCGCGCCGGTTCACCCATTTCGCGCCCGAGACGCCTGGCGGATTCCAATAGGCATTCCACCGCATCAAATCGAAATCGTTCGCCGGTGGAGTCCGCGTCGGCCAGGCGTCGTCGGGCCAAAGGAAGTCCGCGGCACGTCTATGTTCTTGCTCAGGTAATCCAATATGCACATCGGCATTGAGCGGTCGTGCAATCTCGTCGCGCAACATCTGTCCGATGCTCTTGCCGCTCGCCCGCCGCACTACTTCACCCACGAGAAACCCGAATGTATTGACGTGATAACCGTGCGCCATACCCGGGGTCCACCACGGGGTTTCGCCGGCCAGCGCGGCGGTCATCGCGCGCCAGTCGAGCATCGCCCCGTCCGGCAACGTCACGCGCAACGCGGGCAATCCCGTGCGATGCGACAGCATGTGACGCAACGTGACGCTCTCCTTGCCTTGGCCTGCGAATTCCGGCCACAGAAGTGCGACCGGTGCATCGAGATCGATTTGCTGACGTTCCACCAGTCGCATCGCGCAGATTGTGCACAGCGCCTTGCTCACGGAAAAGAAGTTTACCAGTGTCTCGCGCTGCCACGGCCGCATGCGCGCATCATCCGCCCAGCCTCCCCACAGATCGGCCACGACGCGCCCCTCTACCGAAAGCGCGATGGCCGCACCCCGCTCGCCACGCAAGGCGAAATTGGCCGCGAAAGCCGCTCGCAGCTTCGAGAATTTCGGGTCACAAAAGCCATCGATCACGGGGACCGCCTGTTCTTGCCCAATGTCATGGCTTAATGCGATCTCTGCAATATCGGGAATAATATCATGATAAAGCTCACTTTTTGCCTCAGGCCGATGCGTAGCCTGAACCGCGCAATGTTCCAGAGAGCGGGCCGAAAACCACGCTCCACTGGTGGCGAAACATTGCGCGATGTTACGCATTCGCCGCTACATCCCGTGTTCTAGCCAGGCCATGGCGAACTATGGAACCATCTGCGCCACCCACAACGATCCTGAAATGCAGGCGGTGTGGCCGAGCTGTGGTGGGATTCAATCGACGATACCTTCGCCCGCCCCGCTTCCCAATGGGAGCCAGGCGCTGCTCGAAGATGAATGCAAATTCATCAATCTTCCAAGTCTGCCTCTGTCCCTCAGCGAGGAGAAGGTGACCATCGGCTAATCGTCTGTGGCCACCATGGCCTGTCGTCCAAATAGCGCGCGGCGGCCTTCGACCATCTGCCAAACGAACAGGCACGGCACTCCGATCAGAAAATCCCGTGCGCGCCGTACCAGCGAAAACGCCAGCGCCAGTCCGGGCGAAATCCCGAACATCGCACACAACGCCACATAAGCCGCTTCCTGCACGCCGACGGCACCGGGAATGAAGAAGGCGAAGGTGCGCAAACCTGTAAACAGGCTGTCGATAACGGCGGCTTGCGCCAGGCTGATCTGCGCGCCCATCAAATGAAATGCGATCCATGCTTCAAATGCACCAAGCGCCCATGCGATGAAATGCAGAACGAAGCCGGTTGTGCTGCGCCCGTCTTTGGCGAGCACACCGTAGATCGTGGCCCGCGTCTGCTCGGCGCCGCCCAGTTGCAGCGCAGGCCAGCGTTGTGCCATTCGCATCGCCAGCCGCTCAAGAGCGTCACGACTACGGTCGCGGAAGACCGCCGCAAGAAACAGCAAGCCGCCGCTAATCACCACGCCGATAAGGGTCGGCGTGAAATAGGCGCTCTGCGATTTTAGCCATGCAAGCAATCCCAGGCCTATCAGCAGATAAGGCAGCTTCGCTGCTAGTTCCACCACAAGATCGACCACGGTGGAAATCGCCGCGAAGAATCCCGACACGCCCGAAAGCGTCAGCGCGCGCGCGCCAAACACGTAACCGCCTACCTGCGAGAACGGCAGAACCTCCGCCGCTCCATCGCGCACCAATCGCGCCCAGATAAATTTCTCCGGAGAAGCCCCTGCAACCTTGCGCCCAAGCGACCACCATGCGCAGCCGAGAAATGCAGCCACCGGCATATGCGCCACCACCACCACAGCAAGTCCGCCTAAGCCGAGCGTCTTCCATGCCGCCACGATCGGTGCCGTGCCGAAATGCACGAGCAGATAAGCGAGTACGGCGAACCCTGCCGCGAACGCCAAGGCACCGAGGAGTTTCATGCGGGCGTTAAGGCCCGCGACGTTGACGCGTCGACGCGAGTCTTCCATTCGCTTTCGATCCCGAACGTCGCCATGTAAGGCCGGAACTGCTCCCGCAGAATGGCGGCGTCAAGGCCAAACTCCTCAAAGTCATATGTGTTGACACCATAACCACCGCGTGGCGTGTTGCGAATGAATTCTTCGATATGCGTGCGTGCCACCGCGGTGAATGGCAGACCGAAATAGCTGTAAAACGCGGCCACCGTCTCGGCCGGTTGCGCGATCAACGATCTGTAATGTACGTGAAAGATATTGCCTTCTGTTTCGGAATCGGCGGCGATAAGCATCACCCCCTCGACCCAGCGTTCGCTGACTTGCTGGCCAATTTGATGCCGGTCAATTTTGCGCGTAAACGGAGTGCGTAAAAGTTCGGTGAGCTTCGCCACCGACGGTAGCACGCTCAGCGGATCGCGGTGTACGAAAACAAATCGCGCATCTGGATAAACTTGCTTGATCGCCTCCAGTGTGAACACATGATCGGGGCACTTGAGCATCCATTGCCCTCTGCCGAGTTGGCTTTGCAAGTGCTGCAGGAACCGCTTGTGGAAGCGAAAAGCTTCCAGATGTCCCTCCTTGATCAGCCATTGCTGATAGGACGGCACGAAATGCGTGGTATCGAAGCGTAAGCTCCGAAACACATGGGCCGTGATTTCGGTGCATTCCTGTGGCGTGCCGGCGGCTAGCGGGTGCAGGCTGCCTACGCCCGGTGACAATTTTTCAAACATACGGAACTGACGCTCAACGCGCGCCGCGCGTCCATCATGACGCGCGTCTCGCGCCAGTGGATAAGGATAAATCGTCTGCCACGACAGTGGCACGCGATTGGCCGGATCCTGCGCCAATAGCGAATGCAGGAACGTTGTGCCGCTACGCGGCAGGCCAGTTATGAAGATGGGCCTCGCGATCTGCTCGCGCAGAACGTCCGGCGACTTTTCTTCCTCCGCTTCGAGACGTAGTAAGTTCGCCAGAAACCGCGCGATGTCCCATTTCACCGCCAGGCTACCGAACACGCTTAGATCGGCCTCTTCGTTGTAGGATTTGAGAAGAATCCGCAGCGGCCGCAAAAACGACAGGTCAAGGAATTTGCGCCCCGCGCGCTTTTCTGCCTCCGCCACCACCGCCTCCGCCACAAGCGGCTGCGCATGAAATCCGATCGTGTCGGCCACTTTCATCAGGTGCGAAAGGATGTTCGTCATGGTCCCCGTCAGATGTCGGCGAAACAGCGTACCTCGTCTGCCGCCCCCGGCGCGGTCAGCGCGCCATAGCGGGCTGGTCCCACATTCTTCGCATAGCGCCACAGCGCGCCGGAGCCGAAGGCTGGTGCCTTCGGCTTCCACGCTTTCTTGCGCTCGGCCAGTTCGGCATCCGGCACTTCGACATCCATTGTACCCTTGTCGGCGTCGATGATGATGATGTCGCCGTTCTTCAGAAGCCCAATCGGCCCTGCATCCGCCGCTTCCGGTCCGACATGGCCGACGCAAAGCCCGCGCGTGGCGCCGGAAAAGCGTCCGTCGGTGATGAGCGCAATATTCTCCACGCCTTGTCCATAAAGGGCAGCGGTCGTCGAAAGCATTTCGCGCATCCCCGGACCGCCTTTCGGCCCTTCATAGCGGATGACTATGACATCGCCTTCGTTGTAGTCACGTGCTTGCACGGCGGCAAACGCATCTTCCTCGCAATCGAATACGCGCGCAGGTCCGCGGTGATGTAGATGCTTCAGCCCCGCCACCTTCACGATGGCCCCTTCGGGCGCGAGATTGCCGCGCAATCCCACCACGCCGCCTGTTGGCGCCAGCGGATCGTCGTAAGCACGCATGACTTTCTGATTGGGATTGAATTGCACGTTTTGCAGATTCTCCGCGATGGTTTTGCCGGTAACCGTCATGCACGAACCATCGATGAACCCACCGTCAAGCAAGGTGCGCATCAACATCGGCACACCGCCCGCTTCCCACATATCCTTAGCGACATAGGCGCCACCAGGCTTCAGCGATGCGAGATAGGGCGTGCGCTTGAATATCTCTGCCACATCGAATAGGTCGAACTTGATACCTGCCTCGTTCGCCATTGCCGGCAGATGCAACGCCGCATTGGTCGAGCCGCCGGTTGCCGCAACAACTGCCGCCGCATTCTCAAAGGCTTTGCGGGTCGCGATGTCACGGGGTCGGATATTCTTCGCCAGCAGCTCCATCACCGCTTGCCCAGCCTTCAGCGCAAAATCATCGCGCGATAGAATCTCCGCAGGCGGTCCCGACGAATAGGGCAATGCCAAACCAATCGCTTCGGCCACGCATGCCATGGTGTTGGCGGTGAACTGCCCGCCGCACGCGCCCGCACCCGGGCAAGCGTGGCGTTCGAGATCGAGCAGATCGCAGGCCGGCATCTTGCCCGCCGCGAACTGCCCCACGCCTTCGAAAATATCAACGACAGTGACATCCCTCCCCTTGAACTTGCCGGGCATGATCGAGCCGCCATAAAGAAACACGCTCGGCACGTTGAGCCGCAGCATCGACATCATCATTCCGGGCAGGGATTTGTCGCAGCCCGCCAATCCCACCAGCGCGTCGTAGCAATGCCCGCGCATCGTCAGTTCGACTGAATCCGCGATTACCTCGCGCGATACGAGCGAGGACTTCATTCCCTCATGGCCCATCGCTATGCCGTCGGTAACGGTGATGGTGCAGAATTCGCGCGCCGTGCCGCCACCGTCCTTGACACCGCGCTTGGCCGATTGCGCCTGGCGCATCAGCGCGATATTGCAGGGTGCGGCCTCGTTCCAGCATGACGCAACACCGACGAGCGGCTGGTGAATTTCGATCTCTGTGAGCCCCATCGCATAGAAGTAGGAACGGTGCGGCGCCCGCTCCGGTCCTTCGGTGACGTGGCGGGACGGCAATTTCGACTTGTCGAATGTTGTCATCGTTAAAACAGCCCTATGTGCTGAGGGCGGTATACACGACTGCTGCGTTAAGTGCAGCGCAAAACGCAAAGCGGTTGGTGCCGTGAAAGGGGGAGCCGTTTTAAGCCCGTTATCAGACCTTACCGGGGGTATTCAGGGGCGTCGCGGTGCACCGGGTGGTGGCGATAGTGCCTGTGGGAATGGCGATTGCAGTCGTTGCTTCGGGCAACGGCGTTGCCCGTCAGCCCGCCCAGCACCGCGCCGCCGATAGCGCCGGCCGCGCTATGCGTGACCACACCTCCGAGGATACCACCGCCCGCCGCACCCAACACCGTTCCCGTGGTGTGACTGTGTCCGCTGCAGGAATCAGCCGTTGCGGCCACCGTGGTCGCACACAGCACGATTGCAGCGGCCACGATCATGCCGGCAGTCTGTTTCAACATGGGATGACTCCATCACATCGTCAGGGACGCAGCACGCCCCACACCCACCGAAACACGGAAGTCAAGAAATAGTTCCCTGAAATGACCGTCCGGCCCATGCTCAAACTGCGAGCCGGCCGATCGCTTCGCGTAGGCGAACTGCGAGCGCGGCGGCTTCCGCACGCTTTTCCCGCTGCTCGTTAAGCACGTCTTCAGGCGCGCGCGAGATGAATTGTTGGTTGGAAAGCTTGGTGTCGAAACGCGAGATTTCGTCTTCCGCTTTCTTTAATTCCTTTTCGAGACGTGCTTGCTCCTTGCCAAAGTCGATCACGTCGCCCAGCGGCAAAGCCGCCACCGCTTCTCCGATCACGAATTGCGCGGAACCTTTCGGCAAGATGTCAAGAGGTTGCGCGCTCGAAAGCCGTGACAGCGTGAGCACGATATCGCGATGGCGATTGAGCCGTGCACGGGTCTGCGTATTTGTGTCTTTTAACACCAGCGCAATCTTTGCCGAGGGTGGCACGTTCATTTCCGCGCGGATCGAACGGATGCCCGACACAAGGTCGATCACCCATTGCATCTCCGCCCGCGCCGCATCGTTCTGCGGCAATGACGAAAGCTCTGGCCACGGCCCCTCGATCAGCAGCGACTTGCGCGGCACCCCATGTTGGGCGGTAAGTGCCCAAAGCTCTTCGGTGATGAATGGCATGAACGGGTGCAACAGCGCCACAATCTGGTCGCGCACCCACGCTGCCGTCGCCCGCGACTCAGCCTTAGCGTCCACATCGTCGCCGTTCAGTACCGGCTTGATGATCTCGAGATACCAATCGCAGAACACGTCCCAAACAAAGCGGTAGGCAGCCCCCGCCGCCTCGTTAAACCGCAACGCCTCCAGCGATGCCGTGACTTCGGCCGAAGCTCGCGCTGTCTCGACCGCGATCCATTTGTTGACCGTGAGCGAAACCTTTGCGGGATTGAAATCTTGCCGCGTCACGCATTCGTTCATTTCGCAGAAGCGCGCCGCATTCCATAGCTTGGTCGCGAAATTGCGGTTCACTTCGACGCGCGAAGGCCCGATGCGCATGTCACGCCCCTGTCCCGCCGCCAACGCCAGCGTGAAGCGCAACGCATCCGCCCCGAATTCGTCAATCAGTTCCAATGGGTCGACGACGTTGCCCTTCGTCTTCGACATCTTCTGGCCCTTCTCGTCCAGCACGCGCGTATGGATGAACACCGTGTGGAAGGGCACGTCGTCCATGAAGTGCAGTCCCATCATCATCATTCTCGCCACCCAGAAGAAGATGATGTCGAAGCCTGTCACAAGCACGCTCGTCGGATAAAACCTTCTTAGTTCCGGCGTCCGGTCCGGCCAACCAAGCGTCGAGAAGGGCCATAGTGCCGACGAGAACCAGGTGTCGAGCACATCGGTGTCACGTACAAGCGCCTTGCCGCTTGCCTGCTTCGCGGCGTCGGCTTCGGTTTCGGCAACGTAAATTTTTCCATCCGCGTCGTACCACGCCGGAATTTGGTGTCCCCACCAGAGCTGGCGCGAAATGCACCACGGATGGATGTTGCGCAACCAATTGAAATAGACGCTGGTCCAATTCTCTGGCACGAATTTCGTGCGTCCGTCTTCCACAGCTGCGATCGCTTTTTCAGCGAGCGGCTTTACGTTTAGATACCATTGCTCGGTGAGATAAGGCTCCAGCACGATAGTCTTGGTCTTTTCGTCGTGTGGCACCGAATGGATGACCGGTTCGGTCCTGTCGATCAATTCCATGCCTTCAAGATCAGCGACAATCGTCTTGCGCGCATCGAAGCGATCCAGTCCGCGATAGGCTTGCGGCACATTCTCGTTCAGCGTGCCGTCCTTGTTAAGAATATTAATGAGCGCCAGGCAGTGTCGCTTGCCAACTTCAAAATCGTTGAAGTCGTGGCCTGGTGTGATCTTTACCGCGCCGGTGCCCTTTTCGGGATCGGAATATTCGTCCGCGATGATCGGAATGCGCCGATCGGTGAGCGGCAGAATCACCTTCTTGCCAATCAGATGCTTGTAACGCTCGTCATCGGGATGGACCGCGACGGCGGTGTCGCCCAGCATCGTCTCTGGTCGCGTCGTGGCGACCGTGAGAAACTGTCCCATCTGCCCTTCGATGGGGTATTTGATGTGCCAGAGATGGCCTTTGACGTCGATGTTTTCGACTTCGAGGTCCGACACCGCCGTCTGCAGTCGCGGATCCCAGTTCACCAGCCGCTTGTCCTTGTAGATCAGCCCTTGTCGGTAAAGCTCAACGAATACTTTCAACACCGCGCGCGAAAGACCGTCGTCCATCGTGAAGCGTTCACGCGACCAGTCGGCAGATGCACCCAACCGCCGCAACTGTTCGCTGATCGCGCCGCCCGATTCGTCTTTCCACTTCCATACGGCTTGAAGGAATTTCTCGCGACCCATCGCAACGCGGCTCTGCTGCCGCTCGGCCAACTGGCGTTCCACGACAAGTTGGGTGGCGATGCCAGCATGATCCATGCCTGGCTGCCACAGCACGTCCTTGCCGCGCATGCGCTCGAAACCGTGCCAGGACATCTTGCAGCGTATTATTGAGGGCGTGGCCGATATGCAGCCGTCCCGTCACGTTAGGCGGTGGGATCACGATGCAGAACGGCTCGCTGTCCGGCCGGCGGCCCGCCGCAAAGGCGCCCGATGCCTCCCATCTGGCGTAGATACGCGGTTCAACGTCCTGGGGGGCGAATGTCTTGTCGAGCATAAAAATGGATGCCTCTTGAAACAGGGAACGGGCCGGGACGCTGGTGAAACAGCCCGCAAGCCCTATCGTCAAGAGGCCAACGGGGTGTCTTGCCAACCCCGGTAGCTTGTCAGGCGAGGATCAGCGGCGGTCCCGCGCCTTTACGGCCCGGGCGACTTCGTTTCTTACCGCATTTTCCAGCAGGCTCGGGAAGTGCTCGTCCATCCATTCGCGGATGAGGGGTTTCATGTTCTCGATGATGGCGCCCGTATTGGCATCGAGATGCTCGCGTAGCAGCGGCTCGAAACCATTGCGCACGGCGCGTTCGAACACGGCTTCCACGCTGCTGCCCTCAGGCGGCGCATAGGCGGGCGCGCGGGCCGGAGCCTGATTGTCGAGGCCGGCAAAAGCATCGTCGAGCGCGGAGCGCGTTTTATCCGAGAAAATGCCCTCGTCGGGTGCGGTGGCTTCGTTCATGGTCGGCTCCTCGATTTCCTCGAATACAACATCGTCGTCGAGATGGGCGTCTTCGACAGGGGCTGCGACCAAGGCACCTGGTTCCGGCTCGGCCGTCGGTTCGTCCAGAGTGATTTCCTGCGTTAGTTCGAGGACGTCAGCGTCCTCTGCAGGTTCCAGGCCCGTTTCCGAAACAGCAGGTTGCTCGCTCGAATCCTCGGAGATGATCTTACGGATGGAGGCGAGTATTTCCTCCATTGTTGGCTCATGCTGCGGGGCGGACGGGCTGGCCATGCGGTTTCTCTTTCTGTCCGCAGGATATTGCGGCTTTCAAACGACGGTATGACAGTTACTCAAATAAGAAAAGACGGAGTTAACGGCGCATATTTGGGGCCTAAGAAAAGGTCAATCCAAGCCGAACCAACGCGCTGCGTCGTCGTTATAATGCTCGACGGGATCATAGGGTTTTACCTTCAACCCAAGCCCCTGTGCGGTCAGTTTGCCCGCCGCCGCCAGGAGCTGATAGGCCGCCACCACCGTGTTGCGCTGGGCCACGACCACAGAAAGCTGCGAGTTCAGCAATTCCTGCTGTGCATTGAGCACATCGAGGGTGGTGCGCCCGCCCACCTGCTGCTCGCGATGCACGCCTTCGAAGGCGGTCTGATCGGCATTCACCTGTTCCTGATTGGAGGCAATGGAAGCCTGCGCTGAGGTGAACGTCTCCCACGCACTGCGCACTGCCTGTCGCACACTGCGGTCGGAAGCTACGATATTCATCTCTGCTTGGCCGCGATATTCCTTGGCCTGCCGCACCGAAGCTTCCTCCGCACCGCCCTGATAGATCGGCACGTTGAGCACGCCCTGAATGGAGCTGAGCTTCTCGGTGATGCTGAGCGCACCGGTATCGCCCGGCAATCCTCCGGTGAAGGTGTTAAAGCCGCCGCGCTGATATTGATACTGCCCCTGCAGCGCGAGGCTTGGCAGCAATGCGCCCACCGCATCGTCCACCATATAATCCGCCGCCTTGGCGTTTTCGCGTGCCGAGATCAACGCCGGATTCTGTCGCAATGCCAGATCCAGTGCTTCTTCCGCTGTGGTAGGAAGCGACGGCAGCGCAGGAAGATCTTCGAGTTCTTCCGGTGGACGGCCGATTACCTGCTCGAACACCGCGCGGTCCGCCGCAAGCTGCCCCTGCGCCGTGATGAGATCGGATTGCGCACCTGCAAGCCGTGCTTGAGCCTGCGAAACATCGGTGCGTGTCAATTCGCCGACATTAAATCGCTCCTGCGTTTCCGCACGTTGCTTCTGCAAAACGTCGACATTGCTCTGTCGCAACTTCACCGTAGTCATGTCGTGCACAACATCCATGTAAGCTGTAACGGCATCGAGCAGCACCGATTGCTCGGTCGCCGTCAACTGCGCACGGCCCGCACGCACCAGCGCTTTGGCGCGTCCAATTTCGGCATAGGTGCGCCCACCGCGAAACAGTGGCTGCGAGATCGTCAGTTGGCCTTGCAACGGATGCGCGTTGAGGGTTCCGAAACCCGAGATGTTGGCTTCCTGCTCGCCATAGGCGCCCTGGGCGTTGATCGAGGGCCGCCACCCGGAATTGGCCTGGGCCACCCCTTCGTCGATTCCGCGCAGGCTGGCCTGGGCGGCGCTGAGTTCGGGATTTGTTTCATAGGCAATGCCCAGCGCTTCGGCCAGCGAGATGGTCGCCGCAAAAGCTGGCGCTGACGAAATGAATAGGGTGGCAGCCAGTAAAGCTGCCCGGAATCTAGCCATTTGCCCCTCGCGGCGGTCCTGAGCCAATCTGGGGATTTTAGAACACGAATCCAACGGGCTTCTTAAAGCCAGCCAGTTCTGGGATCGTGGCATCGAAACCGCCCCGCCTGCCCACCACTCCGTCCTGCCGGACATAAAGATAGGCGCGTCCCTGCGGCCCTGTCTGGATTACCACCACCAGCCGCCCACCCTCCTTAAGTTGCCCTAAAAGGCGCTCCGGCACGGCCTCGACGCCGCCATTGACGAAGATCACGTCATAAGGGCCGCTGGCCATGGCGCCCTCGCTCAGCGCGCCCTGCGCCACCGTGACGTTGGTGCAACCTGTCAATCGCAGCGTGTCGCTGGCGACGCGGACCAAATCTGCATCTTGCTCTAAAGCGATGACCTTGGAGCCCAGCTTGCCCAATACTGCCGAAGAATAGCCGGTGGCCGGTGCCACATCGAGGATGTGATCTCCCGGCTGGATGTCGGCCAATTGCGCCAACTTGGCGAAGCTGCGCGGGTCCATAAGGTAACGCCGCGGCGAGACTTCTACCGGCACATCGGCATAAGCCAGTGCCTGCTTGGTGCCCGGCACGTATCGCTCGCGCGCGACTTCGCGCATCGCAGCGTGGATTCGGGGATCGGTCACGTCGCTTGGACGGACTTGGGTGTCGACCATGTTGGCGCGTTGGGCAGCAAAATCGGGCATCGAGTCGGCCAATAAATACAAGGCCGCGCTTATACGGTGCCAAACTCATGGAAGACAACGGCATGCTCGGATTGTCCGCCGGGCGCCCGGCTGTTATAGGGCGGCCGCCTGCCCGGATGGCCACGTGGCGGAGTGGTGACGCAGCGGTTTGCAAAACCGTGCACCCCGGTTCAATTCCGGGCGTGGCCTCCAATCTTCACTGCTGTTCCCAGCGGGTCAGTCAGGACGAAGCTGGTTAGCGCCCAAAGTCGTATGTTCACAGGCGGCCACTTTGGACAATCTCGACCAGCGACATGATTATCCAAATGAAGCTGATGGAAAACGCGCTTGAGCAAGTCGCGCCCGCCCCTTTTTATTGTTCTTTCCGAATATTTTCTATCGGTAATGGAACTTTCTGAACGGTGTTAAGGGTCTGTTAACCTTATGACGGCACCCTGCGCACGTCTTCCCTTGAAGACACCCCACCATTACCCAACGCCTTGGGGGCCGGGCTAACACCCGGCCCTTCTTTCTTTTTATCCTATAGTTTTTGGGCAATGTATTCAGGAGTCGCTTAGGCTGCCGTCTGCGTACCCATTTAACTTCAGCGCGATTGCGCCCCGCCATCTCGACACCCGGCGTTGCCTGGAACAAGAGTTTGATATAGGCACGCCGCTCCGAACGCGCTAGACACGCGCCCGACGTTGTTCCTCGGTAGCTCAGCGGTAGAGCAACCGGCTGTTAACCGGTTGGTCGCTGGTTCGAATCCGGCCCGGGGAGCCAATAATTTCAAGTACTTAGAGAGAAATCCTCAACCGAGAAAATCCCAGAAATCAGCTTGGGGCAGCACTTGGGGCAGCAACCGACGGATTTCGCGGAGACGGTTGTCGGTCCCTTCGCCCGAGCGGCCGAATGTCCCCTTCGATCACGCCACCACTCTCCCTCAAAAGGGGATGTGCGGTCAGGCAGTTCATGCCGATCGGCGACCTAGTCGACGAGCCTGGTGCTTGGATGGCCCACTGCGCCCTGCCCCGCGAGCGCCGCTCATCGAGCGCCATAAGGGGGGCCGCGCAGGCCAGGATGGGTCCCAGAGGGCTTGCGTGCCCCCGCCGCGGTAGTCCGATCGCCACCATCGAGCCATCGAACGCGTTTAGGTTATGGAGGTGAGCATGGGTGATGGACATTGGACTGACAGGCGCGACGACAAGGACGTGCGCAGCTCGTCCATGCGGATCGGCCCCGTGTTTTACGGCGAGGCGACATACGCCGGCGGTGATGGCTGGAAGTGCTCGCTGGACGGCGAAGCGATGGGTGCCTACTCGACCCTCGCCGGCGCTAAGGCGCGTATCGACTGGGAAGTCTGGAACCGCCTGCGTCAGACGCAGGAAGGCTACAAGGTGCTTATGGCTCGAAAGTCTGACTGGCAGGACGGCGGCAACAAATATCGGTCGCCAGAATATCCTACGGCCGCGGCCGCCGGGAATGTTAAAAATCGGGAGCCAGGGTTGATCGAGCCGGCGAAGTCGTGAAGGTCAAAGTCGATTTCCGGAAGGCGTGCGAACTGATTGGCGACGATCAGGCTGCCATCATTTGGGAAGTCGCTGGCGCGGGCCAAACCGAAGAACTCGAAATCGAGATACCGGAAACGATGAAGCCGCCCGGCCGGCCTTGAAGGCCCTGTTGACGTCGACGAACTGAAGGTGATGCTGAAAACTTTACGAGGGCGATTGGGACATGGCGGTGCAGCCCAAGCCACCGTAGAAGCGAAGGCGTCGGCCGAAGCCAGAAAGCCTTGAGGGTGGTCGGACGTCGCTCGTGAAAGCTCTCAGCGTGACCGGGCGATCGGACATCGTTTGGGTATAGGCCTTTAAGCGTGACGCGTGAGAGAATCCTGCCCATCGGACCAACGCTAGGATGGGAACAGATTCGATGACCGAAAAAGAAATCTTCGACATGCTCAAGAGCCTCGCCGACTATTATTTGTCTGATCTGGCTGGACGCCTCGGGAATTTTGAACGATGCCTGCGCTGCGCGGTCATATTCCATGCCCAGAGAATCACAGCGGTCCCGCAAACCCATCCAATTAAGAGCTTTGAATTCAATAACATTGACGAGTGGTAGGTATGACCGTGGCGTTGTTGGCCATAAATATACGCGACGGCTGCCAACAGATAGACGGCGCAACATATCCAGATAACTTGAACCACCCGTAAGAACGTTTGCCTTGTCAATTGACGTTACCCTATTATCGCGACGTCTACTCGATCAATTCCTCAAGCGTTTAAGCGACGGTGCTTTCCTTGAGTTTAACTGCAAGTGCTTCTGCAATAACTTCAGCCTCAACTCGTGTGCCGTAGCGCTGGCCGACCCAGACGATGTTGTCTTCGTCAGGCCCTTTGAAAGCGATCTTAGCTGCATCCAACTTGTCAAATCCGACGGTAAAGATACTTCTCGTTTCGAAGAATTTTGCGCCGACAAAGAAAATCGTTGCGGCTTCGATAGCCTGCTCAGAAAGATACCGAAAATCTGACACCCAAGTCGCTATCATAGCAAAATTTGCGTGGTTCCGAAGATCCGCAGCCACTTGAGCGGCTTCAATCGGCCCCTTCAAAATACCATCCAGAACCGATAGCGCGAGCGCAGCGATAATTGATCCTATGAGAACGCGAAGGCCAATTTGGCTCCATGGTTGACTCGGCTTGGCAAGAACAAACATATCTCCTCCGGATCGGTGCGTGTCTCGCGCGGCGAATGCCACTATGCCATACTACTCTAATGCCTGGGACACCAAGCCACGAGGGTTTATGTGTGGTCCGTATGAGTGGCCGGGGGCGGATTGTGTTCGGCGAACTCGTCAGCGCCTCCGTCTTCTGTCCAAAATCGCGACCCGCATTCGCTAGAGGTTGAAAATCACCCCCCATGGCAGCAGATGTTACGCCCAAGTTTTGGGAAATGTTTGATATGGTGAAGGTGCTAGAGGATTGGGAAGCGGCGGTATGAAGGCATTTAGGATTGGTGCGGCGGTGATTTTGGTCGCATGGATGGGTTGGATTACTTGGCGAATTGAGACGATCCAATATCAAACGTCTGCTGCGTGCGGACTGGCGCGCACGGTACTTGAATTAGAAGCTAAGCAAATCGAAGGTGGCATTAGCCCTCTATACAAAGTGGCGACGCCGGAGCGATGCCCCATGTTCATGATACTGAGTTGAAATCCGATGCCACCAACGTCACACCCCTAAACTTCAAACTGTACTACTAGTGCGCCCGCTTCTCCTGGCGCACTGGTGTCCTAATTTAACTTGAACCGCCAGTTTTCGCGGTCTGGCCGATCTCCGGCAACAAGCCGCACATAAATTTCCCTTGCCGCGATCGTGATCGCACGTTCCATTTCGCTTTTGGTCACGATTTTGGCGCCCGCCAACGTGTCAATTGCCAGTTCGGCTATAGATCGGCTCCATGCCACATACATTTCGTCGTCAGTCATGGCCATCACTTCAAGGTCTGTTCAACCAATTCCTCAAATTAGAACACTACGATCACGTCGGCAGGGCGTTTCTAGCCTTGGAGTCCTTTGAGCATAAGTTAATATGGCATCTTTGCGCGCGATTTGGGAGGGACGATATGAATTTGGAAGACCGCATCAAGGAGCAATTTCCCATTTTGTTTGTAACGCTGTTGAGTGTTCTGATCGGTGCACTTTTCGCCGATCTGGTGTCACAGGCACACGCGCGAATGACGCTTTGGCCGCTCGATGTCGGCACCCTGCGCACCTGGGGCCAGATATTCGCGATGGGAACATCTGCATTGAGCAGCTGGGTCTTTTTGGCTCATGTCGGAATTTCGAGGCTGCGGATTCCCACGCTTGCCGATTTACTTATCGTGTTCCTGACGCCGGTGCCTCTTCTGATCGGAAACTCGCTTGTCGGCCTCAAGGAGATTTGGCCATGGCTTTACTATTCGAGTTTCTTTCTCGCGATTTCGTTGGTGAGTTCGTTCTTGCAGATCCGTATGACGTGCGCGGAAAGCGGGCTCGCATCCTTCGCACGTCTTTCCAACCCCTTCGGGCCATCCTTGGTGCTCTTTTTGGGCATACCCTTCTATGCGGCCGCGGCGTGGGCCGATAGCCACGCGATGTTGTCGCCAACAACCGAAATGCTACTCGCCATAAGCCCGACGCCGGCAGCCCTGTTCTTTCTGTGGCTGTTCTTCCGCAGTTGGCACCACGTTATCGCTGAGGCGGACACGCTTGGGAGCTAAGATTTCAAACTGTAACGGTGCCCCGGCGCGGGTAGTGGTACAGTTTGACGATCACGGTCGAATTAAGCGGTGTTTTGGGCTGGATTCCGTTCGTTGGGCATCTGCTGCCAATTGCAATGTGCGGACCAACGGAAACGTTGATGGCACTGCTCCCCTTGCAGGTGATGTGCCTTGGAGGCCATCCCAAATTTCCCGAATAAATTGCTTTCCAGTTACGAGCCGTTGGTCGCCGATCTGCTGTCTTTCACCATTCGCGAACTGCAGGAGTGCGACCCTACTGCGCTGGCCCGATGGCGTTATTGGTTCGGTAAGACCGGGCTGACAAAATCGGCAGGAAGACCACGCCTCAAGGCCGGATCAGCCAAATGAGAACCAAGGCAACGATCTTTTTCGCGGTGGCAATGCTGGCCGGTACGGCGCATGCAGCCGACCGAAGCGACCGGGACGGCATTGCAATCAATAATGCAAAGCAGGCCGTACAGTCGCAGCTTCGCGATGCGGATTTGGCAGAATTCCGAAGGGTAGCGGCGTATCATCCGATTTCGCCAATCGATGCGCCGACGGCGGTTTGCGGCGAAGTGAACGCACGGAATGGCTCCGGCGGATATACTGGCTACACGGCTTTCGTGTGGATGCCTATGGACGCGGACATGCACGCCGACGTCAACGGAACGGCCTATGTCGGGCGCGACGTACCAAAGGGCATGTTCCACGCGCTTTGCCACAACTAGGAAGCCATGCAAATGAGACCGCACACGCGATCAACTATCATGGGCTCGATGCCAGTGAGTCCCGGACCCTCACCAAGCTCGCCAACGCTCACAGCGCCAGGGATATCGACGCCCTCATGCCGTGGCACTTCCCCAAAATCACAAGCTAACGCCAACCACGATCAATCACTACGTGGGGTTGGGACGACGGTTACGCTGGGCGATGGCGGTCGCCAAACGTCGCGGCATCCGGCGTGCCACGGTGGCTTTGGCCAGGAAGCTGGCGATCGTTCTGCACCGCATGTGGGTGAACGGCACCGACTTCCGCTTCGGCAAAGAGGAGGCATCAGCCGCAAGGAAAGGACTTGGGCAGCGCGGGAAGCTCTTGCCCGTCCCTACTCCCGTCGCCGGGAGCGCGAAGCCGATGAAGCCGTAGTATCGGGTGTGCGTTCCGCAAGGATCAGCACGTCTCCCAGATAGGCTCTCGGCCTCCATCCCATCGCATCATGTGGCGGCCACGTGCCGACTACGAACGGAAGCCTGATACCGGCGGCGAGATTATCGGACGGGGCCTTGACTCCCAACGGCCCATTACGGAAAGCCGATGCTGATGGTGGCGAAGGGGCCGTTGAAGCCAACGTTTTCATTCTTGCGCGCATCGATACCGCCATCCATCGCGCCGAAGAAAAAATCGGCGCGATAGCCGAGGCTGATTTTGGCGTCGCTGTAGCGGAATGACAGTCCCGCAAATCCGCCGATATTCGGAACCGTGACGGCGCGCGTCCGTTCGAAAGGAGCGGACTGTTTGTGCAGAGCGGTAGAAATGGTAGCAAACGCATGTTCAATGAACCCACCTTTGTGTTTCCCATCGGCAAATGAACCATGCTTGTAGTAACTGCGGACTGTGGTCTGATGGTGGCCGCGCACACGTTGGCGCCCGAATAGCAGTGCAGCATTCGCGCCCCAATCGAACGTCAATTCCCCGCTATCTGTATTTCCAACAAAAGGCGCCGATGCTTTCCATGCAAGCGATGGCCCGACGCCATGGAAACTGCGCTGATTGGTTTGTATGGCTGCGTCATCATGAAAGTGAAAAGCGCCGCTGTAGAAAGCAATCCGCTTTCTTGCCCAGGTGGCGAAAGTACCTGTGATTGGAACAGTGGGGTATTGAACGTCCGGCTCCATACGCATGGTGACCTTTGACTTCGAACTGAACTGGGCAAAGCGGATACCGACGCTCAAAACGGAAGTGCCGTGACCGCCAAACAAACCGAGACCGACATCTTTTCCCGCCTGGAAATCCAGCACCGCATGGCTTTCGCTCTGCTTCGCTGCCGCATCGGCAAATTTGACGTGACTGCTGGGATACAGGGTGCCGGCATTTATATACCGGCTACCGAAAGACGGCGGCAGCGTGACGTGGTCGGGCAGATGCGCGTTCGGAGTTTGCTGATGGCTACTTTTGTTCTTGAGCGAGCGGCCATAGAGAGCGGACGCAGAAAAAACCCAATCACTATTTTCTGGCTCGAAGGAAATCGACGCTTCGGCGGCAAAGCCGTATTGCGGCGGTTTTTCGACACCGAGAGGCGACCTGATTCCGTATTGCGCGATATTCGACAGAAACGGGGGCGCAAACGGCTCCTGCGAGTTGTTCAAGCCTTCCAATTGACCACCCAATTCGATCCAGACGGTCGGCCGATCCGCGTCGTCGGCAAAAGCACCAGTTGAGAGAGACGCCAAGGCCGCGAAAGAGGCCGTGGCCATCAAATACCAACGGCAATTCCGGCGACTATGCTGTGTATCGATCAATTCGCTCATTGTTTCCCCCTACCAGTTCTTTGTGACGCGGATGCCGATCAGCTTCGGATCAGTCAAGAACACATTGGTTGTCAGTCCTGTGTCGTCACTGTTCAGGAAATCGCCGGTGATGGCCGTGGTGTTGAAGACATTCTTGTCATAGAGCATCACCTGCCAGCCATTCTGGTTGGTGAAGATCAGCGTGAGATTGACGTTGGTGTAGCCGCGCAGACGATCATAAGGATTGTCGTTGAACACGCGCGCCCAGGAATAATCCTGCCAGTAATAGTCGCCGCGTAGTGTTCCCGCCCAGTCCTGCGTGATCGGCAATGTATATTGCGCGCCGAAGGACACAGTGAATGGCGGCGCGTTCGGCAATTCTTTTCCGCTCAGATCCTTGGCAAATCCTTCGCCATTGTTGGGTGCGGGGCCGACATCCTTTCCGAGATATGAATTGTAATTCTGGCTCGTATAAGGATCGCTCGCCGTGCCGGCAAGCGGATCAAAACCGGGATAACCACCTATAGGCGTAGCCCCATTCTGATTTATCGTTGGATCTGCTGCATATGGAAGGCCGGTTATCGGATCGACATGGCTGTTATAGGCTAGCCCACATAGAGGATAGAAGGTTGACGGTTCGCCTCCCAGAATGGCCGCAACGACGACATAGTCTGGCAGAACACAATTCGACGCGACTGTAACGGACGGTTTGACGACCATCCATCCGGGCTGGCCCGCCGCGCGGTCCATCAGGTCGATGGATTTGGATCCTTTGGCGAGCGCGGTGTCTTCCCATCCACCTGCGAAATTCAGGCGCAGACCCGGAAGTGGTTCCCAGGTCGATTTGATTTCGGCGCCTTTTACATGCGCATCGAAATTATCGTTGATCGCCGTACGATCAACGATGCGCGAGATTTGATAATTCTCGTAATTATAATAGAAAACATCGCCGTTCAGCGTCAGTGCGCCATCGAGCAACGTGTTCTTGGATCCGAGTTCGAACGCATCGATGAATTCCGGCTTGAACGTTAATGGATGAATCGGATCGGTAACAACACCTTCGTCTCCACCATTTCCGGAACTGGGGCCTGCTCCAATTACATCTGGAAATATTGCTCCGGGTGGATTGGCGCCGCCTGCCTTGTAACCATGGGCGTATGATCCATAGACCAGCGTCTGATCGGTGAAATCGAGTTTCGGCGTCCAGTTAAGAGTGGTCCGCCCCGTGAGTTGGTCCCATTGCTGGTTTACAATTCCACTAATGGGATAGCCGTAACCCGGCAAAAAAGCCTGGCTTGGAATCTCCACGAAGTGCTTTTGATCTTCCGTCCAGCGCAATCCGCCGGTCAGCTTCAAGTCGCCCGCGATGTTGTAATATGCTTCGCCGAATCCGGCGTAGGAGTTCAACACATAAGGATTCTGACTGAGAAAATAATTGTGACCTTCATTATTCAGGCTTCCGATCGGGTTAGGATCGATATAGACGCACGCGCCGATGGGCTCGACATTCGACGGATTTGTGGTTCTGAGCCCGCCGGCAATGCAATCCGAATTGTCGGAGACGCCGGGAATCCAGGGGCCTGGAGCATAATAACCGGCACCGAGGGTGTCGCTCGCCGACGCCGCGGTCAGTGTGTTGATGAAGACATAATAATTTTCTTCCGTTTCATAATGAAGATAGCTGCCGCCAACGCTGAAATTCAGCGGGCCGCCGAAATTCGAGGCAAGCCGGAATTCCTGGCTCAACTGCCAGGCGTGTTCATCCGATAAATCCTGAAGAACGAGTCGATCGTGGCAGCCGAGCTGCGGGTCGCAGAATATTCCCGAATCCGATGGGATGCCGTTTGTACCGGCAGCGGGATCGGCCGTGGTGACTCCAAGTATGGGCGGGGGCCAAGTAAACGCTCCCGGCGCGCTGTTGAAGCGATTGTAGTCTTCCGTGGACCACAGGAAATCCTGATTGTAACCGGTTTGCGATGTGAAGGTCAGGACCGGGCTGATCTGGTAATCTGTATTCAGTTCAAGCGTATCGTTCCTGGCCCTGTAAACCGGATTGATCGATGCGTCGATGACATGTAAATTTTGTGATTGTGTGGTGGCTGCATAGATATCGAAATTGTTTCGTATAGGCGTGCCGATAATCGAGAGCGGCGCATAATATGTAAGCGAATACCCATTCGGCACTTCGAAGGCATCGGCGGAATAAAGCGACGTTGGCAGACAACCCTGGCTGAGATAATCGGCGGGAGAGGAATAATTCCCAGCACCTCCAAAATCGAAAGGATTCACGCCTTCGATATTAGTCGGAACTTGCGCGGTTTTGCAAAGCTGTTTGGCGGTGCGCATGCGGTCGTCGTCTTCGGAAAAATGTTCCCAGACAAAATTGGTTTGAACATTTTCGGCCGGCTTCCAGCCGATTGAAACACGCCCCGACCACAGATCGCGGCCATCAATGCGCGCGTTCGTGATTTCGTCGAACGAATAACCCTGCCGCTTGGTCCATTCGCCAGCGATGCGAATGTCGAGCTTGTCATCGACAATTGGAATGTTGATCATGCCTTCAGGACGGCGCTCCCCGTAATTGCCGATTTCAAGTGATGCCATGGCTTCGAATTGATCGGTCGGCTTGGCAGAAATGAGATTGACCACGCCCGCCGTCGCGTTGCGGCCATAGAGCGTACCTTGCGGGCCACGCAAAACCTCCACCTGCGAAACGTCGTAGAATTCTTGTTCAAAAAAGTGATTGCGGATGAACGGAATGTCGTTAAACGCAACGGCGACGGCGGGATCCGTCGTCACGGAGATGGCCTGTGTACCGATGCCACGTAATTGAATGCTGTAACCCGAGAAATTGGTTTTCGTGAACGTCATGTTCGGGACCTGTTTGACCAAGTCCGGACCACCCGCAGTTTGAGTGGCCGTTAACTGCTCCTGTGAAAGTGCCGTGATCGAAATCGGAATAGACTGGACATCGGCGCCGCCTAGCTTGGAGGATGTGACCGTGACGGTTTCAATGGCCTTTGGGGGCGCGGCCTGAGCGAGTTGAATATTTGCCAATTCGCCGGATGCGTTCTCGCTACGATCAGCCGAAGCTCGGACGACCGCGATAGAATTTCCCGCATGGCGTGTCGTAAATCCCGTGCCAGACAATAGCTGGGACAGCGCTTGTTCCGGAGACATCTCGCCAGACACCCCTTTGCTTCGCACTCCCTGCAGAGCCTGGCTGGAGACGGCGACCTGGACACCCGACTGCGCGGAATAGGCGTCGAGCGCAGCAGAGAGTGTACCGCCTGGGATATTGAAGGACCCGGCAATTGCCGAGAATGTCATCAGCCAAGCCGCCGATCCTACCAGTGTCGCCGCAAAGATACCTTTTGCTTTGCTCATTAAAGCCCCCCTTTATCTAGCTCGACTTGAAAGCGTGCATTAGCGCGAGAGAACGATGCTTCCATTTCGGTGTTCGACCCGCAGGCCAAAGATTTCGTGAGTGGTTGCCGCAAAATCTTCGGCGCCGGTGTTGAGAAACGTTCCGTTGATTGTCAGCTTCGCAGCGTCCGGATCAGCTACGATAAGCTGTGGGCCGCTATAGCGATTGAACTCGGCAACGGCATCGGCGAGCCGTTCGTTGTGGAACACGATCGAACCGTGCTGCCATGCAAGGCTTTCGGACATTTGCTGCTGTGATTTCCTGGATACGCGCATTGCGTCTGCGGTCGCCACAGCGACATCGCCGGGTGACAATATGACCGGCTTGCCTAGCGATTGCGTGTCGGTGCTTTCCAGACGCGCGCTTCCTTCCAGCAACGTGACTTGAAGCGACCGCGGAGCCATCCGGACGAGGAATTTTGTGCCCAGATCGACGATCCGGTGATTGGTGACGGTCACCACAAACGGCCGCGCCGCATCGTGCTTGATCTGGAAATACGCCTCGCCGCGTACAAGCTCGATGGCGCGCGTATGAGCGTTGAGATTTACAAGAACAGCAGTATCTGTGTTGAGTTCGACCTGTGACCCATCGGCCAGCGTCAACCGCTCCTGTCCGCCCTTTGGCGTTTCAATCAGGTGTCCTTGCGGGCGAGCAAGGTAGTTTGCCGCGAAAACACCGGTGACCACGACAAGGCCAAATACGGCGGCTATCCGTATCCAAAGCGCTTTTTGGGGGCCGCTACAATCTGTCGCTTCCCGCATCGGCCCACGTAACGCAGCTAGCCTATCGCTGCGCCGCCAAGTCGCCTCGATGCGAACATAGGCAACGCGATGGGCCAGGGATTGCCCAAGCCAAGCGTCGAGCTTGGCTTGATGTTCCGGCGTCCAGTCTTCGGGATTGCAGCGATCCACCACCCATCCGGCGGCATGATCCTCGATCGACATGGTGTCGCTTGCACGGGGCTCATCGTCTTCGCCGAGGGCGCTCATGATGGCCTCCGCACATCGGCTGGTTCGCCATAGAGGGTATTTGCGAGGACACGAGCGGCTTCCTTCAAGTGATTTTTGACGGTCATTTCCGCCACGCCCATGTGGGCAGCGATCTCACGCCGTGACAGGCCGTCGACCTGACGCATAACGAATGCTTCACGGCACCGGGGCGGCAACTTATCCAGCGCAGCCTGCAGCCGTCGCAGCTCATCGCGCGCGATAATTGTGCTGTCCGGCCCTGGTTCATCGATAGCGGCACCCAGGGCGTCAAAATCCGCTACGGCTTCGAACGGGACTATCTGCTCCCGGCGCAGGCGCCTGATCAAAAGGTTGCGGGCGATGGCGAAAACGAAGGCTTTGGGAGAGTCAGGTATCCCCTTGAGCGCGGATTCATAAACGCGCACGTAAATATCCTGCCGAAGGTCGGCAATATCGCTCTTGTTGCGCCAATTGTGCTGCAAGAACTGCATCAAGGCCGCCTCCAGCGGCAAGACCTCGCGCTCGAACCAGGCATCGACTTCGGGCGCAGTAATCACCGCCCCCTGAATGCGTGGGTCGACATCGTCCAGGCCGGTTTCCGTTATCTCGGTCATCCCTCGCCAGCATCCTGCCTTTCGAGGGGGTTAGAGCTTCGTCCTACCCATGAAGAGTCCTGAGACCCCGAAGCGGGCTAGTGCTTTTGAAAAAAATTGTGCGCGCAACAAAAGTACAAAGCTGCCCCCAAGAGCACTTCACTTCGTTTTGACAGAATGGCAAAAACGACAAGGCTCGACGAATTCGCGAAAGAGGCTAAACTGGTGCACTCGCTCGTTGTCTGCTTGCTAATATCTGATGTCGGATCAGGGGCGGCGCCCCTAGCGGGGTGGCCGCGGAGGTTTTCCTCACTATAAATTGCAACCTTTTAGGCCTTTGGCCCTACTTCGTTGCAATTTACCGCTTCCTCCAACTTTTCGGAATCAATTCCCCACAATTCTTTTTCGCTTTTTGAACCGACCAGCTACAGAGTTAGTACGACGCCACAGGATGAAATCAGGTCGTGATCAACGACAGGGGCACTCGGGGTGCCACACATCAATGCCGTCGGTCATGCGTATAGCGCCCGCGAATATCGCAGCGGTCCGATCAGCGGTCTCTCGTAGGTTCGCCGATAAAGATCGGTCAACTCATTGCCGTCTGGAAATGCGGTTTCCCGCACACCGTGCCAAGGCAACGCCGGCTGTTTCTGTTGCTCGGCCGGAGCATGGGCCGCGGCAGCGAGCCGGCTATACGAACTTCGTATTCTCCCACATCGACGCGTTGGGCAATGTCGTTCACATGGACATGGACGCGCTCTATGCGTCTGTCGAGCAGCACGATGATCCTGCGCTGCGTGGCCGCACTATTGCTGTGGGATTATGCGGCCAAACGTGACATCGTCGCTGCCGCAAGTTATGAGGCGCGCAAATTCGGCGTGCGGTCGGCAATGCCGTCAAGCACAGCCATTCGAAAATGCGCGGACCTGGAATTCGGCATTAACGAGGGCCTGATCAGGATCTCGGTCAGATTGGACGGGGCCGACGATCTCCTCGCCGACTTGTCCAGGCATTCGATCGCGCCACATCGGCGGACCGCGACTAGCGGACCCTTGAGAGGGAGGGCCGCATGTCGACCATCTCAACGTCCGCTGTGGAGAAATCGGACCTTCAATTTGGCAGCATAGTCTGAATTACCCGGATGCCGCCTTCATCGACGATTATGACTGAGTGCCGCCAGCAACGAGAAGGCCAGCCCGGCCATGCAAACGCCGGTCCAGTGAAACAGCTGCCATGCAAGAGAGCCAACCGCCGAGCCAACCGCGCCACCAGCGAAATAACACACCATGTAGATGGTATTGAGCCGACTGCGTGCTTGCGGACGCAGCCCAAACACGCGCGATTGATTAGGCGTTTGCATCACCTGAAGACCAATATCAAGAACGATCACGCCAATCACCAATCCGATGATGCTCGATGCAGAAGCCATCAGGATCATGAACGATGCCGCAACGAGCACGATGGCGAGCCAGATGGCCGTGCTCGGCCCACGTCGATCTGCGAGTTTTCCCGCCCATGGAGCAGCCAACGCGCCCGCCACGCCTACGATGCCGAACAGGCCCGCCTCGCGTGGGCCGAGATGAAACGGCGCTTCCGCGAGAAGGAGTGCCAACACCGACCAAAAAACGCTAAATGCGGCAAATAGCGACGCGCCGGTTAGGGCTGCTGTTCTTAAGTCGCGCAACTCTGTTGTCAATTGCCAAAGCGAGGCAAGCAGCTTTCTATAAGGAAGTGTCGACGTCGGCTGACTGCTGGGTAGAGTTCGATAAACAATCAATGCAAGTATCAGCATGATTGCAATGGCGGCTCCAAAAACCATTCTCCAGCCAAGGTACTCACCGACGAAGCCCGCTGCCGTCCGAGCAAGCAGTATGCCAATCAACAACCCGCTCATGACGATGCCGATAGCATGTCCGCGCTGTGCCGGTGGCGCTAACTCAGCAGCGAACGGGGCAGCCTGTTGGGCTATCGTCGCGAATATGCCGATCATAATGCTCGCTCCGATAAGGACGGCGAGCGATGGCGCAAGTGCGGCGGCCACCAATGCACAGTAGAGCCCGGCCGCTTGCCATAAGATCAAACGACGACGGTCAATACGATCACCAAGCGGGGAAACCAGCAACATCCCCACTGCGAAGCCAATTTGCGTTGCTGCTGGTACCGCGCCAACCCAAGAGGCATCATCCGGGAACGAGCGTCGAATACACGTCAGAAGAGGCTGATTGTAATAAATATTCGATATCGCAACACCGGCAGTCGCTGCCAACACTGCTATCGTATGATGTGATGATCTCTCTGGTTTATGGGCAGTAGATATCGGCACAATTAATTCCTGTGCGAGCCTGGCACTTAGAGGATTTGAAACGTGGGCGGTATACCATCCCTTAATTGAACCCCGAAAATTGGAAAACTTAGTACCGTATTTTCACTTTTTTATCGAGACCACCCTTTGAACAACGGTCACTGCCGAATTTCTGCCTAGTTTGAGAATGCCGGCGCGTGGCCCAATCAAGGCAAATCCGAATATCGCAGCAAGTCCAAAGGGCAGATACGCATCGAATATATCCCCGTTAATCCGTGCGCCCTGAACGGCGAATTTATGGGTGCCTACCCCACCCTGGCGGGCGCGAAGGCGCGCATCGACTGGGAGATCTGGAATTGGTTACACCGGGTGCGCACGGACTATGAGGTCCCTTTGGCAAGAAAGCCAAATGGAGAGACGGCGGCAAACAAATATCGTTGGCCGGAATATCGTGCCTCCGACGCCGCGCGGAATGTTAAAAATCAGGAACCAGAGTTGATCGGGCCGGTGAAGCCATGAAGATCAAAGTCGATTTTCGGAAGCGTGCGAACTGATCGGCGAAGATCCTGCCGGCGTTAACGAGTTGAAGGCGATGCTGAAACCCCACGAGGACGGTTGGGGTATGGCGGTGCAGCCCGAGTCGCCGAAGAATCCGAAGGAAAGGTTCATTTGACTGTGATCGTTGCCATCATCATGGGATGAATCGAGCAGGCATATTTGTAAATCCCTGGTTTGTTGAACGTGAAGGAAAAGGTGTCGTTCTGGTCCAATGCTTCCGAGCGGAATGTTCCATCCACGCTCACCACTGTATGCACTTCACCGTCGAGATTTTTCCAGGTTACGGTGGTTCCCGCGGCAACGATGAGATTCATAGGCGAATAGTCAAAATTCTTTATCACCACTGAATTGCCGCTATCGGCGAACACGGGCGCGTTCGCGAAAAACAGACCAATCACCGGCAACGCAAGCATGAGCATTCTGGAAATCATAGACAGGTTCCTTTCGAAAGATGTGATTGTTAGGCGAGCGTGGAATCCGTGAGTGCAAGTTTTCTGTGCCGTGCGACTGCAACGCTCGTGACCCCCAACATTCTGGGAAGCTGATCGGACGGTACCTTCAGCGGACCGGGGCCCGGCCCTACGCCTGCCAAGGGCTGCGGATAGGCGGTGGAGCGCGCAGTATGGAAGGTAATATTGCCTTCAACCTTCTGCGCGATCTGGTGGATGTGGCCGTTGAGAATCGTGACCGACCCGAAGCGCTTCAGCAGCGCCGCGATCTGATCGGCTTCCGCCGTGCCCCAACCCCAGGGATTGTAAATGGACCAGAGCGGCATATGCGCGAAGACGACGACGGGCTGGCTTGCGGAGCGACGCGCGAGATCGTCTTTGAGCCAGGCAAGTTGATCGTCACCCAATGCACCGATGCCGCCAGCCTTGAAATTCATCACATTGACGAGCGCTATGAAATGAGCGCCCTGCGCATCGAAACTGTAATATCCCTTGTTGTTCGATGCCTTGCCGAAGCGGTTGAAGAACTCCGTTCCCGGTCCATCGGTCACATCGTGCTCGCCGGGGACCGCGTGTATTTCGCTTACTCGCAGCCGCGACAGAAGCTGGTTTGCGGTGTCGAATTCCTCCGCTTTTGAGAGATGGGTGATGTCGCCTGTATGAATCGCGAAGCCCGGCTGTTTCGGCAACGCGTTCAGGATATCAATGCCCCGGTTCAGCGTGCCGATGACGTCCGGGTTGGCACCCTTGTTGAAGCCGATATGGGTATCGCTGATCTGCACAAAGAGTGGCGTGCCGATGTCTTTTCGTGTGGCCGCTTCGGCTAGGTCGATGACGTCGAACACGCCGCTGCTGAGTGTGAAGAGCGTGCCTGCGCCCGCGCCCAGGCATTTCAGCGCACCGCGCCGGGAGGTTTGATCGATCATTGCCGGAGCCTCTGTCTTTGCGAAGCTCAGACCGCGGGGTGCAACGATTTATTCCGGCTCGTTGCGCACCAGACGCACAAATTTTTGCAATTCCGGACTTTCCGTGTCGCTGACCGCCGCGAAATCGAGATCGCCGCTTTTCCAAAAGATCGAATGATAGCCGTGCCGTGTGCCTTCGCCGGGAAGCCGCAAGCCCTTGTCGGCCCACACGAACAGGTCGATCTCGTGCTTGCCGTGCCGATAGGCCACCACGGCGGCGCGCGAATCCGCGATGTTGTCTACGCGTGCGCCGGCAAGCGTGAAGCCTTCTTCCGGAAAATCGGCCACGGGCGGCGATACGGCCACACGCCCCGCAAACCACGGTTTTACGGTGTGATGATTGCTGGAGACGACTTCAATTGTCGTGCCGCTCATCAGGGCGCGGGTGTGCGCGTCCGTCACCGCTTGGGCGAGCGTGCCAGCCGATGGCGGCAAGATCGTCAGAATCGCAAGGCCCGCCGCAAGCGCTGATATACCTGCGCCGCTTGCCGCCCCGAACCAGAAACTGCGCCGGGTTGCGCGCAGTGGCGCGACGCGCGGCGTGGTTTCTCCATCAAGCGCGCCTGTAATCCGCAAGCGCAACGCGTCCGGCGCGCATTGCTTTGTTGCCTGCTGACGGATGGCATAGCTCAAAGCCGCCACATCCGTGCTCAACGCCTGGCAATCCGCACAACCTTCAATGTGGCGCTCCGCTTCCTCCGCGGCCGTGCTGTCGAGTTCGCAGTCCAGATAGGCCTGTGTGCGCAACGTTCCCGTGCAGATCATCCGCGCTCCTTTGCCAGCCATTTGTCTTTGAGAATCGCCCGCGCCCGCGCGAGCCGTGACATCACCGTGCCCACAGGGACGCCCGTGACATCGGCTATTTCGCGATAACTCATATCTTCCATCTCGCGCAGGATTAGCACTTCACGAAAATCATTCGGCAACAGTGCGATCACCGCATTTAGGCTGCGATTTCGGCTAGACAGCATCACCGTTGCCTCCGGGTCGGCGTCCTCCGACACCAAAACGTCCTCCTCCGGCAACGGTATGTGGCCGCGCCGTTTGATGTCCGCACCGGCGTTGCGCCAGCAATTGCGCACGATGGTCAGAAGCCAGGCCTTGGCGTCCTCCCCGCGAAAACCGTCGAAAGCACGAAAGGCGCGCAGCATCGCATCCTGCACGATATCCTCCGCGTCGTCCGGTGAGCGCGCGAGCCATCGGGCAAGATTGTAGGCCGCATTGAGGTGCGGCAAGGCTTGCGCCTCGAATTTACGGCGCCGGTCGTCCATGCGATGTTATAGACCCGCAGCCAACGTGTTTTATTCCCGACTTGGTGTTGGGTCGCCGATCCAGCGGGTCGGTGCGGAGTCCATCAAGCGGCACGCACGCCGAAATGGGAGGGTGGCGGCAGGAAGTACCGGTCTCGCTTTGCATCTGAAAGTAAACGCGCTAGCCGGTGTCACAGTGGATATGTAGCTTGCTGGTCCCATCGCCTACCGGCAGGGCATCGCCTGCACATCCACATGCAAGACAATCCAGCCAGGGGCTATCAACGCCCTTGCGTATTAGTCCTTGAGTCCTATTCGCCATCTGCGAAATGTTTCGGCCCGCTTTAGGCGATGTTATCTTCGGCAAACCCATTACCTAGCGCAGCTGCCCCCTAAGCGGAACACGCGCTATCGCTTCGGCAGTCGCTCATGGGTTTGCAAGCCGTCGGGGATTTGATGGAACGTCTGCTTATCGACGGTGTAGATCGCCATCTGCGGGCCACCAAAAAGGCTTGGATCATCGAGCGTGCCGACTTTCAAAATTACGGCGGACAAACCGGGCCGCCGCGTGGTTAAATGCGTACCGCATTCGGCGCAAAATTCCCGCGTCACGGGGCGCTCAAGATCGCTACGCGCAAATTTCTTGGGTGCACCCTCGGTGTAACTGAAGCCATCGGATGGCATGAGAAGAAACATGTTTGGAGCGCCGCCAGTGATGTATTGACATTCGCGACAATGGCACTGCGCCTTCATTATCGGCTCGCCTTCGGCCGTGTAGCGCACCTTGCCGCAATAGCATCTACCTTCCAGTTTCATTGCTTTCCCCTGATATCGTCATTCATTTCGACGCCCGTAGTTCGCATTGGCAATCTTCTTTGACCTGGCTTCAAGGCGATCTTTGCCTTGTTAACACTAGGGGCTTGGCGACAAACTTGAAATCGTCGTGTTCGCCCCGTTTATCGGTAGACCTCGGTTAATCATTTCCATTCTTCGCACGAGGACGCAATACCTCACATTCCCTTCCAACGAGCCTACAAGCGCCACGTGCTACCGGAGTCACGAACAAACCCCACCCAGGCGTATTCTTTCCAAATATCAATTTGCGGTTAGACGCAGCACAATTCACATCGTGAAGCGCTTTACGCACCGCCTCCCCATCCGTTGGTCAGAGAATGCAAAGTCAAATCGGCGTTGTCGACGGAAAATTTATGGACTGAGGACTGAGAAAATCTATGCTCCTCACAAACCTCGCACCCTCATGTGGTCTTTGCGAAATTTTGCGGGTATTTCAGGAAAAAAGCTTTGCTCAGCCTGCCCCTCGGCCCAAAGAGCTTTCCATCGGCGCTGAGCAGTTCGTTCCGATCTTGCCGCGAAAGCGAGCGTTCTGTCTTTGCCATCGGCGCAATCATCCGGTTTCGGATCGAAATGCAGAATGATTTTCAAAGGCACGCGTGCGGAATCATGTTCATTGCGGTGTGTGTTCAGCAATGCGCCTGGATGCGTGATCTTCGATTTCTGCGGATCGAGGAGGTACACGCAGTCGCCAATCGAACGAAAGAATGGATCGTCACACCCGTCACACGCCAGAAGTCAGCGACCGGGCGCAGGTCTCGCGATAAGAGCTTTGGTGCTTTCCCACGCGCCAATCGGAATTGACCAGTCGGCCAGACTACACTGCTCTCCCTGGCGCAAGAGGACCGAGCCTGGACTATGTCCTTAGCCGTTCTCCGATGATCGTTGTGTGACGTTGACCGTCAAATTATCTCACTTTACCCAGCCGCGCCTCCCTCAAAATATCCCCTGTCTACATTCCGATGATCCAAAGCAAAGATTGCGTTTTGCCGCAAGCGCGTTCAAGACGGACCATCATGAACACCCTAGACGTCCAGACCCGCATCCGCCGCGATTGCCCGTCCTGCGGCACAGCGTCGGCAGGCGCGCCGCTGACTGTCTATTCGCATCCCGATTGGCCGATGAGGCGGTGCACGAATTGTGATTTGATCTTCCTGGAATGGGTTCCCAACTATAGCGCCCTCTACGACGAGATCGGCTGGACCAAACAGCACAAGACCGAAGAGGAACGCCGTCTGAAAACGCAACCCATTCTCGCCCGCCTCGACATGATGACGCGCTGGCGCCTGGGCATTCTCGGCGAAGCCACACCAGCAGGCGGCATGAGGGGGTTCGCCAAGCCCGGCCCTGTGCTCGATATCGGATGCAGTTCGGGCAAAGCGTTCGCCGATCTCGCATTCGGCTATGTGCCTTACGGAATCGAAATCGAATCTTCGGCAGCTGCAAAAGCACGCACAATCTTTGAACCGCGCGGCGGCAACATCGTGAACGCGGACGGTGTCTCGGGCCTGGCGCAACTGCCGGATAATTTCTTCAACGGCATCACGCTGTGGTCCTATCTCGAACACGAAGCCCGCCCGCGCGAGGCATTGGAAGCCGCGCGCCGCGTGCTGAAGAAGGACGGCGTAGCACTGGTGAAGGTACCAAACTATGCCTGCTGGAATCGCGTTATCCTTGGTGCCAAATGGCCGGGCTTTCGCCATCCCGATCACGTCCAGTATTTTACCCCGTCGACGCTCGGACGCCTCGCCAAATCCGTAGGATTTTCCGTAAAATTTCGGCTCTACGGCCGCATCCCCTTCAACGACAACATGTACGCGATCCTGCGCCCACTTTGAGCTTCGATGCGCCTTGAAGGCCCCCCGCCGCGCCATTAGGTTCGCCCCATGGACATCCGAAAAGACGTCATCGCCGCCATCGGCAACACGCCGCTAATCCGGCTCCGCTACGCGTCCGAGGCAACGGGCTGTGAGATTCTCGGCAAAGCCGAATTCATCAATCCCGGCCAGTCGGTGAAGGACCGCGCCGCCCTCTTCATCATCCAAGATGCGCTCGCGCGCGGCACGCTCAAAGCAGGCGGCACAATCGTTGAAGGCACGGCAGGCAACACTGGTATCGGCCTTGCAGTAGTGGCAAACGCCCTCGGATTCAAAACCGTGATCGTCATCCCCGAAACGCAGAGTGAAGAAAAGAAAGACGCGCTGCGCCTTCTTGGTGCCGAACTGATTGAAGTCCCTGCCGTGCCCTACAAGGATCCCAACAATTACGTAAAGCTCTCGGGGCGCTTGGCCGAACAAATCGCCAAGGAAAACCCCAGCGGTGCGATCTGGGCCAATCAGTTCGACAACCTCGCCAACCGCCGGGCCCATATCGAGGGTACTGGCCCTGAGATCTGGGCCCAAACACAAGGCGAAGTCGACGGTTTCACCTGCTCCGTCGGTACGGGCGGCACGTTGGGGGGGACGGCCATCGCGCTCAAGGCGCGCAATCCCAATATCCGTATCGCCGCTGCTGACCCGATGGGGGCTGCGATCTATTCCTGGATCAAGACTGGCCAACTGATCGCCGAGGGTTCCTCCATCACCGAAGGCATCGGTCAGAACCGGGTAACTGCCAATCTGGAGGGAGCGCCAATGGACGATGCATTTCAGATTTCAGATGAAGAAGCCCTGCCTATCATCTTCAATCTATTGGAACATGAAGGTCTTTGCATGGGTGGTTCGACCGGCATCAACGTAGCTGGCGCGATCCGTATGGCGAAGGATATGGGCCCGGGGCACACCATCGTCACCATCCTCTGCGACTATGGCATGCGTTATCAGAGCAAACTGTTCAACCCGGTTTTTTTGCGCTCGAAGAATCTGCCGCTGCCCCGCTGGCTGGCGCAACCCTCCACGCCGTCCAAGGTTCCGTATGTGACATGACCCTTGTCTCTCCTCTTGTCTCGACCGAATGGCTTGCCGAACAGCTCGAGGCTCCCGATATTCGCGTGGCAGACGCCTCCTGGTATCTGCCCGACGCCGGCCGCGACGCGCAGGCCGAATACCGGGCCGCGCATATTCCCCGCGCGGTCTTTTTCGACATCGACGATCTTTCCGACGACAAGAACCCGCTGCCGCACATGCTGGCGCCCGCGCCGAAATTCGCCAGCCGCATGCGCAAGCTCGGCCTCGGCGACGGCAACCTGATTGTCGTCTATGACGGTGCAGGTATTTACTCGGCAGCACGCGCGTGGTGGATGCTACGGGCTATGGGCCATGAAGACGTCGTCGTTCTCGATGGCGGCCTGCCGAAATGGCGTCACGATGGCCATCCCGTCGAAGACATGCAGACGCAACCCTTCCCGCGCCATTTCACGCCGCGGCCGAACAACGCGCTGCTGCGCCATTTCGATCAGATGAAAATCAATCTCGGCACGGCCGCCATGCAAGTTGTGGATGCACGCAGTGCGCCGCGTTTCCAGGGCAAGGAAGCCGAACCACGCCCTGCCGTCCGCCCCGGCCATATTCCCGGTAGCACCAATATTCCATACACGGAGCTTGTCGCGGAAAACGGCACGCTCAAATCCGCAAGCGATCTGCAAAAATTGTTCGCCGCGCGAGGCATCGACGTTGGCGAACCCATCGTGACGACCTGCGGCTCTGGCATTACCGCGGCCATCGAGATGCTCGCACTCACGGTCGCAGGCGCGCGAGAAGTGGCCCTCTACGACGGTTCTTGGGCCGAATGGGGCGCGAACAAAGACGTTCCGGCCACCACCGCATGAGCACTGCGCCAAAGGTGCCGCGCCGTATTCCGATGACGGTCACGTTTCTGGAAATGAAGGCCCGCCTCTGCGCCCCCGCCCCGCCGCAACCTCGTGGCAAGATCGCGATCCTGCGCGCCGAAAACCCGACCGTGCATTTCTACCGTTACCTCTACGAAACGGTGGGCCGCGATTATTACTGGGTGGACCGCAAGAAACTCAACGACGAAGCACTTGCCAACCTTGTGCGGAGCCCTACCCTCGAACTCTACGTCCTTTACGTCGAGGGCAGTCCCGCCGGCATGGCCGAACTCGATTTCAGTGACCCTGATACCGCCCACCTCGCCTATTTCGGTCTTATGCCCGAGGCTCTGGGACGCGGCCTCGGCATTTATTTTCTGTATCAGGCCTGCGCGATCTGCTGGGACCACCCGATCAAGAACCTGCGGGTCAACACTTGCACCCTCGATCACCCCCGCGCGCTGCCGCTCTACCAACGCGTCGGTTTCGTGCCATATGCGCGCGAAGACCGATATATCGAGTTGCCGTAGCCCCCGCTTCCAGGCTCGATTTTTCCCAAACACAAAGCCGCGAAGCCCATTTTCAAGCCACGGCCAAAAAGGCACACTCCACCTGCTATAGATCACCGGGAGTGCGGGGATGCTGACAGGTCAAAGCGATACGGCCGATCGCCCCGAACCAGAACTATTTGGTCACCCGCGCGGACTGACCTTTCTTTTCACCACGGAGATGTGGGAGCGCTTTTCCTATTACGGGATGCGCGCCATTCTCGTGTTCTATCTTACAAACTATCTGCTTCTGCATCCCACAGTGGACCATGTGATCGGCTACGAATCGATCAAGCGGTTTTTGGAAATTATCTTCAATGGTGGTCGGTCTCTGGGTGTGCAGCCGCTGTCGTCCCTGATCTATGGGAACTACACAGCCTTCGTATATCTCACCCCGTTCTTTGGCGGCATCATTGCCGACCGCTGGCTTGGTCAGCGTTACAGCGTGATCGTGGGCGGCTTGATCATGACGATCGGCGAATTCACCCTCATGCTGCCGCAATTTCTCTTCGTGGGCCTTTTCCTGCTGATCGTAGGCAACGGCTTTTTCAAGCCGAATATCTCGACGCAGGTCGGTAATCTCTACCAGTCAGGAGACAGCCGGATCGACCGTGCCTTTTCGATATTTTACGTTGGGATCAACGTCGGTGCGTTCTTTTCACCTTTGGTCTGCGGCAGCCTTGGAGAAGATCCGCGCTTTGGCTATCACTGGGGTTTCTTCGCGGCTGGCGTCGGCATGGCTATAGGCCAGCTCATCTACATCTTTGCGCTCAGGACACTGCCGGCCGACCGCATGGCTCGCGTCAAATCTCACAGGGAAGAAAAAAAGCCGCTCACCGCAAACGATTGGAAGGCCGTCACCGCGCTGATACTCCTTTGCATTCCCACCACTTTCTTCTGGGCAACTTATGAGCAACAGGGCAACACGATCAATCTGTGGGCACAGAGTTTCACCGATCGCCGCCTCATTCCGGGCATTATCGACTGGCAGATTGATGCGACCTGGTTCCAGGCATTCAATCCTTTCATGATTTTTGCCTTCACACCGCTCGTGGTGATGTTCTGGGGCTGGCAGGCCAGGCGCGGGAAAGAACCATCCACCGTGAACAAGATGGCGCTCGGCGATCTGTTTCTAGCCATTTCCTATGTGGTCATGGCTATCGCAGCCTATTTGACTGGACCGAGCGGTCAGGCCAGCTGGTTGTGGCTTTTGGCGTTCTTTGCCATCATTACCGTGGGCGAGCTTTATCTTTCCCCGATCGGACTTGCGCTGGTGGCCCGTGTCGCCCCACCTCAAATACTGTCGGCAATGATGGGTTTATGGTTCATCACCAGTTTTACCGGTAACCAACTCCAAGGCTATATCGGTAGTTTCTTCAGCCAGATGGACAAGGTCCATTTCTTCCTGCTTTGTGCAGCGATCGGCGCTGCCGCTGGGTTGGTGACATGGCTGTTTGACCGCCCTCTGCGTCACATTCTGGAGGTGCAGCCCGTGAAAGTGCAGGAGCTTGCCGAGCCTCAGGCCGACCTCCACACAGAGCCCCGACCAGCGGAATGAAACAGCTGCTTTTCAAATGACTCAAATCCTTGTTGAGCGCGCAAGACCAGCAAAGCGCTTTGCTTAAGCAAAAAAGCTTTTGGAGTGTTCGTTGGTGAACGACCGCAAATACAAAGACGCAACCACCGCCACCCATGCCGGGCGCATGAGCGCCGAGCATTTCGGCGTGGTCAACACGCCGGTCTATCGCGCCTCGACCATCCTTTATCCCAATCTTGCTTCGCTTGATTACGCCAAAGTGCCCTACACTTATGGCCGCCGTGGCACGCCCATGCACCGCAGCCTCGAAGAAGCGCTGACCGAACTCGAAGGCGGCGCACACACGCTACTCTGCCCCTCCGGCCTCAACGCCATCGCACTTGCGATCCTATCGGTGTGCAGCGCGGGCGATCACTTGCTGATGGTCGATACTTGCTACGGACCCACACGCAAGCTCTGCGACCGCACGCTCAAACGCTTCGGCATCGAGACCACCTATTATGATCCGCTGATCGGCAGCGGCATTGCCGCGCTCATGCGCCCCAACACCAAAGCAGTGTTCTGCGAAAGTCCCGGCTCGCTCACCTTCGAAATCCAGGACATCGCGGCCATCGCAAAAGTAGCGCACGCGCACAGTGCATCGGTGCTGCTCGACAACACTTGGGCTACGCCGCTGTTCTTCAAACCGTTCGAACATGGTGTGAACCTATCGATCCAGGCTGCCACCAAATATATCGGCGGCCATGCCGATGTGATGATCGGCTATGTCACCGCCGATGAAAGCCATCGCGCGCGGCTTCTCGAAACCCATGGCGATACCGGTCTTTACATCAGCGGTGACGACTGCCTTCCTTGCCCTGCGCGGCTTGCGCACCATGCCGGTGCGATTGGCGCAGCACGAAAAAGCCGCGCTGCAAATCGCGCAATGGATGCAATCCCATCCCGCCGTATTCGCGTGTCCTCTACCCGGCGCTCGAAAGCGATCCTGGCCATGCGATTTGGAGGCGCGATTTCACCGGCGCCAGCGGCCTGTTCGGCGCGGTGCTGAAGCCCGCCGCGAATCTCGCACTCGCCGCTTTGTTCGACGGCCTTAAGCTTTTCGGCATCGGCTATTCCTGGGGCGGCTTTGAAAGCCTTATCGTGCCTGCCCACATCCATCGCACCGTGCGCAAATTCGAGACTGAGTGGCCCGTCATCCGCATTCACGCCGGATTGGAAGATATAGGCGATCTGATCGCCGATTTGGACGCGGGCCTGACGCGCTATATAGAGGCATGATGACCAACACGCTTTCGCGCGAAGATTTCATTTCTGAAGTGGCCTTCAATAGCGAAGGTCTCGTGGCCGTGGTCGCGCAGAGTGCGGCCACAGGTGCCGTGCTGATGGTCGCCTGGATGAACGCCGAGGCCCTGGAACACACGCTGTCGAGCGGCGATGTCACCTATTGGTCGCGTTCGCGCAAGAAATTGTGGCGCAAGGGTGAAACCTCCGGCCACACCCAGCGCCTGATCGAAGCTTGGATCGACTGCGATGGCGATACGTTGCTGCTAAAAGTCGACCAGATAGGCCCTGCCTGTCACACCGGCACTCCGGCGTGTTTTTATCGCAAACTGAAATAGCTTTTTGCTACCTCCCCGCAAGGGACGATTGAAAATTTAACTGAACAGGCTTGCCAGATACGGATTGAGGAATTTCCCGTGTGGGTCGAGCTTGCGTCGCAAAACACGGAATCGCTCATATTCAGGATATAGTTGGGCCAGCTCGGTGGCATTGCGCGTATGGCGCTTGCCCCAGTGCGGGCGGCCATTGTAGTAGCGCAGAATGCTCTCGCACGATTCGAACAGCTTCGTCGTATCGACGCGATAATATTGATGCATGGCAATCGTCGCGCTTGGCCGCTTGTAGAATGGGCTCATCCACGCATCGTCGGGTGCAACCGTTCGGTACTCGATCGGAAACCCTGTGTTGATTCGCTTTTTACGGATCGTCGAAACAATCTCTCGCAAGCATTCCGGCCCCTTCTCGACCGGCACCGCATATTCCATCTCGTTGAATCGTACGGGCCGGGAATTGGGGAAGATTTCGTGGCTCCAGCGCACCTTGGGTGCCGCAGGCATCATGCGCGAGAAGAAGCGGTGGGTGGGCCGCAGGAGAAACGGCGTATAGGGCAACACTTCGTTGATGAGCGAAAAAATCTGGGCCTGCGAGCTACGGTTCTCGCCACGCTTGAACATCGCCTCGGCGTCGCGCGGCTCGGGCGCTGCCTCCTCAGTCTCGTTCAATGTCTTGCAAATTGCGATGTCGGCGTAGGGAAACCAGAAGAATTCGAAATGCCGATTGGAGACGATCAGCTCGTCGAGCCTTTCGAACAATTCGCCGATGGGCAAAAGAAACTCCTTCTCCATCAGCTTATAGACCGGACGCACATACATTGAGATTTCGGTCATCACACCGAACATCCCCATCGAAAGCCTGCCACCTTCGAAAATGTCGGCATTCTCGGAAGGCGAACAGTCGATCAGACTTCCGTCGGCCAGCACCAGGCGAAACCCCGCAACCTCTGCCGAAAAAGAGCCCAGCGTCGCGCCCGTGCCATGTGTACCCGTGCCCACAACGCCGCCTAGAGTCTGCCGGTCGATATCACCCATGTTCTTGAGCGCGTAACCCGCCGGATACAGCAGTGGCCCCACCTCCCACACCGGTGTGGCGCCACCAAACGTGGCGACAGCACGCCCGTGATCAAAGCCGCGCAAGCCTTCGAACGCCTTGAGATCAATGATGGTGCCGTCGGTTGCATTGAGGGGCGTGAAGGAATGTCCGGTGCCGGGCACGCGCACCGGTGGGGGTGATTTGCGGATGGCGGCCGCAAGCTCGACATCGTCTTTCGGCGCGGCAAATTCTTTCGGTTTACAGGTTACCCCGCCCGACCAGTTCGACCACCTGCCGCCGACGACCTTCATCGCTGCCTCGCCATCGTTTGGCCTTTACGCATCGGTGACGCCCGCGTCAATCTTGCGCCAGCGAAGGGGGGCGTTCACCCCGAAAGGGGCCACATTTGTAGTGCCCGTTGTAAAACCCCGTACCGCCATGATCCCATATCCGGCCTGCTATCAAAACCACCAAGGGGAAATGCCATGGCGGAATTCCGTCACATAAAATTCGAAACAATGCAGCCGCGCATCGCGCGCCTTACGCTGAACCGTCCCAGACGTATGAACGCCTACACCAATTCGATGTGCGAGGAGATTGTGACAGCCCTGACCGGCTACACGCGTGACGACGAATTGCGCTGTCTGATTTTGACTGGTGCGGGCCGCGGCTTCTGCGCGGGTGGCGATGTCACCGGCGGCGATCCCGATGGTCCGCATTACCGCGATAAGCAGATGGGCTATGGCCAGGAAATGCGCGAGGGGATGCACCGTGTCATTCTCGCGCTGCACCATATGGACAAGCCGGTCATCGCCGCGATCAATGGCCCGGCGGTCGCCGGTGGGCTTGCACTGGCGCTGGCATGCGATGTCCGCCTTGCCGCTGACACCGCAAGGCTGGGCGACACCTCCGGCAAGTTCGGCTTACTTCCCGATGAAGGCGGCGCGTGGTTCTTCCCCCGCGTGATGGGTCTGGACCGCGCGCTGAAAATGACCTTGCTCGGCGAAGTTTATGCCGCTGACGAAGCCCTGAAGCTCGGTTTGGTCACCGAGGTCGTACCCACCGCTGAACTGGAAAGCCGTGCGTTGGCCTTCGCGATGGCCATCGCAGCAAAAGCGCCGCTGGCCGTCCGACTGGCGAAGAATATGATGCGCAAAGGTTTGGATTCCTCTCTGCAGAACTCGCTGGACGACGCAGCACTTTCCGTGATGATCGCCAACCCAAGTCAAGATGCGCGCGAGGGTGTGTCGGCCTTCTTCGCCAAGCGTGAACCGACCTTTAAGGGATGCTAAAGGGAACTTTTTTTGTGTCGAGACATTCCCTAACCAAGCCAGCGCAGTTAGCCTGCGCGCTTCCGATTTTCACACAATCTCAAAGAGGCATCCCATCATGGCCAAAGTGACCAAGCTCAAGCCCCGTGAGAACCGCGCTATGGCAGCCGCGCTCGACACGCCGACCGACATCTCGCTCCAGGCCGTCAAGGAAATCGGCAAGGCGCTCAACACATTGCTGGCCGATACCTTCGCCCTCTACCTCAAGACCAAGAATTTCCACTGGCACGTCAGCGGCCCGCATTTCCGCTCCTATCATCTGCTACTCGACGAACAAGCGACGGAAATTTACGAGACGACCGATGCCATCGCTGAGCGCGTGCGCAAGCTGGGCGGCGCCACGATCCGCTCTATCGGCGACATCAGCCGCCGCCAGACACTGAAGGACAATGACGACGAGTTCGTGGCCCCTCTCGACATGCTGCGCGAGTTGATGAACGACAATAAGGCGACCATCGCTAGTATGCGCAAGGTTCATGACCTCTGCGACAAGCATGGCGACGTGGCCACCGCCAGCCTGCTCGAAAATTTCATCGATGCTGCGGAGAAGCGCAACTGGTTTCTATTCGAGGCTAGCCGCGGCGCGGATTCGACCGGTCACTGAAATTTCAATCAGTGCGAAAAACGGCCGCGCAATCGCGACTGTTTGTTTTTCAGCGGTGCACCGTGGCGGGCCTGGCAGGCTCCAGTGGAGATTTCTGTTGCCTGCCAAGCTTCGGCAACAATTTGCGCAATTCGGCGAACGTGCGTTGCGCAAATTTGCGCCGTGAACGGAAATCCCGCCGCGCCGATACCTTGCAGTGTTGGCAGAGTACATCCACGCGATCAGGCGTATGATCGCTTGCGATCACTTTGAATGCTGGGGGGAGAAATTCGACACGAATGTCGTCCGGTCCCTCATGCTGATGGGACAAAATCGCCTCGCCCGTCTCATAACAACGCGGACAGCAAAGCGGAACTTTCCAGCGCGACCTACTCATTCTTTGTGGTTTAGCACATGGTGCACCCGCCGGTTCAATTAAAACAGAGACATTAACAATGTTCCAGAACGGGTGTTCCAAACGGAAAACGACGCTTGACAGCACCATTTTGCAGCATCAGGCCGCGGGAACATGCTTTGCGATGTCGACGTTCATGCGCTGCAAGCGGCGTCGAGCCATCAAAGGAATCCGAAATCAATTCTGCGCCGTGCGCTCTCGTTCACCTGGCCTGTAATCGGCTTCGACATGCCCGGCCAATTCGGATGCCGTAAACAGCACCGGCTTAGTCTTCATCGCCACGAACAGCGGAACTTGGTCATCATAATGGCGCGAATGGGTGTCGAGCGTTGCCGAACCGAATTGATGAATACTCTGAGAGGAAAGCTTTCCGCTGCTATCCCACGTCACGAATATGATGAGCGTGTCGCCGCCGACCGCTGTGAAGGTTCCATCCTTCTGCGGGTCACCGTAGACGGCACGATAAATATCCGGGCCGCCGTCTATGGCGAGATCGTATCTTCCACGCCGCATCCGGTTAAGCTGCCCCCACTGCGGATCGATCCGCCCGAAATGGGTCTTCAATAGCGCGATAGCTTGCTTCAGCGCCGCCAACGGCGTCATCTTGGGTGGCGACCCGTCTTCAGCAGCATGAACGCCCAGCCCCGTCAGCACCGCAAGCGCAGTACCGCGATTGTGTCGATCGGTCTTGCCGTCCCAGCGGCGCAGAATATCTTGGGCGATTTTTAGGTCGGCATCGTTACCGGGATCGATCGCGACGACGTCCCTGATCTCGCCGGCCAGTTCCGAGCGCGCACTATAGGCCAAATCAAATTTGTCCTTACGGAACGCGTCCGCCGTGATCGCAGACTGCGCACCGAAAGTTTCTTCTGCGCGATAAGCCCGGTTGGTCATGTTGGTCTGAATACCCATCCACGCCGGAAAATCGGACGGCTTCAGATTGTCTTGCGGCCCGGAGGCGCGAAACGGTGTGTTATTGGAATTGAACACAAAGCCTGATTTCGGATTCCAAATCTGCGGCAAGCGATCGAATGGCACATAGTGGTGCCAGATCAGATCGGACCGGTCGCCTGGCAAAATAGCTTTCCAGTTTATGCCCGCTTTGCGCACCGGAAACTGCCCGTTGTAGACGTAGCCGATATTTCCCCGTTCGTCGGCATAGATGTAGTTGATGCTCGGCAACGCCTGTAGTCGCATTGCCGCGCGCCATTCATCGAGATTGCGCGCCTTATTCAGCCTGTAATACTGCAATACCTGCCGCACTTCCCCCATGCCGGCATAGCGGATTGCGAACACACCGCGGTTGGTCTTCAGCACGGGACCCTGGGCAGCACGCAATACTTTGCGATGAAACGTCCACGCCAGCGGTCCCAAAAGCTTCACGCGGATAGCCGCATCGCTCCTCCAAAAATCCCGCCATTTGCCGTCAAGCAAATATTGATTTGGATTCGCCGGATTGATCGTCAGCCGATAAACATCGACCAGATCTGGGGAGTTGACCGTGTTCGCCCATCCCAGATGCTCGTTATGCCCATGCAACATGAACGGCGTGCCTGGAAAAAACCCGCCCGCCACGTGCCATCCTTCGTCGCTCTGCAGAACGGCTTCGTACCAGGCTACCGGCCCCGTGTAAGGTTGATGCGAATTGATCAGCAGTCGCGTCGCCCCGTCCGCTGACCGCAGCGGCGAAACCGCCACACCATTGGAGCCCACCGGCATCTTCGCAGCCGCGGGCGCGGTCAGATTTTTGAGCTCCTTGTCGAGCCCGTAGAAAAACGGCGTCTTGAACACAAACCCCGCTGCGATGTCACGCCCCGTCACTGGTAGTAGGCTGCGCGCAACCTTGCCCGGGTGCAGCGCCGCGTAATAGTTCACGCCATCTGCATAAGCCTGCAGAACGCGCTTCACATCGGCCGGCAACTCGCGGTCGTATTTCGCGTTGACGGTGTCCCACACACCCATCAGATGCACGAGATAATCGGTGACCGCCGCCTTAGGGCCTTCTTCGGCGGCGAGCGTCCCACGCGTGGCCAGGGTCACCTCTTGAATGGTGGCGAAATCGTCCTCGCAATGGGCGAACGCAAACCCGAATGCGACATCTGGATCGGTCTTGCCGAACACATGCGGCACCCCGAAATCGTCACGCACGATGCGGACATTGTAACGTATCGCCTCGCTGATGAAGATTTTCGGATCGGGTGGCGAAGGTGCCGTAACCCAGTCGAATGCGAGCAGCCCAAGCACCGCCATCGCTGGCAGTCCAATGAGCATGGCCAATCCGATTTTGAGGTAACGCATCTGATCCTCGATGATGGCGACCCCGGCGTGACTCGAACACGCAACATCCTGCTTAGAAGGCAGGTGCTCTATCCAGTTGAGCTACGGGGTCAACGCAAAGCCGGGATCAGATAGCAGAAATCCGGCGGATTCGCGCCGGTCCAGCATCAATGGCTCCAGGGCACTTTTCGGTCGAAGCGGAAATTGTCCGAATAGGATTTAGGTGACTGCTTGGGTCTGTGCGGCTCGAACACCTGAAAGGGGATGGCGTGCTTGCTGGCATAGGCGACCGCTTCGTCCTTGGTATCGAATTCGAGCTGGATTTGCTGGCGCATGTCATCGGAGCTGGTCCAGCCCATCAGGGGGTCGATCTCTCGCGCTCGCTCGGGTTCGTATTCCAGCAGCCATTGCTTGGTGCGCGCCCTGCCCGACTGCATGGCGTTCTTCGCGGGTTGATAGATGCGCGCGCGCATGAAACCTCCTTACAGGGCCCGGATGGTCGGGGCGGCGTGATTCGAACACGCGACCCTCTGCTCCCAAAGCAGATGCGCTACCAGACTGCGCCACGCCCCGTCGTCCGGGCGCCGGTGCTTACACGTTGGAAAGCCAGGTATCAACGCCCGCCTTCCGGGAAGATACGCGCATGAACCCTGGCCCCCGCCTTGATCCCCAACACGGCGGCCCGCCCGGCATTGATCTCCAGTACCGCCGCCACCGGCTCTAGCGCCGGAATAGATTTGTCTGACATCGGCACAGCGTTCTCTGCGATCGAGGAAATCGTCCCGTCCGCGCGAATGAAGGCCATGTCGAGCGGCAAATAGGTGTTCTTCATCCAGAACGAGATCTGCATTGGCTTGTGGAATTCGAACAGCATCCCGGCGTTGGGCGCCATGTGCTTGCGGAACATCAGCCCTTGCTCCTGCTGCCCCCAGGTCGTCGCCATCTCGACCTTGAACTGCGCGGGTCCATTGGGCGTGTCGATCGAGATGGTCTCGATGGGTAGCGTAGGCTGCGGTTTGTCAGACTCAGCCCAAGCTGTCCCCGCCATCATGAGGAGCGACACGAACGCGATTGTCAGACGCATGAAACTGCCGCCAGAGGAACTCGGGCCTAAGGATCGACGACCGCGATCTCCGCCGCAAGCTCCCCTTTGGGACCATCCCCGGTCCGGACTTTCACCATTTGGCCCTGCCGCAGCTCGCGAATGCCGTAGCGGCGCAGGGTTTCCATGTGAATGAAGATATCCGGCGTGTTCGGTCCGCGTGACACAAAACCGTAGCCCTTGCCGCGATTAAACCATTTGACAACGGCTTCGAAGGGCACGCCCTTGGGTTCTGCGAGATAACGCCCGCGTGTGGGCGCAGCACTCAGTTGCGGTGCGGCTGTCGAATTGTCGAGCGAGATAACGCGTCGCGCCTGCAGGCCCCTGGGCCCCTGCACAGCTTCGCAAACCACGCGCGCACCTTCATACGCGGCCTTAAAGCCGGATTGGCGCACACAGGTCTGATGCAACAGAATATCACCCTCAACCCCGCTCGACGGTTTGATGAAGCCGTAGCCCTTGGACAGATCGAACCACTTGACGAGGCCTGTCACCTCCAGAGGTATCTCGCCCAGGCTGTGCGAGCCTCCTACACTCATGTCCATCCCAACGCCCCTTATTATGAACAAGAAATTATCATAATCAGGGATTGACGTGAAGCGTGGTGTCAAAATTGGACTGAACAGGGTTGATTTCTGAACTTCGGCCTATAAGTAATTGTTTAGGCGTCTTTCTCTGCTATTGAAGGGTACAATTCGTTCATGGATTTCACTGGCCGATACCTGATTCCGGCCTCGCCTGAGGCCGTATGGAGCGCAATTCAGGATCCGGAAATCCTCCAAACCTGCATTCCCGGCTGCGAGAGCCTCGACAAAACCAGCGACACGACCTTCGAAGCCAAGGCCACGGTAAAGATCGGCCCGGTCAAGGCGACCTTCAAGGGCAAGGTGACACTGGATCAACGAGACCGACCCCATCGTTGCGTGCTGAAAGGTGAGGGACAGGGCGGAGTGGCCGGTTTCGCCAAGGGCGAAGCCGAAGTCTTGCTCACCCCCGAGGGCGCGCAGACAGCGCTAACGTACACCGCCAAAGCCAGTATCGGCGGCAAGCTCGCCCAGATCGGCCAGCGCCTGATCGATGGAGCGGCCAAACAGATCGCCGACGATTTCTTCTCCCGCTTCACTGCCGCGCTCTCTCCGCTGCCGATCGTGGAGCCCTACGATGCCGTGACCGCCGTGCCGCCTCTGGCTTCTGCCGAAGCGGCCGGTTTCAAGGATAGCCAGCCCCCGCTCCCCGTGCCGCCACCCAAAGCCGCCCCTCTGCATCACGAAGGAATTTCCACCGAGATTTGGGTGATCGGCCTCATCGCGGTTGTGGTGATACTGCTGATTCTTTTTGGGATGGTGCTCTAACCCCGGTAAGGGTTGACGCTTCTATGCGGCGCATCAGATCATGATGCATTCGCAGTTGGAGAACCACATGACCGCCGTTTCCATGACGGTGAACGGAAACGCTGTTTCCGCCGACGTCGAAGACCGTACTTTGCTGGTCTATTTTCTGCGCGAAAACCTCAGGCTCACCGGCACACATATCGGCTGCGATACCAGCCAATGCGGAGCCTGCATCGTGCATGTGAACGGCAAGCGCGGTGAAATCCTGCTCCGTGTTCGCGGTACAAGCCGAGGGCGTTGACGTCACAACCATCGAGGGCTTGGCCAAAGGTGGCAAGCTGCATCCCGTCCAGGAAGCCTTCCGCGAAAACCACGGCCTGCAATGCGGTTTCTGCACGCCCGGCATGATCATGACCGCGATCGATATGATCCGCCGCAAACCCGATCTCGACCGCGAGACCATTCGCGGCGAACTCGAAGGCAATATCTGCCGCTGCACTGGCTACCACAACATCGTCAGTTCGATCGAAGACGCAGCCAAACGCATGTCGCAAGCTGCAAAGCGTGACGCAGCATGATCCCATATCCATTTACCTACCACCGCCCCAAATCATTGGCAGATGCGCAAGCGTTGCTACAAAAATCTTCCGACGCTCAATTGATAGCCGGCGGACAAACCCTCATCGCGGCGATGAAGATGCGTCTAGCCAACCCGTCCGACCTTATCGATATCTCCGGCTTGAAAGAACTCTCCTACATCCGCGTCGGCGCGAGCGCCGTCACCATCGGGGCCACTGCGACCCATGCCGAAGTCGCGGAGTCGCCAGAAATCAAACGCGCCTTGCCGGCGCTGGCCGAACTCGCGTACCTGATCGGGGATCCTGCCGTACGCCACAAAGGCACCATCGGCGGCAGCATCGCCAATAACGACCCGGCCGCCGATTACCCCGCCGCCGCCGTTGGCCTGAATGCCACGATCAAAACCACCCAGCGCAGCATCGCGGCCGACGATTTCTTCACAGGCATGTTTGCAACCGCGTTGAACAACGGCGAGATCGTCACCGAAATATCCTTCCCCCTTGCCGAGCGCGCCGGCTACACAAAATTCCGTAACCCCGCCTCACGCTACGCAATGGCTGGCGTCTTCGTGGCGAAGACAAAGACCGATGTGAGGGTTGCTGTGACCGGCGCAGGCAGTTGCGTCTTCCGCCAGACGGAAATGGAATCCGCGCTCGCGAAGAATTTCAGCCCCAACGCCATCGCCTCCATCAAGATCGATGCCTCGCAGCTCAATTCCGACATCCACGGCTCCGCCGAATATCGTGCCAACCTCATCAGCGTACTGGCGAAACGCGCGGTCGCGGCAGCAAATAAAAAATGTACCCCCCCCTCTTAATCCGGGCGATAAGAGGAAGGAAAGGCCAAGCGATGACTGTGATATCCGATGACGTCCTCTCCACCGCCGCGACGTGGCTCAGCGAGGGCCACAAAGTCGCACTCGGCACGGTGGTGAAGACGTGGGGGTCTGCGCCTCGCCCCGCGGGCAGCCAAATCGTTGTACGCGACGACGGTGCGTTCGTGGGCTCGGTGTCAGGCGGCTGCGTTGAAGGCGCAGTGATCGAAGACGCGCAGCGCGCCATGCGCGAGGGCAAACCCAGCCACCTCGAATTCGGCGTCAGCGACGAACAGGCGTGGTCTGCAGGACTGGCCTGTGGCGGCCGCATCGAGATATTCGTCGAACCCGTCGCCTGACGCGATGCGCTCCGAAACCCTCTATCAGCTCAACAAAGCCCGCCACGCTGGCCGCGCTATCGTGCGCGCGATCGATCTCGCCAGCGGCGAAGACCGTCTGCTCGATCCCGCGACAGACACCTCCGCGCTCGGCGTCGCGGCCGCGAAGGCCGTGCGTGCCGATCAAAGCACGCCCATAGAAATCGACGGTCGCATCTGGTTTCTCGCTGTCTTCAACCCGCCGCTTGATCTCGCTATCGTGGGCGCCGTGCATATCGCCCAACCACTCGCGCGCATGGCTGCACTGTCCGGCTATGGGGTGCGCGTGATAGACCCGCGCACCTCCTTCGCCAACCAAGAACGTTTTCCAGGTGTAGTCCTTGCGCATGAATGGCCAGACGAAGCTTTGCTGAAGTCGCCGCTCGGCCCGCGCAGTGCGATTGTTGCACTCACACATGATCCCAAACTGGACGATCCAGCGCTAACGGTTGCGCTCGGCTCACCATGTTTCTACATCGGTGCGCTGGGGTCGAAAAAAACGCACGCCGGGCGGCTGGTCCGGCTCAAAGCGAGTGGTTTCTCTGATGGAGAGCTGAAGAAAATCCACGGCCCCATCGGACTTTCTATCGGGGCGCGTTCACCCGCGGAAATTGCGATTTCAATACTGGCGGAGATGACTGAAGTGCTGCGCGTGGGCGGCATTCGGGAGCTTGCTGCCGCCCACGACACAGCTTAGCCGGGCGATTGCTCGCCAGGTTTTCTGTCTTTGTTTCGATCGTTCGCGCGCAAGCCATCTCTACCAAAACGGTGGTGCATCGCGGCCATAACCTCGTCCATAGTTATCGCGCCATCATGGTTCGCATCCAGCCAAGCGAACATCTTCTTTTGTGGCGCCTCGAATTCATCGAGCGTCAACTTGCCATCATGATTGGTGTCGAGCCATCCGAACCGGCGCGTCCGTGCATCGCTGACCTTTTTGGCTATCATCGCGTAGAAGCCGTCTGGCGATATCCCACCTCCCTTGGCTGCCTGATCGAATTGCTTGTTGAGCGCGGCGTCGAACTCGGCGCGGGTCACTTTGCCGTCCTTGTTTGTGTCATATTGAGAACAGAAGCCCATACCGCGCGCACGGCGAAATTCGGGATGACGGTGAGGGGGGATTCACCGGCATCTTTTGCGTCGTCAGCCTTCGCGGCATGGGCATAGGATGCGCAGGACACTTCACCACTCGCGCGGCGGTCCATGCGATTGAAACGGGCGTGTTCGGCTGTGAGGAACTCCTCGCGGCTCAATTTGCCGTTATTGTTCCAGTCCAGCCGCTTGAACATCAGGTCGGAATGCTTGCGCACTTCATCAAGGCGCATATTGGCGAATTGCAATTGGGAGAGCGTGGAACCTCCGCCGGAAGCGGCCGCGAAGCGCGCGCTTAAAACCTTGTTGATCTCGTCCTGAGTGATCTTGCCGTCATGGTTGAGATCGAATTGCTCAAAGAGCTTGCTGGGCCCAAGCTCATGGGCCAGCGGTTGGTGGGGGGTATCAGGCGCGCCGAAGGCTGCGATTGCAGCTCCTCCGAGGAGGGCAGCCAAGCCCAGACCGAGCGCATATTTGGTGCTTTTCTGCATGGCTGGTTCCTGACTACCTGCCTTCTCTAAGGAGGTTCGCGCTCAGAACTTTGTTGGCCAGAGGGTCTTTTGACGGCTTTTGTACTGATAGGCCGCCATGCGAAACTTTGCGACAATTGGCGTTTGCAGAGGGGAACCGGCCTCCGCATGTTCAGCCTATGGACATCGCAACAATGACGAAGGAAGACCCAAAGCCGCACGTCCTTGTGGTCGAGGATGCCCGCGACATCCGCGAGCCCTTGGCGCGCTATTTGCGCGAACACGGCTATCGCGCCACCACGGCGGCAGACGCCCAGGTCGCCCGCAAGGTGATGAAGGGCGCCGCCATCGATCTGGTGGTGCTGGACATCATGATGCCGGGCGAAGATGGGTTGAGCCTCTGCCGCTCCATCCGGGAAGCATCCCAAATTCCCGTGATCCTGCTCACCGCCCGCGGCGAGGAGGTGGACCGGATCATCGGCCTCGAAATGGGCGCTGACGATTACATCGCCAAACCGTTTTCCCCGCGTGAGTTGATCGCTCGGGTCACCGCTGTGCTGCGCCGCACGCAGGCACTGCCTCCGCGCCAGAAACCGCCCGAGGCCGCCCGTATCCGCTTTGGTGACTGGATGCTCGACACCGGCCAACGCGAATTGATCGGTCCCGATGGCTTGGCCTCACCGCTTTCAAGTGGCGAATTTCGCCTTCTTACCGCGTTGCTCGAACGCCCAAAGATCGCGCTCACGCGAAATCAGTTGCTTGATCTTACCAAGGGCCGCGAAGCCGAATTCTTCGACCGCTCGATAGACAACCACGTCAGCCGCCTGCGTAAGAAGATCGAGCCTGATCCGCGCAACCCGCGCTACATCAAGACGGTGTGGGGCGGCGGCTATATGTTCGCCGTGGAGCCGGAAGACGTCGGCTGATGGTTTTCCCCTTCTGGCCGCGCAAGCTCGCATCCCAGCTTATCGTCATCACGGCCGCCGCCGTGTTGGTCTCCAACATCGCGGTGGCGACGTGGTTCGAACTGGGTCGAGAGCGCATGAACGAAACCGCGTTCAACGAACGCATCCTCGATCGCGCGGTCTCCGCTGCGACTTTGCTGAGTACGATCCCTGCCAAACAGCGCGACAAAGCTCTGCACGCGATGGGTTCGCCCCTGTGGCATTTCGAATTGCGTCAGGGAAAGGTGACGCCCGAGCCGATGTCGCCATCCGAACAGGCTTTGGCTGACCGGGCTCGCGCTCTGTTGCCAGAAGAACGCGCCAACCTGCCTATCGCCGTGAAGATCACCACGCTGGCTGAGCGCCGTCATGCCGGCGGACGCGAACGCATGCGCCCCGTGGTGGCGATCACTTTGCCCGTGGTGGCCGGCACTCAACTCGTCACTGCGTTCTATCGGCCTCCCTCCTCGGCTTGGCCAGTGGAAACCTTTTTTGCCGCCATCGTCGCCATCGTGATGACGTCCTTCGCCACGGCCTTCATTGCACGGCGCGTGGCGCGCCCGCTGTCCCAATTGTCTGCCGCCGCGACGACAGCCGCACAAGGCGGTGCTGCCCCGCGCGTCCCCGAAGAAGGTCCCGAAGACGTACGCCACGCCGCCGCCGCCTTCAACGCGATGACCGATCAGGTCACGCGCACGCTTGAAAACCAGCGCCAATTGCTCTCCGCCGTCGGACATGATCTGCGCACGCCCATCACGGCCATGCGCATCAACATTGAATTCGTCACCGATGGCGAATTGCGCGAACGCCTCGAACGCAATCTCGAAGAATTGCAGGCGCTTACTGAAGCGGTCCTCTCCGCCGCCCGGGGCGCCGGCGGCGAAGCCAAACGCAACGTCGATCTGGCAGCACTGGTGGAAAGTCTCTGTGCCGATCTCGACGAGATGGGTGAACCTGTGAGCTGGCACACGCACGAGCCCGCTGCGTTGTCCTGCCGCCCCAACGAAATCCGCCGGGCCGTGCGCAACATGATTGAAAACGCGGTGGCCTACGGCAAAGAAGCCTTCGTCAGCATCAAGGATGCCGAGGGCGCCTACGAAATCCTCGTCGAAGACAAAGGACCCGGCATCCCCGAAGCCGACCGTCAGAGGGTCTTCGAACCTTTCGTGCGCCTGGAAAGCTCCCGCAATGCCGACACCGGTGGTACCGGACTGGGGCTTACCCTCGTCAAAGCGATCGCGACAGGCCATGGCGGCAGCATTGAGTTCGAAAACCGCGCCGAGGGCGGCTTGCGCGCGCGGCTGTGTTTGCCCATCCCTGCATCGACCGCCTAAACTTCCGAAATGCAATTCGGAACCGTTCCCATCGCCGAGGCCGAAGGCGCGGTGCTGGCCCATTCGCACCGCGTGGAAGGCCGGCTGTTCCGCAAGGGGCGCATTCTGACGGCGGAAGACGTCGCTGCGCTGAAAGCCAACGGCGTGTCCAACATCGTCGTCGTCGTGCTCGAACCAACCGACGTTGAAGAAGACCAAGCCGCAAGCCGCATCGCCGCCGTCTGCACGGGCAAAGGCATGCGCGCCACCGCCGCCTTTACCGGCCGCGTAAACCTCTATGCCACCGACCTCGGCATTGCACGCATCGACACGGCAAAAATCGACGCGCTGAATGCCATCCATGAATCGATCACCATCGCGACCTTGGCCCACTTCGCCCGCGTCGAACCGCGACAGATGATCGCCACGATCAAGATCATCCCCTTCGCCGCCCCGCGCAGCGCCATAGAAACCGCTGAAAAACTTCTGCAGACGCCACCTCTGTGCGTCTGGCCCTTCAAACAGAAAGACGCAGCCCTTATCTCGACCTCGCTGCCCGACACCAAGCCTTCCCTGCTCGACAAAAACCGCGCCGTGCTCGATGAGCGTCTTCGCGCGCTGGGATCAAGCATCGCCTTCGAACGCCGCATCGCTCACGACTTAACCGCACTTGCCGCAGCGTTGCGCCAGGCTGCAAATGAACGCTACGATCCGATCCTCGTCTTCGGTGCCAGCGCTATCACCGACCGCCGCGACGTCATCCCCGCAGCCATCGAACTTGCGGGAGGAAAGGTGACGCATTTCGGGATGCCAGTGGACCCCGGCAATCTGCTCTTGCTGGGAAACCTTGATGAGTCAAAGATCGTAGGCCTGCCCGGCTGCGCGCGCTCGCCCAAGCGCAACGGCATCGACTTCATCCTCGAACGCCTCGCAGCCGACATCACCGTGAGTGCGAAAGACATCGCGGCGATGGGCGTCGGAGGCCTTCTCACCGAAACCCCCACACGTCCGCAATCTCGCAATGAACGCTCCGCCGACACCTCTTTCGCGCCAAAAATTGCTGCCGTGGTTCTGGCTGCTGGCCTCTCCTCGCGGATGGGCGAGAACAAGCTGCTGGTCGATCTCGCCGGTCAGCCTTTGATCCGCCGCACCGTCGAAAACGCTATCCAAAGTAACGTTTCACCCGTGATCGTGGTGACCGGCCGTGATGCCACGCGCGTCGAACAAACCTTGTCCAATCTCGACGTCCGATTCTGCAAAAATGAAGACTATGCAAAGGGTTTGAGTACGTCACTCAAGTCCGGTCTTAAGCTGGTTCCGGAAGATTGCGATGGCGCTTTGATCGTGTTGGGCGACATGCCAGCGGTCACACCAACACTTCTCAACACCCTCATTGCCGCCTTTAACCCAACCGAGGACCGCGCCATATGCGTCGCCACCCACGCGGGCAAGCGCGGCAATCCGGTGCTGTGGGCGCGTCGTTTCTTCTCCGAAATGATGGCAATCGAAGGCGATGTAGGCGCCAAGCATATTATGGCCGCCAATGGCGAACTGGTTTGTGAAGTCGAGGCGGCTACAGACGCCCCATTGGTCGACATCGACACCAGGGAAGACCTTGCCACCTTCGCCGCTCCCGCTCGATGAGCGATCCTCTCTACCGCAAGGAAATCCTGCGGCTGGCCGCCGATGCTTATGGCGCCGGCCATCTCCACGAACCGCACGTTAGAGGCACCGCGTTCAATCCCGCCTGCGGCGACAAGGTGACCTTCGAAATCACGACAGACGACGAGGGCCGCATCCGCACGCTGGCCCATGAAACCCGCGCTTGCGTGCTGGCCCAGGCGTCGGCTTCGATTTTGGGTCGTAGCGCCAAACAGCTCACGCGCGAAGACATCGCCTCCTTGCGCAAAGCCGTCAGCACAATGCTGCAAGAGACCGCGCCTGCGCCCGATGCTCCGTTCGCGGATTATACCGCCTTCGACGGCGTCACGACCTATCCCAGCCGTCACACCTGCGTACTCTTGCCGCTAGATGCGCTGTTGTCCGCATTCGAAGCACCAACCTAGCTCCACGCTCACCGTGGGGTTTTCGTTTCGCGTCGAACAGACCTAGATTTGCGCAAGCCACGTACCATAAGCGCAAAGCCGCAATGCGCCGTTCTTGTTTTCGCCCACACCACTCAGAGGTCGCGCACCGGCAAGCGACGAATTGACGAACTCTGTTTCGTCAGCACTCATATTGAACACGCAAATCACGTCCCCCAGTTCATGCCTGCGTACAAACGCGAGGATGGGCGCCGGTGCGTCCAAAAATTCGATCTCGCCAAACCGCAACGCCGGGCTCGCCTTGCGCATCAACAGAAAATCACGGGCGAATTTCAGTGTTGAGTCTTGTTTCACACCCTGCACCGAAACTGCCAGCGGCTTGTGCAACGGCGAAACCGGCAGCCACGGTGTGCCGTTCGTAAATCCTAAATTCACAGCATCTGCATCCCATGGCATCGGCGTGCGGCAACCATCGCGGCCCTTGTGCTGGGGGTAATAGAGGTCGCCCACCGGATCGCGCAATTGATCGCGCCGCAAATCGGCTTCAGGTAACCCGAGCTCTTCGCCTTGATACATCAGCACCGTGCCCCTCAGCGAGAACAGCAGTGCCAGCATCATCTTCGCCAGTTCCGATGGCGCGTTCCCGCCTCCGAACCGCGAGACCGTGCGCATCACGTCGTGATTGGAAAACGAAACACATGGCCAATGCGCCGGATGCCGCGCCAACATTGCGAAATAAGATCGGAAGAAGGCGGGATCGAGTTTGTGCTGGAGCAGCATCGGAAAGCTATAGCCCGAATGCAGCCCCTCGTTGGGCGCCGCGTAGCAGCCCGCACGCTCCGCTTCCTCTGAGAATTCCCCGAACACGAAACGGTTTGCGTGGCGATCCACCGTACGCCGAATCGCCTCCAGCGCTGCGATGTTCTCCACCAGATTGCTGTCGTGTAGATGCCGTTGCAAATTGGGTGCGTGCTCCCAATTGAACGCGTTGCGAAGCCCAAGGGGCACCGGCGGATTATCCGTCAGCGCCGTGTCGTGTAAATAAGCATTCGCCACATCGAGCCGGAATCCGTCCACGCCGCGCTCCAGCCAGAAATCGAGCACATTCAGCGCCGCTTCGCGCGCGGCCGCGTTCTGCCAGTTTAGCTTGGGCTGCTGGCGCAGAAATTTGTGATGGTAATATTGCCGCCGGCTCGGCTGATACGCCCAGGCTGGTCCGCCGAATGCCGACAGCCAATTGTTCGGCGCGGTGCCGTCTTCGCGTGGATCCGCCCAGACATACCAATGTGCCTTCGCATCATCCTTGCGCTGACTTTGGGCGAACCATGCATGTTCGTCCGAGGTGTGGCATAGCACCTCGTCGAGCAGCACCTTCAATCCGCGCGCATGCGCCGCCGCCAACAGCGTTTCGAAATCGGCGAGCGAGCCGTAATCGGGATGCACATCTTCGTAATCGGAGACGTCATAACCCCAGTCTCGATTGGGTGAGGGATGGATGGGCGAAAGCCAGATCGCGTCCACGCCGAGCGCACTGATGTAATCGAGCTTCGATATCAGCCCCGCGAAATCGCCCTGCCCGTCGCCATTGCCGTCGCAAAAGCTGCGCAGATAGATCTGATAGACAACCGCACCTCGCCACCAGGGATGTTGGGTCATCATTTGCGTATCTTACTCTCGAAATAGAGCGCATACAGTGCCGTGATTTGAGCGATCAGACTTTCCTTGCTGACACCCTTGGGCTTGCGGCTGATAAAGCGCGTGAGCACAAACATCGTCCCGTTTGACATGATGAACGACACCGCATTGAGGTCAATCGGCTCATAGGCTGCGTAGTTTTGCGCCATGAACATCCGCATTGCGTCAAGCATATAGGCCTCAAACGCATCGACGAACGCCGTGGTGCCGGTGGCCTGCCAGTTGTTGGCAAGTTCGGTGAACAGCTTTTCGTTGCTCTCGAAATAAGCAAACGCCACCTCCAGCGATGCACGGATAGCCGTCGGTGCATCAGCCTTCAGGAGAAACGGTATCTGATCGTCCAACCGTGCAGTGATGACGCCGATCTCGCGTTCGATTAGGGCGGTGAACAACGCCTCGCGATTCTCGAAATATTGATAGAGTGATCCCACACTTACGCCTGCGCGTTCTGCGATGTGGTTGGTGGTGGTTTGCATCCAGCCTAGTTCGGCCACGATCCTGGCGGTGGCCTCGATCAGGGCCTCGACGGTCTGGCGCGATCGTTCTTGGGTTGGAAATTTCTTCATCAGCCAATGCGAATTGAAAGCGAGTAATTATTCGCATTATTTCTCGTGACAGATCAAGGAAGGTTCACATGCCTCTGGAAGCCCTGTTGCGCCAAGTCGAAGCCCTGTCCGAGCCACGCATCCCCGCCCGTCACGGCCAGAACATCGAACGCGCCCGCATGATCGGCAAGAGGCTGCGCCGTGTGCTGGGCCGCGGCGTCGATCCCGACGAGGCCGAATGGCAGCGGCTTGGCCAGGCGCTGATGCGCGGCGACAAACCCATGGACAAGCTCGTGGCCTGGATGAGCACAGAAGGCGCAGGTCGGGGCCGCGCCCAATTCGAACAGGCACTCGAACACGGCATCGATACCGTGCCCGATGCACCTGATCTCTTGCGCGAATTCTTTGGCCTCTACGACCGTGTGCCTGACTGGGTCGATGAAAACCTTCTCGAACATGGCGCACAGATCGGCCGCATGTGCGGCAACATCGGCGCTTATGTGCTGCGCGACGGCGCGTTGATGGGCGGCTATCAGGCACCGGGATTCAATCGCGTGCTCGTGATGACAGGTGCATTAAGCAAAGGTCCCGCCAAACGTCTCGCCGAAACCTCCGAATGGTGGCTTGCTTGCACCGAACCACGCGCATTGTCGCGTTTCGGCGAGGGCTTCAAGATCACGATGCGCGTGCGGCTAATTCACGCGCTCGTCCGTCGCCACATTGCCAGCACATCTGACTGGGACGTCGCAAGCCAAGGCATTCCGATAAATCAGCTCGACATGGCCGCAACTCAACTCGCTTTCGGCCCCGCTTATCTGATGGGCGCGCGCACCATGGGTATGATCCTCACGCGCAACGACAGTCGCGCGATCATGCATCTGATCCGGTATGCTGGCTGCATCATCGGCATCGAGGAGGCGTTTCTTCCCCAGACCGAACGTGAAGGCCAATTGATGCTCTATCGCATCTTGTTGAGCGTCGTCGGAGAACCGGGCGAGGCTGGCCGCACGCTCGCTGCAGCGCTTGCCGACGAACCGCTGGGCCGGCGCTATCGCGCATTTCAAAGATTGCGCCGCCGCTTCGCGCGAGAGCGCAATCTCAGCGTCAACGTGTTCTTCCTGGGCCTCGCCGGGATGCGAAATCTAGGCCTGCCGCACCGTTACATACCTTGGTTTCCGCTGTTGGCAATGCCCTATTACGCGGCGCGTTCCCTTGCCTATCGCGTCGCCCCCGAACGCATCGCGGCGAGCGGGCGGCGCGCGCAACGCGAATGGGTGCGTTCGCTCACGGGCGCGGCAAAGCACAGCGTTGGTGAAGCGGCAGCAAAGATCGTGGAGACCGTTTGAAATCAAACACGCTAATGATCCGACCAATCGTTATGCCAACAGTACGCAGATACGGTCCCGATGAGCATCTCAAGTCGGTCCCGGATGGCACGTGCCAAGCATCCAGAAGGACAGTTACAATTTCGCTGGGTGCAAAGAAACGACTTTAAACTTCCTTCGCGTGGTTCACGATCTTCGAGACGAGGCCATATTCTTTGGCCTGTTCCGCGCTCATCCAGAAGTTGCGGTCCGTATCGGCGACGACCTTTTCGTAGGACTGTCCGGTTTCACGCGCGATGGTGCGGTTGATGCGTTCTTGCATTTTTAAAATCTCTTCCGCCTCGATTGAAATATCCGATGCAGGTCCACGCACGCCACCAAGCGGCTGATGCAGCAGAAAGCGCGTATTGGGCAGACAGAAGCGACGCTCCCTCGCGGCACCCAGATAGATATGGGCGCCCGCGCTTGCCACCCAGCCCGTACCGATCATCTTCACCATCGGACCGACGAATTTTATCATGTCGTGAATCGTGTCGCCCGACTCCACATGCCCGCCCGGCGAATTGACGATCACGCGGATATCGTCTTCGCTTTCTTGAGCATAGGCCAGCAACTGCCCCGTGACGCGTTCGGCTAGCTTCATGTCGATTTCGCCGAAGATCATCACGGTGCGCGATTTGAACAGTGCCTGCTGGACAGGCGCGGGCTGCAGCTCACCCTTGTTTTCCGAATGCTCTTCTTTCTCTTCGTCAAGGCGATGCAAGGTGAAACTCCCACTGGAATGGCTGATTTGTACCCATACTTAGGATGCGCCGCGCCCTGCGTCCACCCGGCTAGAACTGGGCCACGGCGCCGCTCAGAAGTGGCCCAATTCCGGACTGAATCAGCAGGTCCGCCATGAGGTCGAGAGGTGTCTGGTCGCGGTTAATAATCACAAGTTTTGAACGGTTTTTCTTGGCGAGCGCGGGAAAGCTCGCCGCCGGTTGCACCGTCAGCGACGACCCCAGCACGAGAAACAGGTCGCACGCCCTGGTGGCACGTTCGGCACGCTGCATCTCTGCACGCGGCATTCCCTCACCAAAAGAGATTGTCGCCGTCTTCATCAACCCGCCGCAGGACGCACAGCCCGGTGGATCGCCGTGCGCCTCGAAATATTTTCGGATCGGTTCGAGCGACGAATGCGCTCCGCAGCGCAGACACTTGGCGTAACGCGTGTTACCGTGCAGTTCGATCACCTTCTCTTTCGGCACACCTGAGATCTGATGCAGATTGTCGATGTTCTGCGTGATGATATCGCTGACCAGTCCACGCGTCACCAGTTCGGCGACAGCCAGATGTCCTGCATTGGGCTTCGCCGCTACGTACATCTCCTCGGTCGCAAAACGACGCCGCCAGGATTCGCGTCGCGCGTCGGGCGACGACACGAACTGGCCAAATTCGATCGGCATGTATTTCGTCCAGAATCCACCAGGCGAACGAAAATCGGGAATCCCCGATTCCGTGGAGATGCCCGCGCCCGTGAACACGACGGCGCGCCGCGCTTGACGCAGAAACTGCGCCAGCGCGGCAACGCTTTCGCCGTGATCGTCGAATTCTTCGAGTCCGTCTTCGCTCAGTTCTTCACGCTTCCGCAGTCGGCGGAAACCCATTGCCCCTCGAATGTCGAGTGCATGTTCATGGGATGGCCTTGCGCGGTTCCCGCCATGGTCATGCTCCCGCTGTAATGCTCATCGGAATCATACGACACCTGCATATGCCCCGTGCCCGTGAACTCGCCCGAGCAGACCATGTCGCCGGTGTAAGTGTGGCCGGCAGTCGTGAAGCCGGTCAACTTGCACTGCTTATGGCCCATCTCTGGCGGCTTATCTTGATCGACCTCGGCCTGGGACATGCAGTGCTGCACCGAAATGCTGTTGCCGTTGGAGCCCATATGCATCGCCTTCATTCGGGCTTGCACCTCAGGTGGCATGGTCGACATGTCAGGCATCTGCGGCATGCCCGGCATCTCCATCTTGGTGGTGATGTTCCACAGCCCCGCCTTGCCGTGGGCACTCAGCGCCACGCCTGGAACCAGTATTGCTGCCGCGGCAATGCCCGCGACACCCAGTACCCAACTCCGCATGAAAGTCCTCCCTATCAGCGGCCGGATGACCGCCCTCGCGCGCAAAATCTGGCACGAAGCCCATAGCCTTGCCATAGGTCGGCCTTGCCATGGGCCCCGTTTTGCGGTGAGACCTGCCACCCGAAATTCAGGAAAGCATCCGCCTTGAGATTGCCCATTCACCGCGAGGGCTGGCTTTTCATCGCTACCGCCTGCGCCATCACCGTCGTCCTTTTCCTCTGGATGCCCCTAGCAGGCTGGCTGTTTCTGCCGGTCACAGTCTGGGTAATCGCCTTCTTTCGCGACCCCGAGCGCCAAACCCCACAGGCCTCAGGCCTGCTGATCTGCCCTGCCGATGGCCGCTTGCTGCCAATCGTTCAGGCTGCCCCACCCGCGGAACTCGAAATGGGCCTGGAGCCCCGCACCAGGCTTTCGGTTTTTATGAACGTATTCAATGTCCATGTGAACCGGATACCCTGTGACGGAACCGTGGTAACCATGTCCTACCGCCCCGGCCGTTTCTTCAACGCCTCGTTCGACAAAGCCAGTATCCACAACGAGCGCATGTCCATCCGCATCCGCCCAGACGGCGCCGTTGGTCCCGAAAAAGACATAGCCCTGGTTCAGATTGCCGGATTGGTGGCGCGGCAAATCGTCTGCGATCTGACCCCCGGCCAGAGGGTGCGTCGGGGCGCGCGATTTGGCATAATCCGCTTCGGTAGCCGGGTCGACGTCTATCTCCCGTCTGATACGACCATACACGGGACGCGAAACGGAATTGTGAAAGCTGGCCAGACGGTTCTGGCGGGGTTGAAGGATTAGTGTAGTGCAACACAGAAAATTCCCCCCGCGTTTCGTGCGCGAACGCGTGGAAGACCTCTCTCTTGCCAAGCTGGTGCCGAGTGCCTTGACACTCTTGGGCTTGGCCAGCGGCGTGACCGCCATTCGTCTGGCGATGGAACACAATTGGAAAGCCGCTGTCGCCTTCGTGATCTTCGCCATGGTGTTCGATATGTTGGACGGCCGCGCCGCCCGCCAGCTTGGCGCCGATACACGCTTTGGCGCGCAACTCAACTCACTGGCTGATCTGGTGAGCTTCGGGGTTGCGCCGGCACTCATCGCCTACAACTGGACACTCTCGCGTTTCGGCGAGGTTGGCTGGATCGCAGCGGTGATCTTCTGCGTTTGCTGCGCGATACGCCTCGCACGCTTCAACATCCAAGCCCTGCGCGACGAAGGCGCAACCGAAGCCAATCCCTATTTCACCGGGATGCCCACGCCCGCCGGTGCTTGCCTGATGCTGTTGCCGCTGCTGTTGAGCTTCCAGTTCAAATGGACCGGATTCCAGCTTCCGCTCTATAGTTGCGCCATCGCACTGGCGACCTCGATCCTAATGGTGAGCCGCCTGTCTACGCCCTCAATCAAATACATCCACATCCAACGCCAGCACCGCATCTTCGTCGTGCTACTCGGCCTGTGCGCGATGGCGGCGCTCGCCGTTCGACCCTGGGCCACGTTGACGGTGGGCATCGCCCTCTACGTCCTGAGCATCCCCATCGCCGTTCTCGTGCCGCCGCGCGTGCACGAGGAAGAGGATGAAGAAGACCTCTCCATAGCGTGAGTTTCATAATGAGAAAATTGGGTCGCATCCCAAAGAGATGCGACCCTATCTTGTTTGGCGCTGCGGGCCGATTACATCGAAGGCCACGGCGGCGTGTCTTCGTCCTCATGCTTCAGCCAGCGGATCTGGTGGGCGACGGTGTCCAGTTTCTCTTCTAAGCGGTCGCGATCTGAGTCTACCAACTCGCCTCCATTTGCATCCTGAAGCCGGATCTGTTCGGAGTAAATCCGCTCCAGATCGGTGCGAACGTGCTTGGCTTCATCGCTCGCCAGGGAACCATCCTGCAGTCCGCGGTCGATACGCTCCTGCAGCCATTGTTCGCGGTGGTTCAAATCCCAATCGTCTGCCGCGAAGGCACTGGTGCCGATTGCCATAGCGGCGCCCACAAGGGCGCCAGTCACAAAAATGGAACGCATGGTTGTCTCCCTGCTGCAATAGCAAAAGAACGCAGTTGCCATACAAACGATCCGTCGGCTTTGGCTGGAACTCACGAGGCGGGCCATAACAAATTTTCACCGCCCGCGTTGCAGCCCTCTGGCTGAACCACACGTTGGCGGCGGGGTTTGCCAAAAGCCGCGGGGGGCCGTATTTCACTTCGCAAGCATCCGCGTGAGGGAGCGATGCCGGGCGGCTGGAACAATTTCTTCGTGGCAGAAGTAGGCGCGACGGCAGCATTGTCCGGCCTCGTCATCGTGGCAATTTCTATCAATGTCGCGCGCATTCTCGCCTTCCCGGAATTGCCGGGGCGCGCAGCGGAAGCGATCGTGACCCTCATGGGGGCACTGATCCTTTGCAGTCTTGTTCTGATTCCACAGCCTTTGCGGATACTAGGCATCGAACTGCTCGCAGCAGCACTCATCATTTGGCTGCTGCCCGTGGCCGTGCAGATTCGCGCGCGTCGTCAAGCAAGCGCCGGACATTCGCCGCTCGTGCTTCGCGCGCTGTTGGGCCAAATCACAACGTTGCCGTTCCTCGCAGCTGGGGTGTTGATTGCACGGGGCTCAGAATATGGCTTCTATTGGCTCGCCGCGGGCGTGTTGCTGTCGCTGGTCACGGGGATGCTGAACACCTGGGTTCTGCTCGTGGAGATTCTACGTTGAGCCCGAACACTGGCGCCACCGTGACGTTCATGAGTTGATTGAGCACGCCCGCTTCCCCAGCTAACTTGCGCGCCCATCGAGAAGCGACAACTGGTGCTGCAGAGCCGAAATCACCTTGGTTGAACGTGACGTTCCGGTTCGCCCGGCCGTTGTCCACTGTCTCAAGCATCATGTCGTCGTCCGCATCTGGCAAGGTGGGCCGCCAGAGGAAGGCTAACCTCAGAGGTTCCGCCACCGCTGTGACCACATCCGGCAATACGCCGACATCCGCCACTGACAAATGTGCCGCCTTAAGATGCCCTGGTCGCGTCATGACCGCCTCGTATTCAATCAGCAGCGGGACGGTCACCAGGAACGTTTTAGGCCGCGCTGTTGTTCGAGGGCCGTGTGAAGTAACCGCCGTGGCCCTCCCGCAACATGCTCTACGACGCAGGGCCGCCATAGGCCATCTCAAAGCCGAGCACCACATGGGCCGCAATTATCTCTGGGTCCGCCCGAGAGACGCATGTTGATGTCGCTCTGGGGCGGATCCTACGGCGAAATAGAATTTGCGAATTATGCCACCGATTACGCTAAAGCAGGCCCGGTGATTTTGAATTGCGGTATTCCCGCGGGCGGCGGATAGCTCGTTTGAACCGCGTCTCAGCGCAAAAAAGCACTGACTATTTTGCTCACGCCAGCTATGCTCCAATATGATCGGAATCTGCTATAGCATATAGCTGAATGGGTTGGCGGCAACAGAGATCGCAGGATACTTCCGATGACAAACAAATACACCGATGATGAACTGGTCAGATTGGTAAAATCTCCCGGGTGGGGGCTGGTCACCGAAAAGGATGGCGAGACCGCCACGGGGACTCTTGAAGATGTCCTGAAGACCAATCACCAAAGACGTCAGAGCGGCAAGGCTTCGAGCCTAATACAGCATCTAGAGACCTCAATCGAATTGGACATGTTCCAGATCGAAAAGCTGTGGCGGTATCTCGGACTGCCAGTTTGAAATTTCTTCTCGCTCGGGCTGGCCCGTGTCCCGCCAATTTCCATACCACCGTGATGCCTAGGGCACCTACGCCCATTGCACGTAGCGTGCGAGCTCGACGCCACTGGGACCGCCATCAATGATCACGAACTTCATCACGCGATCTGATGAGCAGGACGAACCCGGCGTGATTTGGCCTTGCCACTTGCACTGCATCGAATATGCGTCTGCAACTGTTGTTTCCAAGGAGATGTGCGGCGCGCACGCCCGTTATCACTCTACTATCTTGTCTCGTACGACTTTGGCACCAACTGCGTCCACAATCTTCGCAAGCTGCAATTCGGTAAACGGCTTGCTGAGCTTCAGAAAGGGGGCCTGCGTCCCGCTGGGCAACTCCGCGTAGCCGGTGGCCAAAATCATGGGCAGACCTGGCCATTCCTTCTCAATAGCTTCGGCCAACTGCAATCCGGTCATCTTAGGCATCGCCTGATCGGCAATCACAAGGTCTATTTCATTTTGCCTCAGCGCGTTCAATGCGGCTTCCCCCGAATCTGCTTCATATACCCTATGTCCCAACTCCTCGAGCATGGCGACGGTATTCAGGAGAACCAATGCGTCGTCATCTACTGCGAGGATCGTAAGCGATCGTCCTTGCCCAGTTTCAAGGCCATGATAGCGGGGCTGCATTGCGAACGCCGCCTGGGGAATAGTGGCAACAGGCAACCAGATTGCCGCCGTCGTTCCCTCACCCTTGCGACTTGTCAAGACCAGGCGTCCCCCCATTTGCTCCGTCATGCCGTGGACAACCGACAGTCCAAGACCAGTTCCTTTCCCTACGCCCTTTGTCGTGAAAAACGGCTCGGTTGCGCGTTGCAACGTTTCCTCAGCCATTCCCTCGCCTTTGTCCGAAACCGTGAGGCAAACATAGTGTCCTGCAAGGAGTTTCGTCGCGTGACCCGTTTCGACATGCTGCTCTTTTGCGGAAATCTCGATGGCGCCTCCGTTGGGCATCGCGTCGCGGGCGTTGACGCACAAATTTAGGATGGCCAATTCCAATTGGTTTTCGTCGGCCAGCGCGTTGCTGAGCCCAAGCGGAAAGTGCGTCTCAACCGCTATGCTGGGGCCAAGCGAACTTTGCAGTAAATCAGTCATGCCGCGCACCAAGCTCGACAACTACACTGGCCGAGTGTCGAGCTCTTGGCGGCGGGCAAAAGCAAGCATTCGCTGAGTGAGGGTTGCCCCCCTCCTTGCTCCCCGAATGGCGTTGTCCAGCAACCGAACTTTTTGTGGATCGTCCGATATTTTCTTCCGCAGCAATTCCAGACTGCCAAGGATCGCCATCAGAAGATTGTTGAAGTCGTGCGCTACTCCGCCGGTGAGCTGGCCGACGGCATCCATTTTTTGAGATTGGAACAGCGCTTCCCTGGCCTTCTCCAGTTCTTCTTGGGCCTTCGCACGCTCCGTGACATCTTGAGTTACTTTGGCAAACCCCAATATTTCACCGGTATCATCGCGGATCGCGTCAATCACAACGTGAGATCGAAACGTCGATCCATCTTTGCGGACACGTAGCCCCTCTTTCTCCAACCGGCCTTCCCGCTTCGCGATCTCCAACGCCTGCTCAGGTTGGCCTGCTTTGCGATCTTCATCGGTATAGAACACCGAAAAATGTTGTCCGATGATTTCGGCGGCGTCGTATCCTTTGATGCGCTGTGCGCCAGGATTCCAGCTGGTTACAAGCCCCCTTGGGTCGAGCATATAGATGGCGTAATCAGTGACCCCTTGCACGAGTATCCGAAACTGTTCCTCACTGCGCCGCAGAGCGCTATCCGCTACTTTTCGTTCCGTCAAATCGCGAGTAATTTTCGCAAATCCGAGTAGGTCGCCCTGCAAAGATCTGATGGGATCTATGACGACATGAGCCCAGAAGCGGGTGCCGTCTTTACGCACGCGCCACCCTTCTCCCTCAAACTTTCCCTCTTGTGACGCCGCCGCGAGCGCGCGGGCTGGGAGACCCGCGCGTTGATCCTCTTCCGTGTAAAACTGCGAGAAATGTTTGCCGATGATTTCTGCGGAGAGGTAGCGTTTGAAGCGCTGTGCGCCAGGGTTCCAACTCGTCACGTAGCCCGTCGGGTCGAGCATATATATAGCGTAATCTGTAATTGCCCCAACGAGTCGCTTGTAGCGACCCGCTTCGTCGGAGCCAGCCTTGGAATACATGCGCTAAGTCCCCGCGTTTGTGCTCTTAACCAAAGGAAAATGGCACTTGTGCCGAAAAGTTCCCGGATTGGCTTACCATAAATGGGCCTAGCCCGTCTGCTGGCGCGAATCCGAAGGGCCCATCGTCCAGCCGCCGAGGCGTAAAGGGTTTGGGTCTACGCTAGTCGAGCGGGCGCGGCAGGACCTCCGTCGAATGTGCACCATCCGGTCTTACCTATACCGCTCACATTGCGCTCTAAAGCAACACGCTTGTTGCTCAGGTATGTCGATGTCGTACGCGCCGACGTGGCGTCCACGGCTCGACGGAAACTGTTCTTGTGCCGGTGCGCTTTGTACCCAGCGAGGCTCGCCTCGAACGCCTCGCCCGTAGGCCCGACTGCCGGGGTTGTCATAAGAGCAAACGAAGTCGGCGAAGAAGCGGCTTCATCGTCAGCCCCTGAACGATCACCGAGAATGTCACCACGCCGAACGTGGCGATTAGTATCTCATCGTGAAGCGGTAGTGACTTCGGCAGCGCGAGCGCCAGGGCAAGCGCGAGCGCACCCCGTAGCCCACCCCACCAAAGTACGTGCTGTTCCGCGAAGGAAATTTTCCAGTGTGAGCGCCAGAAGAGGAGGCATAGCGGATAAACCGTCATGAGGCGTCCGGCGAGAACTAACGTAATCGCAACGGACAGCGAGACCGCGCCGAGAGTGCGGAAGGGAATCGTCGCGGCGGTGGCACCAATCATCAGGAAGACGAACGAGTTGGCGACAAATGCGGCGAAATCCCAGAATGCGACGACGAATTCTCGCGCCTGCTCGGAAAGGCCCTTCAGCTTGGCGCCGTTCTGGACGGCGACGTTGCCCATGAGGAGTCCGGCGGCCACCGTCGCTAGCACGCCCGAAACATGGAAGTGCTCCGCCAGAAGGAAAGAACCGTAGGCCGCTGCGGTCGTCATCGCAGTCTCCGCCAATTGATCGGTCGTGCGCCCAGCAAGGAGAACAGCAGCCGCTCCAAAAAGGAGGCCGACCGCAACGCCGCCGCCCGAAGTGAGCGCCAGCGCAATGACGATCTGGGCTGGCCCCGACGTAGCGCCGGAGGCATTCGCCCAGGCGAGAACCAGTCCGAAGAAAACGGCGGCAACGCCGTCGTTGAACAGGCTCTCGCTCTCGACTAGCAGCCGCAATCGGCCTTTCACGCCGGTGTCCTTGAACATGGCGATGACTGCCACCGGGTCTGTCGCTGCGATCAAGACACCGAACACCAGCGCCGATATAAGCGGCCATTCGAGCAGATAAGCCATTCCGACCGTGACTACGGCAGCCGATATGACAACTCCAACAACGCTGAGCGTTATGATTGGCAGCATATCACGCTGCAATTCACGCCAGTGAAGGCTGAGTGCGGCCTCGAAGAGTAGCGGTGGCAGAATGACGTCGAATATGAAGTCGTGCGTCAGCGTCGGGGCGAAATCAACATGCAGCAGCGCAAAGCCGATGCCGGTGACGACGAGCCCGACCGTATAAGGAAGAGACAGCCGCCTTGCCATGATCGCGACAAGTATCGCGACAACGAGCAGGCTGACGGTCTGAGCCAGAATAACATCCATCGTGACAGCCTATCACGAGTTTTACGGCTCCCTCACATAGGGTCGATGCAAGCAAGTCAATACCTTAAGTTCATCACCAGCCAACGGCTAGCCGACCACGGCTTTGATGTCCTTTAGCAAAAGGAAGAGGTGTATCGGATCGGTTGGCGAAGCGGCAAAATCGAAATGCTCGTAGAATGCGCGCGCTTCGTCATCCATGGCGCGGACTCGAAGTGCGCGAATGCCTGCAATATCGGCCGCCTGCAGCGTCCTAAGCGGCGCATCCTTCAAAAGCGCCGGTCCAACCCCACGGCCTTGCCAATCACGGCGAACGGCAAGACGCGCCAAAAGCATGATCGGGACTGGGTGGCGCGAAAGACCCCTCTTGAGCCGCTCAGACACGTCGGCATAGGCGATCTCGCCAACCACCAACGTGTCATAGCCAATGACACGGTCGGTCTCGACCGCAAGATTATGTCCGCAAGGCGTTCGATTGCTGGTTCTGCAACGCATTGCGGAGCAGGAACTTGTTGAGCGGTTCCTTGCCGCAATTAAAGCCTTCCAGAATATGATCGCGCCTGAGCTTTTCTACCTTGAGATCGGATGTCATTTACGACGGGATTCGACGATGCTCGGTTTGGTAAGCAGGCGCTTCAGGCGAAGCAAAGCCCGAGGAGGGCCGTGCGAAGCAACCGCCGTGAGGCCCCCGCATCGCTGCGGATCGCCGCCACCATGGCAGCCGTATTGAGCACCAATTTCATGATCAGCTTATGAGATATCACATACGATATTGCAATTGGGTTGTCAGCACAGCCGAAACGCATGCAGGCTGACTGGTCGCCGGCGTTTCCATCCGCCGGCGTTGTGGGCATTTACCGACCGCCTACTCGACCGGAAAAAGGTGCTCGCGTTCGCATGGATTGCCATCGATAGTGCGACCCGCGCCTTCCATAGGTCAGCAGCGGGTTGTGTGGCTGCGCGGTGGGACTAGACTGATGATCTCCTCGACAGCTCCGGCGCATGACCGTGGGCTCGCGGGCTAATGTTGTGCCTCGATCAGCTACGCCTAAAGAAAAGGAAATCCTATGAGCACGAACAATACATTTCTCGCCGTTTTTCTTGGAAGCAAGACCAGCCCGCGCATGGCGGCATGGCTTGCCCTTCCCGAAGAAGAACGGCGTGCAAAGGAACAAGAAGGAATGAGCGCCTGGAAGGCGTGGGCTGAAAAACATCAGGCCGTGATCGCCGGTATGGGAGGTCCATTGGGGAAAACGAAAAAAGTAACCCGGAACGGCATCGAAGATATCAGCAATGAAATGGGCGCTTTTATGGTTGTCCGCGCAGATTCACACGAGGCGGCCACCAAGCTGTTCGAAAACCATCCGCACTTCACGATCTTTCCGGGTAAATCGGTGGAGGTCATGCCGGTTATGCCAATACCGGGCGCCTGATCTGCCGAGGTGCGTAAATTCCGATGAGTTTCTGGCTAACGGAAAAAGCTCGTTGAGCGGAGCTTTGTCAGCCGGTCGGAGGCTTGCCGGTATTAACCGCCAATTGAGCGTCGAAGGCACGCTTGTAGGCGTGCCGCGCTTCGCCGCGAGCCACATAGGCGGAAAGGTTCGGATATTCGTCCAGCATACCCGATGATTTCAACCTGAGCAGCACCGACACCATCATCAGGTCGCCCGCGCTGAACGCACCGTCGAGCCAGTCGGCATCGCCAAGGCGAGGGGAAAGTTGGCCCAGCCGGTTACGAACGCGATCCTCGACGAGAGGCATGCGTTGCGCGGACCAGGACTTGTCGCTCTCAAGGAGCCTGGCGGTTCCGAGATCAAGGATCGGCGGCTCAACCGTGTTGAGCGCGGCAAACATCCATGTGATCGCACGCGCCCGAGCATTCGCATCTTCTGGTAGCAGGCCCGCATGGCGCTCCGCGATATGGAACACGATCGCCCCCGACTCGAACAGGGCGAGATCGCCTTCTTCATAGGTCGGAATCTGCCCGAAAGGATGGAGCGCACGATGCGCGGGTTCCTTCATCGTCCGGAACGAAACAAGACGAACCTCGTAAGGTTGACCCACTTCTTCCAGCGCCCAGCGAACACGCGTGTCACGCGCCAGTCCCTTGCCGCCATCGGGCGACCGTTCAAAGGCGGTAATGGTGGGGGTCATTGGAAGGCTCCCGGTGATTGCATGACGCCATCGTGCGTCACGTAGTTGATTGCGAAGGCTTTTCTCAAGGTGATTTCTCTTTTCGGCTCAATTTTTCGCTTTGGGTGCGCTATCTGTCTGGCAAGAACAGCAACTCCAGATAGCGGATGAGATGATCGATGCTGTCTACGGCGATCTCTGCTCCGCCCGTTGCCTTGGCGAGGATAAAGGCGCCCTGAATGATGGCCTGTGTGTGCAGCGCGAGCGATTTCGCTGCCCAATCGGGGCACATGCCCCGATCTCGCATCGCCGCTTCGATATCGGCTTCCAGCGTAGCGGCGTGGCCTGTGATGCTGCGTTCGCAGGCTTCGCGGATGGCAGGCGTGGTTTCGTAAGTCTCTTGGACCATCGTGCCGACGAGGCAGGTGAACTCCGACACGCCGCCTTGCAGGAGAGATTTGCGCAACTCGAGATAGCCGATGACACGATCGAGCGGGCCGGCATGATTGTGATAAGGCGCGTCGGCAAACAGGGCGCCGGTCATTTCCGACCAGCGGTCCGCCGCGGCGACGCCGAGTTCGTCCTTGCTCTTGAAGTGGTGGAAGAAAGCGTCCTTGGTGATACCCGCCGCAGCACACAATTCATCGACAGACGTTGCCGAATAACCCTTAGTGCGGATGACCGGGAGCGCGGCCTCCAACAGCTTGGTCCTTGCATCCTTCTTTGCGGTCGATCGGGCATGACGTCCTCCTTCGCCACGCTACATACCAACCAGTTGGTATATCGCCAAACATGCAGGGTTGCATGAGTAGGCTTTGCGCCGAAAATGACTCTCCGGTTAAACCGGATCTGACAGGCTGTTGAAGAAGTTACGCGCGGCGCGCTTTGAGGATGGCGTCATCGCCTTTGTGGAAGGATATTTCGATTTCGATGGTCCCGTTATCGTCGAGTTCGGCCGATCCGGAGCCTGAGATTTCGCCTCCCTCGTCGAAGCCGGTCCATATGAAGAAGACGATGCGCTTGGCATACTCGAGTTCCACGGTGGCGTTGACGACACCGAAGGCGAACTCTCCTCGGCCTTTTGGCCGAAGGTGATATTGGCCGGCTCGACCAGATCGAGGTAGTCGCGATCCCATAGATCAGCCTCGACGATCCGCCATCTGCCGATGAGTTGGCAACCAGCCCCGGCGTTCACGTTGTCTCCGCTATCAACTTCGGCACAGCAGCCAGAAACTTGGTGGCGATCTCGCCTTCGAGCAGGCGGTCCCAGTTCTTCTAGAACACCGAGTGGTCCTAGACCGGATCGTCGATGCCAAGCCCCACGAACCAGCGGAACAGCAGATCGAACTCCGAATTTGCGCGAAGGACTAAAGTGATGCAGTCGCTCGTTTTGTGACCCAACCTATCGAGCAGCGGTGGCGGGTCGGTTTGAAATCGGCCCAAATTGACAGGTTAGCGGGTCGGCCCATTCGTGCCATATTCCGAATATGGCTACCAAGCGCCCAAAACGACTTCGCGATGGCCGCGAACGTAACTGACCGTCTTTGGGAAAATTGGTGATATCGTGAACGTTGTTGAAGTCCGGGAAATCTGAAGACATAAAAATTGATGGCAGTTGTCATTGCGGCAAGATTGGTTACGAGGCCGAGATAAATCCAGAAGATGTCATCATCTGCCATTGTGCCGACTGCCAGACTATTTCCGGTGCGCCTTATCGAGCCAATGTTCCGGTGACGACCGACAATTTCAAACTGCGCGGACAACCGAAGACGTATGTTAAGACCGCCGAAAGCGGAAACAAAATGGCGCTCGCATTCTGTGCCGATTGCGGTTCGGCTCTATACTCTAAGAAGTTGGACAATCCTCTCGTCATTAATCTGCGCCTTGGCGCGGTGAAGCAACGAATGCAATTAACTCCGAAAGCTCAATTTTGGTGCAGCTCTGCGATGCCGTGGGCAATGGATATTAGCCGCATTCCCCGGTCTCCGAACCAAACCCGGCCAGTACGAAAGGAGACAAATTCAAACTGACCCGCTACCCCACTGGCAAGGAGAATTTCAATTTCCAGCCGTCTACATTAATCTCAGCGCCGCATGGTGGTGGAGGTGCAACCGTTCAACTTTGCGCGGAGCCACCACCATGCTTATCGTCGGTATCATTCTCAGCCTCTTCGGCATCGGCTTATTCTGTTGGCTGCTGTTTACACTCGCCGCCTACGCTCTGCCTTTCTTTGCTTGCATGACCGCGAGCCTCGCTGCCTATCATTATGGGTCCGGTTTGATGGGCAGTATTCTCGTTGACCTGTTCGCAGGCGGTGCAATATTGACGCTCGGGCAGATCGCTTTCGACATGGCACGTACGCCATGCGCTCGCGGCATTATCGCAACTGTCTTTGCCGCACCCGCGGCGATCGCCGGCGACCAAACAACGCACGCACTCGTGTGCATGGGAATTTCGTCGGAGGGGCTCAGCGATGCACTGGCCATTTTCGGCGCGGTTATAATCGGCTGCACCGCATGGGTCCGGTTGGCGTTTCTCTCTGCCCATCAATCGCGCGAAACCTTGCATCACCCCGCGTGATTGCCATTCTTCACACGTTGGCGCTCTCGGTTCGTTGGGCCTTGCTTGCCTTGTTACACTACGATGTTTATCGCGTTAACAACGGTATGAGCCCCGGTTGGAACTTTCTGCCGAGTAACGCGTATTCATTCGGGATTTCAATGCGCGCCGCAATTTGCGCTTCGCGCTGAAAAGCGGTGAATTTCGGCCGCCAGGGTTAGGCGTCTTGCATACACAGCGCGTTCTCACATGACCGGTGCGATTGAGCCCAAAGCGCTTGCCAGCGTTCGGGGCACCGCGCTCTTGGCTGCGGATACGCGCGAACAATATCGGCAGAAGCTGGCCCGCATCACGCTAAACTCAATGGTTCAGTTCGTCGGTCTTCTGGATGCGAACGGCACAGTTCTCGAAATCAATCAGGTCGCGCTCGACGGGGGCGGATTGCGGCTTTCGGATGTCGAGGGAGAGCCGTTTTGGAAGACCTTCTGGTGGCAGGTCTCCGAGGACATCAACAAGGAACTTCAGGATTTTATCCGGCGTGCAGCGCAAGGCGAGTTCGTCCGTTGGGATACTGAAATCTATGGCCGCGCGAGCGGCAAGGAGACCATCGTCATCGATGCCTCTCTCATGCCGGTCAAAGATGAGAAGGGTGACGTCGTCTTCATCGCGGCCGAGGGCCGCGACATCACCGAGAAGAAAGCCTACGAACGCGAGATCGCGCACCAACGCGAAGAGCTCGCCAAGTTGGACGAGTTGAAGACGCAATTCTTCGCCAATATCAGTCACGAATTCCGCACGCCCCTGACTCTCATGCTTGGTCCGCTTGAGGACGCAATGGGCGACGAGAAAGAGCCGCTGGGACCACGTCAACGCGAACGGATTGGGATGGCCCAGCGCAACGGCCTGCGCCAGCAAAAGCTCGTCAACGCGTTGCTCGATTTTTCTCGTGTGGAAGCCGGACGGATTCAGGCGGTTTATCGGCCTACCGATCTCGCCGCGATGACGCGCGATCTTGCTTCCAGTTTCCAGTCCGCCTGTGACAAGGCCGGGCTATCGCTCACGCTTGATGCGCCGCCTTTGCGCGAGGCTGTCTGTATCGATCACGAGATGTGGGAAAAAATCGTCCTCAATCTGGTTTCAAACGCTTTCAAGTTTACGTTGGAAGGCGGAATAACCGTCCGTGTGTCCGAGGAAAACGGACAGGCCGTTTTGCGGGTGAGCGATACCGGTACCGGTATTCCGGAATCCGAAGTTCCGCTGATCTTCGAGCGTTTTCATCGCGTTGAAGGCGCGCGTGGTCGCACTTATGAAGGCACCGGCATTGGCCTTGCGCTGGTTAGGGAACTGATCGCGCTTCACAAAGGTGACATTTCGGTCGAAAGTATTCTCGGGAAAGGCACGACATTCACCGTTCGCGTGCCGTTCGGTCACGACCATTTGCCAAAAGAGCGCTTTGAAGCAACGCGCACGCAGGTTTCCACAGCGACACGCGCCGATGCCTTTGTGAGCGAAGCCCTGCGCTGGCTTCCCGACGGAATTGTCGCTGATGCGTTTACGGAGCCAGATGATCAACCTGTTGCTCCGCTGGCATCGCTTGGCGAGCGTCCCCTTGTTTTGGTCGTCGATGACAACCTCGATATGCGCGAGTACCTCAGTCGATTGCTGGCCACAAATTATGAAGTAATTTCCGCAGCCGACGGCGCAGAGGCATTAGCAGCCGCACGCAACACACGCCCACATGTAATCCTGACCGACGTGATGATGCCAGGTCTCGACGGCTTCGGCCTGCTCAAAAATCTTCGCGAAGATCCTCTGCTCCAAGGCGTGCCTGTCATCGTGTTGTCTGCCCGCGCCGGAGAGGAGGCCAAGATCGAAGGCTTGCAGCGCGGCGCCGACGATTACCTCGTCAAGCCGTTCAGCGCGCGCGAATTACAGGCGCGCGTCGCCGCCAATATCGAAAAGGCGAAACTTTTCCGCGCGGCAGAAACGGAAGAAAGAGAAACCGCGAAGAAGCTCGCTGCCACTGAAGAAGCGCTGCGACAAAGCCAGAAGATGGAAGCGGTTGGCCAATTGACCGGCGGTCTCGCGCATGATTTCAACAACTTGCTGACAGCAATCGGCGGCAGCCTTCAAATGATCAAGTCGCGAACCGCCATGGGTAGGACGGACGTGGTGGAGCGTTACGTCGACGCGGCGCAAAGCGCCGTAAAGCGTGCGTCCGCATTGACCCATCGGTTGCTCGCATTCTCCCGACGCCAGACACTCGATCCGAAGCCAACCAACGTGAATTGGCTTATCGCCAACATGGAGGACTTGATCCGTCGCACCGTTGGACCATCGGTGCAGATGGAAGTCGTAGGAGCTGGCGGTCTCTGGCCAACATTGATCGATCCCAACCAACTTGAAAATGCGCTTCTTAATCTTTGCATCAACGCACGTGACGCGATGCCGGATGGTGGACGGCTAACGATCGAGACCGCGAACAAGTGGTTGGATGACCGCGCAGCGGCGGAACGCGAGTTGCCGCCGGGCCAATATATTTCGCTATGCGTGACCGATACCGGCACCGGCATGCCCCCGGATGTCGTTGCCCGCGCCTTCGATCCATTCTTCACCACAAAGCCCCTCGGGGCTGGAACGGGACTTGGACTATCGATGATCTACGGGTTCGCCCGCCAATCTGGAGGACAAATTCGCATCTATTCGGAGGTCGGAAAAGGGACAACCATGTGTCTATACCTCCCTCGGTATGACCGTGACATGGGAATCGAAGAAACCTCGGTCATTCAGAGCAGGCCTACCGCCTCTGGCGCAGGCCATACCGTCATGGTGATCGACGACGAAGCGACGATCCGGATGCTGATTGCGGATGTCCTTGAAGAACAAGGCTATTCAATCATCGAAGCATCGGACGGCCCTTCGGGAATGCGCGTCCTGCAATCGCCCGTGCCGATTGACCTCCTGGTTACGGACGTCGGTCTGCCGGGTGGCATGAATGGACGTCAGATCGCTGATGCGGCCCGGGAGTTGCGCCCAAACCTCAAAGTCGTTTTCATCACCGGCTATGCCGAGAACGCCGTCATCGGGAACGGCCATCTCGAAAAAGGCATGCACGTGCTTGCAAAGCCATTCGAGGTGGGCGTGCTTGCGCGAAAGATTTGCGATCTGATCGAGAGCTGATAGGCGGAGCGTTCACGCGTTGACGCGACGGAGTGTATGGACGTTCATCGTCATATCGCGGCGGAGATTGCCACAAACCGGTGCCGCAGATTTGATCGCCAGGTTTGAATTTCGCGCGCGCATTGTGGCTGTCGTTCGGTGGACACCGATTCCACGCGAGCCGAGCGCTGCATCGATCAAGCGCGCGTATTGATCCGGCGTGTTTCGAGAATGCGCATTCCCTTTTGTCCGCCAATGTTTCTTTTCGTTCCCTTGAAGCCTGGCTTGTCTTGCAAGGGTTTGTCGATGTCCGTCACATTCATCTCCGAGAATGCAGTTTGAGCACCCGCGATCCGCACAGCCTCTCTTGGTCGTGATCTGACCGAAGAGCGGTGCACCTCGATCGCCTGGACACAACGGCGCCCGTCAGACTTTCTTCCCCCTGGGCTTCGCCCATTCCCCGCGAGGCAAGAAAGTTCGCACTTTCAAGAAGTCCAATTCGGAGTTTCACGGCGAAATCGTCAGAATGGATACAGCGATGCCAAGGTCACATCGGAGATTTGAGAAAGTGCGCGACCGAAGCCGACATGAAGCTCAACCGACTATATGACGCGATCGAAAATGGTGTCATTGATGCTTCCGACCCTTCCCTCAAAAACCGTGTCGCCGAGTTGAGCGCAGTCCGTGACCAAACCAGAGCCGATGCGGCGCGAGCGGTCACGACGCTTGAGAGATCTGGGCCTGTTCTCACCGAGGAAGGAATGAAGAAATTTGCGCTCGCAGCTCGTGGGAAACTTCGGAACGAAGATGGAACCTATAGTCGCGATCATCTCCGGGCGCTGATTTAACGCGTGGAAGTCGTCGATATGAGCGAGGCGCGAATTATAGAGACAAAAACGGAACTATTTCAGGTACTTGTTGCCGCAAAAAGCGTAGAATTGGCAGGGGCTGGAGTTCTTACTTTTGTTCCGAAGTGGCGCGCCCTAGGGGAGTCGAACCCCTCTTGCAAGATTGAAAATCTTGAGTCCTAACCGATAGACGAAGGGCGCGGATGGGTTCGGAGGCGGGGGCTATAGCGATACAAAACCGCCTTGGCAAGCTGGTCCTCAGACGCCGGCTGGCGCTGCGTCTTCTAGCTGTAACTGCACGCGAATCCGCCCGTTCCACTCGTCCGCTCGCAGCCGACCGGCGGCATGAATTGGCTGCCCCCGCGCCCCCAGAAGCCCTTTGCCCAATGCCGTGTCCGCCTTGCGGAACGCGATACCGTCCAACCGCGCCCCGTCGCCACCCACCAACCGAAACCGGACGTGGTCCTTGCTCACAATGTCGGCAAACACAACCCGGGCATCTGGCACTGCCACGACCGGTTCTGCATTCTCCGCCCCAAACGGTCCTAGCCGTTCCATTTCGGAGACGAACTGCGCGGTCGCACCTGAAGGAGATAACAGAGCATCCAATTCGAGATCGAACGCATCGGCCACCGCGCCGCCGAGCTCGGCAAATCGCAACGCGAGATAGCGCGAAAACCCTTCGAGCTGCTCGCTGCGCAATCCGAAACCGGCGGCCATCGCATGACCGCCGCCAGATTCGATCACGCCTTTATCCTTCGCCCCGCGCACGATCGCGCCAATATCAATTCCGGGCACAGATCGCGCTGATCCCCGGCCCAGCCCGCCTTCAAATCCGGCCACGAAAGAAGGCTTCGCAAACCGGTCCTTCAATCGCCCCGCGACGATCCCGACAACACCAGGATGCCATCCATCCTTCGCCGCCAACAAGAACGGCGCATTATCCTGCGCCGCCGCCATTGTGATGGCATCTTCCAGGATGATCGCCTCGATGGTCTGCCGCTCGCGATTGTGCGTGTCAAGCAGCAATGCAACATCGTCGCAAACGCCCTCATCCGTGCTGGTCAGCAATTCCACGCCCAGACTGCATTTGCCGATACGGCCGCCCGCATTGATACGCGGCCCGAATACAAACCCCAGATGATGAGCGGTGAACGGCGCCTTGGTCTCCGACACCCGCGCTAGCGCCGCGAAGCCTTTGCGTTTCAGATCACTCAGCTTTGCAAGTCCACCACGCACAAACGCCCGGTTGACCCCTACAAGCGGCACCACATCGCAAACCGTCGCCAGCCCGACGAGATCGAGCGACTCCATTAAATCCGGCGGCGTTACGCCGTTGCGTTCGAACCATCCGCCTGCGCGCAGCGACCGATGGAGTGCCACCAGAAAGAGAAAAGTCACGCCAGCCGCACACAGGTGATAAAGGCCGGAACTGTCACCCACTCGATTGGGATTTACATGTGCTAGCGCCTGCGGCATTACCTCAGCTGCGTGATGATCAAGCACGATCACATCGAGCCCGATGTCGCGCGCTGTGTTCAACGCCGCCTGCGCAGTCGCCCCACAGTCTACGGTGACAAGCAGGTCCCCACCCTCATCTTTCAAAATTTGCATCGCGCGCGGCGACGGTCCATAGCCTTCCGTCATGCGGTCGGGGATATAGACACGCGGAGGCCGCCCAAGCGCTGCAAGAAATTCGTAAACGAGCGCGGCGGAACAAGACCCATCGACATCGTAGTCGCCAAACACTGCGATCTTTTCGTCCGCCTCGATGGCGCCCTGCACGCGCGCCACCGCGCGCTCCATGTCCGTTAGCAGAAACGGTTCTGGCAACAAGCGTTTCAGAGTTGGATTCAACAGATCGCGAATATCACCCGCCGCTGCCCCGCGCCCGGCGAGCACGCGCGCGAGCAATGGCGAAATTCCGTGATCGCGCGAAAGCGTGCGCACCTGCGTGTCGTCTGTCTGACGCAAACGCCAGCGTCGGCCGGAGAAGGATTGAGAAACGCCAAAGGCCGCCGGGGGAATTTGAATAGCCGCGTCAGACGCCATGCCGGCTGCGGCTGTGCCGCGCCTTGATCCAGCGCACTGTGCCAGTGGCCGAACGCATCACCACGCTTTCGGTCGTGGCATGTTCCTTGTCGATATGCACGCCCGACAGCATCGACCCATCGGTTACGCCTGTGGCCGCGAACACCACGTCACCCGACGCCAGGTCCATCAGCGAATATTTGCGATTAAAATCGGTAATGCCGAGTTTCGCGGCACGCGTACGCTCGTCATCCTTCTTGAACACGAGCCGCGCTTGAATCTGCCCACCGATACAACGCAAAGCCGCCGCCGCCAAAACACCCTCTGGCGCGCCTCCCTGCCCTATATAAATGTCAATGCCAGTGGCCGGATCGCTGGTTGCGATCACGCCCGCAACATCGCCGTCGGTGATGAGCCGCACAGCGGCACCCGCCCTGCGCACGCCTTCGATGATCTTGGCGTGGCGTGGGCGGTCCAAAATGAGCGCCGTGATGTCTCCGGGCTTTACGCCTTTGGCCTTCGCCAATGAAAGGATGTTCGCTTCCGGATCGGCATCGAGATCGATCGTCCCTTCGGGATAACCACCGCCGATGGCGATTTTGTCCATATAGGTGTCGGGCGCGTTCAGCAGCGTACCGGGTTCGGCCATCGCCATGACCGCGAGCGCGTTGGGCAATGCCTTGGCAGTCAGCGTCGTTCCTTCCAACGGATCGAGCGCGATATCCACCGCCACCCCGCCGGCACCAACTTTCTCTCCAATATAAAGCATCGGCGCTTCATCGCGTTCGCCCTCACCGATCACCACCGTACCTGCGATGGGCAATTCGTTGAACGCGGCACGCATCGCCTCCACCGCGGCTTGGTCGGCGGCGTGCTCGTCGCCACGTCCGATCTGCCGCGAGGCCGCAATCGCAGCCGCTTCCGTCACGCGGACAGCTTCGAGCGCAAAGGCGCGGTCCAGAAGTTTGCTCATATATTTTTCAGCCTGTTTCCATCGGAATCATATTGGGGTCCCCCAGCACCTTGTCGGAGGTAGCAATGGTCTTCAAGGCGCGCGCCACATGCGGTTCCGGCGCCTCATGCGTAATCATCACGATCGACACGGGTTCGCCCGGAGCTCGCCCCCGCTGAATCATGCTTTCGATCGAGACATGGGCATCGGCCAGTTTGCGCGCGATCTCCGCCAGCACACCGGGTTCGTCGAGCACCTGAAACCGCAAATAAAACGCCGATCGCCGTGACTCGGGCGCCGGCGGCCTTACGTCCTTCAAAGCAGACGCCGGAATCCCGAACGCCGATCCTGCCGATCCCCGCGCAATATCCACCAAATCCGCAACGACAGCAGACGCCGTCGGCTCGCGTCCTGCCCCGCGCCCTTCAAAGAAAAACGGCCCCGCGGCACCGACATCGGCCACGACCGCGTTGAACGCTCCTTCCACATCGGCAAGCGGCGTTCCCAGCTTCACCATCGCAGGCTGTACCCGCTGATCTAGTCCTTGCGGCGTAGCCCGTGCGATCCCGAGCAGTTTGATCCGGTAACCAAATTCGCGCGCAAAGCCAATGTCTTCGTATGTGATGTGGCGAATGCCCTGAACACTCATATGCCCAAGATCAGGTTTCACGCCGAACGCCAGGCTCGAAAGCACTGCCAACTTATGCGCCGTATCCCCGCCACCGACGTCGAGTTCGGGATCGGCTTCCGCAAATCCCAGACGCTGCGCCTCGGCCAACACATCGATAAAATCCTGTCCAGCCGCTTCCATCTGCGTGAGGATGTAATTGCAGGTGCCGTTCAAAATCCCGCGCACCGCATGAACGCCATGCGCGATGAAACTCTCCCGCAACGCTTTCACAATCGGAATACCGCCCGCCGCCGCCGCTTCGAAGCGCAGCGCGACGCCGTTCTTTTCCGCCAATGCTGCCAGTTCCGCGCCATGATAGGCAAGCAGCGCCTTGTTCGCGGTGACGAGATGCTTTTTCGCACTCAGTCCCGCCTTGGCAAGCGCATAGGCCGCGCCTTCTTCGCCGCCGATCAGTTCGACGATCACATCGGCATCGCATTTGGCCAGCGACGGTGCATCGTCCGTCCATGGAATATCTTCAAGACTGCAACCACGTTTTTTGGCCCTGTCGCGCGCCGATACCGCCACGATCTCGAACGCGCAACCCGCTCGCTCGCCGATCTCTGCGCGCCGCTCCGCCAACGCCTGAACGACTCCCGCGCCCACCGTGCCGAGGCCAGCAATGGCAATCTTCAGAGGTTTCATCTCGCGGTTTCCAGAGTCGTCGGCTCATTCATGCGTAGCGAAAGAAATTTCTTCACGTTGCGCGCCGCCTGACGGATGCGATGCTCGTTCTCCACGAGCGCGATACGTACATAGCCTTCGCCATATTCCCCAAAGCCCAGACCCGGCGACACCGCAACCTTGGCATGCGCCAGCAACTGCTTGGAGAATTCGAGCGACCCCGCAGCGCGAAACTGTTCGGGGATTGGCGCCCAGGCAAACATCGAAGCGGACGGCGATGGGATGTTCCACCCTGCCCGCGCCATGGTTTCCACCAGCACGTCGCGCCGCGCCTTATAAATCGCGCGGATTTCGTTTGCGCAGTCCTGCGGCCCGTTCAGTGCCGCGGCAGCTGCCACCTGAATCGGCGTATACGCGCCGTAATCGAGATAGGACTTGATTCGCGCCAGTGCGCCGATGAGCGTCTTGTTGCCCGCCGCAAATCCCATGCGCCATCCCGGCATCGCGTAGGTCTTGCTTAGCGAGTGGAATTCGACCGCGATGTCCTTGCGCGCCCTCCACTTGCAAAATCGACGGCGGCGGATTGGTGTCGTCGAAATAGATGTCGGCATAGGCAAGATCGGACAGCACCCAGATCTCGTGCTTCTTGGCGAATGCGATCACGTCTTTATAGAAATCGAGGCCCACGACCTGCGCTGTCGGGTTCGACGGATAGTTCACGACCAACGCCGTCGGCGACGGCACGGAATGGCGCACCGCCATCCCCAACCGGCTCAGATATTCCTCCGGCGACGTGGCAGGCACATGACGGATCGCGGCGCCCGCCAGAATGAATCCGAACGCATGGATCGGATAAGCCGGGTTGGGCACCAGCACCACATCGCCGGGCGCGGTGATCGCCTGTGCGAGATTGGCGAAGCCTTCCTTGGACCCGAGCGTCGCGATCACTTCGCGTATCGGGATCAAGCGTTACCCCGAAGCGGCGCTGATAATAGGCCGCCATCGCCTTGCGCAGGCCCTTGATGCCGCGCGAGGCCGAATAGCGGTTGGAGCGCGGATCGCGCGCTGTCTCGACCAGCTTGTCGACGATGTGCTTGGGCGTCGGCATGTCGGGATTGCCCATGCCGAAATCGATGATGTCCTCGCCGCGCGCGCGCGCTTCGCGCCTTGAGGCGGTTAACTTCTTCGAAGACATAGGGCGGCAGCCGCCTGATGCGGTGAAATTCGCTTTGCATGATCCTGAAACCTTCGCGGGCGCCGACTCACCCCGAGACCGCACCTCAAGGCAATCCGGAATTTCCGTCAATGTTAAGGCAACCTAGCCCTGGACGAAAATCTCCGCATTGGCATCCCCAGCGGTGCCTGCCGCAGCGTCGACCAGCACTTTGTCCGCCGGCACGCCTTCTTTCATCAGCGCGCGAGCAATAGCCGTCGCTCGGGCCTGCGAGTGGTCGAAGTTTATGCGCATCAGCCGCTCCTCCGACAGCTTGCCGGAGGCTGAAGAGGCGTGGCCTACGATGCGCACGAAACCCTGTCCGCCATGGGCCTTGAACAATTCGGCGGCAGCGCGCACCTGCTGCAATCCCTTCTCGTCGAGGATAGTGGTGTCGCCCGGGAAGGTTACGACAGCCGTGGCTGACCCGTAGCTTCCGCCCGAATAAGCCGGATAAACCGGCGGTTTCAGCATAGCCGTCTGACGGTAGCGCGCTATCACAGGGGCGGCCACGAACTGCGAAACACTCGGATCGAGCGCCGGCGCGCTGGACGGTGCGAAGCCGATGGCAGCCCGTCGCGTGACCGGTCTCTGTGCTCCCGGCACAGGACCGACCGGCGGAACGGGTTCAGCCGAGGCAACCCGCACGGGTTGCGCCGCCGGCGGAGGTGCAGCGTCTGGAGAGGACGCGGGTTCTGACTGCGCGGGCGCTTCTGCCACGGGCGGCGGAGCAGGTTCCGGTTGCGCTGGTGCTTCCGCCATGGGTGGCGGAGCTGGTTGTGGCTGTGCAGGTGCTTCTGTTGTGGGAGACGGAGCAGGTTCTGGCTGCGCGGGCGGGTTAGCCGTCGCCACCTGATCGGGCTCGGGCACTCCTGTGGACGGAGCGGTGTCTTCCGGCGGTGGCGCGGCGGCCGGTTGCGCAGGTGCTTCGGGCTGTGTTGTCGCGGTCACCGTGCCGGTCCCCGGTGTCGTGTTGTCGGCGGGAACATCGGCGGGCGGATTGGCCGCTGGGGTCTGAGCCGCCGGTGTTTGGGCCGGCGGCGGCGCGAGTTCGGCGACTTGCTCTGCAGGCGCGCTCGCCGACGGCGCGGGAGCCGCGGCTTCGGTGCCACCGCGCAGGCTTTCGGCGCTGTATTGAACATTTGCCGCGTCAGCCGTCAGTGAAGAAGCGACCTGGGCATTCTGACTGGCATCGGAGGTCGGCTGCGGCTTATCAGGGATTGCAGCCACATCGGGCTGGGTGCCGTCCTCGGTGGCGGCCTGTCCTGCGTCGGATAACCCGCCCGCGGTGTCACTGTCACTGCCAAACCAGCCAGTCGGATCCATTGATTCCAGCGTGGAACAGCCTGCGAGGCTGCCCATCAATACGGCAGCGGTCACCAGGCGCACGGAAGCTTTGGCGAATTCATTCGACATCGGAACTCTCCACACGCCCCACAGGCAGTATGCCATTGGCGGCAAGACATGATCGCGCTTATAGCCCGCGAACTTCCGCTGGGCCAAGCGTGGACAGGGAAACTTAGATTAATTCCCCGCAGGAAGCGCGCTTGCGGAGCCTGGAAAGCACAGAGTATCAACAATCCAGGACGGAACACTACATGGATGACCCTAAACCCGCGCCCCGAAAGCCGCGCCAACCCAGGCAAGGCGCGGCACCCGAATCACAACCGACCATGCCGGCCACCACCGACTATGCCATCGGCGACCCCGCCGAATTCGCGAGCAACATGGTCAGGGTCGGCCAGCAGTCCCAGAAGCTGCTCTCCGATTTCATGAAGCGCCAGACCGAGAAGCTCGGCCATGAGCCGCTTGATCCTCTCAACATCTCGGGTGCCTTCGCTGAAATGCTCGCGGCGATGGCCAATGATCCCTCGCCCGTGATTGAGGCCTCCTACGCGTTGTGGAACGGCTATCTCGACCTATGGGAGCGCGCCGCGCGCCGAATGATGGGAGGAGACGTCGATCCGGTGGTCGCGCCAGCCTCCGGAGACAAGCGCTTCCGCGACAAGGATTGGCAGGAAAATCAGATATTCGACTTCATCAAGCAATCGTATTTGCTGACCACGAACTGGCTGCAATCGACGGTCGGCAAACTTGAAGGAATCGAGCCCGCGCAGCAAAAGCGCATCAAATTCTACACAAAACAGTTCGCCGACGCGATGGCGCCAACCAATTTCGTGCTCACCAATCCCGAAGTGTTGCGCGCGACGATGCAGAGCAATGGTAGGAATCTCGTCAAAGGCCTGGGCAATCTGCTCGAAGATTTGGAACGCGGCCATGGACAGCTCGCGATCCGCCAGACAGCAGACGCGTTCAAGGTTGGCGAAAACATCGCGCTGTCGCCCGGCAAGGTGATCTTTCGCAACGAGTTGGTCGAACTCTTGCAATACGATCCGTCCACGGACGAAGTGTACGTACGCCCGCTGCTGATCTTTCCGCCCTGGATTAACAAATTCTACATCCTCGATCTGCGCCCGGAGAACTCCTTCATCAAATGGTTGACGGGCCAGGGCTACACGGTTTTCGTCGCGTCTTGGGTAAATCCCGACCGCCGTCTCGCGCAGAAGACCTTCGAGGATTATATGCGCGACGGCATCTTTGCCTGCCTCGATGCGGTGGAACAGGCGACCGATGTGCGCGATCCCAACGTCGTGGGCTATTGCATCGGCGGCACATTGCTCAGTGCCACACTCGCTTACATGGCCGCCATCGGCGACGACCGCATCCATTCTGCGACCTTCTGGGCCGCGCAGGCAGATTTCACCGAGGCGGGCGACCTGTCGGTGTTCGTCGATGACGCCCAACTCGAAGCTTTGCAACAGCAGATGGAAGCCGCAGGTGGCGTGCTCGAAGGTGGGAAGATGGCCACTACCTTCAACATGCTGCGCGCCAACGATTTAATCTGGTCGTTCGTTGTGAACAATTACCTGCTCGGCAAGGAGCCGATGCCCTTCGACCTGCTTTATTGGAATTCCGACACCACACGGATGCCAGAAAAAACGCACCTGTTCTACTTACGCGAATTCTACAAAAATAACGCACTGTCGAAAGGCAAACTCGAAATCGGTGGCAAGCGGCTGGACACGAAGAAAATCAAAATCCCGGTCTATCTGCAGTCCGCGCGCGAAGACCATATCGCCCCGTTCCGCTCCGTCTACAAGGCCACGCAGCTTTACAGCGGCCCCGTTCGTTTCATCCTAGCGGGTTCAGGCCACATCGCCGGCGTTATCAATGCACCCGCCGCCAAGAAATACCAATATTGGACCAACGATAAACTCCCCGAGACCATCGAAGATTGGCAGAAGGATGCGAAAGAACATCCCGGCTCTTGGTGGCCCGATTGGGACGCGTGGTTGTCGAAACTGTCCGGCAAAAAAATCCCCGCCCGCAAACCAGGCGACGGCAAATTAAGACCACTGGGAAATGCGCCGGGGTCTTACGTAAAGATCAAGGCGCAATAAGCCTACTTGTCATTGCCTTTTTCTTGCTTGGCTACATAACTGGTTTGGATAACAAGCCTAGCTTGCTTTGAACGTTCGCCGCATCGCGTTGGCCACCGCAACACTTCGCGCATCGCCGCGCCCCTCAAGTCCCGCAACTGCACCCTCCCAATCAGCCGCATTCTTGTCCTGGGAAAGCTTGAATTTGCCTTCCAACCGCAGGAGCGAGACCTCGAACCCATCGATCGCATTCAGCAATGCCTCGACACGTACCTGTGGTACTTTGCCGATCCGCCATGGTGGTTTGGGCAGCAACCGACTTTCCTGTTCGACCGAAAGATCGATAAGCAATTGCCGCAATTCATCCCGGTCCAACTTGCGCGCCACACCGCTCGCCTCGACTGCGAGATAATTCCAGGTCGGCACCATCGCCTCGCTCGCATACCAATCGGGCGAAACGTAAGCATCGCCTCCCAGAAACGAAAACTGCAACGTCGCACCAGTGGTAGCGCCGACCATCGGATTGATCCGCGCCAAATGAAACTGCAAACGCCCACGACCGCCCGCCGCATGCAGCAGGACCGGTGCGTAAGCAAATTGAACTTCGCCGTTCGCCACGACTGCGATCGTGGCGAAGGCGCGCTCGCGGATGAAATCGTGCAGCACGGCGACATCATCCACGACAAACGCCTGCGGACGATACATCGCCATCAGATCAGACCCTCGGTTTCGGAAAGACCAAGCATAATGTTGAGGTTCTGCACTGCCGCCCCGCCCGCGCCCTTGCCCAGATTGTCGAACACAGCAACGAGACGAGCCTGTCGCGTCTTATCGTTGCCGAACACGTAGAGTTGCATGTCGTTACGACCTGCAAGCAATTCCGCATCCAGTGCCTTCAACTCCGCCGCTTCGTACAGGTTTGCCACCTTCACAAGCTCTGCCTTGTCGTAAGCGTTTTCGAGCGTGCCTTGCAAATCGGCAACTGCGGGCTTTCCCGGTAACGCCCACAATTGCAACGGCACCTCCACAATCATCCCGCGATAGAATCGTCCCACATTCGGCGCGAAGACCGGTGGCTGCGAAAGCTTGCCATGCACTTTCATCTCGGGCGCATGTTTGTGCGCGAGCGTGAGCCCGTAGCCGCGCACCACAGTCTCGACATAGGCGGGCGAGGATTTCTTTTCGAATTCCTCGATCATCGCCCTGCCGCCACCGGAATAGCCGGAGACCCCGTTCACCGTCAGCGGAAAATCAGCGGGCAAGATACCGGCCGTCACCAGCGGCCGTACCAGCGCGACGAACCCCGTCGGCCAGCAGCCTGGATTCGATACACGCTTGGCCTGCGCTATCATATCGCGCTGCACCACATCCATCTCCGGGAATCCATAAACCCACCCATCGGCCACCCGATGGGCGGTGGAAGCATCGATCACTCGCACCAGTGGGTTCTCGATCATGGAAACAGCCTCGCGTGCCGCTTCATCCGGTAGACATAAGATAACGATGTCGGCGCTATTCAGTGCATGCGCTCGTGCGCCCGCATCCTTGCGCGAGGTGTCGTCCAGCGTCACGACCGCAAGGTCCCGACGCACCCCCAGCCGCTCGCGGATTTCGAGTCCGGTAGTGCCGGCCGCCCCATCGATGAAAATTTTTGCCGTCATAATGCACTCCGCACGGCGTTAAGCTTCGTTTTGCTTGTTTGACTCGACCTTTGCCACATTCTTAGCTCAATTTCATCGGTGTTTCCCCTCGACTGGGGTTTGCGGGAATGTCGCCAAGACCCATCCCATGCGTTCCATATAATCTTTGCGCGTAGCGTTTTCTCGACGCAGTCACCAATCATTACACCGATTTCTCCGGCCGCGCGGGACGCACAAAATTCCTACGATGTTCATCACAACTTTTCTACAAAACTGGCTATGGCGTAGCGGAATAATACGTCCACCGTTTCTCAAGAACACCAGGCAATATCTACAATCACTCGAATTATGCTGTCATTCGAACCATGTCGTCGGTTCAGATAAGCCAAAAGAAACCGATCCAGAACAGGGCACTGGCACCGAGTACCCACCAGCCATGAAACCGCGAACCGCGTCCATATTCGCTGAATTCAAGATTGTCATAAGGCCAATATGATGTATTCCATCTCCGGCCAAAATGCAGCGCCTTGGTTCGGAAAGACGGTCCGGCGATGCGGTCGCCTATTGCGGTGATCGTTGCCATAGTGAAATGAAAACAAACTATCGAGAAATCGGTTCAATACGACGGCGGCATCCCCGAAATCTCACCGTTTTTAGCCGGATAACCCCGCATTTCCCTGACCTTGACTAGTCGCTGCCTACATTCTGTGTGGCCGATGCCACGGCATGGCTAATGCAAGATCACCCAGCGGAACCAAGCGGAAAGCCGTGCCCAAACAATTGAGCGCCTAATGCTGGCATTTCCCTATGGATCAGGATGACGACGCGCCGAGGCGCGTTACAGCCGCGTAGAGACGCGTCGATGTTGCCGTTATTTACACAGGCCGAAGCCCCCCGGCAAGGTAACCAAGTTCCCGTTGATTTCGCTCATGCGGTACAGCTTTTGCGTGTGGCGAGGTAAGTGTCGAGTAAACAAGGGGTTATTACATGCGTATCAGAATTCTTGCACTTATCGGTACCATCTCTATGAGCATTGCCGCGCTCGCGGTTGCATCAGCATCCGCACACGAGATCGATGGTTCTTTGGATTTGGCTGGGTCACTCAAGGTCGTTGGCAGCTGGACGGCACCAAAGGCTCTCGATTTCATGGGCAACAAATTCCAAGTGCCTCTAGGCGATCCGGGGCTCGACGATCTAAGCATCTTTCCAGCAGGCGCCACCGGTAACATCAAGAACCTGAGTCTGACATCGTTCGTTTCGATTGCGGACTTCTATGACATTAAGGTGGGTGCCAATACGTTGAAATTCGACTTGAACACTCTGACGAGCGTGGCAGCGCTGCCTACATTAAACGGCTATTCGATCACCGTAACGGGAACCGGGGTTCTCGACCTGACAGGCTTCGATGCTACGCCGTCAGATTTCTCGCTGACGACGCAGTGCGTCACAGCGCACAGCGGCTGCAAGATAGGTACAACGAAAGTATCCTTTTCTGCGACAACTGCGACGGTCCCAGAACCTGCTTCGATCGCACTTCTCGGCGCAGGTCTCGCAGGTCTTGGCTTTCGCCGTCGCAAACAAAGGCAGAAGCCGGTCGCGGTCTGACGCGGACGAGCATCGACCTCCGCAAGCATCAGATGCTGCTATGCGCCCAAAACCGGCGGCAGCCACAGGCGATCCAGCTTGCGGAGCCGCCGGTGGTGTTTTGGAAGACCTGCTTGATGGATACGTAAATGCGCTTCAGAAATCTCTGAACTTGAGATTCCGGATCACCTTTACGTCACCTGCGCTGATTTTGGTGAGCAATTGGCCAATGAGAAACAGCGGCTAGATTTTCATCTAGGCCGCTGTTTCTAAACGAATAGTACAAGATCCCAGATCAGCGCTTCGAGAACTGGAAGCTGCGGCGCGCCTTGGGGCGGCCGTACTTCTTGCGCTCGACCGCGCGCGGATCGCGGGTGAGGAAGCCGCCCGGCTTGAGCGCCGCGCGCAGCGCCGGGCTCGTAAGCCACCAGCGCCCGGGAGATGCCGTGGCGCACCGCGCCCGCCTGGCCCGAAAGTCCGCCGCCATCGACGGTGCACGATGACGTCGAACTGGCCGTCGCGGTTGGCCGCGATCAGCGGCTGGCGCAGGATCATGCGCAGCACCGGACGCGCGAAATAGATCTTCTCTTCCCTGCCGTTGACGGTGATCTTGCCGCGGCCCGGCTTGATCCAGACGCGCGCGACCGCATTCCTTGCGGCGGCCGGTGGCATAGGCGCGGCCCTTGGCGTCGCGCTTGGCCTTGCCGTGCTCGGCGGCTTCTGTTCGTCGGCCGACTTGGCCTTGATCAGCGTGGATTTGAGTTCGCTGAACTTGTTCGTCTTCCGCCATGGCTCAGGCCGCCTTGCGGTAATTGTGTGTTCTTGGGATTCATCGCGCCGACATCCAGCTTCTCGGGCTGCTGCGCCTCATGCGGATGCTCGGCGCCCGGATAGACGCGCAGATTGGACATCTGGCGGCGGCCGAGCGGACCGCGCGGCACCATGCGCTCGACCGCCTTTTCGACGATGCGCTCGGGAAATTTGCCCGCCATGATCGCGCCCGCCGTGCGTTCCTTGATGCCGCCGATATAGCCGGTGTGGTGGTAATAGACCTTCTTCTTCAGCTTCTCGCCGGTCAGCAGCACCTTGGCGGCGTTGATGACGATGACATTGTCGCCGCAATCCATATGCGGGGTGAAGGTCGGCTTGTGCTTGCCGCGCAGGCGCATGGCGATGATCGAGGCCAGCCGGCCCACGACCAGGCCTTCGGCGTCGATCAGGATCCACTTCTTCTCGATCTCGGACGGCTTTGGCCGAGTAGGTTTTCATGTCTGACATCCGTTTGGAAAAGAGCGTGGCGTAATACGGGGCCCGTCACTACCTGTCAACACTAGCGAGAAATAAAGCAGCATTTAGGCTGCTTCCGTTGTGCGGTATCATGATACCGCAACCCGATGCACCCGCTAGCGAACACATTGCTAACCCGTGTAAGGTGTGTGCGAAACCAAGGCTACTCTCCGCCAGATGGAGGGTGGCTTTTGGAAATCCTTGAGGACAGCTCCATCCCTTTCCCAAGAAGGATTAAAGGCTTACCCATGAACGCCCTGACCGTAGACCCTTTGGTCCTCTCCCGCCGGGAGGGCGCCGTGCTGCGCCTGACACTGAATCGCCCCGGCGCGCGCAACGCGCTGAGCGCGGCGCTGATGGCGACGCTCCAAAATGCCCTCGACGAAGCCGCGCAATGACAAGACCTTGCGTGTCATCGTGCTGGCGGCGGAAGGTCCCGCCTTCTCGCTCGGGCCACGACCTCAAGGAGATGACGGCGCATCGCAAGGATGCCGACAGGGGCCGCAGCCGCTTACGCCGATCTCTTCGCCCAATGCTCGAAGCTGATGCAGACCGATCGTGCGGCATCCCAAGCCGGTGATCGCCGAGGTGCAGGGCATCGCGACCGCCGCCGGCTGCCAGCTTGTGGCGAGCTGCGATCTGGCCGTTGCCTCCAGCAAGCGCGCTTCGCCACGCCCGGGGTGAATATCGGGCTGTTCTGCTCGACGCCGATGGTCGCGCTGTCGCGCAACGTCTCGCGCAAGCAGGCGATGGAGATGCTGCTGACCGGCGAGATGGTCACGCGCCGAGGATGCCATGCGCATCGGTCTGATCAACCGCGTCGTCGCATCCCGACACGCTCGAAGGCGAAACCATGAAGCTGGCGCTATCTCATCGCGTCCAAGCCCGCGCACACCGTGAAGATCGGCAAGGAGGCATTCTACCGCCAGCTCGAAATGGGCCTGCGGGAAGCCTATGACTACGCCTCGCGGGTGATGACCGAAAACATGCTCGAAGCCGAAGCCGAGGAAGGCATCGGCGCCTTCATCGAAAAGCGCGAGCCGAAATGGCCGGAATAACGCACACCTCACCCACTCCCTATTGCCCGCGAATGAGGGCCTTGACGAAGAAACGATGATTGAAATGCCGAGCTATTCCGACGATTACATCAGATCCATTCTGCGCTCGACCAAGACCATCGCCATGGTGGGCGCAAGCGGCAATGAGATGCGCCCCAGCTATTTCGCGATGAAATATCTGCTGGACAAAGGCTTCGCGATCCACCCGATCAATCCCGAGCATGGCGGGCAAAGAAATCCTCGGCCAGACGGTTTATGCCTCGCTGAAGCGACGTGCCCGCCCCCGTCGACATGGTCGACATCTTCCGCGGTTCCGAGGTGGCGCCTGGCATCGTCGACGAAGCGCTTGCGGAAAAAGACCGGCTCGGCATCAAGACGATCTGGATGCAACTGGGCGTGATCAACGAAGGAGCCGCGGCCAAAGCGCGCGAAGCAGGGCTCAACGTCATCATGGACCGCTGCCCCAAGATCGAATATGGCCGGCTCTCCGGCGAGATCGGCTGGATGGGCGTCAACCGCAGAGTGATCGACAACCGCAAGCCGCTGCTGTTCGGAAAAGGCGGCTCGCTGAAGCGAGGTCGTGACATGCTGAAGATCTGGGGCCGCAGGAATTCCATCAATGTGCAGAAAGTTATGTGGGCAATTGGCGAACTGGCCAATGTCGAACACGAACACATCGATGCGGGCGGACCGTTCGGCGGCCTAGACACGCCGAAGAATTTCGCGCGATGAATCCCAACGCGGCGCATCCCCGTGATCGACGACGACGGCACCGTCGTCTGGGAAAGCCATGCGATCGTGCGCTATCATTGCTGCGCGATACGGTCGAGGCACGCTGTGGCAGCCGAAGACCCCGGCAACGCGGTGCCGCGCTGACGATATGGATCGACTGGACGCTCGCCGATCTGCAACCGGCCTTCATCGGCGGCGTGTTCTGGAGTTTCTACCGCACGCCGGAAGCGCAACGCAACATGGCCATGATCCGCCAGGCTGATCGCGCGCTCTGCCATCGTTGTTCCAACTGCTCGACCAACATCTCGCCGACAAGCCATTCGTCGCAGGCGACGGCATTTACATGGGCGACATCCCGGCCGGCGCGCAACTTTTCCGCTATTTCAACTTCGACATCGAACGCCCGTCACTGCCAAATGTGGAAGCGTGGTATGCGGCGGCTAAAGATCGCGACCAGCCTATCGCACACATGTCATGGTTTCGTTTCGAGGATCTATGAAGGACGCCGTCTTCAGACGCGAGGAGGAGCAGACAATGAGCGAATACGGTTTCAATACTTTGAGCGTCCACGCCGGCGCCCAGCCCGATCCCGCCACCGGCGCGCGCGCCACGCCGATCTATCAGACGACGTCCTTCGTCTTCGAAGACGCCGACCACGCCGCGGCTCTGTTCAATCTGCAGGTCTTCGGCAACATCTATTCGCGCATCATGAACCCCACCAATGCGGTGCTGGAGGAACGCATCGCGGCGCTGGAAGACGGCCGCGCCGGCCTTGCCTGTCGCCTCCGGCCATGCCGCGCAATTCATCGTCGTTGCACACGCTGATGCAGCCGGGCGACGAGATCGTCGCCGCGCGCCAGCTTTATGGCGGCTCGATCAACCAGTTCAGCCAGGGCTTCGCCAAATTCGACTGGCATGTGAAATGGGCCGACGCGCGCGATCCCGAATCCTTTCAAGCGCTGCGCTCAGCGCCAAAGACCAAAGCGATCTTCATCGAAAGCATCGCCAATCCCGGCGGCATCATCACCGACATCGAAGCGATCGCGGGCGTCGCCCACGAAGCGGGCGTGCCGCTGATCGTCGACAACACGCTGGCCTCGCCCTATCTCATCCGGCCGCATCGAATGGGGCGCGCGATATCGTGGTGCATTCCGCCACGAAATTCCTCGGCGGCCACGGCAATTCCATCGCCGGCCTGATCGTCGACGGCGGCAAGTTCGACTGGGGCAGCGGGCAAATATCCGACGCTGTCGCGAGCCCTGCCCGTCCTATCACGGCATGCGGCTGTGGGAGACGTTCGGCGACATGGCTTTTGCCATCGCCTGCCGCGTGCTGGGCCTGCGCGATCTGGGTCCCGCGCTGTCGCCGATGAACGCGTTCCTGGTGCTGCACCGGCATCGAAACACTGCCGCTGCGCATGCAACGCCATTGCGACAATGCGCTGGCCGTCGCGCGCTGGCTGAAGCGGCATCCGAAAGTCGCCTGGGTGAATTATGCCGGGCTGGAAGACGATCCCTGCTACGGCCTGCACCGCACCTATTGCCCCAAGGGCGCGGGCGCGGTGTTCACCTTCGGCGTCAAGGGCGGCTACGAGGCCGGCGTCACGCTGGTCAACAGCGTGCAAGCTGTTCAGCCATCTCGCCAATGTCGGCGACACGCGCAGCCTCATCATCCATCCGGCGTCCACCACGCATCGCCAGTTGGAAGCGACGAACAGCAGAAGGCCGCCGGCGCCGGCGACGAAGTGGTGCGCCTCTCCATCGGCATCGAAAGCCTGGAAGACATCATCGCCGATCTGGATCAGGCGCTGAATGCAGGCTGAGAAGGGAATCCAATTTCGAATGCGTGCCAAACCGCAGCGCAAAACAAAGCCGCCGCTGTCGCCTGATGCAAAGCAGACAAGAAGATCGGCGCCTGATTCAAAAGCGCCGTGATCCCCAGCACGACCTGTAGCGCGGTCAGCGCAAACAGCACATGCTCGCTCGCTCGCGCCCACCCGGAATGTTTCTGTTTGGCGCCTATAATCCAAATCGCAATCACGCAAATCGCCACAAGATAGGCGCCAAGCCGGTGATCGAACTGCGCCAGTCCTGCATTTTCAAAGAAGTTGATCCACCACGGGCTCAAAAAGAACGCACCTTCCGGAAACATCCGCCCATTCATCGAGGGCCATGTGTTGTAGATCAGGCCGGCGTGCAGTCCTGCGACAAGCGCGCCGAGTAACATCTGCATGTACACCAATCCAACAAAGACAAACGCCATCCACTGACCCACCCCTTGTGGGAAGATCAAAGAGCGATCTGATTCAGGTTGCCGGCCGCGGCGCAAATACTCCAGCGCCACCCAAATCATCGCGCCAAGCAAAATAATCGCGACGCCCAGATGGACGGCCAACCGATATTGCGATACCGAAACCCGTGTCTCCAACCCGCTCTCCACCATCCACCAGCCAACAAAGCCCTGTATTCCGCCTAGCACGAACAGCACGACCATGCGCGGAATATCCTTCCGCCCGATCGCGCCGCGCCACGCGAACCACAGAAACGGCACAAGAAACGCAAATCCGATCAACCGTCCAAGAAAGCGGTGCGTCCATTCCCACCAATAGATCGACTTGAATTGTGAAAGCGTCATCCCGCGGTTTTCGAGCCTGTATTGCGGAATGCGTTGGTAGAGCCGGAATGCGTCTTGCCACGCTGCTTGCGTCAGCGGGGGCACCACGCCGGTGACCGGCTTCCATTCTGTGATCGAAAGCCCCGATCCTGTCAGACGCGTCAGCCCGCCCACCGTCACCATCGCTCCGATCAAAAGCGCCACACACAACAGCCACAGACCCACGGCTTTGCGCGAGGGCGCCTGCGGAGCGTCGAGAACACTTGTCATGGCCCTCCTGATAAAGCCTTCCGCCCGCCCGTTCACCTGCGGCCTAGTGCCCGATGCGCGGCAATGGAGTATAAATGCGCCCCATCTTCTGGGCTTGGGAGGAGAAGATGAGACATTTAGCTATCAGCGCAGGCGTGTTCACGATTCTGGTTTCGGGCAGCGCCTTCGCCGCCGACATCGCCATGTCGGACATGTCCGACATGGCGATGAAAATGATCCCGCCCGGCCCTGCCATCTATATGGGCGAGGCTGACAAACCCGGCGCGCCGGTTTTCGCTCATCTCGGCACCCACAAGCACAAGATCAGCACCAAGAATGCACAGACGCAGAAATACTTCGATCAGGGCATCAATCTCCTGTTCGGCTTCAATCACGCCGAAGCGGCCCGCTCGTTCCGCGAAGCCGCGCGCTTGGATCCCGAATGCGCGATGTGCTGGTGGGGCGTCGCGTTCGCATTTGGCACCAATCTCAATCTGGCGATGCAGGACGACGCCGTTGCGCCAGCTTGGGCAGCATTGCAAGAAGCTGTCGCCCTCAAACCTTATGCCTCAAAAGAAGAACGGGCGTGGATCGACGCGCTCACCCAGCGCTATTCTGCCGATCCCAAAGCCGATCGCGGCGTTCTCGATGACGCGTTTGCTCGCGCCATGGGCCAGGTCGCGAAAACTTATCCCGACGATCTCGATGCCTCGGTGTTCTACGCCGAAGCGATGATGGACACACAGCCCTGGGATTACTGGGACGTCGACGGCAAAACGCCGAAAGGCCACGGTGCCGAAATCGTGTCCACGCTAGAAGGCGTTATCAAGCGCGCGCCCAATCATCCCGGTGCGCTACATCTCTACATCCACGCAGTCGAAGCCTCAACCACGCCCGAACGTGCCGAGGCTGCCGCCGACAGGCTCGCCACGCTGATGCCAGATGCGGGCCACATCGTTCACATGCCTTCACATATCTATTACCGGGTCGGCCGCTACAAGGATGCCTATGAGGCAAACGTCAAAGCGGCCCTGATCGACGAGGAATACATCGTCGCTTGCAAAGCGCAGGGCTTTTATCCGCTCGGCTATTACGGCCACAATATCCATTTTCTGTGGACCTCGGCGGAGATGGAGGGGCGCTATCAGGACGCGCTTAACGCCTCGCGCCGATTGTTGAAAGCAACAGACATCGCGAAATACGCCGATCGTATTCCGCAAGGTCAGCTATATCTCTTCACCCCGGTTGCGACCTATCTGCGTTTCGGCAAGTGGAGCGATGTCCTCGCAGAGCCGATGCCCGCGCCCGAGTTCAAGCTCGACACCGCGATGACCCTGCTCGCGCGCGGCTTCGCTTACGCCAACACCAACGATATGGCCAAAGCGCAACAGATCCGCGAACAGCTTCATGATCTTTACAAAGCCGGGATGCCCGAACTCGACAACGCACAGATCCCCGGCACACAGATGGCCGAAGTCGCACTTGACGAACTCGACGGCGAGATCGCGCGCAAATCCGGCAGGCTCGACGACGCCATCACCTATTTCCGCCGCGCGCAGGATGTCGAACTCAACCTGCCTTATACCGAGCCCGCCTATTGGCATCAGCCGGTCGCCCATCTGTTGGGCGCGGTACTGCTCGAAGCCAACAAACCCGCTGAAGCCGAAACTGTTTATCGCAACAGCTTGCTGGTCTACCGCCGCGACGGTTGGTCGCTTTACGGGCTGGTGCAGGCGTTGAAGGCGCAAGGCAAAGCCGTCGAAGCCGAAGCCGCCCAAAAGGACTTCGACAACGCCTGGCAGTTCGCCGATACCAAATTGGCCTCCTCGCGGTTCTGATCGCGCTGCGTTTTGGAGGCCCCTCTTGCCTTGCAGCTGCCCGCAGGGAAGACTGACAAAAAATCAGCCAGAAAATAAGGAAAGCGCCTATGTCTTTGCACACACCGCTCTGCGATCTGTTGAAGATCAAATATCCCATCTTGTTGGCGGGCATGGGGGGCGTGGCCTATGCGGAGCTTTGCGCTGCCGTCTCCAATGCCGGAGGTTTCGGCACCTTGGGCATGGCCGGACGCCCCTCCGCTGAGCTGAAGGAGCAGATCGCCAAAGTCCGCGATCTTACCGACAAACCCTTCGGCGTGGACCTGCTGGCTGCCGTCCCGGAATCACTGGAACGCGCTGCTGACACGATCATCGAGGGCGGAGCCGCCGCCTTTATCTCCGGCCTCGGTGTCCCGCCCCCCCATCTGGTCAAAAAGTTCCACGACGCCGGGCTGAAAGTGATGAACGTCTCCGGCACCGTCCGCCACGCGAAGGCCGCTGAAGCCGGTGGCCTTGACGCCGTTGTGGCCCAAGGCACCGAAGCCGGCGGTCACACCGGCCGCATCGCTGGCATAGCGCTGATTCCCCAAGTGGTGGACGCCATCAAAATTCCCGTCGTCGCCGCCGGTTCGATTGTGGACGGCCGCGGTCTCGCAGCAGCGCTCGCACTCGGGGCACAAGGTGTGTGGATCGGCACCCGCTTCATCGCCTCGCGCGAAGCCCATGCAGGCGCGATGTACAAGGATGTCATCGTCGAAGCGGGCGATGAGGACACAATCGTCTCACGCTGCTATTCCGGCAAGCCGATGCGCGTATTCAAAAATCCCTATGTACTCGATTGGGAACGCCGCCCCCAGGACATCCAGGCGTTTCCGATGCAGGCGATCATGTCTCATCAGTCTGGTGTGATGGGCGGCATCGGCGGACAGATCGAAGGGTTGGACCGCGACAAATCGGCCTTCGCCATCGGCCAAGGTGCGGGCGCTATTCATGACGTGAAGCCTGCGGGCGACATCGTGCGCGAAATGGCAGCCGAAGCCGAAGAGGTGATTGCGAAAATCAGCCGCTTCGCGAAAGCGTCTTAGGCCCTATGATTGCTGGGCTTGAGGCTGGTGCGTCATCCATTATCAAACGCCACAAGGATTAAATCGGATGTCTGACACAAAGCCTTCTGCCTCGTAGAGGAGCCTCGTGGAACACATTCGATTTGATAGCAGACCTAGGTGCGGAGAATTAAAACTAAACTGCCCGCCTGCGGCGAGGTCCTAAGCTAGCTGTGTCCGCAGCAGATTGCCAAGCACTGCAAGCGCGAACAGCGTGATCGCGCAGCCCATGGCACGATTGATCCACGTCATGACGTTGTCGTCGATATTCTTGTGGAACAGGCCGACGATCGTAGTAATGGTGAACCACCATGCCACCGATCCCCCTGCCACGCCGCCCACCAGCACAGCGGCTTCGACAAAGCGCGGCTTCTCGCCAATCAAGCTGCCGAGCCCCGCGAACAATGCCGTAAAGCCGAACAACGTGGCTGGATTGGTAATCGTCAGCGCGAAGGTGGATACGATGGCACCTACCAGCGTCGATGCGCCCTTGTCCGCGTTCGTTTCATCCAGCGCGCGCTTCTTGGGCCTGGCAAAGAATGTGTGCACGCCGAAACCGATCAGCATGAGGCCGCCCACGATCTGCAGCGGTACGTAGAAACCCTTGATAAGTTGGGCGATGGCCGTGAGCCCGAACGCGGTGACGATACCGAACACAGAATCGCCCAGCGCCGCGCCCAGCCCTGACAGGAACCCGTTTACGGGCCCGAAGGCCAGGGTACGCCGGATGCAGATCAGATTCACGGGCCCGATGGGCGCAGCGACGATTATCCCGATCGCCAAGCCCGAAAGGATGAGAAGCGCATAGTCCACCATCCCGCCCGCCTAGCCGCTTCCGGCACGGATATCAAATCTCGACGACCAGCCGCCCGCGCACACGGCCCGCCAAAATTTCGTCCGAAGCCTTGCGAACGTCCGAAAGTGATATTGTTTGCGTCATCGTCGCAAGTTTCTTCACATCGAGGTCGCGCGCCAATCGTTTCCACGCCTGAAGCCGCCGCGGCTTGTGCGTCTGCACGGAATCAACCCCGAGCAGCGAGACATTGCGCAGAATGAAAGGCGCCACGCTGGTCGGCAGATCAAGACCCGCCGCCAGTCCGCAAGCCGCCACCGCCCCACCATAACGTAGCGACGCGATGACGTTGGCCAAAGTCTTCGAACCCACGCAGTCCACACCCCCCGCCCAACGTTCCTTGCTCAAGGGTCGTGGATCGCTGGAAAGCTCTGCGCGGGCAATGACCTCTGCCGCACCCAGATCTTTCAGATAGTTTTCCTCTTCCTGACGACCCGTCGATGCCGTGACCTGATAGCCGAGCCCCGCCAGCAATGCGACGGCAACTGAACCAACGCCCCCAACCGCCCCCGTCACGACGACGTTGCCCTTGTCCGGCGTGACACCGGCATCTTCGAGCGCGAGCACACACAACATCGCGGTGTAACCCGCAGTCCCGATCGCCATCGCTTCGGCCGCGGTGAATTCCTTCGGAAGCGGCACCAACCAGTCACCGTTTACGCGCGCGTATTGCGCATAACCGCCATGATGGCTTTCGCCGAGCCCGTATCCGTTCAGCAAAACCTTGTCGCCCGGCTTGAACTGGGAGTGCGACGATGTCACCACAGTGCCGGCCAGATCAATGCCTGGGATCATCGGAAATTTACGTACAATCGGCGCCCGTCCGGTAAGCGCAAGGCCGTCCTTGTAATTCAGCGTCGAATGCGAAACGGCGATGACGACGTCGCCCGACATCAGATCGTTTAATCCGAGTTCGACATCCTCGACGCTCTGCGTGTCCGTATCCTTACGGATCAGGATGGCTCTGAAACGGTCTTTCATGCTGGCACTTCCCAGTTGCGACTGCTGCTAACCAAGACGAATTGTTGCGACGGCGCAACAGAATTCCGGCAGCGCGCAAAGGAATCGTAACAATGGGCCAAGTCAAGCTCGACAACCCGCCCGTCGCCGCACAAGCTTTTTCTTAAGAAACAGAGCTCAGCATGAACGCCAGAAGGCCGTTGAACCCATCAGGAGCAGGGATATCAATGAGCAAGTTCGAGTTGACGTTGCGCGGGTATCGGCTGATGACCGCCGAAATTCTCTACCACATGCCAGATCATCCGAAGGTCTTGCAAAGTTTCATCTGGCAGGAGTTGGACATCGCACCAAAATTCCCGGTACTCAACAAATTCCTGCATTTCTGGCAGACCAGCATCGAAGGCAAGCTGCATTCAGTGCGCGTCACCGCACGTGGCCTGATCTCACCGACCGAACTGCGACATTGCGGTGGTGAATTCACCTTGCATTGAGCGTTTCCCAGAACCGCAGCGGCGCGCCCTGGCTCGCCAACGCCAACGCATGGTCGCGCATGACCGTCTTGCCGCGAACGATGGTGCCTACCGGCCAACCCGTCGTGACCATTCCGTCGAACGGTGTCCAACCGCATTTCGAAGCGATCCACGAATTGTCGATCCTCCTCTTCTTCTTCAGATCGACAATCGTGAAATCCGCATCGAACCCTCTGGCGAGGCGCCCCTTTCCTGCAATTCCGAAAATCCGCGCGGCGCTAGCGCTCGTCAGATCGACAAAACGTTCCAGTGTCATCCGCCCAGCATTTACGTGATCAAGTAGAATGGTCGCCAAAGTTTGCACTCCTGGCATCCCAGAGGGCGTATCAGGATAAATCTTGTCCTTCTCCTGGCGCGTATGCGGCGCATGGTCGGACCCAATAACATCGATCAACCCGTCGCCGACGGCCTTCCACAACGCTTCGCGATGATACGCCTCGCGGATCGGCGGATTCATCTGGGCATAGGATCCCAGCCGCTCGTAACATTCCGGTGCCGCCAGAGTCAGATGCTGCGGCGTCGTCTCGACCGTTGCGAAATCCCGTGCTTCGGCTAGCAAAGGCAATTCGTCCGCCGTCGTCACATGAAGCACATGCAGTCTGCGCCCCGCCGCCCGCGCCAACCGCAACACGCGTTCGGTCGAAGAACGCGCCACTTCGGCGTCACGCCACACCGGATGGGTACGCGGATCGCCGGTCATAGCCAACGACTTGCGTTGCATCAGCCGTGCCTCGTCTTCCGAATGCACCGCCATTCGCCGACGCCCACCCTTAAGCGCGGCGACGATCTCATCTTCCTCGCTCAACAACAGCGTGCCGGTAGACGACCCGAGAAACGCCTTCACCCCACAAACACCCGCCATGCCTTCGAGTGCGGATAACGCGCCGATGTTCTGCGGCGTCGCGCCCACATAGAACGCGTAATCGCAATGCATTCGGTTGCGCGCGCGCGCGAGCTTGTCCTCAATTGCCAAATGCGTGGTCGTCGGGGGGGCGGTGTTGGGCATCTCGAACACGCCTGTCACCCCGCCCAGCACCGCCGCACGGCTTCCGCTTTCGAGGTCTTCCTTGTGTTCGTTGCCCGGCTCACGGAAATGCACTTGCGTGTCGATCACGCCCGGTAAGACATGCAGTCCCTTGGCTTCGTAAATCTCGACCGCCTTGGCATTGGCGAGGCGGCCAATGGCGACAATGCGCCCTGCCCGCACGCCGATATCAGCCTCGGCAATGCCACAGGACGTGGCGCAGATGCCGCCCCGGATCAGAAGGTCGAACGTCTCTGTCATAGAGGCCGCACTATGCCAGTCACGGCCTCCTTGGCAACCGCAGCGCCAGAGATTATTTGGGGAGCATGTCCCCACCCACCCGCCTGACGGACCGCGCCCTGCTCTCCCTTTCCGGCCCCGGGGCGCGAAGCTTCCTGCAGGGTCTCATCACGAATAACATCGAGGCTGTCCGAGCTGGCAACCCGATCTATGCGGCTTTGCTCACTCCGCAAGGAAAAATCCTGTTCGATTTCCTGATCGCCGAACATGGCGGCGCCCTTTTGCTCGACGTCTCCGCTCCGCAACGCGACGCCCTACAAAAGCGGTTGACCCTGTATCGCCTGCGCGCCAAAGTGGAAATCGCCCCGCGTGACGATCTCGCGGTCTATGCAAGCTGGGGCGCAACCGCCCCGTCGGCTGATCCGCGCCATCCGGCTCTTGGCTTGCGCACCATCGCCCCCGCGGACACGTCGAACGGAACAGGCGATTATCTCTTTCACCGCCTACGACTTGGCATCCCCGAAGGCGCAGACTTCGGGCAGGACAGACTGTTCGCCCTCGATGCCGATCTCGATGAGCTTCATGCGATCGCCTTCGATAAGGGCTGCTACGTCGGCCAGGAACTGACCGCTCGCATGAAACATCGCGGAACCGCGCGCAAACGCCTGTTGCCCATCGAAACTTTGGACGGATCACTACTGCCAACAGCCGGTACCACCATCACTGCAAACGGCCGCGACATCGGCACTGTCAGCTCGACTTATGGCGAACGTGGCTTTGCGCTGATCCGGCTCGATCGCCTCGACGAGGCAGACAACACCGTGACGAAGGCAGGCAACACCGCGTTGTGCGTTGTCAAACCATCATGGCTTTTTCCCTCCTGAACGCTTGACCTTGCCGTGCAACGGATCAGAGTCGCGTTCCCCCAAAGGAGCCAACCCATGCTTCACCATGTTTCCGTCGGCGTCATGGACGTCGAACGCGCCGCGAAGTTTTACGACGCGGCCCTCGGCGCGCTCGGCTACAAGCGCATCGCGGAGTATCTGCCCCATGCTATCGGCTATGGCGCAATCCGACCCGAATTCTGGGTCCAGCGTCCGCACGACCAGAACGCCGCAAGTGTCGGCAACGGTACCCATGTCGGATTCATCGCCAGGTCGAAAAACGCCGTGAACAAATTCCATTCGGCAGCCCTGGCACAAGGTGGCAGCAACAACGGCGAACCTGGACCTCGCCCCGACTACGGCCCGGAATATTATGGCGCCTTTATCTTCGATCTCGACGGCAACAAACTTGAAGCCACACTGTTCGCCCCGCCAAGGGCCGCAAAGCCGAAGCCCAGCCCAAAAGCCAAAGCGGCAAAGCGCCCCGCGAAAAAAGCCAAAAAACCTGCCAAAAAGTCCGCGAAGAAAAAGAAGAAAGCTCGGCGCAGGTGACAGACGTCATACGTTGCGCGTGGTCGGTGAAGGAGCCGATCTACGTTGCCTATCATGACGAGGAATGGGGTGTGCCAGAATATGACGACCGGGCACTCTATGAGAAACTCGTGCTCGATGGCTTCCAGGCCGGACTTTCGTGGATCACCATTCTCAAAAAACGCGAAAACTTCCGTAAAGCCTTCCACGATTTTGCCCCCGAAAAGATCGCCCGTTACGGCAAACGCGACACCGAACGGCTGTTGAAGAACGAAGGCATCATCCGCAGCCGCGCCAAGATCGAAGCCGCGATCAAGGGCGCGAAGCTGTGGCTTGACGTTATGGAAAAAGAACCCGGCGGTTTTCGGGAACTGATCTGGAAGCACGTCGACGGCAAGCCGAAGATCAATCGCTTCAAAACGATCAAACAGGTGCCCGCGAAAACAAAAATGAGCGAGGGGCTTGCGAAGGAACTGAAACAACGCGGCTTCAATTTCTGCGGGCCGGTGATCGTTTACGCGTTCGCGCAGGCCGTCGGCATGGTCAACGACCACATCGTGGCGTGTCACCGTCACGAAGCATGTGCGAAACTGATGGCCTAGCCGCGCCCACGGTAAGGCGCAACATCGGGATCGGGAAGCCAGACTTCCTTCGGCAACTTGCCCATCTGCCAGAACACATCGATCGGCATTCCGCCGCGCGGATACCAGTAGCCTGCGATGCGCAGGAACTTCGGCTTGATCGCGGTCGCGATGCGCTTGCCGATCATCAGCGTGCAATCTTCGTGAAAAGCTCCATGATTGCGGAAGCTGCCAAGAAACAATTTTAGCGATTTGGATTCCACAATCGATTTCGCCGGAACATAGTCGATCACGAAATGCGCGAAATCTGGTTGCCCCGTAATGGGGCAAAGCGAGGTGAACTCCGGCGCGGTGAACCGCACCACATAATACGAGCCCATATGCGGATTGCCGACCGCCTCCAACTCGGCCTCATCCGGTGATTGCGCAGGCAAAGTGGGCCGCCCTAGCTGTGTGATTCCGCGCTTGCTCATCACACATCCTCATACACGCAAGACTGCCCGCAGGACGGTCTGCGAAGTTTCACGCGCACCACTTCTGGCAGTGCCGCCCTCGCATACACATAGATGTGTTGTGCCAGATTCTCGAGCGTCGGCTGCGCTAGCCCTTCAACCTCGTTGAGCAGACGGTGATCCAGGCTGTCACGGATCGCATCGAGCGCAGACTTAATCTCGCCCAGGTCGCGCAGAAAACCTGTCTTCGGGTTCGGCGCGCCACGCAATGTGACTTCCGCGTAGAAGGAATGGCCGTGCAGACGCCGGTTTTCCGGCGCGCTGTCACCTAGATAGTGGGCGGCGTCAAAGCCGAATTCCTGTGTCAATTCAATCATGACGCGGGCATTTGGCAGGATGATGCGTGTGCGTCAAGCGCAGGTATTATTTATTCGCCTCCCGCCATTTCTTCACCGCGTCCATGGTGCGCGCGACGTGCTCGTCGGGATTGAGGTTGGTGTATTCCATCAGGATCGTGCCATCGGGCGCGATGACGAAAGAGGTGCGGTTGGCATATTCCGGTTTCACCGGGAGGACCACATCATATGCCTTAATGACCTTCTGATCGGGATCGGCGGCAACCGCGAACTTGCTGCGGCATTCGCTGACAGAAAACTTGTCGAGCGTAGCCACATCATCATGGCTCACGCCAATCACGGTGGCACCAAGCGCTTTGAACTGATCGGTGGCTTCGGCGAAGTCATGTGCCTCTATCGTGCAGCCTTTGGTAAAGGCTGCTGGGTAGAAATAGAGCACCACTGGTCCGTTTTTCAACGATTCCGAAAGCGAGAAGTTGAATTCCTTGCCGCCAAGCGAAGCGGCCGCGGAAAAATCGGGCGCCTTCGCACCAACCGACAATGCCGCCTGCGCAGGAACGGCCGCGAGCGCCAGCAGCAGCGCCGGTATGATGATCTTGTTCATGCATGTTCTCCGTTGCGAGGGCTCGTATCTTACGCCCATTGGACCACAGTACGATCGTGACATCCGATGGGTAAAATCGCGGGACTCTTTATATAAGCTATAATTCCCATGTCTATTTGATCATAGGACTTTATTATCGCCGTCTCCACAACCCGAAAACCAACACCTACCAGCACCCACTATAATGCCGTTCCCGAGAAGGAACGTATAGAAGCTTTGGCCATACCCGAAAGAAGCGGCCTGAATAGGATGACGAAGCCACGCAGATGATGTGCGAAAACGATGGCAGATAAGGCCGTGGACGCTGGGCAGCGGCAACCACCCTGGTCATCGAACCGCGCTTGAAATCGCCCGCAGCATGGCTCAACGGCCACACGCCCGTGTCCGCCGCCCTATGAACCTGCGGGCATTGCCCGCAAGAAGCTGCCTTCGTCCCGACGAGCACGCGATTTTTCCTTCAAAGCACTGGGTCGCTCTGCGCGAACGCCACGCTTTATGGGCAATTCGGATTGCGCATCTATGATGCGCGCTATTTGCGGCTCGCGCGCACGATGAATGGGGTTGATGACGCTCGATAAGCAATTTGCGCGCGCCTATTTTTCTCCGCTAGAGGCTTCGAAAATGAACTTACGGGATACGCTTTCCGCGCCCTGCTGGTACTTTGGCCTTGCCACCGGCCGTCGGGAATATCATCCGTTCGCACGCTCTTACAAAGCGTCCCCGTCCGTCTCGCCGGTGCGCACACGCACGGCTTGCAGCAGATCGAGCACGAAGATCTTGCCGTCGCCCACCTTGCCGCTGCGCGCGGCGGCCTGGATAACGGACAATGTCTCTTCCACCCGTTCGCTGACGACAGCGATTTCGATCTTGAGTTTCGGCACGAAGGAAATCGTGTATTCCGCGCCGCGATAGATTTCCTTCTGGCCCTTCTGACGGCCATAGCCACGAACTTCCGTGACAGTCAGGCCATTGATGCCGATACCGAGCAGCGCTTCGCGCACGGCATCCAGGCGGTGAGGCTGGATGATCGCAATGATAAATTTCATCGGCGGCTCCTCAGACGTTGATATGATAGCCCGTCTCGCCATGCGACGAGAAATCGAGCCCCTGGATTTCGTCTTCCCTGGAAACACGTAAGCCGGTCAGCCGCGCCGCGACAAACACAATGACAAGCGTGGCGGCTGCGGACCAAAGCCCGACGGCGCCAGCGGATTCGAGCTGCACGAGGAATTGGTCCCACACGGAACGCGACAACGGCACTCCGCCCGCACCGAGCGAAACGAGAAACGGCACCAGCAGCGTGCCCAGCGTGCCGCCGACGCCATGCACGCCCAACACGTCGAGTGCATCGTCGGTTTTGAGGCCGCGTTTCACCAGATGCACCGCGCTGTAACAGACGATACTTCCCGCCGCGCCCAGAATCACACCGCCGACGGGGCCGACGAAACCTGACGCAGGCGTCACCGTGGCCAGCCCCGCAATGGTCCCCGTCACAGCACCCACAAGGCTCGGCTTTCCGAAGGTGATCCATTCGATCGCCATCCACACGATTGTCGCAGTGGCGGCGGACATGTGCGTGGCGAGCATCGTCATACCCGCATCGCCGCCGGCTTTGAGTGCACTGCCCGCGTTGAAACCGAACCATCCCACCCACAACATCGCCGCGCCGACCATTACCATCCAAGGTGCGTGCGGTGGGTTGATACGCGGGAAGCCTTCACGCGGTCCGAGCCGCCACGCGATTACCAGTGCCGAAATGCCCGCCGTCAGATGCACGACGAGACCGCCTGCATAATCCATCGTACCCTTCACCGCGAGCCAGCCGCCGCCCCAGATCCAATGCGTGACCGGCACATAGACGACGAGCAGCCATAGCCCCGAAATCAGCAATGCCGCGGAATAACGGATACGCTCGACATAAGCCCCGATGATGAGGGCCGGCGTGATGATCGCAAAGGCCATTTGGAACATCACGAAGACGGATTCGGGAAGCTGCGTGCCGGGATGGACCGAACCGCGCGCGATATTGGCAAGGAACAGCGCATTGCCATCGCCAAGCCATGGACCGTTGCCAGAGAAGGCCAGGCTGTAGCCGCAGACAAACCACAGCGCCGACACCACACAGGCAATCGCCACGCACTGCACCAGCACCGACAAGACGTTCTTGGCCTGCACCAACCCGGCATAGAAAAAACCGAGCGCCGGTAGGGTCATCATCAGCACCAATACGGTGGAAGTAAGAATCCAGGCCGTGTCGCCACTGTCCATGACGCATCCCCCTGCTGCCCAAAGAGTGGGCAAGCTGCCGGATTCTCGGGCACGACACAATTCGGTGCGGGTGGCCTTCCACAGCTCAATTGGCACAGCCGATTTGGCCAGCGACACCTTGGCTTTGGCCGCTATGTTGCGCCTGCGTAACCTGTCGTGCTAACTCACCCGCGCGCGGGCAGATGACTCGCAAGCGCTGGTAATTTTCATAGATTTATCAACAAGTTAGGCGACCAGCGCGATTACGCAACGCGCGATTGGCCGAAGGGCGAACGTGGCTCAAGAACAGGCAGTCGATCAGAGCTTGGCCGGGCGCTATGCCACGGCGGTATTCGAATTGGCGCAGGAAGAGAAGGCGATTGAGACACTAGAGCGCGACTTTGGCGCGCTGAAGGCCATGATCGCCGAAAGCCCGGACCTTGCCCGGCTCGTGCGCGCCCCGGTTTTCAGCCGCGACGAACAAGCCAAAGGCATGAAGGGCGTGCTCCGCGCCATGCAAGCCTCGCCGCTTGCGACACGGTTGGTGCTGATGCTGGCATCCAAGCGCCGGCTGTTCGTACTGGTCGACATCATCAAAGCGTTCGAACGCCTTGTCGCCCAACTGCGCGGCGAAGTTTCGGCGCAAGTGACCAGTGCCCGCCCGCTCAACGACACACAGATCGAAGAACTGAAAAATATTCTACGTTCCAAGCTTGGCCGCGAAGCGCGGCTGGAAACCAAAGTCGATCCTTCGCTTCTTGGCGGCCTTGTCGTGAAAGTCGGATCGCGCATGATCAATTCATCGCTGCGCACCAAGCTCAACGGCTTGCGGCTGGCGATGAGAGGACATTGAAGGAAATAACCACATGAAAATCCAACCAGCTGAAATTTCCGATATTCTAAAGCGCGAGATTCAAAACTTCGGCGCCGAGGCGGAAGTCAGCGAAGTGGGCCAAGTGCTGTCGGTCGGCGACGGCATCGCGCGTGTCTATGGCCTCGACAATGTGCAGGCTGGCGAAATGGTCGAATTCCCCGGCGGCATCCGGGGCATGGCGTTGAATCTGGAAAGCGACAATGTCGGCGTCGTGATCTTCGGGGCCGATTTCACGATCAAGGAAGGTGACACCGTCAAGCGTACAGGCGCCATCGTGGACGTGCCGGTGGGCCGTGGTCTGCTTGGCCGTGTGGTCGACCCACTAGGCAATCCGATCGATGGCAAGGGCGATCTCACCAACGTGGCCGAACGGCGCCGTGTTGATGTCAAGGCGCCAGGCATCATTCCGCGCAAATCGGTCAACGAGCCGATGCAGACCGGACTTAAGGCCATCGACAGCCTGATCCCCATCGGCCGCGGCCAGCGCGAACTGATTATCGGCGACCGGCAGACTGGCAAGACCGCCATCGCCATCGACACGATCATCAACCAGAAGAAAATCAACACAAGCGGAGACGAGAAGCAGAAGCTCTATTGCATTTATGTCGCGATCGGACAAAAGCGCTCGACGGTGGCACAGATCGTCAAGACGCTCGAAGATGCAGGTGCGATGGATTACACCATCGTTGTTGCTGCGACCGCTTCCGAGCCCGCGCCGCTGCAATTCCTTGCGCCGTTCGGCGGTTGCGCGATGGGCGAGTGGTTCCGCGACAACGGTATGCACGCGCTCATCATTTACGACGACCTTTCCAAGCAGGCCGTTGCCTATCGTCAAATGTCGCTCTTGCTGCGCCGCCCGCCAGGCCGCGAAGCCTATCCGGGCGACGTGTTTTATCTTCATTCCCGTTTGCTCGAACGCGCGGCGAAGATGAGCGACGCCAATGGTGGGGGTTCGCTGACCGCGCTACCCGTCATCGAGACACAGGCCAACGACGTGTCGGCTTATATTCCGACCAACGTGATTTCGATCACCGACGGCCAAATCTTTTTGGAAACCGACCTGTTCTTCCAGGGTATACGGCCGGCGGTGAACGTCGGCATCTCGGTGTCGCGCGTGGGGTCTTCGGCACAGATCAAGGCGATGAAGCAGGTGGCCGGTTCGATCAAGCTCGAACTGGCGCAGTACCGCGAAATGGCGGCATTCGCGCAATTCGGCTCCGACCTCGACGCCTCGACGCAGCGTTTGCTCAATCGTGGCGCGCGCCTGACCGAACTTCTCAAGCAGCCGCAATATTCGCCGTTGCCGGTCGAAGAAGAAGTCGTATCACTGTTCATCGGCGTTCGCGGCTATCTCGACAAACTGCCGGTCGCCAACATTGCACGCTTCGAAGCTGGCCTGTTGCGAGCCATGCGCGCCAAGCACGCTGACATTCTCGGTGCCATCCGCACCGAGAAGGCGCTGACACCGGCGATCGAAGGCAAGCTAAAGGCGGCCATCGAAGATTACGTGACGAGCTTCGCCTAATGGCGAGTTTGAAAACCCTCCGCAACCGGATCGCGAGCGTCAAGGCGACGCGCAAGATCACCAAGGCAATGCAGATGGTCGCCGCGTCGAAGCTGCGGCGCGCGCAGGAAGCTGCCGAAGCCGCGCGTCCTTACGCGGAAAAAATGAACGCTGTGATCGCCAGCCTAGCCAGCGGCATGAAGCACAATCCTGCGGCGCACGCGTTGCTTGCAGGAACCGGGCGCGATCAAGTGCATCTTGTCATCGTGGCCACGGCGGATCGCGGGCTGTGCGGCGGCTTCAATACCAACATCGTGCGCCGCGCACGCGGGCTCATCAACGGACTTCAGGGCGAAGGCAAGAAAGTCATCATCCTTTGCATCGGTCGCAAGGGGCGCGATCAGCTCAAGCGTCTGTACGCGCCGCTGATCCTCGACACTTACGAATTCACCAATGTTAAGCGTATCGGGTTTTCAGATGCGGCGAAGGTTTCGCAGCGTGTGCTCGCTATGTTCAACGAAGGCGCGTTCGACGTGGCGCACTTGGTCTATTCGCGCTTCAAGTCGGTCATCAGCCAGATCCCGACCGTCCAGCAGCTGATCCCCGCCCCCGTTGAGGAAACCGCATCTGCGGCCTCGCAAGGCGCACCCTACAATTACGAACCCGATGAGGCGGAAATTCTCGCGGAACTACTGCCGCGCAATCTGAGCGTGCAGATTTTCCGGGCTTTGCTTGAAAACGTGGCCGGAGAGTTTGGCGCGAAGATGAGCGCGATGGATTCCGCAACCCGCAACGCGGGCGATGTGATCGACAAGCTTACATTGGTGTATAATCGCACCCGTCAGGCGCAGATCACCAAAGAGTTGATCGAAATCATCTCTGGCGCCGAAGCTTTGTAGAGGAGCTGGAACCATGGCCTATGTGACCAAAGCAACGAGTAAAGGCGGCCGCGAAGGACGCGCTCATCTAGAAGGCGGCGCGCTGTCGCTAGCGATGACGTTCCCGAAAGAACTCGGCGGTTCGGGCGAAGGGCATAATCCAGAGCAGCTTTTCGCGCTGGGCTATTCGGCGTGTTTCAATCAAGCTGTTATCGGGCTATCGAAGAAGCATGGCGTCGACCCGGCGGCGGCGAAGCTCACCGTTGAAGTTACGCTAGACAAGGACGCGACGAGCTTCGGCCTGAGCGTCGCCATTACCCTTGCCATTCCTGGCGTCGAGAAAAGCAAGGTCGAAGCGGTTCTACATGACGCACATGAAATCTGCCCCTATTCCAAAGCGACGCGCGGAAATATTCCCGTGACGCTCGCCGCCGTTTAAGCATTCGAAGGATGTGAAGCCATGAACGCGATAAGCCCCAGCAACAAGATCGGCCATGTGACCCAGGTGACGGGTGCTGTGGTGGACGTCCAGTTCGACGGCCATCTGCCAGAGATCTTGAATGCGCTCGAAACCGACAACAACGGCCAGCGGCTGGTGCTCGAAGTGGCGCAGCATCTGGGCGAAAGCACGGTGCGCACCATCGCGATGGACTCCACCGAGGGCCTCGTGCGCGGTCAGGACGTGACCGACATGGGTTCGGCGATCTCGGTGCCTGTGGGCGACGGCACGCTTGGCCGCATCATGAACGTTATCGGCGAGCCGGTAGACGAAGCAGGTCCGATCAAATCAGCGGGACGCCGACCGATCCACGCCGAAGCGCCCTCCTTCGTCGAGCAGTCGACAGAGTCACAGGTGCTTGTCACCGGTATCAAGGTCATCGACTTGCTTGCGCCTTATGCACGTGGCGGCAAAATTGGATTGTTCGGCGGCGCAGGCGTGGGCAAAACCGTGCTCATCCAGGAACTCATCAACAACGTCGCCAAAAAGCACGGCGGTTATTCGGTGTTCGCTGGCGTCGGTGAGCGCACCCGTGAAGGCAACGACCTCTATCACGAAATGATCGAATCCGGCGTGAACAAGAAAGGCGGCGGCGAAGGGTCCAAATGCGCGCTTGTGTTCGGCCAGATGAATGAGCCGCCGGGCGCGCGCGCGCGCGTGGCGCTATCTGGCCTAACAGTCGCCGAGCATTTTCGCGACCAGGGTCAGGACGTGCTGTTCTTCGTAGACAATATTTTCCGTTTCACCCAGGCCGGTTCCGAAGTCTCCGCCCTGCTCGGCCGCATTCCTTCGGCCGTGGGCTACCAGCCAACCTTGGCGACCGACATGGGCCAACTTCAGGAACGCATCACCACGACCACCAAGGGGTCCATCACTTCGGTGCAGGCAATTTACGTTCCTGCCGACGACTTGACCGACCCCGCGCCTGCCACCTCGTTTGCGCATCTGGACGCAACCACAGTGTTGTCCCGCGCGATTTCAGAAAAGGGCATCTATCCGGCCGTCGACCCGCTCGACTCCACCTCACGCATTCTCGACCCGCGCGTGGTCGGCGAGGAGCACTACAACGTCGCCCGTCAGGTGCAGCAGATACTGCAGAAGTATAAGTCGCTGCAGGACATCATCGCGATCTTGGGCATGGACGAGCTGTCCGAGGAAGACAAGCTCACCGTGTCGCGCGCGCGCAAGATCGAACGGTTCCTCTCCCAACCCTTCCACGTTGCCGAAGTGTTCACTGGCTTTCCCGGCATCTTCGTCGACCTGAAAGATACGGTGGCGAGCTTCAAGGCGGTGGCGAACGGTGAATACGATCATCTGCCCGAAGCCGCCTTCTACATGGTCGGCACAATCGAAGATGCGGTCGCCAAGGCACAGAAACTCGCAGCGGAAGCGGCGTGATTCATGGTCGAAAAAATTCCGTTCGAGCTGGTTTCACCAGAACGTCTCGTGCTTTCGGAAGAGGCCGAAATGGTGACGCTGCCGGGCACCGATGGCGACCTCGGCGTATTGGCGGGCCATGAGCCGCTCATCACCACGTTGCGCCCCGGCGTGATCGACGTCAAAGGCGGTACGCACAGCGACGGACGATTCTTCGTGATGGGCGGGTTCGCGGAGATAAATCCCGGCAAACTGACGGTGCTGGCGGAAGAAATGTTCTCGCTTTCGAGCGTCGATGTCGCGGCAGTCGATCAACGCATCTCCGATGCGAAAGAAGACTTGTTGATCTCGAAAACCGAACTCGAACGTGCCCGCGTCAATGCCGCACTCGATGCGCTGACGCAGCTTCGCGCTGCTCTCTAACTTAAACTTATCACCATGGCCAAGCTTGACATGGTGGTGTGCGCATCGGCTGGCGCGGTAGTTTTGTGCCGATTGAAGAAAACAAATTCCGGGGCGTGGCCATAAGCGCAGGGACCAGCAGCCCAGCACAAAATCCATTGGCTTAATCCCACGACCGGGCACGGTACTTCGTCCGCAGCCTCCAGGGGCCATCCCGACCGGACAAGACCCGGGCCTGCTGGCAGGGGGCAGCGCGCCCACCCCAGCGCGGGTGATGAGCAATTTTATGCCAAGGTCGGCCTAAAAACCGGGCGAGGCCGATAGGCCCCTCCTTTGACCGCCCAGCTGGCCACAAAAATGGCCGGCCGCAGCACGACGAAGCTCGGAAGCTCTTGCGGCGGTAAAAAGGCGCAGTCCCCCCACGCCCCGCCTGCGGGCTTTTCCTAGAAGCGGCAAGGGCCTAGGAGTGTTCGGCGTCAAGAAAGGGTTCCGGCGGGAAACCGCGTTTGATATAAAACGTTTACCGAAACCAGACCGAAGCCGAGGTGAGTTGCATGACGGCAGGCACTGTCTACAGACAGGGCTGGACGCTCGAAGACGTCCCGTGGAGCCGCTTCGAGGCAAAGGCGGTAGAGCCTTCCCTGCTGGCTGCGGTGAAGGCCGCTTCGCTTGTGGAATATAACGCGCTTGATTACGTCGCCTATCTCAAGCGCGTGTTCAAAGATTCAGGCGTCGAGACTCTGGGCGATATCGAGAAGTGGGGCCATGAGGAAGTACAGCACGGCCTCGCGCTTGGTCGCTGGTGCGAGTTGGCCGATCCCGAATTCGATTTCGAATCCGCCGTCGCCCGCTTCCGTGCGGGCTACCGGCCTCAACACTTCCTCCTTGAAGAAGGCGGCTCCGTCCGCGGTTCGCGCCGAGGCGAGATGATCGCGCGCTGCGTCGTGGAGTTCTGGCACTTCGTCCTATTATACCGCGATGAAGGATGCGACCCGCGAGCCCGTACTGAAGGAGATCGCCGGCCGCATCGCCGCCGATGAATTCAGACATTACAAGCTCTTCTACGAAACTCTTCATAAACAGGACGAGCCCGACCTACCGTTCTGGCGCAAGCTCGTGGTAGCTATAACGCGGGTGAACGAGTCCGACGATGACGAACTCGCTTACGCCTATTATGCTGCCAACATTGCACCGAATGTGCCCTATGACCGGGCGACTTGCGCTAAACTTGCGGCCTCCAAGGCGCTTTGCATCTACAAGCCGCCGCACATCAAGAAGCTGGTGCAAATGATCGCCAAGGCTGTCGGCGCTGATCCGCATGGCCGCATGGCCAAGCTCGCGGGTGCGCTGGTGTGGCGGATGCTCCAGATGCGCGCTGGTTTGCTCGCAGGCGCGCGTGCCGCCGCCTAGCCGAATCACACAGGACCCTTGGCGGGCGCAATTGGCGATCCAATTGTCCTACCGCGCCTTGCCGCTAACAGATCTCGCGTCATCGCGAATTCCGCATGGACCAAATTTCCGAGCAGAGGGCGGACGGAAAGCCACGGCACAACGCACCCATTACCGCTTTGCGCGGGGCCATGAAACGGCAGTGGTGTGCAGCGTTTCGATCGGCAAATCGCTGCGCGCAACCATCGGGGAAAATACAGTGCCACGGCGCGCGGCTTGGGGCGTGATGCGGTCGGCGAACACCACATCTCCTTCCGGAAAGTGGTGGCGTCGGTAATCTTGGTCGCTGTCGAACGAAGGAAATCCTCAGGCCCCGGCACCGCTCTTGATCGATGCAAGGCGGCTGCATTCTGGTCGCGGCTGAGGCAAGCTGCGCATCAATCGGTGCAGGACAAGACGCGTCGAAGCCTGCGTCCAGATCGCACAGGTAGTCACACCGCCCGCTTCACCATCATTTGCTTGATCTCGCCGATTGCCTCGGCCGGGTTGAGGCCCTTGGGGCAGGTGTTGGCGCAGTTCATGATGGTGTGGCAGCGGTAAAGGCGGAACGGGTCTTCGAGATCGTCGAGGCGTTCGCCGGTCGCTTCGTCGCGGCTGTCCAAAAGCCAGCGGGCGGATTGCAGAAGGGCAGCAGGACCAAGGAAGCGGTCCGAATTCCACCAATAGCTCGGGCACGATGTTGAGCAGCACGCGCACAGGATGCACTCGTACAACCCATCGAGTTTGGCGCGGTCTTCGGGCGTCTGTTTCCATTCGCGTTCGGGCGCGGGCGTTTTGGTTTGCAAATAGGGCTGTATGGAGGCGTATTGGGCGTAGAAATTGGTGAGGTCAGGTACAAGATCCTTCACCACCGGCTGGTGCGGCAGCGGATAGATGCTCATCGCCCCTGAGACGTCCGAAATCGCCTTGGTGCAGGCTAGCGTGTTGCCACCGGCGATATTCATCGCGCAAGAGCCGCATACGCCCTCGCGGCAGGAGCGGCGGAAGGTCAGCGTCGGATCGATTTCGTTCTTGATCTTGATGAGTGCGTCCAAGACCATCGGACCGCAGCTTTCGAGGTCCACCGTATAGATGTCCATTGCTGGGTTGCCGCCTGCCTCGGGATCGTAGCGATAGATGCGGAATTCCTTGGTGCGCTTGGGCTTCTTGCCGTTGGCGGCTTTGGGCGCGTCCCAGACCTTACCCTTCTTGACCTTGCTGTTCTTCGGCAGGGTGAACTGAACCATTTATGTCCCCGAATAGGCTTGCGTCTGACATAGCAAAGCCGGCCAAAAGCGCAACCGCCTCAGCCGCTGCCGATCTGTTCGAACAGCCAGTCGATCTGGACCTCGGTGTCGCGCACCGCGCCCACCACCACCAGCTGCTCGGCTTTGCGCGCCTGGCCTGTGCCCAAATAGATACTTTCTTCGATGACGATCTGACCGCTGGCGCGAAACCGCCAGCCCTCGCCATTGGCGAGCTTCAACAAAATACCCCCGCCCTGCGACGGCGACACGCGCACTTCGGGATGGATGTGAAAACGGATCGCAAACGGCAGACTTCCACGCTTACCCTTGGCCGACGGCGTCAGTCGGTCGCGCCCCGTTAGCACCAGCCCCTGCGGTGAGAGCGACAGCATCCGCTCCACGGTGAAACCAAACTGCGACACATAGGCATCGTGGTTTGCCGTGATCGACCAGCCCTGCGGCGTCTGCATCCGGTTGGTCTCGGCCTTCTGGGGACCACCGATCAGACGCGGCCCCAACAGTTGCCGGGCAAGCCCTGGCTGAATCAGAAAAGCGGTGGAAAGATCAGCAAGCGTGATCGTGGAATGCGCAGCAGTAGCGCGCAACAGATCTGTCCATTGCTTTTGATGTGAAGCCCCGCAATTGACGACGATGCGCTGTGCTCCTGATGACAATTCGAACGAAAGGCTGGAAGCATGGGCCTCCGTCGCAAACGGTCCCGGCGGCGTGCCACCGCAATCCATCACAACGAAAGAGTGTCCGCTGATGATGCGTTGATAGCCGGAATGCGGCGCGTACGCATGTGGCTGGCCCCGCACTTCGTCGCGCGCGAGAAGCGCAGATATCGTGCGCGGATCGCCCTCCGCCCCACCATGAAACAGTGCTAGTCCACCATCGCCATGCCGGAAGAACCGGATCATCGGCGCCATGCGATCGTGCGCGCTGCGCAAAGATTGCGGCACGCCGCGCCGCGCTGCGGTGAGCGCATCCATCACAAGTGTCAAATAACGATAGGCATGGAGCAATGCCTCCGGCGATCAACTCACATGCCCACCATCGGCGAAAATCTGCCGCGCGATTTCCGCTTCGAGCCGGGCGATGCTTTCGTCGATGCGCTTGGGCCCGTCCGGCAGGCACAGGGCCGAGAGCGCGGCCACCAACACGGCTTCGAAACGTGGCAATCCGTCGGGCGCTTCATGGGCGGTGCGCACCAGAATCCGCGCTTGTTCGCGCAGTCGACGCAAACAACTTCTTGCGTAGACCCGCATCGTTTTCGAATGCCCCGCGCCCGTGCGCGAACAGATTCAAAAGCCGCCGCGCCATGACGTCCGGCAACCACGCCGGCTCGGAGTAACTCGGATTGCGCCGCAGCCACTGAACGATCAGATTCTTGGCCAGCAATTGCGCGGCGGTCCCCCCCGCGAACGCCAGCGGCGGCAGCCACGCAAACCCGTGCAAGGCCGCTGCCCATTCCGGGGACGGCGGGAGCTTCTCGAAGATGCTGCCGCCCTTGATGTCCACTACGACGCCATTGAATTTGAAACGGCCGCGCAGCAACCCCTCGGCGTCTTCGAGCTTGCGCGGCGTAGCATCGAAGGGATGAAACAGAAGATGCTGAGGAACAGGCCCGCGCCTTATCAGCCGGCGATAAACAATGTTGCTGCGAAGCGCCGCACGAAATGGCCTGGTCCAGCGCCACAATTCAGCGCGCAGCATCTCGCCGATCAACTGGGCGGACAAACGCGGCGCGGTGCGTTTGTCGGTCATGCGTCAACCGCGCAGGGCGGCGATGTTCGCGGCGTAATTCCCGCCCTTGAAGACAGCCGTGCCCGCCACCAGCACATTGGCCCCCGCCGCAATGGCATGTTTGGCCGTTTCCGGCGTGATGCCTCCGTCGACTTCCAGCAAGATGTCGCGCCCGGATTTTGCGATGCGTTCAGCGGCAGCTTCGAGTTTCTTTAACTGGCTCGTGATGAAGCTCTGCCCCCCGAAGCCCGGATTGACCGACATGATGAGAATGAGGTCCACCAGATCCATGAGATTGTCGAGCGCATCCACCGCCGTTCCCGGATTGAGCACCACCCCCGCCTTTTTTCCGAGCGACTTGATGAACTGCAAGGTACGATGCACATGAGGTCCCGCTTCGGGATGTACCGTGATGATGTCAGCACCAGCCTGCGCGAACGCATCGACGTAAGGATCGACCGGCGAAATCATCAGATGCACGTCGAAAGTTTTCTTGGTATGCGGCCTTAATGCCTTTACCACCACCGGCCCGATGGTGAGGTTCGGCACGAAATGTCCGTCCATTACGTCAATATGGATGAAATCGGCCCCAGCCTTGTCGATGGCCTCGACCTCCGCCCCCAGGCGCGAGAAATCCGCCGACAGGATCGAAGGTGCGATGCGGACAGGCCCAGCCATGGCTGCGTGTGTGCCGGATTCTGGGGTGGGTCGCAAGATGGCCGAATCACCAAAGCGTGCGAACGCGGTAGCGCCGAAAGACCGAACTTCGCGTCACCAAGATCATGTTGCCGGTTTTTGCTTGCCCCATAATAACACCGTCTCACAAACGTCTCAGTGAGCCCCGCAACCCTGCAAGGCAATCGGCAATTCACCAATCGCGGCCTTTTTCCAAGGATGCGGTCGGTTCGTCGGCAATCTCGGTATCGAGTTTGTCAAGACGCAGCCTACAAGCAAATTTGTATCCGCAGATGGTGGAAGCGAAAATCTTGTTTTGGGCACCCTCGAGCCCACGGCGCGCAGTAGAGGCAGGCTTGAATGGCCGCCAAAAACCAAAGCGGAGGGTGCGCGCGAGAAGGAGATTTTCGCACTCGCATAGCGTCTTGAATTGCTGGCGCGCCTTGTCTTTCTTGAGGCGGTCTGCGGCGGCTGCCGTCCGGCGAGGGATTTCTTTAGAAGCAGGTGTCTGCGTGAACCTTCCGTCCAACGAATATCCATTTCGCATGCGGTTTTCATCAGTCGCCTCGTCCGACGGCATACTCAGCGCTTTGCAACATCAAGCGGCCGCTTGGATCGGTCAACGCCACGATCCGGGCCAAGGCTTGCCGTTTTTTGCAACGGCGATTCCCTCGCCAGGAGCCCGTTTTCGGCGGTTGACTGGGACGCGTCCGCCCCTAAACTCGCGGCCCGTTCGAACGCTTCGGTTTCAAGAGACATTCATGGCGGAAACTCCGCAAAATCCGGCGCATGTGCGCCCGCTTTCGCCCTTTGTCACGATCTACCGCTGGCCAGTCACCATGGCCGCCTCGATCACCCATCGGGTCACCGGCATAGGCTTGGCGCTGGGCATGATCCTGCTGGCTTGGCTACTGATCGCGGTCGCCGCCGGGCCAGACGCCTATGACGAATTCATGTCGCTGGCGCAGTCGATCATTGGGCGGCTGGTGCTGTTCGGGTTTGCCTGGGCACTGGTGTTTCATTTCCTCAACGGCATCCGTCATCTTGCCTGGGATACCGGCTACGGTTTCAAGGTGCGGACCGCGCTGGGCACCGGTTTCGCCGTCTATATTTTGTCGGTGCTCGGGGCGGTTGCGATCTTTGCCTGCGCCTATCACCGGGCGGGGCTGCTATGAGCATCCGCACGCCCGCCGCACGCGTTCAAGGATTGGGCGCCTCACATTCCGGCACCAGGCATTTCTGGCAAGAGCGCGCAACCTCTGTGGCGCTGATTCCGCTGACGATCTGGTTCGTCTATGCGGCGCTGCATCTGGTTGGCCTGCCTTACGAGGCCGCGCTGGCGTTCCTGCGCCAATCCGTCAACGCCATTGCTATGCTGTTATTCGTGCTGGCCTGCGTCACTCACATGACGCTTGGGATACAGGTAGTGATCGAAGATTATGTTCACAACGAAGCTAGCAAGCTTGTCCTCTTTCTCGCGAACAAGGCTTTCGGCTGGATCATTGGCGCAGCCTGCGTGTTCGCCACGCTCCGTATCGCGCTTTGAAGTTGGATTGACATGACAGCTTATCCGATCACCGATCACACCTTTGACGTCGTCGTTATCGGCGCAGGCGGCGCAGGTCTGCGCGCCACACTTGAATGCGCCGCAAAGGGGCTTCGCACCGCCTGCGTCACCAAGGTATTTCCGACGCGAAGCCACACTGTCGCCGCTCAAGGCGGCGTCGCCGCGGCGCTGGGCAATATGGGCGAAGACGACTGGCGCTGGCACATGTACGACACTGTTAAGGGGGCGGACTGGTTGGGCGACCAAGATGCCATCGAATATCTCTGCCGCAACGCGCCGGAAGCGGTTTACGAACTCGAACATTTCGGTGTGCCCTTTTCGCGCACCGCGGATGGCAAAATCTATCAGCGCGCCTTCGGCGGCATGACCAGCCACTACGGCAAGGGAATCGCACAACGCACTTGCGCCGCCGCTGACCGCACCGGCCACGCGATGTTGCACACGCTTTACGGCCAGTGTGTCAAACACGAAGTGAATTTCTTCATCGAATATCTCGCGCTAGACCTCATCATGGAAGACGGCGCCGTGCGTGGCGTCATGGCGTGGAATCTGGACGATGGGTCTATTCACCGCTTCCGCGCCCACAAAGTCATTCTGGCCACCGGCGGCTATGGCCGCATCTATCTGTCCTGCACCGGCGCTCATACCCAAACCGGCGACGGCAACGCGATGGTGCTACGAGCGGGGCTTGCGCTGCAGGACATGGAATTCGTGCAGTTCCACCCGACCGGTATTTTTGGGGCGGGCGTGCTTATCACCGAAGGCGTGCGGGGCGAAGGCGGCTATCTAACCAATTCCGAGGGCGAGCGCTTCATGGAGCGTTACGCGCCCAACGCCAAAGACCTTGCCTCGCGCGATGTCGTTTCGCGCGCGATGACGATAGAAATTCGCGAAGGCCGCGGCGTGGGTCCGAATAAGGATCACATCCATCTGCATCTTTCGCATCTGGACCCGAAGATTATCCACGAACGCCTTCCTGGCATCAGTGAAAGCGCGCGCATTTTTGCGGGCGTCGACGTCACCAAAGAACCGATCCCGGTTCTACCGACCGTGCATTACAATATGGGCGGCATTCCCTGTCTTTACACGGGCGAAGCCGTCACGCTGAAGAACGGCGATCCCAATACCATAGTGTCGGGCTTGATGGCCGTAGGCGAAGCTGCATGCGTTTCGGTGCACGGCGCCAATCGACTGGGTTCCAATTCATTGATCGACCTTGTGGTGTTCGGCAAAGCCGCCGGGGTGCAGGCTGCAAAAACCGTCACACCTGGCGAGAACCATGCCGACCTGCCCAAGGGGGCCGGTGACAACGCGCTCGCGCGCTTGGACAGATATCGCAACGCCAAGGGCAACACGCCGACAGCGCAGATCCGCCTCGCCATGCAAAAGGCGATGCAAGAGGACGCAGCGGTCTTCCGCACCGGTGAGACGCTCGAAAAAGGCCGCAAGCGCATCGACGAAATCTACAAGACACTGGGCGACGTCTCGGTTACTGACCGCTCGATGATCTGGAACAGCGACTTGGTGGAAACCCTTGAACTTGAAAATCTTATGCAGCAGGCGCTGGTGACGATCGAGGGCGCGGTGACGCGCACGGAATCGCGCGGCGCCCACGCCCGCGAGGATTTCCCCAACCGCGACGACCAGAGCTGGATGAAACACACCCTCGCCTGGCTCGACCCCAAGACGGGCTGGGTAAAACTCGACTACCGGCCGGTGCATACCTACACGCTGTCCAACGAGGTGGAGTACATTCCACCCAAAGCGCGGACGTATTGAATTACTTTGGCAGCAGCCGATAGTTGCATCCCTGTGCCTGGATGGCCGATGAGCCTGAACACCTTAATCCTCGGGCTGTCTGCGCGGCCCCGACGAACGCATGGATGTCATTTAAGCCGACTTGAATGACGTGTGGGCCATCCTATGCTCATCGGAAGAACCAATTTCTCTGAAGGCGCGAGACAAGGACATCAGGGTAGGACCTGGTCGCTCGGATCGCGTCGCTGAAAATGTCTACGCTAAAGGCGTACGCCTCTCAGACCACCAACTCTTCACAATCAGCCTCTTTCCTTCTTGCTTCCATGGAAAGTGGGCTTACACGATCGCTCCAAACCTCGATCGGCAAAACCGTTGATTGATTAAGTTACTTCCCGGCAAGCTCCAACCCTTGACGGTCCCTGCCACCAAAGATCTGAGCAATCACAAGCCATCCGGCGTGGGCTGCACCCAAATTCGACTCCGGTCCATTCAGAACGGTTCGACGCACGCGGCAAGGAACAATGGATTTTCATCGAGGCTGACGCGGCGTTCTCGTAAATTCTTATGGAGAGATAGGAAGATAAAAAAACGGCAAAGCGATTTTGGCGACGGTCTTGCCGGCGATCGGCGTCACGATGGTTGGCGCGGCGGCCCAGTCCTAAGTGCGGGCGCTATGACGACGGGCGCCAGGTGTGCCGCACATTCCGCACGACAAACCTGTTCCAACGACCCGCGCTTCGTGCGCGGCGGTCGGGCTTGCCGCCAGCGGGATGGATGGGGGCATACCTATTGAGGCTCAGCGCTTCGCATCAAAAAAGCCTAACTCCGCAGAGCTGGGCTTTTCTAGTTGCCCTTCCACCGGGCGGGACGTTTTTCCGCAAACGCGCGCGGACCTTCGATGAAGTCTTCGCTTTTGAACATCGCTGCGACTGCTGGATAGTGGCGCTGATTTTCGATGCCCGCCGCCACCGAGGGCTCGGCCAACCCACGAACGACCGCCTGTTTCGAGGCGCGGATCGACATCGGGCTCAATTCGAGAATTTGGTTGGCCCACGCTTTCGCGCTCACCATCAATTGCCCGGGCGCCACGACCTCGTTAACGAAGCCAAGTGATTTTCCTTCGCTAGCACTCACCCGCCGCCCGGTTAGGATCATGCCCAAGGCCTGTTTGGCACCTATCTCACGAGGCAGCCGGTGCAGCCCACCTGCCAGCGCCGCCAGCCCCACCCGCGGCTCGGGCAGCGCGAACAGTGCTGCTTCCGAGGCCACGATGATGTCGCAGGCCAATGCGATCTCGAAACCGCCGCCCATGGCGATCCCATTGACCGCCGCGATCAGTGGCTTGTCGAGGTCGAAGCGGCTGGTCAGGCCCGCAAAGCCCGTCTTAGGCCAGCTCATCTTGCCGCCCGCCGCTTGGTATTTGAGATCATTGCCCGCCGAAAAGGCCCGGTCACCTGCCCCAGTGACGATGGCGACCCATTGGTTGGGATCACTGGCGAAAGCATCAAACACGCCCGAAAGCTCTTCGCTGGCGGGGGCGTGAATGGCGTTCATCACCTCCGGCCGGTTGAGCGTGATAATAGTGAGCGGGCCTTCCCGCTCCACAATGCAGAATTCATAGGCCATGGCGTGTCCCCGGGAGTTGCCGACGGCAAATCTTCGCCGTCTTTTGGCCGTTTCGGCAAGGGTTGGGTAACCATTTAAATCTAGCCTAAGCATCTAAAGCACAACGGATTCCTAGGCGATGCCGGACACCTGGACCGTCAGTACGGGGGGGCGGACTTACGGCCCTTATACGATCACGCAGCTGCAAGCCTTCGCAACCGAAGGCAGGCTCGCGCCGCATTCGCTTGTCGCCCGCACGGGCGAAGCAAATTTTCGCGCCGCCCACGAAGATCCGACGCTTGCCTCGTTGTTCCGTTCAGGACGATCTGCGGCTGCTGTTGCCCAGGCGCTGCGCAACGATGAGCCGCCCACCCAGCGCGCCTTCGGCCGCAAGGACGGCGACAACGAACCGGGCGAGCTTTCCCATTACATCATCATGGCCGATATGAAATCGCGCTCGGCCGCCGGCGTCGAAGAAGAAGTGTTCAATCTCGGGCCCGCCTACGCCGTGCTGCCGCAAGTATGGCTGCTCGCCTGCGATCTCAGCATCAACGCTGTACGCAACACGCTGGTGCAAAAACTGGGCAAGCTAGACATGCTGTTCGTGGTAGACGCTACGCGCGACAAAGCCGCCTGGTTTAATTTCGGTCCGGAAGCCGACACTCGCATCCGTCGGCTGTGGGCACGGGCAAGCGAAGCGCGGAAGGCTGCGGCGTCCTAGACTTGTTTCATCTCTGCGCGAAAGCGCTGATGGTTCTGCACATAATGCTGCGCTGACATTTTCACCATCATGCGTTCGGTTTCCGTCAGCGGGCGTGCCACGCGCGCCGGGCTTCCGACAATCAAAGACCCGTCAGGAAACTCCTTGCCTTCGGTCACCAGCGCGTTGGCGCCCACGATGCATTCGCGACCGATGCGGCATCGGTTGAGCAGCGTCGCCCCCATGCCGATCAGCGAATTGTCGCCCACGATCGCGGAATGCAGAATGACGTTGTGTCCTACCGTCACATTCGCACCAATGGTCGTGGGCTGTCCCGGATCGGCGTGGATGACAGAATTATCCTGCACATTGGAATTCTCGCCAACGATCAACCAGTCCGTGTCGCCGCGTAGCACCGCGCCGAACCAGATGCTCGCGTTCTTCAACAGGCGCACGCGTCCGATCAGGACGGCATTCGGCGCGACCCAGCATTGGTTATCTGGCGGCAGTTCTGGCGCAATGGCGTCGATGGCATAAAGCGGCATGTGAAGTTCCCGTTCTGGCTTGGCGCATTCTGGCAGTGCCACGCGGCGCTGGCGAGTGCCGTCAATTCTTCACGAACAAGGAAAGACGCTGGGGATAAATCCCGCTAGGCTTGTGGTGTCGAAGTGAGTCGTCGCGGGGCACCGAGGTGCAGGTTTGCACAATTACCCGTTGCAATATTTGCCCTGACCTGGGTTTCAGACGTTCCGAACTCGCCCCGACTTTTTCCCACACCTCCATCAACGTCGTGTCTTTGACCAGGGAGCATCCATGGCCAAGCGTTCCGCACGTCAGAAGTCTCGCGATAACAATTATCGCGAAGGCAATGTCCATCCTCTCTTTCCGTCCAGCGGCAGCTGGAGCCCGCTAGACGGCGACCAACGCGACCGAAAATACGTCAAAAATGTCCGGGCGATGAGCTTGGTGCAGCAGCAACTGATTGACGCCGTCGAGGAGCGGTCGGTGGTGCTGGCGCTCGGTCCTGCCGGAACCGGCAAGACGTATCTCGCCATCGCCAAGGCGGTGGAAGCTCTAGAGAAGGGGCGCGCCTCGCGCATCGTGCTGTCGCGCCCTGCGGTCGAGGCAGGTGAAAGCCTTGGTTTCCTGCCCGGCGATTTGCAAGACAAGCTCGCGCCTTATCTGCGCCCGCTCTATGACGCGCTCACCGAGCGGCTGGGAACCAAGAGATTAAAAGCGCTGGTAGCCGAAGGCGTAATCGAGATCGCGCCTGTCGCTTACATGCGTGGACGTACGCTTAACGACTGCTTCATCGTGATCGACGAGGCACAAAACTGCACCTATGGCCAACTCAAGATGCTATTAACGCGATTGGGTTGGCGCTCGACCATGGTGCTGACAGGCGACCCCGATCAGACCGATCTGTTGAGCGGATTGTCAGGCCTCGGCGATATTGCGAACCGGCTCGAACGCGTGCCGGAAATCGCGGTGATTCGCCTGGGTGAAGCCGACATCGTGCGCCATCCGCTGGTCGCTGGAATGTTGACGGTGCTTTAGACGGGGGGCAACGGCGCAAGTCGCGGAGATAAATGTCGCGCGCTGATCTGTATGGTCTGCGCTATTACCAACAAATCGGCGCAAACCGTATAAGCATCCGCGCTGCTTAGGAGCTTGCGATGTTTGTGCTGACGAGCGCATCTCTGCGCGGGACTGAAGACTGATTGTTGGCGGCACGTGCATCTAAACCTCAAAGCGCGAAGGCGATGCTGAGCACGATGAGGCCGAGTACAAGGCTCCAATAGGCCGAGACTGCGGCTGCGAGCCAGAACGCGCCGGGCGAGCTTTTCTGTTCGCGCAACGCCTTGTACGAACTGCCAAACAGCACGCTGGGTCCTGCGAACACCATCACGCCGATATGGGCTGTCTTGGCGAAGGCGCTTTCTGCCTTGGGGAACAGCAGCAGATAAAGGCTGGCAATGATCCCCGAGGCGGTGAACCCCGTGATAATCGCAAAAGATATAACATACAGATCGTGCAGCATTGTCCCACCGCGGGCAGACCGTTGCCGTCTTGCAGGCTCTGTGCCCATTTCCGCATACACGCGCGGCCCCACCTGTGCCAAGCAGGATCACATTTAAGGTTGATGCGCGTAACACCAGGGTGAGGCCGTGCGGCATAGACGCCACGGCCGCGAACAATCGTGTGGACGCCGGATCGCGCAGGCTTTTCCAACCGTATGACATGGTAGAGAGCAGCCGCGGGCTGCGCCGATTTTGCGGGCTTGGGGGCCCGCGGACAATGGCCATGAGTAACACCGTCGACGACGCCGCGGAACCGATCCGGAAGAGATCGGGCTGGTTGGTGCCGCTCGCCGTCTTCGTGGTGACGGCGGCGTTTTCGGCTGCCGTGCTCTACTATTATATCGGTCCGCGTCCGCTGGGTTTTGTGCGTGATGCGCCTTCGCCCACTGCCGATACCGCGCCGGTATCGCTGAGCGTCAACGGTGTCGGTTTTGCGATCCCCGCAAACCACATCGTCTACCGTGCCGCCCAGCGCGGCGGCGAACAAAGTGACGTCGCCCTGTTCGCGCTGCTCCCAGATTTGCGCGGCTTCTCGCCGGAAGACGCCCAGCGCTTCGCGAGCAACGCACCGGATTCCCCAGCGATTTTCCTACTGATCCGAGCCGATCGCCTGAACCTCACAGAGGGTGAGCGTCTGAAGCGCATTTATATGGGCTATGTCGACAACCCGGTGGGCCAGCCCGGCCCTTATGGCCTGACCCAGTACAATTTCCGTAACGATTCCGGCTATCGCGGAGAAGACCTCTTCGTCGGCCAGACCATGCATGGCGCAGCTGTCTTCCGCTGTGTCCGCTTCAGTGCCGATGTCCCAAGCCCGAGTTGCCTGCGCGAAACCCCGCTTACTCAGGGCGTGGCGCTGAGCTATCGCTTCAAGCGCGCGCGTCTCGCCCAATGGCGCGATATCTCCACGGGCGCCGACGCGCTCGTGCGGTCGTTCTTTCAGCGGAAAAACTGAGTCAGGTGCGGCTAGCGGGCGCGGGCGGCAGGTCCATTTCGAGGATTGCCATGTTGAAGGCGTAGGACGTTTCGCCGTCCTCTTCGTCCTTGAAGATCACGCCGATAAATTCGCCGTTGACTTGAACTTCAACGGAATCGGCCTGCTTGGGGCGCTCGACGATAGTGATGGTGTCGAGGCGGAAGAGATTGCGCAGGTATTTTTCGATGCGCCAAATTTCGCTGCGGGTCAAAGGGCAAATCCTATGGGGCGAGGCAAATCAAATCGCATGGGTGCCGGAATGGGTCAAGATCGGCCCTTGACCGGCCCCGAACTCCACGCCAATCCCCTGGAATGAATGTGCCCATCCCCCAGGGCTACTATGCTGTCTCCGCCAGACCGGTACCAACCGGTCCGGCGCTGGCCGATGAGATGCGCGCCGATGTCTGCGTGGTGGGCGGTGGCTATACCGGATTGTCAGCGGCGCTTCATCTGGCACAGACCGGCGCGCGCGTGGTGCTGGTCGAGGCCGAACAGATCGCGTTCGCCGCCTCTGGCCGCAATGGCGGCCAGATCCACCCCGGCTACCGCAAGGACCAGGCCGCACTGGAACGCTGGCTCGGCAAACAGCACGCCCGCGATCTATGGGCGCTAGCCCAGGAAGGTAACGCCACCGTTCGTACCCTCATCGAGCAACATGAAATTCACTGCGCGCTGAAGAGCGGCCTCGTCATCGCCGCCCACAATAGCGAGGCGGTGAAGACCCTCACCGAAGAAACCGATCACCTGAATTCTCAGTACAGCTATCCCCACATCCGCATGATGGGCGCGCAAGAAACCGCATCCCAACTGAGCACCAACCTTTACCCCGGCGCCCAGTTTGACGCGGGCGGCGGCCATCTGCACCCGCTGGATTACGCGCGCGGGCTTGCCACGGCGGCGCAACAGGCAGGTGCACTCCTATTCGAACATTCCCGCGCATTGCACATAGAACAAAATGGTCCCGGCGTCAGAGTCATCTGCACGCAAGGCGCTGTCACAGCGGACCATGTCCTGCTCGCCTGCGACGCCTTCACCGCCAGCATCGCCCCGCAACTGGCCCCCTACATCGCCCATGTCGAAAGCTTCATCGTGGCGACGGCGCCGCTGGGCGAATTCCTGAGCCGCCGCCTCATCCCTTCCGACGCGGCGGTGGCCGACACGCGCCATGTGCTCGACTATTACCGCAAGAGCGCGGACGGACGACTGCTGTTCGCCGGCCGTGAGAGCTATTTCGCCATTCCAAAAGATATCGCCGCGATGGTGCGACCGCGCATGTTGCGCGTTTTTCCGATGCTGCGCGATGTCACCATCGACTATGCTTGGAGCGGCACCGTCGGCATCACACGCACCAGAATGCCCCATTTCGGGCGGATCGCAGAACGCGTGCTGTTCGCGCATGGTTATTCGGGACACGGCGTGGCGCTGGCGACCTTGGGCGGAAAATTGCTCGCCGAAGCCGCACTGGGAAAACCCGAACGTTTCGATGTGTTCACGCGATTGCCTGCACAACGCTTTGTTGGTGGCGCGCTATTGCGCAAGCCGCTGGTGAGCGCAGCACTGCTTTGGTACAAATTGCAGGACAGATTTTAGATCTGGAAATCTGGTCCGATCTCTTCGATCAGTTGGTTCATCTCCTGCGACGGATTTTTCGCGCCCGCACAGCCCGTAAGTCGCGCCGGTACCCCTACAGCCGTGCAACCAGGGGGCACGTCTTTCAACACAACGGAGCCGGCGCCGACACGCGAATATTCACCGACTTCGATATTTCCGAGAATTTTTGCACCCACAGAAATCAAAACACCGCGGCGAATCTTCGGGTGTCGATCGCCTTGGTCTTTGCCCGTACCGCCCAACGTCACGCCATGCAGCATCGACACGTCGTCTTCCACGACGGCGGTTTCACCTATCACCACCCCGGTCGCATGGTCGATCATGATGCCACGCCCGAGCTTGGCGGCGGGATGAATGTCGACGTCGAACAGTTCGGAAATGCGACTTTGTACGTATAGCGCCATCCCGTGGCGGCCCTGCCCCCAAAGCCAGTGGCCGATGCGATAACCTTGCAGCGCGAGAAACCCTTTGTAGAAAAGAAACGCCTCCACATAGGAATGGCAAGCGGGGTCGCGCTCGAACACAGCTGACAGATCGGCGCGGACAGCAGCGGCGATGCTAGCGTCAGCGCCGATCGCCTCTTCAAAGATTTCGCGGGTGAGCATGGGGCTCAAATCCTCCCCGCCGATCTTCTTGGCGAGGTGATAGGACAACGCCCCCTCTAGCCGGTCATGCTTGAGGATCGTGGCGTGGACGAAGCTCGCCAACGCTGGCTCGTTCTCGGCCAACTCCTTGGCCTCGTGGCATAGGGCCTCCCAGATCGGATCACAGGTGGCGACTTTTTCGTGCTGGACGGGCATGAGGGCTTCCTTGTCGACACCTATTGTAAATCCCGAAGATGAAATTTCCTAATCGGCTCTCCGCATGGACAGAGATTGTTCAGCTAGACCATTGGCTTGGTGGCATTTCCTAAACTGCCGGCACGTCCGGCACGCCGGGCGAAGACGACGGAGGCGGCGTCACGATCGGGCCTGAGGCATAAGGGCTCTGATAGGGATTACAGGCGCCGCGACGACGCGCCATGATGTGATCGACCATCCGATCCTCCCATTCCCGACCGAGGTGGCTACCGAACAACCGTGAGGCCTGGACCGCCAGTACAACGCCCCAGATCAGCGTCACCCAGAAAAAGAAGAAACCCCCGCCCCACCACCAGCCACCGACAATATTGGCGAGGAACATCACGCCGATGACGGCAAAGTAGGTGGACAGGTGGTTCTTGAACTGATGGGATACGCCGACACGGGGCAACCTGAGGCGACATTTTCGTTGAAAACCCCGCGCTGTCCCTTGTTTTCCAAGCAATATCAAGCAACTCTGTCCGACACGGGGCGACACCCAAAGGCGCCCTTTCATGCTGCCCCGGTGCTGCCCCAATGAAACCGCGCAAACTGACCGACCGCTTCATCAAGTCCATCAAGGCCTCCAAGCCCGGCCGTCGCGACGACTACCGCGACAGCGTCGTCCCCGGGCTCGCGGTGCGGGTGACGGCGAATGCTCATAAGAGCTTCGTCTTGCACGCGCGGTTTCCTCGATCTCCCAAGGTTTTCACGCGTCGGATATTGGGTGAGTTCATTCCCGATGACCAGCCAAGCGATGACGCCGTCGGCCTCGCGCCCAGTCCCGCTACACTGCGCCAGGCCAGGCAACGCGCCCGCCTCTGGCAACATCTGGTCGCCGCTGGTATCGACCCAGAATGGCGAATTGAGGAACAGCGCCGCGCTCAAGCCGTCCTACGGGCGAACACCTTCGGCCAGGTGGCCGAGTGCTTCCTGACCGGCCCCGCCGCCCGTTGGGCCGCGGCGAAAGATGCCCGTTCCGTCTTCAAGCGCGTGTTTCTTCCGCTCTGGCGTGAGCGACCTATTGCAGAGATCACCGCGCCAGAGGTGAGCGCGGCCGTGGCGAGTATTGCCCGGCGGGCGCCATCTGCGGCGTTCAATGCCTTCGGCTATCTGAGGGTCTTGTTCAATTGGGCGATCGGCACCGGCTCCTACGGCCTTAGCGCCTCGCCGATGGACAGACTGAAGCCAAGGGCCGTTATCGGTCGACCCAAGGCCCTCCGCACAACCGTGCTCACCGACATTGAGCTTCGCGCGGTGTGGACCGCCGCTGGAGCCATGGCCTATCCCGTTGGCACGGTGATCGCGCTTTTAATCCTCACCGGCCAGCGCCTCTCCATGGTCGCCGAAATGCAATGGTCCGAAGTCGACGTTGCCGAAAAGTTGTGGTTGATCCCGGCAAGCCGCATGAAGGCCAGGTCGGCGCATGAAGTGCCGCTAACCCCGGTTGCGCTCGCAATCCTGGAAGCATTGCCGCGATGGACCGGCGGAGACTTCGTGTTCAGCAACACGAACGGCAAAAAATCTGTCAGCGGATTCGGCAAGGCCAAATTGCGGATCGATAAGCTCATCGCGGGCCACGCTGGCGACATTAAGGCTTGGGTTTTTCACGACTTGCGCCGAACGATGCGCACGCATCTTTCCGCGCTGCCCGTGCAGGACATGGTTAGAGAGTTGACGATCGCGCACACGCAGAAGGGCTTGCACAAGGTTTACGACCAACACACCTATCGCGAGGAAAAGCGCCACTGTTTGGAGCTGTGGGAAGCGCGTCTCGACGCAATCGTGAACCCAAAGACTGCCGATATCGCAGAGGCGCGCGCGAAGCGCGGTGGCTAGCTCAACATGAGCGAAATGCAACCGCCCTGGTGCTCTAATTGCGTAGTGGTCGCACAATGATTACGTGCGAACGTAACGCTGGTTCTGTGGAGGTCAAGCAGCATCCCTTAGAGGCGGGCGCAATCGACCAAATAAGAGCCATAATGCTCGCCCCCGCCGACCAAAAATGGAGGCGAAGCTATCTTGCGCACGCGATCATTGCCCGCGCGGCCCTTCATAGGCATTCCGAAGAGCTTGATGAGATTGTGCAGGTGCCGGTTAGTATGCTGGCCTCTTTGGCAGAGCATTCTGCCTCTGAGATATTCGGAGACGGCGAAAGGCGCAAAGCGCTGGGCCAGATAACAGGCCGCGTAGTGGGCCTTTATTTTTCGCTCGCGCTTCTTAACAACGCTCTGCACGCAAGCGATAAAGAACACTTCAAATCATGCATCGGCGAAGTTTGCTCTACACTGTCACCTCAAAAGAGCAACAGCTGGTTCGACAATAAAGTTTGGCCGCTCTATCGACGTGCCGCGCACCTTTGGGCAGCAAGCAACATTCTCAGCGCCCCTTGTCCGCAGCAATGGCCATGTCTGCCCGCAGACCTTCTTACCTTTCTCGCGCTGGCACATCGAATTGAACAATTTTGCGGTGAACATCGATTGCCTCGACAGAATACATCGTTCATCGACTCCGCCGATTTGTGGCGTGTAGATGCTTCTCTATTCGGTTTGAAGGATGAACACTATGAGGCCGCCGTTCAGGCTTTCGGTGCTTACTGGAGGAATTCGCTAGCTTCCTCGCCCGCCGTATAAGCGTATTTTGATGCATCTGTTCTGAACTCGGCATAACTACATCGCCTCTGGTGCTCCATGAGGCGACAAAAATGAAACTGATTACCTTCGATCAACTCCGACCGCAGAAGGGCATCGCCTATTCGCGCGATCATCTGCGCCGCCTCGTAAAATCGGGCAAGTTCCCGACACCGCTGGCGCTATCCGAGCACCGGATTGCCTGGAACGAAATCGACGTCGAAGAATGGCTGAAGTCGCGGCCTGTGCCAGAACCAGCAATCGGGCGGCATGAATGCGCACATCCAATAACACAAGAGCCGCCCCGGTACGATCCGGAAGCGGCTCTGGAAACGATTTGCTTGGCGGCAAAATCAGTTTCGAGGGTGCCTCATCGGCAGTCGTAACGCAACGCTTTATTCGCGTTCCCCGCATTGTTTTGTGGACGGCAACGCGACAATGACCAAGATACTTCCCGATCCGCTTGTTCCTCCCGAATGCGATCTCCGTGACTTTCCGTTTATGCCGCTGGAGGTAATGCGCCTTCGTGATAGCAACCTCGCTGGCGTCGACGATGCTGAAATATTCCGCGCTAATGTGCTTTCATGGTGCACCGCATGGCATCAACAGCCGGCGGCGAGCTTCCTAACGATGACGGTCTGTTGTCCCGGCTGCTTGGATATGGTCGCGACGTAGAAACGTGGAAGCGGCTGCGCGCCGCTGGAGCCCTTCGCGGGTTCATCGAGTGCAGCGATGGACGGCTCTACCATCCCGTTGTCGCTGAAAAGGCAAAGGAATGGTGGAATAAGAAAGTTGGCTACCGGAACTTTCGAGCTCTTCAAGTCGAGAAGGGGAAAAAAGGTGCAGCAAAGCGGTGGGGCTGACCTGATGCCCACGGGCATGCAGCCGAGCATAGCCGTGGCCATGGCACCGGCGATAGCCAATGGGATGGCAGCGGCTTATGCCCGAACGATGGCCTAAAGGGACAGTGTAAGGGACAGTGTAAGGGAGAAGGAGAAGGAAGCGCGCGTGAGTCGCTTTCCTCGGCGCACCGCAGTGTTCGCAGTTATCCGGACGACTTCGAAGTGTTCTGGCGCGAATTCCCGAAACAGCTCAATGCCAGCAAAGTGGATGCACTGAAAGCCTGGAAGGCTGTTGAAGGTGATCGACCACCGCTCGACGACTTGCTCCGTTGTGTTCGTGCCTATTCCGCCCTTTTGGACAACCAGCGTCGACGCGAAAAGCGCGAGCCGCCCGTCTGCCACGCCGCTACTTGGCTTCGTGGCCACCGTTGGGAAGGATTTGCTGCCGAGGCAGCAACTCGTAGTGCAAACGGGGTGCAAATCGATGTAGCCGCGACGCTCGCGGCTTGGAACGGCGCGGCCCAGCCATTGGTCGACCGCATCGGTCTGGAACAATTCAAGAAGCGCTATGCCGGTTCGCAGATTGATCGCGGCGGCCACCGACGGTGATCCGCGTCCAGCATGCGTATCGACGCGATGAAATCCTTTCAAAGGATGGCCCCGTTCTGAACGAACTTTATGGGCCGGACGTCACCGTGGAGACATGGACGTGACGACAGCAACCACCAATGAAATCGGCGCGCACCACATGACAGAGCGAGCCGCAGAAACCAAGCGGGCGTTTGCGCGCATCGCAGAGACCATAGCCGGCGCGATTGCAAATCCAGCGGCGCGGCGTAACGGCATCGCCGCGGCGCTATTGGTTGGAAGGCGACGCCGCATGATGCGCGCAGCAAACATAAGTCAATCTAGCCGGGAGAAGGTGCGTTGTCATGATGCAAATAAGCGAAACTACCAAGAACGAGCGCCCTACTTATGGAGTCAGCGAACACATTTCGCGGATTTCCCCTGAAATGCAGGCCATCGCTGAATCCAACTCTCGGGCGCTCGCTGAGATTACCAGAGATTCTTGTTTATGTTCGCAAAAACCCATTGAAGAGAAATGCTCTTGAAAAATCCATGCCACTGTTGAGGCGCAATAAACGCCATCTTGCCGCCGCCAGCATCCCAGACCGGGACTACGGTTCCGGCCAGACCTGCGGCACGCGAACGCACCTGAAGTTCGCTCGTCGCGGCTTGCTGATCGCTACTAATCTTGTGGCCGAAATCAGAGGTAAGCGGAACGATGATCATATCGTTTCCCTGTTCGCGAAGATGCGCGATTTTGAAAGATGGCATAGCAAGCTCCTTAATCAGGGCTGGAGCCAATGCCCTTTGGTTCCGGCGTCGTCACGACGCTGGATTCGTCCGCGATAGCTCCGACCGAGCGGACGTTTTAAGGGGTGAGCCGTTTCAGCGACTCACCCCTGCCTTTTTAACATGCCACGCCTTTTGCCCCAAAACTGGCACTTGAACGGCGCGGCGGGGTAACTAAGGGCCCGTTGGGAAACTATCGCTACGGACTGAGGGCTTTTGGGGCGATTGTATAGTTCCATTCGCCATGAAATTCGTGTCGGGTGATATTAATTGCTGCGAGTTGAGCGTCCTTGACGACGATGCCAGCCTTGTAGGTATTGGGATCGATTTCGGCGCGAACGTCGAGACCGTTTTTTGTCGTGGTCGCTGCGATCAACTGGACGATGACCTGGTGGCTGATCAAGGGTTTGCCACGCCAGTTCTGAGTGATGAACGAGAAGAGCCGGTGCTCGATCTTATTCCACTTGCTGGTGCCGGGCGGCAGGTGACAAACGGTAATGGCGAGGCCGAGTTCGTCGGCGAGTTTCTGCAATTCGATCTTCCACAAGCGTAGACGCGATCCGTTGCTGCCGCCGCCATCGGCGGTGATCAGCAGGTTGCGGGCATTGGGATAGCGTGGCTGGCCCATGGTCTGCCACCAGCGGCGGATGGCATTGACGGCAAAGCTCGCCGTGTCGTGATCGACACCGACGCTGACCCAGCCGGCATTATCGCCGATGTCGTAGATACCGTAGGGCACGGCGCGGCCAAGCTGCTTGATCAGAAAGTCGTGCACCCGCACCGGTTCGGGTGACCCTTTGGGGTGCCACTCTCGGCCGGCATTCTTGAAATCGCCAACCAATTCCTTCTTTTTGGTATCCACCGAGATTGCCGGCTCTCCGTTCGCCAGAGCCGCCTTCACCTGCTCGTTGATGTAGCAGAACTGGGCATCGCGATCGGGGTGATTGCCGCCCTCGCGGGTCTTGCGATTGGCTTGCAGACGATAGCCGAGCGAACGCAGCAACTCTGCCACCACGCTGTAGCTGATGCGATGGCCAAGCTCCTGCAAACCGGCTGCCAGGTTGCGCAGGCTCTTTGCCGACCACAACAGCGGGGCTTGCGGATCGCCACGGGTCGATGGCTCAACCAGACTGCGCAGATCGTCGAGCAGCGTGGGATCCTTGGCCGTCAGCGACTTGCGTCCGCCGCCAGGCTTTCGAACGCGATCCGATTGTATGGCTGCGCCGCTACGCAACTCAGCAAGTCCGCGCCCGATCGTGCTGCGCGCGACACCGGTGATCTGCGAAACCGCAACTATCCCGCCATGACCCGCAGCAAGCGCTTCCGCCGCCGCATAGCGGCGACGGCCGCGCTCATCCAGAAGCGGGTCAAGCGCCTCGTACCGAACCCGAATCGCTGCATCGTCAATCACAAAGCAGTCTTATAGCCTCTCAGCCGCAGCGGGAATCCCCCAGCCAAAATTCCAAATTCGTTTATTTCCCAACGGGCGCTAAGGGCACCCGCTTGGGCTGGTCAATGCTGAGGTTGGGATTTCAAAATGCGTCACTACCTATATCGAAAGGCCCGGTTCACGCCGGGCCTTTTCTTTAACTCATGCTCTCATTGGAGCTTTTTGGAAACTTTCTCGATCTCGCGCTCAAATTCATCTTCGACGATCGCTGCGTTGCCTCGGCCGACTAGCTAGCGGTGCAGTTTGAACCAAGTCTCTCGCCACTCAGTGTGATTTGTCGGTGGCGACGGTATTCATTTTCATTCGAGGGTAGGCGTTCACCGGTTTCCGCAACTGCGCTTTCAGCGCTCTTGGCTGAGTAGCTCAATGAGCAAGTGTAACTGCCGCAAACACCATTCCTCGTCCTTGGAAGAAATTCTGTTGCAGTTCAAATACTTGAGCTTCTGGCGCGATTATTGCGAAGCGGGCGGCGAGATCGCAAATGGTTCGATGGGGGATTTCATGAAAAAACTGTTAGGAACGCTATGCGCCGCGCTTACATTCTCGTGTGTTGCACCTGCAATGGCAGTGGACGTTGAGGTCGGGTCGCCGGTCACCGGAAACTGCGATCCGTTCCTGTGCAACGACACCGGGACAAGCACGGGTTTAGTTATGGACTACGAGCAGGTTTTTTCCGCAACTCAATTTTACAGTCCTACGATTTTGTTCACAGTGAGTGGCTATTTCGATCAAGCGCTCGGAGGAACAGGATACGAGTTGGGCGGTTCCTATAATGTCTATCTCGGTTATGCTGCGCACGGTTCGGTCAACAATCTCTCGACCGATCTGGCAAGCAATTTCCTGAAAACGCCGTCATTGGTATTCAGCTATTCCATTCCAGACCATCTAATTAACATCAACCCTAACGGTGGCCTTCCGCTTAATGGTTATAGGGGATTCTTTTACAACCCATCGCTTGGCGATCTACTTTTAGAAGTCAAAGTCTTTGACCAAAATATCGATCCGAATCCAAACGGACGAGGTTATCTTTTTGCCGATGACACCGGGTCTGTGACGAGCCGCGCATATTGCGGAGCTAACATCGGATGTGTCGCTGACAGCACTGGATTATTCGTAATATTCGACACCAGCGGCTTTAAGGGCGGCGGCACAACTGATGCGCCAGAACCGGCCTCGCTTGTGTTGCTCGGTAGCGGGTTATTTCTAATGCGCCGCAAAAAATCTGATGCAAAGGCGCGACAACCAGCCCAGAGCTTTTTGGCGTAATGTTTCGATCGCTGCGTTCTTTATTGCCCTCTCGATTTTTCTTATCGGCACTTCAATTGCCTCAATGTTTGATCCCTCGTTTTGAGCAACACGACCCCATAGGGCCAGTTTAATGCCGCAACACAGCGGCCAGAAGGGCCACGTCGCTTCCGAAGCCTTGGCAGGCTTTGTCGCCGAACCACACACGCCAAACCCGCTTGTGCAATTCAGCGTGCCAATTCGGATCCGTTCTGGCGCGCGGTAGGACCCACGAGGCAAGGCACGCATCTTGGCCTATTCGGATCGCAGTGGAGACGTCTTTAATCGCGTCAGTTGCCATAGGCTGCTCTGGAGGTGGCTCTGGCGCGCTGGTGCAAGCGCCCAATGCCAGAAACACCGTAATAGGCCAGAATCTTCACTTGGGTTTAACCGTCGAACTCATAATGATGGGGCCGCAAAATTTCTTTCAGGTGACGCAACGCAGAAAGCAGCGTAGTCGAAAGCAGCACACAATATCGAAAGGCCCGGTTCACGCTGGGCCTTTTCTTTGGCCCATACTCTCAGGGAGGTTTTTGGAAACTTCCGATTTCGCGCTCGAATAAGGGGATCTGAGCCGAAGGCCTCACAGTGCGAACGGCGCCGCCGGCCGGCCTTGCCGCTCGAATGAACTTTCGGGCGATCCGCGGCATGGCTATCGCTCCATAGCCCTCCCGTCAGCGCGTAGACGGCCTCGGCAAATTCCCGGGGCGCTGCCCCCAAAGCCCTCGAATTCGGCTGCCACGCGACAGAAAATTTCTTCGCAGCTCGGCGTCAACTCCGAGGATGCGTCCGAATTCAGCCCCCTGCCCGGGGGTAACCTGCCCATTCAGACTGGCGCAAGACGCCCAGGATATCCTGTGCCCAAGGGTTTTTGCTGGCCAACCTTGATTATAGCAATGAAAGAAGATTGCGCGTCCGAATAAATTTCTCGCCGTCGAAATTATTTTGGCCTTCATATACCCCAATCAGCACGCTTGCGCGTCTAAGCGTGCACAGTCCTGAGCTGCAAGCCAAAAGGCGGAAAGCTTTAGGGGATGGCAGAGTCATCGGACACCGATCGTGGAAACGTCGATCTTCGCTCGTCTGGCGCGGACATCGGCGTGACAGACGTACGCGACTGGTTTGTTCGTGAAGTACTGCCACTGGAGCCGATCCTAATGCAGTACCTTCATCATAACTGGCGCAACAAAAGCGATCTCGGTGATCTGCGCCAGGAAGTGTACATGCGGGTTTGCGAGGCCGCACAGAAACAGATTCCGGAGCACACCAAGCCCTTCCTTCTGACGACCGCGCGCAACCTGCTTATCAGTCGCGTCCGCCAGGAACGGGTGGTCCCGATTGAAACCGCTGCCGACATGGACGCGCTCGGCATAACGATGGACGAACCGGGCGCCGATCGCGTCCTCATCGCGCGTGAGGAATTGCGCAGGCTGCAAATTGCCCTCGACCATTTGGCGCCGCGTTGTCGGGAGGCGGTCATTCTAGGTCGTATTGAAGGGCTCTCGCGACGCGAAATCGCAACGCGAATGGGCATCGCGGAAGACACGGTGAGGCAACACCTCATTCACGGGATGCGCACGCTTGCCGACCTGCTTTACGGCGAATCCAGCGAGCCGAGGAAAATCGTATGACCGACTCTAACCAAGAAGATCGGCCCGCCACCGGATCGGCAGAGATCGAAGCCCGCGCGGCGACTTGGCTGGAGCGCAAGAACTTCGCGTCTTGGAGCAAGGCAGATCAAGCAGAATTCGAAGCATGGCTCGCCATCTCCTGGGCGCATCGCGTCGCGTATTGGAGATTGGAAACGGCTTGGGGCCGGACAGAACGCCTCACGGCTTTGCGCGCGCCCGGGTTTAACAGCGTTGCGCCTGGTAAGCATAAGCTCTTGCCCGCACTCCTGAGGGCCACAGGAGCACTTGCGCTTGTTGGCATAATGGGTGCCTCGGCTTTCGCCTATTTTTCCAAATCCAGCGATAGCCGCTACACGACCGCTATAGGTGAACGCAAAGTCCTGCAGCTTGCCGACGGTTCCCGTATCGAACTCAACACCGCAACAGCGCTACGCGTCTCGCGAGGCAAAGGTCGTCGTACCGTTTGGCTTGAAAAGGGCGAGGCGTACTTCGAAATCAAACACAACGCGGCACTGCCGTTCACCGTGTTCGCTGGCGATCATCGCATAACGGATTTGGGAACGAAGTTCTCTGTCCGAAATGATGATAATCAGATCAAGGTCGCGCTTGTAGAAGGGCTCGCCCGCGTTGATCCGTCCAGCGCGGGGGGGCATATGCCATTTGCTGTCTTGTCGCCTGGTGATGTTGTCATTGCGACAGCCAATTCTTTGAAGGTAATAAAAAAGCCCGAACAAGAGCTGCGAAACGAACTTGGCTGGCGGCGTGGCATGTTGGTGTTTGTACATGCAACGCTCGCCGACGTTGCCGCCGAATTTAATCGCTACAACAACACAAAACTTGTGATTACCGATTCCGTCGCGGCGCGTCGAAGAATCGGGGCGACATTTCCAGCACAGGATCTCGATGACTTCGCGGTTTTGGCCCGAACAGTTCTGCGACTGCACGTCGAAAAGAAGGGCAACCAAATCGTTATTTCGCGCTGAGCGCCGAACGGTCGAAGCACAGTGCGTGGAATTAGACAGCTTTATGGCTCTATGAGGGGGAAGCACAATGCGACAGAAGATCTTCAAATCTCTGCTAGCAGGTGCCGCATGCGCGGGCGCTTTGGCGGTCACCGCGTATGCGCAGGATTTCAATATCCCAGGCGGCGATCTGAAGGTCGCGCTCGAAAATTATATGAAGCAAAGTGGTGTCGCACTGATGTATCCGGAGGACGAAGTCAGCGGCATTCATACCAAAGGCGTGTCCGGGCCGCTGTCATCAGAAGAGGCGCTATCGCGCCTGCTAAAGGGTACAGGCCTTAGCACGCAAAGGGCGCCGTCGGGCGCGATCGGCATTGTCCAAGACACCACACAGTCGAGTGTCGCTGAACCTCTCCAGCTTGCCCAAGCGGCTCCCGTGTCGCGCGCTGCGGTCGAAACCGTCACCGTCACATCCTCAAAGCTCGGCGGTGCCGATATGCAGAACATCCCGATCTCGATTACCGCGCTGTCGCAGGAGCAATTGACGGCGACGCAAACGGCGGGCGGTCCCGATCTCGTGAAGCAGGTGCCGAACCTGACGTTCACCAAAACCAATTTCACCGGCTACAGCATCCAGATTCGCGGCATCGGCACGCAAGCGATTTCGGTCACGACCGATCCGGCGGTGGCGGTTGCGTTCAACGATATTCCGTTCATCCGCAATCATTTCTTCGAGCAGGAATTCTACGACCTCAGCCAGGTCGAAGTGCTGCGCGGGCCGCAAGGCACGCTCTATGGCCGCAACGCGACAGCAGGCGTCGTCAATCTCATGTCACGCCAAGCCGACGGATCAGTTCGAGGCGATGGCGTCGCGCGATATCGGCAATTACGGCAATCGCCGCTTCGAAGGCATGATCAACCTTCCGATTGTCGATGATCGGCTCGATATCCGCGTCGCCGGCGAATGGACGAAGCGGCAGGGCTATTCGTTCAACGAAATCGACCGATCAGCGCATCGACGGCCGCGATCTGTGGTCGGGCCGCGTCTCGCATCGGCTGGAAGCCGATCGAAAATCTGCAAACTACTCTCGTCTGGGAGCATTTCTCCGAAGACGACGATCGGATGCGCACCACCAAGCAGCTTTGCAAGACAGCTCCGATCCCAACCGTCTGTTGGCGGCGTGCTTTCGGTAGGTGCGGGCGGAGACTTATTCTCGAGCGGCCGATTATCTCAGCCAGGGATGCCTTCCGACTTCGCTTTATTCCGCCGAATGCCTTTGAAGTGCCGAATGGATTATTCGCTCCCATATTATCGCGGGCCTGTCGGCCCTCGGTGTTCCTATTCAAGTACGGCTTCGATGTTTACGCAAGCACAACGCAATCGCGAAATCTGCGTGTCATCGAATCCACGCTCAATCCCGACTTATAAAGCGAAGAACGACACCATCGAATTGAATACAGACTACAATATCACGCCCGCGCTGACATTCACGTCGCAAACCGGGTTCAATCACGATTTTCTGTGGTCAACGGAAGACTACAATCGTTTCAACACCGCGCCGGGCGCTTTTCGTTCCGACAAGCGAGTCGATTTAACTGATCAGATCGCGATAACGCCGGATCCGAGCGGTCTTCACGTTTGTGGCTGCAACAACAGGTTCCTGTATTCAGGGCGCTCCCTGTACGGCGAGTTCAACCAATGTGTATGCCAGCCGACGGGCGTTTTCTGCGATCCGCAACTGGGTTGCAGCGACCGGCTTGTTGCCGAAGATCTTTCCGACGAACATGCCTGGCAGTTGAGCCAGGAATTTCGGTTGGCTTCGAATTTCAGCGGACCGCTCAATTTCAGCGTCGGCGGCAATTACCTGCACTACGAAACGGAAGAAAACTACTATGTCTTCATCAATACGCTGACGCCTGCTTTCTCTGCACAACGCGCAGGGTACCTTATCGTCCCATGGCCCGGTGTATCAGACAACACCAATGCTTGCTCGGGAGGCTCCAGACACCAAATCCGACGTGCCGTCACGGCATCGAATGCGTTGGCTGCCACTATATCGACCCCAATCCGATCACCAGTCTCAACAATGAGGGCCACAATTATTTTCTAAGCCAAAATCCCTACACGCTGAATTCGTACGCGGCATTCGGCGAAGCCTACTACAATGTCACAAACGATCTGAAGCTGACCGGCGGTTTGCGCTGGACCGAAGACCAGAAGCATTCACCGATATTCCCAGCGAACTCTCGTCCCGGTTATGGATATGCCGTAACCGGCGTGGTGAATCAGCAATGGGATCAGTTCACGGGCCGCGCCGCCGTCAACTGGACGCCGAAACTGGATTTCACCGACCAGACCCTGGTCTATGGCTCCTACGCCCATGGTTACAAGGCAGGTGGCGCCAATCCGCCGGGCGCGATTTTCCCGTGTCACGATCAGGGCGGTAATCCGCTTCGTGATCATCGACCCGATTCATCCGCTGACGTTCAAGCCGGAATTCGTCGATGCGTTCGAGATGGGCTCGAAGAACACACTGCTTGACGGCGCGCTGACGCTCAACGGCGATGTCTTCTACTACAACTACGAGAATTATCAGATTTCCGAGATCGTCGATCGCACTGCGATCAATCAGAATTTCGATGCGCATGTGAAAGGCGCGGAGATCGAATCGACGTGGGAGCCGATTCCCGGCCTGCGCTTCAATTTTGCGGGCGGCTGGGAAGACACGGCGCTTGCCAAAGGATCCCAGGCCATCGACCTGATGGATCGCACGGCAGGAAATCCAGACTGGATCGTGGTCAAGCCCTTCGTCACGAACGCGTCGAACTGCATCTTGCCGATCTATGTTGTGGCTGCGTTGCTTGTCGAGGAGGGCGCAGGGCCTCGTGGACCGGTGCCACCGTATGCCTGTGGCTACTGCGTATACAGGACCATCTCGATCCAGTAACTGGCCTTCCTTATGTGCCCAATCCAACGGCGTTGTTGGCGATTACCCCGATACCAGCTGGTTATCCAGGCTTCGATCCTGTCAGCCCGAATGCGACGAACAATGACGCCGGCCCGGCACCGAACAATGGTGAAGGCTTCGACAAAGATCTGAGCGGCAACGAATTGCCGAACGCGCCGCCCTTCACCGTATCGTTCGGCGCGCAATACACGCATGCCGATCACGCCGGATTGGGCGGGCACGCTGCGCGGCGATTATTACTGGCAGGATTATTCCTGGGCGCGCGTCTTCAACGACAATCCTTACGATCGGCTGCGCGGCTACACCAACGTCAATCTCACGCTGATCTTCACCAACCAGAACGGCTGGCAGGTGATGCTTTACGACAAGAACGTTTTCAACACGACAGCCATCACCGGCGATTTCCTGAACAGCGACGACACTGGCCTGACGACCAATGTGTTCCTGACCGATCCGAAATTGATCGGCATCCGCGTCACGAAGAACTGGTAAGGGGGAATCAATGAGCGAATTGATGAATGCGCGGGCAGGGGCCGGAATTTCCGCTGGCAACTGCTGGCAACCGTATCCGCGCTGGCATTGGTTGCCTCTGTCTATGCGCCAGGCGCAGCAATGGCTGCGGATCACGATGCGGACCGTCCAACCGTCTGGATCGAACTTGGCGGTCAATTGGAGCAAATGAAGGGCGGGCAGGAACCTTTTGCGCCGCCTTTCGTGCGCCAACATACCGAATACTTTTTTCTCGCCGCTCAGCGTCCAGAAGCCTCTTGCAATATTCCTTCGGTGGCGAAGGTGCGATTTCGTTCGAGCCGGATGGAAGCAACTGGGTTTTCTCGGCTTCCGTTCGCTTTGGCCGCTCAAATGGTGTCACGCAAAGACATCAGGAAACCCCAAACGCCAAAATGCCTGTGCATTTAGCCTGTTTGCCGGCTCAAATATCAGGGTATTCCTAATATCCTTACAGCCATGTGAAATTCGAAGATGCAAAGGCCAGCAAAGCGAAACCCACACCGTTCTCGATTTCCAAGCTGGGAAAGATGTCGGGACTCGGAATGTTTGGCAACCATGGCTCATCCGTCTTGAGCGCTGGTGTTCGTTTCGCCCAGTTCGAGTTCAAAATCGAATGCAGCATGTACTGGCCAGCCAGATCTCCAATATCCGACAGAACCTATAAATTCATTTCCGAGCTACAGATTAAGGTACCAACATCCATACACTTTCATGCACGATGCTTTGGCGAACAGTCAGCGAAGTTTTCGCGGAATAGGGCCTTCTGTCGCGTGGAGTGCTTCGGCGCGTTTCGGCAATCATCCGACACGGAGAGATAACGCTCGACTGGGGCACAAATGCCGCAGTTCTATTCGGGCGGCAAAAGGCGAGCGGACATCAGCAAACCACAGTCAGAACTATTACGAGAAGAACTGGCAGATAGGCCCAGGCAACTTTTTCCGCAGTAACACTATAAAGCAGGGTTTCTTTGAAGCCGCGGGCCTGTTCACTGCTCAAGGCGCCCTTCAGGCTGTTTCTCACCACACTAACTCGGCAACTTTCAATCGAATGCGGACGGTGGTTGTTCCAAATCTTGGCGGCTACTGCGGGGCTTTCCTTCCGTTATTCCAATGTGAAAGTCAGCTTCGGCTATCGCGCGGATTTCTTCTTTGGCGCTATGGATGGCGGCATCGATACGCAAAATCGGAAAATCGCGGATTTTTTGGCCCGTTCGCGACGATCAGCATCGGGTTTCCGTAGTGGGTCGTTGGGAAGTCAAGGCTCCGCCCGATAATCTCGCCGCCGGTATCAGGCTTCCGTTCGTGGTCGGCACACGTGGCCGCTATACGCTCGCCGCAGCCATCTCGGCTTTGATGCGCTGAATTGTGCCGGTGTCCACGCCGAGCTTCATGGCGATCTTCACGACGCCAACCTTCTTCGCGAGCAGCTTGCGGGCGCGGCGGTCCTTCGCAGACGTGATGTCCGGCACATGCTTGGCGATCACTGCACCAACCACAAACACCTATATCGAAAGGGCCCGGTTTATACCGGGCCTTTTCTTTTGGTAGGGCGCTGATCCAAAATTGGCAATCGCCGCCCGATCCGCAAATCGTTGCCGCTGATCATCCCCGAACCGCGCGGCCCCATCTCCATAGCCGCCTCTGGGAGATTTGTGATATTGTGAAGGTGGCGGAGGACAGGGAAACTCCGGAAAGTGGATGACCACTATGAATCTATTCAAAACATTCTCGTTGAAGTGGTGGCATGCCGGCATTTTCAAAGTGGGAATGCTAGCCACAGGAATTGCGGTTGGGGCTTATTGGCACGAGATTTTCGGAGGCTATCTGCCGGAGCTGATCATTGTGGCCGTAGTTAGCTTGGCGCATGTCAGTTATGTGTGGTGGGAGCAATAAATTTCCCAACGGTTCGAGTCACACTGACCAATTAGTGCGCCAGGAGAAGTTGGCGCACTAATGTCCCAGTTCGAATTTTCAGAGAACCCGGACGATTCCAAGTCCAATGCCAAACGTTCCGGTCGTCACCAATAGCCCCACATGGAGCCAAAACAGGAATGGTTCTTTCTTTCGCCGAGCCCACGGGCTTGGGTGCCATGGCAGTTGAAATCCAATGAAAGCCTTACCTGCCCAAAGTTGAAGGATCGCTAGAGCAAGAAAAATGCAACCTATTCCGATGATGACCCAAGCTCGATGTATCGCTTCGGCAGCCGACATCACTTCTCCGCCCTAGCCTCCGTCACTATAGCCCGCCCGCACTGCTTCAACTGGCCCCGTGATCGGACGGGACATGCAGCACGGCAAAGAACCAGTGCTTGCTGTCTCGCGCTCATACGACCACGCATAAACCCTCGTGGCTAAAAGTCCGGTCGTAATGGGTGAATGCATGCGGAATCCTACCGTTGTTGCCAAGCCGCCTCGAAGCAAGTCCGGTGTGCTCCCGGAGTAGTCTTGGAGTGTGGCGAGGAGCTCGCAGATGTCTGGGGAAGTTTCTCGACCGCACCCGGCCCAGTTTTTGATTAAATATTAACGACGACGGTCATGAGCCCAAATGGTGAACACAAGACAAATCAATGGGTTATGACGAAGGAATGTTGCATTCGTGAAACAGCGATCGAGTGTCGCGCGTTTGTGAGCTGCGAACGTATTGACGGAAGATCAAGGATCACCAGATATACGGCTCGCAATTGCTCCCCGCCGGACACGCCGCAAGGCCCCGGCGGGGTTTTGCTTTTTGGGGCCTCTTCATACAACTTGCAGCTACATGGCTGTTGAACCGCAAATCAAACGCGCCGTCGTCTTTGTCGATGGCCAGAACCTGTACCACTGCGCTCGCGAAGCCTTCGGGTGCAGCCACCCCAATTACGATATTTTGAAGCTCGCCCGGTGGGTTTGCCAGCAGCACGGCTGGGAATTGAAGCAAGCTCGCTTCTACACAGGCTACCCTTCAGCCGCTGACGATAAAACGTGGAACGAGTTCTGGCAAAGAAAGCTACTCGCGATCAGTCGGCAGGGTGTTCATAAATTCGCCCGTCCGCTGCGCTATAGGAACAAGACATTTAAGCTCGGGGATGGAACCGAAGTGACGCGGCGGGTCGCCGAGGAAAAGGGGATTGACGTTCGAATAGCTATTGATCTGATCAAGCTGGCGCTTTCGAACGATTACGATGTCGCCGTGATCTTCAGTCAGGATCAAGATCTATCTGAAGCTACGAATGAAATAAAAGAAATCAGCAAAACGATGAACCGTTGGATACTAACGGCGTCTGCGTTCCCGGTTGGAAGCGGAACGCACAACTACCGAGGCATCAACGGCACGCAATGGATCAAAATCGACGAGGCGGCATACAATTCGTGCGTCGATCCCGTGAGATATCGCTGAATCAGCATTCACTGTTTCATGCTCGCACGTGATGGCGCCGTGAACATCGTGCGCACGATTCGCGGGGCGGGCGTGCCAGCTCCATTCAGCCCGGCGTTGTGCCGAACCGATAGCGCACCATCAGGCCGCCGCCACGCGTTCCCAGATCCCGTAAGCGGGCGCTTCATAGCCATTCTGCCTGCAGTCGTCGCAAAATCCGGTCCTATATCCACTGGGCCGTGTCCCGATCCAAACAGCGGGTTTGTAGCATTCACGCCCGAAGGTGCCCGGTTCAGCGTTGTGGCATTTTCCATCTGTCGCGTAACGGTGGCGCGCGCCGACTTTCGCGCGATTAGGACGTACCATTTGGTCGCCTCTGCCCCTGAAAATCCGCGAGGCGCCGGCAGCGAGACGCGGACCATAAACAAAACATTCCTCGGCGCAGTGAAGAATTCGTTGATCGGTTAAGCGGCCTTTAACGCTGTCAGGCCGCCAACTTGCAGAGGTGTGCCGCGGCGAAACAAGCCCATCATCAAAGAGGCGAAGTGCGGCGGTGGACGAGGTTTTAATCGCCACTTTCCTTGAACTCGATTGTCATAACAAAGCCGACCGGCGAATTGGGCGTGCCGGACATTTTCGATCCTTGTGTGCCGCGAAGCTTCATTTCTCGCCCTGTTACAACAAAATCTGAATTGGCAATCTCCCATTTGGTAACATACTCTTCGCATTCTTGTTCATTCCGGCCTTGAAATTCTCTGGTTGATTCGATTTCCATCCTGTCGCCGTCATTCGCGTCAGACATTGCCCAGTGCTGCGTGGCCGCGCCCTGGCCGATCAACCTACACGCTGTCTGGAAATCGACTTTGACCTTCACGGCTTCACCGGCTCGACGGCCTCGGCCGAAGGATATTCCGGCAACCGAAAGGCAGCTTCGCCTTCCGCGCGATGGTCGGCGCAGTAGAAGCGGATACCCGACCTTCGGTTGACTTCGATCGTGGCGGCCTTGCCACACGCGCACCGGGGCACGTTCGATGGCGACGGGCGCCAATCATCCCCTATGCGCGCCATATCGGCGTGACGCTGCTCGGTCTTGCTGTGATTGCCCATGGGGACATCGGACGTCGTGGCGAAGAAGCCGTCAACCGTCTCCGCGCCGGCCGAACTGTCAGACCGCGCGGTAGTGTCTCAGTTTGAATTTTCCGCCCGTTGACTAGCATGGCACCGGGCCGGCCGAGCGCTTATCATCAGGGCATGAAATTTACGTTTGAGCCGTTTTGGAAGCGCGCACCATGGCTGAACCGCTACATCGAGGGAGTTGTCTCTGCGGAGGCATTCGGTATGAGCTGAGCTCGGAACTGCGAGCCACCACACACTGTCACTGCTCGATGTGCCGCAAGGCACATGGAGCAGCTTTTGCAACACATGGCGGTGTCCCGAAGGGTGACTTGCGGCTGCTTATCGGTGCAGACCTGCTTAGGGAATACAAGTCCTCCCCACCAATTACTCGCTCCTTCTGCAGCCAGTGTGGATCTCAGCTGTTCTGGCAAAATAGCGGTGAAGACTGGGTAGCCGTCTCGATAGGTACGCTGGATACCGTCTTCGAACCGCCCAAACAACGGCACATTCACATCGGGTCAAAGGCGACTTGGTTCGTCATACACGACAAATGGCCTCAACGGGATAAGTTGTAAATCGCGGCATGATGACGGCCGACGGCGAAGACATCCCCTACGGCTATTCCTACCTTAGTCGAACGACCAAATTCAAACTGAGACACTACCGCGCGCCATCCCCCTTTCGTGGGATACGGGCGGGAGTTGACCCACGCCACAGCGGCGCCACAGCCCAGCGGCGGTTCGCTGTAGAGCATGAGCATTGCCCCGGCCATGTTTCACGCCCGCCACGATCGCGCCCAGCGGCGGACCGCGCGCACCTGATAGGTCGGATGAACCGCGTCGGTGAACGGGCGTTTCGGCCAGTCCGGCGAAATCTGTCGATTGCTGCCCCAGGTGCTGCCCCGATGGCGGATTTGCATCCTCGCGGCCGTCTAATTTTCATCTAAGACTTTGGAATTATTCGATTCTCTAGACGGATGAAAATCAGCACGCAACTGGTTCTTGAACTGATGAACCTCGTAGCGCACGCGGCGTAGCTCGATATCGTCGTCCTGGAAGGCCATGAGGCTTTCATCCCTGGTTTCCGTGATTAAATAGGAAGCCATCCCCGCTTCGCAAACCCTGGAAGGTTTTTCGCTTTGACCACCTCGTCACATGACAGCCATGCGCTGAACAGGCCCTCGCCCACTACATTGGATTTGTTGTCTTCGCGGCGTTCCGGCACAGCCAAGGCCATGACCGAGCCGGGCCCCAAACCCAAGGAACTGGAGCAGATTCTCACGGTCGCCGCCCGCGTCCCCGACCACGGCAAGCTGTTCCCGTGGCGGTTCATCATCTTCGAGGGCAAGGGCCGCAGGCGCATGGGCGAGCTTCTGGCCGAAGCCCAGGAGGAAGCCGGCGAAAAAGAAAAGCACCAAGAGGCTGAGCGCGAAAGATTTTTGCGCGCGCCCGTGGTGGTGGCCGTGGTCAGCCGCGCGCAAGAAAACATCAAGATCCCTGAATGGGAGCAGGTGCTCTCCGCAGGCGCTGTCTGCCAGAACATGCTAATCGCAGCCCACGCGCTGGGCTACGTTGCCAATTGGCTCACCGAATGGTGCGCCTATGATACGCGTGTCAAAGAGGGGTTGGGCCTGAAACCCGGTGAACGTATCGCGGGCTACATCTATATCGGCACCTCGGACGTCAAACTCGAAGACCGCCCGCGCCCCAACATGAGCGAACTCGTGACGTGGTTTTGAGTTGGCCACCAAATCGAGCATCTTTCGGATAAACCGCTGTGCTGTCACGCATCCTGATTTGCCCCCGAGCAGTGCTACCGATAACCACGGGTCCGCAACTTGGGCATTCGGCTGTTCACCGTCATAGAAATGCTAGCAGACCAAATATCGCCGGAAAAATCCTCGCCGGCACCCCTACCAGGAAGCCAAAAGTATTCGCACTCGCCTGATGGATGGCACATACGCAAGGCAGAACAACGCCGTCCCCGTCACGAAAGATCGCGATTCGTGCCTGCTGGAAACCTCAAGACTTGCCCGCCGGACGCCTGGGGTGGCGCCGACAACAATCCGAGCAGAATATTGTTCGAATGTGTTAAAGCGGGATGATCGCAGGTTATGGTACATCTTTTCGGTGGAGCACCGATCGCCGAATTCCGATGATTGGGAACCGATACCGTTCTGAGCGGGAGAGAAATGGGCCGTAAAATCCTTTTCATCACGACCGACCAGATGCGTTTCGACGCCATCGGCGCGAACGGCCAGAAGATCGCGCGCACACCTGCCATCGACGCGCTGGCCCGCGATGGCTTGAATTACACGCGCTGCCACGCCCAGAATGTCGTTTGCATGCCGGCACGTTCAACGATGATTACTGGCCAGTACGTCAGCACGCACGGCGTCTGGATGAACGGCGTGGCGTTGCCCGCGCAGGCGCCTTCGGTGGCACGCTTGCTGAAAGAGAAAAAGAACTATCGCACCGCGCTAATCGGCAAGGCGCATTTCGAACCATTCCTCGATCTGTCAGCTTATGAGAATCGTATGGCGATCCTCAAAGAATTCGGACCGCATCGCGGCTTCGACCACATGGAGTTGGCAGCGCATGGCGCACGCGGTCCGCTGCATTATTCGCGCTGGTTGATGGAGAACCATCCCGGGGTCGCAGAATTTTTCTATCCCGTACTCAACGACGCGCTGGTACAGAATTCTTATGGCGAGGGAGACACTGGCGCGGTACAGGTGAAGCACAACAAGGTCCCGCGCGAGCTTTATCACACCGACTGGGTGGCCGAGCGCACGATAGCCTATCTAGATTCGCTTTCGCTCACCGACGACTGGTTCGTGTGGATGAGCTTCCCCGATCCACATCATCCGTGGGACCCGCCGGAAAGTGAGATCCGTCGTGTCAATTGGCGTGATCTCGACGTGACCGCGGGTTATCCTGGAAGCCGCGAAAAGATCACGCAAATTTTGTCCCAAAAACCACGCCATTGGCGCGAATGGTGGGCAGGCGAGCGCGTCACTTGTTATGAGGCCCCGCCCGACTGGCTACCGGCGACACTCACCACCGATCAGTTGCGCGAGATCGACGCACTGACCCATGTGAAGAACGAATTGATCGACGAAGCAATCGCACGCGTAATGGCGAAAATCGACGCGCGCGGCTGGAATGACGATACCGACGTGATCTTCACCACCGACCACGGCGAATTCCAAGGCGACTACGGATTGCTGTTCAAAGGCCCGCACCATGTCGAGAGCCTGATGCGCCTGCCGTTGATTTGGCGTTGCGCCCCGAACGCGAGGACTGCGCCGCAAAGTTTCGACGCGCCTGTGGGCCAGATCGATTTTGCACCGACCTTCTGCGAGATCGCAGGCATCGCGCCAGCCCAATGGATGGAAGGCCACGCTCTGCCCCTTTGCGCAGCCGACGCGGACAAACGCGAAGCGGTCTTCACCGAATGGGACTCCGAATTCAACGGCGTCTCGGTTTCGCTACGAACCATCTATCGCGACGGTTGGATCGTAACAGCTTATAACAAATCGTCACTCTACGACGGCAGCGAGGGCGAGCTCTACAATCTGAAGAATGATCCGCGCCAATGGCGAAATTTGTGGAATGAGCCTTCCGCCAAGGCGATGAAGCGCGATCTGCTCGACGACCTGTACGCACGCCAACCAAAGCCTCGTTCAGATCAATTGAAACGCGTGGCGTCGGTCTGACCAACTTCTGAAAAAGGTCGAAATTCGAGAGTGCCGCGAACGAATTTTCTGCGCTGACCTTCCTCCAAAGCAGGGTATGACGTGGGGCAGATGTGCTTTAGCATCCTCCCAAACAGGGGAGGCTATGGCGCCTATCAGCGATGCAGTGATTACGGTCGATGCACCACCCATGCTGCTTAGGCGCCATGTGGCGGCAGTCGTGATTGGCAACGGGCTCGAATTCTACGACTTCCTGACCTATGCCTTTTTCGCCGTCCAGATCGGTCACACCTTCTTTCCCGCGAAAGATCCGACATCCAGTTTACTTTTGTCGCTGGCGACGTTTGGCGCGGGGTTTTTCACCCGTCCCTTAGGTGGTTTCATCATCGGGTCGATGGGTGATCGCCTCGGGCGCAGGCCCGCGATGCTGCTTTCGGTCTCGCTGATGGGCCTTGCGATCACGGGGCTGGCGCTGACACCATCTTATGCCGCCATCGGCGTCGCTGCACCGGTTCTCGTCATCCTGTTTCGGCTAATGCAGGGCCTTGCGCTCGGCGGCGAAGTCGGACCGACCACCGCCTATCTGATCGAGGCCGCGCCTGTGCATCGTCGCGGCTTCTACGCCTCGCTGCAATACGCCACGCAGGATTGTGCGGTGCTGGTGTCGGGACTGATCGGATTCACGCTTGCCAATGTGCTGAGCGCCGAGGCTTTGACTGATTGGGGGTGGCGTATAGCGTTTCTTATCGGAGCAGCCATTGTGCCGTTCGCCCTGATGGTCCGCCGCAGCCTGCCCGAAACGCTAGGCGAAGACGGCATCTGCGAGCCCGTCACCAGAGCCGAACTGAAACCTTATGTTCGCGTTGCGATATTGGGCCTGCTGATGCTCGCCAGCGCCACGGTGTGCAACTATGTGCTCGACTACATGACGACGTTCGCGAATGCGACCCTGCACATGCCGTCGAACATCGCGTTCGGGGTGACGATTGTGATTGGCGTCTTCCTCGTGGTTTTCGATCTTTTGAGCGGCTGGCTATCGGATCGATATGGCCGCAAGCCAGTGGCAATGATCCCATGGGCGATCTTGCTGGTCAGCGCCTATCCGGCGTTCGTTGCCATCACCCATTACCGCAGCGCCACTGCCCTGTTCGCCGCTTCGGCCGGGCTTTCTATCCTGCTGGGTCTTGGCGCCTGTCCGATGTTGACGCTACTCACCGAAACCCTGCCCCGCCAAATCCGCTCCGGCGCGGTGGCGACGATTTATGCGCTTGCGATCTCTACTTTCGGCGGCACGACCCAATTCATGATTACCTGGATTATCAAAAAAACGGGAAACCCGCTGGCGCCCGGATGGTACATGACGGTTGGTGTGGCGGTGGGCTTGCTTGCGCTGACAGGGTTGAAGGAATCCGCGCCAAACAAAATGGGCAAGGTCTGACTCCATCTGCTTTCCGCTTTCGCTTTGCGGGAACAAAACAGGGCATGAAATTGCTCTATGGAATGCCGATCAGCTTGTGTGTTTGCAGGCTCAGCCGCCACTGCGGGTGGGCCAGGCAATAGGCCGTCGCCGCTTGCGTGTTGACCTCACGTGCGGGGCCGTCCATCGGCTGCAAGAAGAAATGGGCGAAATCGAGCGCCGCAAAATCCTCGGGCGGGGCACCTTCTTGCGGATAAACCAGTTTCAATTCGTTTCCGCGCGTCAATTGAAACTCTGCGCCCGCTTTGGGGCTCACGCAAATCCAGTCGATGCTGGGCGGCGGCAGAAGCGTGCCGTTGGTCTCGATGCCGATTTCGAAACTGTGGGCATGCAGCGCGCGGATCAGCACCGCGTCGATCTGCAACAAGGGCTCCCCACCGGTGCAGACGACGTAAGGCTGCGCGCGTCCATTCTTCGGCCATTTCTCGACAATAGCTTTTGCCAGATCCTCTGCGGTCGTGAATTTTCCTCCGCCTGAGCCATTGGTGCCGACGAAATCGGTATCGCAGAATTTGCACGTTGCGGTATCGCGGTCGCGTTCGAGGCCAGTCCACAAGTTGCAACCCGAAAACCGCAAGAACACCGCCGCGCGCCCGGCCTGCGCGCCCTCGCCTTGCAACGTGTAGTAGATTTCCTTGACCGAATACGTCATCGCGCGTAGCTCGCGTAACCCTTCGCGCGCAAATCGCAGGCCGGGCACTGGCTGCAGCCAAAACCCCAATCATGCCGATGCACGCGGTCACCATAATAACAGGTGACCGTGTCCTCGATGATGAGGTCAATCAGCGCGCGCCCGCCCAAATCTTCCGCCAGATTCCATGTTGCAGCCTTGTCGATCCACATGAGCGGCGTGTGGACGGTGAATTCGGTGTCCATGCCGAGCGAAAGCGCGCGCTCAGTAGCCTTGACCGTGTCATTGCGGCAATCGGGGTAGCCCGAGAAGTCGGTCTCGCACATGCCGCCCACCAGGTGGCGGCAGCCGCGCCGGTAAGCCAATGCTGCGGCAGCTGTAAGAAAGAGAATGTTGCGCCCCGGCACGAAGGTCGTGGGAAGCCCGTTCTTTCCCATTTCGATCCGGATGTCTTCGGTCAGCGCCGTACCGCCGATCTGTTTGAGAACGTCGAGCGACAGCACATGATCCGTACCAAGACGCTCCGTCCAGCGCGCAAAGCCTCGTAGCTTTTCCAAGATGTTCGGACGGGCGTCCAGTTCGGCGGCGTGGCGCTGCGCATAAGCGAAACCCACTGTCTCGACAGCTTCGAACCGGTCGAGCGCCCAGGCCAGGCAGGTGGTGGAATCCTGTCCGCCGGAGAACAGAACAAGGGCGGTCTGCTGGTCCATGTGGCGAGGTTTAGTCGTAGCTGCGTGCGGTTGCGAGCCCTATCCCACGGCTGCCAGCGCGGCGCGCAACTTTATGCGCCCTGGCGGCAGATCGATGGAAACGGCGGTGCCTTGGGATTGTGCGCTTTCGATGAACAACGTGCCGCCATGCAGTTCGACCAGCGCCTTGCAGATCGAAAGCCCAAGCCCCGCGCCCTCGAACCGGCGCGCAAGTGAATTGTCGAGCTGCTTGAAAGGCTGGAACGCCTCGGCGATTTTCTCAGGCGACATCCCAATGCCGGTATCTCGTACGGCGATGCGGACCCCGCCATCGGTATTGCGCCGCGCGCCCACCACGATCTGACCCCGATCAGGGGTAAACTTGATGGCATTGGAAACAAGCGCGGCGATGGCCTGCATCAGTCGCTGTGGATCGACTTCGAGGTCGGGCAGACTGGGCTGTATGTCGAAGGCGATCTCGCATTTGGCGGCCCCGCGAAGCTGGCCGAGCGCGATGCTGCCCTCCACCAACGCCGATACCGAGATCTGGTGCTTGGCAAGCGTCAGCGCACCGCCTTGGATGCGTGCAGTGTCGAGCAGGTCGTTGACAATATTGAGCAGCCGCGTGCCGCTGGCATGGATGTCGGCTGCATAGTCGCGATAGGTGGCGATGCCGAGCGGTCCCAGCATCTCGGTCTTGAGGATTTCTGAAAAGCCCAGCACTGCGTTGAGCGGCGTCTTCAATTCGTGGCTCATCGCCGCCAGAAAGGCGCTTTTCGCGCGGCTGGCCTCCTCGACCTCTTCCAGCGCGCGGCGCAACGTGTTCTGCGCCTCGACCTTGGCGGTGACATCTTCGACTGTGCCTTCGTAGAAGACAAGCTTACCCGTCCAGTCGCGCACGGCGCGTGCATTTTCCGAAATCCAAATCACCGCGCCGCCACGTCGCCTGATCTGCGACACGAAATCGGTCACCGAGTCATGGGCACCCATTAAATTTGCAAAATCGTTGCGCCGCGTCGGTTCAATGTAGAGCTGATCGGCAATGTTGGTCAGTTCGGCCATCAAATCATCGGCGCTGCGATAACCGTAGATGCGGGCGAGCGCCGGATTGGCGTCGAGATAGCGGCCCTCGGGCGTGGTGCGGAAGATGCCCTCAATGGCATGATCGAAAAAGGCGCGATAGGTGCGCTCGGCCGCGGTGATGCGGGTGCCGTCGCCTTTGGCGGTGCGTGCCAGGAGGAACAGGGTGCACATCAGCGCCCCGATCAGGCAGAGACCCGCGCTAATCTCGCGCCCCTGGCCCGAAAGTTCGGCCGTGCTCAGGCCTGCGCCGAGGACGAGAGCCGCCAGACCTGTCACCAGAACGGCTTCGCCGCCCCTAGCCCGGTCCGGCGACGTCCAAGCAGGGCCGATCTTCACCGCCATCGCCGCTCCATCTATTTTTTGCAATGCAGCAAACCATTGTTGGAATAGCAGAAAATGTCTAAACGGCAGATTGACAGCGCGCGTTTTCTTGCCTTCGGCGCGCGCCTGCGCCAGCTTGAGGGCAAATCAAATCAAGGGGATGGCCAGCTTGGCTTCCATTGCAATCAGCGGAACGGGCCTGTTCACCCCGCCCCATTCCATTTCGAACGAGGAGCTAGTGGCCTCGTTCAACGACTATGTGGGGCGGCACAACCGCCGCCACGCCGAGGCAATCAAGGAGAAGACGCTCGACGCCCTGTCGGAATCCTCGACCGAATTCATTTTCAAGGCTTCAGGCATAAAGAGCCGCTACGTCATGGACAAGGCAGGCATCCTTGACCCCGAAATCATGTGCCCCCGCATCCCCGAACGTCCAAACGAGCAAATTTCGGTGCTAGCCGAAATGGCCGTGACCGCTTCGAAGCACGCCCTCAAAGGGGCCAACCGCACCGCAGCCGATCTTGACGCCGTACTGGTCGCCGCCTCCAACATGCAGCGCGCCTATCCCGCCATGGCCGTCGAAGTGCAGGACGCGCTCGGCATCGAGGGTTTCGGCTTTGACATGAATGTCGCCTGCTCCTCGGCGACCTTCGGCTTGCAGGCCGCCGCCGACATGGTCTCTTCCGGCCACGCGCGCGCTGTCCTGGTGTGCAATCCTGAAATCTGTTCGGGCCATCTCAATTTCCGCGACCGCGACAGCCATTTCATCTTCGGTGACGTTGCCACCGCCTTCATCGTCGAACGCACCGAAAACGCACGCAGCGACAATGCATGGGAGATCGTCTCAACCAAGCTCATCACCAAATTTTCGAACAACATTCGCAACAATTTCGGCTTCCTCAACCGTGCTGCTCCAGAGGGCGTTGACCGGCCCGACAAGCTTTTCGTGCAGGAGGGCCGCAAAGTGTTTAAGGAGGTGGTGGCGATGGTGGCTGAACTGATCCTCGACCATATGGCCGCCAACAACATCGCGCCCGCACAACTGAGCCGCATGTGGTTGCATCAAGCCAACATCAACATGAACGATTTGATCGCACGGCGCGTTCTTGGTCGCGATCCCAGGCCCGGCGAGACCCCCAATATTCTTGACGAATACGCCAACACCAGTTCCGCAGGTTCCGTGATTGCCTTCCACAGGTATAGCCAGGACCTTCCGCCGGGTGCCCTGGGCCTGCTATGTTCGTTCGGGGCTGGGTATTCGGCAGGCAGCATCATCCTCAGAAAGCTTGAGACCTAATCTTTTTCGCAGACTGAATAGTATTTCGCGGACGTTCGTTTTCGCGGGCCAACGCAAACCTCAAATACGGGCGCCATGTTTCAATTTGTGGAAGGCCTCAAGCTTGCCTATGTCGTGTCGGGGTTCGGGGTCGGCTTCCTGGTCGGTATGACAGGGGTCGGCGGCGGCTCGCTGATGACACCGGTATTGATTCTGATTTTCGGCATCGCGCCCGAGAAGGCAGTAGCGACCGACCTGATCTACGCCTCGGTCACCAAGACCGGCGGTTCACTGGTCCATAGCCTCAACGAAACCATCGACTGGCGCATCGTGGCGCGGCTGGCAAGTGGCAGCATCCCCGGAGTCATGCTGATGCTGGGCACGCTCTATATGCTGCATGTCCACACCGACAAGATCAACAGTCTTGTCACACACATGCTCGCGGTTGCGCTGTTGTTCACCTCCCTGGCGTTGATTTTCCGCAAATGGCTGATGGAGACCTATGTCCGCCGAGTCGGCACGCTCGACAAGCGTTGACGCGAAGAGCTCACCGTCGCGACGGGCTTCGTGCTGGGCGTGCTCGTCTCGCTGTCGTCGGTCGGTGCGGGCGCGCTCGGCGTCACCGCGCTGGTTCTGCTTTATCCGCAAATCCCCATCGTGCGCATCGCGGGTTCCGACATCGCCCATGCCGTGCCGCTGACTTTGCTGGCGGGCCTTGGTCATTCGCTCATCATGGGCCCGATCAACGGTGACCTTCTGACGTCGCTGCTGGTGGGTTCGCTGCCGGGCATTTTCATTTCCAGCTATATCGCGCCGAAAATCCCCGATGTGGCACTGCGCCTTATACTGGCGGCAACGCTGATGATCGTCGCTATTCGTCTTCTTACTCAGTGAACGACAAACAGCGGCAGCGCCGTCTGGCTCGACACGCGTCGCGTCACGCCACCGGCGAACAGCTCGCGCAATCGGCTGTGACCATACCCGCCGACCACCAGAAGATCAGCACCATCGCCAACCGCCGTCTCCAGCAGCACATCGCCCACGGGCCGTGAATTCGCATTCACGCCGATGCCGCTGGCTGCGATAGCATGCACCCGCAGATAGTCCTGCAATTCTGCAACGTCCTTCGCCGCGGTTTCAGCGGAGATCATCGTGTACCGTGATGATCTGCACGAATTTGGCTTTGGCCAGATACGGTAGTGCCGCGCTCGTCGCGTGTGCGCTCGCCACGCTGCCGCTCCAACCGATCGCGATACGCGAGAAATCCTTCTGTTGCGCCTCCGAACCGAGCAGCACAGGCCGGCCAGTCTTCAGCAGCGCGGCCTCGAACGCTTCGGTCAGCCCCGGCCGGTCGGCCTCCTTGAGGGGGCCGAACACGATCAGATCGGCAAGCCGGCCAGCCCGCGCGATGCAATCGGCGAAATGGCCCTGCATCTCGAAAAACGATGCCGTGGGACCCGGAGCGGGGGCCTCGACCGTTTCGAATTCTGCCGCCGCCGCCGCCGCGTTCAAAGCTGCCTGCGCGGCGGCAGACGCTGCATCCGCCACATCGCGCGAGACCTCGACAATCTCCTCGGCCATCGCCGGCACCACTTCGTCCCCGAAAAACGGCATGGCCTGCGTCGGATCAGGCCGCACGAACAAAGCCCGCACATGCGCCTTGAAAGGTTCAGCCGCGCCGAAGGCACTTGCCAGCACAAGCCCATCGCGCTTGCCGCCGGTCAGTGGCGCAAGAATGTTCTTGATGGTCATGGCGCGTTCTGCTCCGTCCGAGAGATTGCCGCCTTCGCCCGCAATTATGCCGCTTTTGGAACGCTACCACCAGCGATCTAGTTGCATTGGCCGCAACACGCGGGGCCGTGCGAATTCAATGAGCTGTTCCACCACCAGCCGATGGAAGCTGCCGCGCGCAAACCCGCGCGCGGCGCGGTTGCCCGCAACCATCCCGGTCAGGACTTCAATCGCTTCGCCGACCGTGTCCACCGCATGGATTGCAAACGTCGCGCGCCGCGCGGCCTCCGCCACATCCTCGCGCAACATCAGATTGACGACATTGGCCTTCGGAATAATCACGCCGTGCCCCGGACTGAGTCCACGCATCGCGCAAACATCGAAGAAGCCTTCGATCTTCAAATTAATGCTGCCCACCGGTTGCATCGCGCCGTGCTGGTCGATAGAGCCGGTAATGCCGATCCCTTGCGCCACCGGTACATCGGCAATCGCCGACAATATGGCGATCAATTCCGCCGCGCTCGCACTGTCGCCATCGATGGGTCCGTAGCATTGCTCGAACGCAACGCTCGCCAGTAGCGATAGCGGTACGAACGGCGCATAAATCATATTCAGAAATCCCCCCAAGGTCTGCGCCCCGCGCTTGTGCGAAAGCCCAGTGTAGTGCGCCAACCTTTCGATCAGCACACCTCTGCCCACACCCGGGCCGACACTTGCGGTAATCCGCGCCGGCGCACCGAACCTGTTGCCGCCGGCATCCATCACAGTGAGCGCATTCACCTGCCCCGTTTTCGCGCCATCGGTCTCGATGAAGATAAGCCGCCGTTTGATGAGATCTTGCTCCAGCGCCTTCATGCGCCCCGCACGGTCTTCCTTGGCGGCTAACGCGCGTTCAATATCCCATGAGGCGATCAGCAGGCGGTTAGAATCCGCAGCATACGCATTGGCCTCGCGCACCAGATCGTAGATGCGTCCGATCCGGACCGAAATCCGCTCCGCATCTCCCGCCATACGCGAGGCTTCGTCGATCAGCCGCGCCGCACCTGTACGATCCAGATGCCGCGTGCGGTCGCATCGCGACATCGCCGCTACGCCGCGCAACAGCGCCAGACAGTGTACATCGTTGCGCTCCGTGGTGTTGGAGAATTCTGCCTGCACCTTGAATAATTCTGCAAAATCAGGATCGAGCGAGCGCAGTCGCGCGAACACCCAGGGCTCGCCGAACAACACGACTTTGACATCGAGCGCAATCGGTTCCGGCGCGATAGCCATGGTTTGCGCGCGTTCGCGGATATCAGATAGGCTTTCGATCCGCACGCGCCCTTCGCGCAACGCTCGTTTGAGTGCGGCCCATGACGCCTCCTGCTGCAAAAGCTCCAGCGCCTCCACCAGCAGAAACCCGCCATTGGCGCGATGCAGCGCGCCCGGTTGCACATGCATGAAGTCGGTGATCGTGGAGGTGACCAACGGCACCCGCTCCACCTTACCGACCAGCCGCGAAAGAATAGGCAATCCCACTGCCACCACCGGCGCGCCCTTCGCACCCGCATTGTCGACAAGCAGATTCACGTTGTAGCGATGAAACGCCGCCGCCTTGACCTCGGCTTGTCCGCGCGCAATCGACTGGAGCAAGCTCAAATTCATCAGAAGATCGCGTGCCAGCCCGTTCAGATAGCGCCGCACGCCGTCATCCATGCCGAAGCGCTGATAGAGCGGCTGCATCAGGTCACCCAGCCGCGTCTCGCCCAGCGTTCGGTCGAGTGTGCGCATCTGCTGGGCATGGCGTTCGCGTAAGGAGGACAGCGCCTTCAACGTCTGATCAAGCAGCGCGCGCAACTCATGCCGCGCGTGGTTGATGTGCTCGCGTTCGGCCTTGGGCAATCCAGCATATTCTTCATCGCTCAGCACCATCCCCGCACGCTGTGGCTTCAGTTCAAAACGGCCTTCATGCGGCTCGACCAACATGAGCCCCCGAATATCGGCTGCGCGGCGCAATTCGTGGAACACGGTGACGGAGGTGTTCTCGAATTCTTCTTCCAGCGCAGCTTTATGTGCACGGTAGTCCGCGCTCGCGAATAGATCGCGCATTGCCGATCTGAGCGAAGCCACCAACGTCGCCATCGCGCGCGCGAAGATCGCGCCATCGCCACTGGCGAAACGCAGCGCCTGCGGGGATTGGGGATCGGCGAAATTGTGGACGTAACACCAGTCCGACGCAGGTTTGCGGCTGGCGGCGATGCGTTCGAGCGCGTGCTGTACGGCACGGTGCTTGCCGCTGCCTTTCGCGCCCACAGCGTAGATATTGTAGCCGGGCTCTCGCATCCGCGCGCCGAAGGCAAGCGCGCGCACCGCGCGGTCCTGGCCGGGAGGCGCGTCAGCATCCGGCAGCTCCGCCGTCGAAAAAAATGGCAGACGCGCCGGATCCGTCTTCAGGCGGAATTTGTCCACCGCCAAAGGCTTCACCGCCATACCCAACCCAACGCCGGGGCTTCGCAGGCCCGGTCCTTTTGCTTAAAGATTGGGTAAGTCTACCAACACTGGCGGCGCGAACTATGTGCTCGCACGTCAACCTGCAATTAAGGTAAACGCACGCGGCGGCCTGGACCAAAACCATGACTTCAAAAACGTCCAAACCCCGCGCCTGGCAGCGCATGTTGAGCGGGCGCAGGCTGGATCTGCTGGATCCCTCGCCGCTCGACATCGAGATCGAGGACATCGCCCATGGGCTTGCGCGCGTGGCCCGCTGGAACGGGCAAACGAAAGGCGCGCACGCCTTCTCGGTGGCTCAGCATTGCATGCTGGTAGAGCGGCTTGTCTGCGAACTTGCCCCGCGCAGTGACCGCTCGCGCAAATTGATGGCGCTGCTGCACGACGCCTCAGAATATGTGGTGGGCGATCTCATCAGCCCTTTCAAGGCGGCGGTCGGTATAGATTACAAGGATTTCGAATTGCGGCTGCTTTCCGCGATTCACCTGCGTTTCGGCCTGCCTGCGCATGCGAGCATCGAAACGTTAAAGCTCATAAAAAAGGCAGACCATATTGCCGCATACCACGAAGCGACCCAACTTGCGGGGTTCGAGACGAGAGGAAGCCCGCAAATTTTTCGGCTATCCGCCCGGCCTTTTGCGCATACCGCGCCTTCTACCGCTGGCGCCCGCTGATGCGCAGATACAGTTTCTGAACCGGTTCCACAGGCTCGCGGTTTGAGTTTGGCGTGAACGTGCTAATTTCCGCGAATCTTCACAGGTTTGGTCATGCCCAAGATCATCATCACGCCGCTTTCGCGGCTCGAACAGACGATCCGCGACCACAACCCATCGCATCTGATGACCCTGCTGTCGCCAGAGCACATGATCGAAACACCGCAGGGATTGCACCCCGACCGGCATCTGCGGCTAGGCGTGAACGACATCGCGGATCCATTACGTTGGCGATGCGCCGCCACAGAACGATCATATCCAGAGTCTGCTCGAATTCGGGCGCGACATGGGAGGCGACTGCGCCGATGGTGGTGCATTGCTGGGCTGGCATCAGCCGCTCGACAGCGGCCAGCTATATCCTGATGTGCGACCGTCTGGATCATGTGACGCGAAACCGAGATCGGCGACGCGACTGCGCAAACGCGCGCGCGCACGCTTATCCCAACCGCTTGATGGTGCAGGCTTGCCGACGATGCGTTGGGCCGCGACTGGCCGCATGATCGACGCCGTCGAAATCCATCGGGCGCGGCACGCATCGTCAGCGAAGGCGATCTCCGTGGCGTTGCCGCTTACGATTCGTGTGAGAGCGTGGGCATGAAGCGCGACGCACAGAATGTCGTCAGCATCGGCCTTTCGGCGGCCATCGTCTCGGTGGCCGATGAAACGCCGCGCGTTCTGGTTGTGCATCCGCCGGGAGGCGTGGACGCCCTGCCCTTCGGTCCGTTCGATCCCCTGCATCACCGCACGCTCGAAAGCGGATTGCGCAGCTGGGTAGGCGGAGCAGACCTCATCTCGATCTCGGCTATGCAGAACAGCTCTACACCTTCGGCGACCGCGGCCGTCACCTGCAGAAAGCCGGCGAAGGCCCACGCGTGGTCTCGGTCGGCTATTTCGCGCTTACCCGCGGCGACCCAAGAACCCCCGATACGCAATGGCGCGATTGGTACCGCTTTTTCCCATGGGAAGATTGGCGCGATGCCAAACCGCGCGTCATCGAAGAAATCATCTGCGCCAGTCCTGAAAGCCTTCGCCAAAGCCGCTGGCAAAGGCGAAAGCAGCGAAATCCGCCGCGATCGCGCGCGCTTGTGCTTTGGTCTGGACGGTTTGCGCTGGGACGAAGAAAAAGTCCTCGAACGCTACGAACTTCTCTATGAAGCCGGGATTGGTGGAGGAAGCCGTCCGCGACGGCCGCGTAATGAAATCTGAGATCGCTGCCCATCTCGGCGCCCCCATGATGTTTGACCATCGCCGCATTCTGGCCACCGCAATCGCGCGCCTGCGTGGCAAGATGAAATACCGTCCGGTCGTGTTCGAACTCATGCCGCCAGCCTTCACATTGCTCGAACTGCAACGCACCGTCGAAGCGATCTCCGGCGTCCGCCTCCACAAACAAAATTTCCGCCGCCTCGTCGAAGAACAAGGCTTGGTTGAAGGCACTGGCCGCACCAGCGCACCTGTCCGCGGCCGCCCCGCCGAACTCTTCCGCTTCCGCCGCGACGTATTGCGCGAACGGCCTGCGCCGGGGTTCAGGCTGGGAATACGGGCGCGCAGTTAAAGGTTTTCAGTGCGTCCTGGACGAGCACGTAAAATTCGTTGCAAACCACAATGCAAAGATGAGTACCATCAATCGGTGGAACGGGTCCTCACCCATTTCTCAGTAAGCAGAAGGGATGAAACGTCACCACAGCATTCCGCGCGCGCACAAGAACCCCTATGGGATCGCGGAAAGAAAGAGAGCGCATATTGACCGACCTTCAGCATTCGTGAGAGCGGGATTCGCAAAGCTGCCGTCTTGAGGGCGTCCGAATTCACGATCTTCGCCACACGCTGGCATCTGGGGGAAATCAGAACGCCCGCGCAATGAATCACTACCCAGCGCTTTCAGGCCTCACGTGGTGGAGTTTCGAAGATCGAGCCTGACAGGCTGCTTCTGCTGGCAATGTTTTGTGACTGCCGCGCCGCAAACTGCTTTTCTTCCAAGAACCCTGCACGAGGAACAGAGATATACGAAGCAAAATGCGGCGCATGCTATTCGCTTGACGCCAATCGCATCGGGCCGATGCATCGCGGCGTCTTCGGCCACAAAGCAGGCACCGTGCCGGGTTTTCATTATTCTCCCGCGCTCCAGAAATTGGGAATTGTCTGGACCGCGCAGACGCTGGATCGCTGGCTGCAAAATCCGACGGCGATGGCACCGGGAACCGCCCTGGGGTTCCGCCTGCCTTCGGCGCAGGAACGCGCTGCCGACGCGATCGCCTATTTGAAGCAGCAATCGGCGCATTAAAGGCAATCAACTGCTATATTTTATGAACGCGATTTCAGCTTCGCGTCATGCTGGTTTTAGCCAGGCAACTATAATTTCCGCTGCGTTGATAACAGGAGAAGCACGCATGCGAAAAACTCTATTGGCGGGCCTAGCAGGTGTAGCGCTGATCGGTGTTGCCGTGATGGCGCAAGCCAAATCGCCCGTGGTTCATCAAATTAGTGTCACGGTTCCAGGTGGCGGCGTTGCGACCGTCCGCTACACTGGCGATGTCGCACCGAAGATCAGCGTATCGAACGGCCCCGCCGCGATTGATGCATTCGCGCCGGCACCATGGGTATACGGCCCGGATTCTGCGTTCGCCCAGCTTGACCAGATTTCGGCAGCGATGGATCGACAGGCGGCGGCCATGATGCAACGGGCCAAAGATCTTATGGCTCAGTCCAACCCCAACGAACCATTCAGTGCGAAATTCGCGCCGTTGCCTGAAAGCAGCCAGTCCTATTCGTTTGTCTCCACAATGTCAGGCAATGGCACGTGCATGCGTAGCGTTCAAATCACTTACAAAGGCAACAAGCCACATGTGGTTTCGTCTAGCTCCGGCAATTGCTCGGGGAGTTCCGCTACGCAGGTGAGACCTGCGTCTAACCCAACTGCGTTTGATCGAGCCAACACGATACAGGCGAACGCGGTGTCGTACACACCTTCTCATAAGGCGTCGCCAATGCCTTCGTGAAATGCAAAGCGGACAAAACCGTTACGTTGATACACGATCACCGTTCTGCACAGCATGGAGATGATAAACTCTAGGAGAAGTGTCATGCGTGAAACCAGAGAACGAATCGTGGCGGCACTTATTCCGTCCTCGGCATTTGTGCTGTGTCTGGGCATGGCGGCACAAGCTGCGGTCGTCCACGACCTTCCCGTGGATCGTTCCACAAGCGTGATGGGCGTTAGGGTCGCCTGTACCGGCATCGGCGAGAGCGAGCAGGACGAAACCCGTTGGCGCAACTATCCGGTCAAGCTGGAGGCCGTTGGTGGCTATGGCCAGTATCTCGCCGATGAAGAGGTGACGTTGCATGGTCCCTATCGCGCGCAACCTCTACGTATAAAATGCGATGCGCCTTGGGTCTTGATGCGGCTCGAACCGGGCCGATACCATGCGACGATGCACCTGCCCAACGCTCCCGCACAGCAAGTCAGTTTTTCGGTACCGCGCCGCGGCCAGCGTGACATCATCGTGCGTTTTCCAAGCTTGACGGTCGGTCAGGAGTAAGTTCCCGTAGTTTGAGCTGAAGTTGCTTCTGTCCGAGCCATGCCGGTGCGCGAAGGCTTGCGCACGGCCACGGCGCTTTTAGACCGTGTCGGCCACACCGTTGAGCGGTTTATTAAGCACAGCGTATAAGCACAGCGTAACAGTCGGTACAAAAAAACGAAGCCGAGATGATTGAGCAGATCAAACGGCACGCGGCCATGCTTATGCGTTGCCCCTCTTCCATTGTTCATGGCGGTCCAGGAGCAATTTATAGCCTTCCTCCGTCTGCCGCAGCCGGTTCCAGATTTCCCAGTCGATGCGCGCTTTGGCCTGTTCAATCGTCGGATAGCCGCCCATCGCCTGGCCGTTGAGAGAGGCTTTCCAGGCCCAACCAGTGCCAAACGCGGCATACGTCACCTCCCCTGCGAACACCGGGCCAATCCGCATGTTTGAACCCTGCACGCGGTCGCCGTCGCGCCTATCGGTCCAATGGCCGTCACCCTGGCTCATCGTTCTGGCCGGTGTTTTGTGGAAGCCACAGACGACATGGGGCGGCCGCAACGAGTGCATCGAAAGCCATATTGCGTCGGTACATCGCCCCGGCTGCGCGCAATCTCCCGCTGGTCAATGTCGCCGTCATGCCCGCAGGTGGGGCAAGTCAACAGCGCCATCGTGTCTGGCCGCAGCGCTTTGGGTTGCATCGTTGTTATTTCGGGGAAGGGTTTTGTCATGAGAACATATTGAGAACAAATGCAGGCGAGAGTTCTAGTTCGGCTTCTGATTTCTGTGATCTCAGAGGTGTCCTCAGCGCTCAACCCTACTAGCTTGATAGGCGTTTTATACCATAAGGCTTTGATATTATTGTGCTTGCAACGCATCATTACCGCAGGACTCATGCTTTTGAGATCAACCAAGCTCAGCCCTCTCGTGCAGGCGCGGCATAGCGCAATCATGTCCGGCAGGAGTGCTGACCGGCTTTGACCCATTCGTTCGACAATGACTGTTTGTCGCCTTGGCGATTTCAATGCGCTGATTTGGGCGCGCAAACCGGCCTAAGCGAGACTAAGGTGAATCTTTCCGCGTGAGCCACGCCGCGCGCGCTTGGTTCAGGCTCGGCTTGTTTGCGCCACCACGAAAATCGGGATCCTTGGCTTGCGCCGGATCGTCTTCCCAACCGCAAATCCCGCAAACCTCGTAATCCCCGCGATTGGCAATCGTGCGCGAGCCGCAGCAAAGGCAGGGATGAAATCTGCGCGCCATCATTGCCGCTCCCAATATCGTAGTCCGTTATCTGGCTTGAACATGGTACGCGGTGCACCGTTTGGTGCGCGCACGGCAAAGATGTTCGCCTTCGGATTGTAAAACACCGTGTCGCCGTTGTGTTTCTGTTTGGTCAGCGTGCCCAGCGGCGGATTACTGAGGAAATTGTGCGCCGCAGCTTCATACTCCGCCGCACTATTCAATTTCGGAAATTCCGCGCCGTGCTTGCGCCAGTGATACTCGGCGTTTTCCTCCGCACTCATCTGTGGCGTGGAGGACCATAGCGGTGCACTATCACCCGCGCGGGCGAAAGAATCTGGTGGCAGACGCCGTATCCAGCTGTCGCGGCCCGACAACAACGCGCCCAGCAAGACAAGTCCGCAGACAACAAGCAGAACATGCCGCCACCGCGTCATCGCAATCCCGAATGTGCGTTTCTGCGGAAGATTGCGCGATCCAGCGGCCGAAAGCCAAAGAAAAACCGCGCGTCTCCGGAACGGAAACGCGCGGTTGTTCCTATCTACGACAACCCTAGAAATTCAGTCCGATAGGGCCAAACGAGGCCAAGCCACCGACGGTACCCGAACGTTGGCGGTCGACGAGCGTCGTCGCGCCGTTGTTGTTCGTATAAAGCCTGAGGCCCACAAAGAACGTGTTGGCGTGTCCGCCGCCGTTCGACAGATCCGAATAGGTGTATCCGAGGAACGCCGAAATCGGTGTCTCCTCAGAGAGCAGATATTCGCCCTGCGCGGTGAAATCGGTTTCGTCAATGGCGTGGTTGAAATGGGTATAGTCGATCGAACCCAACACCGCGAAATCTGGGAACACGTAACCCGTCACACCGCCGGCAACATAGTCGCCGCTGGTGTTCCCGCCGAAGCCACCTGCCTTAAGGCCGAACGTGAACATTTGGTTCGCATAGAACTCGCCGAAGCCACCATAATTGGTGGTATTCGCGTTGAACGGCGAAACGTCGACTTGGGTGTAATTCACATTCGCGCCGACACGACCCTGGTCGCCCTTCCAGAACAGCGATCCGCCAATGTTCCAGTCATTGGCATGGACGCCGGAATCGGTCAGATGGTTGTAGCCGGCGTCGAGCTCGACGTTCAGGCCAGTGTCGTTCAGGCCGATCACGCCCGCGCCATTGAAGCCCCACAGATTGGCGTCCGGCAGGCCAGAGAGGTCCACATGGGTATATTGGCCGGTCAGGGTGCCTGCGAAATCCAGGTCGTCGGCTAAAACAGGCGCGGACAAAAGCATGGCCAGCACCGAAACCGTACTCAAAATCGTTTTACGAAACACAGAGCTCTCCTTGTTGAATCGCCCCTCGGTCTCTTCGGGGCGTGCGCTCTATAGCGACATCAGCGTTGCCGTCGATTAAAAACCAGGCAGTTCCGATTGAAAGAAAATGTCCGTTGCCGAACTGCAACGAGTATTTCGGAATATTACAACTTGAAGTATCCTACAGACAACGCTTGGGACAATGGCATGGGTTGACCGAATTATGCTCATGTGTAGCATAAGGGCGCCCGGCCCTTTAAAGCCGGCCTTTTTACCCCATATATATGCTCGAAGTGAGCATAAGTGAGGCGACGATGGGTGAAATGCCAAGAGGCTTCGAAAGACAGTTTGCTTACTCGTCCGAAATTGCGCGCCAGACGAGCGATCTCTACGCGAAGGTTTCGCACGTCGTGCCAGAAATCGAATGGGCTGTGCACGCGCCCTACATCGTGGCGATCAACAAGCTGAAGAAGGAGAAAAGCGCGGTCATCCTGGCACACAATTACATGACCCCGGAAATCTTCCATTGCGTCGCCGACTTCATGGGGGATTCGCTACAGCTCGCCCGCGAAGCCGCCAAGACCGATGCGAAGGTTATCGTGCAGGCCGGCGTGCATTTCATGGCCGAGACCTCGAAAGTCCTTTCGCCGGGAAAAACGGTGTTGATCCCCGATCTGCGCGCAGGTTGCTCGCTCGCCGCTTCGATCACGGGCAGCGATGTGCGATTACTCAAACAGAAATATCCCGGCCTGCCGATCGTGACCTATGTGAACACGTCGGCCGACGTGAAGGCGGAAAGCGATGTGTGCTGCACCTCATCCAACGCCGTCGCCGTGGTGGAAGACATTGCCCGCGAACGCGGCGTCGACACAGTCATCATGATCCCAGACGAATATCTGGCGCAAAACGTCGCCAAACAGACGAGAATCAAGATCATCACTTGGAAAGGTCATTGCGAAGTGCACGAGCGCTTCAGCGTGGCCGACCTCAAAGCCTATCGCGAGGCCAATCCGGGCGTCGTCGTTCTGGCCCATCCCGAATGCCCACCCGAAGTCGTGGCGGAAGCCGATTTCGCGGGATCGACCTCTGCGATGATCGGCTATGTCGGCAAGAACCGTCCCCAGAAAGTTGTGATGGTCACCGAATGCTCGATGAGCGACAACGTGGCCGTCGAATTCCCCGATGTGGATTTCGTCAAACCGTGCAACCTCTGCCCGCATATGAAGCGCATTACGCTACCGCAGATTTTGCACGCGCTGGAAACGATGACCTACGAGGTCAAAGTCGATCCCGCGATAGCCGAACGCGCGAAGGCTGCCGTCGAGCGGATGCTCGCGGTGAAGATGCCGACGCCAAAGGCTGCGTGATCCCATGCCCAAGCGCATCGACAATGTGATCGAGGCGAAGGGTGTGCTCATCCTCGGCGCCGGGGTGGCGGGCTTGTTTGCGGCGCTAAAACTCGCGCCTTTCCCGGCGCTGGTGCTCGCGGGTACGCGCCCTGGCGTCTCTGGCTCGAGTGCCTGGGCGCAAGGCGGCATCGCTGCGGCGATGGACCCAACCGATAGCTGGCGCTTCCACGCCGAAGACACGCTGGCGGCAGGTGCGGGCATCTGTGACGTCGAGGTCGCCGAATTCGTCGCGCGCGAAGCCCAAGCCCGCATCGAAGATCTCATCAGCTATGGTGCGCCCTTCGACCGCAAACCCGACGGCACGCTCGCGCTCGGCCGGGAAGCTGCGCATTCCGCCAACCGCATCGTGCACGTGAAAGGCGACCGCGCCGGAGCAGAAGTCACCCGCACGCTTGCCGAACGCGCGCTGGCGACATCTTCTATCAAGCTGCTCGAAGGCTTTCACGCACTCGAACTCGCGATGGAAAGCGGCAGGGTCACCGGGTTATTTGCGCGCTACGGGGTAGGTCAGCACGCACGTCTCATTTTGTTCCGCGCGCCCGCCATCATCTTCGCCACCGGCGGCCTAGGCGCGCTTTACGCCGTTACCACCAACCCGCTTGAGGCGCGTGGCGAAGGTTTGGGCATGGCTGCGCGCGCGGGCGCCCTGATCGCCGATCCAGAATTCGTGCAATTCCATCCGACGGCCATCGCCATCGGCCGCGATCCCGCACCGCTTGCCACCGAAGCGTTGCGCGGCGAAGGCGCGATCCTCGTCGATGAAAAAGGCACGCGCTTCATGCCTGCCATTCATCGCGACGCCGAACTCGCACCGCGCGATGTGGTCGCCCGCGCCATCCACCGTGAGATCGCGGCGGGACACAAAGTGTTCCTCGATTGTCGTGAAGCGTTAGGCGAAACCTTCGCCTCCCGCTTTCCGACGGTCTATGCCGCCTGCAAATCCGCCGACATCGAGCCCGCGCGCGAACCCATTCCGGTCGCACCTGCTGCCCATTATCATATGGGCGGCATCGCAACAGACGCCCGCGGGCGTTCCACCCTCGAGGGTTTGTGGGCCGTGGGCGAATGCGCATCTACCGGCCTGCATGGCGCCAACCGCTTGGCTTCCAATTCCTTGCTCGAAGCCCTCGTTTTTGGCGCGCGCGTAGCGAACGATGTGCGCAACACCATCGCGCCAGGTAAAGGTGCTGGCGAACCGCCCGCACCCGAACGCTTCGCAGCACCTCCGCCGCCCCATGCGCTGCGCGACACGATGACAAAGCTGGTCGGTCTCGAACGCGATGGGGAAGGTTTGTCCAAAGCTATCGATGCCATCGCGCAGATCGAACGCGCCGGTGCCGGGGAACCCGCGCTACTCAACATGACCACGACCGCCAAACTCGTCGCCAGCGCGGCGCTGATACGCAACGAGAGTCGCGGCGGACATTTCCGCAGCGATTCCCCCGCAACCGATCCCGGCGGCAAACGCACCTTCCTAAAACTTGCCGATGCCGAACGCATCGTGACAGCCAAGACGATTGGACACCGAGACCGTGCTGCGATTTGAGATTCATTTTCACCCTCCCCTCGAAGGAGGGACGAGAAATCCGCAGCACATCAGAGGGTTTTTCCGGGAGGGGGCTGGCGGGCGTGACATAGACATAGCCTCTTCTCCGAAGTCCGCCTTGCAAGTTTCGATCCTCCCCATAGGGGAGAGTGGATTGTGACTGTGATCGCTCTGGCTCTCACGCGTCCGCCGCACACGCTATTGATTGAGCCCACGATTCGTCATGCGCTGGAAGAAGATCTCGGCCGCGCAGGTGATATCACCACCGACCTCATCTTTCCCGCCGATAAGCGCATCACGGCACGGCTAGCCGCCCGTGAGAATGGCACTATTGCCGGGTTGATCGCCGCCCAATGCGCGTTTCGCCTCGTCGACCCGGAAATCCACTTTGAGGTCGAAATCCCCGACGGTTCAAAAATCTGCAAAGGCAACACAATTGCCACTATCAAGGGTTCGGCCCGCACCATCCTCACCGCCGAGCGCGTCGCGTTGAATTTCACCGGCCACCTCTCCGGCGTCGCCACGGCCACGCGCGCATTGGTGGATGCGGTGGCGGCCACAAGGGCCCATATCGTCTGCACCCGCAAAACCACGCCCGGACTCCGCGTGCTAGAGAAATACGCTGTGCGCTGCGGCGGCGGTTTCAATCATCGCTTCGGCCTCGACGACGCCGTGCTTATTAAGGACAATCATCTTGTCGCTGCAGGCGGTATCAAACCTGCCATCGAGCGGGTGCGCGCAGGCCTCGGCCATATGGCGAAGATCGAGCTCGAGGTGGACACGCTAGCGCAGCTGGAAGAGGCCTTGGCATGTGGCGTCGACACGATCCTGCTCGACAACATGACCCTCGACGATCTCAAGCGCGCGGTGACACTTGCCAAAGGTCGTGCGGTGCTCGAAGCCTCCGGCAACGTGACACTTTCCACCGTCCGAGCCATCGCGGAAACCGGTGTGAATTACATCTCCTCTGGCGCAATCACCCATTCTGCGCCCAACCTCGACATTGCTCTGGACTTTTGATCCGCCCTACAGTGCCCGCGGCACCTATCGGAGACAAACATGGACTTGCATCTCAAAGGCAAGAACGCAGTTGTTCTTGGCGGTACGCGGGGCATCGGGCGCGCGATCGCAGAGACGCTGGCGGGCGAAGGCGCGAACACCGCCATCTGCGCGCGCAATGCCGATCAGGTGAGCGAAACGATTGCGGCGCTCAAAGATAAGGGTGTGCGCACGACGGGCGCTTCCGTCGATATCACCGATAGTTCCGCGCTTACCGCCTGGATTCAGCAAGCGGGAGGCGAACTCGGCGGCATCGATATTCTTGTGTCGAACGCGGGCGCGATGGCAATCGGCAATGATCCCAGCTCTTGGACTTCGAACTTCAAGCTTGACATTTTGGGCGCGGTCCATGCCTTCGAAGCCGCGCGTCCTTTCCTGGAAAAAGCGGCCGAAACACACGGCGATGCGTGCTTCATTATGATCTCGTCGGTTTCCGCCGCCGAGGCCGACAACGCCAGTTCTTACGGCCCTATCAAAGCTGCGCTGATTCACAACGCCAAGGGGCTGGCGCGCCAATATGCGAAGAAAAACCTGCGCGTGAACGTGGTCTCGCCCGGCATGGTCTATTTCAAGGGCGGCGTGTGGAACATGGTCGAGACCAACATGCCCGACTATTTCAAGCAGGCGATGTCGCGCAATCCGACGGGCCGCGCCGCCACGCCGCAGGAAATTGCCAATGCCGCGGTGTTCCTCGCGAGCCCCGCATCGTCCTATACAACGGGCGTCAATCTGGTGGTCGACGGCGCGATCTCGCATCGCGTGAATTTCTAAACAAACATCAAGGGGACGAGCATGGCGGGCAAGGCGCGGGGGCGCAAATCCATCTTCATCACAGGCGCTGCCAGCGGCATCGGCCGCGCAACGGCAAAGTTGTTTTCCTCGAAAGACTGGTTCGTCGGCGCGATGGACGTTGATATCGCGGGCCTTTCCACGCTCGCGCAGGAATTGGGCAACGACAATTGCCTTACGCGCAAGCTCGATGTCACTGACAAGAAAGACTACGAAGCGGCTATCGCTGAATTCGGCGCCGAAACCGGCGGCAAGATGGATGTTCTATTCAACAATGCCGGCATCGGCGAAAGCGGCTGGTTCGAAGACATTCCTTACGAAGCTACCCTGCGCCTCATTAATGTGAACTTCATCGGCGTCATCAACGGCATCTATTCCGCACTGCCCTTGTTGAAGGCAACGCCCAATTCGCTTTGCTTCAGCACCTCGTCATCGTCGGCCACATATGGAATGCCGCGCATCGCCACCTATGCCGCCACAAAATTCGCCGTGAAGGGGCTGACCGAGGCGCTTTCCATCGAATTCGCGCGCCACGGTATCCGGGTGGCCGACACCCTTCCGGGCCTCATCGACACGGCGATCTTGCGCTCCACCCCCAACCGCTCCGACGGCCGCAAGCCCAGCGAGGATGAACTCTACGCCCGCAAGAAGGGGCTGTTCCGCCTGATCCAGCCCACGGCCGTCGCAGAGGCTGTCTGGGCCGGCTATGGCAGCGACAAGATCCACTGGTATGTCCCGGCCGGAATTGCCTGGATCGATCGCGTTAAGGCCTTTGCCCCACGTTTCGTGCGCGGATTGGTGCAGAAACAGACGGCCGAAGTATTCGAACGAAGTGGAAATAATAATTAGCTCAAACAATTAGCTTTTTCGGGGAGGCGGCGCGTCACGATAAAAGATGTGGTTGCCGATCTGAATCGTCTTGACCAGGTGATCGGCCCATTCCGGCTGCGCCGAAATTGCATGGTAATGGGTGGCGTTCTCGGTAACGTCGTCCATGCGTGCCGAGCCGGTCAGGATGCGCGCGGCCAGCATCTGGGCCGATTGCCATTCGTCCTCATCCCGGGCTTCGCCACCATGACGCTGGCAAGCAAACGAGAATTGACAGCCCTGCCCGGTGTGCAGGCCCTGATAAACCACGCCGCAGATCGTCTGCGGATAGTGCCTGTTGTGCAGCCGGTGGAAGATCACTTCGGCGACCGCCATCTGACCGCCCGTGCCCTCGCCGCGTGCTTCGTAATAAAGCGCTTCGGAAAGACATTTGTGTTCGCTAATGAGCTGGGTGAGCGCGGGATCGGTTTCGTCCGTATCTGTTGCAACAGCGTCTGCCGCAGGCGACGTTTTCAGCGGTTGCACGACGGCCATTTGATCCGTATGCGGATGATTGACGATTGCAGCTCCCGCGATGCCGCCCGCCGCCAGCGCAACAATCGCTGCAGCACTGGCCAGCACGCGATCTGCGCGCCAAAGCGTCTCGATCAATTTGTTCGTCATCACAAAGGCTGGTCCCGGCTAGCTAACGAAAATTCGATGTCAGTCGGTCGTGGTGAATAAAGTTCCGCAGCCCCTTCGGTGCAAGGCTTCTGCCAGCGAAAGCGCGAATCGTCAAATAAAATCGCCGCAATACATGACGCAGCGTCATAAATCTCGGGAAAATCCAGGATTTCTGCGGGTTATCCGTGTACGGATTAATCTTTTTCGGGCGCCGATTCCAAGGCCGCCTGTGCGGCGGCAAGTCGCGCTACAGGTACTCGAAATGGTGAACACGACACATAATCGAGTTCCGCTTTGTGACAGAACCGGATCGAATCTGGATCGCCACCATGCTCGCCACAGATGCCGAGTTTCAAGTTGGGTCGCGTTTTGCGACCTCGTTCCGCTGCAATTTTAACCAATTCGCCCACGCCTTCCTGGTCGATGGTGACGAACGGATCGCGCGCGATAATGCCCTTGTTTAGATATTCGGTGAGAAACGTGCCCGCGTCATCGCGGCTGACACCAAGTGTGGTCTGCGTTAGATCGTTGGTGCCGAACGAAAAGAATTCCGCTGTCTGCGCAATCTCCGCTGCCCGCAACGCCGCGCGCGGAAGTTCGATCATCGTGCCGATCAGATAAACAGGTGAGCGCCCGCGCTCTTTCTTTATGGCCTCGGAAACAGCGGAAATACGGGCTTTCAGCGTATCCAACTCTGCCTTGAATCCGACCAGAGGAATCATGATTTCCAATTGCACAGGCGAACCACCGGCCTCTTCCACGTTCAGCGCTGCCTCGAGAATGGCGCGCGCCTGCATTTCATAGATCTCGGGATAGGTAATGCCCAATCGGCACCCACGGTGGCCCAACATCGGATTGGATTCGTGCAGCGCAATTGCCCTCGCGCGCAATTTCGCAGGATCCCCGCCAGCCGCGCGCGCGACTTCGGCGATTTCCTCGTCTTTGTGCGGCAAGAATTCGTGCAGCGGCGGATCGAGCAGGCGGATCGTGACCGGCAAGCCGTCCATCACCTTGAAGATCGCCTCGAAATCCCCACGCTGCATCGGCAGCAATTTGGCGAGTGCGGCCTCGCGATCTTTCTTTTGATCTGCAAGGATCATCTGACGCACGGCCACGATGCGAGGGCCGTCGAAGAACATATGCTCGGTGCGGCAAAGCCCGATGCCTTCGGCGCCGAAGCCCCGCGCCGTGGCGGCATCGGTGGGCGTATCGGCATTGGTGCGAACCTTCAGTGTACGGATTGAATCCGCCCAGCCCATGAGCATTCCGAAATCGCCGGTCAGTTCAGGCTGGCGCATAGGCACGCTACCCATGAACACCTGCCCGCTCGCCCCGTCGATGGTAATGACGTCGCCGCGTTTCAGCGTCGTCGCCCCCACACTCATCGTGCCGCTCGCCACATCGATCTTCAGCATCCCCGCACCCGACACACAGGGCCGCCCCATGCCCCGCGCCACGACCGCCGCGTGGCTCGTCATGCCGCCGCGTGCCGTCAAAATGCCACGCGCCGCATGCATCCCGTGAATATCCTCGGGACTGGTTTCGGTGCGCACCAGAATGACATTATGGCCTTCGGCCGCCAGCTTCTCTGCTTCGTCTGCCGTGAACGCGATCCCGCCCGTGGCCGCCCCCGGCGAGGCCGCAAGCCCGATGGCGATTTGCTGCTTCGGCGCGTTGGGATCGAGTGTGGGATGCAACAACTGATCCAGTGCCGACGGATCGACACGCGCCACAGCGGCCTTTTTGTCGATCAGGCCCTCGCCTACCATGTCCACCGCCGCCTTCAGCGCGGCTTCCGCCGTACGTTTGCCCGAACGGGTCTGGAGCATGAAGAGCTTACCTTCCTGCACCGTAAACTCGACGTCCTGCATGTCGCGGTAATGCGCTTCGAGCTTGTCGCCGATAGCCTTCAGTTCGGCATAAGCCGCTGGCATCGCCTCTTCCATGGAAGGTTTTTTACCGCCCTGGCGCTCGCGCACGAGTTTGGAAATCGGCTGAGGCGTGCGAATGCCCGCCACCACGTCTTCTCCCTGCGCGTTGATGAGGAATTCGCCATAAAGAATTTTCTCGCCCGTCGAAGGGTCACGTGTGAACGCAACGCCCGTGGCCGAGGTCTCGCCACGATTGCCGAACACCATCGCTTGCACGGTGACTGCCGTGCCCCAGTCTTCGGGAATATTGTGCAGTTTGCGATAGGTGTTGGCGCGCGAGCTGTGCCATGACCCGAATACCGCCCCGATAGCACCCCACAATTGCTCGTGCACGTCATCGGGGAATGGTCGGCCCAGTTCTTTCTCCACCTGATCTTTGAACGCCTGCGCGATGCGCTTGAGGTCGTCTGCGCTCAGTTCGGTATCGAGTTCCAATCCCTTATCTTCCTTGGTCGCATCAAGGATCTCCTCGAACAGTGCATGATCGACGCCCAGCACGACGTCAGAATACATTTGGATGAAGCGGCGATAAGAGTCATAGGCAAAGCGAGGATTGCCTGTGAGCTTTGCCAATCCCTCGGTCGTCTGCGCGTTGAGCCCGAGATTGAGCACGGTATCCATCATGCCCGGCATCGACACGCGCGCGCCCGAGCGCACCGATACCAGCAGCGGATTGGCCGGATCGCCCAGCTTGCCCCCCGCGAGCTCACCCACCCGCGCCAGTGCCGTTTCGACGGCTGCCTTCAATTCCGGCGGATACAATTCATTATGCGCATAATAGTAGGTGCAGACGTCGGTCGTGACGGTGAAGCCAGGTGGTACGGGCAATCCCTGATTGCTCATTTCGGCAAGATTTGCGCCCTTGCCACCGAGCAAATCCTTCATCGCGGCCTCGCCTTCCGCCAAACCCCTCCCGAAGCTGTAAACCCATTTGGTCATTGCGATTTCACTCCGAAACGCCCCTGCGGCGGCTACGAGGACCCCGACGCTCCCTCTTTCCTGTTGCGGTGCGGTCGGGTCAAGTCCCAGTCCCATGTTGCGTCAACATGACTGGACCGTTACCATTATCTTTGGAAAAAGATAGGCACGGCTGGGAGGCTGGCATGGCTTTGCGCAAGTTCATGATCGAACGCGACATTCCTAAGGTCGGCACATTCGAACGCGACCAGTTGCGGCAGGCGGCGGCGAAATCCAACGAGACGCTGCGCGATCTTGGTCCGGATATCCAATGGCAGGAAAGCTATGTTGCCGACGACAAGACGTTCTGTATCTATCTGGCCAGGGATGAAGCGGTGATCCGCAAACATGCAGAGATAAGCGGTTTTCCCGCAACCAAGATCACCGAAATCCGCAAGATGATCGACCCGACGACGGAGCGCGGCTAGCAACTCTCAGCCTTCGATCTTCGAGAAATCCGCAACCAGATGCAGCGTCGTGCGCAAACGCGACAGCAAACCCAACCGTTGCAGACGCACACTCTCATTGTCATCGTTCACCTTAACCCTGTCGAAGAAAGCGTCGACAGGCGACCGGAGCGATGCCATCACCTTCATTGCCTCTGAAAACTCTTCGTGCGAGATCGACGCGCCAATTTTGGGCTGCGCGGCCTCAAGCGCAATTGCGAGGCTGCGTTCTTCTTCAGGTGCATCGGGCGCGGTAGCGAGAACGGTTCCGAAAGACCTGCCTTCCTTCTTCTCTTCGGCCTTCAAAATGTTTGCGGCCCGCTTATATGCAGCCAACAAATTGGCACCGTCTTCTGTTTTCAGAAATGTCTGTAATGCTTCGACGCGCGCAACGAGAGCAACAAGATCGCCCTCTGTGCCAAGTGAAAATACGGCATCGATCAAATCGTGACGTATGCCTTTTTCGCGAAGCGCGACTTTGAGCCGGTCAGCGAAGAATGGAAGCAATTCGCTCTCAATAGCGTCAGCATCTGCCATCCCTCTGGGCAGCTTTCCTATGTGACTGCCCGCACCAAGCTCAATTTTGTCTTGGGCGTTGAATGCCCGCGTGGACAAGCCCACCATTTCGATGAGCGAAATTCTGAGCGCATTGGAAGAAACAATTCTAATTGTGCCTAACGCAGCTCGCCTCAACGCAAAGGGGTCTTTTGAACCTGTTGGAAACTCACGAATGCCGAAAAAACCCGTTAATGCGTCTATCCTATCTGCCAACGCTACGGCTACCGAAACAAGCGCACTCGGCACCGCATCACTTGGTCCCTGTGGCTTGTAGTGATCGCGAATGGCGTCAGCGACTTCTGCACTTTCGCCGTTGTGTAGTGCGTAGTAACGGCCCATTACGCCTTGCAGTTCGGGAAATTCCCCAACCACCCCGGTGGTGAGATCGGCTTTGCAAAGCCGCGCGGCGCGCTCGGCCTTTTCCACATCCGCGCCAATCCTGGCGGCGATTTCGCCCGCCAACGCTTCGATGCGGTGTACGCGCTCGTATTGAGTACCAAGCTTAGCGTGGAAAACGATACCCTTCAGTGCATCGACGCGATCTTCGAGTTTTGTCTGACGATCTTGATCCCAGAAAAACTTGGCGTCCGAGAGCCGCGCACGCAGCACACGCTCATTACCGGCGACGATTTGCTTGCCGCCGTCTTGCGCCACCATGTTGGCTACGAGGATGAAGCGGTTGGCGAGCTTGCCGCTTTTAAAATCGCGCAGCGCGAAATATTTTTGATGCGTGCGCATAGAGGTCTGCAAAATTTCCGCGGGTACGTCCATGAATTGGTCTTCGATGCGTCCCGTCAGCACCACGGGCCATTCGGCGAGGCCGCAGACCTCTTCCAGAAGAGGCTCGTCCGGAATCAGTTCGAAGCCGTGCACGAATGCTTGCTGCTTGGCGTCTTCGCGGATGATGTCCTTGCGGCGTGCGGGGTCGACGAGGACATAGGCGTCGTGCAGCTTCTGCACATAATCGTCGAAGCGGCGTACCTCGATGGGACCTTGCGAAAGGAAGCGATGGCCGAACGTCGTGTTGCCGCTTTCAACATTGGCGAATGTGAAGGGCACGACCTCGCCGTCCAGCGTGCAGATAATAGAATGCAGCGGACGCACCCAGCGAGTTGCGCCCGCCGTCCAACGCATCGATTTTGGCCACGGCATTTTACCGAAAGCCTCCGGCAATACCTCTGCCAGAACGTCTGCCGTTGCCCGCCCCTTTCGCGAGAGCACGGCAACGTAGAATTCGCCCTTGCCATCGTCGCGCTTCTCGCATTGGTCGAGTGTCACGCCCGCCGAGCGCAGGAAGCCTTCGATAGCTTTTTCGGGTGCGTTGACGCGTGGGCCTTTCTTTTCCTCGCTGACGTCGGACTGTTTGGCAGATAGGCCGTTGATCGCCAGCGTCAAGCGGCGCGGGCCGCAGAAAGCTTTGGCGGCTTCGAACATTAACCCGCGATCGGTCAGCGCGCCGACGACAAGCCGCTCGAGATCTCTCGCTGCCGCAGCTTGCATACGTGCTGGAATTTCTTCCGAAAACAGTTCGAGCAAAAGATCGGCCATTTCAAGCGTACCTCGGCTTGTATGCGCCCATTGGGCTTGCAAGCCAGGCTTCGCAGCAGGCTTTGGCGAGCGCGCGCACACGCCCAATATACGCCGCGCGTTCCGTCACCGAAATCACGCCGCGCGCATCAAGAAGGTTGAAGCTGTGGCTTGCCTTGATGCACTGATCATAGGCGGGTAAGGCCAATTTGGCAGCGATCAATGCCTTGCATTCCATTTCTGCGTCTTCGAAATGGCGGAACAGCAGCAACGTGTCGGCGCATTCAAAATCGTAGGCCGAGAATTCTCGCTCACTCTGGTGGAACACCTCGCCGTAGCGGAACTGTTCGTTGAATGCGAGGTCATAGACGAATTCCACGTTCTGCACATACATCGCCAACCGTTCGAGACCGTAGGTGATCTCTGCTGAGACCGGATCACAGTCGATGCCTCCCACCTGCTGGAAATAGGTGAACTGGGTGATCTCCATTCCGTCGCACCAAACCTCCCACCCCAAACCCCATGCGCCGAGCGTTGGGCTCTCCCAATCGTCTTCCACGAACCGGATGTCATGCACTGTGGGATCAAGCCCGATGGCCTTGATCGAGCCTAGGTAGAGATCGAGCACGTTCTCAGGCGCGGGCTTCAAGATCACCTGATACTGGTAATAATGCTGCAGCCGGTTCGGATTCTCGCCATAACGCCCATCCTTGGGTCGCCGCGATGGCTGCACATAGGCCGCCCGCCACGGCATCGGCCCCAGAGCCCGCAAGGTGGTGGCTGGGTGAAACGTCCCCGCCCCCATTTCCATGTCATAGGGCTGAAGAATCAGGCAGCCCTGCGCCGCCCAGTAATTCTGGAGCGTCAGGATCAAATCTTGGAATGTGCGAACCTTGGGCATGGCGGCATCCGGAAAGCGGGCGGAACCTATAGGGGGCAATATAGCGGGACAACAGCCAAGTCAGGTTTAGCGCGGGACAATTCGCGACCGGTCTTGCTCCGCCCAGCCGGCAGTGGCTTTGCGGATGCGTTCGAAGAAAGCGCCCTTGGAGCCGCTGATGTCGGGGACCTCGATCACAGTGGCCGATAGGCCTCGGGTTCCAATCGGACGAAGCGACCGTCGGGCCGCCAATCTGGCCTTCCCGGGCCTGCCACCGGGAAATCGCGGTACATCGAGGCTGCGTCGCTGCTCTGTTGGAGCAGTTCGATCTGGAGATTGCCGGAGTTGGCGAGCGCGATACTTACGCTCGCACCCGACGGCGCGCCGCGATAGCGCGGACCCGGTCCAACGTCACGCGGTCAATATAGCGGAAGGAGCCGACGCCGAGCATTTGGGCCCTATGCAGCGCGACTTCGATGGCTCGCACGACATAGCGGTTCTGAGGGAGCTTTCCAAAAACCCACTTTATCAGCCGATCTGAAGGGGGGCTGCGTCGCGCAGAAGAATATCGGCTTGGGGTGTGTAGCGCCCGTCTGCTTGGTGGAGCACCAGCCCCTGCAGCAGAACGCGCCGTCCGCGCCCGGTTTTGCGCCATTGCACGATGACGCGCTTAGGAGGTTCCCCCGCATGGGGCAACAGCGGAAAGATATAGACGCCGGTCTTCGGAAGCACTGCCAACACCTCGTCTAACCGATCCGCCCGCAAGATGATTGTAAAACTTCCTTCAAAAGCAACATGATCAAGACTATTCCTCACCCATTTCTTCAACATGCCCTCGTCCTGAAGCGCCCGCGCCCTCAGTGCATCGGGGGAGCGCTGGCCGCTGTCATCGTGGAACGGCGGATTGCAGAAGACGTGATCGAACGTTCGTCCGAGAACGAGATTCAGAACATCACCGCGCTCAAATCGTACCCGGCTGGACACCTCATTCAACGCCGCGTTTTGATTGGCTAAATTCACCAGTTCCGGTTCGATCTCGATACCCATAACATCGCACCCGCTTCGCGCCGTCAGGCACAGGCTCGCCGTGCCCACGCCCGCGCCCAATTCCAGCGCCATCTCGCCCGGCCCCGCTGGAACCGCGGCCGCCAGCATCACCGCGTCCAGGCCTGCACGAAAGCCGCGCCTAGGCTGGCGTACGCGCAGACGCCCGTTGAGAAAACCGTCCTCGGTGATCGCGCTCACGCCTTTAGCGCATCCCGAACAAGCATTTCAGCGCGAGCGCCGTCAGCATCGGCCACCATGAGCCGACGCGGCAAAATGACCATGCTACCGTCCATCACACTCATATGATTGTCGAACACCACCGACGCGATCCCCGCATCCTTCAGGACGGCTTCCGCATAGGACAGGTCCACGGGATTGTTGGTTTTGAGGACTTCGCGCATGACCTGCGGCCTTCCCGTAGTTCCCCTCGGCGGGGTATATCGCCTAATCTCGCAACCGCAGCCTGGACCGGCAAGACATTGATCGTCGCCGAAGCCCGCAAGACCATAGATGCCGTGACGCCCGTCGAACGGCTGCACGCGCTGGTGGCCGTCGACATGGAAGCCGCCGACCGGTTGATCCACCAGCGAATGTCGAGCGCTGTGCGGCTGATCCCTGAACTGGCACAACATCTGATCGATTCCGGCGGCAAACGCCTGCGCCCGTTGCTAACGCTCGCCGGCGCCCGCATGGCCGACTATGGCGGCGACGGCCACCAGAAACTCGCCGCCGCCGTCGAGTTCATTCATACCGCCACGTTGCTCCATGACGACGTGGTGGACGCCAGCACCCTTCGCCGCGGCAAGGACGCCGCCAATGTCATCTGGGGCAACAAGCCCAGCGTGCTCGTCGGCGACTTCCTCCTCAGTCGTGCGTTCCAGCTCATGCTCGAAACCGGCAATCTTGGCGTGCTCGGTATCCTTGCCAACGCGTCCGCCGTGATCGCCGAAGGAGAAGTGCTACAGCTGAAATCTGCAAACAACCTCGCCACCACCGAAGAGCACTATCTGCAGGTCGTCAGCGCCAAGACCGCGGCGCTGTTCGCTGCGGCTGCCGAGGCAGGCGCAGCCCTTGCCGGACGCGGTCGAGGCTTCGTCTCCGCGCTGCACGATTACGGCATGAATCTGGGCATTGCGTTTCAGCTTGTCGACGACGCGCTCGATTATTCGGGCCGCCAAGCCTTGATGGGCAAATCGGTGGGCGACGATTTCCGTGAAGCGAAGATGACCTTGCCTGTGATCCTTGCTTATGCCCGTGCCGACGAACAGGCACGCGCCTTTTGGAGCCGGGTGATCGAAAACGGAGCGCAGGGCGAAAACGATCTCACCCGCGCCATCGCGCTGGTCGAAGAAACCGGCGCCATCCGCGAAACCCTGCGCCGCGCCCACGCGTACGCCGGGGCCGCTTGCAAAGCGCTGTCGCCGCTGCCGGTATCGGATCTGCGCGAGGCGCTCATCGCGGTGGCAGAGTTCTGCGTGGAACGAGCTTACTGATTTCGTTGTTGCCCTGTAGCCCAGTGGGTCCCTCCCGCAGCTGTGCCATCTTGGTCATTGATGCTGCGTCAGATGCTGGACGCAGAGTATCCGCGCCTTCTTCGTCCACCATGTGGGATTGTTTTCTGCGATCTTCGCCGCCGCCGCATCCGCCGAGGCGTCGTCTGCGAACAAACCGAAACAGGTCGCCCCACTGCCCGACATGCGCGCGCGCAATGCGCCGTGACGCGCGATAGCCGATAACACATCGCCGATCGGGGGAGCGATCTCGCGTGCGGGCTTTTCGAGATCGTTGCGATTAGATTTGAAGTAATCTGCGAGCGCCAGCACCGAAAGGTTCTTCTTCGGCCTCGGCGCGTGCCCCACACCGACACGTGATTTGAGATTGGCAAAGATTTGCGCCGTCGAAACGGCAATTCCCGGATTGACCAGCACAAGGGCCGCGGGCGGAACGCCGGGTATCAATTCGATGCCCTCTCCCCGGCCCGTCATCCAAAGCGTTTCGCTAAATAGACAGGCGGGCACGTCGGAACCAAGTGTTTGCGCAATAGTGTGGAGTTCATGTGCCGGAATTTTCAATTCCCAAAATCGCACCAGCCCGCGCAACGCCGCCGCGGCATCCGCCGAGCCGCCGCCGATGCCGGATGCCACGGGAAGATTCTTCTTCAGCGTGATCGTCACATCGGGTTCACGACCGGCCTTCGCACTTAAGGCGTGCGCGGCCTTGGTGATGAGATTGTCCTTTTCGCTTGCCAGTGCGCCACCGAACGGACCTTGCAATGCCAACGAGAATTTATCGGCCGCAGCGATCGTCAGTTCGTCGCCCACGTCCGCGAACACGACCAGGCTTTCCAGTGCATGATAGCCATCCGCGCGGCGCTCCCCGACATGCAGGAACAAGTTGATCTTCGCAGGCGCGAAGACCTTCACGGCGTCAGGATTTGGATGCACCGTTCAAGCCGTATTTGAGCTTGGCCTCGATCTTGGCCTTCTCATCGGCTTCGGGGCCGAACGTGATCGCATGGTTCCACTGGAAGCGTGCATCGAGCTTGCGACCAACACGCCAGAACGCGTCTCCCAGATGGTCATTGATCGTGGGATCGCCAGGCACGAGCAGAATCGCGCTTTGCAGCGCTTTCTCCGCATCCTTGTAGCGACCGAGCCGGTAATAGGCCCAGCCCACGCTGTCCGCGATGTAGCCATCGAACGGGCGCAACGCACGCGCTTTCTCTAGCATTCCCAGCGCCTCGGGCAGATTTTCGCCTTTGTCGACCCAAGAATAGCCCAGATAGTTCAGAAGCTGGGGTTCCTGCGGGCTCAGCTTGAGCGCTGCCTTGAGATCGGCCTCCGCCAAATCCCAACGATTGGAACGCTCGTAGGAAACCGCGCGCGCATAAAGCAGCGGCCAGGAATTTGGTGTCGCACTGCCGCGAATCTTGATCGCATTGTCATAAGCGTCAGCGGCATCGGCAAATTTTTCGATGCCGCGATAGACATCGCCAAGCGCCGTCCACGCCTCGGCATCGTCAGGGTGATCGGTGACAACCTCCTTCAGATCGACAATCGCCTTGTCGTTGCGTTCCAGGCGTGCTTCATCGACCGCGGCCTGCACAATCGCCACGCTGCGATAGGGCGAGTCCTTGGCGATGCCGTGATAGATGTCGATGGCTTCGTCATATTTTTCGAGCGCTTCCAGCCGATCGGCCAAAAGGATATCCGCCAGATCAAGGTCCGAACGCAGATAGCGCGAGAACCGCAAATAGAGCACCGACACATCGGCACTCGCATCGTCGGTCAGCGACGCTGCGATCCCGAACAGCGCTTCCGCCGCGCCCTGTTGCGGCGTTGAAACAAGCGGTTGGGGAATCTTTCCGGTTTCCATGCGCGCTTGCGCGGCCTGAACGATCGGAGTTAGCGCTGTATCGGACGCGAGCCCGGCATAGAATTGTTTGGCCTCCGTCGTCCGCCCCGAACGTTCGAGGAAGCGGCCATAGGCTTCCACGATACGCGGCCCGTTTCCGGCGGCCTTTAGCGCTTCGCGATAGGCGGCGTCGGCATCGTTCTCGCGGCTCGCCATGTCGAGGATCAGTGCGCGGTGGAACGCTTCGAGCGAGTCTGTACCGCCTTGCGCCTTCAGCACTTTGAGATCGGCGAGTGCAGTATCGGTGTTGTGCTCGCCAACCGCGGCCCAGGCATTGAGCAATTCGAATCGTCAGCGCCGTGAACGGCCCACTCGCTGATTTCGACAGTTGGTCGCGCGCACCCACGTAATCAGAGTTTTTGAACGCGGCGACGGCCAGCGTTGTGCGCGCCGCGCGGTTATCGGGCTCATGCACCACGACTTCGGCGGCGAGCTTCGCCGCTCCGTCCAGGTCTCCTGCAGAAGCCGAATAAAGAAACGCCCGCGCCAGAAGATCGGGATTGTCCGGATCTGCTTGCAGGCTCGCGCGATAGAATTTCGCGGCATTGTCCATGTCGTGCTCGCTCGCTGCGAGCCGCGCACTCAGATAATTGCCGTAGCTCGCATCGAGCCCTTCGTCCACATGCACCGGCGGGGCACCGGTGGGGTCGTCGGTGTTGACCATGCCCGGCGCAGCCTTGTTGGCGCCCGCATCGCTGCTGGAATTGCCAAGGTCAATGCCAAGGCTCGAACACGCCGAAAGCGCAAGCGCCGCGGCGGACACAAACAGAAGCGAGCGAATACGCAAAACGATCTCCTTACATATTGGCGTAGTTGGGGCCTCCGCCGCCTTCGGGCGTCACCCAGTTAATGTTCTGCGCCGGATCCTTGATGTCGCAGGTTTTGCAATGGACGCAATTCTGCGCGTTGATCTGGAAGCGCGGGCCGGCGGCCTCCTGCACGACCTCATAAACGCCCGCCGGACAATAACGCTGCGCCGGCTCGTCATATTCCGGCAGATTGACGCGGATGGGAATGGTCGGGTCCTTCAACACAAGGTGAACCGGCTGGTCTTCCTCGTGGTTGGTATTGGAGAGGAACACCGAGGAAAGCTTGTCGAAACTGAGCACGCCGTCGGGCTTCGGATAGGCGATCGGCTTGGACTCGCGAGGCGTGTTTCAAGCGTCGCGTAGTCCGGCTTGCCGTGCTTCAGCGTGCCCAGCGGACTGAACCCGAAAAGCTGGTTGATCCACATGTCGATGCCGCCCAGGCCAACGCCAATGACGGTGCCGAGCTTCGACCATAGAGGCTTTACGTTACGAACTCGCTTCAAGTCTTTGTAAACATGCTGACTTACGATAGCGCGTCTTCGTAAGCCGTCCAGCACGTCGCCGGCGCGGCCCGCGCCAGACAGCCGCAAAGGCTGCTTCCGCCGCCATCATGCCCGTCTTCATCGCGTTATGGCTGCCCTTGATGCGCGGCACGTTCATGAAGCCCGCCGAACAGCCGATCAGCGCGCCGCCGGGAAGGCCAGCTTCGGAACCGACTGAAACCCGCCTTCGGTGATTGCGCGCGCGCCATAGCCGATGCGCTTGCCGCCTTCGAGGATACTCGCTTGATGCGCGGATGATGCTTCACGCGCTGGAATTCGTCGAAGGGCGAAAGATACGGATTGGAATAGTTCAGGTGAACGACAAAGCCGATGGAGCAAAGATTTTCGCCCCAATGATACATGAACAGCGCCGCCGCCGGTGGAATTGTCCAGCGGCCAGCCCATCGTGTGCAGCACGAGCCCGCGCTTGTGCTTGCTCGGCGCAAGTTCCCAAAGCTCTTTCAGCCCGATGCCGAATTTCTGCGGATCGCGGCCTTCGTGCAGCTTGTAATTCGCGCGTCAGCCGCTTCGTCAGCGAGCCGCGCGCGCCTTCCGCGAACAGCGTGTATTTGCCGATGCAGCGCCATGCCCGGCGTGAAATCGCCTTGTGATGGCCGTCGCTGCGCGACGCCCAGATCGCCCGTGATGACGCCCTTCACCTCGCCGTTGTCGCCGATAGACGATGTCGGCCGCCGGAAAGCCCGGATAGATTTCGACGCCCAGCGCTTCGGCCTGCGTGCGCCAGCCAGCGGCAACATTGCCGAGGCTGGCAATGTAATTGCCGTGATTGCTCATCAGCGGCGGGAAGATGAAATTCGGAATGCGGATGCTGCCGGCTGGTCCCAGAAAATAGAATCGGTCGTCCGTCACCGGCGTGTCGAGCGGCGCGCCTTGTGTCTTTCCAGTCGGGAATCAGTTCGTTGATGCCGATGGGATCGATGACGGCGCCGGAGAGGATATGCGCGCCGACCTCGGAGCCCTTCTCCAGCACGCAGACGCTGACTTCGCTGGCCCGTCTCCGCCGCCAGCTGTTTGAGCCGGATCGCCGCCGCCAGGCCCGCAGGGCCCCGCGCCCACGATCGACGACGTCATATTCCATGCTTTCGCGTTCGACCGCTGCCGCGTCCGCCATCACTGACTCCGATGTCATCCCCGTAATCGCCTTATGAGGGCCTGGTCCGGGGGCGTCAACGGGATAAGGTCGCACAAAGCCCCCTGTTGGCCTATCATTTCTCCCATGTCCCCAATGGAAACACCCCACCCCTTGGCCGACCTCGCCTGGCTCGTCGAGGCTGGTGCGGACGAGGCCGTACTGGACGTACCGGTAAACCGCTTCACCACGGCGAAGGTGGCTCCGCACCCTTCCCTTGAGGAGGGAGCGAAATCGGCGCCGCGAAACCGAGGCGATTTGGGGACCGGGGCTCGAGACCACTCCTCCAATCCCCTCTTCGAAAATGCCCTCAGCGTTTTCGCCCCCCCTCCAAGGAGAGGGGAAAGAGAGCACCACTGGGTGCCTATACTGACCAGATCGGCGTGGCCCTCGATATTGCCGCCAAATGCAACACGCTGGCCGAACTGCGCACGGCGCTCGAAGCCTTTGACGGCGGTGCGCTGAAGAAGAACGCCACCCACACCGTCTTCGCCGACGGCAATGCGAATGCGCGCATCATGTTCATCGGGGAAGCGCCGGGGCGCGACGAAGACCGCGCGGGCCTGCCTTTCGTTGGCCGCGCGGGAAAACTGCTTGACAAGATGGTTGCGCCCATCGGCCTGGACCGGGCGCAGAATTTCTACATCACCAACGTCCTGCCCTGGCAGCCGCCCGGCAATCGCGATTTCGGCCTCGAAGAGGCCGCGATGTGCCTGCCCTTTCTACGCCGCCATATCGAGCTCAAAGCGCCGGATGTGCTGGTGCTCTTGGGCCGCATCGCGGTCAAGAATGTGCTCGGCAAGACCGAAGGCATCATGTCATTGCGCGGCAAATGGTTCGAATACTTTGTCAATGGCCGCATGGTGCCGACACTGGCGACGTTACACCCTGCCTATCTGCTGCGCCGTCCTATCGACAAGAAACTCGCCTGGAGAGACATGCAATCGCTGGAAAGCAAGGCGCGGGAGCTCGATCTCCTATAGTTAAATTGCCCTAGCCCACAAATGCGAACATTTGGGCGATGCGCCTGCGATGCTAAAAGATTTGAAGAAAATTTTCCGCGCAATGCGCCGCGGTGCGACACCAACTGGTGGCCCATTGGGCCACGACAACTGAGGTTGAAAGGAAGAAATGAGTAGGATCGACGAAAGCATCGCCTTTATTCCCGTGCGCATAGCGGTGATGACCGTTTCCGACACGCGTGATGCCACCAACGACACCTCCGGCGACACACTGGCCAAACGCATCGAAGAAGCAGGCCACATCCTGGCCGCGCGCACCATCTTCAAAGACGACCAGCCGCAAATCACAGCCCAACTGAAAAAATGGATCGCCGATCCGCAAATCGACGTTGTGATCTCCACTGGCGGAACGGGTCTCACCGGACGCGATGTCACCGTCGAAGCTTTCCATTCCGTCTTCGAGAAAGAGATTGACGGGTTCTCCGCCATCTTCCACCAAATTTCCTACGAGAAGATCGGCACCTCCACCTTGCAATCGCGTGCTTGCGCGGGCGTGGCCAAGGGCACCTATCTCTTTGCCCTGCCCGGCTCGACCGGCGCTGTAAAGGACGGCTGGGACGACATCCTCAAGTGGCAGCTCGATAACCGCCATCGCCCCTGTAACTTCGTGGAAATCCTGCCTCGTCTTGAGGAACACAATCGCTAATCGCCGTCATTGCCAGAGCGCATAGGAGCCGACGCACAATTGAGTGAGGGAACTGCGCATGGCCTCCGGCGTTTCAAATGTGCGGTAACATCCAGCCTCGATATCATCGATTCCGCTTTGCACAGCGTCTCGCAAAGCCCTGCGTTTCGCCTTTTCCTGCGCTTCGCGATCTTCGATCAATCGGATTCCGTCACGCAGAATTTTCGCGCACATTCTGATAGCGGCCAGAAGAAACGAGCCGGTCAATCGCTCTTGCCCGCTGTCTGGCAATGGCAACGGTTCGGGCCGGCAAGGGAATCTTTGAAAAGGCGGTTGGCATAATATGCCATGCTTTTCGACCGCCCGAGTATTTTGTTCTTGATTTGTTCTTATAATCTATTATACTTTCCCCATGACGATGGTTCTCGACATCACCGCCGATCCACGGCGGCTTCATGGGCGTGGCGCGGTTTCGAACGCGTCGAGCCGGTACGACCGCGAAAAGCGCCTACTGTTCGACGACGGCTGGGGAGACGAGGAGGAACTGCCCCCGCTCAAGACCGAGATCATCCGCGACACCACGCGCACAATCATCGCGCGCAACAATTCGCCGGATATTTCGTTCGATCAATCCATCAATCCCTATCGCGGTTGCGAGCATGGCTGCATCTACTGCTTTGCGCGTCCAACGCATGCCTATCTCGGCTTCTCGCCGGGCACCGATTTCGAAACCCAAATATTGGTAAAACCCAACGCAGCCGAATTGCTCGCGAAGGAATTGGCAACGCCGGGCTATGTGCCCAAAACCATCGCGATGGGCACGAACACCGATCCCTACCAACCCACAGAAAAGAAGCTGCGCATCACGCGTTCTATCCTGGAGGTGCTACGCGACTTCAACCATCCCGTCGGCATCGTCACGAAATCTGCGCTCATTCTACGCGACATCGACATTCTTGCGCCGATGGCCGAACTGGGTTTGGCAAAAGTTGCCCTTTCCATCACCACGCTGGATCGTAAGCTGGCGCGCGCAATGGAACCCCGCGCCAGCACGCCACCGCGCAGATTGCAAACGGTGAGGGCGTTGCGCGATGCAGGCGTCCCGACAGGCGTGATGTTCGCTCCCGTGATCCCGGCCCTCAACGACGACGAGTTGGAAACCGTTCTCGAAGCTGCGCGCGACATGGGCGCGCAAAGCGCAGGCTATGTGCTCCTGCGACTACCGTTGGAGATCAAGGATCTGTTCCGCGAGTGGCTCGAGGCGCAGGTTCCTGGCCGCGCCAAGCATGTGATGAGCTTGATCCGCCAGATGCGCGGCGGCAAGGATTACGACAGCGATTGGTACAAGCGCATGACCGGCGCAGGCCCTTACGCCGAATTGATCGCACGCCGGTTCCACTTGGCGGTGAAACGGCTGGGGCTCAACCAGGAACGCTCGCGGCTGACCGTCAACAGATTTAAGCGGCCGCCTTACCTTGGCGAGCAACTGGCACTGCTCTAACAATGAGGGATGCCGCATTACATCTATGAGTCGCGACTGCTGAAGAAGATGATTGGCCCCATTGCCGGCGTTGACGAAGCCGGGCGAGGCCCGCTGGCAGGCCCGGTGGTTGCCGCCGCCGTGATCTTCGAGCGCAAGCGTATTCCAAAAGGCATCGACAATTCCAAGCAGATGACCGCCGAAGCGCGCGAGGAGATGTATGCGCGCATCATCGATGCGGCCGTCGCGTTCGGTGTCGGCCAGGCCAGCGTCGATGAAATCGACCTCGTGAACATCCGCCAAGCCACGCATCTTGCCATGGCGCGGGCCGTGCGTGCGATGGCGATTGCGCCGGTCTTCGCATTGGTCGACGGCAACGACGCGCCTGCGCTGCCGTGTCCTTGCGACACGCTGGTCGACGGCGATGCGCGTTCGGTTTCGATCGCTGCGGCCTCGATCCTTGCCAAGGTCACGCGCGACCGCATGATGCGAGCGTTGCACGAAGAACATCCCGGCTATGGTTGGTTCACCAACAAGGGCTATGGCACCGAAGAACATCTTCGCGCCCTGGGCGAACTGGGCGCCTGCGCCCATCACCGGCGCAGTTTCGCCCCGGTCCGACGCGTCTTGTTCTGCGAAACGGTTGTCGACACCCTCTGAGTCATTCGGTCACCCACAAGCTGTGGTGGTGTGCATGGTATGAAGACTCAAGCCTAAGATTTGATTCCAAAAACTCTTGACCTGCCGACTCCGATGAATCACGATTCTGACTGGCTGTGGACAAACGGGCAGGCGGCGTATGGCGCGGGGGCTTCAGGACTCAATCGATCAGGTGATCGAGGGCGATTGCATCGAGATCATGAACGAACTTCCGGCCGGCTGCGCCGACCTCGTCTTCGCCGATCCGCCCTACAATCTTCAGCTTCAGGGCGAACTTCGTCGCCCCGACAATTCCAAGGTCGACGCCGTCGACGACCATTGGGACCAGTTCGCAAGCTTCGCCGAATATGATCGCTTCACCCGCGACTGGCTCACCGCGGCACGGCGCGTCCTGAAGGACAACGGCGCGCTGTGGGTGATCGGCTCCTATCACAACATCTTCCGCGTCGGCGCGATCCTCCAGGACCTAGGTTTCTGGATTCTGAACGATGTGGTCTGGCGCAAATCCAACCCGATGCCCAATTTCCGCGGCAAGCGTTTCACCAATGCGCACGAAACGATGATCTGGGCCGCCAAAGGCGCGATCAGAAAGCTATACCTTCAACTACGAAGCGATGAAGGCACTGAACGACGAATTGCAGATGCGTTCGGACTGGACCCTGCCGATCTGTTCCGGCCACGAACGCCTGAAAGACGCCAGCGGCCAGAAGGCGCATTCGACACAAAAACCGGAAAGCCTGCTGCACCGCGTGATCGTGTCGTCAACGCAGCCAGGTGATCTGATCATCGATCCGTTCTTCGGGTCAGGCACGACCGGTGCAGTGGCCCGCCGCCTTGGCCGCAAATTCATCGGTATCGAACGCGACAAAAAATACGCCAGTATCGCGCGCGAACGCATCGCCTTGGTCAAACGTGCGCCGGACGATGCCATAGAGGTCACAAAATCCAAACGCGCCGAACCGCGTATTCCTTTCGGCTGGGTGGTGGAGAGAGGCCTGCTGGCACCGGGCACGGTGCTGCTTGGCCCTAGCAAAGGTCACCGTGCCAAAGTCCGCGCCGACGGCACGCTTGTCTGCGCCGATGCCACCGGATCAATCCACCAGATGGGTGCTCACGTCCAGGGGCTCGACGCCTGCAATGGCTGGACATTCTGGCATTACGAACACAAAGGTTCACTCGTTTCGATTGACGTGCTGCGTCAACGTTTGCGTGCCGATTTGACCTGATGAAACAGCGGTCCACCATCATCGAGTGCATGAAATACGATCTTGCGCATGACGGTCGGTAGCGCGGCGTTGTCCAGATCAGTTGTCCAGAGCATCTCTGGCATCACATTCGACGAGGGCGGCCCGTAGGCGCGCGCCAAGGAAAGAGAACCCGGTCGATCCTGTTTGCGTGAAAGCGCACCGCCTTGGTCCTTTTCTCCTCGCAATGCGTCCTTTGGTTGTCGCTCACGACCATCGCTCGGTCGGGGATGACAGGCGCGTATTGTTCTAGGGCGCTTGTCGACATTGGCCACATAAACCTCGACCTCCAATTCGAAATGCGTAAAGCCATGGCGCACGATGCCCGACAGCTTTCGCCAGTCGGCGGCAAACGGCACCTGCAGCATCGCTTCTTTGGCCGAGGGGAAACGTTCCGTCCAAGGCCCCAGCGGCGGTTGGCGCATCCCGCCAAGCAACCCTTTCTCGGGCCGCTTTATCAACAACACCGCGCCGGCCTTGTCGCGCGCGACGAAAGCAGCCCCACGCTTCAAGGGTCGCTGAGATTTCTCGTTACGAACGGGAAGCATTTCCTGGATGCCGAGCTTGCGTGCCTCGCAATCCGAAAACCACGGACAATTTGTGCAGACAGGCCGCTTCGGCGTACAGATCAGCGAACCCAGATCCATCAGCGCCTGCGCGAAATCGCCCGCGCGCGTGTCGGGCAAAATGGACTCCGTCAGTGCCCGCAATTTCGGCTTGGCTTGCGCCAATGGCTCGCGCACCGCGAAATAGCGCGCGATCACACGTTCCGCATTTGCATCCACTGCCGCCGCCTTCACATCGAAAACAATCGCGGCAATCGCCCCCGCCGTGTAAGGCCCGATTCCGGGGATTTTGCGTAACTCCTCAATGGTCTGTGGAAATTTCCCGCCCAGCTTGCCCGCCACCATCTTCGCGGCGGCGTGCAGGTTGCGGGCACGCGCGTAGTAGCCAAGTCCCGCCCATGCCGCGAGCACATCGTCCAGAGATGCTGCCGCCAGGGCCTCCACATTTGGCCAGCGCGCAAGGAATTTGCGATAGTAGCTGCCCACCGCCTGCACTGTCGTCTGCTGCAGCATGATTTCGGAAAGCCACACCCCGTAAGGGTCGGCCTTTCGTCCCTCCGGCGCGCGCCATGGCAAGATCCGTCGGTTGACGTCGTACCAGACAAGCATTCTTGCGGCGGGCGATTTTGTGTTTTGCTTTGAGGACGCGCGCGCGGGCATAATGGCCGGACAATGCCCGAGCAAGGTCCAGATCAAAAGCTACTTGGCCAAAAGAACCTTGGCAAAATGCTTCCCGAGATGACGCGCCGCAATTGGGCGCAGCCGGTGTCGCGCGACGCCACGTCCGCCGCCAGCCTCGCTTTCAGCCGCGCCGGCTTCCGCGACCCGACCCTGGTGCTGCGCTGGGAGGAAATCGTGGGGCCTGACGTCGCCCGCATCGCCCGCCCCATCAAATGGAGCGAGGCCGCTTCCGGCGGCGTTCTTACCTTGAAGGCGGAACCGGGCGCGGCCCTGTTTTTGCAGCACGAGACCCGCGCCCTGTGCGGGCGAATCAACGATTATCTGGGCCGCAACGCGGTGACCAAACTGCAATTCGTTCAGGCCCCGCTTACTGTTCGCCCCAAACCCGCGCTCTGCCCCGCCACCGGCGGCGCTTTGCCGCCGGACGATCCGGCACACACCTTCTCGGGTCCGGAAAAAGTCCGTGAATCTTTGCTGCGTTTCGCCCGGGCACGGCGGCCTGCGGATTGAACGTTAGCCCGGGCTCTGCCACAAACCGGCGTCCTCATTCGGAGAGCGGAATCGTGAACCGCAGGCCCCTGCTTATCGGCGTGATTTCGCTGGCCGTCATCGCGCTGGGCGTGATCGGCTATCTCTATTTCGCTGCGCCCTCCGCCAACAGCGCTCTGCCCGAAGAAGGTGGCGAGCATGCCAATGTCACACTGACCAAGGACGACCGCGCCTTGGGCAATCCCAAGGCGCCCATCCTGATCGTGGAATATGCGGCGCCCACCTGCCCGCACTGCGCTCATTTCAACGAGACTGTGTTCCCCAAGCTCAAGGCCGACTATATCGACAAGGGCAAGGTTTATTATGTGTTTCGCGTGTTCCCGCTCAGCTCGGTGGACCTCGCGGTGGAAGCTTTGGCCCGTTGCCTTCCCGCCGAAAGCTATTTTCAGTTCATCGACCTGATGTTCCGCAACCAGATCAAATGGGACCCGGAATACCAGCCGCTCGACGTCCATGGGGGAATTCTCTCCATGGCCCGTATCGCCGGCATGAACGATGATCAGGCGGACCGCTGTATGCAGGACAAAGTCCAGCTCGACCGCGCGAATCAGGTAGGTCAGGATGGCCAAGCCAAATACAACATCACCGGCACCCCTACTTTCGTCATCAATGGCAAGGTTCACGGCGGTGGATATGAGTGGGAAGACCTGCAGAAAGACCTCAATGCCATGCTAAAGAAGTCGTGACGTCAGGTTTCGATTCGCACACTAAGGCACGACACAGTTGAAGTTCACGCGGCTCAGGCTTTCCGGCTTCAAATCCTTCGTCGAACCGACCGAGCTTTATATTGAGCCGGGCCTGACCGCCGTGGTCGGTCCGAACGGTTGCGGCAAGTCCAACCTGTTCGATGCGCTGCGCTGGGTGATGGGCGAAACGCGCCCCACCTCCGTCCGCGGCAGCGAAATGGACGATGTGATCTTTGCTGGCTCTTCGGGCCGGCCCGCACGCAACGTCGCTGAGGTGACGTTGTTTGTCGACAACGCCGATCGCACTGTGACAGGCCAATATGGCGAATTCGATTCCATAGAAGTCTCCCGCCGCATCGAACGCGAGGCCGGATCGGTCTATCGCATCAATGGCCGCGACGTACGCCAGCGCGACGTCCAAATCTTTTTTGCCGACGCGTCTTCCGGCTCGGGCTCGACTGCCTTTGTGCGTCAAGGTCAGATCGGTATGTTGATCAGCCAAAAACCGCTCAATCGCCGCGCCATTCTGGAAGAAGCCGCCGGGATTGCCGGATTGCACCAGCGCCGCCATGAAGCGGAGCTTCGCCTGCGCGCCGCCGAAACCAATATGGGCCGCCTCGACGACGTGATCGGTGAAGTCGAAGGCCAGCTACAGAACCTGAAGCGACAAGCGCGCCAGGCTTCGCGCTATCGCAATATCTCGGGATTAATCCGCAAGGCCGAAGCGCTGGCGCTTTTTCTGCGCTGGTCTGCCGCTGAAGCCCACGCGAAGATCGCGAAAGCAGCCCTCGACGACGCTATCGCTGCCGTCGAAGCCTCAACCCAGATCTCCGCCGTGGCCTCCACCGAGCAGGTCGACTTGGCCGGGCATCTGCCGCCACTGCGCCAGACCGAAGCAGAAAAATCTGCGGCCCTGCATCGTCTGATCGTCCAACGCGATGCGCTGGACGCCGAGGAGGCCCGCGCCCGGGAAGCCGCCCAGCGGCTGCGCCAGCGTATCGCGCAAGTCGAACAAGACATCGCGCGGGAAAAAACCCTCGATGCCGATGCCCGCAATTCGCTGCAGAACCTGGGCGAAGAACGCAATGGCCTCGAAGAAACCGCGCAACATGCCGCCACCGAACTGCACGCTGCTGAAGAACAGGCAAGCGAAATCACAGCCGCGCTCACCGACGTCGAACGCACGCTCGACCGCCTGACCAACGAACTCGCTGATTGGAGCGCGCGCAAAGCGAGCCTCGAACGCTCGCGCAATGTCGCCGATGCGTTGGCCGAAACAAGCGCCGAACAGTTGGAAGCCGCGCAGACCCGCCTCGAACAAGCGATGGCAAACGCCAAAGTTGCGCCCGACGTCAAAGCAGCGGAAGACGAAGTCATCAGGGCGCGCGAAGCATCCGAGACCGCGCGCCTAGCATTGAATGCCTCCCGCGCAGCGCTCGCAGAGGCAGAAGCAGCCGAGAAGGATACGCGCGCTCCGCTCGAAGACGCCGAACGCGAATTGCAGCGCTTGTCCGCCGAAGCCAAAGCGCTCGCAGATTTCCTACGACCACGCGGACAGGATTTGTGGCCGCCGCTCGTAGACGCCGTGCGCGTACAATCCGGTTACGAAAGCGCGTTCGCCGCAGCCCTGGGCGATGATCTGCAAGCCCCGCTCGACGAAGCTGCTCCGCATCACTGGCGTGATCTTGGCCCGCTGAGTTCGCCTGCTTCCCTTCCGGACGGCGCGCAATCTCTGAAGACATTCGTGCAAGCACCTTCTGCGCTCGACCGTCTTCTGAGCATGACAGGCGTCGTGTTTCCCGATCAGGGCACGGCGCTGCAAAAATCCCTTAACCCGGGCCAGCGCCTGGTTTCCCCACGCGGCGATCTGTGGCGCTGGGACGGCTATGCGGCCTCCTCCGAAGCGCAATCGCCAGGTGCGGTACACCTGGCACAGCGCAACCGCCTCACCGAACTCGAAAACAAAATCGTCGCCGCGAAAGAAACGCGCGGCGGATTGTTCGAACGCTATTCCAGCGCCCGCGACAACGGCGCTATCGCGCGCGAGGCCGCCAACACCGCTGACCAGGACGACCGCAAAGCGGCTCAAAACCTGATCACCGCGCAAAGCGCTTCTGCCGAGGCCGCCCGCGCCGCCGGCGAACGGATGTCGCAATTGGCGAGGTTGGAAGCCGAAGTCCGCCGTCTCGCGCAATCGCGCGATGCCGCACAGGAATCGAGCAAACAGGCCACCGAATCGCTTGCCGAACTGGGCGACGGTGCGGCGCTCACCGGGGCGATGACGTCTGCGCGCGGCGAAACCGCGGACGTGCGGACAAAGAATGCGCAAGCCCGCGCAAGGGTCGAAAGCCTGCGTCGCGATACTGAGGCCCGCACACAGCGCCTTGCCTCCATCGTCCAAGACAGTGTCCGCTGGCAGATGCGCAGCGAGAATGCCGCGCAGCAGATGGCCGAACTGGGCCGGCGCCTCGAAGAGATGGCAGGAGAACTGCATACCCTCGACGCGATTCCGGAAACCATCATCGAAAAGCGCAATGCGCTGCTCGACGCCATCGCCACCGCCGAAATTGCCCGCAACGAAGCTGCTGATGCGCGCGCGCAAGCCGAAGCGAAACTCAACGAAGCTGACCGCGCCTCCAAAGCCGCTGATGCCGCATTGTCGTCCGCGCGCGAAGAACGCGCTCGCGCGCAGGCGTTGTTCGAATCTTCGGGCGAGCGCATCGAAGAACTGAAGACGCGCATCCGCGACGAACTCGAAGCCACGCCGGAAGAATTGCCCGAGCGAGCCGAAGTCCGTGACGGCGAGGAATTGCCGCCGCAGGAGCACGCCGACAGGCGCGTCGAAAAGCTAAAGCAAGAACGCGAGCAATTGGGTGGCGTGAACCTGCGTGCCGAAGAAGAGGCCGCCGAACAAGAAGCCCGTCTTGTGAGCCTTACGGCCGATCGCGCCGATCTCGAAGGCGCCATCGACCGTCTGCGACGCGGCATCCAAAGCCTCAACCGCGAAGGCCGCGAGCGCCTGCTGGAATCGTTTGAGAAAGTGAACGCGAACTTCCAGACATTGTTCACGAAGCTCTTTGAAGGCGGCGAAGCCAAGCTCACCTTTACTGAATCGGAAGATCCACTCGAAGCCGGTTTGGAAATTTACGCCCGCCCGCCCGGCAAGCGCCTGCAGGCGCTGTCGCTGCTCTCGGGTGGCGAGCAGGCGCTTACGGCAATGTCGCTGATCTTCGCGGTATTCCTGGTCAATCCCGCCCCGGTCTGCGTGCTCGACGAAGTGGACGCGCCGCTCGATGACGCCAACGTGGAGCGCTTCTGCAACCTACTCGACGAGATGGCCCGTCTCACCGACACCCGCTTCCTGGTCATCACCCATCACGCTCTGACCATGTCGCGGATGAACCGGCTTTTCGGCGTCACCATGGCCGAACGTGGCGTCAGCCAGCTCGTCTCTGTGACGTTGGCCCAGGCTGAACAGGTGATCGCAGCCGAATAAGAGCGGCCCTGAAATTCGTGACCGGTGCATAAATTCTGCCGCCTTGGCAGTCTTGGCCAACGACGAAGGCTTCGTCATCCCGCGCAGCAAAGAAGACAGAGCCTGTCATTGTTAAGAGGCCCCCAACAAATAGGTCCGCACAGGCGATGCATTGAACCGAGTTTTTGCTGGCTCGGATTTGGAGCCGTCTGACCCCAAATCCGGGCCCATGCCGACACGGGCGCTCGAGTTGTCGATTTGCGCTGAGGCGCATTTCGCCGCGCCGCACAATCACTAATTATATCAAATGCTTATGGTCATTCTTACGTCCTTGACACCAAATATCCTCAACCCTATGGTCCGCCCGCCTTCGAGAGCTGAGGGCTCCGTGAACCGAGAGCGGTTGCGACGCGTACAGGGGCGCTATGACCGATCAGCCCCCTGACCATCGCGATCTCGACAAGCTGGGCCAGAAGCTCGATGAGGTTCGTCGGCGCGAGACAGCGCACGCGCAGCCCGGGCCGCCCACGTCTTTGGGGATCGCCTTCCGTTTCACGACGGAGATGGTTTCGGCGCTCGTCGTAGGCGGCTTGTTGGGATGGGGGCTGGATTGGCTTTTCGGCGTCCATTTCCTGGTGATTGTGTTTTTCATTCTCGGCGCGGCCGCCGGCATCCGCAACACGATGCGCGCGGCCTCCGAGCTTAACGCCGAGATGGCAGCAGCGCCGCAAGCGCCCGCCATCAAGGACGAGGAGAGTTAGAGACCGTGCAGATCAACCCGATGGAGCAATTCCGGGTCGAACCGCTCATCCCGCTGCATATCGGCCGGTATGACGTCTCGTTCACCAACCAAGCGCTCGTCATGTGCGTGGTGGTGGCTGCGATCTCCATCTTCATGATGATTGCGGTGACGAACCGGCGCCTCGTGCCCGGCCGGATGCAGTCGATGGCTGAACTCTCCTACGAATTTGTCGGCAACATGATCCATTCCGCTGCGGGCGAAGAAGGGTTCAAATTCTTCCCGTTGGTGTTCACCCTCTTCTTCTTTGTGCTATTTTCGAATTTCTTCGGCCTGATCCCAGGCGTGTTCACAGTCACCAGTCAGATCGCGGTGACATTCTCGCTAGCCGCGCTGGTCATTCTTACCGTCATCATCGTGGGTTTTGCGCGCCACGGCATCGGCTTTCTCAAGCTATTCGTGCCGAAAGCACCCATCGCGCTGCTGTTGCTTCTGGTGCCGATCGAAATCATCTCGTTTCTCACCCGCCCGGTTAGCCTCTCAGTGCGTCTGTTCGCGAACATGCTTGCAGGCCACACCATGTTGAAAGTGTTTGCGGGCTTTGTCATCGCGCTGGGCGGCGCGGGCGGAATCCTGTCGGTGCTCTCGATCGCGCCGATGTTTCTCATCATCGCGATAACACTGCTCGAGTTGCTGGTCGCGTTCCTGCAGGCCTATGTCTTCGCGATTCTGACCTGCATCTATCTCAGCGACGCGTTGCACCTCCACAATCATCACTGAAAGGGATTACGATTATGAGTGTTGAAGCAGCTAAAATGATCGGCGCAGGCTTGGCTTGCATCGCACTTGTGGGTGCAGGTATCGGCATCGGTAACGTGTTTGGATCCTATCTTTCGGGCGCGCTGCGCAATCCGGGCGCAGCGGCGGGCCAGACCACCAACCTGCTCCTGGGCTTCGCGTTGTGTGAAGCAACGGGCCTGTTTGGCTTGGTGATCGCGCTCATCATCCTTTTCACCTGAGATGAACCAAACCGTTCCCACATCCAGCGGCACGCAAGTCCCGCCCGAACACAAGGGCGGCGGCTTTCCGCCATTCAAGACGGAAACGTTCCCGGCTCAAATCTTCTGGCTGGTGCTCACATTTGCCGTTTTGTTCGTCGTGATGTGGCGGATCGCGGTGCCCAAGATCGGCGGGGCCATCGGCGACCGCAAGGCCAAGATCGCGGGGGACCTGTCGCTGGCGGAGGCCCATCGTCGCGCCGCCGAGCAAGCCTCAGCTGCCTATGATGCGGCCATCGCCGCTGCCCGCCAGCGTGCGCTAACCGCTGCCAACGACAATCGCCAAAAGATCAACGCGGAAGCCGAACGCGCTAAGGGTGCCGCCGAAGCCGAGGCAGCCCAAGCCATGGCCAAAGCCGAAGAACGCATCGCCGCCACACGCACAGAAGCGCGCACCCATGTCGCCAGCGTGGCGCAAGGCGCCGCCATTGCTATCGTAGCGCGGCTGACGGGCGAAACCGTCTCCGCCGAAGATGCCGCCGCCGCCGTGCGCGCAAGCAAGAGCTAAGGACACCGCCCATGGAATTCCTGAAAGAACCGGAAACCTGGGTCGGACTTGGTTTTGTCATCATCATCGCGTTCTTGCTGTATCGCCGCGTTCCCGCCTTCATCGGGGGACGCCTTGATCAGCGCGCTGCGGCGATTTCGAGAGAACTTGACGAAGCCAAGCGCTTGCGCAACGAGGCCGAAGCTGTCCTTGCCGAATACAAGCGCAAGGCCGCCAATGCGGAAAAGGAAGCCGAGAGCATCCTCACCGAAGCTCGTGCGGAAGCCGAACGCTTCGCCGTGGAAGCCCGCGCCAACCTCACTGCCCAGATCGAACGCAGCGCCAAACAGGCTCAGAACAAGATCGCCCAGGCCGAGGCCCACGCTGTGGCGGAAATCCGTGCACTCGCTGCCGATACTGCTGCTACCGCCGCCGAGAAACTGATCGCTGCGCGTATGGACGACAAACGTTCATCAGCGCTGGTGAGCGAGAGCCTCAAGAACCTCTCCTCAAAGCTGAATTAAGTCCCGCGCGCTCCGATTGATAGGCGCCCCGGTCTTAGGCTCTGGCCCTTCCCAAAGACGTATGCGGCGAGACATACCCAACGCGCAACACTTCCCCAAGTGGGCGTGCTGCATACGTAGCAGATCGCATTCTCCATCCGCTCATTTGAGGCCATGGTCTAGTATTTTGGCGACGTTGTCCGCGCCGCCGAATGCGGCCCGTCGGTGACGGCGCTGCTTAACCAGATCTCGGCCCTGCAGGGAAAGCCCCAATGGACCACGGTACTGCCACTGTGTGGCACACCCTAATACGCTGTTGCCAGATACCAGGCGAACAACGCTACCATTACACCATCGGCAACAACCGCCAGCATTGCACGCTGGCGGCGAAAGCGATCGCTGTTGGCCAGCACGAGCACGATAAATCCCGTCTTGCCGACGATAGAATAAAGCAAGATCGGTAGCCGGACCTCAGCGTGATATCCGGCGTAGATCAGCATCAACCCTGACGCTGCGACCATCTCGCCCCAGCTGCGCGAAATCAGATCTCCGACGCGGCCTTGTGCTTCTTCGCCGAAGATAAATCGCGAAACCAGGCGCGGCGCGACCATCATCAACGCCATGCTGAACGTCAGCGCACCTGAAACGATAAGAACCGGTTCGATGTTGTTTAATATCCAGTCCATCGTTCGTAGGCCCTATTGGTTTTCCGGCATCACCACGCGAACGTGAAGTTCGCGCAGCTGTTTGGCCGAAACCTCGCTTGGCGCGCCCATCATCAGGTCCTGTGCCTGCTGATTCATCGGGAACATGGTGACTTCGCGCAGATTTTCCTCGCCGGCGATCAACATGACGATGCGATCGATGCCTGGTGCCGTGCCACCATGCGGCGGGGCGCCGTAACGAAATGCATTCAACATACCGCCGAAGCGAGCCTCGGTTTCCTCACGCGCGTAACCGGCAATCTCGAACGCCTTGAGCATCACATCGGGGTCGTGGTTGCGGATCGCGCCCGACGACAGTTCTACGCCATTGCAAACGATATCGTATTGGAACGCTTTGATACCTAGGATCGTGTCCTTGTCTGCCTGATTGAGCGCCATAAATTTTTCACGGTCGAATTGCGGCATAGAGAAGGGGTTGTGCGAGAAGTCGATCCTTTTCTCGTCCTCGTTCCATTCATACATCGGGAAGTCGACGATCCAGCAGAACTTGAAATCATTCTCGTCGATAAGCCTAAGCTCGCGCCCCAGCCGGATACGCGCCTGCCCTGCCAAAGCCGCCGCACGCTCCTTGCGGTCGGCCGCGAAGAATAGCGCATCACCGGCCTTCACGCCCGCCTTTGCAGCCATCTGTGAAAGCGCCTCTGCCGGAATGAATTTTGCGATCGGGCCCTTGCCCGTGAGTTTGCCACCCTCATCCTCGAACACGATATAGCCGAGACCTGCTGCGCCCATCTCGCTGCGCGCCCAATCGTTGAGCTTGTCGAAGAAGGAGCGCGGCTGCGCGCCGGCACCGGGCGCAGGGATCGCGCGCACGACCTTGTTCTTGAACGCTTTGAACTCCACATCCTCGCGGGCAAACATCTCGCTCACATCGGCGATGACGATGGGGTTGCGCAGGTCCGGCTTGTCAACGCCGTATTTCAGCATCGAATCTTCATAAGTGACGTGAGGGAATGGCGTGGCCGCAACGTTGCGGCCGTTGGCGAATTCCTCGAACACGCCATGCAGCACCGGTTCCACCGCCGCAAACACGTCATCTTGAGTGACAAAGCTCATCTCGAGATCAAGTTGGTAAAATTCGCCAGGACTGCGGTCGGCGCGAGCGTCTTCGTCGCGGAAACAAGGCGCGATCTGGAAATAGCGGTCAAAGCCTGCGACCATTATGAGCTGTTTGAACTGCTGCGGAGCTTGCGGCAACGCGTAGAACTTTCCGGGATGGATACGCGACGGCACCAAAAAATCACGTGCGCCTTCGGGCGAGGACGCAGTAAGGATCGGCGTCTGAAATTCGGTGAAGCCCTGGTCGATCATCCGCCTGCGTATCGACGAGATCACCTTCGAGCGCAGCGTAATGTTGCGATGAATGCGTTCACGGCGCAGGTCGAGGAAGCGGTATTTGAGCCGGGTCTCTTCGGGATATTCGAGTTCGCCGAACACCGGTAGCGGCAATTCCTGCGCCACCGACTGGATCGCGACGTCTTCGATGCGAATCTCGATTTCGCCGGTCGGCAGGTCCCGGTTCACGGTGTCGGGCGTACGCGCCACGACCTTGCCTGTGATGGTGGCCACCCATTCGGCCCGCACCCTATCGGCCTCGGCGAAGGCGGCAGCGTCGGGCTCCACCACGCATTGGGTAATGCCGTAATGGTCGCGCAGGTCGATGAACAGCAGCCCGCCATGATCGCGTCGCCGGTTGACCCAGCCAGAAAGCCGCACACGCTGCCCCACCTGCGCTGTGCGCAGTTCGCCACAAGTATGGGTGCGATAAACGTGCATGATTTACCCTCGAAAAGCGCCGTATGTGGCGGTCGGCCCCTCTCTTAGTCAAGGGCGGTATTCAATTGTCGCAAAGTGCGGCTAACCTGCCAATTGAACGAAGGAATTTCCCTATGCGCCTGCCTCCTTTTGGCCTTTGTCTCGCCTTGGCCTTTACCCTGACGGCTGCTCGGGCCGCGACAGCAGACATGCCTCGCAATGTCGTGCTCTTCATCGCCGACGGTTTGCGCTACGACAGCGTCACGCCCGAGACGGCACCCACAATGTTCGAACTGCGCAAGGAAGGTGTCGATTTCACCAACAGCCATTCGCTGTTTCCCACCGTGACCACTGCCAATGCCTCGGCCATCGCCACCGGACATTATTTGGGCGACACCGGCGACTACGCCAACACGCTTTATGTCGGTTATCCGGTGAAGGCACGCGACAATTCGAGCGTCGTGTTCCTCGAAGACGACGCAATTCTCGCCGATATGAAGCGCCAGTTCGCCGACGGCTATCTGGGTCAACCCTCATTGGCGGCAAGGGCCCGCTCCCAGGGTTTCATCACCGCCGTAATCGGAAAGGCGGGACCCACGCTCATTCAAGACATTAGCGCGACTGCTGCCAACGCCATCGCAATCGACGACAGCTTCGGCAAAACCAACTACGATGGTACCCCCAACACCGGCATCGTCAACGAAGAGCTCACAAAGTTGATTGCGATGGCAACCGGGCTAGACAAGGCTCCCAATGCCGCCGTGCCCAACATCGTGCAGCAAAGTTATCTCGCCACAGCTGCGTCGCGCGCCGTGCTTCCTTATCTCAAAGCGCAAGGAAAGCCGTTTGTATTGATATTCTGGTCACGTGATCCCGATGCAACCCAACATGCCTCGCCGGACAGGATCGGCGCGCTCGTTCCAGGCATCAACGGTGAAACACCGCGTTCAGCTGTCGCGAACGCGGATTCGAATCTAAAGGCTTTGCGCGATGCGCTTACGCGGCTGGGCTTGGCCCAAACCACCGACATCTTCATCACTGCCGATCATGGCTTCTCTACCATCGCCAAAGGTATTCCCGACCCAAGCGGCAATCCCGGCCCGATCACATATCCGTCCGGTTTCGTCGCGGTCGATGTCGCCCAGTGGCTGCATCAGAAGATGTTCGATCCCGACGCAGGCAATTCCGAACTCGATCCCGGCAGCGGCGAGCATCCCGTGCGCGGCAGCGTGCTGATCGGTCCCTCGCCTGACGCGCCAAAAGCCGTTGTCGCGCAAAACGGCGGCTGCGATCTGATCTATGCGCTCGGCCCCGATGCGCGCCAGACCGCCAAGCGCATCTTCGATGGATTGATTGGGCAACCCTATGTTGGTGCACTGTTTGTCAACGACGCACTGATGAAAGCAGGCAGAAAGGAATTTGCCGGCGCCTTGCCGATGAGCGCGATAAATCTGCTCGGCGCGGCCACGGTGCCGCAGCCCGCGATCATCGTAGGATTCCGTTCTTTCGTCGCCAATGGCTGCACGCTGGGAACCCTGCTCTGCGCGGTGGAAATCTCCGACACCAGTCTGCAGACCGGTCAGGGCATGCATGGCAGCTTCAGCCGCGCGGACACCCGGAATTTCATGGCAGCAGCCGGCCCCGACTTCAAACGTGGCTATGTTGACCGCGCACCCGTCAGCAATGCGGACATTGCGCCGACGCTCGCCCATATTCTGGGCCTTCCGGCTTCCAAAGAACCGGGGATACTCAAAGGCCGCGTGGCGACTGAGGCGCTGGGGGGTGGCAGTCCCGTAGCACCCACAAGACGCTTTCTTGCTTCGGACACCGCACCTAATGGCCTGCGCACGGTGCTGGACGTCCAGGAGGTCGGCGACACTCGCTATTTCGACGCTGCCGGGGTGCCCGGCCGCACCGTAGGACTGGGCCCGCCTTAAAAACCGCCGCTGCGGCCGAAAATCCCGGACGCCGGCGGGGCGAATCCGATATAGCCGGTCTATGCGGATTGTGAATTCCACAGAGGGGCTTGAAGCTCTGGCGGCCGAGTTGGCCCGCGCGCCCTACATTGCGCTCGACACCGAGTTCATGCGCGATCAGACCTATTGGCCGAAACTCTGTCTGATTCAGGTGGCGGCGCCAGGCGTCGAAGCGATCATCGACCCGATGGCTGATGGTCTCGACCTTTCGGCGTTCCATGTCCTGCTCAAAGACACCAAAATCATGAAGGTGCTGCACGCGGCCCGGCAGGACATCGAAATCTTCTTCCATCAGGCGGGCGTCATCCCTGACCCGCTGTTCGATTCCCAGGTGGCTGCGATGGTGTGCGGCTTCGGCGAAGCGGCGTCCTACGAAACGTTGGCGCGCAAGATCGCCCAGGTCGAAATCGACAAATCCGCGCGCTTCACCGATTGGAGCCGCCGCCCGCTCAGCACCCGTCAACTTGAATATGCGTTGGCTGACGTCACCCACTTGCGGACGATCTACGAGGCCTTGTCGAAAGAACTCGCCCGTACCCACCGCAAGAACTGGGTGGAGGAAGAAATCGCGGCGCTGAAAGATCCAGGCCTTTACCGTCTCGAACCCAAGGACGCATGGAAAAGGCTGAAGCCGCGCACATCGAGCAAAAGATTCCTCGCGATTCTCGCCTGCATCGCTGCTTGGCGCGAACGCGAAGCGCAAACGCGCGATGTGCCCCGCAACCGCGTGCTGAAAGACGAAGCGCTGCTCGAAATCGCCGCCCATCCACCGGATGACGCGGCCGCCCTCGAACACATCCGCGCCGTCCCCAAAGGCTTTGCTGCTTCCCGCCACGGCAAGGCCTTGCTCGATGCCATCGCTGCGGGCCGCACAGCACCGCCGCCCGAAGGCGTTGAACCCGAACGCCCGCGCCGAAAACACGAACCCACGCAATCAGCGATCGATTTGTTGAAGACGCTTCTACGCCTGCGTGCCGAAGAAGCCCGGGTCGCCCCACGTCTGATCGCCAACGCCGACGACATTGAAAAACTCGCCGCCTTCGAAGACAGTGGCGTGTCGGCGCTGCAAGGCTGGCGCGCCGAAGTGTTCGGCAACGACGCGGGCGCACTGCGTGATGGAAAGCTCGCGATTGCTTTGAAAAAGGGCGAAGCCGTAGTGGTGAGCCTTGTCGACGCTCTTGCAAAATGACGTTAGATGGTCAGACAGTCCGCATCCTTACGATCTGCGAAGCCGGCAATAGCTGGCTTTTCTCACATTTCGTAACGCATCGAAAACCCACGCGAAGACATGCCGTTGCGGCCGCGTAGAACATCAAGGCGTTGATCGTCGGGCCGGCAGTTTAAGCCGCCCAATCCGCCATAGGCGTCGGTTGAAGGCCGAAGCCGGATTCGAAATCCTGGAAGATCGTCACCAGTTCTTCCGCGTCGGCGCGGCCAGAATGGCCGCGCGGAAAGCGATAGCGCCAGAAACTCGAAATATGCGAGATAGCGCCCATCTTCTCGCCGATGGAAAGAAACATCGCAGGCGCGCCTAACAAGAAATCGCGGAACGCGGCGGGCTGGCCGTGCTGCACGAGCTTGCCATAGGCGTCGTCGTAAACGCGCAAGGCCCTGGTTACGTCAATACCTGTGTTGCGCAAACATTCGATAATGCGGTTCCTCGAAGCATTGATGTAGGTAATATATTCTGCGCTCAACGCGCCGCCTGGCTTGATGGCCTTTAGCTCGCGTACGACATCGCGCAGGTCCGGCCAGAAATTCTTCATGCACCATTTGTAATAGAGAAATCCGCGCCAGCTGAACACACCTTCGCGAAACGCTTCGCCATCGAGCATCAAAGTGGCGCGCAGCGGCGCCAGCTTCTCATCGACTTCCGTCGAAAGCAGCGCCGATACCAGTTTCGCGGTCGAGGATTCCTTGCCGCCCAGCCCCGCAAGCTGGATCAACGCACGGATATTGTCCGAGACATATTCGTACATGCGGCCCTTGTCGGCCTGCGAGATCGCGAAATAACAGTCGGCGATTTCATAGTGATGGTTGCGCATATGTTCGCGCAGCAGGAACGGATCAAGCGACGGCACCGAATTCACCAGCTTCAACACGTCGAGATCGCGGTCCATCGTGCCATCGCGGTAATTGCCGATCTGCTGCATCGCTTCCTGATAGCCGCGCTGTTCGAAAAAGAACGAACGCCCGCCGAGCCGCAAATCGCGTCGGTCAAACGGCACGATCACCTTTGTCGCGACGGAACGCGACGAGAGAAACAAATAGCTTTCGTCGGCGCGCACACGATGTTTGAGGATAATCGCCGCGTTGATGATCGGCGACTGAAACAGCGGGCGGGCACGATAGTCCTCTTCCTCGCTATGCTCCTTGGCAATCGCCATGAGATTGAGCACGCGGCTGGTCGACGCGTTGCCCAGCGCGTTCAAGTATCGGACTGAGCGATCGATATGCATGTTCCACCGGCCTCGCGTTGGAGAGGCAGGTTAGTGAGCTTTGTTTAACGCAGCGTTGGCCCAAATCGCTATTTTTTAAAGAAACTGTCTCAGCTTGGGTCAGGTCCGCCCGTGAGCAGGTCTGCCTCTTCCTCCCCGTCATAGGGATCTTCATCTGGGGCCAACTCGTCGCTCGGGCTGGGCACGTCGAGGCCGGAGGGTGGCAGCGCCTCCAGGAAGCCTGCCGCCTTTAGCTCGTCCACACCCGGCAGATGGCTCACGCTTTCCAGGCCAAAATGGACGAGGAACGAATCGGTCGTGCCATAGGTCACAGGCCGCCCCGGCGTTCGCTTGCGCCCACGAATCTTGATCCAGCCCACTTCCATCAGCACGTCCAAGGTGCCCTTAGAGAGCATCACGCCGCGGATGTCTTCGATCTCAGCCCGGGTCACCGGCTGGTGATAGGCAACGATGGCCAAGGTCTCGATGGCCGCGCGCGACAGGCGGCGCTGCTCCGGCCGTTCGCGGCGGAGAAGAAACGCCAAATCGGGCGCGGTGCGGAATTGCCATTTTCCCGCGACGTTGACGAGGGTTACGCCTCGGCCTTCATAAATCCTCTGAAGCTCCGAAAGCAGCGCTTTCAGGTCCACACCATCCGGCAACGGCGAGGCGAGCGCCTTCTCGTCCAGCGGTTCGCAGGCGGCAAACAGAAGCGCCTCGACCATGCGCAAGTGTTCGTCAGCCCGCTCCGGCTTCTGGTGCTCGAATCGTATGTCTTCTTCTTTCATTTCCTGCGCGATCTCAACCAAACGAACTACCCGGTTCATGGCGTGGCCTCCGCCCGCGGCGTGGTACGGTCCTTCACATAGACCTCATCAAATGCTTTCAACTGACGTATCTCGACCTTGCCGTCGCGGACCAGTTCTAGGCACGCCAGCAAGGTGCTCGCAAGCGCCGTGCGCCGCCGGTCGCCGCCCGACCATTCGAAGGGCAGCAGCTTTGACAGCGTGCTCCATTCGGGAATCTTGCCCAGCATCCGTTCCAGCCGCGCGCGTGCCTCTTCGATCAGAAGCACCGGCGCATGTTTGGGCCGATAACTCGCCCCCCGAGGCTGCGGACCCGCTGCGTCGAATAGGACGTGAGCAGGTCGTAAAGCGTATCGGTATGCGTGCGCAGTCGGATAACATTGACGGGCTCCGGCATCCCGCGCCCAAACACTTCGCGATCGAGCCGATCACGCGCCATCAGCCGGGCGGCTGCCTCGCGCATGGCCTCCAGACGCTGCAACCGCCAGCGCAACCGCGCCGCCATTTCGTCTGCCGTGGGCTCGCCATCGCTGTTGGCGGGCTGCGGCAACAGCAGACGCGATTTCAGATAAGTGAGCCACGCCGCCATCACCAGATAATCTGCCGCCAGCTCCAGCTTTCGCGGCCCCAGCATTTCGATGAAAGTCAGGTATTGCTCGGCGAGCCTGAGCACCGAAATCTTGGCAAGATCGACCTTCTGGTTGCGCGCAAGCGTCAGCAAAAGATCAAGCGGGCCTTCGAATCCGTCCACGGCCACGACCAGCGCCTCGTTCGGCGCAGCTTCGATTTGCGGTTTGAAACTGTCGAAGGCGTCGTCGAATTCGCTCATGCGACAAGCGCCATCAGTTCGGAAAGCCGCCGCTCGGCCTTCACCCAATTGAAATTGGCAGGCGGTTTGAGATGCGCGAGCGCCGCCTCAGCGCGTTTCAAACTTGCGCCCTCTAGCGGTTTGGCTTCTTGGGCCACGTCATGCATCTCTACGATTCCACCGTTGCAGTGGAGCACAACATCACATCCCGCGAACAGGGCCGCCTTGGCTCGGGTTCGAAGCGAACCTGTGAGTGCCTCCATCGAAAGATCGTCCGACATCAGCAGCCCATCGAACCCAATCTCTCCACGAATCGTGTCGCGAATCACTTTGGGACTGGTGGTGGCCGGGCGATGGTCGTCGATGGCGTCGTAGACGACATGCGCCGTCATCGCCAGTGGGCAATCCGAAAGGCTTCGGAAAGTCACAAAATCGGTGGCGCTAAGTTCGTCCGCGGTCGCCGTCACATGCGGAAGCACAAAATGGGTATCGGCCAGCGCCCGTCCATGCCCCGGAATATGCTTCATCACCGGCAGCACGCCGCCATCCATGAGCCCTTCGATCTGCGCCCGCCCCAGATCGATGATAACGGAAGGCTCGAACGCAAACGCACGGTCGCCGATCACATCGCTGGCGCCTTCGGCGGGCACGTCGAGCACCGGTAGACAGTCGACGTTGATGCCGACCTCATTCAGATCATGCGCAATCAACCGCGCATTCAAATAGGTCGCCTCTCGCGCCGCCTCCGCGTCGTTGGCGTAAATCTCGCCGAATGCGCGCGCCGGTGAATGGATTTTCCATTCCGGCGGTTTCAGCCGCGCCACGCGCCCGCCTTCCTGATCGACCAGGATAGGCGCTCTCCCATCGCCAACCGTTTCGCGCAACGCTTCGCACAGCGCACGCAATTGCGCGCGATCGGCAATGTTGCGCGCAAAGACGATGAAGCCCCAGGGCTGCGCCGCGCGGAAGAACGCGCGTTCCTCCGCACTCAGCGTCAGTCCGGCGCAGCCATAGATGGCGCGCGTGCGCATTGCGGTGACGCTTACCCTTTTGCGGGCAAGCAGCTTGCCCCTTCGGCCTTGAGTTTGGCGCAAAAATCGGACGCCGACGCCTTGTCGGTGAAGGCGCCCGTGCGTACGCGGTACCAAGTGCCTTTCTCGCCCAAATCAACGGAGACGATGCTCGGGCTTAAGCCACCGACGACGCCCGCATGGGCCCGCTTGAACGCGGCCCAACCGGTCTCGGCCTCGGCCTGCGATTTGAACGCACCGATCTGCGCCACATAGCCCCCGGAGATCGTCGAGGTCACTGCCGACGCGGGCGGGGGCGGCGCTTTGACGGGTGCAGGCGTCGATTTGACCACAGGCGGGGCGACGGCTTTGGCCACGATGGGTGCGGGCTTCATCACGATCGGAGCAGGCTTGGGTGGCGGAGGCGGTGCTGCCTGATGTGTGGGTTCCTGGGCCGCCACGCGGATCGGCGGCTTTGCTGGGGCCGGAGTGGGCGCAGGTATGGACTTTACGACCGGCGCCGGAGGCAGGCTTTGGGCAGCCATCTGTTGGGCAGGCGGCGGTGCGACAGGTGCAGGCTTCGGCGCCTGGGCAGGCGCTGACGCCGGATGTTTGGGACCGAAGGCCGAGAATAGCGGCTCGCCCGGCTGGGTGATGATGGAGGGCAGCGGCCCCTGTGTGTCCGCCGAGGCCTTGTTGTTGTAAATCTTCAGTCCGCGATAGGGGTTTGCAACCCCGCCGGGCTCTCCCGGCACGGTCTTTACCGGCCCGTTTTCAGCGGCAATCACGCGCGGCACGTCCTGGCGTCCGCGCTGCACGCCTTGCGTATAAGCCAGCCACACCACGCCCGCGAAGGCTGCAAGGACAAGCAAAGCGATCACGATCAGAAGCGGGAGGCGCGATCCCTCATCGTCCATATCGTCTTCGGCGCCATCGAAGACGCGCACGTCATCGGCGGGTTCGTAGAGACCCGGTTCGATTCTGGCCATTGATACCAACTCCACAGAATCCAGACAGCGGCTGCAACCTTACCATCCCGGCTGCTTTCCTGTCACAGTTCAATATCCCTATGGAAGATACGGCCGTATTCCTCAAGGGCATAGCGGTCGGTCATCCCAGCGATGTAGTCGCGCACAACGCCAGCCGTTGACGAATCCCCCGACGTGCCGCATTGCGCCGCCCAATCCGGCGGCAGCAGGGACGGGTCCTCACTCAACGCGGCGAACAGCTCCTCTACCACGGCCTGCGCCTTTTCCACCGGCGCCATGACGCGCGGATGACGATACATGCGTGCGAACAAGAAGGATTTGAGTGCCCCGATATCCCGCGCCATCGAATCAGAAAAGCTCGCCAAGGCCGCCGGATGGGCCCGCACCTCGGCAGCCGATTGGGGATCGGCGCGATGAAGGCGGGCCCTGGTCTCAACAATCAGATCGCCGACGAGCTTTCCCATCAACTTGCGGACAAGCTCGCCGATGAACCGCCCAAGTTCCAGTTCGCCATAGCGCGCCGAAACCTCGCGCACATATTCGCCAACCAACGGCGCCTCGCGTAAATCCTCGACGTTGAAAAGCTTCGCGCGCAATCCATCGTCAATGTCGTGATTGACATAAGCAATATCGTCCGCAAGTGCTGCAATCTGCGCTTCCAGCCCGGGCCATGAATGCAAATCGAGTTTCATGCGCGCATCGAAACTTGCAATCGGTGCCGGTAGCGTTTTGCCCGTCAGCGGCCCATTGTGCTTAACGAGCCCTTCAAGGGTCTCCCATGTCAAATTCAATCCGTCGAAATCCGCATAGCGATGTTCGAGCTTTGTGACCAAACGAAGCGCGTGCGCGTTGTGATCGAAACCACCATACGGCAACGTCACTTTGTTCAGCGCCGCCTCCCCCGCATGGCCAAACGGGGTATGGCCCAGATCGTGCGCCAACCCCAGCGTCTCCGCCAAATCCTCGTCCACCGCCAGAACGCGCGCCACCGAGCGTGCCAGTTGTGCCACCTCCAGCGAATGCGTCAGCCGCGTGCGGTGATAATCGCCTTCGTGTTCCACGAAAACCTGGGTTTTGTGCTTGAGCCTACGAAACGCGGCCGAATGGATAATCCGGTCCCGGTCGCGGCTGTAACAGGTCCGGGTGGGGCTCTCGTGCTCCGGGTGCAGGCGCCCCCGGCTTTTCGCAGGCCGCGTGGCGAACACCGCCTTGGCTGCAGGCGGCTCGAAAAGGGGCGGCAGAAGGTGGCCGGGCTGCTGGTCCATGGCCTTTGCGCTTGGCATCGGAACCACTACATAGGACCTATGAGTGTCGAAACAGCAAGCCCGATGACGGTGTCAGCGCGCGCAGCCAAACGGATCGCCGAGATCCTCAAGGCTGAGGCGGAGCCCGTGATGCTGCGCCTGGCGGTGACCGGCGGCGGTTGCTCGGGTTTCCAGTACAATTTCACCCTCGACGACGCCCGCATGGACGACGACCTTGTGGTCGAACGTGACGGGGCCGTCGTGCTGGTCGACCCGATGTCGCTCGATTTCCTCAAAGGCGCCGAACTCGACTTCGTCGACGACCTGATCGGCGCCGCCTTCAAGATCCACAATCCCAACGCCAGTTCCTCCTGCGGCTGTGGAACTTCGTTTTCGGTGTAATTTCTTTCATGCTGCACCGTCACGGACGTGGGTACTAAACTTTGCGCGCGCGTAGCGGAGTGGACACGTGACCTTTGGTCCCCAAAGGACACGAACAGCACGAACTCCCTTCGCGCGCAGACTTCCCTCGATTCTCGTCGTGGCACTTTTGCACGCCGTGATCGTAATGGGGCTGTTGATCGCGACCAAGCTGCCGCAAGGCATCAAAAGACCGCGCGAAATCATCCTCACCCTGTTGCAAATTCCCTCCGCGCAACCCGAACAGCCCAATCCTGCTAAAAACAAGCCCGGCAAAAACAAGCGCAAACCCCAAACGCGCCACGCGATCACCAGAGGCTTTTACATGCCGACCGACTGGTATTTGCGCATTCAGCCAGACGCCAAGACGCACCAAGGCGTTAAGCTTTCGATCGACTGCATCTCCCATCCAGAACTGCTGACGCCCGACGAGCGCGCCAAATGCGCCAGCCCACGCACACAGCAGGCCGGCAAGGAAGAACGCACGCTGATCCTCGGCCCGCTGGCGCCCTCCATCTGGGCCGAGCAATTCCTGGAGCGCAAGAAAGGCATCAAGCCCATCGAAGGCCCCTGCCCCGTGGGCAATCCCACCGCCAATCTCGGTACCCCTTGCATCGACCTCACCGGCAATCACGAAATCGGCGATCTTCTGAGGGGCAAACCGCCGTGACGTCGGCCCCCCTTCGCAGCGACAACAAGAACTCTCTAAGATGCGGGTGAGAACGCCCCCACCTGGTCACCAATGAAAATTGCCACCTGGAACGTCAATTCGATCAAGGCGCGGATCGAACCCGCACGGTCCTGGCTGAAACAGGCCAATCCCGACGTCGTCGTGCTGCAGGAAATCAAATGCGTCGACGATGCCTTCCCGCGTGAGGCATTCGAAGAGCTTGGCTACAATTGTGCCGTACACGGACAAAAGACCTATAACGGCGTCGCCATCCTGTCCAAAAGTCCGCTGGAGGATGTGACCCCACGTCTTCCTGGCGGCCACGGCGATGATCACGCCCGCTATCTCGAGGCCGTCGTCAAAGGCAAGAACGGCATCTTACGTGTGGCCTCGATCTACGCCCCCAACGGCAATCCCATGGGCACCGATAAGTTCAGATACAAACTTGATTGGCTCGAACGGCTGAAAATCCACGCAAAGGAATTGCTTGCGCTGGAAGAGCCCGTGGCGCTGATGGGCGATTACAACGTCATCCCCACCCCCGATGATGTCTATGATCCCAAAGCCTGGCTCAGCGACGCGTTATTCCAGCCGGAATCCCGCGCCGCACTCAGGCGCATCGAAAACCTCGGCTACACCGACGCCTTCCGCGCATGTCACGCACAGACGCACCAATACACGTTCTGGGATTATCAGGCCGGTGCCTGGCAAAAGGACCACGGCATCCGCATCGACCACATATTGCTGTCACCGCAAACCGCCGACCGGCTGAAACAATGTGAAATTGACAAACACGTCCGCGGCGGCGACAAGCCTAGCGATCACGTACCGATCTGGTGCGAACTGGATATTTAATCCGGCGGCTTGTCATTGACGTCACGTTCGAAGATCGCTTCGAGGCTCGTCATGTTCATGCCGTGCTTGAGCCAATTGTACGGCGTCAAATTCACCGCCTTGATAAGTGCGCGCCGCACACCACCCTGCCCGCCGAGATCGAAGTCGATCACGTTGATACAGCCTGTGTCCTGTTCGAACGAGCTCATCGCGGCCAGGCCCGCGCCACAGGCCCAGCTCAAGACCAATCGATTGATGCCCTCATGAGCGACCACCAGCGCGGTGTGCCAGTTGGGTTGTTCCAACAACCGCTCGATGGCACCCACGGCGCGGGCCTGCGCCGCGACAAACAGCTCGCCGCCTTCATGATTGGTCGCGCCGGGCTCATGGGCGCGCTCGAAATAAGCATTCATCGCGCAAATGAGTTCCTCGCGGCTGTGCACTGGCGGAAGCCTGCCGCCGTGAATCTCGACCAGGCCGGGCTCGATCTCTAGTTCCGGTGCGTCCTTCACGAAGGCAAGCACACATGCGGCCGTTTCGCGCGTTCGCGGATAGCCCGAACATAGCGCGCGGTCGAATTGCACATGCGCGAACGCACGCCCTGCTGCCTCGGCCTGCATCCGCCCGCGCGCAGTCAACACGACCTCGTGCAGGGCGCCGCTCTCGACCGTCTTTCGGTTCAGATAGTCCACATGGCCATGACGCATCAGATAGATACGCCGCCGCGACTGGGTGCCCGGAAGAAATCGCATGGCCAGAGCTCAGATTGCGCCAGCCGAAACAAGCTTTTCGATCTCGGAGCGACTGAAACCCCAATCGGAGAGCGTCGCATCATTGTTTGCGCCTTCGACGCCGCCTTGCACTTTTGGCGGCGTGCGCGAGAAGCGCGGCGCAGGTGCAGGCTGTACCACTCCGTCCACTTCGACGAAGGTTTCGCGCGCGAGATTGTGGGGGTGTTTGGGCGCTTCCTTAAGCGACAGCACAGGCGCGTAGCAGACATCGCTGCCCAGCATGATCGCATCCCACTCGTCGCGGGTCTTGGTCTTGATGACTGCTGCGAGCTTGTCCTTCAACGCGGGCCAGCTTTTCGGATTCATCTGCATTTCAAACGCGCTGTCCGTGATGCCTGTCTTCTGTAGCAGCTCGCGATAGAATTGCGGCTCGATGGCGCCAATGGCGATGTATTTGCCGTCTTTCGTTTCATAGGTGTCGTAAAAATGCGCCCCCGAATCCAGCAGGTTCACCCCCCGCTCATCGGCCCAGAATCCCATGGCGTTCATGCCGTAGAACATCGACATCAGCGAAGCCGCCCCGTCGGTCATCGCCGCATCCACCACCTGCCCCTTGCCCGAACGTTTGGCTTCGACCAATCCGCACACGATGCCGAATGCGAGATAAAGTGCGCCACCGCCAAAATCGCCTACAAGGTTGAGCGGCGGCACGGGCTTGCGCCCAGCGTTACCGATACCGTGCAGCGCGCCGGTGAGCGCGATGTAGTTGATGTCGTGGCCGGCCGCCGATGCAAGCGGACCTGTCTGTCCCCATCCCGTCATGCGACCAAAGACGAGCTTCGGATTACGCGCAAGACAGACATCCGGTCCAAGACCCAGCCGCTCCATCACGCCAGGGCGAAAGCCTTCGATCAGCCCATCGGCCTTGTCGATCAGCTTGAGGGCGGCTTCCACCGCTTCGGGTTTCTTAAGATCGAACGCCACTGCCTTGCGTCCACGATAGGTGACCTCGGTCCTGTTCGGCGTGCGCCCACCCTTGCGGTCGATGCGCACAACATCGGCGCCCATGTCAGAAAGTAGCATTGCCGTGAACGGGCCCGGACCGATACCTTGAAACTCCACGACCCGAATGCCTTCCAACGGACCCATGGTCCTTCTCCCTATCTCAATTGCGCCGTATTTCCTCTCTTAGCTGGCAGACCCATGCAGGTAAACAGACGCAGTCTCGCACTCGGTTTGGCGGCGATTTTCGCCGCTTCATCCGCTTTTGCCGCGCCACGCAAGGCCGTACCTGAACCCATCTTCAAGGTGGACACGGTCACCACCTCCACCGATGGTGGCAAGCTCGTCGTTACTGCGCGCGGCGCGGCCAGCAGTGGCGGCTGGACCAACCCGCATCTGCGCCAGAAGGATTCCAAGAACGCGCACATCATGGCGTTTGAATTCGTCGCCATGCCGCCGCCGGACGCCGCAGTGATCCAGGCGCTGGTTCCGATCGAAGCCAAAACCACTACCCCCATCCCACCCGCTCGCGTGAGCGAAGTCCGCGTTGACGCAGACACGGACGACGCGGTGAGCCCGGTAGAAGAAGACGCGGAATAATTCTTTAGAGTGATTGTCCGTCATCGACGGTGAACAGCGATCCGGTGATCGCGCGCAACTCGTCCGACGCCAATAACAGCAGTATCCCATCTAGGTCTTGCTCTTGCGCCAGCCTGCGACGCGGAAACGCCCTAACCTGCGCTTGCCCTTTTTCCGAACCGAACCATTCGCTGTTCAGTTCGGTCTCGATGTAACCAGGACAGATTGCATTGACGTTGATCTGATGGCGCGCCCATTCGCGGGCCAGGCATTGCGTCATCATCCCGATCGCCGCCTTGGAGATGCAATAAGCCGTCAGCCCCGGCAAAACCCGGAACGTCCCAATGGACGCGATATTGATAATCCGACCGCCCTTGCCGCGCGCGATCATGCGTCTGCCGGCCTCACGCGCCAGAACAAACGATCCACGCAGATTGGTGTTCATCACCGCGTCGAACCCCTCGTCCGCAAGGTCGATCACGGGGCCGAAACTGTTGATCCCCGCATTGTTCACGAGAATGTCGATGGGGCCGAGCGCGTCCTGCGCCTCGTCGAGCGCGTCGGCAATCCGCTTGGTGTCGGTCACATCCAGCGTGATTGCCGCGCACTGCCCGCCCAATCCCTCGATTTCGCGTTTCAGGGCTTGCAACCGCTCCGTTCGCCGCCCCGCGATGGCAACGCTCGCGCCTGCTTGCGCTAGAATGCGCCCAAACCGCAGCCCAAGTCCGCTTGTCGCTCCCGTGATAAAGGCGGTTTTCCCCTTGAGATCGTGCGCCATCAAAGACCCTTCATATCGGTTCTCTCTGGAAACACGATCCCGAAGCCGACGCAACGGCTTTCGCGGGCGCATCGGCGGGTCTAGTGTTGGGCCATGCAAATCGACATCGTCTCCGACACGGTTTGTCCGTGGTGCTTCATCGGCAAGCGCCGGCTCGAAAAGGCGCTGGCGCAACGCCCCGACACGGCGTTTGAACTCCACTGGCGCCCCTTCCGCCTTGATCCGGCTGTACCTGCCGAAGGCGTCTCCCGGCGCGCCTATATGAAAGCCAAGTTCGGCGACTTCCCGCAATCAAAGGCGATGGGCGACGCCCTGCGCCAGGCAGGCGCCGAGGAAGGCATCAATTTTGCCTTCGACAGCATCGAGAAACGTCCCAACACGACGGATTCCCACCGCCTCATCCGCTGGGCCGCCAGCGTCGGCGTGCAGGACGACGTGGTGGAACGCCTGTTCCATGCTTATTTCGAACAGGGCCGCGACATCGGTGATGCCAACGTGCTCACCGAAATCGCCGTCGAAGCGGATATGGATTCCGAACTGGTCGAACAATTGTTGGCCAGCGACGATGACCGCGAATTGATCGAGCGCGACGACGCGCTCGCCCACAAGATGGGTATCTCCGGCGTGCCGACCTTCATTTTTGCGAACAAATTCATGCTGTCAGGCGCGCAGGATGCCGAGGCGCTCGTCAAAGTGATCGACAAAGTTCACGAAAAACTGGAAGACGCAGCCGTCGCCGGTTAAGCCGCGTCGGCAACCACGCGGTTGCGCCCGTCGCGCTTGGCGCGATAGAGCGCCTGATCGGCGCGGTGCAGCAGGGCTTCGGCCGTGTCCGCGTCACCTTCCGAGGCCGCGATACCGATACTGATCGTGACGTTGAGCTTCTTGGGATCTCGGCTGATCAGGAAAGGCGCGGACTCCACGCTGCGGCGCAATCGCTCGGCCACCATGTAGGCGAACGAAATGTCGGTATCGGGCATCACCACGACGAATTCCTCGCCACCGTAACGGCAGGCCAGATCGATGCCACGCACATTGGCCCCGATCCGCGCCGAGAAATCGCGCAGCACTTCGTCGCCTATGTCGTGGCCGTGCGTATCGTTGACCAACTTGAAGTAATCGATGTCCATGATGAGGAACGCGAGCGGCTTGCCCGTCCGGGCCGCGCTGGAAATCAGGTTCGCCAGATGGCGTTCCATGTAGCGGCGGTTGTGCAGCCCCGTGAGCTGATCGGTGATCGCCATTTCGAGGCTGAGTTGCACATTGTGGCGCAGTCGGTCGGCATAGCGTTTCTTGCGCAACTGCGTGCGCACCCGCGCGATCAGTTCGTTCTTGTCGACGGGCCGCGTCAGATAATCGTTGACGCCCATTTCGAGCGCCTGCGTCAGCTTGCGCCGTTCGCCTTCGCTGACCAGAACCAGGATGGGAACATTGCGACCTTCCGGCAGCGAACGAAGCTGTGAGCAAAGCCGCAATCCGTCGAAGCCGCGCATCCCAAGGCTGACCACGATCAAGTCGTAATCACCACCCTTCACGCGTACGAGCGCTTCCTCGAACGTATCGACCGCCGCCAGTTCGTTGGCGGGCGTGAGCGCGGTTTTGAACCACGCAACGGATTCCGGGCGATCCTCGATCACCAAAATGCGTCCCGGAGGCACGTTCTCAACAAGGGTTTCCGCCGGATCGAGCAACCCCATGCTTTGACCGGTGGTTTCGCGCATCCGAAGCTCGTCGGTCATCATCTTCAAGCGCACCAGGCTGCGCACACGCGCGAACAACGCGGCGTCATCGACAGGCTTGGTGAGGAAGTCGTCGGCACCCGCCTCAAGCCCTGCCACCCGGTCGCTCGGCTGATCGAGCGCGGTGACCATAATTACCGGCACATGCGCCGTCTTGGGATTGGATTTGATCCGGCGACAGGCTTCAAACCCGTCCATGCCGGGCATCATCACATCGAGCAGAATGATGTCGGGGGAGTATTCCTCTGTCTTGGCGATGGCTTCCATGCCGTTGAAGCCAGTGACGACTTCGAAATACTCAGCAGTGAGCTTTGCCTCCAGAAGCTTCACGTTCGAGAGGATATCGTCGACGACCAGAACCCGGGCGGTCATGGGACTAGCCTACGAAACGGCGCACGGTTTCGAGGAAGCTTGTCACCGAAATAGGTTTGGAGATGTAGGCCTCGCAGCCGCCCTGGCGAATGACTTCCTCATCACCCTTCATGGCGAACGCTGTGACCGCCACCACCGGGATGGATTTGAGCGAATCGTCTTCCTTGAGCCACTTGGTCACTTCCAGACCGGAGACCTCCGGCAACTGGATGTCCATCAAGATCAGATCGGGATGATGCTCGCGCGCGATGTCGAGCGCCTCCATCCCATCCTTGGTCTGCAGGATGTTGTAGCCATGGGCGTCCAGCAGGTCATGGAAGAGCTTCATATTCAGCTCGTTATCCTCCACGATCAAAACGGTCTTCATCTTGGCGTCCATAAACTCCGGGCCTTTCCAAAGTCCGGGTGTGATGGCCCCGGATGCCTGTCTCTTTGCTAGTATTAAGCCGTATGTCTTAACGCTCCCTTGACGATGGCCTTCCAAATGACACCTGCGTCAGCCGAGGCGATCGCCCTCAAAGCGCTGGAGTTCCTCGCGAATTCCCCAGACAGCCTGGGCTTATTCATGACCATCACTGGTGTTAACGCCGATGAACTGCGCGCGCGCGCCGAGGAACCCGTGGTCCTGGCCGGCCTACTGGACTTTTTGTTGAAAAATGAGGGGCTTCTGATCGAATTCTGCGAAACCGCTTCAATCAGATCTCGCGATGTTCACGCCGCCCTGCACGTCTTGTCGAACCTATGACCCCGGCGCTTACCATCGCGGAACCCGCCCTGGTCCCGCTCACTGGCCGTCCACTCCTCATCATCGACGCCGATGAAGTGCTATTCCTGTTCGTGGACGGTTTCATGAATTTTCTCGAGTCGCAGGGTCTTTACCTCGACCTCGTCAGCTATCGCCTCCACGGAAACGTGAAAGCGCGCGACAGCGATTCGGTGGTCGAAAATCACGAAGTCACCGCGCTGCTCGAATCGTTTCGATGCGATCTCGATTCGCTTGCCGCTGTCGAAGGCGCGCAAACCGCCTTGCAAAGCCTTTCGGCGGATATGGACGTGGTGGTCCTCTCCAATGTCACGCCCGAGCAAGCACAACCGCGGCTGCGCAACCTGTCTGCGGCCGGGTTTCCGTTCCCCCTCATTGTCAACGCCGGTCCCAAAGGCCCTGCGGTGAAAACTCTCGCCGCGCGCGGCGGTAAACCCGCCTTTTTCATCGACGACATTCCACCTCATCTGGCCTCCGTGGCGGCGGAGGCCCCTGAGGTCATGCGCATTCACTTCATCGGCGACGAACGCCTGAAGCCATTGCTTCGCGCCAGCGAACACGCCCATCTTTGCGCCGAAAGCTGGCGCGAGATCGAAAGCTTCATCCGCGCCAGATTGCCCGGAGCCTGACCATGCGCATCGGCATCGACCTCGGTGGCACCAAGATCGAGATCATGGCGCTCGATGATATCGGCCATAAATCGCTGCGCCATCGCGTGCCCACACCCCATAGCGGCTATGACGAAACTATCCGCGTCGTCCGCGATCTCGTCACCGCAATCGAAGCAAATCTTGGTCAAAAAGGAAGCGTTGGCGTCGCTATTCCCGGCGCCATCAGTCCGAAAACCGGCCTCGTCAAGAATGCCAATTCCACGCGATTGATCGGCCATCCACTCGACAGGGATTTGAGCATGGCCCTCAACCGTACGGTCCGTGTCGCCAATGACGCCAATTGTTTCGCACTTTCCGAAGCGACCGACGGCGCGGGAAAGGGATACGACGTTGTCTTCGGTATCATTGCCGGGACGGGCGTGGGCGGTGGTATCTGTGTCGGCGGACGCGCGCTCAACGGACCTCACGCCATCGCGGGAGAATGGGGCCACAATCCCCTGCCCGCGCCACGCGACGACGAAGTCCTCAAAGCGCCCGGATGCTATTGCGGCAAGCATGGTTGCATCGAAGCTTGGTGCAGCGGCCCCGCGCTCGCTGCAGATTTCAAACGCCTGTCCGGCCGTGATTTGAGCGCTGCCGAGATCGCGGCCTCAAATGAAGCCGTCGCCAAAGAAACACTGGAACGCTTCTACGACCGCTTCGCCCGCGCCATCGCAACCCTTGTAAATACCCTGGATCCCGATGCCATCGTGCTGGGTGGCGGACTTTCCAATATCGACGCGCTCTACACTGAACTTCCGCCGCGCGTGGAACAATACGCCTTTACCCCGCAAGGCCCCTCACGCATCCTGAAAAATGTCCATGGCGATTCCAGCGGGGTGCGCGGCGCAGCCTGGCTATGGCATAAGGACGAGGTGGCCCAAGGGCTGCCGAAGTGACTGCTTTCTGCCGTGACTGTCTTGCTGACGCGCGCGCGAACGCTGCGCGATGTAACGCATGCGGTAGCCGACGCATTCTGGTGCATGATGAACTAGACAAGTTGTCGATCGCGCACCTGGATTGCGACGCGTTCTATGCGGCGATCGAAAAGCGCGACAATCCGGAGTTGCGCGACAAGCCCGTGCTTGTCGGCGGCGGTTCGCGGCGCGGCGTGGTTTCAACTGCGTGCTATGTCGCGCGCATTTTTGGCGCGCGCTCCGCCATGCCGATGTACAGGGCGTTGGAGCTTTGCCCAGATGCCATCGTCATCCGCCCTAATTTCGCGAAATATTCGCAAGCCTCCAAAGCCATCCGCGCGATGATGATCGATCTCACGCCGATGGTCGAACCGCTGTCGCTGGACGAAGCCTATCTCGATCTCTCCGGTACCGAACGCCTGCACGGCCGCACACCGGCGAAAACGCTGGCGCTACTCACCAAACGCATCGAGACCGAAATCGGCATCACGGCCTCGGTGGGCTTAAGTTGCAACAAATTCCTCGCCAAGCTCGCCTCCGATCTGGACAAACCGCGCGGCTTCGCTGTGATCGGCAGCGCCGAAGCAAAGACCTTCTTGCGCGAAAAGCCTGTATCATTCATCCGCGGCGCGGGCGCAGCGTTGCAGGCCCGCCTCGCCAAAGACGGCATCACGCGCATCTCTCAATTGCAAGACGCCGACCAACGCGCGCTCGCCCAACGCTACGGCAACACCGGGCTGTGGCTTTACCGCCTCGCCAACGCCCAGGATGGCCGCGCTGTCGATCCCGAGGGCGAAACCAAAAGCGTCTCGTCGGAAACCACCTTCGATGGCGACATCATCAAATTCGAAGACCTCGAACGTATCCTGTGGGAACAATCCGAACGCGTCTCTCGCCGCGCCAAGGCTGCCGAACTGGGCGGACGCACGGTGGTCCTCAAGCTGAAAACCAAATCCTTCCGTATCAAGACCCGCAGCGTCTCGCTTGATGCGCCAACGCAACTGGCCGACCGCATCTTTCGTGTCGCTCGCGAGGCGCTGAAACGAGAATGCGACGGCACTTCCTATCGCCTGCTGGGTGTCGGCATCAGCCAACTTGCTGGCACAGGCGAATGCGACCCGCCCGATCTGGTGGACGCCGTTGCCGACAAACGCGCCAAAGCCGAACACGCGATGGACAAGGTGCGGGCGAAGTTTGGTGGCGAAGCCGTCGGCAAAGGCAGAAGCCTGCGCTGATCACCCGTGATGGGCCTTCAGCGTGTCGTAAAGCTCGGGCCGCCGGTCTCGGAACAATCCCCATGACGCACGCATCTTTGCAATCTCGTCGAGGTCGAACGACGCCACAATCGCGCCTTCTTGCGTGCGCCCCAATTCCGAAACGATCTCGCCCGTGGGGCCAGCGATGAACGATGATCCGTAGAACGTCACCTCGCCATTCAGCCCCTTTTCCGTGCCGATGCGGTTTGACGCAATCAGCGGCACATAATTCGCGCCTGCGTGACCCTGCATCACACGCCGCCAATGATCGCGGCTATCGACCGGCGGCGCGGGCAGCGGTTCTGTGCCGATGGCGGTGGGATAAAGCAGCGCCTCCGCCCCCATCAGCGCCATGATGCGTGCGGTTTCCGGAAACCATTGATCCCAGCAAATGCCGCAGCCTATGATGCCAAACTTTGTGTTCCAGACTTTAAAGCCGGTATCGCCTGGCGTGAAGTAGAATTTCTCCTGATAACCCGGCCCATCAGGAATGTGGGACTTGCGATAGAGCCCGAGCACCCGGCCGTCGGCGTCGATCATCGCCAGCGAATTGAAATGCGCGTGGCCGGCTTTCTCAAAAAAGCTTATGGGCAGCACGACGTTCAGCGATTTCGCCAGCGCTGCCATTTCCGCGATCAGCGGATGACCTGCAAACGGTCTGGCAAGCGCGAAATGATCCGCAAGCTGGTCCTGACAGAAATAGGGCGTCTCGAACAATTCCTGCAGCAGCACCACATTGGCGCCCTGCTCCACTGCCTTGCGCACCAGTTCCTTCGCCCTGGCGATATTGGCGGGGCGCATCCCATGAACAGGCAAATTGCGTGGCGGCAAAGGCGACCTTTCTCATGCCGGCTCCTGTTGTGTGATGCAGTGAATGCCGCCACCGCCTTGCACGATATCGAGCGCGTCAACCTGCAGAATATCGCGCCCGGGAAAACAATCCGCGATCACACCGCGCGCGCGTTCGTCGTTGGGATCATCGAAGGACGGCATCACGATCCCGCCATTCGGCAGATAGAAATTGACATAGCTCGCCTGCAACAGCCGTCCTTGCCAATTACGTCGTTCGATTTGCGCGGCTGCTCGATCTCGACGACCTCAAGCTTGCGCCCTTGCGCATCGCGCGCATTGTTCAGCGGCGGATAGCGCATCCATCACCGGCTCGTAATCTGGATGCGAGCGCGACGACGGCACGCCCACGATCACGCGGCCCGGCGCCCGCGAAACAGGCGATGTTGTCGACATGGCCGTCGGTCTCTTCGTCCGAAAACCCGTCGCCCAGCCAGATGATGCGGCGCGCGCCGGTGAACAGCGCCAGCCTCTCCTCGATCTGCTGGCGGCGTCAGATGCGGATTGCGATTCTGGTTGAGCAGGCACTGTTCGGTCGTCAGCAACGTGCCCTCGCCGTCGCTGTGGATTGCGCCGCCCTCGCACACCAGCGGCGCAAAATAGAGTCGAACGTATCGACGGCGTGTGCTGCGCGGGCGGCGAAGCCCGCGTCATCGGCATACGGATGATATTTGTTGCCCCATGCGTTGAACTGCCATTGCACTGCGGCCTTGCGCCCTTCGGCATCGGCCAGAAATGTCGGCCCAATATCGCGCGCCCAGGAATCGTCCAGCGCAGCCTCGAACGTCTCAATCTTGCCCCGCACAGGCAAGCTTGGGCTTCGGCAACATCCTGCGCGCGCACCGCCATCACCACCGGCTCGAACGATCGAGATCGCGCGCGCCACGCGCGCCACGGCCTGTTTGGCGCGCAGCAATCCTTCCGGCCCGCCCCAAACTTCGGTGCGGCACGGCCAGCACATCCAGGTGCGCGTGTGCTGTGCCCATTCGGCCGGCATCGCAAAGCCGTCGCGCGCGGGACATGGATCGTCAGCATCCAGTCGTTTGTTCATGCTCTTCTATAGCCGTTTGGATGTTGCACCAAAACCCTTCCACCTTCGTTGAAGTTTCGACGGTCCGGGGGAAACTGACAAGGCCCCCGAAGCTGTGGCGAAGAAGGGCTCGCATGGGCGTGCGCGGACGTTTAGACTTCATGTCTGCAACGGAGAACTTCATGGCCGGAAAGATCGACGCGCGCCTCAAGGAACTCGATATCACGTTACCCTCGCCGCCCACGCCGGTTGCAAGCTATGTGCCCTATGTGGTCAGCGGGAACCTCGTTTATCATCTCCGGACAGGTGACGCTCGCGCCAGACGGCTTGAAGTATGTCGGTACCGTCGGCAAGGACATCTCGCTCGAAGACGGCAAGGCGGCCGCGCGGCTCTGCGCGATCAACGTGATCGCGCAAGCCCAGGCCGCGTGCGGCGGCGATCTCGACCGCGTCAGACGCTGCGTGAAAGTGACGGTATTCGTCAATGCCGTGCCAGGCTTTGCGCAACATCCCGAAGTTGCCAACGGCGCGTCTGATCTTTTCGTCGAGGTTTTCGGCGACGCGGGCAAACATGCGCGCGCAGCGGTCGGCGCGGGCTCGCTACCGCGCAATGTCGCTTGCGAAGTCGAAGCGATTTTCGAGATCGCGTGAGCGAACCCGATTTTACGGCAAGGCTGTACGGACCCGTCGCCACCATCGGCGCGGCGGCCTGGACTGCCTGCGCCAACCCGGATGCGTCGCCCGATCCGCACCCGTTCACGCGCTACGAATTCTTCGCGGCCTGCGAAGAGTCCGGCTCCGCCACGCGCCTATAATGGCTGGCGGCCTTGCCATCTCGCCATCGAACGCGGCGGCAAGATCGAGGGCCTGCTCCCGCTCTACTGAAAAACCACAGCCAGGGCGAATATGTCTTCGACCAGGGCTGGGCCGACGCGTTCGAGCGTGCCGGCGGGCGACTATTATCCGAAACTGCAGGCAAGCGTTCCTTTTACGCCGGTCACAGGCAAGCGCTTTCTCATCGCGGCCGGCGCAAACCCAACCCAGATCCGTGAGGCCTTGCTGAGTGCCACCGCCACCGCAGCGGAAGAATTGCACGCCTCCTCCGTGCACATCACCTTTCTCACCGAAGAAGAATGGAAAGACGCGGGGGCCTTCGGCTATCTGCAACGCACCGACCAGCAATTCCATTGGGAAAATCGCGGTTACGCGAGCTTCGACGATTTCCTCGGCGAATTGTCCTCCGCCAAACGCAAGAATCTCCGCAAAGAACGTGCCTCCGTTCGCGAGGCTGGTATCGAATTCGACTGGCTCACAGGCGCCGACATCACCGAGACCGCATTGGGACCAATTCTTCGCCTTCTACATGGACACAGGCGGACGCAAATGGGGCCGCCCTTATCTCACGCGCGAATTCTTCAGCCAGATCGGCCAGACGATGGGCGAGCAGGTGCTGCTCATTCTGGCGCGCCACGGCCGCCGCTACATCGCGGGCGCGTTGAACTTCTTTGGAGGCGGCGTGGTTTTCGGCCGCAATTGGGGCTCGCTCGAATACGTCCCCTTTCTGCATTTCGAGACCTGCTATTATCAGGCCATCGACTTCGCCATCGCCCGCGGTCTTAAGCGCGTGGAGGCCGGCGCACAGGGCGAACACAAACTCCTGCGCGGCTATATGCCTGTGCCCACCTATTCCGCCCACTACATCGTCCATCCCGGGCTCGCCGCGCGGTGAGCGAATATCTTGCCCGCGAGCGCGAGGCGGTGGCCGAACAGATCGCGTCGCTTGCGGAATACGGACCGTTCCGAAAAGCATAACCTGCCTGCCTATTGTGGGCAGGCAGGGAAGCAATCGGCTGGCGGCGGGTTCGCGCCGCTGGCCCCGCTATCCGAGTGTTTGCTCTGCTTGCGCGTCGACCTCCTCGCGTGGGAAAGACCAAGAAAGATGACCGCTCTGCTGCGCATCTTCTGGTGGGCCTGGGCAAACAGCTTTACGCTGCACTAGTGATTGGAGCTTTTCATGTCCTACGATCCTAACAACATCTTCGCCAGAATCCTGCGCGGCGAGTTGCCTTGCGTGAAAGTCTACGAAGACGACCTGACGCTCGCCCTAATGGACATCATGCCGTCGGTCGAAGGCCACACGCTGGTTATCACCAAGGAAGCGGCGGAAGGCATTCTCGACCTGTCGCCGGAGGGGGCTGCCGCGCTTATCAAGACAACGCAGAAGGTCGCCAAAGCCTTAAAGAAGGGTCTTAATGCTTCTGGCGTCATGCTCGTGCAATTGAACGGTACCGCGGCAGGTCAGAGCATTGCGCACGTCCATTTCCACATTCTGCCGCGCGAGGAAGGTCTCGACATGAAGCTGCATGGACGCGCGATGGCGAAGGCTGAATCGCTCGAACCAATCGCGGCCAAAATTCGCGGCGGCCTCGCATGATCCTCGAACACGCGATCCTCAACATCAAGCGCGGCCAGTCTCGCGAGTTCGAAGCCGCGATAACCAAGGCACGTCCGCTGATCGAAGCCTCGCCCGGCTTTCAGCGGATGGAGGTGCGTGCCTGCGTCGAGAGTAAAGACCGATATCTGCTGCTTGTCTGGTGGGGCTCGGTGGAGGCCCACACGGTGGGCTTCCGCCAGTCGGCCCATTATCAGCAATGGCGCGAGCTACTGCACCATTTCTACGAACCGTTCCCGACAGTCCAGCATTACGACGCGCCGCTTTGAGCCCAGCTTGCTTTGCGCGATAGTGCGGTGGGATTCGGCTGGTCAGAACTCCATGCGTATTGCCATCATTGGCGGCAGCAAGGGCACGGGCTTAGCAACTGCGCGCGAGGCGCGGTTGCGCGGTCATGAGGTGGTCATCATCTCGCGCAGCGATCCGGGGATGATCCAGGAAGGCGTGCGCTGGCTCGGCGGCGACGCGCGTGATGCCACGGTGCTTGAACGTGCCCTGGAGGGCGCGAACGCCGCCGTCACTGCGCTGGGGGTGCCGCAGACCTGGAAGAACACCTACCTGTTCTCCCAAGCGCAGACCGCACTGATTCAAGCCATGGAGCACGCCCAGCTAAAGCGTACCGTACTCGTCACCGGGCTTGGCGCGGGGGATAGCCGCGGCCGTATTGGCTGGCTCTACGACAAGGTGCTGTTCCCGGTCGCGCTCGCCGCCAGCTATGCCGACAAGGACCGCGCCGAAGCCTTATTGCAGAAGAGCGCGCTCAACTGGACCATCGTGCGCCCAGGTCGCCTGACCAATGGCTTGCAGCGCAATCGCACCGAAGCGCTCATCACACCCGAAACCTATCGCTACGGTGCAATCAGCCGAGCTGACGTTGGCGCTTTCGTGCTCGATTGTATCGAACAGGACACATTCATCCGCCAGACACCGATGGTGATCGACAGGCGCAATATCGGTTAGGGAATCTTTCTCCTGCCTTGTGGGGAGCCATCGCCGTTTCTACGATTTGGCACGATCTTACGCGCCAGCATGCGATTTTTTCCTATGCAACGATTGGGCTCGATCGCTCTGGCGTGGCCGACGAGTAGTGGCGAAATCGATCGAAATTAAGCGCAAAGAATGGCGGCCTCCCCTCGCCTGCCACCATCAAGACGAAATTGAGAGAGCTCGGGCGATTAGCTGAGCGCCCTAGCTATCCTCTAGGTAGTAGAGGGACCTGGCCGGACCAAGTTAAGCCCAGGTTTCCCGCGGCTTTGACTTGGTCCGTAGTTCGGACCAAGTCGGCCAAGTGAAACCCACGTTTTCTGCGGGTTCGACTTGGTCCGCTCGAAACGGACCAAGTCCGGCCAGGTCGTTTTGGCCAGATCTCGGCCAGGCCACGAACCAAGTCGGCCAAGTCGGTCAGGTGCCCCTAGTCAAGTCGAGGTTCGAAGATCGGAGATCCTCGGCAATCAGCCGGTCCGAACAGCCCAATTGCGGATCGCAGAAGATGGCCGCAGGCTGACAACCGATGTAGAGTCTACGCGTGTCTTCAATATGCTTGCTGTGCTAGGCACACAAAGAATTGGGCGACGAACGTCACGCTCGTCGCCCAAAAGTTGGAGAAGCCATTGCGTGCTTATGTGCTTGGCTTGCCTATTGGTCTAGCCTCCGAGCCCTACGCTGACGCTGGCGAAGGGGCCGTAGAAACCTACACGTTCGGAATGCGCGGTATCAATTCCGCCATCCATCGCATTGAAGAAGAAGTCTGCTCGATAGCCAGCGCTAGCCTTGAAATTCTCCACCTGGAACGAAAGCCCAGCAAAGCCGCCGACATTTGGCACAATGACCATGCGTGAGCGCATGTGATCGGGCGTGGCTGGCGCTTGATAGGTGATGGGGTGAAATGGCCGTGAGAAAGGGTGCTCGTATTGGGTACCGGTATGATAACGCCCCGTAGTCTGGTGATGCGTCCGGGCCTTTTGCCGCCCGAACAGAACCGCAGCGTTCAAGCCCCAGTCGAATAGCACTTCGCCGTCCTTCGTGTTGCCCAGGAACGGCGCGGAAGCGTTCCAGGAAATCGAAGGTCCGATGCCGTGGAAACTGCGCGATGCGCTCAGGTTTGCAACATTGCTGTGATAAGGCTGATTGGTGAGAAGTTTGCGATGATCTGTCCCATATCTGTAGGCAAAATGCCAATCTGGATCTGATTTCAGTGCGATATTGGATTTGCTGCTGAACTGCGCGAAGCGCACACCGAGACTGAACACAGACGATCCAGGCGCGTTGCCGAACATTCCCAATCCGACATCCTTGCCAGCTTGGAAGTCTACGACGGAATGGCTCTCATCGATCCGCACGCTCGTGTCGGCGAATTTGGCCCCGAGGGGAATCCATGCGAGTACGGACCCTGTATACGAAGTGATGGCAGACTTCGGATAAGTCTGCTGGTTAACATCTTTTTTGCTGATAGAACGTCCATAACGGACGGAAGCGGAGAAAACCCAGTTCGAGCCGGATGGTTCGAAGGAGACATTCGCGGTCCCATCAACGCTATAGAGCGGCAACCTCTCGAATTTCTGCGACGGCGAGAATATCGATGGCCGCGCGGGCGAGTTGGGAAAATCCGGGGCAAATACCTCCTGCCCTTCGTCCATATGGCTTAATTGTCCGCCTAGTTCGATCCAGACCGTTGGACGATCGTTGTCGTCATCTGCGGCTTTAACGCTTCCAACCGTTGAGCCGAGTAACGCCATGGCAGATGCTGTGGCCAACAATTGGAAGCGGAAGTTCGCCCGGTTCACGCGTTGGTTTATGAGTTCGCTCATGATTTCCCCCTACCAGTTCTTCGTGACGCGGATGCCGATCAGCTTCGGATCGGTCAGGAACACATTGGTTGTTAAGCCGCTGTCATCGCTGTTGAGGAAGTCGCCCGTGATGGCTGTCGTGTTGAAGACGTTTTTGTCATAGAGCATCACCTGCCAACCATTCTGGTTGGTGAAGATCAGCGTCAGATTGACATTGGTGTAGCCGCGCAGACGATCATAGGGATTGTCATTGAACACGCGTGCCCAGGAATAATCCTGCCAGTAATAATCGCCACGCAGCGTTCCTGCCCAATCCGGCGTGAGCGGGATTGTATATTGCGTGCCGAACGAGACAGTAAACGGCGGCGCGTTCGGCAGCTTGTTGCCGCTCAGATTCTTGTCGAAACCCTGGCCGTCGTTTGGTGCCGGACCATAGTCGACGCCGTTATAAGTGTTCTGGCCGGTATACGGATCGCCGGGCGTGCCCGCGCGCGGATCGAAGCCCTGATAGCCGGGGCCTGGAAGTGCCGTGTAGGACGTTTCTGTTACCGGATCATTCCCCAGATTGTAGGCTTCGCCGCATGCTTGATTGAGACCGTTTGAGTCGTAACCCGAAGACACCATCTGTGCGACGACATAGACGGGCAGAACGCAATTCGAGGCTTGTGTAACAAAGGGTTTAACGACCATCCAGCCCGGATGATCAGCCATATCGGCCCGGTCCATGAGATCAACAGATTCCGATCCTTTAGCGAGCGCTGTATCTTCCCAGCCGCCTGCAAAATTAAACCGGAGACCTGCGATCGGTTCCCATGTCGAATTCGACTTCCGCGCCTTTCACATGCGCATCGAAATTGTCGTTGATCGAAGTGCGGTCGACGATGCGGGAGATCTGGTAATTCTCGTAATTATAATAGAAGACGTCGGCATTGAACGTCAGCGCGCCGTCCAGCAGCGTGTTCTTAGACCCCAGTTCAAATGCATCGACGAATTCCGGCTTGAAAGTCAGGGGATGGATTGGATCGGCAAGCTCTCCGTTGCCAGTGCCAAAAGTCAGCAATTCTGCGCCGGGCGGGTTGGCGCCGCCTGCCTTATAGCCGTGCGAGTAGGTGGCGTAGACTAACGTCTGATCGGTGAAATCGAGTTTCGGCGTCCAATTGACCGCCGCGCGGCCTGTGAACTGATCCCATTGCTGATTTACGACACCGGTGCTTGGATAGCCGTAACCAGGTACCAACAGCTCGCTTGGAATAAGCGTGAAATGCTTCTGGTCCTCTGTCCAGCGTAAACCCGCTGTCAGTTTCAGATCGCTGAAAACATTGTAATAGGCCTCGCCAAATCCAGCATAGGAGTTCAACGCATAAGGGTTCTGGCTGAGGAAATAATTATGGCCCTTGTTGTTGAGGCTCGTGAGCGAATTGGGATCAAGATAAATGCACCCGAATTTCTCGCCTACACCGATATTCGTGGCAAAAGGCGCATTCGGATCGACATTTACAAAGCCACCCTGCAGGCAATTGGAATTGTCCGAAACGCCCGGGTCCCATGGCAATGTTTGCATCACCGTACCCGTCGTGCCCTGTGTCCAGCGATATGCTGCCATGGTCAGCGTATTGATAAAGACGTAGTAATTTTCCTCCGTTTCATAATGGAGGTAGTTGCCGCCGATGCTGAAATTGAACGGGCCGCTGAAATGCGAAACGAGCCGGAATTCCTAACTCAGCTGCCAGGCATGCTCATCCGAAAGATCTTCTGCTACGAGCCTGTCGCTGCAGCCCAGTTGCGGGTCGCAGAAGACGCCATCCGGAATGCAGGTGAAAGCATTACCGAACCCATTTGGATCGTGCCCCTCCGTGTTTGCGTAAGCCCCCGGTGGCGGACTGCAAACTGCGCCCACCGCCTGACATCCATCAAAACCTGTTCCCCTGCAACGGCCCAGGCCATTTGAATCCGGCGAAACGATACTAGTTCCGTTGAGATCATAACTACTCTGAGGCTGGCCTTGGGGCGTGGTGTAAAAGAAAGCCCCTTCTGTGGTGTTGAAGCGGTTGTAATCTTCGGTGGACCAAAGGAAATCCTGATTGAAACCCGGTTTGCGAGGTAAACGTCAGCGCCGGATTGATAGTGTAGTCGGCATTCAATTCGACAGTATCGTTTTTCGCTTTGTACTTGGGATCAAGTGTCGTTTCGATAACCCGCAAATTTTGGGATTGCGTCGCGCTGGCATAAGGATCAAAGGGGTAATAACGCGCCCAGACCGGTACGCCCTTGTTGCCAAGCGGTTCGTAATAAGGCAGCGATTGACCATTCACCACTTCGAAAGCGTCGCTGGAATAAAGCGACGTCGGCAGACACCCTTGGCTCAGATAGGGTCCCGGCGCGTAGGCTTCAATTCCTCCAGGCGGCGTAGCAACCGGCACGCCGCCCACCTCTGTCGGTGTGGGATCGGTTTTGCAAAGTTGTTTGGCGGTACGCATGCGGTCATCGTCTTCGGAGAAATGCTCCCAGACGAGATAGGCTTGCAAGTTTGCGGTCGGTTTGAAGCCGAGCGTCATGCGCCCCGACCACAGATCGCGTCCGTCGACCCGCTGGTCGTCGAGCACATTGAAAGAATAGCCCTGCCGCTTCGTCCATTCCCCGGCCATGCGCAGATCAACACGGTCATCGACAATCGGAATGTTGATCATGCCTTCGAAGCGGCGATTTCCATAATTTCCAATATCGGCGGACGCCATGGCTTCGAACTGATCAGTGGGCTTTGCGGAAACCAGATTGACCACGCCCGCGGTTGCGTTGCGGCCATAGAGCGTGCCCTGCGGCCCGCGCAGAACCTCGACTTGGCTGACGTCGTAGAATTCTTGCTCGAAGAAATGGTTGCGAATGAACGGCGTGTCGTTGAACGCGACCGCCACCGCCGGATCGGTCGTTACTGAAATCGCCTGTGTGCCGATACCGCGCAACTGGATGCTGTAACCGCTGAAATTCGTCTTTGTAAACGTCATGTTCGGAACCTGCTTGATCAGATCCGGTCCGCCCGCGGTTTGCGTCGCCGTTAACTGCTCCTGCGACAGCGCAGTGATCGAGATCGGTATGTTCTGAATGTCCGCGCCGCCAAGTTTCGATGACGTCACCGTCACAGTTTCGATGCCTTTAACAGGCGCGGCTTGTGCAAGTTGGACGTCTTGAAGACTTTCAATCTGATTTTGGCTATGAAGCGCGCCAGTGCGCACGATCGCAATGGTGCTCCCCACATGCCGCACTTCAAATCCAGTCCCCGAAAGCAGCTTTATGAGAGCTTGATCTGAGGACATCTCACCGACTGCGCCACTCGAATGAATGCCACCGAGTGCTTGGGTAGCGATCGCCACAGGCACGCCGGACTGCTGGGAATAAGCTTCGAGTGCCGTTGAAAGCGCGCCACCCGGAATGTTGAACGGCTCTGCGCTCGCCGGAAGCAAAGATGCCAAGGCCACTGCAGTTACCAGTGCCAGACTTTGAATTGAGCGTTTCATGTTCCCCCGCATTGTCTGATGAGCCGTGCGTTATCGCGATAAAACGAAGACGCCGTTCTTTTGCGTTACGCGAATTCCAAAAATCTCGTGTGCGGCGCCCGCAAACTCCTCTGGGCGGCCCGTAAAGAACGTTCCATTGATCTGTAGTTTGCCCGCGTCTTCGTCGGCCACCCGAAGCGGCCGTCCGCCGTAGCGGTTCAACTCGGTCACTGCATCGGCCAGCCTCTCATTTCGAAAGACGATCAGTCCTCGTTGCCAGGCAAGATCGTCCTGAAGCAGTTTTGTCGCCTTCCGAATGACTTGCGTACGGTCCACCGATACAATGGCCACGTCGCCGGGGGTCAGTACAATCGCGCGCTGCGCTCCACTCACGGTTTCAAATTGGGCGCGCCCCTCGATCAGGGCCACTTTTGTCAGCCCAGGGGTCGTTCGGATCAGAAATTTTGTACCGAGATCCACAATTCGATGTTGGCCGACACTGACGACGAATGGACTTGATGGGTCGTGCCTGACACGAAAATACGCTTCGCCTTTGACAAATTCGATCCGCCGGGTCGGACCATGAAGGTCTACCCTGATTGCTGTGTCGGTATTCAGTTCGACCTGCGAGCCATCACTCAACGTCAATAACTCGTGGCCGCCTTTCGGCGTTTCGACAAGTTGCGTTTGTGACCGATTGGAATAACCCGCAAAAACAGCGCCCAGGATCGCTGTGACGCCAAGTCCCACCGCGATCCGCGCCCAGAATGAAGTACGACGCGGTGACGTTTCAGGCTGCGGCCGCATCGGCTTGCGCAACGCGACAAGGCGATCCGCGCGTTTCCAAGTCGCATTCACACGCAAGAACTCGACGCGATGGACCAAGGACTCACCAAGCCATTGGTCGAGTTGATTTTGACGTTTGCTCGTCCAGTCCCTCTGATTATGAAGTGCCGCGGCCCAATAGGCGGCCGTATCTTCGACGCTTTGAGCGTCGGGATGAATGGAATTCTTGTTGTCGTCGCCGGGAATGACGCTCATGGCGTTTTCACCAGTTCGTCGGTTTCGCCGTTAAGCAGATTGGTTAGCTGCTTTCCCGCGTCTCGAAGGTAAGTCATTACGGTCTTTTCGCTGATGCCCATTCTCACCGCGATTTCCGCGCGTGAGAGACCATCGATCTTTTGTAGGATGAAGGTTTGCCGGCAGCGAGCCGGCAACTTGTCGAGGGCGCGCTGAAGCCTTCGCAGTTCGTCTCGCGCCATAACGGTACGCTCGGGGCCTGGGGCATCAATGGCAGTTCCCAACGCTTCGACATCGGCCATCGCTTCAAATGGAACGACCTGTTCCCGACGCACGCGCTGGATCAGCAGATTTCTGGCGGTGGTAAACAGAAACGCCCTAGGAGCCTCGGGGAGATTTTGAAGTGCTGCTTCGTACACCCGAACGTAAATGTCCTGGCGCAGGTCAGAAATGTCGCTTTTGTTGCGCCAATTGTGTTGTAAAAATTGCATCAGCGCTGCCTCCAACGGCAAAACCTCGCGTTCGAACCAAGCGTCAACCTCGGGCGCAGCTATCACTGCCCCCAAAATACGTGGGTCCACATGACCAAAATCCGGTTCCGCTCTTTTGCTCATCCCCCGCCACCATCCTGAGCTTCAAGGGGCTAGTGCTTCATCCTACTTCTGGAGACTCACGAGCGGAGGAAAAGAAGTAGTCGGTCGGTACAGAAATTTTGCGCAATAATGATACCGGATGGCCCGGCCTAGGTCGGGCAGCCCCTTGGCATAGGCTTAGACCGGCCGCTCTTGCCCCAAGACAGAGGGTAAGCGCGATGAAGCCTCCCCCAAAAGAATACAACAAAGACAACCGCTTCGACATTTGATCCGTCCGAAGTGCGTCCTCTCACGAAAAATCGCCTTTTGAAAGCGATGTCGCAGGGGGATCTGGCTCTAATTGAACCGCACCTGTCGCAACTGCAACTTCCCTTGCGCAAAGAGCTCGAACGGCCAGACAAGGTCATCGGGAAAATTTATTTTGTCGATCATGGGATTGCGTCGGTGGTGGCAATCAGCGACCGGCAAACCCAAGTTGAAGTTGGGCTCATCGGCTGTGAGGGCGTGTCTGGCCTTGCGGTCATTCTCGATTGCGATCGATCACCCCATCACACGTGCATGCAGGTTGCCGGCAGGGGATTTTGCATGTCGGCATCCGACTTGCGCGCTGCTATGGAGCAAAGCCCCACCCTTCGCAGTCTGTTGCTAAGGTATGCTCAGGCGTTTGGAATACAAACCACGCACGCCACGCTATGTCCAAACCAAATACTCGTGAATTGTTTACCGCACACCGCGTGCCCGAGCGGTTGCTTCAATCAAATTGGGGGAACGCGCGCTTGTCGACTTTACCTCCGAGCCGATCGAGCCCGCGATACAAGCCACACTGCCTGTGATCTTCCTATCTTTGCACGATGTAAGTTGATCTCTATTCGAAGCAACACGATAAACAGACTTGGTGGCGAAACCGCAGCGATTGCGAAAGCCCCAACGCGCGCCATTACTTTAAAACTACGAGACAAACCAGGGACCCCTAAATTGTTTTGGTGCGCGTGCTTACCCATTTGCAGATGTTCCGTTTTGCTTCGCCGGAACGAACATTATATCGTGGCGTTTCCAAGAACGTGATCAGAACGGGGTATGGAAATGGGCGCCGATGATAACTGCGCGGATGCCGCAATCCAGACCGCAAAGGCGATCTTCGCGGCATTTGTTGCCAAGGATCGTAACGCCGCCGAGAACCTAATTGCCGACAAATTTAGTTTCACCAGCCCACTTGACAATGGACTGGACCGCAAAGCGTATTTCTCCATCTGCTGGCCCAACAGCGAAAACATGAAAAGCGTCAAATTCTGTCAAATATACAGGGACAAAGATCGAGTGTTCGTAACCTATGAAGCAGATAGTTCAAACGGAAGGCGGTTTCGAAATACCGAAATACTCACTGTAAACGAAGGCAAGATCTCTGCCGTTGAGGTGTATTTCGGATGGAATGTGCCGCACGAAGTACCCCGTGGCGAACACAGGGATCCTTAGTTTGTTTGATAAACATATAGGTGGAAAAAAACAGGATAACGTGCCGATGACAACATTCGTCCTAATTCCGGGAGCCGGCGGTATGGCATGGTATTGGTGCCGGGTCGTGCCGCTTTTGAACAAGGCTGGCTACGAAGCAATTGCCGTCGATCTTCCGGGCGATGATCCGAATAGCGGATTATCTGCCTATGCTGATCTAGTTATAACTGCTATCGCAAAACATGCGGACATTACACTCGTCGCCCAATCAATGGGAGCTTTCACGGCTGCGTTAGTCTGCGCTCGCGCGCCAACGAAGATTCGCGCCCTCATCTTCGTAAATGCAATGATTCCCCAGCCCGGCGAAACACCGGGTGAATGGTGGAGGAACACCACCTGGTCTGAAGCCAGGATAGCTGCGGCCCGACAGGGCGGCTACAGTCCCGAGTTCGATCTTGCCACGTACTTCCTCCATGACGTGCCAAAGGATGTCGCAGAGATGGGCGCTGCAAATTTGCGCGAAGAGTTTGATATCGCATTTTCGGAGCGGGCAGATTTCGGAACATGGCCCAATGTTTCCATTCACGCGGTTGTCGGCAAAGACGACCGCTTCTTTCCGAAGGATTTTCAGGCGCGAGTGGCACGAGAACGGCTCGGCATAGGCGTTGACGTCATCCCGGGCGGCCATCTCATAGCACTGTCTCACCCGTGTGAGCTTGCTGATTTCCTGCTTGTGGCCGGATCGACCGACCAATTGGGGAAACTAACATAGGAGTGGAGGATGGCGAACAATTTCACCCGCATGGCGTTCCCCAACGAGAGCCGGGAGTATCGCACGGCACGCAACGCGCTGCTGGATGCCGAGATGGAGCTGCGCCGCCAGATCGAAGCCGTGGCCGTGATGCGCCGTGCGCTGCCGCATGGCGGCGAAGTTTTGCAAGATTATGTGTTCGAGCGGATTGGCGCCAACGAAATGCCGGAAGAAGTCAGGCTATCCGAGTTGTTCGGGAGACACCCGAGCATCCTTCTCTACAGCTTCATGTATGGGCCGGAGCGTGAAAAGCCCTGCCCCGGCTGCACGCACACGCTCGACTGCCTCGACGGCGCCGTGCGTCACGTGCCGCAGCGCATGCCTGTCTACATCGTCGCCAAATCACCGATCGCTCGGCTCGCCGTTTGGGCGCATCGGCGGGGATGGGATCATCTGACGATGCTTTCGACCGCCGGGAACGACTACGACGCCGATTATTTCGGGGACACGTCGCGGCATTCGCAGGCGATGCGTGAGGAGCGAGGCTATGAGCCCGGCAAGAATTGGGACGAACCGATGTACAACGTCTTCCACAAGGACGGCGACACGATCCATCACTTCTGGGGCAGCGAGATCCTCTACGCGCCAGAAGAGCCTGGCCAGCACCATCGCGCCGGTGACCTGGTCGATCCGGTCTGGGGCCTGCTCGACATGAGCCCGGAAGGCCGCGGCGATTTCTTTCCCAAGCTGGTCTATTAGACAGTCCATGACGGCACGTAGCGACGTTCTGATTGTTGGCGCCGGCCCAACCGGCCTCGTTTTGGCGCTTTGGCTGACCAAGCTCGGGGTCGGTGTGCGCATCATCGACAAAGCTGCGGAACCGGGCACGACTTCCCGCGCCGTAGCGGTTCAGGCGCGCACGCTTGAACTCTATCGCCAACTCGACCTTGCCGATACGGTGATTGACAAGGGTCATCGTGTCCCCGCCGTCAATCTCTGGGCGGAAGGAAAACAGAAAGCGCATTTGGACTTCACGCACATCGGCGCAGACCTCACACCTTTCTCGTTTCTTCAAATATTCCCGCAAGACCAACATGAGCAGTTGCTTATCGACCGACTTAAAGCGCTTGGCGTCTTGGTTGAGCGTCAAACCGAACTGATGAGCTTCAGTGAAAATGGAGACCATGTCGCCGCCCGCCTGCGCGGCCCCTACGGCCAAGAAGATCGATGCGAAGCGAGATATATCGCCGGGTGCGACGGTGCACGCTCACAGGTCCGTCAGACGATAGGGACTGGTTTCCCGGGCGGCACCTATCAGCAAGTCTTCTATGTCGCCGATGTCGATGCATCGGGGCCCGCAATCAACGGCGAATTGCATGTCGATCTCGATGAAGCCGATTTCCTAGCAATCTTTCCGCTTGCCCCTGAGATACGGGTGCGCCTGATCGGGAGCGTACGCGACGAACGCGCTGACCATCCCGAGACACTCAAATTTGAAGATGTTAGCGATCGGGCGATCAAGAATCTGAAAGTCAATGTCGAGAAAGTGAACTGGTTTTCAACTTATCGCGTACACCACCGGGTGTCAGATCATTTCCGCAAAGGCCGCGCCTTCCTGCTAGGCGATGCGGCGCATATCCATAGTCCGGTCGGTGGCCAAGGCATGAACACCGGCATCGGCGATGCCATCAATCTGGCCTGGAAGCTGGCAGCGGTGCTTGCGCGCTGTGCGCCGGCTAACTTGCTTGACAGCTATGAGCCCGAACGAATTGCATTTGCGCGTCGGCTGGTCGCTACCACCGATCGCGTTTTCACCTTTGTCACCGCAGAGGGACCTCTTGCCGATGTCCTGCGCACGCGAATTGCGCCGCTCTTGCTTCCCAAAATCGTAGGCTTCGAATTCGCGCGAGAATTCTTGTTCCGAACGGTCTCCCAAATCACGTTAAACTACCGTGGTAGTCCACTAAGCGCCGGTACGGCGGGCGATGTTCACGGTGGCGATCGATTGCCGTGGGTGTCCAACGGAAGCGAAGATAACTTCGCGCCTCTTACAGCTATGACATGGCAAGTCCATGTCTATGGTGTCGCCACTGGCGCCCTTCACGATTGGTGCGCCGCTAAAGGCCTGCCCCTGCATGTGTTCAATTGGCGCGCGGAACACGAGAAGGCGGGTTTGGCGCAGAACGGTCTCTACCTGCTTCGGCCGGATACCTATGTCGCGCTTGCCGAACCCTCCGGCTCGTCTGACGTTCTAGATCAATATTTTGCAGAACACCACATCACGCCATCTCCGATCGAACCGTGAGCGATATGACTACCTCGGTGACGTGCAAATCGTTGGTACGGAACTTCAGGCCATGAGGCCATGGCAATGGATCGGCATGTGGTTCATCGCCTAATGGACTTCGGCGCCAATTCCGGGCCTACAACAGAGCGGCGTCGGTTTGTAGTTCGCTTCTGCCCGCTCATGGTCCTCCCGGCAGAGGCGCTCCCACGAAGGCACCCTGCCTTGACCTGCCGATGCGCTCCGGCCCACCTTTGTCGAGAAAATCCCAAACCAAACTTGAAGAGGAAAACCCATGAGTTCTGGCCGCACATTCCTAGCTGTTCCTTTTCAGGTTTCCGCTTCCAAATGAGTTGGTTTTGGGACATCTAACCCTCCCGCCTCCGATTTCGAAGGTAACCTGCTCGCCACTCGTTTGCCGATCAACTGACACATGGTAAGATACCCGTCATACAAGGATAGTGGACACTGGCTACCGGGAGGGATTTCATGAAATCGCATCTCTTTGTTTGCGCGGCAGCCGTTGCTCTGACGGCGCTGATATCGCCTGCAATCGCTGCCTCGATGTCTGGCAGCGAAGCACAGATCAAAGCGCTCGAAGATCAGTTCGCTGCCGCGTTCAATGCCAAGGACGTGGACGCGATCATGAAACTTTATGTGCCGGACGAAAGTTTATTCGTCTTCGATGTGGGCGTGCCACGCCAGCATGTGGGCGCGAAGGATTATCGCAAGGATTGGGAAGATTTCCTCGGCACTTTCAAGGGACCGGTCAAATTCGAACTCAGCAATCTTTCGATCATGGCCGATGATTCCCTGGGCTTCGGCCACAGCATCCAGCACATCACCGGCACCGATACCAAGGGCAAGCCCGTCGATTTCACGGTGCGCGTGACGGACGGCTACCGCAAGATCAACGGCAAATGGCTGATAGTGCAGGAGCATGTTTCCGTCCCGGTGAATTTCGATACGGGCAAGCCCGACATGATGTCGAAACCGTAAGGCTGCCGATCTGCCATTGCACTATGCTGGGGAAATTCCGCGATTAAGTCTCATTAAGGCCCCACGTCGGTAGTCTTGTGGCGAAAGAAACCCACGTGCGTTTGTGCCGGCCGAAACAAACCGTATTTGTGCGAAGCCTCAACTCGGGGATGAACGGCAGCAACTTTCGCAGCTACGATACGCTGACGTTCGAAGGTTCACATTGAGCGGTCATCACGGCGTGATCAATTCGGAACTCAGTGAAACGCTCGGTCAGCTTGTTGCGGGAACCCTCGCCAAATCTACGCCACGCCTTTCCTTCTGCCGCTTCACAATCTCCCACATAGCGATATGACGGCTTCAACAGAACCCAGAAAAAGCTATTATCCGATCCAACATTGGGTCATCCAGGGAGTGGCTGAAATGGGCAGACAGTCTGCTGTCGTGCTTTACGTGGCGGCGATGGTAGCCGTCATAGTCGGCGTAAATTTCGCGTTCTTCAGAAACCGTTTCTGGGAACGGCTGATAGTGAATATTGGCATTGTCTTGGTGTTCGCTGCTTTCTACTTGAGATTCCTGAAGGGCCGCTTCTGACAAAGCGGACATTGCGGCTGTCCAGTTGCACAGACCAAACGTGATGGTTAGGGCTGAGATTTGAGCAATGTCCTGACTTTGTCCGCATCCGCAGGCGTCGCGGGGTTGTAGACCACCATGTTGAGATCGGGTCGGCCATCGACGGCGAAGGCCGAATATTCCATGGAGATCGGACCGGCGGTGGGATGATGCAGGACTTTCACGCCGTCGCCATGCGCCTGCACATCGTTGTCACGCCACATCGCCGCGAATTCGGGGCTGGTCGCACAGAGTTCGTCGACAAGCGATTGCACGTTTCCTGTCGCGCCGGCGCGAGCCACATCGGCCCGGAACGATGCCACAACAAACCGCGCAACGCTTTGCCAGTTGGGCTGTAGCGCGCGCACGCGCGAGTCGCGGAACATCATGCGCAGCACGTTGCGCTGCCCTTCCGGCAGCGTGGCATAGTCGGTCAACACCGCCGCAGCGGCTCTATTCCACGCGATCACATCCCATGTGGCCGTTCGAATAAAAGCGGGACTGTGTTCGAGTGTGTCGAGCAAACGTTGCAACCGCGGCGTAATACCTTGGGGTGCCCGATAGCGAACTTCAGGCGGACGGCCCAAACCGAGCAGAAACAAATGCTCACGCTCGGCGTCTGTCAGCATCATTGCGTGCGAGATGCGATCGAGCACATCCGCGGACGGTGCGCCGCCTCGCCCTTGCTCAAGCCATGTGTACCAGGTCGCGCTAACATTGGCGCGCTGCGCCACCTCTTCGCGACGAAGGCCCGGCGTTCGTCTTCGCGCCAACGTGAAACCGAACGCGGCCGGATCGAGCTTTGCGCGACGATCCTTCAGATAAATTCCCAGCAGATTTTCGTTCGTGGCAGACATCATCATCCTATTAGTAATTATACCAGTATAATATCACTACTTTACCAGCATATCACATCGGGAGAGAATACGCGTCCAGTTTGGAAAGGCGTTCTGCGATGACATTAAAAGACAAACGTGTGCTGGTGATCGGCGGCGGCTCCGGCATTGGACTTGGCATTGCGAAAGGCGCCGTGCAGGAAGGTGCAAAAGTCGTGATCGCTTCGCGCAACGCGAAGAAGATTGGCGAGGCGGCGAAAAATATCGGGGCGACATCCGCCGTCATCGATGTGCGCGAAGAGGACAATATCGCGCAATTCTTCAAGGAGCACGGCGCGTTCGACCACATCGCGTTCACGGCAGGCGATTGGGAGGGCATCATGCCCAGCGCGCTAGCCGATCTCGATCTCGCGAAGGCGGCGGCAAGACTGACCACGCGGTTCTGGGGCGCGGTCGCCGTGGCAAAGCATGGCGCGACCAAGCTGCCACCCGGAGGCTCCTACACCATTACAAACGGCATGCTAGCCCGCAAACCGATGAGGGGTATGCCCACCGTCACGGCCAGCGCCTGCGCGGTGGAAGGATTGGCGCGTGGCCTTGCCGTCGATCTGGCACCCGTGCGCGTGAACTGCGTGTGCCCAGGCCTGATCGAAACCGAAATGTGGGACAAATTCCCCGAAGGTTATCGTGACGCGCTGATGGCGATGACGCAGAAACAATTGGTGCAGCGTCCTGGCAGTACTGCCGAAGCGGCGGAAGCCTATCTCACCTGTATGCGCAACAACTTCCTGACTGGACAGGTGATCTGCGTGGAAGGCGGAAGCGCACTGGCGTTCTGACCATTTTATTCAAAACAACAAGGAGAGTTCACATGCGTGTATTCATAACCGGCGCAGCCGGATTTATCGGGCAAGCCACTACCAAGGAGTTGATCGCCAACGGACACCAGGTGGTGGGCCTCGCGCGCTCCGATGCGAATGTGGACGCCATCAAGAAACTCGGCGCTGAGGTTCATCGCGGTTCGCTTGAGGATCTAGAAAGCCTGAAGACGGGCGCGGCAAATGCAGACGGCGTGATCCATCTTGCCTTCATCCACGATTTCTCGAAATTCGCGGAGAACGGGCAAATCGACAAGCATGCCATCGAGGCGATGGGTGATGTGCTGGTGGGCACGAACAAGCCTTTCATCGTTACCTCGGGAACGGGCCTTATCGCGCCAGGCGCGGTGATCACCGAAGATATGAGGCGCGACGCCAGTGCGCATGTTCCGCGCGTGTCGGAACAGGCCGGTCTGGCCTATGCATCACACGATGTTCGCGCGATGACGATACGTCTGCCGCAAGTGCATGGCGGCGAAGGCAAGGCCGGCTTGATTACGTATCTGCTCGAACTTGCGCGTCAGAAACGCGCCGCCGCTTATGTCGGCGATGGTAGCGAACGCTGGGCAGCGGCGCACAGACTCGATGTCGCTCGCCTCTACCGGCTTGCGCTGGAGAAAGGCACCGCGGACGGAATCTATCATGCCGTCGGTGAGGAAGGTGTGCCCATGCGCCAAATCATCGAAGTGATTGGCCGCGCTTTGAACGTGTCTGTAGTCTCGATAAAGAAAGAAGAAGCCGGCGAGTATTTCGGCCCGCTCGCAATGTTCGCCGGCCTCGACATGCCGGCGTCCAGCGCTTTGACGCAACGGCGGCTCGGATGGAAACCCACGCAAATCGGTCTCATCGCCGATATCGACCATCCGAACTACTTCGCGAGCTAAAAATGGCCGGCCGGTGTTGGCAACATTCTTCCGACATCGGCGCCCTAGGGGTGGCGTTTCATCTTGAAGTTATGGCAGCAGCGCAGCAACACAATCTGCACGGACAGTGAGTTGGAAGTGGCGCGTCCGGCTTTCGCCGGACGGGGCCCTCGCGCCCCCCCGAGCCAGGCGGCCTGGTCTCGGCCCTAACCTCGGCAACGTCCTTTCGATGCTTGGTGAGCGAGAGAGCGGGACAACACGGCTGGAAGAGGCGGTCGCGGCATACGAAGCAGCGTTTGCTGCCTTTTCGCCAGCCGGATTTGACAGATACGCCGAGATATCGCGGGCCAATCGCGAGCGGGCCACCGTGTTACTCGACCTGCGACGCGGTTAATCTCAGAGAGATCGCCTCACTTCCGCAATCCAATGAACCTCGGGCGACGGGTCTATGGGAGCCCATACGGTCCAGTTCCTCTCTTGGCCAGAATTCCCAATCCGTACATGCGACTCAGATAGAACCGCGAAATGCCGAGTGCTTTGAGCTCCTCGCCCCCACGATGCTTTGATTGGGTGGCATATCCGACTGGTCGCGTGCGTATCGGCTTTCCTGCGCGGCTGAACGTTTAACAATAGTCCGGTAGGATGAATGTTCCTCCAAGCATGCGGCGCGTGAGCCACGCGCCGATGGGAGGAATGTTCATGAGATTGAGTACGCTATTGCGCACGAAAAGGCCGAGTGATGTTTTGGGTGTAAACGATCTGGCGAGACTTGCCGCTGCATCCTGCTCACGAAGAATGAACGGGCGCAGGCGTTGTTCATAAGCAGCAAAGGCTTGTACGTGATCGCCCATCGCTTCGTTCAGTTCTCCTGCCAGCACATAAGCGCCCAGCATCGCGTAGGTCGCGCCCGCGCCTGCAAGTAGGGACGGACTGTGCGCTGCATCGCCCACGAGCGCTATGCGTCCACGCGACCATTTCGGCATTCGAATCTGACTCACCGCGTCGAAATAAAGTTCATCCGCCGCATCGAGCCGCGCGAGAATTTCGGCGCTCTCCCAGCCATCGCCGCCGAATTTCGCGTTCAGCACGGATTTTTGCGAGGCCAGATCATGCGCCGCTGCGTTGCGTTTATCGTCATCGGCGAACACCAGCAGAAAAGCGGTGCGGCCGCCGCGCATGGCATAGCGGCTGATCTGCCGTCCGGGTCGCGCATGACTCACATAGGCCGCTTCGGTGCGGTGTGGATAGTCCGCCGCTATGAACGATGCCGCGCAATAGCCCAGATAGTGCTCGAATTCCGCCTCCGCGCCAAATGCGAGTTCACGCATATGAGAGCGAAGACCTTCCGCGCCCACAACGAGATCGAAACGCCGCGTGCTGCCATCGACCAATTCGGCGTCGACACCGCCGGGATCGTCGTGTAAGGCGCGAATGCTTGTACCGTAAAGCGTTTCGACTTGGCCCTCGATGGTATCATGGATCGTGCGCGCCAGATCGCCGCGCGGAATGCTGAAAAATCGGCCTAAAAGCGCACGGCGGAATACCTCGCCGCCAAATCTGGCGATCTCCTTGTCGTGATCATCGACGATTGTCAGACGGTCGAACACATAGGCGCGCTCGCGCGCTTTTTCCAGAAGGCCGAAGCGCTCTAGAAGATCGTAGCCCAGTCCCCAGACATCGATCATGTACCCACTTTCACGAAAGGAGGGAGCCCGTTCGATCAGGGTCGGTTCGAAACCGTGGCGCAGAAGGCGGAATGCCAAAGACGGACCAGCGATCCCCGCGCCGGAGATAAGAATGCGTGGATTTCGTTTTGGCTTCGTCATGGTAAAATTTCTTGCGACGACGTCTGGAACCGCAATCAGCGTACCAGAGGCAAGCAGTTAGATGAACACGATTTCAGCTTTACGTTATCTGGTTTTAGTTGGGCGATTATACTTTCCGATACCTTCTATGTCAGAAGAAATTTCATGCGTATCGCCCGAAAATTTTGTTGGCCGGCGTTGCGGGCGCGACAATTATTGGCATCGCAGCAATGGCGGAGGCCAAACCGCCCGTTGTGCATCAGATCACCGTCACACTTCCGGGTGGCGGCGCTGCGACCGTGCGCCATACCGGCGATGTCGCCCCGAAGATCAACATGTCGGACGGCGCTGGCACGCCAGGCGCATTCGCGCCGATACAATGGATCTACCGGCCGGATTCGCCCTTTGTCCAGTTCGACCGGATTTCGGCGGCGATAAGGCAGCGGCTTGGCGTGACCTTTCTGTAATGCTAACCGCGCAACTTCTGGCACCCCTGCTCGTTACCGTTAAACCGGCGGCTTGATTTTGCATTTCAGGTTTCGCCCGGCGGTTTGAACCCTTCGGGTAACGATGGCGGTAACTTTTATCGGCGACCTCGGTGGTCCCCGAACGTCTCTTCCCCATTTCTGGGAGCACACGATTGGCAGCGGTCACGCGACGCTTGGGTTGCGCGCGGATTGGCAGCGGCAACTAAAGCGCGCGCACGACGAACTCGGCATGAAGCATGTGCGCTTTCATGGCATCCTTTCCGATGACATGGGCACACTAATCAATCAGTGTGGCGAATTGCTCTATTCGTTCTTCAATGCGGATCAGATTCTCGACTATCTACTGTCGATCGGCATGAAACCTTTCGTCGAATTGAGTTTCATGCCCACCGCGCTAGCGTCGGGCGATCAGATTGTCTTTCACTATCGCGCCAACGTCACGCCACCGCGCGATCCCGCAGAATGGGCGGTGCTTATCCGCAAGCTTGTGCAGCATTGGGTTGATCGATACGGGATCGATGAAGTGCGACAATGGTTTTTCGAGGTATGGAATGAGCCGAATCTGACCGCCTTCGGTACCGGAAAGCAAAGCGATTATTTTGTGCTCTATCGCTATACGGTAGATGCCATAAAATCGGTCGACAAGGATTTGAAAGTGGGCGGCCCTGCGACCGCCGATAATGCTTGGGTTTCCGACTTCCTCAACTTCTGCAAGCAAAACCAACTGCCTACCGATTTTATCAGCACGCACCATTATCCAACGGATTCGTTCGGCAAGCCGGGCGACGATACAGTGACACAGCTAGCCGAGAGCAAGCGTAGCGCGTTGCGCGACGAAGCGCGCGATGTCCGCGAGCAGGCTGGCGATTTGCCGGTCTATTATACGGAGTGGTGCACGTCCTCCAATCCGCGCGACCCCATGCATGATGACCCTTACGCCGCGGCGTTCATCGTCAAGACCGTGCTAGAAGCGAACGGCCTCGTGCAAGGTTACAGCTACTGGACGTTCTCGGACATTTTTGAGGAGAATTATTTTCCGTCTGTCCCGTTTCAGGGTGGATTTGGTCTGCTGAATATCCACGGCATCGCCAAGCCCTCCTACCGCGCCTATGAATTGCTGCATGGGTTGGGGACGGAACTTGTGACGGTGGAGGGACATCACGAAACCGTCGATGCGTGGTTGGTCGCCGGTGGAAAGTCCGCGACGTTAATGTTGACGAATTTCGCGTTGCCGCGCCATCTGATCGACACGCAACAGGTATCGTTCGTTCTTAAGGGCGTCGGCAATGTCGCCAAAGCGACGATAAGGCGGATCGATCTGGAGCACGCTAACGCCAAACGGCATTGGGAACAGATCGGCAAGCCCGAATATCTAAGCACAGAAATGGTGGCGCAGATGGATGCGGATTCCCGATTAAAATCCGAAGTGCAACTCTTCGCGCACGATGGCGAACAATTTCGCATCGACGTGACGATGCCGCCGCAATCCGTCGCATCTATCGAACTTTTCTATTAGTCGTGGAAACGGCAACCCAGGCGGATGACGACGCGCTTGTGGATCGCCTGCAACGCGCCGCGTTTTCTTATATCGAGAAATACGTCAATCCCGAAAACGGGCTCGTCGCTGACACATCGCGCGATGGTTCGCCTTGCAGCATTGCGGTGGTCGGCTTCGCGCTGTCCTGTTATCCTGTTGCGGTCCAAAACGGCTGGATGGCGCGTGAGGTGGCGGCGGCACTGACGCTCACGACGTTGCGGTTTTTTCACGATAGTCCGCAGAATGAACAGCCGGACGCGACCGGCTTCAAGGGCTTTTACTACCACTTCCTGGACATGAAGACCGGACTGCGCGTCTGGCAATGTGAGTTGTCCTTGATCGACACGGCATTGCTGATTGCTGGAGTACTGACCGCCGCTGTTTATTTCGACGGCGCTGGTGCGGAAGCGGATATTCGCAACGTAGCGGACGCCCTCTACCGCCGTGTTGACTGGAAGTGGGCGCAGAACGGTTTCGAGACAGTGGCGCAGGGGTGGAAGCCGGAATGTGGTTTTCTGCACTACGGCTGGGAGGGTTATAACGAAGCGACCATCCTCTACATTCTCGGTCTAGGATCGCCGACGCATCCGCTGGCGGGAACAAGTTTTGGCGACTGGACCACAACCTATCAATGGGAAAACCTGTTAGGTATAGACGTCCTTTATTCCGGCCCATTGTTTACGCATCTTTTTTCACATGCATGGATCGACTTTCGCGGCATCCGCGACGATTTCATGCGCCAGTCGGGCAGCGACTATTTCGAAAACACGAAGGTCGCCGTCGCGCTTCATCGCGAGTATGGCGCGCGCAATCCTAACAATTACGAAGGCTACGGCCGCGATTTCTGGGGTATTACCGCGGGCGACGGGCCGGGCTATCGAGACCTGCGCGTCGATGGCCGTGACCGGCGTTTCTTCGGTTATATGTCGCGCGGCGCGCCTTACGGGCCGGACGATGGCACGATTGCGCCCTGGGCAATGTTGGCGACCTTGCCGTTCGCCCGCAATGCGGCACTGACTGGTACGCGGCATTTGCTCGCTTCCTATCCGCAAGTCTGCAAAGAAGATCGGTTCTCCAGCGGCTTCAATCTAACTCTTCCCGGCGATGACGGCGAAGGTTGGCTGTCGGAGGGCTGGTATGGCTTGGATCAGGGTCTGCTGGTGATGATGATCGAAAACTCGAAAAGTGGGCTGATCTGGAAGCTCTTGCGAAGCAGCCCCCATATTGTTGCGGGCCTCAAACGCGCAGGCTTTGATGGGGGATGGCTCTCGACATGAAAAGCACCAACATCGCGCCGCAATTGGACAGGGACGATCGCGCGGCGTTGACGCGTCGCGTGAGGCCTCAGGATTGGAGCAATCCGCGTCCGCGCGACATTTATGATCTTGTCGTTGTCGGTGCGGGTCCCGCAGGGATTGAGGCTGCGCAATATGCGAGGCGTCTCGGTCTCAGCGTTGCGCTTGCCGAGCGTGACCAGCTCGGCGGCAATTCGCTTAATGCAGGGTCCATCCCGTCCAAGACCTTGATCCATTCCGCGCGGCTTTGTGCGCAGATTCGTGACACTGCTGAGTTTGCGATTGCGTCGCCGTCGGAGTTGAAGCTGGATTTTGAGGCGCTGAAAGCGCGCATGATGAAGGTTCGCGCGCGCATAGCCGAATACCACGCGATCGATCGTCTGCAACATGAGGGCGTGGAAGTATTCTTCGGCGATTCGAAATTCAGCGGTCCTGCCGCGTTGGCGCTAGGCACCACGTCGCTCCAATTCAAGAAGGCGATCATCGCGACCGGCGCACGCGCTCGTCCGCCGAATTTCCCGGGGCTCGAAGAAATCGGCTATCGAACCAGCACGACCATTTTCGAGATGCCGGAATTTCCGCAGCGGCTGGTAGTTATTGGCGGTGGACCGCTGGGTTGCGAATTGGCGCAAGCTTTCTGTCGCCTCGGCTCGCGGGTCACGATCATCCAGAACGATCCCAAATTCCTGCCGCGCGAAGAGCGCGATGCCGCGGAGCTTCTATCGGAGTCGATGGCGCGTGACGGCGTGGACATCATGCTGAACACGACCGTGGTCGGTGCGCGCGTCGAGAACGGCACCAAATTCGTGGATGGCGAGAATTACGACAAGAAAGTCAGCGTGCCCGCCGACGAAATCCTGCTCAGCATAGGCCGATTACCGAATGTCGAGAATCTTGGCCTCGCAAACGCCGGTATTGATTGCGACGACAGGGGCGTGAAGGTGGACGATTTCCTGCGGACGGCGAACCAGAATATTTATGCCGCCGGGGATGTCTGCATGTCGCATAAATTCACGAATGTTGCCTGGGTCTCGGCGCGCATGGCGGTTCGCAACGCCTTCGAGGGTAAGCGGGTACGCCGCAGCGAAATGATGATTCCGTGGTGTACCTATTGCGAGCCGGAGATTGCGCATGTGGGATTGCAGGTTTGGGATGCGCGCGAGAAGTCGATAGCTGTCAAAACCTACACGGTGATGATGCAGGATGTTGATCGCGCCATCACCGATGGGCAGGACGATGGTTTCGTCAAGATCCACGTTCAGGATGGCACCGACAAGATTCTTGGTGCGACGATCGTCGCGACCCGGGCGAGCGAACTGATTAACGAATTGTCCGTTGTTATGAGTACGGGCATTGGAATGCGCGACCTGGCGCGTGTCATCCATACTTATCCCGCGCAATCCGAGGCAATTCGATTGGCCGCATTGGCTTATGAGAAAGACCGTCCGGGAAACGACTGAAACAACACCGTATGGGGCGGCAACCTGAAAGGTTGAAACATGACAGACGAAATCACCGAACGCGTAGCGCCAAAGCGGCCGGTTCAGAAAGTTCTGGTCGGCCAGAAGGCGTTGGTCACTGGCGCGAACTCCGGAATTGGTCGCGGTGTGGCCATTGCGTTGGGGCAGGCCGGCGCCGACGTCATTGTGAACTATATTGATGGCGATGACGCAGCGGATGCTGTAGTGGCTGAAATCGAAAAGGCCGGCGCCAAGTCTTTCAAATGCAAAGCCGACGTTTCAAAGGAAGACGACGTCGCCGCGATGTTCGCGCAGGCCATCAAGCAATTTGGCACCGTGGATATCCTCGTCGCCAATGCGGGGCTTCAGCGGGACTCGGCTTTCAAGGATATGACCCTCGACGAGTGGAACAAGGTTCTCAGCGTCAATCTGACGGGACAGTTCCTCTGCGCCCGAGCGGCCGTGCGCGAATTCCTGCGCCGAGGTCCTGTTCTGTCCGTTTCCAGCGCGACAGGGAAAATCATTCACATGAGTTCGGTGCATCAGGAAATTCCATGGGCGGGTCACGCCAATTACGCAACGTCCAAGGGCGGCATCAAAATGCTGATGGAAAGCCTAGCGCAGGAAGTCGCGCGGCATCGCATTCGCGTCAACGGCATCGCACCTGGTGCCATCCGCACACCGATCAACACGGCGGCGTGGAAAACGACACAGTCCTATGACTCGCTGATGACTCTGGTGCCCTATGGCCGCATCGGCGAACCAGAAGACATTGCGCGCGCGGCGGTCTGGCTCGCATCGGACGATTCCGACTATGTCGTCGGCGCCACATTATTTGTCGACGGTGGAATGACATTGTTCCCTGGCTTCGCGACCAACGGCTGAGGGCGATGTCAGAAAATCACTACGATATGATTGTGATCGGCAGTGGACCCGGCGGCGCATCGCTGACGCATCGTCTCGCGCCGACCGGAAAGCGCATATTGCTGATCGAACGCGGCGATTACTTGCCGCGGTCTCCCGCTAACTGGGACTCGCAAACGGTATTCGTGGACGGCGCCTATCAGGCGAAGGAAACCTGGTACGGTAAAGACGGCCAGACCTTTCACCCCGGCCTGCATTATTATGTCGGCGGAAATTCGAAGGTGTATGGCGCCGCCCTGTTTCGTCTGCGCGAACGCGATTTCGACGAGGTGCGCCACGCGGACGGTGTGTCGCCCGGGTGGCCGCTGAAATACGAAGCATTCGAACCCTATTATGCCGAAGCGGAAAAGCTGTTTCACGTCCACGGCCGGCGCGGCGAAGACCCCAACGAACCGCCGTCCGGCGGGCCGTTCCCCTATCCCCCGGTTTCGCATGAGCCGCGCATTCAGGCGCTGAATGATAGCTTGAAGCAGGGCGGCTTACACCCGTTTCATCTGCCGCTCGGCGTTCTCATGGATGAGAAGGATGGGAAGGTCACGCCGACCAGCATTTGTATTCGTTGCGATGCGTTCGACGGCTTTCCCTGTCTGCTGAACGGCAAGGCGGATGCGCAGGTGATGTGTGTCGATCCGGCGTTGAAGGCAAATCCCAATCTCACGCTGCTGACTGGAGCGTATGTGTCGAAACTGCAAACCGATGGGACGGGGCGAAGGATCGCATCTGTTCATGTCAGGCGGCTCGGCGAGGAAGAACTGTATTCCGCCGATATTGTGGTTGTCGCTTGCGGTGCGCTGTCGTCGGCGCTGTTGCTCCTGAGATCGGCCAACGAAAAGCATCCGAACGGTTTGGCGAACGTCTCGGGGCAGCTGGGCCGCAACTACATGCGTCACAACCAATCCATCCTGATGGCGCTGATGCGCGAACCAAACGAGACGGTGTTCCAGAAGACGCTGGCCATCAGCGATTACTATTTCGGTGCCGATGATTGGGATTTTCCGCTCGGCCTTATTCAGATGTGCGCCACCTCGCATGGTGCACAAATTCGCGGCGAAGCATTGCCCGAATGGCTGGAATGGCTGCCAAAAATGCCGTTCGAGGAGATGGCGCGCCACTCGATGGATTTCTGGTTGTCGAGTGAGGATTTGCCGCGTGCCGAGAATCGGATTTTCTACGACGGCGACCGCGTGGTCCTCCACATCACCGAAGGCAATATTGAGGCGCATCATCGCCTGAAGTTAAAACTTGAGAAGATACTGGGTGCGGCCGGCGCACATCCCGTTCTGCTGGAGCGCAGCCTCTACCTCGGCAAGGATATTCCGGTCGGTGGCACGGCCCATCAAGCGGGAACAGCGCGGTTCGGAATCGATCCGGCAACCTCGGTCCTGGATTTGGACTGCAAAGCGCACGAACTTGAAAATCTCTATATCGCAGACGCGAGTTTCTTTCCGTCCATCGGCGCGGTGAATCCTACACTGACGATCATCGCGAACGCGCTGCGCGTCGCGGACGGCATTGCGGCGAAACATAGCTGGCAGCACCCCCAATAAGCCCCGTAAACGCGTCGTCATCATCGGCGCGTGTTTCGCCGGTATCGAAGTGGCGCGCGGCCTCGGCGCCTCGCAAACCGACGTCACGCTGATCAAGCGGCAGAACTACCATCTGTTTCAACCGCTGCTCTATCAGGTCGCGACTGCCGCGTTATCGCCGGCGGACATTGCCGAACCGGTGCGGCGCATGTTGCGGCGCTATCCGAATATCACCGTCGTGTTGGGCGAAGTGACGAAGATTTCAGCTGTGGAGAAGCACGTCGCTTTGGCCGATGGCGCCCGCGTACCTTACGACATCCTTGTAATCGCCGGGCGGCTCGACGCATGCCTATTTCAGGCATGACGCATAGGAAAAGTTTGCGCCTGGTCTGAAAACAATCGACGATGCACGGTACATCTGCTCGCGCTTGCTGCTGTCGTTCGAACGCGCCGATATGAGCCACGATCCGGCGCAGAAAAAACGCTTGATGACGTTCATGGTGATTGGCAGCGGCCTTAGCGGCGTCATCACGCCCCTCTCTTCGGCGAAAAATGGGGCGGCGCCGCAGACGATTATCTTCCGTTGCATCAATGGTTCGACGAGTCCAAAGCAATCACCGCCGATTTTCGCCATCGCGCGTTTCGTCACCACGCCGAAGGCATCTTCATGCTGGAACGTTTCTTCGGCGCAACGATCACAATCTCGACCGGACGAATTGTCCCCGTTCGTCTCCTTGAGGAACAACACATCCAGGAGGATTTAGGCTTCATCCCCAGCTTCGCCAATTGGGTGCGTTGTATCCGCCCCGAACCCTGGATGGGCCGTGCCCAACCAATCCATCGTGACGTCGATCCGTTCGCTGTCGCTGCCGCCGGCCCGAGCAGAATCAAAACGATCACAGCATGATCTCGATCGGCATCACGGACGCGTAGTAGAAAATTAAGGTGCGCGGACCTTCACACCACCAAGAGCGTTGGCCGCTTTTGCGAAATTCTGGTCGAAGCTGATGAAAGCCTCGCAGCCTTCTGATTTGGCAAGATGCAGGCCGTCGGCAAAATCGACACCCTGTTGCATCCAGGCCAGGGCACTCGCAACAGAAGCGGGGTCTTCCAAAGTGACCCGCGCAAGTCCTGCGAACTCGGCCAAAGCCTTGGCGCGTCGCTCCGTTGAAATTTCATAGACGCTGCGCAAGACCCACTCGGTCTCAAGCATCACGGTTGTGCACACGAACACATCGCTATTGTCGATCAGCCTTTTCGCCTTGGCGGCTTGCCCGGTATCGTCTGCGATCAGGTAACGAACGACGAGATTAGTATCGATTGCGAGCATGCCGCCGCCTCAATTCGGCGGCGATGCCCGCTTCCATCTCCTCAAACGTCTTGGGCCGCCCCTTATGGGGCAATGATCCGAACACATCCTTCGGCCGTGTCGGCGCAAAGAAGGGTGCTGCCTTCAACAGCACGCCGTCCGGTGTGTCTTCGACGATCAACGCGGTTCCCGGCGGCCAATGCCGTTGCTCGCGGATCGCTTTGGGAAGGATCACTTGGCCCTTGGTCGACACAATGGTCGTTAGTTTCCGGTTCGCGGTCATGATATCTTGAAGGTTGTAAGACGTAAGTAAGATGACGCAGATCCGTGTAGTTTTCAAGTGCCCTGCGGCAGCCAGAGCCAGGGGGACAGCCGGGACGGGGTTGAACCGGCGGGATCGAGAGAGAGCGTTTCCCATGAACTCGTTGATTCCGGCAGCGGCCATTTCGGCGGCCGAACCCATTGTCGTGCCGGCGACATCGGTCAATGCGCTGCTCAGCGCCGCGAACTTTCTTCTTCCCCAACTCCAACACGGTCAGAAGATTTAAGGAGAGGGGTTATACATTCTCAGTTGCCTTCGGCCTCTTCTTCGGGGGCGCGGCGGGACGCGCGTCTTCGTCGGTGATGAATTCAAAGGCGAGCTTGTCGGTCTCCCGATCGAGCAGCACGCGCACGGTGCCACCGTGCTTGAGCTTGCCGAAAAGGATTTCGTCGGCGAGCGGCTTTTTAATGTTGTCCTGGATGACGCGCGCCAATGGTCTTGCACCGAAGGCGTCATCATAGCCTTTTTCACCCAGCCAGCGTGTGGCTTCCGGCGTCAGATCGAAGGTCACATCGCGGTCTATGAGTTGGGCTTCCAGTTCGAGCACAAATTTTTCGACCACGCGGTCGATGGTATCGCGGCCAAGCGGAGCGAAGGATATCGTGGCGTCCAGGCGGTTGCGAAATTCGGGGGTGAAGAGTTTCTTGATCGCTTCTTCGTCCTCGCCTTCGCGCTTGCCGCGGCCAAAGCCGATGAAGTCCTTGGCAGCATCCGACGCGCCCGCATTGGTGGTCATGATGAGCACCACGTTGCGAAAGTCGATCTTCTTGCCGTTATGATCGGTCAGTTTGCCGTGATCCATTACTTGCAGAAGGATATTGAACAAATCGGGGTGCGCCTTCTCAATTTCGTCAAGCAACAAGACGCAATGGGGGTGCTGATCGACGCCGTCGGTGAGCAGCCCTCCCTGGTCGAAGCCCACATAGCCCGGAGGCGCCCCGATCAAGCGCGAGACCGTATGGCGCTCCATATATTCGCTCATGTCGAAGCGCAGTAATTCTACGCCCATGATTGAGGCAAGCTGCTTGGCGACTTCCGTCTTGCCGACGCCGGTAGGTCCAGAAAATAGATAGCAGCCGATCGGCTTTTCGGGCTGACGCAAACCGGCCCGCGAAAGCTTGATCGCGCTCGACAGCGCATGGATAGCCGCATTCTGGCCGTAGACCACGCGCCGCAGATCGTCTTCGAGATTGCGCAATTGTTCGGCGTCTGTCTTGGAAACGGATTTTGGTGGGATGCGCGCCATCTTGGCGATCACCTCTTCTACCTCTTTGACGCCAATGACTTTCTTGCGGCGCGCTTCCGGCAATAGCATCTGCGAGGCACCGACTTCATCAATCACGTCGATAGCTTTATCCGGCAACTTGCGATCATTGATGTATTTCGCAGCCAATTCCACCGCCGCTTTGATCGCATCGGAGGTGTAGCGGACCTTATGATATTCCTCGAAATACGGCTTCAAGCCCTTCAAAATCTTGATCGCGTCGGGCACGGTAGGTTCGGCAACATCGATTTTCTGGAAACGGCGCACCAAAGCGCGGTCTTTTTCAAAATATTGCCGGTATTCCTTGTAGGTGGTCGAGCCGATGCAACGCAGCGTGCCGGCCTGCAAGGCGGGCTTCAGCAAATTCGACGCGTCCATTGCACCACCGCTTGTCGCGCCCGCGCCAATAACGGTGTGGATTTCATCTATGAACAGGATTGCACCCTTGAGGTTATCCAGTTCCTTTACGACTGATTTCAGACGCTCCTCGAAATCGCCACGATAGCGGGTGCCCGCGATCAGCGCACCCATGTCGAGGGCGTAGATTACCGAGTTCACCAGAACTTCGGGCACTTCCTTCTTCACGATCTTGCGGGCCAGGCCCTCGGCAATGGCTGTCTTGCCAACGCCTGGATCGCCCACGAACAGCGGATTGTTCTTCTGGCGGCGACAGAGGATCTGGATCGTACGTTCGACTTCGGCATCGCGGCCGATCAGCGGGTCGATGCGCCCCTGCTTGGCTTTTTCGTTCAGATTGACGCAATAGGCTTCGAGCGCCTCGGTCCCCTGTTTGACGGTTTTTTCGCCGTCTTCATCTTCATCTGCGCCGCGCACAGTCTTTTGTGCGCTCATGCCGGGGCGTTTGGCAATGCCGTGGCTAATATAGCTCACGGCATCAAGGCGGGTCATGTTCTGCTCTTGCAGGAAATAGACGGCATGGCTTTCGCGTTCGGTGAAGAGCGCGACGAGCACATTTGCGCCCGTCACCTCGTCGCGACCGGAATTCTGGACGTGCAGAACCGCGCGCTGTACCACGCGCTGAAAACCGGTGGTCGGCTTGGCGTCCTCGCCATCTTCGATCACCAGCGTCATCAATTCTTCGTCGACATATTTGAGGAGGACCTGGCGCAACGCGTCGGTGTTCACGTTACAGGCTTTCATCACCTGGGCCGCGTCAGCATCGTCCATTAGCGCAAGGAGGAGGTGTTCCAGGGTCGCGTATTCGTGATGCCGATCGCTCGCGAGTTTGATGGCGCGGTGCAGGGCCTGTTCCAAACTCCGGGACAATGATGGCATCGAACCGCTACTCCTTCTCCATGGTGCACTGTAAAGGATGTTGATGGCGGCGGGAAAATTCGATGACCTGCGCCACTTTTGTTTCAGCAACTTCGTAGGTAAACACACCGCAAATGCCCACGCCATGACGGTGGACATGCAACATGATTTCGACAGCCGCCTCGCGGCTTTTGCTAAAGAACGTCTCCAGAATGTGCACGACGAATTCCATCGGTGTGTAATCGTCGTTCAGCAGAAGCACTTTGTAGAGGCTAGGCTTCTTGGTCTTGGGGCGCGTGCGGGTGACGACACCGGTGCCGGCCCCGCCATTTCCGTGGTCGCCGTTGCCCGTACCGTTTCCGATGCCCTCGCTGTCCCTATCGTCCTTCATCTGCGCCAACTCTAACCCGGCAAGGTTACTTTACCGCCTAATAGATAAAGGGATGAAGGCCGCTTTGCGCAACCAACATATTTTTCCAAGGTTTGCGCACACAGATGTTCTGGGCACTTGAAAAACGAAAAAGCCCGGGCGAACCCGGGCCTTTCCGCGAAAGAACGCTCGAAAACGCGAATTACGCCGCGCGCGTGCTCTGAACCACCTCAACCCATGCCTGATAACGACCCTGGATCGGCTCGAACGCCTTCTTGGAGGAAGCGACCAAGATCTCGTTTAGCTTGCTGACTTCGCCCACATAGGCTTCGAACGCCGACTTGGCGAAATCGGTCTGAAGCTCGAAGGCTTCTTGCACAGATTTGGAGGCCAAGATGGTCTTCGCCGCTGCGATCGAATCTTCGATCGACTGCTTGGAATAAGCGTAAATCTCGTTGTGTAGCGTCTCGGCGCCCTTGCCAGCTTCATTGGCTGACTTCACATAGGCTTCGACGGTTTCCTTGCCGTAGCCCAGAAACTGGTCATAGCCCTTTACGGCCTTTTCAAAGCCGGTTTTGAACGCTTCAGTGCCCGTCTTCATGACGGTTTCAATACCTTCGGCCGCTTGAGTGCCGGCCGCTTTTGCCTTCGGTGCCATAAGAAAAACCCTTTCTTTCGGTAACGCTCTGCTCCAGAGGGCCAGCAAGGCATCCTGCTGCAGTGCAACATGAAGCTATATGCGATGCGTAGCCCCGCATGTCAATAGAAAATGCTGCACCGCACAAAAAGTTCATTCAGGGAACCCAAACTCTGTTAACCCTCTTCGTTAACCAATCGTAAATGCCGGAAATTCATTATCAATTTGGGACCGAGGGTTGCGCGATCGGAGAAAATTGTGTCTGAATGGCGACAAGGTGGGAAAAATTTAAACAACACCGATAGGGACTGTGTAAATGCTGTTTTGGCCGCGCGCCACAAGAGGCGCGACCATGCGTAAAGCTATTGTGTGGAAAGCTGTTGCCTGGTCTGTGGCGTTCGGATTCGCCCTCCCGGCGATCGCCTCCGCACAGCTAGCAGCCGCGTCAACGCGTCACTCCAGCAGCCATCATCAAACTCGCAAGCTGCATACCGCGTGGTCCCCGGCCAATCCGACAGATCCCGCAAAGGACGCCGCCCTCATTATCGACGGCCGTACCGGTGCCACCCTTTACGCCCGCAACGAGGATGCCCTTCGTCATCCTGCATCGTTGACCAAGATGATGACCCTGTACCTGCTGTTCGATGCCTTAAAGCAGGGCAAGGTCACGATGGATACCCCGCTTAAGGTCTCCGCCCACGCCACGGTCCAAAGGCCGACCAAACTGTTTCTGAAAAAGGGCGAGACGATCCCCGTCGAGACCGCCATCAAGGCCATCGTGGTGCTATCGGCCAACGATGTCGCCGTGACCATCGCGGAAAATCTCGGCGGTACCGAATCGCAATTTGCCGCCCTGATGACCGACAAGGCCCATCAACTCGGCATGAAGAGCACGCATTACAACAATGCATCTGGCCTGCCCGATCCCGGCCAGATTACCACCGCCAGCGATCTTGCGCTGCTCGCCCGCCATGTGGCCTACGACTTTCCACAATATTTTCACTATTTCTCGACCGTCGGCTTTACCTGGAAAGGCACGCCGCACATCACCCACAACAATCTGATCGGCAATTACGAAGGTGCCGACGGAATCAAGACGGGCTATACGGGCGCCTCGGGATTCAATCTCGTGTCTTCTGTGGTGCGCGGCGGCGAGCATGTGATCGGCGTCGTAATGGGCGGTTACACCGCGCGCTCGCGCGATCGTGAGATGATCCGCCTGCTCGACGATACCTTCAACCGCGCCAAGGTGAACCCAAACCTGATTGCCCGCACCGAAGTGCCGTGGCAACAGATCGCGTCCAATTCGAGATCCGCACCCATTACCGCTGGCTTCGACGTGAACACCGCGCCCTCGACCGCCGTCGCGCAGGCCAATCCCGATTATGTCGCCAAGCGCTGGACGCTTTTCGCCTCGATGAACCAGGCTGTGAACCCCAAGGCAGTAGCGCCCAAATACCCTGACGAGGACGAAGGCGCAGCCCAGTCCCCAGCTCCTGTTCCCACGCCCAGGCCAGAACCTGCAGCGCCCGTGCAGATCGCCAACAATTACCCGCAAACCCTCGTCAGCCCACAAGTCCACAATACCGATAATGAGGGCGAAGGTGATGCGCCCGATGACGCCCGCGCCACTGCTGCCGCCATGGGCGCGCGCGCTTGGGCTATCCAGATTGGTGCTTTTGCGACAGACGCACTGGCCAAGGCCGAACTTGCTTCCTACACACATCGCTCTAGTGATCTGCTCAAGACAACGCAGCAGGTCGTGATCCCGGTGCAATCCGCCGACGGTCACTCCATGTACCGCGCCCGTTTCGGCCCCATGGCCGAACGCGACGCCCGCGAGATCTGCGCCCGCCTTACCGAACGCGGCCAGACGTGCTTCGCCACGATGAGCGCGCGCTAACCGCCCAGCAACACGTCCTTGGCTTGGTTGATCTTCGCGGCCAGATAACTCGATCCGCCCTTGTCGGGATGGTTCTGTAGCATCAACTTTCGATGCGACGCGCGGATGGTTTCGCCATCGGCTCCCGGCTCAAGCCCAAGCACGCGGTAGGCTTCATCGCGCGACATATTGCTGTCGGCGCGCCCGCGCAAGTCTGATTGCGATTGATTTGTTGCCGCGTCGCGCCATGTCCTGCCGAAACGCCGGTCGAGATAGGTTTCCAGTAATCGGGCCGTTTGCGCATCGCCACTCGCCTCACCATAAAGTGAGACCAGTGCTTCGCGTGCCAGCGCGCTCAGCCATGCGCCGGCATGCGCGCCTTTGAGAACTTCGCCATCCATCTGCCCCGTTGCGTGATCGAGTTCGAGCGCGATCCAGTCTGTGCGCACTGCGCTCGACTGATTGCGTTTCGGGCGCGTGCCCCCACCGGAGGAAAATCCGTAATGTGGCCAGCCACCGGGCCACAGGCGGCCCTGCGAGAACAACGTCCACGCCATCGTGCCCATGAACACCGCAAGTCCGATGCGTTCTGTCAGCGCCAATCCGATCGCGGCCAGCGCCAGCACGCCCACACCCAAATAGCGCAACGAACGTGCCAGCGTCGCTGGATTGGCACGGGTGAACGCATAGCCAAGCCAAAGCAGGAACACGAGCGCGAAAGCGCCGGCGAGCACGACGGCCATTATTTCTTGCCGCTCATCGAATGCGCGATGCGCAGAATTTCACCGCCCATGCGCTCGCCATATTCGCGCAGCGCCAGTTCGCCACCCGCCGCATAGGCCGCCGCTGCACCCAGCAATTCGCGCAAGCGCCGCGCCGCCCCGTGATCGAAGCGGGCATAGACGCCCTTGGTTAGCCGCGCGACCTCGCGAAACACGGCCTGGGCATCGGAATGATCTCCCTCATGGAACATGAACGCGGGCACGCCAAGCAGAGCCAGTTTTCCTGCCGCCTTCGCCACCTGATCGGCGTCTTCCTCGAAGCAATCACCGACATAGACAAGCGCGCCGATCTTCGCGTGCGTGGCTTCGTCTGCGGCGTGGGTCAACACGCGGTGCAATTGCGTGAACCCGCTGCGGCACGACACCGCGCGCATTCGGTCCGCCAGCGCCGCGGGCGTCGTCGCCCAAGGACTCGCCTCGAACTCTCCCTGCCCGCGAAAGAACACGAGTTGTACCGCCAGCCCCCCCATTGCCTGGGCGACGTGAAACATCTCAGCCTGAATTTCCGCCGCGCGGTCCCAGCTGGGCTGGCGACTCATGGTGGCGTCGATGGCAAAGATCAGCCGCCCCTTCACTTGTGACAGCGCCGGCACCTGCGCCGCCTTCTCGAGGAAATCGTCGATCTCCTTGGAACTGGACCGTGCGGCCGGAAGGTTCTTGGTCATGTCCTCAATCTTGGGCTTCAGGCGTTGCTTGCCAAGAGCGCCGCGTTGCCGCCCGTTGCCGCGGTGTTGACGCTGTAAGTCCGCTCTACCGCGAACCGCGCCAGATAATGCGGGCCGCCCGCCTTGGGACCGGTGCCTGAGAGGCCCTCGCCGCCGAAGGGCTGCACCCCCACCATGGCGCCGATCTGGCTTCGGTTGACATAGAAATTTCCCGCCCGCACCCGTGCGCGCACGAAATCGGCCGTCTCATCGATCCGGCTGTGTAGGCCAAGCGTGAGCCCATAGCCTGTGGCGTTGATCGCTTCGCAAACGCTCTCAAGCCTGTCTGCCGCATAGCGCACCACATGCAGGACCGGCCCGAACACCTCGCGCGTCAACTGTGCCATCCGCCCGATCTCGAACACGCGCGGGGCGAAGAACACGCCATGGTCATGCTCGGCCCCCAGCGGCAAGACGCGCAGCAACGTGGCTTCGCGCGTCATGCGCACCGAATGGTCTTCCAGGCTGCTGCGTGCCTCTTCGTCGATCACCGGCCCGATGTCGGTATCGAGCCGCATCGGATCACCGATCTTCAACTCATCCATCGCTCCCAGAATGAGGTCGAGCATCCTGCCCGCTACATCGTCTTGGAGGAACAGAACGCGCAACGCCGAACATCTTTGCCCCGCGCTATCGAAAGCCGATGAGAGCACATCGCGCGCCACCTGCTCTGGCAGCGCTGTGGAATCTACAATCATCGCATTCTGCCCCCCGGTCTCCGCGATCAGCGTCGCAATCGGCCCCGAGCGCATCGCCAGCGCACGATTGATTGCATTCGCTGCCTTGGTTGATCCCGTGAATACCACGCCCGCCAATCGCGCATCGCCGAACAGCGCGTTGCCGATCGCGGGGCCGTCGCCCGGAAGAAAGTGCAGCACGGCGCGTGGCACACCTGCTTCATACAACAGCCTCACGCCTGCCGCGGCGATGAGCGGCGTCTGCTCTGCAGGTTTCGCAAGCACCGCATTGCCCGACGCCAGCGCTCCCGCCACCTGTCCAGTGAAAATCGCCAGTGGAAAATTCCACGGACTGATGCATGCAAACACGCCGCGGCCGTGCAGCGAAAGCTGATTGTCCTCGCCGGTAGGTCCTGGAAGATTGACAGGTTCCTGAAATCCCGCCCGCGCCCGACTGGCATAATAACGCAAAAAATCCACCGCCTCGCGCACTTCGCCCAATGCGGCCGGCAACGTCTTGCCCGCTTCGCGAACGGCCAGTGCCATCAGATGCGCGCGATCGCGTTCATAAAGTTCCGCCGCGCGTTCGAGAATGACCGCCCGCGCAGCACCACCTAAACCGTCCCATTCGGCATAAGCACGATGGGCCACATCCAACGCCTCCGTTGCGGTCTTTGGCGATGCTTCAAAAACTTCGCCAACCTTTCGCCTGCGATCGGACGGATCAAGCACCGCTTTTCCGTTGGCCGGCCCAGCGACGGCACCATCGCCCGAAGCAGCACCCTGAGGCGATGTGAGCGAATGGTGCATTTCGGCTAGCACCGGCGCCGCGATTGCGGGATCGCCCCACAAGAACCCGGAAGAATTCTTCCGATCCGGCAACATATCCGTCGGCAAAGAAATGCGCGGATTGCGCCGGGGCTGCAGTGCCGCCAGAACCTCCGCCGGATCGGCCACAATCTCGTCGATGGGCGCTTTCTCATCAGCCAGCCGGTTGACGAACGAGGTGTTGGCCCCGTTCTCCAGCAAGCGTCGCACGAGATAGGCGAGCAAGTCCTCATGGTTTCCCACCGGCGCATAAATCCGCATGCCGATGCCGCACAATCCGGGCTGTTTCAGACCGTGAAACACCTCGTACAGCGCATCGCCCATGCCATGCAGCCGCTGGAACTCCAAATCCGTGCGCCCGTTGGCCAACGTCTCTACAGCAGCAAGCGAATGCGCGTTGTGTGTCGCGAACTGCGGATAGATCGCCTCGCCCGCCGCCAACATCGCCCGCGCACACGCGATATAGGACACGTCGGTCCCTACTTTGCGCGTGAAAACCGGATAGTCCGTGAGGCCGCCTTCCTGCGCCCGCTTGATCTCTGTATCCCAATAGGCACCTTTCACCAGCCGCACCGGAATGCGGCGACCTTGCGCGCGCCCCAATTGGGAGAGCCAGGCCAGCACCGGCAGCGCCCGTTTTTGGTAGGCCTGCACCGCAAGGCCCAACCCATTCCAACCCTGCAACTCGCACCCACCGCTCATCGCTTCAAACACATCAAGCATGAGATCAAGCCGCTCGGCTTCCTCCGCATCGATGGTAAGGCCGAGATTGGCGGCCTTCGCCTCTTCCGCCAACGCAATCAGCGACGGCAACAATTCGCGCAGCACCCGCTCGCGGTTGGCATATTCGTAGCGGGGATGTAGCGCCGACAGTTTCACAGAAATGCTGGGCCGCGCGAACACGCTTGCACCGTCCGCGTTTTTCGCAATCGCCTGCAACGCATCGCGATAGGCCGCAAGGTAATGCGCCGCATCGGCTTTTGTGTAAGCTGCTTCGCCCAGCATATCGAACGAATAACGGTAACCAAGTTGGGTGTTGCGCAGTGCTTCTTCGATCGTACGCCCGAGCACGAATTGCCGCCCCAGAACCCGCATCGCATAGGCCATCGCCTGCCGGATCATGGGCTCGCCCGCGCGACCCACGAGCTTTCGCCAAATGCCTTCGAAATCCCACCGGCTGGCTTCGTCCAGCCGCACCACGCGCCCCGTCAGCATTAGCGCAAATGTCGATGCGTTGACGAATACCGACGAAGATTTACCCAGATGTTCATCCCATTTGCCGTGGCCGAGCTTGTCGCGGATCAAGCGATCCGCCGTCTCGGCATCCGGCACGCGCAGCAGAGATTCTGCCAGACACATCAGCACCACACCTTCTTGCGTGGAAAGCGCATATTCCTGCAACAACGCATCAATGCCGCCGCGTAAGGGAGCTTGCGCACGGATGCGGTTCACCAATTCGCGCGCCAGTGCCTGGGTCGCGGCTTTCTCCGACGCGGAGAACCGGGCGCGGGCCAGCAGTTTTGCGCTGAGCCCCTCCTCGTCCGTCAGAAACGACACAGAAATATCGCGCCGAAGATTGTCAAAAGCCATGGGGGTTGTGCTATCGAAGGGTGCTTGATCTTAGCCCAGCCAGCCCTGCCCACGCCATGATTCCGGACATCGTGACCAGTATTTCAGAGTTGCGCGCGCGCGTCGCGGCTTGGCGCGCGGATGGCACGCACATAGGGCTGGTGCCCACCATGGGCGCGCTGCACGAAGGCCATCTGTCGCTCGTACGCCAGATCGGAAGGACCACACCCAAAGTGGTGGTCAGCATTTTCGTAAACCCCACGCAGTTCGCCCCAGACGAAGATTTCGACCACTATCCCCGCGATTTCGAAAGCGATCGTGCCAAACTCGCAGGAACCGAAGCAAGCCTCGTCTTCGCGCCGTCCGTGGGCGAAATCTATCCCGATGGTTTTGCGACCAGGCTCGAGGTCGGCGGCCCCAGTGAAGGATTGGAAAGTGATTTCCGTCCGCACTTCTTCAGCGCGGTGGCCACCGTGGTTTCGAAGTTGCTGATCGCCGCCCAGCCCGACGCCGCGATCTTCGGCGAGAAGGACTATCAGCAACTGCTCGTTATTCGCCGTATGGTGCGTGACCTGGTATTGCCCATCGAAATCCCTGGCGGCGCGATCTTGCGCGAGGCAGACGGTTTGGCAATGTCTTCGCGCAATGCCTATCTCGACAAAGACGAACGCGTCGTGGCCGCCCGGCTAAACGTCATTCTCGCGGAAGCTATCGAATTGGCGCGTAGCGGAAGTGATCTGGCGGGGATCGAAGCTGATGCCCGCAACGGACTTTTGCGCGCGGGGTTTTCCCATGTGGATTATGTCGCCATCCGCGACGCCGAAACGCTGAAACCAATAGCGCATTTGGACCGCTCCGCGCGCATCCTCGCCGCTGCGAAGATCGGCAGGACGCGACTGATCGACAACATGGCGCTTTAAAGAAGGCCCAACGAAACCAGTTCCGCTTTTAGCGCCTCGGGCAATCCGGCACCGCCCTTGCTGCCGCGCGCATCCGGCGGGGCATCTTCGGGCTTTAGATAGCGCCAACCCTGAAAGGCACGATGCACCCGTCGCGCGACGGCGACCAGCTTGGCGTCATAGACGATCCCGCACCGGGGTGTACCTGCGCGCACCACCGGTCGCAATTCGAGAATCTTCTGACGCACCGCGATCTGCCCCTTGATAACCCAATAGAGCGAGCCACCATTTATTACATCATCCGCGCGTTTGGGCATGTGTCGTGTGACATGCATCAACTCCGGTGTCTTCTTGCCCTTCTTCTTCTGCTCGCGAATGCGGCCGAGCTGCCATTGCGCCAGTTCCTCTATTGTCTCCACGCCGACGCAGAGCTTTATCAAATGCAGGGTCATGCCTTGTCCCTGGTTTCGAATTTCAGCATCACCGCGCCCTCGCTCACCTGCTCTCCCGCTACCACCGCTACCTCGGCCACGGTTGCATCGGCTGGCGCGGACAAAGTGTGTTCCATTTTCATCGCCTCGAGAACGGCGAGCGCCGATCCGCGTTTCACCCGGTCGCCCACTTTCACCAGAACTTGAATTACCCTGCCCGACATGGGTGCGATAACGCGATCAGATGCGGCTCCCACATCATCTGCGCTTTCAAACGGATCGCGCAACGCAAACAGATAGGTGTCGCCGGCCTGCATGATCGCGATCTCGCCTGAGGCAAGGCGCATGGCATTGTCGGTAAGAGGGCACGGCGTTTGTGCTTTCCCGTCACTGAAAACCGTAACCCTGCCATCGCGGCCATGAACAATCTCGATGGCAAAAAGCTTCTCGCCTTGGGTGAACATCAAGCGTTCGCGTGCGCCCCCCGACAGGCGGAACCCGTCCTGCGCGTTCCATGGATCAGGACCACGTTCGGTGCATCTGCGTTCGGTGAGCAAGAATTCCACGGCTTGCAGCAAAGCGTCACGATCGGATGCGAGCTCGGTCAGGGCGTTCAGGTGGCGATCGATGAACCCCGTGTCGATGTCGTCCGCAGCGAAAGCGGGATGGCGCAACGTGCGCACCAGAAAGCCCGCATTGGTCGCCACACCGGCAATCTGAGTGTGTGCCAACGCGTTGGCCAGCCGCGCTACGGCGCCTTGCCGGTCGCTGTCCCACGCAATGACCTTGGCAATCATCGGATCGTAGAACGGTGTCACAACGTCGGCTTCGCGCACGCCAGTGTCGATGCGGATGTGCTCGCCATCGCCCAAGCGCAGGCGCTCCAATGTGCCGACAGATGGCAAAAAACCTTTGCACGGGTCTTCGGCATAAAGGCGCGCCTCGATGGCGTGACCATTGATCTTCAGTTCGTGCTGCTGCTTGGGAAGCTTGCGCCCTGCCGCCACCTGCAACTGCCATTCGACGAGATCAAGGCCCGTGATCGCCTCCGTGACCGGATGTTCGACCTGCAGACGCGTGTTCATTTCCATAAACCAGATGCGGTCAGGCCTCAGACCATCGGAGGCATCCGCGATGAATTCGATCGTGCCTGCGCCGACATAACCGACGGCCTGCGCCGCCCTTACCGCCGCGGCCCCGATGCTCGCACGCATCGCCTCGCTCATGCCTGGGGCGGGCGCCTCCTCGATCACCTTCTGATGGCGGCGCTGCAGCGAACAATCGCGCTCGAACAGATGCACAGCATTGCCATGCGCATCGCCAAACACCTGCACCTCGATATGGCGCGGGCGGCAGACATATTTCTCGATCAACACGCGATCGTCGTCGAACGCGGACTTGGCCTCGCGCTTGGCGCTCTGCAGCGCCGCCTCGAACTCGGCAGCGCTTTGGACGCGCCGCATTCCCTTGCCGCCGCCGCCTGCGACCGCTTTGATGAGCACGGGGTAGCCGATCTTATTTGCTTCGGCCGCCAGATGTTTTGCCGCCTGATCACCGCCCAAATAGCCTGGCACGACGGGCACGCCCGCATCTTGCATCAGCGCCTTGGCGCGGTCCTTCAATCCCATCGCGCGGATGGCCGAAGCTGGCGGCCCGACAAACACGATCTTCGCCGCCGCACAGGCTTCCGCAAATTGCGCGTTCTCGGAAAGAAAACCGTAACCCGGATGAATGGCTTCGGCCCCAGTTTCCTTCGCGGCGGCAATGACGGCCTGGATGTTAAGATAGCTCTCGCGCGCAGGCGCGGGCCCCAGGCGCACTGCCGTGTCGGCCATCGTCACATGTCGCGCACCCGCATCGGCATCCGAATAGACGGCAACCGTGCGCACGCCCAGCCGCTGCGCCGTGCGCATCACGCGGACCGCGATTTCCCCGCGATTGGCGATAAGAAGCGAGCGGAACATTCGACTTCCATAGCCGCGCTACCGGCCCATCGCAACCGCGCTTCTGGCCCACCGCATTTCAGGGTAGAAGGCAACCCCAAGGAGCCTCATGGCGCGCGTCATCCTTCCCATTCCCGACCGCGATTTCGACCCCACTGAGGTCGCGATCACCTGGCAGGTGCTACGCCAGGCGGGCCATACGATCACATTCGCGTCCGAGACCGGCGCACTCGGCCGAGCCGACGAGATCATGGTGACTGGCCGCGGCCTTGATCCATGGTCGGCCATTCCCATACTCAATAGGCTGCGCCCACTGGGCAACCTGCTGCGCGCCAATCGCGCTGCACGCCTTGCCTATGCCGGGCTATGCGACGACCCCAAATTCCGCGCGCCGAAGAAATGGTCTAGCCTGGACGCTGCTGATTACGATGGATTGTTCCTACCCGGCGGCCATCGCGCCCAGGGAATGCGCACCTATCTCGAAAGCCGCGCACTGCAGAAGCTGGTTGTGGATTTCATGGCGGCCGCAAAACCCGTCGCCGCAATCTGCCACGGTGTTTTGCTCGCCGCGCGCAGCATCGATGCGCGCACTGGAAAATCGGTGCTGCACGGACGCAAGACGACGGCCCTCACCTGGAAACAGGAACGCACCGCCTGGACGCTTGGCCGCATCGGTCGTTTCTGGGACCCAAATTACTATCGTACCTATCTCGAAACCTCCGGCGAACCTTGCGGCCATATGAGCGTGCAAAGCGAAGTCACTCGCGCACTCGCAAGACCTGCCGATTTCAAGGATGTGCCTGTGGGCGATCCACATTTCCGCCGTAAGACCTTGGGCACCGCGCGTGACACCATTTCGGACGAAACACCAGCCTTCGTCGTCGAGGACGCAAACTATCTCTCCGCGCGTTGGCCAGGAGATGCGCACACCCTGGCGAAGAAATTTGACGCACTATTGAGAGCTGCGCCTTGAACGGGCTGGCGACAACAGGGTAAGGGCGCTGGGATGACGGCGCGGTGGTTGGCCGCGTCCAAAATAAAAAATGGCTTAATTCTTGATTTTATCGGCGCGGTAAATTGTCATCGAGCCGGGAGCCGCCGCCAATTCTTGCAAACATTTCCAGAAGTAACGCGACTCGCGCACCGCGAAATGTTTGCGCAATGCATCTTCATCCTTCCAACGCTCAAAGAAAACAAGGCGCAGAGAATTCTCCGCATCTATTTGCACATCATGACTGATGCAGCCATCTTCCTTTCGCGAGCGGTGCACATGTTCGAGACTAACGCGCAACATCTCGTTGCGTGTATCGCAACGAGCCACCACGTCGCCGATCACGAGTATCATGTCCATCACATCCTGAACACGCCGAACTTCGTGTCGGGGATCGGCGCGTTGAGACAGGCCGACAACGTCAGCGCGAGCACGCGGCGCGTATCGGAAGGCACGATGATACCGTCATCCCACAGCCGCGCAGTGGCGAAATAGGGATTGCCCTCTTCTTCGTAGCGGGCGCGGACCGGCGCTTTGAATTCCTCTTCGTCCGCGGCGCTCCAGGTCTCGCCGCGCGCCTCCATGCCGTCGCGCTTGACGGTGGCCAGAACACTGGCGGCCTGCTCGCCCCCCATCACGGAGATGCGGCTGTTGGGCCACGAGAACAAAAAACGCGGCCCATAGGCACGCCCGCACATGCCATAGTTGCCCGCACCGTACGAGCCGCCGATGATGAGGGTGATCTTGGGTACCTGCGCGCAAGCAACGGCGGTCACCATCTTGGCGCCATCCTTGGCGATGCCGCCCGCTTCGTATTTGCGGCCGACCATGAAGCCAGCGATGTTCTGCAGAAACAGCAACGGAATGCGCCTCTGGCTGCAGAGCTCGATGAAATGCGCGGCCTTCAGTGCGGATTGGGAAAACAAAATGCCATTGTTGGCGACGATGCCGACAGGCATCCCCTCGATGCGCGCGAAGCCGGTAACGATGGTGGTGCCATAATCCTTTTTGAACTCGTCGAGTTCAGAACCGTCCACCAGCCGCGCGATCACCTCGCGAACATCATACTGGACAGACAACGCGTGCGGCACGATGCCGTCGAGTTCGGCCGGGTCATAAGCAGGCGGGCGTGGTGGCGTTATCGAAATGTCGGGTAGTTTGCGGTCATTTAGATTGGCGGCGATGCGACGCACGATGGCGAGCGCATGTTCGTCGTCGTTGGCGTAGTGATCGGCGACACCGGAAATCTTCGCGTGGACGTCGGCGCCACCGAGATCTTCGGCGGTCACGACTTCGCCGGTGGCAGCTTTCACAAGCGGTGGGCCGGCCAGAAAAATCGTGCCCTGATTTTTCACGATGATGGTCTCGTCACTCATCGCGGGTACATACGCCCCGCCCGCCGTGCAGGAGCCCATGACGCTGGCGATCTGGGGAATTCCGGCAGCACTCATATTCGCTTGATTGAAGAAGATGCGCCCGAAATGCTCACGGTCTGGGAAGATTTCCGCCTGATTGGGAAGGTTTGCACCACCACTGTCGACGAGATAGACACAAGGTAGACGATTCTCGCGTGCAATCTCCTGCGCGCGCAGATGCTTCTTTACCGTCATCGGATAATAGGTGCCGCCCTTGATTGTGGCGTCATTGCACACAATCACGCATTCTCGGCCCGAGATGCGGCCGATGCCGGTGATGAGCCCGGCAGCGTGAATGGCGCCATCGTACATGCCGAAGGCGGCAAGCGGCGAAAGCTCTAGGAACGGCGAGCCCGGATCGACGAGGCGTTCTACGCGCTCGCGCGGGAGTAGCTTGCCACGTTCGACATGGCGCTTGCGGCTGCGCTCGTCGCCGCCGAGGGCGGCTATTGCCATGCGCGCATGTAATTCTTCGACCAACGTGGTCATGGCTGCTGCGTTCTTTTTGAACACGGCGCTGGTGCGCGAGATCGCGGATTTAAGTTGCGTCAAGAACGGCCCCCACCCGACGCACTGCGCACGTCGCCTCCCCCACAAGGGGAAAATGAAAGAAAACGCGTATCACAAGCGCTCCACGGCGATGGCTGTTGCTTCACCGCCGCCGATGCAGAGTGAGGCGATGCCACGTTTGCCGCCTCGCGTCTCCAGCGCGTTGAGCAAAGTCACGATAATGCGCGCACCCGAGGCGCCAATCGGATGGCCCAGCGCGCAGGCACCGCCATTCACGTTTACCTTTTCATGCGACAAGTTCAGATCTCGCATCGCGATCATCGCGACATTGGCGAAAGCTTCGTTGATCTCGAATAGATCGACGTCATCTTTCGTCCAGCCTGCGAGCTTCAGCACTTTGCCGATCGCCCCGACGGGCGCGGTGGTGAACCAGCGCGGTTCGCCGGCGCAGCTTGCCTGCGCCACGATGCGCGCGACCGCCTTGAGCCCACGTTTTTGCGCTATGTTCGCGCGCGCAAGTACCAATGCCGCCGCGCCGTCGGAGATCGACGAGGAATTGGCCGCCGTCACTGTGCCGTCTTTGGCGAAAGCGGGTTTCAGCATCGGGATTTTCGCGGAATCTGCTTTGCGCGGCTGTTCGTCGACAGAGATTTCTGCTTCACCGCCTTTGGTCAGCACCTTCACGATCGCGATTTCGTTCGTGAACGCGCCATCGGCCTGCGCGCGCCTGGCACGGTTGAGGGATTCGGCGGCATAGCCATCTTGGGCTTCGCGCGTAAACTGATAATGACGCGCGGCATCTTCGGCATAGGTGCCCATCAGGCGATGTTCGTAAGCATCTTCGAGGCCGTCGAGAAACATGTGATCTTTGATCTCACCATGGCCGAGGCGATAACCGCCGCGCGCCTTCGGCAGCAGATAGGGTGAATTCGTCATCGACTCCATGCCGCCCGCCACAATGATATCGGCGCGGCCAAGATCCAACTGATCGGCGGCGATCATCACCGCCTTCATGCCGGACCCACAGACCTTGGAAATCGTCGTGCAAGGCACATGATCGGGAACACCCGCCAAACGAGAGGCCTGACGTGCTGGCGCCTGGCCGACACCAGCAGACAGCACATTGCCCATCAGCGTTTCATCGATGTCGCCCGCGCCGACGCCTGCGCGTTCGATGGCGGCCTTGATGGCGATGGCACCTAGCTGCGGCGCGGAAACGCTCCCGAGTTCACCTTGAAACCCACCCATTGGCGTGCGCGCGCCCGACAAGATCACAACCCCGTTCGCAGCCATTTCGATGCCCTCAACCAGTTTCGTCGAACAATTCGCGGCCGATCAGCCAGCGGCGGATTTCGCTGGTGCCCGCTCCGATCTCGTAGAGCTTGGCGTCACGCAAAAGGCGCCCCGTCGGATAATCGTTGATGTAGCCGTTGCCGCCTAGGCACTGTATTGCCTCCAGTGCCATCCACGTCCCTTTTTCGGCGGCGTAAAGGATAGCCCCCGCCGCGTCCTTGCGTGTGGTCTGGCCGCGGTCGCAGGCGCGCGCAACGGCGTAAACATAGGCGCGCGTGGCCGACAGCGCGACATACATATCGGCGAGCTTGCCCTGCATGAGCTGAAACGATCCGATGGGCTGATTGAACTGCTTGCGGTCATGCACATATGGCACGACCACGTCCAGACAGGTCTGCATGATGCCGAGCGATCCTGCCGCCAGCACTGCGCGCTCGTAATCGAGCCCGCTCATTAGGATGCGCGCGCCCTCGCCTTCGCGGCCAAGCACATTTTCCTCTGGCACTTCGCATTCCTCGAATACGAGTTCGCCCGTGTCGCTGCCGCGCATTCCGAGCTTGTCAAGTTTCTGTGCCGTGCGGAATCCCGGGAAGCCTTTTTCGATCAAAAATGCCGTGATCCCGCGCGGCCCTGCTACCGGATCGGTGCGTGCATAAACCACCAGCGTATCGGCCTGCGGTCCATTGGTAATCCACATCTTGGTGCCGTTGAGCACGTATTTGCCGCCGCGCTTCTCTGCCCGCAACTTCATCGACACGACATCGGACCCCGAGCCACTCTCGCTCATGGCAAGTGCCCCCAGGTGCTCGCCCGAGATCAGCTTCGGCAAGTAGCGTCGCTTCTGTTCCTCGCTGGCGTTGCGCCGGATCTGGTTGACGCAAAGATTGGAATGCGCACCGTAAGACAATCCGACACTGGCCGAACCGCGGCTGATTTCTTCCATCGCGATACAATGTTCGAGATAACCCAGTCCCGCCCCGCCATACTCCTCTTCGACGGTAATCCCGAGAACCCCCAACTCACCTAGTTGCGGCCAGAGATGGCGTGGGAAAGTGTTGGACTTGTCGATCTCGTCAGCAAGCGGCGCGATCTTGTCGGAGCAAAAGCTGCGCACCGTATCGCGCAGCATCTCGGCGGTGTCACCAAGATCAAAATCAAGTGTGGGGTAGGAATTGGGGATCATGGGATAAGACCGATGTTGCAGGACCAGTCTAACTGATTGTCACGAAGACTGACTGCCAGCTGCCAGATGTCGCACGGGGCCGACCCGCCAAGGCTTCGGCAGGCAGCCTTGCCTCGCTTCGCGAGCAAAGGCTGGTGCGGTCGAGAAGACTCGAACTTCCACAGGTTGCCCTACTAGCACCTCAAGCTAGCGCGTCTACCGTTCCGCCACGACCGCACAAAGTCAGGAAAATCAGGTAGGCGGCGGGGTGTAGCAAAGCAAAACAGGCTTGTCATCCCGGACGCGGTACCCACCAGCTGAACGTTGATCCAGGATCAGGCAGAGGCGGCGCGATGGGTCCCGGCAGCAAGCTGCACCGTGCGCGGCATCAGCCCCCAGGATAGGCTTTGACAGGTTAGATGCCCTCGCCGTCGATGCCGGTGTGGATGCCACATTCGTCCTTGTCGAGACCGGACCAGCGGCCGTCGCGATAGCCCTCACCCGAGAGAACACGTCGCGTGCAAGGCATGCAGCCGATGGAGGGGTAGCCGTCCTCTACCAGCGGATGGGCCGGCAATTCATGTTTGGCCATGTAGGCTTCGATACCGGCCAGGGTCCAATCCGTCAGTGGATTAAAGCGGAACCGGCCCTCGAAATATTCGACCGGCTGCATGTCCAGGCGCGCATTGGTCTGGAATCGCTTGCGCCCTGTGATTTGCGCCGAGAATCCTTCCAGCGCCCGGCGTAGCGGAGCCACTTTGCGAAAATTGCAGCAGGCATCGGTACTCCGTGACCACAGTGTGCCATCGGGATCCTGTGCCGCGCGATCAGAAGGATGTGGCCCGATGGAGCGTACGTCGCCCAGTCCCAGTACGTCCTGCAACCGGTCGCGATAGCGCAACGTCTCGCCGAACAGCTTTCCGGTATTGAGAAATAGGATCGGCGTGGTGGGGTCGATCTGCGCCACCATGTGCAGAAGCACCACAGATTCCGAGCCGAACGACGACACCACCGCGGTCTTGCCCGCGAATTCGCCCTTCAGCGCAAGTTCAAGAATGTTGTGTGCGTCGCGGCCCTCGGCGGCACTCTGCAACACCGCGAGTTTGGCGCGGATCGCTGGATCACTGGCCCCCGCCGAGGCGCGGTCAAACGCGCGCGGCTCGATGCCTTTGGAACGGTCAATGACGGTCACGGTTGCGCTGCTCACGAGAGCCAGCCTTTCCGGGCCACCAGGTCGCGTGTCTTCTGCGAGACTTCAAGCGGTGAAAGCCCGTCCTCGCGCCATAAGGCCCGCGCCGAACCCAGATCGTCGAGCCGGGCTGTCCATTGTTCGTCGAAGCGGTCCTCGAGCCATTCGCGCAAGATACGCGATAGACTTGGGGCGCGGCCACCGGTGGAAATGGTCAAAAGCAGATCACCCCGGCGCACCGTGGCCGGAACGTGAAAATCGCAAAGCTCGGGAACATCCTCGACATTCACCGGCACGCCGGCATCCCGCGCCAACTGCACCAGCCGGGCGGACGGCTCTCTCTCCAGCCCCGCCACGAACAGGAGGCTAAGAGCCGAAACAGCGCTTCCAGGGGCATCGGGGGCAATGGCAACCGGGTTCACGGCGGCCCGCTTGAGCATAGCTTGTCGCCGGGCAAAAGCTTCGCCCGCGCCTGCCAGACCAACGGCGACGGAAGCGGGATCGAAGACGATGGGGAGCATGAAACCCCTTCTGCGCCGGCCGGATTGCCGGGTTCAGCAGAAGAAGTACGCACCGCCCCTATAAAATGCAAGGAATAGGTGGGGAATATATTAAACTACATGATTTAAATGTGCTATTGATAAGCCCGCAACAACTCGGTGATGGAAACCCCGATCTTGTCGCCCTGGATGATGATCTCGCCCTTGGCAACGGGCCTATCATTGGCCAGCACGAGCACGGCGTCTTCCTGCCGCGAGTCCAATTCGATGACGGCGCCGCGGCCCATTCGCAACAATTGGTGCATGGGAATGACGGAACGACCCAGAACGACCGAAATCTCGACCTTGACGCCTTCGATATTGGAGGACATGACCCCTGCTTATGATTGGACGACAAGACGATCCTTCCACTTTTACAGTTTCGGCAGCGTTAACGGCTCCGGAATGGATCGTAAATCCGGGCTTGCTGGCCTATCCCGACGCGGTCGCCTTCATGGAGGACCGCGTCGCCAAAATCACGATGGGCAAGGCGAACGAACTGGTATGGCTGGTGGAGCATCCGCCAATCTACACCGCGGGAACCAGCTCGAAGGATAGTGATTTGCTCGATACCCGCTTTCCCGTCTACGCCACCGGACGGGGCGGACAATACACCTACCATGGCCCGGGCCAGCGCGTGAGCTACGTCATGCTCGATCTGAGCCGACGAAAGAAAGATGTGCGTGCGTTTGTTCACGACCTCGAAGAATGGTTGATACAAACGCTCGCGCAGTTCAACGTCAAAGGCGAACGTCGCGAAGGTCGGGTTGGCATCTGGGTCGCGCGCGCAAACCGCGAAGACAAGATCGCTGCCATCGGTGTGCGCGTGCGACGCTGGGTGACGTTCCACGGCGTTTCGCTCAATGTTGATCCCGACCTTTCGCATTTCGCGGGCATCGTTCCTTGCGGCATCAGCGAGCACGGCGTCACCAGCCTCGCCGATCTCGGTCAGCTCGTGACTATGGCGGATGTAGATGTGGCGATGAAGATCGCGTTTGAAAAAGTGTTTGGGCCGATTGAGAGCTAGCACCGCCCATTTCTTCATCGGGCGTAATCTGGCCAATGCTGGCAGGTATGATTTGCCCAAGCATAAACTGCTCCAGGTCGCCCTTTACGCCACAAGGCAGTAACCTTGCCCGTCGAGACTCAGGGAGGGGCTGATGCCTCGCGTGTCTGTCTGGTTCTTTTTCGTTGCGGTGATTTACGCGCTCATCGGAATGATATGGGGCGAATACATGGCGATGACCCACGATCATTCCCTGTTTCCCGCGCACGCCCATCTCAATTTGCTGGGCTGGGTGAGCATGGCGATCTACGGCACGTTCTATGCGCTTGCCCGCGATCGGGTTTCGATGCGTCTGGCATGGGTACAGTTCGCCGTGTCCAATCTGGGCCTCCTCGCCATGATCCCGTTGGTTGCATGGCTACTGGCGACGGGCGATGAATCCCTCGGTCCTGTGGCCGGTATTGCCGCAGCCATCATCATCCTCGGCCAGTTGCTGTTCGCCGCGTCGGTGCTGCGGGTGCTGCGCCGCGCGTAGTCAGAGCGATGGTCGGCGCTTGAACCCCTTTTCCTCCGGCATTTCGGCCGGGGCGAGTTCGACATTGGCCACGCGCGAGCCCTGTGGCCCGCGCATACAGGCCCCTACAAACGCTTCGACCGCCTTGGTACCGCCGGAAACGACCGCCTCCACCGTTCCGTCGCTGCGATTGCGGATCCAACCATCGAGGCCAAGCTTCTTGGCCTTCTCAATTGCGAAGTGACGGAAACCCACCGCCTGCACGAAACCCTCGATGCGTAGCCGCAGCGTGGTGGGATCGTTTTCATCCGTCATGACGACCCCGTTAGCATCCGCGCGCCGGAATTTGAAGCGTCCAGTGCAGCACAATCGACAAATCGCCGTCATCCTCCGGTAGCGCTTTTGAGGCGATCGGGGGATCCATTTTGTCTATTTTATGCGAAAAAAAACGGGCGAGCCAAAGCAGCAACGGAATAAAGCTATGGCGCTGGTTTACGCAAATTCCAGAATCACATCATCCAGCGCCAGGCTATCGCCCTTCGCCGCATTGATCTTCTTGACCGTGCCATCGCGTTCGGCCTTGAGCACGTTTTCCATCTTCATCGCTTCGACGATAGCGAGGGTTTCGCCCACCTTCACCTCCTGGCCCGCCGCGACATTGATCGACACCACAAGTCCCGGCATCGGGCAGATCAGGAATTTTGACGTGTCGGGTGGCAACTTGACTGGCATCAGCGCGGCAAGCGCAGCCATGCGCGGACGGCGCACGGTGGCAATGACCATGTTGCCGCCGTGGTTGAGCCGGTAGCTGCCTTGTTGGCGTGCGATCTGCACCGCAAACTTCCCTGACGCGTCTTTCAGATGCATCACGGAGGCGCCAAGCTTCCACCGAAATTCAACGTCATAGGGCTCGCCTTCGATGCGCGCGTGCAGCTTGTTGCCGTCGAGCTGGGCGCCTTCGATCAGGGTTTCGTCGTTGAGTCCGACGATGAATTCACCGCCGACGATCTTGTGTGCGCCATTAAGCGTGCCAGAAATAGCGCTGGCGCGGCCCTCGCGCGCAAGCTCTGCAGCAACCACCGCAGCCGCCACACGGCGCTTTGCTGCCTTGTCGAACGGTGCACCGTGGAAGCCGTCCGGGAAATTCCTCGGCAATGAATCCCGTCGTCAGACGGCCTTCACGGAAGCGCTGGTTGTGCATGATCGCGGTGAGGAAATCGACGTTGTGGTTGATTCCCTCGATGCGGAATTCGTCAAGCGCCGAAGCCATCGCATCAATCGCGGCAAGACGCGTAGGGGCGTGGGTGCAGAGCTTGGCGATCATCGGATCGTAGAATATCGAGATCTCACCGCCTTCATAGACACCGGTGTCATTGCGCACCGTGACGTCGCCCTGCTTGCCTTCATGAGGCGGGCGATAGCGGACGAGGCGACCGGTAGACGGAAGAAAGCCGCGATAGGGATCTTCCGCGTAGATGCGGGATTCGACGGCCCAGCCGTCGAGCTTCACATCGCTCTGCTTGATCGGCAGCCTTTCGCCCGCGGCGGAGCGGATCATCAATTCGACCAGATCGAGACCGGTAATGAGTTCGGTCACCGGGTGCTCGACCTGCAGCCGCGTGTTCATTTCGAGAAAATAGAATTTACGGTCCCTGTCGACGATAAATTCGACGGTGCCTGCGCTATCATAACCTACGGCTTTGGCGAGCGCGACGGCTTCCTCGCCCATTGCCTTGCGCGTCTTCTCGTCGAGGAAAGGCGACGGGGCCTCTTCGATCACCTTCTGATGACGGCGCTGGATCGAGCATTCGCGCTCATTCAGATAGAGGATGTTGCCGTGCTTGTCGCCGATCAACTGGATTTCGATGTGGCGCGGTTCGGTGACAAACTTCTCCACGAACAGGCGATCGTCGCCGAAGCTGGCCCGCGCTTCGTTCTGCGAGGATTGAATGGCCTGGACCAGTTCATCCTCTCTGTGGACGATCCGTAGGCCCTTGCCGCCGCCACCTGCGGAGGCCTTCACCATCACCGGGTAACCGATATCCTTGGCGATAGCCTTGGCGTGAGCCGCATCCTTGATTTCGCCCACAAAGCCGGGAACGGTTGTTACCTTGGCAGCGACGGCAAGCTTCTTGGATTCGATCTTGTCGCCCATCGCGGCGATGGCTTTGACGTTCGGCCCGATGAAGGCGACGCCGACGGCGGCCAAGGCTTCCGCAAAGCTCTGGCGTTCAGAGAGGAAGCCATAGCCGGGGTGGACTGCCTCGGCGCCGGTGTCCTTGCAGACCTGCACGATCTTTTCGATCTGGAGATAGGACTGCGCAGACGGGGAAGGGCCGATATGAACGGCCTCGTCTGCCATCTCGACATGCAGGGCATCCTTGTCGGCATCGGAATAAACCGCGACCGTCTTGATGCCCATGCGCCGGGCGGTCTTGATGACCCGGCAGGCGATTTCGCCACGATTTGCAATCAGGATTTTCTTGAACACGCGCGTCCCCTGGCCCTGCTAGCGGCCTGATCGGCAAGCGTTCTAGGGCCTGAAGCCAAGGGGGTAAACGGTTTTCTTGCCGCGTCCGGGCCAGGTTCGGGCGAGCAGAAAGGCCGGCCCGCCCGCTGGGATCGCGACCGCGGTCGCAAACCACAAGCCATGGTCCGCCCCCAGCCAGCGCCGGCGAGATCGCTGGCAACAGCGTGCTCATCGCTTTGATGTCCAGCCGCAACCAGGATGGCGCGCGCGTGGCAAACCCACGGACCAAACTGTTGTCCAGGGCTCTGCGCGAAAGGCGTTAGATAAGAACAGCTGCGCGGCGGCAGCACGCTTCGGCACCGCCAGTTCTTGCTTTCGTTAACCGGTATAGGCCCGGCTCTTGCCAACGAAACGCACGGCGCGTGATGACGCATCGCTCACGCTTACAGCGGAATATTGTCGTGCTTCTTCCAGATATGCGGCACCTGCTTGTTCTGCAGTATGCGCAGCGCGCGCGCGATGCGCCAGCGCGTGGAATGGGGCGGATCACGTCGTCGATATAGCCGCGTGACGCGGCGATGAAAGGATTGAGGAAACGGTCTTCATATTCCTTCGTGCGCGCGGCGATGGCGTCTTTGTCGCCGATGTCCTGGCGGAAAATGATTTCCACCGCGCCCTTCGCGCCCATCACCGCGATCTGGGCGGTGGGCCAGGCATAGTTCACGTCGGCGCGCATATGCTTGGAGGCCATCACGTCATAGGCGCCGCCATAGGCCTTGCGGGTGATGACCGTCACTTTCGGGCATGTCGCCTCGGTAAAGGCGAACAGCAGTTTGGCGCCATGCTTGATGATGCCGCCATGTTCCTGCGCGAGTGCCAGGCAGAAAGCCCGGCACATCGACGAACGTGACAATCGGAATATTGAAGCAATCGCAGAAGCGCACAAAGCGCGCGGCCTTGCGGCTGGCGTCGCTGTCGAGCACGCCCGCCAGCACCATGGGCTGGTTGGCGACGAAGCCAACCGTGCGGCCTTCGATGCGGCCGAAGCCGGTGATGATGTTGCTGCGCGAAGGCCTCGCCGATCTCGAAGAAATCGCCCTCGTCGGCGACCTTCAGGATCAGTTCCTTCATGTCGTAGGGCTTGTTGGGATTTTCCGGCACCAGCGTGTCGAGCGACAGCTCTTCGCGCGTCGGCGGATCGTCGGTCGGCCAGCGCGGCGGCTTGTCGCGGTTGTTGAGCGGCAGGAAATCATAAAGCCGGCGCATTTCCTCGATGCAGATGACGTCGTTCTCATAGGCGCCGTCGGCGACGGAGGATTTGTGGTGTGGACCTTCGCGCCGCCCAGTTGCTCCGGCGTCACGTCTTCATGCGTCACCGTCTTCACCACATCGGGGCCGGTGATGAACATGTAGCAGGTGTCGCGCACCATGAAGATGAAATCGGTCATCGCGGGCGAATAGACGTCGCCGCCCGCGCACGGCCCCATGATGACGGAGATCTGCGGGACCACGCCCGGAGGCCAGCACGTTGCGCTTGAAGACTTCGCCATAGCCCGCAAGGCTGCCCACGCCTTCCTGAATGCGCGCGCCGCCCGCATCGAACAGGCCGATCACGGGCGCGCCGTTCTGCATCGCCATGTCCTGAATCTTGCAGATTTTCTGCGCGTGGGTTTCCGACAGCGAGCCGCCGAAGACGGTGAAGTCCTTGGCGAAGACATAGACCATGCGGCCGTTGATCGTGCCCCAGCCGGTGACCACGCCGTCGCCGGGAATGCGGTTCTTGTCGGCGCCGAAATCGGTGTTGCGGTGTTCGACGAACATGTCGAACTCCTCGAACGAGCCGGGATCGAGCAGCAGTTCGAGGCGCTCGCGCGCGGTGAGCTTGCCGCGTTTGTGCTGGGCCGTCGATGCGGCTTCTCGCCGCCGCCGAGCTTGGCGGCGCGCGCGGCGTTCTTCGAGTTCGAGAGAGGATGTGCTTCATGGAACTGATCCGGCTGTGAGGGTGAGCGGGCGCGAGAAGAGCTCAAGCGGCCCTGGGCAGATGCCAACCGGATAAAGTGCCCTGCGGCTTCGAGGTCGGCCAGAAGTCGGTCGGCGCGGCCTCGGCTTCGCCATCGCGGCCCCATTTCTCGGCCTGGAAGCTCTCATCCAGCCGGGACAGGGCGAAGGCCTCGCGGCCGTGAGGCGGCCCGCGTCATGGCCAGCCCAAGGCACGGCCAAAGACCGAGGATCGCGATGGCCGCGTTGGTCGCCACAAGGGCGTAATCGTCCAGCGCGTTGAGTCGGGCTTCGAGCGGCCGCGCCAGCGCGTCCGCGGGTTGCTCGATATAGCTGATCCCGGTGGTCGTGTCATGAGCCGGGCGCCCAGTCGGTTCCGCGCACCAATCGAGCAGCGGGTCCCAGTCGCGGGCCTGCCGCGCGAGAGCGCCGCGGGCATCTCGGCGCGATAGCAAAGCAGATCGCTGCGCGCATAACTCAACACCTCTCCGGCGATCCGATGCGCGCTGCGGCTGCACCATCAATCGCGCCATAAGCAAGCTTGCGTCAGCGGCATTGTCTCCGGCGCGATGTCTTGCCTTGCCATGCCATTCCTGTCGCGATGGCATCGGCCAGCGCCTGCGTCGGCACGGCCAGCAGAGGCGCGCGCGGCGTTTTCATCGGCTTGCCGTCGAGCAGCACAGCGAAACCGCCGCCAGCCGGCGCGACGTTTGCGTCTTTATAAAACCGTTTGACCATCAGCGACGTTTGCGCGTTTTTTCTTCATGCCGTGCTTTGGGTGGGCGCATCGCATCGGGCAATCCGTCATGCGGGCCGCAGCTTCGCCTTGGGATGGTCGGCCCAGTAAAGAGCGCCGACTTCCTTGTTGCGCATGGGATGGAACGGATACCAGAACTGGTTGCGCGCGCGGCGCCGCTTCTCCGCCGACGATCAGCACCGCGTCTTCGTCGCTGTTGTTGATTATGGCATGGGTGATGCCGGTGCCACTTTCCCAGCCGATGAAATCGCCCTCGCCCATCGCCGTGATGTGGCCATCGTTCCACGCATCGATTTTGCCCGATACGACATAGACGAATTCTTCCTCGTCGCGCTCCGCATGGGGCCAGGAGGTACGCCGCCCAGGCTTCAAGACTTCGAGATGCACCCCAATGCGCGAGAACCGCGCGCGACGTCCGAACAGGGCATCGATCCCGTGTTCTTCTTTGCTGTTCGGATAGGTGCCAGATTTCTTATCCAGAATATCGCGCCAGTGCACAACAAAATCAGGCCGCTTGCGTTTGCGCGCGCCCTGCGCGGATGGACCGTTGCGGTGCGCATCGGTGAGTCCGTCATGAGGTCCGAGTTTACGTGTGGGCGCATCGACCCACAGCTTTCCCATCCTCTGTAAATTTTCGCCCGCCGCCGCGTCGACCGGATGGGCGAATTTGGAGACGTAGCGCATCGCTTCGCTGAACAGGAACAGCCGTACCTCGCTCCGCGTGTTGTTAAGAATACTGTGCGCGATGCCGGTGCGCGCGGGGAACGAAGCCCCGTCGCCTTCGCGCAGCGGATAAAGATGGCCATCCACCCAAAGCTCCGGCACGCCCTCCAGCACGAAAAAGAAGACATCCTCGTCGCGCGCGGCGATCGGCGGATGGGAACGCACACCTGGTGGCAATCTGAGATGCGCCACGCGCACATGCGAAAGCCCCGTGGCAAGGGCAAGGTCGGCGACATAGCCGAACGGCTCGTCCATCACTGGAGGCTTCACCTGCTCCGATGTTTCAACGTCTTTCCAATGTTTGATAAAATCGGGATGCTTCATTTCTTCCTTCTGCCGGCGAACGGATTGTCCGTTGCGTCGGCGTCGAACCCCAGCAATGTCCACGTCTTCATCATATGCGGCGCAAGCGGCGCCGTCACGACCAGACGCCCGCCTTCGGGGTGCGCGATATCGATGGAGCGGGCATGCAGATGCAGCCGGTCTTCAATGGCGCCGCGCGGCCGCGCGGCCGTGCTGCCATATTTGAAATCGCCGACAATGGGTGTTCCCAATTCCGCCAAATGCACGCGGATCTGATGTGTGCGCCCCGTTATGGGTTTGGCCGCGACCCAGGCGAATTCATCACCGGCGCGGCCGAGCACGACATAATCGGTGATGGCGTGTTTGGCATCGTCCCCCTGCTCTTTTACGACCACGCGTTCATCGCGACCGTGTTTGCCGTGGCCGGCTTCTTTCGCCAGTGCAAGTTTGATCGTGCCACGTTTTTCCTCTGGCACCCCTTTGGTCAACGCCCAATAGATTTTCGAGGCATCGCGGCAGCGCAAGGATTCTGCCAGCGCCGCGGCGGCAGAAACGTTGCGTGCGATGACCAGCACACCAGATGTGTCGCGGTCGAGGCGATGCACGAGGCGCGGACGCTGTTTCTTGCCGAACGACAGCGCGTCGAGCATACCGTCGATATGCTGGGAGAGGCCGGAACCACCTTGCGTGGCAAGGCCGGAAGGTTTGTTCAAAACAATCACGACATCGTCCTGATAAAGGACAAGGTCGTGCAGGATGTTTCCATCCTGCTTTGGCGGGGACACATGGGGACGTTCCTCCGCCCCGCCGAGTACGATCTGCGGGGGCAAGCGCAAGGTCTGGCCTGCTTCGACACGATCGCCTGCTTTGGCGCGTTTGCCCTCAAGCCGCACCTGGCCCGTGCGCAATAGCTTCTCCAGCCGTCCGTGTGTCAGCGCCGGATAGTGCCGCCTGAACCAGCGATCAAGGCGGATGCCGTTGTCGTCGGCAACGATGCGCGTATAGGAAGGGCCTGCCATATACCCTTCATATCCGTCCGCGATAGACGCCACCATACGGGTCGCCTAGCGTTTTGTGACAGTGGGGGATGGGGTCGCGCAACCTGCCCTCTGGGCTGGTGCCTCCTGCCGCATAGGGATATGCGGCGGGAGACTGTGTGTGCGGCCTACCACTGGCCGGCCGAAACCCCAACGCCTGCATCCGAAAAGAGGCAGGAACCGGGAGGCCCTTCATGGGCAATGTGTGGCTCGGACTGGCGCTTTTGGCGTCCACCATTTCTGTCCGCGTCACGATTTCGATGATGCTGATCCAGATTCTGGTCGGCGCCATCGCGGGCAATCTGGTTGGCCTGCTTGCTCATTGATTGACGTCCTGAAAGCAAGATCGCTGTGGTGGCGAGAACAGGCGCCGCGGCAGGCGTAATCGCCGTGTTTCTCGCCATCCTGCCACCGACAAGCCATCGCGAATTCGACAAGCACAAGAGCGTGTATACGCCGCTGCCTACGTAGACGGGTCTTGTTCGGCGCAATCTCCCTGCTGTCCGGCCTCACAAACTATATTGTCCGCCAAGCCCACCATACGATCTTTGTCGGCGCCATGATCGGAAGCACTGTGATGCCGACCTCGACTGCACGGACATGGTTCCAGCCGAGTTACAAAGCCATCGCCCCCTGCCGTCAGCAAAGCCGAGGCCAGCGCGAGCGAGAACCGTGAGCGTCCGCCGATGCTTGGCGTCTGCCGAATCGACGCCTAGTCTCGTTGTCGCTTTTTTTGGATTCTGCTGATGCCCTTGCAGCTATATCTCGCCGTGGCCTTTGGCGGCGCGCTCGGATCGGTCGCGCGATATTTCCTCTCAGGCGCCGTCGCCAACGCCTTCGGCGAAACATTTCCGTGGGGCACGATTATCATCAACATCACAGGCTCGTTCGTCATCGGCTTCTTCGCCACGTTGACCTCGCCCGACGGCCGCGTCTTCGTCAGCGGTATCACGCGGCAATTCGTGATGACCGGTATTTGCGGAGGCTATACGACGTTTTCGTCGTTCAGCTTGCAGACCCTCAATCTGATGCGCGACGAGGAATGGCTCTACGCGGGCGCCAACATCACCGGCTCGGTCGTGCTTTGTTTGATTGCAGTCTGGCTCGGCCATTTGGCAGCCGCCGCCATCAACCAGCTCAAAGGAGCCTGACCATGCAAATCCCCAAGGACGCCGTTTTGCTGCGCATCTTCATCGGCGAGGAAGACAAGCATGACGGCAAGCCACTCTACGAAGCCATCGTTTTGAAAGCACGCGAGCTACATCTGGCGGGCGCGACCGTTTTGCGCGGGCCTATGGGCTACGGTCATACCAGCCGCCTGCACACCACGAAAATCCTGCGCCTTTCCGACGATCTTCCGCTCGTCATCGAAATCGTCGACAGCGACAACAAGATCGACGCCTTCCTGCCTTTGCTCGATGCAATGATGAGCAGCGGACTTGTGACGCTCGAAAAGGTCAAGGTTCTGCGCTACGGAAACGACACGCGCAACGCCTGAGCCATACGGCTCGGGCGACAATTTTCATAATCTGTTCGCGCGTCTTGCTGCGGGCGGGCCCAGACTACGACGAATGGCAAGGAGCCCGGGCCACGTCGCGGCGGCGGCGGTATATTCACTGGGCGACGGTTTCGTTTCAGATCGAAATCCACGGGCTTCATCATAAAGCCCGGCCGCAATGGTCGTTGGTGTTCGTGCATGAAACTTGGTGGAACGCAGGCCAGCACGCCGCCATTGGCGACGCACACTAGACACATCTGAAGCCCAACACGGCATGCTGTGCTGGTTCGAAGCACGGCAGGAGAAATCGGACAAGCCACAATTAGTTCCGCCGCCCTCCGGGGGATGATGGGCTCAATTCTATGCCTTCTTCGTGCGCAGCTTGGCCCAATAATCGAGCCGCTTGGCGATCTCGCGTTCGAAGCCGGTCTCTTTGGGCTCGTAGAACTGCTGGCGCTCCATGTCGTCGGGGAAATAATTCTGGCCGGAAAAACCTTCCGCTGCTTCATGATCGTATTCATAGCCTTTGCCGTAGCCCAGGTTCTTCATCAGCTTGGTCGGCGCGTTGAGGATGTGCGCAGGTGGCATCAACGAACCATATTCGACTGCCGCCCGCCTGGCAGCGCCTTGCGCGACATAGACCGCGTTCGATTTGGGCGCCGTGGCAAGATAGAGCACACATTGCGCCAACGCGATCTCACCTTCAGGCGAGCCGAGGAAATCGTAGACGTCCTTGGCGGCAATCGCCTGCACCACGGCCTGCGGATCGGCTAGCCCAATGTCCTCCACGCTCGCCGCGCACCAGACGCCGCGCGATGTAAAGCGGCTGCTCGCCGCCTGCCAGCATCCGCGCCAGCCAGTAGAGTGCGGCATCCGGATCTGAGCCGCGAATGGATTTGTGCAGCGCAGAAATCAGATTGTAATGCTCCTCGCGCGACTTATCGTAGAGCGGCGCGCGGCGCTGTACGGCGGCGACCAGTCCCGCAGAGTCGAGCGGCTTGACTGTCTTCAGCGCCGCCAGTTCTTCGGCGAGGTTGAGCATGATAGCGCCCGTCGCCATCGGCCATCGCGCGTAACGATGCACGCGCGTCTTCGGTGAGGGGAAGCATTTCGCCGTAATGTGCCTCGGCGCGTTGCAACAACATCTCCAATGCCGCATCGTCCAGCCGTCGCAACACCAGCACCTGCGCGCGTGACAGAAGTGCACCGTTTAATTCAAATGACGGATTCTCCGTCGTCGCCCCGACAAGCACCACCGTTCCGTCTTCCATCACCGGAAGGAAACTATCCTGCTGGCTGCGGTTGAAGCGGTGGATTTCATCGACGAACAAAAGCGTGCCTTGCCCCATACGCCTGCGCACGCGCGCGGCGTCGAATGCCTTCTTCAGATCGGCCACGCCAGAGAACACTGCTGACAGCTGCTCGAAGTGCAGTTTGAAGGCGGTCGAAAGCAGCCGCGCGATGGTGGTTTTTCCGGTGCCGGGCGGACCCCACAGAATGATGGAATGTGGATGAGCTTGCGCGACCATGCGCCCGATAGGCCCTTCGGAGGCGAGCAGATGATCTTGGCCAACGACCTCGCTCAACGAAGTCGGGCGCAAACGATCGGCCAAAGGACGCGGCGCGTCCTGCGCCATTCCGCTGGCTTGGAAAAGATCACTCATACGCTGAACTTAGAGCCATTTTTGGATCGTTGTGAATCTTCACCTCCCATAAAGGTAAGGCAAAGCCACGGCCTATCCGCGCACCGACAACTGCATCTGGTGGCCACCACGGCTGACGACCATCGACCATGCACCATTGCCGGCATCGAGCGCGTGGGAGAGATCGCTGACGCGGTGGATCGCAAGACCGTTCACCGATACCACGATGTCGCCGGTCTGAAATCCGTACCCATCCGAGGCCGACCCCGGCTCCGACGCCACGACCACCACGCCCTTGGCATTGCTGTCCATGCCGAAATCCTCGGCCGTGGCAGGTGACAAGTTTTCAATTTTGGCGCCTGTCATCGGATTGTGGCCTGCGATGGTGGTGGTCTGGCGCGGCGGATCTTCGGGCGGCAGGATCAATGTCGCCGAAACATCGCGCTGCTTGCCGTTGGCGAAGACGTGCAGCTTCACCACGTCGCCCGGCTTGTGTGTGGCGACGCGGTAGTTGAGCGATTGCATATCGTCGACCGGCGTTCCGTCCACGGACAAAATCACGTCGCCGGTTTTCAATCCTGCCTTGCCCGCAGGGCCCGGTCCATAAACGCTCTTGAGCAGCACGCCGCCGGGCCGAGAAAGGCCAACGGTTGAGGCAATGTCCGGCGTCACCGGCTGCCCGCTCGCGCCGATCCACGGTAGTTTCATGCCGCCGCTCACGGCGCCCTCGACCACGCGCTTGGCGAGATTGGCGGGGATCGCAAAACCGATGCCCGCATATTCGCCGGTGCGTGAGACGATGGCTGTGTTGATGCCCGCGAGCCTGCCGTCGGTCGTTACCAATGCGCCGCCGGAATTTCCGGGATTGACCGCCGCGTCAGTTTGGATGAAGAACTGGTAGTCGCTGGCGCCGACGCCGGTGCGGGCGAGCGCCGAGACAATACCCATCGTCACCGTCTGTCCGACACCAAATGGATCACCGATGGCGAGCACAAGATCACCCACCTGAGCTTGTCGCTGTCGCCGAATTCGATGGTGGGGAGTTTCTCGCCGTGGGTATCGATCTTCAGCACCGCCAGATCGGTGCGCGAATCGGCAAGCAGCACTTTGGCCTTGAACTCGCGCTTGTCGGCGAGCACCACCACGATGTTCTGTGCCGCCCTGCACGACATGGTTGTTGGTCAGGACCAATCCATCGGCACGCACGATCACGCCCGATCCCAGCGATTGCTGCACGCGCTGACGCATCTCGGGCGAGACACCGAAGAAGCGCTGGAACATTGGATCGTTGAATAGCGGATTGACTTGCTGCTGCACCACGCTGCGCGCATAGACATTGACCACTGCCGGTGCCACGTGCTTGACCACGGGCGCGAACGACATCTGCACCTGCATGAGCGATTGCGGCACGGTGGGTTTGGACGAAGGGGGGGCTGCCAAAGCGGGAGCTGCCAGCAGAAACACGGCAAATCCAAGAACCAGTTTGCGCATCATCGCATCCTTTGTCGTTGGCGATCTGGATATGCAGACCAAGGCGAAAAGAAAAAGGGCGGCCGAAGCCGCCCCAATCTAGTTCAAAACTGGACGAAAGCGAGGATCATTCCTCGGTTGCCGCCTCTTCCTCGCCGCCGACTTCGACGGGACCGGAATCCAGGCCCTTGGCGTCGACGTCGCGGTCGATGAACTCGATGAAGGCCATCGGTGCGTTGTCGCCGAAGCGGAAGCCCGCCTTCAGCACGCGGGTATAGCCGCCAGGGCGCGCAGCGTAGCGAGGTCCGATCACGTCGAACAGCTTCTTGACCTGCGCCTGCGTCGCTGATCTGCGCCAACGCCTGGCGGCGCGAATGCAGATTGTTGCGCCACGGCGCGACAGCGTGACGAGCTTTTCGACCACGGGGCGAAGTTCCTTCGCCTTGGGCAGCGTTGTCTTGATCTGCTCGTGCTTGATCAGCGCAGCCGCCATGTTGGCGAACATGGCCGTGCGGTGCGGGCTGTTCTTGCCGAGCTTACGGCCCTGATTGCGATGGCGCATGACACTTCGACTTTCAAAAAAGAATCAGTACTGGTCCTCGTACCGCTTGGCGAGATCTTCGATGTTCTCTGGCGGCCAACCCGGCACTTCCATGCCCAGATGCAGGCCCATTTCGGCGAGCACCGCCTTGATCTCGTTGAGCGACTTGCGGCCGAAATTCGGTGTCCGCAGCATCTCGCCTTCGGTCTTTTGAATCAGGTCGCCGATATAGACGATATTGTCGTTCTTCAGGCAGTTGGCCGACCGTACCGAAAGTTCGAGCTCGTCGACTTTCTTGAGCAGCACCGGGTTGAAGGCGAGATCGGGCTTCGCCTCCTCCGCCACGCGCTCGCGCGGTTCTTCGAAATTGATGAAGACCTGCAGCTGGTCCTGCAGAATGCGCGCGGCATAGGCCACGGCATTGTCCGGCGAGACCGCGCCATTGGTTTCAACGGTCAAGGTCAGCTTGTCGTAATCAAGGATCTGGCCCTCGCGGGTATTCTCGACCTTGTAGGAGACTTTTTTCACCGGCGAGAACAGCGAGTCGACCGGGATCAGGCCGATGGGCGCATCTTCCGGACGGTTGCGGTCGGCGGGAACATAGCCCTTGCCGGTCGCAATGGTCAGTTCCATGCGGAAATCGACTTTCTCGTCGAGGGTGCAGATGCACAAGATCAGGATTGAGGATTTCGATGTCGGCTGACTGCGCGATCTGGCCGGCCTTCACCTCGCCAGGTCCTTGCGCCTTCAGCGTCAGGCGCTTGGGGCCTTCGGCATGCATGCGCAGCGCGATCTGCTTCACGTTCAGCACGATGTCGGTCACGTCCTCGCGCACGCCCGCGATGGAGGAGAATTCGTGCAGCACGCCCTCGATCTGAATCGAGGTCACGGCCGCGCCTTGCAGCGACGACAGCAACACGCGGCGCAGCGCGTTGCCCAGCGTCAGACCGAAGCCGCGTTCCAGCGGTTCGGCGGTGATCGTCGCGGACCGCCCCGCATCATGGCCGGCTTCGACCTTGAGCTTTTGCGGCTTGATCAGTTCTTGCCAGTTCTTCTGAAACATTTTGTCCTCATCGTTTCCCGGACGTGTCGGATCACGCCCTTTTCGTTCGACGGGTTAGTCTTCGTTCCGAAACTCGAATTAAACGCGGCGCCTCTTGGGCGGCCTGCAACCATTATGCGGGATCGGCGTCACATCGCGGATAGACGTGACCGTCAAGCCAACGGCCTGTAGCGCGCGCAGCGCGGATTCACGGCCCGAACCAGGACCGCTCACCTCCACTTCCAGCGTGCGCATGCCGTGCTCGACGGCTTTCTTGCCCGCATCTTCCGCGGCCACCTGCGCCGCATAGGGCGTGGATTTGCGCGACCCCTTGAAGCCCATCATGCCGGCGCTGACGACCACGAAACCGTGTTGCCCGCCGCGTCGGTAATGGTGATGATGGTATTGTTGAAGGTCGCGGCCACATGGGCCACGCCCACCACGACGTTCTTCTTTTCCTTTTTGCGCGCGACGCGCGGCTGCCAGCCGGTTTGTTCGCCATCTTACTTCGTCACTTTCTTTTTGCCGGCAATCGCCTTGGCAGGACCTTTGCGCGTGCGTGCATTGGTGTGCGTACGTTGGCCGCGAACGGGAAGGCCCTTGCGGTGGCGCAGGCCGCGATAGCAGCCAAGATCCATCAGCCGCTTGATGTTCATCGCCACTTCGCGGCGCAGATCACCTTCGACCACGATAGTCGCGATCGATCGCCTCGCGAATCTGGATAATTTCGGAATCCGAAAGCTCGGACACACGACGGTTCGGCGTGATGCCCACCTTCTCGCAAATGTCCTTTGCGTGTTTCGCGCCGATTCCATGGATGTAGCGCAGCGCGATTTCGACGCGCTTCTGGGTGGGAATATTGACGCCAGCGATACGCGCCACGATGATCTCCTTACTAAGCTCTTGAAACTCTTTGTCTTTTGGCGCGTTGCACCGTTAGGTCCGACTCTCGAAAGACCTAAAACATTGAATTGTCATGGCTTAAATTGCCGCGAGGGCGCGGATTATAGGAATCCATAGGGGCCCGTCAACTGGCCAGTAAGAATGTTTCCGCCCCTTCTGCTTCCCGACAGAGATGCCGGGCGGTGGCAAAGCACGGCCAAGGAGGGGCGGGGTCAACAAAGGGCGCGCCAGGCAAATTCGCCGAACCCAGATCACGACCTCCAACAATCTGGCGGGTCCCTTTTAAAGGCCAGCCGCACCATAGGAACGCTTGATCTTTGGTTCGCCTGCACCCATCCGTTTACCATCGCGCGGACCGTCCTCTGTCTGTAAGGTGCGATCACGCAAGCAAACCTCGTCGCCAGAGGTATCCCGCCGTGCGCCGACCGCTGGCCCCACAATCTCGCCTTCTGCCATGAGTGATCGGGGAGATCGTGGCGAGATCAACCTCGCCCACGAGGCGGATTTCCGGCTGGGCAGGCTGGACGTCCGGCCGTCGCTGCGGGAAATCCGGGTCGACGGCAAGGCCGAGACGGTGGAACCTAGGGTCATGCAGGTCTTTGTGACCCTGGTCCGAGCGGACGGCGCCGTCGTGTCGCGGGACCGGCTGACCGAATGTTGCTGGGGCGGCCGGATTGTCGGCGAGGACGCTATTAACCGCTGCATCGCCAAGGTCCGTAAACTGGCCGAACTAGACGGCAATAAATCCTTTGCCATTGAGACCGTCGCACGTGTCGGCTATCGCCTCTCTCATCTGAGACCCGCCGCGTTCGAAAGCCGCACCCCACAGCCTAACACGGCCCAACCCAGGACCATGGCCGTCACAGCTGCCATACCGCCGCTCGCACCCGCGTCACGGCCAGGTCGGTATGGCGCGCGCAATTGGGGGTGGATGCTGCTGATGGTGGGCGTGGCCGCGGTGGCAGGGTTTGCCGGCTGGCGTTCGGCCCGTCCGCGCGAATGGACTATCGACCATTTCCAACCGCTGGTGTCGACACCGGCGATGCAAAACCAGCCCGCGCTCGCGCCCAGCGGCACGATGATCGCTTATGCGGCGGGGCCCAATAGGAATATGCGCAGTCTTTACCTGCGCAACCTCACCGACGGCGATGCAGCGCGGCTCACCAACGGCGCCAACGACGAATATTCGCCCTCCTGGTCGGCACAGAGCGACCGCATCGCATTCATCCGCCAGATCCCAGGACAACCCTGCACGATTCTGATCAAGCCCGTGCCCGCCGGCAACGAACGCGAAATCACCCATTGCAAGGTCAACCAAGAATCCAAAGTCGCCTGGGCCCCGGATGGCGCGCTCTACTTCGTCGATGCACCTGTCAGCGGTGCTGTGACCCGCATCGTGAAATTCGATCCGCAAACCGGCAAGCGTAGCGATGCCACCCATCCCAATCCGCTGATCGCCAACGACCGCGAGCCCGCCATTTCGCCCGACGGAAAACATCTTGCCTTCTATCGCGACCAGTATCCGCATTCGGGAATCTTCGTGCTCGATCTGGATACCGGCGTGGAACAGCGCCTGACACAAGATGGGCTTTCAGTATGGGGCAGTGGTTGGACATCTGACAGCCAGTCGGTGATCGTCGGCACCTTGCAGCCCGACGAACCCGCACTCTGGATCTATGATCTCGACGGCAGCGCGCCGCGGCGGCTCACCTTCAACCAGCAGGAGTTCGGCCGCATCACCGGTGGGCCGGACAATATGGAAGCGGTGGAGGTTTATACCACGCGCATGAGCCTTATCGCACCTGGCCTCGCAGGCAAGGCGTCCGAAACACTGCTCGAGCAAAACAACGATATCCTCGATCCCGACATTTCGCCGGACGGCAGCATCGTGTTCGTATCATACGCATCGGGCGGCGTCGGCCTCGTCGTGAAACGTCCAAACCAAGAGGCCCACGCAATCGCGAGCTTTAAGCAGGTGATGAATCCGCACTGGTCGCCAGACGGTGCGCGCATCGCGTTCGCCGTCAGCGACAAAACGCGCTCGAAGATCGCCGTCATCCGTGCCGATGGTGCCGCCCTTTCCATCGTCGCCGACATGGATGCCGACGCGCAGGCCTCCGCGCCGGTCTGGTCCGCCGATGCCCAGTCGCTACTGTTTTCTGCCAATGACGGACATGGCTGGCGCCTGTGGCGCGTACCCGTCAACGGATCGGCCAAACCCGTGCCCCAACCCGGCACCGGTTGGTATTCGGTGCATGTTCACGGCGACGAAATCTACGCCACGCGCGTCGACAAGCCCGGCATCTGGAAGCTCGGCGATACGCCCACGCTCATCACGCCCAACCTGCCACCCGACTATTGGGCCGACTGGTCGATCGCAGGCAATGTTCTGGTTTATGGCGATTTCGGCGATCCCAAGCTGGCGAAGATCGTCATTCATCCGCTGAACGGCGGTACGGAAACCAAGATCGCCGCACCCGGAATGCGGCTGACGCCCGCTGGCGGTGTGATCGCCATCGACCCGCGCACGGCGGCCCCGGTCTATATCCGCGACCTCAGCGACAGCGACATCGCGCTGCTGCATCTGGTGAGGAAATGAGGCGACCGCCCAGCAATCCTCAGTTCAAGCGCGTGCGCAATCGCGTTCCGATCCATTTCCACATGTCCGGTCCCCACACGGCAAACGCCAGCGCGGCAGCCAAAACCAAACCAAATGCATCAATCCAGATCATAAGCATGCTCCAGTATCAGAGTCGTGTGCGCTTTTTGCGAACCCCAGAGGGGCATCCCGAAGAACGCTGAGATGCCCCTGCTCTTCCGCCGCCAAAAAATGAGAGGCATCCCGACGAACCCGAAGATGCCCCTCAAGTTGGGGGGAGAGCGTTCGATCAACCCATTTACCGGGCTGCGATCACATTCGGCGCAGGCAGACCGTGCAACCCTGCCAGCAGCGATGTGGGCACGGACGCCACCGCACGGTCCATCGTGTCTTTCAAACAGACGCGATAGGCCGCCTGCCCATTGAGATCGCGGATATCCGGCGCGCCGCCGCAGGTCTGCGAGGCCGCGTTTTCGAGGCGAGCAAGTAGGATCTGCGCGCCGGGCTGGTGGGACATATCAAGGTCGCTGTAGTGCACGACAACTTGTCTGCCAACAGGACCAGTCTGGGCTGCATATGTGACCAGCCCGCTTGAGAGAACGAAACAGGCCGCCAAGTAAATCACTTTGCCCAAGCGCTTCATGACATAAGGGCATTTCATGACAGGGGCTCCTCCGGTTGCGCGACTACGAATGCCGTCGCAGCGGGTTTCTGAGCCCTGGGCACGCCCATCGAAAGGACGCCGAACCGACCATTTGCCGACCAAATGCCGACCAAACCGATGAAAAGACGATGAGACGACTGACTGCCCCCCTTTGGAAGGCTTCAAAGGCAACGAGGAACGTTTCGCGTGAGAGCACTGGCCGCCATCAAAGAGCAGCCACCATCAAAGCGCATTGCGCTTTGATCGCCTTACAAGGAAAGTGAAAATTATTTCGCGGTGCCCAACACACTGGCGATGGCCTTGGTGACATCAGCGATGGGGGCCATGCCATCCAAGGTTACGACCTTGCCTTGTTTGCTGTAGTAGTCGAGCAGCGGCGCAGTGTTCTTGTAATAGACATCGAGCCGGTTCTTCAGCGTCGCCGGATTGTCATCTGGTCTCGCGATGCCTTCCCTGATGCGCTGCTCGACCCGGTCGAGCAGGATATCATCGTCGACTTTGAGTTCCAGCACCCGGTCGATCTTCTGGCTGCGCGCGGCAAGCATCGCGTCAAGCGCCTCGGCCTGTGGAATGGTGCGCGGGAACCCGTCGAACACCGCCCCGTTCGCGCAGTCCGGCTCGGTCATAGCGTTCGGCGATGATGTTGATGACGATCTCGTCGGAGACCAGATCGCCCTTGGCGAGAATGTCTTCGACCTGGCGCCCGAGCGGACTGCCTGCGGCAATCGCTGCCCGCAGCATGTCGCCGGTGGAGAGCTGCGGCAATCCGCGCTCGGTTTGCAGAAGTTTGGCCTGCGTGCCCTTGCCCGCCCCCGGAGGTCCGAACAGGACCAAGTTCACCGCCGCGCTCCCTGCAGTTTCGATTTCTTGATGAGCCCCTCATATTGCTGGGCGATCAGATGGCTCTGGATCTGCGCCACCGTGTCCATCGTCACGCTGACCACGATCAGGATCGAAGTGCCGCCCAGCGAGAAGCTAGGTTGTATTTGTCGACCACGACATTCCGGGATCAGACACACAACGGCCAGATAGATCGCGCCGATCACAGTGATGCGGGTCAGCACGATAGTCGATGAATTGCGCCGTCTTCTTGCCCGGCCGGATGCCCGGGAAAAAGCCGCCATATTTCTTCAGATTCTCCGCCGTCTCTTCCGGATTGAAGACGATCGAGGTGTAGAAGAACGCGAAGAAGATAATCAGCAGCGCATAGAGGATCAGATAGAGCGGCTGGCCGCGGCTGATGATAGGTCACGAACGTCTGCAGCCAGCCGGGCAGATGCTGGCGGCGTTGAAGCTGGCGATCGTGGTGGGCATCAGCAGGATCGACGAGGCGAAAATCGGCGGAATCACGCCTGAGACGTTGAGCTTGAGCGGCAGATGCGAGGCTTCGCCGCCATACATCTTGTTGCCGACCTGGCGCTTGGGATAGTGCACGAGCAGCCGTCGCTGCGCGCGCTCCATGAACACGATGAAGCCGACCAGCGCGACGGCGACCAGGACGATGAAGAAGAATCAGCAGCAGCGGATTGATCGCGCCGGTGCGCGCCGGATTCGAAGGTCTGGCCGATGATGGTGGGAAAGCGCGCCACGATGCCGGCGAAGATGATCAGCGAAATGCCGTTGCCGACGCCGCGGCTGGTGATCTGCTCGCCGATCCACATCAGCAAGATCGTGCCGCCGGTCAGCGTGATCACGGTCGTGAAGCGGAAGAAGAATCCGGGATCGATCACCACGCTGGCCCCATATGCTCCAGGCCGATAGCGATGCCATAGGCCTGCATCGCGGCCAGACCCACCGTGCCGTAGCGCGTATACTGGTTGATGATCTTGCGGCCCGCCTCGCCTTCTTTCTTCAGCGCTTCCAGTTCGGGAAACACCGTCGTCATCAGCTGGATGATGATCGAGGCGGAGATGTAGGGCATGATGCCGAGCGCGAAGATCGCCATGCGGCCGACCGCGCCGCCTGCCAGCACATTGAAGACGTCGAGCAGGCCGCCGCTTCTGCTGGTTCATCTGCTGGGCCAGTGCCGCCGGGTCGATGCCGGGCATGGGGATGTAGGTGCCCAGCCGCGCAACGATCAGCGCGCCCAGCGTGAACAAGATGCGCTGGCGCAGCTCCTTGGCCTTGCCGAGAGTTGCCGAAATTGAAATTGGCGGCCAGTTGTTCGGCTGCAGAGGCCATCCCTCACTCCTGAACCCGACTCGCGCCCGACTTATATGGGGTGCTTTACGGCCGACAATACGAAGGGTCAGGCCGATTCGCGCCCCTGCGCTGCGGCCCGCTTTTCCGCGGCTTTGGCGCGGCGTTTCTGGCGCTTGCCCGGCTCGCCCTTCTTGTTCATGTAAACCTTCTTGATGAAGGTCGTGGTCAGCGTGCCGCCGGCCTTTTCGACCGCCGCCCTGGCGCCCGAGCGAAGCGCCCGCGACTTCGATGTCGATCTTGGTCGTGAGCGCGCCCTTGCCCAGCAGGCGGACGCCGTCGCGGCTCTTGTGCAGCGAGGCCGGCCTTGCGCAGCACTTCTTCGGTGATCTTGGCCGTCACGTCGAGCTTCTTGTCGTCGATCGCCTTTGCAGGCGGCCGAGATTCACTTCGGCGAAATCAGTTGGCGAAGATGTTGTTGAAGCCGCGCTTGGGCATGCGCATGTGCAGCGGCATCTGGCCGCCTTCAAAGCCATAGACCTTGGTGCCGGTGCGCGCCTTGGCGCCCTTGACGCCGCGGCCCGAGGTCTTGCCCAGGCCCGAGGACGAGCCGCGGCCGACCTTGTGCTTGCGCTTGTGCGCGCCGGGATTGTTGTTGATTTCGTTGAGCTTCATTGACTTACTTCTGCCTTCATGGCCGGCGTCAGCGCCGCCATGTCCGCACTGAGATGCGCCGGTCATCGGCCAGACAATTACTTGTCTTCGACGATCTCGACGAGATGCTTGACCGCGTTGATCATGCCGCGCACCGACGGCGTGTCTTCCAGCGTGCGCGTGCGGCGGATCTTGCCAAGGCCCAGGCCGCGCAAGGTCGCTGCCTGTCTTTCGGCTTGCGCTTGGCGCTGCTGATCTGGCGCACCGTGACGGTCTTTCCGCCGGCCTTGACTTTTCTTCTCGGCCATGGTTCAGTCTCTGCAGCTGCCTGCTCGCCTTTCGCCTGCGCCTTCGCGGCGGGAAAGGATTTCGGCGACGCTGCGGCCGCGGCGCTGGGCGACCATGCGCGGGGATTGCTGGTTCTTCAGCGCGTCGAAGGTGGCGCGCACCATGTTGTAGGGATTGGAGGTGCCCAGCGACTTGGACACGACATCGCCCACGCCCAGGGCTTCGAACACCGCGCGCATCGGGCCGCCGGCGATGATGCCGGTACCGGCCGGCGCCGGACGCACGATCACCTTGCCCGCGCCGTGATGGCCGCGCACTTCGTGATGCAGCGTGCGGCCGTCCTTCAGCGGAATGCGGATCAGCGACTCGCTTGGCGGCTTCGGTCGCCTTGCGGATGGCTTCCGGCACTTCGCGCGCCTTGCCATGGCCGAAGCCGACGCGGCCCGCTGATCGCCGACGACCACCAGGGCGGCGAAACCGAAGCGGCGGCCGCCCTTCACCACCTTGGCGACACGATTGATGTGCACCAGCTTGTCGATGAATTCGTTGTCGCGCTCTTCGCGGTCGCGCGCCGCGTTCCCGACGTCTGCCTTCTTCACGCGCCATGCGTCATTGTCCTTATCAAAACTCAAGGCCGCCTTCGCGCGCGGCATCCGCGAGCGCTTTGACGCGCCCATGATAGATGTAGCCGCCGCGATCGAACACGACCTGCTTGACGCCTTTGGCCAGCGCGCGTTCGGCGATCTTCTTGCCGACCGAGGTCGCGGCCTCGACGTTCCAGGTCTTGGCGCACTTGCCTTCCTTTTCGTTGGTCGAGGCCGAGGCCAGCGGTCGCGGCCTGCGCGATCGTCGATCACCTGGGCATAGATGTGCTTGCCCGAACGGAAGACCGACAGACGCGGACGGCCCGTCGCCGTCTGCGCGATGCTGGTAGCGGGTGCGCGCCTGGCGCTTCTTGAAAGAGTTTCGTGGTCATCTTACTTCTTCTTGCCTTCCTTGCGGCGGACATATTCGCCTTCGTAGCGCACGCCCTTGCCCTTATAGGGCTCCGGCGGGCGATAGGCGCGGATTTCCGCCGCGACTTGGCCGACCAGCTGCTTGTCGATGCCGCGACACCGTAATCATGGTGGGCTTTTCCGCCGTGATGGTGATGCCGGCCGGGATCGGATAGGCCACGTCGTGGCTGAAGCCGAGCTGCAGGTTCAGATTCTTGCCCTGCACCGCGGCGCGATAGCCGACGCCCTGGATTTCCAGCTTCTGCGTGAAGCCCTGCGGTGACGCCGATGACCAGATTGTTCACCAGCGTGCGCGACAGGCCCCACATCTGCGGCCGCGCGTTCCATATCCTTGTGCGGGCGTGACGGTGATGCCATCGCTCGTCCAGCTTCGACCGCGACTTCGCCGGACCAGCTTGACGCTGAGTTCGCCCTTGGGGCCTTTGACCTTGACGGTCTGGCCCTCCACCGAGGCGGTGACGCCCTTGGGCAGCGCGACCGGCTTTTTTGCCGATACGGGACATGATGGTTCCTTAGAACACCTGACAGAGAACTTCGCCGCCGACATTCTTTTCGCGCGCGGCGTTGTCCGTCATCACGCCCTTGCGGCGTGGAGACGATCGACAGGCCCAGACCCTGGCGATGCGGCTTCAGTTCGTTGACCGAGGAATAGACGCGGCGGCCGGGCGTGGAGACGCGCTTCAACTCGCGGATCACCGGCTGGCCTTCGTGATATTTGAGTTCGATTTCCAGCTCGCCTTGTGGCCCTTGAACTCCACCTCGGCATAGCCGCGGATGAAGCCTTCGGCCTGCAGCACGTCGAGCAGGCGCATGCGCAGGCGCGAATTGGGCGACTTGATCTTGGCCAGACCGCGCAACTGGCCGTTGCGGATGCGGGTCAGAAGATCGCCAATGGGATCGGTGATCATCTCTATTCCTTCCTTACCAGCTCGCCTTGGTCATGCCAGGGATCTGGCCGAAATTCGCAAGATCGCGCAGCGCGATACGCGACAGCTTGACCTTGCGGTAATAGCCCTTGGAGCGGCCCGCCAGCTCGCAGCGATGATGGATGCGCACCTTCGAAGAATTGCGCGGCAGCTTGGCGAGCTTGAGGCGCGCGGCGAAGCGGTCTTCCGGCGGCACTTTCATGTCGTCGGCGATCGCCTTCAGCGCGGCGCGCTTGGCGGCATATTGCGCGACCAGCTTCTCGCGCTTCTTGTTCCGGTTGATCTGGCTCTGTTTCGCCATGCGTTCGCTCCTCAATTCGTGAACGGGAACTGGAAGCCTTCGAGAAGCGCCTTGGCTTCTTCGTCGGTCTTCGCAGACGTGTTGAAGATGATATCCATGCCCCAGACCGTTTCGGTCTTGTCGTAATCGATTTCGAGGAACACGATGTGCTCCTTCAGGCCCATGGCATAGTTGCCGCGGCCGTCGAAGCTACTTGGCATTCACGCCGCGGAAGTCGCGCACGCGCGGCAGCGCCATGGTGACCAGGCGGTCGAGGAATTCGTACATCAGGTCGCTGCGCAGCGTGACCTTGACGCCGATCGGCACGGCCTTCGCGTGATCTTGAAGGTCGCGATCGCCTTCTTGGCCTGGTCACGATGGCCTTCTGGCCGGCGATGGCGGTCAGATCGTTCTGCGCCTGCTGGATCTTCTTGCCGTCCGAAGCCGCCTCGCCCGCGCCGATATTCAGCACGACCTTGTTGATCTTGGGCACCTGCATGGCGTTGGTGTAGCCGAACTTCTTCATCAGCTCGGCCTTGATGACTTCGTTGTAGCGCTTCTTGAAGCGCGGCACGTAGTTCGGATCGCGCGCGTGCTCGCCGACGGCGACCTGCGTGCCCGCGTTGACTTCTCGGCGCTCGTTTCTTGGCGCGCCTTGGCTTCGGCCTTGGCCGCTTCCTGCGGATTCTTGCTGCCTGCCTCAGACATCGATGACCTCACCGGACTTCTTGGCGAAGCGGACCTTGCGTGCCGTCGTTCAGCGTCTTGAAACCGATCGCGCGTCGCCTTGCCCGACTTGGGATCGACATGCGCGAGATTGGACAGATGGATCGGCGCTTCCTTGTTCGACGATGCCGCCCTGCTGCGTCTGGCGTCTGGCGCTGATGGCGCTTGACCATATTCACGCCGTGAGACGAGCGCGCGGTCTTCCTTCGGGAAACATCTTCAGCACTTCGCCCTTCTTGCCCTTGTCGCGGCCGGTGGTGACGATCGACGCGATCGCCTTTTTTGATATTCGCAGTCATCACAGCACCTCCGGCGCGAGCGAAATGATCTTCATCTGGTTCTTGGCGCGCAGTTCGCGGGTGACCGGTCCGAAGATGCGCGTGCCGATCGGCTCGCCCTGCGCGTTGACCAGCACCGCGGCATTGCCGTCGAAGCGGATCAGGCTGCCGTCGGGACGGCGCACGCCCTTGGCGGTGCGCACGACGACGGCCTTCAGCACTTCGCCCTTCTTCACGCGGCCGCGCGGAATGGCTTCCTTGACGCTGACACGACGATGATGTCGCCGACATCGGCATAGCGGCGATGCGAACCGCCCAGCACCTTGATGCACATCACGCGGCTGGCGCCGGAATTGTCGGCGACGTCGAGCTCGGTGGACATTTGAATCATGACTTCAACTCCGGCGCTTTCGCGCCGTTTACTTGCTCGACGCGCTCCACCACTTCCCAGGTCTTCAGCTTGGAAAGCGGCCTGCATTCCTGGATGCGGACGACATCGCCCGACCTTGAACTCGCCCTTTTCGTCATGGGCGTGATACTTCTTCGACCGGCGCACGGTCTTGCCCATCACCGGATGGATGAAGCGGCGTTCGACCTTCACCACCACGGTCTTGGCGTTCTTGTCGCTGACCACGACGCCTTGCAGGATGCGTTTGGGCATGGTCTTACTTCCTTATCCTTTGAGCGGCCTTGCGGCGCTGTTCGCGTCAAAACCGTCTCGATACGCGCGATGTCGCTTGCGCAGCACGCGGATGCGGCCGGTTTTTTCGGGCTGGCCGTTGGCGCGCTGGAAGCGCAGGTTGAACTGCTCCTTCTTCAGCTTGATGAGCTGGTCGGCCAGTTCGTCGGCGCTCTTGGCGCGGAAATCGTCGTCTTGGACGAGTCTTGGTTGTCGTCTTCTTGGCCTTCGGCTGCTGTCTACCTCGCATCGCCATACCGCGGCGACGAACTTGCGTCGCGATCGAGAGTTTGGCTGCGCCCAGACGCATCGCTTCCTTCGCGGTCTCCAGATCCACGCCGTCGATCTCGAACAGGATGCGGCCCGGCTTGACCTTGGCCACCCAGAATTCCGGCGCGCCCTTGCCGGAGCCCATGCGCACTTCGGCCGGCTTCTTCGACACCGGCACGTCCGGGAAAATGCGGATCCACACGCGGCCCGCGCGCTTCATATGGCGCGTGATGGCGCGGCGCGCGGCTTCGATCTCGCGCGCATTGAGGCGCTCGGGCTCCAGTCGCCTTCAGGCCGTATGCGCCGAAGTTCAGCGAGCGTGCCGCCTTTGGCTGCGCCGTGAATGCGGCCCTTGAGCTGCTTGCGGAATTTGGTGCGTTTGGGTTGACAGCATGATCTGTCTCTCTTACTGCGCAGCGGCCGCGGGCGCGCTGACTTCGCGCGGCCGACGCTTGTTGCTTCGGAGCTTCCGCCTGGCGCTTCTCGGTGGCGAAGGATCGTGTTCCATGATCTCGCCCTTGAAGATCCAGACCTTCACGCCGCAGGTGCCGTAGGTCGTCTTGGCGGTGGCGACGCCGTAATCGATGTCGGCGCGCAGCGTGTGCAGCGGCACGCGGCCTTCGCGATACCATTCCATGCGCGCGATTTCCGCGCCGCCCAGACGGCCGCCGCAGTTGATGCGGATGCCCAGCGCGCCCAGGCGCATCGCGGACTGCACCGCGCGCTTCATCACGCGGCGGAACGCGACGCGGCGTTCCAGCTGCTGGGCGATATTTTCGGCGACGAGCTTGGCGTCGATTTCGGGCTTGCGGATTTCGACGATGTTCAGATGCACTTCGTCGGTGGTGAACTTCTGAACGTCGTTCTTCAGCTTCTCGATGTCGGCGCCCTTCTTGCCGATCACCACGCCCGGACGCGCCGAGTGGATGGTGACGCGGCACTTCTTGTGCGGACGCTCGATGACGACGCGCGACACGCCGGCGGCCTTCAGCTTGCTCGCTCAGATAGTCGCGGATCTTGATGTCTTCCTGCAGGAGCTTGCCATACTCCTTCTTGCCCGCGTACCAGCGCGAGTCCCAGGTGCGGTTGATGCCCAGGCGCAAGTCCGGTCGGATTGACCTTCTGACCCATTAGGCCGTTCTCCTTCTTCGCGTGCGCACGTGTTGGCCGCGGGCTTCGCCGCCGGCTTTCGCTGTGTTGCCTGGATTTCTTGCACGGGCTTCTTCTTTGCCTTTTTCTCTTCGCGCTTTTCCTCGACCACGATGGTGATCTGGCTGAAGGCTTTTCGATGCGGCGCCGCGTGCCGCGCGCGCGCGCATGGAAGCGCTTCATCACCAGGTTCTTGCCGACGCTGGCTTCGCGACACGACCAGATCATCGACATCGAGGTCGTGATTGTTCTCGGCATTGGCGATGGCCGACTGCAGAACCTTCTTCACCACCCTGGCGATGCGCTTGGGCGAGAAGGTCGAGCGCGTTCAGCGCCGCTTCGGCCTTCTTGCCGCGGATCGACTGCGCGACGAGGTTGAGCTTGCGCGGGGACGATGCGGATATTGCGGCCGATGGCCAGGGCCTGATTGTCCGCGAGAACGCGCTCGCGAGCTTGCTTGCCCATTATGCCCTCTTCGCCTTCTTGTCGCCGCCGCTGCCGTGGCCAGTGGAAGGTGCGCGTCGGCGAGAACTCGCCGAGCTTGTGGCCGACCATGTCCTCGGTGACCAGCACCGGAATGTGCTTCTGGCCGTTGTAGACGCCGAAGGTGAGGCCCACGAATTGCGGCAGGATCGTCGAGCGGCGCGACCAGGTCTTGATCACGTCCTTGCGGCCGCATGCCGCGCGTGGCTTCCGCCTTCTTGAGCAGATAGCCGTCGACGAACGGGCCTTTCCAAACAGAGCGGGTCATTCAATTACCCTTGTGCTCTTGCCGTTGCGCGTACGCACGATGAATTTCGTCGTGCGCTTGTTCTTGCGGGTCTTGGCGCCCTTGGTCGGCTTGCCCCACGGCGTGACCGGATGACGGCCGCCCTTGGTGCGGCCTTCGCCGCCGCCATGGGGATGGTCGATCGGGTTCATCGCCGTGCCGCGCACAGAGGGGCGCTTGCCCTTCCACACATTGCGGCCGGCCTTGCCGATGACTTCGTTCATATGATCGGGATTCGACACCGCGCCAACCGTGGCCATGCAGGTGAGCGGCACGCTTGCGCACTTCGGTCGAATTCAGGCGCAGCAGGGCGTAGCCGGCGTCGCGGCCGAGATACTGCGCATAGGTGCCGGCGGAACGCGCGATCTGCCCGCCCTTGCCCGGCTTCATTTCGATATTGTGGACGATGGTGCCGACCGGCATCGCGCCCAGCGGCATCGCATTGCCCGGCTTCACGTCAACCTTGTCGCCGGAAACCACGGTGTCGCCGACGGCCAGGCGCTGCGGCGCCAGGATGTAGGCGAGTTCGCCGTCCTTGTATTTGATGAGCGCGATGAAGGACGGTGCGGTTGGGATCGTATTCCAGGCGCTCGACCTTTGCGGGCATGTCGAATTTGCGTGCGCTTGAAATCGATCAATGCGATAGCGCTGCTTGTGGCCGCCGCCCTGCCAGCGCACGGTGACGCGGCCGGTGTTGTTGCGGCCGCCCTTGCGATGCTGGCCTTCGGTCAGCGCCTTGACGGGACCGCCCTTGTGCAGACCCGAGCGGTCGATCAGCACCAATTGGCGCTGGCCCGGCGTCGTCGGCTTGTATTGTTTCAGCGCCATCTTATAGATCCCGTCGTGATGTCGATCTGGTGGCCCTCTTCGAGCGTCACGATCGCTTTCTTGTAATCGCTTCGCTGTGTACGGCTTGCCGCGGAACGCCTTGCGCTTGCCCTTGATGCGCACTGTGTTCACCGCCTTCACCTTGACCTTGAACAGGTCTGCGACCGCCTTGGCGATGGCAGGCTTGGTCGCGTCGAGTGTGACGCGGAACACCACCTGGTTCGCCTCGGTCAGCTTGGTGGCCTTTTCGGTGATGACCGGCGAAAGGATCACGTCGTAGTTCGTCGTGGTCATGCCAGGCGCTCCTCGATGGCTTTGACCGCGGCTTGGTCAGCACCAGCTTGTCGCTGCGCATGATGTCGTAGACATTGAGGCCCGTCGCCGGCAGCAAGCGACATGCGCGATGATTGCGCGCGGAGAGCTGGAAATTCTTGTCGAACTCGCCGTCCACAACCAGTGCGCTGCCGATGCCGTGCTTGCCGAAATGCTTGGCCAGCGCTGCGGTCTTGATCGTCCTTGGACTTTGCATTCGTCGATCACGACGATGGCGCCTTCTCTGGCCTTGGCCGACAGCGCGTGACGCAGACCCAGCGCCCTCACCTTCTTCGGCAGATCGAATTCGTGGCTGTGCGCCACCGGACCCATGGCCTTGGCGCCGCCGACGAACAGCGGTGCCGAGCGCGCGCCGTGGCGGGCCTGGCCGGTGCCCTTTTGCTTGTAGAGCTTCTTCTTGGTGCGATTGACTTCGGCGCGGGTCAGCACCTTGTGCTGGCCGGAGCGGCGCTTGGCCAATTGCCACACGACCACGCGCTGGATGAGATCGGCGCGCGGCTCGAGGCCGAAGATCGCGTCGTTCAGTTCGACGTCGCCGGCATCTTGTCGATCGAGATTGAGGACTTTGGTTTTCATATTCAGCCCTCCGCCTTCTGTTCGGCCGCCGGAACAGCAACGGCCTTGGCGCGCTTCTTTACCGAAGCAGGCATCGGCAGCATCCTTGTGCGCGCGTTTGACCGCATCGCGCACCATCACCCAGCCGCCCTTGGAGCCCGGCACCGCGCCGCGCACCATGATGAGGCCGCGCTCGACATCCACCTTGGCGACTTCGAGGTTCTGCGTGGTGACATTGTCGACGCCATAATGGCCGTGCATCTTCTTGTTCTTGAAGGTCTTGCCCGGATCCTGACGGCCGCCGGTGCCGCCGAGCGAACGGTGCGAGATCGACACGCCGTGGCAGGCTTCAAGACCGCGGAAATTCCAGCGCTTCATCGCGCCGGTGAAGCCGCGGCCGATGGTGACGCCGGTGACGTCCACCTTCTGGCCGGCGACGAAATGATCGGCCTGAAGCACATCGCCGACTTCGAGCAGGTTCGCCGCGTCGACGCGGAATTCCGCCAGCTTCTTCTTCGGTTCGACTTCGGCTTTCGCGAAATTGTCCGCGATCGGCCTTGGTGAGCCGTTTGGGTTTGGCAAAGCCCGAGCCGAGCTGAACGGCGGTGTAGCCGTCCTTTTCCTCCGTGCGGCGTGCCAACGACCTGACAGCCATCCAGCTTCAGGACCGTGACGGGCACATGCGGCCGTCCTCCAAAAACAGGCGGGTCATGCCGACCTTCTGCGTGATGAACGCCTGTGCGCACACTAACGCTCCTTAACAGCTTGATCTCGACATCGACACCGGCCGCCAGGTCGAGCTTCATCAGAGCATCGACGGTTTGCGGCGTGGGATCGATGATGTCGAGCAGACGCTTGTGCGTCCGGATTTCGAATTGTTCGCGGCTTTTCTTGTCGACATGTGGCGAGCGGTTCACGGTGAAGCGCTCGATGCCCGTCGGCAGCGGAATGGGGCCCCGCACCTGCGCGCCTGTGCGCTTTGCCGTGTTGACGATTTCCCGCGTCGAATTGTCGAGAATCCGGTGATCGAAGGCCTTGAGCCGGATGCGGATATTTTGACTTTGCATATTCTTTCTCCGAATGCGGCCTCGACGACCGACGATCGATCGACCCCTTACTTCAGTATTTTCGCGACGACGCCTGCGCCGACGGTTCGGCCGCCTTCGCGGATGGCGAAGCGCAGCTTCTCTTCCATCGCGATCGGCACGATCAGTTCGACTTCCACCGAGACATTGTCGCCCGGCATCACCATTTCGGTGCCTTCCGGAAGCTTCACGATGCCCGTCACGTCCGTCGTGCGGAAATAGAATTGCGGACGGTAGTTGCCGAAGAACGGCGTATGACGGCCGCCCTCGTCTTTCGTCAGAATGTAGGCTTCCGCGATAAAGTTGGTGTGCGGCGTCACCGAGCCCGGCTTCGCCAGAACCTGGCCGCGTTCCACGCCTTCGCGCTCCATACCGCGCAGCAGCGCGCCGATATTGTCGCCCGCCTGACCCTGATCAAGCAGCTTGCGGAACATTTCCACGCCCGGTGACCGTGGTCGTCGACGTCGGCCTGATGCCGACGATCTCAACCTTCTCGCCAACCTTCACCACGCCGCGTTCCACCCGACCCGTCACCACCGTGCCGCGGCCCGAGATCGAGAACACGTCTTCGATCGGCATCAGAAACGGCTGGTCAATCGGGCGTTCCGGCTGCGGAATGTAGCTGTCAACAGCTTCCATCAGCTTCAGAACCGCATCATGGCCAAGCTCGGGGTTCTTGCTCTTCAAGCGCCATCAGCGCCGAGCCGCGAACGATCGGAATGTCATCGCCAGGGAACTGGTAGCTCGACAGAAGCTCGCGCACTTCCATCTCAACAAGATCCAGAAGTTCCGGATCGTCGACCATGTCGCACTTGTTCATGAACACCACCAGCGCCGGCACCCCGACCTGACGGGCAAGCAGAATGTGTTCGCGGGTCTGCGGCATCGGGCCGTCGGCAGCCGACACCACCAGGATCGCGCCGTCCATCTGGGCAGCGCCCGTGATCATGTTCTTCACATAGTCGGCGTGGCCGGGGCAGTCGACATGGGCGTAGTGGCGCGCCTTGGTCTCGTACTCCACATGGGCCGTCGAAATCGTGATGCCGCGCGCCTTTTCTTCCGGCGCCTTGTCGATCTGGTCATAGGCCGTGAACGTCGCACCGCCCGTTTCCGCCAAAACCTTCGTGATTGCTGCCGTCAGCGACGTCTTGCCATGATCAACATGGCCAATCGTCCCGATATTGCAGTGCGGCTTGTTCCGCTCAAATTTTGCTTTCGCCATCTATTCTCTCCGTGTAGTCTCTTTTGGCCTATCGCTTCGCTGCTTGATTAGGCGTACTTCGCCTTGACCTCGTCCGCGATCGCTTGCGGCACTTGTTCGTAATGATCGAACTGCATCGTGTATTGCGCGCGGCCTTGGGACATGGACCGCAGCGTATTGATGTAACCGAACATGTTCGCGAGCGGCACCATCGCGGTGACGACCTGCGCGTTTCCGCTGGAGTCGGTGCCCTGCACCTGGCCACGGCGCGAGTTCAGATCGCCGATCACGCCGCCCAGGAAGTCCTCCGGCGTCACGACTTCGACCTTCATGATCGGTTCGAGCAGCTTCACCGCGCCTCGTGAGGCAAGTTCGCGGAACGCTGCGCGCGCTGCGATGTCGAACGTCAGCGCGTTGGAGTCCACTTCGTGGTATTTGCCGTCCGTCAACGTCGCCTTGAAGTCGATCACGGGGAAGCCCGCCAGAAGACCGCAATCCTTCTGCGCCTTGATCCCCTTTTCGACCGAGGGGATGAATTCCTTCGGCACCGACCCGCCCACGACGTCGTTCTCGAACACAAAGCCCGAACCCGGCGGCAGCGGTTCGAAATCAATCGTCACTTCGGCGAACTGGCCCGAACCGCCGGTCTGTTTCTTGTGGGTATATTTGACCGAGACCGGCTTCGACAGCGTTTCGCGATAGGCCACCTGCGGCGCGCCTACATTGGCATCGACTTTGTAGGTGCGCCGAAGGATGTCGACCTTAATTTCGAGATGAAGTTCGCCCATGCCCTTGAGGATGGTCTGGCCGGATTCCTGATCGGTCGAGACGCGGAACGAGGGGTCTTCCTGCGCCAGACGGTTGAGCGCCACGCCCATCTTTTCCTGGTCGGCCTTGGTCTTCGGCTCGATCGCGACTTCGATGACCGGATCGGGGAATTCCATGCGTTCGAGAATTACGGGATGGTTAGGGTCACAGAGCGTTTCGCCCGTCGTCGAATATTTAAGGCCGGCGAACGCCACGATATCGCCAGCGTTGGCTTCCTTGATGTCTTCGCGCGCGTTCGCATGCATGAGCAACATACGGCCGACGCGTTCGGTCTTGTCCTTCACCGAGTTCAGCGCGCCCGTACCTGATGTCACCGTGCCCGAATAGACGCGCACGAAGGTGATCGAACCCACGAACGGATCGTCCATGATCTTGAATGCGAGACCGGCGAACGGCGCCTTGTCGTTGGCGGGGCGTTCGACTTCGTTGCCTTTGGGGTCGATGCCCTTGACGGGCGGAATGTCGAGCGGCGACGGCAGGTAATCCACCACCGCGTCGAGCAGCGGCTGCACACCCTTGTTCTTGAAGGCCGAACCGCACATCACGGGCACGAAACGAAAGCCCGTCGTGCCCTTGCGGATGCAGCGCTTGAGATCGGCCTCGCCAGGCTCGGTGCCTTCGAGATAAGCCTCAAGCAGCTTATCATCTTCTTCGACGGCGATTTCCACGAGCGCCGCACGCAATTCCTTTGCCTTGTCGAGATATTCGGCTGGGATTTCAACTTCGTCGAACTTCGCGCCCAGTTGTTCGTCGTGCCAGATCAGCGCCTTCATTCGGACAATGTCCACGAGACCTTTGAAATCGGCTTCCACGCCGATCGGCCAGGTGAGGATCATCGGCTTGGTGCCCAGCCGGTCAATCATCATGTCGATGCAACGCTGAAAATTGGCACCTATCCGGTCCATCTTGTTGACGAAGCAGATGCGCGGAACATGATATTTGTCGGCCTGACGCCACACCGTTTCCGATTGCGGTTCAACGCCAGCAACCGCGTCGAATACCGCCACCGCACCGTCGAGCACGCGCATGGACCGCTCGACTTCGATCGTGAAGTCGACGTGGCCTGGCGTGTCGATGATGTTGATGCGGTGGTCTTTCCAGAAGCACGTCGTGGCAGCAGACGTGATCGTGATGCCGCGCTCCTGCTCCTGTTCCATGAAGTCCATGGTGGCAGCGCCGTCATGGACTTCACCGATCTTATGGCTCTTGCCCGTGTAATAGAGAATACGCTCCGTCGTCGTCGTCTTGCCGGCGTCGATATGCGCGGCAATACCGATATTGCGGTAATTCTCGAGGGGTGTGGCGCGGGCCATCTTCTTAAACTCTCAGAACGCTTACCAACGATAATGGGAGAACGCGCGGTTCGCGTCTGCCATCTTGTGGGTGTCTTCACGCTTCTTCACCGCGTTACCGCGGTTGCTCGCGGCGTCCATCAGTTCACCGGAAAGGCGCGCCGTCATCGTCGGCTCATTGCGACCACGCGCGGCGGTGATGAGCCAGCGGATCGCAAGAGCGCGCGAACGATCAGTGCGTACTTCGACGGGCACTTGATAAGTCGCCCCACCGACGCGGCGGGATTTTACTTCGATCGCCGGCGAAACGTTGCGCAGCGCTTCGTGAAAAACCTGCAGTGGATCTTGGCGGGTCTTCTGCTGAATTGTATCGAACGCGCCGTAGATGATTCCCTCGGCAGCGGATTTCTTGCCGTCATACATCAGGCTGTTCATGAATTTTGCGAGGACCAGATCGCCATATTTGGCATCCGGATTGATTTCGCGGCGTTCGGCGCGACGGCGACGTGACATGGGTGCGTCTCCTTATTTCGGCCGCTTGGCGCCGTAGAGCGAACGCCGCTTTTTGCGGTCTTTCACGCCCTGCGTATCGAGCACGCCGCGGATGATGTGGTAGCGTACGCCCGGAAGGTCTTTCACGCGTCCGCCGCGGATCAGCACCACCGAATGTTCCTGAAGGTTGTGGCCTTCGCCGGGAATATAAGTCACGACTTCGTAGCCGCCCTTGCCGGTCAAGCGCACCTTGGCAACCTTGCGCAAGGCGGAGTTCGGCTTCTTCGGCGTCGTCGTGTAGACGCGCGTGCAAACGCCACGTTTCTGTGGATTGCCCGTCAGCGCCGGCACCTTGTTGCGCTTGGGCTTTTCACCGCGCGGCTTGCGGATCAATTGATTGATCGTCGGCATTCTCATTCCTTGTTTTGCGGCCCGGAGGACGCACCAAACACCAAACGGGGCGCGGCCTTTTGAGGCTGCCCCTGACTTGCGGAGGACTAAGGGCCCCAGGGCACCTAAGTCGCGCATTCAAACGTCTAAAACTGGCTTCCCGACAGCGTTTCGCGCACCAAGGCGACGACGGCCTGCTTCAGAAGGTGGGGCTGTATATAAGTGGGGGGGAACCCGGTCAACCCCTGCGCAAGAAATGCAATTCTCATTTTGGCCTTGGGAGATGTTTTGATGAAGGAGGGCTTTCGCGTGGCGTGAGTTTCTGATTCAAGCTTTGTGTGACGGTTCTGACTGATTTGCTTGGATTGGTTCGGCAGACCTGCGCCGGCTTGGCGGACAAGCGGCGGGGCCTGAACACGCGTCTGACGATGGCCGACATCGGGATGGCGGCCTTTTCTGCGTTCTTCATGCAAAGCCCGTCGTTTCTGGCGCATCAACGTCAGCTCAGTGCGGGCGCCGGGCAAGGCCGCTCCAATTGCCAGACATTGTTCGGCATGACGGCTATCCCCAGCGACAATCATATCCGCGACATGCTCGATTTCGTCGAACCCTCCAGCCTTTACGGGCTGTTTGACGACGCGTTGGCGGCGGTGGAGCGGGCCGGAGCGCTGGCGAGCCTGCGCAGCCTGGGCGATGGGACCTTGATCGCCTTCGACGGAACGCAATATTTCTGTTCGAACAAGCTGTCGTGCCAAAATTGCTCGACGCGCAAACGCGCCAATGGCGCCATCGAATATTTTCATACCCTTCTGGCCGCCAGCATCGTGACGCCCGGCCATAACCGGGCGCTGCCCCTGGCTCCGCAGTTCGTGCAGCCGCAGGACGGCCACGACAAACAGGATTGCGAAAGCCGCGCCGCGCGCCGCTGGCTCATCGCCCATGGCGAGCGCGTCAAGAGGCTCAATCCGGTCTATCTCGGCGATGATCTCTATGCCAATCAGCCGCTGTGCGAGGCGGTCCTGGCCAGCGGCGGCCATTTTCTGTTCGTCTGCAAGCCCGACAGCCACAAGACATTGAGCGAATATCTGACCGGCGTCGACCTTCCCTCGAAGTCCCGTGAGATGCGGCGCGGCAAACAACGCTCAACTCATATCTGGCGCTGGATGACGGATATTCCGATCCGCGACGGCGACGACGCGCTCAAGGTCAACTGGCTGGAACTGGTCATCAAAGATGCCAAGGGCCAGATCGCCTACCGCAACAGCTTTGTCACCGACTTGCCCGTCAACGCCGACAATGTCGCTGATCTCGCCGGCGCCGGGCGCGCGCGCTGGAAAATCGAGAACGAGACCTTCAATGTTCTCAAAACCAAGGGCTACAATCTCGAACACAATTTCGGACACGGCCAAAACAACCTGTCCGCTACCCTAGCCGCCCTCAACCTCGTCGCCTTCGCCATCCACACCGCCGCGCAAATCACCGACGACGCTTGGAGCCTCGCCCTAAAAGCTGCAGGCGCCAGAGTCCGGTTCTTCAATCACCTGCGCTCCCTCACCGTCTTCATCCTATTCCCCTCCTGGGACGCCCTTCTCAACACCCTCGCTTTTCAAACCCCAATGCTCCGACCCCCATAAAAAATCGCCAAAATGAGAATTGCTGCAAGAACATAGCGTAGGGCCTAAAACGGACCTTTCGCTTAGGCCAAGGCCAAAAGCGCCCGGACCGCCATCGCCATCAATACCAAGGTCGACAACGTGAACAGTCCAAACCGCATCGGCACCAGATTGATCGTGCACTGGACCAGGGTGTGGAGCACTCTGAGCCCGACATAGGCCCATGCTAGCCATATATATAGTTGGTCCTGCTGGCCTACGAGATAGATGTAGAAGACCAGCGCGTAGAAAATGGTCGGCTGCTCCATCAGGTGGTTGTAATTGTTGGCCACCTGCCGCACCCCGCCGGGCAGCACATCCAGCGCTCCCGGAAACTGCGCGTTCTGCGCCGAAATCTTCGCCCGCTGCATTGCCGGGATGCGGGTGGCGTACATCCAGATCCAAACCACCAGCGAAAGAAGGATCAACGCCAAGATCGGCGTGAGAATCGATGTCATTTCCTGCCCCGAAACATTGTTTTGTGGGAGCATCCTAGACCGAGTTCCCCCCGGAGCAAGCCGCACTTTTTGCGCCGCAGATGGACCAGAAACGGACAGCGGCCCATCTCACGCGTCCGCCCAGCGCCGCACCAGATTGTGATAAACGCCGGTCAATTGTATCGCCTCCAGCAACTCGCCATTCTTCTTGCGCAACGACTGAATGGCAGTGTCTAGATCGAACAGAAGCGCGCGTTGTCCATCGTCGCGCACCATGCTTTGGATCCAGAAGAACGATGCCCAGCGGCTGCCGCGTGTGATCGGATTGACACGGTGACGGCTTGTCCCGGGATAAAGCACCATATCGCCCGCCGCGAATTTCACCTGCTGTTCACCGTAGCTGTCTTCGATCACCAGTTCGCCGCCGTCATATTCTTCCGGTTCGGTGAGGAACAGCGTGGCTGACAAATCCGTGCGCACGCGGATGGGTGTGTGCGATACGAAGCGGATGGAGTTGTCGATATGGGTGTTAAATTTCATGCCCGCGTCATAGCGATTGAACAAGGGCGGAAACACCCGCAAGGGAAGCGCTGCGGAGGTGAACACTTCATTCCGCCCCAATTTCTGCAGAATCATTTCACCGAGTTCGCGGGCTTCCTTCGATGTTTCGGGGATTTGCAGATTGTGCTTGGCGCCAGCCGATTGGGCGCCAGCGGTAACCTTGCCATCCACCCATTGCGATGAGGCAAGCACGCTACGGCACTGCGCAACCTCTTGCGCAGTCAACAGAACAGGAACGCGAACGAGCATGTCTGCCCCATATTCGCTGCCCATCAAGAACTGCATCATGCGTTCAAGTGCGGGCATGCTGTGCGCCGAACGAAGGATATGGCCATCGGCCCGCCCGCCCAGGCGCAGGTCCGGTGATAGCAAGGCCAACCCACTTCTGCAACTAATTTGCAAACGCAACTTTCGATGTTTTAACCAACCCTCGGTGTCTTATGCGCTGCAGCACTGACCCCAAATCGGATTAGAAAGCGAGGGCAAACGTACGCGTATTCAGACACATCGCGAGGTTTGAGACGGGCCGACGCTGGCGGCTGGCGGTGACATTGTTCGCCCTGCTCGCCTTCGCGCTGCAAAGCTACGTCACCCAGACACATATGCATAAGCTGTAAGGATCGGATTTTGCCGCAATCGCCGCAGCCCTCGACCTCGTCGTCCCGGAAAAGGACGGCAAGGCGCCTGCCAAGCAAGACCAGCAGAACTGCCCGATTTGCCAGGGCATCGCCCATGCCGGCGCCTTTGTCACCCCGGCGGCGGCCCTGCTGCCGACGCTCAGCGTACAGATCATCGCCGTCATCCTAGACACGGCGACTGCCACCGAGACGGTTTCCCACGATTGGCAAAGCCGACGCGGGTATCGACCAACCAATCTTGGAAGGCATAATCGTTGGCGTCGACAGCTATTATAAGATCTCGAAGAACCTTGTGGACGAAGGCCAGTTCGGAGCGCCGATCATTCTCACGCCGTTCAATTATGCGCACGGCAAGCAATATGGGGCCGAGTTGACCGCGACCTACGATATCAATCCGTTCTCGGCCTGCACCAATTTCTCGATCGAGCAAGCGATGGGCAAAGACATCGTTTCGAGCCAGTTCAGCTTCAGTCCGAGCGATCTAGCCTATATCGAGGAAAACTACATCCACCTCGACCACGAACGATATACCAGTATGTCGGTGGGCGCCTCTTACAGTTGGGATGCAACTGTCTTCAGTGCAGACATGCTGGTGGGTTCGGGCCTGCGCGCGGACGGCGCGGTGCCTAACGGCGACAAGCTGCCCGCCTATGTCCAGATCAACACAGGCGTCAGCCACGCCTTCGATCTGGGCCCATCGGGCGATCTGACTGCGCGCTTCGATATCGTGAACCTGTTCAACACCGAATACGAAATCCGCGACGGAACGGGCGTCGGTGCCTCGCAATATGGTCCCCGGCGCGGCTTCTTCGTGGGGCTTTCGAAATCGCTGTAACGCAAGGGCCACTTGCGATCCTTTTATCACGCGAACAAATCGATCGGCATGCCGGCCACGCGCGCTTCGTGGGAGAGCAGTGCCTGCTTCAGCGGCAGGCCACCGCCGAAACCAGTGAGGCTTCCGTCGGCGCCGATGACGCGGTGGCACGGCACGATCAGCGCGATGGGGTTGGCGCCGTTCGCTGCCCCCACGGCGCGCGCGGCATCGGGATACCCGATCTTCTTGGCGAGCGCGCCGTAGCTCGTGGTCCGGCCAAAGGGGATTTTCGTCAACGCTTCCCAGACTTTGTGCTGGAAGGAATTGCCTTGCGCTGCGCGTTCGAATTCGAAATCGCGGCGCTTGCCAGCGCAATATTCATCGACCTGCATCTGTACGAAGGCCAGGGCCTTGTCGTCTCGAATGGCGGTGAGATCGATCCTGGGCGCGCGTTTCGCATGAAAGGAAAAACGCACGAGCCTACCTTCTGCATCCACCCAGGCGGCGAAAGTTCCGAATTTGTTGGGAATCGGGGCCCAGCGATGCGCTACGTCGTTCATGGCGTGAATATAGCCATCGTGAAAATGCGTGCCTATCGATACCTGCGCCTCACGCTTGATTGAAGTCCGAAAACGGCCATGATGCGGCCCTTCATGCGCGAACGACAGACTGCCCGCGTTCTCCTCATCCGGCCGGACAAGCAACTGCTGCTAATCCGCTTCGAAGACCCGCGCGTGCTGCCAAAATTCCGTCACTTCTGGGCGACGGTTGGCGGTGCGCTGGAAGGCGACGAGACGCCGGAGCAAGGGGCGCTGCGCGAGATCGAAGAAGAAACGGGTCTGACCGATGTCAAGCTCGGCCCCGTCGTCTGGTACGGCGAGCCTATCATCCACATCAACGGTGAACCGCTTCAATTCCGTGAACACTATATCGTCGCACACGCGGGCAACGCGACACTGACATCCGACAACTGGACCGCGCTTGAGCGCGATACAATTCGCGAATTGCGCTGGTGGACGCCTGACGAAATCGCCACCAGCACGGATCGCATCTTCCCAAGTATCCTCGCACAATGGTTGCCGGATATTCTGGCTGAGAATTATCCTGCTGAGGTTCGCCGCATTCCAAAGCGACGAGCTGGCGAACAACTACCCTCCCCTTGAGGGAAACGTAAGTTTCAAAGAAAAAGGGCCGCCTTGTGGGCGGCCCTTTTCTCGGGCATTTCCAAATTATCCGTGTGCGAATTATTCCGCGGCGGCCTGCGGTTGCGGGCCTTCGAGTTGCGGCGGCTTGCTTTTCGCCAACTCCTCTTGGATTGCGCGATCGCGCTCGCTTGCGATATGGCGCAAGCGTGCGATGGCACCACCGGTGCCGGCCGGGATCAAGCGCCCGACGATCACGTTTTCCTTGAGGCCTTCGAGCATATCCACCTTACCGTTGACGGCAGCGTCGGTGAGCACGCGCGTGGTTTCCTGGAAGGACGCGGCGGAGAACACCGATCGTGTCTGCAACGATGCCTTGGTGATGCCGAGCAGGACCGGGCGGCCTTCAGAGGGCTTTAAGCCATCGTCGACAGCCTTCTTGTTGGCCTGCTGCATCTCGAGCAGATCGACCTGTTCGCCAACGAGCAGCGTCGTGTCGCCACCGTCGGTGATTTCCATCTTCTGCATCATCTGACGCACAATCACTTCGATGTGTTTGTCGTTGATCTTCACGCCTTGCAGACGATAGACGTCCTGGATTTCCTTCACGAGATAGGTCGCAAGCTCTTCTACGCCTTTGATGCGCAGAATATCGTGCGGCGAAGGATTGCCCTCGACGATGTAATCGCCCTTCTCGACGAAGTCGCCTTCACGCACCGAGATGTGCTTGCCCTTGGGAATGAGATATTCCGTCGGTTCGAGCTTCTCGTTGCGCGGTTTTACGATGACGCGACGCTTATTCTTGTAGTCCTTGCCGAATTCGACGAAGCCGTCGTCCTCCGCGAGCACCGCACTTTCCTTCGGTTTGCGCGCTTCAAACAGCTCCGCCACGCGCGGCAGGCCGCCCGTGATATCGCGTGTCTTGGCGCCCTCTGTGGGCAGACGTGCTAGCACGTCGCCCGCACGAACGTGCGCGCCGTCTTCGACCGAAAGAATCGCATCCACCGAAAGCCCGTAACGTGCCTCGCCACCAGATGGCAGCTTGATCATCTTGTTGGATTTGTCGACGATCACGATGGTCGGGCGAAGCTCGTTGCCGCGCGAACCCGAACCGCGGCTGTCCATGACAACCTTATTCGAGACACCGGTCTTTTCGTCCGCCACTTCCTTCAGCGACAGACCGGATACGAGTTCTTCGTACTTGACCGTGCCTTCGACTTCGGTGAGCACCGGAATAGCGTTTGGATTCCATTCCGCCAGCCGGTCGCCGCGCTTCACGTTTGCGCCATCGTCCACCTTGATACGCGCGCCATAGGTGATGCGATACGTGGCCCGCTCTGCGCCCTTTGGATCGACGATGGCGACCTGCATATTGCGGCCCATCGCGATCATCTCGCCGTCGGAGTTCTTCACGATATTGCGGTTCACGATCTTGATCTTGCCGTCATACGACGCCTCGACCTTCGATTGACCCGCAAACTGCGCCGCACCACCGATATGGAACGTGCGCATCGTAAGCTGCGTGCCGGGCTCGCCGATGGACTGGGCGGCAATGACACCGACAGCCTCGCCGATGTTTACGTTGGTGCCGCGGGCAAGATCGCGCCCGTAGCACCTGCCGCACACCCCGTCCTCCAACTCGCAAGCCAGCACCGAACGCACACGCACCTTCTGAACGTGCGCGTTTTCGATTTTGTCTGCGAGGTCTTCGTTCACTTCTTTGCCGCGCTTCAGAAGCACCTCACCGGTGTCGGGATGCTTCACATCCTCCGCAACGGTGCGCCCCAGAATACGCTCGGCCAACGACGCCACGACCTGACCACCGTCGATTTCGGCCTGAACGGTGACGCCGTTCTTGGTGCCGCAATCTTCCGCGGTGATGATGCAGTCGTTTGCCACGTCGACGAGACGTCGAGTGAGATAACCCGAATTCGCCGTCTTGAGCGCAGTATCGGCCAAACCCTTGCGCGCGCCGTGCGTGGAGTTGAAGTACTCCAGCACAGTGAGCCCTTCCTTGAAATTGGAAAGGATTGGCGTCTCGATGATCGAGCCGTCGGGACGCGCCATGAGGCCGCGCATACCGGCAAGCTGCTTCATTTGCTGCGGCGAACCGCGGGCGCCGGAATGGCTCATCATGTAGATGGAGTTCATCTCCTCCAAGCGGCCCGTCTTCGGGTCCGTCTTCGGCTCGGAGATTTCCTTCATCATTTCGGCTGCGACGAGATCGGTGCATTTCGACCAGGTGTCGACCACAAGGTTGTACTTTTCCTTGTCGGTTGTCAGCCCGTCGAGATATTGCTGCTCGTATTCACGCACGCGATGGCGCGTTTCGTCGATCAGCTTTTCCTTCGCATCGGGCACGACCATGTCGTCCTTGCCGAACGAAATGCCGGCCTTGCAAGCTTCCTTGAAGCCCAAGCCCATCACGGCGTCGGCGAACAGAACGGTCTCCTTCTGACCGCAGTGACGATAGACCTCGTCGATGATGTGGCTAATCTCCTGCTTGCGCAGCAAGCGGTTCACCAGCTCGAACGGGATCTTGGGATGACGCGGCAGGATTTCCGCGATCATCATGCGGCCTGGTGTGGAGTCCACGCGGCGAATGATCGGCTTGCCATCGGCATCTACTGTCTTGTAACGCGCCTTGATCTTGGCGTGCAGCGTGACGGAGTTCGAGAACAAGGCGTGCTCGATTTCGCCGACATCGTTGAACACCATGCCCGCACCCGGTTCGTTGGGACGTTCCTGGCTGAGATAATAGAGCCCGAGCACGATGTCCTGCGTCGGCACGATGATTGGCTTACCGTTGGCAGGGCTGAGAATGTTGTTGGTCGACATCATCAACACGCGCGCTTCCAGCTGTGCTTCGAGCGACAGCGGAATATGCACGGCCATCTGATCGCCGTCGAAATCCGCGTTGAAAGCAGTGCAAACCAGCGGATGGAGCTGGATCGCCTTGCCTTCGATCAGCACCGGTTCGAACGCCTGAATGCCTAGGCGATGCAGCGTCGGGGCCCGGTTGAGTAGAATTGGATGTTCGCGGATGACTTCTTCTAGAATATCCCAGACTTCCGGTTTTTCTTTCTCGACCAGTTTCTTGGACTGCTTGACGGTCTGGCTAGAATCCCTTCGCTTCAAGGCGCGCATAGATGAACGGCTTAAACAGCTCGAGCGCCATCTTCTTCGGCAACCCGCACTGATGCAGCTTGAGTTCGGGGCCGACCACGATCACCGAACGGCCCGAATAGTCGACGCGCTTGCCGAGCAGGTTCTGGCGGAATCGGCCCTGCTTACCCTTCAGCATATCGGACAGCGACTTCAGCGGACGCTTGTTGGCGCCCGTGATGACGCGGCCGCGACGGCCGTTGTCGAACAACGCGTCAACCGACTCCTGCAGCATGCGCTTTTCGTTGCGCACGATGATGTCCGGTGCCTTCAACTCGATCAGCCGCTTGAGGCGGTTGTTACGGTTGATGACGCGGCGATAAAGATCGTTCAAATCCGACGTCGCAAACCGTCCGCCGTCCAGAGGCACGAGCGGGCGCAGTTCCGGCGGGATCACCGGCACTTGCGTCAGGATCATCCATTCGGGACGATTGCCGGAATCGATGAATGCTTCGACGACCTTCAAGCGCTTGACGAGTTTCTTCGGCTTTTCGCCGCCGTTGCAGGTGGCGATTTCCGCGCGCAGGTCATCGCGTAGTTTGGTGAGGTCGATCGCCTGTAAGAGCGTACGGATAGCCTCGGCGCCGATCATGGCGGTGAAGCTGTCTTCGCCGTATTCGTCTTGCGCCTTGTAATACTCGTCTTCGGTCAGGAGCTGACGGTCCTTCAAGGGCGTCAGACCCGGCTCGATCAGAACATATTGTTCGAAGTACAGGACGCGTTCGAGATCCTTCAACGTCATGTCGAGCATGAGGCCGATACGGCTGGGCAGCGACTTCAGAAACCAAATATGGGCGACCGGAGAGGCCAGTTCGATATGGCCCATGCGCTCGCGGCGCACCTTTTGCACGGTGACTTCGACGCCGCACTTTTCGCAGACGATGCCCTTGTACTTCATACGCTTGTACTTGCCGCACAAGCATTCGTAGTCCTTCACCGGCCCAAAGATGCGCGCGCAAAACAGGCCGTCGCGCTCGGGCTTGAAGGTGCGGTAGTTGATCGTCTCGGGCTTCTTGATCTCGCCATGCGACCACCGGAGGATCTGGTCCGGGCTGGCCAGCGCGATCTTGATGCGATCGAACACAGGCTGTTCGTTCTGCGGCTTGAAGACGTTCAGCAGCTCTTGATTCATTATGAGCCTCTCTTTCGATACAAAAACTTGTTCAGCGAGGTGGCGATCAACCGTTCACCAGCTCCACATTGAGTCCCAGCGAGCGCATTTCCTTGACGAGCACGTTGAATGATTCCGGAATACCGGCCTCGAACGTGTCTTCGCCGCGGACGATCGCTTCGTAGACTTTGGTGCGGCCGGCCACGTCGTCGGACTTCACAGTCAGAATTTCCTGCAACGTGTACGCAGCACCGTAGGCTTCCAGCGCCCACACCTCCATTTCGCCGAAACGCTGTCCGCCGAACTGCGCCTTGCCGCCCAGCGGTTGCTGCGTGACCAAGCTGTAGGGGCCGATGGACCGCGCGTGGATCTTGTCGTCGACGAGATGATGCAACTTGAGCATGTAGATGTAGCCCACCGTGACCTGACGCTTGAACGCTTCGCCCGTACGGCCATCATAAAGCGTGACCTGACCACTGGAGGTCAGACCCGCTTCGGCCAGCATCTCCACGATGTCGGCTTCCTTCGCACCGTCAAACACCGGCGTTGCGATAGGCACGCCCGCGCGCAGGTTCTCGCCCAATTCGACAAGGCCCTGGTCATCGAGTTCGCCCAAGCGCTCGTCGTTGTTGTAGATGTGCTTCAGGGCTTTGCGCAGGCTTTCATGTTTGCCGTCGCGGCGCACCTTGTCGAGCGTGTCACCGATTTGCTTGCCCAAACCTGCGCAAGCCCAGCCCAGATGCGTTTCGAGAATTTGCCCGACGTTCATCCGCGAGGGCACGCCCAACGGATTGAGCACCACGTCGACCTGGGTTCCGTCTTCCAGATGCGGCATGTCCTCGATGGGCAGAATGCGGCTGATGACGCCCTTGTTGCCGTGACGGCCAGCCATCTTGTCGCCCGGTTGCAGCTTGCGCTTCACCGCGACGAACACCTTGACCATCTTCATCACGCCGGGAGCCAATTCGTCACCGCGACGCAGCTTTTCCACCTTGTCGGCGAAACGCTTGTCGAGACGGTTCTTGGACTCGTCATACTGCTTCTTCAGCGCTTCGATTTCGCCTTGCGACTTCTCGTTGCGCAGCGCGATTTGCCACCATTGATGCTTGCGCAATCGTGTCAAGCACCTGCTGGCTGATCTTGCTGTCCGGCGCCATACCCTTGGGGCCGTGGGCCACGATCTTGCCAAGCAGGATTTCCGAAAGCCGGGAGAAGATGTTGCGTTCGAGGATCGAGAGTTCGTCGTCACGGTCTTCGCCCAGACGTTCTTCCTCGGCCTTCTCAATCGACATGGCACGCTGGTCTTTGTCGACACCGTGGCGGTTGAAGACACGTACCTCGACGATGGTGCCCTGCACGCCCGGCGGAACGCGAAGCGAAGTGTCGCGCACGTCGGCGGCCTTTTCGCCAAAGATGGCGCGCAGCAGCTTTTCTTCCGGCGTCATCGGCGTTTCGCCCTTTGGCGTCACCTTGCCCACCAGAATGTCGCCCGCCATCACGTCGGCACCGATATAGACGATGCCGGCTTCGTCGAGGTTCTTGAGCGATTCTTCACCCACGTTCGGGATGTCGCGCGTGATTTCCTCAGGCCCGAGTTTCGTGTCACGCGCCATCGTCTCGAATTCCTCGATATGGATCGAGGTGAAGACATCGTCGCGTACGATGCGTTCGGAGATGAGGATGGAGTCCTCGAAGTTGTAACCGTTCCACGGCATGAATGCGACGAGCGCATTCTTGCCGAGCGCCAGTTCGCCCAGCTGCGTGGACGGGCCGTCACCGATGATGTCGCCCTTCTGCACCTGATCACCCACCTTAACGAGCGGACGCTGGTTGATGCAGGTGGACTGGTTCGACCGTTGGAACTTCTTCAGGCGATAGATATCGATGCCCGGCTTCGTCGGATCGGTTTCCTCGGTCGCGCGCACGACGATACGGGTGGCATCGACCTGATCGACCACGCCGGAACGGCGTGCGGCAATCGCCGAACCGGAGTCACGGGCGACCACGTCTTCCAGCCCGGTGCCAACGAGCGGCGCTTCCGGCTGGAGCAGCGGCACGGCCTGACGCTGCATGTTCGAGCCCATAAGCGCGCGGTTGGCGTCATCGTTCTCGAGGAACGGCACGAGGGCTGCGGCCACGGACACCAACTGCTTCGGCGAAACGTCGATGAACTCCACCTGGTCTGGCGTCGTCATCACGAAGTTTCCGCCCTTGCGGCAGGAGACCAATTCGTCGGTGATACGGTTCTTGCTGTCGAGCGTCGCGTTGGCCTGGGCGATGGTGTATTTCGCCTCTTCCATCGCCGACAGATAAACCACTTCATCGGTGACGTGCTTGTTGGTCACGCGGCGATACGGGCTTTCGATGAAGCCGTATTTGTTCACACGCGCGTAGGTTGCCAGCGAATTAATGAGGCCGATATTCGGACCTTCCGGCGTTTCGATCGGACAAATGCGACCGTAATGTGTTGGATGGACGTCGCGCACTTCAAAACCAGCACGCTCTCGCGTGAGGCCGCCCGGTCCAAGGGCTGACATGCGGCGTTTGTGGGTCACTTCTGAAAGCGGATTGGTCTGGTCCATGAATTGCGAAAGCTGCGAGGAGCCGAAGAATTCACGCACGGCAGCAGCCACCGGCTTGGCATTGATGAGGTCATGCGGCATGACCGTGTCGATGTCGACAGCGCTCATGCGTTCCTTGATCGCGCGTTCCATGCGCAGCAAGCCAACGCGGAACTGGTTTTCCATCAGTTCGCCCACCGAACGCACGCGGCGATTGCCGAGATTGTCGATGTCGTCGATTTCGCCGCGACCATCGCGCAGGTCCGCCAGCGCCTTGACGATGGCAATGATGTCTTCCTTGCGCAACGTACGCACGGTGTCCTCAGCGTCGAGGCCCATGCGCATGTTCATCTTCACCCGGCCAACGGCAGAGAGGTCATAGCGCTCGCTGTCGAAGAACAGCTGACCGAACAGGGTCTCGGCGGTGTCGAGCGTCGGCGGTTCGCCAGGGCGCATGACGCGATAGATGTCGATGAGGGCAGCTTCGCGGCCGTGGTTCTTGTCGATCGCCATCGTGTTGCGGATATACGCGCCGATCGTAATGCCATCGACGTTGATGACGTCGATCTCGTGGAAGCCCGCTTCGACGAGCTGTTCGAGATTATCTTTGGTCAACTCATCACCGGCTTCGACATAGATCTCGCCGGTCTCGGGATTGACCATGTCGAGCGCGGAGTAGCGGCCGAGCAATTCCTCGTCCGAAACCTGGATATGCTTGATGCCGTCTTCCTGCCACTTGCGCAGGCCCCGCACCGAAATCTTCTGGCCCGCTTCGACCAGCACTTCGCCGGTCTTGGCGTTGATCCAGGTCGCCCACCGCCTTAGCGTTGCGCATCCAGTTCGGCTCCAGCGGCGTTGTCCAGCCACCGCCCTTCGTGTGTTTGAAGGCGATCTTCTGGATAGAAACTGTTCAGGATATCTTCCTGCGTCAAACCTAACGCATAGAGCAGGGTCGTCGCCGGCAGCTTGCGGCGGCGGTCGATGCGGACATGCATGATGTCCTTGGCGTCGAATTCGAGATCGAGCCATGAGCCGCGATAAGGAATGACGCGCGCAGCGAACAAAAGCTTGCCGCTCGAATGCGTCTTGCCCTTGTCGTGGTCGAAGAAGACGCCCGGCGAGCGGTGCATCTGGCTGACGATCACCCGTTCGGTGCCGTTGATGATGAAGGTGCCGTTCTCGGTCATGAACGGGATGTCGCCCATATAGACATCCTGTTCCTTGATGTCCTTGACTGACTTCGCGCCCGTCTCTTCGTCCACATCGAACACAATGAGGCGCAGCGTTACTTTGAGCGGCGCGGCATAAGTCATGGAACGCTGTTGGCATTCCTCTACGTCGTATTTCGGATCCTCGAAATGGTAGTCGACATATTCCAAGGTCGACGATTCTGAGAAATCGCTGATCGGGAACACCGACGAAAAGACCGCCTGCAAACCTTCGTCCCGCCGCCCGCCTTCCGGCTTGGCCACCTGGAGGAACTGGTCATACGAGGTCTTCTGGACCTCGATGAGATTGGGCATTTCCGCCACTTCGACCATCTTGCCGAAATATTTGCGGAGCCTTTTGCGTCCCGTGAACGAGAGAGTCATCTGCGATCCTTCTACCCGTGCCTATAAGTAATGTGTGCTGCTCGGCCGACCATCCTTGGGATTTGAAGCCCCAAGGACGAAAACCACCGCCCTCCGGGGCGGGGTACGCCCAGGAGGGGGTGGGGTAAACGAAATATGTACGCGCGCGCGCTTTTCAAGCCCGCGACGCCTCCTTTACTTCAGCTCGACTTTCGCACCAGCGTCTTCGAGCTGCTTCTTGATTTTTGCCGCTTCATCCTTGTTCACATCGACTTTGACTTCTTTGGGAGCACCTTCGACGAGGTCTTTCGCTTCCTTGAGGCCAAGGCCGGTGATCGCACGGACTTCCTTGATGACATTGATCTTCTTGTCGCCTGCCTCGGTGAGGACGACCGTGAATTCGGTCTTCTCCGCCACTGGAGCTGCAGCAGCAACCGGACCGGCTGCCGCAGCCGCCACCGGAGCGGCCGCCGAAACGCCCCACTTCTCTTCGAGAAGCTTCGCAAGATCGGCTGCTTCAAGCACCGTCAGGCCCGACAGATCTTCAACCAGTCTTTCAATCTTCGACATTGTTCAGTTCCTTCGTTTACGGGTTTGAATGTTGGTTGGGTGTCGCTTCACGCAGCGTCCTTGGCGGAATATGCACCGATGACGCGGGCCAGCTGGCCCCCGGGCGCGGCCATGAGGCCGGCCAGCTTGGTCGCAGGTGCTTGCAGCAGTCCCGCGATCTTGCCTCTTAATGCATCAAGCGAGGGTAGGGATGCGAGGGCTTTCACGCCTGCCACGTCCAGTACCGTCGTTCCGACCACACCGCCCAGGATCACGAGCTTGTCGTTCTCCTTGGCATACGCCATCGCCACCTTCGAAGCCGCGATCGGGTCTTTGCTGAACGCAATCCCGGTCGGACCTTTGAACAGATGGGCGATCGGCGCCGCGGCCGTTCCTTCCAGAGCACGCACGGCAAGACGGTTTTTCGCGACCTTGAAGAATGCGCCTTCGGCGCGCATACGCGCGCGAAGAACGCCCATCTCGGCCACCGTCATACCGGTGTAGTGGGCGACGACCACCGAGCCGGCATCGGCCAACAGACCATTGAGGTCTTTGACGACATCCGCCTTCTGGGTTTTGTCCACATTGCTCTCCTATCAACCGGCGAACGTGACGATCCGCTCGCCGCCCTGTGCTGATACGCCTGCCCAGGGTTCAAACCCGAATGGCGAAGTCGCCTTCGCAAATCCGGTTCTCTCCCCGTCTACGCTGGAACTTTTAAGCGCCTAAGCACTCCAGCGGTCTCGGACAGGTTCCAGCGATCGTCCGCCGGATTCACAAATGCCTTACGCCTCCGCCCCGCCCGCACCGACGCTGCCCAGCGCGATCTTCACGCCGGGGCCCATCGTCGAGCTGAGGGAGATTTTCTTCATGAAGTTGCCTTTGGCGCCCGCCGGCTTCGCCTTCATGACGCTGTCCACGAAGGCGCGGACGTTCTTCACGATCGCGTCTTCGGTAAAACTCGCCTTGCCGACGCCAGCCTGCACAATGCCGGCCTTCTCGACGCGATATTCAACCGCGCCGCCCTTAGCGTCTTTGATCGCGCTCACCACGTCCATGGTGACGGTGCCAACCTTGGGGTTCGGCATCAGGCCGCGGGGGCCCAGCACCTTACCGAGGCGGCCTACGATACCCATCATATCCGGGGTCGCGATACAGCGATCGAAATCGATCTTGCCCTTGGAAACTTCTTCGGCGAGGTCTTCCGCGCCGACCAGATCGGCACCAGCTTTCTTCGCTTCGTCGGCCTTCGCGCCCTTGGCGAACACGGCCACGCGCAGGTTTCGACCCGTGCCGCCCGGCAGGGAGACCACGCCGCGCACCATTTGGTCGGCATGACGCGGATCAACCCCCAGATTGATCGATAATTCGATGGTCTCGTCGAACTTCGCCGTGGCGCGCGACTTGATGAGCTTTACCGCTTCTTCGACTGAATACTGCTTCGAGATATCAATGCCTTCTGTGGCCTTCTTAAACCGCTTGGAGATGTGGGCCATGGTTCTTACTCCCGCACCTGGATGCCCATGGAGCGCGCCGATCCTTCGATCATGCGCATTGCCATCTCGACATCGTTTGCATTGAGGTCCTTCATTTTGGCTTCGGCGATCTGGCGCACCTGCGCCTTGCTCACCGAGCCGCGCACGTCGCGGCCAGGGGCCTTGGAACCGCCATCCACCTTGGCCGCCTTCTTCAAGAAGTAAGATGCCGGCGGAGTCTTCATCTCGAAGGTGAAGGATTTGTCCGAGAACACGGTAATTGTTACCGGAATCGGCATTCCCTTTTCCTGGTCCTGGGTCTTGGCATTGAACGCCTTGCAGAACTCCATGATGTTCAGCCCGCGCTGACCCAAGGCAGGGCCGATCGGCGGCGAGGGATTCGCAGCACCTGCTGGCACCTGTAACTTCACGTAACCGGTAATCTTCTTCGCCACTTCTGATCCGCCTCCTTAGCGGTTTACGGTGCAAACGGAGCTGGCTGCCCCTCCCGTGCTTTGCAGGTCAAACCTTCTCGACCTGCGTGAATTCCAGTTCCACCGGCGTCGCGCGACCGAAGATGGACACCGCCACCTTCAGGCGCGAGCGCTGCTCGTCGACTTCTTCGACCACGCCATTGAACGAGGTGAACGGGCCATCGGCCACGCGCACCTGCTCGCCGATCTCGAAGGTGATCGAGGGCTTGGGGTTCTCCGCGCCTTCGTGGACCTGATTGATGATCCGATCGACCTCACCCTGGCGCAGCGGCATGGGCTTGTTGTTCTGGCCGAGGAAGCCTGTGACCTTCGGCACATTCTTGATGAGGTGATAGCACTCGTCGGTCAACTTGGCCCGGACGAGCACATAGCCTGGCAGGAACTTGCGTTCCGAATTGACCTTCTGGCCGCGGCGGACTTCCACCACTTCCTCGGTCGGCACCATGACCTCTTCAATGAGATCCTCAAGGCCCTGAATCTTCGCCTGACGCTTGATCTCTTCCGACACTTTTTTCTCGAAATTCGAGTAAGTGTGGACGATGTACCAGCGGCCATCAGACTTCGTTGCGGTTCCTGCTTCGCTCATCTTCCCGATCCGTTAGCCCGAAACGCCCAACAAATATCGAACGCCCATATTCAGTGCCGCGTCGACCACGAAGAAAAACAGCATCATCACGCCCACCATGATGAAGACCATGATTGTGGTGAGATAGGTTTCCTTCCAGGTCGGCCAGGTGACCTTGGAGGCCTCGCGCCGGACTTCGCGGAAGAACTGAAATTGGTCCACCGCTCTTGGCGCGCGGCGGCGCGGGCAAATCCTTGCCCGTGGAATCCGCAGTTGCTGTTTTCTTCGCGTCGGCCATTTTTTCTTTCGCTACGTCACCCAACAGAGCGGCAATTGGCAGGAGTGGAGGGATTCGAACCCCCGGCCTACGGTTTTGGAGACCGCCGCTCTACCAACTGAGCTACACTCCTAAGCTCAACTCTGCGTTCCTTCTTCCTTCGGTTATCACCCGGCCTGTCCGAGTGGACCCATTTTCCTTTCACCGAAAAGGAGCTTGGGTCACCCGCATCAAAGATGCGGGCATGACAAAAGTTACTTCAGTATTTTTGCGACCACGCCTGCGCCGACGGTTCTACCGCCTTCACGGATGGCAAAGCGCAGCTTTTCTTCCATCGCGATCGGCACGATCAGTTCGACTTCCACCGAGACGTTGTCTCCCGGCATCACCATTTCGGTGCCTTCCGGAAGCTTCACGATGCCCGTCACGTCCGTCGTGCGGAAGTAGAATTGCGGGCGGTAGTTGCCGAAGAACGGCGTATGACGACCGCCCTCGTCTTTCGTCAGAATGTAGGCTTCCGCGATAAAGTTGGTGTGGGGCGTCACAGAGCCTGGCTTCGCCAGGACTTGGCCACGTTCCACCCCTTCGCGATCCACACCGCGCAGAGCGCGCCGATATTGTCGCCCGCCTGACCCTGATCAAGCAGCTTGCGGAACATTTCCACCCCGGTCACCGTGGTCGACGACGTCGGCCTGATGCCGACGATTTCAACCGTCTCGCCAACCTTCACCACACCGCGTTCCACCCGACCCGTCACCACCGTGCCGCGGCCCGAGATCGAGAACACGTCTTCGATCGGCATCAGAAACGGCTGGTCAATCGGGCGTTCAGGCTGCGGAATGTAGCTGTCAACAGCTTCCATCAGCTTCAAAACCGCATCATGGCCAAGCTCGGGGTTCTTGCTCTCAAGCGCCATCAACGCCGAGCCGCGAACAACCGGAATGTCATCGCCAGGGAACTGGTAGCTCGACAGAAGCTCACGCACTTCCATCTCAACAAGATCCAGAAGTTCCGGATCGTCCACCATATCGCACTTGTTCATGAACACCACCAGCGCCGGCACGCCGACCTGACGGGCAAGCAGAATGTGTTCGCGGGTCTGCGGCATCGGCCCATCGGCAGCCGACACCACAAGGATCGCACCATCCATCTGGGCAGCGCCCGTAATCATGTTCTTCACATAGTCCGCATGGCCGGGGCAGTCGACATGGGCGTAGTGGCGCGCCTTGGTCTCGTACTCCACATGGGCCGTCGAGATCGTGATCCCGCGCGCCTTTTCTTCCGGCGCCTTGTCGATCTGGTCATAGGCCGTGAACGTCGCGCCGCCCGTTTCCGCCAAACACCTTCGTGATCGCTGCCGTCAGCGAGGTCTTGCCATGATCAACATGGCCAATCGTCCCGATATTGCAGTGCGGCTTGTTCCGCTCAAATTTTGCCTTCGCCATCTTCAATCCTTCGTCTTACCTTCGTCTCTAACTGCTTGCCTTTGCCTTCGACTGGCTTGCCAGCCAAGGCCCCGTTGGGGCGAAGGCTGGAGCGGGTGAAGGGAATCGAACCCTCGTCATCAGCTTGGAAGGCTGTTGCTCTACCATTGAGCTACACCCGCGGGTTCAAAACCTCCTGCTTTCCGACCAGGTCACCGTCTGGCTTGTCAGCCGTACCGCTCTTTGGCGCATAGGCTGGTGGAGGGGGTTGGATTCGAACCAACGTAGGCGTAGCCAACGGATTTACAGTCCGTCCCCTTTAGCCACTCGGGCACCCCTCCGGATTTGTTTGCCCTTTCAATCTGTTATGTACCGAGCGCCGTTCGGAGCAAATCCCCGTCTTTCCCAGGCGAAAAAGACGCAGAAATGCCTCCGGAGGGTGGGCTGCGGAACGGCGGGATATCTGCCAAAAGGCGGAAAGTGTCAATAGAAGACTCTGCGCGGCCGACCCGTAAAATCGCCCTCGCCCATCTGCCGTCGAAGGCTACCCCTTGCTCCCCGAAAAACGCAAGCCAGGAACTCCGGCGATAGACCTCCACCCGCGGCCGATTCGGACCATCCCCATGGACACCCAACCATCACGCAATCCTCGCGGTCTGCCCTCATAACTGGCTATAAGCCGGCCATGTCTCGCAATGATCCCAAAAAGCGTTTCTTCAAACGCTCCGATAATCAGCCTAGCCCTGGTTTATGGCTTTACGGCCTCCATGCCGTCCGGGCTGCGCTGGCGAATCCGCGCCGGAAAGTCCATCGGTTGGTACTGACCGACCGGGCTGTCGAGGAACTCGGCAAAGCGGCAATGAGCCGGGCCCGCCATGAGATCGCCACCTCCGATGCTATCGGCCGGATGCTGGCGCCGGGATCGGTCCATCAAGGCGTGGCACTGAATTGCGAAAAGCTCCCTGCCCGCGCGCTCGAAGACGTAATCATCCCAAACGTCTTAGGCAAACGGCGCATCGTGCTGGTGCTCGATCAGATCACCGATCCGCACAACGCCGGCGCGATCTTGCGATCTGCCGTCGCGTTCGGAGTTGACGCCGTCATCGTGCAGGACCGGCACGCGCCACCCGAATCCGGCGTGCTGGCGAAAGCGGCGTCGGGTGCGCTTGATGTGGTGCCGATTGCAACGGTGGTGAACATTGCGCGCACGCTTGAGCGATTGGGCGAACACGATTTCTGGCGCGTGGCGCTGACGGGCGACGGCGATCAACCATTGCGCGAGGCCACCGCCACCGGCGATGTGGCGCTTGTGCTGGGTTCGGAAGGTTCGGGTGTGCGCCGGCTGGTGCGCGAGCGTTGCGATACCAGCGCCTTCATTCCGATCGGCAAATCAACCGAAAGCCTCAACGTCTCCAACGCTGCCGCAGTCGCACTCTATGAACTTCGAAGATAAGAAAATCTGTCAGGCTTTCTTACCACCCCTTCTGCAAAAAAAGCGACAGACAGCACCGGATCATTGCATGGCGATTTGGTCGCCGCCAAAATCTTCGACGACCACCAACACGCGATAGCCCTTCTTGAATTGCAGCCTGCCGTGGCCATCGCGCATCAAAAGGCCGTCACGCCGTGTTGATTGCGTCTGAGGATCGTAAGCCAAGCGCGGCACATCTCCGCGATATTCGTTTTTCACAAGCTTGAATAACGCTCGCGCATTGGCGGGCGAAAGCCGCACACAGCCCGCACTCGCCCGCGACCCCAGACGGTCGATGCCTTCGTCATGGGCCGCATGGATCGCCAGTCCCACACGCGCACCCTTGCGCCATGCATCGAAGAACATCGCGTGCGCCATCGGGCCATCCCAGGCTTCGGAATAATAATCGACATAGAGGCGATCTGGATCGAGTTCGTAGTAACCAGGCGGGGTCACCGTGAAGGCCCGCCGTCCGAATGCGTTCTTCTCTACCCGCTCGCGCCCCGTCGACACTGGCCAATCATAGACAAGATCAAGATCGCCCTTCGTCCGCCTGCGGACCACATACATATGTTGTGCATAAGGTCCGTGCGATGCCTTGCTGACATAGAGAAACAGATCAAAATTCTCCGCCAGCTCCGGCGTTAGCGCCTGCCGCAATCGGCTGACGACAGCGGCAACGATCATCTTCTGCGGCGAAAGGTCTTCCACAGGCTTTCGCGGCAACGCCCTGAGATCAAGGCTGATCGAAATGCTGTTCTGCGGGGGGCTGGCGACAACGGCACCGAGCTGCGTGCGCACCGATGTGGATTGCAGCTTGAATGCGCCGGGCGGCAAGGTGAGCGAAACGCTTTGGGCCGGCGGCAAAGCATCCGCCCGCCCCGCTAGCAATGCCAAAACTGCGGCCAGTCCCGCCGCTTTGCCTGACCATTTCATCTGGCCAGCATCGCCGGAAACGATAGCGCAGCGCAATATCTCAGCGCGGAACTGTCGCCAGATCAGCCTTCAACCAAAAAGAGGCACGCCAATAGCAATAAGCGCCCACCAGCCCGGTGAGAATGCCCGTCATCAACGCATAGCGAAGGGAATCCGTGCCGAATGCAGGTTTCAGCAGGTCGCTGATTTTGCCGACGGTCAACGGGCCGAGCCCCAGCCCTATGATATTCAGTATAAAGAGCAATATTGCAATCGCTTGCGCTCGCATCCGCAATGGAACGAGCGCCTGGGTGATCGCATAGGCAGGACCGACGTAGGTTGCGCCCATCGCCACCGGCACGATGGCAGCGGCCAGGGCAATCGCCGTGATCGACGACAGATAAAAGACAGGCGCAAACGGGATCGCGAGAAAGGTCGCAATAATCGGCACATACATGTACCAGCGCACATCGTTCTTTCCATAACGATCCGCGAACACGCCTGAAAGATAAGTGCCAACGGCGCCGGGAATCCCCGTGAGCAACGCCAGCGTTACGCTAACCTGCACCAGCGACATATGGTGCGAGACAATGAGAAATTTCGGAATAAAGAAAATGCCAGCGTAACCTCCGAACGAACTAAGAGATGTTCCGATTGCCAGCCAACGAAACGAGCGCAGCTTCCACAAATATTCAATGACACTGAAAATATTCGGTGCCGGAAGGCGATCCAGCAATTTGTCGACCGCGCCGCGCTGGGGTTCCTTCACCGTGAATGTCAAAACGAACACAAGGATAAGGCCGGGCAATCCCGCCGCGAGAAACGCGTTGCGCCAACCATAGTGTTGCGCGATGTAACCGCCTCCGAAAAATCCGATCAACAGTCCAACATTCAGTCCTGCCGAATAGAACGAAAGAGCAGAGGCGCGTTTCTCCGGCGGATAGAAATCGGCGAGCATCGAATTGATCGACGGGCCCGTACCCGCCTCGCCTATGCCGGTACCAAAACGCGTCAGCAGCAATTGCCAGTACTGCGTGGCATAGCCGGAGAGAACTGTCATCAGGCTGAATGCGGCAAGCGACGCGGCCACGACATTGCGACGGTTCACGCGATCAGCGACGATGGCCAGCGGAATGCCGAGCACGGCATAGACCACCGCGAACGCCGTTCCCGACAACAGGCCCAGTTGCGTATCGGTGAGCGTGAATTCCTTTTGGATCTGTGGCAGTAAGATTCCAAGGATCTGCCGATCCAAATAGTTGACGACATAAACCAACGTCAGGACGACCAGCACATAGGTGCGATAACCAGGTGTCACATCGTCCTGGGTGCCCACAGCCAAGGGTCCGCCCGCCGGGGTGGCGGGCGCGTCGTTCGACATGCGGGGCCTCTTGGGGCATTTCCTCTGAGGGCAGCGTAGCAGAACGTCGCGCCCCGCCTAGCCTCGGAATGCGTTATGATGCGCCGCAGCGGAGGAATGCCATGATCTATCTCAAGCCCGAAACGCAGCTCGAAACACACGATGTCGTGAACCAGCCGCCGCCTTTCGAGGACGTGAATATCTTCACCTCTGACGTGGCGCTGAGCGAGGCCGTCGCCCGCGAAGGAGCCAGCACCCACATGGACCGGCTTGCGGATTTCGGCGCGCGCTGCGGTTCGGCGGAGATTCTCGATTGGGCGCAGCAGGCCAACCGTAATCCGCCCCAGTTGAAAACCTTCGACCGTTACGGCCAGCGCATCGACGAAGTGGAATTCCACCCCGCCTATCACAAGCTGATGCAATTTGGCATCAAAGCCGGCGTATCGTCGTGCGCGTGGACAGGCGTGGACGCAGGCCATGTTCTGCACACGGCCCTCGAATTCCTCATGACGCAGGGTGAATTGAGCGTGTGCTGCCCGATGACTATGACCTATGCGGTGCTACCTGCGCTTTCCCACCAGCCCGAGATCGCGGCGGAATGGCGCCCGCGCATTGTCGCCTCGACATACGATCCCTCCTCGCAACCAGCGAAAAACAAAACAGGCGCCACGCTCGGTATGGCAATGACGGAAAAACAGGGCGGCTCCGACGTACGCGCCAACACCACACGCGCGACACCGTTGGGTAAGGCCGGCCCCGGCCAAGCCTATAGGCTCGAAGGCCACAAATGGTTCTGCTCCGCGCCGATGTCGGATGCGTTTCTCACGCTCGCCTACGCGCCGAACGGCTTGAGCTGTTTTCTCGTTCCCCGCTGGAAGCCGGATGGGGAACGCAATCCGATGTACCTGATGCGCCTCAAGGACAAGCTGGGCGACCGGGCCAATGCTTCCTCGGAAATCGAGTATCACGGCGCCTATGGCACGTTGATTGGCGAAGAAGGACGCGGCGTGCGCACCATTATCGAAATGGTTCATCACACAAGGCTCGACTGCATTCTCGCCCCCGCTGCCTATATGCGACAAGCGCTGGCGAATGCGATGTGGCACGCAGCCCATCGCAGTGCATTTCAGAAGCGTCTGATAGACCAACCGCTGATGCGGCAAGTTCTGGCAGACATGGCGATTGAATCCGAAGCCGCCACCGCAATGACGTTCCGCATTGCGCGCAGCTTCGATGAAAGCCCGACGAGCGAACAGGCCGCCCTTTTTTCCCGTATCGCCACGCCGATCGGCAAATATTGGCTCAACAAACGCGTGGTGAATTTCGTCTACGAGGCGATGGAGGCCCATGGCGGCGCGGGCTACATCGAGGAAGGCGTGATGCCACGCATCTACCGCCAATCCCCGCTCAATTCTATCTGGGAAGGTTCGGGCAATGTGATTTGCCTCGACGTATTGCGCGCGATGGCACGGGAACCCCACTCGGTCATGGCGTTCGTCAACGAACTCGAAACCGCGCGCGGCGCCAATGCAAGCCTCGACCGCGCCATCGACGACGCGAAGGACCGCCTCATCCCTTCGCGCGCCAACGAAATGACAGCGCGTCGCGTGGTGGAAGCCATGGCGCTGGCGTTTCAGGGATCATTGCTGGTGCGCGACGGGCCTGCCGCCATCGCAGACGGGTTTTGCGCCACGCGGCTGTCTTCCCGCCCCGGCATCGCCTATGGCGCGCTAGACGCGGCGATCGACACCCAGGCCATCCTGACCCGCGCGGCGCCCAGATTATAGGTCGCAGAATTCTGCCTTCTCGCAAGCACCCAATGCCATCGCCGCGAGGTGTATGTGGTCGACATCTTCCTCTTCAACGCCAGAGGAGATCGCGACCGGGTGCGCGAGCTTGCCCAGGCGCTGGAATCCGACGGCTATCCCATCTCATAGGGTCCTAGCCTGAACCCAAAATGCTTCACCTTAATGCGCAAACTTCAAGCTTGACGCAAACCCGCGCGGCGTAACGCGCCCGGCCTGCGCGCGTTCGCCTTTCCAATCTTTGAGATCAGAGGAGCTCCAGGCGCGGTTGTTCTCATCCTTGAACCCTTCCTTCCAAGCAAACACGCAGACACCGACAAGATGGCCGTCCTTATAACGCTGCAAAATCACACCGCGTCCGCGCGCCATTTCAGGTACCTCGGCCAGCGGAAAGATCAGCAACTTGCGGTTCTCGCCGATCACCGCGACGTGGTCACCTTCTACAAATGCGCATGCGGTGGCTTCCGCGCCCGGCTGCACGTTCATCACCCGCTTGCCCGAACGCTTCATCGCCACCGCTTCGTCTTCATTGGTGACGAAGCCGTGGCCCGACGTCGCCGCAACCAGCAACTTGCGCCCGCCTTTGTGCACGAACATGTCGACGATGTCGGCTTCCGGCGGCAGGTCGATGAAGGTGCGGATCGCTTCGCCATTGCCGCGCCCGCCCGGCAGCTTCGCGCAATCGAGCGTGAAGAACCGCCCGTCGGTCGCGAACAGCATCAGCTTGTCGGTGGTCTCGGCATGAATCCAGAACCGCTCGCGGTCGCCTTCGCGATATTTGATGGCGTCGCTCGGCTCCTGATGGCCCTTGAACGCGCGCAGCCAGCCTTTCTGCGAGCAGACGACCGTGATGGGCTCGTTCTCCACCGCGCTGTCGATGTTCGCCGCCTCTTCCGCCAGCGCCGACAATTTCGCCGACGTCCGGGCGCTGGCGATTTCGGTGCGGCGCTTGCCGAGCTCCGTCTTCAGCCCGAACTTGGCGTCGATGGCCTTCGATCTCCTCGATCAGCTTCTCGCGATTTGAGCTTGTCGGAGCCCAGCAGCTTGGTCAGCTCCTTCTGCTCTTTGGTCAGAGCTCGCATGCTCGCCGCGGATTTCCATCTCTTCCAGCTTGCGCAAGGACGCGCAGCCGCATGTTGAGGATGGCTTCGGCCTGATTGTCGGTGAGGCCGAAACGCCTTCATCAGTTTCGGCTTGGGCTCATCCTCGGTGCGGATGATCTTGATGACCTTGTCGAGATTGAGAAAGACGGCGAGATAGCCTTCCAGCACCTCCAGCCGCGCCGCGATCTTCTCCAGCCGATAATTCGGAGCGCCGCTCCAGCACCTCGCGGCGATGGTCGATAAAGGCCTGCAACGCCTCACTTCAGGCTCATCACGCGCGGCACCAGCCCGCCGTCGAGCACATTCATGTTGAGCGGGATGCGCGACTTCCAGATCGGTCTGGCGGAACAACTGCTCCATCAGCAGCTCGGCATCGACCGTGCGGCTCTTGGGCGTCAGCACGATGCGGATATCTTCCGCGCTTTCGTCGTGGACGTCGTCGAGCAGCGGCAGCTTCTTCTGCTCGAGCAATTCGGCGATGCGCTCGATCAGCTTGGCCTTCTGCACCTGATAGGGAATTTCGGTGACCACGATCTGATAGACGCCGCGCGCGCCTTCTTCCTTTTCCCAGCGCGCGCGCACGCGAAAGCCGCCGCGTCCGGTCTTGTAGGCTTCGGCGATGCGTCGCGTGGTCGTCGACCATGATGCCGCCGGTGGGAAAATCCGGTCCCTTGACGAATTTCAGCAGGTGCGCTCCTCGGCAGTATCGGGATTTTCGATCAGCGCGATCAGTCGCTGCGCACAAGTTCGCCCAGATTGTGCGGCGGGATCGACGTCGCCATGCCGACCGCGATGCCGGTCGAGCCATTGGCAAGCAGATTGGGGAACGCTGCCGGCAAGAACCACCGGCTCTTCGTCCTCGCCGTCATAGGTGGGGCGGAAATCGACCGCGTCTTCGTCGAGCCCTTCGAGCAGCGCCTGCGCAACTTCGGTCAGCCGGCTTTCGGTGTAGCGCATGGCGGCGGCGTTATCGCCATCGACATTGCCGAAATTGCCCTGGCCCGTCGACCAGCGGATAGCGCAGCGCGAAATCCTGCGCCAGCCGCACCAGCGCGTCATAGATCGCGACTGGTCGCCATGCGGATGATATTTGCCGATGACATCGCCCACCACGCGGGCGCATTTCTTAAATCCCGATTGCGGATTGAGCCCCAGCACCCGCATCGCCCATAACAGGCGCCGATGCACCGGCTTCAGTCCGTCGCGCGCATCGGGCAGCGCGCGCTGGGTGATGGTGGACAGCGCATAGGCCAGATAGCGCTCGGACAGCGCCTTGCCCAGCGGTTCGGGGCGGATTTCGTCTTTCAGCGGCACTTGACCCATTTGATCCACTTCTCTTTGCCGTCATCGCCCGCCCGGTCCAAGGACCCATTTTCCTTTGGCGAAAATTGGGGTGCCCGCATGCGCAGGGCGATAGCGGAATGAAGGATAAATAACTCTACAGTGATTCCTGCAACGCCAACTCGTTCAACCTTATCCGCGCAGGTGGTACCTCCCGCCCATGCGGCGCCAGCACGCGGCCCAGCAGAAAATGTTCCGTCAACCGCAGGCCCTCTGCGATTTCCCCCCGCGACGGCGGCTCATTCTGCGACCCCAGCAAGAATCTCGGCAGCGCAAACATCCGCTCCGCATAGGGCGCTCCTGCCTCACCTGACACCGCCCGCCCAGAGCGCGGCGACACATACATCAGATCATCTGGCGAACCCGTCGCCGCACAGTGCGAAAGGTCCAGGCCGAAACCCAGCGCTTCCAGAACTCCCACCTCCCAGCGCACGAACAGCGGTGCCCAGTGGGCGAAATCCTCCTTCAGCATTGCGTCGAGCAATATCTCCGCCGCCTCATATACCGCGTCATGCGTCTCACGTTCGGGCAGTGCCGCGCCCGCAACGCTAGTAAATGCGTTGAGCCCCAGTAGGCGATCGCGGCTTTCCATCATCTCGCCGGCCCGGGACCGCAACGGCTCGACCGCGTAATTGCCCAGATGTTCGGTCAACCGCGCCCGCCAGTGAAGATGGACACTGTTGCCCGGCTGCAATGTGGGTCTGGACCGCCGTGAGCCGCCGCCCCGCACCAGCCCCAGATGGCGGCCGTGGGCGCGGGTCAACGCCTCCACGATGGCGCTGGTTTCGCCATGCTTGCGCACCGACAGCACGATGGCGTCGTCAGACCATTCCATGCCGTTCGCTTAACAAAATTTGTCATCCCCGGCGAGGCTTGTCATTCCTCGGGAAATTCCAGCCCCATCTCGCCATAGTGCTCGCGGTCTTCGGCCCAGTCCTCGCGCACCTTCACGAACAGGAACAGATGCACGCGGCGGCCGAACACCTCTTCCATCTCCTGCCGCGCCAGTTCGCCGATCGTCTTGATCGTCTGCCCGCCCTTGCCCAGCACAATGGCTTTCTGGCCTTCGCGCTCGACATAGATCACCTGATCGATCTTGACCGAGCCGTCCTTGCGTTCTTCCCAGCCTTCGGTTTCCACGGTCGCGGCGTAAGGCAGTTCATCGTGCAGCCGCAGATAGAGCTTTTCGCGGGTGATTTCGGCGGCAAGCAGGCGTGAGGGAATATCCGCCGCCTGATCCTCAGGATATAGCCAAGGTCCTGTCTGGCATCTTCGAGGCACACCAAGCCGCGACATCGCCGACCCCGTCACCCTTCAGCGCCGAAATCAGAAACACCTCTTCAAACATGCCTTCGTGCATTCAGCCTATCCATCAATGGCAAAAGCGTTTCGCGCTTCATGCCGTCGATCTTGTTGAGTACCAGCGCAGCCTTCTGGTTGTTCGCCTTGAGTCCATCGATAATCATGTGCGTGTCGCGCGCCGACAAACCGTCAGGCTCATCTGAAAGAGCGGGCGCATCGACGACCAGACAAACCGCGTCCGCATCGCCTGCTCCCGCCCACGCCGCTTTTACCATCGCGCGGTCGAGCCTGCGGCGCGGCTTGAAGATGCCCGGCGTATCCACGAACACGATCTGCGCCTCGCCCCTGATTGCAACGCCGCGCACGGTCATGCGCGTGGTCTGCACCTTCGGCGTGACGATGGAGACCTTTGATCCGACCAGCGCATTGACGAGCGTGGACTTGCCCGCATTCGGCGCACCGATAATGGCGGTGAACCCGCACCGCATATCAACCTCGTCCTGGTGAGGGAACGACGCCCAGCCCAGGCCCGGCGGGGGCCAGACCGTTTGCGATCGAAAAATACCGAACCCAATAAGAGATTTTTCGCAGAAAAGCCGAGCTATCGTGGCATTCACCGCTGCCCGAAATTTGCCTGGCAAATTTCGCCCCTTCCTCGAGGAACCGGTGCAGAGAAAGGCAAATTCTCAAAGCCATTATGCCAGCCCCAATCGTATGAGCATCCGCTTGGCCGCATCCTGTTCGGCTTCGCGCTTGGAGCCGCCAAAGCCGATTTCCGGTGCTTGCCCCTTCACGCTGACTTCCACCGCAAAACGCGGCGCATGATCGGGCCCTCGCGCCCGACCTGTTTATAGGCCGGCAAGCCTTGGGATCCCGCACCAGGATCTTGCGCCCATTCCTGCAGCGATGTTTTTGGCATCGCGCATGTCGCGGCCGAGACCTTGGAATTCATCGGCCCAGTAGCGCTCCACGAATTGCCGCGCCGCTTGATATCCGCCGTCGAGATAAAGGGCTGCGATCACCGCTTCGCAGGCGCCCGCCAGGATGGCGGTCTTCTTGCGTCCGCCGCTGCCTGCTTCCGCCGAGGCCAGGATCAGATGCTCCGCCAGTCCCGCAGTCTCTGCAGCACGTGCGCAAGCTTCGCCGCGCACCAGCGCGTTCAGCTTCAGCGCCAGAGCGCCTTCGGGTTCGCCGGGATAGAGCGCATACAACTTCTCCGCCACAATCAGGCCCAAGACGCGGTCGCCGAGAAATTCCAGCCGCTCATTGGACAGTTCACCGCGACTGGCATGGGTCAGCGCGCGCGTCAGCAACGCGGGATCTGCGAAGCGGTGGCCGAGCCGCGATTCCAGATCACTGGATATTGGTGAATATCCGGGTGTAGCGGATTGCAGCGGCCATTTCCAGAATTCCCAGAAATGCGCGCTGCCATCGGTGGAGAAGAAATGACGAATCAGCCTTGCCTTCCAGGTCTTCGGCCGGAACGTAGCCCACATCGCGGCGGCTGTCGTCGGAATTGTCGCGATTGTCGCCCATCATGAAATAGTGGCCCGGCGGCACGACATAACACCGGCGTGTTGTCCAGATCGCCGTCGGGAGTGCGATCGAGGACATAATAGCTTTTACCGCCCGGCAAGGTCTCGCGATAGTGCGGCGACATGTTGGGTGAACGCCGTCATTGATCCTCGACATAATCGCTCGCGCGCACCTTCGGCACCGGCTTGACCGTTGAGATAGACCTGGCCGTCGATCATCTGGATGCGGTCGCCCGGAAGCCCGATCACGCGCTTGATGAAATCTTTCATGTAGTCGGGCGAGTTCTGGTTGGGCATCTTGAACACCACCACGTCGCCGCGCTGCGGCGTTCGTGCCGAAGATGCGCCCTGACGGAATCGGTCGCCAACCCGAAGGGGAAGGACTACGGCTGTAGCCGTAGGCAATTTCTCGACGAACAGATAATCGCCCACCAGCAGCGTCGCTTCCATCGAGCCGGACGGAATGTTGAACGGCTGGAACAGGAAGGTGCGGATGACCAGCCGCGATCAGCAGCGCATAGACGATGGTCTTGACCGTCTCGATCCAGGATTCACCCTCGTGCGGAGCCGGAGCGGCCTCGCTGGTGGAGGCCTGCGTGGACTGGGTTACGGGCGCGTCGGACATCGGAGGATCATCTGCCATGGGGTCCGAAAAGAGCGGACGAGGCGTGGAAGGTCAAGCCGCGCGCGGCCTTTAACCTCAGCCAGCCTTAACCGCCAACCCAAAAGACCTAGTTACGGCTGCGCCTTTTGCGATGCCCTGCCCGTGAGCGGGACGGCCGAAATGATGACAATGGCCTGCGCCAGCGGAAAATCGTCGGTGATCGACAAATCGATCTGACGGCTCGTGCCCCGGCGGAGTGATTTCCTCAAGTCGTTTTAGTGCGCCCCCGGTGAGCTTTATGCTCGGCTTGCCGCCCGGCAGGTTCACCACCCCCATGTCGCGCCAGAACACGCCGCGCCGAAGCCCGGTTCCCAGCGCCTTGGAGCAGGCCTCCTTGGCTGCGAAGCGCTTGGCATAGCTGGCGGCCCGTTGCGCTCGTCCATCGGATTTCTTGCGCTCGATCTCGGTGAAGATGCCGCGCAAGGAACCGTTCGCCATGCCGCTCGATGGTCTTCTCGATGCGGCGGATATCGATGAGGTCGGAGCCCAGGCCGATGATCATGACTGGTCTGCCACAGCGTTGCCAAGCCAGGCCGTGCCTCGTCCATCAACGCGCGCATCCGGCGGATGGCGGCCTCGAGGCCGGAGAAGATCGCTTCGCCGATCAGAAAATGGCCGATATTGAGTTCGCGGATTTCGGAGATGGCGGCGACGGGCTTCACAGTGTCGAAGCCCAGGCCATGTCCGGCATGAACTTCCAGTCCGAGCGATGCGCCATACGCGGCGGCTTGGCGGATTTTGTCGAGCAGCCGTCGCGCTCATGCGCCTTCGCCATGGACGCGGCTTCGCAATAGGCGCCGGTGTGCAATTCCACCACCGGCGCGCCCAGCGATTTTGCGGCCTCGAGCTGGCGTATGTCGGGCTCGATGAACAGCGACACGCGCATCTTCGCTTCGCCCAGGGCGCGCACGAAGGGCGCAAGCCGGTTGTGCTGGCCCGCCGCGTCGATGCCGCCTTCGGTCGTGCGTTCCTCGCGCTTTTCCGGAACGATGCAGGCGGCGTGCGGCAGATGGCGTAGCGCGATGGCCAGCATTTCGTCGGTCGCCGCCATTTCGAGATTGAGCGGCAAATCAATTTCTCGCGCCAGACGATCGATGTCGTCGTCGGAAATATGCCGACGGTCCTCGCGCAGATGCGCGGTGATGCCGTCGGCGCCGGCTTCGCCGCCAGCTTCGCCGCCCGCACCGGATCGGGATGTGCACCGCCGCGCGCGTTGCGCATGGTGGCGACATGATCGATGTTGACACCAAGCCGCAGCTTCATCTGCCTTCCTCCACCGCGCGAGCATTCTTCACCATGATGAGCACTTTGGTGCGATGCGCCGACGTGAAGGCGTGGAATAGCTTGCCCGTGACGATCACACGCTTGCCGTGCCACTGCGCCCCGAACGGATAATCCGCAAACACCATTTGCATTTCCGAGACATTCTTTTCGCCACGGAAATCGTAAGCGGCTTTGGGCATTGCGTCCACGCATACCGGCTCGGCCAATTTCAGAATGGGCTCGTGCATCTTCTCGTCGCGTGCAGGTATCTTGCCGTAACTGGGCGGGCCGAAGAAAGGTTCGACGATGACCCGCCCTGTCAGCGTGATGCTGGCAGGATCGTATTTCAGGCAGTCTGCAAACAACGGATTGGCGCAACCTGACACGAGCGCAAGTGACAGGCTCACTCCAATTACTCTACCCCTGTGGAGAGGCAATAGAAGGTGCGCCACGCCGAACAGCGTCACGCCAGTCCCCTGCTCCCGGGTTTAATGGCGGGAGTGTCGCGCAAATGCGCCGGAAGTTTGGTCGGCGTCCCACGCTGGAAACTTCACGCTCGCCAGCGCCACGAGTTTCACGCCGACTTTCGCCTTGCCGCCGGAACGGTCGATCAGACAGGCAGCGGCGACCGGCTTGCCGCCCGCCGCGCGGATGGCGTCGAGGCATTCGCGCGAGGACACGCCGGTGGTGACGATGTCTTCCACCATCAGCACCGGCTGGTTCTTTTCGAGGTGAAAGCCGCGGCGCAATTGGAACTTGCCGTCCTGCCGCTCGACATACATGGCGGGCAGGCCCAGCTGGCGGCCCATCTCATAGCCCGGCACGATGCCGCCCACGGCCGGCGAGACGATGGCGGTGAATTTCGATCTTCACTTCCGCGCGCACTTTCGCGGCCAGCGCCTTGCACAAGCTTGGCGGTGCGCTTGGCATCCTGGAACACCAGCGCCTTCTGCAGGAATACGTCGGAATGCAGTCCCGACGACAGAATGAAATGGCCTTCCAGCAACGCGCCGGCTTTCTTGAATTCGTTCAGAACCTGTTCAGGTGTCATGAGCAAATTAGTCATTCTGGTGTCTTGCAAGAACCTATCCGCCCTTAAAGAGGGATGAAACGAGCTCTAGGCTGCCTCCTTCTCGTCTTCGCCGCGCACGCGGTCGACCGATTCGACCGACTGCATTCACCCGTAGCGCGCCCAGGATGTTCTGCAAATGCGCCACGTCGCGCACCTCGATATCGACGATGAATTCGAAAAACAGCGGATTGCGGTTGGTCACTTTCATGTTGAAGATGTTGCCGCCATTGTTGCCGATCACCGTCATCACTGCGGCCAAGCGAGCCCGGCGCATTCTTCACCCGCACCAGCACGCGCGCCACCGACAGGCCCGCTGTCGGCGGCATGCGGCTCCCACGCCACATCCAGCCAGTCGTCCATGCTCGATTGCGCCTTCTCAAGCTCGGCGCAGTCGATGGTGTGGATGACCACGCCCTCGCCCGGCACCATGAGCCCGACGATGCGGTCGCCCGGCAGCGGATGGCAGCACTGGCCGAGGCTGTAGGAAATGCCTTCGGTCAGGCCGCGGATGGAAATCGCGCTTGGCGCTTGTTCGCGCTGCATGCCTTCTTGCGTTGCTCGGATCGCGCTTGAGTTCGGGAAACACGGCTTGCAGCACTTCGTGCGCCGCGCAACGCGCCGCGGCCGACATCGGCATAGACATCTTCGGCTTTGGCAAGGCGCAATTTCTTGGCCACTTCGCTCGATGGCTTTTTCGGTCATGCTCCGCGCCCTCGTCGGCGAAAACCTTTTCCAGAATCTTGCTGGCCGAAGCTCGACATGCTCGTCGCGCTGGGCGTGGCGCAGATAGCGGCGGATTTCCGCCCGCGCGCGGCCCGTGACCACGAACTGCTCCCACAGCGGCGACGGCGTCTGTTCCTTGGTGCGGATGATCTCGACCTGATCGCCATTCTTGAGCGGCGTGTGCAGCGGCACATGCCCGCCATTGACCTTGGCGCCCACCGTCGTGTTGCCGAGATCGGTATGCACCGCATAGGCGAAATCGATCGGCGTGGCGCCGCGCGGCAGCGAAATCAGATCGCCCTTCGGCGTGAAGCAGAAGACCTGGTCCTGATACATGTGCGAGGCGCGAATGCTCGAGGAACTCCTCGGCGCTGTCGCCGCGCTCCAGCAAATCCACCATGTCGCGCAGCCATTGATAGCGCGTCGTCCGCGCCGAAATCGCGTCGCGGCACATGTCTCGCGATAGCGCCAATGGGCGGCGACGCCGCGCTCGGCGATGTCATGCATTTCCTGGGTGCGGATCTGCATTTCGACGCGCTGCTTTTCCGGCCCGATCACCGTGGTGTGGATGGAGCGATAGCCGTTGGTCTTGGGCGTGGAGATGAAATCCTTGAAGCGCTCCGGCACCATGTGCCAGTTCGGTGTGCAGGATGCCCAGCGCGCGATAGCAATCCGCCATCGATCCTTCACGATGACGCGGAAGCCGAAAATGTCGGAAAGCTGCTCGAAATTGAGTTGCTTGTCTTGCAGCTTGCGCCAGATCGAAAACGGCCGCTTGGCGCGGCCATAGACCCAGGCCTCGATGCCATGCTCGGCCAGCTTGCGCTTGATCTGGTCGGCGATGCGCCCGATGCGGTCGCCGCGCATCATGTCGCAGCCGCGCGAACCGCGTGACGATGGAATTGCGCGCTTCCGGATCGAGTTCGGCGAAGGCGAGGTCTTCCAGTTCCTCGCGCATGTTCTGCATGCCGATGCGGCCGGCCAGCGGCGCATAGATGTCGACCGTTTCCTGGGCGATGCGGCGGCGCTTGTCGGGCTTCTCGATATAGCTGCAGCGTGCGCATGTTGTGCAGCCGGTCGGCCAGCTTGACCAGCAGCACGCGGATGTCGTTGGACATCGCCAGCATCAGCTTGCGGAAATTCTCCGCCTGCTTGGTGCGTTCGGAGAACAGTTCCAGCTGCGAAAGCTTGGTGACGCCGTCCACCAGATCGGCGATCTCCTCGCCGAAATTCTCGCTGCACGTCGTCGATAGGTGACGTAGGTGTCCTCGATCGTGTCGTGCAGCAGCGCGGTGACGATGGTGGGCACGTCGAGCTTGAGCTCGGTGAGGATGGCGGCCACTTCCAGCGGATGGGCGAAATAGGGATCGCCCGAGGCGCGGAACTGCTTGCCATGCGCCGTCATGGCGTAGACATAGGCCTTGTTGAGCAAGCGCCTCGTCGGCGTCCGGGTCATAGGCCTTCACCCGCTCGACCAGCTCGGTCTGGCGCATCAGCTTGCGCTTGGCCCTGGGCAAAGGGGCGGTCGCGGGCAAGGAGGCATTCGCGCCCGGAATATGACCGGGTACGGGTGTTTCGGAAGCCGCCGTGTCGGCAGCGTTGGGCGCGGGCGTCGTCATGCCGGCGCCACTATATAAGAAGAAATCCCGGCTTTTCGCGGAAAAATGCCCCACCCTTTAAGGATGGAAAACAGGGTCCTAAGGATTCAGAATCGGTGCGTCTTCACCTTTAAAAAGCGGACTGTTGAGCATGGCCACATCCGGAACCATGTTGTTCACCGGGCCGCGGGCACCGTCCTTCTTGCGCTGAGCGATGGCGATGTCGCGATTGCTCTTGTCACGGACCACAAAATAGACGTCACGCGCCTGGGCGAAGCCGGTGAAGCCTCCGGTCGGCCGCTCCACGAAGCGGAAATTGCCGACATAGGTGGTCTCGCCGGGGCGGATTTCGAATGGCATCCGGAAATGGGCGTCGAAACTTTTGTTGGTCCAATGGGTGAGAAAACTGTCGAATTCGTAGCGCCCTGGCCTGAGCGACCGCACCACGACCACACCGGTCTCGTCCGGTTCACGGAAGTCGGGCCGGCGGGACAGCGGATTTAGAAGATCTGGCTTGTCGTAGCGCACCGAGCCGTGCTCCTCGCCGTCAAGCGAGCGGTAGAACATCACGATCGGCGCGAATTTCATCGACTTGCCCCCGGACATCGAGATGACCAGATAGCCAGCATCGCGCTTGTGGTATTCCGGGGTGAAAATCTGTGCGTTGGCAGAGCTCCCCACGAAAGAGGCCGCGAACAGCACGAACATCAACGACACAAGTAGCTTACGCATCCCGCCGAGCCTCCCTGATTCTTTCTGACATTGCCCTCAGTCTATGCCGTGAATCGCAATCCGCGCAAAGGCCTAAAACGCGCGGTTACGACGCGGTAACACCCTCCCAGTGAGGGTGGTTTGATGCTTCTCCAAACGAAAAAGCGGTCCAAAAGCCCGTGTCTTTCGCTTTCCAGACGAGGTGCCTATTCCTCGTAATCGCCTTCCGGCTCCGGCTGGGGTTCGGCACGGCGCTGGGCCTCCGAGGTGAGCGCACGCAGCAGCTCCTCTTCGGTAACCTGACGGAACGCCGGATTCTCGCGCTCATCGGCGACTTCGGCGGGGGCCTGTTCAGGCTCGTCGATCTCGGCGTGCTTCTGGAGCGACTTAATATAGTCTTCCCTGATGTCTTCGGGCTTGAGCTCCTTGGCCGCGATCTCGCGCAATGCGACGACCGGATTTTTGTCCCGGTCCCGGTCCACCAGCGTCTCGGCCCCACCCGACAGCGCGCGGGCGCGGTACCCCGCCAGGAGCACCAGATCGAACCGGTTGGGGATCTTGTCGACGCAATCTTCAACAGTAACGCGGGCCATGCAGGCTCCTTAAGCTATAATTTTCGCTGGCAAGAAAAGGACTTAACCCCAGTTTCCAACCAGTTCTTGAATTTCGGCAGGCGGCGGACACTATAGAATGCGTCATCGTGGGGCAAGTCGGCCCCAACCGCCCTGCCCTCCCTACCTCTTCTCAGCCAAAGTCTTCGCCGCTTCCACAAACTCGCTCGGAACCATGATGATCGTCATGGTGTTCTGTTCGGCGCCGACCTCGGTGATCATCTGCATCCGGCGCAATTCCAGGGATGCGGGCGTTTTCATGATTTCGTCGGCGGCTTCGCGCAGTTTGCGCGCGGCGTCCAGTTCCGCTTCGGCCTTGATGATGCGCGCGCGTTTTTCGCGCAGCGCCTCGGCTTCCTGCGCCATCGCGTGCTGCATGGACTGGGGAATCTCGACATTTTTCATCTCGACGTTTTGGATCTCCACCCCCCAGGCTTCGGTGACCTGATCGACGCGATCCTTAAGCAACGCCGAAAGCTTCTCGCGTTCCTTGAGCACATCGTCGAGCGTGTGCTGTCCTATTCCGTTACGCAACGTCGTCAGCGCGACCTGGATGACCGCATTGCGTACGTTCTGAACCTCGATCACCGCGAGATTGGGCACCACCACGCGATACCAGATCACGGCGTTGACCTTGATCGGAACATTGTCGCGCGTCATGGCTTCCTGCTCTTCAACACCGTCGGTGAGCACGCGCATGTCGACTTTCGTGGTCGTGTCGATGCCGAACGGCAAAATCCAAAAAAGACCAGGGCCCCGCGTATCGACGTAACGGCCGAAACGAAACACCAAGGCGCGCTCATATTGCTGTGCTACGCGAAATCCGGTCAGTCCAATGAAAATCAACGCGGCCAATATAATCAGAACCACGGGCATGGCTTTTAACTCCGCCAACTCCTGCAAACAGTTAGGTATGCATTGGCGAACACTTTGGAAAGGCGCCTGGATTATTTACTGAAATCAGCTGCTTACCTATGTTGATCGGTGTGGTCGGCAGCAACCTGCTGAGACGGCTCGCCGTTGCCAACAAGGCCTTGGGTGTCCGCCCGCATTTGCTTGGCCCGTTTCCAGATCTCCCATCTTTGAGCTGCCATCAGCGCAAAGGAGAAAATTAATCCCGCATCCGTCGCGTGTTGCAAACCCAACGCATGGGGCACATCACGCGAGTGCGTGAGAAGTTCTAGACCAAGACGCAGCACGAAGAATCCGCCAATCAGGATCATACCTATGGGCGTGGCTTTGGAGGAAATCTCGCCCGTCTGGGGATTGAGCGTGAACTGCTGGTGGTGGGCGCGCAAGTAACCGAACCCCGCGCCCATCAATGCCGCCACAACGAACCCGGCAAACGCACCGAGACCGGGCAGCGGTTCGTGTGCGATTGTGGAGATCGTCAGTACACCGAGGATTGCGGGGTAAAGCCACATCCGATCGGTTTTTACTTTGCGCTCACGCAAGGAGCGGCGCAAAATCAGCACCAACACCAGAACCGGCAACACGAACGAAGTGGTATGCGACCAGTCGATGGATGGAATCATCGGTTCCTCACAAGCGCCTTATAAAGGGTAAATCGCGCATACCGTCCGGCAGTGCGTCCACCCATTGTTCCACGCTCTTGCCCGACACCGGATGGCGCCAGGCGGGCGCAATCTCGGCCAGCGGGATCAGCACAAACCCTCTGCCCGCGATGCGCGGATGGGGCAATTGCGGCGGGCCCGTTTCTACGCGCCCGTTATAATCCAGAATATCGAGATCCAGCGTGCGCGGCGCGTTCGCCTCGCCACGCTTGCGTCCGAACATGGATTCAATGTCATGTAGCGTTTCGATCAACCGCATGGGACTTTGCAATGTCTCCACCGCCGCCACCGCATTGGTAAAGGGCGGATCGTTTGGATCTGGCCACGCCCTGGTTTCGTAGACAGACGAAACTTTCACCGGGGTAACACCGTTGTCACTCAGGGTTGCAAGAGCTGCGCGCAATGTCTGCGCAGGCAATAACCCGCGAAACGGCAGATTTGCACCCAATGCTATAAGGATCATGGGACTATAAGGATCATGAGATGAAATTCGCCCATTCACAAAGCCAGGAGGGCGCCGCAGATGTTCACAGGAGAAAGAATGGCATAAAAGAAAGCAATTGTTAGGAGGGGATTGTCGTAACGGTACTTATGCGTGGAGGTTTTGATGTTGTTCTATCCGCAGGAAAAACTGGCGCTCTTCATTGACGGCGCGAATCTGTACGGTGCCGCCAAGGGTCTTCAATTCGATATAGATTACAAACGCCTGCTGGAACTTTTCGCGCGCAAGGGCATCTTGGTGCGCGCCTTCTATTATACCGCCGTGGCCGAGGAACAGGAATTTTCACCGCTGCGCCCGCTGGTGGACTGGCTGGATTATAACGGCTTCTCCGTCGTGACCAAGCCGCTCAAGGAATTCACCGACGCGCAAGGGCGCCGGCGGGTCAAAGGCAACATGGACATCGAACTGGCCATCGACGTGATGGAGATGGCCGACCAAGTCGACCATATCGTGATCTTCTCCGGCGATGGCGATTTTCGTCGGCTGGTCGAGGCCGCTCAGCGGAAGGGCCGCCGGGTCAGCGTCGTCTCCACCATCCGCACCCAGCCGCCCATGGTGTCCGACGAGTTGCGCCGCCAAGCCGACAATTTCATCGAGCTGGAGGAGCTGAAACCGTCCATCGCCCGCGAAGGCGGCCCCCGCGCGGTCCAAGGCCAACCCCAATACGCACAGAGCGCTTGACGGCGCAGCACTCTGCCCTTCACCTGCCCTTCGTAAGGCCGAACCGCGCAAGCGATTCGGGTGAGGAGGGGCGTCCATGACAAACACAGGCGTCAAATTAGAACCGCCCCACAATTGTCCGCTCTGTCCGCGGCTTGCCGATTTCCGTGCCGCCAACCGACAGAAATTCCCGGATTACTTCAACGATCCGGTGCCGACCTTCGGCGCCCATGACGTGCGCCTGCTGATCGTGGGCCTCGCGCCTGGCCTGCATGGCGCCAACAGGACGGGCCGTCCCTTCACCGGCGATTACGCCGGCGTGTTACTTTACAATACGCTGCTGAAACACGACTTGGCCAAAGGCAGATACGACGAACGCGCCGACGATGGTTTGCAATTGGTGGACTGCGCCATCGCCAACGCCGTGCGCTGCGTGCCTCCCGAAAACAAGCCGTTGCCGACTGAGATCAACACCTGCCGCCAATTTCTTTCGGCAACCATCGCGGCCATGCCCCACCTGCGCGCGATTCTCTCGCTGGGCCAGATCGCCCATGACAGCGTCTGCACTGTGTTGGGCGTGAAAAAAAGCGCCTACAAATTCGGCCACGGCGCGCGCCACCGCGCGCGGCAAGCTCACCCTGATCGCGAGTTATCATTGCTCGCGCTACAACACGAACACAGGCGTGCTGACCGAAGAGATGTTCGACGATGTGGTGAAACAGGCAAAAATCGCCGCGATGCCGCAGTTATAATCGACTGCAAACGACCACGCTGCCGTGTTTCCTATGCGAGTGGAAAGAGGAAAGCTTTACCTGTACCGCGCTTCCTTCCACGGGGCGCCTTGGTCGTGATAGCCGCGCATTTCCCAAAAACCGGGCGGCCTTCGGCGACGAAGTCGAGCCGGTCCACCCATTTCGTACAAGCACCCCTCGCCGTCCGATGTGATCGACCCACCTCAAAATTAGCCACAACTTCGCGCCGCCCAACAGGTGCAAATCCAAACCGCTCCGCGCTACACTCCGTCTGCATCGGGGATTTCCTTGGGCTCGAGCAAATCGTTGTCGCAAAACAATTTTCTCAGAACTCAAGCCCCGATGCATTCCTTTCTGTGAGATTTGCGGGCTAGCCCTTGGCCCGCATCAGCCGTGCTTTGTCGCGCTGCCAGTCGCGTTTCTTTTCGGTCTCGCGCTTGTCGTGCAGTTTCTTGCCCTTGGCGATGCCGAGCTCGATTTTCGCGATGCCTTTCGGGTTGAAATACACTCGCAGCGGGATCAGCGTCATGCCCTCGCGCTGCACGGCGGCGGAAAGCCTGCGCACTTCGGTCTTGCGCACCAGCAGTTTGCGCTCGCGGCGCGGCTCGTGATTGAAACGGTTGGCCATGAGATATTCGGGGATATAGGCGTTGACGAGAAATATCTCGCCTTCTTTGGCGTGGGCATAGGCTTCCGCGATGGTGGCCTTGCCTGTGCGTAGCGCCTTCACTTCGGAGCCCATCAGCATGAGCCCCGCCTCGAGCGTTTCGTCGATCGCGTAGGAATAGCGCGCTTTGCGATTGTCGGCGACGACGTGCCGCTCAGGATCGGCTTTCTTCGCCATTAGGCGATCCCGGCATGCGCCATCGTCTCGCGGATACGCACGCGCGCAGCCTCGCTCGCGGGCACGATAGGCAGGCGCACTTCGTCCGTGCAATGTCCCAGTAGCGAGGCCGCATATTTGGCAGGTGCCGGGCTTGCCTCGTAGAACATCGCGTCGTGCAGCGGCATAAGGCGATCTTGGATCTCACGCGCTTTCACGAAATCTTCCGCCATGCACGCATTCTGGAACTCGGCGCAGAGCTTCGGCGCAACATTGGCCGTCACCGAAATGCAGCCATGCCCACCATGCGCCATGTAGCCAAGCGCGGTGATGTCTTCGCCCGAAATCAGCCGCCACGACTTTCCGCACGCCAGACGTTCGCGCGAAGGCCGCGCCAAATTGTCGGTCGCATCCTTCACCCCGATGATGTTGGCGATCTTCGCCAACCGCGCCATCGTCTCAATCGAAATCTCGACCACGCTGCGCCCGGGAATGTTGTAGACGAGAAGCGGAATATCGACCGCTTCGCGCAATTGCTGCGAAGTGACGATAAAGCCCTTCCTGCGTCGGCTTGTTGTAATAAGGCGCCACGGAAAGCACCACGTCCGCGCCCACTTCCTTGGCGTGCCGCGTCAGCGAAATCGCTTCGGCGGTGGAGTTGGAACCCGCGCCCGCGATCACCGGCACGCGCCCATCGGCTTCGGATACGCAAATCTCGACCACGCGCATGTGTTCGTCATGACTAAGGGTCGGGGCTTCGCCCGTCGTGCCCATCGGCACCAGTCCGTGCGAGCCTTGCTCGATCTGCCAGGAGACAAATTTGCGCAACGCGGCCTCGTCCACCGCGCCGTTCTTCATCGGCGTGATGAGGGCAGGCAAGGAGCCCCGGATGCGTTCGCGGACATCAGTCATGAAAATTACCTCGGTTTTCCTCTAGATACCGTTTTGCCCACGCGGGCGGAAGCACCCGTGATAAAAGCCGATCCGGGCAAAAGAAAGGACCATCCATGGCCCTGGAGATGAAACCCCAATGCGAGCGCTGCGCCGCAGCTCTGCCTGCCGTCAGCGATGCCGCGCGCATATGCTCTTACGAATGCACGTTCTGCGCGGATTGCAGCATAGCCATGCAGGGCGGTTGCCCCAATTGCGGCGGAGAATTGGTGGCACGGCCAAGAAGGAAGACCAGATCGCAAAATGCCACTTTGCTCTGCCTTTGAGGAAGGGCGGGACCACTTGCAACACAAACCAAAATTCATCCAGTTTCGGTGGCATAGCAGCGATACGGCCGTTATCGTTGCCCTGGTCCCCCCTTGGTTGATTCGGTTTGTTCGTGTCGCGTTTTGTGAAACCCGGTTTCGTCGCCCTCGCGCTTTGCGTGTTCGGCGCGGCAGCCCTGGCCGACGCCCCCGTCGAACGCACCAGCACCACCCACTATCTGAGCGATGCCGACCGCGCGCTCTACAAGCAGGCCTTCGACGCAGCAAGCCACAAAAACTGGCAACAAGCCCAGGCCCTCGCCCTGCAGGGCCATGACGCCACCGCGCGCCATATTATCCAGTGGCGCTACCTGCTTGATCCCGACAGCGGCGCCACCTTCACCGAAATCGACGCCTTCCTGAAGAGCAACCCGGATTGGCCGTCTCGCACTGTGCTGCTCTCGCGCGCCGAACAGAAGATCACCGAGGACATCGCACCGCAAACCGTCATCCAATGGTTCGCTGGCCGTACGCCCCAAACCGGCATCGGCAAGATCCGTCTCGGCCACGCGCTGATCGCCAGCGGACAAACCGCGGCGGGCGCAGCCCTTATCCGCAGCGCCTGGGCCGAGAACAGTCTGCAGATCGATCAAGAAGCCTATGTCATACACAACCATGGCGATCTTCTGACGCCTGACCTTGAAGCCACGCGCCTCGACAGCCTGATCTGGCGCGAGGACATCGCGGGCGCCAAGCGCCAGCTCGCCCGCGCGCCCAACAACGCCCAGCGCATCGGTGAGGTGCGCCTGACCCTACGCGCCAGTCCGGTAGCGGGGCTGACCATGTCGCGCACCCTGCCGCAGAAGCTGCGCGACGATCCCGGCGTGCTGTTCGATCTTGCTCGCGTCCGGCGCGCACGCGACGAAACCGAGACGGCGGCCTCGTTGCTCCTCCAAGTCGCGCGCCAGGAAAACAAGACTTGGCCCGAGAAGATGTGGAGCGAACTCAACATCACCGCGCGGCAGGCCGTCGGCGAAGGCAAATACAGAACGGCATATGCGCTCGTCTCCGACACCGGGCTCACCGATGGTACGGCTTTTGCGGATGCGGAATTTTTCGCCGGCTGGATCGCACTGCATTTTCTCAACGAGCCTAAGACCGCGCTTGCCCATTTCAAGAAGATGGAAGATGGCGTCTCGCGTCCGATCAGCCGCGCACGCGCCTATTTTTGGGAAGGCCGCGCCAGCGAAGCCGCCGGCGACTTGGCCGCTGCCGCGCAATCCTACCGGCAGGCCGCCACCATCTCGGATACCTATTATGGCCAGCTTGCGATGACCCACATCGATGCGACGCCGGTGCTGCATCTGCCTGACGCCTCGGTCGCCGTTGCCGCCTTGCATGCGCAGATCGAGGACAACGAGATGACGCGGGCCATCCGTGTATTGGCCGATCTGGGCGAAGAGCATCTGTTGCGCATTTTCGCCAACGCCTATGTTGGCCCAAATCCGGACGCTCGGCGCGTTTGCCTTCTGGCGCAGATGATGGTGGACCTGGGCTATCCCGAAGTCGCAGTACGCGCGGCCAAGGCCGCTGGCTATGGTGGGGTGCTGCTGCTGAATTACGCGTTCCCAGTGATCGCAGTGCCTGCCTACAAGGGTGCGGGCGCAGCCCCCGAGACCCCGTTGGTGCTAGGCCTGATCCGCCAGGAAACCGAATTCGACCCCAATGCCGTCAGTGGCTCGGGCGCCATGGGTATTATGCAGATGATGCCTGCCACCGCCAAGAAAATGGCCAAACAAGCCAACGTAACTTACAACGCGTCGAGCCTGCTCTACGACACGCAATATAACATGGAGCTCGGGATGGGTGAGTTGCAGATGCAACTCGACAATTGGGGCGGCTCTTACATCCTGGCCATCGCCGCCTACAACGCAGGCCCCAGCAACGTGAAGAAATGGATCGCCCAGTTCGGCGACCCGCGCAGCCCGAGCGTCGATCCGGTGGACTGGATCGAATCCATCCCTTTCGGTGAGACGCGCAACTACGTGCAGCGCGTGCTGGAGAACATAGAGGTCTATCGCAACCGCTTGGCAGGGGCCGACCAGCCCTCGCGCATCCTAGCCGATCTCTATCGGCCCAGCCCGCCGCAGGCATCCGTCCTCAAATATGTCCCGCCACCGCCACGCGAAATTCCTGTGTCGGAGCCTAAGAAAAAAACGAAGTCAAAAAAGAAGCATCATCGCACGCCCAAACTGAAATCGTCGTCGGCTGATTGAATGAATCCAACCTCCTTCAAGAGAGGATGGAAAAGCAAGCTTGCTTAGGATGGAAGGAACGTTGGCCTGCGCTTCAAGCCCGCGAAAGCCATTCGCGCGCCTGGCGTTGGGCCTCGGCGATCTGGGCAGCGCTCATTTCGCTTGCCATGGTGGCGCGCCAGCCCTTGGCTTCGTCAACGCCGCGCATGGCAGCGAGATTGAACCATTTGTGTGCCGCCACGAAATCCACGCCCACACCCTGGCCCGTCGAATAAGCAAGGCCTAGATTGTAAAGCGCGGCCGCGCGGCCCTGTTTGGCTTCGACTTCGTACTGCGTCAGCGCATCGACATCGATACACGCCATCGCAAATCCCCCTTCGAACATCGCGTACGCACGACTGTCTCGTGCAGGCACAATGCTGGGGCCAGAGAAGCTAAAGCAGAGTTAACGCAATCAGCACCGGAATTTACCCATTGTTAACACCCGGAAATCCTCGCGTGTCCTTCAGGGTGTCTTTTCCAACCTGCCCGCACTGCATCGCTTGACGATCTGCCACCTCCGCAAGCGGTTCGCGCGCACGACATCAGCCATGCGTGGCGAAAGCTGGATGATGCTTCAAGACAAAACGCGAAATTATTTCCCACGCTGCCCGAACAGGATTTTCCGCGCCATTTCCTGCGCCCTAGGATCTGCGGCCTGCTGCTCGCGCAATTCTTTGCCGATGCTCAGTCCCTTAGCGACGGCTGGGCGCGCGCGCAGACTTTCCATCCACACTTTCACCTGCGGGAAGTCCTCGATCATATTGTCGATGCGTGCGGCCGGGATCACCCAACCGATGCACGCCATATCGGCGATGGAATAGTCGTCGGCAATGAATTTGCGGGTCGACAAGCGCTTGTCCATCACGCCCAGCAGTCGATGCACCTCGTCGGTGTAGCGCTTGATGCCATAGACGTTGTCTTTGGCGTAATTGCGGAAATGGCTGGCTTGCCCCGCCATGGGTCCAAGGCCTGCCATCTGCCAGAACAGCCATTCGTCCACGGCCACGCGTTTGCGCTCGTCGGTGGGATAGAACTTGCCGGTTTTGCGTCCGAGATATTGCAGGATCGCTCCGGACTCGAAAACCGAGATTGGTGCGCCGCCCGGCCCGTCGGGATCGACGATGGCCGGCATGCGGTTGTTGGGGGCGATAGTGAGAAAGTCCGGAGCGAACTGCTCGCCCTTGCCGATATTCACCGGCTTGATCTCGTAGGCAAGCCCACACTCCTCCAGCATGATGGTGATCTTCCAGCCATTGGGCGTTGGCCAGTAATACAGCTCGATCGGTTTGGGCTGGGGTTTGGAAGGCGTCTTCGAGGGTTTGGTCTTCGTGACTGCCTTGGTCTTGGCAACAGCCTTCACCGCGGTTTTCGCTGGGAGAGGCTTTCTGATTTTTTCTTTTTTGTTCTTGGGCTTATCGGTTTTGTGGGACGGCTTGGCCGCGGCTGCCTGAAGTGTACGTTCGGTACTCTTCCTGCGAGCCGCGGCGTTTGCCTTAGCCATAGGGTGGCTACTTTGCGGGCGCGGCTGCGGCCTTCGCCCGCTGGTAAGCCCTACTTCTTGGCTTTCTTGCGGCCGGCCTTCTTCTTGGCCTTGCGCTTCTTGGTCTTGCGCGCTGCGCCCTTCGCGGCCGCTTTGCGAACCACGCGCTTCTTCCTCTTTCCAGTCATTGGCATGTGAAACAACTCCTTTGGTTGTTCGGGTCGTGCAACTCGCACCCCCCAAAACACCAGCAATATGAGGAAGTTGCGGGTTGAATTGCAATACTCGGGGGGTAGCTGCTGCGGCGGTCAAATTCATGATTGTCATAAAACCCTTATTTTATCGACGTTTTAAGTGATCGTCCGTTTACGGACGGTTTTCCTGCAAAATCGGGGGCTACCCTGTCAACAACTTGCAAATTGTGCAAATCACCCCTCGTCGGGCAGATCTGAGTCGCGATTTTAAGACGGCGTTGACCGTCTGTCGGATTCGCTTTTCCGCCCGTCTGTTTCATCACCTGACCGACGAACCAGCCGGCGAGTTTGGGTTTGGCTTTCACCTCTTCGACCTTGTCGGGATTGGCGGCGATCACATCCTCGATCGCTTTCTCGATCGCCGAGGTGTCGGTCACCTGCCTCAAGCCCGCGCGTCTCGACCAGAACGAACGGGGTCGCCTCCCTCGCTCCACACGATGTCGAGCAGATCCTTGGCGATCTTGCCGGAGATGGTGCCGGCCGAAATCATCTCCAGGATCGCATTGTTGGCAGATGCGGAAACCGGACAGTCGGTGATCGACAGCCCGTCGTTGTTCAGACGGCCGAGGATTTCGTTGTTCAGCCAGTTGGCGGCCGCCTTGGCGTCGACACCCTTGCGCCAATGCCTCGAAATAATCCGCAAGCTCGCGCTCCGCCACCAGCACCGACGCGTCATAGGCCGACAGTCCATAGGCCGACATGAAGCGCGCCTTCTTCTCGTCCGGCAGTTCCGGCAGCGATGCTCGATCGCGTCCACCCATGCCTTGTCCAAGTTCCAGCGGCAGCAGGTCGGGATCGGGGAAATAGCGGTAATCATGCGCCTCTTCCTTGGAGCGCATGGAGCGCGTTTCGCCCAGCTTGCTGTCATAAAGGCGGGTTTCCTGTTTGATCGTGCCGCCGCCTTCGATGATCTCGATCTGGCGGCGCGCTTCATACTCCACCGCCTGGGCGATGAAGCGCATGGAATTGACGTTCTTGATCTCGCAGCGCGTGCCCAGATGCGTGCCGTCCGCGGCTTGCCGCACGCGACACATTCACGTCCGCGCGCATCGAGCCTTCGTCCATATTGCCGTCGCAGGTGCCCAGATAGCGCACAATGGCCCGCAAGTTTCTTCAGGAAGGCGGCGGCTTCTTCGGAGGAGCGCATGTGCGGCTTGGTGACGATCTCCATCAGGGCGATGCCGGAGCGGTTGAGATCGACATAAGGAATAATCGGGATGCTGGTCGTGCAGGCTCTTGCCCGCATCCTGCTCCAGATGCAGCCGCTCGATCCCGACCCGGATCGGCTTCTCCGCCGGCCAGGTCGATGATGACCTCGCCTTCGCCCACAATCGGGTTCTTGTATTGCGAAATCTGATAGCCCTGCGGCAGGTCGGGATAGAAATAGTTCTTGCGGTCGAACACGCTGTTCAGATTGATCTGCGCCTTCAAGCCCAAGTCCGGTGCGCACCGCCTGCTCGACGCATTTCGGTTGATGACCGGCAGCATGCCGGGCATGCCCGCATCGACGAAACTGACCTGGGCGTTGGGCTCGGCGCCGAATTCGGTCGAGGCGCCCGAAAACAGCTTGGACTTGGACAGCACCTGGGCATGGACTTCCATGCCCGATCACGATTTCCCAGATCGCCGGTCGTGCCCTTGATCAGTTTGGAACGAGCCTCAGCCATCGGTGCCTCCATCATGGACATAGGCATCAGCTTCGATTTCGACCAGCCAGCGAGCATCGATGAACCGGGACACCTGCACAAAAGTGGTCGCGGGCTGAATCTTGCGGAAGAATTCGCCGTGGATACGGGCTGCCTCTTCCCAGTTTCCAATATCGGTCAGCATGATGCGGGTGCGCGTCACATGCTCGAGCCCCGCGCCCATCTTCTCCAGTGCCTCGCCGATGATTTCGAGCGAACGGCGCACCTGCCCTGCGGTGTCTGGCGCAAGCGACCCGTCCTTGTTGATCGGCGCCGTGCCGCTGACCGATACGAGCGCTCCGGTGCGGACCGCGCGCGAAAACCCGATCTTCTCGTGATAGGGGCTGCCATCTGTGAGCGTTTTGCGGATCACGCCCTCCACCATTTCTGCGGCTTGGCGGAAAAATCCGCCGCGACCTCGATGGACCGTCCCGTCCGAAGCACCGTGGCCTCGTCAAACGCCTTGCCGATGACCTGAAGCCCGAGCGGCAAGCCGTTCGCCGTCAGGCCGGCAGGCACCGCCAGTCCCGGCAACCCAGCCAGATTCACCGTCACCGTGAACACGTCATTGAGATACATCGCGACCGGATCGCTGACTCTTGGCGCCCACGCGCGAAGGCCGGTCCTGGCGTGGCCGGCGTCAGCAGCACGTCGCATTTCTCGAACGCTTGCGTGAAGTCGCGCGCGATCAGGGTGCGCAGCTTCTGGGCGCGGGCGTAATAGGCATCGTAATAGCCCGCCGACAGCACATAGGTGCCGATCAGGATGCGGCGCTGGACTTCCGCGCCGAAACCTTCGGCCCGGCTTTTCTCATAAAGCTCGGTGATGTCGCGCGCACCCTTGGCGCGGTGGCCGAACCGCACGCCGTCATAGCGCGCGAGATTGGAGGAGGCCTCGGCAGGCGCCACGATATAATAGGTGGGCAGCGCATATTTGGTGTGGGGCAGCGAGACCTCGACGATCTCCGCGCCTTGCGCCTTCAGCCACTGCGCGCCCTTGGCCCACAGCGCGTCGATCTCCGGCGGCGCGCCGTCAATGCGATATTCCTTCGGGATGCCGACCTTCAGGCCCTTGACGCCGCTTTCGAGCCCGGCTTCGTAATCGGGCACCGCAACATCGACGCTGGTGGAATCCTTGGGATCGACGCTCGCCATGCTGGCGTAGCATGATCGCGGCATCGCGCACCGTGCGGGTCATCGGCCCGGCCTGATCCAGCGACGAGGCAAACGCGACGATGCCGTAGCGCGAGCAGCGGCCATAAGTCGGCTTGATGCCCACCGTGCCGGTCACGGCCGCAGGCTGGCGGATCGAACCGCCCGTGTCGGTGCCGGTGGCAGCCAGGCACAGATCGGCCGGCGACCGCCGCGGCCGATCCGCCCGACGATCCGCCCGGCACCAGATTCGGGTTGGAATTCGTCGCGCGCCAGGGATTGAACACCGGCTTGAAGCAGCTCGTCTCATTGGACGAGCCCATGGCGAACTCATCCATGTTGGTCTTGCCCAGCATCACCGCGCCGGCATCCCACAAATTCTGCGTGACGGTGGATTCATAAGGCGGCACGAAATTGCGACAGGATGCGGCTGCCCGCCGTGGTGCGCACGCCCTTGGTGCAGAACAGATCCTTGATCGCCAGCGGCAATCCTTCCAGCGCGCCGCGCCTCGCCCTTGGCAATGCGCGCATCCGATGCAGCCGCCATCTCCAGCGCGCGTTCCGGCGTCTCGGTGACAAAGGCGTTCAGCGTGCGTGCGCTTGGCAACCGCCTTGACGAAGGCCACCGTCAATTCCTTTGACGAAATCTTCTTGGCGGTCACCGCGTCGCGCGCCTCGGCCAAGGTGAAATCCGTTGGTGTGGCGGGCAAACTCATTCCACCACCTTGGGCACGACGAAGAAATGATCTTCGCTGAGCGGGCGCGTTCGCCGTGACTGCGGCGGCATCGCCGCCTTCCGTCACCTCGTCGTCGCGCATCTTGAGCTTCTGGGCGACCACACTGGTCATGGCGGGCACATCCCGCACATCGACTTCTTTCAGCTGCTCCACCCAGGCAAAAATGCCGTTCAGCTCGTTGACCATGGGCTCGACACGCCCCTCTTCGAGCGCGAGCCGGGCAAGTTTGGCGATGCGGCGGACGGTATCCTTGTCCACGGACATGGGGCCGTTCTCTGTGCTAGGAATACGGGGCTTTGCTAGCAACCGGGGGCGATGCTGGCAAGCGACCGCAATGCCACCCGGATATGCGCCGATGACACTGGGAATTTTGGCAATCGACCATGTTCAGATCACAGTGCCCCGCGCCCTTGAGGCCGAATGCCTCGCCTTCTACCGCGAGGATCTGGAGCTCAAGGAAATCCCCAAACCCCAAGACCTTCGCGCCAGAGGTGGCGCCTGGTTCCAGCTTGCCAACCTGCAAATGCACATCGGCGTCGACCCAGAACCTTCGCCCAGGAGCAAACGTCACATCTGCTTCCTCGTCGCCGACCTCGCCACGGCCCGCGCCGGCCTGATTGCAAAAAACATCGCCATCGAAGAAGAAAGCGTGGCGGAAGGCCTCTCTCGCCTCTTCATCCGCGACCCCGCTGGCAACCGCGTAGAAATCGGCCAACGGTGATATCGAATCCTTCTGTCGCCTGTCCTTTGTGGAGAGCTCAGAACGCCAAGCGATTTTGGTGCAAGGTGGTGTCGGTCACAAAGAGCACCCCGCTTGACGTGTTCGCTGCCGCTACACACCTGCCATTCCCCACCAGGTAGAGGTAAAGACCACGATGGGTGTCGTTGATCTTGCGGAATTAAAAGAAACACTGTCTGCCGGTCAGCGCCTACTCGGGCTAGACCTCGGCGAGAAGACCATTGGGCTGGCCCTCTCCGACACGCTCGCAACCGTCGCGACACCACTGCAAACATGGACGCGCGGAAAATTCTCTGCCGATGTCATCAAGCTCCTCGCCCTCATCGCGCAACACAACATCGGTGCCCTCGTGGTCGGCCTGCCCCTCAACATGGACGGCAGCGACGGCCCGTCGGCACAATCCGCCCGTGCCTTCGCCCGCAACGTTGCCGCCAAGACACATATCCCCATTACGCTGTGGGACGAGCGCCTCTCCACGGCTGCGGTCACGCGGACTTTGCTGGAAGCAGACTCCTCTCGCGCCGCGCGTGCGCGCGTCGTGGACAAGATGGCCGCCGCCTATATTCTGCAGGGCGTTATCGACCGCCTGAGAATGCTCGGGTGATGCAGTGACGGTCGACCGCCCTGCCCGCTTCCTCTGGCTGCCACCAGGCGCCCGCCCACCGCATCCGGTGCCACGCCGCCAGGAGACGGTATTCCTGCTCGTCGGCATGACGCTGCTGTTCAGCGGCTACGACCTTAACGTCTTCGGCATGGCGCTGCCGCAAATCCAGCGCGAGTTGCACATTCCCGAAAACATGGCCGGCGTCACGGTCAGCTATTTCCGTCTGGCGGCGTTGGCCGCGCTCTTCGTCGCCCCGCTCGCCGACATTGTGGGACGCAGGCGACTTCTGCTTTTCACCGTGTTCGGTGAAGCGTTGATGACGTTGCTCACCGCGTTCTCGCAAGACTATACGCAATTCGTTGTCACACAGATCCTTGCCCGAATCTTCGGCTACAGTGAAGAAATGCTCTGTTTCGTCGTCGTCGCCGAGGAAATAGATGCGCGCGTGCGCGGTTGGTCCACGGGTACGCTGGGCGCCCTGGGAGCGGTGGGGGCCGGCCTTGCCGCCGTGGTGTTCGCAGCGGTGAACCTTTTGCCCTACGGGTGGCGCTCACTCTATGTCATCGGCGGCGGCAGCCTTCTTGTTCTTGCCTATTACCGCCGCTGGCTCCCTGAAACCACGCGCTTCGAACTGCATCGCAAGCAAATCGATGCGATGCAATCCAAGACGCTGGCATTCTTCGCCATGCTGCACGATCTGATCCGCGATTACCCTGGCCGCCTTGTCGCTTTGATGGTGTTCGTCGCTGCCTTCGGCTTCGCGATGGGCCCGTCGTCGGTGCTGCTTTCCAAATTCCTACAGCAGACCCATCACTACACGCCCGGCCAAGTCTCCTTGCTGTTCCTGCTCGGCGGCATCATCTCCGTCATCGGCAACGTGTTGAGCGGTCGGCTCTCAGACCGCATCGGACGCAAGCGTACGCTCTTCCTCACCACCCTGACCGGAGGCCTTGGGTTCGCCGCCTTCTATAGCGGCATCGGTGGCTGGATATTGCCCGTTCTGTGGGTCGTGGCCCTCTTCGGTTTTCTGTCTGCCGACGCATTGGCGGCGGGCTATCCTTCGGAAATCTTTCCCACCGCCTATCGCGCCACGACAACAACCTTGCGCTATACCGTAACGATGCTCGCCGGCGGCGCAGCGCTGGCCCTGGAAGGCAGGTTCTACGATTGGTTCGGCGCCCACGGCCCCGCGATCATGCTCCCACTTGCAGCAATGCCAATTGCACTCGTTGCGGTGCTATTCCTGCCCGAGACCGCACAACGTACGCTGGAAGATATTTCGAAATAAGTTCGCGTCCTGCTTGCGACAAGCTTTGATCCTGCAAACACAGCGGATCGAATGGCGCGATGTTTATGATGGGGCCGGGGCTTCACCTGGATCATTTCGCTCTTCGATCTTGCCACAAAAAAGCAGATAAAAAATTAGACGGCTTAATCTGGAATCAATTTTCCCGGATTCAATATCCCCTTCGGGTCGAGCGTGTGCTTGATCGCACGCAGCACCGCGATGCCAAGCTCGCCCTTCTCCTGCGCAATCCATGGCAGATGGTCCTCACCCACGCCATGATGATGGCTGATCGTTCCGCCGTTCGCGACAATCGCATCCGATGCCGCCTTCTTGATCTTGCGCCATTGCGCGACTTCGCCGTCGAGCGCGCGTGGAAAGATGTAGGTGAAATAAAGGCTCGCTCCATCGCGGTAGAAATGGCTGATATGCCCCATTACGATCCCGCGCGCGCCGGGCCGAGGCGCGGTTTGCACCATCGCGGTGTGCAGCGCCGCGCGCACAGCGCGATGCAGATTGGCGATATTCGCCCAGCTCGTGGAGGTTTCCAGCGTATCCACGCCCACCGCGCGATCCATCATCGGATCGCGCAGATAAGGCCCGTGAAACCGCCCCTCGAACCACCGCTTGCCCGCGCCAGTACCAAGCGCTAGCGCCCCAAACCGTTTTGCGATCTTGCCAAATTGTTTCAGCGACGACGCCACCTGCTCCGCATCGCCCTCAAATCCCGCAATCAGTGCGGTTGGCCCATGAGCAAACCCACGCATCTGCAAAAAGCGATCCGTGACGGCATCCTTCAACCCGCGCGCTTTGCCGATATGGCCGTAGGCCCGATAGAACCGCGTCTCGTCCGCATCGGACAGCCGCAACATCGCCGATGCCACGTCGTTCTGCGCCGCAGCCCGAATGGCCGCCGCCCCTGCCTCGAAATCCTTGAACAGAAATCCGGTATAGACTTTCTTCTCGGGCGCTTCGTGCACCTGCACGCGCACCTGCGTGACGACGCCGAAAATACCTTCCGATCCCACCAGCATATCTTTCAACCGTGGTCCCGCAGCCGAGGCCGGAAACTTATCCGTCGTCAAAACTCCGCGCGGGGTCGCCAGGACCGCGGAAACAATCCAATCTCCCGAACGCCCATACCGGGCGGACTGTTGGCCCGCCCCGCTATGGGCGATCCAACCGCCCAACGTCGAAAACTCGAACGATTGCGGATAATGCCCAAGCGTCAATCCCTGCGCTTGCAACGCCTTCTCCAAGGCCGGCCCATAAATCCCGGCTTCTGCTTCCGCCGTCATCGATACGCGATCGACATCCAACACCCGATCCATCTGCGAAAGATCGAGCGTCACCACCACGCCAAAACTATCGTGCTTGGCCGTCACCCCGCCGACCACGCTGGTGCCGCCGCCGAACGGCACCACCGCGATCGCGCGCTCGCTGGAATAAGCCAGCACTGCCAGAATATCGGCCTGATTGCGCGGATAAAGGACGCTGTCCGGCACTGTGCTCAAATCGCCCGCGCGCAGCCGCAGGACATCGTGATAACTGCGCCCTAAGGCGTGAAAGGCCCGCTCGTAATCGTCTTGGTGCACTTGCCCGGCGCCCAGCATCGCGATGAACGCCGCGTGCTCCTCCTCGCGCAGCCGCGATTTGGGCAATACGAGGTCTTCTAGACGCCGTGGCGGAGTGGCAAGCAACGCCGGCATTCCAAGTTCGGACGCCAGCCAAGTCCAAAGCTCCTGCTTGTCCGAAATCTCGTTATGGGCTTCGGTCCAGCCCCACCCGTTCCAGCGGATTTTCCTGCGGTTCATGATATCCCTGGGCTAGCGCCCTAATCCTTTCAACATCGCAAATTGAGGGCTGCAGGAAGAATTTCAAACGTCGCCGGAAGCCTCCCCGCATTCTCACCATCGGTTTCGATCAGCACGGCGTGGCCATGGGTCTCCACAACTGGTGCTGCCACGACTTTTCGCCCGCGCACCACACGCACGGCTGGGTTCTTGATATGCTTGCCCGTATAGATCAACTGCAAATCTCTGATCGCCTGCATCTTCGGCGCGCCACCGATGATGACGACGTCGAACTCTCCATCATGGGGCAACGCATCGGGCGCGATCTTCATTCCGCCGCCGAAAAATTGCGCATTGGCGACCGCGACCGTCGAAATACTCGCGATCTCGTCATAATGGCCGTCGACGCGTAGTCTTACCGCAAGATCGCGATAGCGCAGCATCGCCACGGCGCTGTGAAACGCAAACGCGAACGAGCCGCCGAACAATTTGGCGAATCGTGCGTGATTGACCGCATCGACGATCAATCCCGAAAGCCCAAACGAGGCGACATTGATGAAATACCGCACCACCGGCAACCCGTCCGCGCTCAAACACGACACGCGCCCGATATCGACGGGTTTGATCTTCGCGTTCTTCAAATGGGCCAGCGCCGCCGCGGGGCCGGCCTCCAACCCAAACGTCTTGCGAAAATCCCCACCCGTTCCGCTGGTGACGAACGCAAATACCGCGTCCGGCGCCAGCGCCCCGTCTGCGTTGAAAAAACCGTTGACAGCTTCGTTGATTGTCCCGTCGCCGCCAACCGCGACAATCTCGCTATAGCCCTCACCAAGCGCGCGCCGCACCAAATCGATGGCCTCGGCACGGCGCGACGTGAAGCCCACGCTCAACACCGGATAAACCTCGCGCAAGCCCCGCTCGATATCGGGCCAGTCATGGCCCGTGCGCCCGCTGGCCGACCGCGGATTGACGACCGCAAACGCGCTCACGGCGCACTCACCACCAGCGATTTCGCGACCGCCTCGATTTCCTGTGCACGGCGCTGCGCCGTCCAGTTCAATTCGCCCGCCATGATATCGGCGGTGCGCGCGAGAACATCGTCGCTCGGCTTGCCCAATTGCCCGATGCCTGTGCGTCGCGTCACCACATCGCAAAGCGTCAGCGCCATTTCCTCGCGCATTGCAAACAGTACCTGTGCACCGATGTCGCCCGTCACCCCCAACGGCTGCAAAAGGTCCGGCCGGTTGCGCGCCTCTGTCAGCATCGCGTCGAGCCTGGTGCCATACATCCGCGCCAGATGATCGATGCCTTCTAGATGGCTATGCGTCCGCTTCTGGGCCGCATGAAAATCCTCGATGCGGTCAATCGCGCCGCCCGGCAAGCGCGAGGTCTTCGTCGTGCAAGCCCGCCCGCCACCGAGTTTCGTCCCGATCGTATCGACGATCTTCTGCGCCAAATCGCGCGAGGTAGTCCACTTGCCGCCGATGGCCGAATACAACCCTTCAACCCCATCCTCTTTGTGGTCGATCAGTTCCGCGCGGCGGCTCGCGCCATAAGTGTCGCCATTGCCCGCATCCACCAGTGGCCGCAACCCGGCATAGGAATGCACCACATCGCGCCGCTGCAATTGCGCTGCTGGCAAGTGCGTATTGATGAAGCCCAGGAACTCCGAAATATCGTCTTCCGTCACATGCACGCTATCCGGATCGCCTTTGAACGCAGTGTCGGTGGTGCCCAGGATCGTATGGCCGCGCCATGGCAGAATGAAGAAATGTCCCCCATCTGCTGCAACAGTGAGTGCCGCCTTGCGGCTGACGGCCGGCACCACGAGATGAATGCCCTTCGACCGCAAGATACGATGCGCCGTCTTCTTGCCCAACGCGCCATCGAGAAAGATATCGCTCCACGGCCCCGCCGCCACGAGCGTCAGCTTGGCACGAACTTCGAATTCGACCCCGGCCATCACATCGTGCAAGCGCGCGCCTACGACCCGGCTATCGCCGATTAGCAGCGAAGACGCTGCCACATAATTTGCAATCGCCGCGCCATGGGTATCGGCATCCACAAGGCATTCGAGCGCCAGCCGTTCCGGCGAATACATTTGCGCATCGAAATATTTGAATGCGCCGTCGAAATCCGGCCGTTCGAGGACCGGTTCTTCGATCAGCGCCGCCTCGCGCTTCAGCCACGAGTGCCGCGGCAGGCGCTGTGCGGGATCGTTGAGCCAAGTCCTGTCGAACGACAGCACGTCGTAAAGCGTCAATCCCACGCCAAGGGTCGCGCGTTCCTTGCGGTCCCCGCCATGCAACGGAATGAGAAATGGCAGGGGTCGCACCAGATGCGGTGCGATGCGCTGCCACACCCGCCGCTCGCGCAGCGATTCCCGCACCAGCCCAAGCTCGAAATTCTTCAGATAGCGCAGCCCGCCATGGATGAGCTTGGAATTGTGGGCGCTGGTGGCATTGGCAAAATCGCCCTTCTCGACCAGTGCCACCTTGAATCCGCGCAAGGAGGCGTCGCGCGCCACGCATGCGCCCGTGATCCCGCCACCGACGATCAGCAGGTCGAAATATTCATTTGCAAGGCGTTCAAGAGTGCGGCGCATTCTGCTCCCCAGACCCACGCTTTCCGGGCAGCCGCATCTTGTCAATACCGTGCGCCAGCCTGCTAGACTTCGCCCAGCACCTATCCAGGGAGTACCTCATGCCACAGGTCAAAGCCAACGGTCTCAGCCTCGAATATGAATGCTTCGGCCGCGAGACCGACCCCACCATCCTGCTCATCATGGGCTTCGCGGCGCAGCTGACGATGTGGCCCGTTGCGCTCTGCCAGGGCTTGGCCGATCTGGGTTTCTGCGTCATCCGCTTCGACAATCGCGACATCGGAAAATCCACCCACCTGCTCGACAAAGACGCTCCCAATCCGATGGAAGCGATGGCCAAGCTGATGTCCGGCCAGCCCGTCACCAACGCTCCTTATCTGCTCGAGGACATGGCCGCCGATGCGGTCGGCCTGCTTGACGCCCTCAACATCAAAAGCGCTCACATTGTCGGTGCCTCGATGGGCGGCATGATCGCGCAGATCGTCGCGGCCAAGCATCCTTCTCATGCCAAAAGCTTGGTTTCCATTATGTCCACGACAGGCCGACGCAATCTGCCGCCGGGAAAGCCGGAAGCGCTATCCGTGCTGGTCACGCCACCTGCCAGCGACAGCCGCCAAGACCGTATCGCGCAGGGCAAACGCGTTTGGCGCACCATCGGCAGCCCCGGTTATCCCGCGAGCGAGGAAGAGCTCGAGCAAGTCGTGTCACGTGAAATCGACCGCGTCGCCTTCGAACCCACCGGCCTTGCGCGCCAGTTGTTCGCCATCGTTACGGCGGAGCCGCGCAACGAGATATTGAAGAACGTACGCTGCCCCGCGCTGGTCCTGCATGGCGCTGACGATCCGCTGCTGCCGCTCGAAGGTGCCAAGGACACCGCCGCCAGCATCCCAGGCGCCCAACTCGTCATCGTGCCCGGCATGGCGCATGATTTCACCAACGCGTTGGTTCCGGTGTATCTCAAGCATATCGGCGGTTTCATCACGTCGGTCGAAAAAGCCCAGGCCGCCTGACATGCCCCAGATCCGCGCCAACGGCACCAATCTCGAATACGACGTCAGCGGCCCCGAAGCCGGGATCCCGTATCTGTTCATCAACGGCTTCGGCAGCCAGATGATATCTTGGCCACAACAGTTCTGGGATGTTCTCACCAAGGCCGGACTGCGCGTCATCCGCTTCGACAATCGTGACGTTGGCCTGTCGCAGAAATGGCACGGCATTCTTCCCAACATCCGCGCCGTGATGAAAGCTGCCCGTGAGAACAGCAAGCCCGACGTCCCTTATACGCTTAACGAAATGGCCGCCGATGCTGCGGGCCTGCTGGACGCATTGAACATCGAAAGCGCTCACATCAGCGGCGCCTCGATGGGTGGCATGATCGCGCAACTGGTGGCGCTCAATCATCCGAAGACCGCGCGTTCGCTGATCTCGATCTTTTCGACCACCAGCGATCCCTCGCTGCCGGCGTCGAGCAAGGAAGCCGCCGAAGCATTGGTTGCCAAACCAGCCTCCACCGACCGCGAAACCGTGGTCGCGCACTCAGTCAAGGGACGACGCAGTTATGCATCGACCGCATGGCCTTTCGAGGAAGCTTATTGGAGAGAGGTCGCGGGCCGCGCTTACGACCGCGCCTACTATCCCGAAGGCGCACAACGCCAATACGCCGCCATCATGGCAAGCCCGCCGCGCACCGAACGGCTGAAGTCGCTAAAGCTACCGGCGCTGGTGCTGCATGGCTCCGCCGACACGCTGCTGCGCCCCGACGGCGGGCGTCACACGGCACAATGCATTGCAGAGGCGCAATATCACGAGATCGAAGGCTGGGGTCACGATATGCCGCTACAGGCCATCCCGATCATCACCGGGTTGATTGTGCCATTCGTGAAAAAAGTTGAGGCAGACAGGAATGCGGCTGGACTGGCGACGCAGTGATTACTTGATTTTGCCTTCTTTGAACTCGACATGCTTGCGCAGCACTGGATCATATTTCTTCATCGAGAACTTCTCGGTCATGGTGCGGGTGTTCTTTTTCGCGACATAGAAAAAGCCCGTGCCGCCCTCGCTGTTGAGACGGATTTTCGCGGTGGTCGGCTTCGCCATGAGGTGCTCCTGTTCGAAGGGGCCGTAACCTAGTCAGGGCGCGGGCGATGTCAAGGCGGCTCCTCGCCTGCCCTGCCATATGAGGAATGCGACGTAAGCCCCGCTAATACCTCCCAGAATCACCAAAAGGCCATGCGGATTCCAAACATCCAGTGCCATCCCCTCCAGCGGCGGCGCGAGCAAAAGCCCCATCGCATAACTCATCACGAAGCCAGCATTGGCCTGAACCAGCTGCGCGCCCTTAAAACGCTCCCCCAGCAGGGTTAGCGATACGCTGTAGACACCCAAGATCGGCCCACCCCACAAGAACAGCAGCCCATAAAGGGCCCAGGGCGAATGCACGACAAACGGTGCGATACCCGCCCCCACCACGCCTGTCAGTGCGCAGAGCTCGAGCAGAACCCGTCGGTTCATCCGGTCCGCCAGCAACCCCAGGGGATATTGGAACGCGATGCTGCCGAGCGAAAAGGCCGTCACCGCCAGCGCGGCTTGTGCCTCGCTGTAACCGGAGCGCACCGCATAAACCGGAAACAACCCCACCAATCCCGCATCCAGCGCGCCGTAGAGCAGTGCCCCGGAAAATGCCGCCGGCGCAAAGCGCAGCACTGAAAGCATCGGTATGACAGAGCGCTCTTGCAATTGCGGTGCGGCGCGACGCGCGAGCAGTACTGGCACCAGCGCCACAAGCAACATTGTACATCCCAGCACGAACGGCAGAGCACCATGCGTGCCGATGACGGTGAGAAGCGCAGGTCCAATTCCGAAGCTGCCCTGCACGCACATGGCATAGAGCGCGACAAAGCGACCCCGGTTCTTCTCGTCCGCAATTTGGTTGATCCAGAATTCCGAAATCACGAACAGCGCGTTGAGCGCTGCGCTCAGCACAAACCGCACCAGAAACCAGAACCACAGATTGGGCACAAAATAGATCGCCAGCAGTGAGACCGCCGCCACGCAAAGACAGATCGCGAGGAACTGTGCCACGCCAAACCGCGACAGCCACCTCGGCACGAAAGGCGTGACGATCAGGGCCGCAAGCCCAGCAGTGGCGAGATTAAGGCCATTCACCGCACCTGGCACATGAATGCGTTCGAGGATCAGCGACAAAAGCGGAAGCGTGAGCCCCATCCCTCCGCCATAGGCGATGCACGCAGCAAGAATCGCAACCAAGCTCGCGCGGCGCGAGATGCTCACAGGTAATCGAGGGTCGGTCTGTTGTTGCGGAACCGGAAAAACGGCACGGGCCGCGCCACCTCCGGCGCCGCCACCCGCGCCTCCACCTCGTCGATCATGCGCCGCGTGATCGAGGGCAGATCTTGCGCGCGAGCTTCTTGGAATGTCAGCCAGCAAGGCTCCAGCAATTCGTTTGTCTCCGCCACATCGAGCGCATGACCGATATGCGCTGCATCCGCCATGAAGAACCGCGCATCGAATCGTCGTGTCCGATTGGGCGGCGTGATCGCGCGTGCGATGAATTCCAACCGGTCGAGCCGCGGCATCAGCCCATGCGCGAAGAAACGCTTCCAAGCTTGCGTCTTCGTGCGCGGAAGCTTCACCGCACGTTCGCCAAGAATAATCCCTGTCTCTTCAAACGTCTCGCGAATGGCCGCCAGGGCCAGCCCACGCGCCCGCGAGGCCGTTGCCCCCTTCGTCAGTTTCGCCAGTACATCGGGACGCAATTCACCGACAATCGGCAAACGTTGGTCGCCCGGATCCACGCGCCCCCCGGGAAACACATATTTTCCCGCCATGAACGCCATGCCCTGATGCCGCCGCCCCATCAGCACGCGCGCATTGATGCCCTCGCGCAGCACAAGGATCAACGTTGCGGCGTCCTTGGGGCGCAACGCGCCAGGCACGATCTTCTCATCGTCAGGATCAAAAATAGGGGCGGACGACAAACAGAACTCCTGGCTCGATAGAAACGTAAAGTTTTTCCCGATGAGATCAACTCATCGTTTCTTGCGTCGTTTCTTCTTGTCTTCCGCCACTTTGCGATTGGCCCAGGGCGTTTTCGGCTTCTGTGGTTTCGCAGGCCCATTCGCCTGCGCCAATTCAAAGCGCAATCCGCCCGTCAGCGGCGCAGCTTCCACCAACCGCACCGGCAGAATGTCGCCGAGCCCATATTTGGTTCCACTGCGTTCGCCGACCAACGCATGACGGCGCTCGTCGTGACGGAAATATTCAAACCCCAGCGAGCGTGCCGGCACCAACCCCTCCGCGCCGGTCTCAGGCAGCCGCACGAACAATCCGAACCGTGTGACGCCCGTGACCCGTGCATCGAACGTTGCACCAACACGATCTTCCATATAGGCAGCGACATAACGGTCGGTGGAATCGCGCTCCGCCGCCATCGCGCGGCGTTCGGTCATGGAGATGTGTTCGGCGATCTGTCCAAGCTTGCCCAGCTCGCGAATCCGTAAGCCCGTCGCTCGCCTGCATGGATCGCCCGGATCAGCGCCCGATGCACGATTAGATCGGCATAGCGTCGGATCGGCGAAGTGAAATGGGCGTAGTGCGTGAGATTGAGCCCGAAATGCCCGATATTGTCGGGCGAATAGATGGCTTGCGCCTGGCTGCGCAAGCGCCACGTCGTTCATCACATCGTCGTGGGCTGTGCCCTTGGCCTTCTCTAGAATGCGGTTGAAAATGGCTGGCTTGACCACCTGCCCCTTGGCGAACGGAAGGCTCAGCGTTCGCAGGAAATCCGAAAAGGCGAACAACTTCTCCTTTGAGGGCTGTTCGTGAATACGGAAGATCAGCGGCATCCGCGCCTTCTCAAGGGTCTCGGCGGCGGAGACATTGGCCTGGATCATGAACTCTTCGATCAGCCGCATGGATTCCAGCCGCTCGCGATAGGCGATGGATTTCACCTTGCCGTCCTCGCCAATCACGATGCGCCGTTCCGGCAGATCGAGGTTGAGCGGATCGCGCTGCATCGCGCGCCTTGGCGAGCTGCTTGATAGGCCCGCCACAGCGGTACCAGTGCGATCTGCGTGATCTCAGCTTTGTCCGCATCGGGCTTGCCGTCGAAGGCGCGCTGCGCCTGCGCATAGGTCAGCCGCGCCGCCGACCGCATGATCCCGCGCAGGAATTCATGGCGCCGCTTGCGTCCGTTCTGGTCGAACACCATGCGTACGGCAAGGCAGGGCCGGTCCTCACCCTGGCGTAGCGAACACAGATCGGCGGACAAAACTTCCGGCAGCATCGGCACGACCCGATCTGGGAAATAGGCGGAGTTGCCGCGATTGTGCGCCTCGCGATCAAGCGCCGATCCCGGGCGTCACATAATGCGCGACATCGGCAATGGCGACGATGGCCACATGACCGCCGGGGTTCTTCGGATCATCGTCAGCGCCAGCCCACACCGCATCGTCATGATCGCGCGCGTCTTCGGGATCAATGGTCACCAGCGGAATGTCGCGCAGATCGGTGCGCCCACGTGGGTCGACGGGTTTCGCGGCGGCGGCTTCATCCAGCGTATCGCTGGGGAATTCCGTCGGAATGCCGTGCGCATGAATGGCGATAAGGCTGACGGCCCGGGGCGCATCCATGCTGCCCAGCCGCTCGACCACGCGCGCGCGCGGCAAACCGGAAGCACGGCCCGATAACGGCTCGGCCAGCACCAACTCGTTGGGCACGGCATCGTTGCGATCGCGCGCATCGACGATGAATTCGAATTTCGTCTTGCGGTCGATGGGCACGATGCGTCCCTCGCGCGCGCTCTGGCGGTAGACCCCCAGCACCTTATGGACGCTCGCACCCAGCCGCTTGATGATGCGCGCTTCGTAGCCGTCCTGCGACGGCGAAAGGCGCGCCAGCACGCGCTCACCCTTGCCCGGCGCATCGCCTTCCCGGCCGGGCATCACCACGATCTGCGGCGGGGCTTCGGCGCCGTCCCATTTCTGCGGACGTGCGAGCAATTCGCCGTCATTGTCCTGCCCGGTGATTTCCAGCACCAGCACATCGGGCAATGTGCCCGCCTTCGTGAAGGCGCGCTTGCGCCCCCGCGAGATTTCTCCTTCGTGTTCCAGTTCTTTCAATATTCTCTTCAATGCGATGCGATCATTTCCGTATACGCCCAACAGACGTGCGAGATCGCGTTTGGTTGCTTTGGGCTCGCGCGCCAGCGCTTCGAGAACGCTTTGCTTGGACAGCGTTGCCGATGTGGGTCGTTTGTCTTTGCGGGGCAATGTCTACTCGGCGGCCTTCGCCAATTTTTTTGCCTTGGGCTTGGCCTTCGGCTTTGCTTTTGCTGGAGGCTTGGCGTTGGCTTGCTTCTTCGGCGCGGCCTTTGGCCTAGCTGGCTTTTTCTTGCCACCCTTGGCCGCGCGCTCGGCGAGCCATTCCACCGCCTGTTCCATCGTCACCGAAGTGGGTTCGATGCCTTCTGGAATGGTGGCGTTGGTCGTGCCATCGCTGACATAAGGTCCGTAGCGGCCCTTCAGCACCTTCACCGGCGCGCCCCCTTCGGGATGAGCACCCAGATCCTTCAGCGCCTCTGACTGCCGGCGGCCTTTGCCCTTGGCTTTTCTTCGGCCAGCAGGGTCACGGCACGGTTGATGCCGACTGTCGAACACGTCGTCGCGGCGATTCCAGCGAAGCATATTGTCCGTCGATGGGCGACATAGGGCCCAAAGCGGCCGAAATTCGCGGTGATCGGTTTGCCTGTTTCGGGATGCAGTGCCGACTTCGCGCGGCAGCGACAACAGTTTCAGCGCATATTCCAGATCGACGCTGTCCGCATTCGATGCCCTTGGGAATGCCGGACCGCGCAGGCTTCTCGCCGTCGCCACGTTGCACATAAGGCCCGAAGCGCCCGACGCGCAGTGTCGATCTGCTCGCTGGTTTGCGGATCGACGCCGAGCACACGCGGCGCCGCATCGCCCTCATCGCCTGGCTTGGCGCCGAGCTGCCGCGTGAAGCGGCACTCGGGATAGTTCGAGCAGCCGACGAAGGCGCCAAACCGGCCGAGCTTCAGATTCAACCGCCCGCCGCTGCAAGACGGACATTTGCGCGGATCTGCACCGTTTTCGCCCTGCGGGAAGATATGCGGTCCCAGCAATGCGTCGAGCGTCGTGATGACCTGCGAAATCTTGAGGTCCTTGGTCTCGCCGATCGCGGCAGAGAAATCCTGTCCAGAAATCGCGCAGCAGATGCTTTCCATGCCAGCTTCGCCGGCCGAAACCTCGTCGAGCTTTTCTTCCAGATCGGCGGTGAAATCATATTCGACATAGCGCGCGAAGAAGCTGCTCAGGAAGGTGGTGACGATGCGGCCCTTGTCTTCGGGGATGAAACGGTTGCGATCCATCCGCACATAGGCGCGGTCGCGCAGCATCGAAAGGATGGTCGCATAGGTCGAGGGCCGGCCGATGCCGAGTTCTTCCAGCTTGCGCACGAGGCTGGCTTCGGAATAACGCGGCGGCGGTTCGGTGAAATGCTGCTCCGGCGTGACTTTCTCCAACTTCGCGGCGTCGCCTTCCTTCACGCGCGGAAGCCTGGCGCCGTCTTCGTCGCCTTCGTCGTCCTTGCCTTCCTGGTAGAGCGTGAGGAAGCCATCGAACAACGTCACGGTGCCTGTGGCGCGCAAGGTGATCTGCTTGTCGGCGGAAACCGCATCGACCGTGGTGCGCTCCAGTTCAGCACTTTCCATCTGGCTGGCCACCGCGCGCTTCCAGATCAGTTCGTAAAGTCTGGCCTGATCGCCATCGAGCGCGCGGGAAACCTGATCGGGACTGCGCGCGAAGCTGGTGGGCCGAATGGCTTCATGGGCTTCCTGCGCGTTCTTCGCCTTGCTGGTATAGACGCGCGGCTGCGCAGGCACATAACGCGCGCCATAGCGCTGGCCGATGATCTGGCGCGCTTCGGCGATGCGCTTCGCCCGCCATGTGGATGCCGTCGGTCCGCATATAGGTGATGAGGCCGACGGTCTCGCCGCCGATATCGACGCCTTCATAAAGCTGCTGGGCGACCTGCATGGTGCGCTTGGCCGCGAAGCCCAGCTTGCGCGAGGCTTCCTGCTGCAGGGTCGAGGTGATGAAAGGCGGCGAGGGATTGCGCTTGACCGGCTTGCTCTCGACGCTGCCGATGGAAAATGTTTGCGCCTTGATCGCCTCGACGGCGCGCGACGCATCGGCTTGGCTCGTCAGCGAAAGCTTGTCGAGCTTCTTGCCGTCCAGATGCGTCAGATGCGTGCTCAGCGAACCGCTCCGGCACGCGAAGATCAGCGTCGATACTCCAATATTCCTGCGCTTTGAACGCTTCGATCTCGATCTCGCGCTCGCAGACCAGACGCAGCGCCACCGACTGCACGCGCCCAGCCGAACGCGCGCCGGGCAATTTGCGCCACAGCACCGGCGAAAGCGTGAAGCCCACGAGATAATCAAGGGCGCGGCGCGCCAGATAGGCATCCACCAATTCTTCGTTGATCGGGCGGGGATGGGCGATGGCGTCCAGCACCGCGTTCTTGGTCACCGCGTTGAACACCACGCGCTCGACCGGCATCTTGCCCAGCATCTTCTTTTGCTTGAGCACTTCCAGGACGTGCCAGGAAATCGCTTCGCCCTCGCGATCTGGGTCGGTGGCCAGGATCAGCTTGTCGGCGCCCTTCAGGGCGTCGGCGATATCCTTGATGCGCTTCTGGGCGCGGGCGTCGACTTCCCAGACCATGGAGAAATCATCGTCCGGCTTCACCGAGCCGTCCTTGGAGGGCAGGTCGCGGATATGGCCGAAGCTGGCCAGCACCTTGTAGCCGGAGCCAAGGTACTTGTTGATGGTCTTGGCCTTGGCCGGGGATTCGACGACAAGGACGTTCATGTGCGGGAACAAGACATGTGCGGAAACCGGTACTCTCAACGGGGATGCGGGAGGCACCTTATAAATAGGTATCCCTGCAAAACGGCGCGGACACTGATAGACCGGGTCGGCACCTGTCAACGCGAGGATAGCAAAACTAACACCTGGAGTTGCTGAAATAAGTGGAATCAGCAACAACTACAACCTATGATTGTGAAAACGGGGCCTATCGAAAAGTTCCCTCTATCTCTGCACCGTGGCGGACAGTTGAAGGTCATGGCGCAGTCCAGCGCCAAGCTATCCCAGAGCTTCCTTCCTATGGTTACGCGGCTAACGTCGCGCCAGAGGCACCTCTCGAACGACACTGCGCAACCACCGCATCAGGCACCGCAATGTGGCGGTAAAGTGCATCCCCTGGGCGGATAGACCACGCTCCAGCTTGACCGCGACCATTGGCGCCCTGTCGTCCGCACAGGAATTCCGGCTTGCACGATGTGATCATCACCGGGCCCAGCCAGGGGCATCACGTTGGTTTTGCACGCTCATCGATCGGAACTCCGTTCGCCGAGCGTGCAGCCAACCTTCTGCACTCACGGACCACCGTCCATGATTTCGAGACCGGGTTCTGCGCCGATACGTGGTTCGCTGCGATTTAAAATGCGCCCAATATTCTGGCGATGGGTAAGAAAGATGATGATCGTCAAGAATAGCGTGAATGCTGCCAGGAAACTTCCCTGAAATACCCACACGTAAACCGGCGCTAGCGCCGCGGCGACGAGCGCGGAGAGCGATGAAATCTTCCAGATCCACGCAGCTATCCCCCAGGTCGCGGCGATCAGCAGGCCAAGCGGCCACGAAATCGCAAACATTATACCGAGAAATGTGGCCACGCCTTTGCCGCCATGAAAGCGCAACCAGAACGGAAACAGATGCCCCAGCATTGCGCCCAGGCCTGCGAGCGGTGCGGTGTACCAGTAATGCCACCCATGTAGCATGATCCAAAATGCGAGATAGCCCTTGCCCGCATCGCAGATCAGCGTCGCAGCCGCAGCCCACCGCTTGCCCGTGCGCAAGACGTTGGTCGCACCGATATTGCCCGAGCCCACTTTGCGGATATCGCCCGCACCCGAGGCCCGGGTGAACAGCACGCCGAACGGCACCGAACCGAGCAAATAGCCCAGCGCCAGCGCCGCGGCCGCGAATTTCCAGCCGCCGCTCATCATCGCCCAATAGAATTGATGCGCGTAGTCGATCATGGGTTTCGCTTCTCTTTTGAGCCATCGAACACGCAAACACCACCAACATAGGTCGCACGCACGCGTCCCTGGAATTTCCGTCCTTCGAACGCGGTGTTCTTGGCGCGCGAATGAAGCCGCTCCGCCTCGACGACAAAGGGCTCATCCGGGTCGAACAACATGAGATCGGCAGCAGCCCCCTTTGCCAACCTGCCGCCCTCGATGCCCAGGATACGCGCTGGCGACGAGGTCATTGCCGCCAGCACATGGATAAGTTCACCTCGTCCGTCGTGATAGATACCCAGTGCGGCAGGCAATAGCGTTTCCAACCCCACAGCGCCGAAGGCGGCTTGGGCAAACGGTTGCCGCTTGGTGTCTGCTGCTTGCGGATCGTGGCTGGATACGATGACATCGATTGCGCCGCTCGCCACGCCTTCGTTCATCGCCGCGCGGTCTTCTTCCGAACGCAACGGCGGCTTGACCTTGCGGAATGTGTAGTAGGAGCCGACATCCAATTCGTTGAGCGCCAAATGATGCGCCGAAACCCCGCACGTCACCGAAAGCCCGCGCGCCTTGGCCTCGACTATCGCATCGAGCGAAGCCCGGCAGGAAATCTGGCCGAAGTGGTAACGCGCTCCTGTCAGTTCCACGAGACGAATGTCGCGTTCCACCATTAGCGTCTCGGCCATCGCGGGCGCCGCCGGAATGCCCAGCCGCATCGCATATTCGCCTTCGTTCATCGCCGTGCCTTCGGACAGCGCCAGATCTTCCGCATGCCCAACGATGAGCGCATCGAACGTGGTTGCGTAAGCAAGCGCGCGGCGTAACACCCGCGCATTGCCGATCGAACGGTCGCCATCGGTGAACGCCACCGCGCCGGCTTCGAGCAGCAGTCCGATTTCGGTCATCACCTCGCCGGCGAGATGCTTGGTCAGCGCCGCCATCGGCAGCACCCGCACGGTCGCAGTCGCCGCCGCGCGCCGCTTGATGAAATCCACCAATGAAGGTTCGTCGATCACCGGGTCGGTATTGGGCATGACGACCATCGTCGTCACTCCGCCCGCCGCCGCCGCACGGCTCGCCGATTGCAGTGTCTCGCGATGCTCGCTGCCCGGCTCGCCCGTGAACACGCGCATGTCGATCAACCCGGGCGCAAGTACCAGACCCTTGCAGTCGATCACTTCGTGATCGCCGGGATCGGCATCGTTGAAAAGCCTGGGTCCCACATCGGCAATCTTGCCGTTCTCGATCAGCAATCCGCCCCGGACGTCGAGCTTGGTCGCGGGGTCGATCAACCGCGCATTGCGGAAGGCAAGCCGCTTTGTCATGGCGCGTTCCTGCCTTCATGTGCAAGTCCACGCGCCAAAGCATCGAGCACCGCCATGCGGATGGCCACGCCCATCTCGACTTGCTCTTGAATAACACTTACTTCGATATCGTCAGCGACTTCGGAGTCGATCTCCACGCCCCGGTTCATCGGCCCAGGATGCATCACCAACGCACCGGGTTTTGCAAATTTCAGCTTCTCGCGATCCAGCCCATAAAATCGGAAATATTCTCGCGTCGACGGTACGAACGCCCCCGTCATCCGCTCCAGTTGAAGCCGCAGCATCATCACGATGTCCGCGCCTTTCAGCCCCTCGCGCATGTCGTGAAAAACCTCGACGCCGAACCGTTGTGCATCGCCCGGCAGAAGCGTGCGCGGCGCGATCAACCGCACCCGCGCCCCCATCTTCGACAACAGATGAATATTCGATCGCGCCACCCGGCTATGCAAGAACATCGCCACAGATCGCCACGACCAGCCCTTCAAATCCGCCGCGCCGCCGCCTGATGGTCAGCGCATCGAGGAGGGCCTGGGTGGGATGTTCGTGGCTTCCGTCGCCCGCGTTCACCACACAGCAATCCAGCTTGCGCGACAGCAACTCCGCCGCGCCCGAATCTTGATGGCGCACGACCAGGATGTCCGGGCGCATGGCGTTCAGCGTGGTCGCCGTGTCGATCAGCGTCTCGCCCTTCGATACCGAGGAGGTCTTCACACTCATGTTGAGCACATCGGCGCCAAGCCGCTTGCCCGCCAGCTCGAACGAGCTTTGCGTCCGCGTCGAGGCTTCGAAGAACAGGTTGATGAGGGTGCGCCCGCTGAGCACCGCGCTTTTCTTGTTGGCAGCGCGGTTCTGCGAAACATAGGTTTCTGCCAGATCGAGCAGCGCGGTGATCTCGGCCGGCGAAATGGCATCGATGCCAAGCAAATGGCTTGTCTGGAGGATCGTCGCGTGTGGCTGCGGCGCGGTCATTAAAGCCCGGCTTATAGGCAGGCCCATGGAACCTCGCAAGCGCTCCCGAGAAAAGACCTATTTCTTGCCTAATGCCGCTTGCACGGCCTTGGCCGCGGCGGCGACCGCCTCATGGGCCTGGGGCAGCACGGCTTGCATATAAATAAAGTCGTGCACGAGATCGGGGTAATCGGCCACCGTCACGCTCACCCCTGCCCCCCGCAGTTTCTCGGCATAGTGCAGCCCCTCGTCATGTAAAGGGTCATACCCCGCCAGCATCACATAGGCATCCGGCAACCCCGAGACAGCCTCTGCCAGAAGTGGCGAGGCCCGCGCATCGCCTCGATCCTGAGCCCTGGGCGCATAATGGTTGTAGAACCACTCGAGCGTCCGGGTCTCTAGAAAATACCCCTTTGCGAAATCGCGCAGTGAGGGCGTATCGCCTCCCACCTGCGTCACGGGAAACATCAGCAACTGAAACCCCAGATGCGGCGCCCCCGCCGCCTGGGCCAGTTGTGCCACGGAAGCCGCCAGCCCGCCCCCTGCCGAATCCCCGCCCACCGCGATGCGGTTGGGATCGACACCCAATTGCGAGGCATTGGCTTCGATCCAGGAAACTGCCGCGAAGGCATCTTCAATTGCGGCCGGAAACGGATTTTCCGGCGCGAGGCGATAATCCACTGCGATCACTTTCAACGAGCCTTCATTGGCAAACATTCGGCAAAGCCCGTCATGGGTTTCTAGATCGCCGATCACCCATCCGCCGCCGTGGAAAAACACCAAAGTGGGCTGGGGATCGCTCCCCGCCGCCACCGGCGCATAAACCCGCGCCGCGATATCGCCCCCCGGACCTGGAAAGACGATGTTTTCTGTCTTGCCGATGGGGACGTCCTTCGGCCCCGCGAGGTTCAACAACGCGGCGAACATCTCGCGCGCCTGGGTAGGGGAAAGCTCCCACATGCCTGGCGAAGGCTGGGTGTTGAGCTGGTCGAGAAAAGCCTGGACCAGCGGATCGAGCGGCATTTTGGTCCCCGACAGATTGTTGCCGGGATTTGAACGGGTTAACGCCGTTTGTGCAACTACTTAATGAACGACGATGGGCGCGTCCGGGTCGAGGCGCAAGGTGACGATGTCATCGAGCAGAACCGAGAGAAGCTGCCAGAATTCGGCACGCTCCTTGGCCCCTTCGGCGTCGAACGAGGCAACGGCCCGGCGCGCATATTCCAGCGCCAATATCCCATGCTCGTTGGCGAGATCCGCCGCCAGCTTGTAAAGATCGTCGGTCGACATGCCCGCCCGCTCGTTCCCCAAGGCAGCAGTGTGCCCCCGACAGGGTAAGCGCGCAGTTAATACTGCGATGCTTTTTTGGAAAAATGTTCTCGGGCCACGGATAGTGCGCATCGGACATTCAACCACACCCCTCAGGAAGGGGATATTACGATCTCGCCCAAATTTTACATTTCCCGCACCGCCTGCAAATGACACCGCCTATCATTTAAAGTGGTGTCCGGCTTCGGCAAGTCGGCGCGACAAGCATCCAGCATCTCGACCCGCATTCATCATTGCGCCGATGCCGGCTCCCGGAGCTCAAGTTCGCAGCCTCCAACGCGCTTGCATGTCGCCGAGGCGACAGATGCGAAGACCTTTATGGCTGTCTTATATGGTCAACCAAAACGGCGTCACGTGAAGGCAAGCGGTGACATCCTTCGTCCGGCGCTAGGACCGTCAGAAGGTTGAAAGTCATCTCCTCGTGTCCACCTCTTCCCGCGCCCTCGACCTGCGCCTGTACATGACTGCGAGAGTTTCAAGGTGAGCGACCACATCGACTGTTCTGAAAACTTGTGGGCAAGCTTTCCCCTGCCATAGCCGATTGCGCAAATGTCATTAATGCGCCGCTCATCATTGTCGTCGATTTCACCACAAGCCAGAACCACCGCGTATCACAATCTGGGACACCCCTCTGAGCCAGGCAGTGCGAAACACAACGCCCTGTGTAACGACATCAGCGGACACCAACCTGTTTATCCCCCAATACCGATACTGATCGTAGCAAAAGGCCCATAGAAGCCGACGGTTCCTTTTTGCGCCGTGTCGATGCCAGTATCCATGGCTCCGAAAAAAAGATCAGCACGGTAGCCGAGACTGACTTTTGCGTTCGGAAATTTGAGAGAAAGGCCCGCAAAGCCACCGATATTCGGAATAGTCACCGAACGCGCGATGCTTCGCCCGCCCGGATGAGTATAGGTAAATGAGCTGAGATAGCCGCCTTGTTTTTGCTTAAAATATTGGCCGGTCGTTTGGTGATGCGTATGCGCTTTTTGGCGACCGAATAGGATGGCCGCATTTACACCCCAGTCGAATGAAAACTCGGCGGCATTGGCGCTGCCTGCAAAAGGTGCGGACGCGTCCCATGAAATCGACGGACCCAGCGCGCGGACGCTGCGCGTGCTGTCGGCTACCACTGAATATGCGTGAAAACGATAGATTGGGTTATAGGCGCCCGGAATAAAGGTGGCGAAATTATACGCGTGAAGATCGGGCCGCGCTTTAATATTAACATTCGACTTTGAACTGAATTGCGCGAAGCGCACGCCAAGACTTACGACCGAACTTCCCTCTCTTCCGAAAAGCCCCAGCCCAACATCCTTGCCGGCCTGAAAATCAGCGACGAGATAACTTTCCTGATGTTTTGCGGTCGTGTCGGCAAAGTTTTCCTCGGGTTGTGTTATTGGTATCGGAGCGGCTCCTGGGACATACTTCGATCTGTGCGCTACAGTCTGATGATCGACGTGGTTGTCCGAATTGGCGCGTCCATAACGAATTGCAACGGAAAAACCCCAGTCGCTGTCTTCGGGCTCAAATGAAATCTTGCCTTGCGCGCCGTTATCGAAGCGGGGCGGCCGTTGCGCTTGCACCGGCGAAATCGGCGTAAAAACCGGACTTGCTGGATTGGCGGCGACAAAAGGCGGCTGGAACGGTCGGCCTTGCCCGCTGAAACGTTCCAATTGTCCGCCCAATTCGATCCAGACAGTGGGACGATCCTCGGCCTGATCCGCATAGGCTATTTGGGCGTTGCATGCGCTGGCCACCGCGGTGAACGCAGACACGGTTGTCAGAAGGCGCCGCCGGAAACTCTTATGGCCACTCTGCGGGACTATCAATTCGCTCATAGCTTCCCCCTACCAGTTTTTCGTGACGCGAATGCCGATCAGCTTGGGATCGGTTAGGAACACGTTCGTCGTCAGGCCGCTATCGTCGCTGTTCAGGAAATCGCCGGTGATGGCGGTCGTGTTGAATACGTTCTTGTCGTAGAGCATCACCTGCCAGCCGTTCTGGTTGGTAAAGATCAGCGCCAGGTTGACGTTGGTGTAGCCGCGCAAACGGTCATACGGGTTATCGTTGAAGACGCGCGCCCAGGAATAATCCTGCCAATAATAGTCGCCGCGCAGCGTACCCGCCCAATCCGTTGTCAAAGGCAACGTGTATTGCGCGCCCCACGATACGGTGAAGGGTGGTGCATTGGGCAGTTTATTTCCGCTTAGATTCTTGCTGAAACCTTCACCGTTGTTGGGAGCCGTCGATGGATCGAAGCCTACCCAACCCGAAATTGGAATAATTCCTTGTCCAATGCCACCATCCCGCAGCATTGGGTTAGGCACATAGGCAAGGTCGGTAATCGGATCTTCGTGCAGATTATAGGCGGCGCCACAGAGTTGGTTGACCGCGCCCGGATCGCCCGCATTGATGTTGAGTATCCCAAATTGAATGGATGCGGCAACGACCAACTCGGGAAGTATGCAGTTCGAGGCTTGGGTAATGAACGGTTTGAGAACCATCCAGCCCGCCTCGCCCGCCGTCCTGTCGATGAGATCGACGGCGCTGTCTCCCTTGGCAAGTGCCGTGTCTTCCCAACCGCCGGCGAAATTGAACCGCAACCCCGGTATTGGCTCCCAGGCGCCTTCGACCTCTGCGCCTTTCACATGCGCGTCGAAGTTCAAATTGATCGATGTGCGATCGACAATCTCGGAAATCTGGTAGTTCTCGTAATTGTAATAAAAAACATCGCCGTTGAGCGTGAGCGCGCCATCGAGAAGCGTGTTTTTCGTTCCCAACTCGAAAGCATCAATAAATTCCGGCTTGAAGGTCAACGGATGGACGGGAGATCCGATAATATCGCTGGCCTGGAAGCTGTCGAGAACTGCACCCGGTGGGTTGGCCCCTCCGGCCTTATAGCCGTGGGCATAGGACGCATAGACCAATGTTTGATCGGTGAAGGCGAGCTTTGGCGACCAGTTGGCGGCGACGCGGCCGGTAAACTGGTCCCATTGCTGGTTGACAATGCCGCTAATCGGATAACCGTACCCGTTCGTCACCAACTCGCTGGGTATATCGACAAAATGCTTTTGATCGTCCGTCCAGCGCAACCCGGCTGTCAACTTGAAGTCTTTTGTAACGTCGTAGTAAGCCTCCCCGAAAGTCGCGTAGGAGTTGAGAGTGTATGGATTTTGACTCAGAAAATAATTGTGGCCATAATTGTTAAGGCTGCCGATCGGATTAATGTCGATGAACATGCAGGAGCCATCGCCAGGCGTTCCTCCCGATCCGTTGGGATTGCGAAGCTGAAAGCCGCCGCCGGCGCCGCTGCGAGTAATTCCCGTCAAGCACTGGTGCCCATCCATAATCGAGCCCGGAGGAAGCGGGCCATAACTCTCTGTTGCGTAAGCAAAGGCCGTCAATAGATTGATGAAAACATAATAGTTCTCTTCGGTTTCGTAATGTAAGTAATTGCCGCCCACCGTGAAATTGAACGGCCCGGAGAAATTTGAAGCTAGCCGGAATTCTTGGCTCAATTGCCAAGCATGTTCGTCGGAGAGATCTTGAGCTACAATCCGATTTGCACATCCCAATTGTGGATCGCAGAAATTGAAAAGACCTGCAGTCGTGTTGAAACGATTGTAATCTTGCATCGAAAAAAGAAAGTCGTGATTGAACGCGGTTTGTGAAGAAAGCGTCAACGCGGGCGTGACATTGTAGTCGGTATTCAGTTCGACGACATCGCTTTTGACCTTGTAGGTCGGATTGATAGTTGACTCGATTACCCGCAAATTGCGCGACTGGGTAGTGCTGGCATAGGGATCGAGATTGGGATTAATAAGGTCTTTGTAATCTCCCGCCGCGATGTAAGGCAGCGAGAAGCCGTTCGGCACCTCGAACGCTTCCGGCGAATAAAGCGATACCGGCAAACAACCCTGGCTGAAATAGCCGCCCAGGTCTGAAATAGCATTGTCGCTTCCGCCCGGCGGTGGCACAGCGACCCCATCGACCGTCGCGGGTATCGGTGCGGTTTTGCAGAGCTGCTTCGAACTTCTGATACGATCATCGTCTTCCGAGAAATGCTCCCAGACAAAATAACTTTGCACGTTGTCGAAGGGTTTCAGACCGATGGTAACACGGCCCGACCACAGATCGCGACCGTCAATGCGATCGCCGGTAATCTCGTTGAGTGAATAACCTTGCCGTTTTGTCCACTCGCCAGCAACGCGAATGTCGAGGCGATCGTCGACCACGGGAATATTGATCATGCCTTCAGGACGCCGCTCTCCGTAATTGCCGATCTCAAGAGATGCCATAGCTTCGAACTGATCCGTTGGCTTGGCTGATATCAGGTTGACGACGCCAGCGGTTGCGTTGCGGCCATAGAGCGTGCCCTGCGGGCCACGCGCCACTTCTACGGACGCGACGTCGTAGAATTCCTGCTCGAAGAAATGATTGCGGATAAACGGAATGTCGTTGAACGCAACAGCTACGGCCGGATCAGTCGTCACTGATATCGCCTGCGTGCCGATACCGCGTATCTGGATGCTGTAACCGGAGAAATTTGTTTTGGTGAATGCCATGTTCGGAACCTGCTTGATCAGGTCCGGGCCGCCCGCGGTCTGTGTGGCCGTCAATTGCTCCTGCGACAGCGCGGTAATGGCTATCGGGATGGACTGCACGTCGCTACCGCCCAGCTTTGAAGATGTGACGGTCACGGTTTCGAGTGCCGCTGGCGCCGCGGTTGCCGCTGCAAGCTGGACACCAGGTGCCAGATCATCGACGGCCGCTGAGGAGGCGCGGCGCACAATCTCGACAACTCCCAAATCACGCTGCACGACAAAGCCGGTGCCGGAGAGAATTCTGGTAAGCGCCGCATCGGGCGACAGATCGCCCCTTGCACCTTTCGTGCGGACGCCTCGCATTGCGTCCACCGAAATTACCAGCGCGGTTCCGGACTGGGCCATATAGGCACTGAGAGCCGCGCCGAGATCACCATCGGGAATATTGAAATCTTTCGCCGCGACGGCGGTGGCGAAAACTGTGAGACAAGCCGTGCCTGTCAGTATCGATCTTAGGTGCTTCAGCATGTTACCCCCATGTGCTGTGCAATTTGACGCCCTGCAAATCGCAACGACGGCTTCGCTCTACTTTTCCGCTGGCTGTCTCGAAATGATGACTTCGTCTTCCCGATTCTCAACGCGCACACCGAGAACGGCCTTTGCAACGCGGCCAAACAGGCCGACATCGTTCACGGGAAATTTCCCCATGATGGCCAAGCGCGCAGTCGCCGCATCAGCGATCACGAGTTTCCTACTATTGTACCGGTTGAATTCAGCCGCTACGTCGGCGAGCGTCGCATAGTTGAAAACAACCAAGCCTTGGCGCCACGCCAGCTGATCTGCCAGCGACGCCGCCCCCCTCTTGGTCACAGACAAAGAATTGGTTGTTGCGATCGCGACATCGCCAGGTGTCAAGACGGCCGAATGCATCTGCTTTCCCTCCGCAGAATCGATACGCGCGCGCCCCTCGACAAGCGCTACCTCGACCTTGTCTGCGTCAGCGCGAACGACGAATTTGGTGCCGATGTCCGTCACGCGGTGGCCAGATGCGTTCACGACAAAGGGATGTCGCGTGTCGTGCCTAATCTGAAAATATGCCTCGCCCTTAACGAGCGTGACCGATCTGTGCTGAGCATCAGCACTTAGTCGCAGGACGGTATCTGTATTCAGTTCGACCTCCGAACCGTCGGAGAGCGCAATAACCTCTCGGCCGCCGACGGGCGTGGCATAGGTTGCTTCATGCGGTTCGAACCGGTATGTCGCGGCCACTGCGATCAACGCGGTGGTGATCACGCAAACGGCCATGATCCGAACACTTATTCGCCCAAATTGCTTGCGCGATCCTTCGAGGACTTGTGTCCGCATCGGCGTGTGTAACGCTGCCAAACGATCGGCGCGGTTCCACGCGTCGTAAAGACGCAAATACGTGACCATATGAACAGTCAATTCAGATAGCCATGCATCAAGCTCGACCTGATCCGCCTCGCTCCAATCGTCGCGATCGCGTCGCGCAAGCCAAAGAGCAGCGGTCGTATCTACCGGGGTCGCACCTGCTGCCTTCCAAAGGACTTCGTTGTTACCTGAATCGCTCACAAGGGGGCCCCTGTACCCACCGGCTCCCCGTGGAGAGAATTTGCGAGACTAAACATTCCAATTGCGAGGTACTCGTTTACCGTGTCCAGGGTGATACCCATGCGGGCCGCAATCTCTCGCCCCGTCAAACCCTCGACTTTTCTCAGCATAATCGCTTCGCGGCAACGCGGCGGCAGTCGATCAAGTGCCATCTGAAGACGGCGCAATTCCTGACGCGCCATCACGCTGCGCTCCGGCCCTGGCTTGTCTTCTGCGATCTCAAGCTCGGCAAGATCTGCTACGGCCTCGATCGAGACGACCTGTTCCCGACGAACGCGATCAATCACCAGATTGCGTGCTGTCGTGATCAGAAAGGGCCTTACCGGATTTGGAATTTTCTTTTGCGCGGCTTCGTAGACGCGCACATAGACGTCCTGGCGTAGATCAGCCACATCGCTTCCGTCACGCACGCATCGACGCAAAAATTGCATTAACGCGGCCTCCAAAGGCAGGACTTCGCGAATGAACCAACTGTTGACGCCAGACGCAGTCATGATCGCACCGACACCACATTTGTCGGCGCCTTCACGACCGGTTTCCGATCTTTCGACCATCCTCCGTTAGCGTCCTGCCCATTGAGGGTTACAGCTTACCCCTCATTTAAATGAACGAATGGGACCATTTGAAATGGGGGGTGGCGCGCGAAAATTATCTTTCGCGCATGCGGTAATTGCGGCAAGAGACTGAAACTTCGAACTAATCCAGCGCTACCTTCGCACTCCAACGCTGCCTGTCCGGCCGGGTTTCATCCAGTGGAAGGTCGAGGGACACAAGAACGACGGACACGACCAGATGCCCTTCAACCTTCTAACGGCCCCAGCAACAGACGAAAGGTGCCGCCGCTCGCCTTCGCGTTAGGGCGCGCCGTTCTGGTTGAGCCATGCGCCGGCGGCGGCGGTGAAGATCCCCGACATGCACACGAACGTCGAGAAGATTGTGAACTTGAACGTAGAGAGCGCAGACACCGACGCAACGAGTGATGCAGATCGCAATGCTGAACGTCTGTTGCGCCGATCAGCCGACGCCCGACGGCATTATCATTGATAGCCAGGCGATTGAGGTCACCGATTACAATATTCCAGAATTCGATCAAATATTGAGTGGTCAAAAGGCAAAGTCCATCTGAGCTAGCAATACCTCCCCACCCCTCAGGAACGGATGTATACTTGCGGAAAAAGTGGACGCTTTTTTTGCCACCAGATCGTGACGTGATAATCGCGAAATTAATTTGTAGGAAACCTGCCTTCACGCCGCGTGCATTTCGACAAAATCAAAATACCCGCCTCATAGGGTGTTTTGGATATGACTGGGGAATGGCGTCGCCAGTTTCATAGAAAGGCGTCAAACCAACCGAGCATGTATCTTTTCTCGAGGAAAAAGGACTATCTTTGACGCGTTATGGCAGAAGCGACAAGAAGTCGGCAACGATGCGATCCTTGCAGAATTTCTTAGGATCGGGCGTTCCCACGCCATGCTTATGCCGTACCGGGAACGTCCTATAACGAACGCTATTCGAAAACGACTGTTGCTTTAGCCGCTGACCATCTGACTACCATCGCAGAGAAAGATCAGCTGTTCCCGTCAGTATTGTGGTTCCCGTACCGACGCGGGCATCGCCATGCACGCCGAAGGTAATGTCGTTTGCGTTCTGGACATGCAGACCAAAGCCCAGCAGTGCAGTGTTGGCAGCTGGCTTGGCGCCCTGCACCACAAATCCCGAGCCCGGCAACGCCTGAAACGCGGCTTGAACCAATGAATTGTCGTCTAGCTCATGCTCCCAGGCCGTGGTTGCGTCCAGCAAAAGCGTGCTGTCATCCTGCATGATAAAGCTGCGGCCGTAGTGTGTTCCCAATTCGGTATGACTGACATCGGTAGATTGGGCGGCATAGGATAACGCAAATGTCGAAGCACCTGAGGCCGCAGCTTCGCTATAGGCAGGCGCGTGAAAGGTTTGGCTGGCAAAGGCGGCGTAGGGGGTCAACATGCTGCCATCATCGAGCATAAAGCCATAACCACCTTCCACCCGGCCACCGAAATCATGCGCCTGGAATTTCGCAGTCAGGATATCGGTGCCTGAGACCATCACCACCCGCTGCGTCGCCATGTCATGCCAGCCGTAGGCAATCGCGCCGGAAAGATAGCCGCTGTCAAACAAAGTGCGTCGTCCATAAACCGCGAGCATCACATCGCCGCTGCTACCATTACCGTCGCCTGATGAAAAACTTTCGTGTCCTCCCGCTAGGCTGACACCTAGCAACGTGGCATCATCTATCTGTCTCTCGACACCTCCCGCTAAGCCGACGATGCTGGAATCGATGCCACTGGCTCCGCTTGCGGCATCTCCCGATAGGCCAAAGTGTCCGCCGAGTAAGCTGCTCCAGATACGAAGTTCGCTATCCCCTTGGGCGGGATACGGTGTGCCGAGCGTGTTATAGGATGTCTGCGGCGTGAAGTTCGCCGCCGAGCCATCTTGTCCGCTTACTTGAGTCAGCAAAGCCAAAAACGGCGCGAAGGTCTGGTTGGCAGCTTCGAACGCGCCATTGGCGATCTGCCCCGACAGTTGATCCATCGCACCGTTGAGAGCATTGCCGGACAGACCGAAAAGAGTGAGGAATCCGCTGCTTGGAGCAGAACCGCCCTTGATTGCCGCATCAATGCCGCCGGCGACGCTCTTGACGTTGTTGGACGCACCCGCCGGCAACAGCGGCAAAAGCGCGTTGTCATCCAGATACAGATAAACGTCATCAGCCTCGTAGGTGAGGCGCCCCTTCACATAGCTCGGCAGCCCCAATGTGTTCACCGCGGCAAAGGTGCCGCTAACGCCTCCACCTGCGGACAACAGCGTGTAGCGCTGGCCGACGGTGTAGGTGCCTGAAGCAGCGCTGGCGACAAGCGTGCCGTTCAGGTTGGCAGTGCCGGTCACCGTTATGGTGCTGCTGGTCGTAGGCGCGATATAATCCATCGTTGCGGAGCCGGATGCCAAAGTCAGATTGCCCTGCACAGTGAGCGTGCCGGGAGCGGAATTGGCGCCACTCGGATTCAGAACACCTCCGCTCGCAACACTGACCGAGCCTGTTTCGCCGGTGCCGGTTAGAGTTCCGCCATTGGCAATACTGACGCTGGAGCCCGCAATTGCCCCCGTCACGTTCAACATGCCCGCCGAAACGATCGTCGTGCCCGTGTAGGTGTTGGTACCCGAAAGCGTCAGCGTCCCAGTGCCGATTTTCGTCAGGCCGCCACCATTGCCCGAAATGACGCCACTGACTTCCGTCGAAGTGTTGAGTGCTCCAACAACCAGATTGTTCGTGCCGACGACAAAACTACCGGCGCCGGCAATGCTGCCTGCGGAGACATTATTGTCTCCGTTCGCTCCAGTGGTCGCTGAGAAATCAACTATGCCGAACTTCAGCGCTGTTAAGGCAGCAGCACTCCCCGCATCGGCATTGCCGCTGAAAGACACGGTGCCGAATGCGCCAACGGTAACATTCGCATCGGCTGCGTTACCGCTGTTGGTAAAAGCCAACTCGCTCGGACCAAAGACGCCACCAACCATAAAACTCGGCGGATTGCGAGAATTGTCAACGATACCATCCGCCAGAGTTAGAGATGCTGGGAGAGGAGCGTTGATAACACAGAAGCCGGTGCAGGAACTGGGGGGCGGAGGATTGTAGTCCGCGGGAACAGGGAGATTGTTAGCGGCTATCGTGAAGGTATACGCTGGCGCATCTGCGTTGAACTGTAGCGACTTGACCGAAAAAGGTCCTGGAATACTAACAGTAGGTTGGCTCGTTGCACCGAAGACCGCGGGATCAGTTTCTGAGGGTATCTCACCGTTCTTCCAATTGGTCGTGTCGGACCAATCGCTCGATACTGGAGTAGCGGCCCACATAAAGATATCGCGGGCGAAATCGATATAGACATCATGAGCGTCATAACTGACACCGCCGAGGTGATACCCCGATCCCGACAGTCCCATCACGTTAACGCTGTCAAATGTTCCGGAAAGTTCACCGCCAGAGTTGATCAGGGTAACCAGTATCTGGCTAGGAACGGAACCGTAGTTCGAAAAATTGACCGACAAATTTCCCGCTATGGCTGCATTACCGGTAACGACAGTCTTGTCGGTGCCCCAGTTGCTGAAATCGCTGTTGTACCCAAATCCCGCGCTGTAGGTCGCGCCGGGCGCGAGAACAAGGTCGCCATTCACGTTCAGAGTACCGATGGCGTTGCCCGACGTGGGCGCGGCGAGGAGATTGCCGGGTGCAAGCGTCGCACCTGGCTGAATTGCGGTCATCCCAACAGTACCGCTACCGCTCAGCGTGGCGCCGGTGTTCACTGTGATGGCGCTGTGGGCAATCGAGCCATTTACCGACAGCGTGCCGGCGCTCACGCTGGTCGTACCGGAATAGGTGCTGATGCCGGTCAATGTGAGGGTATCGTTCCCAAGCTTTATTATGCCGCCATTGCCAGATATTGCGCCCGCAAAAGTGGTGTTATACGAGCGATTGAATATGAGGGTAGCATTGTTGGTGATATTGCCAGAGATAGAGCCCAACGTCCCGCCGTTGCCAACTTGCAGAACGCCTGATGAAATCATCGTGCCCCCGCTATAAGTGTTAGTGCTGGTCAGCGTAAGGGTGTCTGACCCAGCTTGCGTGAGCGTTCCTGATCCCGAAATTACGGCGGTGAAATTGATGTCGTCAGAGCGATCAAAAATCAGCGCTGCGTTGTCGGTGATATTATGATTGGTATCGATCGAGCCCGTCGTGCCACCATCACCGATTTGCAGCGTACCGCCGGAAACAATAGATATACCGTCGTCAGTCCCGGTAATAATCAGAGTGCCTGCACCGATCTTTTCCGAGGCTTCAACTAGTCCCGATAGAACTACAGTGTTGCCGTTGGTATCCAATCGGCCACCTGCGAGATAGTTCAACGCACTGGTGAACGATGCATCAAATCTTACTGTACTATAGTCAAAGATATTTGCGGTCCCGATGTTGTCATCGCTTGAAAAGGCAAGTGTGCCATTCGCAACCTCTGTCGATCCGCTATAGGTGTTATGACCCGTCAGCGTCAGGGTTCCGTAGCCGACTTGCTGAATCGAGCCGGGTCCGGAGATGTTGCCGGCAAAAACGCTGTCATTGTAGTTACGGAACAAAATCGTACTTGGTGTCTGGAAGATAATATCGCCGGCGAGTGTGCCATCGACTAGCAGTTCGCCGTTCATGATGGTCGTGCCGCCGGAATATGTATTATTACCGTACAAGTCGAGTTGCCCCGGCCCGGTCAGTGTAAGGTGACCCGGGCCGGTAATATTCGTGGCTGACACATAGGCTTCCAAATCGAAAGTACCGCCGCCAGAGCCTATAAAAAATGGGTGATACAAGGCCAGCGATACCTTATCAGGATTGATTTCTAGCGTTCCGCCGTTGAGAGTGACTGTACCTGTGGTGGCGCCCAGATTCATATCGCTTGAGATGCCGAGCGTGCCCGCCGTAATCGTCGTGCCGCCGGAGTAGGTGTTGTTGCCGGTCAACGTCAGCGTGCCCGTACCGATTTTTTCCAGCCCATAGGACCCGCCGTTTTCGGATATGACGCCTGATTGTGTTGCTGCACCTGTCAGCACCTGCAATTGCGTGCTGTTGTCGGTGAGGACTATGGGATTTGTATTGGTCGAGCCATCTGGATAATCGATCACGCCTGCGAGCACGGTGGACGCACCTATCAGGGCGAAGACACAGGTGCTAAGGCAGAGCATACCGAGGCGATGCAATATAAGATGCATGAAAAATGGCGCCGGGATTGCCCGTCGTTTCCTTAAATACCCTCTGAGTTGAGCCTAGGTCTGTCTTTCCTAGTCGTAAAGCACGCAAATAGTTATGGTTTATCGCGCTGCACGTCTCCAAATCGTCGCACATTATTCAAGGCGTGCCCGGTGGTACCCTTGACAGAAGCCCAGAAATTTCCCGTGCGAAGAGAGGCGAGCGGCTAGCATCATGAACGTGGTTGCGGCCCCGCCTCCTCGTTAAGAGAGCGGATAGCCAAGTCAAAATTTGGATGGTGACAAAAGTACGGCTCAGCCGTCGATATTTATTTAAAGCCTCACGGGGTCGACAAACTGGGCGGATGTTATCTTAACCCGCAGATGGCGAGAACGGTGGCAAAACAAGTATCCGGTATGAACGCCTACAACGTTTTCGCAAATTCCGTTGATGCGAACTTAAGGAATCGATTCGAAGCGAGATTGGCGCCCTCTAACCTCCCAGATGCGATAATGTTGCCCGGGCGGTCGGCCTCCATTCCACCGCGTCATGTGGCAGCCACGTGCCAACCACGAACGGAAGCCAGATACCGGCGGCGAGATTGTCGGACGGAGGCTTGACTCCCAACGGCCCATTACGGAAGCCCGATGCTGACGTTCGCAAAGGGACCATAGAAGCCAATGTTTTCTGATTTCCGTGCGTCTATGCCGGCATCCATTGGGCCAAAAAAGAAGTCCGCGCGGTAACCCAAGCTGATTTTGGCGTCGGCATACCGGAACGAAACGCCGGCAAAGCCGCCGACATTGGGCACGATGATGGATTTGGCCGTGCGATGACCATCCGTATCCTGGCTAGCATAAACAAGATGGGCTCCCTGATCGTAGATACCGATGGCATATTTCGGCCAATACCGCCCATATCCTTGATGATGCACATCGGCTTTTTGCCGGCCGAACAGCAGTGCTCCGTTTACGCCCCAATCGAATGTCAGTTCGCTATCTTGCTGATTGCCTACAAACGGCGCCGAACCGGTCCAAGAAACTGTAGGGCCAACACCGTGGAAACTCCGTGTCGCGTGCATTGTGGCGTGATAGGAATGGAAGTAGGGCCCGAAGTTAAGTTTTACCGGCCCGGAAGTAAGATAAGAAAATTTTAGGTCAGGCCTCGCCCGCATGTCGGCTGATGCTCGCGAAGAAAATTGCGCGATGCGGACGCCGAAGCTGACTGTCGACGAACTGTTCTTGCCGAACAACCCCAGACCGACATCCCTGTCGGCTGTGAAGTCCATAATCGCATGGCTTTCAGCGTGTTCGACCGCAGTGTCGACGAAGTTTTCTTGAGTGAAATAATTAGGGAGCCTTCCGTTCTGCGTCGTGGCGACATGGCCGCTTTTGTATTTGCTATAGTGGATTTTGTCCGTCTGATGATGAACGTCCTTCTTGTTGCTCGAGCGGCCGTAGCGAACCGATGCCTGGAAGCTCCAAGGGGAATTGTTGGGCTGAAACGAAACCTTTGCTTCTCCGCCGAAGCTAAACGGTAGCGGCTGCTGCGCCTGAAGCGGCGTCTGCGTCTCCTGGAGGATCGGCGAGCTCGCAAATTTCGAAAGGAAGCCGGGATCGTAAGCGGCGCCCTGACTGGTCAGCCGGTCGAGTTCGCCGCCAAGTTCGATCCACACAGTCGGTCGACCGGTACTGTCTTCTTCCGCGGCCTTTGCATCGTGCCCAGCGACGGAGATAAAAATCACCAACGTGGAAACGCTCGCCAGCAATTGCCGGCGGAATTCGCGTTCATTGTTCTTGATATTCGCTAGTTCGCTCATCGCTTTCCCCTCACCAGTTTTTCGTAACGCGTACGCCGAACAGACGCGGATCAGTCAGGAACACGTTGGTTGTCAGTCCCGAGTCGTCGCTGTTGAGGAAATCGCCGGTAATCGCGGTCGTGTTGAACATGTTCTTGAGATAACCCATCACCTGCCAACCGCTTTGGTTCGTGAAAATCAAGCTGAGATTGACGTTGGTGTAGCCGCGCAGCCGGTCATACGGATTGTCGTTGAAAATGCGCGCCCAGGAATAATCCTGCCAGTAGTAATCACTCCGTAGTGTGCCGGCCCAATCCGTTGAGAGCGGAATTGTGTACTGTGCTCCGAACGAAACCGTGAATGGTGGCGCATTCGGCAATTGATGGCCGGACAGATCTTTTAGAAACCCTTCTCCGTTATTTATGGCCGGCTGCGAGGGATCGAATCCGGGATAGTTAGCTGGGATCGGAATGGGGCCTTGGATTCCAGAGTTGAGCCCAAGAAGCTGACTCAAGTCCGCGCTCACGCCCGACGGATTCTGCTGATAAGGAAAGCCTGTAACGGGATCAAGGTGATCTGTATAGGCGAGGCGGCAGGCCGTCCAACCAAAATTACCTTGGTTCAGTGTCTGTTGCTGCAACAGCGCCCCCACGACATAGATCGGCAGAATGCAATTCGATGCATCAGTCGCGAATGGTTTGACAACCATCCAGCCGGGCATCCCTGCGGTGCGGTCCATCAAATCGATACCGCTATCCCCCTTTGCTGCCGCCGTATCTTCCCAACCGCCCGCGAAGTTGAATTTCAAGCCGGGCAAAGGCTCCCAATCGGCTGTGACTTCGGCGCCTTTCACATGGGCGTCGTAATTGTTGTTGATCGCGGTGCGATCCACGATCTCGGAAATCTGATAGCCGGTGTAATTATAGTAGAAGACATCAGCGTTCAGTGTCAGTGAACCGTCGGCCAACGTATTCTTGGTACCAAGCTCGAAGGCCTCGATATATTCCGGCTTGAAGGTCAAAGGATGATCGACGAACGGAATATTGGGAAGAGTGGGATTGTTAGCTGAGAATTGCGGGAAGATCGCCCCTGGCGGATTGGCGCCGCCGGCCTTATAGCCGTGGGAATAAGAAGCATAGAACAACGTCTGATCGGTAAGATCGAGCTTGGGCGTCCAGTCGAGCACCACGCGTCCTGTGGGCCGATCCCAAGTCTGGTTCTCGACACCCGATATCCAATAACCGTATCCCTGATCGACAACTTCACTCGGGATGTCGACGAAGTGCTTCTGATCGATGGTCCAGCGCAGACCCGCCGTGAGTTTGAGCGTCGTCGTGATATTGTAGGTAAGCTCGCCGAATAGGGCGTAGGAGTTCAGCGCATAGGGATTTTGGCTCAGAAAATAATTGTGACCCTTGTTGTCGAGACTGCTAAGTGGGTTGGGATCGATGTAGACACAATCCTGCGCAGGATTGCCGCCGCCTACGATGGGGTTTGGGTTTTGAAAGCCGCCATTGAACCTGGATTGAGCAAACAGACAATTGGTTCTGCCCGGCTCGCTTACCCCGCCACCGACGCCATTGCCAGCAGTGCCGGTAGAATGAGCAAAGGCTGTCAGAGTATTTGCGAAGACATAGTAGTTTTCGTCGGTCTCGTAGTGAAGAAAATTGCCACCGATGCTAAAATTGAATGGGCCGCTGAAATTCGAACTCAGTCGGAACTCCTGGCTCAATTGCCAGGCGTGTTCATCGGACAAATCCTGGGCGACGAGTTCGGTCGCTGCAGCCCAGTTGCGGATCGCAGAAGATCGCAGCACCTGGAATGGCAGGATCCGGCAACATGTAGCCCGCCGGATTTGGCGTGTAGAGGCCGGGATCGCCTGGCATGCCGATCCCAGAGGCGGGAGGTGCATATCTGAAGAGACCCGGTGCCGTGTCAAAACGATTGTAATCTTCGGTCGACCACAGGAAATCCTGATTGTAACCCGTTTGCGATGTGAAGGTCAGTGCGGGCGAGAGCGTATAGTCGGCGTTGAATTCGACCGTCTCGTTCTTTGCGCGATAAGAAGGAAGAAGCTCTGATTGAATCTGGCGCAAATCGGTGGACTGCGTCGTTTCCGCATAGGGATCGACCTCAGCCAACAAGCCTTCGACTTTTGCGCCAATCACGTACGGAAGCGATGCACCATAGGGCACCTGAAACGCGCTCGCCGAATAGAGCGAACTAGCCTGGCACCCCTGGCTCAAATACTGCTGATTGAACTGGAACGCATTGTCGGCACCGAATAAACCTGATGGAGGGACCGACTGATTAAATGCATAATTGCCTACTTGACCGCTGATAGTCGAAGGTGGCTGCGCCGTTTCGCAAAGCTGCTTGGCGGTGCGCATTCGATCGTCGTTTTCGGAGAAATGCTCCCACACAAGATATGCTTGTAAATTGGAGAGTGGCTTCCAGCCGACCGTCACGCGCGACGACCATAGATCGCGGCCATCGACGGGAATACCCAATGTGGTATCGTCGGCATAACCGTCGCGCTTCGTCCATTCGCCGGCGATGCGCAGATCGAGTCGATCATCCACGAAAGGAAGATTGATCATGCCTTCAAAGCGCCGATTGTGGTAGTTGCCAATATCGGCGGAGGCCATCGCTTCGAACTGATCGCTCGGTTTAGCCGAAATCAGATTGACCACGCCCGCCGTCGCGTTACGACCATATAGTGTGCCTTGCGGTCCACGTAGCACTTCAACCTGATCGACGTCATAGAACTCCTGTTCGAAAAAGTGATTGCGGATGAAGGGAATGTCGTTGAACGCTACCGCGACCGCTGGATCGGTGGTGACAGAAATCGCCTGCGTGCCGATGCCGCGCAATTGAATGCTGTAGCCGGAGAAATTCGTCTTTGTGAAGGTCATATTCGGCACTTGTTTGACAAGATCAGGGCCGCCCGCAGTTTGCGTGGCCGTCAATTGCTCCTGCGAAAGCGCCGTGATCGAGATGGGGATGGATCTGCACGTCTGCGCCGCCGAGCTTCGATGACGTGACGGTGACGGTTTCCACCGTGCCGCGCGGCGCGGGCGTGGCCTGGGCAATGCTTATGGGGTCGTCCACGCTGCTGGACGACGACGGGCCTGGAACGATCACCAACGCCCCAGATGGACGCCGCCGAACATCAAACCCCGTTCCATTCAAGATGCGCGAAAGTGCTGTTTCAGCGGAAAGCTCACCGCGAACGCCTCGCGTATGCGCACTTCTCACGTCTTCGCCAGAAATGATTAAGGAAATGCCCGTCTGCCGGGTATAGCTGTCGAGTGCGGCCGAAAGGTCGCCGGATGGGATATTGAAATTCTCTGCATCCGCGGCCGCACCGACTGCCGCGCCACCGAGCCCAATTACCAGCCCGAACGTAAGTCTAGAAAATCTATTCATTTTCCCCCTCCTGTCGGTTTCGGCGCCAGACCGCGAAACCGATTCCCTCAACGTGCCAAGACGATCTGCCCATTGCGATTTTCGATATGGAGTTTGAAATCGATCTGTGCGGCATCCGCGAAAGCAGCAGCGTCATTGGCTGCAAATGCGCCATAAATTGTGAGCTGTGCCACGTGCGGATCGGAAACTACGATCTGCCTCCGATTGTAACGATTGAATTCTGCTGCAGCTTGCGCAAGCGTCGTATATCGAAAGATCAAAATCCCGCGACGCCACCCCAGACCGTCGGCAACATCCCGAGGGGACTTTCTGATCACGGCGATAGAGCCCGCTCTAACGGTGGCTACGTCGCCCGGCTTTAATATCGCGGAGCGAGCTGTAGACACTCTCTCTGCGGTGTCAAGCCGAACACTGCCCTCGACCAACGTCACTTCCACGTGATCTGAATACCTGCGCATCGCGAACTTCGTTCCCAAATCGGTGACGCGATTTTCTCCTGCCATGACAACGAAGGGATGCTGAGCGTCATGCTTGATCTGGAAATAGGCTTCTCCCTTGTCCAGCCATGCGCGTCGCGCGTTCGCATTCTGTACGATCCGCACTGAGGTATCCGAGTTCAGTTCTATCTGCGATCCGTCATTGAGCGAGAGCGTTTCGCGCGCTCCGAATGATGTCTGATATGCTGATGTATACGGCTCTAGAAAATATTTTGTGCCCGCAACGCCGACTATTGCGACCAGGGAAAACGCCACCGCCGTCTTGAAGACAACTGGCCATATGCTGCGTGGTTGATTCAAAGAGGGTCGAAGCGCGCGGAGCCGTTCGGCGCGGCCTACGGCTGCTTCAAGGCGGAAGTATGCGACCTGGTTCGCAAACGACACAGCGAGCCAGGCATCGAGGTTTTTCTGATCATCTTCCGTCCAACTCTTTTGGTCCCTGCGGGCCATCAGCCAGTCGGCTGCGCGCTCTTCGATCTCCGTCGCGCTTGGGCGTGTTTGTTGTGATTGGCTTGCATCGTTCACGGCTTGGCCTTTATGTCTGGCAGCTCGCCATAGAGAATGTCTGCTAGCGTTCGGGTAGCGTCGTTCAGGTGCCGCTTAACGGTTTTTTCGGCAATTCCCATGCGCACGGCGATTTCGCGGCGCGAAAGTTCCTGAACCTCCCGCATAACAAAGGCTTCGCGACAGCGTTTTGGCAGGCGTTCGAGCGCGGCGTTCAGACGACGAAGTTCGTCGCGGGCTATGACAGTTCGATCAGAGCTAGGTTCATCGGACGCTACTTCGAGCGTCTCGAGATCGGTCGCGGCCTCGATGGGAACGATCCGCTCTCGACGCACGCGGTTAATGAGCAGATTGCGGGCCGTGGCAAAGACAAAAGCTTTTGCGGATTGTGGAATTTCCTGACAGGCGGCCTCATACACTCGCTCATAGACATCCTGTCGGATATCAGTGATATCGCTTTCGTTGCGCCAATTGTGTCGCAAGAATTGCATCAACACCGCCTCCAGCGGCAGGACTTCACGCACAAACCAAGCCTTCGCCTCAGGCGCGCCCATCCCTGCACCCAGGCTACGTGCTTCACCGCTTTCGTGGTTGGTGTTCGGTATCTCGACCATCCTCGGTACGCCGAGGTTCAAACTCGACGCTACATCTACAGAGACAATCGGGGGAGGCTGAGGGTCCAGTCCGGCAAGACAAAAAAGTTGAATAGCCGATATAACGTCCTCGGCAGTTCCATTTTCCGACATTTTATTGCTCGTCGGGGGCAAACCTGATCCCACACGGAGCTATTGCGGGTATCTGCCACGCGAGTACCCTTTGAGCATTTGCGTCGCAGACAATGAATCGCGAAACCAACGTTACGCTGTCGAAAATCCTTGGTCATTTTCCCTCGATTCGTCCGATGGGTTTCGACCCGGCTAGGCCAGTAAATCGCCAGCCCGCTTTCACGATGGCTTGCTTCGCCTACTGACATAGAACGTCAGCTTACCAAGCTGCGTACACGGGTTCGATTCCTGGCATCCGCTCAATGGGTTAACGGCAAGGGTAGTTAAGAGATGCAAAACTCGGGGCGACTGTGGACGATGCGGTCGTCAAACCTCGGTCGGTGTTGTAGGAAGCGGGCAATTCTGTCACTTCGCCGTCCGACAGCTCAACCATGCTGCACCTGCGTGCGCGGAATTTTGCCTCTCTTACCAAAGGTAGCCATGCATCGCCTTGGTGACATAGATTTGTGACCCGGCCGCCGTCACTAGAAAGTTGCCGTGGCTTCTGAGGATCGTCGCGGCCGTTCGCTTTTACAAGTTTTCACCATGGCTGATGCAGTCGTTGACCTTGAGGCTCGCGCGGCCAGACGCGAGCGCGACGTCGAGAGGCGCTGGGAATGGCGGACACGACAAGATGCCCTTCAACCTTCTGACGGCCCTAGCGACAGACGAAGGGCGCCACCGCTTGCCTTCGTGTTAGGGCGCGCCGTTCTGGTTGAGCCATACAGCAGTGGCGACGAAGGTCTTCGCACCTGACGCGCGCACGAACGGGGGGAAGGTTGTGAATTTGAACGTAAGTGGTACAGGCACCAACACAACGAGTATTGAGGGCGATTGTGCTGCGGTATGTTTTCGGACCTGGCACGAATTGCCGATAAATTGGTCCGGGCTAAATCGCAAATCCAATCCCGACAATTGGCGTGAAATCAGTCCACGAACCGTGACATCGCGAAAAGGCATTCAAACGTGCGCCACCCTATCAACGCTATCCTGAATTATGGCAATGGCGTAATGAAAGGAGCAATTCAGGGTGAAATTATCGCCGCCGGACTAAATCCATCTATTGGTGTCATGCACGCCGGTTCCGAGAATAAAGTACCGCTGGTTTATGATTTGGTGGAGCCGTTGCGACCAATGATTGATCGAAATATTTTGGAATTTGCGCTTGCTCACACATTCACGCATGGAGATTTCACGATCAATAAATGGGGTGGATGCCGTCTCAACCCGCAGATGGCGAGAATAGTGGCAAAACAAGTATCCGGTATGAGGGTCTACACAGTGGTCGAACGTTTTCGCAAATTCCTTTGATGCGAACTTAAGGGATCGATCCGAAGCGAGATTGGTTCTCTCTAACCTTTCAGATGCGGTGATGGGCCTCGCCGAGCGGTCGGCTTCCATCCCACCGCGTCATGTGTCGGCCAAGTGCCGACCACGAACGGAAGCCTGATACCGGTGGCGAAATTATCGGACAGAGCCCTGACTCCCAACGGCCCATTACGGAAGGCCAATGCTGATGGCGGCAAACGGCCCATAGAAACCCAGGTTCTGGGACTTCGGAGCATCGATGCCGCCATCGACTGCACCAAAGAAGAAGTCTGCCTTGTAGCCTAGGCTCGCCTTGAAGTTTTCGATGCGGAAGGACGCGCCAACTACACCACCGACATTCGGAACAGTAACGGATCGTATAGAATGGCGGCCCCCGGTATGCAGGTAAACCGGTACAAGGGTATGATTTGCAGCCGGCGGGGCGTAGCTTGCGGTCGCTGTGTGCTGCACTGTTGTCTTCTGCCTGCCGAATAGCAGGGCTGCGTTAGCGCCCCAATTGAATTCGGCTTCACCATCGTGCGTATTGCCGGCCAGGGGCACCGAGCCATCCCAGGAAAGGGTTGGGCCTATACCGTGAAAGCTGCGGGATGCGACGCCGGCGACATGATAGGCATGAAAAGATGGCAAAGGAAACCTGAGGTACTTTGGCGATGCGGACGTACCTACGATCTGATAGTTCACGTGCAGGTCCGGTCGCGCCCTGATGTCTACGGTCGCTCTGGATGAGAACTGCGCAAAGCGGACACCAAAGCTCAAAACAGATGACGCCTCCTTTCCGAACATTCCCAACCCAACATCTTTGCCGACCTGAAAATCTATGACGGCATGGCTCTCCTGCCGATGAACCTGCGTGTCCGCGAAGTTTGCATAAGTTGTCAAGAAATGAGCGTAAGGGCCAGCAAAGGCGTTGGTGCCATGACCTACTCTATTTGTCTGGTGATCAACATCTTTGGAATTGCTCGACCGCCCATAGCTGACACCTGCCGAGAGCACCCAGCCGGAATCTCCGGGAGCGATTGATAACTTGCCCTCTTCGCCGAAATTGATGGGCGACGGCCTCTGCGCTTGAAGCGGTGTTATAGGTTGCAGCACGGGGGATTTTGGATTTTTCGCGAGAAAGTCAGGAGCAAACAACTCGCCCTGCCCGTCGATATGCTGCATGTTTCCGCCCAGCTCAATCCAAACGGTGGGGCTATCCCAATCTTGGTCAGCGGCCTTGGCTTCTCCCGGCCCGTACACCACGACCAGCAGCGTGGCCGCCGATACAGTCGCCAACAATTGCCACCGGACACCGATTTTGCTGTTGCGTGCATTCATCAATTCGCTCATGGCTTCCCCTTACCAGTTCTTTGTGACGCGGATGCCGATCAACTTGGGATCGGTCAGAAACACGTTGGTCGTCAGTCCAGAGTCGTCGCTGTTCAGGAAGTCGCCGGTAATTGCCGTCTCGTTGAAGACGTTCTTGTCGTAGAGCATCACCTGCCAACCGTCTTGGTTGGTGAAGATCAGCGTCAAATTGAGGTTGGTGTAGCCGCGAATGCGATCATAGGGATTGTCGTTGAAAACGCGGGCCCAGGAATAATCCTGCCAATAGTAATCGCCGCGCAAAGTACCTGCCCAATCGGGTGTGAGCGGTATCGTGTATTGCGCGCCCCATGACACGGTGAAGGGTGGAGCGCCCGGAAGTTCGTTGCCGCCAAGATCCTTAGAAAACCCCTCGCCTCTGTTGGGCGCGGTTGACGGATCGAAGCCAATATAGCCGGTCGGAATGGGAACCAGGCAAGTCTGACCAACACGCTCATTGCATCCGGGGGTGCCATCCGGAAAGCCACCATCGCCCGTAGGGTCGGCTACATAAGGGTGGATCGTTACCGGGTCCACGCCGCTGTTGTACGCATAACCACAGGATTGGCTGGTGAAAGCAAATTTGTCTTGGGCCTCTTCAAGCAACGCTTGAACGACGTAGGTCGGCAGGATGCAGTTTGAGGCTTCTGTTGGGAACGGCTTGATGACCATCCAACCCGGCATACCCGCTGTGCGATCCATCAAATCAATCGCACTTTGCCCATTGTCGATCCTGGTGTTCTCGTAACCACCGGCGAAATTAAATCGCAATCCGGGCGTAGGCTCCCAGGTCGCTTCCAGTTCGGCACCTTTGACCTTGGCGTCGAAATTCAAATTGATCGAGGTGCGATCTACGATTTCCGAAATCTGGTAATTTTTGTAATCGTAATAGAATACGTCGTCATTGAGCGTCAGGGCGCCATCAAGCAAAGTATTCTTGGAGCCCAATTCGAATGCATTGACGAATTCTGGTTTGAAGGTAAGGGGATGAATGGGCTCCGAAACACCGGCATCTCCGTATGAGCTAAGTATGGCTCCTGGTGGATTGGCACCGCCAGCCTTGTATCCTCGGGAATACGAGCCGTAGATCAGCGTCTGATCGGTGAAATCAAGCTTCGGACTCCAGTTCACGACAGCGCGGCCGGTGAACTGATCCCATTGCTGATTCACAATTGCCGTTATCGGGTAGCCGTAGCCCTGAGTGATAACCTGACTTGGAATATCGATGAAGTGCTTTTGATCTTCCGTCCAGCGCAACCCGCCCGTGAGCTTCAGGTCGCTGGTGAGGTTGTAGTAGGCCTCACCAAATGCCGCGTAGGAATTCAACGTATATGGGTTTTGGCTCAGAAAGTAATTGTGTCCTTTGTTGTTGAGGCTGGTGATGGGATTGGTGTCGACATAGTCGCAACTTTGTAGGGGCTCGCCGCCGCCCGTTATGGGATTGTGAAGCTGGAATCCGCCATTGGGCTGACTTTGCAGGCAGTCGCTGTTGTTGAGAGTGCTCTGGTTCCCATCCTGATCTTCAGCCTGGGCGAAATCCGTAAGCGCATTGATGAAGACATAGTAGTTTTCTTCCGTTTCGTAGTGCAGATAGTTGCCGCCCACACTGAAATTGAACGGCCCACCGAAACTTGAAGCGAGTTCTGAATTCTTGGCTGAATTGCCACGCGTGCTCGTTGGAGAGATCCTGCGCCACAAGGCGATCGCTACAACCCAGTTGTGGGTCGCAGAATGTACCGCGTCAGAAGGGATACTCCCCGTTCCGGCGGCCGGATCTGGCTGGAAGTAATAGTTGTTCTTTGCGGTTCCTGGACCTCCGCCAGGTTCGCCGACAAATATGCCCGGCGACGTGTCGAATCGGTTGTAATCTTCTGTAGAGGACAGAAAATCCTGGTTGTATCCACTCTGCGATGTGAACGTCAGTGATCGGAATGACTGCGTAGTCGGCATTGAATTCGAGCGTATCGTTCTTTGCCTGGTATCGTGGATTTAACGCGGACTGGATCACGCGCAAATTTTTCGACTGAGTGGTGCTTGCGTAGGGGTTCAGAGTGACGTTCGCTCCGCCCGTCGCACCTAGAGCGACCGCATAGGGCAGTGAGAAACCCATAGGGGACTTCAAATGCGTCGGGTGAATACAGTGAGGTCAATTTGCAGCCCTGGCTGAGATAATCGGCGCTCAGATCCAACACGCCACCACCACCATGCTGCACTCAATCTGCCGGGACTAACAGGCGCACCGTTGACTGACGTGGGAGGAACATCGGTCTTGCAAAGTTGCTTGCTGGTCCGCATCCGATCATCATCTTCGGAGAAGTGTTCCCAGACGAGCGTCGTCTTCAGCTGCTCTATTGGATTGAAAGCCAGAGTTACGCGCCCCGACCATAGATCGCGGCCGTCGATGCGCTGGTCTGTGAGTTCGTTAAAGGAATAGCCCTGTCGTTTTGTCCATTCTCCAGCGATGCGCAGATCGACGCGATCGTCGACAATCGGGAGATTGATCATTCCTTCAAACGGCGCTGGTGGTAATTACCCATTTCACCTGAGGCCATCGCTTCGAACTGGTCCGTAGGTTTGGCGGTGATTAGATTGACGACGCCAGCCGTCGCGTTGCGGCCGTATAAGTGTGCCTTGTGGTCCACGCAGAACTTCAGCCTGACCGAGATCGAAGAATTCCTGCTCAAAGAAATGATTGCGGATAAATGGAATGTCGTTTAACGCGACGGCAACTGCCGGATCGGTCGTCACTGAGATTGCCTGGGTGCCGATGCCTCGAATCTGGATGTTGTAGCCAGTGAAGTTCGTCTTGGAGAAGGTCAAGTTCGGAACTTGTTTCACGAAATCCGGACCACCAGCCGTTTGCGTGGCGGTTAGCTGTTCCTGAGACAGGGCTGTGATCGCTATCGGGATGGATTGCACGTCTGCGCCGCCGAGCTTGGACGATGTGACGGTGACGGTTTCGACTGCCTTGCTATTTCCGGCTTGCACCAAACGGACAGGCTGCTCAATCGGAATATCGGACTCTGTTTGGTCGTCGCGGAAAATTCCTACCGCACCGGTGGACGCTTTCTTCGCACTAAACCCGGTGCCGGACAAAATTCGCGATAGCGCACCATCGACGCTCAGATCACCCTCAACTCCCTTGGTTTTGATGCCCTTGACTGTGTCCGGTAGGTACATCAGCGCAACTCCGGACTGCTTCATGTAGGCGTCGAGCGCCGTCTTCAACTCTCCTGCAGGAATATCGAAATCTCTCGCAACTGCACTGGTTCCCAATAGAGCCAAGGTGGTTCCGGCGAGTAAGACCGGTTTCAACTGCTTAAACATTTTTCCCCCTTTGTATCCGCGGAAATCCTTCTCCGAGTTCCCGCCAACGTTCCACAGATTCTTCAGCGCGAAATGTCGAATTCTTGATCATGCTGATTGACTCGCAAACCCAACATCGCCTTGGCGAGTTCAACGAAACCTTCGACGCCATTTGTTGGGAACGTTGCGCTAACGGTAATTTTCGCTATCGACACGTCGGCAATGACAATCTGCTTGCCACCGTAACGATTGAACTCCGCCGCGACCTGCCCGAGCGGCACCTTGTCGAAGACCAGCATTCCGTGCCTCCAGGCGAGTTCACTGCTCAGTTCGGAAGGCGCCTTCTTCATCGTCGTGATGAGATTGTTCGCGACAACGAGAGCCACGCCGGAGGTCAGCAAAATTGGCGACTGCGTCCGTCCATCCGGCGTATCAAACTGGACGCGGCCTTCGACGAGTGCCACCTCCAGACGGTTCGGTTCAAATCGGACCAGAAACTCCGTGCCGATGTCCGTGATGCGGTGCTCACCGGCCAGTACGACAAAGGACCGGGCGGGATCATGCTTGATCTGAAAGAACGTTTCGCCCTTTTCCAGTCTAACCAACTCTTGTTGGCCTGTCCGGCTTACACGAATGATCGTATCCGTGTTCAATTCGATTTTTGAACCATCGGCGAGCGTCAATATCTTGTGCCCACCGGCGGACGTCGCGTATGTCGTTTCAGACGGTGCGGAGAAATAGTACTTGCCGCCAACTGCAACGAGGCCCGCAACCACAAAGATAGCCGCTATCCGCGCAATGAGCGGTCGCAAAACCCATTGTTGAAGCATCGCAAGCCCACCGCGCTTGGGGTGCTTCAGTGCTTTCAGTCGGTTTGCGCGTTGCCAGATGTCGTCGAGGCGTAAGAAGGAGATCATGTGGGACGGGGATTTGGCAAGCCACGCGTTCAGTTCGGACTGATCCTGTGCACTCCATTCCGAGTGATCCCTGCGCGCGATCCAATTTCCGGCGTTCGCCATGACTTCTTCGACGTTCGTACTTGGTGACCTTTGAGGGTTCTCTTCGCTCACGACGTCCCTCCATTGTCAGGAAGGTCGCTGTGAAACAGGTTCGCGAGTGCCACGACGCCTGAGGCCAGGTGCAACGATACTGTGCGCTCGGCTATACCGAGACGCACGGCGATCTCCTGACGCGTGAAACCTTCAATTTTTCGCATGATGATCACCTCGCGCCATCGCTGGGGCAACTGATCGAGTGCAGCCTGGAACCGACGCAGTTCCTGCCGTCCAATCGCCGTTCGTTCCGGTCCTGGTTCGTCGAGTGCGATGCCGAGATCATCCAGCTCGGCCATCGCCTCGATGGCAACCACCTGTGTGTGGCGGAGTCGGCTGACGAGAATGTTTCGGGCGACAGAGAAGGTGAACGCTTTTGCGGATTTTGGGATTTCCGCTTTGGCCAACTCGTAGATTTCAATATAGACATCTTGGCAAAGGTCTCTGATGTCGTTCTCGTTGCGCCAGCCACGGCGCAGAAACTTCAGCAAAGACGCTTCTAGCGGCAGAATTTCCCGCACGAACCACGTGTTTACGTCCAAAGCCGCTGCCATCGCTTCGCGACCGTCAGCCTTGCCGGGTTCCGCAGTGATATCCGGTGTTTCCGCCATTCCCCCGCGTCATCCTGTTTTTCGAGGGCAAGAACACGTCCTACAATATAAGTCGCGCGAGCCACGCGAATGTGCATGGTTTCAGCGGAAATATTTTCACCGCATGGCGCGCAGGTCTTGTGTTCGGGGTAGCGCAACATTCTTTTCCCGTCGTCCGCTCAATGGGTTACCGTCAAAGTTAGCCGTGTATGGTTCTATGGATATAGATTTGGCACCCAGCGGCCGTCGCAACAAAGTTGCTGTGGTTTTCGAGGAGCACCGCGACCACTCGTTCCTAAAAGCTCTCAGAACCATTGATGCTGTCGCTGACCTTGAAACTTTCGTGGCCAGACGGGGCGCGACGTCGAGTGGCACAAGAACCGGCGGACACGGCAGATGCTCTTCAACCTTCTAACGGCCCTAGCGACAGACGAAGGGTGCCACCGTTCGCCCTCGCGTTAGGGCGCGCCATTCTGATTGAGCCATGCAGCGATGCGGCGAAGGCATTCGCACCTAACGCTTCGGCGAACTGCCGCTGTCGAATGCGTCGCCAGGAATCTCATGAAGTTGATCAAGACGTTTGATAGCGACTTTTGAGATAAACCAAGCCCAATGCCGCCATTTCAATTCATGACCACCGCTGTTTCCCGGCGTGGTCAAAAATGTAAAGCCCTTGGGAGTTAGCTATATCCCCTCCCCTCAGGAAGGATAAAGAGGAATGACGCTGACTTTACTGCATAGGAAAGAGGCTGGTGGCGATGCCGGGGATATAGTGATGGCCAGAAAAGTTGACATTTTTGCCACCATCAATTTCGACGATCACAGGTGTTAATTCGTTCTCTGGTTTCAAAGTTGCTGCATTTAAGCTGCGAGTTGAACAGCGTTCGTCCTTAAAGAGTACCAAATTTCCTCAGGACGAGTGTCTGTAAGTGCACGATATTTGCCCACCTGGATGCCATCTAGGGTGCGTTCCCATTGACAAAGAGCATATGAGCGCTGGCCGAAATGAGTACCGTCGAGCAGGCCTTGTGTATTTCTATCCCGCAAGCGCCACGGGCTGATAGGAGCGATAGATGCGCTCGACATTTCGGTAGAATTCGGCTTCGATGCCGGCGAGGCGACCGTCGCGGCAACGCGCGACATTCTCTATCAGCCCAACCAAAGTATCACGGGGCAGATCAGTCACGCCTGTTGTAAACAGCGCTCTCTGCCATGCGTCATCCATGAGGCGACCGAAGGCGCGGCTAACACTTGGGAACACTGTCCCGGCTTTGGTACCCGCACGCCACTTGGTAGGATCGTCATAAGGGAATGCCACCTTAAGGGTCTCAGGTCGGGACCATTCAGCATCAAGATTCACGGCGTTGGCATAGAAAGACAAATCGCCCGGCGCTCCTATATCGACGTGAAATTGGCTGTGCAGAATCCAGGCGTTAGCGATAAGCAGGTGCCAGCCAAAGCCATTGTCCACTATGTAGGGAACAATTTTTTTCCTGTGTTCGAAGTCCGGTGGAAAAAAGCGAAACAGCTTGAGATAGTTTTCAATAAGAGGATACCGCGAGACAAACATTTTCGAGTAGCGTACGACATGCACGTAGGAGCAGCATGCCGCATCGTCCAAAATGGCAATATCGGCTGGGGTCAAAGGCGTGACCAGTCTTTCAATTTCCCGACGCATACCGAAGAATACGGCATCCTCGAAGAAGAATGGCGAATTGGAGTCGGCCCAGGGAATCCAAATCTTGCTCTGGAACAGGCGTGGCGGCATGGCAACGCCGAAGCAGACATTCTCCGGGACTGCGCTCCAGGTCTTGAAACCCGTGATCTTGTCCCGCAAGAATTCGTGCCGGGCGACAAAGTCCGGCCGCCATTTGAGGATCAGCGCATCATCCGGCACAAGCTTGAGCGCCGCTTTCAGATTTTCGATCTGATAAACGACACCCCGTTTGTGGCCATTGCCGGAAACCTCTGGTTGCGGCACGCGCGTAAGCCGGACCTCACCGAACGCTTTCAGGGGTGCGACGAAAGAATCAATTTCGGCACTATCCCAAGTAACGCAATGGATATGGCGGATAATTCCTTCCTGTTTGAGGTGGCACAGAGGCGTCAAGCTCTGCGCCAGCAGATCGGGGGACTTGGTGAAGCCGGTTACAAGAGCGTCGACTGGCTTTTGCATCTCCTATGTCTCCAATACACGTTCGATGCGACGGCAAACGAATGAGATCAGTGCCGCATCGCGCGCATAGGGAATAGTCCGGTACAGGCCTAATGCAGAAAGCTGTGGAAGAAATGGCGGAAGCCTTCGATCCAATTTGGAAGCCAGATGCCGGAATTGCGCGCCAAGCTGTCCGAGCTTTTGAACGGCATTAAGCAACCGGGTGGACGTCGGATCGGGGCCATAAAGAGTTCGAATGCACCAATGTCCGTCTATTTCCTGAAACAATTTTCCGAAATCCAACCAGAAAGAGGATGCAAAGCTTTCGTCGCAGTCGATGAATGCTACGCTTTTGCCCGCCGTGAGCAGGATGTTTTCCAGCGTGAGATCTCCATGGCAGAGTGTTTCTGGGATGCCCACCCAATCCCGGACCATCAGCAACCGACTGCAGTTGCGAACATTGCGCAGCAGTGCAGTATCTTCGATGGAGGCCGCCGCCCGATGCTCGACTTCCTCGATCTTGGCTTTAAACAGCGTCTGCGGCAGCGATCCGCCAGCACTGGCCGCGAACAGCGACATTAGCCGTTCCACCGCCTTGACGATGGCAGTTGGATCGAATGTCTCGCCTTTGGCCACCGCGTCCGCGACGGTGCGGCTGGGAATGTAGTTCATATCGAAACTGGCGATGCCTTCGGCGTTGATGCTTTGCGCGCGTACTTTCGGGAAGGGCAGTGCGAACATCGAGAGGGCGTGCTGTTTGTTGGCCTGTGCTATAAGCCGGGAGCTTGCCGCAAAACTGCCCGCTGTCTTGCGGACAAAGCTGTCCACGCCGTTGCTATGCAATACGACGCGCGCGCCGGAATGACCCGCCAACACATATTCCACCGGTCGCGCTGCCATAGCGGCAGGCCCAGAAACAGCTGCTTCCCCCGTGATCTGACGGAGGGCGCTCCTCACAGCCAGTCCTTCATATAGTCAGCCAGGGTTGGACTGTTGCGCTCGGTGCTGATGGCAACGGCGGCTGGATGGGGATTTGAGGGAGCGTGATCGTTGATAAGGAAGCGGCGACCATGGCGGCAGCCCATGATGAGGGCGTGAGCTTCCAGGCCAAGCGACCGCAGTGTTTCCTCCGTCTTGTGGCGAAGCACCTCCGGACGTGCCGTCATGAAGATGAGTTGCGCGCCGCTCTCCTGCCAACGGCGAAGGGCCACCACATTCGCCTCGATCGGTTTGTCCGAATCGGTCCAATAGGGCGGGAAGTAGCGGCTGTGATTCTCGAACACCACGCCGTCCAGATCGGTGACAATTGTCCCTCTGGGTCGCACATGGCGGCGCCAGTCTTCCAGCGTACCGACGTCGATCAGGCCGGAAACGGCCAGAGGCAACACGATCATGCCGCCGGCAATGCCGCGATTTATCACATGGGATACGAAGAACTCATGGCTGCCCGCCTCCGCCGCCAGATGGTCGAAAAGATCAAGATAGGATGTCGCGTCAGCGAAGCCGTATAGTCCGACGCTCACAAAATTGGACGCCAGGCTTTTCTCTACCATTTCGACAACGAGATTGTTTTCGTTGATGACGGCGAAGCTCTTGGCCCCCACATTGGTCATGTGAGGAGATTGCCGCACGTCGCTCAAGGCGACAAAACTTCCGTCCGGTATTGGCGCGGGATCGAAAAAGCTATCGGCGTCCTTGACGACGAAAGCGCCTGTCACGCCTGCACGCCGGATCATTTCGGCGACGGTTTCAGCCGGACCACGCGTGTCGTGATCCAGTACCAGCACTTCAATGCTTTCACCGAACACGCGTCGCAACAAAGCGGTGGCCTGATAGTTGGCCTCATGTTCGCCGCGCACGGCGATGATGACGCGTTCATACGCGGTGGACGGCAGGCTGGCGGCGGCCCGCTTCAGGGCAAGATCGCCTTCCGGCAGAGTCAGCATCCATTTCGGCCGCGTGCCGGGATAGCGGGTGGACTTGCCTGCACAGGGCAAAAGCAATGTTCTTGGCATCACTGACCTGCGTCAGACTTTCTTGCCGCAGAAGGCTCTTTGCGGATCGCCGGACTGTTCATAGGGATCCTTTTACGGAGTCGCGGAAGTGCTCTGCTGTCGAAGGTCAGCCGCTCGACATCGGCACATATCCCTACCGAAATATGATTAAACACGGGTTAGCCTATGGTTAACCCGATACTAACGCTTTCGATAAAATTATGTCCGGGCAGCCTCCCGGTTTGCCGATGCTCAATCCCATAAAACCCTTCAATTCCACCGACTTCACTTGCCACGAGCGCCGCTTCATCACTGAGGAAGACTGTAACAGCGGAAGACGCGGCGGCAGACCCTGAAAACTCAGACAGCCCACAGTTCAACGTCACCTAACTTGTCGATTCAAATTAATCGTGCCGCCGTAAAAACTCGAGGCGGGCATCGCAAGCGGCTACGTCAACGCGAAGAATTCGTGCGAAACCAATATGAGAACCACAACGGCAAGGCGGAAATTGTCCGGCAAGCGCACGCCGTCTTCATTGCACTGCACGTTCATGCAATCTCGATCACATCCCCTGCTTGTGGATTGGCGTAGAGCTCATCCACCAGCGCATGACGCCGTTCTATCGTCGCGCGTTGATTGACATAGCCCTTGTCGGTCATCTCATTGCCGTCGATGGAAGGTGGCTCCGTCATCAGGATCACGCGCTTGACGCGCGACGACGACCCCGGATTGGTCTTGTTGTGCGCGGCGAATTTCTCCTGCACGTAAGCGCGCACCTTGGGATGAGCTACAATCGCTGCAGGCCCCGAAAGAGAGGGATCGCCTGCGATCTCCTTCGCCGCCGAAATATTCGGCCACACGAGCAAGCCGACAAACGGCTTGTCCTGCCCGCACACCACGCAATCCTGAACGAGCGGCGAAGCCGCGCTTACGGCCTGCGCCCGCAACGTGCCCACCGAAACCCACGTGCCGGAATCGAGCTTGAAGTCCTCGGTCACGCGCCCGTCGAAAACCAGTCCCTTTTCGGGATCGTTCTCGTCGACGAATTTCGCGGCGTCACCGAGGCAATAATAGCCCTCCTCGTCGAACGCGCTCTGCGTGAGATCGGCGCGGTTCAGATAGCCTGGCGTCACCGTCGGCCCTTTCACGCGCACTTCGAGTTTCTTGCCGTTCGGAACAAGCTTCAGCGTGATGCCTGGAAGCGGCAGGCCAACCAGCCCAACGCGCTCCGTCAGCCAATGCACGACGGTGATGCCCTGCGTTTCCGTCGCGCCATACATGGTCGTCAGCGGAATACGCATTCCCGTGGACGCAATCGCCAGTGCCTGAAAGCGTTCGTAGATGTCCTGAGAAAGCGTCGCGCCGCCATACCCCACATACTTCATCTTTGCGAAAAATCTGTCGCGCAATTCCGCATCGCGCTCCATCGCATCGGCCAGCCAGCCGAACGCAATCGGCGCGGAGCCGAACACTAGCGGCGAAATCTCGCGCAGATTGCGGATCGGTCTCGTCGAACATTCCCGGCAACGGCTTGCCTGCATCGAGATGAACCGTGCCGCCTGCGTTCAGATTGCCGTTGAAGCCGATGTTGCCGGCGGAGATATGATTCCACGGCATCCATTCCAGGCTCTGCGGAATTTCGTTGGGATCGGGCTCTTCGGTGCGCAACGCCTCTTGCGCCGCGACCACCGCGCACATCATGCCATGCGTCTGGATCACGCCCTTGGGCATTCCCGTCGAGCCCGAGGTGAAAAGATATTTCGCCACCGTGTCGTGGCCGATCTTATCCATCGATGCAGCGACGTCCCTGCTCGGCTTGGTCGCGACGATCTCGTCATACGACGTCGTCGTCGCGATCCGCGATCGGCATCACGGTCAGGACTTCGGTTTCATTCCAGCGCAATCGCCGCCATCGCGCGCGCATAGAACGGCCCTTGCTCTGCAAAGATCATCTTCGGTTTGGCGATTTCGAAAACGTGCCGCAGCTTGCCGTGATCGCTCGACATCAGCGAATAAGCGACCGACACCGGCGCCACAGGCACCCGCGCTTTCATCGCGCCCAGCATCATGACCGCGTGCCGGATAGAATTGCCCGACAAGATCATCAGCGGCGTATCCGGCCCCAAGCGCGCGGTCGAGCAGCGCCTGCGCCACTGGCATCGGCGCGCGCATTGGCCTCGCCATAGGTGATGTAGCGCCAGTCCCCCGTGCTCCCGTCCGCCTGCGGCGTGCGCTCGCCGATGAAGTTGCGTTCGGGATGTTGCGCCACCCGCTCCTCGAACAAATGGGCGATGGAGCGATGCATCGTACCGAGCGGGATAGCCGGAGCTAATATAGATCGATCCGTCATGCTTTGCGTGCCACATCTACGGACGCTGGTTTCATGGGCAGCGGCTTGAACGGCGGCAATTCGCCTTTTACCTGTATATTCATAGCCTTATTCCTCCTGCGGCGAACTACACTTCGCCATCGTTCTTTCCTATATTTTCCCCTTCGCGTCGGGATAATATCCGCCCAGCCAAGGGGTGCGCCTATGCGCGGCAATAGCGTCCTGCTCATCATCGGCGGCGGCATCGCCGCCTACAAGTCCCTTGAGCTGATCCGCCGCCTGCGCGAGCGCGGCGATTGCGTACGCGCCATCCTGACCAAAGCCGGCGCCGAATTCGTCACGCCGCTGTCGGTGTCGGCGCTGACCGGCGAAAAGGTCTTTCAGGACCTCTTCAGCCTCACCGACGAAGCCGAGATGGGCCATATCCAGCTCTCGCGTTCGGCGGATCTGGTCGTGGTGGCGCCCGCCACCGCCGACCTGATGGCCAAGCTTGCGAACGGCCAGGCCAACGATCTGGCCTCGACCGCGCTGCTCGCCACCGACAAGCCCGTGCTGATGGCGCCGGCCATGAATGTGCGGATGTGGAACCACCCCGCGACCCAGCGCAATCTCAAGACGCTGCGAGACGACGGCGTGCTCTTCGTCGGCCCCGAACGACGGCGAAATGGCGTGCGGCGAATTCGGGCCCGGCCGCATGGCCGAGCCGCTGGAGATTGCCGATGCGATCGAACGCGCACTTGGCGCAAAACCCAAAGGCGCTCTTTCCGGCTTCAAGGCGCTGGTGACCGCCGGCCCACGCACGAGCCGCTGGATCCGGTGCGCTTCCTCGCCAACCGTTCGTCCGGCAAGCAGGGCTATGCCATCGCCGATGCGCTGGCGCGGGCAGGCGCCGACACGACGCTGGTCTCCGGTCCCGTCGAAATCGCGCGCGCCGTCGCCAAGTGAAGCTGCTGAGAGTCGAAACCGCGCGCGAAATGCTGGCGGCGTGCGAATGCGCCCTGCCCGCCGACGTCGCGGTATGACGGCGGCCGTGGCCGATTGGCGGCCCGAAATCGCCGCCAACAGCAAGATCAAGAAAACGCGAGGACGGCACGCCGCCGCCGTCAAGCTGGCGCCCAATCCCGACATCCTGGCCACGCATCGCGCAAAGGCGCGCAAGCGCCCCCGCCTGGTCATCGGCTTTGCCGCCGAAACCGAAAACGTCGTGGCCCATGCGCAGGCCAAGCGCGCGCAGCAAGGGCGCGACTGGATCATCGCCAACGATGTCTCTCCGCACACCGGCATCATGGGCGGCGACCGCAACCACGTTCACCTCATCACCGCGCACGAAACCGAAGATTGGCCGGACTGGACAAAGCCGAAGTGGGCGCCAGGCTGGCCGCGCGCATCGCAGAAACGTTGAAAGGCAAAGCGGCATGAGTACCTACTTTTCGCAAGGTCGATTTGCATCTTCTCCTCCTTGCAGGGGACGTTGCCCACACAACCAGACGGAGGGCAAGGGTTTGCGAGAGCCACATTGCCCCTTTGCGCCTTTCCTCTTCCCCGCTTGCTGGGAAAGAAAAAAGTGGGGCTGATATGCGAATAGAAATTCAACGCCTGCCGCATGCGCACGATCTGCCCCTTCCCGCTTATGCCACTGAAGGCTCCGCGGGCCTCGATCTGCTCGCCGCCAACGAAATCGAATTCGAACTGATGCCCGGTGCGCGCGCCGCCATCCCCTGCGGCATCGCCATCGAATTGCCCATTGGCTACGAGGCGCAGGTGCGGCCGCGTTCGGGCCTGGCGCTCAACCACGGCGTCACTGTGCTCAATGCGCCCGGCACCATCGACAGCGACTATCGCGGCGAGATCAAGGCGATCCTGATCAATCACGGCGACAAGTCCTTTCCGCATCACGCGCGGCAACAAGATCGCCCAGATGGTGATCGCCCGCCACGAACAGGCCGAACTTGTCGAGATCGCCGAATTGCCGCAGACCGCGCGCGGCGCCGGCGGCTTCGGCTCGACCGGCATGACATGCAAAGACTGCCTGACATGCTGAAACTCTCCCGCAAAACCCTGCTGGCGCTGGAAGCGGTGATCGACATCGCCTTCAACGCGCGGCCCGAGCCGGTGCAGGCCAAGGAAATCACCGCGCGCCAGGGCGTGCCGCAGCGCTATCTGGAACAGGTGATGCAGCAACTGGTGCGCGCCGGCATCCTCAAAGGCGTGCGCGGCCCGCGCGGCGGCTATCGGCTGGCGCGCGAACGCCGCCGCATCTCGGTGGGCGATGTGGTGCGCGTGGCCGAAAGCGTCGAGGACGGCGAAGAGCGAAAGCCCGAACCGCCGCTCCGATCTGGGCCCGCGCATCGTGGCGCCCCTCATCCAGCGTTGCAGGACGAAGTGATGGCGCGGCTGGATGCCATCTCCATCGAAGATCTTTGCCAGCGTGCCCGCACCGCCGGCGTCGATTGCGGCGGGCGCTCAGCGCCGATTTCACGATTTGATGGAGGACAGAATGTCTGCACAACCGCTTCCGAAGGTCCAAGCCCAGCACGACCCGGCCGCGGCCGCATCTACAACTCGATCACCGAAACCATCGGCGACACGCCGCTGGTGCGCATGGCGCGCTTGCCCAAGGAAGCCGGCGTCGAAGGCCGACATCCTGCTCAAGCTGGAATTCTTCAATCCGATCTCCAGCGTCAAGGACCGCATCGGCGTCTCGATGATCGAGGCGCATGGAGAAACAAGGCATCATCACGCCCGGCAAGACCACACTGGTCGAGCCGACCAGCGGCAACACCGGCATCGCGCTGGCCTTCGTCGCCGCCGCCAAGGGCTACAAGCTGATCCTGGTGATGCCGGAATCCATGTCGCTCGAACGGCGCAAGATGCTGGTGATCCTGGGCGCCGAACTCGAGCTCACCGAAGCGGCCAAGGGCATGAAAGGCGCCATCGCCCGCGCCCAGGAGATCGTCGCCGCCACGCCCGGCGCGGTGATGCCGCAGCAATTCGAAAACCCCGCCAATCCCGACATCCACCGCCGCACCACCGCCGAGGAAATCTGGAACGACACGGACGGCAAGGTCGACGTCGTGATCTCCGGCGTCGGCACCGGCGGCACCATCACCGGCGTCGGCCAGGTGCTGAAGGCGCGCAAAGCCCTCCGTGCAGAATGATCGCGCTGGAGCCCGAAGATTCGCCCGGTGCTCTCCGGCGGCCAGCCCGGCCCGCACAAGATCCAGGGCATCGGCGCGGGCTTCGTGCCCGCCATCCTCGACCGCAAGGTGATCGACGAAGTCATCACCATCTCCAACGAAACCGCGCTTCGAAACCGCGCGCAAAGCGGCGCGCCTCGAAGGCATTCCGGTGGGCATTTCGTCGGGCGCGGCCATCGCCGCGGCGCTGGAGGTCGGCGCGCGGCCCGGAAATGGCAGGCAAGACGATCGTCGCGATCATCCCGTCTTTCGCGGAACGCTATCTTTCGACCGCGCTGTTTGAGGGTTTGTAAAAATGTCCGCTTGAGGGCAGAAGCAGTTTTCTCCCAAGCTTCGGGCCTGGCACATGTGCGGCAAGTTCGTCCAGATGATGGCGTGGGAGGCAATGGTCGAACTGGCCGAGCTTGTCCGCAGCGTCAGCCTCGGCCCCACCGAAACCGTGACGCCGATGCGCGTGGCCAGCGTCATTCGCCTTGATGCGCAGGGCAAACGTCAAACCGCGCGGATGCGCTGGGGATTCGTACCCGCCAACGCCTATGACGGCGGTATCGGTACGCAGTTCATCCACGCTCGCGCCGAAACCATCGATAAAAAGCCTACCTATCGCGACGCTTTCTTCAACCGCCGCGGCCTTGTCATCGTGCGCAGCTTCAACGAAGGCAAGGAGATCACACCTACAAAGACCGAGCAACACGTCATCACCTCGCGCGACGGCGGCCCCCTTGCCATCGCCGTGATCTGGGAACGCTGGACCAAACTGCCGAGCGCGCCCCTTGAATCCTTCGCTATGGTCACGACACCGGCCAACCAGCTGATCGGCACCATCACCGACAGAATGCCCGCCGTGCTCGCGGCCGAAGACTGGTCCAAATGGCTCGGTGAAGAGCCCGCCACCGTTGACGAATTGAAAGCGATCCTCAAGCCTTATGAAGGCGATTGGGATATGCAAGCCGCTGCGCGCGCCAAACGCCCGCCGCCGAAGGAGCCAAACGCGCAGCATGACTTGTTCTGATCGAAAGTGCGGGAGCTTCATCCGCCTCAACAAAAAGCCAACCGGACAAAAAGACTGGGGCCGCCGTCTCAGCCATTTGCGCCGTGACGAACGCTGGCGCTAAGTGCAGGCAATCGCTGCCATCCTTTTGGTCCTGTTTTTCACAAGCAGGTGGAACCACCCCCGCGTGCACCGATGCGGACCGCGATTTGATTGCGATTTCCAATTCTACGTTTGATCCGTTCATGTAGCACCGCGTTTGCTCACCCGGCAGCGGAAACAAAATTCCGCCCACTTATGGCAGCCCGGAAGAAAAAAGAAGGGCTGTGTCATTGGACTGCCGGGATCATGTCGCTAAGTTAGGCCACCAAACTGGAGGAACCCCATGAAGCTCTATTACACGCCCGGTGCGTGCTCGATGTCCCCCCATATCGTGGCCGAGGAAGCCGGTATCGCGCTCGATCTCGTACGCGTCGACCTCAAAACGCACAAGACCGCCGACGGCGAAGATTTTTATACGATCAATCCCAAAGGCTATGTGCCCGCGCTGAAACTCGACAGCGGCGACGTGCTCACCGAGGGCCCTGCAATCGTGCAATATCTCGCAGACCAGAAGCCTGAGGCCCATCTGCTGGCGAAGGAAGGCACGCCTGCGCGCTATCACGCGATCGAGTGGCTCGCCTTCATCAATTCCGAACTGCACAAGACTTTCGCCCCGCTGTTCGGCGGTCAGCTTTCGCCCGACGCACAGAAAACGACCAAGGAGAAGATCGTCAAACGTTTCGAATATGTCGAAAGCCAACTCAAGGCCGAATATCTAATGGGCAACCAGTTCAGCGTGGCCGACGCCTATCTGTTCGTGATGCTAAACTGGGCCCGCTTCATGCAGGTTGACGTATCCGCCCTGCCGAAGCTCACCGCCTTGTTCGGCCGGATCGCCGCGCGTCCCAAGGTGCAAGCAACTCTCAAAGCAGAAGGCCTGGCATAGGCCACCCCGGCGCTGGGGTCCTAAACCGGCCCCAGCACCTCCTCGAATAGGGCGTGCATCGCTGCCCAGGCGCGCTTATCCGTAGGCGGATCATACGCGAAGCCTGCAATGCCCAGCGCATCGACGTCAGGATTGGTGAAGCTGTGGCCCGCAAGGCCGTAGACCACCATCTGCCAGTCCGCGCCGCCCGCGCTCATCTCCCTGATGAACGCCTCGCGCTGTTCCGCTGGAATGATCGGATCTTTTGCGCCGATCAGCACGAGCACCTTCGCCTTGATGTTTTTCGCATCCTGAGGCGCAATGGTGGCAAGCCCCGAATGGAAGCCAACAACGCAACCGATATCGGCGCCGCTGCGCGCCAGTTCCAGAACCGTCGTGCCGCCAAAGCAGAATCCGATTGCACCCATGCGCTTGGCGTCGACATTCGGTTGGGCCTTCAAAAGGTCGAGGGCCACATTTGCGCGTTTCCTCAACGTTGCGAGATCCGCCGACAGCGACGCCACGTGGCTCATCGCGTGGGCCATATCGCGAATGGCCTCACCGAACGTATCCATCGCAAACGCGACATAGCCTGCTTCCGCCAGCATCCGTGCGCGCGCCTTGGGATGCTCCGTCATACCACCCGCCTCATAGGCGACGAGAATGCCCGGGACCTTCTTGCCCTTTGATCCGTCCGCCAGATAGCCGGTGAACGTCTTGCCGTCGATGTCGTAGGCGATCTCGCGCGCGTCCATGTCGTGTCTCCTGTTGCACTTGTATCTGATATCAGTATGAAACGGGTTCGTTCTTCACGTCTGCGAAAGGATGCCGTTCAGGACATCGGGGCGATCGGTGCAAATTGCATCCAATCCTCGCGACGCAAGCACGCGCATATCCCTGACATCATCGGCGGTCCACACACCGACCTTAAGCCCGAGCTTGGCCGCCTGCGCAATCGCGTCTTCGGTCGCATCGGCGTAGGTGGGAAACCATCCATCGCCACCCGCAGCCTTGATGGCGCGCAAGATCGAGCCGCCATATTTTACAGCATCATATCCCGCGGCCCACGGCGAAGTGCCGTTCTTGGCCCAAAAGCGCAACGCCGCCAGTGCAGGTTCCGCCGGTGGATCGCTCTGGGGCGATGGCGGGCCTTCGCCGAACCAGCTTTGATCCAAAGTCGTGAACCAGCATTCTGCCTTGGGCGCGACCGCCTTCACCTTCAGCAATCCCGGCCAGTCAAAGCCGACGAAGATGGTGTGCTGCAGATAATCATGGGCCTTCAAAACCGCGACGGCGGCTTGCGCCAAAGCTTCAGGCGCGGCCGATACTGTGCGCTCCGAGAAGGATGTTTTCAGCTCGACGAAAAGCGTGAACGGCTTGGCCGCCGTCTTTGCGACCGCGATCACCTCCGCCAGGGCCGGAATGCGTTCACCGTCCATCGCCAGCAGATCGGGGTGACTGCGCGCATACTGCGTGCCAGGGTCGGCGCGACCGATGTCGAACGTGCGCAACTCCGCAAATGTCAGATCCTTGATGCGCGGCGTGGGTTTGGTCAGCCAGCTGCCGTCCGACCCGCGGCAGATTTCAGTCTTCAACCGGTAATCATGAAAAACGATCACTTCGCCATCGCGGCTGAGTTGAACGTCCAACTCCGCGCCGTCGGCGCCGAGCGCGACGGCGTTGCGAAACGCCCCAAGCGAATTTTCCGGTCGGAGCGCGGCTCCGCCGCGATGGGCGATATTGAGCACGGCCATGTCACCCGAGGATTGCGATTCTGTCCTATGTTAAGCTGGACGAAGGGCAAAGTCCTGCGCGGCGCTTCAGTGTGGGATACGCGTGCCAGCTCCACCAGCCGCCGCTACCGCCGGCAGGAATTCGGTGACAAAGCGTTCACGCTCGGCATCCAGCCGGTTCTGCATCGGCCGCCCAAACCGCGCCGGCCAATCGTAATAGAACAGGCCCGAAAGAATCCACGGCGTCTCCCGATCCGGCGCCAGAACCGGCAATGCCAAGATCTCGAAATGCAGCACCGGATAGCCGTCCATGGTTGCCTTCACCTCCAGCACGCAAGGCCGTCCCGTGCGCAGCAGCACCTGCATGTCGTCGCGCTGGGCTTCGAACGCGAGCGGCTCGAACATTTCTGAAAGCTTGCTGCCCGAAATATCGCGCCCGAAACGGCGCAGCAGCGAAGTCCCGGCGATACGGGCCCGGAAATCCTTCCCATTTTCCAGTGGCTCATACACCACAAGATGGCTCATCACGCGGGCCAGCGCCCGCGACGGCACATGCTGGCCAATCACGAACCCGCCTTCTTCGTTGCGATCGCGCCAGAATTCGAACAGATGCTTGGCGTCGTAATGCGTGGGCTCGCGCATCACCGTGAAAACTTCCTGGAAGCCGGCGGCCTGGGCGTCTACGTCGCCCCAAACGAGACCGAGTGCTTGCATGTGCGGCTCCTGCCAAAATCGTGGATGGCATTGCGCACCCATCTAAGAAGACCGGCAATAGTGAAGTCGCGAAGCGGTAATGCACACTTTAACGCATTGGCTATGCTTAGACTCCCATTTGCGTTTTAGTTTTGTCGAATGTGCCCCGCATTTAAATAAGTATTCCGTATACTGACATATTTCGGCAAATTTGCCGAAAGTTTTTCTCGAATGCGGTGCAAACTTTACCGAGGTGGACTATTTGTGGACACCATCGCGGGGCCGGTTCTTGCCGATGAAGCCGAACATGTGACCCGCCACGTTGCGCATCTGGATTTCTTCCGAACCTTCGGTGATGCGATAGCGCCGGTGATGGCGATAGATGTGCTCGAACGGCTTGTGGCGCGAATAGCCCATGCCGCCATGGACCTGCATCGCCCAATCCGCCGCCTCGCAGACCAGCCGATTGCCGCGGTAATTGCACATGCGAGACCTTGTCGGAGAGATAGAGCTGGATTTCCGGCCCGTCATGCGGTCCATCTCCCACGCCGTGCGATAGATCAGCCAGCGCACCATCTCCGCTTCGGTCTGCAATTCGACCAGCGGCCACTGGATCGCCTGGTTGCGCGACAGCGGCTTGCCGAACGGTTTGCGCGTGTTGGCGTAATCGATGCTCTCGTTGATGCAGTATTGCGCCGCGCCCACGCCGCTCGCCGCCTGCCGGATGCGGTTTTCGTGCACGAAATGGCGCGCCAGCACCAGGCCGTTGTCGACCGGCCCGAACACCGCGCCGTCCGGCACCCACACATTCTTGAACGACACGCGCGCGTGGTCGGTCGGCATGTTGAAGGTCCACATATATTCTTCGATCTTCACGCCTTCGCGCATCCATCGGCACGATCAGGCAGGTCAGCCCGCGCGCGTCGCCGTCGGCGCCGCTGTGCGGCAGAACACCATGTCATGCGTGGCCACATGCACGCCCGTGTTCCACATCTTCTCGCCATTGATGCGCCAGCCATTGCCGTCCTTTCACTGCGCGCGTCTCCATCCATGTCGCGTCCGAACCATGCTTGGGTTCGGTCAGGCCGAAACGCGATGCGCACCTTGCCTGCCAGCATGCCGGGCAGATAGGTCTTCTTCTGCTCCTCCGTGCCGAAATCGCGGAACATCAGCACCTGCGGGAAATTGCCGACGACGGACGTTTCGTTCTGCAGATCGTTGTGCAGTCCAAGCCCTTTCGCCGCCAGATGCTCGCGGATGATCGCCATGGCGAGATTGCCGATATTCTTGCCGCCGAATTCTTCCGGCAGCGCCAGCCGCAGGAACCCCGCCTTGTCGGCGCGGCGGCGCATCTCGCCCAGCAGCGCTTCCCAATCCTTGCGCGGCAACCCGCCATGTTCGAAATCGGTGCGCGCCCATTCGCGGCGATGATCGAAGAAGCGATCGTTGTCGTCTTGCTCCTGCAGCGGCATGATTTCGCGCTCGATGAAATCGTCGATCGCGCAAGCAGATCGGTGATTTCTTTGGGAATCGTGAAGTCCATGGGCGTTCCTCCAATATTAGCGATCCAAGTTTAGCGCCGATCTGTGGGCGCCATGCAACAGCGCCGGAGAGATCGTGGGTCGGGGTTGACTTCATATATTCCCAAGCGTACCCACGCTTGCGTCTGCAGGCATGGGGCCGGCGGACCATAGCGAGATTAGAATGCAGATCAGCCCGTGCATCGTCGGCGGCATTGCACCTTCCGATCAGTCGGCAGTGGCTAAGCCCGTATTCGCTCGCGAGGAGAACGCCGCGTAAATTTGCGCCCGTTCTGCAAGTCCACCCCTCCCGAGCCCAGAAAGCTTCGGAGGGGATTTTTGTATCTGCGCGTTCGGAAGCCGCAACCGGGCCGGGCTAACATGAAAAGTCCGTGTCATGGCAGATGTTTTGCCGAATTCGACGTTGCTAAGGCCGGCGAGCGCTGTCGAGGGCGCAGGCCTCAATGCTTGGCTCGCCGAAGCGCGCGAGCTTTTGAAGCTCGCGGGCCCGCTAGTGATCACCCAGCTTGCGCAAATGGCGATCATGACGACCGACATCGTCATGCTGAGCCGCTACAGCGAAGCAGCACTTGCGGGCGTGGCGCCTCGGCAACACGGCATTCTTCTTCACCTGGCTGATCGGCTCGGGTCCGGCGGCTGCCGTCTCGCCAATGATCGCCCATATCCTGGGCGCGCGCCCGAAGGATCGGGCCAATGTGCGCGCGGTCGCGCGCATGGGGCTGTGGTCGGTGATGGTCCTGTGCGTTGCCGCTTGACCGCATTGCTTTTGTTCACACAGCCGCTGATGCTGTTTTTCGGTCAGAAGCCTGAGCTTGCGAGAGCTGCCAGCCTTTTTTGACACCGCTCTGCATCGGCCTGCCCTTTTCGCTTGGCTTTCAGGTGCTGCGCAATTATCTCGACAGCGCTGAACCGGCCGAACGCCTCGTTGATCGTGATGGGATTGCGGTCTTCTTCAACGTGTTCGGCGACTACGCGCTGATCTTCGGCCATTTCGGTGCGCCGCGTCTGGGCATCCTGGGAGCTGGCATCGCGAGCGCGTGTTCATTCGCGTTCAGCTGTCTTGCTATGATTGTCGTTATCTGTCTGACGCCGACGCTGCGGCAATACCGGATATTCCGGCGCTTTCACCGGCCGGATCGGGCGAAGTTTGAGGAGCTGTTTCGGCTCGGCATTCCCATCGGGCTGACGATGATTTTCGAAGCGATGATGTTCAACGCAGCGATGCTCGTCATGGGTACCTTCGGTACCGCATATGTCGCCGCCCACCAGATCGCACTCAACGTGCCGTCGATCACCTTCATGGTGCCGCTGGGCATCGCGATGGCGGCAACCGTGCGTGTGGGCCTCGCGGCAGGCGCGGGCGACCGTATAGGGGTGCGACGCGCGGGTTATACTGCAATGATTGTGGGTGTCGGTTTCATGGCGATCTGCGCCATGGTGATCGGGTTGTTCCCGCGCGCCATCGCGGAACTTTACTTCCGCCTACGGTGGCCAACGCCCACGTGATCGCGCTGGTGGTGAGTTCCTTTATTTGGCGGCCGCGTTTCAGATTTTCGACGGCCTTCAGGTGGTAGGCGCGCTTTGCTTGCGTGGCCTCAAGGACGCGCGTGCGCCGATGTGGATCGCCGGGGCCTGCTACTGGGTCATCGGCTTTCCACTCTGTTTTGTGCTGGGCGTCACGTTGGGGATGAAGGGCTTGGGCATCTGGATAGGCTTGGCATTCGCGCTCCTGGCGGCGGCCATCGCCATGTGCACCCGCTTCTATTTCCTATCCCGGGACCGCTAAACACCTAAGGGACGTTGCACAAGCTGCTGGGGAGCTTTCCCGTGCCGGTTCAAATCCGGTCCTGGAACTAAGCAGCTCAAACGCTTTCGGCTGGCCGCAGGGTGACGGCGTGCTGCAATTTCTGATCCGCCCAAACGACCTACGCGCCCAGCTTTTCGATCGAGTGGAAGCAATTACCACAGGGTACTGACGCTGAAATCGGGAGGCGCTACGGCCGCTCCGAACCCCAAACCAACAATGCCCCCGGATTAGGCGCATTCCCGCCATCGATGCGGACGCGCCAGCCGACGACATCGTCGTCGTCACCGATGACGACGATGGCGGCGATGATGATGATAGTGATGATGGTGGTGGTGGTGACGATCATCATCATGCCGATGATGGTGACGGTAACGAATAGCGGGTAACTCCTGCCCGAATCAGGGCGCGGCTGCGAAAGCAGCCGCGCCCCTTTTGTTCTGGGACCCTCGGGAAGCGATACCAGAGGCGGATTTTCCAACATGAAACTATCAAGCGAGGACGGGACCGGCAGGATTTCGACCGTATAAATCACTTGCACAAAGTATCGATAAATGATACTTTACGCATGTGGAAAATACTCTGTTACAGCCAAATATTCGGAACTTCGTCTCCGGCCTCGCCGCCGGGGGGCGCTATTTCTTTGCCTCGCGGGACGCTCAGGCCGCGCTGGGCGTGTCGCCTGCCGCCGCCAAGCTTGCCCTCAATCGCATGGCCAAGCAGGGAGGCATCGCAAGCCCGGCGCGGGGATTCTACGTCATCGTCCCGCCGGAATACCACAGCCTAGGCTGCCTGCCCGCCGACCAGTTCATCCCGGCCCTGATGAAGAGCCTTGGCCAGACCTATTACGCCGGTCTCCTTTCGGCTGCCCAATATCACGGCGCGGCGCATCACCGCCCGCAGGAATTTCAGGTCTTCCTTGCCAAGAACCGCAGGCCGATCCAGTGCGGCAAGGTGAGTGTTGCGTTCATGGCCCGCAAGCGCATCACCGACGTTCCGGTCCAGAGCTTCAATACGCCGCGCGGCACGATCCTTGTCTCAACGCCCGAAGCCACGGCAATTGATCTTGTCGGCTACCAGCATCACGCGGGCGGGCTGGATCAGGTAGCGACGATCCTTGTCGAGCTTGTCGAGAAAATCGATCCGCGAAAACTCGCGGCTGCTGCCGCTACCGCTCCGCTTCCGTGGGCGCAGCGGCTTGGCTTCCTGCTTGAGCATATCGACGCTGGCAAAAAAGCCTCTGCGCTCAAAGTCTATGTGCAAGAGCACGCAAGACTGGCGGCGGTGCTTTCACCGACCGCGCCGCGCGCGGCTTCCCGGCGTGACGACGACTGGAATCTCTACGTCAATGCGGACGTGGAGGCGGAAACATGATTCCGCGCGACTACATCACGGAATGGCGCGCACATGCGCCATGGGTGCAGGATATTCAGGTCGAACAGGACCTCGTCATCTGCCGGGCGCTCGTCGCCATTTTCTCCGATCCGCATCTGAAAGAGGCGCTTGCGTTCCGTGGCGGCACAGCCTTGTACAAGCTTCATCTCAAACCCGCCGCCCGCTATTCCGAGGATATCGATCTCGTTCAGATCAAGGCCGGGGCCGCAGGCCCGATGATGCAAGCCCTGCGCGCCGTTCTCGATCCCTGGCTAGGCGTGCCGCGCTGGAAACAGACCGAAGGCCGCGTCACCTTCGTCTATCGCTTTGACTCCGAAGATACGCCGCCGATCGGGCTGCGCCTGAAAGTCGAGATCAATACGCGCGAACATTTTGCTGTCCATGGATTCACCAGCGTTCCCTTCGCGGTTTCATCACGCTGGTTCGAGGGCGCATGTCAGATCACGAGCTACGAGCTTGACGAACTTCTGGCCACGAAATTGCGCGCCCTCTATCAGCGCAGGAAAGGTCGCGACCTGTTAGACCTTGCCATCGCCCTGAAAAATCCTGCGGTTGACCCTGCCCGCATCATCGCTGCGTTTTCCGAATACATGGACCAAGGCGGTCATCACATCACACGCGAACTCTTCGAGCAGAATCTGGCCGCAAAGCTTGATGATCCCCGGTTTACCGCCGACATCGGCCCGTTGCTTGCTCCCGGATATAGCTGGGACATCGCCGATGCTGCGCAGGTTGTGTCCTCGCGCCTGATCGCTCTGCTGCCCGGACCGCCATGAAACAATTAACACTCGACGAACTGAAGAAAGGTTGTGCGGCGTATTGGAAGAACGAACCACGCGATGCCATGTACAGGATTGCCATCCAATTGGTTGAAGCGGGCTGGGGAAATCCTGCCACTGTCGCCGACGGACTCGGTGTCATATTGCTTACATGGAACCAAGCCGCTTATCGCTATGGCAGTTTTGACTTTGCGGACCTTGAGCAGTTTCTGAGACGGAATCAGAAAGTTCTTGTACCTTTACGCGAAAGAAAGATCGAAACGTTCCGTGCCGAAAAAGACGCTGCGATCATCGGGTCCCTGTTCGTCGAAGCGTTGAAAGCGCTTGCCTATTCAAAGCAGAGAAAGACAACGCCCGTTGGCGTAGCCAAGGCTCTCCATACACTCGCACCCGCGTTCTTCCCGATCTGGGATGGGGACATAGCAAAGGGATGCGGGTGCAACTGGCTCACCTCCAAGCAGTCCCCGGAAAAATACATCACATACATGGGTTATACGCAGGAGGCCGTTGCCTCATTAGAAGCGCAGTTTGCGAAGGGCGATAAACGCGCCGGTTTGCCAGTTGCTGCGAGCCTTGCCGACTCTCTTTCGCAGCTCGCGGGTCGCCCAAAGACCATGCTCAAATTCCTCGACGAGTGTCTCTACTCGAAGTACACGCAAGGCTGGATATAGGTTTCGCGCGCGTAACGAGCGCGATATCCGCGCTTGAAACAGCCGCGCCGTGTTTCATTCTAGGGAAGCGCTAGCAACGGGCCATCCTTACGCCAGCCCGATCCGGTATGCAGCTTCGAGGCGGTCCCGCCGGGCGGGATTTCGCAGAGGATGACCACAAACTGGCTGATCGTGAATTCTTCCTCCGGGTGCCATTCCTCCGTAAAGACCGGCTGGTCGTTTTCGAGCCCGAGCCGATAGCTACGGACATGCCACTTTTCCAATTTCTTGTCGTCGCCGCCGAGCGCGGCGAGCCGTTCCGCGTCCGCGCTGTTCAGCGCGAGGCCGTGCGCATGCAGGTAGAAGCCGTCGCCGAACTGCGTTTCATAGACATCTTCGTTCAGGACGGCCCAGACGGTGAGGGTGCCGCCAGCGTCCTTGATGCGTTGGCGCACGCTCTCGACCATCGCCGGGGTAATCTCGACCTGGCCGGGATACTGGGGCGGGCCAAGCTTCAGGATATTTCGGTCGTCTGGAAGCGGCATAGACATCCCGCAGAGTAGCGCCCGCAGCATAGCAGAGACGGACCCTCACTGTTTGCGATAATGCCCCCTACCAGTTTCGGTAGGTGCAGATTCCCGGATAAAAATGTGAATAAAACTCCCCTGACAAAGGATTCAGTCCCCCTTTGTGCACCGAGACTGGGATCATTCATTCGCATGCGCTATGAACTGGACCTAATTCACGAGCTATGCCAAGAAATTGGCCTGCCCTCCCGCATCGCCGCTCAACAATGCGTAGAGGTTGACGTTGGCGATGGCGCAGTCCTGTGCTTTCGGAACGCCGGAAAAGATGATGATTGTCTCATCGGGTTTCTGGGTACGCCATGGCACACGCACGATAATCTCATGTTCGCAGATGCTCGCGGCCACTACGTCGAACTGAACTACCTCGATCTAGTGACTGCTCTGAAAGAAGGACGAGTGCTCGTATCCGAGCGACATGTGGACGGGCGTCTTATTGACCGATGGCTGATTCACAGCGAATTCAACGACGAATTTAGATATCTCCAAGAAGGAGAGCAAATCGTCGTGCGTCGGGCGACGTCACGCCCTGCGAGTGTTACGCGCCAATGATTGGACCGTGGGATTTATTTCGTGGGAAGAAGAAGCGTAATAGTCAGGGCGTAAGTGACAAGGGTTTCGAGCATTTAAATGAATGAGATAGCTGACCCGTCTAAGCTGCAACGCCTAATTCTCGCCGCATTGGAAGAAGCTGGAGAGGATCACCTTTCGGCCCTTATGAACACCGTAATTTCTGGCCGTGGCCGTCGCGCCGAGGTGACGGCCATGCGCGATGCTTTGCAAGGACTCCAAAGCGCCGGGCTTATTAGGCTCGCGCGCTCAAGGGACAAAGCCACACTTGAATTGGTGCCGCTGGATGAAAGTCAGTCGCGGTTTATCGTGCAAAGTTTAGAGTCATATCTAGCTTGGTCCGATAGTAAGAACATTTGGACTCTCCTCGCAGATCACTCAGACATCGAGATTCTGCTAACTGAGGCTGGCAAAATGGCGGCTCGCAGAATTCTCTCTGAAGGTGGCCTCGAACTTTCAAAGGTCACCATATGACGCCCAAGCAACAAATGCTCGATTTGGTTCGCGGCAAGAAACTGAAAGCTGTCGAGTTTGTGGAGGACTATTACAACTTCCAGTTCGAGGAATTCATTTTCGCTGCTTTGGCTAAGCCCACACTATTCGAACGCGGGGAAAATTCGTCACCGGCCGAGAAAGCGGCCTACGACGGCGCGTTGACCAGACTGGTCGGTGCAGCAGTAATCTCGACAACCGAAACCAGTACCAGCCTCGAAATACAGCTCGATAACGGTGTCACCCTCATAGTTTCACTTGATGCGAGCCACCCGGCTGGTCCGGAAATGGCGATGCTTTCTAGCAAGGGGATGTTTCTCGGAGCTTGGAACTCGTCCCGAGCCCTCGTGGCATTGAGCCCCCCGATGATGTAGCGCCACCCCTATTTTCTGGCAAAAAAACGCTGATTTCCCAGTGCCCAGTTTGGCTCTGGTTGGTCCACCAACCCTGTACAAAACTGGGCACTCCGGCAGCGCCGCTGCCGGAGTCCAGTACGCCATCCGCAAGGCTGGCGTGGGGACCGCTAATCCTGATTTCCCGGTCGCTCACTTCGACCCGGCTGACCAAGTGCCGCATATGAGGAAAATCGGTACGCGATCATCCCTGCGATTGTCGTTTGGAACAAATCGCATCTACAAATCAAGCATGAGCGTCCGGATTGCCCCACCCAGCCGCCATTCTCCGCCGGTGTGAACGTCCCATTGACCGTCATTATTAGTCTTCCGGAACATCCCTGCGCGATTTCCCGAACCCGCCGCCGCGATCAGAAGAAAGAAACGCCTCCAACACATAAGGGATCAACTCGCCGACCTCTTCAGTTTCTCCATAGGTCTCGCGATAGACTTGAGCGTAGGCGCGGAGTTTCCGGTGCAGCTCGGCGCCGACGCTGATTGTGATTTTGGCCAATGAGCAGTCAGAAAGTTTTGCAAGCTTCAGTTCTGTTATTTACGGCTCTCTCAACTTTGATAGAGCCGCAGCACGAAATCATATGCCGACTGCAAAACCATGCCGACTTTGATCGTGGGAGACGGACAAAAGGTGCAGTGATCATGAGGTTCAGTGGCTTTCAGTATCGGCATAGTCTTCGCCGTACCCACAAACTTGCCGGCGGCCGACCAAGCTCCGGGCTGCCGCCGGCGACCCTATTGGGAAGTCCTCAACACAGGAGTAGACTGCGATCGCTGGGGGGAGTTTTGAGGTTATCCATGCGTGGCCTTGGCATATTGGCAAGCGCACTGGTTCTGTCGGCCCCTGCTTGGGCATCGGGCTTCGAAACCCAGACGCGCATGAACATGCCCGGCATTACCAGCGAGACCGGCGCCGGACAGATCACCTCCGTCAAACCCGGCGAGCCCATCGCGATTGCCTGCAATGCACTGATGGCAGGACCAGGTGCTGATGTGCGCGTGGTATTGACGCTCGCGCCGGTCTCCGGCGAAACCGAGACCGGCTATCAAAAGCTGATGGCCACCAACGAGGAAGTCCTCAAAGGTGCTGTACGGTTCCGTATTCCCGATACTCAGGGCCTGGAAAATCACACGGTGCATCTCAGGGTCTATGTGGTGAGCGACAAGGGCTCGCAATCTTGCGACGCAGGCCTGATGAAAATTGTCTGAGCTAGAGAAACGGGGCGACGGCGATCACGCCCAGCGCACCAGCCGCAATCCAGATCGCGATCCGCACATTGCGCGTGCGTTGCATCTGTGCGTCGGCAATGGCGCGCGTCGTGTCGGGATGCAGACGCAATCCGCCTTCGGCCAGCATATCGGAAACGGCCTCTGCATTGCGCAGTAGCTGAGGCAGGTTTTGCGCTAATTTTCCGATTGCGCTGAAACCTTCGGCTGCCTCGCGAATGCGTGCCTCCGGCCCCATGTGATCGATCATCCAGCTTTCCATCACTGGCCGCGACGCCTCCCAGATGTCGAATTCTGGATCCAGACCGCGCGCCACACCTTCCACGACCATCATCGTCTTCTGCAGCAGCACAAGCTGCGGCTGGAGTTGCATGTCGAAGCGGCGCGTCGTGTCGAACAATTGCTGCAGCAGCCGCGCCATCGAAACATCGCGCGCCACCCGTCCGAAGATGGGCTCTCCCACCGCGCGCAGGGCTTGCGCGAACGTATCGATCGGGTGGTGCGCGGGCACGAAGCCATACTCGTAATGCACCTTGGCGATGCGGCGGTAATCGCGCGCCAGAAATCCTGCCAGCGTTTCCGCCATGAACCGCCGCATGGGAGGATCAAGCCGCCCCATGATCCCGAAATCGACCGCCACCAGCCGACCTTCGGGATCGACGAACAGGTTTCCCGGATGCATGTCCGCATGGAAGAAGCCGTCGCGCAGCGACTGCGTGAGGAAACTGCGAATGACGGTGAGCGCCAGTTTCTTCGGGTCGTGTCCTGCGGCTTGCAGCGCGGCGTTGTTACGGATCGGCGTGCCCTCGATCCATTCGGTCGTCAGCACGCGTTCCTGCGTGCGATTCCAGTCGACCGTGGGGACGCGGAAATTGAGATCATTGCGCGTGCGATCGGCCAGTTCGGAGGCTGCCGCGGCCTCCATGCGCAGATCAAGTTCCAACGCCACCGACGTCGCCAGCGTTTCCACCACCGCCTTGGGCCGAAGCCGTCGGGCCTCGCGCGAAAACCGTTCGGCAACCCGCGCCGCAAAGGCGAAGGCCGAAACATCCGCCACAAATTCCTCTGCCACGCCTGGCCGCAAAACCTTCACCGCCACCTGGTGCGGGGGATCGTCTGTGGTTTCTGCCTTGTGAACCTGCGCGATCGACGCGGCCGCAATCGGATCGGAAAACGACGAGAACGCGCTTTCGAGCGGCACACCCAGCGCCGCCGCAACAGCAGCTTTGGCGACCGGCATCGGAAAAGGCGGCAAGCGATCCTGCAGCAACGCCAACGCCGCTGCCACTTCCCCACCAACAACATCGGGCCGCGTGGCAAGGACCTGCCCCAGTTTGATGTAGGCAGGTCCCAGACTTTCGAATGCCTTTGCCAACCGCACGCCGGGCAGCCCTTCGGTGCGCGCCTTGCGTCCGCCGCCGAAAACCCAGCGCGCGAATTTCAGCGAAAGCGGCATACGGTCGGCGAATTCCTTGGGCAGCAGCGCGTCGTATCGCGCCAGCGTCTGGGCTGCGCGCCACAACCGTCTCATGTCCGCCATCGCGCGCAGCATCAGATCCGCCAACCCGAATGTATCGCCGCGATGCCGCCCATAAGATTGCGCACTTTGACTTGCGAAAGCCCTGCCGCCTCGATCATCTTGGCAAACGCGGCCTGTGGCGGAAATTTCCGGATGCTTTCTGCGAGATAGCGATAGGCATCTGCATCGCCGGCCACCATCTGACCCAACCGCGGCAGAACGGTGAATGAATATTGATCATAAAGCGTATCGAGGATCGGCGCCTCGACGCGGGCAAATTCAAGACACAAAAAACGTCCGCCCGGCCGCAAGACGCGGCGGACTTCGGCCAGCGCCTTGTCGATATGGGTCACGTTGCGGATACCAAAGCCGATCGTATAGGCGTCCACGCTCGCATCGGGCAGCGGCAAACATTCGGCATTGGCGCACACCCAGCGGATCGCGCCCGCACGCAACACATCGCTGCGCTTCAGGCCCTCGTTCAGCATGGCGGGATTGATGTCGCAAATGATGATCTCGGCCTCGCCGCCCCTGGCCTTCGCCCGCTTGGCAATCCGCACCGCGACGTCGCCGGTGCCACCGGCCACGTCGAGCACCCGCATCCCTGGCTGCGGGTTCAGCCAGTCGACGAACGCATCCTTCCACAGCCGGTGAACGCCGCCGCTCATCAAGTCGTTCATCACGTCGTAGCGGTGGGCGACGGAGGTGAACACCTCGCCGACAAGGTTTTCCTTCTGGTCCTCCGGCACCTGGCGAAAGCCGAAGGAGGTGGTTTTGTCCTGGGTGGTCATCGGGCTAAACCTTACACCACTGTCCCGGCGGCCCGCGATGCGGCAGCATCGCTAGGCGATGTTAAAGAGAGACAAATGCCCGAATTGCCCGAGGTCGAGACCGTGCGGATGGGTCTCGAGCCTGTGATGGACGGCCATAGGTTCACCAAGGTCGTCACACGCCGGGGCGACCTGCGCCGGCCTTTCCCGCCCGATTTCGCCAAGCGATTAACAGGGCGAAAGGTCAAGCGGCTCTGGCGGCGGGCCAAATATCTGCTGGCTGACCTCGACAACCAAGAAACGCTCGTCATTCATTTGGGGATGAGCGGGCGAATGGCTGTCTACGCCGAAGGCAAAGGCGGCGAGCTCGGCATCTACGCCCACGAGGCCGCCCATCCCGAAGCCGGCCACGGCAAACACGACCACGTGGTCTTCGAAACCGACGCGCCTGCGCGCATCGTCTTTTCCGATCACCGCCGCTTCGGCCTGATGACTTTGCTCGAAAGCGCCAAGCTCGATGACGACGCATTGTTCAAAGGTCTCGGGCCCGAACCGCTGTCGAAAGATTTCGATACCGCATATTTGAGGAAGGCGCTGAAAGACAAACGCACGCCGATCAAATCTGCGCTGCTCGATCAGCGCGTGGTGGCCGGACTGGGCAATATCTATGTGTGCGAGGCCCTCTTCCTCGCGCGCATTTCGCCCAAGCGGCCCGCCGCGAAAATGCAACCCGACAAAATCGCGCCATTGGTTGAGCACATCAAAGCGGTGCTGAAGCAGGCGATCAAAGCCGGTGGTTCAAGCTTGCGCGACCATGCCCGCACCGATGGCAGTCTCGGCGAATTCCAGCACCGCTTCCGTGTCTACGACCGCGCGGGTAAGCCCTGCCCTGGCGTGGGCTGCAAAGGCACAATCAAACGCATCGTGCAGGCTGGCCGTTCCAGCTTTTATTGCCCTTCCTGCCAGACGTAACATCTGCGCTATTTCGGCCAGGTCTTGGTCTCTTCCAGCGGTTGGCCGGTTTCCAGCAAACTCTTCAGGCTCGCAAGGATCATCGGCCAACCATTTGAGACGCCTTCGATGAGTTTGGATCCCACGACGTCGATTTCATGGGTGAGGGTGAACTTGACCATCGTTCCCGTAGGTTCAAGGTCGTAGGTCAGACGTGAAGAACCTTCCGCATGCATATCGGGGAAATGTTCGTGGAGCCAGGACAGGACGAGGCGGCGTGGCCGATCGACCTGCAGGATTTCGCCGCTGTCCCACATTTCACCGTCGGGCGCGAACGCCTTCCAGGACGACCCGACACGCCATTCCAATTCCTGCCTGGCGCCGAACCAATATTGCCTGATGAATTCGGGGTTGGTTAGTGCCTCCCAGAGCTTTTCGGGCGTTGTTCGGATATAGGTCACATAGACGAATTTCGAGTTGCTCATTTCTTCATCTCCTGAAGATAGTCCAACATTGCCTGGGGTGGTTGAGGCGGATTTGCCTTGAACATCTTTCCGGTTTCGAGGACCGATTTGAGACCGCTCAGGATCAGTGGCCATCCCGAGCGTCCACCTTCGAGCAGCCTGGCATCGATCGGTTCTGGATGTTCCTCGACCATCATGAAGCGTACGACACCCTCCCCCGCCGGTTCGATTTTGTAAGAGACGATGCTGTCGGGCAGATGGCGCAATTCTTCGATCCAGTCCACGCGCCAGGTAAATCTCACGAAGTGCGGCGGATCGCATTGCAGAATCTTGCCCTGCACGTCCACCCGGCCATCGTCCATTCGATAGATGATGTCGGCACCAACCTTCCATTCGGACTGCACCGATCGCCCAAAGAAATACTGCCGGGTGAATTCGGCGGTCGTCACAGCTTGCCAGCATTTCTGCGGTGTGGTCGCTATATAGGTGACGTAAATCGTACTTTGCGTCGAAAGCTTGGCCATGGTCTTTCCTTCTTCCTCCTTCGCTTAGATCTGGGTTGGCCGCGCCGAGCGATCGCGCGTCATAGCCGTCGCCTTTCCGGTTTCCAACATGGTTTTCAGGCTCGACAAAACAAATGGCCAGCCCATTGTGAGCCGACTTTCCAGTCGGAGGCATTCACGCGGTTGCCCCAATATTGTCTGGTCATCTCGGCGCCGGTCAGCGCCTGCCAGAGCTTTTCCGGCGCGGTGGCGATGTAGGTCACGTAAACGAATTTCGACTTAGTCATTGTCGTCTCCTTCAAGCGCCCGTTTGAGGGTGTGAAGCGCTTCGAGCCGTGAGCGCTCGTATTTTCCGATCCAGCGTTCTGCGATCTCGTTGATGGGGACAGGATTGAGGTAATGAAGTTTCTCTCGGCCTCGCCACTGCGTGACCACAAGATTTGCCGTTTCCAGAACGGCGAGATGCTTGGCCACGGCCTGACGCGTCATATCCATCTCTTCACAAAGCGCGTTCAGCGTCTGCCCGTTCCGGGCATGAAGGCGGTCCAGCAAGCTTCTGCGGCCGGCATCGGCGAGCGCCCTGAACGCAGCGTCCATACTCATGACCTAAATATGCAACCATTTGGTTGCATGTCAAGCCTCGTGTGAAATCCCGCCATGAGCCGGATTCGCGTCACGCCCACTCTCACGATCGACGAAAGCGAGATCGAAGAGACGTTCATCCAGTCGAGCGGCCCCGGCGGCCAGAACGTCAACAAGGTCGCCACCGCCGTTCAGCTGCGGTTCGATGTGGCGCATTCGCCGTCCCTGCCTTCGGACGTGCGTATACGTCTGATGAAACTGGCCGGCCATCGCCTAACCAATGACGATGTGCTCGTACTCACCGGCCGCCAATACCGTCTGCAAAGCAGAAATCGAGAAGACGTGCGTGCACGTCTGATCGAGCTGATCCGTGCTGCGACCATCGTTCCGAAAAAGCGCAAACCCACCCGCCCCACCAGGACGAGCAAGGAAAAGCGGCTCGAAGGAAAGAAAGTTCAGTCGCGCTTGAAACAGATGCGCTCCAAACGCATCGAGGATTAGAATACTGCACCAACGGAGTTCTCCAGATGACCTATCAAAACATCCTCGGCACCATCGAAGGCCGTGTCGGCATCATCACGCTCAACCGGCCCAAAGCGCTCAATGCGCTCAATTCCGAATTGCTGGGCGAATTGGTGAGCGCACTCGAAGCTTGGGATCACGACGATCAAGTGGGCTGCATCGTGCTGACCGGATCTGAGCGCGCCTTCGCCGCCGGCGCCGACATCAAGGAGATGGCGCCGCAATCCTATATGGACATGTTCAAGTCGAATTTCTTTGCCCAAGCCACCGACCGGATCGCCAGCATCCGCAAGCCCATCATCGCGGCGGTGGCGGGCTATGCGCTGGGCGGCGGTTGCGAGCTTGCGATGCTGTGCGATTTCATCATCGCCGCCGACACTGCGAAATTCGGCCAGCCGGAGATCAATCTCGGCGTCATGCCGGGCATCGGCGGCACCCAACGTCTGACCCGCTATCGTCGGCAAGTCCAAGGCGATGGAGATGTGCCTGACCGGCCGCAACATGGATGCGGCAGAGGCCGAACGCGCGGCCTCGTCTCCCGGGTGGTGCCGGCTGGCGATCTTATGGCCGAGGCGCATGAAGGCGGCCCAGAAGATCGCGGAGCAATCCCTGCCCATCGTCATGATGACCAAAGAGACCGTGAACCGGGCCTATGAGACAACGCTGGCCGAAGGGATCCGCTTCGAGCGCCGCGTGTTCCACGCCATGTTCGCCACCGCAGACCAGAAAGAGGGCATGGCGGCCTTCAGCGAAAAGCGCAAACCGACGTTCAAGGACCGATAGCCGCCAATTGACCCCAAAGCGGGCCGCGGGCTATACGCCCGCCTCTTTCCAATCAAGGACGACCAATGCCCAATATCGCCTCCGCCAAGAAGCGCGTCCGCACAACCGCCAAGCGCACCGCGATCAATCACGCGCGCAAAACCCGCATCCGCGGCTTCACCCGCAAAGTCGAAGAAGCCATCGCCACCGGCGACAAGAAGGCCGCGCGGCCGCGCTGAAGGCGGCCGAGCCCGAAATCATGCGCGGCGTCTCCAAGGGAGTTATCCACAGGAACACCGGCGCCGGAAAGTCTCGCGCCTGACCAAACGGGTCGCAAAACTGCAACGGGTAACGAACCGCCGCGAATACTTGGCAGAATTCAGTTTCGAAACGGGTCCGGGCAATGTTCGGACCCTTTTTTATTGTCCGTAGGCTGAATGTCGTAGTCACGTCATATTCGTGCAATGCAGCATTCCGGATCGGCGTGCTAAGCCACTGATTCTACCGAAGTTCGATCGCCACGTTCAATTTTCCGTATACGGTACATAAGGTTAGCGATGTGCACCGAATGGTGGACAATTCGAAAGTTAACAAATTACCGCACTTTGTTCTCTTGCGATTCGCGGATGCTTGAGCGCTATCGTCTGACTCACACGGTGGCTGGACGGGCAGAAAATGTCAAAGAAAAACAATAAGTACAAACAGATGTCATTTGGCGACTACGTCTCCGCGATACTGGCCAATAGACCTGAAGTACTGACCCTTAATTTACTTCAAACAATACTGAAATGCAGTGCGGGCAGACCGTCCGCGCGGGTTCTGATTTGTCGCCGGGTCATAGCCATGTCTCACTCAATGCTTCTCGCAGACTATGCGGGCGATATCGTGCCGGCCGAGGCCTGGGTCGTCCTGCAGACGGAACCCAAGGCCCAGCTGGTCGATGTGCGCACGACGGCGGAATGGAACTTCGTCGGCCTGCCCGATCTGTCGGCGCTGGGCCGCGACGCTCATCTGCGTCGAATGGCAGAGCTTTCCCACGATGGCGCCCAATCCGGATTTCGTCGGCGCAGGCTTGCCAAGCGCTGGCCAGGCGAGCGCCGACAAGACCGCGGCGATTCTTTTCCTGTGCCGCTCGGGCGCGCGCTCGCGCGCCGCCGCCATCGCGATGACGCGCGCGGGCTATACCAGCGCCTACAACATCGCGGGCGGCTTTGAAGGCGACCTCGACGCTGACGCGCCATCGCGGACAGAACAATGGATGGAAGGCCGCAGGCCTTCCCTGGCGACAATCTTAAAACGAAAGGGCTTGGGGGCTGCAACGAAAGACGAAAACCGATTGCGATGATGGCGATGTCGCCGCCAAAGCGACATCATATTGGGTAGAGCAATATAAAGACGCCGACGAGAAGAGCGGACCAGAACAAAATGGGACAGATCGCAAAAACATCACGACCCGACGGCGGTGCAGCCTGGGCGGCGGTGCGCGAACGAATGCGGCGCGAGTTGGGCGATGCCGGTATTCGAAGCCTGGATCGGGCCACTGAGCCTGGATTCCTGCAGACGGCGATGAACTCACGATCGGCGCCGCCAAGCCTTTCGTGCGCAATTGGGTGGCCAACCATTATGTCGCGCGCATCGAACGGGCGTTCCGCGCCGAAGGCGTCGAGCCCGTCTTCGCATTTCGATCGTGATGGCAGCCGCGAAGCCCGCAAATCGCAGGCGGCGCGATGCGCGTCGATCGCGCATCCCGAACCTGCCGGCGAATGTCGCCTATCTGCCTCCGCGCAGCGCAGAGCCGCGAAGACGAAGACCGCAAGGGCCTGTGGAACCGGATGCTGCATCCGCCGCAGACCTTCGACAGCTTCATTCCCGGCCCGGCCAATGAATTCGGCCATGGCGCGGCACGCGCCTTTGCCGAAGGCCAGCATGACGACATTCCGCTGCTCTACATTCATGGCGGCTTCGGCTTCGGCAAGACGCATCTGCTGAATGCGGCGGCGCTGGAATTCCGCAAGCGCGGCAAGCGCACGCTGTTCCTGCGCGCCGAGGATTTCATGCGCCATTTCCTGGGCGCGCTCTATCGCAAGGACACGCTGGCCTTCAAGGAAGAGCTGCGCACCGCCGAAGTGCTGATCATCGACGATCTGCAGCATATCTGCCGCTCCACCGCGACGGCGTCGGAATTCCTCTACACCGTCAACGCCTTTGCCGATCTGCGCCGCCGGGTGGTGATCGCCGCCGACCGCGCCGCCGCAGGCCCTGGAAGGCTTGGGCGCCGATGTCACGTTCGCGCCTGTCGGGCGGCCTGGTGATCGCGCTTGACAAGCCGGACCGCGACACGCGGCTGCGCCATCCTGAAGTCGCGCGCGGCGGAATTCTGCGCGCCACAAGCCCGACGTGGTGCTGCCGGAGAGCGTGCTGGAACGCATCGCCGACATGGATGATGCCATCTCCGCGCGAACTGATCGGCGTCTTCACCAAGCTCGCGACCTATGCCGATCTGACCAAGAAGCCGGTGACGCTTGGAGACGGCCGAAGAAGCGGTCGGCCTGCGCGCCGGCCCGGGCGCCAAGACCTCGATCGAGGACATCCAGCGCAAGACCGCCGAGTTCTACAAGCTCGACGTCAAGCGACTTCCATTCGCCGCAGCGCGCCCGCCGCGTCGCCCGGCCGCGCCAGGTGGCGATGTATCTGGCGCGCAAGCTCACCACGCGCTCGCTGCCCGAGATCGGCCGCCGCTTCGGCGGCCGCGACCACACCACGGTGCTGCATGCCTGCCGCCGCATCGAGGCGCTGATGCGCCGAGGATCCCGCTGTTCCGGCAGGAAGTGGATTTCCTCAACCAGATGCTGCATCGGCGCCGGAGTGTGAGGCCTGAAAAGGCCTCGGCAATCCGGCCTTCAGTCTCGAGAGCTGTTCGCAGGGCGCGCGTACGGCGCCACGTGTAACCTATGCGACTTTCGGCACACTCGCCTGATATAGTTCGATGCTTGAGTTCTTCGACTCCTTCCAGAAACTCAAGAGAATTCAAGGGCTTAGCGGCGCTGCCTCGAACGGCTGTCCGGGCTGGTGGAGGCCTGAAGCAGCGGATAACCAAGCGCGAAGACGATGAAAATCAACGTCGAACGCGGCGCCTTTCTGAAGGCGCTCAGCCATGTCCAGAGCGTCGTCGAACGCCGCAACACCATCCCGATCCTGTCCAACGTGATGATCGAGGCGGCCAAGGGCGCAGCTGAAGCTCACCGCCACCGATCTCGACATCGAGATCGTGGAGGCGCTCCCCGCCGATGTGCTGCGCAACGGCTCGGCCACCGCGCCCGCCCACATGCTCTACGACATCGTGCGCAAGCTGCCCGATGGCGCGCAGGTGCAGGCCGAACTGCTCACCAGCGAAGGCGGCCGGCTTGCGGTCTCGGCCGGCAGCGTCGCGTTTCGAACTTGCCTGCCTGCCGAAGGAAGATTTCCCGCAGATGGCGGCGGGCGCCCTGCCCCACCGGTTCCGCCTGGCGGCCGACGATCTCAAGCGCCTCATCGACAAGACCCGCTTTGCCATCTCGACCGAAGAGACCCGCTATCTACCTGAACGGCATCTATCTGCATGCCGCCAAGGACGCCAAGGCGCCGGATGCTGCGCGCCGTGGCGACCGACGGCCATCGCCTGGCCCGCTACGAGCTCGAGCTGCCCGATGGCGCCGGCGACATGCCCGGCGTGATCGTGCCGCGCAAGACGGTCGGCGAATTGCGCCGCCTGCTCGACGACGCCGACGGCGCCATCGACATTTCGCTGTCCGACACCAAGATCCAGTTCAGCTTCAACGGCGTGGAACTGACCTCCAAGCTGATCGACGGCACTTTCCCGGCTTATCAGCGCGTCATCCCGGCCGGCAACGACAAGTCGCTGGCGCTGGATGTCAAGGAATTCGCCCAGTGCCGTGGATCGCGTTTCCACCATCTCGCGCCGACAAGACGCGCGCGGTGAAGCTGAACATCAGCCAAGGACAAGGTGACCCTTTCGGTGGTCAATCCGGAATCCGGCACGGCGACCGAAGAAGTGGGCGCGACCTATACCGCGACGCCCCTCGAAATCGGCTTCAACGCCCGCTATCTGCTGGACATCACCAGCCAGATCGAAGGCAAGGAAGTGCGCTTCCTGCTGTCGGACGCGGGCTCGCCCGACCATCATCGAGGACACGGAGGACAAGCGCACGCTCTACGTCCTCATGCCGATGCGGGTGTGACGGCGTTGACGTCGCCGACCGACCAACGCGCTCTCTCGGGCGCAGCAGGCCGCGCCGATTGTCCGCGCGCCAACCTTGCGGTGACGCGGCTGCACGCTGACGAATTTCCGCTCCTATGCCTGCGGTGAGATCGCCGTCGAGCGGCAGCGCCGGTGGTGCTGGCGGGCCCCAATGGCGCGGGCAAGACCAATGTGCTGGACGCGATTTCGCTTCTGTCGCCGGGCCGCGGGCTTGCGCGGCGCGAAGCTGGCCGAACACATCCGCAAAGGCCCGTCGGCGCACAGCGAAGCGCTGTGGGCCGTGGCGGCCACGGTTGCGCGCGGCGGCACAGACCTACGAAATCGGCACCGGACTTACGCTCGGGCCCGAATGGCGGCGAACGCCGGCAAGTGCGCCTGAACGGCGTTGCGGCCGCCAGCTCCGCCGATCTGGGCGACATCGTGCAGATGATCTGGCTGACGCCCGCGATGGACCGGCTGTTCATCGAAAGCGCGAGCGGCCGGCGGCGCTTTCTGGACCGGCTGGTGTTGGGCTTCGATGCCGCCCATGCCCGGCGTCGCCACGCGCTACGAAACCGCGATGCGCGAACGCGCGCGGCTGCTCAAATTCGGTCCGCGCGATCCGGCCTGGCTGGACGGTCTGGAAACCGAAATGGCCGAAGCCGGTGGCGAAATGATTGTCGCGCGCGGCAAAACCGTCGAGCGCCTCAATCACGCGCTTGGCTGAGCGCGGCGCAACAAGGCGCGTTTCCCTGCGCCCAGCTAGCCGTTGAGGGCGAAGCTGACACACTGGTGCTTCAAACGTCCAATTCCGCTGAGACCCTGCGCGAGCGTTTCTCGCGCGCCCGCATGCGCGATGCCGAAGCTGGCCGCACGACTTTTGGCCCGCATCTCACCGACCTTGCCGTGCGCCACACGCGAAACGCGCCGATGCGCGGGACTGCTCCACCGGCGAGCAGAAGGCGCTGCTGATCTCGATCATGCTGGCCGATGCCTGGGAGCTGTCCCATATAGCGTGGGGCTGCGCCCATCCTGCTGCTGGACGAAATCGCCGCCCATCTGGACAGCACGCGCCGCGCCGCCTTGTTCGAGGAAATCCTCGCGCTGGGCGCGCAGGCCTGGATGACGGGCACGGATCTGTCGCTGTTCGAAGCGTTCGGCTCGCAGGCAGAGATCTTCGTGGTCGGCGACGGCGAGTTTATTCGTCAGGACCAGTCATGATCTCTTGGCACGGGTTGCTCATCTACTGCGGCGTCTATGGGTTCGCGATCGCAACGCCTGGTCCCGGCATTTTCGCGATCGTCGCGCGCGCGCTCGGCAGCGGCTTTCGCACGACCCTGCCCATGGCGCCGGCACGATGTTCGGTGACCTCACCGTGCTGACGCTTATTGGCTATCTGCAGATTTGCGCAGCAACCGCCGTTCTGATCCCCACAATCACGCTTGGCTATACAGCACTTGCCTCGCGCCTTTCCGGCGTGTTCGCAGGCAGCACAGCCCGGCGGCGCATGAACAAGGGCGCGGCCATCATCATGGCCGGCGCCGGCGTTGGCGTAGCAGTGAGTTGAACCATGTCATCACCAGCCCTTCCCGATCCCAACGAATATGGCGCCGACAGCATCAAGGTGCTGAAGGGCCTGGATGCCGTGCGCAAGCGCCCGGGCATGTATATCGGCGACACCGATGACGGCTCGGGCCTGCATCACATGGTCTATGAAGTCGTCGACAATGCGGTCGACGAAGCGCTCGGCCGGCCATGCCAACCGCATCGACGTGACGCTGAATCCCGACGGCTCCTGCACCGTGCGCGACAATGGCCGCGGCATCCCCACCGACATCCATGCAAGGCGAAGGCGTCTCGGCCGCCGAAGTCATCATGACCCAGCTGCATGCCGGCGGAAAATTCGAGCAGAACGCCTACAAGGTCTCCGGCGGCCTGCACGGCGTGGGCGTGTCGGTGGTCAATGCGCTGTCCGAATTGCTCGACCTGCGCATCTGGCGCGACGGGCAAGGAACATTACATGCAGTTCCGCGACGGCGACCCCGTGGCGCCGCTGAAGGTCGTGGCCGACTGCGGGCGAAAACCGCGGCACCGAAGTCACCTTCCTGCCCTCGACACGCACCTTCACCAAGACCGAATTCGATTTCGCGACGCTGGAACACCGGCTGCGCGAACTGGCCTTCCTCAATTCCGGCGTCACGATCATCCTCGCCGACAAGCGCGGCGTCGAAAAGAAGGAAGTCACACTGCATTATGAAGGCGGTCTCGAAGCCTTTGTGCGATATCTCGACCGCGCCAAGAACGCCGCTGATCCCTGCGCCGGTCATGATCGTGTCCGAACGCGACGGCGTGACGGTGGAAGTCGCGCTGACCTGGAACGACACCTATCACGAGAGCATGCTGTGCTTCACCAACAACATCCCCCAGCGCGACGGCGGCACGCATCTGGCCGGCTTCCGCGCGGCGCTGACCCGCGTGGTCACCAAATATGCCGACGAATGCCGGCATCCAAAAGAAAGACAAGGTCGCGCTGACCGGCGACGATTGCCGCGAAGGCCTGACCTGCGTGCTGTCGGTCAAGGTGCCCGATCCGAAATTCTCCTCGCAGACCAAGGACAAGCTGGTCTCCTCGGAAGTGCGCCCCGTCGTGGAAGGCGCGGTACTCGAACAAGCTGGGCGCCTGGTTCGAAGAGCATCCCGCCGAAGCCAAATCCATCGTCGGCAAGGTGGTGGAAGCCGCCGCCGCCCGCGAAGCCGCCCGCAAGGCGCGCGAACTGACGCGCCGCAAGGGCGCGCTGGACGGCGCCTCGCTGCCCGGCAAGCTGGCCGACTGCCAGGAGCGCGATCCCGCCAAATGCGAAATCTTCATCGTCGAGGGCGACAGCGCCGGCGGCAGCGCCAAGCAGGCCCGCAACCGCGCCAACCAGGCGGTGCTGCCGCTGCGCGGCAAGATCCTGAACATCGAGCGCGCCCGCTTCGACAAGATGCTCGTCGAGCGAAGCATCGTCGATGCTGATCACGGCGCTGGGCACCGGCATCGGGCGCGAGGAATTCAATGCCGACAAGCTGCGCTATCACAAGATCATCATCATGACCGACGCCGACGTCGACGGCGCGCATATCCGCACCCTGCTGCTGACGTTCTTCTACCGCCAGATGCCGGAGCTGATCGAACGCGGCCATATCTTCATCGCCCAGCCGCCGCTCTACAAGGCGACGCGCGGCAAATCCGAGCGCTATCTGAAGGACGAGCGCGAACTGGAGAATTATCTGATCGCGGAAGGCCTTACGGGCGCGTGCTTCACGCTGCATACCGGCGAAACGATGGCGGGCGCCGATTTCGACGCGTTGATCGAGCAAGGCCGCGCGGCGGTGGCGGCGCTGGACGGCTTTCCGCGCCACTATCCGCGCTTTGTGCTGGAGCAGGCGGCCATCGCCGGCGCGCTCAATCCCGAAATCCTCGCCGATACCGCGAAGGCGGCGGAAGCGGCCGCTTACATCGCGCGCGGCTCGACCAATTGTCCGAGGAAACCGAACGCGGCTGGCATGGCGAGCCGACGCCCGATGGCGGCCTCAAATTCTGGCGCGAGGTGCGCGGCGTGCGCGAGGCCGTGGCGATCGACGGCGCGCTGATCGTCGAGCGCCGATGCCCGCAAGCTGGACCGGATGGCGGCGGAGCTGCAGACAGACCTATCTGCAAACCCGGCACGCTCAAGCGCAAGGACGAGACGCGCGAAATCCGCGCGCCGTCCGCAATTGCTGGACGCGATCTTCGAATGGGGCCGCAAGGGCCTGGCGCTGCAGCGCTACAAGGGCCTGGGCGAAATGAACCCCGAGCAGCTGTGGGAAACCACGCTGGACGAGAACGCCCGCTCGCTGCTGCTGGTGAAGGTCGAGCATGCCGACGAAGCCGACGATCTGTTCGCCAAGCTGATGGGCGATGTGGTCGAGCCGCGCCGCGAATTCATCCAGGACAACGCGCTTTCGGCCGCACTCGATATCTAGCCAAAGGCGCATCTGTCAATCCTCGTGCGACGGCATTCCGTAGTAATAGCGCCGCGGCGGCTCTCCTAAGGGATCATGAAGCCGTCGGCCGAGGGGAATAGCTCCTGGGATCGAACGACATCGCTGATAGTCCGGCGCGAAACGGTGGCATCCAGAGAAGCAAGCTTGGCCTGCGCCCACACAATGAACTTGCCGAATTCTTCTTCGTTGCCATCAATCACAAGACCGATGGAGGATAACCACTGTCGGATTGTGGCCGCCTCAGCAGACTTATTCATCACATTCATCACATCCTTTAAAGGATCTCGTCGCTTTTTCTCTCGCCTACGGCGCTCTTCGCAGTTGAAAGCGTCGGATTTATTTCAATGACATTGAGCGCTTCGGCGCTGGCCTCGACGAAAACTGCCTTTTTCGGTTTCGCTCCAGCCTCCAGCTTTGCCCAATATCCACGTGGCGGCGTCGGAACGCGATGGCGCTCGCATATGGTCGGGACCAACCCTGGCGATCATGCTCGGCGGAACCGGCCCGTCGCCTTGGGCCCTGCCGTCGCGTCCCTCCCGCAGCGGATTGCCTGCTACTTGCGACCGCTGAGAGAGTGTGGCCAGCGCACGCGCTTCAGGCTTGCGGCCTGCGCTTGGGCTAGCGCGCGCGCCCTGGTAACCCAACTGCCTCCGCGCCAGCATCTACCGCCCACGAAGGCACCTACCAGTCCTGGACAGGATTGCAGGCGTAGGCCCGATATATCGCTGTCAGCAGCGGTCGTGGCAGATTTTTGATCCTCTTTTGTTCTACCTTCCTGTGGATGCTTCGGGCTATCATCTGGCCTTGAAACCAGATAATTTTCGTCCTACATAAAATGCTCGAATTGGAATGGGATGAGGAGAAGCGACGCGCCAACATCCAGAAACACGGTCTGGATTTTGCCGCTGCCAAAAACCTCGATTGGGACAACGCGACCTATATCGAGGACACCCGCTTCCCCTACCCCGAGCCAAGGTATTGGGCATTCGCCTTATGGAAACATCGGCTTCATCTGGTCGCTTTCTGTAGACGCGGTGCCAAGGTGCGGATCATCAGTTTCCGCAAGGCGAACAGGAAAGAGATTAAACGCTATGGCAAGTAAATACGGCAAGCGCATCGTCCCCGATGACGACGTCCCTGAAATGACGGCTGCCGACTTTGCTGCCGCAAAGTCTCTCAAGGCAGATATGCCCGATGTGGTCGAGGCCATGAAGCGTGGCCGCGGGCGGCCGAAGGTTGAGAACCCGAAAGAGCGGGTTTCGCTTAGACTCGATCCAAAGGTCATTGCAGCCTACAAGGCAACTGGTGACGGTTGGCAATCGCGCATCAACGAAATCCTAGTGCGCGCACTTCATAAGCAGAAGCCCAAGCGGCGAGCTTCAAATGCAGTATAAAGTATCGCCCTAATCCTCCACATTGGCGTTCACAACCATAGATCGAGAGAGCCTGGTTCACGCCACTCGACCCGAGTTTCACAGCCTTGATTTCTCCGGGCTTTGGTACTGTGCTTACAGACGAAAAATCGGGATTTGATCGGCAGTCGCCCCTGGCAAAACGGATCCCCGGCGTCCCAGTTCAGACGGCGGTTCTTGTGGGCGCCTTCTTTTTGTTGGGTTCGCCTAGCCCGTCGCACGGACGAGCCAACAAGCCGCCGGCGGCGTGATGCCTTGCAGCGTTTTGAATTTCGTCAGCGCGTCTGCGATCGCCACACGCACTTCTTCGCGCGCGGCCTCATTGAATTCGGCAACGGCCCGCGCGGCAGGCCCTATGTTAAGGGCTTCGACTGAAGCATCTTGGATCGACGCGCCCATGGCCATGGTCGTATCCAGTCTTTCGATCTGAATATCCTTGAACCCAGCGTCGGCAAGAATGCCGCGCACGCGCTTTCCATCGGCGAATGCAAACGGTCCCGGCGCCAGCGGATCGGGCGGATCCAGGGGCGGCAGAAAGGGCTTGGCGGCGGCGAGCGGGGCAAACGCCCAGGCGTTTTCCAGCAACGACCGCCAGCACACGAACACGAGCCGTCCCTTGGGGTCAACGCCGTACGGATGTTTGCCAACGCCGCCACGGGATCGCAGAAGAACATCACACCAAAGCGTGAAAACACCAGATCGAACACGGGCTGGAAATCGTGCGTCGCGGCATCGTCTTCGATGAAGGCAACATCGGCATTGGAGGCACCAGCTTTGGCGCGGGCCACATTTAACATCGGCACCGAGATGTCGACACCGGCGGCCGCACCCTGCGCTCCCACCAATTCGCGCAACCAGAACGTGGTGGTGCCGCAACCGCAACCGATATCGAGCACGCGCTCGTCGGTCTGAGGGGCTGCCAAGCGCACAACTGCTTCGGTTATTTTCGCAAGGCTGCGATCAATCGTGTCCTGATTGCGCGCAAAGCGTTCGCCGCCCGGTCCGTTCCAGAATTCGATCTGCTGCGTGTTCGCGTTCATTTTCCCATCTTGCGCTTTCGCATACCAAGGGTGCGCAGACGCAGCGCATTGAGCTTGATGAAACCTTGCGCATCTTTCTGATCGTAGGCGCCGCGGTCGTCTTCGAAGGTCACAAGGTCTTGAGAATAAAGCGAATAGGGCGACGAGCGCCCGACCACGATCACATTGCCCTTGTAGAGCTTCAACCGCACCGTGCCGGCGACGAATTCCTGGCTTTTGTCGATGGCGGCCTGCAGCATCTCGCGCTCCGGCGAAAACCAGAAGCCATAATAGATCAGCTCCGCATAGCGCGGCATCAGATCATCCTTCAGATGGCTTGCGCCGCGATCAAGCGTGATGGATTCGATGGCGCGGTGGGCCGCAAGCAGGATCGTGCCGCCGGGCGTTTCGTAAACGCCGCGCGACTTCATGCCGACGAAACGGTTTTCCACCAGGTCCAGGCGTCCGATGCCGTTGGCCCTTCCCAACTCGTTCAGCTGGGCCAGAAGCGTTGCCGGCGAAAGCGGTTTGCCGTCGACGCAAATCGCGTCGCCCTTTTCGAAGCCAACCTCGATATACGTCGCTTTGTCGGGCGCTTCTTCGGGGGAGAGCGTGCGCTGATAGACGATGGGATCTGGTTCGAGCGCCGGATCTTCTAGGACTTTTCCTTCCGACGAGGAATGCAGAAGGTTCGCGTCCACCGAAAACGGCGCTTCGCCGCGCTTGTCTTTTGCGATCGGAATTTGGTGGATTTCGGCAAACTCGATCAGCTTGGTGCGACTGGTCAGATCCCATTCGCGCCAAGGCGCGATCACCTTGATGTCGGGCTTGAGCGCATAATAGGTGAGTTCGAAACGCACCTGGTCGTTGCCCTTGCCGGTCGCGCCGTGACACACCGCGTCGGCGCCGACCCTTTGGGCGATTTCGATCTGCTTCTTGGCGATCAAGGGACGCGCGATGGAGGTGCCCAGCAGGTACACGCCCTCATACACCGCGTTGGCGCGGAACATCGGAAAGACGTAGTCGCGGACGAATTCCTCACGCAGATCCTCAATGAAGATGTTCTGCGGCTTGATGCCGAGGAACTCAGCCTTCTTGCGCGCAGGCTCCAATTCCTCGCCCTGGCCCAGATCGGCGGTGAAGGTGACGACCTCGGCTGCGTATTGCGTTTGCAGCCATTTGAGGATGACGGAGGTGTCGAGCCCTCCGGAATAAGCCAGAACCACTTTCTTCACGCCCGATACCGCCACAGCCTGCTCCGCACAAGTAATTGAAATGAAAAGGAAAACGCCTTGAGATGGTGTTCAGGAATTCCAAGGCGCGCCCCACCCTTGGGCTCCTGCATACCAGATACGCGGCCGAAGATTGAGCCACCGGGTAGCAAGAGCTGGGTCTTGCGTTTTAGCGTTCGGGCATGACTCGGAAAACACTCGAATTCTGGTACGAGTTCGCCAGCACCTATTCTTACCCCGCCGCAATGCGGGTGGAGCAGGTGGCGAAGGAGGCGGGCGTAGACCTGCGCTGGCGGCCCTTTTTGCTGGGACCGATCTTCGGTGCGCAAGGCTGGAACGATTCCCCGTTCAACATCTATCCGGTCAAAGGCCGCTATATGTGGCGCGACCTCGAACGCATCTGTAAGGCCGAACGGCTAGCCTTGAAACAGCCGGCCTTCCGGTTTCCGCAGAACGGATTGAAGGCGGCGCGCCTTGCGCTGGTGGGCGAGAAAGAAGGCTGGATCGGCGCGTTCACACGCGCGGTCTATCTTGCGAATTTCGCCGAACAGCGTGACATCTCCGATGACGCGACACTTGCGCTCATCCTTTCCAATCTGGGCATCAACCCAGGCGCGGCCTCGGAAGCGGCGAATACGCCGGAAAACAAGGAACAGCTAAAGAAACAAACCGAAGAGGCCGCTACACGCCGGCTGTTCGGCGCGCCCTCGTTCACGGTAGGCGATGAACTTTTCTGGGGCAACGATCGGCTGGAGCAAGCGGTGGGTTGGGCGCTTCAATCTTAAATCATTTGTAACCGTTACTATTACCAACAGCACGATGACCAGTCTTCGCTTCGCAACCGCTGTGCACATCACGGTCCTTCTGGCCCATGGCGGAGCCGACGCGCCCGAACGCGCTGCACCTTCGCGGGAGCTGGGACACAACATCGGCGCGCGGCGGCATTTACGACCTTGGCACTGTCACGGGCCTAGTTGCCGCGTCTCATGCTCACCAAACATGCAAAAATGGGAGCGTCCGCCAATTCTTTCGTGCAGACAAACGCGTGGGATTGCCTATATCATAGGCACAGAAGGAGAATGTTGTGGTCAAAGTTGAGTTTAAGCCCCTTGCCGGCCGTAAGACCCGGGCTGTTTCCAAGAAATCGGTTCGGACCATGTCCGGGACGACGATTACTGTGCGGCGCTTAGACGCCGACAGCGAAACCTTTTCGGACGACTTTCGCTACGTCTTCGAAAAAAACGTGGAAAAAGCCCGCCGCGAAAACAAGAAGTTGACGCGCGGCGCTGCAAAGAAAGACTGAGCAGTACCACCGATCAGGATTGGTAGAGGGATTATCCAATCAAAATGATGCACAGGCCCATTCCCCTTGTTGATCAGGACGCTTACGGGCAGCTTTTCAGGTTGTCGATTAGACTCTGGCCTTGGACGTCTTGACTTTCTTCCAAGACGAATGTCTGCCTGAGAGTGCACGGACACATATTCACCCGCGGCCATCGACATAGCGCCCGCAATCAAGCCGGCAACCCCCGCGACCAACACGTTGCTCTGGCTCCCATCCGCGGCTGCGACACCTGGCACCAGACTCGCTGTCGAAAAAATGCCGTCATTCGAGCCCAAGACCGCAGCACGCAGCCATCCCTTCTGTCCTGTGTGGTGTCGTTCGTTTTGGCGCCCTAGCATTGTTGGTACCGCTTTCATGTTGAGTGGCAGTCAGCTTTGGCTTCTAGCAACAGCGCGATAGAAATAGCTCTTGATGATTTTCACGAGCGCCAGGTAGGCGGCTGTCGCGCCGATCAGGTAATCCATCGACGTAGGGTAATGCAGATCCGCAAGTAGCGCTGGAACTGGAGCTAACGGGCATCACCCCCAAAAATCGGCAGGGGGCCTTATGCCACACGCGGTTCCGTGTAGCTTGATTTGGATCAAGTAGACGCGGATAAGTACGGCTGATGCGCTATGATCTTCGATGCATACACGAACTGTTAATCGGCTTGGCAGAAATTCTAGAAGGCGCATAGTCAAGCGACTTGTGTCGTTCGCCTAGCAGTCCAGGGCGCTCCCAGAAAGTTTTTCTCTATTATTGATCTGGAGTCGTGTTCGAAGCGCTGCGGCGAGCGTATCGATAGATGATGCAGATCGCTGTCGGGGTTGGCTAAGGTTTCAAACGATGCTCTCCAAAACAAAATCTCATTCAACCACCGCTGTACTCGCCTACCGCGGACAAAGAGTGCAGGCCACTCCCATGGCGCATTGCTACACGGTCGATCCCTTCCGACCATGCCGCGAGGCCCGACGCTGTGGGATCTGAAACGATTTAAGCGGAGCGACCCAGCTTCTGGGATCTGTATTCGCCGAAACTGATAACGGTTTGGCGCGAAGGGTATGGTTTCGCCGATTTTCGCGCCGACGCGATGGCGGGACTGACGGTTGCGATCGTCGCGTTGCCACTCTCTATGGCGATCGCCATAGCATCCGGCGCTGCTCCCGAGCGGGGGCTCTATACAGCAATTGTCGGAGGTTTTTTCGTTTCACTGCTGGGCGGTAGCCGATTTCAGATCGGCGGACCAGCTGGAGCTTTTATCGGATTGGTCGCACTCACGGTCGCCCGGGTAGGTATCGAAGGACTGGCGCTTGCCACGATCCTCTCGGGGCTGATGCTGATGGCGGCCGGCTATCTGCGGCTGGGCACCTATATCAAGTTTATTCCCTACCCTGTCACAGTAGGATTCACGGCTGGCATTGCCGTCATCATCTTCGCTAGCCAGATTCACGATCTGCTGGGACTTACACCTGGAGCCAAAGAGCCAGCGGCCTTTGTACCGAAGATAATGGCGCTGCTTCCCGCACTGCCTACAACCAATGTCAGTGCCGTCACAATTGCGGCCGGCACCATACTTCTCATATCGGCCCTGAAGTGGCTCAGACCGCATTGGCCCGGCTTTATCATCGCGATCACGGTTGCTGCCGCCGCGGTGGCACTCCTGCACCTGTCGGTTGAGACAATCGGCACGCGCTTCGGCGCCATTCCGAATGGCCTGCCGGCACCGCATCTGCCTCCCATCTCGCTTAACAAAATCTTTGCTGTCCTGCCGGACGCCTTCAGCTTCACGCTGCTCGGGGCCATCGAATCCCTGCTTTCGGCGTCTGTTGCCGATGGTATGACGGGCCGCCGTCATCGTTCCAATTGCGAGTTGGTAGCACAAGGTGTGGCAAACATTGCGTCGGGTTTGTTTGGCGGGCTCTGCGTCACCGGCACCATTGCACGCACCGCCACCAATGTACGGGCAGGCGCCCATAGCCCGGTATCGGGCATGCTGCATTCCGGCTTCGTGCTCGCCTTCATGGTCATTGCAGCACCGTTGGCGAGCTACATCCCGCTGGCCGCGCTTGGTGGCGTGTTGGCAGTTGTTGCCTGGAATATGGTAGAAAAGCCCGCGGTTGCAGCACTTCTGCGCTCGTCAGCCGGGGATGCGGCTGTTCTGCTGACGACGTTCCTGCTCACTGTCGTTAGAGATCTGACCGAAGGGATCGTGGTTGGTTTCGCTATCGGCACGCTTCTATTTCTCAATCGGATGGCAAAGACAATCACGGTGGAGAATCACACGCCACTCGTGGCCCACGATCAGCCTGACCAACTGGGCGACCGCACAAAATACGATGCCACGCTAGCGACCGACCCTGACCGGGTTATCTATCGAATCTCAGGCGCGTTCTTCTTTGGCGCTGCCGCGACGGTTGCGACCGTACTCGACCGTGTTATCGGCAAGCCGAAGACATTCATCCTCGACTTCTCGGCTGTACCGTTCCTTGATTCCACCGGTGCCAATACGATCGAGGGCTTCGCTCGAAAAGCGGTACACAGAGGCATGGCGCTCATCGTCACAGGCGCGTCATCCACTATCCGTAGGGAATTGGAGATGCACGGCGTCCGTCCGCCGGAGGTTACGTTCCTACCCTCGATCGCGGAAGCAATTGGGCTTGGCATCAACGTCTCTCATTGATCTGCCTCAATGAAACCGAGTTTGCGGATACTACTCTGCACAAAAAGAGAGCACCATGAAACACGCAGTGATCTTCGCGCACCCCAAGAAGGATAGTTTTACCGCCGCCATTGCTGCATCATATCGCAATGCTGCGATGCTTCATGGTCACGATGTTATTGTTCGCGATCTCTATGACATGAAATTTAATCCATGCCTTGCCACTGATGAAATACCCGGTCCAGCAGGCTTTTCGCCTCTTGCCGACGTTATCACGGAGCGCCATCGGCTAAGCGAAGTGGACATATTCACATTCGTCTATCCTCTCTGGCTCAACGCTCCTCCCGCGATTCTGAAAGGCTATATGGAGCGCATTTTCGGTATGGGGTTCGCCTATGGCCGCAAGGGCGGTGGAAACGAGCCGCTGCTCACTGGGCGAAAGATGCTCAGCTTCACGTCTTCCGGGGCGCCGACGACTGGGTGAAGAAGACTGGCGCTTGGGACGCTATACGCAGTCTGTTCGACGAGCATTTTGCGGCGGTGTGCGGATTTAAGATCGTCGACCACGTGCATTTCGGAAGCATTGTTCCGGGCATTCGTCAGGATGTGGTCGAACGCCACTGCCAGACTGTTCGGGATACGGTGTCTGCGCATTTTTGACGCAGGCGATCGGGTGCGTGGCCCCACTTGCCGTTGACCTCAATCAATTTGCCTTTGGGGGCGCAGTTTGAAAGTGAGGTCCGGCCATAAGGGAGCTGAACATGCCGCGACATGAGATAATCGTCACGATCTTTATTACCAGCGTTTTCGTGGTATTCGGGCTAGCGCTTGCCTATGGCGATTGGCAGTCGAATCGGCGTCCATAATCGTTCGAATTCTGGCACTTGCCATCCGGAAATGGTAGACAGCGCCGTGGTTCACGCAATGCGGAACGATGCCAGAATCAAGAAGCGGGATCGCCAAGTTCGCCGGCGAAGATGCGCTTTTTCATGCGCTGATCAACACAGCTATTGATGGCATTATGGTCATCAATGAGAGCGCGCTCGTTCAGGTCTATAGTCCGGCCTGCGAACGGCTCTTCGGCTACAAGCCCGAAGAAGTGCTCGGGCAAAACGTCGATATGCTTATGCCAGAGCCTTACCATAGCGAACACGATTCTTATCTAGCCCGCTATCAGAAAACGAGAACGCCGCACATCATAGGTATAGGCCGCGAAGTCGTGGGGCGCCGGAAAGATGGGTCGACCTTTCCCATGTATTTGTCCGTCGGGGAAGGTACGCTGAAAGGAAATCGTATCTTCGTCGGGATCGTCAACGATATTTCCGAGACTTGGGCGCGCGACAAGCGCATTCAGGAGCTGCAAGGCGAATTGCTGCATGTCACGCGCATGACGGCTATGGGCGAAATGACGTCTGCCTTGGCGCACGAACTCAACCAACCTCTCACCGCACTCTTAAATTACACGGGCGCGGCCCGGCACATGGCAGAGGGTTTCGGCGAAGCGGGTGCGAAGCTCCTCGATGTGCTCAATCGCGCCATCGATCAGGCGGAGCGGGCGGGCCTCATCATCAGACGCTTGCGAAATTTCATCGAAAAGCGCGAACCAAATCGCGCCGAAGAAGATATCAACAAAGTGGTAGAGGACGCCATCGCATTAGGCCTCGCTGGCGTGCGGGACACAGGTATCAAATGGCAATTGAAACTTGAGCGAGGCTTGCCATCCGCACTGATAGACAAGGTTCAGATACAGCAAATTCTCATCAACCTCATCCGAAACGCCATCGAGGCAATGGTCGGCCTAGATAGGCGTGAACTGACGATCGCAACGCGTCTAGCTGGTAGTGAGATCGAGATCAGCGTGGCCGATACCGGGACGGGATTGCCCGATGAAGTTGTGAGCCGCTTGTTTCATCCCTTTGTTACGACCAAGGATCAAGGAATGGGAATGGGCCTCAGCATTTGCCGGACTATCGCAGAAGCGCATGGCGGGAGGCTGTTGCTGGATGCGAACGGTCAGAAAGGCGCCACATTTAAGCTGCAGCTCCCAGTCTTTCCTTTGCCGGGGGTTGCTGCATGACGGCAAGCAGCACGATATATGTGGTCGATGACGATCCCGACGTCAGAGATTCGCTCCAAATTCTATTGGAGCTTTCCGGGTTCAAGGTGGAAGTGTTCGAATCGGCGTTGAGATTTCTTTCGGCGGATGTTCGGCAGATGGACGGCTGTCTTGTGGCCGATATCCGTATGCCGGACATGGACGGGCTGCGTCTTCAAGACGAGCTTGTTCGCCGCAATGTCGGGTTGCCCGTGATTGTCATTACTGGTCATGGCGATGTGCCGCTGGCGGTACGCGCAATGCGGGCGGGCGCCATCGATTTTCTGGAAAAGCCCTTTCGCGAGGAAGCCCTGCTTGAGAGCATCCGCAAGGCGTTGCTGCACGGAAAAGAGCATCGAAGTGACGAAAATAGCGGGGAAATCTTAGTTCGTATTAAAACGCTGACCCAAAGAGAGCACGAGGTTCTCAAGCTAGTGGTAGAGGGAAACACCAGCAAAGAGGTTGCGCGCACACTCGATATTTCGCCGCGCACCGTTGATATCCATCGCGGACACCTCATGGAGAAGATGCAGGCAGGCAAACTTGCTGATCTAGTGCGGATGGCGCTTTCGGTACGGATTGGCGCCTCAGAGCGATAATTCTGTTCGCAAAACCCCATGTGAGTCCACTTCCCGTGTGATCGAGAAGCCCAATTCACGGCACAATGCCAGCATGGCCGTATTTTCCGACAACACTTCGCCAAACAACGCCTTCAAACCTCTCTCGCGCGCATAGTCGATGAGATGGCGCATTAGGAGGCGACCGATACCGTGGCCTTTGAGGTCGCTGCGCATCAGTACCGCGAATTCCGCCCGGATGTTGTCCGGGTCTGCAGCCAAGCGCACGACGCCAAGGACGCCCTGCCCGTCGGGCGCTAGCAGAGCAAAGGCCATTTCGCGGTCGTAATCGATCTGAGTGAGGCGCGCGAGCTGGTCTGGCGGGAGGCTGCGCCACGGCGAGAAGAACCTGAGGCGGATATCTTCAGGCGCGAGCTTTTCGAACAATCGTACCAAGGCTGGTGCGTCTTCCGGCCTGATGGGACGCAGCAGCGATGTGCCGATGCCCTCGATTTCGACAAACTGTTCCAGCTCTTTGGGATAGGGGCGTATCGCGAACCGTTGGCCGCGGTTGGCGTCTGGCACAATGCGTCCCAGCCTTATCCGGGCGTCCAGCGCGATGATGCCCTGTTCGTCGGCCAAAAGCGGGTTGATGTCGAGTTCTTCAACTTCGTCGTGATCGGCGATGAGTTGCGAGAGTTTGACAAGCGTGAGCGCGATCGCGCCCAGGTCGGCAGGCGGACGATCGCGATATCCCTGCAATTGACGGAATACGCCCGTGCGCTCCATCATGGCATGCGCGAGATTGAGATTGAGCGGCGGAAGGGCAAGCGATTTGTCGGCGATCACCTCGACGGCTGTGCCGCCCTGCCCGAACAGCAAAACCGGGCCAAATGTCGGATCGACACTCATACCTGCGATCAGTTCATGGGCCCCCGGTCGCGACACCATTTCCTGCACCAGATAGCCGTCTAGTTTGGCAGACGGCAAGGCCTGGAGGACGCGAGATCTCATGGCTTCGGCTGCGGCGCGCACATCTTCTGGTGTCCGCAGACCAAGGATCACGCCGCCCGCGTCAGACTTGTGAACGATGTCCTGCGACAGGATTTTGAGAGCGACAGGCACGCCCAATTCTTTGGCTTTGGATGCCGCATCCCGGCTGGTTGCCGCAATCGCAAGGCGCGGTGCTGGAATGGCATAGCACTGAAATAGCGCGTTCAAACGTAAGGGGCTCAGCCATTTTTCACCGGCGGCAATAGCTTCGGCGATAAGCTTCCGCGCCCGAGAAATATCCGGCGCGAATTCGGCAGGCAACGATGGCGGTACCTCGCGCAACGCTTCCTGTGCGCGCCGATAGCGAATCAAATGCATAAAGCCGCGTACCGCCTGATCCGGCGTTTCATAGGCGGGCAACCCCGCTGCATTGAACAGGCTGCGCGCGGCCTCCGCCGTCTGCGTGCCGAGCCAGCTAGTCAGCACCGGACGTTTCTTTTGTGTTGCGGTTTCGATGACAGCGCGGGCGGCGTCGGCGCTGGAGGCAACCGCCGTGGGACAGTTGAGGACAAGAACGCAATCGACCTCACTGGCATCCAGAAGAATGCCCAAGGCATCCGAATAACGCTGCGCGGGTGCGTCTCCGATGATGTCCACCGGGTTGGATCGCGACCAGGTTTTTGGCAGAACGCGATCGAGCTTGGCAATCGTTTCCGCCGTAAGTGCCGCAAGCATGCCGTTGCGGTCGAGCAAAGCGTCGGTGGCAAGCACGCCAATACCTCCGCCATTGGTCAGGATGGCAAGACGATCGCCGACGCTTGCCTGCATTGTGGCGACGCTTTCTAAAGCATCGAACACCTCGTCGAGCGTCAAGACTCGAAGGATGCCTGCGCGGCGAAACGCGGCACCATAAACAGCATCAGCGCCAGCCAGCGCGCCGGTATGCGACAGAGCCGCTTTGGCAGCGGCTTCGTGTCGGCCTGCCTTTATCGCGATGACCGGCTTGACGCGGGCTGCCGCGCGCGCTGCGCTCATGAATTTCCGTGCCTGCGTCACTGCTTCGATATAGAGCAATATCGCGCGCGTGTTGGGATCACTGGCGAGATAATCGAGCACGTCGCCGAAATCGATGTCGATCATATCCCCCAGCGAGATGAGATGGGAAAAGCCGATGCCGCGCGCCGAGGCCCAATCCAGCACGGTGGTCAGAATTGCGCCCGATTGGGCGACGAGAGCGATATTGCCGGGCGTAGCGTTCATCTGCGCAAATGACGCGTTGAGACCCACTCCTGTGGAGATCACACCGAGGCAATTGGGACCGATAACACGCAACAGATGCGGCTGTGCGGCATCGAGCACGGCCTGGCGGAGCTGGCGGCCTTCTTCTCCATTGGTTTCGCCAAAGCCGGCGGTGATGACGATCGCGCCCTTCGTGCCTCGCGCACCGAGTTGCGCGATCAAAGACGGGACGGTTTGAGGCGGAGTGCAGATGACTGCCAGATCTGGTGTTGCCGGCAGGGCCCCGACGTCGGGATAGGTTAGAATTCCGGCAACGGCCGCATGTTGCGGATTGACCGGCATGACCGGCCCCGAAAAGCCGCTCGAAAGCAGGTTCCTAGCAATAACATTGCCTATGGAATGCTCATGGGTGCTCGCGCCGATCAGCGCGACGGAGCCAGGCCGGAATATGAACTCCAAATTCCGGATAGACACTTTTACCTCCGCCAAAGCAGCTTCTGTGAAGCACCCTGATTCCCGGCGCGTTGAGCAGGATCAATGAGTTTTCAATAACGGGCAATAGATTAGGAATTCACAGCCCCCGAGTGCCCGTGATGCCTTCAGTCAGAATCAAACCCGTTTCATCTTACATTGGCGTTGTCGATGACAATGACGCCGTGCGGCACTCGATTCGAATTCTGCTGGAGTCGCATGGCTTGAATGTCGCCGAATTTTCGTCGGCCGGCTCCTTGCTGCGGTCTCCGTTGCGTATGAAATTCACATGTTTGGTGATCGACCAGAAAATGCCCGACATGACCGGTCTGGAACTTACTGAACAACTCCGTGCTGAAGGAGTCCCGACACCCGTCATTCTGATGACCGCCCAACCGGATGCAGCACTTGTGGACCGGATCCAAAGCGCCAACACGTTGGCGCTCCTTATCAAACCCATTCAACAAAACGAGCTGATGGCCTGGATCGATTATGCCAGAGACGTTGCCCGCGGCCGCAAGCCAATAAGTAAATCTACCTAGGCGATCACACGGATTCTTTCTGGGGAAAATCGAGAGCAGTCTTCTCCCATCGAATACATGCCGATGAGGTTCCAAGATGTCACTGGCACTGCACTCCGCAACGCTCAATGATTTCCAAAACAATACCCTGGCGTCCATACCGCAAAACCATAGCCTCGGAAACGACAAATCGCCCTCTTTTCATACGATTGGGACCGTCGCGCATTTCGGGTCCCATGAAACGATTTTCGCCGAAGGCGACACGGCCAATTGCGTGTATAAAGTTCTAAGCGGCGCGGTGCGTCTGTGCAAAATGCTGGCCGACGGGCGCCGGCAAATCACAGACTTTGCGCTCACCGGCGATCATTTCGGCTTCGAATGGGGTAACGAGCACGCGATCACCGCCGAGGCACTTGGCCCGGTGGTGGCACTTCGTTGCCCACGGTCGCGCCTCGAACGCCTCGAGCGCGAACGGCAAGATGTGCGCGAAAATCTGATGCACATGCTGCGGCGCGATCTCTGGGCTGCGCAAAATCACCTTCTCATGCTGGGTCGTCAGACTGCCAAGGAGCGCGTCGCATCGTTCCTTTTGCTGATGGCCGAGCGGCGCAAAACAAACGCTCAAAAGACCATCGACGTGCCGATGAGCCGGCAGGACATCGCGGACTATTTGGGGCTCACGATCGAAACGGTGTGCCGCGCCCTTAGCGAGTTGAAGAAAGCGCAAGTCATCGCAGTACCCAACCGGCATCAGATCGTGATCCGCAATGTAGATGTTCTCGAAACCATGGCTTTGGGCGAGGATTAGACAACATGTCTATCGCCAAGATTATTGCGCCGGTAACTGGTGCCAAGCGAGACGCGGTAGTGCTGGCAACCGCTTTGGCTGCTGCCAAACCGTTCAATGCCCATGTCGAGGTCTTGTTCATTTATCCCGATCCATGGCTCGCAATGCCTGATACCGGAATGCCGCTGTCGCCCGTCATTGCGCAAAGCCTGATCGATGAGGCCACCGCGCTTGCAGAGAAATCGAGGAAGCGGGCTCACTCGACACTACATCAGGAAGCTGAAAAGGCCGGAGCGAAGGTGCTGCCAAAACCAGTACGCACACCCGAACTTTCCTGCTCTTTTCGCGAAGCGCAGGGTTATTTACCCCACCTGGTGGCAGACGCGGCACAGCTCGCCGACCTTATTGTGTTCGGCCCGCTTTCGCCGCTGGATGGCACCGATATCAACGACGCCTTCATGGACACGTTGACCAAAACGGACCGTCCCGTTTTGATCGCCGAACATGCGCCGACGCGCATGATTTGTAACGTGTCGATCGCGTGGGACGCAAGCAGCGCCGCCGCGCATGCGGTGACGGCGGCACTTCCCTATCTCAAATGTGCCGAGAGCATCGACGTTCTATCGGTTTGCGGAACTGGCAATTGTCACCACGACATGAGCGAACTATCTGAATATCTGGCACTTCATGGCCTCTCATGTACAGAGCATGTGATCCGCGCGGATGGTAGGTCTATTTCCCACGAACTCATAGAGCATGCGCAGCGGCGAAACACCGATCTTTTGGTGATGGGCGGTTACGGCCATAGCCATCTGCGCGAGAGCCTCTTTGGCGGCGTGACCGCGGATATGCGCTGGCATCCGGTCGTTCCCACCTTGATGATGCATTGAAGGACAAACGCGATGACCAATTTGTTCCGAATTTGGCTTCAACTTGGAAGAACAGACGAATTTCCAGCCGGAAGCGCCAACCACGGCTATGTATTTGCGGCACCCTTGGGTAAAGATGGCCATATCGATCCTGTCGCTTGGCGGGCGATCAAGGACAAATGCCGGGTGACCCGCTTCTGGGGTGACGAGCGCGTTGAGCATGGCCTGCTGCGACATGTCGGCCATGGCTGGCGCTTCGACTACGAAGCCCGAGTCAAAAATGATGATGAACCTTTCTTCAAACTCGACCAGCACGCTGTCGAGCCCGACAACTATGTCTCTATAACCGAACATGACGGCATCCAGCGGCCTTTCCGCATAATGTCCGTCGAGCCCATTCGTGAGGCGGAACTCGTGTCATGACGCACCACGCGCATGCGATTGTCTGGATCGACCATCGTGTTGCAAAAATTTTCGAGTTCAATTGGGAAGACGCCGACAAAAAGATCGTTCGACACTGGCACGCGGCAAAGCAAATTCATCATAAAGCTGGTGTGGTTGGTTCGGGCCATGTTCCAGAGGAAAATGCTTATCTGCATGAGGTTGGCGACGCGCTTTCCGAGCCGGCCGAAATTCTGATCGTCGGGCCCAGCCATGTGAAATGGCAGCTGAGGGCCTATCTTAACCTTCACGCCCCTCGGACTTCACAGAGAGTGATGGCGGTTCTTCACGCAGACCATCCGTCGGATCGCCAAATCATCGACTATGGGCGCAAATATTTCTCGCGGGTCGACCGGATGACGCCGCAACGGTTGACGCAAAGTTTATGACTGGTCCGATTTTCTCGCGGCGATTGCCGTGCTCAACGCCATGTGGCTTGAGATGGACAGTGCGCCGAAGGGAGTTAGCGATGCAATTCACCCTGCACCATAGAATGCGGCTTGCGTTCGGCATTGTATTGACAGTCTTGCTCCCGCTGGCCGTTTCCGTTCGCGCGGATGATTCGACCTCGTTCATCCGTCAGGAATTGAGCGAAGCAGGGCCGGCGGCTGTCCGGGGCGGTAATGACGTTCAGCATTTCTATGCGCTGCGCAACTACCGGCCCGCGTGGAACGCAAGAGACGCAGCCTTGGCTCTAAAGGTGCTGGCCGAAGCTGACCGCGAGGGCCTTGATCCGGCCGACTATCGCTTTGATGTCAGAGCCAATTCTTCCGACTCTCGCGAGACTGCGCGATGGGATCTACGGTTGAGCGAGAAATTCCTGGGCTACGCAAGAGATGTCAGAACGGGGCGGCTCGCTCCTGGCGCAGTGTATGTCGACGCCGATCTGATTGCGCAAACCTTCGACGCGTCCGCGGCACTCAATTCCGCCTTGACAACTGGAAATCTGGCACACTTCATTTCCGATCTTCCGCCGCAACGCGTGGAGTATATCTTCCTGCGCGGAACGCTCTCGCTTTATCGCAACATTCAGGCGAGGGGTGGTTGGCAGCCACTCCCAAACCTGGAGGGTCCCCTCTCTGCGCTGCCCGCCCCCATGCAGCTGCATCTACAGCAGCGCCTTGCCCTGGAAGATGCAGATATTGGTCCACCGTCAGGCGAACTTTCAGTCTCCGATCTCGAAGCAGCACTGCGCCGGTTTCAGGCAAGACATGGTCTGGAGGCCGACGGGCGGCTGGGGTCGCGGAGCATCGAGGCGTTGAACATTTCCGCTGTATTCCGCGTCGCGCAAATCGAAGCGAATATGGAGCGCTGGCGCTGGTTGCCTCATACTCCTGAGGGCCGCTATGTTGCCGTGAACGCGGCCGACGCGTCGCTCGTGGTTGTCGAGAACGGCAAGACAGTGCTCACGTCTCCCATCGTGGTGGGTAAGCCTGCAACGCCCACGCCTATTCTTGCCACGAAGATTGTGGCGGTAACGGCCAATCCTCCCTGGAATGTGCCGCAATCGATTGCCGGAAAGGAAATCCTGCCTAAGCTTGTTCACAATCCTAGCTATCTTGTCGCGCAGAACATGGTGCTTCGCAACGGGCCGCCCGGCGACCCTCATGGGCTGAGCGTAAGCTGGAGTAGCGTTTCCCGTGAGCATTTTCCCTATCTCATTCAGCAATTGCCTGGAGTAAAGAATTCGCTTGGCGTGCTGAAAATGGAGATGCCGAATAGATTTGATGTATATCTGCACGACACACCCGCCAAATCCTTATTCGCGCAATCTGAGCGCTTCTTCAGCCATGGTTGCGTGCGCGTTCGCGAAGTGGGCGCGCTGGCGAAATACGCGTTAACCGGAGATCCGACGGCTGATGTTGCGCGGATCGTCCATCCTATTGACGAGAAGACGCAGCGCCTATCGCTCGCTGAACCACTTCCCGTTTACATCCTTTATTGGACCGCTTTCAAGAATGAGGACGGGTCTGTTGGCTTTCGCCGCGATGTGTATGGGCGCGATACGCAACTAATCGCTGCGCTCAACGGCAATCGCGTTGCAAGCCTGGAGGTCAAACTGCAAACAGACTGCAGCGCTTAGTCGCTTTGCCGTTGGTCGGAAAGTTTGTATAGTGCCCTCTCCCGAAGCTGCGGTTAAATTTCATGCGTTCAGAAATCTCGCGCCGCAATTTTATTGCGGCAAGTGGAGGTATCATCGTTGTGAGCGCAGCTGCACCGGCCTCTGCAAACTTCACATCGGACGTCTCGCGTTCCGTGGCGTTCGATTGCCTACATACCGGCGAGGGACTGGCTATCGAATACTGGACCCACGGCCGATACATCCCCGACGCGCTTTCCAAGGTGAACACGGTGCTGCGGGACTTCCGCACCGGGGACGTTCATGTTATTGATCCCAAACTTCTGGACCTTCTTTTCAAGCTCCGTACCGGACTCGGCAGCCAGGAACCCTTTCAGGTCATTTCGGGCTATCGCTCGCCGCAAACCAACGCGCGTCTGCACGAGCAGAGCAACGGTGTGGCCACGCACAGCCTGCACATGAAAGGTATGGCGATCGATATCCGGCTCGGCAGCCGCTCATTGTCCGATCTGCATATGGCCGCGCTCTCCTTAAAGGGCGGCGGCGTCGGCTACTATCCGCAATCCGACTTTGTACATGTCGATGTGGGGCCCGTCCGGCGCTGGTAACGACCGGTCCAGTTGATCCAAATCATTAACGACCGCGCATATCCGGCTAGGCTGATGTGGGACGAAAATGATGATATTGAAATGTCCGGGCACGAGCATCCAGAAAAGCGGAAATTGTACGATTTCATTGCCGCCCAGCGCTTTGCCGTGGTTGCCACAATCTCGGCAAGCGGCGTCCCGGAGGCCGCTCTTGTGGGCATTGCGGTCACGCCCGATCTCGAACTGATTTTCGAAACCACCGACGCCACCCGCAAACACGGCAACCTTCGGCGGGATCCGCACATATCGCTGGTGATTGGATGGGCCGACCAGCGTACTTTGCAATATGAAGGCGTTGCTGACGAGCCTATGGGAACAGAGCTTGAGCGGCTAAAGACAACGTTCTTTTCCACGTGGCCGGAACTGCGCGGTCACGAAGGATGGCCAGGCCTAACCTATTTCCGCGTCAAGCCGCGCTGGATACGCTTTAGCAGCTATTATCAGCCGCGTTCCGTGGAGGAGATCATCTTCGCCGCGAATGATGCCCCGTCTGAAACAACCTCCGGTTTCTTCGGCCGGTTGCGAGATCTCGTTGGCGGGCGCTGAATGGGCATTCTGGGCATCGGCGAAGTCACGAATGCACGCAATCAAGAAGAGGTGATTGCGTTTCTTTCAAACCCGAGTGCCTATGACGACCAGCCGGAGCGCGTCGAGCGTTATGAAACGCATGGCGCGATTGTATTTCTCGCTGGGGAGAAAGCCTACAAGTTAAAACGCGCTGTCCGCTTTCCTTATATGGATTATTCGACGGTCGAACGACGGCGGCGGATGTGCATGCGGGAACTCGAAGTCAACCGCCGCTTTGCCCCCGAAATTTATGAAGAGGTCTTACCTGTCATTCGCGATGATAGGGGCCAATTGCGCATCGGTGGAAATTCGACGGATTCCGAGCCGCTCGATTGGCTGGTCGTCATGCGCCAATTCGGACAAGATGGGCTTCTGGAGAACATGCGCCGCAACGGCCAGCTCACGGAAGATATTTTGCGACAGACCGGCGTCAATGTCGCACGATTCCACGCCAGGGCGGAAACTAACCGCGCCTTTGGTGGCTACGAGGGCCTCTTGGCCGTGATCGGGGAGAACCACGCTGCTCTCAACCAATTGAGCAATCGACAGCTTCCACAGAACAAGATCGACCTTCTGCACAAACTTTCTGGCTATAGGTTAGAAACAGTACGTGGACTGCTTGAACGTCGCCGCGAACATGGTTATGTGCGCCGGGTGCATGGGGATTTGCATCTCAACAACATCTGCGTCATTGGCGGCAAGCCCGTACCGTTCGATGCCATCGAATTTCGCGACGACTTTGCGTGGATTGATACGTTTTACGATTTATCTTTCCTGCTGATGGATCTGGACCGGCATGGCCTGGGCCGCGGCGCAAATGCGCTTCTCAATGCGTATTTGGAGCAATCCCGAGACTATACCGGGCTCGGAGCACTTCCGCTCTTCCTTTCTTGCCGGGCCTCCATCCGCGTGCATGTGACGATGTCGATGGCACACGCGAAAGCCATCGGGCTGAAAGCTGCTGAAAAAGACGCGGTTGCCCTTCTCGATCGTGCGCTTGCATATTTCCAGCCTCCACGCCGCAGATTAATCGCTGTCGGTGGCGTATCTGGTACTGGCAAATCGACGCTTGCTCGCGCACTGGCGCCGGCCATCGGGGCGGTTCCTGGCGCGGTGGTGCTCCGCAGCGACGTGATCCGCAAGGAGCTCTGGGGCGTGGCGCCCATGGTCATGTTGTCGGAAACGGCCTATGCTCCCGAATTCTCCGCGCGCGTATTCAAGATAATTGCGGAACGCGCGGAGATCATTCTGCGCGCGGGTCATAGCGTCATCACCGATGCCGTTTTCGGAAAGCCGGATGAGCGCACCGTGATCGCCACGGTCGCCAAACGAACCCGCACGCCGTTCATGGGACTTTGGTTGGACGCGCCAGCCGACGTGCTCGAACGCCGAATTACACAGCGCAACAACGACGCGTCTGATGCAACAATCGCAGTGCTTGGCCGTCAACTCCGGACGATTGATCCGCCGGACAACTGGGCGACTATTGAGGCAACCGCCGGTCCAGAGGAGGTGCTTGTGCAAGCTTTTCGTCAGCTTCAGTCCGACGATGCTCCATGAAGAGCATTTTTCTGGGTGCAACGTGCACCGTTCCATGGACCAAACCATGGCGCAAACCGTGCAGCGCTCGAAGAATCTCGGTGCGCATTCCACCGTTTGCATGGGCGCGTACACGCTGTATTTGCCGAAGATTCTTATAAACGGTTGGTTGCCACGGGATCGCGCATCATTACAACCAACACGATCGACGTCGGCCCGCTGATCGCAAGGGTCGTCTAGGAACAATTGGCTAAACATGTCTGGGCGCGTCAGCCTACTGCACCGCTGAGAAAATCAGGGCAGCGCATCCTCCCGCCAAAACCATTGCGAGCACAAGTATGCTGGCAAAGCGAACTCCTCCAAACAGAATCGCCAGCATGCTTTTGGCCGCGACGTTGGCAGAGGCCGCCACAAGGATGACGAGGGCGGCTTCACTATATTCAACTGTGTGGCCCGATTGCTGCGCCATTGAGAGGGTAATTGGGTCGACATCTGCGAGACCAGATACCGCACCTAACGATATCAGCCCGACATCGCCCAAGGAATGTCCAACCCATGTCGCAATCAGCATGATCGCAGCAAACAGGGCGCCAAGGCGGAGGACCGCAAAAAGATCGAATGGATCTTCAAGTTTCAAATTTGTCTGCATATCGTCGCCTGCGGCGCGCCAGTAGGCGAATGCGGTGACCGCAAGCAGCATGGCAACGGCGCCTGCGATGGGAAAAGCAAGGTAAGATAAGAGCGGTAGAGAAATCACGCTGGCGACAGCCGTCATCCGAACAAGGGACACAATCCAGGAGCCCAAGACACCCGTCGCAATTTCCATCCTCGCGTTTTGGTGCTCCTTCGCAAGCCGCGCAAACGTCCAGCTGACGGTTGTGGAACTGACGAGTCCTCCAGCGAGGCCGGCAAAAAGCAAGCCGTTCCGGCCACCCGCTAGCCGGACAGCGATATAGCCCCCATAGGAAACGGCAGCAATCATTACGGTCATAAGCCATAGCTGGTGTGGGTTGAGCGCTCCCCAAGGGTCCACTGGCCGATTTGGAAGGATCGGCAGAAACACAAAGGTCATCACGAGCAAGATCAGCGCCGCGCGCAATTCCGTCCATGTCATGCGCTGCAGAAAGCGATGGAGCGCTTGGCGCTCGGCCAACACCACTGTCGAGGCGACTGCAGCCGAGACCGCAGCCGCTAGATTTCCCTGCACGGCGTAAGCGCCCAGCGCGAAGGTCAGGAGCCCCGCGATCAACCCGGTCGCCGAGACGCTGCCCGCCGCTTTGGTTTCCTGCCACTCGAAGAAGCCGAAGGTGAGTGTAAAGGCGAGAGCCGCAAAGCCCAATAGATCTAGATTGCCATTATGGGCCGCGAGCAGACCCCAGATGCCGCCCAGGAGCCCGATCAGGGTATGTGTGCGTATTCCGGCTGCACGGGCGCCGTCCTGCGCCTGGCGCTCCCGCCAGCCACGTTCGGCGCCGATCAAGAGCCCGATCGCGAGAGCAATTCCCAGACGCTCAAAGAGTTGTTCGGTGCCCATTGATCAGCACGCAAAAGCGAACGGTTCGCAAATTTGGCCCATCCGCGTTGGGGCCCCCTAATGGACGAATAGAATGGGCATCGAGGCCTCGCCAATTGCATAGGCGGTGGTGCCACCCAAAAGGGCCTCGCGCAATGGGCTGTGGCCATAGCCGCCCATAACGAGCAGATCGGCCCCAGAGTCCCGCGCTGCGTCCAGCAGACTTTCGCCCACTGATTTCGGACCTCGTTCGATGATCCTCTTCCTCACCACAATGCCGGACAGGCCAAGATAGTCCCGCAAATCGTTGAACCCGCCATCACGTGAACCGGAACGCTTCACGGTAATTACTTCGACCTCCGCTGCCGTCGTCAACAACGGTACGGACGCGCATACGGCCCGTGCCGTCGCATGGCCACCATCCCAACCGATCGCAACCTTACACGGGGATTGTATTACGGGCTTTGGGCTCAGCAGGACCGGTCGTTTCGCCGTCATGAGTACGTCAGCAAATCCTGCCGAAGTTTGAAAATCCTCTGGTTCCCCCAAAGGGCCAAAAACGACAAGGTCAGCGAACTTCGCAGCTTGTGACACGCATTCGAAGAAAAATCCTTCCGCCTCACGAAATGACGCGGAAATCCCATGCATGTCTTTGGGTCGGTCGGTGATTGATACTTTGGCTTTGATCGCCGCTGTCGTAAACCGGCGGTGTGCCGTTCTTGCGGCCTCGTCGGCAACCTGTTTGGCGGATTTGGTGATTTCCGTAACAACGTCAGGGAAGAGTGAAAAACCGATCATCGGCATGGCGAGCCGCGAATCGGGGCGAACGAAAATGGCGGACACGTGGGCGCTTGATTTGGCCGCGACCGTGAAGGCAGTGCCCAGCGCAATCTCATCGCGGTCACTTCCATTGAGCGGCACGAGTATCTGTTTGAAGGACATATCTCACCCCTTTTAGTGACTAAACATAAGTCCTGGGTCCGCAGAAGGGTTGATTTGCGTCAAAAGGGACGGCAGGTCTCGTCCTACGCTTGAAAAGAGCCAACCCCTGGCAGGAAAAATGAGCAGAAATGACTTTGCAACGGCAATTGAGGTTCAGGTCGAAGATCTTGCCCAGCTTTTTGACAGCCTCGATCCTTTTCCGTTCCGCGAACGCGGTCTAGACAAATCAGCCGAGGAATACATCGTTAGCTGGGCGCGAGAACTTCCTTCCGCGCAACCTATCGAAATCATTATCTATGTTTCGGCACCTGGAACAGCCAACACAGCGGACGTCCAAACCGCAATTCAAAAACATTTCTTGTATCGCGCCGATCTAGCGGTCCATGATTTGAGCGAGCTGTTTCGCGAAGGCAGAAGATCGCTTCTGATCGGACTGGCCGTTTTGGCCGTTTGTGTGATCGCTCGGGAGTTATTTTTGGTCATGATCAAGGCTGAAGGCCTTGGCCGCATACTCAACGAAGGATTCCTGATCCTGGGATGGGTCGCAAATTGGCGGCCGTTGGAAATATTTCTCTACGACTGGTGGCCGCTCGCGCGCCGACGCAACCTTTTTCGCCGATTGTCGAATGCGACGGTCCTCATCGTGGCACGTGACCAGAGCGCGAAGGTAACAAGCAACAACCTCGTTGCATGCCAATTACGAAAGGTAAATACATGACCGCATCGGAGATTGCACGGCGCCATTTTGAAGCTGCAGTCAGCGAAGCCAAAGCGACCGGATGCGATACGGACAGTTTGGCGTGCTACATGCCGGCAGAAGTGGTCTCGAGTTATCTGCGGACTCGCACGGTGAAAGACGTTCGTGCGGAACTCGAATTCGTTGCCGAGAATTGTGATCCAGACACCGATTATGTTTTTATGCGACCACAGAGCGACTGCGCTCAAATCGGTCGCGACAATACTCCTTTTTTTCTCACGATGCCTACGCCATTGTCGATCAATATCAGGAGGCTCGGCCTCGCCTCACAGTAAACTGAATTGAAATCACAGTGAAATCGCTCGTTCTAAAGGAGTAGATCATGTCCGATCAATCAACCGTCAAAGCCCGTCTGCTTAAATTACTCCCAGAGGTGCTTCCGAGTTCAGCCGATAAAGCCATCAATGGGACCGAACTTTTAAAACGTTTACGTGACAAAGGCTTCGAAGGTTCGACAGAAGACAGTCTTCGCGCTCAATTTTCGACATTTGCAGGCGATCCCAGCAGTCCGGTCGCGAAAGTCGCCAGTGGTCACGGCTACTTTAGACGCCCCATCCTGAATCAGGGAGCTATCGGCGACGTTGGATCGGCGGATTTGGAGCAGTCGATCGGGACGAGAAGCGAGACCTCGAACATTCGGGATGAACAGCGAGAGGAGAAATTTAGATCGTTGTATCGACTTTGGGCTAAACAAGATCAGCAACACGCTGTTTCAATCGAACATACTAAAGCGAAAAAACAGACGGCCGGAATTAACAGGTGGAAATTCCCGGACGTCGTGTCGGTCAATTGGAATGTGGATTTGATAGACGAGCAAGGACACTTCGACGCCGACATGGCAGATGTTATGCGAGGATTAGGTGAGCAACCGTTCACGATAACAAGCACAGAATTGAAAGTTGCCGTGACTTCATCCTCATTGCGTAGCGATTTTTTTCAGTGCGTGAGCAATTCAAAGTGGGCTCACAACGCGCAGTTAGCCATTGCAACCGAAGTTACAGACCAAGTGCTCAGTGATGAATTAAAACGTCTGGGCGCATCATATGGTGTGACGATAGTGTCTTTTGGGCTTAACGCAAGCGCTCTTGATGCCCTCCCTGCTGCAGGCGAATTGCTAGAGATGAGCGACACAGAGGTTGACGATCGGCTGGCGAAGATTTCATTGAAGACTATCGCGTCTGGCCAAGCGAGAGAAATTTTGGACTGGGATCACATCCGTGACCTACAGAGGCAAACAGATGAATTGCGAGATATATTTGCGTGGATCGCTCGTTGTTTGAGCGACAATCAAGCGCATGGATTTGAGCTTTGGAAGTGTAACTTGCGCAGTGTCAAGAAATGACATTGGGATGCATGTTGCCAAAAGTGTGAATTTGAAGCTCTATCCCTATACCCCCTCCCCAGCGGTTGAGGGTATAAATGATCCCCGTTCCCCGGAACCGCCCAAATGACGCAAAGCCGCGCCCGTTACGCCAGTCACCGCCGGTTCGGCCCTATCCGATCCCCAGACGCCGGGAGATATGCGAACTGCTGGGGTTATCCGTGACGATCTGCATCGCTGCCAAGGCCTCCTTCGGAGATATTATCGTCACGGTTTCGGACCGCAGTCTTTCCCACGGCGATTTGGTGCCCGCCTCCGATGACACCTTGAAGGCCTACCAGCTTTGGAACTCTTGGGGCCTTCTTTACTCGGCAAACGACATTGGGCCTGTCCCCGGGATCGTTTCCGCAGTGCGGACCGAACTACATCCAGTAAGAGAGAATTTGACGGTCGAGGTTGTACGGGAAGCGTTTCGCAAAGCATGGAGAAAATCCGCTACAGAAAGAGCCGCTGACCGCTATTTGGCCCGGTTAGGTTTTTCCAGTATCGAGCACTTTCGCCAGATCGGCTTCCATGAGTTGGGAGAAGCTGAGTTCGCACGCCTGAGTCAGAAAATTGAAACGTTCGATCCCGAAATTAGTTTCTTGGTCTATGGCTTCGACCAAGATGTAGCTCACCAGGCGCATATTTTTGAGGTTAATACTCCCAACGATGGTCGTGATCTCATCACCGATGACGATATACAGGGCTTTGGTGTTATCGGTTCTGGCCTGTGGCCGGCTTTAGGCGTTCTCAAAAGCCGATCCGTTGGGGGCCTCCATGAAGCCGATGAAGTGGCATATGCCCTCTGTGAAGCCAAATTTGCGGCCGAATCGGCCAGCGGCGTCGGCAAAGCCACTACCATCATGGCCTTTTCCAGGAGCGGGAAGAACGTTCAGTTCACCCCGGCTGAGATCGAACAAATAAGAGGTATCTGGGAAGAGACTCGCAAGCAGATTGTCCCAGACGACGCCAGTACATTGCTCCTGAACAAGCTAAATAAGCTGATTTCCGACGAAGACCCTTGAACTGATCGAAGCGGTCGGGGTTCCGGCCAGCTTTGAGCTTTACCAGGATATCGTCGCTGCCGGCGGTACGATCGCCAATGTGGGGGTTCACGGCGTGAAAGCGGATCTTCACCTTGAGAAACTGTGGTCTCAAAACATTTCAATCACCACCCGCCTCGTCGATACGGTGACAACGCCGATGCTGCAACACGCGCGCTAAAGGTTATTATTGAAGAAAGCTAGGCTGCTTTCATTTGGGACGTTAAAAGGGAATTGCAACTAATGCGCGATAAGCGTCGGAAAATCGGCAGATTCAAACATATATCTGGTTACACCCCCAAGGACGAATTCGCGTGCACGGCTATGTCCATAGCCACCTAGGACGAGCAGATTGGCACCTGAATTTTCAGCTGCGTCGATGAGCGTTTCGCCGACACTGCGGCTGCGCGGCGAAAGGCAACGGATCTCCGGCTCGATTCCATGCCAGCGCAATTCCACCGCGAGTTTCTCGGTGGAATCTATGGCCGCGGAATTATCCTCTCCTTCCGAAACCGTCAGCAAAACCACCCTGTCCGCCGCTTCGATAAACGGCATTGCTGCGGTCATCGCACGGGCCGATTCTGCAGTGTCTTTCCAGGCGATGGCGATCGTACCGAAGACATTGTGAACATCACCGGTTCTCGGTGCCAGCAACATGGGCCTGCCTGACTGGATAAGGATATCGCCCAATTCAGCCGTCGTGGCGCCGAACTGGTCATCACCACGGCTAAGCACAATTAACTCGTGAAAGCGTCCCCGTGAACCAATTTCGGCCGAGAACTTTCCCTCGACATCGCGCCAAGCTGCGCTCGCGCTCGTGGTGGACTTTGGAGTGTCAAGCAGGCGCAGGGCCCGTGACTTGCAGAACTGGTCCAGACATTCTCTGGCAATGTCACGCCTGCGTCGGATATCTTCTTCTATCGCATCCCACAAATCTTTTGTGACGACGCCTTGCCCTATTGTCATTCGCAATGCGTCTTCCACGGGATTGCGTCCCACGTGTAGCGCATCGATATGCGAATCAAAGTGCTTTGCGACGGTGTGTGCGAGTTCTAGCGCAGGATCGTCGTGCCCTTCGCCGAACATGGGTACCAATATAGTCTTGATCATGCTCGCTCCTATCATCCGAGGAGTATGAATGCCCCATCAAGGGTGGTTTATGATTGAGATCAAAGTCGGTCTCGGTTCCATTCAAGCCTGACGCTCGTGTTATTTTTCCTTGGGCTGGAATCTCAAAAGACGCATTTGAAGATACCGGCAATCGCGGGAGTTGGTCCGATCGTTCCCATCGGAGCAAAAATTGGTAAAATGGCCTTTGACGATTTGCGGGTTCAAAAAACGATGGAAACGGGCAATTCGCGAGCCGTTGCAGCCGAACAGGCACTATCCGTCTTTCCACAATGCACTATTTCTCCCGGTTCCTCCATCAGGAACCGGGGTTCTCTGGTCGACATATGTGACGGCATATTGATCTAGGTCACGCATGCCGCCTTGCAAAGAAGCCTACTTTCCAGAGATCAGACGCGTGGGAGCGAACTTGTGGTTCGGCTGTGTCTTGACCAAATATGAGACGAGATCGTTTAGGCTTGGGGCTCGCGCAAGCTGGTCTGCAATGTTCCCGGTATATTCCGCGAGCCAATGAACCAGAGGTAGCCATGTCGAACGCGTTGTCTGCTGATCTCTTGGAAAAAATGAACCGATACTGGTGCGCCGCGAACTATCTATCTGTGGGTCAAGTCTATCTGAAGGACAACGCGCTTCTGGAGGAACCGCTCAAGTTCGAACATATCAAGCCGCGTCTCCTAGGACACTGGGGAACCACGCCAGGCTTGAATTTCATCTACATCCATCTCAATCGCCTCATCAAAGCAAACGATCTCAATATGATCCTGGTCACGGGCCCCGGCCATGGCGGTCCGGGACTTGTTGCGAACACTTATCTGGAGGGGTCATACACCGAGCGTTTTCCCGACGTGGAGCGCAACCGAAACGGACTGCTCCGGCTGTTTCGGCAGTTCTCCTGGCCTTACGGTGTGCCGAGTCACGCGGCACCAGAAACGCCAGGATCCATCCACGAGGGCGGCGAGCTTGGTTACTCGCTTGCTCACGCTTATGGCGCTGTGTTCGACAATCCGGATTTGATCGCAGCATGTGTCATCGGAGATGGCGAGGCAGAAACAGGCGCCCTTGCCACAAGCTGGCATTCCAACAAGTTCCTCAACCCAGCGCGAGACGGCGCCGTACTTCCGATCCTTCACCTCAACGGTTTCAAGATTGCCAATCCGACGGTGCTTGCCCGAATTGAGCCCAGAGAATTGGACAGCTTGCTCCGGGGTTACGGCTACGAGCCGCATTATGTCGAAGGCCACGATCCGGCCGCGATGCATCAATTGTTGGCCGGGACGCTGGACCGCGTCCTTGCTGATATTTGCAGAACACAATCGGACGCGCGATCCGCACCTATCGGAGAAATTCGGCGCCCACGCTGGCCCATGATTGTGCTGAGGTCGCCGAAAGGGTGGACCGGGCCAAAGTTCGTCGACGGTAAGCCAGTCGAAGGGACTTGGCGTGCGCACCAAGTGCCAATCGAGCACATCGACACTGTTGAGCATCTAAAACAGCTCGAAGACTGGATGCTAAGCTATAAACCGCGAGAACTTTTCGATGAGCATGGCAAGTTCCGCGAAGACTTGTCGGCAATCGCACCGACCGGGCACTGCCGACTTGGTATGAACCCTCACGCCAATGGCGGCGAATTGCTGACGCCTCTGTCTATGCCACATTTTCGCGACTACGCGATTAATATTGCGTCTCCCGGCGCAAAAGAAGCTGAATCGACAAGGGTTTTGGGACAGTTTCTACGCGATGTGATGAAGTTCAATCTTGAGCAAAAGAACTTTCGCCTCTTCGGGCCTGATGAGACTGCCTCCAATCGATTGCAAGCGGTCTATGAAGTCTCCGGCAAGGAATGGATGGCGCGCTACGAGGACAATGACACGGATCTCAGCCTTGATGGTCGGGTCATGGAGGTCTTGAGCGAACATCTGTGTCAAGGCTGGCTCGAAGGCTATTTGCTGACCGGCCGCCACGGGTTGTTCTCCTGTTACGAGGCCTTCATCCACATTATCAACTCCATGTTCAATCAGCACTCCAAATGGCTGAAGACGAGCAAGGTAATCCCATGGCGGAAACCGATCGCGTCCCTCAATTATCTTCTGACCTCTCATGTCTGGCGCCAGGATCATAATGGGTTCTCGCATCAGGATCCGGGCTTTATTGATCATGTCGCCAACAAGAAGGCAGACATCGTTCGCATCTACCTGCCGCCCGATGCAAATTGCCTTCTCTCGGTGGCAGATCATTGCTTGCGTAGCCGGAACTACATCAACCTCATCGTCGCCGGTAAACAGCCCGAATGGCAATGGCTCGATATCGAGTCGGCAGTTGCGCATTGCGCGGCCGGCGCAAGCGTTTGGGAGTGGGCTGGTAACGAAGACGGCGACCCAGATGTCATCATGGCATGCGCCGGAGACGTGCCGACGCTGGAGACCCTCGCTGCCGTGACTCTGCTGCGAGACTATGTGCCGGATATGCGCATTCGCGTCGTAAACGTCGTGGATCTGATGACCTTGCAGCCAACGACCGACCATCCACATGGTTTGGAACACCGGGATTTTGATGCTCTATTCACCTGCGACAAGCCCGTCATTTTTGCCTATCACGGATATCCAGCACTGATTCACAAACTGACCTACAACCGGCACAATCACGGCAACATGCATGTTCACGGATTCAAGGAAGAGGGCACGACAACGACGCCATTCGACATGGTCGTTCTCAATGGACTTGACCGCTACTCACTCGCGCTTGATGCCATCCGCAGAAGTGAGCGTTTTCACAACAAGGCTGCAGAGGCAACACAACGTTATTGGGCAATGATGGAGCGACATAAGCTTTATATCAGCGAGCATGGCGAGGACATGCCAGAGATACACGACTGGCGCTGGACATCCTGAGGCATGCCTTCCCTACGTCCACCCTCTGTGGTCCTGGCGCTTAACGTCGGATCATCGTCCGTAAAGTTCGGGCTCTATCAAGTTGACGATTCGAGCGCGGTCACACTCGCATACGGCGAGGCTGAATCAGTTGGGGAATTTACGGGCAAGTTTACTGTACAGAACGCCCAGGGAGATACGACGATCTCGGAACGCTTACAATTCTCAAGCCAATCGGACGCCGTTGCCCGGATCGTACGGTATCTTGTGGATGCCTTATTGCCAAGGCCGGAAGCTATAGGTCATCGCATCGTGCACGGAGGTACGCACTGCCGCGAACACAGCTTGATCGATGCAGAGACTTTCTATCGACTTGAGCAAGCCGCGCCGTTCGCGCCGCTTCATGTGCCCGCCGCGCTTTCAGGCATCCGGATCGCGCAAGCACAGTTTCCGGATATCCCGCACGTTGCATGTCTCGATACCGCGTTTCACCGCACCTTGCCCGATATCGCGCGTGTGTTGCCTCTGCCCAAGGCGCTGCGGGCAGAGGGCATCGAGCGTTATGGGTTCCACGGCCTATCTTGCGAATCCATCGTTCGCCAGCTTGGAACTAACTTGCCCAAGCGGTTGGTGATAGCTCACCTGGGAAACGGTGCCAGCGTAACGGCGGTCAAAGAGGGTAGATCCGTCGACACAAGCATGGGCCTTACCCCGTCCGGTGGCGTGGTGATGGGCTCTCGGCCCGGTGACCTCGATCCCGGTGTGCTTCTCTACTTGATGCGCGAGAAGGGCCGGACCCCGCTCCAAATTGAAGAGTTGATTGAGCGCAAATCGGGCCTGGTGGGGATATCCGAAGTGAGCCACGACATGCGCCGCCTGCATAAAGCCGCGTCATCTGATCCCGATGCAGCGCTAGCTATTGAAATATTTTGCGCCTCTGTTCGTAAGCAGCTTGGTGCGATGGCGACCGTTCTGAACGGCATTGACCTGCTCGTGTTCACTGGTGGAATCGGTGAGCATGACACGGCAGTGCGAGACAATATTTGCGATGGGTTGGAGTGGCTTGGTCTAACGGGCCCCGAGGGAAAAGCCTTACGGGCTGAGGTTATGCGCTCTGAGGAAAATGAACAAATATCGTTGCATACGAGAAGATTGACGTCGGTTTCCGTTCCAGCTTTTTAGGCATTCTTCGCGGGATCCGAACGAACCGCCAACCGCGCTCATAATGCGTCAGCTTCCGTGGAAATTCACGATGGCCACTCCGCCCCGATCAGGCTAGGGGATTCACACATCTTTTTGGCCATTTGCTAGCAACCAGCCGTCTTTCATGGCGTCGAACCGTTGTAGGCCGATGTGCATGACCTTTGTGCCCGGGGGCTGGTAGTAGCAATGCCAGCCGCCAAGGCGACCGATAATCCACGCCGCCCATGCCAGACTGCCTTTGCGGTGTGGATTTTGTTGTTTTTCGGTTTTGCCTTCCATCTTTTTGTTCGCCATCTCCAGGATGGGCTGATCTTCCTTGTCAAAACCGTCGGTCAGTTTTTGATGTGTGCCGCCATCACGTGCGCGCACCAATTGAATGGCGCGAGAAGCAGCAATCAAAGCCATCACACATAATTTCTTCATGACCGTGGCTCTTGTGATCTGGCTTTCTTCCATATCCATACCTTGGCTTTTCATTGCCCGATTTAACTCTTCTATGGTCCAGCGCAAACGATACAGTCTGACGATATGTTGTGCCGCGTCGAGGCTCCTAACCTCGCGCGTTGTTAACAACATCCACTGCACCGCGTCCCCTCCTCTGGGCGGATTTAGCTCTTCGATAAATACAGCGGTCAAATTTATCGTTGCTTTATCGCATGTCTTGCGGCTCGTGCTGGGGCGACACAGTTCGACCGTGCCATAACGTAAGGCCACTGTGGCTTGCCGGGCTTTGCGGTTAGCCTTGTGCGGGACGTTGATCTCATAGCGCGTAGCTACCGGCTTTTTTCTCAGCTCTTCGAAGAGATAGCCCCCATTTGCCAAACTACGATTTTGGGCGGCGCGCGTCAGAAGATGAACATTCTCAGGACACTTGGCAAAAGTCTCATATATGTCGCTTTCACGGTCGGCGACCACAGTGATGGATGCCGCATCTTTCAGGACACGTCCCGCAAGTTCCATACCTTCAAGCCAGCGTCGGGATTCTCTTTTGTTGGGCGGCCTTTTGTCTGATGAAGTTTTGACATGCTGTCTTCGGTTCATGATCGTGCACCCAGCCATGCCGAGTACGCCACCGCTGGTCGCGTCCAGGACAAACTGTGGATGTAAAAACAGGCCAATATCTTCGCCGTTGCCAACCGTACCAAAGCCTCTTTTGCTTCCTGTATGATCAGCAAAGTTGATCTCGGTTGTGTCTTGAATCACAAGAACATCACGTCTCTGTGCGCACGCACCAACACGAGTTCCTTCCACGGCCAGCATTTCTTCATGGGTAACATTCTCATTGTTTAAGAAGCGGCCAAACCTAATTTCTTCAGCACGGGTTTTGCCCAGCCGTCGCACGACCACGGTCCGCTTCTCTTCCAGCGCGCGTAAAAGATCCGCCCCAACATCAGCTAATCGTTTGTCGCCAAATTCTCCCAGACTATGGGTTGCGCTTTCGTCAGCCGCGTTCGTCGCCATTTGCCCACCTGATTCGCATCCATCAACCAAGGGAATCAGGCACCGCCCTTGAAATCAAAGCGAAATTCAAAAAAGATGTGTAGATGGGGTAGCCGCGATCAGGCAGGCGCCCAACCCTTTTTGAGCAAGAACATGCCAGGACAGGTTCTCCCGACCCAGTTTGGGGAAGAGAACCGTCAACAAAATTCCAAATGCGAACACAAACAGAGTCGTGGTTGACGAAATGGCGGAAACAAGTGCGACAGGTGCCAACAACGATGCAAACCGGACTGCCAGTCCTCCGCCAAGATTGACGAGTTCATTGGCCCCATTGATCGCAAGAATCGCTCCCGGGTTCCGCCGGAACAGCGCCACGAACTGTCTGCGATAATGCGCAACTGCGATGATCCCGAGACCGAAAAGCGCCTCGCCCGCATATATCCAGAACGTCGTGATCCAGAATTGATCACGCACGGCGAAGAATTTGAAAATGACAGACGATAACGCCAATACGAGCGTCGAGACCAGCATCAATAGAATCAACCGTAGCTTGAACCTTCTGAAGCGGAAGGACATATCGAGCGACAGAATCAGCGCACCGCAAACGATGAGCGCGCCGCCTCCGATTTGAGCCCAGGAGAGCACTTCTCCCAAGAAAACGTAGGCGAACATGAACGTGAACAATGTCGATGTCTGAAACAGAGGTGCGACAACAGACGCTTCTTCCGATTGAATTGCTCGTAGATAGAAAAGCATAGCGCCCATATAGAGTGCACCGGACGCAGCCATGACAACAATGTCGAGCGGCCTAAGAGAGAACACTCCCGGCTCGCAATACCAAATCACCGGCAGCATCAATACGCCAATAAGCGCCGTGAACACCATGAGCACGGCCGTATCGCTATTCTTGAAATAGCGATCGACAAGATACTTATCAATGTGTGTGGACGCTGCCCACAACACCGGTCCGGAAAAAGCTAGCGGAAGCCACATTTATTGCGACACAGTGTCAGACCTTCGTTTGTGGTCTGCATAATGAACCTCGCTGCAGGCGCGAAAACTCGCAGCGGCGTTTCCCGGCAGGTCGTCGCGATACATAATTACAATTCGATTACGACTGTGTGATTGATGCAAATCAAAATCAAATTCCCCTTACTGATCCAGAGTATCATAATAGGAGTTAATCCCATGAGCGCCTCTAACACCACCCAGAGTGATTTTGGGTATTTTCATCTTACAAGCAACGGCTGGATCCGGAAGGACGTTCTACCATTTCCGAGCGACCGGCTTGAGACGTGGCGGTATGAAGAGGAACGCCCGGCGGAGGATGCCAAAGACCGAATTCGATTGACGAGAATCTGGTCCGCCGCCGGGGTCTTGGAAACCCAACTGGTTGCCCTACATGCGCACTTCGGCGAGGCTGTAGTGCCGGATCAAGACCGTCACATCGTACTCGACTGCGTGGTCTAGGTCCCGCTTATCTATACGAGCGCTTCCTTTCCAGAATCTCTCACCTATGCAACTTCTCTTCTACCATAAGGCGTTTCGTGCATGGTGGACTCGTTCACTCGAGTGGAACTCGGGCAATCGCTCCGGTCACTCTAGATTGATGGGTGGGGGTATCGCATCGGCATGGCCAAGTCCGGCTCTGAATGGGCGGAAACAGCTTCCCTGGCGCATCGGAAACAAATTCAACTCATGGAAGAAGAACTGCCGCTCCTTCGAGGTTGCCCGCGCGCAACCGGTTAAGAGCCACGTTAGCATCGGTCAAAGGAAAGGTCATGGTCGTCGTCTTGATCGCAGCCTTCTCCGCAATGGCAAGAAATTCCTCTCCATCTTTTCGGGTCAAATTCGCAACGGATCGAACAATTCGCTCTTCCCAGAGCAGCGTGTACCGAAAAGTTGGAATGTCGCTCATGTGAATTCCTGCGCAAACGACGACGCCACCCTTTGTCGTGTTGGCCAAGGCGGCAGGCACCAGCGCGCCGATGGGCGCAAAGATCAGCGCAGCATCAACCTTCTCCGGTGACGCCATATCGGAGCCGCCTGCCCATTTCGCTCCGAGGTTTCGCGCAAACGCTTGACCGGCTTCGTCGCCCGGCTTGGTGAACGCGAAAACTTCCTGCCCCCTATGGCGCGCAACCTGTACGACAATGTGCGCGGCCGCACCGAAGCCATAGAGCCCAAGCCGCCTAGCATCCCGCGCCATGCGAAGCGCACGATACCCGATCAGGCCAGCGCACATAAGTGGGGCGGCATCCACGTCGCTGAACGCTCGGGATAATGCAAAGCAATAGCGCTCGTCCGCGACGGTAAATTCCGCATAGCCGCCGTCTATCTGATAGCCTGTGAATTTTGCCCTATCACAGAGATTCTCCCGGCCGTTGAGGCAATAGTCGCATTCACCGCATGTCCAGCCAAGCCAGGGGACGCCCACACGATCCCCCATTTTTATGCGTTCAACACGGCCTCCGACGGCTTCGACGGTGCCGACGATCTCATGTCCCGGAATCAATGGCAGCTTGGGTGAAGTAAGCTCGCCATCCACAATGTGGAGGTCGGTCCGACAGACACCGCACGCATGTACCTTTATTAGGACCTCATTGGGCCGCGGATTGGGACGTTCCAAGCGCTCATTAAGCTGGAGCGGCTCGCGCGCGGAATTCAATATCATTGCACGCATCGTTCGTCCTTCTCTGCTTTATAATGTTTCTTCATTGTACTGCGGTTGTTGATATCCGAAAATCTCTCATTAACAAGCGTTTGACAAACCGAGCACATTTGGCGTTAGCCCGTATTGGCGACCTTTAGGGCTTTCTCGATAGGGCACGGCAGTCGTTCAGTCGTCGCTGCTAGTGTCAGCTCATTTTGCGCACGCCATTAAGACCTTCGTTCAGCGTAGTCACAAGCTGGTACTGGAGAAACGAGTCGCCTCAATTGGAAGGATTGCCGCGCAACTTTGGTATTCTCTGATTTGCTTTGGATCTGCGCAATTGATCTGAATCAACGACAAGCGGCGTTCAGCGACACAATTTGTTAATGGTGTATTACTTGCACGCTGACGAGGCAAATTAGATGACTACCCAGATCCAATCTTCCGTTACCCCTGCCCCCGATGCCTCAGCGTATGGGATTGAGTTCCAAAGGCCGGCAGAATGCACCCTTCCGGTTTGTCCTGCTCTCTCAGGTTACCAAAGAGAGTTAGAGCGACACGAGCGCATGGAAGCCGACCTGAGTAACACCTTGCTGAGAGAGGAGGAATTGCTACGAAGAAACGACATGCTCAAGACGGAATTTGAGCATCGGATGCTGAATAGCGTTCAAATGATTGCGAGCGTTCTTAGCATGCAGAGTCGGAGCACGGACAATGTCGAAGTAGCTGCACAGTTGAAAACTGCTGCCAACCGCCTCGTTGCAATTGGACGCGTGCAGCGGCATCTTCACGCTTTTGATGACGCTCGCACCATTCAGTTGAAGCGCTACCTTGAGGCTCTTTGCCATGACATTTCCGGCATAACGCTTGTCCGCGAAGCCGATAACGCCATTGTTTTCGACGGGAATGAACTGGCAATTCCTTCTGCAAGCGGCACAGCGATTGGGTTCATCGTCAACGAGCTGATTGTCAATGCACTCAAATACGCAAAAGGCAAAATCATTGTCCGGCTGGAGGGGAATTTGGACAATAACATTTGCTCTGTCTCGGTTTCTGACGATGGTCCTGGATTGCCGGAAGGGTTTGACCCGACTGCAACGAAGGGCTTGGGAATGAAAATTATCCGGTCGCTGGTCAAACAGATCGATGGACGGATGGAGATGGGTAACGGCGAGAACGGTACCGGCGCGCGATTTACAGTCCAGTTCCCCGGGAAGTCATCTGAAAGCTAAGATCGCCGTTGATAGATTTTCCGTGTGCCTTGTCAGGAACATCCGCGAATTTTCGGGCCAATAGTACGAGCAACCAGATATTGGAGTAGCCACGATGCTGATAAAGGAAATGACGAGGGAGGCAAGTCTTGAATTCCTGGCTCACAAGCGGCTCGGGCGTTTGGGCTGTGCGCGAGACGGGCAGCCCTACGTGACACCTCTCTACTTCGCCTGGGACCGAAAGCACCTCTACAGTTTCTCTACCGTAGGACAAAAGATCGAGTGGATGCGCGACAATCCTTTGGTTTGCGTCGAGGCGGACGAATTTGAATCGCCGCAAAAATGGTCGAGTGTTATTGTCTTAGGTCGGTATGAGGAACTCCCCAAAAAGCCCGAATACGACGAGGCCCGGCAGGTTGCGTATTCCCTGTTGCAACAGCGGCCGATGTGGTGGGAGCCGGCGTATGTGCGCACCGTTCTAAACGACGGTGAGCGAGAGCTGGAACCGCTATATTTTCGAATTCACATCGAAACGGTTTCTGGTCGCCGGGCAGTTCTTTAGAATTCACTTTAGGATTTCTCCCGCGTGCCGCGTGAGACGTCGGTCAGGCGCGCGGGCGACGTAGAGCGTGGCAACGGTTGTGATGTTGCACTGACCGTGTTTTGGATGATGGATCCGTGTTGGAGTTGCGGAACCGCAACAACGTGCAATTTCAATCCTTTTGCCTTTTGTAGATAGCTAAAAATACTAAAGAGATTCCTCGATGGCGCCGACGGCATCGGGCATTTTCCGATACGAAAAGCCCTCATGCGGTGGCCGAGCTGTTGGCAAGACATCTTGGGACTTAGCGCCGATTCGCCCGGCGCATGCTCGTGCCACAGCTCAGTCCCAGAAGGGCGAAGCCTTGCCGAGACGAGCGCCTGCTTTCGTCGCAGCGCCGATGAGTGAGCCGATGTCGGTTTGCTCTTGGCCCATTACCAGACCCATGGCAAATGCTGTTTCTCGCGCCTTGGTCTGTTTGTGTGCGGGTTTGTCGTGTACGAATTTGTTGGCAAGCTGTATATGCACCCTAATGTCATTGAGCTTGCCCAACACACTCTGCAGACGCTCGAGCGCCTCGCCGAACGCTTTACGGTTCGCCTTGGCCGTCTTGCCCATAAACAGGCTTGCGAAAAATTCTGTGGCATAGCGCAGCTTCTTGATCGCGATACGCAGCTTGTGGCGGTGCCGAGCATCGAGGTCTTCGAGCTTCTTGATCTTCTTGAGGATTTTCCTGGTGCGGTGCGCTAGCATCTTTTGAGCAAAAAACATGATCGGTAGTTCGCGCTTGGCGCATAGGATATCGTCGGAAATCGTTCGCCACTCGCCGCCGGAGAGCCACAACGCCGTATAGAGCACAATCGTCCGATAACGGTCGCCTTCGACTGCATTTTTGGCTTTGGCGAACCCGTGCGCGCGCTGCTGTTTGAGCATCTTTGTCAGCACAGCCAGTTCTCGATTGCGTGGCTGCGCCTCCTGCAGCGGCGTAATGCTGTCTTTGACGAACACATCCAGATCGCGAGCCGGACCCAGTTGTTCGGTCAGCCATTTGAGATCGGTCGAGATCACCTCGGTTTGCCTGTCCTGCAGAAACTCCTTGAACAGCGAGAGTGCCGCGCGCAATCGTCTGAGGCCTACACGCATCTGATGCACGCCTTCCGCATCGCCCTGGCGCACCGCCTCCTCATTCCGGGCGAGATGGCGCAGGCAGGACAGACCGACGGTCGTGAACGCATCGGCCGCCGACTTGGTCGCGTCCAAGAGGATGACCTCCGCACAAGCAGCCTCGATAGCCTCTCTCTCCGCCAGCGCGTAACCGCGCTCGGCTTTGGTCCGCACGCCGTACCGGACGGGAAGCTCTTTCGCCAGTCGCCTCGCGAGCACGATAATCGCTCGCGGGTCGCCATCTTTCAGTTCGAGTTCGAGTTCACTGATCCGTGCAGACCGTTTGCCGGCCCGGATGTGGCCACGATCAATTGCCAATTCGATCATGCCGTCCGCGACCGACAGGGGAAGCCTGATGCGCGTCACGCGGGTTTCGAATACTGGCCTGAGCTTGCGCGCGAGCTTTCTGCCTGCGAGCGGCGCGAGCGCCGTTCCCTTGGCGAAGCCAAGATCAGGCATGTCACCAGCGATTTCTTGCTCCCATTCCTTCCGCGAGAACGCCGCAGACCCGCGCCCGTCCGTCTTGATGGTCTGCAGACGCGTCCTGCCCTTATGCCGAACGCGCAGTGAAACACCCTTGTCACGGAGTTGAAGATCGTCGGTGTCGAAATAAACCGAGGTGAGCTTTTCCCGTCTGGCATCGGCCATCGGCCGGCTCAGCATCGGCAGATTTGTCAATCGGCGGAGGTCCCTGGGTGACAAACTGAGTTTGAGTTCGGTTTCTTGCGACATCGTCTGACCCGCTCAAGGACCATAGAGGTAACGGCATGCCTACAGCAATTTGGCGACTGCGGTCGACTTGTTCAAGAATACGCTGCCAGTCGCAGCCCCGCCCAGGCGGATACGGTCCATTGCACGTCGCAACTCACGACCGTTTTGACCGCCGTTTCATGCGCCACGGGTTCCTGGAAGATCGCTAGAGCCCGTGAGCTTTTGCCGCATTAGGCTGGTAACCCATCGGTTCGCCTAAGCAATTCAAGCAAAACGCATTTCCCCTTAGCAACATACATCATCCATATCGTCGATAATTTTGATCTAAATCAGTCGGTCCCAGACGATAAGGCGGAGAATAAAATCATTGTATACTTGTTGGCTTCTTGGGTTCGTTGACTTGGAATCTTTAAATCAAGCTTTTTCCAAATCCGTTTCTCTCAACCTGCTTGATCAAGAAGAGCCCAGTCAGGTTAGCTGGATCCACCGCCTAATCTAGGCTGTCAGTTAGAAAGATAGGGAGAATTGAGAGATGCTTGTCGACAAAATAGCCACGAAAGCGATTCTCGGGGCATCGTGCCAGCCGACTGACGTTTCGCGCCGCACCTTGTTGCGGAGCGCGGCGACTATTGCGAGCGGCGCTGTGGTTCTCGCCGCGGCCATAACCGCGACACACGCCGAAGCAGATTCCAGCAAGATGACGCAAGCTGCGGCTGCCTACCAGACCAGTCCCAAAAGCGGCCAACGCTGCGACAGTTGTGCCTTTTTCAAAGCACCTTCGTCGTGCCAACTCGTCGACGGCACGATTAGTCCCGTAGGCTGGTGTAAGTTTTACGCGAAGAAAAGCTAAAGTCAGGGGCTGACGGGTAAGCCACAACTGCTTCGAATGCTTGAGGGGAACGTCATGTCGGGTCGTCACACGGGAATAAAATGGTCGGGTGTGTTCGCTTTCGGCTTGCTCGTGCTGGCTCTGACAGCATTGCCGCGATCGGCTCTTGCGGTGCCGAGCTACGCGCGCCAAACAGGCCTGGCCTGCGAAGCCTGCCACACGGTGTTTCCGCAGCTGACGCCGTTCGGACGCGCGTTTAAGGCAAGCGGTTACACACTTTTCAACACGCTTAAGGTTGAGGATATCAACAAAATAAAGCAAAGTATCTTGTCTCTGAGCGATCTTCCCCCAGTCTCGGCGATGGTCATGGCTTCGACCAGTGTTGCCGCTAAGGCAAACGATGCCGGCTCAAGCAAGGTTTCCACTGATTTTCCGCAACAGGCGAGTTTGTTCTACGCGGGCCGCATAGCGGACAATGTCGGCGCCTACATGCAACTCACTTATGACGATCAGTCCGGCACTATCGGTATCGACAATACCGATATCCGCTTTGCCGACACGGCTATGGTTGACGGATATAGCGTGATTTACGGCGTCAGCCTGAACAACAACCCTACGGTCCAGGATCTGTGGAACAGCACACCAGCTTGGGGCCAACCGTTCATCGGATCACCAGCTTTGCAGGGACCCGCTGCTGCGACGCAGATCGAGGGCGCGATGGCACAGCTTGTAGCAGGCCTATCGGCCTACGTTTACGTCGACCAGTCGCTGTATGCCGAAGTCGGCGTCTACCGGTCGGCGCTCCAGGGCGCCTCGGTGGCCAATAACGGGAACCTCAATAACAACATCATCTCTGGCGTCGCACCTTATTGGAGGGTCGCTTACGAGTGGGACTGGGATAAGAATTCGTGGGAAATCGGGACACTCGGTCTTTACGCGGCTCTGCTGAACCCCACGACCCCTGCCGTCAATGCGATCAATATATCGTTGCAAACATCACCGACCGACCGCTTCCTCGATGCCGGTCTGGACACCCAGTATCAATATATCGACGACGACGACCAAATAACGGTCGACGCAAGATGGATACACGAGAACCAGCGTTTTGATGCAAGCTATCCTGCAGGTTTTGCGACCAACCGGAGCGCTAGGGTCGACACCTTCGATCTGATCAGCAGCTATTTCTGGCACCGCAAGTTTGGGGGCAGTTTGGGTGTCTTCACTGTCAGCGACTCCGGCGATCCGCTCTATTTCGGTACTGCCAACGGCACGTCTAACAGCACATCGGGGCTCGTGGAGGTCGACTACCTGCCGTGGCTAAACGTCAAGCTCGGCCTTCAGTATACGGCATTCCTGAAATTCGACGGCGCCTCGTCCAATTACGACGGCGCCGGTCGAAACGCATCCGACAACAACCTGTTATACGCTTATTTGTGGTTTGCCTTCTAAGCCCGTCAGGTAGCGAATAAGGAGAGCCCCCGTGAAAAACATTTTCCTCACGGCCCTAATGGCAGGTACATTTCTGGCTGTTACGGTAGCTGCCGCGGAGGACGTTGGTGTTCAAACCACTGCAGAAGACGCCGCAAGATCCAAAGTGACCACGACCTGCCAGAACTGTCACGGACCAAGAGGCGATAGTACCTCGTCAACGTTTCCCCGGCTGAACGGCCAGCAGGCCGATTATATTGCTGCCCAACTCCATAATTTTCGCAGCCATAGCAGAACCGATCCGCATGCACGGGCCTATATGTGGGGCATGGCATCCCAGCTCGACGACGCGACCATTGCCGAGCTCGGCAAGTATTATGCTAGCCAGCAGCCGACGCAGCCCCAGAGCGGCGGTGCCCTCGCCGAAGATGGCAAGAGAATTTACATGAACGGCGTTGCCGCCGAAAATATTCCTGCATGCCACGTCTGTCACGGTGAGCACGGAGAAGGCAACAGCGTGATGCCACGGATCGCAGGCCAGCATGGAGATTATCTGAAGAAGCAATTGGAGGCATTCCGCTCAACATTGCGTGAGAGCGACGTGATGCACGCCAACACCAAGGAGATGACTGACCACGAGATCGAGGCGTTGGTATCGTACCTCGCCAACGACTGATAACTGGCGACGATTCATCAACCCATGCTGGGAGGTTCTACCAAGTACAGCCGTAATCTGGGCAACTGAGCGGCGAGATATTCGGCTTGGCGGGCACAAGCGTCCTGGAACGTGGTGCGAGCGGTGTCGTTGCGTCACCTGCCGATAAGGCCGCGACGTTGCCCATGTCGCCCGCCGCAATCTTGTCGGCGTCCCACACGCCCGGCCTTCGCGGACTGATCTCGCCTTCCCGGTACAATTTTATGGTCACATCGACACCAGGCCGGATCGGTAAAACTCTGTCATGATTCAAATACGTGCTTCGCGAGTTGACGATTTGGAAGTAGCGAAACCCATGATCAAGTGTCATTGCCGCCGCTTTGGTCAGCATCCTGCGGATAGCCTCGTTCGCGCTATTGCCCATGGTTTCCCGCCCCGAAATCACTGCCGTACGTTCATTGAGCATGGCAGGCGCAGCATGCATACAGGCTGAAAGTACCAAGCCGCAAAGCGCGATTAAAAGAACACTTCGACTCCAGCAGCACACAACGCAAACAAAGTCCGTGCACTTGCGCAGCCAATCCCTCCGAAATGTCGGCTCGTCGGCCTCATGTACGGCGTACTGTGCCGCCCGAGGAAATGCATACGCCGTGAAGCCCCGGATAGTGTCCGCGACAAGGGTAAAGTTCATAAACTTCAGCACCAATATCTTCCAGGGCATCGGCTTGTTGACGCTGTCCGAACCATACAATGCCCGCCGTGGGCACACAACGAGGCGGAACGAAATCGTTCTACGGGTGCGGCTGATCGGCATCGACAATTTATCAGCAATCTTCTGCGATGTAACTATTACATGGGGAACTGTTCCAACTTGTCGTTGACGTTGTGCGGGAAGATTTTGCCGGGGTTGAGGATATTGCAGGGGTCAAGCATGTTCTTCAGCGCACCCATAAGCGCGATTTCTTCCGAATTTCACGAGTAATGCAGATAAGCCCGCTTTTCCAAGCCGATTCCATGCTCAGCGGAAATCGATCCCCCGCGTTTTCGCAGCGCGCCATAGACTATGTCCTCAACGACTTTGCGCGCTTAAATACCGGTGCCGAGGGCGGAATGGATGCGCGTCATCACCCCCGATGTTTCCGTCATTACGGTATCTTCCATGTGCTGTCGGGATTGAACTCTGTAATGGCGGACGCGACGTCCGCTGTCTTAGGACCAAGATCTTTTTCAAAGACAATGCCGGCCTGATTCACGATGAAAGTCATCACACCGGAATCGCCGTACTTCGCCGGAAAGGCAATCAGTGCAAAGCCACCGGTCATATGCCCATCGACTATATAGTCGCGGGTGCCACCGGGCGCACCTGCACCTTGGTGCCTCAAGATATTGTAGAAATAACCATGATACGGGGCGTGCTGACCGTCTCCGGAATTGTCGTTGCTCGCGTATCCCTCGGCCCGGGCATGCGCCATTTGGGGACCAATCGGGCTTTCCGTTTCACCCGCCTCGACCGGCCAATAGAGACCGTCATGTTTGCCGGTGCTGCTGATGAATTTCTGCGCATATTCCAGTTGCATCTTCTCATGCTCGAGATCGGTGGCATACTCGCGTTGGGCTTGAACGTAACTGCGACAGACTTCCATTGCGTTCAACTCGTTGCGGCCGATTCGGCGATCGAGGATTTCCTGTGCGCCGGCCTCGGCATCGAAATGCCATACACCTCCCTGCTGCACGATCGGGATCGGAAAGGGCCATTCCTCGGTACCGATAACCAGCGTCGCCTTGTTCGCGGCGTCACGCAATATTTTTTCGCCCTTGGCGTAGTGGGCGACAAATCGCGCACGGGCATCCTTGTCGGCGATCTTGTCACCCGAACTGATCAGATCTTGGCCCGCTGAACCGAAAATCTTCAGCAGCTCGCCCGAATCATTGTCGCGCGAGGCGATGACGAGAGCATCGACCGCCTGTTCGGGACTGGCGAAAGTTTCCGGCCTTGAAGCTGCAGCATTGGCGCTCCGCAGGCTCCAGCAAACCGCGCCAATGCCGAGAGCGAGAATAATAGGCTTCACGGTGGCCGCGAGAATCTTGTCCATAGCGATATGATCCTTATTGGTGGGGAGCGGATATCGGGAGGTCATCATCTTCTTCCGCGCCCGGAAGATCCGCCGCCGCCCGCACCACGGCCAGTTCCGCCTGACAACCCTCCGCGGCTGCTCTGTCCGCGTTCCGACTGAATTCTTGTGTTGAGTCCTGAACCGTAATTTCCGAATGCGGGTGGCGCCGGGCGGGTGGATTCGGACGGCTCGCCATCTCTGCCCTCGTAGCCTCGGAAGGATTGATGACTGACCTGCGTGGGTTGGAATTGCCGGGTGTTGCGCGGATCGCGATAGGGTACGCCAACGCGATGCGCCGGATCATGCTGCCACACATCACCCGCCTGCTCATGACGGGAATGGTATTGATTGAGGTGACCGTGATTGATCACGATGTGATGATAGCGCCAGTCAAAATCGCCCCATTCCCAGAATCCAAACGGCAAGAAGATACCCGCGTCCCACCCGATGACGTAATCGGCCGGCCCGCAATACCCTGGCCATGGCTCGAAATAGTAGGGCGCGTAAATCGGATAGGACCACGGCCCGTAAGCGCACCATGGATTGTAATCCGGGACATAAATCACATCCGATGGCGGCGACGAAATCGTGACATCATCGCCGTCATTCGCCACCGTTTGTTGCGGCGACGATTTTAGGGTGCCGGCGCTTTGGGCCTGACGCCGCAAACGCTGCACAGCATCCATCATATCGCCCTGTTGCGCTAGAAACGCCTCGCCGAGGCCTTCTGTCCAATCGAGATGGTTGTCCATCATCTGCAGAACATTTGGGAATGGCACCAACGCCTTGACGCTTGGATCCCAATCCTGGTCCGCAAGAGCCGTGGTCAAGGCGTCGCCCTTGAGAGCTGCGTTGGCTGGATCGGAGACCCAGCGATGAGCCTCAACGACTTCAAGCGGATAGGTGGATGCCGTCAATATGTCGGCGAGCAGAGGATCGTCATAAAGCGCCACCGGCGCCACGAGCTGATCCAGCTGTTGTAGCGTCAGCGACGGTCCGGCTGGCACAGCTTGCTGCGCTGGCGGTGGAGCATCCTGCGCGACGCATGCCGTCGACATGATTACCGAAGTACCCATTAAAGCAGCAACGGCCAGAAGCCTAAACGATTTCATGATTTGGCCTTCTTTGGTTCAATCCCCAGCAACCGGATTCAACTGAGCTATTATTGGAATATTCGCACCCACAAAGACTCTGGATGTTGACCTGCATCAACCCCGGGGATTTGTTCCGTCTGAGCGCATTAGCCCAGAGAGACGTTCGGCTTTGTGCCTGTATCGACGACGCTGTGGCTACACGGCAGGTCTACGGGGCATCCCTTCGCGACCGCTCTATTTTTCACTGAACCGTGCTGACCCATCGGCGGTTGATCTCCATCAATGCGCCCACAGCGTTGATTGCCATATTCGAAATTCATTCTCGAAAATTGCTGCCAGGCCGGCAGTGTCGTTTCGTAGCGCGATATCTTGCCAATTCGATTCTGGCAGCATTGGAGACGCAAAGTGCCGGGCATTCTCAAGATCGCCTACAAGCTTCTGGTGAACGACCGCGCGAAGTTCGCTGCACTCCTGGTCGGAATCACCTTTGCCGTCTTTCTCATGATCCAGATGACCTCGCTCTTCTCCGGTGTTCTGAACCGATCGTCTGCGACGATCATTAATATCGGCGCCAAGATGTGGGTGATGGACCCGGCGGTCCAAACGGTCGCCAACTCGATTCCAATGCCGGATTACGTCCTGGACGAAGTGCGCTCGATCCCCGGGGTGAAATACGCCGTGCCGCTCTATTCCGGCGGGGGTCTTGCTAAGCTGAAGGACGGCACCTATCAGGCCGTCAACGTGATGGGCCTCGACGACAGCAGCCTCTTCGGTCGGCCTCGGCTCCTCGAAGGCGACATCCAGGACATCTTCGCCGAGAACGGCTTCATCGTCATCAACGACGCAGAGTTTCCGAAACTCAAGAATCCGAAGCTCGGCACCGAATTTGAACTCAACGATCATCGCGGCAAGATCGTTGGCATTGCCGAAGTTGCGACGAGCGGATTGTTCGGCGTGCCGACCTTGTACACGACTTACAGCCGCGCGCTCCAATATCTGCCGAATTCGAGATTCACGACCTCATACATTCTGGTCGAACCCAAAACCGAAGGCGATGTCTCTGTGATTGAGACCAAGGTAAAAACGATGGGCTATCTCGCACTCACCAAAGATGAATTCATGGACAAGATATCGGCATTCTATACCTATCAGACAGGCCTTGGTACCAACATGCTGTTGATGACCGTGATCAGCTTCATCGTCGGTCTCTCGATTTCGGGACAGACGTTCTACACCTTCATCATCGAGAATCTCGAAAAGTTCGGTGCGCTGAAAGCGATCGGTGCGAAAGGCAGCGAACTGATCGCTATGATTCTGTTTCAGGCGACCTTCACGGCCCTGACAGGTTACGGGCTAGGAATTGGGATCTGCGCCCTGATGATCGCAATTGCGCGGTTCAGAATTCCCGACTACGCCGCGATTATCACTTTCTCGAATATCGGACTTGCCTTCGTGATGGTCGTCATGATCGCAGGCATTTCAAGCTATATCGGCGTCCGCAAGGTGCTCAAGATCGAGCCCTTCGATATTTTCCGGGGCTGAGCCATGGCTGAAGTGGCAATCCGGGCATCGGGACTCACCAAATGGTTCGGCGAAGGCGAAGCCCAGACAATGGCCGTTTGCGAGGTCAGCTTCGAAGCCTATTTCGGAGAAATACTCTTTGTCGTCGGGCCGTCGGGCAGCGGCAAGACGACGATGCTCAGCATGGTCTCCGGTATCCTGCGGCCAAATGCCGGAAGCGTCGAAATCGAAGGCATCAATATTTGGGGTCTATCCAATGACGCGATCGCCGAGTTTCGCTTGCACAAGCTTGGCTTTGTCTTTCAAGACTATCATCTGTTTCCGCGCCTGACGACGGTGGAGAATGTGGCGATCCCACTCATTTTGCAACACCGCGATTGGGACGAGGCGATCGAAGAAGCGTTACGGGACTTGAAGATCGTGGGCCTTGAGGCCCGTGCGCAACTGCCGCCGGTCAAGCTGAGTGGCGGCGAGCAGCAGCGGGTCGCGATCGCGCGCGCCATCGTCAGCCGCCCCGACATCCTCATCTTCGACGAACCGACGGCATCACTCGATGGCGACACCGGACGCACAATCCTCGGCTTTGTGCGCAAGGAATTACTGACCGAGAAACGCTGCATCGTGATCATTACGCACGATACACGAATCTTCGAATTCGCCGATCGGATCATGAACATGGAAGACGGAAGATCGACCGGCATCCAGGTGGCCGGGAATCAGACGACGGAGGTTGCCGGTGAGACTTAAGATTTTATACGTACTTGCGGCCGTCGGCCTGCTGATCGGACTCTTCAGCGCCTATGTTTCGGCACAACAGCCTGCATCGCAACCGCCTGTCTTCAGTCCAGCGCCCAACCCGTATGCGAACGGCATCTATGCCACCGGCATTATCGAAAGCCGCCAGACGCAAGGCGCCAACATCTCCATCTTTCCAGAGGTCACGGGCCCCATTACGCGTGTATTGGTCGGTGAGGGCGACGTCGTTAAGGCCGGCACTTCCCTGGTCACGATCGACGATTCCGTGCAACGTGAATCCACGGAACAGCAAAAGGCGCAACTCGACGTCGCCGAGGCGCAAATCGCAAATGCAAAGGCCAGCCTGAAGAGCGCAACCGATACACTGGCCAAGCAGGAGCGTTCGTTCGCGCTCGATCCGCAATCGGTGAGCCGCGATGTGCTGGACACGGCGCGGAATACCGCGAAGGTGGCGCAAACAAATCTGCAGGTCTTCAAGCGCCAATATGCAGCGCAGACGAGCGCTGAAGCTGCTTCCGATGCACTGTTGCGCAAATACACGATCCGGGCGCCCCACGATGGCGTCGTACTGTCGATCGAGGCTGCGGTCGGAAGCTATGTCTCCTCGCAGGGTGCATACGATGCCTATACACAAGGCTACCTGCCACTCGTTGTCATGGGCTCCGCACCGGGCGAGTTCGAGGTGCGCTGCTATGTCGACGAGATTCTGATCAATCGCCTTCCCCCGGTCACGAAGATAAGTGCGCGGATGTACATCCAAGGCACGAGCATCAACGTGCCACTCATCTTTGAGCGCATCCAGCCATACGTCTCGCCCAAGATCGAGCTTTCCGATCAACGGCAGGAGCAGGTCGACGTGCGCGTCCTGCCGGTCATTTTCCGCTTCGTAAAGGCGCCGAACGTCAATGTCTATCCAGGACAATTGGTCGATGTGTATATCGGCGCGAAATAGCCGGCGGCGCGCCGGGCACGTCCGCATGCGGATCTTGGCCGCGACTGCGTTCGTGTTTCTGACGGTCGGAGGTTGCGCGGTGGGGCCGGACTTCGTGCAGCCCATGTCTCCCGCCGTAACGCATTACACAAGCGACGAGGATCCCACAGCGACTGTGACTGCTGACGGTTCTTCGCAGCAGTTCACGACCGCTACGGCACTTCCGGCCGATTGGTGGCGCCTGTTCGATTGCCCGAAGCTCAATGACGCGGTTCAGCAAGGACTCACGAGCAGCCCGACCATTACGATGGCCGAAGCCAATCTGCGCGAGGCCAAGGATAATCTCCGCAGCGGCGAAGGCGTGTTCTATCCGCAGCTCAATGGCGGCCTCGGCGTTGCGCGCGAACGCCCATCGACGAATGCGACACCGGGTCAACTGCGGGAGGGCATCTTCAACCTGTTCACGCTATCCTCGACAGTGAGCTACACGCTGGATGTGTTTGGCGGCGAACGCCGGGCCGTCGAGGGCATCGGCGCCACTGTCGACTATCAGCAAAATGCGGCGCGCGCTTCATCGCTCACATTGGCGTCGAACATCGCCAATACGATGATTGCCGCAGCTGCCTATGATGCGGAAATCCAAGCGACGATGGAGATCGTCCGCTTCCAGAATGAGCAGGTTCGGCTCGCCGAAGTGCAAGCGAAATCGGGAACGGCGGCCTATGCCGCCGTGCTCAGCTTGCAGACTCAGCTCGAAACGACGGAAGCCGCATTGCCGCCTCTTCGTCAGAAGCTGACCCAATCTCAGGATCTTTTGTCCATGCTGGAAGGCCGGCTGCCGGCCGAGGCGCAGCCGCCGCGTATCGACTTCGGCGATCTGTCGTTGCCGCGCACGTTGCCTGTGTCGCTTCCGTCCGCGCTCGTACGTCAGCGCCCCGACATTCTGCAGGCTCAAGCTTCCCTTCATGCCGCAAGCGCGCAGATCGGCGTCGCGACTGCGGCGATGCTGCCGAGCATTACGCTCGATGGATCATTCGGTTATTCCAACACATCGATCACAGCGCTTCTCATGCCCGGCAGCAAGCTTTGGAGCCTGGGAGTTGGGGGTCACGCAACCGCTGTTCCACGACGCCAGTCTGTGGTTTCAGCGCAAGGCCGCGATCGACGCCTACGATGCATCCGCCGCGAACTACCGGCAAACAGTGCTCTTGGCGTTCCAGCAAGTCGCCGATACGCTACGCGCCCTAGAGCACGACGCGGACGGGCTTGCCGTCGATGAACAAGCGTTGCATACCGCTTCCCGCGGCCTCGAACTGGTCCAGGCAAACTATGGCGCGGGCCTCACGACCTATTCCGACGTGCTCATCGCCGATGCCCAGTATCGGCAAGCGCGGATTGCCAATATCGAAGCCCAGGCGCTTCGCTACCAGGACACGGTGGCGCTTTTCGTGGCGCTCGGCGGCGGTTGGTGGAATGACCCAGACAACGCGGATCTGGCGGCGACGCGCTAACAGGCTGATGACCAAGCTTCGCGTTTGGCGCGAGAATTGGAGCCAATGACAGTCAAGAATGAATGACATTCGCCGCCTCGACCACGGCAATATTAACGATTGTGATGCATTTCGAGCGAATGTGTCAGGACGCAGACTTCAGTGCGTGCGATACGAAAATGTAGCCAAAGCCGGTGCTGAGGAAATTCACTCCGAGCAATATACCAAGCACGATCAATGATATCGTGGGCCAACTGGCTGTAATCAGAACCGCCATTACGACGCTGGCAATTCCAGAAATTAGCATGGCAGCCCATCCTGGATGCGGTCGCATTTCGAACGCGAAGAAAAGTTCGAATGCGCCCTGAAACATGAAGATCACGCCAACCAAAAGCGTAAGCGCCACCGCGCCTGCAAGTGGGTTGAAAAGGAGGAACACACCAGCCGCGATGGAAAGTAGGCTCAGCAGAAGCGCGCCGAAGAATGGACCGGTACCGTGGATCGAGAATGATCCTATGAACATGAAGCCACCGGAGATCAACAGCACCCAGCCGACAAGGAGTGCGGCCACCAGCGTCGAGATCATTGGAAAGACAATGGCCGCAATGCCCAGTGCCACCATCGCCAATCCGAGCCATAACAGCCTGCCGGAAGATGCGCGCAACCGACCATGAAACAGGCTACCGCCAAAAGACGCGTCGCTCATTGCTTTTCCTCTAAATCGATATTCCCGATGACGAAATTGCGTTTACGCGATCGGGAACAATGTTACCCATCGATATTATCGCTGGTCCGGTGTGTATAGTCGCTAATAATCTCTAGAATATGCGCAACAACAGCGCGAGACAATAGAAGTTACTAGCGACTCCACAGGGCAATCGGGTGAACAGGCTCGGGCCATTGTGCCGCGCAAATTTGTGCCGTAGGCGCCTCACTACGCCGATCACGCTTCCTGATGGTGATATTGTCGATTGAGGTTTCGCGTTATGCGAGCCCCAGATCCCCAATCGACGCTTGGAACGCAACGGCGATGCGATCGTACAATATCCGGACGCCCTGCCGATGGCTATTTTTTTTGATCGAAATCAAACCAAGAAATGCCCATCCTCAACCTATCTTTTCGTGTGTCGGCGCCAAGAAAAGAAGGACTATGGCGGGGAGTTCATAGTTGGAGCAGGAGAAATGCCAAGTTTTGTTCCCCAAGAAATGTCGCCTACCTGGCCGGCTTGATTTAAAACAAAGCGCGCGATTGTCCGTTTTGCTATCCAGGTTTATTCAGGCTTGGCTAATCTGGTGGCCGCTTTGCCCAGTTCATAAGATCGTTTGGAGAATTGACATGTTTCGCGATCTGCTTGTGCATGTGGACGGGAGCCAAGCTGGACGTAGTCGGGTGCAGTTCGCGGTTGACCTCGCGGCTCGCCTGGGCGCACGGCTCAGCGGTCTTCATGTGACCCCACCAGCAGAGGTGCCACCAGTGTACAAGCCGAGCCTCATCGCTGAAGTGGCTGCAGAGATCTCCTCGAAATTGGCATTGGACGCCCAGGCGGCCGCGATAATCTTCAATGAAGAGGTCAAACAGCGGCCGGTTGAAACCCGCTGGTTCGAAGCGGCGGGCGATGTGGCGCGGGGTATCAGCGACAAGGCCCGTTACGCCGACCTTGTCATCCTTGGTCAGTACGAGTGGCAAGGTTCGCCCGAAACCCATCCATTGCCGATTGCGCACTCAGTCGTCCTGCGATGTGGTCGTCCTGTCCTGGTTGTTCCTGCCATCGTCCGACCATGCGTGTTCGCGAGAACAGCCATTGCATGGGATGGTAATCGCGAAGCCGTTAGGGCAGTCCACGATGCGTTGCCACTATTGCGCCTATCGCAGTCCGTTCAAATCGTGACGATGATCCGCCCCTCTACCGAGGATAGCGAAATTGACGCGAAGAGCCTGGCGGCGCACCTGGCCAATCACGGAATCAGAAGCAAAACAGACATTCTCCAATTCCGGACGGTCGACGAGCACGAGTTACTTCGAAAACAGATCGAACAAGGTCATTACGATCTTTTGGTAATGGGAGGTTACTCGCATCCCCGGTGGCTGGAATTCATCTTTGGCGGCGCCACCAAATCTATCCTCTTGTCGTCAAACATCCCAACCCTTGTTTCGCATTAGCCGAATGTGAACTGCATGCAACTATCCCGAGATAACATCGATGAACCGCAGCGCAAGAACGCCTTTCGAACTGTTTGGATTCGCCTGAAAGAACATCCCCTGTCGCGACTCGGACCGGGACTTATCACCGGCGTGGCCGACGACGATCCGAGCGGCATAGCCACCTATTCCCAGGCGGGTGCCCAATTCGGCCTCAACATGCTGTGGACGATGCCGCTGGCCTTTCCACTGATGGCGGCGATTCAATCCATGTGCGCGCGCATCGGTCGGGTCACCGGCAAGGGACTGGCCGCCAATATCAAGTCCGCGTTTCCCCCAATCGTACTCCAAGGCGTCGTGCTGTTACTGCTGGTCGCCAATACTCTCAACATCGCCGCCGACGTCGCCGCGATGGGAGAAGTCGCGGAACTCGTCACCGGCTTCAATCGTCACATGTCATGACCGTGATCTTTGCGGTTGGAACTCTGCTGCTGCAGGTGTTCGTCCCCTATCATCGTTACGTCTTTTACTTGAAGTGGCTGACACTCTCGCTGCTGGCCTACGCCGCGGTCCTGTTCACGGTGCATGTTCCCTGGGGTCAGGTGGCGTTTCGCACCGTCTGGCCCAACTTCACTCCGAATTTCGACCGCTGCGACCGTGGTGGTCGGCGTTTTCGGCACCACCATCAGCCCCTATCTCTTCTTCTGGCAGGCATCCGAGGAGGTCGAGGACATGCAACGCAGGCAAGGCGCAGCGCCGCTCGTGCGGGACACTGGCGCGGCAGGCTCAGAACTTCGCCGCATTCGATGGGACACCTGGAGCGGAATGTTCTACTCCGACATTACGGCCTTCTTCATCATTCTGGCGACCGCCGTCACGCTGCACGTGGCGGGAGTAACAGACATCCAGACCGCGGCGCAGGCGGCGAGCGCGCTGCGGCCGTTGGCCGGCGATTTCGCGTACACTGCTCTTCGCTCTCGGCATTCTCGGTGTCGGCATGATCGGCGTGCCGGTGCTGGCGGGCTCTGCCGGCTACGCTCTGTGCGAGGCCATGGGCTGGAATTGGGGCCTCGAACGCAAGGCGACGGACGCTCGCGGGTTTTACGGCGTCATCGCCGTCAGCGTGCTCGCCGGACTCGTCATCCAGTATTCCCCGATCAGTCCCGATGAAGGCCCTGTTCTGGAGCGCGGTCATCAACGGGGTCGTCGCTGTGCCTCTGATGGTCGTGATCATCCTGCTGGTTTCCAAGAAATCCGTGATGGGTCCATTCACCGCGAGCCGGCCGTAACCGTCATCCTCGGCTGGATTGCGACGGCGGTCATGGGAGCCGCGGCCGTGGCGATGTTCATTCCCGGCTAGGCTGCCGCCGGTTCTGAGCGAAAGATCCGCTAAAGCCCGCGGGAAATTAATTGAATTGGGTTGCTCGGCCGAAACGAGGCGATTACCCGTATCTCGGCTCCGAACTGGAGCATTTAATTTCGCACGGGTCCTAACTTGCTTTCCCCGTAGGTCGAGATTGAGATCCGACCGTTGGAATGCCTCCCTCGCTCGCCGGCTCGTGGTGGGGACTCTCGTCGCGCCGGCAAGCCTCTGGGAACGCATGAAGCGGTGTTGGCTTGATGCTGTCACCTTGGTCAGTACGAGTGGCAAGGTTCGCCCGAAACCCATCCATTGCCGATTGCGCACTCAGTCGTCCTGCAATGTGGTCGTCCAGTCCTGGTTGTCTGTGCCATCGTCCGACCATGCGTGTTCGCGAGAACAGCCATTGCGTGGGATGGTAATCGCGAAGCCGTTAGGGCAGTCCACGATGCGTTGCCACTATTGCGCCTATCGCAGTCCGTTCAAATCGTGACGATGATCCGCCCCTCTGCCGAGGATAGCGAAATTGACGCGAAGAGCCTGGCGGCTCACTTGGCCAATCAGGGAATCAGAATCAAAATCAAGGTCAATTATAATTCTCGCGGCCCCAATTGGACGCTGTCGGTAAGCGACGCCGGCGTGGGCATGCCCAAGGACGCTGCAATCGCAAAGTCCGGCTTGGGCACAAACATTGTTCAGGCGCTTGCTGGCCAACTCCAAGCCACGATCACGGTGTCTGAAGCACACCCTGGGACCATGGTCTCCATGGCCCATACCCAGTTAGTCGCCGTCCAAAGCGCTGCTAGCTCCGTGCCAGGCGGACACGCAGTCTAAAGGCGCCGTCGCAGGGCTTCATAACTATCGATCCATCGCTCCAGCAGTTGGTCCCAGGCGCTGCTTGAGCACGAGTGGTCTATGTGGAAGCTGCGTCATGACCGCGTGGCCGTGCGATCGGGAACTTCCGGCTTCTCAGCGAGTTGTGTGGGTAAGCTTCTAGTGGAAATTGGAAATGGGTTCGAATCGGATCGCCAACACGGTGATCGGGGTCATCCACAATGCACCAATTGGCCTGAGCGATAACTGACATCGCCTCGCCGCGACGATGCCGTAGCTGAAACGTGCGCCAAGGATGTCAGCAATGAAAGCACTCGTCTATTTGGCCATCGGCAAAAAAGCCTTGGACGAACGTCCAAAACCGGAAATCAACGCGCCGACCGATGCGATCGTAAAGATTATCAAGACGACGATTTGCGGCACCGATCTGCACATGGTGGCGTAACACATGACCTTCTGCTGTGCGCGAACCGTTGTTCGTTCGTGTCGCACTGACGCTCGTGCTCCAGGCAATTTCTGCTACCTTGCAAGGAACGAAAATGACTCATCATTTCCACGCTGTCGTTTGCATAGATCACGCCGAGGCTCTCGTTTTTGAGTTCGCCGAAAGCGAGGTGACGGAACATCGGATTCGACCGAAGGATCGCAACGGAAACATTCACCACAAGGCCGGGTCGATGGGCTCAGGCCACGCGCATGACAGCAAGGCCTATCTGACGGCGGTGGCCGACGCATTGCAACCTTCGCATGAAATTCTGATTGTCGGGCACGGCACCGCTAAGGACGAGCTTGCGAGCTTCATTCGGGACCACCTACCTACTCTAGCGCCGCGTATCATGGGCGTTGAGACGGTCGATCAGCCAACGAAGGGCGAGATTCTAGCGTTTGCGCGCAAGTTCTTCGAAGCCAAGGATCACACGACGCCACAACTCAGAAAATCTGTTTGAGGGTTGCTTGTAAGCCGATCGCACATGAAGAAGGTTGAGACATCTCAGGGACCTTCGCCTGGCACAGGCGCGGTCTACACCTGTCCTATGCATACCCAGATACGCCATGACGGACCCGGACACTGTCCCATTTGCGGGATGGCGTTGGAGCCGCTGGTAGATACGGCCAACGATCAACCGAATCCCGAGCTGACATACATCTCATGGCGCTTTTGGATCGGGCTAATACTGACGATCCCGGTGTTCGTCCTGGAAATGGGAAGCCACATTCCGGCGCTCGGGCTCGACAATCTTGTAGTGCCCCGGCTCTCCACTTGGATTCAATTTGCGTTGTCGACACCAGTCGTTCTGTGGGCCGGATTTCCGTTCTTTCAGCGTGGCTGGGCATCTGTCGTGAACCGAAGCCTCAATATGTTCAGCTTGATCGCGCTCGGTACTGGCACAGCTTATATCTACAGCGTGTTCGCCACACTGGCTCCCGGTCTTTTCCCCGAAGGCTTTCGCGATATGGGCGGTGCGGTTCCGGTCTATTTTGAGGCCGCGGCGGTCATCACGGTGCTGGTCCTGCTTGGCCAAGTTCTGGAGCTTCGCGCGCGCGAACAGACAGGCGGCGCCATCCGCGCATTGCTTAATCTGACACCTAAGACAGCGCATCGCCTCAAAGACGGCACCACGGATGAAGAAGTCGTGCTCGACCACGTGCAACTCGGCGACAAACTCCGTGTCCGGCCGGGAGACAGCATTCCGGTCGATGGTGAAGTGCTGGAGGGCAAAAGCGCGGTCGATGAATCCATGGTCACTGGCGAATCCTTGCCAGTTGCCAAGACCATCGGCAACCGGCTTGTTGGCGGAACAGTAAACGGCACGGGCTCGCTGATCATGCGGGCCGACAAGGTGGGTGCCGATACCGTGCTGTCGCGCATTGTCGCCATGGTGTCGGAGGCGCAGCGTAGCAGAGCGCCGATCCAACGTTTGGCCGATAGCATCGCTGCATACTTTGTTCCGGCTGTGTTGGCGATCGCCGCACTTGCATTCGCCGCTTGGGCGATCTGGGGGCCGCCGCCGGCGCTTACCTACGCTCTTATCGCGGCAGTTTCCGTCATCATCATCGCGTGTCCCTGTGCTCTTGGCCTGGCGACCCCAATGTCGATCGGAGTCGGAATTGGTAAAGGTGCCGGTGCCGGCGTGTTGATAAAAGACGCGGAGGCGTTGGAGCGGTTGGAAAAGGTGGACACGCTGGTCGTGGACAAGACCGGCACGCTCACCGAAGGCAAGCCGAAGGTGACCACCTTCATTCCTGCCCGATCTTTCTCAGAAGTCGATCTATTGACGTGGGCAGCCAGCCTTGAGCGGTCGAGCGAACATCCTCTAGCGGGGGCAATCCTCGCGGCAGCAAAAGCAGCCGGCATCACGGTCCCGAACGTCACCGAATTCGCCTCCATCACTGGAAAAGGTGTGACCGGTCAGCTCGCCGGTCGCCGCATCGCTTTGGGCAATGCCAAGCTGATGACGGATGTGGGCGTTACTTTGGGAGCATTCGAAACCAAGGCGGACCAACTTCGCGCCGACGGCGCGACCGCGCTGTTTCTTGGTATCGACGGCAAACCCGGCGGCGTGATCGCGATCGCAGATCCTATAAAGCCGTCCACGCGTGCCGCGCTCGACGACCTCCGAAACGCCGGCATCCAAATTGTCATGCTGACCGGCGACAACAAGACCACGGCACAAGCCGTCGCCCGCACGCTCGGAATCGAAGAAATAGAAGCAGATGTCCTGCCACAGGACAAAAACCGCGTTGTGAAGAAGCTCAAATCCGAGGGCCGGATCGTCGCGATGGCTGGTGATGGCGTAAACGACGCCCCGGCATTGGCCGAAGCGGACGTCGGCATCGCCATGGGCGAAGGGACCGATGTCGCCATTCAAAGCGCCGGCATCACGCTCCTAAAAGGCGACCTTTCGGGTATCGTGCGCGCACGCGTTCTCAGCCAGGCGACAATGCGCAATATCCGGCAAAATCTCGTGTTCGCCTTTGCCTACAACGCCATCGGAATTCCGATCGCGGCCGGCGTCCTTTATCCGACGCTCGGCATCGTGCTCAGCCCCATGGTCGCAGCATTGGCGATGTCACTCAGTTCGGTCTCGGTGATTGTGAACGCGCTGCGGCTTCGCACTCTGCATTTGATGCCGCGTCTTCATAGCCCTACGTTTCCCGCAGCAGATCGCGCTGCGGCAATTATTTTTGGAGGTCCCGATGCCCGGCACCCTGTCTCCTGATCTCGTCGAGAAAATGCACGCCTACTGGCGTGCCGCAAATTATCTGTCTGTCGGTCAAGTTTATTTGAAGGACAATCCCCTCCTCGAAGTCCCGCTCAAACTCGAGCATATAAAGCCCCGATTGCTCGGGCACTGGGGAACTACGCCAGGATTGAATTTTCTCTATGTCCACCTGAACCGGCTGATTAAAGAAAACGATTTGAATATGATGTACGTCATTGGTCCTGGCCACGGTGGCCCGGGCATCGTGGCGAACACCTATCTGGAAGGTTCCTATACCGAGCGCTATCCCGCGGTCGAGCGCAGCCGCAACGGATTGCATCGCCTCTTCCGCCAGTTCTCGTGGCCCTACGGCATTCCCAGCCATGTATCGCCGGAAACGCCCGGCTCCATCCATGAAGGCGGCGAGCTGGGTTATTCCCTCACGCACGCCTATGGTGCGGCCTTCGACAATCCCGATCTGATCGTCGCCTGCGTCGTGGGCGATGGCGAAGCCGAAACGGGCGCGTTGGCGGCGAGCTGGCACTCCAACAAATTTCTAAACCCGGCACGCGACGGCGCTGTGCTCCCGATCCTTCACCTCAACGGTTTCAAGATCGCCAATCCGACCGTGCTGGCGCGTATCAGCCGCGAAGAGCTGACGCAACTATTCCAAGGCTACGGTTACGATCCACACTTTGTCGAAGGCAGCGATCCTGCTCTCATGCACCAGGCGCTTGCCGGCGCCCTCGACCAGACATTGGTTCAGATTCGAGAAATTCAGAAGGCGGCGCGGTCGCGCGGCGAGAAGAAAGACCTAAAGCGCCCGCACTGGCCCATGATCATCCTTCGCACTCCGAAAGGTTGGACGGGTCCCAAATTCGTCGATGGCAAGCCGGTAGAAGGTACGTGGCGCGCGCATCAGGTTCCGATCGCGGATTTCAAGAAGCCCGAGCATCTCAGGCAGCTCGAAGATTGGATGCTGAGTTACAAGCCACGCGAACTGTTCGACGACAACGGGAAATTTCGGGAAGAGCTAGCGGCCCTCGCGCCAACGGGACATCGCCGCATGGGCTCCAACCCACACACCAACGGTGGCGAACTATTGAAGCCGTTATCGATGCCTCATTTTCACGAATATGCGGTAGCCGTGCCTGAGCCCGGCGGCGTCACGGCGGAGGCAACACGGGTGCTGGGAACGTTTCTGCGCGATGTGATGAAACTCAATCTCGGCAAGCAGAATTTCCGCCTCTTCGGCCCAGATGAGACAGCGTCGAACAGGCTAGAAGCGGTCTATGAAGTGTCTGGAAAGGAATGGATGGCAGAAGTCGAAAACGTCGACATTGACCTTAGCGTCGACGGCCGCGTTATGGAGATTCTAAGCGAACATTTGTGCGAAGGCTGGCTCGAAGGTTATCTCCTCACAGGCCGCCACGGCCTGTTCTCCTGCTATGAGGCGTTCATTCACGTCATCGACTCTATGTTTAACCAGCACGCCAAGTGGCTGAAAGTCAGCCGGAATATTCCCTGGCGCAAGCCGATCGCGTCTCTGAACTATCTGCTCACATCACATGTCTGGCGGCAGGACCACAACGGCTTTTCCCACCAGGATCCCGGCTTCATCGACCACGTTGCGAACAAGAAATCCGACGTTGTGCGCATCTACCTGCCGCCCGACGCAAACTGCCTCCTCTCTGTCGCCGATCATTGTTTGCGAAGCCGCAATTACATCAACCTGATCGTCGCGGGAAAGCAACCCGAATGGCAGTGGCTCGATATCGAGTCGGCCACACGCCATTGCGCCGCCGGTGCAGGCATCTGGCATTGGGCGAGCAACGACGGCGGCGATCCCGACGTGGTGATGGCATGCGCTGGCGACATCCCAACGCTGGAAACACTCGCCGCCGTCACACTGCTGCGAACGCATTATCCCGATATCCGCATCCGTGTCGTCAACGTCGTGGATCTCATGGTGCTGCAGCCCCAGTCGGAACATCCGCACGGATTGGAAGATCAGGACTTCGACGAATTATTCACGCGCGACAAGCCGGTTATCTTCGCGTTTCACGGCTACCCTGCGATGATTCACAAACTCACTTATCGACGGCACAATCACGATAACATTCATGTCCGCGGCTACAAGGAGGAAGGCACAACTACGACGCCCTTCGACATGGTTGTACTGAACAACCTGGACCGTTTCCAACTCGCGCTCGATGCCACCAGCCGTATCCAGCGATTCGGTCATCGGGTTGCGAAGGCAACGGAGTTTTATTGGGCCGCCATGGAGCGTCACAAGCTTTATATCGGTGAACACGGCGACGACATGCCGGAGGTCCGCGACTGGCGGTGGAAGGTCTAAGCGCAATGACCTGGCGACCTATGCAATGACAGGGTCTAACGACGATTTGACCCTTCTCACCCTGAACAGCGGCTCGTCTTCGCTCAAATTTGGATTGTACCGCGCCGCCGCTTCGCAAACCGAAATGCTGCTGACGGGCGAAGCCAATTCGACCGCCGGAGAAGCTGGGCAACTCCGCGCACGGGATGCGCGCGGAAATGCGCTATCGACTGCTAGGGTATCCATTGGCGACCGGCATGATGCGATCGCCCAAGTCCGGCGGCTCCTTGCCGAGTTCAAGCTGCCGCCGCCCGCAGCCATTGGTCATCGGATCGTGCACGGCGGACCGAAACTGCGGCAACATTGCCTCATCAGTGACGAAGTCTTGCAGGAACTCGAGGCGGCCGCTCCATTCGCACCGCTTCATATGCCGCCGGCCTTGGCGATCATACGATCGGCGCGAGAGCATTTTCCCAACCTGCCGCAGATAGCATGTTTTGATACCGCTTTCCACGCTGAATTGCCGGACGTCGCGCGCGTCTTTCCGCTTCCTAAGGATCTGCGCTCGGAAGGCATCCAGCGCTATGGGTTTCACGGCCTTTCGTGCGAATCGATCCTGCATCAGCTTGGCGATGATGTGCCCAATCGTGTCGTGATCGCCCATCTCGGCAATGGCGCCAGCGTGACCGCGGTCAAAGGTGGCAAGTCCATCGACACCAGTATGGGGCTGACCCCAACAGGTGGGGTGATCATGGGTACGCGCAGTGGCGATCTCGATCCCGGCGTACTGGTCTACCTGACGCGGGAGAAGAAGCTCGATGCGGTCATGCTTGAGGATTTGGTCGACCACCGTTCCGGGCTCCTCGGAATCTCCGGGGTGAGCAGCGACATGCGTCAGTTGCAGCAGAACGCTCGATCAAAACCTGATGCCCGGCTCGCAATCGACATGTTCTGCTATTCGGTGCGCAAGCAGATCGCAGCAATGATTGCTGTACTTGAAGGCGTCGACCTGATCGTATTCACCGGCGGCATCGGCGAAAACGACGAAGAGGCCCGCGCCTTGATTTGCGCCGGCTTTGCCTGGGCTGGCATCGGTCTCGACGAAGCGCAAAACCAGGCTGCCAACAATCCCATCAGCGATTCAAAATTGCCCTGCAAGGTGCTTGTTCTTCCTTCCCAGGAGGACGAGCAGATCGCCCGCCATAGCTGGGCTCTGTTCCGGCAGAGCGCCTCCTGATGGTAGAGGCACCGATCGGCCTGACGACAAACGAGGCGCATCGGCGCCTTGCGAAAGATGGGCCAAACGCAATTGTCGATGTGACACAGCATCCTGTGTTGCGAGCGGCGCAAAAGCTCTGGGCGCCTGTGCCGTGGATGCTCGAAGCCGCGATTCTGCTTCAGCTCGTGCTTGGAGATTATGTCGAGGCGGGCGTTGTCGCGCTCCTTCTCGCGTTCAACGCCGGCTTGGGATTCTTCCAGGAAGGCCGGGCGCAGGCAACTCTGGATGCCCTAAAATCGCGTCTGGCGCTTGTCGCATCCGTCAGACGGGACGGAAATTGGACGACGGTGCCGGCCGCTGATCTGGTGGCGGGCGACATCGTGAAACTGTCGCTGGGCACAGTGGTGGTCGCGGACGTCCATCTTCTCGACGGATCGGCCCTGCTCGACCAGTCCATGCTTACGGGCGAGTCCGTTCCCGCCGAAGTTGGATCCGGCACAGAGGCCTACGCCGGCGCGCTGGTGCGGCGCGGCGAAGCGGTGGCAGAAGTTACAGCGACCGGCGAACGCACCAAGTTCGGGCGCACGGCGGAACTCGTCCGCACGGCCAATGTCGAAAGCTCGCAGCAGAAGATCGTTCTGCGGGTGGTCCGAAACCTTGCTCTGTTCAACGGCGGTGCGACCGCCCTACTTGCCGCCTACGCTTATTTTCTTCCGCTGCCGGGCGCGGAAATCGTACCGCTCGTCCTTGTGGGACTTCTTTCGTCGATCCCCGTTGCGCTGCCGTCCATGTTCACGCTGGCGGCGGCGGTCGGCGCACGCTCGCTGGCCGCCCAGGGCGTCTTGCCGACGAGTCTTTCGGCGGTGGATGAAGCGGCGGGCGTCGATATCCTGTGCTCCGACAAGACGGGCACCTTGACGCGCAACGAACTCGCGGTGATGTCCGTCCGTCCGATGCCGGGCTTCGACGAAGCGCACGTCCTGGCATTCGCGGCCCTTGCAAGCTCAGACGGCGGACAAGACCCGGTCGACGCCGCCATCCGTGGCGCTGGCGCGCGCAAGCCCATCGCCGATGAACCCAAGCTGGTGGCGTTTGTCCCATTTGATCCCTCTTTGAAGCGCTCAGAAGCAACCGGGCTCCAATCAAACGGCGATACGATAAAAGTCGCCAAGGGTGCGTTTGCCGTTATCTCAAAGCTGTCTAATCCCACGGCGAACGCATCGGCGGTCGTCGACGAATTGCAGGCAAAGGGTTTCAGGGTTCTGGCTGTCGCTACGGGCCCCCCCGACAAGTTGGCCCTCGCGGGGTTTATCGCGCTAAGCGATCCGCCCCGCGAAGACTCTGCCGCACTCGTTGCTGAGTTATCAAGCTTGGGCGTGCGGACGGTCATGGTGACAGGCGATGCCGGGACAACGGCGCAGGTCGTGGCCGGACTGGTCGGGATCACGGGACCGGTCTGGGCGACAACGCCTCTGCCGCAGGACATCAAGGCCGAAGCATATTCGATTTTCGCAAGCGTGCTGCCGCAGGACAAGTACAGCCTGGTCAAGGCGCTGCAGAAGGATGGGCATATCGTCGGTATGTGCGGTGATGGCGCGAATGATGCGCCCGCATTGCGTCAGGCCCAGATGGGTATCGCGGTCTCTACGGCAACCGACGTCGCCAAATCCGCAGCCGGCATCGTGCTGACGACGCCGGGACTTGCCGGCATCGTCGCAGCGATCAAGGAAGGGCGCACGACGTTCCAGCGAATCCTGACTTACACGCTGCGATCCGTTACCCACAAAGTCGTACAGGTGCTGTTTCTAGGCGCTGGCCTCATCATCACAGGCCACGCCATCCTAACGCCCATGCTCATGGTGTTAATGATGATCACCGGCGACTTTCTTTCGATGACCTCGTCGACCGACAACGTACGACCGTCTCCGAAACCCAATAGCTGGCATATCCGCAATCTTACGATTGCCGGTATCGTCATGGGTGTTCGCCGACCTGATGTTCTGCGTCGCATGCCTGGCGGTGGGGAAATTCGCGATCGGACTCGATACCGATGCACTGCGCACGATGGCTGTGGTCACGCTGGTGTTCAGCGGCCAGGCCGTATTTTACGTTGCGCGCGAAAGGCAGCACATCTGGAGTTCGCGTCCGGGTCGATGGCTCATAGTGTCTTCGATCGTCGATCTTTCGATTTTCAGTGTCTTGTCCTCCAACGGCATTCTGATGGTGGCCCTGCCGATTGTAATTGTTGCCGGCCTGTTCGTCGCCGCGGCGGTCTTTGCCTTTTTCTTGGATGGCGTGAAGCTGTTCTTATTCCATCGCCTCTCGATCACATGATTTCTCGCGCGCCGACGACAGCAGGTGGCTCTACGAGAAACGGCAGATGGGCCGCTGCGGTGGAGTTGGCTTTTTCTATCGCTTAACGGCCCCACGCTGATCGCACAGGTGCACAAGTGCGCATTGATCACTTTATAGCCTTAGCGATATAGGCCTTAGCGATCTACGGACACGTCTGGCGCAAAAGTCGATGCGTCTTCGCAATAACGGAACGCGCCTCAGTACAAACATAATTCGCCGTTCGGTGGCACCGTCGACGACGGAAGCTGAAGCATTATGGCTATCGCAAGTCGCTCTGGTTTACTCTCAACAGCCATGCCTCATTTGCGTCGTTACGGCAAAGATGTGCAAAGAGGGTGTAAGTTCAAAAATCGGCATTTTGGAAAAATTGGTACGCCATAAGATGTTGAAAGGGCTGATATTGTCGAAAAATGTTGAACTCAAATCCAGTTCCTTATGAGTGTATTTCTGAGGAGCAAAAAACGGCGGAAAACCTAGGTTTTTTGATCGATGCCGGTAGTTTTCGTCACAAGCAATTTCAATGACTTACAAAGATTTGCGCGTCGCGTGCCGCAACAGTGAAGAAAATCGAGGATTCGTAACGGGAGTATGATTGCGAAGTACTGCTATAGAAATTCCGATATGGTGAGCTGCAGGTCGCAACGATCATCTCCAACAGGAGAGGTTGAAATGGTCAAAATGAACGATTTGGAGCCGCGGTGCGCGGCCGACTATGATGATCGAACAACTGTCGCCGTTAGAACGGTGTTGGTCGAAATCGGTCAGATTCTTGAAAGCTACAAAGGTAAGTTTGCCGTCATTGGAGGAGCTGTACCTTGACTGTGCGCCGTGTCAGTGCCGTAGCAAAACGGAGAAATAACCTATATCTTTCAAATAGTTAGTCACATTCCGAAGTTTCGTTGCAATCCCGAATGACATAGCAGTACTGCGTAGATATGCTCTGCTATTCGTGGAACGCGACGATCATACGACGGAACTGAGTAGAGAGACGGTATCATGCTCCAAACAGACCGGATCACGATTGAACCAGGCAAGCGCGGCGGCCAGCCGACGATTCGCGGCCTGCGGATCACCGTTTATGACGTGCTCCACCGCTTGGCCGAGGGGACAAGTGAGGCGGAAATTTTGGATGACTTTCCGGAACTCGAAGTGGCTGATATCCGCGCCTGTCTCGCCTATGCCGCCAACCGCGAACACAACACAGTGACGCTGTTGGCGTAGTGAAACTGCTGCTCGACGAAAACCTGTCCCGGCGCTTGGTGCCGTTCTTGCAAGATGCCTTCCCCGGAAGTTCCTAGGTGGCGCTCTTGGGATTGGAGCGCGTTACCGACCGAGCAGTTTGGAACTACGCCAAAGCCAATGGCTTTGTGATCGTGACGAACGATGCCGATTTTGAAGAACTGAGTTTGCTTCTCGGCGCACCACCACATGTGATCCAGCTTAGAGGAGGTAACCTCTCAAAGTCCGGCGTCCTCGCCTTGTTGACAACCCATGCCGAAACAATACGCGATTACATCGAGAACGAAGACCGGGCTTGCGTGGAGATTGTCAAGCCATACTCCTAAAGCATTCCGGGATTGGAACTAGACTGCGACGAGCCAGAATATATTGAAGGACCGAAGCCGATAGGCCGAGACCGGCGAAGCCGGGCTCGGTGCACGAGGGCTTGGCACGCGGCGAAAGCCGCGTGGCCGTCCGCATCACGCATCCGGCGAAGAACCCTAAATACCCGCCGTTATGAGCGGCATCCGTGCGAGTTCGGCAGAGCGCATTTCGGCCAGACGATCTTTCGCGCGCTGCTTCACGCTTTCGCTTTTGAGCTGGCCGCAGGCGGCCATGATGTCGCGGCCGCGCGGGGTGCGGACTGGGGAGGCATAGCCTGCGCGGTTGACGATCTCGGCGAATTTCTCGATCTGCTCCCAATCCGAGCATTCATAAGGCGCGCCGGGCCAGGGATTGAACGGAATGAGGTTGATCTTGGCGGGAATGCCGCGGCATCAGTTTCACCAGTTCGCGCGCGTCGGCCAGGCAATCGTTCACGCCTTTCAGCATCACATATTCAAAGGTGATGCGCCGCGCATTGGAGACGCCGGGATAGGCGCGGCAGGCGGCGAGCAAGTTCGGCGATCGGATATTTCTTGTTGATCGGCACGATCACGTCGCGGACTTCGTCGCGCACGGCATGCAGCGAAATGGCCAGCGCAGAGCCGATTTCCTCGCCCGCGCGCGGGATCATCGGCACGACGCCCGCCGTCGAAAGCGTGACGCGGCGCTTCGACAGCGCCAGCGCCGTCGCCATCGATCACGATCGCCAGCGCTGCCTTCACATTGTCGAAATTGTAGAGCGGCTCGCCCATGCCCATCATCACGACATTGGTGATGCGGCGGTTCTCGCCTGTGCTGGGCCAGTCGCCCAGCGCGTCGCGCGCGATCATCACCTGGCCGACGATTTCGGCAGGCGTGAGATTGCGCACCAGCTTCTGCGTGCCGGTATGGCAGAAGCGGCAATTGAGCGTGCAGCCGACCTGGCGAGAGACGCACAGCGTGCCGCGGCCCGGCTCGGGAATAAAGACGGTTTCGAATTCGATGCCCGGCCCCGCACGCAGCAGCCATTTGCGCGTGCCGTCGTTGGAAATCTGTTCGCTGACCGATTTCGGGCCGCGCTCGAGCGTGAAAGCGCTCGGCCATCTGCGCCGCGGAAATCTTTCGCCAGATTGCTCATCGCGGCGAAATCGCGCGCGCCATGGACATAGATCCAGTTCCACAATTGGCGCACGCGCATGGGGGCGGCTTTCGCCTCGATCCCTGCGTCGATAAGCGTGGCATTGCAGCGTGGCCGGATCAAGGCCAATCAGCGATGTCGTGCGCTTACATCTTGCACTCGGCATGGGCCTTTTGCAGCGCGTCGCTGAGATGCCGGCGAGCGAATAGGCGTCCGTGGTCGCGGTTCCGTGCGACGACAGTGCCGGTGACGGTGACGCGCGAACCCTTTTGCATGGCGCTCGACCAACTGTGCCTCGTCGGCGGTGCGACTTCAGCCACGCGCTGCCGCCATCAGCGTCGTTCTTGCTGAAGAAGTTGAACTTGTCGGAGCCAACGCTCGCGGTAACGGGGCTACCGTCCTTGTAGGTATAGCCGGGCACGATCTCGGGTTCGGCCTTGGCATTGCGGCCGGGCCAGTCGCTGATGAGGAAATAGATCGGGTCGCGTTTGGTGCCCTTCGGATCGCTGGCGACCGGCTGGGAGAGCGCATAGCAGGTTTTGGCGCTGCCCGTGCCCGCCGTGTAGGCCGACCAGTTCTTGAATGTGCCAAGCGGCGTGGGCTTGTCCGCCGCCAGGGCAGAGGTGGCACTCAGGCCAAGCGCGACACAGAAGATCGGAAACAAACGCATACGCTTATCCTTCGTTGGTTTTGTGGCCAAAGACGGGGTGAAACCGCGGGCGAATCCATAAAGGAGCATTCGGGCGCGAATATGGTGGGCAGACTTAGCCTCCACAACCGCCGCTGTCCAATTCGGGGGCGGAACTAGGCGGGAACCCGCCGGATTTCCTCTTCCACGTCGCGCAGGCGGTCCTTGCCGAAATAAATGTTCTCGCCCACGAAGAAGGTCGGGATGCCGAAGGCGCCCCGCGCGACGGCGGCGGCGGTGTTGTCCATCAAGTGCTGCTTGACCTCGGGGTCTGGGCAGCCGCAAGCAGCGCGTCTGCATCAAGCCCAGATTCAAGAAGGGCCGCCCGGATCACCTGCGGGTCGTCCATCTTCTTGGGCGCTTCCCACATGTGATGGAACACATTGTCGACATAGCGCGGCAGAACGCCCGCCCGCTCCGCGGCCACCGCGCCGCGCATGATGGCCAGCGTGTTCACAGGGAAGAAAGGATTGAACTGGAATCTCGTAAGGTTGTGCCGCTTGATGAAGCGCGCCGTTTCGAGCTGCTCGTATTCCAGCTTGTTCTTGATGTGGCCGAACGCGGTCATCGGCGACTGGTTGCCTGTGAGCTTGAAGATGCCGCCCAGCAGCACCGGCACGTAATCGAAGCGCGCGCCCGGTGCGCTGTTCGATTTCCGGGACGACCTGGTGCGCGAGATAGGCGTTCGGGCTTCCGAAATCGAACAGGAATTCGATGCGCGCCATCACCAGCTTTCCTTATAGGGACGAAGATCGAGTTCGAAGGTCCAGCCATCGCGCGTCTGGCTGTGCAATGCCCAATAGGCATTGGCGACGGATTCCGGATTCATCAGTTGATCCGGTTCGAGATTGGCCAGCGCCTCCTCGCCTGCACGCGCCTTGATGCGCTCGCGCACGAACGCGGTGTCGACGCCGGCGTCGATGATGAGATGTGCGACGTGGATGTTCTTCGGACCCAATTCGCGCGCCATGCTTTGCGCCACCGCGCGCAGGCCGAACTTGGCGCTGGCGAATGCGGCATAGCCGATGCCGCCACGCAAAGACGCCGTTGCGCCCGTGAACAGGATCGTGCCCTTGCCATGCGGCAGCATGAGGCGCGCGGCTTCGCGCCCCGTGAGAAAGCCGCCATAACACGCCATTTCCCATACTTTGCGGAAGACACGTTCGGTGGTCTCGAGAATGGGGAAATTGACGTTTGCGCCCGGATTGAAGATGCAGACTTCAAGCGGCGCTTCGGCATCGGCCTCTTTCAGGAACGCCGTGATGTCTTCTTCTTTGCGCGCGTCGAGACTGCGCGCAAAGCAGCGCCCGCCTCCGGCTTCGATGGCCTGTTTCAACGAGGCAAGTTTGTCCGCAGTGCGCCGGCCCGCGAAGATCGTATAGCCTTCGGCTGCGAAGCGCCGCGCAATCGCCGAGCCGATGAAATCGCCTGCGCCGATGATGGCCGCCGTCGCATTGCGTTGAGTCATTCTATTCCCTGAGGCCGAACCCTATCGAATAGAGCCGTAACACGATCGAGAACATAATGGCGACCAGCGCCAAAGTCACGCCAATGCCCAGCGCCTCGGGGGCTTCGGTGAACCCGATCATGGAATGGCGCAGGCCATTGATGAAATAGAAGAACGGATTGGCCTACGCCATCCAGCGCAGACAAGGCGGCAGCATCGAAATCGTGTTGAATACACCGCCCACGAATGACAGCGGCGTGATAAAGAACACGTTGAGAATGGTGAGCTGTTCGAAGTTCTTGGCCCAAAGGCCCGACGATGTTGCCCAGCAGGCCGAACACGGCAGAAACCCCGACCACCCAGAACACGAACTCGCCGATACCCTGCACCGAGGCAGCGCCAAAGAGGGCGGCAAGCGCAAGAATGCCGACAGCCGTGACCACCGAGCGCACGATGACCGTGACGAGCACCCCGGCGATCATCTCCGCATAAGACAGCGGCGAGACCAGCGTCTCTTCGACATAGCGCAGGAAGCGCGAGAAATATATCTGCGAGGACGATTGCAGGAATGCGGCATTGACGACGTTCAGCATCAGGATGCCAGGCAGCACGAATTCGAGATAACGATGTCCGCCGATGGTCGAGATGCGACTGCCCACGACATAACCGAAAATGAAGATGAACAGCAGCGCCGAAATCCACGGCGCAACGAAGGCCTGGATCGGCACGCGCATCAGCCGCGACATTTCGCGCCGGATGATCGTCCACAGGCCAATCCAGTTGATCGTCATCGCTGCTCGCGCCGCCGCAATGTGATCGGGGGTTGCGCCCGTCGCGCGCAGATAGGCGGTTTCAAGCCCGCCCGGCTCGGTGAAGAATTCGTCCTTAGGTCCGTGCTGCACGATGCGCGCCCTTGTTGACGATGGCGATGGTGCGGCAGAGCCGTTCGACCTCTTCGAGATAATGCGAGGTCAAGAAAATCGTCTTGCCGTCCGCGTTCAGTTCCTGAAGATAGCGCCAAAGATCGCGACGCAATTCGACATCCACGCCTGCGGTGGGTTCGTCAAGGATAAGAAGCTCGGGATCTTGATCAGCGCGCGCGCCAGCACCACGCGGCGCTTCAATCCGCCCGACAACTCGCGGAACTGCTTCTTGGCGTGGGGCACGAGATCGAATTTCTCGATCAGCATGTCGGCGCGCTTTTTGCGCTCGGCGGCGACCATGCCGAAATAGCCGCCCATCCAGTCCACGATCTGATAACGGCTTGCGAATGTATCGACGTTGAATTCCTGGGGACTAAGGCCGATATGGCGGCGGGCCTCGCGATAATTCTTCACCGCGTCGACGCCGAATATCTTGATTTTGCCTGAGGTCACCGTGGCGATGCCGGTGACGCAATGGATGGTGGTCGATTTGCCCGCGCCGTTGGGACCCAGAAAGCCGAAGAAATCGCCCGGCGCGATCTCCAGCGACACATCGTCGACGGCGACGGTGCCGCTTTTGTAGACTTTGCGCAGGTGCGAAATGGAAAGGGCGGGAGCCATGTGTTCTTCGAGTCGTTGGCTCTGATATATAGGGGCCATCAGAAAGGCCAACAAGATGATCCGAGTGGGAATTGGCGGCTGGACCTATGAGCCGTGGAGGGGGCTATTCTACCCCAAAGGCTTGGCTCAGGCGCGCGAACTGGAATATGCCAGCCGCCAAGTCACCAGCATCGAAATCAACGGTACCTATTACAGCACCCAGAAACCTGAGAGCTTCCGCCGCTGGGCTCAAGAAACCCCAGATAATTTTGTGTTTTCGGTGAAAGCCTCGCGCTTTGCGACCAACCGACGCGTGCTGGCCGAAGCCGGCCCTTCGATCGAGAAGTTCGTGGCCAGCGGTGTCACCGAACTGGGCAACAAGCTGGGACCAATCCTTTGGCAATTCATGCCTACCAAGAAATTCGACGCGCAGGATTTCGGCGCATTCTTGGCATTGCTGCCGAAGGCCTTCGATGGGCACAAACTGCGCCACGCCGTGGAAGTCCGCCATGAAAGCTTCGTCACGAATGAGTTCGTGAAGCTGGCGCGCAAGCACAATGTCGCCATCGTGCTCGCCGACTCCGCGAAATACCCGATGATCGCTGACGAAACGGCGGATTTTGTCTATGTGCGCCTGCAACAGGCTTCGCCGAAAGTCGCGACAGGCTATTCCATGGCAGTTATCAAGAAATGGGCGGAACGTGCACGCGCATGGAGCAAAGGCGACACGGCCACCGATTTGGCGAAACTTGGCGATGCCGCGAAGGTTAAAAATCGCGACGTCTTCATCTATCATGATAAACGGCGCGAAAGAACGCGCGCCCGCTGCCGCAGTGGCATTGCTCAAGGACCTCGGATGATCCGTCGTCCCTGGGCCGCACTTTTGCTTTTCGGTATATGCATTGCGGCACCCGCCCAGGCGGATGACGAAACGCTGCGCAACCTCTGCCCGGACCGCCCAGGCAAGGGCACATCGGCCTGCACGGTCGATGCGGGACATTTTCAGCTTGAGATGGATGGGTTCGACGCCACCTTTCAACATGGCGACGGTATCACGACAGACAGCTATGTGCTTGCCGATCCGACCTTGAAGTTCGGCGTCACAGACAATTGGGACATCGAGGCGGGCCTCGCCCCGTTCGAGGATATACGCACGCATGACGCAAACGGAACCGTGAATGATACCGGTATCGGCGATCTATACTTACGCACCAAACTGAATATTTCCGGAAACGACGGCGGCGGATGGGGCGTCGCATTCGAGCCCTTTCTCAAAATTCCGACGGCGCGCAGCGGCATCGGCAACGGCGCAGTCGAAGGCGGAGCACTGGTGCCGCTCACGCTCGATCTGGGCGGCGGCTGGTCGCTCGGCTCGACACCGGAAATCGACGTGCTGAGAAATAAGAGCGACAGCGGCTATCATACCGATCTCATCGATGTGCTCGGCGTTGGGCGCGGCTTTGATGATGGCATCACATTTGGCGTGGAAGCATGGTCTTCGAGCAATTTGGACCCGGCGGGGTCGACGCAGCAATACTCGTTTGATCTCGACGTCGCATGGCAGCCCCAGTTCGACAGCAATCTCCAGCTCGACGGTGGCATCAATCTCGGCCTCAACCGTGTGACACCGGGCAGCGAGGTCTATGTGGGAATTTCACGGCGCTTCTGAAATGAGCAAGAACCGCGACCCAATCCTGCCCGATCTTCTGCAACCGGGATTGCGCCTTGTGTTTTGCGGTACGGCGCCTGGGACTGTTTCGGCGCAGCGCAAGCAGTACTATGCCCATCCACAGAACAAGTTTTGGCGGACCCTGCATGCGGTCGGATTGACGCCGCGGCTTCTCGACCCGTCCCAATACGCGCAGCTGCTGGACTATCGTATCGGCCTCACCGACATCGCCAAGCATGTGTCCGGCATGGACAATCAACTTCCGCCGGGAAGTCTTGGTCGGATCGCAACACTGGCCCTTCGCGAACGCATTGCCGAATTTGAACCAAATGTCCTGGCCTTTACCAGCTTGACTGGCGGCCGCCGGGTTCTCGGGCCGGATGCCCAATTCGGCGAGCAGCCCAACAGAATCGGCCGCACGCGAATATGGGTCCTGCCCTCGCCTTCGCCGGCCGCACATTGGAATTGGAACGAATCTGTCTGGCGCGCGCTAGCACAGCGTGTCCGCAAACAGCGCTAATGCACATCTATACATCGGCACGGCTGGATGGAGCATCCGCGCCGAAGCCAAGCCGCAATTCGGCGAAGGCATAAGTCAATTGCATCGCTATGCGACACGGTTCAACGCTGTCGAGATCAATTCGTCCTTCTATCGGCCACACAAGCCGGCCACCTATGCGCGTTGGGCGCAAAGCGTGTCCGATGATTTTCGCTTTGCGGTGAAAATGCCCCGCCAGATCACCCATGAGACGCGGCTACGGAACTGCGCAGAGCTTCTAGAAGGTTTTGTCGCACAGGTAAGCGCTTTGGGTTCAAAGCTCGGGCCGCTACTTGTTCAGATTCCACCGAGCTTGGCATTCGATGCGATACTTGCGCGGACCTTTTTCGGCAATCTCAGGGATATTTTCCCCGGGCTCGTAGCCTTCGAGCCCAGACACGCCAGTTGGTTTACGAACGACGTCAACGATCTTCTCCTGCAATTTAAAATCGCTCGCGTAGCAGCCGATCCTGCCCCGGTCGCCGCTGCGACCAATCCCGGCGGCTGGCATGGGTTCGTTTATTTCCGATTACACGGCTCACCGCGGATTTATCACTCGCGCTATGAGATGAACTACTTGCGCGCATTGGCAGTGAAACTGCGCGCCAGATCAAATACATGGTGCATCTTCGACAACACAGCGTTGGGCGCGGCGACCGTGAACGGCTTTGAGACAGTCAATCTGCTGAGCGCGGCCGCATTGATTTATCCATAACGCTTGGCAAAATTTTCGACCACGTCATAAAACTCCGTCATCGTTTCGCCGATGATCTGTTCCACCGGCTTGATCTCGTCGATACGGCCCGCGACTTGGCCGCAGAGCGCGATCGACGCCTCCATATCGCCACCGAAATAAAGCGCGAGCGCGTTGGCAAATTCACCCATCACGTTTGCCGGCGGCTCCTTTTCGTAGCGTGTCGATTTCTCCGTGCGCAGCGCGCGCAAGGCGGGGCCGGGCCCAAAGCGATTGAGGAACACGGTATCGGTCTCCTGCGCGGCGCGGATAGCGGATTTCCAATTGGGGTGCACAGGCGATTCCACTGAGCAGACCATGCGCGTGCCCATCTGGATTGCTTCGGCGCCCAGCGCGAACGCCGCCGCCATGGTACGTCCATCCACCATGCCGCCCGCTGCTATCACCGGCACGTTCACCTTCTCGCAAACGAGCGGCAGCAGAACCATCGACGCCACTTCGCGCGGATTCTTGAAGCCACCGCCCTCGCCGCCTTCGACCACCAGACCATCCACACCGGCATCGATCGCGCGCAATGCCGCTTTCAGCGACGGTACAACGTGGAACACGGTTAGTCCGGCATCCTTAAGTGTCGCACAGTAACGTTGCGGATCGCCCGCTGAGGTGGTGACGAATTTGACGCCCTGATCGATCACGAACGACACGATGTCGGGATCGCGCACGAAAGCTTGGGCGATGTTCACGCCGAACGATTTGCTGGTCAGCTGGCGCATCTTTTTGATTTCGACGCGAATTTCGTCGAGCTGACCCGATGAAGTTTCGATGATGCCCATGCCGCCCGCATTCGATACGGCGGAAGCAAGCTGGGCCCGGGCGATCCATCCCATCGGCGCCTGCACGATAGGGTATTCTATCCCGAGCATTTTGGTGATGCGATTTTCAATGGGTTTGGTCATGCATTTTTCCACTTGCGCTGATAAAAGCCTAGCGTTAGCCCACGCCCCAGGATCAGGACTTATTAAAGTGCTGGGGGTAACGAGCGAGGTCAACAGATGTGAAGCCCGCTTGGATCAGTTAGACGATCAACTGGATACGACCAAGAAGCACCATCGTCATGCGACACGTAGAGGCGCCCTGATCGGTCGATGACAGCGACCATTGAATCTCGGGTCGCGATGCAGTTGGTATCGGCGCGCCCGTCGGTCCATTTGGGCATGCCTCCGCCCAACGGCTGCAGCGGGCCGTTGCTGTCGATCTGGCGTCGATAAACTGCGCCTTGCGTCGCAAAAGGATCGGTGGATGCCGACACGAAAATGTCGTTTCTCCCGAAAGCAACGGCAGAGCAATGACGGGCGTGAAGTCCTTGCTGTTCGATAGTCCATGTCGTTCCAGCATCGCGACTAACGCAAAGCCCCGCCCCCGCCGCTGCTATCACGAGGTCCGGCCGGGCTGGATGTGCACAGACCTGATGAACATCGCTATCGATATCGATGGTGGGCCGCCAGGTTAGGCCGCCATCGGTTGATCGCGGAACTCCGCCAACATGGACGTTGGCCAGAAGCACAGCACCATCGCATGTCACCGCCATTGAACGAATTCCAAGCGGCGGTCCCATCAGCTTGCCGTCGATGATCGCGGTTCCAGCATACCACCTGTCGCGGCCCGCTACGGCGTCAAAACCCGTCATGCGTTGTTGCGTACCGTCAGGATCAACACGCAGGATATGTGCGTCGTCGGTTCCAACAAAGACAACGTTTCCAATTGGTACGCAGCATGAAAGCTCGAATTCGCTCTTTGCTATCTCAGTCCATTCGCCATCAGAGGATCGTCGACAGAGCGAATGCCCGCCAACAATTGCAAGCACTCTTCCACGTCCGTCGGCCACCAGACTGCGAACCGATTGATCGGCGAGTTCTTGATGGACCATCTTCCCAGTGACGCTGAATAGCCCGTTGTCCCAGGTTGCTACGAGAATAGAGGGCGTTGGCATCAAAGCCAATCCTATTAGCGTGGTGCTTTGTGAACTATTCGAAGTGGTTGTGCAACATCCACACCCGCTACGACCGATGTGCACACCCCCGTCATGTTCGTCATCTGTATCGCCGCAACCTTTATCTTCTGGCTTAATCAATGGGTATGAGCCTAGAGTTTTTCGCAGAACAACAAAGGAAATGTCCATGCCCAAACTCAACCGCGCCGGTGTGAACATCTATTATGAAACCCATGGCGAAGGCCCCGTCATCCTTTTGACGCACGGCTATTCCGCAACCGCGCAAATGTGGAGAGGCCAGATCGCACCTCTGTCAAGGAACCACAAGCTGGTGCTGTGGGATATGCGCGGCCACGGTCAGAGCGACTGCCCCGAAGATCAATCTCTCTATAGCGAGGACGCGACGGTCGCCGACATACTGGCGCTACTCGACCATGTGGGTGCGAGGACGGCGGTGGTTGGCGGACTTTCGTTGGGCGGCTACATGTCGCTTGCGTTCTACCGCGCCCATCCCGAGCGTGTTCGCTGCTTGCTCATCATCGACACCGGGCCTGGTTTCAAGAATGACGAAGCACGCGAAGGCTGGAACAACTATGCGCGTGAAACCGCAGGTCGTTTCGAACAACAAGGTTTGAGTCAGCTCCAATCCGCAAGCAAGGAGCGTTCGACGGCCGCGCATCGTTCGGTTGATGGATTGGTACGCGCGGGCCTGGGGATGCTCACGCAGAAAGACGATCGCGTCATCTGCTCGCTACCCAATATCAAAGTGCCATCGTTGATTGTAGTCGGCAGCGAAGATAAGCCGTTTTTGAACGCCTCGGACTACATGGCCGCGAAAATTCCCTTATCCACCAAAGTCGTGATTCCGCGCGCGGGCCATGCTGCCAACATCGACCAGCCGGAAGCGTTCAATCGCGCGGTGGTAGAATTCCTTGGAAAAGCTGGGTGATCTTGGCTGCCGTTGATTGCCATCGTCGTAGTGGCGGCATTTTACTCAATTGGGCTTCGCGCTAGGACGAGAAACGCCACGCCGGAAGAGCGCTACCAGGAATGGCTAGGGGATTCACACATCTTTTTGGCCATTTGCTAGCAACCAGCCGTCTTTCATGGCGTCGAACCGTTGTAGGCCGATGTGCATGACCTTTGTGCCCGGGGGCTGGTAGTAGCAATGCTAGCCGCCAAGGCGACCGATAATCCACGCCGCCCATGCCAGACTGCCTTTGCGGTGTGGATTTTGTTGTTTTTCGGTTTTGCCTTCCATCTTTTTGTTCGCCATCTCCAGGATGGGCTGATCTTCCTTGTCAAAACCGTCGGTCAGTTTTTGATGTGTGCCGCCATCACGTGCGCGCACCAATTGAATGGCGCGAGAAGCAGCAATCAAAGCCATCACACATAATTTCTTCATGACCGTGGCTCTTGTGATCTGGCTTTCTTCCATATCCATACCTTGGCTTTTCATTGCCCGATTTAACTCTTCTATGGTCCAGCGCAAACGATACAGTCTGACGATATGTTGTGCCGCGTCGAGGCTCCTAACCTCGCGCGTTGTTAACAACATCCACTGCACCGCGTCCCCTCCTCTGGGCGGATTTATTTCTTCGATAAATACAGCGGTCAAATTTATCGTTGCTTTATCGCATGTCTTGCGGCTCGTGCTGGGGCGACACAGTTCGACCGTGCCATAACGTAAGGCCACTGTGGCTTGCCGGGCTTTGCGGTTAGCCTTGTGCGGGACGTTGATCTCATAACGCGTAGCTACCGGCTTTTTTCTCAGCTCTTCGAAGAGATAGCCCCCATTTGCCAAACTACGATTTTGGGCGGCGCGCGTCAGAAGATGAACATTCTCAGGACACTTGGCAAAAGTCTCATATATGTCGCTTTCACGGTCGGCGACCACCGTGATGGATGCCGCATCTTTCAGGACACGTCCCGCAAGTTCCATACCTTCAAGCCAGCGTCGGGATTCTCTTTTGTTGGGCGGCCTTTTGTCTGATGAAGTTTTGACATGCTGTCTTCGGTTCATGATCGTGCACCCAGCCATGCCGAGTACGCCACCGCTGGTCGCGTCCAGGACAAACTGTGGATGTAAAAACAGGCCAATATCTTCGCCGTTGCCAACCGTACCAAAGCCTCTTTTGCTTCCTGTATGATCAGCAAAGTTGATCTCGGTTGTGTCTTGAATCACAAGAACATCACGTCCCTGTGCGCACGCACCAACACGAGTTCCTTCCACGGCCAGCATTTCCTCATGGGTAACATTCTCATTGTTTAAGAAGCGGCCAAACCTAATTTCTTCAGCGCGGGTTTTGCCCAGCCGCCGCACGACCACGGTCCGCTTCTCTTCCAGCGCGCGCAAAAGATCCGCCCCAACATCAGCTAATCGTTTGTCGCCAAATTCTCCCAGACGATGGGTTTCGCTTTCGTCCGCTGCTTTCGTCGCCATTTGCCCACCTGATTCGCATCCATCAACCAAGGGAATCAGGCACCGCCCTTGAAATCAAAGCGAAATTCAAAAAAGATGTGTAGATGGGGTAGCCAGGAATGGATGGACGAGCAATGGTGAGGCGCGCAAAGGCGTAACTCGGAGATTCTTGCGGAGCAAATTTATACTCAACACATTCAATTCAAAGGCAAAATTCGCGCACAACTCGAACGAGACTCCCTATCTGGGATCTGATACGATAACCCAAGGTTGACGAGGGGACCATCGTGGCAAGTTGGACGCTCAAGTCGATTCATTTGGTTGCGTTCACCATCTTCATGTCGCTCGGAACATCGTTCGTTCCGGTTGCCGCAAATGCGTCGACCATCACCTACGAATTCCATCAAACATTTGATTCTTTGCCGGGTCTCTCATTCTTCGGAGAGTACACAGTCAATTCGAACATCGGCCTTCCTACCGCCGAAAGCGATATACAACCTTATTCCCTAAACGGCCTCATTGATCTGGAATTAGGAACAAACGGCTTTCAACAAGGCGTGTTGCTCAGCGATCTACAGCCCTCTTGCGAAGATGAGTTCCTGTCTGATCGGGTTTCCCTTTTGGTCGATAGATCCATCATCATTCATTTTTATCAATGCAAATGACGACTATGATTTCGAGGCGGATTTTGGACACAATGGTTATATGCAAGCGGATACGGATGACGCCAGCTCTCCGTGTGGGTTTACGGGCGCGTGCTACGCATATGGATATTGGACCAATGAGGTTCCTGAACCAACGACTGCGCTCTTGTTCATTCCGGGGCTGATTGCATTGGTCCGCAAAAGCAAAAAGCCCCAGTCTTTCGACCGGGGCTTTCGCAAATTCAGATTTCGCGGCGCGCTATAGGTAAAGGAGCCGCAAGAGTTTTGCAGCTCCGCTGCCGGCAAGTCTCGAGATGATCAGAGCGGCAAGAACCTTCCAGATCAAGCTTTTCGCATCCCAAGATGGTCGCGAAGAATTTTATTTTGTTTTCCAGCGCCGTTAAGCGCTCCCCGTACTTTTCGGAATTCAAAAAAACGATTTTGGGCACTGCTGGGTAATCGGCTTCCTTGACGGCGCCACCTGGGCGTCGAACAATGCCCCCAAAGCTATCGAGGAAATGCCAATGACAAAAGACCTTTCCATGCTCGATCAAGCGCTGGACGAGGCGCATCTGCCCTCGCTTCTTGTGGCGCTGACGCACATTACCGGCAATACCGCCCATCTGCGCGACGATTTGCGTCCATTCTACGATTTCTTCAGCGACAGTCGCACCGGCGGATTGTCGGAAGACAAACAGGTCGAGTTGAAGGCGTTCGCAAAGAAAGTCATCACCGATTATTTCACGAAGAGCGAAAAACTGCTGCCACAGCCGTCTTCTGCGGACATGCGCAAGATGATGGATTTCCTCGTCGCCGCACCCATCCCCGAACATTACGTACCGTTCTTGATGGAAGAGCTCGCGCTCGAAGGCCGCGACATGAAGCATCCCCATTGGGACACGCCGGCGCTGAAAGCGGCCTCCCGGAAAATGCACGTCGTGATCGTGGGCGCCGGCATGTCGGGCATCTTATCGGCGATCCGGTTGCAGCAGGCTGGCATTTCGTTCGAGATTATCGAGAAGAATGCCGATGTCGGCGGCACTTGGTACGAAAACTCCTATCCCGGTTGCCGCGTCGATACGCAGAACCATCTCTATTCCTATTCTTTCGAGCCGAATCACAACTGGCCGATGCATTATTCAACGCAAGCCGTGTTGCTGAACTATTTTAAAACAACCGCCGACAAATATGCTCTGCGCAAGCACATCCGTTTCGAAACGCACGTTGTCGAATGCGTCTTCGACGAAGACATCGCGATGTGGAACGTGCGCGTGCGGGGCAAAGAAGGCAAGGAACAGATTCTGCGCGCCAACGCCGTTATCAGCGCGGTGGGACAGCTCAATCAGCCCCGCTTCCCGGACATCAAGGGCCGCGAGACGTTCAAAGGCCCGTCATTTCATTCCGCGCATTGGCGGCACGATATCGATCTGAAAGGCAAGCGCGTGGCCGTGATCGGCACGGGCGCAAGCGCATTTCAGTTCGTGCCGGCGATCGCGCCAACGGTGGGCGAGTTGCTGGTGTTCCAGCGCACGCCGCCCTGGCTCGCGCCGACGCCGGACTATCATTATAACGTGGGCGCGGGGAAGAACTGGCTGCTGGAGCACCTGCCCTTCTACGACAAATGGTATCGTTTCTTCCTGTTCTGGATCATGACGGATGGCATCTACGAAGCCGTCAAAGCCGATCCGGCATGGGATGGTCCACCGAATGCGGTCAGCCCTGCTAATGCAATGGTGCGCGAAATGCTCATCGCGAAGATCGCAGAACAAACGGGCGATCCATTGCTGAGCAACGTCGTTCCGGCCTATCCGATCGGCGGCAAGCGGATGCTGCGTGACAACGGCGTGTGGATTGACGCGCTCAAGCGCGACAACGTCAAACTCGTTACCACGAACATCGAAGAAATTGCGCCCGACGGCGTGGTGACCAGCGATGGGATCAAGCACAAGGTCGATGTGCTGATCTACGGCACCGGATTCTATGCCAGCCACTTCCTACGCACGATGAAGGTCGTGGGACGCGACCATGTCGAACTGCACGACAAATGGGCGGGCGATGCCCGTGCCTATCTCGGTATGATGGTGCCGGGCTTTCCGAACTTCTTCTGCATCTATGGACCCAACACCAACATCGTGGTCAATGGCAGCATCGTCTTCTTTTCCGAATGCAGCGTGCGCTACATCCTGAGCAGCCTGAAACTGCTTGCCGAAACCGGTCATGCGACGATGGAGGTGAAGTCCCAGGTGCACGACGCCTATAATGAGAAAGTCGACGAAGCGAACAAGCTCATGGCCTGGGGTGTGCCGCAAGTGTCGAGTTGGTACAAGAATGACAAGGGCCGCGTCAGCCAGAACTGGCCATTCCCGCTTGTGGATTACTGGAAGGCGACGTTGCAGCCGAATCCGGATGATTTCATCTTTGGAGAAAAGCAGTCGAAGGCGGCGGCTTAGCCATCGAGCCGATATGAATCGCGGGCTACGGCCGACGCAAGAATTTCCGACTGATAGCAAATCGATAAAAGATCGGCACGAAACTCAAGATCTGAGGTCAAGTGAGTTCCAACTACCAATCCGGCAGGAAAGACCCAGCCACCAAAGCTGAGATCTGTGCCTTCGCACGATTATGAATGGCAATAAAAGAACAAGCGCGCAACCCGTTAGTTAGTCAGTTAGCGCAAAGCGGCGTTGACCAATTCGTCGCGCCGCCGACCGATGGTGCAAGCATCCCGCAGCAGATGCGCCAAGCATGGCGCGAAGGTTTAATGATCATGTGCCGCCGCAAACAATAGACATATTGAAGCAGGCCAGGTGCTATAACTATTCAATCACCAAACGGTAGAAACATGTGTTAATCTGACCCTCTAAGCCAGAGAAGAGGCGATGCACCGCGATGGTTTCTCAGTTCCTTTTGCAGCTTCCGCTATTTCTCATGACCGCCATTGTCACGCATCTGATCATGTCATTTGCGCAAACGTTGATGCATTGCAAATTAGGCCACCATCCGCTGGGCGGCAAGTTCTTCCGTAATCACATCAACTTCCATCATACTTACTATGCCAAAGACCATCTTGTTTCACGGACATACCTCAACGAGGAAGGAAACAACACGCCTTTCTTCTTCATTCCTGTGGTTCTCGTGGGAACGTGCACATATTTCATATTGCCGCTTAATCTCTTCGTGGTTCAGGTAATCGCCTGCGCCGCGTCGTTTTACCTCCATGTCTTCTTCGACAAGGAGTATCACGTAGAGGGATCACGACTTCAGCGATTTGCCTGGTTCAGACGGAAACAGGAACTTCACTTTGTTCATCATCGGCATGCCGACAGAAATTTCGCGGTGATCAACCTCTTTTGGGATAGGCTGTTAGGCACCTACAGAGGGCCAGATGCGTAGATCAGATGGATCAATACTTCAGATCAGCAGTTTGGGTGCATTGCACGACAATTTCCGTCGTTATCCGCCCAGTGTAGCACGTTCCGCGAGATAACTCTCCATACGCAGAGCGGGCAACTTCTCCGCGACCACTACATTGATCGGTAGATCGGCTTCGTCGTGGATCTGCGTGAAAGCGCGCTATGCAGCTAGGGGCTCGGCACCCCCTGATGGGGCCAAAAGCAAGGGAAGTCGTATTCTAACGGTCGTTCCAGTTCCTTCAGATTCCGATGCGGCGAGCGTGCCGCCAAGCTGACGCACGAAGATAGCCACATAGTCGGAACCGCGTTTCTCGGGAATCTTCGCCAAAACCTTATCCTTCATACCCACACCGTCATCGGCGACGGTCAATTCAATTTCGTCGCCGACCAGTTCCACGCTCAGCACGACATGTCCGGTCCCGTCAGGAAAAGCATGCTTGATGGCGTTCGTCGCCAACTCATTGACCAGAAGGCCGAAGGGTACGGCACGATCGGGGTCGATTTCCAACGGCTCGGCCTTAACCGCTATTTCGATGCCCGACTTATTTCCAAGCAGGCTCGCTGACATGGTCTTGGCGATTTCCCTGCAGATATGCGTCCACAGCGACAGTCCGACCGCGGCTGGATTGCGATATCAGGTCGTAAAGCTGGGCAATTGCTCCGATGCGCGCCTGCATGGCTTTATAGCCTTGAACGCAAGGGCCTGCCGTCCATTTGGTTTCGTAGGCGATCAGGCCAACGACGATCTGCAAATTGTTCTTGATGCGGTGAGAAATTTCGTTCGTCAAGCATCTGGGCATCCCGCTCGCGCTGCTTGCGGTCGGTGATGTCCTCGAAGACGAGAAGCATGCGGTGGGCATGGTTCCCCGGTTGAGAAATTTTCCGCGCATTCAAGTTGAAGACACGGCGGCCGAGACCCGGAAAATCATCCTCGATCTCGAAACTCTCAATCGGCTTGTTTTCCGGAAGCACCTTCTCCATCAAATGGCGAAGCGCCGGCACGTCCCATTGATGCTGGCCCAGTTCGGAAACGCGCCGCCCATGCGTCTCCGCCTCGGTAATCCCGAATATCGTCAGAAACGCCTTGCTCGCGGTCACGATCGTCATGTCGTTTTCGAGCACGACCAGAGGATCGCGGATCGTGTCGACGATACTTTGAGTAAGTTGCCAGTTGCGCTTGCTCTCTTTGCGGGCAGCGCGTTCCTCGCTGACATCCTCGATGGCGAGCAGAATGAAACCATCATGGTCGCCGGGACGAAAAATTTTCCGGGCATTGACCAGCATGGTGCGCTGGCCAATGGTTGGGAAATCATGCTCAACCTCGAATCCTTCGACCGATGCACGATGGGGGATCACACTCTCAAGCAGGGTGCGCAGCGCGGGGATATCCCATTGCCGGTTTCCGAGGTCATAAATATGACATCCCTCGGTCTCATCGGCGCTGGTGCGAAACGTCTGATAGAATGCGCGATTGGCAGATGTGATGTTTAGGTTTCTGTCGAGAATGATGAGCGCGCTGGGCACGGTCTCGACAATGTCGCTCGCAGCAATATCGGATACCGCCATTTTTCCTCATCGATCCGCGACCTCAAAATCACGCCGCGAGCATGTTTTCAACTGAGCCTTGGAGCTGGGTTTGCGTGTAAGGCTTGCGAAGACAGCGCGTGCCTTCAACAAACAGAGCCTTCATTTTGTCGGTAACGAAATTGCCTGTCGTGTAGAGCACACGCAATTGCGGCCGAAGCTTGATTGCCATGTGTGCAAGGTCGCACCCGCCAAGGACCGCTTTTTTGAGGTAGATATCGGTAAAGAGTGCGTCGATATGTTGAGGGGAACGCAAGAGCAAAAGCGCCTCGTCTACGTCGCTGGCCGAAAGCGTGTGGTGACCCCAGTCTTGAATCATCAGTTCCGCTATTTCGCGGATAAACACTTCATCTTCGACGATCAATATCACGGCCATCAGAATTCTTCCTGCCGTGACAACTAACTCGCGGCTATCAAGCCCTCCTACAAGCATCCTGGCTCTCAGAGCATTCTTGCCGCTATGCGGGCACACTACGTAACCCGCACCAGGGGCTAACGTTCCGTGATGCTCGCAACTTAATTTTCGCATAGAGATATTTCTTGGAAATTATCTCGTTATATCAATGACTTAGCTCGGGCGTGTAAACACCTAAAAAAAAATTGGACCCTGCTCCGTGCAGGTTCGAGTCCTACCGTCACCTCGATCACTGGAATGTACATCACAAGTCGGACAGGCGGATTTCGGCTTCTCCTCCGGCTAGCTACTGTTTCTGTGGCGGATATTTCGGCCTGAAATTATTATTAATGGCCCTGAAGTCCCTGATGAATTCCTGCAACATGGGGATGTTGTTCTTCTTGAGCGATACGAGCATCGCATCTTCCACTTCAAGCCGATGTGCGCCCGGATCTTTTAAAGCTCTCTGTGCATCCGCAAGGCGTGCCTTTGCCAAATCCAGGATAAACTGGCTCATACCAATGGAAATATTGCCATCCGGAGCATTAGTCCTGAAAAGAGTGGCACCTTGCTCGGCCTGATCTGATCTGCCTTCGTCAGTCAGAACTTTTTCCGCGCCCTGGATCAATTCCGAAACATATTCGGCTTGATCATTATTTGCCATCTTGTCGAACTGCCGTATTTCCATCGCCTGCGCCGCACTGGCGGCAAGCAGGGTCGCCGACAGGAACATAGCCGCAAGAATTATGAAGCTGCGCATGCGGGTTTCCGCCGATAGAATCACTGCCGGTATGGTGAAGCGGTTCACACGAAGCCCCAATGTTTCTTGCCTCATACCAATCTACACGCGCTTCGAGCGGCGGAGAACATCCTCTGAGGCTGACCGAGCATATTTCGCCGAAGTCTTTGTCATATTTGTGAAAAAGAGCTCTTCTTGGACGGAGCGGCGATGGTCAAAACCCAGTGCCCAGTTTGACCTCGGTTGGTCCACTCTTTTTGGGATGTACATCAGAGCGGGATCGTCAGGGAAGCCGGCCCCGACTACGCGTGTCGACGGATTGCTCCGGCGGCGACTAAGGCCGGAAAGTGCCGGTCTGCTGCATCAACGCTTTGACAAAGTCTGGTGTTACTTGAATACCATTCTTACTCAAGGTCAAAGCCAGAGCTGACTCAACCTGCAACTGCGGCGCATTGGGATTTTTGATCTGTTGTTGTACATTGCGGACCCTTTGATTAGCCAGATTCATTTCAAGCTCCCCTACGCCCAGCGGCAGATTACTGCCGGGAGAAATGTCATTGAGAAGATGAAATATTTTCGTAGCATCGGCGCTGCGGCCTTCCTGATTCAGAACCGTTTCGGCAGCTTGCGGCAGGAAATCAATGAAACTCTGTCGGTCCTGGGCCGTCATCTGATCGAACTGTGTAATATCCATCGCCTGCGCGGCGGCGGAGAGAAGCGTTGCCGCGAATAGAATCACAGCCGGTATGGTGAAGCGGTTCACACGAAGCCCCGATGTTCTTTGCCTAATACCGATCTACATGCACTTCGAGCGCCGGAGAACTCCTCTGAGGCGGACCGAGCATATTTCGCCGAAGTCTTTGTCATATTTGTGAAAAGGAGCTGCTCTTGGAAGGCATAGCGATAATCAACATCCAGTGCCCAGTTTGGCCCCGGTTGGTCCACTAACAGTGGAATGTACATCACAGAGCAGGACCGACTGGGAGGCCCTCACCGACTACGCGTGTCGGTGGATTGCTCGGGCGACGACTATCGGGCTGCGCGTCATGGGTTCTTCTGTTGCGGCGGTGGACTCTGCTTCTTTGCAGGGAGTCGGACAAAGGGCACAACGACCTGGGGAGGTATCACCAATCCCTCTTTTGCCTTCACGTCTTTGGGATTTCGTCCTGGAGGTTCTTTTTGAATAGTAAATGTCCCATCAGGGTTGTGGACGATAAATGGAGGTTTGCCCGCAGAATCGGCGGACGCGACATCGGGCTCGGCGGGCCTCGGCGTGTCTGCGCCGGTCGCAGAGACCGACAAGGCGCAAGCCCCGATAAAGGCAAGAACTGGCAATAGCGATCGTTTGACACTCATTGGTTTAGGGGGAGTTTGGGCTGGAAAGCGTTGTTGATCGCCCTGAAAGCCCCTATAAAATCTTCGGACTGCGGAATATTGTTCTTTTTCAACGTCACAAGCATCGCGTCCTCGACCTCGAGCCGATGTGCGCTCGGATCTTGTTCAACTCTCTTTTCATCGGCAACGCGCGCTCGCGCCAGATTCTAATTGAAACTCACCAACTCCTATCGTGATCTTATCACCGGGTAGCGTCGTGATAAAAAGATGATCGACTTGCGCGGCGAGGTCCGCCCGGCCTTCATCTTTGTAAGCCTGTTCGGCGCCGCCGACTAAACGGCTGACATATTCGCCCTGATCGTCATTCGACATTTTATCATACTGCTGTATTTCCATCGCCTGCGCGGCGCTGGAAAGAAGTACAGCAACAGATAGCACTGCGACGGATAAGGCGAACCGGTCCATAGCACTCTGGTTTTTGTTGGTGCACCGACTAGCCTACACGAGCGCGGAGCCCGAAGGCAGCCCGATGTCGGGCACGAGCGCGTTTTCGCCGAAGCCATTGTCATATTTCGGAAAAAGGGCCCTTCTTTGGCGGCGCGGCGATGGTCAGAATCCAGTGCCCAGTTTGACCCCGGTTGGTCCACCAACGCCAATCGCTTTCTACATCAGCAGCTTAGAAAATTCGCCTCAGCACAAAACTGGGCACCGCAAGTCCTGCCACGTGACTGAACCAACACTGCACCTGCGCAGCGTACGCAGGGGCTTGCGTAGCATTGCATTGGCGGCGCCGGTGAATTCAGCGGCGACGTCCGCGACGGGGCCTCGGCCCAAGCACTGTAGTCAGAAGTTCGCCAGCGTGCGCAGGATCAAATGGCTCTCTCGACATTAAACGATGATAGAAAATGACGCCGAGCAATGCCGAGGCTGCAAGTCCAGGGTCAATGTGCGGACTGAGCGCGCCGGTCGCCACACCGTCCTTAATGACTTCGATGAGGGGTTGGCGTGCTTCCAATTGAAAACGGTGATGAAATTTCCGCAACTCAGAATCGCGTTCCGCGCCTTCGATGAGGGCGGGGATACAGGCCGAGAAGGTCGAACCGGCGACGACCTCAGCAACGTGTCTTATGATTCGCTCTAGGATTTCACGCGGCGAGCCGCTCCTGAGATCAGGTATAGCTTGTTCGTGGAATGTCTCGAACGCATCCGCGATTAGCGCGAGCTTCCCGGACCAGTGGCGATAGATCGTGGACTTTCCAACGGTGGCGCGTGCGGCCACGGATTCGATTGTAAAGGCGCCATAGCCAACTTCACCTAGCTCCGCGAGCGCAGCGCGCAGTATCACCTGTCTTGAGCGTTCGACCCGTGGATCGCGTGAGCTTTCGGGCGGCCGTGCGACCATTATCCAAGACTATCAATCGCGAGCAGAGCCGAGGCGCGCCTCGCGGATTGTTGGCTGGAACAACTCGACGGGATTTCCAGATGGATCATCCACCAGGATTTGTTTGCCGCCGACGCCCGTGACGATCTCACTCCGGAAATGCGCACCGCTCTTTCGAAGCGCCTCGACGAATTCAGCGAGATTGGCCACTTCGATTGCGAAGCGGTTCCAGCCGCCGGGTTCTGGTACCTTGCCGTCGGGCATAGCCTGACCGCCGCCGCCTTGCGAATTCGGTGCGCTGAGAACGAGCCGGAGGTCACCGCGTGACAACATTGCAAAGGGGGGTGCCGGGCGCATCTCAAGTTTGAATCCGAGCAGATTGGTATAAAACGCAACGGCGGCGTCAACGTCGTTGACGATGTAGCGGACTTGAACGGTAGCCATCGGCAACTCCTTCTCTCGCTCCGGCGTTGACACTTATAAAACGTATCCGTTTCGCAACGATACGTCAACGTCTCATAGTGGCATACTGCATGCTGCCAGCCGGGCTATCAGTGCAGCCCAGCGGCAGGCAAATGTCGCGACATCAAGCGATCGTTGAAATTGTGATTGACCAGTGCCGAGTTTGACCCCGGTTGGTCCACCACCGCTGGAATGTACATCACAAGATTACGGCCAACGTGCTCACCATGTGGAAAGCGCCTTTCACCGGCGGTTAGGCGCCAGCGCTTGCGGTGTGAAGCTGGGGGCCCATGCCGCAGACAACAAAAGCCGCCCTCGGGCGGCTTTTGCTTTGTCATCCGGCCCGCTCAGTTCGGTGGCGGGGGGTACGCGTGTCGGCGGATTGCTACGGCGGCGACTAGGGCTGGAAAGTGCCGGTCAGCTGCATCAAGGCTTTAACAAAGTCAGGCGTTATTTGGACACCGTTCTTGCTCAAAGTCTCAGCCAGAGCGACCTCGACCTGTACCCGCGGCGCATCGGGATTCTGGATGTGCTTCTCCGCATCGCGAACACGCTCGTTGGCCAGATTCAGTTCAAGTTCAGCCTCGCCCACTGGCAAGTTATCACCAGGACGAATGTCATTGAAAAGCTGGTGTACTTTTTGAGCATCGGCGCTGCGGCCCTCCTGCTCCAGAACCGTTTCGGTGGCTTTTGACAGGGAATTCAGGAAAGCCCGCCGGTCCTGAGCCACCATTTTATCAAACTGTATAATTTTCATCGCCTGCGCCGCGCTGACGGCAAGCAGGGACGCTGACAGCAACGTCGTCACCAGCAAGGGGTTAAATCGGTGCATGTAAACCTCCTGCTATTCTATTTCTTTTCAGGGATCGAGAAGATGGGTGTGACGACCTGGGGAGGTATCCCCAATCCATTTTTGGCCTTGGCGTCTTTGGAATTTCCGTTCGGAGGTTCTTTTTGAACAGTAAATGTCCCGTCAGGGTTTGGAGTGACCATGGGCTTGCTGGCGGAAGTGGTGGAGGCTCCATCAGGCACAGGAGATTTCGGTAGTTGCGGACCATCGGCTGCCATGACCGCAGACGCGCAAGCGATCAAAAGGGCAAGAGCCGCCACGGCGTTTGTGAACATCTTGGCTGCCGACAGGAACCGAGAAAGGCGAGTGAACCAAAACGCGGGCATATGCCCTCCGGTTAGCTACTGCTTCTTGGGCGGAACCTTGGGATGGAAATTGCTGTTGACGGTGAAGAAGCTGTCGGGCAAGTCAATTTTGTTCTTTTTCAGGGCAATAGCCATCGCATCTTCAACTTCAACGCGCTGCGCGTTGTGATCTTTTGCGTATGTTTCCGCGTCAAAGATACGCGCCTGCGCCAGATTAGTCTCAAATTCCTCCAAGCCCAAAGATATAGAATCGCCAGGAGGTATTTTCGTGAAAAGATCCTGAACCTGCGCGGCGAGATCGTCCTTGCCCTCATCAATCAGGACTTTCTGCGCCCCGACAACAAGGGCATTTATGTAGTCATGCTGATCTGCTGCTGCCATTTTATCGAACTTCTGTATTTCCATCGCCTGCACGGCACCGGAAAGAAGCACAGCAGCAGATAGCATTGCGGCCGATAAGGTGAACCGGTTCATAGGCCCCCTCGGTTTTCTAGCTCACCCGTTAGCCTACACGAGCGCGGAGCCAGAGGGCATCCATATGTCCGGGCCATGCGCGCACTTTTCCCCGAAGCTGTTGTCATATTTCGGAAAAACAGCCCTTCTTTTGCGGCGCGGCGATGGTCAGGACCCAGTGCCCAGTTTGGCCCCGGTTGGTCCACCATCGTTCAACAGTGTGATAGTTCAATAGTTTGGCCAAACTATGTTTGGACAAACTGGGCGCCGCGAAGGCAATTGCTCACGCTCTTATTTCTGACGGTGATAGCGCGCCGAATTGACGCTTTGGTCAAGATTGCGGTGGCGCGATCGCGTCGAATCCAAATCAACGGATGAGTGAGCCCGGCACCTGAGTTTTCCTCACTGACGAGCGCGGAGAAGGACGCGCTGATCGGCACGTTGCTGGCGCGAGTCGAGGCGCTGATGGCGCAGAACGTGGAGCTGCGCGTTGGCGAACTCGAAGCCAAGCTTGGTCTGCCACCCAAGACGCCCGACAATTCGGGTACGCCGCCGAGCCGGGACCATAAAGGGTCGGGCGACATTTCGCTAGGCGAACCGATGGAACCGTCAATACACCACCACCGAACGGATCGATTTGCCTTCGTGCATAAGGTCGAAGGCGTCGTTGATTTTGTCGAGCGGCATTTGGTGGGTGATGAGGTCGTCGATGTTGATCTTCTTGTCCATGTACCAGTCGACGATCTTGGGCACATCGGTGCGGCCTCTGGCGCCGCCGAAGGCGGAGCCCTTCCACACGCGTCCGGTCACAAGCTGGAACGGGCGCGTGGAGATTTCCTGGCCCGCGCCGGCCACCCCGATGACGATGCTTTCGCCCCAACCGCGATGGCAGCATTCGAGCGCCTGACGCATCGTGTGAATATTGCCGATGCATTCGAAGGAGAAGTCCGCGCCACCACCCGTGACGTCGACGACCGCCTGCACGACCTTGTCGCGCCCGACTTCATCGGGATTGATGAAATGCGTCATGCCGAACTGCTCGGCAATCTTGCGCCGGGCAGGATTGAGGTCGAGGCCCACGATCTTGTCGGCTCCCGCCATGCGCGCGCCCTGGATGACATTGAGGCCGATGCCGCCGAGCCCAAACACGGCGACGTTCGCGCCGGGCCAAACTTTGGCGGTGTAAATCACCGCGCCGATGCCCGTCGTCACGCCGCAGCCGATATAGCAAATCTTGTCGAACGGGGCGTCTTGGCGAACTTTCGCCAGCGCGATCTCTGGCAGCACAGTGTGATGGGCAAAGGTCGAGCAACCCATGTAATGGCGGATCGCTTCCTTGCCGATGCGAAAGCGGCTCGTCCCATCAGGCATCAAACCCTGGCCCTGCGTGGCACGGATGGAGGTGCAAAGATTGGAGCGCTTTGACAAGCAGGTTTTGCACTGGCGACATTCCGGCGTGTAGAGCGGAATCACATGATCGCCGGGCTTAAGGCCGGTTACGCCCGCACCCACTTCGAGCACCACGCCCGCACCCTCATGGCCGAGGATCACGGGGAACAGACCCTCCGGATCTGCGCCCGACAGGGTAAAGGCGTCGGTGTGGCAAATGCCGGTGGCCTTGATTTCGACCAGCACCTCACCGGCTCTCGGACCGTCCAGCTCAACTTCCTCGATGCAAAGCTTCTCGCCCGCTTTCCATGCCACTGCTGCCTTGGTCTTCATACTTTCCTCGTAACCGTGATCGGTAAACAGGCTAGCCGAACGGGTGGACAAGCCCTATCTGATTTCTGGGATGAAGGAAGGGACAGCGCAATGACCGCATCAGCCGTTAGCACCGGCCGCTTTGTGCTGACGCTTGCCTGCCCCGACCGCAAGGGCATTGTGGCGGCGGTCTCGCGGTTTTTGGTCGAACAAGACTGTAACATCATCGACAGTGCCCAGTTCGGGGATCCCGACAATGGGCGTTTCTTTCTGCGCATGGTGTTTCATGCCGAGCGCGCGACCGATACGACCGTGCTGCAGGCTGCGTTCGGCTCCATCGTCAGGTCCTTCGAAATGCGGGCGGAATTTCACAACGTCGCCCGCAAGGTACGAACCCTGGTGCTGGTGTCCAAGTTCGGACATTGTCTTGTCGACTTGTTATACCGCCATCGCATCGGCGCGTTGCCGGTTGAAATCGTGAAAGTCGTCTCCAACCATCGCGATCTGGAGGACGTCGCCGTTGCGCATGGTGTGCCCTTCATTTATCTGCCGGTCGACAAAGCAAACAAACCGCAACAGGAAGAGGCGTTGTTGCGGATCGTCGGTGAAGAAAAAATCGACCTTCTCGTGCTTGCGCGTTACATGCAGATATTGTCGCCTGCGCTGTGCGCGCAATTGGCAGGACGCGCCATCAATATCCACCATTCCTTCCTGCCGAGTTTCCAAGGCGCCCGCCCCTATAGCCAGGCCCATGGGCGCGGCGTGAAGCTGATCGGGGCAACGGCCCATTATGTGACGGCGGAACTGGACGAAGGCCCGATCATTGAACAAGCTGTGGAACGGGTGACCCATGCGCTATCACCCGAAGACTATGCGGCGGTTGGTCAGGACATCGAAAGCGTCGTGTTGGCGAGGGCCGTTAAGTGGCATGCCGAGCACCGCATCCTCCTCAACGGTCGAAGGACTGTGATATTTTAGTGACAGTGAGAGGAACCAGCTTCTCCTTAGGGATTGGTTAATTCTTCCTGACCATGCTCTGCAAACAAAGCATTTGGCCGTAAACGGCTGGACGTGTATCTATATTCGCTTCGGGAGGCCTCGCCTCCCAATGCCTTTAGAGGGGGCTATCTCCTATGCGTGCGAGCATCACTTCGGCGATCGGGCGGGCCGCGCGCCGCCTTGGGATTCTGGGTCTTGGCCTTACCATGACCGTGGTTGCAGCGGGCTGTACCGCGTCTCACGGCGAGGCGCCGCCGCCCGCCACTGCGCAAGCGGATCAAGCCAATTACCTGATCGGCCCCGGCGACACGCTGGATATATTCGTCTGGCGTAATCCCGACCTTACGACCTCCGTGCCGGTGCGGCCGGATGGACGCATTTCGATGCCGTTGGTCGAGGACATCGACTGCGCCGGCAAGACGCCGTCCGAGCTTGCTCGTGAGATCGAACAGAAACTCAAGAAATATGTCACCGATCCTGTCGTAACCGTGATCGTCAAAGAGTTCGTGGGCCCGTTCTCGCAGCAGGTCCGGGTGGTCGGCGAAGCAGCGCAGCCGAAGGCAGTTCCCTACCGTCAGAACATGTCGGCGTTGGACGCCATGATCGCGGTTGGCGGGTTGACGCCTTATGCGTCAGGCAACCGGGCAACATTGGTGCGCACAGTCAACGGACACGAACAGAGCTACAACGTCAGACTTGGCGATCTGCTCAAGGACGGCGATATGTCGGCCAACGTGCAACTGCAGCCCGGGGACATTATCATCATCCCGCAAACTTACTTCTGAGCGCGTGGCCCTGACCAACCGGCAGGTCGCCGTGCCAGAGCGAGTTGCAAATGATTCTTGAAAAGCTTCATTTCGTCAGGACCGGGCGACCTCGCCGGCCCGCGACCTTGAAGCTTGCTGCGGCCGCCACTGCGCTGTTCGCGCTGGCGGCACCTCAAGCCCATGCACAATTCGACCGCGGCACGGGTTACACGTCTGCGGATACGCCCCAAGCGCAGGCCCAAAAGGCCGCCGCGCAAAATGCTCTGCTACAGGCGGGCAAGACTCCGGAGCAAGCCGCCCTCGCCGCGCCCATTCCCGAGTTGCAAATCTTCACAGCAGTCGACTTGGCCGAGGTCTACACCTCGGACGCCGCTGGCACTGTTGGCAACGGCGATAAATCCGACTTCTTCACCCGGCCACGCCTCAACCTCTCGGTTCGGGAGCAATCATCGCGACTGGTCGCCAGTGTAGACTACACACTGACCGGCGAATACTACGCAAGGAATCACGACCTCGACCAAATCACCAATCACCTCAATGCGCTTGCCAATGCAGAGTTGATCCCCGAATGGCTCTATTTCGATACCACGGCCCTGGCAACGCCCCTCTCCTTGACGCGCGTGGGCGCGATCACCGCTGACGGATCGCCCACCTCGACAACCAATACCCGCAGCACCTACGGCTACATGGCCAGGCCGACAGTACTGCACAAGTGGGGCGACGTCGTCGAAACGGATCTATGGGCTGCCCAGAGCGGTGAGTATTTTATCAAACCGACCGGCGCCATCGTGACGCCATTGCCCGAGCTTTTTCACACCTCCGTCAAATTCGAATTCGAGTTCTCTGGGCGCGCGCATCGCAAGCCTGACCGATTTTTTCCGGCTCAGATGGTCTGCCAACGCCACCGCCACGGACACCTATCAGTCGAATTCCAATTCGCAGAAGGAGCGATCCGCCCTCGCCAATGTGAGTTACAATTTCACGAACGAATTGGCGGCCATCTTCACCGGCGGCTACCAGACCTATCACTCGAGCTTTTCGCTAGCGAAGAACCTTGACGGCCCGACGCTGCTCGGCGGCATTCAGGTCATCACGGGGCCGAATTTCCACTTCTTTGCGCAAGCGGGAACGCAGAACAATTTTCCAACCTATATCGGCAGCCTTGCCTGGCTGCTGGACCCGCTGACATCGATCTGCGCCAACTCCACCGATGAGGTAAAGACGCCGCAGGAGCGCCTGCTTGGCAATACCCAAGCCACAGCGGATCAGGCACAAACGGGCCTGCTCAGCACCTCTCAAAACAGCGAGTGCGTAGATCCCGGTGCGACATCTGCTCCACCCACCGCTGGAGCGTCAGCCGGGTCCGACGCGACACCGGATGAAAGTCTGGGGTTGGAAAATTCGCTTTTGCGCTATCGAAGCTACGAGGCATTGTTTAGGCGCGCGAGCGAACGCATGCATTATACACTCAAGATATATGACACGATTCAGGACAGGCTGAATATTATGCCGCAACTAAACATTTCGACCCGCTCGACCCTCTATGGCGTCCAGGCGAGCGTCGAACGGGATTTGCGGCATGACCTGATGGGCACGATTTCTTTTGATGCATCCAAAGCTCAGGAATTCGGCGGCAATGACCGCATCCTCCGTGGCATGTTAGATTTGCGCTACAGCGCCACACAGACACTCAGTTTCTATTTCGAGACCTCAGTCTTGAACCGTCAATCCGAAGGTCTCGTGGCGGGCCTCCAGAATGGCGGCCTGATCGACACCCGGGTGACGGTCGGGGTCAACAAGGCGTTCTAAATTCAATGTCGAAAACTCTCAGCGACGCCCCGGCTGACCCGGTTGGAAAGGCGGCCAGGAATCCTTTGCGCATAACGCCGCTGACTGACGATCGCGTGGCCGCATGGGATGGGTTCGTCCAGTCCAGCGAAGGCGGGACGTTCTTCCATCGCGCAGGTTGGCGAACGATCTTCCGCGATATATTTCACCTCGATCCGCATTTCTTGATCGCCGAGCGCAACGACAAAATCGTGGGCGTTCTGCCGCTTGCGCACCAGAAAAGCCTCCTGTTCGGCAACGCGCTGATCGCGGCACCTTTTTGCGTCGAATGCGGTCCGCTGGCAGAGGACGACGAAGCGCGTACTGCGCTTGACGATGCAGCCATCGCATTGATGCAGGAAAAGGGCGCCTCTTCGCTCGAATTTCGCAGCCGCAAGGCAACACGGGCCGGCTGGGTGGCGAAAAAAGGCCTCTATGCCACCTTCTGCCGCTCTCTATCGGAAAGCGACGAGGAAAACCTCAAGGCGATTCCCCGCAAGCAGCGCGCCGTGGTGCGCAAGACGCTACAAGGGCCGCTTATCAGCGAAATAGACAGCGATGCGGGCCGCCTGTTCCGGGTCTATTCAGAAAGCGTGCGTAATCTCGGCACACCGGTGTTTTCCAAAAAATACTTCGACACGCTGCTCAAGACCTTCGGCGAAGATTGCGACATTGTCACCATCCTCGATGGCGGCGTACCGGTAAGCGCGGTGATGAACTTCTATTTCCGCGACACGGTGCTGCCTTATTACGGCGGCGGCACGCACGCTGCGCGCAAATCCGGCGCGAACGATTTCCTTTATTGGGAAACAATGCGCAGAGCCGCCGCGCGAGGCTATCGCCGGTTCGATTTCGGCCGCAGCAAGGCTGGCACCGGGGCCTTCGCGTTCAAGAAAAACTGGGGCTTCGAGCCAGATTGGCTCGAATACGAATACTGGCTGAAGCCTGGCACTGAGATGCCGGAGAAGAATCCGAACAATCCAAAATTCGCGGCCCTGATTGAAATCTGGAAAAGGCTGCCACTGCCGGTGGCGAATTTCATCGGCCCATTTCTGGTGCGCAGCCTCGGCTAAAAAAGGGTGGCACGCGTCTTATGAACCCGTGCGCAGCCTGATCCGATGAGGGCAAACGCCTTATTTCATCATTCCTGAAATGCAACCTTTGCCAGCAATACGGTCGGCTACTTCCATTGCGCCGCAAGCTGCTTGGCGTTGTCGATCTCTTGGAACTTAACGCCCGAGGAAAGCAACTGCTTGAGCATCGCTTTGGCCTGATCACGCTTGCCCGAACCATCGAGCGCAACCACGAGGTGATAGGCGATGTCGGGATCGGCGCCGTTCAGGCCATGCGCGCGCTGCAACAGCCCGAGCGCGTTCTGCTTGGCGTTGTTCTGCCATTCAAGCCAGCCCAGCGTGTCGAGGATCGCCGCCGATTGAGGCTGTATCTTCGCGGCCTGGCTCACCAGCGCTATCGCGCGCTTTGGATCTTTCTTTTGGATAAGCCAGCCTACGTTGTTGAGCGCGATCACGTCGTAGGGTCGCTGTTTCAATACAGTCTCGAACTCGTGCAGCGCACCGGCGGTATCGCCGGAACTGAGTAAAAAGCCTCCATATTCCTTCATGACCACAATATCGTCGGGCTTCTTGCGCAGCCAGTCAGACAACAAATCATGCGCTTTTTTGCGATCGCCCGTGGCTTGAGCAAGCCTAGAATAAGCTATCAGAACCGATATGTCCTGCTTGGTCGCGTAGCTTTTCGCCAGCGCCGCCTTGGCGTCGTCCACCCGCTTCAACTTCATCAACGTGTCGGCGTTGAGGATGTCCGCATTGGGGCTGGGATAGGCGGTCGCGTAATCATGCGCCACAGAAAGTGCGCGATCGGTGTCACCGATCCTGATAGAGAAATCGATTAGCGTGTTGCGCGCCTGCATCGAGGTCGGATCCAGCTCGATAGCGCGCGAGAAGGCACTTATGGCGCCGTCATTGTCCTTGTTCGCAGCCAGCGCATTGCCCAACAGGAGCTGCGCGCCGGAGGATTGCGGCAAGCGAGTCACGAGCCGACGGAACGTCGCCGCAGCCTGGTCGTGCGCCCCGCGGGCGAACTGGATCTGTCCCAGTAGAGCTGTTGCTTCGTCATTGTCTGGATCAAGCTTCAGAGCCGCATTGGCGACGGCCTCCGCTTCCTTCAGCTTCTGGTGGGATAGGTAATAAGCTGCCAGAACCAAATTGGCCGTCGCATCCTTCGGCGCCGCTGCACTGGCCTTGTTCAAAAGAGGCGCGACATCGTTTTCGCGACCTTCCTGGATGGCGAGCTGGGCCAGTTTCACATAGGCAAGCGAATTTTTCGGGTCCTGCGCCACGATGCGGCCAAGCTCCGCCTTGGCCCCGGCGGTGTCGCCCTGGGCCGCCAAGGTCTGCGACCTATAGTAGCGCGCCGGAATGAATTGGGGATCGAGCTTCAATGCCTCATCGAAGGCCGCCACGGCCTTTGGGAAATCACCTCGGTACATCAGAACCTGGCCGCGATAGAGGATCGGCAGCGGGCTCTTGGGCGCGCTGGCCGCCAGCCGGTCTGCTGCCTTCATGGCGTCGTCATAACGGCCCGCCTGCAACAAGGCGGCAATCAGAGGACCTGCGGTTTCCGCGCTTCCAGGATGGGCCGCGCTCAGCTCTGTGAGCTGCGCGATGGCCTTGTCGGAACGGCCGGATTTGAGTTCGGTCAGGGCGAGCTGCGTCTTCAGCAGGTCGCTGGAATAACCGGCTTGCGAAGCCTTCTCGAAATACTCCGTGGCTTGGCTGTATTGGCGCATCCGCGCATAGGCCTGTCCTATGAGCGCCATCGCGCGCGCATCCTTGGAGTTCTTCAGGGGATCAAGAACTTCGAGCGCCTGCTGCGGCGATTTCATCTCCAAACGTAGCGCACCCAGCCTCAGCCGCGCTTCAGTATCTTGGGGATATTGGGTGACGACCGAAGACAGTACCGCGTGGGCGGTCTCCTTGCTGCCTGCGTCGAGCGCGATCTGTGCGACGGCGATGCCGATGGCCGGCTGGGAGCGGACGAATTCTGGTGGAAGGGCTTGAGCCAGCTTCCAGGCGGTTTTGATATCTTTCGCACGGGCGTGGATAATGGCTTCGTAATAAATGCCAATCGGCAGCCCGGGCTGTTTTGTAAGAATAGATTTGATGTCCGCCTGCGCCTTGTCGTCCTGTTTCAATTTCAGCAGTACGCCGATACGAGCGACCTTTGGTGCGGCTGTGTCGGGATAGTATTTGACGAGCTGATTGGCAAAGTTAAGCGCCTGCTGGTCCTGGTTCTGAGCCTGCAACAGTGAAATCTTCATCATCAGCGCGCCCGCATCGGTCGGCGCGAGCTTGAGGGCGTCGTTGGTCACCTTGCCGGCGGTGGCCAGATCGCCTTGCTGCTGGGCGAGCGAGGCACGCGTCAGAAGGCTCGGCGCATCGCGGCGGATCGACAATGAGCGATCCATCGAGGCATTCGCCTGCTGCACCTGTCCTATTTTCTGCAGCGCGATCGCGCGGGCGCGAAGAACGTCGGCGGCACGGGTCGATTTGTCCGATGCTTCCGGCTCGGGAAATTGTTCGAGCAAATCCTGTTCCTTGTCACGCGTGAGCATCGCCTGGAATAGACTGGGCAAAACCATTTGGTCCGAGGCGCCGTCGGCGCGGGCCTGCCGCAGTTCGCGCTCGGCCGAAATCGCATCACCTGTGCGCAGCAGCAGGTAGCCCAGCTCGGCACGTACCTCACCGTTCTTGGGCGCCATCGTGACGGCATTCTTGAGATAGATGATCGCCGTTTTCACATCGCCTTTGCGCAACGCAGTTTGGGCCTGCTCGACCATATTGCGCAGGCCCGGCGCATCGGCGCTGGTGACTTTGACGCCCGGCTTGCCAGGAACCGTCGGCGAATTGTCGACCGCAGCCAAGGCCACACCCGCGAAGCTGAAGCTTCCTGCAACGGCCACTCCCAGAAGCAGGCGGGCGGCGATTGCAAATTTCGGTTTGAAATTGCTCAAGGCAAATCCTCCTAATGAACGCGGCATCAGATTTCGCGGAGCCGTTTGAGATTGTAGAGATGAGGGCGGCTGATTCCCAGAAGCTTCGCCGCTTTCGAGATGTTTCCTTGAGAGACGGCCAGTGCCTCGTTAAGCAAGGCGCGTTCCAGCTTTTCCGTCTCTGTTTTGAGGTTAAGGCTGCGGCGTTCGACTTCGACCTGCGCCAGATCGAGGTCGCCGGGCGTCACCATGGGTCCTTCAGACATCACGATGGACCGTTTCAGCCGGTTCTCCAGTTCGCGCACATTGCCCGGCCAGTGGAACGCAGCGATGGCGGCCACCGCGTCATCGGACAGACCGCGAAGATTGCGGTGGTTGGTACGATTGTAGATGTTGAAGAAATGGTGGGCGAGTACCACGGCGTCGCTTTCACGCTCGCGTAGCGGCGGAAGTTCGATGCGCACTTCATTGAGGCGGTAATAGAGGTCCTCGCGGAATTTGTTTTCCGTGACGAGGTTTTCGAGATGCTTGTTGGTCGCTGAGATCACCCGCACATTCACCGAAATCGTCGTACGGCCGCCGACGCGCTCGAACTGGCGCTCCTGCAGAAAGCGCAGCAACTTGGCCTGTAGCGGCATCGGCATGTCGCCGATCTCGTCGAGAAACAATGTGCCATTGTCGGCGATCTCGAATTTGCCTGGCGTCTGCTTCACCGCGCCCGTGAAGGCGCCGCGTTCGTGGCCGAACAATTCGCTTTCCAGGAGATTTTCCGGGATCGAGGCGCAGTTGATGGCGACGAATTTGCCCGAGCGGCGATGAGATATTTCGTGCAGACCATGGGCGACCACCTCTTTGCCGGTGCCACTTTCGCCAACGATAAGGACACTGACCTCGGTCGGGCCCACGCGCTCGATCATGCGCTTGACCTTCGCCATCTGGGGAGATCCAAAGACAAGACCGGGCAGGCCCAAATTTGCCACCTCGCGCAGAGCGCGATTTTCCTCTTCGAGTGCGTGCATTCGCGCGGCACGGTCAATGGTGAGCTTGAGCACATCAATGTCGACAGGCTTCTGGATGAAATCGAATGCGCCCTTGCCCACTGCCTTCACCGCATTGGCACGATCGGCGTTGCCGCTAACGACGATGATTTTTGTGCGCGGGGCAGCGGTGAGTATCTCTTCGAGCGTCTTGAGCCCTTCGCTCGCACCGTCCTGATCTGGAGGAAGTCCGAGATCAAGCAGAATAATGCCGAAGCTGCCATTGGCCTTGAACTGCTTCAAGGCATCGATACGCGAGGCCGCGACGGTGACCGCATGCGGTGCAAGCGCCCATTTCATCTGGCGCTGTAGGCCAGGATCATCCTCGACGAGAAGGATCGGTTCGGCCACCGCCAAGGCTTCGTTGATTGCTGCCTCGCTCATGCAGAAATCCGTTGCTGCTGCGAGGGCGTGCTTGGAAGCAGCAATGTTATGGTTGTGCCCATCCCTACCTTGCTCGAAACCTCAATGTCGCCTCCCAGATCGCGCATGGTCTCCTTGGCCTGATAGGCACCGATGCCCATGCCCTTGCCCTTGGTCGTGCGCAAGGGCCGGAACAGCTCCTTGGCAATGAATTGCGCCGTCATGCCCGCGCCCTGATCATCGATATTGACGCGCACCCTGCCCGCCCCATTTTCGATGCGCACATTGACCTGCGCTCCTTCCGGTGTGGCTTCGACCGCGTTCATCACGACGTGTTCGAGCACGTTCAGGAAAGCTTTATGATCAGAGAGCGCCACAAAGGCGGGCGGCACAGTTTCGCCCATTGCAATGTTGCAGCCAAGATTGCGCTTGTGCAAAACGAAATCGGCGATGAGGTCGGTCAGATTGGTTCCTTCGGTCGCTTTGGCGGCCGGAACCGCGCCTGCCTCCCCGCGCAGGCGGGCCAGAAGCTCATGCAGTTTTTCGACCGAATGCTCGATCGTCAGTACCATGTCTTTGCGGAATTCTTCGTTGTGACCGAACTGTTCGGCATTGCGTGCAATGAGGCTCAGCTGACCAATGGTGTTCTTGATGTCGTGCAGGATGAAGGCGATCCGCTTATTGAACTCTTCGAGCTGGCGCGCATCGGCAAGCGCCTGCGCGGTTTCTTCCTGAACGAGATAGGCGGCCAGCTGCATCGAAACCAGCGCGATCAAGTTGCGATCTTCCCAGTTCAACACCTTTCTCGCGCGCGGTGGATTGAGCACAGCCACCCCCACCAGTGCCGCGCGGTAGCGCAACGGTACCACCAGCCAAGAGGATGGAAAGCGCTCGCGCCATGCCTTTGCCGGCTCATTTAGATTAGCGGCGGAAAGATCAAGATAGGCAATCTTCTCATCCTCGAAAACTTGCAGGCAAGCATCGGCGGGCCCAATCGGACCCAGTTCCACCGGAAGGGACCATTGCGCAGCGGGCATGAACTGGCTCCAGCGCTCGCGGAACGACCACAATGCACCACCGGGGCTATCCAGCAGTTCTGATAAGGTACGCAGCACACGTAACGGCATTCCGCCGTCTTCCCAGGCGGAGAGCGACTGGATGAATTTCTGCCACTCGATCCGATAGTCATATTTGTAGCTGAAGAAATTCTCGTTGATGAAGGTACGCAAATAGGACCGCACGCTTCCCGACGTGGTCGCGACAGCAAGCGCGACGAGCGTGCCAAACACGAGAAGCACCGAAAGGATCGTCGCGGTGGTGCCGCCATAGTTGCGAATGTAATAGGCCGCAATAGCCGTGCCCTGGAGAAGAATGCCTGCGCAAACCAGTGCCGCACTGTGAAACACCAGCTTGCGCGATGAGTGCACGCCCAGTTGCAAAGCCGGACTGCGCACGGCTGTGACCACAAAGAGCGGCAACACCAACACAAAAACCAGCGGCTGGACCGCGATCAGTCCCTCGTCTGGCGCATGGGTCAGAAATTGCGGAATGCGCAGCATCAGATCGAACGCGAAAACAGTGACGAGGCCTATGCCAAGCGTCTTGACCGACCAGAATTGATCAGCCGTAATGTTCCGCATGAGGTTCTCGACTAAAATCAGACCAAGCACTGCCGTGGCAATGCGGGTGATTTGGTAGTCGATCTGGACGCCAGCGAACGTGCCAAAATTAAGCTGCGCGGCTGAAAACACCGCATCGAGCGTCACGATGACGGCTGTAATCGCCACAAGCCGCTGCCAGAGCAGCTGGTTACCTCCCCTGCCACGTAAAATGGCAAGAATGACGGCGAGCCAACTTCCGTCCCTGATCGGCACCAGCAGAGCAGGTATCCAGCTCGGCAACAGATCGACATCGTAAAGGGTCCAGGCAAGCGCCCACAGCGCCGTCATTCCGGCCGCCACAGCCAAGAGCGCGGTCAGCCATGAACGGGCGCCCCGAAACGCCAGAAGCGCGACGAAGATGGCATAGGCAAGGGATGCCGCAGCATGGGTATAGAACGCGGCCGACAGCGACATTAAGGATACTTGGCCCAGATTTTGAACGCACGGTTTGATACCATGCCCTGCCTTCGAAAGTAATCTGCTATAGCAGGCAAATCTTGGATGAGAGTTAAGACAAAACCGTGTCTCTCCGGCATTTTCGAAGCCTCTTCAACGTGATGGCCCAACTCGTGAGATGGCCCATGAACGGCGGCCCGACAGCTTGTCGCCGCCCGGCGGCCATTACCGGCTACGATCGAGCTCCTGGACGGGCCGGCAAAACATGGCAAACCGGCCCGTCAGCCAGCGGCTGGGGCTATCGGGTCTCGTCCAGAGGCAGACTCTTGGGGGCCGCACCTATAAGCTCGGCTATGCGGTCGGTCAGGCAGTGTGCTGGGGGCCTACAATTGAGGCTCCATAGGCTGATATCTGGTCGATCACCGGCAACCAATCTTGCGTGCCACTCGCAACCCCCAACACCGTCTCGCTGTCGCTGCGGCTCTCCGCAACAACCCGCTCCTTACTCTTGCCCCGCCCAACGACGACGCGAGCCCGACGCGATAACCTCAAGGCGCGATACCTTCGACATAATCGTATGCTCAGTCATACGACTATGTCGAAGGTATCGCTCAGTTATCGCAAGGCGGCCGTCACCGGGGGCTTACCACTCATCAACACCGCAAAGCTCAACGACGTCGATCCTCAAGCATGGCTCGCCGACGATCCTGTGCCGGATCGCTGATCATCCCGCCAAGCATATCGCCGAACTCATGCCCTGGAATTGGAAACCGCTCTCGCGCGCTGCCGCCGCCTGACTTCACAGCGCCGTCAACGATACACACTCATCCCAAAGGCCTTCTCCGGATGGGTACGTCGCGTCCACGTTTTTTGCCTCGCGATTTCCACTGCTTTCATAAACCCATGTTTCTGAAGCAAATTTCGATCGGCGGGACAAATTGTTAAATCGGGCTGTTTAGCCGTGGCGCGTGATGCGGATGTTCAAGTGGTATGGCTGGAACCAAAAAGCGCAAGTAGATGGACATGATGATACAAATTGCCAGAATTCCATAAAAAAGAAATGCGGCCAAAGGAGTTTACAGGTACTCGATCGGGATATTCCCGCATGAACCGGCGTCTCTGCAACCGGGAAGGCGAATTCCGTTGCGAATTATGTTTGCACTTCCGATCACTGTGTATCTCCTTGCTCATTCGCCAAAGTGCCATTAGACGCCGATCAACTGATAGGTGATCTAAATTCCCACCGGATAGGCGCCGACAGGAATTGCGTCCTGATCTAGCATCAGGAACTAGCTCGGCTTTTTTAGCCTTCTCTCTTCGCACAATCTCGCTCAGTGGTAGCAGCAGACACATGTTGAGTACAAAGACATCATAATAGGCCATACTTAACGCTGCGCCAGCAAAGCAAAAGACAAATTGGCTCATCTAAATCATGGTTGCGATATCACGAACCCAAAATAATTGCGGCGTCTCACGCGCCGCCCGGATAATTCGTGAACTCATGACAAATGAGGTAACTATAATCAATAGATACAAACCCAACCCAATGAAACCAAGTTCGCCTAGCACCTGGAAATAAATGCTATGCGCTGCATGGCGCACTTCTGTTGGGAAATAATGATTGAACACTTGGCTCAGTTGCGGTCCATAAAATCCTGCGCCAAACGGAAAATGGTCAATCGCACTCAAATATGCGACACGCCAAGCGACAACGCGCCCCTGAACGGATGCATCTTGACTGTAATTGGAAATGGTATGCAGGCGATCAATGTACTGTGCTGGCATGAAATAAAGAGCGGGAATAATCACGGCGGCGGCAATAGCAATGTAGAGGAAACGATTTCGAACCCGCATTAAGGCGGCGAGCGATAGCGCAGCAAGCCCCAATACCCCCCCACGCGAATACGTCCCGATGATGGCCACAACAACAAGCGCCATAGCTATCAAAATACCAGTTCGAGATGAATTTATTTGACGACTGTACTCGTAGATAGTTGGCTAACGGAAGGGACATCAACAGAGCAAGCGCCAGTTGATTGTTGTCGCCAATGATCGAACTTGGTGGCCCGATCACATGCGACCCGCCCCCGTCATAAGCACAAATATCCCACCTTTGACGCCATAGTAAAACAAGGAAATTACAACAACCGCCAGAATAGCTTGCAAACGCACGCGATTGGTTGCCATGGCTGCAGCAAATAAGCCAAGTGCAAATATTTTCCAGAACCGATCCCAAAATTGCCATGACCAATTGGGTGACACTGCGAAGAAAGAATTAAATGTCATCCATATTAGAAATGATAGTATTAGCCAATAAAGTGTTTGCTGCGGAGGCGGATTCCGCTCCCGCGAGAAAAACCATGAGCCCATCGTCGCTATTGCGACTATGAGATTGAGCGGTATGTTGCGAGAAAAGCCATACGCTTCCATCTGGGGGCTGGCGACAGAAAACCATGTCCACAGCAACACGCCAACAAACGGATATCGAAGCGTTAGAATAACCCCCAGAAGAACAAACGATGACTAGTACAACGTCTCTCACAGGCGCGCCGGCGCATTCTCAACATCTCGGCGACAGAACAACAAGGCTCATTTGGTTACCCTGCCACGAATCCAGTATCTTCAGCCGGCGGCTGGCGGCGAAGCATTCATCAAATAATACAGATTCTCGACCGGCCGGTAACCCAAAAACATGGCCTCCATCACCATGCGCATGCCCATGATTCGCTCGCCTCTGGCGTAGGCAACTCGCCCCAGCCGCCCAATTCGCTCCCCATGGATCTTGCGAATCTCAGCTTTTGTCAATCGCTCTGAAAGGGCGTGAACATGCCTCTCGATCATGGGCAGCGTGTATTGGAGCTGTTCTTCCAGGTCCCAGTTTGAAAGGCTGTTTTCACGCTCATGAACGCGCACAAGGCTTTCTGGCACAAAGCCCACATCGCCTGCGAGCGCCAGCCGGATCCACATATCTTGGTCTTCGCCTATCTTCAGCGTGCGATCGAAACAACCCAGCGACATCAATTGCTCGCGCCGCGCGACTACAGTCGGTGTGGCGATAAAATTAGCGACAAGCAAGGCCTTCCACGCGCCCGGACCTACAGTCGGGGTATGGCCACCATAAGTATCGCCAAGATCCTTGTTACCGTGGTGAAATCAGGTTCGATGCGCAGGACACTAGCGAAAGCCGCATATCTGCATTAATAACGCGAAGTTGTTTTTCAAGCTTTGTCGGAAGCCATTCATCATCCGAATCCAGGAAAGCAATGAATTCGCCCCGTGCCGCCTTGATTCCTTCGTTGCGTGCGCCGGCTGCTCCGCTACGTTCGGTAAGCGGGATCACACGCACGCCCGCGGCGCATATTTCTCAGCGACGGCAATTGTGTCGTCGGTGCTGCAATCATCGACCACAAGCGTTTCATACTGGTGAAACTGTTTGTTCGAGAACCGAATCCAACGCACGGGCCAACGTTGCTGCCGAATTGTGTGCTGGAATGACAACGCTTACCCGGTGCCCAGATTCTACACAAATGGCACGCTCACTCTGGTCTACACCTTCAATGTCACTCCAAAGACAGCGCCCAGTCTCGAATCGCAAGTGGCGTTGCGGCTTCGCCCTCGCATCTCCCCGAAAAAGAATTCCAGATAGCCCTCAAGCCAGCCCAGAAACGTCTGGAGTTCTCTTTCGTCGCGCACATATTGGGTATTGCCAGGCGCGAGCGACGGCGTGTGATAGCTGATAGCAAACACCCTATGACCGCCTTTGAACATCCGGCGCGTCAGGCGCTGGCTTCCTCAAGCGTCGTTCCTTCCGGCGTTAGCCGGATACGCTCCATAATTCCCAGACGCGCCATGACCCCAGGAATTTTGAGTGTACGACCTAACGGCGATGCAAGCTGTCCATACAGGGTGTCGCCAAATTGGCCGGCCAAGCTGAGCGTGGCAACTGTAACGGGAATCTCGAGTATCGAGCGTTTTTTTCCGAGCCAATATGGACGGGCGATACCGCCGCTGTAATCCGGGCCCAGCAAGCCCGCAGGTTGTCCCGGTAACACGCTGCAATCGACCTCATACCTGAGGCCTTCAAGGATTGCTGAAGTGTTCTCCCCGGCACCATAGCGGCCAGCGCGGTAAAGTTTCGGGCGAATGCCGAAACTTCGCTCGATCATCTCGGTCAGCTGTTCAAGCTTTCGACGCTCCAGATCGGCCGAGAAGATTTCCCGCGAAGGAATTGCGCTCGCATACTTCCTCCTCATGCGGCGGTGTAACCCAAGGATGAAGTTGGGCGCCGATGTCGCATGCGCCAGATTCCATAAGCTCTCGCAATGGGCGAAACCCTTCCTCCTGCGAAGCGACAGGATAGTCAACCGCATAGGTCGGTGTAACGTGAAACTTCTCGAATATGCGCTGCGATCGAAACTGCGCCGCAACTGTCTTCACACTGCGATTTGCTGGCGAGAAAGGTGCATCCCAGTCAAATTCTTCCTCTGCGTCGACGATGACTACGAGGCGCGGGCGCGCACTGGACAGGAAATGCAACTATATCTTCGCTGCGTGCCGGCAACATTGGATGGGTCGCCTGAATTTTCATCTTCGACAAGTCCTAAAACAACCCGCAATATATCCCTAGCGCAAATCCGATAGAGAGATCGGTCCACGCCTGCTCTTCTTTCGCACCAGAACATCTTTCGTCAATTTCATCGCCAGAAAACCACTAGTCCGATCATCCATCGGAACTGAGTCGTTTTTGATGAACCAATAAATGACGAGAAAGACCGCCACCATTGACAAGCCGTAATAAATGCCTCCCATTCTCACTTCTCCATCAAAGCAACACCCTAGCGAGACAAGGTTAACCGCTAGCTTGCGTACAACACAATTCGCCACCCGGACGAAACGAGACTTGGCCCGGAATACGCCCGAGAATTTTAGCTATGTGGTCGCGAAATACTGCTTGGTTCTCGCTGCCTACTTCAACGTCCGCTTCCCATGTGTCCTTCCCGTTAAGTCAAGCAATTGCTTTATCCCAAATCCGGCCTGGCGCGAAAGCGCCTATCGCTGGATTGTAAACGGGAAACCATTAAGGCAAGCACATATGCGCTAATATCCGGCGCGGACGTATCTAGCCGCATGCTGCCTTGATTAATTTCCTAGATATTTTGCTCCCTCCGTAGTCGGCCGTGAACAACGATTAAGTGTCTGACCGAGGTTCTGTTTTTGTCGATTTGGCTGGTTTGAGATTGCGGGGTTTTGGAGTTTGAGGCCGCGGAAGCTTGCGATTTCGTTTTGCGGTTTTGGTTTCCCCCGTCGTGCAAATCGTGATTGCGTGAGCGCCTGGGATGGAGGGCGCGATGCGGCCGAAGCAGCACAAGATGACGGGATCCGGCGATTTGTTCCGGGCGCGTCTGGACCAGATCATCAACCTGAAGCATGAGCTGGTTCAGCTTGCCGGGAAGATCGATTGAGTGTGGATCGACCAGGAGATTGCGCCGCTTTACAGCGAGAATGGGCGGCCTGGAATTGAGACCCGCTTCGTCATCGGGCTGCTGCTGCTCAAGCACGTCCACGGGCTGTCCGACGAAGCGGTGTGCGAGCGCCGGATCTGCGATCCTATTTCCAATACTTCACCGGCGAGGAGTTCTTCCAGCACGCCTTCCCGCATGAGCGCTCGGATTTGAGCCATTGGCGCAAGCGGCTGGGCGACAAGCTGGAATTGCTGTTGGCCGAGAGCCTGCGGGTGGCGCACGCGGCGGGCGCTCTGCGCACCCAAGACCTGGCGCGGGTCACAGTTGACACCGCCGTGCAGCCCAAGGACATCACCTTCCCCACCGACGCGAAGCTGCTGCACGCGGCGATCAAGGGGCTGAACCGCATAGCGACGAAGCATGGGGTGAAGCTGCGGCAGTCCTATCTGCGCCTCGCCAAACGCGCGGCGATGATGGCGGGACGCTATGCCCACGCCAAGCAATTCAAACGGCATCATCGCGAGTTGCGCTTTCTGCGTACCCGGCTGGGCCGGCTGGTGCACGACATCCGCCGCAAGATCACAGACAACGAAGAACTCTCATCGGCCTTTGCCACAGCGCTCGGGCGCGCCGATCAAATCCGTTCCCAACGTCAACGCCAGCGCGGCTGGAAGCTCTATTCCTTCCATGCTCCGGAAGTCGAATGCATCGGCAAAGGTAAGGCCGCCGCACCTTATGAGTTAATGGCATGGACCACGCCCGCTCCCCGCGTCACTCTGGGGCCCTGGGCTAGAAATCAGGAGGACATGCCATGTCTCAGAAGCTGATTGTGACGATTGGTATCGACCTGGGAAAAAATACTTTCCATGTCATCGGACTCGACGCACGCGGCACGATTGTGTTGCGGCAGAGGAGGACGAGGGCTCAGCTTATGAAATCGCTGGCCAATGTCGGACCATGCCTTATCGGCATGGAGGCTTGCTCCGGCGCACATCATCTCGGGCGCAAACTCGAGAGGTTGGGCCACCGGGTCAGGCTGATGCCGGCCCAATATGTGAAGCCGTACCTGAAAGGGCACAAGAACGATTACCGGGATGCGGAAGCTGTTGCCGAGGCGGTTCAACGGCCGACAATGCGGTTTGTGCCCTTGAAAAGCCCGAACAGCTCGATTTGCAGGCGCTCCACAGGGTTCGCAGCCGGCTTGTCACGCAGAGAACAGCGGTCATCAATCAAATTCGCGGCTTTTTGCTCGAGCGCGGTATGCCTGTTCGACAAGGAGCGACAGCACTCCGATTGGCCCTTCCCGGAATTCTTTCGACGCGATCGGAGGTTCTCTCGCCTCAAATGTTCCGGCTTATCGAAGATTTGTGCCGAGGACTGGCGTCATCTTGATGCGCGGGTCGCGTGCGATGACGAAAGAGATCGAGATGCTCGTCGATCAAGATGAGCACTGCCATCGTTTGATGAGCGCACCCGGTGTCGGCCCGATCACTCAAGCGCGATGGTCGCAGCGATCGGCACCGGCGATGCATTCGCGAAAGGCCGCGACTTCGCAGCATGGCTCGGCCTCGTGCCCAAGCAAATCTCGACCGGCGATCGAACGATTCTCGGCCGCATAACGAAGCGAGGCAACCGTTACCTGCGAACGCTATTCATCCAGGGAGCGCAGAGCCGTACTGCTGAGGCGTCAAACCTGGCCCAAGCACGGATTCGGCGCTTGGCTCGAGGCAGCTGTCCAAGCGACTGCACTCGAATGTTTTGGTCGTTGCCCTGGCCGCCAAACTGGCGCGCATCGCTTGGAGCATGCTCGCAAAGCGGCGCAGCTACGCCGCCAATCTCGTGAGCGCACGCCGCATAATGTACACGCAGACTGATCTCAATACACGCAAGCATCCCACCGAGGTTTGCGAGACGGAAAGGACGAATGGACGAACGGTCCCACCGGCGCTTCTGAAGCCTGGTTCGACGCCATGGCCTCTTGAGGCCGGCGAGTTATTGAGGACAGAAGCGCGCGGATATCCATGATGGCTCGGGGCAACAGGCCCCAATACGAAGCCGGATAGATTGGCGCAGACCACTTCACCCCTTTGTCAAATTCCTGACTTGCAACGCGGGCGTGGTCCATAGATCGGCGTCAAGGTCTCGGTCGCAACCACCAACGCCCGGGCCAGGGCGGCCAGTTCGTGCTCCATGCCAAGTCGCTGCCGGGCAATCCCTACGACGGCCACACGCTCAAGGATGTGATCCAGGACACGCAGAAGCTCGATCGGCCGTAACATCGAGCGTGTCTTCGTCGACAAGGGGTACCGTGGCCATGAGCGCACCCATCCCATACAGCGTCTTCATCTCGGGGCAGAAGCGCGGCGTCCACGGCGCCATCAAGCGCCAACTCAAACGGCGATCCGCCATCGAACCCGTCATCGGTCATATGAAGTCCGAGGGACATCTGGGCCGCAACTATCTGAAGGCGCGCGCCGGCGATGCCGCCAACGCCATTCTCAGCGCTGTTGGCTACAATCTGCGCCATGTCCTCGCATGGCTCAGAAATCTTTTGTCTCAAATCTTCAACGCCTTCGTCGCAACCTTTATAATCCAATCGGCGCTCAATCCTCCTTCTTAACGGACGACTCCGTAAGGTCAGAACAAATCAAGGGATAGATGTACCGGCCCCTAAAATTGGGCTGATAGGCCAATTGTAGTAAAGCACCGAATCAACTGGTTCGGAGAGCGGAGAATAGCGCCAGAATTGGCAAAAATCAGCGATAGTCGAACTCGGTGTTAACGGTCAGACAGATTTCAATTCGCCCCGCTCTCCGATACTTTCGAACAACTCATCATAGCGCGAGACCATAGTCTCAAGGCTAAAATGCGAGCGAAGGCGCTCCGATTGCTGCGGCCGATTCGCGCCCGTGCCGCGCGAGTCCTGCAGCAACGTCATCAACCCTCGCCCCAATGCTGGCCTCGTCTTCGCGCGATATTACAAAGGGCACGTTTTCGCGCGCGACGATCCGCTTCACGTCACCCACATCCGTAGCCAGGATGGGAAGCCCAGCGGCCATCGCCTCCAGGATAGAATTCGGCATCTGCTCTGTATCCGAACTCAATGCAAAAACATCGAACCGACCAAGAATTCGCTCTGGCGCCGCCATCGCACCCGTCATCACTACACGATCGGCGATGCCGAGATGCACAGCGATCTCTTCAAGCGCACCACGCTCTGGCCCATCGCCGACAATCACCAGCCGAGCGGATAGGCTCGGCGGCAACGCAGCAAAAAGGCGAAGCAAGCGACCCAAATTTTTTTCCGCTCTAAGGGCCGCCACGGTGCCAACAACGAGATGTTCATCCGTTAATCCCGAGCGTGGCGAGAAGCTCCGTATCGGGCATGCACGCGAGAAACGCCCGCAGTCGATGCCATTCGGCAAATAGATGACGCGTCGGTCGGCAGCCGCCACTTTTCGATTGCAACGTCATGAAGCACACGCGACGGGACGACCACGCGCGCGCATCGAGAGAGGATGATGCGGCGCATCGTTGTCCGCCGCCAGCGCTGCCGCTCTGGCGATTCGTCCGGACCAAATCCGTCCTCAACGTGTATTTGCGGACAGAAAGGAAAAAACCAATTGGCAAGCGACCATTCGATCGAACCCCAATTGTAGGTACAGAGCAGTCCGGGACTGAAGCCGCCGTAACACATCGCGTGCATTCCGTAGATTTGCCACGCTGATACCGCCGGATTTCACGACCGGCATGTTTTCGAAGGTACAATCCAGTTGCCGGTCGAGACCGGCCGCAGCTTCATGGTTTCCGTCCATGGCAAGAACGGTATGGCGGTATTTGCTGTTCAGCGTATTCGCAAGGCTGACGAATCTCGTTTGCGGCCCACCGACCGCAAATGTTGAGAACACGTGCAGCAGATGCCGCGGCGCCTTAGCCTTCTCCATAAATCGGAAAGCCTCTGCTCAGAAACTGTCTGCGATCACGAACCGGAGTCCAGCCGAGGTCGCGACAGGCATCGGAGCAGTCGAACGCGGCTGGAAGTCCCCGCGATTTCAGGTCGCGCAAGCTTGGCCAAGGATCGCGTCGTCCTGTTACCTTCTTGATCGCCGACTTCGCCAATTCGATCCCGTAGAGCTTAAGAACTGATTGCGGATGATAGCGAAGCGGCCGGCCGGTCACCCGAGCGAGCTCCTCGATATATTCTCTGGCATTAGTCGGACATCGCCGACGAGGTTGTAGCATTTTCCCTCGATACCGCTCGCGTCGATCGAATTCACGATCGCATCCGCCACGTCTTCGACAAGGACCAAAGGCAACGCGTTGCCCCCGGCGTTCCAGCCGAGGCAATGGGTCTCATGATTGTAGAAACCAATGCCGGAATGAAACGGAGGTCCATCCTTCCCGATCACCACGCCGGGCCGCAGGATCGATACCGCCAGTCCACGCGTCTGGAACATCTCCAGCATTTGGCGCTCGGCGAGAACTTTTGCCCGCGCATAGTCGGCGCGCTTGTCGGGCTCCGCATCGGACGACGTCGCACCAATGACGACTTCAGAAGGGTTGCCCAGATACAGCGCAGAAATCGACGAGACGAAAATCAGACGGCGAACACCGCGCGCAAGGCAACATTCGGCGACAGTCTTTGCTGCGCCGACAAGGCTGGCCTCAGTTTCGGCCCGCGAGCCGCCACCGCCGCCATGGGCGAGATTAACGACTGTTTTGGCGGCGCCGATCGCCCGTGTCACGTCTTCCGCCTTGCGCGCATCGCCCCGAACCAATTGGACACTAGGATCGGAAAAAAGCGCCGGCAAATTATTAGTGGTGCGCGCGAGGACACCGACGCATTTTCCCTGCTTCGTCAGACGCGCCACGACTTGCGCACCGATGAAGCCCGTGCCGCCAATGACCAGGACATCGTAGGGCTTTTCTTCCGGCGCCGGGATTTTCACGACGGACGGCATCTCCGGGTTCGCGAGATGGGTCATGCGCTCGCACAGATCGACTATCCGACGGCCGTCCGAGCCATTTAGATCTCCGTGCGAATTCTCAAGATCCTTATAAAAGGCGGCAATGCTCGAATGCATTGCGCGGAAAAAGGAGTCCGAGCGCGGCCACAACTTCAGAACTGAGGCAATGTAGCTGGCGAGATTGCCGAACGACTGCCCCGCGAGAGAAGCAGCCATTCCCGAGCCATTGCGAAAGTCGTCAAAGAAGTCGCCATACCGGCCACTGGTCTCGTGAGCGATGCGCGTTCTCACATAGTCGACGAAAATGGCGCCGTCGTCGCCCAAGATGGTGGCGCCCCAGCTCGGATGCGTTTCGCCGAGCGAGAGATAGAGCTGTGCCGTGCCGCGCTCGCAAGTGAGCGAGATGAGCCATCTGCGCCATACTTCTCTTCCCTCGCCCATCCGCAGAGGAGGAGCCACGAGTACGGCCATATCACGGACAGGGCCAACGAGATCGTCGATTTGAGATAGAGGATGGACGGCCTGTTCAAGGAGAAGATTGAGCGGACTGTCGAACATCCAGTGTCCGAGCTGTCCCGCACCGAGTTGGCGCAGCGGCAGATGGTACCGGCACTCAACGTGGCGGACGGGGCCAATTCGATTCTCGGCAATGAGTCTCTTGGCGGCAAGTGAGACGGATGATGGATGAAGTTGTGATTGATCCGGAGCGACGCGCCCGAACCCGCTGCAGCCTTCTGCAGGGCGTCACATTCGGCGACATTCTGCGCCATGGGCTTCTCCAAAAGCACATGGATACCGGCACTGAGCAACTTCTCCGCGATCGGTTTATGCAACGGCGGCGGCACAAGGACATGCGCGACATCTATGGCACGGTCCGCGATCAGCGCATCGACGGTACTGTAAGTCCTGGGGATGTCCCATCGCTTGGCGAAGGATGCCAATATCTTGGGATTGAGATCAACGGCAGCAGCAAGTTCGAGGCCTGCCATGCTCGCGGAGCACAACAGCATGCGTCTCGGCAATATTGCCGGCGCCTATGCATCCAACACGCCTCACTGTCATGACCTAACCGTAGTTGCATTAAGCGCCAGCTCTGTCGCTTAGAACGTCAGAGGAATGAGCGCAAGGGCAACCCCGGTGGGAGAATACGGTTAACGCGGCAGAGAAGCGAAACAAATCCAAATATATAGAGAATTCTCAACGCCTCATCCCCTCCTTGCCGCCCGTAAAGCGTAACATGGGCTTTCCAAAAGCAAAGAGTTGCGGCCTAAAGGCGGGACTTCTCAATAGAACTTTTGAAAAACCGTCACTCCTTGATGGCGTAACCGGCGTTCCCTTTCGCGACTACGAAACACGCTTCGATGCCTCCGAAACCGTGATTCATATCGCTCTCGGGTTCTTTTCCTTCAAGCGTGTCGCGCATCAAATTTAATTTTCAAAAAGGCCTAAGAAATCGGAAAGGGTCCTACTTTGTATTGAGCCCGATTTTGGGGTACCGGGACCCGATGCATTGAACCGTTAAGGAATGCGTTCAGCGAGCGCACTTGAGGCGGTCCATGCGCCAAGAGATGGATTGTACGATGTGGGCAACATGACCTCCGATATTTTGCGCTTGCCAGAAACCAGCCCCGAACTCGTAGGATTCTGGCCCAAATCGATCCTTGTATTTGCTACCTTCGCCTAAATCGAATGTCCTAGTGCCACAAGAAAGGGCTGCGAGTATCATGTGCTTTGTCAAGATGTGTCCAGGCGATTCCTGCGACCTCTCCACATTGTAGACAGGAAACCAGTAATGGAACACATCCTGCGACATCAGTCCAAGATGGGACGCGAGCCACGTTTCGCCAGCATAGAGCGTTGAGACTACGGCAGTGCACGATGGATCAGGGTTGCACAAGATCTCGTGGAAGAGCTGCCTTTTCCATGGCGAAGCTAGACATCAGATACGCCGGTGCGACGATATTGATCGCGCTTGATCGCGATGATCCGCTGCAAGCTCGTCTTCATATGTCATATGTTGGAATGTGAATTTCAAGGGACCGAGTTCTTTCGCGCATTTTCGTTCTTTGCGATCAATTTGCTGTTCCAAATCCGCTGTGAACTTTTCGGAAATTGGCCCAGAATTCGGACGGACCGCCGCTGAGAGTAGGACGCATTGCCAGTCATGTTTCGTTGGCTTTGGAGACCGTGGCGGGATTGATCGCCCGGTAAGAACGAATAGCTCAGCGAATTTAAATGTGCCAAGCCGAGAAGGTTAGCGGGCTCAGCGCCGAGATCGTCTCCCGCAATCACACCAAAACGATCCGACAATTGCTGCCGACGCGCTCTGCTGCTCGAAGTACGAGCGACAACTGTCCCTGAAATTGAAAGGGTAAGAAGGCGACCACCTGTCCACGACGTTGAATGACAGCAACGAAGACATGCGGATGCACGCGATCGATCGCGCGAGCGAAGGCAAAGGAGTAAAAGGCATGAGCCAGGGACGCGTCTCTTCGGCAGAACGATGACCACAACTCGATTTCGTTCGCGGATAGCTCGCGCGGACGCACGACGCGAGCTTTCAAATCGCTGTTTAAAGTCATGATACCGAAGATTCCTTACTGCTCGATCGAACACGGTATGATTTGGCATGCTGCTGGCTTATCGGGCAGGCGTGGCATTTTTAGTAAGACCATATTCTTCGCCTTGTCCTTCGGCGCCTCAATGAGGGACGAAAAGCAACCGCCATTCAGATTTTTCGAGACATTCGCCATATCTTATCCGGCATAACCTACCGCGTGTTGGTTCAGATCGCGAAATGCCATTGTATGTCTCAAAAATCGCCTATATAGCGTTTTCGTATCATACAGATCATTTGCTGTGCAAGAGACGCTCGCTAGCGCATGCACCTTGCGATTGTGTGCGGTGCCATATATTTGTGAAGTTAATGAGCTGCGCCGAAAGTCGGCTACGGAGTACGAGATGGGTGTTCGGGGGAGCCATCATGACCAGAAGGATGCATCTGAATGGCAGGACGGATCGCCAGGGGAGCGGCTGGAACGCCATTAACGCTGCAGAGCGAGCGCTCGTACCCCAGGATTCCGCTATACTCTATCCCTAGTCACTCGCTTCATTCAGATTGACGGGTATAGATGTTTGAGTTTGATGCGTGCGTTTGGGGTTGTGAAGTGCCAGCTTGCCTTGGCGTGATGGGCATTTCGTTCGTGCTCCCAGGCGGCGACTTCGTCGCCGTGGGCTTGTTTGTCGGAGATGCGGCGATCGAGGCACTGAGACGATAGAACGCCGAGTTCGGATTCCGCCAGATCAAGCCAATTGCCGTGTCTTGGCGTGTAGTGCCATTCGAAACGCTCGACCAGCCGCCTGGATTCGGCGGCAGGGAAGGCTTCGTAGAGCGAGGCCTTGCTGTGGATGTTGAGATTGTCCTGGACCAGAACGACGGTCCTGGCGTGTGCGAAGTGGACATCGGCCAAATCTTTCAGCACATGAGCATAGTCCACGGCGGTATGGCGATCGGTGACTTTGATATGGCGCCAGCCCCCGAGCGGGGCAAACAGCATGAACAGGTTGGCGGTGCCGCGACGTTCGTAATCGAAACGGCCCGGGCGCCGGTTTCATCGGGATCGCCACACGCGTCTCGGCGATCAGTTGCTTGGGGGTCTCGTCTAGGCAAACCGCAGGGGACAATCAGGATCGCGTGGCCGTGTGTAAACGGCCAGCACGCCTTCCATGGCGGCTACAAACGCGCTGTTGGCCTTGGGCGGGATGACCCAGTGCTGCTGGCGATAGGGCTGGAGAATGTCTTTTAAAACCCGACCGATCGTGCTGTCGCTGGCGCGATCGACGATGTGGAGTTCCGCCACCTTCTCCTCAACAGCCGCAAGCTCCAGCGCGCCCGTTCCCCCGGCGAGTTACTCATCCCTTTCAAATTGGTTGACGCGAGCGGCTAGATCGCCTGAAAGTCGTCTGGGCAATGTCGGATAGATTTACTGCAGGAACTCGGAATGCGAGTGGGGCCAAAAATAAGCTTGAACCGGCGAGTGCAAAACTTGTTCGATCAAAAGAACGCGCTAGGCGCTGTGGCATCTATGTGACAGATGTCAGTGTTGGCAGCGCATTCTCCCCAACGCCGATGGCGTTCAGAGCCCGACGGGGTCGAAATGCTCGCGCCATCGGAAATCTTAGTCAGCCGCTCGGGATATCGTCCGAAGCTGAAGCCAACAATACACACACCTGGCACAGACCGCGCGCGCAGGCATCGGAAATCAAATCTCGAACCGCACCCACCGCCACCGCCACCGCGATCATGTCTGCGCCGTTCGTGGGCCTCTGCGACCACCGATATCAGGCCGGTCAGTCTGTCTTGGCATTATTTCGTTGAACTCGGCAAAGCCAGACAATTTTTCATATTTGCAGGAAGGAGTTTCATCTCAGTACAAGGCAATGTAAGCTAACTCCAAAAGCCAAGATAGCACATTGCTGATTTGCTTGAAAGTTTCGAGGTATAGCGAGAAGCGCAATCGCGTCATCTTTTAGATTGACACATTAGAAGTTACGAAAGGGTCCACGATGCGAACACGGCGAGATTTTTTGCACGCTACGGGCGCCATACTAGTTGCTGGGGCGGCAATAACAGAGGATGCACAAAGTTCTGCACATTCCGCTGGTTTGAAATCGTCGCCAGGGCAAGCGGTAAGTGTTTCTGCACTTTCGGCGATTTTGACTTTTGCGGACGGCTCGACGCGCCGCTTTGTTGGGGCGAATGGTGTCGACCTTGGCGATTTTACGGTGCCATTCGCCAAGATTTCGCAACGAAATGTTCTTGTAAAGAGCAATGACAAGCTTTTTTCCGTGTTTTTTCGCCCAGACCGCGACAATGGGAGAGTTGAAGTTGTCGTTCTCTACGGTGATCCGTTCAACGATGCGCCCGCAACAATGGGTGCATACACGTGCGAAATTTTCCACAACGGAAAATCGCTTGCCAAAGTGGACGTGCCGCAGCATTTCTGGCTTTCGCGCTGGCGCTGGAAATCGTTGCCGCGTCCACGCGTTCGCAGGCCGACCGATCTTGTCGCAGCCAAACTCTCGGTTGCTTACGGGGGATCTTCTATGACTATGCCCATGCCGCAAAAAGCAACATCATACGAGATTATGGGCAATTCGAACATCACAATATTTATAGGTGAAACAGGGGAACGAATGGATATTGGTCAGAACCCCGAATACACCGCAGCGTATATGGCGACTGAGAACGAAGGCATGTACGAATCGATGATGACGTGGGCCGAAGCGTCAGCATCTGGCCCGTGGCACATAAATGATCCGACCACTAATGGAATAATCAACTGGGACAATTGGGGAAAGTTCACAACTTGGGGGGACCAGCCCAGGAGCCACGGTTCAGCAATGTACTTATCTCCGCACCCACTTCCCAAAGCCACCTGCATTCGACCAGAGGATGCGCATCACCCGTGTCTGTCATATATTCCATTTCTGTTGACTGGCGATCCGTTTCATGCCGAGGAGCTGCAATACCAAATAAACTACTATCTTGGCGCCGAACATAACGTAGATGTGAGACGTTATATATTCGATAAGCTTCAAACGCGAGGCTGGGCGTGGATGTTGCGATCGACTGTTTTCGCGTATCTCGCATGTGATAACATCCAGAGTGGAAGACTTTTGCCGAAAGAGTTCTGGAAGAAGGTCCTTGATAACAACCTTGCATGGATTACTGACAATTTTATGAATAGCCAATCAACGAAAGAGCGTGTGTTTTCCTCGGGCACATCAAAACCTCATATGGGCTGGTGGCAAGAAGATTATCTGTGCGGGGTGCTTGCTATGATGCAGCGCCTTGGCAAGTTTCCTGAGTGGAAGCCGGCGCTTGAGTGGAAGATAAAATCGAACATCAATCGCCTAAACGGTACGTCTGGTTGGCCCAGAACCAGTCCAACGATCTATTTCGCGCAATGGTGGTCATTGAGCTTTATGCCCAACCGGAACAATAGAGGCAATGGCACAATTGGGCGAAATCTTAGATTTCGACGAGCATGTTAACCCGATAGGTCACTTCGGTGATTGGACAATTACGTTTACAGATAACCAGACTTTCAAAGTGGCAGGACCAAACGGAGTTGATATTGGCCGCGCAGTTACCGGCACAGTCGGCAAAAGCTACCACAACGCTTACGGCCCGGAGTTCACCGTCAACGCCGGAAGTATTCCCTTCGCGGCGGGGGACTCTTTGCTCTGACGGTCAAAGAGGTTGAAACTTGGGCCGATCTGGCGCGGGTCAATGGGAAAGTCGATACAGCTGATGGAACCCTTGGAAAAGCCAGTCGCGATTATATGGGCAGCCTTTGTGCTGTGATGACCTTATCAGCACCACTAGATCCATCCTACCAAGCCCTCTATTCATGGTTGAAGGATGCGATGCGGGAGGGTGGCTATCCGGTGTCGTGGAGGGATAATTTCGCGAGCACGTGAAACCGCTACTGGAAGCAGCAGCGTGCGTGACGCTAAGAGCCCGACTCGTAATTCAAATATGACCCGTTTTCGGCCGTGCTAGCCTTCGCATCAGAAGGAAAGCCAGGGCCAATTGCAACCATGCGAGAGAGGATTCGAGTGTCGCCTCGAAGTCCTTGGCGAGGCGACGCGCGCGGTTGATCCAACCGAGCGTTCTTTCAACGACCCAACGTTTTGGCAGCACTATGAAGCCTTTGATTTGTGTGTCGGTGCGTTTGACGACGGTGATGGAAATGCGGCTCGCTTCGAAGGCCGCGCGCTGCGCTTCATCGCCCTGATACCCTGCGTCAACAAAGGACATTGTTACCCAAGGGCTTTTGCGATGCACGGCTTTGAGTAGCGGCGCGAGCGCATCGCGATCCTGCACGCTGGCCGCCGTGATCTGGCATTCGATGGGTAGTCCCAGCGTATCGACGGCAAGATGGCGCTTGCGGCCCTTGACCTTCTTGCCCGCGTCAAAACCACGTGGTCCGCCGGATTCCGTGGTCTTAACCGATTGACTGTCGACGACAACCGCCGTCGGCGCGGCTTCACGGCCCTGCGCCTCGCGAGCCTCCATGACAAGAACGGCGACAATTTTCCCCCACAGACCGCTGTTGCGCCATGCGTAGAAACGATTTTGCACGGTTGTGAACGGCGGAAAATTCTTCGGCAAATAACGCCAAGGGCAACCGCAACGGATCAAATAAAACAAAGCGTTTAAAATGGCTGCGGCATCGGTTGGCTTGCGCCCACGCCGTTTCGGTGGCGGCAGAAGCGGCGCGATCAGCGCAAACTCAGCCTCCGACATGTCACTTGAATACCGTGCCCGAATAACTTCATACTTCGCTCGATCAGCCTCGTTCCATGGCATCGCGAATCTCCCCAAGTTGTTGCAAACAAAGGGAATCAACAGCCGCGAGGCTGGTCAACCAATTTTAGGTCAGGCTCTAAGCATCCACCCGGTACGGGACCGGCTTGCCGCATTGCCTGGGATTCGGTCGACTCCTTTTCGGGTATCCGAACCGCAAGGGAGGGTGCCTCGTGATAGTGAGAGAACAACGTCGCGCCGCTTGCAGCAGCGGAGCCAGCAAGGCAGTGACTTGGATTGACCGAGAGGTCGCGGTCAGCGAGTTCGCGGACGTACGGCTGGGCAAGAGATTTCCGAAATTTGCTAGAACAGATTGGTGGCGCGGTGGGCGAGAGTACCCTGTTGGCCTTTGAGAAATCTCTACTGTAAGGCGTAGGCTGAAACTACCTGGCTTCGGCTTCTACCTGTTCTACGATAAGATTTGTCTCGAAGATCAAGTGTCACCGCATCCGTCCTCGACTTTACGGGTCGAAGGCCGCAAGAGGTACATCCCGGTCGATATATTTCTACTTTTGTTGAGCGTCGCGGTTCATTCCGCCGATATCCAGGATCACAATGACGCAGCGACTATTCTGGCCAAGCGCATGCGCGCACTATTCTCCTTCATCGAACACATCTTCGCCGATAGCGAACATCGTGGACCAAGGGTGGCCCAAGCCGCCAACATGGGCGGGTTGGGTCATGGAGCGAATTTGGCATGTATTAGCCGCGGTCGTCGCCTGGTGCGCAACCTCGAGCGTTGCGTTCACACCGTCGTCGCCTTTGTTCGCCTCGTCATGATCCGATTTATACTCAGACACTTTGCAGCAAGTGCTTGAACTGGATTCACATCTTTCCGGATAGGCTCTGAGTAGGGGAAATCATAAAGTTTGTCTCAGATCGGGGGGTGAGCTATCCAACAGTTTGAGTTTTTGTTTTATTTTGTGGTATCGCCTGCTATAGGGGGCGGCCACATCGCTCTATCAACCGTCTGCGTACAGAATGAAACCAAGTTTGACACTTCGTTTGCGCGCACGGCCAGCCTTTATCGGCCGGGCGTCAGTAATCTCGTGCTGAAGACGCTTTAGAATATGCCCGATCCCTCAACTCAAAAACCAGAGCACACTGCTGGCCGCCAAATGCTGCACGGATCATTCTGGATGATCTTGCTGCGCTGGGGGATCCGGCTCACCGGTCTTGATCAGCACTGTCATTCTCGCACGCCTTTTGACACCCACAGATTTCGGCATCGTCGCGATGGCGATGATCGTCGTCGCAATGCTCGAAGTATTAAATCAAACGGGGCAAAAGCTGGCGATCATCCGGCTGCTAGAACCCACGCGCGAACACTACGATTCTGCATGGACTATCTCTGTCCTTCTGGGGTTCGCAATCGCCGCGATGATTATGGTTATCGCGCCGTTTACCAACACATATTTTCACGAGCCCCGAGCCATTCCGGTGATGCAATGTCTGGCGCTACGTGCTGCCATGGGTGGATTTGAAAATATCGGGACGACCGATTTCCGCCGCGATCTGCAGTTCCATCTTTTTTTCCGCTATAATATATATCCCAAGATTATCTCTTTTATAGTCACAATCGCGTTCGCCGTGTGGCTCCGCAACTATTGGGCGTTGGTTGCGGGAATTTTGACCAGTCAACTGTCACTAACGGTGCTTAGCTACACGATGCACCCGTTTCGGCCGCGCTTTTCACTACAAAAAGTTTCGGAAATCTGGTCATTCTCTTTCTGGACATTCGTGCGCGCGATTGGCTGGTATTTGAACGCACAGATCGACCAGATCGCTATCGGCGGGGTCGCTGGTGCGCCGTCCATGGGACGTTACTCTGTGGCATCAGATGTGGCTACAAGCCCTTCTCGTGAAATCAACGACCCAATGATTGCCGTTCTTTTTCCTGTTATGTCGAAGCTCCAAGGCGATCTGGAACAGTTGCGCGCGCTCTACCTGCGTGTCATTGGATGGTCGACCGTCATTTGCCTCTCCGCCAGCGTTGGCGTCACGCTCGTTGCGCGGCAACTGGTGCCCATCGTGCTCGGCCCCAAATGGCTCGATGTCGAGCCACTGATGGGCTGGTTGGCCTTGGCCGCAGGCATTATGGGTGTCAGTAATGCCACATATGCGCTCTTCGATGCACTGGGGCGGCCTTATTTCGGCGCTCGGATGCAGTGGATACGCGTCATAATGCTTGCTGCCGCGATATTTCCTACCGCCTATTTGACCCATAGTCTCGTCGCGATTGCGACGACACGGCTGTTTGTGGTCATAGCTTATGTTCCTACTCTATTTTTCGCCGCTGGTCGTTCCATTGGAGTTACCCCTAACGACTATCTGAGTATCATCTGGCGCCCATTCGCGAGCGCCGGCGTCATGGCGCTTGTTGTTTCCGGCTTTAATTTCCTTGTTCCTCTGCCTGATGTGCCACGGCTACTGGCCAGTATCGCAATGGGTACGACAGCGTTTGGAGGTTCATTAATTTTTCTGTGGGTCATTGAGCGGCCGACCGCCTTCCGCAGAATACGACTTGATTTCGCAAGTCCAATCGCGACTGAAGTTGCGATAATCAAGTCCATGGCTTGATGTTCGAAACAAGGCTGGATCGCAATAGTTGCCTCCGGCTAATTGCCAACATCGCCGTCGCAGATCGGCTCTCGCCTCGCAAATGCTCTCCGGAAATGTTCGCCAAGACTCCGCGATGTGAGTTAAACAGTACTTCGATCCAGCGATACCAGAACGAGCCTTGCGAGAGCGAGACCAATTTTCGGCTCATGCTCATGTCGCCATTAGCAATGACAACCATTTCTTACCAAAGAAATCATTCATAGTTTCGGCCTTTGCTTCCATTCGGTCCTAGCGTTCGTCGCGAGTACGAACGTGAGCATCACTGCTATCGCCGTGTCCCGGCAGCACTTTGTCAAAAAGCGAACGCCACCAAAGTTTCCGACGCTCGGTAACGAACCCCAACAACCAGACAGAAAATAATGTCGCGCAAATCAAGGCAACCAAGCTTGGAATTGAATGTGGATTGTGCTTAAAGCCGAACGCGAAAAGATCAAGAAACGATCTTTGCGCCAGATAGAGCACAAATGTAAAGGAAGCCAAATAGGTCACGATTCGAGCTACGATCGTGTTGGAAAAAATGCTCAATCTCAAATAATTTGCCGAGAAAATGGTTATGGCCACCAAGATCGCTGCGACAGATTCGCTGGCGAATTCTTGGGAATTTTCTAGAAAACGAACCGGCCAGCCCCCCAGAAGGATGTTTACACTTTGATCGACCTGAATATCTAGTGCCGTAGCGCGGAAGAAACAAAGCAAAAACAAAGCCAGGATAAATATCGCAAGAGCGTATGAACGCTTCAGTGAAGTGCTTTGATGCAATCTATATATTCCGACGCCGAGCAGCCACATCGGAAAGTCTATTGCTACGCGCGGTCCCGATAAGATCAGGAGTGTTGCAACGAGCGCGACACGAATGCCGCCGGAAAAATAGGTGGCCGCGGCAAAAATTAGGTAGTACCAAACCTCGTAGTCCAGCGACCAGAAAGTGTGCGATCCAAAGGTGCTTTCGTGCAGCGGACCGGCCTGTCCAGTAAATGTAACCGCCAATGCAAGGTATTCTGAGAAGGAATAATATTGATACACCGGCACGTTGCGGGGCCAGCCAAAATGCATGGCAAAAAGATCGACAACGATTGTGAGAGCGATCACCGGCAGAGCAACCGAATAGACCCTAGCCAGCCGGCTCACGGCAAATAATCTTAAGGTTCTTTCCTTCTCCTGGCTAACATAGGAGATGACATATCCCGACAGCACAAAAAACGCGGCTACCGCCTCACCGGCCAATTTGCCCTGGTAGGGCACAATGCCGCCGGTAAATTCCGCGAACGTCAAATGCGAAATGAAGACGGTCATGGCGGCCAGAAACCGCGTCGCATCAAGATAGGCTGAGAATTCGCGTCTCATCGATTCGCCATTGACCCCACTCACACTGTAGCCTGCGGACGGAAATTGCGAGAAACTCTAGAAAGCGGCAATCAATCCTGCAGCCGGTAAACTTAGCGCTGACGCATACTAGGTGAAAGCGCGCACCCTTGATAAGAAGATATGGCTCGGACCGCTAACGCGCGCTTAGCCTCCCGACCGCTCCCGGTGTCTCCGTGACAAGCGCGCCCATCCTCAAAAGGGATTGAAGATCGGCGCAGGCGTAAAAGACGTGCTTCGCTATCACTGACTCCGATCGGATACCGTCGCCAACGATGATTTTCCTCAAGCGGCTCCGCGGCAGCCACGCGTTGGCGCCTGAATGCCAGCAGCGGGGCTGTCCACCCCATCGGGTCATGCGCTCTCAACTTCAGATGTAGACCTTTCTCGAAATCAGTTTGTGCCGCCAAAGGTAGGGAATTCCCCGATCCAGAAGCGGCGCCATTAGACGTAGAATCAGCGCAGATACAACCAACAATGGACGCCACGCGACGTTTTTAAACTTTAGTGGATAACCGAGCTGTTTCAAATCTCTGCGAAGACTGGCCTCCATGAAAAAACATTCTAGAGGTGAAAGCTTTCCACGCCATACAGCTACCGCATCTGGTGGAATTGGCTTATCGAGCTTTTTGTGAATGCCGCGCTCTCGGCCAGGCACCATTTCGATTCTTTCAGACCAATGCAGCATTTGTGGCTCAAATTCTTCCCCGAAGAAAAAGGCATATTTTCTTTACCACCCCTTCCAAATCAGCAACGAGATCCTCGTACCTAACTTCAAAAATATTTGAAGAATAGGGTGAGCTGCGATAGGACAGGCTGTGCCTCACCGCGTTGATCCATTCAAAATTCGCTCCGTGGTACGCGCGTGGATGGAAATTGGCGTCAATAAACGAAATCGCGACATCTCGGCCATCGCGAATAAGATGAATGAACTTTGCTCCTCCGTACAGAATGCTGAGTTCGGGTATGATATTGATATACGGTGGCGTCTTGTCTCCAAAGCGAACCTTTCCAGAGATTTTAAGATGATGTTGGTAAATGCAACCTACGATATCGCCAAGTCTTGGTGCGTCTAACTGATGGGTCCATCGGACAAGCTCTGAACGATCAATACCCATATCGGGCCAGCGGCGATGTTCTGTAATGATCTCGATAACTTCTACGACCTCATTTTCGGACAGAATTGCCTCTAATGAGAAACGCTTCACCAGTGGCAATAGAAACCAAGTCTCAGGTGGAATGTGAATGCGTGGATGGCCAGTAAGTATCAACCTCAACAGGGTGGTGCCGGATCGGCTAGAGCCGACGATAAAAAATGGAGTATTTTCTGACATATCCGCGAGCTTTTCAGCAAATAAAACTACGGCAGGGAAGATTTTGGAAGAATTGAATCATGGCGAATACGCATTCCAAATCGCGAGACATTCCGGTGTCAACAAGGAGCATTTCTGGAGCATTGTAACCCAAATTCGCGCATTGTAACGTCAAGCACTTTTAAATTTTAACATTTGTAACTGCTAACTAAAAGTCAGAGAACTATGTTCAATCAAGGCCAATCGGAGAACTACGTTAAAGGCCAAAGAATACCGGAGTTCCTCGACTGAGATAATCGGGCGTGACCTTTGATGATATGCGCGCTTCGCATCTCGTTTAGCCTTTCTTCTGCCCCGTTGAGTGCCCCCAACGGAAGATTGGCCAGCGCTTGCAACAGACCCCAAAAGCTTCCCCCCGATCACTAACAACGAAGGATAACCGGCGACCGGATTGCCGAAAATAATTGTCCGGATGACCATATATAGTCCGTAAAAGAATGCGACGAGAGCCGTGACGATGCCGACGTAAGAGGCGGTCTTCAGCGGCGTGATCGTGAACGAGGTGATACCTTCAATAGAGAAATTCCAAAGCCGCCAATAATTCCACTTGGTGGTGCCGGCGAAGCGTGCGTCGCGCTCATACAGAATGCCGGCTTGGCGGAAGCCGATCCATGAGAACAAGCCTTTCATGAACCGATGCCGCTCCCGAAGCTGGCGTAACGCCACGACGGCGCGGCGGCTCAGAATCCGAAAGTCGCCGGTATCGACCGGAATCGGCTCGTTGCCAAATGCGTTGAGCGCACGGTAGAACGCCAAAGCGGTGAGCTTTTTGAGTTGGCTTTCGCCAGCGCGCGAAGAGCGTTGCGCATATATTACATCAACATCGTCCTCGCACCAGCGCTCGAGCAATTTTGGAATCAGCTCCGGTGGGTCTTGCAAGTCTGCGTCGATAATGACGACCGCGTCGCCATTTGTGTGGTCGAGCCCCGCGGTAAGTGCGATCTCCTTGCCGAAATTGCGGCTGAGATCGACAATCCCGATTGATGGATCGGCGTCACGCAACGCTCGCAAGACCGCGAGGGTTGAAGTCACGGCTGCCGTCGTTAACAAAAATAACCTCGCTCGGGATCGAGATTCCTTGTCGCACAAGAGACAAGCGCCGGGTAAACTCAAGGAGGACCTCCTCTTCATTATATGCCGGAACGACAACGGAGAGGAGAGACGGAAGTTTCGGCTTTGAGCGAGGGGCGGAGACCTGCGACATCGCCATCTCACCCGTAGCCAGAGTTGAAGCCAAGGCCGGATATGTCGGTTGGGGTGCCCCGCGGCGAATTGTTGCGGCGCGCCTGCCGAGCTTGGCGCACGGGAGGACTGACCGGTAGCGGTAAATTTTGGATGACCTGGAACATTCACAATTCTCGTAACCTTAACCGCTGGAGACGGCGTAAACATCAGTTTAACATACAATTTTAGTGTTAAAAGAGGGTCAATGCGAATCGAAGATCTTGCCGCATCTTTTGTACGGGTGCATTCAATCTAATGCTGTGATCGTACTCAGACCCTGCAGGACTAAATTCGTGGCTGACAATTCACCATTTTTCATCGTTGGATCGGGCCGGTCCGGAACAACCTTATTGCGCCTGATTCTGACCGGGCACTCCCGAATAGAGATACCGCCCGAAACATGGTTCTATCTGTCTCTCGCCAAAGAATTGCCTTTGACGGGGTCGCTTTCACCGACTTAAGTCGAAAGCGCTGTGCAGACAATCGTCAAAGGCTATCGTTGGCCAGACATGGGTCTCGATACCGGGATCTTCGCACGCGACGCACATGCCCTTAAGGAGCCAAAACTTACCGACATCATGGGTTTGATCTATACCCATCACCTCACGCGCGCCGGGAAGGCGCGCTTTGGAGACAAAACACCGCGATACATTTCAATCGTTCCAGAACTCAGCGTTCTTTATTCAGGCGCCAAATTTATCAATTTAATCCGGGACGGACATGAGGTAGCCATTTCAACTGTCAATGCCGGTTTTCAAACGCGCTGGTACCATGGCGAAAGCTACCCTTGGACACGTGCCATCCGAGCCAGTCAGTCCTATCGCAATTCGCCTTACGCATCTCAAATTCTCGATGTGCGCTACGAAAATCTGATCCAAAATCCCGAAGACGTGGTTCGGAAGATTTGCTCTTTTCTAGGCGAAGAGTTTGAGCCAGCGATGTTGCGCCCACAGGATCGCGTTGACGCAGTCCCCGAGCGCGAACGCGGCATCCACAGCAGACTTTCAAAACCGGTCAGCGACGACGAAACGCGAAATTGGCGTACGATTTTGTCGCCTCTGGAATGTTTCCTGATGGAATTTTGCCTTTATCCGGACCTTGATCGCATGGACTATCCGCTGCGATATGCTGGCCCAGCCTGGCGTCCACTTTTGTTCATAATGGGTGTCGGGCTCCGCGCTCTGGCGCCAATACTCGATCAAGGAATTCCATATCTGAGGCGACGCAACCATCTCACAAGATGGCGCTATATTTAGCGCTTCGGGTTCATAACCTCGATGAATCCACATGCTATATATTCATCCGGACCAAAATTTCTGTCGAAAGCTTCCTCTCGAATGTGTTTGGTGCAGGTAAAAGAACCCGCAGCCGATCCTCTGCTGCAGTTAAAAGCGGACGCGACATCCCCATCGAGCATCCGCGCGTGGCGTTCTTAAGTTCTGCGGAGAGCTATTTGACCTTTCACGCACACACCTCTCCCTCCGGCATGAAAAGCAAACTAGCCCGCCTTATTCATGCGATGTAGGGATTTTGAGCGACGGATGTAGCGGAAAGCCATGATTTAGCAGATGATTTTGTTGTCTACGCAGTTTCATCTGAGCGATCGAGGAGCGCCACACCCGTCATGGAAGACGATACTGTACTGGCGTTCGGATTTCCAGCGGTTGCCCGCAAGAAGGTGACCGCGGCCTTCGATGGCGGGATGCTTTCGTCGGATGGCGGGGTGCTGCTGCTGCGCGATGTCGAGAAGGCGTGCGGGATCGCAAAGCGCCTCTCGGCGTGCCTGAAGGACAAACGCGATCCGGATCTCATTATGCATACGGTCGAGGAGATGATGCGGCTGCGGATGTTTGCGATCGCGGCCGGCTATGAGGACGCCAACGACTTCGACCGGTTACGTCACGATCCTGTCTTCAAGATGGCGGCGGGCCGGTCGCCCGGGGACGGCGAAGCCTTGTGCTCGCAGCCGACATTGTCACGGCTCGAGAATGCTCCCTCCCGCACCGAGCTTGGCCGGATGATGCGGGCGATGATCGACCAGTTCATCTCGAGCTACAGGCGCGCGCCAAAATCGATCATCCTGGATATCGACGACACCTTCGACGCGGTGCACGGCAATCAGCAGCTGTCGCTGTTCAACGCCCATTACGATGAGCGCTGTTTCCTGCCGATCCATATCTACGAAGGGATCACCGGCAAGCCGGTGGCGATGATCCTGCGTGAGGGCAAGACGCCGTCCGGCAAGGAAGTGCGCACGATCCTCAAGCACGTGATCAAGCACATCCGCCGGCGTTGGCCGAAGGTGGGCATTGTGGTGCGCGGCGACAGCCATTATGGCCGTCACGAGGCTATGCAATGGTGCGAACAGCATGGCGTGGACTATGTTTTCGGCTTTGGCACCAATGCGGTCCTGGCCGCAATGGTCCGTGACGATGCCGACACGCTATGCGTCGAACGTGTGCTACGCGGGGCGCAGAAGCTGCGCGGTTTCCGTAAGTTCCGCTATGGCGCCAAGAGCTGGACGTGCGCGCGCCGTCTCGTGGCCCGCATCGAGGCGACCGCGAAAGGTCTCGACATCCGCTACATCGTCACCTCGCTCAAAGGCGGCGCGAAGCACCTTTACGAGACAGTCTACTGCGCCCGCGGTGAGATGGAGAACTTCATCAAGCTGCACAAAGCCCAGCTCGCGTCCGATCGCACCTCGTGCCGCGATCCGCGTGCCAATCAATCCCGCCTGATCCTGCACACCGCCGCCTATTGGCTGATGCTTACCGTGCGCAAAGCCGTGCCCAGGCGTTCGGCTCTGTTCCGCTGCGAGTTCTCAACCCTCAGGCTGCGGCTGATCAAGATCGCCGCGCGCGTGGTGGAAGGCGCCGCACGCATCCGCATCTCGCTGCCGACCGCCTGTCCCGATGCAGCCCTCTTTCGCCTTCTCGTTGCTCGCTTCGCCGCCGCCGGACCCTGACAGGCGCGGCCGCGTCGCCGCACCCAGACCGTCGTCGAAACCTCCAACCAAAATCCAAAATCAAATCGCGATGCAACAGGCGCCGCAAATCCGCACGGCCCGCGCGCAAAAATTCCACCGCAACGCAAAATCAAGCTACATCGCGTGAATTAGACGGGCTAGAAAGCGCGCTCACAGGCGAACGTGCTCTGCCAATCCGTCCCGATCCTCGGTACAGGTTCACCACAGAAGATTGTTTCTCTTTACAAAGACAGAATCCAAACCCACATTAATCTACTGAGAGCCTCCATTAGCTCATTCAACACCAACCGAACTAATTTGTTCGGTGATCGTGAGATTTTATCAGCCGCGTTGGGTGCGAGAGACAACATTCGTCACTTCGATGTTAGCTTTTCCGATAAACTCAGCTTTATGGCGCGACCCATCACAGCGCGCGTATCGGATAACACCGTTTACGGCGATATTCTGCAGAATCGAAACCTTCTCCGTTCCTCGGCTTCTGAATCTGTTGAATATACAATTACCTGGCACTTTCAGCTTGTCTGCGTGCGCGAAAGCACGCGCCAAATCCTTTCATAGACCATCACAAAATTGGGCTATTTTCCGTTCAAAACTAATAAGTTTTGTTTTGGCACGATGCAATGTAAGCTGAAAGAAAACCACGGTGGTAGATGGCTAATTGCATAAATTTCTCGAAATGTATCGCGAAGAGCGATTTCGTCGCCTTCAAGTTAACGCGATAGGAATAACGAAAGGCTTTACAATGAAGACGCGGCGGGATTTTTTGCATGCTACAGGCGCGGCATTGGTTGTTGGCGCGGCGATAGCAGATGGCTCGCCAACTCCGGCACTGTCCGAGAGTTCGAGATCGTTGTCTAGTAAAGCAGTAAGCGTGTCTGCGCTCTCGGCAACATTGACATTTTCGGATGGCTCGACGCGCAACTTTGTTGGGGCAAAGGGCGTCGATCTTGGTGATTTTACGGTGCCGTTTGCTGGAATTTCGCAGCGAAATGTTATTATAAGGAGCGATGACAAACTTTTTTCAGTGTATTTTCGCCCAGACCGAAATAATGAACGAATTGAAGTCGTCGTTCTGTACGGTGACCCGTTCAACGATGCCCCCGCCACAATGGGAGCGTACACTTGCGAGATTTTCAACAATGGTGTTTCGCTTGAAAAAGTAGACGTACCTCAGCATTTCTGGCTGTCTCGCTGGCGCTGGCAATCGTCGCCCCGCCCACGCGTTCGCGAGCCAGCGGATCTTGTCGCGGCAAAGCTCTCAGTTGCGTACGAGAACTCCTCAATGACTATTCCTCTTGCCGAGAGAAGCAAAGCCATACGAGATCATGGGTGCGTCGAATATTACGCTTTTTATGGGTGAGACAGGCGAGCGGATGGAAATCGGCCAGAACCCCGAATACACCTCGGCGTATATGGCGACAGAGGACGGAGGCATGTACAACTCGATGATGACCTGGGCCGAAGCATCGGCGTCCGGCCCGTGGCATATAAACGATCCAACTACAAACAGAATAATCAACTGGGACAATTGGGGAAAGTTCACGACTTGGCCGGAACAGCCTATCAATCAGGGTCCGGCGATCCATCCATTTCCGCACCCCATTCCCAAAAGCGCATGCATACGGCCAGACGCCGCGCATCATCCATGCCTCTCATACATTCCGTTTCTGTTGACTGGCGATCCATTTCACCTGGAGGAACTTCAATATCAAATCAATTACTATCTCGGCCTTGAACATGACGCAGACATGAAGCGTTATATATTTGACCGACTTCAAACGCGTGGTTGGGCGTGGATGTTGCGATCGACTGTCTTTGCCTATCTCGCGTGCGATAGCATTCAGGGTGAAAGCCTTCTACCAAAGGAATTTTGGAAGAAGGTGCTTGATAACAATCTTTCTTGGATCACGGATAATTGTGTGAATGGCCAATCGGCAAAAGAGCGGGTGTTCTTTTCCGGTACGTCGAAGCACTCGATGGGTTGGTGGCAGGAAGACTATCTCTGCGGTGTATTGGCAATGGCTGTGCGGCTTGGCTTCAGTGATTGGCTGCCGGTTTTAAAATGGAAAATACAATCTGACATCAATCGAATAAATGGCACGTCCGGCTGGCCCAGAACGCGCCCGACGATGTACTACACTCAGTACTATGAAGGTGTTGTAATGCCTGCGCCGGGTAACGTTGGAAATGGATCTCCTGGCTTTATCGCTCAGGATCCTCGATCATTCCCAACGTTTGGAGAGTGGTCAATCGAGTTCTCCAATTCTTCGAACTTTACCGTTTATGCGACCAGAGCACATAAAGCGATGACACAGGTCAGGTAGGAAAGAAGTTTGACAGCTATCAATGGACCGGAGTTCACGATTAGCCAGGGATCTGTACCTTTTGCGGCAGGTGACAAATTTATCTTGAACCTAAATCCGATCACTGATTGGGCAAACCTTGCGCGCGTAAATAATGTGGCGTCCGCGTCCGATGATGATCTTGAGAAGATCAACCGCGACTACGTCGCAGATGTTTACGCCGTGATGGCGCTCGCAGTGCCTGTGATGCCCGAGGTAAAACCGTTGTTCGAATGGCTCTCAGATGCTATGCGGGGTGCCCGTGACCGAATCTCGTGGCGTGATAGCTTCGCCGTGTAACGCTGCGTCCCAGAGCGCCGACTGCCGTCACGGGCATAGTACGGCTTGCGTTCGAGCAATTCGCGGGCGTCAAATAGGGTGCCTGATCTGGTCGATTACGGAGAGCGGCCTCACGTGCCGCACAAATTTTCATGCAAGGGGTATTGGAGTCCGGTCTATGTTCGTGGGAGAGCAAAAAGGGGCTTAGGTTTTCATCAATGTCACGAAATTTCTAACGCACCTCAGTCGAAGAATTCCCTATCTGAAGCGACGCGACGTAAGCAGTTCTTCGCCACCCTTTGATTTCGGGCTTGACGCTCATGTTTTGGTGTAGGCGTAGCGCAGGTTCAGGCGGCACGTTAAACTTGTTCGCGTGCGGCGGCCCAGGGCATCGTCTCGTCGAGACGATCATTCGGCCAGAGATTGACGAGACCAGACAATGTGTCGGCAAGCCACGCTTGCGGGTCGATGCCGTTGAGCTTGGCGGTTTATGCCGACTGCCGAACTATGCCGAACGGTTCTGGAGACAACCTCTCACTCCGGCGTTTTTGTGAGCCGTCGAGCGGGCTTCGTCCCGGGGCCATTCGGCATAGTCTGTCCATCTACAGCACATCCAGGAAGGTGAGTAGACGGTCGCTCGCTCGAAAGCGGGTTGGCTTTCCGCGCTCGTACGGCTTGAGCTTCGCCAGGGCTGTTTTCTTCAATGCGAGGTGGGCGTGGAGGTAGGTCTGCGTCGTCTCGACCAATTCATGACCGAGCCACAACGCGATCACCGAGCAATCGACGCCGGCCTGCAACAGCCCCATTGCAGCGCTGTGCCTCAGCACGTGGGGCGATACCCGCTTGGACGCCAACGATGGACATCTCTCACAGGCGACGCGGACATGTTTGGCCAGCAGCGACTGGACAGTGTCTGCGCTAAGCCGGCCGCCATGCACATTCGGAAACAAGCGCCGTTGCTCCGTGTCGCGCCGGTTCCTTGAGCCATGAAATAAGGGCAAGGCGAGCGTGTGTGGTCAGTCAGCGGCGTGCATCGTTCCTTTCGCCCTTTGCCGACACATCGAACATGGGCACCGTGACCAAGATGAACGGCATCCCTGTCGAGGCCGATCAGCCCGGAGAGGCGCAAGCCTGTCTGAGCCGCGAGCAGCAGCAGCGTGCAATCGCAGCGTCCGAGCCATGTCGTTCGATCAGGAGCGGCAAGGATCGCTTCGATCTCGGGTCGGGTCAGGAAATGCAGTTGGCGCTTGTCGTGTCGCTTGCTCGGTATCGCGAGGACGCGCTGGATGTGTGCGCTGTGGGCCGGTTCCTCGAAGGATGCGAACCGGAAGAAGGAGCGGATGGCGGTCAGGCGCAAGTTGCGCGTCCTGGCGCCGGCGCCACGTTTCTTCTCGATATCATCAAGAAACGCGCTGATAAAAGGCGCATCCAGATCGTCGAGCGCCAAGGCCGACGGCGGTTTGCGGAGTCGCGCATGTGCAAACGTGAACAGCAGCCGGAATGTATCCCTGTAGGATGCGATCGTGTTGGCGCGACATTGCGTGACGCATGAGCCGCTCGGTGAAATAGCGCTCGATGAGCGTGGCGAGATTGCTGTTCGGCTTCATGGCTTGGCCTCCCACCGCCGATCGAGACGCCGCGCTGCCTCTTCCATCAACTCCGGACAGGCCGAGAGATACCAATAGGTGTCTCGCACGCAGGCGTGGCCGAGATAGGTGGAGAGCACCGGAAGCTGCCGCTCGACATCGAGTCCCTTCGCCATACCAGCCGAGAAGCGTGCGGATCGCGAACCGATGCCGGAAGTCGTGCATGCGCGGCCCGGAGTGATCGCCTGGGCGCCGCAGGCCGATCTCCCGGGACAATCGCCAGAAGACCCGATGAACATACTGGTGTAGCAATCGGCCGCCGCGCTCGGCGACGAAGAAGTGCGGGCCGCAGCGCGATCCGAGATGAGCATCGCGCCGTTCGGCGTAGCTGCGCAGTGCCGCGCGGGTTGTCGGATGCAAGGTAGGATGCGTGACTTGCCGAACTTGGTCTGTCGGACAGTCAGAAAGAGCTGGCTCGGTTTGTCTGAACAGCTTCGCGCTAGGGATAAGTGGGTTTTCTGCCGGGTTTGCTTGGTTGGTGTGATGCGCTTTTGGGGTGCAATGCAGGGAGGGCGTAGCCCGACCGGAGTTGCGCGCCAAAAGCGTGGCGAAGTTCATGCCGCTGCACTCAGCGACGGATGATCGAAGTAGGCCTCATCGGGCGTTCGCCGGTCAAGGCTAGAGTGGGGACTGTCAGAAGTTTTGTGTAAGAGCGGCCTCTGTGAAGGTGGTTGGGGATCAGCGAACTGACCCCATGGGGTCAGTTCGCTGATCCTGGAAAGCGGGCGCCAAATGCAATGGCAAACTGGCCCATGGCGGCGGTCCATTCAATCCCGCGCCGCCAACGCAGGCCGGCATTCTTGATGGCGAGGTAAAGCAGCTTTAATGCCGCGTCGTCGTTGGGGAAGCTGCCGCGGGTCTTGATGATCTTGCGCAACGAGCGGTGCAGCGCCTCGACCGCGTTGGTGGTGTAGATCATTTTGCGGATGCCTGGCGAGAATGCAAAGAACGGCACGACATGCTCCCAGGCGCGGCGCCAAGCCGCTCCGATCGCCGGATAACGCTTGCCCCATTCGGCCTCGAGTTCTTCGAGCCGAAGCATTGCCGTGTCGGCATTCTCGGCCCGGTAGATCGCCTTGATGGCGGGCAGGATCGCCTTGCGATCCTTCCATGACACGAAGGCCAGACTATTCCGGATCAGGTGGACGATGCAGGTCTGCACCACGGTCTGCGGAAACACCGAATTGATCGCTTCGGGAAAGCCCTTGAGCCCGTCGACCACCGCAATGAGGATGTCATTGACGCCGCGCGCCTTGAGTTCGTTGACCACCTTGAGCCAGAACTTGGCGCCTTCGCTCTGTTCGATCCACAGTCCGAGAACCTCCTTTTCGCCGTCCGGATTGAGCGCGAGCGCCACGTAGACCGCCTTGTTTTTGACCAGGCCCTCGTCGCGAATCTTGACCCGCAGAGCATCGAAAAACACCACCGGATAGACCGGATCGAGCGGCCGGTTCTGCCATTCCCGTACCTCGTCAAGGACCGCGTCGGTGACCCGGCTGATGAGGTCGGGAGACACATCGATGGCGTAGAGTTCGGCCAGATGGCCCTGGATCTCCCGCACCGTCATGCCGCGCGCATACAGGCTCAAAATCTTGTCGTCGAAGCCGTCAAACCGGGTTTGCCCCTTGGCGATCAGTTGCGGTTCAAAACTGCCGGCACGATCACGAGGCACCGCTATCTCGACCTCGCCATCCTGGGTCAGCACTCGCTTCGAACTCGTCCCGTTACGACTGTTGCCTTTTCCCCGGCCCGCTGGATCGCCCTTCTCATAACCGAGATGGTCGGTCAGTTCTGCCCCGAGTGCGCGCTCAATCAGCGCCTTCTTGAGCTGCTTGAACAAGCCGTCGTCCCCGGTCAGGTCCTCGGGCTTCTCATAGTTAGCAAGCAGTTGATCCAAAAGCTCCAGTGTAATCGTCGAACCTGTCATCGTCATGTGAGTCTCCCTTACTTGGTAAACTCACAGAAACCTACTTAC
>CAWGUP010000010.1:0-906295 GCA_963825895.1 uncultured Alphaproteobacteria bacterium
ATCGTAGTGCACGCTAACGGACCGCACCCTCTCGTTCAGAACAGCGTGCATCTGGAGCGCGGGCGCTCTATATGGCAGTTACTCGCAGCGCACTGCTGTCATGGGATCGACATGTGCGGCCCGTAACGCCGGCAAAAGGCAGGCAATCGCAGCGACCAGACACAGCAGCAGAACTCCCGCCGGCAATAGCATTGGGTCGCGCAGATTGCCGCCCACCCATTCGGCCAGAAAGAGGATTCAGAGCCAGAGTGAGCACCACACCGACCAGCACCCCACTGCCAACACTCACCACCGTCGACGCAAAGACGATCTGAAGCACATGCCTACGTTGGGCACCCAGCGCCACGCGTATGCCGAACTCACTGGTTCGTTGAGTCACCGTATACGACACCACGCTGTATAGTCCGACAGCGGACAGACTAAGAGCCAGCACCGCGAAAGCGGAGAAGAGCCAGGCAACCAGGTGTTCCTGCTGCCACTCCGGTTGATCGCTGATCCATTTGTCGAGATCGGAGACCACACGCGCGGCCTGCTGATCGGGATTTACCGTGGCGAGTGCGCGCCTGATGGCGTTCAGGAGCCCTAACGGCGGCGCCTCGGATCTAACCAGAATCTGCGTGCTCGGCGGCATCTGAAGCGTCCAGGGCACGAATATGGCAGGCTTAACAGGATTGCGCAAACCGGCGTCGCGACTGTCTCCCACGACTCCAACAATTTGTAACCATGAGCCTGCGATTCCTGGAGCTGAGGTGAGATCCGCCGAAGGATTCTCTATGTCTGGCAGCTTGAGCGAGTGTCCCACGGGATCGCCATTCGGAAAATAAAGCCTGGCCAGAGTCTCATTGATCACAGCCAGCGTTGCGCCATTGTGGGTTTCTGTATCACTCCAGATTCTGCCCTTCATGAGAGGAATGCGCAGCGTGCTGAAGAACTCCGGTCCCACCAGGTTAGGAGGGCCGTCTGCTGGCCCAGCCCCGGATGTCCCAAAACCTCGAACGGCATTTCGGTGCCGGCATTGGGCGGAGTGGCGTTGGTGGCAATGGCCGTCATCCTCACGCCGGGTACAGTGCCCACCCTCGCCCGAAGCTGCTCGAAATACGCTGCGCGCCCGCTCCAGCTCGGGTACGACTTCTCTTGGAGCGGAATCCAGATGGAGATTACATTGTGCGGGTCATAGCCGAGCGGCAGGTGCAGCAAACGTACAAAGCCACCGATGGTGGCACCTGAGCAGGCGAGCAGCAGAAGCGTGAGAGCGATTTGACCGGAGATGAGCGCGCTATGCGTCCTGCGTCCCCGCATGCTACTGGCGATCTTTCTCACTCCCGACTGCAGAAGCTTCTTCGGTTCGGGCCGCGAGAGCTGCAACGCCGGCCATAGCCCGAAAAGAATCACGGTCGCTAGCGCTAAGCCAATGCTGAAAAAGAGGACGGGCAGGTTAATACTGACTGCGGATTCCGAGGCGAACATGATGTACTGGGGCAGAAGGACCCTGATGGCCGCGACCGCACCATAGGCCACAACAATACCCATAGCAGCACCAGTCATGGCCAGCAGGATCGACTCCGTCAACAGTTGCCGTACGATTCTCCCGCGTCCCGCTCCAATTGCGGTTCGCACGGCGAGTTCATGCTCTCGCACGGTTCCGCGCGCCAGCAGGAGGATGGAGACATTGCCGCAACCGATAGCGAGCAGCAACGCCACACCGCCGAGCAGCAGAACCAGCGTGTGCCCCATGCGTTCTATAACCCACTCGTTCAGACCGTGGACTGTTACCTGAAAGTGCTCGGGGAAGCGATTTGGCATCTCCCGGGCGAACTGTTCCATCAGTGGCTGAAGGCCCGCGCTGGCTGCCGTACGGCTTTCACCCGGCTTTAAACGGAGAACGAAGCGGTATGTCAGCTTTGGATCCTGCGTCAGATGCAGGGGCAGATACACATCCTTGGCCTCCCACCGGAAGCGTTTCGCCGCAACGCCGACGATCCGGTAGCTCTTCCGGTTCAGTTGGAGCGTCTTTCCTACCGCGTCCGGATTCCCATTGAAATGCCGTTGCCAGAACTGATAGCTCAACACCACTACCGGTTGCGGTTCCTGTCCGTCGACTGCGTCCGACGGGAGGAGATCCCCGACCCAGTAGCGGCGGTTCGCCAAGAAAGTCAAAGGCGTTCGAGGTTACGAAAAGGGTTTCCACGTCCTCCGGGAAGTCGCCTCCGGTCAGCGTCAGGGACGAGCTATCCATGGCGACGAGATCCTCTAAGGCGGAGGACCGGCGCAGGAGACGAATTTGCGGTCCGTCCAAGAGGACACTTCGTCATCGCCCGTTTTGCTCTTCAGGGCGAGCCCAACCATGCGATCCGCCGCCTTGTAGGGATACGGATGGATCAGCGCTCCATAGATCACGCTGAACACCGCGGTGGTCGCTCCGATGCCGAGCGCCAGCGAGATGACCACCGCAAAGCTAAAGCCCGGGCTCTTCACCGTCTGCCGCATTGCATAGCGGAGATCCTGAAACAGCGTCTGCATGAGTCCTCCTCGCCGCGCGATTCAGATGCTAACTATGGTTGCACTAAAACTCAGCTCCGATCACTTCCTTCGGCTTTTCAGCGTCATTTGGTGGTAAATCACCATCGAGCGACCGGTGCTCGACTTCCGCGTTCCGGTCGAATCACCGCCTGCCGGAAGTTACCCAAAACGGCTGTAATGTCCTGGTTGGCGACCATCCGCCCGGAACCTCCAAGACCCAGTCGAGTTGTGGCTGGAACGTGCATCTGCCTATCTCATGAACCGAGAATTAAATCAGGATTGCTGGCTGAGCATGGAAATAATTTCGTTATGACCCATCTTTCGCGCCCAGGCTAGTGGCTGTGCCCAGGATTCGGCATCTTTTTCTTCCAGGACAGCTCCGTGCTCCAGGAGCAATCGGACAAGTTTGATTCGGCCCCAGCGGCATGCCCAACCAAGGGGTGTGCTTTTCAGGATGTCGTCGCGACCATCTGAACGCGCGCCGGCCTCTAAAGCTGCACGCGCCAAAAGCGATTACCTCGTCTTCAGTAATCCAATCGCGCATCGCCGCAATCTCGTGGAGGATGGTCCGGCCGAATGATCCAACGATGTTGGCGTCGCACGCGCCCAGCACCAGCCGGAAACACTCCAGATACCCGTTTCGATCCAGCTCTTTGTTGCCCGCCTGCAGCCACGGAATGTGGTGCCAGAAGCTCAAAGGCGCTGCAAGCATGCGGAACCAACGCACATCGTTGCGAGGCCAGTCGACGCGCGCCAACGCCATCCGGACGATCTCAGTGGCTCCGCCGTCGCCGCCGAAACGAAGCAAGTCTTCGACAAGAGAACCTTCCGTAAGTGTGATATTCCGGGGAGAAGTGCCGCGCTCCTCATCGTCCAGAATCTGCCGGGCCAGCTCCGTCTCACGATAAAGCGCGGCGGTATCTGCGGTTACGAATCCCCCTCGCGCCCGCAGCAGATCCACCATCTTCCACTGCTTATGGCTGTATGCGCTGTGCACCGGCGATCCGCTGGAATCGACGTGGACGTTCGGGTTGGCCCCGCGATCAAGGAGCAAATTCGCAATCTCACTCAATCCCATGGCGGCGGCGTTCCACAACGGATGGCCTTGTGAGTATGCTACCCAGTCGCCTTCACCTCCAGAGACACGCTCGTCCGGATCAAACTTGCATTCGTCGAGCAAGAACTGGAGCACTTCCGGACGATTATTCCTCACTGCGACAGTCAATAAGCCGCCGTCACTCCATCGCACATGATTGGCGAGCTTGCCTTCCGCCAGACGGGAACGCAGCCATTTCAAATCACCATTTGCCACAGCGGTGCGCTCCGCGTTATCGAGCTCCATGGCTGGAGCGATGGTTGACTCGTGCGCAGGTTTAGCCTTGCGGTTCTCTTCTTCCTCGATGATCGCGACAATGTCGTCGTAACCCCGTTCACGTGCCAACGTCCAGGCCGACGTGGCATCGCGATGCGGGTGGATACCCGCCCTTGCGTTCGCGCCCTTTCGCATGAGCAGACGGGTAATTTCCGGTTGACGGTGCATCACGGCGTAATGGATCGCGCGATGCTCATCGCCATAGGAAACAGCCATATTGGCGAGCTCCGGCCGGGCCTTCAACATCGCTCTCACACGCTCGATGGCGCCGTTGCTCACGGCCTCAACCAATCGCCTGATCGTCACGCCATCCACATAAGCCTTCAGTTTTGGCCAGCTATCGAACCCGTAGCTGCGCGCGATGACGAGTTGCGCATCGTGCAGCGCAAACGTCGCAGGCTGTGGATCGTCGTAACATGCGGTGACTTCGTTGATCGCCGCTGCGTCTGCCGCCCGGAAAGCAGCCAGCAGTTCTTTCGACTGTCGTTTGAGTTGTTCGAGGTCCGGGTGCTGGCGCATCCGGCGAATAGGTAGCTTCTGCTTCATGTGAACTCCTTTCTGTGGCGCCTGCTGTCCGCTAGCTCAGGCAGAAAAGAGTTGACTCAAAAAGATTTCGTCGAAGGACAAAGTTCAGGAGGGACGCAGTCCCTTTCCGCGGACACGGAGGCGTCCTAAAAGCGCCTCTTTAAAGATACCACTTGGCCTTAAGCCCTCGAAATGCCTGGATAAATCCAGGGGATATTTGATCATTTGATCTCCCGTTCAAGTAATGGAACGGCAAGACTGTGTTAGGGTGAGCCAATGTCTCGATCAGAAAACATAGCGGTAGTAGAAAGCTATTTGAAGGTCTCGCGCGCAAAGACCTATCGTCTGTGCCGTTCGCACCAGGCATAACGTTTGAAGGGCCACTGATGCCTAAACTGGCGGGCCGTGAGACGATAGTGGGCTTCCTCACTAGCATTTTCCGTTCATCAAGGGTATAGAAATAAAGCAGCACATAGTCGATGGCGATTATGTTGCGACCGTTTTCGACATGGAGACGATTAATGGCGTGGATCATGTTATCGATCTGTGTCTTGTTGTCGGTGGAGAATTGAAAGAGGTTCGCGCCTTCTATTATCCAAGCCAGGGCCCTCGGTAAACCACGATGTTGCCAAGTACCTTGGACAGTGGCGACGCAGTCTGCCCGCTTCGCTGACGGGTATTGCCGTTGCATTACCGCCCACACTCCTCAATCAATTCTGCCAGCAGAGAGTGTCGTAAAGAGCTTATGCGTCAGTTCTTCATCTGCTCATGAAGTTTGTGAGCCAGCTTTTCAATTTCTGCGGCTTCCTTGAGTGAATCCACAGACAACCGGTCAGGGGCGGAGTTGTCGATCCGTTTTTTAAGATCGATCGAGAGTTCTAACAGCCTGTCGCTTTCGGCAATGAGGTGTTTTTGCCGTTGGACACGAAGTTCGTTGGCCGCCTTGGCTTGATCGAGAGATTGCGCATACGGGCTGGACAGTTGCGCGCTTATGAATCCGAAGCTGTTGACAATCAACAATAGAGTGCCGAGCAGCAGGCATCGAAGAACTGTCATACCATTCCTCCAGATCCCTCGGAATTCTACCCTTTTTGCCATTCTTGGGTGGAGCCGAACAGAGCTTCGCGGTGACCGCTCGACGATGACCGTGCGATAAATTTACCGAAAATCGTCTTTTCCGGACGAATCGCTGTGGGATAGGAGGCTTAGATGGCGGTGGATGCAGTCGCGTGCGAACCATTCTCTGTGCTTTCAGGGAAAAATACAGGGAAATTGCGGGTGGTCAAACCTCTATAACGCAAAAATCGCTCTATTTTCAAACGATTCTGGTGTTCTGTTGTTTGATTCCGAATCCGTAACAGGGAAAAGCAGGGAAATTGCGAAGACTACGGGGACCGTGTTCACAGAGCATCGCCCGGTTCGTTCCGAAAATAGCGAGAACGGCTATTGCTGAAAGCGCCAATTAATTCGATAGTTGTGAAAGGACTTTCACCCTCGAGAGAACCAAGGGGCGGAACGTTCGCATCAGGAGCCCAGATGACCATTTCCCCCGCCGACAACGAACTTCAACAATCCGAAGCCTTTAGTGCAATGGTCAGACTTCAAGATGAGAAATTCTCTGAACGTCACAACCGCCTCATGGCTCAAATTTCGGAGGCCACCCTCGAGGCTTGCTTTAGACAGCGAAATTCTGAAGTGGAGCGTGGCATACCGCTAGGACATTGGAGCTTCGAATCCGGAATCTCGGATGCCTTCGGTAGCATGGCACTCACGAGAAAGACTCTGGCAAGCATGGGTGGCAAAAACAAGCCCGTTGACGCTCTTCAACAAGTAATTGAACAGCTTGTCTCTAAGAACCGCAACATATCGAAGGCTGAGCTAGTGGCGGAATTGAAACGATTGACCCATCAAGGCGTGATAACTGATGTCGAGACGGACGTTGATTCCGATAGCAAAACAGCGCGGATCTGGTTCACCGATGGCGGCACGGACAAGACTGCCAAGATCGCAAGCATCCAACACCGGTCGACCAGAGCGAGAAAAAAGCACAACAAATAAAAATACTAGACCGGTAGTAGTTAATACCAGCTGGAGCGATTGCGGTTCCAGGATCTCCTTAAGAGCCTCCAGGCCCTTAAGGAGCATTCGATGAGAGAAAGAAGTGACCAATTCTCAAAGTTGGTAGTCCACTACCGCCAGACATCCACGCTGAAGGAACCTCCGCAAAATGCGAGAACCCACTCCAAGCAACAGATTAACCAGATTGCAAACAGCATTAGGGAATTTGGATTCACCTGCCCACTTTTAGTCGATGACAGCAATACTGTCATCGCGGGGAACGGACGATTGGCCGCAGCTCGGCTGATCGGTCTTACCGAGTTACCGACTATCAGCCTAGACAAATTAACCCCAACGCAGATCAAGGCGTACGCTCTGGCTGATAACAAGCTTAGCGAAAATGCTGGCTGGGACAGAGAAATTCTCGCAATCGAGCTACAACAGCTCCTAAGTTTCGAGAGCGACTTCGACATCGCGCTCACCGGCTTCGAGACTGCGGAAATCGACCTAATTCTCCAAGAAAGTGCGCACCCACCGGATCCGGATAATGAGCTCCCAGCAGTGGATACGGCAATGCTGGTCAACGCCACAGGAGATCTCTGGGCGTTAGGCAAGCATCGTCTCCTGTGCGGGAACTCTCTCGAGGGCGCTTCCTTTGCGACCTTGATGGGACGGCGCAAAGCTAATCTCGTCTTTACCGACCCGCCCTTTAATGTTTCGATCGACGGCAACGCTTGTGGCCGTGGCAGCATTCATCACCGTGAATTTGCCATGGCGTCCGGTGAGCTGACCGCAACCGAGTTCACTGCCTTCCTCGCAACGAGCTTGGGCCTTATGGCTGAATACAGTTCGCCAGGCTCGGTTCACTTTGTCTGTCATGACTGGCGCCACATCAACGAGCTGCTAGCTGCTGGAAAGCAGGTCTACAGCACACTGCTCAATCTTGTGGTGTGGACAAAGGACAACGGTGGACTGGGATCGTTTTACAGATCCCAACACGAGCTGATCTTCGTGTTTCGCAATGGACAGCAGTCCCATCGCAACAATGTCCTGCTCGGCAAGTATGGCCGGAATCGCACCAACGTTTGGCAATACCCGGGGATCAATACCCTTTCTAAGCAATCCGAAGAAGGCAATCTTCTGGCTTTACATCCGACGGTCAAACCGGTAGCCATGGTTGCCGATGCGATCCTCGATTGTTCCGCGCGAGGCGACATTGTTCTCGACGCATTCCTGGGGTCGGGCACCACGCTCCTCGCAGCGGAGAGGACCGGCCGAACCTGCTATGGCTTAGAGATCGATCCCATCTATTGCGACGTCATCATCAAGCGTTGGCAACGGCTAACTGGCGGAGTAGCCATTCACTCACTAAGCGGCGAGACGTTCAACACATTACATGCGAACCGAGAGGGCAGTCTTGGGTAATGAGGCGAGTCCACAAACTCGTATTTAGTGGGCTTTGAGAAATCGCCACGGATGGAATCGGTGCTGAAAGGGAGGGCATGAATGGCTGGTGACGATTACCGAGTCGGGTATGGCCGACCGCCTAAGAAGACTCAGTTCGAGAAAGGACATTCCGGTAATCCGAGCGGAAGGCCAAAGGGCTCGCGAAGTCTTGCCGCGATACTCAGGCAGGCCGGGAACGAGCGCGTCACCGTCACAAGCAGTGGCCAAACCAAGACGCTGTCCAAGTTGGAGGCGATCGCCATTCAGATGGCAAACAAGGCCGCTGCTGGTGATCCCAAAGCAATACACACATTTCTTTATTGGATGACCAAGACATCCGACGCCGAGGCCGCTCTCGATCCCGGGTCGGCACCTCCAGACGAAAGCGACGCCAAGATGATGGCGCAACTCCTCAAACGAATGAAACGGTTAAAGGCTGATGGGGATGAAACGAGCTCGGCTTAGGAGCAAGAGGCTTCCAGGAATTTTGGGGATGTCTACGGCAGAATACGATGCCGTTCTCAGAACGGACTTCATGTCCTTTGTTGAACGGGCGTTCATGGAGCTCAATCCTCAGACCGAGTTCCTGAGTGCACCTCACATCGAAGTCATGGCGTCGAGGATGGAGGAGTGCAGGCTCGGCACGATCAAGCGTTTAATCGTCAATTTGCCGCCACGCTCCTTGAAATCGATCGTCGTAAGCGTTGCATTCTCTGCGTGGCTGCTGGGCAAGGATCCCTCTGCCCAAATCATCTGTGCGAGCTACGGTCAGGATCTTGCCGACAAACTCGCCAGAGATTGCCGCTCGCTCATGACAAGCGCCTTCTATCGCAGGCTTTTCCCACGGACCCGTCTGTCGCAGGAAAGGCAGTCTGTTCACGATTTCCTCACCACAGAGCACGGCGGCCGCATGGCAACATCCGTGGGTGGCGTGCTGACTGGCCGCGGAGCGGATTTCATCATCCTCGACGACCCGCTCAAGCCTGACGATGCCATGTCGGAGACCAGGAGGAACACCGTCAATGCCTGGTACGACAATTCTCTTCTCAGTCGGTTGAACAACAAAGAGACCGGAGTAATCGTCATCGTCATGCAGCGTTTACATCAAGATGACCTCGTCGGTCATGTCCTGGAACGGGGCGCTGGGACGTCGTCTCCTTTCCAGCGATCGCCGTACAAGACGAAACCCACGTCATTGAAGGACCATTCGGAAGGAAACTATTCGGGCGTCGCGTGGGTGACATCCTTCATCCGGAGAGGGAATCTGCTGCGACTTTGACTGCAATCCGGGAAACGTTAGGCTCATACAATTTCGAGAGCCAATATCAGCAGGACCCGATGCCACAGGGCGGCAGCATCATTCAAGCAAATTGGTTCAAATATTGCGAACCAGAGAATTGGCCGGCCCATTTCAGTCTGACCATCCAGAGTTGGGACACGGCGAACAAAAGTGGTGAACTCAATGATTACAGCGTCTGCACCACATGGGGGGTGTTTAAGAATCACTTCTACCTAATAAACGTCTTTCGCAGGCGGCTCAACTATCCAGATCTCAAGCGCGCGGTTGCACAGCAACGTCTCCGTTGCAACCCCCGTTATATCTTGATCGAGGACAAAGCGTCCGGCACGCAGCTCATTCAGGATCTGCGGTCTGATGGCGTGATTGGCGTTCATGGTTTTGAGCCCTTACCAGGAAACGACAAGATCATGCGGGCTGGTGCACAAGCCGCATGTTTCGAAGCCGGCAAAGTATATTTCCCGCTTAATACCCCATGGCTAGCTGACTACGTTCGGGAGCTGACGACATTTCCAGGCTCAAAGTTCGACGATCAAGTCGACTCAACAACCCAGGCTTTGGAGTTCCTTAGCGGAAAGCAAGCTGGTCTGTTGACCTGGGCTCTACTTGGAGCACGCTAGTCTTGGTAGCGATAACCGATCGTGGCCCGCCCAAGTTGCACAGTCCGCCCGAGGCCAAGTTACTGAACGAGACTTTTCAAGCATCTGTCCGAGAAGTCGGCTTTTCCGGACAGTTGAAATCACGCTTGGCCGCAACCGACGGGGGAATCGTCAATGGTGGCAAACGTCCCGGAAGCTTCCCTGAACCTTCCCTTCGACGTCCAGTCGCCATTGCTTTCGGTATTCTGCCCACGCCTTTTCCAATGCACGGGCTTGCTCCTTCGACGCGATTCCGAATCGAGCCAACGCCAAAATCGACGCACGCACGCTAACGTGGGGTTCAGCTCCCGGGCTCGTCATTCCACAATGGCGGCAGGTAACGATCGGTGTTCGGAAATTTCGGCTAGCCCTAATTCGGTGAAGCGTCCCGTCCAGTTCGTCTCGTAAGCCGATGAGCGCCGGCATGGACAATCCCTCGTGCCACTCCGATCGCAACCGCGCGACCATTTCCGGAAACCACGTTCTCTGAGCGTCGCCAAGGGGCATTCCTTGAGGTCTCCACGTCAGGCCTTGTCATTTTAGTCCCACCACGAATACCTTCGGGATGACAGCGTTTTCGGTCAGCCAGAGGGGCGTTTTTCAGGACCGATCCGGTGGCGGCCACCTCCGCCAAGTGCATTCGCCATTGGTCTGAAGGGCGAACTTAATGGAATGGTCCGCCGCCTTTAGCCACGAATTTTGGTCCGCGATATTGGTTGCGCTCTCATTGCTTCAGATTGAATGCGCTGTACAAAAGACCTCAATAGGACAGATATCTTTTTTCTCATCTTAGCTAATTTTGAATTCCCAGTCTGTTTTCGTCAGCAGCTTCATATAAAATTGTCATCGCGCTATTTGAATACCGCGGTGAATGCGGCTTGCGGCAATTCAGTTTCAATAGAGTTGCCATTTTTCAACTGACATAGGGTTTCTTTAGACTTCGCACCGCGCCGAGGAACGCCGAATTAGTTGGGTATATGCCTCCCTCCCCGCTTTAAGATGCCCGTCGAAGATGGCGCATGTGTACGCTACCCTCATGCACGGAAACCGTTATGTCAATTTCAGGACGGTGAGACCAAAATTGTACCGATGTGCAATCTGTGATATGGCATTAACGTAAATTTTAGCTAAATTTGGTGCCGCGCATGTGCGAAGTCTAAAGAAACCCTATGTCAGTTGAAAAATGGCAACTCTATTGAAACTGAATTGCCGCAAGCCGCATTCACCGCGGTATTCAAATAGCGCGATGACAATTTTATATGAAGCTGCTGACGAAAACAGACTGGGAATTCAAAATTAGCTAAGATGAGAAAAAAGATATCTGTCCTATTGAGGTCTTTTGTACAGCGCATTCAATCTGAAGCAATGAGAGCGCAATAATATCGCGGACCGAAATGCGTGACTGATAATTCCCCGTTTTTCATCGTTGGATCAGGTCGGTCAGGAACAACCTTATTGCGCCTGATTCTGACCGGGCACTCCCGAATAGAGATACCGCCCGAAACATGGTTCTATCTGTCTCTCGTCAAAAAATTGCCTTTGACGGAATCACTTTCACCGCTCCAAGTCGAAAGCGCCGTGCAGACAATCGTCAAAGGTTACCGTTGGCCAGATATGGGCCTCGACGCTGGAACCTTCGCCCGCGATGCGCATGCCCTTAAGGCGCCAAAACTTACCGATATCATGGGCTTGATCTATAGCCATCATCTCACGCGTGCCGGAAAGGCGCGATTTGGGGATAAGACGCCGCGATACATTTCGATCGTTCCCGGAACTCAGCATTCTTTATCCCGGTGCCAAATTTATCAATTTAATCCGAGATGGACATGAGGTAGCCATCTCAATTGTCAATGCTGGTTTTCAGACGCGCTGGTACCATGGTGAAAGGTATCCTTGGACGCGTGCTGTTCGAGCCAGTCAGTCTTATCGCAATTCGACGCATGCTCCGCTGATTCTCGATGTGCGCTACGAAGACCTGACCCAGGATCCTGAAGACGTAGTTCGAAAAATTTGCGCTTTTCTTGGCGAAGAGTTTGAACCTGCGATGTTGCGCCCACAGGATCGCGTTGACACGGTGCCTGAGCGTGAACGTCGCATACACAGCAAACTTTCAAAACCGGTAGGCGGCGGCGAAAAGCAAAATTGGCGTACGGTCCTGTCGCCTCTGGAATGTTTTCTGATGGAATCCTGCCTTTATCCGGAACTTGACCGCATGGGTTATTCGCTGCGATATGCTCGACCGATCTGGCGTCCATTTTTATTTATAACCGGGGCCGGGCTCCGCGCTCTGGCACCAATACTCGATCGCGGAATTCCATATCTGAAACGGCGCAACCATCTTACAAGATGGCGCTACATTTAGCGCTTCGTGCCCTTCTTGTAATTGCCTTGGCCCGACGATGGTACCGTCTGGAATTGCCTCGATGAGTGAGATAAAGAGAGGACGACGGCGGCAAACCGAAATCAACTGATTGAACTCACCGTCCCACTATTCCGCCCTGATTAGAGCCGAAGAGGACGCACTCGATTGCAACTTTCTTGGTGGTGCTCGATGCGATCGTGGCGTCCCGTGCATCTACCAGCTTGGTGCCTCCGCCGGCAGTTCGACGGCGCCCACTATCGAATAAGGCCGAAGGCGCGGGGCAAATCCGTCCTCAATGCATTAATACGTTGAGGCAAGCTGCTAAGTTCGTCTAGATCGTGCGCAGGTCGCTGACTGTAGCGCGAAATATGCTGCGTTCATGGCCGCCAAGCATCCTGAATACAATTTTATCCAAGAATGTTCGAAAATCGGGAGAGGGCAACACAACCATATCGGCCGAAGGTTGCGCGCGCTGAGCGGATCGCCGTGCTTCCTTCCGGAGGCGATTAAGCCATACGCCAAACGGATACTGACAAAGGATTTGCCTGCACTAAGTTCGACAGAACATGCTGGATGCCCGATCATTTTCGGGACGACACGATGGCCTTCGAGAACTTGACTGGCATCCGCGTTCTCCCCGACGCACTATAAGCCGCGTTTCTTAAGAGACTATCAAGCGCGATAATCGGCAGCAAAGTGAAAGCGAGAGCGAACCGATAGTGCAGGCATCCTCAGAAGAACGGGAGCAATAAAGAGCAGAATTTTCGCGATCTTTTCGTTAACGCTTCCTGTGTCGTTAACGATTGTTCTCGTTGTTTACAGCTTCCAGCGATTAAACCGAATATCAGACGAGTTTCCGCGGTATACTTGGAAGGGCATGGTTATTGCGAGGTCTGAAACCTGTGTTGCGTAGCGAAAGGGTTAACAAAATGCGTGCTAGATCATTAATATTTGCAACTGCCGTTGCAATGGGGGTCGCCGTTATTGCTGCGGCCGCGGCATCCGCCAGCGAGATTAACGGCTCGCTAGATCAATCGGGATCGTTCAAAATCGTGGGTGGCTGGACTGCACCGACAGCAATTGATTTCGTGGGCAATGAGTTCCAGGTGCCTCTGGGCGATCCGGGCCTTGATGATCTGGGCGGCTTCACGGATGGCAGCATCGGAAACATCAAGAACCTGACTTTGAGCTCGTTCGTCCCGGTGACAGATTTTTATGATCTTACCGTAGGTGGAGACACGCTGCGTTTCGATTTGGATACGCTGACGGTGACGACTGCAAAAATCGCGAATGGCGACTCGATCCTTATTACTGGCACAGGAACCTTAAACCTGAACGGTTTCGATCCAACGCCTGCGCAATTCTCGCTCACGGCCCAATGTGTCCTCAGCGAATGCAAGGCTGGCAAACGAGTTTCCTTCTCAGGGACAACCGCCTCGGATCCGAGATCAGACTTTTTCACTGCCGTGCCGGAGCCGGCCTCGATCGCGCTTCTTGGCAGTGGTTTGGTGGGGCTCTCCTCATGGCGCCGACGCCGGAAGGCCTCGGCGATATAGAGCTGGCGCCTAACTATCGCGATCAAAGAAAGGCCGGCTTTGTCGGCCTTTCTTCTTTTCGACCCTGATCAACTGACTTTTAGGTTGACCTAATTTCCTGTGTAAATATGTGTTGTTATCGCTATTTACACCCTAGCATCCATCCGAACACTGAGGTCTATTAAGGGAATTCCGGGGCCGGCATGAGTTTTGCTCTAGTCTGGCGAAAAGGGCATTTAGCCAGTACCGATAATGGACCAATAATAGTTAGTGGAAGGACAGTTGGGATGGCAATCAAATCACGCACATTGGCAGCGGCGATCGCCTTCTGCGTCGTTGGTACGGCCGCACCTGTGTTGGCGAGTGAGATCAATGGCTCCCTCGACCTAGGAGGGTCGCTCAAAGCTACCGGAGGTTGGGCGGCGCCTACGGCTCTGAATTTTTTAAACAACAAATTTCAGGTTCCTCTGGGAGATCCAGGCACTGGTAATCTGAGCATGTTTACCGACGGGACTATCGGAAACATCAAACCCCTCAATCTCGTTTCTTTCGCTGCCATACCCGATTTCTACGATATCACCGTCAGCGGAGACACTCTGCAGTTCGATCTAGACACTCTTTCGAGTGTGGTCGTGGAACCGCTGGGAAAAGGCTTTGACATTACAGTGACAGGCGCAGGCATCTTCAGTTTGGCTGGATTTGATCCAACACCTGCGCAGTTTTCGCTCACGGCCCAGTGTCTCGTCAGCGGCGGTTGTAAGGCCAGTACGAGAGTATCTTTCTCAGCAACGACTGCGTCCGTCCCTGAACCTGCCTCTATCGCGCTTCTGAGCGCTGGCCTGGCAAGTCTTGGGCTCCGCCGCCGCAAGCGTCTTGTCTGAGGAAATTACCCTTTCCAAATCCGGAGCCAAGGGTCGGTCGCAAAACTGGCCTTTTCTTTTACTTTGACTTTGGTCGGACACATCCAAAATACGCTGACGTCGATTTAGCAAAAATCCAACAATGGGACTTCGGCTCGACGGTAACGCCACTATGAGCGCTTCGAGGTGCACTTCCCAGCATCGAGCAAAACGAGATGGAAAGATCGACCGTTCGCTCTTTTTTCAGTGCATCCGTATTTGTGAACAAGGTTCGTTTTGCTCTCCTGGAAAGAGCTGAATTGTCTGAATGGGTCTAAACCACGGAAGACGGTCGACGAGCGGCCCAGCGTCTTTCACGACTGTCGCCCAAAGCACGCCAGCCGCGGCCAAAGCGCACCGCCAATGATGGCAGGCGGCAGAGCTACGGAGGCTGGCTCGGGCATGCCCCGGCATTCTCTTGACGAACACGCCGGCTTGCGAGCTCGGCCGTCACTTACCATTAATACAGTCGTGGCTTCCTGCGGAGGCGCTGGGTTTGCTATGTTCGGGGGACCGTTTGGGAGGCGGCGTTATTCTAAAAAAAGCTCGAACGGGCCTGCCCTTTTTAGACGGAATTGAATTTCGCAGTCATTTGTTTCGCATGCCATCGGAAACCTTTTTGCGCGAGCGCCATGTTTCAATTCGTTGAAGGTCTCAAGCTTGGCTATGTGGTCTCCGGGTTCGGGGTTGGCTTTCTTGTTGGCATGACCGGCGTCGGCGGCGGCTCGTTGATGACCCCGATGCTGATCCTGCTGTTTGGCATCTCGCCCGAAAAGGCGGTGGCGACCGACCTCATCTACGCGTCCATCACCAAGACCGGCGGCTCGCTGGTCCACGGCTTCAATAAGACCATCGACTGGCGCATCGTGACGCGCCTTGCGAGCGGCAGCATTCCCGGCGTTCTCCTGACGCTCGGCACGCTCTATGAGATGCATGTTGATGCGAACAAGATCAATGGGCTCGTTACACACTCGCTGGCTGTCGCGCTGCTGCTGACTTCACTTGCGCTTATCTTCCGCAAATGGCTCATGGAAACTTATGTCCGCCGCGTCGGCACACTCGACGAAAGGTTGACCAAGCGCGCAACCATCGTGACGGGCTTCGTGCTAGGCGTGCTCGTTTCGCTGTCGTCGGTGGGCGCGGGGGCGCTGGGCGTCACCGCGCTGATCCTGCTTTACCCACGGATCCCCATCGTGCGCATCGCGGGGTCTGACATCGCCCATGCCGTGCCGCTGACCTTGGTGGCTGGACTTGGTCATTCGCTCATCATGGGACCGATCAATGGCGATCTCCTGACGTCGTTGCTCGTGGGTTCGTTGCCCGGCATCTTCATATCGAGCTATATCGCGCCGAAAGTGCCCGACGGCGCTTTGCGCCTCATCCTCGCGGCCACGCTGAGTGTGGTGGCGATGCGGCTTCTCACTCAGTAGAAAAAGCGGCAACGCCATCGGGCTCGAGATACGTTGCATCACGCCCACAAACAATTCGCGCAACCGGCAAGCCGATTTTACCCAGCCAATTGTTTGCGTTCTCGCAACATCAGCCAAGGCGCCAAGCGTTCGGGTGCAAAGCTGCTACCGTCGCTGGATACATTGGGCGTGGCGACATAAATTCGGCCTAAAAGATCCGTGGTTATCCAACCAGCGGGACAGGGATTGAGAACTTTGTCACTGGTGAAGAGCAGCTTGTAACCAGCCGAACGCGCCGCGTTGATCGTCGAGGCATCGTGACGGCCATGCGGAAACGACATCGAATCCGCTGCCGCTTCGTCGACATTTGCGGTAAGCCAATTTTTGGCCGTTGTCGCCTCGTCTTGCGCATCGGCCACAGCGGTAAGCGGAAGGTGCGATGCGCCATGCCCGCCGATCGCTACCCCTTCTACCCGCAGCGTGCGCAATCCCGCCGCGTCGAGCATGATATTCCCGCCATAGGCGGCCTGTAGACCCGCCGCATATGGCGCCAGGACCGCAGTGCGCGCTTCTTCGGACAGCGCTCCGTAACGCAAGAGCAATGCGAGATCACTCGGCTTGGCGGCATCGAACTCGAAATCCCCGCCGCCGCCCTTGTACCAAAGATCCTCATAGCTGGCTTGGCCTGTCCGCAGAGCCCACTGCAATGCCTCCTGCCACCAGACCTTCGAAGCTGACATCGCGTCGATCGCCGCAAATAACACCCAGGGCACGCCAGCGGCTTTCAGCACAGGCAAGGCATATTCCAGATTGTCCCGCCAACCGTCATCGAACGTCACCAGAAGAGGATAAGGCGGCAAAGGCCGCCTTCCAGCTCGCGAAGCAAGCACATCATCGAGGCTAACAAAGCTGTAATGATGTCCCAAGAAAGCCAGCACATCGGCGAGTAGGCCGGGCGTGATGGCATACTCCGGGTCCGCTCCCAGCCTTAGCTGCTCCTTCGCGGGCAGGATGCGATGAAACATCGTGACGGTTAGGCACTCCCGGTTGCGCAGGCGATGCCTGAGCGCGAATCCTCCTGCCCGTTCCACCATCTTCTTCGAAAGCGCCCGTAGCGTCATCTCAACGCCCCTGTGAGGCAGACGGGGTAAACAGGAGCTCGTCATAAGCGAATGTCCCTTCACGGCTTCTATGGCCCCGGGTCCAATGGCAAACCTGGATGGTGGCCCGAGCCTAGTGCGCGAAAACCAAGCGTCAAACCCAAGTCGACTTGGGGCCTCCAAACGCAGCGAACGCGCTCACGCGGGACCTGCTCCTGCTTGTCCCCGCCTACCAAGTATTTCGCGAAACAGCCTCAACTGCCCCCGAGTGGTTGCATCCCAGTTGAAACTTTCGGCATAGCGCCGCGTGGCTGCTCGGTCGGGGTAGCTCGCGAACAGGCGTTTTACCCCCTCCACAACACCTGCCGGGTCGAGGGAGGGCATCAACACGCCGGCTTCAGGCTGCGCAACGACTTCCGGCGTGCCCCAGACGGCAGACGCAATGACAGGAGTGCCGCAGGCCATCGCTTCGAGTAGCACATTTGCCCAGCCCTCTCGGCTGGATGCGAGCACCAATGTGTCGGCCGCGTTGTAGATTTCGCGCAGTTGGTTTTGATCGACTGAACCAAGGAAACGAACGCGAGCCTCAACACCTTCACCTTCTGCAAGTCGTTCCAGTGCGCGGCGGTCCGGGCCGTCGCCCGCGATCAGCAGATCGACATCGGGTAGCTGCCGCAAAGCTCGGATGATGTGATGGTGACCTTTGCGGTCGATGAGCAAACCAACCGATGCAAGTGTGCGGCGCGTGAGGCCAAGGGCTCGCCGAGCGGCGGTTCGATCGATCGGCCTGAACAGTTCGAGATCTACGCCATTGCGCAATACGGTGACGCGATCCGGTGCTACGCCCATTTCGACCAGTGTGTCTTTCAACGCCTGACACACGGTGATCATGCCATCCGCTTGCGCAGCGGCATCGAGAATCATTTTTCGCGGACCCGAAAATTCAGGGATGAAGTTGAGATCGGTGCCCCGCGCCGTGACTGTAACGGGCAAATTGAATTCGCGCGCCAAACGCACCGCGGCAACGCCATCGGGGTAAAAATAGTGGGCATCAATAAGGTCGAAGCGCTTTCCCTCTCTCAGCAAAGCGGCCAATCGTTTGCGCATGGCGAGATAGAGCGTGTGCGGGGTCAGCGTCATACCAATCTTTGGCAAGACGAGATAGCGCGGGTGCTCAATGGTAAGTCCGTTGCGTTCGGCGCGCGACGCAACACTTTGCAACGCGCCGTAGGAGCCATAACGCAGGAAAGGCGGAAGCCAGGGTATTGGCGCAAGCACGTGTGAGACGGCCTCACCGCTCGCAATCAATTTGCGCAGGCGCGTTTCCACGAAAACGCCATGGGCACGTTGCACGGGATTGGGAAACAGCGTGGTGACGGTGAGTAATGAAAGCTGTGGCGTCGCATTCATTCTACGCCGCCTGCGAAGCGGATTTCGTAGAATGCGACAGGCTTTGGACAAGCGAGGCAACGCGGATCGCGTTGCCTCGCCAGGTAAGATCGCGCCGCGCAATTTTGGCCGCCGCGCCAGCGCCGAGTTTCGCGCGCAACGGCGCATCTGTGGCAAGCCGGGCAACAGTGGCGGCGAAGGCTGCCATGTCGCCTTGCGGAAATAGCACCGAATCCACGCCGTCTTCGAGCACTTCGAGGATGTTCTCCGTCGCAGGCGCGACGATAGCGCGGGCCATTGCCATATATTCGAAGAGCTTCAACGGAGACGCATAAGAGGTGACCTCGGGCTGAAGCGCGACATCGAAGGCAGATACGTAACCCGGTAGCTTTTCGTGCGGCACCACACCGGTGACGGTGACACGGTCCAGAACACCGGCAGCGCGGGCTCGTTCTTCCAGAGGTATACGCGCGGGCCCGTCGCCGACGATAAGAAGGTGAGCATTAGCCAGCGCGGAATCTTTGGCGACAAGATCGACGACCTGCTCAAGGCCGTGCCATTCGCGCACATAACCAACAAAGCCAAGGACCAGCGGTGCTTTTAGCCCGAGGCTGAGCTTGGCGGCTTCGGTATTGATGGGCGCAAAGCGGCTGGTGTCGACGCCGTTCGGTGTCACCGCAATCTGGGTGTCGGGAACGCCCGCTGCGATCACATAACGGCTCAGGACCTTTGTCACCGGCAACACCACAGTCGCATTGCGCCACATGGTCCGTTCCGTCCAGGCCGCCAGCGAAGGCCAGGCGAGGCCACCGAACTTTCCACGCTCCTGGGCAAGCGGTGCGTTCACCTCAAGAAGATAAGGCAGTCTAAACAGGTTGGTAAGCCAGGTGCCGGACAGCATGTAGAGATTGGCACGCTGATAGAACGCGTCCGGACGATCCTTGATCACGGCTCTTGCGAGCTTGCCGAATTCAAGGAGGCTGTAGCCCAGCTCCGCGAGTTCGTAAGCAAATTTGGGAAGTAGTCGGCGCTCCACGGTGTTCGCCATCGCGTCCACCCGCTGCGGTTCGACGACCGTCACGGTATGGCCTTCGGCACGCAGCGCATGGATCAATTCGTCGATATGGATCGACTGTCCGTCCCGGGCGCGCGTGCGATGGTTGTAGAGGATTTTCAGCCCGCGCGTGCCCGCCGAGCCTTTTCCTTCGAACGTGCCCACGTTATCAGCGAACGCCCTGCGGCCAAATCAGAACCCGGAAGGTCTGTAACATGATGGAAAGGTCGCGCAACAGGCTGTAGTTTTTCATGTAGTAAAGATCGTATTCCAGCTTGCGCTTGGCATCTTCTTCCGAGGCGCCATACGGGTAGTTGATCTGTGCCCAGCCGGTCAGCCCCGATTTCACGTTGTGGCGCAGGCCATAAAGCCGGATTTTCTGGGCGAGATGGTCAACGAACATCGGCCGTTCCGGGCGAGGACCCACCAGCGACATGTTGCCGACTAGCACATTGAACAGTTGCGGAATCTCGTCGACCCGCGAGCGGCGCAGAATGCGGCCCACGCGCGTGATGCGCGGATCGTTCTCTTCGGCCCATTGAGCACCGAATTTCTCGGCGTCCGTGCGCATCGTACGAAGCTTGTAAATCCAGAATGTGCGCCCACCCTGGGTGACGCGGGTCTGGCGATAGAACACCGGTCCAAAATCTTCGGCAACGATCGCGATTGACGAGATAAGCAATACTGGCATCGCAACCAACAACGCGGTCGCGCTAACGATGATGTCCATGGCCCGCTTGAGCATCGAGTTCCATCAAGCGCATCTGGAACCCGTTGGAAAACAGCAGATAGGAAAGTTCGAGCCAGCGCAGGTCGACGCGGCCGGTCTCGCGTTCGATGAACGCATTGAAATCGAAAACAGGGATGCCGCTCGTCTTCCACGGCAACAGACGTTCGAGCGCAAGGCCACGCTGTTCATCGACGGCCACGACCACTTCGTCCACGAGCAATTCTTCGGCAAGTGCCTCGATCGTTTTTTCAGCGACAGGGACAACGAAATCGCGCAATGCGGCTGGAACCTGCGAGTGCTCGCCGCCCAGGACCGCTTCCGGAAGAAATGCGAGTTCTGCAAGCTGGCGATGTGGATCGCTGTTGAGCAGTCCTTGCAAATAAAGTGCACGCAATCCCGTGCCAACGATGAGCAAGCGCCGACGGAACCAATGCCGCCGCGCCATCGCGAAGAACAGTACTCGGCTATAAAGCCCAGCGCACAGCGATACCCCCATACCCAGAAACGCGATCGTCGCCGAGCGGCTGATGCTGCGAAAGATGATCGCGTGGGGAAACACTATCCGCAGAATGAAGTGCATGAGGATCAGCAATACGAAAGCACTGAAGCCAAGCGCCACGGCCAGGCGCGATGTCGCGGTGGCAAAATTCACCAGCGTATCGCGGCGAAAGCAACCTGCGGCATACAAAAATGACAGATGGATACCGAGAGAAACGAACACAAGCAGCCAAAGCTGCAACGGATTGTGGATATCCAGACGTCCGCCGATACCCCCGAACAGGCCGGCCTGCGCGATCCCAAGAAACACGAAATCGAGAAGAAACAGAACAAGGGCCGAATTGGGCACGTATCTATGCGAAAGTTTCGCGGTTACCCCAGCGACCTCTACAGCGCGAACGTGTATTTTGCCGTTGACAGCAGACAACATTCTTTCATCCCGAGACCCACGACGGAAAAACCGAGCTACCCCGGCGGACGATCCTTCATGAGCATCAGCTGAAACAAAATGAGATGCTGATTCCTCGTGCGCCACGAACTACCCCCAAAAGGATACGCTGACGGGAACTTGATCGAATTCTAACGAACCGATGTGTGCATTGCACTACCATGTCGAGCGATTTTCGCAATGGGATGCGGAAATTAAAGTGAATTTTTGACCCGCCTACAGATCAATCGCGTCATCAATCTTCGTTAATTGCGCCGCCCGCAAATTATAAACAGCGCCGCAAATCAATGACTTTTTTGGTTAACAGCCGCACGTCGCTACTGCGACGGTTATTTAACAACGCAATTCCCAACCGAATGTTGTGTATCATATCGATGCGCCATCAAGTCGTGGTCTGCGCAGCTTCTGCCAACGTGCCAGGGACGTCTGCGCGAGCTGTGGTAGGGTCATGGAACTCGCGCGCAAGTGCATTGACCTTTACCAGTGCCTGCCACGCCTGGCGGCAGGATTGGGGAGGAAAGGATCGCTCCAGGGCCGCGAGTTCCGTCAGGACCGGCTCTAAGCCTCCCAGGCGGTCCCCAGGCTTAAGGTCAGTTCCTATGCCGCCCATAGAGCCGATTGCCGCTCTATAGAGCCGCGATCCGGTTTCCGATAGCGGATCGTCCGACACCGGAATGGAACCCAGCGCCAGCCGTATGGCCTGCCGCAGATCGTCGACGGCCGCACGGCTGTCGACAGGCACCAAAGGAGCGGCTGGCGGAGCCGCCTGGGCGGCCACAGGAGCTTGCATCCGGGGAGCGGGCCTCTGTTCGATCTGCCGGCGCAGGAGCTTCAGACTCGCCTCAACAGCGCGCGTTTCGGTTTGCACCGTTTCCTTTGCCGCGCGTCGGGCGGCCCGCAGGATGGCATGAGACCAAATTTGAAAGAAAATAAGCACCAGGAAGACGGCGACCAAGATCTGCCATTCCCGGATCCAATCGAATATCTGGGACACGGCAATCGGCAGGACGTGAAAGAGAATAAACTCGCTCCACGACATCAACGTGCCGGACCACCCCTCTGTGCTGTTCATGCGTCTTCAACCGATCAAGGTAAACGAAGCGCAAAATCGCACGGCGCTCCCCCGTTCGCAAACGCACACCAAAAAGGGGCGTCGCGCGATACACCCGAATCACTTTGCGGGGTTCAGGCAGCAAACTCTCGCCCCTCCATCCCGGGGCGGGACGGGAAGGACACGCAGCACCCGAAAGTCACCACTTACTTGCCGTTTGTTCGACTTTTGCACAGCAAATATTTGGAGGGTGTCCTTCGCTTGGAACAAATTAACCGCGATACTCGAGCCAGGCTGTGCGAAAATACGAGTACCCGAAAACCATGTGCAACTTTCTCCACTTAACTCCCTCTTAAGGCGCATCTAAGACCCTAGCGGTGCGTTGTTGATAACAGGGTTCCGGAGGTCCAAGTGTGATGTGGTGGGCTTTTGCAATTGCCATCTGGACGCTTTTGTCGCTCATCGCATCTCCGCTGATCGGTCGCGCATCTGGCAGAAGATCATTCTCTGCAGGTACGCGAGGCCAAGGTCCTTGATCTCGCAGGCCGCCGCATGACACAGGCTCGGCGCCTAGCCTAATCGCCTCGCCGATCCCACAGCATCGAATTTGTAAACATTCGGTTACAGCGCAACCAGATCGATTGCACGAAAGCTAGCGATTCAGCGCTTTTCTGCTCTGGCATAGCGATTGCTTCTTATCCCCCAAAACCTGTGGTTCTGCATTCGTCGATGACAGGACCCGCATCGGGCATGGGGTAAACAATGAAATATCTAAGTGGCGTACTCGCGTCCGCGGGCGTGCTTTTTCTGGCATCCGCGGCGGACGCCGACGTCGTGATTAATGATGAGACGCAAGTCGTCTCTTATCACGGGTATTCACCGACGGATTATTTCGGCGGCTCGGACAAAGGTGACGTGATCGGCACGAACTTTGATACGAGCAAGGTTTCGATCTCGGAGGCGAGCAACACCATCACGCTGAAATATTATACGCAATTCGACGGCGACGACCTTACGGCGCACTATGCTGACCTCTTCATCACACCGAACAATGCAAATGGGTCGCCCGCCGCCTATGATTTCGGCGTTGCGCTGGGCTTCCAGCAGAGCTACGGCGGCAAGGCAGCAGGGCTTTACGAACTCACGAGCAGCTCAGACTACCAGACGTCGCAGCAGATCTGGGGTTCCAAGACCGACTACATTTATGGCGGCCTCTATATCGCACCAGGCGAAATAACCTCGGAGCTCGTGCCGACGCGCGTCACAGGCGGCATTCTGCAAAGCAATTGGACGGTGGCGACAGGCGTTCATAACGTAGGGGGCGCCTATCCTTACGAACTGACGATCACGTTGACGGCTGCAAACGCCGCAGCGTTCTCATTGCTCAACGGCACCAATCTCGATCTGCTTTGGGGCACTGGCGATTGCTCGAACGATGCGATCTTCGCCGAATACAATCGGCCCGTGGAAACACCGGAGCCCGCAACGATCGCGCTGTTGGGCGGCGGATTGCTGGTATTGCGCCGCAGGCGGCGCGGCTGAGCCTTCCGGCTACGAACCGATCGATACCGGGACACGCAATGCGTGTCCCGGTATTTTTTTACCAGATCTACGCGCTTGGCGCGCGGCGCTCGCGTAGGAACAGCCAGGGTGCGAGCCGTTCGCCTACAACCACGCCGTCCTCGCGCGTCACCCCGTCCGCGGCAATGGGAATGCGTCCGAGAAGGTCGGTTGCAAGCCAACCTCGCGGGCAAGGATTGAGAACGGGATCGCTGGTGAACAGGAGCCGATAGCCGGCATCTCGCGCCACACGTATCGTCCGCGTATCACAGCGACCCAACGGAAAGGAAATCGCATTCTCGGTAGAAGCGTCTATGTTTTCCGTAAGCCATGTTTTGGCGGCTGCGACGTCTTTCTCAGCCCGGTCGACCAACGCGAGCGGAAGATGTGAAGACCCATGCGCGCCGATGCTGACACCATTTTTGCGCAGCGCACGAAGATCGGCCGCGTTTAGCACAGGTTCACCGCCATAAACTTCGTGCATCGCTGCCATATAAGGCTCAAGAATAAGGTCGCGTTTTTCATCAGACAGCGCACCGTAGCGAAGCAGAAGCGATATACTCTGCTGTGCTCCGCGTGTTTCGCTGCGCACGTGGCCGTTGCCCGATGCCGCCGCCCACAATTCATCATAACCCGCACGTCCGGAACGCAATGCCCACAGCAACGTTTCCTGCCACCAATGATCAGGCATGGAAACCGCCTCAGTCGCCGCAAACAATGCCCATGGCACACCTGCAGCTTCGAGCACTGGTAGCGCGTGATCGAGATTGTCCTTCCAGCCGAGATCAAACGTAATTAATGCAGGATAGGGCGGCAGCGGCCTTATCTGTTCGCGCGAGGCCAAGACATCCTCAAGGCCAACAGGAATATAATAGCGCTTCAAAAAGTGAATGACTTTTTTCAACAACTCGGGCGTCACCGTATCGAGCGGATCGGCATCAAGGCGTTTACGCTCTTCTTGCGGAAGAACGCGGTGAAACGTCAGGACCGTAAGGCAGTCATAGTTGCGCGCACGGTGCCATAGCGAAAAGCCGCCCGATCGCAATGCCGCGATTTTCGCAAATTCCTTCAATGTCATTGCGCAGCCTCGTCCGGCCGGTCGACCGTGAGGGCAAAAGACTGCCTGTCGGCTGGAAGGGTCGTGAGACCTTCTGGCCGCGCGGTTGGCGTGGAATACTTTGTTTCGGTCAGCATGGGGGACGGGGGCCGAAATCGCGGGGGATTGCGCCGTGCCTCAGTAGGCTAGTCAAGGCCTTGAAGCAAAATGCGTTACTGTGCCACCACCCGTGTAAGGCGGAACGTGAAGCACGAACTCCCAGACGACCCTGCTGCACGTCACACATCGGTACTGTACATGGCTTGGTTGCCTGGAAAGCGCCGCGCCACGGTGCTCTGCAATCCAGTTGGCGAATAGCGTCGGCAACCGTGGGTGTCCGCGTAATGAACAGCCTCAGACCTCTGTGCAAGGTGCTGATTCTGGGCGCTGGGGCCGCTTACAAAGCTGGCAACTATTTTTGGCGGCCCAAAGCTGAAGATACAACAAGTCCAAAGCGCGGCCAATTTGGAAGATAGTAACATATTCAACGCCTTAGAAAAACAAGCTGTGCTCTGTTAACCATACTTAAGCGGTGTCTGAGCTGTTTACACTTTCTTTACGAACGACCGCGGGAAGCCTCAAAAATCCCGGAAAACCCTGGGGTGGCATGACTCCTGCTTATTTTAGGACCAGCGGCCCTCCGAAGGGCCTGCGTGGGGTTCTGAAAGGGTATAAAATGGCTATCAAATCACTTCTACTGGTCACTGCCGTCGCTCTGGGCGCCGTGGCCGCCGCAGCGCCTGCGTCTGCAAGCGCAATCGTTGGGTCGATTGATCAGACCGGCTCGCTTCAAGTTGTCGGCAGCTGGACGGCACCGACGGCGCTCGATTTCGTGAACAACCAATTCGAAGTGCCGCTGGGCGATCCAGGCGTTGGCGATTTGAGCATCTTCACTCCCGGCGATGTGGGCAATATCCAAAATCTGAATCTTGCCTCGTTCACTGCTGTGACCGACTTCTATGACATCACGGTGGGTGCTAGCACGTTGCAGTTTGACCTTTCCTCTCTCACGAGCGTGACGGAATCCGTAACGACGAATGGTCACTCGATCACGGTTACGGGGTCCGGAACCTTGAACCTGACGGGCTTTGACCCGACACCGGCAGAGTTTTCGCTCACGACACAATGCGTCAACACGCATAGTGGCTGCACGATCGGTAAGACAAAGGTCTCCTTCTCGGCGACAACCGCGGCAGTTCCTGAACCCGCTTCCATCGCCCTCCTGGGCGCTGGCTTGGCTGGCTTCGGCATGCGCCGTCGTAAGCGCGCTGCTGCCTAAGGGAAATTCCTTTCAAATCCAGGTGAAAAGGCCGGTCGCAAGACCGGCCTTTTCCTTTTTTCTGATGCGGCCTAGCCCATTGGAATTCGCCTTGCTGGCGCCGGCCTTGCAAAGCTCTCCAACGGCCGAAAACGGCTCCAACGAAGAATTTAGCTATTCTGAGAACCTAGCCCACCTCATGCGCAGGTAGCCCGCATACCGACCATGAGCATAGATATAAAACTCGGAAGTGGCGTCTGAAACGCTATCGTCCGGTGCGTTAAGCGCGCGGTTGTCGAGCCAGGGTACATTCTATGGATGGCGGCGCTGGTTAAGGATGGCGCAAAAGTTTTGCGAATGCGAAGGTATAGCCGCCTCAAAGGCTTGCCTCGGTCCGCGGACGGGGTTAGTCAACAGCGGATAATCGCCAACCAGGGCTGGGTGTGAGCGTTCTTGTCACGGGCGGCGCCGGTTATATCGGCAGCCATATGGTCCATGCGCTGATCGACCGGGGTGAGCATCCCGTCGTCATCGACAATCTCTGTACCGGCGTTCGCGGACTGGTTGCCGAAGGCGCGACCTTCGTCGAGGGCGACGTGGCCGATCAAAAGGCCATGCAGGCGCTGATCCAGGATCTGGCGGTCGACGCGGTGATCCATTTCGCCGGGTCGGTGGTGGTGCCGGAGTCGGTAGAAAACCCCCTCTTCTATTATGCCAACAACACGGCAGCCTCGCGTACACTGATTCATGCTTGCGTCGCCGAAGGCGTGCAGAATTTTGTGTTCTCGTCCACTGCTGCGGTCTACGGGACGCCGGAAACGATGCCGGTTTCGGAGGATGCGCCAACCCAGCCGATCAATCCGTATGGGCGTTCCAAGCTGATGACGGAATGGATGCTGCGCGACACGGCGGACGCGCACGATTTCCGTTATGCGGCACTGCGCTATTTCAACGTCGCAGGCGCCGACGAAAAAGGGCGCACCGGACAATCAACACCACAGGCAACCCATCTCATCAAGCGGGCGTGTCAGGCGGCTCTTGGGCGCGTGCCGCACCTGAATATTTTCGGGCAGGATTATCCCACCGCCGACGGCACCGGAATTCGCGACTATATTCATGTGATGGATCTGATCGAGGCGCATCTGCTGGCACTGGACCACCTGCGCGATGACGGACAATCCCTTGTCTGCAACGCCGGCTATGGGCACGGGTTTTCCGTGCGCGAGGTCGTGCGCGCGGTGGAGCGCGTGAGCGGGTTTGCCCTGCCCGTTCGGGAAGCACCGCGCCGGCCGGGCGATCCGCCAGCGATCATCGCCAATTCGGAACGGTTGAAGACGACGCTGAACTGGCAACCGGAATTCGACGATCTCGACCGGATAGTGGGATCGGCCTTTGCGTGGGAACGCAGGCTCAACAGCGCGTGATTTAAACCGACGCCGCCGCGCGGATAGGCGCGCCGACTTCCCGTTCGAGAAAACGCTGGAACATCCAGAGCAGCCACAGCGCGCGGCTATGATCGCGGATGCCGCGCCGATGCTGTTCGACCAGCGTGTCGATCATGGCCACATTGAAATAGCCGGATGCTGCCAGACCGCCTTCACCCTGCATGGCGGTGCGAAAATGCGCGCCCATCGTGCCGCGGAACCAGTCGGCGAGCGGAACGGAGAAGCCTTGCTTGCTGCGATAAAGCAGATCGTGCGGCAGAAGCGGTTCGAGCGCGCGCTTCAGCACGCGCTTGCCCTGCCCGTTCGCCAGCTTGAATTCGCGCTTCAGGCCCAGTGACCATTCGACGAAATTGTGGTCGAGCATCGGTACGCGAACCTCGAGGCTCGAGGCCATGCTGGTGCGATCGACCTTGGTCAGGATGTCGCCGACAAGCCAGGTTTTCAGATCGACATATTGCGCAACGGCGACGCTATCGTCGAAGGGCGCGTTCGCCATGTGCCGCTCGATGACGTCGACGGCGTGATAACTTTGCAAGTCCTTTTGCAGACGCGGCGAGAACAGCGCGCGGCGCATGTCGTCGTCGACCACCGAGACGTTGCGGAAATAGCCGTGGGCTGTGTCCTGGCTCAACTCGCGGAAGGTTTGGCGGGCGCGGAACATGCGCGGAGCCCAATCGATCTGCGGATAGACGTGGCCGAGGAAGCCGAAGACAGGACCCCGCACCCCTTGCGGCAAAAGACCCCGCAGCGATTCCTCATGGGCGTGGAAGCCATAGCGGCGGTAGCCGGCGAACAATTCGTCACCGGCATCGCCCGATAGCGAGACCTTCACATGCTTGCGCGCGAGCCTGGCAACGCGATAGGTCGGAAGGGCAGAGCTGTCACCGAACGGTTCGTCGAAAATGCCGGGAAGCAATTCGACGGAATCCGTTTCATGGCCAGTCATGGTCTCGACATGCTGGTGGCCGCCATAGCGTTGGGCGACTTGCGCCGCATAGACACGTTCGTCGAATTTGGGATCGTCGAAGCCAATGGTGAAGCACTCGACAGGCTCTCTGCGGGCTTTTGCCATGAGTGCCATGGTGGCGCTGGAATCCGTCCCGCCGGAAAGAAAGGCCCCAACAGGTACATCGGCCACGAGTTGCGATTTGACCGCGACACCGAGGCGATCAAGCAGGCCGTGGGCCGCATCGTCGAGCGTCTTGCTGTCGTTGGCGGCAGGTTTGGGATCCCAATATTGCGCCAAGCGCGGGGTTTGACCGCGCGTAATCGTCAGCGTGTGACCGGGGGGTAGCTTTTGCACGCCCTCGTAGATCGTGCGCGGGTCGCAGATGTAGCCGAGCGCGAAGAATTCCTCGACGGCACAGGCGTCGACCTTGCGCGGCAGCTCAGGGTGTTGCACCAACGCCTTGAGCTCGGAACCAAAGATGAAGGTCTGGTCGGCCAGAAACGCGTAATAGAGCGGCTTCTCGCCCATGCGGTCGCGGGCGAGGAACAGAGTGCGTTCCTTTTCGTCCCATAGGACGAAGGCAAATTGGCCGCTGAGATGGCTCACGCAATCGCGGCCCCATTCTTGCCAAGCGTGGAGGATGACTTCGGTGTCGGACGAGGTTCTGAAACGGTGCTGCCGTTCGGAAAGCTCCTGACGCAATTCGCGGTAGTTGAATATCTCGCCGTTGAAGGTGAGACAGACATGACCCGTGTCGTCGAACATCGGCTGATCGCCGGTGGCGAGATCGATGATCGCGAGGCGACGGTGGCCCAAGCCGATGCCGGGTGCGAAATGGAATCCTTCGCCGTCAGGGCCGCGATGATAGAGCGCATCGTTCATCGCCTTGATGAGACCCTTGTTGGGGGGGCGCTCGCCGCTTACGTCGAACCAGCCACTGATGCCACACATCGGAACAGACCGTTCAGTTTGCGCGTGCCTGGGCGCGTTGCAGGCGATCGGGCATATCGGTCATGGTGGCCAACACATCGGCGAGTTGCTGGCGCGCCTGGTCTTCGGTGCCGCTTTCCACCGGAATAGACACCGCGATGAGGGCGCTACCATCCGCGCCGCCGAACGAAGACTTGAGCCGTTCGAGTTTCACCGCAAGGCCACTGGTGGTGAATTTCCCCCCACCCAATACGTCCACCAAACAAGGCGGCGCTGCGTACCAGAAGCGATTTCAAGTTCGCCGAATTGCACCGGTACTCTGCCCAGGCGCGCGGTGACTTGACCAGAGTTTGCAGCATTCCAGAATTCCTCATCCCACATCTTATTGGTGGATTCAATCAGCGTGTGACTATTGCGCGGGCGGCCGTAGTAATAGATGAAAACATCGATCGACGGCACGTTGAGGGCGTCGCGATCAAGACTGAATGCGAGTTTGGCGTCGGCACCGGAATATTTCGGCGCCCAGGAATCTGACACCGCGCCGGTTTGCCAGCCTACATACCGCGGCGCACCGAACACGGTCATATTGATGTTGAGTGGGCGACCTTCTTTCCAAACCGCGGCTGCAGGACCCGCGGAAATCGCCAGTGCCGCCAGCACAAGCCCCACAAAGAGCGCTCCTGCGGAGGAAGGCGCCGATGTGTTGGCAGAAAGTTCCTCCGGCGGGAAATCATCGCGAAAACGCGCGCCAATGAAAAACAAAACCAGCATGATTGCGACGGAGAAGCCCCAGCCATAGACAAGGTGATCGAAGCCGACCGCAATGCGATTGTTGGAGTAGTGAGCCAAAAGAACGATGCCAAGTGCCCGGAAACCATTTCCTATCACCGGCACGATGAAGCAGGCAGCAATGAACAGAACGATCTTGTACCACTTGCGATACGTCAAATGCGCGAACAGCGCGCCTAGCGCCACGGTGGCGATGAGAAATCGCAAGCCCGCGCAGGCCTCTTCGACCTGATAGCGGCCATTGGACAGTTCGACGATCGTGCCTTCAGCATAATAGGGAATGCCCAGAATCGAGAGCCCCGTGGTGATGAAGTGGGTTGTGAACCGTTGCAGCGGCGCAATGAGATATTCACCTGTCGGCACCAGAAAGAACAGGAACAGCGCCGGGAACATGACGATGCGATAGACCGACCAACCGAACAGCGTGAGAATCAGCGCCTGCACCATGCCCATCAGCATGAATTGCTGACCTTCGTTGATCGCCATCAGATGCGCGAGGAACCAGCCAATCGCAAGCGGGATGAAGAGGGCCAGCGCCGGCAAATAGAGGGTCGGTTGGACGGCGCGCAATTCGGCACGCTTCGTCCACACCAGATAGGCTGAAATCGGGATGATGAGATAGCAATGCGAGAAGGTGGGCGAGACCCAGTAGACCGTCAGTGCTGCGGCGATAGCCGGCCAATAGAGAACGCCCAGCAACACCAGCAAAACGGCAAACACGGCAATATGCCGGAGCCATTGCGCTCTGGCGCCGCTTTCTACGTCCATGGATATGACATCGGCGTGCATCAGGGTGTTCCTGCCAGCATGGCTGTTTGAGATTGACCTGCTTTTGCGGCATCATGCAAAGACGCTGCCGCGTTAACCTTGCTGGCCGACTTTTCCAGCAAGCCATCAAGATCGGCGAGATTGCGTGGCCAATCATGGCAGCGTTCGGCGTAGCGGCGGCCGTTTTCCGCGATCGCCAGGCGCTCCGGGCCAGTGGCAGCGGCGATGACCGCGCTGGCGAAGGCTTCCGGTGTGTCGGCGACCCAGAGGTCCTTGCCGGGCAGTACATCAAGAGCGCGCGAGGCCGCAGGTGTAGCCACGACCGGCTTTTCCATCGCCATCGCCTCCAGCACCTTGTTCTGCACGCCGCGCGCCAGGCGCAACGGCGCGACACTAACCGCGGCGTGGGCGATGTAAGGACGCACATCGGGCACGCGGCCCGTGACGGTCACACGCGTGCTGGACAGAGACGTCAACGCGTGCGCGGGCTTGGCGCCGACGATATAGAAACGCGCATTTGGCAATTCGGCAGCGATAAGAGGCATGACAGATTGGGCGAACCAAAGAGCGCCATCGACATTGGGCCGGTAGTCCATCGAACCCGTCATCACGATAGAAATCTCGCCAGCCGCAAACGGGTTGTCAAAATCGTGGACGGCGGAGAAATGCGCGAGATCGACGCCATTGGCGACGCTGTGAATGCGCCCGCTGGACTCTGGCGCCAGCCGCGCGAAAGTGTGCGCCTCATAGGGCGAAACGAGGATCGTGGCATTGAACTGGGCGGCGGCTTCACGTTCCAGCTCCAGGAGAGTTTCTGCCTCGCGCCTATAGAGCCAGCGTGTAAGGCCGGAAGAGGCTTGTGCGTATTGCCGCCATTTATCGGAATCGACATCGACCAGATCGAGTACGACCTTGGCGGGATCGAGTTCCGGCCGATGCAACAAGAAGGGAGCCATCGCAGAACTGAACACGAACACGCAGTCGATAGCGTGTTTTTGCAGGAGCTGGGAAACCCACGCCTGCATTGCTCGGCTGCCGAAATAAGATGTTGTGACAGGTCCACCGCGAAATAACGCGGCCAGACCCATTGGATAGACAAGTTTTGGATTCAATGGTTCGAACAGGCACTCGCCTTTGACGAGCGAACGCAGCGTTTCTGTGTAGGCGAAATCTGCAGGATCGTCGACGAAGCAGCCAAGATGGACGGTGTGCCGCGCCGCGAGATGGGAAATGATGGCGTGGGCGCGGATCTTCTCGCCCTTGTTGGGAGGAAACGGAATGCGATGACTGAGGAAAAGAATATCCACGGGCTAGTTCCGCACTTGCGGGATCGGGTAGACCCGATCGATGCGCTGCCATGGAAAGGCCGCGAGCAAGCGGCTAAGGCGCTTTTCCATGCGGCCAAGATTGGTATAGTGGCGCAGGCGCGCCTTGAAAGAAGTGCCGGCAATGCGCGGCTGTCCAGCATCGATTTCCCACGGATGGAAATAGAACATGCAAGGCTGGTTGTCGTCGCTGCGCACGCGGTTGAGGCCGAACTGGCTCATCCAATAAGGCAGTAGGCGGAAATAGCCGCCGCCGCCGCAGGGCAGATTGGTGTTAAACAGACGAACCGACGTCACGGGGATTTCAAGGAAATCGCGGTTCTTGAAGGGGCAAAACGCAAAGCGCGGCGCTTCGGGGATGCCGTAGAGGTCGTGATGGATCGGATAGGTGCTGGAGCTGTAGCGATAGCCTGCGTTTTCGAGTTCTTCGAGAATCCATAGCGTATCGCGGGTGATCGAAAAGGACGGCGCGCGATAGCCCTTAACCTCGACGCCGCCCAGATCTTCGAGCAGGGCCTTGGCGGAGGTTACATCGGTTCTGAACTCTTCAGGCGACTGGCCGGCGGCGCGGTAGTGCAGACTGCCATGCGAGGCGAGCTCATGGCCCGCGCCGACGATCTTGCGAATCAGAGCCGGATGTTTTTTCGCGATCCAGCCGAGCGTGAAGAACGTCGCCGTCGCGTCAGCAGCTGAAAACATTTCCAGGATGCGATCGACGTTGCGTTCAACGCGGCATTCATAGCTTTCCCACTGATCGCGTTTAATGAGCCCTGCGAAGGCTTCGACCTGGAAGTAATCTTCGACGTCAACGGTAAGCGCGTTGGCGCGTACCCTGCCCTCGTTCGACAGGGTACGGGACGACCATCCTGCGATGATCTCGGCACTAGTGGGCAATTTCGTGGGCTGTCCCATGGTCCGGGCTCTAACCGCGCGGACGGGAATCGGGTCCGCTGCTGAAGCCGAGAAGATCGTAAAACGCCGATGCGATCTGGCGCAGAGACTTGTCCTGGCGGGCGAGCCGTTTCTCCAGCTCATTAACCCGGAAGGCCAGATCACCGGTCGACACGCCGCGTTCGAGATTTTCGCTATCGGCAAAGGATGTCGCGGACAGTGAGACGGCGGTGCGCGCGGAATTCTCCGCGCGAAGATCGGCTGCAACCTTGTTCACGTCCTCGGCTGTAAAGCGGTGCAGATTGTCGAGAAAGCCTAGAAGAAGAAGGCGGTTGCATAGCGTGTTGATCTGGCGCGGGATACCCGAAGTGTGGTCGTAGACCGCGTCCATCGCGCTTGGCTCGAACACAGGATCGTTTTGCCAGCCGACATGCTTGAGGCGGTGCGGCAGATATTCGCCGCATTCGGCGCGGCTCATGGGTCCTAGATGGTAGGACGCGATCACGCGCTGACGGAGCTGTTCGAGGTCCGGATTGGCGATCACATCGCGGAATTGTGGCTGGCCAACCAGAAAGCTCTGAAAGGGCGCTGCGTTGCCGACCTGGAAGTTGGACAACATGCGCAACTCTTCGAGCGCCTCGACAGACAGGTTCTGCGCCTCGTCGACGACGAGCAACGCGCGGCGACCGTCGCGATAAAGCGTTTCAAAGAAGCGCTGCAGGCGCAGCAGCATTGAAGCCTTGTCGGTCGGGATGTCCTTGATACCGAAGGCGGCGGCGACCATGCGTAACAGTTCGGATCCGGCGAGCAGGGTAGTGACCACATGGGCGGCGACGATCTTGTCACTGTCGATGGTGGTCAGCAGATGCTTGACGATCGTGGTCTTGCCTGCGCCGACTTCGCCAGTGATGACGATGAAGCCTTCGCCACGGCTCAAACCGTAGCTCAGATGCGCCATCGCCTGCGAATGAACGGTGCTGTCGAAATAAAAGCGATGATCGGGCGTGAGCAGAAATGGCTCGCCGGTCAGGCCGTAGAATTCCGTGTACATTGCGTCCTCTCGGGCGGAACTTTCGCCGGTCGCCGGTTAGGCCGACGCAGCGTCGGTGTCTTTCCGATAATAGTAATAGTACGACGCCGCAGACGTGTGACGCCATTGCGGTGATTTGTTGAACAGCATCATCACGTTACGCGCCGAAGAGATGCGCGTCAGCGCTTCCTCGACGTGATGACGGGACGGATGCTGGGCCGCAACCACCATGATGAGGTGGTTCATGTGCATGGCCAACGCCGTCGGTTCAGCAGCCGCGAGCACTGGCGGCGCGTCGATGATGATGATGCGGTCGGAATAACGGGTCGAAAGATCCTGGCAGATGTCAGCCATGCGCTTGGACGCCAGCAATTCCGGGGAACCCGCGTCGTGCTTGCCTGCGAAGATGACGCGCAAATTGGGCACCTCGACACACCGGTGCATGACTTCGCTCACGTCCTGGCATTTGCCGTTCAGCAGTTCCGTCAGCCCCTTGCCGTTAGCGCCGTCGAAATAGGCATCGAGTGAAGACCGCACGACATCGCCGTCAATCAGCACGACATGCAGGTTACGTTCGGCAGCAAGGCTGATGGCGAGGTTCATGGCAGTGAAGGTCTTGCCTTCGCCAGGCAGCGCACTTGTCACCATGAACAGGTTGTTGACCATCGCGGTGCCATTGGCGCCCCGCGCCAGCGGCAGAAGCTTGCGCTTGATGGCGCGAAATTCATTGTAGGTGGTGGACGAGGTGTTGTCCGGCGTCACGATCTGCGACTGGCGGATGCGGGTGAGGTTCAGCCTTACCGGTTGGCTCACAAGCGCGGCAGGCTGCGCCGAACCATGGGCACGCATGACGGGGGCGTCAGCCTTTTCGGGGCGGGGTGCGATCGCAACGGGGCCAGCCTCGCGGCGCGGCATCGGGGGCGATTCCACGACCGGGCGCGCTTCTGCCACGGGCTGGTCGCTCAAGCGTTTGGCTGCGCGCTGGATCAGGTTCAGGCGCTCGGAGCTCTCGGTCATAGCGCTACACCTGTACTGGCCGCCACGGACGACTGGAACATCAGCAAAATTGCAACATAGCCTATTAACAAAAGACCCAAGGCGGCCGACATGGCCATAACCGCTCTTCGCATCTTCTCGGCGTCGGCGGCGTGGCGGACATTGGTGATGATACCCAGAACCGGCACGTCGAACGCCGCGCGCAGCTGATCGCTGACGACGAAGCGTTCAGAGTTCTGGCCAAGAAGGAAAGCGACCGCCAGACCACCGACCAAGCCGACCAGAAGGACCATCGAATTGAACAAGATGCGATTGGGCGCGACGGGATGATCGGGTTGCTGCGGCGGGTCCACAATGCGGAAGACCATTGAGGACTGCTGGTCGCCCACAGCCTGCGAAAGACGCGCAAATTCGCGACGCTGCAGGAGTTCCTCATATTGCTTGTGCAGCACCTCGTAGTCACGATCAAGGTCGGCATATTGCCGCTCGACAGAGATCGCCTTCTCCATCATGCCCTTGGTGTTTTCGAGATCGGTCTGCGCCTGGGCCACGCGATGCTGGCCGAGCGCGACGTTGGTCTCTTCATCCGAGAGTTTGGCTTTCAGCGCGACATAGACCGGATTGGAAATGCCCTGGTGGTTGCCGTCTGCGCCGCCGGGTTTGTTGGCCTCAGCCTTTAGGCGGTCGACCAGTTTCTTGGTCGCCAACACATCGGGATAGGATTCGGTGAATCGTGACCGCAGATCTTCCAGACGCGCCTCGGCCTCCGAGAGCGCCGTACCGCGGCCGCCGGCGTTGCTGTTGAGAATGATCGGCGCAGGGGCTGCGACGTTCAGGATGGCGGGCGTCCCGCTGAGCTGGGCCGTCAGACTGTTGCGGCGGGTCTGGGCAGCATCCAGATCGCTCTGGGCCGTGGCCAAGTCCTGCTTGGCCTTATCCAGACGTGCATCCGTCGTGCCGCCATTGAAATATTCCAAATTGGCGGATTTGAATGCCGCACGGCGTTTTTCGGTTTCACGCAACAGCCGTTCGTATTCGGCGACGCGCTCACTGATGAAGGTCTGGACGCCCTCGACGTCACGGCGCTGATCGCCCACGTTGAAATCAACCAGGATCGAAACTAGCGACTGCGTCACGGCCTGCGCATAGGCTGGGTCGCGGCTGGTGTAGGAGACGCCGAATAGGTTCTTGGCACCTAGGGAACGCAGCGAAACATTCTGCTGGATGGCGGTAATCTTGTCCTGCAGATCGCGCGCAGACAGCGAGGCTACCCGTGGATCTGTAAGGCGGACGACCTGTTCAATGTTTGGACGCGTTATCAACGTGCGCAGCATGACCGAAACCTGCTGATCAGCGTCGTTGCTTACCGCAAGACCCTTCAGCAACGGCCGCAGCAGCGTGTCCGTATCGATGTAGACCTTCGCTTCGGACTGATACTGGTCAGGAATGACGCCAACACCGATCCATCCTGCAATGCAGAGGATCCAAGCGGCTGCTACACCATACCACCGATACTGCCATGTGCTGCTCAAAAAGCTGAACAGCTGAACCTTCCAACTCTGCATCGATCAACACCTCGCCAGGTTTCCGAGCTTTGGCAAAAGAACGCTTACCGCCCCTGAACACTGACGCCCTACTATGACTGGGATAAGTCCCGCACGCTGTCCGGCGGACCATAAGGCGAGCGGGGGCGAAATCGCAAGCGACGCGGGGGGTTGGGGTTAATCGCAACCACTTGATACCGTGGGCTTGTTAACACTTGATACAGTGGCCAAGCGTCCCTATCGCCCAGTCCCGCGGGAACCGACATGGTAGACAATCCGATACATGGTATGAACGCCATGCAATCTACCTATATCTGGGCTTGCCTTTGACGCGTCCGGACAGAATGAGTGCGTCGCGTGACGTTTTGGAGACGGAGAAAGCAAAGTTTCAATATAGGACACAGCCTCCCCGAGAAGCGGCCAAATTAGGACGGGTTTACAGTTCCCGCGGGGCATATGCGCCCCTTTGTTTACCAGACGGGGGTGTAAATCAGAGCGCAGACCCTTTTATGTGAAGAGTGTGCGCAAGGACCTCTAGGTTCGACAGGTTCCTTTTGCTCACGCTGTGCGGTCAGCTAGCATCTGCGCAACGGCCAGCTCTTCTGAGAATTCAGGATCCCTCTGCGATAATCCGATGTCCATATAGACACTGAGGATGGCGCGTATTTGGGCAAAACCGCTCACGTAGAGAGGAAACGCGCGCCCACCCCATCCAATACAACCGCGGTCAGGCAGTTGGTGGCGTAGGCGCCAGTGTCGATGCCGATGCGATTGGCGCGGCAGACCGGACGGTCGCCTGGCGTATGGCCGTGAACGATCACTTTTCCGAAGTCCTCGTCGGAATTCAGGAAATCCTCGCGAATCCACATCATGTCTTCGAGAGTCTGTTCTTCGAGCGACACGCCTGGACGCGCGCCCGCATGGACGAAATGATAGCCGCCGATTTGCACGAAAGACCTGAGTTCTTGAAAGAAATATCGATGCGCTTCGGGCAGTTTTTCGGCAAGGTCGTTACTTGCGAAAACGAAAGCTGCTGCGTCGTTATCCGGCGGTTCGACTTCGTAACTTAAGAGCGTTTCCGCGGCGCCGAACCGCCTCCAGACGCGATAGGTCGAAGGATCGACAAGGAAATCGAGTAGCGCCTGATCGTGGTTGCCCCGCAGATAATGCGTCTCGAACCCGGCCATCGGGTGCAACAACCGTTCGATGACGCCGCGCGAATCAGGCCCGCGATCAATGTAATCGCCGACGAAGACGAGGCTGCGTGTTCCAGTCGCGGCGGCGGCATCGCGCGCGATCTTGTCGAGCAACTGATCAAGAAGATCAGCACGTCCATGTACGTCGCCGACCGCGTAGATTTTATGCGCTTCGCCCATGGGTGCTAGTGCCGACGAACGGCTGAACAGCGAGAGCAGGCCACGCGGCTTGCTCGCTTTTTTACGCGATGACGATGGTTCTGGCAGCATTCTACCCTGTTCGTAGGGCCCGCGCCTTCCAGATAGCGCCACCACCCCATCGGGGCAAGGCCAGGGCGTTGACCACTTCCGGGCCTTGACCCATACCTTCACAATGAATGCTTATATCTCTCCAGCACAAAGCGACCGTTAACGAATGCAACACTCTATATATCCAGTCATTCTTTCGGGCGGATCTGGCACAAGACTTTGGCCCTTGTCCCGCGCGGCCTTGCCGAAGCAGCTTTTGGCGCTGCGCGGAAAATACACGATGATTCAAGAAACGGTCCTGCGATCACAGATGCAGGGAGCGGCACCTCCTACACTTCTGTGCAATGACGGACATCGCTTCTTGGTGGCCGAACAGATGCAGGAAATCGGCGTACGGGCCGGCTCTATCGTTCTGGAACCGGTAGCGCGCAACACCGCGCCCGCCGCAGCGGTGGCCGCGCTCATCACGGCAGAGCACAATCCGCAAGGCGTGGTGCTCCTTCTACCCTCGGATCATTTCGTCAACGACGTGGCGGCGTTTCATCGTGCGGTCGCAACCGCCACAACAGCAGCGAAGGCTGGATTCCTCGTTACCTTTGGCATCACGGCCTGCCGGCCCGAAACTGGATACGGGTATATCAAGTGTGGCGGCGTGCAGCACAACAACGGCGCCTTCGACGTGGAGGCTTTCGTCGAAAAGCCCGATACGGAAAAGGCCGCCCGCTATATCGCCTCTGGCGACTATTGCTGGAACAGCGGCATGTTCGCGTTTCGCGCAGACATCTTCCTCGAAGAACTGGCAAAGCTCGCGCCCGACGTTCTTTCGGCGGCCAAGGCCGCATTGGCTGCTTCGCAGCGCGATCTGGATTTCGTGCGACTCGATGCAGACGAATTCGCGAACGCACCAAACATTTCCATCGACTATGCGGTGATGGAAAAAACCTCTCGCGCCGCCGTGGTGCCGTGCGAGATCGGATGGAGTGACGTGGGGTCGTGGGCCGCGCTTTGGGACGTGTCGGCGCAGGACGGCGATGGCAACGTGCTGATTGGCGATGTGATTGCAGAGAATTCCACCGGCTGCTTCGTGCGCGCAGAACATGGACTTGCCGCGATCGTGGGCGCGCGAGACCTGGCCGTGGTGGTCACCGACGACGCTGTACTTGTGGCCGGCAAAGCCAGTTCGCAGGACGTAAAGCTGATCGTCGAACGGCTCAAGGCAAACGGCCGCGATGAATCCGACATGCACGCCGTCGTTTATCGCCCGTGGGGCAGTTATCAGACCGTCGACAAAGGCGACCGCTTCCAGGTGAAGCACATCATGGTCAAGCCGGGCGGGCGGCTATCGCTGCAAAAGCACGCCAAACGCGCGGAACATTGGATCGTCGTGCAAGGCACAGCGCAGGTGACATGCGATGACAAGGTGTTTGCGCTCAAGGAAAACCAATCCACATTCATTCCGCTGGGCTCAACACATCGGCTGGAAAACATCGATACCGAACCGCTGCGGCTGATAGAAGTGCAATCGGGCAGCTATCTCGGCGAGGACGACATCATCCGGCTCGAAGACGTCTATGGGCGTGCGCCACAGATCAAGGGCTAACTCTCTTTATCTCCCTCTGCTACTCTGGCACCAACAGGGGCTCCAGCAAAAGCATCTCGCGCAAAAGCCAGGCTTGGCTTCAGAAAGACCCATGCCTGTGCCCACGAGCCAGGCGCTTGGTTCTCTCCGCGATTCAATTCCAGGGGCGACCGGTCCCCGGAGCTTCCCGCCCCCGCGGGGCCAAGAGCATAGGACCGTACCTATTGAGACACGGCCAGTGCGCCGATTTGGGTGCGCAAAACTGAAAAAGTCCGGCAGAGTGTTTCGCTGGAGGGCCGAAATTGTGTATTTCTCTTTGGTGCGTAGGGCCCGGACGCTTCGGCGGTGTGAAGGCCCTTTTTTATAGCCCGGCCATGGGCATGGTGCAGACCTCGTGATTCAAGATCAGACCGCTTTGCATTCGAACAATCTGGCTCTTGCAGCCGCGCAAGCGATGCTGCGGCCAGCGGTGTCCAAGGCGTTATCGGTCGTCGTGCCCTGCTACAACGAAGAGGCCGGGCTGGCCGAGCTAGTGGGGCGACTTTCGGCTGCCTGTGCGGCGGCAGTGGGCGAGAATTACGAGATCGTTCTCGTCAATGATGGATCGTCAGACGGGACATGGGCGGAACTGCTCCGGCTTTCCCATGGCTGTCCGCAGATCGTGGGCATCAATCTTGCGCGCAATCACGGCCATCAGCTGGCGATTACCGCCGGACTTTTTCTCGCCCGGGGCGGACGCATCTTCATCATCGACGCCGATCTGCAGGATCCGCCGGAACTGTTGGCGGAGATGATGGCAGCACTCGATGCGGGCGAAGACGTAGCTTATGGCCAACGCATCCAGCGCGACGGCGAAACCTGGTTTAAGAAAACCAGCGCGAGTGCCTTTTACCGGCTGCTTCAGCGGCTGACTGACGCGCCGATCCCTGCCGACACCGGCGATTTCCGACTAATGACGCGACAAGTACTGGACGTTCTTCTGAACATGCCCGAACAGCACCGCTTCGTGCGCGGCATGATTGCGTGGATCGGTTTCCGGCAGAAGGCAGTGCCCTATCGCCGCGATCCTCGGTTTGCGGGGACAACCAACTACTCCCTGCGCAAAATGATAGGGTTCGCAATGGATGCGATCACCGGATTTTCGGTAGCACCGTTGCGGCTGAGCCTTTATCTCGGTCTGTTCTCGGTGCTGATCGCGTTTCTGGTGGGCGTGTTCGCGATCTGGTCGTGGCTGACGATGAAGGCAGCACCTGGCTGGACCAGCATCTTGATCATCATGTTGACCTTTGGCGCGATGCAGATGTTCTGCCTGGCCATCATGGGAGAATATCTCGGTCGCACTTACATGCAGACCAAGCAGCGGCCGCTCTTCATCATCAAATCCATCCATCAGAGCCAGGTCGACCCACCGACCGCAAACAATTGAGCACGGAAAACCAATGCCGCCCTTCATCGTCGCCATTCTCGTTCTCGGTTCTTTGTGCGCGTCCATGGGGACGGTACTGCTGAAGCTTGGGGCCACCGGGCGCACCGAACTGCTTGCCTTCGTCAACGGTCAGATCATTCTGGGATTGGCGCTTTATGGGTTGGGCGCGATCTTCTGGATCTACGGACTTTCGCGGCAAAACCTGACCAGCGTCTATCCGTTTACCGTCCTGAGTTTCGTGATTGTTTATGCCGCCGGCGTCTTCGGCCTGGGAGAAATCCCGTCGCGCTCGGCGGCGCTGGGCGTTGTACTCATCCTGGCAGGCCTTTATCTCGTGACACGCAACGCGGCATGAGCGGCAGCATGATACTCGCTCTTGCCAAGAAAGCGCTCAACTTTCCCGTCCTGTTCGATGGCTATCAAAGCCTTGTCGGTTCGCCGCAGGCTCATCGTCGGATCATTTCCCAGATCGTGCGACCGAAAAAAGGCGACCGCATTCTGGATATCGGCTGCGGTGTCGGGGCGATCGTGCCGTTTCTGCCGGCCGACATCGACTATGTCGGCATCGATCTGAGCGCTGCCTATATTGCCAGGGCGCAGAAGGACTATGGCAATCGGGGCAAATTCGTCTGCACCGACGTTTCGGCAGCCAATGCTGACATGCTGGGCACGTTCGACCGAGCCATAGCGTTCGGAATGCTGCACCATGTCCCCGACGACGTCGCAGCCCACGTGGTGGCGCTTGTTCGTCGCGTGGTCAGGCCGGGTGGACGTTTTTTCACGATTGATCCCTGTTATGTGCCCGAACAACACGCGATCGCCAAGCTACTGATCGACAACGACCGGGGAGAATATGTGCGCAAGGAAGAGGACTATTTGCGCATCGTATCAGGACTAGGAGCTGTCCGCGCACAGGTGCATCACGATCTTTTGCGCATTCCCTATACGCAGGTCGTGATGGAAATCGTTTTGGATCACGGTGATATCATCACGCAAGGACGGCCTGACTAAGAATGAACCCACCCCACCCCAACGACATCCGTGCTTATCTTGGCAAGCGCGGCGGAATTCTTTTTCTTGCATTGCTGCCAGTTGCCATCTGGATGGCCGACCCCAGCGTCGTAAGCAATCGGCAGGCAGATATCGACACGTGGTTTTATTTCGGACATTTCCTGAAACTGGGTCAGTATGTCAGCGTCGAGGCAAATTACGCAAACAATTATTACCAGACGCGGCTACCTTACATAATTCCAGGTTACATCATCTTTCATTTGTTCTCGCTGACATGGGCGAGGCTGGTATTCGCCTATCTCATTTATGCAACAATTATCGGGTCATTGTTCTATACATTGCGAGCGCATGTTGCCGAGCGCGCCGCCATTTTGGCCGCGACGCTGCTTGCGACCGATATATTCTTCGTGCGCACGGCCGGCTGGAACTATGTGGACAATGGTGTTCTTGCCTATCAGGCTCTGGCCTTTGCCGCTCTTACCGCGGCTGGCAATGCCGAACATCGCAAGGCGGGCTTGGTAGCGGTTGCTGCATTCTGCAGCACGTCTATGGTCTTCGTGCATATCGGTTCAGCGATTCTAGCCCCTGTCGTCGCTGGCTATGCTTGGCTTTGCCTTCGCCCGCACAGGCTTGGGGCGCGCGAAATCCTAGCGCTTGTGGCAAGCCTGCTCGCAGGAGTGGCCACGTGCCAACTCATCTACGGCGCCCTGAATGTCTGGATTTGGGACGCAAAATTCTTCTTCGTGTTCCAGCAATTTTCGGTGGGTGAAAAAGAACTGGGGCGGATGCTACCCTGGCAATCGCCCCTGCTGCTTTTCGGTTATGGCAACTGGCTTGGCGTGCATCTGGCTGTTTGGATCGCCAGTACGTTTGCTCTGACGCTGAGCGCGCTACGCGTGATCCGGCTAAAGCCTTTCGAGATGTTCTGCTTTTTGTCGGTGTTTGCGCTTTACGTATTTCTCTATTTTCTAGATGACGAGAAGTTGACCTATTTCCTGTCACGACAGGGTCTTTACGCGTCCTTCTTTCTCTTCTTCTGTTACATGACGCTGGGATGCCTTCTGGCGCGCGGCAGAGAATTATCCGTCACAGCCACGTTTATAATCGTCAGCTTCCTTGTGGCCAGCCTCGTTGTTCGACTGCATTACGGCGGTGCAGACATTCCGGCGTTACCGCATCTTCCAACATGGGTGACCGGGTTGGCCTTCGCATTGTTGCTGATCATGGCCTATCTCGTCACAAACGTCACGTTGAAGACCGCGCTGCTTTGCGCTGTGGCTTTGCCTGCACTCTTTCTCCAATGGAAATTCGAGCCTACAGAGGATATCTACAAAACTGTCATGGCCGTCGATGAAATGGCCGGCAAGAACCTTCCTCGAATCTGGCTGGATCGAAACGATCCACTCTTTTTCCGCGTGCTGACGTCCACTGTCGCCAGCTTTACCGAACGAAGTTGGTGGCTGCGGGGAGAAGATTTTCCAATCGCGCCGCAGGACGCCCTGGAAGGCGATAACGTCTTTGTCATCAACAGCAGAATTCATTCCCTCGCCCAAGCTCAGGCTCTCTTGGCGCCACATGTCGACCGCGCAATACCGATCAGAGACGCCCATGTCGCGCTTTCGAGCGGCGATCTGTGGATCGGTGAGTTCAAAGTCTGGAACCGTATCGGATTGCCGGCGAGATTTTCGCGCGCCCAGCTGGAGCATGGTGGCCTTCCCGCCGCCACCCTGCCCCTCGACATCGGAAAGAAGGACGGCAAAGTCTGCATCGCAACACAGGGCTATACGCCCGCCGGCGCGCTAACATTGGGGCCGGCCGCAGGGTTGGCAGCAGGCAGGTACCAAATCATTATCCAATACGGCCCCAGCATGGGCACTCAGGGCTGGGATATCAGCGCGCGAAAAGCAGAAGGTGTCCGCGTTATCGCCCACGGCATTCTTCCATCGACGCGGCGCACAGATGCGCGCGTTGCAATTCCGTTGACGCTGACCAAACGCGCACAAAGCGTCGACGTCCACCCGGATTTTTCGGGGTTTGGAGTTTTGACGGTGCGGTCAATTGCCATCCGGCCTCTGCCGGACAATCCGTAACCGATTCGTGCGGCACTCTGGCGCTTGACACTTTGGGGCGACGAAGCGGAGGTTCTTGCGCCATGATACGCAACCTTGATTTCGCCGGCGTTTACGTCGCGCTTGCCGCGATGATGTTGCCCATCCCAACGCCCGCGCGGTGGAAGCTGAATGCAGTCGCGGCCAACTCGCCGCTTATGATTTGCACGATGGGCGGGCTCGGCAATGCGTAGAGTAGATTTCAATTTCCTACATCTTGCGGCGCTGGCAGCACTCGCCCTCGCGGTTTCCGCTGCCATTGCAGACGCGAGCGAAGTAAAGGTGAGCGATGCTTGGATTCGCGCGTTACCGGCCCATTTGCCTGCTGGGGGCTATTTCACGCTGCACAATGGCAGCAGCAACACCCTGTCGCTGACCGGCGCCAATTCGCCGGCTTGCGGGATGCTGATGCTGCACAAATCCGACAGCATGGCCGGCATGGCGCATATGGAAGACGTCGATCGTGTCGATGTGCCCGCCGGGGGAACAGTGAAATTCGCGCCTGGCGGCTATCACCTGATGTGCATGGATCCCACTCCGGCCATCAAAGTTGGCAACAAAGTTCCTGTCACACTGAACTTCGTAGACGGCTCAAGCACAACAGCCGAATTTGTAGTACGTTCGCCATCAGGCAAATAAGCTATTCGCGAACCCAATGCGTCATGCTGGGTCAAAGATTGCGCCCAGTTCTTGTAAGCCGTAATATGATAACTATCATATCACCCACAGCGGGGCGGCGGTCTTGAAATGGGCTGCCTTTGCGCGGCCACCCAAGCCGGCATAAAGCAAAGCTCAAAGCCAAGCGGACAACGAAATGGCCCAAGCAAGAAGTTCCAGTACACCTCTGTCGCAAGCGCGCAAGGGAAGCGTTTTGATCGTCGGCGTCGGCGCGTCACGAGGTTTGGGAGCCGCCATTGCACGGCGCTTCGCGACAGGGGGATATCCAGTCGTGGTAGCGGGCCGTAACGCGGCAAAGATCGAAACCGTCGTCAAGGAATTGCAGGATGGTGGCGCAAACGCCGCGGCCATCGTCGGAGATGCCTCGAAAGCAGCTGATGCGACGCGGTTTGTTGAAGCGGCTGAAAAGCTCGCGCCACTGGCGGTTGCGGTTCACAATGCGGGCGGCAATCAGCCCGCGCCGTTTCTGAAAGTAACCGAAGAGCTGTTCGAACAGCATTGGCGAGAACATACGTTGGGCGCCTTTCTGCTTGGGCAGGCAGCGCTGCCTGCCCTTTTGCGCCATGGCGGCGGTTCGCTGCTGTTCACGGGCGCGTCGGGCAGCTTGCGCGGCAAAGCGAATTTCTCACCTTTCGCTGCTGCCAAGGCCGCACTTCGCGCGCTTGCTCAAAGCATCGCCCGCGAATATGGGCCTCAGAACATTCACGTCGGTCATGTTGTGATCGACGGAGGAATTGAGGGCGACCGGCTTTTGTCGCGCCTGCCACAGTTGCACGAACAGCGCGGGCCGGATGGGATGCTGAACATCGAGGCGATCGCCGACGCGTACTGGATCCTTCATAACCAGCATCGCAGCGCCTGGACTCTCGAGCTTGACCTACGACCCTGGTCGGAGCAGTTCTAGGCGTATCAAAGAAAAATCTAACGCGGCGCCACGACTGTTGCTAGAGTCCTTCGGCCGAGCGATCGCGCACGGCTTTATCGAGGCATTCATGGCTCAACCGTTGCAACCCATCATGGAACTGCGGCGTGCGCAGATGTTTCCCACATTGGAACCTAAAGAGATCGCACTCCTTGAGCGGTTTGGCGAACGGAAATCTTATGCGGCCGGCGAGCGCATCGTGGCAACAGGCGAAATCGCGCCAGGACTTTTCGTGTTTTATTCCGGCAGTGTCGAGGTTACCCAGCACGATCAAGGCGGCCGCCGCCTGCATATCACGACCCATGGACCGGGCCATTTCATGGGTGAACTCGCGCAGCTGTCCAACCGCCCATCGTTGGTGGATGCTTACGCGCTGGAGCCTGTCGAAGCGCTGGTGATTGCTTCGCGCCGGTTGCGGGATCTGCTGGTGGAAAATGCCGACCTGGGCGAACGCATTATGCGCGCCCTTATACTGCGCCGTGTAGGATTGTTGGAAACGGGCAGCGGCGGCCCTGTCATCATCGGACGGGCGGATAGCGGCGATGTTCTGAGACTTGAAGGCTTTCTGGCGCGCAACGGCCACCCCCATCAGCGGCTCGATCCGGAAACGGACTCATGCGCACGCACACTGGTCGAACGGTTTCACATCACGCCGCAGGAATTGCCGATCGTTTTGTGTCCGAACGGGCAGTTGTTGCGCAACCCCAAAGAGAACGAGCTTGCCCGCTGCATAGGTCTTGTTAGTGCAATTGATTCGAGCAGAGTTTTCGATGTCGCCATCATCGGTGCGGGGCCTGCGGGACTTGCAGCAGCGGTCTATGCGGCGTCAGAGGGACTTTCCACGATTGTGCTCGATTGCCGCGCGTTCGGCGGACAGGCAGGCGCCTCCGCGCGGATTGAGAACTATCTGGGCTTTCCCACCGGAATCACCGGTATGGCGCTGATGGCGCGCGCCTATAATCAGGCGCAGAAATTCGGCGTTGAAATGGCAATTCCCGATGAAGTGACGCGGCTGCGAACCAAGGACGGCGCTGGCTTTGCGCTCGATCTTGCCAACGGTGAGGTGGTCAACACGCGCGCGGTCGTGATCGCAAGCGGCGCGAAATATCGCCAGCTCGATGTGTCGAACCTCGGAGATTTCGAAGGATCATCCGTTCATTACTGGGCGTCGCCGCTGGAGGCACGGCTTTGTTCGGGGCAAGACGTCGCGTTGGTGGGTGCGGGCAATTCGGCCGGACAGGCGGCGGTTTATCTGGCCAGCCAAGTTGCGAAAGTCTGGATGTTGGTGCGTGGTTCCGACCTTGGTGCGACCATGTCGAGCTATTTGGTGGAACGCATCAAAGCCCAGCCGAATATTGAACTTCTGACGCAATCCGAAGTCAGCGCACTTGAAGGACAGAACGGAATGCTGAACGCGGTCCGCTGGCGCAACCGCCGTTCCGGCGAGGAGACGCGGCGGGAGATACGACATCTGTTTCTGTTCATCGGGGCCGAACCAAATACGGATTGGCTTTCGACATCGGAAATAACGCTCGACGAAAAGGGCTTTGTGCTGACGCAGGCCAGTCATTCGCTGCGCCCGCTCGAAACCAATCGCGAAGGGATCTTCGCGATCGGCGACGTGCGCGCGGGGTCTGTCAAGCGTGTGGCGGCTTCCGTCGGCGAAGGAGCGCAGGTGGTCGCGACGTTACATGCCTATCTCGCCCATGTCAGCGAAAAAGCGGCCGAGATCGCCGGCGTCAGGAGAGCGTGATGACAAACAATTGCAATCATGTGTCCGGTATTCGCGATGTGACGCCTAGCGCTCTGGGATGCGAGGAATGTTTGAAGATCGGCTCGCCCTGGGTGCATTTGCGCCTGTGCCGGACCTGCGGCCATGTCGGGTGCTGCGATAGCTCGCCTCACCGTCACGCGACCAAGCACTTTCATAAGACGAAACATCCCATCATAGAGGGCTACGATCCGCCCGAGGGCTGGGCCTGGTGTTATATCGACGAGATCGTTCTCGATTTACACGGACGCACCACGCCGCAAAACGGGCCTATCCCGCGTTTCGTTTGAGCGAAATGGATATTGGATGGCATGTTCGGCGCCTAAAGGTCGCTTGCACAAATTCCGTGCTGAGCAAAGTTCGCCAACGCACTTTCCACAATCAGTACCGCAGCGGGTTACAACCCGGCTCTTGAGACGGCCCGAGGTCGCAAATTCATCACGCCAGCCGCAGCATCGTGCGAAATGCTTTGTCCCGCTTGAGGGTCCACTCGCGCTTCATAGCTTCATTGCGCGTGCTATATTTCTCGGCATAAAGAAGGCCCCAAGTTCTGCCGCGCGTCGATTTGGCGCCTCTTCCCGCGTTGTGCTGCCGAAGGCGTCGGTCCAGATCGGTTGTCCAGCCAACATAGGTTTTGCGGTCGTTGCCACCGTCGTTGACCAGGACATACACATAGCTGTTCATGCTGCGCTCATGACGAAGCTCGCGCCAAGCCTACAGGCCATGTTGGGCCACCAGCGTAACGGTGGTACGGCCTGCATCGCTTGCTCTCTGCCTGTCGATCTCATTGAGAAACATGATCGGTGACTCAACCGTTTTCAGCGCCGCGAACATCCACATCTTCGTACGCGCTCTGCCATCGGGATCAGACAGCATCAGCACGTCGGAAGCGTTTGCGATATGCATCACAATGGCGCCAGACTTGAACATCATCAAGCCATTCTCCTCCTCATAGGCAGACACTGCCCAAAAGGCTGAAGGCGGCGATGGCGATGGCGCCAATCCGGCCGTCTTTGACCAAGCCATGCCGCTCCAACGGCTTGAGGGCGGTGGTTAGGCCGGTGCGGACTGTTCCCAACAATTCGGCGACCTCCCAGGATCTAAACATGGTGAGCTGGGAACTACGCGAATTGGGGCGGCGCGCCAAAAGTCTTCCGCACGCAGAGCCTGCCCGACTTGGGTTGCGCCAAATAGGGGAGCTCTTGGGTTTGTTATTCAAAGGGCCGCGGCGCTCGCGCGCACATACCAGTTAAACAGCCGCTCCGCCCGGAACCTATCCCCAATAGCGGCATTTCCCTCTAGCACCAGCCGTTGCCGGGGGCAGGCATGGCCCAATTGTTTCGCCCGGGCGCCAACAGTATCGCCGTTGTTATCGTCGTGGCGATCTTTGCTGTTCCAACCATTGCCATGGGTCTTACTTATTTCATCTGGAATTCGCCCTATGCCACCGATCAAGCGCTGACCCGCGGCCAGCCGGTGCCCTTCAGCCATGCGCACCATGTTGGTGATCTCGGCCTTGATTGCCGCATGTGTCACACCGGCGTGGAAAAAGCAGCCTTCGCCGGCATTCCCTCCACGCATATCTGCATGACCTGCCATTCGCAGATATGGACGAACGCCCGCATGCTCGAGCCTGTTCGCCAAAGCTTGGCATCCGGCAAGCCGCTGCACTGGCAGCGCGTGAACCGGGTGCCCGATTATGTCTTCTTCGATCACAGCATCCATGTCGCCAAAGGGATTGGCTGCTCCGTATGCCATGGACCGGTGCAGCGAATGGCGCTCATGCGGCAGCAACAGCCGCTGACCATGGGCTGGTGCCTGAACTGCCACCGCCATCCCGAACGATATATCCGGCCGAAGGATGAAGTCTTCGACATGTACTGGCACCCAACCGCCAACCAGATCGAAGAAGAAAAAAAGCTCATCGCGCAATACCTGATCCACACCAACCACCTGACGGACTGCTCGACATGCCATCGCTGAATACCGTGGAAATCGACCGGCGCCTGGCGCTCAAGACGCTTGCGGCGGCGATATCCGCAACAATGGCGCGCTGCAGCCGTCCCGAAGACGAAATCATTCCTTATGCCGACATGCCGGAAGGGTTGGTGGCGGGCGAACCCATGCGCTACGCCACGGCACTTACGCTTGGCGGCTACGGCCGCGGTTTTCTCGGCATCACGGTCGACGGCCGGCCGATCAAGATCGAAGGTAATCCTCGGCACCCCTTCAGCCTCGGGGCCACGGATATTTTCGCCGAAGCCGAGGTGATGTCTCTTTACGATCCCGATCGCTCGACGGTGATCCGCCGCGAAGGCAGCATCGCGACATGGGACGGTTTTTTGCTCGACTGGACGCGCGCGGCACAAGCGCCGGGTAATGGCCTGGCTCTTGTCACCGGACGTGTCGTCTCGCCCACCACTCTTGCACGCATTGCAGCTCTCAGATCCCGTTTTCCGGAATTGCGATGGTACCGATACGAGCCCGTGCATGACGACGCCGCCCGCGCGGGAGCAAGACTTGCATTCGGGCGCGTCGTCGAGGCACTTCCCCGCTGGGCCGATGCCGACGTCATTCTTTCGCTCGATGCCGATCCTTTGGGCCACGGGCCGGACGAATTGCGCATCGCGCGTGCCTTCAGCTCCCGGCGCAAGGACGTCAAGCGGCAACGTATTCACGTCGCCGAGGCGATTTGGACGCTGACAGGGGCATCGGCGGATTTCCGTATCGCGCTTGCCCCTAATGCGATCTGCGAAGTCGTGCGGACCGTGGCCAACCAAATGGGCGCCAGCTTGGGCGAGGCGCGACTATCCGATGACGCGGCGGATTTCGCGCACCGCGTAAGCACCGAACTGAAGACAGCGCGCGGCAAAGCATTTGTGCTGGCCGGGGAGTCGCAGCCAGCAGAGGTTCACGCTCTCTGCCATTGGATCAACGCGCAGTTGGCAGCGCCAATCAACTATCTGCCGTCGCAGGATCCAGTAGAGAACGACCATGCCTTCGAACTTGAAAGCTTAGCCGCCGATTTGCACGCACGCCGGATAAGCGCGCTTGTCATCGCCGACGCCAACCCGGTCTATGATGCGCCGGACTCACTGAGGTTTGCCGAGGCCATCGCCGCCGCACCATTCAGCGCGCACCTGGGCCTTTATCGCGACGAGACGGCAGCAAGATGCCAATGGCATTTGCCGCTCAGCCATCCGCTTGAAAGCTGGGGCGACACATCCGCGCTGGATGGCACCGTGTCTCTTGTGCAGCCACTGATCCAACGCCTCTACAGCACCAGAACGCGCGACGAATATCTGGCGCGGCTCGCCAGTGAGCCCATAGCACAGACCTACGATTTCACACGAAACTATTGGCGCGGGCGGCTAAGCGGTGAATTCAAATCCGCCTGGCGCGGAGCGCTCAACGCCGGAATGGTGCCGCAGACGGCGTCAGCGCCGCTCGCCCTTTCTCCCAAACACCTCACCGATCTGCCTTACGCCCCGGCCGGACGCGGATTTACGCTTTCAGTCTCGCCCAATTCATCTGTGTGGGACGGCCGTTACGCGAACAGCGCATGGCTTCAGGAATGCAGCACACCCTTTCTGCGCCAGGTCTGGGGGAACGCGGTGCAAATCGATCCTGACGATGCCCGTGTCCTGGGCATCGAGCAAGAAGACACCGTCGAAGTCGAGAGCGCAGGCCATACGATCAGGGCGCCAGCCATTCTCATGCCCGGGCAGGCCAAAGGTGTACTGGGTATAACATGGGGCAAGGGACGATCGAACGCCGGCCGGATCGGCAATGACATCGGTGCGCGGGTCTATGGACTCAGCAGACATCCCTTCGCACGCGTGATGGACAGCGCGTCATTGCGCAAAAGCGCGATCAATGTGCGATTTCGCTCGACGCAGGCCCATACGCGCCTGAACGGCCGCACGGAAGAGCTGTTCAAAATCACGACGCCGTCTCAGCTGGCACATGCGAAAAGTGCCGGGCCGCCACCCCCAAGCCTGCTGCCTGTTCCCGACCGGGGCGACTACGCATGGGCAATGGTGGTCGACACCGACGCCTGCATCGGATGCAACGCGTGCGTCATCGCCTGCCAGGCAGAGAACAATGTTCCAGTCGTAGGCCCGGCGGAAATAAGCCAGGGCCGGGACATGCATTGGCTTCGTGTGGATTCCTACAGCAGCACGCACCAAGACACGACAAAGCAAGGCTTCCAGCCCGTACCCTGCATGCATTGCGAATATGCCCCTTGCGAGCCGGTGTGTCCGGTCGAAGCTTCGGTCCATGACCACGAAGGCCTGAACGTGCAGGTCTATAACCGCTGCATCGGAACGCGGTTTTGCGAAGCAAATTGCCCCTACAAGGTCCGCCGAATTCAACTGGTTCGATTATGCAGGCGATCAGGCCTACGCCGATGAAGGCCCTGCCCTGAAGGCCCAGCACAATCCCGACGTTTCCGCGAGAGGCCGCGGCGTCATGGAGAAGTGCAACTATTGTCTGCAGCGCATCAGCCGCGCGCGCAAAACCGCCGAGAAAGAAAACCGCACGATCAAGGAAGGCGAGATGGTCACCGCTTGCCAGGCGGCGTGTCCCACCCAGGCCATCCATTTCGGCAATCTCAACGACGACCAATCGGACGTGTCGAAGCTGCGGCAGGCACCCGCACACTATGTGCTGCTGGAGGAGTTGAACACCAGGCCGCGCACTACTTACCTCAAACGCATTTTCAATAGTGACGAAACCGGATGAACGAGGAGGCAGACCAGCAACAAAGATGGATCGACGGGAGCATTCACAGCCTCGAAGAGATCAACGCGCGCATCTGCGCGCCAATTCTCACGCCTGCGCACACCTGGCGCTGGTGGGTGTCGCTGCTGTTCTCCGGAAGTCTGACCCTGATGATGATTGTGACCGTGACGTGGCTGTTCGGGCACGGCATCGGAATCTTCGGCAACAACACCACGATCGTCTGGGGTTTCCCGATCGCCAATTATGTGTGGTGGCTCGGGATCGGCCATGCCGGCACCTTAATCTCCGCCCTGCTCCTTCTCACACGCCAGAAATGGCGCGCCTCGCTCAACCGTTTCGCCGAGGCGATGACGTTGTTTGCGGCATCGATGGCGGGCCTTTTTCCCATCTTTCATCTCGGGCGGCCCTATTACCTTTACTGGATCATTCCCTATCCCAATGTGCAGGGGCTTTGGCCGCAGTGGCGCAGCGCGCTGGTGTGGGATTTCTGGGCGGTTGGGACCTATATCACCTTCTCAGCGCTCTTTTGGTATGTCGGCCTTGTTCCCGATCTCGCCATGTTGCGCGAACGCGCAAAGAATCTGTGGGCACGGCGCATCTATGGCGCCTTCGCGTTGGGTTGGCGCGGCTCGGCCAGACATTGGGAGATACACGACCGCTTCTATCGCTATATGGCAGCGCTGGCAGTGCCGCTGGTCGTCTCCGTGCACAGCATCGTCAGCCTCGATTTCGCCGCGAGCCTGGAGCCCGGCTGGGCGGACACGATCTATCCACCCTATTTCGTCGTCGGCGCGCTCTATTCCGGCTTTGCGATGGTCGTCGTTCTCGCGGCGGCACTGCGCTGGGGCTGTTCGTTCGAGCCCTTCATCACCGTGCGGCATTTCGAGGTCATCGCGCGCGTGCTGTTGACGGCCTCTATCATCATGGGCGTTTCCTACGCAACGGAATGGCTGTGGGCATGGTATGGCGGCGAACGGCCGGAACGCCACCTAATCGGGTTTCTTTTCACCGGCCCCTATGCGCCGCTTTATTACGGCCAGCTGCTTTTCAACGTGGTCGTGCCGCAAGCCTTCTGGTTTTCCCGCGTCCGCAACAACATCGCTGCCGTCGTCATCATTTCCATTCTCATCAATGTTGGCATGTGGCTGGAGCGCATCCTGATCGTCTGGGCGACGCTTTCGCGCGACTACCTGCCCAGCGCCTGGCGCATCTTCCTGCCCACCATCTGGGACTGGATGCTCCTCTTCGGCTCGCTTGGCGCCTTCATGTTCCTGTTTTTGATCTTCGTTCGCATATTACCGGCGCTGCCCGCGCACGAATTGCGCAAATTGTGGATTGAGGAGAATGCCGGATGAGCGAATTTCTCCTTGCCGAATTCGATACGGCACATGAGACGATGCAGGCTGCGCGCGCCGCATCCAAAGCGGGCCACGCGGCCGCCGATGCGCTCACACCCGGTCCTATCGAAGGCATCAACGATCACCTGATGCCGCGCGGGCGCGCGCCTGTGGGTTGGATCATGTTCATCGCCGGCGCCTTGGGCGCCATCGCCGGTTATTTCATGGAATGGTACAGCGCGGTGATCGACTATCCGGTCATTTCGGGCAACCGGCCACTGAACAGCTGGCCGGCATTCCTGCTTGTTCCCTACGAAACCAACATCCTGGCAGCCTCGATCATCGGCTTGCTTGCGTGGATGTGGCTGTGCGGCCTGCCAAAGCCACATCACCCGCTGTTCGACGCGGTCATCACAGAACGGGCTGTACAGGATCGTTACCTGCTCGTCTTCCCGTATCATGCCTCGCTCGCCGAATGGATTTGCGCAAACCTTCACCCGCGCGCTTTGCATGAGGTTCGCCAATGAGAGGGCTCTGCTTCATTCTTTTGTTGGTCCTCCTCGCCGGCTGCGATGAGAGTATGGACAACCAGAACCGGCTGAAGACCTATGGCCCAGCACCGGGCATTTCGAGTTGGCCAGCCGAGGGCGAAGCCTTACCACCGGTCAAGGGCACAGTCGCTCAAGGCGCGTTGGAGCAGGAGCGCGAGACGGCGACGCCGCCGGCGGTGTCGCTTTCCTTGCTCAAGCGCGGGCAGCAACGTTACGACATCTATTGTGCTGCCTGTCACGGGCTGACGGGAGCCGGCGATGGCATCGTCGTTGCGCGTGGTTTTCCCAAGCCAAAGACTTTTGACGACCCGCAGATCATGCAGGCCTCGGCAAAGCAGTTGGTCGGCGCGATCGGCAACGGTTACGGCGTGATGTATTCGTTTTCTGATCGCGTCGAACCAAAAGATCGCTGGGCGATCGTGGCCTATATCCGCGCGCTACAACTCGCAGACAAGCGAGGCACGCCATGAGGATGCGGCTTGGCTTGCTGATTGCATCGCTCGTGGCCTTGGCGCTTTTTCTCGTAACCTCTGGATTCGGAGCAACAGCGGCGCGCGCCTGGCTCTGCGCTTTTGTGCTTGTTTCAATGGTACCCATCGGCAGTCTTGCGGTGCTTCTCGTCCACGGCATCAGCGGCGGCCGCTGGGGCGGCGAGCTGGCGCCGGTTCTCGCACCTGCCGCGCGCAGCATTCCCCTTCTGTTCATTGCCTTTCTGCCCGTCATCCTGTGTCGGCCGCTGATCTATCGCTGGAACGAATTGGGGCTTCCGCATGACGTGATGGACCTTTATCTCAATCCGCTTTTCTTCGATGCACGCACGCTGGTCGCGCTGGCAATCTGGAGTTTTCTGGCGTGGACGCAGGCATGGCGCCGCACGCTCACCGCCGCATTCGGGCTAGTCGCCCATCTCATCATCGTGACATTCGTCCCCGCAGATTGGGTTCTCACCATTCAACCGGGCTCTGTCTCCGCGGGATTTGGCCTGGGCTTCGGCGTCGAACAGATGTTCGCCGCACTTGCCTTCACCGCTATCCTCGCGCCGCAACCGTCTGGACGTCCCAATCGCGATCTGGCGGGCATCATGCTCACCACGCTTCTGGGCACGGTCTACTTTTTCTATATGGCCTTCATCATCACCTGGTACGGCAACATTCCCGCGAAGGTGCATTGGTATGTCGTGCGGACCGGCGGCGGCTGGCAGATCGAGGCCCTGATTGCGTTCCTGGCGGGTGCGGCATTGCCCTTCCTCGCAATCCTTCATCCCTATGTTCGCCGCGAGCCTGCCGCACTTAGACCAGTGGGCATCCTTGTGCTCGCCGGCATCGCGTTACACATCGGCTGGATGGTGGTGCCAGCCTTCGGCGCAATCACGATTGTTCCCGCCATTCTCGCCTGCGCGACGTTGGGCTTGGTCCTGCTCACGGCCTCAAGCAGCGGTCCGCTCACTGGAGAAGCCCATGGCCGGTGAAATCGGACGAGGTGAATCTCCGCAAGTCAGCACGCGCGCCATCGTGATCATCGTGGCAGTGATTCTCGGCGCCCTAGTACTGGTGGCGTTCGGCTTTCAGCTGCTCTTTCAAAACCGAATTGGGCAGACTTATACCGTGCGCCACCCTTTTCCCGCGCCGGCAGTGATTGCCGGTGAGCGGGCGCAACGTCTGGCCCTCGAGGCAAGACAGAAGCGCGATCTCGCCGGCGCACATGGCCGGATGCCGATCGACAACGCAATGAAAGACATCGCGGCCAGGGGCGAACATGCGTTCGATCCCACTGGAGGCAAGCCATGAAACGGCTTGCACCTCTTCTACTCGTGGCCTTCCTGGCAACGCCTGCCATGGCTGGGCTATCCCGCGCCCAGCTTGCGGTGGTTTCTGCAAAACCGCCTCCGGGCGCGCGCCTCGACGTGAACCTGATGGCGAGGGATATCTCCGGTCGACGCCGCACGCTGCGTGAACTGCTAGCAAACCGAACGACCTTCCTGAGTTTCGTCGACTATACTTGCAACACCTTATGCGGCACCGACCTCGAGCTCCTAGGCGCTGCGATCCAAAAGGCACAACTGCCAGCTACAGAATATCGAATTCTGGCATTTGGCATCGATCCCAAGGACTCCGCGCGCGCAGCCATCGAAATGGAGCACCGCGAGGTTCCAAAACAACTTTGGGAAAGCACTTCAATGTTGCTACCTGACAAGGCGACGGTCGAGCGCGCAACAGCAGCTCTTGGATTTCATTATGTGTACGACGCAGCCGCCGACCAGTTTGCCCATCCGGCAGTTGTGTATGTTCTGCGGGCCGATGGGACGGTCCGCGGCGTCCTTTCCCCATTTGCGCTGACGACGACAGACATGCGCGCGGTGCTGGACGCAGCGGCGCCAGAACCCACGCTCTACGATCGGGTGCGCCTTCTTTGTTACGCCTATGATCCGGCCACCGGGATTTACAGCCTGCGCATTGTGATGTTGTTGCGGATTGCAGCAATGCTCACTGTGTTCTTGCTTGTAACCGCGGTGCTGGCGTTGGTTTGGCGAGAAAGAAGGCCCGCATGAGCAACTTCCGCCTTTCTCTGCCTGAGGCCAGCATTAACGCGCGCCAAGTGGATATTGCCTTCGCGTCCGTCTTCGCCATTGCCTTCGTAATCTTTCTCATCCTGTTCGTGCTGCTGGTCGTCTTCGCGATCCGATACCGTCAGGGCTCTGGGGCGCCACGCGGGCCATTGCCAAAACTTCTCCGCCGGGAAGTTGAAATTGGCTGGACCGTTGCTACCACCTTCGTGGCGATCTTCATCTTTTGGTGGTTTGTTGGTGGCAATGGCCTGCCACCTCGATCCGCCCCGGGGCAACTTGAGATTCACGTCGTCGCCAAACAATGGATGTGGAAAACGCAACATCCCAACGGCGCCCGTGAAATCAATGCGTTGCATATCCCCGTCAATACCCAGATCCGCCTCGTGATGACGTCACAGGACGTTATTCATAGCTTTTACGTCCCAGCATTCCGGCTGAAGCAGGACGTGCTGCCGGTGAGAAGCGCGGAGCTTATATTTACGCCAACCGAGACCGGAACCTTCCATCTGTTCTGCGCGGAATATTGCGGTACCCAGCATTCGCATATGACCGGCGACGTCGTGGTGATGTCAGCCAAGGACTATTCCGCCTGGTTGGCGCGCCAACCACACGGCGACACGCTGATACGGCAAGGTGAAGCCCTCTACGACAAATTCGGGTGCGGAGCCTGCCACGCACCCCAATCCCAGGTGCGTGCTCCGAAACTGACCGGAATTTTCGGAACCATGGTCAATCTGCAGGACGGACGCCGGGTGCGGGCCGATGACGAATATCTCAAAAAATCCATCCTGGATCCTCGCGCCGATATTGTCGCCGGCTACGCGCCCATCATGCCCAGCTACGGCCAATTCGCCGCCCCCGCCGATGTCGACGCTTTAATCGCCTACGTCAAATCACTTTCCCAGCAGGGCGCGGGACCATGAGCGACATAACCGTTTCACCAACGATTCCCAGCGATTATCTCCACGATGGCGCGACGGTGCGCTCCTGGTTGCTGACCACCGATCACAAGCGCATCGCGATCCTTTTTGCGCTCTCCATCACTGTCTTCTTCTTCATCGGCGCCGTCGCGATTTCGGTGGTGAGACTTGAACTGCTGACGCCGTCCGGCGATCTGGTTTCCGACGATACCTACAACAAGATGTTTACGATCCACGGCATCGTGATGGTATGGTTCTTCCTGATCCCCTCAATTCCCGCTACGTTTGGCAATTTCCTTTTGCCATTGATGATCGGAGCGAAGGATCTCGCCTTCCCGCGCATCAATCTGTTGTCCTGGTATCTTTACGTAGGCGGCGCGGCCTTCACCGTGCTTACGCTTATTTTGGGCGGCGTAGACACGGGTTGGACGTTTTACACCCCCTACTCCACCATGTTCTCCAACACCAGCGTGCTGACGGCCGCAGCAGGTGTGCTGGTGGTCGGATTCTCATCGGTCCTCACGGGCGTGAATTTCATTGCCACGACACACATGCTGCGCGCGCCCGGCATGACATGGTTTCGTCTGCCGCTGTTCGTGTGGGCGATGTATGCAACCAGCATGGTGATGGTACTGGCGACGCCGGTTCTGGCGATGACGTTGGTTCTGATCATGGCGGAGCGGTGGTTCGATCTGCCGATCTTCGATCCAAGCCGTGGCGGTGATCCCCTGCTCTTCCAGCATCTGTTCTGGTTCTACAGCCACCCGGCCGTTTACATCATGGTGCTGCCGGCGATGGGCGTGGCATCGGAGATCATCGCCTGCTTCGCGCGCCGCCGGTTGTTCGGCTACTCCTTCATGGTCTACGCACTGGTCGCCATAGCAGTGATCGGTTTCTTCGTCTGGGGCCATCATATGTTCGTCTCGGGGCAGTCGCCCTATGCGAACGTCGTTTTTTCATTCTTGTCTTTCATGGTCGCCGTGCCATCGGCCATCAAAGTGTTCAACTGGACGGCAACACTTTATCGCGGAAGCATTCGCTTCGACGCACCGATGCTTTATGCATTCGGCTTTTTGGGACTTTTCACCATAGGAGGACTGACAGGACTGTTCCTGGCCACAGTGCCCATCGATATTCACGTCACCGACACATATTTCGTGGTGGCGCACTTCCATTACATCATGGTCGGCGGGACGGTGTCTGCCTTCTTCGGCGGCTTGCACTTCTGGTGGCCCAAGATCACCGGGAAGCTCTACCCGGAGCTTTGGGCGCGCTTCGCGGCTGTGATCATGTTTTTCGGTTTCAACCTGACCTTTTTTCCGCAGTTCGTGATGGGTTATCTGGGCATGCCACGGCGCTATCATGTCTACGCGCCTGAATTTCAAATCTATCACGTGCTTTCCACGTCCGGCGCAGCGGTGCTGGGCGTGGCCTACATTATGCCCCTCTTCTACCTTATCTGGTCGCTTCGGCACGGAGAAAGGGCCGGCATCAACCCGTGGAATGCAAAGGGACTGGAATGGCAGGCACCTTCACCGCCGCCCCATGAGAACTTCATCACCGCGCCGTTTGTCGAGGAGCCTTACAATTATCATCCAGAAGAGGGACCGGTTTCCATCGAAGGAAGAGCAACGTGAGTGACGCCTTCCTTCACCCGCCCTTTGACAACCTTGAACGTCAGCACATGGCGGTCTCGTTTGCGATGTGGGTCTTCCTCGTCAGCGAAATCCTGCTGTTTTCAGGATTGTTCGCAGGCTACAGCATTTATCGCCATCTCTATACGCAAGGGTTCCTAGCCGCAGGGCGGCAAACCGACATCATCTACGGCACAGTCAATACCGCCGTTCTGATGACGAGCAGTCTGACGATTGCCATAGCGGGTAGGGCTGCGCGCGCCGGGTTCGGGCCGATGGCTTGGCGTCTTCTCATCGCGACCATGGCGTTGGGCTTGCTTTTCCTCGTCCTGAAAGGATTTGAATATCGGGAAGACATCGCCAAGCACCTCGTCCCAGGTGACGGATTTGCGCTGGCCCAAGGTGGCGCCCAGCTTTTCTTCTCCTTCTATTGGGTGATGACAGGGATACATGCCGTCCACGTGATCGGCGGACTTGTCGCGGTTTGCAGGCTTGTCATCGCGAGCCGCCGTAACACCGCCTGGCTTTCAGGAAGCGCCTCGGAGGATGCGACGGCTCTCTATTGGCACCTGGTGGATGTCATCTGGATTGTCCTTTACCCACTTCTCTACCTCACGGGGCGCGCCCATGGATGAAAGGTCGCAGCGCCGGGCGATCTGGCTCAGACCGCTTCTGACTTGGGTTACGCTCTGCGCACTGCTCGCCGCGACGTGCACGCTGGCCTATGTGCCGCTGGGCGCTGCAAATCTGCCCATCAGTCTTTGCATCGCTGCGGTGAAAGCCTCGCTTGTCGGTGCGATCTTCATGCGCCTGTTCGAGAATAACGCTCTCAATCGCCTCGTCGCGGCTGCCGGACCGATATGGATATTCATTATGTTCTTGCTGATGTTCTCCGACTATCTGTCTCGCTAGGCGCGGCCTGCGGCGATGACAAATCATATCGCTACCTAACGCGCAGTCTCTACGAAGTTTTCCGCGAGCAAATTGCGTCACTCTTTCCCACGAGCCGGCGATGAACAGCGTCGATGTCCACGCGCCACGTCGCCATGATCAGGAAAATACTTGCCCCGATTGCAAGCGAAATCCATCCACCCTGTATGACCTTGGCTAGATTGGCGAAAGCCAGATCGATCGAGATGAAGATTGCCCCCGCAATTGCTGCTCGGAAAACCCGGTCACCCCAGACACGTGTCATCGCAAGCAGAAGAACGGTCGTCAGCAGCATCGTCGTAGAAACCACGGTGCCGTAGGCGCCTGCCAGACGAGCGGAACTCTGGAAGTCCCAAGACCAACAAGACCGTCGCCACCTCCAACAGCCAGCCCTTTTCCTTCAAGCACACCCCTCGCCAGGCACGCGTAATCTCAAGGCACAATGCGTCACAGAAACGGGTGTTCCGCCGGATGGATTTTGTTGTCCGGCAGGACCGCGACCACCGACTTCTTGCTGCAAGGGCTCCCACAATTCGGTACGGAACAATATCTTGCGCCGTACGTTGGTCCCCTACTGATGGGGATGCATTTTGCCTGCTCCAAAACTTCGACGACGGGATCTGCTCGCGACGGCCGCTTATTTCGTCGCAAGCGCCGCCGCGGCACATGCAGGCATAGTGTCCGGCACATTGCCGTGGTGGCCCGACGCGGGCTCGCCACCCCAACCCTTTGTCCTTGGCCCGTGGAAATTCTTTACTTCAGTCGAAGGCGCCACAATCGAAGCCCTGGTCGACCGGATTATTCCACCCGACCCGGAAACGCCCGGCGGCAAGGAGGCGGGTTGCGCGGTCTTCATTGATCGGCAGCTCTGCGGCCCTTATGGCGAGAATGACGGGCTCTATAACAATCCGCCTTTCAGAAAAGGCACAAAGAGCCAGGGACCGCAGGGCAAAGCGGGGCCTGCCCAGCAATACCGGATCGCGCTGGCGGCACTTGATCGCGCAAGCCAGGCAAAATATGGCGGCAAGGCATTTGCCGCACTCGAAGACACCCAGAAGGACGCGCTTATCGCGCTGCTCGAGGCAGGAGAGATTCCGCTGCCCGGTCTGGATGCCAAGGACTTCTTCAAATCACTGCTGAAAGACGTGCAGGAAGGCTTCTTTGCTGACCCGATCTATGGCGGAAACAGGAACATGGCGGGCTGGCGCATGATCGGCTTTCCGGGCACGCGCTACGATTATCGAGATTGGATCGACCGGCACAACGAACGTTTCCCGCTGCCCCCCGTCAGTCTCGGCGGACGGGCCGAGTGGGTGGAGCACGGAGCGTAGCCATGGTGCGCAAGCTTTCACCCAAAGATGTGGTGATTGTCGGGCTCGGCTGGACCGGCTCCATCCTGGCGCAGGAACTGACCGACGAGGGGCTCGATGTGGTGGCGATCGAGCGCGGGCCCTGGCGCAACACTGCGACCGACTATCCGCCGAATTACGCGCAAGACGAATTGCGTTACCGAATCCGGCATGAACTTTTTCTGCGTCCGGCGCAGACCACCTTCACCTTCCGCAACAAAATGAATCAGGAGGCGCTGCCAATCCGCAATTGGGGCGCTTTCATGCCGCCAAACGGCGTGGGCGGTGGCGGCGTGCACTGGAACGCGGAGACCTGGCGCTTTCTGCCATCAGATTTCGTGCTCAAGACGCACCTGACACAGCGTTACGGCGCCAACTTCCTGCCCGACGACATGACCATCCAGGATTGGGGCGTCACCTATGACGAACTCGAACCGCATTACGACCGCTTCGAATATCTCTGCGGCACGTCGGGCACGGCGGGCAATCTGAAAGGTCAGATCCAGGAGGGCGGCAATCCTTTCGAAGGACCGCGCTCGCGCCCCTATCCCAATCCCGCACAGAAACAGCCCTTCAGCCACACGCTGTTCGCCAAGGCAGCACGCGATCTCGGCTATAAGCCGTTTCCGCAGCCCTCCGGCAACATGTCCCAACCCTATACCAATCCGCTCGGCGTCCGGATGGGGCCATGCACCTATTGCGGCTATTGTGAATGGTTCGGTTGCGGCAATTACTCGAAAGCAAGCCCGCAGACCACCATTCTTCCCGTGCTGCTGCGCAAGGCAAACTTCTCGCTGCGCGACAATTCGGAAGTGACGCGCATCAATACCGATGCCTCCGGCATGCGCGCCACGGGCGTCACCTTTGTCGACAGCAGCGGCGAGGAATGGGAGCAGCCTGCGGAACTGGTGATCCTTGCCGCCTATACGATCTTCAACGTCCAGCTTCTGCTACTTTCTCGCATCGGCACGCCTTACAATCCCGTGGCCAATCACGGCGTGATCGGGCGCAATTTCACCCATCAGACCATTTCCGATGTGATCGGGTTCTTCGACAAAGACAAGTACATCTTCAATCCGTTCATCGCCTCCGGCGCGATCGGCATGTGCATCGACGAATTTAACGGCGACAATTTCGATCATGGGCCGCATGGTTTCGTCGGCGGCGGCTATATGGGGCAGGTGCAGACCAACGGCCGTCCTATCGAGACGACACCGGTGCCGCCTGGCACGCCGACATGGGGAGCTGAGTGGAAGAAGGCGGTACGCGACAATTATCTCAGCACGGTGAAGCCGGGGACGGGCGTGCATGGCAGCTTCTACAGCTACCGCGACATCTATCTGGATCTGGACCCCACCTATCGCGACCGCTTCAACCGACCGCTGGTGCGCATGACGATTGATTTCCACGACAACGAGCTGAAACAGAACGCCTTCCTCACCGACAAATTCGCGGAAATCATCAAGGCGATGGGCGCCAACCAGGTGCAGAAGCAATATCGCAAGGGGCCTTACGACGTCACCGATTATCAGACCACCCATCTTTGCGGCGGCGCGATTATGGGTAGCGATCCCAACACCAGCGCGCTCAACCGCTATCTGCAGAGCTGGGACGTTCCCAATCTCTTTGTCATGGGGGCGAGCGCATTTCCGCAGAACGTCGGCTACAACCCGACCGACACGGTGGCTGCTCTGGCTTATTGGTCGGCCGCTGCCATCCGCAATCAATATCTGAAAAACCCGGGACCGCTGGTGCATGTCTAGAGGCTGGGCCATCGCTGTTGCGATCATCGTAGCCGTGGCAATCGCGGCGGTGGCGCTCAGCGGCGGCCATGCGGTCAGCGGTAAAGGATCACACACCGGTGCGCAGGACTTCGCCCAGATCGAACGCGGCCGCTATCTCGCCGTCGCCGCCGATTGTCAGGGTTGCCACACCGTGCCGGGTTCCAGCGCGCATTTTGCCGGCGGCCGGCCAATCGAAACACCTTTCGGAATCGTGGCGGCGCCCAACATCACGCCGGATCGCGAAACCGGCATCGGCGCCTGGAGCGATAAGGAATTCGACAATGCGGTGCGGCGCGGGCATGCACGCGACGGCTCGCTGCTCTATCCTGCCATGCCCTATCCCTATTACGCCAAGTTCAGCAAAACCGACGTTCTGGCGATCCGCGCCTATCTGAGTACCGTGAAGCCTGTGGTGCATGGCGTTGTGGCCAATCGGTTGCCGTTCCCGCTCAATATCCGCAAAGGCATGCTGGTGTGGAACGCACTCTATTTCTCACACGGCACATTCAAGCCAGATCCCGCGAAATCGCCCATGTGGAACAGAGGAGCTTATCTGGTCGAAGGTGCGGGCCACTGCGGTGCGTGTCACACGCCCAAGACCTGGTTCGGCGGGGATGTCACGTCACGCGCACTGCAGGGCGGCACGCTGCAGGGCTGGTTCGCCCCGGACATCACCAACAACCGGACACGCGGGCTCGGCAATTGGAGCATGGCCGACATCGTAGGCTATCTGAAGACCGGTCATAACCGCATCACGGCGGCAACCGGTACGATGGCCGAAGAGGTGGAGCTGTCGACCGCGCGGTTGAGCGTTGCCGATATCACGGCCATTGCGGCATATCTGAAGAGCCTAGGCAACGACACCGCCGCCAACACACCTCTGGCAATGGCGGATGCACGGATGAAGGCCGGGGCGGCGATCTACGCCGATGCCTGTTCGGCCTGCCATGCTTCAAACGGCAAGGGTGTGCCCAATCTTTTTCCGTCGCTTGCGGAGTCCGCCAATGTGCGCTCGCGCGATGCCACCACCTTGATCCGGATCGTTCTTCGCGGCGCGGCGAGTGCGGCCACAAAAGCGGAGCCGACCGCGCCGGCCATGCCGTCCTTCGCCTGGCAGATGAATGACCAAGAAATCGCCGATGTGCTGACCTATATCCGCAATCGCTGGGGTATGGCCGCACCCGCCGTTGCGCCTGACAAAATTCACGAGCTGCGCACATCTCTGGCGTCGCGAAATAATTGAGAGCCAGCGCGTGCTATCCTGTGGTGACGGCGGGAAAAATAGTGCACCTAGCTCAAGGCTTCCTGTCGATGCATGCGTCTAACTGTATGTTTCCAACCATGTTTATCGCATTGCGTCGGATCACAAGCTCGAAAAGCAAGAGCCTTGTGACGTCGCCGATATTCAAGTTCGGGCCAAATGGTCGCTGTGACGCCATGCCAAAGAAATTCCCCATCAGTCGGCACTAAAATTTGTGGGTCCCATGCGAGTGCGAGATGTCCACATGGCTCCCACTATCGTCGTCCAAAGATCGCCTGTACCCAAGAACGCCCTTGCCTGCCAAGCGTTCAAACGTGTGGATTATGCCGATGCTTACAATATCCGGATAAGTTCATCGGTTGCTGGACTACCGGAGAGATACGCCAGAGCCATGTTCGAAAACCCGCCGCGGTGGGTTTCGCTCCTCACCGCTTTGCGCGATCGCATCGTATCCATCGTTGGGCTCAAAACGGCGAAGGCCCTAATTGGTAAAGCACTCAACTACGGCACAGGCGAGAGCTCCGCAAGAACGCCTCCTTTGAAAGTGATGGCGCGCACCGATGACGCGGTGCTGTTCGGCGAAGACGACCGCCATCTCGATTTCCGGATCTCGATCCAGCGAACAGATACGGTAGGCGAGCTTTGCGTGATTACTGCGGTAAAATTGAACAATTGGATGGGCCATCTGTATTTCCTACCGGTCAAACCGCTGCATCAGATCATCGTGCCAGCCATGATGCGGCGGGCCGCTCGATCACTCGCCGCGGCCGAGACGCATCCGAACTGACCAGAAGCGCCAAACGGTCTTTGCGCAACTTCCACCTAACGAGAGACCTCCGCTTCCTTCTCAGATAAAACCACAGCGTGATGATGTACCTTCTCGGTGCGTGTGATGCGCTTTTCTAGCATGCGCAGCAACACGTAAAACACCGGTGTCAGAAACAGACCAAAGAAGGTCACGCCCAACATGCCGAAGAACACAGTGATACCCATGGCATGACGCATCTCCGCGCCCGCACCGGATGACAGCACCAGCGGAACAACACCCATGATAAACGCGAAGGATGTCATCAAGATTGGACGCAGCCTGAGCCGTGCCGCTTCTGCCGCAGCTTTCAGCGTCTTCCAACCTTGTATCTCCAACTCGCGCGCGAACTCCACGATCAAGATCGCGTTCTTACAGGCAAGGCCGATCAGCACGAACAGGCCGATCTGGGTAAAAATGTTGTTGTCGCCGCCGGTGAGCCACACGCCGGTGATGGCCGAGAACAGGCACATCGGGACGATGAGAATGATGGCAAGCGGCAGAAACAAGCTTTCGTATTGCGCCGCCAACACCAGGTAAACAAGCAGGACGCAGAGCGGGAAGACAAGCAGCGTGGTGCTGCCGGCGATAATTTGCTGATAGGTCAGATCGGTCCACTCGAAGCTCATGCCTTTGGGCAGATTATCGTTCAGGAGTTTGGTGATCGCTCCTTGTGCTTGACCGGTGGAATAGCCCGGTGCCGGCGCGCCGTTGAGGTCGGCGGAACGGAACCCGTTGTAGCGCATCGCGCTATCCGGTCCCGTGGTCTCACTGACCTGCATAATCGAACCAAACGGCACCATCTGGCCATCAGCATTGCGGGTCTGAAGGCGCAGAATATCGTCCGGTTTCGAGCGGAACGGGGTGTCGGCCTCGGCAATCACCTCATAGGTGCGGCCGAAACGATTGAAGTCATCGACATAGATGGACCCCAGATACGTCTGCATCGTGTCGAACACGTCCTGAATATCGACACCCAGTTGCATGGCGCGCGTGCGATCCAGCTTCGCGTAAAGCTGGGGCACACCGATGTTGAAGCTGGAGAACACCCCTGCAAGCTCCGGTGTCATTGCGGCCTTTTTCTGGATGTCCTTCATCGCGCGCTCCAGCGCCGCGTCACCTTGATCGGTGCGGTCCTCGACCTGCAATTTGAATCCGCCGATTGTACCAAGCCCCTGCACTGGCGGCGGCGGGAAGATGGCGATCACCGCATTGCCGATGGCGTTATATTTCGCTTGCAGCTTCCGTGCGATCGCCATGCCGGAGAGGTCGGACGACGCCCGCTCCGAGAACGGCTTCAGCGTCACAAATACGATGCCGGCCGACGGACTGTTGATAAAGCCGTTGATCGAAAGACCAGGAAACGCGACCGCGCTTTGCACGCCAGGTTCCTTGAGCGCGATGCCAGACATTTGGCGGATCACAGATTCGGTGCGGTCCAACGTGGCGCCTTCGGGCAATTGCGCGAAGCTGACGAGATAGGCTTTGTCCTGCGTGGGCACAAAGCCAGGCGGCACCAGCTGGAAGCCGACATAGGTCAGGCCCAGCAGCACTGCATAGACGAACATAGCTCGCGATTTGCGCTGAAGAATTGCCCCCACGCCGCGACCGTAGTTCTGCGATCCTTTGCGGAATAACGCGTTGAACCGCGAGAAAAACCGGCCCAATACCATGTCCATCGCGCGTGCGAGACCGTCCTTCGGTGCGCCGTGCGCTTTTAACAATGTGGCGGACAGAGCAGGCGACAAGGTGAGCGAATTGAAGGCGGAGATGATGGTGGAGAACGCGATAGTGAGCGCAAATTGGCGGTAGAATTCCCCCGTCAAGCCGCTGATGAAGGCAATGGGCACAAACACGGCACATAGCACAAGTGCGATAGCGATGATGGGTCCGGTGACCTCCGACATGGCCTTCAGCGTTGCTTCGCGGGGCGCCAATCCCGCCTCGATATTGCGCTCGACATTTTCCACCACGACGATCGCATCATCTACAACGATGCCTATGGCAAGAACGAGCCCAAACAGCGACAACGCGTTGATCGAAAACCCGAACAGCAACAGGAAGGCAAAGGTGCCGACAATAGAGACAGGCACGGCCAATAGTGGAATGATCGAGGCGCGCCAAGTCTGCAGGAACAAGATCACCACCAGCACGACCAGTGCGACCGCTTCCAGCAGCGTATGGGCCACAGCGCGGATTGAATCGCGCACGAAGACGGTCGGGTCATAGACGATGCTGTAATCCAGCCCTTGCGGAAAATTCTTCTTCAGGTCTTCCATCGTGGCGCGAACCGAATTCGAAATCTGGATCGCATTGGATCCCGGCGCTTGGAAGATCGGGATGGCGACCGCCTGCTTGTTGTCGAGCAGCGAGCGCAGTCCATATTCCGATGCGTCGATTTCAACCCGCGCCACATCGCCCAGCCGCGTGATCACGCCATTTTCGCGTTTCACCACGATATTGGCGAATTGCTCTGGCTCGCTGAGGCGGCCTTCCACATTTATCGGCAATTGAAGGCGGCCACTCTGGCTATAAGGCGGCCCGTTGATGACGCCCGCGGCGACCTGCACATTCTGCTTTCGGATCGCATTGACCACATCGTCGGCGGTCATGTTGCGCTCGGCGATTTTCTGCGGATTCAGCCAGATGCGCATGGCGTAGTCGCCGGAGCCGAAAAGCTGCACGCTGCCCACGCCTTCGATCTTGGCGAGACGGTCCTTGACGTTCAGCACCGCATAATTGCGCAAATATAGCATGTCATAGCGGCCATCGGGCGAGTTCAGGTGCACCACCATGGTGAGGTCGGGCGAACTTTTGGTGGTGGTGACGCCGAGATTGCGCGTAACGTCGGGAAGACGCGGCAAAGCCTGATTGACGCGGTTCTGCACAAGCTGCTGGGCAAGATCGGGATCGGTGCCGAGCTTGAAGGTGACCGTAAGCGTCAGCGTGCCGTCCGAGGCCGCCTGCGAGAACATGTAGATCATGTTCTGCGTGCCGTTGATCTGCTCTTCCAACGGCGTGGCCACGGTCTGGGCGATCACGCTTGGATTGGCGCCGGGGAATTGCGCCTTTACCACCACCGATGGCGGCACGACTTCGGGGTATTCCGAAATCGGAAGCTGCGTCATTGCGATCAATCCGGCGAGGAAGATCACGATGGAGATCACGCCGGCGAAGATCGGACGGTCGATGAAGAATTTGGACAAACCCATGGCGCTACCCGAAGATGGTTTTCAAGATTTCAACGCGACGCGAATTTGCGATGCGACGGGGCACTTGCAAGATGATCGGCGACCACCACGCCCGGCTGCACCTTCTGCAAGCCGTCCACGATGATGTGCTCGCCGACACGCAAGCCGGAGACGACGACACGTCGACCATTTACATTCTGACCAAGTACCACTTCACGGAACGCAGCCTTGTGGTCAGCGCCCACGACGAAGACAAAGCGCTTGCTCTGATCGTTGCCGACCGCGTCTTCCGGCACGAGTAGGACCTTGCTGTCCGCGGCACCAGCTAGTTTCACCGACACGAACATGCCGGGCACTAAACTGCCGTCCGCATTCGCGAAGCGCGCGCGGGCGCGGATCGTGCCGGTGCCCGTATCGATCTTGTTGTCGAAACTTTCGATCGTGCCTTTGTAGAGGTGATCGCTGTCGCCCTGCACTGTCAACTCGACCGGAATCTTCTGTTCCTGGTCGGCGGACTTGGCATACGTGCGCACGCTCTGCATGTAGGTTTGCTCGTCCACGTCGAAATCTGCATAGATTCCGTCATCGGAAACGATGGTGGTCAGCAGCGGCGCGGTGGGAGAGGTTTGCAGCAGATTGCCCACTGTGATTTCCGCGCGGCCCACGCGACCCGAGATCGGTGCTTTGACGTAAGCATGATCGACATCAAGCTTGGCCTGCACGAGCGCCGCCTGTGCGGACTGGATGGCGGCCTGCGCCACGCCATCGGCGTTGGCGCGCTGGTCGTAATAGTCGTGCGCCACGGCTTGCAGGTTCAAGAGCTTGGTCGCCCGGTCGAGTTCGGTGCGGGCGAGCCGCGCATTGGTCTGCGCCGTGGCGAGCGCGGCCTTGGCCTTTGCGACCGCGGCCTCATAGGGGCGCGGGTCAATGACAAAGAGAATATCGCCGGCATGGACTTCCTGCCCGTCCTTGAAGCGGATCTCGGTGATCCGGCCATTCACTTCCGGGCGAATACCGGCTGAATCCACGGCCGTCATGCGGCCGGAGAATTCCGACCAGATACGCATGGGTTTCGCGTCGATGGCAGCAACCGTTACCGGTACGGCAGCTTGGGCAGCAGGATCCGGTTTCATGCTGGCGGCGGCGTGATATGTGATGACGCCGAGCCCGCCCAGCAGAACCAACGCCGCTGCGCCAAGAAGCGGACGTCTTTTCAATAGCTTGGTATCGCCGAGTGCTGCGCTCTCAGCCGGAAATGTCTCGGATTTCACAAGGTCGGCGATATTCGACATCGGTCTTGCTCTCTATTCTGTATCGACTGATACAGATATGGGAGCTGGACGAAGGCCGTCAAGGCCATTATGTGTCATTCGATACAATAATAAAAGGATGAACCCGATGAGGACGGGTCGGCCCAGGGGTTTTTGCACAGATACCGCGCTCGACCGCGCCATGACGGTGTTCTGGCGTCACGGCTATGAAGGCGCGTCGTTGGCCGACCTCACCAAGGCCATGGGCATAAATTCTCCCAGCCTTTACGCAGCTTTCGGCAGCAAGGAAGGGCTCTTCCGCGCCGTGCTCGAACGCTATGACGAGCGGCGCAAGGGCTTCATGGACAAGGTGCTCGCCGCGCCCAACGCGGCGGCTATGGCGCGGCTGTTCTTAGACGGCGTAGCTGAGTTCGCTTCCGACACCAGCGGTCTCAATCCGCCAGGCTGCTTGCTGCTGCAGAGTGGTCTTTCCTGCGCCGACCAAATCATTCCCGAAGAACTGGCGCGCCATCGCGCTGAGAAGGAAAGCGCGCTGCGCATGCGGCTTGAGCGCGCGCAGCAGGAAGGCGACCTGCCCCGTAGTGCTAGTCCGGCAGCACTCGCACGCTACCTGATGGCGATGTCTAATGGCATTTGCGTGCAGGCAACCACCGGCGCCAGCGCAGAGGAACTACGCGAAGTAGCCAGAATGGCGCTCTCGTCTTGGCCAGTGACCGCCGGCCACAAGACCGAGACAAAGAAAACCGAGCGGCCGCGACAGAAGGCGCACTGAAAATTTGTATTTCACGTATGGCATAGCAGCCCTGCGTGTCACGCGCGTGGCGCCCTCCTTGAAACCCTAACGCTCGATACATAATTCACAGGCAGCGGCTAAACGTGTGCGCTGCGCATAGAGCAGCGCAAATGCTCAATCGAGTGTGTCATGTATGATTTGTTCGTTTTCGGTTTGATCGCATGGGCGCTTTCGGGCGTGTTCGCTCTAAGCGGACTGGTTCATCTCGCAGGTCCCAGATTCATCCGTCGCGCCTATGAACGCTGGAACTTCCCACCAAAATTCTATCGCGTGACAGGCTGCGTTGAATTGCTGGCTGCGGGGTTTCTCGCCGATCCGCGCACACGCATCTGGGGCGTGGTGCTCGCCGGCCTTGTGACGTTCATCTCCGTGGTCACGTTGCTCAACAATCGGCAATACGCCTACACGCTGCCCGGAATTCTGGTGCTGGTTGCACTCGTGCCAGCGTCGCTGAGCGGCCTGATCTGATTTCGTCTCGGACGCGAAATCCGGTTGGCGAAAATCGTCCGGCAATGTCAAAGGTCGGAAGCTCCGGCTGGGTCGCACCGCTCAGCCAAGATGGATTCTGCCCTTCTTCTGTGTTCGGCAGCGCGAGCGCTGGTGGCTCAGGCTTGGTGCGTGCTCAACAGGTCTGCAAGAGCCTCACCCATCAGATCCTTCGCGGCGCGCTCGAGATTTCCGACGCTGAGATGGACGCCATCAATATGGAGCACCACGAATTCCACCGTTATTGGAACGACACCATCAGCCCGCAACCACCCGTCCGCAGCGGTGGTTCGTGAACGAGCCCTAATCTTCGCCCAGATCGGTCGAACCTTTGCCAGTAAAAAGAGCTACGACTCTTTTCTGACGAACACCGCGCCGGGAAGACTTGCGAAGCGCTCGTCGCAAGTCAGCAAATCGGCGCGCTGTTGGAGGGTTGTGGCGTAAATAATGGCGTCAGCGGTCGCCAGCTTGTGCTGACGGTGCAAATCGGCCGCCACAATGGCGATGCGTGTATCTAGCGGGACGACGAGGCATTTTTGCGTATAGGCCATGACATGATCGGCTTTGTCTTCGCCGACTTCGCGAACCAACCATTTTGACAATTCCAGTTGCACAATCGTCGGCACCACCCAATGCGCCCTGTCAGGCAGTTCCTTTTCCAACTTTTTTCTGACGGAACTGGCGGTTAGCCATTCGATCCAGGCCGAGGTATCGACCACACGCATCAGTAGCGATCGTTGCGGTCACGGTAATCCGCCTTATTGGCGCCGCGAGCCAGCCCGCGGAGCTGCTTCGCCTCTGGCACGGGTATCACCAGAACACCCTGGCCCTTTGGAATAAAGACGAACTCTTGGCCCGGCAACCAATGTTGCTCTTCGCGTACGGCCTTGGGAATTGAGATCTGGAATTTGCTCGATAGGGTGGCGGTCGCTGTCATTTTTACCTCGAAACCATCGATAGAAGAATGGTAAGAATAGACCCTCGGCACTGCCGCCGCAACACCCTCAAAATCGCCTACAAGATTATTATAACGGCACACCAGACATCACCGGTGCCTAACTCTACATCTTCGCACAAGGGGCGGCGGAGGACGCCGGCTGGGTGTTTGGGGTGTGATAGCCGGATACCTGGTCAGCGAATTTCCGAACGCCTCAGATTCCCGGCGACAAAGAGCTGAACCGGATAAGCCCCCCGAAACCCCAGGCGCATACACGATTCGGACGATCTGGGCCGGGAAAGGTATTGGATATTGAAGATCCATTTGGTCGACCGTACGCGCTCATTTGGTGGCTTCCACAAAAAGCTTTTGTAGACAAGAATAACTTGACCGATATAGCCGTTTGGGTGCCACGATAGCGCTTGCGCTCACTTTTACAGGAGACATCCGTGAGAACTCAGCGCCCGCAATCAGCTTAAAGGAACCATCGTCGGTCTTCAGAAAGGCCAGACAACCGCCCATGTCCGCATCGATATCGGTGACGGCGTGATCATCACATCGTCGATTACAAACGAAGCCGTGGACGATCTGGGGCTCAAAATTGGCGACATCGCGACCGCGATCATCAAGGCATCCGACGTGATCATAGGAAAATAATGAGATGAATTTGCCGTCGCCATTCGTTCGCTTGATGCTCGCCGCGGCGCTTCTTTCCTTGACGCCTGTCTTTGCAAGTCCGGCCACAACGGCTAGCGCCGCGCCTGCAACCGACGCAGGCTTTACGATAGAAGGACAGGTTCAGCATTCGCAGCACTTCACCGCGGAGGATCTGGAGAAGCTACCTGCAACTAAGGTGAGCGTTTCCTATGTGACCGGGCATGGGCAGGAAAGTGGCATCTATTCTGGTGTCTTGCTCTGGACGCTCCTCAACGAAGCTGTGCTGATCGATGGGCCGAGCAAAGGCGGCCTCCTGCGGCATGTCATGACCATCACCGGGCGAGACGGCTATAGCGTCGTATTGTCAGCAGGTGAACTTGCGCCAGATTTCGAAGGCAAATCTGTGATCATGGCGTATTCCAAGGACAATCAGCCGCTTGCGCCGGCAGAAGGTATTCGATTGATCGTTCCCGGCGACAAGCATGGGGGCCGCGCTGTTCGTGACGTTGTGAAAATAGACATACACTAGGACACCACTGAACCCATCCGGTTGGAAGGAAAATTCCATGAAGTATCGCAAACTAGGCGCAAGCGACCTCAACGTTTCAGAAATCTCGCTTGGGTCATGGTTGACCTATGGCGTAGGTGTCGAGCGCGATCGTGCTGTTGCCTGCGTGAACCGAGCTTTCGAACTCGGCATCAATTTCATCGACACGGCCAACGTGTATGGCCGGGGGGCGGCAGAGAGCTTCTTGGGAGAAGTGCTAGCTGACCGGCCGCGGTCATCCTATGTGCTGGCGACGAAAGTGTTCTTTCCGATGAGCGCCACCGACAAAGGCTTGTCGCGTGCCCAGATAGCCAAGCAGATCGATGCGTCGCTTGTGCGTCTGCGCGTCGACCATGTCGATCTATATCAATGTCACCGTTACGACACTGAGACCCCGATCGAAGAAACCATGGAGGCTCTGAGTGAGGTGGTTCGTCAGGGCAAAGCCCGGTACATCGGGTTCAGCGAGTGGTCTGCGCAGCAGATCGAAAGTGCCTTTGCCGTTGGGGGTGGCGAACGTTTCGTATCAAGCCAGCCGCAATACTCGCTGCTGTGGCGCCGACCGGAGGAAAAAGTCATTCCCTTGTGCGCGGCGAAAGATGTCTCTCAGATCGTCTGGTCACCGCTGGCGCAAGGCGTGCTGTCCGGCAAGTATCTTCCTGGGGCGAAATTGCCAGCAGACACACGCGCGACCAGTGAGGCCATGGGCCAGTTCATTCAATCATGGCTGCATCCCCAAGTGCTCGAAGCGGTCCAAAAGCTCAAGCCGCTGGCCAAGGAGGCGGGCTGCTCGCTAACGCAATTCTCGCTAGCCTGGGTGCTACGTGAACCCAATGTCGCCTCAGCCATCGTTGGCGCAAGCAAGCCCGAACAGCTTGAGGAAAATGCTGGCGCATCCGGATTGGTGATAGATCCCGAACTTTTCCGCAAAGCCGAAGCGATTGCCGCCAGCGTGCAACGCAACGTATAGGTTTGTAACGATCCCGGGCGCGGGACCGAATTAAGCTGCGCATGCCGGAGGGTCCGCCGTGGTCCTGGCTTTGTTGTCGTATCTAGGAGGCGTGCTCACAATCCTGAGCCCGTGCATCCTTCCCGTGCTGCCGTTCGTGTTCGCACGCGCCGACCAACCTTTCCTGCGTTCGGGGCTACCGCTGCTGGCTGGAATGGCGCTTACCTTCGCAGCTATCGCGACACTTGCCACGGTAGGGGGCAGTTGGGCCGTGCACGCGAACCAGTACGGGCGCATCGTGGCGATGGTCTTGCTCGCGTTTTTCGGCCTGACACTTCTGTCGAATTCATTGGCCGAACGCCTGACGCGCCCGCTGGTGGCACTGGGAGACAAACTCTCCCAATCCGCGGAGGCGCCTATAAACAACGGTGAGAACATCGGTGCATCTGTTTTGTTGGGTGTCGCGACCGGTCTACTTTGGGCGCCATGCGCCGGACCTATTCTGGGCCTCATCCTGACCGGTGCTGCTATCAAGGGCGCGAGCGCGAACACGACGCTGCTTCTTTTTGCCTATGCTGCAGGTGCCGCGACCTCGCTGGCCGCCGCTTTGCTGATCGGTGGGCGTGTCTTTGGTGCCATGAAGAAATCACTTGGCGCAGGCGAATGGATCCGTCGTGGACTAGGTGTCGCTGTCCTTCTTGGCGTCTTGGCAATCGCGTTGGGCTTGGACACAAGCATCCTCGCGCGGCTGTCCCTTGCCAGAACAACGGGTATCGAACAGGCGCTCGTGGACAAGACGAGCCTCAAACGCACGGTAAGTTCCTATAGCGTCGCGGGGAGCGATCTTGGGGTTGAAGGCACCATGCCGCCGTTGGATGGCGCGGTTGCCTGGCTCAATTCGCCACCGCTCACGGTCGGGCAACTACGTGGCAAAATCGTGCTTGTCGACTTCTGGACATATTCTTGTATCAACTGCCTTCGCTCACTTCCCTACATCAAGGCGTGGGCGCAGAAATATAAGGACCATGGCCTGGTCGTGATTGGCGTGCATGCGCCAGAGTTCGCTTTCGAACGAGATATCGACAATGTTCGACGCGCGGTTCGTGATTTGGGCGTAACCTATCCTGTCGCCGTCGATAGCGATTTGAAAATCTGGCGGGCCTTCAACAACGAATACTGGCCGGCGCACTACTTCATCGATGGACAGGGGCGAATTCGCGCTCACCATTTCGGAGAAGGCGACTACGACGCCTCCGAACGGATCATCCAGAAATTGTTAGGCGAAGCAGGATATCGCAATATCCCGACTGGCATTGTCAATCCACAAGCCGTCGGCACGCAAGCGGCCCCCGACAAAGCTGATCGATTGTCCCCAGAAACCTATATCGGTTATCGGCGAGCTTCGAATTTTGCATCCAGAACAGCTTCACCCAAGGTTTCGCACAATTACACGACGCCAACGTCTCTCCAACGCAACCAATGGGGTTTGGTCGGAACCTGGACAGTCGGTGATGAGAAGGCAACGCTCGATGTCGCGCCAGGCAAGATCGTATTCCGCTTTCACGCGCGCGATTTGCATCTTGTTCTTGGGCCGGCGCCCGGCAATAGACCGGTCCAGTTTCGCGTCACACTAGACGGCGCTGCGCCCGGGGCGTCACATGGTGTCGATATTGACGGGCAAGGCCAGGGCACGGTCACAACCCAGCGCCTATATCAGCTCATTCGTCAGACCGGCGCTGTTACCGACCGGACATTTGAAATCGAATTTCTCAATCCCGGCGTTCAAGCGTTTTCGTTTACGTTTGGCTGAAGGCTCGCTATCTTCAAGTCATCCAAAAAATCGACAAGAAGTTGTGCCGCCTTTCCAGACAATGCTCCGGCATATCGACATGTGTCTTCGCGAAGGGCCGCGACCGATAAACCGGGCACTGTACCGATCTCGCAAGCGTGGCCAATGAGCCAGCGTTCAAAATTGTCGGCGGAAATTTCCGGGTGGAATTGAATTGCGAGTGAATGGCTTTCGTAGGAGAAGGCTTGGTTCGGGGTCAGATCGGTCGATGCCAATCGTGTGGCGTTTGCAGGTAGATCGAAGGTGTCGCCGTGCCAATGAAGAACGGGTGTGTTCCGCAAATGCTTAAGGGGGCTGTTCGTGCCCTCCTGCGTCAATGAGATCGACGCCCATCCGATCTCTTTCGCGGGTCCTGGATAGACGCGCGCGCCGAGGGCGCGGGCCATCAATTGCGCACCGAGGCATATCCCTATTGTCGGAAGGCCCGATGCCAACCGCCGCTCTAAAATCCGCAGTGTTTCCAACAAGAATGGATATTTGTCCTCCTCATATGCGCTGATCGGGCCTCCGAGAACGACAAGCATATCTGTCGTCTCCACAGCGTTTTGTGGGGAGGGATCAACGCCTGCTTCGTTGTAGCGGATCGTATAACCTGCCGCAGAGAGAGCTGGACCGAAGATGCCAAGGTCTTCGAAATGAACGTGGCGAATGGCAAGGGCTGATTTCATCTGGAGCCGCTGGTCGGGGCAATTTTAGATTTCGAGTTCACCGCGGCCTTCTCCGGAAATCAATATAGGCCTTGGTCGGCATCGCCGCACTCAGAGCCTCTCGCTTTGCCCGGCCGGTCCGCACCAAGATATGACCGAAACGACAATTCACGTGGAAAGGCATTCCCGGCCTATTTCTTCGGATCCAGTTTCAGCGAAGCAGAATTGATGCAATTCCGCCTCCACACAATTCGCTATAGGCCAAAGGACTCATCAAGCAGTCTTTCCGACATGGACCACAAACGCTTCGCCGCTTCGGGATCTATCGCCCAGGGTCGCACGCCTGTGAACGTCGTATCATCCGCCGGGACAGCAACCGCAATGTTGCAATCCTCGCAATAGACACCGCCCCCGGACGCAAGGAGTGGCGAGGTTGCACACCACACGGACGTAGATGCGCCACCGGCGGGCGTTTTGAACCGCTCATTCACCCTACCTTCGTCATCAACCCAGCCGAAAGCCTTGATTTCTTCTTTAGACATATCACGTTGAAGATTGGTCATGATGCCGCCAGGATGAACCGCGTAGGCGTTAATGCCACGACCTTCAAGACGTCGGTTTAACTCGATGGCAAAAAGCGAATTCGCTGTCTTGGCCTGACCATAGGCTTCCCATTTGTCGTAAGGGTGACGTTCGAAGTTGGGATCTTCGAAATTTACCGGCGCACGACGATGGCCAATGGACGACAATTCCACGACACGGCTTGGTGCACCTTTGAGCAAGGCGGGAAGAAGATGGCAGGTCAGCACCATATGACCCAAATGATTGGTACCAAACTGCGACTCGATATTGCCCATGATACGGCGTTCGGGCGTCGCCATAATACCTGCATTGTTGATGAGGATGTGCAATGGCGAACCGCTCTTCACAAAACCGTCAGCAAAGGTTCGCACACTGTCGTACACGGCAAGGTCCATATCGGCGACTTCGATAGCCTTGTTACCAGTCAAAGATCGGATATCTGCGGCAACCCGTTCTCCTTTATCCCGAGACCGGACAGGCATCACGATGTGCGCGCCTGCAGCGGCGAGAGCGCGCACAGTTTCTACACCCAAGCCGGAAGCACCTCCCGTAACGATCGCAGTCTTTCCCCTCAAATCGATGCCCTGGATGACCTCGCCCGACTGGGTCCGGGCATTAAATGGCGAAGCAAGAGGTTTCTGTGGCAGGGGCATTTCGCGTCTCCAGCGTTTCTTCGGTTCAGGATTGTGGGGATTTCTTCTGAGCGTAATAGTCGTCGAAATATCACGCTTGCGCCAGCCAAATATCCAGGCACCGGACGCGTAGGGCGGAAATGCTCGCGTTCGGTGTTTCTAGATCGACATTATATCCAATGCGATGTCGCGTCATCGCGGGAAGAAATCCCTAACGTCATAAGTACGGGAAAGCGAAGAAAGACCTGGCGCATTAGTGCGACGGCTGTCCGACCAGAGCGAGGATCGGGTGTTCGAGAAATGCCACAGGACGGCCCACCATCCAACCGAACACATCAAGCCCAAGAAACGGCATGACAAAGAAAATCGCCAACACGAAGAACATGCCAAAGCGGTTCAGACGCCAAAGAGGCAGTGCAAACGCGGACGGAAGGAGGCCCACGGCGACCTTACTACCGTCGAGGGGCGGAATAGGCCACAGGTTGAGAACGGCCAACACAAGGTTGATTTCGACCGAACTCCAGAGGAGTTTCGGCAACCATGGTTCAGACGAAACGTGCAGATGCAGGGCGGTATAGAGTAAGACAGCAGAAATCGCCGCCAGCAGGATGTTCATCGCAGGCCCTGCGATGGCGACCCAGATCATGTCGCGTTTAGGGTTTCGCAGCGCACCGAAATTCACGGGCACTGGTTTGGCGTAACCGAAAACAAATCCGGCCTTGGAAAATATCAGAAGCGCGGGAATGAGAATCGTTCCGACCAGATCGATATGTTTGAAGGGATTGAGCGTGACGCGACCCGCTTTCGCAGCGGTGTCATCCCCGAAATGGCGCGCCACGAAACCATGGGCGGCCTCGTGCAGCGTGATCGCGATGATGACGGGAATTGCGAAGATCACGATGGCAGATATTTGGTCCACTGCCCCACCCCTCCGGCCCACCGTGATACAGGGTTATGGTGGAGCTTTGTTGCGTTGTCCATCTCGACGAATGCCATTCGCCTTGCGCCGGAAACCGCTATTGGGGCGAACAAGGCAGGTTAGATCGAAGCGACGACCATCGGGAGGAGCACATGGGGGCTGGCGAGGGCGTGATCGGACGAAGTCATTTTCAGCGAAGATGCCGTTGCAACAACCTTGACGCTCGGCAGCTGTGCTCTAATCCTCTATAGTCTGTCGATGACCGGAATGAAGAACTTGATTGCGTGGCCGGGCGCGCCGCTTGCACTGGCCTCCGCCGCGCTCTTCGGCGCGAGTACACCTTTCGCAAAACTTCTGCTTGGCCAGGGCACAAATCCGTGGCTGCTCGCGGGCCTACTCTATCTGGGGTCTGGACTCGGGCTTGGCACCTACTATCTCGTTCGCGGCGGAATAGGAATTGTCTCGACGGAAGCGCCGCTTGGACATGCAGATGTTCCTTGGCTGCTGCTCGTAATTCTTTCAGGTGGCATGATCGCTCCCGTCTTGCTGATGCTCGGCCTTTCTCTAACGCCCGCGACATCGACAGCCCTGCTTCTCAATCTTGAAGGCTTGGCCACGATGATGATTGCCTGGTTCATCTTTCGCGAGAATGTCGACCGACGCATTCTGATTGGTGCAGGCGCGATCCTCAGCGGCGCCGTCCTTCTGTCTTGGACCAGCGGACAAACGCCGATCGGCTGGGGCGCCGTGCTGATTGCAGGCGCGTGCCTCGCCTGGGGTATAGACAACAATCTCACGCGCAAACTCTCTGGGGCAGACCCTGTACAAATCGCGGCGGCAAAAGGAATCGTTGCGGGCGCTGTTAATCTCGCACTTGCGCTTGCCGGCGGTGCTTTCCTTCCGCCCTTACCAGAGATCGCCGGTGCCGCCATCATCGGGTTTCTGGGATACGGGGTTTCGCTTGTTCTGTTCGTACTCGCATTGCGTTACCTCGGCAGCGCGCGAACTGGCGCGTATTTTTCGATGGCGCCGTTCATCGGTGCGGTGCTCGCCGTGGCGATATTAGGCGAGCCAATCACGCTTCGGCTCGTCGTCGCGGCGCTCCTCATGGGCATTGGCCTCTGGCTGCATTTCGCCGAACGGCACGAGCACCAACATTTTCACGAGGAGTTGGAACATGAGCATCGGCATGTCCATGACGAGCATCACCAGCATGTCCACTCACTTGACGATCCTATTGGCGAGCCGCACACACACAGGCACCAGCATGTGCCTCTCTCCCACAGCCATCTGCACTATCCAGACCTGCATCATCGTCACAGACATAACTGAGAGCCGATATTTCAGCGCCGAAGCGTCCCAGATCACGGTTTGCCACTTCTGGGCGTGCGATCTCATCATTGGTCATATCGAAACTCAAACTAGATTGGGCGAGAGTTTCGACTCACTTTGCATTCTTCATTGGGTTGATAATTTCCAGCCCGACAAAGTCCTTTTCGTTATCCGTGACGATCACGCAGCCATGGGCTTCACCGATCGCCGCAATCATTGTGTCGAGTGCACTTCGTGGTCGGCCCCTGGCTGAGCCCTCAGCCATCATCCGCGCCCATATCAGACCGGCGCGCTCGTCAAAGGCAAGAATGCGTCCACGGAACAGGGTCTGCGGACCTTCCGGGCCCGTGAACCAGTGCTCCAACGCCTGACGCTTCTTTCCGGCCGGGAGTTCAAATACACCGCGTCGGATTTCCGCAAGCGTGAGCGCCGAAATGAACAGGTCTTCGTCAAGCTGCTCTTGCATCCAGTCTAGCAGCAGCGGCGAAGGCTGCGGCTTCGTGGCGTTGCTGATGATGTTGGTGTCGAGAAGATAGCGCGTCACAGATCGACGGTCCGGCCATGCGTCACCGGCCGTTGCATGTCGAGATCGACGCCGACGAGCGGCGAACGGCGCAGCGCCGCCAGGATGCTGCCCCTCTTCGGCGGTTCGCCGCCGATGGTCTGGTTCACCGTCGAGCGGATGTGGGCGGCGTCGGGGCCGTCTTCCGCAAGCCGGCGGGCGAGCGAACGGATCAGCAGCCTGTCGCTTTCCAGGGCGACGACCTCGAAACGGGTGAGACCGCGCTCGCCGAGGCGATCACGATATTTCTTCAGAGCTCGCTTTTGGGGGGCATTCGTCATGGGCACCTCCGGTATATCCGGATATATAGCCAGAATAAGTGCCGGCGACAAGGACGTCCCGCGCCTGTTTATCCTCGCAGGGCGCTGAAAGCCGCCTGCCCCATGGTCGTCGCCATTTTGTTCCTGATCTGTTAGGCGGATTTCTGGGTATCGCGTCGCAGAGGACGGTCTCCGTTCTGAGCGCCCGCGCTCGAACAAGCGAACCCGCAAGCAACCGTCCGATTCCTACGCTGCCGTGTCCAGCGACGTGCACCGCGGAAATTCGATCTTGTGGCGAGCAGTCACGCGACATTGATTTGAAGCCGTGATGAACGCGACCAAGATATTGTGGGGGCAAGTCCTCCTCGTCTGCGCAACCGTGCTCGTCTTTGTCTGGAAAGCGCCCGGCGAGGTTCTCGTCGACAACCGAGAAGAGGCCGATCTCAAGCTCGAAATCGCCACCCCATAGGGCGTGGGAATGGAGCTTGGAACGCAACCGCGGACTTGGCCTCTAATCGCGACACCTCCAGCCACTCGCTTCAATCAACAAGCGACGCTTTTGCCGTTTCTATTGCGAGCAGCATCACGCGCTCGCCCAAGGGTGAGAGGACAAAACCGTAGTGCTCATAAAACTTCACGGCCTCGTCGTCGATCGCGTGGGCCAGGATAGCACGTGCACCCGCGATCGCAGCCGCCGCGCAGCAACGGCGAATGGCATCGGACAAGAGCTCGGCGCCAAGCCCTTTCCCTCGCACCGAGCTATCAAGGGCCAATCGGCCGATCAGCAGCAGCGGGACTTGAAGGGGCATTCCCCGCCGCAATTTTGCACTGGGAAGAACCTGACGCCCCTCCATAGCTGTTGAGATGGCATAATAGCCCACGACCTGCGACGGTTGCGCCGTCCTGCAGATGACATAGGTGCGGGCCGATAGCCCTTCGCTCGCAAGCGCGCGTTCTTTCAGCCATGCATCCAGCGCCGGATGTCGACCGTTCGCGAAGGCCGAAACCTTATGATCGGCTCGCAAACGCTCTGGTGGAAGGATATCTGGCGCGCCGGGCACGGGGTGAATTGCCGGACCAACGTCAGCGCTGCCAGGCCAGTTTACGAGCCATCAGGGCTCGCAGGGCCGCGTTGGGTTTCGCAGGTGCGTCCAACATAGCGAGAAAGGCCTCATGGGCCTTGGCATCGAGAAAGAAGACCCGTTGATCGAGAATCGCCTCTTCGGCCTGGCGCCTGGCGCTGTCGAGCATGAATTCAGAGAGCTTCTGGCCGCGCAAAGCCGCGGCGCGATTCAGCATCGCCTTGGTCTCGGCAGAGGCACGGATCTGAATGATGTCGTCTTTGCGGACCAGGTGCGGCATGGAACTCTCCTAGAAAGATGTTCGACTTTCGTATTGACGTTGTCAATACAGAATTGCCGAGGAGTTGCTTGACGCAAGGAACGCAGCGAGCGTCTCCCTCCATCCGATTTCATCGCCACAGCTATCCCGTTTACGCCAGCGGGCATTTGGGACTTGGACGGCGTGATTTCCGGTTTCCATGTCCGCGACCAAGATCCTTGGGGCCAGGTCTTCATCGCCTGTTCCGTGGTCCTGGCCTTCGTCTGTGGCGCGACGGAATGGACGGCGTGGTAGTTCGCCTTTCAACCGCAACTGGGCCGGCCCTGGTTCGAGGCGTCCGGTCGGCCGTTCTACCTGCCGCCGGCCTTCTTCTGGTGCGGCCATAGCGGCGCGGATTGATCATTTGATCGAAAAAGGGGTTGCGAAGCGTCAGGGTCAGCGCGTGATATTCGCCCGCGATCTGCTCGCCACCTTGAGGCGGCGTGAACTCGACGAAACCGCTGCCAAACTCGCGGCTGAAAACGGCCTCCGTCATCGTCAACTTGTCGAGGGCGAGCCGGTCGCCGGCGTCTATCGTCGGCGCCTCACCTTCTCCTCCGGCTGCTTTGCCATGATCGATGATGGGATGGGGTTTCAGTTGGCGTCCTGGCGACCCGCGCTGGAGCAGCGTCTGGGTCAGGAAGTCCGCGGTATGGCGGCAGCTGCGGCGGTATCGATTGGAGCTTCGGCCGCAGGCGTGGATTGGGCCTCTAGCTGCGCGTGTGGCGACAAGCGCTTCCTCACGCGTCCCAGGGATTCACGATCTCAATTCCGCATCCGGCAAAATCGCGGTCGTTTCGGGTAGCAAGGCGGCCGCCGCGCGACAGCGTGATGGCCGCGATCTGCGCGTCGGCGAAGGAGATAGGGTGTCCTTCTTGCCGCCGGGCGGATGCGAGGTTGGCATAGATTGCGGTCGCGTCGGAATCAAACGGCGGAACCCTGCCTTGAAAATCCTCCTCGAACATCAGAGCCGCCGCCGTCAGCAGAACCGATTGGCGACGTCCCTTGGGAAGAATAGTGATGCCATAGAGGATTTCCGATGGCGGTCGTGAATACGCTTGCGGGCGGCAACGTTTTCAGCCACGCTTTGGCCCGTGCATCCGGCTCGGGTCTGAGCGCTTCTGAAATGGCATTGGTGTCGAGGACCAACATCAGCTGAGATCGACCGGCCGGGTGAACTCCCGATCCTGGGCAGCCAATTCAACGCCGCCAAGGCGCGCGAACCGGGCCCGGATGGCGTCGTAGATATTGCCAGCACGGGCCGATTCCTCGGCCAGGGCGCTGGCCAGAATCTCCCGCGCCTCGTCCTCCATGGACCGGCCATGTTCCGCGGCTCCGACACGCAAGCGCGTCCTCACACGGTCATCAAGGTTGCGGATGGTCATGCTGGCTATTGAATTTATCCAATCATCAATGCTTGCATATTAAGCATTGACTGCACATTTATCAAAGGCAGTCGATCTGGCTGCGCAACGTACCTTGGTAAAGTCGGACCCATTGGCCGGATATCACGCCGCACCCAATCTGGAAGGCTGTGGCAGATGCCATCCGATTTGCGCGTGGCAATAACCGGTGGTTCTCTCGTCGACGGATAGGGCTTGCGGCCCAAACCTCCCTATATTGATCTCCCGTCATCATGTCTGGAAGCAAAATTCTCTGGGGCCAGGCTCTGGTGGTCTGTGCAGTGGCGCTGGCTTTCGTTTGGGCGACCGAATGGACGGCATGGCGGCTCGCCTTTCAGCCGCAATTGGGCCGTCCTTGGTTCGAACTGTTCGGCTAATGGCTTCGGATCACGGGACGCACGTACCTCTTCCTTCGCAAGCAAAAAGGACAGCGGATTGCTCGGCCGCCCTTTATTCATTCTATGCCTCAGCCGTTGTTCTTATCTGCCCAACCCGATGCTGACGGTTGCGAACGGACCGTAAAAATTCTGGTTTTCGGTCTTTCGTGTGTCGATGCCGCCGTCCATCGCGCCGAAGAAGAAATCACCGCGATAACCGAAGCTGACTTTGGCTGCGGAGTAACGGAACGACGCGCCCGCGAAACCGCCAACGTTGGGGACGATCACCGAGCGTGATCGGATGTGATCGGGCGGCGTATTGCGGTAGAGCGTGGTTGGAGGGGTCTTATAATATTTTCCCGTGTGATAGCGGGCAGTGGTCTGGTGATGCACAGTGGCTTTCTGCCGGCCAAACAACACAGCGGCATTGATGCCCCAATCGAAAGCGATTTCGCCGTCTTCAGCACTTCCCACGACCGGTTCCGAGGCGTCCCATGAAATGGAAGGACCGACGCCGTGGAAACTACGGGTGGCGGCCTCGGTTGCAGCGTTGTCGTGATAGAAAAGAGCGTTGGTCAATTTTGCGCCCTGAAAATACTTATATCCCTTGCGGAAATCCGGCTGGGATTTAAGCGCCACATGCGACGTCGAACCGAACTGGGCGAAGCGCACACCAAGACTGAACACCGAGGTGCCATTCCGCCCCAACATACCAACACCAACATCCTTGCCGACCTGAAAATCCAACACTGCATGGCTTTCGCTGTCCTGTCTGTCGGCGTCCGAGAATGGGAGCGCGTATTGGAAGCGCACAAAATTTCCCGACGCTGTCTGCGGACGTATCGGCTTGGTTGGATAGGATTGCTGATGCAGATGCTTTTGAGTATTGGAACGGCCGAAGCGAACGCCTGCAGAGAATATCCAGTTCGTATCCTCCGGTTCGAATGAAATCTTGCCTTCGCTGCCGAAGCTGTAGCGCGGCGGGTGTCCGACGCTGAGCGGAGAAACAGTTTCTGGCGCTGGGCGCGGGGTGGCGAGAATGAAGGGCGGCGCGAATTGTTCCTGACCTGCGTCCATCCGCTCCAACTGCCCGCCAAACTCGATCCAGACGGTGGGACGGTCTGCGTCCTCGGCTTTGGCTTGCGACGCTACAATGGTCAACAGCGAGAGCGCCGAAACGGTCGCCAGCAAGTGGAGGCGCGTGTTCGCGCCGGCGCGTGTGGTGATGAGTTCGCTCATTGTGTGTTTCCCCCCGTGTGATGAAGAGCGAGTAGCGAGTAGTGAGCAGCGAATAGGAACTTCGGGCATGGCATTATTCGCCATTCGCTATTCGCCATTCGCCTCGTTTTTATCTTCCCCATATCGCTCACCAGTTCTTCGTGACGCGGATACCGATCAGTTTTGGATCGGTCAGGAACACGTTGGTCGTGAGTTCGCTGTCATCGCTGTTCAGGAAATCGCCGGTAATGGCAGTTTCGTTGAGCACATTCTTGTCGTAGAGCATCACCTGCCAGCCGTTCTGGTTGGTGAAGATCAGTGTCAAGTTGACGTTGGTGTAGCCGCGCAAACGGTCATAGGGATTATCGTTGAAGACACGCGCCCAGGAATAATCCTGCCAGTAATAATCTCCCCGCAGCGTTCCGGCCCAATCCGTGGAAAGCGGCAGGGTGTATTGCGCGCCGAAAGACACCGTGAACGGTGGAGCATTGGGCAATTCGTTGCCACTTAGATCTTTGTCGAAACCTTCGCCATTGTTGGGCGCTGTTGACGGATCGAACCCATGGTAGTGTGTGCCATCGGGCAGAACGACGTCGGATCGGCCGGGATTGGGCTATAGGGTCCCCACGTAACCGGATCGACTTGCTGGCCATAGGCTTCCGCGCACGCACTGCTGACGGCCAATTGATTCACGAGGCCATTGGTCTGCTGCAGAATGGCGGAAGCGACATAGACCGGCAAAATGCAATTCGAGGCTTGGCTAACGAACGGCTTGACGACGATCCAATCGGGATTGCCCGCAGTGCGATCCATCAGATCGACCGCTTGCGAGCCCTTGGCAAGCGCTGTGTCTTCCCAGCCGCCCGCAAAATTGAACCGCAGACCGGGCACCGGTTCCCAATTCGATTCGATTTCGGCGCCTTTGACATGAGCATCGAAATTCAGATTGATCGCCGTGCGATCTACGATTTCGGAAATCTGATAATTCTCGTAATTGTAATAAAACAGGCTGGTGTTGAACGTCAGCGCGCCGTCCAGCAGCGTGTTCTTTGAGCCGAGTTCGAAGGCGTCGATGAATTCCGGCTTGAAGGTGAGTGGATGGATAGGGTTGCTGACATCGCCGGTGGCGTATTCCAAGAGTTCCGCGCCAGGCGGATTGGCGCCCCCAGCTTTGTAACCGTGTGCGTAGGAGCCATAGACGAGCGTCTGATCGGTGAAGTCGAGCTTAGGCGTCCAGTTGATCGCCGCGCGGCCGGTCAACTCATTCCATTGCTGGTTCACCACACCGGTTATCGGATAGCCGTATCCGGGCACCAGCAGCTCGCTCGGAATATGGGTGAAATGCTTGCGATCCTCGGTCCAGCGCAAGCCCCCGGTCAGCTTCACGTCCTTCACGATGTCGTAGTAGACTTCGCCAAATGTCGCATAGGAATTGAGCGTGTAGGGATTCTGACTTAGGAAGTAATTGTGGCCCTGATTGTTGAGGCTCCCAATTGGATTGGGGTCGATATAGATGCAAATAGGCGGTTCCGAGGTGCCAATGGTGTGTGGGGCGTGCGGGTTGGTTATGCTGAACCCGGGGATACAATTTGAATTGTCCGAAACACCGGGCACATAGGGTTGAGTCTGGATGGATGTTCCATTGTTCCGTCAGCCCAAGTGTAGGACGCCAGGCTCAGCGAATTGATGAAAACATAGTAGTTTTCTTCGGTCTCGTAATGGAGATAGTTTCCGCCGACGCTGAAATTGAGCGGTCCGGCAAATTGGATGCCAAGCGGAATTCCTGGTTGAACTGCCACGAGCGTTCCTCGGAAAGATCCTGCGCGACAAGCTTGTCGCTGCACCCCAATTGCGGATCACAGAACACGCCGTCCGGAAGGCATTCGTGCCCGCTCGTATTGGTATACGCGACGCCGCCGGGATGCAGGACCACGGCGCGAGCCGGAACATTCGCCATAGGTTTGGCTGCAATGCCCCAAGCCGTTCGGGTCGGGCGTAAGGACATGGAGATTGTTCTCGCCCTCGTTGGTGCCAGCTGGTCCAGGCTTCGGAGTGGTATATTGAAATGCACCCTCCGCCGTATCGAACCGATTGTAGTCCTCCGTGGACCACAAAAAGTCGTTATTGTAAGCCGGTCTGCGAGTGAAGGTCAGCGCCGGCGCGATTTTGTAATCCGCGTTGAACTCGACCGTGTCATTCTTCGCCTTGTATTCGGGGTTGAGCGACGTTTCGATCACGCGCAAGTTTCGCGATTGGGTGGTACTAGCATAGGGATCAAATTGCCAAATCAGGAACCTGAACGGGTGCAGCTTTCGCTCCGAGAGGTTCGTAATATGCCAACGAGAGGCCGTTCGGAACCTGGAAAGCATCGCTCGAATACAGCGAACTCGGCAGACAGCCCTGACTGAAGTAATGCGCTGCCTGGTAATGCGTCGGCACCGGAGCATTGTGCTCGCGACCGGAACGCCGCCGATTTCTGTTGGCACCGGATCGGTGTTGCAAAGCTGTTTGGACGTGCGCATCCGGTCGTCGTCTTCGGAGAAATGCTCCCAGACGAGATAGGTCTGCAGATTCTCGACCGGCTTCCAGCCGAAGCGTGACACGGCCCGACCATAGATCGCGACCATCGATGCGCTGATCGGTGTTCTCGTTGAAACTGTAGCCCTGCCGCTTGGTCCATTCGCCTGCGATGCGCAGATCGAGGCGATCATCGACCAGCGGCAGGTTGATCATCGCCTTCAAAACGGCGCTGCTGATAGTTGCCGATTTCGCCGGAGGCCATCGCCTCGAATTGATCGGTCGGCTTGGCAGTGACCAAATTGACCACGCCCGCCGTCGCGTTGCGCCCGTAGAGCGTGCCTTGAGGCCCGCGCAGAACCTCGGCTTGTCCCAAGTCGTAGAATTCCTGCTCGAAAAAGTGATTGCGGATAAACGGAATGTCGTTCATCGCGACTGCCACGGCCGGATCGGTCGTCGACCGAAATCGCCTGGGTGCCGATGCCGCGAATATTGGATGCTAATAACCCGTGAAATTGGTCTTTGTGAATGTCAGGTTGGGCACCTGTTTCACGAGATCGGGCCCGCCGGCCGTCTGCGTCGCCGTCAATTGCTCCTGTGATAGCGCGGTGATCGAAATCGGAATTGACTGTACGTCAGCGCCACCAAGCTTCGATGATGTGACCGTCACGGTCTCGACCGCCGCTCTGGAAACGGGCAGAGCTTGCGCAATCTCGAGCGAGGGCGTTTCGTTTGCGGAAGAATGGTCTCGCATCACGGAGATTGCACCGTCAGAATGGTGGCGCACGGTAAAACCGGTCCCAGCAAGAATGCTTATCAATGCGTCGTCCGGCGACAAATTGCCTTTGACGCCAGCTGTATGTACGCCCTGAAGCGCATCCCCAGGATAGAGAAGTGCCACACCCGTTTGACGCGCATAGGAGTCGAGTGCATTTTTCAATTCGCCGCCCGGGATGTTGAATTCGGAGGCGCACGCGCCAGCCGCAATCCCCAACACGATCATCCCAACCAACGTTGTGTTTAAGAGGCGTCTCTTGAGCATTTTTTCCCCCTCAATCGTGAGCATTTCTGCCCGGTAATGGCGCGAATAGCGGTTCGCGCGTCTGATCCATTCTCAATGCGAGATTACGATTTCGTCGCCGCGGTCCTCGAAATGAAGTCCATAAAAGTCCTGCACTGCCTCGGCGATCGTGCGCACATTACGTGTGGGAAACGTACCGCCGATCGTGAGCTTCGCAGCCTCCGGGTCGGCGACAATCAACTTCTTGCTGCTGTAGCGATTGACCTCATCGGCTACGTCAGCAAGCGATGTCCGGTCGAAGATCAACACACCTCGCCGCCAGCCCAGCTCGTTCGAAAGCTTCTGTGGCGATTTACGTGTCACCGACAATGCGCTGGCTGTTGCCACCGCCACATCGCCCGGAGTGAGGATTGCCGGATGTGCCTGCGTCTGTTTGTCGGAGAAATCGAACTGCGCGCGACCTTCCAAAAGCGCGACTTCAACCCGATCTTGACCAGTCTTGACAAGAAATTTGGTCCCCAGATCGGTGATGCGATGTCCATCGGTCTCGACGACGAAAGGACGGGTTGCGTCATGCTTGACTTGGAAAAATGCTTCGCCTTGAACCAATACGATCCTCCGGCGCCCGGGTGTAATATCCGCGCGCAACACAGTGCTGGTATTGAGTTCGATCCGCGAACCATCAGCCAGCATAATTGTTTCGGAACCGCCGACAGGCGTCGAATAGGCACGCTCATTCGGCATGCGAGTGTAGAAATAGGCTGATACTGCCAGCGGCCATAATCACAAACGCGGCCGCTGCGACGCGTAGGAATACGCCTATACGTCGCCCGGTCTGGTCATCCGGGGTTTGGCGCATCGGGCGGCGCAGAACGGCGATACGATCGGCGCTGTTCCACAGCGCAAGCAGACGAAGATAAGCCACTTCGTGCGCTGCAGATTCCGCAAGCCAAAGCTCCAGTCTGGTCTGTTCAGCATCATTCCAATTGGCCGCGTCGCAGCGCGCGGCAATCCACTGTGCGGCCATGGCCTCGATCTCCATGGTGTTCGTCTGCAAAGCGGATTGTTCAGTGGCGCTATTCATGGTTTGCTCTGCCGGTCGGTGGTGCCGTACACCATGTTGGCGAGCGCGCGTATTCCATCGGCCAAGTGGGTTTTCACTGTCGGCTCCGTGATGCCCATGCGCTCAGCGATCTCGCGTACCGACAGCTCTTCGATCTTTTGTAGGACGATGGCCTCCCGACAGCGTGGCGGTAGACGGTCGAGCGCGGATTGCAATTTGCGCAATTCGTCGCGCGCTATGGCGTTGCGATCAGGACCAGGAGCGTCCTTGGCAATTTCTAGCGCATCGAGATCGGCGACAGCCTCGATGGGGACGATCTGCTCGCGACGGATGCGATCCACCAGAAGATTTCGTGCTGTGGTAAAGAGGAACTGCTTGGGACGATCGGGTAGCCCTTCCCGTGCCGCCTCGAACACGCGCATATAAACTTCCTGCCGTAAATCGGCGATGTCGGCTTTGTTGCGCCAATTGTGCTGAAGATATTGCGTCAAGGCGGGCTCCAGGGGCACCACTTCGAGCATGAACCACGCGCGCAATTTGGCCGTGTCTATTGCCACGCCCGGCTTGCGCGTTTCGGCGACTTCACGATCGGTGTCCAATGTCTCGGTCATCCCCTCAAGCGTCCTGCCTTTCGAGGGTTGCAGCTGGGGACTACACCTTGTCAGACGAGCCGGATTGGAAAAAGGATGACCGCCGCGCGAAAAAAATTGATCAGGTCGATGGAAATTTTATTTCAAGCGACAACCCACGATAGAATAACCGTCATTCGCTCCCCTTTCCGTTTTGGCGCAGAAGATGGTTGCGCGTTTCGACGCCAGTAGGGCTCTGGCTAAGGTCGATAGTCCCGCGGGGGAGTGCTCTATTTTCGACATGAGCAGTTGCCGAACCTGGTCGTACCCATCCCCGGTTGGTGGCCCGTTGCGTGCCCAAACCGAATTTCTGGCTTAAGGTAGAATCCCACTCTATGCGGGGTTGTATTCAACAGCGCCAACTCTGATGACGGGCAATGAAAGTACTTCACTTTGCGGGCTTACCGGCACGCAAAGTCCGACAGTATCGCTTGCGTGCAGTCAGCCATCGCCGCGCTGATGGCAGATAGATGCAAGAATGCCCCCGCCCCTCTTCCCGGCCGCCAGTTGGCCGACAGAAATCCTTCCACCTAAACGTCAGTGTTAACATAGGAAACATGTATTTGGTTTTTGATTACGGCGGATCGACGGTCAATCGTCCTACGCAATTGCACGCGTGGCTGAGTAAGCGGCAATGATCGCTTGAAGCGCTGCAAGTCCGTCGGTCAGTGCAGCCGGACCGGGCTGAAGGACCAACGGTGATTTAATTTCATAAAGCTGATCGTTGCGAACAGCCGCAAGCATATCGAATCCCGGCCGCAATCTTACTTTTTCACGACTAAACTTTTTCCCGCACCACGAACCGATGATGATGTCTGGAGCTCGGCGAATGACCTCGCTGGCGCAGACGATTCGGTCTTTTGCCAACTTCTGATAGGCCAATTCAGGAAAAATATCGGTGCCACCGGCAATCTCAATCAATTCGGAAACCCAGGCAATGCCGGAGATCATCGGATCGTCCCACTCCTCAAAATAGATCTTTGGCCGAAGGATACGATTGGCAGATTGAGCGCGTACGCGTTCGACGTTCTCCGCAAGGTCATCAGCTAGCCCATCTCCCCGTGCAGCGGCACCGACAAGAGCACCGAGCGTGCGGACCATGTCTAGAATTTCTGCAATCGTGCGCTGGTTGAACGCATGGACTGCAACTCCCTCGCGGATGAGGGCGGCAACAATGTCTGCCTGAAGGTCGGAAAACGTCAGAACCAGATCCGGCTTCAGCGCCATGATTTTTGGGATGTCGGCCGAAATAAACGCTGACACGCGAGGCTTTTCCTTGCGCGCGCGGGGTGGGCGCACAGTGTAGCCCGAAATCCCGACAATGCGGTGCTGCTCGCCGAGAAGGTAGAGTGTTTCCGTCGTTTCTTCGGTGAGACAAACAATGCGTTCCGGCGGAAACATTTATGCGATACCCATAGTGCCTGCGCCAGCGTCCGGCAACGCGACCGGACCGAGTAACCAGCCGATGCATTGCAATAACAGCTGGCCGGCAAAAGCCAGTCCGTTCACTTCCAAGGCGTAAATCACAACTGGCGCGCCAGAGTAACCGGCGTAGGCAGGACAAGTGAATGTAGACGCATAAAAGACGCCTTCATGGCTGCAACCCCCAAGACAAACGTGCTGACAGCAGCTGCTGTCCAGCCCGCCATCGCGCCAACGAGTGTGCCCCGGTCGTGGCGGCTGTCGCAACCAGCGCGGCGACCCCGATGGTCGCAAGGCTGGCTAAAGCCGGAAACAGGATCGCGCAAGCAAACGCGGGATTGCCCACGATGGTGGCACATGTAAGAAGCGCAATCCAACCGGTGCGACGGGCGACCCTATTGCCGGATGGAATATTTTGCATGCCTATTGTTCGGTGGATCCGAGATGAAAGTATCTCATATGGCGCTGCCGAAAGCTTTTATGTCGTGGAGTTCTGGGAAGGACAGCGCGTTTGCCCTTTATGAAGCACAGCGCCTTGGGCTTGCCGAGATCACCGGTGTCTTGACCACGATCAATGAAGTCTATGACCGCGTCGCGATGCATGGCGTGCGTACCTCTTTGCTCGACCGGCAGATTGCGGCGCTGGGACTTCCTGTCCTCAAAGTGTTCGTGCCTAGCCCATGCCCCAACGATATCTACGAAACGCAAATGTCACAGGCTTGCGCGGCTTTGAAAGCGCAAGGGATTGAGCACATGGTCTTTGGTGATCTGTTTCTTGAGGACATACGGTCCTATCGCGAAGAAAAACTCGCCGCGGCTGGCATGCAGGGGGTGTTTCCGCTCTGGAAGCGGGACACCCGCGCGCTGGCCCGCGACATGATCGCATGTGGACTGGAGGCAACTTTGGTTTGCATCGATCCCAGTTATCTTGACCGATCCTTTGCCGGTCGACGCTTTGATCGTGATTTGATGCGCGATCTTCCAAGTGGTGTCGATCCTTGCGGCGAAAATGGCGAGTTTCATACAGCGGTTTCAGCGGGTCCTATGTTTTCCGCGCCCATCCCAGTGTCGGTCGGTGAAATCGTCGACCGCGATGGCTTTGTTTTTGCCGACGTGATCCCCGGTTAGACCGCGCACTCACGTTGCCTTTTGCCAGACCCGCCCAGATGCCGGGTTCGCCTTCTTGGCTCCCGCGACTGGACGCGCTTGAAATATTCGATGACGTTGCTCGAAGAAATTGGCGTACTCCGCGCCGTAGAGAATTTCGACCAACCAAGCAGCAGGCGGCTTCAATTGGCGGTAACCGCCCTTGCGCCACTTCAAAATTATCAAGGACAGCCATTTAAGAGACGCGGACTATTGATTGCCAGAACAAATAGTGAACAATAAGAAGTCACCCTAGCAAACTTACCAGGGTTGCAGAACGTATTAGCCTGTGGAAAGCAGCATACGCGCTCCGGTTCGCGCGGCTAGAGGGGGCATCACAATGTGGCGATTAGCGGCTTTGTTGTTGGTATTGCCTCTGGCGGCCTGCTACTCGGATCAGAAGCAGGAAATGGCCGAGTGCCACGCCAGCGCGCCCCACGGCGCATTCGTGGTTCAGCGGTGCATGAGAGACCACGGATACGATCCGTCGTTCTCCGACTGTCTCGGATTGGCCGCACCCTACCAACATGCAGAATGCTATCGCCCTCGCGATACATTGGCCAACGCGTTGTTCGACGTAGAGATGTTGTTCCACGCCCGGCCCTCGCCACCCGAAATCCCAAACTAGGCCGTATACTTATAAATGCCGAAAAATCCGCTGTGTGCAGATCAGCGAATGTCTGCAACCCTCACGCCTAGTCGCGCGGTGTAGGAGCTAAGGGTGCGGTGCCAGGCCGGACGTGCCAAGGCACGAGCATAATAATCCTTCAACCGGGGATAGGGATCGATGAGATCGGTTTTGCGGATCTCCCGCAGGACGGTGGCGAGCAGAATGTCAGCGACCGTGAACTCCGAGCAGGCGATCCATTCGCGCCGCTCCAACCGGCGCTCCAGTCCATCGAGCCACCGACCGGCTTGCTTGACCATCTGCCTCCGCCGCTCTGCTGCGCTCTCGTCGCCGAACTTGTCGATTAGCTGGATCTCCATCATTGGTCTCTCGATGGTGGTGAGAGCGGCGAAGCACCATTGGGAGACATGCGACCTGCCTTCGAAATCTGCCGGGATCAGCTTCCCGGATTTCTCCGCGAGATAGAGCAGGATCGCGCCGGATTCCGCGACGATGAAACCGCCGTCGTCGATGACCGGCAAAAGGCGGAAGGGGCTGATCCGGCCGTATGCTTCGTTATCCATCTCGCCGCCGGTGTGGTCGAGAGGGTGGACGCGATAGGGGAGCTGTGTTTCCTGGAGTGCCCACTCCACCCGCAAATCCCGCGTTTCGCCGATGACCGGTTGGAATACGCGACCGAAGCCGTACAGTGTGATCATGCGGCCCTCCAGTTTTGCCGGCGAACGAGCGTTAGAATTGCGAAGCCGGCAATATAGTTGTGACTTAAGGCTCTAACAATGAAGCTTGTTCCATGCGCTACGAATTCACGGACAATGCGTGGCGTTGCATCAATCCAATGCTGCCGGGCAAATCACGAGGGGCTCCCGCACGGAAGACGGCGCGTACCCGATGGCATCTTCTGGGTCTTGCGCTCGGGCGCCCGCTGGGCTGACCTGCCCGCCCCGCTATGGCCCGCCGACGACGGTCTACAACCGCTTCAACCGGTGGCGCAAAGACGGCCTGTTCGCCACAAACGCAGTTTGACCATTCATGACGCCTTTGCAGAGGGTCCCGGGTGGGTACCTGCTCTTTGGGGTAGAAGAAGAATACACACGACGATAAAAACCGCGATGATTGCCGAAGCGAGCGGACGACTAATGGCAAGGCCGCCCTGATTTATAGGCTTGTCAAAGAAATCGCCCACAGTAGCCCCAAGCGGTCGCGTCAAAATAAAGGCCGCCCAGAACAACAACACACGCGAAACACTTGTCCAGAAATAGGCGGCGGCGATAACGGCAAGTACGCCACCAAATACAAGTGCGCCACCACCATACCCAAGACCGGAATCCGCCGCCCAGTCGCCAAGCGCGGTGCCCAGTGTTTGGGAGAATGTGATCGTCGTCCAGTAGAACGCCTCGACCTTTGGCGTGTTGACGGTGTCGACCGATATGGAACCTTCGGCCCAATACCATAATCCAAGCATCGCCATGACGCAGGCGAACAGAATTAGCGATCCGCCGGGGTAGCCAATTCCAAGAGAGCGGTCCGCAAAATCCGCCATTGTCGTACCGGCCGTCGTGGAGGCAATGATCGTGGCCCAATAAAGGAAAGAATGAAACTTCTTCGCAATGACCTGAAACACAACAAGCACGACCAAAGCAGACAGAAAAATGGCCGTCCCTGTCAGATAGCCCAAATTCATGGTCATCGAAACTGTGTCGCCCCCAGTCTCACCCAACGTCGTAGCCGCGATTTTTATGATCCAAAACGCCAACGTAACCGCCGGCACCTTGCTCGCCATAGAACTATTGCTCACGTCACGACCTCTCATTTGCGTGTTAGAAGGTAAAAAGAATGGACGAATACCAAGTCATCCGATTTGTCAGATCTGCGTTTTGAATCCCCGGTCCGTCAGACGCCAATAGGTGCAAGTTCTGGGTCAGATCATAGAGAGCGCCGAAGCCAAGACCAGTGCTCGCCCGTCCGCCAATCGTGTCCGCCGTCTGATGATAAATCTCCGCGCCGACCTGGAGCCGAGGCATGATCTGGTTCGTCACAGCCCAGCCGGCCTGGCAGAAATTTTGCGAATCACCGCCGCGATTGATGATGCACCCTCCTCCGCCGAAGGTTGACCAGTCGTTCCAAGACCGGCCAATCCAGAGCGGCAGAAGCAACGAGACGTGGCGTTCGCCCACCGTTCCAGAACCTGCCGGCAGAAAAATGCGGGGGAAGAATGCGACGTTCATACCGGAATCATCTTGATGCAGAAATTTGTATTTCGCCGCGAGTTCGATGTTGCCAAGGTTGGTGCCTGCCCGACCGTCACTTGGGTTGTCCCACGCAACGGGTATAACGGCGGTCAACTGAAGGTCCGGCGCTGCTCCGTAGTTGAAATCGATACCCCCAGCGCCTCCCCCGCCATCTTCGGTCGTCGTGCCACCCGCGAAAGCATAGATTTCATAATGACCCTCATCTGTCGGTTCGGGGTCGTCTGTAACGTAGGGCGGCCCAGCGAGAACCGGCGTGGCAAGAAGCCCAAGAAAAACCAAAAGACCAAGGATTCGCAGCGTGGATTGCATCTCTGTGGGGGCAACCCTCAAAAGCCAGGCCATCACCCATTGCGACGGCTATGGACACCTTTGCCGTTACGTTCCGGGCTCCAGGACCAGTAACTTTACGCTACCCGGCGTGAACTTCAATTCGGCTTCGCCGCCGGGATGGCGCGGCGGCAACGTCTGAGCGACACCAGCGGTCACCAGATAGACCCGGCCGGTTTTCGGATCCTCCGCCATGGTCCGGGCGCCCGGTGCGGTCGGGACATTTCCGAGAGACACAAAGCTATTTGGGCTTTTTTCCAAAACTACGGACAAAGTGCCGTCCTTATTGGAACTGAAAGCAAGTTTGCGCTGGGGATCGAATGCCGCACTGTCGGTGCCATGGCCGATCGGCAGGCTCGCTATTACTTTGCCGTTTTCCGCATTGACCACAAGCATTTTCGCATTGTGGCAAGTGACGAACAAGCGTTGCGTAGCGCGGTCTGTCGCAAGTCCGTGTGGCGATTCACAAGCCGGTATTTTCCAGTCGGCGTCGATTTTGGCGGTCGCCAGATCGAGGCGGGCGATTTCGTTCGAACTGGCGATGTTAATGTAGACCTTGCCCGACGATCCCGGCGCCATCATTTCGGGACTGCCGGTTAGCGCGACATTCGCCAGGCGGGTTCCCGCTTTGGCATCGATGATGGAAACACTATGTGCATCCCCGTTTGCGACGAGGAGCTTTCCAGTTTCTGGATCGTACAGCATCGCGTCTGCATCGTTATCGGCAGGAATTTGTCCGACAGTCTTAAGGGTCGAAAGATCGAATACAGTTACAGACCCGGTGCGCCCGTTGTCCGCGTAGCCCCGCCCAAGTGCGGGCACGGTGGCCACATCGTGGGCACCCGCGATATCGGCGATCCGCCCAGCAATGGAGCCGTTTTTTGCATCGACGACCGTAATTTCGGAACCGTGTGCAACATAAACCCGGTCAGTTTGCGCATCGAAGTGCACAAAATCCCATTTGTCGGGCACACCTAGGGCCACCTCCTTGGCGACATGGTAGTCTGGTGCAGCGCCCTGCGCCTGCGCACATGTAAAAACCGCCACCACAGCCAGCGTGGCAGATTGCAGATTTTTCATCGTCACTTCCTATTTTTTATCATTGGCGTTTCCGGCTCCCTTTGTAACGGCAAATAGAGGCGTCATGGTTACGACTCCCTTTGCGGTATCGGCAGCGTGGCCGAGATATTCGGAAATGCCAAACGCTGCTTCTGTCGTGCGCAACAACGAATAGTGATTATACGGCGTCGAATCCACAAGATGTCCCGCGCCATGATTGGTAATCACGATCGTCACGATGTGGCCGCCGCCGAAGTTGGCCTGGCTATGCGGATCGTACCCACAGCACCCCTGCGCTCCGATCTTGCGCTCCTCTTTATTGTTTTCATCAAAGGTAACGACGATTGCCGTGTTGCCGGGTTCGCTCCAGACTTTCGCAGCCATGATTTTGCTGACCAGCACGCCGATCTCGGTGTCGCCGCGCTTTATGAGCCCGGCCAGATCTTTGTCCTCATCGCAATCGTTGGGGACGTTGGGATCGCCATCGGCGCTGCGGCCATGCATTTCGTTGCATTGATTGGGAACGATGTGGGCATAGTTGGGCAAACTATCGTCCGCCAAATCTTTTTCCAGTTGGCCAAAACCAACAAAATGTTCCGCCAGTTGCGGATACGGTTCTTCATTGACGTTTTTGAAGCTCACAAATCCATTGTGCTTCGCAGCATAGAGTTCGTTGGCCAACCCCTTTGAAGGATAGTCCGGTGTCGGCCAACGTGGCACAAGTGATCCCGCCGAAGGGATATCTTCCATATAAGCTTTCCAAGTCATCCCTCGCTCGGCCATCTGGTCCATCAGACTGCGGGCCGTCAGATCATGATCGGAATAGCCGGGGTGATCCGTTTTTTCGCAATACTCGTTGCGAACACCGGCTTTGCAGAAAAAGGCATCGTCGTCATGAATACCGAACGTATCTCCGCCCAGCATGGCGATGTAGTTGGCTTCGCTCGAATGCACCTCCGCGTAGAACTGTGAAGCAAGGCCATATTTTGCCGCCAGCCGATGGATCACAGGGGTCCACGCCGGATGGCTCATGAGCTGATCGAAGCCCTTGTTCTCCGAGACGATGACAAAAATATGTTTGTAGAGAGGCATCTCCGGTTCGGCTCGCGCTGTGCTGGAGATCATGCCCCCAGCAAGCAGAACGCTTTTCGCAAAGGTTCGCCATGAAAAGCGTGACGGAATGTCCATGTTTATCTGCCTCGCTTTATTGTCCGAGCTGTAGACGAATGCCGGTCAGATATGTCGGACCATAGAACTCTCTTTGAATGGGATAATCGCGGCTCGCGGTCTGGGTGAACTCCAGCTTGGTGTTTGTGATATTCTTGATGTCCAGATAATATTCAATAGTGTCCGTGATCGCGTAGCTGCCGCCGAAATCAACGCGAAGTCGAGGTTGGGAATATTGGTCGGTCGCATCGCTGTCGCCCACGGCCCAGAGATTTCGCGACACGTAGGAAGCGGCAATCTTGAGATTGATCGGACCTTTTTCGTAGAACAGCCCGGCGTTGTAATTAATTGGCGAAGTCTGTGGCAGTGTATGCGTCTCTCCAGCGCGGATTTCGCCGCCAGAGCCAACCAAAGTCAGATTTCCTTCAAACCCCAACCCGTCCGCAGCCTCGGGCAGGAATTCGAATTTCTGTCTGTAATCCAACTCGATGCCATCGGCATGCGCCGCGCCAATGTTCTCAAAACTGTCGACTTCAACGTGTTGGCCGAGCAACAGCGGATCGGGGTAGTTGGTGACGTTGAGCTGAACTGTCGGAATAATATAGTCGCTGAAGGACTTGTAGAACGCGCCAATGGTCGCAAGCCCGCCATCGGGCATATAATATTCCGCGGAGACGTCGAAACTTCTGCCGGTAGTCGGCTTCAAGCTCGGATTACCCTCGCTGACGATGTCGTCCACGTAGCTGATGCTTTTGGCTGCCGTGATTTGGTTGAAGCCGGGTCGGGCGATCGCAGTTGAGAAAGCAGCTCGCAAAATGAACTGTTCGGTTAGTTGATATTTCAAATTCAAATCAGGAAAGAAATTCGTATAGTCGTGCTGCGCCATATTGGGCGTAATAGCGCCAGTATCCGCGTTCTGTATGTTTGCGCGATAGGTGCCTTGGGTCGCCTCAACCCGCAGGCCACCCTGCGCGGTCAGATCGTCGAACGTCGCGGTATATTGCCCGTAGCCGGCATAGACATTCTCATTGTCATCCTCAAACGCCGTCGGATCCTCGACCAAAGCCCCCTGAGATAGACCCGCAAGTTGCGAGAACACAGGGGCTGGTCCTATATCATAGTGGTTGTCGTAGTAGATCCGCTCGACCGTCGTGGCGAAGGCGTCGTAACCCTGGGAGATATCGTCGAAGTTCGAATTAGACGCGCTGGCTTCGCGCCGCCGCTTTCTCACGCTTGCGCCAAATTTAAACTCGCCCCCATTGTCATCGAATTCTAGAGGCATGGCGAAGTTCACGACGTCGCCCCATTCCTGGTCGGAATTCTTGGAAGGCCCGTTGCTCCCGCTGAAGTTGGTATAGTTTGCCGGATTGGTCAGGTCAGTGCCGTCGGTGGTTTTAAAGGAAGGAAAGTTGGGGTTTGTGTTGTTATAAGTGAGCGAAATATTGTTCGGATCCTGGAACGTGAATCCATCGCTATAAGGGAAGTAGTCGCTGCCACGCGTCCAGGATGTGCGGAAGTCGGCCTTGAGAAAATCATCGATCAGCGTCTTGCCGCCGACTTCTACCATGTCGTTGGCGACTGTCTCCTTCGAATCGGTGATCGCGAGCCGCGCACTTGCCGAATCGACGGCAAAATCGCCGGTGGCGTTGTTTGCGGAGGTGATGTCGTCAGCTAGGCCGTTGAGTTGCAGCCGCTGCTTGAACCCAAGTTCGGTGTATCCTGCGTGGACGCCACGTAAATAGAACGAGGTATCATCGTCAGGTTGGAAAGTGAATCCACCGCCATAACCCTGCCGGGTACGATGATATTTGTAATAGCGCATCTGGAGATCGTCGAAAGGCTTGCTTGCCAGAAACGCGTTCGTTCCCGCCGGGACTGTTGTCGGATCGTTGATATAGTCCTCTTCAACGTCATCAATTCCACGCTGATCATCGTCATAAGCATATGAAAAGATAACGCTGAACCGATCGTCGCCATCGCTGAGGCCAAACTTCGTTCCCGCGGTGACATCGCCCTGCCAGATCGGCGTGCCGCGAAGCGGCTCAAGCCCGGTTCCCAGAGAGGCATCCATGATAGAGTGATTTTCGCCCGGTATTTGACGGGGAAGAATATTCACGACACCGCCCAGCCCTTCTGCATCCATTTCCGGCGTAAGCGATTTGGCTACCTCAAGCCCTCCTAGAATTCCGGAGGGAAACGCATCGAAAGCCACCGCGCGAGCACCGCCCTGTGGCGAGGAAGGATTGGAGGCCGTGAGACGGACGCCATCATAGGTCGTGCCGTTGAGATCGGCATCAAGGCCGCGGATATTGACGAAGCGTCCCTCGCCAGTGTCGCTTTCCAGCGAGACACCCGGGATACGCTCAAGGGCTTCGGCGGCGTTTACGTCCGGAAGCGAGCGGATTTCTTGCAGCGACTGTACATCCAGAACATTGGGAGCATCCTGCTTGATGGCTGCTGCTTCCGTGCGGGTGCCCGTGACCACAACGGTTTCGATGCCATCATTGTCAGTATTGGATGCCATCTTTGTCTGTGCGAATACGTCCTGACCGGCGCCCACGAAAAATGCGGCAGCCGCGCAGGAGCACAGCAGACGCGTCCCGATTTTTCCAATAACCATCTCTCGAACCCCCAAAAATTATCCGAAGCGCGCCCGCCGCGGCGTTTTCCATGTGCAACCTACGAGCGCGCAGAGCGCGATTTGAAAACAGTTTGATGACCACTCGGCGAAGTTAGATTGAGAATTCCCAATCTTGGCGCGGAATTGAGCGATTACCCCCCTTCCAAGCCTGCCTTAGCATCAGTGCGAAATATTTTGCTGCCCTTCGTCGGGGAACCTTACGATAACGCGTAGACCGGGTGCATTATCGTCAAGATTGATGTTGGCGCCGTGGAGATCGGCAATCGCGGACACCAAAGAAAGACCAAGGCCGCTACCCGGCGAAGTACGGCTCTGTTCGCGTCGATAAAAGCGGCGGAAGACTTTCTCGCGATCTTCGGAAGGAATACCAGGACCTGCATCTGCAACTACAACTAGAGTACCCGCATCGTCTTTTGAAACGCTCGCGCAGACCAGAGTTCCCTGTGGGGTATGCGTGATTGCATTGTCGAGCAGGTTCGCGATCATCTGGAGCAAAAGTTCCTGGTCGCCCAGTACGCGCGGAGAGCCGGCCAAGTTCACCTCGAACGGGTGAGCAGCGTCCTCCATAACGGGCTTATATATATCACTTGCCTTGCGCAGCAGTTGGGAAAGATCCACTTCGCGGAAGGCCGCCTGGCGGGCACCTGCTTCGATTTGCGCAATCCGCAGAAGTGCGGAAAAGATTGTCAGAAGCTGATCGGTATTTGCTATCGCTCCTTCGAGCGCCGAGGCATATTCCGCCATCGAGGTGGAATCGCTACGGGCCTGCTCCAGCCGATAACGCAGATAAGTAAGCGGCGTCCGCATGTCGTGCGCGATATCCGTAGTCACTTGGCGAAGGCTCTCCATCAGAACCTGAATTCGGTCCAGCATTCCGTTAATGGTCGCGGCCAACCTCTCCAACTCGCTTTTCTTTCCGGCAATGGGGATACGATCGCCAAGCCTTCCAGCCATGATGGCCCGGCAAGTATCGTTGATGATATCGATGCGGTAGAGAAAGCTGCGGCTCAACAAAAGTCCGCTGCCTGAGGCCATCATGAGGCTCGCAAGGAGCACCAACCCAAATGCACGAAGAACACTACTTTCGGTTTCCCGCGCCGCCTGGGTATCGCGCCCGACGAAAGCATAGAGGTCAGGCGAAAGAAGCGCGCCACGGCCGAGAATAACGTGTCCATCGCCGGGCCTGCCTGCCCTTAGCTGCGATGGATAACGTAAGTACGAAACACCTGACTTCGGGACCATTGGTGGCAGGTTGCCTGCGATTTTGATGCCTCGGCCATTTTGGAGAAGAAAGCGATCCGCCGCGTCGGGCGCCAACATACGATCTTCGATCATTTCCCGAGCTTCATGGACTCCTTTGCCGCGAGGCAGTCCGCTCACATAGGCCTTCTGAATCGCCAAAAGGTCATCGCTGGACGCGCGCAGCAAGTCCGCCTCGAACGCGCGATGCATGATTAAATAGACAATCGCGACCAGCACGGCCATAGAGCCTACAAACAGCGCGGTATAGATCGCGGTGTGCCGAAAGCTCTCGCTCTGGAAAAGTCTAGTCCGCACGGAGGACGTAACCGACGCCGCGCAAAGTGTGAATGATCTCGGCTTCAAAGCCGCGATTCACCTTCGACCTAAGTCGGCTGATATGCGATTCAACTATGTTTGTCTGCGGATTAAAGTTCACGTCCCACACATTCTCAAGAAGCATCGTGCGCGTTACCGTCCGTCCGGCGTTCTGAAGGAAATATTTCAAGAGCTTGAATTCTTGATGCTGTAGATCCACGATTTGCCCTTCGCGTGTTACCTTCCGCGCGATCAAATCCATTTCAAGCGACCCTGATCGGAGATGGGTTTGCATATCTCCATTGCCCAATAAGTGTGTGCGCCGGACAATCGCATTAAGACGTGCAAGTAATTCTGAAAGGGCAAATGGCTTGGTGAGATAGTCGTCGGCGCCAGCATTAAGACCCTCCACCCTGTCATCCAACCCGGTCATCGTGGTCAAAAACAGGATTGGGATCGCTCCTCCTTCAGCCCGAAACGTCTTGACCAGAGAAAGGCCATCCAGGTTGGGTAGCATCCGATCCACAATGGCAAGATCAAAATTGCTATCTTTGAGTTGTGTGATTCCATCTGTCCCAGTCGGCGCCCAACGCACTTCATGGCCGTGCTTTTGCAGACCCTCCGTCACATAGAGAGCCGTCTTGGAATCATCTTCAACAAGCAAAATGTTCATGCGCAAAGACGAAGACTGCTATTTGTGTCAGTTTCGTGACAGCACCAGCTCTCACCTCGATCCCGCCAAATACATCGACGCTGACTGATTGATACAGCGTGGACAAATCAACTTGTAATCGAACACATTGATCTAAATGCATCTTCCAATAAAACCTGAGATGGTTTCGCCATTTAGAACATCGCGCGGTATCCCCACTGCATGCGACTATTGAGCCGAAATTACATTTTACCAATGTGTTGCGGACAGCAAAAAAACTGTCATGAACATATGGGAAAGCCGACAACGCCAACAGTTGATCGCTCACGCGCACAAATCGCCAAGAGCATGGCTGTGAGTATGTTCTCGACACCGCCCTTTGGGGAGGGGCGGATCCATCAAAGATCCACATTATCCGGTGGCATCCTCGCCGCCGACAGAGGGGTACTGCGCCATGCTGACATTACGTCTGCGGAAGATGTTTCTTATTTCCAGTTCGGCCTTTGCGCTATCGCTGGCCACCACAGCCGTGAGCGCGGTCGCAATTCTTGGCGCGGACATCGCTGCCTCTAGCCCAGCCTCTGCGGACGACACAACCACGGTAGCGTCCAGCGAGGATACGCACGCCTGGGGCGGCTCCGAACTTGAAACCGTTGTCGTTACTGGTGTGCAATTCAATCCCAACAACGCGCCCGCCAAAGCATCGTTGGACACGATGCAGCCACAGACCATCATCAACAAGTCCTATATCGAGGACTCGGTGGCGCCGACGGCGGACTATGTCACCATTCTAGCGATCGTTCCCTCGCTCACCGGTACCGACATAAATGGGCCGGGCCTTTCCGACGGCAATGTCAAGAACACCCTTCGCGGCCTGCCTGACGGTGATTTTGTCATGAGTTACGACGGCATTCCCTTCGGCGATACGAATGGCCCGACACATCATTCCGAATCCTACTTTCCCGGCTCAACCATTGGCGGCATTGACGTTGATCGCGGTCCCGGCAACGCGGGCAATCTCGGCGCCGCCACATTCGGCGGCTCGATCAATATGTACTCCGAGCCCCTTACCGACGACATGCACGCCCGCGAAGCGATCAGCTACGGCAGTTGGGGAACTTGGGATGAAAATCTCAACGTTCAGAGCGGTGAAATTGAAGACCTGGGAAATACGCGCGTGCTCGCGAATTTTCAGGATATAGGCTCCGACGGGTACCTGACTTTTCAAAACACAAAACACGACAACGAACTGCTGAAAATTCAAACCGAATTGGCGCCTGGCTGGACGCTTACCCTTTTCGGCAATCGCAACGGGCTCAACCAGCACGTCAGCGACAACAATGGCGCAACGCCCGCGCAGATCCTGACCTATGGCAAAAACTTTGCGCTGCAGGATACTGATCCAAACCTGCCGACCTATCTGGGCTACAACTACCAGAACAAGACCACCGACATGGATTACGTCCGCCTGACCGGCGACGTGACCCCGGATATTCACTTGGATGACCAGAGTTACACCTATGCCTACGTGAACAAGACCGTGACGGTCACCAACCTCACGCAAACGGCAAGCAACATCGCCAACGGCACGGCACAAGGTTTTGGCACGATAGTGGACGGTGTGTTGCGGCCCAATGACATTCCCGGCTACACCAAGCTCAATGCCTATCGTGTGTGGGGCAACATATTTCGTGCCGCATGGGATTACCAAATTGGCACCGTCACCGGCGAGTTACGAGCGGGCATTTGGTGGGAAGGTTCCGCGACAGAACGCCAGCGTTACTATTTCGACGTGACGCTTTGCAACGATCCCGCCAATGCGCCTTGCGATCCTTTCGCCCAACCGGGGTTGTTTGCCGATACAAAACCCAAAAAGTCGCTCACACCGGAAGGAATCGGGTATGACGAACACACCGGTTGGAATCAGTACCAACCGTTTGTCGAATTGGAAGTTCATCCGATCGAAGATTTGACGATTACGCCAGGTTTTAAATATGTGAACTGGGAGCACTCTGTTGACGCTCCGGTCATCGCGGATGGAACAAGGGCGAATCCCGCATACACTGGTCCAGCTTCCTTCACCACGACCAGAGCGCTGCCCTTCGCCGAGGTCAACTACAAGATCGAGCCCACCTGGAGCGCCTACTTCCAATATGCCAACGGCATCTATGTTCCAGACATCACCGCGTTCGAGAATGGAACACCGGCCACATTTCCTAAACCGCAAACCACGACCAATTATCAATTCGGCTCAGTTTACTACGCGGACAATCTCACAGCTGACGGGGATATTTATTACGTCGCCAGCAACAACACACTCCAATACGTGAATTGCGGCACGCTTAATCCTCCTGGGCCCGCCGAACGATACCTGCGCCACCAATATCGGCTCGGCGACTTATAAGGGTGTCGAAGGTGAGATGACCTACACGTTTGACGACGAGCAGTTTGACGGCATGCTGGGAGGGCTGGCCATTTTTGTGAACGGGTCGGTGAATTCAGCGAAATCTAGTGGTCATCAACTTCTACAGGCGCCGTTTTGGACCGCAGCGAGTGGACTTATCTACAAACATCATAACTTTAAGCTGTCGCTGATAGATAAGGCAACCGGACAGCAATATGAGAACAGCAATTACTCCTTCTACAAACTTGGCGCCTACAACAATATGGATTTCACGGGCAGCTATGATTTGGGAGAATTGTTCGGTGTTGCCGATTTTGAATTTGGCGGCGGCATCTATAACGTGCTGAGCAGCCGCAAGATCGTCAGCATTACTGTCAACAATTCAACGCCCGTAGGTAGTTCTGCCCAGGATCTGTCGGGCCGGCTCAGCAGCCTCGATCAGTATTATTTTCAGGCCGAGCGTAGCATCCAAATCACGCTTAAGGCACGCCTCTAGAGACTTCCGCAAGCGGCGATATAAAGGACTGAAACAGATGGCGACAGTGACGCGAGCCAAACCATTCCTCCCCATAACAACTGCAATCGCACTGGTGTTGCTCGCGCGCGTGGCGATAGCAGAACCCGCCTTTTTGTCTCCAGCGCAGATCAATCCCTCCGAGCTCCTGCCTCCACCACCGGCAGACGGCTCCAACGCAGCCAAGGCTGAACTTGCAGAGCTCCATCGCATTGAAGACACACGCACGGCTGAGCGATTTGTCCAAGCAAAATCCGACGGCGACAACGAGACGGTCACGCTTTTTGCGAACGCTTTGGGGAGCTCGTTCGATCTTACAAAACTGCCAGCGACCGCGAAACTATTCAGCGGAATTGTCCATGACGAGGATGCAATTTCCGGTGTGGCAAAGAAATATTTTCATCGCAACAGGCCTTACGTGGTCGACGTCTCGCTGAAACATTGCGGAAGCGGTGTCTCCAAAGGAGGCCAAACATCCTATCCCAGCGGCCACGCCACGGTGGCGTTTGCTATGGGCGTCGTTCTGGCCGAATTGATGCCCGCCAAAGCCCAGGACATTTTGAGCCGATCTGCCGACTTCGCGGAAAGCCGCCTTGTCTGCGGCGTTCACTACAGGAGCGACATTGAGGCTGGTCAGGTATTGGGCAGCGTGATTGCCATCAAATTGATGGAAATTCCTGAGTTTCAGTCTGCGTTCAGCGCTGCACAAGCGGAGCTGAAAGCCAAAGGCTTCGCAGTCAACTAGGATTTCGTCTTGCTTGGCGGGCCGGTCACCTCGTGTCTCTCCCCCGGCAAGCTGACGGCATCACGATTTGAACCGTCTAAAAATCAGAAATCTCAGAGCGAATCGCAAGCTTCGGCCCCTTCAATCCCGAAGCTCGCAATCTCAAGTCCGTAGAATTGCCAAAATCAAACCTCAATCAGTCGCTTAACCGTGGTTCACGGGCGACTACGCAGCGTCCAGATGGCCAGCCATTCGCGACGGCGACTGTCTCGGCTGAAGTCCTGCGGTCGAGCCAAGTTAACGGCTCCTTAATCAAGCCCACGTGTAAGATACTGTCATCAACATGGGGCTGATCATGGTCGGAATTGTGGGCAGCGAAGCGCGTACGGATAAGGTCCCAGTTCGCGGGACGAAAAAAAGAGAGGTATCGGCGCTGGATCCAAGCGATGCACCGTGCATCGCTAGCCGGCTGTTGTGCCAATACGGCAAGGACGCGCAGCTAATTGCCATGGACCGTGCAGACGCTTTGTTCGATCTGGGAAACACAAAGGGTGCCCGGGCTTGGATGACGATAGCAGGTGTAATCGAGGAGCAGGAACGTGCCTGCGCAAGCACCAGCGACACTTGATCCCCAACACCGCCTCGTTCGTGAGCGTTCACGTAGTGCAGCGGTCGTTGGACAAATACACACCACATTTCACGAGCCATAAAAGATGATACTCCCGGATCTCGCTGGCGAAATTATCGAACGGAACGACATTCCCGGATCTTGGAGCGTGGAAGCAAGGTGCGAGGGGGAGCTCGTCCAGATAGCGGTATTCGGAGGACCGGATGCAAAACAACGCGCGTTCAAATATGCACGCGCGAAGTACTCGCATGTAATACCTCCGCCGGTGGGAGATCATGGTGTCAATAGCACTGTTACGGTCGCTGACTCTGCAATGATATAGACCTGGAATTTTCTAGAGCGTTTTGGAACGCATCCTGCCGAAATGGAGCGACAATCCGGCAGCCGCAAACAAAGCACCTAAGCCCACCAGAGCCCACCCAACCAGTGCTCCAGAGCCGTAAGGCTTGAAAAAGCACAGAAGGACAAGCCCGGCCGCCAGGTTTGCAAATCCCCAGAGCGCGTTACTCAACGGTGAGGATTCTCCGATGCCAGGCGGGGAGCCAAAGGGTGACTGAAACCGATGGCCGCTAACGCCCTGAACAAAGTGTGGGACGCCGTTGGTAAGAAACAGTCCACTGACGAATTCAAGCACGTAAAAATGCCACGGCATTTCTAACTCCCTTCATAAAATGGAACGGTGAAGACTACCAGCCCTGACGATAACCGACATGCTCTCCCCGAAACACGCAATGATACCGCGAGCTCTCGCGGCTTGATACCGTGGAGTTAGACCGATTTCTTGGTTTGGTCTGTTTAGGCCAACACGGGTTGAGTTTAGCAAGCGTCTGCGGCAAACCTTCTACAGTTTGAAAAGCAGTGCATCGCAGTAACGCGACTTCCTCTCGGTTATGGTCTTTTTCCAAGGCATTTGAGCCTTGCGCGCATGAACCGTCGCGGAAATCTATTCTCCTGACCGCACTGATGCATCGATCCAAATTCGTCGGAGAAATCGCAAACGAGGAATTTCGATCTCGGCAAGGAAATGCTGTTTCGAGAAGCTCAACCCTACCTCTGGTGTGCGCCGCCAAACAACCGATGCTTCATAGGCACACCCCTTTCGCACATCAATCAGGTACACTTTGTTTGGAACGGTTTGCCCGGCCGGCAATTTGATACGTGCGCCTCCCTCGCTGATGTCGCGGATGGTGCAACCAAGTGTAAAAGCAGTCGTGCCATATGCTACGCGTCCGGCGAGAAGGGCCCGGTGACGGGGAAACTTTCGGCGGTTCGCGCCCACTCGATGAAATGCGTTTTTCACGTCTGCACCAGTCACACCTAAAAAAACACGGAGGCGATAATAACAAACCATATCCCAATAGAAATCACCTTAACTGCCGTGAAAAAACCGACCGAATAACTCGTTGATCGGGGAATTTAATGATCGAATGCGCCGCGCCTGCGGGGGATTAATGATAAATTTCATTAATTGAAGCCTTAAGGTGAATGGCACCAAGTTAATATCTTGGCGGACAGTAGTCCTAGATTATCCTGTGTCGCCTAGCTTGGCTTGATACTCGACCAGTAACGACAAAACGGCGCTGCCATGGGTCTTGAGCTCGAACTTAACTGCTCTCTTTCGACCCAATAAAACGGCTGCGGCGCGAAATGCCCGCCATGTTGCTCCAACGAAATCGGCGGCACCTGTTCTTAGAAGAAACCGTCACTCCAAGAAACATCGGCCCGATATTCACGGTCGGGACATGAGTTTCCCGCGTTGATTTTTCTCACCGACGATCGCTGCGCGGGATTGGGGACTTAATGCGCTGAGCGCTTGCGCGAGCGCATCGTGCAGCACTTGCTGTTGCGCAGCCGATGCACGACGCACATCGGCAAAGCGCGCCTTGACGGCCGCTTCATCATAGTTGGGCGCAGTGATCGCCGCTTCCGCCGAATATCTGGCGTCGCGTAACGCCTGTCGCGCTCTGCGCAATTCGCCCGCATACTGCCGCATTACGAGGGCAAAATGTGCCCGCTCCACCACCGGCAAATTCCGGACGCGTGCGCGCACGACGAGTGCGGTCGCAGTTCCAGGGTTGTCGCGCGGCAATGCTGGAAAGGAGAGCCGCCCGATGATCACGCCCACCAGAAAGAGGTTGAGCAACACCGAAACGGCAAGCACAATGACGAGCCAGCGTGAGCGATCACCAGACATCAGATGTACTCGTCTGTTCTAATGCCGCGCCAAGCAGGTCAGCGGGCTGCTCACCAGCCAAAGGAACGACACCAACCAAGAGACCGAACACCAGAGCGGCAGTTCCCGCAACAGCCCAGGACAAACGATGAGTGGCAATAGTGATCGGGCGGTCTTGGCGGTGACACATCGCGCGCGCTGCAACGTAATCAATGGAAGGCTGAACTGTCTCGCGCGTTATAGCTAGAAGCGCCTCGGTCTCCTGCACCGCGGACAGATTGGTGCGCGCCTCTGGCGACGCAGCGAGCAGTTTTTCCGCCTCAACCCGCTTTTCGTCAGGCCAGGTCTCGAGGTTTCCACCGCGCAAATCCAACTCTTCCAAAAATTCCTTCAAATAGAAATCTTCTAACGTCATGCATCATCCCCTTCCATCATCGCAAGCCTTAGACTACGGCGAGCGCGGACGAGCAGCAGTTCGAATGCACCAACGCTCGTCCGCATTGCCGCCGCACCTTCTGCGTTCGACAGTCCTTCATCATATGTGAGTGCCAAGGCCGCGCGCTGACGGGACGGCAAGGCTTGCAAAGCTGTCTGAAACTTCGCCATTCGCTCTTCGCCTATCAGTCGCGCATCTGCCCGATCAGCGGTATCTATGGGCTCCGGGGCGGCATCGAGTGGCAGCGTCCGAGTTTTGCGCGCCTGATCGATCGATAGGTTGGTAGCGACCCGCGACAGCCACGAGGCAAAGGTCGCGCGATCTTGCTTTTGTGGACGCCAGCGCGATGCATTTATCCAGACGCGGGTGAATGTCTCCTGCACGATCTCCTCAGCTGTTGCCCGGTTACCCGTTATTCGTGCGCTCAAGGCCATCACCCGTCCGCGGTGCCGTTGCACCAGGCGTGCGAATGCGACCCCATCGCCGTGGGCGACCTGCGCAAGCAGCTCGTCATCGGAGTCCTCCACTGTCACCGCTGCTACTGACCGCCGCTACCCATATTCACGGATAGGAAAGCAAAATCCTACTGTGGCGTAGGAAATCCTGCCCCCATTCGTGAAAGGTTCGAGGGATGACGGTCGAGAAGGCGCAAGACAATGTCGGCCATGGCGTTTGAAGCCCGGTTTCTGCCTGCTTGCCGGCCCTTCCGTCCGAAAGCGCAGGCGGAACTCTCAACCCTGATTGCCCTGCCGGGCCGCTCGCAAAGATACCGCAGCGTTTTTGCACTCCGCCGACAGTTCCGCCTCATGTCCCTTCAAACACTTGAGGATTTTTCCGCCCCCCTTCTGAACATCCGAGCAGAAAGTCTGGACATCCGCCGTGCAGGCTTGCCGCATGGCCTGGCGCGCCGCATTGACTTCCGGACTGACTGCGTGGCGCGCCTGAGGGGCTCCGCCGCCCTCTTCGGCCGGATCTGCGGGTTGAGCCATTGCAGGAGTCATACTGAGAAGAACAGCCGTGAAGGCGACAGCGCGAGCGAGCATAAGATCTCCTGTCTTAAAGATCCGGCGAAACGAGCCGGCGTCGAACCAACGCACGACACCTCCAAATCCTACGCAAACAACAGCAGAGTCGCCCCGATATGACCGCGAACCTCAACGCAGCCATCGCCATCACACGCTTCGGCATGGGCGCGCGCCCTGGAGAAGTAGATGCAATCGCGTCCGATCCACGCGGTTGGTTGAAGGCACAAATCCGGCGACACGGCGGCGATCAGCCGCGCGCTACACTGCCCGGCAGTGCCGATCGCATAGCCGCGCTTCTCTCTTTTCGTTCTGAAATCAAAGAGCTGAAACAAGGCGAAAAAGGAAGCGGTAACCCTAAGCCTGACGACGACATGGCCGAAGCCACGAATTTCAAAGATGAACGCAAAGAAGCCGTGCAGCCGCTTCTTCAAGGCGTGAAAGACGAGATATTCGCGCGAACCTGCCTTGCTGCGGAAACTTCCGCATCTTTCCGCGAGAGGTGGACACTTTTCTGGGCGAACCACTTCACCGTTTCCAGCGCAAAACTGCAATCAGCTGTGTTGGCAGGACCGTTCGAACGCGAGGCGATACGTCCAAATGTGTTTGGACGCTTCGAAGACCTGCTTCTCGCCTCCACGACGCATCCCGGCATGCTGATCTACCTCGACCAAGCGAGATCAGCCGGGCCGGATAGCCCCGCAGGCAGATTGCGCGACATGGGCTTGAATGAGAATCTGGCGCGCGAAATCATGGAGCTGCATACGGTTGGCGCTGATGCCGGCTATACGCAAAGCGATGTCACGGAGTTTGCGCGTGCGCTGACCGGATACAGCATCGGCGCCAAACGAGAACTCCCGCCGCGACCAAGGCCGCTTTTTTTATCGCGCCCAGTTGCACGAGCCGGGCGCCCGCACGGTGATGGGAAAACGTTATGACCAAACAGGTCCAGATCAGGCGCGTAGCATCCTCGAGGATCTGGCGGCGAGCCCAAAGACGGCTGAACATCTCTCGCGTAAGCTTGCGGCACACTTCGTCGCCGACAATCCGCCTCCTGCTCTCGTTGCGCGGTTAAAGACGACCTATATCAAAAGCAACGGGGATCTTTCGGCGATGGCAGAAACGCTCATCGACGCGCCAGAAGCGTGGGAGCCACAGCAGCGGAAATTCAAGACGCCCTATGAATTCGTCGTTTCAGGGTATCGCGCGGCGGCCGCCTCGCCGAAAAATCCTGCGAAGGAAGTCATTCAGCCGTTGACTGTCCTGGGGCAACGCCCATTCGCCGCGGTGCAACCCAACGGATGGTCAGACCTTGCTGCGGATTGGGCGGCACCGGGCGCGATGGTGGAACGGCTCACCTGGGCGTCTCGCTTTGCCGAATCTTATGCGCCCACTGAGACGACACCGGTGGAGATTGCCAACGCAGTACTGGGCGCGCAATTGACGTCCATGGTGAAAACCGCGCTTTCGCGTGCGGAGAGCCGCTTTGAAGCCTTTGCCGTGCTTCTTATGTCACCGGAGTTTCAACGTCGATGAGCAACCAAATGCCTCTCTCCCGCCGCCACGCCCTGACCTTGGGTGCAAGCCTTGGTGTTACGTTTTTCGCAGCGCCGTCGTGGGCCGCAACATTGGGGGGGCATCGCAAGCTCGTTGTCATCATCTGCCGTGGCGCGATGGACGGATTGTCTGTTTCAGTGCCCATCGGCGATCCGCACTACGCAAGTTTACGCGGTCCCATTGCGATCCCGGCAGATCAGGCACTCAAACTCGATAGTGACTTTGGGTTGCATCCAAAGCTTTCAGGACTTTACGCATTGGTGCAGGCTGGCCAGGCGCGCATCGCCCCGGCCGTGGCCATACCACAACGAATTCGGTCGCATTTTGAAGCACAAGACCTTCTGGAAAGCGGTGGCCAGACACTCTATGGGGTCACCACAGGTTGGCTGAACAGAACATTGGCCGCGTTGGCGCCGGGTAAAGCCGTGACTGCGCTTTCGGTCGGTGCACAGGAGCCGCTTATCTTGCGTGGCCCGACGCAAGTTCAATCCTGGTCACCAGGCGGACGAATGACCCAAGACATGGGACGTATCGCGACGATCCTGCAGGACCTTTACAGGTCAGATGATCTACTTGGACCTGCGTTTGCCTCAGGACTGCAGACCGAAGCCACTGCAGAGGAACTGAACGGCGGTCAACCCTTCCAAGGTCGCGATGTGAAAAAATTTGCAGACACGGCCGCGAAGTTTCTAGCGCGCGACGGCGGTCCGTCGATCGCGGTACTGTCGTTGGATGGATTCGACACCCATGCCAACCAGGGCAGTACCAATGGACAGCTCGCCACCAGACTGACGAGCCTTGACGACGTAATCACTGGCTTGCAGCAAGGCTTGGGACCGGTGTGGTCCGGCACCGTAGTGGTTGCGGTAACCGAATTTGGCCGAACTGCTAGGGTCAACGGGACGCACGGTACCGATCACGGCACCGCTTCTACGATGATCCTTGCGGGCGGAGCGCTGAAACGCGGTGGCATAGTTGGCGATTGGCCAACCTTGCATAAATCAAAACTGTTTGAGGACAGGGATCTTGCGCCCACGCTGGATGTACGCCAAGTGTTCAAAGGCCTGCTCAGCGAACATCTTGGCGTGGACCGGCGTGCCCTGGACACGACCATCTTCCCCGATAGCCAAGGGGCACCTCCTCTCCTGACGCTCGTTGCTTAATTGTTTGTTAAAATCCGATTTAAGTTCGAATTACACGAGGCATCCAACTATGAGATCGCCGCGGCAAGTGAAGCAAGTCACGCTACTTAGGCCCGCGTTGTGACGGAAGATGCCAGCTTGTCCTTGCGCAGCAATACATAGGCAGATCCGTTGCGAACGTTGGTCATGAGGGCGCAACAAGATACCCCTATGCCGCCAAAAGCCCATCATCGGCACGACCAACCTGGGCTCGGTCTCGCTTCAAATTGATAATCTGGTCCTACCGGATCTCGAACAGATGAGCCAAATACCGCCTTCTTGTGCGTCTTCGTCCGCATCGTAGCCTGCGTCCCATACGCTTATCAAATCACGGTTTGTACCAAAGAGAAATCCAAAAGCTCAGAGTGAAATTGCAAGCTTCCACCCCTTCAAACTTCCAAATCCTGTAATTCGAAACCGGTCGCTCCGACAAAACAAAATCTTAATTAGCTGCTTACCCCTTGTTCATGCACGACTATTTGTGTTGGAATTTTTTTTGGCTACCATGCTCAACAACTGAATTCTTTTGTGCTACAGCCTGCCACTCATTGAAACGGAGATATCATGGCCAAGAAGTCAATTAAGCGTCGCGAATGGACCAAAGAGGATGTTCGCGAACTCAAAGGTCTCGCAAAGCAGAAGACCCCTGCACCAAAGATCGCGCGTGCCTTGAAAAGAACTGAAGGTTCAATTCGGCAGAAAGCTTTAAGTTTGGGCGTTTCGCTGAATAGCCGCGCTTGATCGCTCCATAGCACATCTGCTGAACGGCCCGTCGGCGACCAATATATATAATTCCAACGGCCAACTCAGGTCCGTCGCTTCGATGGACCTGATCGTCATGCGAACTGTTGAAGGTGCTGCGTCCATACGCCGCGCCACTTCGCATGCCGCCGCAGATTCATTTTAACAAGCAGCGGGTTCGCCCCACTAGGGCGAACCCTGCTCTTGTCATTTTTCCTTAGCCGCAGATGCGTATTACTGCGGCCCCTCGTCCTTCTTGTCTTCTTTCTTTCGCTTGTCATCTGAAGATGGCTCGCTCGCCGCCGGCTTTTCATTACGCGGCGGTTGTGCGCGGTTTTCCTTCGCAGGCGCACGACTGGCACCCGCGCCTTCCGGCGCCCCTGTCTTTTCGGGATTTGCGGCAGGTTTGGTTTGCTGCGGCGGTTCATGAAGGTGACGTGGCTCGCCAGTGGCCGGAGGCACTTCGCCGCCAACCGGACGCGTGCGTTCCTGTCTCATGGGTGCTTCCTCAGCAGGACCCCGTGCTGGTGCTGTCTGCATGTTAGGACTTTCGGTCGCGCGATGCACCGGTTCACGAACGCGCTGGCCCTCGGTCGTTGGAGGCGTGCCAGGTTGCGATCCGTTTTCCTGCAATTGCCTTTGCCGCATGCGCTCGGTGCGGTCCGCAGGAGCGCTTGTATTATCAGGCGTAGGCGATGTCGGGCGCGCGCTCGGCTGAGTCTGCGGTTGCGGTTGCTGTTGGCGTACTCGAGCAGCCCGTTCAGTTGGGGTCTCTCCACGCTCCGACGGCGATGTGCTCTCTTCGCGCCCCAACGGCTTCGACGACGGATGAGCCGCACGCTCAGCAGGGGTCTCGGTCTGTGTCCCTGAGGGCGATTGCGTCGTGTTTTTCTCCAACGCTGCCGGACCGCGGGCCGGAACGTTCGCGCCATGTGGCTTTTCCACCTCGGGCCGGGCCGTCCGATCGGTCACAGTTGTCTTGGTAAACAGATGGCTTGGTTGCTTGCCGCCATGTTCAACCACTTTTGGAGACAGGCTCCTGATAACAGCAGCCGACGGTTTGGGAGCGCTATTCGGAAGGCCTGTTCCGCGCGGCAATGTCTGGCGCTTCGTGGCTTGTTGCGCTGCGGCGACGGTCGTAATGAGCCCCGGGCGCTTGATCACCTCGGACGCGCGCACAGCCTGGATTGGCCGTCCGCGCGCGGTTTCGACTGCATGCACATCGATGCTCTTGTTGACGACGTAGTTGTTGATGACGGTGTAGTTGGTGACGTTTCGCGTCTGATGAATGATATTTACGACATCACCACGATTGACCGCGTAGGAGCGGTAATCGTCATCGGCGATGTGTCCGGTGCCAACAAATATCCAGTTCGAGGCAAACTGGTTTTCGCCATAGTCTCGTCCGTACCAGCGCGAATAGCCGTAATAGCCGCCGGTGTCACCGAAATTGATGGATACGCCTCCACCACCACCAAATGAAACTCCGACCGCAACATCGCCGCGCCCGCTCAAAAAGTTGTCGTCCGGCGGCATCGGCATCCAACCGGTGTAACGGTCGTTACCACGCCATACGACCCACCCTGGGCTCCAGGTATAGCCAGGAATCCAAAGCCAGCCATCGTCCGGATCGTTCACCCAGCGGCCAAAATGAAAAGGGATATCGCCCCACTCGTAATCGGACTGCCAAACCCAGCCATAATCGTCTGTGTAGGCCCAATGACCATCGCTGTAGTACGGACGGAAATCGTCGGGCACATCTGCCGGTTGCCACACCTCACCCCAGCGATCGCTGTAAACCCAATCGCCATACTGGGCGAGCTGGTCATGGAACGAGTCGAAGCTCACTGTGGCGTCGACTTGTGCGTAGACCGGCGTGATGAGACAAAATCCGGATGCGGCTGTGATCGTCAATGCGCTGGCTAACAGTGCTTCTTTGAATTTGAGTGCCATTTTGCCCTCCCAAGCTCAGGCTTGATTACAATTTGGTAATGTGGAAGACGACTTCGATGGAATCCGTTGTGCGGCCATCGCCCACATTCAACGCGCAACTCCGCGAAAGGTTGAGTTTGAAATATCTGGCCAGCCTCCCGCTGGGCAGTCCGTTCGCAACATTAGTTTAGGGATGAGGTTTGCGCCACCGGTCTGTTGGCCGCCACATTGAACAGCGGACAGATTGTTTCAGATGGCCGACGGGCCAATATCCGCGCTATGAGGCCGCTCGTACGTATATTTGGCACCTCAAAGCCCGGACTCTGAGTTTGGGTTCTTGAATGTGTAGAAGATTTCACCCTTGAGCACGCAGCACGCATTCCTGGCGCCTCGGACCCGAGCAGAAGGTTTGAGCTCATATTCTTGTCTGAACTCGCTGATGCTGCGCTTGCGAATTTGAAAGGTCTTTGGGTGCTCGATCCTGCGCTATTGGGCCCATAATCCTGCTTCAAACACAGACAAATCGTGCAATCGCCAGCCCAATTGCGCCCTTCGCGATTTGGAGCCTCACATATTCTCGAATGATTCTCGGCTTAGCCATTCACGCTCTTTCGCATTGCATTGGATCTGGTTTTATTGGTTTGAGCGGCGACCATCATTTTTGGTAGAAACACAGACAACGAGTTCGGCAATGCCGCGATCGCGCCTTGAACCAACGCCTTTCCATAAGATGTATGACGGCACTTGCGCCCTGCCTGACGGCTCTTGCGGGCCTGCTTAAAACTTGGCAATGCACGGCACGGGCGTTGGCTATTTGATCGGCAACCGACTACGAAAGCGCAGCATAGGAGCGACACCACTTTGGCATATATCACCACCCCCAACGGTTTTTGAATGAACGACGCTGTGGCCATAACTATCAGCTTTATCCACGCGCATGCGGCGTGGGTCTTTCCAATCATGTTTGCTGTATCATTCGGAAAATCCTTCGCCTTTGTGAGCCTGATCTTTCCCGGAACGACCATTTTGATTGCGGCTGGCGCACTGATACCGGATGGCACATTGCGCCCACTACCAATCCTGGCCGGTGCCATTCTCGGGGCAATTCTTGGCGACGCGATTTCTTACGAGATAGGTAAGCGTTTGGGGCCTCAGATCAATGCAATGTGGCCACTTTCGCGGTGGCCGGATTTGTTCGCGCGAAGCAATCGGCTATTCACGCGATTTGGGACCGCAAGCGTTTTTATTGGGCGGTTCTTTGGACCGGCACGGGCTATGATTCCTTTGGTTGCGGGGATTGGCCGAATGCCCACGCTGTCTTTTTGGTCAGCAAATATTGGATCGGCACTTATCTGGGCTCCGGCCCTGCTGTTGCCGGGCCAAATCGCGGCGATAATTGCCGATAACATCCACATTGCGTCGCATTGGAAGACAATAGCTTATGTCGGTATTGCTCTTGGCTTGATGGCGTTTATCCCGATCAGCGGAATACTATATCGAAATGCAAGAAATTTGCGCGAATGAAAACCCCCAGATTTCCCTGGCAGAGGATTGGAGCAAGACATGCCACCACCGCCTTCAAAACCTGTAGCACCTCGCTATATCGCTCTTGTTTGTTTGTTGGTCGTAGCCACCCTCTTCTTCGGTTCGATTTTGCTGGGCGTTGCCTATATCAACTCTGAGCCAGCACCGGCGCCAACCCAATCACAACCCCAACAGTAAACCGGTTGTGGCCAAAGCGCTTCTGGCAAAGGGACCCAGACGCATTGTGGCATTTGGAAACATCCCCAAAAATCTATGCCGTGGAAGCATATCCAGACATAAACAGCGATGATGGCTTGGAGACGGACTGGTTGGGGCCTCCTTTAAAACTGTTCGGTCTCTGGACTGATGCAAAGTTGGGCCTTGATCAGCCACCTTCTCAGCGGGCAAAATTTGATCTACAGGCAGGGTTCAATACAATACCTATTCATCTACAATAGCCTCAAGGATTGGCCCCACGTTCACAGAGTGAACTTTTGGGAGCAAACCGACTTAACAATTGTCGCTGGGCGGGTTGTCCGCGCAGAGCCGGAAGATGCGATTGACCAAGTCTGCTTTGAGTCCTCGGATATTTCCAAGAACAGGCCCTGGTGTCCAATGGCTGGCGTTGCTGCTTGCCTGCAGTGGACTGATTCTAATTGCTGTCGCATTCGTGGATCGTCCTATTGCGGACTTTTCTCACGCACATTTTCATCTCCCCCATTTGTTGGGCCACATCGCCCGCCTGCCCGACGCATTGCTAGCAATCGCGATTTTCGCACCCATTGCCGCTGTCCTGAGACCCCCTTCACGCCAATCTGCCCAAGCGCTGGTCCAAGTGGCACTTTTATGCGGGCTCAGCCTTCTATGGACGGCATGCACCACAGAGTTTTTGCTCAAACGCGTTTTCGGACGAACGGGGCCCGCGGCCTGGCTGAATACTCACACCTATTCATTTCACTTGCTCGGGGGACGCGTTGAGTGGTTGCGGGATTTTCCCTCGGGCGAGGCAGCGCTTGTTGCTGCGGTCTTGTCGGTTTTGTGGTGTCTACATCCGCGCTGGCGCGCAGTTTACGTATTGGCTTTCTGTACCGAGTCGCTACTGCTGGTGATGCTCACCTGGCATTTTGTCAGTGACGTTCTCGCAGGCGGATTTGTCGGTAGCTCTATTGGTATCGCGACCACGACCCTTTGGAATAGACGCGAGAATTCACTTGGTAACGACCCATAAAAGACGCGATTCCATGCGGAATTTGGCGATCACCCCGCCTGCCTCTTCGACGGCAATTGCTTCTCACATTGACGTTTGTGATTTGGATACCGTGTCGCATTGTTTCACTGCCGGATAGATCACGGACGCGACGTGGGCGAAGCCGGATCAAAGGGGATGCGAGCCCGCCACTTGATTTTCGCTCTCCGACGTGGGCAGAGAAAAGCGCGCTGATCGCGCCCTTTCAAATATGCCTCGACGCGATCGACAAACGCATCAAAGCCCTACCCCAGCTCAGCTTTTTGCCGCAAAGAGCTTACACCAACCTGCAGAACTGATCGTGCCATCGACGAGTTTACACGACGACGGCGCGATGAAATGGGTACAGGCAGCACAGCTGTGGCCATCTTTGGGAGTGGCTTGGTAGCCCGCCGTAGTTTGGGGAATTTTGGTGATTTCTGCTTCGGTAGGGGTTGCGCTTATGATGGCCCCGGCAAGGGCGACCGCGCCACCTGCAATGGTCGTCGCCCTCTGCAACAAGTTGCGACGCGAAACGACGAAAGTCTGGCGGACTGCCTCTGGAAGCGCTTGCGAGGTTTTATTTACATTGCACATTTCTCAATTCCCTTATGTCTTCGACCAGTTGCTCCTCAGCGCATGGGCTCCTGCGTTTTTTTTTCAAAAGCTGAGCCATTTCCCACGAGCGGCAGCAGCGACGTACATGAACATTTCTCATTCCCAACTCAAGCGTTTTTCACGCTATGAGGCCGCAATCTGGCATGTCGTACTGAACGATGTATAATCTCAACCAACGCCCAGGCGGCAGAATAGACCGGTTATCAAAGCGTCAAGGTCCGGTCGATCCAAACTGTAACAGCGTAAACTGTACTTTGTGATCCAACCTGCACAGGTGCCCACCTCAGCTTATCGCCTGATACCTGTCTAGCGGAGCTTTCCCTCTGCATCCCGCTTCGGCGCGCGATTGATATAGCCAACCCGATCACGCACATCCCAAGCGATAAGATCATTGTGAGCTGATATATGATGCGGCGAGCACTCTTGTGAAATTACCTCGAACGGATGTTTTCCATCATAAGGAACTTCCCGAAATTCCTTCATTGTTAGCACTTCGATCCGCATGAGGACCGTTGCTTCTCCATAATACCGCGGATTGTTCTGCGCAATTCGCAACAAAGTCGATCCGTCGAGAATAATATTTCCAGCGTTCCGACGCGATGAATTTGGTTCCGCTTCATAGAGGCGTTGCCCATTGATTGGATGTGGCTGCCATGTTCCAGACAAAAGGTCGTGCGCATAATAAATGGCAAGATACCGCCCCTGACCTGGTGCATCGCGCAACGAGGTGATGATCCACCATAAGCCATCACGCATAAATAAGACCGTATCGGCAGCATCAACTCCAAAAAGCAAGCGTCTGACGAGGCGCCACCGGTCGGGAAGACCCTCGCAAACATAAAGGTCCAATGAACGGCTAACACTGGTCTCAGGTAGGAGATAAAGCGCGCCCTCATGTTCAAACAAAAATGGGAATGAAGCATGGTCCTTCAGTTGCAGGATTTCCTTCGGTTCTCCTGGGCGAAGCGCACCGTCAAGCGCAACGCAACAAAGCCGCCCCTTGCAGTTTCGATATTGAAATTCCTCCACGAACAACCACGTCTGGCCGTCCTTCGCCCAGACAAAGGGATCGGCGTAATAGCTGTATGCCGACCCTCCGATGGAAGCGACCAAGCCATCGCGTTCGCGTTTTACAAAGACCGTATAGTGCTCCCAACGAGAACGATCAAATCCATCGAGCCGTGTCTTCTCCCAGAGCTTCCAACGTAGCCATAGCTGGTCTACCGACTTGTAAACGAAATAATACAGTCGAGAGAACGCGTCTGCCCAAATCGGAAAGTCGGAAGATACCTCGTTGTGTGACGTTATCCAGCTTATGGGCGCTGCCGAACCGATATCAATTTCGCCCTCGTTTAGACCAATCAACCCTGCTGCTTCGTATTTGAACAGCAAAATCGAAAGAACGGTCTGTTCTGATTTGCGCTGATGCATTGGCGGGTCGTTGGGGCAAATGCGTGGCGCAATGAGCGCATGCTCGCACCACTCCTGAACGAGATCGCGTACCGCCTTACGGCGAGCATCCAATCCGACGACCTCGGAAACTATTTCCTGCCTGTCTAGATGTTCAAGCGGCACATCGAGCGCTTTGAGTGTCGCCGGATCGCAGCGTCCGAGGCTCTGGGTTTTGCCATTTAGAACATAGGTTCCGTCGCGCTGAAGATCGGATAAGAAACCTGTCCAATCGCTCTCTCTGAAAAGAGTGGCATTGTCCAACCAGAGCACAAGGCCGCCAAATTCTCCTATGACCTGCCTGATTAACAGCGGCTTCCAGGCATTAGTCCAGATAGCGGTTGCGACATGGGAAGGGTATCGCTCGAAGGCAAAGCGGCGAAATTCGGCCCAAGGGAATCTCCTCTGCAGTTCGCCGAGCTTTTCGCGCAGGCCCAAGTCGTAGACGATAAACCTTTGCCGAGTGGCGAGGTCTTTTCGCTCAGCGCTTAAGAGGAGTTGATAGAGGCATCGCCAATGAGCATAGTAAGCTGCACTGACAATCGTCAGTTCCGGCGCACCGGAAGAAGCCCCAAAGAATGAGGTTGTATAGAGTGGCTTCAAAACGGGCTCCCGACCGCTCGAAGATATTTACGCAGTACAAGCGACTTGAACGATATTTACGCAGCACAAACGATTTGAAACATATTCGCGCACTATACCTGATGATTGAGGTAACGCAAATTGACTCCTCGCATACGCTTTTTTGACGATTCGATCATCCTTTTGGTCTTGGCACTCACCGCAGCTTGCGCAGTCGCGCTAATCCATATTTCCAGTCTTTCGCCGCTCAGGGTCGTGTTTGACTACAATGAAGGCTGGAACGCCTATCACGCCGCCGCCGCAATGTCCGGCAACGAATCGTTATACCCCGGGCCCAATAGTCTCATGCCAAATAACTATCCGCCGCTTTCGTTTTACATCGTAGGCGGGCTCGGACGAATAACGGGCGATTATGTGGTCGCCGGGAGAATCATCTCTCTGCTCGCAACCATTTCGATCGCAGGCGCAGTTACCTACATCGCACGCCAGATGGGCTGCGCTGCGATAGAAGCATGTTTTGCCGCACTGATCTTCTTGGCAATGATGCTTGCTTCTACGACCTATGTGGGGATGGACGACCCACAGCTCCTCGCCCATGCAATCGGCTGTACCGGATTTTCCTGCATCCTCGGGATGCCGAGGCGGCGTACAAATGTCATCGTAGGCGCCATACTTTTAACCTCGGCCGGGTTTCTAAAACATAACCTAGTTGTGCAACCGATCGCGTTATGGGCATGGCTGCTTGTCTACGATCGCAGAAGCGCATGGCTATTTTTTGTTTCCGGATTGTTGGTTTTGGCCTTGGGTCTGGCTCTTTGTTACAAATTCTTTGGCATTGCCTTTTTCGAACAGCTGCTGTCGATGCGAACCTACGAACTCGGTCGGGCAGCATCAGGGCTCGAAAGCTGGCTCACCATCGAGCTTGGCGGAGCCGTCGCGGGTGCAATTTTGTTGTTTCGGCGATCTGATACCCATGCTGTATTGTGTGGGCTCTATTTGCTACTCGCGGTCGGTATTGGTACGGCGTTTGCCGGGGGCGCAGGAGTAGCCGCGAATGCTTTCTTCGACGCTAGCATCGCGAGCGCGCTGGCTGCAGGTGTAACGATCAACCGTTTGCGACAAGCCACGAAGCTGACGTGGGCGATCGTGGCTACCGTTGCATTCGTCTTGCCGCTTTCCTTGGAAGCGGCGCTCAACGCCCGGGAAATCTGGGTTTCGCCAGAATTCTGGACACGCCCGATGGCTGCGCAGGTTGCCAAAACGGACGCCGCCTTAAAACTGCTCAGGTCGCACAACGGACCTGCGCTGTGCGAGATGCTTGCGCTGTGCTATTGGGCCGGGAAACCACCTGAGGTCGACAGCTTTAATTTGGCTCAAGACATCCTTACGGGTCGACACACCGATCACGATCTTATCCAGCGCCTTAACGCACACTACTACCGGGTGATTGTTTTGGACCAACCCTCCCGGCTCAGCGTCTTTCCGACCATAGCGACGGCATTGAGGCGCAATTATCGTGTCGATCACTCGGATATCTCAGGGCTGTTTCTTCTGCCGCGTCCTGCGTCATAACCCATCATCCATATCCCGAGGGCGCAAGGACCTGGCAGCATATCATGCGAGGCATGCATGACGAGAAAACGCGTCATTTTCTCCTTCATGACTCCCGATTTTGTCTCGCGCACGATCTCTCGGAGGTCGAGAACATGCCAATTCTGCCATCGTGCGATTTGGCCTAATCAATATAGCTGGTTACCTTCTGGCGAGTCTTGGCAGGGGCCGAGAAAAGATAATTGGATATATTCGCGCGCATGCAATTGCCTCCCATGATCTTGGGAATAGAGTTCGCCACCACTTGTATTTCCTCTATCGGATCGAGGGCAATTTGGAACGCTAAGGGGACGCCGGTCCCTGGCTAACCCGGACAAGATCTCCCGGCCGCATCCATTTGCGAAAGGCCGATTGGACGTCGGCTGGATGCAAATCGACATACCGCTGTGCTGCAAGCGCAGGTTCATCGAGTGGCAAATCCAGATCGCTGCGGTCGGCAAAGCCCAGCGCTATTTGCTCGATGCTGGCTTCGTTCAATGATATTTGGCGAAGAAGAAGTCCTTGAGCGCGGGAGAATTCATCCGCACCGACCAACTCGCGTCTGCATCCGAACAATCTCTTTTGCCGCGATGTCGGCTGCTTTCGCGACGTTCTGCGGGTCGCTGGCATACTGGATAATATAAGCCCCACGTGTCCGGCCTGCCTGGATTTCGGAGTTGACGGAATAAACCAGACCGGAATCCTTTCTCAGATCGATGCTGAACCGTGTCGAATAAAATCCGCCACCCAGCACGGCGTTGCCGAGGTTGAGCGCGTAATAGTCCGGATCGGAGCGCTTAAGCGCCAGATTTTGCGCAAGTACGACACTGTTCTGCACACGGCTTGCGTCTGGTACGGCGATCGTGTTCGGTCGATTCGGCGGCGCTACTGGCAGGTCGGTCTCGGGTTTTGGTCCGTTGGCCTTCCACGCACCAAAATATTTCCCAATCGCAGACTGCGCCTGCTCCGGCGTGATCTTGCCGATCACAATGATGGTCGTCAGATCCGGCCGGAAAACCCGATCATAGTAGGCCCTTACATCCTCAGGCTTAAGGTCTGCAACACTCTCAGGCGTTGCTTGGCGCAAGCTGGGATCGCTCGGCGGATAAAGCGCGACGCGAAGCAGATGCTGCTTCAGATAGCCAGGGCTTCGGTTCCTTGCCGCAACGGTTTGTTCGGTTTGATCGCGAAGGATCTCCATATCCTGCTGCGGCAAAGCGGGATGTAATTCATTGTCCGCGAGGAGTTCCACGCCCCGGTCGAAATCCTGCGCCAATACTTCGATCGAAAAATTCGTGCCGGCATCTTCGCTTGCCCCGATTTCGTCCAGTGCTTTCTGAAATGCAAGACGATCAAGATGCTCGGTGCCATACGAGAGCAGTTTGTCGAGAACCAACGAGGCGCCCTCTTTGCCTACGGCCTCCTCCGTCTCCGGGCGGTTTCTAATGCGACCGTAAACGGTGACTGTGTCGCTGACATCTTCAGGTTGCACGATCAGAGTGAGGCCGTTGGAGAGCTTGCTAACGACCGGGTGAAGCGTCGATGACGGGACGGCCAAGTGAGAAAACGCAGACTGTGCCCACTCTGGCATATCCGTGGATTTTGCTTCCCCCAGGGAGATGCTTTCCTGCCCCCCAAAAGCACTGTTGGAAATGAGGGGCTTGCCTGCTCCCTGCGGCAACATCGTCGCGGACACAGCGTGATCTAGATCCAGATATTTCCGCGCCACGCGATTGACGTCCGCAACCGTCACTTTCTCGATCCGCGCAAGATCGTCGGCAGGAGAATGCAAACCGTAAAGCGCAATGGCATCCGCCCATACCGAGGCAAGATCTGCGATGGAGTTCTTTTGGAATTCGGCCTGACGGCGCTCCTGTAGCTTAGCGGCCTCGACCAAATCTGCAGGAACTCCGTTCGCCGCGACCCTTTGCAGGATCGTTTTGATCTCACCATCGAGTGCTTTGGCATCGCCCCCAGCTGGGAACGAAACTGCGGCATAGCCGAGGCCGGCCCTCGGCAACGGATCGAGAGCGAATTGCGCATCAACTGCTTTGCCCTGCACGACAAGCCCATAGAGGTCGAAACGCTGACTGCCCAGGACGTCAGCCAAGACTTCAAGCGCGGGGAAATCCGGACTGTCGAAGCCGGGCATCCGTACCGCGACGACTTGCGTGGCATTCGGGCGATCCGTGGCGATGCTGAACGAGGCCGCTTTCACCGGTTGGAGTACGACGTCCGGCTGCGCGGGAAGCTTTTTGCGCGCCAATGGCCCGAAAAGCTGCTTGACCTTCACAAGCGTTGCTTGCGGGTCGAGATCGCCTACGATGACAAGGATGGCGTTGTTCGGTGCATACCAGGTGTCGTGAAATGTTTCCAACATCTGCGCGGTCGTCTGGTCGAAGGATGGCCGCGTTCCCAGTGCATCGTGCTCATAGGGCGTACCGGCAAACAATGTCGCGCGAAGCTTTGCATAGAGAACATAAAACGGATTGGAAATATCCTGTGCGACTTCCTGTTCGATGGCGCCGCGCTCCTTGTCCCAGTCGCCTTGGGTGTCGAGCACGCCTTGCATTCTCGCGGCCTCGATATGGAGCGCAACATCGAGGTCTTCAGCCGGCACCGTAAACAGATACTGGGTCAAGTGTTCGCGTGTGTTCGCGTTGAAATCCCCGCCCATCAGGCTTCCGATATTGGCAAGCTGATCGGCTGTGAGTCCAGGACTGCCCCGGAACATCATGTGTTCCTGCGCATGCGCCATGCCCGGAAATCCAGCAGGCGCTTCGTCCGATCCAACGAGATAATTGACCGAAGTTGCCACCACCGGCGCCAGTGTGTTGCGAACGATGATCACGCGAAGGCCGTTGGAAAGCGTGGCGCGCACCACACCCTGCTCGCTGGCGATCGCGGACGTCGCTGACTGCGCCAATTGGAACAACACTACCACCAAAGCGACGAAGATGGTTGTCGCTATACGCGGCGCAAGATTTCTTTGGAAGATATTCATGTTGCTCTAACGTCCCTTATAATGCGGTACGAATAGCCAGATTTTGTAGTCACTGGTAGCGCGTCAACACTGGTAGCGCGTCAAAAAAGCAATATGGTCGGCCTCGATATTCGAAAACGCTAAGCCGCCTGTCATTTGGACGCGATCGCTTCGACATAAGGGCGCATCACTGACCAGACGCGCGCTTTTCGTGCGTACTGCCAAAGCCCATCGGGTGTACAGTAACGGCGGCGAATGCCTTCGCGCAGGCCCTCCATCGCCACATCGAGACCAACTTTGCCTCGATAGCGGAAACAATCGACGACTGTTCGCGCGGGATCGGTGATGGCGACATCTATGCCCTCGATCCGGTGGCGGGTAACCCCCTTGATCAGTGCTGGCTTGGCGAAGCGCACAAATCGAATGCGCGGATAGTCGATCTTGGGCCGCCAAGCCGTGCGCTCGATTGCCATCCAGATGGCCGATGGCACCTGTGGCGTCAACTCGTGATACTGAAGCGCGGAGATCAAGCAAATGACGCCCTTAGGAACCAGAATGGCGGCTTCCGCGAGCGCGTGGGCGGCCTCGGCTTCCATATCAGGAAGTTGATAAAGTCCTCTGGCCGGGCGCACGACGGCTTCTTCCCTCACGAGGCGGGCCAGTGTTTCCGGGCCAATCCCTGCGGCAACAAAGTCTCTCAGCCGAAGTATTCCCCGGCCGTTCAGGAGATGAAGCGCGCGGTTTCGTTGGGCGTTAATCGTTGAGCCCTTTTGTGACATTTCCTAGGCTATTATCACAAATAGCATAGGTTTCATCACAGCTCAATTGTTGGCCCTCAAGGGTGTCGGCATGGTGGCTTCCACCACGGCGGGGTTCTCACGTTACCCTATCAGTCGGCCGCGGCATTCGACTTGAGGCGGTTGGCGGTGGTGTTCCAATGGGGGCGGGCGTCGGAAAGGCAATATCGTGGCTATCTTCAGACGCGGTGCCCATACCTGACGCGGGCCCGGGAAAGATGCGAATACTCGCGGGGTACGAGCTTTGTCGGGGATCCCGTGGCGATGTGCGCCGGCATCGCCACGGAGACCGAGATGGGCGGCCGAAAGGACGAGATCTATCCGCGGCTCGAGGCGCGGTCCCCAACGGTTGAAGGAGGAGGAGGATCAACACCTTCCTGACGGCGAAGCAATTTTCTGCCCAACTGCGCCGCGGTAACATATTGATAATACAGCTTTTTAAATTGGTTGAATTATCTAACTTGTAAACTAAGTTATTGCAAATCGGCCTATGCTAGTTTACCTAGGTTTGCAGGCCAAGGAGGCCCTCGTGGAAGCTTTTTCCGCCAAACAGTTGGAAGCTGAAGTATCTCGTCTTGTGCTCAAAGAGCTACAGACCGAAGAGCCATCACCAAAGCCTAAAGGTACGAAAACCATTAGCGGTCGCGGTCATGTGGGCGCAAAATCCGCCAAAGCAAATCCTGCAAAGCCGTCACTGCCCCAAAAGGGAGAGGTGCGCGGTACCCGTCGCGCAGTGACGGAGAGCGAACTGGCATTCTATAAAGCGCGTGTCAGTCGCGCCGTAAAAGTCGCTTTCCGAGAAAGCGTCGGAAACGGAGCTATTGTAATCGTCAAAATGCATGCGATGCCGCACGAACAGATTTTCCGTTTGGTCGTCAAAGAGTTGCCAGATATCGTGGAACGGCGTCACGCTGATCAGCTTGAAAAGCAAATCGAATCCTTGGTCGACACATACCTTCCCGCCGACCCTCTCGCCCCAGCTTACGCAGAACTCATCAACGATAATGCCAAGGCGCGTGCAAATCTCATCGAGAAAATCTCCTTTCTTACGGCCGCCGACGTCGCAAATTTGGCCGGACATGGTGCGCAAAATCGCAGCGTGACGGCTAGCCGTTGGAAGAAAAACCGTCAAATCTTCGCAGTCCGTCATAACGGTGGCGATCTCTATCCAGCTTTCCAGTTTCGAGAGCAGGAGCCACACCCGACAATCGCCAAGATTTTGGCGACCTTACCAGACACCATGAGCGGCTGGAAAATCGCTTTTTGGTTTGCTGGCGCCAATGGCTGGCTAGGTGGCGCGCGACCGATGGATCAACTCGATGCCGTCGACCAAGTGGTTAGTGCCGCCCGTCATGAGGGCGAAGTCTGGGTGGGCTGATGACTTCTGATCCCACCCCCTTACCCACTCCCGACTTTCAACGTCAAAACTCTCCGGGCCGGCCATCAACTGTTCCGTGTGCACGATCCGAAATTTGGCGGCGCGCAGTTCAACCCTTGCGCCGGTGGAGCTTCACGCTTTTCTCCATTGGCACACGAGGACGGGTCATGCCTTCCCACGCTCTATGCCGCCGACACGTTTGAATCCGCTATCCACGAGTTAATATTTCATGACCAACCTTATACGCCGGGTGAAAAGTTCATCGCGGTCGACAAAGTAACATCGCGCGCCCAGAGCATACTCGGTGTTGACAAGGATATCCGTCTCGCCAGTCTCAATCAACCGGATCTGATGCCATTGGGATTGACGCTCGGTGATTTGATTCACACCCACGCAACCGCCTATTCCCAAACGGCACGGTGGGCCGAAGCGTTTTATCAGGGCAATAAAACCATTTCCGGCTTGGTCTGGACTTCCCGCCGCTGCGATCCGGCGCAGGCCTATGTCTTCTTCGAAGACCGCATCCCCCCAAACGGCTTGATCGTGAAAAGCACCACGTCATTCGCGAGTTCTTCGGACCTCGTGCTTGAGGTCCGCAAATACGGCAAGCGCGCGGGGATCACGATTATCCTTTAAGGTATGCACAAATGCGAGGATATAGTTATCCGTCGCCTCGGTTCGACGTGTACCGCCAAATCAGTATAGATCCCCTGACGATCACACGAAGCGGCCATCCTGGTCGAACTTTGAGCATTGGCTGAAGGTTAAAATCTTGCGGCCGAGGCGTCAGAGGCAGAGATCTGCAAAGAGCTTCTGGAGATCGATGCCAAGCGTGAACCGGCCCGGGCCCACAAGCGCCTTGAAAGCCACCTCAAGCGGGCGAACTGGTTCAAGAAAGACGGGCTTCGCCACCTGGTCGATCGTGACAGCTACCCGTCGGAAAGCGTCCAACCTTAAGACAGCAGATCGCGATAGCCTCCCCACATCAGGTCATAGCCGCGGCGCACCGCACGGCGAAAGCGGTCGCGCAGAGTGCGGCCCCTGCCCTGCCAGCGGTCCCTGGCGTATTCGCCGCCAAGGACGGCTTTCGCAATCGTCTCGTGGGAGGCACCAGAAAGCTTTCCGTCCAGAATCCGCAAAACGCGCCTGAGGCGTGGAGACAGCGGATCGCGCTGGAGGTTTTCTTCGGTGATCCGTTTTGCGCGTCGCAAAAACTCTTGACCGGCCGTGATGGAACGTACGCCACCGCTATGCCGCGCGAACAACAACACACCCAGCTCATCTTCAAGTTGATGGATGCGGCGACTCGAGCGTCGATTGCTTCAACCGAAGAGCCGCAGCCGCCTGGCGAAAGCTTCGATGTTTGTCGGCAGCTAAGACGTAACGCAAATGCCGAAACTCAATCGGCATCACAACGGCGATCTCCTATCGCTGCATTCTATACCGGGTAAACGTCGAAACGAATTTATCGTCCCTATAGTCACGTATGGTAGAAATCGTCATCACAAAGTTGCATCTAGGCTCAAAAAGAGGACGGCGTGTTTGAATCGCCGCTTAGTTGGGGAATGCTATGCGCTATTGCGCATAGCAAACATCGTTTGTTGGACTTTTCTCTAACCCCCGAGACCGATGCTGACTGTGGCAAACGGCCCGTAGAATCCAATTGTGGATTTCTTCGCCGCGTCGAAGCCGGTATCCATTGCGCCAAAAAAGAAATCACCTCTATAACCGACAGCGATCCTAAAGTCCTCAACGTGATAGGAAATGCTCGCAAACCCTCCCGCATTTGGTACCACCAGCGTATGCGCGCGTTGTCGGGTCACCAGCGGATGGTGGTAGCCTGCACCTGCGGGAGCCGGATACTTGTCGTAAGCAAAAGCGCTCGCAAAGTATTGCGCGGTCGTCTGGTGCTGGACGCGGGCCTTCTGCCTTCCAAAGAGAATTGCTGCGTTGGCGCCCCAATCAAGAGACAATTGGCCGCTCTCTGTGCTCCCTAGGACCGGCGCCGATGCGTTCCACGACAGGCTAGGGCCGATGCCACTGAGGCTTCTATCACTCACAGCTGTCGCAATATATTGATGATAGTGATGCCCATAGAGCGTACCATGATTGTTCGGGTGCCCCGGGGTTGGAACGTGCAATTCAACCTGAGCGAAATCTGGTCTCGCCTTTAAATTCGACTGCATATTGCTGGTGAACTGGGCGAATCGTACGCCAACGCTAAATACGGACGTACCCTGACGCCCAAAAAGACCCAAGCCGACATCCTTGCCCGCTTGAAAATCCACAATCGCGTGGCTGCTACTTTGCTTTTCCTGCGCATCGAAGAAATTCTTTGTTTGGAACGTGACCGTTTGCCGGCGGGTAGTTCGTGAAATGAAATGGAGGCCTGCTAAACGTGACGTGCTGATAGTGAGGGGCGTTATTTGCCTCCTGATGAACATGCCGACTGGCATTCGCGCGCCCGTATCGGACGGCGGCTGATATTACCCAACTCGAGTCATCAGGTTGAAAAGTTATCTCGCCTTCCTGCCCGAAACTGAAAGCTGGGGAACGCTGCGCTTCCGCAGGCGAGACAGGGTCAAACGCCGTCGAACCGGGATTGTTCGCAATAAAGGCTGGCGCGAAGGTTTGCTGTTCGATATCTGTGCGTTGTAGGTCGGCACCAAGCTCAATCCAAACTGTAGGGCGGTCTGTGTCGTCGGCGATGGCACCTGGCACATCGCATAGAAAACCAAGGACCGCCAAGGCCGATACCGTCGAAAGCAATTGGCGACGCAAGCCTCGTTGATTGGTCTGAACATTCATCAGTTCGCTCATGTCTTCCCCCTCACCAATTCTTCGTGACGCGGACACCGATCAGTTTCGGGTCCGTCAGAAATATGTTTGTTGTCAGGCCGGTGTCGTCACTATTCAAGAAGTCTCCGGTAATCGCGGTCGTGTTGAAGACGTTTTTGTCGTACAACATGACTTGCCAACCGTTCTGGCTCGTAAAAATCAGCGAAAGGTTGACGGTTGTGTAACCCCGCAGGCGATCATATGGATTGTCGTTGAACACTCGCGCCCAGGAATAATCCTGCCAATAGTAGTCTCCGCGCAGCGTTCCCGCCCAGTCCGACGTCAGAGGGATCGTATATTGCGCGCCAGCCGGAAACCGTAAACGGCGGTGCGTTCGGTAACTCATTGCCACTTAGATTTTTGTCAAACCCCTCGCCGTCGTTTGGAGCAGTGAGAGGATTGAACCCGGGATAGGTTGGCGCAACCGGATTGCCGTTAACGTCATGAGTAGGATAGGGAACATAAGGCGCAGTCGGTGAGAGGATCGACGGGGCCTCCCCCTTCTACGCTGTTGTAGGCATAGATACAGGCTTGCTCCATATTTCCCGTGGTGATCGCCTTTTAAGATCTCCGCAACCACATATGTTGGCAAGATGCAGTTCGAGGCGAGAGTTGGCCAGGGCTTTACCACCATCCAGTCGGGGTGATTGGCCGCATCTGTGCGATCGATGAGATCTATGGATTGCGAACCCTTTGCGAGCGCCGTACTCTCCCATCCACCCGCAAAATTGAAACGCAAACCGGGCATCGGTTCCCAGGTCAATTCGAGTTCAGCGCCCTTTACATGTGCATCGAAGTTCAAGTTGATCGCAGTACGGTCGACGATTTCCGAGATTTGATAGTCTTCATAATTGTAATAGAAAACGTCGGCGTTCAAAGTCAGAGAACCGTCGAGCAAAGTGTTCTTCGAACCCAATTCAAACGCATCAATGAATTCCGGTTTGAAAGTCAATGGATGGATTGGCTGGACTGGAACCGTGCCGTCAAACACCGCGCCAGGAGGATTTGCGCCGCCGGCTTTGTATCCGTGGGCGTACGAGCCATAGAGTAGCGTCTGATCGGTGAAGTTGAGCTTCGGCGTCCAATTGAGAGCGGCGCGACCGGTAAATTGATCCCATTGCTGGTTCACCACGCCCGTGGCCGGATAGCCATAGCCATTGGTGAGCGTTTCACTGGGAATATCAACGAAATGCTTCTGGTCCTCAGTCCAACGCAAACCGGTAGTTAACTTCAGAGTATCGACGATGTTGTAGTACGCTTCTCCAAACATCGCGTATGAATTGAGTGTGTACGGGTTTTGGCTGAGAAAATAATTGTGACCTTGATTGTTTACGCTCGAGAGGGGATTGAAGTCGATACCAATGCATTGGTTTTGTTCGACGCTTCCCGTTTGATGATTTGGATCCGGATACTGATACCCACGGCCAATGGTGCCACCGCTCGTAAGACACGAATTTTCTACACTACCTGATTGGCCCCCATAATCCAACGACGACAGAGTGAGTGCATTGATGAAAACATAATAATTTTCTTCCGTCTCATAGTGCATGTAGTTGCCGCCAGCGCTGAAATTGAACGGGCCGGCCAAATTTGAAGTCAGGCGGAATTCCTGGTTCGCCTGCCAAGCATGTTCATCGGATACATCCTGAGCCAGCAGGCGCGTGCTACAACCGAGTTGGGGATCGCAGAAGGTGGCGCCATTGGAGAAGTCACCAGCTATAAAGATCCCTGGCGTCGTGTCGAACCGATTATAGTCTTCTGTCGAATACAGAAAATCATGATTGAAGCCGCTCTGGGATGTGAAAGTCAGAGAGGGCGTGATGGCGTAGTCTGCGTTAAACTGCACCACGTCATTCTTCGCTGCGTAGTGGGAAGGAAGCTCCGATTCAATTTCGCGCAGATTTTGGGATTGTGTTGTCTCCGCGTACGGATCAATCGTTGGAGCTATCCCCCCGACCAACTTCCCCGCCTTGACGTACTGCAGCGAATATCCATTGGGAACCTCGAACGCATCCGACGAATAGAGTGAACCCATTTGGCAGCCCTGTGTCACATATCCAGCAGGATCGAACGCGCCGTTTTGAGTGCTGTTGGTGCCGATTGGAGGTACTGCCACCCCGTCAATGGCCGCTGGAATGGGAGCCGTTTTGCAAAGCTGTTTGCTGCTTCGCAGCCGATCGTCGTCTTCCGAGAAATGCTCCCAAACGAAATACGTCTGGAGATTTCGATGTCGGCTTGAAACCCAACGTGATTGCGGCCCGACCACAAATCACGGCCGTCGATGCGCTCATTCGTGACAGTGTCGAATGAGTATCCTTGCCGTTTGGTCCATTCACCGGCAATTCGAAGGTCAACCCGGTCGTCGACGATCGGTATGTTGATCATACCCTCGAAGCGCCGTGAGTGATAATTACCAAGATCGGCGGATGCCAAAGCTTCGAATTGATCAGTTGGCTTTGCGGACACAAGGTTTACGACACCGGCGGTTGCGTTACGTCCATATAACGTTCCCTGGGGACCTCTCAAAACTTCAACCTGACTTACGTCGTAGAACTCCTGCTCGAAGAAGTGATTGCGGAGAAATGGCATATCGTTAAACGCGACTGCCACCGCTGGGTCAGTTGTCGCCGAGATCGCTTGGGTGCCGATGCCGCGGAGCTGGATCGTGTATCCTGAGAAGTTCGTTTTCGAGAATGTCATGTTCGGAACCTGCTTGATCAGGTCCGGGCCGCCGGCGGTTTGCGTGGCGGTTAATTGTTCCTGCGAAAGCGCAGTGATCGAAATCGGTATGGACTGGACATCGGCACCGCCGAGCTTCGATGAGGTCACGGTGACGGTTTCGATCGCGCGTGCGGACGGTGTGGCTTGTGCGAGTTCGAACGACGGAGCGCTGACCGCCTCGCTCCGCTGGTCTCGGGAAATGCTCACCGCCCCTGAAGGCGTGCGTTCCGCCCGAAATCCCGTCCCCGAGAGAATGCGCGAAAGCGCAGCGTCGGCTGCCAGATCTCCTTTCGCGCCTTGAGTGGAAATGCCTTTGACCGCAGATGGAACGTACATCACCGAGACGCCGGCTTGCTTCATGTACGCTGTCAGCGCACCGTTTAGATCGCCGCCAGGTACATTGAAGTCCAGAGCGTGCGCATGCGTAGCGGAGAGCAGTGCTAAACTTGCACTACCTATAAAGCTAACTCTCAGACGATTTGGCATTCTTCCCCCTAATAAATTTAGCTGAGCGACCGTGATTTCGAACTTTCCGATCCGGTCAACGTGAAATCACAACTTCTCCCGCGCGGTGTTCGACCCTCAGTCCCAATAACGCGTGAGCCATTTGAACGAAGTCTTCGATGCCGTTCGTCGGGAATGTTGCGCTGATTTTCAGTTTTGCTGTCGACGCATCCGCAACAATTACCTTCTGCGCGTTGTATCGATTGATCTGGTCAGCAGCCTCACCAAGAGACGTGTTCTCGAAGACAAGCATTCCATACCGCCAGCCCAGCTCGTCAGACAACGTTTGCGATGTTTTTCTCGTTGTCCTGATTTGGTTGTCGGCTACGACGAGCGAGTCGCCCGGCGCGAGCACGATTGGTGGCTGCGTCCGCCCACCTGCAGCGTCAAAAGCAGCGCGACCTTCGACAAGTGCGACCTCGAGCCTATTCGGTTCTGAGCGCACGAGAAATTTGGTTCCTAAATCGGTGATGCGATGGTTCCCAACGATCACTGCGAAGGGATTTGCGCTATCGTGTTTGATATCGAAGAAGGCTTCGCCCTTCGCTAGTGTTACGCGCCGGCGACTGGCGCTTCCACTCGCCCTCAACGTCGTATCGGTATTCAGCTCGATGCGAGAACCATCCGCGAGCGTGATTGTTTCTCGTTCACCGACAGCGGTCGAATAGATCGTTTCGGCTTCCGGCCTGAAATGCTGTTCCATCCCGAAGCCAACAGCCGTGACGAAGATGAGAGCAGCTGCAGTGCGGACCCAAATCTGCGATAGCCAACCGTGCTTCGCGGATCGTGCCGCGCCCATTGCAGTTCTTAAGGCCGTTACCCTCGTGGTGCGTTTCCATGCCGTTTCGGTTCTGGTGTATGCAATGCGGTGCGCTAGCGATTCCGCGAGCCATGCCTCGAGCGCCTCTGCGTCTTGCTCGGTCCACATCCAGAACTCGCGACGCTGCACCCAGTTCGCTGCGCGCTCACCAATGTCCCTCGCGGTCGGCGCCACCACAGGATTGCCCGACGAATCGCTCATCGCTTCCCTCCGGTCGATAGCTGCTCGCCATGTAATAGTTCGGTGAGGGCGTAGATTCCCTTTGAAAGATGCTCAGAGGCTGTCATTTCCGAGATGCCCATTCGCGCTGCGATTTCGCGGCCGCTGAGCCCTTCAACTCGGCCCAAGATAATCGCCTCCCGGCAGCGTGGCGGAAGGTGATCTATCGCGGCCTGAAGCCGGCGTAGTTCGTCGCGCGCAATTACCTGCCGCTCGGGACTCGGTGCATCAACCGCAAGGCCGATTGCATCGAGATCGGCAACCGCCTCTATGGGAACGACGCGCTCTCTACGAGCCCGATTGATGATCAGATTTCTCGCGGTGGTCAGAACAAAGGGTTTAACTTGATCGGGAAACCCCTTTTGGGCCGCCTCGCAAACGCGCAGATAGACATCCTGGCGTAAATCGTCGATGTCGTCCTTGTTCCGCCAATTGCTGCGCAAAAAAAGCATCAAGGTCGGCTCCATGGGCAACACCTCGCGCGCAAACCAGGCCATCACCTCAGCCGCGCTCACGCCTGCACCCAAATGCGGCGGTCCTGCGTCTTCACGATTGGTATCCGGTGTCTCGGTCATCCCCCGCCAGCATCCTGCTTTCTGAGGGTTCACGCCAAAGCTATGCTTGAGAGACAAACAACGCTCGGAAAGTTAAGGGCGGGCGCTCAAATAATTTTCGGCGCGTGGCGGAAACCGGAAGGCGGCGCAGTCTGCCACGTTATAATATTGCTTCGACGGCTGGCCGGCTTGCCTTGACCGCCGTAATCTTCGGGAAAGGTGTTGGGCGGCAATGCTTTGCCCTCAGGGGTGCGCACAGCTTCCAGTCTCTCGCCTGCCTTTTTCAAGACGGGATTAAAATTGCGTACGCCGAACTGGATCAGAGCCGACTTCATGCGATTGACCACGCGGGTTTGTTCCTGGATTAATCCATCACGCTCCCGGTGTGGGCGTTTGGCGTCTTCCTCCTCCATGCTCGGCACAATAGCCATGGTGCAATGACCGCGCTCGCCGCGCAGCCAACCAAGAAAGCCGCGCATTAACATCTGGGTATCCAGCCGATCCGTCTTGGCCCGTCGGTGTTCGCGTGATACCACCACGCTGGTGGCGTGGATAACGTGCGCGTCAATCCCGCGTTCTCTCAGCCACCGCGCCAGCCAGAAACTATCGCGACCGGTCTCATACCCGACCGCAATCCGCGTGATCTGCCTCCCGGCTTTGATCGCTTCATCGCGCCAACCATGCAGAATTTTCAACAGCCCGTCAGCCGTTGGCTTTTCGAGTTTCTTCAAGGGTTGCCGATCAATGCCTGGTATCAGTCCGGCCACCAGCCAGCATGATAAACTGAGTTCACTACGGCTATGAGAGTGTTATCCTGTACCAGAACGACGGGACAGGCTTTACTATTGTCGTGGCGTTTCTGCATAGGGAGCTCCGTCAATTGCACGTTGATGAAGCGACAATTTTACGTCGGTCTCGCCGCTCGTCCCATAGCATCTACTCGCGCTGAAACATGCTCAGTTTGCGCGTGAACGACCCTGTCCAAATGGACAGGGTCCCGAACCTGTCAGATTTCGCGATTGGAGGCGGCGAACAGCATAACGGCCTCGCGGATCGTGCGCACCCCGAACTTGGTCTTCACGTTGTCGAGGTGATACCTGACGGTTCTGGGCTTTATACCAAGTATTTGCGCAATGTCGCCGAACGATTTGCCCCGTACTGCCCAGATCAGGCATTGGCGCTCGCGCGCTGTCAACAGTTCGCCTGCGACGGGATGCCAGGTATCAAGCTTGTTGCGGACCTGTTAGTGGAATGTCCGCGCGACGATCTCCAGCGCCAATCTGTGCCGGCGAATACAATCGCGATAGGCAGGGCTACAATGGTCCGTGGCGAATGTGACGGCTGCCAGGCGGCCATGCCAATATCGGATCGGGATGGTGAAGCCGTAGCAAATGCCGAACTGGGCTGCTTCGTCGAAAAAGCCACGTGCGAAGGGACTATCGTTGCCAAACTCTGGCCCCCATTCGAAGGATTCGGGGTCGCGGTGGGAGCGAAGGACGACGGGATCGCAGGTTTCGTAGCGATGGGCCTGATAATGCTTCTTCCAACGCTCGGGGTAGTTCGTAATCAGAAGCGGCTGTCTTCGTGCCATCGTGGGCATCGCAAGATACGCAACCGAATTCAGGTCGAAGCCGGCGGCGACATTCTTCAGCGCGTCGCAGAGTTGTTGCTTGTTGGCGGCCTGTTCCAAACCATCCAGGTAGTCTTGAACAACACGGTACATGGCTTGCTCCTCACCTATCCAAGAGCCTTAGGCTCGGTTCATCTCCCGTTGATGCTAAGACCAAAGAGGGCGACAACGGAAACCATCGTCCAGCCTCGGTAGCTCGCCAGACGCTCGACAAGCTATCGGCGATGCGCTGATGGAAGTTCTCACGCACCATCAACCTCCGAGACCGAGGCTGATTGTGGCGAAGGGTCCGTGGAAGCCGATATCTTCCGATTTGCGTGTGTCGATGCCGCCGTCCATCGCACCAAAGAAGAAGTCCGCCCGATAGCCGAGGCTTACCTTGGCGCCGGAAAAGCGAAATGAAGCGCCCGCGAAGCCGCCGAGATTGGGCACTGTGACGAAGCGCGAACAATTCGGATTGCCGCTACGCTGAAAATTACTGTTAAAATTGTACGTCACTCCAATGGTTTTATAAAACCCGGCCACAGTTTGGTGGTGGCCCTGTGCCTTCTGGCGGCCAAATAGAAGGGCCGCGTTCACACCCCAATCCAGGGACATCCCACCATCGTCGGTGTTGCCGATCACAGGAATAGAAGCGTTCCAGGAAACCGATGGACCCAATCCGCGAAAGCTGCGCTCCATATGGGATGTCACGGCGTAGGTGTGGTGGTATTTTGCATATTTAAACACGTTTTCTTTTGACGGAAAGTGGAAATCCGGATCCGCGTTGAGGCTCAAAGCCTGTTTTGAGGTGAACTGAGCGAAGCGCACACCGAAGCTGACCGTAGATTGGCCACCGCCGCTGAATAAACCCAGACCGATGTCCTTTCCTGCCTGGAAATCTAAGACAACATGCGTTTCGCTGTTGTTAGTCCGCGTTTCAGAAAACCTCTTTGTGTGGTGGACTGGCGTGAAAGGAGTGGTATGCGTACCGTCTAGAGCAAGCTTAGCGCTCGGGGTTTGCTCATGCGTTGCCTTGCTGCCATTCGCCCGGCCGTACAGGACGGAGGCGGAGAAAATCCAATCCGAATTCTCCGGTTGGAACGAAATCTTGCCTTGGCCACCAAAACTTTGGCTGAGCGCGCGCTGCAACTCAAGCGGTGACTTGAAACCATCCGAAATGATTTCGGGCGTAAAAGGTGGATTGAACGGTTCGCCAATTCCGGAGACTTGTTCCAATTGCGCACCGAATTCGATCCATACCGTCGGACGATCGGCGTCGCTGTCCGCCGCCTTCGATTCGCTGCCTTCGCATACGATGGCCAACAGAGCCAGCGCCGACACGGACGTCAACAATCGCCGGCGCAAATTCCGGCTATCGTTCGATGCATTCATCAATTCGCTCATCAGTTCCCCCTTACCAATTTTTCGTGACGCGGATGCCGATCAGCTTTGGATCGGTCAGGAATACGTTGGTCGTCAGACCACTATCGTCACTATTCAGGAACGTGCCGGTGATGGCAGTCTCGTTGAAGACGTTCTTGTCATAGAGCATCACCTGCCAGCCGTTCTGGTTGGTGAAAATCAGCGTGAGATTGACGTTGGTGTAGCCGCGCAAACGGTCATAGGGGTTATCGTTGAAGACCCGCGCCCAGGAATAATCCTGCCAGTAATAATCGCCGCGCAACGTGCCCGCCCAATCCGGCGTGATCGGCAGCGTGTATTGCGCGCCGAACGACACGGTGAAGGGCGGTGCGTTCGGCAATTTGTTGCCGCTGAGGTTCTTGTCGATGCCCTCGGCGTTATTCGGTATCGTCGAAGGATCGAGCCCCGGATAGGTGCCAGGAAGTATTGGGTCGCCCAAATAGTCGCTTGTGGGATTCGGCACATACGGTAAGTTGGTCACAGGATCGATATTGCCGGTATAGTCCGTACAAATGTTGGGAACCTGTGAAGCAGCGCCATAGCCGTGAGTTCCCATGTATATGAGCGACATAGGCCGGAACGATGCAGTTCGATGCTTCGGTGGGGGCCGGCTTGACCACAACCCAATTTGGATCTCCGGCCGTTCGATCCATCAGGTCGATTGCCTGCGATCCCTTGGCGAGCGCCGTATCTTCCCATCCGCCGGCAAAATTGAAGCGCAGGCCGGGAAGCGGCTCATACGTCGATTCGACCTCGGCGCCTTTTACATGCGTGTCGAAGTTCAGATTGATCGCACTGCGGTCGACGATCTCCGAGATCTGATAGTTCTCGTAATTGTAGTAGAAGACATCGCCGTTCAGCGTCAGTGCGCCGTCAAGCAGCGTGTTTTTGGAGCCCAACTCGAATGCATCGATGAATTCCGGTTTGAACGTCAGCGGGTGATCGGGCTGAATATTCGCTACACCCGAGGATTGGCCGAACTGCAGAAGTACCGCGCCGGGTGGATTGGCCCCTCCCGCCTTGTAGCCGTGCGCATAGGATGCGTAGACCAATGTCTGATCGGTGAAATCCAGCTTCGGCGTCCAATTGGTGGCGAAACGGCCAGTCCACTGATTCCATTGCTGATTGACAATGCCAATCGAAGGATAGCCATAACCTTGATCGATCAGTTCGCTTGGAATATCGATAAAATGCTTCCGGTCGTCCGTCCAGCGCAACCCGGCCGTAAGTTTCAGATCGCTGGCGATGTTGTAATACGCCTCACCGAAAGCGGCATAGGAATTCAGCGTGTAGGGGTTCTGGCTTAGAAAAGTAATTGTGGCCCTGATTGTCGAGACTGCTGATCGGATTTGGATCGATATAGATGCAATCGAAATAGCGCTGCCGTCGGAACATGGGGATTGCCATAACCGAAGCCGCCGCGCACCGCCGTTAATCCTTTTTGCAGACATTGATGATTGTCCGAAACGCCGGAGTCCATGGAGACGATAGCGGTGTTCTCTGCAGGCACCGCGATAGACGCCAGTGTCAGCGCGTTGATGAACACATAATAATTTTCTTCGGTTTCGTAATGCAGGTAATTGCCCCCGACGCTGAAGTTCAAGGGTCCGCTGAAATTCGATGTCAGGCGGAATTCCTGGCTCAATTGCCAGGCGTGCTCGTCAGAAAGATCTTCCGCGACAAGCCGGTCGCTGCAACCCAGTTGGGGATCGCAGAAAACACCATTGGGTGCACAACCTCCCACGCCCACCTTGCAAACCGCGCCTGGAGACAAGCCGTTGGCGCAACCACCGGGAGTACCAACGCCATCTGCGGGAGCGCAAACCCCAAGACCGTTGGGATCGGGAAGCAGAACGCCGGCTGCAATTTGGTTATCGGTCTGTGCAGCGTATGAAAAAGCGCCCGGTTGTGTGTTGAAGCGATTGTAATCCTCGGTCGACCAAAGATAATCGTGGTTGAAGCCCGTTTGCGAGGTCAGCGTGAGCGATGGGTTGATCGCATAGTCGGCATTGAATTCGAGGACATCATTCTTTGCTTTGTAGACCGGATCGATGCTGGATTCTATGACCCGAAGATTTTGCGACTGCGTTGTGCTTGCATAAGGATCAAAGCTTGAACGAACGGGAATAGTCAAGCTGCTCAACGGCGTGTAGTAAGTCAGTGAATATCCGTTTGGCACCTCAAATGCGTCAGCCGAATAAAGCGAACTCATCTGGCATCCCTGACTCAGATAGTCTGCCGACGCGAACGCCCCGCCGGTATCACCGTTGATAGCAGTGAGGGTGACGCCATTGATTTCCGTCTTGATTGGGTCGGTCTTGCAAAGTTGCTTGCTCGTGCGCATGCGGTCGTCGTCTTCGGAGAAATGTTCCCAGACGAGATAAGTTTGCACATTGCTAAATGGCTTGAACCCGATCGTCACGCGTCCAGACCACAGATCGCGGCCATCGATGCGTTGATCGGTCAATTCGTTGAAGGAATAACCCTGCCGCTTTGTCCACTCACCGGCGATGCGGATATCCAATCGATCATCGACAACTGGGATGTTGATCATGCCTTCAAAGCGGCGCTGATGATAATTTCCCAATCTCACCGGACGCCATCGCCTCAAATTGGTCTGTCGGCTTGGCCGTTGAGAGATTGACGACGCCAGCCGTTGCATTACGGCCATAGAGCGTGCCCTGCGGCCCGCGCAAAACTTCCGCCTGGCTGAGTCGTAGAATTCCTGCTCGAAGAAATGATTGCGGATGAACGGAATATCGTTTAGCGCGACAGCCACAGCCGGATCGGTGGTCACTGAAATCGCTTGCGTTCCGATGCCGCGAATCTGAATGCTGTAGCCGGTGAAGTTCGTCTTCGTGAAGGTCATGTTCGGCACCTGCTTCACAAGGTCCGGTCCGCCTGCTGTCTGTGTGGCCGTCAATTGTTCCTGCGACAGCGCAGTAATCGAGATCGGGATGATTTTGACATCTCGCGCCGCCGAGCTTCGACGACGTGACGGTTACGGTCTCGACAGCTGCGCCGCGCTGGTGCAGCTTGAGCCAACTGCTGCGGACCCGTATCCAATTGGGATGAAGAGCGTCCGGGAATAATCGTTATGACACCTGAAGGATCGTGGCTGGTTACGAAGCCGGTCCCGGTCAAGATTTTGGTGAGGGCGGCATCGGACGAAAGATTTCCGGCTACGCCACGCGTGTGCACGCCTTTTATGGCATCGATAGAGACCGCAATCTGAATTCCGGATTGCGCTGCATAGGCGTCAAGCGCTGCATCAAGATCACCACCCGGGATGTTGAAATTTGCCCCAAAAGCGGCGGTCGCCAGCATGGCAATGGCCGCGCCTCCCACGAGACGTACTTTCAAGTGTTTCATGCATTCCCCCTTTTTTGCTGGTCGCGATGACAGTGGTGCTAGCCCGAACGGCCTCCACGTCTCACCGTGAGATCACGATCCCTTCGGCTGTTGCTTGATGGCGGGTGTTGAAAAGCTTTCCTATGATGCGCACGAAGGTCTGCGTGTCGTGCGTGGGAAGCGTGGCACTGAATGTCAGATGCGCCGTTTCCGGATCGGCTATCACGACCTTCTGCGTGTTGTAGCGATTAAACTCATCTGCTGCGTCTTGTAGCGTCGCATGACGAAAAACAACCACGCCGCGCCGCCAGCCTAGATCGTCGCGTAAGTCTGCCGAAGTTCTTCTTATGACGGACACATTGCCCGGAAGTGCGAAAGCGACATCGCCTGGCTTAAGGATTACTGCGTGCTGGGGCGCATCGGCACCCACAGGCTCAACCTTGGCAACGCCCTCAACAAGCGCCACCTCAAGCTTGGTGCCACTCGTCCGCAGAAGAAACTTCGTGCCGAGATCTGTTACTTTATGGTCGGCGGCAGTAACAACAAACGGGCGGGTAGCATCGTGTTTGATCGAGAAATAGGCTTCGCCTCGTTCGAGCGTGACCGTTCTGCGATGAGAATCGACGTTGATACGCAGCGCAGTATTGGTGTTCAATTCTATCTGCGAGCCATCGGACAACGTCAGCAACTTTCGTCCGCCGATCGGGGTCGTATAGAGATCGCGTTTCGAACTCAGAAGGTTGCTCGCGCCGAAGCTTCCCAAAAGGCCGAGTACAGCCACGGCCGCGGCCAATCGCAGCGATCTGCGCCAACCACTGCCGTGCGTATTGCCGCCCGGCGATTGGGGCTTCAAAGGGCGTAAAGCGGCCAACCTCTCGGTTCTCTTCCACTCTAGGTCCAATCTCAGGAACGCGATCCGATGTGCGATGGATTGAATTAGCCAGCTCTCCAGCTCCTTAGAATCGGCCGCCGTCCATTGGCCGAAATCCCGACGTTCGATCCATTCGGACGCCTGTTGCTCAATCTCATCGGGGCTGAGCCGGTGGCCCTCTGCGATAGGTTTCGAAGTCATGGCTTCCTCCTTACGGTGGGAGGTTCGTTGCAGAGGATGTTGACCAGACCGCGAATGCCTCGCGCCAGATATTGGGCGACGGCACTTTCTGCGATGCCCATCCGAACCGCGATTTCGCGCCGCGATAGCCCTTCGACGCGACCCAACAGAATGGCTTCACGACACCGCGACGGAAGGCGCTCCAGAGCAGCTTGGACGCGGCGCAGCTCATCGCGCGCCATGAGAACCCGATCTGGCGTTGGGGTGTCGACCGCGCTTTCTAGAGCCTCAAGATCTGCCACTGCCTCGATCGGGACGACCTGCTCGTGCTTAACTCGGTTGATGAGCAGGTTACGGGCCGTCGTGAACAAGAATTGACGCGGTTGTTCCGGGATTTCCTTCAGCGCTGCCTGGTAGACGCGAATGTAAACGTCCTGACGGAAGTCGGTCAGATCGCTCTTGTTCCGCCAGTTGTGCTGCAGGAACTCCATCAGAGCCGCCTCCAGCGGCAAGATTTCACGGCCAAACCAAGCGTCGACGTCCGACACGGCTATTGCCGTGCCTGGAATGACCGCATCATTTGTCGAACCGCTCGTCGGCTTCTCGACCATCCCCACCGGCTCCCCGCCATTGAGGGTTAAGAGGTTGGGCTTCACCTAGTTAGACAGCCGAGGCGCGCAAATGTGACCGCGCCCCAGCAAAAAATAGTTCAGGTCGAGTGAGAGCTCAAAAAGCGGGGGCTTGCAATTCGCTGCAAAACGAACCGGCCCAGTGGGCGTGGCGAGCAGTATCGCAACAATATTGCGCCGGCGGAATTGCGGCATCCGGGGAGGGCTGAATGAAAATAACGGTCACGGGCGGGCCCGTGCCACCGCTGTATCTGCATGCGCTTGCGATAAAGGCGGCGGATCGCTCCGCCGCCCGAGGTGAAAGAAGCAAGGCGGCCTATGCCTACCAGTTCTTCGTAATGCGCAGTCCGAACAGGCGTGGATCGGTGGTGAAGACGTTGGTCGTCAGTCCCGTGTCGTCCGAGTTCAGGAACGCGCCGGTAATGGCCGTCGTGTTGAACACGTTCTTCATGTAGGCCATCGCCTGCCAGCCGTCCTGATTGGTGAAGAATCAGCGACAGATTCAAGTTGGTATAACCGTGAAGCTGATCATAAGGCTTGTCGTTGAACACGCGCGCGAAGGAATTACCCTGCCAGTACCCGTCGGCGCGTACGGTTCCCGCCCAATCTGCACTCAGCGCCATGGAATATTGCGCGCCGGCGGAAAGCGTAAACGGCGGCGCATTGGGAAGCTGGTTGCCGCTGAGATTTTTCGCAAATCCCTCGCCGTTGTTCGGCGCAGTGGCTGGATCGAAGCCCGTGCTTATTCCGAACGGTGCTCCCGGATCAATGCCAAAGCCGTAAGCGTAGATGCACAACAACGAGAGCGCCTGAGGACCATCGCCGTCAAAGTAAAGGTTGTTTCCGGGCACCGCCGATGCGGGCGTCGAGTTGTTGCCGCCATTTTGCAGCTCTAAAGGCGGAAAGGATTTGGTTGACCACAGCCGTGGGAACGATGCAGTTCGACGTCTGCGTGGGATAAGGCTTGACCACCATCCAGCTCGAATTGCCGGCCGTGCGATCCATGAGATCGATCGCCTGCGAACCGTTGGCGAGCGCGGCGTTTTCATAACCGCCTGCGAAATTGAACCGCAATCCCGGGACGGGCTCCCACGTCGACTTCCAACTCGGCGCCACTGACCGTCGCATTGAAATTCAGATTGACCGAAGTGCGATCGACGATCTGGGATATCTGATAGTTCTGATATTTGTAATAGAAGACATCGCCGTTCAACGTCATAGCGCCATCGAGCAGCGTGTTCTTGGTGCCCAATTCAAATGCATCCACGAATTCCGGCTTGAATGTCAGCGGGTGGGTGTAATTGCTGGGCGATTCGATTTCGACGCCTTGTTCGACGATGGGAATCACGCCCGGCGGATTGGCGCCGCCGCCCTTGTAGCCGCGCGCATAAGAACCGTAGAACAGCGATTGATCGGTGAAATCGAGCTTCGGCGTCCAGGTCGCATTGAAGCGGCCCGTCCACTCCTTCCATTGCTGATCGACAATGCTGGTGACCGGATAGCCCTCGCCCGCCACAAGCGTCCAGCTTGGAATCTCGGTGAAGCTTTTCATGTCGTCCGTCCAGCGCAAACCGCCGGTGAGTTTCACGTCCGGCGTGACTTGATAATAAGCCTCGCCGAAGCCTGCCCATGAATGCAGCCGATATGGATTCTGGCTGCGGAAGTAATTGTGCCCTTGGCCGTTGATCTGGCTGAGCGGATTGGGATCGATATAGGCGCAACCAAGCCCAAAAAGGGTATTATTGAAATTCTGATTGGCGGTGGACTGCACGGGCCCGCATGCGTTGGCGGTGGCGCCGTCAAACGGAGTGTGAGTTAGTGACGCGGAATTAAAGTCTTGGTTCTCGTTTTCCTGGAACAGGCTCAGAAGATTGGCGAAAATATAGTAGTCTTCGACCGTGTGATAATGAAGGTAACTGGCGCCGGCGCTGAAGTTGAGCGGCCCGGCAAAGTTCGAGGCCAATCGCACTTCCTGATAAAATTGCTCGCGCATGTTCCTGAGAGACATCCTCGGCGAGAAATCTATCCGAACAACCCAGTTGCGGATCGCAAAATTGACCGTCTGTCCCAACGCTGATAGTCCGGCGTGAAGGCGCCGGAAACCGTGTTGAAGCGGTTGAAATCTTCGGTCGAATAGAGGAAATCCTTGTTGTAACCGGTCTGAGACGTCAGCGTGAGCGACGGCGTGACGTTATAATCCGCATTGAATTCCAGCGTGTCGTTCTTTGCTTTGTAGCTGGGCTCCAGGGCCGAGCCGATGACACGCAAATTCTGTGACTGAGAGAGCGTTCCATAAGGATTGAATCCTTGCGGCATAAGCTGATTGAGGTATTCACTCACCTGCGACAAACGGAAAAGTGCCTGGGTTTGGCACACCGTATGCGGAGGCAGAATAAAGCGAACCCGGCATACATCCCTGGCTGAGCCAGGCCTGGCCGCTAATGTCGATATTGGTGACCAAACCGGCGGGTCCGTTCGACGGAGGTCGGACCAGGATCGGTGTTGCAAAGCGTTTTGGCGCTTCGGAGCCGGTCGTCGTCTTCGCTGAAATGTTCCCAAACGACGGTCGCGGTCAACTCTTCGATCGGATGAAAGAGAGCAGATACGCGTCCCGACCACAGATCGCGGCCATCGATCGATTTGTCAGTCGTCGTATCGAAAGTATAGCCGTCGCGCTTGGTCCATTCACCTGCCACACGCAGATCGAGCTTGTCGCCCACGATCGGGATATTCAGCATGCCTTCCAGACGCCGGTTGTTGTAGTTACCGACATCGACCGAACCCATTGCTTCGTATTGGTCGGTCGGCTTGGCCGAAACCATATTGACGACACCTGCCGTCGCGTTGCGGCCGTAAAGCGTGCCTTGCGGACCGCGCAAAACCTCGACCTGGCTGACGTCGTAGAATTCCTGTTCGAAGAAATGATTGCGGATGAACGGAATATCGTTGAACGCGACGGCCACTGCCGGATCGGTCGTGACCGAAATCGCCTGCGTGCCGATGCCGCGAATTTGAATGCTGTAGCCCGTGAAATTCGTTTTCGTAAACGTCAGGTTCGGCACAGATTTCACAAGATCGGGGCCGCCCGCCGTCTGCGTGGCCGTTAATTGCTCCTGAGACAGTGCGGTAATCGCGATCGGGATGTACTGCACGTCGGCGCCGCCGAGCTTCGACGAGGTGACCGTGACAGTTTCGACTGCTCCGCGCGACATCGGCGCGGCTTGGGCTATTTCGAACGGTTCGCTCAGTATGGACTGTTGATCACGCACGATGACCAGCGCGCCCGAGGGCCGGTGCTGCACGTTGAAGCCGGTATCGGCCAGGATATGGGATAGCGCTTCGTCGACAGAGAAGTTTCCGCGCGCGCCGGCACTTTGCACACCTTTGACCGCGTCGGCAGAGACGATGAGCTGCACGCCGGCCTGGGCGGCATAGGCGTCTAACGCTGCTTTCAGCGCACCACCGGGGACATTGAAATTCTCAGCGGCAGCAGCCGTCGCAAGGGCCATGAGAGATGCACTTCCTGCGAGCATCGCTAGGAAACATTTTGAATTCGGCATTTTCCCCCTCTTTCCGTCCGGCGCGCGGCCGGCACCTTGCGCGACAACTTTCAGTGCGAGATTCGGATTTCGTCGGCGCGCGTTTCGACATGCAGACCGAACGCAACCTGGACCGCGTCTGCAAAGGCCTCGACATTGTTCAACTGGAATGTTCCTTCGATTTTTAGCCGTGCTGCGGCGGTATCGGCGATGACAAGTTTCTTGCCCCCATACCGATTGAATTCGGCTGCGGCATTGGCCAGCGCAGTGCTGTCGAACACGATCACGCCATTGCGCCAACCGAGCTGCTCGGCGAGGATGTGTTCTGGCTTGCGAAGCAGGATGACAGCGTTGTTCTTGGCGACGACGACGTCGCCTGGTTTCATGTCGATGGAAGACGGATGGGCTTGCGCGCTTTGCGCATCAAACCTCGCGCGGCCCTCCAGCAGCGAAACCTCAAGGGAAGTTTCGTCCTTGCGGACCAAAAAGCGCGTACCCAGATCAACGATGCGGTTATTACCGACGGCCACACTGAATGGATGGGCGGCGTCATGTTTGATCTGGAAGTAGGCCTCCCCCTTTTCGAGCGTGACGCTGCGTGCGGTGGTGCCGGGGGCAATCTTCAGAACCGTGTCGGTGTTCAGCTCAATTTGCGAACCGTCCTTGAGGCGAATGACTTCGCGTCCGCCGACCGTCGTGGCAAAGGTCTGGGCTTCAGGCTTCGACAGATAATCCATCACGCCCGCGCCAAGGGCCGTGGCAATGACAAGAGCCGCAGCGGCACGAAACACGATCGGCCAGCCATGACGACTCCAGAAAGGCACGTTCTGTTCTGGGAGAGCGGGACGCAAGGCCGTGAGTCGTTCGGTACGGTCCACTGTCGCGTTCAATCGCCAATAGGCGACACGATGGGCCATGGATTGCGCGAGCCACGCATCGAGTTCGGCTTGATTCTCGTCGGTCCATTTCCAGAAACGGCGGCGCTGCACCCAATCGGCCGCGCGCGCGCCCACGTCACTGATGTCTGCCTGTGGTTCGCCGGGTGCGCCGCTCACGGTTTCCTCCGGGATTTGGCTTCTTCGCCGTAGAGCATGTCGGCGAGCGCGGTGATGCCGCTTGCAAGATGGCGCGAAACGACACCTTCGGTAACGCCCATGCGCGCCGCGATTTCATGGCCCGCAAGTCCCTCGATACGGCCGAGCACGATGGCCTCGCGGGCGCGCGGTGGCAGACGGTCGAGGGCTGCTTGCAGACGGCGCAGTTCGGCGCGCGCAACGACCATACGCTCCGGCCCAGGCTCGTCGATGGCTACGCCCAATGCATCGACATCTTCCACCGCTTCAATGGGCACGATGTGTTCGCGGCGGATGCGATCGACCAGAAGATTGCGCGCGGTGCGGAACACAAATGCTTTCGTGTTGTCGGGCCAGCGCTCCTGCGCCGCGAGGCAGACACGTTCATAGACATCCTGCCGCAGATCGGCGATGTCGTTTTTGTTGCGCCAATTGTGTTGCAAGAACTGCATCAGCGCCGCCTCCAGCGGCAACACCTCGCGAACAAACCAGATCTCCAGCTCGGACGCGTTCATGGCCTCGCCCGAACGCGGCCGTCCGGCGTCTTCCCGCGTGGTGTCGGTTGTGTCAGCCATTACCCCGCCCGCGTCCTATCTTTCGAGGGCCCGCGTGTGGATCACGCTTATGCTGACGAAGGATCGCGCAAAATCTTGCTATTGGGAGAAAAATTTTCGCGGGGTTTGCCGCAATAATCTTTCCTAGTCGGCGGAAACCGGCCCTAAAAACAGGGCGGGGCTCATCTGCCTACAGATTTTTTGATCGCGGAAAGCTGGAAAACTCCACTCCACCGGCCGTTGTTGGACGAATGGATTCTCCCTGAAGAGGCCGAAGTTCAACGAACAGCAGATTGGCGGGTTATTTGCGCCAGGCTGGGGAAGGGGCACCAATCCGAGGTCTGTCGCAATGCGGAGATCACCGAGGCGACCTATCACCAATGGCGCAAGAAGTACGGCGACTTAATGTCGTCTGAAATGAAGAGGCAGCTCGGCGAGGAAAGCCGACAGCTGAAGAAGCTGGTGGCTGCTCCCGCCGACCGCCCCCTACTCAACGCGCTGTGGCGTAGAGACGGAGGGTTAGATTTGGATGCTACTTGACCTGTATTCATGTTCGTCCGCGCCCAACCTCATGGTGAAGGTCGCAAGACGCAGATGGCCGGCATCGCGCTATCGCGAAGGAGCTCGGCAACCGTTCAGAAACAGGTTGACGGTATTTCGTACCCACGCATCACGTTCAGGCCCGGTCATGGGCGTTCCCATGCCCAATGCCCGACGCTGTGGTAACGAGATGACCATGAATAGAAACTGCGTTGCGGCAAATACAAAATCACTCACGAAAAGCCGTCCCGCACGAGCTTCACGTTCGAGCAGCGCGCCGATGCGCCGAACACCTTCCTGGCTCGCTGTCTGCTGCGAAACCGCCATTGTGAGTTCGGGAAATCGTGTCGCTTCGGCGACGATAACACGATAAAGCCCTAGCGCACTTGGGGTCAAAGCCGCATCCAGAATGACCCTCGCCAACCGGAGCAGGACCTTTTCCAGATCATCGCCTTCGAAAAGCGCGGTGTCATTTTGTGGACGCAGATGCTCAACGATTTGATGGATTACATCCGCGAACAAATCGGCTTTGTTCGAAAATCGTTGATAGAATGTGCGCTTCGAAACGCGCGCGTCTCGAGCAATCATTTCGATGCTGACCGCCGCATAGCCGTCGCGAAGAAATAGCTCAGTCGCGACGCCTAGGATCTTATCCCGGATAAGCGCCGCCGCCTCGCGTGACGGGCGACCACCACTGGACCGCGGTGGCGCCGGGCCCTTTGCTCCAGAAGATCTCTTAGGCCGTTTAGTAGCCGGGCGAGGGCCCATAATATCGGGGTCTCAAGTGGTAATGGCGGGGCGATGAACCATAATAGCGAGAATAATTGCGTGGAACATATCTGGCTTGCGGGGGAGCATAGTAGCCGCGCGCGGGCCCATAATAAGCGGCTTCCTGGGAAGCGCCATACTGTTCCCGCTGGGGCCTGTAGTCGCCACGAGCGCTATCTTCCTGCGGGCCTTCATAATCGCCGCGATAGCCAGTTCCCTGCGAACCTTCATAGTCGCTGCGAGCGCCAGCTCCCCGCCGGCCCTCATAGTCACCACGATAGCCAGATCCTTGCGGATCCTCATAGCCGGTACGAGCGCTGGCTTCGCGTTGGTCTTCATAACCGCCCCGAGAATCAGCTCCCTGCCATCCCCTAGAGCCGCCGCGATAACCAGGTCCCTGCGGACCTTCATAGTCGCCGCCAGAGCCAGCTCCCGCCATGATCGCCAACGGAGCGGTTGCGATGGATGCAGCCCCGGCAACGACGCCTGTGACGGCCCCGAACAGGCCGGAAATCAGTCCGCGGTGGCGCCAATGGGCCGATGCCGATGACAGCGGCATGGCAACAAAGGCTGCCACGACAAGGCCGCTGAGCAATGCTTTGGTGGGCTTCATAAGCGTGCACCTTTCACAAACAGAGGCTCCTCCCCACCCACTTAACCACATCCAGAAACGAAACGCCACTGTTGCGTACCTTAATTTGCGGTGAGGGATTTGGCAGTGACCTCGCCGTGCGAGATGCGTGCCTCGGCCCGAAACGGATACGGGCAGGCTTTGGCCATATTCAACGGGTTTAGCATCGAGAGCAGAGGCCACGATCCTACGGACTGGGCACCGAAGCGTGCTTCGGGTTCTGCATGGAATGGGTTAGTTGCAACGCGGAATATACAGGTATTGGGCTCATAATTCGCCAAACCCTGATCTACCCTGCTGGTCCGTCGTGAGGAAACCTTCGGCGGCTGGTCCATTATACAATAGCAGGAGAGCGGTCCCTATTTTCCCAGTGAGGAAACAAGCCTGCTGGCGGGAACGTAATAATCTTGCGTTCAACCGTGATGCCCGAATTTGGGAAAACTCGCACAACTGAGCGTATGCGCTATCGACTAACCGCCAACTCCGATGCTGATCGTGGCGAAGGGGCCGTAGAACGCGCGATTTTCCTTCTGTGCCACGTCGATGCCGCCGTCCATCGCGCCGAAAAAGATTTCACCGCGATAGCCGAAGCTGACTTTGGCATTCGAATATTGGAACGAGAGCCCGGCAAATCCGCCCACATCCGGCACAGTGACCGTATGCACGCGGGCCGTATCGTGCTGATCGAATTTGGGCGGATAAAAATGCGCGCTGGAATGCAGGGTTCTGAGGAAGTGATACTGCGTCGTACTTTGGTGGTGGACGGCTGCCCGCTGGCGCCCAAAGAGTACAGCGGCGTTGAGACCCCAGTCCAGCGTGATCTCGCCGCGATCCGTGCCGCCTGCGACCGGTGTTGACGCGTTCCAGGAAAGCGAAGGTCCAACGCCATGGAAACTGCGCGTTGCAGTCTGTTGGGCCACATTGTTGTGGTATCCCTGGGTGATTGGGATGCTGCCAAATCCGTTGAAGTATTTGTAGTGGAAATGCCAATCCGGATCGGATTTCAGGGCGATGTTCGATTTTGTGGCGAATTGCGCAAACCGGACCCCCAAACCTAAGACAGATGATCCTTTGTCGCCGAATATCCCGAGCCCAACATCCTTGCCGGCCGAAAAATCCAGAATTGTGTGACTTTCATTATACTTTACCTGGGTATCGGAAAATTGCGCCGCGAGCGGAGGAAATCCCGATATCCCCGATCTTGTAAACGCAACGGGATATGACTGCTGATGGACATGCTTGTTGCCGCTCGAGCGGCCAAAGCGCACCGCTGCGGAAAAAACCCAGTCGGAGCCGCCGGGCTCAAATGAAATCTTCCCGTCACCGCTGACGCTGTATCGCGGAGGACGTTCCACGCTCAGAGGTGAAATCGTTTCCGGGCGGGGACGGGGCGTGGCAAGCGTAAAAGAAGGAGCAAAACGGTCTTCTGCCCCATCGACACGTTCCAGCTGACCGCCCAGTTCGATCCAGACCGTCGGATGGCCCGCATCGTCATCCGCCGCCATGGCCTCACCGGCTGCGTAAACCGAGCCGAGCAACGCAAGCGCCGAAACGCTTGTCAGAAGACGTCCGTGGAAATTGTTGCGGTTAACCGATGCGTTTATCAATTCACTCATTGTTTCCCCCTACCAGTTCTTTGTGACGCGGATCCCGATCAACTTGGGATCGGTCAGAAAGACGTTGGTCGTCAGGCCGCTGTCGTCGCTGTTCAGAAAATCGCCGGTGATCGCCGTCGTGTTGAAGATGTTCTTGTCATAGAACATCACCTGCCAACCGTTCTGGTTGGTGAAGATCAGCGTGAGGTTGACGTTGGTGTAACCGCGCAAACGATCATAGGGATTGTCATTGAAGACGCGCGCCCAGGAATAATCCTGCCAGTAATAGTCGCCGCGCAGCGTGCCCGCCCAATCCGACGTCAGCGGAATTGTGTATTGCGTGCCGAATGAAACGGTGAATGGCGGCGCGTTCGGCAACTTGTGGCCGCTCAGATCCTTGTCGAAGCCCTGCCCGTTATTCGGTGCCGGCCCGGCGTCATTTCCAAGAAAGCCATCTGGGTTCGTCGCATTTGGGCTGACCGGATCAAAGCCCGGATAGCCGGGAGGAACATATCCCAAAAATCCTCCCTTGAACGATACGGGATTGGGAACGTATGGAAGCGCCGTAACCGGATCCTCGTGTAGCGAATAGGCTTCCCCGCAGGCGGTCACGATGCGATCTGAAGGGACCGGTGTGCCTCCGAGCGAACCGCCGTCCACGTTCAGCAATGCTGCGACAACGTATTTCGGCAAGATGCAATTCGACGCTTGCGTGATGAAGGGCTTAATGACCATCCAGTCCGGATTGCCCGCCGTGCGGTCCATCAGATCGACGGAGTGAGATCCTTTGGCGAGCGCGGTATCTTCCCAGCCACCACCGAAATTGAACCGCAGACCTGGGATGGGCTCCCATGTCGACTCGATTTCCGCTCCTTCCACATGCGCATCGAAATTGTCGTTGATCGATGTGCGATCGACGATTCGTGAGATCTGATAATTTTCGTAATTGTAATAGAAGACGTCGCCGTTCAGCGTCAGCGCGCCATCCAGCAACGTATTCTTCGAACCCAGTTCGAACGCGTCGATAAATTCCGGCTTGAAGGTCAGCGGATGAATCGGATTGAGGATGTCGCCGAGCTGGAAGCTGAGAAGGGTGGCACCGGGTGGATTGGCACCGCCCGCCTTGTAGCCATGCGCATAGGAGCCGTAGATCAGCGTCTGATCGGTGAAGTCGAGCTTCGGCGTCCAGTTGGCGGCGAATCGGCCCGTCCATTGATCCCATTGCTGATTGACCACGCCAGTTACGGCATAGCCATATCCCGGCACAACGAGTTCGCTGGGTATATCGACGAAGTGCTTCTGATCGTCTGTCCAGCGCAGGCCTGCGGTCAGCTTCAATTCCTTTGTGACATTGTAATAGGCTTCCCCGAAACCGGCATAGGAGTTCAACGTGTAAGGATTCTGGCTAAGGAAATAATTATGGCCTTCATTGTTCACGCTGGTGATCGGATTCGGATCGATATAGATGCAGCCGCCGCTTACGGGGTCGTGAGGAATAAAAGGATTTTCATTTACGAAGCCGCCGACCAGACAATCGTGATTGTCGGAAACGCCCGGAACCCAGGGTGCAGTTCCGCCATTCAGACTGGCCTGGCCATTTGCCAAAAGAGTCAGTGTGTTGATGAAAACATAATAATTTTCCTCGGTTTCGTAATGAAGATAATTGGCACCGACGCTGAAATTGAACGGACCACTGAAATTGGAGGACAGGCGAAATTCCTGGCTCAATTGCCACGCATGTTCGTCGGACAAATCCTCAGCCACAAGCCTGTCGCTACAACCCACTTGCGGATCGCAGAAGACACCGGCGGATGAAATTGGATCCCCGCTCCCGTCGGGCAGAAAAATGCCTGGGGCAGTGTTAAAACGGTTATAATCTTCCGCCGACCAGAGAAAATCTTTGTTGTATCCGGTTTGTGACGTGAAGGTCAGCGCGGGCGCGATGGTGTAATCGGTGTTGAGTTCGAGGGTATCGTTCTTCGCCCGGTACGTCGGATTGATCGCCGATTCGATGACGCGCAGGTTCTGCGATTGTGTTGTGCTGGCATAAGCATTAAAATTTTGGCGAATAGGCACCGGCAGAATAGCGATCGCCGAAGCATATGCCAGCGAATATCCATTCGGGACTTCGAATGCGTCGGCGGAATAAAGGCTTGTGGGAAGACAACCCTGACTCACATAATATTCCGGATCATAGGCGCTCACACCCACATAATGGCCTTCAACCGATATGCCTTCGACCGACACGGGATTCGGCGCCGTTTTGCAAAGCTGCTTGGCGGTGCGCATGCGGTCGTCGTCTTCCGAAAAATGCTCCCAGACGAGACTGGTTTGCAGATTCTCGAACGGCTTCCAGCCGATCGAAATGCGGCCCGACCACAGATCGCGGCCGTCGATGCGAGCATCGGTAATCGAATTGAACGAATAACCCTGCCGCTTGGTCCATTCGCCTGCGATGCGGATATCAAGCCGATCATCGACGATGGGAACGTTGATCATGCCTTCAAGGCGGCGATTGCCGTAATTTCCGATATCGGCAGACGCCATCGCTTCGAATTGGTCCGTGGGCTTGGCAGATGCCAGATTGACCACACCTGCCGTCGCGTTGCGGCCATATAACGTTCCTTGCGGCCCGCGTAGCACCTCGACCTGACTGACGTCGTAGAATTCCTGCTCGAAGAAGTGATTGCGAATGAAAGGAATATCGTTGAAAGCCACGGCCACGGCAGGATCGGTCGTGACCGAAATCGCCTGTGTGCCGATGCCACGGAGCTGGATGCTATAGCCGCTGAAGTTGGTCTTGGTGAAGGTCATGTTCGGGACCTGTTTCACGAGGTCCGGTCCGCCTGCCGTTTGCGTCGAGGTGAGCTGTTCCTGGGATAGTGCGGTGATAGAGATGGGGATTGACTGGACGTCTGCGCCGCCGAGCTTGGAAGAAGTAACCGTGACGGTTTCAACAGCGGCTCTGCTGACAGGCGCGGTTTGTGCAAGCTGAATGGTAGGCAATTCGGCAGGCATATTGTAGGATGCGCGGTCGGGAACGATCGCAATGACACCGGAATCGCGATGAACTGAGAACCCTGTACCAGATAGGATTCGGGACAGCGCATCATCCGACGAGATATCGCCCTTTGCGCCTTTGGACCGCACGCCCTTTATGATCTTTTCTGCATAGAGAAGCTGTACGCCGGTTTGCGCGGAATAGGCGTCTAAAGCTCCTTCCAAATCGCCCGCGGGAATATTGAATCCGCTAGCCCATGCGGCCGTAGTGAACGCTAAGGCCAGCGCACCGAGTGTGAAGCTAGATTTCAAAATCCCAGTTTTCGACATGTTTCCCCCGATAAGCTCTGCGTCGATGCGCGAATGAGATTCAGTTCAGCGTGCTTCGGCGCGAGATCACGATCGCGTCGCCTTGTTTGCTCACATGCAGTCCCAGGATGGCGGTGGCCATACGACTGAACAATTCGACATTGTTCGCTGGGAACGTGCCGCCCACCGTCAGATGGGCGGTTTCCGGGTCTGCGATCACGAGTTTCAGCGTGTTGTACCGGTCGAATTCGGCGGCGACCTCGGCAAGCGTGGTATGTTTGAAGATCACCACACCGCGCCGCCAGCCGAGTTCTGTGGCGAGCATCTGCGGAGATTTGCGCGACACGGAGGTGGAAACCGCCGTGGCAATCACACTATCCCCCGGGACCAGCACCACGGGCTTTTGGCGTGTGCTGGAGCCATTGGATTCGAAACGAGCGCTACCTTCGAGCAGGGTGACCCGGACACGGTTGGGGTCATTGCGCACCGTGAACGCGGTGCCCAGATCGGTTACCCGGTCACCCGATGCAATTACGATGAAGGGGTGGACTGCGTCGTGCTTAATACGGAAATATGCCTCCCCGCGAAGGAGCGTGACGGCTCGGCGATCCCCTGTCACGCGCGCGCGCAGGGCGGTATTGGTGTTGAGTTCGATCTGCGAACCGTCGACGAGCGCAATGGTTTGCCGGCCGCCCACAGGCGTTTCATAGAGCGTGTCCCGCGGCCACAGCGCATATAGACCACTCGCGATGCCAAGCATGGCGATCACCGCAGCACCTGCCGCCACGCGCAGCCAGACCGGAGCGAACCGCACATGCGGTTCGGCAAGCGTCCGCCCCGGCTTCGGTAATGTCAGTGCAGCCAGACGATGGGTTCTTTCCCATGCCGCTTCGAAGTCTCCAGAAGGCCGCGCAATGAGCCTTCGCTTCCCCCAGCCAGGCGTTCAATTCCGTTTCGTCCTGTTCGCTCCAGGCGTCGAACTCTCGGCGCTCAAGGAACGCGGTGGCTCGCGTGTTGACCTCGCGCGTAGAGGCTGTTTCCGGCGGCGGCGACACGCTGTTCATGAGCGTCTCGTCAAAGTGGCGGGGTCGCCGAACAGCATGTCGGCCAAGGCATTCATGCCGGTGCGGATATGATCGGCGACGGTGTTTTCGGTCACACCCATGCGTTCGGCGATCTCGCGCCGAGACAGGCCTTCGATACGCCGCAGCAAGACCGCCTCGCGGCAGCGCGGTGGCAGACGGTCGAGTGCAGCGGTGAGTTTGCGCAGCTCGTCGCGCGCGATGACGCTGCGATCTGGACCTGGTGCGTCACTTGCCACCCCTAGACTATCCAGATCGGCCACAGCATCAAACGGCACGATTTGCTCGCGCAGCACGCGGTTGATCAGAAGATTACGTGCAGTCGAGAAAACGAATGGCTTGGTCTTTTCCGGAATGCCATGTTCGGCCGCGTCGAGGACGCGGGTGTAAATATCCTGTCGCAGATCTTCGAGATCGCTTGTATTGCGCCAGTTCTGCTGCAGAAAATGCATCAACATCGCCTCCAACGGCAACACTTCGCGGACAAACCAAGCCTTCACCTCAGGCGCAGTCATGACCGCGCCTGACGCATCCGCATCGCCGCCCAGCCGGGTGATTTTCGGTGTGTCAACCATTCCCTCGCAGCATCCTGCCTTTCGAGGGCTCGTGTTGCGGCCTGATTATAAGACAAGTGGGAGACCCGGCAGTGTGGTTCGCCGGAGCGAAAAATATTGCGAAGGGGCAAAATAAACGGGACCCCTCACCGTCAAGCAATAAAGTTGCGCTCGATTAGCCAGTTGACATGCGGTCCTGTGAAGACCGACCCGCCGCTCATTTTAAGAGCCTTAGATAGTCGCCGCTATCGGTTTGTGGCCACATCCAATAGTCCGTCGGGCACAGTCTTTCAGGCGGCGCTCCCTCCTCCAATCGCAGGCAATGCACACATCTATAACTAAGACCGCGTCGATTTCGCGCAAGCTCGCATCGGCCAGAGGCCCAATAAGCGTCTGCGGTACGTCGCGTAGCCGGGAAGTACATTTTCCAGAAATGACGAGAGACTATGGCGAGCAACCAAATATCCCCAAAAGTGCTAAACCAAGCATACGCACGCAACCGCTGTCCGGGTGTCGCGGCTTACGTCGCGATATCGGCGAGGGCGTGGACCGGCCCCAACACACTGACGCCGGAGATCGGCAGTTGCATACTCTTTCCCTGCCCGCGGAAAAGCGCGTGCCGCACTCCATTGCACATCATTCGGACGGAAATTGCTGTATCTAAGCTGTATCGCTGCGATTGGGAGAATACGGAATACGCAGCTTTGGGGGCCATCGGTTTGCACAGCGGGGCGCGCGCAGGTGGGTATGGTAACCGCTCGGGAATAGTAGGCCGAGAAAGTTCCGGAAGAATTTTACCTCCGCGGGTTGTCGCGGAGAGCTAAGAGAGGTTCGGGAAAAACGCGAAATCGGTTCAGGAAGAGGATCGTGAACCTACAATTCCGCGGGTCATGCCACCACGCGCACGCGCGAGATCGCCCAACAGCGCACCGACCTGAAGTGGTCCAGCGAGACGACGATAGTGCCGATCATGCAAACCACGCGAGTATACGACGAATACAGAAGTCGTCACTGTTTGGCCGCGTCCCTCAGCAAAGGACGGGGCATGGCTAGCACCGCCTTCTGGGGTAGCGCCGGGCCGGAAACGTCAGGCGAGAAATCGGCGATAGCCGCTATCCATCAGGTCGCGTCAATTGGCGATAGCGCGACGAGTTACACTTAGCCTCCTAATCCAACGCTGACGCTGGCGAATGGGCCGTAAAAGCCCAGCATTTCAGATTTGCGTGTGTCGATACCGGCGTCTATGGCGCCGAAGAAAAAGTCAGCTCGATAACCGAGGTTTACCTTGAAATCCCGTATGCGCCAAGACAGTCCCGCAAACCCGCCAACATTGGGTACGGTGACGGAGCGAAGCGTGTCGTGCCCGGTGGGAGGATGTTGATAGACCGTAGAATAGTACTTATTGCCGGCAGCCTTATAATTACCGGTTTCCTGATGGCGCACGTGCGCTTTTTGCTTGCCAAACAACAGAGCCGCGTTGACACCCCAATCGAATGTGATCTCACCACCTTGCTGGTTGCCCACAAAGGGTGTCGAACCGGTCCAGGAGAGGGACGGGCCAATACCTCGGAAACTGCGCGAGGCATTACCGCTGGCGTGATAGGTGTGGAAGTATGGAAGAGCTATCCTCGTTGGAGCGCTGGCTGCCGGAAGATATTTGAAATGCAAATCTGGCCGCGCGCGGATATCGAAAGTCTCCTTAGACGCAAATTGCGCGAAACGCACACCGAGACTTAGGACAGACGATGAATCCTTCCCAAACATACCCAAGCCAACGTCCTTGCCGGCAAGAAAGTCCAGAACCGCATGGGTTTCTTGGTTATGCGCATGCGTGTCTGCAAATTTCGTCACCGTCAACAAATGACCCGAGACAGGAACACCGTTCACGTATTTCGTCTGATGCACTCCGTTTCCTTGGTGATCAACATGCCGAGTATTGCTCGACTGGCCGTAACGAAGCGCAGCGGAGAAGACCCAATCCGAGCCCTCTGGCTGAAATGAAATCGTTCCCTCCTCGCCAAAGCCTAACTGCGACGGCTTCTGCGCCTGAATAGGCGTCACTGGTCCGAGAACGGTAGAATTGGGATATGCCGCTAGGAACGCGGGCGCGAAACGCTCCCCCTGCCCTGTTATATTTTCCGCCTGTCCGCCGAGTTCGATCCAGACAGTCGGGCGGTCAGGTTCTTCATCTGCAGCCTTCGCGTCACCCATACCAACGGCGGCGAGAAGCGCCAACGCCGAAACGGTTGTCAGCAATTGCCAACGGAAGTCACGTTTGCCGCTCCGTGCATTCATCAATTCGCTCATCGCTTCCCCCTACCAGTTCTTCGTGACGCGGATGCCGATCAGCTTGGGATCGGTCAGGAACACGTTGGTCGTCAGCCCCGAATCGTCGCTGTTCAGGAAGTCGCCGGTGATCGCCGTCGTGTTGAAGACGTTTTTGTCATAGAGCATCACCTGCCAACCGTTCTGGTTGGTGAAGATCAGCGTGAGATTGACGTTGGTGTAACCGCGCAACCGGTCATAGGGATTGTCGTTGAACACGCGCGCCCAGGAATAATCCTGCCAGTAATAATCTCCGCGCAACGTGCCTGCCCAATCGGTTGTAAGCGGCAATGTGTATTGCGCGCCGAATGAGATGGTGAGGGGCGGTGCGTTCGGCAATTTGTTGCCGCCCAGATTCTTGGCGAAGCCTTCGCCAAGGTTGGGTGCAGTCAACGGATTGAAACCGATATAACCGGCGGGAATGGGAAAGGCAAAGGTTGTCGGCGGATATCCTTGCGATTCTTCATAGCCAAGACCACCTGTACCGCTCGGGTTGGCTACGTACGGTTCGAGCGTGCCCGGATCCAGATGCTGGCCATACGCCTGACTGCAGGCAAAGCCAGTACCGGACGGTGGAACAGCTCCTATATTGCGCTCGGATTCTCCCAACATTGTTAGGACGACATAGGTCGGCAGAATACAATTCGATGCTTGTGTTACTGAAGGTTTGATGACCATCCAGCCGGGATGATTGGCCGCGTCCGTGCGGTCCATCAGGTCGATGGCGCTCTGTCCATTGTCGATCCTTGTGTCTTCGTATCCGCCGGCGAAATTGAATCGCAGGCCGGGTGTCGGCTCCCAGGCGGCTTCCAGTTCCGCGCCCTTCACCTTGGCATCGAAGTTCAGATTGATCGATGTGCGGTCCACGATTTCCGAGATTTGATAGGCTTTATAATCGTAGTAGAAGAGGTCGCCGTTGAGCGTCAACGCACCATCGAGCATCGTGTTCTTCGAGCCTAACTCATAAGCATTGATAAATTCCGGCTTGAAGGTAAGCGGATGAATAGGTTCTCCGACGTCACCGGCTACCAATTGCAGAAGTATCGCGCCGGGCGGGTTGGCGCCGCCTGCCTTGTAACCGCGCGAATAGGAACCATAGATCAGCGTCTGATCGGTGAAATCGAGCTTGGGCGTCCAATTCACGACGGCGCGCCCCGTAAGCTCATCCCATTGCTGATTCACTACACCTATAACGGGATAGCCGTATCCCTGATCGACAACTTCGCTCGGAATATCGATGAAGTGCTTGCGATCTTCCGTCCAGCGTAACCCAGCCGTCAGCTTCAGGTCGCTAGCAATCTCGTAATTAGCCTCGCCGAACCCGGCGTAAGAATTCAGCGCGTAGGGATTCTGGCTGAGAAAATAATTGTGACCCTCATTGTTGAGACTGGTGATCGGATTCACATCAATGAAGCCGCAAACCGTCGCAGGTGAGCCGCCGCCGCTTATGGGATCTGGATTTTGGTAGCCAACCTGGCCCTTATCAGGTTTTTGAAAACAGCCGCTATTGTCGAAAGCGGCACTATTACCCAAACCGGAAGCTCCTAATAAATATGCCGTGAGCGCATTGATGAAAACGTAGTAGTTCTCTTCCGTCTCATAATGGAGATAGTTTCCGCCGATGCTGAAATTGAGCGGGCCGCTGAAATTGGAGGTCAGCCGGAATTCCTGGCTGAACTGCCATGCATGCTCTTCTGACAAATCTTCGCCGACAATCCGATTACTGCAACCCAACTGTGGATCGCAGAATATTGCCGAGTCGGATGGGATGTTGCCTGTTCCGGCAGCGGGATCGGGATAGAATCCGCGAATATTGCTACCACTGCGATACCCGCCGCTAAATATGCCCGGCGATGTATCGAACCTGTTGTAATCTTCGGTGGACCAAAGAAAGTCCTGATTGTACCCGGTCTGGGACGTGAACGTCAGCGTGGGCGTGACCGCATAATCGGCATTCAGCTCGAGCGTATCGTTCTTGGCCGATACTGCGGATTAAGTGCCAATTCGATGACGCGTAGATTTTGCGACTGCGTCGTGGCAGCGTAAGGATCGATGTTAGGATTGGCTTCACCGACGTAAGCCAGCGCATCCGCAAAGGGAAGCGAGAACCCATAAGGCACCTGGAATGCATTGGGTGAGTAAAGCGACACTGCCTTACAACCCTGGCTTAGATAGTTGCCGCCAAGTCGTGTAATCCCCTCAAAATTCAACTCTCCGGGTGGCACCGGCACACCATTGATTGACGTCGGCGGTGAATCGGTTTCACAAAGCTGTTTGCCACTGCGCAGGCGGTCGTCATCCTCGGAGAAATGCTCCCAGACGAGCGTGGCTTGCAGCTTCTCAGTCGGCTTGAGACCGAGTGTCATGCGGCCCGACCACAGATCACGGCCGTCGATCGGTTCGTCGGTGATGGCGTTGAAGCTGTAGCCGTTACGCTTGGTCCATTCGCCGGCGATACGCAAATCCACGCGATCATCGATGATCGGAACATTGATCATGCCTTCGAAGCGGCGATTCTGATAATTGCCGATATCAGCGGACGCCATCGCCTCGAACTGGTCCGTCGGTTTGGCCGATTCCAGATTGACGACGCCCGCCGTTGCGTTACGGCCATAAAGCGTGCCCTGCGGTCCGCGCAGAACCTCCACCTGGCTGACGTCGTAGAATTCCTGTTCGAAGAAATGATTGCGAATGAACGGAATATCGTTGAATGCAACGGCGACGGCAGGATCGGTTGTGACTGAAATTGCCTGCGTGCCAATACCCCGGAGCTGGATGCTATAGCCGGAAAAGTTTGTTTTGGTGAAGCTCATGTTAGGAACCTGCTTGATCAGGTCCGGACCACCAGCCGTTTGCGTCGCCGTCAACTGCTCCTGGCTCAGCGCGGTGATCGAAATGGGGATCGACTGCACATCGGCCCCGCCCAATTTCGACGAGGTGACGGTGACAGTTTCCACGGCACTTCTGGCCAGCGGGGCTGCTTGCGCCAGCGTGACCGGTTGCACGTCGGCTTCACTGCGCGCGCCAGATTCGTGGACGATGACGATGCCACCCTGCTCATCGCGTGCGACGAAGCCGGTGCCATGCAGGATGCGAGAGAGCGCGTCGTCGGTGGAGAGGAGACCTTTGACGCCCTGGCTCTGTACGCCTTTAACGGCGCTGCCGGAATACATCAGCGAGATGCCGGCCTCTTTGGCATAAGCGTCGAGCGCGGTTTTGAGATCGCCTGCCGGCACGTTGAAATCGCCTGCATGGGCGCTGGCCGTGAACATGGCAAAGCACGTACTGGCAGTAAGCAGCGATTTTAAAGTCTTCAGTTTCATTTTTCCCCCTGAGGCATGTGTGGTCTGCACGCTTCAGCGCGATATCACGATCTCATTTCCACGGTTTTCGACTTGGAGATTGAAAAGCGTTTGCGCCGAGCGGACGAACAGTCCAACGTTGTTGACCGGCAACGTGGCGTTGAGCGTGATCTGGCCGACGCCAGAGCCCGCGATCACGATCTTCTGCTGGTTGTAACGGTTGAGTTCGGCGGCAGCGTCGGCAAGCGTAGCGTTGTCGAACACGATCACGCCACGCCGCCAGCCGAGCTGTTCCTGCAATTTGCGCGGCGCCTTCTTGGTGATCGACAATTCATCCGCGGTGGCAACCGCACGATCGCCGGGCAGAAGCAAGGCGGAACGTGCGTTCGCGCCGCTGGTGTCGACGCGGGCCTTGCCTTCGACGAGATCGACTTCGAGGCGACCGGTTTCGCGGCGCGCGAGGAATTGCGTGCCCAGATCGGTGATACGTTGGCCGCCCGCTTCGACCACGAAGGGGCGCTTTTCGTCGTGCACAATCTGGAAGAAAGCCTCGCCGTGTTCGAGTGTGACGCGGCGATGTTGGGCAGTGATTTCGGCGCGCAACGTCGTGTCAGTGTTGAGCTCGATCTGCGAGCCGTCCATCAGAGCGATGATTTCGTGGCCGCCGAGGCCGGTGGAATAGATTTGCGGGCTGTTGTTACCGTAATGTGATCCATCGAGCAAAACCCACGCACCGCCGCCAAGCACAGCGGCCGTCGCGAACGCAGCCACCAGCTTCGGCAACACAGGCCAAAGGGCGTTGAAAAATCCCGCCGGAGTGCGCGGGTGGCGTGGGCGCAATGCCTGCAATCGTTCCACGCGCTCCATGCCACCGACGAGACGCCAATAAGCGACGGCGTGATTGGGAGATTCTTCGAGCCAAGATTTGAGGGCGGACTGATCCTGTTTCGACCAGTCCTTCCAATAGCGCTGTTGCTGCAGCCATTCGGCGGCGCGTTCTTCGATGGCGCTGGCGAGCGCTGGTGTGGTATTCTCGCGGGTGCTCATGGTTTTTTCTCGCGGGCGACGTCTTCGCCATACATGATGTTGGTAAGCGCGCGCAGGCCCGCGGCCAAATGTACCGACACGGTGGGGCGCGAAATGTTCATGCGCTGGGCGATCTCGTGACCCGCCAGACCTTCGACGTGGGCGAGCACTACGGCCTCGCGGCAGCGCGGGGGCAATTGGTCGAGCGCATCCTGCAGGCGGCGCAGTTCGTCGCGCGCAATGACGGCCTGGTCGACACCGGGGACGTCCATGGCGGCTCCTAACGCGTCGATATCGGCGATCACCTCGATGGGCACCACATGCTCATCGCGTAGCTTGTTGATGATGAGGTTGCGGGCGGTCGTCAGCACGAAGCGCTTGGTGTGATCGGGGATATGCTTACGCGCCGCCGCCCAGACCCGGGCGTAAACCTCCTGACGCAGGTCAACGACGTCACTTTGGTTGCGCCAATTGCGGCGGAGGAACTGCATGAGGATGGGTTCCAGCGGCAGCACCTCGCGCATGAACCAAGCCGCAACACCTTGCGCGCGGAACGGCATGGGCTCTTTCCGTGGGCCCTCGCCTTCGCGACCGTTGTCCGGGCTCTTGTTCATCCCCCGCGAACGTCCTGCCGATTGAGGGTTTCAGTCTCGCTTGTCCTGCGCCCATAGACACGGGCGGGGGCGCGAAATTAGTGCGGGTGGGGAAGATTCTTGTGCTGCGCTGCAAAAAAGGGCGCGGGCCGCTGCGTTTAGCGGGTGCGAAATATAAGGGGCTGTCCTAGTAGATTGTCATTGGTTTGAGAGTCTGATCCAGGTTTGGGAGGTGTTCAAGAGCTGAGCAGGCGATCCGTAGTTAAAGCGGAACTCACATTGATGTGGTTGCCCCCCGGCCGCGAACGGAAGCCTGATACCGGCGGCAAGACTATCGGGCGTAGCCTTGACTCCCAACGGCCTATTACGGAAACCCAACACTGACTGTGGCGAAAGGTCCGTAGAAGCCCAGCGTTTCGGATTTGCGCGTATCGATGCCGCCGTCAACCGCGCCAAAGAAGAAATCCGCGCGATAGCCAAAGCTGACTTTGAAATTCTCGATGCGATAAGACGCGCCCGCGAAACCGCCGACATTCGGCACGATAATAGATCGATCGGTGCTGTGACCGGTGGGCGGATGTTGATAGACCACGGTCAGTCGCGCACTGGGGACGTGGAGTTGGGCAAGGCTGCTTTGATATTGCGCAGATTCTTGATGCTGCACGCTTGCCTTCTGCTTACCAAATAAAAGAGCCGCGTTGCCGCCCCAATCGAACGTTAGTTCGCCGTTTTGTGGATTGCCTGCGACGGGCGCCATACCGTTCCATGAAAGAGATGGCCCTATTCCATGGAAGCTACGCGAAGCTTGGCCCGTCGCATGATAATTGTGAAAATGCAGAAGAGCGAACGTTTTGTTTGGGACTGCATTTGTAACATACTTCACCTGTATATCCGGGCGCGCTCTAACATCGAACGTCGCGCCGGATGAAAACTGTGCAAATCGCACGCCAAAACCTAAAACCGACGAAGCATTTCTTCCAAACAAACCTAAGCCTACGTCTTTTCCCACAGAAAAATCGAGGATGGCATGACTTTCTCTGCGATGGACCTGCGTATCTGCAAAATCTTCGGTGAGCAGAGGCTGAGGTTTCCCGTTATAGGCCGAGGGAGCTCCGCTTTTGTATTTGAAATAATGAATTTTATTGGTTTGATGATCGACATGTTTGAAATTGCTGGATCGGCCATAATTAACGGCCGCGGAAAAAGTCCAATTCGAGCCTTCCGGCTGAAATGAAATTTTGCCTTCCTCGCCAAAACTGAACGGCGGCGGATTTTGCGCCTGTAACGGCGTCGTTGCCTGCAAAACTGGAGAATTCGGATTCGCCGCCAAAAAACCGGGCGTAAAAGGATTTCCTTGCCCGCCTACATGGTCCAACTGTCCACCGAGTTCGATCCAGACCGTTGGGCGGGCGGCGTCCTGGTCTGCAGCCCCGGATGCGTCCGATCCGGACACCGCCGACAGCAATGCTATTGCCGATACTGTGGTCAACAATTGCCAACGGAAATCTCTTCTGTCGTTCCGCGCATTGATCAATTCGCTCATGGCTTCCCCCTTACCAATTCTTCGTGACGCGGATGCCGATCAGCTTCGGATCGGTCAGGAACACATTCGTCGTCAGGCCGCTATCGTCGCTGTTCAGGAAGTCGCCGGTGATGGCGGTCGTGTTGAAGACGTTCTTGTCATAAAGCATCACCTGCCAGCCGTTCTGATTGGTGAAAATCAGCGTCAGGTTGACGTTGGTGTAGCCGCGCAGCCGGTCATAAGGATTATCGTTCTCGACGCGCGCCCAGGAATAATCTTGCCAGTAATAATCGCCACGCAACGTACCCGCCCAATCCTGGGTGATCGGCAGCGTGTATTGCGCGCCAAATGAAACCGTGAAGGGCGGTGCGTTGGGCAATTTGTTGCCGCCCAAGATTCTTGGCAAAGCCTTCGCCATCGTTGATAACCGGGTTCGTCGGATCGAAGCCGATATACCCGGCCGGTATCGGCACGGAGTGGCAAATTTGCGATAACTGAGTGGTCATACCGGTGGGGTTGGGCGACGTAGGATCGTGTCCGTGCCGGGATCGAGATGATCGCTGTAAGCAATGGCGCAGGCCCAGGGACCGGCGCCGCCGGAAACAACCGACTTCCTGTTCTTCCAGCAACGCCACCAGGACATATTCTGGAAAAATGCAATTCGAGGCGAGGGTCACGAAGGGTTTGACGACAAACCATCCCGGTGTGCCTGCCGTGCGGTCCATCAGATCGATCGCACTTTGGCCGTCGTCTATCCTGGTGTCTTCCCATCCACCAGCAAAATTGAACCGCAGGCCGGGGACTGGTTCGTAGCTTGTTTCAAGCTCGGCACCCTTCACCTTGGCGCTAAAGTTGAGGTTGATGGAGGTGCGATCGACGATTTCCGAAATCTGATAATCCTTATAGTCGTAATAGAAGACGTCGCCGTTCAATGTCAGCGCGCCATCGAGCAGCGTGTTCTTGGAACCCAGCTCGAACGCATTGATGAATTCCGGCTTGAAGGTAAGCGGATGATCGGGCTGGATTCCCAGCATTGCCGAAGATGGTGAGCACCGCACCGGGAGGATTGGCGCCACCTGCTTTATAACCCCGGGAATAGGAGCCATAGATTAACGTTTGATCGGTGAAATCGAGCTTGGGCGTCCAGTTCGCAACGGCCCGGCCGGTGAGTTCGTCCCATTGCTGATTCACGATGGCTGAAACGGGGTAGCCGTATCCGTTTGTAACAACCTCGCTGGGAATATCAGTGAAGTGCTTGCGGTCTTCCGTCCAGCGCAGACCGCCTGTCAATTTCAGATCACTTGCTATGTCGTAGTATGCCTCACCAAAAGCAGCATAGGAATTCAGCGTGTAAGGATTTTGACTTAGAAAATAATTGTGTCCGTAGTTGTTGAGACTGGTGATGGGGTTCGTATCGATAGAAATGCATTGAGTCAGCGGTTCGCCGGTGGGGAATTGAGGATTTGGATTTTGGAAGCCGCCCGGGACATTTTGTATACAATTGCTATTATCGGACCGTGGGAGTCCGGGTCTCAGGAGAGCATACGCGTTCAATTCAGAATACACGGTGAGTGCGTTGATGAAAACGTAGTAGTTTTCCTCCGTCTCATAGTGGAGATAATTGCCACCCACGCTGAAATTGAGCGGGCCGCTGAAATTCGAAGCCAGCCGAAATTCTTGGCTCAATTGCCAGGCATGCTCATCGGACAAATCTTCGGCAACAAGGCGGTCCGAGCAACCCAATTGAGGATCGCAGAATATTGCCGCATCGGATGGGATGCCGTTCTTTCCGGCAGCCGGATCGGGGAAAAAACCGAGATCGGGCTGGCCAGGATATATGATTATGCCCGGCGACGTGTTGAAACGATTATAGTCTTCGGTGGACCACAGAAAATCCTGATTGTATCCGGTCTGCGATGTGAATGTCAGCGACGGCGTGACCGTATAGTCGGCGTTCAGCTCTACGACGTCGTTCTTGGCCCGGTACTGAGGCTGCAGAACCAATTCAATCACGCGCAGATTTTGAGATTGTGTCGCGCTTGCGTAGGGATCGAGGTTGGGATTGGCGGCACCGACGGACCCCAGCGCAACCGCATAGGGAATCGAGAAACCATAAGGTACCTGAAATGCATTGGGCGAATAAAGCGAAGTTGCCTCGCAACCCTGGCTTAAATAGTCGGCGCTGAGTGCCAAAATTTGCCATATATATCGACACCTCCCGCGAACCAATGTCTATGCCACCGATCGATGAGGGCGGCTGAGCGGTTTTGCAAAGCTGTTTGGCCGTCCGCATCCGATCGTCGTCTTCGGAAAAATGTTCCCAGACGAGAGTCGCTTGCAATTTCTCGGTTGGCTTGTAGCCCAGCGTGACACGGCCCGACCACAAATCGCGGCCGTCAATGCGGTCGTTGGTAACCGAGTTGAAAGAATAACCTTGCCGTTTCGTCCACTCACCCGCCACGCGCAGATCGACACGATCATCGACGATGGGAATATTGATCATGCCTTCGAAGCGGCGATTGCCATAATTCCCGATATCGGCGGATACCATTGCCTCGAATTGATCGGTGGGTTTGGCCGACACCAGATTGACCACGCCCGCCGTCGCGTTACGGCCGTACAGCGTGCCTTGCGGGCCGCGCAGCACTTCGACCTGACTCACATCGTAGAATTCTTGCTCGAAGAAATGATTGCGGATGAATGGAGTGTCGTTGAACGCCACGGCCACGGCCGGATCGGTCGTCACCGAAATTGCCTGCGTGCCTATGCCGCGAAGCTGGATGTTGTAGCCGGTGAAATTGGTCTTGGAGAAGGTCATGTTCGGTACTTGCTTCACGAGGTCGGGGCCGCCCGCCGTCTGCGTCGCCGTCAACTGCTCCTGCGACAACGCTGTAATCGAAATCGGAATCGACTGGACGTCGGCGCCACCGAGCTTCGACGAAGTGACCGTGACCGTTTCCACTGCGCTGCGCGGTACTGGTGCTGCCTGCGCCAATTGCAGCGGAACATCCGTCTCCGAATTCCTTGACTGCACACCCCGGACGATAGCAACCGCGCCCGCCTCGCGATGTGTCACAAGCCCTGTTCCAGACAAAATACGCGAGAGTGCATCAGCCGCTGAAACGTTCCCTGCAACGCCTTTCGTCTTGATACCCTTGAGGACCTCGTCCGAAACGAACAACTGGACGCCGCTTTGCGTGGTGTAGGCTTGCAGCGCGCTGTCCAAGTCTCCCGCCGGGATGTTGAAGTTCGCGGCAGCAACCGCCGTTGCCAGACAAGCCGCTCCAACCGAGCCCAGAAGTGTAGATCTCAGAAACTTAGGCATATGCCCCCCTTTTTAAGCGTCGAAAAATTTGCGGCGCACTTCCTCGCTGTGCTCTAAACTTTCGTTCTCAGTGCGTCAGTCGAATCTCATCGTTTGTTTTCGCGGCGCGCAATTTCAACGCGAACTGAGCCATTCGCGCGAACGCATCGATACTGTCCGCCTCAAAAGTGCCATTAATCTTTAGCGACGCGATATCGGAACCGACCACAAGTTTCGTGCGGTTGTAGCGATTGAACTCTTCCGCTGCATCACCCAGTGCTATATGCCTGAACACAAGCATGCCGCGCTTCCATGCCAACGCATCGGTAAGCTCATCGGGTGCTTTTTTCGAAATCGACATCGAGTTCGCCGTCGCCACGACGACTTCACCTGGCGTCAACTCGGTCGAATGCTGTTGAACTCCGGTGTTCGCCGTCTCCAGGCGCGCGCGCCCCTCGACCAGTATCACCTTCAGACTGTCGCCGGTGGTGCGAACGGAAAATTTGGTTCCAAGGTCGACGATACGATGGCCGGCCGCCAATACCACAAACGGGCGTGCGCGGTCGTGCTGAATTTGAAAATACGCTTCACCCCTTTTGAGCTCTATGGTTCGCTTCTGCGCGTTGACGCTCGCGCTGATCGTGGTGTCCGTGTTGAGCTCGACCCGCGACCCATCTGCGAGCTTTATCGTCGCGCGACCGCCAACAGCCGTGGAATAAATCTGGTGCGGCGTGGGCCAAAAATTATCCCATGTGACGCCCGAGATGGTTACACCAATAATGACAGCAGCTACCGCACCGAGGATGGTCCAAATACGACCATGCGTGAGGAGCGGGCCCCTCTGCTCGGTGGGTCGCCGCAAAGCTCCAAGACGTTCTGCGCGTTCCCACGCAGCCTCCAGACGCCAAAAGACCGCCAAGTGACTGAGAGATTCGGCAAGCCATGCATCGAGTTCAAGTTGGTCTTCGGGGCGCCATTCCGCGCCAGCACGGCGCCACAGCCACGCGGCAGCCTCATCCTCGACTCTTTCGGCGCCTTTAAAAGATGGAGATGTGGTTTCGCCGCTCATACCTGCCCCCGCAAATCGGAGGAGGCGCCGTAAAGGACGTCGGCAAGGGCCCGCAGCCCGGTTTTGACGTAATGCGATACGGTGCTTTCGGCGATGTTCATCCGGACCGCGATTTCGCGGCCAGATAAGCCCTCGATGCGCGCGAGCACGACGGCCTGGCGGCAGCGCGGCGACAACTGATCGATTGCCGAATTCAATCTGCGAAGCTCATCACGCGCTACAACGACGCGGTCGGGCGAAGGCGCATCGATGGCAATTTCCAATTCCCCGATATCTAGAGCCGTGTCGATCGGAATAACCCGTTCGCGACGAACGCGGTCGATGAGCTGATTGCGTGCAACGGAAAAGACGAAAGGCCTTGTGGGATCGGGTATCCGGACTTGGGCTGCCTTCAGGAGTTCGGCGTAGATATCCTGCCGCAGATCCGTCAGTTCGCTTCGATTGCGATAGCTCTTTTGAAGGAACTGCATTAATGACGCCTCCAAAGGTAGCACCTCGCGCAAAAACCAAGCCTTGACGTCCGGCGCAGCCGTCACCTCTGCCCTGCTCCCTGGCTGAGCATTTTCACGACGTGTATCCGGTGTTTCCGCCATGCCCCCGCTCGCTTTGGCCTTCGAGGGTTAGTGCCGTACTACTCACATATTAGATCGCAGCGTCCCCCCTAAACTTGGTAGTCGGCGAGAACTTTTTTTCTAAGTGCGCGCAAGATTGTTACAGCAGGCGCGATCACGCGACGAAAATTCAGAAAAGCGCGATGAGCTGCCTGTCCGAAACATGAAGACGGCCCGCCCGCAGTCCGCAGCGGGCCAACGGTCGAAATTGGTCTGGGTCCGGATGCAGATCTTACGAAGACGTTCGAATTCTTCGGCAATTGCCTACAACGGCAATTGAGCCGCACTTGCGCATGACGTGTGCCACGTCGAGCTTTTCAAGTTGGCCATTTTGGGCATTGGGGCCCATTAGGGTTGGTGTCCGCCTTCCCTGAGCGGCAACAGGCCATGCCCATATATAAGGTGTTGTACTTTCCTCGCAGAAGCGTTCCTCTTTCGTTCCGAACTGCTCAGCGGCGTCTGCGCCGGCGGTTTTCACGTCAGCGAGGACGGCGAAAAGGTGCGAGGATTGACGCTCACGGAAATGGCGTCCTTGCGCGTGATGGCGTTGGTCGAACAGACCCATTTCTTCGTCCGCTCAGGCAATGGAATAGTCCATCGCGTAAACGACAAAAGCCACTGTCACCATTTGCGCTTCGCCGCTCCCGATCTGGACCCTTTTTCCGTCCGAAATTTTGCTCGGCAAAGCCAGACAATGCGACCGCCAGAACGGAAGTCATAGATGCAGTGATCTGTATTGATTCCGAAAATTATGCAGCGATCCCTGACGAACAGTTCGACGAGGTCGCGGTTTGAATTGTGAGGCGACTGGGTGCGTACCCGAGAGTATCGAGTGGTTTCACGGGCTTATCGCGCGTAGCCACTGGAAGATTGACCAATCCGCAAGCTGAATATTTCTTGCCGCACATTCGTCGGCCTGCCTGCTTCGACAGGTCCGTTCTGGTTATGCAGGCAATTGAGCGACATCGCGAAAACGGACAAGCTTTTTCTGTGCTTCGTCCCAGAGCGCCAATCTTCCAGCCCCAAACGCCCGGCTGAGCGACAGCGGCGCCTCAGGACGCAATATAGCGTTGCTGTGATGACAGGCGACCAGACGATAGTTCGGGATGCGCGGCGAGAGGTGGTGAATGTGGTGAAACCCTATATTTCCCGTGAGCCAGTGCAGGATGCGCGGCAGCACCAGATAGGACGAGCCCTCCAATGCAGCGTCAGCGAAATTCCATTCGTCCCGCCGCATCCACCGCGCGCTCTCGAAGCGATGCTGAACGGAGAAAAGCCATACCCCGATGATCGACGACAAGATCACGATGGGAAGCTGCACCATCAGTACCGCGATGATCCCAAACTTAAACGCGAGTGCGCCCCATATCGCGACGATCGCGAGATTGGTTGCCCATACTGATCTGCGTTCGCGCATCCAATGCTTCGGTGTGTCGAACGCCGTGCGATAGAGTGCGAGAAACACAAGGGGCGGAAACACGACGTGCGCGATTAACGGGTGTCGCGGCAGCCGATACAGAAAACGTTGCCATGGCGTGCGTGCGCGATACTCATCGACCGTAAGACACGCGGAATAGATATCCGATCCGGATTCACGCCGATCCAGATTGTTCCAATTTGCGTGATGGCCCGCATGTTGCCGCGCCCAATGCGCATAAGGCGCGAGCGTCAACACTCCGCAGATCGCGCCCAATATGTTATTGCCGCGCTTCCACGCGAAAAAAGATCCGTGACCACAATCGTGCTGGACGATGAACATCCGCACAAGCAAAGCACCTGCAGGGACAGCAAGCAGAAGCGTCAGCAGATAGGAGATGCGAAGCGACCAATACATCAATCCCACGGTTACCAGGTAAAGCCCCAGCGATGTGGCGATCTGGTAGAGCCCAAGCGCCATGCTCGGCGCTTCAAACGGCGCTACTGCCGCTCGCAATTCAGCTCTGGAAGTTTTCTGCAAGGCCATTGTCCTCCTGATATTGATCAGACGACACGAAAGAGAGGTTTCGGTGCAGGATCGGGTTCCACAAAAACAGCACCGATCAGAAAATCCAATGTCGCGGCACTGTGTCGATTGCCCATTGCATCGGCCGCGTCGCGAGCCGCGGTCAGACGCGCGCGGAGAACGGCAGCGTCTGCGCCGAGATCCAGCATGACCGTCGCCAGCACGCGCACAGCGTCAAACAGAGCGCCTTCATGTTCGGAAATCGGCCTCTCTGCCATCACAAACCTCCACCGCTTGAACGGCGCGCGCCGCCTCGCATCATTCGACCCCAACGGATCTGGCATCCGGCAACACTTTGGCGCGGTCGGGGATGAGTGCCCAAACCTCGCCGGTCTTTTCACGCGGACGATAAAAGAACGCGTCGCGCACGAGACACACGCGTGTGTCGGCGTCATCCTTATCCGCGCAATAACGCCGAAAGGTGCGCTCGACTTCGTCTTCAAATTTGTGGGGAATATCGCGCAAGGCACGCTCACGATCGCTGCGGATGGCACGCATCACCGACCAGCGCCGAAGTCCACCGGGATGGGCTGCAAGAACCCTGATCAGCTCAGGTAAAATGATCTGATCGGAATGCAGCCTTCGCGCTATCGCGTCGCCATATTTCTGGGACTCGAACCGCTCGGCGCATACAACGTTTGTCATCTAGCGTCCTCGTCGGAATACGCGCTGTGCCGGTCGCTCGTGGTCACCTGCTTGCCATCATGCAACAGAAGGTTTTGGTCCTCATCATCGTGTACCGCTGTGGCTTCACGCGGGCTTCAAATTGGCCGCTTTAGAACCTCTTTGATCCGGCTGGATGTCGAACGACACCCGCTGCCCCTCTGCGAGAGCGCTCATGCCCGCCATTTCAACGGCAGATGCATGGACGAACACGTCCTTGCCGCCGCCTTCCGGCGCAATAAATCCAAAGCCTTTAGAGGTATTGAAGAACTTCACGGTTCCAATCGGCATGATTTCTCCTGACTGCATCGAGTTGCGCATAAGCGTGTGCTCAAGCGGCGTGAACGATCCAGTCAGGTCGGGAAGATCGACTGCTTCGGCCAAGCGCGCACAACGCGTGTCGGGGCACAGCGGTGCGCTTCGTCTGACGGGACGCCGTTACCCAATACCTATAGCCGGTCGAAGGTTTTATTACAAGCTGACGAAGCGAGATAAACCTCGTAATTCTCGCTGTGAAGCCGCCATTTCGCTGCCCCGATCTCCGATAAACACCGCTGCATGGAGCGCTGAGCAAGCATCTGAAAAATTTCTCAAGACTCATCTGGGATTTTACGACGCGGTGGTCGGCTGTCTCATCGCAGAAGAACACGTTTGATGCTGTTTTGAGAAGCAACGGTGCCACTCAGCGACGATCCCGAAGCGAGCTGGGAGCGCTCATTTCTCCGGGAACGGCGCTGCGCGGAGCAGCAGGATCAAAAAGGCATCTATTCGGAAAATCCGGCGCGCCCGAAGACGGCGAAACTCGGTTGGCCGTTGCGGCCCAAGATTTCCGCAAAATCCAAAATACCCAACCCCAGGCCTGCAGCGGCACGGGAGGAAAATCGTCCGTGCCGATCCTCAATCGCTGCAACAGCGAAGGATCAAAGAGTCCAAGTGAGTCCGCGCGGGACCGTAGCAGGCCCGATGCCGCAAAAAAACGGTGTCGCTCCTCGAAAATAAGGCGAAGCCGCTTCACAATAAATTCTGTCAAAGGCACGAGGCTCTTGACGATGAGGGGGAACGGGCGCGCAGTGACCTTGAAGCGTGTAAGCGAAAAGCAAAAGAGGCGGTCAAGCAGGCGCAGCGGGCCTGTTTGTGCAGGAACCTGGGTGGAATTTGCTTCAGGAAGGAACAATATGCGTGTTTGGACCATTGGGCATTCGAACCACGCGTGGGCAAATTTCGTTTCGATCCTTCGGGTCCATGGGATATCTGCCCTTGTCGACGTTCGTTCTTATGCGCGCTCAAAATTTCCTCAGTTTAACGAAAATACAATGCGCGAACAACTCGTTGCTATGGGAATCGAGTATTTCCATTTAGGCGAAAAACTGGGCGGACGCCCGGCAGATTGCGAAACGCCCGACTACGAAGCGACCGCTCGGAGTGTGGCATTTTCCGCTGGTCTCGATAGAGTCGAGCACATCGCGAAGCAACAGCGGCTCGTACTGATGTGTTCCGAGCATGATCCCCTGACGTGTCATCGAAGTTTGTTGGTCGGGCGCCGATTGGCGGAGCGCGGCGCAAACGTCGAGCATATTTTACGCGATGGCACAATCGAACCGCACGAAGAAGCAGAAGATCGCCTGCTGTCGCTGACAAGTACAAAGACTCACGACCTCTTTGTATCGTCCGACGCGCGATTGGCCGCCGCCTATCGTATTCAGGCCGAAACGTTACATCGCAAAATAAAATCGCGCGAATAGCCGACAAAACGAGAGGAGCGGCCACGAACGCGCCCGCCCCTCCCCTTCATGTCGGTTCGTCTAGGGTATTGTTTCGCCCCGCCATGACATGCGCAGGTTGCGCCGGTTCCTTTAATGTCTCGGTAAAGATATCCGTCTTGTTTTAGACAATTGATCGGCCATCACGATCGATACAATCTCGATCCTTCATCCACCATAGAAGAAGCGCTCTTCCGCGATCTTGCCATCTTTGATTGTATAAAGGCCTACTTCGTCCATTTTCCGTCGTTCGCCGCTTGCCTTGATCGTTATATCCATCTGGAAGCGAACAACGAACTGGTTGCCGTTGACGTAGGGGCCTTCAACTTCAACACCGTGAACATCATGCGCGCCTTCCCACCATTCCCCCTTGCCACGGGCCGCTTCTTTTCCCCGAAGTTCGGCGTTTTCGCCCATTGGTTCGACGCTTAATACATCGCCGGCCCAATATTTTTCGCCTGCTTCCGCAAACTTTCCTGCCTTACACAGCGCAACGAGATCGTGCGCAACGTCCTTAGTGCTCATAAGATTACCTCCTGGGAACTTTCAGCCTCGCAGTATGCCACGCGATTATGACGAACATTCGACGGCGATGATAGGGCTTGTGAGAGCGCTTTGCAGGAAGGAAGAAATGGCAACTATTGCCGCCAACTGTGCACTTGCCTTGCGCATACGCGTCACGACAAGCGACCAACTTACTTCTCCGTATTCGTCGCCTCGTTCCCCGAGATGATTGCGGCGCGCAGTTGGTCTGCGATGTCGATCATACCGCCGGGCGAATGCGGTATAAGGATCACCTTGCTCCCCGCCGAAACGCCAATCTCTTTCATCGTGTCAAAATATTGCGTAAGCAGCACGAGCCTGAGCACCTCGGGAGCGGAGACACCGCCAATCTGGTCGGTGAAGGCCGCAATGGATTCGCGCAAGCCATCGATGATGGCACGACGCTCCTTGGCAACGCCCTCACCCTGAAGTCGCTTGGACTCTGCTTCAGCTTCGGCGTTCTTGACCACGAGGATCTTGTTGGCCTCGCCCTTCGCCGCCGCGGCCACCTGCAACCTTTGCTGCGTCTGGATTTCGTTCATGGCCGACTTGACGTTGTCGGCAGGGTTCACGTCGGTGACTAGCGCGTTGGGAATCTCAAAGCCATAGACTTTCATGGAGACATCGAGCTCGGTCTTCACCGCACTGCCGACATCATCCTTTTTCTCGAACACCTCATCGAGATTCATCTTGGGCACCTTGGCCCGGACGACGTCGAGCACGTAGGATTTTATCTGCTCAACATGATCCTGCAGCTTGTAATAGGAATCAGCTTCGTTGCCTTCGATGACACGATATTGCACCGCAACGAAGAGTTTGACGAAGACATTGTCGAGCGTCTTTGTCTCGACTTCGACGGGTAGTTGCTGCACACGCAGTGACACACGCTGCACCACATGATCGATATAGGGAATCTTGAAGTTCAACCCCGGCTTGGCTGTGCGTACATACCTTCCAAAGCGCTCGATGATAGCGCGGGACTGCTGCTGGACCGTGAAGAATCCGGAAAACACACCGATTAGCACAACAAATCCAACAAAGATCCAGAAAATCAACGTAATCACCGCGAACGTATCCTGCATGTTGTTACGCCTTCAGCAAAGCGCTCTGACCCATGGTATGGGTAAACACGAGACTTTCAAAGCCCTATATCTTATTCAGGGGTGCCGCGCCTTCATGAGCCTTGCGACTATCGGCCGGTGCCTGCGTGCGCCGCTCAAACATCCCATAATCGCGGACGACCGCCGCGACCCGCAATCGGTAGTCCCGGAAAATACTGCTGCGACCAGCTAATTGCGTTGCACGGTGATGAGGTTGATTACGCCAGCCAGCCACAGCCGCTTCGTCCCGCCAGAACGATAGGGACAGAATTTTTTTGGGGTCGGCCAAGCTTTGGAATCTCTCGACCGAGATAAATCCATCCATACTGTGCAACTCATCGCTCAGGCGCGCGGCGTAATCCATATATTGGTCCTTTCGCTCTTCAGCAGGCCAAACCTCAAAGATGACAGCAATCATATCAACCTCATTTCGCGTGCAAGAAGTTCAGTGCCGCCCGATAGAGTTCGCCGCGGCCTTCCTCTAGATGCATAAGATGGGTGCCTTTGGAGACTTTGATATCTGCCTTTTGCGGGGCCGATGTCAGTGCTTCCAAGAGCCAAGCCGCGTCGGCATCCCTACACAAGCTGTCCCACTCGCCACGTACGATGGCAAGCGGGGATTTGATCAGAGCAGGGTCATACGCGAGTGCGCCTGACCAGGCTGCCATGATGTCCGCGGCTGGCCCATTTGGTGTGCGCACGGATGGCGGCGATCGCGTGCCGTTGGTCGGATCAGAGTGCAGGTATTGAACCGACCAGGCCGCAAAGTCGTGTTCGAGCAGCACGGGAGGATGTCCTATCGGGATGTCTTCGACAAATCTCTTGTGTTGCTCCTGGATCGTCAAAAAACGCCATGGTCCGAGTGAAGGCATGCCCTTAAGGGCCTGGCGCCGAACGATGGGGCCAAAGAAGACGATGCGATCGACCAATTCAGGATTCTGTGCGGCGAAAAGCCCGCCCGCGATCGTCCCCCAAGAATGGGCGATGATCGACACACGCTGAGCACCCGTCTCGGTGATGATGACACGCACCGCACGAGCGATCTGCTCTGCTGCATCGGGTGCGCGACCAAGCGGTTCGCCGGCTGCAGGCTCGGCTTGCGACATCTGCGGATATAGTTCTGATCCACCAAAACCGGCGAAATCCAGCGCCCACACCGAAATACCCGCGGCATTGAGCGCATCAGCCCACGACATGCCACCGAACTTGAACATGATCGAACTGGCGGACGCGAACGTGGCGCCATGAATATAAAGCAACGGATGGCTACGATCCGCGTTGGCAGAGGTGTGCTCTCTCAACAGGAGTGCGGGCTGCCAACCTTCGGTCAACGTCACGGCCCTTCCCGGTACTATGATCGCCCGGCTTCGCGCGTGTACCAAGTCGATATTTCCAAACATGATTAGCCCTCCACCAAACTCAATCGTCTCGTCGCACGACCCTGGATGCGGGATAACTCAATTGGTGGGCTCGATGCTTCGGCTGAAACCGAATTGTCGTGGGACGTATCCATGTTACGATTGGATATGAAAGACGGTCCTGAAATCGCGATGATCTCAGCCTTGTTCGGCGACCCAGCGCGAGCCAATATGCTAACAGCACTGATGAGCGGTCAGGCGCTGGCGGCCTCTGAGTTGGCGCGCGAAGGTGGCGTAACCTCGCAGACTACCAGCGGTCATCTGGCGCGCTTGCTCGATGCAGGGCTTCTAACAGTAGAGCGCCAGGGGCGGCATCGCTACTACCGGCTCGCAGGACCAGAGGTTGCAACAGCGCTCGAGGCATTGATGACGCTGGCGAACCAATCGGTCGGACGACGCACGCGGTGTGGCCCGAAAGATCCTGACCTGCGTCGTGCACGCGTGTGTTATGACCATCTCGCGGGGGAGCGCGGCGTTGTGCTTTTTGGCCGACTTTGCGATCAGAAGATGATTACCTTGTTGCGCGGACATATTGACGTGACATCCGTCGGAGAGACGCACTTTGCGAATTTTGGAATCGATATTGGAAGGTTACGTTCGCAGAAGCGGCCGCTTTGCCGAAGCTGCCTGGACTGGAGTGAGCGCACCTCGCATCTTGCCGGCGCCGTCGGCGCCGCGCTTCTCAATCGGATTGTTGAGCTGGGTTGGGCAGGGCGCGTTCCCGAAACGCGAATCGTTCGCTTCACGTCGACTGGCGACGCTGCCTTCTCAACATTGTTTCTAAAGACCACGCTTTGAGCAAAGCAAACCGCGGTCAGCATGTCGAGAAGACGCAGCGCTTCCTCGGCTGATACAGAGCCATGGTCGGTCCATAACGCAATTCTCTGTAAGGTCCGGACAGGCGAATGTGCCCATCATTAGCCTTCAAAATTGGCGATCGATGAGACCAGCAGGACCAATCACATTCCATCCCTTGGCCGTTTTTTCTTCGCCGGGATCAAAGGTTATTGTTCGGCGCTTTTGATCGCATCCCGTCGCTCAGAAATGCCCAGCTGGAAAGTCGAGCAGAGTTGGATTTCCGATTTCTTCATTGCAATTGTGTGAGCGAATTTTCGAAGAACCCCTTACATACGTGCGACAATTCTTCCGGCAGGCGTCGCCATCAGTCCCCCCATCGCAGACTGGATCAGACCCAGCTTCAGAAGCCTCGCCCTTTTCGCCGCGGAAACTGTCGCCGTGCTGGTAAAATTCCCAGCAACGATTTCGCGCAATGAGAGCAATTCAGGCAAAGTTAGGTCCGACGCTCGCGGTATTCGCTGCATAAGTTCTCCACCGGTCACACCACCATACCAGTTCGGCCGGTTGCATGTGCGATCTTCTTGGCGCCTATTGAACCATTCGAATCGAAGCTCCCGACCAGTTGGAACAAACCGCATGGCCCGAGAGACGGTCTACCTTGTCCAGTCATTTAACGCTGGCAGGGGCAATAGTTTGAAAGCCGACAGCCCGAATTCGGTGCAAATCGGCCGATATTGCACGGCGGACGGCGGAGAGGCTGGCGCAGACCAAGGTTGGCGTGATGGCCCTTTCCACATCGGGAGATTCAGAGCTTGGTGAGTATGATGAGGAGCCAACGTTCCTCTTCCAAGCCGGGCGATTGCCACCGCAATACGAGAAATAAGCGCCGGGCTTCCCGAACGGGTGCCCTGAGATCGTCAAAGAGGGGATATGGAGAACCATAGCGCCCTTTTTTGGGCTATCCGGCCAATGATGGCGAGGGTAACATCAAGTTTGCGCCAGAAGTTCATTCTAGAAAAATTCCGTGGCGCATTATCGATCTCCTGGAGGAGTAACTGGATGCTGAAATCCCAGAGTAAATCGAGCACCGGTTTGCGCCCGAAACGTGCAAGAGCCGCCAATCTGGGAAACGGTCTCGCCAGATGGGACAGCGAAGGCGGTGCGCCAAAATCGCACTGGGTTGAAGAACGCGTTCGACGCGCCGAACTTGCCGACGAAGCAGACGGTGTCCTACGACGCCTGGGAGGTGGTGTTATCGCACAATGGTGCGATCTTCCCACAGATGTTCAACGAAAGCTTTTTCAGAACGCGACATCTGGAGGCGAACTGTGCGATTCGGTCAAATTGAAAGAACAGATCGCGCGGTTTCTGCACGCCCATGCAGCCTCCAATTCATGTGGCGTGCGAGAAAATTAAACGTCTGTCGCAAACAAGACTCTATGCTCGCAAATCTGTTCCCAGGTCGCTGCGGTGGATAACCCTTCCGCTTCGGCACAGAGTTCTCGGATGTTTTCCTGGGCGGAAAAGACCCTGAGTTCATGGCGTATCTGAACGGTTGACGGAATTGGAATGCGCCTTCCGAAGCGAACCAGTGGCTTCATCGTGTAACCTCTTTTGAGCCTATTGGTACAACACCACGCGCATTACGATTTGGGGCCGCCGATCGCTTTTGTGAAACCCTCGACCCAACGTGATCGCTGCGGTTCTGTTTTATAAGGACTCAGCGCTGTTATGCGCGCCGCATCGAATTCACCGATTTCGTTCAGGGGCATCTTTTTTGCTGTGTTCCAACCTTCCGCATAGATCCGACTTAGGCGGAATGCGCCGTCGCTCGCGGCATCAGCTCTTTTCGGAACGAGAAATTTCTTCATGGTTTTTCCAGACGCCTGAGTGCAATATGTGTGTCCAACCGTGATGATATTCCTCAGCGCGGTTGGACACCAGCAGGCTATTGCAGGCTGGGACCATTCATATTCAAGGCACATACTTCAAGTTGATCGAACCCACGCCGGCCGCGACGTTCAAGCCTGTATTGCCCGACACGCTAAGCGGCTGGAGCGCTATGGATTTGTCAAAGCCACCGACGAGCACGTTTGCACCTGCACCAACGCCAACTGTGGCGCTGGCGCTGACACCAATATAGTCACCGTTGAGCGCATCGGCCCGCATGTCCGAGGTTGGCGCGACCACGCTCCAAACCAAGATGCCGCCCTCCGTGTAACCTATATCCACGCCAAATTTGGAGATCGAACCTTCGTAATGCACGGCATGTCTATTGTTCTGACGCAGGACGCAGCGCAGATCTTTGGAGGACCCAAATATGAAACCCCAACCGCTTGCGACGCCGCAGGTCAATGTTCCGACCTTGACCCCGCCAGTAGAGGCCTGCGCCGGAGCAGAAAGCCCAAGCGCACCAAGCGCCGCAACACTCATCATCAAACGAAATGTCTTATGCATCGAAAAACTCCTTTGCTGTGAAATGTTCCTACGCGTCGCGATGACCCGTTCGGATAAAAACCACGCGGCTATGCTTGTCTGAAGTGGGCCTTGTTCATTGCTTATTCGAGATGCCAGTTGCCGTCGTCCCAGCGGCAGGCCGTTCCGCTACGTTCATATTTGCGCCCATTGTCGCGCCCGGCTTCTCGGAAGTCGCGGCAAGTATTGCCGTTACGCGCATATTCGCGGGTGGGTGTGAAGCTGCCGTAGCTGCTGCTGTCGCTGTTGCGCCAGCGATAGCGCTGACCGATCCGCCCTTCGAACCCCTCACTATAAGAAACCAAGGCATAGCGACGCTCGTTGCAGCCCATGTCGCGAGCGATTGCATTGCCTGCAAGACCACCCAGAATCACACCTCCGACGGTGGCTGCGGCGCGGCCCTCGCCATGTCCGAACTGATTGCCGATAACGCCTCCGGCAACGGCGCCTACAACTGTTCCCGTGGCGGCATCGGCGTTGCAATCACTGCCATAATAATAGGCACCGCGTTTATAACGGGCGTGAGGACGATATGCATCGGGACGATAGTGATCGTTGCGTTCGCGCTGCGCATTACCATCGTCATAACCGTAATTATAGCCATTTCCATAGTCCGCATGGTTCTGATCGCTGTCGGAGTATGGGCTGGGGCCGTCACGGTCGCTATTGCGATCGGAAGGCTGCGCGCTTGCCGCACCCGCGCCGACGATAACCGCCGTCGCGGCGAGCAAGGTGCTCATCCTGTTCAACATTATCTTATCCTTGGAAATGCCCGCGCGAGGTTCCAATAGGGAAATGGCGCCGGATAGGGTTAGCGCCTACGCGCTCACTCAGGGAGATAACCCCTCTGCGCGGGTTTCGATCCACTTATTCCTTGGATGGGCTGGCGGCATCCTTTGCTATGACAAATTAATAAGCCTAGTGTACGGGCGGCTGGTATTCTTGAAACACCTACTTGATCAAATCGGAGACGCGCGCTCGCTCGCGCAAAACATCGTGGACACAGTCCGCGAGCCTTTGCTTGTGCTTAATGGTGAACTGGAGATTCTGTTTGCGAGCGACTCCTTCCACCGCGCGTTCCAGATAGGCGCAGAGAACACTCAAAATCGGCTAATGTTTGCCCTGGACAACGGTGCGTGGGACATCCCAGCTTTGCGCCTACTTCTTGAACAAGCCATATTTGAACAAGCCGTCCTGGAAGGGTTCGAAGTCGCGCACGAATTTCCCCGGATTGGGCGGCGCATATTGCTCCTGCACGCTCGCAGGGCGCTCTACAAAGAAAATGCCAGCGCGATCATCCTCCTCGCTTTCGAGGACGTGACAGAGCGGCGTTTGATCGAACAGGAAAGGGCAAGCCTTCAGAAACAGACCGACGATCTGCTGCGACAGAAGGAAATGCTGCTCGAAGAGATGCAGCATCGTATCGTCAACAGCCTACAGATCATCGCCAGTATTCTCATGCTGAAGGCGCGCGCGGTGACGTCCGAAGAGACGCGCCAGCACCTGCAGGATGCGCACCGCCGTGTTATGTCGGTGGCCGCCGTGCAGCGGCATCTTCATATCTCCGGCCGCGACGACATGGTCGAAATCGCGCCCTATCTGTCGAAACTGTGCGAGTCCCTTGCGGAATCGATGATCGGCGATAACCTGCCCGCCGCCCTAAACGTCACCTCCGACGATGGCCAGGTGAGCTCCGCGGACGCCGTCAGTCTCGGTCTCATAGTTACCGAACTTGTCATCAACGCGCTGAAATACGCATTTCCAGACCAGAAGACGTCCGCTATGGTGACAGTCCGCTACGAAGTAAACGGAACGGACTGGAAGCTATCGATTTGCGACAACGGCGTCGGAAGGCCGGAAGGCGACGGAACAGCCAAGAAAGGTGGCCTGGGCACTAGTCTCGTCAACGCGCTCGCCAACCAACTTGATGCCCAGGTTAAAACGACGAGCGGCCCGGAAGGCATGAGCGTTTCTGTCGCCCATGCAACCTTCACTTCGCGGCAAGCGGCCTAATGAGGCGGGCGCCGCGGTTGTCCAAGGCATAAATCCATAACGAGCTCAGTGCGACGGCCAGGACTGATAGGGATCACCGCGCCCAAGGCCGACCAGTTACCGCCAATCAGTGTGCTGTCATCGTCTGTCCTTTCGGGCCGAAACAACGATGTCGACGACACGATAGGCCATAAAGCCGCAACCCACCGGGATGCCCTTTTCACATATAAGGGTCAGAGGTGCGAAGCCTCCCTCCGACAATCGTTTCAATGCCTTACGCGCTGATTGGTCCTGTTGGATGCAATGCGTTTAGGTCTTCTGTTTGCGAATTTCGAAAAGCCGAACCGCAATCTTAGACCAAATTCGACTCGGGCGGCGCGCGCCAGCCAATCGCAGCAAATCGGCAATTGGAACGTAGCACCCCCCAGTTCGTTGCTCCTGAGGGACAAATCGTTCCCTGAGGAGTCATTTCATGAATAGCTTAAAGATCCTGTTTAAAACGAGCGCGCTCGCCGTCGTCTTGGCCGCGGGTGCGACGGCCGCAACGATTTCTGTCGCGTCGGCCGATACTGCTTGCAATAGCGAAGGAGACTGCTGGCATGTGAGCCAGCGTTATTCGACTTACCCTAAAGCCTTAGGAATCAAATTTTATAGCGATGATTGGCGGACCAGCCATCAAGCCGATACCCATTATCATTGGCGTGATGACCCAAAAGACGATCATGGATATTATGACCGTGGCGAGTGGCACGCCTTTGAAAAAGATCACTCTGATCACGATCACGATTAAATCGAGAGCCTGGAACGGCAGTCGAAGATACCTGCCGTTCTGCTCGTTTTACGAGTTCCAATGCCACCAGAGATATGACAATCCAAATACAAGGCCTGGCAATGCTTTGCGTCGCGACAGCTGATTCAACGCAAATTCAACGCTGGCGAACATTGCCAAAGGTTGACTTCGACCTTGCGGCGGGGCCCGGACACTGAGATTGACGAAATACGTTGCTTGTCTGAAGTGGCTCAAATAGGTCGCCGCTTAAAGATATGAAAGCGTAGGGCCAACGCCATGAAGCGCGCGATTGTACTGATTGTGGAGGACGAGGCCATCATCCGAATGAGCGCCGTCGCAATGGTTGAAGACGCAGGCTATATGGCCATTGAAGCAAGCAATGCCGATGAGGCCATTAAAACGTTGGAAATTCGCAACGACATTGGAATTGTCTTCACCGATATCAACATGCCGGGCTCCATGGACGGACTGAGGCTGGCGCAAGCAATCCAGAAACGGTGGCTACGCATCCGGCTTATCGTGACTTCCGGTAAAATTGTTCCCAAAAGCGAAGAACTGCCCGCAAATGGCCGATTTATTCGAAAGCCATACGATTCTTCGCAACTAAGCGCGGCACTTCAGGAGCTGGCGGCATGACGACTATTCTGACGGGCAACACCAAAGTTGCGGACAAATAAGGAAGAATGTGTTCTAAATGTTTGGTCGTTGGCAAAATTTTGGTCTGCCCCACCGAGTCGCGGTAAGTGATCTGGTTTCGACTAACCACGCTCCCAAAAACGGGGCAACGCCTCTAAAAATGAAAATGATCACAACTAAATTCTGCTACTACCGATGAGCCGCCGGCGTTGGAAGATCTCGCTTCGTTGTCCAAAATGCTTCACAGCGGGCGAGGCAATCCTGTCGCGCGCATTAGAGGGAGATTCTGACTTTCAAACGGAATTCGTCGCGCCAGGATTTATCTCGGTGCCCTCCTACTCGTCCCCCGATGGGATCGACCTTGTTTGCGCGGACTGTAACGTCTCGGCACGCCGCGATATCCGACCGTCAAGGTTCGGAGCGCTTAAAGCAAAGTTCTTGCGTGCGCTGCAGTAAGTGATCATCGTCAGTGCCGGCCAGCCTTGGAGAAAAACGATGGGATCGGCGGGTCACTGCATGCAACGCGCCGTTAAAGTTGGATAGGTGCTGGATCACATGGTAGGTGCAGCGCGGTCGTTGAACGTCGCGTGGTTTGTGGATTACATTCAGATCTGCGGAACCGCCGTCGCCTCGATCTGAGTAGGCGTGACCATCTGCGCTTTGAACACAAGAATACTTGCGAGTACCTTGAGGCTACTGACGATGCGGTGCCGCTCGTCTTCCAGCAGATTTTCCTTATGCCGAAGCAACCTTTTGTGTGCATCTCAAGGTGTCGCTACTCCTTTTCCGTGGCGCGCAACTCGGCGATATCTTCAAATTCCAAAAGCATCTTAGCTGGCTCGGCACCTTCGTACATTGTATTGCGAGAGTGGAGGAGCAAAACGAGTTGGCCAATGCACAAGAATTTGCGCGCAATTTCCAAGCCCCTCATGACGTTTTCACCAGACAGAATTTACCTTGCAGCACATACAAAGCAGGAAACCCTAGACGCCAGCGTCTAACTGGAACAATTGCCTATCAAGCGTATTCTCTGGACCAAACCGAAATGATGGATAGAGCGGTCCGCCCACGAATAGAACCTAGAACTTATTGCCGAGGGCAAAGAGCGGTTTGCCGATCGTGCCTTACTGTCGTCTGCGTGAGTGCGCGCACATCCTAGATTGGGTCAAAAAGCCCCTTCACAGAGGTGTTTCCGTCTGGCGGCGTGACTCTGGGCCTATAACGCGTGAACAATAAAAAGCAGCGTCTGAGCTTGCAAACTAGACGGATCGAAATGTGCGCTACCGAGTTATTCATACAGGATGCGCTCAAGCGCTCCTGCTTATCGGTATTTTCGTTTAGAAATCGCGGGCATCCTCCAAGGAGGAGCTAATGTCGAACAATATGAGTATGTTACTTGTCAAAGCGGCGGCCAGAGCAAGTTCTGCAAATGCCGACCTTTTGGATCCTAGCCACCATGTCGGTCCCTACAGCCTTGCCCGTTTAGCGTCACAAATAGCTTTCAGCGTTGCTGAAATATGACGGCGCCAGAAGGCCAACGGATGTTTCTGTCGTATGCCCCGGCCCTTCGAAGTAAGGCTGGTCCTCTGCGTTACGTCCTGGGGATTGGGCTGGTGCTTTCCGTAGTGACAGGTGTCGTTATCGGGCTGTTCTATTCCTGATGACTATGAAAAATCGTACCTGCCTTCACACACTCCAAAACGAGTTGGCTGGCCTTCCCGGTCAGCCTGCACCAAATACGAAGACGCGCTCTAGATGAGCGCGCTGGCCCGCAATCACTTTTTTTGCATCGCTGAACTCCGGCGAGGCGTCACATGATTCGGAACTGGAAATTGAGATGAAAGCCCTTGTTTATCGCGGACCGGGAGAGAAGATTCTGGAGCAGCGTCCGGTGCCGCGCATCGATGCTTCGACCGATGCAATCGTCAAAATGTCCAAAACCACAATCTGTGGCACCGACCTGCATATCCTAAAGGGGGATGTCGCCACTTGCGCGCCGGGCCGCATTCTAGGTCATGAGGGTGTCGGTATCATCAGCGAAATTGGTTCAGGCGTGACGTCGTTTGCCGTCGGCGACCATGTACTGATTTCCTGCATTTCATCTTGTGGCAAGTGCGAGTATTGCCGCCGCGGGATGTATTCTCACTGTAAGACCGGAGGCTGGATTCTCGGTAACACGATCGACGGCACGCAGGCGGAGTATATCCGCATTCCTCATGCCGATACGAGCCTCTACAAGATACCGCCAGGAGCTGACGAAGAAGCCCTGGTGATGCTCAGCGATATTCTGCCGACGGGGTTTGAATGCGGCGTTCTCAACGGTAAAGTTCAACCTGGATCCACCGTGGCAATCGTGGGTGCAGGCCCAATTGGACTAGCCGCGTTGCTGACCGCCCAATTCTTTTCTCCCGCAGAGATCATCGTGGTCGATCTCGATGACAATCGCCTTGAAGTCGCAAAGCGCTTTGGCGCCACCGCGGTTATCAACAGCACGGACGGCAACGCCGGCGAGAAAATTATGAAGAAGACCGCCGGTCGCGGTGTCGACACCGCCATCGAGGCCGTAGGAATTCCAGCCACATTCGAGTTATGCGAAGAAATTGTCGCGCCTGGCGGGACGATCGCCAACATCGGCGTGCATGGAAAGAAGGTGGACCTCCATCTCGAGAGTCTATGGGATCGCAACATCACCATCACTACGCGTTTGGTCGACACGGTGAGCACTTCTATGCTCCTCAATGCGGTACATTCCCACAAGCTTGAGCCAAAACTTCTCATAACCCATCGGTTTAAGTTCGATCGCATCCTCGACGCCTACGAGACTTTCGCGCATGCCGCCAATACGCAGGCGCTCAAAGTGATCATTGAAGCCTGACGACAACCAAGATGGCGGCTTGGATGATGAACAGTGGATAAGCAGGAAAAGGCGACACTAGAAGATGCCCGTGAAGCATGGCCAGAAGCCATGTCTCTGAGTGCGTTCGATTTGCAGCAAGTTGCTGACGCCCTTTCGCGTCAGGGATTACTTGTCAGAAGTAAATTCTGTGGCGATGATCAGGCCTATTTCATCACGGCTGCAGGGCGCGCCGCGCTCGAAGAAACGCGGGCGAATGGGTAGGTCAGACGCCCTAAGGCTGGGCAGTGGAAATTCGAACCAAGAGGGGCGCGGTCATGCAACGGGATCGAACGGGGCGTTGCCGCCGGCAACGTCTCTTGTTCTCTGTCAGCTTACCTTGTGTGGCGCGAGCCTTCGCCTAACACCACGAACATTACGGACTATGCGCTTTCCTTGCTGGTAAGGGCCTGGTCGAGCTTGACACCCAACTTCTCCAATAGAGCGATGAGCATATCATTCTGCCGCTCAAGATGGTGCAGAATGACCTCTATCTCTTTCTCCGCCTTTACATTCACATCCAGATCATGTTCCGCACGGGCTTCTGCATGACGACCCTGAATATTCTGCCCCACCATGATGAGCGGCATGAGCAGAATCTGGATCATGTTCGAGATGAAGAGCCAGAAGACGAAACCCATTGGTGGATCGAAACGCAGGTTTACCGGCGCAAGGAAATTCCAGCCGAGCCATAGCGCTGTCCAGACGAAGATAATAAGGAAGAATCCCATGGTACCAACTTGTTCGGTAATCAACACCGCAAGCCGGTCCAGGCCGCCAAACTTGGCAATGGTAGCTGCGTAGGTATTTTTAAGCGGATGGCGCCGCCTAATTTCGTGAACTGCTTGTAATGTCGACATTTTACGTAATCCTTCCACACTCGAATCGCTGGCGAGTTTGGCACCGGTACCGATCTCTGACTATTCATAACCGTCTGGGTTACTTTGGATGTACCCAACGATCCGACGATTGTCAGACGATAAACAACCAACATTTCAGGACTCACAACTTTCACAAAACAATCCCGCCAAAAGTCGTCAAGCAGCTGCAAGGAAGTCCCTATCGATCGTTGCTGGCAAACCCACCGGCAATCCCACTTTCTGCACGCGGCATGGTATGCATTAAGCTAACAATGTCGATTTCACATCAAACTCGGCGTAAAGGTCGCGCTTCGGCACCATCGCACGCGTTGCAATCACAAGCATGCTGCCCTTCGCAAAGCTATACTTCAGGAACGCGCCAAAAGCTGCATAAGTGATGCGGGCGCGGGCCGATGACAGGTCTGGCGATATTAGTTTTTTGCGGCCTGGCCACGCAACTGGCGTTTCTTCATACGTTCCTCTTGCGGTGGTACGATTAAGTACCTATAGTCATACATATGGTACGTTATGGTACCTACACTTCCGGAGAGCGAAAGGGGTGGCCACAATGCGCGTCCTTGTTGCGGCATTTCTTCTTTCGATCCTGACTCCTGCCGGAGACCCCACAGGATGACCGGGAACATGATGATGCTATGGGCTGCCGCGGCCACATTTCTGGGCAATCATCTTTTCAGTGCGCGCATGAAATTGCACGATCTCGCCACAAACAAGATAGGCGAGACAGCTTAATCGCGCCCGCGGTGCCCGCCCTACCATCCTCTCGTTGCATTTCATAGACGACACTAAAGGCAGTCCCGCGAACCACGTGCTATATGATTTTGGACCAAACATAAGGTACATCGGCATTCCGGTTGTTCTGCTCGCCTTCCTGATCGGTGTACCGGGATTGCTTTTGCCAGTCTCCCCCACAAGGATAGGTAACCAGAACGATGTCCCGAAACCAACCGCCGTCAAAGGCGTGGTGGCGATCACCCGGCATCCATTTCTTTGGGGTTTTGCAATCTGGTCGGGGTTCCATCTGGTCGCCAGCGGTAAGGAGGCTTCCGTGGTCTTCTTCGGAACCTTTTTTCTGCTCTCGCTGTTCGGAACGATTTCGATAGATGCCAAGCGCCGGCGTAAACTTGGCGCGGGTTGGGACGCTTTCGCGGCGAAGACTTCCAATCTGCCATTTGCGGCAATTCTTGCGGGCCGCGTACAGCCAAACTGGCGCGAAATTTTCGATTGGCGGGAGGGTGTCGCGCTGCTTGTATTCTTGGCGTTTCTGTTCATACGCATATCCTTTCTTTTGTCCTCTGCAGCGTTTGGGTGTGGTTTTGAGGCAGCCGGCGCCGGGCAGATTTGGCGAGCGCTCCATTGTTACGCCGAGCAGTGGGCGTTCTTATCGTAACGCGGTCACCGAATCGTTAGGAGAGATGTTCGACGAGCATCGCGCACAACCGGAGGATATCAATGGCTGGGTCATGAGCTCTCGCCAAATATTAGCCTGTTCGCTTGTATTGCTGCTCGCCATATAAATGAGTATGCGCTTACGCCCTGTCCGAGAACGTCCTCGCAGCGACGGCGAAATTCCGCCCTATCGTTTACCAAAATCGCCGACTGCACTAGCCTTGCCAATTCGACACCTATGGTCGCGAGGGGACTAGTCGCCGATCCCGACACTGATGCTCGCGAACGGCCCGTAGAAGCCGACATTCTAGTTTTTCGCCTATCGATGCCGCCATCAATCGCACCGAAGAAGAAATCGGTGCGATAGCCGAGACTGACTTTGCGTTCGGATAGCGCCACGAAACTCCCGCAAATCCGCCAAAATTGGGAACGACGGCCTGCTTGCCGCGATTGGGCGAGCGGAGTGTTGATATATGAATCTTAACAAAGTGTTGTAAGGTGAGACAGGGCAACGTGTCGTCTGACGATATAGCCGTTCTGACGCCCAAACAAAATGGCGCCATTCACCCCCCAATCGACAGAAATACCGCCGCCGACGAATCCCCGATCAATCGGTCGACACATCCCATGAAAGAGACGGCCCGAAGCCGATGAATTTGCGTTCCGCAGTAAAAGAGCCATAGAATTGATGAAAAGGATGATAGGCACTCACATTTGTCGGCTGATATCGAATACTTGCATTGATTCCCGAATCGAACTGCGCATAGCGAACACCGAAAGCGACAATGGAGTGTTCATCGCTTCCGAACATTCCCAACCCGACATCCTTGCCGGCCTAAAATCCAAAACCATGTGGCTTTCGCTGTTTTTCGCCCAGAGGTTTTGATAGGCATCATAGTCGATTCACAGTAGAATTGGTTGTGGTTCGTTGCGGCGTTCGCTGTTTCGAAATTTGGTTGAAGTGCTCCTGCCATACTGAATGGCAACCGAGAAATTCCAGTCCATTCCAGGGGGTTCGAACGAGACTTTCGCGTTGCCGTCCCAACTGATCGGTGCATGTCTCTCAACGTCCACAGGGGATCAATTATAAACGGAAGACGCGACGTGATGAGAGCGAACGGCGGCAGATAGGCGTCCTGACCGTTGTCCAGTTGCGTGAACTCGCCGCCGAGTTCGATCCACACGGTCGGCCGGTGCATCGTCGCCCGAGGCCATGGCGGCTGGCTGCCACATATTGCGGCAAGCAACACAGCACCACAGGCCGTGGCCAGAAACTTTACCCGAAGGTCGACTTGATCGCCCGATGTTTTGTCATCTCGCTCATTGTTTCCCCTTACCAATTCTTCGTCACGCGCACGCCGAACAGGCGCGGATCGGTGACGAACACATTGGTTGTCAGCGCGGTATCGTCGGAGTTCAGAAAAGCGCCAGTAATGGCCGTCGATGTTGAAGACATTTTTCATATAGGCCATCGCCTGCCAACCGTCCTGATTGGTGAAGATCAACGACAGGTTGACGTTGGTATAACCGTGAAGCTGATCGTAGGGCACGTCATTGAAGATGCGGGCGAAAGAATTGCCCTGCCAATAGAAATCGCCGCGCAATGTGGCCGCCCAATCTGGAGTGACGGGCATCGTGTATTGCGCGCCCGCGGACAGGGTGAACGGCGGCGCGTTGGGCAGCTTGTTGCCGCTCAAATCTTTTGAAAAACCAGCGCCGCCATTTGGCGCCGTCGTCGGATCGAAGCCCGCAGCGGCGAAGGCATTCTGATCTAAGGCATAGCCATATCCAAAGATCGGAAGAGCGCCGCCCGGATTGTATGCGACGTCGCAGGCGCCGAGCGATACCCGACCCCAAAATACGTGGAGCATCACTAGCCTCGAAGATCCCCCGAACAACATTTGCCGGCAAAATGCAATTCGATGTGTCGGTAAGATACGGCCTGACCACCACCCAATCGGGATTGCCGTTGGTGCGGTTCATGAGATCGACGGCGGATTGACCTTTATCGACGGAGCGTATCCTCCAAACCGCCCGCGAAATTGAAGCGCAGTCCCGGCACAGGCTCCCATGTTGCCTCCAGTTCCGCGCCTTTAACCTTGGCGTCGAAATTCAGATTGATCGACGTGCGGTCGACGATCTGGGAAATCTGGTAACCCTTGTAATCGTAATAGAAGACATCGCCGTTCAGCGTCATGCTGCCGTCAAGCAGCGTGTTCTTGGTTCCCAATTCGTAGGCATTGATGAATTCCGGCGCGAATGTCGGCGGATGTGTCGCAAAAGATCCGCGCTCAAATAATCCACGGCCGGTCCGGGCGGATTGGCGCCGCCGCCTTTGTAACCGCGCGAATAGGATGCGTAGAACAGCGATGCATCTGTGAAGTCGAACTTGGGCGTCCAGTCGGCCACGAAGCGGCCCGTCCATTCCTTCCATTCCTGATTGACGACGCTGAAGACGGGATAACCGCCGCCCAGCAGGAAGACCTGGCTCGGTATGTTCCAAAACCGTTTGCTATCATCGGTCCAGCGCAAGCCCGCGGTCAGCTTTACATCCGGCAGAACCTGATAGTAAGCCTCTCCAAAGCCCGCGACGGAGTTCAGCTGATAGGGGTTCTCGCTACGGAAATAATTGTGTCCCTGGCCGTTAAGATCTGGGATGGGATTGGGATCGATATAGGTTCCATAGAATTCGCGGCCTTGGCTGCATGCAAAATTCGAAGGTATTTCAGCAACACCCAACGAGGGATAACCAAGAGCGGTGAAATCGATCGTGACAGGCTGGGGAGAAACTGTCGAAATGACGCCGGGGCCGTTATAACAGGTTGAATAATCCCCAGGCCCGCCTCCATTAACGGTCTGCTCAGTGGCCGAGATGAGGTTGAAGAAGACATAGTAGTCTTCCACCGTCTGATAATGCATGTAATTGCTGCCGACGCTGAAATTGAACGGCCCGCTGAAATTTGAAGCCAGCCTCGCTTCCTGTGAGAATTGCCAGGCGCGCTCTTGCGACAAATCCTCGCCCACCATCGCGCTTGAACAGCCAAGTTGCGGATCGCAATAAATTCCGTTCTGCACCGGGTCGGCGCCATAGATTGCGCTCAATCCTTCGCCGAACAGACCGGGCGCGGTATCGAAGCGATTGAAATCCTCCGTCGAATAGAGAAAATCCTTATTGTAACCGGTTTGCGATGTGATCGTGAGTTGAGGCGTTACCGCATAATCGGCGTTGAACTCCAGCGTGTCGTTCTTTGCGCGATAAGTTGGATTGAGTTCAGATTGTATGACCCGTAAATTCCGCGACTGGGTCTGGTTTGCATAAGGGTCGATTGGATTCGAGCATCGTTCCATTGGCAGAATCGCCCGCGAAGATGAATTCGCCTGCTGCGACAAATGGGATCGTCTGTCCATTGGGAGTTTCAAATGCATCGGCCGAATAGAGCGATGTCGGCAGGCAACCTTGACTGAGCCATGTCTGCGCGAACTGGCGCGTCAAACCGGCGGGCGTTCCACCTCCGTCATTGGGCAATGTCGCGATGTCAAGGCCATCGACCGAAGTCGGTCCGGGATCTTTCTTGCAAAGCTGCTTGGCCGAGCGCACACGGTCGTCGTCTTCGCGAGAAATGCTCCCAGATGAGATAGGATCTGGAGCTTTTCGAACGGCTTCCATCCAATCGTCACGCGGCCCGACCACAGATCGCGGCCGTCAACGGACTGTCCTGTCGTTTCGTTGAACGTATAACCTTTGCGCTTGGTCCACTCGCCGGCAACACGGATGTCGAGCCTGTCATCGACAACCGGAAATTGATCATCGCCTCAAGGCGGCGGTTCTGGTAATTGCCGATATCGGCAGACGCCATCGCCTCGAATTGGTCGGATGGTTTTGCCGAGATCATGTTCACCACGCCCGCAGTCGCGTTACGTCCATAGAGCGTGCCTTGCGGCCCGCGCAGAACTTCCACTTGCGAAACGTCATAGAATTCCTGTTCAAAAAAGTGATTGCGAATGAAACGGAATATCGTTGAATGCGACCGCAACAGCTGGATCTGTGGTCACCGAAATCGCCTGCGTACCAATGCCGCGAATCTCGATGTTGTATCCGGTAAAGTTGGTCTTGGAGAAAGTCAGAATTCGGTACCTGCTTCACAAGATCGGGACCGCCCGCGGTCTGCGTCGCCGTCAACTGCTCCTGCGACAATGCCGTAATCGAAATCGGGATTGATTGCACATCGGCCCCGCCGAGTTTCGATGAAGTCACGGTAACAGTTTCAACTGCAGCGCGTGACGCAGCGGCCGCCTGGGCCAGTTCCACCGGCTGCGCCACGTCCGACGATCTGCGGATGATGCCAATGGCTCCGGAAGGATCGTGCTGCATGCCAAAGCCGGTACCCTTTAGAAGATGTTCCAGTGCGTCATCCGCAGGTAGATCACCCTTGATGGGATTGCTGTGCGCGCCTCTAACGGCGTCGCCAGAAAAAATCAGTGGAATGCCCGATTGTTCGGAATAGGCGTTGAGAGCGTTTTTCAGGTCGCCGGCAGGTATATCGAATGTCTTACCGAATGCGGCTGTTGTCAGTGCGAGTGCGCAAACGCTGCCTGAGAGCGTCACCATTAGAAAACTGTCCCGTGTCATGCACCCCCCCGATGTCGCGACTGTGCGCCGGTTCTCAATGAAAAGTGTTGAACGTCCTGCTTATTTCGAAATGATGACCTCGTTGCCGCGGTCCTCGATCTTCAGGCCAAGCACGGCCTGTGCTAATCGTGTGAATGCTTGCGCGTTGTTGCTGGGAAACGTGCCGTCGATGGTAAGCTGTGCCGTCCGCCGATCGGGGATCACGAGTTTCCTGCCGCTATAGCGGTTGAACTCGCGCGCGGCTTCAGCAAGCGTCGTATGATCGAAGATCAGGACACCACGCTGCCATCCCAGCGCATCGGCGATTGCGTGTTTGTTTTCCCGCACGACCGCAATCCTGTTTCCGACCGTGACGGCGATATCGCCCTGGGTGAGCAGCTCAGAGCGGGATGCGGCGTTATCCGGATTTTCGATCCGTACGCGACCTTCCAGAACGGTAACTTTGAATTGACCTGTGTCGCGGCGCACGACGAATTTCGTACCGATATCGGTGATACGATGGCTGCCCACCATTACGACGAATGGCTTCTTCTCGTTGTGCGTGACCTCGAAATACACCTCGCCTCTGTCGAGCCAAATCTCGCGGGCGCTGGCGCTGATTTGTGTGCGCAGCACAGTGTCGGTATTCAGTTCGATTTGCGAGCCATCGGCGAGCGTTAGCCTTTCGCGCTCGCCCAACGCCGTCGCGTAGATTTTCTCCGACGATTTGCCAAATTCAGGCACCAGCGTGACACCGGCTACCACCGCCACAACTGCAGCGGCGGCCACGCGCAACAGCCACACTTTGCGCTTGGGCGCTGGTTGTGGGCGTTCGAAAGAAGGCCGGCGCATCGCGCCCAGTAAATCGGCGCGGCCCCAAGCGGCATCAAGCCGCCAATAGGCGATGCGATGCTCAAGAGATTGAGCAAGCCAGGCGTCAAGTCCGGCCTGCTTCTCCGCACTCCATTCACCTTCGCGCCGTTCCATAAGCCAGTCAGCAGCATGGATTTGAACCTCTGCTGCATCAGCGGTTTCTTCGGTCATATGGGATCCTCGGGCGGCACGCCGTAGAGGATATCGGCCAGAGCACGTACGCCTTCGTTGAGATGCCATTTCACGGTTTTCTCGGTGATACCCATGCGCTCGGCGATTTCGCGGCGAGAAAGGCCCTCCACCTTTTTCATTATGACAGCTTCGCGCGCCCGGGCGGGTAATCGCTCCAGCGCGTGCTGCAGGCGGCGCAGTTCGTCGCGCGCGATGGCGCTACGATCCGGACCGGGTTCGTCCATCGCAACGTCCAGCGCGTCGGGATCTGAGATTGATTCTATAGTGACGACGTGCTCGCGGCGCACATGATCGATGATAAGGTTTCGCGCGAGGGCAAAGACGAACGGTTTTGCCGGAACTGGAACCTGAATCTGCGCCGCCTCGCACACCCGCATATAGACCTCTTGCAAAAGGTCGGAGATATCGCTCGTGTTGCGCCAGCTCCGTCGGAGAAACCGCGTCAACGCGGCTTCCAAGGGCAGCACTTCGCGCACGAACCAGGCTTCCAGCTCAGACGCAGTCATGGTCACACTCTGAAGACACAGAGCAGAGTCGTCACGACTGATTTCTGACCTTTCGACCATCCCCGTCCTTTATGGGCAAAACCCAGGACTCGACTGAATAGAACGAAGGCGCGCGCCAAACGGCCGGGTCTCCGTGTGGGTTTTCTTGCAACCATCTTGAAGGAGGGGCCTAGGAGGCCATGTAGATCCCCGATGCCAATCTTAGCAAAGCCAAACGATCATGGCGGAATCCGCAGGAAAGGCGGTTTTTTAAGTGAAGTCAGTCCTGAACGGACGACGAACAGGCATAGAACAGAACGTAATCCCCGATTTTTCCCAGATCGCGGCAAGGAGATAGCAAACGCCGACATAATAAGTCTGATTTCTACAAGATCGCTCGGTTACTAGCGTCCTGCTCCAACGCAAAATCCCAGAATGCTAGGCTCTCGTACGCCGAGTCTCGTATTCTACCGTCAGAAAATTCCACAGCTTAGCAATATCAACATGTGCCGAAGTGTGTCTTTATCCAAGGCGCGATCAGACTCCTGTCGTAGTCCCCTCACCGGCAGGTTGGACCGAACCAGAAGCTTCAGAAAACGTATTTTCGAGGTAATCGGCCATCGACTAATCGATTGCAATATTTCTACGGCGGTAGTCACGAGATTTTTGCGCCGATAGCTAACCTACCTTACGCGTACTCTGTCGTGGAACTGAAAAAGCGCAACACCGTGAAGTACTCAGCGCTTAGAAAAATCGAAATCCGAATGTTTAAGTGTAAGTAGCGATGTGAAGAGACTGAGTACAGAGATTCTATTGCCCCGATCGATGAAGGCTCATACAGGCAGTGTGTGAGCTAACAGCTAATCGCCGATTTCAATTCCAAGTGTGTACCGTTCTCATAATCCAATACTGATCGTCGCGAACGGTCCATAGAAATTTTGATCGGCCTCGTGACGTGTATCGATGCCATTGTCGACGGCACCGAAGAAAAAATCTCCCCGATAGCCAAGGCTGACTTTGGCATTGGAGAATTTAAGCGACAGGCCAGCGAATCCCCCGACGTTTGGGATCATCACAGTGCGCGAGCGATCGTGAGCGGTTGCGCGGGCATAATGGTTCGTATGTGTCACAGGATGAAGCCCGCTGGTATGTTGAAAGGTGATTTGATAGGTGTCTCCCGTCGTTTGATGATGCACCTGGGTGCGCTGTCGGCCAAACAGGACCGCAGCGTTGACGCCCCAATCAAACGCAAACGTCATGTCCGTGCCATTTCCAGCGACAGGCAATGAGGCGTCCCAGGACACAGATGGTCCGATGGCATGCGTGTTGCGGTTGGCGTGCAAAATTGCTGTGTTAGTCTGATTTGCAATGTCGTCGAATTTGTACTTTCCGGGGTTCGACACCGGAGTAAGTTTGACGACCCGCGCATGGAGCGTGGCATCGGAACTGGACGTGAATTGCGCAAACCTCACTCCTGCACTGACAACCGAACTTCCGCCAACACCAAACAAACCGAGGCCGACGTCCTTGCCCGCCTGAAAATCAAGAATGAAATGCGACTCCGAGAAATTCGTCTGCCCATCGCCAAAAACCGGTTTGAGAGTAGCCGAAATGTGCCCAAAACCAGCTAAATACTTCGAAGGAGTCGGAAGATTTGTTTGCTTATGAAGATGTCTGGCATTATTCGATCGCCCATATCGGATTGCGGCTGAGAAAACCCAGTCTGTATTTTCAGGCGCAAATGCTATTTTGCTCTCGCCTCCGATGCTGTACCGCGATGGACGTTGCGCTTCGATCATTGGATCGAGGTTCACCGATGCAGCCTGACCGAAGAACGGCGGCGCCGATATCGCTTGCGGACTATCGACGCGTTCAAGCTGACCACCGAGTTCGATCCACACGGTCGGACGATCTGTTTCGTCGTTTGCGGCCTCCGCTTCGTGGCTGGAGACCACCCCGATCAGAGCCAGTGCCGAAACCGTCGTCAGTAGCCGCCAGCGGAAATCGTTCTGGTCAATCCGCACATCCTTCAGTTCACTCATCGGTTCCCCCTTACCAGTTCTTCGTGACGCGAATGCCGATCAATCTGGGATCGGTCAGAAAGACGTTGGTCGTCAGACCCGTATCGTCGCTGTTGAGGAAGGCGCCAGTGATTGCCGTCGTGTTGAACACGTTCTTGTCGTAGAGCATCACCTGCCAGCCGCTTTGACTCGTGAGAATCAGAGTCAGATTGACATTGGCGTAGCCTTGCAGGCGGTCGTAGGACAGATCATTGAACACGCGCCACCACGAGGCATCCTGCCAATAGAAATCGCTTCGAAGTGTGCCAGCCCAATCTGATGACAATGGTATAGAATATTGCGCGCCTACAGACACCGTATAAGGCGGAGCATTCGGGAGGCTGTTTCCGCCGAGGTTTTTCGAGAATCCTGCACCATCATTCGGCGCTGTCGCGGGATTGTATCCCGGGTAATTGACCAATATGCAATCGGGGTTCAAGCCGCCGGTGCACCCATTATGCGGCGGCTCTCCGTCAGCGTCTACCGTGGGATTTGGCACATAAGGCAGCTGCGTGAAGGGATCGTCATGCAAGAGATACGCATATCCGCAATAACTAAGGGAATTGCCTCCAATGACCGGTGCACCTTGGTTTATATCCGCCGCAACATAGGTTGGAAATATGCAATTTGATGCCTCGGTGACGAAAGGTTTGACGACAAACCAACCTGGGTGCCCGGCGGTGCGATCCATCAGATCGACCGCGCTTTGCCCCTGGGCGATAGCAGTGCTCTCCCATCCTCCGGCAAAATTGAACCGCAAACCTGGCAGCGGCTCCCATGTCGCCTCCAACTCGGCGCCTTTGGCATGGGCATCGAAGTTCTGGTTGATTGCCGTTCGATCGACAATCTCGGATACCTGATAATTCTCGTAATTGTAGTAGAACAAATCACCGTTCAGCGTGAGCGTGCCGTCCAGCAGGGTATTTTTCGTACCCAGTTCAAACGCATCGACGAATTCTGGTTTGAACGTCAATGGGTGCGTGGGATTCACACTGAAGTTGTCGTTTCCGTTGACGTCTGCTGAGGAGGGAAAGATTGCCCCGGGGGGATTTGCTCCACCGGCTTTATAGCCGTGAGCATATGAACCGTAAATCAGGGTCTGATCGGTAAAGTCGAGTTTTGGGGTCCAGTTCGCAACGGCGCGACCGGTGAATTGGCCCCATTGTTGGTTCACAACGCCGGCAACTGGATATCCCCAACCATACTCAGCCAACCAGCTTGGTATGTCGACAAAATGCTTTTGATCGTCCGTCCACCGTAAGCCGGCAACGAGCTTCAGATCGTTGAAGATGCTGTAATTCACTTCGCCGAACGTCGCGTAGGAATTCAGCACGTAGGGATTCTCGCTCAGAAAATAATTGTGTCCGTTGTTGTTGAGATGAGAAAGTGGATTCGGATCAACATAGCCGAAGCTAATACTAGGAGTTTTTGCTGGGTTATCGAATGAAAACCCGTACGGCAGTGCGTTAGAATTGTCCGAAACGCCTGGAACGTAATCGGCACCGAAATTCGAGGTGATCAGCGTGAATGCGTTGCTGAAAACATAATAGTTTTCTTCCGTCTCATAGTGCAGATAGTTGCCGCCGAGGCTGAAATTGAATGGTCCGGAAAAATTCGATGCCAGGCGAAATTCCTGACTCAATTGCCAGGCGTGTTCTTCCGAAAGATCCTCCGCAATGAGCCGGTCTGAACAACCTAGTTGCGGATCACAAAAGGATCCCGCAAGCGTACAGCTGCCATCGTTCGTTGTGCACGGAGTACCCGCAGGAATGCCAGAGCAAGAAGCCGTAGACTGGGTACAAATATGAAGGCCGCTGGGATCTGGCCCAGTTGCAGTTACTCCCGGTATGTACTCGAAAAGCCCCGGTGCTGCGCCAAATCGATTGAAATCCTCGGCCGAATACAGGAAGTCATGACCAAATCCGGTTTGCGATGTGAACGTCAGGGCAGGCGTTATCGTATAATCCGAGTTCAATTCGACCACGTCGTTCTTTGCCTTGTAGATCGGGTTGATCCCCGACTCGATCACGCGCAAATTTTGCGACTGCGTCACGCTGGAGTAGGGATTTATATCGTTACCTTTACCTAACGCTTCCAATCCCAGAACATACGGCAATGCATAGCCGAGCGGGGCTTCGAACGCGTCGGGCGAATAGAGCGAAGTCGGCTTGCAGCCTTGCGTAAAGAAGTCGCCAGAGACGCCATAGTTACTAGGCCCAACTGGCTTTGGGACGCCGCCGACCTCTCCAGGACCGTAGTCCGTCATGCAAAGCTGCTTGGCGCTTCTGAGACGATCGTCGTCCTCGGAAAAGTGTTCCCACACCAGATACATCTGAAGATTCTCGGTCGGTTTCAACCCGATCGTGACGCGTCCGGACCAGAGATCTCGTCCGTCGATGCGGCTGTCGTTTGTTTCGTTGAAAGAATAACCCTGGCGTTTCGTCCATTCGCCCGCAATGCGGATGTCGAGCCGGTCGTCGACAATCGGCACATTCAGCATGCCTTCGAAGCGACGATTCTGATAATTGCCGACATCGGCGGACGCCATCGCTTCGAACTGATCCGCGGGCTTTGCCGAATTCCAGATTGACCACCCCCGCCGTCGCGTTGCGCCCATAAAGCGTGCCTTGCGGGCCGCGTAGCACTTCGACTTGCGCGGTGTCGTAAAACTCCTGCTCGAAAAAGTGGTTGCGGATAAACGGGATATCATTGAAGGCCACTGCAACGGCTGGGTCGGTCGTCACCGAAATCGCCTGCGTGCCGATACCGCGGATCTGAATGCTGTAGCCGCTAAAATTCGTTTTGGTGAAGGTCATGTTTGGAACCTGCTTGATCAGGTCCGGACCGCCTGCTGTCTGTGTTGCCGTCAATTGTTCTTGAGACAGCGCCGTGATCGCAATCGGGATCGACTGCACATCAGCACCGCCAAGTTTTGACGACGTGACTGTTACGGTCTCGACGGCGGTTCTCCCATTTGGCACTGCCTGAGCCAGTTGCATTGGCGGCATTTCGAGTCCGGCCGACGGCCTATGGACGATGGCGATCACGCCAGAAGCGTCTTTGCTGATGCTGAATCCAGTACCGTCGAGAATGCGAGCCAGCGCCGCATCGGGGGAGAGTTGGCCATGCACGCCATCGGATTGGACGCCCTTGACAGCCTCGCTGGGATACATCAGCGAGATGCCGGATTGTTTCATATAGGCACCGAGTGCGCCGCGCAGATCGCCGCCCGGGATATTGAAGTCCTGCGCCGCGGCAGCGGTTGTCCAAAGGACGGCGCCCATGCCGCACAAGAGAAGCGATTTGAGAGCGGTCACTGTTTCCCCCCGTCATGTTTCTCGTAAAACCGGTTTGCTTTCGGTCAGTGTGAAATCACGATGTCGTCGCCCTGGCGTTCGACCCGAAGGCCGAAGATCTTTTGGGCTACCCGCACGAAGGCCTGAACGTCGTTCTGCGGAAGTGTGGCGCCGATCATGATCTGAGCAGCGGACGGATCGGCGATCACGATCTTCTCGCGGTTGTAGCGGTTGAATTCGGCTGCGGCCTCTGCGAGCGTCGCGTTGTCGAAGACGAGGACGCCGCGCTGCCAGCCAAGCTCATTGGCAAGCGTGCGCTGTGTCTTGCGGCTGATCGAGACCGTGTTGCCGGTCGCAACCGCAACGTCGCCGGACTTGAGAAGTTTGGGCACCCTGTCGGCTTGTGCGCCCACGGCATCGAGTTCGACGCTGCCTTCGAGGACGGCAACTTTCATGCGGCTTTCGTCGCGGCGGATGACGAATTTCGTTCCTAGATCGGTGATGCGGCGATCACCTACCATCACCACGAAGAGGCGCTGCGCATCGTGCTTGACCTGGAAATAGGCCTCGCCGCTGTCGAGCCATACCGAGCGGCGCTCGCGCGTCATCGCCACCCGCATCACCGTGTCGGTGTTCAGCTCGATGCGAGAGCCGTCCGCAAGCGCGAGCGTCTCGCGCCCGCCGACGGTGGTGGAATAGGTCTGATCATGGGATTTCATGAAGTAAGGTGCGGCCGCGAATCCGGTGGCAGCCACCAGCGCGGCAGCTGCCACCATTTTGATGGCGATAGGCCAGAAATGCGCGAGCGCGGAGAAACGGCCGACGCGCCCGGAATCGCGCAACGCATTGAGACGATCGGCACGCTTCCATGCGGCATCGACACGCAGAAACGCGACCTTATGTGCGGGCGACTGGCTAAGCCAAACAGCAAGCGCGGCTTCGTCGTCTTTTGTCCAGCCGTCGCGTTCGCGGCGATCGTGCCATTCGGCGGCGCTGAGGCGGATAGTTTGCGCGCTTGCCGGCGCGGCTTCGTGTTGCGTGTCGCTCACGACGTCCATCCCGAATCGGGTTTGCCCGCATAGAGAAAATCAGCCAACGCGTGGCGGCCTTCTGTCAGGTGGCGGTGCACCGTGTCTTCGCTGATGCCCATGCGCTGAGCGATTTCCTTGCGCGACAGGCCCTCGATCTTCTTGAGGATTACAGCTTGGCGGCAACGTGGCGGTAGGTTGTCGAGGGCAGCTTGCAGGCGGCGCAGTTCCTCGCGCGCCATGACGTTGCGATCAGGGCCCGGCTCATCGGCGGCCACGTTGAGCGCGTCGAGATCACCGAAAGTTTCGATAGGGATGATCTGCTCACGACGCACGCGGTTGATGATCAGGTTGCGCGCGACGGCGAACACGAAAGGCCGGGCGGGACTAGGGATTTCCTTCTGCGCCGCCTCGTAGACCCGCACATAGACCTCCTGACACAGATCGTCGACGTCGGCGCGGTTGCGCCAGCTCCGGCGGAGGAATTGCATTAGCGCTGCTTCGAGCGGTAACACCTCGCGGACAAACCATGCATCGCATTCGGATGTGCCCATGGCCTCGCCTTCGGGGCGAGACCCGATGCCTTCACGATCCGTGTCCGATGGACTGGTCATATCCCCGTGTGCTTCATCCTTCGAAGCCAGAGCTTACGCCCTCATCGGGTAGAACAATCGACGCGCGAGGATGGGCCAGCGCCCGGCTGGGGAATTTTCAGAGTTGGCGCGAAATTTTCTTGCGGGCTGGCGCGGACATTCGTCCACCACCTTTGCTAAGCCTTGCTGAAGACGGCCCAGATCGCTCTCATTTCGTCACGTGGAGTACAGAGACCGGATCAATAGCACTTCCAAAGGAAAGCTTTCTCGGATGAACCTCTAGCTCCGGGTCGTCTGAATATGCTGGCGAACAAGCAAATCGCTGACTCCGACAACCGCTGATATCTGCTTCTCCACAGCCTTGACCATTCCAAAGCACTGGAGGCGGACGTTGTGCCACCTCGCAAATAGCTTTCCACGTCTGCAGCATCGTTCTTTTGGCACCTGACGAGGGCTTTGCGTAATCTGCCACCGTCAGCCGTGTTGTATGACCGAGCGTTCTGGTCTCGCCGGCACAGTGAGCGGCGTCGGCGGACAGCCATCGCCACTGTGTAAGCCCGCTAAACGGCGGAAAGCCCAAGCATCTGTTTGCCGCCACTATCTCGTTCGCAACTGCGCCGCTCCCATTCGTGTCATGCGCCTAATCAGTCGTGACCAGGCCCAATCCAATTGCGCTAGCCTTAAGTGGGACGCCTCCTAATAAGTGGTGGTCTATGCCTGCACTTTGGCACATCGATGCCGTCAAGGGGGCGCTACGCCAGCTTCTGTCGGGGCTCGATGCTTTGGGCACCACGGCGTATTCTGACAACGGCTCGCTGCCTAGAGGTGCGGGTGCAGTATCGGGGGAGTTGGCTCCCCTCTTAGCCCTAAATATCGCTTGTCCGGGAACTAAAACCACAAAATGTTGGAATGTTTTCCGGTCCCCCGCCAATTAAGCGGATTTCAGAAACTCGCAAACTTGTAAGTTTGGCGATGATCGGGCTGTGAGATTGGGCGTCCATATTCCTTCTCAACGACGGCGAATAACCGCCGTCCATTTCGAAGGAGCATTCCATGTTCACGCGTTCAATCATTACCGGCGCCGCCCTTCTGTCCTTTGTGGCGCTTCCTGCCTTTGCCGCGACGCAGACCTCTGCCCCAGCGCCGAAGCCGGTGGCTGCCCAAGTAAGCGCGCCGTCCAAGTCGTCCACGGTGGCCAAGACCGAAACCACCAAGCCGGTCGTGAAGGTTGCCACAAAGACCTCCGGCAAGATCGTTGCCAAGCACAAGACCCATCGCAAGGTTGCTGGCGCGATGGTGAAAACTCCGGCCAAAGCGAACGGCTAACCCCACACTTCGCCTATGACCGAAGGCCGGCTGCGCCACCGCAGCCGGCCTCGTCCTTTCCGCCTTGGCTGGGCAGCTGTGCTAGGATTTGCAAACGATCATTGGACAGACGCGGGGTTTTCTGAATGAGCCGGAGAGTTCTTGTCGTCGAAGACGATGCCGATACCGCCGACTACATTCTGAAGGGCCTGCGCGAAGAAGGTTTCACCGTCGAACACGTCGCCGACGGGCGTGATGGCTTGTATATGGCGACCTCCTCCCAGTTCGACGCGATTGTGATGGACCGCATGATCCCCGGAATGGATGGGCTTTCTGTCGTTAAAGCGCTGCGTGCCGCCAATATCGAAACGCCTATCGTCATCCTGAGTGCGCTGGGGCAGCTTGACGAAAGGGTGAAGGGTCTGAAGTCCGGCGGTGACGATTATCTGACCAAACCGTTCGGCTATTCCGAACTTTCCGCGCGGCTATTCAACCTTTTGCGTCGTGGCGGAGGGCGGGCTCAGGAATCGACATTGTCCTGTAGCGATCTGCAAATGGATCTGCTGACCCGTAAAGTGACCCGCGGCGGCCGCGACCTTGAACTGTTGCCCCGAGAATTCAAACTGCTCGAATATCTCCTGCGCAACAAGGATCGCGTGGTCACGCGAACGATGTTGCTTGAGCAGGTTTGGGATTACCGCTTCGACCCTCACACGAGCCTCATCGACACACATATCAGCAGGTTGCGCAAAAAAATCGACGACGACTTTGCCGCGCCGCTGTTGCACACGCTTCGCGGCGTCGGATATCGCATCTCGGAAAAGCCATAGCGATGCGACATTGGCGACTTAAAGCGTGGATGTTTCCCGTCATTTCGCTGACCGTGGCGGCGATTTCGCTTGCCGTGACGCTTTATCTCGTCGACAGGATCGGTGAACGCATCATCGACGACCAGGCGCAGGCAGCCGCGATTGCCGAGCGCAACTACATGACGACCCTGGCACAGGAAGACGGGCTTTCAGCGTTGATCACAGCACTTGACCGGCGTGAGCGCATCCATGGAGGCGGCGGTTTTCGCTATGCGCTTGTCGATCAGGCGGGGCATCCTCTTGCGGGCGCAAAGTCCCTGACCGAAGCGGCGGCTGCGAAGGGGTGGCGTGTCATCGAACTGCACAATGCTGGACGGCAGACGCGCTGGCATGTGCTGGTGGGCAGCTTGCCGTCCGGCGAGAACCTCGTCATCGCGCAGGATGCCGAAGAGCGCAAAGCGTTCCGTCTTTCGATTCTCAGATCCTCGTCACTGGCGCTCTTGTTCGCCGCGATTGCCTGCACTGGCATTGGCATGATTCTGAGTGCGCTTCTTCTGCGCAGGGCCGGCACAATCGCCGCCACGGCCGAACGCATCGCGGCAGGCGAATTGCACGCGCGCGTCGAGGTGACTAGGCCCGGTGATGTGTTCGACCGGCTTGGTGCCTCGATAAATGCGATGCTCTCCCGGATTGAAGACCTGATGACCGGAATGAGAACCGTGACAGACAGCCTCGCGCACGATCTGCGTATGCCTTTGACGCGCCTGAAGGGGGCGCTGGCTCGCGCCATGGAGCCCGGTCTTTCGCGAGAAGCATCTCTCGAAGCCATTGCGCAGGCCCACCAGGAGGCCGATCGGGCGCTAGCAACCTTCTCCGCGTTGATCGATATCGCGCGCGCCGAGACAGGGCTTTCGCAGGAGATGATGAGCGACGTCGACATTTCGGATCTCGCGAGCAACATGGCCGATCTTTTTACGCCGATGATCGAGGACTTTGGCCAATTCATAAAATTGGAGATGCCACAGCAACACATTGTCGGGCGCGGCCACGAACTCTTGCTCCGGCAAGCAATAGGAAATCTACTACACAATGGCGCAGCCTATGCGGGGCGGGGGGCAACAATTGTGCTCAGCGTCGAAAAGGTCGACGATGAAAAGGTGCGTATTGTAGTTTCTGATACAGGTCCTGGCGTACCGAAGGAAGACCGTGGGCGCGTACAGCAGCGTTTCGTGCGACTGGACAAAGCGCGCTCGACCAACGGCTCTGGCCTTGGCCTTGCCATTGTCGCGGCATGTGCAAAATTACACGGTGGCGAACTTAGGCTGGAAGACAATCATCCCGGCCTTCGTGCTGTGATCGATTTGAAAATCAAAACAGCAAACCCGCCTCCGTGACCGCAACAATTGGGGTAGGTCAGCATGACCCCGCCCAAACAGGCGTAAGAGAAGAAGCCATCTGCATGAGGTTCTGTGCCGAACATGCGGCTTAACCCTCGTACCGTCGCATATCGGATGACGGGCCGCCCCTCACGCCCAGCAATCATAGGAGCTATAGGTTTCAGCAGATCCGTCTGAGCGTTGGCGGGCATATCCCTATAAAAAGCGGCCCACTGACATTAATGTCACTTTTACCAATACGGTGGCAACATCGCCCCAGATAGACGCCGTACGCCACCTTTATTGATTGCGACTCGTGGGGGGAAGTGACGTGGAGCCGGCCAACGCCCGACACTTGTCGCAATCCGGCTCGCTCACTCATACCGAGCGTTATCACCCAAGCCTTCAAGACAGGCCTTGGGATTCAACAGAAGGTCGGGATCGCCGCAATCATTTCCTGCGAAGCCTGACAACGGCCGCCGACAAGCTCGGTGTTTGGGTCACCACCTTGGTGCTTACCTCCGTCAGCGTTGGCATGGCAATCGGTTTGCGCTTGTTGCTCGAGTCAATAGAGAATAGGCCATTTGACTTCTTTATGTTCATAAATGTCGCTCTCGTAAACGGCCTCGTCGCACTTCCCATAGCACTATATTTGCAGCGACTGATTCATCACCTGAGTGAACTTCAAAAACATCGCAATGAACTTAGCGCCGGTCTCGCCGTCGCTCTTCGCCGAGCCGAAGATGCCAACAAGGCCAAGTCAGCCTTTCTCGCCAATATGAGCCATGAACTGCGCACACCGCTCAACGCGATTATTGGCTTCTCTGAGATCATTCGAGATCAGCACCTTTTGCCGGCCGACAGCAAACGCTACTCGGAATATGCCGGCGACATCCACGACAGTGGTCAGCATCTGTTGGCGATCATCAACGACATTCTGGATCTTTCCAAGATTGAAGCGGGCGCCATGCGTCTGGACGATGCCAAAGCCTTTGAACTGGACTCGGCCATAGAAGCTTCCTTGCGTATCGTTGCTCCAATCGCCAAAAAACAAAAAGTCATCCTCGAACGCGTTTTCGAGGTGCCCGGCCTGCGCATCGTCGGCGCAGAGCGTATGATCCGCCAGATCCTGATCAATATCATCACAAATGCGGTCAAGTTCACGCCTGCTGGAGGAAAGGTACGCATCAGCGGACAGAGAAACGCCACCAATGCGGTGACTGTGATCATCACGGATACCGGAGTAGGAATGTCGGACGACGACATCGTCAAAGCGTTGTTGCCGTTCAGCCAGGTTAGTAACGTGATGAGCAATAAGCACAAGGGTACCGGGCTGGGGCTTCCACTTGCCAAGGCGATGCTCGAACTCCACGGTGGAACGTTCCAAATCACGAGCGTACCGTTCGAGGGCACTTCGGTAAGCCTGGGTTTCCCGGCAGCGCGAGTTATTATCGATAATACTTCTTCTTCGTTGCCAATCGCGGTCTGAACGGTGTGCGAAAAAGCCTCATTGTGGAGCGATCGGTGAACAAGAGCCAGCCGCGCTTGGTTCGTATAACTCCGCAAAACGCCGAACAGGCCGGACGAAGCGTCTCGCTTTCGGATATCAAAAGCCCCTTGGTTCACAGTGCGGTGGAAACTTGGAATCAGTTAAGAGGAGCTAGGAAGTTCCCCGCGCGAACCGATCTGTCGCCTCATGCAATCAGCAAATTCCTTCGCAACAGCGTACTCTATCGTCTCCTCGAGGGTGCCTCAGATTATGAAATTCGGGTGATGGGTGACGGAGCTGTCTATGCCTATGGCATGTCCTATCAAGGCATGAAGATGAGCGACGTCAACCGGGTCACGCCGGGAATGGGAGACATCGTCGGCCGGGTGTGCACGGCGGTCTTCAATCGCCGCGACCTTGTTGCTTTCAAAGGATGTCTGTCTACCAGCGAATGCGAAATCATCAATCAGGAAATCGTGTTTCTTCCCCTGGGACCAACCGACACGCTCGTGGACCATATCCTTTCCATTGGCGACTATAGCCCCAGGAAAATTGGGCAGTCATAGCTCGCGAGCACACCTGTCTTCGCATCGTTTTGGCCGAGGTATCTCAGGGAGACAAGTAGAAGTTCGGAGTATTCCCGGATGGTCAAACCGATACTTGCCTTGCGCCAGCCGGCTGCGTTCAAAATAACGCGATGCCGCGCTACGTGATGTGTATGGTAATAAATATTAAGCGTTAATCTTCGAAGCTTGCGACAATCGCGCGTAGCGTTGGAGTTGTACGACGCAGCTCATTGCGATGCGCCACCGTTAATTTGGCAAGCAATTTTCTCGCTTCATCGGTCAATGCAAGAGTGACGCGCCTTCGATCATTGGAGGAGTGTTCCCGGTCGAGAAGCCGCGCTTGGACCAGTCGATCCACCAAACCAACCGCGCTGTGGTGACGGATCGACAAATGCTTCGACAGATCGCCGACGGTGACCGGCCCTTCTCCCTCAAAGCCCTTGATGGCAAGCAAGGCCTGATGTTGCTGGGGTGTCAAACCCGCCGCACGGGCAGCCCCTTCGCTAAACGCCAGAAACGTTCGCAAAAATCGCCGGAATTCCGCCAGTTCACGATAGTCAGATTGCCGCAGCGCTTGGGATGCCGCCCCTGATTTTTTCTTCTCTGCCATCTTACTTGTCCCAATATCGTCCGTCGATATAACGGCTCAGCCCTGACGACCAAATTATCGCAATTCCGTTATGATCGTGACGGGTTTTTCTGGCTGGCACGCGTCTGACCCCAGGACTGCCGCCATTGCGGTCATAGGACATTGGTCAGGCTCGTCGCGATCTGCTCAGGGTTCGCGCCCGCCTCGGGCATGAAGAACGTCGGCGATTTCCGCAGCTCGCGCGCTTGATTAACAACTATGTTATCGCCGCACTGGCGCGCGCAATATTCTCTTCATGGCTCTCCAACATAGCTGTTAAATCAGCATGCATCGCATCGTCGCGGACCTTGGGCAGCATATCCCTTACCTTGCGGGCCACCCAGCCCTGACCACGGTTGATAAAGGCCACACGTTCGGTCAGATCGCCGATAGCGAGGCATTTTTCGTAAAAAGCACCGACCCGCGGCGAGGCCTCACCTTGCAATTGTGCGATCCACCCGAGCAACATAGCGCACCAGCGGGCTTCGTCTCGCTGAATATCCCGCATCAATACCCTCATCTGCATATCGCTTGCTTCTGCAGCTGTGCGCGCCGTAATGCGCGCCCCGGCGCGTTCGGCCTCCAGAAGTTCATTGAAAAACGCTAGCAAGTCTTGGCGCGTTGCGTAGCCAGCATAAAGGTCATCTGCATCGCGCGCGTAACAAATTGGAGACGCAAGAGTGTTTGTGGGTTCTGACAACTCCGGAGCAAGACTAGGCTTCAGCGATCCCTCGGCTTCTTCGATGATTGCTCTGACACGTTCGCCAGCAGACACGACAGCTTCGATTTTGCCGGCCGCTTCACCGGCATAGAGCGCCATAGCCTCGAAATCGCCCGTCATTGATTTAAGCGGGGAGTCCGTGCTGAACAGCCAGATCGTTCTCGCGCCCTCTTTACCAATTGGTGTTTTGTTGCCAGCAAACGGGTCGCCCCGCTCGCCCCGCGTAACTGAATTCTCAAGTACGCGGACATAGGCGCCTTTTGGCCAATTCGCATGAAAAGCATCCGTGTGAACAGTGGCGCCGGGAGCAGCATCAACAATCCTGCGCTTATGATAGTCGTGCGCAAAAGATTCTACGGTGGCCAAAAAAGCGGTACCGATCATAACGCCCTGGCCGCCCTGATCTATGACGGCGACCAAATCTCTGCCGTTTGAAAGACCGCCGGCTGCCAAGACTGGCACATCCACAGCTGCAACGATCTCAGGAAGCAATTGAGCCAACTTGATCGTTCCGCGCACATGGCCACCTGCTTCATAGCCTTGGGCAATGACGATCTGAGCACCAGCAGCCTGGGCGTCTTCTGCCTCGCGGACGCTACCGACTTGGCAGACGACCAACGCGCCGGCTTCTCGAAACCGCCGGACAATGTCCTTGGACAGGTCCCAGAACAACGCGACCACAGGTACGCGTTCAGCAAGCACGGCGGAAATTTCCGCCTCGAGCAATTCTGGCTTGGTTGCCGCTGGGATCAGATTGACCCCAAAATCGCGGTCCGTAGCAGCACGGACCTTGCTGATTTCCTGACGGATGAGTTCAGGAGCTTCCCGCACCATGCCAAGGAAGCCAAATCCGCCTGCGTTGGTAACCGCTGCCACGAGATCTGCCCTTGCCACGCCGCCCATGCCCGCCAGAACAATGGGATAGTCACAGCCGAGAAGATCACAGACCGGCGTGTGGAGGCAGCTTCTCATGGCTTTACAATTCCTTACGCGAATTGGTCTGTCTTCAGCTCGAGGCGACGTCATGAAGATATTCGCCCCGCACAGCGTTGCTAGATTGGGTGTCGCATCCACCGCGGAATGCGGCAAGGAAACCACATGCGATCTCCAACAGCGTTTCCCCGGTTTTCCTAAAGGTCCTTACGATACTCCGTGCGGAACTGTGGCTGCTGTTTCTGCTCGCGGTCAAACCAGAGGCAGCATTTTGTCGACGGTGCGCTTTCCTCAAACCAACGAACCTTACGCGCACTGGCTTTGCGAATACCGAAAGACCGGATGGGATCAACAAGGTGCGCCTTCCATCGATGTGCCTTGCCGGTTCGTAGATGCGTTTGACCTGAACTCTCATCGTACAAATCATCCTTGCCTCATAAAAAGTCTCGTCAGGCAGCAAACAAGATGCGAGATAATCCGGAGTGCCCATCGGTCAGATCGGCAAGTGTATATTTGTCCAAAACTTGAAAATAGGCGTCCAACGCTTCCGAAAGGACCCCGCGAAGCCTGCATGGCTTCGTGATCGGGCAGCTATTTGTGGCAGCATTGAAGCATTCCACCATGGCTGAATCGCCTTCAGTGACGCGCACGATGTCGCCCAATCCAATCTCGTTTGCTGCGCGCCCCAGACGCAACCCTCCATTGCGGCCTCGCACCGTTTCCAGAAAGCCATGTCGCCCGAGCTCATAGGCGACCTTCATAAGATGGGCTTTGGAGATGCCGTACACGTCTGCCACTTCCTGGATCGTTGCCAACGCACCGCCTTTGAGCGAGGCATACATTAGAACCCGCAGACTGTAGTCGGTGTAGACTGTCAGACGCATTTTTGTCGCATACTCATGAAGATATATATTATATATTGCTTTAAGTGAGCAAAGGCAATAGCGTTCCAGAGAAAATAAGACTGGACGCTTAAAATGACAGCTTCGGGCAATCTGCACCGACGACCTGTGCATGCCGCTATTGGCGAAGAGATGATCCACACGCTCGTACATGCTTTCTATGCTCGCATTCGGGAGGATGTGGTCCTCGGTCCTATTTTTGCGCGTGTCATCGGAGCAGATTGGGACCCACATCTGGCGAAGATGTGTGATTTCTGGTCGTCCGTGATGTTGATGTCGGGTCGCTACAAGGGCACACCCATGATCGCGCATATGCGTTTGAAGATGGTGCGTCCGGAGCATTTTGAGCGGTGGCTCGAACTGTTTCGCAAGACCTCGGCGGAGGTCTGCCCACCTGAAATTGCAAGTCTGTTTGTCGGCCGGGCTGAAAATATCGCGCGCAGTCTTCAACTTGGCATGTTCTATCGGCCTGGGGAAAACACCGTGTATCCATCTGGGGGGGCAACGGCACCGCGTTGATCCACCGCAATCGTGCGCTGTCTTAGACAGTCGCTCTGAAGGCCCCGTAGTGATGCCCAGTACTTTGAATAGCGTGCCGGAAGCGATGGCGATTTCCGAAATCGCCGCGCTCTGGCTTGGGCTCATTTTGGGTGTTTCTTTCCTTGCGACGCCCGTGAAATTCAGAGTTAGGTCACTGGAGCGCGCCGTTGCCTTGGAAGTTGGTCATGCGACGTTTAAGTTGTTCAATAGAATAGAGTGGATAACGCTGGCGGCGTTGGTGATAGCTACGCTCCTGTTGGGGGCATCGATATCGCTCCACGTTGAAGTCGCGGCAATAATACTTGTGCTGCTGCTACAGACCTTCTGGCTGCGGCCGGCTCTTGGTCATCGCACCGCAGCGATTATCGCAGGGCAATCGCCGTCGGTGTCCGCGCATCACATTTTTTATATTACCGGTGAACTAGCAAAATGCGCCCTTCTTGGCGTTATTGCACTGCAGCCACTTCTTTTCCTTTAGGGTGCATCCAAAGTACTGACCGACAAATCACACCACCAAAGCCCGCTTCTGTCCCACTTTCAGCATAGGTTCAGCGAAATTCCGATGTGTCGCGGCTTGGATATGGCCTGCAAGCACTTGCTTGATCGCTGGCGACCGGGGATTGGACAACGTTGTATCGTCGTAAATTTCTCCCGGCTTCTGACCAATGCTCTTTGTGATCTGCTAGGGTGCAGGTGCGTTATTCGATCTTGGAAATACCAGGGGTTCTCGCGCAGGTGTAGGGATAGTAAAAGCGATCGAAGAGTAAGAACGCGCCTTGACATGGGCACGGACATAGGGGGTATTTCTGATAGATGTGGGGCGGGAGGAATGGGTTGAACGGACTTCCCAGTAAAGTGCTGATTGCTTGCCTAATTGCGGCAGTGGGAATCGTTCTCGCTTTTCGGTGGGCCGTCGATCCATGGAATAGGCACGGCCACGGACTTGGTTGGGAATGCGCTTCTTACGGAATGGGAGCTTATTTATGTGCCAAAGATGTGCCCCAAAAGCTCCAGAAGCAAAAATCGAATTAGTGCGTCCCACCACGCTTCCCAAGCACGTCGCACCTGCGAGTTCAAAAAGGAGCTTGGGCAACATCAACTTAACGAATGACTATCTGCGACCTGCGCCAGGATAGACGCCGGGCAGCAAGCGTTCAAAATGCCTTCTTAGGTAAGCATAACATTCGCAGGCTTGGCGCTCGAGCATTCGCCGGTCCACGATCGTGATCGATCCGCGGCGCGTGCGAATGGTTCCGGTTCTTTCCAGAGCGCCCACGACGCGCGTCATATAGGGTCGTTGCACGCCCAGCATTTCGGAGATGAATTCCTGCGTTAGATGAAGTTCGTCTGCAGCGACGCGATCTTGCGTCGTCAAAAGCCAGCGTGCCAGCCGCGCATCGAGGTCATGTACGGCGTTGCAGGCGACCGACTGCAGGACTTGCGCTAGGAGGCAGTCCGCATAGCGTGCAAACTGATCGCGCAGACGCGGCGATTTTGACTTGGCTTCACCGAGCATATCCGTTGCAAGCCGCAGAGCAGGCCCCGCGATCTGCACCACCCCGCGGGTGAAGGCTGGCTTGTCGCCTTCGCTGATGACGCCGCCGACGGCGCCCTCCTGGCCGATCATCGCCGCTTCAGCGCTCACGCCGTCCTTGAGATTCAGTATGAGCGACGCGACCGCGCCCCGCCCGGGGAAATATATGTCAACGACGTCCTGGCCGGGCTCGAAAAGAACTTCACCCCGCATTAGAGACACTGCCTCTAAGTTGGGTGCCAGTAATGCCTTATCCTTCGGCGACAAGCTCCGAAGGAGCCGGTTGTGTACAATCGCTTGCGCTCGCGCCATGGCACATTTCCCTTGCCAAACTCTAGCGGGAAAGCGCAGCCGACGTTAGGGTTCCTTGGCCGGATACAGCCCGGGCAATATCCGATCGAAGTGTTGGCGCACTAAGCCATAACATTCGCAAGCCGATTTCTCGAGCAAGGCACGCTGTAAGATGGTGACGACGCCGCGCCGATAGGATATCGCACCACGGTCCTGTAAGACTCTGGCGATGCGCGTCATATAAGTGCGCGCCACGCCGAACATTTCCGCCATGGCTTCCTGGGTGAGTGGGAGTTCGGCTTCTTGGAGACGGTCGTGCGTCAACAAAAGCCAGCGCGCGCATCGGGCTTCCAAAGGATGCAGTGCCGCACAGCCAACGGATTGAAGGACTTGGGCGGTTAGACAATCCGCGTAGCGGACCAACAGATCGTGGATCTGGGGGATCGACCGCTTCGCGGCCTCCAGCCGCGATATCGAAAGCCGTGCGGCGTTGCCTGGTATTTGCACGGTCGCTCTGGCAAAGGCTGGCGCAAGACCAAAACTAATGACGCCTCCCACCGCGCCCTCCCGGCCGATGGTGGCCGCCTCAACGGCGTGTCCGTCACGCATCGGCAGAATGAGCGCAACCACGGTTCTATCCAGAGGAAAATGCGCATGGGTGACGAGGTCCCCTGGCTCGAACAGGCATTCGCCGCGCCGCAAGTCGACGCGATCTAAAAAAGGCGCCACGCCCTCCATCGCCGGACGGCCCAGGATTTTTAGGATTTGATTGCCAGGGAAATGCGCGGCCCAAAGGTCCGTCTTGCCCCGCGAGCGGCCCTTTGGCTTTCCCAATGTCTGCCGTGTGCCCCCCGGAAAGTGGGGTTGGCGATAACATCTGGGGAACTTTGGGTCTGTCTACTAGTTGACGTATCTTCGGGGCACACGGTCTGAAAAACCAGAGGATTCCATGGGGGTGAATGGCAAGAGCATTAGCATTCTGGTGGTCGAGGATGACTTTCTAGTCGGGGTAGACGTGCAGAATATGCTGGCGGAATTGGGGTTCTGCGAAGTCCGGCTGGCACACGATCTGCCCAAGGCCAAGGAACTTCTGGATGCTCACCTGCCGGACCTCGCAATTCTGGACGTCAATATCGGAAACACCCTTGTTTTTCCCCTGGCAGCTGAACTCGCGGCGAGGAATGTGCCGTTTGTATTCTCGACCGGCAGAGCGCAAAGCGAATTTCCCACCGAATGGAAATCGCACCGCATTCTCCCGAAACCTCTTCAAAAATCGATGATCGCCGCGGCGATCGCCGCATTGGGGTTCAGCGCGGCAGGCGATAGCAGCCTTCCGTAATTCTTCCCTAATTCTGGTCAGACTGCACCACAAATTGAAGAAGGAAATTCCAAAAGAATTTTGCCACCGCGCAAGCGCGCGATGAGTGTGACGGTCGCGCGGGTCACACGCGTGTACGACGAATACGGAAGTCACCACCCAACGGTCGCCTTCCTTAGCAGATAACGAAGCACGGCTAGCGTCGCCTTCTGGAATAGCGCCGAGCCGAAGAAGGCCGTTACGTTTCAGCGCGTGCTCGATGCGCCCCGTAGGTTCTTGGAATTCCTTGGCTTCATCTGACATATGGCTCATGAGAAGCTGGTGCCCGAGGTCGGAATCGAACCGACACACCTTGGGAAGCGTTCTGTGTCCACGTAAAGCTGTGGTGAGCGGCAATTAGGATTGAAACTGTGCTGAATAGCCCGAACTGACTCAATAGCTAAGTGCTTTAGAAATAAACCCAACCGTTTCATCTACTTATAAAACCAATTTCGATATCGGTGCTTTGATAATCCTCATGCCTGGGTGTACCAGGTCGCCCTGGCCTTCCCGGGCGTTTCAGCCGACCGGTAGCAACAAGCTCACGCAAGCGCCTTTAGCGTATTGCGGTTGGCTCCCCGCTGATCTTCATCTGGGCAGGGTCAGGTGCTCGCTGAGTTTGAATAGCGCCAGCATCTGCACGGAAGTCTGGCAAACCCTCATCGCTGCTTGCGCTGGCGCTCCGATCCGGCCGCGCTGTAAGACTATCCTTTTGCTTTTTTAGGCAACGCAAGAAGAAACCGATCCAAGGCTCCCAATCGGCCTTTCGCTCTTGAGGGTGGTCTGTGTCCGCCGTAGGGCCTTGTAGTAGAGGTCTTTGATTTCTTCGATGACGCGCTCTAGCGAGGCATAGGGCGCGTAAGCGTACCCTGCCCGCAGTAACAGCAGACTCGTGAGAATGCGCGAAAGCCGCCCGTTACCGTCCTGGAACGGATGGATGGCCAAAAACTGTACGACAAAGACCGCGATAATCAGGAGCGGATGCAGCTTTCTTCTTCGATAGCCTGCGGGTCAGGCGACCAGCGCTTCATTGGTGTGGAGTTTCGAATGGCGTTGCCGTTTCAAAGACGACGCAATCTGTTTGCCGTCCGCATCGATGGCGACAACATCATTACGCAGCTTTTTGTAAGTGCCCGATGTGCTCGTCCTTCTCGCTGAGACGCAGCAAGGTTGATGGAGCTGGTTGATGTGGTTTTCAGTCAGGCGCAAATCTTCGTAAGCCTGGAACACGAGGTCCATGGCTTCGGCGTAGCCCGCCACCTCCTGTTCATCGCGGGTCGCGAAGGACTGAATCTTTATGTTGGAGAGCAGCTCTTCGACCTGGGCATCCGTGAGCTTGGCACCTTCGATGCGGGTGGAAGAGCCAATGCTTTCGACGGTAGCGACCTTGCGCAGGGCGTTCAGTCGGTCCGGCGACAAGGTCTTGAGGGCGTCCCAACGCCCCTTGAACTCATCGATTTCTGCGATGAGCTTGACCAGGTCTTGGCCGATGGCAAATGCTGGTTCCCTCATTGGGATCGCGCCGGGATATCCGATTCCATACCCAATTATACCCGATTATACCCGATTTAGCTAGTTCGCGGATTTCCTGGAGATAGGCGACGTGTTCGACCCAAGACCCTAGAAACGGGCGAACTCACGGATCGTCTGAGCCGCCCCGGATGACTGTGACCTGCTTGAGTTCTGATGCCATGTTTCAGCGCGAATTCGCATAGAGCATCGCACACGTCCACAGCCTCGTGCGCCGCCATGAACGTGATCCTGAGAGGTCTAGCGGGGTTAACCGAATGCGCTCGCCGATCTTCCAACGCTTTTCCCTAGCAAGCCACTTGGTGGGCCAAGTCTTGAGAAGCTCGACACCGTCCGGCAGAGGGGCGGCGATATCATAGTAGTTGCCGTCAGTAGCGGGAATTCCGCGGGGTCTACACCGCGCCACGAAATAACGAGCTCGTTTCCGTCGTTACAGTCTCTATTTCTCACAACCCCGGCGCCATGCGCCAATGAGTTTCGAGCATTGACGAAACTCTCGAAATGACGCGCGTACATGCCCTCGATTTGAAACTGGTCCCTCAACATTTGGACTTTCGGCCGTAGCGTTTGCGACTCGAATAGCCGGAGCCGCTTCTGATAGTCTGCAGTCGGCACGAGCTTCAAGCCTGCTTCGTAGATACGATTGAGGAAATTAGCGAAGGCTTCGACCAGATCGCGCAAGCCGTTTCCGAGAATCCAGGAAACATACTGCTGCTCATAGTCCTTAATCACTTCCGGTGACATCGGCTCGGGAACTACATAGATTTGGAACCTGCCAGGAAGCTCCGTTTCTTCGAAATACATCACGCCGGGTGAACGGTGGCCAAAGCGCATAAAGACGAAGGCACGGTGGACCTCTGCCAGCACTTCTCGATAGATGCTATCGAGGTCGATAGGCTGGTTGACGGGGGACTGGGTCAAAGGCTCTGCGAGATTTGTGCGGCTGTGTTTCGAATCGCTGCCGCAACCGCGCCAGGTTTCACGCGGCTAGTGTTGATGATGACGAGCTGCGCCTTATGGTTGGCCGCGAACCGCTGAACATAGCCGAGCGTAACGCCTTGCGATTTAGAAGCGCAAACGATCACGTCCCATTTGTGCTGGTCGATAAAAGTAAGGCTCTTGCTGACAACATTCAAATTGTCTCCGCCGGTCGCAATTCCAAGGATGCGCTTCTTACCTGCAGCAAGGGGCGGGACGACAAGGACAAGGTCGCCGTTCCGCTTTTCATGGAAGATGCCGAGATTTTCAAGGAACAGGCGGATGGATTTCGTCTTGCCCGTATTCGCCGTGCCCGCGACGAGTATGATCTTTGCCATAGGTCGCTCGGAGCTAGAATTTTTGAATGGTGCCCAAGGTCGGAATCGAACCGACACACCTTTCGGTACTGGATTTTGAATCCAGCGCGTCTACCAGTTCCACCACTTGGGCAGGGCGGTTTCTATAGCGAATACCGTAGCTTCCGCCAAGTGGGAATTTGAGCAAACAAGGTGGGATCAACGAGCCTACCAGTTTAGACACCTGCCCCCTTAAACCTGCTGAATCTTCTTCTTCGATACCTTGTAACCGTAAGCCTCCAGGCGGCGCCGTGCATTCCGCATCGTGACTTTGCTGAAGAACGGAAGGTCCAACGCATTTTGAGATTTGCTTACGATCCCGAAAACAATTTCGTAGTCTCCGGCGACTGGTCGCGCGCGTGAGTTCGCCAATTTTCGTCCAGCAGGCAGTTTTTTGTTCAGCTTCTTTCGAAATGCTTCGTCTTGTAAAAATAGCTCGCCTGACACTATTCCTTGCGCAAATAAATGGCTCAATTGTGATGAGCCGCCGTACCGCTTGATATGAATAAGCCTCTTGTCATCCGTGGCGACATCGCAGAATTCAATCGAGCTCCGCCCGCCTCCGTATGTGATCATCTTCTTATCCATGAGATACGCATTCGGTATTGAGCCAACCGCATGGAGGTTATAGGCACCCTCATTTGCGTGTGCATAATCCGGAAATATCAACGCACATTCGGGAAGATCAGCAAAACTCTTCTTCACGTCCAGGGCAAAGTCGCGAACTATTTCATACCACTTTCCATTGTTAAGGACGTAGATCGTTCCGTTGTGATCGACCTCCGCGCAAATACAACGATATGCACTCCAATGCTCCATAGCGTCATCGTGAGCGGCAGAAATAAGATGGACAGGCGTATTACGCAAAACATCGACTGTAACGGCTTGCCCCTGAAGAGAGGCTATGAAATCCCGAATATCCAGGTCCGTATGAAGCTGCCCACGCTTGGGTTGGCGATACCGAAAGCCGCTGACATCTAGCCAATCAACAATTTCTGGCGCTGCCATCCATATCTTATCAAACTGCGCCTGCCCTATGGCGCCCTCTATTAGGGCATCGAGCGCTGTGTTCGTCGGAACGTCGCGGACCTGTTTTATCTGATCGATCCAGCCAAAGTTCTCCTTGTATTCGTCGCTCTGGTACCTGGCTAGGCAAGTCAACAATAGAGCTTTAATGCCGTTCACATTGACTTTGACATTGACGCTTAGCGCGTCTTTTCCAGAAATCGTTCGGCCAAGAGCTGCGAAGCGCGACTTTCCGGTAACCGAACTAATCAAATCTTGCTCAATATCAATTCCAAAATCGGCTAGAAGACTGTGCTTGCGCGGGAGCGCGCGACGACTGTGTATATTGGCACGCGCGAAGCCCAGTATTTCTCTTTTTATGAAATTTTGCGTGCTATTTCGCGTTCGGGGTGTTCGAACGCATCGGTAAATTGATCCAACTCGGCCCCCGTCATCCCAATGGCATGACCCTTCTTGCGCCAGCCCGACACTGCGCGCTCGACTTCGCCCAAAATCTCCTTCGCGCGCTTCGGTGAGATTCGGAAATAGGGGATCACTGACATAAGGCCCTCGGCCGTCGCGTCCGGTCCTGCTTCCTCCGAAATCCACGTCTTCAATTCCCGAACGCGCTCAGGGGCCGGATTCAGGTCGAACGCGGGCGAAAGACGCCATAAGTCGCGCGTTTCATGGAGAAAACCATGATTGAGCAGATGATCGTCAATGTTGGTGATGAGGATCGAGAAGGCAATGCGCCGCCATAATTCCTCTATATCAGCCTGCGCCTGCGCTCCATGTACCCGGATGGCGTCCACGATCTCGGTATAAGAATGTTCCTCGGGATCGGTTCGCTCTACACCAAGCATAGTCGCAGCGGAGATATACATCAGGCGCTTTCCGCCCTGAAGACGGTCGAAGCGCCGGATTAGCGCAACCGGGGAGCCATCGCTATCAATGATCCTGCCTTGGGCTGCATCGATACCAGCGTCCTTTGCCAATTCCAGAGCCAGTACTTCGCCTTTCGTGACAGCGCGTTCGTCGGCAACGCTTGGAAATTTGCCAATCGACAAGGTGCCGTCATCGTCGATGACGGTACATTTGGGGCGCAAGCCGCCGAGAGACGTACCACGGCCACGCAGATAGGCGAGATCGGCAGCCGTTTCCTTGTTGTTCTCAACAGCGCGGGAGGCAGCCAACAGCGCGCCAAGCTCGATCAGCGGCGGTGCTGTGCGGCGGCCATCTTCCATCGGACGCTGAAAGACGCCTTCCTCATCGCGGAACCTAAGCGCGCCCATGCGACTTAAGTCGTCAACTGCGAGAAGAAAATCGAGCGCATTAAGACGCCCCGCCTCGTCTTCCTCACCCGCCTTGCGGACTTCCTGCCGTCGTTTAGCATGATCGCGGCTAATGACGCGCCGTCCCCAACCGTCCGGCTCGGTGTCTGCGATAGGCAGGTGGAACACAGAGCCATCACGTGACTTTTTGTGGAACTGTGGCCCCGTGACAAGCGGCAACGTCGGGCTGAGGGCAAATCGTTCTTTCTCGCTCAGCCAAGAAGGGGCGTATTCAAACGCGGCGCTCTCCCGCGTCCTCTGCAAGTCGTAGTGGAGGGTTCCTACAAGAGGTCCGTCACCGAGAAAAACGTCAATCGTCCTTTTCATGTCGTTGTGCGCGCTTTCTTCATCCGCACGCGCTTGGGCAGGCGCTCTTCATCAAGCATCAAACCGGTATCGTCGCGGCCTGGATCGATCAGATCGCGGAACTTATCGCCGAAGCCCAGAACGAAGAGCGCCATAGCGTAGACGCCAAGTGTAACCGTGGGATCGCCCTTTTCGACGCGCAGATAGGTGCTTTTTCCAACAGCCACGCGCTCCGCCATCGCCACGATGGTCAGCCCGCGCTTACGGCGCGCCGTAGCAAGGTCGGCACCGAGCTTGGCCAGAGACCGCTTGACTGTAGGCGGTAAGACGTCGAGAACGGTGGAGCGCATATAAGGCCTCATATATGAGGCCTAAAGCCTCATTAAGACTCATATATAACACCTTATATTGGATTTGTCGAGAAATAAGGTGGTGGCTCCTGCCCTATTCTCCGGGCATTTTGCGGAGAATAAAGCCTCTAATCTCTGCAACGGCCAAATTATGCAAATCAATGGCCGCCAAGCTCTTTGCCCTCGCGGCAATTCGCCGAATGGCGGCTTCCATTAAACCGACGGATGAGAAAGCGGGGCGCGGCCGTCCGGCCCTCTACGGACGTCAACGGCAGCCGCGTCAATCTCGTTCTTGATGTGCGCAGCATAGAATTTCTCGACCACCTCGACCGAGGTACGGCAGTTCTTGGCAATCACGTAAATGTCAGCGCCTTCCATAAGGCGCAGACAGGTATAACTGTGGCGCGGGGAATAAGCGGAATGTCGCAACCCCTCCCTATCCTTCTTCAGCCCTGTTCTTCAAGAATCGCGTTGAACAATTCTCGGTGCGCTGTCGGAAAGAGCCGGTCGGCTGCGGCTTTGCGGGTTCGCCGCTGGCGTTCGAGCGCAACCGGTTGCGGATACGGTTAAAGGGCAGAACCGCGGTCGGCATGTTCTTGCAGTAGCGGACTCCGCGCTTGCCGCGCACGCTGATTTCCAGAATCGTTTCGTTCGTCGCCTTGTCCTTCACGACTTCTACGTCCCGGAATTCCTGCAGCGTGGCTTCATCGGGCCGGAGGCCCGTGTTGACCATGAACAGAACAAAGTCATGCGTCTGTTCGCACTCCCACTTCCAGCGTAGCTTCGGCGGGTTGTCGGCGCGTTCGCACGCAACAGCGTAACTGGTTGTTATAAGAGTGGGGTTATTAGTGGGACGGACGGTGTAATCGAGACGACATTGCGTTGTAAGTCGTACTGGTGAAGTTTCCTATGCGGGCTCTCCCGCGCAACAGCCGCTGCCCTGATCTGCAGCGCTCTTGGACAGAAATGGGGCAAACACAGCCTCGGCTGCTTCACGCGCAGATTCCGGCACACGGATGATCAACCGCAACGCGTCCGCGTCGTCCTTCAAATCGAAGGTCAAAAAGGTACAGCACTCCTGCTCACGGCGGATCATTTCGTGTACGCGCTCTCGCACCCCCGGCGCGTACATAAGCTCAAGCTCCAGATCATCACGGCGATGTTCGCGCAGTGATGCATCATTGAGTGCGGCAATCTCCGCGATACGCGCTTTCAAGTCATCCGCACCCAAGGTACAGGCAATCGGGACAGCATCTATGGATGTCATCGGAGAGGCTCCAATACGGGCCACACTCCATGTCGAGCGCGGCAGCCATGGACCGAAGCTAATCCCTCAAGTAACTTGAGGTTCAAGCGTTTATCCGAGGTCCGACGATGGTGTTGAAGATTGGCCGATTGGCCGCGTTAACCGGCACCAATGTGCCTACCATTCGCTACTACGAAGAAATCGGCTTGCTGCCAAAGCCTCGGCGTCACGGCACACAGCGCAGCTACGAAGACAGCGACGTCTCTCGGCTCACCTTTATCCGGCGCTGCCGGGAGTTCGGCCTTCCGATCGCGCAGACGCGTGATCTCCTCACTTTGATGCACGACCGCAAGCGCTCGTGCGCGGATGCTCGCACCATCGCGCAAACCCATCTCGCCTTCGTGCGGGCGAAACTCACCGAACTGCAAACGCTTGAACATAGCATCACTGGGTTCGTGGCGAGCTGCGAGACGTCATGCGCGGGCGGCCCTGGTCCAGATTGCGTTGTCTTGCAGGATATGGCTGCGATCGCCTCCCGACCGCCGCGAGCGATGGAGCATTCATTGTCTCGCCGAACTGCAAACAGGCACTAAGCCATCGATGGACACCCTCACTCTATTCGGTCTTGTCGCCGTCTCGCTGATGTTAATCTTTTATGCCTTGGAGAACCGCAGCCATTGGTTCGTTCTGGCCTTTGCCGGCGCGTGTGCGCTGGGCTCGGTCTACGGCTTTTTGCAGGGGGCTTGGCCGTTCGGCCTTGTCGAAGCGGTCTGGTCGCTGGTCGCGCTTCGACGCTGGTGGAACAAACAGTTGGCCGCTCGATAACCCGAAGCGCCGTGCCGTCGGCGACGCATTGCGCAGCAGAGATAAGCTCTCCGCCACAATCCGCTGCTTCTCCTCAGCCGCCCAACGCCGCTGTGCCCCAGCGGTCGCTAGGCATGTCGTTTCGGGGTGTGAGCAGCCATATCCAGCGCCCGTTGGGAAGCGGACGCTTTTAGACTGCGAAAATGGGCCGCTTCCGACGCGAGCGCATCGCCGCGCCGATGCCGCCGACCCCCGTCAGCATCAACGTCCATGTTGCCGGCTCAGGAACCCCGCCAGCGACGCCTTCAATCGTAAATGCCTCTTCTAATTGGCCAGGGCTAAAAAATGAGCCACTGTTGTCACTTTGGATTGCGTCACCAGAGAACGAAGTGGATGCATCATAGGTGGTTATGCTGCCGTCATTCACGTTGTTCGAGAGACCCAACCAATAAGTCCCGGCTTTCAGCGGGATATTTAGGCCAGTAATCGTGATCAATGTGGTACCGACTGCGTCAGGCGTTTCGATGCCAGTTACGGTGCCGGAATAAACTGGTCCAGCTGCATATGATGTTGATGGGTTCGAACTCCAAATAGAATATATTGTACTATCATAAGACGCTGGTGATCCGTTAAAATTAAAATCTGAATTGTAGGTCAGCCCCCGGATTGTTGATCCAGCGGTCAGCTGAAAATCATCGTAGATAGTCCAACCATTCGTGTCGCCACAGGTGGGCGCGCTAGAGTTGCAGTGGCCGCTGTCGCCGATTGCTGGGCCGTTGTCCCATAATACAGACGCACTTGCGTCGATCGGCGCAGCGAAGAACGCCGCCATGGCCAAGCTGACTATGATTACCTTGATATTCATTCCCCACTCCGTTCGGCGCTTAGCGCCTCGTGATCTCGGTTCATCTGTAGGACCTGGGTCCCCGCCGGTGCGCCAAGCCGGGTTGCAGTCTGCAAAGTTATGTTGGCGGACGCAACCTAGAACACGCACGGGGGCGAACTCGACGCAAGAACCGCTCTGCTTCAGGGCGAATGCTCCGCAAAAAGTTCACACATCACCGCTTGGCGACATGTCGGGCCCTCACCTCCACCCTTAGAAGAGCGGATCTGCCGAGCGTCTCTGATGGGTCGGCTCCGGCCGGCGGGGCCCGCACCCTGGCACGAGACGAACGGCTACCCAGTTCAAGACCTGCAATCCGTGCTTCTGCACAATGGCCAGGAGCTTAAGCGCCATCCCACCGGGTTTCTTGGCACCTGTCTCCCACGACTTTGTGCAGCGCCGATGCAGATACATGAAATCCTCTGGTAGATCGCGCTTTTGAATTTGGACTTCGTTGCCATGGCAAATCTCCACAAATCCACCGCAGAGGAAGGCAAAGTGTAACGGCCTGGATCATACCGACGGCACGCTCAAAGGAGCAATAAAGAGCCGGTCAACAAAGGGCCCTACATGCCGTCCGTGGTGGCGATGAAGTCCGGGTCGTCCTGCGAGCGGCGCTCGAACGACAGGAAGTCGTAATAGCCGCAGCGCGTGGTACCCGGGAAGTACCGACATACCGAAGGCCGCGCCTTGTAGACGGTGCAGCAGCGCTTTTCTGTATCGAAGAACTGGCAGATGCGTCCGAAATGCTGATCGGCCTTGCGACGCATGAGGTATTTGTAACCCCACTTGATCACGGTGAACTTCTTGCGGGCCTTGGCAAAGCTGAGACCAAAATGCTTGGCCAGGCGTTCGACGTCGCGTTTGTCGAGCTGGATCAACGGATAGGAGCAGCAATACCCCGGACACTTCGAACAATTGTATTGAGCCACGCCGACACGCCTTGCATCGAGGAAGGCGAGTCTTAGACACTGCCATTGGCGCCGCTGCAAGCGCTCAATCGCCGCTCTTTGCGAGGCTGCGCCAGAGGGCCGCGAAATCGCGAACCGCATCGGTGGGCCGCTTGGCGCGGCCAAGTCCTGCTATCGCAACATCGGGCGCGAAGCGGGCGATGGAGGCCATGGTCTCGTTGAGCGGAATATCGCCTGGGCTCTCGTTCACGATGAGCGCCATCACGCGCAGGTTCCGCTGGGCCAAAACCTCGAGCGCCGTCAGGGTGTGACTGATGGTGCCGAGATAGCTGCCCGTCACCACGATCAGCGGCAGCCTCAACTCCGCGATCCAGTCAAGCACCGTATGCCGTCCGTCAAGCGGCACCATCACCCCGCCCACGCCTTCTATGAAGAGCGTGCCCTTGTGGGCGGCAACGGCTTCGCTGCAAAGCCGCACCAGCGCCGCGAAATCAATGGCTTTGCCCTCGTGCGCCGCCGCCATATCCGGCGAAAGAGGTGCTGCGAACCGCCAGGGCGAAACCCGGTCGAGCGTCTCCGGCACGATCGGTTCGCCCAACGCCTCGAGCAAAATCCCTGGATCGCTGAGTGCCGCCGTCACCAGATTGAATCCGCTGACGATAGGCTTCAGCGCCGAAACCTCCCGCTTATGCGCGCGCAGATATCGGATCAGCCCCGCCGTCACGAAGGTCTTGCCAATATCGGTGCCGGTGGCGGTGACGAAATAGGCAGTCATGACATGAGCCGCATCACCTGCTGGCGCACGACCTGCGCCAGCTGCGCGATCTCGGCATCGGGATGGCCGGCGGTGAACGCGAAGCGCAACCGCGCCGTTCCCACAGGCACCGTCGGCGGCCGGATCGCGGTGACAAGGAAGCCCGCTTTTTCCAACATTTGCGAAGCTTCGAGCGCCACCGTCTCTTCGCCCAAAACCAGCGGCACGATGGGGCTTTGGGCCAGAGGCAGATCGAGGGCTTGGGTGAATCTGCGCGCCTTTTCCACAGGGCGCGCAGCCAGGCCCGGATTGGCTTCGATCACATCGAGCGCGGCAATTGCGGCGGCCACGCTCGCAGGCGGCAGACCAGTCGAATATACAAGTGTACGCGCCCGCGTCTTTATGAGATCGATTACCGCGCGCGAGGCGCACAGATAACCGCCGTAAGATCCCAGCGCTTTCGACAACGTACCCATCTGTAGATCGATGCGCGCCTTGCGCCCATCCGCAAAGCCCGAACCGCGCCCCTCGCCCAACACGCCAAGCCCATGCGCGTCGTCCGACATCAGCCACGCATCATATCGCGCACCGAGTGCTGACAGCTCATGCAGCGGCGCCAAATCGCCATCCATCGAAAACACGCCATCAGTTACAATCAACGCGTGTTCATGCTGCGCGCGATGTTGCGAGAGCAGGTCGCGTGCGTGCGCCATATCGTTGTGCCGGAATGTCAGTACTTTTGCGCGCGACAATTGCGCGCCCGCCCACAGACAGGAATGCGTAAATTCGTCGAGCAACAGCACATCGCCTTCACCGACCAGCGATGGAATGATACCTGCGTTCGCCAGATACCCTGAGCCGAACACGCAAGCCGCTTGCGCGCCCTTGAGCTTGGCGAGCCGTTCTTCCAGCACGTTCAGCAGCGGATGATTGCCGGTCACAAGTCGCGAGGCGCCCGCGCCTGTGCCGTATTTTTCGATGGCCGCAATTGCCGCCGCTTTCACCGCAGGATGATGCGTGAGATTCAGATAATCGTTGCAGGAAAAGGAGATCAGCCGCCTACCGCCGCGCACGATCCAGATGCCGTCCTCACGCGACGATTCAACAAGCGTGCGCCGCCGGTGGGCCGCCGCCAGCGCGGAAAGCTTGGCATTGGCAAAACTATCCAAGGAGGACATGTGATGTCCCGGGGGTTCTCTTGCGTGGGCCTGCGCCCCGATATAATGGCATTGGGCGCCCGAGGCCAATTGCCAGGAAATCCCCGATGAACGCCCCCGCACCTTCCTTCGACGCCGTCCCGCGCCACGACTGGACGCGAGAGGAATTGCGCGCGCTCTTCGCTCTTTCTTTCCCCGAATTGATCTTCCGTGCGCAGAGCGTACACCGGATGCATTTCGACCCGCGCGAGGTACAAATCTCGACCTTGCTGTCGATCAAGACCGGCGGCTGTCCCGAGGACTGTGCCTACTGCCCGCAAAGCGCGTCGTATGAAACCGGCGTCAAGGCCAACAAGTTGATGGATGTCGACGCCGTGCTCGCCGATGCGCGCGCCGCCCGCGAAGCCGGCGCCACCCGCTTCTGCATGGGTGCCGCTTGGCGTTCGCCGAAAGACAAGGACCTCGAAGCCGTCTGCGAGATGATAGAAGGCGTGAAGGCGCTCGGCATGGAAAGCTGCGTCACGCTGGGTATGTTGACGGACGTGCAGGCCGAGCGCCTGAAAACCGCGGGCCTGGATTACTACAACCACAACATCGACACCTCGCCCGAATATTACGGTGAGATCATCACCACCCGCACCTATGACGACCGCCTTGACACACTTGCCAGCGTGCGCGATGCGGGCATCAACGTGTGCTGCGGCGGAATTGTCGGCATGGGCGAACAGCTCGAAGACCGCGTCGGCATGTTGCACACCTTGGCGACCTTGCCTGCGCATCCCCAAAGTGTGCCGATCAACATGCTGATGCAGGTCGAAGGCACGCCCGTCTCCAAAGGCCAGTCGCTTGATCCGATCGACTTTGTGCGTACCATCGCGGTCGCGCGTATTGCGATGCCCAAATCCATGGTCCGCCTCTCGGCCGGACGCGAGAACATGACGCAAGAAGCCCAAGCTCTCTGTTTTCTGGCTGGCGCCAACTCGATCTTCTACGGCCCCAAGCTTCTTACCACGGCCAATCCGAAACAGGATCAAGACCGCGTACTTCTCCAGAAGCTCGGCATGAACCCGATGGCGCTCTAGGCGTTCTGCCTAAATGAGCAAGACCCCTGACTGGTACGATTGCGGTTTCAAACATATCTGGCTGCCCTATACGCAGATGAAAGACGCGCCTGCGCCGCTGGCCGTCGCGCGCACCTATGGCACGCGTATCGTGCTCGCCGATGGACGCGAACTGGTCGACGGCATCGCCTCCTGGTGGACCGCCTGCCACGGCTACAATCACCCGCACATCCGCCAAACCGTGCAGCGCCAACTCGAAACCATGCCGCACGTCATGCTCGGCGGCCTTGTCCACGAACAAGCGCTCACGTTGGCAAAACGTCTGTGCGATCTGCTGCCGAAACAATTGTCCCGTGTCTTCTTCAGCGATTCGGGTTCGGTTGCCGTCGAAGTCGCGATGAAGATGGCCACGCAATACTGGCTCAACCAAGGCATCCGCGGTCGCACCAAATTCGTCGCCTTCAAGGGCGGCTATCACGGCGACACCATCGCAACCATGTCGGTCTGCGATCCCGAAGAAGGGATGCACGCGCTGTTCCATGGCCTTCTGCCCGAACATTTCGTCGTCGATCTACCCCGCGACGAAGAGCATGAAGCCCAGCTCGATAAATTCCTCGCAACCCATGCCGATCAGATTGCCGGCATTTTGGTTGAACCCCTCGTTCAAGGAGCGGGCGGCATGGTCTTCCATGACGAGATGTGCCTGAGCCGCCTGCGCCGCCTCGCCGACAAATATGACCTGCTGCTGATTTTCGATGAGATATTCACCGGCTTTGGCCGCACCGGCCCGATGTTCGCGTTCCAAGCCGCCGAGATCGCGCCTGACATCGTCACGCTCGGCAAGGGGTTGACCGGCGGCACGCTTCCGCTGGCGGCGACGGTCGCCACAAGAAAAATCTTCGAAGCCTTCTGGTCAGACGATCCTGCCCACGCCCTGATGCACGGCCCCACCTATATGGGCAACGCACTTGGGTGTGCCGCAGCCAACGCCTCGCTTGACCTGTTCGAGCGCGAACCGCGGCTGCTGCAATCTGCCGAGATTGCCAAGAAGCTGACCCACGGCCTTGGCCCCTGCCTTGGCCTTCCAGGCGTCAGGGACGTGCGGGTGCGCGGTGCCATCGGCGTGGTCGAGCTTGAGCGAATCGACAACTTGAACGCCTTGAAGCACAGGCTGGTCGAAGCCGGCGTCTGGGTCCGTCCGTTCCGCAATATTCTCTATCTAACCCCCGCCCTGAACATCGGCGACGCCGATATCGAGCGGCTGACCGCCGTGATCCACAGCGTTCTCAAGGCGAATCGTGCCTGAGACTTTCTGCGCCCTTCTCTTTTGGGTGACCCAGACGTATGACCGGGCGAAACCTCGTCCCCCGTCCCTGACATGACCCTCCGCCCGATCCGTCGCGCGCTGCTTTCGGTTTTCGACAAGGCCGGCCTTGTCGATTTCGCCCACGCGCTCGCCCAACGTGACGTACAACTGATCTCCACCGGCGGCACGGCCAAGGCGCTGCGCGAGGCAGGTCTGAAGGTGACCGATGTTTCCGAAGTCACCGGGTTCCCTGAAATCATGGACGGCCGGGTGAAGACACTGCACCCCAAAATCCATGGCGGGCTGCTCGGCGTGCGCGATAACCCCGAACACGCCAAGGCGATGGGCGACAATGAGATCGAAGGCATCGATCTGCTCGTCTCCAACCTCTACCCGTTCGAAGCCACAGTCGCCAAAGGTGCCAGCTTCGAGGAGACCGTCGAAAATATCGACATCGGCGGCCCTGCCATGATTCGCGCCGCGTCGAAAAATCATGATTGGGTCACCGTCATTGTCGATCCTGAAGATTACTCGTCCGTTCTAGCCGAACTGGCCTCGAACAAAGGCGCCACCAGCCTTGCGCTACGCCGCAAGCTCGCTCAAATCGCCTATGCGCGCACCGCAGCCTATGACGCCGAAGTCTCGGGCTGGCTCGCCCGCGAACTTGCCAAGGATGGCGACAAGGCCCCGCCCCGCCGCCGCACGCTTGGCGGCCATCTACGCCAGTCCTTACGCTACGGCGAAAACCCACATCAGGAAGCCGCGTTCTACACAACGGACGAGAAACGCTACGGCGTCGCGACGGCAGAGCAGCTGCAGGGTAAAGAGCTTTCCTACAACAACATCAACGATACGGATGCGGCTTACGAACTGGTCGCCGAATTCGATCCGAAGGAAAGTTTCGCCTGCGCGATCATCAAACACGCCAACCCTTGCGGCGTGTCGTTGGGGTCATCGCTTATCGACGCCTATCGCAAGGCACTTGCCTGCGATCCCGTCAGCGCCTTCGGCGGGATCCTCGCCTTCAATCATCCATTGGACGGGGCGACAGCGGAAGAAATTTCCAAACTCTTCACCGAAGTCATCATCGCCCCGCAAGCCGATGCGGACGCCCGGCGCATCCTCTGCGCCAAAAAGAATCTGCGCCTGCTGATCGCTGGCGGTTTGCCAGATTCGGGCGCGCAAGGCTGGACATTCAAAACGGTGGCAGGCGGCTTCCTCGTACAAACCCGCGACAATGCCCGCGTCAGGCGCACTGATCTGAAGATCGTCACCAAGCGTGCGCCCACCGACGCCGAACTGTCCGACATGCTGTTTGCCTTCACCATCGCCAAGCATGTGAAGTCCAACACCATCGTCTATGCGAGGAGCCTCACGACAGCGGGGATCGGTGCGGGCCAGATGAGCCGCGTGGATTCCGCACGCATCGCCGCGATCAAGGCGAAGGAAGCCGCCGAGGCCGCTGGTTGGCCTGAACCGATGACCAAAGGCTCGGCCGCCGCGTCGGACGCGTTCTTTCCGTTCCCTGACGGATTGCTGGCGGTGGCCCAAGCCGGCGCCACCGCAGTCATTCAACCAGGTGGCTCGATACGAGACGATATCGTCATCAAGGCGGCAGACGATGCAGGTCTCGCCATGGCTTTTACCGGCGTGCGTCATTTCCGGCATTGATCTGCCACCCAGCGATCTTTTTCTGTCGTCCTGCGGCCATGCGAAAGCGCTGTTCGGGGGCCATATTTATTTCGCACAAAGAAAATTTGGTTGCCTTCGCCCCTGACGCCAAAGCTTCGACAGATCGTATTCGTTCGCTTTATCTGGAGTTGCTTTGGTGAAGGCGGACGAAGTGGGCGATGACGAGAATGGGAATGTCAAACTGCTGTCGCGCGCTCCTCGTACACGAAGAACATCAACAGCAAGCCTATGGCGAGGAAGAACGACTTGCCCAAAAGGCCAATGCGCTGGTTCTGCGACACCAAGGTCAACCAGCTGACGAAGCCCGTCGCCAGGAAACTGGTCGACTGGCCGGACAAAGAGTAGAGCCCGAAAAATTCCGTCATGCGTTCCACCGGCGCGATGCGCGCGAGCATCGTACGGCTGTTGGCGTAACCGGCCGTGATCAGCACGGCGATGAAATTCACCGTCGCCAGGAAGATGATTTCCGGCCAGGTGTTGAAGAACGGAAGCGACCAGATTTTCGGCGCGTCCGCGGCGTAAGGAATGAACCAGAAGATGCGGTCCGGTCCGATGGTCAGCGAAATAAGGCCCGCGATCAACGTGCCGCCGATACTAATAAAGATTGCGCGCTTTGAGCCGAACCTGTTGTCGAGCCAACCGCCGAAAAATCCGCCGAGCACTGCGAAAACACTGAGTTCGATGCCATAGATCAACATCTGCACCGGTCCCCAATGAAACGTGCTGGAGGCATAGATTCCACCAAAGGTGAGCACCGCCGTCATACCATCGTTGAAGAACAGCCGTGCCAGAAGATAGGCACCCACATTGCGGTAATGGCGCAGACTGCGGATCGTTCGGATCACGCCGGTTACGCCCTGAACGATCGCTTTGAGCGGCGCCACGTTTGCGGCAGGACGGTCCGGGGTGAATAAGAAAAGCGGCAGGCTGAACACCACAAGCCAGACCGCGCAGACCGGGCCTGAGAGCCGCTCGGGCTCGTGTAACGCCTGATCGACGCCCCAAAGCGGGTGGGCCGGAATAAAGCTCCACGGTACCAAGCCCGGCAATGCGAACGCGATCAGCATAAAGAGAAGCAGAACGATTCCGGCTGCGTTGCCCAGCGCCAACCCAAGCCCCGAAAGTCCCGCCACGGCCTTGGGCGGGGAGATCGTCGGAAGCAGCGCGTTGTGAAATACCGCCGAGAATTCATACGAGACATTGGCAAGTGCGATCAGCGCGCCCGCGAAGACCAGCGCCCAGCCGGTGGAATGCGGCAGGACGAACCACATGGGAATCATGGCGCCCGCCAGGATCAGCGCAAAGAGCGCGATCCACGGCTTGCGTCGCCCGCCGCTGTCGGCGATCGCCCCCAGCAGCGGCGCAAGAATAGCGATGGCGATTCCGCTATAGGCCTGGATGGCGCCGGCCAGGGCCTGCCCGCGCACACCGTTGCCGACCACGACGTTGGCGAAATACGGCGAGAACAAATAGATCGTGATGACCAGGACGTAGGGGTTGCGGGCCCATTCGAACATCGCCCAAGACACTTGGCCCACGGGGCTCGCGATACGATGGCCGGTGGTAGAAAGTCCGCTCGGCGAACGCAGCCATCGTGCAAAACCTTCGGCCTCCGCCACGGCCGTGATGGCAGGATTGCCGGAGAGATCGCCCTGCGGCGCATCGAACCCGCGCGCGTTTTGCGCGCCGGGTTCTTCAGAAGGTTTCACCCTTGTCTACCCCCCAGATGAATTTCTTGTTGACCCAGCCCACGGCGCCGGCAGTAACGACTTCGCAAAATTGGATCGCGCAGGTCTGCACGCGCGCCACCACGCCGGGCGCCATATAGGCCGAGACATGGGCGTTGATCCGGTTGGCGTCGCGAATGGGTGCAGGCTTTTCGCCGGCCACCACAATAGTGCGCGCGGCCGACAGCATGGAGCTTTGAATCCAGCCCACCGTCCCATCGGAGTCCCGCACCCGCCGCCAGATATCGTATTGCGCCAACACCTGCATCGGCAGGCCCTCGCGGTGATAGACCCACATCACCTTGTGGTCGAAGCTCGGTCCTTCGCGCATATTCACTTCGCCGCGGGCAAGGCTCACATAACGGTGGGCCGGCGGCGTCTCGACCGGCGCTCTGAATCCCATATTGCAAAGGGCGATCGCTACGATCGCGACATACTCAACACAACGCGCACGCGCCATCGGCGACCTGCTCCCTGTTGTTCCTCTGAAAAAGAACTGTAACCTCAACGTCATAGCCACGCAAAAGGGGCGCTTCGCAGGGCCTCAATCCTTGACCGCCCGGCTTCTTCTGCTAATACCGGACGAAACGGGGCCAGGCGCATCATGGCCCGCCGGAGGCCCCATGCCCGCCAAGAAGCCGCTCGTCATCGTCACGCGCAAATTGCCGGACGCGATCGAGACGCGGATGCGCGAGCTGTTCGACGCGCGCCTCAACGTCGATGACACGCCCATGGGCCAGGCCGAGTTGATCGAGGCCATGCAGAAGGCCGATGTGCTGGTGCCCACTGTGACCGACCGCATCGATTCCAAGGTGCTGGTGCGCGCAGGCGCCAATCTCAAGCTGATCGCCAATTTCGGCACTGGCGTGGACAACATCGACGTCAAGACTGCGCTCGAACGCGGCATCACCGTCACCAACACGCCGGGCGTGCTGACGGAAGACACCGCCGACATGACCATGGCGCTAATCCTGGCCGTTCCTCGCCGATTGGTCGAAGGCGTGAAGGAACTCGAAGCCGAACATTTCCGCGGCTGGTCGCCGTCGTGGATGCTGGGCCACCGCATCTGGGGCAAGAGGCTCGGCATCGTCGGCATGGGCCGCATCGGCCAGGCGGTGGCGCGCAGAGCCAAAGCCTTCGGCCTGCAGATCCACTATCACAACCGCAAACCCGTCCATCCCGACGTCGAGCACGATCTGGAGGCGACCTATTGGGAAAGCCTCGACCAGATGCTGGCCCGCATGGACATCGTCTCGATCAACTGCCCGCACACCCCGGCCACCTATCACCTTCTGTCGGCACGCCGGCTGAAACTGATGAAGCCCTCGGCCTACATCGTAAATACCGCGCGCGGCGAAGTGATCGACGAGAACACGCTCGCCCGGATGCTCGAAGGCGGCCAGCTTTCCGGCGCGGGCCTCGATGTGTTCGAACATGAGCCTGCCGTGAACCCCAAGCTGCTCAAGTTGAAGAACGTCGTGCTTTTGCCGCATATGGGCTCGGCCACAATGGAAGGCCGCATCGACATGGGTGAGAAGGTTATCATCAACATCAAGACTTTCGCCGACGGCCACAAACCGCCGGACCGCGTCATTCCCGCAATGCTCTGAGCCGATAGGCTGGTCCCATTTTGGCTCCCCCAGCCGCTCCAATTTGGAACGGCACAGACCAAGACGGCGGCCAACCTCTTGCTCACGAACATCTCCAACGACAGTTCGCCAGCCCGCACGAACGCGCCAAACACAACCGCTTCTCACGACGGCGCGAGTTGCGCGCGATCCATGCAACTGCGGAAGCGCCGGAGAACCCGACCATTACATTTGACGAACTCGTTGAAGGCGAAAAGCATTCTGGACGAAGCCACCAAGTGGATTGGCGAAGACCGTGACAGATAAGGCTCCAAACGCATCGGACGTCGGCGCAATGACATTCCTGAAAAAGAACGCCTACGCCGTTGGCGCACATGTCGGCGGATCCGCCGAGCCCGTTGGGCTCGATGAGAAGTTTGAAAGGGCCGCAGCACCGCTCTGAAAAGGAGGCCACGGGGCGCACTCACGTCCAAACGCGAGGCTCGATCAGGCCTTTTCGTAAATCACCGCGTTCCAGTACCGGGCGCGATGCGCGCCGGAGCGGCGAAAACCCAAGCGCCGCAATTCGCGTCCGATCAGAAAATTGAAATAGCCGTGGGCGACGAGGGCGCACACTCCTTCCTTGCGCGCGCGCGTCATCAAAATGGCGGCAGCTTCGATCGCACGGTTCTTGGCGCGTGCGTAATCCTCGATGTTGGGATGATAGCCCGCGTGCCACAAGATACGCGCCACCACAGCCCATTTGGGAACCTTCATCTTCAGAAGCGGAATTTTCGGAGATGCAAGCGGCGCCTCCACGAACAGCGAATCGACGATCAGTTCGGCTTTCGGTGCGAGCACGCGGGCGCTGTCGAGCGCGCGCGGCCGCCCGCTGGTGAACACTTCGGTGAGCTCCCGCACGAGATCTTGCAATTGCTCCGGTGGCGCACTGTCAGGATCAAGGCCGGCTTCCTCGTAATCATCGATGTAAGAGCGGAAGCCGTGATGGGAAGTGCGCGGCGCAGTTGCGATCGCAGGTCGTCCATGCCGGATGAGAATGATGCGTCCGGCCGCCTTGTCCACCACATGCTTGGCGCGGCGCGAAAGCTGTGCGCGCCTGGTCGTCACGGGTTCTTGCGGCGCGGCCATGGAGCGATAGGATCAATTGGGAAAGAACAGGTTGGGGAAATGCTTATGGAACACAGAGACCTCGAGGGCAAAGTCGCCATTGTCACGGGCGCGGCCAGCGGCATCGGCGCGGCAACTGCGCTGGGATTGGCCCGGCGCGGCGCCAATGTGCTGGTCAACTATGCCAGAAGCCAGGCCGACGCCGGCAAAGTTGCCGAAGCCGCCAAACAGGCGGGCAGCGATGCGTGCGCCGTGCAAGGCGACGTCGCCAAAGACGAGGATTGCCGCAAACTCGCGGCTGCAGCGCTTGATGCGTGGGGTCGTATCGACATCCTGGTCAACAACGCCGGCACGACCAAATTCGTGAGCCATAGCGACCTCGATGGACTGACAGCCCAGGACTTCCAGGAAATCTACGCCGTCAATGTGATAGGACCATATCAGATGACGCGTGCTTCAGTGCCGTCACTGAAGAAAAGCAACGAAGGCACGATCGTGAATGTGTCGTCGATCGCAGGCGTCGCGGGTATCGGATCGTCGATCGCCTACACTGCATCGAAGGGCGCGCTCAACACGATGACACTGTCGCTCGCACGCGCGCTCGCGCCCGAAATCCGTGTCAACGCGGTGTGCCCGGGCTACGTCGCGACGACTTGGTTTTCCAAACGTTTCGGCGACGACGCCGCTGAGCGCATCAAAGAGAACCAGAGCAAGGCAAATCTGCTTCCCATCACTGCCGACGGCGAGGAAATCGCCAAGACAGTGTTGTTCTTCTGCGGCCCCGAATCTCGCAACGTGACGGGCGAATTCCTGCTCACCGACAGCGGTCTGCATCTGGCCGTGATGGCTGGTGCCAGGCGCTGATCGCCTAAAGTTGCGGCGCTTTGCCTATCGCTTGTGCACAATTTTGATGCAACGCAATATTTAGCAAATCTTTGTGCGCGGGATGTTGCAAACAAGATACGTTTTCCCCTGATTTCCTCTTGTTTTCTTATGCCGGTTCCAGAAAGTTCGTGAGACCGACGTTATGCGGCAGTGCACCATGATGCACGGCGCACGATCGGGCGAGCGTTCAAATAAAGAGGGACAAGCAATGAAGTCGAAGGGCATGAAAGTGATTTTTGGAGTGGCCAGCCTGGCGCTCCTAAGCGCTAGCGCACCAGCGCTTGCAGACGATGCCGCCAGCCCCTGGGGCTCGTTGTCTGCCTATGTCGCGGTTCAATCAGACTATCGCTTCCGCGGCATCAGCCAAAACGACCAGGACCCGTCGCCGGAAGCATCGTTGAATTGGACTGGGCCCGAGGGCCTGTACGCCGGCACTTGGCTTGCCAAAGTGAACTTCCAGAGCCCCGTGGGCGATGGCACCTCTATCTCCGACCACACTTCGCTTGAGACCGACGTCTACGGCGGCAAGCACACCGATCTGTGGGGCACAGACCTCAATATCGAAGCCTATCTCTACACCTATCCCGACCACAACATCGCGACCAATATCACTGGTTCGCATTGGCACGACACGTATTTCGAAGCCATCGTGGCATTGTCCCATACATTTGGACCGATCACGCTGACGGGCACGACCGCCTATTCGCCGAACTTCTTCGCCCAAAGCGGTACGGGCTGGTATATTGAAGGGACAGCGTCTTATGCGGTGAACGATTGGCTGGCGATCAGCGGCGATGTTGGTCATCAATGGGTCAGTCGGGTCGACAATCTTACGATCCCCAACACGACCGACATCAATAACGAAGAAAGTTTCAGCCTGCGGTCTTCGGGCTTGCCTTACACGCATTGGGACCTTGGCGCGACGGCAACGTACAAAGCCTTCTCGCTCGATGTCCGCTATATCGACACCGACCTGTCAAAGGTCCAGTGCTACTGGACTCAGGGCGCGACCGGCCTGTGTGGCGCGACCGTGGCCGCCACGTTGACCTACAACATCAGCGCATTCCCCTGGTAAGCCATAGCCTGACAGTTCAAGCCTGATCCGGCAGCCCGCGTCTCAACCAAGACGCGGGCTGTTGTGTTAGGATCGCCCTTGCTTTGCGCATGGGGGATGAGATGGTCTGCGAACGCCTGCCTTTCGCCATAGTTGTTCTGGCACTGAGCGCGGCTTTGCAAACCACGGCGGCCTTCGCCGACACCGATTGGGGCAACCTGTCGGCAGGTGCCATCTTCACCACCGATTATCGCTTCCGCGGCTTGAGCAACAGCGACCGCGAACCTGCCTTCCAGCCCACCGTCAACTGGAGCGGCCCAGACGGCTTTTATGTGGGGGCCTGGGGCTCGAATGTCGATTTCAAGGACCGCCAGAACACGTCGATCGAACTCGACCTCTATGGCGGCAAGCATTTCGATCTCGACGGCAGCGATCTCAACATCGAGGCCTATTACTATTCCTATCCCAACCACGACCGCCCATTGGGTGGCGCCAATTACAGCTATTTCGAAACCATCGCGCAGCTGAGCCACAGCTTCGACAAGCTGACGCTGATGGGCACACTTGCCGTATCGCCCGATTACTTCGCCGATACGGGCGAGGAATGGTATGTTGCCGGCTCCGCCTCCTACGCCCTCAACGATTGGGTGACGATCAGCGCCAATCTCGGCCACTACTCCGTCGCCGAACTGAACGGCTCAGACGAAGGCTACGGCTATCCCTATCTGCACTGGGACATCGGCGCCACCGCGACGTGGAACGGGTTCTCGCTTGATCTGCGTTATGTCGACACCAACATACCAACTGTCGAGTGTGGTGCCTATGAGGGGACCGCCGGCGCGCATTGGTGCGGTTCGACGGTGCTGCTTTCGCTGGGCTATACGTTGGGCAACTGATCAGGAAAACACCACGCCGCGCAGCTGTTTCAGATCAAACGGCTTGACGAGCATCTTTACGTCGTCGAGCCCGCCTTCTTTCTCTTCGGTCGAATATCCCGTCGCCACCGCGATCTTGAGATCGGGCTTGCGCTTGCGCGCTTCGGCGACAAGCTCGTATCCGCTCATGCCAGGCAGGCCGATATCGGTCAGCATCATGTCGATCTCGGGATCGCTGTCGAGCAACGCTAGCGCCGAAGGCCCGTCGCTTGCTTCAACCGCGGCCACGCCCAAATCTTCAAGCATGTCCATTGTCGTCATGCGGATAAGCGAAACGTCTTCCACCACGAGAACCTTGCGCGGTGCGTTCGTAGAGGTATCCATAGAACTATCCATTGTACGCGCCTTCGACGGCAAAGCCGGTTGCGGCGCCAGCGTGTCGACAACCGGCGCGGCCTGCGTCTTGGCCGCACCAAGCAGCCCTCGCAGCTTGCGGGCAAGTTCGTCACGCCGATAGGGCTTGCTCAACAGATGCACGTCTTCATCCAACCGTCCATTGTGGACGATCGCGTTCTGCGTGTAACCGGATGTGTACAGCACTGCGATTGCTGGATGCAGCTCCTGTGCGCGCCGCGCCAGTTCGCGCGTCTTGATCGTGCCGGGCATCACGACGTCGGTGAACAACAGATCGATGGTGGCGCCGCTGCCCAGAATGACGAGCGCCTGTTCCGCATTGCCGGCTTTCAGCACGCTATAGCCAAGCTCGCCAAGCATGTCGATCACCGCAGCGCGCACGCCCTCGTCATCTTCCACCACGAGAATGGTTTCGTTGCCGCCTTCGATGGGCGCCGTCATCACAGGCCCAAGCCCCTCTTCCGGCTTGCGCGTGCGCGGCAGATAGAGCTTCACCGTCGTGCCTTGTCCAACTTCGCTGTAAATCTTGATGTGACCGCCTGATTGTTTGACAAAGCCATACACCTGACTGAGACCAAGTCCTGTGCCCTGCCCTTCCGGCTTGGTGGTGAAGAACGGTTCGAACACCCGCGCCATAGACTCGCGCGGAATACCTGTCCCGGTGTCGCTCACCGCGAGCATTACATATTGGCCCGCCGTCACCTCTTCATGCGCCGCAGCATAGGCGTCGTCGAGGAAGGCGTTGGCCACCTCGATGGTCAGATTGCCGCCATCCGACATCGCGTCGCGCGCGTTGATCGCAAGATTGAGAACCGCATTTTCGACCTGATTGGAATCGATCAACGTGTTCCACAATCCGCCCGCAACGACAGATTCCACATGGATGCGTTCGCCAAGCGTGCGGCGCACCATGTCGGTCATGTCTTGGACAAGACGACCAATATTGATCGAACGCGGCGCCAATGTCTGACGGCGCGCAAAGGCAAGCAGCTGACCTGTCAAACGCGAGCCACGATGCACCGCCGATATCGCGTTCTGAAGTCGCTCCGAAGCCTTGGGCATGCCGCGCACTTCGTTCGAGACAAGATCGAGATTGGCACTGACGATCTGCAAAAGGTTGTTGAAATCATGCGCCACGCCACCGGTCAGATGGCCGATGGCTTCCATCTTCTGTGCCTGTCTGAGTGTTGCTTCCGCACGCACGCGCGCTGTCACATCCTCTGCCGCAAACAGCACCCCGCCCGAGGGAACCGGATTGCGATAGATATCCAGCACGCGGTCGCCCAGGTTCAATTGATCGTAATGGCCAGGTTGCATTTCGGTGATCGTAGCAAGCTTATCGAACACCGGATTGCCCGCTTTGCGGGCCGCGTCTTCAAACATCGAAAGCGTGGCTTGGGACTGCGTCAAAGCACGGGGCAGGCTCAGCAGCGAGACGAAATTCTCGTTGTAGGCGCGCAAAACGCCCTGGGCATCGAACACCGCCACACCGTCGCGGATGGTATCGAGGGTCGCTTGCAGAACATCGGCCTGGCGCGCGCGGCGGCCTTCGCTCTGGGCCAGCTCACGGTTGTTGCGCATAAGCACAAGCAAAGCCGTCACCAAAATGAGCAGCGCCAACGCCGATCCCGCAATCGCCGTGGCGACCATTTGATTTTCGTAGCGCCGTTGGGCCTGCCGCCGTTCGTCGGCAAGCTTCTGTTCTTCGCCCAGCGCGCCGGACACCAGATCGCGAATCGCGTCCATCTTGCCCCTGCCGCTATCGAGCGAATCCACCATTTCGGCGGAGGCCGGCGCCACTGACGGCGCTAGCGCCATGCCCTTTTCCAGAACGTCGATGCGGCCTTGGGCAAGCTGCGTGAGCCGGCGCGCACGTGCCTGTTCGGCCGGATTGTCGGCGGTCAGCGCCTCGAACCGTGCGATATGCCGATCGAATGCGGCCCGTCCATCGTGATAGGGCTTCAGAAAGCCCTCGCGGTGCGTCAGCAGATAGCCGCGCTGTCCGGTCTCGGTATCCTGCACCGCTGACATGATCGCGCGCGCCTCGTCCATCACCTCATAGGTGTGAACGACCCAGCCCTGCTGCTCGCGTTCGTTGACCGCCAGCCGATAGCCAATCACGGCGACGACGCAAAGAAGCAGGAAAACGGGAACTCCAAATAGCAACGTAAGGCGATTGGCAGCCAACAATAATCCCCCAAATCGCGGGCGCGAAGGCGGCGATATTAAACAAGAAACCACCGCCGCCAAGCAGGTCCTGCCGATCCGATTTTGGATATAAACGGCGTTGGCAGAGCCAAGCCAGCCTCCGCTACGCCTCGCTTACGAGGTCTGCGAATTGAGTCTTAACACAACCGGCCGGGTTTTGAACGCGCTGACATTGTCCGGCGTTCCTATCGCAAGATGGGTCTTGCCAAAGCCCGCGCGGTGCAATCCCGTTGGCCTTGATGCCGCCATCGACCAGCAGCTCGGCCGCGGTTTCGCCCCGGCGCTGAAAAAGTTCCATGTTCGCTTTGGCATCGCGTCCCACAACGATATAGCCGTGGACCTTGATCAGCATGAGGGCCGTCCCGCACGACTGTCCGGCGTTTCGGGCGGCATGTAGGCCGAGGCGCTATCAAACAGAACCTCGCTTTGCATGTGGATGTCGATTTCCTTGCCCCTCGCGCTTGATCTGCACGCCATAGCACTGGCGCTCCAGCCGATGACGAAAGCCGTCTCGCAGTGCTCCCTCGTGCTGGCAGATCAGCCCGGCTGCGCGCCTGCTGGCCATCGCGCCCACCGGTACGTTTCTGGATCCACACATCCGGGCCAGCGCCCCGATCCCTGTGCAGCGCGCGCACCACCGACCACCGCGTCCTTGGTAGCGTTGCAGGCTTTTGGGGTCGCCCGCGCTGGGATCAGCGCGCCTGGCAGCGCAAACAGAAGCGCCGCAATGACGATACGAAGAATTGGCCTACGCACGGAAATTTCGTCGCTGACTGGGCCCAGCCCATTTTGACCACCCTTGCGGACGTGGCCTGGCAAAGATGGCTGTTTCTGAACGTGGCGCGCCTGTTAAAAGACCATCACAGCCATTTCTAAAAATTGCGGAGGAACCCCATGAACCTGTTCGATCTGACCGGAAAAACCTGCCTCGTCACCGGCTCCACCAAAGGCATCGGAGAAGCCATCGTCCACCGCTTGGCCGAGCACGGCGCCAATGTGGTGGTGTCCAGCCGCAAGGCCGACGCCTGCCAAAAGGTCGCCGCCGACATCAATTCCAAATACGGCAGGGCCAAACAGGTCGCCGCCCCCATCCCGTGCAACATCAATTACAAGGAACAATTACAGGCCCTCGTCGATACCACCCGCAAGACCTTTGGCAAGATCGACGTCCTGATCTGCAATGCGGCCCTCAATCCCTATTACGGCCCGATGTCGGACATGCCCGACGACGCCTTCGACAAGATCATGGGGGCGAATGTGCGTTCCAACCATTGGCTCTGCCAGATGGTCCTGCCCGAAATGGTGGAGCGCAAAGACGGGGCCATCGTGATCGTGTCGTCTATCGGCGGCCTGCGCGGTTCCCCGGTGATCGGCGCGTATTGCATTTCCAAAGCTGCTGACATGCAGCTCGCCCGCAATCTCGCGGTCGAATACGGCCCGCTCAACATCCGCGCCAACTGTATCGCACCGGGCCTCATCAAAACCGATTTCGCCCGCGCCCTATGGGAGAATCCCGAAACCTACAAGCGCTCCACCGCCGGCGCTCCGCTACGCCGCATCGGCGAGCCCGACGAAATCGCCGGTGCCGCCGTCTTCCTCGCCTCAAAAGCCGGCGCCTTCATGACCGGCCAAACCATCGTCATCGACGGCGGCGCATTGTCGTAATCATCATCCCATCACAGCCAAGGATGGGCGTGCGTGGATCATCCCGTGCGCAGCGCCAGCCTGGCTGCGCGCTCAAACGTTTTTTGATCACTATTTGCGGCGCGGCACCTGTTCTGCGTGTCGGCAGCCATTGCCACGCGAGGTGTGGGCGATCTGGTACGACGACCACATGGGCGAAAGCCATATCGCGACATTTTCCCCGCGCCGTCTCTTAGCTTCCCACCACCTGTTCGGCGCTTACGAATGGCCGCTTCTGGGCATCAGCGACGGCCTTATAGGTCAGCGAGCCTTTGTAGACATTGAGCCCGGCCGCAGATGCGGATTGGCCTTCATCGCGGCTTCCGGGCCCTTCTCGGCCAGCGCGATGGTGAAGGGCAACGTCGCATTGTTGAGCGCGAACGTCGAAGTGCGGGCAACCCCACCTGGCATGTTCGCCACGCAGTAATGCACGACATCGTGCACGCGATAGGTGGGATTGTCGTGCGTCGTGGGATGCGAGGTCTGCGCACAGCCGCCCTGGTCGATCGCCACATCGACGATCACCGAGCCCTTCTTCATGTGCTTTACCATCTCTTCGGTGATGAGCTTGGGCGCGGCAGCCCCCGGCAGCAGCACGCCGCCGATCACAAGATCGGCACCGGTCACATGTTCCTCGATCGAATCGATGGTCGAATAAATCGTGTTCAGCATTGCGCCGAACTGCAGGTCGAGTTCGTAAAGCCGGTGCAACGAAACATCGAGAACGGTGACGTGGGCTTCCAGCCCCATCGCCATGCGCGCCGCATTGGTACCGACCACGCCACCGCCGAGAATCACAACCTTCGCCGCTGGCACACCCGGCACGCCACCGAGCAGCATTCCCCGGCCGCCTTGCGCGATCTCCAGCGAATGCGCGCCGGCCTGGATCGACATGCGCCCGGCGACTTCGCTCATCGGCGCCAGCAACGGCAATCCGCCGCGCCCATCGGTCACCGTTTCATAGGCAATCCCGATCACACCGCTGTCGAGCAAGCCCTTGGTCTGCTCTGCATCGGGCGCCAGATGCAGATAGGTGAACAACGTCTGCCCAGGACGCAGCCGCTTGATTTCGACTGGTTGCGGCTCCTTCACCTTCACAATCATGCCGGCTGTGGCAAACACCTCGTCGGCATTCGGAAGGATCTTCGCGCCCACACGGAAATACATCTCATCATGCAGCCCTGATGGCTTCACCGGCCTGCGTCTCGACGAATACTTCATGGCCGCGCGAGGTCAGTTCGCGCACGGCGGAGGGCGTCATGCCCACGCGATATTCGTGCTTCTTGATTTCCTTCGGCACACCGATGCGCATGACGGCCTCGCTGGTTTCGGCCCGCTCACATCGCCCGGCCCAATGAGCGCGTCAAGCAGGGTTTGCGACATTCAGTCAACGCGCATTGGCTTGCGCCCACTTACCGTTCAGACACAGAAGATTTCACAAACGCCTGTTTCCCTAAAAGAAAAGACCCCGGCACAAGGCCGGGGTCTGGCTAGCTTTGCTGGCTAATGATCATCGTGTCGGTCGTGGTTGCCGTGACCCTGATCCTTCTTCACACCCTGCCGGTCGTCGTGCTTCACCTGACGGTCTTGGTGCAATTCTTGGCGGTCGTGTTGCAAAGCGCGCTGATCGGGATGTGTTTGCGGGTGGCCGGCGCGCGGCTGCACATCGTTGTGCAACCCCTGATGGTCGCCTCTCAGTTCGTTATAAGCTGGGTGGATATCACGCTGATTGGCACGGTTGCGATCGAAACCAACTTGATGATCGTTGCTACCGCCAAAGCGATGGTCACCGCCATTGTGAGTCCAGTCGTTGCCACGACCCCAATCGCGATGGTCGCGATCCCAATTGTGGGTGAGGCTCCACACGCGATAACGATTCCAATCATCATCACGTACGTGAAACCCATGGCTGCGATAATAGTCCAGGCTCAACGCCGGCCCATAGCGATAATTGCGCGCCCAGTCCGGACGCGGTCCACGCCATTCATCGCGACGCCAGCCATCATGGACCCAATACCAATAGCTGCCGCCGGAGTAGCGATAGTAGAGCGGCCCCTGATACCACGAACCGCCATAATAGACGGGACCGTAGAACACCGGATAACCCCAATAGTCGCGCGGGCAGCCCCACCGGTCGCAATAGCCTCCCGTGTTGACGGAAAACGAAATGCCGCCTCCCGGCCCGATGGAGAGCCTAAATCCGTCCGCCATTGCAGGGCCGGACGCAATCGTTGCAGCGCCTGCCAACGCAGTTGCGCCAATCAACGCTTTGAAAACATTCCTCATAAAAATCCCTTTCCTGTAGCCCCATCATCGTTTCGAGAATGACAGTTCGCCCCTGAACTGATGATGAACCCATTCGTTCAAAAAAAAGGCGAAGAGACAAAATATCCCACATCACATCGGGACGAGTGTGTGGTCAGGACGCTCCAAAAAGAAAGCGGCCCCGGCGCGAACGCCGAAGCCGCTTTGCAAACCGCGATACCTAACGCCAGGCTCGCGGTTTGTGTTCAGTGACCCTCGTGATGGTCCCCGCCACCACCGTGGCCAGCGTTGTTGCCATGAAAGGCGCCGGCCGAATGCGTCGCGCCGGAACGCTGCGTATTGAACTGCGCGCGTGTGTTCACGCCGCCGCCGCGCACATTCGCGCGCACACTGCCGGGCGCGCGCAGCCGATCCGCGCCGCGGAAGCCGCTGAAATGTCCGTTGCTGAACGAGCCGCCGTTGCGAAAGGTTATACTCTGCGGAAAATTGCCGCCGTGCCATTCGTTGCGATGCCACCCGCCATTCACCCAGAACCAGCGACCGCCGTGCCAGTTACGGGTGCGGAACGGTCCGTGCCACCAGCCGCCGTCGAAGAAGACCACGTCGCCGAAGAACGGTGAGCCATAATAATCCGGACCGTAATAGCCGCCGTAATAGGCACCATTGCAGTAGTAAGGATCATAATACGGGCTGTAGTAATCGCAGTAGCGATAGTAGCGCCCGCCCGGCGGCCCGTAATAATAGCCAGGATAATATCCCGGAAATCCTAGTCCGATACCGACGCTTATGTGCGCAGCAGCGGCCGGTTGGACCGCAAGCGTCGCAGCACCCGCCGCCATGGTGGCGCCCAGCACGATCTTGGCAAATTTGTTCATAGCTACTCTCCGAACTCTGAGCCCTGACTTCCGATTGCGAATGTCGCAAAAGGCGGCTGAACCCAGCATGAACAACGCTTTTAGAATTCCATCGTTCCGGGGAACCGGCTTCTAGGCGGAACGTCCACGTCCGTCCACCGGCCAGATCGCCTCCAATATGTCGCCGCGCATCGCATGGTAGCAATCATAGAGATTAACCGTGGGATCGCAGTGCGGTACCACGCAGGCCAGAACATCTTTCGGCCGCAATTTGCGCCCGCCTGGCGGGTAAAACACCCCGCCCTGCTCGTCGCCGAAGAAAAAATAATTTGCCCCGTCTGGCGCGCCAGACAGAATCTTCGGCGCATCGGCGTCGGTTGCAAACGCCTTTAGCCCCGCATCGGTGGTAGCAAGGCCATCGCGATTGGCGCTCACCACCGTCGTCTGCACGCTCAGCGAAACCTCGAACGGCGCTTTGCCGCCCGACTTTTCCCAAACATCATTGTACTGACGATCCATGAAGACATAGGAACCGACCTGCAATTCCGTCAGCACATTCGCATCGGGATCAATGTCGAACGTCCCGGTTCCGCCACCGGAAAGCGTCTTTGGCGCGATCCCCCTAGCCCGCAACGCATCGCACAATTCACCTAGTTCTTTCATCGCTTCCAGCGACCGCGCGCGTCGCTCATTTGGTGATTCCATGTGCTGGACCTGTCCCGCGTAACATTGTAGCCCGCCAAATTCCAAACCATCTGCACTTGCAATCTGCTCTACCAGTGCGACTGCGCCCTCTGTTGGACGAATGCCCGTGCGCCCCAAACCGGGGTCGATGTCAACGAAAACTTTCAACCGCTTCGCATGCGCCTTGGCGGCATCGTCAAGCTGTTGGGCGATCTGCGCGTTGTCGCAGGTGACGATCAATTCCCCTAGGCGCCGGTTGAGCGCCATCACTCGCGCAATCCCAGCATCGGTGACGACAGGCGACGTCAAAAGAATCGAGTCAATCCCACCCGCCGCCAACACCTCTGCCTCGCCCAATTTTGCGCAACAAATTCCAAGCGCCCCCGCTGCCACTTGCCGTTTGGCAATCTCCACGCTCTTGTGAGTTTTCGCATGCGGCCGAAGCGCTACATTGCGGCTCTTGGCATGTTGCGCCATCTTGGCGATATTGCGTTCCAGAACATCAAGATCGACCATGAGCGCCGGGGTTTGCAACCGTGCCCGTCCGCCCGGCACACCGACAAGATCGCAATTGAGATAGGCCATCGGATCCTCCTATTTTCTCCTGAGCTTTGGGGAAGCGCGAAGCGGAGCAGGAGGATGCGCGCCTGCGCCATCGCTTTGCCTCGCACCTCTACCTTGAGGAAAACACAGTTCGACCCTCCCCCAAGACCACGCTAAGTTCAAGCCACATGCTCGCCCTCGCGCTGATCCTGCTCTCCGCCGTCGTCCACGCCGTCGTTAACATTCTAACCAAACGTGCCGACAACAAATATGCGATGCGCCTGCTGATCGGCGTGTTTTCCGCGGTTATTGTGGCACCCGCCTTGTTCTTCGTGCCGCTGCCACACGGCCGCGTGTTGTGGTTTCTTGCCGGCACCGCGATGGTGCATGCCGTCTACGAACTCTTCCTCGTGAAATCCTATGAAAGTGCCGCGTTCTCCGCCGTATATCCCGTCGCGCGCGGTACGGGCCCGCTCTTCACCGCGCTGGGCGCCATCTTTCTGCTGCACGAACATTCATCGCCCATCGAACTGATCGGCATCGTTTTGGTCTGCGCCGGTGTCATCACCATCGGCCTTTCGCATCGCGCCAGTGAAGGCGCCGCAACAGGTCTGTCGTTCGCGCTTGCCACCGGCCTCACGATCGGTTGCTACACGCTGATCGACGCCTCGGGCGTGCGCGCGGTGGCCTACCCGTTGACTTATGTTCTGTGGTTCTTCGTCGCCCACGGTTTGTGCGTGCTCATCACCGCCCCCGGCATCCGTGGCCGCGCCGTGGTGATCGAAGCGCGACGGCAATGGAGGCTTGGCATCGTACTGGGCCTGCTTTCCATCACAACCTACGGCTGCGCCATGCTTGCCTACCGCTTCGGCGCCACCGCACAGCTTGCTGCCTTGCGCGAAACCAGCGTCCTCTTCGGTACCGGGCTTGCCCTGCATTTCCTGGGCGAGCCGATGACCCTTCGCCGCTGGCTGGCGGCAGGGGCAATTGCCACTGGTGCAATCCTCCTGAATGCGGCATAATTGATAATAAGTCGCAATAACAAATTTGGTTGCCATGACCGAGCCGTTCATTCCTGTCTGGGCGCCGTTAGCCGCCCTTGCCCTTATGGGCCTTTCGACCGCCTCCATCGCGCTGGGCCTATCCCGCCAAGGGGTGAAGGTCTTCGTGCTTGCCTCTGGCGATGACGCCCACGGCTATCTCGGCAACGTCTTCAAAATATCGATTCTGCTGGGCGCTGCGTTCTGCATCGCCTATGCGGCCGCGCCGGCGCTGAGCGCGTATCTCGGCCCGCTGACCTGGCTGATCTCGCCGGTGACTGCGAAATTGGGCCTGGCCCTGATGATCCCGGGGACCCTTCTCGTCGTTGCGGCGCAGTTGAATATGGGCCTGTCGTGGCGTGTGGGCATCGATCGCGACCACCATACTGCGCTCGTCACCACGGGCCTGCACCGCTTTTCCCGCAATCCGATCTATCTCGGCATGTTCGCCGTCGTCGCGGGCATCTTCCTGGCGGTGCCCAACGCGGCCACGCTTTCGCTACTTGCCATCGCGGCGGTTGCCATTTCAGCACAGATACGTCTCGAAGAAGAGTTCCTTGAACGCCTTCACGGCCCGGATTACGCAGCCTATCGTGCACGGACACGTCGATGGATATGAAGATTTGCAGACTTACTATTCGCCCGCGCATTTCGCCCACGCGCCGCAGGAGGAGTTCGAAGCCGGCCGGCTGACACCGGCCGTCGAAATCCCCGAGCGCGCCGAACGTGTGCGTGTGCGCATCGAAGAGCGCAAACTCGGCCCCATCCTGCCACCCGCGGAATTCGGCAACGCCCCCTTGGTGCGTGTCCATGACGCCGATTTCATCGCCTTTCTCTGCGAAGCCCATGACGAATGGGTCAAACGCTACGGCGATCGCGCCGCCGCTGCGGTGCCCTCGGCCTGGCCCGCAGGGGGCTTGCGCCGCCAATTGCGAGGCGACATCGAAGCGCGGTTGGGCTCCTACACCTTCGACACTGCCACACCGATCTTGAAAGGCACTTGGCAAGCCGCCCGCAACGCCACCAACGTCACGCTCTCTGCCGCGCGCGCCATCCATCAAAGCGAGCGCTCTGCGTTTGCGCTTTCGCGCCCGCCGGGTCATCACGCCAGCGCCGATCTCTATGGCGGCTATTGCTATCTCAACAATGTGGCCATTGCCGCCCAATGGTTCGTTGATCAGGGATTGCGCCCCGCTATCCTCGACGTCGACTATCACCACGGCAACGGCACGCAGGCGATCTTCTACAATCGTCCCGACGTATTGTTCGTCTCGATCCACGCCGATCCGTCTTTTGCTTATCCGCACTTCCTGGGATTCGCCGATGAACGTGGCGAAGGCGCAGGCGAAGACGCCAATGTTAACATGCCGCTCCCGCGCAAGACCGAGTGGTTCGCCTATGCTGAGGCGCTTCGAACGGCCGTTGCGCGCGTGAAAGATTTCGGCCCCGATATCGTGCTCGTCTCACTCGGACTGGACACGTTCGACGGCGATCCTATCAGCGGCTTCAAGCTGAAGACCGAAGATTACAAGCGCATGGGCGCCCTGCTCAAAACGCTTGGAAAACCCACACTCTTTGTTTTCGAAGGCGGCTACAATCTCGAGGCATTGGCGGAAAACACCGTCAACGTCTTGGAATCCTACCTGGAAAATTGATGAACAACTCCGTCTACGATCTGGTCACCAAGCAATTCAGTCCCCGCGCTGCAGCCTATGTGCAGAGCGCTGTGCACGCGCACGGCGAAGACTTGATAGAACTTGCAAACATCGCCGAGCAAAACAAATTCGCCCGCGCCCTCGACCTTGGCTGCGGCGGCGGACATGTGAGCTTCGCGCTTGCCCCTCATGTCGGCGAAATCATCGCCTACGACCTGTCGCAGGAAATGCTCGCGGCCGTCGCACAGCAGGCTGCGAGCCGCAAACTGGCGAACCTCAAAACACAACGCGGTGCTGCAGAAAAACTGCCCTTCGACGACGCTTGCTTCGATTTCGTCGCCACCCGCTACAGCGCCCATCACTGGCACGATATCCATGCAGGCTTGCGCGAAGCCCGCCGCGTTCTGAAATCTGGCGGCCGCGCGATGTTCATGGACGTGGTGGCACCCAACCATCCACTGCTCGATACCTATCTGCAAACCGTCGAAATGCTGCGCGACCCCAGCCATGTGCGCGATTATTCCGCCAGCCAATGGACACAAATGCTCCACGACGCAGGCTTTTCGCCCGCACAACCGACCCTTCGCCGGATACGCCTGGATTTCGCCACCTGGGTCGCGCGGATGCAAACCGCGCCCGTCTACGCAACAGCGATCCGCGCCTTGCAGAAAGACATGAGCGAAGACGTGGTGAACCATTTCGCCATCGAGCCCGATGGCAGCTTCTCCATCGACACAATGAGCATTGCCGCGTCTTAATTCACCTGCTCACAGGGAGCAGCGATCGTCACGGCGAATCCGGCCTGATCCGTGTACGGATCTTCTCGGCATGCCTTGCCATCTGGTCCATCGCCTTGTCGGCGGCAGCTTTGATGCTCGCCGCCGTTCCACCCTTTTCATAATCCTGCCTGATCGCGTCTTCCACGCGCGCAATCACCGCGTCGATGCTGTATTTCTCCGGCGGGTTGTGCGGATCTTCGTGCAGCGCGCTATAAAGCCCGATTCGCTCTTCGAAATGCCGCGCCCAGGCGAGCGTTTTATAGAGCAGCGCTTCGTCGCGCCGATTTTTGAACAGGATGTCGATCGCGCCGGCAAACAGGCACACCGGCATCAGGAGGAAATTGTGAATATTGCCGACCAACAATTTGAGCTGCAGCACCACGACGTCGCGCACGATCCGCCAGCGCGGATGGGGCCGCTGCGCCCCAAGCGCTTGACGTTCAGCCTCTGTCGGCGTCTGGCTCACCGCGCTAATGTCACAGAAAATTGCCACCAGAAAAAGATCGAAAAACAATGAAAACGAGCACCAATCTCATCCGTGCCACAGCGCTGATCGCCCTGGCAGTGCTTGCAGGCGGCGCCGGAACGGGTACCACGCCGGTCACCAGCACCGGGCCGCACCCTGCGTTACCGCTGCCAGACACGAGCATCTTCCCATCTCTGCATTTTGCGAGCCACAAATCCTGGCCCCAAGGTCAAACCCCACACGCACCGCCGGGTTTTATCGTTACGCGCTACGCTGCCCTGCCACACCCGCGCTGGATTTACGTGTTGGCGAACGGCGATGTGCTAGTCGCACAAGCAAGCACTATCCGCACGCCACCCCAATCAATGGAAGATCGCATTCATTATTTCCTGGAGCGCAATACCAACGTCATCACCGAAAGTCCCAACCGCATCACGCTGCTACGCGCTTCAAACCATGACGGCGTCGTCGACCGCACCACAACCTTCCTGGCTGACAATTTCGATCGCCCCTTCGGCATGTTGCTGTTGAACGGCAAGCTCTACATCGCCGACACCGGCAGCGTGCGCGTCTACCCCTATCACAACGGCGACACCCACATCGCGGCCAAGGGCAAAAAGATTCTCGATCTGCCCGTCGGGGGCTACAACAACCACTGGACGCGCAATCTGTTCGCCAGCGCTGACGGAAGAAAGATTTACATCACCGTCGGCTCGGGCAGCAATGCCGGCGAACACGGCGCAGACAACGAAAAGCGTCGCGCCGACATCTTGGAAATCAATCCAGATGGCACGGGCTTGCGCATCCTCGCGTCGGGCATCCGCAACCCCAACGGCCTTGGTTACGAGCCCCAAACCGGACAGTTGTGGACCGTCTCCAACGAACGCGATTTTATGGGCGACGACCTGGTCCCTGATTTCCTGACCCGCGTGCGCGACGGCGATTTCTACGGCTGGCCCTATTCCTATTGGGGCAAGCACATCGACGACCGCGTCAAGCCGCAACGCCCTGATCTCGTCGCCAAGGCCAAAGCACCCGACTACGCACTCGGCGCCCATGTCGCTGCCTTGGGATTGGCCTTCTACACGGCGAACGCATTTCCACCCGCTTATCGCGGCGGCGCTTTCATCGGCGAACACGGCTCGTGGAACCGTTCGCCTTATGTCGGCTACAAAGTCGTCTACGTCCCGTTCAAGAACGGAATGCCGTCCGGCCCGCCACAAGATTTCCTCACCGGCTTTATGCCCCAACAGGGTTCGGCCTATGGCCGCCCCGTCGGGGTCGCGGTGGCACCCGATGGTGCGCTGTTGGTTGCAGACGACACCGGAGATTCCATCTGGCGCGTGGCGTTCAAACGTTAGGAAGATCTTGGATTGAAGTGAAGCACCCCAGACGCCGTGACGGCCAGCCGCACAAAACAAACATATTTGCCGTTGCCCGCAATGGAGGCCCGCGCCCATCCAAATGACGTCGCGGCCCTCTTACAGAACACCTAAGACCATTGTCCCGCATAGGCGACATCATCCCGGCGAGCGGATTGTTGGGGCGCGCGATGTGTAGCCTCGATCCAAACGGCTCTAAGGCCGCCAAATGATCCCGATGCGGATGCTGTTGGCGGAGAAATCGGAATCCGAATAGTGCACGGTCGGCACGAAATTGTAGTCATGCGATCCGATATGGTCGCGTAGATATTCGATGCGCCAGCCCCAGCCCTGACCCAGATTGCCTTCCACGCCGACGCCAATGCTCAGGCCGCTGCGCGTGCCCGTATCGCTGTAGAGCGTGCCACCGTTGTCCGGCGAAAAATGCTGCGCCTCGATATTCGCAAACGCGCCGCCGCCAGCGACATAGGCAAGAACCCCGCCAAGATCCAACCCCACGCGCCCGCGCAAATGTGCAAGCCACTGGTTGTCGATGTGATCGTAGTTCCCCGACCCGCCGGGATCGTTCACCCGCGCACCATTGTCCGTCACGAACATGAAATCGCCTTCGGGGCCCAGCACCACCGGCCCAAACTGGAAATTGAATCCTGCCGTACCACCGAACGAAAGGCTCGTATCGTGCGCGTCAAAATCGTAATGCACCGCTGGCGGTGGACCGCTCTCGCCTCCTTCACCGCCACTGCCACCGGTCGTCGTGCCGGTGTAGTCGCCCTTGGCCGAACTCCAATCAAGGCCGCCGAGCAGCCCAACATAGGGTCCGCTCCAATCATCGCTCAATTGCGCATAGGCAGGCGTCGCGACGAGCGCAATCGTGCCGACCCCCAGAACCCATCTCCACATCCAAGCCCCCAGACAGATCTAGATTGCAAATCACCTTTAGCAAATTTCGCAGACATAGGCCATTTGCCAGAATTTAATACGGCAATGCCAATGCGGTGCAGAGGAACTTCATTAAGGGGCTCACGGCCTTGAATGTGTTCGAGACCGCGCCGACAAAGCTGGGATGCTGGCAGGCTTTGGTGTCCGCCGTCTTCAGCGCGAAGAAGCTTTTCTTCTTCAAATCCTCGATTTGCGGGTGATTGGCGCGATCCCGCGCGGAGGCCGCGACAGTGCATCGCCTTGGATGGCGTCGAAGGTTCGCGCAAACGCCTTGTCCTGTTTGATCTTCGTCCATGCTGCGGGCTTTGTCGCGATCGCGGCGCGAATATGGGCCAGCGCATCCGAAGGCGGCATCCATGACCCGCCGCCCAACAGAAGCCTGTCCGGCGCGAAATGCATGTAGAACCCCGGCGCATGTGCATCCTTCGCCGTGACGTGGCGGAAATGGCAGGCGGCATGCTCCTTGTACGGACGTTTGTCTCTGGCGAATCGTACATCGCGATAAATGCGGAACATCGAGCCGCCATGGGGTCTGGGATCGGCGACGAAATGCTTGGAGATCTTCTTCAATTCTGGCGCCATCGCTTCAATGAACGCGCTCATCGGCGCCTGCACGCTATCGCGGAAGCGCTGCTTGTTGTCCTCGAACCATACACGCTCATTGTGCGCCTTCAGGTCGCGGAAGAAAGCAAAGAAATCTTTGGGAAAGCCCTCGAAATCCGTCATGTCCTGCTCCGAGTTGGCGGAATAATAAACGATCAAATAATTACGTCACCCCCCGCCGCGCCAAAGGCGCGGTCGGGGATCTATTTTCTTTAAAAATGGGGGCCCCCGCGCCCGCCCGCATCAAGGCGTCGGCGGGTTTTGTGCATTCGCCTTGTCCACTGCAGCTTTGGCGAAGGTGCATAAGGGAGGCATCGACGACAGAGGAACAGAAAAGTTCTACACCGCCATATCGCCGCCCAGAATGCGCCCGAGCGGCGCGATGTCGCCCTTGGTCGATGCCACTTTGAAAATACCGCTCGCACGCAGCACCGGCGAACCATCCGCAGTCACAAGACATTGTGCGAACGCCAGATTGCGCGTTGTCTTTAAAACTTCGGTGCGTCCCTCGATCCATGATCCCAGCGGTGCGGGCGCCATGAACTCCGCGCTCAAACTCACGGTCGGTAGAAACCCAGGATCGACATTGGTCTGCAGCCTTACGCCGAACGGCAATTGCATGTCGGCAAACGTCATCAGCATCCCGCCGTGGCAGATCCGGGCCGGGTTGCAGTGTCGCTCCTCGACCCGGAAGCCCAGCAAAAAATAGCCGCCATCGCGCTTGCCGTAGAGCGGTCCGTTGACCGGGATGAAGCCCCACGCCCCCAGATGGAGAGGATCGAAACCTTCGGGAATATCGCCAGATGTCATGTGTTCTCGCTGATGCCATTCTGCCTTGCGCTCTAACGCGGGGTAAACGCGAACACAACATCACCGCAACAAATTCTCGACACCCCTCAAAGAAGGCCGTGTTGACGAATTTCCCGGGGCTGTCAGTGAGGCAACCCTGACGCAGGGCGCCAGCACAGAGCCTTGCCTGTCGATTTGCGTCCGTCGTGCCACGCTGTGGTCATGATGGGCCCTGACCGAACAGATCACAAAACAATGATTGGCACCGCGCCGCATGCCTGCGCCCATCGATGTGCGAATAACGCTGCCACAAATTCTCTCTTATTTACCGTCTTCTTTAAACAATCCATCCAGCACATCGTCAATCAGCAACATCAGGTCTTCGGGCGCCCGGCCGAAACGCACGAGCACGAGCAAACCCTGATAGGCATGGAGCAGCTGCAGCGCCGTACGGCGCGTATCGGTGCGGCCCGCAAGCAATCCCATCGTCTTTGCCAACGCGCATTGTCTGGCAAACCCATCCTCAAGTAGCGCAAAGCCCCCGCGCACCTTTTTTGATATCGCCGGGTTGAGGACGGCTGCTTCGACCGCGGTATTAGTGAGCAGACAGCCCCATGTCGTGGCGTCCGGTTCGTTCAGTATTGAACCAAACAGCGCACGCAATTCTTCGACCGGCGACTTCCCTCTCAAATGATGGGCGATGCGTGCTGCGACGACGACCTCAACGTAGTGGTCAAGGACCGTCTGAAAGATCGCGTCCTTATCGCCGAATCCATTGTACAGGCTGCCGGGCTTAAGCCCGGTGGCGACCTGCAGATCACGCATGGAGGTTGCTTTGTAGCCGCGGGCCTGGAAACAGCGCATCGCCGCTGCCAGCACCGCCTGGCGGTCGAACTCTCTGGGTCTGGCCATTGCCACTTATTTTTGAACGATCACCCAATAACGTCATATCCTTCGTCCAACCGTCAATCGAGCGTCATCAATACGCGCTATGCCCTTGACGCTCAGGGTGGCTCACCCTAGATACCCGGCAACGGCTGGCACTCCCACAAAGAGAGTGCTGCCACATCTGGCCCCAATCGGGCTGGGACCCCACAAGTACTTGGTAGTTTTAAACTTTTGAGGAGAAGCACCCCCATGAAATTCCGTCCGCTTGGCGACCGCGTGGTCGTCCGCCGCGTCAAGGAAGATCAGAAGACCCCCGGCGGCATCATCATTCCCGACACCGTCCAGGAGAAGCCGCAGGAAGGCGAAGTCATCTCCGTCGGCCCCGGCGCGCTCGACGAGAACGGCAAGCGCGTCGTCCCCGGAAGTGAAGGCCGGCGACTTCGTGCTGTTCGGCAAATGGTCCGGCACCGAAGTGAAGATCGATGGCGAGGAACTCCTGATCATGAAGGAGTGCGACATCATGGGCATGCTCGAAGGCCGCAAGAGCCCTTCGAAGAAGGCCGCTTAATCACGTACACGGAATATCCGTACACAGAATTCAGGAGAAACAGAACATGGCAGCCAAAGACGTGAAATTCGGCGCCGATGCCCGCGAGAAGACTGCTGCGCGGCGTCGACATTCTCGCCGACGCCGTGCAGGTGACGCTGGGTCCCAAGGGCCGCAACGTCGTGATCGACAAGAGCTTCGGCGCTCCGCGCACGACCAAGGACGGCGTGACCGTGGCCAAGGAAATCGAACTCGCCGACAAGTTCGAGAACATGGGCGCGCAGATGGTGCGCGAAGTCGCCTCCAAGACCAACGACGCGGCCGGCGACGGCACCACCACCGCCACCGTGCTGGCCCAGCGCCATCGTGCGCGAAGGCTCCAAGTCGGTTGCGGCCGGCATGAACCCGATGGACCTGAAGCGCGGCATCGAGAAGGCGGTGGAAGCCGTCGTCGCCGATCTCAAGAAGCGCTCCAAGAAGGTGAAGTCGAACGAGGAGATCGGCCAGGTCGGCACGATCTCCGCGAACGGCGACAAGCGAAGTCGGCAAGATGATCGCCAAGGCGATGGCGAAGGTCGGCAATGAAGGCGTGATCACGGTCGAAGAAGCCAAGAGCCTGGACACCGAACTGGACGTCGTCGAAGGCATGCAGTTCGACCGCGGCTACATCTCGCCCTATTTCATCACCAATGCCGAGAAGATGGTGGCCGAACTCGACGAGCCGTTCATCCTCATCCACGAGAAGAAGCTCTCCTCGCTTGCAGCCGATGCTGCCGATCCTCGAAGCGGTGGTGCAGGGCGGCCGTCCGCTCCTGATCATCGCCGAGGAAGTCGAAGGCGAAGCGCTGGCGACCCTCGTGGTCAACAAGCTGCGCGGCGGCCTGAAGGTTGCGGCCGTGAAGGCGCCGGGCTTCGGCGATCGCCGCAAGGCCATGCTGGAAGACATCGCCATCGTCACCGGCGGCCAGGTCATCAGCGAAGACCTCGGCATCAAGCTTGAGAACGTGAAGCTCAACATGCTGGGCACCGCCAAGAAGGTGCGCATCACCAAGGACAACACCACCATCATCGACGGCGCCGGCAAGAAGGCCGACATCCAGGCCCGCGTCGCCCAGATCAAGGCAGCAGATCGAAGAGACCACCTCGCGACTACGACAAGGAAAAGCTGCAGGAACGCCTGGCGAAGCTCGCCGGCGGCGTTGCGGTGATCCGCGTCGGCGGCGCGACGGAAGTCGAAGTGAAGGAGAAGAAGGACCGCGTCGACGACGCGCTCAACGCCACGAAGGCGGCGGTCGAGGAAGGCATCGTTCCCGGCGGCGGCACGCGCTCTGCTCTATGCCACCAAGGCGCTCAACGGCCTTGACCGGCGACAACGAAGACCAGACCCAGGGCATCGCGATCGTGCGCAAGGCGATCCAGGCGCCGATCCGCGTCAGATCGTCGAGAATTCGGGCGAGGAAGCCTCGATCGTCGTCGGCAAGCTGCTGGAGCAGAAGTCGAACACCTACGGCTACGACGCGCAAGACGAGAAATATGTCGACTTCATCGACGCCGGCATCGTCGACCCGACCAAGGTCGTGCGCATCGCGCTGCAGAACGCGGCGCTCGGTCGCCGCCCTGCTGATCACGACGGAAGCCATGGTCGCCGACCGTCCGAAGAAGGAAGCCGGCGGCATGCCGGGCGGCGGCGGGATGCGGCGGCATGGGCGATATGGACTTTTAAATCCGTAATGGCCGGGCAGCATCAGCGCGACCCGGCCACCCATTCGAAAATGAAGAAAGGGCCGGAGTTCGCTCCGGCCCTTTTTTGTTCCCGGCACGATCCATATCTCGGGGGCGGCACTTGATTGCCCGACAAACCGGTCGTTTCTTGCAACCGCCAACCTCAACGGAGCCCCCATGTCCTTTTCTGTCTATGATGCCTGCGTCCCGCCGATGATCCGCTCGCTTCAAAACCTGTCGAAGATTTTGGATAAGGCCGTCGCGCAGGCCAAGGAAAACGATGTCCCGTTCACCACCCTGCTCGACGCACGCCTGGCGCCTGACATGCATGCGTTGCCGCGTCAGATCCAGATCGCCAGCGACGCCGCCAAGGGAGCCGCCGCCCGGCTTGCGGGCATCGACGCGCCAAGCTTTCCCGACACCGAGACCACCTTCCCCGAATTGCAGGCGCGCATCCAAAAGACGATCGATTTTCTAAAGAGCGTGAGCCCCGAGAGCCTGGAAGGCGCGGAAGGCCGCACGATCGAACTGAAGACCCCGCAGCGCACGCTGACCTTCAACGGCAAGGATTTTCTCACCTTATTCGCGTTACCAAATTTCTTCTTCCATGTGACGACGGCCTATGGCCTGTTGCGGCACAATGGCATCCAAATCGGCAAGATGGATTATCTGGGCAGCACGTGATCCCCGACAGGCAAAAGGGCCGGAGAAAACTCCAGCCCTTCCTGTTTCAGCGATAGCACCAACTGCGATTGCAGCGATAACGCTCGCGCCAATATTTCCCATGCCAGCGATAGCGATAATACGTTCCGTGGTCGAAATAAGGATAATACCCGCCATTATATAAATAGACGTGATGATGATGGTGCCACACTCTGTGCGGCTCGCCGATCGTCACGCCAATACCCACCTGTGCTGCTGCTGCAGTCACACCGAGCACAGCAAGCGCCAATCCAGCAACCATAGACTTCATTGCAAAACTCCCTGTCCTATCGCGCAAGGGTAAAACGGCTGGCCCCCGGTCCGGTTCCCGCCGGGGCGGCCATGCCGCGGAACTTTTTATAGGCTCGAAAGCTGCTTCAACGAGGCACGCAGAAGCGCGATCTTCTCCACCAGTTCGCCATTGGACTGGCGCAGATCCGCTGCCGCGTGTTCCTGTTCGGTGGCGCGCTGGCGGCTATGGGCCTCTCCGGCGCGCGCCTTCACCAGCTCGGTCACATCCTCGACCGAATGAATGATCCAGCGCACATAGCCGTCCGGCCCCAGCACCGGGGAATTGAGGGGACTCCAGTAGCGCTCCTCGAACACACCGTCCGGCCTGCGGATATCGTATTTCTGATCCGCCATCCTGTCGGCCCGGCGGAGTTTGATGACGTTCAGAAGCGAGGTGCGCAAATTGGCCACCCCGTCCGCTCCGCTGTCATCGGGATTGTCGGGAAACACCTCGAACAACCCCCGCCCCACAATGTCGTCTCGCGCGGTCATTGTTGCCACGCAATAAGCATCGCTTGCCGCCACGATGGTGAAACGCCCATCGAGGATCAGATATAGTCCTGGCGACTTCTCGAACAGTGCGCGAAAATCCGGCAACTCATAAGGCATGCGACCACTCGTCATGGTAACGCCGGATTTTGGAGGTTCGCTCAAACCGGTCTCCTGTCGCCATTTGCGCCAAAGCTTGCCACAGGCCCGGCTGCTTTTGAAATAAAAATTCGCAAGGTCATTCTTGTTTCGAAAAATGCCGACAGTGTTCCAGCCCCGCCGACGAGATCAGCGCCCGCCCGTCTGGGAACGAGACGGCGATTTGCGATCGCCGTCATATTGGCCAACGCAAGGGGCAAATCCGCCTATAATAAGCTGCGGTCGCACCTCAGCCCATGTATGAAACAAAACCCGAATCGATCTGGCAGGAAATAATCAGATAAGGGATTGCCGTGCTGTACCAGAAAAATCAAGAATCGAAGCGCAGCACACGAACGTACCGGCGGGCCCCCACCCCGAGCTTTTGAAAACAACCTCACGGCCACGCTTGATCAAAACCTTGAACGAAATCTTTGAAAATCGACAGACACCGGTCCTCCCGCCTCGCGCGAGAACCGCCTAAGCTTTCCCCGCCGCGCCGGCCCGCGCCTTTTGGGGAGGATTTTATGATGCCATTTCGATTGCTGCTTGTGTCGGCCGGTCTATCGGCAGCGCTGGTCACACCCGCGCTTGCAGCATGGGACCGTGTTGGTTCGGTCGACATCGATTATCGCCTGGAACGCACGAGCCAGTATGGGGGCTTTGAGGGTCCGGTCGAAAAACTGCAATTGCGCGCCGCCGGCAACGACGTGTCGTGCCGCACGGTGAGCGCACAGTTCGGCAATGGACAGACCGCCAATCTTTGGCACGGCGCGTTGCGCGACGGACGCCCGCAGAACATCGACGTCCCTGCCATCGCCCGCGATCTTCGTCAGGTTCAATTCGTCTGCCTCGCCGTCGGCAACAAGGGCGCAAGGATCGAGATCTACGCCGATACGTCGGGCTGGGACGCTGGCCGCCCCGCAAGCAGCGGCTGGGTCCCGCCCAGCGCAGACGTATCATTGCGCCCGCCCGTGCAACCGCCCACACCCGGCTGGAACGAGAACGATTGGATCGCGCTTGGTTCTGCGCGCTTTGCATCGCGCGAAGACGAGACCACAGTGAACGGCGCAAACGGTCGTCACTTCCAGCAGGTGGGCCTGCGTGCACGCGGCAACAATGGGCAATGTCGTGCGGTCGTAATCCGCTTCACCAACGGTGAGAAGGTTTCGCTCAGCGTCAATGGTGGACAGATTATGCGCGAAGACCGGCTCTACCAGGTCGAACTGCCCGGCTGGCGGCGCAACATCCTGCGGCTTGCCTTGGCCTGCCGGGCCGTGCGTTCGGATTTTGTGTCAATCCAAGTTTATGCGAGCCGATAGGACAGAAGACAAGACAGAAGACAAGAAGGTCGCAATTGCTTGCGACCTTCTTGCTCCCATTAGTAACCCATCTTATCGGGCGAGGTCGGCGGCGGCGGTGATTGCTCAGTCGTCTGGTTCTGGGATGGAACGGCCCGGCCTTCATATGGCACAAAGGCGCCCATCGTGCATACCGATCCGGTCTGGATCGCGCGCAGGGTTTGCAGATCGCCGCAAACCTGATCGGGCGGTGTCGGCGCATACACAAACCCATTGATCTTCAGGCCCGGGCAATCGCTCTTCAGCGTATTTTGCCAAACCTTTCCGTCCTTCATGTAGAACAGAATGGTATGCTCGTTGGGAACGACCGTGCGGTCGATCAGGATCGTCTTTAGGCATACATTGCCCGAACCTGAAACCGACGCGGGCTGCGCGAATGCGGCAGTCGTGGCCAACGCAAGAGCCGCGGCGCCTATCGAAATTATCTTGCCCACGGAAGTCATCTTGAATGTCATTGTCTTCTCCTTAGTTACCGCCCCTAGCGCCTACTTCCCGTCCGGGTCTGCATCACCGCGGACAGATCGAAAGTTTCTTCATCCAGGATCGACCTCGTCGTCCGGCGGCGGACCCTGATCATCCGGCGCGTCGGGTTGGTCGTAACCCTGATCCGGTTGGCTATTGTCGTAACCGTCCTGGCCATCATCGACCGGCGGCTCATCGCTATCCGGCTGGCTCGCATCAGGCGGACCCTGATAGGCCGGTCCAGAATCTTCGTCCGGCGGTCCCTGGTCATCGGGTGCGGCACCCTGATCGGGGGGACCCTGGTCGTCTGGCCCGGAATCCTCGTCTGGTGGCCCCTGGTCATCGGGACCAGCGCCCTGGTCGGGGGGGCCCCGATCGTCTGGCCCGGAATCCTCGTCTGGTGGTCCCTGGTCATTAGGGCCAGCGCCCTGGTCGGGTGGCCCCCGATCGTCTGGCCCGGAATCCTCATCTGGTGGCCCCTGGTCATTGGGGCCGGCGCCCTGGTCGGGAGGGCCCTGATCGCCTGGCCCGGAATCCTCGTCCGACGGTCTCTGATTATCAGGACGAGCACCCTGATTGGGTGGACCCTGATTGTCAGGTGCCATGTCCCGGCTATCGGGGGGACCATCGTCGGGTCCGGCATCGCTGTCCGGCGGGCCCTGATCGTCTGGCCCCATCTGATCGTCGGAAGGCGGAGGCGGCGGACCAGCATCGTTGTCCTCGGCCGCAACACGTTGTTCGAGCTTAGCTTCCAGCGACTCCAATTGCGACGAAGGATTGGATTCGTTGAGCACGCGGGCCCGTTCCAGGCAGGAATCTACCGCGCTCATCGGCAGGCTGGCGCTGCCACAATCGCGCGTCACCGCCTCGGCCGAATCACTTCCTTCCGCAGCAAAGGCAGGCGCCGCCGACGCCAGCAAAAACGCGGTCAAGGAGCCGGTCAATCCCAAACAAGTCATTGAGTCCTCACTACGAACGAATGCCAATCCATAATAACGATGTTCCGGCCGGTTCGGCGCCAGTGCTTAAGGCTTCTTTTCTGAACGCAGGCTGAAGGGCCACCATGCCTTGACTTTGTCCGACGGCACTCACAGATGGTCGGTCCATCGTCCAGGGAAATAAACCGTGTCCGCGCCTGCATCCGTGCCCCAACTGACCGTCACCCTGCCCGACGGCAAGGCCATGACATTTGCACGGGCTCGACCGGCGCCGAGATCGCCGCCGCCATCGGCCCCGGGCTGGCCAAGGCGGCGCTCGCCGTCGAGGTAAACGGCAAGATCTGGGACCTTTTCCGTCCGATCGAAGGCGATGCGCAGATCCGCATCATCACCACGCAAGGATCCAGAAGCGCTGGAGCTGATCCGCCACGACGCGGCGCATGTTCTGGCCATGGCGGTGCAGGAGCTTTATCCCGGGCACCCAGGTCACCATCGGCCCGGCGATCGACGACGGCTTCTATCTACGACTTCGCGCGCGACGAGCCCTTCACGCCCGAAGACCTCGCCAAGATCGAAGCAGCGGATGCATGAGATCGTCGAAGCAGACGCTGCCCACACGCCGCGAAGTCTGGCCGCGCGACAAGGCGATCGCGCATTTCGAAGAGCATCGGCGAGACACTACAAGGCCGAACTGATCCGCGACATTCCCGCGAACGAAGACGTCTCGATCTATTTTCACGGCGACTGGCACGATCTCTGCCGCGGTCCGCATTTCGCATCCACCGGCAAGATCGGCGACGCGTTCAAGCTGACCAAGATCGCCGGCGCCTATTGGCGCGGCGATTCCAAGAACGCGCAGCTTCAGCGCATCTACGGCACCGCCTGGCGCGACGAGAAGGAACTGGACGCCTATCTGCACCGGCTGGAAGAAGCCGAAAAGCGCGACCATCGCAAGCTCGGCACGCGAGCTGGAGCTGTTCACCTTCTCGCCCGATGTCGGCGCGGGCCTGCCGCTTATGGATGCCCAACGGCATGGTGATCCGCCAGGAACTGGAATTCCTCGCGCTGCAGGAAGAGCGCAAAGACGGCTATCGCCGCGTGGCGACGCCGCACATCACCAAGGAAGCGCTTTATTACCGTTCGCGCCACTTGCCCTACTACGAGCGAGGGCATGTATTCGCCGCTCGATATCGACGGCGAGAATTATTACCTGCGGCCGATGAATTGCCCGCATCATCACCTGATCTATGGGGCGACGCGGCATTCCTATCGCGAGCTGCCGCTGCGCATCGCCGAATATGGCGCAGGATTATCGCTACGAAGCCTCGGGCGGATTGTCGGGCCTGATGCGCGTGCGCGGCTTCTGCATGAACGACGCGCATATCTATTGCCGCTACGACCAGGCGAAGGAAGAGTTCATCCGCGTGATGCACCTGCATGCGCGCTATTACGACCTGATGAACATCAAAGAATATTACATGCGGCTTGTCGCTGCCCGACCTGGACAAGCTCGACAAATATGTCGACCAGCCGGAGAAATGGCTCGACGCGCTGGAGATCATCACGCAGGCGATGAAGGAATCCGGCTATCCGCTATGTCGAAGGCCAAGGGCGAAGCCGCGTTCTACGGCCCCAAGATCGATTTCATGATCAAGAGCGTGATCGGCACCGAATACACGATCTCCACCAACCAGCTCGACTTCCTGGCGACCCAGACCTTCGATCTTAACTATATCGGCGAGGACGGCGCGGACCATCCGGTCTATGTCATCCACCGCGCGCCGCTGGGCACCCATGAACGCTTCACCGCCTTCCTGATCGAGCATTATGCCGGCGCTTTCCCGGTCTGGCTGGCGCCGATCCAGGCGCGCGTCATCCCGATCAGCGAGAAGGTGAGCGACTACGCCCAGAAGGTGCTGGACGCCCTGTTCGACGCCCCCGTGGTCAACGGCACGGCGGGCTTGCGCGTGGACATCGACACCTCCAACGAGCGGATGCAGAAGAAGATCCGCGACGCCCAGTTGCAGAAAATTCCCTACATGCTGGTGGTGGGCGAGCGCGAGGCGGCCGAGGGCAAGGTCGCCGTCCGCCTGCGGTCCGGCAAGGATCTGGGCGCCATGCCACTTGAAACATTCATCGCCCGGATCAAAAACGAGGCCGAATCCCGGCTGGAATGTGGCGGAATAGCCCTTGCGAAACTCGCCCGCAGCTCTATTCTGGCCCGAGCTGGCCTGCCTACGCAGGCCGCGCTCGCGCGGCATTGCAACCCATGCCGCGCGCCGTATCCGAAAGGATCCCGCCTGCGTCCATGATCGAACATCGTTTCGCTGGGGCCGACGGACTCAGCGAAATGCGTGGCGCACGGCTGTTAAAAGGAGAGAGTCATAGTACCCAGACGTTTTCAGCAGAACGCCCCGCCCCCGCCAAGGACGGCCCGCGCATCAATGAAGAGATCATCGCCCGCACCATCCTTCTGATCGGCGACGACGGCCACAAATACGGCGAGATCGGCATCGACGAAGGCCGCGCCATGGCGGAGGAAAAGGGCTTCGATCTGGTCGAGGTGTCGCCCGAGGCCAAGCCGCCCGTCGTCAAGCTGATGGACTATGGCAAATACAAATACGAACAGCAGAAGAAGGCCGCCGAGGCCCGCAAGAAGCAGAAGGTCATCGAGATCAAGGAGATCAAGATGCGCCCGACCATCGACGATCACGATTACGACGTGAAGATGCGGGCGATGAAGCGCTTCTTCGACGAAGGCGACAAGGTGAAGGTGACCCTGCGCTTCCGCGGCCGCGAAATGGCCCATCAGCATCTGGGCATGGAACTGCTCACCCGCGTCCAGAAGGACACCGAAGTCTTCGCCAAGCTCGAGCAATATCCGAAGATGGAAGGCCGCCAGATGATGATGGTGTTGGCGCCGCGTTAAGGGGCCAACGCTGCGTGTTAGGGCGCGGGCACTTCATCGCAACACCGCGCCACCGTCTGCGGGTCACAATTGCCTCCGGACAAGACAATGGCGACGTTGCGTCCCTTTGCATCAATTTTCCCCGCGAGCAGCGCAGCAAGTGCCGCGCTGCCGCCGGGTTCTACCACCAGCTTCAAACGCTGAAATGCAAAGCTGACGGCGCGCACCAGTTCCGCATCAGTAACGTCGAGTCCGTCTAATTTGCGCCCTTTCAAGATTGCAAACGCAATGCGGCCGGGCATTGGCGCCATCAACGAGTCCGCGATGCTGACGCCGATTGCCGGTGCAGCGGTCCGTTCACCTGCCTGCAGCGAGCGCCGCATTCCGTCGAAAAATTCCGGTTCGACGCTCACAACGCGCGTCTGCGGACTGACATCGGAAAGACCAAGCGCAATTCCGCTTACCAAGCCACCGCCGCTGCAGGGTACAGCCACAAAATCAAGACCCGCACCAAGCGCCTTGGCATCTTGCGCGATCTCCAAACCGACTGTGCCCTGTCCGGCCACAACACCCGCATCGTCGAAAGGCCGCACCAAGGTCGCGCCGTGCTCGTCGCAGATCCGCCGCGCAATCGCCTCGCGGTCTTCGCGATAGCGGTCGTAAGTCACGATCTTGGCCCCCAAGGCGCGCGTTGCCTCCAACTTGGCCCGTGGCGCATCGGCGGGCATGACGATCGTGGCACGCATCCCCAAAGAGCCCGCGCCCGCAGCAACGCCTTGCGCATGGTTGCCCGATGAGAACGCGACGACGCCGCGTTCGCGATCCGGCAGCGCGATCAGCAGCAGCCGGTTCGTTGCACCGCGCAGTTTGAAAGACCCAGTCCGCTGCAAATTCTCGGGCTTCAAAAAGATGCGCCCGCCCGTGCGCGCGTTCAGCTCCGCGTTTTCCAGCAGTGGCGTGCGCACGACGAACGGCGTGATCCGCGCTGCCGCTGCTTTTACATCATCGGCGTCTGGAATGTCGGTCTCAGGGTTCATCTGTGGCCAAAGAATACCGCACAAAAAGATAGCGCGATCCGGCACGGCCGCAAAAATCTCTTACCCCCGAGCCGCGGGACGGGCTTATGGCCGTTCGCGCTGAATTCTGCCAATCACAAGCCCCCACAAACCGACCAAAGACGCGCGTGCCGAAGCCAACGCCATTGGCGATTTGGTCTTTTCGAACGTTCCCCAAACCGCGACCTTGCTGGGCGCAGGCGTGGTGATCACGCAAGAACGCCGTCTGTGCCACAACAGATTGCTGCCTCCCGCTTCGGTCTAATTGCGCAGCGCCGACTTCACGATGCAGTTGATCAGATCGGGATAGTCGTAACCTGCCTGCGCGGCGGCTGCGGCAAAACCCGCGCTGGGCTCGATGCACGGATTCGGATTGAGTTCGAGAATGGTCGGGTTTCCCTTCACGTCGACCCGAAAATCCACCCGCGCATATCCTCGCAATCCGAACAGACACCAGGCCCGCTGCGATAAATCGCGCAATCGTGCCGCCAGTTCCGGCTCGCGTGCATCCCATCCGAAATCGCGCACCGTCTGCATGGCATCGAGCGAGTGCGCGTCCCATTTCGCAATGTAGCCGACAATCTTGGGCTTGTTCTGCGGCCATTCCTCAAACCGCATCTCGGCCATCGGCAGCACGCGCGGCGCACCGTCTTCCTCAAGCACCGCGACATTGAACTCGCGGCCCTCGACAAAAACCTCAGCAAACCATTTGCCGCCGTAGCGCGCTGCGCAGAATGCAGCGCGAGCCTGGATCGCCTTGCGGCCCGACAGCACCGCGTCGTCATCCAAACCTATCGAGGCATCCTCCAGCGCCGACTTCACGATGCAGGTCGCGTTGTCCGACAATCCAGTCCAATCCGGCGCCACGAACCAGGCCGGCGTTGGCAATCCCGCGTCGGCCAGATTGCGCTTGGCGAGCGGCTTGTCGCACGTCCTCATCATAGGTTGCGAGCGGTTGCCGGTGTAAGGGATGCCAAGCTGGTCGAACAGCCCGATGGCTTGGGCGGCGCGATAGCCCGAACCCTCCACCGCTTCCACGACGTTGTAGAGCAAATCTGCCCTGGTTTCGCGCACCAATGCCTTCAAATCGCCGAGGCACGGGGTGAAGGCGGCTTGGGTGATTTCATGGCCGCGCGCAACGAGCGCCTGCGCAATGGCGTCAGCTTGGATCAGCGTATCCTGTTCGTCGGGCGGCGCGTCGGGGGCGATGTCGGAATGCAGGACGAGAACGCGCATCGGTCTATGCGCGCGGGCGCAGGGCGGGATAGCGCTTCAAAAACCCATCCATGATCTTGCCGATCAGCGACTGATAGGAAATGCCCTTGAAGTTCGCGATGAAGCAGAGATCGGAATAATCCGGGCGCAAGCCCGCCAGCGGATTGACCTCAATGAAATGCGGCTTGCCGTCTGCATCGTTGCGGATGTCGATACGGCCGCCGTCGCGGCAACGCAAGGCGCGCCACGCCGCGAGCGCCACCTCGCCTGCCACCTTGGCCGAGATTTCGTCGGCCAAACGAATGTCGACTTTGTCTTCCCAATATTCCTTGTTCTCGAAGCCATAGCCGTAGCCCACATAGTTCTCGGTCTGGCGGATCTCGGAAACGCCCAACACCTCGGCGGCCTCGCCCGTTCCGGTGATGCCGACGGTGAATTCTCGGCCGGGCAGAAATGTCTCCACCAACACGGGCTGTTGGAATCGCGCAAGAAGATCTGCGGCGACACTTTTCAGTTCGCCAAGGTTGCTCACACGCGATTTCGCGTCAACGCCCTTGCCTGAGCCTTCCGCTATCGGCTTCAGAAACAAGGGGAAGGGCAGATCGATTTCATTCGCATCTTCGATCTTCTCGATCACGGTGAAATCTGCCGTCGGCACGCCGCAATCGCGCACCACGCGTTTGGCCATAGCCTTGTCGAGCGATACCGCCAAGGTCAAGGGATCGGAAAAGACATAAGGGATATCGTAGGCTTCCAGCAGCGCAGGCACTTGCGCTTCGCGCGAAACCCCTTTCAGACCTTCGCAGAAATTGAACACCGCGTCCCAGCGCTCGCCTGCCGCAAGCTTTTCGACAAGCTTACGCACGCCGCCGATGCGCGAGACTTCCCAGCCAAGTTTCGTCAGCGCGCTGCAGATCGCGGCGATGGTGATTTCGCTGTCGAATTCGGCGGCGTCTTCTTGGCTATAGCCCAACGCGAGATAGTCGGATTTGAGGTCGTAGGTGACCCCGATGCGCATGGCGATCTATTCCGCGGCCAAGGCCGGCTTGTTGCTGCCGAGCGTGCCCAAAGGATCGGGATAGCGATACACTTGGCCTTCGAAATTGCGCAGCAGGAGATCGTCGCCGTCGCGGCCGACGATCGAATCCGGGGCCACCAGGATCTTGCCACCGCCGCCCGGCGCGTCGACGCAAAATGGGCGTGGCATAGCCGGTCGTGTGGCCGCGCAGGGCCTGGATGATCTCAACGCCCTTTTCGACCGTGGTGCGGAAATGGCCCGAGCCGCGAATAGGATCGCATTGATAAAGGTAATAAGGCTTCACGCGGCGCTTCAGCAGGCCATGCATCAGTGGTGTCATGATCGCGGGATCGTCGTTGATGCCTTTCAGCAGCACGGTTTGGCGACCGAGCGGGATGCCGGCATCTGCAAGCCGCGTGAACGACTCCGTCACTTCCTGGGTCAGCTCACGCGGATGGGTGAAATGGATGCTCATCCAGAGCGGATGATGCTTCTTCAACATCTTCACCAAGTCCTTGGTGATGCGCTGAGGCAGCACCACCGGGATCTTGGTGCCGATGCGCAGGAATTCAATGTGCTTGATGGCGCGCAGGCGGGTCAGCAGCCAGTCCAGCTTCTCATCGCCGATGGTCAGCGGGTCGCCGCCGGACAGCAGCACATCACGCACTTCGGTGTGGGCTTCGAGATAGGCAAGCGCCTTTTCCCACTGCTTGACCGAGAACTGGTATTCGCCGCCGGGATTGCCGACAAGACGCGAGCGCGTGCAGTAGCGGCAATAGGTTGAGCAGGTGCCAGTGGTCAGAAACAGCACGCGGTCGGGATAGCGATGCACCAGGCCGGGGGCCACGGTGTCATGGTCTTCGCCCAGGGGATCGTCGGTCTCGCCAGGCAGGCGGACATATTCGTCGCCGGTCATGATATGGGTGCGGCGCAGCGGCTCCGTCGGGTCATCAAGGCCCATCAAGCTTGCGTAATACGGCGTGATGCCCACGGGCAGCGAACCTTCGTGGCGCTCCACCGCAGCACGCTCATCGTCGGACAGAGGGAAGATACGCGCCAGTTCGTCGAGGACGCGGATGCGGGCGCGCATCTGCCAGCGCCAATCGTTCCACTCAGCGGTAGAGGTTGCGGGATAGAAACGGCGGTAGAAGGAACGGGTGTCCGGGCTGACGGGAAAGCGAAGAAGCGGCTTGCGGACGGATGCCTTGGAGAGAGGCAGAATCGCTTCCTGGATGCGAAGTTCAGGACTGGCGCCCGAACTCTTACGCACGGATTGCAACGACGGAGGCTTCAAGTCGCGCCCCCGTACTACTTGGAGACTCATCGATGTCTCATGCTGCTCCACCGATTGCGCCTCGAAAGCCCCTTCGACTTCCCATCAAACGGCGCAACGATATCGTGCGATCATTAGAGCGATCCGAAAAATCGTCAAGGGAGCGACCTGGCAGGGTCTCGTTCACCAACATCATTCGGTGGCTCTCATTCGGGGGGCGGGGCGATTATCTGATGCACCGACGCGACCCGATAGACAGTGATGGCGACCTGCTTGCCCCGCGAGTAATTCAGCCCCGTCATCGCATCGACTTTCGTCACATCTGCCCCCATCTCGGCCAACCGGTTCACGAAACTGTCCCGCTCATGGGCCTCGATCAAAGCAAGGCCGCCATCGTTGGCCACCGCGTCGGCCGCTGCAGCCCCATCGACGGCCAGCCTCGTGTTTGTGCCCAGAAGGAACACGAGGCTCGGCTCCTCGAACCCTGCAAGCACGACGGGCGGATCGCCGGGCCTGGCATCCTTCGCCACCAATGCGGCCGCGCGCGATGATACCCAGAGCGGTTGAAGCAAAGGTGCGGCCCCCAATGTCAGCACCGCGTAAAGGACGATGGCTGCCGCCACGGAAAGCCCTATGGCACCGACGGCATCGCGCTTGAGGAAGCAAACGATCGCGCCGAGCCCGATCAATGCACCCAACACGCTTGCTATGATCAGCCAGACCGGCGCATGTCCCGCATAGATTGTCGCGGCCACGATGGGCGCAGCGGCGATGGCGATGACACCAAGCCCATACTGAACGATAGCCGCTGCCGCCAACAGATGCTCGCGCCCGTTGCGCAAGCCCTGGCCCATCGCCATCGCCCAGAGCGCCATCAACACAGCGAGCGCGGGATAAGCGGGCAACACGTAATGCGGCAGCTTGGTCGGAACCAGTTCGGCCACGATCCAAACCGACATCGCCCAGACGATCACGAAGCGCATCGCCGGATCATGCCGCCGCGCGACGGCGTAGCCGATGGCCGGGATTAAGAACAACGTCGCCGGCCACAGCGCCACGCCCGCCAACGCGAGATAATAGCCCGGCGGACCGCCATGGGTTTCTTGTGCGCCTGCGAGCTTGCCGGCGAAATCGTGCCCCAGCGATTGGGTGAAGAAATCGCCGTGGCTTTGAATCCAAATCGCGATCAGCCAAGGCAGCACGATCACGAGCACCACCGCCAGACCGCGAACGGGGCGGGTGGCGCGCAGCCATCTTCCATCGCGATCCCAGAACGAAAGGACCAGCGCGGTGATCGCACAGACGCCCGGCGTCACCGGACCTTTGACCAGAATACCGATTCCAATCGCCGCCCATCCGCCAAGCGCCACGCCCCAGTGCAAGGCAGGCATGGCATGGCGCGTGGAGAGATAAGCGCGCAACAGCACCCCTTGTGCCGCCACCACAGTCGCCAGCAGCACTGCGTCGGTCGTTGCGATGATCGCTTCTGCCGACAACAGGAGCGTGCCTGCGAGCAGAACTGAGGCGACGAACGCAGTGGTGGGAGGCGCTACGGCGCGAGCAAGCCAGAAGGTCAGCCAGGCTGCGAGCAAACCACCGAGGAAAGAGGGAATGCGATAGGTCCAGATGTGCGTGTGGGTGCCGCCAACGATCGCCGTCGACACCGCCTCAAGCCAATAGATGCCGACCGGCTTTTTGTAGCGGGGGACGTAGCCGAAGCGGATATCAATGAAATTGCCGGTCTCCAGCATCTGCTTCGAAGATTGGGCAAAGCGACTTTCATCGCGATCAAGCGGCGGCAAGCTCAACGTGCCCGGCAGCCACAATAGCGCGCAGAGCAGGAACAAGGCTGCAAAGGGCCACTTTGCCGCGACCTCAAGGGCCCGCGCAGCGGGGCCGAATTTCGCTGTTTCGCCGATTGTGAAACCCCTCCTTCCGGCCTTCTGAGGAGGCCTTGGGCCCTGTCCCTGGGCCTTGTATAAGGCCCGGCGCGTGGACCAAGTGATAGCCACTCCCCCGCAATCCCGCAAAGGCCGGACTGTTTTGATGCAAGTTTCGCTTTCCGTTGTCGTACCGGTGAAAGACGAGGCCGGCAATGTCGTGCCGCTGGCGCGCGAGATTGCGGCCGCGGTCTGCGGCGAGGAGGTCGAGATCGTCTTCGTCGATGACGGCTCGACAGATGCGACCGCTGGCGAGCTTGCCGCGCTGAAGGCGGAGCTTGCCAACCTGCGCGTCATCCGTCACCACCACAACGCCGGACAGAGCCGTGCCATCCGCACCGGGGTCCGTGCGGCGCGAGGTGCCATCATCGCCACGCTCGACGGTGACGGACAGAACGATCCGGCCGACCTTCCCAAATTGGTCGCAGCGCTGCGTGCTGATGAAACATTTGGGATGGTCTCCGGCGTACGAGCCAAACGAAAGGATGCGTTTTCCCGCCGTCTTGCCTCCAGCTTCGCCAACGGTTTCCGGCGGCGTGTGTTGAACGACATCGCAACCGACTCCGGCTGCGGGATAAAGGCGTTCCGGCGCGAGGCGTTCTTGGCCCTGCCTTATTTCGATCATCAGCATCGCTTCATGACGACGCTGATGCTGCGCGAAGGCTATGGCGTGGGCTTCGCAGACGTAAACCACCGCCCGCGCCTGCATGGCCACTCGAAATACACCAACCTGCAACGCATGTTAGCCGGGATCGCAGATGTGATGGGGGTACGCTGGCTGCAATCCCGCTATCGGCCCGATCCCGAACCGACGGAGCTTTGAATGTCTGTACAACTCTTTGGCTGGTTAACCACCGAGCATATCTGGCTGCTGATCGGCTTTGTCGGCCAGGGGCTGTTCGCCTCACGCTTCCTGGTGCAGTGGTTCAAGAGCGAGATTGAGAGGCGTAGCGTGATACCGGTGGCGTTCTGGTACTTCAGCCTGGTGGGCGGCGTCATCACACTGGTCTATGCGATCCACGTCGGCAAGGACGCGCTTCCCTTCATCGCGGGCCAAGCTGGCGGGCTCGTCGTCTATGCGCGCAATCTCTACCTGATCTTCCGGGAACGATCCGCGCTACGTCATGCCGCCTAGCGCCCGGCAGATGTGATAAAAATGGGGTCAAAGGTCGGAGGTTTTTGATGCGTTCCTTTCCGATGATGATTTTGGCGGTGGCAGTCTACAACATAGCCGCGTTCGGCGGCTTCCTGTTCGCCGGCGCGCAAGACGGGATGATCAATCTTTTGAATGCTGGCCACCCGGTTGCTCTGTTTTCCGGTGATGTGTGGAAGTTCACGTTCGGCGACCTTATTCTCCTTTTTGCGTTCGTCCTTCTGTTCGTCGAAACCGTCCGGGCCACCCGCACCACCGCGAGTGATATCTACAACCACGCCCTTTCGGTACTGGTGTTTGTAGCAGCGCTGGTCGAGTTTCTGGTGCTGCACAATTTCGCGACGTCGGTGTTCTTCTTCATCACGCTGATGTGCCTGTTCGACGTGATCGCGGGCTACACGATCTCCATCGTCGCGGCCAAACGTGATCTTGGCATTGCGGCGGTGACGCCTGCGAACTGAGGATTCTTTATTTTTGCGATTTTGGAAACTTGCGCGAGAGGCCGCGCAGGTGACGGGGCTATAAGCAGGTCCTGCAAGTGTGCGATGGAATTGACCTCTATAATGCTAGATATAGGAAATAACGCCCTATAAATGGTCCAATTACGTGATATTATTCCTATAATAGCAAATTCCCCGCGCGGACGTTCGACCTCCGGAGTAAGCCCTGTCAGGCCGGGTCATCACACATCGAGCAGAGCGACGAGGACTGCTTCTAAGCGAACGGCTTCCGGCAAACGCAAAACGGCGCCCGGGGGGCGGGCGCCGTTTGCGGCTCATCCATTCGCTGTTGTCAGCGTTCGGCGAGTCCAGGACTTATCTGCTGCGCCTGACACTTGCCAGCGCTCTTTGCAATCCGTCGGTTTGGGGATTTTTCACCTCCGACCCCAGGATTTCATGGACAGTCACAGTACGACCGTAAAAATCGTTGTTCCAGTCATCGCGCGGCTTGACCACCGAGCCATTCAAAGTCAGCCCGCCATAGGCCCCCTTGGCACTGGTCCAGACAATGATGTCCCCCGAGAGGTTGCCACTCGTCGCGCCCTCGGCGCTCGCACCAACCGTCACGACGGTCAGGCCTGCGCCTGCGCCGAATTTGAATTCGCTGCGTTCCACGGCGCGCAAGGCCCGGTCGCTCATGATGAAGAGCACGAGTTGGGCCTGTTCGAGGCCGATCTGAAAGCCGAACGAGGCTGAGCCCATTGTGTAGAACGCAGGCGAACCCCAACCGGAATGGTTGTGCGCGATCAGCACGCCATCGCCACCTTCGCCACCGATGATGAAACCGCCCTTGACGAGCTTGGGAATAATAAGCACGGCGCGCGCGCGGCGCAGCAGATCGCGTGACGGCCCGAAGGTCTCGTCCGATTTCATGTCCTCCACGGTCGCCCGTGCATCGGAAAGGATCGCGGTTTGGTCGGAGGCCAGCGCCGCGGTGCCTGGGGCGGTTGCGGCCAAGAAACCCACCGCCAGGGTTGCTGCAGCTGCGAATTTCAAAATCGGATTCATCTTTTTTCCCGTTGGTTCGAAATGGCGTGTCCGCCGCCCACCGACAAAGATGTCAGACTTCCGGCATGTGCGGACTGCTCGTTGAACGCGGAACCCAGGAAAAAGCTGCCGGAAATCAGTTTATCTTTTCGGGGCGCTGGTAGATGAGCGTTTTGCCATCCCAGACCTCAATCTGCCTGGTGCCTGCGAGCTTCATGGCGTGGGCGAGGATCTTGGCCTGCTTGTCGTTGGCGCAAAGCGCACAGAGTTTGGCCGCGAGCGTTCCGTCAAGATTGAGGTAGCAAATATCGTAAGCGGGCATGACGGTCTCCTTCGACTGACCTTTGCCCCCCAAGCATCACACAAACTCGCGTACAGGGTTGTGTAAGTCGAGTGACATTCAACGTCACAATCATCACAGTTTGCGCGCGATTGCGCAGGTCATTTCACGTCGATGGTTAGCGTGAACTTATTCCCATGTCATCAAGTCAATCCGTTGTGCAGTGCACAATGAGCGATAAAAGAACTGCGCGCGGAATTGGATTTCGCGCGCAGTAACAGTTTCACCATGCGTTTTTAAGATTGAAGATCACCAACGCCTCGGTCTGCGATGCAATCGGCTTGCCGTTATTGGTTGCGGCGCGATAGAGCCAATGCGCCAATACCCATTGCTTGGCTGCATCGTCCAGACGCTGCAGTCCGCTCGACTTCGACACCTCGACGTCGCTGATGTGCCCGTCGGCCGCGATGAGAATGCGCAACCCCACACACCCTTCTTCGCCCAGCCGACGCGAAAGCGGCGGATAGGGTGGCGTGGTATGTGTGCCCATCAAGGAGACGACGGATGTGGCCCCTGGTACATCCGGTTTGGCGTGCGCGTGCGGCGGCGGGTTGTTGGTCGCCACCTCGATGACCGGATCGGCGGGCGAATTGTCGATTTTCACCTCCGGTTTGGCCACAGTCGGAAATTCCGGCCGCATCAACTTCGGCAACGCCACGCTGGGCGGCGACGCTGGCAATGGTTCTTTAGGGGGTATGAAAAAGACCGCGATGTCAGGCGGAATATATTTGACGATCACGACCGCCAGGCCAGTCATCAACGCATAAATCAAAGCAAGATGAAGTGCGCCGACGGCGATTGCGGACGCAGCAAAGCGCGACGGCGAACGCTGAACTGTTTCGGCAACGAGATGCGAGATGGGACGTTGCATGAACTCCTCCCCAGGTTGGGTCGAACTCGACCCCGGCAGAAGCAGACCGGCTGAGCCGACCTACCAGCCGGACAGCAGAAAGGCTGCGCGCGGTTCTCGATCTTTTCAGGGCCGAAACAAGGCAATCATGGCCTCCGCCGAGCGTCTGGGATTGACGCGCGACGAAAGATGATTGGTAGACCAAATTTGCGGCGACAAAGACGATCTGAAGGTACCGGTCGCGCGTGCACATCGCGATTAGCGACCGCGAAATGTAGATCGGCGCCTGCAGCATGTATTCGAGGCTTAGCATCTGCAGATGGCCGTGGCCCTTGCTGAGTGTGTTCACGAGGTCGAACTCCTGCGCCAATGCGAACAGCGAGAAGAACCATTTGCGCCGCGACAAGAAATAGTCTCTGTAGCCTGTATATTCGTTGATGCTGTCGCGAAAGAGCAGTGCGCATAGGAAATAGAGCAGCGTGGCGTAAAGCACGACGAAGACGTAAAAGTTGAACGCCCAGCGCCGGATTTTATTGAGGCAAGCTCCCACCACCAAAACCGGATCACCAGCACCAAGAGCGACACTGCCTAGCCGAACTGCATGAGGTCGGGGCCGCCATGGGTGGGATGCTGGACAAAAGGCGCCGCGCCCGTAAGCAGGCGCGATCGAAAGGCTGACCACCATCGAAAGCACGAGCGGACGTGGAAGAATAAATCGAGATTGCTTGTGGCCGTCGGCACCGCGTTCAGCCGCCGATTGGCGTCATTCCCCAAACCGCGGACAGGGGGGCTGCTCACCCCAACCTATTGCTCGTCATGGCACGCCAAAGCGCGCCATGACGATGTGTGGATGGGACAGCATTTGTTGATGGGTCTACTGGTTCGCCGCGATCTCAGGAAAAGCAATTTCGACGCGCTTCTGCCCGGACGATGGCGGGGAGAATGTGGCGCTCTTCACCGGCGAGTTTGCGCGGCCGGCGAGCGAAGCGGTTATCTTATAGTTGCCGCCGGGCTGCATCTTGAACAGCACCCAAGGCGCCCAGCAGGTGAAATCGGCCAGGTCCTTGCCGCCGTCGCTGAGTTTGATCTGCATCCCCGAAAGGAATTGCGCGGCGCCGTTGGAGAATTCCACGCGCACCGGATAGCTCTGCCAGTCCACCTTGTCCTTGGACGAGCCGGTGCCGGTGCAGACGACCTCGATCCCGTTCATTGTAATCGGACGGTCCTGGGGCAAACTCTGGCCGCCGTCATCGTCTGCATCTGCGGGAGCGCCGGGCTTGAGCGTGTCGGGTGGCGGCAGAGGTACAGCGCGCGGCAGAGGCTTGTCCTCGCCGGACGGGTCGGGCTGGGCTTGCACCGCGTTGTTCAAGACCACGACCGAAAGTACTGCCGCCGTCAGCGCAGCCATCGTCGTCAAATTCGCCAACCGCATGACCGTTCTCCGATTCCGCTTTAAATGCGTCCAATGATGTTCGGCTTCGCCCGCTTGGCGGGAAAAGTCCCTTTGCATAACTTGCGCACCACCATAAGGGTTCCCGGACTTCAGAGAAGGGACTTGCGATGGGCGAGGCCTTGATGGCCTGATGCTGGGGGTTGCCTGCTTAATAGGCATTATAGTCGCGAAAGCGGCCAATAGCGGCGCCCGCTTGATCGGTCCGACAAAAAGCCGCTGGCCACGGCGAAGTTCACCCAGACGGGCCGTGGCCTGCTGATCGACCTCAAACGCAATGACTAAAGCCTTAGGGGGCGTGACAACAGCTCTAAGCCGTCAGTCTTGGCGAAGCCAGGACCAAATTCGAAAGCGCCGATGGACATTTCTCGCCTATTTCGAAAAATCAGCTTCCCGGACAGGCCCTGCCCAATAGCGGCGATATTTCCAATCAGTTCGTCGAGACCAAAGACACTCTGCACGCTTTGATCATCGGCATCACTGTTACGACGTGGAGAGCGCTCGCTGTTCGACACGGACGGTTTGTCTATCGCTATCCACGCCGCCACCGACGAGCTTGAAAGCGAGCCCGCGACAATACGGCCTCGCGGCACGCGGTGTCTTAACGGGCATGTCAACGGCATAGGGGTATGCGCTCCATTGCATAGCTAAATCATGCATTGTTGCAGCGGTTCTGCGGGAAGACGACCATGGCGATCCTTCACCAGATGCAGCTGTCTGGGAATTGCTACAAGATACGGCTGGCAGCGCGCCAGCTCGGTATCGCGCTTGCGTTAAAAGAATATCCGCTAATGGCTGGCGAGACGCGCAAGCCCGATTTCCTCAAACTCAATCCCAACGGACGGGTGCCACTGCTCGAATTGGACGACGGGCGCACCTTGGCAGAATCCGGCGCGATCCTGTTTTATCTGACCGAGGGGACGCGACTTCAGCCTACGGACAAATGGGCGCGGGCGCAGATGATGCAGTGGATGTTCTTCGAGCAGTATAGTCACGAACCCTACATCGCCGTGGTGCGCTTTGTCCTGGCCTATGCGCCCGCAGACGTGCTGGAAAAGCGCCGTGGTCAGCTTCCCGGGTTGATCGAAAACGGCACCGCCGCGCTCGGCGTGATGGAAACCCACCTTTCGAAAAAGGACTGGTTTGCGGGCAACGCCTATTCCATCGCGGACATCGCGCTTTACGGATACACGCATTGCGCGAATGAGGGCGGCTTCGATCTAGGGCGCTATCCGGCGGTTTCGGCCTGGTTGGCCCGTGTGGCGGCGGAGCCGGGGTATATTCCGCTCTGCAAGTCCTGGTAGTTACGCTTGCCAGAACCGGCCTGATTTTCTATATCGCGTCGGTTCGAGGCCGCGCCGAGCCGGTTCTTATCCAGCGCGTCCACCGGAAAATAAAACAAATCCGGTGCGAAAGGGACGGAGACGCTTTTCCACAAACGCGGCTTCAACGACCGTCGCGCGCATGGTGCGCGCGGACGGATTTCAGCTTTCAGGAGAAAGCCCTCATGGCGACCACTGGTCAGGTCAAGTTTTTCAACAGCACAAAAGGTTTCGGTTTCATCGCGCCGGAAGGCGGCGGCAAAGACGTGTTCGTGCATGTCAGCGCTGTCGAGGCGGCGGGTCTGCGCAGCCTGAACGAGGGCCAGCGCATCACCTTCGACATCGAAGCCGACAAACGCGGCCCGAAAGCCGTAAACCTGAAACTCGCCTGAGAAGGGTTTGAGATTTCGCAACGACGGCGCGGAGAAATTCTCCGCGCCGTTATTTTTTGTGGCGGCACAGTTGCTAGAACCGTTTTGAAGTGAACTTGAACATCCTCTATTCTGCCACATCTGGCCCGACTGGGCGAGGCTGCGTGGCTGGCGCAGGTCCCCGTGCGCGGACTGTGTCTATCATGGCCTGGGTGGTCCGCTTTTGCGGACCATGACAATTTCTTTCCTGATTTAATTAGGGCTGAAACGGCGCTAAACTTCCCTCATGTCTGAAACGGAATTCGTCTTTGTCTATTCCACGTTTCCCGACGACGCCGCTGCACGGCGGATGGCCGAAGCGCTCATCACGCAGCGATTGGCGGCTTGCGTCAACATCACCGCGCCAATGACGAGTGTTTACGAATGGCAGGGCAAACTTGAAATCGGGCCGGAGGTCGCCGTCTTCATCAAGACGCGCTGCGCGCTCGTCGAAGACGTCATTGCGGCGGCAAGGCCGTTGCATCCCTACACTGTGCCGTGTTTCCTCGTGCTGCCCATCGTATCGGGCAATGCCGACTACCTCGACTGGGCGCGCGCGCAGACGCGTTGAACCTGCTATCAAACCCTGCCGGGCGGGGCAATCAATGTGTAAAATCCCCATACCCTCGCGTTCGAATGAGCACTTCAATCACGGGAGATCCGACCATGGATATGTCGCGTAGACTTGCAGCGGAGTTCATCGGTACGTTCTGGCTCGTATTGGGCGGTTGTGGCAGCGCGGTGCTGGCCGCCGCCATTCCCGACCTCGGCATCGGCTATGCCGGCGTCGCGCTCGCTTTCGGTTTGACGGTCGTAACGGGCGCCTATGCGCTTGGCCACATCTCGGGTGCGCATTTCAATCCGGCGGTGACCTTTGGTGTGTGGAGCGCCGGCCGGTTTCCGGCCGGCATGGTCATCCCCTATTGGGTGGCCCAGGTGGCGGGCGGCATCGTGGCGGGCGGGGTGCTGCTGATCATCGCCAGCGGGGCGGCAGGCTTTGATCCGTCGGCGGGGTTTGCCTCCAACGGCTATGGCGAGCATTCCCCGCATGGCTATTCGATGCAAGCAGCACTGATTTGCGAGGTCGTGATGACCTTCATGTTCCTGATCGTCATCCTGGGCTCAACCTCCGAGAAGGCGCCGGTCGGCTTCGCGCCGCTGGCCATCGGGCTGGCGCTTACGCTGATCCACCTGATCTCCATCCCGGTGACCAACACCTCGGTCAATCCAGCGCGGTCCACCGGCGTTGCCCTGTTCCAGGGAAGCTGGGCGATCGAGCAGCTCTGGGCCTTCTGGGTGGCGCCTCTGGTGGGCGCTGGGCTAGCGGGGATCGTCCATCGCTGGCTCGGCTTTAACGAGAGCACCCGCCTCCCGCCAAAAATGTAGGCATATCGTAACGCACCTTTGCCCGGTGGCGGTCATGCTATGGTCGCCGCGCTAAGGAGTGGCGGATCTTGGGTTTCGAGGCACTGGACCGCACTTGCGTTCTGGACGGAGATAAGTTGCGTCACGCGCTGACGGCGTTGGCGCGCGAAACCGGCGACCAAGCCAAGCTGCGCAAGGACGCGCTTGAGCTTATCAAGACCGCCTTCAACGAGGCCCGCTCCCACATCAAGACCCGTGTCGATAACGAGGCGTTGACAGGCATCGCCGCCGCCCACGCGCTATCCGAACTGCAGGATACGGTCATCCAGGTGATCTACGATTTCGCCATCAAGCATGTCTATTACGCGCAAAACCCGACGACCGCCGAACGCCTCTCGGTAGTCGCGACCGGCGGCTACGGCCGCGGGCTACTGGCGCCGGGCTCCGACATCGATCTGCTGTTCCTGCGCCCCTTCAAGCAGACGCCTGGGGCGAGAGCGTCATCGAATTCATTCTCTACATGCTGTGGGATCTGGGGCTGAAGGTCGGCCACGCCACGCGCTCGCTTGGCCGAATGCGTGCGGCTGGCCAAGCAGGACATCACCATCCGCACCGCGCTGCTGGAAGCGCGCTATCTGTGGGGCGACCAGCGCGCTTTATGACGAACTGCGCAAGACATTCTGGGCCGAGGTCGCCACCGGCAACGGCCGCGAATTCGTCGAGGCCAAGCTGGCCGAGCGCGACGAGCGCCATCAGCGCCAGGGCGAAAGCCGCTATCTCGTCGAGCCCAACATCAAGGAAGGCAAAGGCGGCCTGCGCGACCTGCAGACGCTCTATTGGATCGGCAAATATCTCTATCATGTCGACGACGCCGCCGACCTGGTCGAGCACAACGTCTTCACCCGCGACGAATACAAGACCTTCCAGAAGGCCGAAGCCTTTCTGTGGAACGTGCGCGTGCATCTGCATTATCTGGTGGGCCGCGCCGAGGAGCGGCTGTCGTTCGACGTGCAGCCGGAGCTTGCCGCGCGCGCTGGGCTATCACGACGCGGACAATCCGCGCCGCGCCGTGGAAGCCTTCATGCGCGCCTATTTCCTCGTCGCCAAGGATGTGGGCGATCTCACCCGCATCTTCTGCGCCGCGCTGGAAGAGCAGAACAGGAAGCCACGGCCCTCGCTGTCGCGCGCTGCTGCCCGGCTTTCTCAAGCCGCGCACCAGCGACGATGATTTCTATCGTCGAGAATGGCCGGCTGAACGCGCGCGTCCAGCGCAGTCTTCCGCAGCGATCCGGTAAACATGCTGCGCATCTTCCAGATCGCCGACGAGAAGGACGTCGACGTCCATCCCGATGCGCTGCGCACCATCACGCGCTCGCTCGATCTGATCAACGACGAGGTGCGCCACGATCCGGCGGCCAACCGGCTGTTCCTCGACATGCTGACCTCGCGCCACGATCCGGAGCGGGCGCTGCGCCTGATGAACGAAGCCGGCGTGCTGGGCCGCTTCGTTCCGGAATTCGGCCATGCCGTGGGGCTGATGCAGTTCAACATGTATCACCACTACACGGTGGACGAGCATCTGATCCGCGCCGTGGGCAATGTCGCCGCCATCGAGCGCGGCGAGCTGAAGGACGAGCATCCGCTCTCCAGCGACATCGTCAAGCGCATCAAATCGCGCGAGGTGCTCTATTGCGCCGATCCTGCTGCACGACATCGCCAAGGGCTTGCCGGGCGATCATTGCGAAGTGGGCGCGGCCATCGCCGACAGCCTGTGCCCGCGGCTGGGCCTGTCGCCGGCCGACACCGCCGCGGTGGCCTGGCTGGTCAAGAACCATCTGGTGATGAGCGACACCGCGCAGCGCCGCGATATCTCCGATCCCAAGACGGTGCGCGATTTCGTGGCGCCAGGTGCAGTCGCCGGAAATGCTGCGCCTGCTGCTGGTCCTGACTGTCGCCGACATTCGCGCCGTGGGTCCGGGCGTGTGGAACGGCTGGAAGGGCCAGCTGCTGCGCGAGCTTTATTACGCCGCCGAGAACATGATGACGGGCGGCGACCAGGCGCCGGCGCGCGTCCGCGCGCGTCGCCGCAGCCAAGGCGGCGCTGGCAGCGCGGCTTGCCGATTTCACGCCCGAACAGCGCGAGCGCGCGCTGAGCGCGCCATTACGACAATTACTGGCTGGCCTTCGACGACGCGACGAGCATGGAACGCCATGCCCGGCTGATGGCCGCAGGCCGATGCGCGCGGCGAGCTTCTGGCGCTGGACGCCGAAAGCAACGCGTTCCGCGCCGTCACCGACATCGTGCTCTACACGCCCGATCATCCCGGCCTGTTCTCGCAACTCGCCGGCGCCATCGCCGTGTCGGGCGGCTCCATCGTGGACGCCAAGGCGTTCACCACCACCGACGGTTTCGCGCTCGACGTATTTTCGGTGCAGGACGCCGAAGGCGGCCCTTCGGCGATGCCGAGCGCGCTCGAGCGCCTGCGCACAGACCATCGCCAAGACACTGTCGCGGCGAGATCTACCCGCGCGAGGCCCTTGCCAAGCGCGAGGACGCTCAGCGCAAGCGCCAGCGCCTTCAGCATCACGCCCGCGTGTCCATTTCGACAACGAAGCCTCGGCAATCGCCACCGTGATCGAAGTGGAAGGCCTGGACCGGCCGGGCCTGCTCTATGATGTGACCCAGGCGCTGTTCGAATCCGGCCTGTCGATCTCCATCGTCCATGGTGGCGACCTATGGCGAGCGCGCGGTCGACGTCTTCTATGTGCGCGACGGCTTCGGCCACAAGATCAGCCATCCCGACACAGCTGGCCGCAGTCGCAGAAGACAATCCTGGCCGCGCTTGAGGGCGGCCTTGAAGCGCGCCAGCCCAGCCGGGCCATAACGCCGCGCGCCAAAGGCTTTGAGACATGACGCGCCACGCACAAACCGCTCGTTCTTTCCGGCATGCAGCCCACCAACACGCTGCATCTGGGCAATTATCTGGGCGCGCTGAAGAACTGGGTGCGCATGCAGGACGAGATGCCGTGCCTGTTCTGCGTGGTGGACATGCACGCCATCACCCAGGATGTCGGCTATGGCAAGCCGCGACGAGCTTGCGCAGGCCACGCGCGAAGTCGACGGCCGCCTATATCGCCGCGCGGCGTCGACCCCAGGCGCTCGCCCATCTTCAACCAGGGCCAGGTGCCCGAACACGCCGAGCTGGCCTGGATCTTCAATTGCGTGGCGCGGCTGGGCTGGCTCGACCGCATGACCCAGTTCAAGGAAAAATCCGGCAAGCACAAGGAACGCGCCAGCGTCGGGCTTTACACCTATCCCGTGCTGATGGCGGCCGACATTCTGGTCTACAAGGCCACGCATGTGCCGGTGGGCGAGGACCAGAAGCAGCATCTGGAGCTGGCGCGCGACATCGCGCAGAAATTCAACAATGATTTCGGCGCGCCCGATTTCTTTCCGCTGCCCGAGCCGGTGATCACCGGCACCGGCCACGCGCGTGATGAGCTTGCGCGACGGCACCAAGAAAATGTCGAAGTCGGACGAGAGCGACAATTCGCCGCATCAACCTGACCGACGATGCCGACGCCATCGCGCAACAAGATCCGCCGCGCCAAGACCGATCCGCACCCCTTGCCCGACATCGAAGGAAGAGCTTGAAGGACCGGCCGGAAGCGGAGAACCTTGTCAACATCTATGCCGCGCTGGCCGATCAGGACTCGCGACAGCGGTGATCGCGCAATTCGCCGGCCAGCAATTTTCCGACATTCAAGAACGCGCTGGCCGATCTGCGGTCGCCAAGCTCGACCCGCATCGCCCAGGAGATGCGCCGGCTGCTGGCCGATCCCGCCGAGATCGACCGCATCCTGCAGCACCGGCGCGAAAAGGCCCGCACCATCGCCACGCCGGTGATGGACGAGGTGAAACGCCTGGTCGGCTTCGTGGGCTAAAGTCGCGAGCAATCCGCGCTCACAGGCGTATGATCTATGCCTGTCTCGGGAGTTGGCATGCACCTCGATCCGCTTGTCCTGTCGCGGCTTGCAATTTGCGTGGGTGGTCGCCTGGCACATTCTGCTGCCCGCGTTCACTGTGGGGCTTGCCTCCTATATCGCGCTGCTGGAAGGCATCTACTTCTTCACCGGTCAAGGATATCTGGCTCCGCATTTCGGCTTCTGGACCAGATCTTCGCCATCGCTTTCGGCATGGGCGTGGTGTCCGGCGTGGTGATGCCGTTCCAGTTCGGCACCAATTGGAGCCGCTTCTCCGACGCCACCGCCAATATCATTTCGCCGCATGCTGGCCTATGAAGGCCTGACCGCCTTCACCCTGGAAGCGGCGTTTCTGGGCGTGCTGCTGTTCGGGCGCAAACTCGTGCCGCGCTGGGCGCATTTCGCCGCCGCCGCTGATGGTGGCGGCTGGCACGCTGTTCTCCTCCTTCTGGATCCTGGCGACCAATAGCTGGATGCAGACGCCCGCCGGCTACAAGATTGTCGACGGGCGGTTCTATCCCAACGGATTGGTTCGCAGATCATCTTCAATCCTTCGTTTCCTTATCGCCTTGCGCACACCGTTGTCGGATTCTATGTCACGACCGGCTTCGTCGTCGTCGGCGTGGGCGCATGGCTGATCCGGCGCGGCAATTTTCCCGCCGAGGAAGCCAGGCTAATGCTGTCGATGACCTTGTGGCTGCTGAGCGTGCTGGTGCCGCTGCAGATATTCCTGGGCGACCTGCATGGCCTCAACACGCTCGCATATCAGCCCGCCAAGCTCGCCGCCATCGAGGCGCACTGGAACCGCGAAGCGCGACGCGCCGCTGACCCTGTTCGCAATCCCCGATCAGCAGACCGAAACCAATCATGCCGCGATCGAGGTGCCGCTCGCTGGGCAGTCTGATCCTCACGCATGACTTCAACGGCGTGGTGCCGGGCCTCAAGGATTGGCCGCGCGATCAGCGCGCGCCGGTGGCTATTCCCTTTTTCGCCTTCCGCATCATGGTGGGGCTTGGCCTTCTGATGCTGGCGCTGGTGGCCGCAGGCCTGTGGCTGCGCTTGCGCGGCAGGCTTACGACACTGACTGGTATTCTGCGGCTCTGCCAGTGGGCGGCGCCCATCGGCTTTGTGGCGGTGATTGCGGGCTGGACCACCACCGAAGTCGGCCGCCAGCCCTGGACCGTCTATGGCGTGCTGCGCACCGGCGAATTCGGTTTCGCCGTCACTGACGGGATGGGATGTGCTGCTGTCGCTTGCGGGATATATGATCGTCTATCTGCATCATGTTTCCTGCGGGCGCGTTGCTGATGTGCGCGCGATCGTGCGCAAAGGGCCCGGCCAGGCCGACGAAACCGGACCGGTTGGAAGCGGGCGTGCCGAAACATCCCGTTGTCGCCGGTGCCGGAGGCGCCAAGATGATTTTTGATCTCGTGCCGATCTGGACGCTGATCCTGGGCCTGGCGGTGTTCTTCTATGTGCTGCTGGACGGCTTCGATCTGGGCGTGGGCATTCTCTACACTTCGCGCCGGCATCGCGAGGCACGCAACCTACTGATGAATTCCATCGCCCCCATCTGGGACGGCAACGAGACCTGGCTGGTGCTGGGCGGCATCGGGCTTGCTGGCGGCGTTTCCGCTGGCCTTCGCGATCATCATGCCGGCAGTCTATTTTCCGATACTGGTGATGCTGCTGGCGCTGGTGTTTCGCGGCGTGGCGTTCGAATTCCGTTTCCGCGATGCCGAGCACCGCACCTTCTGGGACGAGGCTTTCGACTACGGCTCGGCCGTGGCGACTTTCGCGCAGGGCATGGTGCTGGGCGCCTTCATTCAAGGCTTCAAAGTCGACGGGCGGCACTTTGCAGGGGGCAGTTTGGATTGCTTCACGCCGTTTTCGCTGCTTCACCGGGCTGGCACTTCTGTTCGGCTACGGGCTTCTCGGCGCGTGCTGGCTGATCTTCAAGACCGAGGGCGAATTGCAGGCGCGCGCCCGTGGTCACGCCCGCATTTGCTTTCTCGGCGTGCTTGCAGCGTGGCGATCGTCAGCCTTTGGACGCCATTGATGAGCCCGGATATTGCCCATCGCTGGTTCTCCTGGCCCAATATCGCGTTTCTTGCGCCGGTGCCGATCATCACCGCACTGCTTGGGCTTCTCGAATGGCGGGCAATCGGGCGAGGAAGAACTAACGCCCTTCTTCTATGCGGTGGGGCTTTTCGCAATGTCCTATCTCGGCATCGCCATCAGCCTGTGGCCCATGATCGTGCCGCACCATTTCACGCTGTGGCAGGCGGCGTCCGATCCCAGCACGCAGATTGTTCCTGCTGCTTGGCACCTTGTTCCTGCTGCCGGTCATTCTGGTTTATACGGGCTGGTCCTATTGGGTGTTTCGCGGCAAGGTGCGCGCTGATATCGGTTATCATTGAGACATGACCACGAAGAACGTTCTCATCACAGGTGCTGCGAAACGGCTTGGCCGCGCCATCGCGCTTGATCTGGCGCGACATGGGTGGAACGTCGCGATTCACTACAACTCGTCGGAAAAAGAAGCCCGCGCCACCGAGGCCGACGCCAAGAGTGCGGGCAACAAGGTCGCGCTGCTCAAAGCCGATCTTTCGCATGAGGCCCAAACCGCAAGCCTTATTGCCCGCGCCGCCAAAGAGCTGGGGCCGCTCACCGCGCTCATCAACAGCGCCTCGATTTTCGAAAACGACGAGTGGTACAGCGCCGATCGCGCTTCTTGGGACAAGCATATCGAAACCAACCTGCGCGCGCCCTTCGTACTGTCCCAGGAATTCGCCCGTCAGGTTCCCAGAGACGAAAGCGGGGCGATCGTCAATATCATCGACCAACGCGTGCTGAAACCCACGCCGCAATTCATGTCGTATAGTCTGAGCAAGGCTGGCCTTTACTGGCTCAACACCACGCTCGCCCAGGCGCTGGCACCACGGATGCGCGTCAACGCGGTCGGACCGGGGCCGACGATGAAAAACGAGCGCCAGTCCCTGGCTGATTTCGATCGCCAGCGCGAGGCCACGCTTCTTGGCCATGGGGCGGAACCTGCCGACATTTGCGCAGCTGTGCGCTATCTTCTGGAGGCACCCTCCGTCACCGGGCAGATGATCGCGGTGGATGGCGGACAGCACCTGATCTGGCAGACGCCCGATGTGCGCGGGAAGGAATGACTATGACAAATGCTCCCAACGTCCAACCCTTGCGCATCGCCGACGCGGCGCGCGGGATACGCCATGTGTTCATCCGCAATCTGGAACTGCTCGCCCAAATCGGCGTCTACGGTCATGAACAGGGCAAACTTCAGCCGGTACGGGTCAATGTCGACCTGGCGGTGGAGGACGTGATCGAGGTGGGCGACCGGCTCGAAAAGGTCGTCGATTATGCCACCATTGAACAGAAGATTCGTGGCCTTGTAGCAGCGGGCCATATCAATCTCGCCGAAACCTTGGCCGAGCGAATCGCGCAAGCCTGTTTTGACGACCCTCGCGTCAAGACCGCCCGCGTGCGCGTGGAAAAGCTGCACGCGCTGCCCGGAGCGGAAAGCGCGGGCGTAGAAATCGAGCGGCAGATGCCCAGTAGCTGAATTATTTCCTGCGTCCATCCCGTTTCAACGCGCGCGACAGCATGTCGTTGATGCCGCCCTGCCAACCCCGCCCATCTTCCTTGAAGGCGCGCATCACTTCGGGATTGGGATTGAGCTCCATCTCCCTGCAGTTTCGGATTTTTCGTCTCGGGTCGCCTGCGCAAACGCTTTATCGCTTCGGTGAATTCCGAAAAACCTCCAAACCCGGCAGGGCGTGGCAAAACCCTTTTTGGCCCATTGCGGCTTGTCGCGACCGTCAATCGGATCGCCTCGGTATTTTGCGCGTGCGGGCCAACAGCGTCTTGGCTCTGGGTCATCGCCTTTGCGAGGGCAGATGATCCGCATCCTTGTTCCGCGAAACCTCACCGTGACAACGCACAGCCAGCCGCTCCAAACACCAAAGACTTGGCAAGCGCGTTCCCCATCATAATCTCGCCCTGCCGCCTCATACAGCAGACCGATCATCGCTTCGAAATCTAGGCCGTGCTTGGTGATATTTGCCGTTTACTTGGCCAGATCCCATTCGAATTCCATGATTAAACGGAGTGTATAAACACCTGACGTCGACATTTTCCGCACCACAGCAAATTCGCGGTCTTGGCAGATTGACTGCCCCGCGCCTATATCGGACCGATGGACGAAACGCCCGACATCGCGGCCGCGCTCAAAGGGCCCGCGCGCATCGCCGCCTATCTGAAGACCCTGCCCGATCAGCCCGGCGTCTATCGCATGCTCGATGCGAAGGGCGATGTGCTTTATGTCGGCAAGGCCAAGAGCCTGAAGAAGCGGGTGGCGTCCTACGCCAAAGCAGGCGGGCATACCGAGCGCATCGCGCGCATGATCGCGGAGACCGCGGAGATGCTGTTCGTCACCACAGCGTCGGAGACCGAGGCGCTGCTGCTGGAATCCAATCTCATCAAGCGGCTGAAGCCCCGCTACAATGTCTCCTATCGCGACGACAAATCCTTTCCCAACATCCTGCTGCGCGAGGACCACGCCTTTCCGCAGCTTCTGAAACATCGCGGCGCCAAGACGACCAAAGGAGTCTATTTCGGGCCGTTCGCCAGCGCCGGCGCCGTGAACCGCACACTCAACACGTTGCAGCGCGCGTTTCTGCTGCGCTCTTGTTCGGATTCCGTTTTCGATTCCCGCACGCGGCCCTGCCTGCTGTTCCAGATCAAGCGCTGCAGCGCGCCGTGCACCGGTCGCATCGACAAGGCCGGCTATGGAGAACTCGTGCGCGAAGCCGAGCTGTTTCTCAATGGCAAAAGCCGCGCCGTGCAGGAGCGAACTGGCGAAGGACATGAACGCAGCATCCGAGGCGCTGGATTTCGAAACCGCGGCGCGCTTGCGCGACCGGATGCGGGCGATGAGCCAGATCCAGTCACATCAGGGCATCAACCCGTCCACCTTCGCGGACGCCGATGTGTTTGCGGCGTTCAATCAGGGCGGGGAAACTTGCATTCAGGTTTTCTTCTTCCGCGCCGGACAGAATTGGGGCAACCGGCCCTATTTTCCGCAGACATGATCGCGAGCTTTCCACCGCCGAGGTGCTCGAAAGCTTTATCGGCCAGTTCTACGACGAGCGCCCTGCGCCGGCGCTGATGCTACTGTCGGAGGATGTGCCCAATTGGCAGCTGCTTGCCGAAGCGTTCTCGCTGCGCGCGGAGCGCAAGGTCGAGATCTCCGTGCCGCAGCGCGGCGAGAAACGCGAGATCGTGGAGATGGCGCTGCACGAATGCACGCGAGCAGTTGGGCGGCGGCATGGCGGAGAACGCGCCCAGCGCGAATTGCTGGAAGGTGTGGCGGAGGTCTTCGGCCTGGAGACACCGCCCAAGCGCATCGAGGTCTATGACAATTCGCACATCCAGGGCGCGCATGCCCTGGGCGCCATGATCGTGGCGGGGCCGGACGGCTTCGAGAAGGGCGAGTATCGCAAGTTCAACATCAAATCGACCGATCTCACGCCCGGCGACGATTACGGCATGATGCGCGAGGTGCTGACCCGCCGCTTCGCCCGGCTGGTAAAGGAAAGCGAAGATGCCCGACGCCAAATGGCCCGACCTGGTGCTGATCGACGGCGGGCCGGGGCAGCTTGTCGGTGGCCAGGCAGGTCTTCGAGGATCTGGGCGTCGAGGACGTGGTGCTGGTGGGCATCTCCAAGGGGCCGGACCGCGATGCGGGGCGCGAGCATTTCTACATGACAGGGCGCGAGCCTTTCCGCCTCGATCCCAAAAGCCCGGTGCTCTATTATCTGCAGCGGTTGCGCGACGAGGCGCACCGCTTCGCCATCGGCAGCCACCGCAAGAAGCGCAGTCCAAGGCCATCGGCGCCAATCCGCTGGACGAGATCGCGCGGCGTGGGCGCAGCGCGCAAGCGCGCGCTGCTGCAGCATTTCGGCTCGGCCCGCGCGGTGGCGGGGGCCAGCCTGGCCGACCTGGAAGCGGTGGCAGGGGTGAGCGCCACCCTGGCCAAGAAGATTTTCGATTTCTTCCATCCGGGCGGGTGACGGACGGCTCAGCTTTGCTACACTCGTCCGATGTTCACGCTGCCCAACGCGCTGACCATCCTGCGCATCCTGCTGGTGCCGGTCTTCGTCGTCGCCTTGGTGATTCCGGGCGATACGGCGCGGATCGTGGCCTTTGCGGTCTTTTGCCTGGCGGGCATCAGCGACGGGCTGGACGGGTTTGCCGCCCGCAAGCTCAAGGCCGGATCGGATTTCGGCCGCATGCTCGACCCCATCGCCGACAAGGTTCTGGTGGGCGTGGCGCTGATGATGCTGGTGGCCGAAGGCACGTCGCCAGTTCGACCGGCACAGGCTGCAAGCCTGCTCGCTGGTGCCGGCGCTGATCATCCTGGCGCGCGAGATTCTGGTGTCGGGCTTGCGCGAATTTCTGGCGGGCGCGGGTCAGCGTGCCGGTGTCGCGCATCGCCAAGGTCAAGACCGCGGTGCAGATGATCGCCATCGGCGCGATGATTCTGCGGCCGCTCGCCAAAGGCTTCGTGCCGGGCACGCCAGCGAGTGCTTACAGCACCATTGCCTATGCTGCGCTTTGGCTGGCCGCGGCGCTGACTGTCTATACCGGCTATGCCTATTTCCGCGCAGGACTGGTCCATGTGCGGCCGGCGCGGGTGAGCAACGGAGAACGCGTGTGACGCTCGTCTATTTCGCCTGGGTCCGGCAAAAGATCGGCGTTGGTGAAGAAAAGTTCGATCTTCCTTCCAACGTCAAGACGGTGCGCGATCTGATTGAGCATCTACAAACCCGCGGACGCGGCTATTTCGATGCGTTCGCCGAACCTGCGCGGCTGCGCGCGGCAGTCAATCAGGAACACGTCATTTTTGAAACGCCGATTTCGAACAGCGACGAAGTCGCGTTCTTTCCCCCGGTGACCGGCGGATGACGCTGCATATCCACATCCAGAGCGAAGACTTCGATCTCAACGACGAGATCGAGGCGTTGTCGGCCGCGCAACCCGATGTTGGCGCTGTGGCGAGCTTCATGGGGTTGGTGCGCGGCGACGACAAGCTAACCGCACTGACGCTTGAACATTATCCCGGCATGACCGAGCGCGAGATCGCCCGCCACGCCGAAGAGGCAAGCAGGCGCTGGCCGTTGTTGGGCGTCACGATCATCCATCGCGTGGGCCAGTTGAAGCCGGGCGACCGGATTGTGCTTGTCGCGGTTGCGTCGTCGCATCGAGGAGCTGCCTTCGCGGCGTGTGAATTCCTCATGGACTATCTCAAAACATATGCGCCGTTCTGGAAGCGCGAGGACCGGGGCAGCCAAACCAGCTGGATCGAAGCGCGGATATCGGATGACGAAGCCGCGCAGCGATGGAAAAAATAAGCCCGGCCATTTCAGATACACCGCAAGCGCGCGTTTCCGGCAATGACCACCATTGTGGGGTTATCAGAGCTTTACCATCGATGTGGATCTTCGTGTGTCTTCGCTATAGTCGTTCATCAGCGTTTCGCTGATACGGCCAGGCGTGAAGCGGTGGGGGCCGATTTCCGACACAGGCGTTACTTCGGCGGCGCTGCCGGTGATGAAGCATTCGGAGAAATCGTCCAGTTCCTTCGGGTCGATATATCGCTCGACAACAGGAATTTGTCGTTCGCGGGCCAGCGCGATCACCGATTGGCGCGTCATGCCGTTAAGGAAGCAATCCGCAATCGGCGTGTGTAACGCGCCGTCCTTGACGAAAAACATGTTCGCGCCGGTCGCTTCGGCCACCAGACCGCGATAGTCGAGCATCATGGCATCGGCATAGCCCCTGGCTTCGGCAGCATGTTTCGACATGGTGCAGATCATATAGAGTCCGGCCGCTTTGGCATGCGTAGGTGCTGTATCGGGTGCGGGCCTACGCCACTGGGCCATGTCGAGCCGGATGCCCTTGAGTTTTTCCTTCGGGTCAAAATAGCTTGGCCATTGCCACACGGCGATCGCAACGTGGATTTTGGTTTGCTGCGCCGACACCGCCATCATCTCGCTGCCGCGATAAACGACGGGGCGCAGATAGCCGTCGAGGATGTTCTGGACAGCGGCCGTCTGGATACAGGCCTTGTTGATCTCGTCTTGCGTATACGGGATCTTCATGCCGAGGATTTCGGCCGATTTGAACAGGCGCCTGGTGTGTGCCTCCAGGTGGTAGATGCGGCCGCTATAGATCCGTTCGCCCTCGAAGACGCAGGAGGCATAATGCAAACCATGGGTTAGGACGTGGATCTTGGCCTCACGCCAAGCCACCAGTTTGCCATCGAACCAGATCGACCCGTCGCGGTCGTCGAAGGGAATCACCGAAGGCGCTGCCATCGAACCAAATCCTCCACCTGCTCTGGAACCCTTGTTTTGGAGCCCCTGAGAGCCTAATAAGTCAACATGCCTGACGTAAAGTTGGCCGGGTCTGCCCCTGGCGCTTCGCCATTATACCTGCGCGACGAGGAGTTAAAGCAAGGCGTGGATTTGCTGTTCTTCGCTATGCAGAACGTCTGGGCGCAAGGATCGCCGCAACTGAATGACGCAGCCCTGGGCCGCGCACACGCCCGAGCTCTGCATTTCATCGCACGCCATCCGGGGCTGACGGTGGCGGATTTGTTGGCGCTTTTGAACATCACCAAGCAGAGCCTCAACCGCGTGCTCAACGATTTGCTGGAGGCGGACTATGTCGAACGCCGCCCCTCGCCCAGCGACCGGCGCATGAGGCAATTGCGCCTGACGCATAAGGGAGAGGCGCTGGAGAACACCTTGTGGGAGGCTCAGCGCCCAACCCTGGTGCGCGCCTTCCGCGAGGCAGGGCCCGACGCGGTGATGGGATTTAGGCGCGTGCTGACCGGGCTGATGTCCGACGAACGCCGCAAGAAGATCGCGCCATGAGCGGTCCCGCGAACGATGCCCACATTCTTGTCGTTGATGATGACGAGCGATTGCGCGCGTTGTTGCAGCGCTATCTCACGCAAAACGGGCTGAGGGTCAGCGCGGCGGCCGATGCCGCCGAGGCACGCGCGCTAATGAAAAGCATGGCCTTCGATCTCCTGATCCTCGACGTGATGATGCCAGGCGAATCCGGGCTTGATTTCGCGCAAGACCTGCGCACGCGCTCCCATGTGCCCATTCTCATGCTCACCGCGCAGGGCGATCCCGAGCATCGCATCGCGGGGCTCGAGCACGGGGCCGACGATTATCTCGCCAAGCCGTTCGAGCCGCGCGAATTGCTGCTGCGGGTGGAAGGTCTTCTGCGTCGTACGACGCCGGTGGCGCGTTCGGCCCATCGCGAAGTGCGGATGGGCGACGCAGTGTTCGATCCCGAACGCGCGCTCCTGCAAAAAAAGGGTAAGCCCGTCCATCTCACCAGTTCGGAAGCAGCGTTGCTGCGGCTGTTCGCGGCCAATGCGGGGCGCGCGTTTTCGCGCAACGATCTTTGCGTGCGGCTGGGCGTGGCGCTCGAACGCTCCATCGATGTGCAGGTAACACGGCTACGTCGCAAGATCGAGGAAGATCCTAAGATGCCGCTCTATCTGCAAACAGTGCGCAATGTCGGCTACGTCCTTGTCCCAGACCGCATCTCCTGAGCGCGCACGCCGGGGCGGCGTGCATCCGTTCCGCGCACTCAAGCGGCTGTTGCCGCGCGGGCTGTTCTGGCGCTCGCTTATCATCATCGTGGCCCCTGTGGTGCTGCTGCAGGGGCTAATGTCCTATTTCTTCTTCGAGCGGCACTTGGAGATCACGACCGAACGCATGGCGAGCGATGTCGCCGCTGATGTGGCGCTCCTCATCAATCTCGAAGACACCTCGCCGGCCAAAGATCGACCCATTCTGCGCGCCAAGGCCCAGCGCATGTTGCGCTATACGATCAGCTTTTATCCGGGCGACAAAATCGGGGCGCCTGCGAGCAGCCAGCGCAAGAGCACTATCGAAGACGCACTCGAACTCGTCATTGCCCAGCAGATCGGCGGGGCACGCCATTACGACGTCGATCGCGCCAACGATATGGTAGACATTCGCGTCGAAGTTCATGACGGCGTGCTGCGACTACTGGTGCCGCGTGATCGCGTGACGGTCTCGAGCCCCGACATTTTCATCCTTTGGATGTTCGGATCATCGCTGGTACTCGTCGGCATTGCGGTGGTGTTCCTGCGCAATCAGGTGCGGCCCATCGAACGACTGGCGCGCGCCGCTGAAAGTTTTGGCAAGGGTCGCGCCGTTCCCGATTTCAAGCCGTATGGCGCCGCCGAAGTACGCCGCGCTGCAGAGGCCTTCATCACCATGCGCGAGCGCATCGAACGCCACGTGCATCAGCGCACCGACATGCTCGCCGGCATCAGCCACGATCTGAAGACGCCGCTGACGCGGCTGAAACTGCAACTCGCACTGATGGACGAGAGCGCCGATGTCGCCGCACTGCGCGCAGACATCGTCGAAATGGAACACATGCTGGACGAATATCTGCAATTCGCCCGCGGCGAAGGCGGCGAGGCGGCGGTCGCCACAGATCTGCGCTTGTTGCTGCGCGATGCCGCCGAGGCGGCCAGGCGGGCCGAGGGCGCGGAGGCCGAGCGTGTGTCGCTCAACGAAGGCGAACGGGTGGTGCTGGCTGTCAAGCGCAACGCGCTCAAACGCTGTGTGACCAATCTGATCGACAATGCACTCAAATATGGCCAACACGCCCACATCGCGCTGGACCGTGGCAGGGGGGCAGTCGAAATTCATGTTGACGATGACGGACCCGGCATCCCCGAAACCCGACGCGAGGAAGCGTTTCGTCCGTTCCATCGTCTCGATGAAGGACGCAATCTGCAACTCGGCGGCGTGGGATTAGGGCTTGCCATTGCGCGCGACGTTGCCCGTGCCCATGGCGGCGATCTTCTGTTGAGCGATTCACCGCTCGGGGGGTTGCGCGCGACGTTGCGGCTGCCGGTCTAGTAGCGCACCCATTCCCTTCTTCGGGCGAAGGCGCAATTCGCCAATAGCCCGTTGTAGGTTGGCATAGGCGGAACACCGCGCCCAGATCGTCGGCAACGATGACCCTCAGCCAGACAGGCATTGGTCCTCAGAGCGCACTGTGCCACTGCCCTCGAATTCCAACCGAACAATTCGCCGGGTAGATCGCTGCTCACGCTGGGCGCGAAAAGCGCGACGCTCAAGCGCCCAGTTCACGCGCTCGGTTGCGGGCGGCGGACACTGCGCGTCCCATCAGTTCAACCAATCCATCCTCAGCCATCAGAATTTTTAAAGCCGCCTCGGTGGTCCCCCCCGGGCTCGTGACATTGCGCCGAAGGTCCGAAGGCGTGGTTTTTTCCGCATCAAGCAGGGCTCCTGCTCCGCTCACCGTGTGCCGCGCGAGCGCCTGCGCCACATCACGCGGCAACCCCTCCTTGATCGCTGCTTCGGTCAACGCCTCGACGAGCAAGAAAACATAGGCGGGACCCGATCCCGACACAGCGGTTGCCACATCGATCAGGTTTTCTTTCTTTACCCAAACTGTCTGACCCAGTGCGCGCAGCAGCCGGTCTACAAATCTGCGATCCTCAGGCGTCGTCTTCGGCGCAGCGTAGATCGCAGTTATGCCACGGCCGAGCGCGCCGGGCGTATTCGGCATGGCGCGCATGATCCGTGCTTTTGTCCCCCATGCGTTGGCGAGCGATTTTGTCGTGGTGCCTGCTGCAATCGAGATCATCAGCGCGCCGGAATCCGCGATAGCGCGCAGGCGCGGCGCGGCTTCTTTCAATATCTGCGGTTTGAGCGCGACAAGGCAGGCGGTGATTTTCGCGTGGGGAATTCCATTTATATCGCGCACGAGCGTGATGCCATTGCGCTTGGCTAGTTCTTTGATTTCGACCGAAGGATTGGGCTCAACTGCGATCAGCGGCGCAATGCGGTTTGCGATCCAGCCTTTGAGGAGCGCGCCTCCCATACGGCCGACGCCGATGAGAAGAACCGCCGGTGCGGTGCGCCCGCTTACGCCTGCCCTTGGCACTCTAAGATGGCCGCGGCAACGGCCTCTTCCGCCGATTTGCCGCCCCAGATCACGAACTGGAAGGCGGGATAATAATGTTCACAGGCTTCAACGGCGAGATTGAGGAGGGCTTCGCATTGCGAGGCGCTCACCTTGGATTCGGGGAAAATCATCGCATGGCGGAACAGAAGCTGTCCGTCTTCCGGCCATAAGTCAAAATGGCCGATCCACAATCGCGCGTTCACAAACATCAACAGCGCCGCAATATCGGCGCGGCGATCGTCGGCCACCCGCATCTCGAAGGCACTGGACAGATGCAGCGATTGCAGATCGTCGCGCCAGGTGAAGCTGAAATGGTGGTCGCACCATTTGCCGGCAACAGAAAGGTTAAGTTCGTCACGGCCGCTACGCTCAAAGGGCCAGCCATTGTCCTCCACCGTCCGCTCGAGCAGGTCGATCGGATGAGGGGCGGAACTCGCCTGGTCCTGGTGCACAACGGTCATGCCCGCACTCCTCGACAGCAAAACGAAGCAGTTGCCAGTCAACCTGACACAAGATTTTGCAGGGTTACAAGAGTCCTAAGAAACCCACCTTGGGACGCTTCCGACAACTCACAGATTCTGCCCGTAAGGTGAATCACTTAAGCTTGGCTTCCAGCACCGCGAGCCGCGCTTCGAGCGCCTCGTTTTCAGCGCGAGCCTTGGCGGCCATCGCCTTCACAGCCTCGAACTCTTCGCGCGGCACAAAATCCATGTCTGCCACGAGCTTCTCCATTCGCTGGCGCATGAAGGTTTCGGCTTCGGTGCGCACGCTCTGCGCCGCCCCCGCCGCATCGGTGAAAATCTTCGCCATGGAGTCGAGAAACGGGTTTTCGGTCTGCATGGGAGGCCTCCGGTCTACGCCCTATAAAGGCACGACACGGTTAAGGGCAACAAGCCGCTCCCCGTAACCTTGACAGGTCCGCGCGAAGCGGCGCGTTTATCAACCATGTTCCTGGCCACGATCCCCTACCCCGATTTCGACCCGGTCCTCGTTCATATCTATGGGCCGTTCTCGATCCGCTGGTACGCGATTTCCTACATCGTGGGGCTGGTCGCGGCCTGGTGGTATCTGGCACACGCCACACGCGAAACCGAGCTGTGGAAGAACCCGCCTTTCAACGGCACCCCACCGGCCACCACCGACCAGATCGGCGATTTCTTCGTCTGGGCCACCCTCGGGGTGATCGTCGGCGGCAGGCTTGGCTTTGTGCTGATCTACGGCACCTTCTTCTGCGGCATCTGGGGCACTTCGCCGGCGTGCCATGGCCTGCCGATGGGGTATCTGACCGATCCTGTTGAGATCGTTGCGGCGTGGAAAGGCGGAATGTCGTTCCATGGCGGCCTTCTGGGGGTCGCCATTGCACTGATCCTCTACGCGCGGAAGAACAAACTCGACGCCATCGCGCTGGGTGATTTTGTCGCCACCATCGCACCCATCGGATTATTCTTCGGCCGTATCGCCAACTTCATCAACGGCGAACTGTGGGGCAAAGCAACGGACGTCCCTTGGGCTATGGTTTTCTGTACGCGCAGGATCATCGAGACCAATGGCGATTGCCCCGCGGGCCTTATCCCGCGCCATCCGAGCCAGCTTTATGAAGCGGCCATGGAAGGGTTGCTGCTGTTGCTCATCATGCAGATCTGCCTGCGCGTGTTTCGGATGCAGGATCGCCCTGGACTGTTGGTGGGCGTGTTTCTCACAGGGTATGGCGTGTTTCGTGGCATCGCCGAGATCTTTCGTGATTCCGACACAGTCTATTTCGGTTGGTTCAGCGTCGGCATGTCGTTGAGCCTGCCGATGTGGGCAGCGGCGGCATATTTCTTCTGGTATGCAGCGCGCCAAAAGCCCGCCTAACAGAGATTGGCATGACTGGGCTTGGTCAAAGGATCACAAGGTTGATCGAAGCTCAGGGGCCCATCTCGGTTGCGCAATATATGACGCTTGCCCTGCACGATCCCGATCATGGCGTCTATGCTTCGCGCGATCCCATCGGGCGGACGGGCGATTTTGTCACGGCGCCAGAAATCTCACAGATGTTCGGCGAATTGCTAGGACTGTGGGTGCTTGAAGTCTGGCGCCAGCAAGGCAGGCCCAAACAGATTTGCCTCACCGAACTGGGCCCGGGACGCGGCACGCTGATGAAAGATGTCCTGCGCGCTGCCCACCTTGATCCGAAATTTCTTGCAGCCCTTGACGTCGTCCTGATCGAAGCAAGTCCCACCTTGCAGATCGCGCAAGCAAAGACGTTGAAAGATTCTCCCGTCAAAATCCGGTGGTCCGCCAGGCTCGATGACATACCGGGCAACGCGCCATTGTTTCTGCTCGCCAACGAATTCTTCGACGCCCTGCCCGTCCGCCAATATGTGAAAACCGAACGGGGCTGGCACGAGCGTTTGGTAACGGCTAACGCCGGCAAACTTGGCTTTGCGCTTTCCCCTTTGCCGGTGGCGGGACTGGCAGTCCCGCAATCGCGCGGGCAGGCCAGCAAAGGCGCCGTCTTCGAAATCTCTCCTACCGTCACGGCGCTGGCCGAAGAAATTGCTGCTATCATCGCGCGGCATGATGGCGCGGCTCTGATTGTGGATTACGGCTACGAAGACTGGGGATTCGGCGACACCTTGCAAGCCATTGCCAAGCACAAGCCCGCAAAGATTCTGGATTCGCCCGGAACGGCCGATCTTTCTGCCCATGTTGATTTTGCCGCAATCGCCGAAGCCACCAAACGAGGTGGTGCGAAACCGTGCGGCCCCGTTGCGCAGGGCACGTTTCTCGAAACCCTGGGAATTGAGCGTCGTGCAGAACAACTGGCAAAAAAAAATCCCGCACAGGTCGTCGCGATCCAAGCCGCGTTGCACCGGTTGACCGCGGCCGATCAGATGGGAGGCTTGTTCAAGGCGCTCGCGATCGTTCCTTCCTCCGCGCCCCCTCCGCCGGGATTTTAATAATGACCAATTCTCTCAATATCTATCATCACCCGGCTCTTCGGAGGGCTTCTGTTTTCCGTATGCGCAAAACCGAATTGGATTGCCCGCATTAGGGGCAACGACGAGGAAGATGAAATGCTGATTCTTCGCGCTTCCAATCTTTCTGATGCGCCCGGCGTCGGACATGGTTTCTTCGGCCGACAAGGCGGCGCATCGCAAGGAGTTTACAGATCGCTCAATTGCGGGCCGGGCTCGGACGATGCGCGCAAACATGTCATGGAGAATCGCCGCCGTGTGATCACCGAACTTGGCGGTGCGAACCTTCTCACACTGCATCAAGTCCACAGTCCCAATGCGATCATCGTCACCGAGCCATGGGAACAAGGTCCGCAAGCCGATGCGATGGCAACGAATGTTCCGGGTGTGGCACTCGGCATCCTCACCGCCGATTGTGCGCCTGTGTTGTTCGCCGATCCCGTGGCGCGCGTGATCGGCGCAGCTCACGCTGGATGGAAAGGCGCCTATTCCGGCGTCATCGAATCCGTGCTGGAAAAAATGGAATCGCTTGGCGCAACACGCTCCTTTATCGCCGCTGCCATCGGCCCTTGCATCAGCCAGCCCAATTACGAAGTCGGTTCCGAATTCATCGCCCGTTTCGCTCAAGCAGATTCCGGCAACACCCGCTTCTTCGTGCCGTCCGAAAAAGCCGGCCATTGGCGCTTTGATCTGCAAGCTTATGCCGCTCATCGGCTGGGGCAAGCCGGGGTTGCCCGCATCGAAACCCTGATGGCCTGCACTTATGCTCAAGAGGAGGATTTCTTTAGCTTCCGCCGCGCCACCCATCGTCGCGAAAGCGATTATGGGCGACAAATTTCCGCGATCATGTTGTCGGGCTGAAAGAGCCGTTTACCCCGTCATTTCCCCTTGCTAGAACCCCGTCACCAAACCGTCATTGCGAAGGGGCCGGGCGCGCATGCGCGAGAACAATGAAGCGCGCGGGGGATCACGGGGGATGCGGCTTCTTGCCGGCAATTCCAACCGCGCGCTCGCCGAGGCAATCGCCCAATATCTCAAGCTGCCTATGACCAAGGCTGTAGTCCGCCGCTTCGCCGACATGGAAGTGTTCGTCGAGGTGCAGGAGAACGTCCGCGGCGAGGATATGTTCGTCATTCAGTCCACAAGTTTTCCGGCCAACGATAATCTGATGGAATTGCTGATCATGATCGACGCGCTCAGACGCGCATCGGCGCGGCGCATCACGGCGGTGATTCCCTATTTCGGCTATGCGCGGCAGGACCGCAAAGTGGGGCCACGCACACCGATCTCGGCCAAACTGGTGGCAAACCTCATCACCGAGGCCGGCGCCAACCGCGTGCTGACCATCGATCTTCATGCCGGGCAGATCCAGGGCTTCTTCGATATCCCGACCGACAATCTTTACGCCATGCCAGTGATCGTGAAGGACATCGAGGATTATCTGGGCACAGGCGACCATCTGATGGTGGTCTCGCCGGACGTGGGCGGCGTGGTGCGCGCGCGCGCGCTCGCCAAGCGGCTGGGCGCCGATCTCGCCATCGTTGACAAGCGCCGCGAGCGCGCCGGTGAATCCGAAGTGATGAACATTATCGGCGATGTGGAAGGACGTTCTTGCATCCTGATCGACGACATCGTGGATTCCGGCGGCACGATCTGCAACGCGGCCGAGGCGCTGCTAAAGAACGGCGCGAAGGACGTTTATGCCTATGCCACCCATGGCGTGCTTTCGGGCGGAGCGGTTGCGCGTATCCAGTCCTCGAAGCTGAAATCGATGGTCATCACCGATTCCATCGCTGCCACCGACGCCGTACTCAAATGTCCCAACATCCGGCGCATCTCCATCGCGCCACTGATCGGCGAGGCAATGCGGCGGATCAACAACGAAGAGAGCGTTTCGAGCCTGTTCGATTAACCCAGCAGGGCCCTGTACGAAGCCGGCTTCGATGAAATCGCCGGCGTCGGCGAAAAGCTGCAAGTGGCCGTCGCCAATTCTACAAGGACCAGCACAGCACGGCCGCCAACGAAGAGGCCCAACCCCTCCTCTTGGAGCCTGTCGAGGTCAGGAACAGGCCCGACTGGTGTCCGCAGTGTTTCACGGCGCCCTGCGCGGTTGGCGCTTTGACAAGGTAAAGGTTTGAATCTAAACGAATAATTCTGAGAGTTGGCAGCCGGGGGCCGAAAGATCAGCCCCAATTGCACCCAGCCCGGCCTTCCGCTAAAAGCCGCGTTTTCCCGCGCCAGAAAACTTGCCGGATCGAAGGAGTCTATCATGCGTGAAGTACAGCAATTAAGCGCAGAAGCGCGCAACCAGACCGGCAAGGGCCCCGCCTTCCGCGCGCGGCAGAAGGGCCTGATTCCCGGCATCGTCTATGGCGGCAGCGACAAGCCCGAATCCGTGGCGGTGGACAACCGCATCCTGGAACGCCATGTCGAGACTGGCCATTTCTCACCACACTGTTCATGCTGGACGTGGCCGGTGAGAAGACCCGCGTGATTCCGCGCCAGGTGCAGCTCGATCCGGTCAGCGACCGCCCCGTGCATGTCGATTTCATGCGCCTGCCGAAAGGCGCCACAGTGCGTCTGGCCATTCCCGTCCGCTTCAAGGGCCAGGAAACCTCGCCCGGCCTGAAGCGCGGCGGCGTGCTCAACATCGTGCGCCATGAGGTGGAAATGCTCTGCCCGGCCGAGAACATTCCCGATTTCATCGAGGGCGATCTCTCCGAGCTCGACATCCACGACTCGCTACACATCTCAAGACTTCACGCTTCCCGAAGGCGTGAAGCCCATGATTCGTGAGCGCGACTTCACCGTTGCCTCCATCGTGGCGCCCACCAGCGTGATCGAAGAGCAGACGGCAGCCGCTGCGGCTGCCGCCGCCGCTGCTTCCGCGCCGGTCGTCGAGGAAGGTGCAGCACCTGCCGAAGGCGCCGCGGCGCCCGCCGCCGGTGCGGCACCTGCCGCTGCGGCTGCCGCCGTCAAGGCCGCCCGCCAAGGCGCCCGAAAAGAAGTAAGGCCGCGGGCATCCCGCGCTGGATCGGGCCATGTCCGACAGCCGCTTCTCATCGCCGGGCTGGGCAATCCCGGCGCGGAATATGCGCGCAACCGGCACAATGCCGGTTTCATGGCGGCCGACGTGATTCACGCCGAGCTACACGTTCGGCCCGTGGCGGCCACGCTTTCAGGGCGCGATCAGCGAAGGCACGCTCGCCGGGCGCAAGACCTATCTGCTGAAGCCCAGACCTACATGAACGACAGCGGCGATCGCGTGGGCGCCGCCGCTGCGCTTCTTCAAGCTGCCGCTCGAGCCTGGTGGTGATGCATGACGAGATCGATCTCGCCGCCGGCAAGATCAAAGTGAAGACCGGCGGCGGCGATGCGGGACACAATGGGCTTGCGCTCCATCACCGCGACGCTCGGTCCGGATTATCGCCGCGTGCGCATCGGCGTCGGCCATCCGGGCGAGAAATCGCGCGTAGCCAGGGCCATGTGCTGCAGAATTTTTCCAAAGTCGACGAAGAATGGCTGGTGCCGCTGCTGTCGGCGATGGCTGAAGCAGCGCCCCTGCTCGCCAGGGACGACGATGCAGGCTTCATGAACAAGGTGGCGCTGATGCTCAATCCGCCCGAGAAGAAGCCCAAACCAGAGCGGAAAGACGAATAATGGGATTCAAATGCGGCATCGTCGGCTTGCCCAATGTGGGCAAGTCCACGCTCTTCAACGCGCTGACGCAGACCGCGGCTGCGCAGGCCGCGAATTATCCGTTCTGCACCATCGAGCCCAATGTCGGCGACGTCGCCGTGCCCGATCCGCGGCTTGAGACGCTGGCGGCGATTGCAAAATCCGCCGAGATCATTCCGACACGCATCACCTTCGTGGATATCGCCGGCCTGGTGCGCGGCGCCTCGAAGGGCGAAGGCCTGGGCAACCAGTTCCTCGCCAATATCCGCGAAGTGGACGCCATCGCCCATGTGCTGCGCTGTTTCGAGGACGACGACATCACCCATGTCGAAGGCCGCATCGATCCCGTCGGCGACGCCGAGACGGTGGAAACCGAATTGATGCTGGCCGATCTGGACAGTCTGGAAAGGCGCATCGTGCCGATGGAGAAGAAAGCCAAGGGCGGCGAGAAGGAAGCCAAGGAACAGTTCGCGCTGATGACGAAGGCGGTCGTGCTGCTGCGCGAGGGCAAGCCGGCGCGTCTGGCGGAGCTCTCGCCGGAAGAACGCGAGCCTTATCGCCAGCTTGGCCTGATGACCGCAGAAGCCCGTTCTTTATGTCTGCAATGTCGAGGAAGGCTCGGCGGCGCACCGGCAATGAATTTTCCAAACGCGTCGAAGAGAAGGCCAAGGCGCGAAGGCGCCGGGAGCGTGGTCATCTCCGCGCGCATCGAAGAAGAAGTGGCGCAGCTCGCCGCTGCCGAACGCGAGGAATTCCTTCAGAGCATCGGTCTGGAAGAGCCCGGCCTCAACCGCATGATCCGCGCGGGTTACGATCTGCTGGGCCTCATCACCTTCTTCACGGCCGGACCGAAGGAAGCCCGTGCCTGGACCGTGACCAAAGGATCGCGCGCGCCGCAGGCCGCCGGCGTCATCCACACCGATTTCGAACATGGCTTCATCCGCGCCGAAACCATCGCCTATGCCGATTACGTCGCGGGCAATGGCGAAGCAGGGGCGCGTGATGCCGGCAAGTTTCGTCTGGAAGGCAAGGATTACGTCGTCGCCGACGGCGACGTGATGCATTTCAGGTTCAATGCATGAACACATGTTAGGGGAGCGTATGAGCAATCTTCTTCACTACGAAGATTTCCCACCCGGCCGCGTGTTCGATTGCGGCACCTATCATGTCAGCAAGGACGAAATTCTCGAATTCGCGCGGCAGTTCGATCCGCAACCGCACCACCTCGACGAAGAGGCGGGCAAAAAATCCCTTCTGGGCGGGCTCTCGGCTTCGGGTTGGCATGTCTGCTCGATCGCGATGCGGATGTTTGCCGACGCTGTGATCCTGAAGAGCGCCAATCGCGGCGGTCCGGGAGCGCCGGAAGGCCGCTGGCTGCGACCGGTGCGGCCCGGCGATATTCTGCGTATGGAGGCCCATGTTCTTGAGGCGCGCATTTCCAACAGCCGGCCCGGCATCGGTTTGGTGACCTTCGAATGGAAGCTGTTCAACGCAACCGAACAGGTGACGTCGGTCACCGTCATCACGATGCCGGCGCGGCGGAGTGTGACATGACCGGATGGTTCGAAGATGTCGAGATCGGTCAGCGTTACGTTCTCGGCACGCATACTTTCACCCAGGACGATATCATCGCGTTTGCGAAGAAATATGATCCACAAATTTTTCACATTGATCCTCAAGCCGCAAAGCAATCGCTGTTCGGCGGCCTCGTCGCTTCGGGTTGGCACACCGCCGCCATCTGGATGCGGCTGGTCATCGATGCCCGCGCCCGCGCAAAGGCCGGTGGCCTTACCCGCGGTGGGATTTCGCCGGGCTTCGAGGACATGCGCTGGGTCAAGCCCGTGCGCCCCGGCATGACGCTTTGCTATTCTACCGAAGTGATCCAGAAAGTGGACCTCAAATCGCGCCCCGACTTCGGTCTCGTCAAAAGCCAAAACGAGGGGCGCGGGCCGGGCGGCGAACTCTATTTCAGTTTTATCGGCAAGGGATTTGTTCCAAGAAAGCCCAAAGGAGAAACCTCATGAGCACACGCGGCAAGATGATCCGGATGAAGATGAAAGATGGCGCCGAAATCGGTGTCTATCAGATCGAGCCCGCGGGCAAACGGCGCGGCGGCCTGGTTCTGATTCAGGAGATATTTGGGGTTACCGAACACATCAAGGAATTGTGCGACGACTACGCGGCCGACGGGTACGAAGTGCTTTCGCCTGCCCTTTACGACCGCGAAGCACCCGGACTCCAGGCGAGCTATACGCCGGAGGATATCCAGAAGGCTGTCAAGATCGCGCGCGGCGAGCATCCCTTCGAGCTTTCCATCGAGGATACGCAAATTTGCATCACTGCGCTAAAGGACAAGGGGCCGGTTTTCATCACCGGTTATTGCTATGGTGGCTCGGTGAGTTGGGCAGCGGCCTGCAAATGCGACGGACTTGCCGCGGCGTCGGGCTATTACGGTGGCAATATCGCGCAGATGGTGGAATGGCAGCCGAAATGCCCAACCATTTTGCATTTCGGCAAACATGACCACGGCATTCCGATGGAAGAGGTGGACAAGATCATTGCGCAGCATCCCGAAGTGAAGGTCTATATTTACGATGCAGGACACGGATTCAATTCGAACCGCCGCGCAGACTACAATGAGGAATGTGCGAAACTTGCCCGCACACGGACACTGGAACTGTTCGGCGCAAACGGCGGCTGAAACAAGGGCTGTCGTTTCAAGACGAACGCCGCGATAACGCCGTGCGCGGAAGGAAACGAAGTGTCGACGCCGTTTAGGCTTTGATGCCTGGCGTCCGTAGGCGGGCTTATGCCCTCTGTTTGTTTTAGCGCAAACTCGCTTCGATATTTCCACCATCGACGGTGATAATGGCGGCCGTCGTCTTGTTCGCCTTGGCGAGATAGACGAAAGCATCGGCCACATCGTCGGCAGTGACTTCTCGGGCCAGCAAATTGCCGCCCATATAATCCTCTTCGGAGATGCCGCGGGCTTTTGCGCGGGAGGCGACCATTTCGTTTGTCAGTAAGCCAGAGCGAATACGGTCGGCGTTGACCGCGTTCGAACGAATACCGGCGCGACCATGGTCGAGTGCGTATTGTTTCATCAAGAAGAGCGTCGCGGCTTTGGCGAGGCCGTAGGGGCCGAAATCCTTGCCGGGGTTGATAGCTTGCTTCGAGGTGTTGAACAGCAGTACAGCCGCCGGTGCCTTGGATTTGCATGATGCGGCTGGCGGTTTGCGCCACGGATTGATGCGCGAAAAAATTCAGTTCGAAACTTTTGCGCAGGATTTCGTCATCAACCTTGCCGATGGCGCCTTGCCAGGCAGCCCCTGCGTTGGAGACCACAATGTCCACGCCGCCGAAACTTTCGGTCACCTTGGCAAAGGCGGCGCGGACTTGATCGGGATTGGTGACGTCGCAGGCGACAGCGAGCGCCTTGCCGCCGATCTGTTTGGCGATCGCTTTGGCGGCTTCGAAATCTCGGTCGAACACGGCAACTTCTGCACCATCACGGGCCATGGCTTTGGCGGTGGCCGCGCCGATGCCAGAACCGCCACCAGTCACGACGGCGATCTGGCGGGCGAGTGGCTTCTCTGCACCCTTGCCGAGCTTGGCCTGTTCGAGCGACCAGTATTCGACGTCGAACATATCGGCTTCAGAAATGGATTCGAAGCTGCCGGTGGCCTCGGCATTGGCGATGACCTCCAGCGCATTTTCTGCAATGTCGGCGGCAATTGCCGCGTCCTTGGCGCTGGCGCCTAGGCCGAATAATCCCACGCCGGGCACCAGCACCACGCGCGGCAGCGCATCAAGTTCGGTCTTCTTCGGCAAGGCGCGTTCGTTGTTTCGGGCGAAATAGGCGTGATAATGGGCGACAAAAACTTTCACCGCATCGGTGACGGCAGTTTGCCATTGGGCAAGATTGTTCGCATCGGGTGCGGGCACAACCAGCGGCCAGTTCTTGGTGCGGATCGTGTGGTCGGGCGTCACCACACCGGCCTGGCTATAGCGCGCAATGTCAGCACCGTTCGTATAATCGAGGATCGCTGAGGATTGACGAAAGCACAACACCTGACGCTTCACTGAGCCCGCCAGTTCGTCGCGCGAGATCGCGACGGCACCGCGCAGGATGGGTGCGATTTCGGCCACCGTGGCGATCTTTTCCGGCAACTTCACCGGCGTCAGCTTTTTGCGTGCGCCGCTGGCAAGGCGTTCTTCGGCCATCGTCACCAGTTCGATCATGCGCTCGTAGGCTTCACCCGCGGTGTCGCCGAAGGTGAAGATCCCGTGGCGCAACAGCACCAAGCCGTCGACGTCGAAATGTTTTTCGTAAACGTCTGCAACGCTCTTGGCCAGCGCAAAACCAGGGATGGTATAAGGGACGATGGCAACGCGATCGCCATAGAGCTCGCGCACGATGTCTTCGCCGTTGGGCTGGTCTGTCAGCGCGAGCACGGCGGTGGAATGGGTGTGGTCGATGAAGCGATGTGGCAAGAAGGCGTGCAATAGTGTTTCCACCGAGGGATTGGGGGCTGAGGAATCCAGAAGATTCACGCGCTGGAAATTGACCATATCTTCGTCGGAAAGTTTCTTGAGCATGCGCAGGCGACGCAACTGTGCCAGGCGCACGGCAGGCAGGCCCGCGGGCTCGATGTTACCCATGTCCCAACCAGAACCCTTCACGCAGATCACATCCACCTCGTCTCCGAGCAGATCCTTCATGCGCGTCTTCACGCTGGTGTTGCCGCCGCCGTGCAGAACGAGTTTTGGGTCTCCGCCGAGCAGGCGCGTGGTGTAGACGCGCAAGGCCAGGTCTTCGCCGACGCCTTTCTCGCCGTAACGGGAGACGTAGTCTTTTGCGTCTGAATCGAGCCAGCGGGATTTCATGTTCACATCACTCCAATTCTCATGTGCTGTTCCCGGCCGAGCGAAGCGGCAGCCGCGATCGATACTGAACGGCCGAACCTTCTTCCCTCGCATCGCGCGCGATGCTTGCCGACGATGACGGCTTGTTTTGCATTTGCACGCGGCATTCAACCATCCTTTTCGGTCGAACCCGGAAAAAGACTTCGCAAGCCCTGTTTTGTCGCAGCGCAAACGCCGCGTTCGGTGATGAAGCCTGTCACCAAGCGGGCGGGTGTGACATCGAAGCCAGGGTTGGCGGCAGGGCTACCCGGGGCAGCGATTTCCACCATGGCGATGCCGCCTCCGGGTAAGCGGCCGGTCATTTTCAACAATTCGTCGGCGGAGCGTTCCTCGATGGGGATGTCGCGGCCATTCTGGAGTGTCCAGTCGATGGTGGAGGACGGGAGTGCCACATAGAATGGGACGTTGTTGTCTTTTGCGGCAAGCGCCTTCAAATACGTTCCGATCTTGTTGGCGACATCGCCGTTGGCGGTGACGCGATCGGTGCCGACGATGCAAAAGTCGACCTCACCTGCCTGCATGTAATGGCCGCCAGCGTTGTCGGCGATGATGGTGTGCGGTACGCCGTGGCTGCCGAGTTCGAACGCGGTGAGCGAAGCGCCTTGGTTACGGGGACGGGTTTCATCCACCCACACATGCAAGTCGATGCCTTCGTCATGGGCCATGTAGATCGGCGCGAGCGCCGTGCCCCAGTCGACGCAGGCAAGCCAGCCGGCGTTGCAATGAGTGAGGATGTTGAGTTTGCCACTCTTCTTGGCGGCATCACGAAAGATGTTCAGGCCGTGTTCGCCGATGGCGCGACAGACCTCGACATCTTCGTCGCAGATCGCGGCAGCTTCTTTCCAGGCGAGTGCGGCGCGGTTTTCGCGTGGATGATTGCGCAGGCGATCGCGCATCCGCTCAAGCGCCCAGTGCAGATTGATCGCGGTGGGACGCGTGGCGAGCAGGATATCGTGGGCGCGGTCCAGCGCCGCGTCGGAGGCATCCGCGCGCATCGCCAGCGCGATACCATATGCGGCGGTGGCACCGATCAGCGGGGCACCACGGACGATCATCGCTTTGATGGCGTGGGCGGCATCTCCGAGGGTTTCAAGGCGCAATGTGGCAAAGGCGTGAGGGAGCTTGGTTTGGTCGATGATATCGACCGACGCTTCGCCCACAGGCCAGATGGTACGATAGGGGGTGCCAGCGATCTTCATGCTGCCTTCCAACACACACTGTCATTTCCGGCCAAACGGTACACAAGCGTGAGGAGAAGCGAACTTACGTGGTTATCATCATTCACAATTTCAATACCCAGATCCCTTTCCCTCGCAAGCCTTCGGCTTGCGCTGGCTTGGACGACACATCAACTCAGTGCCCGCCGAAGGCGACCAGCGCCGTCACGTCCTTGCCAAGCGCACGGATCTTGTCGGCGCCGCCCAAGTCCGGCAGGTCGATCACGAAGGCGCAGCCCACCACCTTGGCGCCGGCGCGTTCCAACAGCTTGATGGCGGCGAACGCGGTACCGCCGGTGGCGATCAGGTCATCGACGATGATGACGGTTTCGCCGTGCTTCACAGCGTCGGCGTGAATCTCCATCCGGTCCTTGCCGTATTCGAGATCGTAGTCTTCGCCGATCACGGTGTGCGGCAGCTTGCCCTTCTTGCGGATCGGCACAAAGCCGACCGAAAGCTGATGCGCCACCGCGCCGCCGAGGATGAAGCCGCGAGCTTCGATGCCGGCCACCTTGTCGATGCGCACACCTGCATAGGGTTGTACCAGCTCGTCCACCGCACGGCGGAAGGCACGCGGGTTGCCGAGCAACGTGGTGATATCGCGGAACATAATCCCTTTCTTGGGATAGTCCGGGATGGTGCGAATGACTTTTGTGAAATCCACTTGGGTCCCCTTGTTCGTCACTTGCGGAGCACGCGTCCTGCCACTGCATCGAGCTTGGCGAACAGATCAGGATTGCGTTTTTCCGGGGCGGTGATGAGAGCAGTGTCGAGAACGGATTCAATGCCCAGCGGCGATGGAGTGCGCATCGGTCCGAGCTTGGGGGCGACCGCCATCACCAGTTTGCGCGCGCTTTCGGCGTTGGCGGTGAGAACTTTGATGACCTGCTCCACCGTGACGTGGTCGTGGTCGGGATGCCAGCAATCATAATCGGTGACCATGGCGACGAGCGCGTAGGGCAACTCGGCTTCGCGGGCAAGTTTGGCTTCGGGCATCGCCGTCATGCCGATCACCGTGCAGCCCCAGGATCGGTAAAGATTGGATTCGGCGAGTGTGGAAAACTGCGGGCCTTCCATAGCCAGATAAGTTCCGCCTTTCGAATATTTGATGCCGGTTTCCTTGGCAGCGTCGGCCAGCGCATCGGCGAGTTTGGGACAGACCGGGTGCGCCATCGAAACGTGGGCGACGAAGCCCGGGCCGAAGAAGCTTTTTTCGCGAGCGAAGGTGCGGTCGATGAATTGGTCGACGATCACGAAGCTGCCGGGCGGCAAGCTCTCCTGCAGCGAGCCGCAGGCAGAGACCGAGATCACATCGGTGCAGCCTGCACGCTTCAGCACGTCGATGTTGGCGCGATAGTTGATCGAGGTGGGCGACTGGATATGGCCGCGACCGTGGCGCGGCAGAAAGACGAGGTCCACGCCTTTGAAGGTTCCGAACAGCAACGCGTCGCTGGGCGAGCCCCACGGGCTTTCCACGCGCCGCCAACTGGCGTTCTCAAGGCCCGCGATGTCGTAGACGCCGCTGCCGCCGATGATGCCTAAAACGGTTTTGGTCATGGCAAACCTTCCGCGTTTTGGGGGGTTTTAGCACGCGAACCATGACACGCAAGCCAACGTGGCTTGACCTCGGGCGCGCGCGATGGTGGGTTGGGACCATGTCACCACGTCTTGCCGGATTGATGGGAATTGGGGCCGGGATCGTCTTTCTGATCGTCTTCGGCACGATCATTCATTTCGCGCTGCAGAGCATTCCGCATTCTCAGCCCAAAGCGGCCGTGCCGCAGCCAACAGAGGTTTCCGTCGACGTCATTCCGGAAAAATCTGCCAAACCCTGACAGCACACCATTTTGTCATCGTCCGGTTTATTCGCACGACCCAATTTGGTTTTTGAAGCAAGAAAAGGAGGCTTTCCGGATCGAGCGTACGACGCGGTCCGCGAGATGACGGTGAAAATTCGGGTAACTGCGCTTAGTGCGTGTCAGCCCAGACCTTGCGGTAGGACAGATAAAGCACGCCCGCCAATGCGATCAAGAACAGCATCACGCCAAAACCGATGCGCTTGCGCTCTTCCATTTTGGGCTCCCCGGCCCAAGCGAGAAACGTTGCCACGTCATGGGCTTCCTGATCGACGGTCGCCTTGGTGCCGTCGGAGAAGGTCACGCTGCCTTGGGTGAGCGGAGGCGGCATCGAGATATTCCAGCCCACGAAATAAGGGTTGAAATATTTGCCGTCGAGCACCTTGAAGCCCGAGGGCGGCTTTTGGCCGAAGCCCGTCAGGATCGAATAGACGTAATGGGCGCCCCCATTGCGCGCCTTCTCGATGATCGAAAGATCAGGCGGCAGCGCGCCATTGTTGGCTGTGCGAGCGGCCTGCTCGTTGGGGAACGGCGGGGGAAAATGATCGGCAACGATGCCCGGACGGGTCAACACATTGCCGCTGGCGTCCGTGGTTTCGCCTTTGTCGTTCGGGCCGGCCGGAATTTTGTAAGCTGCGGCAATGGCCTTTACCTGTGCTTCGGTGAAGCCGGGGCCGCCTTCGTCGGCAAGTGCGTGAAACGCCACGCGGTTCAGACTGTGACAAGCTGAGCAGACTTCCTTGTAGATCTGAAAGCCGCGTTGCAGCGACGCACGGTCATAGGTACCGAACGGGCCTTCGAAAGAGAAGGTCACGTCCTTTGGCGGAAGGGCCGTGCCCATGACAGCTTCGGCCAGCGCAGCATTGGAAAGGCTGGCGAGCGCGAAAAGCGAAAGCCCGAGCGGCAGAGCAAAGCGCATGTTGTTCCTCACTCCGCGGGCTGCAGCACCGGCTTGGCGATGCTGTCGGGCAATGGCTTGGGTGTTTCGATGAGGCCCACCACAGGCAGGACGAGCCAGAAATAGGCGTAGTAGTAAAGTGTGCCCAGCCGGGCGGGCCAAACGAGCGCCACGTCGATGCCGCCGAGGCTCCACACCGCATCCGGGCGCTTGGCACCGAGATAGCCGAGCAACAGGCAATCGGCGACCAGCAGCCAGAAGAAGGGCTGCATCATCGGGCGGAAGCGCATCGAGCGCACCTTGGAGGTATCGAGCCATGGCGCAAACACCAAGGTTGCCAGCGCACCAAACAGCACGAGCACGCCAATCAGTTTCTGTGGAATCGAGCGCAGCATCGCGTAGAACGGCAGCAGATACCATTCCGGCACGATTTCCGGTGGCGTCACCAGCGGGTTGGCGGGCTGATAGTTCTCGACATCGCCCACGAGATTGGGAGCATAGAACACCAGAGCCGCGAACAGCAGAAAGAACAGCACCAGATAGAACGCATCCTTGACCGTATAATATGGATGGAATGGCACGGTGTCCTGCGGACCCCTCACATCAATTCCAAGCGGGTTGTTGTTGCCCGGAACATGCAGCGCCCAGATGTGCAAGCCAACCACCGCGAAGATCACGAAGGGCAGTAGATAGTGCAGCGAGAAGAAGCGGTTGAGCGTCGGGTCACCGACGGCAAAGCCACCCCACAACCAGGTCGAGATCGCCGTTCCCAGATGTGGAATGATCTGATCAATCGATGAGAACAGATTGGTGATGACGGTCGCGGCCCAGAAGGACATCTGGCCCCATGGCAGGACGTAGCCAAGGAATGCCGTCGCGATCATCAGAACATAGATGATGACGCCCAGGATCCAGAGGACTTCACGCGGAGCTTTGTAAGAGCCGTAAAAGAGGCCGCGGAAGATGTGGATGTAGACCGCGAGGAAGAACATCGAGGCGCCGTTGGCGTGCATGTAGCGCAGCAACCAGCCGTAGTTCACGTCCCGCATGATGTTTTCGACGGAATCGAAGGCCATCTTGTCATTGGCGACGTAGTGCATCGCAAGGACGACGCCGGTGACGATCTGCAGCACCAGCATGATCGTCAAAATACCGCCGAATGTGTACCAGATATTGAGGTTCTTTGGCGTCGGATAGGTCATCATCGTATCGTGCGCAAAGCGCAAGATCGGCAAGCGGCTATCCAACCAACGCGTCAGACCTGTTTTCGGAACGTAAGTCGATTCCCCTGCGGACATTCGGTACTCCGTTAGCCGATCTTGATGCGGCTGTCGTTCATGAAGGCATACGGCGGAATGAACAAGTTCTCCGGCGCTGGACCTTTGCGGATACGTCCCGCGGTATCGTATTGCGAGCCGTGGCATGGGCAGAGATAGCCGCCGAACTCGCCCTGGTTGAAGAGAGGAATGCAGCCCAGATGGGTGCAGATGCCAATCAGCACCAGCCATTGCGGCTTGATGGTGCGGTTGGCGTCAGTCGCAGGCGCAGCATCGGGTAGGTTCGCGTTGCGAGCCACGGTGTCAGGTAGGTCCGCGACGTTCACGGTTCTGGCTTCAGCGATCTCCTTCGCGGTGCGCTTTCTCACAAACACGGGCTTGGAGCGCCACATGATCGTGATCTGCTGGCCTTCCTGCACGGGGGTCAGATCGACCTCGGCGGAAGATAGGGCGAGCACGGCGGCCGACGGGTTCATCTGATCGATGAACGGCCAAGCCGCTAATCCTACACCCACCACTCCCATCGCACCCGAGGCGATATAGAGAAAATCGCGGCGCGTGGTTCCGTCCGAAGTCGCTGATGCCACCGATCAACCTCTGAAACTAGACTTCCGGGGTGAGGAAAACAGCGCGCGCACCAACCCCCGGAATCCCAGCGCGCGGGGCTAAAATAGAGAGTCGACCCTAGGGGGTCTCGCGGCACGATGCCGCAGAAATCCGGGCGTTTTCACGGGGTTGGCGGAAAACCACCCTCAACATTCCAATGCGCGCAAATGTCCTGCCACCGCATAATCCAGGAGTGCCCGGCTGCGGGTGACGACGGTGTAGCCATATTCGCGCGCAGTGGCCGCGATGATGCAGTCGATGGGGTCGCTGGGAGACTCTCCGGGGAGCTGCGAAGAATCCAAAAGAACATGCAACGGCATTTCGGCGAGCTGAACATAGGGCTGATCGAGCACATGCCGGAGCCAGCGCGCCGGCGAATAAGGAGAATTGAATTTTCCTCGGGCCGCGAGAAGACCTATCTCCCATCCCGTAATCGGGGATAGATAGGTGTAGCACCTATCGCGATATGCCTTGCTCAGGGCATTGTCTGTTGCTTGCGAAATCTGACCGGCAGTGATCCACAGAACCGCGCAAGTATCGAGCAGAAATGGCGCGCTCATTCACGCTCGATCCTTTTACCGTATTTGTCATCGATCAGATCGGCCCACGCCGGCATGGCGGACTGGGCGAGGTCATATCCTTGCTCGATCGCGAACATGTCCTTCATCAAACCGATCAAAGGATGACGGTCCGTTCGTGCCATCTCATGGTCGAGCCCGCGCGCACCTTCGTGCTTTCCTGCCACCGCCCTGGAGCCACACATCTTTTTGAACACAAGCGTTCGTTCCTCCATGTTCACCTGCCCCGTTGCATAACCGGCGCTCAGCCATGCCTTCGCATGGACATGGCCTGGCGCCTCGTTTGCCCACCATGAGCGGTGGCAATAAGCCGAAGCGGGAAGTTTTTTCCCCAAGAGTTGCTCGACGTCCTGGAACCGCATTGGGACCTCGTTGTCCGATTGCATCTTCAGATAATGTTGCAAGGGTTCGTATTTCGACACGGCGGCTCCGGATCTATGTAACTATAGTAATTACTATATCGCTGTAGTAAGTTAAAGTATCTTTCCGAGGACCCATGCGTCTTGCCCTCTTCCAGCCTGACATTCCGCAGAACGCGGGCGCACTGATCCGGCTAGGTGCTTGCCTGGACGTGGCCGTGGACATCATTGAGCCCTGCGGCTTTGTGTTCAGCGATGCGGGCTTTCGGCGGGCTGGGATGGATTATCTTGAGATGGCGACAGTCACGCGCCATTCGTCATGGCAGGCATTCCGAGCAAGGCCGCGAGGGCGGCTCGTTCTCTTGACCTCCAAAGGCAGCGATCCGTACACCGGATTTGTGTTCGAGCCGGAGGATACGTTGTTGCTGGGCCGCGAAAGCGCGGGCGTACCCGACGAGGTGCATGGCGATGCCGATGCGCGGCTGCGCATTCCGCTGAAGGCCGGATTGCGCTCGCTCAATGTGGCGCAGGCCGGAGCGATGGTGCTGGGTGAGGCGTTACGTCAGACAAAGGGATTTCCGTGACCGCTCCGCCACTCGAAGACCGCAAGGCTTTCGCCCGCGCCTGGTTCGAGGATCTGCGCGACCGCATCTGTGCCGAATTCGAGAAGATCGAATGCGAACACGAAGGCCAACTGGCGGACCAGCCACCCGGGCGCTTCGAACGCAAGGTCTGGAAGCGGCCTGAGGAAAACGGCATCGATGCCGGTGGTGGCGTGATGAGCCTTATGAAGGGCCGCGTGTTCGAGAAGGTCGGCGTCAATGTTTCGACCGTGTACGGAACATTTTCGCCGGACTTCGCCAAATCCATTCCGGGCGCAGAAGAAGACCCGCACTTCTGGGCGAGCGGCGTTTCACTCGTCGCACACCTGCAAAACCCGCATGTGCCGGCGGTGCACATGAACACGCGTCACCTGGTAACGACCAAAGGATGGTTCGGCGGTGGCACGGATCTGACGCCAATTTATCCCAACGAACAAGACGTAAGCGATTTTCATGCAGCACTCGAACGCGCCTGCAATCAGTACGATCCGGGCTACTACAAACGCTTTAAAGACTGGTGCGACGAATATTTCTATCTAACCCATCGCGGCGAAGCGCGCGGGGCGGGAGGCATTTTCTACGATCACCTCGACACAGGCGATTGGGACCGCGATTTCGCTTTCACCCGCAAGGTGGGACTCGCATTCCTCGACATCTATCCCCAGATCGTAAGACGGCGGATGGAGCTTCACTGGACGAGCAAGGATCGTGAGGCCCAACTCATCCGCCGCGGGCGTTATGTTGAGTTCAATCTGCTCTATGATCGTGGCACGCAATTCGGGCTGAAAACGGGGGGGAACGTGGAGGCCATTTTGATGTCGCTGCCGCCAGAGGCGCGGTGGCCGTGAAATGGTCTTAGACCCAGCGATCTTCGCACTTCTCCAGGTTATCCTGATCGACATCGTGCTCGCCGGCGACAACGCTGTCGTTATCGGCATGGCGGCAGCCCATGTGCCCAAGCGACACCGCTCCAAGGTGATCTTCTGGGGGCTGGCGGCGGCGGTCGTTTTGCGCGTCCTACTGGCGACAGTGACCGTGCAACTGTTGGACATCATCGGTCTCATGTTGGCTGGCGGCATTCTACTTTTGTGGGTGTCGTGGCGGCTCTATCGCGATCTGCGCATCCCCCATCACGTGCCGAACGAGGCCAGCGAGGTCGCCGACGAAATTGCGCTTTCTGCGCGCAGCCGCAACAGCGTGCGCCACGCGATCCTCCAGATCGCGCTCGCCGATCTCTCTATGTCGCTCGACAACGTGCTGGCGGTCGCCGGCGCGGCGATGCATCACCTTTGGGTCTTGGCGGTTGGGCTTTTGCTTTCCATCGCGCTGATGGGCGTGGCTGCTAGCATGATGGCAAATGTACTCAACCGTCATCGCTGGATCGGTTATGCCGGCCTCATCATCGTTGTCTATGTCGCGTTGTCGATGATCTGGCACGGCGGCTACACGGTCATGGGCGCGATGAACTAGCCCACGCGCAACAGGACCGCTGTCGCGTCGTCGCTTTTCTTAAATCGCGGATAGCGCCGTCCTTCGGGATCGCCGTTTTCGATTTCGCGAAGCTCGTTGTAGAGCGCCCGAAGGCCCTTGGCCGCCGCGCCTTCGACCAACGCCTCCGCACGGTAACGACCATAATCACTGGCAAGCGCGAGAAAGCCGTCCGAAGTCAGCAGCATTCGCGTACCGGACGGAGCGGCGAAGGCAAGCCTTTTCGCCTGATCGGCGCAGCGCGCGTCGGGACTGAAAAGCCATCCTCCGGGCCGACTGTTCACGCTGTTGCGCTTAGCACGCAGGAAGGCGAGGAATTCGGGGCGATTGTGGCTTGAGGCCGGTGCAACGCCGTTGACGGAGGCCAAGCCCACGAGTTCCCTGGCTTCGCGTTCGCGCCGGGCAAATGCCTCGCCCACGATTTGCAGATCTTCGCCGGGCCGTTTCACCAGGGCCGCGCAATCGCCGAACCATAGAGCTTCGGCGCCGTCCTTTCCCACCGCCACAAATATCATCGAAGCAAAGGGAATTTCGTAGGTTTCCTTCTGTGGGCGCCGGCGCAGTTGGAAAAACATCTGCTCTGCGTCCGCTGCCGCACAGCGCAGGATTTCGCGGGACGTGAGGTGTGGCGCTTCGTGTGCGATCAGACCCTCGGCGCCGCGGCGCGCGATCCAGGCGGCGTCGCTGTCAACCGGAAGGATTTGTTCGCCCAGTCCCGTCGCGCCGTCGAACACAGCAGCCAGCGTTTTGGAATGACAGAACGCGTCGTCGTTCGGCTTGGTCGGATCACCCGGTAGGCTCAGCATGTCCAGAATTTCGAATGTCATGGGTCGCTTTTGACCTTAATCGCGGCCAGAATTTGTCGAAGGACCAGCTTCAATAGGCCGTCGCCTGCACGACCGCCTTCAACCGCTCGACGAGCGAGAATTCGTCTTCGGTGAAATCGGACTCCACCCACCATTCCTCGACCTCGGCCAGAATGCGCCCGACCAACGGGCCTTCCGGCACGCCCGCCGCCATCACCTCGCGGCCGGTAAGCGGGAAATCGGGACGTTCCCAGGCATCAGCCACAGCCAGAAGGGCACGCCACTGGATCGCGTTCGAGTTTTTGGCGTCTTCGGTCCACCGCAAGGTCGCGCGATCCTTGAACGATTTCGTGCCGAGACGATAAAGCAGTTTGCGCACTTCCTTGATCGACAGATAGGACACGATCTTGTCGCGCGCGCCGGAGAGGTCTTCCAGCCGTACACGGTCGGCATTCGAAAGCCTGAAGCGATCGGCTGCGGCGCGAGCGGCTTGGGCGTCAGGCAACAGCGCGGCCATGCGCAAAATGGGATCGGGCATGAAGAAATTGTTGGCATCGATCTGTGCCAACCGTTCCAGTCGGGCGATCAACAGCGCGCCGGGAAGAATTTCGGAAAGTATTCCCGACGATGCCATCAAGCGTAGAACCGCCGCGGGATTTTCGGCTTCGAGCAGGCGCAGCGCTTCCTTCTGAATGCGCTCGCCGGAAAGCTGGGCGAGGTTTGTCTTTTGGCAGGCCGCAGCGCGCAACGCATCGCCGTCCATTTCACCCCTGCCGTACCAAGCGTGGAAGCGGAACAAGCGCAGGATGCGCAAATAATCCTCGCCAATACGCGTGATGGGATCGCCCACGAAACGCACGCGGCCCGCTTCGAGATCGCCAACGCCGTCGAAATAATCGAACAGCTCGCCGTCAGCCGAGGCGTAGAGCGCGTTCATCGTGAAATCACGGCGCGATGCGTCTTCTTTCCAATCCCTGGTGAAAGCAACTGTCGCGTGGCGGCCGTCGGTGGAGACGTCGCGGCGCAGGGTGGTGATCTCATAGGGCTTGCCGTTGGAAATTGCGGTCACCGTGCCGTGTTCGATGCCGGTCGGTACCGCGTTCAATCCGGCGGCCAGCAAACGCTTGGTCACCTCTTCAGGCAACAGCGGTGTCGCAATGTCGATGTCGCTTACGGGCAGACGCAGCAATGCGTTGCGGATGGCACCGCCTACAAAGCGCGCCTCGCCGCCCAGCGCGGCCAGCACAGCCAGCGTTTCCGGCGCGGTCATCCAGCTTTCGCGTTTGGGGTCTAAAGACTCCATCTAAGGTTTTTTTCCTTCGAAATGGCCCGGCACGATTTTACCATCGATGGCGTTGGGCGGAACATACACGCCTTCGGTCGTGCCGCCTTCGGTGAGACCGAGAAAAACGAAGCTCAGCACCACCAGCAAGAGGCCTGCGATGAACAGCGGCGTCCAGGGTGTCTGCGGGCGCGTCGCATTGGGGCGCCAACGCAGCAGCAATAGATAAACGCCGTAGAGCGCAAACGGTAGCAAGAACAGCAGCAGGCGGGTGAACGCGATGCGGATCATGCGTTGAACCGTTCGGCGAAGTTCACCACCATCGCGGCAGTGGCGCCCCAGATACGATGGCCCTCATAATGATAGGCATAATAAGTGCGCTTGTGGCCTTGCCATTGGCCGTGACCTTGTTCGCGATTTTTCGCATCGAGCAGAAAGGCAAGCGGAACTTCGAAGATTTTCTCGACCTCTTCGACACCGGGGCGCAGCGCAAAACCTTCACTTAACACCCCGACAACGGGCAGGATTGCGAAACCGGTTCCGGTTTCATAGGTGTCGAGAAATCCGGCGACGGTGACGAAGGCCGGTTCGATGCCGGTTTCTTCATGCGTCTCGCGCAAGGCAGTCTGCACCAGCGAAACATCACCTTCGTCCGCGCGACCTCCCGGGAAACTTACCTGCCCCGCATGGCGCGCAAGATGGGCACTTCTTTGCGTGAAAAGCACACGCGGCGTCGGACCTGCGATGATTGGCATTAAAACGGCAGCGGCCATCAAAACGCGTGGGGGTTGTGGGCGCAGGCTCGGGTTGAAATCGAAATCGCCACGCAGCGGCTTGAGCGGGAGCGGCGGCATTTCCTTGTACAACGCCGCGCGCAAGGCTTCGGTCTCGCCAAGGGTGAGTTCTGCGATCAAATGTTTGGGCGGCGCTTCGCGCAAATTCATTCGGGCTTGCCGATGGGAAAAAACGCGCCTGCGCTCCACACGCCGAGTTGATTGCTTTTCGAATCCGGCACGGCGAGATCGGCCATCTGGTAGAAGACCGCGCGTGCGATACGCGCTTCGAGACCCTTGCGGACATGAACGTAGGGCGCAGGTTCTTGCGTCTGGGGATCGGTTTCGACGCGGATGGGATTTTCGGCGCTCGCAACAACTTCGTCACCGACATTGGTGGTGAAGCGTAGTTCTTGTTCGCGTCCCTCGCCTTGCACATCCATCAGCACGGCGAGGAACGGTGCGTCCTCCACGGTGATGCGCATTTTTTCGACCGGTGTGACGAGATGAAACCCGTCGGGATCTTTGCGCAGGATCGTCGAGAACAAGCGCACCAACTCGCGCCGTCCGACGGGTGTACCCTGGTGATACCAGGTGCCATCGCGTGCGATTCGCATGTCGATCTCGCCGCAATGGGCGGGGTTCCATTTCTCGACCGGCGGCAGCTTGCGGCCCGCCGCGCTCTCCCGCTGCAAGCTTGCCAATCCCAAAGGTAAATCGCCCTTCATCATTCCGCCGAACTTGCTAAGACCTTGCTTTCACGCCGATGTGTGGTCCTCAAGGTTGCACGCCGCCATCCCAGATGCGACATAGCGAACATGACAAACCCGCATCCCATGGTAGGCGCGGGGATGAAAACCGGCAAGAATTGCGGGTCGCGGCCAAGGACCAGATGATTGATCGGACGATTATGAGTGAAGCGCACACCGAGGAGCCTCTGAAGGGTCCCGCCGTCGCCCAGGCCGAAAAGGCTGCCGCCACCTTTAGCCATGTGCGTGAGGGCATTGGGCGCACCATCTTCGGCCAACGTGAGGTGATCGACCAGTCACTCATCACGCTGCTATCGGGCGGACATGGGCTTCTGATCGGCGTACCGGGACTTGCCAAGACGCGGCTTGTGGAGGCGCTGGGCGTGGTGCTCGGACTCGATTGGAAACGCATCCAATTCACGCCCGATCTGATGCCCGCCGATATCATCGGCTCGGAAGTGCTCGACGATGCCACGGGTTCTCGTGCCTTCCGCTTCATCCGCGGGCCGGTATTCGCGCAATTGCTGATGGCCGACGAAATCAACCGCGCCTCTCCGCGCACGCAATCGGCGCTGCTGCAGGCAATGCAAGAACGTCATGTCACGGTTGCGGGCGCGCGCAACGATCTGCCGATGCCGTTTCATGTGATCGCCACGCAGAACCCTTTGGAGCAGGAGGGCACCTACCCGTTGCCCGAGGCGCAACTCGATCGCTTTCTGATGCAGATCGACGTTGGTTATCCCGACGAGGAGGCCGAACGACGCATGGTGCTCGCCACCACCTTTGGCGACGAAGCGACGCTGCCTACGCTGTGCGGGCCCAACGATCTGATGGAGGCGCAGAAGATCGTGCGCCGTCTTCCCGTCGGCGAAAAAGTGGTGGATGCGATTTTGAAATTGGTGCGATCTGCAAGGCCGGACGAGACGAGCACGGGGGATTTGCGTGATTTCATCGCCTGGGGCCCGGGGCCGCGTGCGAGTCAGGCGTTCATGCTGGCGGCGCGGGCGCGCGCGCTGCTGGACGGACGGTTTGCGCCGAGCGTGGAAGATGTGATCGCGCTGGCGCATCCGGTCTTGAAGCATCGCATGGCGCTGAATTTCTCGGCGCGCGCTGAGGGCACAACGATCACGGGCGTTATCGACCGCTTATGCCAGAGCCTCTGACGGATCGTATTTCCAACCCTTCCATCCTGCGCGAACGCGCGGAGCGGGCCGCAGGTGCCTTGCCACCCTTGCTGGTGGCAGCCGAACGGCTTGCCTCGACGATCGCGCTCGGCGTCCATGGGCGGCGCAAGGCGGGGATGGGTGAAACCTTCTGGCAATTCCGCCGCTATCGCGCGGAGGACCCAGCCAGCGCCATCGACTGGCGGCAATCGGCCAAATCGCAGCATCTGTTCGTGCGGGAGCGCGAATGGGAGGCAGCGGAGGCCGTGTGGTTCTGGCGCGATGCTTCGGCCGGGATGCGGTTTTCGTCCGACGACAGTATCGAACGCAAAATCGATCGCGCGAGTTTGCTTTCGCTGGCGCTCGCGTCGTTGCTGGTGCGCGGCGGCGAACGCATTGCGTTGCTCGGTGAAGGACGTTTGCCGTCGAGTGGGCGAGCCACGCTTAACCGGATCGGCCACACCCTTGCCGAAGCCGAGCCATCAAACGATGCACTGCCGCCCGATGCGCGCATGACGCGAAACGGGCATTTCGTCTGGTTCAGTGACTTCCTTTCGCCGTTTCCAGAGATTGAAACGGTACTGCGCCGTCTGGCAAGCCAGGGATTGCACGCCCATCTCGTGCATATCATCGATCCAGTGGAAGAGGATTTTCCGTTTACCGGACGCACGCGATTTGAAACCGTCGACGGGCGGTTGCGGGAAATCTTCGGGCGGGCAGAATCGGTGAAGGACGAATATCGCGCCCGTTTCCGCGCCCATGCCGAAAGCGTTTCAGCGCTTGCCCGCCGGTTGGGATTTTTCTATCTCGCCCATCGCACCGATAATCGGCCCGAGCTCGCGCTGATCGCGCTCTATGCCGCACTCGGCGGGCCGCGCGCGTTGCTGTCACCGGGATGACGCGATGAGCTGGCTTTCAAATCTCAGCTTTGGCGCGCCGTGGATTCTCATCGGGCTTGTCGTGTTGCCTGCGATCTTCTGGCTGTTGCGCGTGACGCCACCCACGCCGCGCCGTGTCGTGTTTCCACCGTTGCGGCTGATGCTTGGGCTTTCCGCCAGAGAGGAAACACCGGCGCGTACGCCTTTGTGGCTGTTGCTGTTCCGGCTGTTGATCGCGTCGCTCGTCATCTTCGCGTTGGCCGAGCCAATGCTGGGTGAAACCAGGGCCGCGCGGGCGGCGAACCCGCTTGTTCTCCTTATCGACAACGACTGGACGGCCGCGCACAACTGGAAGGCGCGCGATGATGCGATGGCTGAGGCATTGCGCGGGGCTGCTCGAGACGATCGCGCCGTCACCATCGTGCCGACGGCGAATGTAGTTCAGAATATCTCGTTGCTCAACGCGGGACAGGCTGGACGCATGGCGCGCATGATGGTGCCACAGCCCTGGACGCCCAACCGCGAACGTGCGGTGAGGGCGCTTGCAAAAACAAATTTCGCAGCGAAACCGGATATTTTGTGGTTGAGCGACGGCCTCGATCATGGCGAGGCGAATGAAATTGTCTCGCACCTGTCGAAACTCGGCAATCTGAAGATCGTCATCGATGGGCCCGGACAAGGACCGCTCGCGCTGCTGCCACCTGCCAATGGCCCTGACGGATTCACAGTGAACGCAACGCGCGCTTCAGACCAGAGCGAACGCACCGTCGAGATTGAGGCCTTGGGTCAGCATGGCGAAGTGCTTTCGACCGCACAGTTGAAATTCGAACGAGGCAAGACGGAAGCTTCCGTCAAGCTGCCGCTGCCGCTTGAACTGCGCAACCGCACCGCCCGCATTGCCGCCACCAACGAGAACGCAGCGGGCGCGGTGCAGCTTCTGGATTCCAGCAATCGCAGGCGTTCCGTTGGTCTGATCTCGGCCAGCAGCAGCGAGAGCCAACAGCCATTGCTCTCCGACGTCTTCTATATAGAACGGGCACTTTCGCCCTATGCCGATCTGCATAAGGGCGCGATCGACGAAGTCTTGTCGCGCGGGGTGTCGGTGCTGATGCTCGCCGATATCGGCAAAGTCGTGGGCGCCGATCACGACAAAGTGGCGCGTTTCGTCGAGGACGGCGGCGTACTCGTGCGATTTGCGGGCGCGCGCATGACGGATGGAACCGACGACCTGATTCCGGTACGGCTGCGCGGGGGCGGGCGCTATCTTGATGGCGCACTGGCCTGGGCGGAGCCGCAGCACCTGGCGGCATTTCCCGATTCAAGTCCGTTCAGCGGTCTTGCGATCCCACGAGATGTGACGATCTCGCGGCAGATTCTGGCCGAGCCTTCGGTGGAGCTGGGGCCGCGCACCTGGGCGCGCCTGGCCGATGGAACGCCACTCGTCACCGCAGTGCAGCGCGGCAAGGGATGGGTGGTTTTGTTTCATGTGACCGCGAGTCCGGCCTGGTCATCACTGCCGTTGTCGGGGCTTTATGTCGATATGTTGCGGCGATTGCTCGAATTGACAAATGGCGCACCGCCCGCCGCAATCAACGCCAATGCATCGCTGGCACCTGTACAGACACTCGATGGGTTCGGGCATTTGCAAAAAGCGCCCGCCGAAGCATTGCCGTTGCGCGGCAACCAGATCGGCAAAATGAGGCCATCGGCCACCCATCCGCCGGGCTATTATGGCAATGAAGGCGCGGAGATCGCATTGAACGCCGTTAATAGCGACTTTTCTTTCACACCGCTCGACGTTGCTCGATTGTCCACCGAATACTATACGGCAAGCAATGCGTTTTCGCTGGGTGCGCCGCTGCTGGCGACGGCGCTGGCATTGTTGTTGGCTGATGCGCTTGTTTCGCTTGCGTTGCGAGGCCTGCTGACGGTGCCGCGTGGGGTGCTGGCGCGGTCTGCTTCTGTGATTCTGTTCCTTGTTCTGCTTGCGCCGCAAGCGCGCGCGGACGACGCGTTCGACATGAAGGCAGCGCTCGATACCCGGCTGGCTTACGTCAAGACTGGGGTTTCTGATGTCGATACGATGAGCAAAGCAGGGCTCGTGGGGCTTGATGTGGCGCTGACGCAGCGCACGTCCTACGAACCACAGGAGCCGATGGGGGTCGATCTCGAAAAAGACGATCTCAGTTTCTTTCCCCTGCTTTATTGGCCGATGGATCCACGCGAGAAGGATTTATCGCCCGCAGCGATTTCTAAGCTCACCGATTATATGAAGAATGGCGGTACCATTCTGTTCGACACGCGCGATCTGACTTTGGGCGCGGTACGGGGCGCGCAGTCGTCGGGCGAGCAGATGTTGCGGCGTATCGCCTCCAAACTCGATCTACCGCCGCTGGAACCCATTCCGCCAGATCACGTGCTGACAAAGGCGTTTTATCTGTTGCAAAGTTTCCCGGGGCGCTGGGACGGCGGCAAAGTCTGGGTGGAGAAACTTCCGCCGGCCGATCCCGATGCGGGCCCTTCGCCGGCGCGCGGCGGCGACGGCGTGTCGCCAGTTATCATTGGTAGCAATGATTGGGCCGCGGCTTGGGCCGTGGATCAGCAAGGCCGTCCACTCGTCGCGGTAGTGCCGGGTGGCGAGCATCAGCGCGAGATGGCGTATCGGTTTGGCGTCAATGTTGTGATGTATGCGTTCACCGGCAATTACAAAACCGATCAAGTGCATGTGCCTGCCCTGCTTGAGCGGCTGGGGCAATGAGCTACGCGATAGATTTTGCGCCGCATGTGCCGATGTGGCTGTTGTGGGGATTGGCGGGGCTTGCGGCGCTGGTCACGCTTTATGCTTTCGTGCAACGCGCGCGGGGCGCTTGGGCGCGGGTCCTGGCGTTTGGGGTTGTTTTGCTGGCATTGGCCAATCCGCTGATCGTGCATGAGACACGTGAGCCATTGTCCGATGTGATGGCGCTTGTCATCGATCGTTCGCAGAGCATGGACATAAATACGCGGCGCGCCGACGCGGATCGGGCGGCGGCGGAAATTCGCAAAGCATTGAAGCAAGAGAAGAACCTCGATGTGCGCGAGGCCGAAATCGTTACGCGCACCACGGGCGACGACAGCGGGACCGAGGCGTTTGCCGCGATCAATTCGGTGCTGGCCGACGTGCCGCCCGAGCGGGTGGCGGGGGCAATCCTTATTACCGATGGCGAAGTCCACGATGCGCCGGCACCCAAAAAGGTGACGTTGCATGGGCCTCTGCAGGCACTCATCGTTGGTCATCGCAATCAGCGAGACCGCAAACTCACCGTCATCAGTGCGGCACGTTACGCCATCGTCGGGCAGCCAGCGATCATCACGGTGCGGGTGGACGATTTTGGGTCGGAAGCCAAAGGCAGCGCCACCGTGCATTTGCGCGTCGACGGTGCGGATAAGGGTGTGCGGCAGGTGGCACTCGGGCGTGAGACCCCGATCCCGGTGCTTATCAGCCATGGTGGAGAGAACGTCGTTGAAATCGAGGCCGCACCCGGGCCCGCCGAACTGACACTGGAAAACAATCGCGCGGTGGCCACGATCTCCGGTGTGCGCGACCGACTGCGGGTGATGCTGGTTTCGGGCGAACCACATGCAGGCGAACGGGTTTGGCGCAATCTGTTGAAAGCCGATCCTTCGGTCGATCTGGTGCATTTCACGATTCTGCGTCCACCGGACAAGCAAGACGCAACACCCATCGACGAGCTTTCGCTAATCGCGTTTCCAACGCGGCAATTGTTCGACGAAAAACTCGCCTCTTTCGATCTGGTGATCTTCGACCGCTATAGCGAGCGCGGGATTTTGCCGCTCGCCTATTACGAAAATCTCGCAAGCTACGTTGAAGGCGGTGGGGCGTTGTTGGTTTCGGCAGGGCCAGAATACGCGCAGGAGATGAGCATCTATCGCACGCCTCTGGCCGCCGTGCTGCCCGCGCAGCCAACGGGCGATGTCGTGCAGCAGGGCTTCAAGCCGATGGTAACCCAAGTAGGATTCGCCCATCCCGTAACGCGCGATCTGCCAGGCGGCAACGTAGACAACAAGCCGCCGAGCTGGGGGCGCTGGTTCCGATTGATTGGCGCAGAGAAGGTTTCGGGCGAGACCGTGATGAGCGGGCCCGGCGACAAGCCACTACTTGTGCTCGATCATATCGGCAAGGGGCGCGTGGCGGAGTTGCTTTCAGATCAGCCTTGGCTGTGGGCGCGCGGGTTCGAAGGCGGAGGGCCACAGGCAGAATTGTTGCGGCGGCTGGCACATTGGCTGATGAAAGAGCCGGAGCTGGAGGAAGAACGGCTTTCGGCAACCATCACTGATGGGAAGATCACGATCGAGCGGCGCACCATGGCCGATCATGCGGCGCCCGTGACGCTGACGCTGCCATCAGGGAAGAAATCGCAACCGGCACTGAACAAGATCGCACCAGGCATTTGGCGTGCGGTCGCCGATGCGAACGAGCTTGGGCTTTACCGCATGACCGACGGCAAACTGACGGCAGTGGCCGCGGCCGGTCCGCTCAATCCGAAGGAAGTTGCCGATATGCGCGCGACAGACACCATTCTCGATGCGCCCGCACAAGCGACGGGCGGTTCGGTGCATTGGTTGGCTGACGGATTGCCAGGTATCCGCCGGGTGACGCCCGACGGCCGGGCGTTCGGCGGTAACTGGATCGGATTGCGCGCGAACGGGGCTTATCGCGTGACATCTGTCCAACAACAATCGCTGTTGCCGGCGTGGCTTGCGCTGGTCCTTCTTGTCGGCGCACTGCTGCTCGTGTGGCGGATGGAAGGGCGTTAGAATGTTTGCTCTCGGGGCATCTGCCGCTGCGCCTTGGCGCGGCAGGGATGACATATTTTGCTTTGCTTGAAGAAGAAAATTGGATCGCCCGTAGAAGCGAGCAATGGCCGAGTAGGAATTGAAGCGTTGGCAGTGAGAGAGGCAGGAAAAAAACTAACCCAGCGCTGCTCCATCCGCGCATACCGGATCGTCGATGCGTGGGCGGCAAACATTGCCAGATAGGCTACCGAGCGCGCCTTGCGTCAGGGACAATCCCAGAATGCGTGCGCCGTTCACAGGGCCGGGAAAACGGATGCTTCCGTAGGGCAAGGGTGTGAAACCGACGCGGGCATAATAGGGAGCGTCGCCCACCAGTAAGATGACGTGATGTCCCAATTTTCTGGCTTCATCGATGCCGCGGTTCATCAGAGCGATACCGATGCCGCGGCCACGCTGGTCGGATTGCACGGCGAGCGGGCCCAGCAGCAGGGCGGGCGTGGTGTCGACCTGAATAGGCCAGAACCTTATCGAGCCGCGCAAAATCCCGTCTTCGACGGCGACAAAGCTCAGGGCTGCCTCGCAGTGGACGCCATCGCGCAGGCGATAGGCAGATTTGGCGAAGCGGCCGGGGCCGAAGCTGGCAGCATTCAACGCCTCCACAGCATCGACGTCTTCTGGACGCTCGGGCCTTGTGTCCCACATCTTTGACGCCTCTTTTGTGGAGCGGGCGCGGCTTGCTAGGCTCACGGCAGACAAAACGCGGATGGAGGTAAACTTGGGCGTTCTGGAAGGCAAGGTCGTTCTGGTCACGGGCGGCGCAAATGGTATCGGCAAAGAGTGTGCGCTTCTGGCGGCTAAGGAAGGCGCCAAGGTGCTGGTCAACGACCTTGGCGGCAGCGTGGCCGGTGGCGACGAAGGGTCCGCCGGGCCCGCCGAGCAGGTGGTGCAGGAGATCAAGAAAGCGGGCGGCCAAGCCGCATCGAACTCCGACAGTGTGTCGAGCCGCGAAGGTGTCGCACGCATGATCGAGCAGGCGATGGACCTGTTCAAAGGGCTGCACGCAATCATCAATCCGGCGGGAATTCTGCGCGATACGATGTTCCACAAGATGAGCGATCAGGACTGGGACATGGTGATAAACGTGCATCTCAACGGCGCCTACAACGTGGCCCGCGCGTCGATCAATCATTTCCGCGAACAGGGCGAGGGCTCTTATGTGCTGTTCACCTCGACCTCGGGACTGATCGGCAATGTGGGCCAGGCGAATTACGCGGGCGCGAAGATGGGCGTGGTTGGACTGTCGCGCATTCTGGCGATGGAAGGTGCGCAGAAGAACGTGCGCTCCAACGTGATCGCGCCGTTCGCGTGGTCGCGCATGATCGCAACGATTCCCGTGAAGGACGAAGCGAGCGCCAAGCGTGTCGAGCGTATGCGGACCATGATGCGGGCCGATCAGGTGGCCCAACTTGCCGTATCGCTAGCCTCGCCTGCCTGCAAAGACGTATCGGGACAAATTTTTGCCGCGCGCGGCAATGAGATTTTCCTGATGAGTCAGCCCCGGCCGATCCGAGCGCTGGGCAAGGTCGAAGGCTGGACACCCCAAACTATCGCCGAACACTGCATGCCCGCGATGAAGCCGAGCTTCCACGATCTCGGCGCGACGGTGAGCGTGTTCGGCTGGGATCCGGTTTAGAGATACGCGCCATCGATTCGAGGAGAGGCAGAAAGACGGTTACCAATACGGGCTTCTTTCGCTCCCCTCGACGCGTTCCTTGAAGCGGCGTACCGCGCCTGCGCCTGCATCGTCAGGCGGCGCGTTCAGCGGGAAGAATTTTGCTTCGGCGATTTCCGCGTTCGGTTTGAACGCGAAGTCTGCATCCGTCATGCGGAAGAGCGCGATCACATTCGTCGTCCAGATATGTTTGCGCGTGTAGAGGCCGAACAATTCGCAATGGGCGAACCGCTCCAGGCCGATCTCCTCGCGCAATTCGCGGATCACTGCGTCAACGGCGGGCTCGCCCCGGTCGACGCCGCCGCCGGGCATGTGCCAGCCGGGCATATAGGTGTGGCGTACCAGAAGCACCCTGCCCTCTCTGTCTTCAACCATGGCGTGGGCACCAAAGGCCACCGGGGCCCAGAGCGCCTGCCCCGCCAGGCGCGCACCCAGCATCAGCTTGTGCGACAAAGATCTTGTTTCCGGTCTTCCGGGCGTGGATTCCCGTAAGGGATTTGTAACCATGGAACTTCTAACCTGTGGCCGGTTTACGGGGACGGGGACGGCCATCATTGGGCGGGCTCTCGGCTTGCCGCAAGCGCGACGCAGGGTTTTCCTGGCTGGAAGGGTCGCATGTCTGGGCCGAATTTCGACTACCTCAAGACGCTCGTCGTCGAGGACAATCCGCACATGCGCACGCTGCTGCGCTCACTGCTCAACGCGCTCGGCGTCAAGCAAGTGTTTGAGGCGGCCGATGGCAGCGAGGCCCTGACCGAGCTGCGCGCGCACAAGCCCGACTTCGTGCTGACGGATCTTTCCATGAAGCCGATGGACGGCATCGAATTCACGCGCCTTGTGCGTACCTCGCAAGACATGCCCAATCCTTACGTGCCCATCGTGATGGTGACCGGACATACCGAGCGCAACTGCATCGAGATCGCGCGCGACGCGGGCGTCACCGAAATCCTCGCCAAGCCGATCACAGTGCAGAAGCTTTATTCGCGCATCGCTGAGATCGTGGAGCGGCCGCGCCCCTTCGTACGCTGTCAAGAATATTTCGGGCCCGACCGTCGCCGCCACGCCAATGACGAGTTCGGCGGACCATGGCGCCGGCACGACGATCTCGATGACGAGGTCGAGGTACGTTGATGAACGCCTACGCCAAGCACAGACACGAACCACTGATACTGCCCAGCGGCGCCGAAGTCATCAAAGCGGCCGATTATCCACCGGTGATGCGCAGCATCGAGGCGGCACAATTCCTGGCACATTTGAGAAGCGAAGAGATTCAGAAACGCGGCGAGCACGCCATCGCAGCCAGCCGCGATGCGTTGCGCGATGCGGTACATCTTTATGTCCGCAATCTAGAAGAGGCATGTCATGCCTTCAACGTGGCGGAGCTTTATGCCCAGGCCCACGAGATTCGCGGATTGGCGGAGACGGCGGGGCTGGGCGCTGCTGGACGCATCTCCAGCGGGCTTTGTCGTTATCTGGATGCGCTGACCGATACCGCCATCACGCCGGACGGGCCTACGGTGCACCTGCATGTCAAGGCCATTGGGCGTGCGACGCGCGCGCATGACGAGGCCAACGCACTCATCAACACTGTCGCGGACCAATTGACGGTGCTGGTGATCCGCAAGCTGGAAGAGGCTCAGGTGTTCAGTTCCGCCGGCGATCGCTAACCATCCGGTAAGAATTCGACCAGGGCAAGCGCAGGTTTCGCGGGCCTTTTATCGCTCCTTAAGCTCTTTCCTTAATAGTGATTTGGCAGGCGTGCGCCTTTCCAGCGCGCGGAAAGTTCGGGCGCTTCATGCTTCAGATCGGTGGCATCGTCGTTCTGTTCGGAGCGGTGTTCGGCGGCTACCTGATGTCGGGCGGCTCGCTCGGCGTCGTGCTCGAGGCGCTGCCGCACGAGATGCTGACCATTTTGCGGCGCCGCCATCGCCGCCCTGCTGATCGGCGGCTCTCTTTATTCGCTGAAGAAGATCGGCGGCGAACTGGGCAAGGTCATCTCCGGCCCGAACTGGAAGCCCCACGATTACACCGACCTTCTGTGTTTGCTCTATCTGCTCACCAAGACGATGAAATCCAAGGGCCTGATCGCGCTGGAAGCCCATATCGAAAAGCCCGAGGAGTCCTCGATCTTCAAGCGCTATCCGCGCATCACCAAGGATCATTTCGCGCTCGCCTTCATCTGCGACACGCTGCGCATGATGACCATGAGCCTGGAAGATCCGCATCAGGTCGAAGCGGCGATGGAAAAGCAGCTCGAAAAACATCACCACGAGGCGCTGGGGCCTGCCAGCGCGCTGCAGGCCATGGCCGATGGCTTGCCCGCGCTGGGCATCGTCGCCGCCGTGCTGGGCGTCATCAAGACCATGGGCGCGATCAGCGAACCGCCAGAAGTGCTGGGCCGCATGATCGGCTCGGCGCTGGTCGGAACGTTCCTGGGCGTGTTTCTGGCCTATGGCATCGTCGGGCCGATGGCGACGCGGCTGAAAGCCATCGTCGACGAGGACGCGCTGTTCTATCACGTCATCCGCGACATTCTGGTCGCGCATCTGCATGGCAATGCGGCGCAGGTCTCGGTGGAGATCGGACGCGGCAGCGTGCCGAGCGAATCTCAGCCGACCTTCCAGCAACTGGAAGCAGCGCTAGGATCGATACCGCCGGATACGGCGTAACACGGGCGCGCGTTCGCGCTGCCGGTCCTGCCACTCGGACATGGTGACGAAGAACACCGCCAAGGCGCCCGCCGCGATTCCCAGCGGCACGGCATAGACCACATCCATATCCGTGCCGAGCACGACGATGGACGTCACGAAAACCCCTATCCACTGGGCGTAGTTTTTTGGCACGACTCGCTCCCTGAAGGGCGGAACGAGCTTAACCTCTCATTAAGAACTCGGCAGGCGTAAAGAGTGAAGAAAAGGTTAATCGTCGCATTTTACGCTTGTGGAAGGCCGATGGGCGCACTCCGGAGCTGTTCTGAAGTAGCCAGGTTGGTGATCGCGGACTGTCCAGCCAGCGGCCCTATCGCCGAGATCGCGCTCATAGCTGTTGTTATGAACTTCTCCGACCTCCCTACAAAGGAGGAGGCGGGTTACTTTTCACACGTTGAACTCGATGCCTTGTGCCAGTGGCAGCGCATCGGAATAGTTAATGGTCGCGGTTTGGCGGCGCATATAAGCCTTCCAGCTATCCGAGCCGCTTTCGCGGCCGCCGCCGGTTTCCTTTTCGCCGCCGAACGCGCCGCCGATCTCCGCACCGCGACGGTCCGATATTCACATTGGCGATGCCGCAATCCGAGCCCGACGCGGCGAGGAAGCGCTCGGCCTCCTGCATATCCTGCGTGAAGATGCAGGAGGACAGTCCCTGCGGCACGGCATTGTGTTTGCGCCAGCGCTTCATCGAAATCGCGATAGCGCATCACATAAAGAATCGGCGCGAAGGTTTCGCGGCAGACCGTCTGCGATCTGGTCCGGCATCTCGACAATGGCGGGCTTGACGTAGATACGCGTCGGGGAATTTGCTCTTCGAGCGCGCGACCGCCGCCGGTGACCTTGCCGCCTTCGTCGCGCGCCGCGGCGAGCGCGCGCTCCATGTTCTCGAACGCGTGCCTGTCGATCAGCGGACCGACCAGCGTGCCTTTCTCCAGCGGATTGCCGATGGGCAGTTTCGCATAGACCGCTTTCAGCGCCGGGCACGAGCGTGTCGTAGATCGACTTCATGCACGAACAGACGGCGCAGCGCTCGTGCAGCGCTGGCCCGCCGTGCCGACCGCGGCGAACAGGATCGCGCGCAGCGCGAGATCGAGCTTCGCCGATGGCGCACACGATCATCGCGTTGTTGCCGCCAGTTCGAGAATCGAGCGGCCGAAGCGCTGCGGCCACGACCGGCGCAAGCTCGCGGCCCATGCGCGTCGAGCCCGTGGCGCTGACCACCGGAATGCGATGGTCTTTCGCCAGCGCCTCGCCCGCGTCGCGCAAGCCGAGCACGACCTGCGATAGATGCGCGGGCGCATCGCCGAAGCGCTTCACCGCGCGCTCGAACAGGGCCTGCGTGGCGAGCGCGGTGAGCGGCGTTTTCTCGGACGGCTTCCAGATCACGCTGTCGCCGCAGACGAGCGCGAGCGCCGCATTCCACGCCCACACCGCGACCGGAAAATTGAACGCGGAAATGACGCGACGGGCCCGGCCGGATGCCATGTCTCCATCATGCGATGGCCGGGGCGTTCGCTGACGCGATGGTCAGGCCGTAAAGCTGGCGCGACAGACCGACCGCGAAATCGCAGATGTCGATCATCTCCTGCACTTCGCCGAGGCCTTCCTGCAAGATCTTGCCCGCTTCGAGCGTGACGAGACGGCCGAGCGCTTCCTTGTTCGCGCGCAGCTCTTCGCCGAACAGCCGCACGAGTTCGCCGCGTCGCGGCGCCGGCACATCGCGCCATGCTTGGAACGCTTCGACGGCCTTGGCGATCTTGGCATCGATCGATGCTGCGTCGTCATAGGCCACGCGCCCGATCTCCGCGCCGTCGATGGGCGAATGGACGGCATGATCGCCTGTGGGCTTGATGCCGAACGGGGCCAGAGTTTCGGCTTGTCTGCATCGCTGTCTCCATATCCTCGGCCTCCCGAAGCGGAAGGTCAGGCTATTTCTTCGCCTCTCTCAATTTCGTCAGCGTCGTAGTGGGCGAGATCGCTTCGGGATCGACGCTGATGTGGATGAGCGCGGGCTTTTTCGCATGCTGCGCTTCTCGAAAGCTTCCGCGAAATCTTCGGTGCGCGTGACGTGGAATGCCAAGCCGCGCCATAGGCTGCGCGCCAGCGCCGCGAAATCGGGGTTCTTCAGATCGGTGCCGATGACATGCCCGGGATATTCGCGTTCCTGATGCATGCGGATCGTGCCGTACATGCCGTTGTCGAACACCAGCACGATGATCGGCGGCATTATATTGCACGGCGGTCGCAAGTTCTTGCCCGTTCATCAGAAAACACCCATCGCCCGCGCAGGACACGACGATGCGTTCGGGATGGAGAGTTTTCGCGGCCACGGAAGCCGGCACGCCATAGCCCATCGCGCCACTCGTGGGACCAAGCAAGGTCGGGTAAGCCGCGATAGAGATAAAAGCGATGCAGCCAGCCCGCATAATTGCCCGCGCCGTTGGCGAGAATCGCGTCGGCGGGAAGATGCTTGGTCAGCCACGCGAAAATATCGGACGGATTGACCGCGCCCGGCGCTGCAACAGGCTTTGCCCAGACTTCGTAGTCGGCGCGGGCGTTTTGCGCCACATCGCGCCACGCGATCTCGCGCGGCGCGTTTAACGCGGCGGCTTCGCGCAGAAAAGGGCCCACGCCTGAGAGGATTGGCAGATCGGCCTGATAGACGCTGTTCAACTCGTCGGCGCCAGGATGGACGTGCACCGAGTGTCTGATCGGGCACGGGCGCTTTCACGCGCTTATAGCCATCGGTCGTCATTTCGCCTAGGCGCGCGCCCACGACGATCAGAAGATCGCTATCCTCCAGACGCTTTACCAGCTTCGGATCAGCGCCGATGCCAACATCGCCGCAATAATTGTTATGCGTGTTGTCAAAGCGATCTTTGGCGCGGAAGGAGGTGCAGACAGGTAGATCGAAATCTTCCGCGAAGCTGCGCGCATCGGCGATGGCCCGCGCCTCCCATCCCGGGCCGCCGAGAATCAGAAGCGGTGATGCTGCGCGGGCGAGCATACCGGCGAATTTCTCGATCGTCTTCGCGCGATGGCGAGGGTTCGCTTTTCACATAAGGCTTCGTCGGCAGGCGCGTTGCATCGGCCGCACAACACATCTTCGGGCAGAGACAGCACGACCGGGCCTGGTCTACCCGATACCGCCATGTGAAAGGCGCGCGCGACATATTCCGGAATGCGATTGGCGATCGCGGATTTCGGCGACCCATTTGGCAAGCGGGGCGAACATCGCGCGGAAATCGACTTCCTGGAACGCTTCGCGGTCGAGCATCGATTGATCGGCCTGGCCGATGAGCAGGATCATCGGCGTCGGAATCCTGAAACGCGGTGTGCACGCCAATGGAGGCGTTGGTGGCGCCTGGCCCGCGCGTGACGAAACAGATGCCGGGCTTGCCCGTAAGCTTGCCATAAGCTTCGGCCATGTTGGCCGCGCCGCCTTCCTGGCGGCAGGTGATGAGGCGGATGCGTTTGGCGCGCGCCGTAGAGCGCGTCGAGCGCGGCGAGATAGGATTTCACCGGGCACGCAGAAAACATGATCGGTGCTGTGGATTTTCAACGCCTCGATCAGCGCCTCGCCGCCGGTACGGTTCGATGTCATCGCATGGCCTCTTTCTTTTTTCTCCCCCGCAAGCGCAAGAAAAACTAGACGCCTTTGGCGTAGTAACGCCCGAAACGGTTGGAAGAGGAAATCGGAAAGTTTCGCCTCTTCCTGGCGCACAAAACCTTTCTGCGGCAGCTTGCCTTCGACAAGCAGGTCGGTCATCGCGCAGATGCCGCATGCCGTGGTGATCTGGATGGCGCTCATCAGCCGGTCACCGACGGTCTGGCTATAGATCTTCTTGGCGTAGCTTTCCTGCGTCAGACGGCCTTCGCATCCAGCCGGAGACCGTGACGAAGATCAGCACCACGTCCTGATAGGTGATCGGTATCGCGGTTTCGAGAACGTCCTTCAGAATATCGCGACGCAAGCCCAGCCGCAGGTCGCGCACCAGCATCTTCACGATGTCGCGATGGCCGGGATAGCGTACGGTTTTGTAATTGAGATTCTCGACTTTGCCTTCGAGCGTATCGCACAAGCGTGCCGAGGCCGCCTGAGGTGTTGAACGCTTCGTATTCGGTGCCGTCGAGCGAGAAACGCTCGATCTCTTCCAGCGCGGGCACTTCGCCGCGATGACCATCGCGGATGGACTCGCACGGATTGCAATATTCGTTGATGAGGCCGTCGGTGGACCAAGTGAGATTGTATTTCAGCGCGTTGGTCGGAAAGACGGGAAGCGCGCCGACACGCATCTTCACGTCGCGCAACTTTGTCGAATTTCTTGGTTAGATCGTGCGCGACGATGGAGATGAAACCCGGCGCCAATCCGCATTGCGGGATGAAGGCGGTGTTTGCGCCTTCGGCGAGCTTCTTGATCGTGCGGGTCGATTTCCACGTCTTCGGTGAGATCGAGGTAATGGGCGCCAGCGCGCTTGGCAGCTTCGGCGACGGTGGTGGTCAGCGAATAGGGCGTGGCGGACAGACACAATGTCGTGGCCTTCGACCTCGCGGGCGAAATCGCCGGCGTCGGAAATCTCGATTTGGCGCAGTCTCGACATTGTTGCGCGGCATGCGGTCGAGGCTGGCCGGATCGCGGTCAGCGACCGTGACATGGTAGTCGCCGGTCGCAGAGAGGAATTCGGTGATAGCGACGCCGATTTTGCCGCCGCCCACGAGCATCACTTTTTTCATTGCACTCATCCTTGATTCTGCCACCGCCCGCACAAAACGGACGATGGAAGTGTGACCGCAACAAGGGGCCGGAAGGCAGGCGGCAATGTGCTGGAAAATGGGGTATGCTCCGGCGAATCGCAGGGAATTCCGGCGAAATGCCGATCCGGGAAAGGACGCCAAACTGCTCGACCTTTTACGGCCAACGCGCGGGAGCCGGCGGCCTCGCTCGCCCGCAAGCTCGGCGTCGCCCGCTCCACCGTTCAGGAACGCATCGCGCGGCTGGAACGCGAGGGCGTGATGAAGGGCTATACGGTGCGACTGTCCGAGGAGGCGGCGACCAAGAGTTTCCGCGCCGTGGTGATGATCTCCGCCGACGCCAAGCAGGCCGACCGGGTGACGCTGGAACTGAAGAAAGTTCCCGAGGTGCGCGCGCTTTCCGCGGTTTCGGGCGCCTATGACATGATGGCCGTGGTGGAGACTGACAATGCCGCCCGCATGGACACTATTCTCGATCGCATCGGCAAAGCCGCGGGCGTGGCGCGGACAGTGTCTTCGATCATTCTGTCCGAGAAGTTTTTGCGATAGCGGGCATCAGTTCTCCTTCTGGCTCGTTTCGTTGATCTCCTGTCTTCGCAAGCGGGGAGCTATCGCCCATGTTCGACCTGTGGTGCTGCCAAAAACTCATCGGGATTTTACGGTCCGGCAGCAACAACATGCCAAAGCACTTCTGCTGCAACGAAGTGGTTATGATATCCATAAATTATATGCGTTTTGCTGCAAAATAACGGGTGAGTTGACGCTCAGGTCTGGATCGGCGGCAGCACGATCGTGGGCTTGGTCCGACGGATGGTGAAACCCGAGCTTTCCAAAGCCGTTCTGATCTCTTCGGCATGGCCTGCGTCTCGCGCCTCGATCACCATGCCGAGATCGGCGGATTTGGCGGGCATGTCGGTCATCATGCGGTTGTGTGAGACTTCAAGGATGTTGCCGCCCGCTTCGCCTATCAGGGTTGCGATCTTCGCGAGCAAGCCGGGACGATCTTCGATCTCTACCACCACTGACAGGATGCGGCCCTCGCGCGACAGCTCGCGCAGGATCACATTTGAGAGCAGCCGCATGTCGATGTTGCCGCCCGATAGCACGATGCCGACTTTCTTGCCGCGGAAGATCTCCGGATTGCGCGCGACCGCCGCATAGGCAGCGGCACCCGCGCCTTCCACAACCGTCTTTTCGATTTCGAGCAGCGTGGCGATGGCGCGTTCGATCTCATCTTCGTGGACGAGCAGGATGTCTTTCACATGCTTACGAATGATCTGGCCGGTGATGACGCCGGGCTCCTTCACCGCGATGCCTTCGGCAATGGTCTGGCCAGCACAGATGACGGTCTTGCCTTTCATTGCGCCAAACATCGAAGGATAGAGCGCTGCTTCCACGCCGTAGATTTCGATGTCGGGTTTGAGCGCCTTGGCGGCGATCGCAACGCCGGAGATCAATCCGCCGCCGCCGATCGGCACGACCAACGTGTCGACGTCGGGCACATCTTCCAGCAATTCGAGCGCGACCGTGCCTTGGCCCGCGATCACCTTCGGATCGTCATAGGGATGGATAAAGGTGAGGTCTTCGTCGCGCGCGATCGCCTGCGCGCGCACGAAGGCTTCCGACAGCGTCGCGCCGTCCAACACCACACAGGCGCCGAAATCTTTCGTGTGCTTCACCTTGTTGAAGGGCGTGCCTTCGGGCATCACGATGGTGGCGGGAATGCCGAGGCGTCCGGCGTGATAGGCGACGCCTTGGGCGTGATTGCCGGCGCTCATGGCAGCGACGCCGCGCTTGCGTTGCTCGGAGGATAGCGACAATAACTTGTTCAGCGCGCCGCGTTCCTTGAACGATGCGGTGAATTGCAGATTCTCGAATTTGAGATGGATGTCGCAGTCCGAGATCTTGGACAATGTGCGTGAATGATGGGTGGGCGTGCGCTCGATGGCACCAGCGATCAGGCTAGCCGCCGCGCGTACGTCTTCAAGCGTAAGGCAAACGGGGGCGACTGCGAGCGCTTTTTTCATCGTGTCAGCCTCGCGGCGTAGCCTTGCGGCTGGTAGCAGCGGACGGATTTGAACCGCCGACCAAGGGATTATGATTCCCCTGCTCTACCGCTGAGCTACGCTGCCGTAAGCCAGCCGAGGCGCGGGGTTTAAGGGCGGGGTATGGCCCTGTCAAGGCACGCAAATCAGGCCGCCGCGCAGACTGGCTTAGCCATGGCGATCCAACCGCCACCGAGCACGCGGCTACCGTTCGGTTCGTAGAAGACACAGGCTTGGCCGGGCGCCACACCTTCTTCCGCCGAAAGCAGTTCGACCTGTGCGGCGCGGTTGGGCAACGTCGTTACACGTGCCATCACAGGCGGGCGCAGAGAGCGCACTTTAACCGCGCATTCGAGCGTGCCGTCTAAGGCCGCGAGCCAATTCACGTCGCGCAACGTAATCGTCCGTGTGCAGAGCGCCTTGCGCGGACCCACCACGACACGGGCGTTCTTCGCATCGAGCTTGACCACGAACAACGGCTCCTCATTGCCGGAGAGGCCGAGGCCTTTGCGCTGGCCGATAGTGAAATGGATCACGCCATGGTGGTGGCCGAGCACGCAACCGTCCAGATCCACGATCTCGCCGGGAACCGCCGCGTCGGGGCGCAAGCGTTCGACGACCAAGGCATAACGGCCTTCCGGCACGAAGCAGATGTCTTGGCTGTCCGGCTTTTCGGCCACGTCGAGGCCGAGTTCGGCAGCGATGGTGCGCACGTCACGCTTTTCCATGCCGCCCAGCGGGAAGCGTAAGAAAGAAAGCTGTTCCTGCGTGGTGTTGAACAGGAAATAGCTCTGATCGCGCGACATATCGACTGCACGATGCAGTTCGGCGCCATTCGCGCCGTCCATCCGACGGACGTAATGTCCAGTGGCCAGCGCATCTGCGCCAAGTTCCTTCGCCGTCTCCAGTAGGTCGGCGAATTTCACTTTACTGTTGCACTGGACACAGGGGATCGGTGTCTCGCCGCGTGCATAGGTGTCAGCGAAATCTTCCATCACCGCTTTCTTGAAGCGTGCTTCGTAGTCGAGCACGTAATGGGGAATGCCCAGCGTTTGGGCCACACGGCGGGCATCGTGGATATCCTGACCGGCGCAGCACGCGCCTTTCTTCTTGATGGCGGAACCATGATCGTAGAGTTGTAAGGTGATGCCAATGACATCGTAGCCTTCTCGCTTCAGAAGGGCGGCCGTTACCGACGAATCCACCCCACCCGACATCGCTGCGACGACGCGGGTTCTGGATGCAGGTTTGGGTCCGAGCAGGCTCATGGGGCAGGCGTATATTACCCTGTCCCGATCCCGGCAACCCGTCTTCGCTGACGCATGGCGGCGGGTAAAGGTCCGCCAAAGCCTTGGCGAGGGCAGATGCAAGCAGGCCGATCAGCCCGTCGCAGTCGGCGCCGGTAGGTAATTTAGCAGCGAAACCTGATTTAGCTGAGCCGTCACTTGAACCGCAGCTTGTAGTGCCATCTGGTTCTGGTTGAGTTGGGTGATGGCGGTTCCCATGTCCACGTCTTGAAGGTTTGAAACGAACCCATTGTAAAGCGTCGACATGGATTGTTGCTGACTTACGACATCGTTGAGCTGGTTGTAGACATATCCGTTCGCTGCAGCCTGATTGTTCAAATTCTGGCTGGCAGTCTGGGCTGTTTGTATTTGCGTTGTCAGAAAATTCGACTGCGGAGTATTGATAGTCGACCCAAATGGCCCGTTAGTACCCGAATTGAAATTGGCGATGTCCTGTAATGATTGGAACAGCTGCGTCCCGAGATCGGAGGCGAGCATTCCCACCTGTACGGTCTGACCGCCGCCAACATTGACAGACTTTTTCAATGTACCGTTGGCGAATGCATCAGCGACGTTCGGCATCGAAGCGAGATCTGAGAGCGATGTCGCGGTCACCGGTGGCGTCGAGTTGTTTTCGCCACCATAGAGATAATTGCCATTTGCATCTTTGGAATTCAGGATCTGCGACGCCTGATCGAAGATGCTTTGCGCCTGCTGCATCAATGTGGACGCATTGCCGTTGGCCAGTGCACTGGTCGTGGCCTGCTGCAGCTGACTGGCAAGACTTGCGAGTGAGGTGACTTGTGTATCCTGCAGATTAACCTGATTGACTGCCAATTGCGTGGACGACTGCACTGCGGTGGCTTGCGCCGCCGCGGAGCGCGTAGCCTCGAGGACGTCGACATTATTGCCCATACCGGCGTAAGTGTTGGAAACCAGGCCGCTTGCGACCTGTTGCTCCGATGTATTGAGAGCAGCTTCGTTTTGTAGAACTTGCGCGATCAGGTTCTGGGCCTGGTTATTCGTGGCGACGCGACCAATCATCGCGAACCTCCTTATTGAGATTGAATCTGCAGCAATGAATCATAGAGCGTCTGCACGACACTTAGCATGCGCGCGCCAGCCGCATAGGCCTGCTGATAAGTCATCATGTTGGTCAATTCTTCGTCAAGATTAACACCGGACTCTTGCGATTGAAGCGATTGCGCCTGAGTAAGACGGTCGCTCTGCGTTGTGGCGTTGGTAGTGACGGTCTGGCTGCGTGTGGCAGCGTCCTGATAGAATGCAGCCGCGTAATCGTCGAGGCTGGACGACTGTGCGTTGAGATTGCCGACACCGGAAAAGCTCTGGTTCTCAGATTGAAGGTTTTGTAGCGCTAGAAGGCCGCTATTGTCGCCCGAACCCGCAATGCTGTCGCCTGCCACACTTGTGGGAGTGATATTGGCTTGCGCGAAAGCGATTTGCGAGGGCGAAGCAACCAGCGCGGGATTAACCGAGAAGCTCGCGGCCTGCCCACCCAGCTGAGCTGCGCCGAGGCCGAACAACTCGCTGAAGCTCATCCCTGTCGTGCCACGCTGTGTCGTATCCTTCGTCACATAGAGGCTGTCGCCTGAATATTGCGAAGCAGGCGTAATGGTGAGGCTGCCGTCACTGCCGAGCGAAGCTGTCGCCGCGCTACCCAAAGACGTATTGAGTGCCGTGACGATATTGCCGATCGTCATGCCTGCGGAGAGCGTAACACTCGCCTGTTTTGCGACATTGCCGTTTTGATCCTTCAGTACAAAGGACATCGAGCCACCGGCCGCAAAATCGCCAGCATCGCTCGCCGAAAGACCTGTGGCTTGAATGGAGGGTGCGCTGGACCGGAAAATGTCGTTCAGGCCGAAGAATTGCGAAAAACCCGAACCTCCTCGACTGGACGGCGAGGTGGCATTGTCCTGTACAATAATGCCATTGCCGCCAGTGGCCGAGACGGTGAGCGCGCCGTTGGTAAAGCTTGCCGAGCCGTTGCTACCGAGGGCACTGTTCAATGCGGTTGCGAAACTTCCGATCGTAGTGCCGATGCTCGTTGCCGGACCACCGTCGACCGACAACGTGCCTGCGTCAAAATTCACGTCGATCCGTGAGACCAGATTGCCGTTTGCATCGGCAACCGCAACCGTCGTCTGGCCGGTGAAATTCAGCGAATCCGTTGAAACGAGACCCGTGTCGTGCCCTACCATCGAAGAGGGTGGCGGAACCGACGTGTTGGCATTATTCTGTGCGTTGAAGGCAAGCGCAGTTTGCTGCGCAAAACTACCTAACTCCTGTTGCAGATCGGCCAGTGTACCGTCGCGCATGTCGATCATGCCCTTGAGCGAGCCCGAGGTCAGGTTCGGATCAAGTGCTTGCGCCTGACCAATCACTGCGCCGGTCGAGGGATCGATATTGGAGATGGTGATAGGCCCGTAGGTTCCGTTGGAGCTACCAGGTTGATAGGAAAGCTGGGCGTAAGTACCGCCAACAAGATTCGTCCCGTTCTGCGTCATCACGCTAAGCTGGCCGTTGGGTTGTTCGACGGTGCGAACGTCGACCAGTGCGGAAAGGTTTTGCACCGCCTCATCGCGCTGGTCGAGAAGGCCGCTCGACGTGTCACCACTCGCAGTTGCGGTCTGGATTTGTTGGTTCAACGAGTAGATCTGTTGTAAAAGGCTGTTGACGCCGGAGATGGAGCTCGCAACCTGCTGGTCAACCTGTTGCTGCAATCCGGTGATCGAACCGGACAAGTTCGAGATTGTGCCTGCCAGGTTCTGGTAGGAATTGAGGATACCCTGCTGACTCGCGCTATCCGATGGCGAGAGCGATGCATCGCCAAGCGCCGCATAGACGTTGTCTAGCTGTGTGGTGAGAGCCGTGTCGTCGCCTGGCTGGCCAAGCGTGCCGTTCAACTGATTGAAGACGGATGATTTCTGTACTGTATTGCGAAGACGCGCTGTTGGCGGACAGTGTTTCCTGCGTGAGAAATTGGTCGGCCACACGCTGAATGTCTGCGACGCTTACGCCCTGAAGCTCGCCGCCTGTCAGCTGGACCTGCTGGTTGACCACGCGCCGCGCATAACCGGGCGTGTTCATATTGGCGACGTTGTTGGAGACCACGCGCAACGCCGCGGTATTCGTCTGAAGCGCTGACAACGCGCTCGACAGGATCCCGTTCAGGCTCAAGACGCGCTCCGAATGCTTTTCCGCCGCTTACGCCTACGCAAGCTACGTGCCAGAAAATTCGGCACTATCGGATGTCTTTTCAGCAGATTGAGTGGGATTCATGCGGCAGTCTTTGCCCAGCGCGGCAGAACATGCCCTGCCCAAACCTCCAATTGGACGACTGCGCGCTGTGCACCCATAGGATTGAAGTGCGCAAACCGGCAACCGCGATGTTGGTCCGGCCCTTGCTTGGTGAGGTGTGGATCAATGCGGGATGAGACGCGTGGCAGTCATGGCCGCTAACGCAGTTCCAGCGAAACACACAGCCGGGGTGCATTCCGCGCCGAATTTAGCGCGCGATGCCACTTCGGGCAGTCAAGCTTCTGTGTTCGCGGAATTGCTCGCGCAAAATGGCAGTGCGCAAGATTTCTGATACCGCAAACGACGCGGAAAGCAATCCCGCGACAAAAGTTGCTTTGGACAAATTGAAAAAAATGAAGGAGAGCGCTGACGACGCCAGCGCAAACCTTATAACCCTCCAGAGCCCACCCACGAACATAACAGCATTGAATGCCACGCTTGCTTCAGCCAGTGGCGAAATGCCGAACACCAATCAAGATACCGCAATCAACGCCAAGGCGGCCGCCGCCGCAACGGGGATCGACAAAACCGATCTGGCAACAGGCACAGCTCAAAACGCTGGGGCCAATGCTGCGACGGGCAGCACGCCGCAACAAGACGCAAATGCCGCTGGTCAGAGCGCTCACCAGACCCAATCCACGACGGCAGACAAGGTTGCTGCTCTTGCCGCTGCGTTTGACCGTAGCGTGCATCAGAGCACCGCGCCGCAAGCAACCGAGGCGAATGCCCTGCCCGTGCATATCGAAGCACAAGGGGCCGGGAGCCAAAACGGAGCCGGTGACAAGTCCGACAGTGGTGACACGAAGGATTCCTCCCAAACACCAGCTCAGCACGCAAACTCGGATACGAACGCCTTGCCACGCGAGACTGCGATCCAACCCACAGCCCAGACATCAGTAGCCTCTACGCAACCTCTATCACAATCGGCACCGCAGTCCGATGCCACCCAGTCCGTTGTTGCTCAGCAACCCCAAAATGCGCCTTTCGCCACGCAATCGTTGCAGGTCTCACCGCAGACGGCAGCCCAGATTGCTGCGGCACAGCCTGACCTCAATGCGCTTGCGGTGCAGATCGCGGCAAGATCGAACGAAGGCACAAAGCAATTCGATATTCGTCTTGATCCGCCAGAACTCGGCCGGGTTGAGGTCAAGCTTTCAATCGACGATTCGGGTAGCGCACAAGCGCACCTTACCGTCGAAAAGCCACAGACGTTGGATCTGATGCAGCACGATCATGGCGACCTTGAACGCGCGCTCAAAGAATCTGGCATCAACCTTTCACAGAACGGGTTGAACTTCTCGCTGAAAGGTCAAGAGAAAAACAACAGCAACGCCGCGTTCTCTCGCACACGTTCGCGCAATCTCGCGGTCACCGCGACCGCCGCAGCCAATCCCGCGGCAACCGCCGCCTCCACCAACTATTTCGTGTCGGGCAGTTCTCGCCTCGACATCCGCGTCTGAAGGAGTTCGCCATGACCACGGCCCCCGTAGGAACCACCACGACACCTCCCGCTACCACGTCGAGCGCAAATTCCGCAGCGCAACAGCTCTCAGGTAACTTCGACACATTCCTGACGCTGCTCACCACACAACTACAGAATCAGGATCCGCTCTCGCCAATGGACTCCAATGAGTTCACCCAACAACTGGTGGAATTTAGCCAGGTCGAGCAGCAGATCAATACCAACCAGAACCTTCAATCGCTGATCGGCCTAGCGCAAGGCGGTAGCAACGCCAACGCGGTGAGCTATCTGGGAAAGACGGTCACCCTGTCAAACGGAATAGGGGCGCTGACCAATGGCGCGGCGACCTGGACCTACGCGCTCGGCAGCAATGCAACGTCCAACACGGTTACGATTTCCGACACAAGTGGCGATGTCGTTTACACGGGTCCGGGCAATCTGACAGCGGGTGCGAACACCTTCACATGGAACGGACAGAATAACGCAGGCACCCAATTGCCCGATGGACAATACACGATGACCATCACACCACAAGCGGCGGACGGCTCTACTATCACCAGTTCGGTGGCAAGCACCGGGGTCGTAAGCGGGGTCGATTTCACCGGCTCCTCGCCGCAACTGATGATCGGATCGACAGAAATTCCGCTCTTAGATGTGGCGGCTCTACAGAACTAATGAACCAGCGATCGAGAAACGGCGCCCACCAACCAATGACCGCACGAAGCGAAGCCTCGCGCGGAGACCATGAAGGAAAGACACAATGAGCCTCACCGGCGCCATGATGATCGGCGTGCAAGGCCTCAACGCGAATAGCCAGGCCCTCTCGATCTCATCCTCCAATATCGCGAATGTGAACACGATCGGTTACAAAGCATCCGACGCCTCATTTTCCACGTTGCTCGCGGATTCCATGGGCAGCGGCGACGTCGCCTCGCAGGGCGTGATTGCGACGGGCACGCAAAACGTCACTCAACAGGGGCTTCTTCAAAGCACTCAGACGCCGACCGATTTGGGCATTTCAGGTAACGGGTTCTTTGTCGTGAACCAGTCTCCAGCCGGGACCGGCAGCACGCTTTACACGCGCGCGGGCAATTTCACGCCTGATTCCAACGGCAATCTGGAGAATGCCTCTGGCTTATATCTGATGGGTTGGCCCGTCGACAGCAGCGGCAATGTTCCCACAAACCCCAATGATATGACACCTGTTAACATTTCGGGACTTTCTGGCAAGGCGCAAGCCAGCACCGAAATGACGGTAGAGGCGAACCTGCAGGCTTCAACGGCAGCCGTTTCGGGCTACGCGCCGGGTGATATGGCAAACGGAACGGTGACGCCGTCCTTCTCAACCACCATCAATGTCTACGACAGCCAGGGTGGCACGCAGCCTCTCGGCCTGTCCTTCGTGAAAACATCGGCCAACACCTGGGCCTATGAAGTGAGCTATCAGGGCAACGCCGCGAACACGACAGGCACCAATCCGATAGCCACAGGCACAATGACGTTCAACTCGGATGGCACACTTGCCAACGCCGATACCAGTTCCGCCACACCTACCGGCACATTAAACGTAACCATTCCGTGGAAGTCCACGACTTCTGGCCTGCAGCCACAAACGGTATCACTGAACTTGGGCACGATCGGAAGTTCCAACGGACTTCACGCAGTTCGACAGCTCCTCTGCGCTCGCAAACTCATCGGTCAATGGCGCGCTGTTCGGCAATCTGACTGGCGTCACGGTCGACACGACCGGCGTCGTGACGGCGCAGTTCTCCAACGGCCTATCGCAGAAGATCTACAAGATTCCGCTCGCCACCTTCGCCAATCCCGACGGTTTGAGTGCGGTAATCGGGCAATGCCTACGCAGTGACCAACCAATCCGGCGACGCCATCGTTGGTCAAGCCAACACAGGTGGTGCAGGCTTGATCCAGTCCTCGTCGCTGGAAGGCTCGACGGTCGATCTCGCCACCGAATTCACCAATCTGATCACGACCCAGCGCGCTTATTCCGCGTCGGCGCGCATCATCACGACCGCCGACCAGATGCTGCAGACTCTGGAACAGATGCCCATCCACGTAACGGAGATGGAACGCCGCGTAAATACGCGGCGTTCCTTTCCCGAAATTACGAAGAACTTAAATGAGGTGATTTCACTGTTTGTTTACCATGCGTCTTTGGCCTTTTTTTAAAAGCGGGCGCGTAATTTGGCGCGTGGGTAGTAGTGAAGTCGGGAGTATACAAGATGCCGAAGAGCGCAGAGGACGCGTGAGCTATGTCATCGGGCCGGATGGGAGTCCGTTGACGCTCGCCGATCTGCCGCCGCCATCGACACGGCGCTGGGTGATCCGCCGCAAGGCCGAAGTCGTCGCTGCTGTGCGCGGCGGACTGCTCAGCCTGGACGAGGCCTGCAAGCGCTACACGCTGACGGTGGAGGAATTCCTCGCCTGGCAGCACGCGATCGACCGCTTCGGCCTGGCAGGCTTGCGCGCGACGCGCGTGCAGCAGTATCGCAACTGAAATCGAGCGCAGGGACTTTGGCAAATCTGAATGAAGTCGTTAACTCTGAATCCTAGTTCGCTGAATTTCGCGTATTTCGTGCGCGGTCGTTAAGCCCAACTTTACCTAACACCGGCAATGTTTGCCTAGCACGAACGGGCAGACGGTCCTTACACGGATTTCGCCCGCTGGGCAAGGGAGGGCAGTTGTGCCGGAATTCTTCAAAGGTGTCGGAGCCGCGCGTTTCGGCGTGATGGCCGGCGTGGCCGCCGTGCTGACCGCTTTCTTCCTCTATATCGCGGGCGCGATCACCGAGCCGCCCAAGACCATTCTCTATGCCGGGCTGGAACCGCGCGACGCCGCCGCCGTCACCGCCAAGCTGGACGCCATGAACGTCAAATACGACGCCAAGGGAGGCGGCACGATCCTGGTGCCCGCCGACCAGGTGACCAAGCTGCGCATGGAGCTGGCCCAGGACAATCTGCCCGCCGCCGGCGTCGGCTACGAAATCTTCGACAAATCGGATGCCTTCGGCACCACCGCCTTCGTCCAGAACATCAATCAGCTGCGCGCGCTGGAAGGCGAGCTGGCCCGCTCGATCCAGACCATCGACGGGCATCGAGAGCGCGCGCGTGCATCTCGTCATTCCGGAACGCCAGATTTTCTCCCGCGACGACCAGCCGCCCTCGCGCCTCGGTGGTGCTGAAGACCGCGCGGCCGACTCGATCGCGGCCAGGTCCAGGCGATCCAGCATCTGGTGGCGGCGGCCGTCGCCGGCCTCGATTCCCGACCGCGTCGCCATCGTGGACGACCGCGGCAATCTGCTGGCCGGCGGCGACGACAAGACCGGCGCCGACGCCGCTGCCGCGCGACCAGGAACGACAGACACCACCAATTACGAAGACCGCCTGCGCCAGCGCATCGAATCCATCGTGGCCAGCGTGGTCGGCCCCGGCCATGTCCGCGTCCAGGTCGCCGCCGACATGAACTACAATCACGTCAGCCAGACCGTCGCGAAGCCTATGATCCCGACTCCAAGGTCGTGCGCTCGACCCAGACGGTCGAGCAGAACTCCACCGACACCAGTCCGGCGGCGCGGCAACGCCGTCTCGGTCGCCAATGCGCTGCCCGATGCCCAGACGCCACGCTCCACGCCAGGCAACGACGACAAATCGAGTTCCGGCCGCACCGAGGAAACCACCAATTACGAAATCTCCAAGACCGTCACAACCAGCACGCGTGGATGGCGGCGACGTCAAAAAGCTGTCGGTCGCCGTGGTGGTGGACGGCGATACCGACACGGATGCGGCGGGCAAGACCACCTACAAGCCGCGCACGCCCGAGGAAATGGCGCAGATCACCGCCTGGTGAAATCGGCGATGGGCTTCGACGCCAACACGCGGCGACCAGGTGCAGGTCACCAACATGGAATTCGCCCGCATCGATGCAGGCCCGATGGCACGCCGGCGCCGAAGCCGCTGCTGGGCCTGGACGGCGCCTGACTGGTTCAAGATCATCGAAGCCGCGATCATGTTCGTCACCGCGCTGCTGATCGGCTTGTTCGTGGCGCGTCCGCTGATCACCCGCATGTTCGCGCCCAGTCAGCGGCCATGCGCGACGCCCCGGCATCGCCAACACGTCTCCGGTCGCAGGCACCTGCCGCGCCCGACGCGCCAGGCGCGCAGGCTCCGACGGCGCGCCCAGCCATAGCACTTGCCGGCGCCCGCGCAAAGCATGATCGATATCTCGCCGCATCGAAGGACAGGTGCGCAAATCCTCCATCAGAAAGTCGGCGAAGTGGTCCAGGCGCATCCCGAAGAAGCGCTGGCGATCATCCGCACCTGGCTGCATCAACCGGTATAATGACCATGGCCCGAAGCCACAAAAGCCACCGTCAAAGAAGATATCCGGGCGCTCACCGGCGCCGAGCGCGCCGCCGTCATCATGCTGTCGCTGGGCGAAGAACATCAGCCAGCGCATCTGGAAGATGATGGACGAAGAGGAGATCAAGGAAATCTCCCAGGTCATGTCCAACTCTGGGCTCGGTCAGCTCCAGCCTGGTCGAAAAGCTGCTGGTCGATTTCGTCTCGCAGATGTCGGGCACCGGCTCGCTGATGGGCTCCTACGAATCCACCGAACGCCTGATCGCGCGCTTCATGCCGGAGGACAAGGTCGCCCAGATCATGGAAGAAATCCGCGGTCCCGCCGGCCGCACCATGTGGGACAAGCTCGCCAATGTGAACGAGACCGTGCTGGCCAACTATCTGAAGAACGAATATCCGCAGACCGTTTCGGTCGTGCTGTCCAAGATCAAGCCGGAACATGCCGCGCGCGTGCTGGGCGCGCTGCCGGAAGAATTCGCGCTGGAAGTGGTGCAGCGCATGCTGCGCATGGAAAGCGTGCAGAAGGACATTCTCGACAAGGTCGAGCAGACCCTGCGCGTCGAGTTCATGTCCAACCTCGCCCGCACCGCCAAGCGCGACGCCCATGAGCAGATGGCGGAAATCTTCAACAATTTCGACCGCCAGACCGAAAGCCGCTTCATCACCGCGCTGGAAGAACGCAACCGCGATTCCGCCGAGCGCATCAAGGCGCTGATGTTCACCTTCGAGGATCTGGGCAAGCTCGATCCGGGCTCGATCCAGACGCTGCTGCGCAATGTCGAGAAGGACAAGCTGGGCCTGGCGCTGAAGGGCGCCACCGACGGGCTGCGCGACGTCTTCTTCTCCAACATGAGCGAGCGCGCCGGCAAGATCCTGCGCGAAGACATGGAAGCGATGGGCCCGGTGCGCCTGAAGGACGTCGATGAAGCGCAGATGCGCATGGTCAATGTCGCCAAGGACCTCGCCAACAAGGGCGAGATCATGATCGCCGGCGGCAGCGGCGAAGACGAGCTGGTGTACTGATGACGCGCCGCAGCCAGCAAATTCACCTTCGACACCGAGTTCCGCGGCAAGGACGACGTCGCTCTCCGACGCCGCGCGCGCGCGCCAGAAGAAGACCCTCACCACCGAGGAACTCGAGATCGATGCGCGCCGAGGCCCGCAGCCGAAGGCGCGAACATCGGCCGAGGTGCGCGCCATCGAAGCGCATCGCGACCGCGCATCACGGCGCTGGCCGATCGCGCTGCGCGCCGCGCTGGACCAGAGCCATGCCGAGATCGAAATCGTGCGCGCCGAAGCCGCCCGCTTGGCGCTCGCCGCGGCCAAGAAGATCGCGCCCGCCGCGCTCGCCGCCCTGCCCGCCGGCGATGTCGAGGCCGCGCTTGCGCGAAGCCATGCATCAGGCGATCGGCGAGCCGCGCATCATCTTGCGCGCCGCGCCCGACAGTGGCCGAAGCGCTGCAACCCGCATCGCCGAGATCGCCCATGAAGAAGGCTATGAAGGCCGCGTGCATGATCGCCGCCGATCCCGCGATCAACGGCGCCGATTGCCGCATCGAATGGCGCGGCGGCGGCAGCGAGCGCAGCGAAGCCGCGCATCGAAGCCGCGCTCGACGACGCTGATCGCACGGCGTTTTTCCAACATCGTCCGACGTCTCGAAAGGATAAGTCATGGCGGCAACGACAATGTCGATCTGCCCGATCTCGGCCACGACAGCCGCAGCCGGCGCGCCGGCTGCGCTGCTGAACAGCGACGCCGCGCCGGACGCCGACGCCGAAACATTCCGCCGCCGACCTGGAAGCGGTGTTCGATGTGCCGGTCACGGTGTCCGCCGTGCTGGGCAAATCGGCGATGGAAGTCAGCCAGCTGCTGAAGCTCGGCAAGGGCACGTCGTCGAACTCGACCGCAAGGTCGGCGAAGCCATCGACATCTATGTGAACGACCGCCTGGTCGCGCGCGGCGAAGTCGTGCTGGTCGAAGACCGGCTGGGCGTCACCATGACGGAAATCATCAAGGCCGGCTCAGGTCGTAAGACCGCAACCGTAAGGAACATACCATGCGTCTTCTCATCGTCGGCGGACTGCAGGGCCAGATCGGCGCGGCCACCAAGATCGCGATGGATCGCGGGGCGAAAGTCACCCATGCGGGCGACATCGAACAGGCGCTGGCCGAGCTTGCGCGGCGGCGCGCGGCGCGGATCTGGTGTTCTGCGACGTGGCGCTCGGACATCGGCATCCTGGTGCGCGGCGCTTGCCGCCGAACGCATCTGCACCCCGGTGGTGGCCTGCGGCATCGGCACCGATACGCGCCGCGCCGTGGACGCCATCCGCGCCGGCGCCAAGGAATATCTGCCGCTGCCGCCCGATCCCGAACTGATCGCCGCGGTGCTGGCGGCGGTGGCCGATGAATGCCATCAGCTGGTCTATGAAGACGAAGCGATGGGCGCGGTGCTGGCGCTGGCCGACCAGGTCGCCGGCAGCGAAGCCTCGATCCTGATCACCGGCGAAAGCGGCACCGGTAAGGAAGTGCTGGCCCGCTACGTCCATCGCAAATCGCTGCGCGCCGACAAGCCCTTCATCTCGGTCAACTGCGCCGCCATTCCGGAAAATCTGCTGGAATCCGAATTGTTCGGCCATGAGAAGGGCGCCTTCACCGGCGCCATCGCCCGGCGCATCGGCAAATTCGAGGAAGCCAATGGCGGCACGCTGCTGCTGGACGAAATCAGCGAGATGGATGCGCGCCTGCAGGCCAAGCTGCTGCGCGCCATCCAGGAGCGCGAGATCGACCGCGTCGGCGGCACCAAGCCGGTCAAGGTGGACATCCGCATCATCGCCACCTCCAACCGCGACCTGGCCGAAGCGGTCAAGCACGGCACCTTCCGCGAAGACCTGCTCTATCGCCTGAATGTCGTGAATCTGCGCCTGCCCGCCCTGCGCGAGCGGCCCAAGGACATTCGCGCCCTGGCCCACCATTTCGCGCGCAAATATGCCGAAGCCAATGGCGTGCCCTATCGCCCGATCGCGTCGCGCGACCGAGCGGCTGCTGCTCTCGCCATCCCTGGCGCGGCAATGTGCGCGAGCTGGAAAACACCATCCATCGCGCCGTGCTGCTGGCGACCGGGCGCGGAAATCGCGCCGGAAGCCATCCGCCTGCCCGACGGCACGCAGGTGGGCCATGCGCGCGCCACCGATCTGCCCGAGCCCCGGTGCAGAGCGCGGTGGAATCCGCGGCCGCCGTCACGCGCGGCCTGGTCGGCCGCACCGTCGCCGATGTCGAGCGCGACCTGATCCTGGACACGCTGGACCATTGCCTGGGCAACCGCACCCATGCCGCCAACATCCTGGGCATCTCGATCCGCACCTTGCGCAACAAGCTGCAGCGAATATTCCGACTCCGGGCTTGTCCATTCCCAGCCATGGCGAACAGCGCTGCGGTTGAGACACGAGCGAAGCTCGGCGAAGCTGATCAATCGACATGGCTCGATCTGCGAATGTCTACGACATCGGCACCACCGCCGACAGCCGGGCTTCGACTTCTCGCCCGCCAAGGCTCGTTCGGGCAATTCATCAACGCAAGTCCGATCTGGGCCTCGCCATCGGCATCATGGCGATCCTGGTGGTGCTGATCCTGCCGCTGCCGACCTGGCTGCTGGACATCGCCTGGCCTTCTCGCTCAGTCTTCTCGATCCTGATCCTGATGACGGCGGTGTTCATCCGAAAGCCGCTGGAATTCAGCTCCTTCCCCACCATCCTGCTCATCACCACCATGATGCGGCTGGCGCTGAACCTGGCCTCCACCCGGCTGATCCTGGGCCACGGCAATGAAGGCACCGCCGCGTCCGGCTATGTCATCCAGGCCTTCGGCAAGCTGATCATGCAGGGCAATTTCGTCATCGGCCTGATCGTCTTCGCCATCCTGATCATCGTGAACTTCGTGGTCATCACCAAGGGTTCGGGCCGCATCGCCGAAGTGGCGGCGCGCTTCAGCCTGGACGCCATGCCCGGCAAGCAGATGGCGATCGACGCCGATCTGTCCGCCGGCCTGATCGACGAAAAGGAAGCCAAGCACGCGGCGCAAGAACATCGAAGCGGAATCCAATTTCTTCGGCGCCATGGACGGCGCCAGCAAATTCGTGCGCGGCGACGCCATCGCCGGCCTGCTGATCGTGGCCATCAACATCGTCGGCGGCATCATCATCGCCGTGGCGCAGAAGGGCATGAGCTTCGCCGACGCCACCCAGACCTTCACCCTGCTGACGGTCGGTGACGGCCTGTGTCAGCAGATGCCGGCGCTGATCGTCTCCACCGCCGCGGGCCTGATGGTCTCCAAGGCCGGCGTCGAAGGCGCCACCGACAAGGCGCTGATGGGCCAGCTGTCCTTCTATCCCCAGGCGCTGGGCATGGCGTCGGCCGTGATGGGCGTCGTCGCGGTCCTGCCCGGCATGCCGACCTTGGTGTTCGCCGGCTTGTCCGGCTGGCACCGGCGCGCTCGCCTGGTACGCCTTCAAGCGCAAGGACGCCGCGCACGCCGGCGGAACTGGCGCAGCGAAGACCAAGGCACGCACCGACGCCGAGCCCAAGGAAGAGCCGATCTCCACCGCGCTGGCGCTCGATCTGCTGCGCATCGAACTGGGCTACGGCCTGCTGCCCCTGATCAACGACGTGCAGGGCCACCGCATCACCGACCAGATCAAGGCGCTGCGCCGCCAGCTGGCGCAGGAGATGGGCTTCGTCATGCCGGCGGTGCGCATCCTCGACAACATGCAGCTCGGCGCCAACGAATATCGCATCCGCATCAAGGAAGTCGAATCCGGCACGCGGCGAACTGTTCCCCGGTCACCTGCCTGATCATGGATCCCAAGGGCCTGCCCATCGATCTGCCCGGCACGCACACGACCGAGCCGGCTTTCGGCCTGCCCGCCACCTGGGTTTCGCAGAGCGCTGCGCGAGGAAGCCTCGTTCCGCGGCTTCACCGTGGTCGATCCGGGCACGGTGCTGACCACCCATCTGACCGAAGTGCTCAAGAGCCACATGGCCGAGCTTCTCTCCTATGCGGAGACCAAGAAGCTGCTCGACGATCTGCCGCCGGAGACACAAGAAGCTGGTGGACGAACTCATCCCCTCGCAGATCTCGGTCACCGGCGTGCAGCGCGTGCTGCAGACCCTGCTGGCCGAGCGCGTCTCGATCCGCGACCTGCCCGCCATCCTGGAAGGCATCGCCGAGGCGGTGGGCCACACCAAGAACGCGCTTTACATCACCGAGCATGTGCGCGCGCGGCTGGCGCGCCAGCTCTGCCATCGCCAATCTGTCGCCGGGCGGCTATCTGCCGCTGATCGCGCTGTCGCCGGCCTGGGAGCAGGCCTTCGCCGAATCCATCGTCGGCCAGGGCGAGGAACGCCAGCTCGCCATGGCGCCGTCCCAGCTGCAGCAATTCATCCAGACGGTGCGCGAGCGTTTCGACGACGCCGGCCAGCAAGGACGAAGTGCCGGTGCTGCTGACCAGTCCGCAGGTCCGGCCCTTCGTGCGCTCCATCATCGAGCGCTTCCGGCCGCAGACGGTGGTGATGAGCCAGAACGAAATCCACGCCTCGGTGCAGCTGCGCACACTGGGGCAGGTCTAAATGCGCCTGAAAACTTTCTCCGCCAAGAACATGAATGAGGCGCTAGCAAGCGTGCGCGCCGAGATGGGGCCGGAAGCGATCATCATTTCCAGTCATCGCGGCAAGAACGGCGGGCTATATGTGCGTGCCGCGTTGGAGGATTCCGTTGCTGATGCGCAGGCCGAAAATGCTGCCGCTGTATTGCGCGATGCCGAAGCCCAAGCCCAGCCGGAAGCTGCGTCCGCGCAAAGCTTCGAACAAAATTTCCAGGACGGGCTTGTCCGCCGTATCCGCGGCGAACCGCCGCCGCCCCGGCCCAAGGCACTGAATTTCAACCGGGCGGAATTGCTGAAGGTGCTGCACGCCCATCGCACGCCGGAGGGCCTGGCGCATATGCTGGCCGAGAACGCAGAGAAGTCGCGGTTGGCGGATATGACGCTGGCTTTGGCGTCGGCGCTCGATCTGCGGATGCCGACGGCGCCGTTGTTTGCTGCAGCCCAGAACACGTTGATGCTGGCGGGGCCACATGGTGCGGGTAAAACCGCTGTTGCCGCCAAGATCGCGGCCCATGCGCGGCTCGCGGGGCGCGAAGTCACGCTGATTGCAAGTGATGCGGAGGGCGCTGGCGCGGTGGCGCGTCTAGAAACCTTTGCCAATCACCTCAATGCCAAAATCATCGTCACCGAATCCGCCGAGGCGCTCGCCAGGACCATTGGCGCCGAACGCGCCGCGAAGGCCACGACCATCATCGACACCGCAGGCTTCGATCCGCGCGACGGCAAGGCGCGCACTGCTTTCTCCGCGCTGACCAAGATTGAGGGCGTCGAAACCGTGGCTGTCGTCTCGGCCATGTCGGACGCCGAAGAAATTGCCGAAACGGTAAGCGCGCTCAAAGGCGCGGGCGCGCAACGGCTCATCATCACCTGCGCCGATCTTGCGCACCGTCTGGGGGCGCTTCTTTCGGCCACCACGCGAGCACTGCCGCTGGCCCATATCACGCGCTCGCCATTTGTGGCGGGCGGGCTTGAAACGCTGACGCCGCTTTCGCTGGCTCGTCTGCTCCTGCAATCCAACAACCCAGATCGCGGGAGCACTCTATGAGTTCGCTGCAATCCGATTACGGCTTCGCACGCCTCACCGCCATCGGGTCGGGCAAGGGCGGAACGGGAAAAACCTTTGTCACCGTCACACTAGCACATGCACTGGCACATCTGGGCGAGCGCGTTTTGCTGTGTGATGCCGATCTCGGCCTTTCCAACACGGCACTGCATCTGGGTCTGGACTCCGGTGGTGACATTTCGGGCGTCCTGGCAGGCAAGACGCCGCTGGAGAACGCGGTCGTGCCTGTCTTTGGTGGCGTGAAGACACGCGGTGGGTTTGATCTGTTGGGCGCGCCTGCGGGTTCCGGCGCGCTAGCCAATGCAGGCGAAATGGGCGCAAGGCAATTGCTCACCACTCTGCGGTTCTCGGCGCATTACGATCGCGTGCTGCTCGATCTGGGCGCGGGTGTTGATGCGATGGTGATGCGGTTTGCGGCAGGGGCCGATGAAAACATTCTGGTGATGACACCCGATCCGGCGGCGCTGACTGACGCCTATGCGTTTGCCAAACTGCTCGCGCATCGCGCAGCGGGACGCAAGCCCTCGATCCTCGTTAACATGGCGGCGGGCGAACAGGAGGCACGCCGCACGGCCGACGCGCTGATCGGGGTGTCGCAGAATTTTCTCAAGATTGTGCCGGAATATCTCGGTTCGATTCCACGCGACGCACACGCATTAACGGCAGTGCGCCGCCAGACGTCTCTGCTTGCGCTCTATCCGCAATGTGCGGCGGCCCGTGCCATTGACGCGATTGCGCATAGACTGGTCGGTCACGAAAAACAAATCGCTTCCGCAAAAATGGCATAAAAAGAACCCCGCATCCTTGAGAGACACGGGGTTGAGGGGGGAAGGTTGTCCGTCCATGGACGGAGGCATTCATTTCCGATCCCAAAGATCGACCGAAAACATTAATATCAGGCAAAGCGGACAGTTCCCAGTCCCACGGCGCTTTTTTTCATGCTTCTTCGGACCCGAAACTTGTTCCTGCGTCCTCTTTCTGTGGCCGACGCGCCCGCCCTTTTGGCCGCCCGTGGCGACCCCGAAGTGATGCGCTATTGGGACTGGCCTGCCCAAGCAAGCATTGGAGAAATCGAACGAATCTTCGAAAACCACCTACCCGCCTCAGGCGATGGCTCTTTGCTCTGGTTCGCTGTGGCACTGTCCCCAAACGGGCCCGCCATCGGCGAATGCGATCTAAGCGAAATCGACCACGATCACCACCAAGCAGAGCTGGGGTTCCTGTTCGCCCGGACCTACTGGGGCAAGGGTTATGGGCATGAGGCCGCTCAAGCGCTGGTGGAATACGCCTTCGGACCGCTAGACCTGGAGCGGCTCTGGGGGCGCTTCCATGCCGGCAACGAGGCTTCCCAGCGATTGCTGGAAAAACTAGGTTTTGCTTACGAGCGCACCCTGCGTCGGCATGTCATGCGCGACGGTGAATGGCGCGACTGCATCCTTTACGGCAGACTGCGCGGCCCCTTGGAGACGGCACCAGCGCGTGCTTTCAAGCGGTCCGCGACATAGAACGGTGCATAATAAATCAGAATCGAAATCACGCCGAGTACGGCCATCTCGCCGATATAGTAGGGCCATGGCGCCAGCGCATCGAGCAGCGAAGGGCCCGGCGGCTTGGCGCTCAGATAGCCAAAATTGGTTTTGAAGGCCCAATTCACCGTCAGCGCCAAAACCAAATAGACCAGTGACCACAGCAACACGCGCGGGATAGACGACGGCCAAGGCCGCAAGCGTGAGCCGAACGTGAGATACAGTACCGCGGCGATGATGCCGGAATGGAACAGGAAGAACACGTCGAAGCGCAGGTCCGGAAATCCATATTGCAAATCCGGTGTCAGCAGAGCCTGTAGCGTGCCGCCGAGCGCCCAGAAATAGGCCAGTTCATAGGTGCGCTGGTTGGGCCGAATCAGGGTGAAGATCGTGACGATGGCGGCCCAGTCGCACAAATTCATCGGCAGGATGTTGCCGGCTGCAAACCAGTGACGCTCGTAAAGAAGCCCAAACCAGACGACCCAGGTTCCGATTAGCAAACACACGAACACGCGGCGCACCTTGCGTTCAAAATGCGGGTTGCGGGAAAGCAGCGTCGCCACCGCGAGTGCAAGGGGCACAAGGAAGGCCAACGTGATCGCGCCGAGATGGGCAGTGCCGAACAGGACAAATCTGTCGCTCATGGCATGGCTTATCGGAAATTCCTGGAAGTAGACATACAGTCTACCCCAAACCGATGGACAAGTGCCTACCCCTCCGGTTTTCGCGAAGGTGAGGAAATATCCCAGAGATCTCTTGCCCTGCACAAGAGCTTCCGCGCCCCCTGCACCTATGGTATCGAGATGCGCGCGCGGGCGTAGTTCAATGGTAGAACGGCAGCTTCCCAAGCTGCATACGAGGGTTCGATTCCCTTCGCCCGCTCCAAGAGTTAGCTCGACTGCCCCCAAAGCTTTACAGCGCGTTTTACACTTTTGTTCAGCGCCCGTCCTATGACGCTGGATTGGCGGTGCTCAGTTTCTGTGCCGCTCAATGCGTCGGGAAGATCGATCGAAGCCCGAAGCGGCGCAAATTTTTGCTTTGCCAAAGTGCCGTCAACAAAATTACCCCACCATCGCATCATGTCGCGACGACCTGGTAGGCAATCCGCAGCATTGTAGATGCCGCGGATACCCGCCGTCGAAGTCCGCCAACTGCATTTCAATCCAATCGCGATTGAACTGCTGCTCATTAAGCACCGTTGACGCTGTTGTACGGAAGCCAGTGCCGCCGCCCTGCTGTGATACACCCCGAGAGCCAAAGTTTTCTGTTTTCCGTTAAAGCGGTAGGCCGCCAACATTTGCCTCCGGTGGACGCCTGAGAGTTAATCGGTCGAGGCCAGCCTATATTCAAGGGCCACGCGTTTCCCATTTGCAGGGAAAAAATTCCACTCAACGACATCTACGGCGGCGACATAGGCAATGCCGAAACTGTCGCTTCCGTTGTTATTTTTATGAGATCCGACAGTAAATTTAAGTCGATCTCGGTTTGGCCTTCATACTCAGCTAGATTTCTATCGCCATGACATTTGGAAAGTACTCGCCATTTGGATGCTTCCATTCCAACCGTGTGCGCCAATACCTGAAATACCAGATATCGATTTTCTGAGCGGTATCCTTTGTAACGCAGAGCTGCGAGAGCAAAGGCGTGCGACGCGTTATAGGCCAAATCGAAACGACTTTCAGGCGCAAGACCTTCCTTGCGCGCATCGGCAAGTCGCTTTTGGGCGGATGTAATTAAACCCTTGTACTCTGCTTCAGCACATGGCTCAGCTTTCAGTTGCCCCGCCTTGACCAAGTTATCTAGCTCTTTGTGAACTCATGTTTCGAGATCCGCTTCTGAACCGAAGATAAATATTCGCGGCTGATTGCTAATCTTTTCAAAGAAGGGATTTTTCTGAATGCGTCTGCGTCTCCATTCTTCGAATTCGAGAATGGTTGGATTGATTGGACGGTTTAATGTGCTTTCAGCCTCCTGCAGCCCCGAATATATATCTGGGTAAGTTAGATTTACTCCGATGACCATCAGATCGATATCACTGCGTGCAGTGTCAGTCTGCTTTGCCACCGAACCATACACGAATGCCGCCCTAATTCTATCTGCATAAGGCTCAAGCGATCGCCTTAGCGGCTCCTTCAATCCAACAGTCTTCAGAACAAGGCTACGAAGTTCGTTGAAAATTGGTGATTCGCGATTGGCGCGATAATGTTTTTGATTGCCAATTCGTTCGACTGAAACAAGGCCGCTGCGTTGTAGACGCGAGAGTTCACGTTCGACCGCGCCCGTGCCTGAATGAACGCTCCTGATGATTTCTGATGTATAGAAACTGCGCTCAGGGCGTCCAAAAATAAGCGCCAACAGGCGCTGCTGAACGTTGGAAAAGAGGGCGTTCGATAGGCTGATTTCGGTCATTTGTCCTTGACCCCATATTGGGTACTTTCCTACCCAATATGGGTACTATAATACCCAATTTGGGTATAATCAAGGCCAATATTCAGCTACCTCCCCCGGGGTTGCGCTACCGCGGCCTTCCAAACTCCTCTGTTTTCTATGGATCTTAAGGCCCCAAGAGCGCGCATTCGGTGCAAGCAAAGCGTTCGACGCGCGTGCTGACGGATAGTGACCGCGTTCCATAGAAGACGGGCTTCGGTGTATCCCGGAATAAGGCCATGGAACGCGCAGGACTCAAGGATCGCGATTTACACTTCCATGACCTTTGCGGAACGGCCGCAACCAACTTCTTCCGAGTTGGCCTCAGCATCCGCGAGATTGCGGAAATTATGGCTTGGTGTCGGAAAACAAGGTCGAACGATTGATCTCAAGGCCGCTTCGATCATCGCCGCGGCAATGCAAGCGAATCATGTATAATATCCCTTAACTACCAATGTTCGGCCAATTTTAAGGCTAGCTCGGCACGTTTCGCTTTCTAGCTAAGGATAGAAGCTGCCATGAAAGGAAGATTCTTAAGTGCCGTTGCAATTGCATTTTCTCTGGCAATTGGTGGCGTAGCTAAAGGTCAGCTCTATAGCTCCGGTCAAAACAGCTCAACGACCTATAGCAGCACCACGTCTTTGGATCCTGAGTACTACACAAACGTAAGCGGCAATCGCGTGCATAGGCCTGTATTCAGCTCTAAAGTTCCGTCTGGGGCGACTGCACAATGTGTCGACGGTTCGTACAGCTTCAGTCAACACGCGAGAGGGACTTGCTCACATCATGGCGGAGTGGCGCATCGGCTGTAATTGGTCGACCGAACCTTACAGTCTTGTATCTCAGCGAACGCTCGCGCCGGGCCAGATCACGACACGCAGCGTTTGCATAATGATCAACAGGTCAAAAAATATGCTGAAATTCTTCACGTAATAAAGATCGTAGCTTAGCTTTGAGCGGGCGTCATCCAGCGACGCACCATATGGATAGTTGATCTGCGCCCAACCGGTCAGGCCGGCCTTAACAGCATGTCGCTCTTGGTAGAGCGGCAGCTGTCTTGTGAGTTCCTCGATGAATTCCGGCCGCTCTGGTCGGGGGCCCACAAGCGACATATCACCTGTCAATACGTTGAAAAGCTGCGGCAGCTCATCGACGCGGCTGCGCCGCAAGAATTCACCAACCGGGGTGATCCGGGTGTCCCTCGCGGCTGCCCAGACTGCGCCGTTTGCCTCAGCGTTGATACGCATGGTTCGCAATTTCAGAATTTGGAACGTGCGCCCGCCATGCGTTACTCTTTCTTGCCGATAAAACACAGTGTGCCGATCACCCAGCCACACCGCTAGCATTGCCAGCAGTAGAACGGGCAAAAAAAGCACGAGAATCAGTAAGCTCACAACTATATCAAGGATTCGCTTTAGCGCTCGGTGAAGTGGACCAACGTAGAAACCTTCGGAATACAACACCCAGGCGAGATCCAGGCGCTTGATGTCGATGCGTCGCGCTTCTTTTTCAAGAAAACTCATATATTGTGACACGGGATAGCCGGCGGTTCTGCAAGTGATCAGCGACTCCAAGGCCATGCCGCGCCGTTCATCGGGGGCGACTACAATTTGATCTGCGAGCACGCGGTCTGCGATTTCCAACAAATTGCCTGTGGTCGATATAATGCGGTTGGCAGGATCACTCGCCAATCGTGGATCAATGGCCCCGAAAATATCCTCATGCACGAAAGTCACGTCGTACTGCATATGCCGGCCTTGGCTGCGCAGAATCCAAATCAAGTCCCAGGCGCGCTTCCCCGCGCCGATGACAAGCAGGCGCGGATGGAACAGCGAATGACGCCGCAGCAGAGGAAATGCCAAGCGCACCAGCATCGCGCAACCGGCAAAACAGGTTGTCGCCGCGATGAACAGCGCCGGCGAGAGACCCCATCCAACTGCTGCAGTCACGAAACTGGCAGCAGCGACGGCGATCGCGACGACCAGCGGAATCCGGCCGAGAGCCTTGCTCGCGTCTGCGATGCTATCGCGCCGGTAAAGCCCCAGGGCGTATAGGAATATCAAATTCAAGGCCGCGAATATCAAAGCTTGGAGCCATCTGTGATGGGTCCCCGCACCGTTCACGGCAAACCAAACGGTCGGCGGCCATGCCATCGCGACCATCAGAGCATCGATGATAAACAGCGCCGAGCTGGCAGTCATGACGTTTGCCCTTTAGCCCGCCTGAAAGCGAATCCGGCTAGGCTTCAACCTTCCCACAGACCCCGGGTTCGGGCGCGACCGACGCAACGGTAAAGAGCGGTATGACAACGACCCCACTTGTCGAGAAAATTACGCGACCAAGATCAGCGTCACACAGCGCGAAATACGAATAGCAATTGAGCCTTTTGGATTGAGCCGATGATACGCAAGACTGGTAAATCCGCGGTAAAGGACTGCTTTTTTTCCGAGGCGAATTCGCAGCTCATGGCACGCGGGAGCCGCCTAGCCAATTGGAAATGTTCCAATTGGGTCAATTGCCTACGACGATGATCGAGGTCCGGTCTTCGTTCTGGCGATACGCCTGCACGCACAATTCTGAATTGAGGAAGACCCACATGATGGTGGCGTTGGAAAGGCCGCAGATTCCGCTCTTGTATAAATAGGACGCCCCCCTTTTTGACCGATGGTCTTGATGGCGCATCCGCAACCTAAGCAGGGCGGCTTTCGTGTTAGGCAGTCGGCGGCACCTTACACAAACAAGAGGTGGTAAGACCCATCGACATGAGATGTGTCTGGAAATGTGCCGGTGTGTTCGAAGGTTTGGCAGCGCGCCTCGGAAACCGGGCGATGTAGGGGGATGATCGAACCCATTCGCTGCACTGGCCGGCAGTAGCCGGGTGGCCCCCAGCCATCACGTCAGCCACAATCGAGCATGACCATGAAAATCTCGTCACAAATATGTGGAAAATCTTGCTACCTTCGCGCTACTCACCAATCGTGAACTGTCTAACTTCCGTTCCCACACTTAGGTCAGCACTATGCGTTTGTCGCCGCTCATCCCGCCTGTCTCGATTGAAGCGCGCCGCTTTCTTCCCAGCCAATGGGACGTCCTTGCGGCGCTTCTCATTCTCGGCGTCATCGTCCTGTTTGCGAATGCCAGTCAACCCCTCATGGAACCGTTGACCAAGCTGGCGAAGACGCCGATTTCGTTGGCGCCCTCACATCTGCCCGAATACGCGCTGCGCACCTCTTTACGCATGCTGATTGCGCTGGTGGTTTCGCTGATATTCACCTTCACTTACGCAACGTGGGCCGCGAAAAGTCCGCGTGCGGGAGCGCTGCTGATTCCATTGCTCGACATCTTGCAGTCGGTTCCAATCCTGGGTTTCATTTCGATAACGGTGGTCTTCTTTTTATCACTCGCGCCAGGGCGTGTTTTTGGTGCGGAACTTGCCGCGGTCTTTGCGATCTTCACCAGCCAAGCCTGGAACATGGCCTTCAGCTTCTACCAATCGCTGCGCACTGTTCCAATTGAGCTCAGCGAAGCTGGAAAACTGTTCAGCCTGAATGCGTGGGCACGATTCTGGCGGATTGATGTCCCCTTCGCGATGCCGTCGCTGATCTGGAACATGATGATGTCCATGTCCGGCGGTTGGTTCTTTGTGGTGGCATCTGAAGCCATCAGCGTGGGCCATACGACCATCACGCTGCCCGGTGTCGGTTCGTACATCGCAGTTGCGATTGCGCAACGCAATCTGAGTGCCATTTTCTGGGCCATCGGCACGATGCTGATCGTCATTCTTGTCTATGATCAATTGCTATTTCGCCCGCTGGTAGCATGGGCGGATCGGTTTCGCTTCGATCAGGAGCAAGGCGATCAAAAGCCGCAATCATGGGCGCTCACAATATTCCAACGGTCACAACTGGTTGATACTATCGCCACACCGTTCGCGTCGTTCATGAATTGGACATATCGCCGAGCTCCGCCCCGAAAATCGCTAACCAAGGGTGCAAAAATCGCGTCCGCATCACGTATTGGAGACATTCTCTGGTATGCGATCTTGGCCGCCATCGCGGGATTGGCCTTGTGGGAAATCACGAGGTTTGCGGCCCACAGCCTTTCGCTTTCCGAGGCACTTCATGTCACTGGGCTAGGCCTCATCACGATGGTTCGCGTGCTGTTGCTGATCGCGTTGGCGAGTGTGGTTTGGACCCCCATCGGCATCTATGTGGGAATGCGGCCGTCGCTTGCCCGGATCGTTCAGCCAATCGCCCAATTCCTAGCAGCATTCCCAGCCAATCTACTGTTTCCTGTTGCCGTTTCAGCGATCGTCGCATTCCAAATCAATCCCGATATCTGGCTTTCTCCGCTCATGATTCTCGGCACGCAATGGTATATTTTGTTCAACGTAATTGCGGGCGCGTCAGTTCTCCCACATGAGCTTCGCGACGCGAGTACCAATCTCGGGGTACGCGGATGGTTATGGTGGCGCAGAGTTGCACTTCCTGGCGTGTTTCCGTTCTACGTAACAGGCGCGATCACCGCGTCCGGCGGCTCATGGAATGCCGCGATTGTCGCCGAAGTCGCAAGCTGGGGCAGTCACACACTGCGGGCGCACGGTCTCGGAGCTTATATCGCCGATGCGACATCGGCCGGCGATTTTCATCGCATCGTCCTTGGCATTGCTGTGATGAGTTTTCTGGTCACGGTCATCAACCGGTTGTTCTGGCGGCCTCTCTACTGGTATGCGGAGCGCAAGTTCCGGCTTGGATAAGGAGGCAATGATGGAATCCGAAACGCTTTTGGATGTCAGTGCGTGCTGCCGGTCGTTTGTGCGGCCCGGAGGAAATGAGCTCCTTGTTCTCGACGGCGTAAATCTGACGCTAAAGGAAGGTGAAATTGTCGGGCTTTTGGGGCGGTCGGGTTCGGGCAAATCTACTTTGCTACGGATTATCTCTGGCCTCTCGCGGCCCACACGGGGCAAGGTGACCTACCTTGGCAATCCGATTGACGGTCCGGCGGCCGGCATCGCCATGGTATTTCAGAGCTTTGCCCTGTTTCCCTGGCTCACGGTGCTGGAGAACGTGCAGCTTGGCCTGGAAGCACTCGGGCTGCCCCCAAAAGAGATTCGGTCTCGGGCCTTGTCTGCCATCGACCTCATTGGCCTTGATGGATACGAGTCCGCCTACCCTCGTGAACTTTCCGGCGGCATGCGCCAGCGGGTGGGCTTTGCGCGCGCTCTTGTCGTACATCCGAACATTCTTCTGATGGACGAGCCGTTTTCGGCTCTCGACGTTTTGACAGCGGAGAATTTGCGCACGGACTTTTTGGATCTATGGGAAGAAGGCCAATTGCCGATCAAGGGTATCATCCTCGTCACGCACAATATCGAGGAAGCCGTTCTAATGTGCGATCGTGTGCTGCTCTTCTCGACCAACCCCGGGCGGATTGTTACCGAAATCAAGATCGATTTGCCCCAACCTCGTGATCGCCAGGATCCGGCGTTCATTTCGGTGGTCGACCGCATCTATGCAGACATGACGTCGCGTCGCACGGAACGATCAGGATTGCGTCACGAACGCTTCCCCGGGATGGGAATTGGAATGCACCTGCCGCGCATCTCGGCCAACGCGATGGCTGGCCTTATCGAGGCAGTCGCAGCCGAACCTTACAATGGGCTGGCGGATTTGCCGAAGCTAACGGCCGACCTGCAATTGGAGATCGATGAATTGTTCCCCATTGCCGAAACGCTGCAAATGATGAGACTTGCGGAGGTGGGTGGCGGCGACATCAAACTCACTCACATGGGAAAGCGATTTGCCGAAGCCGATACCGGTGTGCGCAAGGAGATCTTTTCGCGAGCGCTTATGAGCTATGTTCCACTGGCCGCGCATATTCGACGCGTGCTGGATGAGCGTGCAAGCCACACCGCGCCGAAAGGTCGTTTTCTTGATGAACTGGAAGATCATATGACGCCAGGCGCAGCTGAAGAGACCTTGCGCGCGGCCATAAGCTGGGGCCGCTTTGGCGAGTTGTACGCATATGACGACGATACGGTAACGTTTAGTTTGGACAATCCCAAATAATAAGGTCGCGATACTCCCAGGAATTTTACGGCTGTTCCAGCCAAAAGATGGTCGCGTCCAGAAACAAGGCAGAGGGTCGGAGTATATTGGCCTGGCGATGATTTGGGCAGCGGACCTTGGTTCAACGATCCGGGATTCCACAACGTGCCATTGACGCTGAATGCGCCCCAATAGGGATTCGCGATCACGCTGGCGATGCATCTGCCGATCAAGGCAGGGATTCCCGCACTCGCGCATAGCCCATTGGACTTTCAGAAGCGCCAGGGCAAGCCGCTTTATCCAGTAGCTGCGCGGGAAACGTCTCCCCAACAACCGGCTGCGTGGTGTCAGGCGCTGCTCGACAGGCGCGCTCAGGCGGAAGGTCAAATTGTAATGCGAACTGGAATCATTGCCCCTGGGGGCTGACGCCGGGATCATCGCCCATGAGGCGGGAGTACCAGCGGTCCCAGGCCGTACGGCAGGTGATCCGGAAACGGTCAAGATAGAGATAGATCACCGGCGTCGTGTAGAGCGTGAGGATCTGACTGACGACGAGACCGCCGACGATGGAAATACCGAGGGGCTGGCGCAATTCGGCGCCGTTGCCCGAGATGAGTGCGAGCGGGAGCGCGCCGCATAGGGCGGCCATGGTCGTCATCATGATTGGGCGGAAACGCAGGATGCAGGCGCGATAGATCGCTTCACGCGAACTCAAGACCATGCTCGCGTTCAGCCTGAAGCGCGAAGTCGATCATCATGATGGCATTCTTCTTCACGATACCGATCAGCAGAATCACGCCAATCAGTGCAATCAGGCTGAATTCCGTGCGGAACAGCATCAGCGCCAGAACCGCACCCGCGCCTGCCGACGGCAGGGTGGAGAGAATGGTTATGGGATGGATGTAGCTCTCATAGAGAATGCCGAGCACGATATAGACGCAGACGATAGCCGCCAAGATCAGCACCGGTTCGTTGCTCAACGAGGATTGAAATACCTTCGCCGTGCCCGCGAAAGTGCCGTGGATCGAGATCGGCGCATGTAGTTGCGTCATAGTGCGATCGATGGCAGCCACAGCTTCGCCGAGCGTTTTGCCTGCCGCGAGATTAAACGAAAACGTGGTAGCGACGAACGGGCCCTGATGGTTGACGGAGAGTGGCGTGGCGCCAGGGCCATAGGAGGCGAAGTTGGAAAGCGGCACCATCGTCTCTTGCTCGGTGCTGACGGCGGCACCCGTCGAGACCGCGCCGCGCGCGCTGTTGGTCAGCGAATTGAGCTGCTGGTTGCGCAACGCATCCGAGGCCACGGCGGCAAGGGTTGGGGCGGTGGTGTTCTGGAGAATGATTGTGCCTGTTACAGCGCCGCTCGCCTGGGTGCCGCTCAATGCGCCACCGGTGGTGCTGACATAGATATCCTTCAGCGTTTCGGGGCTCTGCCAAAATTCGGGTGCGACCTCCATCACCACATGATACTGGTTGAGGTCTTCATAGATCGTCGAAACCTGACGCTGGCCGAAGGCGTCATAGAGGGTGTTGTCGATCTGGGAGATGTTGATGCCATAGCTCGCCGCGGCGGCGCGGTCGATCTTGAGATCGACTTCGAGACCCTTGTCTTCCTGATCGGAATTGACGTCTTCAAGTTCGGGCACATCCTGCAACGCGTCAGTGATTTTGGGCGCCCAGATTTTCAGATCGTCGAGCGTGTCGGCCTGGATCGTATATTGATATTGTGCGAAGCCCTGGCGACCACCGGCGCGAACGTCCTGCCGGCCTTGCAAGAACAGCCGCGCGCCCGCAACTGTGGCGAGCTTCGGCCTCAGTTCGGCAATAATCTGATCGGTGGTGAGCTTGCGCTCAGGTAAGGCTTTGAGCTGGGCGTAGATGAAGCCGGAATTCGTCGAGCCGCCGCCGCGACCTCCCCCACCGCCCGTAAAACCCACGACATGTTCGACATTGGGATCGTCATGAATGATCTGGACGAATTTGCGGAATTTCTGTTCCATCGCCTGGAACGAAATCGTCTGGTCGGCGCGAATGCCACCCATCAGACTGCCGGAATCTTGTTGTGGGAAGAAACCCTTGGGCACTACAACCCAGAGATAGAAATTGATGGCGATCGCGAACGCCAGAACAATCATGATAGTGCCGGGGTTTTCGAGCGACCAGCGCAAGCTGCGGTCGTAAAGACCCTGCATGGATTCGAATGTCCGGCGGGACAGGCGCGTCACGTAGGTTTCGCGCTCCTGGCTCGGAACGACTGCCAGATAGGCACACATCATTGGCGTGGTGGTGAGCGAAACGACAAGCGACACAAGAATCGAGACCGACAGTGTCACCGCAAACTCGTGGAACAGCCGGCCCACGAGGCCGCCCATCAGCAGGATCGGAACGAACACCGCGATCAACGACAGACTCATAGCAAGCACAGTGAAGCTAACTTCGCGCGCGCCTAGCAACGCGGCTTCGGCGCGCGACTTGCCCTCTTCGATATGACGCGTCACGTTTTCGAGCACGACGATGGCGTCATCCACCACGAAGCCGGTTGAGATGGTAAGTGCCATTAGCGAGAAATTGTCGAGGCTATAACCCAAGAGATACATGACCCCGAACGTGCCGATCAGCGACAGCGGCACCGCGATGCTTGGCACGATGGCAGCGCGCACGCTGCGCAGGAAGAGAAAGACCACTAGGAGGACGAACAAGGTGGCAAGGATGAGCGTGCGTTCCACGTCATGCACGGAGGCGCGGATTGTCGTGGTGCTGTCATTGACAACACCCAAATGTACCGACGGTGGGAGCGCCGCCTGCATCTGTGGCAGCAACGCCTTCACGCGGTCCACCGTGTCGATCACGTTGGCGCCGGGCTGTTTGCTGAGCAGCACCAGCACGGCGCCCTGGCCGTCGGCCATACCGAGATTACGGACATCTTCCACGCCGTCGGAGACGTCGGCGATATCAGAAAGACGAACGGCGGCGTTGTTGCGATAAGCAACGATAAGACTTTTGTACTGATCAGCCTTGGTCGCAGTGTCGTTGACGTAGAGCTGGTAGCGATTTTCTCTCTGTTCGATGGCGCCTTTGGGGCTGTTGGCATTGGCGGCGGAAAGCGCGGCGCGCACATCTTCGAGGCCAACGCCATATTTGAACAGCGCGCGCGGATTCAGCTCCACGCGCACGGCTGGCAGCGAGCTGCCGCTCAATACGACGTCACCGATGCCGTCGACCTGCGACATCTTCTGTTCGATGATCGAGGAAGCGGAATCGTAAATCTGCCCCGGAGTCAATGTTTTGGAGGTTAGCGCCAGAATGAGGATGGGCTGGTCGGCGGGGTTGACCTTGCGGTAGGTCGGGTTGGACCGCAGCGACGTCGGAAGATCAGCACGCGCAGCCGAGATAGCGGCCTGTACGTCGCGCGCGGCACCATCGATGTCACGGTCGATACCGAATTGCAGCGTGATACGCGTGGTGCCAACCGAGCTTGTGGACGTCATCTCGGTCACATCGGCGATACTGCCCAGATGGCGCTCCAGCGGCGTCGCCACGCTGGTGGACATGGTTTCCGGGCTCGCACCAGCCATGCTAGCGGTCACAGAAATCGTGGGAAAATCCACATTGGGCAGCGGCGACACCGGGAGCAAAAAGAACGCCACCATCCCGGCAAGCGCCAGCCCTAGCGTCAAAAGACTGGTGGCGACAGGCCGAGAGATGAAAAACGACGTGAAGTTCATGGCGTCGACGCGGCTTTTCCGCCGAAGCGGCGACGGCGCCAATCATCGAATTCGTGCGACCAGCGGTCGAAATAAATGTAGATCACCGGCGTCGTGAACAGGGTCAGAGCTTGGCTGACCAGAAGGCCGCCCACGATCGCGATGCCGAGGGGGTGGCGAAGCTCTGAGCCCACGCCGCTGCCCAGCATAAGCGGAAGCGCGCCGAAGAGAGCGGCCACCGTGGTCATCATAATCGGGCGGAAGCGTAGCAACGCTGCTTGATGGATGGCTTCGCGGGTGGACTTGCCTTCTTTGCGTTCCGCCTCCAGCGCGAAGTCGATCATCATGATCGCATTCTTCTTCACGATGCCGATCAGCAGAATGATGCCGATGATTGAGACGATGTTGAGATCGTGGCCCGAGACGATGAGTGCGAGCAGAGCCCCCACACCTGCGGACGGCAAGGTTGACAAGATGGTGATGGGATGGATGAAGCTCTCATAGAGCACACCCAACACGATGTAGACCGTGATGATCGCGGCCAAGATGAGTAGCAATTCGTTACCCAATGCCGACTGGAAGGCGAGCGCAGCGCCCTGGAAGCTGGTGGCCAGGCTGGGCGGAAGCTGGATGTCGGTTTCGGCTTTCTTGATAACGTCGACGGCGCTTCCAAGCGAATAGTCCGGCGACACATCGAACGAGATCATCGCAGCTGGGAACTGGCTTAGATGGTCGATCTCCAGCGGAACCGGCTTCTCCGCGACATGGGCAATAGCGCTCAGTTGCACCTGGCCGCCGGCTGCGGACGGAAGATAGACACTGGAAAGCGAGGCGATGTCGCGTTGCAGTTCGGGATCAGCTTCGAGGATGACACGGTACTGATTGGATTCGGTGAAGATGGTCGAGATAATGCGCTGGCCGAAGGCGTCGTAGAGGGCGTTGTCGACGGTGGCGGCCGTGATGCCGAACCGCGCCGCGGTGTCGCGGTCGACGACGATATAGGCCGACAGGCCATCGTCGAGGAAATTGGTCGAAACGTTTTGAAGCTGGGGCAATGCGGATAGCTTGTCCACCAGCTTTGGCACCCAGCTTCGTAGATCGGCGTCGTCGCGCGCTTTCGACCACGAACTGATAGGCGGAGCGGCTGACCGTGGAGTCAATCGTCAAGTCCTGTACCGGCTGCAGAAAGAGCGAAATGCCGGTAACGTTGCCCGCGTCACGGTCCAGACGGCGCATGATCGTTTCGACATCGTCGCTGCGATCGTCCTTGGATTTGAGATTTATCAGAAAGCGGCCGCTATTGAGCGTGCTGTTGGTGCCGTCCACGCCGATGAAGGACGACAGACTTTCGACATCCGGGTCTTTTAGAATCTGGCGTGCCAGTTGCGCTTGCCGGTCGGACATGGCGGAGAAAGAGACGGTGGGACCGGCACGCGTCATCCCTTGGACGAAACCCGTATCCTGCAGCGGAAAGAACCCCTTCGGAATGACGATGTAGAGAAGCACAGTAACCACCAGCGTCACCACGGCGACCAACATAGTCAGCGGCTGGTGGTCGAGAACCCAGATCAACAACCGGTCATAGGCGGCAATGGTGCGGTCGAAATAAGCCTGCGACCTGCGCGCGATCTCGCTTTGTTGCTTTTCCTCGGAACGGTGACGCAGCAGCTTTGCGCATAGCATCGGCACCAGCGTCAGCGACACGACGGCTGAAATCAGGATCGTGGTGGCCAGTGTAATCGCGAATTCGCGGAACAGCCGGCCCACGACCTCCTGCATGAATAGCAGGGGAATGAGTACAGCAATCAACGAGATGGTGAGCGAAACGATGGTGAACCCAATCTCGCCGGCACCTTTCAGCGCCGCCTTGAAGCGGGGTTTCACCCTGTTCGAGATAGCGCGTGATATTCTCGATCATCACGATGGCGTCATCGACCACGAAGCCGGCGGAGATCGTCAGTGCCATCAACGATAGGTTGTTGAGCGAGAAGCCCAGCGCATACATCGCTGCGAAGGTGCCCACGATGGACAGCGGTACCGACAAGCTCGGGATGAAGGTGGCCGGGATGTTGCGCAGGAACAGGAAGATCACCAACACCACCAAGACGACGGCAAGCATCAATTCGAACTCGACGTCGGACACCGAGGCGCGGATCGTGTTGGTGCGGTCGGTAAGCACCGTCACTTTGACGCCTGCGGGAAGTTCGGCCTCGATTTGCGGTAAGATTTCGCGGATGGAATCCACCACGGAGATGACGTTCGCGCCGGGTTGGCGTTGCACGTTGAGCAGGATCGCGGGCGTGGTGTTCATCCAGCTCGACAGCTTCACGTTCTCCGCACTCTGGGCAATGGTGGCCACATCGGTCAGATCGCACCGGAGCGCCGTTCTTGTAAGCCACGATGATGTTCTTGTAGTCGTCGGCGCTCTGCAGCTGGTCGTTGGCGTTGATTGTGTAGGCTTGCGCCTTGCCGTCGAAGCTGCCTTTGGGCGCGTTGGAGTTGGCATTCGAGATCGTCGTGCGCAGATCGTCGAGGTTGAGGCCATAAGAGGCCAGCGCATGAAGATTGGCTTGCACGCGCACGGCGGGGCGTTGCCCGCCATTGATGCTGACAAGACCGACGCCGGACAATTGGGAAATCTTCTGGGCGATGCGCGTATCAGCGAGGTCTTCGACTTGGGTGAGCGGCATCGTGTTGGACGTCACTGCGATCGTAAGGATCGGCGCGTCTGCCGGATTGACCTTGGCATAGACAGGCGGCGCGGGAAGGGTTTGGGGCAAGAGGCTGCCAGATGCGTTGATCGCCGCCTGTACTTCCTGTTCGGCTATGTCGAGGCTGAGCGACAGATCGAATTGCAATGTGATGACCGAAGAGCCGGCTGAACTGGCCGAGGTCATCTGTTTCAGGCCGGGCATTTCACCTAGTTGACGTTCGAGAGGTGCGGTGACCGAGGTGGTCATCACATCGGGGCTCGCGCCGGGCAGGAAGGTTTGCACCTGGATGGTCGGATAATCGACTTCGGGCAACGCCGACAGCGGGAGATAGTGATATCCCACGATGCCGATCAGCATGATCGCGATCATCACCAGTGAGGTGGCGACCGGGCGGAGGATGAAGGGGGCGGATGGATTCATGTCGCCCTGGCGCCTTTCAATACCGAACGCAGCAACGGCTTATTGTCCGCCGCCACTGCGATGTCGCAATTCGCCGCGATGTGCGCGGAACCAGGCGCGGCGCTGTTCGGGAGTCATCTTCTTCAACGCGTCCTGCTCGGCGGGCGGCAGGCGCCGCAGCATCCGGCTGAAACGATCACTTTGGGCCGCTGGGGCGGTGGCCTGATTGACAGAGGCAGCGCTGAGCGGGGCGATGGAGCCTTTGGGCGGTTGGGGAATCTCGACCTGCGCTCCATCGCGCAGGCGGTCAGCGCCATCGACGACGATCGTGTCACCGGGTTTTAATCCGTTGGTGATGACGATGTTGCTGCTGTCGGTCGCGCCGATCTTAACGGCTCGCATGGCCACGGTCTTGTCTGGATTGACGGCGAACACGAATGTGCCCTGCGCGCCGCGCTGAATGGCGGCAACCGGGGCAAGGGTCTGGTTCTGTTGCGTGTCGATCAACAGATGGATGTTGACGAACTGGTTGGGAAACAAAGTGTTGTCGGCATTGTCGAACATCGCGCGCAATTTCAACGTGCCGGTGGTCGGATCGATAGCGCTGTCGACGGCGGAGAGGGTTCCAGTCGAAAGCTTGCGGGTTTGCGTGCGGTCATAGGCATCGGCCTGAAGCGCGGCACCGCCGTTCATGCGAGCTATGATCTGGTCGATATTGTCCTCGGGAATCGAGAAGATTACCGACATGGGCTGAATCTGCGTGATGACGACGATGCCATTTGTCTGGCCCGCCTGCACGAGATTGCCGATATCGACCTGTCTGATGCCGGCACGTCCGGCGATGGGCGAGGTGATCTTACAATATTCGAGATTGAGGGCGGCGGCGGCGACATTTGCTTGGTCGGATACCACGACGCCCTGATCCTGTTTGACGAGAGACTCCTGGGTGGCGAGCTGCTGTTGCGATATCGATTTGGCAGCCCACAGCGCGCGATAGCGGTTGAGATCGACGATGGCATTGGCGAGGGCAGCCTGGTCGCGCAGAAGCTGACCTTTGGCCTGATCAAGCGCTGCCTGGAACGGGCGTGGGTCGATTACGGCGAGCAGGTCGCCTGCCTTGACCATCTGGCCTTCGGTGAAGGCGAATTTCGTGATCGGGCCGCTAACCTGCGGGCGCACCGTGACGGTGGCAAGTGGCGTGACTGTTCCCAGCGCGTTCAAGGTGATCGGCATAGGGCCTTGGCTGACTTTCGCCACGCCTACAGGTGTGGGGCCCCCCATCCCTGCGCGGCCCTGCACGGTCTGGGTGGCCTGGGTGTGGGCCAGCAGCCAGATGAGCAGGACAAACAACACCACCGCGCCCCCGATCCAGAGCGTACGGCGGCCATAGGGAATGTCATCGATCCAGCGCCGCGCACGGCCGACCGGACTGCCTGCGGTTGCAACGACGCGTTGGGCGGCATTTTGGGTGTTTTCAGGGCTCATGAGGCGACCGACCGGCTACTCGAACTGGGTTATTGGAGATTGCGCGGCCGCCTGGATCAAGACCATCAGGATCTGTCGAGGTTGCGGCACCGCGGCAGTTGGCCAAGACATAGCAGAGCACCTTTCGCAATATTTGTCGGAATTGTCGCAACAATACCCGGAAAAGGCACGAAAATCGCCAAGGCAACGCAGTCTATCCCAGATCAACGCCCGGCGCTGCGCAGACAGCGTGTTTCAGGATTGAGGCAGGCCATCGGGATCACATCGACCCATTGGCCATCGATGAAGGCGGCATCACAAAGTCGGCCTTCTTCCTTGAAGCCTGCCGCGCGATAGGCCCTGATGGCACGCGTGTTGTGGGCAAAAACCTGAAGCTGAACCCGGCGCAGATTGAGATGATTCCACCCATAACGTAGCGCCAGCACCGCGGCGGAGCGGCCATAACCCTTGCCGCGCTCGCTCTCCTCGCCGATGCGAATGCCGAGATCGGCCGAGCGATGGACGGGCTGAATGTTCTTGAATATCACAAAGCCGATAATCCTGGGCAGCGTCAGCTTACGGATGGCGAACAAGGTGTGGGTGGTGCTTCTGCCCAGTTCGTCGATCCACGCTTTGTACTGCATCCAATCGACGGGACGGTAGGCGAGGTCGAGATTGGCCGCGGCGACGTCGTTGAGCCACAGAAACAGCGCGGCAGTGTCTTCAGGCAGCAAGGGGCCGATGGAAACGGAAGTATCTCGCAGCGAGACCGCCGAAATCGGCGCGAGCCTTTCGGATTGCTGAGATACGTCCAGTTCGATCTTAGGCGCTGCACTCATTATTTGCGCTCCACATGGCACGCGCATCGCGCGGCGTGATGGCGTTCGCTCCCGAATATGCGCAGCATTGGCCCGAAACGCTAAAACTGTCTGAAGTTGGCACATAAAACGCGTGTTTTGCGCTTTTGAGCCTGTATCCCTGTCGAAATATGTACATATAATAAACTGTACGTTATGAAACTGACAGGTCACGGCCATCCATACTGGGCCATTAGAAGCCATCGTTAGCAGGCCAGTAACGGCGGGGAAATATAATTGTCCGCGGAGGCCGGCGTGAGCACAGGCGTTTCGATTCAGAGCTTCGACCCTTCGTTGCTGCTGAACTACTATCAGGCGCAATTGCCCATTGCGCCGACGCAAAGCGCTGCGCCGCCAACAGCTTCGTCTTCCAGCGCCACGGCGAACGACGCTCCGCCCTGGGATGCCTCCACCACACCAAGCCAGCAGGCAGAAGACGCGCAAGTGTTGTCCATCACCAACTTCATGGACACCGCAAACGTGCCGCTATCGACGGCAGGCGCGGACGGCGCGACCGAGCAGGACAATCAGAAACTGTTTTCGCTCTATCAGGCGGTCAACAATTTGTCCTATCTGGCCAGCATGTCCCAGCGCACCGGCATGACGGCAGGACAGCTCGCAGGATTCAACTCGCGCTTCCAGACCGGATTAAGCCAGGTTGAGAATTATCTAAGCACCACGACCTTTAAAAACTTCACGCTGCAAGCCTCCCAGCCCGGTGCATCGACCACCAGCCAAGTGGCGATGCCGTTCCAGACGTATAACTATGCGGGTAGCACGCTGGTGAGCGATGCCAATCTTGCCAACCCGCTCTTCGGTGTTTCGGCGAGTGACAGTTTCACGATCTCGGTTGCGAAAGGCGGAACGACGACCAATGTGCCGATTGACCTGTCGCAAGTCAAAGGGCCGCTGACGCTGGACAACATCGTCAGCTATGTGAACCAGCAGCTTCAATCCGACGGATTCAGCACGCGGTTCCAACGCGTCATCACCCAGGGCTCCGAGAACGATCCGCAAGCCGCCTATTACGGACTGCAGATCAATGAATCGCCGAACGAAAGTGTCACGCTTTCGTCCGCGGCCGCGACCCCGGCGCTTTACGTCGCGGGCACGAACGGTTCCTCAGCAAACACAGCGACGAACACAACCTCATCTAACGGGACCCCAACAACCGCGCAGCAGATTTCAGACCAGCAGGGACGCCTGACCAAACTCAGCAATCTGTCGGGCACACCACAGACCTCCTTCATCGCGGAAACCACGCCGAGTTCGGGGGCCACCACCGCGCAAGCCACTGCCGTCGATGCCAACGGCGATGTCTATGTCGTGGGCAACGCGACCGGTGACCTCACCAATCAGGTCAATCAAGGATCGCAAGACGTCTATCTGTCGAAATACGATTTCGGCGGGCCAATTGCAATGGAGCAAATTGCTGGGCAGCGCGGGCAGCGCCACAGCTTATGGGCTCGCCGTAGATCCCTCCACTGGCGGTGTGGCGGTGACTGGCTCAACGACGGCCGATCTGTCGACGACCGCGGTGGCGGACGGCAACACCGACAGCTTCGTCGCCAGCTACGATGCCGATGGCAATCAAACCTGGGTTCAGCAGCTTCCCACCCTATCCAACAACCAGGCTAACGCGATCAGCGTTGACGCCAGCGGCAACATCTACATTGGCGGCAGCGTGTCCGGCAGCATCGGCTCGGGTCAGAAAAGCGCGGGCGGGGCCGATGCCTATGTCGCCAAGCTCAATTTCAGCGGCAATATCGTTTACGAGACGCAATCTGGCACCTCCGGCACCGATCAGGTGGCCGCGATGGCCACGACAGCGGATGGCAGCCTGATCGTAGCTAGCGTCCAGAACGGCCATGCTATCGTTTCGAAATACACCAATGGCGATGCGACAGCGGCACCTGCCTGGCAGGTCGATCTGGGCGATCTGCAGAACGGCGCGATCGGTGGCATCGCCGTGTCGGGCAATCAGGTCTATGTCTCAGGCACCACGGCAAACGCCGCGCTGACCGCGAGCGGCGAAGCAAGCGTAGCCAATCCGAGTTCGGGCGGAACAGATGCGTTTGTGTTTTCGCTTACCGATAACGGCGCGAGCGCGTCGCCTGAACAGGTCAGCTATGTCGGGACCGCGGGCAGCGACAGCGGCGGCGCGGTGACAGTGGGGACGGACGGCACCGTTTATTTGACCGGCACGACCAGCGGTACGCTGCCGGGGCAGAGCCGCACCGTCGCGCAGGTCAACAACGCTTTCGTCGCCGCGCTCAATCCGAACGGCAGCATCGCATGGACAAACCAATTCGGCGGTGCGGATGGCACGTCGAACGGCGCGGGCATCGCTATCGACCCGCAAGGCTCCAGCGTGCTCGACGCGCTCGGGTTGCCGCGCGGGACGCTCGACACCAACCAGTCCGTCGATCTCGCTTCGCAAACCACGTTGCGCGCGGGCGATTCGTTCAGCATCGACATTCAAGGCACGGCCGCCCGCGCGATCAACATCACCATCGACCCAGGCGAGACAATGCAATCACTTGCCGACAAGATTAGCGGCGAAATGGCGTTCGCGGGCAAAGCGACCGTCACTTATGGTAGCAGCGGCGCAGCATTGAAAATCCAGGTCAATCCGGGCGTGACGGCGTCGCTGGTGTCCGGACCTGCCGATTTCGATGCGCTGTCGCGGCTCGGCATAACGCCGGGGACATTGTCGGCGCCCTCCACGTCGAGCAATTCGCCTTCATTATCATCGTCATCATCATCATCATCATCGTCGTCGACCAATTCGTCTTCCCAGGCCTTCGGACTTGGCTTGACAGGCAATCTCGATATTTCGACGTCCACGGCCGCGGGCGCGGCAAAAGCGCAATTGCAAAACGTGCTGTCCGCGATTCGCAAAGCCTATTCGGCAACGAACACGCCAGCGACAAGTACCGGCGCGTCGGCAACCACGCTGACCGGAACTGTACCGGCCTATCTTCAGGCGCAACTGACAAGCTATTCGACGGCGCTCGACGTGTTGTCGAGCGCATCGTCGAGCGGTGTGTCTGTAACAGCGTAGATCGCTGTAAAGCTTTTGATCAGCGAGGTCCCTTCGCTTTCGACTTTTGGGGGCGCACACCGAAGTAGGCCGCCACATCGTTGACGATCGCTGCGATCTCGACGTCGAAATAAGCACGATCGAAGACCAGCCTAAAGATATTGCGATGTCATCACAGAACGCATGCGTGTTTCGCTCTTGATCTGACGGTGCCTGATCGCCCCCGAGGCAGGTCCAAGCGCGGGGCCGCAAATCCCTGGGTATCCGGGCTAGGCGCCAACAACGTCGACACATCTCGGTTCCGCAATATGCAACGGCGTTTTAGAGTTCGCACGCGGAATTGACTCGACCCCATAAAGGATTGGCCTTATGAAGGCGAAACTCCGCCATCTGATTGTTAGGTCCTTGAGATTGCAGCATAATATCTTCTTTCCGGCTTGTGAAAGACGGCCCTTGGCCCGTTCCAACTTTCCAGATGGTGCCCCATGAAATTTGCCCCCGCACTTTTCGCTGTTTTGGCGTCTGCGCTGTTGCTTCCCACGGCCTTCGCCAAGGACGCAGCGCATGTTGACGAGGACGCAGCCAAGGACATCAAACAGGCGCCCAAGATTTCCTATTTCAAGCCTGAGGAGAGCATCAGCCAGGGCTCGGTGACCGTCGGCGGCAGCAGCATCAATTATCGAGCGGTGGCGGGCACCCTTGTCGTTCATCCGAAAGACTGGGATGACGCGCCGCAGACCAGGGCCGAACAGGAGGAATCCGCCACCAAGGAATCAGACGGCGACGACAAGGACAAGAAAAATCCCACCGCCGAAGCCTCGATGTTCTACGTCGCCTATTTCAAGCGCGACGCAAAACCGGGATCGCGGCCCATCACCTTTCTCTATAATGGCGGCCCCGGCTCTTCGACGGTATGGCTGCACATGGGCGCGTTCGGGCCAAGGCGGGTGGTGACAGCGGACGACACGCACACCCCACCTGCGCCCTACCCCATCGTCAACAACGATCAAAGCCTGCTGGACGTCACCGACCTCGTTTTCATCGACGCGCCCGGCACCGGCTTCAGTCGCATTGCAGGTCCCGACAAAGAAAAGATGTTCTATGGCGTCGATCCAGACGCGCACGCCTTTGCGGAATTTATCTCCCAATTCCTTTCGAAATACGAACGCTGGAATTCGCCCAAATATCTGTTCGGCGAAAGCTACGGCACAACGCGATCGGCGGTGCTCGTAAATCTGCTGGAACAGAATTACGACACGGACTTCAACGGCGTCATCCTGTTATCGCAGATCCTCAATTTCGATCTCAGCCCAGACGGGCCGCTCGACAATCCTGGCGTCAACCTTCCCTATCAACTCGCGCTACCGAGTTATGCGGCGACCGCCTGGTATCACCACAAGCTGCCGGGCAATCCGCCCGATCTGGAAGCACTTGTCGCTGAGACCGAACAATTCGCAATGGGCGACTATGCGCGCGCGCTCGCCGCGGGCTCTTCGCTGAACGAGGCGGACCGCGACGCGATCGCCGAAAAATTGCACCAATATACCGGTCTTTCCGCTGCCTATATCAAAAAGGCCAATCTGAGGATCGACGGCGGAATGTTTGAGCAGAATCTGCAAGGCGATACCGATACCGCGACGGGTCGGCTCGATTCACGCTTCTCGGGACCGACCATGGACCCGCTGAGCAAGGAAGTGGATTATGACCCGCAGGGCGCTGCGATCAGTTCGGCCTATGTGTCCGCGTTCAATGATTATGCCCGCAAAGAGTTGAATTACGGCAAGGACAAAGAATTCAAGCCCGAAATCGACCTTGAGAAGGATTGGGACAGCAGGCACACCTTGCCTGACAATGACCAGCCCTCGCAGGGCGCGACCAACGTGATGGCGGACTTGGCGGCGGCCTTCAAATACAATCCCGATCTCAAGGTATTGCTGAATGCCGGATATTTCGACCTTGGAACACCGTTCTTCGAGGGCCAATACGAGATGCGTCACTTGGATATCCCCGCGAAACTTCAAGACAACATCGAATACCGCCTTTATAAGTCCGGCCACATGGTCTACGCCCACCAGGCCTCGCTGAAGGAACTGCACGACAATGTTGCGGCATTCATTCGCGAGACGGACAACCTGTCCTCCAAGTAGGGTGGCCGGGTTTGGGGCGGGCCATTGTCTCGGAGTGCAAGCGTGTCCAACGTCGCGGTGATCGGCGCCCAGTGGGGCGACGAAGGCAAAGGAAAGATCGTCGACTGGCTGTAGCGCGCGCGCCGACGTGGTGGTGCGCTTTCAGGGCGGCCACAATGCGGGGCACACGCTCGTCATCGACGGCGTGACTTATAAGTTGAGCCTGTTGCCATCGGGCGTGGTGCGGCCGGGCAAGCTGGCGGTTATCGGCAATGGCGTGGTGGTGGATCCGTGGGCGTTTTGCGAGGAAGTGGCGAAATTGCGCGGCCTTGGCGTGGTCATCACGCCGGACAATCTGGTGATCGCGGAGAACGCCGTTCTGATTTTGCCGCTTGCATCGCGAACTTGACGTGGCGCGCGAAACATCCAACAGCGTGCAGGCGCTCGGTACGACCAAGCGCGGCATCGGCCCCGCCTATGAAGACAAGGTTGGCCGCCGCGCGTTGCGCCTGATCGATCTGAAGGATTTAGCGTCGTTGCCTGCAAAGATCGAGCGACTGCTGGCCCATCACAATGCGTTGCGCCGTGGCGTCGGCGCTGAAGAGATCGAGGCCGAGGCTGTTCTGGCATCGCTGAAAGAAATCGCGCCCAAGGTTCTGCCGTTCGTGGGATCGGCCTGGCGCCGGCTCAACGAGGCACGGCGTGAGGGCAAGCGCATCTTGTTCGAAGGCGCGCAGGCAGTGTTGCTCGACATCGACCATGGCACCTATCCTTATGTGACCTCGTCCAACACGGTGGCCGGACAGGCAGCGGCAGGCGCCGGTGTCGCGCCGCGCGACATCGGCATGGTGCTGGGCATCGTCAAGGCCTATACCACGCGCGTTGGCGAAGGCCCGTTCCCGACCGAATTGACCAATGAGATCGGCGAGACTCTGGGCAGCCGGGGCGCGGAGTTCGGCACGGTGACCGGACGCAAGCGCCGCTGCGGCTGGTTCGATGCGGTGCTGGTGCGTCAGACCGTGATAACCGGCGGGATCGACGGCATCGCACTGACCAAGCTCGACGTGCTGGATGGGTTCGAAGAGATCAAGCTTTGCACGGGCTACCGGCTAGAGGGGCGCGAAATCGACTATCTGCCCGCGGATGCCAACGAGCAGACCCGCTGCGAACCGATTTACGAAATCCATGGAAGGCTGGACCCAATCCACTCGCGGCGCCCGCAGCTGGGCCGAGCTTCCGGCCCAGGCCATCAAATATGTGCGGCGGGTAGAGGAGCTTACGGGGACGACGGTGGCACTTCTTTCCACCAGCCCGGAACGAGAAGACACAATCTTGGTCCGCGACCCATTTATTGACCGGTAGCGTCAAAATAGTACCATGGTAGACGTGCAAGGTAGAATGCGACCATGGGACTGAATATCAAGAACCCGGAGGCCCATCGTCTCGCCCAGGAACTCGCAGAATTGACCGGCGAAAGCATGGCTACGGCCGTGACCAAAGCGGTGCGGCTCCGGATCGAAGAGATCAAGCGTCAGAGAAAGATCAAAGGGTCTCTTGCCGATGAAATCATGCGGATCGGACGAGAAGCTGCGGCCCTGATGACCGAGGAAGAACGGACTGCCAATTACGACGATGACTTGTATGACGAAAACGGTCTTCCGCGATGATCGTAGACACATCGGTGCTGATCGCCATTCTGCGACAGGAGCCCGATGCGGCTTGCTTCGCGCAAGCATTGACCTCTGCCCGCCAGATCGAGATTTCGGCGGCGACCCTTTTTGAAGCGGGAATCGTGGCGGACAGAAATCGCGATCCCACCATTGGGCGACGCTTTGATGATTTGTGCCGCAAGCTGAACCTTTTGGTCGCGCCCTTCGACGAAGAACAGGCCCGTATTGCTCGCGAAGCCTATCGTGATTTCGGGAAGCGCAGCGGTCACCGGGCCCAGTTGAATTTCGGTGATTGTTTCGCCTATGCGTTGGCCAAGGCCAAGGACGAACCGTTGCTCTTTAAGGGCGCCGATTTTTCCCATACCGACGTCCGCCCGGCACTCTGAAGCGGGCTTGCGCGGCGGGGCAAAATCCCAGCAGGCTCGGGGAACAGCTCTCCACACACGAAGGACGAACGCCATGTTGAAGACACGCTTTACCGAAATGTTCGGGGTCGATGCCCCCATCACCTGCGGCGGCATGACCCGCGTGGGCAAAGCCGAGTTGATTGCAGCCGTCGCCAACGCAGGCGCGCTCGGCTTTATCACGGCGCATTCGGCGGGCAAGCCGGAAGACCTGGCCAAAGAACTCAAAAAATGCCGGGAGATGACGGACAAGCCGTTCGGCGTGAACCTCACAATCCTGCCATCGATCACGCCCATCCCTTATGACGAATATCGCGAGGCTATCATCGAAGGCGGCATCAAGATCGTGGAGACGGCGGGCAACAATCCACAGCCGCATCTGCCACGCTTCAGGCAAGCCGGCGTGAAGGTGATCCACAAATGCACCAGCGTACGTCATGCGGTGAAGGCGCAGTCCATCGGCGTCGATTGCGTGTCGATCGACGGACTGGAATGTGCAGGTCATCCCGGCGAGGACGATGTGGGAGGTATGATCCTGTTCCCAGCGACGGTGGACAAGCTCAACATTCCAATCATCGCCTCAGGTGGAATCGCCGATGCGCGCGGACTGGTGGCGGCGCTGGCGCTTGGTTGCGACGGCGTGAACATGGGCACGCGCTTCATGGCGACGAAGGAAGCACCGATCCATGAGAACGTGAAGAAGCAGATCGTTTCCAACGACGAGCGCGGCACCAATCTCATTTTCCGCACGTTGCACAACACCGCGCGCGTGGCCAAAAACGCGATCAGCGACGAAGTCGTCTCCATCGAGCGACGCGGCAATGCGAAGTTCGAAGACGTAAAGGATCTCGTCGCGGGCACGCGCGGGGCCAATGTGCTCGACAATGGCGAAATGGATGCAGGCATTTGGTCGGCAGGCCAGACGCAAGGACTCATTCACGACATTCCGACCTGTCAAGAATTGATTGCACGCATTATGAAAGAAGCCGAGGCGATCATCCGCAATCGGCTCGACAAAGTACTTGCCGCTTAACGTTCCGGCCGGCCCCAGCGCAGCGACGGGTTGGGCGCGGGCGGGCTAACGTCATGCGACGGTTTTTGCAATGTGTGCATGTGATTGAGCGGGCCATAGCCATGGCCGAATCCCGGTGCGGTGCGAATTGCTTCCTGGACATAGGACCGGGCGCGTTTGATTGCGTCGATCAGAGGTGCGCCTTGCGCCAGCCCCACCGCGATCGCAGTTGCGAGCGTGCAGCCTGTGCCATGTGTCGATGTCGTTTTGAGGCGCGGCGCGGTTAGGCGTTGTGCACCGGCTTTGGTCACCAGCACATCAGTGACCGTTTCGCCTTCGAGATGTCCGCCTTTAACGAGCACCGCCTTGGCGCCGGTTGCGAGCAACGACTGGCCGGCCTGCGCGCAGTCGGCCACGGTTTCGATGGGCAATCCGGTGAGCACCGAGGCTTCGGGCGCATTCGGCGTGATGATCGCTGCCAACGGAAACAGGCTCATCATCAGCGTGTTGGCAGCCTCGTCTTCCAACAGCGACGCGCCACCCTTGGCCTCCATCACTGGATCGATGACCAGAGCGATGTCGCGGGCATGCATAACCAGCGTTTGCGCCACCGCCTGTACGATGTCGGCGGAACCGAGCATTCCGATCTTGATCGCATCAGCACCGATATCTTCCAGCGCGCTGATGATCTGAGCTCGCACGATGTTGGCCGGAATCGGATGAATCGCGTGGACGCCTTGCGTGTTCTGCACGGTAACTGACGTCACTGCAGTCATCGTATAGACACCAAGCGCGGTCGCCGTTTTGATATCGGCCTGGATGCCCGCACCGCCGCTGGAATCGGAGCCCGCGATGACGAGAAGCCGCGACGGCCTATTCAACGCGCTGCTTCCTCGATGGCGGAGGCCACATCGCGCACGACCTGCTGCACCAGCGCGATGTCGTCGCTTTCCGCCATGATGCGGATGACGGGCTCGGTGCCGGATTTGCGCACGAGCAGACGGCCCGATCCGTTGAGGCGGGCTTCGGCCTCTTTGATGCAGTCGGTAACGCGTTTGTCGTTGAGCGGTGCGCCGCTCTTGAAGCGCACGTTCTGCAACACCTGCGGCAATGGTTCATAGAGGTGGGCCGCTTCGCTGGCGTTGGTGTTTTCGCCTGCGATCACGGCCAGCACCTGAAGTGCCGCGATCAAACCGTCGCCGGTGGTGATGAAATCGTTGAGGATGATATGGCCGGATTGTTCGCCGCCCACATTGTAACCGCCGCCGTTCATCATCCCCAGAACGTAGCGGTCGCCGACGGCGGCGCGCGCGAGCTTCAGATCAAGGCTCGATAGATAGCGTTCGAGGCCAGCGTTCGACATGACGGTGCCGACGACACCACCGCCTTTGAGATCACCGGTCTTGGTCCAGGAGCGCGCGATGAGCGCCAAAATCTGATCGCCGTCGATGATCTGGCCGTTTTCGTCGGCCATCACGACGCGGTCGGCGTCGCCATCGAGCGCAATGCCGAAATCGGCGCGCATTTCGCGGACCTTGCGTGCCATCGCTTCGGGTGCGGTGGATCCACATTCGGAATTGATATTGAAGCCGTCGGGATTGACGCCGATGGGCACGATATCGGCGCCCAATTCCCACAAGACCGCCGGGGCCACTTTGTAGGCAGCGCCATTGGCGCAATCAACCACGATACGCAACCCATCGAGCCGCATGTTCTTGGGAAATGTGCGCTTGGCGAATTCGATATAGCGGGCCTGGGCGTCGTCGATGCGCTTGGCGCGGCCAATGGCGCGCGGCTGAGCGAGGCCTTCTTCCAACCCGTTGGCCATCAGGGCTTCGATCTGGGCTTCGCGTTCGTCCGAAAGTTTCTGTCCGTCAGGGCCGAACAGCTTGATACCGTTGTCTTCGAAGAGGTTGTGGGAGGCCGAAATCATCACGCCAAGATCGGCGCGTAGGGAGCGTGTGAGCATCGCCACCGCCGGCGTCGGCAGCGGGCCGAACTGGAACACGTCCATGCCGACGGCGGTGAAGCCTGCGACGAGGGCCGATTCGATCATGTAGCCCGAAAGCCTTGTGTCCTTGCCGATCACCACGCGGTGGCGATGGTCGCCTTGGGTGAAGATACGTCCGGCAGCCATGCCCGCCTTCATGGCGAGTTCCGGCGTTAACGCGGCCGAATTGGCGCGACCGCGAATACCGTCGGTGCCGAAAAATTTCCGGGTCATACTGAAACACTCCCTCGGGACTGCACCTTGTACCCGACATTGTATCAAGACTTGTACCAGAAGCTCATAAAACCAGGATCAAGGGGATATGCCATTCTTACCGCACTCGGCATTGGAATGCCTAGCGTTCGAAACGTTCCAAAGCGTTCCAAACCGTTAACGCGTCCCGTGTGGCGGCAGGGTCATGCGTCCGAATATGATCTGCCCCCTGCAGGGCGGCGAACAGTTCGGCCGCCAGGCTGGCAGGGCCCGCGCCTTTCACATCGCGGCCAGTCATGGTCCGCAAGAATGATTTGCGCGACACCGAGACGAGAACCGGCAGGCCGAAGGCTGCCTTCAACCGGGGCAGTTCGCGCAAGATCGTGAGCGAAGCGTCAGGATTGGAGCCCAAAAAGAACCCCATGCCGGGATCAAGAATGAGACGCTCGCGCGCGACGCCCGCGTTGGTGAGCGCGCTGATGCGCCGTTCAAAGAAGGCAAGACAGCGCGAAAGAATCTCATTGGGGGCAACGTTTATCCGGGTAGCTTTTCCCCATTCCTGCACCGAATGCATCACGATGAGACGCGCAGAAGATTCGGCAAGCGCCAGATATACCTTCGGATTGGGAAACCCCTGAATGTCGTTCACATAGGCAACATTTTGCGCCAGCGCCCAACGCTGAACTTCGGTGGCAAAGCTATCGATCGAAAGCGCGGCGCCTTCTTTGATCAGCTCCGAAACGATGGGTGCAAGACGGGCGATCTCCACGTCGGGGGCGACGGGCTTGGCTTCGGGATTGGATGAAGCTGCTCCGAGATCAAGTACGTCTGCGCCGCCCGCCAAAAGAGCGCGCGCGTGCTCCAGTGCTGCTTGGGGCGCCAAAAAACGCCCCCCATCGGAGAACGAATTCTCCGTGACGTTGAGAATGCCGAAAAGCGTTGGGCTCACCGCCCCGGCTGCGGCTCCGGCGCGATGGGACCGATGCTGCGCGGGCGGCCGGCTTGGGGAACGCTCGGGCCAGAACCACGCTGTGGCTCGGGCTCTTCATATGGCTTGCGCACAGGTTCAATGCCTTTGGTCAAGCCGATGATCTCGTCACCCGTCAACGTCTCGTATTCGAGCAGCCCTTTGGCGATCTTGTGCAGGTCATCGATGTACTCAGACAGAATGCTGCGGGCATGCTCATAGGTGTCGTTGACGATGCGGCGGATTTCGGAATCGATCTTCTGCGCGGTGGCTTCCGATATGTTCTGTGTACGCGAGACGCTATGGCCGAGGAAAACTTCTTCCTGGTTTTCCGCGTACGCGATCGGACCCAGATCATCGCTCATACCATAGCGGGTGACCATCGCGCGCGCCATGCGGGTCGCCATCTCGATATCGCTCATGGCGCCGGTCGTGACCATGTCATGGCCGAAGATCAGTTCTTCGGCGAGACGACCGCCAAAGGCGACACAAAGATCAGCCAGCATTTTCTGACGGGTGAGCGAAAGCTGGTCACGTTCCGGCAGACGCATCACCATGCCGAGCGCACGACCGCGCGGGATGATGGTGGCCTTGTGAATCGGATCAGAGCCTTCGACATGCAACGCCACGAGCGCGTGGCCGCCTTCGTGATAGGCCGTGAGCTTCTTTTCCTCGTCGGTCATCGCCATGGAACGGCGTTCGGCGCCCATCATGACTTTGTCTTTGGCGTCTTCGAGCTCGGTCATTGTCACGACGCGCTTGCCACGGCGGGCCGCTAACAACGCTGCTTCGTTGACGAGATTGGCGAGATCGGCACCCGAGAAGCCGGGCGTGCCGCGGGCGATGGTACGCGGATCGACGTCGGGAGCGAGGGGGACCTTGCGCATATGGACACGCAGGATCTTTTCGCGGCCGGCAAGATCGGGGTTCGGCACCACGACATGACGGTCGAAACGACCCGGCCGCAGCAGCGCAGGGTCGAGCACGTCAGGGCGATTGGTGGCAGCGATCAAGATCACGCCCTCATTCGCCTCGAAGCCGTCCATCTCGACGAGCAGTTGGTTTAACGTCTGCTCGCGTTCGTCATTGCCGCCACCCAGGCCAGCACCACGATGGCGTCCAACCGCATCGATTTCGTCGATGAAGACAATGCAGGGCGCGTTCTTTTTGGCCTGCTCAAACATATCGCGCACGCGCGATGCGCCGACGCCGACGAACATTTCGACGAAGTCAGACCCGGAAATCGTGAAGAACGGCACATTGGCTTCGCCTGCGATTGAACGCGCAAGTAAGGTTTTGCCCGTGCCTGGGGGACCCACCAGCAGCACGCCTTTGGGAATGCGGCCGCCGAGGCGCTGGAATTTCTGGGGGTCTCGGAGAAATTCTACGATCTCCTTCAGCTCTTCCTTCGCTTCATCGACACCGGCGACGTCTTCAAATGTCACGCGGCCGGTGCGTTCGGTGAGCAGCTTCGCGCGCGATTTGCCAAAGCCCATCGCCTTGCCGCCGCCAGCCTGCATCTGGCGCATGAAGAATATCCAGCCGCCGATGAGGATGAGCATCGGAAGGGACTGGATGAGGATGCCGACCAGCGAGATACCGTTGTCTTCGGGCTTGAATGAGAAATTGACATGATGGGCGTTCATCTTTTCGATCAGCGCGGTATCGCTCGGTCCGTAGGTAACGAAAGCCTGACCGTTCGACAGATGGCCCGTAAACTGGCTGTTCTGGATGGTCACGTCTTTCACCGTGCCCTGATCCACCTGACGGTAGAAATCCGAAAACGTCATCGGCGCATTGGCTGGATGGCTGCCAGTGCCCTGGAACAGATTGAACAGCGCCACCAGGAGAAGGGCGATCAATATCCAAAGGGCGAGATTGCGAAGGTTGTTCACTGTCATCCTTTCAGGGGCTTTGCCCCAGCAGGACCCCTGTCCTGCCCGCCTAACTCTAAGGCGCATCTAGTAAATAGGAATTCTCCCGAACCGTTGCCAGCCTTCGAAATGTTAAGAAATTTAAGAGAGCCCGGCAAACGCGGCTGAAAGATGACGTTAAGCGAATTGGTTGGCGGCGCAATCCCCGTTAACAGACGCATTTTCCAGCAGATTACGGCTGCTTGTTTCGCGCAGGCTCCATAGCCAGCACCACGGTGCGGGAACCAAAGACCGTAAGCCGCTTGGGTGCTGCGCCCAGACGGCAACTATGCAGGGTCCGGGCGGCAAAACGGCCCGCAGCCAGGGCATCAAACAGCGATTCGAGCTGTTCGAAGCGGGGACGGTAGGGCTGGCCGCCAACCTTCATCAGAAGGTCCGCCAGCGCCCGTAGCCCTAGTTCCCGGGGTGCGGCCACCAGCGCCGCAGCGTCGATCAAAAGCCGACGGCCTTCCGCACGGGTAGTCCGAGCGATAAGATCGGCTGTCCCCTGCTCCAGCGCCTCGCGGGCTCGGGCCAGATGTTTGGCCCCAGCGGCGATGCGCCGCGCGCTCAGACCGGCCTGTTCCAGCATGGGCAAAATCGCCCGTAGGCGGACGCGAGCAAAGCGCGGGTCGTGGTTCATCGGGTCGTCGTACCGGGCGATGTTGCGCGTGGTCAGCAACGCGCGCAGTTCGGTCCGCGTGAAACCGAGCAGCGGACGCACGAGCGAAAGTCCGGCAAACCCCGGTGCCGGATAGGGTGCGATGGCGCGCATGGCGGAAAGACCATCCAACCCACTGCCGCGTGCAAGGCGTAGCAGGAAGGTTTCGGCCTGATCGTCTTCGGTGTGGGCGACAAAGAGCGCTTCGATCTGGTTGGTGCGGCACCAATCGCCCATCAGACGGTAGCGCGCCTCGCGTGCGGCGGCTTCAATATCAGCGTTTGGCTTTGTGCCTTTCCAAACAAGGATCGCGCAATCCAGGCCGAGCGATTTCGCGGCGGCTTCGACGGCACCTGCATGTTTGCGTGATCCGGCAACCAAGCCGTGATCAACGGTGAGGACTTTCGCCGGCTCCAGCTTTCGCGCGCGCACCCAATCGGCGAGCAGATGCATCAGTGCGAGCGAATCTCCACCGCCTGAGACGGCCACAGCACCAGGCCAAACATTGCCCAGCGCCGCCATCGCGACAGCAAAACGCGCCGCCAGAGTGGTCTCAGCGGCAGGAGGCTGCTTTGCGTTCCTCGCGCGCCGTGGTGAGGATGGGGTCAGCGGCCGTGGGATATTTGGCCTTGAGTGCGCCAAGCGTGGTGCAACCTTCCTGCTTCTGGCCCATTGCGATGAGCGACTGGCCGAGCTTGAGCATAGAGTCGGGTGCGCGCGTGCTCGATGGATATTTCTTTATCTGTTCGGCGAAAGCGCGCGCAGCGTTGGGATAATCCTTCTGCACATAGGCTATGTCGCCCACCCAATAAACTGCCTGTGGAGTAAGCGCGTCGTCGGGATGGGCATCGGCAAAGGCCCGGAAGGCGCTGCGCGCTTCGTCGTAGCGGGCGCGCGCCAGCAACGTCATCGCCGAATTGTATTCGCCATTGCTGTCGATGGGAGCGAGTTCGCGCGGGGCGGCCGTGGCTGGAGCCGCATAGCGCTGCGGGCCGTTGGTGTCGTCCGCGCTCAAGGTGCCCAGCGATCCCGGCGGCGGGGCGAGCTGCTGCGTGGTGTCGTTCGCCGATCCGTAACGTGCGGGCGGCGGGAAATTCGGTTGTGCGCTGCCCTGCTGGCCGTTTTGGCCGCCGCAATTCAATCCGCCATCGCCCTGATCGGTGGTGCCTAGCTGCTGTGCGGACAGCGTACAAAGACGATAATCGAAATCCTTTTGGGTGCGATCGATGGCTGTGCGCAATTCGTCGACCTTGTGGCTCAGCGTTTCGTTCTGGCCGGTAAGGCGGCGCACGGTGTTTTCCAGATCCTGGACGCGCTGGGTGAGTGACTGGATGTTGGAGTCTTGCGAAAGTTCGTGCTGACGGGCAGCTTCCTCGGCGGCTTTTTCCTCGTCAGATTGGCCGAACAATCCAGCCACGCGTGGCTGGCTGTCATCGGAAAGGTCTTTGCTGAGGCGGCGGGAATCGGCATCGATGTTTTCGTCGGAATCGAACACGCCGGCCTGCGCGCGATTGACGCCGGTAGACTGGGCCATCAGCAAGAAGCAGACGCCCAGCGCAAGGCTCGCAGCGAAGTTCAGAGTTTTCGTTCGGTCACTCATGTTGCGCACCTGACAGCAAGCTCCGCAATTCGGCGCAACTACTTAGCCGAAAATGAGGCCACCCGGAAAAGAAAAGACAAAAAGAAAAGGCGCCCCCCCGTGTCAGGGGAGCGCCTTTGTTCACTTAAACCGTCCTCTCAGGACGAGGGGCCGCCTGCGATGGTGGTCACGCCACGGCGGTTCTGCGCCCAGCACGATTCATTGGAGTCCGTGCAGATGGGACGTTCCTTGCCGTAGGAGATTGTGTCGGCTCGCGATGCCGCAACACCCAAGCTCGCCAGAAATTCCTTTACCGCATTGGCACGGCGCGCGCCGAGCGCGAGGTTGTATTCACGCGTGCCGCGTTCGTCGCAATGGCCTTCGACGGTCACGCGCACGGCGGGGTATTTCTGCAGCCAACTTGCTTGACGCTGGAGCGTGGATTTGTCCTCGTCGGTCAGCGCGTAGCTGTCATAATCGAAATGCACCGTATCGCCGACATTGACGCGCAAGTCTTCGGCGCTGCCAGGGACAATGCTCGAGGTCACCGGAGCGGGCGCAGGCGCGGCCATAGGCGCGGGCGGCGGGGGGGCCTCCACAGGCGCTTCCTTCTTCGAGGCGCAGCCCGCCACGAGCAAGGCGGATGCGACCGCCGCGAATTTCAGACCCGTCGATAATTTAATCATGGAATTGAGACTCCGTACGGCACCACCCCGGGTGCGTCGGGGTAGCCCGAAAGGAAAAACAGGTGCGCGCACCACTCGCATAACGCTCCAAGGTCAAAAAAGACCCCGAAACGCGGCAAAAACGTCAGGTGATTCTAGGAACTCCGGCTCAGTGGATCAAGGGAGACCAAGCTGGATCGGAGGCGCCGCCTGGGGTCATGACCCGGCGCTCGTTGCGGCCAGTCACATCCACCGACCAGATGGAGGATCCGCGTCCCCCTCTCTCCGATCTTGTGAACATCAGCACCCGGCCGTTAGGGGCCCAAGTGGGGCCCTCGTCTTCCCAGCCGTCGGTAATGATACGCTCGCCCGAGCCGTCCGGCGCCATCACGCCAATACGAAAGGCGCCCGCCGATTGCTTAGTGAAAGCAATGAGATCGCCGCGTGGCGACCAGACCGGCGTACCGTTCTTGCCACTGCCGAAACTGATGCGATGCTGGTTCGAACCGTCGACGTTCATCACATAGACCTGCTGCGAACCGCCGCGGTCGGATTCGAAGGTGATTTGGCGGCCGTCCGGCGAAAAAGACGGCGAGGTGTCGATGGAAGGATCGGTCGTCAGCCGCGACACTGCGCGCGTGCGCAAGTCCATTAAATAAATATCGGAATTGCCGGCCTTCTCCAGCGTCATGACCACCTTGTTGCCGTCCGGTGAGAAGCGTGGACTGAACGTCATGTCCGGGAAGTTTCCGAGCATCTGCTGGCGACCCGTTTCAAGGTCGAACAGGTAAACGCGCGGCTTGCCCGCGATATACGACATGTAAGCGATCATCTGTGCGGTGGGATTGAAGCGCGGGGTGAGCACCAGATATTCGCCGCGTGTCAAAAAGATCGGATTGGCGCCGTCTTCGTCCATCACGGCCAGGCGTTTGCGGCGATTGATCGCCGAGCCGGATTCCGAAATGAACACGATGCGGGTGTCAAAATAACCTTTCTCGCCGGTGACGCGCTCGTAAATTTGATCGGAGATCATGTGCGCGATCCGGCGCCAGTTTTCCGGTGTCGTGTAATATTGCAGGCCCAACATCTGGCTTTGGCCGAACACGTCCCACAGCCGGAAATCAACGCGCAGACGACCGTCGGGCTGGGTGGCGACTTGGCCTGTCACCAAACCCTGCGCGTTGATGACGCGCCAATTGGCGAAATTGGGCGGCACGTTGATGTCGCGAACGGTTTCGATGAAGGATTTAGGATCGAGGGGTTTGAAGAGCCCGGAGCGTTCGAGATCGGCGCGCACCACGCTCGCGATATTGCTACCGGCCTGTGCATCGGATTGCTGCTGGGGCGCGATAAAATCGGGGATAGCGATAGGAAGAGGCTGCGCGTTGCCTTGTGTGACATCGACCTGCAATGCCGCAGATGCGGGCGTCAGCATCGCCGCCGCAGTCACGAGAATTGCCGCAAATGTCAAAATCAAACGCTTCATTTCAATTCTCCGATTTACCGACCCAGCATCTGCCGCGGATCGAAATGCAACGGATCGATTTCCCGCCACTGATTGTACCTGTCGGCCGGCAGTTTATAGGGCTGACACGTCATAATAGCGCGTCGAGCCGCTTCCGCCGCCGCGCGCGTATAGGGATTTTGTGCAGCCGCCGCCGCTGAGTTTGGCGACAATTGCGGCATCTGTGCGACCGAACCGTCTGGATTCAATGTCACGTAAAAATCGACAACCAGGTCTTCTGGCCGGGGCGCGCCTGCGGGCGGACTCCAGCACTGCGCCACCTGATTGCGCAAGGCATCGACCAAATCCATCGTCATCGCATTTTGTTGTCCGATGCCCTTGATCGTGCGGTCGGACACCTTCGCGTTGGATTTCTCTGGCGCGGGCGCGACCTTGTTGAGAAGAGCTTCGATATTGTTGATATCGAATTTCTTCGGTTTCTCGGGCTTGGGCGGTTGAGGTTTCACTTTGGGGACGACCGCAGGAGGCGTGCTGACAACGGGCGGCGCGGGCGCCGGTTCCGGGGCGGGCTCTTCGGGTTTTTCGAGGGGCGGCGGCGGTTTGACCTCGATGGGAGGTGGTGGGGTGAATTTGTCTTCCTGCGGTTGGATCTTCGGCGGCGGCTTCATCGTCGCCATGATGTTGGTCTTAGGCCCGATGGTGACGAGTTCGACGGGCACTACGGGCGGAGATTCGTCGGTGATCTTCAGGCTGTGTTGCCAGGTGAAGAAACTCGCCGCGATGATCGCGCAATGAAGTGCTGCCGACCCGGCAAGGCCGGCCGGCGAGATTTCGCGGCGAATGCTCGCCGCGCTAATCCTTCTTCTTGTCGCTCGGTTTGCGGACATCGGTGACGAGCCCGATATGGGTGAAGCCTGCTGCGTTCAACATCCCCATCACTTCCATCACGCGGCCGTAATCGACCGACCTGTCTCCGCGCACGAAGATGCGTTGGTCGTAACCGTTTTGCGAAATCGCGGTAAGGCGCGCCACGAGTGCGTCTTCTTCGATGGGCGCGTTCTGCAAGAAGATGCTGCCATCGCGCCGGATGGAGACAGAAAGCGGTTCGCGGTCCTGGCCCAGGGCTTGGGCTTTGGTTTTCGGGAGGTCGACGGGCACGCCGACGGTCAGCAGCGGCGCAGTGACCATGAACACGATCAACAACACCAGCATCACGTCCACGAAGGGCGTGACGTTGATCTCCGCCATCGGACGGCGGCGGTGATCGCGGCTTTGCAGCGTGGCTGCCATCAGCGCGTGGCCTTCTCGTCAAGCTGGCGTGAGAGGATCGCCGAAAATTCGTCGGAGAACCCGTTGAGGCGGTTGTTGTAGCGGGCCATTTCGTTGACGAAGCGGTTGTAGAAAATTACCGCCGGGATGGCGGCAAGCAGCCCCATGGCAGTGGCGAACAATGCTTCCGCGATGCCGGGCGCCACCACGGCCAACGTCGTGTCGTGGCGCGCGGCAATCGCAGAGAACGAATTCATGATGCCCCACACCGTGCCGAACAGGCCGACGAACGGCGCGGTCGAGCCGACGGTGGCAAGAAAGCCCAATTGGCGTTCGAGGCCGTCCATTTCGCGCAGTATGGTGACGCTCATTGCCCTGTCGATACGGTCTTTAATTCCCGGAAGCATGACTTCGCGCGGCGACCCGGCTTCGAACGCACGACGCCATTCGCGCAGGGCCGACACGAAGACGGTCGCCATCGGATGATCGGCGCGCGTGGAAAATTGGTTGTAAAGCTCGTCAAGCGACAGACCCGACCAGAAGGTCTTTTCGAAGGCATCGGCCTTGCGGCGCAGACGTCCCAGCAATAGCCATTTGCTAATGATGATCGTCCACGACCACAGCGAGGCCGCTACCAGGAGCACGAACACGGCTTTCACCAGCGGATCGGCGCGCCAAAACAGCGAAACAATGGAAATGTTGCCAACACCGGCTGAACCGCCCATCGAGCTGACATCGACATTACCGGTGGGGGCTGCCGATGGCGCATCGAGTGGCTGGGATTCCGCGCCCGGTCCGGTGGGCGCAGCGATGGGGCCGGATTGCGCCAGCGCGGCCATCGGCGCGACGAACAGCGACAGCATCAGCGCCAATACGGCGAACACGCGCTTGAAACTCATGTACCAACCTCTTCCGCTCATCGCGGGGACCGGTTATGCGGGATCCGGTCCTCGCTAAAAACCCATGCAAAGTGGCCGAAATTTGGCGCGAATTGTCAATTGTCTGTTTCGTAGACGAAAGGGGCGAGCTTGTCGCGCATCTCTTGGGGGATGCGCCGTGGCTTGCCCGCGAGGGTCATCACGCAGGCCTCAACGGTTCCATGCACCAAAAGGGTGCCACGCGCGTAGATTTTCTGATCTGCTACCATGCGCGCACCGCCCAAATGTGAGCAGGTGGTGTGCACGTCTACGAGATCGTCGATGCGCGCCGGGCGGAAATACTGAAGCTGGGCCTTTCGCAGCGTCCAGGCGGTGGGTTCTGGGTCGTCCAAGGCAGCGAGCCGCGCGATGCCCGCGGCACGGAAGAATTCCGAACGCCCACGTTCCATGAACCGCAAGTAATTTGCATGATAGACGACGCCGGACAAATCGGTGTCCTCATAATAGACACGGATGGGCAGGATATGGACCTTGCCCTCGAAGCGACCGAAGCTTTCAATCGTCATCTGCATCGCCGGCAAAGAGTCCGATTTGCGCTGGATCGCGCGCAGGAGACGGCAAGCCCAGATGGGCGAAGGCCGCGCCTGCAAGCACGCGCCCACGTGGCGTGCGCTGCACGAAACCCTGCTGCATCAAATAGGGTTCCACGATTTCTTCGATCGCATCGCGCGCTTCTCCCAGCGCCGCCGCAATCGTTTCGACACCGACGGGGCCGCCGCCGAATGAATCCGCGATCAATTGGAGATAACGCTTGTCGAAGGCATCGAGACCGCGCTGGTCTACCTCCAAGCGTGTCAGCGCAGCATCAGCGATTTTCGCATCCACCCGGGATTGCCCATCGACGCTGGCAAAATCGCGCACGCGCTTGAGCAGGCGGGCCGCGATGCGCGGGGTGCCACGGGCGCGTCCAGCGATTTCGCGCGCACCGTCCGCGGTGAGAGCCAAGCCCAGCACGCGGGCGCCTCGCTCGACGATCGAGACGAGTTCGTCGGCGGAATAGAAATTGAGCCGCACGGGAATGCCGAAGCGGTCACGCAAGGGTGTGGTGATGAGGCCCGAACGGGTGGTGGCACCGACCAATGTAAATGGCGCGAGCGTAATCTTGACCGAGCGGGCGCTGGGTCCTTCGCCGATCACAAGATCGAGTTCGTAATCCTCCATCGCAGGATAGAGGATTTCTTCCACCACCGGATTGAGGCGGTGGATTTCGTCGATGAACAGCACATCGCGCGGTTCGAGATTGGTGAGGATCGCGGCAAGATCGCCTGCGCGCGCCAGCACCGGCCCCGAAGTCGAGCGGAAATTTACGCCCAGTTCTCGCGCCACAATCTGCGCCAGCGTGGTTTTGCCAAGACCAGGCGGGCCGGAGAACAGCACATGATCCAACGCCTCACCGCGCCTCTTGGCGGCTTCGATGAAGATGGAGAGATTTTCACGGGCCTGCGCTTGGCCGACGAACTCCGACAGTGTCTTGGGTCGCAGGCTCGATTCGAGCATGTCTTCTTCGACGCGCTCGGGCGCGACGAGACGTTCGGCTTGCGCGGGAGCAGGTTTCGCCATCACCAATCCTTACTTCGCCATATGGCGCAGGCATTCGCGGATGAGCACTTCCACCGGAGCCTCTCCCAGTTCGCGCGCCACACGCCCCACCGCTTCGCTCGCCTGAGACGAAGAATAGCCAAGACCGACAAGCGCCGCGACCGCGTCGGCCTCCGGGCCGCGCGGAGCGCTAATGCCGATCGTTTCACCGGCGTGACCGCGTAGCATCATCGCGGGCGCCTTGTCTTTCAATTCCGTCACGATACGCAGTGCAAGCTTAGGACCCACGCCTTGGGCGCGGCCGATGGCAGCCTTGTCGCCCAGAGCCAGCGCGCGTTCGAGTTCGCGCGACGACAGGGTCGATAGCACGTTGAGCGCCACGCGCGCGCCGACGTTCTGCACGGTTTGCAGCAGACGGAACCATTCGCGTTCCTCGGCGGAGGAAAATCCGTAGAGCTTGATCGTTTCGTCGGTGATGCGGGTTTCGACCGTCAGTGAGATCGTGCTGCCAACGGTCAGTTTTGAAAGTGTCGAGGATGGGCAACTGACGAGATAGCCCACGCCCGCGACATCGATGATGGCATGGGCCTCGCCCAGCGAATCCACGATGCCCGTGAGCTTGCCGATCATATGAGCGCTGCTGCGATGCGCGCGCGCGTGCCCGCCAGATGGGCATGGGCTATCGCTGCCGCGAGTGCATCGGCGGCATCGGCTTGAGCAACGTACGCGCTCGGCAGCAAACGCTTTACCATCGCCTGCACCTGTTCCTTGCCCGCGTGCCCTGCACCGACCACGCATTTCTTGATGTGATTGGGAGCGTATTCGGCGATTTCCAGTTCGGCTTGTGCAGCGGCAAGCAAGGCAACCGCGCGGGCGTGGCCGATTTTCAATGCGGCCTGCGGGTCCTTGGCCACGAAAGCCTGTTCGATGGCGATGGCTGTGGGATGATATTCGGCGATGACCTCGCTAAGCGCGACATGTAGAACGCGCAGGCGGTAGCCGAGACCGTCGCTAGAGCGGCTCACGATCACGCCGTGGGCGACGTGGCTCAGCCGCGTACCGGCGACGTCGATCACGCCCCAACCCATACGGCTGAGGCCCGGATCAAGGCCCAGTATGCGAATCGCGATTGCCATCGGCTTCTTGTACTCTTTCCGTTCAGGTGTTTTCCAGACAAAGACAGCCGTATGCGCGTCTTTCCCGCAGCCATTGTTGTGATGGTCACGACCATGCTTGGTACGGCCTGCCCATTCGAATAGACCAAAGCCACTAAGCGCGATGTGGTCGCCTTGGTAATACTGCTCAAACTGCAAAGGCAGAAGCGTTTAAATTCTCCGATGTAGATAAGCGGCTCATCATTAGAGATAGGCTGCAACGTCGAGTTACTTGCCGATGTCTTCCCAAGGATGTTGGCGGAAGGATGCTGCTCGACGCTAACTCTATCGGCATCTTGATCGCCCCGCGCACGGCGAGGATCCTTGAAAGCTATTTGGTTTCTCCGTTCGCCAAGAATCCCTGCTCGCGAGGCGCTAGATCTTTTCTATGAGCGCGTCCGACAGTTCATAATTGCCGTAAACAGCCTGGACGTCGTCGTGGTCGTCAAGCACGTCAAGAAGCTTGATGAGGGATTCGCCCGCGTCGTCCTTCACAGGCACCATGTTCTGTGGGCGAAAGATGATCTTAGCAGAGTCCGGTGAGCCGAGCTTGGCTTCCAGCGCGTCGCGGACGGCGCCGAAATCTTCCACGCCGGTCAGGAATTCGTGGCCGTCTTCGGTGGAGACACATTCCTCAGCGCCCACCTCGATGGCAGTGTCGAGCATGGCGTCGTCGCTGCCTTTGGCTTTCGGGTACAATAAGCTTCCCACGCGGTTGAACATGAACGAGACCGAATTGGTTTCACCCAAGGCCCCGCCGAATTTGGAAAACGCGGCGCGGATGTCGCCTGCTGTGCGGTTGCGATTGTCGGTGAGCGCCTCGACGATCAGCGCTGCGCCACCGGGGCCATAGCCCTCGTAGCGGACCTCGTCGTAGTTTTCGGCGTCACCGCCCTGTCCCTTCTTGATGGCACGCTCGATGTTGTCCTTGGGCATACTCTCGGCCTTGGCCGCGATAATCGCGGCACGCAGGCGCGGATTGTGCTTGGGATCGGGAAGGCCCTGCTTAGACGAAACCGTGATTTCGCGGGCTAGCTTGGAAAAGAGCTTGGAGCGCTCCTTATCCTGCCGTCCCTTGCGGTGCATGATGTTCTTGAACTGGGAATGACCGGCCATTGTCTCACCTGTGGGCAGCGCTGAGATAACCGGGGCCAAACGGGGCTTTCAAGTGCTGCGGTTTTCAGGCGCGCCGGCTTCTCTGGCCGTCCAGATACGCTTTTCCCCAGATGATGCGAATGAAAGAACGGGGTATCCCGCAATCCATCCTGCTTATGTATAAATTCCTGATTTCCAGACGAACGATGGCCGGGGGAGCCTGACACATATTCGGGCCAACGGCTTTGCCCGATGCGGCGTTGGCATTGCGTGTCAGACATCAGGGATATTTTGCTTCAAACGGCCGCCGACGCGGACCGGTTCGATGCGGTCAGCGAGGCCCTTTGTGTTGGTTATGACAAGGACCCCGCACAAGGTGGCAGGCCCCGTGGCGGGCGAAAAGCGGCCAGACGACATTTTTTTGGTGAACCGTTGCAGGGGTTCGAATTTTTCCATGCCGATGACGAAATCATAGTCCGCGCAAGCACCCGCATCTGTCTGATAGGCGGTGCCACCGGGCAGAATTTGTGCATCTGCCGTGGGAACATGGGAGTGCGAGCCAACTACGAGGCTGGCGCGACCGTCGCAAAAATGGCCCATTGCCATTTTTTCGCTAGTTGCTTCAGCGTGAATGTCGATCACTACGGCGTCAGCAGTTTCACCCAAAGGGCACGCGATCAATTCGGATTCGACAGCGGCAAAGGGATCGTTCTGCGGTTCCATGAAAACGCGACCGAGCGGATTGATGACCAGCACATGCGCCCCGTTCCTCGCCTGGAAAAGATTGGCCCCCTTACCGGGCGTGCCATGCGGGAGATTGCAGGGGCGCAACACACGGTCCTCGTCGCCGATGAAGGAGAGGATTTCGCGTTGGTCGAGCCAGTGATTGCCGGTGGTGATGCAATCGACGCCGAGTGCGAACATCTCGTTGGCAATGGCACGCGTGACGCCAAAACCGCCAGCGAGATTTTCGCCATTTACAATGATGAAATCGAGTTCCAACCCGTCACGCAGTCGCGGAAGTTCCGCAGTGACCACCTCGCGGCCGGGTTTCCCGATGACATCGCCGATGAATAGAATGCGCATGGCCGTTTCTTAACACAGGGCGTGCGTTATGAATCTAGGTAAATTGCTTGTGCGCCTCATCCTGCAGACGTCGGTGTGGCTTGCCATCATGGGCTTGCTGCTTTTCCTGCCGGCGAGAAATTGGGGTTGGACCGAGGCATGGGTCTTTCTTGCGATCTTCGCGCTGGGGTCCGCCATCCTTTGCGGTTGGCTGCTGCGCTACGACCCTGCGCTGCTGAAATCGCGGCTGGGGTCGTTGGTCCAGAAAGACCAGCCTTGGTGGGACCGGCTCTTCATGGCATTGGCGGTCGTGGGCTGGTGCGCCTGGCTCGTGTTGATGGCGCTCGATGCACAGCGCTGGCATGTCTCGTCTGTGCCGGGTTGGCTTAAAGCAGCAGGCGGCCTGCTCATTGTTACCGGCTTCGCGGCGATTGTGCCCGTCTTTCGTGCCAATAGCTTTGCCGCGCCGGTCGTGCGCGTTCAGAGCGAACGCAATCAGCGCGTAATCGAAACCGGTCCCTATGGGATCGTACGACATCCCATGTATTCGGCCGCCACACTCTATCTGTTCGGCATCCCACTGCTTTTGGGGTCCTGGTATGGGCTGATCGGTTCAGGTCTTATTGTGGCAGCTATCGCATGGCGAGCGACAATGGAGGAACAGACGCTCAAAAATGGATTGGCCGGTTATGCCGACTACATGACACGCGTGCGCTACCGGCTCATGCCTTATGTGTGGTGAAAACCATCTGATGTCGCATCCGTCATGATTTGTTGCCGAAACGCCTTACACCTGTCTCTGTGACCACCATGTCCAGGCGCAAATCATGAGGTTCATTGGGAACGCGATCTATTTCCTGCCCGGCATAAGCAACGCCTATGGCACAGCGCATTGCGCTCCCTGCCATGACATCCAGTGTGCGGTCGTAGAAGCCGCCGCCATAGCCCAGGCGGTATCCGCGGGCGTCGAAGGCCAGCAGCGGAATAAATAAAATCTGCGGCTGAACGACAGGCCAATCCGGCGACGGCTCCGCGATGCCAAAGGCGCCGGTCCGCAGAATCTGTCCGGGATTCCAGTGATGGAAAGATAGCGGCGTCTCTTTGGTTACGACGCGGGGAAGAGCAAAGGCGCAACCAATACAAGAAAGTTTCTCCAGAAGAAGATGCGGATCGGCTTCACCCGGCAAGGCGACGTAGGCGCCGATCAGGCTGGCAGGTGGAATCTCCAATGCCGACGAGTGTCCAGCCAGCCTTTGTGCAAAATCGGGGATGGCCCTGGCCAAGGTTGCGCGGTGGCCGCGGGCGGCGTTCCTCAGAGCGGTTTTGGGGGCAATATCTGTCATCGGATAAGCGGACGGGACCGCCAACGCCGTTGGAATTGGATCCTCACGGGCCTGCAAGTGCAGGTGGGCGCCATATGCTCGAGGCCACGACCCCGGACAGGGACAGCTCCCGGTGAGTACCATTAAGGCCCCTGGGCATCGCTATCCTGACGCGCGAGGCAGTACCCGTCCAAGAACCACGCTAGGCGTGTGCGAAGCGCGCCGCAATGTCTTCGAGTTTTTTGGCGGCAGCTTCGAGCTTGTCGGCGGCCAAGCCTTCGGAATGCGAGAGCCGTTCGTACACCTCGCCGTGGGAGCCTTCGAGATCGCCCAATTGCTTGCCCTTTGCCTCCAATTGGGCGTTGGCGTCGAAACACTCATCGGCCAGTAGCAGCGCGGCCATCAGCAGCAGGCGGGCATCCCCCACTTGGCCTACTGATTCCATCAATTCGCGGACTTTTCCGTCCACATAAGTGGCCAATTGCTTGAGATGGTCTTCCTCGCCGTCATCGCAGGCGATGGTGTAGGCACGCGCATTGACCATGACGTTGACGAGCGGCATGAGACTTCCTTCCTGTCAGCGGCGGGGCTATTGGCGCCCCAAAGCAACGCGAATTTCCGCGACGGCACTGTCTAGCCGACCTTCGACTTCGTGGGTCAGTCCCGCCAGGGAACGGGCTTCGTCTTCGAGTTCCACGATTCTGGACAGCAGTCGGTCGCGTTCGGCCGTCAGTTGGGCTAACCGACCAGCGGCCCTGTCCATTTCCTCGCGCGCCCTGGCAAGGGAGGTACCGGACTTTTCCACCTGTTCGAGTGCTGCGGCGAACCGCGCGGCCGCCGTCTCCAGCCTGCTCATCGACGTCTCTTTTCGCGCTTCGACAGGACCTTAGGCCGACACGGGAAATATGGTCAACGCTTTTGCGTTCTACCCTTGACGCGCGAGCCTCGCGCTCGCTAAGGCCAACCCCATTCCGAAGGAAAAAACGTGATGAACAGTGCCGCCGGTACGGTTTCGTCTTCCGAGGAGGCCGCTGAAATCCGCCGCCTCGCCAATGCCATTCGCGCGCTGTCGATGGACGCTGTCGAAGCCGCAAACGCGGGACATCCCGGATTGCCGATGGGCATGGCAGATGCCGCAACCGTGCTGTTTTCAAAATTCCTGAAATTCGATGCCGCCAATCCCAAATGGCCCGATCGTGACCGCTTCGTGCTGTCCGCCGGCCACGGGTCGATGCTGCTCTACTCACTGCTCTATCTCACGGGCTATGGCGACATCACGATCGACAACATCAAGCATTTTCGCCAGCTCGGAAGCCCATGCGCAGGCCATCCGGAATATGGCCATCTCGCAGGTATCGAAACCACCACTGGGCCGCTCGGTCAAGGCATCTCAAATGCCGTCGGCATGGCGCTGGCCGAACGAATCACCAATGCGCGCTTCGGTGATGAGCTTGTGGATCACAAAACCTATGTTATCGCGAGCGATGGAGATCTGATGGAAGGCATCAGCCACGAGGCGATCAGCCTTGCGGGACATCTAAAGCTTTCCAAACTTATCGTGCTCTACGACGACAACAACATCTCCATAGATGGCGACACAGCGCTTTCGGATTCGACGAATACACGGATGCGGTTCGAAGCGGCGGGATGGATTACCCATCGCGTCGACGGCATGAGCGGCGAAGAAGTTTCGCGCGCGCTTCTGGCGGCGCAGGCCAGCGATCGGCCGACGCTGATCTGCTGCCGCACCACCATCGGCTTTGGCGCGCCGAAGAAGGCGGGCACGGCGAAGGCCCATGGCGAGCCTTTGGGGGCGGAAGAAATCGCAGGCGCACGCAAAAATCTCGACTGGCCTTACGATCCCTTCGTCATCCCCAGCGAACTTCTTTCAACGTGGCGCGCGATCGGCGCTAAGGGTAAGGCGCCGCAGGACGCGTGGTCGAAGCGCAAGAGCGCTTCGGCAAAATCCGCCGAGTTCGATGCCACGCATTCGCTGGAACTGCCGAAGAATTTCGCGCCTGCAATGGTCGTATTGAAGAAGAAATTCAGCGTCGAAAAGCCGAATGTTGCCACGCGCAAATCTTCCGAGATGGCACTAGAAGTGGTGAACGCAGAAATTCCCACAACCGTCGGCGGATCGGCGGACCTTACGGGCTCGAACAATACCAAGACCAAGGGGATGAAGGAAATCGCGACCGGCGATTTCTCAGGCCGCTATATGCATTACGGAATCCGCGAACACGGCATGGCGGCGGCGATGAACGGAATGGCTCTGCATCGCGGCGTCATTCCTTACGGCGGCACGTTTCTGATCTTTTCGGATTACTGCAAGCCGGCGATCCGGCTGTCGGCGCTGTCGGGCCAGCGGGTAATTTATGTGATGACGCACGATTCCATTGGACTTGGCGAAGACGGGCCGACGCATCAGCCCATCGAGCAACTGGCTGGTTTGCGCGCCTTACCGAACCTGCTCGTATTTCGTCCTGCCGATGCGGTGGAGACCGCCGAGTGTTGGCAATTGGCGCTGGAACACCAGGAAAAGCCGAGCCTGCTGGCATTGACGCGCCAGAATCTGCCCACGGTGCGCATTGAACACAAAGAGGAAAACCTCTGCGCGCGAGGGGCTTACGAACTTGCGTCTGCCGAAGGCGCGGCAAAAGTAACCATTCTGGCGACCGGCTCGGAAGTCGAAATCGCGCTAAAAGCCCGCGATTTGCTGCAAGCCGATGGAATCGGTGCGCGGGTGGTGTCCATGCCGTGCTGGGAGTTATTCGAGGAACAAGACGAAACATATCGTGAGCGCACGCTAGGGCCTGGCACCGTTAAGGTTGGAATCGAAGCGGCCTCGCCTTTGGGCTGGGACCGCTATATCGGACGGGACGGAGCTTTCGTCGGGATGCACAGCTTTGGCGTCAGTGCACCCTACAAGGACGCGTACAAGTATTTCGGTATTACCCCAGAAGCTGCGGCAGACGCCGCGCGCATGGCATTGAAGAAGCATTAGGAGAAAGAATATGGCACTTCGCGTCGCGATCAACGGCTTCGGCCGCATCGGACGTTTGGTTTTGCGCGCGATTGTTGAATCCAAGCGCAATGACATCGTCGTGGTCGGCGTGAACGATTTGGGGCCGGTAGAGACCAACGCGCATCTGCTGCGTTATGACTCGGTTCACGGCCGTTTTCCGGGCGAAGTGAGGGTCGACGGCGACCTGATGATCGTCGATGGGCATAAGGTTAAAGTAACAGCGATCAAAAACCCCGCTGAATTGCCACATAGAAAACTTGACGTTGACATCGCGCTCGAATGCACCGGCATCTTCACGTCGAAGGAAAAGGCATCGGCGCATCTGACGGCGGGCGCCAAACGCGTACTCGTGTCGGCGCCGGCGGACGGCGCGGACATCACTATCGTCTACGGTGTGAACCACGACAAGCTGAGCAAGGATCACATTGTCGTTTCCAATGCCTCCTGCACGACCAATTGCCTTGCACCGATGGCGAAGGTTCTGAACGACGCCATTGGCATCGACAAGGGCTTTATGACTACGGTGCATGCCTACACCAATGATCAGCCTACGCTCGATCAGATGCATAAAGATCTCTATCGCGGGCGTGCGGCAGCACTTTCCATCATCCCGACCTCGACGGGGGCTGCGAAGGCCGTGGGACTCGTGTTGCCGGAACTGAAGGGCAAGCTTGACGGCATCTCGGTGCGCGTACCGACGCCGAACGTCTCGCTGGTCGATCTGAAATTCATCGCCAAGCGCGCGACGACTATTCAAGAGATCAACGACGCGATGAAGCGGGCGGCGAGCCAGGAACTGAAAGGCATCCTCGACATCGTCGATGCACCCCTTGTGAGTCACGACTTCAACCACAATCCGGCGTCTTCAAGCTTTGCGCTCGACCAGACCAAGGTGATCGACGGTAATTTCGTCAATGTGATGAGCTGGTACGACAACGAATGGGGCTTCTCCAATCGCATGGCGGATACTGCCGTGGCGATGGGCAAGCTGATCTAGATGGCGGTGAACGAAATCGGAATTGTTTCGATACCGGTTTCGGACCAGAACCGGGCGAAACGCTTTTACACCGGATGGTTTGGCTTTAGCATCGTCGCCGGACGCCCAAACATCGCGGGGACTGGCCAAAACTGGACCATGCTGCGGCCCTCCGGTGGCAGCGCGGTGGCACTCGTCAGCCGGTTCGACACGATTCCGGCGGGACGTTTGCGTGGGCTTATGATCTCGACCGATGGCGTGGACGGCGAATATGAGCAACTTAAGGCCGGCGGTGTCGACATAGACAAAATCAAGAGCGCACCCCAGACCCGCTGCCACACGAGCTTTCGCGACAGCGAAGGTAACGGGCTTGTCATCCAGCAGAATGCCTGAACCATGGGCTCCTTCCGCACACTCGATGACGTCGACGTGAAATCCAAACGCGTTCTGTTGCGAGCGGATTTGAACGTGCCGATGAAAGACGGCCGCGTGTCCGACATGTTGCGCATCGAGCGGCAGGCACCCACCATCCGCGAACTCGCCGAGAAGGGCGCACGTGTGATCGTGTTGTCGCATTTCGACCGACCCAGGGGCAAGGTCGTGCCTTCCATGTCACTCAAACCTGTGTCGTTTGCATTGGCCTATGGCATTTCGCGCCATGTCGCCTTCGCGCAGGATTGCGTTGGCCCAACGGCCGAAGCTGCAGTTGCCAAGATGAAAGACGGCGATGTGCTGCTGCTGGAAAACACACGCTTCCACAAGGGCGAAGAAAGCAACGACCCCGCCTTCGCCAAACAGATCGCAGCCCTTGGCGACATCTTTGTCAACGATGCGTTCTCCGCGGCCCATCGTGCCCATGCCACGACCGAAGGAATCGCACATCTGCTTCCGTCCGTGGCTGGACGCGCGATGCAGGCCGAGCTGCTACATCTGCATCAGGCGCTCGATGCTCCCAAGCGCCCGCTAATGGCGGTGGTGGGCGGTGCCAAGGTATCCACGAAGATTCAGTTGCTGGAGCACCTCATCAGCAAAGTGGACATCCTGGTGATTGGTGGCGCAATGGCGAATACGTTTTTGGCCGCGCAGGATATTCACGTTGGCAAATCGCTCTATGAGCCCGATCACATCGTCACGGCACAGCAGATCGTAAAGCGGGCGACCGAAACAGGCACGATCCTGATATTGCCCGAGGATGTCGTGGTGGCCACCGAGTTCACGGCGCGCGCCCATCACCGCACAGTCCCCGTGCGTGAGGTTCTGCATAACGAAATGATCCTCGACGTCGGCCCCGACACGATAGACGAATTCGAGCGCCGCCTACACACGGCAAGGACCTTGGTTTGGAACGGTCCATTCGGCGCTTTCGAAACGCGACCTTTCGACCGCGGCACGATTGCGGCGGCGAAACTCGTGGCTGTGCATACCAAGACGGGCAAGCTTCTCTCAGTTGCGGGCGGCGGCGACACGGTGGCCGCCCTCAACCATGCCGGTGTGGCCAACGATTTCACCTATGTATCGACAGCAGGTGGCGCGTTTCTCGAATGGCTTGAAGGACAGCAATTGCCGGGCGTGCGCGCGCTGGCGGAAAGCAGACGGAGTTAGGACATGGATATTTCGGAACTCAATCGTATCGCCCGCGCGATAGTGACGGAAGGCAAAGGCCTTCTGGCCGCTGACGAAAGCACTGGCACGATCCAGAAGCGCTTCGACAAGATCAACGTGCAGAACAACGAGGAAAACCGCCGCGATTACCGCGAACTTCTGTTGCGATCAACGGATGCGATGAAGAACCATATCTCCGGCGTCATTTTGTTCGACGAGACCATTCGCCAAAAGGCTAAGGACGGCACGCCGCTGGTGAAGTTGATCGAAGCGGCAGGCAGCATTCCAGGCATCAAAGTGGATGCGGGCGCCAAGCCGCTGGCCGGCTGCCCCGGCGAAACGATCACCGAAGGTCTGGACGGTTTGCGAGAGAGGCTGGTCGAATATCACAAACTGGGCGCACGCTTCGCCAAATGGCGCGCGGTGATCGACATTGCTCCGGGTATCCCGACTTATACATGCATCAAGACCAATGCGAACGCGCTGGCGCGCTACGCGGCGCTCTGCCAGGAAAATGGCATAGTACCGATCGTTGAGCCCGAAGTGCTGATGGATGGCGATCACACCATCGACACCTGTGAAGCCGTGACCGAGTGGGTGCTTAAGGAAGTTTTCCAGGAACTGTCTTATCAGCGCGTTGTGCTTGAAGGCATGGTGCTGAAGCCGAACATGATCGTGCCGGGCAAGAAGTGCACTATGCAGGCGGGCGTCGATGAAGTGGCCGAGCGCACGGTGAAGGTCTTGAAGCGTTGCGTGCCGAGTGCGGTGCCTGGCATCGCGTTTCTTTCCGGCGGCCAGTCGGATGAAGAAGCCACAGCCCATCTGAACGCGATGAATGCGAAATACGAACTGCCATGGCCGCTGACCTTTTCCTATGGCCGGGCGTTGCAGGCGGCGCCCCAAAAGGCATGGGGCGGCAGAAGCGAAAACGTCGCGCTGGCCCAAAAAGCCTTCACGCACCGCGCGAAGATGAACGGGCTGGCGGCCGTCGGCAACTGGACCGCAGAGTTGGAGAAGAATACGGCGTGAGCGATCGCTGCCGCCTTTATCTCATCACACCGCCGAAGCTGGAGCCGCGCTCGTTCGCGGAAGATTTGAAGTGCGCGCTGGCCAGCGGCGATGTCGCTTCGCTACAATTGCGGCTCAAGGATGTGTCGGACGACGAAGTTCGCCGCGCCACCGAAATCCTGATGCCGATTGCACAACGTGCAGATGTTGCCTTCATTTTGAACGACCGGCCCGATCTGGCGGCGGAGTTGCGCTGCGACGGCGTACATGTCGGCCAGCAGGATGCCCCTTATGCTGAGGCTCGCGCGGCGGTCGGCAAGGAGGGGATTGTTGGCGTCACCTGTCACAATTCACGGCATCTTGCGATGGAAGCCGGCGAAGCAGGCGCTGACTATGTTGCGTTCGGGGCGTTCTTTCCGACGCAAACGAAAGACCCTAAGACACAGGCCGACATCGAACTGCTGCGCTGGTGGGGAGAGATGATGGTCGTGCCTTGCGTGGCCATCGGCGGGATCACAGTAGACAATGCAAAGCCTCTGGTTGAGACGAAGGCGGATTTTCTCGCGGTCTCGGCGGGGGTTTGGAATTATCCGCAAGGACCTGCAGCGGCAGTGCAGGCTTTTAACAAGCTGTTTTAAAAATGCGCTGTCATTCCTAGCCGAGAAAAGCAGCCGTTTCGTGAGGAAAAGAGAGCCCCGGTGCTCGAGACCCTCGGTAGCAGACGACCTGCATTCTTCTTCGCACGACCTTCGTTCGCGCTCTGGGGATGACAAGTGGAGTTGGGGTTGGTAGAACCCCCGCGCTCTTTGACATCGACCGAACCTTCACCTGCGCCCCCAAGGAGCGCTGCACCAGTCATGGCCAAGATTTCCGGCAACGATATCCGACCCGGCACAATGATCGACTACGACAAAGGATTATGGATCGCGGTGAAGACGCAAAAAGTGAAACCCGGCAAAGGCGGGGCTTACAACCAGGTCGAGCTCAAAAACGTCACCACCGGCACCAAGCTCAATCAACGCTTCCGTTCCGACGAAACGGTAGAAGAAATCTATCTGGAGAAGAAGGATTTTCAGTTTCTCTATGCCAGCGGCGACATGCTGACCTTCATGGACATGGAGACTTACGACCAGATCGAACTCGCCACCGACTTCGTCGGCGATCAGGCGCAGTTCCTGCAGGACGGCATGAAGACGCTGGTGCAGATGTATGATGCGCGTCCCATCGGCATCTCGCTGCCGCTGCAGGTGACGCTGGAAGTGGTCGAGGCCGATCCGGTGCTCAGAGGTGGAACGGCGGCGCCATCGTACAAAACCGCCATGCTGGAGAACGGCATGAAGATTCAGGTGCCGCCCTTTGTTGAAGCGGGGACCAAAGTCGTCGTCTCGACCGAAGACGGTTCCTACATCCGGCGCGCGGAATAGACGATGCTTTATCTTTCGCCCGCGCTGAACGTGATGGTCGCAGCCGCCCGCAAGGCAGGGCGCGGATTGATCCGCGATTTCGGCGAGATCGAGAATCTTCAGGTCTCGATGAAGGGGCCAGGGGATTTCGTCACCACGGCCGACCAGCGCACCGAGCGCATCCTGGTTGAGGAATTGAAGCGGGCGCGACCGGGCTACCCATTTCTCCTGGAGGAATCCGGCGTCATCGACGGGCCGGACAAATCGCATCGTTTCATCATCGATCCGCTCGACGGTACGACCAACTTCATGCACGGCATTCCGCACTTTGCGATGTCGATCGCGCTGGAGCGCGACGGGCATACCGTTTCAGGCGTGGTATTCAACCCGATCACCGACGAGATGTTCATGGCGGAGAAAAGTCACGGCGCATTTCTCAACAACAAGCGGCTGCGCGTGGCCGCGCGCAAGCATGTAAAAGATACGCTGAGCGCCACCGGCATTCCCTTCATAGGCAAGGACGGCCATGAGCGGTTCCTCGCCGAGCTTGGTTCGGTGATGGGCCAGACTACGGGGGTACGGCGGTTCGGATCGGCAGCGCTCGACCTGGCTTGGGTAGCGGCGGGACGATATGACGCGTTCTGGGAGCGTGGGCTAAAGCCCTGGGATGTGGCTGCGGGTTTACTGATGGTGCGCGAGGCGGGCGGCGTGGTGAGCGATCTGAATGGCGGCGAGAAGATGTACGACACGGGCGAAGTGCTGGCCGCCAACGACGTGCTGCATCCACAGTTCCTAAAGCTTCTGAAAGACGCCGGACGGACGGGTTGATGCCGCATGGCGGCCCTGTCTATCTTCGGGCGGATTGGGAAGGGAGCAAAAGCTTGGCGACACGGCGCTTGCTCATCTGTGCCACCGCGCTGATTGCGCTGGCTGGTCAAGCCGAGGCGCAGGTCGCGACCTCGAGTGGGTCACGCGTGGTGATGGACCCCGATACGCGGCAAACCCAGATCGTCAATCCGACGCTCGATGGACGCGCAGATGATTACGCGCCCACCGTTGCTGATCAGCCACCGATCATTCTACGCAAACCCAGATTGCATAAACCCAAACCCGCTGCGCCCAAAATTGTGGGAGAAAACCCACCGTCTGCGCAGACACAAAGCCCTGACATCGGATATATATCGCCCTACGAAACACCTATGCCTGCGCCAGCACCAGCACCAAACAAAATAGCAAGCAAACCGAAAGCCGAACCCAAGGCCAAAACTTCGCCAGCTCCGAGCGGCCCGAAGGGGGCGGCGATTCCGTTCTCGTTCAGTGGCACGGACAATTATATCGGTCCGCCGCCCGCCAAGCCGCAGGCCCAAGCGGTCACGACGCCGCGGCCCTCGCCCGTCAAGCCGCAGACCCAAGCGATCGCGACGCCGCGGCCCGCCAAAGCCGCGGTGACGACTGGCAGCGGCATCGGTCCGGTACGCAATATTCACATCGATTTCCCGGCGGGCGTCGCGGAGCCGTCGCCGCAGGTGGCGTCCGCGCTGCAATCGCTGGCACCTGATTTGATGAACGAACTGCAATCGGGGTCGGAGCGGCTGCTGCTGCAGGCATTCGCAGGTCCGCCGGGCGACAAATCCTCCAACGCACGCAGGCTTTCGCTGAAGCGGGCGCTCGCCGTGCGACAATTGCTGATCGATTCCGGCGTGCCGTCGGACCGCATCGACGTGCGCGCGATGGGTGGGGCCAATGACAGCGGCAAGCCCGATCGCGTGGACGTGATGGTACACAAATAGGCGCTAGCCTTTCCGTACGCCGAAATCGGCCTCCTTGGCTTCACGGCCGATGGCGGCCAAGAATATGATCAGAACCGCTGAGGCGACTGCAACGCTCATTAGCGCGTAGGAGAAATTTCCCCCCGCGGCGGCGGCAAGCGTGCCTTGGATGGTGGTGTTCACCGAGGCGATGAAATTGCCGAGCTGGTAAACCGTGCCGGGAAAGGTGCCACGTGCCTCGGGCGGCGACAATTCGTTGAGATGGGCGGGGATCACGCCCCAGCAACCCTGCACGAAGAACTGCATCCCGAAGCCGGCGGCTGCAAGCGTGATGGCGCCCGCCCCGAACGCCCACGGCAAGGCGAGCGGGATGGATAATAGAGCTGCTACGATCAGCGCGCGCCTACGCCCAAAGAATTGGGAGAAGAAGCCGAAGATCAGGCCGCCCAGGATCGCGCCCACATTGTACACGATGGCGATGAGGCCGGTTACGTGCGAGTCGAAACCGTGCTGCTTTTTGAGGAAAGTCGGATAGAGATCCTGCGTGCCATGGCTCAGGAAGTTGAGGCAAGTCATCAGCAGCATCGCGTAAACGGCGAGCTTCCAGTTCTTGCGCAGCACTGACACGATGGGGCTCGTGCTGCTACGATGTCGATCCCACCCTGGGGATTCCGGCACCTTGCGGCGGATATAAAGCACCATGAGCGAAGGCAACACGCCCACCAGCATCATGCCGCGCCAGCCAATGACGGGAAAAAGCGCGAAATAGACGAGCGAGGCGACGAGATAGCCGCTCGCATAACCCGTCTGCAGGATGCCCGAGACGATACCACGCGAGTCCGGTCGCACGGTTTCCATGGTGAGCGACGATCCGATGCCCCATTCGCCGCCCATCGCAACACCAAACAATGCGCGCAGGATAAGGAACACAATAAAGTTGGGCGCAAACGCCGAGGCAAATGCGAGCGCCGAATAGCACAGCACGTCCAGCATCAGGATCGGGCGGCGGCCAAACCGATCGGCGAGCCGGCCGAACAGGAACGCGCCCACGGGGCGCAGCGCGAGAGTCACGGTGGGAAGGATCGTGACGTCAAGACCGTTGAGACCGAACAGTGCCGAGAAGAAATGCTGGATGATAAGCGGGGTGAGGATGATGGCTTTGGCGATCATGCCATGGGTCATCGCGTAGTCTGGTGGTAGCAGGAGCGGCGCCGGGGTCAGCGGCACGCCGAGGCCCTTGGCGATTTCGCTGAGGACGAAGATCAGCAGGAAGAAATCGAACGCATCGAGCATCCAGCCTAGGAAGCTTGCGGCCACCACATGCTTCTGCGCGGGCGTCCAGCCCTTCAAAGCCTCGAACATGCGGGTCCCCCTAATGGCGAGGGGCGCAGGCTAGGAAGCTGGGACGGGGGATGCAAACGGGCTGGGGAGAGAGCCTGGGAGATCTGATTTAAGCTGTTGGCCAAGTTTTGAAAATGCCTTGAGGCTGCTTTCAGAATTTTAGAGGGCGTCCCCCTCCTTGCGTCTTTTTCCCTTTTTCTGAGCGCTCACGATTTCGACGGGCCTGTGCATTGGAGGCATTCTACAGGCAATTTCGAGGTGCTCGCGTGAGAACCCGACAACAACCCATGCGGAGTTGTTATGTCGCCAGCTTGGCTTCTGTTTTCGCGACCACTTCGTCGCGCGTTACGTCTGGGGCGAGTTCGACCAGCTTGAGGCCACCTGCCGTCACGTCGAAAGCGCCAAGATTGGTGATGATGCGGTTGACACAAGCCTTGCCGGTGAGCGGCAGTGTACATTCGTGGAGCAGCTTGGTCCGGCCAGCCTTATCGGTGTGGTCCATGACAATGACCACGCGCTTGACGCCGGCCACCAGATCCATCGCGCCCCCCATGCCCTTGACGAGCTTGCCTGGCACCATCCAGTTGGCGAGATCGCCGGTTTCGCTCACTTCCATCGCACCGAGGATGGCAAGGTTGATGTGGCCGCCGCGGATCATGCCAAAAGAATCCGCGCTAGAGAAATACGACGTGCGCGGCAGTGAGGTAACGGTTTGTTTGCCCGCGTTGATGAGATCGGGATCGACTTCGTCTTCGGTCGGGAACGGGCCCATGCCGAGCATTCCGTTCTCGGATTGCAAGGTGACGTCCATGCCGTCGGGGATGTAGTTGGAGACGAGCGTCGGAATCCCAATGCCGAGATTGACATAGAACCCGTCTTGCAATTCTTGCGCCGCACGGGCGGCCATTTGATCGCGTGTCCAGGCCATATCAGATCTCCCGCACAGTGCGTTTTTCGATGCGCTTTTCGTAGAGCGGGCCCTTGAATATTCGCCGAACGAAAATGCCCGGGGTGTGGATGTGGTTGGGATCAAGCGCGCCTGTCGGCACCAACTCTTCGACTTCGGCAATTGTCACCTTGCCGGCCGTCGCCATCATCGGGTTGAAGTTGCGCGCGGTCTCGCGGTAGACGAGATTTCCTTCTTCATCACCCTTCCATGCCTTGACGATCGACAGATCGGCTGTGAGGCCGCGCTCGAGGATATAGGTTTCGCCGTCGAACTCTTTGTGCTCTTTGCCGTGGGCGATCACGGTGCCGACACCTGTCTTGGTGTAGAAGCCCGCAATGCCCGCACCTCCCGCACGGATGCGTTCGGCGAGCGTGCCTTGAGGGTTGAATTCGAGTTCAAGTTCGCCGGATAAATATTGTTTCTCGAACGTCTCGTTTTCGCCGACATAGGACGAAATCATTTTCTTGATCTGGCGGGTTTGCAGCAGAAGGCCGAGGCCGAAATCGTCGACACCGCAATTGTTCGAGATCACGGTCAGCTTCTTCACGCCAACCTCGCGCAAGGCCACGATCAGATTTTCCGGGATGCCACAGAGGCCGAAACCGCCAGCCATGATCGTCATGCCGTCGAACACAACGCCGTCGAGCGCAGCCCTGGCGCCGGAATAGACCTTTCGCATACGCACACCATTTAAAAGCGTGGAAAAGCTAGACCGGATCGGGTTCGCTTCGCAATTGCAATCACGCCTCTGTCATGGCCTTGCGCCGGGCCTGCATGTCCTCGGTTGTGTTGAGCTTGGGGTAGGGATCAGACGGCACTGGCACGCCGAGGAATTTGCACAAGGGCTCCCAACCATCGGTCGCCTGGAACACGAGCAGGCGTTCGGCAGAAATGGTGCGCTTCACCTCTTCGTTGTGGCGCAAATAGACCTCGATCATGCTGTCTTCGTCGAATGTCTTGTTGAAGGTCTTTTCGCCGATCAGAAGCGGTGCGAAATCGCCAGGCGGGCCCACGCGTTTGCCGTTGGGCAGGATCATCGGACCCTTCATCGCGGGCAAGATCGTTTCACAGACGCTTTTGTACCAGGCCTTCGGGTCGCGCAACGTGAGGATCACCTTCGCGTCAGGATAGCAGCCAGCCAGTTCCTTGTAGAACGTGCAACTCGGCCAATCGAGGCTCGATTCGTACCCGGCAAAGACTGCGTCCCAGTTCATTGGCTCGCCGCGGGCGGCACGGTCCCAGAACAAGGCCTGTTCGGGATGAATGATGATCTCGAACATGTGGTGGCAAGGGCCGAAACCCAGTCTTTCCAGTGCGTTTTTGAGCGACGACGTGCCCGTGCGCCCAAAACCGGCGCCGATAACCTGAAGCGGCATGTTTTCTCCAATCAGATGAGATGGCAGATGGTCGCCTATGGGAACCGGCCTCGCAAGAGGCAGTGAAACTTGGTTAAGATGCGAGGGAGTGCGGCTGGGATAGCAGCTATGGACCATCGGTGGGCGATTTTGTGTGCCGGGATCGTATTGGGCCTTTCGCGGCCGGCGGTCGCGATGGAGATTGAAAGCGGCGATCTTGGTGAAGGCGTGCAGATGAAGACCACGCAGGTGCGCGCCGAGTGCCGTATCCGCGGCAAAGAGAAAGGTGGCAATATTTCGCCGGCGCTCACCTGGCGCGATGTTCCGGCGGGCACCAAAAGCTTTGCTGTAACAATGCTCGATCCGCTAGATGGCAAGCAGCAGTTCTGGCACTGGATTGCGTTCAACATTCCCGCCGATGTAACGGCATTGCCGCCGGGTGCAAGTGGCACGGCGATGCCGCAAGGCGCGGTAGAAGGCGTGAACGATTACGGGACACAGGGCTATGGTGGGCCATGTCCGCCGCGCGGCGCGACGCATCGCTATATCTTCAATGTGTGGGCACTGGACGTGCCATCGTTATCGCCGGCAGCAAAAGTGACCGGGGCGCAGATCAAGCCGCAATTGCAGATGCATGTGCTCGGCAAGGCCACGCTGACCGCGCGGTATGAAAACTGACGGCACCCGTATCTGCATCGCCGGCGGGATTGAGTGGCATGGCTGGCGATCAACGCGGGGCCAGTGGATGCCGGCTGCGGCCAAGCTGGGTGCAGCTTTACTACGGCGATGCTGTGCGGCATCGGCTTCACGATGAGCCTGTTCATCAGATTTCTGGCATTCGGTTCGTCGGAACAACAGAATATCGCGAAGGTCGGTGTGCCAACAGGCTCCATCCCGCCGGCGGTCGTTGGCCCACGGATTCTGCGCATGGCAAATCCGAAGCGAGCTTGAGTTCAGGCCTTCACTTCGCGCAAACGATCGACGTTCCGCAACGCGGGGAACAGCCACATCCATAGCGCCACCACCGTTAGCGTGCCGATGCCGCCGATGATGACTGCGGGTACCGTACCAAACCACGCTGCGGTGAGGCCGGATTCGAATTCGCCCAATTCGTTCGACGCGCCGACGAACAACATGTTCACGGCACTAACACGGCCACGCATCCTGTCGGGGGTTGCGAACTGGATCAAGGTGGAGCGGATGAAGACACTGATCATGTCAGATGCGCCGAGCACAAAGAGAGCGGCCAGCGAAAGTGGAAAGCAGCGCGACAGGCCGAAGACGATCGTGGCGATACCGAAGATCGCCACAGCCGAGAACATCACGATGCCGGTATGGCGCTGGACGGGAAAGCGCGCCATCATGAGTGCGACGAGTGCCGCGCCGACGGCTGGGGCCGCGCGCAGCAAGCCGAGTCCAACAGGACCTGAGTGCAGAATGTCGCGCGCATAGATCGGCAAAAGGGCCACCGCGCCGCCAAGCAGCACCGCGAAGAGATCAAGCGAGATAGCGCCCAGGATCACGAGGCGCGAGCGCACGAACCGCACGCCTTCGGCCACTCTTGCGAAGCGCGTGCCTTCGGATGCGAATTCGCTGCGGCGTCGTCCGCCGAGCACGGCGGTGAGGGCTGCCGCGGCGAGAAAAAAGACACAGCACACCGAATAAGTCGCGAAAGCGCCGAACGAATAGAGAAGTCCACCAAGCGCGGGGCCCGCGATCACCGCCGTGGTGAAGACCGATGACGATAGCGCGATGGAACGGGCGAGCTTTTCTTCCGGCACCAGGAAGGCGACGAGCGACTGGCTCGCTGGCCCCGCGAAGCCCCGCGCGGCGCCGAACAGCACGAGCACCGCATAAAACGGCCATACGATTGCGACCTGAGCACGTGTCAGCGCGAGGAACAGAGCGCTGGAAAACGCTTGTACCGACATGGCGATGGCCAACACCTTGCGTTGGTCGAAACGGTCGGAGATATCGCCTGCGGGAAGTGTCAGCAGAAACATCGGTGCGAACTGGCATAGGCCGACCAGACCCAATGCGAAAGCAGAATTCGTCAGCGAATAGATCTGCCAGCCGATGGCGACGGACTGGATCTGCATAGCCACCGTCGAAAGAAAACGGCCCGAGGTGAAGAACGAAAAATCGCGGCGGCGATAGAGGATGGGCGGTGCGAAGAGAGACATAAGGAGAAAGAGCTTTATGCGACACGAAACATCAACGTGATCGACGCGAGCGAAAGCAAAATATTTTCTCCCTCACCCCTTAGGGGGCATAAGCTATCTACAACACGTGCCACACCTTTGTCACCAACCCCATTTTTCGACACAGCTCCGCTGACCTCCTTCACAGACGACAAATGACATAACCCGACTTGGGCAGGTTGAACTGAACTATGCCGCCTCTTAGAAGAGAACGATCGTCAGCATTTTATGGCAAAGCGCTTTAACCGGCTGCCGGGCAGCGCCCGAACGCACCTTAGTTCTATGAGCGGGCTAACTTGGCGATCTGCAATCTCCGCCTACCGATATAAGCAGCAGAGGAACAATTCCACAGGGCGATATTCAACAACCACAACCATCCAGGAATTCGCTCCGCCAATTTTCAAATCGAAGCCAAGTTTTTTTACATATAAGACGCGAGGGGGGCATGGTTGGTACTCTCCAATCTATATTTGGCCCATTCCTGTGGGATGAAGCAATTCTCGAATGCGTATTTTTTGCTACGGCCAGCTCGATGTCTGTGACGCCCGGACCGGAACACTTCTGTCGCGGAAAGGTGCCCAGAAACGCAGCAAGACCGAATTGGCGGATGCCGACGGTTCTGTTGTGTAAAGTTGCTAGGCTTCCTCTTTACCCCTCGCTCCTATTCCCTTCGAGAGCGAATAATAAGGAATTATGTCGTGTTTTGCTTCTGCCAGTCCTCGCGCGAGATGCTCCAAATGTCGACCGTAAACGTCTCGCCGGCTACGGTGAGCTGCTGGGACGGCCCCTTCTTCTCGCCCAACCGCGCGGCGACGGCCTGCGAGGGTTCGTTGTCAGGATCGATGCAGGAAATCAGCTGCCCGACGGGCTGGGTAAGGAAGCCGTAGCGCATGGCGGCCGCGGCGGCTTCGGTGGCGTAGCCCGCACCCCAGAACGGTTTGCCGAGCGTCCAACCCACTTCGAGCGCCGGCCAGCCTTCAGGATTGAGAAGGCCCACGCGGCCGACCAGCGCGCGGTCGGATTTGCGTTCGACCGCCCACAATCCATAACCGCGCAGATGCCAGTGGCCAACGGTGGAGGCAAGGCTGCGCCATGCGTCACCGCGCGTCATCGGCCGGCCGGTCAAGTATTTCATGACCTCGGCGTCGGCCATGAATTCAGCCAGCGCATCGAAATCGTCGTTGCTCCAGCCGCGCAGCACGAGGCGTTCAGTTTCCAGAACGGGAATCATAGATGCCCTATGGACTTTTGAAGTCGCGAACAATCTAGCACCGCAAGGCCGTTTGATGGAAACCAGCCCGCAAGTAGCTTCAGAATAGCCAGCGCAAGGTGATCGTCGTTTCGTTCGTGCCGGGATGGACCTCGAATTTTGCCTGGTCGAAGTTCGGTTGGTCGAAGCGCGGCTTTGCATTATTGGAGAAACCGAAGCGTTCGGTGGGGATTCCGAACCAGTCAAAATCCATCTTCCCGTTTTTGTTTTCATCCTGGAACGTCTTGATCGCGTAGACGCCGGGTTGCAGGTTGTTCAGAGTCACCACGGTTTCGCCGGGGATCGCAGGCACGACAGCGCCCGCCGCAGGCTTACCGGTGGTGCCGCCCCAATTGGCGCCATCATAGAGCGCGATACGGATGTTGCCGCGGTTTTTCGAGACACGTTCAATTTTGATGGTGAGAGTCGCGGTGTCATCGGCGCGGGCAAGCGAAGCGGAAAGCAATGCGCTCACGACAAGCGCAATCGCCGCCACCCCCATGAGCGTGGCTCGAATTTTCGTTTGAATGCCAATGAAAAAAAGATTTCGGGAAGGAGCCTGCTGCAATGAGAACCCACTTCCCGAAAATGCCCTCGGCATTTTCGACCCGCCCTCAAAGGCAGATTGAAATGCTGTATGTTTGCTCAAGCTAATCTAGGATCGAGCTTTTTGCAGGCGTCGATCAGGCCCTTCACCGAGTTCGGCTGATTTCATTAGCGCAGCTTTTTCCTCGGCTGACAGTTCGAGTTCGACGATGCGTTCCACGCCCTTCTCGCCGATCACAGCGGGTACGCCGACATAAAGGCCCTTGATGCCGTAGGCGCCATCAACATAGGCCGCGACGGGCAACACGCGCTTCTTGTCGAGCAGATAGGATTGCGCCATTTCAATGCCGGCAGTGGCGGGAGCATAGAAGGCAGAGCCCGTCTTCAGCAGGCCAACGATTTCGGCGCCGCCATCACGCGTGCGCTGAACAATCTGATCAAGGCGATCCTGCTTGATCCAACCCATCTTCACCAGTTCAGGAAGTGGGATGCCGGCCACCGTGGAAAAACGCGGCATCGGTACCATCGTGTCGCCATGGCCGCCAAGCACGAAGGCTGAAACATCTTCGACGCTGACGTTTATCTCTTCGGCGAGGAAATGACGAAAACGCGCGCTGTCGAGCACCCCGGCCATGCCGACGATCTTTTCATGAGGATGGTCGGAGAATTGGCGCAACGCCCAAACCATCGCGTCGAGCGGATTGGTGATGCAGACCACGAAGGCGTTGGGTGCATGGGCCTTGATGCCTTCGCCCACCGCGGACATGACTTTCAGATTGATGCCGAGCAGGTCGTCGCGGCTCATGCCGGGCTTGCGCGGCACACCGGCGGTGACGATCACCACTTCGGCGCCAGCGATGTCGGCATAGGAGTTCGTGCCCTTGAGCCTGGCGTCAAAGCCTTCGATGGGGCCGGCCTGGGCGATGTCGAGCGTCTTACCCTGGGGCAGCCCCTCCACGATGTCGAAGAGGACGACGTCGCCCAGTTCTTTGAGACCGATCAGATGGGCCAAAGTTCCGCCGATCTGTCCGCCACCAATAAGCGCGATTTTCTTGCGGGGCATGGGGAGTTCCTTTCGTAAAGCCGGCGGCTAGGTAGCGCGCGGGGCCCCCTGCTGCAAGTCTGCCGGCGCCGCGCCGCCCATGCGCCATCTGGTCACGCTGCACCGCAACATTGGCGCGCTAGAATTTCCACCTCTTGCGTTCTTAGGGGTGTCCGATGGCGAAAAAGCGGATTCTGAAAACCGAGCGCGGGGTTACGCTGGTCGAGGAGGTCCTATTCGGCGGCGAGCCGCGGCGGAAAATCGACATTGCCTATACCGTACGCAGCAAGCGCAGGCCCGAAGGCAAAACCTTCGCCAATAAGGTAGCGGCCACCAAATATTACAAAGTGCAGGTTTCGTTCAGCCCACCGGATTGAAGCGGCGTCTCCTTATTTACCTTCTCTCTCCTTGTGAGGAAGTCGACGCGAGCGCGTCGGGCGAGGTGGCGCTTGTCATGAGCAGCGGGCACCGCCCGGAGCTTTCGTTGCTGTATTTTGAAACCTCCGCCCCACCTCACGAGGCGAGGTGAATCTCAAAAGCAAACGGGCAGATACGTTTGCCGTATCTGCCCGTTGCCAACTCTCAAATCGAAAGGCGATCAGACAGCCGTCTTCAGTTCCTTGGCGGCACGGAAAGCGACTTTCTTGCTTGCCTTTATCTTAATCGCTTCGCCAGTCGCCGGATTGCGGCCCATGCGGGCGGCGCGTTTGCGCACCTGAAGAATACCCAAGCCATTCAGGCGGATACGGATCCCCTTCTTGAGCTGCTTGGTGATGATGGCGGCGAAGTCTTCCATAATGGCGTTCGCGGCCTTGTTGGTCAGCTCGTGCTTTTCGGCAATCTGAGCTGCCAGTTGGCGGGTGCTCATCGTTTCTGCTTTGGGTTTCGCGGCGGCTTTCGGCGCTGCAGCGGCTGCTTTTGCCATTGGTTGCTCCTGTTGGCGAATCACAAAAGATGGCTGAATTTACTGCATTTCAATCAATGTACGAGGGGGACAGGTGCCGAAAAGCACCTATATATGTAGATTATTTGACAATCAGTCGCAGAGGCCGGTTCACGCGGCGTCGATAAATCCGCCCATTTGGCGATTCCACAGACGCGCGTAAGCCCCGCCTTTGACTAGCAATTCGCGATGCGGGCCGTCTTCGATGATACGACCGCCTTCCAGATAGACGATGCGGTCCATGCTCGCGACCGTCGAAAGACGGTGGGCGATGGCAATGACGGTACGGCCCTGCATGAGGGTCCAGAGGCCCTCCTGAATTAGGTGTTCCGACTCGGAATCGAGCGAGGACGTGGCTTCATCCAAGACGAGGATTTTTGCGTCCTTTACAAGCGCGCGCGCAATCGCAACGCGCTGGCGCTCGCCGCCCGACAGCTTGATGCCCTGCTCGCCTACGATAGTGCCGTAGCCGGTTGAGCGCGCCGAAATGAATTCGTGGGCATGGGCATCGTTGGCCGCGCGCACCACTTCTTCCTCACCCGCGCTGGGCCGGGCGTAACGGATGTTGTCGCGCACGGCGCGGTGAAAAACGCCTGGCGTCTGCTGCACTTCGGCAATTGCCTCGTTCAGTAAATCCCAGGTGACGAGCGAAATGTCTTGATCGTCGATCAGGATGCGGCCCGATTGTGGTTCGTATTGGCGGCGCATCATCTTGACAAGCGTGGATTTGCCCGCGCCGGACGGACCGACGAGGCCCACCTTCTCTCCAGCCTTGATGTCGAGCGAGAGGTCGGCGAACACAATTTGCCCGTCGGGGTGGGCGAAACCGATGTGCTGAATGCTGATCGCGCCATCGGTGACGACGAGCGGTTTGGCATCGAGCGCATCGACGATCTCATGGCGCTGACTGACGAGTTCGAGGGCTTCGGTCAGCGTGCCCAACTGTTCGAAATAGTCGAGCATCCGGAACGACAATTCCTGCACGCTGCGCGCGATCTGGTTGCCGAGCAGATAGATCATCGCGAACGCGCCCGGCGAGAGCGAACCCGACAGCGTGTCCTTTGCTGCGACCGTGACAAGCGCGAGCAACAGGCCGAGCGTCGCCAGTTGCATGAAGGTACGCATCTTGATGAGGAACCAGCGCAGACGGCGCGAGGCGTTCATCTCATCGAAGAGAAAGAAGGAGAGGAAACGGCGTTCGTAAGCGGCCTTCGCAAACGCGCGCACAAGATCGGCGTTGGTGATAGCGTCCACCAGACGTCCAGTCGAGGTCGACACTTCATCGGAAAAGGCTTTGGACAGCGTCACGCAGCGCTTTGCGAGACTGATGACGATGGCCAGATATAGCGCAGTCCAGACGGCGAGGATGACGGCGTAGGCAACATGAGCCTCGAACATCAGTACACCGCCGACGAGGATGAGGCCCGTCACGCGTACCATTTCGAAGCAGACGATCTGCAGGATCGAAACGGTCGCCTGCCCTGCCTGCTTTACCTTCTGACCAAGCTTGCCCGCGAAGTTTTCCTGAAAATAACGTGGGCTGTGGCCCAGCATGTAGGAAAAAAGATATTTCTGGGCGAGCGCGCGCATGCGCGGGCTCGTTTCCACGTCGACCGCCTCGTAACCGCGATAGACAATGGCCGCCGACAACCAGATCGCGCCGAGCACGAGTATCCAAGGCAGTGCGGTGCTTTCGAACGAAGTATGATCCTTGACCGCGGCGGCGATGGAATTGATCAGGTGGGCGACGCCAAGCGGACCGAAGGCGTCGATCGCGGTTGCGATGGTGGCCAAGGTCACCAATATGCCAATCTTGAACGCAAAGTGCGAGCGCACGAGATGCCAAATGAAGGCAAAGGGCGTTGCCGGGATTTGCACAAGCGGCAGGGCTTCGGCGAGCACTTCCTCGCGCGCAAGAACTTCATCGGGGATGATGTGGCGAGTCACAACACACACGCCTTTTCAGGGGGCGCGGAGAATACTTAGGACTGTTATGTTTGGAAGTAGTCGAAACCGATATTTTTCGCGTGTGGCCCAAACACCATCAGCTTTATTTGCGCGCAGGAACGCACGCTCAAAGGTGGCCGGATCAAGGCCGGCCATGGTGAACGGAACTTAAGCCTCTGCCGCTTCGGCGCGATCCGTGCGTTCGGCGATGCGGGCCGATTTACCCTGGCGACCGCGCAGATAATACAATTTCGCGCGGCGCACTTTACCTTTGCGGACCACAGCAACCAAATCCACCAGCGGGCTATAGACCGGGAACACGCGCTCCACGCCTTCGCCGTAGGAGATTTTCCGCACCGTGAAACTTTCGTTCAGGCCTTCGCCTTGGCGCGCAATGCACACGCCTTCGAACGCTTGCAGGCGCTCGCGCGTCTTGGTCTGCTTGGCCTTTTCGTCGTAGCTCTGCTCCACGACCTTCACATTGACCTTCAGCGTGTCACCGGGACGAAATTCGGGCAGGCCCCTGCCGCCGCGGACGGCTTGCATCTGCTCGGCTTCGAGCTGCTTCAACAGGTTCATGGGCGTGTCTCCGGCGGCGGCTGATAAGGAAGGCGCGGCCTATAGCCTAGGCCTTTGACTTTTCATAGAGGGCCCAAAGATGGGGACGTCGCGCCTTGGTCAGCCCTTCCGCTTGCGCCCGCCGCCATTTTGAGATTTCCAAATGATTCCCGGATGTTAAGATTTGCGGGATATCCCGACCTTCAAAGCTTTGGGGGCGGGTGAAATGGGGGTATTCGAGGAGGCCGTTTTCGAAGCTCTCCTCAACAGCGGAGGCTTCAGCGCCTAACACACCAGGGATCAGACGGATTGCGGCCTCGATCAAGGCCATGGCAGCGATCTCGCCACCGGCCAGCACGAAGTCACCCAAGGAAATTTCTTCGAGGTTGCGGGCGTCGATAGCGCGCTGGTCCAGGCCCTCGAACCGGCCGCAGAGCAGCACGATGCCCGGCCCACCCGACAGTTCGCGCACGCGCGCTTGCGTCAACGGCCGTCCGCGCGGAGAGAGATAGATCGCCGGGGCGTCGTTCGTGGAACGCGCAGCGTCAAGCGCGGCGCACGCCACATCGGCACGCATCACCATGCCAGGGCCACCGCCCGCAGGTGTGTCATCCACCGTACGGTGTTTGCCAAGACCGTGTTCGCGGATGTCGCGCGCGTCGAGCGACCAGAGGTTCTTCTCGCGCGCTTTGCCGGCGAGCGACACGCCCAATGGCCCCGGAAACATTTCGGGAAAAAGCGTGAGGACGGTCGCGCGCCAAGTCATTCACATCACCAATTATTCGCCAATTCCAAACAAAAACAACATGCCTTTCTTCCAAAGGACCAGGCAAAGAAATTTACAAATCCAGCTTGAAACCAACGTGACTCTGTTCGAATCCAAGGCGGCGATAGAAGAGATGGGCGCGGGTGCGCCGCTTGTCGGAGGTGAGCTGGACGAGTTTACAGCCTGCTGTGCGCGATTGCGCGATGGCTTCTTTCATCAGTGCGGTACCGACATTCTGGCCGCGCAGCTTCGAGGAGACACGCACGGATTCGATGATGGCACGTTTGGCTCCCTGCCGCGACAGGCCGGCCACAACGACGATTTGCAGCGCGCCCGCGATTTCACCGCCTATCTCAGCGATCAGAACGCGGTTATCAGGATTCTTCGACATCTCATCGAAAGCCGCCGCATAGGCAGGCAGCAGGTCGCCTCTGGCCTGCTCGCGGCCTTCGGCGATATCGTCGTCGGCGAGAAGCGCAACCAGCGTGGGCAGATCTTTCTTGCACGCGTTGCGAAACGTCATTTCGCTCATTCGACAAATCCTTTCGTGTCGGCTTCGCCCCCTTCGGGGGTGGCAACGACCAGGCGGCCTGCCTCGATCTCGATGACGGGCACGACTTCGCGCGTAAAGGGCAGCAATACCATGTCACCGTCGTGGCGGGCGATTTCTATCACATCACTGGCGCCGAAGTTGTGAATGCCGATGACAACGCCGAGGGCGCGCCCTTCGGTATCTTCGGCGCGCAGGCCCACAAGATCGGCATGGTAGAACTCTTCGTTGTTGGCCGCGGGTAAAGCGCCGCGCGTGATGAAGAGTTCGATGCCCTTCAACGCTTCGGAGGCATCGCGATCGGTGATTTCCACAAAGCGCGCAACCGCTTCGTCGGGCTTGACCGCGCGTACATCCGAAACAGTCAGCGTTCGGCCGTCTTTGGTGTGCAGTGGGCCATAAGCGGCCAGATTATTTGGTACTGCTGTGAACGTTTTCACGCGCACTTCGCCCTTCAATCCGTGAGGGCCGATAATGGCGGCAAGAAGGACGTCTTGGGGCATAGGAAACACTATCTGTCATCGCCGTCCTTCACAGCCCGCGCCACGGGCGCGCTGTGAAGGACGAAAGCCCAGTTGCAGACGCCGTTCAGGCGGTGATGCCTGCGTCCACTTCTCTTCGTGACGTTTGCGCTTCGTTCGGCCGGCAATGACGAGAATAGGTGACTGCGCGCAGACATCGCGCGGGGCCTTACGCGCTGGCTTCGCTGGAAGCGGCGGCCGCGGCGCGTTCCTGCGCCTTCTTCTTCGGCTTGGCCTTTTCCGGGTTGTTCTTGGAGAGCGGCTTCACCACGCCCGCATCGGCGAGGAAACGATGCACGCGGTCCGTCGCGGTGGCGCCTTTGGCGATCCAGGCCTTGGCCTTGTCGAGATCGAGCTTCAGGCGGTCGGCATGATCGTTCGGCAGCAGCGGATTGTAGAAGCCGATCTTCTCGATGAAGCGGCCGTCGCGCGGCGTGCGCAAATCCGCGATCACGATGTTGTAATGCGGGCGCTTCTTCGTGCCGCCGCGCGCCAAGACTGATCTTCAAAGCCATGTCGTTCGTTCCTTTCCGTTGAATCTTGAAATTTTTCCGTGTGTTTATTTTCGTCCCGGCATCATGCCCGGCGGAAGCTGGCGGCATCCCACCGCCCATGAGGCCCGAAAGTCCGCCGGGCAATTTGCGCCCGCCCTTGCCCATTTTCTTCATCATGTCCGCCATCTGGCGGTGCATTTTGAGAAGCTTGTTGACTTCGCTGACTTCGACGCCCGCGCCTGCCGCGATGCGCTTGCGGCGCGAACCGTTGATGACGTCGGGCTTGGTGCGCTCGTTACTTGGTCATCGACAGGATGATCGCTTCCTGGCGCGTCAGCATCTTGTCGTCGAGGCCCGCTGCGTCGAGCTGATCCTTCACCTTGCCCACGCCCGGCAGCATCGCCGAGCACGCCCTTCATGCCGCCCAGCTTTTTCATCTGGCGCAGTTGTTCGGCGAGATCGTTCATGTCGAACTCGCCCTTCTTCATCTTGCGCGGCGAGCTTCTCGGCTTTGTTCCTTGTCGAGCGTCTCGGCGGCCTTTTCGACCAGGCTGACCACATCGCCCATGTCGAGGATGCGGCGCGGCGACGCGCTCGGGATGGAAGGCTTCCAGCGCGTCGAGCTTTTCGCCCGCGCCGAGGAATTTGATCGGCGCGCCGGTGACCGTGCGCATCGAAAGCGCCGCGCCGCCGCGCGCATCGCCATCGGCGCGGGTCAGGATGATGCCGGAAAGCTTCACGCGCTCGTTGAAGGATTTCGCGATGTTGACCGCGTCCTGGCCGGTCAGGCTGTCGGCGACCAGCAGCGTTTCGTGCGGCTTCACGGCGTCGCGCACTTGCGGCGACTTCCGCCATCAGCGCTTCGTCGATGTGCTGGCGGCCGGCGGTGTCGAGGATGAGCACGTCATAGCCGCCGACCTTGGCCGACGCCAGCGCGCGCCGCGCGATGTCGAGCGGCATCTGGTTGGCGACGATGGGAAGCGTGGCGACGCCCGCCTGCTCGCCCAGAATCTTCAGCTGCTCCATCGCGGCGGGACGGCGCACGTCGAGCGAGGCCATCAGCACGCGCTTCTTTTCGCGCGTCTGCAGCATCAGCGCCGAGCTTGGCCGAGGTCGTGGTCTTGCCCGAGCCTTGCAGGCCGACCATCAGGATCGGCGCGGGCGGCGCAGCCGAGATCGAGTGCCGCGTTTTCCGCGCCCAGCGTTTCGACCAGCGCGTCATGGACGATCTTGATGACCTGCTGGCCGGGCGTGACCGAGCGGATGACATTCTCGCCGATGGCGCGGGGGCGCACCTTGTCGATGAAATCCTTGACGACCGGCAGCGCCACATCGGCGTCGATCAGCGCGGTGCGCACTTCGCCCAGCGCGGCATCGACATCGGCCTCGCGACAGCGCGCCGCGGCCGCGCAGCTTGTCGAAGACGCCGCCCAGGCGGGATTGCAAGGACTTCGAACAATCGTAACTCCCAAAGCACGTAAAGCCCCAGGGGGCGCACCTGCGCTGCCTGGGGGCGATCCTAGGCCGCGCCCAGGACCGGAAGGGTTCAACCGTTCCGGATGGCCCGGATTTAGGCGCGGGCGAGCCGTCTGTCAAACCACAAGACGTCCCGAGGCCTTAACCTTCCGCTCACCCGTTCGCATCAGCCGAAATTAACGCGGCAACCCCCCGCTGCTGGGCCCTGTCTTGGTCTGAGGACCGGTTTGCCCGACGCCATCGCACAATCTTTCCACCACTTAGGCGTCAAGAAACCAGGCTCGAAGAAGCAAGTGCTGTTCGATTGTTGACAATCGCTGTGCGAACGCGACGGGCTATGCTGCGCAGATTTCAGTGCGCGCTGCGTGCGGGCCTGCTCCTCGAACCCTGTTTGTTTCAGATCTGGGCCTGGCCGAGGCGTGAGTTGTCGGGTTGTGGCATGACGATCTGGCGCGGTCGCGGCGTGGAACTGACGGGCAAGAACTTTCTCGAATTCACGCCACCGGCATTTGCGAGCTGCTCCTGCGAGTTATCGGTCATTGGCATGGCCTTGTTCTGCATTGATGCAAACCGCAGTTGGTCTAGCGCATTTCCCCGAACCGGGGGATGGAAATGCATCGCCTCATTTCAATCCCAGTTTCTGCGCCAGATAGACAAACGACAGCGCCCACATTTCGGCGGCCTGGCGGTGGTCGGCGGCGGCCGCATGGCCGCCTTCGGTGTTTTCGTAGAACAGCACGTCATGGCCTTGGGCTTCCATCTTCGCCGCCATCTTGCGTGCATGGACGGGTGTTACCCGGTCGTCGCTGGTCGCGGTGACGAACAGCACCGGCGGATATTTCACTGGTCGCGCTTCACGTTCTGATAGGGCGAGTAGGCAAGAATGTAATCGCGCATCTTCGGATCGGCGGGATCGCCATATTCGGCGATCCAGGAGGCGCCCGCGCCGATATGGGTGTAGCGGATCATGTCGATCAGCGGCACCTGGCAGACGACGGCGCCGAAAAGATCAGGACGCTGCGTCATCACGGCGGACACCAGCAGCCCGCCATTCGAGCCGCCCATGATGCCAAGCTGTTTGGGCGTGGTAAGGCCGCGCTTTTCGAGGTCTTCGGCCACCGCCTCGAAATCGTCGAAGGCTTTCTGGCGGTTGGTTGTCAGCGCCGCCTCGTGCCAGGCGGGACCAAATTCGCCGCCGCCGCGGATGTTGGCAACAACATAAATGCCGCCCTGCGTCAGCCACAGCATGCCGAAATTGGCGGAGTAGCTCGGCGTCATCGAGATTTCGAAACCGCCATAGCCATAGAGCACGGTTGGGCGAGGGCCTTTCGCGTCTTTCGGGCGCGTCACGAAATAAGGAATTTTGCTTGCCGTCTTTTGAGGTGGCTTCGAACTGTTCGGTCACCAGGCCGCTCGCATCAAACCGCGCCGGCAATGATTTGATCGCTTTGGGTTTGTCGCTGCCGTCGTCGTGATAGAGCGTGGGCGGCGCAAGAAAACTTTCGAAATTAAATTCAACTTGCGCGGCCCAGTCATTGGCTGAAACGATGCCGGCTGTGCCACCATCGGGCAGATCGAGCCTGCATCGGTCCAGCTTTCGCCGTCCGGCCGAAAGGCGTGCACGCTGCCGATGACATTATCGAAAGATCGCGGCATAGACAGCGTCGCGACCGGCGGCGACCTCTTCGATCGAACTGCGCGCGTCCGGCGTGAAAAGCACTTGCGCCAATGGGGACACGCGGGTGCGCAGGTAAGTGCGGATCGGAAACGCGATCAGGGAGCCCTTGGCGATGGGCGTCTGGCCTTCCTGCTGCGTCCAGTCCTCCCGCAAGGTCGCAATCAACTGACCCTTGGTGAGACCCTTCACGTTGGCCGACAGCGGCAGCGGGATATTGATCGCGGTGCCGTCGGGCAGCAGCGTGTAATATTCGGTCTCGAAGAAGCTCGGCGCGTTCTGGATCAGCGCCACCGTGCCATCAGGGCCTTGAAACGAGGCAAGCTCGACACCGACATCGGTCTGCTTGCCTTCGAAGACGGTTTTCGCATCGCCAATCGGTTCGCCGCGCTTCCACATTTTCACGATGCGCGGATAGCCGGTTGTTGTCAGCGAGCCCTTGCCGAAATCGGTGGCGAACAGAACCGTGTCGTCGTCGACATAGGTGACGGAGGATTTGGCTTCGGCGAGCGCGAAACCATCTTTCACGAAACGCTAGCGTCGGCAGATCGAATTCGCGCACCACCGTCGCATCGCCGCCGCCGCGGCGACAGCTCGATGAGGCAGCGCTTGAGATCGGGCGTACAGCCGGCGCCTTTGAAGACCCAGTTCTCGTGCTCTCGTCCTTCGCGAGCTTGTCGATGTCGAGCAGCACCTCCCATTGGGGTTCGCGGTCTGGTAATCGGCGATGGTCGTGCGTCGCCAGATACCTTTGGGATTGGTCGGCGTCCTGCCAGAAATTGAAGACATAGTCCTGCTGTCAACGATGCCGAAGGGAATGCGGTCCTGCGCATCGAGCACTTTCAGGATGTTCGTCATAGTCTCTTCTGGTAGCGCGGATCTGCCTGCAGCACTTGGAAGCTGCGGGCGTTCTGGTCCCTGACCCAGGCGAGCGGCTTTTCGCCGTGAACGTCTTCCAGCCAGAGATAGGGATCGTTCTGTTCCACCGAAGCTCCTTGTGCGCCGCCAAGGCCAAATATCGCCAAGACAAACCCGATTGTTCCCATTTTTCTCAACATTTCACGTCCCTTCACCATGGCGGGCCTCCGAGTAATTGAGAAATCCTTCGCCCGCCGACGCGGGGTGCGCGGCTGGGTGGCCAGGACGAGCCCGACAATGGTGATGATTTTGGGCACCAGGACAACTACATCGCTAGCAGCGGCAGGCCCTTGCCCCTATAAGGCGGCCATGACGGCGTTTCTCAAAATGCACGGCCTTGGCAATGATTTCGTGGTGTTCGACGCGCGCAAACAGGAGCTTGCGCTCGACGCGAACGCTGGCGCGGGCCATTGCCGACCGCAGGCTCGGCATCGGCTGCGATCAGGTGATTGTGATCGCGCCGGCCGCCAACGGGGCCGATGCGGCCATGCGTATCTACAATGCCGACGGCGGCGAGGTGGAAAGCTGCGGCAATGCCGCGCGCTGCGTGGCGCGGCTGCTGATGGACGAAAAAGGCACTGGCGCCAGTCCAGCTCGAGACAGAGGGCGGGCCGCTGGTCTGTACCGAAGCGGCGGACGGGCTGGTGACCGTGGATATGGGCGCGCCGCGATTGGACTGGCGCGAAATCCCGCTTGCGGGCGCGGTCGATACCAACCGCTTCAGTTTTGCGGTGGACGGGGTTTCAATCGAGGCTTCGGCGGTTTCGGTGGGCAATCCGCATTGCGTGATCTGTTCGTGGACGATGCGGAAGACGCGCCCGTGGCCGAAGCTGGGGCCACGGATCGAGAACCATCCGCTGTTTCCCGAGCGCACCAATGTCGAATTCGTTACCGTGCAATCGCGCGAGCGTGCTGCGCATGCGGGTGTGGGAACGCGGCGTCGGCATCACACAGGCCTGCGGCACGGGCGCCTGCGCCATGGCCGTTGCGGCGGCGCGGCGCGGGCTTGACGGAACGCAAAGTCGAGGTCGTGCTCGATGGCGGCACTTTGCAGATCGAATGGCGCGAAAGCGACGGCACATGTGCTGATGACCGGGCCCGCGACGCTGGCCTTCCGGCGAAATCGATCTTGCTGTCTGGGGACGGCATGAGCGCTGGAGGTCGTCACCTTCGGCTGCCGGCTGAACGCCTATGAGAGCGAGGCGATCCGGGCCCGCGCGGGCGAAGCAGGTCTCGAAGACGCCATCGTGTTCAACACCTGCGCGGTGACGGCCGAGGCGGTGCGCCAGTCGCGCCAGGCGATCCGCAAGGCGCGGCGCGAACATCCCGAAGCGCGCATCATCGTCACCGGCTGCGCGGCGCAGACCGAGCCCGAAACCTATGCGGCCATGCCCGAAGTGGATCACGTGCTGGGCAATAGCGAGAAGCTCGAAGCCGAAAGCTATGCCGATTTCGAGTCGGCAACGCCGAACGGGTGCGCGTCAACGACATCATGGCGTGCGCGAGACCGCGGCCCAATTGGTCGACAGTTTCGAGGGCCGCGCGCGCGCCTTCCTGCAGGTGCAGAATGGCTGCGACCATCGCTGCACCTTCTGCATCATTCCCTATGGCCGCGGAAATTCGCGCAGCGTGCCGATGGGCGCGGTGGTCGAAGAAGCGCGGCGGCTGGCGGAGAACGGCTTTCCCGAGATCGTGCTGACCGGCGTGGATCTGACCTCCTATGGCGCCGATCTGCCGGGCGCGCCGACGCTGGGCGCAGCTGGTGCGCAAGATGCTGAAGCTGGTGCCGGAACTGAAGCGGCTGCGGCTTTCCTCCATCGATTCCATCGAGGCCGACGACGAGCTGATGCGCGCCATCGCGGAAGAAGAGCGGCTGATGCCGCATTTCCATCTTTCGGTGCAGTCGGGCGACGACATGATCCTCAAGCGCATGAAGCGCCGCCATTCCCGCGCCGACACGATCGCGTTTCTGCGAAGACGGTGCGCGCGCCTGCGGCCCGAAGCCGCCTTCGGCGCCGATCTGATCGCGGGCTTTCCCACCGAAACCGAGGCGATGTTCGAGAACACGCTTGCGCCTGGTGGACGATGCCGGGCTTTCGTATCCTGCATGTGTTCCCGTTCAGCCCGCGCAAAGGCACGCCGGCCGCGCGCATGCCGCAGTTGCCGCAAGCCACTGGTGAAGGAACGCGCCGCGCGGCTGCGCGCCAGAGGCGAGGCGGCGCTGGCGGCGCGGCATGGGAGCGCTGGTCGGCAGCGAGCAGATGTTGCTGGTGGAAAAGCCGGCATCGGCCGCACGCCCTGTTTCGCGCCTGCGCCATTTCGACGGCGATGCGCAATCCGGCACGATCGTGCGGGCGCGCATTTCAGGAGCGCAACGCAACCTCACTGATGGCCGAACTGCTGCAATGATGAAGACCTTCGGTCAGGCACCGCCGCCGCCGACCTTCTTCGAGCGGCTGAAAGACGGGCTTTCGAAAACGCACGGCGGCACTCGGCGAAAGCCTCACCGGCATCTTCACCAAGAAAAAGCTCGATGCCGCGACCTTGAGCGAACTGGAAGAAGCGCTGATCCGCGCCGACATGGGGACCGCACAGGCCTCGCAACTTGCAGCCGCCGTCGGCAAGGGGCGCTATGACACCGAAATCTCGGAAGATGAGATCAAATCGCATTCTCGCAGGCGAAATCACCAAGCTTCTTACGCCGGTCCAGAAGCCGCTTGATATCGACAGTCGACAAAAAGCCCTTCGTGATCCTGGTGGCGGGCGTCAACGGCACCGGCAAGACCACCACCATCGGCAAGCTCGCCAAGCGGCTGACCGGGCAAGGGCTGAAGGTCGTACTGGCGGCGGGCGACACGTTCCGCGCCGCCGCCATCGAGCAGCTGCAGGTCTGGGGACAGCGCACAGGCGCCGAAGTCATTGCGCGCGGCGCAGGCGCCGATGCGGCGGGGCTTGCCTTTGAGGCGCTGGCGCGGGCGCGGGCCACAAAGGCCGATGTCCTGCTGATCGACACCGCGGGGCGGCTTGCAGAACAAGGCCGGGCTGATGGCGGAACTGGAAAAGATCGCCCGGGTGATCAAGAAGCTCGATCCGACGCGCGCCCCATGCCGTGCTGCTGGTGCTGGACGCCACCACCGGCCAGAATGCGATGTCGCAGGTGGAGGCGTTCAAGGCCGTCGTGCCGCTGACCGGCCTGGTCATGACCAAGCTGGACGGCACCGCCAAGGGCGGCATTCTGGTGGCGCTGGCGGCAAGGTTCGGCCTGCCGGTGCATTTCATCGGCGTGGGCGAAGGCGAGGACGATCTGCAACCCTTCGATGGCGGCAGGACTTTCGCCAAGGCGCTGACGGGGGCGTCATGAATTCGAAGGTATCGGGTTCTCGCAATTGCGGCGGCTGGCGCTGGATCTGGGGCCGCTGCTGATTTTCTTCGCGGCGTTCAAGCTTTCGCAACATTTTCGTCGCGACCGCCGTCTTCATGGCGGCGATCGTCGCCTCGCTGGCCATCGGCTATATGATCGAGCGCAAACTTTCGCCCATGCCGCTGTTCACAGCGGTGCTGGTGCTGATCTTCGGCGGGCTGACGCTCTATCTGAAGAACGAGATTTTCATCAAGATGAAGCCGACCGTGCTCTATGCCTTCTTCGGCGCGGTGCTGCTGGGCGGCCTGGCATTCAATCGGCTGTTCATCAAATATGTTTTCGCGCAAGCGTTCGAACTGACCGATGAGGGCTGGCGCAAGCTGACCTGGCGCTGGGGTATTTTCGCTTTGTGCTTGCCGTCGCTCAACGAGATCATCTGGCGGAATTTCTCCACTGACGATCTGGGTGAATTTCAAAGTGTGGGGAATCATCCCGCTGATCTTCCTGTTCGCGCTCGCGCAGACACCGTTGATCCAAAAGTACCAGGTGCACCAGAAGAAAATTGATCTTGGCGCGTTGCCGGGCCGCCACAAAATACCGCGCCTAGCAACGTTTTAACGCGTGTTACCCGTTTCGTCGGGCGGATTGACGAATGGCGCAAAGGCGGTTTAATCCTTGGACTGACGATAGTGCTCCAGCGCCCAGCGTGCGCTGGGGAATGCAAGCTCCGTCCACGGAATATCGTCCCAGTCAAAAAGCCGCACCTCCAGGCTTTCGGGGCCTGCGGCAAATTCCAGCGATGCCAAGCGTCGCGCGGTACATCAGCTGCACCTGGCTGATACGCGGGATGCTATAGACGGCGAGCAGCAGGTCGAGCGAAATGTCCGCACACGCCTCTTCCGCGCTTCGCGGCGCGCGCCCTGTTCGGGAGATTCATGCTCTTCGAGATAGCCGGCGGGCAAAGTCCAGTAGTTCTTTCGTGGTTCGATGGCGCGGCGACACAACAGGATGCGGTTTTCATGCACCACCACTGATCCCACCACGATTTTGGGGTTGGCATAGGAAATATGGCCGCAATGGCCACAAACGTCGCGTTCCATCGTATCGCCGTCGGGAATACGGCGCACAAAATGCGGGCCCACACCAGGACCGAGCTGACCGGGAATAGATGCAAGTTCGTCCTGCGCCATTCGTTAAATTTGCCGGATGCGGCGGGTCAGAGGAAGCGGAAAAAAATTCATTGCGACAGGCGCCTGGAAACGGTTGTCGCGCACACGACGTTTGTCTAAAGTTTCGTGGGCCTCGCGCGAGTGCGGCTTCGTCAGCCCGGCTTGATGCGGGACGTGTCTCTTTCATCGGCAGGAAAAACGAAGGCGAGCGCGGGAGTAGATTTTCTCGAAGGCTCGACGGCTAGGGGTGGTTCAATGACGTCTAAGGGTCCGCGCAGGACGAACGGGGGGTTCGAACTGGCAGAAGCACCATCGCATCTGATCCGCCGATGCCAGCAATATTATGGCGAGCTGTACGCGCGCGAAGCCCACGAATTGACCAAGCAGCAATTCACGGTGCTGGCCGCCCTCGAACACAACGACGGCGTAAGCCAGACCGCGCTCGTAGAGATGACGGGCATAGACCGTTCGACATTGGCGGAGATGGTGCGCCGGATGCTGGAGCGCGATTTGATCTCGCGCGAACGCACCGAGGAAGATGCGCGTGCGAACGCGGTGGCGATCACGCAGGCCGGGCGCAAGGCATTGCGCAGCGCACGCACCGCATCGGACCGCGCCGAACGCGCATTGCTTGACGCCCTGCCCGCCGGCGAGCGCGTAAGATTCGTGAAATCGTTGGCGACGATTGCGGAAGCCGCCTATCTTCTGGAACAGAGCGCGGAGGCACGACCCCGCCGCAAGGTTCGTCGCCGCTCCCGCTAAATCCTTAAAATCACACGCGAATATCGAGAGTTGATCCGGGCTGGCGGAACGGCTGCACTGGGGTTTGAGCGCCTGCAGCGGACGTTTGCGGGGCTTCGGTCTTGGCAAAATCGTGGGCTCGAATGTGGCAGGGGCTGTCTCTACCGACTTCGTGCTCGGTGCGTTTAGATGCGCGCCGAATGCACTTGCACGCGGCTTTGGCTGCGTTTGTGACTGCTGTTGCGTGGCCAGAAGACTGGCGGAGCTGATCTGCATTGCGCCATTTGTTCAGACAAAGTTTACCAAACTCTGAAGATCATGACTTGGCGGCGGCGATCGCGGGCAGGAGCTCGCGTGTGTATTTGTCGCCGTCGGTCAACGCACCGACGATGCGCGCACGCACGATGCCGCGTCCATCGATGACGAAGGTCTCGGGCACGCCATAGACGCCCCATTCGATGCCGGCACGTCCGTCTGCATCGACGCGATGCGCGCGAAAGGATTGCCGATTTCGTCGAGAAAGGCGCGCGCGGTTTGGGGATTGTCCTTGATAAACCAGACCATAACAGGCGCACGTCCTTGTCGGTGGAAAGCTGCGCCAGCGCAGGCGCTTCCGCGCGGCAGGGCGCGCACCAGGAGGCGAAGATATTGACCACCGTGACGTGGCCAGTGGCGAAGTCACGCGGATCGAAAGCCCCGGGTCTGGGCATCCAGCGCGGGCAGGTTGCGCGACGGCGCGGGCTTGCCGATCAGCGCGGAGGGAAGCTCGTCGGGCGGTTTGGGCTGCGACAGTTGATAGAAAAGAATGGCTGCCAGCACCAGCGAACGCGAGGACCGGCAGAATGTAGATCAGGCGCTTCATGGCGCGTTCTTTTCGAGCCTGGCCAAACGCGCCTTTGCATCGGCATAGCTGTGCCAGCACAAAACCACGGCGGCGATGATGCCGAGCGCACTGACACCATAAGCGGGCCAGACGAAGGCGGCATAACCGCCCATGGCGAAGAAGCCGCTCACGCGACCCCCTGCATGCAGCGTTGCGGGCGCGCCGGTTCAGGATTTCGGTCCTGATACGGACGATCCAGAGGGTGAAGAACAACAGCGTGTAGCCCAGCGCCATCGCGAATAGCGGCCACAGAAAAACCGCCGAGATCGTCGGGCCGCCTGGGCGCAGGATGCTTTCGCCCTGGTGCAAGCGTCGTCCACCACTCGAACCGAGAACTCGATGATCGGAAGGTTCACCGCGCCCACCAGCGCCAAGATCGCAGCTGGCGCGGGCGGCGCGCGTTTCATCCTCGATCGCATTCCAAAGCGCGATGTAGCCCAGATAGAGAAAGAGCAGGATCAGGAACGAAGTCAGCCGCCCGTCCCACACCCACCACGCGCCCCACATCGGCTTGCCCCACAGCGAGCCCGTGATGAGGGCCAGAGCGGTGAACAACGCGCCCAGCGGAGCCGCGGCCTTCGCGGCGGCATCGGCCAGCGGATGGCGGTTGATAAGGCCGATGGCGGCGCACAGCGCTATCAGCCCATAGGTCATCATCGCCACCCACGCCGCGGGGACATGGACGAACATGATCTTGACCGTGTCGCCCTGCTGGTAATCGGGGGGTGCTGCGAAGCCGAGATAAAGACCGAAACCCAGCAAGATCGCCGCCCCGGTTCCCAACCACGGCAGGACGTGACCGCTCAAATCCATGAACCGTTTGGGGTTGGCGTAACGGAGCATGGGCGGGCTCTAGGCGTTCGCTGGCAAGGCGGCAAGCATGGCGCTCATCCTGCGAGATTGAGCCGCACACCGGCCGCGCATGCAAATGGCGCCAACAACACAGATACCAGCGAAAACGCCGCCAAAAGCCCGAGCGCGCCATTGGACATGACATCAAGAGCGGCAAGCACACTTGCCGCTCCGAAAATGACGGCGGGTGCGAGCAACGGCAAGCACGATCAGCGGTAGGATCAGTCCGCCGCGCCGAATGGACAGGGTGAGGCTCGCGCCGATGGCGCCGATGGCACTGATCGCAGGGGTGCCGATGAGGAGCGAGAGCACCAGCGCTGGGTAGGCTTGCGCAGGCAAGCCGAACAGAAGCCCGAGCAGGGGCGACAGCGCGGTGAGCGGCAAAACCTGTCGTGAGCCAGTGCGCGGCGATCTTCGCAAATGACCGTTGCTTCGAGCGAGCAGCGGCGACAAGGCCATGAGATCGAGCGAACCATCTTCGAAATCGGATTGGAACAAACGGTCGAGCGAAAGAAGGACCGCCAACGCAGCGGCGATCCACAACACACCACCGGCGATGCGCGCAAGCAGATTTGAGATCAGGCCCGATGCCCAGCGGGACGAGCGCGGCCACACTTGCGAAGAACGCCAGCGCCAGCATGGCGCCCCCGCCTGCGCGGAAGGACAAGCGGATGTCGCGGAGCAGAAGCGGGTTCATGGCAAGTGCACCTTCTTGTTTTTCTCCTGCGCTTGCACGAGAGGGGCCCAACGCCGCGATGGATGAAGGTCTGCGGCGATCTCCTTTCCCCGCAACGATGGGAGCAAAAGAATGGAGGCACACGTCACTGGTTTTGTCCGAGACTTAATTTCGAGGCGTCCGACGAAAGCGTTTCGTGCGTGGCGACAACAGCAATGCCGCCAGACGTGCAATGCGCGGAGATCAAATCTTCGACAAGCTTTTTGCCGCCGGCATCCAACGCTGCGAACGGTTCGTCGAGCAGCCACAGCGGGCGACCGCTGAGTTTCAATCTGGCAAGCGCGAGGCGTTTTTTCTGTCCGGCTGAAAGACATTGCACGGGGAAATCGGCAGCACGCGAAAGTCCGGCCCATCGGAGCGCGGCATCTACATCGCTGTCCCCGCTATAGAGCTGCGTAAAAAAGGAAAGATTTTCGCGCGCCGTGAGTTGCGACTTCAAACCGTCCTGATGACCGAACCAGCCCACGAATTTTCCGCGTTCTTCGCCGTCGCTGATTTCCACACCGTTCGCGCACAAGACGATCTTGCCCTCAGCGGGGGCAAGAAACCCTGCGATCAGCCGCAGCAGCGAGGTTTTGCCCGAACCGTTCGGGCCCTCGATCACGAGAACCCTTCCCGCCTCTGCCCGAAAACTCAGATCGCGGAACAGCGCGCGCGATCCGCGCACGCACGCAAGGCCAGCCGCGTCGATGCTTGCGAGCGCGGGCGAAGCCAACTTATCCCGCGATATATTGCGCGCCGTTCACCGTCATGGTGGCGCCGGTGATGAAGGCGGCGTCGTCGCCCGCCAGAAACAGGGTCATCTTGGCGATCTCCACGGCCTTGCCCAGGCGGCCGACAGGGATCGTGGCGATGATGCTTTCCAGCACCTTCTCTGGCACAGCCATCACCATTTCGGTGTCGATATAGCCTGGGCAGATCACGTTGACGGTGATGCCCTTCTTGGCTGTTTCCTGCGCCAGTGCCTTGGTGAAACCGATGATGCCGGCCTTGGCGGCGGAATAATTGGTCTGACCCATTTGGCCTTTCTGGCCGTTGATGGAGGAGATGTTCACGATACGGCCGAAATTGCGCTCACGCATCCCGTCGATCACGTTGCGGCACATGTTGAACATCGAGTCGAGATTGACGTCGACCACCTGACGCCATTGCTGCGGCGTCATCTTGTGCAGCATAGCGTCACGCGTGATGCCGGCATTGTTTACCAGTACACTGATGGCGCCGAGCGCACCCTCGACGTCCTTGATGCCCGCTGCACAGGCTTCGAAATTGCCGACATCCCATTTGAACACGGCAATGCCGGTTTCTTCCTTAAACTTATTGGCAGCTTCATCATTGCCGCCGTAATTGGCGGCGACTTTGTAGCCCGCATTCTTGAGCCCGACAGAAATCGCCGCGCCGATGCCCCGCGTACCGCCCGTGACCAGTGCAACTTTCGACATGCCCTACCCCTTCCCCTGTTGTCCGCTTATCGTTCGACGCACATCGCAATGCCCATGCCGCCGCCAATACACAGCGTGGCAAGGCCCTTGTGCGCGTCGCGCTTCTGCATTTCGTACAGCAAGGTTACGAGCACGCGCGCGCCCGACGCGCCGATCGGATGGCCGATGGCGATGGCGCCGCCATTGACGTTCACCTTGGACTGGTCCCAGCCCATGTCCTTGTTGACGGCGCAGGCCTGCGCCGCGAACGCCTCGTTGGCTTCGACAAGGTCGAGATCGCTGGCGCTCCAGCCCGCTTTCTTCAAGGCGGCGCGCGAAGCCGGGATCGGGCCAGAACCCATCACCTTCGGATCGACGCCAACCTGGCCCATGACTTGATCGGGCCAGCGGCTTCAGTCCCCGCGCCTTGGCTTCCTTCGCCGTCATCAGCACAACGGCGGCTGCGCCGTCATTGATGCCCGTCGCATTGGCGGCCGTCACCGTGCCGTCCTTCTGGAAAGCGGGCTTGAGACCGCAAACCAATTCATACGTGGCGCCGTCGCGGATATATTCGTCGGTATCGACTACGCGTTCGCCCTTGCGTTCCTTCACGGTGACAGGCGCGATCTCGTCCTTGAAGCGGCCGGATTTGCGCGCGGCTTCAGCCTTGTTCTGCGAGGCGACGGCGAAATTGTCCTGCTGTTCGCGGGTGATCTGCCATTCGCGCGCGACATTCTCCGCCGTGACGCCCATGTGATAGCCGTTGAAGGCATCCCACAATCCGTCCTTGATCATCGTGTCGATGAAGCTCAGATCGCCCATCTTGGTGCCCGCGCGCAGATAAGCGGCATGGGTGGCTTGGCTCATGGATTCCTGGCCGCCGGCCACAACGATGCTCGCATCGCCATTGACGATTTGCTGGTAGCCGAGCGCCACCGCGCGAAGGCCAGAGCCGCAAAGCTGGTTGATGATCCAGGCAGGTGTTTCGACCGGGATGCCGGCATTGATGGAGGCCTGGCGCGCCGGGTTCTGTCCCTGCGCCGCCGTCAGAATCTGGCCGAGGATCACTTCGGAAACATCCTTCGGCGCGACATCGGCGCGCTTCAGCGCGGCGCGATGACCGCCTTGCCGAGATCATGGGCGGGGACATTGGCGAAGGCGCCGTTGAACGAGCCCACCGGCGTCCGCGCGGCCGCAACGATGACCACTTCTTCCATAAAATCCTCCCATGCCTTGGGCTTTGTTGCGCCGCCGCCAAAATGCCGCGAATGCGAGCATAGGTAAACTGCGGCGAAATCGCGCTGTTTCTTCAATGGCTTACCGGAAGGCCCAGCGTCAAGGTTTGGTTGCGACTGCTCAAAATGGCGCTGGACAGGTGAGGGTTGTGGTGTGAGCTAGGTATCGGGGATTGCGGTCAATTGGCCGCCAAAGCGTTCATTAGGGTGGGATGTGGCAGAAGATCAACCAAAGCGAAGGTCCGGTTATCATCAAGAAATACGCCAACCGGCGGCTCTACAACACGCAGACGTCGAGCTATGTGACGCTCGACCATCTGGCGCAGATGGTGAAGGACGGAACCGAGTTCGAAGTGCGCGATGCGCGCACCGGCGAAGACATCACGCGCTCGGTGCTGACCCAGATCATCTTCGAGGAAGAAGCCAAGGGGCAGAACCTGCTGCCGATCAAGTTCCTGCGCCAGCTGATCCGGTTCTATGGCGACAGTCTGCAGGCATTCGTGCCCGGCTATCTCGACATGACCATGGAAAGCTTCACCAAGAACCAGGAAGCTATGAGGGACCGCATCGCCGAAGCCTTTGGCGGCGGCACCAAGACGATCGAAACTCTGACGCGCCAGAACCTTGCCATGTTCGAACGCGCGATGAAGATGTTCACGCCTTTCACTGGTATGCCTGGCGGCGCGCCAAAGACCGAAGACCCCGCCCGCGCCAATGGCGGTCCCTCGCCAGACGCCAAACCGAAGCCTTCCGAAGACATCGCCGAACTTAAGAACGAAATGGAAGCGATGCGGCGACAATTGGCGGAACTTGCCAGGGAGCGGAAGTAACTGTCTGTTTAATTTTGGCTGCCTCTGACCAAAGAACCCGCGCTATGGGCTGCAACAACGTCCCGCAATACTTTTGCGCGCTATAGGGCAACGGTGTAAGCGAAGATTTTTGGATTCGCCTACCTATTTCGTCATCCATTCCGGCTTGAGCAGCGGCTCGCCGAAATGGAAGCCCTGGAAATAATCCACGCCGAAGCTTTCGAGCAGTGCGGCGTCCTCGTCCGAACCCACCCATTCGGCCACGGTCTTCAGATCGAAATTCTTGGCGAGATCCACCAGCGTGCGCACGAAGATCTGGTTTTCCGGATGAACCGCTGAGACCGCGCACATAGGAGCCGTCGATCTTGACGGTATCGACACGCAGCATCTGCAGATTGCGGAACGAGGTGTAGCCGGCGCCGAAATCGTCGATCGCCACGCGGCAGCCCATCTCGCGCAGTTGCGAGACGAAGCGGGCGTTTTCCTCGAAATGATGCAGCGCCGCGGTTTCGGTCAGCTCCACGATGATGCGGCTGGCGACCGCGTTGTTCGCGCGCACATAGTGGATGAAGGATTGCAGCCATGACGGATCGCCCGCCGTGGTGCCCGAGACATTTACGGCCAGCGTGATCTCGGGATGGGCGTGGAGCTGGGCTACGGTCATTTCGAGCGCGTGGCGGTCGACAAGACGCACCAGGCCCAACTGCTCGGCCGCGGGAACGAAATGGCCCGCAGTGGCGACCGAGCCATCTGGCTTGAGCATGCGCAGCAGGCATTCGTAATGGACGGGCTTTTGCGACTGCGCGCTCGATGATGGGCTGATAGGCAAAGGTGAGGCGGTTTTCCTTGAGCGCGGCCACAACCTCGTCGGCGATCGCCATCAGGCGCAGGCGCGCGGTTTCGCGCTGCGGGGACTTTGCGTAGACGTGCAAAGCCGTCGCGGCCCGAGGCGCGGGCGCGGTCCAGCGCTTCTTCGGCGCGCAGCATCGCTTCCTGGCTGGAGGAGGCGCCTGAGGGCAGCCACACGGCGCCTACCGAGATCGTGGCCGATACCATGCCGGAGCGCGTGTCAATGACTTGGTCACGCACAATGGCGCGCAGGCGATCAGCAACGAGCGCGATCTCCCGCTCGCTGCAATTGGCAAGGATGACGCCGAGCTTGTTGCCGGCGATGCGGCCGATGATGTCGCTGCCGCGCAGCGAGCGCGCGAGGCGTTCGCCCACGGCCACGATCACTTCGTCGGCGGCGTCGAAACCATAGGCGTCATTGATCATCGCCAGACGGTCGATCGAGGCCACGAGAAAGGCGCAAGCGCGGGTTTCGGCGCGCGCGGCTTCAATGGCTTGTGCCAGTTCTTCGCGCAGCGCGTTGCGATTGAGATGTCCCGTCAGCTCGTCGCGGGTGGCGAGATAGACCAGACGCTGCATCGAGCGTTTTTCTTCGGTGATAACTCTCATCGAGCCTGTCAGGCGCTCGGCGCGCCCCTGTGAATCAGCCATGCGCACGCCGCGCATGATGAACCAGACCGAGCCCATCGCGGACGCGGCTTCGAAATCGAGATCGAAGGTGTTGTCGCCAGCGCTAGCGGTTTCGATGATGGCTGCAAGTTTCTGGCGGCCTTCAGGATTCATCCAGCCGCGAAATGCCTCGCCCAGTTTGAGGCGGTCGGGGTCGGGATGCAGCGACAGGATGTCGACAGCCCCATCCCACACGATGAAATCGTCAGCGATAGTCCAGTCGAAGGTCACCGCGCGGGCGCCCGCCAACGCCAAGCGCAACCGTTCGACATCGTGACGCTGAGACAGAGACCGGACGTCGCCCGCCGGCCTTAAAGCACGCGTTTCGCTGAGCACCTTGACCACCATCTGTTGCCGGTTTTCCGGCTTTGCGATGATGATGGCGGGGGGGCCTTAAAAAACCCGTAACTGTTGAGGCAAATACGGCCTAAGCGCGGTTAGGCGCGGTCTTTGCCTAACAACCGGTTATGACGCAGATCGGCGCATTACCGGAATTGCCGCGCAGCACCTCCACTGCCGCCGGAACAGGCACGCGCCGCGTGGAGAAAAGCCCCAATTGCAGGGGATCGCATGGTAAATATGACGGAGGCGACGTTCCCAGCGGACAAAGGGCTGCATTGGGGTCGCGGGCGCTCCTGTGCCGGCATGAAACACTGCAGATTGCACCGCTCTGGTACGGACCGCGTTTGCGCGCACCTTTTGTTGCGCAGATCATCGGTCAAGTACTGGCCCACGCAGATGTCGCAGCAGATGCGGGTTATCGCGAGGACCAGGCGCCCGTGGCGTTGATCGTCGACAGGCGTGCTTAATCGGCGACCTTTTCGGTTCGCATAAGCTCCTTTTTTGCCTCTCCGTTGTGGGGAACTCGAAAAAATTCATAGCGACAGCGTTTGAACGCGGTCCGGATTGGCAACTGCGGCCTAAATTCTGTCCCCCACGCGAAGCTTTCTTCGCTGCGCTCCCAAAGGTCCGATCTTTCCCTCAAGGACCCGCATCAACAACCGGCTTTCTTAATCCCGGCACAGCAGCAGCTTTTTGATGTCTTCGACAGAGTGTTCAAGGCGGGCTAAGCGTTCGACCAGCGTGTCGAGCCTGCGCGCAAGTTCGTTCAAGTCGAGCGTTGTGCGCGGGACGGGGGTGGCGATGCCTGCGCGTTCGGAAATCTCTTTTATGTCGGTGCACAACAGCGCGGCGAGAAGGCGGACGTCTCTCACCGACAATTCGCGCTGATCCTTCCACATCTCGTCGAGCTGTTCGGACGTGAGCCCAAGCGCATGAGCGATGTCAGCGCGGCTCAGGCCCAGCGCGGCCAAACGCCCGTCGAACCATTGCGTGTCGAAGAAAAGCGCCATGTCCAAAACAATAATGCGAAATCACCACTGGGCGGAATAGCTGGGGCGCGCGATAAAAGCAGCCCCGATGACGCGGCCATAGCCACCTTGCTGCACCACCACGGCCATCGCATCGTGCGGTGGATCGGCGGGATCGTGGCGCGGCAGATCGAGCGCCAAAGTCTGGCCCTTCCAGCTGCCCACGGGCTTCAGATCACGCACCACATTGCGATAGGTCATGGTGCGCCCCTCGTTTTCGCCCTTGCCGATGTTCACTGTGGCCGTCGTTAGGATGTGGAATACCCACACAGTGGCATCGGTCGGCTTGCCGGCGCCAATCAAGACATGCACTTGGTGTGCGTCCGGCTTCAGCAGGACGGACACCGCACTCATGTCAGCTTCGCGTGCGGCGATGGCGGCTTTCACCTGGGCGTCGCGGCTGCCGACCACATCAGTTAGGCCGTCAACAATGATCTGCGGTGTGTAGATGCCGCCATGGCCCATCATCTGCGAATAAGCTTTCTGGCGCGCGGTGTTGGCGGGGCTGGCCAACGTGTCCTTCCAGCCCAACATATCCCAATAGGTGATGGGCAGGCTGACAGCCAGCAAATCTGGGCGCTGGGTGAGCTGGCCCAGAAGTGCATCGGCAGGAGGGCACGAACTGCAGCCCTGGCTGGTGTAAAGCTCGACCACAACGGGACGGATGCCATCGCCCGCGCTTGCACCCGATGAAACACCCAGGGATAGAAAAACGCCCGCCGCCAGCGCCGTCCCCAAAACCGTTCTCAACATCATGTGCCGGACCATAAAGCCGCTGCCCCCGAGCCTCCAGTCACTTCCAGGGGAGCAATTTCATATCGCTGGCCGGACCCTGAAAGGCTAGCAATTTTCCAATCCCTACTTGAGGTTGAAGGCATGGGTACAAACGACACAATTCGACCAGGTCCATCGGAGGCCACCAGCTCATCTGAGCCACGGCTGGAAGGCCACACAGCATTTTACATAAAATGCATGTTGTATGTATGGGGAATTTTTTGACCGATCGCGTCCTCACCACTGCGACCGAACGATCCACCCGGCCACACCTTACAGCGACATAGCGATAGACCATCAGTCGCCGTGACAAAAAGCGGCCCGCGCAATGTGCTGATCTCTTTTTCTGGAGGTATGCACGGTCGAAAGATCGGCTCGGCCAATGTTCATAGCTACCGATACGCATATGGATGCCCAGCCATCTGAGATGGCCGCAATTGCGGCAAACCCAAAATCGGCGAACCTGCCAAAATCCTAATGCGGCGACATTATCCGCCGCATTTCCCTAGAATCGCGAGAAACCGCGCGACCATTGTGATGCGCGAATGAAACAGCCTACGCCGCCATCAAATTTCTCAGCACATACTGCAATATCCCGCCATTCTCGAAATAGCCTACTTCGTCGGCGGTGAGGATCATCAAGTGGAGCGGCAGTTCGCCGGTCCTGCCGTCGGGATAGTGGATCGTCGCCAGTCACCTTCATGCGCGGGCTTGAGCTTGCCGGAGAGGCCGGGAATGTCGATCACTTCGCGGCCGGTCAAGCCGTAATCGTTGCGCGTCTTGCCCGCTTCGAACAGAAGGGCGCCACGCCCATGCCGATCAGGTTGGAGCGGTGGATGCGCTCGAAGCTTTCGGTGATCACGGCGCGCACGCCCAGCAGCTTCGGGCCTTTCGCCGCCCAGTCGCGCGACGAACCGGTGCCATATTCCTTGCCGCCGATCACCACCGTACCGGCACGCCATCGTCTTGTAGCGCATGGCCGCGTCGAAGATGGACATTTCCTCGCCCGACGGCTGCTTGTCGGAATAATAGATGGTGTTGCCGCCTTCGCTTGCCGCCCATCATCTCGTTCCTGATGCGGATATTGGCGAAGGTGCCGCGCTCCATCACTTCGTCATTGCCGCGGCGCGAGCCATAGGAATTGAAATCGGCTGAATTCGACACCGATGTTCGATCAGATATATGCCGGCCGGCGCCGTCGCTTCTTGATGTTGCCGGCGGGCGAGATGTGGTCGGTGGTGATGGAATCGCCGAACAGCGCCAGCATGCGCGCGCCCTTGATGTCGGTCGACCGGCGCGCGGCGTTGAGCGTCATGCCGTCGAAATAGGGCGGGTTCTTCACATAGGTCGAGTCCATGTCCCAACGCATAGGTCTGGCCCTTGACCACCTTGACCTTCTTCCAGTTGGCGATCGCCCTCGAAGACATCGCCATAGCGCGCCTTGAAACTGGAGGCTTTCACCGCCTTGCGGATCGCGGTCGGCGATTTCCTTCGGGCTAGGCCAGATATCCTTCAGATAGACCGGCTCATTTTCCTTGTCATAGCCGACCGGCTCCTTGGTCAGATCGAGATTGATCGAACCGGCCAGCGCATAGGCCACCACCAGCATGGGCGAGGCGAGATAATTGGCGCGCACCTGGGGATGCACGCGGCCTTCGAAATTGCGGTTGCCGGAAATCACGGCCGCCGCCACCAGATCGCCGTCGATTGATCGCCTTGGCGCACTGCGTCCGGCAACGGCCCCGAATTGCCGATGCAGGTGGTGCAGCCATAGCCCACGAGCTGAAAGCCCAGCTTGTCGAGCGACTTGTCGAGGCCCGCCTTGGCGAGATAGTCGGTGACCACCTGGCTGCCCGGCGCCAGCGAGGTCTTCACCCAGGGCCGCACTTTAAGTCCGCGCTCGACGGCCTTCTTTGCGACCAGGCCCGCGCCGATCATCACGCTGGGATTGGAGGTGTTGGTGCAGGAGGTGATCGCGGCGATCACCACATCGCCATGGCCGATCGGATGGTTCGCTGCCTTCCAGCTTGCACGCGCTTGTTGGCGTCGTCTTCCTTGCTGAAGGTGTTGATCAGGGCGGCGCGAATTCGTTGGCGGCGTTTGCCAGCGACACGCGATCCTGCGGCCGCGCGGGCCCGCCAAGGCTCGGCTCGACCGTCGTCAAGATCCAGCGACAGCGTGTCGGTGAAGACCGGATCTTGGCTTTTGCTGGTGCGGAACAGGCCTTGCGCCTTGGCGTATTTCTCGACCAGCGCCACGCGCGCGGGCTTGCGCGCGGTGTCCTTCAGATAGCGCAGCGTTTCGGCATCGATCGGGAAGAAGCCGCAGGTCGCGCCATATTCCGGCGCCATGTTGGCGATGGTGGCGCGGTCTTCCAGCGTCATCTCGTCGAGGCCGGGGCCGTAGAATTCCACGAATTTGCCGACCACGCCTTTCTTGCGCAGCATCTGGGTCACGGTGAGCACCAGATCGGTGGCGGTGACGCCTTCGCGCAACTTGCCGGTGAGCTTGAAGCCGATGACTTCGGGAATCAGCATGGAGATGGGCTGGCCCAGCATCGCGGCTTCCGCTTCGATGCCGCCCACGCCCCAGCCCAGCACCGCAAGGCCGTTGATCATGGTGGTGTGGCTGTCGGTGCCGACCAGCGTATCGGGGAAGGCGTATTCGACGGTCTTCTTGCCGTCCTTGATTTTGCGCGTCCACACGGTCTGGCCGAGATATTCCAGATTGACCTGATGGCAGATGCCGGTGCCCGGCGGCACGACGCGGAAATTCGCGAACGCCTGCTGGCCCCAGCGCAGGAAGGCATAGCGCTCGCCGTTGCGCTCATATTCGATGGCGACGTTCTTCTTGAAGGAATCCTTCTGGCCGAAATTGTCGACCATCACGGAATGGTCGATGACGAGATCGACTTCGGCCAGCGGATTGATCTTCTCCGGATCGCCGCCCGAGATTCTTCATCGCGTCGCGCATCGCGGCCAGATCGACCACGGCCGGCACGCCGGTCAGGTCCTGCATCAGCACGCGCGCGGGACGGAAGGCGATTTCGCGGTCCGACGTCTTGGTCTTGAGCCAGCCCACCACGGCCTTGATGTCGTCTGCCGTGACGGTGCTGCCGTCTTCGTGGCGCAGCAGATTTTCCAGCAGCACCTTCATCGAATAGGGCAGCCGCGAAACGCCCTTGAGGCCGTTCTTTTCGGCGGCGGCGAGGCTGAAATAGACATAGGTCTTGCCCGCCACCTTCAGGGTGCGGCGGGATTTGAAACTGTCGAGGCAGCGCGTCACAGGGGGTGCCTTTATGATAAGTGAGATGGGGCTGTGGTTTAGTCAGATTCCAGCTCAAAGTGAAGGGAAGCGGTCATGGAAAATGTCCGTGTCGAACGCAACGGTCCGGTAGTCACTGTCATCCTGAACCGCCCGGAGGTGCGCAACGCCGTCGACCGGCCCACCGCCGAAGCGCTGGCAAGTGCATTTGTGGTGTTCGAGCACGACGAAAGCGCGCAGATCGCCGTCCTCTGCGGCGCGGGTGGGACGTTCTGCGCTGGCGCAGACTTGAAAGGCGTGTCGAACGGACGCGGAAATCTGCTGAGTCCACCCTCGCCGGAGTTCGACCCGTTGGCGAGCGACGCGCCGATGGGGCCCACGCGGATGCGACTTTCCAAACCGGTGATCGCGGCGGTGTCGGGCCACGCGGTGGCAGGCGGGCTCGAACTGGCTTTGTGGTGCGATTTGCGCGTGGCCGACGACGACGCGATCTTCGGCGTATTCTGCAGGCGTTGGGGCGTCCCGCTGATCGACGGCGGCACGGTGCGTCTGCCGCGGCTGATCGGACAATCACGCGCCCTCGACATGATCCTGACTGGGCGGCCGGTGGGCGCGATGGAGGCGCTCGCGATGGGGCTTGTCAACCGCGTGGTGCCCAAAGGCGAGGCGCGGCAGGCCGCCGAGCAGCTGGCGTTGGAAATTGCGCGGATGCCTGCGATGTGCATGACGGGCGATAGATCCTCCGTGTACGAACAATGGGATCTCGATTACGCGCACGCCATGGCCAATGAATTCGCCCATGGGCTGAAGCCCATTTCCAGCGGGGAAACCCAGAAGGGAGCCGCCCGCTTTGCGGGTGGAAAAGGCCGCGGGGGCCGCTTCGACGATATATCAGGGTAGCTTTGCCCCTCTTGCGAGAGCTCCACTTCGCTTCGCTTTCAAAACCTCCACCTGCCCTACCCGCCCCTCTGCGCTTGCCATCACGGTGCAGCGAGCAAGGGTAGGCTAGAAAGGCGGCTCGATACGGCTCAAGACAAGTCTGATATCCGTTCCATATTGTTGCCCGATTCGCGCCGATACTCTGCCGCCGGGGGAACTTTCGGGCGGCGTAACAGCCCGTGATGATGTTCGAGATGAAAAAGACCTGGTTCCTTGCGCTTGCGCTGGCTGCCGGATTGGCCGCGCCCACCGCCGCCGAAGAGTCTCTCTCGGCGAAGCTGGAATCGCACCATGTCGGGCCCATTGAGCCGGGCACCTATCAGGCGGGTGACAATCTCTTCTTTACGCTGGCCCGCTGGGACGGGAAATACTTGCTGCAGTTTAATGGCGATCCAGAAGTCTACGTGCTTTATCCCGCCTCGACGACGATGGGCGGGCGTATTCTGAAATATGACACCGACACGACAGCGATTTCGGTGTCGGGTTGGGGCGGGATCACGATTTATACCGACGACAAGCCGGGCGGGCTTCCCGCCGTGCGCGCCGACGATCACGACCCCGCCGTGCCGGCGCCGCAGCCGGCGACGTTTCGCGAGGTGCGCAATGCCGCCAGCGACGAGAGCGCACATCTGGAATACGCGCGCGACGTGAAGGTGGCCTTCATCGCGGACTGGGACCGTCTTGCGCAGCATCCCAGTTCCTGGGCCCAGGCATTCGAGACCATCACGAATGCCGGACGCGGTATCGAACAATTCACTGCTGCCCATCAGGGCCGCGAAGCTGTGATCCGCCAACTCGAAGCTGTGCGTTTGCAAGACGGGATGCGGCCGGCCATCGCGATCTCGGGAAAGACGCTGCTTGTGACGTTCGACGCGAGCAAGAACTATGCAGGCCGTCCGTCCTCGCGCGCTATCCAACATGCGCTTGGGCACATGCTGGCGCAGAAGAAGTAAAGGTACTTCATCTCCACCTCAGCAGGAAGTCGACGCGCGCAGCGCAACGAGCACGTCGAGCGAGGGGCGGTGCTTATGACATACTGTGGCCCTCGGCCCAGATCACTTCGCTCTTTGACCTTCCAAGGAAAAACCGAAGATTCAGTGCGGCTTGATATCTCTACTGTCAATTCAAGGTTCGAGAAGCCGAGAACCGGCAATTGTGCAGCCTGCCGGCGTATAATCTCCGAAAAGATGCGCGCCTTGCCAGGCTTGGCGAGGTGGGGTGTTCCCATGCTCGGTATCCAAGAGTGAGAGGTTGCTGCGGCTGCCCGCTTTTCGCGCTTTTCAGCTCCGGCGGCGCGATGCCGCAGCGATAATAATCTCAGGCCCGCGACAGCGGTTCTTTGCCCGCACAAAACCTCGCTGCCTGCAGCGGTAAACAAATCGCGCTGGCACAGACGCGGCCCATCGAACCTTTGCGTTACCAAACGTTTCCCGCCATTCCAGCCTTCGGGAGGAACGGTCAAACGACGTTCACGGACAAGGGGGATGCCTCATCTGTGGGTTCGGGCATGGTCGATTTGTGTTGCACTGCGCCATGGTGTTGTAACATTTGCTCAATGGGGATGTGAGAGTATTTTCGCCACACACGTCTAGATACCTCATGAGCCCCGACAAGATGACAGCCCAGGATTCTGCCGACGCCGCCATCACGGCGCGAGACGACGACGCGCAGGCCCAAGCCCGCATTGCCGATGCGGACAGGCTGCTGGCGAAGGACAAGCCAGAGCTGCGCACATTCTTCGCAGCCCTCACGGCGAATGCGTCGCCCGACGACGTGACCCGACTGACACCACAGGCGCTTGTGGCGCTTGTGCGAATGGTCTTCGCGCGCGTCGAACCGCGCAAAGCCGGCGAAACACTGGTTGCAGCATTCGAACCGCAGGACTTCGATGGTGCTTACACGCGCCACGAAACCGTACTGATCGCGGTCAATGACGACAAACCGTTTCTGTTCGATTCCCTCATGGGTGAAGCCAACGCGCAAGGCGCACGGGTAAGGGCGGTTTTTCATCCTATCATCAAGACCGAACGCGCGGGCATCCAGGCGACCGAAAGCGTGATCGTGCTGGTGCTCGATCCGCTGACCGAGGAACGGCGCACTGCACTCGAAAACGGCGCACGTCGCACCTTTGAGCAGGTCCGCCTTGCCGTGCGTGACTGGCGCAAGATGCTTTCGCATTTGACCGATACCATCGCAGCGCTGAAGGCGTGCCCGCCAGACATTTCCGCCAATGAACTGTCGGAAAGTCTTGCGTTCCTCGACTGGCTGGTGGCAAACCATTTCACCTTTCTTGGCGCACGTGATTATACGTATACAGACGATCATGGCGGCAAGCTCGAACCCGTGACAGCAAGCGGGTTGGGGGTGCTTTCCGACGCCGATGCGCGCGTGGTGCGACGCGGGCCGGATCGCGCTATGCTGACGCCGCAAGTGCGCGCATTCCTGCGCGAACCTTCGCCGCTCATCATCACCAAGTCGAACGAGCGCAGCCGCGTGCACCGCCGTGTGCATATGGATTATATCGGCGTGAAGATGTTCGATTCCAGCGGCAAGCTCCTGGGCGAGCGCCGGTTTGTGGGCCTGTTCACCTCCGGCGCCTATAGCCGCAGACCCCAGCGATATTCCGCTGCTGCGGCTGAAGGTACAGCGCGTGCTCGACCGCGCGGGCCTGTCCCCCGCCAGCCATGACGGCAAGGCGCTGGCCCATATCCTCGACACATTTCCGCGCGACGAACTGTTCCAAGTCACCGACGACGAATTGTTCGCAACCGCCATGGGCATTCTCCGGCTTGGCGAACGGCCTAAGGTGCGCGTGTTCCTGCGCTTCGACCGATTCGACCGATTCGTGTCGGCGCTTGTCTACGTGCCGCGCGACCGCTACGACACCGAGGCGCGCGAAAAAATTCACACAATTCTGTCACGCGCGTTTCACGGTCGGCCGTCGGCGGCGATCCCGATGCTCGACGAATCCGTGCTGGCGCGCGTGCATTACATCGTCGGTCGCAACGACGGCACGCGGCCGCATGTGCATGTGCACTCGCTCGAAGCCGAAATCCGCCAGGCGATCCGCACCTGGGAAGACGGGTTTTCGACCGCGCTTGGCGGCATCCATGGCGAGGTCGACGGTCAGCGCCTTTTTCAGACGCAGAGCCGCGCCTTCGGCGACCGCTATCGCGACACGTTTACGCCCGAAGAGGCGGTCACCGACCTTGACGAATTGATGGGGTTGGCCCGCGCCAAAGACGGATTGAAGATTAAAGCGCGCGCCTATCGCCGCGACGACGACGAGCACAACGCGCTGCGGCTGAAGCTTTATGTGCTGGGCGGATTGCTGCCGCTTTCGGCCTCGCTGCCGGTTTTCGAGAATCTCGGCCTGAAGGTCATCGCGGAGGATTCCTATCCTGTCACCTTGCACAGCCTCTGACGATTGGGCGGGCGAAGCCGCCGTGCTCGATTTCCTGATGGAGCGCGCCGACGAAGGCCCGGGCGATCTTTCCATCGTCAAGCAGCCGCTGGAAGACGCATTCCACGCCATTGTCTCGGGCGAAGCGGAAAGCGACGGCTTCAACCGGCTGGTGATGGGCGCGGACCTTCAGTGGCGCGACGTGGCGATCCTGCGCCTGGCCGCGAAATATCTCCGGCAGGCAGGCTTTGCGTTCAGCCAGGACTATCATGGAGCAGGCGCTGTCGCGCAATCCGGATATCGCAAGGCTGCTGGTGGCGCTGTTTCACGCGCGTAACGATCCGCACAATGCCAATGCGAAAGAAGCAGACGCCCTGCGCGCGCGCATCGAGGCAGCGCTCAACGATGTGCCGAGCCTCGACGACGACCGCATCATCCGCCGCTTCCGCAATGTCGTCGAATGCACATTGCGCACGAATTTCTATCAGCCCGACGAAAAGGGCGCACCTAAACGTTACGTCTGCGATCAAGCTGGATTCAGCCAGCGGCTGGACGAATTGCCCGCGCCGCGGCCGCTGGTGGAAATCTTCGTCTATTCGCCGGACGTGGAAGGCGTGCATCTGCGCTTCGGGCGCGTCGCGCGCGGCGGCATCCGCTGGTCGGACCGGCGCGAGGATTTCCGCACCGAAGTGCTTGGGCCTGGTGAAGGCGCAGCAGGTGAAGAACGCGGTCATCGTGCCGGTGGGCGCCAAGGGCGGCTTCTATCCCAAGCAATTGCCGCTAAACGCCGCGCGCGAAGCAGTGCAGGAGGCAGGCATCGCCGCCTACAAGACTGTTCATCAACGCGCTGCTCGACCTGACCGACAATATCGCGGCCCGACGGCAGGATCGTGCCGCCGCCCATGTGCTCCGGCACGATGGCGACGATCCCTATCTGGTCGTGGCGGCCGACAAGGGCACCGCGACCTTCTCCGACATCGCCAACGGCATCGCGCAGGAGCGCGGCTTCTGGCTGGGCGACGCGTTCGCCAGCGGCGGCAGCCATGGCTATGACCACAAGAAGATGGGCATCACCGCGCGCGGCGCCTGGGAAGCGGTGAAGCGCCATTTCCGCGAGATGGGCCGCGACATCCAGAGCGAACCGTTCACCGTGGTCGGCGTGGGCGACATGTCGGGCGACGTGTTCGGCAATGGCATGCTGCTTTCGCGCAAGACGAAATTGCTGGCGGCATTCGATCATCGCCACATCTTCCTCGATCCCGATCCCGACATGGACAAGAGCTTTGCCGAGCGCGAGCGCATGTTCGACCTGCCGCGCTCGAGCTGGGACGATTACAACAAGGCGCTGATTTCAGCGAAGGCGGCGGCATATTCGCCGCGCAGCGCGAAGGAGATTCGCGCTTTCGCCGCAGATGAAGGCGCTGATCGGATTGACCGCCGACAAAGCCGTCGCCGGCGGAACTGATCAAGGCGCTGCTGAAGGCCGACGGTCGATCTTCTGTGGTTCGGCGGCATCGGCACCTTCATCAAGGCCGCGTCGCAGACCAATCTCGATGTCGGCGACCGCGCCAATGACGCGGTGCGCATCAACGGCGCACGAGGTGCGCGCGAAGGTGGTGGGCGAAGGCGCCAATCTGGGCGTCACGCAGCTGGGCCGCATCGAATATGCGCTGGCGCGGCGGGCGCATCGACACCGACGCCATGGACAATTCGGCGGGCGTGGACACCTCCGACCACGAAGTGAATCTGAAAATCCTGTTCAGCGGCCCGCTGCGCCGCGGCGAGATTGTCGGCCAGGCGCGCGATACGCTGCTGGCCGAAATGACCGACGATGTGGCGGCGCATGTGCTGGCCGACAATTACGATCAGACGCTGGCGCTGTCGGTGGCGCAATCGCGCGCGCACGAACGACCTGGATGCGCATGCCCGCTTCATCCGCGATCTGGAACGGCGCGGCAAGCTGGACCGTGCCGTGGAATTTCTGCCCGACGACGATGCCTTGCGCGACCGCGCGAAGGAGGACAAGGGCCTGACGCGGCCGGAACTGGCCGTGCTGCTGGCCTATGCCAAGCTCGATCTCGATGCGGAGATCGATCGCGAGCGCACTGCCCGACGATCCTTATTTCGCAGCGAGCTCGCCGGCTATTTTCCGCCTGCCGCAGTGAAGCGATTGCCGCAGGAATTGCAGCACCATCGGCTGAGGCGCGAAATCATTTCGACCGTGCTCGCCAATCGCATCGTCAATCTGGCGGGGCCGGTTTTCGTCCCCCGGATGAAGGAGATGTCCGGCGCGCCCACGGCGCTGGTGGCGCGCGCCTTCGTGGTGGCGGAAGGCGCGTTCGGATTGTCCGCGCTCAAATCGCGCATCGACGCGCTTGATTATCGGGTGGACGCGAATGTGCAGATCCGGCATGTATGCCGACATCGCGGAATTGCTGCGGCGGCTGGGGCTGTGGTTTCTTGCCAACGTGCCCGCCGATGCCGAACTGGCGCAGGTGACCACACTTTATCGTGGCGGGGTCGAAGCGTTACGTGGCACCTTCTCAACGCTGGTTTCCGCATATGAGGCGCATGATACCGAGGCGCGTATTGTCGAATTGCGCAAAGCAGGCGCCCCGCTCGACGTGGCGGAAGACGTGGCAGTGCTGCCGCTGATGGGGTCGGCGCCGGAAATCGCGCTGCTTGCGCAGCAATCGGGGGCTCCCGCTCGATCTGGTGGCAGGCGCCTATTTCGCGATTGGCGCAACGGTGGGACTCGATCGCCTGCGCGGGTTCGCTTCGCGCATCGTGTCGCTCGAACATTGGGACCGGTTGGCGATCCGGCGCATCGTCGATGATCTGTTCGCAGGCCAGCGCGCGCTTACGGCGCAAGCGCTGGAGAACAGCAAATCCGGCACGCGCGAAGATGGCGCCAAAGCGGTCGAGGATTGGGCCGCAAGCCCATGACGACGCGGTGGCGCGCACACGGGCTTTCTTAAGCGAACTTGAACGCGGTGGCGAACTCTCCATCGCCAAACTCACGCTCGCAAACAGCCAGATACACCAATTGGCAGGACTATAAGACCTGCCATCCCGAAGAGCACTGCGCTGCAGCGGCTGAGCCAGGATCCATCAAGCCCACACGCCGATGGGCCCTGGTTCGCAGCTTGACCGCGCGATTTCGAGTGCGAACACCGTGATAGCACAACACGGATGTCGATCGGTTCAAGTCCCGAGAGGACCGCCGGCTAATACGATAAGAATCCGACAACGCCGATCGCGCGCAATTCGACCGGCACAACCAGTGCCGCACCCCCCCCACAGATAGTCGTCGGCTTTGAGGCTGATGGTTAAGCCAACCAAGATAAGATCGGTAAGCAGGATGCCGATCTGCGCCTCTGCGCCCCGATGCCGAAGAAATCACGCCAGGCGAGGATGGCGTTGGCCGTTATCCTCGCTGCGGCCGTTTAGCGCGGCGCCATGCGGATCGCACCATCGAGGCGAACCGTTTCGCCATTGAAGTATCCGTTCTGGATCATCTGCAATGCGAGCAAGGCATATTCTGGCGGATTGCCCAGACGCGGCGGAAACGGCACCTGAGCGCCAAGCGCTTGTTTCACCTGTTCGGGTGCCGCGGCCAGAAGCGGCGTGTTGAAGATGCCGGGAAGGATTGTGTTCACGCGGATGCCTTCCTGAGCCAAATCGCGCGCGATAGGCAGGGTCATACCAACGATGCCGCCCTTGGAAGCTGAATAAGCCGCCTGGCCGACCTGACCGTCCTGCGCTGCGACAGAGCCCGTGTTTACGATGGCGCCGCGTTCGCCGCCTTCCAGCGGATCAAGCGAAAGCATTCCTTGCGCTGAATGGGCGATGCAGCGAAACGAGCCTACGAGATTGATCTGCACAATGAAGTCAAACGCGTCCGTCGGGAAACGGCGTATCTCGCCTGTTTTCTTGTCGCGGCTGGCAGTCTTGATCGCGTTGCCAGTGCCGGCGCAGTTCACCAGGATACGTTCCTGCCCGATCGCGCTACGCGCCTTCTTGAAACCTTCGGCGACGCTTTCTTCGTTGGTCACGTCCACGCGACAGAATACGCCGCCCAGCTCTGTGGCGACCGCTTCGCCCTTGCTTGCGTTGAGATCGAAGAGCGCGATTTTCACGCCGTGCTTAGCGAGGGCACGCGCTGTTGCCTCGCCGAGCCCTGAAGCACCGCCGGTGATGACGGCGGAAATAGATGAATTCAGTTCCATGGTCGTTCCTCTTCTGGAATAGCTGGAATTTGCAGACTCTTAGACTGCGAAAAAGCGCCCGCCTAGAGCACCATCTGGGTCTGCGTCACCAATGCTACGAGCTTGCCGTCGGCGCGCGTGATTTTGGTCTGCCAGACCGAGCTGCGCTGGCCGATATGGACTGGTGTGGCTTCAGCCTCGACGGTGGTACCTTCCTTCGCCGATCCGATGAAATTGGTTTTGCTTTCGATGGTTGTGGTGCCGCCGGCTCCCCCTGGCAGATTGAGGAACGCACCCGTCGCCCCCAGCATGTCGGCAAACGCCATGATCGCGCCGCCATGCAGGATATGTCCGGCGGTGCAGACCTCAGGCCGTACCGTGAGACGACCGCGCACACAGGCCTTCGTGGCCTCCAGGATTTCCACGCCTACCAGGCGTGAGAAGGGCTGGGCCGCCATAACGGCGGAAAGGTCGTTTTCCATGGTTTCCTCCCGGGGTCTTTGCCCGCAGGATTTCATGCAATCCGGCAGTTCCACAACTGCCTCTTTTCATCACCTCCCGGCGGCACGATAGTGAGGCCATCCAGAACGATGCCGACATCGCCGAACGGCGCGTTCTCCTGCCCGCCATCATCGGATGCATCGTGCACAGTCACTTTATGGAAGAAGCTTGAAGGTCGCAAAGCGCGAGCCCAACCGTTATGAGCGCACGCTCGCGGGCGCTGCGTCTTCTGCCACGTGAGGACTGAACCATGGACGCCGGGCAGATCGAAGCATTTTGTCTGTCTCTTCGGGGCGCCACGCTTTCGGTTCAGTGGGGTGCCGACCGCGTTTTCAAGGTCGGCGGGAAGATGTTTGCCGTGCTTGGTCCTGAGGGCCAAAAATTACATGGCCTTTCATTCAAGACAGGCGACGACAGTTTTCATATTCTGACACGAGCAAAGGATATCGTGCCCGCCCCTTACCTCGCTCGGGCCCATTGGGTTTTGCTGCGACGGCTTGATGCGCTGGGAACCGAACAATTGCAGGGCTATCTGTCACGTGCACACGCGATCGTCGTCTCTGGTTTGCCAAAAAAAAAGCAAGTCGAACTTGGGATGCTCGCGGCGTTATCCGGTTCGAGCATGTCGACAGATATTCTTGCACTCACCGCAGAAGATGGGCGTGCTGCAAATGTGAGATCCGCGCGCGAAGTGTCTCGCGAACTCAAGAAACGCGCAAAAAAGCGCTGACGTCACTTAGCGCACCGCGACGAGCCTGGCTTTGAGTTTTTCGGCGGAGGGCTTGTCGCTGGCATTGCCGCCGACGAATTCCACGCCGATACCGTCTTCGTGGATGCGGGCGACTCGGCCGGCCATCTGGCCGATGAGGACGAATTCGCCGATGGGCGGACGCACATTGGTCCTGAGCGAGACGCCGGAGAGCGACAGATCGAGCACTTCACATTTCACCGTCTCGCCGTCGGCGCGGGTGAAGCGGGTGAACCCTTTGGCAGGCTGGCGGTCGTGGCGGCGAAGATCGGCTTCGCTCACAAAGCCTTTGTTGGCGAACAGCGTAAGCTGCTCGGCGATGCGTTCGCGTTTGAGCGCAGTACAATGGAAGCGCACGCCGAATCCGCCTGCCGCGCGCGACACGACGATGCCTTCGAAACGGCCGAAGCCATCGACATAGAGCACCACCGCGGTCTCTGGCTGCATTTCGCCTTCGCATTCGACGGCGGCCCCGCCTGGCGACAGGTCGAGGATCGTGCATTGGCTTTCGCGGCCCTCTGCGGGCACAAACAAGCGGCCTGGCAGGTCGACGCGCACGCGCTTGAAGCGCCGACGTTCGGCCTTGGCCTTTTCGATAACCGGTTCAAGTTCTGGTTTCATTGCCAGCGTTGGGGCCTCCTCGGCACCTAGTTCCAGCCTCTATGGCGAAGTCTTAACCCGGGAGCGTCAATGGATCGTTTACAAACCACGCCTTTCTCTGGGATTTCTTTGGGCCGTGGCTTGGCTTAACCTTCGTGAAACCAGCGCCGCTGTCAGGCGCGAATACAGGGGATTTCAAAAGATGAGACGTCTGGCGCTCGTGATTGCGGCGGGTTTTTCGCTGTCGGCGTGTTCCTTTCTGGGCCTTGGGGGGCGCACCGTCATGGACGACCTCAATGACGCCCAGCCGCAGGGCTCGCCTTTCAACCAAGCCCTTTTCAAGAACTATTCCTACCTCGCCAAATCGTTCGGCGACGTGGAGATTCCAGAAGGCGACACTTTCGACCAGGAAGGCTCCAGCTCAGTAAATAACAACACGCTGGGCGGGCTCGCGGCAGGCTATGCGCGCAAAGCGCTTGATGCCTCTAAAGCTGTCGATGTGTCGCCAGAACCCGCACGCACCGATTCGGGTGAACAGATCCGAAGCCGGCTCGTCCGCGCCATCATGCGGGGCAGGGACTACGCGCCGGATGCGGCCGCCCGCGCCCAGGTCGATTACGATTGCTGGATCATGAACGCTCGCGTTTCCCAGCAGCTCAGTGCCTCTGATCAATGCAAGCATTCGCTGGACGTAACACTGCCTCGGCTCGAACGGATAGTGCAGCAGGCGCGCTAAAGGCAAAGCCCCCGGCGTTCTTTTGTTAAGTCCGCAATACTATCTTAGGTAGCATTGCGTGCGAAGGACAACTTGCTTTGGGCAACGTATGGAAGCCGTCATGCAGCCTGCAACCAGGCCGCAGCGGCCCGATCAGCCGTGCTGCCAGTTTTTTTGCGCACGGGAGATCCCGCGCGCGCCGCATCTTCGACAGGCGGGTTGCGCCACGCTTGCCCCGAGCGCCTTCAGCAGCAAGGGCGCAGGCTGTGGCGCGCAGGCGCTCCGCAATAGCGACCAGCAGAATTTCATCGTCACCTCTCCTACGGCGCTTCGGGAGCCGGTGAACCTTGCTGTGCAGTCCCGTCAACCCGTTGGCATGGCGGTCGACAGACGGACCGGCCTGCTTGGTCTTGGGGATCGCGGGTCGATGTGCACATCAACGGCGTGCGCTGCAATGCGGTAACGCACGACGGCAAAATCGTACGGTGACAAACCCACGCTGACGCCGGACCCGGAATGATATACTGTCAATTTCCAGGATTCGCTTCTGGGATGAGAAGAACATGGACTCCTATGACTACATCATCGTCGGTGCGGGCAGTGCCGGATGTGTGTTGGCCAACAGGCTGTCCGCCGATCCCAACGTCCATGTGCTGCTGATAGAGGCGGGCGGGCGCGACAAATCGCCGATGATCCACATGCCAGCGGGCATTCCACAGCTTCTGGGCAAGCCCAATCCGTATAACTGGTATTACGACACCGAAGGCCAGCAACATCTCAACTACCGCAAGCTCTATTGGCCGCGTGGTAAAGGCTGGGGCGGGTCGTCGTCGATCAATGGCATGATCTACATCCGCGGCCATGCACGCGATTACGACAATTGGCGCCAGCTTGGGCTGGAAGGTTGGTCGTTCGCCGATGTGTTGCCCTATTTCAAGCGGGCGGAGAATTACGAGAGCGGTGGCGACGACTTTCATGGCGATTCAGGACCCTTGCACGTTTCAAACGGGCGCTCGATTAATCCGCTGTTCCGCACCTTTGTGCAGGCCGGACTGGAAGCCGGTCATCCGTACACGAAGGATTTCAATGGATTCGCACAAGAAGGCTTCGGGCCATATCAACTGACGATCCATGAAGGACGACGTTGGAGCGCGGCCTCGGCTTATCTCAAACCCGTGCTCGATCGCCCCAACCTCAAAATCCAATCCCATGCATTTGTCAGCCGGGTACTGTTCGAAGGCCAGCGCGCCGTCGGCGTGCAATTCGCTCAAAAGAAGCAGGCGTCGCAGGCACGCGCGACGCGCGAGGTCATCCTTTGCGGCGGCGCGGTGAACACTCCGCAATTGCTGATGCTGTCCGGCATCGGCCCGGGCGAAACGCTGTCGCGGTTTGGCATCGATGTGGTGTCCGATCTCGATGGCGTCGGCGGGAATTTGCAGGATCATTTGGATTGCTCGATCCAATACGAATGCACCCAGCCCATCACGCTCTACAGCGCGATGAAGCCTCAGAACATGATAAAAACCGGATTGCAATATCTGCTGTTCGGCACGGGGCTCGCAACCAGCCAGGGACTGGAGTCGGGTGCGTTTTTGAAAAGCCGCCCCGATCTGGAAACCCCCGACCTGCAATATCATTTCATTGCGGCTCTAATGTTCGACCACACGCGTCGCAAGGCCGACCGTCATGGTTTCATGGCGCATGTCTGCCAGCTGCGCCCGCAGAGCCGCGGCTTCGTCTCGCTCAAATCGGCCGATCCGGCGATGGCGCCGTTGATCCAGCCGAATTATCTGGATGTTGAGGAAGACCGCCGCGCGCTGCGCGAAGGCGTAAAGATGGTGCGCGAGGTGTTCGCGCAAAAAGCGTTTGATCCCTATCGCGGGCCTGAATTAATGCCGGGCGCCCATGTGCGCAGCGACGATCAGATCGACGCCTTCATCCGTGAGACGGCTGAGACGATCTATCACCCCGTCGGCACCGCCAAGATGGGCACAGACGACGAAGCGGTCGTCGATGCACAATTGCGTGTTTATGGTGTGGACGGTTTGCGCGTGATCGACGCCTCGGTGATGCCGGCGCTGGTTTCGGGCAACACCAACGCCCCCACTATCATGATCGCCGAGAAAGCTGCCGACATGATCCTGGGCCGCGCGCCGCTGCCGGCCGAGCATGTGCGGGTGGCCGAGGACGAACGCACCAATATTGCCGCGGAATAATCCGCGCGCACCAAGCCGGGGGCCTTCATGCAGGATCAGATATTGTTGCCAATGGGGGCGCTCGCGTTCCTCACTTTCGTCGTTTTGCTGTTCATCCCGATCCGGCGCTTCCGTGCGTCGTTCGCAGGCAAGGTGGGACCGAACGACTTCAAATATGGCGAATCCGCACGCGTGCCGGATGAGGTGTCGATCCCCAACCGCAACTACATGAACCTGACCGAATTACCGGTTCTTTTTTATGTCATCTGCTTGATGTTCTATGCGACGGGGCGCACCGACGGAACGGCGGTGCTGCTGGCCTGGGTTTTCGTGGGCCTGCGCGCGTTACACAGCCTGATCCACCTTACCTACAACAACGTCATTCACCGGTTGTCGGTGTTCGCATTGAGCAATTTCGCATTGATCTGGCTTTGGGTGATGTTTTTTGCAAAAGCTCAATAATCGATGCTATCGCCCGAGCAACTTCGCGCTTATGCTCGCGTTATGAAAACTGTGCGCGCACTTGCTCCCTTGCTGGTGGCCGCGGCCCTCCTTTCAGGGAGCGCCCTGGCCCAGCCGTTTCCGCCACCGCCTGCCAATGGCGGACGGCTTGACGTGCACCCGATGAACTTCGACCTGTGGTGCCAGGAGAATCAAAGGCTGCCACCTGACCGCTGCGACAAGCGTCTGCCCGACGACGAGACCGCGTTTGAGGCCTATCGCGCCAAGATTGAAAAATTCGAAGTGCCTTATCTCAAGGACAAACAAAACGAGCAGACCCTGAACCGGGCAATCATTCACGCCGACCCCGTGGAGAGCCCTGTTGATCCTTCGCTGCAGCCACCGGCACCCAATCCTTAAGATTTCCAACTTCTCGCCACGGATTGGCTTTCCCGTGAGTTCTCTTGAAATACCCTTATACTCTGCCAGATAAAGCACTCTACAGTTCACTACAAAGCGTTCTAAAGAAAGCCATCTATGCTTGGGGACCGCGAGGCAGCAGGCCTCCTTCCTGTCGATGTAATGGCGCGGCACAACAGCGACGGACGGTTCAAATGGTGTACTAGGGCCACCGCATTTGGATTCATCGCGTTCGCCATTTTGCGGCTTTATTTGGGGCATTTCAGTTGGCGCCAGCAGACAGTGTTCTGGCTGGCTTTCTTTTCCTTTGTCCTGGTCAGCTTCGGGCTGTGGATGGCAGCGTTCGGCAGCAAGCCGGTCCGCATCGCCGCCTGGTTCGGGATCTAAACGATGGCCGGGTTCAACGAGATCATCCACCAGTCGCTGCGACTGAAAATCATGGCCACGCTCAACACGTTCGACCACAACACGCAGGTCGAGCTCACGCGGCTCAAATCTATAGTGAATGCGACCGACGGAAATCTGGGCGCCCATCTCGAAACGCTGACCAAGGCTGATTACATCGCAACCGAGAAACGTTTCGAAGGCAAGCGCCCGCAGACTCGCATCAAAGCGACCGCCCAGGCTCGCAAGGCCTTTACCGAACATGTCGCACATTTGCGCGAAATCCTGGACATTCCAACACGGTGAATGCCATGAAAAGTCTGTTCCAGGCCTTTAGGCCGCTGCTTTCGGATCTGCTGTCGACGATCCTGTTCGTCTTAGTCTATGCGATCACCGGCAGCATCTATATCGCGACCGCCTTCGGCATCTTTATTGGCATCGCACAGATCGCCTACATGAAAATCAAAAGTCGCGATGTGCAGACGATGCAATGGATGAGCCTGGTGCTCGTCATCGTGCTCGGCACCGCCACCCTGCTCACCCGCGATCCGCGTTTCGTGATGATAAAGCCGTCCGTCGGCGCGTTCGCGGTGGGAATGGTCATGCTCAAAAAGAATTGGATGGGCCGCTATTTGCCGCCCATCGTGACCACCAACGTCTCGCCGTCCTTCGTCATCGCGTGGGGCTATGTCTGGGCTGCGAACCTGTTTGCGCTGGGCGCGGCCAATTTGTTCGTTGCCTTCGTGCTGGGCCCAAAGATCTGGGCCTGGTACACGTCTATCGTGCCGACAGTGATCCAGCTTGGATTGTTCGTGCTGCAATATGCGCTAACGCGCATGACGGTCGGGCGCAACATCCAAAGTCGCATCGAAGAAGGCGAAGACCCCGCGATCGTCACCGCGCTATAAGCATTAGATCAATACATCGCCCACATAGCGCGGCGATGATGAGTGGGTGATTTAATCAGAAATAAGAATGCTCAAACCTCGACGGCGATCCCAGTTGCAAACACGTCAAGCATCCGCGTGATGTGGTCGAAAGGTTGCACCGATTGGGGCTGGCCTTGGCTGACAACCAAGCGAAGATGCGGCGCCTTGGAGTGGCCGCGCAACACATCGAGCGAAGGTGGCGGCGGGAAATCGGGGATCGGAATCGGTTCGTCTTCGCGGATCATCTGCGAGGCGACGAGGCGCTCAAATGCAATGGGCTTACCGGCCAGCGCGTTGATGTCGGTCAGCACTTGCACCATGCCGAGGAAGCGTGTGGGCTCGCGACCATTGAAGCTGACTGGGGCCAGTACCGTTTCGAATTCGACCATGCCGCAATCGGCCGTCGCGGCGATTGACGACAGGCAGAGCGGCTGTTTGGTGGCAAGCGACTGTTTCAAAAGGCCGGCAAGCGCCCCGCGGCTCTGTGCTTCCCAATGCGACAGGAAACTAACGCCTTTGAGTTCGGCGCCGAAGCGTTCACACAGTCCGGTGCCGGCCAGCCTGTAGAGCGGGCGTTCGCCGTCCTGGGCATCCAGGATGAACACATATGACAGCATCCGCTTGATGGCGCGTGGATCGATCTCGGTCTGGTCAGGCACGGCGCGGCCACGGCGCAAACGGCTCCAATAACCGACCAGAAGATGGCTGTTCCTGTGTTTCATGACTTTTGTGTCCCGACCATTCGTTGCGGGCGGTGCTGAACCAGATCGGAACGCACAGCCGCTTCTGGAACCCGTAAGAGCAGGAGCCATGCCACCGGTGGAACCATGAAGGCCGGGCAACGAAGTCGAATGAGGATTAATCGTTCAACGCGTTGTTCGCGCTTGGGATTTTCCTAGCCCCAGGGCCCGCGGCGCGGTTCGCCAAAGAGCGGCACCTCGTCCGATTTGAGAATAGGTGTGAGCAAGAGACCGGCTAGAAACCCACCGACGTGGGCCCACCAAGCCACACCGGGCTGGGAGGCGTCAGAAAAGGCCGCATTGAAGAGCTGCAGTAGAAACCAGAATCCCACAACCCACATCGCGCTGATGCGAAGAGGATAGAAAATAATGCCAAGGGGCACGATCACGCGGACCTTGGCGCGCGGATAAAGTAGCACATAAGCTGCCAACACACCGGAAATCGCACCTGACGCGCCGATCATCGGGACATGCGAAGCAGGATTGACAACCGCCATGGTCAGCGCCGCCGCCACACCGCTTGCGAAATAGAACAGCACATAACGCACATGTCCCATGGCGTCTTCGACGTTGTTTCCGAAGACCCAGAGGTAAAGCATGTTGCCGGCGATATGTAAGAAGCCGCCATGCAGGAACATGGAGGTGAAGATGGTCAGCGGCCCCGGAACACCGAACGTGAGGGACAAGGCCTGCGAGGGATCGAATAGCGCCGCAGGTGTGAAGCCCAGCGCGTTTAAGGCACCATCCCCCGTCTGGCCAAGCGATATCTGCCAGATGAAAACCAGCACACAAAGCCCGATCAGAGTCCAGTTCACATAAGGGGTGAGACGGACCGGATTGTCGTCCGAGAACGGGATCACAGGCGCCTGCCTCCGGCCTTTGGCGCATGCTCACCTGTACCGAATTGGGCCAGCAACCGCCCCCAAACACCCTGCTGCCATGGCATGTTTCGTGAACCTTCTACCGCGTCGTTAAGGCTTTGCCTGAGATTTCCGCCGCGCGCGGACTGCTGCGCGTAGGATGCAATGACTAAGGAGCGTTCACCATGGCGCCGAGGCCAAATTCGTATGTCGCCACCGCGCTTGCCGCGGTCATGGCCGCAGCGCCCCTGTCGGATGCGGCAGCCTGGACCACCACGGCCAACCCGGTCGGCGCCACTGGCGGCTTCGGCAATCTCGTGGCCGGCCCCGGGTGCACCCAGCCCCTGCAAGGCGGCTCGATGCTCAACATCAACACGAACATCAATATCTACAAACCGGTGACGATCAACAACAACGTAAGCATCTACAAGCCCATCACCATCAATAAGCCGGTCACGATCAACAACAATGTCAACGTCAACAAGAACATCAGCATCTACAAGCCAGTGACGATCAACAACGACGTGAACATCACCAAGAACATCGACCTATCGAAAAACATTAGTATCAACAACAGCGTGAACATCAACAAGAACATCACGATCAACAAGTCGATCGTCATCAACAACGGCGCCAGCGCTCAAGCCTCCGCCAGCGCGTTCGCGATAGCTTCCGCCAGCGCGCAGGCCAGCGCACAAGCCACCGTCTATGGCGGCAGCCAGTACGTGACTGTCTTCAACAAAAATAGCGGCAATGTCGGCGGCGATGTTTCGGTCAACGCGCAAACGCAATGCGTCGAGCAGGACGCCAATGTCGTCAAATCCATTCACGCGGTGTGCGTCGACCGCACGGGTCGCGAATATCCGGCATCCCACATGATCGCCGACACCTGGATCAATGGCACCTATGAAGGCGAGATCGCACGCTGCATTCCGGGGGCGATCGTCAAAGCTATGGTGGGTGATGTCGCCCAATCCGACCAAGGGCTGGCGGGTACCTATGAAGGTGGCCAGCTCCTGACTTGTGCCCCGGGCGAAGCGCTCGTCCACTACCGCGGCGGGATGCTCAAATGCGCACCCGCAAAGCCGGTGAAGGATTGCACCGAGCGCGTCAATTTACGCCGCTGGGGTTCGGGCGATTTCTTCTTTTCGTTCCGTTCGCGGGTCTGCGTGACGCCTCCGGGCGAAACGGCCTCGGCTGCACACGGTCAAGACCTGTCTGGCATGACGCTGGAAGGTGGCGTCGGTGCCGAGGAGAGCGGATACTGAGGTTGCCGACGGTCCCAAATGCGCAGCACCCGTTGGGGCTTTTTTAAAGCTGGCGACAATAAATTTGGCGCTTTCTCAAGCGAGCCAGACAGTGATCGGCCCTCTCCAGCGTATTCTGCTTGTCATTATGACGATGCTGATCGCGGTCGACGCGATCTGGCTGGGCATGGTCCATTTTGCGATCGATTTTGGCGCACCTATTCCATTTATGCGTGCTTTGCAGCCGTCATAGCGGGTATCGGACTATTCTATACGACGCTGCGTAAGGACGAACGGCTGTCTGCGATGCTGTTGGGCACAGCCTTTCTGATCGGGTTCTCGAATCTCGCCAGTCTCACGAATTATTTTTTGTTGACCGTCGCTGGTCATAGGATCGATGGCCTGCTCATGCACATAGACATGGCCATGGGCATCGACTGGCCCGCGATGATCGACTGGGCAAGTCGTCATCCCACAATCAATATCGTCCTCTTCGTCGCGTATGCCACTTTGTTGCCGCAGATCGCGCTGCTGGTGCCGCTTCTGGGGTGGCAATCATCGGTCTCCGAGATCTATTCGTTCTGTCTTGCGTTGGCGTGCGCAACCGTCATCGCCGTGGGATTCTGGACGCTTTTTCCCTCCTTCGGCGCCATATCGGTCTACGATCTGCCGCCAGCGGTTGTAGCGCAGACCCGCCTGGCGCTGGATCCCCGCTACGCACATGAATTGTTGCAGCTTCTCGCCAACGGGCCCGGTCCGATCACACCTGCAGCTCTTAAGGGCCTCATCGGCTTTCCGTCTTTTCATGCCGTGCTCGCATTGCTGGTAACGTGGTATGCGCGCGGCCTAAAATATATTCGATGGCCGGCGATGGTGCTTGCCGAAAAGCTGACGGCGCTTGCGGCACGCGGACGGATTGCGACCTTTTCGACGTTGCTTTCGCAGGCAAACACACCTGCCTGAACCCGCGATCTCCCAAGGCGACGCGGCTTGCGCGGGTGATTTGCGCTGATATTGTGCGGCCCGCGCCGGAACCTCCGGCCCCCTCACGCTCTCCATCATCCGGGACCGCACATGAACATCCACGAATATCAGGCCAAAGAGCGTCTTGCGCGGATTCGGCGTGCCGGTGCCCAAGCGGCAAGCCCGCCTTCACGGTCGACGAAGCGGTCGCCGCCGCCAAGGAACTGCCCGGTCCGGTCTGGGTGGTGAAGGCGCAAATCCATGCCGGCGGCCGCGGCAAGGGCGGCGGCGTGAAGGTGGTCAAATCGATCGAGGATGTGCGCAAGGAAGCCGAGCGGATGCTCGGGCATGACGCTGGTCACGCACCAGACCGGCCCGCATGGCCGCGTGGTGAAGCGGCTCTATATCGAGGACGGCTCGGCCATCGACGCGCGAGCTTTATCTCTCCGCGCTGGTCGACCGCGCCACCAGCCGCATCGCCTTCATCGCCTCCACCGAAGGCGGCATGGACATCGAGGAAGTGGCGCACAAGACGCCCGAGAAGATCCAGACATTCCAGGTCGAACCCGCCGCGGGCTATTCGCCCTATGTCGGCAACGAGATCGCCGCCGCGCTGAAGCTCAAGGGCGATCAGGCCAAGCAATGCGGCGCGGTGGTCAAGAGCCTCTACGACGCCTTCATCGCCAAGGACATGAGCCTGCTCGAAATCAATCCGCTGGTGGTGACGAAAGACGGCCAAGTCATCTGTCTCGATGCCAAGATCAATTTCGACGACAACGCGCTCTACCGCCACAAGGACATCCAGGCGCTGCGCGATCTCGACGAAGAAGACCCGATGGAAGTCGAGGCATCGAAATACGATCTCTCCTACATCAAGCTCGACGGCGCCATCGGCTGCATGGTCAACGGCGCGGGCCTGGCCATGGCGACGATGGACATCATCAAGCTCTACGGCGAGGAGCCGGCCAACTTCCTCGACGTCGGCGGCGGCGCGTCGAAGGAGAAGGTCACGGCGGCGTTCAAGATCATCGTCTCCGATCCGAACGTGAAGGGCATTCTGGTCAACATCTTCGGCGGCATCATGAAATGCGACATCATCGCGGAGGGCATCGTCGCCGCCGCCAAGGAGATTTCGCTGTCGGTGCCGCTGGTGGTGCGGCTCGAAGGCACGAATGTCGAAATGGGCAAGGAGATTCTCGCCGAGTCGGGCCTCCCCATCGTGTCCGGCTCTGATCTCGCCGATGCCGCGCAGAAGATCGTCAAAGCCGTGAAAGGGTCTTGAGAAAATCACGCAAGAACACATACCTTGTGCGATTGCGCGGAGAGGCCGATGAAGAACCTGGTTCTTGCAGTTGACGACGACGTCCTTGACGATGTTCGAAAATACGCGACCAATCGGGCAACAACTGTGAATGCGATCGCGTGGGAACATCTAACTCGGATTGCGATGGAAGAAGACAAAGCTGCATGTACGCACGAAAGCCTTGCCGGATTGGGTCGGCCCTCTCCCGTCGAGGTTGGCACCATCACCTGGAAGCGTGGCGATTTTTATGGACGTTGAGGCCGTTGTCGACACCAACGTTCTGGTCTACTCGGTTTCGCACCTCGGTGAGGATCGCGAAAAGCAGGGTCGCGCCGAGGAGAAAATCCTTCAAAAATTCTACGTCAACGTCACGCGCAAGATCGAAAAGCCGTCGCCCACGCAACTGACGTTTGAATGGCTAGAGCAGCTGGAACGGCAGCCTCGTGTGCCCGTCGATGCAACGCCTGTGAAAAATAAAATCGTAACGGCTGGGCGCTATCGCATCTCCTGTTGGAACAGCGCTATCCTGGCTGCCGCCGAAGCGCTGGGCGCCGAACCTCTTTACACGGAGGACTTGAACCCCGGACAGCTTTACGGCCCCGTCCGCGTGATAAGTCCTTTCCATCCCGCCTGAGATCTCGAAAGCAGGAAATCTATGTCTATTCTCGTCGACAAGAATACCAAAGTCATTTGCCAGGGCTTCACTGGCAATCAGGGCACGTTTCATTCCGAACAGGCCATCGCCTACGGCACCAAGATGGTGGGTGGAACCTCGCCGGGCAAAGGCGGCACGACGCATCTGGGATTGCCCGTGTTCGACACGGTGCGCGAAGCACGCGAGAAGACTGGCGCGACCGCGACCGCGATTTACGTTCCACCGCCGTTCGCGGCCGACGCGATCCTTGAGGCGATCGACGCAGAGCTCGCGCTGATCGTCTGCATTACCGAAGGTATTCCAGTGCTCGATATGGTGAAGGTAAAGCGCGCACTCTCCGGCTCGAAGTCGCGGCTGATCGGACCCAACTGCCCCGGCGTCATCACACCCGGCGAATGTAAGATTGGCATCATGCCGGGACATATCCATCGCCGCGGTACTGTCGGCATCGTGTCGCGTTCTGGCACGCTCACTTATGAAGCGGTCGCGCAGACGACGGCTGTGGGCCTCGGCCAGACATCCTGCGTCGGTATCGGCGGCGATCCGGTGAAAGGCACAGAGCACCTCGAAGTGCTGGAGATGTTCCTGAAGGATCCCGAAACCCAATCCATCATCATGATTGGCGAAATCGGCGGCACCGCGGAAGAAAATGCGGCCGACTTCATCAAACATTCCAAGGTGAAGAAGCCGATAGTGGGTTTCATCGCGGGCGTGACCGCGCCTCCGGGCCGGCGCATGGGCCACGCAGGCGCCATCATCTCCGGCGGCAAAGGCGGCGCGGCCTCCAAGATCGAGGCGATGAAGGAGGCTGGCATCCGCGTGTCGCCCAATCCCGCCGCACTCGGAACCACGCTGGTGGAACTTCTGAAAAATTGACCGGCGTCACGCACCAGCTACAGACGCCCGAACCGCGCCATGACATAATGTTCCCGCGCCGAAGTTTCGGCACAGGGATGGATCATATGCGTCGGTTGTTTGCTGGGCTGCTCGTCTTGGGCGTGGCTGCGTGCGGAACGATGAATCCGAGCAAGCCGCCCCCGGTCTATGTGGTGTTCTTCGTTGGCCAAAGTGTCGAATTGACGGCAGACGGCCACAAAATCATTGCAGCAGCAGCAGCCGAGGCAAACCATGCCTCGATGATCCAGGTGGCCGGTCCCAGCACGCAAATCACACCCCACTACGATCCGGGTCTCGCAGAACCACGCATGAAGCTGGTGGAAAAAGAACTGATCGCCGATGGCGTCCCACCCGATAAGCTCGCGCGCGCCTCGCTGACGAGCGACAACGTGATGGTCAACACAAGCGGCGCGCAGCGGGTGGAAATCCGAATCATCAAATAGGATCGGCGTGTCTTCGTCGAGCGGCGCGTTTACAGCCCTTGCACAGATTGCCTCGAATTTGGGCACGCACATTTCTGCGCCGAGAGTGTATTGAGCAACATCGCCAAATCTAAGGTTACAAACGCGATAGACAACACACAATTGTGGACAGACCGCCTTGTGGAAGCCGGGTTGTCACAAAAGAGATCCGTCTGCGTTACAAAATAGGTTGGCCAAGGCCTCGAAGTTTCTCGGCGTTGACACCATATTAACCTTCGTAACCCATCACTTTACGGGGTTTTGGGGCGTGCATTCGGCACCGGAATGCGCTAAACGCCTGCCCCTCGCGGGTGCGCGAACGGAAGACGACGGCCAAAAGCCGTCAAACCATTGAAATGACAAGCCAATCTACGCCAAATCGACTGAACCGGGTGTCCAACGAGATTCTGGACATCACCTCGTTCCTTACCGGCACCAACGCCGCCTTCATCGAGCAGCTCTACGCCCAGTATCAGGAAAACCCCGATGCGGTGGACGAGAGTTGGCGCGGCTTCTTCGCCGAGTTGGGCCAAAGCGGTCTTTCGCCGACGCAATTGGGGCGCGGCCCGAGCTGGCGGCGCGACAGCAAGCTGAAGCTTGAGAACGGCGAAATCATCAGCGCCCTGACCGGCCAGCTGGAACAACGCATCAAAAAAGGCGGCGCCACCGAAGACGACCTACGGATCGCCGCCAAGGATTCCATCCGCGCCATTCAGATGGTACGCGCCTATCGCGTGATCGGTCATCTCGAAGCCGATCTCGATCCGCTGACGCATCACGCCGAAGGAACCGCACCCCCAACTCGATCCCGCCTTCTACGGCTTTCACGACGAAGACATGGACAAGCCGATCTTCATCGACGGCGTGATGGGGCTGGAAACCGCCACGCCCGCGCCAGATGGTGGAGATTCTCAAGCGCACCTATTGCGGCCGCATCGGCTACGAGTTCATGCACATCAACGATCCCGAGCAGAAGGATTGGCTGCAGCGCCGCATCGAAGGGCCGGACAAGGAGATCACGTTCACGCCAGAAGGCAAGCGCGCGATCCTCAACAAGCTGATCGAAGCCGAAGGCTTCGAGAAATTCGCCGGCGTCCGCTTCGTCGGCACCAAGCGCTTCGGCCTGGACGGCGGCGAAGCCACCATTCCCGCGCTCGAGCAGATCATCAAGCGCGGCGGCCAACTGGGCGTCAAGGAAATCGTGCTCGGCATGGCCCATCGCGGCCGGCTGAACGTGCTCGCCAATGTGATGGGCAAGCCCTATCGCCAGATCTTCCACGAATTCCAGGGCGGCGCCGCCAAGCCCACCGAAGTCGAAGGCTCGGGCGACGTGAAATATCATCTGGGCGCGTCGTCGGACCGCGAATTCGACGGCCAGCAAGGTGCATCTCTCGCTCACCGCCAATCCTTCGCATCTGGAGGTCGTAAGATCCCGTCGTGCTCGGCAAGGCGCGCGCCAAGCAGTACCAACTGGGCGACACCCACAACCGCGCCGAGCGTGCTGCCGCTGCTGATCCACGGCGATGCGGCGTTTGCGGGCCAGGGCGTGGTGGCGGAATGCTTCGCGATGTCGCGGCACCAAGGGCTTCCGCACCGGCGGCACGATCCATTTCATCATCAACAACCAGATCGGCTTCACGACCGCGCCGATCTATTCGCGCTCCTCGCCCTATCCCTCCGACGTCGCGCTGATGGTGCAGGCGCCGATCTTCCATGTGAACGGCGACGATCCCGAAGCGGTGGTGCATTGCGCGCGCATCGCCACCGAATTCCGCCAGCTGTTCCACAAGGATGTCGTCATCGACATGTTCTGCTATCGCCGCTTCGGTCACAACGAGACCGACGAGCCGGCGTTCACCCAGCCGCTTGATGTATCGCGCGATCAAGGACCATCCCACGACGCTTGAACTTTACGCGGCCAAACTCGTCGCCGAAGGCACGCTGACGCAAGGCCGACGTCAAGCAGATGATCGCCGATTTCAACAAGCGGCTGGACGAGGAATTCGACGCCTCGAAATCGCATCGTCCCAACCGCGCCGACTGGCTCGACGGACGCTGGAGCGGATTTGCCAAGCGCGCCCGAAGGCGACCGCCGCGGCGAGACCGCCGTCGCCGACCGAAATGCTGCGCAAGGTCGGCCGCGCGCTGTCGACCGCGCCGGAGGGTTTCAATCTGCACAAGACCATCGCGCGCCAGCTTGCAAGCCAAGGCCAAGATGTTCGAAACCGGCGAAGGTTTCGACTGGGCCACCGCCGAAGCGCTGGCGTTCGGCACGCTGCTCGACGAAGGCTATCCGGTGCGCCTGTCGGGTCAGGATTCCTCGCGCGGCACCTTCAGCCAGCGCCATTCCGTGCTGGTCGATCAGGAAAACGAAGACCGTTACATCCCGCTCAATCACATCCGCGAGGGCCAGGCCGAATTCGAAGTGATCGACACGCTGCTTTCCGAGGAAGCGGTGCTGGGCTTCGAATATGGCTATTCCTCCGCCGAGCCCAAGGCGCTGGTGTTGTGGGAAGCGCAGTTCGGCGATTTCGCCAACGGCGCGCAGGTGGTGATCGACCAGTTCATCGCCTCGGGCGAGATGAAATGGCTGCGCATGTGCGGCCTGGTGATGCTGCTGCCGCATGGCTATGAAGGCCAGGGGCCGGAGCATTCCTCCGCGCGGCTGGAGCGTTATCTGCAGCTTTGCGCGCAGGACAATATGCAGGTCGCCTGCCCACCACGCCGGCCAACTATTTCCACATCCTGCGCCGTCAGATGCACCGGCCGTTCCGCAAGCCGCTGATCCTGATGACGCCGAAATCGCTGCTGCGCCACAAGCGCTGCATCTCGTTTCTCTCCGACATGGGGCCGGGCTCGTCGTTCCATCGCGTCTTCCGCGATCAGGCCGAAGTCGTGCCGGGCGCCACCACCATCAAGCTCGTGGCGGACGACCAGATCAAGCGCGTGGTCCTGTGCACCGGCAAGGTCTATTTCGATCTGATGGAAGAGCGCGAGAAGCGCGGCGAAAACCGCATCCAGATCCTGCGCCTCGAGCAGCTCTATCCGTTCCCCGACAAAGTGCTGGCGCAGGAGCTTCGACCGCTTCCCGAAGGCCGAGATCGTCTGGTGCCAGGAAGAGCCCAAGAACCAGGGCGCCTGGAGTTTCGTGGAAGCGCGCATCGAAGACGCGATCGGCAGCGCTGGGCGGCATCCGCACGACCGCGTTATGTCGGACGCCCCGAATATGCCTCCACCGCGGCCGGCCTGATGAGCCAGCATACAGCCGAACTTAAAGCGTTTCTCGATCGAGGCATTGTCGCTATAACAGCGCAGTCCCGCGCGGAGATTTCGCATGAGCATCGAAATCAAAGTTCCCGCGATGGGCGAGTCCGTGACCGAAGCCACGGTTGCGCGCTGGTTCAAGAAAGAGGGCGAAGCGGTCGCGCGCGACGAGCCGCTGCTCGAACTCGAAACCGACAAGGTGACGGTCGAAGTGCCCGCGCCCGCCGACGGCGCGATTGAATCCATTTCCGTCAAGGCCGGCGCCACAGTGCAGGTCGGCGCGCATTCTGGGCGCCATCGCCGAAGGCAAGGCCGGCGCCACAGCCGTCACGTCGTCAAAGCCCGACGTGCAGCCCGCAAAGCCGTGACCGCCGCCACCAAGCGCCGCAAGCGCCACGCGCCTGCCGCCCAGCCCCGGCGCCGCAACGCTGCTGCCAGCGCTCGAAGCCGATGCACCCGTGATGCCGTCGGTGCGGCGCATCTCCGAAGAAACCGGGCTTAGCCCTGCCAGCGTGACCGGCACCGGCAAGGACGGCCGCGTCACCAAGGGCGACATGCTGGCGGCGCTCGAAGCCCGCGCCAACGCGCCGCAGCCCCGTCGCGCCCACCGCACCTGCTGGTCCGCGCCCAACGCGCGATCGCGAGGAACGCGTGGCGATGACGCGGCTGCGCAAGACCATCGCGCTGCGCCTGAAGGAATCGCAGAACACCGCCGCCCAGCTCACCACCTTCAACGAAGTCGACATGACGCCAGGTCATGGACGCTGCGCGCCGAATACAAGGACGAGCTTCGAGAAGAAGCATCGGCGTGCAAGCTGGGCTTCATGGGCTTCTTCGTCAAGGCGTGCATCGCCGCGCTGAAGGAACTGCCCAACGTCAATGCCGAGATCGAAGGCGACGACATCGTCTACAAGAATTACTACGACATCGGCGTCGCGGTTTCGACCGAGCGCGGCCTGATCGTGCCGGTGGTGCGCGATGCCGACACAGCTGTCGCTCGCCGGCATCGAAGCGGCGATCGCCGATTTCGGCGCGCGCGCCCGCGACAACAAGCTGAAGCTGGAAGAACTGCAGGGCGGCACCTTCACCATCTCCAATGGCGGCGTGTTCGGCTCGCTGATGTCCACGCCGATCCTCAACTCGCCGCAATCGGGCATTCTGGGCATGCACAAGATCCAGCCGCGCCCGATGGCGATCGACGACAAGGTCGAGATCCGCCCGATGATGTATCTGGCGCTGTCCTACGACCACCGCTTGGTGGATGGCCGCGAGGCCGTGACCTTCCTGGTGCGCGTAAAGGAAAACCTGGAAGACCCGCAGCGGCTGTTGCTGGATATCTAAATCCTTTGGTCGCCCTCCGCCGAACGCCGCGCAGGTCGCGCGAGAGGATGACAAGTTGGATTTAAGCGTAATGCTGGTCGGCCTGTTCGAGCTTGGCCAGTTCCACTCGTGCACGCAGCTCAATCTCGTCGAGCACGTTCTGCAACTTCGGATCGGCGAAACCCTCCTGGCGGCGGCTGACGGCGCTTGCGAGTTTGTTGAGCGTCCTGCGCGGAATGCCACCTGACAGAAGTCCGTCGCGAACCTCGTCAAGCATTTCGAGCAGGTCCTCACCATGCGCCAAATGCTTGGAACGGCCCGATAGGGACTCGTCCACGCCCTGCAGCATCAAGATATTGTCGACAGCGGCGATGGGACCAGGGCCACTCACCACCTGTCCGCGCGGGGCGTCAGCCGTATCGGAAACGGAGAACGTGCCAGCGCTTCCGCCCGTGGGTTTGCTCACGCGACGAACGCTTGCGGAGTTCACCTTGCCGGGACCACGGATTTCCATGGCTCATGTCCCAATGCGACACATTAGTATGTGCCCTGCATGGTTAAGCATTCGTTCCGCCGGGAATATTTGGCCGGGTGCTTATCAACCAGGAGGAGGCCCATGCATATAGCTTTCTACCAGCGAGCCCGCGACGAGCCGCCAGCCATCCACCAGTACGAAAAAGATTAGCTTGAACGGCAGCGAGATGATGACCGGCGGGAGCATCATCATGCCCATGGACATCAGGATCGAGGCGACCGCCATGTCGATGACGAGGAACGGCACGAAGATCATGAAGCCGATTTCGAAAGCGCGCTTGAGTTCCGACAGCATGAAGGCCGGCGCCAATGTCGTGATTGCCACGTCCTCTGGCTTTGCTGGAATTTTGGCGTGGCTCATGTCAAGGAACAGTTTCAAATCGGTGTCGCGCACATGGCCGAGCATGAACTTCTTCACCGGCACGGAGGCGCGGTCGAGCGCCTCTTCGGTGGTGATCTGGTTGTTCATCAAGGGCTCGACACCCGCCTGATAGGCTTCATGCAGGGTTGGCGTCATCACGAAGAAGGTGAGGAACAGCGCCAGGCTGACGATGACCGCATTGGGCGGGCTTGTTGCACGCCAAGCGCGGTGCGCAACAGCGACAGCACCACCACGATGCGCACGAAACATGTCATCATGATCAGGATCGACGGCGCCAGGCTCAAAATCGTGATGAGGGCGATGATCTGGACAATGCGGTCGGTGAAAAGCCCGTTGCCCGTCAGGTTGATCGACAGCGAATTGGCACCGCCGGCTGCTGCCCCGCCTGCCGCCGCATCAGCGGCCAGGGCTATGCTGGGCAATACGACGACAACCAGCAAGGCGGTCAGCGCGAGCGCGAATTTCTTCAGGAAGGGACTGTTCATTTGGCGGACGTTTCCGGAGCGGCAACGCTGTTCTCGATCAGAATCGCGCCCTGCGGTCCGATGAACAGCAGATGTTCGCGATCGTCGCGGCGCACAAGCAGGAGTTTCTGGCGCGGCCCGATCATCATGGATTCGCTCACCGAAAGCCTACGCACCGCGCTGGCCTTCACAACGCCCGGCACGCCGTAGCGGCGCGCGGCGACGCCGGCGAGCCCCAAAAGCGAGAGCACAAGGATCAGTGCGAAAACGTAACGGGCGACGTCGACATATTCCATGGGTGATAGTTGAAGCGGTTAGGCTTAATCGCAGGTTAAGACGGGGAAGATTTGCCCGGCAAAAAGGTTCGCTTGTGTTAAGCGCTGCTTAAACTTCGCAGCGCAGGATGGAGTCGCTTAGGGTTAATCCACCGTTAAAGGGTGTGCCATGAACCTGCCGGATATTCCTCTGTTCTCAATGCTGCGCGAGCGTATGTCGTGGTTGAACACACGCCAGGGCGTGCTGTCGCAGAACGTCGCCAACGCCGATACGCCCAGTTATGGTGCGCGCGATCTAAAGCCCATCGACTTCGACTCGCTGATGCGCAAGAGCGCACAGAGCTCGTCCATGTCGAGCGGACTTGCCACCACCGATCCCCGCCACATCTCTATCCAGATGTCGGCCGAAACCAGTGGCTTCGGCGATTATGCCGCGCCCGACGTCGAGGCCTCGCTCAATGGCAATTCGGTTTCGCTCGAAGATGAAATGATGAAGGTCGCCGACACACAGGCCTCATATCAGGCCGCGACCAATCTCTACGCCAAGGCCATCAACATGATGCGCACCGCCATCGGCCACAGCTGATAAGGAAGACCGCCAATGGATCTCGCAACCTCCATGATCGTCGCCGCATCGGGCATGCGCGCACAATCAACGCGCATGCGCATCATCGCGGAAAACATCGCCAACGCCAATTCCACTTCGCAAACGCCAGGCGGCGATCCCTATCGCCGCAAGATCGCGACCGTGAAAAGCGATTTCGACCATGAGCTGAACGCAACGCTGGTCAAGCCCGGCAAACCTGTTTCCGACATGACCGACTTCGCATCCAGTTCGACCCCGGCAATCCGGCGGCCGACAGCAAAGGCTATGTCAAGCTTCCCAATGTCAGTTCGCTTGATCGAAATCATGGACATGCGCGAGGCGCAGCGCTCCTACGAAGCCGACATCACCGTGATGGAAGCGTCCAAATCGATGCTATCGCGCACCGTCGACATGCTAAAGGAGTAGAACATGGTTGCCATTCCGGCCGCAGCGGCCGCCGCCTATCAGGCGATCGCCAAGATCGGCGTCGAGGCCGCGCCCCGGCAGGTGCAGGTGCCGCCACTGGCGGTGCGCAGAGCTTCGGCGATTTCCTGTCCGGCGCGATGAAGGACGGCATCAGCACGATGAAACAGGGCGAAGCCATGGCGATCAAACAGGTCGCGGGCCAAGCCGACATCGTCGATGTCGTCAACGCGGTCAATCAGGCCGAACTGACGCTCGATACCGTCGTCGCCGTCCGCGACAAGGTCATCCAGGCCTATCAAAGCATCATGCAGATGCCGATCTAACCGGCACACGGAAGAAAACATGACTTCCGCCGATGCCATCGATTTCGCCCGCAGAGCCATTTACGTGCTGCTCGAGATCGTCGCGCCCGCCATGATGACGGCGCTGGTGGTGGGCCTGGCCATCGGCCTGCTGCAGGCGCTGACGCAGATCCAGGAACTGACGCTTGTTTTCGTGCCCAAGATCATCGCGATCTTTATGGTGCTGCTGATCGCACTGCCTTTCGCGGGTGCGGCGATGAGCGGGCTGATGACGGACATCGCCCAGCGCATCGCCGCCTACTAGCGCGATGACGTTCACCCTGCCCGCCCTCTCCGGCACGTTCTGACTCTACCTGCTGGTCTTCTCGCGTGTCGGCGCGATGGTGATGCTGCTGCCCGCCCTCGGCAAAATGGGCGTGCCGGCGCGCGTGCGGCTGGTCGCTGGCGCTGGCAATTTCGATCGCGCTGACCCCGCGTCGTGGCTCCGCTTATCCCGCTCACATTCCCCAAGCGCCAATGGCATTCGGACTCATGATCGCGCAGGAAGTCACCTGCGGTGTCGCGGTGGGCGCCATGGCGCGCATCATCATGAGCGCGCTGCAGGTGGCGGGCTATCTGATCGCCACCCAGACGGGCCTGGCCTATGCCCAGACCATCGATCCCACCATGAGCACGCAAGGCGCCGTCGTGGGCAATTTCATTCGCTGCTCGGCACGGTGATGATCTTCGCCACCAACCTGCATCATCTGGCCATCGGTGCGATCGAGGGCAGCTACCGCATGCTGCCGCCGGGCGGCACATTTCCCACGCGCCGACATGGCGCAACTGGTGATCCGTTACACGAGCGTCGCGTTTCTTGCTGGGTCTCCAACTTGCCGCGCCGTTCCTGGTGTTCGGCTTCGTGGTCGACGGCCTCCATCGGCGTGCTGGCGCGGCTGATGCCGCAGCTGCAGATGTTCTTCGTCGCGATGCCGATCAACATCTTGGCGGGTTTCCTGCATCATGATGCTGCTGATGGGCTCGATGATGACGTTGTTCCTCAATTTCTATGCGCAGCAGATGGCGGCGTTTCTCTAGATGGCCGACGATCACGACAAATCCCAGCAAACCGAAGAGCCGACACAAGAAGGCTGGACCAGGCGCACAGACGGCGACGTCGTCAAAGCCCGGAGGTCACGGCCTTCGTGCTTCTGGCCGGAGGCACTCTGTCGCATTGCCATGTTCGGCCATTCTGTGGCGGAAGGCTTCACGAGCCATTTCACGATGTTCCTCGAACAGCCCGATCAGATCGTCGTCGGTTCCGCCGGCATGGTCGGGCTGATGCAGGACGTGCTGACAGCATCGGCACTGATTCTGGCGCCGTTCTTCGGCCTGCTCATGGCGCTGGCGGTGGCCGGCCATGTGCTCCAGCACCGACCGATCTTCACCACCCGAGCGCATCAGCCCGATTTTCCAAGCTCACCGCTTGACCGGCCTCAAGCGCCTGTTCGGCCTCGACGGCTTGATCAATCTCGTCAAGGGCCTCATCAAGATCGCCATCGTCGGCACGGTGACTGGACCCAGCTGTGGCCCGAGCGCGGCGCGTCTGGAAGCCATCCTGGCCCAGTCAACCGCTGGCCATCGCGAGCGACATGATCCTCTTCTGTTCAAGGTGCTGATCGCGGCGCTTTCGGTGCTGGCCGTGATCGCGGGCGCTGGATTATTTCCTCCAGCGCTTCCGCTTCCTGCAGCGCAACCGCATGTCCAAGCAGGAGATCAAGGAAGAATTCCGCCAGACCGAAGGCGATCCCGCCGTCAAGGCCAAGATCCGCCAGATCCGCCAGGAGCGCGCCAAGCAGCCGCATGATGGCGGCGGTGCCCGAGGCCACCGTGGTGATCACGAACCCGACCCACTATCGCCGTGGCGCTGAAGTATGAATCCGGCAAGATGGCCGCGCCGATCTGCGTGGCCAAGGGCGTGGATGCGCTTGCGCTTGCGCATCCGCGAGGTGGCCGAGGAACATGACGTGCCGGTGGTCGAAAATCCGCCGCTGGCCCGCGCGCTCTACGCCGCGGTCGAACTGGACGAAGCCGTGCCGGCCGAACATTACAAGGCCGTGGCCCAGGTCATCGGCTACGTCATGCGGCTTACGGGCAAGATCAAGCCGAACTGATTTGCTTTACCCGTCCCTCGCGGAGAGGTCGGAAAGCGAAGCAATTCGGGTGGGTGTCCGCCACGCGCAGCAACCACCCCATCCAGCTTGTTCGCTGGACTCAAACAGCTCGACTTCCCCGCAAGCAAGAGGTGATAAAAACTTCGATGCTACTGAGTTCCTCGATCACCCGCTCCACCTATGGCCTGCCCGCCGGCGCCTGGCGCTGGGCGGCACTGGGCTTTGTATTCTCGCGCTTGCCTCGCGGCGGGCTGGCGGTGGCGCCCCCGAATTGTCGCGCTGGGCGGGCTTTGCCCTGCTGGTCGGCATCGGCGCGGTGGCCTGCGTTTTCCTTTATGCGGTCTGGCCGCGCGCCAGGGACCAGAATGGCCGACGCCCAGCGCGTCGCCGAAGCCGCCGCCCGAGCCAATGTCGCCTGGGCGATCACGGGCGCGGACGGCGCGGTGCTCGACTGCAACCCGGTCTATCGCAAGCTGGCTGGGCATAACCGAGGGCGAAATCCCGCCGCCGCCTGAACTGGCGCTTGGGCGGCGACCCGTCCTCCGCGTGCTCTACCGCCTGGCGCGCGACGCCGCCGAAGGCGAACCCGCGAGGAAACCTTCACTCTGGGTACCGGCGCTCGAAATCGCTGCCGCGGTGCGCCCATTGGGCGACGGGCAAGCCGCCTGGTGGTTCACGCCGCGCCTCGACCATTCAGCCCGTGCACCATCGCAAACGCCTAAGCACAACCGTCGCAGTGCTCGCGCCCGCAGTGCCCTGCGCTGTTCCGCGATGCGCCCGTGGGCGTGGCACTTGCCGACGAACATGGCAAGATCTTCGAAGCCAATCACGCCTTCGCCGATTTCTTCGGCCTGCCCGGCGCTGGCACCAGCCGGGTGACAGGCGACCTGATCGAAGCGCGCGACCGTCAGGCCTTGATCGAGCTGATCGCCAAAGGCAGCCAAACCAGCGCAGGTCCCATCGAATTGCGTCCCGCCGAACCAGCCCGAACGCATGGCCGAGCTTTACGCCAGCCCGTTCGCGACCGGCGATATCCGGCGTGCTGCTTTATCTGGTCGATGTCTCCGAACAGAAGGCGCTGGAAACCAAATTCGCCCAGTCGCAGAAGATGCAGGCGGTGGGCCAGCTCGCCGGCGGCGTGGCGCACGACTTCAACAATCTGCTCACCGTCATCATCGGCAATTGCGAATTCCTGCTGATGCGCCATCAGGCGGGCGATCCCTCGTTCAAGGAGATCAACGAGGTCCATCAGAACGCGCTGCGCGCCGCGCACACTGGTGGGCCAGCTTCTGGCCTTCTAGCCGCAAGCAGACCATGCAGCCGCAAGCGTGCTGGCGCTGGGCGATGTGGTGAGCGAACTGGCGCAGATGCTGCGCCGCCTGTTGCGCGAAGGCATGGACCTCAAGCTCGAACATCAGAGCCGACCTGTGGCCGGTGCATGCCGACGAGGCCCAGCTTTCCAACGCCATCATCAATCTGGTGGTCAATGCGCGCGACGCCATGCCCAAAGGCGGCACGGTGACGATCACGACCGCCAACGAAACCGTGACGCACGCCGCCGCGCTGGGCACCGCGATCATGCCGCCGGGCGATTATGTGCGCATCGAAGTGGCCGACACCGGCATCGGCATTCGCAAGGAACATCATGGGCAAGATCTTCGATCCCTTCTTCACCACCAAGCCGGTGGGACAGGGCACCGGGCTGGGCCTCGCCACGGTCTACGGCATCGTCAAGCAGACGGGCGGCTTCATCACCGTGGACAGCGAAGTGGGCCAGGGCACCGCCTTCCGGATCTATCTGCCGCGTCACCGCATCGACGCGAACGCGGCCATCGGCGAAGACGTGCCGCAGACCGCCGCCGCCGCGCGACGTCACCGGCCAGGACACGATCCTTCTGGTCGAAGACGAAGAAGCGGTGCGCAGCTTCGCGGCGCGCGCGCTGCGCATGCGCGGCTACAATGTGCTGGAAGCGCCGCGGCGGCGAGGAAGCGCTGGAGATCGTGCCAACCAGACGCCAGCACGATCCATCTGCTCATCACCGATGTGGTGATGCCCAACATGGACGGCCCGACCCTGGTGCGCGCATGTGCAAGCGCCTGCGCCCGGAGATGCCGTGATCTTCATGTCCGGCTATGCCGAAGAGGCTTTCCGCCGCAACGACGAGAAGGCCGAAGACCTCCACTTCCTGCCCAAGCCCTTCGGCCTCAAGCAACTGGCCGCCAAGGTGAAGGAAGTGCTGTCCGGAACGCCACCGCCTGCCGCCCGCGTGGCCTGATTCACGCCTTTCATCTTAGCCGATGGCGAAACGCCCAGGGCTGCTGGAGCCGGACGCACGAACATAACAGCGGCAGCAATATGCAGCTTCGGTCCGTGAGAGTGACGTGGCTAGCACCGCTTGAGGCTTTGGCAGAGGATTGTATCAGCCTGCCCTCCTGGCTTCATGGAGCAAGCGCCATTCGTTCGTCCCACTCCATGTGCCGCTTTCGATGCTAGCGATAAGCTGCGCCACGAAGCGGTGTTCAGCCTCGAGGACCGCATGGCGATAGGCGTTCTCCACCACAAACAGTGCCGGAAGCCCTTGGCGCTGTGCCTCTGCGAGGCTGGCTGCAAGCGCGTTCCGTTCCATCATCAGTGTGAACAGCCGTCTCTTCAAAAGCGGCGGCACACGGTCCGGCGGGAGCACCGGCATCAGGGAAAGCGCGGCTTCGAATTGCCGATATTCCTTCACCGGCTGCGCGATGAGATCAGACATCGCGGTTTCAAGGTTATCGGTACCGATTTCGGTGATCTCGAACACGGTGCGTTCGGGGCGTCTGCCTGCGCGCGAAGTCTGCTTGGCTGCGATTAGGCCGTCGCGTTCGAGGCTTTCGACCACCGTGTAGAGCGAGCCGTAACGAAGCTTAAGGCTCTGCTCTTTGCCGCGCTCCTTCAGCGTCGCCGCTATTTCGTAAGGATACATCGGCCGCTCGAAGAGCAGTGCCAAAACGCCAAGCGCAAGCGGATTCAAATTGCGGCGTAGAGGCCTCATAGCCGTACACGTATATTCGTCTACGGCTATATGCAAGATGAGGTCACAGATTCGCTCTGAATGGCCCGAACGAGATAAGAACAAACTTCAAATTATTCTTTTAAATTCAGTCGATTACAGAACATGTTGCAAACAAGAACAAACCATGCACATTTACATTCATTGCGGGGCCGGAAGCCCTGTGAAATAAGGAGACGAGCGGTTATGGCACAGGCAGCATTACAGGTGGTGGGACGGGAAGACGGGGATCGCAAGCGCGCGCTCGAAGCGGCGCTGAGCCAGATCGACCGGGCGTTCGGCAAGGGCTCGGTGATGAAGCTGGGCAGCCGCGATCTGGGGCTGGAGACCGACACGGTTTCGACCGGCTCGCTGGGCCTCGACATCGCGCTGGGCATCGGCGGCCTGCCGCGCGGCCGCGTGATCGAGATTTACGGCCCGGAATCCTCCGGCAAGACCACGCTTGGCGCTGCATGCCGTGGCCGAGGCGCAGAAGAAGGGCGGCATCGCCGCCTATATCGACGCCGAACATGCGCTCGATCCCGATCTATGCCCGGAAGCTGGGCGTCGACATCGACGAGATGCTGATCTCCCAGCCCGACACGGGCGAACAGGCGCTCGAAATCACCGACACGCTGGTGCGCTCCGGCGGCGTCGACATCGTGGTGATCGATTCGGTGGCGGCGCTGACGCCCAAGGCCGAACTGGAAGGCGAGATGGGCGATCAGCTGCCCGGCCTGCAGGCGCGGCTGATGAGCCAGGCGCTGCGCAAGCTCACCGGCTCGATCTCCAAATCCAACACCATCGTCATCTTCATCAACCAGATCCGCATGAAGATCGGCGTCATGTTCGGCAATCCGGAAACCACCACCGGCGGCAATGCGCTGAAATTCTATGCCTCGGTGCGGCTCGACATCCGCCGCATCGGCGCGATCAAGGACCGCGACGAAGTGGTGGGCAACCAGACCCGCGTGAAGGTGGTCAAGAACAAGGTCGCGCCCGCCCTTCAAGCAGGTCGAGTTCGACATCATGTATGGCGTGGGCGTCTCCAAGACCGGCGAACTGGTCGATCTGGGCGTCAAGGCCGGCATCGTCGAGAAATCGGGCTCCTGGTTCTCCTATGACGGCCAGCGCATCGGCCAGGGCCGCGAGAACGCCAAGGCCTTCCTCGCCGCAGAATACCGACATCGCCGACAAGATCGAACGGCCAGATCCGCGCAGAATGCCGGCCAGATCGGCCAGAGCGCTGGTCCATGGCGACGAAAGCATTGCCGCCGAAGGACGAGGAGGAATAAGACGGGTTGTTGACGTTCCTTATGGCATGGGGAACGGCTCCACGAAGGGGCGTCCGGCAAACCGGGCGCCCCTTCGACATTTCGCAGACCGATCCAATTCGCCTCTCATGGCAGAGGAAGAGTTGCTCCGGATGACAATTTTGGGGAGCGCCGCTACAAGCTTACCCCATGAAAAGCCTCTCCGACGTCCGCTCGAGCTTCCTCGATTTTTTCGCCGCGCGCGGCCATGCGGTCGTGCCGTCCTCGCCGCTGGTGCCGCGCAACGATCCCACGCTGCTGTTCACCAATGCCGGCATGGTGCAGTTCAAGAACGTGTTCACCGGGCCAGGAAAAGCGCCCCTACAGCCGCGCCACCACGCGTGCAGAAATGCGTGCGCGCCGGCGGCAAGCACAACGACCTCGACAATGTCGGCTACACCGCCCGCCATCACACTTTTTTCGAGATGCTGGGCAATTTCTCCTTCGGCGATTATTTCAAGGAAGAAGCGATCACGTTTGCCTGGGATTTTGTCACCAAGGTGGTCGGCCTGCCCGAGGACCGGCTCCTGGTCACGGTCTACCCGACCGACGATGAGGCCCGCACGCTGTGGAAGAAGATCGCCGGGCTGCTCCGACGACCGCATCATCGGCCACAAGGACAATCTCTGGGCGATGGGCCCGCTACGGGCCCTGCGGCTATCTGCTCGGAAATCTTCTACGACCAGGGCGACAGGATCGCGGGCGGCCCGCCCGGCAGCGCCGACGAAGACGGCGACCGTTTCCTCGAATTCTGGAATCTGGTCTTCATGCAGTTCGAGCAGGTGGACGAGAACACCCGCGTCGACCTGCCCAAGCCCTCCATCGACACCGGCATGGGGCTGGAGCGCATCGCCGCCATCCTGCAGGGCGTCACCGACAATTACGACATCGATCTGTTCCGCCACCTGATCGCGGCCTCGGTCGAAGCTTCGGGTGCCGCGAGCCAAGGGCGAAGCCCGTTTCAGCCACCGCGTCATCGCCGATCATCTGCGCTGCGACGTCGTTCCTGATCGCCGACGGCGTGCTGCCGTCCAACGAAGGCCGCGGCTATGTGCTGCGCCGCATCATGCGCCGCGCCATGCGCCACGCGCATCTGCTCGGCACCAAGGATCCGCTGATGCACCGGCTGGTGCCGGCGCTGGTGGCCGAAATGGGCGCGGCCTATCCCGAACTCAAGCGCGCCGAAGCGCTGATCGCCGAAACGCTGAAGCTGGAAGAAATCCGCTTCCGCGAGACCCTGGCGCGCGGCCTCAAGCTGCTCGACGAAGCCACCGGCGGCATGAGCAAAGGCGACACGCCTCACAGGCGAAGTCGCGTTCAAGCTTTACGACACTTACGGCTTTCCCGCTCGATCTGACCGAAGACGCGCTGCGCGCGCGCGGCATCGCGGTCGACACCGACGGCTTCAACGCCGCCATGGCAAAGCAGCGGCCGAGGACGCGCGCCAGGCCTGGGCCGGCTCGGGCGAAGCCGCCAGCGACAGCGCAATGGTTCGCGGTGCGCGACGAAGTCGGGCGCACCGAATTCCTGGGCTATGACACCGAAGAGGCCGAAGGCGAGATCGTCGCCATCGTCAAGGATGGCGCGCGGGTGAATGCGCGTCGAGGCCGGCGAGACGCGTGGAGATCCTCACCAACCAGACGCCGTTCTATGGCGAATCCGGCGGCCAGGTCGGCGACCACGGCGCTCATCTCCTCGGCCAAGGGCGCAAAGGGCGCAGTCATCGACACCGAGAAGAAACTGGGCGCGCTGCATGTCCATATCGTTCAAGTGAGCGACGGCAAGTTCGCGCTCGGCGATGCGGTCGACCTGAAGGTCGATGGCGAACGCCGCCGCGCCACGCGCGCCAACCACTCCGCCACCCATCTGCTGCATGCCGCGCTGAAGCGCGTGCTGGGGCCGCATGTCAGCCAGAAAGGCTCGCTGGTCGCGCCCGACGGCTGCGCTTCGACTTCACCCATCCCAAGCCGGTGACGCCGGACGAGCTGGAGCGGATCGAAGCACAGAGTCAATGCGGTCATCCGCCAGAACTCGCGACGTCTCCACGCGGCTGATGCCGACCGATCAGGCGATCGCGGCGGGCGCCGAAGCCTTGTTCGGCGAGAAATATGGCGATGAAGTGCGCGTGCTGACCATGGGCGACGACACCGATGCCCTGAAACGCCTTATTCCGTCGAACTGTGCGGCGGCACGCATGTGCGTCGCCTGGGCGATATCGGGCTTTTCACCATCCTGTCGGAAAGCGCGGTGGCGGCGGGCGTGCGCCGCATCGAGGCGCTGACGAGCGAAGGCGCGCGGCGTTATCTCGCAGGGCAGGCCGAGCTTGCACGCGAAGCAGCGGGTGCTCTCAAAACCTCTCCCGCCGAAGTGCCCGCGCGTGTCGCGCAGCTCACCGAAGGATTCCGTAAACTCGAACGCGAAGCGGCACAGGCCAGAAAGCAACTTGCACTCGGAAATGGCACAACCACGATTGGCACAGCTGCGGGATCCAGTTCGGTCAATGGAGCAGGCCCAATTATTGTGGGTGGAATTCGCACGGACATGCGTGTTGTCCAAGGCATCGCGCCGAAGGACCTGAAGAGCCTTGCCGATGAGGCCAAAGCAAAGATCGGCTCTGGTGTCGTTGCCTTTGTGGCAACGGCCGATGGCAAGGCTTCGCTTGTCGTTGGTGTTACCGACGATCTAAAAGACCGCATCAACGCGGTTGATTTGGCGAAGATCGGCGCAGCGCAGCTTGGCGGTAAAGGTGGTGGTGGTCGACCCGATATGGCGCAGGCCGGAGGCCCAGATGCGGCTAAGGCGAACAACGCCCTGGCCGCAATCGTGAGGCGCTTGGACGACCTCGCGCCAGCTTAGATAATACAGACCAACCAAATTTTTTGTCTGTTGGACTGCGCAAATACCACCGCGGAAACTCTTGTCTGTGTCGGGTGGACGAAAGCCGGGCGGATCTTCGTCTCGCGCCGCCGGGTTTCATCCCGGGGCCATAAGCTTTGTTCACCGCCTCGCCTTCGGGGGCGCTTTGGACGATCACAGTGCCGTTGCCAGCCTTGGCGCGTTTTAGGTGCCGTGGCGGACAAACGACAACGGGCAATCCATGGACTTTTGCCCCCTTCCGTGCCGCAACCGATCCAGCCGGCGAATTTTCGCTCATTGCCGGGTACCGCGAACACCGCATCGTAGAATTTTCCGGCGCTTGACTATCTAAAGCACAGATGACGATGACCGATCATCGAATACTCCCGCCCATGCATAGTAGATCATCATAAGCACAAAACAGGAACATTTCTGGTGATGTGGGATTGCACAATCCGCGTGGCGCGCGATGCTGGCGACTTAAAGGCCATGGAGGGGGACGATGCGCAAATTTCTGATCGGCATTCTCATCGTGGTCGCCGCGATCATCGGGGCGGTGTGGTTGTTCAGCGTGCCCGATATCCCACGCGACGATCTCGAGGCGAAATACGCCCATGCGCCGTCGCAATTCCTGATATTGCCCGACGGCGCGCGCGCCCATGTGCGCGATCAAGGTCCGCGTGGCGCGCCTGTGCTTGTGCTGGTGCATGGCTCAAACGCCTCGCTCTTCACCTGGGTCCCGTGGGTGAAGCGGCTCGATGATACATTTCGCGTCGTCTCGCTCGACATGCCCGGGCACGGGCTGACAGGCGCTGTGCCAAACGGCGACTATTCACAGGAAGCCATGGTGGCGTTCACCCGCGAGGTCGCCGACAAGTTGGGCCTCAAAACATTTGCCATCGCTGGCAATTCGATGGGGGGCGGAATCGCCGCACGCTTCGCCGAGGAATATCCGCATCGCGTGACCCATCTCATCTTGGTGGACGCAGCAGGAATGCCCGCCAAACAGGGCGACAAGATTCCGCTGGCCTTCCGCATCGCGCGCACGCCCATCGTCAACCGGCTGATGCTCTACATCACACCACGTTCCATCGTGAGCGAAGGCTTGAACGACGCCATCGTCCACAAACAGATCATTAATGATCGCATGATCGACACGTACTGGGATTTCGCGCGGATGCAAGGCACGCGGGCAGCCACTTTGAAACGTTTCGCGCTCCCATGGAACTTTGACGTGCAGCGCGACATCGGCAAGATCAAGGCACCGACGCTGATTCTGTGGGGCGAGGAGGATCATTTGATCCCGGTGGAAGCCGCACACGCATTCGCCAAAGCAATCCCAGGGTCCAAACTCGTCATTTATCCCGCGACGGGCCACATCCCGCAGGAAGAAGTGGCGGACAAATCGGCGGCCGAGGTACGCGCGTTCCTGACTGCGCCGTAACCCGCCGACAAGGACAGGATCAGCCGCTATCCTCTGAACCTTGCGATAATGACCTCAATCCTTATGAATGTTTGACAAATCTCTTTTGTCCGACAGCAGTGGGTTGCGCGTATGAATAATTTCGATCAGCGGGTTTCAGGCGCTTCGCGATCCTCTGCCGTCATTCTGGCGGTTTTTGCGGTGGGATTCTTCCTGTGCTTCCTGCCGCTCGTTTTCTGGTCTTCCATCGCCCACGACGATGAGGTGTTCCAGGCGATCGAGCAGGGTCATCGTCTTGTCTTCGGTTATGGGTTGGTGCCATGGGAGTTTGACTACGCTGCGCGGTCGTGGCTGCTGGCCTATATTGTGGCCGGCGCGATGGAGGTCTCGCGATTGCTGGGCGGAGGTCCCTCCGTCTATCTGCCAATGATCACAGCCACGCTGTCGGCACTGGCCGCCCTCAGCACCGTATGTGCCTTTCTCTGGACGCGCAGATTTTACGGTACCACAGCGGCCGGAATCGCAGCAGCCCTGGTTTCGGCAAGCTGGATCGACAACATGTATTTCGGCGGTCGCTCGATGAGCGAGACCGTTTCGGCCCATCTTCTCATCATCGCGGTCTATCTTGCCGAGCCTGGGTTCAGAGTCCGATCGCGGCGGCGGCTTTTGTTGGCCGGCTTCTTCGCAGGCGCGGCCGTGATGTTCCGCATTCAGCTGGCGCCCGCCATCGCAGTGCTGTGGATCTGGCGTGGGCTTGATGCGCGACGCCTGGCGTTGTTGAGCATCGGCGCGGTCGTGGCGATAGTGCTTGACGGCGCGTTCGACGCGGCAACCTGGCATTATCCGTTCGAACCATTGTGGCTCAACATCCAATTCAATCTGTTGCAGCACGGCAGTGACCATTTCGGCTTGCAGCCATGGTGGAAATATTTCTACTGGATGGGCGCCAATTGGGGCGGCACTATCGCGCTGTTTCTTCCGCTGGCATTTCTGGGCGCCCGGCGGATGCCACTACTGTTGGTGATGGCAGCGGTGATCGTGCTGGCGCATTCGGCTATTGGGCATAAGGAATACCGCTTCATCTATCCGGCGTTGCTGATGCTCAGCATCCTCGCAGGCTTGGGCCTCGTGGACGGCGCGCGCCTTCTTGCCCATGGCTGGCGCGACGCAGGCCGCAACGCAGCCACCATCGGAATCGCAACCACCCTTGCGCTGTGCTGGGCACTACTGGTGTTGGTGAATTTCATCGGTCGCGATTACGAGAAAGATTGGGATCGCGATCACGCCAGCACACAAGCGGCACTTTTCATTTCGACGATGCCCCACGTTTGCGGCGTCGGCCTTAATCGCGTTGGCGCGTACGAAATGGGCGGCTACACCTATCTGCACCGCCGTGTGCCGCTCTATTGGAGCAACAACGATCCCCGGAAGGTTATGGCCAAGGCTCCCGCCTTCAACGTGATGCTCTACAAAAGTATCTCGCCTGAAGTGGCGCCGCCGCCGACGTCGCCTTACAAGAAGGTCGCCTGCTTCGACGATGTTTGCGTCATGCGAAGGCCCGGCGGATGCCGAGCGATGCCGATGCCCAAGCCACGGCTCGCAACCATGGGTGTGGACGTGGTTGACAACTATCCTTATGTCGCAGGCGTAGAGCCCAGCTTCACCGACATTTCAAGCCCACCGTCAAACGGCAAGGTCATCGTGGAAAAGCCGTTCGCGGGATCGTTGAGATAAGCGAGATAATCGCCATATGCGATGCGATAGGTGTCGGTGTTGTCCGCGATTACGATGGCGCCTTTGCGCAAGCAAGGGCCAACCAATTCGATTGTAGGACGCGCCAGAGGCGTCCAGATGTCCATCAGCAGGAAATCGACGTCGCCTTCGATCACCTTCAGCGTCTGACGCAAATCGCCTTCGCGCAGATCGACACAATCGGAAAGCCCTGCTTGTGCGAAATGCCCACGCGCGATGCTGGCCTTGCCTGGTTCGTATTCCGTCGCGATCACCGTGCCGCCGCCGTTGTCGCGCACGGCCGCGGCGAGATAGAGCGTGGAAACACCGAACGAGGTGCCCGCCTCGACCACGCGCGTGGCCCCCAGCGCGCGGCATAGCCCATAACAGAACCGCGCTTTAATCGGCTCCAGTGCGATCATCTTGTCGCTCCAGAAAGCTCGGCCCTTCGCGATATCTTCATCCGTACCGGACACGCTGCGATAGCCATGATTCTGCACGAAAGCGGCCAGCGCCGGCGTCTGACCGTCGCTTTGCGCGTGTAAGCGTTCGAGCAACGCCTTCAACCGTTCGTCGCTTTGCAGGGAATTCACGTTGCGTCGTTCCGCCTTACGCCATTGCTTTTCTAAGATTCTCGTCGACTTTGTCGAGAAAACCTTCGGTCGTCAGCCATTTCTGATCGGGACCGACGAGTACTGCGAGGTCCTTGGTCATGTAGCCCGCTTCCACCGTGTCGACGCAGACCTTCTCCAGTGCGTGCGCGAATTTTTCGAGTACCGCGTTGCTATCCAGCTTGGCACGGTGCGCAAGACCTCGCGTCCAGGCAAAGATCGATGCGATCGAATTGGTTGAGGTCGGCCGGGCCTTCTGATACTCGCGGTAATGGCGCGTCACCGTGCCATGCGCGGCCTCGGCTTCGACGATCTTGCCGTCGGGTGTCATCAGCACCGAGGTCATCAGGCCAAGCGATCCGAATCCCTGCGCCACTGTGTCGGACTGCACGTCGCCGTCGTAATTCTTGCAGGCCCAGACATAACCACCATTCCATTTGAGCGCGCTGGCCACCATGTCGTCAATCAGCCGGTGTTCGTAGGTGATACCGGCCTCCTTGAACTTGGCGGCAAATTCCTTGTCGAAGACTTCCTGGAACAGATCCTTGAAGCGGCCATCATAGGCCTTGAGGATTGTGTTTTTGGTCGACAGGTAGAGGGGATATTTGCGGTTGAGCGCATAATTCATCGAGGCGCGCGCAAATTCACGGATCGACTCATCGAGATTGTACATCGCCATTGCCACGCCGGAGCCTGGCGCCTGGAACACTTCGTGCTCAATGACTTTGCCGTCTTCGCCGACAAATTTGATCGTCAGCATGCCCTTGCCGGGGAATCTGAAATCGGTGGCACGATATTGGTCGCCAAAGGCATGGCGGCCGATGACGATGGGCTGTGTCCAGCCCGGCACCAAACGCGGCACGTTGGAGCAGATGATGGGCTCGCGGAAAATCACCCCGCCAAGGATGTTGCGGATCGTGCCGTTGGGTGACTTCCACATTTTCTTGAGCTTGAATTCTTCGACCCGCGCTTCATCCGGCGTGATGGTGGCGCATTTCACCCCCACACCATGCTTCTTGATGGCTTCAGCGGCTTCCACCGTGACCCGGTCCTCCGTCGCGTCGCGGTGCTCGATTCCAAGATCGTAATATTCCAGCTTGATGTCCAGATAAGGCAGGATCAGCTTCTTCTTGATGAGATCCCAGATGACGCGGGTCATCTCATCGCCATCGAGTTCGACGACCGGATTTGCTACCTTGATCTTGTCCATGGAAACCTCAGAAAAGTGGAAAACGTGACAGGCTATAGCGAGCAGGTTTCGCACCGTCAAAGGCGGAAATTCTCCTTTTCTTCGCCTCCCACTTGTGGGCAAGGCGTTCCGAGCAGGAATTGGTGCTTGCCACATGGAGTGGCTCCCCAGCCGAGCCGCTACGCAGCGCTCGCCGGATCGCTCTGCCCGCGAGGGGGGAATCTAACACAATGACACCCCCCGCCATCATTCTGTCGCGCCCGCAACTGGGCGAAAATATCGGGGCCGCGGCTCGAGCGATGAAGAATTTCGGACTTGCCGACCTGCGCCTTGTCGCTCCCCGCGACGGCTGGCCCAACGAGAAAGCGACTGCCATGGCGGCCGGCGCCGCCGACATCTTAGAAGCCGCCCGCGTATTCGAGACGTTGGATGCGGCGCTGGCCGAGCTCAACCTTGTCTATGCCACCACTGCGCGTGAACGCGGCGTCGCCAAATCCGTGTTGACGCCGCAAGCAGCGACGGCGCGTCTGCGCGAGGCATCGGCAGACGGGGCCAAAACCGGCATTCTGTTCGGGGCCGAACGCTCAGGGCTCAACAATGAGGACGTGTCGCTGGCAACTGCCGTGGTAAGCATCCCAACCGATGCATTCGCCTCGCTCAACCTGGGGCAGGCCGTGCTACTGCTCAGTTACGAATGGTTCAAGACCACCGACACCACTCCGGCCGAGCGCATTGATCACGGTCCGCTCGCCAAACTCGCCAGCCGCGATGAGATGTTTCATCTCTTTGCCCATCTGGAGGATGAGTTACTCAAAGCCGGCTTCCTCTATCCGCCCGACAAGGCGGCTGCGATGATGCGCAATATCCGCGCCATGCTGAGCCGCGCCAATTTTACCGACCAAGAAGTTCGCACTCTGCGCGGCATGATCGTAGCGCTGGTGAAAAACAAGCGGCGCGCGAGCCCGTAGCTCGCTCTGTCGTCCCCGGCCAAGCGACGACGGTGACAATGGTCTTGATCGCGAAAAACGATTTGCTGTGATAGGTCCCATGTCATGAGTGTACCCTTTTTGATCTTTGCCGTTCTGATCGCGCTTGCCGCTTTTTTTGCGGCGTGGCCGATCCTTCGAATGCGCACCAGGCCGACGCGCGCGCGGATCGCAATGGCGGCGGCGCTTGCACTTTTGGTGGGGGGTATAGGCGGCGGGCTCTATCTTGTACTCGGCCAGCCCAGCCTCGCGCTGCGCGATCCGCGCAATGCGATGAAGGACGGCGACTTTCACGCGCTGGTGGCACTTCTGGCGCGCAAGGTCCGCGAGACGCCCGACGATCCGCGCGGTTTCGTGTTCCTAGGAAGGGGCTATCTCTCGCTGAACGATCCGGGTGACGCGGCCAAGGCGTTCGCACGGGCGCTCACGCTTCAGCAACGCCAGCGAAAGGTCGATCCTGAACTTTATTCTGCCTATGGCGAGGCGCTCACCCGCGACGCTTTAGGTACTGTGACGCCCGACGCGGAAGCGGCATTCCAAAACGCGATCGCCCTTCAGCCGCGCGATCTCGCGGCGCGCTATTATCTGGGCTTTGCTTATGCAGCGCGCGGACAGACACAGAAGGCTCTGCTGCTGTGGGAAAGCCTGCTCGCGGACATGCCAAGTTCGCCTATGCGTTCCGAACTGATCGACCGCGTTGCTGCGCTCAAGGCGCGTAGCGGCGGCGCACCGGATATTTCTGCGATGGTGGCGGGACTTGCGGCGCGCCTCAAAACACAGCCTGACGATCTAGAAGGCTGGCAGCGCCTGGTGCGCGCCTATTCGGTGTTGGGCGATACGGACAAGTCCGAGGCCGCGCTCGCCGACGCGCGCGCCGCGCTGGCGAAAAATCCGCCGGCGATGGCGGCGTTGGCCGCAGAAGCCAAAACGCTGAAGCTCGAACGATAAAAAACGGCGGCCTTTTGGCCGCCGTTTTCTTCCCCCGGGCATTTTCCCCTAATCTTACGAAGCGCGTCCTTGCCAGACCGGCCAGCAGTTCGTTTTTCCGACTGCCTTCACCGCATTGTAGAGTTTCAACTGCGCGTCTTCGGCGCTCGCTCCAGCCTGCTCGGCCATGTAGTCCGAGCCGCCTGCGCACCAGACATAGAATTCATGCTTGCCGGACGAAACAAAGTCCGACTGCCTGCTGTAAGTAAGATTGGTGGCTGTGGCGACTCCCGCCGCCGCGACGATAACGCCACATATTGCCGCCCCTAAAATGCGTCTTTTCATCATTGTTCTGCTCCCTAGCAGTTTCGCGAGGCACGCAAACCCGCACCACCACCCCAAGGGCTTTCCAAGCCTGGCACGACCAACTTTAGGACGATTGCTCCCAACCCACGCGGCCGGCGGCTTATGCCGCTCATTCACGCAATTGAAACGTTACGTAACATTTTTAAGCTTGTCGAGCCTGTTTCTCAAACGAGAACAATCTCTTACTTAAAAATGTGTTTGGTTCCCGATGCGTTCGGGTTTTTCGCCCTCGGCCCTGATCATCTCTTCGATGGCCCTGGCGGCGGCTTCGACCCCTGCGGAATCCCGGCCCCGAGCCACCAATTGGACCCCGAAGCCATCATCTCGGTAGAAGGGATAGGAGCCTATTGCGACGTCTTTGTGCTCATCTTGGATGCGCGCCAATGCCGCAGCGATTCGGCCCTCCCCCAGCTGGGTGCTGACCGTCGCGCAGTGCACCACAACGCCACGCTCCAGCTCCGGCTCGATGGCTTCGAGCATTGCCCGCATGATCATCGGCACACCCGCCATAGTGTAAACATTGCCGACACGAAAGCCCGGCGCGGTCGAAACAGCGTTCTTCACCAGCACGCCCCCCACCGGCACCCGGGCCATGCGCTTTCTCATCTCGTTGAACTCTCCCGGCTTGTAACGAGCCTGCAGCATGGCCAGCGCCTCTGGGTGATAGCCGATATCGATCTCGAAGGCCTTGGCGATAGCGTCCGCCGTAATGTCATCATGGGTGGGGCCGATTCCGCCGGTGGTAAAAACATAGGTGTAGCGGGCCCTAAGCGCATTGAGCGCCGCCACGATGTCGTCCTCCTTATCGCCAACCACCCGGGCTTCACGCAGATCGATCCCCAGCCCAGCCAGAAACTTGGCGATATAGTTGGTGTTGGTGTCCTGGGTTCGGCCGGACAGGATTTCATCCCCGATTACGAGGACGGCAGCGGTGACAGGAAGTTTAGGTTCGATCATCGGGCCTTGGCGCGCGAACACCGCACGGTGTAAAGATTACTTGGATTTTCCAAGCTAAGCATGGGTGCAGGGCCGCTCCAAGCACCTCATATAGAACGTGTTCAGAGAGGTTCGCATCGGTTCATGTCCTTCCTGCCCGAAGCCAGTACCTTTGAAGCCATCCGCCACGCCAGTTTCGCGGTGACGCTGCACAATGCCGATGGCTTCGCCGGAATGCGTAGGGCTGGACGCCTCGCTGCCGAAGTACTCGACCTCATGGTGGAGCTGGTGAAGCCGGGCGTGACCACCGCCGAACTCGACAAAGTCGCCTATGATTACATCGTCAGCCACAACGCGATTCCAGCTTGCCTGGGTTATCGCGGCTACCGCAACACGCTGTGCACTTCGCTCAACCACGTCGTCTGCCACGGCATCCCGAACCACAAACCCTTACGCGACGGCGACATCGTCAATATCGACGTAACGGTGATTGTCGATGGCTGGCATGGCGACACGAGCCGTATGTATCTGGTGGGCGATGTGAAGCGCAAAGCCCAGCGCCTGGTCGAAATCACCTATGACGCGATGATGCGCGGTATCCATGTGGTGAAACCCGGCGCCACCACCGGCGACATCGGTCATGCCATTCAATCTTATGCCGAGGGCGAAGAACACTGCTCGGTGGTGCGAGATTTTTGCGGCCACGGATTGGGCCGCGTATTTCACGGCCTTCCCAATATCGTGCATTACGGCCGTGAAGGACATGGGCTCGCGCTCAAGCCGGGCATGTTCTTCACCATCGAACCGATGATAAATCTGGGCGGTTATGGCGTGAAAGTGTTGAGCGATGGCTGGACGGCGGTGACGCGCGACCGCTCGCTATCGGCCCAATTCGAACATTCCGTGGGGGTGACTGAGGATGGCGTCGAAATCTTCACCCGTTCGCCAAAAGGTTGGGACAAACCTCCTTACCTCTGAGAGGTGGAGTACAGAGCCCGCGCTTTCGAGCACGCGGCCAGCATTATCTCGACCATCGCCAGCGCGCTTGCCGTCCTTGAAGGCGGCGCGACCATGGCGCCCGATTGCGAGGCGAAAAATCGGTTCTCTTCGCCGCCGGCCCTCGACGTGTTTTGAAGCGGGATCAACACCTGCGCGAGTTTCGACATCCCGAATACCATCTTATGCCGTTGCCGCGCACAGAGCCGGGAATGACAAGGAAGCTCAGCGGGGCTAAAACACCTGCATGCTAAAACTTGCCGATAAAACCCTGCTCCGCGCCGATGCCTATGTGAACGGCGCATGGACAACTTCGCGCTCCGGGGAGCGCTTTGCCGTCACCAATCCGGCAACCGGCAAAACGATTGCCGAGGTCAGCGATCTCGATGAAGTCGACACCCGCGCGGCGATCAAAGCCGCACACGAAGCCCAACCCACCTGGCGCGCGAAGACCGCGAAAGAGCGCGCTGGACTGATGCGCAAATGGTTCGATCTCATCATGGCGAACCAGGAAGACCTTGCACAACTCATGACCGCCGAACAGGGAAAACCGCTTGCGGAAACGCGCGGCGAGGTCATTTACGGCGCCTCGTTCATCGAATGGTTCGGCGAAGAAGGAAAGCGCATTTATGGCGACGTCATCCCCACCAATCAAATCGGCCGCCGCATCATCGTGACCAAGCAACCCATCGGCGTTGTCTCCGCGATCACACCGTGGAATTTTCCCAACGCAATGATCACACGCAAATGTGCGCCCGCGCTTGCCGCCGGATGCACCTTCCTCATCAAGCCCGCGGCGGAGACACCATTGTCTGCCACCGCGCTTGCGGAGCTTGCGCACCGCGCGGGAATCCCCAAGGGTGTATTCAACGTCATCACATCAAAAAAAGCGGTCGAAGTAGGTCTCGAACTGACGCAAAACCCTCTCGTGCGGAAGTTCTCGTTCACGGGCTCTACGCCCGTTGGCAAGAAGTTGATGGCGCAATGCGCGACCACAGTGAAGAAAGTGTCACTCGAATTGGGCGGCAACGCACCCTTTATCGTGTTCGATGATGCCGATCTCGACGCCGCGGTGGATGGCGCGATGGCTTCCAAATATCGCAACATGGGCCAGACCTGTGTCTGCGCAAATCGACTTCTGATACAAGACAGTGTCTACGAGGCGTTTGCCGGAAAGCTCGAAGCACGCGTGCGTCAGATGAAGATTGGTGACGGTGCCGAAGACGGGGTGGTGCAAGGTCCGCTGATCACCATGGACGCGGTGGAGAAAGTCGAAAAGCTCATCGCCGACGGCGTGGCGAAGGGCGCTAAGGTCGTGGTCGGTGGCAAGCGCCATGCGCTGGGCGGCACGTTTTTCGAACCAACTGTGATCGAGAACGCGACGCCGGACATGGAATTCGCCAGCGAGGAAATCTTCGGTCCTGTGGCGACATTGTTTCGTTTTAAGGACGAGATGGATGCCATCGCCATGGCCAACGACACCGAATATGGTTTGGCCGCCTATTTCTACGCCCGCGACGTGGGTCGGATCATGCGCGTGGCTGAGGCGCTCGAATACGGCATCATCGGTATCAACGAAGGCATCATCTCAACCGAAGTAGCCCCCTTCGGCGGCATGAAGGAATCGGGTATCGGACGTGAAGGTTCAAAATATGGTATCGAGGACTTTCTCGAAATCAAATATCTAGCGCTAGGTGGATTGGGAACATGATCGCTTCCAATCACCTCCTCAGCGGTCCCCACCTCACATCGCGCACGAGCGCGATGTGAGGCAAGACGGCTTGGGTATTCAGCGTCACCGCGATCTGCACGTGATAGGTTCCCTTCCCCTCGCGCCGCTTGCGCGGCACTCGGTCGGGAATGACAGAGGGAGCAAATGATTCCACGTTATGCACGACCAGACATGACGGCGATTTGGTCGCCGGAAACGAAATTCCGCATTTGGTTTGAAATCGAAGCCTACGCCGCGGATGCACTGGCCGAACTTGGCGTCATTCCGAAGGAGGCCGCTCGAAAAGTCTGGGACATGGGATCGGTGGCCAATTTCGACGTGGCGCGTATCGATGAGATAGAGCGCGAGGTCAAGCACGACGTCATTGCGTTCCTGACCCATCTTTCGGAAATTGTCGGACCAGAAGCTCGCTTCGTGCATCAGGGTATGACATCGTCGGATGTGCTCGACACTTGCCTGTCGATCCAGCTGAAACGCGCCGCGGACATCCTGATCGCAGATGTCGACCAATTGCTAGCCGCGCTCAAGAAACGCGCCTTCGAGTTCAAGAACGCCGCCACCATCGGCCGCAGTCACGGTATCCATGCCGAGCCCACGACTTTCGGTGTGAAGCTCGCGGGCTTCTATGCCGAATTTGAGCGTGCTCGCGCCCGCCTCGTCGCCGCGCGGGAGGAGATTTCTATCTGTGCGATCTCCGGCGCCGTTGGCACATTCGCGAACATCGACCCAAGAGTCGAAGAGCATGTCGCGGCCAAACTCGGCCTGAAACCCGAATCCGTTTCGAGTCAAGTGATCCCGCGTGACCGTCATGCTGCCTATTTCGCGATGTTGGGTGTGGTCGCCAGTTCGATCGAACGGCTGGCCACTGAAATCCGCCATCTGCAGCGCACCGAAGTCTTGGAAGTCGAAGAGTATTTCTCGGAAGGCCAAAAGGGGTCTTCCGCGATGCCGCATAAACGCAATCCTGTGCTGACCGAAAATCTCACGGGGCTTGCCCGCATGGTGCGCGCCTATGCGATGCCTGCAATGGAAAACGTCGCGCTGTGGCACGAGCGCGACATCTCGCATTCCTCAGTCGAACGCTATATCGGCCCCGACGCGACCATCACGCTCGACTTCGCGCTGGCGCGCTTGGCTGGGGTGATCGAAAAACTCATCGTTTATCCAGAGCGAATGCAGCAAAATCTCGACCGCACTCGTGGCCTCGTCCACAGCCAGCGGGTATTGCTCGCGCTGACGCAGGCCGGCGCAAGCCGTGAAGAGTCCTATTATCTCGTCCAGCGCAACGCAATGCGCGCCTGGAACGGCGAAGGCGCGTTGCTCGATCTGCTCAAAGCCGACAAGGACGTAACGAAGGCGATTCCCACAGCCCAACTCGAAAAGTTGTTCGACCTCGGCTATCACTTCAAACATGTCGATACGATCTTCAGGCGGGTATTCGGTAACAATTAGAGCGCTGCTTCTCTATGTTGTCACCTCTTAGACAAGTTGGGTGCGGCGTGTGATAGATTGTGGGAAGAGCCGCTACGTGGAGGTCCATGATGGTCAGCACACCAACCGCATACCGGATCAGCCTCGGCGCCGCCCTTCTCCTATTGGCTGTCGTGATCTATAGCGCGTTACAGCCGGACGTGACCGTCTGCGGCGCACTGGACAAGAATTATCAGCCGATTATCGCCTTTGAACTTGCGCGCTCCGTCGCAGATCTGCAGACCATATTCGGTGCAGCACCTAGTGAATGCCGCGCTGCGCTGGCGGCGAGGATGGATTTCCTCAACTGGGGCGACAATATTCTTTTTGTGCCTCTCTATGGGGCGTTTCTCGTCTTCTTCTTTTTCAGCGTACGCAAAAGCAGCCCACAGCTCGCACATGCCGCCATCGGGATCACGCTTATTGCTTGCGCCGCGGATTACTTAGAAAATACCTGCCTGTTGCATCTCTCCAGTAATCCGGACACACAAAGTTTTTGGTTGTTGTTGCTTCCCTGGGCGACAGGCGTGAAATGGATTCTACTGGGCGTGGTGGGCGCTTTGGGCGGGTTGATACTCACCAAAGATGGCGGACTTCGCCGCCTGATCGCGCTTTTGTGCATCGCGGGTCTGGTGATCGTGCTACTCGCGATCATCAATCCGCATACTTATGGCCGCTATGCCTCCAACGGCGTGACGATCAGTTGGATCGTGTTCCTGATTGCCGATGTGATCGCGGTCGCGCGCTGGAGCGACAGCGATCAGGCGGCTCGGATCGAATAGCGAACTGGCAGCGTCTTCAAGCCGCTGACGAACACCGACTGCACGCGCTTGGCTTCGCCCACCTGCTCGATGTGATCGAGCCTCTTCAGCAACTCGGCAAAGAACGATTTAATTTCCATCTTAGCCAGATGCTGGCCCAGGCACACATGAGCGCCGTATCCGAACGCGACATGGCGGTTGGGATCGCGGCCAATCCTGAAAGTAAACGGATCGGAGAACGCCTCTTCGTCACGGTTGCCCGAAATGTAGAGAAGCTGCAAGGCGTCGCCCTTCTTGATCTTGCGTCCGCGCAATTCGTAATCCTCGGTCGCAGTGCGCATGAAATGTTGCACCGGCGTCGTCCAGCAAATCATTTCGTCGACGGCGGAGCCGAGTAACGCCGGATTTTCCTTTAGTTTCTTTAATTCATCGGGATTGGCGATCAGTGCCTGCAAACCACCGGCGATAGTGGAGCTTGTGGTATCGTGGCCTGCTGTGGCCACGATGATGTAGTAAGACGCGGTCTCAATATCGCCGAGCGGACAACCGTTCACCTTACCGTTGGCGATGACGCTTGCCAGATCCTCGCCCGGGCATTTGCGACGTTCTGCGGTGATGTTCTGGAAATAGCTGAAGAAATCCAGGATCACATTGCTGTTTTCGGTGGCGCCAGGGCGTTGCAGATCCGGGTCGGTACCGCCGAACAATTCCTGCGTCAGCTTGAGCATTCGTGGTTCGTCGGTCTCCGGCACACCCATGATCGACATGATGACATGCAGCGGATAATAGACCGCGATGGATTTGGTAAAATCGCATTCCGGTCCAAGCGCCATCATTTTGTCGACGTAGCGCTTGGAAAGCTCATGCATTCGCGCTTCGAGTTTTTTCAAGTTTCCCGGCATGAACCAAGGTTGCGTCAACCCACGATAGGCGCGGTGATCGGCGCCATCCATGTCGATCAATGTGCGCAAAGGCGACACGCGGCCGGTTTTCGGGTCGGGGCCGCCCCACATTGAGGCCAGCTGGCGCTCAGCATCGATGTCCATCAGCACCGAACGCGGCTCATTGAGGAATTTGTCGTTGAGTCTTCTCGATTTCAAGAATGTCCGCGTATTTCGTCAGCGCCCAATAGGGGCGCACGCCCTCGGGTTGCGTCCAATGTACCGGATCGTTTTGACGCAGATCGGTGAGGATTGCGTGCAGCCTTTTCTCGTCGCCATAGGTGGCGGGAGACGCGATGGCATTGTCAACCGAACTCATGGCGAACCCTGAAAGCTCGCACTGATTGTTCTTCATGCGCGCGCCGCCCGCAAGCGGGTCGGACGCAATAGAAGCATTATGCGAACCGGGCTCGCTTTGCGCCGCTCAATCTGGCAACGCAGCGATCTGGTCGCCACGTCCGGTGTTCGATTTGGCATGACCGCCTGCGGCAATTCTGCCTGACGGCAGGCGATCGGCCCACAATTCTTTGCCCGGTTTTGCCACAACCGCTCAGATGATCGTTGAGGGCCGTCGCGGCGAAAAAGACCAAATCACCGACAGTCGCGATCAACTCGCCGAAATTAGGCGTGCCCATTTTGCCCAGAATGAAAGTGGAAAAACAGTGCCCAGGTCGGTTCGTCTATCGACGACAGTCAGCGCCAACGACTTGCCCTGCGTTTGGACGCGTTCGCCGTGTTCAATTGCGGATGGCGGAAAATCTCTGATTATCGTCGTAGATGTGCCAATTCGGCTAGGTTGTATATGCACGAACGCAAATGAGAACGGACAGCGGCTATCGGAACCACGCCGCCCATCTCATCGCTCACTTCACCGTTTCGTTGAGTACCTGATGGGCTGCAACCGCTAGCAACTCCTCCATCCGGCGGCGGATCACATGATCGGAGCGCACGATTTTCCGGGCGTCGAAATCCGTACGGATCTTGCGGAAGACGTCTTCCTCGCCCGCCTCCTCGAAATCGGCTTTCACGACCTGTTTGGCATAATCCTCGGCAGCAGCACCCGCTATGCCCATCTCGCCAGCCGCCCACAGGCCCAGAAGCCTATTGCGCCGCGCATTCACTTTGAAGCGCATCTCCTCATCATGGGCCCAGCGGGCCTCGGCTGCCTTTTCCCGATCCTTGAACGCATCGCTCATTGACTAACCTCTTGAAAGGAAGAAATAAATTCTACGCCGGACGGCCTCCAGCCCTAACAATAGCTGAAGGCTGGGGGTGAAAAAACCGCCGCATTGCCGCGACGCCCCCCCTGTTTTAAGTTGGCTGCCCTACGGGGCAAGACAAGCCCCGTTTTGTTTTTTGGGCGTATCACTGCCCGAGGACGATCCCATGAAACGCCGCCGCATGATCTACGAAGGCAAGGCCAAAATCCTCTACGAAGGGCCCGAGCCGGGCACGGTCATCCAGTATTTCAAGGACGACACCACCGCCTTCGACGCCACCAAGAAGGCCACCATCGAAGGCAAGGGCGTCCTCAACAACCGCATCAGCGAATATCTGATGACGCAGCTGAACGCGATCGGCGTGCCGACCCATTTCGTGCGCCGCCTGAACATGCGCGAGCAGCTGGTCAAGGAAGTGGAGATCATTCCGCTGGAAGTGGTGGTGCGCAATGTCGCCGCCGGCTCGATGTCCAAGCGGCTGGGGATCGAGGAAGGCACGGCGCTGCCCCGCTCCATCATCGAATATTATTACAAGAACGACGGGCTGCACGATCCCTGGGTGAGCGAAGAGCACATCACCGCCTTCGGCTGGGCCAGCCCGCAGGACCTCGACGACATCGTGAACCTGACCATCCGCATCAACGATTTCCTCTCCGGCCTGTTTCTGGGCGCCGGCATCAAGCTGGTGGATTTCAAGCTGGAATTCGGCCGGCTGTGGGAAAACGACTATATGCGCATCGTGCTGGCCGACGAGATCAGCCCGGATTCCTGCCGGCTGTGGGACGCCACGACCAACGAGAAGCTGGACAAGGACCGTTTCCGCCGCGACATGGGCGGCGTGGTCGAAGCCTATACCGAAGTCGCACGGCGGCTGGGAATCATGCCCGAATCGGTGCAAGGCGAGAACAAAGGGTCCGGTTCTGGTTCAGATGAAAGCGCGCGTTTTCGTTACCCTGAAGAACGGCGTTCTCGATCCGCAGGGCAAGGCGATCGGCCATGCCCTGAACGGCCTGGGCTTCGGCTCGGTCGGCGAGTGCGCCAGGGCAAGGTGATCGACCTCGAACTTGCCGGAACGCGACGAAGCCAAGGCCCACGCCGCGCTGCAAAGAGATGTGCGAGAAGCTGCTCGCCAACACCGTGATCGAGAAATACGAGATCGAGTTGCGGATATGATCAAACCCTCATCCTATGGCTCGCAAAACGCTATCCAAGCGAGAAAAACTCCATTCTTTTTACGTGCACCACGTCCCCAAACCAGACCTGACAATTTTTTGTTTGGCTCCAATGAAATCCGCCGTCATCGTTTTTCCCGCTTCCAATTGCGACCGCGATGCGGCGATGGCGCTGGAGCAGATGACCGGCAAAAAGCCGCATATGGTCTGGCACCAGGACAGCGAACTGCCCGATGTCGATCTGGTGGTGCTGCCGGGCGGCTTTTCCTATGGCGATTATCTGCGCTGCGGCGCCATGGCGAGCCAGTCGCGCGATCATGCGCGAGTGAAGGCCCATGCCGAAAAGGGCGGCGCGGTGCTGGGCATCTGCAACGGCTTTCAGGTGCTGACCGAAACCGGCACTGCTGCCCGGCGCGCTGATGCGCAATGCCGGGCTCAAATTCGTCTGCCAGCCCGGTGGCGCTTGAGGTGGAAGAAACCCAATCCGCCTTCACCCGCAAATATGACAAGGGCCAGCGCGTGACGTTTCCGGTGGCGCATGGCGAAGGCAATTATTTCGCCGACGACGAAACGCTCGACCGCCTGGAAGGCGAGGGCCGCGTGGTGTTCCGCTATGCGAAGGGCGACAATCCCAACGGCTCGGCCCGCAACATCGCCGGCATCCTGAACGAAAAGCGCAACGTGCTGGGCCTGATGCCGCATCCCGAGCGCGTGGTGCGATCCGCTGCTCGGCGGCACCGACGGCCGCGCGCTGTTCCAAAGCCTGATCGAAGCGCTGTCGTGACCTGACGCACTCGCATCGACCGACAAATCACGCCCGCAAACATGGTCCGCGAGCATGGGCTCTCGGACGACGAATATGCGCCGCATCAAGACAACTGCTGGGCCGCGAGCCAATCTGCGTGGAGCTGGGCATCTTCAGCGTGATGTGGAGCGAGCATTGCTCCTACAAATCCACCCGCGCGCATCTGCGCAAGCTGCCGACCAAGGCGCCCTGGGTGATCCAGGGGCCGGGCGAAAATGCCGGCGTCATCGACATCGGCGACGGCGACGCCGCCATCTTCAAGATGGAAAGCCACAACCATCCCAGCTTCATCGAGCCCTATCAGGGCGCGGCCACCGGCGTGGGCGGCATCATGCGCGACGTCTTCACCATGGGCGCGCGCCCCATCGCGATGATGAACGCGCTGCGCTTCGGCGAGCCCGAGCCATCCCAAGACGCGGCATCTGGTGTCGGGCGTGGTGTCGCGGCATCGGCGGCTACGGCAATTGCATGGGCGTGCCGACGGTGGGCGGCGAAGTGAATTTCCACCGCTCCTACAACGGCAACATTCTGGTCAACGCCATGTGCGTGGGCCTGGCGCGCACCGACAAGATTTTCCTCTCCGCCGCGAAGGGCGCGGGCAATCCGGTCGTCTATATCGGCTCGAAGACCGGGCGCGACGGCATCCACGGCGCCACCATGGCTAGCGCGGAATTCAACGAGGATTCGCGAGGAAAAGCGCCCCACCGTGCAGGTGGGCGATCCCTTCACCGAAAAGCTGCTGCTGGAAGCCTGCCTCGAACTGATGGCGACCGACGCGATCATCGCCATCCAGGACATGGGCGCGGCGGGCCTGACCTCGTCGTCCGCCGAAATGGCCGACAAGGGCGGCAGCGGCATCGAACTCGATCTCGACAAGGTGCCGCAGCGCGAAGCGAACATGACGGCCTATGAGATGATGCTGTCGGAAAGTCCAGGAGCGCATGCTGGCGGTGCTGAAGCCGGGACGCGAAGCGCGAGGCCGAAGCCATCTTCAGGAAATGGGAACTGGATTTCGCCGTGATCGGCATCACCACCGACACCAGCCGCCTGGTCGTCAAGCACAAAGGCGCAAGTCGTCGCCGACATGCCGGTGACGGCGCTGTCGGATGAAGCGCCGGTCTATGAGCGGCCCTATCGACCAAGCGCGCGCCGCTCGACAGGCAATCCCAGTTTCGACACGACAAAGCCCGTCCTGGAATCGCTGCTGAAGATCATCGGCTCGCCCGATATGGCCTCGCGCCGCTGGGTGTGGGAGCAGTATGACCACACCGTGATGGCCGACACGGTGCAGCGTCCCGGCGGCGACGCCGCCGTGGTGCGCGTGCACGGCACGCAACAAGGCGCTGGCCATCACCACCGATGTCACGCCGCGCTATTGCCGGGCCGATCCGTTCGAAGGCGGCAAGCAGGCGGTGGCCGAAGCCTGGCGCAATCTGACCGCGGTGGGCGCGCAGCCGCTGGCCGTCACCGACAATCTCAATTTCGGCAATCCGCAGAAGCCCGAGATCATGTGGCGAGATCGTGGCGAGCGATCGACGGCATCGGCGAGGCCTGCCGCGCGCTCGACTTTCCCGTCATCTCCGGCAATTGCTCGCTCTACAACGAGACCAATGGCGAAGGCATTCTGCCCACGCCCGCCATCGGCGGCGTCGGCTTGATGAAGGATGTGAATCGCATGGCGACCATTGCGCTTCAAGCGCGAAGGCGATGCGATCATCCTGATCGGCGAAACCAAAGGCCATCTCGGCCAGTCGATCTATCTGCGCGAGATCGAAGGCAAGGAAGAAGGCGCGGCGCCGCCGGTCGATCTGGCCGTCGAGAAGAAGAACGGCGATTTCGTGCGCGGGCTGATCGAGGCAGGCCGCGTGGATACGGTGCATGATGTTTCCGATGGCGGACTGCTGGTGGCGCTCGCCGAAATGGCGCATGGCCGGGAATATCGGTGCCGACATCGCTTTGCCGAAAGATGCAAACGCGGTTGGCGTTCCTTTATCGGCGAAGATCAGGCACGTTATCTCCTCGCGGTTGCCAAGGCAGATGCCAATCGCATTCTTGCAGATGCGAACTCGGCGGGCGTTCCAGCGTTTTTGCTTGGGACTACCGGCGGAGATAAGATCAAAGTCGCAGATGCAGGCGTTTCGCTCGCAGAATTGAAGCGCGCGCATGAGAGCTGGTTTCCGGCCTACATGGCCGCGACCACCACACGAACTGACAGGTCGATCCTATGGCAATGGCCGCCGGCGAAATCGAGAAGCTGATCCGGGACGCGTTCCCCGATGCCGACATCAAGATCACCGATCTTGCTGGCGATAACGATCACTTCGCCGCCATGGTGACCAGCGCCGCCTTCAAGGGCAAAACCCGCGTCCAGCAGCACCAGATGGTTTATAGCGCGCTGAAGGGCCGGATGGGCGGGCTGTTGCACGCTCTGTCCCTGCAAACCGCTCCCAAAGACTAAGCCATCCTTGACGCCACCAGGCCCCCTGCCTAATTCATAGAGTCCGAACCCGAAGGCCAACGCTTATGACCGCTCACGACCGCATCGCCAGCGACATCCAGTCCAACGACGTCGTGCTTTACATGAAGGGCACCCCCGTTTTTCCGCAATGCGGGTTTTCTGCCACCGTGGTGCAGATCCTTTCCAACGTCGGCGTGAAGTACAAAGCCATCGACGTGCTAAAAGACCCCGAGGTTCGTCAGGGTATTAAGGAATTCTCCAACTGGCCGACTGTTCCCCAGCTCTATGTGAAGGGCGAATTCGTCGGCGGTTGCGACATTCTGCGCGAGATGTATGAGGCTGATGAACTCACGCCCTTCTTCGCCGAAAAAGGCATCGTTCTGGAGACCACTTAAAGACTTCCAAAATGCTTCTGCCAGACGGACGCGATCCGCGGCCGTTCCGACACGGCTTTGGCGAGTGAATTCGTCTTCGGTAAATTCGCGTCACGCCATTCGCGTCCCAGTGACCACCGGCTGAACATCGCCGTATAAATATCGGCTACTGAAAATCCCGTCGGCAGCAACCACGGCACCGCAATCGCTTTCTCGACCGCCAGAAACCGTTGGCGCACCCGCTCTCGCGCCTTGCTCCGCACGGCCTCCGCGCCCATATCTTCTGGTACGAATCGCTCGGGATAATCGACGATCTCCACCATCGGATAAATCTCTGATGCCATGAACGCGATCCAGCGGAAACATTCGGCGCGGGCAACGCTTGCTGGGGGCGGTAACAGCTTCGCGTCAGGACAGCGATCCGCGATGGTCAGGAGCAGCGCAGAAGAATTCGGTGACGATTTCCCCGCTGGGCAATCTCAGTGCCGGGATCTTGCCGCTCGGATTGATGGTACGAAATGCCTCGGATCGCTGTTCGTTCTTGTCCAACGAAATCGTCTCGAACGTGTAATCGGCGCCGGCTTCGGCGAGTGCCGCTTCCACCGAGAACGCACCCGAACCCTTATCGCCATAGAGCACATAGGCCATCGCCAACCCCAGAACAACAAACCCGCAGACATCATCGGCGGATCTTGGGGTCTTCGCAATTCAGGTTTGTGTCAGCGCGAGTAGAATTCGACCACTAGGCTCGGCTGCATCTGCGTGGCGTAGGGCACGTCACCGAGCTTGGGCATCCGCACAAATTTGGCAGTCATCTTGCTATGATCGGTCAAAACATAATCGGGAACGTCACGTTCGGCACTCTTGGTCGCTTCGAGCACCAGCGCCATATCGCGCGCCTTGGCCGAAAGTTCCAAGGTGTCGCCTTCCTTCACCATGTAGCTTGCAACCGTCACGCGCTTGCCGTTGACTTTGACATGGCCGTGACTCACGAGCTGGCGGGCAGCAAACGGCGTGGGCACAAATTTGGCACGATAGACCACTGCGTCGAGACGGCGCTCCAGAAGGCCGATCATGTTTTCGCCTGTGTCGCCGGGGCGACGCGAGGCTTCCTGATAGTAACGGCGGAACTGTCGCTCGGTGATGTTGCCGTAGTAGCCCTTCAGCTTCTGTTTGGCCTGAAGCTGAGTGCCATAATCGGAGAGCTTCTTGGCGCGGCGCTGACCATGCTGACCGGGGCCATAGGAGCGTTTGTTAACCGGGCTCTTCGGCCGGCCCCAGACGCTCTCACCCATACGGCGGTCGAGCTTATATTTGGAGGTGCTGCGCTTGGTCATAATATGATCCATCCAGATTGCGCGTCGGCCTTGAGGCGACACGAAGGCGGCGCACTATAGTCAGGGGCCCTTCTCTGTCAAACAGCTCCGCCAATACGTTGAGAACATTTGTCTTTTCGGGATATGTTCAACTAAAAGTAGAAACATACTCAAGATTGCGAAAGGTCGGCGATCCCGCTCGACGCCTGCAAGGCGCACCTACACTTTGCCCATTTGGCCCCATGGCGGATGCATCGGACTCAAATTTCGGGAGCGCTTAACCGAGATTCATCGGTTGGGAAATCACTCCTATCCGGCAAACCCAATATGGCCGAACCGGAGAAAATTCAGCGGTGGTTGTGCGACATGAAGGGAAGCGATTTCGATTCCTACGACGCCCCGAACAATCAGCGAGCCTATATGGGGGCGACTGCTACCTCAGCGGCGTTAGCTCTCGCTCAAAAAATTCCTTCCACAACGCAAAGACAGGTAAGCGAGAAGTAAGACAGGAAGCAAAAATCCACGAGGTGTCCGTCGGACGCGACGGGCTATCGGCTAACCGCCGATTCCGATGCTGATCGTTGCGAACGGGCCGTAGAAACCGACAGTCTTATCCTTTCTTGCATCGATGCCAGTGTCTATTGCGCCGAAAAAGAAATCACCACGATAGCCGAGGCTGACTCAGGCCCAGCAATCATAGGGGCTAGCCGCGCCGCGTGGTCAGTCTCGCGCCTATGCATTTTCGCAAGCGCCTATCGGGTTGGTGTCGTACTCAGGACGCGAGTCGGTGAAATCCGCCGAGCTAGGGACCTAATCATTGGCCAGCTTCGGCGCGGGGCGGTTAATTGGATATTTCAGTTGTATATGGGTGTTTATGGGTGCAAATGTGGACTTATGGGTGTAAATTGGGATGAAGGAAACCCCAATGCTCAAAACCGATACCATCCAGATCACGCCCGAGCTGCTGGCGTTGATATCTGAAATCGACGAATTCAAAGGTGCGTGGCGTGCCCTTGGCACCCTGGCACCTAAGCGCCTCAACGCGCTGCGTCGCGTTGCCACCATTGAAAGCATCGGCTCTTCGACCCGTATCGAAGGCAGCAAGCTGTCCGACCGCGAGGTTGAACGCTTGCTAACCAACCTCGACATCAAATCATTCGCGACGCGTGACGAGCAAGAAGTCGCCGGTTACGCAGAAGCGATGGAGAACGTTTTTCGGGCGTGGTCAGACATAAAGATCACCGAAAATCACATTCGACAGAATCATCGCGACCTCCTGCGCTATAGCGAAAAAGACGAATGGCATCGCGGGGAATATAAAAAGAATTCGAATAGCGTCGCCGCTTTCGATGCAGACGGAAAGCAAATCGGCATTGTATTCCAGACGGCGACACCGTTCGACACACCACGTCTGATGGCTGAACTTGTAGCGTGGCTCGATGATGTCCGCACAATGGGCCGCTTGCATCCCCTCTTGATTGTCGCCGTCTTGGCCGTTGTTTTTTTGGAAATCCACCCGTTCCAAGACGGCAATGGTCGCCTTAGCCGCATTCTCACGACCTTGCTCTTACTGCAATTGGGTTACGCCTACGTTCCATACAGCTCGCTAGAGAGCATCATCGAACACAGCAAAGAAGGCTATTACCTCGGCTTGCGCCAGACTCAGGGCACCATCCGGAGCGAGGCACCCAACTGGCAGCCGTGGCTCACGTATTTTCTTCGCGCCTTGCATCAGCAGAAGCAGCGCTTGGCCGAAAAGATGGAGCGGGAAAAGCTGATTGTCGCGGCCCTTCCGGAGTTGGCTGCGCAAATTATCGACCAAGCCCGATGCTGACGCTGGCGAAGGGGCCGTAGAAACCGACATTTTCCTTCTTCGCCGCATCGATACCGCCATCCATCGCACCGAAGAAAAAATCGGCGCGATAGCCAAGACTGATTTTGGCGATGCCATGACTGAACGAAATCCCCGCAAACCCGCCGACATTGGGAACGGTGACAGAGCGAGCAGCGGTGTGACCGCCGGAGGATGGTCATAGACCGTGATGATATGCGTTCGCTACACCGAGCTCGATATTCATTCACTGGTTCAAATAATGCGCGCTTTCCTGATGCTGCGCTTGCGCCTTTTGCCTGCCAAACAGGATGCTGCATTCATGCCCCAATCGAATGTCAGTTCGCCTTCTTGCGGATTGCCTATAAAAGGCGCCGAACCGTTCCAAGAAAGTGACGGTCCCACTCCGTGGAAACTGCGCGAAGCCTGCCCGTAACGTGATAGGTATGAAAGAGCGGGACGGGAACCTCGACCGGGCGGACGAGAATATTTGAAATGCAAGTCAGGCCTGGCTCTGACATCGAACGTCTCTTTGGCCGAGAATTGCGCAAAGCTGACTCCGAAATTCAGGGTGGATGAACTGTTCTTCCCAAACATGCCCAGACCGACATCTTTGCCCGCGGAAAAGTCCAGGATGGTGTGGCTTTCCCGCTGACTTGACTGCGTGTCGGCAAAATTCTTTCGTATCAAGAAATGGTAATATCGGGCGGAATGTATATTGAGATTTGAAGATGCCTTGTTCGTTTGATGCTGCACGTGCTGAAATTGCTTGACCGGCCAATGCGCGCAGCGGCAGAGAAAACCCAGTCCGAACTTTCTGGCTGGAACAGTATCTTGCCTTCTTCCCCAAAGCCGAATTCGGACGGATTCTGCGCCTGCAGCGGCGTTACCGGCTGCAGGATGGGAGAATTGGCGTTTACCGCAAGGAAGGGGAGAGAAGGTTCTCCTTGACCGTCCACATGTTCCAGCGACCGCCAAGCTCGATCCAGACCGTAGGACGATCGGAATCTTCGATCCGCGGCCATGACTTCGTTCGCATGTTGACGGAGCAAGAAGCGCCAATGCGGAAACGGTTGTCAGAAAATGCCAGCGGAAATCGCGCCTGCCGTTCCGCGCGTTTATCAATTCGCTCATGGCTTTCCCCTTACCAATTCTTCGTGACGCGGATGCCGATCAGCTTCGGATCGGTCAGAAACATATTGGTGGTCAGACCGCTATCGTCGCTGTTCAGGAAATCGCCGGTAATGGCAGTCGTGTTGAAGACGTTCTTGTCATAGAGCATCACCTGCCAGCCGTTCTGATTGGTGAAGATCAATGTCAGATTGACATTGGTGTAGCCACGAATGCGATCATAAGGATTGTCATTAAAGACACGCGCCCAGGAATAATCCTGCCAATAATAGTCGCCGCGCAGCGTACCCGCCCAATCCGGTAGATAGCGGCATCGTGTATTGCGTGCCAAATGACACGGTGAAGGGTGGCGCGTTGGGCAGTTTGTTGCCACCCAGATTCTTGGCAAAGCCTTCGCCGTCATTTGGCGCGGTCGAGCGGATCGAAACCGGCATAGCCACTGGGAATTGGGAATGTGCAGAAACTGGCAGTGCAATTTTTGTCGAATCCAACTCCGCCCGTTCCGCTGGGATTGGCCGTGTAGGGTTCGAGCGTGACAGGATCCACATGATCCGTATACGCCTGAGCACAGGCAAACTGATCACCAAAAGCATAAGTCGTTCCACCCTGCCGGGATCTCTCCTCCAGCATCGTAGCAACGACATAGGTCGGAAGTATGCAGTTCGAGATTCCGTTACGAAGGGTTTAACGACCATCCAGCCGGGCGCGCCCGCTGTTCGATCCATCAGATCGATGGAGCTTTGGCCATTGTCGATCCTGGTATCTTCCCATCCGCCCGCGAAATTGAATTTGAGGCCCGGAAACGGTTCGTAAGTCGATTCGATTTCGGCGCCTTTTACCGTAGCGTTGAAGTTCAGATTGATCGATGTGCGATCCACGATCTCCGAGATTTGATAATCTTTGTAATCGTAATAGAACACATCACCGTTCAGCGTCAGCGCACCATCGAGCAAAGTGTTCTTGGAACCGATCTCGAACGCATTGATGAATTCCGGCTTGAACGTGAGCGGATGATCCGGCTGTGAAATCAGATTGTTTCCGGGAAGCGTATCGAACACCGCGCCTGGCGGGTTGGCGCCGCCCGCCTTGTAGCCGCGCGCGTAAGAGCCATAGACAAGCGTCTGATCCGTGAAATCGAGCTTCGGCGTCCAATTTATGGTGGCGCGGCCCGTGAGCTCGTCCCACTGCTGATCCACAACATGCGTGACGAAATAGCCATAGCCTTCGTAATAACTTCGCTTGGAATATCGATGAAATGTTTGCGGTCTTCCGTCCAGCGCAAGCCGCCGGTCAGTTTCACGTCACTTGCGACATTGTAATAAACCTCTCCGAAGCCCGCATAGGAGTTCAGCGTATAAGGGTTCTGGCTGAGGAAATAATTATGGCCATAATTGTTGAGACTAGTGATCGGGTTTAAGTCGATATAGGTGCAAGTGTTTTGTGTTGCGTTCGCCGCCGCCTGCAACAGGATTTGGATGCTGAAAGCCCGTCGAAGTAGTATGCGAAGTTTGCAGACAGTTGGTGTTGCTGCTGGGGGGATTGCTGGGCTGACCATTATTATATGCGTCACCGGATGTCAATGGAATAATATCGTAAGCGCGTTGATAAAAACGTAGTAATTCTCTTCAGTTTCATAGTGAAGATAGTTTCCCCCGGCGCTGAAGTTGAGCGGTCCGCTGAAATTCGAGGCCAACCGAAATTCCTGGCTCAATTGCCAAGCATGTTCGTCGGACAGATCTTCGCCGACAAGCCGGTCCGAGCAACCCAATTGGGGATCGCAAAATACTGCAGCAGTTGGACGGGATACCGTCTGTCCGGCAGCGGGATCGGGACGGAGCCTGCCGGACGCAATGAGATTATTCACCAAGGCAGGATCGCTAAAGTTATCACCTGTAATATTCCTGGCGATGTGTTAAATCGATTGTAATCTTCGGAAGACCAGAGAAAATCCTGATTATATCCGGTCTGCGATGTGAAGGTCAGCGATGGCGTAACGGCGTAGTCGGCGTTCAGTTCGACCGTATCGTTTTTCGCTTGATAACGGGGATTGATCGTCGATTCGATCACGCGCAAATTGTGCGATTGCGTGGCGCTTGCATAGGGATTGATGATATGCGTTGGCTACTCCCGACGACGCCCAATGCGACGCATAGGGAAGCGAAAATCCATAGGGCACCTCGAACGCATCGGGCGAATAAAGCGACATCGCTTCACAACCTTGACTCAGATAGTCGGCGTCGAGTTGCAAGGCGCCGACCCTGGCGCTCAGATTCCGGGTGGTACCGGAGCGCCGTTGAATCGATGTTGGCGCTTGAGCAGTTTTGCAAAGCTGTTTGCCGCTGCGCAAACGGTCGTCGTCTTCGGAGAAATGCTCCCAGACGAGATTGGCTTCCAGATTTCGACCGGCTTCCACACGATGGACAGCGCCCGGACCACAGATCGCGGCCATCGATCGGCGCATCAGTGATCGCATTAAAGCTGTAGCCGTTACGCTTGGTCCATTCGCCCGCGACGCGAACATCCAGCCAGTCGTCCACGATCGGAACATTGATCATCGCTTCCAGGCGGCGATTCTGATAATTGCCGACATCGGCGGAAACCATCGCCTCGAATTGATCGCGTGGGCTTCGCGGAGACGAGATTGACCACGCCCGCCGTCGCGTTGCGGCCATAAAGCGTGCCTTGCGGTCCGCGCAGAACTTCAACCTGCTGAAACATCGTAGAATTCCTGCTCGAAGAAATGATTGCGGATGAACGGAATATCGTTGAACGCAACCGCCACGGCCGGATCGGTCGTCACCGAAATCGCCTGCGTGCCGATGCCGCGCAACTGGATGCTGTAGCCCGAGAAATTCGTCTTCGTGAAGGTCATATTTGGGACTTGCTTCACCAAATCGGGTCCGCCCGCCGTTTGCGTCGCCGTTAATTGCTCTTGGCTAAGCGCGGTGATCGAAATCGGAATGGATTGCACATCGGCACCACCGAGCTTCGACGACGTGACGGTGACGGTTTCTATGGCCTTCGTAGGAGCAGACTGGGTAAGCTGCATAGGAAGCGCAATTGCGGATTCATCGCGGACGATTCCGACTGCGCCTGAGCCTGTTCGCTGTATGCTGAAATCCAGTGCCCGAAAGTATATGCGAAAGTGCTACATCGGCGGGCAATTCGCCACGCACGCCCTCGGTCTGGACACCTTTTACCGAGGCTGGAGGGTACATCAATGAGATGCCGGCCTGTTTCATATAGGCATCGAGCGCGGCCTTCAGATCACCGTGCGGGATATTGAAATCCTGCGCAAATGCGCCGGTACCGAATAGGGCGAAACATGCGCCGCTGACCAATCCTGCTTTGAAATGACTGAGCATTGGTTACCCCCTTTAATTTCTCCATCGTTCGCGCACCGTGTGTTTGCGCGAAGATATCTCTTCTAGTGTCGCGAGAGAGAGATCACAGTTTCGCCATTCCGGTGTTCCGCGCGAAGTCCCAAGACGCTGCGCGCCAGTTGAACAAAATCGTGGATGCCAGACGTCGGAAACGTACCGCTGACGGGTATCCGCGCCGTCGCGTCGTCTGCCACGACGAGTTTTTCCGCGCTGTAGCGATTGAATTCCGCCACCGCTTCCGAAAGTGGGATGTTGTTGAAGACCAACATTCCCCGCCGCCAACCGAGGTCTCTCTTCATTGTTTGCGGCTGCCTCTTGACCACAGACATCGCGTCGGCCGTCGCAACGAGGACGTCGCCTTGAGACAAAAGAAGCGGTTGCGATGACTGCGTGCTTTGCGCGCTGGCGACGCTGACACGGCCTTCGATAACCGAGAGTTCGAGATGATTCGGGCTTTGGCGGATGTCGAACTTCGTTCCCACGTCAGTCACGCGGCGGTCGGCGATCCAAACGGTGAAGGGGCGCGCGGAATCGTGCGTTATGTCGAAATATGCCTCGCCCCTGTCGAGCCAGACTTGCCGCTTGCCGGCCTCATCCAATACGCGCACAGAGGTATCGGTGTTCAGTTCGATCTGGGAGCCATCCCGAAAAGCGATGGTCTCTCGCCCACCGATGCTTGTGCTGTAGGTTCTTCCTTCAGGTGGTCGTGTGTATGTCGTAACTGCTAGACCAACCACGGCGAGCAGCGCACAGGCTGCCGTGGCTCTGATCAGAAAGGGAACAAACTTTTCGCCCCGCACCGCCTGCCCTGTCCCGTGCGAATGTCTGCGGAGCGCAGCCAGACGGTCTGTCCGCCTCCAGCCGGCTTCAAGCCTGTAATACGCAACACGGTGCGCCCAGGATTCGGCAAGCCACGCGTCAAGTGCCGCTTGATCGGCGGCATTCCAGACCCAGAAGTCCCGGCGTTGAAGCCAATCGGCTGCCAGCGCGTTGAGTTCCTTAGCGCTTTGCGTTGGCGCCGTTTCGGAGGATGCGTCTGTCACGATTTCCTCCGCGGACCGGCGGGATCACGGTGCAGCATCTCAACGAGAAGGCAGATGCCATTGGCCAGATGTTCAGACACCGTGCCTTCGGCAATGCCCATACGGGCAGCGATTTCACGGCCGGACAAACCTTCAATCCGCCCAAGAACGAGCGCTTCGCGGCAGCGGGGTGGAAGATCCTCTAAGGCCTCACGAACATGACGCAATTCGTCCCGCGCCATGACAGTGCGTTCCGGCCCGGGCGTGTCCATCGCAAGGCCGAGCGCGTCTAGGTCCGCGACCGCCTCGATCGGCACAACCTGCTCGCGGCGGACGCGATCAATTAGCAAATTGCGCGCCGTCATCAGAACAAACGGTTTGGCTTGCTCGGGCAATACGTGCTGCGCGGTCTCGCAGATCCGGACATAGACGTCTTGCCGGAGGTCTTCGATATCGCTTTTGCCGCGCCAATTGTGGCGCAGGAAATGCATCAAGATTGCCTCCAACGGCAGCACTTCGCGGACAAACCAAGCCACGACCTCGGGCGTGCTTACGCCCGTGTCGGAGCTACGCGGCTCCGCGGTTTCACGATCGGTATCAGGTGTCTCGGTCATCCCCCGCGAGCGTCCTGCCTTTTGAGGGTTCAAGGCCGAGGTTACGCTGGTTAGACGAAGACCTATCGCGGAGTTTAGGGTTGCTGCTGAAATTTTTTCTGGTTCTAAACACACCGCGTGCGGCGCAATAAACTTTCAAAATGACGGGCACACCCGATCGCTTAGGTGACGGCTTTTGTTCCAATCGCGGTCGATACGCATAGCGCCAAAAAGAGCCGAAACCGTCTCTTACGTTTCCAGCGGCTTCCCTGCGCGTCTGTGGAGGGGCGCCAAAAGAAAAAGGCCCGACGTGAATCGGGCCCTTTCGATATAGATGCTCGTGGTTGGTGCAGTGATTCGGCAACGCTGTCACCGAACCGCTCAATTCTTATCTCTTTGAACCCACGCTTGGTGGCCATCCAGTCAGCGGTATGCACGGCAGTACGTAGGGAATGTCGGCGGGTTGAGGCGACCGCCAACAACATTGCGCTGGTGCTGATCGCAATGCTCGTTGGCGATCGGAGGAATGAAACAGCGTCACGTGTTAAAGCGATCGCCAACACAAAAACTCGTTTTGACAAATGCCCCTTACACAAACGGTCAAATTTGCAAATGCACTTGCTTATTGCATCTCGGTGCCCGATGACGCCATGGCGCCAACGCCAAGGTGGAACCCAGAAGAAATATCAGTCTCGCGAGATATGATGCACGCGGCGATCAAATGGCCGACAGAACCCAAACCAACAACGATGGAATACTCTCTCGGAGGGAAATCATTACGATCCCTGGGTATCAGGGTTCTGGAAATCATGTCGGGGGAGTGCTTGTCCAAATTCGGAGACAGCTCATCATGATTGAGCGTGGGTTGATTAAAGGGACGGAAGAATGACCGGTCACATTCGTCGACGCGGCCAGCGTTCTTGGGAAATAAAGTTTGATCTCGGTACAGATCCAGCTACAGGCAAAAGGCTGACGCGCTATCATAGTTTCAAAGGCACAAAGCGCGAGGCCGAAGCCGAATTGATCAGATTAAAAGCAGGCGCGGTCGTGGTGAATACGTTGACCCTTCAAAATTGACGGTCTCCAAATTTCTCGACCGATGAAAGAGAGATTGGGCCACAAACAACATCAGCCCGGAAACTCTCGAGCAATTTAAAGAACTCATCAAAGCCAACGTGCGGCCGCATATCGGAAACCTCCAGTTGCAAAAGCTGAAGCCTGTCCATTGCGCGGAGCTTTACGCGAAGCTACTGCGTCGCCACTACTGAGATCGAATTGTTAACTGAAGATCAGGTGCATAACGTTCTGCAAAAGCTTCGCGGGCGCCCGATGTACATGCTCGCCGCCGTTGGGCTCTCGACTGGGCTGCGTCGGGGCGAGTTGCTGGCCCTGCGCCGGAAGGATGTCGATCTCGATGCGCCGAGCATCAGGGTTGAACGGTCTTTGGAGCAGACAAAAGCGGGACTGCGATTCAAGGAACCCAAGACCAAGCACGGCCGGCGCTAGCTAGCACTGCCAACATCCATCGCAGGTGAACTCCGATTCTTCTGCCGCCAGCAACATGAGCAGCGCTTGGCGCTTGGCCTGGGCAAGGATGAACCCGACGCTCTCGTTTTTCGTCACCTCTCAGGCGAACCCATGCGGCCGGACAATGTCAGTTCCGAATGGCGCAGGCTGGTGCGTGTGCTCAAGCGTCCCAAGGTCACCTTGCACGCCTAGCGGCATACCCACGCCAGCCAACTCATCCGCCTGAATATGGATGTGCTGACGATCAGCCGGCGCCTGGGGGCATGGCTCGCCCTCCATCACCTTGAACGTCCATGGCCACTTGTTCAAAGGCGCGACGATCAGGCGGCCGAACGGATCGACGCGGCGTTCTCGCGGGCGCTAACGGAATAGGTACAAAAGCGAACGATTAAGCACCCTACCGGTGGCTATCGGGTGGCAAAGCTCTGGGATTTGCAGAAATGGCCGGTCCTAAGTATCTGATTGCATTGCAAGGCCCCGTGGCGGAACTGGTAGACGCACCGGACTTAAAATCCGTAGTTCCGAAAGGGACGTGCCCGTTCGACTCGGGCCGGGGCCACCATTCTTTGCGCCCGAAGCAGGGAAAAAACAATCTGCCGAAGTTTTGGCGTAAGCCATGGCTGTGCAGCATTATTTGGCCACCGGGCTGGATCGCGTTTTTCCTTCCAAACACGCAGGAGTTGCTTGCGCGCCACTGTCCGGTGCTGGAAATGTCCGGCGAACTGGCGCCGGAAAAAGGGCGCCACAATCTGCGCTGGATGCCGACGCCAGCCTGGGCGGTCACTGTTGGTGCGTTGGGTTTTCTGGCACTGATCTCGATCACCCGAGTCAGCGAATTTCTCTATTGGCAATTCTGAGCACGACGATGAGACCAGCCACACGTTATCTGGGCATCGGAGCACTCACAATGCTGGGGCTTGCGGTCTTCGCGGTCGCGCTCGGCGTCTATGTTGATCCCTATCGCATGTATGGCACAAACCGGCTGGCGCTGACGCCACGCATTTACGAACAATCTGATCTCGCAAAAACCTACCTGCTGGAGCGCAGCAAGCCGAGGACCTTATTGCTGGGAAATTCCCGCGTGGAAATCGGCCTCGATCCGGAAAGCTCGAGCTGGCCGGAGGAGCTAAAGCCGGTGTTCAACGCCGCCGAAGCGGGGCGGGGGCTGTTCACCGCACGCCTCTTTCTGCAGCACGATCTGGCGATCAAAGCACCCCAACTGGTCATTGTTGGCGCGGATTATCCCGATTTCCTCTCCAACCAGAGTCCAGCGGCCGAACCTGGCCCGAATTCGCTGGAAGCCCGCCTGCGCACGGACCGCAATGGCAAACCGCACGAGGGCCGCGCCCTACTACAATTGTGGAAGGATTTCGTCACCAGCACGCTGACGATCGATGCGGTGTACGACAGCTTGGTCACGATCTTGGATCAAGACCCCAAAAACGCAACCACCATGACGCAGGCGGGATTCAACCCGCTGCACGAATATCGCGCCGTGGAACGCCATGAAGGTTATTACAGCGTGTTCGCGCAAAAGCAGAGCGACTACATCACCAAATTCAACACCCTGCGCCCGTCCGACTTCGCGGACCCTTTGCGGAATCGGGAATTCATCCAACTGGCGCAGATTGTGAAGGCGACGACGGATCACTCGGCGCGCATCGTCGTGTTCATTCCTCCCTATCACATGCTGTATCTCGAAATGCTGCGCAGGCTTGGATATTGGCAAAGCTTCGAGGACTGGAAACGCGCGTTGGTGAGGGTGGTGGACAATGCAAGCGCAGGCCGCCGCGATCTGGTGCAGATTTATGATTTCTCGGGCTACGACGACATCAGCACCGAAGCCTTGCCGCCGCCTGGGGATAGGCAACACGAAATGCGCTGGTATTGGGAATCAGGACATTTCAAAAGCGAATTGGGCGATCTTCTGATTGCCAGCATGATGGGTGCAGGCCCCGTCCTCGGCCATGAGCTAAACACCCAAACCGTCGAGATTGACCTAGAGCGCGTACGCCGCGGTCGACAACGCCTCGTCCAACCGGTCGATTTGAGCGTGGATGTCGACAGACAATCGGTTCAAAGTCGTAAATAGCATTTAAGTGAGATCCTCGCCTCGCTATGGAGCGCCGATGAAGAAGCTCTTGGCCTTGATGGCGCTATTTGCGGTTTGTGCCGCCGGGTCAGCGCAAGCCGGTCAAATCGGCATGACGGCGGCGCGTCTTCTTGTTCACCCCCCACGCGACGGGTTTGATCCCGCCAAAGCTCCACCTGCCCCAGATTATGCGCAGGCGCGATCCTGGGCCGCTCTGCCGCAAGCGCCGGGCATGAGTGCGGCCACCCCCCGAGGCGTTTCCGCAATCGACCCGCGCACGGCTGAGGTCGACGTCTTCTTCATCCATCCGACGACATTCTTCTCCAATTCTCAGTGGAACCAGCCGCTTGACGACGCAGACACCAACGAAAACACCGACACGCGCACGATCCGCAATCAGGCGAGCGTCTTCAACGGCTGCTGCCGCATCTATGCGCCGCGCTATCGCCAGATGACATTCAGCGGCTTCATGAAGGGTCCGCCCGATGCCAACGCCGCGCTCGGCCTTGCCTATTCCGACGTGAAACGCGCCTTCGCCTATTATCTCGCCCATTATAATCATGGCCGGCCCTTTATCATTGCCTCGCACAGCCAAGGCTCGCGCCATGCACGCATTCTCATCGAACAGATGATTGACGGCACCATCCTCGGCGACCGGATGGTAGCCGCCTACATCATCGGCAACTGGATCGACAGCGACTGGTTCGCCAAGCTCAAAACCATCAAGCCCTGCGAACGTGCCGACGACACGGGCTGTGTCGTAACTTGGAGCACGCTTGCAGAGGATTCCGACGCTAAGATGATACGCAGGGATTTCGCCAAGCGCTCCGGCGTGACAGACGAGGCTGTCGCGGCGAAATTTGCCGATGGCAAATTCGTCTGCATCAACCCGCTGTCGTGGTCGGCAGGCAATGAGGCTGCGCCCAGGAAGCTAGATCTAGGTGCATGGGTCTATGGCCCGGATAAAAACCCACGCGCGCCCGATCCCGGCCTTGTGGGCGCGCGTTGCAGTGACGGCGCCTTATATGTGAGCCGGCCCGCCGACGTGATCTATCGTATCGCGATCCTGCCCGGCGGCAATTACCACAATTACGATTACCAGTTCGCCTACATGAACATCCGCGCCAATGCGATCGAGCGCGTGAAAGCCTATGTCGCGCAGGCGCAGCAGACCCATGACAAAAGCGCGCGATAGTGCCGTCAACCTTCGAGGTAAACTTCAACTCTCACATCTGCATCGCCCAACCTTCCACGCCCATCGCTGCCTGACGCACGGCTTCTGCTAGCGTCGGATGGGCATGGCTGGTGCGCGCGATGTCTTCGGAGGCCGCGCCGAATTCGATGGCAAGCGCTGCTTCGGCGATCAGATTGCCGGCTTCGGCACCCAGAATATGCACACCAAGCACACGGTCAGTCCGCGCATCTGCCAGCATTTTGACGAATCCGTCGGTCGCAGCGATAGTTTTCGCGCGCGCGTTTGCAGTGAACGGAAATTTTCCGATCTTGTAAGCGATGGCCGCCGCTTTCAGCTCTTCTTCTGTCTTCCCAACGCTTGCAACTTCGGGCGAGGTGTAGACGACGGCGGGAATGGCGTTGTAATTCACATGCCCAGCATTGCCCACAATGTTTTCGATGCATGCCACGGCTTCGTCTTCGGCTTTGTGCGCCAGCATTGGGCCTTCTCGCGCGTCGCCGATGGCCCAAATGCCTGCAACACCGGTCCTGAAATGCGCGTCGGTCATTACCCGGCCCCGCGCGTCGAGCTTTACACCCGCATTGGCCAATCCGAGATTATCCGTATACGCACGACGTCCGATCGACACCAGCATGATGTCAGTTTCGATAGTCTGCGGCGCACCACCCGCGGCCGGTTCGACGGTCACGCGCAGCACATCGCCCTTCTTCTCGACGCCGACAACCTTGGTCGAAAGCTGGAATTTGATGCCTTGCTTTTGCAAGATGCGCTGGAACTGCTTGCTGATCTCACCGTCAAGACCAGGCGTGATGCGATCGAGGAATTCCACCACCAGCACATCCGCGCCCAGCCTGCGCCATACCGAACCCAGTTCGAGCCCGATATAGCCGCCGCCCACTACGAGCAGACGCTTGGGGACGTCCTTCAGCGCGATCGCGCCGGTCGAAGAGACGATTTGCTGTTCGTCGATGGTAACGCCCGGCAGCCCCATGACGTCGGAGCCGGTGGCGATGACGATGTTCCTTGTTTCGAGCGAACGGATCTGGCCATCATTCGTTTTCACGTCGACGCGACCGGGGCTTGCAATGACGGCTTCGCCGACGATCCCTTCGACCTTGTTCTTTTTAAACAGAAATTCGACGCCTCTGGTAAGCTCGCCAACCACCTTTGTCTTGTGGGCCATCATGCCGGGCAGATCGAGACTCACTTCGGCTTTGATGCCCAGCTTGGCAAAATGATTGCGCGCTTCATCGAACAATTCGCTAGTGTACAACAGCGCCTTGGACGGAATGCAGCCGACATTCAGACATGTGCCGCCGAAGACACCACGTTTGTCGACGCAGGCCACGCTCAGGTTCAACTGGCCCGCGCGGATTGCCGCGTTATAGCCGCCAGGACCACCGCCAATTATCACCACATCGAAACCGGACATTCTGCTGCTCTCTTTCGCACCTGCACCTAAGCGGCTTATGCCCTTGCAAGCGCTGGGTTGCAATTCTCGAGAAATTCATTATCCCCAAAACGCCCCGGCCGGTTCCTTGCGTTTCTCCAAACCCCCCAGCCCTTGGGCGCTCGTTTTTAAAAGTGGCAGGCATTGGCTTTGCCCCGGCACCGGAAATACTACAACGGATATAACGGCGAAAATTCAATCGCTATTTCCTGCCGGCGCGGTTGCAGGCAGCGGCTTCGGTCTTCCCATTTTCGCGACCAACAGTCATCACGAAAAAGGCGCGGGCTTCGCAAACCAGCATCATTGTCTAACGCAACCTGCTGGGCGTGGACGAACAAGCAACCCATGACGTGATAGAAAAAATCACGTCACCGAGATGGCACGCGATTTCGCGACCGCAAATCCGAACCAGACCTCGGTCACCAAGGCACCCGGCGCCAGCAACGACCGGCCAGGCGGCCGCAGAGCGACCCCGTGCAGCACATCCCGAAGTCGGTCTGCTTTCCGGACATGGACGAGAAAGTGGTGTCAGCCCGACCAACGAACTGTGTATATGAGGCCCGATCTGCTGGTGACGAACAAGTCTGGAGCTTTCAGCCAATGATATTTAGTCAACTGATATTTAGTCAGTTCTCCACATAGGGCTGGCGTTTGTGGAACCTTGGAACTTATAAGACGTTTCCTAAGGTCCGCGGACGTCGTGTCTCTGGCTTCTCGCGCAAATCCAACCAGGAGAAACACCTATGAATTTGAAAACTTTCGCCCTCGCGGGTGCAGCAGCGTTCGCCCTGACGGCTAGCCTCTCCTACGCTCAGAACGATCCGGCCGCGTCCCCTGCCCCGACCGACAGTGCAGCCCCCAGTACCGATGCGACAGCGCCAGCAACGAATACAGCTGCGCCGGCGAAGAAACATCATAAGCACCACAAGAAGGCAGCGATGTCTGAAACGCAGGAAGAACAGACGACCGCACAGCTCAATCAGCAACAGGCGCAAAACCCCGGCACGACGGCCTCCGCACCAGCCGGAAGCGGCACGGGCAATTCAGATATGGGCAAAAAGGCGGTGAATAATTCCATGTCTCAGCCGATGAACGGCGCGCCCGCCGACAATAGCAACACTGCAAAACCAATGATGGGCGGCACGGGGCAATAGCACCGCGCTGCAACCAGCGCCCACCAATCCGATGCCATAAAAGCTTCGATGAAAAAGGCCAGCTCATTCGAGCCGGCCTTTTTTATTCCTGGACCAATGGCCCCGATTTGGGCGGCCGCTTTTGTAGGTCGATAAATTTCTTGTGCTTTGTCGTGCGCTTTTTCGGGCCTGGCAAATCGTTGCTCGAGACTTCGGCCGGCGGCTCGCCGACCTGACCAACGTCAAAAACCTTGGCTTTCACGCCATCCATCGACAATCCCTCACCATGTGAAAACAAGTCACCTGGTGATGACGGACACCATCCGCACACCGGCTTAACTTACATGCAAGTGGCCTCAAGACCCGTTTTGACCGGTCTTGTTGCGATCGGGCACGAGATGGTCAAGCTGCGACATGATCTCTTTCGCAGCGTCGCCCTCGGCTGGACGTTCTGCCCCCTGTAGCGTGTCCTTGCCGTCGAGGATGTTAATGAGAGCCCGGCGCGCCCGCGCCACACGGCTCTTCACGGTACCGACCGCGCAATGGCAAATCGCCGCCGCATCTTCGTAGGAGAAACCTCCCGCACCCACCAAGATCAGCGCTTCGCGCTGTTCGTCGGAGAGACAACGCAAAGCACGCGCTGTATCTGAGAGCTCTGCGGCCCAACTCTGATCTTCACGCGAGCCTGGAATCCGTTCGGCGGATTCCTGATCCCAGGGCGCTTGGCGCCAAGCGCGCCGGCGGTCGGAATAAAACTGGTTGCGAAGAATCGTGAACAGCCACGCCTTCAGATTGGTGCCAGGAATAAAGGTGTCGCGCGATTGCCAAGCTTTCACCAGCGTCTCCTGCGCCAGATCATCGGCCGTTTCGGGATTACCGCACAGCGAGCGGGCGAAGGCACGCAAGAAAGGGATCAGAGCCAACAGCTCCGATTTGAAATCATCCGGGACATCAGGCCGCCCGGCTGGCGCGCTTTGCATGTCGGGGCGCATCTTACGACGCCTTCTTGGGAGAGGATTCGTCGATCTTCTTGAGAAGTTCGAGAAAATCCTGGGGCACGGATTCCTGCGCCACGTCATCATACATACGGCGCAGTTCGCGACCGATGGCGCGCTGCCGGGCGCGAATCGCGCGCGCGTTTTCCCTCTCGGGACTGTCTTCGCTGACCAAGTGAACACTCCGGTTTTCTGTCACGAGCGGCACATCAATTCTCCAGCGGCGCTGGTCCGAGCCCCAGGCGAGAGCCCGCCAAAGGCAATTTAGTTCCTGAAGGGGCGAACGTGTTCCGCCCAAGAAGGTTCCGAAGCGGGGGAACTTTTTCGGCCTGGGCTGCGTTCCAAAGCTGAGTTTTGCTAGAAAAACCCAAATTAAGAGGCTGGATTCCATGAGCATGACGCAGACCCTCGCGCCCCATCTTCCCTTTCTCCGCCGCTATGCTCGGGCTCTGACGGGCTCTCAGTCTAGCGGCGACGCCTATGTCCGCGCCGCCCTTTCGGCACTTTTGAGCGGCGAGCAGACATTGGACACCAAAGTCCCACCGCGGGTTGCTCTCTACCGGCTGTTCCACGCGATCTGGGCCAGCGCCTCGGGCCAGGTCGATGAGGAAACCCCACACAATGCCGCCAGCGGAAGCCCCGAAGGCCGGCTGCAGTCGCTGACCGCCTCCAAGCGCGCGGCCCTGCTTTTGACGGCAGTCGAGGCGTTCAGTCTTGAGGAAACGGCCACCATTCTTGATGCCACGCCGGACGAGATCGAAGCGGCCATCCTCGATGTGCAGCACACCATCGACCGCCAGTTGGCTTCCCGCGTGATGATTATCGAGGACGAGCCAATCATCGCGCTCGACCTCGAAAACCTCGTCACCGAGCTGGGGCACAAGGTGGTGGCCACGGCGGCCACACGCGACGAGGCGGTGGCCAAGGCCCATTCGGAACGGCCAGGATTGATCCTGGCCGACATCAATCTCGGCGAAGGCGGCTCCGGGATCGACGCAGTGACCGAAATCCTCAACAGCTTTGACATCCCGGTGATTTTCATCACCGCTTATCCAGAGAAGCTTCTGACCGGCGAACGGCCGGAGCCGACCTATCTGATTGCCAAGCCTTTCCTGCCGGAAACGGTGCAAGCGACGGTGGGTCAGGCCCTTTTTTTTCACCCCGTCGTTCGCAAAGCAGCTTAAGGCCACGCAAGGCCCTTCCCCGGAATGGACGGGTATGCGTTTAATCTTTAACCACAGGATGCGACCCTTTCGGAGTTTGGAGGATTACTATGGCAAAACGAGGCAGACGCGGCGGCGAGGGCCAGATCGAAGCGCGGCTCTCGGCATTGCGGCAGGATCTGGAAGCCTTGCAGGAGGACATGCGCGGGCTCGGCGAAGGCGTGGGGGAAGCAGCCCAGGAGCGTCTGACGGAAGCCCTTCGCGCCACTGAGTCACTTGCCGTTCAGATGCAGGACTGGTCCAACGAAAACTTGGACGTGGTCCGCGAATTGATCCGCGAACAGCCGGTGGCTGCATGTCTCGTTTCAATGGGTGTGGGCGCACTTCTGGGTGCCATGCTCCTACGGCGCTGAGGATTAGATGTTCGCAAGGACAGCCGCCGGCGCCATGTTGGTAATCATCGCCGCGGCGTTGATTTTGGTTGGCGTTTCCTTTGGCGCTTTTGCGATTTTCACAGCCTTGGAACGTCCCATGGCCGTTCCAGCGGCAGCGGCGCTCACCGCATTGATCCTTTTAATCGGACCGCTTCTGTTCATTTTCGTCGCAGTTGTCCGCCAGCCGCGGAAAACAGAGCAGACGAGCGAAGTTTTGCTGCTCAACCTGTTTGCCACCATGGCTAAGGACAAGCCGCTCCTAGCGGTATTGGGTGCAGGCCTGTTCGGCGCTGCCGATGTTTTTTTAAAGAAGCGTCGCTAGAGGCAAACCGGAACTCGGCCTGGCGGCCAGCGTTCCAAAACCGAGCTGCACAAGGAATTTCCCATGCTCGGATATGTTATTATTTTTCTTCTGCTTGCGCTTGTGGCGGGCTATCTAGGATTTTTCGGGCTGGCCGGAATTGCGGCCAGTATTGCCAAGATACTCCTCATCGTTTTCGCTATCTTATTGATCGTGAGCGCTTTTTCTGGCGCTGTGCGGGGTCGCCCGCCGATCTAGCCGGTCGCAAAAAAAATTGGATGCCACGGAAAAAATTGGGAACGGCTTTGCCAGTCGAGCATTTTTACCTGCGAGCGGACGTCCGGTTCGGTACGCCCCAGCCCCTTCGACAGCCCGCATCGGGTGTCCGCTCTCTCGACTTCAGCGACACATAAGGGCGCGGCCAGTGGCCGTGCCCTTTGTTTTTATGGAATTTTCCCGGCAGCAACGTCTTTGGGACGCTTTACACAATAGGCCTCATAGGTCTCGACAACGGTATTCGCGCGGCTGCGCGCGAACGTGGCGCAAGGCGTGACAGAACCGAAGAACCCTTCCACTTCGTCATGCCGGTTGCGGCGGGTATTGGCGATGTAGATTAAAGGGTGGTTGAAAGACGCCAGGGTGGCCGAAGGCGCTGTTTCCCAGCGCCATGGTTCGTTGATCTGTATCACCGGCAGATCGGCTGGGAGATAAAACCTCAGCCAGGCCGTCATCGCGTAATCGGTAGTCAAAATCGCGACCGCGCGATGGCTGGAGACCACCCGTACGATGTCCTTGGACATGCCAGGCAGGCCGAAAGCAAGCAGCCGCTGGATCGGGTCCTTGCGACCTAGCGGTACGATCCCCGTCAATGCCTGCACATAGACCAGACCGACAAGAACAGCTGCGACCGGAATTGCCGCCCGGCGCGAAATCCATGACAACCGTTTCTTCCAGCCACGCCAATCGGTGCGGCTGGCAGCATCGGCGGCAGCGACGGCGAGCGCAGGATAGAGGAAGCTCGGCCAATTGCCCTGCACCCGATCATGGAGCGCGTGCAACACGAAATAGGCGATGCTCGGCCAGATCAGTGCAGGCGCCAGGATCGAACCCCCGCGCCGCGCGAAAACGCCCATCGCAGCGAGAGTGAAAATGAACGGCGTCGCCAGTCCGATCTGTGCGCCTAGAAATTCCGCGAGATAGCGCGGCGTGAAATGGCCTTCACCGACGCGGCCAAACTGGAACGCGAATGTCATCCAATCATGGGTCTGGTTCCACCAGATATTGGGCGCGAATAAGATTGTCGCGATCAACGCGCCCATATAGGGCCAAATAGTCAGCAGCCAACGGCGCTGCCGCCCGTCCACCAAAAGCCAGACGAGTGTGCCCGCGCCGAGAAAGAATGTCGTATATTTCGCGAGCAAACCGATGCCGGCCACAGCCCCGGCGACAAGCCACCACTCGCCGCGTTCGCTATCTTCTACTTTCGCCAGCGCGAGCAGAAACAATGCCGACGCCGCGATCGCCAGCGCATCGGGGGTCGCCGTCATTGTCTCGATCGCAATCATCAGCGAGAGATTGAAGAACAGGCAGGCGTAGCCTCCTGCTTTCGCATTCTTAAGAATGATCGCACCGGCCCGCCACACCGCGAGGCTTGCGATCACCGAGGCGATCAGAGCTACCAGCCGAACGCCGAACGACGTTTCGCCGAACATGGCCGTACCTGCACGGATCGCGAATGCGATCAACGGCGGATGATCGTAATAACCCCAAGCCAGATGGCGCGACCAAAGCCAATAATAAGCTTCGTCGGCGGAAAGCGGCAAAAGCGCGCCCGCGACAAATCGTGCAAGAATCAGTAGCGCCACCGACAGCGCGACCACGCGCCCACGTATTCTCATCGAAGTATCTTCATCAAGATAACTTCATCGCGTGCGCCATACGAAGAGGCTGGACATCGAGTAATTCCAGAACACACTCATCACCGCGCCCGCAGCACCTGCCACCCACCACACCGGCTCGCTTGAATAAAGCCAAGACGCAAAACCCACCGTCGCGAACGCGCCGATGCCGCCAATCAGACAGAACAGGATGAAGCCCCATACCATCACCAGCCCCTTCAATTGCCGGTCGCGATAAGTAAACGCGTTGTTGAAGAAGAAATTGCTGGTCATCGCGACAAACGTCGCCACGCTCTGCGCCGCAGTGAACGATAGCGAGAACCCGAGCGCTGCTTTCAACGCGACGAGATGCACGAAAAGTCCGCTCGCGCCGACCAGCGCGAAAAAGATGAACCGCGGGTCAAGCCTACCGCCGCTGATCTTGGCCAGCAGAAGGCCCAAGAATTCCAGTCCCACCTGAACATTGAACTTGCTTTCGCCTTCTTGGCGCGCGCCGAAGCAATAGGCTTCTTCGGCAACACGCAGATGGCTTGCTGTGGTTACGATGTCGAGCAGTATCTTGAAGCCCACAGGTGCCAATTGGTTTGCGATCGGATCGAAGCGGTCGCGGCGCATCGCGAAAAAGCCACTCATCGGGTCGCTGATTGGCGTGCCCAGCATCCGGCGGGTCAGTGCGGTGGCGAACCGGCTGATGAAGCTGCGGGTTTCGCCAAAGGAACTGGCGCTACCACCAGCTGTGTAGCGCGAGCCCACCACCAGGTCGGCCTCGCCGGCTTCCAAGCGGGCTAACATCCGGGGCAGCGCAGTTTCATCGTGCTGTAAATCGGCGTCCATGACTGCGACATAGGGCGCGCTCGATGACAGCATGCCCTCGATACAGGCGCCGGCAAGGCCCCGGCGCCCAACTCGCCTCACGCAGCGGATGCGGGGGTCAATTTGGGCAATAGCCTTGGCCGCGTCGGCCGTACCATCCGGAGAATTGTCGTCGACGAAGATAGCTTCCCAGGCGATCCCAGCCATTGCCCGCTCCAGTCGAGCAACGATTTCGGCCACATTGCCCTTTTCCTTGAAGGTCGGCAGCACGATGGAAAGCCGCAAAGCACGCTGCGCGAGCGCCTGTGGCTTCCGGGCCTCGATTTCGATGTTCAACGGCTTTTCATCCCCGAACCAGCAAACCTATTACCCTTTCAAGCATTTATCCCCCAATCGGAATTTTCCGGGAACCCCCTTGTTCCTTGCGGCGTTTTCGTCCGATCGGGGGTATCGGCACGGGGATATGTCGGTCTGGCCTGCCACAACATGAAGCTACGGGGCAAAGGATTTTTACCGGCCATGAGTTTGTCGGAAAGTGTTAACGGCTTCGTTGCGCCACCTCGAAGCAAAGATCTGCTGTTCCTGCAGGGCGGCGGCGAAATGGGGGACCGCATTCGAGCTTATGACTGGACCAAGACGCCGCTGGGCCCACCGGCGACATGGCCCCAGAGTCTGATGACCTGCCTACGCGTCATGCTAACCTCCCGCCAGCCCATGTTCGTCTGGTGGGGCGAAGATCTCATCAATCTCTACAACGACGCCTATAAGACCATCGTGGGTGGCAAACATCCCCAGGCGCTCGGCGAGCCCGCGTCCAAGGTCTGGCGCGAGATCTGGGACGAGGCGGGACCGCGGGCCCGATCGGCCCTTCATCGCAACGAAGGCACCTATGACGAGGCGCTGCAGCTCATTATGGAGCGCAACGGCTATGAGGAAGAGACCTATTACACATTTTCCTACAGCCCGGTGCCAAACGACGACGGTACGACGGGAGGCATCCTCTGCGCCAATACCGACGAAACCCTGCGTATTATCGGCGAGCGCAGGCTGGCGCTGTTGCGCGATCTTGCGGCGCGCACCTGGGAAGCGCAGACGGCGTGCGAGGCATTCACACTCAGCGCCGAATGCCTCGGCGGCAATCCGCGCGACATTCCATTCGGGCTGATCTATGCGTTTGATGAGGAAAGCCAGATTGCAACGCTCGCCGGCGCCTGCGGCATCGACCAAATGCACAAGGCCGCACCTATCACGATTGCGCTGAACGAAACGACCTCGTGGCCCATCGCGCAATGTGTCAGGCACCGGGTGGCGGTGGTACTGCGCGATCTCGACACGCGTTTCGGCACTTTGCCAAGCGGTGCGTGGGATCGCCCGCCCGCCCAAGCCGTGATCCTGCCAATTGCAGCCCAGGGCCGCGGCGGCGTTGCGGGCGTATTGGTGGCAGGCTGCAATCCTTATCGGCCTTATGACGATTCCTATCAGGGCTTTCTCACCCTCGTGGCCAACCAAATCGGGGCCGCAGTCATCAACACACGGGCCTATGAAGAAGAAGTCAAACGCACTCAAGCGTTATCCGATCTCGATCAAGCGCGTGGCGAATTCGCCGAAACGCTGCAAGCGCAGGCAGAGGTCCTGCAGGCAGAGCTTGCACGACGTCGCGGAATTGAAACCCATCAAAAATTGTTGCTCGACGAACTCAACCACCGCGTGAAGAATACGCTAGCCACTGTCCAGGCCGTTGCGATGCAGACCCTGCGCAGCAAAGACACTTCTCATCGCGATACTTTCATTGCGCGACTTTTCGCACTGTCGACCCAGCACGATCTTCTGACACTGGACAATTGGGAAGGCGCGAACCTCGACGACGTCGTGTTACGCGCGTTGCGGCCTTATGAGGAGCAGCCCAGTGGGCGTTGCAAAGTCGAAGGCCCGCACGTACGCCTGACACCCAAGCGCGCGCTTGCGCTCGGCATGGCCTTTCATGAACTGGCGACCAACGCAGCCAAACATGGCGCGCTTTCTATCGAAGGGGGAAGCGTGGAGGTGTCATGGCAAGTGGACCCCCAGACCAGAGGTCTGAAATTGCGCTGGCAAGAAGCCGGTGGGCCCCGTGTAGCCGTTCCGAGATATAAAGGTTTCGGCACTCGGCTGATCGAGCGAGGTCTGTCACATGAGCTTTCTGCTCAGGTGTGCCTCCTTTTCCGGCCGGGAGGCGTTATATGTACATGGGAAATGTCGTTACAGGCACAATAGGAATTCGTGCCACCGAAACGCAGGCATATCATGTGATGTCACGTAAACGCGTTCTGGTTGTCGAAGACGAGATGGTAGTGGCCATGCTTGTCGAAGACATGCTCGCCGAGCTTGGTTATGAAGTGGCCAGCGTCGTGTCTCGCGTCGATGACGCGATGAAGTTGGTGGATTCGGGGAATTTCGATATTGCGGTCCTTGATGTGCATCTGAATGGGCGCGCAGTCTTTCCGTTCGCCGATGCGCTGGCCAAGCGCAAGATTCCCTATATGTTCGCAACCGGCTACGGCGAACGCGGCATTCCGCCGGAACATGCCCAGCGCCCGATTCTGCAAAAGCCGTTTCGCTCCGAAGATTTGAAGCGCGCCCTTATGCGCCTTGTCGAAAGTCATTGAATTTTTCGACCTACCGACGTTCAATAGAAGAATGCAAGATAGAGAAACACGCCTGCAACCACCGCAAGGGTGATGCTTGCAGCCAGAACGTAACGCATTTCACCAAGTTTTACGGCTTGGCGCGCCTGCTGTTCCGGGACAGCCTTGCGGGCCGGATCGTGGCGTTCGATAATGGTGGCCATAATTTTCTCCTATTGTTTGTGCGCCAGAAAAGCCTCGGCCTTCGGTGACATCTTGTGCTCTATCTCCATACGCGCATCTAATATCTGTTGAAGAAGGACCGGTTCGGCCCCCTCTTTGTCCACGCCGCGCGCCTCGCGCTCCCAAGCGCTGAGTATTTCCAACCGCTCTGCATCGTCGAAACGACGATCGCGGATAACATCGGAGGGCGCACGGTAGAACCGCGCAGGATTCTGCTTCATGTCCTCCACCAGCTTTTTCTTCGACATGAACACCCCATCCTCTGACTTGCTTAAAGAGAACGTCCGCGGCGATTGAGTGTTCCGGCATAGCGTTCAGCTCGCCCTGCGCAGTTTGATTGTGGGCCTCGACCTTTTTTGCAGACCGTGACTTGGCCGCAGCGAAACGCGCGGCCGAAGACCGTCCAGAGAACCCTCCACGATGGTCTCGGCTTTTTTTGCCTCGGGCCGGTCAGCCTTCCTTGCCGCCGCCCCCTCCTTGCTCACGGTCGCCCAGGCGCCACTCAGCTTCCTTTTTGGACAAATCGCGCCGCCCAAAGCCTTCCTCGATATGGCGAACTCAGCCCTTCTTCTTGGGCGTACAACTCGCTTGTCGCCGCAAGGGCGGATATCCCTTATTCAGTTCTGTGTTTTAGAACGCAGCGCGGCGGCCTGCGGTTCCTGGACTCGGGGGCAGCCTCGCAACTTTATTTCGTGATTTTAACCGTAGAGTCTGGTTAGGCTTGGAAAGGATTTGCTAACCATATAACTGCGCGTCGAGTTGGGAGGGCTACACGTGATTTATCTTGTAGATCGTCGGAACCGGGCTGGATTCAACGCGCAGCTCGAAGAAATGTACCGCCAACGCCACCAGGTCTACGTCGACAAACGGGGCTGGAAGGCACTCATCCGCGAGGATAAGCGCGAAATCGACCAGTTCGACAATGAGGACGCCGTCTACCTGCTGAAGCTGGCCGAGACGGGTTCGGTTGAGGGCGCCGTCCGGCTGATCGATACCACCAAGCCCCATCTGATGCGCGATGTTTTTCCGCATGTCGTCACGCTCGGCGCCATCCCCAACGACGCACGCGTCTACGAGATGACACGCTGCTATGTAAGCGACGCGGTGGAAGGAAAGCGCGAACGCACCATGGCGGCGGGCGAATTGCTCGCAGCAATGCTTGAATACGGGCTTGCCCGCGGCCTCACCGATTTCAGCGTCGTGTCGGATATGTATTTTCTACCGATCATGCTGGCGCTGGGCGAGGGCGTGAAGAAGCTGGGCGTTCCCTACGACTATGGCGAAGGCACCTGCATGGCACTCACATTCCCGATCAACGAGATCGGCCTGAAGATGTGCCGCCGGGGCCGAGGCCTCGACGGCACGGTGCTGGTGTTCAGCGAGACGCCGCCGCCCCACGCCGTGATCGAAAACCATCGCATCGGCATCGCGGCTTGATAAACCGCAACCGTGCCAAATTGAGACGCAAGTCAAGCGGGACTCGCGCCGTTCATCAGCCCGCCTAACCATCATTCCCGCTCTGAGACAGGCTTGAGCCGCCCGCATGGCGCGCCTCCTGCAATTGGAACCTCGTAGGGTTCAGCAGAGGCAGCATTGGCCATTTCCGAGAATATGGCCGGAGAAGCGGCAATGGGCACGATGGCGCGCGCTCGCCAAATGCAAGGGCATGAGCGCCGCCACGTCGAAGGGAACAAGTCTTCTGGGCGGGCGCCTGCAGCGTCAGGCTTTGTGGTGGATCCGGGCGCGGCCCTGTTTCTGACGATGCTCGAAGCCTGCGCGATCACACTGTCAGGCGTGATCGCGGGACTGGCCTACTGCGTTCTCGCGTTGCATTACGCCGGTAACGTGAAACTATTCTTCGGCAACGCCATCTTGGTGGCCGCCCTGTTCTGCTGCGCCATGCGGGCGCGCGATGCCCATCTCGGCGCGCGCGTGCTGGGCGAGATAGAGACTCTGCACGGTCTCTTCGCGATCTGGTTTGCGGTGTTTTCCTTCATGGGCTTCGTGTGGTTCTTCCTGAAGCTTGATCCCACGCTGTCGCGCGGGGCTTTCCTCAGCTTCTTTGCACTTGGCTTCCTTGCAGTGAGCGCGACGCGCGCGCGAGCCCCCGAAATCATTGCGGCCTACTATCACCCGCGCCGTTTTGCGGGTCACAATGTCGTGCTCGTCGGGGCGCACGGTGAAACCGCCCTCGACGTGCTGAAGGTCGAATTCAATTTCACCGGTTGCGACAACATTGCTGCCGTGACTATTACCGCAGATGGTGACGACACCGAATGGAGCGAAACTCTCGCATCAGCCATGCGTGATATTCGCGCCTGCGCCCGCGAAGCCGGACACGGACAAATCTGCGTCGCCGCAGATGGTTTCGCGCCCGCGCGGCTCTCAGACCTCCTCGATGCTCTGCAATCTATCCCGCGCGCGATCCGGCTGGTGCCGGAAGCCGCGACCGAACGCTATTTGCATCTGGCAACGCGCAATCTCGGCCGATTGCGCGCCGTTGAAATCCAGCGTGCGCCACTCAGTGGCGCACAGCGCGCCCTCAAGCGACTGATCGATCTCAGCATCACGCTCTTGTGTCTATTTCTTGCCGTGCCCATGATGATCGCCATCGCGATTGCGGTGCGCCTAGATTCCAGAGGACCAATTCTATTCCGCCAGCGCCGCCTCGGTTATCGCGGTAAGCCATTCAATATTTACAAATTCCGCACCATGTACGTTCTGGAAAACGGCGCCAACGTCACACAGGCACGCAAGCGAGATTGCCGCATCACACGCATTGGACGCATCCTGCGCATTGCGAGCCTCGATGAGTTGCCGCAGCTTTTCAACGTCATCAAGGGCGAGATGTCGCTGGTGGGTCCGCGTCCGCATGCCGTCGCCCACGATCATTTCTTCTCATCTCTGATCTGCAATTACGAATTGCGCCAGCATGTGATGCCCGGAGTCACCGGTTGGGCGCAGGTCCATGGCCTGCGGGGCGAAACCGCGACTACCGAAATGATGCGCAAACGCGTCGAGTTCGATCTTTGGTATGTCAAGAATACGAATATCCTACTTGATCTGCAAATTTTGGCGCGCACCGCGGTCGAGATTTTCCGTCAGCGAAACGCTTACTAGCATGGCCAACAGGCACGATCATCCCCGCGTTCTGGTGGGCGGTCTCAAGACGGCGCGGCTTTCGCGCAAAGACATGATGGCACAGATGGTGGCCGACTGCGCCAATGCGCGTATCGACGCCAGTCATCGCCCGAAACTCGTTTTCACCGCCAACGGCCATTCGGTGGCGCTAGCCGCCACAAGCCTCGCTTTCCGCAGACTGCTAGATAGCGCCGACATCATTCATGCCGACGGCCAGCCCATCGTGCTTGCCTCTCGCTGGTTGACGAAAACACCGATCCCAGAGCGCAGCGCCACGACCGATTTTATCCACGACGCAGCGTTTGCGGCCAAGCAGCATGGATTGCGATTCTTTCTTCTCGGGGGCAGCGAAGAGGTAAACGCACGTTGCGCCGAGGTCTTGCGTGACTCCCACCCGAACCTGATGATCACCGGCCGCCGAAACGGTTATTTCGCGCGCAGCGAAGAACAATCGATCTGCGAAGAGATCAACCGCTCCGGTGCTGATATCGTGTGGGTGGGCCTGAGCGTTCCATTCGAACAGGAATTCTGCGTCCGCAACCGCGAGAATTTGAGCGTAGGCTGGCTCGTCACCAGCGGTGGCTGCTTCAATTTCGTCACCGGCGGCTGTTCCCGCGCTCCCCAATGGATGCAGACCGCAAGCCTCGAATGGCTCCACCGCCTATGGCGCGAACCCAAACGGCTATGGCGCCGGTATGCGCTCACCAATCCGCTGGCCGCATTCATGCTGCTGACCCGCACATCTTCACTTCCGCAGACACATCTATGAGCGTGGCCTCTACCATTTCCACCGTTACCTCGGCGCGCCCGGGCGCATCCGGGCGCGCTCTGCGCATCGCATCGCGCTACGCGGTGTCGACTGGCGGACCATTGGGCATTTCGGCGGCACATTTCTTGTCCTCATTGCTAATTCTGCACGCTTTGCCGTCGGGAGAGTTCGGCATCTTCTCTTTCACGCTCATCGTGGTGGCGCTGTGCCTAAGCGCATCGGGGGCGCTTCTCATTGCGGCCCTTGCCAATGCTATCGCCAATCCAAAAGCGGCGGCGCCGGATGAACTTGCAGCCCATTTGAAAGTCAATCTTCTGTTCTGTGCCGCCGCCGCAACGATATGCGGCGCACTTGCCTATGGCAGCGGCGCTAACGCGGCCGCAGCCTTGTTATTCGGCCTCTATGGCGGGGTTATGGGTCTGCGCTGGTTTGCCCGTGCCGTCGCCTACACCGTGAACAATCAGATGCGTGTTGTTGCGTCGGATATTTGTTACAGCCTGCTGCTTCTCGGCGGTCTTGCCGTTCTTTGGAGGCTGCAGAGGTTGACGATAGAAAGCGCTGCCGTCGCCATGCTAGCAAGCGCTGTGCTTGCCACAACCTGCTTCGGCCTGGACTATCTGTACCGGCAATTCTTTTCGTCGCTATCTGCCTCACTGAAAGATTATGCTGCGGTCTGGCATGATCTTACGCGCTGGTCATTGCTCGGTGTCGCATTGACGGAAGTAACGGCCAACGCACATGCCTATCTGGTGACTTTTGTATCGGGCTCGCAATCCTTTGCACTGCTTGCCGTTGGGGCGTTGTTCATGCGGCCCGTTTCGCTCTGCCTTTCGGCATTGCCCGATATCGAACGTCCGTTCATGGCGCGCAGTCTGGCGGAAGGTAATCTTGCGAAAGCCGAACGTTGCGTGCGCGAGTTCCGCGCCATGGGTGCCGCGGTCTGGGTTGCCACGGGATTGTTCTGCTTCGTGGCTTTGATCTGGTTCCCTGCACTCTTCCTAAACCAGAATTATCGTCTACACGACGTAGTGGCCGTCGTAGCGCTCTGGGCCGCCATCATGATCATGCGGTTGTTGCGAATGCCGGAATCCGTTCTGCTGCAGGCAGCCGGCGAATTCCGGACGCTCGCGCGCACCACTTATCTGTCAAGCGCTGTGTCAATCGTGCTGACGCTTGCATTGCTGTTTCTGCTCGGCCCCATCGTCTCGTTGTTTGGCATTCTGGCGGGCGATGCCATGATGACAGCGCAAATTCTGTCCGCCGCTCACAATTGGAAACGCGTCTATGGTTGAGGTGGCCATCACTATTCCAACCTTTCGCCGCCCGAAGGGTCTTGGGCGACTGCTGAACGCGCTCGCAAAACTGCAGACCTGTGCGAAGGTCAGGCTCGTTATTGCTGACAACGATGCAGAACATCACGAAGGGTTCGATCTGTGCAGCGCAGTCCGCGCCCGCGGCTATCGCTGGCCGATCGATCTCATCATCGCGCCCGAGCGCGGCATCGCGCAGGCCCGCAATGCGCTGATGGCACGCGCGCTTGCCACTGATGCCGATTTCATCGCCATGCTCGACGACGACGAATGGCCCGAGCCGCAATGGCTCGACACATTCCTAGCCGCACAGCGCAAAACAGGTGCCGATGCGCTGCTCGGTCCTGTCATCCGCGTGTTTGAATGCGAGCCGGCCCCGTGGTTGCTCGGCTGCGCGGGCATCGCGTCGTTCGAGCGAACGACCGGCGCACTCGATATGATCGAAAGCAGCAGCAACGTGCTGATGACCTGGGCAAGCGTCGCTGCCCTTACCGAACCCTGGTTCGATCTGGGATTCGCGCTCACCGGCGGTGAGGACCGCGATTTCTTCACCCGAATGAAACGGCAGGGCGCGCAATTTGCCTGGGCTGAAAAGGCGGTGGCCAACGCGTTCGTACCGGCCTCGCGACTGAGGCTTGGCTGGGTTCTCAAGCGTGCTTATCGCGTCGGCAATTCCGATATGCGGGTGTTCCTGAAATATCAACCGCCGCACGCGGCGCGGTTGCGCGAACTCGCCAAGATCGCGGGCGCCATCTTGTGCTTCGCGCCTATCCTCGCCATCTTTGCTGCTGTTCCGAATCGCCGCGCCCAGGCGCTGTGCAAATTGTCCCGCGCGGCCGGAAAGACCGCCGCGCTGTTTGGTCGGTACTATAACGAGTATGCCGTGATCCATGGCGAATGATGGTTCGGCTTTCGGCTCGGCGCTCCCAGACTGGAAGCTGCGTGTCTCGCTGGCCGATGCCGGATTTCTCGCGCTGCTGCTTCTGGTGTTCGTGGGACTGATGCCTTTCCAGACACGCGACACCAGTGCTCTGCTGCATGGCGCCGATACGGCTGAGGCTGGTTCCGGCAATCTCGCACGCCAGATTTGCTACCTTGCCGCGTTCGCGCTAATCGGGTTCGCTGCGTTGCGCACCCGCGGTTTGCGGCTTGTTCGTGCCGTGCCTGTGACGATGCTGCTTCTGCTTGCCTGGTGCGCGGCAAGTGCGGCCTGGACAGCGCAACCTGACGTCACGCTGCGCCGTGCCATTCTGGAATGCGTCATCGTGGTCAGCGTATTCCTCAGCGTGGATACGCTTGGGCCTGAGCGCTGCTTAGAGCTTTTCACCTGGGTGATCGTGGGTGTCCTGATTGCCAACTGGATTTCCATTCCACTCATTGCCCAAGCCGTACATCTCCCGGGCGAAGCCGACCCTGCGCTGGTCGGCGATTGGCGCGGGCTGTACTTTCATAAGAACATCGCGGGTTCTGTGTCAGCAATTTCAGCCATCGTTTTCTTTTTCTCCATGTTAAAGACACGGCGCATCGGCGAGGCCGCACTGTTCGTAGCCGCGGTGGCCTTCACCGTGATGACCCAATCGAAATCTTCGATGATCCTGTTGCCGATGGCGCTGGTGTTGGGCGCGGGCTATCACCTTGCTTGGCGGCAGCCGCTCGACCGGCAGATCGCGCTGGTGGCGGCGGGTCTGGTCGCCTTCGTGATCGCCGCGGCCGCGATCTCCGAATGGACCGCGCTGAACCGTCTTTTGTCGGATCCAAACGAATTCACAGGCCGCGCGGCGATTTGGCAGGCGGAACTCGCCTATATCGGAGATCATCCTCTTTTGGGTTCCGGCTTCGGCTCCTTCGCCAACACCGGTGCAACATCGCCACTGAGCCACTACGTCAGCAGCGCCTGGATCGCAAATGTCTCGCATGGCCACAGCGGCTATCTGCAACTGCTCGTCACCATCGGAAGCGTGGGGTTTGCGCTTGCTATGGTTGCGTTAATCGTGTTGCCGGCAATTCGGCTCCTGAAAGGCAGCGCCCGCGCACTTTCACTCAAGGCGCTGCTGTTCGCGATCTTCGTCTTCGTCGCGTTTCACAATGTCGTGGAATCTGATTTCCTGGAGAGCGACGGGCCGGACTGGGTTGCATTCCTGCTCGTGCTGGCAATGCTGAGGGCACTTCCCAAAGAGACGCCATGACACCGGTCTTCTCCGTCATTATTCCGGTCTACAACCGTGCGCATCTTCTCGAACGGGCGCTAGCCTCTGTGCTCGCGCAGAGCTTTCAGGATTTCGAGATCGTTGTGGTCGATGACGGCTCGCAGGATGACCCAAAACGCGTGATTGCCAAGATCGGCGATTCCCGCATCCGTTTCGTGCGACAGGAAAATCAGGGCGGCGGTGCCGCGCGCAACACCGGGATAGATCTTGCGCAAGGCCGCTATATCGCCTTCCTTGATTCCGACGACCGGTTCTTGTTGCATCACCTGACCACCATGAAGGCAATACTCGACCGCAAGCCCGGCATTGCCAGCTATGCGCGCATATCGGTCGATCGCGGCAACGGCAACACGATGTTGCGTCCACCGCGCGCTATTGGGTCTGACGAACATATGGCGAATTATCTTCTATGCGAGCGCGGCTTCGTGCCCACGATCACCCTGGCGGTGGGCGCCGAAACCGCAAGGCGCGTACGCTATGATCCGCGCTTGCCTTTCGCGCAGGATACTGATTTCGCGATACGGCTCTATCTTGCGGGTTGCAGCTTCGTCATGGCTGAGGAGCCAGGCGCGATCTGCGAAGACGTTGCCGACCCCGCACGCATTTCATTAGGCCGCAAGGGTGCCAAACTGATTGCCTGGATCGACGAGATGCGGCCGAAAATCCCGCCGCGCGCCTATCATGGTTGCCGCGGCTGGACGATTGCCAAGGGACTTGCGCCCACACAGCCGCTTCGCGCTCTGGGCCTTTATCTAAATGCAGTGTTGCGAGGCTGCTATCGCCCGCGACTGGCGGCGATCATTTTCATCCAGCTATTTATGCCCGATTCGCTCTACCGCCGCGTGACAGATCGCGTAATCGCGATAACCGAGCGCAAGCCTAGGCCGGCTTGAAGGAACGCCCTGCAACAGAGGCGGTGCTCGATGTGCGCTTCAACCGGCGTTTCAAATGGCCCGCCAGCAATGGTGAGGTATATTCCGCGCCCACCATAAACCGCATCAACGGTCCAAAACTGTTGGCCGCCGCTGGGCCCACAACGTAGAGCCCGCGCACCGACGTCTCAAAGCGGCTGGAGAGCACGGGGGTATTGCCTACTTTCTTCATCTCACGCAGCAGACGTGGATTGAGAAAGGACAAGCGCTCGAGATTCGGCTTGTACCCGGTTGCGGCGATCACATGATCGCAAACCAATTCGCGCTCCGTGCCCCGGCGGTCGGCAACTGTGAGGCTTATGCGATGATTCTGCATCGTGGCCGTTAGCACTTCGGTGCCGAGCAGCATTGGAATTCGTCCATCGATCTTGGCGCGCATGAACCAAGCGGGCGCGGGGCCCAGATGACGGCGCGTCGCCCGCAACCGCAGGAATTTCGGCATTTCGTGAAACAACCGCGGCATATTTGCACAGAGAAACGAGCGCCAGCCCGGACCGATACCCGAAGGTGGACGGAACAACCATGAGAAAATGCTCCGCTCCGCCGGCGGTGTGTGCCAGACGATCTTTTTTGCACGCGCCACGATGCGCACCGATGCGCCGCAATTGGTCAAATGCGATGCAAGATCGATGGCCGAGGCGCCCGCACCCATCACCACCACCTGGCGGCGATGAAATTCCCGCCCATCGCGATGATGGAAACTGTGGCTACGGAAGCGCCGCGGAATCTGCATCAGCACATCGGGCATGTTCGCGAAATTCGTGATGCCGACCGCCAGTACCACGTGGCGAGCTTCCGCGCGCTCGCCATTTTCGAGCGTCAACAGAAAGTCGGATCCCTTGCGCTCCAGTACTATCACGTCCTTCGCCTCCACATTCGGGACGAAGCGCCATTGGAAGGCTTCCGCGTAAGCGTTGAACACGTCGAGCCGTACGGGCAGATCGGTATCGTGATAGGGCAGGCCCTGCAGCTTGCAATATGCTTTCAACGTGCTGTCGGGGGCGGGCGCGGACAGGTTCGAAGCAAAGCCATCCGATTTCAGCAGCATGTCATTGGGCATGTGCTCGCGCCAGGTGCTGAGCGGCTTGCCGAAGATGCGGAAGGAGAGGCCGGTTTCGCGAAGATGTGCAGCCAGCGAAAGCCCGTAAGGGCCTGCTCCGATGATGGCCACGTCGGTAATGTGCCTCATAACGGTTCTTTCTTCGACCGATGTTCCGAAGCGGGACAGTTCTGCCTGCTTCTGGGTCGCCCCTATGTCGCCCAGGCAGAAAGCTCCAAAAGACGTGCCAATCTTTTCACACTTGGTTGACGATGGCGGCCTAGGCTTGCTTTCCATGGCCACCAAAATCCTGCTGTCCACGACCCTGACCTGGCCCGCACCCGCGCGGCTGGCTGGTGCCTTCGCAGCCTGCGGCGCGATCGTTGAAGCGCTGGCCCCACGCCGCCATCCGGTTGGCGAAAGCAAAGCGTTGTCGCGCTTTTACCCCTATCGTCCGCTGCAAGCGCTTTCGGGATTGCGCGAGGTACTGCAAACAGCCAAGCCCGATCTCATCATCCCTTGCGACGACCGTGCGGCGCGTCATCTCGTGGCGTTGGCAAAAGAGGATGCGCAGTTTGGCGATTTAATCGCGCGCTCGCTCGGACGTTTGGAAAGCTACGACACTTTGATGTCGCGCAGCGGCTTCCTGGCGCAGGCGGCATCGCTCAATATCGTGGTGCCTGAAACAAAGGAGATCGACAACGAAGCCGATTTCAAGGCAGCGTTACATGTGACGGGACTTCCTGCCGTTATCAAGGCAGATGGAAGCTGGGGCGGCGAAGGCGTTCTCTTCGCATACAGTTTCGACGAAGCGCTTGCCGCTTTCCGACACATGGCGTTGGCGCCCTCTCGGCTGCGCAGCCTCACACGCGCGGCCAAACGGAAGGACGCGCATTTCCTTCTGCAAACCATAGACCCGCACAATTGCGCTATCAGCGTGCAGCGTTTCGTCGAGGGCACGCCCGCGACCTGCGCCTTTGCGTGCTGGAACGGCGAAGTTCTGGCGCATCTGCACATGGATGTTGTGGCCACGCGCGAGGCCGCCGGTCCCGCAAGTATCCTCAAACGCATCGAGTCCCCGGAGATGGCCGAGGCGGCGCGGCGCCTCGCCGACACGTTCAGCCTTTCCGGGTTCCACGGACTGGACTTCATGCGCGATTCGCTGGGCAGGCTCTATCTCATCGAGATCAATCCGCGCGCCACGCAGATCTGCCATCTGGCGTTCGGCGACACCCACGATCTGCCTGCCGCCCTTCTCGCCGCCGCCGAAGGCCGCATTGTTGCACCCCGCCAGATCGCGACGTCGGCGGAGCTGATCGCGTTGTTTCCGCAAAGCCTGCCGCACGGACCGCGGCTTGCCGGCGCCTATCATGACATTCCCGCCGATGATCCGGCGATGATGCATGCGCTATCCCAGATCTCGCCAAGCCGAGATATACACAGCCAAAGCCTCGGGGCTGCCTCGCAAGACGCCTGACAGGGAGCCTTCATCTTTCTAAGGTGGCAGCGAAGTCCTGACCGAAGGGCTACAGAGGGTGATCGGCGTGAAAATCTCGCCTTACGCGATAGCGGCGTTCCTGACGGCATGGCCCGGCCTCGTACAGGCCGACGAGATGGGCGTGATGGAGCGTTCGCGGCCCGATTATGACGCTGAGGGCCTGCCGCTGGGCGATTTCCGCCTCTATCCAACGCTCGACCTGGCCGCCGCCGGCGACGACAATGTCTACCGCACCGACACGGACACGGCCCACGATGCTTTTTTCGTCATCGCGCCGAACCTCGACCTAAAATCGGACTGGACCAACAATCTGGTCGAGGTAACGGCGGCGGTTTCACATTACCAATACGTGCGCAACGACAAGGAAAGCCACACCGACTGGAACGCCGGTGGCAGGGGACGTCTCGACATCCTGCGCGGCACCACGGCGGATGGCGAAGTCGATTACGTCGTCACCCACGAGCCACGCTATTCGCCCGACCAGCCCGGCAATGCAGCGGAGCCCACCGAATATTCCGACGTCCACGCCGAAGGCAATCTTACCCACGCCATCGGAGAACTGGGTTTCACGTTAGGCGGTGTGTTCGACCGGTTCGATTACGACGCCACGCCGCTTCTGGGCGGCGGCCTTCTCAGCAACAATGACCGCGACGAGAAGAAATATCTGCTGAAAGCCAAGGTGTTTTACGAACTCTCCGAAGGCTATGACGTGTTTGTGCGTGGCACCTACAATAGCCGCGCTTTCGATTTGCACTTGGACCGCAATGGCTTTGACCGCGGTTCGCACGGCTACGACGTCGATGGCGGCGCCGATTTCCGCCTAACCGACCTTGTGCGCGGCGAAGCCTTTTTGGGGTACATAGAACAGAGCTTCCACGCGCCGCTGCCGGATGTGAGCGGGCTGGATTTTGGCGCCAATCTCATCTGGTATGCCGACACGCTCTACACCTTCCATCTCTCGGCCGCGCACAAACTCACCGACACGACGATCTCGGGCGCCTCGCTTAGCGACGATCGGGTTTTCGAGTTTGGCGTCGACTACGAGCTATTGCGCGACCTCATCTTGCAGGGTGACGTCGATTATACCGACAGCCGGTTTGCGGGTACGGGCCGCGACGATGCCCTGTGGGGTGCCACACTGCGCGCCGAATACCTGATGAACCGCAACATGCGGGCTTATGTGGATTATAGCTTCAGCCACCGCAACTCGTCCGCCCCCTTCCAGGACTTCAACGACAATACGCTCTCTGCCGGGCTCAAATTCTCGCTCTAGCGATCCGGACAAGGATTCGTTAACCATTCCTAAGGGGCTGGCGGGCTAAACCCTCCGTAGCCGGAACAACCCGCTTTCGGGCGCGCTCCGAAAGATCGATTTAATGGCGCAATGACAGGCAAACCTTCGACACTGGCTCTGGAGACGCCGTTCGGGTTCGTTGGGCTTGGGCGAATCATCGCCGCGCGCAGAACGCTCATCTTGCAGGTTGCGGCTTGTTTGGTGGCGCTGACGATCGCGATTTTGTACGTGCTGCCCGCGCGCTATTCGGCGACCGCGGTTGTGATGCTCGAGCCACGCAAGAACAACGTGACCGACCTTTCCGCGGTGCTCTCCCAGACGCCGACCGATCCTGCTTCAGTGCAGAACCAAATCCAGATACTCACCTCGCGCGAACTCACAGGGCGCGTAATCGATAAACTCAAACTCATCAATGATCCCGAATTCAAACCTCTGGACGGGTTCTTCAACACACGCGATGGGCAGCGCATGCGCGACGCAGTGATTAATGCGTTCGTCAAACATCTGTCGGTCGATGCCATCGGCCTTTCAACCAGCCTCGACATCAGCTTCACAGCGCGCGATCCCGAAAAAGCTACGCGCATCGCTAACGCCATTGCTGATGCTTATGTCACAGATCAAGTCGACGCCAAATTTGACGCGACCACCAAAACGACACAGTGGCTGCTCGACCGCATCCAACGTCTTGCATTGCAAGTGCAGGTTTCCGAAGAAGCTGTGCAGCGCTATAAGGCTCAAAACAATCTCAACGACACGGCGGACGGCAATTCCATTGTCGATCAACAGATGGGCGCAATCAGCACGCAGCTTGTCGCCGCGCGAGCCGATCTGGCTCAGAAGCAAGCTATCTACGCACGCGTGACGCAGCTTGTGCGGTCGGGTCGTTCCGCCGATGTTTCGCAGGTCGTGGCCTCGCCTCTCATCGTGCAATTGCGCGCGCAGGAAACCGATCTCGTCCAGCAGGAAGCCGAACTGGGTACGAGATATGGTCCCAGACACCCCAAGATGATAGAGATCGAATCCCAGAAGGAGAATCTGGATTCGAAGATCGCCCAGGAAGTCCATCGCGTGGTGGAGACCGCGACCAACGATGTCGCGGTGGCAAATGCGCAGGTCGCTTCTCTCGAGAACAGTCTCCATGCGATAGAACGCGACGCCGCCGGCGAGAATATGGCGCGCGTGAAACTGAAATCGCTTGAAGCCAACGCGGCATCGACTCAAAGTATGTACCAGGCTTTTGTAGGCCGCCTGCGCGCGACGCAGGATTCCACAGGTGACCAGATGCCCGATGCGCGCGTGATCTCGCGCGCCGCCATTCCCGATGCGCCCGACGGCCCGCGCAAATCGTTTGTTGTCGGGGCCGCGATTCCCGCAGGTTTGTTGCTGGGGTTGTTCGCGGCCCTTTTGGCGGAGCGTTTTGAAACAAACGGCGGCGCCACGCAGTCGAGCCTGCCGATGTTAGCTCGTATTCCGCTTTCGCGGACGCGTCTCTCCGACATGATTCTCGAACCCGCATCGCGGCAGGCCAAGGTGATGGCCGATCTCACCCGCAAAATCCTGCCGCCGGGCGTGAGCGGACGCGCCGTACTTATCGTGCCCGCATCCCCCGGCGACTCTCAAACCGATCTCGCCGTGAGCCTCGCCCGTACCGCAGCCCAAACCGGGCGGCGCGTCGTGTTGATCGATGGCAATTTCCGCAATCCACGCGTGGCACACGCCATCGGCGTGGTTGCCCAGCGCGGCCTCGTCGCAGCGCTGACAGGGCGGCTGCCACTCAGCCAGTGCTTCTTCCGCGACACGCGTTCGGGCGCATTCATGCTTGCCTGCGCGCAGGGATTGCGCAATCCGGCGCAACTGATCGGATCGCCCGCGATGACACAACTTGTGGCGCATCTACGCAATGCGTGCGATCTGATCGTTATCGACACAGGGTGTGTCCTGACGTCGAATGACGCCGCCCAATTGGCGCGGCTATGCGATACGGTGCTTCTGATTGCCAACAACACGCCGCGCGGCACGCTCGACGAAGCCATGCGGGGACTTGCAGGAACAACACCGCAAATCGCGCTCGTTTCGATGGAGCTTTCGCGTGCTGCTTAACGCATCGACAGGGTTATGGAACTTGCACCGATCGCATCGCCATTGAAGAGAGGGCGCTTGATTTCTTAAGAAATGTTCACCTTCGTGGCCATCCCGCCGCCCCTCCGACAAACTCTTCACGATCGGTGGCACCGGCAAAGTAAGTCTCGAAACCAAAACGCAACCGGCTCTGACAGCAATTTTTGCCGGCAACGATTTGCTCCATACCGCAGGCTGCCGAACCGAACAATCTCGCGCTCAAAATCAACACCAATCTCGACAACACTTATGCGGCAAGCCTTGCCATCGCTAAAGGTGCCCAGCCACTCAGCATGCGCACCTGCGCGCGTTCGAACTGGGTAGCCACGGACGAGGCATGTGCCGCCAAGCCGATCGGCTTCGACGAGCGCCGCATCGAGGCTTAATTGACCCACGCAGATCGCAGCATATGGCTACCTGGGTCGGCCCCAAAGCGAACACTTTGATTTTGATCGGTTTGGCCATAGTCAATCCATGAACAGCGTTGCGGGATGTTCCAGCAACACCTTGAGGGTCTGGATGAACTCGGCAGCGTCGTAGCCATCGACAACGCGATGGTCGAAGGAAGAAGATAGGTTCATCATCTTGCGCACTGACAATCTGGCCGTTGCGCACCACAGGGCGCTCGATGATCGCGTTCGGCCCGATGATGGCGACTTCAGGATGGTTGATGACGGGCGTCGTCACCACGCCGCCAAGCGCGCCGAGGCTTGTGACCGTGATCGTGGAACCCGAAAGGTCGTCGCGGGATGCTTTGCCGTCGCGCGTCAATTGAGCCACACGAGCGATCTCGCCCGTCAGATCCCAGACATCGCGCGCTTCGGCGTGGCGCACGACCGGAACGATCAGTCCGTTTGCCGTCTGCGTGGCGATGCCGACATGGACGGCGGCGAAGCGATGCACGACGCCGGCCTCGTCGTCGAAGCGCGCGTTGATCTGCGGATAGGACGGCAATACCCGCACCAGTGCGCGGATCAGGAACGGCAGCACGGTCAGCTTTGGCTGTTCGGCTGCGCTTGGTTTGCGTTCAGATGTGCGCGCAGATCTTCCAGTTCCGTCATGTCGATTTCCTCGACATAGGCAAAATGGGGAATGCGGCGTTTGGATTCCTGCATCTTCTCGGCGATCTTGCGTCGCAGGCCGATGACTTTGATTTCTTCGACGCCATCGCGCTGCGCGGCAACCGCACGCGAAGGCGAGACGCTTGCCGCCGGATGCCATGTAAGCATCAAGATCAGCATGGCTGATACGTCCCGCCGGACCCGTGCCCGGCACGAATTGCAGTTCGATGCCTAGATTCTTGCGCGCGCTGGCGCACGGCGGGCGATGCGAGCGGCTTGTCAGCCGGCGTACGGGTTGCAAAGGCGGATGGTGCGACGAGGTTGCGAGGTTGCGGCTTTTCTCCGCGGGCTCCGGCTTCAATTCGGCTTGGGTGGCGCATGGATTTCGCCTCTCGGCCGTGGCGCATGACTTTCGCCGCGCACATATCGCTTGCACCTTCGACTTCCAGCTCGACAAGCGGCGAACCGACGGCTGCCATCTCGCCGGGCTCGCCGTGCAGTGCGATCACCACGCCAGCGACCGGCGAGGTCATTTCCACCGTCGCCTTGTCGGTCATCACGTCGACGAGTGGCTGGTCTTCCTCGACGCTGTCGCCAACCGTCACATGCCAGGCGACGATCTCGGCTTCGGCCGTGCCTTCGCCGACATCGGGCAGCTTGAAGACGTAGCGGCCCATCTCAAGCCTCCATCGCGCGGCGCATCGCATCGGCGACGCGCGCGGGCCCGGGAAAGTAATCCCATTCGAACGCATGCGGATAGGGCGTGTCCCAGCCGGTCACACGCTCGATGGGCGCTTCGAGATGATAGAAGCAGTGTTCCTGCACCAGCGCGGCAAGTTCGGCGCCGAAACCGCTGGTGCGCGTCGCCTCGTGCACGATCACGCAGCGGCCGGTCTTTTTCACCGAGCCTGACGATCGTCTCGATATCGAGCGGCACGAGCGTGCGCAGATCGATCACTTCGGCATCGATGCCGCGCATCTTCGCATGCCGCGAGTGCCACATGCACCATCGTGCCATAGGCCAGCACGGTGAGATCGCTGCCTTCGCGCACGACAGCCGCCTTGCCGAGCGGCACGGTGTAATAGCCCTCCGGCACTTCGCTTGCCGGATGTTGCGCCCAGGGCTGCACCGGGCGGTCGTGATGGCCGTCGAACGGCCCGTTATAGATGCGCTTGGGCTCGAGGAAGATCACCGGATCGTCGTCTTCGATGGCGCTGATCAGCAGGCCCTTGGCGTCATAAGGGGTTGGACGGGATCACCGTCTTCAATCCGGCGACATGGGTGAACAGCGCTTCGGGGCTCTGGCTGTGGGTCTGGCCGCCGAAGATGCCGCCGCCATAGGGCGTGCGCACGGTGATCGGCGCGGTGAAATCGCCCGCCGAGCGATAGCGCAGCCGCGCCGCTTCCGAGACGAGCTGGTCGAAGGCGGGATAGATGTAATCGGCGAACTGGATTTCCACGACGGGCCGCAGGCCATAGGCGCCCATGCCGATGGCCGCGGCGACGATGCCGCCTTCGCCGATCGGCGTGTCGAAGCAGCGCGTGAGGCCGTGCTTTTTCTGCAGGCCTTCGGTGGCGCGGAACACGCCGCCGAAATAGCCCACATCCTCGCCGAAGACCAGCACATCGGGATCGCGCGTCAGCATCACGTCCATGGCGGAGTTGAGCGCCTGGATCATGTTCATCGTGGCCATCGTCAGACTCCCAGCTGCTGGCGCTGGCGGCGCAGATGCCAGGGCATTTCTTCGAACACGTCTTCGAACATGGTCTTCACGCTCGGCGTCTGGTCGCCGCCCAGCGTGCCGAAGCTTTCGGCTTCCTTGTTGGCGGCGCGCACTTCCTCGACGACGTCTTTGCTGCGGCTGTTCGTGCTGTTCTTCGCGTCCATTCGCCGAGCGCGATCAGATGCTTCTTCAGCCGCTCGATGGGATCGCCCAGCGGCCAGGCCTTGGCTTCGTCGGCGGGGCGATAGCGATTGGGATCGTCGCTCGTGGAATGGCCTTCGGCGCGATAGGTGAAGAGCTCGATCAGGGTGGCGCCGAGATTGGTGCGCGCGCGCGTTCGCCGCCCATTGCGTCGCGGCATAGACCGCCAGGAAATCATTGCCGTCCACGCGCAGGCCCGGCAGGCCATAGCCGATGGCGCGCGAGGCGAAAGTCGTCTCGCTCGCCGCCGGCGATGCCCTGGAAGCTCGAGATCGCCCATTGATTGTTGACGACGTTGAGGATCACCGGCGCGCGATAGACCGAGGCGAAAGTCAGCGCCTGGTGGAAATCGCCTTCCGCCGTCGTGCCTTCGCCGATCCAGGTCGCCGCGATGCGGTCGTCGCCCTTGTAGGCCGACGCCATCGCCCAGCCCACCGCCTGCGGAAACTGCGTGCCGAGATTGCCCGGAGATCGAGAAGAAGCCGTACTCCTTGCTCGAATACATGATCGGCAGCTGGCGGCCCTTCAGCGGATCGCGCTCGTTGGAATAGACCTGGCACATCATGTCGACCAGCGGATAGCCGCGCGCGATCAGCATGCCCTGCTGGCGATAGTTGGGAAGCACATGTCGCTCGCGGTCCAGCGCCATGGCTTGCGGCGATCGCGACCGCCTCCTCGCCGGTGCACTTCATGTAGAACGATGTCTTGCCCTGGCGCTGGGCGCGATACATGCGGTCGTCATAAGCGCGCGTCAGCATCATCGCGCGCAAGCCCGCGCTCGCAGCGTCTCCGGATCGAGCCGCGGGTTCCACGGGCCCGACCGCGCGGCCCTCATCATCGAGCACGCGGATCAGTCGCATAAGCGAGATCGCGGATTTCATGGTCCGGAGCATCCGATTCCGGGCGGCGCACGGAGCCCGCCTCGGGCAACTTGACCGCACTGAAATCGGCCACGTCGCCCGGCCGTTGTAAGGGTTCGGGAACTCGCAGAAAAAGCGGCTTTCGGTTCTTCATGGCGTTTCCAATTTGGCTCTCGCTATCGCCCTTCTTTTCGCGGAAAAGCTTGGGAAATCGAGGGCAATCTGCGCCCGCCTCCGCGCCGACTCAAGCAGTCCAGGGGCCTGCAATAAAATGTCCTTCCTGGCGTGATAACGCATAGAGGGGCGTCTTGAATGCAGTCCGGCGAGCCAAAGCATTGCGCGGCCGCGACAGCACCGAGATGGCCACGTAAGCTGAGCGGAGAATCTGGCTGGAAAAGTCGATGAAATTGGCAACGTTCAGTGCAGGCGGCAAACCGGAAGTTGGTATCGTTCAGGGCGACGGAATCTTGTCGGTTTCGCGCACCCTACCGCGGCTTACCTGCGATATGCTCGATCTGATCGGCCGTTGGCCCTTGCTTGAAGCAGAAATGCGCAAGCTTGCAGGTGAAAAGACGGATATCTTGCCACTGGACAGTGTCAAGTTGCTTGCACCCATTCCACGTCCGGGAAAAATACTCGCCATCGGCCTCAACTATGTCGACCACATCCGCGAGATGAAGCGTGAGTTGCCGACAAAGCAAGTTTGGTTCTGCAAACATACCACGGCCGTCAATGCGCCGTTCGATCCGATCCAGATTCCCAAAGTGTCCTCGCAAGTCGACTATGAGGTCGAACTCGTTGCCGTGATCGGGCGCGGCGGACGACACATCGCTCCCGGCGATGCCGTCTCGGCGATATTCGGCTATTGCATCGGCAATGACGTATCGGTGCGCGATTGGCAGAATTTCACGCCCCAATGGATGCTGGGAAAGTCTTTCGACACGCACGCCCCCTTCGGCCCTTGGATCACGACCGCCGACGAAGTCGGTGATCCGCATACGCTTGGCATCCGTTGCTTTGTCAACGGCGAGAAACGGCAGAACTCGAATACCGCCAATTTCGTCTTCGATATTTGGGATCAGGCGACCTATCTCTCGCAAGCGATGACACTTGAGCCCGGCGATCTGATCTTCACCGGCACGCCCGGGGGCGTTGGCATGGCGATGAACCCGCCCGGTTATCTGAAAGCCGGCGACAAGGTGCGGCTTGAAATTGATCGTCTCGGTGCGATCGAAGCCGATTGTGTGCTCGAACCTTAAGAGGCGAGCCTCGCACCCACCTTTTGCGCAGTCTCAAGCCGCTGCGCGCCGCCCATGATCACGTATTCGCCGGCGCCAACGGCTGCACGCCATGGGCTCGCGGTTTGCAGTGACTTATACGTGGCCAAGTTCACCTCTATCCGCCAATGCTGATTGCGGCAAAGAGGCCACAGAAGCCAGCGTCCTTACGTTGCCCCAAACCAGAATCGCTCGGCGCGGTGAGTTTCGCCAAACGCTCCCATGCCGAACGCAGGCGTCAATAAGCGGCGAAGGCACTCGGTCGAGTTCTGGATGGCGCGAAGAAATTTCCACCGACCCGCTGTGCGAAAGTGAGCCATTTGCCGCGTAAGAAAATTTGCCGGCTGGCGTATAGTCGCGATTGTTCGCCAGAAACGCCGGAAAAAAAGCACTCACATGCCCGCGTCGCGTTACGACTGGTCAGTGGCCGCGCTTCTTGTAGCCGGGGCCATTCTGATCTGGCCGCTCTGGGCGACGGACATACCGGCCATGCCGGATTATCCAGCGCGGCTGGCCGGGTTCTACCTCGCAGCCGGCGGGGCAAATACGAGCCCGCTGTCCAGCTTCTACGGCATCGCGTGGGCACCGATCCCTAACCTCGCCGGTGAAATCGCGATTCCCGTGCTCGCCAAAATCCTACCACTCGAAACTGCCGCCAAGCTCTTTCTGAGCCTTGCCGTGGCTATGTGGGTGGCGGGCCCGGCGCTGATCCACCGCGCGCTTTACGGACGTGTCGGTGTGGCGCCGCTTATAGGTGCCTTCTTTGCCTACAACGTCAATTTCATGTGGGGCTTCCTCAACTATTATTTCGCGACCGGACTATGTTTGGTCGTCTTCGCTGGTTGGATCGCGAGTAAGGCATGGCCACGCTGGCCAAGGCTCGCGGTTTTCGCCGTCGCCGCGATAGTCCTTTATTTTTGCCACATTCTGGCAGCGGCATTGCTGCTTTTATTGATCGCCGCATTCGAAGCCGCGCACGATCCTATCTCACCGCGCAACATGCGCGCGCGCATCCTAGATATTGCCGTCATCGCCCTGCCCGTCGCTGTGCTGTTCGTGCTGAAACCCGGCGAAGCAACCGACAGGGAAATTCGATTTGATATTCTCGGTACACTGTTTTCCCGCATCGAAGGACTGATACAGCAAAGCTTTTCATCGCCCGCCTATGTTCTCATCGCCATGATCACGGGCCTGTTTGTGATCGGAGTGTGGCACGGGAAGATTGCCTTCCATCCGAAAATGCGCCTCGCGCTGATCTTGCTGGCGTTTGTAGCGCTGCTTGCGCCGAACGTCGCGATGGGAGGATGGGGAATGCATCTGCGCTTTCCCGCTGTCGCTGCTGCTCTGCTGTTTGCCTCCTGCGACATCGTGCTTTCGCGGGCAATCGCAGGCGCACTTGGCGCAGCCATTCTGTCGTCGCTGACGTGGCTGGCGATCACGCTCTGCACTGAATGGCGCAGTTATGACGATCAGATCGACGAATTCCGCGCGGCTCTTCGCGACGTGCCACGGGGCTCTCATCTGATGACAGTGATCGATACCGAAGGCGGCGGAGACATCCCCGACCGCCTTTATTGGCACATCGCGGAATTCGCGATCATCGATCGTAGCGCCTTCACCGCGCTGATGTTCACCACCAAAGGCCAGCACATCGTCACCCTGAAACCGGCTGTCGCGGGCTTTGCCGCCCACACCGCGCGCGAAGGTTCTCCGCCCGACATGAACGATCTGGACGCGTTGGCATCAGGGCAACTGCGCAGTCCCAAAATCCGTAACGAATTGCGCTATCTTCTAAACTTCCCATGCCACTACAACGAAGTCGTGCTGGTTCATGCCAATGGCAGGCCCAACCATGTGCCCGAGATGCTGAAGCTTCGCCGTGAGGGAAGCTTCTTTGCGCTCTACGACGTGCGCCCGTCGCGCGAGTGCTCTATAATTTCGGCTACCCGCCCATAATCCATCTTAAGCACACGATCGGCAATGTCGAACCAGCGGTCGTCATGGGTGACAGCTACCACCGTCTTGCCGTCGCGCTTTAGCTGGGGCAGCAGTTCGGTATAGAAATAGGTGCGGAATGCCGGATCCTGATCGGCTGCGAATTCGTCGAACACATAGATCTGCCGGTCCGCCAGTCGGTTCACTGCATAGGCCAGCCGCTTGCGTTGACCCGTCGACAAGCTCACCGTGCTCAGCGCGCCATCGCGGATATGTGTCTTGCCTGCGATGCCGAGTTCGCTCAGCAATGCGTTGACGACTGCCGGATTTGGATTTTCCAATCCGTAGAGCTGTGTAAACAGGTGAAAATCGCTGAACACGGCTGCGAACATCTCGCGATAGGCCTGACGGTCTTGTTCGCCAACCTCGCGCCCATCGAGCAGAATTGATCCTTGCAACGGCGGATAAAGTCCCGTTAGCAATTTGAGAAAGGTCGTTTTGCCCGCGCCGTTGCCGCCGACCACAAACAGGATTTCATTGCGCCGAATATCGAGATTAAGTGGACCGACATCAAAGCCTTCTTCGACAATCGCACCCTCGAAGCGAAAATGCACGTCGCGGAAGGACAGTGTTTGAAAAGTCAACGGCACAACGAGGCCGTCATTGCCACTTGCCTCGGCAGCATCACTATCGAGATTGGCTTCGAGCTGTTCGATGCTTGAAAGCGACACCCGCGCTCTGGCAAGCGACGGCACGGCCTGTAGCAGATTTTCCAGGGGCGCCATGATGAACAATATCGTGGCCACCACTTGGAAAATGCTCGTCGCACCGTCATGCGCGAAGAATGGCAGTACGAAGGCAACAATCGCGATCAGTAGGAACATGAAGGTCTGCGATGTAATGCCGATCAATTGATAAAGGATCTCGCTTTTCACCCAGAGATCGCGGAATTCGCGCGCAAGCTTTGCCACGTAACCTGCATGATCGCGCTGGCGCGCGCGGCCCAACTTCAACTCTTTGAAGCCACGCAGCGTGTCGGCAAGCGCATCGAACAGAGCGGCCTCACGGCTGCGTGCAAGGGTGATGCGCGTCCGCATATCGCTGTCGATCCAGAAATAGACGGTCGCGCCCAACCCGCCGGTCACCAGCGTTGCAAAAAAACGGGCCACGAAAGCCACCCGAGATAACCCAGTGAAAATACCACCAGGACGGCTGCCTGCATGGCATTGAGAAAAGTCATCGCCGCATCGCGCAGCCGCTGCAGGTCGGCGCCGAGTTGCGTGTAGATATCGCCGGAGCCTTTGATCTCGAGGAATCGGAGTTGCGCAAAGAGCAGCTTCCCCGCCAACCGTACGCGAACACGTTCGCGCATAGTCTCGACCGCGCGCACGCTGTGATGGATAGCATCGTAGCTGGCGAGCAGATATAAAAGCAAAATGCCCGCGAACGACGCCGGCAGTTGCCACGCCCATGTCTTTGCCATCGCCTGGCCCGCGCCCGCGTTGAAAATCGCTAGCAACACACCGCGGCTCAATCCTGCAACCAGAAGGGCGGCTACGATGCGGGCGCCCGAGCCCTTCATCTCGCGGTGGAGGAACGAAAGAAGGCGCAGCATCAGCTCTGCGTCTGGCGTAGGATGAGCCCGCGCGCACGGACAAAGCGTTGAATTGCGGTAACGTGCGACAGGACGCCGATGGCCAGAATGCCGAGCGACAGAACGCTTGCGCCCCATGCAGCGGGCAGGCGGATCAGCGGATCAAGGATGAGCACCGCGCAAAGGATCGCCACGCGCTCCAGCCGTTCCAGAAGATCGGGCCAGCTATTGTTATCGATCGCAACCTCGACGGCCGTGCGCGCCTTGTTATAACTCGTCATCAATGAACCGGTGATCGCCACCAGCGACAGCATCCACCACCCAGTCACGAACGCGATGGTGAAGTAGACCGCGATCTCTTGATAGCGATCCACCACCGCGTCGAGATAGCCGCCATAGTTGCTCGACATCCCCCGTATCCGCGCCACCGCGCCGTCGAGCCCATCGAACGCGAAGGACAGCGCTAGTCCGACGCCGAACCACAGCGTGTTGTGATACAGGAAAAAGAGCGCACAATTGCCCAGCACGAGCAGAAGCCCGAGCCAGGTAATCTGGTTCGGCGTGAGGCCTGCGCGCGCCAAGGGTGTGGCCAACGCATCCCACACCCTGTCGCTCAGGGCTTTGTTCGTTCCGTCGAGCATTGCGCACCTTGGGCGGCGGCTTCGCGGTTCGGCACGTTTTGGGCAGCGCGACGATACCACGGCTTCACGCGCCGGTAATATTTGGTGAAGGCGGAAAGCCGTTCCGCGTAGAAATCGCCCCGCGCCGCGTCAGGCTGAAAGACGCGCGCGGTGCGCGTCATCGCGGACGCCGCCGCCAGATTGGGATACCATCCGGCCACAACCGCGGCCGTCATCGCGCTACCGCGTGAACCGCCGCAATCAGGTTCGACGATGCGTTCGAGCGGCCGCTGCAACACGTCGGCGAAAATCTGGCACCACAACGCGCTCTTTGCGCCGCCGCCGATCAACCGCAACGAAGTACCTGCACGTTCCGAAAGGCGGTCAAAATCCTTCATCGCCCAGCACGCGTTGAGCGCCACGCCTTCGTAGATCGCACGCGCCATGTCGTCGCGTCCGAAATCCAGCGAGAGCTTCGCAAAGCCACCGCGCACATGCTTGTCATCAATGGGCACGCGCTCGCCATACATCCACGGCGTGAACATCGGCGCATCAGCGCACTCACGCGCGCGTCCTGCTGCCCGTTCGAAGGCCTCGAAATCGCCCTCGAAACCCAGCGCGTTCACCGCCCATTTGACGCAGGCACCCGCATTTTCTTGCGTGGCGATGAGCAGATAATCTTTTCCATCCGCGCAGCAGATCGAGCCCACGCCAGTCAGCGGATTGACGCGCGATTTTGGGATCACCGCGCCGAACCACGAACTCGTGCCGATGCACAGATGCATCGAATTGTTTTCCGGCGCGCCCGCCGCAAGCGCAGCCGCCGAGACATCGCCCGTCCCCACCGAAACAGGCGTGCCCACGCGCAATCCCAGGGCTTCGGCGGCTGCCGCAGTCAATCCGCCCGCAACGTCTGTTGCCGGTGCCACGTCGGGCAGCATGTTGCCGTCGAGGCCTAGCCTATCGAGCAATTGTGCCGACCAATGCTTGTGGCCCGCGCGTCCATCAAACAGCCAGGTCAAATGCGCGCAATCGTAGCTCGTGACGAAGCGGCCAGTGCACCGATGCAGTAGGTAGTCCTTCACGTCGAGCAGCTTATGCGTGCGGGCCCACACTTCGGGCATGCGCTCCCGCAGCCAGATCATCTTGGTGGGCGGATCCTTGCCAGAAAGATTGGGCGCGCCACCGGTGTAGTGCAGCCAGCGCATGAGATCGAAGGGGCGATAGCCCGCAACCAGTCCACCCAATTCACGCTTGGCGATATCGCTCGACCGCATATCGAGCCAGATCAGGCAATTCGAGAGCGCAGCTCCGTTGACGTCGACCGGAACCACGCCGCACATCTGAGCTGCCAACCCCAACGACGAAACGCTGTCGGGACTTGCTCCGGCATGGGCCAGCACCCGGCGGGTGACAGCGGCCATGGCAGTCCACCAGTCCTCCGGGCGCTGCTCTGCCCAGCCGGGCGTGGGCAGCAAAAGGCGCAATGCCTCGCTGGCATGCGCCACGATCTGGCCTTCGGAATCGAACAGGGCGGCCTTTAGCGCCGACGTGCCGAAATCATAGCCAAGGACGAAAGGACCGCCCGCCATTGATACCTGTTGTCCCGTCTGAAAATCCCGGCACAGCGCAACTCACGGGCGTTAGGCGTGAGGCGCGGAACCGGCGCGATCCTATAAGCGATAATAGAAGAAGCGCAACGTTCTAGCTTGCCGTCCCTAGCCTGCGAAAGATCGCGAATTGGGTATAGGCGCAGTCCACCACGCTATAGGCCAAAAGCCACAAAATCACCCAGCGCAGCCCTCCCCAAGCATTCGCCGCCAGCACCAGAAACGGCAAAAGCCGATCTATCCCGCTGAAGACCGGAAACAGAACCCTGTCGACAATGCCGCGCCGCTCCTTTTCCTCTTGTGCTGGGCTGAAGACATCGCCCGGGCTTAACTGCCGCGCGAACACCCAACTCAGCCGCCCCACGATTGCGATCAATGCCGCCAGCAAGCCTAGGGCTAGACCTTGGCCGTTCATCCAGACCAGCGAAGATATTTCGCGATCTGCAAGGCTCCCCACCGCTGCATAAAAGCAGATGCGGAACACAATGTCGGTGAAGAAATCGAGATAATGTCCGCTCGTGCTCACCGTTTTGGTGACGCGCGCGATGTTGCCGTCGACACAGTCCAGGATCACGAACACGATCGCAAGCACGGCCACCGCGGCGTGTGCACCACTGCCAGCCTTCAACGCCACCACAGGCAGCGCGAACGAGAGCAGCAACGCGAAGAACGTCACTTGCGAGGCGCTGACCGAAAGATTGAGCAGAGGTGGAGTGATCCAGAACGAGATCGGCCGGTAAATCAGTGCTGAAATCCAGTCGCCATGCCATTCTTCGCGTGCCTTGTCCGGGTCATAGCTCGCCCGCACATCGGCGATGGTGTATCGCATTTTCACCCTGCGGGAGGGCGTATGCTAGCCCCGATCTTCCAGCGTCCGGCGAAATAACGCAGCATAATCGTGTTATTGCGCTTGTTGACGTCGCCGTCGCCGCGATTGACGCGCCCCAAACTCGTCTCCTTGTAGAACTGCTTGCGTTTACGGCCTGCATAACCCACACGCCCAGCCGGAATAACATATTTCAGTGCCTTGCAATGGGCGCTGATCCATACATCGTCGACGAAGAACGCGGCCTCAGGCGCGCCGTTGTAATCGGTCATCTCCGCGACATCGAAAAAACGCGGCCGCACCAGATAACCTGACAAACCCTGCAGCATGTCTACCGACTGTGGCGCGCGCATCCGCCGCGCACGTATCGGCACGGGCGGCGTCATGAAAATATTCGTGAGAATAGTGGTGGGGCGGTCGGTGAGGTCAGCCGGCGCGATCCAACCACTCAATCCCACCGCGGCATCGCCCAGCCGGTCCGCCGCCGCATTGAGGTCGGCGATCAGGGTAGCCGGATAAATCCGATCGTCGTCCACAACCACGATCTTGGCGTCACCAGGCAGATCGAGCGATGGAATGAGTTTGGTTGCTGGCCCGTAATCTTGGCAAGCGATGACTTCCACAGATTGCAAATCTTTCAGCCAATCCGGAATCACATAAGGCGTTTGTTCGCGTCTGGAGAACGACGGCAAATTGAGCCTGATTCGCGCGGGCAATTTTTCTTGCCGCAAAAGACTTTTGAGCGTCGTACCGATATAAGGCAACCGACTTGGCAAACTTGTCAGGCTCACCACGCAGTCCGCGCGCGCGGGCGCCGCCGCCCAGGCCGCGTCTAGCCCTTTCAAATCGACACGGATGAGCCGGGCCTCGTCGATCAGATCGCGGATCAGCGTTTCGCCTTCCATGAAATTGTAAGCCGCGATGACCGCGATGGCGGCCATCGCCAACCCGAGAAGGAACCAGATCATCACGTGGCAAATCCGGGAAAACTAGCGGGATACTAGGCTCTTGGCCGGGCGCGGCTCAATCGGACAGTTGCTCTGGGGCTGCGCCCGGTGTAGTGCCCGCCGGCCATCGCTTCCGCCAATTCCGGGACCGTGACCAAACCGATCCGCGCACGCAAAGCCATTATTCTTGCCGCAGGCGTCGGCCGCCGCCTTGGCGGCTTCACCGACACGCATCCCAAGGCGCTCCTTGAAATTAACGGCACACCGATCCTCGGCAATTGCCTGACGCGGCTGAAGGATGCGGGCGTCGAAGAGGTGGTTCTGGTTGTCGGTCACTTCAAAGACCAGATCGCCGCTTTCGCCGGCAATAGCTATGCAGGCCTGAATATCCGCTACATCGAATCTGACCGCTATGCCACGACCAACAACATCTATTCGCTATGGCTGGCGCGCGCAGAATTGAATGAAGACATTCTTCTGGTTGAAGCCGACATTTTCTTCGATGAAAAACTATTGCCCGCACTGCAAGAGGCCGAGGCCGACAACGTCGCCGCTGTCGCTCTCTTCACGCGGGGCATGGACGGCGCCGTCGTCACCCGCGACGAAAACGGCTTCGTCACCTGTCTGATCGAAGGCCGCGAACAAAGCTCTGGCTTCGACTATTCCGCTACATACAAGACTGTAAACATCTATCGCTTCGGTCGCGCCTATCTGCAGGACGAATTCGTTCCGCTGATGGATGCCGCCGTGACTGCGGGTCGCGTCAACGATTATTACGAGCTTCTGCTGAAAGATATGCTGACCAAGGGCGCGCATAAGCTTGCCGCACTCGACTGCAAGGACATCGTCTGGTACGAGATCGACGATCATCTCGACCGTGCTATCGCCGAATACAAATTCCTGCCGGCGCCCGAGCGGAAGAAGTTTCTCTCCGGTCAATATGGCAGCTATTGGCGCTATGGCGTCGTTGATCACGCCTATATCTACAATCCCTATTTTCCGACGCCCGATCTGTGGGAGCGGCTGAAAGCCCACTTTGAGGAGATCGCAAAAGAATATCCCGCGGGCCAGAAAGCGTTGGCGCAGGCAACCGCGACCGCCTTCGATCTTGTTCCCGAACGCCTGGTCGTCGCCAACGGCGCCTCCGAGCTCATCAAGATCGTTTGCGGACACGGCAATGCAAGTGTCGCGGCGGCCGTCCCCTCTTTCAACGAATACGAGAACGCAACGGGTGCGGCCAATCTCGTGCGCGTCGAACTCAAGGCTCCAAAATTCGAACTCGACGTCGATGCTTTCGTCGATCGCGCCCGCAAGGGCCGTGCCCACATCGCCGTGGTGGTTTCGCCCAACAACCCGACGTCACTTGCAGTGCCACGCGCCGATTTGTTGCGGCTGTGTTCGAAACTCGAAGCCTATGGCGCGATCCTGGTGCTCGATGAATCATTCATTGAATTCACAGAAGACCCGGCTGCGTTTTCGCTGATGGACGAAGTGCCCAAGCGGCGCAATCTCGTAATCGTGAAAAGCCTCAGCAAAGTCTATGGCATCGCGGGACTAAGGCTTGGATTTCTCTATTCCGACAACGCTTCCATCGTGAACACCACCCGCCGCGCACTGCCGATCTGGAACATCAATGGGTTCGCCGAAGCGTTCCTGCGCCTTCTGCCGCGCTACCGGGCCGAATTCGCCAAAAGCTGCTGTCAGGTACGCAAGGACACGCTCGAACTCTCTGAGATGCTTGCCGCGGTTCCCGGCAGTCGCGCTTATGCGCCACAGGCCAATTTCGTCTTCTGGCGCCTGCCTGACAGTATCGCCGCCGATAAGCTGGTCTCACGTCTGTTCGCTGAGCATCACATACTCATCAAGGACTGTAGCGAAAAGACCATGAACGATGGGGCGCATTACGTCCGCATCGCCGCACGCACGCCTGCCGAAAACCAAAAACTTGTCGTCGCGATCCGCGACATAATTGGTTGAGCGGTTCCTCGGCCGACCCGGCGGCGTAGCCTATCTCTGGGTCGATGGCGATTTTCCCGCCTTGCGCGAAAACCGCGACCATTATGCCACTATCGCGCAAGATCGCGACGTCGCGCACCACTACGATAATCTCGATCTGCTGAAAGATAGCTTTTGCAGGCTCACAGCTTATGTGCCGTGGATTGGCAAACATCTATCTCGTCACCTGCCCTCCGAAACCGTGCCGGCTCGCCGGATCCTACGCGCTCCAAACTTGGGCATCACGACGAATTCATACACGCGAATATGCTGCCGACCTTCAACAGCGATGCGATGATCTCTTTTCTCGATAGTCTGACGAGGTTGTCATGACGCTTTCTTTATATGGAAGACAACATGCTCTGGGCTACGTCGCTGATGCTTTCCCAGTTCGTCGACCCGGAAAGTTGCCTGCGTCCATCAACCATCTGCTGAACAAAAACTTCGGTTACAGACGCCGCCCCATCTTCAATCACGCGCCGGTCGTCATCGAGCGTGGCTGCTTCGGCGAAATGCGCGGCCGCTACCGCGAAGGTTTTTGCCGCATCGCGACAAGCCGCTTTCGCGCACTGCCCCCCAATATGTATCAGATTTCATGTTGGGCACAGGTCGTGGCGTCGCCGCTTCGATGCTCTGCGCCTATGGCGAGGCCTATTATCATGGCCTCGCCTTTCGAGATTTGAATCTCGCGATCGCCTCTTCGTACAGCGCCACGAATTGCGGCGCGACCGCACGCGCATCGTAACGCATTGCGTGTTGATGCCCCCAGGTGCCGAGCTGTGCGCGCAATTGGGGTTGCGTCGCCAGAGTGCGCAAGGCGTCAACCAACGCTCCCACATCGCCGGGCGGAGTGAGAAAGCGCGCGCCTTCGCCGGTGAGCAGCGACCGATAGCCTGCATTGGCGGCTGCCACTACGGGCTTGCCGCTTGCCATAGCCTCGGCGATTACAATTCCGAAACTTTCCCCATAGGGCGACGGCGCACAGAAGATGTCGCAATCGACATAGAGCTGCGGCGCCTCGTTGTCTGAGAACCCGCCGATGAATTCCAAGTTAGGAAGCGAGTGCGCCGCGGCAAATTCGCGCAACGCAAATTCTTTCTCGCCCTGTCCCGCGATCAGAAGGCGCAATGGTAGATTCTCGATCATGAGGCGGCGATAGGCTTCAAGCAGCAACATAGCGCCTTTGCGCGTTTCGAGCCGTCCCAGAAAGAGAATATTGATGCGCCCGTCGTCGAAGCGCCTGTGTCCAGGCGCTTGTGCCGCGAATCGGCTGAGATCGGTGCACGGCGGCAGCACAGCCACGGGGGGCCCGCGCTTGGCCAAATGGGCCTGGGGCGCTTCCGATGGGGTGATGACGGCATCCAACTTGGGCAGCAACACAGTGCTGATGGCCCGGAAGACGTGGCGCAGCGCACGGCCTTCCAGTGTGTCGGCGGGCGTATCGTGAAAAGTCGCAACATTGGCCGCCCGCGAGCGCAGGAACACTTGCAGCGGCAGCAGGGGTGTCCACATCGTGTGATAATGCATCACGTGGAAGCCGCTTTCGGCGATCAGCGCCGAAAGCCGCCTTTTTTCCTCTCCTAACGCGATACTGATTTCGTAGGCGGTTCCGCCGAAGCCTATCTTCCGGGCACGTCCCAGCCGGACGATGGATGGGCCCACAGGCTCGGCGGCCGGGGGCCGGATTAGCGGCGCCAAAATGGTGACCTCGTGGCCCAGCGCCTCTAGCGCCGTTCCCAGATCGCGGATATGGGTCTGGACGCCGCCGGGGCGATCCATGTCGTAGGGGCAGATCTGGGCTATCTTCATGAAATCGGCGGCGGAATGTCCCGCGAAGTGGCGATCCCGTTGACCCTTTATGAAACTGTCGCGTATACCGCAATGTCTGTGGGGCGGATAACAAGAATACGGTCGACAAAGCGGCAACGCTTTGCTGTCCGGATCTCGGGGGTGTACTTGACCCGAACTTTATCTCCCACATCGGATGTTCGCCGGTTCGTGCCTTTGGTTTTCCCCGGCCCCAGTCAGAGTTCTAATCGAGCATGAGCGAAAAAGTCCGGGTGGCGATCGTTGGCGTGGGCAATTGCGCCTCCGCACTCGTCCAGGGTGTCGATTATTATCGTGGCGTTGGCGACAATGAGACGATCGCCGGACTGATGCATGTCCGCATCGGCAATTACCACGTCGACGACATCGAATTTTCCAGCGCGTTCGACGTCAACGCGACCAAGGTTGGCCATAACCTCGCCGAAGCGATTTATGCCCAGCCTAACAACACGCAGCGTTTCGCCAAGGCGACGATGAACGGCGTTATGGTTTCGCGTGGTCCCACACTCGACGGGCTCGGCAAATATGTCGGCTCGTTGATCCAGGAAAGCGATGCGGCCCCTGTCAATGTCGCCGAAACGCTCCAACGCACCGAAACCGACGTGCTCGTCTCCTATCTGCCGGTGGGCTCACAGAAGGCGACCGAGTTCTATGCCGAAGAGGCGCTCAAAGCGGGCTGCGGTTTCGTCAACTGCATTCCGGTGTTTATCGCTTCCAACGACAATTGGCGCCGCCGCTTCGAGACTGCGCGTCTGCCGATCATCGGTGACGACATCAAAAGCCAGGTGGGCGCCACGATCATCCACCGCGTGCTGGCCAATCTGTTCCGCGAACGCGGCGTCCGGCTTGACCGCACCTACCAGCTCAATGTCGGCGGCAACTATGACTTCATGAACATGCTAGAACGCGAGCGCCTAGAGACCAAAAAGATTTCCAAGACTCAGGCCGTCACCAGCCAGCTCGAACACGACATCGGCGCGGATAACGTCCATATCGGACCCAGCGACTACATTCCATGGTTGAGCGACCGCAAGGTGGCTTACATCCGGCTTGAGGGCGCAGGCTTCGGCGACGTGCCGATCGCCTGCGAGATGCGGCTCGAAGTCTGGGATTCACCTAATTCCGCTGGCGTGGTGATCGACGCGGTGCGCTGCGCCAAGATGGCGCTTGATCGCGGCATCGGTGGCGCGCTGACGGGCCCCTCCAGCTATTTCATGAAATCGCCACCACAACAATTCGACGATCAAGAAGCCCAAAAGCTCGTCGAAGAATTCATTGCAGGGAAATGATGACGGGCCTTGCGCCGCGTCTGCTATGGTGTGCGCCGGCGATCTTCGTGATCGGCGTCACCGCGCTCGCGGCTTCGTGGACGCTCTTCTACATCTATCATCCGGACGGTTTTGTCGGCACACTGCCCTCGATCAGCGAAACGATTTCCACCGAGCCGGGTAGCATCGTCTTCCAATCACTGATGTGCGTGGTGACACCTTGCATCGTGGTGACATGGCTTTTGAATTTCTTCGCCTCCAACGCCAACCTCGCAACACTGGCGGCCGATGGCGGGAACCCCACAATTGGATCGGCGCTCAATGCTGCGTCCTGCGCGCTCGGTATTGTGGCCGGCCTACTGTTGGCGGGGCTGGCGGCTATTCGTTTGCACGACGGCCACCTGGCACATCACTGGCATATCTGGCTGTCGGAAGGTTTCTACAGCACGCAGGTCATCTCCTTCCTCATCGACGCATCGTGCGCAATCGTCCGCCACGATGGCAACTCCGGCGCGGCACAAACCCGTTCCCTGCGCGCGCGGCTGGCAGTGGGACTGACCGCCGTAGGCATGGCGCTGGTTTTTCTCTATCTCTACATCTTCCGCAACATCGTCGCCGATCCGTGGCTGTCACAGGCGATCTATGTGACGTGCGAATACATGTTGGCCACGCTCTGCTTTGCTTATCCGATGGCGGCCTATCCGGAACTGCGTGCCCATTACGGCAGCGTCAGAGAAGAAATGCCCGCGTAAGAAACACGACGGGGGTCGCGATCAGCAGTAAATCATAGATGTCGAGCAGGCCGCCATGGGCCGCCATGATGGAGGGGAAATCCTTCTTCTGGCGCCAACGTTTCAAGAGTGACGTCAGCACGTCGCCCGCCAACCCCGCCACCAGTGCTGCCAATGCGACGCGAAAGGCCGCACCCGCATGCAAGTTGAGCACTTTAAGCCCGATCAAGAATCCCGATCCGCCGCCGACGACGATGCCCATCACCAACCCTTCGAGCGTCTTCTTGGGACTCAGCCGTGGCAAGATCGGCGTACGGCCCAATAGCTTGCCGCCGATATAGGCGAACAAGTCGTTCATCTCGACGGTCACATAGACGAACGCAATCCAAACAAATCCATGGGCGCTCTGAAGCTCGCCCAGCATCGACACGCACCACGCCGGAAATAGCAGCCCCAGAAACCCCGCAAGCCCGATCTTCGATCGCGCAAACTGCATGAAGGCGCACATCGCGCCCAGCACCAGCCCCAAAACCAGCGCGCCGCTCGGCTGGATGCGGTCGAGCCCGCCTGCGATCACCAGCAATCCGCCCAACGCCATCGCGCCTGCCTGAAGCGCCCCGATCCCCTTCACGTCGAACAGCTCGAACAATTCGTATTGCCCGCGCCAGCACAGCAGCAGCAGCACCGCGATAAAGAGCCAGCCACCGATCGCCGCCGGCACGAGGATCGCACCCACGATGGCGAATTCGAACCTATAGGCCGACCACAGCCCATGGACAGTTTCCTTCCAAGCCGGATTGAGCCCAGCGAGAAAAATCGCCAGCGCTCCCGCGAGGAAGAAGGTCGCCATCACAACCAGGATATGTAACGTCAGATCGCTCATCGGCTTGCCGAACGATGCATTCGCTTGATGAGCGGATCGAACACGAAACGATTAAGCAGTGGTGCCAGCACGCCGGCGAACCGGACCAGCGCTGCCATTTCGAAGCCAGGTGCAATCGTGAATTTCCGGCGTTTTACACCGGCCAAGATTGCGCGTGCGACCTCATCGGCACTTTTCACCTTGGCGCCGCCCGCGATCTTGCTCGTAATCTCCGGCCGCACGCGCAATTCCTCGCGCAGTTGAGGCGTGTCGGTGTCGGGCGGAAAGACTACCGACACCAAGATCCCCTCCGGCGCCAATTCGCTGCGCAACGCTTCGCCAAAGCCGCGCACCGCGAATTTCGACGGCGCATAGGCGGTGTAGCCGTACAGCCCAATTAAGCCCGCCCCCGAGGATACAAGCACGATGTGCCCCGCGCCTTTGCCTCGCATCGACGCCAAACAGGCACGCACCAAATTGACTGTTCCGTAATAGTTCACGTCCATCGTCTGCTGGAACGCGTCAGGCGGTAGTTTCTCGAATGTTTCGGGAATGACAATACCCGCGCTCGCCACCACCAGATCAGGCGCACCCAGCGTGGCCACAGCCTCATCGACCGCGCCCGCCAACGCGGCGCTGTCGGCCACATTTGCCGACGATGCAACGATGCGCTGGCTTGTTGTTTTGCGCGCGGCGTCCAAGATTGCCTTGGCTTCGTCGAGACGCGCCTGCACGCGCGCCAGAATGGTCACGTCCCAGCCTTCTGAAACGAGAATTCGCGCCAGCGCCAATCCGATGCCGCTCGATCCGCCGCTGATAAGCGCGTGCGGCATCAGCCCATCAGGCCCATCTGCTCCATCTCGCGCGCGATGGCCGGCAAGGTGGCGCGGAATTGCTCTTCTGTGTGGTTGCGTGTGATGAAGAAACGCAGCCGCGTGCCGCCCGGTGGAACCGCCGGCGGCACGATGGGCTGAACATGGATACCGCGCTCGAGCAGCCAATTCGACAGGGCAAACCCCGCCTTGTCGTCGCCGACGAATAACGATGCAACCGGCAATTCCTCGTCGCCCCCGATCTCTAGCCCTGCTTCGCGCGCGACGGCGCGGAACAATACCGCGCGCTCGCGGACCTCGCGCCCGCGTTCAGGTTCGTGTTCGAGAATCTCTAGCGCTGCCAAGGACGCCGCTGTATCTGGCGGCGAAAGCCCAACGCTGAAAATAAATCCGGGTGCCAGATAGCGCATATATTCGATCAATCCACGATCGCCAGCAATGTATCCGCCCGCGCCCGCTAACGTCTTGCTCAGTGTGCCCATGTGGATGTCGACGCTCCTGGGTGAAATCCCCGCCGCCTCGCACACACCGCGTCCAGTAACGCCGATTGTGCCCAGCGAATGGGCTTCGTCGATCATCAAGATCAGATCGTTTCTGCGCTTGGCCTCGACCGCGCGCCGCGCGTCGAGGATCGCGCCGTCCATGCTGTAGACGCCTTCGACCACCAGAAGTCCACGTCGGAAATCACGCCGCTTGGCATCCATCAACGCATCGAGCTTCGCCCAATCGCCGATCGGAAAGCTGAGAAGCCGCGCGCCCGATAGCTGCGCGCCTGTCATGATCGAATTGTGTGCGCCAGTGTCATAGATCACTGCATCCGGCTTGGTAACCAGATGGCTGATGACGGTGACGTTGGTAAGGTAGCCACTGACGAACACGATGGCATCTTCGGTGCCTAGAAACGCGGCCAAGCGTTTCTCCAGTTCGCCATGCAGTTCGATCTGTCCCGACACGATACGGCTTGCCGATGCTGAGGTGCCGTATTTGTCGATGGCGGCTTTGGCCGCTTCTGACACGCGCGGATCGCCCGAGAGACCCAAATAGTTATAACCGGAATAATTGATCAGTTCGCGCCCGCGCCAACGGATCAAGCTACTGCTTACTCCATCACGGGGTTCGAAGAACGGCAGCGTGATGCCATGGCCGGCTATATCGGCAAGACGGCGCCTCATCGCACGATAGCCCGCAAAGCCGTCGATGAAACTTCCGCCATGTGGGCGGTCGTCGTTAAGAGGCGGCATGGTTTCGTCGAGGGCCGTTTTGTCCATTTGTGTCGATCCAATAACAGAAGGCATTCGCGTCAATTCGTGGTGACCCGTCAATCCCCTCAGCCGTGTTCCGGTGCCGCGCCCACGGATGCCGGCATCTGACCCGGCAAAGTGCGGAAAATGGCGGCAATGCTGGGGACTGGTGTTCCCGGAATGACCGTCACTGTGCCTGTGGAAAGCCGCAAGGCCGCCAAGGCTGCGAAAAACCGCAGCTTGGCGTCGACCGCCTGCTGGCGGGTTTGGGCTAGATCGGTCTCGGTGTCGCTTTGCTCCGAGCGTGGAATGAAGCCGGCTTGCGCCCGTTTGCGGGCACTTGCCGTCACCCCCTCCAGCAGATCGGCGGAATGGCTCAAGGCCTTCCAGTCGGCCAGTGCCGCTTTCAGTGCCTGCACCTGATCAGAGACGTCCCGGCGGACTTGGTCCTGCAATTGCCGCAAATTGAGACGCGCGATGGTTTCCCCTGCTTCAGCCTCTTCAAGCTGCCCGTCCTCCAGATTGCCTTCGAGGCTCTTGGTCAGGTTGACGAACACGCCGTCCGTATCGAGCGACAGGTCAACCTGCGGCCCAAGCCCGTTATGTGCCCCCTTCACCTTCTCAGATGCCGCGGCCGCGTATTGCGTGAGCGCCAGCAGATCAAGCCGCTGGTGCAGGGCGGTGTCGATCATCGCCTGCTCATTGAGCTGTGCCACGCCCTCTTCCATGCTCGTCATGTCTGGGAATTCACCAGCAACCGATGGCACGGTTCCGCTCGGCACGCCCATCGCCTGCGCGAGTTCGCGCCCGCAGGCTTGCTCCATTGTCTGCGATTTGCTCACCGCGACGTGACGCACCGCCTGATCTGCCGTCGCGCGATCGAGTTCGGCCGGTTCTAACTGTCCGGTCTGGGCCTGCTTCTTCAGCAACGCGTCGTAGTCGAGACTGTCTTCTTCAGCGGCCTCGGCGATACGCGTCTGATCGCGCAATGCCAGGCACCGCCAGTACACTTGCACTGCATCATGCACTGCCTGCCCACGTTCAAAATCTCCTTCGAAGCGCGACCCTTCGAGCGTCTTTTGCGCCGCATGCGCTTTTGCGGAAGCTGGATTATCGCTGCCCGATCCCTGCCACAACGGAATGTTTACGTTGAAATGTGGCCGCGGCGTGGTAAGGCCGAAGGTCTGCGCTTGGCTCGCCGGGGTGTTGGCATAGAAGGTAAAGCCCGGTTCAATAGTGATGCCGTCGCCGAATTTTTTCGCCATGCCCGCCTGCACTTCCAACGCGCTGGTGGTTTCCGATTCGTTGGTAAGGACTCCATTGAGGACCTTCGGCACGTAAAGCCGTTGCCAGCCCGTGCGGCCGGATGCCGTCCAGTCGAACACGCCCTGCGCCTGTTTCAATTGCCCCGCCGCCTGCTTCACCTTGGCGTCGGCCTGTTGCAAGGCTGGACTTTGGGACAGCGTGGCCGCCACGACATCTTCGAGCTGCAAGTCGGCCGCGCGTGCGTTCGCGCCTGCCAGCATCACGGCGAGCGGCACAACGCATGTCGCAAATCTCGCGCTTCGCCTGTCCAATGTTTCGCCCTATTCCACGCGGTCGATCTTGCCGTCAACCATGTGCACCACGCGATCGGCGGCAGCGAAAATCCGCGCATCATGCGTCACCATGATCGCCGAGGCGCCCGCCAGCACGCGGCGCTTGATGAGCGCGATTACGGCGTTCGACGAAACCTGATCAAGCGAGGCAGTCGGCTCATCGGCAAGAATGAGCGGCGGCTCGTTGATGAGTGCGCGCGCGATCGCCACGCGCTGTTTCTGCCCCGTCGATAGCTTGCCGGGCTTGGCATGGAGATATTCGTGCAATCCCAACTCGCCAAGCAGCGCTCCGGCGCGCGACAGGGCCTCTTCGCGCGCGGGCTTCTTCGCGTCGAGCATAGTGGCCAGCCAGAGGGTTTCAAACGCCGTCAACGCGTCAAATAGATTGTGATCCTGAAAAATGAATCCGATCTTTCGCCGCAACTGCAACTGCTCCTTGGCCTTCATGCCGGAAACGTTGGCGCCCAGTACATTGAGGCTGCCGCCCTGCATCGTACGCAGCGCGCCCACAAGCGTCATCAGCGTGGTCTTGCCAGCACCAGAGGGTCCGGTGAGGATCACGAACTCGCCTTTCGTCAGCACCAGATCGACCCCACGCAAGATCGGCCGATGCGAGCCCGTGAATTGATAGCTCACATTCTGGATCGAAACCGCGTGCACCTGCGGCGCAACCTTCTTGTCGGGCAGTTCGAAGCGAAGATTCATCTCTTGCTCAGTAAAGAGAGGCGGGATCGGCATGTGCCACCGGCTTTAGCGCAAACATGCCCGCCATCACGGTCATCCCCACGGTCAGCACGAAAATGAACATCAGCGAAAATCCATCGAAGCGCATCGGGAGCGAGGTGGCATGGGCGAGATAAGCGTAAGCGATCCACGCCAGCACAACACCCCCTAGAAATCCGCCCAATGACAGCAGCACCGCTTGCTCCAGGATCACGCGCCGGAAAAACCCATCGGAAAAACCCATCGCCCGCAGCGTAGCATATTGGGCAAAGCGGTCGACGATCTCGTTGAACAGTATCTGGTAGCAGGTGATTGCGCCGATCACGAGCCCCGCCAGCATCCCGATCCCGAACAGCAGACCGATGGGCGCTGAGCGCAAGGTGAAAGCGAATTCACGCCTGCGCACCTCGGCAGGTGTCATCACCGTAATGTCCTTGGGCAGTTCGGCCAGAATGCGTGCTTGCGCGTCGGCGACATCAACGCCCGGTTTCAGCCGGATCGCCCCCATGATCGGCTGATCGTCCGGATTGCGCGAAAGCCAGTCGCCCTCGCTCATCACCACCGCGCCATCGTTGACGACATCAGGCCCGATCGTCACAAAGCCTGCCACGCGGTAAAGTACCGCGTCGAGTTCGATATCGCGGCCGCGCCTGATCGGCCCGAAGATCGGCCGTGATAGCCGGTCGTACAAAACCGAACCGGATACGCGCAGAACACGCGAAATTTTCTCAGGATTGCCGATGTCGAACGGAACATCATCGGCCGGAAATGCAAACACAATGATGCGCCGCACTGCACGGTCAGGCGGATTGCGCAATCCCATCGTGCCCTGATAAATCGGCACCACATCGGCCACATCGGGTTGGGCGGCAATCTGATATAAGCGGATGTCGCGCAAGTCGGTCCATTTGTGCAGGTCGATGCGCGCGCGATCCATCACCACGAGATCGGCTTTGATGCGGCTTGCCACCATCGCCTGCGAATTGAGCACACCCATCAGAAGCCCAAGCTCGACAAACATGATGACAACCGCCACCGCCACGCCTGCCGCGGCAGCGACCAGGCGTGGCGGATTGTGCGCGAGAAAACGAAAACCCAATCCCTGTTCCGCGGTTCTCATTTGAACAGTTCCGCGGGATCTGCGCGCGCAATCCGGCCCAACACACTGATGCCCGACGCGATTCCCATCGCCAGTACGATGAACAACGTCTCGACGGCGATGATAGGTGTAAGCCCCGTAGGCAATTTCGTCACCCATTCGATCGCCCACAGCACGATGGCCGCCACGACAAGCGCAGGCACGAAGGCGGCAACCGCGAGCAGAATAATCTCCGACAATCCCACGCCGAATACGAATTCCGGCGGAAAGCCCATCGCCTTTAGCACTGCGAATTCTTTGGCGCGTTGAATAATCTCCGCCGACAGCACCTGAAACAGAATCGTTGCTCCCACAAGAAACGCAATCAGCATACTCACCCGCAACAGCACGCCGATGGGTTTGGTCGTTGTGAAGAACGACCGCTCCTGCGCGATCAATTCGGCGCGCGTCAGGACCCGTACATCTTCAGGCAGACTTTTCGAAAGCCGGGCCGCCACATCGTCTGGGTCCGCGCCATCTGCGAGCTTAAGCAAGCCCACGCTCACCATCCCTGCATCATGCCCGGTCAGCCGCGCGAAATCCGGATTGCGCAAAATCGCGCTGCCCTCCGCATAGAAGAAAAGCCCTAGCCGGAAGAAACCTGCGATCTCCACAGGCTGATCCGAAATTCGCGCTTCGCGCCCTAAGATCAACGGCCCATAGCCAGAGCCCGAATAGGCGTCAATCAATACAGCGCGACTTCCAGCAAGCGCGGCGTAGCCGTCGCTTATGTTCCGGTCGGTGATGAAATCGCCTGGCTCGTCGATGCCAATCAACAGAATGGATGAACGTTGGTTGGTGTCTTCATCCACCCAGCGGCTCACGCCGACATTGAGGCTGAATGTTTGCGTCACGTCCCTATCGGCTCGCGCCTGAGTCAGCCGCACGCGGTCGAACGCGCCGCCCGAATAAAGAAACTGATAGGTCACCGGCACCACAGCAAGATCGAAATCGAAATCGTCGTAGAGCCGTGTTGCTTCCACGCGCACGCCATGCAGAAACGCGATTTGCAGCAGCAACAGCAAAATAGCGACGCCGATGCCAGCCAGCGCCACGTAAAGCCGCGTTTTGTGCTGGCCAAGATTGGAGGCCGCCAGCGAAAGGCATCGCCAACAGGTCTCGATCACATCCTCGTGGCTCAGCGCCATGGCCCAGGTCTAATGCGCCATTACGACCTCGACCTCCATACCCACAAGCCGATTGGCCGGGTCAGGACGGTCGAGCCGGATGCGCACATCGCCCAACTTGGCGCGGGAATCGATCAGGCGACCTACGCTCTCTACTGTGCCTGAGAGCGGATGCGGCAGGGTCGCGCTCTTGATCGTGGCCTTGGTGCCAGGCACGAGCTTTAGAAGATCGGCCTCATAGACTTGGCAGACCACATACATGGTCCGTAGGTCGCCCATTCGGATGGCCGGATTGCCCGCAAGCCGAGCCCCGATGCGTCGGTCGACGAAGAGGATTGTGCCATCGATGGGCGCCCGAATTTCCTCCGCCGCCGAGGCGATTTTCAATTGCCGTTGCGCGTCCGCCACGTCATTGGCCGCCGTGGCCTCGGCGATCTTGAGCTTGGCTCGTTCGATCTGGAGCGAGAGTTGGGCTTGGCTCACCGCATCTTTTGCCCGACCCATGTCCTTTTGTGAGGTCGCATGCGGCCCTAGCGCCTGATAGCTCGCGAATTCGCGGCCGGCCTGCGCCAATTGCTGTTCGGCGAGCCGCACCGAAAGCGCCTGTGCCGCCACCTGCTCCGCGGCCGAGGTTTTGGCCCGTTCAAGTTGCTTGGCGGCTTCGGCGTGGTCGGCCTTCAGGCTGTCGTCCTCGACGGTCATCAGGAGCTGGCCGGCCTTTACCAGATCGCCCATATCCACCCGCACAGACGTGATGATGGCCCCGTTCGAGGCGCCCAAATCGAGGATTCCGCCCCCCGGTACGATCTGGCCAATGGCGCCCGTGTCGTTGGCGGCAAAGGCCGGAACCGCAAATCCCAGCATGAGGACACAGATGAACGCACGAGAAAGTGGTCTTGTCATGAAACCTTTCCGAGCCATCACCTGGCCTTATGCCCCATCCGGCGCCGCCGCTGGAAGCCGAGCCATGCCTGATCCAACGTCTTGTATAAAAAATAATAGAGCCGCGAAAACGGGTCCGCCCAGACCGGCACCCAGTTTGGCACCTTGTTGCGGGTACTGAGCCAACGAACGGGCGAGGCCGATGAAATGTCGATCTCGCCCTCCGCAAGCCCTATTGCGCCGTCTGCCTCATGCCGGAACAGCAGGATCGAAAGCAGCGCCTGTTCGGGATTGTGCCCCGGCCGACGCGGCCTTATGTGGTCTTCGCTGAGCGCTAGGCCCCGCCATTCCTCGATCAGCCGCCGCACCGCGGGTCTTTGCATATCGAGCCCGACTACGCCCGCTGGCCGCTCCCGGCGGCCGAAAAACGCGTGCGGCACGTCGAGCGAAGCCAGCGTCTGGGCATCACAGCGTTCTGCCAGCGAGGACGCCCCTTTCAGCACATAAGTTCCATCGCGCGTAAGCGCCATACGCAATTGCGAAAGATCGCGCGTTTTGAATAGGGTTGCGCAATCGAGCCAGATGAGCGCTCCTTCGAATTCCGCCGCCACTTCGGCAATGGCAAGCGGCTTCCAGGCATAGGTCAGCGCTAAGAGCGCCGCATGCGCCGGATAACGCGCGAATTCGAAGGTGCGGAACACCACCCACGGAAACCGCCGCCGCAACGATGCCAAGGTTTCGGACTGTTAGCCCCAGATCGAACACCACGATCCGGGCTTGACCATCGATCTTCCTGCGTTGTGCGCTCAACAGGAACTGCCAGAGCGTGCGCCAATAGGCTTCGTCCGCTGCCGTCACGACGGTCAGGCGCGCCGTAACGCAATGCGACGGGAGCAAGCTCATGTTCGCGAGGGCGGGTTCACTTCCGTAGGCAGGCTGCAATATATCATCTAGCAGATTCTTCTATTTTGGGATGTTACGTTTTGGCTGGAATTTCCGACCGCGACTTCCATAGCTTTATGTGGCGCGGCCTAGTTTGGCTGGTTGTGTTTGGCTGCCTTTGCGGACTGGCGCGACAGACATCCATCGCAGGCATTGAAATTGTACGCGGTTACAACGAAGGCTGGAACGCCTATCATACCAGTGCCGCGATGTCCGGTGGTACGCTTTATCCCCACGCGCCAAGCCTGCTGTTCAACAATTATCCGCCCCTGTCCTTTTTTGTCGTGGGCGCGCTTGGTCGCCTCACTGGCGATTTTATCATCGCGGGCCGCATCATTTCCCTTCTCAGCACACTCTCCATCGCCATAGCAATCTTCGCCTGCGCGCGGCGCATGGCCGCAACAGCCATGGATGCGCTGTTCGCCGCGACGCTCTTCCCCGTCACTTTGCTGGCCACCGGCATCTATGTCGGCATTGACGACCCACAATTGTTTGGCCACGCCGTCGGCTGCTGGGGACTGTTCTTCGCGCTCAAGGAACCGCGCCGCACCGCTGCCCTTGTTGCCAGCGCCCTGCTGTTGACGCTTGCCGTCTTCGTCAAGCACATGCTGCTGTTGCAGCCGCTCGCGCTCGTTGTTTGGCTTGCGCGATATGACCGCAAGAGCGCCTTTCGTTTCGCCATCGCAGGCATCGGTTTCGCGCTTCTAGGTCTTGTTCTGTGCCATCTTCTTTTCGGCATCGACCTTATCAGCGAATTGCGTTCCGCCCGCAGCTATGCACTTTTGTCAGCGTGGCACGAACTGCGGGATTTCGTGTTGGTGGGGTTTGCCCCGCTCGCCGCAACGCTTTTCCTTTTTCGTATGCAGGACAAATACGCAGCCCTATGCGCGCTCTATGCGAGCCTCGCACTCGTCATCGGCACAATTTTCGCGGGCGGGGCGGGCGTGGGACAAAATGCCTTGTTCGATTGCATCATCGCCTGTGCGCTGGGCACAGCCTTGTTCCTTCATCACCTCCGCAAAAACCATCCTGCCCGCAAGGTTCTGTTCGCGATTTTGTGCACCACGCCGCTGGTCGTCACGACCGCGCTCAAATCGGATGCCACTTGGTTCACCTCGCAATATTGGATACGTCCGTTCGCGGAGGAAGCAATGACCGCCAAAACAGACATCGCCTTCATCAGGAATCGCCCGGGTCCCGCTCTGTGTGAAATCCTCGCGCTCTGTTATTGGGCCGGCAAAGCACCGCAGGCTGACGCGTTCAATCTTACCGAAGCCTTTCGCACCCATACCCGCAACGAGCACGAACTCATTCGTCTGCTCGACGCACGCTATTTCACGACCATCGAACTAGACGATCCTTCGCGCTTTTCGGATTTTCCGGCGATCCGCGCCGCGCTTGCGCGCAATTACAGTTTCGACCATGACAATGAAAACGGCGTCTTTCTCAGCCCGCGCGCATCCGGCTTGTGAGGATGATGGCGCACCGGCAGGGCGCGCGACCTTATAAAGGAGAAACCACCCACAGGCCTTGCCGGTTCTTGGTGAGATGAAGGCCGAACGGCCAAAAGACGTTCGTCGCCAAGCCCGTATCGCCGGAATCAGAAGAGCGCACTTGTGCGCCGAGGCAGACGGTCATCGGTAGCGTATTTGGAAACTCGCCTACGAATTGACGTGCTCTTTTGGGACAATAAGAAATTCGCCCGCCCCGTAGCGGCGCTTTGCCATGGGTATGGATCGCAGGCTTGTTAATGAAGAGCTGGAAGACGGCGCGTCGTTGCGTCTACTGCCTGCCGAATGGTGGATGTGATTTATATCGTCCCGTCGGTACTCAGCGGCGGAACTCTAGCATCGGGGGTGATCACAAATTAGCCCTAGTGACGCTATAGGAATCCCCATTGCTGGGTTGTGGTCATTTTGGAATGGGCTTTGCGTTCATGCACGTGCGACTTTGAATAATCCCCTAGGGCCCAACTCGGGCGCATCTGTTTCTAGCGCCCGCGCGCTGGCCCAACTCCTCGCCGGTTACCGTGAACCCAGCGGCATGCGTAGTCTGTTCGAACTCACAATCAGCGTGGGGGCGCTCGTCCTTTTATGGGCCGTAATGTGGTTATCGCTTAATATAGGTTATTGGCTCACACTGTTGCTTGCCGTGCCGGCTGCCGGTTTCTTGGTGCGATTGTTTATGATTCAGCACGATTGTGGCCACGGAGCCTTTTTTCAGCGTCGGGTCACCAACGATTGGATTGGCCGAATTCTCGGAATTCTGACCCTCACGCCGTATGATGTGTGGCGCCGCGCACATGCCGCTCATCACGCCACGACGGGCAATCTCGATCGCCGAGGGATGGGTGACATCGAGACCCTCACCGTACAAGAATATCGAGAACGATCATGGCTCGGCCGCTTGGGTTATCGTCTCTATCGCCACCCAATCGTCATGTTCGGCCTGGGACCGGTTTACTTATTCCTCCTGCGGCAACGGTTGCCGTTGGGTATGATGCGCGCGGGATGGAGGCCCTGGGTCAGTTCGATCGCCACAAATGTCGCAATAGTGTCTTTGGCTATTTTGATGATGTGGCTGGTTGGTCCTTCGCAATTCTTGCTTGTGCATATGCCGATCGTGATTGCCGCTGCATCCATAGGTGTCTGGCTTTTCTTCGTCCAGCACCAGTTCGAAGGCGCTCACTGGGCGCGCGATGGGCGATGGGACTTCCATGAGGCGGCTCTCTATGGGAGCTCACACTACGATCTGCCTGCTGTGTTGCGTTGGTTCACGGGCAATATCGGGATGCATCACATTCATCACCTGTGCAGCCGCATTCCCTACTATCGCCTACCTCAGATCCTTCGCGATCGCCCCGATTTGGCTGACATCGGGCGCGTAACCGTTGCCCAAAGCTTAACCAGCGTTCGTCTCGCGCTTTGGGACGAAACGAGACAACGACTTGTTTCCTTTCGCGAAGCCCACAGCTTTGGTAGTCTTAACCTCTAGCTTCAGGAAGTCGCCGGCGATCGCCGTTGCAATGAAGCTGCAATGCAAAATCGGTATGTAGCGTCAGCTTCGTAGCCGGGTTTCCGGATTCGAAGCACTATTCGCTGGCGTCTATTGCGAACAATAGATGTATATTGCCCCATCATCTATGCCGTTCGACGACAGCCACAATATCTCCGCCAGCGACTGAATGGTTGGCAAGCGGACCCAACGACGAGCAAGAGTATGGCCTCAATGGAGATAAAGCGCGTCTACGATCCGCCCGCAACAAGCGACGGAATGCGCGTTCTGGTCGACCGTATATGGCCACGTGGCTTGAGTAAGCAAGCTGCAGCGCTAGACCACTGGTTGAAAGACCTCGCACCGAGCACGGCGTTGCGCAAATGGTTTGATCACCGACCCGAGCGATGGGACAAATTCCGTGACCTGTACAGAGATGAATTGGCAGCAAACCCTTCGATAAAGGATTTTCGAAGATTGATGAAAGGTAAGCGCGTAACATTGCTCTATGCCGCGCATGACACCGAACACAATCAAGCCGTGGTCCTGGCAGACTACTTGCAGAGAACCCAACGGCACTCCAAACCAAAGCGGTGATCTGCGCGAATACTGTGTGGTGGTGATCGCCTGGTTGCATCTATTGCTGCCGATGAAAGACATAATCGCGGGGTAGCAGCAAAGCGATGCATTCTGGAATTCCTTGATCGCTGTCTCCAAATGACTATTGTACGTCTGTTCGTGTGCAACCTTCAAAAGCGAGAATAAAATCTGCGCCGAAGCTGCTCGAAGGCGTTTGAAAGCCGGGTTCGGCGTTGCCGGCCAGGATCCGACGTGCGATTTCAAGTCCGGTCATTGCGGTGAGCGTGTAGCCTTCGGGCGTGCGAAGGCGCGAAACGACCGTTTCGCCGGTTGCGTTCACCGCTTCGCCGATCAAAATTCCACAACCCGCCGCACGCTCCGCGTCGGTTGGTCCTTCCGGCAGAAAATCAACGCTGCGCTTGATCAGGTTTTGCACCAGCTTGCGGCTCAAGAGCCAGCGCATGGCGCCACCCAGTTTTGCCATTTGCTCTAGTTGCGGCACGGATTCGAAATAGACCGTGATTTCCTCAATACCTGTCGAATGATAGGCTGTGGCGACGTCGCCCCAACCGACTGCGATGGTCGGCCGTGCACCCTTGCCGAAATCGAAATTGCGCCGTTGCGGTGGCCATTGCGCGACGATCCGGCCTCCGCGCCGGACGCGCACGGGGTTGCCAACGCTTTCGACGCTCGACTTCGCCGTGCCCCGCGACATCTTCTCCAGTCCGCCGATGGCCAGTGTCAATCGGATCGCGTCTGGCATGCGGTCCTTCATATGTGCGGCGAGGCAATCGCTGGGAACAACATCGAAGCCGACACCTGGCAGCACTACAATGCCGGCCGCCTTGGCCTCCGCATCGCGCGCAGCGCAGGCCTCGAGAACGTCGATTTCGCCGGTGATATCGAGATAATGCCGCTTTGTGCGCAGGCACGCATCGAGCATCGGTCGCGAAGTTTGGGAAAACGGTCCAGCGATGTGGAGCACAGCCTGCACCTCGGACAACCCGGCATCGAGAGCGGCTGCATTGTCTAGACTGAACGTGCGGTATTCGAACCCAAGTGGATCGGCAACCGCCTTCAACTTGGCTCCGTTGCGCCCGGCGAGCAGTGGATTGAGGCCTAGTTTCTTCGCCGAATTGGCCATCAGCTTTCCCGTGTAGCCGGTGGCTCCGTAAATCATGATCCTGCCGTTCATCTGCTCCCCTTAAATCCGTCCTATCCCACCTTTTATCATGAGCGGGTTCTGGCCCAAACTGGACGTGCTATAAATCCGGCAGAACAGAGCGAGGATGCCACAAAGTGGGGTGTATTGCATTACTCCGGGCGGTTTACCGCTGTGGGGCTATATCGATTTGGGAGTGGTGAATATGCCGGAGCGTCAACGCGTTGAGGCATTTATCGCAGCTGTGGTGAGTGGCGAACATGTCCAGGCAATAGCCGATTTTTATCGCGAGGACGCGTCGATGCAGGAAAATCTGCAGGAACCACGCAGAGGGCGCGTCGCTTTGATCGAACATGAAACCAATGCGCTGAAACGGCTTCAGCGAATGTATACCCACCCCAATCCGGCCTTTCTCGTGGACGGCGATTGCGTTGCGATCAACTGGATATTCGATGCCACCGGCAGGGACGGCACGACACGACGGCTGCAGGAGATCGCACTCCAACGCTGGTGGGGGGATCGCATCTTGGAAGAACGTTTCTTCTACAACTCAGCCTCCGCCTGGAGAGCAATCTGAGGTTGGGAAGGTTGTGACAGAGGGAAGGCGCATGTTAACGGGACCAGGCGCCCACTCCGGAACGGACCGCCGGAGGACCCTCGGTACCGTTAAAGCACGGACCGAAGCTTTGTTCACGGGCACAGGCGAGCCAGGATAGTTCGGCTCGATCGAACAGGATATCCGTTTCTAGCCGTAAGTTTGGTTGGCGTGAAGAACACTGGCACAAACGCGTCGGGCAAATGGGAAACAACGCATTCACGACAGCAATCGAAAGCCCTCCAATCCGATCGATGGCGGAGGACGACGTTGTGCAGATCGATTTGGACCCGTTTTGAGAAGCGAGAAACCGATATAAGGCACACCTACGCGCGCTCAGCGATCGCTCGGTGAAAATCGCTTGTTTCAGAACTACCAAGGGGCTTCGACCGGGTGCGAAGTCACCACAACGCCACGCCGGACGTGGCCGGCCATTGTTGTATCCAATCAGGATGCTTCCGGCGATAACAGTTCGTCACGCGATGTGAGATACCGAAGGTATCAATTTGCGTCCTATCTAGCTTTTGAATTGGCCGATATTTGTCGATCGCGCCACAATTGAGATGCTGTAACCGCGCATGGGTTTACAATCTAAATTAGATGCCGGTATCTATCGCCCCCAAGGCCTCCTTGATGAGACCAGTGCGCACCAATACGAAGACCAATTGCGTCTTGCTTGGGCCTGATTACCGCAAGAGCCGATATTCGCTTTAATAACATAATCCCTTTGCATCGAGGACTGTCGCCTGCCGCCGGCGTTAACAATGAGGCTTCTCAGCGCTTTCAATGGCTTACGCTGACCAACACACACAAGCGAACACGGAGAACCAGCCTTCTGCGGCACAGATCAAAATCACAAGATCTTCAAGCCCTTCTTGAATAATGTCGAAAGGGAATAAGATGCTCCTTCCAACCGTCAAAGGAACGATACGGCGGAATATGATCGGCATCATCGCGCAGGGGCACCAAATCCGTCGGGCCGCAATTGAGAAAGGAGAAAGCGGGGATTTTGTCTGTCTGGACAAAAGGCGCCAGACGAACGACGGCGCACACCCGCGGTCTGCAGCAGCAGACGCCGGGGCAACGCCATTATGCATATGTCCAGCTTCTCCATGACCACCCATGAGGAATTCGTGAACGCGCTTGTCGCGCAACTTCCAGGCCTAAGGCGGTATGCGGTCGCGCTTGTCGGACGCGCCGCATTGGCGGACGACCTTGTGCAAGACTGCATCGAAAGAGCACTTCGTCAGTCGGCGCAATTGAGAGATCTTCAGCATTTTCCCGGTTGGCTTCGGCGCATTTTGTATAATCTTTACATTGATGAAATTCGCCGCAGCCGAGGAAGAGGCAAAGAGCAGGACATCACGGAATTGGCCGATCACCTGGAGTTGAGTGTGCCGGCAGCCACCGGCAGCATCCCTGTGACGGATTTTCTAAAGGCCATTAATGCATTGAGTTTGGAGCACCGCCAGATTCTGTTGCTGGTCGGCTTGGAGAATCTCAATTATCGCGAAATCGCCGATGAACTTGATATCCCCATCGGCACAGTGATGTCCCGCTTGGCAAGGGCGCGTGAGCGGCTCCGCAGCATGATGCAGGATGATGTGACGTCGGATGGCGCCTCATTAGTATCAAGAGTGAAAGAAGGATTATGAGCGACGAAGTGAAGATCAGCGAAATCGAGCTGCATGCCTTTATCGACGGCGCGCTTGATGCTGAGCGTTCCCGTCAGCTTGAGGCAAATATCAATGCCGATCCTGTGTTGGCGCAGCGCGTGGCTGCATTTCGCTCAGACAAAGAAATGTTAAGCCGAGTATACGCAACTTTGATCGACCGCCCAATTCCGAAAGAATGGCTTGCCCTTGCCCACGGCTCTGCGGTTCCCGCTCGGCCCTCGATATCTTGGCGTCTGATCGGCTCAATAGCCGCAGCAGTTGTTCTATTCGTTGCAGGAACGATAGTCTATTGGCAGGTGCGAACGTCACAGTCGAGCGAAATCGTGCAGGCCGCGCTCGACGCGCGGGCGCATGTGGTCCATGCCGAAAGGATCGTCACAGTCAAAGCGGGTATGGGTGCCAAATACGACGCGGTCCTAAGTGCCACAGTGGCACTTAACGTCAAAGTGCCGGACTTAAGAAGGCAGGGTTACCATCTCGCCGAGCTTCGCTTGTACCCCAATTCCCCTAGCGGGGGGGCGGCAGAGTTGCTCTATCGCGACGATAATGATCGGCTCTTTACGCTCTATCTGCGCCGCTCCGGTGGCACCGCGCGTTTCGATCAATTTGAGCGCGACGGCCTGCGGGTTTGCGTGTGGCAGGACGAGGAACTTAGCACGGTCATGGCGGGCGATGTGTCTACTGCGGCCATGCAGAGACTGGCAAGCCTGGCTTACACTGGCCTTACGCTTTGAGGCGCCATACGATCAGCGGATCGATCTCGCAGACAAGGAATCCGGCGTGAAAAGTGTCGGCAGGTGCGGCGCCGTCACCTTATAGGCTGTTGGTTCGCCGTTGAAGGCAAATCCATATGCATAACCGCCTAGCTCGAAATCGTAGACAAATTGACTTCCGAGAATAACCGCAGGCACTTCCGGCATGAGGTACATTGTGCCTTGTCCGAATTTCCATAACTTGCCCTGCTCATCCCAGGCGTCGCTATAGACCGCGAACCATGTGTCTTCGTCGAGGTAAATTCGCCTACGAGCAACGATATCGTGCTGGCCTTCGGCTAACGTGCCTTCAACTACCCAGACGCGGTGAAGTTCATAGCGCAAATCGTCCGGATTGACATGGTCTCGTCCCAAGACCTCGCGTACGGGCCGGGTGTACATGCGGTTGTTATTGTAGGGAACGTAAAGCTCCTTCTTCCCGAGGAGCTTGAAATCATAGTGATCCAGGCCACCAAAAAAGATGTAATATTCATCCATGCTCACAAACCCGGCCGAGTCCGGGTCTGGTATGTCGTACGAAATAGAGGGGGCCTTTCGAACGCGATGTTCCCCTGGCAACAAACGCCAGGCGGCAAATTTGTAGCGCTTTGTATTGATAGGTTGCCAGTTGAGATACCCCTCGCCGACCTTTGCTGGTGGCGCGACTGCGAGATGCAATGTCTTGAAGTAATAGCCGCCGAAGGAAGCTGGCGTTGCGCCCTTATAGTAATAAGGAAAGTCGGCCAATTCCTTGTAAGATATCGTTTTGTCGACGGTCCCGTCAGCTGATACCACGTAGGTACTGACATTGAGTTCGCGTGCCGGCCCCCAGAACGCGAGCAGATGATTCCACATCGCCTCAAAGCCATTCTTCGGAATCGGAAAGGGAATGCCGCCGACCGCGCCTTCGATACCATAGGCAATACCCTCAGGTGCAGCGTGCGCGGACGTCGCATTGCGGAAAGTATTTGCATAGACCCAGTCTGGTGCCGCAGCGGTGCGGTGTGATGGATAAATATTCATGCGATAGTCTGGGTACTTTTCGAATAGCAGCTTGGCACCCTCAGGCAGCTTGTCTGCATATTCACGGAAGTTCTGAGAGGTGATGGAAAATAGAGGTTTTTCCCCTGCAAAAGGATCCGGGCGAGGGGCCCCTTCCTGGTATGTTGGGGGGCTCGCTATGTAACCGCCGGTCCAAGCTGAAATGGTCCCCGCAGCATTTCCGGCGCGCTCTGCTCCAACCGGCGTCAGATTGGACTTCAAGGCCAACGCTTCCTGGCCAGACACGGCCGCCTTAGCGCCTAAGCCCGCGAGAGAACCTCCAACAGCGAGAATGATCCACACCAGACCAGGAAGTCGCACAGCCCTTGCACCATTTCGTGCCCGTTTTGAGGGGCGATATACTGGCACCCATGCTATAATGTATATCTCCACGCCGAACACAGCAAACCTGGCGATGATCAGTCCGATCACACACAGGCCGATGGGCCTGCACGAGTCGACGCGTGCGCCCCCGCTGGGCAACCTATCCATAATTGCCATCCTCTTGTGGATCATTCTTGGCGGCCTACCAGTTCGGGCGGCCGATCTTTATGCGGCGGACGGCTTTGACGTTCGATGGGACAATACCCTTGACTACAGCGCAGAATTCCGCGTTAGCCCGCGCAATTTTACGCTTTTGTACAATCCGAACAGCGACGACGGAGATCGAAATTTCGCGCCCGGATTGATATCGAACCGCTTGGATTTGCTGTCGGTGTTCGATCTTTCCCGAGACGACTTCGGGGCTCATGTAAGTGTCGCGGCCTGGTACGATACGGTCTATCACACGCGCACGGCCAACGATTCGCCCACGACCTACAATCCGATTTCGGTGCCGAATACCCAATTTGCGCGCGCAGTAAGAAATCTCGACGGTCAATTCGTGGATATCGGAGATACGTTCGCATACGGCAATTTTGCGATCGACGGTATGCCGGTCTCAATGCGGGTCGGTCGCCAAACACTTCTGTGGGGGGAGAGTCTTTTTTTTGACGAGAACAGCATCGCCGCAGCACAAGTGCCCGTCGACTACATCAAGGCCATTAGCGCTCCGGCGGGTTACTCGAAGGACGTGTTTCTGCCGGTGAACCAGATATCGTTGACTGTGCAACCGCGTCCCGATGTGGCTCTAGCTATCTATTACCAGATCGAATGGCGAGCATCCCGGCTGCCTGGCGTCGGCAGCTACTTCAGTTATACCGACGCTCTAGGGGCGGGCGACGAACGCCTCCTCCTTGAGCCGGGACAATTTCTCCTTCATGGCGAGGATCAAACACCGTCCACTGGTGGACAGTTCGGCGTCTCGCTTCATACCACAGTCAATGATCTTGATCTGGGACTCTACGCGTTAAGATTCGATGCCAAATATCCCATATTGCAACTTGAGCCCAATATTAATGCCGTCCCTTCGTCGGGCAATGTCGGTGAATTCGAGCTCGTCTATCCCACCGGGATCGAACTCTATGGCGCCAGTTTCAGCAGCTACCTTGGCGATAGCAATATAGCCGGCGAGTTTTCCGCGCGACGACATATGCCATTGGTCAGTCTGTCGTCGATACCGCTATACTCCACCGTGCAACTCAGCGGTTTCGCCGACAAAGGTTATGCCGAGGGCGACACATTGCACGCGCAGGTTTCCAGCGTCACGACGCTGGCGCCCGCTCCGGCATGGAATAGCGCCGATCTCAGCGTGGAAATTGCAGTAAACGACCTCCTTGGCGTAACGCAAAATGAACGTGCACTCGACCCTTCACGGAATAGGTTCGCCACGAACATTCGGGCGCTCTTCGAGCCTCATTATTTTGAGGTCCTACCTCATCTCGACGTTACGCTTTCTCTCGGAATTGGCTACAATGTCGTGGGTCGATCCAGTACAGACTATACGCAGAATTCCGGGGCCGGCGATTTCGAGGCCGGCATATCTGTGTCCTATCTGTCGGTTTGGAAGGCAAATCTTGCGTTGACAAGCTTTCTGGGCACCCCTTCCAGTCAACCCTTGGCAGACCGTGATTTCATCAGCATGAGTGTTGAACGCACATTTTGAACTATGCCTCCGAAACATCGCGCTGCCCCCAGGGGGAGAAGGGTCGGGCGGGTAATTAAATTCGTGCCCCAGGGAATATCCGGACTGTCTTCTTCGTCAAAGATGAGGAGCGCCGGATTAGGCCGAATCCTTGGACCCTCGCTTGCGTCGTGTACTAGCCCTGTCATCGACGCAGACAGCGGTTCAAGAGACCATGCCGCTTTCGTCTGGCGCTCCTTCGGGTTTGGCCGCGCCGTTCATTTACTGCGCGCCACGCCTGCATTGTAGCGACTCTTTGTCACAAAGAGCCAGGAGGGAAAATTGCCACGGATTCTGACTCAAATCGATGTCGCCGATTTCCGTGCCCGCTTGTGCGAAGTTGCAGCGCGCATCTTCGTCGAGTTGGGCCATGATGGCTTCAATATGCGCGAGCTGGCCAACCGGCTCGGCGTAAGTCCGATGACCCCCTATCGTTATTTCAAAAACAAGGATGAGATTTTCGCGGCCGTGCGGGCGCGCGCCTTTGGCCGTTTCGCCGACCACCTCGAGATCGCACATGCTGCGCCCGGCTCGCCGGTCGAGAAGAGCGCTGCCGTGGGCCATGCCTATGTGCAATTCGCACTGCAGGAGCAGGCGCATTACCGGCTGATGTTCGACCTCTCCCAGCCACAGATTAACACGGTACCGGAGCTTGGGCTGCAGGAACGTCGCGCGCGCGCCACCATGACGGAGCATGTGCGCCTTCTGGTGGATGAAGGCATTTTCGAAGGTGATCCAGAATTGATCGGCCAAGTGCTGTGGTCGGCGCTGCACGGCGTGGTGGTGTTGCATCTGGCAGGTAAGCTCAGCGGTGTGGAATTCGCCGGGGTTCTGGCGGAAACCATGCGCGTGCTCGCCAGCGCCTATCGCCCCGTTGCCGTCCCGCCGGCGCACGAGATAACGCCCGTTGGCGAATGGCCCACCTTGCTGACGCATTAAACTCCTTCGCGCACCGCCACTGGGCGCTTACAAACGCTACGTCGCAATAACGTGCGCCTTCCATAGGAAAATAGCAGTAAAGGGTGACCATCTTCGCACCCATAGAGCGTCCGAAGGACTAGATGCGGCGCAGATTCGCCTCCCAGCTTTCGCGCGCAAGCGCCGGCCTCAACCAGTGCTCCGGGAAATCCATGATACTCAAGCCAAACCTTATTCCTACTCTCCGTCTACCGTTTCACCCGAAGCAACGGATCAAAATGCATCCACCAAAGGCTGGCATCGTCATGAACATTCCGCTCAGGGCGCGCACGCGATCATGTGCACTTCTGTGATCTGTCCGCGGCGCTGGACGGGCTGACCAAAGTGCTGTCGGCTTACTTCTTCAATACCGGTTTCCACGTTGCATCTGACGCCGTTCAGAATGTGTATTGCACGAAAGCGCCGATCACCTGGGCCGTGTAATTTTCTGGCACCACACCCAGATAAACGTTGTTACTGATCACTCCGGCGGTCAGGCCCGCATAGTGGAAGTCGTTCAGGTCCTGATAGTCGAGCCGATAGTAGAAACGGATCGCCACCGACTTGGAATATTGCCAGCGCACGTTGCCCTCCAGCACATGATACTGGAAATCTGTGTTGGGGAACTGCGTGCCCACCTGAGCCGCGGTCAACGAATTGAAGAAAGCGCCGGTGCTGGCATAGGTATACCGCAGCACGCTGTTGGTAGTGGTATAACTATAATTGAGATCAAGCGTGACGTCGTCAAAACTCTGGTGCAGGGCGGCACCTATCGTGTTGTCGAGATCGCGGTCTTTTTCATACCAGGCGCCGGCGAGCGGATAGACAGGGCCTCCGGCTGCGCCGTCGGTGCTGCCGCCACCGGTGGGATTGATGTTGGCGATAGCGCGATTTTGGAATTCGAAACTGTAGAACGCATTGAAGGTCGTAGTCAGCGACAATTGATAGGCAAAGGCCGCGTTCGAATCGAATTCGCTAGTGGTCCTGAGGCCGTATTGCGCGTCATAACCGTCGACTTTGAAATCATTGATGAACTGCAGATCGGTTTTGGGCGAGAGGATGAAATTGGTTTGGACACGCAGCGTATGCTCAATGCGGTTTCCAACATCGAATTTTCTCAGGTCAGACAGCGTGAAAGGTGCGTTGCCGTCGGGAAATTGCGGAATATAGCCGGGCAGCGACGTTGAGTAGTAAGGCGTGTAGGGATTGGATGTGTAATCGCTGCCGGTGAGATCTGCAAAGTCGTAGGACGCACGGACCGTGCCCCAACTGTTGCCGTTCGAGACGAACTGAATGCGCAGCCTGTTGTCGTCGGCGTCAGGTACTTCGCGCACGGAGTGTTGGATATTGTTGTGGGTATAGGTGAGGTCCAGCTTCATATGGTCGGAGATGCGGTAGGCAGCGTCCGCGCCCAGCTCCAGATTGTCATTGGCAAACGGGATGTTGCGGATCTGGACGACGCTTCCTGGCACATTCGGTTCATAAACGCCGCTGAGGCTCGGGATAAAGGGCGCCAAACCTCCGTCAATTGCAATATAGCCATACTGCCCGGTCAAAGGATTGAAGGCGACGTAATTGGTGAGGTTGTCCTCGTTATTGTCCTTGAGTGTGAGATTCAGCGTCAGATCGGACCATGGCGAGTAGGCCAGCTGAGCAAAGGCACGGAATGTGTTAATCGCGGCATGTGCTGTCTTCTGACTGAGGGCCGCGGTGGTGTCCCATTGGCTAAGATCAATCGTCGTTGCCACACCATGGATGACGCCGGAATCTACGGTGGGCGGCAGCAGCGATTCATTCTGGCGCATCATGCTGTAGGTCATGCTGGCGGTGAAACGCACATCAGGCACCAGAACGGTCGCCAAATCGCCCTTGAACGAATAATATTCGTTGCTGGGCGGCAGACTGAGGCGCCCAACCGGCGGCAGATAGGCGCCTACCTCGGTGTTGGACGTGAGTCCGGGATTCTGCCAGGTGACTGACTGCAACTCGTTACGGAAGATTGAGCTGTTATAGGTAAAATTGGCCTGGGTCTTCTCGCCCGTGTAGCGCAGCGTACCGGTAACATCGAGCGTGGTGTAATGAATGGGCTCGATGATTTGCGTGGCACCCTCCTGGAAAGGATAACCGAAAGTGGCGCCCAGCGCTTGGGCGCCATCGCGCCATTCGTTCGACAGTTGGATCACAGTTTCGTACTCGTCATCGAATTTGTAGTTGAAGACGAGGCCGGCCTTGTTGCGCTCCACCTTGAGATCGCTGGGCGCGGTCGTCGCTAGCACTGCGTCGACCTGTGATGCCGTAGACGCGCCGGGCACCAAGCCGCCTTTGAGCGTGAGATTGTCGGTGCCGACCCCGTTCCACAGGCTTTTGGCGTCAGTGGAAAAGAAATGCGGCGTGGCATCGAAGAACAAAGTGACGTCGAAAACCCCGTAGCGTCCCGTCTTGAGTTGATAGGTCTGGTCGTCGCGTCCCACATCTTCCGCGGCGCCGGAGAAATATAACGCCGTTTTGCGGTTCTCGGTGAGGAAGCCCATGCTGGAGATCATGAACCCATTGGTCCAGTCTCCATATTCCTTGAACTGGGCCGAGCGCGTCTTGCCGAAGGTCCCCAGAAGGCCGCCGTCGATCCAGCCGTAACTCCACCAGTCCGGATCGGTTTTGCTCTGAGTCATATCTGGATAGACGAACGGCAAAGGATAAAGCAGCCCGGTCGGCGTGCGCGTGACATCGGAATTGAGAGACAATCCGTCGGGATCGCGCGCCAGATCGGTTATTTGGCCGCGTGGATCGATTTGGGTACCGAGCCAAGGTTCGCCGAGCAATTCCGTGTCAGCGCACGCCGGTACGGCAGTACTCGCACCTATCAACATAAGCACGGCACTGACGCGGAATGCGGCGGCGAGGCAGTTCATCGTTCGAAGCGCGCTCCCGACGGGCTATTGGAACCATGGATCTCCGAGTGGCAGGTCTGGCAGCTGCTACCGATCGCGCGTGGATCTGGAAGCGGGCCCATGGGCAAATTGCCCGCCGTTAGCAACTCGGCAGGATGGCCGGTCTGGGCGTGACATTGTTGGCAGAGTATTGGCCGCGGTGTCGTCAGCAGCGCCTCGAAATTGGAGCCGTGCGGCGTATGGCAGTTGAGGCAGCTCTCACGCACCGGCGCGTGTTCGAAAATGAAGGGTCCGCGCTTGTCGGCATGGCAACCATAACAGACTTCGTTGACGCTGTCGGCCTTGAGCAGCGGCGAAGTCGTGCTGCCGTGCGGATTATGGCAGTCCACACACGTGATCTTACCTTCCAGCAGAGGCATGTGCGAGCGGCGACTGAACTCGGCGCGCTGCTCCTTGTGGCACTGAAAGCAGGTTTCGTTGATTGATTCCCGCGCCGTGAGGCCATGGGCAGAGAAATTCGCCATCGGATTATGGCAATCGCTACAGGCCAGATTGTTCGCTTCATGGACCGAGGCGTGCCAGAAGATGCGTGGGCCACCGCTGTGGCAAGCGAGGCATTGCCCGTTCTGCTTAGATATCGGCGTTTTACTTTTGCTAGAAAAACTGATGATGGTCGAAAGATCGGACGGGTTCTTGACATGCTCTGACCCCGGCCCGTGACATGCCTCGCAGCCGCGACCCTGCAACTCGTTTTGAGGATTGAGGTCGAACACCTTGGCGTGGATGGTATGCGCCCAATTGCTCGCCTCCTGCTGGTGGCATGCCACGCATGTCTTCTCGCCGACATAGCTGCGCCCGTCATCCACGGGCGGATGACCGGCAGGCATATCGGCCTGAGCTAATTTTTTCAGTCCGATTGTCGACCAGCTACTGTCCTCAAATGCGGCCGACGACGTCTTCGTCGGGCTTGTCTTGAGATAATTTATGATGTCGCGCGAGAGGTTGCTGTCCGGTGTGGCAACTTTCCTCGGCAATCCGCTATGGACGCTTTCGACTTCTGCCGCGATCCTGTCGGCCGTTATTTCTCCCACCACGCCACGATGAATTTTCTTGAGATAGACCGCGACCGCTTCGTCGTGAAGTTTCGCCGGGTCTGCGCCGGAGTGACCAGCGAATGCTTTTAAAAGGCGTGCCTGCACGCAGGCATCATCGCAGCGATCCTCGCCGCTCGAACGACTTGCGAAAGACAGGACCAGAATCGTAGCGATACCAAGAACCGCGGCGAGGCCAAAGCGGCTGACACCTTTATCAAATGATCGGCGCGCACGCATCAACTCTCCCGGAACCAAAATATGGCTTTGAAACTCTTTCCTTGGCGTCGAAGGCGAGTCAAGAATAACTCAATGCTAGTCGATGTTTTGAAAACTTCCAGATAGGGAGCGTGATCCGTTTAAATAACAACGTATATTTATGCTGTACATTTGTTTGCGACGGTTTTTTCTTCTACCTCGTGCAAAGGCGACACGACAAAGGGCGCAACGATCTTCAATCAATGCCAGCCGTGTCCCACGACGGAAAAAAGCATCAACAAAGTTGAAGTGATTCTTCGGAAGGAAATCCCCCAGTGCGGACCCCACGGAAATAAGCAGCAATCTTGCCCTTCTTCAGCGGATTTTCCCGAATGAAACCGAACGTGACTCGTCGCGCCCCTTCGCGATCAGCGTTTCGGCAAGGACGATAAATACGAAGTTATCGACCTCCGAAAGCTTCACGCGGTTCGTACGGTCCTGTGGCCGACCATCCGGGCGACTGAAAGTCCTAACAAGACATTCGCGACGAGAAAAATATGGCGCCAAAAGGAACCCGCACGACGGTACTCACCACTGCACAACCGCCCGGCTCTTGGTGGCGCCGCACCGATATGCGCAACCTCGCGCCCGTCACACGGTCGGCGGCCCCTGCCCAAGTACCGCGGCCGATTACGGCAAGGGATCGATCTTCACCTGCGAAGTGTCAGTCAGAGATGCTTCATTATACATCGTATCTTTTCGTACAACGTAAATTTCTGTATCACCCTCGAACAAATCCGGATTGTTCCACTCATCAAAGACGGCTTGCGCCGCATCGAGCGCATCGCAATCTTCGGATTGGAGCACAACGCGAACACCAAACACCGTAAATGTCTGGGAGATCGCGATTTCTCTTGGCATGTCTGGCCCTTTTGCTATCGTCGATGCTACAGCGAAATTCTTGTGTCGGTCAGGTCTGCGTTTTATGATTGTTGTGGCGCACTCGTATTTCCTGAATCACGACGCCAAACAACTGGCGCGAATGACGCCCTACTCGCCGCTTTCGACACTGATCTGTGCTGCGATGCTGCGCGCCGATGACCATGGGGTCGCGCATTTCGACGCCACCTTCGCAGATGGTCTGCAGGACTTTGAAGCCGCGCTCGATCGCCTGCGTCCCTGGCTGGTCGCGATCATGGAAGACAATTTCAACTTCCTCACCAAGATGTGCACGGTGCGCAGACGCGACGATGCTGTGGCGATGATCGCCGCCGCCAAGAGGCGCGGTTGCCGTGTCGTGGTCAACGGGCCGGATTGCACCGACCGCCCGCGGTCTCTATCTCGATGCGGGTGCCGATGCCGTGCTGCTGGGCGAAGGCGAAGCGGCATTGCTGGAGATCGCGCAAGCCTGGCGTACAAACCGCACCACCGCGCTCGACGCCATAGCCGGACTTGTGCTTGGCGGGATCAATGGCCAAACGCGCAAAACCGCGATACGCCCGCCTCAGCGCGACCTCGACAGGCTGCCCCTGCCGGCATGGGATCTTGTGGACGTGCAGGCCTATCGGCATGCCTGGCAAGCGCGGCACGGCCGCTTTTCCTGGAACATGGCGGCGTCGCGCGGGTGTCCCTATGCCTGCAACTGGTGCGCCAAGCCGACTTTCGGGCGGGGCTATGAACAGCGCTGCGCCAAATCCGTGGCGAGGGAGATGCGTCTTCTGAAAGACCGTATCGCGCCGGGGCACATCTGGTTCGCCGACGATATTTTCGGATTGACGCCGCAGTGGCTTGGCGCCTTTGCCGATGAGGTCAAGCGGCTCGACGCCCACATGCCTTTCACGATGCAATCGCGCGTCAACCTGATGCGACAGGATGGGGTCGATGCATTGGCCCAAGCCGGTGCCGAGGAAGTCTGGCTTGGCGTGGAATCCGGGTCGCAGAAAGTTCTCAACGCGATGGAAAAGGGCTCGATCGTGGCCGAGGCCCGCACGGCCACCCGCGCGCTGAAGGCTCGCGGTATCCGCGCCTGCTGGTTTGTTCAGCTCGGCTATCCGGGCGAGAACTGGGACGATCTTTGCCTGACCCGCGACCTCATTGGCGAGGAAAAACCGGACGATATTGGCGTCTCGGTCGCCTATCCGTTGCCGGGTACGCGCTTTCACGAGCTTGTAAGGTCTCAGTTGGGCCAATGCCGCAACTGGCAAGATTCCGATGATCTGGCGATGCTGTTCGAAGGCACCTACAATACCGAATTCTACCGCATGGTGCGCGACGTCCTGCATGACGAGGTGCGCTGCGGCAGGCGTAACGACTGGCGCTGGGCGCTGCTCGGACACGAGGGCACCAAGCACCGTTCGCAAAATCCGGTCCTGCTTGCGACCGGGTCCTGAGCCATGCCAGCCAGCCCCCTTCGTCCGGCAGCCATGGCCTTCGATGCCATCGCCCCGATGTTCGATGCCCGGTTCAGCGACTGGCGCAGCGTGGCCGCACAGCGCCGGGTGGTGCGCCACGCATTGCTGCAGACATTGCCAAAAAATGGCCGCGTGCTCGAACTCGGCGGCGGCACCGGCCAGGATGCGCTCTGGCTCGCCCAAAACGGATTCTGCGTCACCCTCACCGATGTCTCGCCTGCTATGGTGGAGATGGCGCGCGCCAAACTTGCGCCGTTTGGTTCGCGGGCCGAAGTCATCGCGGCGGAAGATTTCGAACGGTTTGCCGAAGATCATCTCCATAAAAGCGGCGCGCCATTCGACGGTGCTTTCTCCAACTTCGCTCCGCTCAATTGCGTCGATGATCTTGCGCCGGTGGGACGCGGGTTGGCGCGGCTGGTCAAACCTGGCAGCGCCATAATGCTGGTGTTGTTCGGTATTCTCTCACCCGGGGAGATCGTGGTTGAGACGTTACAAGGCCGTCCCGGACAGGCGCTACGGCGCTTCAGGCGCGGCCCCGTTGCAGCACGGCTGGGCGGACGGGATTTTACCGTAACGTATCACCGCGCCGCAGCGATTTATGGAACGATGCGGCCCTGGTTCCGCCCGGTACGGCGGATCGGCATCGGCGTTTTCGTGCCGCCCAGCGCAGCAGAGCCATGGATTTCCCGCCATCCTGCGTTTCTGGACACCCTCGAAATGCTCGACAGGCTGGCAGCACGTCCGCTTGCCATGCTTGGCGACCACATTCTCTATCATTTCGAACGCACCCAAGCGCCCGCGCCATGAGCGTGCCAACCACACAGTTCCTTTCAGAGTATGCGCGCCATCGCGCCGCCGAAGGACGCGGCTATAGCGGTGCAGCATTAAATACGCTGCCCTATCTTGGTACCGGTCCTAAAGCCGTCGCACTGGATATCAGAAACGACGATGTCGACGGCCTCTGTTGCCGCTCGCACAGTCCTCCGTTCGACGGTAGCATGGCAATGCCCAGCGCCGTCTCGGCGTTGGCGGCAAGACCGCGACCAGGAGAAAGGCATGACGCAGACGCAATCTATGCCCAACGGCCCCGATCTGACCCGCGGTGTTGCGCTCACCAGGCTTGTAGAAGGCAAACTTGTGGGTCATGTCGGCGATCAGGAGGTTCTTCTGGTGCGCTCTGGCGAGGATGTCTTTGCCATCGACGCCCATTGCAGCCATTATCACGGCCCGCTCGTGGACGGACTTGTGGTTGAGAACACCGTTCGCTGCCCGTGGCATCACGCCTGTTTCGATTTACGTAGCGGCGAAGCTATACGCGCGCCTGCGCTGAGCCCCCTCTCTTGCTGGATCGTCGAACAGAAAGACGAGCATATCTTCGTTCGGGAAAAGCAGGTGCAACCGAAGCCGAACCGTCAAACGTCATCTTCCGAGCCTGAGAAAATCGTCATCGTGGGTGGTGGCGCAGCGGGGTTTGCTGCTGCCGAGATGCTTCGCCGGCGGGATTTTCGCGGCAGCATCGTAATGTTGAGCAACGATAGTGTGGCAGCGGTGGACCGGCCGAACCTGTCGAAGGACTACCTGGCCGGCAGCGCACCCGAGGACTGGATGCCACTGCGGCCGGACAGCTTCTATGATGAGGCGAAAATCGATCTTCGTCTTAGAACCGAAATCGTCTCGATCAATACCAAGGCACGAAACGTTGTCACCACAGACGGCAAAAACATTGCTTATGACCGGCTTCTGATTGCGACCGGCGCGGAGCCTATACGTCTGCCCATTCCAGGCGCCCAGCAGCCCAACGTGCATATACTGCGCTCGCTGTCCGACTGCCGTGCCATTATCGAGGCAACCAAGGGCGCGCGCCAGGCGGTCGTCATCGGTGCAAGCTTCATCGGACTGGAAGTAGCAGCGGCTCTGCGCACGCGCGGCATCGAGGTGCACGTGGTGGCACCGGAAAAGCGGCCCATGGAACGCATTCTCGGGGCCGAAATGGGAGCCTTCGTTCGCGCGCTGCATGAAGAGCACGGTGTCATCTTTCATCTCGAAGATACGGTCGTCGCCATCGAAGGCAAACAGGCAACGCTGAAAAGCGGAGGCAAGCTGGAATCTGACCTCGTGGTCGTTGGTGTCGGTGTCCGACCGCGTCTGGCGCTGGCTGAGCGGGCGGGTCTTGCGCTTGATCGCGGTATCCTGGTGAACACCCTTCTCGAAACGAGCGTCTCCGACATCTATGCCGCCGGAGATATTGCGCGCTGGCCCGATCCACATTCCGGAGAGAATATCCGCGTCGAGCACTGGGTTGTCGCGGAGCGCCAGGGGCAGACCGTAGCGGGCAACATGCTTGGTGAGCGCCAGAAATTCGACGCAGTGCCTTTCTTCTGGAGCCAACACTACGACGTGGCGATCAACTATGTCGGTCACGCCGAGAAATGGGACGCGATCGAGATCGAGGGCGACATCATGGCGAAAGACTGCCTGCTGAAATACACATTTAAGAGCCGCGTGCTCGCCGTGGCTTCGATTTTTCGCGACCTTGCAAGCCTACAGGCCGAGTTAAACGCAGAGCGCAAAACAACTATCTGACTTAACCATCGTATATCGTTATCAAGAATATTGCATGGCGAGTGTCTTGGCCCGACCTTTGTTAGAATTGGAGTGCTTGGTCTCCTGACCGGCGGCTGACATTGACTTGCCTCGGCGCACTGAGACGTTGATGAAAAGGGGTTTATTGAGCAAGAAGTCACCACCGCCTCGCGCGCTACAACCTCATCCGATATGGCACAATAGAGCGCGATAATTGGACACGCGAGGGATCTGGCACTTGGAAACCCGGTTCACAGCAAGGGATGGAGAAATCTGCTTCGGAAACCAGAGCGCGCTTCGTTCCTAGTCACCATTTGGTCCGCGGAACGGTTTTCGCAACATAGTTGTTTTGGAATGGCGAATTCACGTGGCAGCGCCGCGAAAGTTCGATCGGCTACTATTGATCCGCGCTTGGCCCTGACATCCCAAGCACGTCTGCATAAAGCGTATGTACTTTAGCGAGTAGCTATCATCGCGTAGCGGCGTAACAGTCACGTCAACAGTTTGACCATCATCGAACCTCACGGCACCGCCGATGAGTTTGGATACGTAGGCAGGCGCGATAGTTGATGTAGCAAAAATTCTGGGGCGCTAAAATTACGAATCGTTGTTGCATTGATCATGAGTTGAAGCGTGACGGGCGTATTTGGTTTCAGCGCTATCACGCTGGGTACGCACGCAAATTCGTCAAAGCGGCGACGCGGTGCGACGAACGAGTTTACGGGCATGCCTTCGAGCGCGGACTTACTTTGTAAAAAGATAATGCGCCTCGACGGCTCAATTAAAATGCGCAGAGATGGACATTGAACATCGTGGGGCATCTATTTGCGTTCTTGCTGCTCTGATTATGTAACAAACACTTACAACACCCGGGTTCTCGCTCCCGCTCGCGGCGGAATTGCTCTGATGGTGTGAATCTTGCTTGATCGTCCGTGACCATTCTCGACTGGCGCGAAATTATACGATGGTATGCGCCAGCCCTTCTCCCGAGGAGGACATGATGGCTTGGAAATTCCCTTTACTACCAATTTCTGCTGGCGCGCTTACATTGTTCGGCGCGACAGGTGCTGGACTTGCAGAACCGCTCGGTCCTTCCAGTGGCTTTCTTCCGACCTATGTAGGCCCGCAGAATGGTGACCTCGATGTTGCTAGCGGGGAGGTTTTTCTTAAAGGTGGCAATTTCGAGTTCGACGCAACGCTCAATGCTGATGTGGGAACCACGCCCGGCGTGTTTTACGTTTGGGGTGTTGACCGTGGCAGCAACATGGCACCTTTCATGAGTTTTCGGCCTGGTATATTTTTTGACGCGGTCGTGATTTCCGCACCGTCTTTAGGTCTCAACTTTGTGGACGACCTTGACACCAATGCCATGACGCCACTGCCACCAGCAGATGTAATCGCAAGCGGCGATGTGCTTTCACTGACCGTTCCCGTATCGTTACTCCCAACATTGGGCTTTCTTCCCAAAGACTATTTGGTCGATTTCTGGCCGCGTCTCGGTCTGGATACAACCAATGATGCGCAAATCGCCGAATTTGCTCCAAGCAACAGCGATGCGCGCGTGACTGACACGCCTGAGCCCGCTACCCTTACTTTGGTAGCCGGATTACTTGCATTCGGTAGACAGTATCGGAAGCGAACGTTCCAGCAGCGCAAGTCAATCTAGCAACTTTGAATTTGACCTTGTCGACCAAGGTGCCGGTGGGGTGGCTCCAAGCGCTTTGCAACGGCGAACGTTACCCTCAGCGGCCCCATGCAGACCGCAGCAAAACGTCGTGCCCCGGGGGGTCAATCCCTGACAGCTAGAGGTAGTAGCGCGATCGTCTGTGCAGCATGCAATCCGAGCAGCGTTATTCTGTGCGCCTAGTTCGCGCGTTGCCAATTGTTACTTTTGACCTGGTAAGCTTGATTGTACATAGAAAGCCCCTCACGTCGGCTAGCGAACATTTTATGCGCCGACAGGTTCCACGGTTTTTCTACAATATTCGATTACGTCACCACGAAAAGAATTGCGCCTTTCCAAGTCTCGAGAACGGAGTTCGCGGTCGAGCCCAAAGAAAGGTGCTCGCCTACGCGTCGGCTGGCGCCCATGACAATCATGTTACATTTGGACCGCTGCGCCTCTTCAACGATTGCCTTTTCCGGCACCACGTCCGTGTGCACTGCCACATCAATCTTCTCGAATCCATAGCGCCCGGCAAGAGCGGAAATATCATCAATCAAAGCTTTCTCGTTCTTGCGCGAACGGCGGCCACGCGCTGAAGCGCGAGAAACCTGAGATGAACGATCCGCGACATGCAGCGCTACAATCTCACTCTTCACGGCAGATGAAAGTCCAAATGCCACCTCTGCACCACGGCGGGCGGCTTCCGTGCCGTTCACCGGCACCAAAATACTCAAGCCGGCTTCGAGCTCGCTTGGAGACGCACCCGTCAATACAAGTGCCAGCGGTCCTTGAAAATCCGCCGCAATCTTATCTACTGCGGCTGTAAAACCCAGGCTATCGTGCATTCTTGCGATACCCATGAAGAGGATATCGTAGCCTTTGGGCGCTTCTGCCGCTACGAATTCGTGCGCACCGTTGTGCTCACGGGCGGAAACTTCCACTTTGTCAGGTTTTTGTTCGCCCTCGTCCGTTTGAATTGCATGATACCCTTCTTTTGCGCCCTCGGCTGCGGCCGCTTTCGGTGAGGCTTTCTCCTCCTGCCCGTGCGTAGCCTTCTTTTGCGATCCCATCTGTAGAACCGTAATCGGTATGCCCCGGCGTCCCGCAATGAACCCCGCCAGTCGAGACGCAAGTTTGCCGTTGGCGCTATCGTCGGCCACAATCAAGAGGCGCTCGAAGCGGCTGACGAAACCCTTGGCGTCGATGTCCTCCTTTTCCAGCCGTTGCTTTTCGTCTTCCGTCATCGGAAGACGACGCAGCGACCACCGCAACATTGGCGGCATGGCCATCGTGGTTATTATGGCCATCGTCACGATCATCGTGTAGAGATTCTTCGTTAGCGCTCCCATCGTGAGCCCGATCGTTGCCACAATGACTTCAGTGCTACCCCGAGCATTCATCCCGCAGCCTAATGCGAGCGCTTCCCGCGATGAAAGACCGCTCACCAAGGCCCCACCAAAAGCACCAGCAAACTTGCCGAAGCTAGCGATAGTGACGAGACCCAGTGTCAAAAGCGCCAGCGTGGGATCTTTCAAAATGGTGAGATTTGCCGAAAGTCCCGAAATTCCGAAAAAGATGGGCATCATAAAGGCAGTAATAAACCCTCGAAGCTGGTCTTCGATGTGTTTCGATAGTATCGGAAATTCACCGACAAGCACGCCTGCCACAAACGCACCCAAAACAATATTCACGCCGATTGCCTGCGTGACGAGCGCCATCAAGCACATGACGATCAGGATCGCTGTTATGACAGCGTATTCGCTGACGAAGGTGTCATTTACCCAACGGATCAGCCAGAAGATCAGTTTGCGGCCTACCGTGTAGCTGAGGAGGAGAAATACCGCTGTTCCGATCACCGTTTTGGCAAGTGACCCGAGTGCGATGCCGCCTGCACCGGCGATACCTAAGGTGATCGCAACGATGATCCAACCAACAGTATCCTCCATAATCGAAGATGCGACAATGATCTGACCAAGATTGCGGCGCATAAAATGCATTTCGCGCACGACCATGGCCACGATCTTGATTGAGGAAATGGAAAGGGCTGTGCCCAAGAAAAGTGATGCAATTAATCTGTTTTGAGCAGACGGCAGAATGGAATCGGGAAGAAACTGGCCAAGCATGAAACCGCAAATAAAGGGTACGGCGACACCCGCGGCCGTTACTGCGAAGGCTGGAGCGCCCACTTTGCGTACCAGTTTAAGGTCGGTCTCTATTCCCGTGAGCAGAAGAAGCATCATCACGCCCATATTCGCGAGCCCTGTGATGAGGCTTTTCTGTTCTGGCGTGCTGGGAAAGAGCAGATCGTGTGCCGCCGGCCATATCCAGCCGAACAGCGAGGGACCAAGAAGCAGGCCCGCTAGCAGCTGTCCGATCACGCCAGGTTGCCCGAAGCGCTGCATCACCTCTCCGAGGCCCCGACCGATCAAGAGAAGAAGTGCAACTTCGGCGACGAAAATTGCTTCGTCCCCGCCGCCGAGCCCTGCACCGCCCGTTCGTTGCGCTTGGGCAGCCAAAGCGGCGGAGGTAAAAATCAATGTCGCCGCGCCCAGCAAGACTGGAATCAAACGTCTGGTCACGCGGATCCCTACAAAGGCATGGGATGGGTATGCTCGTGACAACGTTTAATAGTTCCTGAAGTTCCTGCGGCCGAATCATCGAATGATAGCCGCGGTGGGGCGCGCTCAGCCGCCGGCGCGGCCGGTAGAGGTTCGATCAAAGCCACAACTCAACCGACCGAAGAACGAGAATAAATCGGGATCTTCTCTCGGGTGCCGCGGGCGCCGATGCCTTGCTCGCTCCGGTTCGGCACAGCATTTCCTGCGCACGAATCGATCGTCTATCTCGCAGCATATTGGCAGCCGCACACGATCGGCTTCCAATGGGCAAGCTGTGCAACCGAACATCAGCATAGTGCGATCTGCAGATGCAGGACTTGATTGCTGTCACCGCTCTGGAACAGGGAAGCGAAGCGAGTTATGGGAAAATTTCGTGTCAGATCGGCGCGGCGGCCGCAAGATTTCGATGCCTATGCGTAGCCCGTCGGTGTTCTCGGCGGCAAGGACGGGGATGAGTGGGTTATCGTGGCCCGGAGTGCCGTACAATGCCATTTCTGTCCATATATCCGGATTTAGCTTTAACCAAACTGAAGGCGCATCAAGTGTTATCGCCCTTCGGATTTATACTTCCAGTCGAATTCAAATGCACCGAAAATCATCGTGGGATGTGCATCGTCGTCGCCAAGGGGCATTAATATAGCCTCGAAGAATTTGGATTCCTGTGCGTAATAGATACCTGGACCTTTGATGAGAGCAGGTGTGCGCTCGTGGACGATGCCCCGGTAGATGCTTAGCGTCGCAGCTACGGTGGATTCGCCGAACGGTGCCAGCGCTCTGCTGAAGAGTTGACCAGTTACTTCATTGGGGAAATAAGGGCGTAATTTCGAACCAACGAGCCTATATCGAAAGTCACTTGCGTCCGGAAGAACATCAACCAGCAGGACTTGCGGTAAACATTCCTTTATTTCAGCGGGACGAATGTCGCGACGCGACGGCATTCGCCGGAGGCCGCGCTTCTCATCCCAATAGCGTTTGACCTTCTGAAGCACGGCATGTTCGACCGATGCCGGATTAACCTCGACGGTCACCTTTGGCGGAATATTCAAGTAAACCTGTCCTCCTCGTTGAATCATGAGGCCCCTTACGTGCCAGACAATTTCGCCCGAACGAGCTTTGGCGTCCTGAGTGCTCCACGAGCCAATCGGTTGTTGTCAGCCAAGTCGTTTGAACGCATTTAAGGCCCACAGTCTACCCAGGATTGCATTTGCGTGCCATTTCATAGGCGCCACAGCCCGCTCAATGTGTGGCTTGAACCTTTCCGGACGGAAATTCAGTGGGGTCCAGAAACCTACGAAGCCACGCCAACGAAGCGGAAATCAAAGCTCATTCTGCCACACCGGCTGCTGGGTGAGACCCATCGCTTAGCGCCATCAGAATCCCATATCATGAGAAGGTGCTAGCGACGGCGAAACATGCGGCAGAATATATATGGTTTCAGGAGCGAAATCCTGCCGTTCAAATACAGCAGCCGTAGAACCAGGCTATTGCACCGGCGGCGTGCGAACAGCAGCTTTCCATTGAACTTTTACCGGAATGGCGTGCATAAGGAAGGGCCTCGGGCTCTGCCCCCTTCTGAAGAGATATCGCTCGATGGCTACGCCACTGCTTCTTTTGCAGAACATTCATGTGACGTTCGGCAGCACCGCGCTACTCAACGGCGCGGAGCTTTCGGTGAGCGCGGGCGAGAAGCTGTGCATAGTAGGCCGCAACGGTTCAGGCAAATCCACGCTGTTGAAAGTCGCAGCCGGATTGCTGGAGGCAGACCGAGGAACTCGCTTCGCCCAGCCGGGTGCGACAATCCGCTATTTGCCGCAGGAACCAGATCTGTCCGGCTTCCCCAACACACGCAGCTATGTCGAGGCCGGGCTGGCTCCGGGCGATGATCCCAGCCGCGCGTTTGCCCTGCTGGGCAAGCTTGGCCTTTCGGGAGACGAGGATACGGCCACCTTTTCCGGCGGAGAAGCGCGACGGGCCGCGCTGGTGCGAGCACTGGCGCCTTCGCCCGACATCCTGCTTCTGGATGAACCGACCAATCATCTTGATCTGCCCGCGATCGAATGGCTGGAAAACGAATTGGCTCAAATGCGTTCGGCGCTCGTGCTCATCAGCCACGACCGGCGGTTTTTGCAAACGTTGTCGCGTGCTACCGTTTGGCTCGATCGCGGACGAGCACGGCGTCTCGAGCAGGGTTTCGCCGCCTTCGAAAGTTGGCGCGACGACGTGCTCACGGAGGAAGAGCTCTCGCGTCACAAGCTCGACCGCAAAATCGCGATGGAACAGGACTGGGTGCGATATGGCGTCAGCGGACGGCGCAAGCGCAACCAAGGCCGGTTGGCGCGGCTGGGCGAATTGCGCCGCGGCCGGCGCGAGCAATTGCGTGCGACGGGCGATGTCAAGTTGGCGGCGGCAGAGAAGGAAGGCGGCGGTACGCGCGTCATCCACGCTAAAAAGATTTCCAAATCCTATGGCGAACGCACGGTGGCGCGCGACGTTTCCATCCGCATCCTGCGCGGAGACCGTGTGGCGATCGTGGGCCCTAACGGGGCGGGAAAAACCACGCTGCTTAATCTGCTGACGGGGCGACTGACGCCCGATAGCGGCAATGTGAAACTCGGCACCAATCTCAGCATGGCCACGCTCGATCAAACGCGCGCTATGCTTCACCCCGAAACGACGCTGAGCGCTGTGCTGACAGGCGGGGACAGCGACACGGTGGAGGTCAACGGTAAATCGCGCCATGTCGTGAGCTACATGAAGGATTTTCTGTTCCTGCCCGAGCAGGCGCGTACGCCGGTGCACGTACTGTCAGGCGGAGAGCGCGCGCGACTTTTGTTGGCGAAAGCACTAGCGGTGCCGTCCAACCTTCTGATACTTGACGAGCCGACCAACGACCTCGATCTGGAAACGCTCGACCTGCTGGAAGAAATGATCGCCGACTATCCGGGAACGGTAATTGTGGTTAGCCACGACCGCGATTTCCTGGATCGCGTGGCGACCTCGATCCTAATGGCGGAAGGCGATGGCCGCTTCATCGAATATGCGGGCGGTTATAGCGATATGCTCTCCCAGCGCGGCGCCGACATTGTCGCCCCGCAGATCTCGAAACCAGCCTCGGCAAAAGGCAACACGCCGCGTGAAGCCTTCGCCGCGCCCAAGCGCAAGCTGAGCTTCTCACAGCAACACGCCTTGAAGGCACTCCCCGGCCAGATTGCCGCTCTGGAAAAAAAGATCGCTGGCTTGCAGATACAACTGGCGGACGCCGATCTGTATGTCCGCGATCCCGACGGCTTTCTGGCGATAGCATCGAGGCTGCAAGCAATGCAAAACACATTGACCGATCACGAACATCGCTGGCTCGAACTTGAAATTCTGCGTGAAGAAACCGAGCGTTCCTCATAGAATGGGAAAAGACCTCGTTGAGCGGCGGATTTCAAAGATCGCGGTAATGTCGAAAGGAAACGCAAATGACGATCGATGGTTTGACGACCATTGCAGGGAGCTTCGGACCAAACGAGACGCTGGAAAAACTCGAGACAGACATTGCGGAACACGGCATGTCAGTGATGGCACGCGTAGATCATGCCACGGCGGCCGCCAAGGTGGGACTCATCTTACGTCCGACGACATTGGTTGTTTTCGGCAATCCGAAGGCGGGCACGGCCATGATGCAATCCGCGCAAACCACGGGCATCGACCTGCCCTTGAAGGTGCTCGTTTGGGAAGACAAAGACCGCAGGACCTGGTTGTCGTACAATGAGCCAGAATGGATCGCCCGGCGGCATGGAATCCAAACATCTGCCTCCATCGAGGCGATGCACAAGGCTGTGGAGGCAGTCGTCCGCAAAGCAGCCTCCCAATCCTGAGCGCGGGCCATCAGACGTGCTCAAGCAGCGCGACCGTGCCCTGTCCACCGTCAGCGCACACCGAGACGATGGCACGTGAGCCTTTGGGCATAGCGCTCAATTCCTTTGATGCCTGGCTCAGGATGCGTGCGCCCGTAGCGGCGAACGGATGGCCGATTGATAGCGATCCGCCATGTGGATTGACGCGATCCCAAGGAAACTCGCCGAGATCAAAATCCACACGCGCCTTCTCGCGCCGGTATTTCGGATCGGACGCGGCGCGAACATTGGCGATCACCTGGGCCGCGAAGGCTTCATGGATTTCCCACAGCCCAATGGCTGAGAATTTGAGCTGATGGCGCGCCAGCAGACGCGGGATCGCGCGGGCGGGCGCCATGAGGATACCTTCTTCCTCGACGCGAAAATTCATCGCCGCGATTTCCCAATCTACCAGCTTGATAGCAGGCGTAACATTAAGGCGCTTTAACCCTTCAGCGTCGCCGACCCAGATTGAGGCCGCGCCGTCGGTAAGCGGCGAGGAATTTCCCGCCGTGAGCGAACCGTTCACATGGTCGAAGGCGGGCGGCAGCTTGGCGAGTTTCTCCAGCGAGGTATCGCGCCGTGGAATCATGTCGTGGTCGATGCCGTCGAAGGCGACGACAAGATCCCCGAAGAAGTTGCTGTCCTGTCCGGCGATGGCACCTTGATGGCTCAGAAGCGCACGACGATCCTGATCGACACGCGAGATGTTGAAATGTTTCGCGGTGTCTTCGGTATGTTCACCTTGTGAACGCCCGCTCTGCCGATTTACCCAGCCATGGATCGGCAAATTGAAATCCGAAGGCCCAACATGGGAGAGCGTTTCGACCGCGTTAGCTGGGTTCTTGGCGAATTCGGCGATGATGCGGTCGGCGATTTCGATTTTGAGCGCAATGGGAACGTGGCTCATCGTTTCCACGCCGCCGACGAGTGCCAAATGGGTGCCGCCGCGGCCCACCATGCCGCACGCCTCAATCGTGGCCACGAAACTCGACGAGCAAGCAAGCACCGTGGAGAATGCCGGAATATCTGGATCAAGCCCCGCCTCAAACACCAATTCGCGCGCGATATTGGAAACGGTGGGGTCGGGGATCACCTGTCCCCATACCAGAAAATCCGGACGCGCCTTGGCTCCCATCGCCTTGGCAACGAAACTGGAAAGTTCGAGCGCGGTGTGCTTGGCATAATATCCTCCCGCCTTCACAAACGGCGTACGCAGACCAGGTGAGAGATAGATGTCCGGCATAAGGCCTCCAGGGTTTGTGGCGCTCCACAACGATAAGCGAATTTCGTGCCCGAGCAAAAAAGAGGGGCGAATTGCTCAACTGGGGGCGAGATCCATGGTTGGGGTTATCAGTTCTTGATCAGGCAAATATCGGATAGACAGGATCGATGACGAAGCCATTGGTCGTCAGCGTGACATCAACGAAGTTGAGAGACACGGCGGTGACGGCTGTCCTGAGAGATGAAGATCGGAGCGAGGGCGAAATTTTTGTAGCCGTAGAAGCAGTCATAGGGATCGCCTTTGAAGACACGCAACCAGGAGGCTGTGTGGAAATTGCCGCGTGACGTGCCCACCACGATACCGCTTCGCGGTATCGTGCATTGCGCGCCGGGAGATGGAGTAAGTTGCAGTTTGCTCGGCCGGCCCGTTGTCAAACAAATCCTTAGCAAAATCCGCACCAGTGTTGGACGCCACCGCCTGGTGGAAGCCCACGAGCTTAAATGGAAAGTGCTTAAATGGCCTCCCAGATCGATTTGAAACTGCCCTCGCCATTCAGAATCTGAGCCGGCATGTTCTTATTAATATGGCCGATCAAGCCTTGATAGACGCCGTAACCGATCAATTCTTGTAAGCGCGGAGAATAGGTTTTCACCAGCGACGGCGGAAGGCCAAGCTGCTGGTTCTCCTGCTGGCGAATGAAGCCCGCACAATAGTTCATCGCGACGCCGATGCGACGCTTGTCCGTCTTGTTGGCGCCGCCGCCGTGCCACAGGGCTCCATCCCAGATCAGCACGCTACCTTTCGGCATTTCGGCGGCGATGGTGTCATACCTTCCGCCATAGATCGGGTTGGATTTCTGGTGACTGCCTGGTACCAGCCGCGTAGCACCATTGGCGTCAGTGAAATCGGTGAGCGCCCACATCGAATTGCACACGATAGACCGGTGCGGCTTGTCGAGCGGAATCAACATGTCGTCGGCGTGAATCGGCTGGGGCACTTCTTCCGGGTCGATAGAAATGGAAGACAGCGACGAAATCAGGCAGCCACGATCAAGCACGCCTTCAATAACCGGCAAAACATTTTCATGTACCGGCACGAGATCCCACGGCGTGCCATAGACAAGCAAGTTGTAGATGCGCACCGTCTTATGGCCCTCGAAGCCGTTCATCGCGGGCTTGGCGTCCAGTTCGCGCTCCAGCTCTATGAGGCGCGCATTCAGCGCGTCGATCAGCGACGGCGAGATAGCGTCCTCGACGATGGTATAGCCGTCGCGGCGCACGCGTTCGACATGGGCATCACGGGTTTTGTCATCCATATCCTTCAGGTCCCTTGGGATATCGCTTGTTACTTAGAATAATGTCAGGAAGGCAGAATGGGAAATGCGGGTGAACCGCGCCAATCTGAGGCAAAACACAGATTTTGAAGCGGCAGGCCGTGGCAGGTCTCCAGTTTTTGCTGGTATCGTGCCGTAAAAGAAAGCCCTTCCCGCCCGCCTTCGCATCTCATTCGGGAGACGTTCATGAAATCGCCTCTTCGCAATATTTGTGTCCTGGCCGCCGGCATCGCCACGACCGCCGCCATCGCTGCCCCCCTGCTGGCACCACCGCCCACCTATAGCGTGCCCGTGCGGGAGACCATCCAGGGCCAGGTTGTTTATGACCCTTATCGCTGGTTGGAAAATTGGGACGATCCAAAAGTGCGAGCCTGGAGCGACGCACAGAACACGCGCACACGAGCCTATCTCGACGCGCTATCGACGCAAGAACCCGTCAGCAAGGAACTGACGCGCCTGATCACGGCGACATCGCCCTCTTACTTCAGTCTGTCGCCTAACGGCAGACTTGTCTTTGCAATGTACAGCGATCCCGCCGTGCAACAGCCCATGTTGGTGACGCTGAATGCCGACGCCGATCCCAAGAGCCGCAAAGTGGTGCTTGATCCCAACAAGCTCGATGCCAAGGGCCACACTGCCATCGATTGGTTCGTCGCCTCACCGGACGGAAAACACCTTGCGGTGTCGATCTCGCTGAACGGCAGCGAAGATGGCACGCTGCACATCTACGATGCGGCAAGCGGCAAGGAGATCGATACCCCTATTCCGCGTGTCCAATATCCCACGGCTGGCGGCAGCCTCGCCTGGGCGAAAGATGGCAAGAGCTTCTGGTATACGCGTTATCCCGGCGCCGATGCGCCGGAAGCTGACCGGCATTTCAATGTGCAGGCTTACCATCATCACATCGGCACGGACTGGCACGGCGATGCGCTGGCGCTCGGTGCCAAGGATGGGCTGGAGCGCGTATCGGAGTTGTTTATCAACAATCGCTATGATCGCGACGATATTCTGGTTTCCGTGCAGCGCGGCGATGGTGGACAGTGGGCGTTCTATGTTTTGCACGACGGCCGGCCGCCTGTCGAAGTGGCCACTTATGAAGACCGTCTCGTCTATGCGGTGATCGGACCGGAAGGTTCGATTTATGCAATTTCGCGCAAGGACGCGCCAAACGGCAAGGTCGTGAAACTATCCGCGCCGTTCGCGAAGGGTGCGCTGGCAACAGCCAAAGTCATTGTTCCCGAAAGCGACGTCGCCATTTTGTCCGGCGGTGCCGAACAGGGTACGCCCGATCTCAATCTCAGTGCGACGCGGCTTTTTGTCCGCGACATCATCGGCGGCCCCAATGACGTGCGCATCTTCGATCTCAGAGGCCAGCCGGCGGGCAAGCTTCCCCTGCCTGACATCGCGGCGAATAGCGAGATCGAACCACTCGACAATGGCGATATTCTATTCGACGTGATGACTTATCTGACGCCGCGCTATTACGCGCGCTGGACACCTTCGACCGGAAAGACGCAGCAGACCGAGTTGAAGGTGACCTCGCCCATTTCGTTCAACGACGCCGAAGTCGTGCGCGAGTTCGCGACATCGAAGGACGGAACAAAGATTCCGGTCAACATCATCCGCAAGAAAGACCTCAAGCTCGACGGCGACAACCCAGTGCTGCTCTACGGTTACGGCGGTTATGGCATCAGCCAGACGCCTGTGTTCATGGGCGCGATGCGGCGCATCTGGCTCGACGCAGGCGGTGTTTACGCGATCGCCAACATCCGCGGCGGCGCGGAATATGGCGAGAAATGGCATCAGGAAGGAATGCTGACGAAGAAGCAGAACGTGTTCGACGATTTCGCAGCCGTGGCCCAATATCTGATCGACGCGAAATACACTTCACATAGCAAACTTGCGCTGATGGGCGGATCAAACGGCGGCCTTTTAATGGGTGCGGAGATCACCCAGCATCCCCAGATGGCGCGCGCGGTGGTATCTGCCGTCGGCATCTACGACATGGTGCGGGTGGAGCTTGATCCCAATGGGTCGTTCAACGTGACCGAATTCGGCACGGTGAAAAATCCCGATCAATTCAAGGCACTTTACGCCTACTCACCTTATCATCACGTGGTAAAAGGTACAGCCTATCCCGCCGTACTGATGCTAACGGGCGCGACCGACGGGCGGGTCAATCCGATGCATTCGCGCAAATTCACCGCGGCCTTGCAGGCAGCGGATTCCTCGGACAGGCCGATCCTGCTGCGCACCAACAAGACGTCGGGTCACGGTATCGGCAGTTCATTGTCCGAACGCATCGCCGAACAAACCGACGAACTGACGTTTCTGTTCGACCAGCTTGGGATGTCCTATCCGCCCGCGAAGTGAAAAGGATTGGGCGGCGAGGTTTTTTCCTCGCCGCCCAAAGTTATAACGGGTGAGCTACTACTACGCGTGAAGTCAATTCGTCAGGCAGCCTTGCGACCAGCCGCGATGCGCAATTCGCGGTCGTCGATGTCGCGATAGGCGCTGCGTGCTTCCAACGGCACCGAGTCGTAAATCGCTGGCCGTGCGATGTTGAGACGGACCCGCGCCGCTTCGAGTGGCTCTGCGAAGAGCGCGTCATAATCCAACGCGGGAAACCATTCCGCCTTGCGGCCGTTGCGCCAGCCTTCCAGCATCGCGCGCGCATATGGCTGACGGCGGTGCGATTTCGTCATCTCGTAGGCGGCGGCGAGCACAATAAAGCCGATGCCTCGGTTGCGCACCTGCCCGTGGGTAAACGCGAGCAGGCAGGCTTCGCCCAACACATCTGTGCGGTAGCCGGTCAGCACATGCCAAATGTCGTGGATGTCGCGCAGGCGTCGACCATACCACGCGACGGGATGGGCGGAATCAACGTCGGTGTCACTGGCTTTGCGGCTTTCGTCGACCAACCCATCCGCTGACAATGCGCGCGTCCCGATGAATTCGCGGTACTGCGCGCCGACCGTGCCAGGCGCGAAACCAGCGAGCCACGCGTTGTCGAGCAATTTCTCCGCCATCTCGATGCGCAGATAGGCCTGGCGTCCGCCCTCCGGCGATGTGAGCATTCGCTGATAGCCGTTGAAGATCGAACGGCCGGACAGCGACTGGATAATTTCGAAAACCTGGGCGGTGTCTTCCTTGTCGGCTATCAGACGGCGCAGGGCGCGAAAAGCGCGCAGGGGCTGAAGCGGGAACCGGCCAATGGTGGCAGTCTCGCAAGCGGGATTTAGGGCAAGCTGAGTGGTGCTCATAGAACCTCTCCTCTATGTGAATCAGAAGGGGCTTTTGCCCTTTCCAATCATCGTTACGGCCCCTAAACCACAACTGACACAAGTGTCATTATAACCCATGCCCAACCAAAAGCAAGCGCTCCAGAGGTTAGGGCCGCTTCCAAACCGCGGGTTCAGGAATCGGTCGATGGCAAATCAGCGTCGTTGCAATGGGCCCAGGCGCGCCGCGCCCGCTCCACAGCTGGTCGGCCGCGGTCAAAACGATGAACGCCTTTGGCAATGCGGATTTCGGCAGCGGAAGCTGATCGGCCCAATCTTGGAAACAGGCCATGCGTAGGGCCTTCGTGCATCAACGGGCTGGTGTGTGCGGTGCAATATACAGGGCGTCGGATATAGGCTGGTGGCGGTCGAAAAAATTCGCGCAGGATTGCACCGCCGCCCACATCCCAGGGATGGCCTGCTCGCTTGCGCGTTTTTCTGTCCGACATGTGGCGGCTGCATAAGCGGAACGATGGGTCTCTGCCAACGATGACGCTACTGACACGCCATAATCCAGATGGATTTTGGGTCGCAAGCTGCAGAAAAATCTGCTTGCATGAAAACCTTGGTTCAGGGGGCTTCTGGGATGACGCAGGCACGTAGGAAATTATTTTTCTTCGCACACGGTATTGCCATATCGGCAATCCTTGCGTCGCTTGTGACGATGACGTTCGCGCGGGCAGCCGATCTGACTCCTGCCGAAGATTTCGTGCAACGCAACCTCGACCGTGGCGTGCAAATTCTCACCAACAAGTCTCTTTCGAGCGACGACCGCCGAGCCCGCGTGGAAGAGTTTCTCGGCATTGTCATGAACACGCGCAAGCTCGCCATCTTTTGCCTGGGTCCCACGGCACAGACGGCCTCGCGCGCGGATATCGATGCGTTCACGGCGGCGTTCGCGACATTCACCGTGGCCAGATATAGCTCCCAGCTGGGCTCGTATGATGGCCAGTCGCTAAAGGTTGTAGGCGCAAGCGAGCGTAGCGCGACCGACCACGTCGTCACGGCCATCCTCGTCGATCCGGCGCAACCATCGCGCAGTGAACCGATTATGGTCCTGTTTCGCGTGCTGAACGACGGCGACAAATACGGCATTGTCGACGCGAGCATCGAGGGAGTCTGGTTCGGCCTGGCCGAGCGCGACGACATCCAAGGCTTCCTCACCACCAACAACAATGACATTACCAAACTGACGGAGCGTCTCGACCGCATGGCGGCGGATTTGAACAGCCAAAGGGCCGCGACCCCTTAAGGAGTGTTTATTTCTGCCGATTCAACTGCGCGATCCAGTCTACAATATCCTTCAGGATCACTTCGCGGTCCAGGTCGCGTAGCAGCATGTGATAGCCGTTGGGATATTCATGGGACTGCGCATGATCGCCCAAAGCCGCAATCACCGCCTTGGTGGGCGCTGCTGGAATGATCTGATCCTTCGCGCCGTAGAGCACGAGGATCGGCGGCGGGTTGGAAAGTTTCTCAGGCGCTTGGCGCGCCTCATCCATTAGATTGACCAGACCCCAGACCGCATCCGAACGCGTGTCCTTCTGGAACAGCGGATCGCGCGAGATCGCACGCAACATGGGGATGTTGTCTGAAGGCCATATTTTAAGGCCTTTTCCCGATACCGTCATCGACGGCGCGACGTGGGCAGCAGCCCACAACGCCACGCGATAAAGAAGCGGCATGTCGCTGCGTGACCACACCGCCGGGGCAACCAAAATAACGCCGTCAACGTTCGGTTTGCGATCCGTCGCAAGCGACGAAAGCACGACCGCGCCACCCATGCTCTCGCCCAGCGCAATCACCGGAAGGCCTGGATATTTTGTACGCACAGCATCCACGAAATCGCTGAGATCGTCGCGCAAGGCATGACCACCTGCCCACTGGCCGGGATTGGGAGCATGGCCGAAACCACGTTGGTCATAGGCGAGAACCGTCACGCCGTGGTCTGCAAGAATAGGTGCAGGCAGGGTGAACGCATTGGAATAGTCACTCATGCCGTGCAGCGCGATAATAATCGCATTGGGGTACTTTGCATCCCAACGCCTGAGCGGCAGATGCAATCCATCGCGCGTGACGAACACATCTCCCGCAATCGACGGCGGCATGTTCTGAAGTCCGCCCGGCGCCAGTATCGGCGCGCACGCAGCCATCATCACGACAGCAGACGCCGCACACGCCTGCGCAAAGTGGGAAGCAATTCTTCGCCAAACCATGGGTTCTTCTTCAACCACGCATTGTTGCGCCAGGAGGGGTGCGGCAAGGGAATATAACGTGGCGCAAACTGTCGCCAAGCCCTTACGGTGTCTGTCATATTTCCGTTGGTCCCACCACCCAAATATCGCTTCTGGGCATAAGAGCCAACGAGCAAGGTTAAGGGAAATTCCGGCAGGACCGCGAACAGGCTCTCATGCCATCGCGCCGCGCATTCCTTGCGCGGCGGAAGGTCGGCACCTTGCGCATTATAACCTGGAAAGCAGAACCCCATGCCGATGATCGCCACGCGCGTCTCGTCATAGAAGGTCTGCGTATCCATGCCGAGCCAGTCGCGCAACCGGTCTCCTGACGGGTCATTGAACGAAAGTCCGGTCTCGTGCACGCGGATACCGGGCGCCTGAGCGATGATGCAGAGTTTCGCCGTCATGCTCGCACGCAGTATGGGGCGCGGCGCGTGGGGCAGAAAAGGCGCGCAAATCTTGCAGGCGCGGATCTCCGCAAGAAGACGCGAAAGCTCGCTTGCGCTGGCCGCCATCAATCGCCGCGCAGCAGATTGCGCGCAATAACAAGCTGCTGAATTTGGCTGGTGCCTTCGTAGATGCGGAAGATGCGCACATCGCGATAGAACCGCTCGATGCCATAGTCGGCGACATAGCCTGCACCGCCGAAGATTTGCACCGCACGATCGGCCACACGGCCCACCATTTCCGAAGCGAAATATTTAGCAGCCGCGCATTCGAGCGTCACATTCTCACCTATGTCGCGCTGTTTTGCGGCGTCGAGCACCATGCAACGCGCGGCGTAAGCCTCGGTCTTGGAATCGGCGAGCATCGCCTGAATCAGCTGGAAATCACCCAGGCGTTGTCCGAACTGTTCGCGTTCGCGCGCGTAGACCACGCATTCGCGGATCAGCCGTTCGGCCACGCCCACGCAGACCCCCGAAATATGTAAGCGCCCGCGATCAAGCACCTGCATCGCGACCTTGAAACCTTCACCTTCCGCGCCGATTCTGAGGCGGGCAGGCACGCGCGCGTTTTCGAAGATCACATCATGGATATGCGCGCCCTGCTGGCCCATCTTCTTTTCGGACTTGCCCACGCTGACGCCCTCGGTATTCGCTGGGACAATAAAGGCCGAAATGCCGGTCGCACCCTTCTTGGTGGGATCGCTCCTTGCCATTAGCGTGAACATGCCTGCGCGTTTGGCGTTGGTGATGAAACGTTTGGTGCCATTGACGACGTAATGGTCGCCATCGCGGATCGCAGTGGTACGCAGCGAGGCCGCGTCCGAACCGGCGTTCGGTTCGGTGAGCGCGAAGCTTGCCACGATCTCGCCGCTGGCGAGCTTGGGCAGCCATTCATGCTTCTGTTCGTCGGTGCCAAACATCACCACACCCTGGCTGCCGATGCCGACATTGGTGCCGATCACCGAACGGAAGCAGGGCGAGGTCTGGCCAAGTTCGAAAGCCACCAGCACCTCTTCCTCCATGTTGAGGCCGAGGCCACCGAATTTCTCCGGGATCGAAAGGCCGAAGAGGCCAAGATTGCGCATCTCCGCGACCACATCGTCGGGCACGCGGTCGTCCTCAGACACCTTGCTTTCGATGGGCACACACTTCTCGCGCACGAAGCGGCGCACGGTCTCGATCAGTTGGGTGCGCGTTTCAAGGTCAAGCGCCATGGATGTTTCCGATTGCGGGTTTCAGCCGGAGATTAAGCGGAAAGCTCGCTGCCGCAAACGGCGAAAAAAGGCTAGCCCTTCAGGAAAGCATCTTGTCAGCATCCGTCGCATAAGTGGCCACGACTAGGATGTGATCGACCACGCCGTCGTCAGCGCCAAGCGGCAACAGCAAGGATTCGTGATAGAAGGAACACTTATCGGCGGCGCGCTCGTAAAACCCGCGATAGGCCTGTGGCGCGCGCATATCGCAAACGATTTGATACAGCAAGCGGAACAGCGAGCCATATCCGGGATATATCTCGTCGAGTTCGGAGGTTGTCATCCCGGGCTTAAGGCCGGCCTGCGACTGCAAGATGGCATCGCCCAGAATCCGGAATTCAAATTCCGCACCACCTTGGATCACGCGGATCAGCGCGATGTTGCGCAATAGCGAACTCAGTTCGCGCGGTGCCATATCCTTGCGGGAGGGAAAACAGCGCCGGCCCCTCAACCGTTCCCATTTCTCCAGACCCTTGCGGATCAAGGGATTTTGAACCTCGCTGGGATCAATCCTTTGCGTATCTCGCGCGGCATCATTCAGCTTGGTGGGACCTTCCGGGCTGTTCATGGCGACGGATCAAGGTGGGAAATGGCGAGCCTTGGCACCTTGCCCAAGAATCGTTAAGCCAAGGCAAATAATACACATTTTTTGGTAGGCCATGCGTCTTTCGGTACTTGACCAGTCCCCCATCCCCCAGGGCAGTGACGCGCCCGCAGCGATTGCTGAAACCATCAGGCTAGCCCAGGCCTGCGAGGCCTTGGGCTATCACCGTTATTGGCTGGCAGAACACCATAACACCCACTCCTTCGCCGGGTCCGCCCCCGAAATCCTGATCGGCCGGGTAGCGGCTGAAACCAAAACCATTCGGGTCGGCTCCGGCGGGGTGATGCTCACCCATTACAGCCCCCTCAAAGTGGCCGAACAGTTTCGGATGCTGGAGGTGCTGACCCCCGGCCGAATTGACCTCGGCCTCGGCCGCGCGCCGGGCGGCGACCAGCGCACCGCTCAGGCCTTGCAGGCCGGCCCGCAGGGCTGGGGCATCGATGCCTTTGCCAGTCAGGTACATCTGCTTAAGCAATTTCTCGACGACGCGTCGGGCATTGCGCCGATGCCCGACGATCACCCTTATCGTGGCATCCACGCCATGCCCGCAGGCCCGACCCGCCCGGAAATGTGGCTGCTGGGATCGGGGATACACAGTGCTGTCTACGCGGGGGAACTTGGCCTGCCCTTTAGCCACGCCTATTTCATCAACGCCGACGCCAGCGAAGAAGCCTGCGCCGAATATCGCCGACGATTCAAACCAAGCTCATGGTGTGAACGTCCGCGGATCTCGCTCGGTGTGGCGGCGCTGGTGGCCCAAACCGAAGAGGAAGCGTGGCGCCTTTCTGCCTCGCGCAATCTGTGGGTCGTGCGCCTTCTTACCAACCGTCCGATTTTGTTTGCACCGCCGGAAGAGGTGCTTGATTATCCGTATACGGAGCAAGAACGAGCGATCCTCAGATCGGTCGAAAAGCGCTCTGTGGTCGGCACCAAGGAACAGGTGCGCAGAAAGCTGCTAACCCTAGCCGACGCTCACGGTGCAGAGGAACTTGTGGTGGTGACCATCACTTACGATTATGCCTCGCGCCTGCGGTCTTATGAATTACTGGCGGACGCATTTTCGTTGTCGCCCAAACCATAGCTCCTCATTGCGAACCCAACACAACCGTGACCTGGTGCCACCGGAACACCTCTACCTTTGGTTCCCGGCGTTCACACTGCTTGGTTGCGTTCGATCGGGATAGCAGCTCAGATTATGAAAAAGGCAATAATCCTATAACAGCACCGGTCAACCCGCTTGCCATCGTGCCCGACAGCAGTGCGCGCAAGGCCAGTGGCACGATCTCGCCCCGCCGCTCCGGCGCCAAGCCGCCGACGCCAGCGATCAGAATGCCCACCGATCCGAAATTTGCAAAACCGCACATCGCATAGAGCATGATAAGCCGTGAACGCGGATCAAGAGCATCCTTGGGCAACGCAGCGAGTTTCAAATAGGCAACGAATTCATTGAGAATAGTTTTATCACCCATCAGCGCACCCGCCGTCGCCGACTTGTCCCACGGTACGCCATAAAGCCAAACGATAGGCGCAAAAATCCAGCCGAAAATACGCTCGACTGTGAGAGGAGAACCCCATGCGTCGGGCAGATGCTTCAAGATGATGTCGGCAAGCGCCACCAGCGTCACCATCACCAGCAGCATCGCCACGATACCGAGCCAAAGCTGCAATCCGTCCGCCGTGCCGCGAGCGATCGCATCCATGCTCGACCGATAGTGGAAGGCCATCGCCGTATCGGCCTCGGTATCTTCAGCGCCCGGCACCATGATGCGCGCGATCAAGATCCCTGCTGGCAAAGAAAGCAGCGACGCCACCAGAACATGCCCGAGCGCACCGGGCACGACGGGTTGCAGAATGCTCGCATAGAGCACGAACACCGTGCCGGCTACGGTAGCCAATCCAACCGTGAACAGCACGAACAATTCCGATCGCGAAAGTGTCGGCAGATACGGTCGGATCAGAAGCGGCGCCTCGATCATGCCGAGGAAAAACGTCGCCGCGGAGCCCAATCCCACGGCACCGCCGATGCCCATGAGCTTGCGTAGCGCAAAGGCAAAACTGCGCACGACCACCGGCAGGATGCGCCAATGCCATAGCAAGGCGGCCAGCGCCGAGATCACGATCACCAGCGGCAGTATTTGAAAGGCGAAACTTCCCAGCGCTTTGGGGTTGGTGGTGGAGAACGGGACACTGCCTCCGCCCACGAATCCGAATACGAAAGAAGTGCCCGCCCGTGTCGCCTCCATCAATGCATCGACCGCGCCATTGAGCGAGAACAGTACATTGCGGGCCATCGGCACCTTCAACAACACAAACGCCAATCCCACCTGTAGCCCCAGCCCGACCGCAACCGTGCGCACAGGAAAGGCGCGGCGGTTTTCAGATCCCGCCCACGCCAGCAAGAGGATGACCGCAACCCCCAGCGCCGATTGCAGATGCAGCCACATGGAAAAGCCCCAGCCCCAACCGACCCAACCTTGTCATGGTCTGCGATTGCGGGCCATGACAAGGAGCGCCTGCCTTGTTTCCGAAACAAAGCTATAGCATTGCCTTACCCATCCGAAGCGGCTTCAACTGTTGATCCGCTGCTGCGGATCATGACAGCGGGGTTGGGGGGAAAGATGTCGGCAACCCGGACGCGCCCTATCGAAATTCATGCGCTCTCGGGGGCGCGGGCTCTGCCGCCGCTGGTGCTGGTGCTGTTTCACTTCTGCGAACAGCGCGGCTATTTCGGGCTACCCGTGATCGATCTGTTCATCGGCAAGGGCTATCTCTGGGTCGAGTTCTTCTTCGCGCTATCGGGTTTCATTCTGATCCATGTTTATGGCGCGCGCTCGGCTATACTGCTGCAGCGACGCAGCTATCTCGCTTTCCTGAGTACGCGGCTTGCGCGCCTTTATCCCCTGCATCTGGCGACGTTGCTGCTTCTGCTCGGGCTCGTCGTCTTCACACGCGCCATCGCGCCTGTCACGGGGCACGCTTCGATCTTCGACCTGCCCTATCACCCCGTTGTGAACTGGCAGACGTTCATCGCAAATCTTTTTCTCGTACAGGCGTGGAATCTGTTTGCTACTCTGTCGTGGAATGCGCCGGCCTGGTTTGTCAGCGTGGAATTCCTGCTTTGCATTTTCTTCCCGCTCATGGCCTTCACCGCGCGCGGCGGTATGCGGCGCGGGCTTTTGCTGATCGCAGCAGGGGTGGCGGGGCTTGCGGCGTTGGCGCAGACGTCCGGCACAGGCCTCGACATCACCTTTCACGACAGCGTCTTGCGCGGTATGGCTGGGTTTGCGGCCGGTGCTGGGATGGCGGTTATCCATCGCACTCTGCATGCACGCCTTGACACCCGCCTTATCAGCGCCGCGCAGATCGTCATTGTGGGAGCGCTCGTCGTTGCGATCTATTTCGGCGGACCGCCCCGCACCGGCAATGACGCGCTGGTGGCGGCCCTCGAAATGGCGCTGATCTTCGTGCTCGCCTTCGACCGTGGCTTGGTCGCGCGCGTCTTCCAAACCGAGCCGCTGATCCGACTCGGCGAGTGGTCCTATGCGATCTATCTGGTGCAGTTCCCGCTGATCCAAGGACTGCGGACGCTGCGCCAATACTACCCGCCCGAATGGCGGACGTTGGGGACGTGGGGCAGCGTGGGGCAAGGGGCCGAAGCGGGCCTTCTGATCCTGGCCGCCATCGGCCTGGGCGCCCTTCTAACTGTATATATCGAGCGTCCCGCCAATGCCCGGCTGCGGCGGCTTATCACGGCGAGGCCTTAAAACCGCCGCTGGCGCTTGACCCGCCCCCCGACCATCAGCCATCACTCGCGCCAATTTACAGACTGTCAGGAAGGAGCTTGTCATGACCATTCGCTTCGACGGCAAAGTTGTCATCGTCACAGGCGCAGGCGGCGGCCTTGGCCGAGCCCATGCGCTGCAATTCGCCAAGCGCGGCGCAAAGGTGGTGATCAACGACCTCGGCGGCTCGGTCGACGGGTCGGGCGGTTCCTCGGAAGCGGCCCAGAAAGTCGTCGAAGAGATCAAGGCGGGCGGCGGCCAGGCCATCGCCAACGGAGCGTCCGTCACAGACGACGCGGGCGTGGCCCATCTCATCGACCAGACAATGAAGGAATTCGGTCGCATCGACGTAATGATCGCCAATGCCGGAATCCTGCGTGACAAGAGCTTCTCTAAGATGGAGATCAAAGATTTCGAGGTCGTGATGAACGTTCACGTCATGGGTTCAGTCAAGCCTATCAAAGCGGCGTGGCAGATCATGCGCGACCAGCAATATGGTCGCATCGTTGTGACCACGTCATCGACAGGCCTTTATGGCAATTTCGGCCAGACCAATTATGGCGCAGCCAAGCTCAGCCTCGTGGGCTTCATGAACACGCTGAAGCTCGAAGGTGCAAAGGACAACATCAAGGTCAATGCGATTTGCCCCGTGGCCGCCACGCGCATGACCGAGAATCTCATGCCACCGCAAATGCTCGACATGCTGAAGCCGGAATATGTCACGCCGGGCGTTGTGTATCTGGCCAGCGAAGACGCCCCCACCGGCACAATCCTGACAGCGGGTGCGGGTATTTTCTCGGCCGCCCATCTGGTGGAAACCAACGGCATCAATCTCGGCCACGGCGCCGATGCCGACACTGTCGCTGCCAACTGGGACAAGATCAACGATTACACGGGCGCCCAACACTACACGATGGGCAATGAGCAGACCGCAAAACTGGTCGCGCGCTTACAAGACAAGCCCGTCGCGCCGTAGGCAAGAGATTGGCTCACACAGTTGTGCGCCCCGTCAGGCGCCGCGCGATGTTACGCCAGCGCTGGGCCAGCGCAATTTCCTGCGCAGCTTCGAGTTGAAGCGCGGCCATGTACACATCATCGCCCGCCATTTCGCGCACGATCAATTGCGCCGCGCCGATCTGCAGGCTGTCGCCAATTTCTGGTGCCTTGTCGAAATGCTCTGCGAACAATTCGGTCACAGTGCGCATGCGCTGGCCCACGCTCGCGCCCAATCCATAAAACTCGTCGATCTTACCGATAGGGGCGTCGCCGCGGATGGCGAACTCGCCTTCGAGCGCCAGCCCGCGCCGTTCCGTGGCCGGCGCGAAAATGCTGTCGAGGCTGTGCGCCTTCAATTCCGGCGCCAGCAGATAGGCGTAGTCACCGGGCTTCAGCGCGCCCGCTGCGGTCGGTTCGAGAATATGGCCGTCGCGCACGATCAGCGTGAGCCGCGCCCATTCCGGCAGCCGGGTCATCGACAGCACGCGGCTTTCCCCACCCACCGGATAGCCGATCATCTCCACATTGAGCTGGCCGGGCAGATCGACTTCGGTGCGCGTGATGGGATAGGTCGTGCGCGGCAGAGCCTGCCCCAATCGCCGCGCGACAGACTTGATCGTCCAGCCTTGCAAGGACAGCGACACGATCACCACGAAGAACGCGACGTTGAAGTAGATATGGCTGTCCGGAAGCCCGGACAAGGTGGGGATCGAGGCAAGAAAAATACTTACCGCGCCGCGCAATCCAACCCAGCTCACGAAAAGCCTTTCCCTGCCGGTGAATCCGAACGGCCAAAGGCAAAACCAAACCGCGATGGGCCGCGCGATGAAAATGAGAAACAACGCGATGACCAGGCCCGGCAGCGCGACTGCAACCATCTGATGCGGCGAAACCAGCAAACCCAACGCAAGAAACATGATGATTTGGGCGAGCCATGTTACCGCATCGTGCAGGCTCAGGATTCCCGCAAATGCTCGCACCGGCCTGTTGCCGAGCACGAGCCCCGCGACATAGGCCGCAAGAAATCCCGAACCGCCCGCCTTGGCCGCCAATCCGAACACGAGCACGCCCCCCGACACCGCCAGAAGCGGCGGCAAGCCGCCAGGCAATTGCACGCGATTGAGCAACATCACAAGACCATAACCGCCCGCCAATCCGATCAGTGCGCCGAGTGCTGCCTCACGGCCTAGATCAATGAGTACATGCGTAAATGATTGACCGGACCTGTCAGCCGCAATCATGCCAACCGCCGCCACAGTGAGAAAGACCGCGACGGGATCATTGACGCTCAATTCCAACTCGAGCAGCGCGCCCACGCGCGAGCGCAGTTGCAAGCCGCCGCTGCGCAAGAGGAAAAACACCGCCGCTGCATCTGTCGAGGCCACCACCGCGCCGATCAAAAATCCCTGCTGCGCGCCGAGCGACAGGGCCCATGCCCCCAGTGCACCTGTCAATGCCGCAGTGATGAGAACGCCAAGGGTCGCCAGCACCGTCGCGGGTGCCACCGCCGAACGCACATGCAGAAAGCGTGTGCGTAAGCCGCCGTCGAACAGGATCACGGCCAGTGCCAGCGATCCGATCAAGTAGGTGAGTTGGTAATCGGAAAACCGCAATCCACCGGGGCCATCTTCGCCTGCCAACATGCCAACGGCGAGGAACATCAGCAAAATGGGTGCACCAAACCTCGTGGCAATCAGGCTCGACAGAATGCCCGCCACGATGAGCCCCGCTCCCAGAAGCAGCGCCGTATTGGAAAGATCAATTGCTTCCATTTTGCCCGAAGATGCCAGACCGCCGAAAACCTAAACGATAGGCGCCGCGTTTCCGAAACGGAATCGGTGCGTGCCGCCTCACGGCAAACGCAAATTGCACCGCCGTTGCCCTTTTGCCGCGAAAACCGCGTCAGCGGCCGCTGAATTTCGGCTCACGCTTCTCGACGAAGGCGCGTGCAGCTTCCTTGTGATCTTCGGTAAGACCGGTGTGGATGTGATGCGTGGCTTCAAGATCGAGACAGTCATCGACCTCGCCTGCCGCGGCGCGATTGAGATTTTCTTTCATATAGCGATAGGCCACGCGCGGGCCGAGCGCGATACGGCGCGCAATCTGCATCGTCTTGTCCATCAGCTGGTCGGCGGGAACGATCCAATTGACCAGGCCCAGACGCAACGCCTCCTTCATGTCGACGCGCTCGGAGAGGAAATAAAGTTCTCGCGCCTTCGCCGTGCCTACGAGTTGCGAGAGGAAATAGGTGCCGCCGTAATCGCCGGAGAAGCCGACCCGCATGAACGCTGTCGTCATCACAGCGTTTTCCGCCGCGATACGCAGATCGCACGCGAGCGCCAATCCAAAGCCAGCGCCCGCCGCCGCACCCGGCAGCGCCGCAATCGTCGGCTTGGGCATCTTGTGCAAGCGCCCTGAGGTTTCACGCTGGCTGATGCGCTGACGATGGATGCGGCTATCGAGATCGAACACGTCGGAGGAACCGCTGTCCGTGTCCTGGGCCATGGCTTTGACGTCGCCGCCGGCGCAGAACGCGCCACCCGCGCCGGTCAGAACCACACAGGCTACGTCCGTGTCGGTTTCGCAAGCACGCAATGCTTCGGCGAGCGCGCTCAGCATCTCCGCAGACAACGCGTTGCGCCGCTCGGGACGGTTCATGGTCAGAAGTGCGACGCCGTCGTTAACTTCTCCCAACAAATCCCGCGTGCCAGTTTCGATCTCGCGCCTTGCCATTCTGCTCTCCTGTTTCTTGCGCAAATCGTTGCATAACCGCGCTTCCCGGAAAAGCGGCGCAAAAGCCGGGCTTTCGCCGTCGCTAGCGGCGTTTTCTCTAAGGTTTCAACATATCCCGCGACCGCAAGGCGGCCGTTCGCTGCGGCGCAGCAAAGGGCATCTATCTGTCACCCGTGACCAACAAGACATCGGCCATCACAGCGTCGGGCCAGCAATTGAGGAGAAGCAGATGTTGAGGAAACTGGGGCGATCACGGTGACCAGCTTGCTCTTGCCAGGCCCTCGTAAGGACCATGCGTTGAATGCGATGTTCCTGGACATTTTCGATTAACCCCAAAACTGTCCGGGATAGCCGCCCACCAGATTTTGGATTCCTTCCCGGCCACTTTGTTGTATAATCTTCATGTCAGCTCACGGGTGTGCCGGTTAGGCGAGCCTTGATGATCGCAGAACCGGCTTTTGTATGGAGGCCGATATGGCAATGATTCATGCACATCATGAGGAAGAACATGATTTCGGCGGGCAAGCGCTCGATCTTGTCGTGCTGTTTGGCGCAATCGTGCTGTTCATCGGCGCGGTGGCAAGCTTCATCGTTCTGGCGACAACCTAGAGCACGATTGAGAATCTTCGATTTGGCGTGCAATTTTTCGCCAGCCGGTTGCACTTCGCGCGGCTATGTTTTGGAGCTGGGCGACAGAGACGGGTTTATTCGCCAGCCACTTCGGCCAGTTCGACATCGTGGCCCCAGAGCCGTTCGATATGCGTCTTGACCAATTCCTTGGCATTGTATTGCAGCGGGATGCCGCGATGCATCCGGTGTTCGAGCAACAGCTTTCGGTTACCGCGTAGATTGGCGCCCACAACCTGAATATTCGGATCCACCGTGCCGACGTCATATTGGCGCGCCAAGGTCGAGCGAACTTTGCGATAACCGGATTCGTTGTGAATGGCGGATACTTTGTAGGCCGCGTCGTTCGCCTTGTCGTGCAGTCCGAACAGTCGGAAATCGCGCATCACCTTGGGTGACAGGAATTGCTCGATGAAACTTTCATCGCGGTAATTCGCCCAGGCTTCCTTCAACGCCGCCATGAAATCGCCGGTGCCTGCGATGTGCGGAAACCAATCGCGGTCTTCCCCGGTGGGATTTTCGCAGATGCGCCTGATGTCGGTCATCATCGCGTAACCCAGTGCATAGGGGTTGATACCGTAATAACGCCTGTCATCGAACTCCGGCTGGAAGATCACACTCGTGTGGCTATGCAGGAATTCAAAAATCGAACCCTCGCTGATGAGGCCACGATCGTAACAACATGTTCATGATCGTGAAATGGACGAAGGTGGCGCAGCCTTCGTTCATCACCTTAGTCTGACGCTGCGGATAGAAATATTGCGCCAGATTGCGCACGATGCGCAATGTTTCGCGCTGCCATGGCTTCAACGAGGGCGAATTTTTCTCGAGAAAGTAAAGAAGATTCTCCTCCGGCAACTTCATGTCTGGTCCGCCCTCATCTTCCGGATCGGGCGACGCGGGTGTCGCAGGCGGCTCGATTCCAGCGGGCAACGTGCGCCACAGTTCGTTATAGACCTCTTCCTCGTATTCTGCGCGCCGGCGTTGTTTTTCCAGCTGCGCGCTCTTTCGAAGGCCGCGGCGGGCGGCGGTAGCGGAACACACCCTGATCCATCATCGCGTGCGCGGAGTCGAGGATGGCCTCCACCTCGTCGCGTCCATGGCGTTCCTCGCAGGCCGCGATGTAGCGCTTGGCAAAGGCGAGATAATCGAGAATGCCCTCCGCGTTCGTCCATTGCCGGAACAGATAATTGTTCTTGAAGAAATGATTGTGCCCGAATGCCGCATGCGCGATGACCAGCGCCTGCATCGTCATCGTGTTTTCTTCGAGCAGATAGGAAATGCACGGATTGGAGTTGATGACGATCTCATAGGCGAGCGCCGAATAGCCCGCGCGATACATCGTTCCTCGCGCGCGAACAGCTTTCCGAAGCTCCAGTGATTGTACATCAGCGGCATGCCGAGCGAGGAATAGGCGTCCAGCATCTGTTCGGACGGAAATGACCTCGATCTGGTTGGGATAGACGTCGAGCTTCAAGTTCGTTGAGCGCGATGTCCTCGATCGCCTTGATAGGTGCGATCGAGCGTCGCGAAAGTCCCATTCCGCTTCGGTGAACAGAGGCGTTGTCTCTTCATCGCCCCTTTGTGGAGCCAATAAGAGCCGCTCATCTCGCACCTTCGGTTTTCTTGAACAGCTCGCTGAAACACCGGGAAAATGTCGGCCGGTTTCGAGATGCGCTTGGTCGCGAAATTGGGCCACAACTCGGCGACCGTGCGATAGGCGCGCCACAGTTCGGCGCCGGAATCCTCGCTCGCGAACACTTCCATCTCGCGCTCGTCGAGGATTTCGATATAGGCGTAGTACTGGCACAGCGGCATGATATCGCCGTTGAGCATCTCCACGCAACGCCGCGCGTCGCCCGATTGCGTATAGCCGTCGGAGGCCTGCGCCGCATAGATATTCCAGTCGGCGGTCGCATAGCGCTCTTTCTGGATTTCCAGCATCTTGTCGAGCGCGGTCGAGACGATCGTGCCGCCGGACTGGCGCGAATAGAAGAATTCCTGCTCGTCCACTTCCTGCGCGTCGTGGGTGTGGCGGATGAAGACGATATCGACTTTCTCGTAGCGCCGCTTCAGGAACAGATGCAGCAGCATGTAGAAGCGCTTGGCGAGATCTTTTTCGCGCTCGCCCATCGAACCCGACACGTCCATCAGGCAGAACATCACGGCCTGGCTCGTCGGCACCGGCTGTTCGGTGAAGGCGTTGAAGCGCACGTCGATCGGATCGACGAAGGCGACCCATTTGCGCTTGCGAATTGGCTTTGGCGAGTTCTTCCTTGAGCGCGACGATCTTCGCGTCGCGTTTCTTCTGTCTGCGGGTCTTCGCGCTCCAGCGCTTCGAGCTCGGCTTCCAGCGCCGCGATGTCGCGCAGGGCGCGGACGCTTGAGCGCCAGCCTGCGGCCATAGGAATTGCGCATGGTGCGCATGAGATTGATCTGGCGTCGGCGAGCCGGACGTGGTGATGCCGGCGCGCTTCCAGGTGTTGCTCGGCGTTTCCTTCAGCGTGGTGCGCACGAGATTGGGAAGTTCGAGGTCCTCGAAGAAGATGTCGAGCACTTCGTCCTGCGTCATCGTGAATTCGAAATCGTCTTCGCCTTCGCCGGAATCCGACGCCTGCTTGCCGCGCGCCGCCGCCCTCGCCCGTGGGCGGCTTCTTGATCTCGTCGCCGGGCATGAATTCCTTGTTGCCGGGCAGCACGAAATCCTGCTCGCCGCCGGAGCTTTCGGATCGAGCCGGAAGCGCGGCTCCTGCGTGCCCTTGGTCGAGATCTTGATCTTGCGTTCCTTGCCGATATCGGCGACGGCCGCGTCCTTCAGCGATTTCTGCACCGCTTCGCGAATTTGCGCGCGCGCGCGGCGCAGAAAGCGCTGCCGGTTGGCAAGGCTTTTGCCTTTTGGATTGAGACGGCGGTCGATGAAGTAGGTCATTGACCGTCGAGTCTGCGTGGTCCGCGAAACCGGCCACCCAGCCGATGAAGTCTCGACGCGCTGACGCGCAGTGGGTGCGTGGCAACCGGCGCAGGAGTCGCGCACATCCGCGTCTACCCCGCCTTGTTGACGCGCATGTACCATTCGACAAGCCGGCGCACCTGACGCGGCGTGTAACCGCGCGCGAGCATGCGTTTGACGAACTCGTTGTGCTTGGTCTCGGTGTCGTGATCCTTCTTCGACTCGAAGCTGATGACCGGCAGCAGGTCTTCGACCTGCGTGAACATCCGCTTCTCGATCACGCTGCGGATTTTCTCATACGCGGTCCAGGCCGGATTCTTGCCGTCGTTCTGGGCGCGGTAGCGCAGCGCGAACTTCACGACCTCGTTGCGGAAGTCCTTCGGGTTGGCGATGCCTGCCGGCTTTTCGATCTTGGACAGTTCGTTGTCGAGCGCCGCGCGATCAAGCAGTTGGCCGGTGTCGGCGTCCTTGTAGTCCTGATCCTCGATCCAGGCATCGGCATAGGCGATGTAGCGGTCGAAAAGGTTCTGGCCGTACTCGCCGTAGGATTCGAGATAGGCCTTCTGGATTTCCTTGCCGATGAATTCGGCATAGCGCGGCGCCAGTTCCGCCTTGATGAATTCGAGATATTTCTTCTCGATCTCGTCGGGCGAATTGCTCGCGCTTGATCGCCTGTTCGAGCACATACATCAGATGCACCGGATCGGCAGCGACTTCGGTCACATCGTAGTTGAACGTCTCCGACAGCGATCTTGTAGGCGAAGCGCGTAGAGATGCCGGTCATGCCTTCGTCGACGCCAGCTGCGTCCTTGTATTCCTGCAAGCGTCTTGGCCTTCGGATCGGTGTCCTTCAGCTTCTCGCCGTCATAGACGCGCATCTTGGAGGTGAGATTGGAGTTCTCGTGCTCCTTGAGCCGCGTCATGACGCAGAACTTGGCGAGCATTTCAAGCGTTTCGGGCGCGCAGGGCGCGTCGTCCAAGCTTGCTGCCGCTCAGCAGCTTCTTGTAGATCTGCGTTTCTTCGGTCACGCGCAGACAATAGGGCACGGTCACGACGCAGATGCGGTCGAGGAATGCTTCGTTGTTCTTGTTGGCCTTGAACAACTGCCATTCGGCTTCGTTGGAATGCGCCAGAATGATGCCGTTGAACGGGATCGGGCCCAGCGTTTCCGTGCCGATGTAGTTGCCTTCCTGCGTCGCGGTCAGCAGCGGATGCAGCACCTTGATCGGCGCCTTGAACATTTCGACGAATTCGAGAAGACCCTGATTGGCGCGGCACAACCCGCCGGAGAAGGAATAGGCATCGGGATCGTTCTGGCTGAAATGTTCGAGCTTGCGGATATCGACCTTGCCGACGAGCGAGGAGATATCCTGGTTGTTCTCGTCGCCCGGCTCGGTCTTGGCGATCGCGATCTGGCGCAGCTTGGAGGGAAAGAAGCGCGCCACTTCGAATTTCGAAATATCGCCGCCGAATTCGTCGAGCCGCTTGACCGCCCATGGGCTCATCACGCCGGCCAGGCGGTGATTTCTCGATGCCGTACTTGTCGAGCAAGCGATCACCCAGCTCGGCCGGAACGGAAAAGTCCAAGCGGCGATTCGAACACGGGACTGATTTCGTCGCCCGCCTTCAGCACATAGATCGGATGCTTCTCCATCAGATCCTTGAGCCGCTCGGCGAGCGAGGATTTGCCGCCGCCGACAGGGCCGAGCAGGTAGAGAATCTGCCGCTTTTCTTCGAGACCCTGGGCGGCATGTTTGAAGTAACCCACGATCCGCTCGATCGTGTCTTCCATGCCGTAGAAACCTTCGAAGGCGCGATAACGTTTGATCGTGCGATTGAAGAAGATCCGGCTCGAGTCGCGAATCCTGCGCGGTGTCGATCAGCTCCGGCTCGCCGATCGCGGCGACCATGCGTTCGGCAGGGCGTCGCGTAAAGCATCTTGTCGTCGCGCGCCGCCAGCAGCCAATCGCGCAAGCTCATCGTCTCGAAGCGCTCGCGCGCGTAATCGCGGGTGAAGATGTCGAAGACGTCAAGCGTACTCATCAATCTCGCTCCTTCGTGCACCGCACAGCATTGTTGTCTAGAGATTGTACTCCTCGCTCGAACTTTTAAGAGTCACCACAGTCATGGTTCTGAAAAAATAAAATCCTCAAAATGAACGGGACTTGAACCGAAAAGTTCCCATCCCGAACATACAAACACAGCCCACCTGCGCATCGTTTGCGCAGCCGTGCCTTCCCCGTCACCACCCTATTGCTTGCATGTCGCCAGCCCCATGACAGCGGAAAGCGGTCGACGAATCGTAGTGTAACGCCGTTCGGCGTTCTTCCAAAGCGCCAGATCGGCGTATCCTACGGATTTTGCGCCACAATCAGGTCACGTTTGCAGCCTTGCTTGGCCATGATCGCGCGCAGCGTTTGCCACAATCGGAGCAGAGCCTTCTCGGTCACATTCGTGTACGAGGGAGATTGAGATGCGCATTTTCCAGTCCGGGCCTGCGGTGCGCAGCAAAAGCGCGGTCGCGGCGGATTCCTTTGTTGCGCTTCTCTTTTTGACCCTCCTATTTATGATGGTCTGGGCGGCGACCGCGTTTGCAGCAGTCAGCCCGCCCACGCTCACGTAGCAGGCGTCTGTCGAGCCCCTGCGGTGCCTGGCTGGGTGTGAGCACTTTAATATATAGGTGGGCTTTGCCGGACCCGGGATTGAAATCGCAAACAACGGCCACTCTTAATCTTTCGCCGGCGCTAAACCGCAATGCGGGCAAAACCGATCTCCGGGTGCCTGACGGCGGCGCAGGCGAGCGAAGGTCGCGTCCATCTTCTCTCCATGGGCCGCGGCGGTGATGAAGACCTGATACAAGCCACGTCCAAAACGATGCCGACGCAGGGAATGGTCATCACGTCGAAAGCTTGGTGCAGTTTTCCGGTATTTTTGAAGAAGAGACGAAAACGGCCTTTGCAACCCCGGCGCGCAGTCAAATTGGCGCAGATCGCGGACTTCGACGCAGGTACAAACGGCCGTTGCAACCGATCGGTCCCATTTCTGTTCCGGCAAGGACGCCTTGAGGATCGACGTCGAAACAGGCCCGTTTGATCGGCGGCCTTCACCTCGCTTGGCGCGAGGTGAGAAACGGCGTCTGGGGCGCGTTTCATCAGCCTTTGCGCATCGTGACCCACGATTGTGGGCTGTCGCGCAAAAATCAAGGCGCATGTTGTCAAGCAAAACGAAGTGACTCAGTGAAAGCGACCAAACTGTGCCTTCACGACGCCAAAAGCGGCAAACACAATGGGCAAGGTGCTACAGCCCGGCAACAAAGGCCTTGAAGTAGAAACCTTGCAACAGACGATCGCCAGAGCCGACACGTTGCGGCAAGGTTACCAGCGCCGCCGCATCGCAAAAGCTCAACCTGTATTGACCACCAAGCTAATATCGACGCAATAGCGTTAATTCGTAGTCGCTCCTTACACGGATTAACCACACCCGTTTTCGACCCACTGATTCGACTACGCAATTCGTGCTGGCACGCTTTCTGCTCGTATGCATTGAAGGTGTCGTGTAAAGTGGAGTTGTGTAAATGCGTAATTACAGTTTGAAGGCGGCAGCGTCTGTTGCAGCGCTTATCGGTGGCTTCGTCTTAACCAATGCGTCCGCCGCAACGATCACGCAGAGCGCCAGCGTCGGCGGTGCGCCGACGGGCGTCGTTCACCAGAATTTCGACACGCTGACGCCCGGCAACACGAGCGACGTGACGATCGGCGCGCTGACTGTGAAGTTCACCGGTGGCACGAGCCAGCCTGTCGCCGGCGCGGCCGGCGGCTTCTATGCGCCGCCCTACCTGTCTGGCAACAACGGCGACGGCTTCGGCAGCCAGACGACCGGTGCGGACACAACGACCTATCTGAGCACGGGCATCGGGTCGGTTGAACTCGACTTCAACACGAGCGAGTTGTATCTCGGCGTGCTGTGGGGCTCGGTCGACACGTACAACACGATCGCGTTCTATAATGGAGCCACCGAGCTTCAGTCGTTCACAGGCGGCGACATTCTCGCTGGCGCAAATGGCGACCAAGGCGTGAACGGCACGCTCTATGTCAACTTCATGTCGAACACCGGCTTTGATCGCGTGGTGTTCACCAGTACCCAATACGCCTTCGAATTCGACGACGTGGCGTACAACCAGGCAATTCCGCGGACTGTTCCGTCTCCTGAGCCGGTCACGCTGAGCCTGTTCGGCGCGGGTCTGGCTGGTCTGGGCATGGCGCGCCGCCGCCGTCGCAGGATCTGACAACAAATCACGGTTGCAACTTACCTGCGGCGCCTTCGGGCGCCGCACTTGTTTTTGCTTGCCGCGCGACAGATGGGACGGCAAGCTCGTCCTGTGAGCGCGTTCACCATAAAGGTCGCCCCAGCCCGCAGCGATGACGCAGCGGAGATCGCGCGCATCTATATTAGTTCCTGGCATGACGCCTATCCAGGCGTGCTCCCGACCGCGCTGCTGTGCGCCATGACGTTAACGGGTCAGACCGCGCGTTGGCGCGCCGCCATTGCCGCCCATGAGGCCGTGTTCGTAGCGCGGCACGAGCGTCATGGTGTCGTCGGCATGACGAGCTTCGGCTTGGCGCGCGACCCAGGCTTGGGCCTCGATGGCGAGGTTTACACGCTCTATGTTGATCCGTCCTTTTATGGACAGGGCGTAGGCCGCGCCCTGCTTGCGGGCGCGTTTGCCGAATTGCGGCGCAAGGACTTTTCGTCCTGCATCGTCTGGGCGCATGCCAAGAATCCGGCGCGATATTTCTATGAGCGGCTGGGCGGGCGGCTGGTCGCCGAACGCACGGTGCGGATGATGGGCGATCCCGTACCCGAAGCCGCTTTTGCGTGGAAGCGGCTGGCTGTCGTCGAGCGCAGCACCGCGCGTTAACGTGCTTTCAGGTCTTTCGGCCGGATGAAATCTGCAAGCGTCCCCTCGCCCGCTGCGATGTCCTTCCATGCGCTTACGGCGAAATCGAACACCGCGAGCGTGCAGGTGGGAAATTCGTTCGCCATCGCGCGTACATGCTCCCTTGCCTCAGCGCCCTTCGGCTTGCGCACCAGGTGGAGCGCCAGGGTTTCAAGCCCAGGATTGTGCCCGATCACCAACAGCCGTTCCGCCCTACCGGGGGCGGCGCGCAATAAGGCAAGGATCGTGGACGCCGGTGCCAGATAAAGCGTGTCCACGAGTTCGATCTTGGGCGGTTTGCTGAAGGCGCGCGAAACGTCGCCCCAGGTCTCAAGCGTGCGCCTGGCCGCCGAGCACAGCACCAGATCGGGCAGAGAACCCCGCTTGCGCAAAATTTCGCCCATACGGGCTGCATCTTCGTGCCCGCGCGGCGCTAATTCGCGCGCGAAATCCTCGCCGTCAGCATCGCCCGCAACAGCCTTGGCGTGACGCAAGAGGAAGAGCCGTTTCAACGTCTTTCAGGCCACCTGATAGCGCGCGCGCGCGCCGCGCTCGATGGCGACGGCGGTCAGCCGGTCCAACCCCAGATCACGGCGGAGCGTTTCGACAACGCGGATTTCCTCCAACATGATGCGGCTGTCGGCGAGCGCCACTTCGAGCGCCAGCCAATAGGCAGTTTCGCGCAGATGCGTGGGCAACGCCGCCTTCACCAGATCCAGTACCGTGCCAAGACCCTCGGGCCCCTGCAGCATGGCGGTGCAGTCTCGCGCCACGCCCGCGAGCCCGTGTTCCTCGAAATCGCGGAAGATCGGCAGCGTCTTGATGAGTTGGCCGATGGTCTTGAGTTCGCGCTCGCTCATCACGCCATCGGAAGCCGAGACCATGACCATCACATAGATCAGCGCCGAATGAGGGCCGACGGTTTTCATGTGTTTTTGCGACCTTCGGAGGAACGCGCGACGATAGGCGGCTTGACCCCAAACGGGCAAGGCGGCATGACGCAAGCCATGGCCACGCACAAAAAACCCGGCAAATGGCGCCCCCGCACGAACGCCGTGCGCGGCGGTCAGATGCGCACATCGTTTCAGGAAACGGCGGAAGCCTTGTTCCTAACCTCGGGCTACGCCTACGAGACCGCCGAAGAAGCCGAAGCCCGCTTCAAAGGCGAAGCCGAAGGCTATCAATACACCCGCTTCGGCAACCCCACGGTCTCCATGTTCGAACAGCGCATGGCAGCCCTCGAAGGCGCGCCGGTTGCACGCGCGACCGCAAGCGGCATGGCCGCGGTGACGGCGACGTTGCTGAGCGCGCTCAGATCTGGCGACCATGTGATCGGCGCCAAGGCGATGTTCGGCGCCTGCCGCCATGTAATCGAAGCGATCCTGCCGCGCTTCGGCATCACCAATACTCTGGTTGACGGCTGCGACATTGCACAATGGCAAGACGCGGTGCGCCCCGAAACAAAAATGCTGTTCCTCGAAACTCCCGCCAATCCAACGCTCGCTATCTGCGACATAAAGGCGATCGCCAAGATCGCGGAAAAAGCAGGCGGATTGCTCGTGGTGGACAACGCGTTCGCAAGCCCAGCCTTGCAACGTCCGATGGAATTCGGCGCGCATATCGTGGTGCATTCCTCGACCAAATATATCGACGGACAGGGCCGCTGCTTGGGCGGCGTCATTCTGTGCAAACAGGATTTCTTGAAAGATCATCTTCAGATATTCCTGCGCAACACCGGACCATCGATGAGCCCATTCAACGCCTGGGTCCATCTGAAGAGTTTAGAGACGCTCGACATCCGGATGCGCGCTCATTGCGCCAATGCGCAGATGGTCGCCGATTTTCTCGCCAAAACACCCAAGATCAAGCGGGTACTGTATCCATTCCGCGACGACCACCCCCAGCACAATCTCGCGCGCGCGCAGATGGAAGGGGGCGGCGGTGTGGTGACGTTCGAGATCGACGGCGGCAAGAAGGAGGCATTTAAGTTCGAGAATGCCCTTGATCTAATCGACATCTCCAACAATCTGGGCGACACTAAGAGCCTCATCACCCATCCTGCGACGACCACGCATAACAAGCTGAAGCCTGAAGCGCGCGCGGAACTCGGCATCTCCGATGGGATGATGCGGCTCTCCGTGGGCCTCGAGGATCCGGCTGATCTCTGCGAAGACCTCCAAGCGGCCCTCACCCAGCTCTGAGCAGCCATGCGCGGCCGACACGGCTCGCGACGGGATCATCCCCTATAATGGTCCCACGGAGGTCCCATGTCTGAGCATCACGCCACCATCGCCTGGAAACGCACCAGCGCTGACTACACCTACGACACCTATAACCGCGCCCACGAGATGCGCTTCAAGCACGGCGACATCGTGCTGCCGGCTTCCTCAGCGCCCGCTTTCAAGGGCGACGCCGACCGCGTCGATCCCGAAGATGCCTATGTGGCGTCACTTTCGAGTTGCCACATGCTCACCTTTCTCTCGATCTGTGCTCGCAGACGGCTGACTGTCGACACCTACGAAGATGATGCGGTGGGATTCCTGGAAAAAGGAACCAAGGGAAAATTGTGGATGGCGAGGGTCACGCTTTCTCCACGCGTCAAATTCGCCCCCGGCACGAACGTGGATGGCGCAGCGCTCGACCAGCTCCACCATATGTCCCACGAAGAATGTTTCATCGCCAATTCTGTTAATACCGAAGTCACGGTGACCCCGCGCAATTAAGCTGTTAACGCCAGTGCGCGTGCCGCTTGCAAACCCGGCGGCACACCGCGATTATTGGTTTATGACCGCCAATTCTGAACGCAGCATCTCCGGCCCGCTTTACGAGCGCGTCACCCATGGCATCCGCGTGGCGGTAAAGCCCGCCTATCTCGAAGACCAATCCGAGCCCGACGAGGGAAAATATTTGTGGTCCTACACAATCACGATTGAGAATCGCGGCCAGGAAACAGTGCAACTGATCTCGCGCTACTGGCATATCACCGATGCCGCCGGCCGGGTGCAGGAAGTGCGCGGACCGGGCGTAGTGGGTGCGCAACCCGTGCTCGCGCCGGGGCAGAGCTTCGAATATACGAGCGGCTGCCCGCTGCCGACGGCATCGGGCACCATGGCTGGGCGCTATCAAATGAAAAAACTTGCGGGCGAGGCGTTCGAGGCCGAAATTCCGGCTTTCCTGCTCGAGAGCCCGCACGAACGCCGCCAAGTGCATTGACCCTACTCGGTGCCGGGTTGATCCCCAACCGCCCTTTGCGCGTAAACTGCACGTTCAAAGTCTAGGCGGCATTTCCATGAACGATATTGTGAAGCCCAACACGTTGTGCGCAGCCCAGCCCACGCCCAAAGACCCGCGCCCCTCGCGTCTCGAAGCCGAGCGCGCCATCCGCACGCTGCTGCTGTGGGCGGGCGATGATCCCGATCGGGAGGGTCTACTCGACACGCCAGCGCGCGTTGCACGAGCGTTCGAGGATTGGTTTTCCGGTTATGCGGAAGACCCCCAAGCCTATCTCGCCCGCACCTTCGAAGAAGTCGACGGCTATGACGAGATGATCGTGCTGAAGGATATCCGCTTCGAATCCCATTGCGAGCATCACCTGGCACCAATCATCGGGCGTGTGCATGTGGGCTATCTGCCGAAGAATAAGGTTGTCGGCATTTCCAAGCTTGCCCGCGTGGTTGACGCGTTTGCGCGCCGCCTGCAGGTGCAGGAGAAGATGAGCGCGCAGATCGCCCATTGTATCCAGACGGTGCTCGAACCCAAAGGCGTCGCCGTTGTGATCGAGGCTTCCCACCAATGCATGACCACACGCGGTGTCCACAAGACGGGCGTCAGCATGGTCACGTCGATGATGCTGGGCGCCTTCCGCGAAGACGCGAGCACGCGGCGCGAATTCCTGCACGTTATCGGCAATCCGGTGTCGAGCGCAGATGCCTGAGTTGGAAAGTGGTCTGTTGGCGGAGCGGATCGAAGTTATCGGCCTTGATCATCTTTATCTCACGGTGAAGGACCTTGCCCATTCGGAGAAATTCTACGACACTGTTTTCGGGCGGCTCGATTTCCGCAAGGCCGACACGAGCATCGCAGGCGATCCGCACCGTCATTACTTCAACCGTATCATGCAGATCAGCATACGACAGGCGAAGAATGACGTGCCGCACGACCCCTATGCGCCGGGACTGCATCATCTCTGCCTTCAGGTAGCCGACAACACATCGGTGGATCGGCTGTATGATCTGCTGCGCGAGGCCGGCATAAAGGCCACGGCGCCCGCCATCTACCCGCAATATTCCGATGACTATTATGCGACGTTCCTGACCGATCCGGACGGGCTCCGGTTTGAGATCGTGGCGCGGCGGGCCCGGCGAAAACTTTACGCCGAACGTTGGAATGAGTTGAATATGTTCCTCAATCCCGTTCAGAAAATTGATCTCTAAAGCGCCGCTTCGGCGAGTTCGTGCACCTTGCCGCAGAATTCGCAGCGTGCGCGAATGATGCCGTCGGGGTCGGCGAGATAGGCGCGATCCTCCGACGAATAGGAGTTCAGAACAGACGCGATGCGGTCAGCGTCGCAATCACAGCGTAACGACAAGGGATCCGCTGGCAAAACGCGCACTTCGTCTTCGTGGAACAGGCGCCACAATAGGTCTTCCCCCGACAGGCTTGTGTCCACCAGTTCGAGATCTTCCACGGTTTTCAAGAGCAGCGAGAGACGTTCTAATTCGTCTTCGTCGCGGACGCGCTGCGGCGTTGCCTGCAGCATGATGCCGCCCGCACGCCATTTAGGTGCAGCGTGGCCAGGAATAAACACCGGTGCGGCTGCAAGCCGAATCATCGTGGGCAATTGTTCGGATTGCGCGAAATAAATTTCGGCCGAGGCCGCGATGCCGTCAGGCGAGAGATCGACGATGCCCTGATAAGTATTGCCGCTACGGCGCGGTTCTATGGTGATAGCGAGCACGCCGGTTCCAGCCAATGCCTCAAACGACGGTTGGGAATTTTCAAGGGCGGCGAAACGTGCCTGATCTATGCGCGTGAAACCGCGCACGCCAGCCGTGCGGACACCTTCGGCACCATAGTAATCGACGGTCATCAGATCGAGCGGTCCATTGCTCTTGGTCTGCACCGTCAGCCGACCATCGAGTTTCAGCGCGCTTCCCAGGATCGTCGCTAAAGCCAGAGTTTCACCTGTTATGCGCGCTGCTGCTTCTGGCAAAATGTGTGCGCTTAAGGCGCGCGCGGATGTGTGGTCGAGACGGACCAGGCGGCCACGAACGCCGGCTTGCGGAAGATCGAAGGGCAGCACGAAATCACCGGATGGCGCGGGCGTGTAGACTTCCTTATTGCCCATGCTTTTTACCTCCGCCCTGCTTGCCGCGCCGCAGCGGTGAAGCAGTGCGGGCGGATGGCGACGCTGAACCGGTTGAGCGTCGCCAGAACCGTTGGGGCGGAGTGACCGCGTCTTGCGTGGCGGGCGCCACCTCCAACTGGATCGCTTGGCTCTCCAACCTCTTCACAACGAAGAGGTAAAAGCTCAACTCAAACACCACGTTAAAATCGCCTTTTGGGCATGGAGGCGGTTTTCTGCCTCGTCGAACACCACCGATTGCGGGCCGTCGATCACTTCGTCGGTTACTTCTTCGCCGCGATGGGCGGGGAGGCAGTGCATGAAGATCGCGTCCTTCGATGCGCGCGACATCAGACGCGAATTGACCTGATAGGCCTTCAGCAGATTGTGCCGCTTGGTGGCGTCTTCGTCGCCCATCGAGACCCAGGCGTCGGAGACGACGCAATCGGCACCTGCAACCGCAGCCTCGGGGTCTTCGGTGAACGTCACTTCGGCGCCTTGCATCTGCGCCCATTGGCGCAGTTGAGGTCGCGCGCTCAATTCGCGCGGCGAGGCGACACGAAGCTTGAAACCGAAACGCGGAGCCGCGTGAACCCAGGATGTAAGCACATTGTTGGCATCACCGCTCCACGCGATAGTGGCGCCCCTGATGGGGCCACGATGTTCCTCGAACGTCATCACGTCGGCCATCACCTGGCAGGGATGGGACAGTTTGGTGAGGCCGTTGATGACGGGAATGGTGGCATTGTCCGCCAGCTCCTGCACCATCTCGTGATCGAGCAGGCGGATCATCACGCGCATCGACGTAGCGCGACAGCACGCGCGCGGTGTCGGCGATCGTTTCCTCGCGGGCAAGCTGCATTTCCGTGCCCGTCAGCATCAGCGTCGTGCCGCCCAACTGGCGCATTGCCGACGTCGAACGAAATGCGCGTGCGCGTCGACTGCTTGTCGAAGATGAGCGCCAGCACGCGGCCCTCCAGCGGCTGGTCCGTGTCGGGCGCGCCTTTGGGCAGGCCTGCGCGCAATGCCTTGCGCCGCTTCGCGTCGGCGATCAGGCGCTGCAAGGTCTGCGAATCGAATTCGCTGAGATCAAGGAAATGTTTGGTCTCGCCGACCCGTCCTGTCGGGGCGTTCATGCGGCTACCGATGCCTTTCCGTTTTCGAAGCTGCAGCGGCAGCGGATAGTTTTTCCATCGCCTCACGCACATGGGTCTCCTCGATGATCAGCGGCGGCAGAAGACGCACCACATTGTCGCCCGCCGGAATAACCAACAGTCCGTTCTTGCGCGCGGCGCACGACGAACTCCGCGTTCGGCACTTGCATCTTCAGTCCCAGCATCAGGCCCTGACCCCGCGGATGTCCTCGAACACATGAGGATGTTCGCCGATCAGACGCGCCAAGCTGCTGACGCAGATAATTTGCCAGTCGCCTGAACATGCTCCAGGAACCCCGGCGCCAGCACGATGTCGAGCACCGCATTGCCCACCGCCATGCCGAGCGGATTGCCGCCGAAGGTCGTGCCATGGCGTGCCCGCCGTCATGCCTTTCGCGGCGCGCGCGGTGGCAAGGCAGGCACCAATGGGAAAGCCGCCGCCGATGCCCTTGGCGATCGCCATGATGTCGGGCGTGATGCCGGACCATTCATGGGCGAACAATTTGCCGGTGCGGCCGACGCCGGTCTGGATTTCGTCGAAGATCAGACAGCAGGCCGCGTTCATCGCACAGCTTGCGCAAGCGCGCGCAGGAATTCCGGCGTCGGCGGAACGCAAGCCGCCTTCGCCCTGGATGGGCTCGATCAGCATCGCGGCCGTTGCGGGCGTGAGCGCGGCTTCCAGCGCCTTCAGATCGCCGAACGGCACCTGGTCGAAGCCTTCGACCTTCGGGCCGAAGCCTTCGAGATATTTCGCCTGACCGCCTGCTGCGATGGCGGCGAGCGTGCGGCCGTGAAACGCGCCTTCAAAGGTGATGATGCGAAAGCGTTCGGGATGGCCGTTCGCGAAATGATAGCGGCGCGCCATCTTGATCGCGCATTCGATCGCTTCCGCGCCCGAATTGGTGAAGAACACCGTGTCGGCGAAGGTCGCGTTCACGAGCTTCTGCGACAGCCTTTCCTGCCCGGGCACGCGATAGAGATTGGAGGTGTGCCAGAGCGTTGCCCGCCTGTTCGGTCAGCGCCGCCACGAGTTTGGGATGTGCATGGCCGAGTGCATTGACCGCGATGCCCGCGCCGAAATCGAGATATCGCTGTCCATCCTCCGCGAAGAGATAGGGCCCTTCGCCCCGGACGAACGCGACATCCGCCCGGTTATAGGTTGGCAACAGCGACGGAAACACAGCGACCTCCGATGTTCGAAACAAAGGCGGGATTTATCCGCCGCATGACGGGCAAGGGTCAAGGAAAGCGAGCCTTTCGGGCTTGCCGCAATGGCCGGACGCACGGGTTTGAACCTTCAGAAATATGCAGCGAATCGTGGCTGTATCCCTCTGATTTTGTTCTGTCTTTTGATGGGAGCGTCTTGCGGCATGGCGACTATAGGAATATTATCTGACCTCTGGCGGAATTCAAAGGGGCCGCGCGCAGAGCCGATGTGCGAGATCGGGGGAGCTGAAATTCAGCGCTTTATCGTCTTTGCCCAATTCTGTGGACAAGGGCCTCCAGACAATCGGCAATGCTTGTGCGGCTTCCCCCTCCTGCTACGATATCTTGTAGGGGTGAGCCAATGGAGACCGGCATGGGCTGGACGGACGAGCGGGTTGAGCAGCTGAAGAACCTCTGGACCGAGGGCCTCTCAGCCAGCCAGATCGCCCGCGCGCTAGGCGGGGTGACCCGTAATGCCGTGATCGGCAAGGTGCACCGGCTGGGGCTGGCCGGGCGCGCCACGCCCGCTCGCGCAGACCGCCCGCGCTTGCCTTCGGTCCCGCGCGTGTCGCTCCGGTCTCATCATGTGCCGGAGCCGCCGGTGGTGGAAGAAGATCCGTTGACGCTTGATGACGGCAACTTCGCCACCGTGCTGACGATCAACGACCGCATGTGCCGCTGGCCGATCGGCGATCCCTCTGAGAACGAATTTCATTTTTGCGGCCGCAATCCCAAGGCCGGCTCGCCTTATTGCGAGGCGCATGCCCGCAAGGCGTACCAGCCGCAGCAACCGCGCCAGAAGGGCCGAATGGCGAGCTGATTGGTGATGACGGTCTACGACTACACAGCCAAGACGCTCGGTGGGGAGGAAATTGGGCTGTCGAATTTCCGCGGCCAGGTGTTGCTGATCGTCAACACCGCCAGCAAATGCGGCTTCACGCCGCAATATGGGGGCTGGAAAAGCTCTACGAAAAGCTTCATGGCGACGGCCTCACCGTGCTGGGCTTTCCCTGCAACCAGTTCGGCCATCAGGAGCCGGGCGACGAGAGCGAGATCGGCGCATTCTGCCAGAAGAATTATGGCGTGAGCTTTCCGATGTTCGCCAAGATCGATGTCAACGGCGACAACGCCCATCCGCTCTACAAATATCTCAAGAAAGACGAGCCGGCGTGCTGGGCACGCGAAGCGATCAAGTGGAATTTCACGAAATTCCTGATCGACCGCGACGGCAAGCCGGTGGCGCGCTATGGCCGCGCACCAAGCCGGAAGAGCTCGAAGCTGATATTCGCAAACTGCTTTGATCTTTCCCGCTCATGGCGACCGGCTTAACCGGATTGGGCAGAGAACTGGGAAATTCGCAAATTAGACAAAGGATCAGCTCGCGATCATTTCGTCGAGCGAATAGCCCGCCGAGCGCACCGTGCGGATCGGATCGCGCGACGCCTTCGATATTGAGCGCCTTGCGCAAGCGGCCGACATGGACGTCGACGGTGCGGGCTTCGACATAGACATCCGAGCCCCACACCGCATCGAGCAATTGCTCGCGGCTGAAGACCCGGCCGGGATGCTGGATCAGATGATCGAGCAGCTTGTATTCGGTGGGGCCCAGATGGACTTCGACGCCCGCTGCGGCGCACCCGATGGGCGGCGCGGTCCATCTCGATGTCGCCGACGCGCACCACATCTTCGGCCAGGCTCGGGCGGATGCGGCGCATCACGGCGCGCAGCCGCGCCAGAAGCTCGGTCATCGAGAAGGGCTTGGTGATGATAATCGTCGGCGCCGGTGTCGAGGCCGCGGATGCGGTCGGTTTCCTCGCCGCGCGCCGTCAGCATGATGATGGGCACGTTGCGGGTTTCCTGGCGGCCGCGCAGGCGGCGGCAGACTTCGATGCCGGAGAGTTGCGGCAGCATCCAGTCCAGCAGCACCAGATCGGGCTTTTCCTCGGCCGCGACCAGCAGCGCTTCCTCGCCGTCCTGGGCTTCCAGCACGCGATAGCCTTCGCGCTCCAGATTGTAGCGCAGCAGCGTGACCAGGGCGCCTTCGTCTTCGGCGACCAGGACGGTGGGCTTCAGCGTCATGTATTTGTGCTCGAAGGGAACGGTGGTTTCGCTGGTGATGTCGGCCTTGGGCCGGTCGGCGGCGAGATGGTCGCCGCGCACCATGTGATAGACGATTTCGGCGATGTTGGTGGCGTGGTCGCCGCAGCGCTCGATATTCTTGGCGACGAACAGAAGATGCGTGCAAAGCCCGATCGTGCGCGGGTCTTCCATCATGTAGGTCAGAAGTTCGCGGAACAGGCTGTTGTAGATCTCGTCGATCTCGCCGTCCTGGTTCCACACCGCTTCGGCGCCAGTCGGCGTCGCGGTCGGAATAGGCGTCCAGCACCTGCTTCAGCTGGCTCAGCGCCGCCCGGCCCATGCGGGCGAGGCTCTGCGTCAGCCGGATGGGCGGCTCGCGGTTGAGCACCAGGGCGCGCTTGGCGATGTTCTTGGCGAGGTCGCCGATGCGTTCGAGTTCGCTGGCGATCTTGATCGCGGCCAGGGTCTCGCGCAGGTCCACGGCCATGGGCTGGCGCAGCGCCAGAAGCTTCAGCGCCGGTCTTCGATCTGCTGCTGAAGCTGATCGATGCGGGCGATCGCTCGCAATCACGCGCTTCCGCAGCGGCCGTGTCGCGCCGCGCGATGGCTTCGATGGCGTCGGCGAACTGGGCTTCGGCCAGCCCGCCCATCTGCGCCACGCAGCGCGGACAGCGCTTCCAGCTGTTCGCTGAAGGCTTTGACGGTGTGTTCGGTCATCGCGTTGCTCCGCCGCTGTCTCGCCTGCTTGCACTAGGGCGCTACCGCCAAATGTCTATGCGACAGTTTTATAACACTTCCGTGACAGGCCGCATCGGCCGCGAGATTTGCGGGCTTGTCGCCAGGCGACGGGCAGAAACACCGTAAAGGTGCTGCCCTCGCCCGGCCTTGCTGTCGATCTGCAGCCGGCCCTGATGGCGGTTGACGATGTGCTTGACGATGGCCAGGCCCAGCCCGGTGCCGCCGTTTTCGCGGCTGCGTTTGACGTCCACCCGGTAGAAGCGCTCGGTCAGGCGGGCGATGGCGTCGCGGGGGATGCCCTCGCCGTCGTCCTTGCACCAGCAATAGAGACGATGCCTCGGCACTACGGGCCCTGGCGGCGAGCTGACCCAGACATGGCCGCCGTCGCGGCCGTATTTGATCGCGTTGTGGATCAGGTTCTGGAACAGCTGGATCAGCTCGTCGCGATCGCCGACGACGGGGGAAAGGCCTGGCTTCGAACGAGATGGCGATCGCGATGTTGTCGGCTCTGGGCGAGCGGCGCGAGCGCCGCAGCGGCCTCGCGCACGACACGTTCAAGCTCCAATACGGCCCGACGGCGGCACATGCTCGTTCAGTTCGATGCGGGTAAGCGACAGCAGATCGTCGATCAGCCGGCGCATGCGCGCGGCCTCGACGCTCATGATGTCGAGGAAGTGCTCGCGCGCGTCTGCGTCATCCTTGGCATGGCCCCTGCAGAGTGTCGATGAAGCCGGAAACCGCGGCCAGCGGCGTGCGCAGTTCGTGGCTGGCATTGGCGACGAAATCGGCGCGCATCTGTTCGCTGCGCTTGATGGAGGTCAGGTCGTGCAGCAACAGCAGGGTCAAAGGTGCTACCGTGCTGCGCGAGACGTAGGCCTCGAAATGGCGCTCTATAGGAACACGGGTGGAGAATTCCACTGTAGCGGGCTCTTCGCCGGGCGCGACCATATCAACTGCTTCCAGAATGCCGGGCACCCGCAGCAGCACCGACAGGTGCTTGCGCTCGTAATCGGTGCCGATGACCCTGCGCATCGCAGCGTTGGCGAAGACGACGCGGTCAGTACCCTCTAGCAATAGCAGCGGATCAGGCAGCTGCTCGAACACTTCGCGCGCCAGCGCGGGCAGCAGATTGGCGTCGGCGGGTGCGTCAACCGCGATGGTGTGCTGACGCCACACTTTGTTGCCAGCGACGATGGCCAGAAGGGCTACGACAGAGGCACCAGCCCAAATCCAGGAAACGCCGCCAAGCCCCAGCCACGACAAAAGCGCGCCCGCCATCACAAGACCGAAGGCGAAGGGCCACAGCCAGTCGCGCAGTGTTTTCCAGGGTAGAGGGAATTTGTTCATGGGGCGCTCTTTTGGCGGATCAAGCTTACGACCACAACCGCCCTTCAACGAGCGCGGCCGAAGTCCGCCGCAAGGCGTAGCAAAATTTCAAACCTCCACTGGCAGCGCCTGGCTTGAATGGGTCCCTGCGCGCGCGGCATCGCCGGGATCCATCCGCAGGAAGACTTGGCAAACAAAGGCTTCCTTGACAGCCGGGGGGCCTGGGGGCGCATTCTTGGGCGGCCAGTTCGCTATCTTGGGCGGACGATTTCCACAGACGTCGCGAGGACCAAAAACGAGAACAGGTGAAGACGGCATGGCGGACGTATCCGCGCGCGAACTCGGCAGTTTGCGGACGAAGCTGTTTTATGGGCTGGGTTCCGTCGCATACGGCGTCAAGGATCAGGGCTTCACCACGCTTCTGATGCTTTTCTACAATCAGATCGTTGGGCTTCCAGCGCAATGGGTGGGAAGCGCTATTCTTGGCGCGCTGGCGTTCGATGCTGTCGCTGATCCCATCGTGGGCCAGGTGTCCGACACTCTGCGCTCGCGCTGGGGCAGACGTCATCCGTTCATGTATGCGGCGGCGCTTCCGGTCGCGATCTCGTATTGGTTTTTGTGGAATCCGCCGCGTTGGTCGAACGAAGCGCTGTTCGCCTATCTGATCATCATGGCGATCGTCGTGCGCACCTTCATCACGTTCTACGAAATCCCAAGCTCCGCACTCGCTGCTGAACTGACCAGCGACTACGACGAGCGCACATCGTTCATGGCGTACCGTTTTTTCTTCGGTTGGCTTGGCGGGCTCGGCATGACCATTCTGGGTTTCGCAGTGTTTTTCAAGACCGATGCCAGCCATGCGGTAGGACAGCTCAATCCGGTGGGCTATTCGGCCTATGCGTTCTGGGCCGCGGTCGTCATGCTCGGTGCCATCTTGGTGTCGGCGGCCGGCACGCACAAATTCATCCCCTATTTCTGCGTACCGGCGAAGCGTCGGATCGGTATTTTCGCTATGACGCGCGAGGTGTTCGAAACCTGGTCACACCGCTCCTTTGCGGCGCTGACCGCATCGACACTGTTTTCCTCCGCCGCGACCGGGGTGCTGTTTGCGCTGAATGTTTATTTCAGCACCTATTTCTGGAGGTTGAGCGCGCAGCAGATCGCGACCATAAACATCGTTTTGGTGATCGCGCCTTTCCTGGCTCTTGGCGCGGCGACGCCACTTTCACGAAGGTTCGACAAGAAACGCGCGACCGTGGCGCTGTTCGTAGGGTGCCTCATCGCTTATTGCGCTCCGCTTGTTCTGGGCGTGGCAGGGATCCTGCCAAGGCACCCCTCGATCACGGTGATCGCCGTTCTGATAGGCTCCGCACTGGTGACAACCACGCTGGGTATTGCCTGCGGGATCATGGGCGCCTCCATGATGACCGACGTGGTGGAGGACAGCCAGATTCGCACTGGACGGCGGTCGGAAGGCGTGTTCTTCGCAGCGATTAGCCTGGTGCAGAAGGCGGTGTCCGGTTTGGGCGTGTTCATTGCCGGGCTGCTTCTGGCGCTGGTCCATTTTCCGCAGAAAGCGTCGCCCGAAATGCTGGATCCCGCAATCGCGCGCAATCTGGCGCTCGTCTATCTGCCAACCGTGATCGTGCTGTTTATCGTGTCGATCTTCTGTCTTTTGTTTTACCGCATCCGGCGCGAGGACCATGAGGAAAACATCCGCCGGCTTGCAGGCAAGTTTGCACATATGCAAACGGTGGAATTGGACACATCAAGTGCACGAGATGGCGCCGTGCATGCGACGGGTGCCATTGTCCGCACACCTGCGGGCGAATAGGACGCGGCATATGGGAAGTCTCTTTCCTTGCCGCGATGTGGGATCGGGGTTCTACTGCCGTGCTTTGGGTGGTTCGTAGCATCGAGGGGGATGGATCGAACATGAAAGCTGAGCAGGTTATCGCGTCGACGGAACGATACAACCGGAAGAAGGAAGCCATCGTTGCCGCCGCCACCGGCATCTTGAACCGGCACGGTGCACGCGGGATGACTTTGGCCGATGTCGCAGCCAGCGTCGGTCTAATCACTACCAGCGTCACTTATTACTTCAAAAAAAAGGAAGACCTCGCGGTCGCCTGTTTTCTGCAGGCGATCGAACGTTTCGATGTGCTGATTTCAGAAGCAGCACAAGCCGTCGATCCGCGCGAGCGACTGCGCGTTTTGCTGGGGGGCTATTTCGCGCTCGACAAACGCATCCGCAAAGGCGAGGAAGCGCCCGTCGCAGTGTTCAGCGACGTGCGCTCGCTCAACGAACCCTATCTCTCTCAGGTCAACGAGCCTTACACAAAACTATTTCGCAAAGCGCGAGCCCTGCTCCAATCGCCCGGCACCGAATGGCTGGACAAGAAGATGGCGACGGCGCGTACTCACATGCTGCTGGAGCAGCTTTACTGGTCCGTAGCGTGGCTGCCGCGCTTTGAGATCGAGGATTATCCACGTATCCAGACGCGCATGTACGACATCCTGCTGAACGGGTTGGCGCAGGCCTCCGCGTTATGGGCCCCGAGCATCATGGCAGACATCGACCCGCAACCGCTGGATGCGCAAAGTCTGCTGCGCGAGACGTTTCTTATGTCGGCGACGCGGCTTATTAATCAACGCGGTTATCGTGGCGCATCGGTGGAGAAGATCTCCGAACAGCTCAACGTAACAAAAGGCTCATTCTACCACCACAACGACGCTAAGGACGACCTCGTCGTTACCTGCTTCGACCGCACCTTCGCGACCATGCGCCGTGCCCAATCCCAGGCGATGCTTGAGCCCGGCACGTATTGGCACAAGTTGTCCTCGGCGGCGGCCACGCTTGCCGAATATCAATTGTCGGAACGCGGGCCGCTGCTGCGCACCTCAGCCTTGAGCGCGCTGCCCGAACTGATCCGCAACAACATGGTGGAGTGCGCCAACCGCGTCTCGGGCCGTTTCGCCGGTATGATGTCGGACGGCATTGCCGAAGGTTCGATCCGCGCCGTCGACCCGTTCATCGCCGCCCAGATGCTGAACGCAACTCTGAACGCATCGTCTGCCATAGGCACGATGTTTCCAGGGGCTGCGCAGGGCGAAGCCGCTGATCTCTATGCCAAGCCCATTCTTATGGGTATTTTCACGCGCTAATGTCACTCATCAACCACGTCTTGCAGTCGGTGCGCGATTTGGATCGCGGCGGCTTTGCGTGGCGCGTTTGTGTTCGACCTCGACGGTCACAAGGCCGAAGCGATGGAGTGCGAAGCCTTGCGCTCGTCGTTCTAAGAAAAGCGAAATTCAATTGTGCTATTGTCGGACAAATCCGCTCTTGGAAAAAGCAGGCGACGCAAGCATTGTCGACTTCTGCTTTGCCGATATGGCCACACCTGTTATGGGCAACGCATAACGCTTTTTCACCCATCTTCGAGATTTGATATCGACTTATCCCGTTGTTGCTACAAAGGCGGCAAGAGCGACAGCATCGGCGTATTCGACTTCCTTATCTACGCGTTCTGATTTGCGAAGACCTTCTTTAGTTCTGTCTTCAAAATCTTGCCATTGACATTGCGCGGCAAGGTTTCGGGCCAGAACATGATCTTCACGGGCACCTTGAAGGCGGCGAGCTTGCCCGCGACAAACCGGCGGAGGTCTTCTTCGCTGGCGTGCAGTCCAGCTTTCAGATGCACCACCGCGCCGGGTTCTTCGCCGAGCGTTTTGTGCGGTATGGGCGACAAGAGCTGCGTCCATCACAGCGGGGTGTTCGTACAGGACGTTCTCCACCTCGATGCAGTAGATGTTCTCGCCACCGCGGATCAGCATGTCCTTGGCGCGGTCGATGATGAAACAGAAACCTTCCTCGTCCACCCGCGCCAAATCGCCGGTGCGCACCCAGCCATCGACGAAGGTGGCAGCCGTCGCCTCAGGCTTGTTCCAGTAGCCTTTGACGATGTTGGGGCCGCGGGCCCACAACTCGCCCACTTCGCCGACGGGCAATTCACGCTCGCCGTCGGGCGACATGATCTTGAGGTCGCATACGGCGACGGCAGGGCCGCAGGACTCTGGGCGATGTTCGTAGTCTTCTGCTGAATGCGTCGTGCAGGTGGCCGAAGTTTCGGTCATGCCCCAACCGTTTCCAGGCAGAGATTTGGGAAACACCTCGACGATCTTGCGCACCAGTTCGGGCGGCGACGGGGCACCGCCATAGGCTATGCTTTCGAGCGAAGACAGATCGTATTTCGAGCGCGCGGGATGTTCGATCAATTGCCAGGCGATGGTGGGCACGCCACCAGCGGTATTGATTTTTTCGCGTTCGATCAACTGCATTGCGATCTCGGGGTCCCATTTGCGCATCAGCACGAGCTTGCCGCCGGCGAAAACGGTGGGACCCATCACGGCGAAACAGCCCGTAGCGTGGAAAAACGGCACCGACAGCAACGTGCAGCGCTGGGGTGCGCCGGGATCGGGCGCGGGCGGAAGTTCGCCGCGGCGTAGAAAATTGCGCGCCGCCGAAGAGGCTGCGGCCATGATGTTCGACAGCATGTTGCGGTGGGTGCCGAGCGCGCCTTTTGGTTTTCCTGTCGTGCCAGAGGTGTAAAGAATCGTCGCATCATCGTCGGGCATCACTTCCACGGCCGGTGTCGGACGATCCGGAAGCTTGCCCCAATCGTTGACGCAGCCGGTCACGTCCTCGAGGCGCGCCACGATTGGGTTTGGCAGGTCGTCGCTATAGCGGCTGACATAGACGTGCCCAAGATCAGGGCAATTGATGAAATGCTCGGAAAGACGTTCCAAGCGTTCGGCGTCGGTGAACGCGATCTTCGCGCCGGAATCGATGAGACCGTATTCCAGTTCCGGGCCGGTCCACCACGCGTTGAGCGGGGTGACGATGGCGCCAATGATTTCTGCGCCGAAAAAGATCGCTGGCCATTCGGGCAAATTGCGCATGATGATCGCCACGCGATCGCCCTTCTTCACGCCCTGTTTCGTCAATTCGTCGGCAATAGCGAGCGCTGCACGGGTGAAAGTCGTAAAAGTCGCGCGGTCGTTCTCGTAAACGAGAAATTCCTTGTCGGCATGGACACGGCCGAGCTGCAGCAGGTGGCCGATGGTGGGCGGAGCGTTCTTCCACACGCGGGTGTTCACGCCACGGATCACCACCTCGTCCATTTCCAGCGGCGAGCCCGGCTGGGTCAAAAGTGCGTGCGCCCGGGATATGGACATGGCCGGCCATACCGGCTTCGGGACCACAGCACTCATAACCGGACCTCGAACATGGATGATAAGTTGCTCATTTTCCGTTGTTTTCCCTGCAAGCCTGTTTTCGTCTTAAAACCGATGCTCCCTCGCCTGCGGCTCGACCGCAAGACCGGCGCGCCTTCTTCGACGCATTGACAGGAACGGGCCCCACGTCTTACCTCGTCACACGTGCAAGGTGAGGGAACGCGGTTGAAGACCGCGGCTGCCCCCGCAACTGTGACCGGCAAGCGGTCGTCCACATGCCACTGAGGCGCAAGCTTTGGGAAGGCGGACGAAAGCGATGGAGTCGGAAGCCAGGAAACCTGCCTTGTGCCGTCGTCCTGTTTCCGGCCGGGGTGCGCCAGAAACTGCGGGGCTTTCCGCCGCGGCGACATGTTGGAGTCGTCGCGCGGGGGCCGGAATGCTCACTACCGAGTACTGTTTGGTCCGCGCGCGGGCTCCTGAACCCTTGACAGGAGATCGCCATGCGAAACCGTTTTCTGTTCAGCCTGCCCCTTTTGTTTAGCGTCGTGCCCGCCGCCCAAGCGGCGGAAGATATCGAAACAGTCGTGGTCACCGCGACGCGCACGCCTCAGCCGGTCGAACGCACAGGCGAGTCTGTTTCGGTGATTACATCGCAGGATCTGCAATTGCAGCAGAGCGTCGCGGTCTATGATGCGCTTGCTCTTACGCCATCTTCCATCGTCGTGCGTAACGGCGGGATGGGCCAGAATGCCACCGTCAGCTTGCGCGGGGCCGAAGTGGGACAATCGCTCGTGCTGGTCGACGGCGTGCGGATCAACGATCCTTCGAGCACCGACGACGAGGCACTTTTGGGCGACGTGCTCGCCAACAATATCGACCGAATAGAAGTGTTGCGCGGCCCGCAATCCACACTCTACGGCAGCCAGGCCATCGGCGGGGTGGTAAACATCATCACACGTACGGGCGGAGACTCGCCGTTCGCCACACAGCTTTCCGCGGAAGGCGGCTCGTTCGACACTTATCATATGAACGCGGGCGTCCACGGCACCTACGACGTCATCGATTATGGCGCCGCGGTGAATTATTTCTCAACCGGCGGCATTTCGGCGGTAGCTTCGGGCAGCGGCGACACCGAGACCGACGGCTATCGCAACGTCGGCGCGACGGGCAATGTGCGCGTGCATGTGCTAGACAATGTAAGCGTCGACCTGCGCGGCTATTACACCGTGGCGCGCAGCGACATCGCCGGCTTTCCACCACCAGATTATACGCTCGCCGACGATCCAGAATTCACCAAGAACGATTTGGCGGCGGGCTACGCGGGAATAAACGTCGATCTGTTCGGCGGCATATTTCACAGCCGGCTTGCGCTGGTGGGATCGCGCGCCGACCGGCGTTTTTTCGGCATTTTCGACGCCAATCCGCCCTATACCTTCACACCGACCCAGAATTTCTACGGCCTGGGAGGCTCAGCCCGCATCGAATATCAGGGCATAGTGGATGTCGATGACGCCAACCAACTGACCTTCGGCGCGGAATCACAGCGTAATACATTCAACTCCGAGAGCTTGTACGATCTTGCGCCGACACTGGGTGCACGTCGTACCACCAGCGGCTACGCGCAATGGCAGACGACTCTGTTCGAACAACTCACACTAACCAGCGGTGTGCGTTTCGACGGCGATTCCGAATTCGGCGGACACACGTCGCTGAAATTCGCGGGGGCCTGGAATGTTCCTGACACGGATACCGTCTTGCGCGCGAATTACGGTGACGGGTTCAAGGCGCCGTCGCTGTATGAACTCTATTCGCAATATTCCAATCCGACAACCAAACTGGCTCCTGAGACCGCGCGGGGCTGGGAAGCTGGTGTCGACCAGCGCTTCTGGAACGATCGTCTGCGGGCCTCGGTGACCTGGTTTTCGCGCAAAACGAAGGACCAGATCGACTTTCTTACGCCCGATTGCCTTACGCCCCCCGTGCCAAACATCTGCATGACGCGACCATTCGGCTATTACTACAATATCGGCCGTTCGCGTTCGGAAGGTGCAGAGTTCGAGGTCTCGGGCCAGGTAATCGAGAACGTCACGGCTTCGTTCAACCTGACCGACATGTCGTCAGAAGACCTGACGACCCACACCGATCTCCCGCGCCGACCACGCCTCACAACGGGCGGCAGCCTGTTCTGGACGCCGATGGAGCGCACCTCACTCGGGCTGACGCTGCAGCATGTGGGCGACCGCTTCGACAGTACGGGCGATATGGGATATTTGCCGGGCTATACGCTTGTCAATATTCTCGGCTCCTATCCGATCAATGAGAATTTCTCGTTATATGGACGCATCGAGAACGCCTTCGACGCGCGCTACGAGCCTGTACTGGGTTACGGCGCACCGGGTCGAGCGGCCTATATGGGTATCCGCGCGAATTTTTAAGGCATAATTGCCATTTCCCGCCTCACGCCGCGAAAACGGCGTGAGGGAAGGTAATCCAGGTGTGAGACACCGGTCGGTGTTCGGCACCTGGATCGCCTTGCTCTGCCGTGCTCGCGCACGACCCGTCAGGGATGACAATTGGTGTTGGTTCTGGCCAAATCGCGGCCCTACTATTGACCGGACCTCTCAGATGACATTCCAACGCTTGCTCATCGCCAATCGCGGTGAGATCGCCGTTCGCATCATCCGCGCCGCTGCCGATCTCGACATCGGCTCGGTTGCGATCTTTTCGGAAGACGACGCGCACGCGCTGCACGTCAGGCTCGCCGACGATGCGCGTGCGCTACCAGGCCGGGGGCCGGCCGCCTATCTCGACATGGATCGCGTGATCGTTACCGCCAAGGAAGCTGGGTGCGATGCCGTACATCCGGGTTATGGCTTCCTAAGCGAGAACGCGGATTTCGCCAGACGCTGTGCCGATGCCGGGTTGATCTTCATCGGACCGAGCCCCGCCGTGCTTTCGGTTTTCGGAGACAAGGCGAAGGCGCGCGCGATGGCGGATAAATTCGGCGTGCCGATCTTGAAGGGAACGGCCGGTCCAACTTCGCTAGATGACGCCCGCGTGTTTCTTACCGAACACGGTGCGATCATCATCAAGGCCATCGCGGGCGGCGGCGGGCGAGGGATGCGGATCGTCACCGATGCCTCCCAGCTGCAAGAGGCTTATGCGCGCTGCCGATCAGAAGCGCGTGCGTCGTTCGGCATCGATGAGGTCTATGTCGAAGCATTCATGGCCAAGGCTCGCCACATCGAGGTACAGATTGCGGGCGACGGAAAAACCGCGAGCCATCTTTGGGAGCGCGACTGCACCATCCAGCGCCGGCACCAGAAGATTGTCGAGATTGCACCCGCACCATTCCTGGACGAGCAAGTTCGAAAGCAATTGCTCGATGCCGCGGTGTGGCTAGCTGAGGATGTCGAATTGCGCGGACTTGCGACATTCGAATTCCTCGTCGATCTAACGGTCAAGCGGGACACGCAAGTGTTCGCGTTCATTGAGGCCAATCCACGCCTGCAGGTGGAACATACGGTCACCGAAGAGGTGACGGGCATTGATCTTGTCGTCACCCAGATCAAGCTGTCGCAGGGAGCCACACTCGACGAACTGGGCCTGAAACAAAACACGGTACCCAAACCGCAGGGTTTTGCGATTCAGTTGCGCGTCAATTTGGAAAGCATCGCTGCGGACGGCACGGTGAAGCCTTCGGGCGGTGTGCTTGCGCAATTCACGCCGCCAAGCGGACCCGGCGTGCGTGTCGACACATCGGGCTACACGGGCTATCGCACCAATCCATCCTTCGATCCGCTGATTGCCAAGCTGATCGTGCGTGGTGCGGATTTTCCCCAAGGCGTTTCGCGTGGCAAACGCGCGTTGGCCGAGTTCGCCATAGCAGGCGTGCAAACTAATATCGCGTTCCTCCACGCGCTTCTTGAGAATGCCGACATCGTGGACGGCAAAGTACATACGAGATTCGTGGAAGAGAATTTGCCCGCGTTGCTGAAAGCGGCAGAAGCCTGGAAACCGTTGCACACGCCGCTCGCGCAAGTGCGGGAAGAGCGCGCAACGATGACAGCACCTACGGGCACAATCGCGGTTACCGCGCCGATGCAGGCGAAGATCGTGAGCATTGACGCACTGCCCGGCTCGGTGGTGCACAAAGGTGCGAGCGTGGCCGTGCTGGAAGCGATGAAGATGGAGCATCTGGTGGGCGCGAGCGTTTCCGGACGCGTGCATTCGGTCGCGACCAAACCTGGTGATGTGCTGATGGAAGGCGAAGCGTTGCTGTTTCTCCTGCCCGAAGAGGTGGCAGAAGAAGAAGAGACGATGGCCAAGGACGTCGATCTTGACGCGATCCGGCCAGATCTAAAGGAAGCCAGCGATCGTCACGCCTTGGGGTATGACACCAATCGTCCCGATGCGGTGGCGCGGCGGCGCAAGACCTCTCAGCGCACGGCGCGCGAGAATGTGGAGGATCTCTGTGATCCGGGAAGCTTCATTGAATATGGGGCGCTGGCATTCGCCGCGCAGAGACGGCGGCGCACACTGGAAGACCTCATCACGAACACACCCGGTGACGGCATCATCACCGGCATCGGCACGGTAAACGCGGCCACATTCGGCGAGCAGGCGGCGCGGTGCGCTGTCATGGCCTATGATTACACCGTGCTTGCGGGCACGCAGGGCGCGATGAACCACCGCAAGAAGGATCGCATCCTCAATGTCGCCGAAGAATGGAAACTTCCCATCGTGTGCTTTGCCGAAGGTGGCGGCGGACGACCCGGCGATACTGATTTTCCCGGTGTTGCGGGGCTCGATACGCCGACCTTTCGCGGATACGCGAAACTGAGCGGGCTGGTGCCGCGCGTGGGCATCAATTCGGGACGCTGCTTTGCCGGCAACGCGGCATTACTAGGATCAAGCGACGTCATTATCGCCACGACCAATTCCAACATCGGCATGGGCGGGCCGGCGATGATCGAGGGCGGCGGGCTTGGCGTCTACAAGCCCGAAGATGTCGGACCGATGTCGGTGCAGGTGCCCAATGGCGTGGTCGATATCGCAGTCGGCAATGAAATCGAAGCCGTGGCGACGGCGAAAAAATATCTCGGCTATTTCCAAGGTTCGGTAAAAGACTGGTCCTGTGAGGATCAGCGCAGTCTGCGTTACCTGATCCCAGAAAATCGTTTGCGCGTCTATGAAATCCGCATGGTGATCAAGGCGGTATGCGATACGGATTCTGTTCTGGAGCTGCGGCCCGAATTCGCGCCAGGCATGATTACGGCGCTGGTGCGGATCGAAGGCGTGCCGTTCGGACTGATCGCGAACAACCCGATTCATCTGGCGGGCGCCATTGACGGGCCTTGTGCGGACAAAGCTGCACGTTTCATGCAGCTTTGCGATGGGTTTGGGCTTCCCATCGTTTCGCTGTGTGACACGCCAGGATTCATGGTGGGGCCGGAAGCGGAGAAGACCTCGCTGGTGCGCCGTGTGTCACGCATGTTCGTAGTCAGCGGCACGATGAGCGTGCCGATCTTCACCATAGTGTTGCGCAAGGGCTATGGGCTAGGTGCCCAGGCGATGGCGGGCGGCAGTTTTCGTGCGCCGTTCTTTATCGTGTCGTGGCCGACGGGCGAATTCGGCGGGATGGGGCTCGAAGGCGCGGTGCGGCTAGGCTACCGCAAGGAATTGGAGGCGCAGCCAACGCCAGAAGCGCGCGAGGAATTGTTCAAGAAGATGGTCGAGCAATCCTATGCGCGCGGCAAAGCGATCAACATGGCAGCGTATCTGGAAATCGACGACGTGATCGATCCCTCGGAAACGCGGCGCTGGATCATGCGGGGGGTTCACTGCTTACCATCACCCGTGAATGCGGGCAACAAAAGGCGCACGTTTATCGATACGTGGTGAGTAACCTTTTCACTTTTTTTCTTGCGGGCAGATAACAGATTTCAGCGCGCAGCCGCGTAACTATAACCGGTGTCGGATTTGATGTAGAGGCCGCGGCTATCAGGCAAGCGTTCGAAGACGGTTGTTACTTCGTGGGGCATCTCGGCGGTGCCGACCATGAGATAGCCGTCCGGGGCCACGACATCGGCCAACCGTTCGAGCACTTGGGTTTTGGTGCGTGGTTCGAAATAGAGCAGTACATTGCGGCAGAATACGACGTCCATTTCGCCCAGCCAGCCGAAATCGTCGAGCAGATTGAAAGTGCGGAATTTCGCCATACGGCGCAGCGATTCCGAAATACGCCAACGGTCGCCTTCCTGGGTGAAATGCGCGATTAGACGGCGGATACCCAAGCCCCGCTGCACCTCGAACGAGGTGTAGAGGCCTTGCTTGGCGCGCGCGATGCACTCGCTGTTGAGATCAGTGGCGATCAGTTCGATGTCCCAGCCTTGGGCTAAGAGGCCAGCTTCCTGCAGGGTCATCGCAAGCGTGTAGACCTCTTGCCCCGTCGAGGCCGCCGCACACCAGATGCGCAGGTTCTTCGAGCGTGTGCGGCGCGATATCAAATCGGGTAGCACGATCTCGCGGAATTGTTCGAAGGGGCTGCGGTCGCGAAAGAACCAAGTGTCGTTGGTCGTCATGGCCTCAATGACGGGGCGCACCATAAATTCGCGTCCGTTCGGCAGCTCGGCCAACAGATCGGCGGCTTTGCGAAAGCCAAAACGGCGCGCCACCGGGGCCAGGCGAGCCTCGATGAGATGCGTCTTCGCCGGGTCAATGGTGATACCGGAGCGCCGTCGCAGGAGCTGCGCCAGGAAGGTAACGTCAGACGCGAACATGCCCGGCATGTTCGCCAGCCAAAAGTCCGACCTCGACGAGCTTCGATTGAAGGCTATCGCGATCGAATGGCTTCAAGATGTATTCATTGGCACCAGCACCCAGCGCGCTGGTGATTTCGTCTGGATCATTTTCGGTGGTGCAATAGACCACGACGGGCTCGGCGCCGTTTTTCTCGCGACGCACAAGGCGCAGGAATTCGATGCAGCTCATATTTGGCAGATGCCCGTCGAGCAGGATCAGATCAGGCATCTTGTGGCGGCACGCTTCGAGTGCGCTTGTGCCGTCTTCGGCTTCCGCCGTTTCGAACGCGAAATCTTCGAGAATGCGCGACGCCACGCGGCGAATGACACGGCTGCTGTCTACGATCAAGCATTGCCTCATGACGCCTCCAGTCGCCGCGAAATGAACGCGGGGCTCGCCGAAAACAAAATCCTAACTGCCGAAGGTAAACGCGGCCTTAGCCCGCCTGCAGAACGACGCCGTTTTCCTCGGCGCTGAGCGTGAGACCGGCGTTGACGGCGCGCGCGAGCTTGTGGGTAAGAAAGGGCTGAATGCCGCGGGCGTCGTGGGGGGTGGCTGCCGCATCGCCGCGGACGGCTCTCTCCACCTCTTCCAGAACCCGGGCATGAGATCCAGTGCCGCGCACGGTGAAAGACGGGGCTGCGGGATCGGCGCTGGTCTCAACGGTCACTTTGCCCCCGCGAGACAGGCAATCTGCGGCTAGGAGCGTCGCGTTCATTAGCAGTTTCGCCCAATCCTTGGGCCAGTGGATGGGGGCCGCGTTCCATTCGACCTCGATCTTGCTGCCGGCGACTAGGCCCAACACGAGCCGGCCCACCTCGCCCAGATCAAGTTCGGCTCCAGCCGAACCGGCAGCACCGAAGGCAATCCGGAGGAACTGCAGGCGAGCCAGCGCCTGTTCGGCGCTGCTGGTGACAATTTTCAGCGCGTCGGCCCGCATGACGGCGTCGCGTTCGTCCTCCAGCACTTCCAACCCGTTGACCACGGCGCCCAGCGGTCCGACCAGATCATGGCAGACGCGGCTGACCAGGAAAGCGGCGAATTCGATCTCGGTCATACTCACGAAAGCTCCAGGCGCGAAAGGGTTTCCAATTCGTAACTGTCCTGGCTCGGGCTTAAGAAAGACTTAAGACGGGAACCGCCTGTTCTCGAAAAATTCTTTTTGGCCAAGGATATTTCCGATCAGTCACTTAGCGACTTCGACCCGCTCGCTTGGACCTTTTCATAAGGAACATTTGGCGTTTCTTGTCCCTTATGGTCGCCAATTTGTTCTACATCCGCGGTCGCGGCGGGCGAAAGCAGGCTGTCTCCGATGGTCGCTACTTTTTGCTCACCCTTATTCATCGCCCGGAAATTAAGCAAACTAAGCCTTACGTCCCGCTAAAGACGCCCCTAACGTCGATGTGGCCGCTACAGACAATGTTCTGGCTACGCGTTTGTTGGGATGAGCCGCTGTATTTGGTCGAAAACCGTTCTCGCACTCTCGATGCCAAGAAATCGCGGTGTTGGGTCTAAAGATGGCGTCCAGTTAGAAAAGCCCTGTCGCCCCCAAAACGGCGCGCCATCGCCAAACGTAATCGTTCCGTACCCTCGCGCATTTTCTGAGATTTCCATATTGGGTAGCCGGTTGAGGTTGAGCGCAACAAATTTGCTGAAAGGTCCCGATCGAACGATCAAGACACGACGATCGGTGACAGCGTAAGTGATCCCGCGCCGTACCCAGGTGTCTACAACAAACCGACCTAATACAAAATAGAGTCCCGCCAATATGAATGGTATGCCAAAAAACTTAAAGAAGGGCGGTGCCGGCGTACGTGAATGTGCTTGTAGTACCATGTACTCCCAAAATACGACGAAGCCACACCACGCCAGGCTAAATGGGATCGAAAATCCGTCGCGAGGCGTGAGAAGCAATCCCTGACTGGGCTGTCCCGACCAGACGATCTTTTCGCCTGGCAACAACCGGTTTCTCATATCATCGAATTGCATTTTACCCCACTCGTTCAAACGCTCTGGCAAGGATGGACAAAGGTCCCCGCCAAACAAACAAGCACAAGCCTAGCCTCGCAGGAAGATATTAAGAATTGGTCGGGCCCGCGATCTGGGGATCTTTCAATGCTCGTCAACACTTGCAGCCTTTAATCGTCAGTAGGACTTCAAAAACAGATACCGCGCCGATATTTTAATCGGTTCGCCTGACCAAATTTTCTCACCAAAACATTTGCCTAACGCACACCCGTCATGCTCCGGCTTTGCAATGGTGAGACGGCTTGGATGATTCTGGGCGTCTGGCTTTTATGCTGCAGCGGCGCAGGCGCAGTTCGGCGAGATTGTGGCGTAAGCAGCGACGCTTGGCCATGTCAGACAGTCGGGAAGCCTTTGGGATGACTACCCCTGGCGACCACATCTAGGCTCTACTCTGCGTATCGGCCTGGTGTTCGCGGGCGAGGTCTGGTACGCCGCATTCGATGACGTTTAGGGCAGCAACTGGTTCATATTGACCTGGCCACGATCAAGCCGACCGATCCGTAAACGAAAGAAGAAGCATGACGCAACTGTCCCAGTCCACACGCGCATTAGCAGAAATCGCCTTTGAGGCGGGCAAAATCATCCTCAAGCACTATGCCGATGAAACGATCACGACACGCGAGAAAAAAGATCACTCCCCGGTGACGGCGGCCGATGAAGAGGCCGAAGCCTTCATCTTGTCGCGATTGAAGATACTTGCGCCGGAAGTGCCTATTATCGCGGAGGAAGAAGCGGCAAGCGGGCGCATCGCCAAGGTTGGGTCGCGGTTTTTCCTGGTCGATCCGCTAGACGGCACAAAGGAATTTCTGAGCCGCAACGGCGAGTTCACCGTGAACATCGCGGAGATCATCAACTGCGCGCCGGTGCGTGGTGTCGTTTATATTCCCGTGAAAGAAAGATTGTTTGTGGGCGAAGTGGGACATGGCGCGTTTGAAGTGCGAACCGCCAATGCCGTACTCGATTGGAGCGATACGAGGAAGATCGAAGTGTGCAAGCCTGCACAAGATGGTCTCGTGGTGGTTGCCAGCCGTTCGCATCGCGATTACAAGACCGAGGAATTTTTAGCTGATTACAAGGTGAAAGATTTCGTCGCGGCGGGGTCGTCGCTGAAATTCTGTTTGATTGCAACAGGCGAGGCTGATCTTTATCCGCGGCTCGGACGCACCATGGAATGGGATACCGCAGCCGGACATGCGGTGCTGGCCGCGGCAGGTGGCAACGTCACCACCATCGACGGGCAGCCTTTCGTCTATGGCAAAACCGAAGAGAAATTCGCCAACCCGTTCTTCCTTGCAAGGGGCGCCAAGTAGTCCTGCGCGTGTTCGTGGCGTCCCTTCTTCAACGCTTTGCAAAATGAAATACGAGGGCGCATGAAATCCCAGTTACGTTTGAGTGCGATGTCCCTCGTGGCGGCCGTGTTCGCGGTGGTTATGTGCGCGACTGGCGCCTCGGCAGCGGAGCGCACTGTGGTGGTCGTGCTGTTCGACGGGTTCGCGCCGGCGATGCTCGACGCGACACAAACGCCCAATTTCGATCGCATCAAGCGCGAGGGCGTGTGGTCGCGCCATCTGGTGCCGACGTTTCCTACTATCTCGCTTATCAATCACACAACGTTCGAAACCGGTTGCTGGCCCGCACATCACGGCATCGTGTCGAATTACTTCTACGATCCCAAAAAAGGCTTTTACAACCAGAGCGACGACGCCGACTGGCGCATCGGTTGCGAAACGATATGGGAAGCAGCCGGCCGGCAAGGCATAAAAACGGCGGCATTCAACATCGCGGGCCGCTGGTCGGGCACAAAGGGGAAGCTTGCCACCATTATCAATCCGGACGTGCCGTGGCGGGATCGCGAATCCGACGACAGAGTGCTGGAGCGGGGATTGGCGGCACTGCGCGACAGCGGGCCCAACCATCCGCGCTTGATCGCACTTTATTTCCCGATCCCCGACGAAGTTGCCCATTGGCACGGCACGACCGGCGCGAAAACGGAAGCGTCGGTGCGCAAGGCCGATGCCATCGTGGGCAAACTGATGGCGGCAATACGTGCGCTTCCGCCTTCGCGCGAGGCGGCGCTGGTCATCGGCACTGATCATGGGATGATGGATGTCGGGCCAGTTATCAATATCGGACGCATCCTTGGGCGTGAAAACATTCATGCGCGCCAAGCATCCGATGGCGCGACCGTTTTTCTCTATCTCGGCAGGGGCGAAACCAAGACGCACGTGCTAGATGCGCTGGCGAAGTATAAATATGCGTTTGACACTTATTCGAAGGGTGCTTATCCGCCATACGCGCATCTGGGCGACGGACCGCGGTCGGGCGATATCCTTCTGGTGGCCAAGCCGCCCTATTGGGTGGCGGGGCCGGAGGCGTTTCCGGCTTATGCGCGTTGGCTAGGACTTACGCATTTCTGGCCGGTGACGTTCACGCCGCCCTTCGGGGGGCTCAAGGCCTCGCATGGCTACGATCCACATATCGTACAGATGCACGGCATCTTCTTCGCGTGGGGCGCAGGTGTGGCGAAAGCAAAACAGATCCCCCGCCTCGACATGATCGACATTCATCCGATCGTGATGCAACTACTCGGACTTCAGCCGGGCCGTCCAATGGACGGGCACCCGGTCACAGCGGTGTTTGAGCACGAACAGAGTCAAACCGGATTGAAGTGAATGTTTATCTTCCCTCTTGTGGGCAGATGAACCAGCTTCAGCGATCGAAATTCTTGCGACTTGAATAGAACACCAGGCCCATCAAGATCACGCCACATGCCAGCGTGAAGAACACGCCGAGCCCAAGCATTGCCCAGCCGAAGCCTGAAATGTCGGTGCCTGCCATGCGGCTCCAAGCGTGAAGCGCATAGCCGATCGAAGCGATCAGGAACCCGCCCAATACGACGATGGCGATCCAGCCGGCGGGTCCGACCTTATGCGCAGGAGAAGAAGGAGACTTGCTCATGGCGCAAGCATACTCCAAAACACGGTGCTATCGCCGGGCGATATGCCGCCGGGATTAGCCCGATGGCCAAAGCATGCTGGCACTCTTGCAAGATGATCCCTGACGGACGCCGGGCGTTCGCCACGAAATCGGGCACAATCTGGCATTGTGGTAGCCTGCGATTCTCGAAGCCCCGCCCCCAGGAGAAATTCATGGCCCCTTCCCGTGTCCTGCCGGCCGTTTTCGCCGCGATCCTCGTCTTTGCCGCCACGCCGCTGGCCAGCGCGGAGACCGCGGAAGACGCCGCCGACCAGTTCAGCCAGAGCGAGATTGTGCAGGCGGCCTCGGGCTTCTTCGGTATGACGACCGAAGCGGTCGCCAAGGCGGTGCAGAAAACGTTTTCCGAACAGGGCCTGCCGGATGCTTATATCAAGGGCGAGGAGGGATCAGGCGCATTCGTGGTGGGCCTGCGCTACGGTTCGGGCTATTTGATCCGCAAGCAGCACAAGCCGCTGAAAGTGTACTGGCAAGGGCCGTCTGTGGGCTTCGACGTCGGCGGCAACGCGTCTAAGAATTTCACGTTGATCTACAATCTTCGCCGCGCCGACCGGCTGTTCCAGAAATTCCCAGGCATAGAGGGCAGCTATTATTTTATCGCCGGCATCGGCATCAATTATCAGCGCTCCGACGACATCACGCTGGCGCCGATGCGCACGGGCGTGGGCCTGCGCGCAGGGGTAAATGCGGGATATCTCACTTATACTCGCGAGCACACGCTCAATCCGTTCTGATTTGCATTGCGCTTAAAGATCACCGTTGCTGGGCTTGATCCGACCACCCGGCCAAAATCAAAGCGCCTTTCGCCGCGTGGTGACTGGGTCGCGTTCAAATGCCGCCTGCGATGAGCCAAGGGCAGCTATGGTATAAAGTTCGTGGATGAAGTTTTTGGTACTTACCGCGCCGGCGCCGGTTCTTCGATCGCGCCTGCTGGCGCGGGCAGGTAGAGCAACAGGGCGGAGGCGACGTAGATCGACGAGAAGGTGCCGACCACGATGCCAAAGAGGATTGCCGCGCTAAAATCGAACAGGTTGGGACCTCCGAACAGAAGCAGCGGCAAAATCGAGATCGCGGTGGCAGCGCTTGTTAGCACGGTGCGGGTTAGCGTCTGATTGGTCGACAAGTTGATGAGACTGGCGAGCGGCATACGCTTGTATTTGCGCCGGTTCTCGCGAATGCGGTCGAATACCACCACCGTGTCGTTGATCGAATAGCCCGCCAGTGTGAGAAGGGCCGCTACGGATTCCAGGGTGAAGTCCAGGTGTAATAGCGAGAACAGACCGGCTGTCACCAGCACGTCATGGCCGGTCGCTACCGCGGCGCCAATTCCGTATTGCCATTCGAACCGCACCGAGACGTAAATCGCGATCATCAAAACGGCAAGCAACATCGCTACCACGCCGTCACGGAACAATTCCTGGGAGACCTTGGGGCCAACGATGTCGGCACGGCGGTAATTGTAGCCCTTACCAAGCTTGTCCTTGATCGTGCTGACGGCGTCTTGAGCGGCCTGGTTCGCCTTGGGCTGCACGCGGATCAGCACGCAGGAATTGACTGGCTGGTTGCATTCCCCACCACCGAAATATTGGATCTGGGAATCCTTGAAGCCGAGGCTGTTCACCTGCGCTCGCGTCGAGCCAATATCGATCACTTGCGCGGCCTTCACTTCGAGCAGCACACCCCCCGTGAAATCGATGCCCAGATTGAAGCCGTGGTAGAGGATCGACGCGATCGAGGCGATCAGCAGGATGCCATCGACAGCGAATGCCACAAATCGCGCTTTCACGAAGTCGATATTGGTGGCTTCGGGAATGAAGCGGAGAAGGGGCATGACGGTCCGGAAAGGCTGCGGCGGGGGCGAGACATAGCCGTTCGCCCACCGGGGAACAAGCACGCTCCCGTCAAGGGCCTACCATCTTTCTGGGGCTCCGCGGGGAACCGGCAGAGCGGCCACTCGGCGGATCACGCCGAGCCGTGCTAGGTTTTGCGCATGACCATGATCGAGCCCGCACCGGCCGTTTCGCCTGATCCGCCGGGGCCTTCGAGCCTACAGGAAAAATATATGGCGACCGTGATGGCCGCCATTGTGGTGGCGACGCTGTATTTCGGACAGCCTATCTTCGTGCCGCTGGCGTTGGCGATCCTGCTGTCGTTCGGCTTAGCACCGCTGGTGGAATTCCTGCGGCGCGTTCGGTTCGGACGCGTACCGTCGGTCCTGGTGAGCGTGCTGTTCGCGTTTTTCATGATCGGAATGCTGGGTAGCTATATCGGTACGCAACTGGGGCGGCTGGCCGCGGAGCTGCCGTATTATCAGACCAATCTGGTACACAAAATCCATTCCATCCGGGGCTCTGCCAACAGCAGTAGCGTGCTGCAGCGCGCGGCCTCCATGTTCAAGGCACTGAGCGACGAAGTATTGGGCGGCAGCGACCTGGCTGGCGACGATCAGTCGGCGCAGCGCAGCAACGAAGACCGACCCATTCCCGTGCGTATCGCGCCCTCCAGCACCGCGCCGCTGGACGTGATTGAGAAGGTGGTGGGGCCGCTACTTCAGCCGCTGGCGATGGCGGCCATTGTGATCGTGTTTGTCATCTTCATCCTGCTGCAGAAGGAAGATTTGCGCGACCGGCTCATCAGCCTTGCGGGCACGCGCGACATGCAACGAACGACTGTCGCCCTCGACGAGGCGGGCAGCAAGCTAAGCCGCTATCTGTTGTTGCAGACGATCATCAATGCGACGTTCGGATTGGTGATCGCGGGCGGACTGTGGATCATCGGCATTCCCAATCCGGGCCTGTGGGGGCTGGTGGCGGCGATGTTTCGCTTCGTGCCTTATGTCGGCGTGCCGATTGCGGCGGTGGTGCCGGCCGCGCTTGCCATCGCGGTGGACCCGCAATGGTCGATGGTATTCTGGACGCTGGGCTTGTTCTTCGGCGTGGAAGCGGTCGTGGGCCAGTTCATTGAACCTTATGTCTATGGCCACAATATGGGCCTCTCTGCGATCGCGGTGGTGGTCGCGGCCGCGTTCTGGACCTGGGTCTGGGGGCCGGTGGGGTTGCTGCTATCCACGCCTTTGACGATGTGCCTTGTCGTGCTCGGGCGCCATGTCGAGCAGTTGCGGTTCCTCGACGTGCTATTGGGCGACCGTCCGCCGCTCGCCGCGGATGAAAGTTTTTACCTGCGGATGCTCGCTTCCGATCCCGATGAGACCGCGCATCAAGCCGAGATGTATGTGCGCGAGAATCCGCTTTCGGTTTATTACGATGAGGTAGCGATGCGTGCGCTGATGCTGGCGCAGAACGACGTGAGCCGCGGGGCGCTGTCGGGCGAACGCCGCGTACGCATTAAGGAAACGATCGAAGGGCTGATCGAAAACCTGTCGGACCGCGAAGAGAACAGGGCTTCCAGCATGGAAGCCGAACCCAGCGGGCGCATCGTGTTCAAGACCATAGATCTTGCGCCGAATTGGCGCGGGACGCCGGTGTTGTGCGTGGCGGGGCGGGGAGCGCTGGACGAAGCGGCGGCGGCGCTGCTTGTGCATTTGCTGAAGCGCCGTGGGATCAATGCAGGCGTGGTGTCGTCCGAAGATGCGTCGCCCAACAACGTCCAGGCACTTGATCCGCGAGACGTGCAGGTGGTGCTGGTGTCCTATCTCGATCCGGGCAACTACAAGAACGCGCGCTATCTGGTGCGACGGTTGCACAAGCGCATTCCCGGTGCCACGCCCATCGCGGGGTTCTGGGGCGCGTTCAAATCCGATTCCCACTATCTCGATTCTGTCGAGGCCACGGGATGCGATCTTGTGGTGACGACGTTGCGCGAAGCGGTGGATTGCATCATCGCGCTAGCCAAGAAAGCCGCCAATCCCGATGCGCTGGCGGATGCCGTGAAAGCGGAACACCTTGCCTTGCGGGAACCAGCGCCGGTCACCTGACATTTTCAGGCCGCACAGCCGCGGACAAGGCAGAGGGCGCCATCAAGCAAACCGTCGGCAACGACCAAGGCCGCGTGCGCAAGGTGCTATCGACAAGGCCAAGAGTGAAGTGAAACAGGGGGCGGTAAAATGGCCAACGCGGCACGCGATGCTGTGGTCCGCACATCCAATGCCTTCAACAAGGCATCGAAATAGTCCAGGAATGCAAACGCGAAACGCACCTGACATCGCCTGGCGCGTTTCGCGTGCGCTTTTTACATGATGACCGAATTGCCCGGGATCGGCAGTCCGCCCTGGTCTACCTTGTCTTCACATTTACGAAAGCCGGTATCCCAACCACCGCGATAGTTGCTGTCGTTTTCGTAGAGCTTGTCGTCGCGGGGCGGTCCTTCATGGCCGGAGTCCTTGCGGTAGCGCGGGTTCACCGCAGCACATCCATCCTGATAGCCCTGTTCGTAGACCGGTGAATTCTTGTCCACGGGCTTGTCGTCGGAAGACGACGGACCCGCAGTCGAACACGCGGCCAGCGCCATCGTGGCGAAGATCGCGAGGAGTATTTTCGACGTCATATTGTGCCCCAATCGTTGACTGACATGGATGTAAGTTTTCAGAAAAATTGCGGCAGGAGTTGGGCGGCGATCTTGCGAGCGGCCTGGCGCTCGCGGCCGAGCATGGTTTCGAGTGGCGCGCCGACGATAGCATCGCCGAACGCCATCAGCGCGACGAAAATTACCGCCGAAGTCACGCGCTGATGCGCGTCATTTTCGGGGGGAGGGGGTTTCTCCTCGATCGCCCGCACCAGATCGGTGATCGCCTCCTGCATCTGTCCCAAATGGGCGAGCTTGTTGGACAGCGCGATCCATGCGGCGAGCCTGCCCGCGCCCCCCTTGTCGAAAGCGTCGAACACGGTCTCGATCAAGCCGCGGCGCGAATCCTCGTCCTCGCGTAGTCGCGTGATAGCTTGGGCCAGCGCATCGGAGAGGTCGCGTACCATCGCGGTCATCAGGGCCGTCTGCAAATCGCCTGCAGTGCCAAAATGATGCAGCAGGTTGGTATGGGTGGTGCCAAGCTCGGCAGCAACGTTTTTCAGCGTCACTGCGTCAGGCCCGCGCGACAAAAGAATTCTTCGCGCTGCAGCAAGGGTTTCGCTTTTGGCCTCGGCCGAGGATCGACGGCGGCGCACGGGACGCTCGCCTTTTCCTATAGTTAATCGTTTTTTACTTGTTGACATTTGTGTCAGTCTCGCTTATATGCAGTGCAGTATATCTGAAAGTTGCGTCATGAATGCCCACCTTAACACGCCCAGCGACCTGAAGATCACCTCCCGCGATCTGGCTTTCGCGCGGAAAATGCCGAACCCCCGCTTTTGGCAGGGCGGCGATATTATCGCGACTGCCTTCTACAACGCGCTATCCGCCTCGTTTCCCCAGGGGGAGCGCTTCTTTATGGACAGTGTGCGCCATTTCAAAGGCAAAGCCGACCCCAAGCTGCAGGAACAGATTGTTGCGTTTACCACACAGGAAGCGCTGCACACCCGCGAACACGTCTTCTTCAACCAGCAGGTGTCCGGCCACGGCTATGATTTGAGCCGAATGGATGCTGTCATCAAGAAAAGGCTGGATTTCGGCCGCACTCGCCCCAAGCTGGAGCAACTCGGTGCCACCATCGCACTGGAACATTTCACGGCGATCCTTGCCCATGAAGCTCTCGCCAACCCGGCCCATTTCGCATATGCGACCGAAGAAGCCCGGCGGATGTGGAAATGGCACGCTATCGAGGAGATCGAGCATAAATCGGTCGCTTTCGACACTTTCCTGGCGGCAACGAAAAACATGCCGGGCTGGCAGCGTTATTTCATCCGAGTGCGCACCATGATCGTGGCCACCTTCATGTTCTTCGAGTTCCTGTTCCGCGGCATCGCTGACTTGCTCCGGCAGGACGGGATGAACGGCCCGGGCAGTTGGCTCAAGATGTTCAGCTTCATGCTGTTCAAGCCCGGCATGATCGGCCGCGTGATCCCAGCTTATTTCGCCTATTACAAGCCGGGCTTCCACCCATGGAACGAAGACGACCGGGACCTGATAGGCGAGACCGAACAAGCGCTGGCCCGGGCCTACGCAGCCTGAGGGCTGGAGGGCGCGCTACTGCCACTGTTGTAATCAAGGCCTCGCACGATATTCTGCGTCCCTGAACCGGGAGGCTTGACCGAACCATGACCGCTGCCGAAGCCGCCGTCGCAGAACTAGAGGCGAAACCCGCCGAACCCCAAGGCCGGCCCCCGCCTAAGGGTATCCTGTGGCTTGCCTCCTATCCGAAGTCCGGCAACACCTGGACGCGAACCTTCCTGCACAACCTCCTAAAAATCCTGGAAGGCGAGGACGACGCCCAAGACATCAACGAAATGAACGAATTCACGACCTGGGAGATTTCGGCCCGCGCCTATGAAAAACATCTCGGCAAGCCGCCCAAAGATTGCGATCGCGAAGAGATCGCCAAGGTTCGCCCCAAGGTGCAGGAAGAAATCGCCGAACGCACCGACGGATTGGCGCTCATCAAGACGCACCACGCGCTCGTTATGGATCGCGGCGTGCCGACGATCAATTTCGCGGTGAGTTCGGGGGCCGTCTACATCCTGCGCAATCCGCTGGACGTGGCGATTTCCTTTTCCCACCACATGAGTTCGACCGTTGATCACGCCATCGACGAAATGGCGATGGTGGGGCTGGAGACAGCCGTCACCGATAAGAGCGTTTACGAAATTTACGGCTCGTGGAGCCAGCACGTCGAAAGCTGGACGCACAAGCCGCACCGCACGATCTATGTGATGCGCTACGAGGACATGATCGCCAATCCGTTCCGCGCCTTCGGCGGGTTGGCTCGGCACCTGTTGCTGCGGCCGACTGCCGAGCAACTGGGCAAGGCGATCGAACGGGCCTCGTTTAAGAATCTGCAGGAGCAGGAGAAGAAGGGCGGCTTCCGGGAGAAACCCGAAAAGGCCGAGAAATTCTTCCGCGAAGGCAAGTCTGGCACCTGGCGCGAGCAGTTGAACCGCCGCCAGATCCGCCGGATCGTTCAGGCCCATCACGTCCAGATGCGCCGCTTCGGCTATATTACCGACGAAGTTTCGCACTTGGTTCCGTAAGCACCGAGGTATGGTTAGATGGGTTTGGTCTAGATCAACGTTGTCCTGCCTGCGAAACAAGTCACCCAAATGATGAAGGACACAACTCACCGCGCTGACGTGCGAGGATTGAGTAGCCTGGTTCAAATCGGGCCGCCGCAAAGTTGGGCCATGGAGTGCCCCGCTTCAAGTCAAACTGGCATTACAGTGTTACGGCAGCGCGGCGGGCTACGCTTTCGAGGTAAGCCCTACGCGCGTTGAATTCCTTCAATGTCGACGCTTTGCTCTTGCAGCGTCTGCACGTTGAGATGGGTGCAATCGAGGATGCCCATGTCGCTGATAGCCGATAGTGTCAGCGCAAGGCCAAACGGCCGAAGTCAATGTGACACGGCCAATCCTGCATCACATAGGCGTTGATAGCGCTGCGTCATAATTCTCGCGGCGCAGACGAACGCGTCGCTCCACCTGTATGAATTGCGAAATCCGCCAAACTAGAAATGACGGAACACTTGCGCATTTTCTTTGCACAACATTTTTCTTGGGTCGCCATTCCGCAGGCCGACATCATCTCCTCGGACAGTTGCTCGGAATGGTCTTGGCCAAGGCCATGGTTTCAGTCGATTCGGGCTTCGGCGTTCCAACGCACCTCTGAGCCTTGCGACGCTGGTCCATCATCGTGGCACGGCCGGCGTCATAGTCCCAGTTGAAATTGAAGTCGAAATCATGGGGCATGGTCATTGCAAACCGTCAGGCTTAACCGCGCAGGTGTCGCGGGATCTTACCCCTGCCTTCCTACTGGCCAGCGTTTAGGGTCGATCATCCCCGAATCTCAGTTAAAACGACCCGGTTCAAGTGAGCTGATCGAATGTGCGGACCGCAGTTTTGCGGAAATTCAGCTTGAAAGCGATGCCATTGGTCTCGTCGAAGCTGTAAGTGCCGCGGAGCTGGGTTGTGAGCGTGCGGACCAGGCGCGTACCGAGCGTGGTGATTGTTTGCAAATCATGGCCCTTGCCGTTGCTGGTGATCGTTAGTTCGATTTCACCGTCGGTCTCGCGCAATTTCAGCGAGATCAATCCGCCCCTGTTTGGTGGAAACGCGTGTTTGTAGGCATTGATAAGGATTTCCGAAGTGAGCAGGCCCATGGGCGTTGCTTGTTCCGGCATCAGTTCGACCGGTTCGACGTCGAGTTCAGTGCGGATGTCGCGATTGATCGCCTCGTTGGCGCGCGCGATCTCCGACGACAAGCGCGAGAGATACCCGTTCATGCCGATCGAGGCTTTAGTATCGTCGTGATAAAGCACGTCGTGGATCATGCCGATAGCGTAAAGCCGCTGCTGCGTTTCCTTGAAGGCGTTGCGCACGTCGATGTTGTCGAATTCGCGCGCCTGGATCTGGATCAAACTGCTGGTGAGCTGCAAGTTGTTCTTCACCCGATGATGGATTTCCTTGAGCAGCAGATCGCGCTGGGCAACAGCAGCAGACAACGCATCCACGGTTTCCTCGATGGCGCGCCGCGCGCGCAAATCCGTTTCGGCCAGATCGGCGGCGAGCTTGGCCAGTAGTCCGCCGACTAGGATTGCCAGCGCGAACAGGACAAAGCCAACTCGCACATCGTCTTGCCAGCGCGCGAGGATTTCGGAACGCCTCAGCGTGACCGTGGCGGTTAGCGCACGGTTACGGTCCACCCAGTAGGCGATCAGCAAATCGTCGTTGGCGGACTTGAGAAATCCCGTTTGACCGGTCGGCAGGCCGGCAAAAGGCGGCTTCTGTGGGACAGCATTTCCCAGCGCATTGAAATCCATAAAATTGCTGAACACGAGCCGGCCATTGTCGGCCCACAATTGCTTCACGGGCTGGCCGGCTTTGCGTTTGCCGATGGCTTTGATCTCGCGCGCGCCGATACCTACGTCGACGACGCCGGCGAATGTGCCGCCGGGCCCCACCAAGCGCTTTGAATAGGTGTAGACGACGTTGCGGCCGAGCCTGCTCCTGACCGCCTCGCCGACATAGGTGTCACGGCCTTTGGCGTGCATCTTGAACCAGGCGCGGTCGGCCAGACTGATGCGCGGCGGATTGGTCCGTTCCGACATGACGAGTGGGACGCCGGTCTTGTCCACGACCATAAGATAGTCTGGCACCGAGATGACGGCCGTACGCCCAGCGATGTAGCGTTGCAATTCGTCCCTGCTGATGGCACCCAAGCCGCCTTTGCTCGTGATGAAGCCGCGCGCGTCCTCTGCCAGAAGGTCGGCTGTGTCGAGGGCCCGATCGACATCCTCTATTGTGCCACGCGCGGCATCCAGCGCGCTTGTCTTGGCCGCGGTGAGCAAGTCGCGACGCTCAATATACAGAGTATTGGCGCGCCAGATCGCCAGCGCCAACCCGGCGAAAATCGCCAGCGTGTAGATCACGTTGCGGCTACGACGCAGGCTGAAAAGCCCTGCAATCCCCAGCGGCGCGGGCTGCGCCGAAACGGCGGAACCAGGCTGGCGCGCAACCGTCTCCTGAGTGGAATCGGGGGCCATCAGGTAAAATCAATCCCCTCACGGTCGCTAAGAAAGCACCGGCCATACCAAGACGTCAAACAGGGAAACGGTCCTGGCAGGCGAGGGTTCCAGCCCAATATATCGGCACGCCAAGCGGGAAGAATGTAGGGACTGCCCGATTGCAATTAAAATGAACCCTGCTGCGTGGCCGTGGCCAGCAGCTTTTTTACCCCGACCAAGGCTCTGCGGACTAACAGTACTGGCCCGCACTCTGCGCGCACACCACTATAGGCTTGACGCCAAAACGCTAGCTCGCCCATGGATAAACGGCTACTCATACTCGAGGCGGAGACAAATGATTGGCGCCCAGCGCTGGCCCCTACCCCCATGGGTAACCTCTGCATTGGCTTCAAATCGCACGGCTCCGGTGATGGCAGTGCGACCGCAAGCGCGCCCACCGAACCAACTCGCCAACAATCGTGGAAATTTTTACGGGGCCAAAATATGCGACCATGTTTGAAAGTCCGATTGACCACAGTTCACGATCACGTTCGATTTTCCCCACGACACTTTAAGGAATATGTCCTGATGCAATGTTCAGCAGACGAAACGGCAAAGGAATTTCGTTCGCGGAAAGATTGATATACTCGAAGCGAGAAAAGCAACGGGTACCGGATGAACAAAGTTCTGCGAGCTAACAAATAGTGGCTGTGTCGCGACCACGATAGGTCGGCGAAGATTATTCTTCTCTGCAAGACTGGCATCCCTATTTGAATAGCCCCGCTGCTATAGCAAGCTGATCGTCGTACGCTTCGGAGGAAAATCCCATGCAGAATTTGTTGCCAATTGCCGAGCGCGTTGGGATGCGGCTGAAGGAGCGTGGCGAAACCATCGCCATCGCGGAATCGTCTTCCGGCGGATTGCTGTCGGCGTCGTTGCTCGCGGTGCCGGGCGCATCGGCCTATTTCATCAGTGGGGCTATCGTCTATACGGCGAAAGCCAGGATGAGGTTGCTCGATATTCCGCGCGAAGCGGTGGGCGGCATGCGTTCGGCAAGCGAACCTTACGCGCTGCTTCTCGCCCGCACAGTGCGTGATCGTTTCGGCACCACATGGGGACTTTCCGAAACCGGTGCCGCCGGCCCGACCGGCAATTCTTATGGCGATCAGCCAGGGCATAGCTGCATCGGACTTGCAGGGCCCGCCGAACGCGTCGTGACATTGGAAACGGGAAAACTCGACCGGGTGGAAAACATGCGCGCCTTCTCGCAAGCAGCCCTTGATCTTCTGCTGCGTGAGATCGGTTAGTCCAGCGCGCTACGGCCATGGCAGGGAAGGATGCGGTGGGGAAACAAGAACCATGAATATCGACAATTATCTGCGCCGGATTGGCCTTGATCATCGCCCGCAGCCCGATCTCGCCGGCCTCACAGCGCTTCACCGAGCCCATCTGCAGTCCATCCCTTACGAAAATCTCGATGTTCAATGGGGACATGCGGTGTCCACCGCGCGCGCGCCGGTGATCGAGAAAGTCGTGGGAAGGCAGCGGGGCGGCTGGTGCTATGAAATGAACGGCACGTTCGATTGGGCGCTCGACGCACTTGGGTTCCGCGTGACTCGAGCCACAGGCGCTGTGATGCGCGAAGCGATGGGTGCCGCCGCCGAAGGCAATCATCTGGTGCTGCGCGTGGATCTTGCCGATGGACCTTGGCTTGCCGATGTAGGATTCGGCGACGGGCCACTTGAGCCAATCCGGCTGGTCGAAGGCGATTTCACATCCCACGGTTTCACCTACAATCTCACGCGGGTTGACGAGACTTGGTGGCGCTTGCGCAATCACCGCTCTGGCGCGGCACCTTCGTTCGATTTCTCTGTCGCGCGCGCCGATGAAGATTTGTTGGCACAACGTTGCGCCTTCCTGCAATCTGCACCTGATTCTATTTTTGTGCAGAATCTCATTTGTTTCCGCCACCATTCGACGGGATACGACGCACTGCTGGGTCGCGAGCTGCGCCACGTGCGGCCGCAAGGCGTCAGCACGCGCGTACTGGAAAGCGCGGACGAGCTTGTCTTAGTGCTGTCCGAGACGTTCAACCTCGATGTGCCGGAAGCGGCATCGCTATGGCCAAAGATTTGTACCCGCCACAAGACCGTTCGAGGGATATAACACTTTGGGAACATCTCCGTAAGCCATTGAATAGTCAGGAAATTATCGCAATATAAAAGTCTTTGCGGCTCGTTCGACAAAATTTCCTGCAAATTTTCTCAACGACAGGGTATTCAAAGCACCTTTCCTCAAAGCCCCCTTCTTGCGACAGGTGGTTTCGGGACTTGGCTTTTCAGGAGTTGAAAATTTGATGCGCGCAAAGGCTTTGGCCACAATCGCGGCGGTCGTGTTCGGCCCGGTTCTGCTCACCGGTTGTAATCAAGAAAAAGAGAAGATGTCCCAGGATCAACAAGGCTACACGCTCAGCGCCGAATCCAACCAGAAATTCCTGGCCGACAATGCGGCCAAGAAAGGCGTCGTCAAGCTGCCGAGCGGACTGCAATATCGCGTGCTGAAAGCCGGCAGCGGCAAGGCGCCCACGAGCGGCAATGACATGGTAACCGTGACCTACAAGGGCTGGCTTATCAATGGCAAGGTATTCGACCAGACACAGCCCGGGCAGACCGCGAAATTTCCGGCGGGGCGCCTGATTCCGGGCTGGGTGCAGGCACTTTCGATGATGAAGGAAGGCGACAAATGGCAGATCGTCATTCCGTCCGATCTCGGCTACGGCGCGCAAGGTGCTGGCGGCTCGATCCCGCCCAACCAGACGCTCGTGTTCGACATGCAGCTGATCGCGGTCAATGCGCCTTGATACCGCGACGAACCGCGGCTTCACGATCGGCGGCGTGACGATAGGTGGACGCGTTCTGAACGCGCCAATGACGGGGGTTTCCGATCTGCCGTTCCGGCGCGCAGCCTCCAAGCTGGGCGCACCTTACGTCGCCACCGAAATGGTGGCATGCGAACTGTTCGCACGCGGACGGCCCGATGTGGTGCGGCGCGCGGCCGTGGGCGACGGCTTGCCGCTAATGGTGATACAACTGGTCGGACGCGAGGCGCATTGGATCGCCAGGGGCACGGCAATGGCAGAAGCGGCCGGCGCGCATATCATCGACCTCAACATGGGATGCCCGGCGAAGAAAGTGACGGGCGGGCTTTCGGGCTCGGCGCTGATGCGCGATCTCGATCTTGCCGGACGATTGATCGCTGCAGCGGTGAATGCGACGTCGCGGCCCGTGACGTTGAAGATGCGGCTCGGTTGGAACGACACCACGCGAAACGCGCCGGAGCTTGCCGCGCGCGCTCAAGCTCTGGGGGTGAAGGCCATCACGGTGCATGGACGCACCCGGCAGCAGTTCTACAACGGCGTGGTCGATTGGCGCGCGGTAGCCGACGTCAAGAAAGCGGTAGCAATTCCAGTGATCGTCAATGGCGATATAACGGACGAAATATCCGCGCGCGCAGCCCTCTCCCAGTCCGGGGCAGATGCCATCATGATTGGGCGCGGCGCTTACGGACGACCGTGGATGGCGCCTAACCTAGATCGCGCGCTAGAAAAGCAAGACGCGATGGAAGAACCGAAACTGGTAGCGCGGCTCGACATCGTGCTCGACCATTTCGAAGACAGTTTGCGGTTCTATGGCGATGCGCTGGGATTAAAGGTGTTTCGCAAACATCTGGGTTGGTATATCGAGAACGCGCCTTTGCCGATGCAGGCCGAGGCGCGGCGTGCGGTGAAATCGCGATTGTGCCGGATTTGCGTTCCACGCGAAGTCGAGGCGGCAGTGAGGGATTTGTGGACAGCAGACAACGCAACCGAAAGACGTTTGGTTGCTTGAGATTTTCGTCGATGGCGATGCCTGCCCCGTCAAGCAGGAGATCGAGCGCGTGGCCGACCGCTGCGATCTGATCGTTCATATTGTGAGCAATGGCGGCGTTCGGCCGAGCACCAATCCGCGCATCCGCACCGTGATCGTGCCGCAAGGAGCCGATGCGGCCGACGACTGGATCGCAGACCATATCGGCGAGGGCGACATCGCCGTCACCGCCGACATTGCTTTGGCATCGCGATGCCTTTCCAAGAATGCGCGCGCGTTGCGTCCTACGGGCAAACCCTTCACCGAAGGGGGCATCGGCATGGCGCTGGGGATGCGTGATCTGAACCGGCATCTGCGCGAAGCAACGGGGAAGCAGACCTTCAACGCCAATTTCGCGAAAGAAGACCGTTCGCGGTTCCTAGGGGCCCTAGAGAACGAAATCCAAGCGGTCCGGCGAAAGTTTCCCCGCGCCGAATCGCGATGAACGGCCCTTAATCGTTAACGTAGGTATAATGCATATATAAGCGCGCCAAGGGGCGGGGTTGACTTTAGGCCCTGGCCCAACGATAAGCCCGCAACCCTCGCTGTCGCACAACGGTCGCGCCATGCGTCTGTTACGACGAGGTAGACTTTAAAACATACCGTTCGCTCCAGATGTGCGTGGAAGACGGCAACATTGCCTCCATGCGCGTTTCATTTCGCTCTGGTGCAACAAGGAACAATTGTGACTCATTCTTTTTCGACGCTCGGCGTTGCGGAGCCGCTGCAACGCGCGCTTAGCGCTGAAAACTATCTCATCCCCACCCCCATCCAAACACAGGCCATTCCGCTGATCCTGTCGGGCCGCGATGTGCTGGGCATTGCCCAAACCGGCACCGGCAAGACGGCCGCGTTCGGGTTGCCGCTATTGCAAAGGCTCGCCGAAACTGGCGCGCAGGCAGGACCGCACGCGGTGCGCGCGCTGATCCTGGCGCCGACGCGCGAACTGGCCATCCAGATCGACACGAGCCTTCGCTCTTACGGGCGGCATCTGAAACTTCGCCATGCCGTCATCCTGGGCGGGGTCAACCAGAACAAACAAATCGTGGCCATGCGCCATGGCGTGGACGTTCTGGTGGCAACACCGGGTCGCTTGCTCGATCTTGTCAATCAAAAATATGTCCGGCTTGATGCCGTGACTGCGCTCGTCATCGACGAGGCCGATCGCATGTTCGATATGGGCTTCATCCGCGACGTGCGCCGGATCGTGGCGCAACTGCCGAAGAAGCGGCAATCGATGCTGTTTTCTGCGACCATGCCCGACGACGTAGCGCATCTGGTGGCGGAAATTCTCTATCAGCCCGCCCGTATTGATATTTCGCCCAAGACGGTGGCCGCGGAGAAAATCGAACAGCGCGTCTATTTCGTAGAAACGAAAGACAAGCGCGCGCTGCTGCAGGATCTGCTGCGCGACAACGACATGAAACGTGTGATCGTGTTCACCCGCACCAAGCACGGAGCCAACAAGGTCGCCGACCAGCTTGGCAAGGCGGGACATGCGGCCGACGCCATCCATGGCAACAAGTCACAAGGCGCGCGTCAGCGGGCGCTGGAGAATTTCCGGGCGGGGCGCGCCCGCGTGCTCGTGGCCACCGATATCGCGGCACGCGGCATCGACATCGACGACGTCACCCATGTCGTCAATTTCGAACTGCCCAATATCGCGGAAAGCTATGTCCATCGCATCGGTCGCACAGCGCGTGCGGGCAGCGGCGGCGTTGCGATTTCATTCTGCGATTCTGCGGAGCGCGATTTCCTGCGTGACATCGAACGCCTGCTCAAACAACCGCTCACTGCAATGAACGAAGGCGGCCGTCCGCCGGAACAGAAACCGGGGCCAAAGCGCGAGATCGACTATGCCAAGCGCCGCCCACGCCATCGCGGCCGGCGCCAGAACAATGGGCGCAGCGCACAACGCGCTGCCTGATTTCCGGAGAGTCCAAATGAAGAAAAAGCAAAAGGGCCTGCCGCCGCCCTTCGCCGAGGCGACCAGAGATACACGTTTCACGGGTACCTTCGAAGTGCTTGTGCCGGTGCCGGACCGCGTGAAACCGCATCGTGTGCCGCTGCAATTCGAAACGCTGGGCAAGGCGGAATCTGGATCCATAGCCCCGACGGCAAGGACGCGATCGAACAAATCTTGGAATCCTATAAGAAATAACGCTCTATCGCCCGCTCGGGATACTGTTTGTCCGACGCCTTCCGCTTATCCTGATCGCAGGAGAATGGCATTGGCGACTACAAGTCGGACGCATGGCTCGATTGCGTCACCACCGCGAATAGCAAAAGCGCACTGATAATAAGACGTGAGCCAGACACAGGCTCGCTACGCGCGATGCTTGGGCCACGCCTGACACTCTGCGATCTACTCAAAGACCAGTCACCGGCAAGCGCGAATTTTTCATAAGCGTTGCGACAGCACACAAAACCTCTACGTCGCCGGGGCAGCTGCCGAACACGCGACGCTCCAACACCTCGGCGAGGTCGCGCGCGCCAAATGCGGCAACTGGTTGAGCGTACCGATCTCGCGGCCGGTGAGCGCAGGCCTCACGAACAGCGGCCTACGGTCGTCGATGTCCTGTTTCGCAGCAGCAAGGAGATGGGTAGCTTTCCAAAGCTCCAGTTCGGTCAGACGCTCGGCGTCACGCGATGGCAAGCGGGCCTGGCCAAGCGTCAGGGCCACACATGCGGATACCAGCCATAGGACTGGCTGGCATCCCCAGTCGCGGCGGCGCGACTTAGCGGCCAATAATTATGGCAACGTCGTCAGCCGCAGGCCACAACCACCAGGTCGAACAGATAGGGGCCGGCGGTTTTCAGAAATCAGCACCAGACCTCTATCCAGCCGGCATCCTAGGGGGAAGGTGAATTGGAGGAACCAGCACGGGCCGGGCGATGCCTCTGGCGACATTTTCGATTAGAATTTGGCGGCGACGGACATGAAATTGCCGACAATACGGGAAAAGACGAATACGCAACTCGACTGCTATGGTGGCCCTATCACGTCATTACAGAATTGTAAGAAAGGCGTGCTGCGGCCGCCAAACAAATGACAACAAAGGCGCAGATTAGAGTATATGTGCCGGCCAAGTTTTGAGCCGGTCAAATTTGGTCTAGCCGATTTTAACAGCATTGTTGCCAGACGTGCCGCCGGGAGCCGGCACCCTAATGATTGACAAGCCTATCTTCCTCGACGTCACCGGGCGACGCGCGACGCGGATCTCGCTCATCGGATGGATCGCGGCGGTTGTTAGCACCGCTCTGGGCATCGGCTTCGTGATCAGCCTATTCGCGGTGCCGCAACTTCAGCATGTGAGGCTGCCGGGCGAACTCAGCGTCATTCACACACAGGAACTGGAAAACAAGGCTACGGCGCCGGGCTTGGTGCCGACGGCCACGCAACTTGCCCGCGAAGCGCGTTTGCGCACGAAGGAATTGGCACAAAAACGCAAGCTCTGGGTCGAACGCAACAGCCGGGCACGCGCGCTTGCTGCCGCGATGAACCCGCATCCGGGCCGGCCGCTTTCGATCGCGTTCTTTCCGAACTGGGAAGCCTCGGCTTACAACTCGCTCAAAGTCGCCCTGCCCCAGCTCGACTGGATAATGCCGACCTGGCTCAGCCTGCACGGACCAGACCTCGTGCTGAAGGACAGCTACGACAAACGCGTTTACATGCTGATCCGTCGTAGCAAGAAGACGGTCGCGATTTTGCCCGTCGTACAGAACGCGACGCTCGGCAAATGGGACGGCATTGGTCTTGCGAAGCTCCTTGCCGATCCACAGCGTTCGTCGGCGCTCATCAAACAGCTCGGCACGTTCGTGCAATCGCACAAGCTGCAAGGCATCGTGGTCGACTTCGAATCCGTTCCAGACACGGCGCGTGGCAATCTTGGCCATTTCTTGGCTGCGCTTACCAAGAGTTTCCGACCGCATGGTTGGAAAGTCGTGATGGCCACACCCTTCGCCACCGACAACTGGCCCTTCGCCGCATTCGCCAATGATATCGATTACACGCTATTGATGGCATATGACGAGCACCTCACGCCTGGGGTTCCGGGCAGCATTGCCGGACAATCCTGGTTCGAGAATGTGCTGGACAAGCGGATGCGCGTGCTCAATCCGGCACACACACTCGTCGCACTGGGCAATTACGCCTATGACTGGAATGCAAACGATATCGACAGCTTATCGTTCGAAGAAGCGGTGATCGCGGCGCACAACTCGGGCGCGACGGTGAATTTCGACGACGCAACCAACAACCCGCGTTTCTCCTATGTCGAAGACGATCACACCAAGCACGACGTCTGGTTCCTCGACGCCGTGACGGCCTACAACCAGATTCACGCAGCCGACCCCTATCGGCCCGCAGGTTATGCGGTGTGGCGTCTGGGTAGCGAGGACCCATCGATCTGGTATGTGATGGGCCAACGTTACGGCGCGCCCGCGCCGATTGCGCTGCGTCACATTCCGATCATCGAGGACATCGATTTCGAAGGCAGCGGCGAAATGATCTCAGTCGAGGCCCATCCGCAAGCGGGTGGTCGCACGTTCGGGATCGACCGCGAAACCGGCGACATCAACGATGAGACCTACACCAAACTTCCCACCGGCTATGTCATTCGCCAGTTCGGCGCCGCGAAAAAGGAGATCGCGCTGACCTTCGACGACGGCCCCGATGCGGAATGGACGCCGAAGATTCTCGATATCCTCAAAGCGAATCATGTTCCGGCTACCTTCTTCATTATCGGCAGCAACGCTGAGGCCAATCCCGACTTGGTAAAACGGATCGTCGCCGAAGGCCACGAGGTTGGCAGCCACACCTTCACTCATCCCAATCTGTCGGACACGCCGGAGGAAGCCATTCCGCTGGAGCTGAACGCCACGCAGCGTCTGTTCCAGGCACTGACGGGCCGCTCTCTCAGGCTGTTTCGGCCGCCCTATCTCGGCGATGCAGAGCCCACCGACGAAGATCAGATCGCGCCCGTCGAAACAGCGCAAGACATGGGCTACATCACAGTCGGCGAACATGTCGATCCAATTGATTGGGCGTTACCCGGCACCGATCAGATCGTCAAGCGCACGCTACAGCAGATTCACTCTGCGCGCGCGAGTATGCCGCGCAACATCGTGCTGTTTCACGACGCCGGCGGCGATCGCGAGGAAACTGTCGAGGCACTGCCCATTATCATCGCGAAGCTGAAGGCCGAGGGCTATCAATTCGTGCCTGTGTCAAAACTGGCAGGACTGACGCGTGATCAAGCGATGCCGCCGCTGTCGCCGACCTTGGCGCTGCTCACCGATCGTGTGGTGTTCCTCACCATGAGCAAAGTCGGACATTTCCTCTATTACTGCTTCCTAGCGGCGATCTTCCTGGGCATCGCGCGCGCGCTGATGATTGTGGTGTTAGGCGTTTGGAATGCGCGTCGCGAACGCAGGCAGGAAGCTGCGCCTACGTTGGGCGAGCCGTTGCAGGTGTCGGTCATCATTCCTGCCTACAATGAAGAAAACGTCATTGCAGCAACGGTGCAGCGTATCCTTGCTAGCACTTATCGGCGCATGGAGATCATCGTCGTCGACGATGGCTCGAAGGACAATACCTTCGATGTGCTGCAATCCCAGTTCGCCAATCATGCGGCAATCGCACTGCTCAGCATCCCCAACGGCGGCAAAGCCAATGCGCTGAATGTCGGGCTTGCACGCGCGACAGGCGATGTAGTGGTGGCACTCGATGCGGACACGCAATTCAACCCAGACACAATTTCACGGTTGGTGCGTTGGTTCGCCGATCCCAACGTCGGCGCAGTTGCTGGCAATGCCAAAGTCGGCAACCGGATCAATATGATTACGCGTTGGCAGGCGCTGGAATATATCGTGGCACAGAATCTAGAGCGCCGAGCCTTGGCCGCGCTTGGCACGCTCACCGTCATTCCCGGTGCAGTTGGCGCATGGCGGCGTAGCGCCATTGAGCAGATCGGTGGTTTCCGCAGCGACACCGTGGCCGAAGACCAGGACCTAACTATCGACCTACAGCGGGTAGGCTATCGCGTGCTGTTCGACAGCTCGGCCATCGCGTGGACGGAAGCGCCCACGACATTCAGAGGTCTTGCCAAGCAACGCTTCCGCTGGGCGTTCGGCACGCTGCAATGCCTGTGGAAATATCGCAGGTTGACTTTCAACCCGCGCTACGGCGCGCTTGGGATGATTGCGCTGCCGCAAGTGTGGATGTTCCAGATTCTGCTCACCGCATTGGCACCCTTGGCCGACCTGCTTCTGATCTGGCAGCTTGTCTGGCAGGGCATCGCCTATATCGAGCACGGCTCAGAATTCAACAACGCCGATCTCATCACGGTGGGCGTCTATTACTGTATCTTCATGGGCATCGACCTGATGACGGCGTTCTTCGGATTCCTTCTGGAGAAGAGGGAGGAGGACTGGAGTCTGCTGTTATGGCTTACGCTGCAGCGCTTTGGCTACCGCCAGTTAATGTATTATGTCGTCGTGCGCTCGATCTTCACGGCGATGAAGGGCCCACTGGTCGGCTGGGGCAAGCTGGACCGCACTGCGACGGTGCGGATACCAGACGCCACCAAAGTACCAGCGGGCTAATCCCGCGCCGCGCGTTACGCGGCAAACCAGCGATGGCATCGCGCCTGTCATCAGCTTGCTTCGTGCCTATGACGGCAAGCTTGATCGCCTATGCGTTGAGCGTGACAAGATTGTTGGGATCGTACTTTACGTACGTCATGAAGCCGAGGATTAGAGCGGTTATCCAGTTTGCGCTTTTGGGCATGGAGTTCATCGCAGAGATGAAAATTCCCACAACATAACCAAATAGAACAGGCTTGTGATCGGCCGACTTGGCGGATCGCACAGCAGCAGTTCCAGCACGGGACGGAAGACAGCCGGCGCGAAATAAAAACGAAACACAATGCGTCGTGGACGATCAGGGCCAGCAGCGCGGACACATAACTTGCAAGATAGACCTCGCCGCCGTCTAATGCGTGGTGACGAATGTCACGATGTCTTCGCGCAAGGTCGTGCGCGCGCGAAAGGGCTTGGCGACGGACAGGATGATTCCGATATGGGCGACGCCAGGATAGACGATCTCCTTGACGTCCGTGCCGAACGACCGCAGGCGCGCGGCCATGCGTTTGGTGTTGCGCGGCAGGACGGTGGTGTCGTCGGAGCCGGTGACGAGCAAGATGGGCGGACGTTTCGCAGTAATGTAGCGTATGGGTTGTGTCTCTTCGCGACGGTCGCCGCCGAAGATGTCGATCAATTCTGGGCTTTTCAGCGGCAGAAAGTCATAAGGCCCGGAGATTCCGATCACCCCGCGGATCCAGGCGGGATCAGCATGGACCTCGCGCAGATATCGCGGGTTTGAGGCGAGCATGATGGCGTTATAGGCGCCAGCGGAATGGCCAGCGAGAAAGAGACGATTCGGATCGCCGCCATATTGGGCGACCTTGTCATGCACGAAGCGGAAGGCGCTTGCGCTGTCTTCTATGAAAGCAGGATATTTGACCTGCGGGTAAACCCGATAATCGGCGATAGCGACGATGATACCCTTGCTCGCAAACGCTTGGCCGAATGCGAGGTACCAGGACTTAGAGCCGCTGTCCCACGACCCACCGTAGAAGAACAGGATTACGGGCGCGGGTACCTTCAACCCGTCAGGGATATACAGATCGAGCTTCTGGCGCGGATCGGTGCCATAGGCAAGATCGCGCACCACGCGATAGCCGCTCCTGGGGACGGTGAGATTCAGGAGGCTGGCGGGCGAGCAGGCAACCAAAAGCGCGGCCAGCGCACTCGTGCCCAACCGAGATATCTGGCTTCGCATCCGTATTCCCCTGAAAGCCGTCTTTCTCGAATGATCAGAGAGTAAAGCCAGTTCGTAAAGCGAATATGAGCAAAATCGCTATCATCGGAACCGGAATTTCCGGCCTCGCGGCAGCCTACCTCCTGAAACCTCATCACGAAATCACCGTATATCAAAGGGCCACATATAGGGTGGCGCAGCCATACAGTTGCGGCTCGCCGTGGCGACCGGACCATTCTGGTAAAAGAAGCATAACTATCTCAACCCGACAGCGCTGTTCTGCAGGTTCGGCATGGCCATGAAGAAAAGCAACATACGTTTCGGGCTCACCGGCGATGTCGATAGCCCCGAATAGGCCAGGACTGTGAACGCGACCTTCTGTCAGCGGCGCAATCTGCAACCACCGAAATTTCTGGAACTGCTTGCCGAAGTGATGGGCTTCAATGCCCCGGTGCGGGGCATGGTGGAGCGCGAACTGAGCATCACGCCATACAATTGATTCCGGGGTTATTACCAGTTGTCAGTGGGAAGCGCGATCCGGGACTGCCTCCGAAACAGCATTTCGCGCCAAGAGGCGATCAAGCGTGCGCGAGTTCGATTTGCATCACATCCGTTCTGTCAACGGCAAAGGCGGCTGCGCATATCCCAAAATAAAATTGCCAATTACGCAGAAACTTGATGTCGTGGCCCAATGCCACAATTTCAGCTTCGCGCTCGCTCATGCGCGCTGACCATTCGCGCAAGGTACGCGCATAATCCTGGCCGAAAGCGAAGGAATCGCGCACTTTCAGTCCAGCGCGTTCGGCCTCTTCGCGGAAACGCTTGAAGGACGGCAGCATTCCGCCAGGGAATACGTAATGGCGGATGAAATCGCTGCGCGCGCGGTAGCCCGCAAACAGATCGTCGCGGATCACAATAGTCTGGATCACCGCGCGGCCACCCTGCCGCAACCGTTCGGCGACGGCGCGGAAATATTGCGGCCAATAGCGTTCGCCCACTGCCTCGAACATTTCGATGGAAACGATAGCGTCGAAGCAGCCGCCGACCTTGCGGTAATCTTCGAGCCTTATGTCAGCATGGCCGTTCAGCCGATTCTTGGCAAATCCATATTGCGCGGGCGAAATGGTAAGGCCTGTGACGTCGAGCGAGGTACCCGCGGCTTGCTCAGCGAAGCCGCCCCAGCCGCAGCCGATCTCCAGCAGAGAGCCGCGCTGTTTCTCGAGCCGTTCGAGGATGCGGTGATATTTGCTGCGCTGGGCGTCGGCGAGGTTTCTCGCCCCATCGCGGAACAGTGCAGAGGAGTAGGTCATCGTTTCGTCGAGCCATAGCGAATAGAAATCGTTGCCGACGTCATAATGCGCCGCGATATTGCGGCGGCTACCGCTGACGCTGTTGCGGCGCACGAGCGCGTTGTGTAGCACAAAGCCGAGGCGATTAAGGAAATTGCCGTGCGCGAAGCCCTCGAGATGATCGAGGTTAAGCAGAAAGAATGAAACCAACCTTTCGACGTTTTCCGTCTCCCAGGTGCCCGCGATGAAATCTTCGCCAAGTCCGATGTCGCCGCGCGTGACGAGCCGGCTCAGCACGTCCCATTCCCTGATAGCAAAGGTCGCAGCGGGGCCTGCCTCCGGGCCCCGGGCAATATATTCCGAACCATCCGGCGCGATGAACGTCAGCGTGCCGGCCTGCACGCGGCCAAGCGCCTCGTACCAGCGTTTTTGGAGAATGCCTCGCGGAACCAAGCTCATTCGTGCCGTTGTCCCGTACCCGCCCTTGCGGATGACAGTATGTTCATCTGTGTGTGGTTCGTCTATGCCTACGATGGCCTAGCATAGGCGGATCACACCAAATGCCCCTTCCCATCATCACGCTCGCACTCGCTTTTGCCATGATGCGCCTGTTATGGCCGGTCGGCCTCAACTCGGTGACGCCAATATCATGGATATAGGATGAGTGACGGGCTCTGTGATCGCGGGCTCCTGTCTCGCAAATACGACGGGGTACGGGGATGGCAATATGAAATACGTACACGTCCCTACCAGAACCATTGGAATGAAGAAGAAAGGCATGTTGTTGCCTTCCTTGTCGAGGCGCTCGTGAAACAAGATGATCTTTGCGATAGTTAAGTATGAGGGAAGCTGATGTGACTGCGGAAAAACCTGGCACTCAACTGATGGTGACCGAATTTGGAATGAGTCAACGTTTGTGCAAACGATAAGATTAGGTGCGTAACAATAGCGATCATGAGGAATAGCGGAAGTCGAAAAGGAACCGAGCCATCATCGCGGCGTCACCACCTCCCTGGCTCGCCGCCGTTCAATGCGTAGGTGCGTCCCGTTTCTCTGCAAACGCGCGTCGCGAGTGTGGTCTCAGAAGTCCATCCCGCCCATTCCGCCTGCGGGCATACCCGGAGCCGAATCCTTTTTCGGGCGCTCTGCAACCATCGCTTCGGTTGTAATCAGGAGCCCGGCGACTGAGGCCGCATTCTGAAGCGCGGTGCGCACGACTTTGGTGGGATCAACGATGCCTGCATCGACAAGATCGACATAGGATTCGGTCTGCGCATCGAAGCCGAAAGTATTCGACTTTTGTTCAAGCAGCCTGCCCACGACGATTGAGGCTTCGACGCCTGCGTTCTCGGCGATTTGACGAATCGGGGATTGTATTGCCTTGCGCACGATGGCAATGCCTGCAGTCTGATCTTCGTTATCACCGGTCAGGCCGTGAAGTGCTTTGGTGGCGTAGAGAAGCGCCGCACCACCGCCGGGAAGGATACCTTCTTCTACCGCCGCCTTGGTCGCATTGAGCGCGTCATCAACGCGGTCTTTCTTGTCCTTCACTTCGACTTCCGTCGCACCGCCGACGCGGATGACGGCCACGCCGCCGGCGAGCTTCGCCAGACGTTCTTGCAGCTTTTCCTTGTCGTAATCGGACGTGGTCTCTTCGACCTGTGCCTTGATCTGGGCAACGCGGGCCTGAATGTCGGTCTTCTTGCCGGCGCCGTCGATGATGGTCGTGTCGTCTTTGGTGATGCGCACCTTCTTAGCGGTGCCCAGCATGGTGAGCTTCACGTTTTCAAGCTTGATGCCGAGGTCTTCGCTGATAACCTGGCCGCCGGTGACGATGGCGATGTCTTCCAACATGGCCTTGCGGCGATCGCCGAAGCCCGGCGCTTTCACCGCCGCAACCTTGAGGCCGCCGCGCAGCTTGTTGACCACGAGGGTCGCCAAGGCCTCACCGTCAACTTCCTCGGCGATAATCACAAGGGCACGGCCAGCCTGCATCACGGATTCAAGAAGCGGTAGGATCGGCTGCAACGAAGAAAGCTTCTTCTCGTGGATTAGTATAAAGGGCTCATCGAGCTCCGCCATCATCTTCTCTGCGTTGGTAATGAAATAAGGCGAGATGTAGCCGCGGTCGAACTGCATGCCTTCGACAACTTCCAGCTCGGTGTCCTGGCTCTTGGCTTCCTCCACCGTGATCACGCCTTCGTTGCCAACTTTCGCCATTGCTTGCGCGATCATCTGGCCGATGAGCTTGTCGCCGTTCGCAGAAATCGTGCCGACCTGGCCGATTTCATCGTTGGACTTAACCTTCTTCGACCGTTTCTTGAGGTCGGCGACGACGGCCGCGACTGCCTTCTCGACACCCCGCTTCAGGTCCATCGGGTTCATGCCGGCCGCAACCGACTTAGACCCTTCGCGTACGATTGCCTGCGCGAGCACTGTAGCGGTCGTTGTGCCGTCGCCTGCCGCGTCGTTGGTCTTCGAGGCCACTTCGCGCACCATCTGCGCGCCCATGTTCTCGAACTTGTCGGCCAATTCGATTTCCTTGGCAACGGTAACCCCGTCCTTGGTAGAACGCGGAGCGCCATAGCTCTTTTCGATCACGACATTTCGGCCCTTGGGACCCAGCGTCACCTTCACGGCTTCGGCGAGAATGTCGACGCCGCGGAGCATTTTCTCACGCGCATCGGCACCGAATTTGACGTCTTTCGCTGACATATTGGTTGTCTCCTGAATGCTTTTACGAGGATACGCTTTGAATAACTCTGCGGCTACCCCGTCTTTTTAAGGGGCTTCGCGGTTCTACCTTCGAGCACGCCCATTATGTCGGACTCCTTCATTATCAGGAGTTCCTCTCCGTCAAGCTTCACTTCGGTACCAGACCATTTGCCGAACAGCACAAAATCGCCAGCCTTTACTTCGGGCAGGACACGCTTGCCGTTGTCATCAAGGGCTCCCGGGCCGACAGCGATGATTTCGCCTTCCTGCGGCTTCTCCTGGGCGGTGTCCGGGATGATGATGCCGCCAAGAGTTTTCTGGTCCTCTTTGACGCGATGGACGACCACACGGTCGCCTAATGGGCGAAATTTCATGAGATCTCTCTCCAGAATTGTCAGGTCGGGGAAGTGAGTGCCGTGCCCGGCGGGATCGCCGGCGGAGCGGCACTCGCGCATACGGAAGTGCCAGGGCAATTCATTCCAAATTAGGTACTCGGATCGATATATTCAAGTGCTGCCATTCACTATTGTCACTTCAAGGCTGCGTCTATTCTAAAAAGCTACGTCCGCATACAAGGCCTTTGAATTGTTGCTTCGGTCTGAAGCACCGTTAAGTTGTGGTCATAATCCGTTATGCAAGCGCAACGCGTCCATGGCAAAGTCAGGGGAAGACGCGAAAAGCTGCTGGAAACTGGCCTTTTCGGCCAAGATCGAGGAGAAGCGAGGTGGAAACACGAGCGGACCTTCGAAGAAGGTAATCCCAGAGTTTTCCCAAATGCCCCGACGACAGGCTGAAAGTGCAGAAGGCTATTTCACCTGGCTCGCTTCGCTAACAGGGATAGTGGCATCCATAGGTTGCCGACAACGTAAGCACGTATTGACTGGCCGGGTACTTCTTATGGAGAGCGCGGTCGGCTTCCTTGGCTTCCGCCACGCACATTGAAAAAGACTTGCCCCGTACTTTCCACCCTGATTCAAATTCCCTGGATCCAGTCGTCTTGGATATGGAGTGGGCCCGATACGTTGTAGCCGCGGCAAAACAAGAGGGATCCGCGCTGGCGGGACTAGTGGCCGTGCTCAGCATCAGGGCCAGAACGGAAGCAATCGCAACGGTCGCACAGTTCGAATATAACACTGCTGTAATTTTACATTTGCGGCTGCCGACTTTGATAAACATGATCACCTGACGAGTTCGTACCACAGTAGAAACAACCTATCGCATTGCTATGCCTTGAGCCAGACGACGGAAGCTGTGCCTACCTGTCACACAATGCGTGCATTTGCCCCGCAAAAAGCATCCACGTTTGAGCCAGCCGATTACATGTGCACATTTCGAAGAATTCGAACCCGCTGAATCTCAGGTTCATCTTTTCCGATTATCACGTCGGACCGTTTTAATACCAAGAATGACAGCCCGAAGGGAGTCGGTGCCGATACCTAGTGACGTGGCCGACACCCCCGCCAGCCATGTGACCCTGAGGACCCGACGATCTCCCATATCGGGTCCTTGATCTTTTGAAGTCCACATTTATCGAGAATTAAGACACCATTTTCCCGATAAAGCTCCGTGTGCGCGTGGGCGGAACTTACCGCGCAAATCCGCCACCGCCGGCACAGTTAAGTGTCGGATCCGATAGCGTACGGCATGCCGGAATTACTCATTCTAAGGGCTCCTGTTACTTGGAGCAGTGCTCAATGGTGCAGTTCCGTCTGAATTTTTCGGCACATCATTCTGGCCCGCCAACGCGAGAGCCACCACGGGATTCATGCTATCGACCATTGAAGTAGGGATCAGGATCGTGGCCCCACGTTCTTTGGTCGTTTCATATATAATATTCATGGCGCGCAACTGCAAAGCCGTCGGATGATCTGCATAGATCATTGCTGCCTCGACAAACTTTCCAGCTATCGCCGCCTCGGCCGATCCCAGAATAACACGGGCCTGCTTTTCCCGTTCAGCCTGGGCTTGGCGAGACATGGCGTCCTGCAACGCAACCGGGATTGCCACGTCGCGGATCTCAACCGACTTCACAGAGATCCCCCAGTCCGCAGTTTTGCGGCCGATTTCATCACGCAATAGTTGGTCGGCAACATTGCGTTCCGATAAAAGCGCAGACAACATCGACGATCCTATCATTTCACGAAGGGATGTCTGGGCTACCCGATCGATAGCTTCGCGGTAGTTCGTAATATTTAAGGCCGCTTTTTGCGCGTCATGAACAAACCAGAAGATAATGGCGTCCACATTCACTGGGACGGTATCTTTCGTCAACGCCTCCTCTGCACTAAAAGCCGTGGTCTGAATGCGCTCATCGATGATGGCCACTACGTTGTCAATAACCGGAATAATCAGGAAGAGGCCCGGTCCTTTGACGCCACGCAATTTTCCTGCACGCAGGATGACGAACTTTTCCCAAGTATTCGCCATCTTCAGTGCAAGTGCGATAATTATCGCAGCAATCACAAGAAAAACACCCCAATAAGGGTGACCCATTGCGCCGAATGCTGCACCTATGGCGAGACAAGCTATGGTGAGAAATACCGTGATGGGATTCATTGTCGCCACTTTCTTGTCAATCGCGTCGCTCCCCCAGCCGCAGTATACTCAATACAACGAAATCAGCTGAATGTGCTGAACAGCGTCGTCAAGGCAGTCGGAGGCCAAAGTCCAGATTAGGCCAACGTGACCGCAACTAGTCCCGATCGCGACAACGCGCATCCATGATGATTGTTCCGGCGACACAGATAGCCCGCTTGTCGCTGTCTGAAAACTCACGAAGGATGGCAGTGATTACAGAAGCGAGAAAGGTCCGACCTGATGCCGCTGGAGACCTGCGAGAGCCGCGCAAAGGAAAGCCTAAGCGAGGCAAGGGCTTGACCTTAAGGTGAAGCTGACAAGCAGCAGCGAACGGCACCCGGAAAGGTAGACCTCAACCTATTGATGATTTTGGCGATTGTGCTGGCGGGATCAGGGGATAGAAGAAAGATCTTACATTGGTGCACCCTGACCCAGTAGTGGTGTGACCGGATTGAGGCTAGCCTTACAGAGGTGGACGACATCCCAGCGATGAGTGTGACCAGACGATGTTTAGTTGACCGGATTCCAATACCTAAAGATGACGACATCGATACCTTTCCAATTTTGCGCTCAAACGCGCATCACACCGGCTTCTTCATTGCTACCCAAGCAAAGAGGGTTTAAAGTCAGTTAGGTTTACCGTAGTCGTCGTTCTTCTTGTCATATATCAACCAGATTTCATCACCAGATGTCGCCTGACACCGGAGATTGCAAGAGCCACAAAGCCGGGGCCTGATCCGCATGCAATGAGTAGTCCGTTTTTCGCGAGCCAGGGCCGAGTTTTTTGGCCAGAGATATGTTAACGTCATGAGCCAAACCAGTGGAGGAAATCAATGGCGCATGGACCGAAAACTAGCCTGTTCCTAGCTGTTGCTCTTGCATTAGTAGGGGCAGTTGCGATGGCCGAGCCGCAGAATGAACATGCCGCCGACCGCTCGCGGCCCGCGGTACGTCAAGGAGAGCCTCACCCGGGCACTGTTACAGTTTGAATTAGTCGGTCCCCGGCGGCACAAGGAAGGCTGACAGCGGGCCGTACATGAAACGCGCCTTATTGCGTGCCGGAGCAAATCCAACCTTCGTGTACCATTTGACGAGGGCATCGTTTTCGGCGTCCAGCCCAAGGCCCCAAATCCCAATATCTTTGATCCGGTGCACCCTTCGGGCGGCATCCAAAATCAGCGCAGCGCCAAAGCCTTCTGGGACTCCGTTTGTTTTACCCATAAAGCCGATGAGGACCATTGGCACCGGGATGCCCTTCGGTGCTTTTCGCTGAAAGCGGTTATTGAGTTCTTCGCGCGCAACGAGACACGCCGACAGACTATAATAACCTAGTATACGTGCCGGAGCGTCAGGATCGGGCCAGATAAAAACCTTGCAGTAATTGTTGACGATGAGGTCGTCACAATCGGCCCGCAAGAAGCGTTGAACCCTTTCGCTCCTGCCGCAGATAAATCCCTCCCTGTCATGTTCATGACAAAGGGGGATTGTTCCTAGCGCTTGCGCATCTGCCGATGAAGTTGCTCGGCTTTTACCATCGTCTCCGATGGCAATTTCGTGGACTTCATGCATGTTTCGAACTGCACAAAGTCAGCAGCCCCCAATACAACGACGCCCTTTCCAACTGCGGAATCCGCGTCTGAATTTTGGCGGCCGATGTTGCGCCGAAGAATTCCCATAAGGGACGTGCCAGCGCGACTGACGCTGACTCCGATATGATCGTGGGTCTTGGTGGCCATTTTGGGCTTCCGCCGGTCCGGTTCTGCGCACATTGGCTACACGATGAGGTTGTGTATATTAACGCGCGGCTAAGATTTTCGAAGCCCACCCTACCAAAAATCGGGCAGCCAGTGTCAAATTGCCTGAAAATGCGGTAAAAATACGCCATGCCCAAGGGACCCCAAGGCCAGAAACGCCCCGCCGACGTGATCGGCAACGCTGTCCATGTCATGCGGATCGCGACCGGGGAGATTGAAGAAAAGCTGCTCGAGTTCTGGCTCGGCCGTTCGTGGGGCGGCTGGGGGCACCATTGGGGGGGAAGTCCGGGCAAAGAACCTTTCCGCTACGCGACGAATCGAAATCGCGAAAAAGGCGGCCACGGCACGATGGAAGGCGGCGAAGCTCAAGAAATAATCTCCCCGGTCAGCATCCGCATTTTCCAATTGTCGATTAAGCCGGTGGAAAGCCCTTTCATGATGATGAATGGGCGAATTAGCGGGCTGTTGAAACGATAGCGAAGCCTGCGCTTTTCTCCAACGCGCTTGAGCATGTCGCCCCGGCCAGTTTCGCTCAATTCCTTTAGGTGACGCGCAAAATTTGGAATGTCATATCCACGCCCTGTAAATACACGAAGCGGTTCGCGAACATCTGCGGCCGAAAAGTATCCAAGATCATCTGTGCGCGCGAGTGCACACGCGAGAAGTACCTCTTTGTAGATGTGACCGGGCTGGTGGCTGCGCGTCGCCATTTCATACGCGGACCTGATAGACTGCTGCCACTGTTCGAGCGATTTCTGAATTCCATATTCAATGTCCGAACTTGTAACTGCCGTTCTCCCGGATTCCAATGTTTGACGTGCACTATGTAGCGCCAAAAGATGCGTAATATATGGCAATCCCTGCGACAGCCTAGAAATTTCGTCTAGTGCATCTTGTTCGATTGTTAAGCCGAGCCGCCGCAAGCCGCTTTGGACGATATTACCTGTTTCTGCATGTGACATGCGCGGCATCGGTATTTGAACCAATGCGCGTTCAACTGATTGATGCTCGTTGATTAATTCATCGACCAAGTTCTGCGACCCCAATTAAGAGAATGGTTGCGTCAACGCTATAATCCGAAAGCATTTTGATCGTATCCGCCATGAGCGTTGCGACGTAACTGTCACGCAAACGATCAAATTCATCGAAAATTGGAACGAGGAAAACGCCTTTAGACAGCTGCTCAAGCGCACGCCTCACGTCATCTGGTGCCATCTTGTCCGGCATTCCCTCAAGGACGCTTCGGTTTAGCTCAATGTCATCTGGCTTAAAGCCAAGCCCCGGCCTCGACTCTGTGGTGATGATGTCTTGAAGTTGTTTCTTCCAGAGGGAGGAGTAAGTGTCGGACGCATCGCAATTCACGCGCGGAAGAAGAAACTTTTTTGTTGTGCCAGCATCGCTAAGAAAGTCGGCAAGGACATTTGAAAGCGAAGTTTTCCCCACACCGCGTTCGCCATAAAGGATGACGTGATATCCACGCTGTGAAATCGCATCAATGATCGTTTGAACCTGGTTCAACCGCCCCGAGAACAGCTGACGTTCGTTGATTGGCGCACCCGGTGTGAAGATTGTTCCGGCCTCGAAGGCTAGCTGCTGGGGAGTGCGCTGGGTCGCCATGTTGCCCGCAAGCCTGTCATGTAAACTGGCATACTCTGCAAGTGTTTATTGTATCCTGTCAAGTAAGGCCTTGGACGCTGTATTTTTGCCTTGACAGGGCAAATTTCCTAAAGCATTATGTCCAGTATGAATAGATTACCTTTCAAGAGACGCCGCCAAATCCTCCATCTGATGGTCGAGGGGAATTCAATCCGGGGCATTGCCCGGCTGGTGGACGTGTCGCCTGTGACGGTGCTGCGTTACCTCGAAAAGGCTGGGGTTGCCTGCGCCGCCTTCCACGATGAGAACGTCCGAGGCGTAAAAGCTCGCCGGATCGAGTGTGACGAAATCTGGGCGTTCAATTATTGCAAAAAAGCGAACATCGCGAAGGCTAAAGCCGCCCCAGAAGGCGCTGGCGATGCGTGGACGTGGACCGCACTAGACGCCGATAGCAAGCTGATTATCTCGTATCTGGTCGGTGGCCGCGACGCAGAGTGGGCTGGCGAGTTCATGCAAGATGTTGCGGACCGGCTCACAAATCGCGTCCAGCTAACGACAGACGGTCATAAACCCTATCTCGGCGCGGTCGAGGATGCGTTTGGTTGCGATATTGACTACGCCATGCTGGTCAAGATTTACGGCGAGGCTGGCGTTACGGGGCCTGAGCGTAAGTATAGCCCCGGCGTTTGCACCGGCGCGGTAAAGCGCCAGATCGAAGGCAAGCCCAATGCGCGTCATGTCTCGACTAGCTACGTCGAGAAGCACAATCAGTCCATGCGCCAGCACATGCGCCGCTTTACGCGGTTGACCGCTGCTCACTCGAAAAAGCTGGTCAACCACATCCACATGGTCGCGCTCTACACAGTTTGGTACAATTACGCCCGGATCAATTCTGCGGTGCGGATGGCCCCGGCCATGGCGGCTGGCATCTCAGACCGGCTTTGGGATGTAGCCGATATCGTCAAGCTGATCGAGGCCATGGAAAATCAGGAATCAGTCAAACTGTAACAGTGCCGCCGCGCTTCGTCATTTGATTTCCATTGATTGTTTTTCAACGGTACCGCGCATGGGGTCTGTGTAATGCGTTCGGCTGACGCACTATCTTCCTTTGCGGCCAAGCCTCCGTTTTGAACCTGACGGAGGCGCGCGCCGTATAGCGATCTGCACGTAGGCTGTCCCACACGCAGCGACGAGGCCGAGTAGCGAATAAGAAAAGCTGCGACCGTCGTACGCCCCGACGCAGTCGCCGGTGATGTACCCCATCCCTAGCAGGTAATTGAGAAAGTGCGGGTAAAAGGGGCCGTAGCTGGCTGTTCTCACGCCGCGCTTTGCGCCTGACCCTCGCCCACTACGACATGAACGGCCGGCCTCTCTACTCATTTCTCCATCGAGGCGCGGACAAGATCTTCGAGACTCACTGCAACGTTGGCATCAATCTTTTGAGCCGACTTGCCGTAGCCGCGGTCAAACAATTCCTTGATCGCGGACACTCTCGCCGTGTCGCTCTCAGAGCTCGTGGCGATGCGGTACAGCTCTTTCATCGCTTCAGGTGCAGACTGGGCCAGCGCACGGATGTCAGCCGTGGCCTTGTTGGACCTGCCATGGCGCGACCCACCACCTGTTTTCTTGCCTTTAGACATTGTGTTGGAACTTTATCGCAATTTGCGAAGAATGGAGGGTGCCTTCTCCTACGCGTTATTCCACCGCATAAATAGTGCATCCGAATTCATGCTTGGGCACCTCAGGTTTTATCAGGTTTTGTCGACGACGTTCCAACGGTCTTCGGGCCGGCAGATGAGCTCCCTGCACTGATCGTGGTGGCGCCTGTCGTGACATCTTGCACCAAGCCATTTGTCGCAAGCCGAGCAGAGATTTTCCCGCCCTTAAAAAGGGAGCGGGTCACGCCAAGCCGCCGCTATCCCTGCCAGCTGCACCGTACTGCCGGAGCCCGATCATCACCACCGAGCCATCGGACGCGTTTAGGCCAGAAGGTGAATTGCATGGGCGATGGATATTGGACTGACAGGTGCGACGACAAGGACGTACGCGGCTCTGTAACGCGGATCGGACCTGTGTTTCAGCGCGACGTGACCTATGCCGACGGTGACGGCTGGACGTGCGCACTCAACGGTGAGGCCATGGGCGGCTATCCCACACTGGCCGGCGCGAAGGCACGGATCGACTGGGAGGTCTGGAATCGGCTGCGCCAGATCCGTGCAGACTATGAGGTCCTCCTGGCCCGAAAGTCTGACTGGCAGGACGGTGGCAACAAATATCGTTCGCCGGAATATCCTACCTCCGAGGCCGTGGTAGATGTTAAAAATCAGGGGCCAGAATTGATCGAAGCGTTGAAGCGATGAAGGTCAAAGTCGATTTCCGGAAGGCGTGCGAACTGCTTGGCGATGATCACGCTGCCATCATCTGGGAGGTCGCCGGCGCAGACCAAACCGACGAACTCGAAATCGAGATGCCGGAAACGATGAAGCCGCCGGCCGTCCAACCTTACGCCTGCGAAGGACCGCCGTGCCCGCAAGCTGCTCGCGAAGAAGGTTGGCGTCGTGAAGATCGCCATATCGCTCGGCGTGGGCACCGGCACGATTCAGCCCATCAAAACTGAGATGGCTGCCGCGAGCGCATAGCGGCTATAGCGCATCCGATGCCACCACAGCTCTTTACCGCAGCAGCTGAGACCTGCTCCTGAAAACCGAACTCCAAGGGGCCTACCCTCATCTATCTCGCAGCTTTACGACACTAGTTTCTGTCCATACGCTCTCCTTTCTTGTGTCTCTGCAGCACACCTATCCGCCAATGCCGACGCTGACGCTCGCGAACGGGCCATAAAAGCCGACGTTCTCCTTCTTCGCCGCATCGATGCCGCCGTCCATCGCACCGAAGAAGAAATCAGCGCGATAGCCGAGAACTCACCTTGACATTCGTGTAGCGAACGGAGGTGCCGACGAAGCCGCCGACGTTTGGCACGGTGACCGAACGGGAGCGGATGCTCGTGGGCGGGGCGTTGTGATAGACCGTGGAGTAGACGTCACCTTCTAGGTTCATAAAAGGGCTTTGGTAACGCCCGGTTTCCTGATGCTTCACGCGCGCCTTTTGCTTTCCGAACAGGATAGCGGCGTTGACGCCCCAGTCGAAGGTCAGTTCGCCGTCCTGCGGGTCTCCCACAACGGGCGTAGAAGCATTCCACGACAAGGATGGCCCTATTCCGCGAAAGCTGCGAGAGGCCCGACCGGTGGCATGATAAGTGTGGAAGTATGGAACAAGAAAATGTGTGGGTGCCGCAGCGGAAGGATTATATTTGAACTGAAGATCTGGTCTGGCCCGAAGATCAAAGGTCTCTTGGGAGGTAAACTGCGCGAAACGCACACCTAGACTGAATAATGATACCACGTCTTTGCCGAATAGCCCTAAGCCCACATCCTTGCCGGCTTGGAAGTCCATAACCAAGTGGCCTTGCTGACGCGCCAACTTCGTGTTCGCAAAGTCCGCTTGCGAGAAATATTGCGCGCTCGGGACTGGCATTCCGCTTTTGTACTTTGCCTTATGCAAACCCTTGGTCTGATGGTCAACATTCTTTGAGTTAGCCGACCGCCCATATTTGACGGACACCGAAAACTTCCAGTTCGATCCCTGAGGCTCAACGGAGATTTTCCCGTCCCAGCCAAAGTTGAAGGGGATTGGTTTTTGCGCCTGAACAGGGGTCGTTGACTGCAAGACCGAGGATTCGGGATAAACCGAGAGAAAGCCAGGCACGAAGGCGTCACCCTGACCGGTTATGTGTTCCATTTGCCCACCGAGTTCGATCCACACCGTGGGGCGATCGTCTGCTTCCGCCTTGGCCGCGGCTGGCAAATAGAGCACTGCCAACAGCGCACTTAACGATGCGGTGGCCAAGAGATTGTACCGGATTGACCGGTGACCCGTCGTTGCGCAAGTAAATTCGCTCATTGGTTCCCCCTACCAGTTCTTCGTGACGCGAATGCCGATCAGCTTCGGATCGGTCAGGAACACGTTGGTTGTAAGCCCGCTGTCGTCACTATTTAGAAAGGCACCGGTGATAGCGGTCTCGTTGAAGATATTCTTGTCGTAGAGCATTACTTGCCAACCGGACTGGCTTGTTAGGATCAGCGAGAGATTGACGTTGGTGTAGCCTCGCAGGCGATCATACGGATTATCGTTGAACACGCGTGCCCAGGAATAATCCTGCCAATAATAATCTGCGCGCAGCGTCCCTGCCCAATCCGGTGTCAACGGGATCGTATATTGCGCGCCAGCTGACACTGTGAAGGGTGGTGCATTTGGAAGCTCGTTGCCGCCAAGAGACTTCGCGAAGCCTTCGCCATTATTGATGGCAGGATTTGTCGGATCAAAGCCTGGGTAACCTGCAGGAATTACCGGTGCATAGTCGAGGCCGACGATGCCCGCGCTTACTGTCGGATTGGGAACAAATGGAAGGTTTGTGGCCGGATCGACGCGTACACTATATGCTGTCTGACAAGCGTACGGTCCCGCGCCTGCACCCGACTGAGTTGTCTGCTCCTCGAGCAACGCAGCCACAACGTAGGTTGGCAGAATGCAGTTTGAAGCGACCGTTGGGAAAGGCTTCACCACCATCCAGCCTGGCATACCGGCGGTGCGGTCCATCAGGTCGATGCCATATGTGCCCCCGGCGATCGACGTATCTTCCCATCCACCGGCGAAGTTGAATTTCAATCCCGGTGCAGGCTCCCAAACTGATTCAACTTCCGCGCCTTTGACATGGGCATTGTAGTTGTTGTTGATCGCGGTGCGATCGACGATTTCGGAAATCTGATAGCCGGTGTAGTTGTAGTAGAAGGCGCCAGCATTCAACGTCAACGATCCGTCCAAAAGCGTGTTTTTCGTTCCCACTTCGAAGGCTTCGATGTATTCGGGCTTGAAGGTCGCTGGATGAACGATAAACGGAGGATTGACACTAGCAAATAGATCAAATATCGCGCCAGGAGGATTTGCGCCGCCGGCCTTGTAGCCGTGCGAGTACGATGTATAAAATAGGGATTGGTCCGTGAAGTCGAGCCGCGGAGTCCAGTTGAGCACCACGCGACCTGTAGGCCGATCCCATTCCTGGTTGACGGTCCCCTGGTTGAAATAACCAATTCCATCGGTGATCACTTCGCTCGGAATGTCGACAAAATGTTTCTTGTCGACAGTCCAGCGAATGCCGCCGGTCAACTTTAAATCGTCGGTGATATTGTAGTAAGCCTCGCCAAAAAGCGCGTAGGAATTTAACACGTAGGGATTTTGGCTTAGAAAGTAATTATGTCCAAGATTGTTCAAACTCGAGATGGGATTCGGATCAACATATGAGCACTGAAAGGTAGGCTCTCCGCCACCAACCAAAGGATTTGGTGACTGATAGCCGCCCTGAAATCTGCTGTAGGATTGTAGGCAAGTCCCAAGCGGATTATTTCCGGGATAGCTATTTGTAGAATAGCCTGCCGCCGAATAAACGGAGAGTGTGTTTGCGAAGACATAATAATTCTCTTCGGTTTCGTAGTGGAGATTAATCAGTTCATAAATAAGCAGACATTATGCAGCATATTGGAGTGAAGGTTTCTGGAAGAATGACGAAATTTTCTTCGGGTTTTTTTGCAGACTGCGCATTGACGAAACCACTTTACTTTTGAAGTCTGTCTTATCTGTTGTGACCATGCGGCCGACGGTATCGGCTTTCAAATGCTTCCAGACAAGCTCATCAGGGTTGGGATCAGGCGAATAAGGCGGTAGATAAAATAACTTCAGCTTGCTGCCGAGCGTTTCGACAAACGCTGTCGTCTTTTTAGAACGATGCGCAGGGCCACGATCGACAATGAGAAAGATGGGCTGCGTGGCGCCAACTAAAAGGCGCTGCAAGAACTCGATAAAAACGGCGGCGTTTACACCGCCCTTATCCTTGACCATAAACCGCATCTGACCTTTGGACGTGATCGCCGAAATCAGGCTGAGGCTGTGCCGAGCACCCGTAGCTTCAACAATGGGCGTCTCGCCTTTTTTTCCCCAGGTACGCCCGGCATGATGATCCGAACGCATATGTGCGGCATCGCCGAAATAGATGTCTGCTCCTTCGGCCTGGGCAGCTTTCTTAATCTTCGGATATTCCGTCTTCAGCCATTTTTGTACCAGTGCCTCGTCGCGCTCGAGGGCGCGATGCAAGGGTTTCTGGGACGTGATGCCGAATTGCGCCAACAAACGGCCAACCGAATTGACGCTGAGCTTGATCTTGAATTTTTCCTGGATGACAGAAGCAACCATCTCACGCGTCCAGAGCGCAAACTCAAATTTGAACTGCATCGGATTCTTTTGCGTTATAGTCTCGATAAATCCATTGCAACTTCTTGCCGTCCAGCTTTGGCGGCCGACCAGCTAACGGCTTAGCTTTTAGAGCGTCCCATCCACCACGGCGATACAGCGCTAACCAAATATATATCGTCGAACGATTAAGCCCCAAAACACGGGTCAACAACTTCGGGGCTTTCTCCAGCCTGCACGCGACCCACCGCACGTTTCCTCAACTCCTCCAGCGTCGCGTGATCAAGCTTGCGGGCATCGTCTTCTCTCATGCCCTCATTAAATCAATCTCAATTCCTCATGTCAACAAATATGTTGGCTTAGTTATGTACTGATTAATAGTTGCCTCCGATGCTGAAGTTGACTGGGCCGCTGAAGTTCGATGTGAGCCGAACTTCCTGGCTTAACTGCCACGCACGTTCTTCGGAAAGATCTTGAGCGACCAGCCGGTCGGAGCAACCAAGCTGGGGATCGCAAAAGATATAAGCCCCAGACACCTCAGGATCCGGTTTGAAATATCCGTACGGATTGGGTTGCGACTGAAGCGCGCCACGAGGACCTGAGAATATACCTGGTGCGGTATCAAAGCGGTTGTAATCCTCGGTTGACCAGAGAAAATCCTGATTAAATCCCGTCTGCGATGTCAGCGTCAGCGCCGGATTGATAGTATAGTTGGAGTTAAGTTCGATCGTGTCGTTCTTGGATTTGTATTGCGGCAGGATCTCGGATTGAATGCTGCGGAGATTTGTGGATTGAGTTGTTTCCGAGTAAGGATCAAATCCTGGAAAAAGGATATTTGGTTGACCAGTCTGCGCGGCGACCACATAGGGAAGCGAAGCACCATACGGCACCTGAAATGCAGTCTTAGAATAGAGAGATGTGAGCTGGCAGCTCTGACTAAGATATTCATTGTCTAGGTCCAACGCCCCACCGCCAGTTGAAACGATGGTCGGCAACGGCACCGGGACGGAAACACCATTCGAGTCAGTGACGGACGTTGGTGGATGCTGGGTCTCGCAGAGTTGCTTGCCACTTCTAAGCCGACTGTCGTCTTCCGAGAAATGTTCCCATACCAGTGTGGTCTGCAGGTCTTGGATTGGCTTCCACGCGATAGATAGACGTCCCGACCAAAGGTCGCGGCCGTCGACGGGCGTGCCATAGGTCGTGTCAACGGTATAACCGTTGCGCTTGGTCCACTCTCCGGCGATGCGCAAATCGAACCGATCGTCGATGATGGGGATATTGATCATCGCTTCGAGACGGCGGTTCTGATAATTGCCGATATCGGCGGATGCCATCGCCTCGAATTGGTCACTTGGTTTGGCGGAAATCAGATTGACGACGCCAGCCGTCGCATTGCGGCCATAGAGCGTGCCCTGTGGGCCGCGCAGTACTTCGACCTGCGAAACGTCGTAGAATTCTTGCTCGAAGAAATGGTTGCGAATGAAGGGCGTGTCGTTGAACGCAACCGCCACCGCAGGATCAGTCGTCACTGAAATCGCCTGAGTGCCGATACCGCGCAATTGAATGCTGTAACCGGAGAAATTGGTTTTGGTGAACGTCATATTCGGGACCTGTTTAATGAGGTCCGGACCGCCCGCCGTCTGCGTTGCCGTCAATTGCTCCTGGCTCAACGCGGTAATCGAAATCGGAATGTTCTGAATGGCGGCTCCGCCGAGCTTCGACGAGGTGACGGTTACTGTCTCCACCACGCCTCGCGAGACGGGCACTGCTTGCGCGATCTGCACGGGCGCGATCAACGTTTCTTCGCGGGTGGATTGCCTGCGCACAGATTGCAACAATGCCCGAGGAATCCCGGCTAGCAGAAAAGCCGGTACCATTGAGAATACGGCTGAGGGCTTCATTCGCAGGCAGATCGCCCTTCAGCCCTTTGAACGGAATATCACGGACCGCATCGTTGGGCACCATCAACGCTACACCCGATTGCATAGAATAGGTGTCAAGCGCTGCTTCAAGGCTCCCGCTCGGGATATTGAAGTTCTGTGCTGAAGCGCTCGCCAACGCCAACGCTGTAACGGCCGCACTCGTCAACAGAAATCTTGAAATTCGAAGTCTCGGCACGAGGCCCCCCTTTTTTGAACAATCCGATGTTAGCTTCCATTGAACGCAACTCAGCGCGAGATGATGATCTCCTCGCCTCGCCTTGCGACATGCAAGCCGAAGGTTTTCTGGGTGACACGGACGAAGGCCGCGATATCGTTGGTCGGCAGCGTGCCGTTGAACGTCAGGCCGGCTGCATAAGTATCGCCGATCGCCATTTTCTCGCTGTTGTAACGGTTAAATTCAGCGGTGGCCTCGGCAAGCGTCGCGTGATGGAACATGAGCATGCCACGCCGCCAGCTGAGCATGCTCGCCATACTTTCCGGTTTCTGCCTTTTTACCGCCAGCGACTGCGCGGTCGCCACTGCCACGTCGCCCGGCACCAGTACGGCGGAGCGCTCGCTCGTTCCGCTTGTATTCTCAAGCCGCGCGCGCCCGTCGACCAACGTGACTTCGACTGCATTCATCTCTCTGCGGACGACGAATTTAGTGCCGAGATCAATCACCCGATGATCGCCCGCGGTCACGACGAAAGGACGGCTTCTATCATGCACGACCTGGAAGAACGCCTCGCCTTTGTCCAGCCAAACGCGTCGTCCGCTGCCAGAAACAGCGATACGCAAAACCGTATCGGTATTTAATTCGACAACCGAACCATCTGACAGCCTTTCAGTTTCGTGACCGCCGAGCGCGGTAGCATAGGTTTGTGTGCTGGGACCGCGCAGCAGCAATTCTGCGCCACTGCCGGCCACAGCGACGACCCCAAGGCCAGCGGCGATGCGGATAAAAATCGAACCCAAGCGCGCGCCGGTGGCGAACACACCGCGGTGAGGGCGGCGCAAGGCTGCAAGACGTTCGGTGCGGTTCCACGCCGCTTCAAGTCGCAGGAATTCCACAGCGTGCGACGGCGATTCCGCAAGCCACGCTTCGAGATCGGCCTGCGCGCTATTACTCCAGTTGTCCGATGCGCGGCGCTCGACCAGCCAAGCGGCGGCGCGTGAGCGCACATTTTTAACGATAGTGGCGGTGCGTTCGTCTGCGCCACTCATGTTTGTCTCCTGAGGTCGGTGGCTTCGCCATAGAGCATGTCGGCGAGCGCACAGATGCCATCGGCCAGATATTGCTTGACCGTTTCCTCGCTCACGCCCATGCGGCCTGCTATCTCTCGGCGCGAAAGACCTTCGATTTGGCGCAGGATGAACGCCTCACGGAAGCGTGGGCGCAGACGATCGAGCGCGGTTTCGAGACGGCGTAATTCGGCACGCGCAATCGCGCGGCGGTCGGGGCCCGGCTCATCAATGGCAAGACCCAGCGATTCCATGTCCGACATGATTTCGATAGGAACGATGCGCTCGCGGCGCACACGGTCAATGATGAGATGGCGGGCAGTGGCGAACACAAAAGCTTTCGCGTTATCGGGAATTTCCTTTGACGCCGCTTCATAAGTGCGCACATAGACGTCGTGCACCAGATCGGGCACTTCGCTCGCGTCGCGCCAGTTGTGATGCAGAAACTAAATCAACCCGGCCTCCAACGGTAGCACTTCGCGAACGAACCACGCGGCCACGCCCGACGCGTTTACAGACGTGTTGGAGCCCAACGCGCTTGCGCCTTCACGATTGTCCGGTGTTTCGACCATCCCCTACCGGCGCCTCTGCCTAGTGGAGCAAGAAGCTCAGGACTACACCTATGATGACGATTGAGTCCCGGGGGCGGGGGGCGCCGCCATCGGGAAAGATTTTTGCGTTTTAGTAGCGCGCCCAAAGGAAAAGGTGGCGTCGTCGCCTCATCTGCCGGGATCAGGATCGAGCTGGGTAAACATGGCCAATCAGACCAGCAGGTTAGCTGAATGCGTATCGGTGAGCGTTCTCAGGCGGGCAAAATCAGGCAACATAGGCTACCAACTCCCTGCGCGCGCACAGAGGTGCGCCAAAAAAGGCCCGGTGTGGACCGGGCCCTTTGGAATAGGCGCTACCTGCTAAGCCGCATTCCGCTTCGCATCACCGGAAAGGAATTTGGGCCACTCCCAACATTACGCGGTGGACGTTGCTCCTTTCGTCGAGAAAGGCCTCTTCTTTCATTGCCACATAGGCCAGCAATGCGCCTGCGCCAGCGAGCGTGCGGGGCTGCGTCTTGGTTATTTCAGCCAACGCCTTTTCCTCTTCGCGCTCCAGCTTGGGATCTCCGTCTGCTCCATGCGAAGCAAAGAAATCTTCCCACGCGCTAAGAGCCCGTTTGTGAGCTTCGATCAGGGCAAAAATCGGATCGAGGTCATCGAGCGTGTCGGCGGCGGAGAGCGGTTCTACTTTTTTTGCGTGAGACATTCGGCTTACCCTAGCGGTTGAGGTTGGGGATATATCGTGGCATTCGTTTCCGAGAGCCTAAAGGACGCCCCGTTGTAGGAAGTCATCCTCGCCGGCGTCCTCTTCGCGGTCGTCATCAAGCAGGTGGAAGCCCGCGAAGATGACGGTTCCATGTCGTGGTCCCCGTCGATTTCGTCGAGGAATTTGGTCAGCGCTTCGACGGCGGCCAGATGGGCCTCGATTGCGTCGGAGACTGTCTTGAGCGCGGCGGCCGGGAGCGCGCGTGCGGCCTTCTTGGCGACGATCACTGAAGCATCTTACGGCCGATTTCATCCTCTTCCGTACAAAGCTCGCTCAACAACAACGCGATCCGTTTACTCTTGTCGCCCCGTATTTGATTTCGTGACTGAGGACGTATTCCAACTTCTTCCACATCTCACTTTGATCTGCGGGCTCGGCGTCTCTGATCGCGTCCAAGACTTTGTCGGACAGGATCAGGAGGCCGTCCTGCCACTCTTCCAGTATCCCCAGGCCCTCGGCACGAGGCTGGTTGTAGACGGTCAAAAAGCCAGCCGCGGCTGCGCAGAGGGCGTCGTAGATAACGCAGAGATCGGAGATGCTGCCCTCCGGCTGCCACGCCGCGAGCCGGTGAAGCTCGGAGACGGATACCGGGGGACGCCTGTCCGGATTGGTGAACGGTGTGTTAGGGTGGTTCTTAGCCTTTGCCATGTGGATTTCCTTTCAGGGTTGAGGTTTAAGCCATTGCGGGAAATGCAACCTCTCGCCGCGGCCATCATGTCATTACATGCATGCGAGTTGCCGCATGTCAATACATGATGTATATGCAGCCTATGCCCCTAGTTCACGACAAGCCCTTTCAAATGCGAGCTTCCGAGGAATTCCTCAAGAAGCTAGACGAATGGCGGCGCAAGCAGGCGGACCTCCCTGGTCGGGCTGAAGCGATTCGCAGGCTCGTGGAAATCGGAATGAGGGCCGATGCTTCTACCAGCGCCAAGAAGCCAGCACGGAAATCGAAGTGAGCTGCGAGAGGATTGTTACACCGCTGAGAGGCGCGTGGGTCTTTCATTTCCGGACCATGAGTGATCCGAACTTCAGCGATTGGTCTGATGTCAGGCTCGAAGCGCTGGCGACCAGCGAATATGCCACCCCACCGGAGCGTGGCGCCGCCAAAGCCGAGCTTGTGCGGCGACAAAGGCAACATGAGGTTTCACGCGACGAGCGACGGCACGCCCACGATATTACATTGTTCGACAAACAGGGTCGGCGAGATGCTGCCCAGCAAGACTTCGATGAGCGCCTAGCCGGAAAGCAAAGAGAACACGCTGAACGGATTGCCGCGCAGCAAATGCGTCCCGCCGTGAGTTCCGCAAGGGCAACGGTATTTGCTGCCATATCTGCTGGCTTATCAACAATAGCAGTTTTGATTTCCGCGGTCGTGGGGTACCTGGAATATCATGACCAGCATCGCGCCCAATACATCCTAGGGAAGCCGCTAGTGGATTTTTACACCGAGGATGATGAGGTGAAGCCCATAGTGGGAATTCAGATTATGAACGAAGGGTCCGTCCCCGTCCTGATCAAAGGTGTCGAATACTTCGTCGATGGGAAACCTGTTGGCGGCCACGATGATGCAACTAAAATGACAAAATTGAACCCTGAAAAGATCGGGGTTTACGATTTTGAGCGCGGTGACTCACTAACAGTTGGCGAAAAGGAATGGCTCTACTACCGCCTGACCAATGATAAGGCCGACTTGGCGAGTTTCATCAAATTTGTGGATGATCGCGTGACGGTTGGTGTGAAGTTGTGTTCGCTTCAAGACGAATGCATTAAGCGCTGCTCTAGTCCAGGAAAATGCGGCCATGACTACGCAGATTGACAATGTTCGAAGAACTTGTTTGGCGTGACCATGGACGCAGGGTTGAAACGCCCCTCGCGGTTAGAAAGTTGGAATGCAGAGCCGCGGGAAGACGAAATTTTGGAATGGGCCTCTCGGGTTCTCGATATTAGGCCGACTTAGGAGAGGAGATTTTCATGCGCCTCACTCTGATTACCACCATAGCGGCATCGGCATTTTTAACGGGATGCGTTGATATAGTTGAGCAGGAAGTACAGCATGAAAACCAAGTCCGTCACGATATCATAGCCCAGTGCGGTGCAGCAGATGCCCGCTACATGGCCGCAGTCAGTGACCAGACTATTTCGCCGGATGAAGTTGCTGCCCGCCAGTTTGCCGCTAAAGCATGTTGGAACGAACTACAGCAAGTTGATGAAATGCAAGCTTTCCAAGCCGAAAGAAGGTGGCAGACATATCAGGCGATGGAGGGGGTTGCCTCCATCACAAATCATTCATCCCTGACCCAAACCTCTACAAATTAGGAACACAGCCACCAGCGCCTCCAGGACCTATGCCACCATCGAATTTGGGGCAGATGTAACTGCCACCTTCGCCTTCCCATGGTTGCGTCGGCGTTGTTCCTGTCTCCGGACCCGGTTCGAACCCATGTCCATCGCCGTAATTTATGGTCCAGCCATAGCGGTCTAGCGCAATTTGTCTTAGATTTTGAGGTGACGGGCGGGGCTGGCCCCAGCAGGCCTACGCCCGACAGGCCAAGAACAAACAGCTTGAGGTTGACGCTGCCGAAATCCGCATCCGGGCGGAACGCCGCTTGGGCCAACTGATTAAGGCGCAGAAGGATACGGTTGGGTTGGCTCCAGCGGGCAGGCCATCAACAAAAATTGGGTTTTCAAAAAACCCGATATCGCGGCCACCTTCTTTGAAAGAATCCGGCATCGACAAAAATCTGGCTGACCGAGCCCGTAAGATTGCGGCAGTGCCGGAGAGTCAGTTCAAGGGAATGGTTGCGGATTGGCGTGAGCGCGTCGAGCAAGAAAACGAAGGCGTGACGGCGCTGGTTTGAAAAAGCTATATCATGCGTGCCCAGGGTATCGGCTGGCATCACCACTCCGATCTCATTCGATGCCACTTCGCGCGCCATTGCAAAGAATCGTTTGTGTTGGTCGGTAGTGGGCCAGTATAGCCGGTGCTGGGAAATCTCTGATATGGTAGCGGTTCAGAAGCCTGGGAAGCGGTGCGGGAGGCGTGGTAGGACATGCAACATTTCGCGCGTGGGATTTTTCGCCTCGGGCCAATCCTGCTTTTGCTTCTCATGATGGCTGCTAGCGAGGCGTACTATCCGTGGCGCCATTACGACAGTTGGATGGTGTATGCGATATTGCTGGGTGCAGCCGCGAGCGCGGTATGGCATCTAGCGCTCATCGTTATAGAGCGGTCAAAAACTAATTACCTGCTTATATGCGTTGATCTCTTTAACGCGTATATGTAGTCATGCGGAATTCGTTGTCTGATGCTTGTTACGGGTGGATTTGGTCTGAGCCAATCGCCAGGGTTTTCAAACTGTAGCACTACCCTCACCCGGGGCCCCGCGGCTATCAGCGCGTTACTGAACCGCAAGGTTGGAATGCCCGACCCAGCACAATGGATCGGGGCACCTATCAACACAACTACCAAGCGGCGCGGAGTTTCAAGATCGGACCCTACCATCGTCCGGCGCGTTGGACAGCGCACCATTGGGCCTATGGCCAATTTCTGCCGCGCGCCTATTGGGCTCCGCAATATATTTTGGCTGACTACTGGCTCTTCGCTCTTGAAGTACCGCCGGTGGGATACGAATGGGTGCGCGACGGCACCGACGCCATTTTGGTGAACACCGGCACTGGCGAAATCCTGCAGGTGGAATATAGCGTCTTCTCTTGAATGTATCTCGAAGCGGGTCAACCTTCTTTCGCCTGTGCCGCGTTCAATTCTTTGAGATGGCCCATCCCCATCGAGAGTTGACGTCTGAAGACGCAACTAAGCATGACGCGCCTAATTATTCGCGCGGCCGAGGTTGCGGCCGCCCAAGCTTGACTAGGTTCAACTCAAAATGTCGAAAATGAGGACGAACGCCACCATGTCGTCGCACGCCTTGATGCAGCGTAGAAAGGCTTCAATATCCGCCATGTCGTGCCGCTTTGCTCTGCTAAACATGGCCTCCGCCTAGACGCGCACCACTTCCGAAACAGCATTGTCGTTGAGAAATACATCTTCTTTGGAGGGCTCACGAGCAGAGGGCGTCAGTCACCATTGGAAATGCACATTAAAATTTAGCGCAATCCGCCTCATGAAGCCGCCGACAATGGGCGACGGTGCAACCATGTGCCGGGATACGGCGCATCGCGTCTCGTAATAGATGAAGCTCGCCGCCTGCGGTCGCACTTTGGCCGGGCGGGTTCGTCGGTAGGCATTTCGATGACTGCCAGATCTGACATGCCGGCGATCGGGCCAATCTAATCGCGCCAATAGCGGTCAATGAGAAAGTTAGGTGCTATTGCGAACGCCAGCGGCTTCATTGGTGCGGGAGCGCTGGATAGCGAACTGAGGGAATAAATGGCGGGTGGGGAATTTCACAGTGATCTCATGGTGATGCGCATCCAATGAGCGATGTCGCAAGCACTAGGAAAGCAGTCTAGCAATTATCCCCCAAACCCCATGCTGATCGTCGCAAATGGCCCATGGAACGCGGCGTCCTGGGACTCCCGCTGATCAATACCACGATCCATCGCATCAACAAAAAGGTCTGCACGATATCCAAAAGTCACTTTTGCGCTCGCGTAGCGAACAGAAAAGCCAGCAAAACCACCGATGTTCGGAACGACGATGGATTTCGAAGTTGCGCGCGCATTACTCGAGCTGTAAATGACGCCTCCATATGCGTGATCCTCGCTGGTGGCGTGATGAATGTCCGCTTTTTGCTTCCCGAATAAGAGGGCCGCGTTTGCTCCCCAATCAAGCGTTACCTCGGAGGTATCCCTGTTTCCCAGCACCGTAGCCGAAGCCTCCCATGAAATGGTGGGGCCGATCCCGGTAAAACTCCGGGCTGCATGACCAGCCTGATAAAAGAGATGGTAGTGATAGGGATTGGAGGTCGGATTCATGCTTATACTTACATCTGACCTGGACGTGAACTGAACATAACGGACGCCGAAACTGATGATCGATCGTCCATTCGCTCCTAGTAATCCAAGCCCCAAATCTCTGCCCGCTTGAAAATCAAGAGTTGCATGACTTTCGTTATCTTTTGTTCTGACGTCTGTAAAAGCATAAGGCTGCTGGCCAAAAGGAGATGAATGATTCGCGGTTTGCTGATGAATGTGCTTTGTACCGTTTGAGCGGCCATAGCGCAATGCGGCGGAGAAGATCCAATCCAGCCCGCTGGGTTCAAACGAAATACTTCCCTCAAGACCATTGCTATATTGGGGGGTCTGCTGGGCTTGCGTCGGAGAAAGCGGCCCAAACGTGGAAGGTGCGGGCGATATCGAGGTGAAGGGCGGAGTGAACGGATCTTGTAAACTATCGACTCGCTCCAACTGGCCGCCGAATTCTACCCAAACGGTAGGGCGATCAGAAGTCATTATCGGCTGCGTGCGCGTTACGGTAGTCGCAGGCAGAAACCATCAAAACAAAAACGGATACCGTCGTAAGAAGCTGCCGGCGAATTCCCTTAGTATTATTGCCCGGCATGTGAATTAACTCGTTCATCTCTTCCCCCTTACCAATTCTTCGTAACACGAATGCCAATCAACTTGGGATCCGTCAGGAACACGTTGGTCGTCAGTCCCGCATCATCACTGTTCAAGAAGTCTCCGGTGATTGCGGTCGTATTGAAGACATTTTTATCATAGAGCATTATTTGCCAGCCGTTCTGGCTTGTAAAAATCAGCGTCAAATTCAGATTGGTGTAGCCGCGCAGACGATCATAGGGATTGTCGTTGAAGACACGCGCCCAGGAATAATCCTGCCAGTAATAGTCACTGCGAAGCGTGCCGGCCCAATCCGAAGTGATTGGCAGCGTGTATTGAGCGCCGAAGGAAGCTGTGAGAGGCGGTGCATTGGGCAATTCGTTGCCGCTCAAGTCCTTGAGGAATCCTTCGCCAGCGTTGGGTGCTGTGGATGGATCAAAGCCCGGATAACCCGGCGGCGGGTCTGATACTGGATCACGATGGCGGGCATAAGCGTCCTGGCACGCGCCTGGCAGATCAAGATAGTTACTACCATTCTGCTCCTGGATAAGAGCTTTCACAACATACGTTGGCAGAATGCAATTCGAGGACTGCGTGATGAACGGTTTCACCACCATCCAATCTGGATTACCATCAGTACGATCAATTATATCGATGGCCTGCGAATTTTTGGCCAAGGACGTGTTTTCGTAACCGCCGGCGAAGTTGAACCTCAGGCCGGGCAGCGGCTCATAATTCGCTTCGACTTCCGCTCCCTTTATATGTGCATCAAAATTCAGGTTTATGGAGGTGCGATCTACGATCTGCGAAATCTGGTAATTTTCATAGTTGTAATAGAAAACATTGCCATTCAACGTGACCGCGCCGTCGAGCAAAGTGTTCTTTGTGCCTAGCTCAAACGCGTCTACGAACTCCGGCTTAAAAGTCAGCGGATGATCAACCTGAATGACGGACGATCCGAGTAAGACCGGCCCGGGGGGATTGGCACCTCCGGCCTTATAGCCGTGAGAATAGGAGGCATAAATCAGGGTTTGATCTGTGAAATCGAGTTTTGGTGTCCAGTTTGCGACAGCGCGACCGGTGAATTGGTCCCATTGCTGATTAACAACATCGCCGACGGCGTAACCATATCCCGGCGCGGCCGTCCAACTTGGAATATCAGTGAAATGTTTGCGGTCTTCAGTAAAGCGCAAACCAGCTATCAGCTTCAAATCTTGCAAGACCTGGTAGTTCGCTTCTCCGAAACCCGCGTAGGAGTCGAGCAGATAGGGGTTTTGGCTTAGAAAATAATTGTGCCCCTCGTTGTTGAGGTTGGGGATCGGGTTGGGGTCAATGTAGACACAGCCGAGCGGATTGCTGGCTTTGGGGTTCGAATAGTAAAGCCCTCCAAGGCACCCAGCATTCGAGAAACCCGCCGGCCACGCCGTTCCGTCAAAAGAGCCAGGTGGCAGAGTGTTGACCGCATAGCCCGTGAACAATAGCGAATAGGCTGTAATTGCATTCGAGAAAATATAGTAATTCTCTTCTGTCTCGTAATGTAGATAGTTTGCTCCGACGCTAAAATTGAATGGCCCACCGAAATTCGATGCCAAACGAAACTCTTGGTTCAACTGCCAAGCGTGCTCATCGGACAAATCCTCTGCGACAAGCCTATCTGTGCAGCCCAATTGCGGATCGCAGAACGTACCATTGGGCGACAGCACGCTCCCGGTGGCCCAATCTCCCCTGTTAAAAATACCCGGAGACGTGTTGAACCTGTTGAAATCCTCGGTCGAGTACAGAAAGTCGTGATTGAACCCTGTTTGGGACGTTAATGTCAGCGCCGGATTCAATGTGTAATCGGCATTCAACTCTACCGTATCATTTTTGGCTTTGTAGGTCGGTTGAAGAGTTGATTCGATCACGCGCAAATTTCGCGATTGTGTCTTACTCAAATAGGGATCGACGTCTCCATTGAAAACTGTGAAGAACCCTTCGTCTGCGGCTATAAAGGGTAGCGAAAATCCATTAGGGGTCTCGAAAGCGTCTGGCGAATAGAGCGATGTGGGTAAGCAACCTTGGCTCAAATAGCTCGTGGTCCCAAAAACACTATTGTTTTGAGCAATGGCAAGCCCGTCGACACTCGTCGGTCCTGGGTCTTTCTTGCAGAGCTGTTTACTACTGCGCAAGCGATCATCGTCTTCCGAAAAATGCTCCCAAATGAGATAGGCCTGCAGTTGTTCAACCGGCTTCCAGCCGACAGTCACCCGGCCGGACCACAGATCGCGGCCATCGATGCGCTGATCGGTGATATCGTTGAAGGAATACCCTTGCCTTTTCGTCCATTCGCCTGCAACGCGAATATCGAGCCGATCATCAACAACGGGAACGTTGATCATTCCCTCGAACCGGCGTTGGTGATAATTTCCCAAATCTGCCGATGCCATTGCCTCGAATTGATCTGTTGGCTTGGCTGACGACAGATTGACGACGCCGGCAGTAGCGTTGCGACCGTAGAGCGTGCCTTGGGGCCCACGCAGGACTTCCAGTTGCCCGACATCGTAGAATTCTTGCTCGAAGAAATGATTACGAATGAATGGCGTGTCGTTGAAGGCAACTGCCACAGCCGGATCCGTCGTTACTGAAATGGCCTGCGTGCCAATGCCGCGAATTTGAATGCTATATCCAGAGAAATTCGTTTTTGTGAAGGTAAGGTTGGGGACCTGTTTGACGAGATCGGGACCGCCCGCCGTCTGTGTCGATGTGAGCTGTTCCTGAGACAAGGCAGTAATCGCAATAGGCACGGACTGCACATCGGCACCACCGAGCTTCGACGACGTGACGGTAACTGTTTCGACCACTCCTCCAGACCGCGGTCCGGCCTGGGCAAGTTGAATCAGTGGCGCTGGTTCGTCCGCCGGTAGATTTGCGCTGGAGCGATCGTCATGAACAATTCCGACTGCTCCTGACCCAGTACGTTGTGTCGTGAAGCCTGTACCTTTAAGTATGTGCAAGAGCGCATCGTCGGCAGAGAGAGCACCTCTTGCACCTTTTGTTTGTACATCTCGAATGGCACTCGACGGATATAGAAGTGCGGTTCCTGTTTGCGCAGCGTAAGCGTCCAGCGCGGCCTTCAGATTTCCGGCCGGAATGTTGAAATTGTCCGCGTATACGGGCAGCGCTAGAGCGAACACGCAAAGGCCCGCCATAAAGTGTGTTTTTTGCTGTGTGAGCTTCATAAATACCCCCCTTGCAACTTGGCCCTGCCGATTGCTGAATGCGTGTGAGACTTGTTCAACTTCCGAACTAGCGCGAAATCACCGTTGTGTTGGAATGCCTGTCAACATGCAGTTTGAGAACCGACTGCACGAGGCGTGTAAAATCATCGGCATCATTTGATGGGAATGTTCCACCAACGCGAAGCTGACCAGCTTCCTGGCCGGCTATAACAATTTTTCGCCTATTGTATCTGTTGAACTCCGAAGCAGCGTCAGAAAGCGTGGTGTTGCTGAAAACGAGCACTCCACGACGCCAACCGAGTTGCTTCGATAGATCCCGGACGGATTTTCTTGTGACCAACGTCGAACTCGCCGTCGCGACCACAACATCGCCGGGTGTCAGCAGAGTTGCCTGCGCGGATTTTGGACCGTGTCCGGCTCCCAGCCACACGCGCCCCTCAAAAAGCGCAACCTCAGTTCGGCCTGCCTCGGCACGAACGGAAAATTTCGTTCCAAGCACGGTTATACTGCGGCCATTTGCAGTGACCACAAAAGGTTTGGACTCGTCATGCGAAATTTGGAAATACGCCTCGCCCTTTTCGATGGAAGCCGTGCGGTGATTCTCGTCGACATCGGCATGGATAACAGTGTTGGTATTCAATTCGATCTTGGAGCCATCGCCCAATGTGACAATCTCATGGCCACCAATCGCCGTCGCGTATGTTTTTTCATGCGGTCTGAAGATGAAGAGTGCTGTACCCAAAGCGATCGCGACAAGCGCTATGAACGCGGCGGCTCCCTTGATTAGCGCTAGGTTTGTTGACGCGGGACCTTTTTGCTGGATCGGGTGCCGGAATGCCGTCAGACGATCTGCGCGATCCAAGCCGGCCTCCAGCCGCCAAAAAGCGGCGCGATGTGCTAGGGACAGGGTCAGCCAATCGTCAAGTTCCAGCTGATCTTTTTCATGCCATTTCCAGAATCTTCGACGCTGCAAGAAGTCCGCGGCGCGCTCTTCAATCTCTGCTGCGCTCGCCTGCTCCACCGAAAATTGAGATGTCTCGGTCATGACGCTTTCGTCCGGTCAGATAACTCGCCATAAAGCATGTCCGTCAGCGCGCGTATTCCATTAGCGAGATGCTTTGAGACGGCAGCTTCTGTGACGCCCATGCGCACGGCGACCTCCTGTCCCGTGTGACCTTCGATATGGCCAAGGATAACTGCCTCACGGCAGCGGGGCGGCAGTCGGTCTAGCGCGGTTTTGAGGCAGCGAAGTTCTTCTCGCGCCAATAGCTCTCTGTCGGGCCCCGGTGCATCGATAGCCACACTAAGCGCATCGACGTCAGCAACAGCATCGATCGGAACAACGTGTTCTCGACGAACGCGATCAATCAAAAGGTTACGTGCTGTAGTTAAAACAAACCGCTTCGTGTGCTCGGGAATTTGCTTTTGGGCGGCTTCCAGCACGCGCACATATACTTCTTGGCGAAGATCGACAATATCGCTCCTGTTATGCCAATTGTGCTGGAGGTAATGCATGAGTATTGCTTCCAAAGGCAAAACGTCGCGCACGAACCAAGCCGACACTTCAGTCGCGCTCACGGTCGCGTCCTGAGTTCGCAGCTCGGCGCCTTCACGTCCGGTTTCCAATGTCTTTGCCATCCCCCGCGCTTTCGCCTTTCGGGAGCTAGGTTACAACTCCGCACACAAAGACGAATGACCAGTGTGTCAGTTAACCTCGGCGCAAAAATATTTATCCAGATGTGCCGATACCCGAAATGACCAAACCTATTTGCGCGTAATTTTATTGCGGCAACAGACGGATTGTCCCGCCGTTGCGCGAAGTCGGACCTATTTGTCCAGAAGGTCCGGGATTTCGCTCTATGGCGTTCTCCGCCAGTTCGGGGCTGTGGCCCGGGGCCGGTGGTGGCCTTGGTTCCCGGTCTCGCCCACTCGGAGCATCGGCAAACCGCCGTCTCGTCATGCGTTCAGCTACACACCAGCGCGTGCGCTGGCCGCAGGCTCGCGCAAGAGCAGGGGGGAATAAAGCCACGCTTATCGCCGCCACCGCCAGCCTGCTCGTTGCCTGTACGAGCAACAGCGTCACTTCCTGACAATGGAGTTCGCAGGTTGTCGCGCAGGAGATTGACGCCCCATTGTCCGTACGTGCTGAACGCGTCGAAGGCATTCACTTCCCCGCTCACCTTCTGGGGTCGGCGGGCGCCTGCAGTGCCCGCCTAACAGAGAACCTTTCAAAAAGGGTCTAAATCAGGTTGTGAGGATGAATTATATGCGGTACATGTCCAATATATGGGGCAGATCGTCCGCGGCACTCGTTGTCTACGATTTTGTTCGTTTCTATCGCCCGCGTCCGGCGCGGAGGTAGCGAGGGACTAGCTTCGATACGATGAGACTCAAACATTATCGGTAAGACCTGATGCGGTCCAGTTACGCTGGCCAGTCGACGTACAACTTTAGCCGGTAGTTAGGCGATAGCTTGTGAGAGCGCGCGGAGATCTCGGTGGCAACCGCATCGGCGGAGCTATTTTTTCGCTTTGTATGGTGGCACTGAAATGACTTCCTCAAAAAGATCCAGAACATGCCAGACAGCGAATTGAAGCTCGCGTACAAGCGCAAACGAGAGTTCGAATAACAGAGGCGTCATCGTGGCAAGCAAAACCCCCCCTGACACAAAGACGGGAGCAACGCTCGACATCAACCTCGGCGAGGAAGATAGCTGTACCGCTTTCCCGGCGGGCGCGATCAAGGAAGTTCTTGCATGGCAAATCGAACAGGCGATGAAGAGCCAAGGTTTGTCGCGCAAGCGCATGGCCGAACGCATGGGCACAAGCCGCAGTCAAATCGGCCGCCTACTTGATCCGTGCGATGGCAACGTGACCCTTGTGACCTTGCAACGCGCCGCGGCGTTACTCGGGCGCACAGTTCGTCTCGAATTGGAATAAGATTCGTGAGGGATTATCCTGAAATCCTTCTTGATTCCATTTGATCGGGAATCGTGTGCCATATCGCTTCCCCATAACAAAGCGTTATGCAGCTTTTTTGATGGGGAAATGGGCTAGATCAGCTCCCAGTGATTTTGAATCAAAGAAATACTCACGAGCCGCAGCTGGCTCGTTCGTGCCGCGTCTTAACACAAGCGTGCTGACCATTTTTCTCACACCAGCTGTCTCCGATATGAACGGGGTCCGTTCTGGCCTGCCATATTCTGGCGCAAGAACTCGAACCGGCCAGTTACGCAAACGTTGGTTCGCAACCCAGTATGAACGGGAAAAGCACAACCAACTCCAATCGCGTCCAATATCTTCCCTGGCTGTCTTCATAACATCACCAGCATCGCGATTGCTGCTGCTGCCATCGCTGCAGTTGAGAGCCAACCGAACGTGGCCAAAGTCGGACTGGCAGTGAACTTCCCCATTCGCCGGCGATGGCTTGCAACAAACATGATACTCACCATCATCGGTACCGCAATTACGCCATTGATCACAGCACTCCAAAATAGCGCCTTAATCGGATCTAACCCAGAATAGTCGATAACAAGGCCAATCACCGTTGCGGCAGCAATCACCGCATAAAATCCGACAGCTTCCCAGGGCTTGTTGTCCAGACCGCAGTTCCAGCCGCGCGACTCGCCAACTGCATAAGCAGCCGATCCGGCGAGCACGGGGACAGCGAGTAAACCTGTGCCTATGATGCCCAAGCTGAAGAGAAGGAATGCGAATTTACCGGCTATTGGCTCAAGGGCCTTGGCGGCATCGCTGGCTGTTTGAATATCTAGCTTTCCTGCCGCATGCAACGTAGCCGCCGTACTTATCATGATTGCAAGGCCGACCACATTCGAAATGGCCATCCCGAACAAAGTATCAAGGCGAATGCGCGCGAGGGCTTTGGTTGCCTGGCGAGGAGCGTCGATCAACGGTTTAGCTTTGGTATCATGATCAACCTCTTCGACCTCCTGGGCCGTTTGCCAAAAGAAAAGATAAGGACTGATAGTTGTACCAAAAACAGCAACCACTGTCGTTGCGACGTCTTTTGAGAATGAGATTTGCGGCCAGATGAGACCTTTGGCGACCGCGATCCAATCCAAATGAACCATGAGAATGACGGCGACATATGCGAAAAGCACCAATGTCAGCCACTTTAAAAACCGAGCGTATCGCCGATAGGGAATGAACATCTGCAAGAACAGTGAGAGAAGCGCAAAAACGATAGTGAAGATGTGAGCACCCCAACCAACGACCAACTGAGATGCTTCTCCCATAGCCGCAACGTCGGCTCCAAGATTGATCGTGTTTGCAACGAAAAGTAGCGCTACTAAAATTGTTACCCCCCACCGAGGCATAACCTCACCCATGTTTCTGGCCAAGCCGCAGCCCGTGACGCGACCGATGTGAGCGCTGAGCAGCTGAATTGCCGTCATCAACGGATATGTCAACACAAGCGTCCATAGCAGGCCAAAACCGAACTGGGCCCCGGCTTGCGAATAGGTCGCTATGCCGCTGGGGTCGTCGTCAGCTGCGCCTGTGACGAGTTCCAGGCCCAAGCTGTTCGAAGAGGGCAACAGAGCGAAGCCGTCTGCGGAATGATGTCATTCTAAGCCCCGACAATCTTGTTAGCTTCCCGCTGCCTGCTACTCCGGGATAGCTTGTAAATTCCGTTGAAGAAGAGCAGGCGGCACTTTCACTGGTTCACCGCTCAATGCTTCCTTGCAGACGGCCAACTCGGAGCCCACTTTCTCGGTGTCGAGTTCACTCTTTCTCACCTTGGAAAAAGATCGTCATCTTCTTCCTTCACATAATGCTTCACATATTCGCTCAGCACGGTGCCTTAGGCGTCGTAGAGATCTCCGCGAGGATTGGCACCTTCAATTCCGCGACCAGCGGTCTGATGTCCTCCTGCTCTCGACTTCACGGCGATCGGACTTGAGCAAAGCAACTACATCGGCGCTACCGGTCTTGTGCGCGGCGGGCTTTGCCGGTTTGCGCTCCCCAGACGTCCGCTTTGGACGGCGCATTGCTTTCGAGGCCACTATATTCTCCGGCAACAGGGTGGTTAGTAAGTCTGGGTAATGCCTTCGCGATCGTCTTCCGTGCGCGCGGAAATAGCCGCGAAGATTGCGACGATCAATCCAAACAGAAGAGAGAAGGCAATCCAAAGGCTAGCGTAGCTAGCAATTTTCTGCGCTACACCCGCGGCTCGGCGCGTCTTGGTCTGAATATCCGCCTGCATATAATCGACTCGCCCTGCCGCTTCGCTACGTGAGATGCCCGCGTTGCGCGCCACCAGTGCTATGAGCCGGTCCCGGTCTTCGTTGGAGAGTGTTTCAGCGTTTGCAAAACTGACGTCGAGTATACGACCTGCTTCTGCGCGCGCTGCATCAGGGGCTCCGCCACCTATAGGCCGATAAAGCTTATCCACGAGATAATACGTGGGCGTGGGTCCTTGGGTATGCGCGGCTGGCGCCTGTCCGTATAGGGCTACGACATTGGTTCCGACGTGTACGGCCGTCAAACCAACCAACGCGACCAAGACCAAGCTCGCAATTACTGTGATGGCCCAAACCATAAGCCCATGTGCTCCCGCACGGACGTCTTCCTGAACCCTTGTTTCGACCAATGGGCCAAGCAGTCGCCCGGCCAAATGTCCGCCAACGGCGAACCCAAAGGCCTGCGCAGCAAAGAAGAAAATTGCGCCGCCGGTCAAAAAGGCGGGCGCGGACGATCCCGCATGGGTGGCAGGGTTGATCAACAAAAGACCTACCCCGGATCCAAGCGTCAGGAGAAAGAAAGTTACAGCGGTTGCCGCAAAGGCACCTGCGAAGGCCAGCCCCCACGAAAACCGGTATCCCGCGGATTCCCCGCCCTCTTCGGCGATGACAACCGTATCAGCCATGTCCCGCTCCCGAAGTTTGTTCTTGTTTTACGCGTGGCCGGTCAGCAGCCAAAGGATGATAATGATGGGAATTGGAATGCCGATGAGCCATAGAAATACCGAGCGCATTGCGTTTCACTCCCCGCGTAGCTTCCCTGCTTAACGCGGCGGGTACTCAATTGTTCCACGTATAACCGCCGAGCCTCTCCGAAATCCCTTCGGACCGGCGGATGTCGGGTTACTTCCGTAAACCGTTACCTTCGACAGAAGAGGGAGTGCGCGCGCTCATTGTGATGCTGCAAGAAGATCATAACAAATACGACTACAATTCCGAATACCATTGCTTCAGGCTTGCAACAACGCTGCTGGGATGCATGACGTTTTCCCGTGATTTCGGGTTCAAACCATCGAGGAGGACTAAGAACCTCTGGACGTTCTCGCGCTGATGGATTTTCCTGTTACCCTATTCTACCTCCTCAAGGCGTCTCGATATTGAGCAGCGTCACGATCCTCCAGAACAGCGTCCAGCTGCGGGAATATTTTCTGTGAGCGCGATCGGATGACATCTGCGGTGGCGATCTGACGGGCTGGCGCCCGTGCGCGCACTCTCCAGCCGCTGTCACCGATCGGCCACAAACGGAGCCAGAACTAATAGAAAAACGCCGCGATGTGCATTCGGTACACCTGTTAACGGTGAAACATGAGACTCCAAATTAACACCGCTATAATTTACCCTTGAGTGGTCTGCCCTGCCGGGTGCTTAGAAATACCTGGTTTCACGATGTCCGGTCCCTCGCCCCCTGGGGCCGATGCATCATCTCCTACGAACTCGGCGTTAGAAACTCCACCAGACTCTCGGCCGGGCAGTCCGTCTCTAAGATCAGGTTTCTTCGTCTTTTTTCGCTTTTTCCAGTCCACAGCGCGTCTCCAAATTTCGTTACATGGCTTAGAACGCCATACGAGGTTAACGATCCGGCGCCTTGCGAGTTCCTGCCTGATTTAAAAAGCCATCCGAATAGTTCCCAAAATCAGAATATCTGTCCGGAAATCGCTGGATTGCTGGATAATCGCCTTGAAGTTTCCTGTTTTAGCGGACACCCGGCAAAGCCCGCGTTGTTTTGGATTTAGAATGGTCGAACGATGACGCCCGGCAATTTGGTGGAAACTTTCTGGCGGTGAGTTAATCAAAAATCGGGACTGCACGACCAATCTTCCACATCAGTACAGTTGTGAGTTACCGCTTTAGTTGCACTGGACAACTATCAAGAAAATCCCGCGCGTATAAACTGATTTGTTCCATCCTGGTTCGGGCGCGCAATACTTGGCGGATGCGGTTAGATTTAGATCTCGCTTTTACTTCTTGCTGATGGTGCGATACCGATTTATTATTCCTTAAACGTGCTGATAGTTGCATTTGAGAACCTTGTTCTAGCTTTCTCGCCATTCTCAAGCGCTGTCCGACCGGCGGCAGTTACGATATAAGCTGAAGCGCTGCCTGAGAACTTGCTTCTTTTGAGCAATTTCTGGCGCGCAAGATCTTCAGCAACCTTTCGAAGGCCAGGTTGCTCAATAGGGAAGGGGTGCGGCCATAACTCTCGAGCGCCTTCCAAAATTAGTGTTTCCTGTTCGTTCATCCCAATCCCTCGCCTGATTCCTGCCCGGTGTAAACAAGGCGCCTTCGAGCCACCACACCAACGGTTTTTGGGCGGAACCGCTCACTTCAGGCTGCTCTCTTCTTTGCGGCAACGATGCTCCTAAATGCGTCGAGCAGGGAGTTTTCGGAGTCGGAGTATTCCTTCCACGCCGCGCTTTTCGCAATAAGGGAGACTGCTGTTCGAATGGTAAACCGTTTTGGGTCGAGCCCCTTTTTCACCTGCGCCCATGTTAGCGGCATTGACACTGGTGCTCCTGCGCGGGCGCGCGTCGAAAGAGGTGCCACGGCCGTCGACATGCGGTCATTGCGCAAATAGTCGAGAAATATCCGTCCGACACGGCCTTTCTTCGACATATTGATCAGATATTTCCGCGGGCTGTCCGCGGCCATCTGCACACAAATCTCGCGCGCAATCGCTTTGGCTTCCGGCCAATGGATTTTGTCTTTCGGAGAAACCAAGAATGGCGTCACGACATGAAGGCCCTTACCTCCCGTAGTTTTACAGAATGCAATAAGGCCCAGATCTTCCAACCGTTCTTTGATTTCCAATGCCGCTTCGATGACACGATCAAATCGCACATCGGGGGCCGGATCCAGGTCGAAAACGAAACGACCTGGAATGTTAGGATGTCCCGGTTGGCAATTCCAAGGGTGGAGCTCTATCGCGGCGACCTGGGCCACAGCGGCAAGACCTTCGACCCGATCGATTTGAAGATAGGGTTTGCGGTCCCCGGGGACAATTACCAGTTCGAGCAGATTTGAGGTGCCTTGCATTGCATGGCGCTGGAAAAAATGCTCCCCGGCAATCCCGTTAGGCGCACGGACAATAGAACAGGGCCTCCCTCTAATGTGCTTTATAATCCATGGACCAGCAGCTTCGTAATACTTCGCGAGATCGAGTTTAGTAACAGGCTTGTCGTCGCCGGCATCCGACCACAACTGCTTATCGGCATTGGAAATCGGCACATTCATGACGATGTTAGCTCCAGCCTTTGCAGCACTGCGATCAGCCGATGCCACTTTTGAGCTTGCTAGTGCTTTGGGCTTCAGTAGGGATGTAGGCTTCGCCTTGGCGGGCTTTTCGGCTTTGACCTCGTCCGCTGGTTTGTCTTCCCGCAGGCCTTTGAATGCGGCTTGCCGAACCATGCCGTCACCGGTCCAGCCGGCGAATTCGATCTCCGCGACGAGCACGGGTTTGACCCAATGGACTTCGCGCCCATGTTTCGGCGCATTGATGCCGCCGAAGGGGCTTTGCTGCGATTCCTCAGCTTTGACGCGCGGAAATACCCTCGAAACTGTTCCTTGCCCGTAGCCAGTTCCGACACGACCGACATAGATCAGGTGTTCGCCGCGATGCACGCCAACCAAAAGCGAGCGGAAGCGTCCGTTGGTCTCGCTCCAACCACCGATCACAACTTCATGCCCTGCCCGGCACTTAGATTTGGTCCAGCTTTCACCGCGGCCCGATCTGTAGGGCGCGCTAAGTTTCTTGGAGACGATGCCCTCCAGAGACATACGGCAGGCGGACTGTAATACAGTTTCACCACCGGTCGCGAAATGTTCGACGTAGCGAATGAACGCATCCCGCCGGTCGTGATGCTCGTCCAACAATGCTTGTAGGCGGGCCTTGCGGTCGGAAAGAGAAAGCTCGCGAATGTCCTCGTGCCCAACAAAGAGCAGATCAAAAATGAAAAATATAAGTTGAGTCGTCTTTCCATCCGAAAGAGCTACCTGCAGCGCCGTAAAATCCGGCGCGCCGTTGTGATCGAGGGCCACTATCTCTCCATCGATAATGCAGTCCGGTAGGTCACTAGCCGCCTTGGCGATCGCGTGAAACTTCTCGGTCCAATCTAGCCCCTTACGTGTCCGCAACCGACCTTTGCCGTTTTGCACGCGAAGCTGTATCCGATATCCGTCGAACTTGATCTCATGAACCCATCCGGGGCCTGCGGGCGGGCGGTCCAAAAGCTCGCATAATTGCGGTGCGATAAACTTGGGTAAAGAATTGGCTTTTTTGCCTTTCGCTGGCGCCCCCTTATTTTTTTTCGAAATCGCTTTTGACTTGGAGATGCTCGTGTTTCCCGAGATGCTCAATTGTGCCGCGTCGCTCTTGTTCGAATTCCACACGGCATCGGACTTAAAAGCCCCGCCGCCTTTCAGCATGAAAGGCCTTGGTTTGCGACCTGTGCCCGCCGCGATGTCGGCTATGGAACGGCCTGATGCGACCGAGCGGTCTTCTGCCAGAAGTTTATCGGCGTCACCTTCCTTTTCAAAGGCGTCGTGATGTTTGATCAGCAACCAGTTGTTGCGTTTGCTTCTGTACTTGTCTCTGCGCATACGCACGAGAACCCAGCCACCGTGCAGCCGTTCACCATCCAGTTGGAACTTGAGATCGCCCTTTTTGAGCATTTCTTCTGCGGAACGCCCCCCCTCCGGTTCCCAGTAGCCGCGGTCCCAGAGCTGAACCGTGCCACCGCCATATTGGCCCTTGGGAATGATTCCCTCAAAATCGCCGTAGCCGAGCGGATGATCTTCAACCTCGACAGCCAAGCGGCGATCATGCGCATCGAGCGAGGGCCCCTTGGTTACCGCCCAGGACTTAAAGACGCCGTCAAGCTCTAGCCTTAAATCGTAATGCAGTCGCGTTGCGGCGTGCTTTTGGATGACAAAACGCAGCCGCTTAGAGGGCGCCGCCTTCAGTTTACCGCTCGGCTCGTTCGTTTTGGTAAAATCGCGCTTGGCCTTGTAGGCTGAGAGCTTTTTGGTTGCCATTGGTTAGGATTCCACGAACGAGTTGGAAAAGCGCCGCGGACAGTGCGGTTCCCGGGAAAATTCGATATCTGGATTTGGCGCACAAATTAAATCCAAGCACAATTTGTAGCGCTATCGGGCTGTTCACCCGCGCGCTTTTCTGTCGTGTTCTCGGGTGAAACGAAAATGGTCGCGAATATGTTTATTGAAGAATTCGCCCTTTGAGTAGGCGGACTGCATCTCAGCAAACACCTCGCTGGAGACGTCGTAATAGTTATAACGTCGGCCAGTGACGAAAGTGATTTCAAGCCGGTCCTCAGCGGGGTGATAACGAACGCTCCGGATAACAGTCGAAGGCATGTCAGAATAACGCATAAGTCGTCGAAACGCTTCGATTGGAGTTTTTTTAGCTCACGCCGTGGCGTCTTGGCCAAATCTCTCTTTGCGCTAGATTGCGGTGTAGGTGTCAAGCCTTGGGGCTTGGGTGGCTGTCGAAGGGCGCGATCTTGCGAGGGTAGAGAGGCAATGGCAAAGCGCCCGTCAAAAAAACTTTCAATTGCCCGCAAGATTGCTGAAAAGACCTATCGCTGCCGTCTCCCGTGGAACCGGGGTTGTTGCCGGCTCATCGAAAATCTCGAACTCCATTCGAGCGGTAGTTAATGCCTCCAATACGGTCCCAGTCCTACGAGAGCTGAATTGTTCACTCTGTTAGACACCTGCGACCGTTGCCTTCGCCCGACGGCTTCCATGATGTCTGGACCAAACGTGTGTGAACTCTGCGCCCAGAAGAAATATTTGAACCGTGTAGTATATCCATGTCAGAAGAATCAGACCGCTTCCCACCGCTCCGTATCGCGCCCCGATCGTGCCCGAGCCCAAATAGAGTCCGATCAGATATTCACCAACACTGAAGAGGATCGTCGTCCCGATGGCTCCGACCACCACATCGCGCCATTCGATCTCACAATCTGGTAGAACGCGGTAGATTGCCGCCAATAGAAGCGCCACAAGGACAAAAGAAATCACGAAATTCAGGGCAACCGCGAATGGTACCCCGATCGGAAGCAAGGTATCGATTTTTGTTCCAAGAGCGTTGATAGCGGCCGACATGACAAGCGAGATCAATAACATAAAGGCCAACCCAAGTACCAGACCCAGGCTCACAAGTCGAGCTCTAAGCAAGCGGCTCCAGAAGGAAGACTTCGGATCGGCTTTCCAAATAATGTTAAGAGCAGATTGCATTTCTCCGAACACCCCGGAAGCCGTAACGATCAGCAGAACGACCCCTATGACGTTGGCAGATAGGCCTGCCAAATTAGGTCTGTCAGAATTCAATATCGCTGTTTTCAGAAGATACGCACCATCTTTGCCGATCAGGTTTCCGATCTCAGTCGCTATGGCCGTTCCTGCAACCTTTCTCCCGAAGACGAGCCCTATCACCGCCGATGTAATGTAGAGTATCGGCGCGAGCGCGGTGACGGCGTAAAACGCAATCGCCGCGCCTCTGCTCAACATATCGTTGATGACGAAGGCCTCGACGCCTTCCTTGAACATTGTCCATAGATGGGTGAACATAGTTGCCCGGCTCGCGAAGGACGTTAGTGGATATCTCATTTGCGGTCGCTCAATGACCGTCAGGTGATACTCCACTATGGTTTGCTTTTAACCCGTTGGTTCCCCGCAAGTTCCGCTTTTATCCGCCATGCCCATTCGAAACATTCTGTGGGGTTAATGACGCAATCTAGCGTTTGCGACCGCGTCCATTCTAGTCGAGAGGGCCGTTTCCGTTTCGTGCCCACGGGAGCTTCGTTCCGCTTCTTAAATCGCTTTCATCAGAGGTGTCTATAGTCGACAACAGCTCGAACCTGGTCACTGCGATTTTCATCCCGGTGTTGGATGGATTGACGTAAGCTGGACGTCAATTTTGTTCGCTACCCACCTGAACGGATTCCGCACTTTGATCGCACGTTGGCGTCTAAGCGTCCACGAAAGGAACAGACCTATACCTCGGAAAAGTGGACCTTGGTTGCACCACGGCTTCTATCCCAGTCCTAACGTGGTTGCCCTTGGTGGTGAGATGGGGAGCTGCTATCCGCCGATCGCTATGCTTATGGTGGCAAACGGTCCGAAGAAATTTCGGTCATAGGTCTGTCTCGTATCCACACCAGCATCGATCGCACCGAAGAAAAAGTCGGCGCGATAGCCCAGGCTGAGTTTTGCCGCCCCGTTTAGATGATAGGAAACGCTAGCAAAGGCCCCGAGATTCGGCACAACGGTCATTCTGGAGCGCGAGGGCGTTGCCGTCGCATGTGCAAGCACGTGAGATTTGAGGGTATCTGAACTGGTGAAGTAATGCGCCACCTTGCTGTGGAGATGCAACGTCGTTTTCTGACGTCCAAACAAAGCCGCAGCATTCGCGCCCCAGTCAAGTGATAGACCTTCCTCTAATGATCCAACAACGGGCACCGAGGCATCCCAGGATACTGACGGACCGATACCTAGAAAATTGCGGTCGATACGTGCATCGGCCTTGTGGCCTTCTTCGCCGGGGCTATATTTTGCGGGTGCAGAAACAAAGGCGGTAAGTTGCGCGTTCGCACCTTCGTTGAATTGAGCATAGCGCACGCCGAAGCTTACAGAAGATTGGCCATGCCCGAACATACCGAGGCCCACGTCTTTGCTAGCAGTGAAATCCATAATCGTGTGGCTGGACCATGATTTTTCCGTACTGTTCGCAAAATTATACTGTGAGAGAATGTATTTCGGCGGGGATACAACATTGCTAGTTTTGAGCACATAGGATTGATCGTGATGAATCTTCGGACCCAACTTGGCGCGTCCATAACGAAGCGAAAATGCCAGAGTCCAATCGGAGTCGCTGGGTTCAAGGCTCAGCTTGAGCCATCCATCGTAGCCTAGCAGGGGCGCGCGGCCAAAAGGCGGTGGTGAGGGATTGGAAATAGGCGGCGTCAAGTCCGGCGGAGACCAGCCTGTCGTACTATGCGCGAGCTGATCGAATTGTCCGCCCAACTCGATCCAGACGACCGGCTGATCCCCGTCGCCTTTCGAGGCCTCGGCTTCGGAAGTTGTGCCAACTGCGGCCAGTAAAGCGGCGGCGGCGGCCGCCATCATGAGCCGCGTCCGCAGAAGGCTGCGATGCGGGCGAAATTGCGACAATTCGTTCATTGCTACCCCCCTTACCAATTCTTCGTTACGCGGATTCCGATCAGCCTGGGATCGGTCAGAAAGATGTTGGTCGTCAGAGCCGCATCATCGCTGTTCAAAAATGTTCCGGTGATAGCCGTGGTATTGAAGACATTCTTGTCGTAGAGCATCACTTGCCAGCCGCTCTGATTGGTAAAGATCAACGTCAAATTCAAATTGGTATATCCATGGAGTTGATCATATGGGCGATCATTCTCAACTCGCGCGAAAGAACTCGCCTGCCAATAGAAATCGCTGCGCAACGTTCCTGCCCAGTCCGGCGTCAGTGGTAAGCTATATTGCGCGCCGAACGAGACTGTATAAGGCGGCGCATTGGGCAATTGATGGCCTGTCAGATTCTTGTCGAAACCTTCGCCATTGTTCGGCGCCGTGCTAGGATCGAAGCCAGACGCAGGGACCAGGCCGGTAAGCCCTTCCTGGACTATAGGATCTTGGTGGAAGTTATACGCCGCTTCGCAGGCATAACCGTCATAAAGAGATGAAATATACTGTCCACCGTTGAAGAAACTGCTTCCGCCCGACGAGCCACTATTCACAATGGCTGCTTCGACGAGTTCGGCCACGACGTATTGGGGCAAGATGCAATTTGAGATCGAGAAGATCGAAGGCTTGACGACCACCCAATCGGAATGTCCGGCCGTACGATCCATGAGATCGATAGCCTGAGAACCACTCGCGAGCTTGGAATCTTCCCAGCCGCCCGCGAAATTGAAGCGCAGTCCAGGAAGTGGTTCGTAAGTGGCTTCTATCTCGGCGCCCCTGACATTCGTGTTGAAGTTCAAATTGATCGAGGTGCGATCCACGATTTCAGAAATCTGGTAGTTCTTGTAGTCGTAGTAGAAAACGTCGCCATTGAAGGTCAACCCACCGTCGAGCAGCGTATTTTTCGTGCCAACTTCGAAGGCATTGATGAATTCCGGCTTGAACGTCAGAGGGTGCTCCGGGGTTCCGCCGACCAGAGCCTGGTCAAACGAATCCGGGGCCGGTGGATTGGCGCCGCCCGCCTTGTAGCCGTGTGCAAATGAGGCATAGACCAGCGTCTGATCGGTGAAGCTCATTTGTGGTGTCCAATTCACAACAGCGCGACCAGTGATTTGGTCCCATTGCTGATCGACAACACCTTGAATGGGATAACCCCACCCGTCGTTGAGAACCTCGCTAGGAACGTCGACAAAATGCTTGCGGTCCTCCGTCCAGCGCAGACCCCCGATAAGCTTCAGATCTTTAAGAATCTGATAGGTGGCCTCGCCGAACCCGGCATAGGAATCGAGGAGATAGGGATTGATACTGCGGAAATAGTTGTGACCGTTGCCGTTGAAGCCTGGGGTGAGCGGTGTTCCATCCGTATAGGGGCAATTGAACAGCGGCAGGCTTTTGCCGAGCGGGGGAAAAGTCTGAGGCTCGGGCAATCCTAAGCACAGACCGTTCGCGGTCGCCTTGGCCGCCTGATTGGGCCCGAAGCCGCCGAGCCCATCGACAAAGCGGGTCAACAGCGTCAATACATTTAAGAAAACGTAATAATCTTCCTCGGTTTCGTAATGAAGATAATTCGCACCAGCCGTGAAGTTTAGCGGCCCACTGAAGTTTGAGGCAATTCGAAATTCCTGATTTAGCTGCCAGGAATGCTCTTGTGAAAGATCCTCGCCAACGAATTTTGTCGAGCACCCAAGCTGGGGATCGCATAGGACCCCACCGGGGGTGAAACCAACTCCAAAGGAGCCGTCACCGAAGCCTTGGGGATTGGTGTCGCTGGGTGAACTGAAGAAGATGCCAGGCGTTGAATCGAATCGATTGAAATCTTCGGTCGATGACAAGAAATCATCATTGAAGCCTGTCTGTGACGTAAACGTTAGCTGTGGCGTTACGTCGTATTCCATATTCAGCTCAATGATATCGCTCTTGGCTTTGTATTTTGGCGTGAGTTCGGACTGAATGACGCGTAAATTCTGGGATTGCGTCTCGCTCGAATAGGGATCGTTTGCTTTCATCAAAGCATCGAAGCCTGCAGCTAATTGAGCCGCATAGACAACAGGCAGCGCGCTTCCATTGGGTGTTTCATAGGCGTCCGGCGAATATAGTGACGTTGGAAGGCACCCCTGGCTTAGCGCGCCCTTGGCTGACCGGCTGAGATTAGTGAGAACGTCTCCAGCATTGATTGTGGTGCCATCACTTGTGGTGAAGGTCTGATTGAAAGGACCGAGCGTGTCCGGGCCTGGATCGTTCTTGCAAAGCTGCTTAGAGCTGCGCAACCGATCATCATCCTCACTAAAATGCTCCCACACAACCCATGTCTGGAAATTCTGAACAGGATGAAAGCCGAGCGTGACACGACCCGACCACAGATCGCGTCCATCCAGTCTCTGCCCCGTCGTTTCGTCGAACGTGTAGCCATTTCGCTTGGTCCATTCGCCGGCAATACGGAGGTCCAATCGGTCGTCGACCAATGGCAGATTGATCATGCCTTCAAACCGGCGTTCGCGATAGTTTCCGATATCTGCCGAAGCTACCGCCTCAAAATTCTCCGTGGGCTTCGCTGAAACGAGGTTGACGACGCCGGAAGTCGCGTTGCGCCCATAAAGCGTGCCTTGAGGCCCGCGTAGGACTTCCACTTGGCCGACGTCGAAGAATTCCTGCTCGAAAAAATGATTCCGGATGAATGGCATGTCATTGAACGCTACGGCTACGGCTGGATCGGTGGTCACTGAGATCGCCTGGGTGCCGATGCCGCGAATCTGTATCGAGTAGCCGGTGAAGTTGGTCTTTGTAAATGTCAGGTTCGGTACCTGTTTCACCAAGTCCGGACCACCAGCGGTCTGCGTAGACGTAAGCTGCTCCTGGGAGAGCGCAGTAATCGCGATAGGCACCGTCTGCACGTCTGCTCCACCAAGCTTCGATGAAGTGACGGTTACCGTCTCGATCGGGCTACGGGGGCTCGCGGCCATTTGCGCCAACTCGATCGCGGAGTGAGAGTCAAGCTCACTGTCAGTTTCGTTCGGCCGACGATTGATCCCAATGGCTCCCGATGTATCCCGGTTCATGATGAACCCGGTCCCGGCGAGAATTCGCGACAGCGCTTCGCCTGGAGTGAGGTTACCCTTGACACCTTTTGTTTCGACACCCCGTACCGCGTTAGGCGCATAGATCAATGACGTGCCGGTTTGCGCGGCATAAGCGGCAAGTGCACCTTTTAATTCGCCTTGGGGAATATTAAATTCCTCACCCCATGCGCCGGTGGCTAACGCTGACAAGCTTGCCGCCAAAGTCGCCGTAATGGCTGCACAGTGAAATTTCATCATTTCCCCCTCCCCTTGAGCGGTTCACATCGCTCAGTGTGCGAAAGATACGCACAGCCTCAGTTTGTTAGCGTGAAACCACGATTTCCTTGCCGATATCTTCGACATGCAACCCAAGAACGCCCTTCGCCACGCGGGCAAAGGCCTCGACGTCCTGTGCCGAGAATGTGCCACCCACTGTGACGTTTCTTGCGGCCTCGTCGGCTAGAACCAGCTTGGTGCGGTTGTAGCGATTGAACTCCGTAGCCACCTCGCTAAGCGGGGCGTTGTCGAAAATCAGAAGCCCCTGCCGCCAGCCTAGCGCATCGCGCAATTTCGGCGACGACTTCTTCGTGACGGAGAACGAAGTGGGCGTGGCAATCGCGATATCGCCGGGAACAAGCAAGGCTGAACCAATCTGCGTGCCCGCATTGACGATCGTTATCTGAGCCCGGCCTTCCACCAGAGCAACGCGAAGCTCACCCGCATCGCGGCGCACGGAAAATTTCGTTCCAAGATCGACAATGCGCGCGGTGCCCGCCGTTACCACAAATGGATGAACGGCATCATGTTTAACCTGAAAATAGGCCTCGCCCTTGTCTATATCGATGTTTCTCTGTCGCCCATCTGATGAGACACGTATGACCGTATCAGTATTCAGTTCGATGCTGGAACCGTCCTTGAGCGCTAGCGTCTTTCGGCCACCTATTTCCGTCGCGTAGAGCTTCTGGTTCGGCGCCGCGTTATGGGTCAGGGCTAAGCCCGCAATGCCTAAAATCGAAACTATTCCCAAGCCTGCCGCAAATCTTAAAATCCGCTTGCCGGGAGTATGAAGGGGCACAGCTTGTCGCCCACCCGCTCCTCTTGCAGCTTGCAGACGGTCGGTTCGGCGCCAGGCTGCATCCAGCCGCCAATAGGTGATTGTGTTCGCCCAGGATTTCAGCCAGCCACGCATCCAGTTCGGCCTGATCGCTCTGGCACCAATTCCCGCGTTCTCGACGAACAAGCCATTCCAGCGCGCACTCTTCCGCGGCTGCTGTCGTTGCATCCGGCGCCACTTGTCCGCAATCCTCTTCCATCATGACCCACTCCTGAGGTCTGTCGCTTCGCCGTAAAGCATCGATGCAAGGGCACGCATGGCGTCCTTGATGTGTCGGTCGACCGTTCCCTCTGCGATTCCCATCCGTTCGGCGATTTCCCGCCAGCTCAAATCGTCGACTTTGCGCAAGATGACGGCTTCGCGTGCACGTGGCGGCAACCGATCGAGGGCGGCTTGTACGCGACGAAGTTCTTCGCGTGCGATCACGCTTTGCTCAGGACCAGGTGCGTCGATGGCGATGTTCAAGGCGTCCAAATCCTCAACCGCTTCAATCGAAACTACGTGCTCACGGCGCACGCGGTCTATGAGAATGTTACGCGCAATCGTGAAGACAAACGGTTTTACAGGGTTGGGGATTTCGCGGTTGGCCGCTTCGCATACGCGCACATAGACGTCTTGTACAAGATCATCGATGTTGCTCTGGTTACGCACGCTACGGCGCAGGAATTGCCTCAACATCGCCTCCAACGGCAACACATCTCGGACGAACCAAGCCTGGAGTTCGGGCGCAGCTATGACTGCACCCAGATGGCGCAAACCGGTGGCTTCACGGCCCGTTTCCGATATCTTTGCCATCCCCCGCCAGTTCCCCGCCCTTTGAGGATCAGTCTAGGCCCTACATTCACTTAGAACGGATGGCCAAGCGCTACAGGGTAGTCCAATTGGAGATTTTTTGCGCAGTGGCAGCGCAGCAGGGCGAGCCAGCAATAATATTTCGACGGCAAAATCACCGATCAAAACAGCGCTTGGTCACAAATAGTGGTGCGGAAGTACACCGATGAGGGTTTGCTGTTGACGAACGTTGGGTAAATCCGCGCCCAAACCCATCGGGCGGAGACGTTAGAGCTGGCGCCGAGAGTGTTCCAAATCCCACCGTTAAGGCTCTGCTTGGAAAGGCATGTACGGCCGCTCGGCTTGGCGGCCCGCGCGTGGGAATCGATGACCAAACCTTCCATTGGACTTTGTGGGCTTGAAACTACGCGAACCTGAACGCCCTGCCCATTGTTATGGGCTCGTCGGCGGTACTGCTCGGTTGGTCGAGAGTGAGGTGCTTTGCATCATATTTTCGACTTTACGCTGGCGCACGAAGGAATGATCTTGAAGATAACCTCAATCTCGATATCGATATCGGGTAGCTGCTAAACCGGTGCGAGGGCCATCGCACATAGCCCGACCGCCCTGCTTCACCCTTGGTTCTTGCCTGCCAAATCGTATCGCAAATGTCATGTGCAAATAGTGGAATAGCGACCAGATTGGCTTACCAATGTCATTTTTGGTCACCCACACGAAGGTCACCGAACCGTTCTGCACGACGGTGCCACCATCAAATCTGGTCCAGCAAAATGCCATTCTGCTCCCCGATAGTTTGCTTACCCGCACATGAGGCCGACAATCAGTTGCGCAATTCTGCTTGGGAAAGTCGAGGTATTCGTCGAGGTAGTAGAATTTCCGTGGCCACCGGGGACTTGGGCCACGGATCATCCTCAAAACCGCGACCAGACGTGGACCTCCTCGATCGTCCAACTCGCTGGTGGAGACCGGCTCTATCGAATGATCTGCTGATAGTTTGTGCCTCTACAACGAGTTCCATCGTTTGAAACGTGGTGCGACAAAATCACCGCTCTTTGGTGACTTTGTTGGTTCTCCTGACGCCGGTGGTAACCGCAAAATATCTTACGGTTTCCTCCAGAATAATCCCATCGCGGTAGTTCGCAAACCTAGCTTCCACATTGCGCCGCAAATCGGAAATATTCTAATTTGAAAGCTAACGCTCATCTATTCGCAACGAAAGCAACTTCGCTGCATCGGTTGCCTGGACCGGTATGTTTGCCCTAGCATCATAGTTGCGCATTCAGTTGATTTGTGAATCTATGGATACCCATAGTCGGAGAGATCATGGGTACCGGCGTATCAATCGAGAAGGCGTTGAACTTTTTGGAGTCTTCCCCGCGTGAAGCGCGTATTGGATACTTGTTCACGTAGTAGCGTGGCAGTGTCGGCAAGGTTGTTCCTGGATGGACTGATCGGGTTCGCGACGTCGGATCGGACCTATGTCGCGTTGGAGCGCCAGCCTGGTAACTTTCTGGAACGTCTCCCGGACGCATAGATGGAAGTTCTAGCAGTACAGATGCCCGCAACCCGCCGAATTATCGGGGCAGCGGCAGTGATCGCCTTGCATATCGTGATCATATGGGGCTTGCTCTACGTGACCACGGTGCCAATGCCGAAGATGATTCGAATGGCGCACGAGATGATCGTGTGGTTCCCGGTGCCAGCCAAGCCTGCGATCGCACCAACTGTTCCATTGCAGTCTAACCGCAGTTCGAAACCTGCCCGACAGCCGCAGCCCGCATTGCAAGGATTCGATGTAAGTCATCTGCCACCGGTGACAAGACCACAAGTACAGGGCGAGGAATTGCCGGGGGTACACATGTTTCTATTCGATTGCAAACCGGAGGACCTCGACAAGTTGACGTCTAAACAGCGGGCGCAATGCATTGCCGCCGGAGTCACAATCAAACCCGTTAGCCGGCTTGATGCCCAAGATCATACCAATCGCTCCCAAGACGCGAGGCGTTGAACTCGTGGCCGCGCGCGCAAAGATGGCCCGTTGCTGTTGCCCTGCATAAATCCTAACGGCGGTCCCGGCCTGGGCACGCTACTGTGCCTGGGCAAGGGTGCGCTCAGCGGCAAAATCGATCCCAACAGCCAGGATATCTATGGTGATCGGCCGAAACAGAATACAGTGCCTAATGACGGCGCACCGCCACAAAATGTGCAGGGACCCTCACCGTTGCAGTGACGTGGGCGGCGCCATGGAATTGGCCACTGGGGCGAACTCTTAAAACCCAGACAGTGAAGCTGCCGAAGGCCACAGTGTCGCGAACTGCAATGTGGGCTTTGCTCCATCGGAGAGCCTCGATTGCGCGATCCGCCTCTATCGCGGATTTCGATCACCGATAACGTCCTTATTCACAGTCCAGTCGGCGGTCAAGGAATGAATACCGAGATCGGTGACGCCATCAATCTTGCTTGGAAACTGGCAACGGTGCTTGCGGGCCGTGCGCCGGACAGTCTGTTGGACAGTTAAGAGGCCGACCGGATCGAGTTCGCGCGCCGCTTGGTTGCCACCACCGATCGCGCCTTCACCTTTGTCGCCGCAGAGGGCGGCTCGCCGACGTGCTGAGGACGCGGATTGCGCCGCTGCTGCTCTCAAAAATCGTCGGATTCGAGTTCGCGCGCGAGTTCTTGTTCCGGACGGTTTCCCAGATCACGTTGAACTATCGCAGCAGCCTTCTGAGTGAGGGCAAAGCAGGTGATGTCCATGGCGGAGATCGCCTGCCTTGAGTACCGACTGACGATTTGGACAATTTTGACACGCTGGCGGCTTTGAGCTGGCAGGTCCATGTTTATGGCACGACAAACGCTTCGCTTGCGTCCTGGTGCGCAAAGCACAAGGTTCCTCTGCACCAGTTTGAATGGAAGCTGAACTATAAGGCAGCAGGCTTGATCCGCAATGCGCTCTATCTGTTAAGGCCGGATACCTATGTGGCTTTGGCCGATACCTCCAGCGCAATAGATACCTTGGAACACTACTTCGCCAAACGGAATATTCAGCCTGTCCCATCAGCGCAGTGAACTGCCACATCAGATTGTGTCGAATGAAGTAGCCCCGCTTCGCATCAAAACGGACCTTCCAGCGATCCATGGCGGCGTCAGCGCGCTCCCGACCAAACAGCATCTTGCGTTATCATATTTCCCAATAGGGTCATCCTGTTCTATGTTGTATTGCGGCATTTGACTTGCATTGGGATGTACATGCAAAATTCCCACGATCTGTACAAGGTTTCGCCATCAAAAAAGCCGTTCGACGATATTGCACGACTTAAGACCAAACCCGCGGACGTTCGTCCGGGAACGCGAAGATGAATTGTGAGAATCTTTATGTCCAAAATCGATCAATCCTTCACTATGTGGGACCGAAATCCGCCGGACGCGTTGTATACTCATCAGTCTCTGATGACGACCAACGCGCTCCAGCCCGTGAACCTTTTCAAGGTGGGCTTCATAGTGGCAATGGCCACAGGTTCTCGGCGTAGGCGACCGCCAAACTTGACCTAACCTATGTTAAATTTTCGGTTCGGCAATCAGATCAAGCTTGCATCAGAAATCTTGTGCACGCTTTTCAAGCTTAGGATTGTGAAAGCGCCGGACTGACATAACCAAAATACTGCTCTCGGAAACGTTATCACAAAATTTTCTGCAAGCGCCATGGCAAAACTGTAAACGATTCCACCTGGTTCCACGTCGCCTTAACACGATGAACGCAACATGAACGCGCAAAACGGGGAACGTTCAGTCTGACGACCTATATTGGATCCAACACAGAGCGCTTTCGATTACTCGAACGCGCCAAACTTAGAAGGAAGTTGGATCATGAAAACGATGGCGAAAATTGCACTCGGTGCTTTGATGACATGCGGCGTTGCTGTTGCAGCTGCAGCTCCCGCAGATGCAGCCGTAAGAGTTGGAGTGGGCATCGGGGCGCCCATCGGACCAGCATTGGGGTTGGCGTACTATGGCGGCCCGCCCTGCTACGCATATCCCAATCCCTACTGTGGGTACCCCGCTTATTATGGCCCAGGTTTTGTTGGCGCCTATTGGGGCGGACGCGGTGACTGGGGACATGGCGGATGGGGGCATGGCGGTGGACATGGTGGGTGGGGACATGACGGTGGGCATGGTGGCCATCGCTGATAGGGATGTCATCACTGGGATTTGCGAGATGCGCGGCTGCTGTAACAGGCAGCCGCGCAAAAATCAGCGAAAAGCCATTCCAGCCAATCAACCGATATCGAGCAGAAAACTTAACCTGCTCAATGCCTGGAACGAGCGAAGAATAGACTCCAAACCCAATCAGGTTGGTGAACGATGTGGGCAACTCATTGTTCGCAGTATCCAAAACCGGAGGTGAGCGACGCAAGAGCCGGTAAGGGGCGCCGCTTTTTGATTCCTCACGTGTTCCAGCTGTTTGATGATCGACGTGCTCGTTCGATCTGCTGTCAGTCGATGGCGACCGAGAAAAGCTGCATTGCCAAGCCAACCGGATCGGCGTGCCTCATCAGCAGTTCATTCGTATGACGCCTGGGAAAGGCGTAAACCTAAAATCCCATTCGCTAATAGGTCGGAATGGAAGTGCCTCGAAATAACGCAGGGATTCACAATCGTCGTTGAACGCGCGATAACTCTGGAGTAAATAATGGCACACGCACACGCAACAATTGGAGTGGCAGCACGCTACGCTGTCAGCATCGATGCCAATGGCCATCATATCGTGGCCGACGAACCTCAATCCAACGGCGGTGCCAATACCGGCCCCGCGCCCTATGATCTTTTGTTGATGAGTCTTGCTGCCTGTACGGCCATCACGCTTCGTATGTACGCCGACCGCAAGCAATGGGACATGAAATCTCTCACAGTCGATCTGCATTACGTGCACGAAGGCGAGGGCGAACGTATTGACCGCAAACTGCATCTCGAAGGCGCCTTATCCGATGAGCAACGGGCGCGGTTTGCGGATATTGCAGAGCGCACGCCCGTTACCCTGACACTGAAGAAAGGATTGCGCATCCTAACTGAATTGGCCCCTTGACCGCGCCCGCCTAGCGCGGGAAGACAACAGGCTTGTGACGGAGTAACGATCCGGTGAGCACAACAGAGCATGACCCCAAGCAGAAACGTAAGACCGAGCCTTCGCGCGATCATGTGCGCGGTGGAAACACCGAAGCGCGGGTCATCAATGTAGTCTCGTACAGCGACTTTCTCTGTCCCTATTGTCGGCGCTTCCGCACAGTTCTAAAGCGATTGCGGCAGGCCTTCGGTGAGCGGATTGAATACGTCTTCCGTCACTTTCCCAACGAGCGAGTGCATCCAGGTGCTGACTTCGCAGCACGCGCTGCTGAAGCTGCCGCCTATCAAGGCCGCTTCTGGGAAATGCACGACCGGCTCTACGACGAAAAGCCTCCGTTCGGAGAGGGGCGCATCCGTGAAATCGCACGCGAGATCGGTCTCGACATGGAGCGGTTCGAGCGCGATCTGATCGCCGCGGAAACACACGAACGCGTCAATAATGACCTTGACGAAGCACGGCGTAATGGGGTCACCGGAACGCCCACGCTATTTATCGACGGCGTGCGTTACGATGGTGCCTGGGATTTCTATTCGCTGGTCGATGCGTTCGAACAGCCCGTATCGGAACGCATCCGCCGGTCGGCGCGCGCCTTCGCCAGCTTGCCAGCATCCGGCGGGCTGGTGTTGCTGATTGCTGCGGCATTGGCGCTTGTCTGCGCGAACTCGCCACTCGCCAGCTATTATCACGCGTTTGTCGGTTCCTCGTTCGGGATTGGCCCGCCGGGCAGCGTGTTGTCGCTGACCATCGGCGAATGGTTTTCCGAAGGTCTGCTTGCCGTTTTCTTCCTGCTGGTGGGGCTTGAGATCCGCCGTGAAGTGACCGCAGGGGCGCTTTCCGATTTCAAGTCCGCTTTCCTGCCCGTGATCGCGGCGATTGGCGGTGGCATTGCGCCGGCGTTGATTTATCTGCTGTTGAACACCGGGCCGACGGCGCCTGGGTGGTCGGTGCCAACGGCTACAGATATTGCGTTCGTCCTGGCCATCCTCGCACTGCTTGGGGACCGCGTGCCTTCGTCGTTGCGTGTGTTCGTGGCGGCGTTCGCGGTTGTGGACGATATTCTGTCCGTGCTGACGTTGGCGATCTTCTATCCGCACAATTTCGAGGCCGCATGGCTGGTTGCGGCGGCGACGACGATTTTGGCGCTATACGGGCTCAATCGTGGGCGTGTTTATGCAAGCTGGCCTTATGTCGTGACCGCTGCGGCGCTTTGGTTTTTCCTGCATTCTGCCGGCGTGCATGGCGCATTGGCTGGCGTGGTGCTGGCCGGCTTTGTGCCCACACGGCCGGCGCCTGATGCGTTGCCGCTATTGGCGCAGGCAGCCAATGCGTTGACCACGCTGGAATATGCGCAAACTGAAACAGAAGAATCCGGCGGCGAAGATGACGAAGAGGACCCGGTGCTGGAATGGGCTAGCCGTAACCTTTCGGCCGCGAGTGAACGATTGCTTTCACCAGCAGATCGCATCGAGCGTGCGGTGGCGCCGTGGAGCACCTATCTGGCGCTGCCATTGTTCGCATTCTCGGCGGCAGGCGTAGGCCTCAGTGCCGATCTATCATCACCCGGCGCCGGCGAAATTCTGGTCGGCGTCATTTTAGGGTTGGTCGTAGGGAAGCCTTTGGGCATTTGCCTGGCTTCGGTTGCCGCGGTCAAAACACATATCGCACGTGCGCCGCGGGGCGTGGGCCTGCGTGCTTTTATTGGCGCAGCGTGTCTGTGCGGTATCGGCGATACCGTCGCGTTGTTGATGGCCGATCAGGCTTTTGTCCACGGCGGCGACTCTGCCATTGCCAAGATCGGCGTGCTGATGGGTTCGCTTCTGGCAGCGGTCGTGGGTACCGCGATAATCATAACCGGGCGCCCCGCCGTCACCACGCGTACGGAAGCAGAGACACCAGCATGACCCGCAACAAGCGTGAACCTTATTCCACGGCGCACGCTCGAACTCGTATTGTGAGCAGATTTTTGGTTTGCGCTGTGCGCAGTTCCGGCGGAAGGTACCGCCGTCGAGGCTGAATGGGCAAGCATCCTCGCGGGAGCCCCTCGAGCGGTCTCGCCGTGAAGGACTTCCGTCTGATAACTCAGATAGCAGGAATGTTTCCGAGCGGCGTCGCGGAGTTTTTTTCTTGCCTGATCGGCTAGATATGGCTGGGACAGCGGCACGCTTGTCCCACCTTGTCAATTCCGCCCTGATTTCAAAATGACCGCCCTATTTCGGCTGCGGCACGATACGCAGGTACGGCTTGGGCGCCTTCCAGCCAGCAGGATAGATCTTCTGCGCCTCGTCGTTGGAGACGGAACCGGAGATAATCACATCGCCGCCCTGCTTCCAGTCAGCCGGAGTAGCGACCCGATGCTTGGCGGTCAATTGCAGGCTGTCGATGACGCGGATGATCTCATCGAAATTCCGCCCGGTGGTCATGGGATAAACGAGGATCAGTTTGATCTTCTTGTCCGGCCCAATGATGAAGACGTTGCGGACAGTCTGATTGTCGGCAGCGGTGCGGCCCTCCGACCGGTCGCCGCTGGCGGCTGGCAGCATGCCATAGAGCTTGGCAATCGACAGATCTGGATCGCCTATCATGGGAAAGTTCGGCGCAATTCCCTGGGTTTCGGCAATGTCGCTGGCCCACCTGCCGTGGGCGTCAACGGGATCGACACTGATACCGATGGGCTTCACGTTGCGCTTATCCCATTCCGGCTTCAGGCGCGCGACGGCGCCCAACTCGGTCGTGCAGACCGGGGTGAAATCCTTCGGATGGGAGAAGAAGAGGCCCCAACTATTACCGAGCCAATCGTGGAAACTGATCGGACCTTCCGTGGTCTCAGCCTTGAAGTCGGGGGCGGTGTCGCCGAGTGCGAGGGTCATGGGGCGTCTTTCTGAATCGGACTGAAGCAAACCCGTCTGTAGAACGAAGAGGAATGCGGCATAGTCTCACGCCTGTATCGGAAATGCCAGCACTTGGGTCAGATCGGTGAACGGCGGGCCTTGGCGAAGACCGCAAGCTCGTCGAGCCTCGCGGGTGCGGGTTGGATGCGGCGGCAAAAGCGTAACAACGGCGCGTCTAATTGAGCATGCATTTCTTTTACGGCCACATGCAAGAACGCGCTACTGCTCAAACGCTCCGACATCCATCTTCACCCAGGCGTACTTTGGATCGCTGGCGCGGATTTGAGTCGTGCGCGCTACATAAATTTCCTCGAAAGAATTGGCGCATGCGCAGCCTTTCGAATATCACCATCGGCAACGACCGCGACCATTCCGTCGTGAAATAGGTTCTGATGAACATCCCATGCCTCAGGACAATCACAATCTTTTACAGTCGAACCATATCCTGTAAGATTTCAACTTCGTCAAACGGCCTTTTGAGCCGATCGACCAGCTTCGTGTACGCGTCACGCGAATAATTGAGCTGTGCCGAGAATATGAAGGCTACCTAAATGGCGATCACAATTGGATACTGGTTAGCGGGGTTAATCGCGCTGTCAATCATCGTGATCGGTGGGCGTTTCGCTTTCGCACCTTACGCTGCCGCTGCCGGGTATGGCGTCGCCGTGACGGCACAGCCTAGCTGGGAAGCCTATCTCTCGGTGAAAGCGGCGCGCGATATCGTGTCGGGCTTGATTACCGCCCTTCTGATCCTCAATCATTCGCCACATCTTTTGGGCTGGTTCGTGCTCGTAGCAACGATCATTCCCGCCGCAGACGCCGCTATCGTATTACGGCATGGCGGAACGAGAGCCATTGCCTTCGGTATTCATGGTGCGACGGCCGTGATCATGATCGTTACTGCAGCCCTATTGCTAATGGGCTGAGTTTACGAGTAGCAGCGAGGCAACACCTCAAGCCTTTGAAGTCCCAAAAAAAGTATCGCTGAATAACGCGAGGCCTAGCCCAACTTCCGCAGTTTCGTCAGTTTTGAAGACTTTTTGGACCGATTTTCGTGTTGACGCGGGACCGACATGGCGGCTCTGGGCGGCTTTTTTTGAGGTCATGGGGATGACGGCCGCTGGGATGGTCGTGTAGTGCCAACCTACCCGGTTGTTAGCATCTGAGCGCGCGTGCGATTCTGGGTTTTGGAATCGCGACGATGTACTTACGGCACACGAACATCTGCAAAGACGGCAAGACGCATACCTATTGGCGTCTGGTTCGCTCGGTGCGTCAGGGCGACAAGGTTCGGCAGGAGACGGTCGCCCACCTCGGCGAGCTTGACGGACAAGGCCGAGCGCGCGCGCGGCAATTGGCCCTGCAGATCACGGGCGGGCGGGAACAATATGAGTTGTTTGAGGCGAGGACCCCCGCAATCGAACCGGTTCAAGTTCGACTGGATCAGGTGCGTCTGGAGCGTTCGCGCGGGTTTGGCGATGTCTGGCTTGGCTGGCAACTGTGGCGCGCTCTTGAACTCGACCGTTTCTGTACCGAGCATTTGGTCGAGGGCCGCGAACGGGTGTCGTGGGCGACGATGGCAGCGATCCTTGCGATCGCGCGGCTCTGCGAACCGTCGAGCGAACTGCACATCGCAGAAGACTGGTATCGCCGCACTGCACTTGCGGATCTGCTGGGTGTGCCGGAGGAACAGGTCAACGACGACCGGCTGTATCGCGCGCTCGACCGGCTTCTGCCGCACAAGCATGCGCTGGAAGAGCATCTCAAGCGGCGGCTCGGCGAGTTGTTCGGGTACGATTACGAGCTGCTGCTCTATGACGTGACGAGCACCTACTTCGAGGGTCAGGCTGCAGCCAACCCGATGGCGCAACGCGGCCACAGCCGCGATCACCGCAGAGACTGCAAACAGGTTTGCATCGGACTTGTGGTGACCCGCGATGGCATGCCGCTTGGCTACGAAGTGTTCGACGGCAATCGCACCGACGTGACGACAGTGGAAGAGATCGTCTCCACAATGGAACGCCGCTATGGTCAGGCCCAACGGGTCTGGGTAATGGACCGCGGCATGACCAGTGCCCAGACCGTGGCGTGGCTCAATGGCAGCCAGCGCCGCTATCTCATCGGCGCCAACAAGAACGAGGTCAAGAAGCTTGCCCCTCAACTCGTCGATGCCCGCGACTGGCATCAGGTTCGCGACGGCGTCGAGGCCAAGATATGTGCGGCACCCGACGGCGGCAGCGAGACATTCCTGCTGGTACGTTCGGCCGAACGCCAGCAGAAGGAACGCGCGATGCATCGGCTTTTTGCCCAGCGCATCGAAACAGGGCTCGCCCGCCTCGAAGGCCGCCTGGCGCGGGCCAAGAAGCCCGTGGACCATGGCGTCACCGAGCGTCAGATCGGTCGTCTTCTCGGGCGCAATTCACGCGCCGCAGGACGCTATGCAGTTGACCTCGTCGAAGAGGTCACCGTGCCCGCCGGCATCAGGCTCGACTGGTCGATCAGGCTCGAATGGGACGACTGGTCGCAACACAGCGAAGGCTGCTACGTGTTGCGCACCAACATCGCCGACTGGACACCCGAGGCGCTGTGGCGAACCTATATCCAGCTCAGCCAAGCCGAAGCAGCGTTTCGCATCCACAAGAGCGATCTGTCGATCCGGCCGATCTGGCATCAGCGTGCAGATCGCGTGCTCGCACATATCTTCGTCTGCTTTCTCGCCTACGCAATGTGGAAGACGCTCGAGCAGTGGCAGAGCCGTGCCGGTCTCGGCAACAGTCCGCGGACCATCTTGCAGGAACTCGCCGCCATCCATAGCAACGACATCGTTCTGCCGACCGCAACCAAACCGCAACGCGAGCTGCGTCTGCGCTGTGTCGTGCGACCGGACAAAACACAGGCCGCCCTCATCGACCGGCTCGGTCTGAGCATCCCGGAAAGGCTCAAAATCCATCCAGCCTAACAACAAATGTAGTGCAAACTTTCGAGGCTAACGTCTTGAAAACATTCATGCGACCACCTCAAACTGCGGAAGTTGGGCTAGTCTCGGCACGAAGCGGCGTTGGTGTAAATGGGTGGCGCGCCCGGAGAGATTCGAACTCCCGGCCCCCAGATTCGTAGTCTGGTGCTCTATCCAGCTGAGCTACGGGCGCGTTTTACGAAGCGGCAGAACCTATGCATCGAGGCCCCCGAAGGCAAGCCTCGCCATAAGTCTGGCTCGCTCCTCTTTCGGCAGCGCCCGAGCGGCCCACAGGCGTTCCCTTTTTCTTCGGCGAGCTGTCCGCGATTTCAGGTGCCGACAGGCTTCGGATACATATATAAGTGCGCCCGCGGGCAGGATTGCCGTCCGCCCCAGCCCATCGAAGTCCGACCAACCCAAGTTCAATTGGCCAAGTTCAGCGCCTGCCCGGGAATTCCCCAACATGCCGCATTTCGCGCCCTTGTCCGGGAGTGCCCCCTTGGTTAACACTCCGGGTCTGGCCGCCTTGGGGGATTCGACTTGAGTGGGCGCGGGGCATTGGCGGAACGATCCGTTCGTGAAATCAAACTAACCGCTTGAACGGAGTGCGAAAATGAGGGGTATTTGGGGAGCGAAGGCGGGCTCTGGGCTCAAGCCTGTTGCAGGTGCGATTGTGCTCGCCGCGGCCTTTGCGCTCTCCGGTTGCTCCAGCCTCGACGACATGGTGTTCGGTGGAACATCGGATGCGGGTTCCGGTGTGCCGGCGGATACGAGTACGCCCGACACATCGCAAGCCCCCGCTCCTGTTCCAGCTGCAACGGCTGCGGCCAGCATGCCCGGAACCTTGCCGCCCGTCGTAACGGAGGGTGGCGAGACGACGGCGTCGACAGCGCCAACGATGTCACCAGAACCAGTACCGTCCGCAGAACCAGCACCGTCACCAGAATCAACGTCACCAGAATCAACGACGTCGATAGCAAGCCTTCCCGGAACCCTGCCGCCGGTCGCCGATTACGGTCCCGCACCGGTGCCCTCCGCGCCAGTAACGTCCGCGCCCGTAACGCCGACTACCTCGGTTTCCATCACGCCGGTTTCGATTGAGGCCGGCACCGATACGGGCACGCCGGTCAACCAGACGATCCAGCAACTGCGCAGCCAGATTTCCGATTTGGAGCAGAAGCTTTCGGCGAGTGCGCAGCGGCTTTCCGACATCCACACCGCCAATGGCTCTTCGGCCAGCACCTATCAGGAATCCAAAGCGCAGATCATGACGCGCCTGCAGCTGGGCACCACGCGCGGCAATCCCGAACTCGTCGCACAGTGGAACACCGCGCAATCCTCGCTTGACCAGCTTTCGACCAACATCAACACGCTGAATGCGCTTGGCACCGATGTGACGACGGAGTCTTCTTCGGCGCATTTCGCGCTCGACCAGATTGTAGCGACGTTCAATGTCTCGGGCGCGGTGGATGAAGACCATCGCCAGCTCGCCGTATTGGAAGACGAGACCAACCAGACCATCATCCTGATTGACCGCCTGCTCAAAAGCGTTGCCGACGACATCCAGCGCCAGACGGCCTATGTCGCCAACGAACGCGCCAATCTGACGACGCTGGCCAATGGCATCAAGAACGGCGAACTCTACAGCGCCGATATGGGCTCAATGGTCGCCGCATCAGCCCCTATGGGCGATGCCTATTCCGGCGGCGCGGTCGCGGTGGTGCGCGTCGGTGGCGGTGGTGATTTTCAGCAATCGCTCTACGCATCGCTGAACCAGACGCTGGCGTCACGCCCGGGCGCGAATTTCGAGATCGTCGCAGTATCGCCCACGCGCGGAACCTCGAACGCAGTACAAATCGCTCAGACCACCACCAAACGCCGCGCACAGGAAGTGTTGCGCGCGATGACCGACATGGGCGTACCTGCTTCGCGCTTGTCGATTTCGTCGTCGACCGATCCGGAATTGTCGGCGGGCGAAGTGCGGGTTTATCTGCGTTAATTTCGCCGATTCACACCTGGCATTGGTCCAGCTTGACCGGATCACGCACTTGGTGGGCGCCCACCCGGCGAACGGTATTGTTTGTCATCTGCGGGGATGGGCGGCGCCCGCTTTTGGGAGCTATGGCAATCTTGGTTCAATCCCGTCCCAAACGGCTCTAACCCACGCCGTGTGTGCGCATCCAACTTAGGCAGTGCATCCAGCCTTCCTGTGCATCCTTCGCATTGTAACTCGGACGATAATCGGCGAAAAAGCCATGTCCGGCGTCGGCAAACACATCAATCCGGCAATCGGTCTTGTCTGCTGCCTTCAGCGCCGCGCGCATCTGTTCGATGTCCGCCGCCGTGATGCTTTTGTCCAAACCGCCATATTGACCCAGCACGGGCGCTTTTAATTGCGAGGCGATGTCGATGGGGTGCAACGGTCTCAGATCGTTTTTCTGCCCCGTGAGTGGCCCATACCATGCAACGCCTGCGCGTAACGCGCTCGAATGGGCGCAATAAAGCCAGGTGATGCGTCCACCCCAGCAGAAACCGGTGACGCCGAGCCGCGCCAGATCGGCACCGTCGCCCCCTGCGAACTGCACCGTGGCGTCGAGGTCGCTCATCACTTCCGCGTCGGGAACCTTGCTGACGATGTCGGTGACAAGTTGTTGCACCGAACTCAGATCGTACTTGCCCGGATCGCCTTGGCGCGCATAAAGCGATGGCGCCACCGCATAATAGCCGAGCTTCGCAAAACGCCGGCAGACGTCGCGGATGTGTTCATGCACGCCGAACACTTCCTGCACCACGACAATAGCGGGCGCCTTGGCCACGCCTTTCGGTTTGGCGCGATAGCCCGGAATGACGCCATCGGAAACCGGAACCGAAACGTCGCCCGCATCGAGCCCATTGGTATCGGTGACAATCGCATCTGCGCGCACCGGCCCGCCGGCAAGCGCGAACCCTGCCACCAGACCAGTAGCTGCAAAAGTGCGACGTGAAATCGAAGACAGAGCGGCCGAAGGCGCAAACCTATTGCCGTTCTTCATGAGATTCCTCCCTTAAAGTGGAAACTTGTCTTTGTAGCTCTTCATCGTGCCAATCGTTGCCGCCTCATAAACCCCGCGCGCGATCGCGCGCGCCACGCAATCCGCCGCGATGTGTCCAAGCCGCAAGACCTCGAACGCACGGACTTCGCCCGTCACGGGCTTGTTGGCTGTCGCCATCGCGAACACGATGTCGCCGTCGAACGGGGTGTGAACGGGCCTGAGCGCGCGCGCAAATCCGTCATGCGCCATGATCGCGATGCGTTTGAGCTCCACGCGCGAAAGCGCGGCATCGGTGGCCACGATCGCCAGGGTCGTGTTCTGGCCGCTGCGTGCGCCTTTCAAGTCGGGCGGCAAATCCAGATCGACATGGGGCAATGGGCCTTGGGGCTTGCGCCCTCCGAATTCATTTCCCTGTTCGAAGGCAAAGGCCCAGAAAATATCGGTACCCGGTATCAGCGCTGAACCCACCGCGTTCACCGCCACAAGCGCTCCCACCGTAAATCCATTCGCCGTCACAACCGATGTGCTACCGACCCCACCTTTGACTGTACCGCACATCGCGCCATAACCCGCGCCCGCATTGCCAAGCGCGAAGTCGTCTGCCGCCGAGACAGAAGCTGCCCGACCCAATCTTCGATAGGGCGGCTCTTCGCCCCAGGCCTTATCGCCGCCATTGGCCAGATCAAACAAAATCGCCGACGGCACGATGGGCACCAGCGGCGCACCCGGTCCGATGGCAAACCCACGACCTTGCGTGGTAAGCCATCCCATCACGCCGCCCGCCGCATCCAGCCCGAACACCGATCCGCCCGATAAGACCAGCGCATCGATGGGCGGGGACAGCATCACTGGATCGAGCCCTTCGATGTCGCGCGAGCCCGGTGCGCCGCCGCGCACGTCCGCCGCGGTTACCACCGGGGTTTGCGCTAGCAACACAGTGACGCCCGTTCGTGCGACCACGTCATGAGCCTGGCCTACACGTAGCCCCGCGACATCGGTTATGAGATTTTTCGGACCCGGCTTTGCCATACCCAAAGGCTAGCGCTGTTTGCAATTCCTTGTCATTCCCGGTCAAGCTCGACCTGACGCACAGACAGACGAACTCCGTGAAATCCCTGAAGCTCGCCATCTTCTTCGCCCTCGTCCTGGTGGTTCCTGCGCAAGCCGTCGAAAAGCCCGCGCAGAAGCACATGATCGCGGCGGCCAATCCTTACGCGACCGAAGCGGGCCTCGAAATCCTGCGCGCGGGCGGCTCAGCGGTCGATGCGGCCATCGCCACACAAATGGTGTTGAGCCTGGTCGAACCGGAATCCTCTGGCATCGGCGGCGGTGCCTTCATGTTGCTCTACGACGCCAAAACCAACCGCGTAACAAGCTTCGACGGCCGGGAGACCGCGCCTGCCTCCGCCACGCCCGGCATGTTCCTCGACGCGAGCGGCAAGCCGCGCGCCCATTTCGACGCGATTCCCGGCGGGCTTTCGGTGGGCGTGCCCGGCGACATCGCGATGTTCGAGATGGCCCACAGCAAATACGGCAAGCTTGCCTGGGCCCGCTTGTTCGAGCCCGCGATCCGGTTATCCGAAAACGGTTTCAAAGTCAGCGGCAAGCTCGCCTCCGAGATCCGCGCATTTCCGCAGATGGCGCAGATGCCCGACATCAAGCGCTATCTCTATCATCCCGACGGCACAGCGTTGAATGAGGGCGAGATTCTCAAAAATCCCGAATTCGCCAATACGTTGCGCATCATTGCCAAGGGCGGCGCACGGGCGTTCTATTCTGGCCTGATCGCGCAGGCCATCGTCGACAAGGTACGCACCGCGCCCATCAATCGCGCGGCCATGACGCTGGCCGATCTCAAAAATTACCGCGCTGTCGAACGCGAGCCCGTCTGTGGCATCTATCGTACCTATAAGGTGTGTTCGATGGGCCCGCCCAGTTCGGGCGGCATTGCGATGCTGCAAATCTTGGGAATGCTCGAACGCTTTTCCGAGGCACAACTCAAGCCAAACTCCCTGTCTGAAGTGCACCTCTCCTCGGAGGCAAGCCGGCTTGCCTTCGCGGACCGCGCCAAATATCTGGGCGATCCCGACATCATCAATGTCCCCATCGCGGGCTTGCTCGACAAAGATTATCTGCGTTCGCGCTCCGAGTTGATCGACGAAAAACGCGATATGGGCGAAGCTGAGGCCGGCACCCCCCCGATGAAGCGCGCCGACTACGCCCCGCAGCGCACGCCGCAATTGCCGGGCACCAGCCATCTATCCATCGTCGATGATTCCGGCCAGGTCGTGTCGATGACCACCACCATCGAATTCGCCTTCGGTTCGGAGATGATGGCCAATGGCTTCTTCCTCAACAACGAGTTGACCGACTTTTCCTTCGAGCCCATGCGCGATGGCAAGCCGGTCGCCAACGCGCCGGCCCCCGACAAGCGGCCGATGAGCGCCATGTCGCCCACCATCGTCTTCAAACCCAACGGCAAATTCTGGATCGCCACCGGCTCGCCCGGTGGTCCCGTGATTATTCCCTATGTCAGCGAATCGCTAATCGCCTTGATCGACGGACACCTCACGCCGCAAGCCGCAGCCGCCCTGCCGCATCATGCCAATATGAACGGCCCTACCATCCTCGAACAGAACACCTCGCTGTCGATACTGGCCCCAGACCTGACCGCAATGGGTCACACGGTGCGTTTCGCGCCGCTCGAAAGCGGGTTGCACATCATCGAGAAAACCAGGCTCGGCTATATCGGCGGCGCCGATATCCGCCGCGACGGCAACGTGCGCGGCGACTAGCGCCTAACAACGGCGAACAGACGCTGAAACAGAAACAGCGTCTTGCCATCGCTTCGCATGGGATAGGCTTTGCGCAACCGCGCGCGATAAGCATCCAGAAATGCCTCGCGCTCATCGCCGCAAAGCGCTTGCGCGAACGGGCGCAAGCCCGTGGCGCTGACCCAGTGATAGACGGGCTCCTCACCCTCCAACACATGCAGATAGGATGTTTCCCAGATGTCGAGTGTGTGTGCCAACACCGACAGAATATCGTAATAGGCTTGGCTGGACAGAACGCTTGCCTCGCGCACATCGCGCAGCTTGCCGGCCCAGGGCCCACTTTGCGCCACGTCGCGCATCAACGCATGGGACGGCGCGGAGAAATTGCACGGCACTTGAAACGCAAACGCGCCACCTGGTTTCACGAATCCCATGAGGCGCGGCAGCAAAGCCTTGTGGTTGCCTAGCCATTGCAATGTCGCATTGGAGAATACGACGTCGTAGCGCACCTCTGGCAACCATTGTGCGAGATCGCTCTTGATCCACTGCGCGCGCACGCTCGAGGCCCGGGCCTGCGCGAGCATGTCGTCGGAGGAATCAATGCCCTCGATCTGCGCATTCGGCCAGCGCGCCGCCAACAATGCCGTCGAATTGCCCGGGCCGCAGCCGAGATCGACGACGCGTGCGGGGGCAGCATCAGGCACGCGCGCCAAAAGATCGGCGGCAGGTCGCGTACGCGCGTCTGCGAAGGATAAATATTTCTTCGGGTCCCAGCTCATGTCTCGCGATTCGGAATAACCACGCGGAAGCGTGTCCCCTCCGCGCCTGTTTGTGCAAGCATTACATCGCCACCATGACCGCGCGCCAAATCGCGCGCAATCGAAAGTCCAAGCCCCGAACCACCTGGCTTTGCTGCTGTGGCGAATGGCTGAAACAATTTTTCGCGCATGGCCTCGGGGATTCCTGGGCCGTTGTCGCAAATCTCGATCACCACGGTGTTCTTTTCCCGTGCGGCGGAAACGAGGATCGCGCCATTTGCGCAAGTCTGCAAGGCTTCGCTCGCGTTGCGCACGAGATTCAACAAGATGCGATGTAGTTGTTCGGCGTCTACATTGACCTTTAAGCCCGGATCGACCTTGTTGTGGAAGGACAGCGCCGTTGCCATGCATGCGGCATCGCCCACATCGTCCACAACCGGCGCCAACAAGACAGATTTACATTCCGGCGGCCGCTCATCGGCGCGGCCATAGCGCAATGTGTTGGTCGCCAGCGCTACCGCGCGGTCGAGCGATGCCACCAGCCGCGGCGTCAATCGCTTGACCACAGGATCGTCGATTTTGGTCAGGCGTTCGGAGGCAAGTTGTGCGCTCGACAGAATGTTCCTAAGATCGTGCTGGATTTTCGCCACCGCCGCGCCGAGCGCAGCAAGTCGCGTCTTGTGCTGTAGCGAGCCGTAAATATCGCGCTGCATCGCCGCCAGTTCCCGTTCGGCAATACCGATCTCGTCGCGTCGTGACGTGGCTTGTACGATGCGTCCTGGGTCTTCTGGATTTTCGCGGAAGGCGACCATCGCACGTGTGATGCGGCCCATCGGGCGCACCAGGACGAAATACAGACTCAGAAAGACCAGGACTGCCGCCACGATAGAGATGAGCAATCCCACGAGGAGCGTGCGCTCGGTATAAACCAGCAGCGAGGCCCGGATCGGCTCCTCCCCCACAATCACTTCCACCGTCTGCGCATCCGGTATTTGCGTCGACGCGATAATGCGCAAGATGCGGTCGCCGCCTGCGATCAGGCAATTGAATGCTTCGGTGATCTCGGTCCAGATGCCGGTGCGCCGCAGGTCGATGGTGCGATCAAGCCTGGCGGGCATTCCCTGCACGAGAAACAATTCGCGCTGCTCGCGCCGCTTGAGCATCACGGCAGCAGCACCTGCGCGCATCAGCAATTGCCCCCGCAAACTTGCCGACAATTGTTTGCCGCCAATTTCGGTGAAGGGCAGGATCGCGATCTCGGCGGATTCGATATGGGCCTCAAGTAGCTCGCGGTGATAGCGCGCGATGGTCGGCACCGAGATCACCGCCTCGCTGATGAGCACATAGAAAAGGGTAAGCAGCAGCAATCGCCCGGACAGGCTGTGCGAGACCAGCCCCAGGACATCTGCCAGTCGCACGCGCACCAAGCCGGATTTTGGGAGGCGAAGCATTTGTCTCCAAGGAAACAGGCAAGCTGTCGGGAAATAAAGCGGCCCGGGCCTTTCATGGCTCCCAAACTTGCGCCTGGTTGACAGCCTGGCTGCCCCTCCCTAGAAGCACGGCCTCGCTCCCGAAGGCCTGTTCCATGAAGCGCCCTTTTCAGCCCAGCAAGATCGTTCGCGCCCGTCGCCACGGCTTTCGGTCCCGCATGTCGACGGCCGGCGGCCGCAAGGTTCTGGCCCGCAGGCGCGCCCATGGCCGCAAGAAGCTCTCGGCCTGAGCGGGTCTGACGCTTCGGCCACCCATCCGGCCATCTCCTTGGAACGCCTCAGAAAACGTGCTGATTTTCTGCGTGCCCAGCGTGGTGTACGTCGTGTCCAGCCCGCCGTCACGTTGGAACTTTGCCCTACCCCTGAGCCTATTGCGGCCAGGCTTCGGGTGGGGTTCACCGCCACCCGCAAGATTGGCGGCGCTGTCGCGCGCAACCGGGCCAAACGTCGGCTCAGGGCTGCGGCGCAAGCACTCCTTCCCCTTTATGGGTTGGCAGGCCATGACTATGTTCTGGTCGCCCGCCCGGCGACGCTGACCTGTGACTATGCGGGCCTTCTGGGCGATCTAAAGGCTGCTTTGTCCGCAGGCCCACGACAGGCTTGGCCGAAAGGACCCCGCCCCCTGATGGCACTTGCCCGAAAGCTTGCGATAGCGGCCCTCGCTGCGCCGATCCGTGCCTATCGCCGGTGCTTTCGCCGATGCTGCCGCCAGCTGCCGCTTCGAGCCCACTTGCTCGGCCTATGCGCTGGAGGCGATTCACATCCACGGCGCCGGTCAAAGGCGCGGCATTGGCCGCCCGCCGGATCGCCGCGCTGCCATCCCATCACCTGGCTCGGCGGTTCGTCGGGCTTTGATCCCGTTCCACCCAAGCCGGTAACCCATGAACGACAACCGCAATCTGCTTCTCGCCATCGCGCTGTGCGCAGCCGTGCTCTTCGGCTGGCAATATTTCGTGGCCGCGCCCGCAGATGAAAGCCGAGCAGCGCCCAGCAGGCAACGCTGACCCATCAGGAAAAGAAGCACGCCGCGAACTCGGCGCTCCAAGTGCACGCCCGCCAGCGTCGCAGTCCATCATGTCGCGCGAAGCAGCACTGAAACAAGGCGGGGCCCGCGTGGCCATCGACACGCCGATGCGTGGATGGCTCGCTCCGGCTCAAAGGCGCGCGCTTCGACGATCTGCGCCTGAAGAAATATCGCGAGACCATCGATCCCAAGAGTCCCGGAGATCGTGCTGCTCGCGCCGCAAGAGCACCGACTATCCCTATTACGCCGTCTTCGGTTGGATCGGCGCCTCCGGCAGCAACACGCCGGTGCCGACCGATGATACGGCGTGGAAGCAGGCTCAGGCGACAAGCTGTCGCCCGGCCATCCGGTGACACTGCCAATGGGACAATGGCCAAGGCCTCGTCTTCACGCGCATCATCGCCATCGACGACCAATACATGTTCACCGTGACCGACAGCGTCGCCAACAAAGCCGCCGCCACGGTCACGCTTTATCCTTACGCCTATGTCGCGCGCGACGGCGTGCCCAAATCGCAGCATTACTGGGTGCTGCATGAAGGCTTTGTCGGCTTGCCAATGGCAGCGCGAAATGACACCAAATATGACGCGACTTCAAGGACCCGACACGCCCGCCGCAGACCTTCTCCTCCACCGGCGGCTGGGTCGGCATCACCGACAAATACTGGATGGCGGCGGTGATCCCGCCGCAGAGCGAAAACTTCAACGGCGTTCCTATCACGGTCTCGACAATCCGGCGACGCGACGGCCTATCAGGCCAATTACCGGCTGGATCGCGCGCAACATCGCGCCGGGCGCAACCGTGACGCGTCACCCATCAGCTGTTCGCCGGCGCCAAGGTGGTCGAGATCGCTGCGCGGCTATCGAACAAGCGCTACGGCATCCAGCGTTTCGACAATGCGGTGGATTGGGGCTGGTTCTGGTTCATCACCCGGCCGATGTTCTGGCTGCTCGACCATTTCTACAAACTGGTCGGCAATTTCGGCCTGGCCATTCTGCTGCTGACCGTCGTGGTGAAGCTGCTGTTCTTCCCGCTCGCCAACACCTCCTTCAAATCCATGAGCCGGATGAAGAAGCTGCAGCCGCGAAGTGGAAGCGCATCAAGAACGCGCTTTGCGGACGATCAGCTGCGCCAGCAGCAGGAAATGATGGAGCTGTACAAGCGCGAGAAGGTGAATCCGGTGTCGGGCTGCCTGCCGATGCTGATCCAGATTCCGGTGTTCTTCTCGCTCTACAAGGTGCTGTTCGTCACCATCGAAATGCGCCAGGCGCCGTTCTATCGGCTGGATCCACGATCTGTCCGCGCCCGATCCGACCTCGATCCTGAATCTGTTCGGGCTGCTGCCCTATCACATCCCAGCCTTCATTCCGGCCTGATGCTGTCCATCGGCATCTGGCCGATCCTGATGGGCATCACCCAATTCGTGCAGACCAAGCTCAATCCCGCGCCCGCCGATCCGGTGCAGGCGCGCATGTTCACCTTCATGCCGATCATCTTCACCTTCATGTTCGCGACTTTCCCGGCCGGACTGGTGATCTATTAGACCTGGAACAACCTGCTTTCGATCCGCAGCAAGTCGTGATCATGAAGCGCGAAGGCGTGGAGATCGAAATCTGTTGGCAATTTAAATTTCGCGGGCCAAGTCGGAACGGCGGCGAGGGAATAACCTCTGCCATGAGCGAAGATGCAGACATCGAAGCGCGCGAAATTGTTCGCAGGCCCATGCGATTTCTTCTGGGGCGCATCGACCGCGGACAATCTGCCGCCGCAGACGTTGCCGGAAATCGCCTTCGTCGGGCCGATCCAATGTCGGCAAGTCGAGCCTGATCAATGCGCTCACCGGCCGCAAGGCGTTGGCGCGCGTCTCCAACACGCCGGGCCGCACGCGCGAGATCAATTTCTTCAAGCTGGGCGCAAAGCTGATCCTGGTGGACCTGCCGGGTTACGGTTATGCGAAGGCGTCGAAGGCGCTGGCGGCGGAATGGCAGAAGCTGATCTTCGCCTATCTTGCGCGGGCGGCCGAGCTTGCGCCGGGTGGCGCTTCTGATCGACGCGCGGCGCGGCGTGATGGCGAGATCGACCGCGAGGTGATGGAGCTGCTCGACCACAGCGGCGGTCTCCTATCGTCCTCGTGCTGACCAAGACTCGATCGAGCTCAAGCCGGACCTGAGCGCGCGCAGATTGTGCAAAGCACCGACAGCCGAAGCGCGCAAGCACGTTGCAGCCTATCCCGAGATCTTGCCGCCACGTCGGCCCAAAAATGCGAAGGGCTTGAAGCGACTTCGCGCCCATCTGGCGGCGCTGGCGGCCGGCCCTGACTTTGCCGCTATAACGCCCGCGCTTTCCAAGGCGGGCCGGCCATGGCGCTGCAGGACGACACCGACTCAGGACCGGAATTTGCGGGTGATGGCGCGCTGGCGCCAGACCGCGCGCGTGCTGGTCGAAGCGCTGCCCTACATTCTGAAATATGACCAGAAGACCATCGTGGTGAAATATGGCGGCAACGCCATGGCAGGCGGCGGCAGCCGAGATTTCGCCCAGGACATCGTGCTGATGAAGCAGACCGGCATCGATCCGGTCGTGGTGCATGGCGGCGGCCCGCAGATCGGCGCCATGCTGAAGCGGCTTTCCATTCCGTCGAGCTTCATCGACGGATTGCGCGTCACCGACGAAGCCGCCGTGGAAGTGGTCGAGATGGTGCTGACCGGCTCGATCAACAAGCAGATCGTCACCGGCATCAATGCGGCGGGCGGCCGCGCAGTGGGGCTTTCGGGCAAGGACGGCAATCTGGTGATCGCCCGCAAGCTGGATGACACAAGAGCAGCGATGCCGGGACCGGCAACGGTCAGTTGATCTGGGTTTTGTCGGCGAACCGGAAAAAGTCAATCCGGAAGTGCTGCACACCATCATGAAGTCGGAAATCATTCCGGTGATCGCACCCATCGGCGTGGGCCGCAAGGGCGAGACCTTCAACATCAATGCCGACACGGTGGCGGGCGCGGTGGCTGGCGCCATGAAGGCCGAACGCCTGATCCTTCTCACCGACGTCGAAGGCGTGCTCGACCGCGACAGGCAAACTGATTTCGCGACTTGTCGATTGCCGAGGCCGCAGGCACTGATCGCCGATGGCACGATCTCCGGCGGCATGATCCCCAAAATTCAGACCGCGATCGATGCGGTGGAATCCGGCGTGAATGCCGCGGTCATTCTGGACGGGCGCATCCCCCATGTGCTGATGCTCGAACTTTTCACCGAGCATGGCGCCGGCACGCTGATCACGGCGGAATGAAGTGTTGTGGAAAGATGGGCGCACGCCTAAGCCCCGCTCTTCTCTTTCTCGCCGCTCTTTTCGCTGCGAACCCCGCAAGCGCAAGCCTTAGGCTCTGCAACCGCACCAGCTATATTCTTTATGCCGCCGTGGCCTATGCGGCCAAACCCGACATGGTCACGCAAGGCTGGACGTGGATCGCGCCCGGCAGTTGCGAAGAAGCGATTTCGAAACCGCTGAAATCGCCGCCCTACTACCTCTACGCCCGGAGCTCGCGCGCGCATTCCGGTCCATCGCGCGCTTGGGGCGGCTCGACGCGGCTTTGCGTCAAGTTCGGCAATTTCGCCTTTCGCGCGCCTGCGCTGGGAGGCTGCACGGAGGATGACGCCTTCGAGGCGTCCTTCAGCCAGATCGCGACCAAGCGCAAATCCGACTTCACCGAAACCCTCACCGAACAGCCATCCATCTCTACTCTCGGACAAGCCCGCATCGCGGGACTGCAACGCCTGCTCTCTGACACCGGCTTCAAGATCAGTGCGATCGACGGCAATGACGACAAAGCCACGCAGGCAGCATTGGACGACGTTCCGCAGGAAGACGAAGCTTTCTCCCAAAGCCGGCGACGCGGATCTGTTCATGGCACTGGAGAAAACGGCCAGCGCCACGGCCGCGCCGGCGGGCTATTCGGTGTGCAACAACACCGCCGCACCGTTCTGGGCCGCCATTGGCCTGAAGTCCGACAAGATCTGGATTTCGCGCGGTTGGTGGAAAGTGCCGCCGTCCACTTGTGCTCCCGCGATCACCCAACCGCTTTCGACCGACCGCGTCTTTCTGCTGGCCGACCTGCCGGGCAAGACACCACTTCTGTCGGGGCCTGAGAAATTCTGCGTCACCGACATCGTCTTCGAGATACAGGGCAAAGACAATTGCAAGGCGCGCGGAATGCGCCAAGCGGGCTTTGCGCAAACCACCACCAAAGGTCAGCAAGGCTTTGTCGCGCGTGTGGGCCCGCGCGGCTTGATCCTCACACCGGCACGTCGAAATAACCCAAATGCCAGCGCATCTCGTCATCGCTGAGCGGAAATCGCACGCCTTCGCGTGCCGGCAACAATTCATCGGCCGGAAGCTTCATCACAGAGCGCTGGATGCGAAACGCCACGCGCATACTGAGCTTGGCGTGCCAGACCAACGCCGTGACCGGCTTGGCCGAGCGGAATTGCAAGATCTTGCGCACGGTATCCTGCGGTACCCGCGCCAGTGCCGACAGCGCCAGGATCACCACTTCGCGCTTGCCGGCCTGGGCAGCCGCATCGAGGAATCCGTCGTCGAGCTTGCCAGCGCGCCGCGCCGTCTCGACCACGCTGGCGGCATGTTCTTCTTCGAATTTTTGCCCGTCGTCGCCGGTCTCAATGCGTTGGCGAAGCTGAGAGTTGAGGTGATCGCGAGTATCAGGATCAAGATTGTGGTGCCTGCCCAGCATCTCGATCAGGGCGGCGCCCACGAACGAGGCGATGCGTCGCATCGCGCGCTGCGAAAGATCGGCGCGCATCACCAAGGGCTGATGCCAGGAGCGGATTTTTTCCGCCTGCTCGATGATGTTGTTAAGCGCCTCTTCGCGCACCTGCGCATCGGGATTGGCAAGCAAGGCCGCCACCGCCGGCACGTCCAGCGAGGTGACGATCGCGTCGGCCACGTTCGGGCTCAGGAATTTGCGCCGCGCGATCGCAGCCAGCGCCTCGTTGGCTTTGGCGGTGGCGATGACCTCCATCAGATCGGCATCAGACAGAAGCGGCGAATATTCGAGGATGGGAGCGCAGACGATCATCTCCAAATCAAACGCCAATCGCCAGATCACCTTCTTCGGCACACAATCGAGCGATTTGATTTCTTCGGCCAGGATCGCGCGCACACGCGGTAACTGATCGCTGGCGAGCTTCTCCAGCGTTTCGATGGTCAGCGCGCGCAGTGTCTCGCTTTCTTCCTTGGCGAGATCTGGCATCAGCCGGCCGATCTTGCGCGCAAGCTCCGCGCGCACGTCTGCGTCGGCGTCATCGGCGAGCAAGCGGTTGGCGTGGGCAGGCGTGCCGATATTGCCGGCGACCGCGCGGCGGATGGCGGCAGCGCCCTTGGAGGCTAGGTAATAGAGGACTTCGGGCCCCGCATCGCTGCGCCGGGCCAATTGGTGCTGTGCGGATTGCTCGCGCTCTTCCAGAATCTCAAGAACCTGGTCGCGCGAAAGCTTGCCCTGCAATTGCCCATCGGGCTGGACGCCCTTGGCCGCCATGCGCTTTTCCTCCGGTTCGCGCCGAGTTTCGCCAATCCGGCCTTAAGGTTTCTTGAAGGGACAAGGTTACCGACAAGGCCACGTCACGCGGTCTTGCGCGGCTGAGGCCCTTCGCCCAAGGTCCGCCGCCATGCCGGCCGCCCAAACCAGCCTCCAAACGCCCGATTTCCGCCATGTGAGGGCGTGGATTTTCGACCTCGACAACACCTTGTACCGTGCCGATTCAGGCCTGTTCGCGCAGATCGACACCCGCATGGCGGCCTTTGTGCAGCGTTTGCTGGGGGTGGGCGCGGAGGAAGCCCGCCGCATCCAGAAAGCCTATTACCGCGACCACGGCACGACCCTGAGCGGCCTCATCAAGTTGCACGGCGCCGATCCGGAGGAATTTCTAGCCGACGTCCACAACATCGACCTTGCTGCCATCACCGCAGATAAGGCGTTGATGGCAGCCATCGAAGCGCTGCCGGGCAAGCGCTTCGTCTTTACCAATGGATGTCGCAATCATGCGATACGCATTCTCGCGCGCATCGGGTTGACTGAGTTTTTCGAAGAAATCTGGGACATCCGCACCGTACGGTTTTCGCCCAAGCCGTTTCAGGAAGCCTATGACCGGGTACTTGCCCATTCTGGTGTGGTTCCTGCGCAAGCAGCGATGTTCGACGACATCGCGCACAACCTGGTGCCCGCCCATGGCCTGGGCATGAGCACGGTGTGGGTGAAAAACGACTCCCCGTGGTCCAAACAAGGGCCGCAATTGCCTGTCGCGGGGACCGAAAATATCGACTATGAAACGCCTGATCTCACCGCTTTTCTCCAAAGCCTCAGGACTTGACGCCATGACTTTGCTTGCCGACGTCCAACCCATCATCGAGGAGGCTTGGGAGAGCCGTGACACGCTAACCTTGGCCACGCGCGGCGTGGTGCGCGAAGCGGTGGAGGCCACACTTGATGCGCTGGATTCGGGCAAAGCGCGCGTTGCCGAAAAAGCAGGCGGCCAATGGCATGTGCATCAATGGCTGAAGAAAGCCGTGCTGCTGTCCTTCAGGCTGACCGACATGAAGCCCATCGAAGGTGCGCCTGGAGGTGGTGTGTGGTGGGATAAGGTCGATTCCAAATTCGTTGGCTGGACCGAAGCCCGTTTCCGCGAGGCAGGCTTTCGCGCGGTGCCAGGCTCGATTGTGCGCCGCTCGGCCTATATCGCCAAAGGCGTGGTGCTGATGCCGAGCTTCGTCAATCTCGGCGCGCATGTGGGCGAAGCCACGATGGTCGACACCTGGGCGACGGTCGGCTCCTGCGCGCAGATCGGCAAGCATTGCCATTTGTCGGGCGGCGCGGGCATCGGCGGCGTATTGGAACCTTTGCAGGCGGGTCCCGTCATTATCGAGGACAATTGCTTCATCGGCGCGCGTGCCGAAGTGGCGGAAGGCGTGATCGTCGGCGAAGGCTCGGTGTTGTCGATGGGCGTCTATCTCGGCCAGTCGACCAAGATCGTCGACCGGGCGACCGGCGAGGTTTTCTATGGCCGTGTGCCACCCTATTCGGTCGTGGTTTCCGGCACGATGCCGCAAGGCCCCGACCGGCCCTCGCTTTATTGCGCCGTGATCGTCAAGCGTGTGGACGAACGCACCCGCGCCAAAACCTCGATCAACGAATTGCTGCGAGACTAGGCTTTGCCTTGTGCCATCGCTGCAAGCGTTTCGGCATCGACGCCGAGCGCTTGCACGATAGGTGCGAACACCGAGAGCTGGGCTGCGCCGGAAGGCCCAAGCGTGATGCCGCCATCGACGGTGAGCGCATGGCCGGTCACCCAGTCTGATCCGTCACTGGCCAGATAGAGCGCGGCCTCCGCGATGTCGCGCGGCCGGCCGCCACGCGGAATGGGTTGCGAGTTGCTTGCCGCGTCTGCAATCGCGTCGATACGGGCTTCGGCGAGCTGGCTTGGAATACCCAGTCCTTGCGCAAAGATGTTGGTCGCAACCAGGCCGGGGCAGATGCAATTCACCCGGATACGGTAGGGGCCAAGCTGCGCCGCCGTCACCTTGGTCATATGCACGATAGCGCCCTTGGCCACGGAATAAAGGATGGGGCCGAAGCCTGCTTGCAGGCCTGCGACCGAGGCGGTGGAAATGATCGAGCCGCCGCCCTGCGCCTTCATTATGGGCACGGCGTATTTCATCGCGAACAGGGCAGCGCGCACATGCAGGTGCATAACAGAATCAAAACCATCCGCCGTCACCTCGTCGGCGGGATCACGCGCCCCGCCGGTACCGGCATTGTTGAACATGCAGTCCAGACGACCGAAACTCTTGGTCGCAGCTTCGACGGCAGCAGCGATATCGGCTTCCTGCGAGACGTCGCAGCGGACATATACCACGCGGCCTTTGTGCTCCTCCTCAAGGCGCGCGCCCTTGTCGTCCTGGATGTCGGCGGCGATGACGCGCGCGCCCTCCCTCACGAAGAGATCGAGCGTGCCGCGGCCGATGCCGCTGGCCGCCCCGGTGATGACCGCGACCTTGCCGTCTAATCGTCCTGCCATGTTCCTGCCCTCAAGAATTGCTTTCATTGACCACAGCCTAGCCGACCGCCTAAATCGGTTCCATGTCGTCCATCGACCCCGTCGCGCTGTCGCAAGACCTGATCCGTTGTCCATCGGTGACGCCGCACGACGCGGGCGCACTCGGCGTTCTGGAAGCCGCCCTCACGCCGCTCGGCTTTGTCTGCAAACGGCTACGCTTTGAGGCTGTCGATGCAGCGCCCGTCGAAAATCTCTACGCGCGTATCGGCGAGGGCGCGCCGCATTTCTGTTTTGCCGGTCACACCGACGTCGTGCCGGTAGGCGACCAGGCCCATTGGGAACACGATCCGTTCGCAGCCGAACTACACGACGGCGTGCTTTATGGGCGCGGCGCCGCCGACATGAAGACAGCCATCGCCGCCTTCGCCAGCGCCGCCGCGCGGCATCTTTCCAAGGCCAAGCCTTGTGGCTCGATCAGCTTTCTTATCACCGGCGATGAGGAAGGCATCGCGATCAACGGCACGCAGAAGATGCTGACCTGGCTTTCCCAGAACGGCCAACGCATCGATCACTGCATCGTGGGCGAACCCACATCCTGCGTAACCTCTGGCGACACGCTAAAGATCGGTCGCCGCGGCTCGATCAATTTCCGCGTCGTGGCGCGCGGCATCCAGGGCCATGTTGGCTATCCGCACCGCGCGCTCAATCCAATTCCGATCTTAGCGACGTTGGTCAGTCGCTTGTCCTTCGAACCGCTCGACAACGGCACGGCGCATTTCGAACCATCGACCTTGGCTTTCACCAGCGTCGATGTCGGCAACGACGCCACCAACGTCATTCCCGCCGAGGCCACCGCGCGTCTCAACATCCGGTTCAACGATTTGCACACGCCCGACACCCTCAGGCTTCGCATCGAGACAGCAGCAAAGGATGTGGCGCGCCAGATGGGGGGAGAGATCTCGGTTACCGCACAGCTCAGTGGCGTCGCCTTTCTCACTGAACCCGGCTCCTTTACCGCGCTATTGGAAGACGCGGTCGCAAAGGTGACAGGCAACAAGCCGGAATTCTCCACCAGCGGCGGCACCTCAGATGCACGTTTCATCAAAGACCATTGCCCGGTGGTCGAGCTGGGCCTCTGTGGCGCGACCATGCACAAGGTCGACGAATGCATGGCGGTGACCGAAATCCATCGCCTGACAGATATCTACGAGGCCATTCTCGAGTCCTATTTCGCCAACCCTGTGCAATGAACCAGGCCAGCATCGGCGTCTTTGATTCCGGCATGGGCGGACTGACCGTCATGGCCGCGTTGACTGCCCGGTTGCCGCGGGAAAGCTTTCTCTATCTGGGCGACACTGCGCGGCTCCCCTACGGCACCAAAAGCGCGGACACGGTAAAACGCTACGCCATTCAAGCTTCGCAAGCGCTGATGGCGCGCGGCGTCAAGATGGTCGTCGTTGCGTGCAACACCGCATCCGTCGCGCTGCCGGCCTTGCAGGAGGCGTTACATCCTTTGCCCGTGATCGGGGTAATCGAACCCGGCGCGCAAGCCGCTTTGGCGGCGGCGCCCAGTGGACCCATTGCGGTGATCGCCACCGAGGGTACGGTGAAAGAAGGCGCCTATGTGCGCGCGATCCAGTTGCACAGGCCAACGCCAGTCGTGCAGCAGGCCTGCCCACTGTTCGTGCCGATGGCCGAAGAGGGCCTGATCGATGGACCCATCGCGCAGGCCATCGTGCATCGTTACCTTGATCCACTGCTGGCAACTGTGCCCATGCCCAAATGCCTGCTGCTCGGCTGCACGCATTATCCTGCACTTGCACCGGTGATCGCGCGCGTGGCAGGCGATATGACGCTGGTGGACAGTGCAGTGACGACGGCGATGGCGGTAGAGAAATTGCTCGTGGAAAAACAGCTTGGCACGAATGGCAGCGGACAAGGCTCACGAAAGTTCCTGGCGACGGATGCGCCTGACCGCTTTGCGCGCGTGGGCGAGATATTCCTGAGAGACCCGATCGATCCGGGCGATGTCGAACTGATCGATCTTCAATAATCCACGTCCACGAGATAAAGACCGCCCGCCGGTGCGACAGGGCCGCAGGCCGAGCGATGCTTGGCTGCCAACGCGTTTGCCATATCGCGCACCTGCCATTTGCCCTCGCCCACCAGCTTGAGAGAACCCACCATCGAGCGCACCTGGTGATGCAAGAACGAACGCGCCGATGCCGTTATCTCAATCTCGCCGGCGAGACGGCGCACATCGAGCACGTCGAGCGTCTTCATCGGCGATTTCGCTTGGCATTCGGAGGCGCGAAAGGTGGTGAAGTCGTGAGCGCCGATCAACGATTGTGCGGCAGCGTGCATCGCATCGGAATCCAGCTCGCCCATCACATGCCAGGCGCGGCCGCGCGCAAGCACCAGCGGCGCGCGACGGCAGACGATGCGATAAAGATAATGGCGCGCCTTGGCAGAGAAGCGTGCGTGGAATTCGGGGGCGGCAATTGCTGCGTTCAGAACGGCCACCGGCGCGGGCTTTAGATGATGGTTGAGCGCATCGCGCACCTTGCTGGGCGCAAGTTCCTTTTCCAGATCGAAATGGGCGACTTGTCCAAGCGCGTGCACGCCGGAATCCGTGCGGCCCGCGCCGGTGACTGTGACGGTTTCACCGCAGAGCTTAAAAATGGCCTCTTCCAGCGCACCTTGCACGGAGGCACCGTTGTCCTGACGCTGCCAGCCGCAGAACGGCTCACCGTCATATTCGATGGTCAGCCGGAAGCGCATCACGAAAGCTTCGTGCCATGGGCGAGCGTGAACCCACGCAGAAAATCTTCGGCATTCATCGGCGCGCGGCCGGCACGCTGAAGGCGGGTGAGTTTCAATGCGCCTTCGCCGCAGGCAATGGTGAGATTGTCATCGAGAATTTCGCCTGGTGTGCCGCATCCATCTGTCGGTTCGCCATAGAGGATTTTCAGGCGTTCGCCGTTTGCTTGCGTCCATGCACCGGGCGTAGGCGAGAGGCCGCGGATATGACAATCGATTGCGTGGGCGGATTTCGTCCAGTCGATTCTGGTTTCTTCCTTGAGGATTTTTTTGGCGTAGGTCGGTTCGCCCTGCTGCGGCTTGGCCTCGATGCTACCGCGTTCCAGGCCTGCGAGCGCGCAGGCCATCAGAGCGGCGCCCCGTTGCGCCAGTTCGTGCTGAAGATCGCCTGTGGTTTTGCGAACGATGGTGGTGCGCTCGGCCATCAGCACGGGGCCGGTGTCGAGGCCCTCTTCCATGCGCATCACCATGACGCCGGTCTCGGTGTCGCCCGCCATGACGGCGCGCTGGATGGGGGCAGCGCCGCGCCAGCGCGGCAGGAGTGAACCGTGCAGGTTAAAACAGCCCAGGCGCGGTGCATCAAGGACCGGTTTGGGCAGCAGCAAGCCGTAGGCAACCACCACGGCGCCATCCAGAGTCAAGGATGCGAAATCGGCTTGCGAGGCGGCGTCTTTCAAGGAAACCGGATCGCGGATTTCCAAGCCTTGCGTCTTGGCGAGTTTGGCAACGGGAGAAATCTCGCTCGCCAATCCGCGACCCTTGGGCCGGGGGGGTTGGGTATAGACGGCGGCGATGTGGTGGCCTTGCGCGATCAGGGCGGCGAGCGTGGGCACGGCGAATTCCGGCGTGCCCATGAAAGCGAGGCGGAGCGTCATGTCACCGCCATCCTCAACACCTTACTGTGTCATCCTGGACGCATGCGCAAAGCGCACGCCGACCCGGAGCCACGAAGAGTGTGGCGCGGCGAGTACCGGTGCGGCGCTGCCGTGCCGTCCGGGAATATAAATTCTGAAACTCCTGCAAGACAAAAGAGCTACCCCGCATCCTTCAGACGTTTGGCCTTGGCAAGTTTGCGCAACGCGATGGAGCGCTTGAGCTTCGACACATGGTCAATAAATAGCACGCCGTCGAGATGATCTATCTCGTGTTGCAGGCAACAGGCGAACAATCCGTCGGCTTCGATCGTCTGGGAATTGCCCTCGCGGTCAAGATATTCGGCGCGGATGCGGGCGGGGCGCTCGACATCTTCCCAGATTTCGGGGACCGAAAGACAGCCTTCCTCGGACTTCGCGGTTTCGTCCGAAGCCCAGATGATCTTCGGGTTGATGAACAGCATCGGTTCGCGCTTGCCCTGCGCTTGCGCGATGTCCATCACAAGCATCCGCTTGGGAACACCTATCTGAATGGCGGCCAGTCCGATGCCGTCGGCGGCATACATGCTGTCGAGCAAGTCATCGGCGATCTTGCGGATCTCATCATCGACCCTGGCTATGGGCTCGCAGACCGCTTTAAGGCGCGGATCGGGCGCGGTAAGGATGGGACGTACCGTCATGGGCTGGAAATAAGGTCGCCGCTCCCGCCGGTCAAGACAAAGGCACGGAAACGCTTAAAAACACTATGGATATTGCCCTTATCGCGCTTGCCGTTGCCGTCGTGGCCGCCGCCCTGATTCTGGCGCTGGGGCGCAAACCTGCCCCGCTGCCGGTCCAGCCCGACCCGCGTCTCGATACGCTTTTGGCCGCGCAGGGCTCGATCGACGGGCAGTTCCGGCAGACCCTGGAAAGTCAAAGCCTGCTGCAGAAGGCGCTATCGGAGCGGATAGATGCCCTGAACCAGCGGCTGGGGGAAAGCCTAAACGCGAGCGCCGAGAAGACCGCCGAGAGCCTAGGCGGCATTCAGACCCGGCTCACCGTCATCGACGAGGCGCAGAAGAACATCACAACGCTTTCGGGACAGATGGTGAGCTTGCAGGAGGTGCTCTCTAACAAGCAGTCACGCGGCGCCTACGGACAGGCGCAAATGGAGGAGATCGTGCGCGATGGGTTGCCGTCCACGCTCTACGAATTTCAGGCAACGCTTTCCAACGGCAACCGGCCTGATTGCATCATAAGATTGCCCAATGCCTCGGGCGTGATCGTGATCGATTCCAAATTTCCGCTGGAATGTTTTTCGGCGTTGCGGGGGATCGCGCAGGATGGTGAGCGCAAAAGCGCGGAAGCCCGTGTGCGTGCCGATATTGCGAAGCATGTGAAGGATATTTCGGAGAAATACCTTATTCCCGGTGAAACGCAGTCGCCCGCGATCATGTTCGTGCCGTCGGAATCGCTCTATGCCGAACTGCATGATGGATTTTCCGACGTGATCCAGAAAGCGCACCGGGCCAACGTGATGGTGGTGTCGCCGAATATCCTGATGCTGGCGATCAACACGATGCAGACCGTCGTGAAGGACGCCAAGATGCGCGAACAGGCGCACCGTATCCAGCAGGAGGTAGGCCTGTTGTTGCAAGACGTGCGCCGATTGGGCGAACGGGTCGAAGGGTTGCGCAAGCATTTCCGGCTGACTGACAAAGATTTCGACGACATCGGAGTATCCCTGCGCAAGATCGATTCGCGGGCGCAATCCATCGAGCAGGTGGAACTCGCAACACCTAACGATACGAAGGTGTTGCCGCAGGATTGAGCGTTTCGCGCTCATGCCAGGCGAGCATCTGTGCGCGGAAAAAATCTGCTTTCGCGACCACGCGCTTGATTTAAGCGCGATACAGCTCTGCTGATCCGGAGAAAAGTGTGATGTTTGAGGCGAGCTCAAGCTGCCAGATTGGGCACCGCGTTTGCGCAACATTCATGCTCGTGGCGGCAGCCGCCCGGCCAGTCCGCTTCGCGCATCGTTCTCCACACAGTTGAGGTTTTCTTGGCTCACCCACTCGAACCTTGCGAATTCGATGGCGCGGCAACATCCTATTTGGCGTGACTGATTTATTGCGCGCGCGAGCGACGCTGCGCTTTAGGCCGCCCGGCGCGCGTTTGAGCCATGGCGCCCTCCTTTGGGAGGGCGTGCCATAGCTCAAACAATTAGTTTTGAAAAAGCGGATCGGTAGGACTGGTTGGAATTAAAACGGTAATTTGAACGGCTTTGAAATTGTCATGGTAGTTTCAAAGTGCCGCTTCACTGTGCGCGCGCTCGAGTGCGGCCTTCATCGCTGTTACGCCAGCATCCATTTGCTGAGAGATGTAGGGCGCCATCTCGTCCGGCAACAGGTCGGTAATCCAGATGAAGCGGCAACCATGCTTGCCGTCTGCTGTGACTTGCGCCGAGGCGCTGTGGTGCTTCAGCCGTTCGCTCGGGATCGTGTAGGCGATGCGCCGCGTATCGTCGTCGATGCTCACGAGCACTTCGCGTGCCACCGAGCCGTTCGCGAAAGTGATGAGGCGCGCGCCCGGCTCCTTCTCCAGAGCGGTGACGAAGCCTGGCGCGAGCCGCTCATGCACGGCGTAGAAATCGCGCAACGCATCCCAGACATCCTCGATGCGGACGTTGAGATGAAAGTCTTTGCGAATGGTGGCCATGTCTTTTCTCCTGTTGTCTAACGCGATCATGGAATGGCGGACGTTCGCCGTCTGGCCAGATTCGGACGCAATAGGCAGCGGCTTTGCGCACCGTGAAAGATGCAAAAAATGTGAGAGCCCCGCGTTCGTCGTCGATGCGATAGACGACAATAGAGGAGCCGATGCAGCCCATATGGGCAAACCAAGCGATCTGTTTCGATGGCGTCGAGAGTGCTTTCGGTCCTCGATCGCGCCTTGGCGAGACTTTCTTTCGCGATTCAAAGGTGGATGCGTTCGAGGTTAGAACAAGTCCGTTCCCGAATGATGACTTTCATGATTTGAGTCTTTCCGGGCGCGTGCGCAGTTCGGTCAGCGTGACGGATTTTGGATCGGATTTGGGCCAGGCGGCGTCGATCTTGTTCATGATCTGCTTTATAAAGGCATATGCCGGGCTTAAAGCGGACGTCGCGCGCGGAAGGCGGCCGACAGCGTGCCTTCGTCGAGATAATCGAGTTCGCCGCCGACAGGGACGCCGTGAGCCAGACGCGTGACATTCACGCCCGAGGCTTCCAGCGCATCCATCAAATAATGCGCCGTCGTTTGGCCCTCGACCGTGGCGTTCATCGCGAGAATGACTTCGTCCACACCTTGGTTCACGCGTGCGAGCAGGCCCGACACGTTGAGGCGTTCGGGCGTGATGCCGTCGAGCGCGGAGAGCGCGCCGCCCAGCACGTGATATTTACCGCGGAAGACACCGGCGCGTTCCAGCGCCCAGAGGTCGGCCACGTCTTCTACGACGCAGAGGATATGGGTATCACGGCGCGGGTCGCGGCACAGAAAGCAGGGCGACGTCGTATCGAGATTGCCACAGATCTCGCAGACGCGGATCGCATTGGCGGCTTCGCGTAATGCGGTACTGAGCGGTTCGAGCAGGGCTTCGCGTTTTTTCAGAAGTACCAACGCGACGCGGCGCGCAGAACGCGGACCCAATCCTGGAAGTTTGGCCAGCAACTGGATCAGGCGTTCGATTTCTGGTCCGGCGGAAAGAGAAGCCATAGTTTTAGATCAAACAAAATTTGTTGTTCCCGGTTGAGCGACCGCAGGCCGCCAGGGGAACATAGCCCAGACGTTCGACATCACCCGGTGTTGAACATCTGGATCGTTCATACGCGGGCGCTATGAGATCCCTCACATCGCGCGAGATATTCACCGAGGATGACAAGCAGTTTTTCATTGACCGAACAAGCCACCGAGCCCGACCGGCAATCCCAGATCGCGGCTCATGCGCTGCATCTCTTCGGCCAAACGGCGTTCGAGCTTCACCTTCGCGTCGTTGTGGGCTGCGAGAACGAGGTCTTCGAGCATCGTCTTGTCTTCGGGCTTCAAAAGCGACGGCTCGATGTCGAGGCGTTTCAGATCGGATTTGCCGTTGAGCGTGAGCTTCACGGCACCGGCGCCCGACTGGCCTTCAACTTCGATTGTCTCGACGGTCTTTTGCATATCGGCAGCCTTGGATTGCATCTCCTTGGCCTGCTTGAAGAGATCGCCCAAATTCACGATGCGTCTCCGGTTTCTTCGGTGGGAGCTGCAATCTCTTCTTCGACAAGATCACGCACGGCAACGATTTCGGCACCCGGGAACCGGTCGAGTACGGCGCGCACCAACGGTTCCTGGCGCACGCGGTCGAACGTGGCGTCGCGGGCAGCACGCTTGGCTTCGGCAAGCGTGGGCGCGCCGCCTTCGCGGGCGACCGTCACCATCCAGCGAGTGCCCGTCTTTTGCTTGAGAAACTGGGACAGATCACCCGCCAATGTCGACGGCGCTCTAGCAGAGGGACGAAATTCCATCTTTCCCTGTTCGAGATAGACCAGGTGCACATTGTTCTGCAGATTCACCCGCAGGCTTGATGTCGGCTCGGTGAGGGCGACGATGTCTTCAAGCGAGCGGATGATGGGCGCGGATTGCGTGCTGGCTGTGGGTTCTGGGGCACGTTGGGCGCTGGTGACAACACTTTCGCCTACGCGGACGGCTTGCGCACGCACGTTGCCGCCAGAGGGCGGTGGGGCAGCGGCGCGTGGCGAGGCTTGCGGCGCGCCAGCGTCGAGCAGATCGCGCACCAGCTTGTCGGTGGGCGGCAGATCGGCGGCATAGGCCAGCCGGATCAGCGCCATCTCGCAGGCCGCGATGGGCCGCGTGGCATCGCGCACTTCGAACAGGCCCTTGAGCAGCATCTGCCAGGCGCGCGTGAGCGAGGGCACCGACAGCTTTGCCGCCATGTTCGGCGGCGCGCTTGGCCTCGCCTGAGCCGCCGTCGAAGAAGCCTTGCGGCGCCGGGCGCGACTTTCACGCGGGTGAGGAAATGCGTGGTTTCCAGCAGGTCCTGCATCACCGCCAGCGGATCGGCGCCGCGATCATAAAGTCGCTGCAAGATCGGTCAGCGCCTCGGCGATCTTGCCGCCCATCAGTCTTCTCGAACAGGTCGAGCATGCGGCCGCGATCGGCCAGGCCCAGCATGTCGCGCACGGTCTCGGCGGTGATCGACGCCGCCTTCGCCATGCGCGATGGCCTGGTCGAGCAGCGACAGCGCGTCGCGCACCGAGCCTTCGGCGGCGCGCGCGATCAGGGCCAGCGCGCCGTCCTCGATCTTCACCTTTTCCTTTTCGGCGATGCGATCCGAGATAGGCGGCGAGTTCGGCGCTGTCGATGCGGCGCAGATCGAAACGCTGGCAGCGCGACAGCACCGTCACCGGCACTTTGCGGATTTCGGTGGTGGCGAAGATGAACTTCACATGCGGCGGCGGCTCTTCCAGCGTCTTGAGCAAGCCGTTGAAGGCCTGCTTCGACAGCATGTGCACTTCGTCGATGATGTAGACCTTGTAGCGCGCCGACGCCGGGCGCATAGCGCACGCCCTCGATGATCTCGCGGATGTCGTCGATGCCGGTGCGGGAGGCGGCGTCCATCTCCTGCACATCGACATTGCGGCGATTCGGCGATGGCGACGCAGGGCTCGCAGACGCCGCAGGGATGGATGGTGGGCTCCGTGCGCTTGCCGTCCGGCCCGATGCAGTTGAGCGCGCGGGCGATGATGCGCGCGGTGGTGGTCTTGCCCACGCCGCGCACGCCGGTCAGCATGAAGGCATGGGCGATGCGGCCGGTGGCGAAGGCGTTGGACAGCGTGCGCACCAGCGCTTCCTGCCCGATCAGGCCGGTGAAATCGGACGGGCGGTATTTGCGCGCCAGCACGCGATAGGCCTCGGCCTTTGCAGGCGGGGTGGCCAGGCCAAGCGAGGGGTCTTGATCATCCATTCCGTCAGATTACCGCAATTTTCGCAGGCTGCTCCAACAAACAATTTTCCGTCATTCCGGTTCTGCGCTGCGCTTACGCGCCACTCGGTCGAGATGAAAGCGCAATGGAGGTGGGAGTCCGGCAGCGACCCGAGAGCGGATTCGTTACGGCTGCTTCCTTCCGGACCTGACCGGATTGGCGAGCGTCTCGTCCACCACCAAACTCCCGTGGCGGATATAAAGCCGCCGGGCTCGAATTGCAAGTCGCATCCCTTTCGTTCGCGGCGAGAACCTTCCGCGCCCGAAAGGTCCCCAATGTCTGGCGAAGGTGTTGTTGCCCGCACTTGCCGTTGGCGCAGCAGTGACCTGAGCAATCGGCTCACAGGCCCCGAGATGGCCAGTCAAAGATATGGACCGTGATTCAAGAGTTCCTCACCTGCAAAGGATGACGCCGCCGAGTTCGCTCACGCCCAGAGTTTCGTTTGGCGAATTCAGCTATCAGAATAGGACAATGAGGCGCAAGCGACCCGCAAAGAACGGCTCAAAGTCAAGTGGCTCAGCGCCCAATCGGCAAGCGAGTGGATATTGCTGGATGCGCAATCGTCGGTTTGAAATAAGAACGTCAAATCAACACCTTATTCCGATCCGTCCGTTCGGCAACCGAACTGCGTTCGATGATGGCTAACGCAAGTCCGTCGTCCCGCGACGTCAAATCTTTATTAAGATCTGGGTATCCATTGACACGGTAAGATGTCGCCCTTTTCGGAGCGTATAAATGGACCTTCTGCGTACGCTTGGCCCTCAGGCAACTGCCATTCTGTTGACGGCAGTGGCTATCGGTCTCTGCGCGTTGGTGGAAAGTCGCTGGCCAGCACGCCCTGCAGCCCGTGATCATCGCAGCGTCAACATGGCACTGGGCGTAATTGGTATTCTGCTGGGCATAATTATTTCACCACTACTGGCGGTCCTGACGACGCTGACGGTGAACGCCGCTGGCGGCGGGTTGATCACGCTGCCCTCCAGAGGTTGGAAGGTGTTGATAAGCATCGCTGTGTTCGCGCTAGCGATGGATTTCGGCGAATATGTCTTTCATCGTACGCAGCATGCGTTTCCGCTTTTGTGGCGAATGCACTCGCTGCATCACAGCGATCCGCATTATAATTCCACTACGGCGTTGCGGAATTTTTGGGCGGAACCATTTATCAAAAGCGTGACCATATGGCTGGCCGTCGGACTTGTCTTTAAAGCCACACCGCTTACAATCATGTGCTATGGCATTCTAACTTTCTACAACCTTATCATTCATACCAACACGCGTCTGCACTTCGGCTGGTTGTCATGGGCATTGAATGCGCCGGCTTATCATCGGATTCATCACTCCGCGTTGTCGGATCATGCTGACTGCAATTACGCTGCAATATTTCCCATATTTGATGTGATTTCCGGGGCTTATAGGCCGCCGCGCCGCGGCATGTATCCGCCTACGGGACTCGCTCTGGAGCCCAAATCGGTGAGCCTTTTTCAGGCGTTGATCTGGCCTCTCGCAGAGATGACGCAAAATTCCTCGAACAGAATGACCTCCGATTCGATTGGTTAAATTCGTGATCAACCAAAGCTGTGCATACTCACGGGCGTGGCAGAATTATTTTCGTAGCAACCCCCACCAGTTGGACTTCGCTGCCGAATTTGGCGGAGCATCGCTTCTCATTCCGTTTCGCATGTAGGGCCGCTTATCCGGCTTAGGCCGGAGCCTCTGCAAGTCGATGGGGCTTCGGCCCGTGAGCGCATCCGCCCGCTATGGCCACTGGTGGAGATGACGGGTCTCGCCATCTATTTCTCGATGGCATTGATGGTCTTGCGCGGGACGCTGCTTTGGTTTCTGTTTTGGGGATGATCCCGTTCAGCGGAAATCCGCTCCACCGCGCCAGCGAAAAGCGCAGCGATGCGACCTTCATCGAGGCCAAGCGCCGCGACCCGTCGTCTCTGGTGCTGCTCTTATGGCGGTTGCAACCGTTTCTGCTAGGGCCCGACAACACGCCCGCACCACTAGAGCTCGGACTGTTGCGACCAGGGCTGGCAGATTCGCTGGCCGCGCCCGATGCGCCTTCAGTTTTCCTAGGGCTCGAAGGCAATAACGCTATGTTTGCGCTCGATATCAGCGCGGCGCACGATCCAGCGAATGTTGGGCCGCTTGTAGGACTGGGGCATTTCCGCGAGGCGCGCGGGGCAGCGATGCTGCTCGGCGCGAGGGATGCCGCGATCCTGGGCCAGGCCAAGGCGATGATCGACTGGCACCAGCGCCATGGTTTTTGCGCGCGCTGTGGTGCGGCCACCATCGTGGCCGACGCGGGATACAAGCGCGTCTGCCCTTCGTGCAACACTGAGCATTTTCCGCGTACCGATCCGGTGGTCATCATGCTAGCGACGCATGGTGATGCGTGTCTGGTGGGACGCGGCAAGCAATTTCCACCCGGCATGTTCTCGGCTTTGGCGGGGTTCGTCGAACCAGGCGAGACTATCGAGGAAGCGGTGCGCCGCGAATTGATGGAAGAGGCCGGCGTCAAGACCGGATGCGTGACTTACTACGCCACGCAACCCTGGCCGTTTCCCTCCTCGCTGATGATTGGATGTTTTGCGCAAGCGGAAAACCGCGACATCAAGATCGACGAAACCGAACTTGCCGAGGCACGTTGGCTCGAACGCGATCTGGCGCGCCAATTGCTCACCGGCAATTCCGTGCAAGGGCTATGGGTGCCGCCGCCGATTGCGATCGCGCACCATCTTATCAAGGCGTGGGCAGAAAGCTGATCTGTCGGATCCTTCCCTACAGAGTGCTGGACATGCGGCGTGCAGAAATGAAAATCCAAACGTTCGCGCTATATTGGACGCACGCGGCCAATCATACGCTGAAGTCATAAACAGCCTCGCGCCAATCTTGTTCGCGCCCACCGTGGATAACAGATGAGTTTTACACACGGCGCTTGGCAAAATATTCCACCTTCAACGTCGACGTTCTCTCGTCCTTGACGACTTCGTGACGCCAACAGAAAGCGTCGTTCGTGATATCGGAAAATATCTGACGCAGCGCGTTGCCTTGCGCGTCGACGCCCGTCTGCACAATGTCTTTGCCATTATTCGTCGCAGTGAAGGTGTCGTAGCTCTGGTTGATCGGATTAAAGAAAAACACACGCCACAACCCGCTTGCAGAATCAAAGATGCGCAACGTCGTGGCGCAACGATTGCCTTTTATCGAAATGCCATTTCTGCGCTCATCGCGCGTTGGCGCTATCAAGACGTCCTGCATCGCGCGGCCTTCCAGCACCCAGGCAAAATGCCATTCCCCAGAACTGACACGGCGCGCGCCATCGCCTTCCAGATCGAACACCTCTACGTCCCACGAGCCGTTGAGCGGCGCGTAGATATCGTGCGTGCCTACAATGTCGGGATGCGCGCCGCGCGCGCAAAGCGCTATCGGCATTTCGTTCCCGTTCATTCCACACCTTCCTTTCGACGCGGACCGCACGCATATACGCACAGGCCCATCGGGCCTCGTTCGAAATGCGAGGCGTGCCATAGCGAGCGGATTTGCCGATTCCGCGCAGACGCAAATCCCGCGCAAAACAAGCAATTGTCGAGAGAACCCGACGCTCCCAGATAAAACGACTGAACCGATTCCGCGGTTCCATGGCAGGAAATTGGGGGCGCGGTTGTTAGTAACCCTTACGGCATCTGCGCGCGGAAGGGATGGGCGGGGTAGACGCCGAGGACCGTGAGTTTGCTCGTGAAGAATTGCAGCTCCTCCAGCGCCAGACGCACGGTGCGATCTTCGGGATGGCCTTCGATGTCGGCGTAGAATTGCGTGGCGTTGAACGAGCCGCCCAATTGATAGGATTTCGAGCTTGGTCATGTTCACGCCGTTGGTGGCGAAGCCGCCCATCGCCTTGTAAAGCGCAGCAGGCACGTTCCTCACACGGAAGACGAAGGTGGTGACGACAGGCGTGCCATCATGCGGCGCGTCATCAGGCTCGCGCGCCATGATGAGAAAGCGCGTCATGTTGTGGGCTTCGTCCTCGACATCGGCTTTGAGGATGTCGAGGCCATAGATTTCGCCGGCGAGCGAGGACGCGATGGCGGCGAGCGACTTGGTCCTTCAGTCTCGGCGACATGCGTGCGGAGCCTGCCGTGTCGTGCCAGTTCTGCGCGGTGAGTTTCATCTCGCGGATGATCTTGCGGCATTGGCCAAGCGCCGGCGCCTGGCTCATACACTGTCTTGATATCGGCGAGCTTCGCGCCTTTCAGGCCCAGCAATTGATGGCGGATGCGGCAGGAAATGTTCGCCGACGATGTAGAGCCCCGCTTCCGGCAGCAGATGATGGATGTCGGCGATGCGGCCATGCAGCGAATTCTCCACCGGGATGATGCAGAGATCGGTGTCGCCAGCACGCACCGCTTCGATCGCGTCTTCGAATGTGGGCTGCGGAACGGCGGCCGCATGCGGCAACGCCTCGCGCGCGGCGAGATTGGCGTAGGCGCCCGGCTCGCCCTGGAAGGCGACGCGTTTGGCGTTCTGGATCAATGTCGCGCTCATCTGTGCCCCTAATAGCGGCCTATCCCAACAACAAGCGGGCTTTGGCGAGATCGTCTGGAGTATCGACAGAGAGCGGCACGCTGTCCACGCGCGCCACCGCAATGGTCATGCCCGCTTCCAGCGCGCGCAGCTGCTCCAGCTTTTCGCGCTTTTCCAGCGGCGAGGGCGGCAGCGCGACGAAGCGCGCCAGCGCCGCACGGCGGAACGCATAAATGCCGAGTGATGGTAAAGCGGGCCCTCGCCGGACGGCGCGCGCGCGCGGGTGAAAGTAAAGCGCGCGGCCCACCGAGCCGTCCGCATTCCACGCCACAACCGGTTTGACGACGCTTGGGATTGTCGTAATCGGCGGGATCGTCGATCTCGGCGGCGAGCGTGGCGATATCGGCATCACCCAGCGCACCAACCACCGTGCGGATTTGCGAAGGGTCCAGCGCGGGCAGATCGCCTTGCAGATTGACGACCACGTCGTGTTTGCCGTGGCTATCGGCGGCCTTAAGGGCTGCAAAGATGCGGTCCGAGCCGGAGGGCAGAGCCGGATCGGTCAGTACGGCCTCACCGCCCGCGGCCCGCACGGCATCAGCGATTTCGGGTTCGGCGGCGGCCACCAGCACCGGGCCAATTTGGGCCGCCACAGCCTGCCGCCAGACGCGGACGATCATGGGCACGCCAGCGATCTCGGCGAGCGGCTTGCCGGGCAGCCGGGTCGAGGCCATGCGCGCGGGAATGACGATGATCGGGTTCTTCGGGGGGGCCATCGGGTTTTCCGCTAAATCCTTCCGCTACTTATGCGACGCTTCGCCGCGCGAAATGCGCGGCTTTCGGCGGCTAATGTCGCCGCGATTTTCGGGTGGGCACCTTATGGATTCCTGGGAGTGGAACAAGATCGCGGGCGCGGTGCTGGGCACGCTGATCTTCGTCATGGTCGTCAAGATCGTCACCAACGCGATCTACGACGTCGAGCCGCCAGCCAAGCCCGGCTATGTCGTTGAAGGCGTCGCAGAGACGCCGGCAGCGGGCGCCCCTGCCGCCCCAGTCGAAGAACCCATTCCCGATTGGGGCACAGTGTTGGCCAGCGCTGACGTTGCAGCCGGCAAGCAGATTTCCGCGCGATGCGAGCAATGCCACGACATTTCCAAGGGCGGCCCCAACAAGATCGGCCCCGAATTGTGGGGCGTGGAATTCCGCCCGCGCGCGACCGAGGCCGGGTTCTCCTACTCCAGCGCCATGAAGGCCAAGGGTGGCACCTGGACTTATGACGAGATATTCCGCTTCCTGAAGTCGCCGGGCAGCTATGTCACCGGCACGAAGATGACCTTCGCAGGTCTCAAAAGCGCCCAGGACCGTATCAATCTGATCGCTTTCTTGCGCACCCAGTCCGATTCGCCGCCGCCGATCCCCGCGCCAGGTGCGACCAAACCGGCAGCAGCGCCGGCCGGTGCTAAGCCAGCTTCCGCGGCAACGCCTGGTCATGGCATCCCAGCGCCCGCAGCTCCGGCAGCACCCGCGAAGTCGCCTTAAGCTTCAAGTCTTGAAGCCAAGCGCAAAACGCACGACCGTGCGCCCATGAGCACGCGCCAGAAGACCCTATTATTTGTGGTGCCGGTGAATTGGGCGCCCCTCTGGTCGGGCTCAATCGCAGCCGCCGATCCGACGCTGAGACTTCCCGTGCATGGGCGCGATGCCTATGCGCCCCAAGACGTCCATTACGTTCTGAGCTTTCGGCCGCCGCCAGGATTGTTGAGGACATTTGCGAATTTGAAAGCGGTGTTTTCGCTTGGCGCGGGCGTCGACGGGTTCCTACTCGACAACGACTATCCGCGCCATGTGCCGCTCGTGCGCTTCGTCAACAGCGCGCTGTCGCAGGAGATGGCGCAATACACCGTGCTGCATACCCTTATGCATCACCGTCAGCAGCGCGTGTTCGACGGTTTGCAGCGCGCGCGCCAATGGCGGCAGGGTATCCCTCAGCGCAAGACCGCCGACACGCGTGTGGGCATTCTGGGTTTGGGCGAAATAGGCCAGCTTGCCGGTGAACGGTTGCGCGATCTGGGCTTTCGCGTCGCCGGATGGAGCCGGGCAAAGAAGCACGTTGAGGGCATCGAAAGTTTCGCGGGTGATGGCGAACTAAAACCGTTCCTTGCGCGTACGGATATCCTGACATGTCTGCTACCGCTGACGCCGCGAACGCGCGGCATCCTGAATGCCGATGCCTTTGCGGCGATGCCGGTGGGAGCTGGCATCATCAACGCAGCGCGCGGCGGGCATTTGGTGGAGCGCGATCTGATCACAGCTCTGGATTCCAATCATCTATCGGGAGCGACGCTTGATGTGTTCGAAACTGAACCGCTTCCAGAAGACAGTCCGCTATGGACCCATCCCAAAGTGACGGTGACGCCGCATGTGGCTGGCCTGACCGATCCGAAGGAAGCTTCGCGTTTTGTCGTCGGCGCGATCGCAAAGGCCGAACGCGGGGAGAACTTGGAAAACACTGTGGATTTCGAACGCGGATATTAGCAATTCCAAACTTTGTCATTCCCGACCAAGCGATCGAGCCTCACGAGAGGATGGCAATCCCGGGAACTCCCTCACATCGCCCATGAACGCACGGTGCTTGCTGAAGTGGCAATCAATTTGGCTTCGTGTCCACCAATACGATACCTTCGGAGAAATTCAGCCCGCGGTGGCGGCACAAGGCCCAATAGACACGCCGGGGTGCTGCGAAATCCGGATCGGCGAAACAGCCGACACTGACCAAAACAAGGGCGAGCCAGGCTTCCACACGGGCATACAAAGTCGTGCCTCAATCAGGACGGAATTCGCTGTCGATCCATCGCTTTCTGTCGCCGCTGTACCGCCAGACTTTCCGTTCGCCGCTAATCATGACCGCCTCGTCGGGATAGACGGCGTAATAGGTAAACGCGGCGCCGTTTTTGCGCTGACAGTTGAGACAGGTGCAGGCATAGACATCGACCAGTTCGCCCTGCGCCGCGAGTGAAAGCTCGCCGCAGCCGCAACGGGCTTGGCGCGTGTCTGTCATGGACAATCCTTCAACCGTTTGACGCTGGTGATTGGGCCTGCGGCTTTGGCGATGCGCGCCATTGCCTGTGCGATAGGTTCGATAGTCACGTCCATGAACGAGGCGTTGGCATGAATGATGCGCGCTTCGTCGAGCAGGATGGCGACATGGCCATTCCAGAAGACGAGATCGCCGCGGCGAAGACGTGCCTTGTCTTCGACTAGGTCGCCAAGCGCTTTTTCCTGCATGTCGCTGTCGCGCGGAGATGAAATACCTCCCGCCTGAAGCGCGGTTTGCACGAGGCCCGAGCAGTCGAAGCCCGCACAGGTCTTACCGCCCCATATATAAGGCGCGCCGGCGAAACGTTGCGCTATGCAAACCCAATCGGACTCTTTGGTATCGAGCGAAACAAGATGATCGGCAAACACGAAACCGCGCGGGGCTACGCGCGCGAAGCGGCCGTCGTGGCCCGTCACCTGTACATTCGCATTCATCGGCAATAGGTCGAGCGCTGGACGCTTCACATCTGGAGCGGGGAGAAGCGGCGTGGAGATGGCGCTGACACGATGGGTTGGCGCGATGGATTGGCCCAGCACGTCTTCGCGCATATAGCCGACATAACCATCGAGCGCACATTGGATCCAGGCCCAGCCATCGCGGCGCTCGTAGACCAAGACTGTTTCGCCAAACAGGACTTCGCTGGCCATACCCGAGGTGGGCGACGGGCCTGCGCGCAAGGAGGCGCGACCGATACTCATCATTTTGGTTTCGCCGTCGACGAATTGCTTCGCGTCCACCAGTCCACGCAGATGGCTGGCTGCGAGATCGCCGCGCGCGGGCGTGATGCGAGAATCCAACGCGCTCATGCGTAGCGAGATTTCAGCAACGCGTAGAGCGCGCGCGCCGTGCTGGCTTCTGCGCCCTTGCGGCGCCCGGGACGCGGGCGGTCGACCCAGGCGGGGATGTCGAGATGCATCCAGCTCTTCGATTTCTCGACGAAGCGATTCAGAAACAGGGCCGCGGTGATCGCACCTGCGAGATTGTAATTGGGATTGTTGTTGAGGTCGGCGATGTCGCTCGATAGTGCGGATTCGTAGCCGCGCCATAACGGCAAGCGCCATATAGGATCGTTCACCTGTTTGCCGCAGGCCGCGAAATCAGCGGCAAGCGCTTCGTCGTCTGTGAAGAAAGGCGGCAATTCCATGCCTGTCGCCACGCGCGCAGCACCGGTAAGCGTGGCGAGGTCTATCAGCAGTTCGGGTTTTTCTTCGTCGGCAAGCGCAAGTGTGTCAGCCAGTACCAGGCGGCCTTCGGCGTCTGTGTTGCCGATTTCGACGGTCAGGCCTTTGCGGCTGGGAAACACGTCGCCGGGGCGATAGGCGTGGCCGGAAACAGAATTCTCAACTGCCGGGATGAGCACGCGCAGACGCAGATTAAGCTTCGCGTCCATGACCATGTGCGCGAGCGCAAGCACGGTAGCAGCACCACCCATGTCCTTCTTCATCGTAAGCATCGCCGAGGATGGCTTCAGGTCGAGGCCACCGGTGTCGAAGCATACGCCCTTGCCAACGAGGGTGACTTTACGGCCATTGGCTGGACCCCAGATGATATCGATCAGGCGCGGCACTCGGTCGGAACCTTGGCCCACCGCGTGAATCAGTGGGAAATTCTGTTTGCACAGCGCATCGCCTTCGATGATCGAAATCTTCGCGCGATGTTTTTTCGCCACCTCCTTCGCAGCAAGAGCGAGTTCGGTAGGACCCATGTCATTGGCAGGCGTGTTGATGAGATCGCGTGCGAGGAACACGCCTTCGATGATGCGCGTGGCGTCCGCGGCATCGGCGCCTTGCGGCACGGCAAGCCTGGGCGCGGCGCGTTTGCTCTTGCGATAGCGTGTAAAGGCATAAGTGCCGAGCGCCCAGGCAATCAGCGCGTTGGTGCCGCCGACCGAGGCGGGCGCGTCGTCCAGCGCATAAATGCCTTGCGGCAGGGTTTCGGAAAAGGCAGCCAACGCAAGCGAATCCTCGCCCTTGCCCAGACCCAACACCGCACCGCCCAGCGCGCCCGTGATGTCGGGCATGAGTTGCAATTCACCCTCTTTGGCGGCGAAGCCCGATTGCTTGAGCCACGCGGCTTCGCGTTTGCCGCGACGGGAGAGAAACTGCGCAAGATCGGCCACCGTCACCGCGTGAAGCGGGATGGCGCCCTTTACACGATTCGCAAAGCTCTCATGCATGAACAAGCCTTATGCTGTTACCCTCGCGACTCTAGAAACCCTGACGCGCCATCGCAATGGGAGAGAAAACATGGCTATCAAATATACGCTCGTCATCGGCACCAAAGACTGGTCGAGCTGGAGCCTGCGACCTTATATGGCGCTGCGCGCTATCGGGGTGCCGTTCGCGGAAGACCTCATCCGGCTCAGGCGCGATTCCACGAGCCAAGAGGTGCAGAGGCGTTCGGTCTCAGGGCATATACCGGTGTTGCAGGTCGAAGAGAACGCCGCGATCTGGTCGGTCTGGGACAGCCTTGCGATCTGCGAAACGTTGGCCGAGCGCCACCCGGAGACGAAGCTATGGCCGGACGATGCGCGTGCCCGCGCCGAAGCGCGCGCGGTGTCGGCGGAAATGCATTCGGGTTTTGCCGATGTTCGTGACCAGATGACAATGGATTTCGCGCGCAGACATTTCCTGCCTGATCTGCGCGAAGCAACCAAGGCACAGGTCGCGCGCATTTTGCGCATCTGGACGGATGGGCTGACGACATATGGCGGGCCGTTTCTGTTCGGGCGTTTTTCCATCGCCGATTGCATGTATGCGCCGGTGTGTTCACGCTTCCGCACCTATGGCGTGGACATACCTGCATCCGCGCAAGCCTATGTCGAACGCATATTTAAGCTGCCTGCGATGGTGGACTGGGGCAAGGATGCGCAACGTGAAGTAGATGACGGGCTGGCATAACGTTCCCCAATTTTTCTTCCCTCATCGGTTACGGGATTCATACAGGTTCTGCTCTCTGAGGGCCCGCCGCACTTCTATTTTTGCAAGATTATCGCGACAACGAAATCGTGTTCGTTCAGCTTGTGCGGCGAATTTCCGCCCAGCCGATTTTTTGCGCGAACACAGGAGACGGGTTCTTTTCGCCAAGGCGCTTGGCGAGAGCGACGATCCTGTCGGCTAATAGGATGGCAACAAAACATACCGCCAAACCGCCGAACATATCGACCAAATGATGACCGCCTTGGATCGGCACCGCGACGAGCACCGCGAGATTGAGAACGATAGCCAACCAGCGAAAGAACAGCAGATGGCGGGCGTACCAAATTAGTGCCAAGGCTTGCAGCGTGTGATAAGAGGGAAAACCGATGATGCCTCTGAGGTCCGCAGGCGAAATGAATCCAGGGCGACCGTGTTTCAGCATCGACACGAGATCGCTACCGTAATTGCCATTGAGCGCAAGGCCAAGCGGCCGGGCGACATCCGGGGGCAGGTTGAATACTGAAAACGCACCGAAAGACGGATACAGACACCACAGCGTCAGTGTAAAGACCGCACCCAGCGCGAGCGCGAGGCAAAAGCCGTAGATGTCGGCCAGCTTCTGCTTCCACCCCAGCAACAAAAGAAGAAACACAGTTTGTGGGATCACCGATAGATAGGCGTATTCCAGTAGCAGTACTGGCAATGGATGGGCGGCAGCCATGGCCATCAGTGCAGGCCAACTGAAACCAACGCGATGGTCAATGCTTGCCAAAAGATCGTCGATGCGTGGGCCTGCTACCGTCACCAGCAAATAGCTCAGAAGACAGCAGGCGGGCGGAAACGTCACCAGAAACGCCGAGCCGGAGAGCATCGCGCTCAATCCCTGTTCGTTGCGGAAACGGCCGTAATAGATTGCACCGCCTATGAAGAGCGGCACCACGACCAGAAGAATGAGATAGTTGCGAAGATTGGCGTCGAAATGGACAAGGCTCAACCATATCGCGTCGACCGCTATGGCAGCGAACGCGATGGTAAACAAAATACGGTTGAGCATGGTTTGCATGATAGCGCCCTGAAGCCCGTGCGAACTTAGGCGACAAGCGTTAACGATCAGGAAAGGCGAAAAATGCAGCTATAACCTGCTCCCCTGCCAGCGCAAGCGTTTCTTCTTCATTGCGCAAGAAGCGACTAAACCGCATCGTCTTGCACTCGCTTACCGCTCAGGCATTCACCGTTCGTTTCTGCACCAGCGTATCCAGCAGCCCCTTCCGACCTCCGCCAAATGCTTGTCTCCAAATGTGCCAAGACAAAAGGACTCTTCTTCCCGTTTCCTCCTCTTTCATCCCCTCCTGCTAATACTGTGGAGAATCATCTCCTGCCATTGAAAACAAATAAAACTGAGTCAGAAGATGTGTGAACGCCGTGGCGCTTGTGGGGAAGGCGTCGAACACAGCGAAGGTGATGTATTGGCAGTTTTCCCTCTGCCGTTTCGCCGTACCATTGCCTCGCAAGCAGAGAAGGAAATCTATTTCGGATTTCTCTGCGATAGTTTTCCGAGTTCGCGGTAGAGACGCTCGGCGCCGGGATGCAGTGGCGCAGGCAAGTCTCGCGTGGCGTTGTCGAGATTGATCCTTCGCACGCTTTCGTTGGCTTGTTGCAAGACGCTTGCGTTACCGGGTTCGAACAGAGCGCGAGTGATTTCGTAGATCAGGGCTGCGGGCTGGGCATCGTTAACAATCCAGACAGCGTGGCTCTTCACCGTTTCGGTTTTGCCGATTCCCGGATAGGTGCCAGCAGCTATCGTGTCGGCGGCGAGGCTCGGCACGGCTTTCAGCAGGCGCGCGCGGCCTTCGCCGTCGATGGGGACCAGTTTCGCCAGGCCGCGCTGGATCAGGCTCTGCACCAGCGGCACCGGCGTGCCGCCGACGAAGAAGAAGGCGTCGAGTTGCTTGCGCTCCAGTTTCTGGGCAGCGATATCGGGGCTGTCGAAGCTTGCTTTAAGATTTCGTTCGCGGAGGCGGAAGGCGTCGAGCACCGCGCGCGCGGTAACGAGGTTTCCCGAATTCTCCGCACCCAACGAGACGCGCTTGTTCTTCAAATCGGCGACGGTGGCGATGTGCGCGGCGATGGCCACGACCAGATGCATATCTTCGGGGAATAGGACGGCGATCACCCTGAGATGCTTGCGAGGGCCGGCCTTCTTGAAGGCGCCCCTGCCCGCGATGGCGGCGGCCACGACGTCGGATTGCGCGAGGCCCGAACTGGAGGCGCCCGTATCGACCGACAGCACATTGGCCACCGCGCCGTCGCTTGTTCGGGCGGTGGCGATGAGGCCCGCGGGACCGCAAAGGCGAGTTTTCTCGCAACGCTGGGCGCCGGAGGGATGGCTGATGAGGCCCGCAATCAACTCACCCACGGGAAAATAGGTACCGCCGGTAGACCCCGTGCTGATCTGGAAGGTGATGCGCTGCGGCAGGGGCTGGGCTGAGCCCGTTCCCAATGCGGCAAACAGAAGGCAGAGCGCAAGACCCGCGCCCGTTGCCACCGTGACTGCTACGCGTGGCTTCATGGGGGCATTCCAACCCTTCAATGCGTCAGGATTTGGACCCTGGACGACCACAGCGCAACCCTCGGATTTCCCTTGGTATGCTTAAGGGTTTGTTGACTGCGCAAAGACCATGATCGGCAGTCCGCAGAAGGGGAAAATCATGCGTTCCTTGCGTTCGGGTGTGGCCACTGCCGCGATCGTCGCGATGTGGTCAAGCACCGCTTTCGGGTTCAACCTGTTCAGCTCCGACAAGCCTGCCGACGCGGCCAAGCCGGCGCTACAGACACAGGCTCAGCCGTCGCAGGCCCAGCCGCCGCAAAACGACGCTGCTCCGGCCGGTCCCGCGACCGTTGCAAAGACGCTCGCGGCCAATCTCGACACAGAAATCGAAAAGGCCAAGACGCAACGCGCGCTCGGCGATTATGCAGGCGCAGCCCATGCGCTGGCGCAGTTGATGATCGTGGCGCCCGACGATCCGCGCGTCATCAGCGAATACGGCAAGGTGATGGTGGCGCAAGGACATTCCGACGATGCGGTCGCGTTTCTCAAGCGTGCGCTCGAACTGAGTCCCAACGACTGGACGCTCTATTCGGCCATAGGTGCGGCCTTTGACCAGAAGAACGAATACGACAACGCCCGCATCGCCTATCAGCGCGGTCTGCAGTTGAAGCCGGGCGAACCGGCACTGCTCAACAATTACGCGATGTCGCGGATGCTGGCCGGAGATCTTCCGGCGGCCCAGACACTGATCGCGCAGGCCCAGGCCGCCGGCAACGATCCCAAGATCGCGCACAACGCAGCCCTGATGGCCAATCTCAGAGGTTCGCGCGCGGAAGATGCCGCGCCTGCCCGTCCCATTGCGGCGGCAAGCATGTCCACTCCCGCGCCGGACATGGCGACCGCCAAACCCGCCACGCTCAGGCCGAGCAAACCGGCGCCCGTCCAGGCTGCTATTGCCAGGCCGGTCGCCATCGCGCCCCCGAAACCTGTTGCCTTGGCGGCGACTGCTCCTGTAGCGGCGCCGAAACCTCAGCTTCCTGCTGTTCCCACGCCGGTGACAACGGCGGTGCTTCCGCCGCCCGCGCCCGTGAAGACCGCGGTTGTGAGGCCGGAGCCGGTAAAAACCGCGTCCGTGCAGAAACCAGTTTCCGTCGCGACCAAGAAACCTGTCGAAGCGCCCAAGGCGGAGCCCGTGAAGACGGCATCCGTGCTGCCAGCGCCCGTAACACACAGGCCCGTTACCATTGCGGTGGCGAAGCCTACCGAAACCGTCAAACCGGCAGCAGAGAAAACGGCAAGCATAGAAAAACCAGTCGCGACCGCCGTCAAACAGGTGCTCACCGAAACACCGAGCATTGTCAAGACGGCGGCAGGCCGCGTGATGATGCAGGCCGTTCAGAAAGATCCCGAAGCCGGCCCCGTGAAGACGGCCGAGGCGCCGGATGCGGCAAAAGCTGAAACGGCGGAAGCCGCAACGGCTGCACCGCGCGCGCTGGCCTCCGCCGTGCAAACCCCGCACGTAACGCCGGAGCTGCGCGCCGCCGCAGACTGAATTTCCTTTCAGGAAAAATCGAACTCGGCGCATCGCAAGCTGCGCCGAGTTTTTGTTTGGTAGGCCGTGCGCGTCAGATCACCGCGAAATTCCCTCTCCCCTGCGAGGGCTACCCCATCTACACATTTTTTTTGAATTTCGCTTTGATTTCAAAGGCAGTGCCTGATTCCCTTGGTTGATGGATGCGAATCAGGGGGGGCAAATGGCGACGAAAGCAGCGGACGAAAGCGAAACCCATAGTCTGGGAGAATTTGGCGACAAACGATTAGCTGATGTTGGGGCGGATCTTTTACGCGCGCTGGAAGAGAAGCGGACCGTGGTCGTGCGGCGGCTCGGCAAAACCCGCGCTGAAGAAATTAGGTTTGGCCGCTTCTTAAACAATGAGAATGTTACCCATGAGGAAATGCTGGCCGTGGAAGGAACTCGTGTTGGTGCGTGCGCACAGGGACGTGATGTTCTTGTGATTCAAGACACAACCGAGATCAACTTTGCTGATCATACAGGAAGCAAAAGAGGCTTTGGTACGGTTGGCAACTGTGAAGATATTGGCCTGTTTTTACATCCACAGTTTGTCCTGGACGCGACCAGCGGTGGCGTACTGGGCATGGCTGGGTGCACGATCATGAACCGAAGACAGCATGTCAAAACTTCATCAGACAAAAGGCCGCCCAACAAAAGAGAATCCCGACGCTGGCTTGAAGGTATGGAACTTGCGGGACGTGTGCTGAAAGGTGCGGCATCCATCACTGTGGTCGCCGACCGTGAAAGCGACATATATGAGACTTTTGCCAAGTGTCCTGAGAATGTTCATCTTCTGACGCGCGCCGCCCAAAATCGTAGTTTGGCAAATGGGGGCTATCTCTTCGAAGAGCTGAGAAAAAAGCCGGTAGCTACGCGTTATGAGATCAACGTCCCGCACAAGGCTAACCGCAAAGCCCGGCAAGCCACAGTGGCCTTACGTTATGGCACGGTCGAACTGTGTCGCCCCAGCACGAGCCGCAAGACATGCGATAAAGCAACGATAAATTTGACCGCTGTATTTATCGAAGAAATAAATCCGCCCAGAGGAGGGGACGCGGTGCAGTGGATGTTGTTAACAACGCGCGAGGTTAGGAGCCTCGACGCGGCACAACATATCGTCAGACTGTATCGTTTGCGCTGGACCATAGAAGAGTTAAATCGGGCAATGAAAAGCCAAGGTATGGATATGGAAGAAAGCCAGATCACAAGAGCCACGGTCATGAAGAAATTATGTGTGATGGCTTTGATTGCTGCTTCTCGCGCTATTCAATTGGTGCGCGCACGTGATGGCGGCACACATCAAAAACTGACCGACGGTTTTGACAAGGAAGATCAGCCCATCCTGGAGATGGCGAACAAAAAGATGGAAGGCAAAACCGAAAAACAACAAAATCCACACCGCAAAGGCAGTCTGGCATGGGCGGCGTGGATTATCGGTCGCCTTGGCGGCTGGCATTGCTACTACCAGCCCCCGGGCACAAAGGTCATGCACATCGGCCTACAACGGTTCGACGCCATGAAAGACGGCTGGTTGCTAGCAAATGGCCAAAAAGATGTGTGAATCCCCTAGCCTGCGAGGGAAGGGGTGTTGGGGTGAGAGGGATGCTCAATTTGCATCGCTGCTCGAGATCGTGGTGCGGTGATTGGTTGTGCCGGAAGGTGCTGCGCTCGTTCGAGCACCTCCGCGCGCCCTTCCCCCAGAAGGGGGTGGGGGAGGAAACATCTAGTGATGCAGCGTGTACATGATCCTCATCACCGCCGGGCCCAAGATGACGACGAAGAGGCAGGGTAGGAAGAACAGGATCATCGGCACAGTGAGCTTGGCGGGCAGGGATGCGGCCTTCTTTTCGGCATTGGCCATGCGCTGCTCGCGGTTTTCCTGGGCGGAGACGCGCAAGGCTTGGCCCATAGGCGTGCCGTAATGTTCGGCCTGGTTGAGCGCAGTCGCCACCGCCTTGACGCCGGGATTGCCCGTACGGCGCGCTAGATTGTCGAAGGCCACGCCGCGCTCGGGCAGATAGGACAGTTCGGCGGTCGTCAGGCCGAACTCCTCGGCGAGTTCGGCCGATTGCTGGCCGATCTCGGAGGCCACGCGCGTGAAAGTCGATTCAATCGACATGCCCGCTTCCACGCAGATTAGCATCAGGTCGAGGGCGTCGGGAAACGCCTGCATGATCGATTCCTGGCGGCGCGAGATCACGTTGGAAAGGAACACATCGGGCAGGTAATAGCCGACGATGCCGACGCCCAGCGCGATGAAGAACTTGGTCGCCCCCGGCAAATGGTAATGGGAGAGCGCGAACAGGTAGATCAGCGCTACCAGAAAGACGATGAACGGCATCACGAAGCGGAAAAACAGGAAGGCGATGAGTGGGGCCTGTCCGCGATAGCCGGCGCGCGCGAGCTTGTTGCGCGTATCGGGCGATTCGAGCACATTAGCGAGATTGAACCGTTCCAGCGTCTGCTTCATGAAACCGACGGGCTCGGTGCGCAGGCTTGTGCGCTTCTGCAGCGAGGCGTGATGGCGGGCGCGCAATTCCTCGCGCCGCTCCGACACCGTCTTGAGCCGCTTGGTCAGCGCCGAACGCTCCATCAGCGGCAGGCCGAGCGTGACAATGGTGGCGAACGCCACAATCGCCGCGGCCGTCATCGCCAGGAAATTCGGGTCGAAGAGGATGTCCAGGAAGCCGACGCTCAGCATGTGTTTCGGCTCCTCAGTGCTTGAAACTGATCATCTTGCGCATCACGGCTATGCCGATCGACATCCACACGCCGCAGCCCACGAGCATCAGATTGCCCATGCGTTCGGTGAACAAGAGCTTGATGTAATCGGGCGTCGTCATATAGACGAGCGTTCCCACCACAATCGGCAACGAGCCAATGATGCCGGCCGAAGCCTTGGCTTCCGACGACATCGCCTTGATCTTGTTCTGCAAGCGTTTTCTGTCGCGCAGCACGTTTGATAGATTGGACAGCGCTTCCGACAGATTGCCGCCCGATTTGAGCTGGATCGACATTACGATAGCAAAGAAACTCACTTCGGTGGTCGGCATGTTGTCGAACATGCGCTTGAGACCCTGATCGAGCGTGACGCCGACCTTCAGGCCTTCGATCAACGTGCGAAATTCGCTGCCGACGGGATCGGGCGATTCCTTGGCCACGATCTTGAGCGCCTCGTTGACCGGTAGGCCCGACCGCACCGACCGCACGATAACGTCGACGGCGTTGGCGAATTCCGCGGTGAATTTCTTCTGGCGGCGCTTGGTGAGGAAGCTCACCACCCAGCGCGGCAGGCCGAGCCCACCGCCGAACGCGCCAAGCACGACAACATACCACGCATAGCCCGCCACAAGGCAGACCAGCGCCACGCCGACCGCGGCCGCTCCGCTGATGATCCAAAAGGTGCGCGGCTTGATCGAAAGGCCCGCACGCGTCAGGCGGCGGCGCAGCGTCGGACGTTCTTTCTTCTTCTGCTGCTGTTGCTTTTCGATTTCCTTGAGCAGCGTGGTGACATTCTTGCGACGTTGGCCAGAGGTGTCCTGCCCCATGCCGCGCAGGGCCGCGAAACGGCCCGTGGCCTGCACCTTGGCGACGGCCGCCACGCGCTTCTGCGCCTTGCCGCTCATGCCCCCGGCAAAGGCCCAGCCCGCGCCGCCCACCGCTCCGAAGATCAGAAGAGCCGTCAGGCCATAGAGGAGGGTTTCGGACATTCCACGCGCCCTTTAAGCTTGGCAGGCGTCGAGCGCCTCGGCGAGTTCGCGTTCCAGGCCGAAATAGCGCGAGCGTTCCCAGAAAGACGGGCGCACGATACCGGTGCCGATATGGCGGCCGCGCAACTTGCCGGTTTCGTCTTCGCCCATGATCTCGTAGGTCAGAAGATCCTGCGTGATGACGACGTCGCCTTCGGTGCCGATCACTTCGGTGATCTTGGTGATGCGGCGAGAGCCGTCGCGCAGGCGCTCGGCCTGCACGATGACGTCGATCGAGCCTACGATCATTTCGCGGATGGTCTTGGTAGGAAGCTGGAAGCCGCCCATCGTGATCATCGCTTCCAGACGCGACATGGCTTCGCGCGGGGAATTGGAGTGCAGCGTACCCATCGAGCCGTCATGGCCGGTGTTCATGGCTTGCAGAAGGTCGAACGCTTCGGGTCCGCGCACTTCGCCCACAATGATACGTTCGGGACGCATACGAAGGCAGTTTCTGACCAGATCACGCATGGTAATCTGGCCCTGTCCTTCGAGGTTGGGCGGGCGCGTTTCAAGGCGCACCACATGCGGCTGCTGCAATTGAAGTTCAGCCGCGTCTTCGCAGGTGATAATGCGCTCTTCGGAGTCGATATAAGCGGTCAAGCAGTTCAGCAGCGTGGTTTTACCCGAACCCGTGCCACCGGAGATCAGGATGTTGCAGCGCGACCGCCCGATGACGCCAAGTACGCGGGCGCCGGCCGGATTGATCGAGCCGAAACGCACCAGGTCTTCAAGCGTCAGCTTGTCTTTCTTGAACTTACGAATGGTGAGCGTAGGGCCGTCGAGGGAGAGCGGCGGCGCAATGACGTTGACGCGGGAGCCATCGAGCAGGCGTGCGTCGCATATCGGAGACGATTCATCGACACGGCGTCCGACTTGGCTCACAATGCGTTGGCAGATGTTCATCAACTGCGCGTTGTCGCGGAAGCGGATGGGCGTCAGTTGCACCTTGCCGGCGACTTCGATGAAGACGCGGCCCGCACCGTTGACCATGATGTCGGCGATGTCGTCGCGCGCCAGCAGCGGTTCGAGCGGGCCGTAACCCAGCACGTCGTTGCAGATATCCTGGAGCAGGTGTTCCTGCTCCGCGATCGACATCACCACCGCCTTGATCGAGATGATCTCGTTGACGATGTCGCGGATTTCCTCGCGCGCCGAATCCGGATCAAGCTGGGCGAGCTGCGCCAGGTCGATCGTGTCGATCAACGCGTTAAAGATCGTGGTCTTGATCTGGTAATAGTCTTCACCGCGCGTCTCCGGCAGCGCCGTGCGCGCCACGACCGCAGACGGCGCTGGCGCCTTTTGTGCAGACTTGGTTACCTGCGGCGACGGGTTCTCTCCCCCGGGACGCGGCGGGAATTCGATTGCGGAAGCCGCCCCTTGCGGGCGCGGCGACTCGGAGGCCGGCGGCGGCACCTTGGCCGCGGGCGCCGTGTCCTGGACTGCGTTGCGTTTGCCGAACATGGTTATGCCTGCTTACGTCCTTTGAGGAAGCCATCGAGGAACGGCAATACGCTTTTGGACGCTTCGGCGGGCGCGGCACGGCCCGTCACCAGTTCGGCGAGGCGGCGGATCGATTCGGCGACCGGGCTCTTGGGCTGCACTTCTATCAGCATCTGGCCGTTGTTGGCGGCAGCGCCGAATATCTGTGGATCGAACGGCACGATCAGCGACGGCGCGATGCCCACCGATTCCGCGAAATCTTTGGTCGGAATTTCGGGACGCTTGGGAACGCCGACCTGGTTGAGCACGAGCGTGGGCGGCTCGTCGTTCGGCCGCTGCTGCTTCAGAAGGTCGATCATGCTCTTGGTTGTGCGCAGGCTCGCGAGATCCGGGGTCGCCACGATCACGATGTCGTCAGCGCCAAGCAGCGTATCCTTGATCCAACGCGTCCACAGATGTGGCAGATCAACGATCACGCAAGGCGTGGTCTGGCGCACCGCGTCGATCACCGATTCGAAGGCAGAGTGCGGCGCGTCGTAATCGCGTTCGAGAAGTGCGGGCGCTGTGAACAGCGACAGATGATCGGTCGACTTGAGCAGCAGGCGATCGAGCAGCACGTCGTCGAGGCGTTCCGGCGCCAACAACGCGTCGGCCACGCCCTGGTTTGTCTCTTCGTTGAAATTGAGGCCCATCGTGCCGAAGGCGAGATCAAGATCGACGATGGTAGTGTTGATCTTCAGAACCTCGGCCACGCACCAACCGACATTATGGGCCAGCGTCGAGGAACCCGCCCCGCCGCGCGCACCCGTGAAGGTCACGACGCGGCCGATCGGAGAGGCCTTGGGATCGAGATAGAGACCGGAGATCACTTCGGTCAGATGTAGGGGATTGAGCGGAGCCACGAGATATTCGCTGGCGCCCCGGCGCATCAATTCGCGGTACAGCTCCACGTCGTTGATGCGGCCTACCACGATGACCTTGGTTTCGGGATCGCAAACCTCGGCCAGACGGTCGAGTTCTTCGAGGGCTTCATTGCCCTGCAGCCGCGTTTCCACGACCAGCAGATTCGGCGTCACCTGTCCCTTATAATGCTCGAGCGCCGCTTGAAGCCCGCCCAGCTGCACCGTCAGATGCGCCTTCGACAGCCGTCGGTCGCCGCCTGCGCGCTGGAGCGCGGCGCCCGTGTCGGGAAATTCGCAGAAGGCGTGAATAGAGATACGCGGAACTGGGCGCTCGTGCGGCTTGGCACCAAACGCTTCTTCGCCCTTCCCCTGGCCTTTATCCGGCGTCATTGCCATTGCCCTCTCCAATTACGGTGTCATCTGCGAAACTGTGCCCGACTGATCTTGGGTCTTGGTGGCAGCGGTGGAATCGCCCTTTTCGTATTTGCCGATGACCGTGGCGCGGCGCGTAGCGTCACTCGCGTCCATTGTGCGCGGGCCTAAGAGATCGCGCGGATCGGCAACCATGGCGGCGATGTTGTGCTGCACGGCGCAGCCGAAATCCGGGCCCGGCAGATTGGAGCTAGTGTCCCCCAGATTCTTCGACCAATCGCCGCACGGATCGGTGTGCGCCACATAGGCGACGTAACCTACCTCGATGCGGCTGTCGCCATTGGCGACGTCGTGCGTGCCCACAAGGATGCGCGAACGCTGTACGCCCAGATCGGCCAAGCGCTCGCCGAAATAGCGGATCGCTTCGGGCGCGCCTGGACCTGAGGGTGCCGAAATCGAAATTGCGCCGTTGCCGCGCGCCATGTAGTCGGCGACGAACTGATCGAATTTAGCAGCCTCTTCCGTCGTCATCCCATCGCCTGCGAAGGGCACGCGCAAAGTGCGGTAGTCCGGCGATACGGTGATCGGATGATTGACGGCACCGTCCGCGACGATCTTTCCGTCATTGGTGGGAGCCGCACAGCTTCCGGCGAGAAGGACCGCGGCCAAGGCCCCGCAGCACAGAACTTTGTTCATGTTGTTCATGGTTCTCACCCTCACTGGACAATGTAGCCGACCGGGCCATTGGAAGCAGTGCGCATCGCATCAGGCGTCTCGTGATAGACCGTGTTCAAGCGGCCGAGCAGGATTGTCTCCAGATCGGTGGCTGGCACGAAGCCGTCGGTCGGCGCGGCAAACGCTTTCTCCGAAGCCGGGCTGACCAGATAGGCGCTGATCACAATGACCAGCTCGGTCTCGTCATTCTGAAAGTCGCGGCTTCTGAACAGAGCACCCAGGACCGGCATGTCGCCAAGGCCCGGGAAGCGGTCGATCTCCTGTTTGGTCGTGTGCTGCAATAGGCCAGCGATCGCGAAGCTTCCGCCCGAAGGAAGTTCGACCGTGGTTTCGGCGCGGCGCACGTCGAGCGCAGGGATGGTCAGACCGGAAGTCTGGATCACATTGCCGTTGGTGTCTGTCGTCGTGCCAGCGGCCAGTGTGAAAGCGCCGGTATTGGTCAGTTCGCTGACTTCGGTGGAGATTTGCAACGAAATGCGGTTTTCCGCCAACACGATTGGCGTGAAGGAAAGGCCGACGCCGAACTGCTTGAAAACCACCGTCACGTTGCCGTATTGGTCGCGGCTGGCGGGCACGGGGAATTCGCCGCCGGCGAGGAATTTCGCTGTCTCGCCCGACACCGCAGTCAGGTTCGGTTCGGCGAGCGAGTGGATGAGTCCTACATCTTCAAGCGCCTGGAGCGAACCCTGAACGTTGTTTTTGACGACGCATCCCGCGCCTGACAGCAGAGAGCTTGCGATCGTGCTGCCAAACGGATTGGCGCCGTTAGTGCAAACTTGACCAGCCTGCGCACCCGAGAGGTTGCTGAGCGCGCGGCCCAGAAGGCTGAACGGATTGGAGGTCGATACCGCGATCGGCACGCCATTGGCCACGGCGGCTGCGGCGAGGTTGATTCCGAACTGCTTGGCGATCTGGCGGTCCATTTCGGCGATACGCACTTTCAGCATGACCTGTTCGTTGCCGGAAATCTTGAGCATGTTGACGACCTTATCGGCGCCACCGGCGTAACGCCCGGCCAGATCGACGACGCGAGTGGCATCCTGCGCGCTCGGCACGGTTCCGCTTAACACGACATTGCCGTTGATCGAAGACAAACGGATACTGGCATCCGGCATTTCGGTATGCAGCACCGTCGCAAGATCGGAGGTATCGCGCTCGACGCGGATGTCGAGCGACAGGATTTGGTGGCCGGCGCTGTCAAAGAAGAAGGCGTTGGTCTGCCCCGCCTTCATCGCCAGAAGGTAGATGCGCCGCGGGCTGCGCACTACCGCATCGACGATTTCCGGATTGGACACCAAAACGTCGCGCGCGTCCGTGTTCAGCTCGATGATCGCGGCTTTGTCGAGGGCCAGGTTCATCTTCTGATTGACGGTCGCGCCCGCGCGCGTGGAGATGGAGATGACTTTCGTTTCCTTGGCTGGCGCGCGCGGCGCGGCGATTGCCACACCCGCCCATGCCCCACTCATCAAGGCGGCGGCGCCTAACATAACACCCGCAACGCGTCCCCTTCGCATGGCGCCCTACTCCTTGGTCTGGATCGCGGCGTCAGCGCGCACGACCCCATAACGGATGATGGAAATGTCTCCGCCGCCATAGGACTGCTTGTCCTCTTCGGCGAGATTTGGGTTCTGGCTTGCAAGCGAGCGCAGTGCCAGCGAGAGCGTGCCACTGGCCGAGGCGCGCGCGATCATCTTGGCCTGATCCGGCGTCAATTCCAGCGTCGCGGTCTTGCCGACGACATATTTCTGGTCCTTGTCTTGTTTCGAGGTCTGATCGACGGAGAGCACACGGACATTTTCGAGAATGGTGGAAGCGCGAAAGCGGCGTGGATTGTCGGAGATGAGCTCGGTCCTGATGACGTCGACGCGGTCGTTGGGAAGAATGAACCCACCCGCGCCCGTTTCGACCGTGATTCCGACCGACACCGCGCGCATCCCGTCCGCGAGCGTCGCCGACATGAAGCTTGCGGTGTCAGACTGTACAACCTTGGTGTCGGTGAGCGGCTCGCCCGAAACCAGCGGCGCGCGCACCACCGCCTTGCCGGTATATTTTGTGATATCGGGCACCGTCTCATGCGTGAGGAAGCTCGAATCCACCGACGATTTGGGCCATTGCTGCCAGCGCACGAGCTGTGGCGAGAGCTTGGTGCCCGGCGACAGATTGCTCGCGGCGACGAGAACTTCTGATGTCCGAACCTGCGGCGCGGACGCAGCTGCCACTTTCGTCGTGCCGCCACCCAGAAGCGCACGCATCAGAAAGATGGCGGCAATGGCTGCGAAGGCTGCGCAACCGACGACAATAAGACGGCGTCTATCCATGGGGGTGGCTCCTTTGGAATGATTGGAGCACGGCACCACTTAGAAATTACTTAATAAGGTGCTGTGAAATTATCCGAGCCGAGATGCGGCCAGATGAAAAACTTCCGTCTGTGGAAGAATAAGAAAAAGCCCCGCGGCAAGCGCCACCCCGTACGGCACGCCCTGTTTGGGATCGTGAAGTCTTAGCAACCAATTGTGTCGCGCAAGAAAGGAAGGCAACGGTAACTTTCTGAGGGTCAGAATGACGAGCGAAAGGCCTCCGCCGAGAACGGCCGCGACCAGCGCATACGCCGGAAGATCGTGGAATCCCAGCCACAAAGCTACGCAGGCGAATAATTTCGCGTCGCCGCCGCCGATATAGCCGAGCGCAAACAATGTGAAGCCTGCTACAAGGCCGATTAAACCGGCAAGCAGATGAATTCCGAACATCGGCGCAGAAAAGCCCGCCGCGAGCAGAATGCGACGAAAGCCAAAATCAGTCCAAGCTGTATGAAATTCGGAATCGTATAGCTCGCCAAATCCCAGCCAGCGGCCAGGACGAGAAGCGCTACGAGCGGAAGCAGGGGAATCCAGGCGGCGATCATGGCGTAAACTTCGCCGGAAAAGCTGAAAATGCGCTTAAACAAAAATGCGAACGGCCGCCTTTTGGGCGGCCGCTGCAACATTCTTCGCCGCAATACGCTTATGCGCCCAGCGCAGTCGAGACTGCTTGGAACTTCGCGCTCAGGTTAGTACCTACAGCCGTCAACGCGACGATGATGACAACCGAAATGAGCGCCGCGATCAGGCCGTATTCAATGGCCGTCGCACCGGATTCGTCCCGAACGAAACGAGAAAGAAGATTGGTCATGAAAGCCTCCACTTAAGTGACACCCTAGAAATCCATCCAGCGCGGTCTCTCTCCGGCTCTCAGTATGGACATGCATCACACTAAGTGATGTCGATTAATGCGGGCTTAAGTGCATTTGCGCCTGTCCCGCCATTCTGTGCCGCAGCGGAACAAAAAGGGACGATTGAAACCAGGGTTGTGTTTAATGGTCGAAACTTGTTTACCACGCAGATGAATTGTGCTGCCTTCCGCGCCCGGCCGTTCGCGCGGCGCTGGTCTTTCAGAAGCGAAGACCGAGATGCACGCCGAAGATTTCCAGCAGCGCGACCACCACGACGATCACGAGAAGTGCGGTAAGACCGTATTCGACGAATTCGGCGATGGATCGTTCAGTAACCGGAGTGGGAACACGCCGCCTCATGGATTCTCCAACTTGCCACTCTCAAGCTTGTCCGGGCGATCTTTGTCTGCACCGGGCGGCGCCTGCCCAAGCAATGCGCGGAATTTGACGTAAACTAAGCGCGGGTTGTTAAGGACAGCTTAAGCGCAGCACAAGCGATTTGTCATACCTCTTCCACGGGGAGAGGGAACAACAAAATCGCAAGCCCGTGGCCGACTTAAGCGTTCTTTTACACCGCACACCTTAATCTCTGCGCGTGATTGCATCACGAGGAACTCTCATGCGCCACGTCCTTTCGAGCCTGTTCGCCGCTGCCGCCTTCGCGGCGCCCGCTTATGCCGCCGACGTCGCGGTACCGATGGATGAGGTTCGCATCATCGCCTTCAGACAGCCCGTTTCGACCGTCTATATGGGCAATCCCGCCATCGCTGACGTAACTACCATCGACGCGCAGCATTTCTTCGTGCTCGGTAAGACGTTCGGCGAAACTAATATGATCGCCCTGGGTCGCGATGGCCGTCCGATCGCCAACAATCACGTCACGGTGTTTGGCCGCCGCATGGGTGTGGTGACGCTGAACAAGGGCATTCAGCAATTCAGCTACACCTGCACCGCCGCTCATTGCGAAGCCGCCCCCGCCCCAGGCGATTTGCCTGACTATCACAAGGCGATGCACGACGAGATCAACAACCATTCGGACATGCTTCAGAAAGCGGCTGACGCATCAAGCGGCAAATAAAATTGCATCTGCCGCAACGATGCTCTTTGTGGCTGGCGGAAACGTTTAGTTTAATTAACCCGCTCAAAAAAACGCCTTTACTGATAAGAAGTCTGTAAGAAGGTAGCAAAAGATCCGCCTGAGAATCTTTCTCAAGTTGAAGTCGATGGCGTAACTCTGACGGATGGCAACGCCGTTGCCTGCCCCGGTTGCTTCTGGCTGAAGCGGGTGCCGGGTGGGACTTAACTACACCCACTGGAAAGCGCCGCCTTCTCACGGCGCACACACGAAGCAAATGCGCGTCGCCAAAGGTAACCACATAGTCATAACGTTCTCGCCAGATCGAGCCGATTACACGCTCGACTACCCGCTGGACATGGCGCCCGCCTTCGCGCGCATTTCCACCAAGTAGAGATACTCGTAGGTTCCGATCTTCTTGACGCGAATGGACCTTGCAGGCGGCTCTGTTCGCAACAGAGCACCTCGCATGCAGTCGTACAATTAAGACAATTAGCCAGAATTCTTACAGCATAAGTCCGGAATTTAGCACCACAACCCACTCATCGATCCAAAACGCCGGCGTTTCCACTATTTCTCACAGGCCAAAAAGACAAAACTACGGAAGTTGATTCAGGGTAATCGTGGGAAAGGTCAGGGCGTGCTGGTCCGATTATCCGGACTGCCCTGCGCTGCTCAATACAATCCGGGAATGAGGCGCGCCGTGCGTGCCTTGTACGTCGAATATTCAGCGAAGGCCTCTGCGAGAATTCCTTCTTCACGCGACATTCTGTAGATCTGACAGAGAATCTGAAGCATGAGAAGCGCGACCACTAGCGGCGACATTGTGAGCAATGCAGTCCCCACTATTGCCAGTTCTTCGCCCACGTAAAGCGGATGGCGTACCGACGCGTAGGGGCCACTGGTTACCAACGTGCGTGCCTCAGCAACAATGCTGAACGAACGATTTAGAAAGCTCAGAGAGTAGATAGCGAAGCTCACGCCGGTGAACACGCACATGGTGGACAGTGCAGTCAACCACAACGGATTGTCATTCTTTGGTAACAACAGAATACCGACGCTGAGATATGTGCCAAGAACCGCGGCGACGCGTGGCATCATCCCGCGCGCAGATGCTTTCGCCGGGCTGCGCGCGAATAGAAAGCAGATGAACATTCCGGCCAGCAGCAGAATGCCTACATCCGACGCTAGCTTGATCACAACGTCGAAGCGTTGCGCTGTCAGATCGAGCGAAGCAAGCTCTTTTGGAAGCAGCTTCGCTAGTGTAACAACACTAAATCCATACCAAATGATCAGCGGCAACGCGGCGGCCAGATCGTAGGCCTTCGTTCCGCGCCGGAGTTCGGCTGGAAGTTCGAAGTGCCGCCCGCGAAGAAATGAGAACGTAGCCATGACACGACAATAGCGACAAATGATTAAGATTTGCGCACGAAGCGGACCTTAAGCCTCTCCGCGCACAAACCCCCTTTCGCTACAGCGAGACGCGTAGATTGGTGATCTGTGTGCCGATCTCCGTGAATGCCGTGACAATCTGGCTCGCCACAGTCAGGTCGAAATATTTGCTCGGATCCGTAGCGCAACTCTGCAGAGCGGCGGAATTGCCCTGAGCGCCGTTGAGATCGACATAGACCGCGTAAACCGTGGTATTGTTGTTTTTTATGTTGGTGCAGACCAGATTTTCTCTGGCATCGACTGTGGTGTCTTGATTGCTGCCATCGCCATGCCAGCGGTCTTGCGTATTTAATCCGTCGCTGAGGATGATGACAACCATTCGTGTTTGCGCAGGCAGTGCGCCGGGACTAAATGGAAGCCCGTTCGTCATCGACTGCCAGCCCCAGGCAAGCCCGATCGGCTGATTGGTGGAGCCATTGGCCGTCATCGTGTTGACTTGGGCACTGAGCGCACTCCAATTGTAGCCCAGCGGTGTGATAGTTGCGGCCGGACAAGATTGCGCGTTCTCGGCAGGAAAGTCGGTGGTAGTGCCGCTGGGGACGTCATTCTGGACGTCATAATTTTGCGTGCGATCCATGACGCAGCCGTCCCAAGTATTATGATTGTTGGCAATCCAGGTGTGGCTGTAAGTCGTTTGTTTGCAGCTCTTGCTGTTCCCGCTGCCTGTGCAAGTGCAATTGGTGTAGCCGGTGCAGCTACAGGAAGAATGACCCGAGCAAATCGTCGCAATACTACTGACGCTATTGTAGCAGCCGTTGTAATAGTGGCCGCCCAAACCGGTGCTCGCGTTGGTGCTGGCGACGCTGGGACAAATATATCCCGAATAGGCACCGCTTGACGGAATTGTGCCGGTGCTCGAACTGCCGTTGGCGGGCCCTGTCGTGCAAGTAAATCCGTTGGTGCCGTTTGAATAGGGACAGCTTGATCCAGGACCGACACTCGATGCTGGCGTGGAACTTGGCGGTGCGGAATTCCAATCCGTCCAATCGATCCAACTTGCTGCGGCGTTAGATGTGCCGACATCCACGTCTTTGGTGAAGGGAATAATCGAAACCTGGACATCTCCTGGATTGGCAGCCGCACCTTGAAGCATGGTCAGAAGGTTTTGCGTTGCCTGCTTTTCATACGTAATCTTATTGTTTGTGCCAGCGCAATTATCGGGTTGGCACATTGAACCTGTGTTGTCGAGCACAATTGCCACCCACAATTTCGTCTGGCCCCACGTCACCTGCGAGCTTGCGCCAACATTCATGGTCTGTATGCCAACGATGTTCATTAGCGTGGTGGGCATTGCCACGCTGGTCGAAAGTGCAATCTGCTGGCCCGAATGGACAACCGTCACCGGAGCCGGAGTTCCGAACTCAGTTTTGCTCGCGGTATAATTCGCGGCGAAATATTGCTGTGCAAGCGTCGTCATCGCAGAGTTGGACATACCCGGCTGAGCGCCGATCGCAAGCCCCGCCGCATCCAGCGCCTCGTTCATACGCTGGCGCGTGACAAGGGCACGCGACAGATCAAGACCCACACCCACGCCCAGACTGATGGGAACTAGCGCAAGTCCAAAAATCATCGCAACATTGCCGCGATTGGCTTTCAAGAAAACGTGCGTGCGCCGCAGGGCACTGCGCAAGATGCCGACGATAATCATCCCCAGCTACCAATCCGTTTGATACACGCGTCATTATCGGGAACCAGGAATAAAAATTCGCTTGCTTTCCCCGGTACTGGTTACCCAATAGTTACCATGACATGCGTAAATCTCATGCGCGTAAACCTTGACGAACAAATTCTTCCCGTTTCCGTGCCAATTCAATTCAATCCCTAACGGGCAGCCGCCGCGATAACACTTTCTTCATCACGGTTCGGCCTTTTTCTTCGTATTCGGCAGCACGCGTTTTAAGGATGACATCCAAATAAGGCGCCGTCAGCGAAAAACGATGTTGTTGCTAGGTGCATTCGCTTCAAATCTCAGATCCGTCAGTAGACGGATGCGCAAGGATGCGCGCTCCGGCACGGCTGCAATCGAATTCGCGATGCTGGCGCTGCCATTCTTCTATTTCATATTCGGTCTCATCGAAACCGGCGTGATGTTCTTTGTGCAAGCAACATTGACCAGCGCTACTGACGACACTGCGCGCATGGTTCGCACCGGTCAAATCATGGGCACGATCACAGCAAGTCAACTTATTACGCAAGTTTGTTCCGAGATGACAGGTTTGCTCGATCCGAATACCTGCAAGCTCAATATGCAGGTCGACTTGCGCGTCTTCTCGAACTTCACTGGCGCAAACTATCCCGACGTGGTCAATCCGGACGGAAGCCTTAATGTAAACAACATGACGGTGCAGGCTACCGACGCCTGTTCGGTGGTTCTGTTTCGCACCTATTATCCGTGGACTGTGATGACGCCGTTCATGGCAAGGCTGATGTCGAATATGCCAGGCGGCACTCAGGTGCTGATGGGTGCAGCCTCAGCGTTTCGCACTGAGCCTTATCCTGACGCCAACTATACAACGACCAGCCTATGCTGAAAAAAGCCAGAGTCCATTGGGAGGCGAAAGACGGCATGGCCGCCGTCGAATTCGCGCTGATCGCACCGGTTCTGATGCTAATGTTCTTTGGCCTGGTCGAAGTTTGCAACGCACTGAGTTGCCACCAGAAGGTAACGTCAGTTTCGTCGACCGCAGATGACCTAGTGGGGCAAGCGACCCAGGTTTCGAAAGCCGATCTCGCCAATGTGTTCGCCGCGTCGGGCGATATCATGACCCCGTTCTCCAGCGGCACTATGAGCATTGTGGTGACAAGCATCGGCGGAACGACCACGCCAAATGTGGGCCAAGTGCTGTGGAGCGAAACCAACGGACAGGGTGTCGCCCACGCCGTAGGCAGTACGCTCGCGGTGCCGACGGGCCTGCTCCCTGCGACTTGCACGTCGTCGAGCCAATGCAGCATCCTCCTTTCCGAAGTGTCCTACAACTACACCTCACCATACGGCCAGATCATAGTCGGCACATTTCCGATGACAGATACGTTCTACACCGCGCCGCGCCGCTCGATCACGGTGACTTGCACTGACTGCCCATAAGCTGGGGCAATTCAAGGATTAGTTTTGCGACGCCGCATCAATCCCTCCTGCGCTACTGATGCCACCAGCGTTCCATCACGCCTGTAGATCGCACCGCGGTTGAAACCCCGCGCGCCCGAGGCGCTGGGCGCATCCTGCGCATAAAGCAGCCATTCGTCGGCGCGGAACGGACGATGAAACCACATCGCATGGTCGATGCTCGCCATCTGTATGGTTCTGTCGAACCAGCCGATGCGATGCGGACGCGTGGCCGTGTCGAGCAGCGTCATGTCGGAGGCATAGGCAAGTAGGCATTGGTGCAGCGAAAGATCGTCGGGCAATTTGCCTGTCGCGCGGAACCACACCATCTGCCGGGGCTCGCGCTTTTCCGGCTTGAAGAATTCCACCGGCTCGACATGGCGCATCTCGATGGGCCGGGGCCGGGTGAACCAACCGCGTTCTTCTTCCGGCAGCTTCTCCACTGCCTTGGCGCGCAGCTGGGATTCGGCCGGCAGCGATTCGGGGTCGGGGGCTTGGGGCATCTCGAACTGATGCTCGAAGCCCTGCTCCTCGACCTGAAACGAGGCCGCCAATGTGAAGATTTGATGACCGTGCTGAATGGCCACAACGCGTCGCGAGGTGAAACTCGCGCCATCGCGGCTGCGATCCACTTCGTAGAGGATCGGCACTTTGGGATCGCCCGCACGCAGGAAATAGGCATGCAGCGAATGACAGACGCGGCCCTCCACCGTGCGATAGGCCGCCACCAGCGCCTGGCCCAAAACCTGGCCGCCGAACACGCGCTGCATCCGGTCCTTGGGTGATACGCCCCGGAAAATATTGACCTCAATTGGCTCCAGGTCGAGCAAGTCCAGAACATCTTCAAGGGGTGTCTTCTGGGCGGTGGTCATAAAACTCACATAAAGGGCGATTTGAGGTCGTGCAAGACGATGGAACTGACGCCCGTTTGACAGACCCGCATCGGCTCATAAATAAGGTCGTCATCCAAAGTGCCCAACGCGAAAGGGTTTTCAGGACCTCATGGGAAATTCGTTGCTCGCCCATGCCGCCCACCAGCGGCCGGCCAATACACGACGCGGCGCATTGGAGCGCCTGTTCACCTTGATGTTCCAGGGCTTTGTCTACAATCAGATATGGGAAGATCCCGACGTCGATCTCGAAGCCCTCGAATTGAAACCGCATCACAAGCTCATCACGATCGCATCCGGCGGCTGCAATATCCTCAACTATCTGGCCGCCGATCCAGCGAAGATCATCGCAGTCGATCTCAACACCAACCATATCGCACTGACGCGATTGAAGATCGCCGCACTCGCCAATCTTCCGTCCCATGAGGAATTCTTCCGCTTCTTCGGCGTGGCCAACGACAAGGCCAACCGCGACGTCTACGACGAGTTCTTGCGTTCGCGGCTGGATCCCCAAACCCGCGCCTATTGGGAAAAGCATATTCCGCTCAAAGGCCGGCGCATCAACATGTTCGCGCGCAATCTCTACCGCTACAGCCTGCTCGGCCGCTTCATCGGCATTCTGCACGCGGTGGCGCGTCTGCACGGCAAACGGCTTGCGCCGCTGCTTGATTCGCGCACGCCTGCCGAACAGCGCGCGGCCTTCGACCGCATCATTGCGCCCTTGTTCGATCACAAGGCGATCAAACTGTTGTCGAAATCGCCTGTATCGCTCTACGCGCTTGGCATTCCGCCGGCGCAATATGACGAACTCGTCTCGTCCTCCAACGGCAATCCGGTGGCGGTGCTGCGCGAACGTGTCGAGCGGTTGGCTTGCGATTTCCCGATCCAGGCGAATTATTTCGCCTGGCAGGCGTTCGGACGCAGCTACGACGTCGAAAACCGCGAAGCCGTTCCGGCCTATTTGCGCAAGGACACCTACGAGACCATCCGTACACGGACAGATCGGATCGAAACCCATCACGCCTCGCTGACCGATTTCCTGAAAGATCGCGATGCACGCTCGCTCAACCGTTACGTGCTGCTGGACGCGCAAGACTGGATGACGCCCGCGCAGATGACGGCGCTATGGACCGAGATCGACCGCACCGCAGATGAAACCGACGCACGCGTGATCTTCCGCACCGCGGGTGCTGATTCGCCCCTGCCGCGCAAATTGCCGCCCGACTTGCTCGGCCCCTGGCACTATTTGGAAGAGGAAAGCCGGGCCTGGCACGCCAAGGATCGCTCCTCGATCTATGGCGGTTTTCACGTCTATGTCCGCAAGCAAGCGGCCTGAGCGGGAAGAGATAGGCGCAATGCAGCCCAGCCAGGTGGAAATCGCGGGCCACAGCGCGCTGATGGACCGGGTCTACCGGAATCAGCGCTATATCTACGATATCACGCGGAAATATTACCTTTTCGGCCGCGACCGGCTGATCCAGGAATTGGATCTTAAGCCATGCGAGACTTTGGCTGAGATCGGCTGCGGCACCGCCCGCAACTTGATTGCCATCGCCCGGAAGTACCCCGGCAATCCCCTCTACGGCCTCGATGCCTCGACAGAGATGTTGAAGACGGCAGGTGCAGCGGTCGACCGCGTGGGGCTTTCTGACCGGATCGCGTTGACCCAGGGTTATGCCGAGGCGCTAACGCCCTCCCTGTTTGGTTGCTCTAAGCCCTTCGACCACATTGTCTTTTCCTATAGCCTGTCGATGATCCCCGACTGGCGAGGGGCCCTGGTAGCCGCCAAAGGGGCGCTGGCCCCTGAGGGGCTGGTGCATGTGGTGGATTTCGGCGACCTGACCGGACTCGGGCCGGTGGGAGCGGGACTTCTGCGGCGCTGGCTAAGACAATTCCACGTTGCGCCGCGCGAGGAGCTTCTGCGAGCCTTCGAGCGCGAGGCGCCTGGGTCCTTCCGCCGGCTACGGGTCCTGCCTGGGCGCTACGCTTTTCTTATGTCTGTGGCAGCGGGCGACCCGATTCTGGCGCCCGGTCAGAATGTTGCAGGGCAGTCACAGGGCCCCAGCAAATCCGCCCTTTCGCCTGCTAAATAACGGAACCTCATGGACAATCGAGGGAGACTTTCGGCACATTCGCCGTTATATACCAACTTGGTCCGGACGAACGGCGGGGGGCTCCCTGTCCGTCGACTTCTTAAAGCGAGGGTAAAATAAATGAAACTCCGTTTGATCGCCTTGGCAGGCGTTGCTGCGCTTGCCCTGTCTAGCCCGGCTTTGGCCGGCAGCGACGAGCAAGGCTGGTACTTCACGGTCGGTGCCGGTTGGGACCAACTGCAGGATGTAAAGATCAAGATGGGCACGCCGGCCGTCGAAAGCTTGGCGCCATTCAGCAACAGCGCCGTGGTCGCCGGTGGTGTGGGCTACAAGCTCAGCGATATTCCAATCCGTATCGAAACCGAAATCGGCTACGACTCGCACGGCGTGAACGGCAACACAGCCTATTGGAACGACTCTCACGGCTCGTTCGCGGTGCGCTCGGCGATGGTCAACGCCATTTACGACGTTCCACTGACGCCGTCCCTCAATCTTTCGCTCGGCGCCGGTATCGGTGCGGGCAATATGCGCGCTGACGTGCGCCAGATTTCGTCTGGTCTCGAGATCGTCCATGGGTCACAGAAGGGCTTCATGTGGCAGACCATCGGTGGTCTGTCATGGCAGGCCGGCGATAACTATGATCTGTTCGCGGAGTACCGCTTCCGTCAGGCTAACATCAATTCCGATTACGGCACGGCATTCACGGCTCCGGTCGATTTCCCCACCCACGTGGGCAATCTGAACGAAAACATCATCATGGCCGGTGTACGGTTCTATGTCGGGGAAGCGCCTCCGCCGCCCCCGCCTCCGCCGCCCCCACCGCCTCCTCCTCCGCCACCACCGCCCCCACCGCCTCCTCCTCCGCCACCGGTGAAGACGTTCATCGTCTTCTTCGACTTCGACAAGTCGGATCTCACCGCGGAAGCGCAGCAAGTCGTGAGCGAAGCGGTAAAGACGGCGAAAGCCAACAATATCGTGAAGGTGATGATCACGGGCCATACCGACACGGTTGGCTCGCATCGTTACAACCAGGGTCTGTCCGAACGCCGCTCGCAGTCGGTGAAAGACGAAATGATCCATCAAGGCATGGACGGCTCGTCGATCGCGACGGCCGGCAAGAGCTTCGACGATCCGCTCGTTCCAACCGGACCGGGCGTCCGCGAACCGCAAAACCGGCGCGCGGTCATCGAACTGGGCGACGGCGCGGGCAACTAAGCCTGGCTTCAGCCAAAGAACCGAAAGGGCGGGCCTCGCGGCCCGCCCTTTTTTCGTCCGCTACCTTGCGAGAAGGCACAGATTTGGACGCGGCGTGACAGAGGTTCCGCAAGACCAAACGGCCATGCCCACCTGAAATGTCTTCCCTTGAACAAATCAGGCGCGCTCAGCCTTCCCACAAAGGAAGGCACAGGGAGAGGATCGACCTAAAATTTTGGCGTTCTAATTTCCTGGATACTGCACGGCAGTATTGGTGTCTTCGGGTTTTTTCCAGATCGGGCTCTGGTCGCTGGTCTGAGCAGTTGCCGCGCCGCCGAACTCAGGCGGCTTGGGTTTCGGGATAATGTCCGGCACGGGGGCGACGCCCGAAAGACCCACAGCGACCCTGATCTGGCAAGAATTCGAATGGGCTTGATTCCTGGATCTGCACGCCCGACACGAAATTCACCAAGGTCGGCTTCTGCGCCGCCAAGGCAGCTGCGAACACCACTTCGGCCGCCGCGCAATAGCCCTGGTTGTCGTGGATGCTGCGCATCGACGAATCATTGGCCAGTCGCGTCTTGAAGGCGTGATATTCTCGCTCGCCGCGCGAACCGCCGTAGAAACGCTTGAACATCTTCATCAGGTCGGCGTCGGAACGGCGCAATTCCGTGGCAAAGCCGATCTGGAAGGCGTTGAAATTCGCCACCTGATGGCAGGTCAATGCTGCCACCATCAATTGCTGCTGGATTGCGCTGGCCTGGATGGCGGTGACTTCGTTGGTCTTGGCACATTGGGTGGCCGCCTGAACCTGCCCCGCAGCCATGACCCATGCGAGCGCGCAGGCGCCCGTTCTGAACGTCCGTCCCATTCGCGATGCCTATTATATGCTACGCAACCGAGCATAGCATGAGCTGGGGCGGCGGCCAGACCTCTTGTGTTTGCGGAACCGATGGAACTTCAAGGGAAAGAATTCCGAAAGAACATGGGCGCGCTTTCGCATATCCGCGTGCTGGATCTGAGCCGCGTGCTGGCAGGCCCCTGGGCCACGCAAATTCTGGGCGACCTTGGCGCGGAGATCATCAAGATCGAAAAACCGGGTGAAGGCGACGAAACCCGACAGTTCGGGCCGCCTTTCCTCAAGGGCTGCGATGGCAAAAAGGGCGACGCCACTTATTTTCTCTCCGCCAATCGCAACAAGAAATCGGTCGCCATCGACCTTGCGAACCCGCAAGGAGCGGCCCTGGTGAAGCGGCTGGCGCGGCGCGCCCATGTCGTGGTGGAAAATTTCAAGACCGGCAGCCTCGCCAAATATGGCCTCGATTACGAAAGTCTCGCCGCCCTGAACCCAGCGCTGATCTATTGCTCGCTGACGGGCTTTGGCCATGACGGTCCGTACAAGGACAAAGCGGGCTACGACTATCTGATCCAGGGCATGGCGGGACTGATGAGCATCACCGGTCAACCCGAGGGCACACCGGGCGGCGAACCAATGAAGGTGGGCGTGGCCGTCTCTGATCTCATCACGGCGCTCTATACCACCATTGCCATCCTTGCAGCCCTGATGCATCAGAGCAAAACCGGCGAGGGTCAGAGCATCGACATGGCGCTGTTCGACTGCCAGGCGGCAGCTCTCGCCAATCAGGCATCGAACCATTTGATCGGCGGCATGGTTCCCAAGCGGCTAGGAAATGCCCACCCCAACATCGTGCCCTATCAGGTGTTCGCGACCGAAGACGGCTTTGTCATTCTCGCCATCGCCAATGATGGACAATTCCGCCGCTTTGCCAAGGCGGCCAGCGCAGAACATCTGGCCACCGATGCGCGTTTCGTAAGCAATGCGGATCGCGTGCATCATCGAGAGGCGCTTATCGCTTTGTTAAATCTGATCTTCGCCGCGCGCACGACTGCGGACTGGATTGCGCTGCTCGAAGCGGCAAATGTGCCGTGCGGGCCGATCAACCGGGTCGATCAGGTGTTTTGCGATCCGCAGGCGATCGCGCGCGGTCTCACCGTGTCGATGGCGCATGCGCACGGACCGGTTGATCTGGTGGCAAGCCCACTTAGGCTTTCCAAAACGCCGCCCGATTATCGCCTTGCACCACCGCTTCTGGGCGAACACACAAGCGAAGTCCTGGGCACCATTCTGGGGCTGGATGCCAATGCGCTTGAGGCTCTGCGCACGCAGGGCGTGGTCGCGTAATCAGACTTTAGAGGATCGCTGAGCGATCTCACGAGTTTCCTCATCGTGGCTTACGAACTTCACTATTGGCCCACAATTCAGGGGCGCGGCGAATTCGTCCGGTTGGCGCTGGAAGACGCGGCCATTGCTTACCGCGATGTGGCACGCGGCAAGGGCTGCGAGGACAAGCTTTCGGCAGAGTTGGACGACGAGCGCCTCGCCCATCCGCCTTTCGCGCCGCCGTTTCTGAAGGCGGGAAAGCGTATCATCGGCCAGACTGCAAACATTTTGCTGTTCTTGGGCGAGCGCCACGATCTTGCGCCCAAAAGTGATGTGGGCCGTTTGTGGACGCATCAACTTCAACTCACCATCGCCGATCTCGTGACCGAGATTCACGATAGCCATCATCCCATCGCAAGTGGGCTTTATTACGAAGATCAGAAGAAGGAGGCGGCCAGACGTGCCAAAGATTTGCGCCAAACTCGGTTGCCGAAATTTCTCGGCTATTTCGACCGCGTTCTGACAAAAAACCGCAGTGGATGGCTGGTGGGTACAAAGCGGACGTATGCCGATCTATCGCTGTTCCAGATCATCGAGGGTTTACGCTACGCATTTCCCAGAGCGACCAAGGGCTACGAAAAGAAGTTCCCGTTGCTGACCGTCTTGCACGATCGCGTCGCCAAAATGCGCAATATTACGACCTATCTCGCATCGGAGCGGCGAATCGCGTTCAACCGCGAAGGAATCTTCCGCCACTATCCTGAACTTGATGGCTGAACAGCTCCACAATTAAACACGTTGTTAAACGTGATTTGTGCAACAAAGCGCCAAGGCGGAGCGTTTACATTGTGTCTGTATAAAGGTCCGCTTGGATGCGCGCACAGCGCAGATTGCTGTTTTTGTTCGCCGCTGCGGTCAGCGTCCTTTCCGGCGCGGCCCAGGGCCAAGCCATAGGCTGGCAGGATCAGCGTTACGCCGTGCCCCGTATTCCGGGCCGCTCCAATCCGGTCTTTCAGCAGCTTGCCCTTGAGCACGACATGGGCCGCCATGAGGAGGCCCCGGGCGTCCGGTTGCCCGGCAATGTCACCATCCGGGACGGCCGGGCCTATCTGTTCCATGCCCGCAGCGACGATTTTCCCCTCACCCAGTTTTCTGGGGCGGTGGACGGCCACGGCGTGCATCTCATTATGTCATGGCCGCCCGGCCCATGACGCGGCTTTTCTAACCCTTGCGCATACAGTATGTGTCCGCGCGCCCAGCATGAAGCCGGGCTGGAGAAAAACTATGTCGTACAAGGTCGCCGTGGTCGGCGCGACCGGCAATGTCGGGCGGGAGATGCTGAGCGTGCTGGCCGAGCGCCAGTTTCCCGTGAGCGAAGTGGTGGCGCTGGCCTCCACCACGTTCGATCGGCACGGAAGTTTCGTTCGGCGACGCGCACGCTGAAGGTCAAGGCGCTCGACTATTACGATTTCAAGGGCACCGACATCTGCCTGATGTAGGCGGGCGGCAAGGTCTCCAAGGAATGGTCGCCGAAGATCGCCGCCCAAGGCGCGCTCGTGATCGACAATTCCAGCGCCTGGCGCATGGACCGCGACGTGCCGCTGGTGGTGCCGGAGGTGAACGCCGCATGCGCTCGAACGGAATCAAGAAGGGCATCATCGCCAATCCCAACTGCTCGACCGCGCAGCTGGTGGTGGCGCTGAAGCCGCTGCACGACGCGGCCACGATCAAGCGCGTGGTGGTGGCGACCTATCAATCGGTCTCGGGCGCCGGCAAGGACGCGATGGACGAGCTGTTCCGCCAGACGCGCGCGGTGTTCGTCGCCGATCCGATCGAGCCCGGGAAGTTCACCAAGCAGATCGCCTTCAACGTCATCCCGCATATCGACGAGTTCCTCGATTCCGGCTACACCAAGGAAGAATGGAAGATGATGGTCGAGACCCAGAAGATTCTCGATCCCGACATCCAGCTGACCGCCACCTGCGTGCGCGTGCCGGTGTTCGTCGGCCATTCCGAAGCGGTGAACATCGAATTCGAGCGGCCCATCACGGCGGAGAAGGCGCGCGACATCCTGCGCGAAGCGCCGGGCGTGCTGGTGATCGACAAGCGCGAGGACGGCGGCTACGTCACGCCGATGGAATGCGCCGGCGAAGACGCAACCTTCGTGTCGCGCATCCGCAAGGACCCGACGGTCGAGCACGGGCTGTCGCTGTGGATCGTCTCGGACAATCTGCGCAAGGGCGCGGCGCTGAACGCCGTGCAGATCGCCGAATGCCTGATCAACCGCAAGATTTTGAAGAAGGCGGCGTGACGCCAGAACAGTTCGCAACGCTCGTTTCCCGGTTTGCGGCAGCTGCAACAGCGGGCGACGGCAAGGCGCTTGGCGATTGCTTCACGCCGGACGGCGTCTATCACGACTATATCTACGGCCCACATGTGGGCCGTACCTCCATCGCAGACATGCTGGAGAATTTGTTCCATCGCGACGCGGCGCAATATGACTGGACGTTCTATGATCCCATCACCGATGGCCGCATTGGTTATGCCCATTCGCTTTCGACTTTTGTCTCCAAGGTGCCGCAATATCAGGGGCGCGAGATCGTCATCGACGGCATCAGCCGCTTTGTGCTGAAGGGCGGGCTCCTCGCCGAATATCATGAAAGCGTGAATGGGGGACTGGCCCATGTCCAGCTCGGCCTTGCGCCCGAACACATGGCGAAGGTGATGGCGCGCTGGACCAAGCGGTTTCGCGAACGCTCTGATGTCGAAGCCTATCGGGCCGCGGTGCGCGCCCATTACGCGACCTGACATTGTGCCGCTTGGCGGGCCGCCGCAGTGGTCGCTACTCTGCGGTCCAGTTTTTCCGAGGGGTTCCAGATGACCACCATCCGTCCGCGCCGCAGTGTGCTTTACATGCCCGGATCAAACGCCCGCGCGCTTGAAAAGGCACGCACGCTGCCTGCCGATGCGCTGATCTTGGATCTGGAAGATGCTGTGGCCCCTGATGCCAAGGACTTGGCGCGCCAGCAGGTCTGCGACGCCGTACACGCCAAAGGTTTCGGCAAGCGCGAGATCATCATCCGCATCAACGCGCTGTCGACGCCTTGGGGTGAGGACGACCTCAGGGCCGCCGTCGAGGCCGGACCGGACGCGGTGTTGGTGCCGAAAATCTCGCGGCCGCAAGATCTGCACGAAGTCGACGCCAAGATGGTCAAGGCGACCGGCGCATTGCGGGTCTGGGCGATGGTGGAAACACCGCTTGCGATCCTCAACATTGCCTCTATCGCGGCGGCGGGCGGCAGGCTCGCGTGTTTGGTGATGGGCACCAACGATCTCATCAAGGAAGTGCGCGGGCTGCACACGCCGGATCGTTTGAATTTGTCTGCGGCTTTGGGATTGTCGGTCGCGGCGGCGCGTGCCAACGGGCTTTGCGCTATCGACGGCGTCTTCAACGACATCCAAGACAGCGACGGCTTCGCCGCCATTTGCCGGCAGGGCCGCGCCTTCGGCTTCGACGGCAAGACGCTGATCCATCCAACACAGGTCCAAGCCTGCAACGACATCTTCGCGCCCTCCCCAGAAGAAGTGGATGGTGCACGCAAGGTGATCGCCGCCTTCGAATTACCGGAGAACAAAGGCAAGGGTGCGATCAAGGTGGATGGCCGCATGGTCGAATTGCTACACGTCGAAATCGCCCGCCAGACGGTGGCGCTTTGGGATGCGATCGCGCAGCTGAGTGGCTAGCTTGTCATTGCGGACATGGGCCACACCCGATCCGGGCACCCGGCCACATGGGCGAAGGTTTCTACTGGAGTACATGCTCGCCGATAAACCGCAGGAGGCGCTTTACATCGGCATGACCAATGATCTGATCGGCCAGGTTTGGGAGCATCGCGAAGGGATCATTGCCAGCCTCACGAAGGCATATGGCGTCAAGATGCTTGTCTGGTATGAACGCCATGGCAGCATTCACCAAGCCATCGCACACGAAGTGAAGTTGAAAGCGGTGGCGCCGGCACTGGAAAACAAAAACTGATGAAAGGCACAATCCGCAGCTGGTCGATCGATATCCAGGTCTGCTTCAGGGACAGCTCTCAGATCGGCCTTGGCAGGCCGTGCGGAACGACAAGAAGGGGTAGGTAAAAGATGAAGACCAATTCCGGCAATTTTTTCGAGGATTTCAAGCTCGGCCAGACGCTCGCCCATGCCACTCCACGCACGCTGGGCCAGGGCGATCAGGCCCTTTATACCGCGCTTTATGGTTCGCGCTTCGCACTGCAATCCGGTGATGCGTTTGCCAAACGTCTGGGCTTTGCGCACAGCCCGCTTGACGATCTTCTCGTCTTTCACACCGTGTTCGGCAAATCGGTACCGGATATTTCGCTCAATGCAGTGGCCAATCTGGGCTATGCGGAGGGGCGTTTCGTCAAGCCCGTCTATCCCGGCACGACGCTGAGCGCCGTATCCGAAGTCATCGGGCTCAAGGAGAACTCCAACAAGCAGACGGGCGTGGTCTATGTGAGAACGCGCGGGCTCAACGAAAACGACGAACTCGTCCTGTCCTATGTGCGCTGGGTCATGGTGCGAAAGCGCGATTTCGAGGCACCGACCCAAACCTTGGTGCCCAAACTCGCAGACAGCGTTTCCCCCGATGATCTCGTAGCGCCGCATCACACCGATTATGCAACCCTGTTCAACACCGATTTGTCCGGCAGCCCGTATTACTGGGATGATTACGAACCGGGCGAGAAGATCGACCATGTCGACGGCATCACGGTGGAGGAAGCCGAACACATGCTGGCTGACGCGGCTCTACCAGAACACCGCGCGGGTGCATTTCAACCAGTTCACCGAGGCCAAGGGCCGCTTCGGGCGCAGGCTGATCTATGGCGGCCACGTCATCTCCATCGCCCGTGCATTGTCGTTCAACGGGCTTGGCAATGCGGTGTCCATCGCCGCAATCAATGCAGGGCGCCATGTCAATCCGCTGTTCGCGGGCGACACGGTGTTTGCGTGGAGCCAGGTGCTCGACAAAGCCCAGATCCCCCATCGTGGCGATGTGGGGGCGCTCGGCTGCGGCTGGTGGCGACGAAGAATCTTGTCTGCGGCGAATTTCCTGACAAAGATGACAAGGGGCAATATCCTGAGAACCTGATTCTCGACTTCGATTATTGGACGCTTCTGCCGCGCAGGCTCTGATGCCACTATTGGAGCGCTATCGCGCGCTGGTCTTACAAAAAGCGCTCAAACCGGACGGCGAACAACTGGCCGCGGCCCAGAAGCTCGATGGGCTCGCCCGTGCGCTGAAAATCCTACAAACGCGGCGGGTGGTCGCTCTTTAAGACGCGCGAAGCTCCGCGCGGACTTTATATTTGGGGCGATGTCGGGTCGCGGCAAATCCATGCTGATGGATTTGTTTTTCGAAGCAGCGCACGTCGACGAGGAAAACTCGCGTCCATTTCAACGCCTTCATGGTCGGCACGCATGCGCGCATCCATGCCGAGCGCCAGCGCGGTGAAAACAACGATCCCATTCCGCCCGTGGCGGCTGTCATCGCGAACGAAGCGACGCTGTTGTGTTTCGACGAATTCCAAGTCACCGACGTCGCCGACGCGATGATCCTGGGCCGATTGTTCGAGCATTTGCTCGGGCTCGGCGTGGTGATCGTGGCGACCTCCAACACCCCGCCGGACAGGCTTTACGAAGCCGGTCTCAATCGCCAATTGTTCTTGCCCTTCATCGCGCTCATCAAGGCGCGCCTCGAGGTGCTCAATCTCGACGGCGACACCGACTATCGCCTGCAGCGTATGGCAGGGGTGAAGGTCTACATCACGCCGCTTGGGGCCCGACGCCGACCGCGCCATGGATGAGGGTTGGCGCAAGCTCACCGATGGGGACCGCGGCGAGCCGATGGAACTGGCCGTGCTCGGGCGCAAAGTGGCCGTGCCACGAGCAGCGGCAGGTGTGGCGCGGTTTTCGTTCGACGATCTGTGCGCGCAGCCGTTGGGCGCGGCAGATTATCTCGCCATCGCGCACGCCTTCCGCACCGTGCTGATCGACCATATTGCCGTCATGGGTCCCGAACACCGCAACGAAGCGCGCCGTTTCGTGCTTCTGATCGACACGCTTTATGATGAAGGCGTGAAACTGATTTGTTCGGCTGAAGCCGCCCCCCAGGCGCTCTACACAGACGGCGACGGGGTGGATGCCTTCCGCCGCACGGCCTCGCGCCTAGCCGAAATGCAGAGCACGGATTATCTCAACCGTGGGCACAGAATCGAAATGCAGAACGCCGATATCGACTGATGCGCGATCTCTTCTTCACCGCAGGCTTGCTGCTGGCTCTTCTGCTGGTTTTCGGGTTGCGCGAACGCATTGTCGCCGTGCTGCGCCGCTTTGACCGGCGCAATGCCGAGCGGCAGATCGAGCAGATACAGGAGCGTTCTGATCCCGTCGCCCATTTCCGCCACACGCTGAAACTGGCCGAAGAACAGGTGGAAGAGATTTCCGAAATCACCGCAAGCGACGAGCGCACGGCCACGCCCGTAATCCGGTATATCTTTCAAGGCGAAACCTTCGCCACGCGCAACGAAGCGGAAAAGGCGCGCGCGCAAGCCGTGGGCCAGATCGCGCGCGGCTTCTACGCCGAATTGCCCACCGCTCTGGCCGCGCGCGGCAACGGCAAGCTCGGGCGCGATTAGAATGCGGAGCAGCATCGTTTGTGTGGATGGCGCAACACACTTTAACGCTTTGACTTTTTTGAAGGAAAGGGCGTGTCTTTTTAAGCGGCTTCGCCTTTCAGCAGGCGCGGCAGTTTGCCGATATCGCCGCCGGCATGGCGCATGAAGAAGCGGCGCAGCGGGCCCGATCGCGTCGACGATGCCCAAGCCCAGATCGCGCAGATGGCGCAGAGGCGCGATGTCGTTGGAGAATAGCCGGTTCAAGCGCATCGGTGGCGGCCGCCAGCGTGACGGAATCAAAACGCCGCCAGCGTTCGTAGCGCTTCAAGATATCGAGCGCGCCGATGTCGAGGCCCAGCCGCGCGCGCATCCAGCAGCGACTTCGGCCAGCGCTGCCGCATCCTTCAGGCCGAGATTGAGGCCCTGCCCGGCGATGGGATGAATGCCATGGGCGCAGTCGCCCGCCAGCGCAAAGCGCGGCCGCACATAACTCGCGCGCCAGATGAAAGCTCAGCGGATAGGACCAGCGCGGACCTGCCGCTTTGGTGGCGCCCAGATGCGCGCCGAAGCGGCGCGCCAGTTCGGCGTTGAATTCCGCGTCGTCCAGCGCCAGCATCGCGGGCGCCAGCGTCTTGCCTTCTCCGTCCAGACCAGCGAAGAACGGTTGCCCGTCATCGGCAGAATCGCGAACGGGCCCGACGGCAGGAAATGTTCATAGGCCACGCCATTGTGCGGGCGTTCATGCTCGACGGTGGCGACGATGCCGGTTTGCGGATAGGACCAGCCGATCACGCCGATGCCCTGCGCATCGCGCAATCGGGGAGTCGCGGCCATCGGCGGCGACCGCCAGCCGCGCGCGCGATCGCTTTCGCCATTCGCCAGGGTCGGCACGATGGCGCCGCCTTCGCTGTTCCAGCCGCGTCAGCGCTGCGGGCGCGATGCAGCGAAATATTGCGCATTCGGCATCGACCGCGTGAAAGCGCCGCGCGGATATGGCGGTTCTCGGCGATATGGCCCAGCGGCTGCGCCGATCTCGCGGTGATCGAAATGCAGCGAGAAGGGCGAGGCCGTCGCGGTCCAGCTCTGCCGTCGGTGACCAGGATGTCGTGTGATGGGTTGGGCGTGCGGCGCCAGATCGCGGCCAGACACCCAGCGCCTGTCAGCATCCGCACCGAGGCATAGGCGAGCGCCGAGACCCGGCCGTCGAATTTGGCATCGAGCACGCGGCTGTTGCGGCGCAGGGCATCGGCGACCGCCACCTTCAGCCCGCCCTGGGCCAGCGCCAGCGCCAAGCGTGAGGCCGACCATGCCCCCGCCGCCGATCATCACCTCGGTTTCGCGCGTGCTCATGAGTCCAGCTAGCCTCGCCCAGCGCCTGGGCGCAAGCACTGATCAAAAATTAGGCAGATTGCAATTAAATTTGCATACAAATACTGCATGCTGTTAGGCTGGCCTCAAAAACTCTTTCGCAAAAAATATTGTTCACTATTCAAATATCTTAGCTATTCGCTGCAGTCGCGGCACGGTTCTTGATAATCGTTAAAGCCCGAGGCGTTCTCCGGGGCAGCAACCAACTGGAAGGACGGCAGATGAAGCTCATCACGGCGATCATCAAACCCTTCAAGCTCGACGAGGTGCGCGAAGCAACTTTCCGCGCTGGGCGTGCAGGGCATGACGGTGACGGAAGTCAAAGGCTATGGGCGGCAAAAGGGGCATACGGAAATCTATCGCGGCGCGGAATACGCCGTGAGCTTCCTGCCCAAGCTCAAGATCGAAGTGGCGGTAAAGAGCGAAATGGTCGAGCGCGGTGATCGACGCGATCACCTCCAAGGCCAAGACCGGCCAGATCGGCGACGGAAAGATTTTCGTCACCCCGCTCGACCAGGTCGTGCGTATCCGCACCGGCGAAACCGATGGTGACGCGCTGTAAGCGCGGCGTCATCTTGCGCGATGCACGATTCAGTCAAGGGGAGTTCGAACAATGAGAATTGACAAGATTGAAAAAAGCAGGGGCTGGGCGCGGCGCCGACGCTGGGCGCGCTTCGCGCTGGCACGGCGGGCGGCGCTTTGCGGCGGCCACCAAGGATCCGCTGAATTCGGGCGACACCGCCTGGATGATCACCTCCATCGGCGCTGGTGCTGATGATGACCATTCCGGGCTTGGCGCTGTTCTACGCCGGCATGGTGCGCAAGAAGAATGTGCTGGCGACGCTGGCGCAAAGCTTCGGCGCCACCTGCATCATCACCGTGCTGTGGATGATCATCGGCTACTCGATCGCCTTCACCAACAACGCCAATGCCGCGCACCAACAATTCATCGGCGGCTTCAACTATCTCTTCCTGGCGCCGATGGGCCTGAACGCGGTCAGTCCAGCCTGGCCGGCACCATTCCGGAATCGGTCTACATGTTCTTCCAGATGACCTTCGCGATCATCACGCCGGCGCTGATCGCCGGCGCGCTGGCCGACCGCATGAAATTCTCGGCCTTCCTGTGGTTCATGGGCGCTGTGGCTGCTCTTCGTCTATTGCCCGATCGCCCATTGGGTGTGGGGCGGCGGCTGGCTGGGCACCATGGGCGCGCTGGACTATGCCGGCGGCACCGTCGTGCATCTGAACGCCGGTACCGCGGCCTGGTCACCTGCCTGATGCTCGGCAAGCGCATCGGCCTCGGCACCGAGAACATGGCGCCGCACAATCTGGTGCTTCAGCGTCATCGGCGCCTCGCTGCTGTGGGTCGGCTGGTTCGGCTTCAACGCCGGCTCGGCGGTCACCGCCGGCTACAATGCCGGCATGGCCGCGGCCGCGACCCAGATCGCAACCGCTGCGGCCGCGCTGGGCTGGATGTTCGCCGAATGGATCATCGCCAAGAAGCCATCCGTGCTGGGCATGATCTCCGGCGCGGTGGCGGGCCTGGTGGCGATCACGCCGGCTTCGGGCTTCGTCAATCCGACGGGCGCGCTCATCATCGGCATCTGCCGCCGGCGTGGTCTGCTACTTCTCGGCGGTCTGGGTGAAGAAGTGCTATCGGCTATGACGACGCGCTCGACGCCTGGGGCGTGCATGGCGTGGGCGGCGCGCTGGGCGCCATGATGACCGGCATGTTCGCCTCCAACGCGATCAACTCGTCAGCGCCAAGGGCTGGCTGATCGACGGCAATGGCCATCAGATGCTGATCCAGTTCTACGATGTCGCCGCCGTGTTCGTGTACTGCGGCATCGTCACCTTCATCATCCTGAAGGTGATCGATCATGGTCGATCGGCCTGCGCGTCTCGCACGGAAGTCGAAGTCGAAGGTCTCGACATCAACCTCCACGGCGAGACCGTGCACGGCTGACGGGTTCGTTTTTCTCCCGGCAACTGGGGCGTCCTTCGGGGCGCCCCTTTTGTTTTGGGGCTTCGGATGGCGCAGAAATTCTATGCTACGATTTGGGTGGAACCGATTTGGGTTTGTGCTGCGTGCTGCCAGGACGATTAGCCGAACTGCCGCCGTCGTCCTTTGCGCAGCTGGCGACGCTCCTGGACCCACACAAGCCCGGCAAGCCGCCGGTCAGCCTGGCGGTCGGCGATCCGCAGGGCAGCGTGCCCGCCTTCGTCGCCGAAGCCATCGCCCGCACCGCGCAACAGTTCGGCAAATATCCCGCCATCACCGGCACGGCTGATTGGCGTGAGGCGGCAGCGGACTGGCTGAAGCGCCGCTTCGGCTTCCGGCAGAGCCATCGATCCCGAACGACATCTGTTGCCGCTGAACGGCACGCGCGAGGGCCTGTTCCTGGCCCTGTTTATCCTGACGCCGGAAACAAAGGCGGGCGCACGGCCCGCCATCCTGATGCCCAATCCGTTTTATCAATGCTATGCAGCGGCGGCGCTGGCGGCGGGCGCGCGAGCCGGTGTTTGTGCCCGCGACAGCTGAAACCGGCTTTCTTCCCGATTATCGCCAGTCGCTGCCGAACGATATGCTGGAGCGCATGGCCGCGGTTTACATCTGCTCGCCCTCCAATCCCGAAGGCGCATGGCGGGCGAAGACTATTGGCAAACATTGTTCGCGCTGGCCGACCGATACGATTTCACTCGTGCTGGCGGACGAATGCTATGCCGATATCTATTTCGACAAGCCGCCGCGCACCGCGCTGCCGCGCGCGCTTGCGGCAGAGCGGGAATTTCGACCGGCTGCTCACCTTTCATTCGCTGTCCAAACGCTCGGGCCTGCCGGGCTTGCGCTCCGGCATGGTGGCGGGCGATGCCGGAGCTGATCGCAGAAATTCCGCTGCCTTCCGCAATGTCGCGGGGCCGCAGGTGCCCGGGCCGATACTTGCGGCGTCGGCGGCGGCCTGGCGCGACGAGGCTCATGTCGCGGCCAACCGCGCCGCTTATGCCGAACGATGGCGGCGGCCAAACGCATCCTGGGCAACCGGACGGGATTTCGCGGCCCGCAGGGCGGCTTTTTCCTCTGGCTCGAGGTCGGCAATGGCGAGGAAATCGCCCTGCAAGCTGTGGCGCGAACGGGCGTCCGGGTGCTGCCCGGCGCCTATATGGGCCGCGAAATCGAACCGGGAAAACCCAGTCAAACCCTGGCTTTTCCTATATCCGGGTGGCGCTTGTTAGCGATTTATCAACCATTAGGACCGCACTCGAAAGGGTGGGCGAAATTCTGGGTAGGGCGCATGAGCCAGCAGCCGCATGATGGCGGCGTCTATCAACCCCGCGCGCGGACGCGGCGCATGAGCGACGCCCTGGCCGATGCCCGCCGCGCCGTGACCCGCGCTGACTGCGCATCGGCGATGATGCGGGGCGCGGGCGCTCTCTGCTTGTTCGCCGGTCGCTGGCGGCACTCGTGGCGCTGGTGAGCTATAACGCCGATGATGCCAGCTTCAACAACGCCACTGCCGCGCCGCGTGCCAATCTGCTTGGGCCGCTTGGGCGCGATGGCCGCCGATCTGCTGCTGCAGACTTTCGGCTTGGCCGCACTTGCGCTTTCTCGCCGCGCCCGCGTCTGGGGCGCGCGCGCGCTGGCCGGCACGCATCGTGCGCCTATGCCATGTGGCGCGCTGCTGGCCTGGCCGCTGGGCACGCTGATCGTGGCGGCGGGCCTGGGCATTCTGCCCGCGCCTTCCTCCCTGCCGGCCGGCGCGGCGGCTTGATCGGCATCGCGGCGGTGCGACTTTCCGACCATGCTGCGCAGTAGCGCAGATCAGGCCTGGCTCGCTACGCGCTGCCGCTGCTTCTGCTGGCCGCGGGCCTGCCGCTGGCCTTCCTGGCCACGGGCTTGCGCTTTGGTCCGATCTGCGCTGGCATCGATGAACGTGCCTGCCGTCCTGGTGCTGGCGCGGCGGTCATGTCACAGGCCTTGCGTTCGCCCACGCGCTTCCGCAAAGTCAGCCGCACGAGTGACGAAGACGACGAACTTACCGATGAGGAAGAAGACGAGTACGACGAGGACGACGAGGAAGACGACGAATATCGACCTTGCGCGTAAAGCCCGAGCCGGTTGTCGCGCCAGCGCCTGGCGAGCGGCGCGAAAGCCGGGTCAAGCGCGAGGAAGCGCGAAGGTCGCCCGCCGCAAACCGCCAAGCGCGCCAAGCAGCCCGCGCTCAACCTGGCGAGCCGGCGAATATCAGTTGCCGGCGCTGGGTCTGCTGGCCGAGCCCGTGCTGTCGCACGACAGCCACACGCTGTCCGACGAGGCGCTGGAAGAAAATGCCCGCATGCTGGAAGCGGTGCTGGCCGATTTCGGCGTCAAGGGCCGCATCACCGCGGTGCGGCCCGGCCCGGTGGTGACGCTGTACGAATTCGAGCCGGCGGCGGGCGTCAAATCCTCGCGCGTGATTTCGCTGTCCGACGACGTGGCGCGCTCGATGAGCGCGGTGGCGGCGCGCATCGCCGTGATTCCGGGCCGCAACGTGATCGGCATCGAACTGCCCAACCAGCACGCGCGAAACCGTTTTCCTGCGCGAGATGCTGGCCAGCAGTCGATTATGAAAAGGCGCGCGCGCCGCTGACCCTGGCGCTGGGCAAGACCATCGGCGGCGAGCCGGTGATGGCCGATCTCGCCAAGATGCCCCATCTTGCTGATCGCGGGCACCACCGGCTCGGGCAAGTCGGTCGGCCTCAACACCATGATCCTGTCGCTGCTCTATCGCATGCCGCCGGAGCAATGCCGGCATGATCATGATCGATCCCAAGATGCTGGAACTGTCGGTCTATGACGGCATTCCGCATCTGCTGGCGCCCGTCGTCACCGATCCGCGCAAGGCGGTCGTGGCGCTCAAATGGGCGGTGCGCGAGATGGAAGAGCGCTACCGCAAAATGTCCAAGCTGGGCGTGCGCGGCGTCGAAGCCTTCAACGAGCGCGTCCGCAAGGCCAAGGACAAGGGCGAGACGCTCAAGCGCACGGTGCAGACCGGCTTCGACCGCGAAACCGGCAAGCCGATCTATGAGGACGAAATGCTCGAACTCGAGCCCATGCCCTACATCGTGGTGGTGGTGGACGAAGTGGCCGACCTGATGATGATCTCGGGCAAGGAGATCGAAGGCGCGGTGCAGCGCCTGGCGCAGATGGCGCGCGCGGCGGGCATCCATCTGATCGCCGCGACCCAGCGCCCATCGGTGGACGTCATCACCGGCACCATCAAGGCGAATTTCCCCACCCGCATTTCCTTCCAGGTCACCTCGCAAGATCGACAGCCGCACCATCCTGGGCGAACAGGGCGCCGAGCAGCTGCTGGGCCAGGGCGACATGCTCTACATGATGGCGGGCGGGCGCATCCGCCGCATCCACGGCCCCTTCGTCACCGACCACGAAGTGGAAGACGTGGTGCGCTTCCTCAAGACGCAAGGCACGCCCGAATATCTCGACGCCGTGACCGAGGAACCGGACGAGGACAGCGACGATCCCTATGCGCCTGATGCGGCGGCGGCAATGCGCGAATCCGGCGACGATCTTTACGACAAGGCGCTGGCCATCGTGGCGCGCGACACGCAAGGCCACGACCAGCTACATCCAGCGCCGCCTGGAGATCGGCTACAACCGCGCCGCCCGCCTGATCGAGCGCATGGAACAGGAAGGCGTGATCTCCAAGCCCAATCATAAGGGCGTGCGCGAAGTTCTGCTGCCGGATCACGACGAGGATTAAGGTTCAAATCTATGCAACGCCAATCAGAGCGGTCCTCTTCGACGCGGAAGACAGTCTGCCAATCCAATTGGGCCTCTTTGGTGAAATTGAGGCCGTGCTTTGCGGGACTTGGGCGCCTGCTTGGTTTTGTCCCATCGCTCATCATCGTGTGAAAACAAAGCTGCAGGCTCCCGCTTTCGCATTGAGCAAGCTAGACTTTGTTTTCCCCTTCGGAGAAAGCAATGTCCTACATCGACAAGTCGCTGGGAGACGGTGAGCGCCTCGTCGCGCGGGCACGTTTTCACTGGTGGTACAGCTTCAAGGCCTGGGCAGCACTGATCTTGTTGTTCTGGTGTGTCATCGGCATCGTCATCTTCTTTCGGATGATGCTGCGCAAATGGACGACCGAGCTTGGCATCACCACGCACCGCTTCATCGAAAAGACGGGTTGGCTCACGCTGAAAACCAATGAACTGGCGCTGCCCAACATCGAGGGAGTGAAGGTGAGCCAGGGTCTATGGGGCAAGATACTAGGCTTTGGACACATTCGCATCGAAGGCACTGGGATCGACGCGGTGGAAATTCCCGACATTGCCGATCCCATTGGCTTTCGCCGCGCCATCGAAACCGCCAAAGAAGGCTCTGGGATGTTCCGCAGATGAATGGGACGCGTTGGTTTGGCGCGCTGGCGGCGCTGTTTTTGGTTGGCGCGATCACACCCGCCACTGCGGCCGGCGATCCAGCCAAAGGCAAGACGCTCTTCGTCCGCTGCGCGATTTGTCATTCCAACGCCAAAGGTGCGCCCAACCGAATCGGACCCAACCTGTTCGGGGTGGTCGGCCGCAAGGCGGCGTCCATGCAAGGCTTCTTCTATTCGGGGGCGCTGAAGCAGTCCGCCATCGTCTGGACCCCAGATAAGCTCAAGGCCTGGATCACAAACCCGGCAAAGCTGGTACCGGGCAACAGGATGCCCTTTGCCGGCGTGGCCGACCCCGGGCAGGTCGACGATCTGGTGGCCTATCTGGCCACCCTGAAATGACCAATATGCGGCGAAATGACGCATCCGCGCGCTTATGTTGCGCCGCGAAGGCAGATGCCAGTTCATTGCTTCGTTGACAGGGCGGAGGCGACTTGCCTAGTTTTTGCGCCGCACAACAGACGGCCTGGGCGCCAGCTCTTTCGGCGCTCGTCGAGTGGGATAGAGGCCGCTTTTAGCGGGAAGGCATTCTGACACCATGAAGGTACTGGTGCCCGTCAAGCGGGTGATCGACTACAACGTCAAGGTTCGCGTGAAAGCGGACCAGACCGGCGTCGACCTCGCCAACGTCAAAATGTCCATGAACCCCTTCGACGAGATCGCCGTCGAAGAAGCGGTGCGGCTGAAGGAAAAGGGCAAGGCGACGGAAGTGATCGCCGTCTCCATCGGCCCGCAGCAGGCCAGCGAAACCATCCGCACCGCGCTGGCGATGGGCGCCGACCGGGGCATCCTGGTGAAGGCCGACGGCGAGGTGGAGCCGCTGGCGGTCGCCAAGATCCTCAAAGCCATCTGTCGAGGCCGAAAAGCCCGGGCTGGTGATCACTCGGCAAGCAGGCGATCGACGATGATTCCAACCAGACCGGCCAGATGCTGGCGGCGCTTCTGGGCTGGCCGCAGGGCACCTTCGCGCACAAGCTGGAACTGGGCGACGGCACGGCCAAGGTCGAACGCGAGATCGACGGCGGACTTGCAGACCGTCGAGGTGAAACTGCCGGCCGTGATGACCACCGATCTGCGCCTGAACGAGCCGCGCTATGCTTCGCTGCCCAACATCATGAAGGCCAAGAAAAAGCCGATCGACGAAAAGACGCCCGCCGATTACGGCGTCGACGTCACGCCGCGCCTGAAGGTGCTGAAAGTCACCGAGCCGCCCAAGCGCCAGGCCGGCGTGAAGGTGAAGACCGTTGCGCGAACTGCTCGACAAGCTCAAGAACGAAGCGGGAGTGATCTGATGGCCTCGCTCGTCATTGCCGAACACGACAACAAGACGTCTGAAGGACGCCACCGCCAAGACCGTCACGGCGGCAGCGCAGGTTTCCACGCCCGTGCATGTGCTGGTGGCCGGCCAGGATTGCCGGCGGCGTTGCCGAAGCGGCCGCCAAAATCGCCGGCGTGGAGAAAGTGCTGCTCGCCGACGATGCGCTCTACGCCAAGATGCTGGCCGAGCCGATGGAGGCGCTGATCCTGTCGCTCGCCGACAAATACGACGCGATCCTGGCGCCGGCCACCACCAACGGCAAAAACTACATGCCGCGCGTCGCCGCCAAGCTGGACGTGCCGCAGATTTCCGAAATCCTCGAAAGTCGTAAGTCGCCCGACACCTTCCGCCGCCCGATCTATGCCGGCAACGCCATCGAGACCGTGCAGGCGCCCGCCGGCAAGAAAGTCATCACCGTGCGCACCACCGCATTCAAGGCGGCGGACGACAGGCGGGCAGCGCACGATCGAGAAAATCGCTGCGCGCCGCCGATCCCGGCATGTCCAAATTCGTCGGCGAGGAGCTGTCCAAATCCGAACGCCCCGAACTCACCTCGGCCAAGATCGTGATCTCGGGCGGCCGCGGCATGCAGTCGGGCGAGAATTTCCAGCATGCTGGACAAGATCGCCGACAAGCTGCATGCCGCGGTCGGCGCCAGCCGCGCCGCGGTGGATGCGGGCTTTGTGCCCAACGACTATCAGGTCGGCCAGACCGGCAAGGTGGTGGCGCCGGATCTTTACATCGCGGTCGGCATTTCCGGCGCGATCCAGCATCTGGCGGGCATGAAGGATTCCAAGGTCATCGCCGCCATCAACAAGGACGAGGAAGCGCCGATCTTCCAGGTCGCCGATTACGGCCTGGTGGCCGACCTGTTCAAGGCGATCCCGGAAATGGACGAAGAACTGACCAAAATGGGGCTATTAATCGCCCCTTACGTCAAGGACAATCCGGAAACCCGCATGAGCATCGAACGCATCGGCGTTATCGGCGCGGGCCAGATGGGCACGGGCATCGCCCATGTCCTGTCGCTGGCGGGTTATCGATGTGGTGCTGGACGACATCAACAAGGATGCGCTGGGCAAGGCGCATCGGCGCGCATCGAAAAGAACATGCAGCGCCAGGCCGCGCGCGGGCCTGATCAAGCGAAGACGCAGATCGAGCCGGCGCTCGGCGCGCATCCACACCACCCAGACGCCTGGACGACATGAAGGACCGCGACCTGGTCATCGAGGCGGCGACCGAAGACGAAGCGATCAAGAAGAAGATCTTCCAGGACCTCTGCACGCGCATTTCGCGACAACGCGATGATCGCCACCAACACCTCTTCGATTTCGGTGACGCGGCTGGCGGCTTCGACCGACCGGCCGGAGCATTTCATCGGCCTGCATTTCATGAATCCGGTGCCGATGATGCAGCTGGTGGAAGTGATCCGCGGCATCGCCACCGACGACACGACCTTCCAGGCGGCGCTGGATATCGTGCAAGCAGCGTCGGCAAGACCGCCGCCTATGCCGAAGACTTTCCCGCCTTCATCGTCAACCGCATCCTGCTGCCGATGATCAACGAGGCGGTCTACACGCTCTATGAAGGCGTCGGCAATGTGGAAGCCATCGATACCGCGATGCGGCTGGGCGCCAATCATCCGATGGGGCCGCTGCAGCTGGCCGATTTCATCGGCCTCGATACCTGCCTGTCGGTGATGCAGGTGCTGTATGAAGGCCTGGCGGATTCCAAATACCGCCCCTGTCCGCTGCTGGTGAAATATGTCGAAGCCGGCTGGCTTGGGCAGCAAGACCGGCCGCGGCTTCTACGACTATCGCGGCGAACATCCGGTTCCGACGCGCTGAGCCGGATCTGATTCTCCGCTTTCCTGCAACGCGGCTTTGCGCTGCTATGATCGCGCTATGACCCAACCCGACGGCCTTGGCTTTCCCCAGCGCATCTGGGCCATCACCACCATCGGGCTCGGCATCACCATGGCGGTGATGGATTCGGCTATTGCCAATGTGGCGCTGCCGACCATCGCTATCGACCTGCATACCGACGCCGCCTTTTCGATCTGGATCGTCAACGGCTATCAGCTTGCGATCACGATCTCGCTGCTGCCACTTTCCGCGCTGGGCGACATATTGGGCTATCGGCGGATCTATCTCGCAGGGCTGGCGCTGTTTACGCTGGCCTCGCTTGCCTGCGCATTTTCGCACACGCTTGGGGAGCTTGCAGCGTCGCGTGTCATTCAGGGTTTTGGCGCCGCCGGGATCATGAGCGTCAACACTGCGCTTGTGCGCTTTATCTATCCGCACAAGGCGCTGGGACGGGGCATCGGTATCAACGCTGTGATTGTAGCGATCTCGGCGGCGTTGGGGCCGACCATTGCGGCGGGCATTTTGGCGATATCGAACTGGCCGTGGCTGTTCGCAGTCAATGTGCCGATCGGGATCCTGGCGCTTCTTGTCGGCTGGGGAAGCTTGCCGCAATCCCCGCGCGCCAAGCATCGGTTCGATTTTATCAGTGCGATTTTGAGTGCGATCACCTTCGGCCTTCTGATCGGCAGCATCGACGCACTGGGACATGGCGAAGCGTTTGTGCTGTTTCTAGCGGAAATGGTTGCGACCTTTGTCCTCGGTTATTGGCTTGTGAAGCGCCAGCTTGCGCTACCTTCGCCGCTCCTGCCCATCGACCTGATGCGCATTCCGATCTTCGCGTTGTCGGTGGGGACGTCGGTGAGTTCTTTCGCGGCCCAGATGCTGGCGCTGGTTTCGCTGCCCTTCCTGCTGCAGCTTGATCTGCATTTTTCGGCCATCCAAACGGGTCTGTTCATCACGCCCTGGCCCATCGCCATCGGCATCACGGCCCCCATCGCAGGACGTCTGGCGGACCGTCATTCGGCCGGACTTTTGGGCGGCATCGGACTGGTGGTGTTTGCAGCCGGGCTTTTGTCGCTCGCCTTCTTGCCGCCGCATCCCAGCCATTTCGACATTGTGTGGCGCATGGCACTGTCGGGCATCGGCTTCGGCTTTTTTCAGTCGCCCAACAACCGGGCGATGATCGGGGCGGCGCCGCGCGAACGCAGCGGCGGCGCCAGCGGCATGTTGGGAACCGCACGCCTGCTTGGCCAAACCACGGGGGCCTCCATCGTGGCGCTGCTGTTCTCGCGCGTGCCGCAAAGCGCGCCCACCGTTTCGCTCATCATCGCCACCGGATTTGCGCTGATCGCGGCCTGCGTCAGCCTTGCGCGGCTCTATGAGCCGGTGGCTGAGGCAAGATTGCGATCCTCCAACCCCGAGGCAGATCCTGCGATGCACGCAAGTCTGTTGCGCAAGCGCGATCTGCACCCCTGACCACCAGACGATGCATCGCCTTCCCACACAGTTGGTGTTGCGCTGGAAACCCACCTTCGGCCCCTCCTCAAAGGAGGGCCGACTTTGACTTGGGCGGCATGAAAACTAGGCTGCAGAATAGAAAAGGAATTGCTCGGGGGCGCATTCCATGAAGTTCATCAGGCCAGGTGTGATTTGCGCGTGCATCGCGACGCTTTTGGTCGCCTGCGCCTCTTATGCGCCCGACGGCACCCAGCTTCCCGACGCGACGCGCTTTCTTTTTTGGTCGGCGCGCGAACAGCCGCTCGGTTATCGTTTCATCGAGCGCATCTTCCCCACACGGGTTGTCAAACGCGGTCCCACCATTGTGCCGCTTCCAATCGACCCGATGAAATATGACGTGCGATACGTATACAAAGGCAAGACCTGGAACACCGACGCGTTCATGAAGGCCAACCGCGTCGCGGGCCTTTTGGTGCTCAAAGATGGCAAGATTGCGCTCGAACGCTATGCGATGGGCCACACCGCGACGGACCGCTGGGAATCCTTCTCCGTCACCAAATCCATCACCTCGACTCTGATCGGCGCTGCGATCAAAGACGGCCATATCAAGAGCCTCGACGACGGGGTGACCAGCTATCTGCCCGAACTTAAAGCCAGCGCTTATGAGGGCGTGACGATCCGCGACCTCATCACGATGACTTCGGGCGTGAAATGGCACGAAACGTACACCGACCCCAATTCCGACGTCGCGCAATTTTCGCAACTGCTCTTTGGCGTGGGGCACGATCCGATCCTGCGCTACATGGCCAGCCTGCCGCGCGCCCACAAGCCCGGCACCACGTTCAACTACAACACGGGCGAAACCGACTTGGCCGGTTTCCTGGTGACGCGGGCGACCGGCAAGCATTTGGCCGATTACCTCTCCGAGAAGATCTGGTCGAAGATCGGCACCGAACGCGATGGTGTATGGATGACCGACCGCCGCGGACAGGAAATCGGCGGCTGCTGCCTTTCGATGACTTTGCGCGATTATGGCCGCTTCGGCCTGTTCTTCTTGAACGGCGGCGGCACCATCTTGCCCAAGGGCTGGGTGACGGACGCTTCGAACAAACACATCGACAGCGACAACGGCAAGCTTGGCTACGGTTATATGTGGTGGATCCTGCCCGACGGGACTTATGCCGCGCTCGGTTTTTTTGGCCAGACGATCTACATCGACCCCAAGCACGACATCGTGATCGTCACCAACAGCGCATGGCGCCAAGCAGCCGATCTGAAAGCCTTCGATGCCGAAGAAGCCTACATCGCCGCCGTCACCCAAGCGCTCGATCACAAGCCTTTGGTCAGTGCCTCGAAATAATTGATCGCCTCAGGCGCGTCCCATTGGGCAGGGCCTGTGGCGCGCGCAATCTCGCGACCCTTGGGGTCGATCAGGATGGTGGTCGGCAATCCGAATGTGCCGGTCGCGCGCATCACTTTCATGTCGGGATCGGCAAAGGCGGGCAGTTCAGCTGCCTGATGAGCAATGAGGAATTTGCCCGCGATCTGGTCGGCGCCTTTCTCGACATCGATGGCCACCACCGCGAGCTTCTTAGAGGCGATCGCGCGCTGCAGGCTTGCCAGCGACGGCAATTCGCGCACGCAAGGAGCACACCAGCTCGCCCACAGATTGAGCAGCACATAACGCCCGCGGTATTTGGACAGCGCATAACTGCGCCCGCCCGCATCCGAAAACGCCACATTTGGCGCCATGACGGGCTTTTCCATCGGTTTGAGCGCGGCGAGCGCAACTGGCGGCTTGGCCGTTTCCTTGGCCCCGGGGATCACATATAGAACCACCAGAACGGCGGCCAAGATGGCACCGAGCAGAATGAGCAAACGCGAACGGGTCATGTCGGTCCTAACCTTATGAGCGCGAACAAGATGTGGGGCGGACGCTTCGGCGCCGGCCCTGCGGCCATCATGGAGGAGATCAACGCCTCCATCGACTTCGACAAAAGGCTGGCGGGCGAAGACCTTGCCGGTTCGCGCGCCCATGCCCGGATGCTGGCGGCTGAAGGCATCATTTCCAAAAGCGACGGCGAGGCAATTCTGAAGGGCCTTGAACAGATCGAAAGCGAGATCGCGGAGGGAACCTTCGCATTCAAACGTGAATTCGAAGACATACATCTCAATATCGAAGCGCGGCTGGCCGACATTGTCGGGCGCAGCCGCGGGCCGGCTTCATACCGCACGCTCGCGCAACGATCAGGTGGCGACCGATTTCCGGCTCTGGGTGCGCGCGGCCTGCGAACGCGCCGAAGCGGGACTTGCTCGCCATGCAGCGCGCTTTGGTCGCGCAGGCCGAGAAGCCATGTCGCCACCATCATGCCCGGCTTTACCCATATGCAGCCCGCGCAGCCGGTGACGTTTCGGCCATCATTGTCTGGCCTATGTCGAAATGTTCGCGCGCGACCGCGGCCGTTTTGCCGACGCGCGCGCGCGAATGAATGAATCGCCGCTTGGCGCTGCGGCGCTGGCCGGCACACCCTTTCCTATCGACCGCAAAGCGACTGCGAAGGAGCTTGGCTTTGCCCGCCCGATGCGCAATTCGCTCGATGCGGTTTCGGCGCGCGATTTCGCGCTGGAATTTCTCGCGGCGGCCTGTATCTGCGCCATCCATCTGTCGCGGCTGGCCGAAGAGATCGTGTTGTGGGCAGCGCCCTCCTTCGGCTTCGTGAAATTGTCGGATGCATTCACCACCGGCTCCTCAATCATGCCGCAGAAGCGCAATCCCGACGCGGCCGAATTGGTGCGCGCCAAGACCGGGCGCATTCTGGGCAGCTTCGTGGCCTTGTGCACGGTGATGAAGGGCCTGGCCCTCGCCTATGCGAAGGATCTGCAGGAAGACAAGGAAGCGATGTTCTGCGCCGCCGACGCGCTTGAGCTTTCGCTGGCCGCGATGGCGGGCATGATCGCGGACCTCACAGCCCAACCCGAGGCCATGCGCCGCGCCGCCGAAGCGGGCTATCCGACCGCGACCGATCTTGCCGATTGGCTCGTGCGCACGCTCAAAAGACCGTTCCGCGAGGCCCATCACATCGCTGGTAGCATCGTGAAACGCGCCGAAGAAAAAGGTGCTGCGCTCGACAAGCTGCCGCTCGCCGAGATGCAGAGCTGTCGAACCTGGCATCACCAAGGACGTGCTAGCGTCGCTTTCGCTCGAAGCCTCGCGTGACTGCGCGCACCAGCTGAAGGCGGCACCGCGCCTGCGCGTGTGCGCGAACAGGTGGCATTCTGGAAGGAGAAACTCAAATGAGAATTTCTTCTCGTCTTGCTGCTCACGTTGGGCATCACCGCCTGCGGCGTGAAAAGCGATCTCGCCAAGCCCGACGGCAAACCGACGCCCAAAGGCCAGCACGATCCCTCGCGCCCGCCACAGCCCATCGGACAGATGAATCATTTTGGCTATAAGAACGGCGTGCTGCACGCCGAAGACGTCAGCCTTGCCGCACTTGCGCGCGAAGTCGGCACGCCCTTCTATTGCTATTCGACGCGCGACGCTCGAACGGCATTATCGCGTGTTTGCGGCTGCACTTGCCGAAGGACACGCTGGTTGCGTTCTCCGTCAAGGCGAATGGCAACTCGCGGTGCTGAAAACGCTCGGCAAACCTTGGGCGCGGGCGCCGATGTCGTGTCGGCGGGCGAGCTTGCAGAAAGCGCGCGCAGCGGCAATTCCGGCAAACAGAATCGTGTTTTCCGGCGTGGGCAAGACGCGCGAAGAGATGCGGCTTTGCGCTTGACGAAGGCATCTACCAGTTCAATGTCGAAAGCGAGCCCGAACTCGAGGCGCTGAACGAGGTGGCGCTATCGCGCAGCCTACAGCGCGCCCGTCACCATTGCGCGTCAATCCCGATGTCGATGCCAAGACCCACGCCAAGATCACCACCGGCACTGCCGAAACCAAATTCGGCATTCCCTGGACGCAGGCGCGCGCAGGCCTATGGGGCGGCAGCCAAACTCAAAGGCATCGAAATCGTCGGCGTCGACGTCCATATCGGCAGCCAGATCACCGAGCTTGCGCCATTCGAAGCCGCTTTCGCGCGCGTGATGGAGCTTGTGGGGGTGCTGCGCGCCGACGGCCATGCGATTTCGCGTGTGGATCTAGGCGGCGGATTGGGTGTGCCCTATCGCAACAACAACGATCCTCCGCCTGATCCCGCCGCTTACGGCGCGATGGTGGCCAAGATCACCAAAGGCATCGGCGCCCGTTTGATCTTCGAGCCTGGGCGGCTGATCGCGGCCAATGCCGGCGTGCTTGTGTCCAAAGTAATTTATGTGAAGCGCGGCGAAGCCAAGCACTTTCTCATTATGGATGCCGGCATGAACGATCTGATCCGGCCTGCGCTCTACGACGCCCATCACGAAATCGTGCCTATCGCCGAAACCCCTCCGGGCGCGCCGCACGAGGTTTACGATGTCGTGGGGCCGGTTTGCGAAACCTCCGACCTTTTCGCCAGTGCGCGCGCCTTACCGCGGTTGAAATCGGGCGATCTTGTGGCGAATCCTGACGGCGGGCGCCTATGGCGCGGTGATGTCTTCGGCCTACAATGCCCGTCCGCCCGCGCCCGAAGTGCTCGTGAAGGGCGACAGGTGGAGTATTGTGCGGCCGCGACTGAGTTATGAAGCGCTCATTGAGCAGGAACGACTCCCAGACTGGCTCTAACAACCGCGTTTGGCGGCGGATCGTGCTTGCGCGCGCCGTGTTGCTGTGGGAACGCGTGTGGCGCGGATTGTGGCCAGCCAGCACCATCACCGCCGGATTTGCCGCCGCCGCCCTGTTCGGCCTGTTCACCATCCTGCCGGGCTGGTTGCACGCCATTGTTCTTGCGCTGACCTTGTTTGCGCTGGCGCTTGCCCTTTATGGGGGCTTTGCGCAGTTTGCCTTGCCGCGCTGGAGCGATGGCGCGCGCAGGTTGGAACGCGACAACACGCTCGTCCATCGTCCTGTCAGCGAAAGCCAGGACACCCTCGGTGTGGGCCAAGGCGATGCATGGGCGGAGGAATTGTGGGCTGCCCATATCACACGGATGCGCGCCAGCTTCGGCACGCTGAAACTCAATGCGCCCAAACCGGGCCTAGGGCAGCGTGATCCTTATGGCCTGCGTTTTGCCGCATTTGCGCTTTTGATCGGCGGGTTCTTCGTTGCTGGCAGTGATTGGAGCAATCGGCTGAGCGCGGCACTTGCACCGCGCACCTTCAGCGGCGCAGCCCTTCCCACCCTCGATGCATGGATCGACCCACCTGCCTACACAGGCCAAGCGCCGATCTATCTGACACAAGCCAACAGAACATTCACCGTTCCCGAAAATTCGCTGGTGCATCTGCGCGTTCACAATGCAGCCACACGCCCGCGCGCGGCCATCGATCCGGAGCCTGCGCAAAACGCGGGCTTCGACGGCAAGGCCGGCGAATACGCCATGGTGGCGAAGCTTGCAAAAACCTCCGATCTGCGTGTGCGCGCGGACGGACTTGGCATCGGCGCATGGCAAATAAGGATCGTGCCGGACCAGGCGCCCGTGATCGCGTTTGCAAGCCCGCCCAGCAAGACGGCACAGAACGCGCTCAAACTCTCCTTCACCGCAAGCGATGACTACGGCGTGGTGGGGGCGCGTGCGATCATCACCCCGGTCGGGCGCAGAGCCAAACCGCTTAGTATCGATCTGCCGCTTACCGATACGTCTGCCAAAACGCTGTCTCAAACTGTGTTCCGTGATCTCACCGATCATCCTTACGCGGGACTTGTGGTGGACATTGTGCTCGAAGCCCGCGATGGCGCAGGCCATACCGGACGCAGCAAGCCTGCGCGATTCAAATTGCCCGCCCGGCTCTTCACCAATCCGCTGGCGCGCGCGTTGATCGAACAGCGGCAGAATTTGGCGAGCGGCGAAAACAAGGCGCAAGACAAAGTGGCGCTTGCTCTGGACGCGCTCACGCTGGCGCCAGATCATTTCTATCAGGGCAACGCCGGCGTCTATCTCGCCATCCGCGCGGCGCGCTGGGCGACCAAGACGGCAAACCATGTCGAAGATTTTCAGCGCGCCGAAAGCATTCTGTGGCAGAGCGCACTTGCCATCGAGCAGGGCGAACTTTCGTTTGCCGCCGCCGAACTGCGCCGCTTGCAGCAGGCGCTGACCGAGGCTTTGGCGCGCGGCGCGCCACAGGACGAGATAGATGCACTGCTTGAACGTTATCGCGAGGCACTGCAGCGCTACATGCGATTCATGGCGCAGAACGCGCAGCCGGGCGCAGGCCCGCCCGCCCCAAATGCGAAAGTGCTAAGCCAGCAAGACTTGGAGACGTTGCTCAAGACGATCCAGCAATTGGCGCAGACGGGCTCGCGCGATCAGGCGGCCCAGATGCTCGCCATGCTGCAGGACATGGTCGAAAACATGCAGATGACGGCCGGCACAGGTGGCGGCAAGGGACAGTCGCCCCAAGACAAGACGCTGTCGGACGCCATCGGCAAGCTCGGCGATCTGATGGGTAAGCAACGCTCACTGCTCGACAAGACCTTGCGCGAACAGGAAGGCGCGGGCGATCCCAAAGACGGCGGTTCGAAAGAACTTGCGCAGAAGCAGGGCGCGTTGCGCCAAGCGCTGAAAGAGATCGAGAGGGGCCTCGGCAATCAGAAGCAGACCACGCCCGACAATCTTGGCCGTGCCGGAAATTCCATGGGCAACGCCCAGAACCAGCTCAGTGGCAAGGATCTCGACAATGCGGCGGGTAGCGAGAAAAACGCGCTCGACGCGCTGCGCAGCAGCGCCGATCAATTGGCCAAAACGCTGATGAACCGCTCAAGCCCGGGTGGCCCCGGACGCGAAGGCCAGGAAGACCCGCTCGGCCGCGATGAGGGCGGTACTGGCCCGACCTTCGGCAACAACGTCAAAGTGCCCGATCAGATGACGCTCGAGCGTGCGCGTTCCATTTTGAAGGAATTGCGTCGGCGCGCCGCCGAACGCGGCCGCCCGAAGGAAGAACTCGATTATATCGACAGGTTGCTAAAAGAATTTTGACCGCAGATGCGTTGTCCGCGAAACCATCTTCTCGCGTTGCGCGACAGCCCCAAGGATCGTCCCACTCAATCCACGCGCGCGATATAGGGAAGGCCTCGATATTGGCCCGCGTCGTCCATGCCGTAGCCGATCAGAAAGCCTTCGAGGCCGGTGAACGCGGCGTAGTCGGCGCGCGTCTCGGCATCGCGGCGGTCGCGATCGACCATCACCGCGGAGAGCACCGCGGTGGCACCTTGTTCGCGCAACAGGTCGGCGGCTTTGGTGAGTGTGCGGCCGCGATCAAGAATGGCGTCGAGCAGAAGCACGCTCTGGCCGCGTACCCTTGCGGTGGGACCAATCATCACCGAAATTTCGCGCGAGCCTTCGCGCGCACCAGCATAGGAGCGTAGCCAGAAGAATTCGGTCGGCAGTTGCAGGCCGCGCCGCGAGAGCGCGCGCAACAGATCGGACGCGAACATGAACCCGCCCACCAGCACCACGGCCGCCATATCAGGCTTGCGCGGTGCCGCGACGATCTCGTCGGCGAGCGTCGCCATGCGCTGGAAAATCTCGGTTTCGCTGACCAGAAGCTGATGAGGTGTGTTCACAATCAGCCTTTGACGAATTTCAAGTCCACATGGCGCGCGCCCGAAGGCGGGCTTGGCACACGGGCCGAAAAAGTGGTGGTCTTGCCGGGGGAAAGATTCCTGGCGCCCGGATCGATTTTCCAGTCGAAGAGATCGCGCCTGTCTTCATCGGTGAGGGCTGCATGGATCTGCGGCACGGCGAGTTCGCGCTGGGTGATGTTGATGATAGTGCCCTTGATATGCAGGATCGGCTGGTCATCCTCGCTGGTCACGCGATAGCTGACGTCCTGGAAGGCAAGCCCTACCGAATTCACATCCATACCGACCGCAGCATAGAAGGTGGCGGTCTGCGGCCAGATCGAAACGATCTCCTGGCGAAATTTGACTGCCGTCCAACTCAACAGCGCCAGCACCACGATCAACGCGGCCCATCCGGTGAGCGCGCCTGCACGCCAGCCTGTGCCGGCTTTCTGTTTGTCGACGACTGCGCTGCGCACCTCGGCCACGCTGGGTCCATCCGGCACCACTTTGGGCGGCGCTTGCACGGACAACGCCGGCGCCTCGAGCACGGCTTGATCAGCCGCCGTTCCCGCTATCGCTTCGGGAGCAGGGACGACTTGATGCCACGTGTGGCCACATTTGGCGCAGCGCACCTTGCGCCCGTCGGGCAGGAATTTGGCCGCGTCGGCTTCGTAGCGGGTGGCGCAATTGGGGCAGGTTAAGATCATGGTAATCGTGTGCCGTATCGTCCTGAAAATAGGCGGAGCAAAGCGAACCCCGCAAGCAAAGCACAGCGTTGGTTACGATCATGGTAACCGTGCTGGCCCCCCGCTATTTTCCGAATCATGGTTCGCTTCGAAAATGTCGGAATGCGTTACGGCTTGGGGCCGGAAGTCCTGCGCGATGTCAGTTTCCGGCTGGATCCGGGCTCTTTTACCTTCCTGACCGGGCTTTCGGGGGCGGGTAAGACCACCCTGCTCAAGCTGATCTTCCTCGCCGAGCCCCCCTGTCGGGGCCTCATTTCGCTGTTTGGGCGTGACTTGGCAACCACACGCCGGCAGGATTTCCCTCCCCTTCGCCGCCGAATCGGGGTGGTGTTCCAAGATTTCCGGCTGTTCGACCACCTCTCGGCTTTCGACAACGTGGCCATGCCCCTCAAGCTCGCCGGTCGCCGCGAGGGGCAATATGCGCAAGATGTGGAAGAGCTGCTTTCCTGGGTCGGCCTCGGTGACCGGATGGACGCCAAGCCTCACACGCTGTCGGGCGGCGAGCAGCAGCGCGTGGCGATTGCCCGCGCCGTGGTGGCTCGGCCGGACCTGCTGGTGGCCGACGAGCCCACCGGCAACGTCGACGCCGAAATCGGAGCAAGGCTAATTCGGCTCTTCGCCGAGCTGAACCGGTTGGGCACCACCGTCCTCATCGCCACCCATGACCGCGCCCTGATCGAACGCGTGCGCGCCCGAGAAATGCGGCTGGTGGACGGACGGCTGGTCGAAATGCCCCAGGCGCGGCTATGACGTCGCCCTCCTTACGCATCCTTCCGCGTGACCAGGGCGCGGCCCCGCTCGAAGTGGTGATCGCCGTGATGGCATTTCTGGCAGCACTTGCGCTCGGTGCCTCGCTGGTCGCAGATCGCGCAGCCCAAGGCTGGCGCTCGGGACTGGCCGGACAAGTGACCGTTCAACTTCTGCCGCCGCTTACCGGCCCCGCCGAACCCGCACTCAAGCAAGAATCTGCCGCCGCCATCGCCGTGCTCAACAGAACTCCTGGCATCGCGCTGGTGACCCCGGTGTCGCGCGAGGATGCGCTGAAGCTCGTCGAGCCCTGGCTCGGCGCAGATGCGATGGTCGCTGATCTACCGCTGCCACAATTGATCGACGCCAAGATCACACCGGGCGCGCAGGTCGACCTACCGCGGCTTGAAAAGAATCTCAAAGCCGCAGTCCCCGATATGATGCTCGACGACCATAGCCGATGGATCCAGCGGCTGAAGGGGATGGCCAATGCCGTGATATGGTCAGGGTATGCAATATTGCTGATGATCGCGGTCGCCACCGCCGCCGCGGTGACGTTTGCGACGCGCGCAGGGCTCCAGGCCCATCACGAGATCGTCGAATTACTGCATCAGATGGGCGCGCATCCAACTTTCATCAGCCGCGCTTTCGAACGCCATTATTTTCTCTCCGCGCTTGTCGCGTCTGCGATCGGCGCAGGGCTTGCGGCCATCATGTTCGTGGCGGCGGGCGGATTGGAGATGGCAGGCTATGAAGCCGTGCCCTTTCTGCCGCCCTTGTCGCTGAAACCGTTGGAAGCGTTGTGGCTGGTTGGCGTGCCCATCGGATCGAGCCTGATTGCCTGGGCCACTGCGCGGCTTTCGGTGATGGCGGCGCTCAGGAAGATTTATTGAATGCGCACGCTGTTCTCGCTCGCCATCCTGGGAACCATCGCCTATGTGGCGGGACTTCTGCTGTTCGTGATGGAGGTGCGCAAAGACCCGCGCAAACCAGAACGCGCCGATGCCATCGTGGCGCTGACCGGCGGCGAATTGCGCGTGGACCGCGCTGCGGCGCTGCTGGAGCAGGGGTTGGGCAAGCGGCTGCTCATCACCGGAGTTGGTCTCTCCGCCACCAAATCCGATCTCAAGCGTCTGGCGCACGGACGGCGCAAATTCGATTGCTGCGCTGATCTCGGCTTCATGGCCGCCGATACCCATGGCAATGCGCAGGAAACTGCCCAATGGGCTCGCGCGCACAATTACAAAAGCCTGATCGTGGTGACCGCAAACTACCACATGCCGCGCACGCTCACGGAATTCTCCGCCGCCATGCCCGGGGTTGCGCTCGAACCCTATCCGGTGAAGCCAGAAGACATCGACTTCGTGCATTGGTGGCGCAACCCGCACACATTGCGTCTCATCAACGGCGAATATGCGAAATATCTGGCGAGCACGGCGATGATCTCGGTGACTGAGCCGGTCTTGCGCAAATTCGATCATCGCACGCAGGCGCCGGGATGACGCCTCTGTTGCTCTTGCGCTCCACGCTGTTTTTCCTGTGGTTCGCTACCGCATCCACGGTGTTGGCTTTGCTCTATTTGCCGTTGCTGCTGTTGCCGTCGGGCGCGATGCGCCGGGGCGCCAAGTTCTGGTGTCAAAGCGTCATTTGGGGACTGAAAATCTTCGCAGGCCTCGGCTATGCCGTGCGCGGCGAAATTCCGCGCCAACCCGTGCTCGCGGCCGCCAAGCATATGAGCATGTGGGACACGATCGCGCTTTATGCGCTGCTCAACATGCCTGCGATCGTTTTCAAGCGCGAACTGGGGTTCATCCCGTTCTATGGCTGGTATCTGCGCAAGGCTGGAATGATCTCCATCGACCGCGAGGGCAAAGCCAGCGCTTTGCGCAAGATGGCAGCGGATTCCAAAGCCGTGATCGCACAAGGGCGCTGCGTGCTCATCTTTCCCGAAGGCACGCGCAAGAAACCGGGCGCGCCTGCCGACTACAAGTCCGGCGTCGCGGGCCTTTACGGCCAACTCGGCACGGCATGCCTGCCCATCGCGCTCAACTCCGGTCTGTTTTGGACGGGGCCCGGCGGCTTTCTGAAAAAACCCGGCAGGATCGTGGTGGATTTCCTGGCCTTTATCCCGCCAGGACTGAAGCGGGTCGACTTTATGGCCACCCTCGAAAGCCGGATCGAAAGCACCACCGCCAAACTGGTCGAAGAGGGTCGCTCGGCCTTGTCCGCCAAAGGTTGAGCAAGTCAGAACAATAAGAGAACACAATCTTGTTTTTCGGCCTTTTAGGCTCTATATTTTGGAGCTGGATTTTCGGACAGAGGCAGGGTTGGCACTGCCCTTTGGGGAAAATCGACAAACGCAAACGTGGATGAAGGCATTTGGCGGAATGCTAGGACGATGAACGACATTTCCCGCCAAATCTGGGACATGAAATACCGGCTGAAAGCGCCCGATGGCACGCCGCTGGAAAAGGACGTGGCCGAAAGCTGGTCGCGTGTGGCACTGGCCACAGCCCAGGCCGAAGCTCCCGAGCAGCGTCGGCTCTGGGCGCAAAGTTTTGCGCAGGCCCTGACCGGCCATCGCTTCCTGCCAGCGGGACGTATCCTTGCGGGTGCAGGCACCGGACGCAACGTGACGCTGTTCAATTGTTTCGTGATGGGCCCGATCGACGATTCCATGGACGGCATCTTTTCGCATTTGCGCGAAGCCGCGCTGACGCTGCAGCAGGGCGGCGGCATCGGTTACGATTTTTCGACATTGCGTCCGAAAGGCGCGCCGGTTGCAGGCGTGGGCGCGGATGCCTCGGGGCCTGTCTCGTTCATGGACGTGTGGGACGCGATGTGCCGCACGATCATGTCGGCGGGTTCGCGCCGCGGCGCGATGATGGCGACGCTGTCCTGCGATCATCCCGACATCGAACTCTTCATCGAGGCCAAGCGTCAGGCGGGGCGGCTTTCGATGTTCAATCTTTCGGTGCTTGCGACCGATGCCTTCATGGACGCGGTGAAAGCCGACGCAAACTGGGACCTGATCTTCGCCGGCAAAATCTACAAGACGCTACGCGCCCGCGAATTATGGGACAGGATCATGCGTGCGACCTATGACGCCGCCGAGCCGGGCGTGATCTTCATCGACCGCATCAATCGCGAAAACAATCTTGCCTATTGCGAAACGATCCGCGCGACCAATCCGTGTCTCACCGCCGACAGCTGGATCCACACCACCGAAGGCCCCAGGCAGATCGCTGAACTGGTCGGCAAACCATTCAGCGCAGTCGCAAACGGCCGGGCATGGCCAAGCGATAGCCGTGGCTTCTTCTCACAAGGCGTAAAGCCCACAGTCCGGTTGCAGACGCGCGAGGGCTATGGGTTGCGCGCCACGCCCGATCACCGTATCCGCAAAATCACCCGCCGCACGCATTGGTCCTGCGATTGGCAATGGGCGCAAGCCGGATCGTTGCGCATCGGCGACGAGGTGCTGCTTCATGATCATCGAGCAGCGGCCATTTGGGGTGCGCCGCACGCACGTACGCAAGACGATGCGCAGGGCTATCTGCTTGGCCTGCTGATCGGCGAGGGTACGCTCAACACCGACGAGGCCGTGCTTTCGGCATGGCCCGGACGGAAAATCGTCAACGGCCAAGACGAGCACCCCGGCATTCGCGCAGTGATGGAGGCAGCTCATGCCGCCGCGTCGCTGCTGCCGCATCGTTCGGGTTTCACCGGCTGGATGGAAATTCCCGGACACGGCGAATATCGCCTGAGCCTGAGCGCGCTGCACCATCTCGCACAAGATCTCGGCCTATCGCCCGGCAACGAGCAGATCACCCCGGCGATGGAGAGGCGGTCCAGCGCCTTTCAAGCGGCGGTGCTGCGCGGGCTGTTCGATACGGACGCCCACGTGCAGGGACACCAGATCAAAAATGCGAGCGTGCGCCTAGCGCACGATGATCTCGCCGTGCTTGCAGCCGCCCAACGCATGCTTCTCAGGCTTGGGGTCGTCAGCACGATTTGCCGGCGGCGCGGGCCCGAAGGGTTCGTTGCCCTGCCCGACATCACGGGTGACGGCAAATCCTATCCTATGTGCGTCCAGCATGAGCTGGTGGTAGACGTAGATAATCTGTTGGCCTATCGCGACCGCGTGGGCTTTTCGGACACGGCCAAAGCAGCATGTCTAGACGGCTTGCTCGCGCAGCATCGTTGCGCATCCAACCGCGAATTTTTCTGCGCGACGGTACAGTCGGTGGACGAGGCCAGTCCTGCCGAGGTTTTCGACGCCGCCATTGCGGGTCTTAACGCCTTCGATGCCAATGGCTTGTGGGCGCACAATTGCGGCGAGCAGCCCCTGCCGCCTTACGGCGCGTGTCTGCTGGGTTCGATCAATCTTGCGAAACTGGTGAAGAATCCGTTCGATGACACCGCAGCACTCGACGAAGCCGAGCTTGCGTGGCTGGCGCGCACCGCGGTGCGGATGCTCGACAATGTGATCGATGTTTCGCGCTTTCCGCTGCCCGCCCAGCGCGCCGAGGCGCTGGCCAAGCGGCGCATCGGACTGGGCGTGACGGGGCTTGGCGATGCGCTGATCTTCTGCCGCGCACGTTATGGCTCGCCGCAGAGCCTAGAGCTGATCGACCGCTGGCTTTCGGTGCTGTCGCAGGCAGCCTACGGCGCCTCTGCCGACATCGCGCAGGAAAAAGGCGCATTCCCGCTGTTCGACCGCGAGCAATTCCTCGCACGGCCTTTCGTGCAACGCCTGCCGCAAGCTATTCGCGACAAGATCGCCGCCCACGGCATCCGCAACGCGCTTGTCACCTCCATCGCGCCGACCGGCACGATCTCGCTGTTCGCCGGCAATGTGTCGAGCGGCATCGAGCCGGTGTTCGCCTTCAGTTATACGCGCAAGCGTGCTGCAGCCCGATGGCACGCGCAGCGAGGAAAAGGTGAGCGATTATGCCTGGCGCGCCTTCCGCGCGCGTTTCGGCGAAGACGCGCCGCTGCCCGATTATTTCGTCAACGCCAAGACGCTTTCGCCTGACGATCATCTGGCGGTGCAGGCGGCGGCGCAGAAGCATATCGACAGCGCGATCTCCAAGACCATCAATGTGCCCGCGAGCATTTCGTTCGAGGCTTTCAAAGATGTCTATCTCAAGGCCTATGAAAGCGGCTGCAAGGGCTGCACCACCTATCGCCCCAATGACGTGACCGGGGCGGTGCTCGAAACGCTCGAAGAGCACAAACCGCCGCCTTCTCGCAGCCGACACCGACGAGCCGGATCTTGCCGCTGCGCGTTGCCGCGCAGCGCACGGCGGCGTCGTCTATATGACCCGGCCGCTGGACCGGCCGGAAGCTGCTGCTGGGCCAGCACCTACAAGATCAAATGGCTGGAAAGCGATCACGCCTTCTACATCACCATCAACGACATCGAGAAGGACGGGCGCAGGCGGCCCTTCGAGATCTTCATCAACTCCAAGAACATGGAGGCCTATGCCTGGGCGCTGGCGCTGACGCGCATGATCGCGCGGTGTTCCGGCGCGGCGGCGATGTCTCCTTCGTGGTGGACGAATTGAAGGCGATGTTCGATCCGCGCGGCGGCCAATGGATGGGCGGGCGTTATGTGCCCTCGCTTCTGGCCGCCATCGGCGAGGTGATCGAGCGCCATATGGTCGCGATCGGCTTTATGACGCCACGCGAAACTGCGGTACCGCGCGAGGAGCGCCGCGCCGTCGCCATCGCGGCGGAAGGCGCGCCGGCGCGCTTCTGTCCGCGCTGCGGCGACGCCAGCTTTGTGAAGCTGGAAGGCTGCGACTCTTGCCTGTCTTGCGGCTATTCTCGCTGCGGTTGATCTCTCCCCGCAGCACCCCTTGCCTATGCGCTATTCCAGCCGGTTCTTTCTTTATGCCCCGTTTGCGCTATTCGTCTGCCTTGCCGTCGCGGTGATGGCTCTATGGTGGCGGGCGGCCGGCGCCTGGACCAGGAAGCTCGACGCGCTGAACGGCCACGAGATCATGCCCGGCGTGATCTTCATTCTGGTTCGCAGTCAGACCATCGCCGGCTTTCCCTTCCGTCTCGACACGATGTTCAGGGATTTCCGGATTTCGGTTGCAGGGCCGCACGGCCGTTTCAGTGGCAGGCTGAAGAATTCGCGCTGCACCGGCTGACCTATGGCCGACGTCAAGACCGTGTTCGAAGCCGGCGGGCAGCAGACCCTTTGCCTGGACGGCGGACAGTGGCAAAGCGCAGGCTTTCGTCTTCCTGCCCGGTAGCATTGCGCGCCACGCGCTCATCGACGCAGGCAAGGCTTTCGCGTTTCGACCTCGATACTGGTGGCGCTCGCTTCGGCAAGAAGCTGACGGCTCGGTTCACCGCGGTCGCACAAATCCACCTGCGCCGCGATCCAGCCTTACGATGCCATCGACCTCGTCGCATTGAGCGAAAACCTGTCGACGCCTTGCGACACAAACCGATTGCTCTACGCCAAGATCGATTCGCGCATCACGGTCGCACAATCCTTAAGGGGTTGCTGTCGGGCGATGCGGAATGGCGCGCCGCTGCCGAAGCCTGGCGCAACGCCGAAGGCCGGATCGAACTTGTCGACGTGCAGTCAAAGGATGGAACCGCGACCATCGAGGCCAAAACCGATGTGATCGCTTGATGCACAACACCGGTTGACAGGAAAATTGTCCAAAGAAATCTTCGGGCTCTCGCAGATCGCGACCGGGCCGCTTTATTAAGGCCCTTGTTGTTGCGGCCGAAATTTGGGTCGGCGCTGTCCTGGCCTGCGTCCACGATGCTGCGGCGGATGGCGCGGGTGCGGGTGAAAAGATTGAACAGCGTGTCGCCGTCGCCGCCAGCGCATCGCGCGCTGCAATGCGCTCAGATCTTCGTTGAAGCGGCCCAGCACTTCCAGCACCGCCTCGCGATTGTTGAGGAAGACATCGCGCCACATGGTGGGATCGGACGCCGCGATGCGGGTGAAATCGCGAAAGCCGCCGGCGGAATATTTGATCACTTCGCTTTCGGTGACCGTTTCCAGATCATGCGGCCGTGCCCACGATGTTGTAGGCGATCAGATGCGGCACGTGGCTGGTGATGGCCAGCACCAGATCGTGATGGCTGCGGCATCCATCACATCGACCTGGCTGCCGCAGCGCTGCCAGAAATTCTTCGAGCTTCTCGACCGCCTCCGGATCGGTGCCGGGCGGCGGCGTGAGGATGCACCAGCGGCCGTCGAACAGGTTCGGCGAAGCCCGCTTCGGGGCCGGATTGTTCGGTGCCGGCGATGGGATGGGCCGGAATGAAATGCACGCCTTCGGGCATGTGCGGGCCGACGTCGCGCACCACCGCGCGTCTTGACCGAGCCCACATCGGTCACGATGGCGCCCGGTTTCAGATGCGGCGCGATGTCCTTTGCCAGCGCGCCGAAGCTGCCGACCGGCGTGCGCGAGCATCACCAGATCGGCATCCGCGCACAGCCGAGCCGGGATCGTGCGTGCAGCGAATCGGCAAAGCCGACTTTGCGCGCGCCATCGAGCGTTTCCGCGCGACGGCGCATAGCCGGCGATGTGCGCGGCAAGACCTGCGCGGCGCATCGCATGGGCCATGGAGGAGCCGATCAGGCCCATGCCGATGAGGGCGACCTTGTTGAACAGCGGTTCGAATCATCGTCATGCGGCCTCATGAATTCGGTGAGCGCCGCGAGCGCGCGCCTGATTGGCGTCTGCCGGTGCCGACCGTCAGGCGCAGGCAATCGGGCAGGCCGTAATTGCCGACGCCGCGCAGGATCAATACCGCGCGCGCATGAGGAACGCATCGGCATCTTGCGCGGTCTGTCCGTCCTGTTGCGGAAAATGGATCAGCACGAAATTGCCCACGCTAGTCATCCACGCGCAGGCCGAGCTTGCGGATTTCCTCGGTCAGCCAGCGCGCCATTGTTCGTTGTGGGCAACGGCGTCTTCGACATGCGCGCGGTCCTTCAGCGCGGCCGCCGCCGCTGCTGCGCGGGAACAGAAACGTTGAAGGGCCCGCGGATGCGATTGAGCACGTCGGCGACCGCTGCCGGACAAAACGCCCAGCCGACGCGCAGGCCCGCCAGGCCGTAGATTTTGGAGAAAGTGCGCGTCATCACCACATTGTCGAATTCGCGCCACCATCTCGATGCCCGCTTCGTAATCATTGCGCGCGGACATATTCGCTATAGGCGGCATCGATCACGAGCAGCACAGCACGGCGGCAAGCCCGCATGCAGACGGCGCATTTCTTCGCTGGTCAGATAGGTGCCGGTCGGATTGTTGGGATTGGCGAGATAGACCATGCGCGTCTTCGGCGTGACCGCTGCCAAGCATCGCGTCCACATCGATGCGCAGATTCTTCTCCGGCACGACCACCGGCACGGCGCTGTTGGCCAGGGTGGCGATCTTGTAGACGAGAAAGGCGTGCTCGCTGAACAGCACTTCGTCGCCCGGGCGCAGATAGGCATTGGCCAGCATGGTCAGCAATGCATCCGAGCCGTCGCCGCAGCACGATGCGCGCCGGATCCAGACCATAAGTCTCGCCGATGGCCTCGCGCAGGATGCGCGCGCTGCCTTCGGGATAGAGGTCAAGCGATCTGCGCAGCCGCGGTGAAGGCCCCAGCGCCTTGGGGCTCGGTCCCAGCGCGCGATTCGTTGGAGGACAGCTTGAACACCTCTTGGCGCCCGGCGCATGCGCGCGCCCGCCGACATAGGGCGCGATGTCAAGAATGCCGGGCTTGGGCGTGGGCGGCGGCTGCGCAGTCATGGCTGTCAGGCTCCGAATTTCGGGGGCGCATTGATAAGGGCCGGGCCCGCCAAAAGCAAAACAGCAACAGGCGCTTCGTTGACAGGGGGGCACTACGCGCCTTAGCAAACGCGCTCCGTTGGGTTCGGAAGCGAGTTGAGAGCATGGCCGAAGCCGCCAATCCGCAATTCTTGCGTCCCGTCGCGGCGCCCGAGCCGATTCGGGCCAGGCCGTCAGCTTTGGCGCAGACCAGCCGCTGACGCTGGATGCGGCCGTGAGCTCGTCGCCTTTCACCGTCGCCTATATGACCTATGGCACGCTCAACGCCGCGCAAAAGCAATGCCGTGCTGGTCTGCCATGCGCTGACCGGCGACCAGTTCGTGGCGAGCCGACCATCCCGTCACCGGCAAGCCCGGCTGGTGGAACACCATGGTGGGGCCGGGCAAGCCGATCGACACCGACCGCTTCTTCGTCATCTGCGCCAATGTCATCGGCGGCTGCATGGGCACGACCGGGCCGGCCGAGATCGATCCGGCGACCGGCAAGCCTTCGGACTTGCATTTCCCGCTGGTCACCATCCGCGACATGGTGCGGGCGCAGGCGATGCTGCTCGACGCGCTGGGCATCGAGAAATTGCTGTGCGTGATCGGCGGCTCGATGGGCGGCATGCAGGTGCTGCAATGGGCGGCGTAGCTATCCCGAGCGCGTGCGCTCGGCCGTGCCGATCGCCTGCGCCGCGCGCCATTCCGCGCAGAACATCGCCTTCCACGAAGTCGGCCGCCAGGCGATCATGGCCGATCCCGACTGGAAGGGCGGCGAATATCAGCTCGCACGGCACACAGCCCGTCCAAGGGCCTGGCGGTGGCGCGCATGGCCGCGCACATCACCTATCTTTCGGAAGCGGCGCTGCAGCGGAAATTCGGCCGCAACCTGCAGAACCGCGACGCGCTGTCGTTCAGCTTCGCGCCGGATTTCCAGATCGAATCCTATCTGCATCATCAGGGCATGACGTTTCGTCGACCGCTTCGACGCCAATTCCTATCTCTACATCACCCGCGCGATGGATTATTTCGATCTGGCGGCGGATTATGGCGGCGTGCTGGCGGAAGCCTTCCGCGACACGCAAGACGCGCTTCTGCATCATCTCCTTCACCAGCGACTGGCTGTTTCCCACCGTCGGAGAACAAGCGCATCGCCCATGCGCTGAACGCGGTGGCGGCCAATGTGAGTTTTGTCGAGATCGAGACCGACAAGCGGCCATGACGCCTTCCTGCTCGACGAGCCGGAAATGTTCGCGACCGTGCGCGGCTTCCTCAATTCCGTCGCGGCGCAGCCGTGGCGTGAAATGAGCTATCCTTCGCCCCGATCTGGCGGCCATCGCCGAAGATGATTCCGCACGGCGCGCGGGTGCTGGATGTCGGCTGCGGCGACGGCGCGCTGCTGGAACATCTGGTGCGCGACCAAGAATGTGGACGGGCGCGGCATCGAACTTTCGCAGCAGAATGTCAATGCCTGCGTGGCGCGCGGACTTTCGGTGGTGCAGGGCGACGCCGACACCGATCTGGTGCGAATATCCCGCGCAGGTGTTCGATGTCGTGATCCTGAGCCAGACCATCCAGGCCACGCGAACGCCCAAGCACGGTGCTTTGGCATCTGTTGCGCATCGGCAAGCGGACGGCAGTGTCGTTTCCCAATTTCGGCCATTGGCGCGTGCGGCTTTCGCTGCTTGCCAACGGACGCATGCCGCAGCACCAAGACGCTGGATTATTCCTGGTACGACACGCCCAACATCCATCTCTGCACCATTGCCGATTTCGTGACGCTGGTAGATGAGGCAGGCGGCATGGTGCAAAGCGCGCTGGCGCTTAGGGAAGACGGGCACACCCAGGCGATGCGCGCCCATGCCTGGGGTCCCAATCTTCTTGCGGAGGGCGCCATCTTCTTCCTGAGAGCGAAGACTGCGTCCAACCCGTGAGCCAAGTCAGCGCAACGACGAACTGGCGCTGGCGCCGACGATCTTCAGCGCGGCTTCGTAATGGGCAATGCCGGATTTGTAGAGGCCATTGGTGCAGAATTCATTGCCCGATTTCTGCTCTGCCTTGGCGGCATCATAAGTCGAACCTTGCTGATGGGTTTCGAGCGCGTCCTTGACCTGCTTGGATATCTTCAGACAGCCCGAAACACTGGGCGTTTCGCTGGCGTAGGCGCCGGCGCCGAACACCATGGCGGTGCCGGCGATCAGCATAGCGGTTAATATTTTCGAATGTGACATGGATTCCCTCCATCTTTGCGGTCTTCCGGCAAGCCGCCGGTGACCCCGCAAATAAGAGCGATAGCCCAAGAAGGAAGCGGGAACATGATTGCGCAGGTCACTTAAATGTGAGGTCGAATGGGCAACATGAGAATAGATCAGGAAACATCGCGAATTTCGAAAGCGTTGCGCTGAGTGCAAGACGCCTATGCGGAGAAGCCATCGCTTCACACAACCCTCAGCTTTGTTGCCGCGTACGGAAAAAAAGCACAAAAAAACGGCACCGACCGCGTACGCCCGCAGCCGGTGCCGTCAGAAGGGCAATGCGGCGTTACTGACCGCCCGAGCCCGTCGTCCCGGAAGAGCCGGACGTGGTGTCATCGCTCTTCTTCTTGTGGTGGTGATGATGCGTCTTGGCGGGCGCAGCGGTGATGGGCGTCGAAGAAGTAGTGTTTGCAGCTTGGGTGCCGGTGGCACTGCTCGTCGTGCTGTCGGCGGCCAACGCCGCACCGCTGAGCGCCACGGAAATCACCAGGCCGGGAATAAGGACTTTTGCGTTATGCATTTGCTTCTCCCCGAACCGCCGTGAAATGCGGCGCGGGAGATGTAACGGCCGATACTGTCGGCCCCCTATAAGTCCGGTGAATAGTCGGTAATGCGTTTCATGGCTTTCAATATCAGGCTCGGGCCAGGGAGCTCTTGCGGTCAGAGACCAAGACGGGCGTCACCGCGAACAGCGATTTGGACGAATCCACCAGATGCACGCCAGCGAAGCGCGGCCACAAGGTCGCGCCCGCGCGTTCCCAGCCATTGCCGGTGCCGATGAAACGGCGCGTCCTCATTGGTGGAAAGAACAGCGCACTTTCCCAGCGCTGTGGCGTGAACATGGATTCGCGCAACAGCATCTCAAGCTGTCCGCGCAGATACGGGCGGCCATAGGCGAAGGGCGAGCGCTCGACCTGCGACCACAGGCTGGCGCGGTTGGGCACCACCAGCAGCAGGTGGCCTTCCGGCGCCATCACCCGCCAAACTTGGCGCATCAGCGGGCGCGCCAATTCCGCGCTCTCCAGCCCGTGCACCATGATGACCATATCGAAGGTTTCATCGGCGAAGGGCAGCGAGAGTTCCTCGCCCAGCACGCAGAGCGGCCGTCCCGCAGGCCACGTCACCACGCCCTGCTGCGCGGGCATCAAGGCCACCACGCGCTGGGCCTCGCTCAAAAGGGGGCGCAGATAGGGAACCGCGAACCCAAAACCCAGCACATTGGTGGGACGGCGCGCTGGTGTCATCAGCCGCAACCGGCGGTAGATCATCCGCCTTGCGATCTGGCCCACCGGGCTTTCATAAAAGTCGGCAAGCTTGCGCGCGTTGAGGTGCATGGGCTCCGGCCTCTTCTCTGACTTGCCAATACACCGCCGGTCCATGCGTTGTTAAGCTTAGCCCGCAAAGGAGTGCTCCCATGAGCCTTGCCGTCACCCTGGTTCCCTGCCTGAAAGACAATTATGCCTATCTGCTTACAGATCAGCAGGCGGGGCTTTGCGCTGTGGTGGATCCGTCCGAACCGCAGCCGGTAAAAGCCGCGCTCGCCAAGTCCGGGCTCAAGCTGACCCATATCCTGAACACCCATCACCATTGGGACCACACCGGCGGCAATCAGACGCTGAAGGAAGAATTCGGCGCCAAGGTGATCGGCCCGGCAAAAGACCGTGACCGAATTGCCGGCATCGACGAAGGTGTCAGCGAGGCCGCACCGTGGCAGTTCGGGGCGCATCACGCGACCATCTTGGAAATCCCGGCGCATACGCGTGGGCACATCGCGTTTGTGTTCGGCGACATCGCGTTCACCGGCGACACACTGTTTGCGATGGGCTGCGGGCGACTGTTCGAGGGCGATCCGCCGACCATGTGGTCGAGCCTTTCCAAGCTGATGCGATTGGCGGACGAGACGAAAATCTATTGCGGCCACGAATACACGCTGAACAACGGCCGCTTCGCGTTGAGGCTGGAACCGGGCAATGCGGCGCTGCAGTCGCGGATGTGCGAAGTGGAGGCAGCCCGCGCGAAGAACGAACCGACCATTCCATCAACGATGAGACTGGAGAAAAAAACCAATCCGTTCCTCAGACCCAATTCTGCAGAAATCCGCCGCACGCTGGGCATGCAAACCGCAAGCGAGGTCGAGGTGTTCGCCGAAACGCGGCGACGCAAGGATTCATTCTAAAGCCGATTGAATTCGATTGAAGTGAATCAAAAACGACTTTCGCACGGAGGCACTTCTTCGAATTTCCCGGTCGTGGCATTCAGCAATTCGAGCCTGCCGTCGGCAATACCAAAGCGCGCGCCCACCAGTGAAAGCGTCTTCCGGCCAACGCGCTCGACGATGAAGGGAAAGGTCTGAAGTCGTTCAAGCGAGAGCTTGATCGCTTCGCGTTCGAGGTCTGGTTGTCCGTGGCCGCGGCATTTGTCGGCGGCCGGTTCAAGCAGCTTGATCCACGTGCCCAGAAAGGGCGTGGCTTCAGTTTCCGCCATGTCGCGCGCGGCGGCAACGCCGCCGCATTGGGCGTGGCCCATCACCACGATGGTTTTGACGTTGAGCTGCAGCACGGCGAACGCGATGGCAGCGCTGGTGCCATGATAGCCACCGCCCTCCTCGAAGGGCGGCACGATGGCGGCGACATTGCGGATGATAAAGAGTTCACCCGGATTGGCTGCGAAAATGGTGGCGGGATCAACCCGACTGTCGCTGCAGGCAATGACGAGATAGTCCGGGTTCTGTCCCTTGGACAACTCGGCGTAATGGGCGTGCTCCTCCGGCCAGCGTTTGGCCATGAATTCGCGATAGCCTGCGATCAGCCTGTCCATGGGGCACCTCCGTCCGCCTCGCTATACAAGCAGGCCTTCCCTGTCGAGAGGCTTTTCGTTGCCCCGATTAAAGGCATGGCCCTATCACATTGATCGTCTGCGCGTGGTGTGATCACGCCCACATCCAATAGCTACCTTACAAATTCCATCGCGATGGCGGCAAAGTGCAGGACTGCCGCAAGCAATACGAAGCTGTGCCAGATCGCCTTGTGATAGGGGATGCGTTCGATCAAGTAGAATGCGACACCGGCCGAATAGATCAGACCGCCAGCGATCAGAAGCCAGAAATCGATCGCCGCCATCGAGGCCGCCAGCGGCTTGATCGCGGCGACGATGAGCCAGCCCATGCCGAGATAGAGCACGATGCTCACCTTCTCGAAGCGGCGCGGAAACAACATCTTGAGCGCGATACCGGCTGTGGCGGCACTCCAGACCGCGGCAAGCACGATATCGCCCACCGGATAGCCAAGTCTGTTAGCGGCGAAGGGCGTGTAGGTCGCAGCGATCATCGCGAAAATCGCGGCATGGTCGAAGCGGCGGAGAATTTCTTTCAGTGTTCCGTTCGGCGCCAGATTGTAAGCGGCCGAGGCGATAATCATCGCCAACAATCCCGCACAATAGACCAGGACCGCGGCAACAATGGCGGGTCCGTTCACATTCCACATCAGCCAGCCGCTTGCTGCGATGGCAAAGACGACGCCCAGCACATGAATGACGGCATCCGCGCGATGCTCGACGCGCGAATAGTGTCGGGTCACCTCCTGGGACAAGGTCACGTTCATGTCGCCATATCAGTAAGCCACTGTATCAAAACCGTGGCTGGTCGCGTCGTCGCATCGGCGGCTGGATATTTCCGCGTCGTTGCCAGAACATGTAGCCACAATCAGCCGGCTACGACAAAACCCCATAACCCTGCTTCGCGGCGGGCCTGTCGTTACAGTGCCACAGGACTATGTGTGGCCGTAATGTTTCGGTCGGGAACTTTCGGCCGGCACAGTCGTGGTCCCGCGGTGACAGGCCGGAGGTGATATGATCATGTCGGGCAGAAGGCAGCAAGGAATCTCGATGAGCGAGCTCGTTCCGGTACAGCGCAACCAGGCCGTCAGATGGCATTTGCTGGCGAGCGTTTCCGCCGTCGCTCTGCTGGTGAGCGTGGCCACAGCCCCCGTCGCATTGGCCGACGATGTCAATCATTTCTATTTCGAGCTCGGCGGGCAGTACGGCATGGAAGCTGGTGGCTCGAGCGGCTGGTTCCTGCCTTTCGCCGCACCAGGCGGTGGCGGTGAAGGCGGAGAGGTCAGCGTACAGCGCGTGCACAGCGCCACAGGACCCAATGGCGCGGCGTTCCCCATCCGCCCGGTCCAGAGCTGGGACTTCGACGGCGCGGTCAAGCTGCAACCCGCCGACAGCGATCTGATCTTCAAGCTCGCCATCCAATATGGCCGCACTGCCCAACGCGACGAGGTGGCCCAGCTCACCCAGCCCACCGCTTCGGGCACCGGCCATTACACCGGCTTTGCACGCCATCGCGAGAGCCATGCCATCATCGACTTCCAAGTGGGCAAAGATTTCGGCCTGGGCATGTTCGGCTATGAAGGAAGCTCGGTGTTCAGCGCGGGCATCCGCTATGCCCATTTCACGGCACGGACTGACACAGCCTTCTACACCTCAACCAAAGATTTCCAGGGCAGCGGCGCCACGCGCCTGCAACGCAGCTTCGTGGGCGCCGGCCCCATGGTCTCTTGGCAGGCTTCGGCTCCTTTGACAGATGACGAGAATGGCAGCTTCTCGATCGACTGGGGCGCGGACGCAGCGGTTCTGTTCGGACGGCAGAAGGCCAATCTCACACTCGTCTACGACACGGGCTACGTGGTGGAATTGGACCGGGACAATTCCGTGACGGTGCCGAACGTCGGTGGCTTCGCCGGGCTTTCCTGGCATCCAGCGGAATCCAGCCTGCAGCTCAGCTTCGGTTACAAGGTCGACGCCTATTTCAACGCGCTGGACGGCGGCATTGCCGCACAGCACCAAATCGACCGCGTCACCCATGGACCATTTTTGAAGATCGGCATTCAGGCAAATTAATCCACCACCCGAAAAGGTACACCGATGGTTTCTCAAACTCTAAGCTGAGAACGCCCATCGAGTTGTACCCGCCTGGCGGCCAAAGGCCCACTGAGCGCGATGCCAGGGCAAATGTTTGCTCGACCATTCCAAGGATGCACGGGTGGTGCACACCGCGCGGTTTCTTATTCGAGCCGCGCCGTACCTCGTGATGCCATACTTCGTGATTCAGAGTCTCGCCTTTGCTCATATGAGCGTCCACGAAGAGCAGGTTCGAATATGACCGCGTTGCCGATCATCCAGAAGCCAAGCGGCCACCCCACTAAACCTTGCAGACAAATTCCTCGAATTTGCCGCGCGGGCCGCGTGGGATCTTTGTCTCGAAATAGACAAAGGAAAGCGCGAACGCAAAGCCGAGCGTTTCACGGATCACCGCGCATAGATCGCTTTTCTGTGCGGCGCTGAGCGGCGTTTCGACGACCAGCCGCACTTCAATCTCTTCACGTCCGGTCTGGATCAATTGATACTGCGCGACGGGGGCCACGTCGCGGAAGCGCGCGAACCCCACGAGCGGCCAGTGACGCGTGCCGTCGGGCATCAAAATCAGATGACGGGCGCGGCCGAGCACACGCTTGAGCGTCGGCAAGCCGCGGCCGCAAGAACATACACCACCCCTCTCGGCATAATCGCCTATGTCGTAGCGGATTAGCGGCGTCGCGAAATTGTGCAGGTCGGTCAGCACGACCCGACCCGTTTCGCCTTGCGCGCAGGCGCGGCCCCTTTCGTCGACCACCTCCACAATCAGGCTTTCGGACATGATGTGGTAGATATCGGCGTCGGGGCATTGCACCGCGATCACGCCAGCTTCCTGTGAGGAATAATTGTCCACCACGCGCGCGCCGAAGAAGGCCCTTGCCTCTTCGCGCAGGCGCGGCGACAGAGTTTCGCTAATCGAGCGGATCAGTTTCAGATCGGGCAATGCGGCTGCGTCTTTCCCAAAATGCGCGATGAGCCCTTCGAGCACGTTGGGATAAACGATCAGAACGTGCGGGCTGAACTCGGCAAGCCATGCCGCCAATTGCGCGATGTCGGTGGTGATCGGGATAAGCTGCGACGGACCGGTTTCGAACAGCAGGCTCGCAGGCGCGCCCCAGTCCTGCCGGATCACGTGGGCGGGAAAGCTGGGGCGAACGGCAGAAAAGCGCAGATCGAACGCACGTTCATGCCAGAAAAATTCTCGCAAGGTGATTGCAAGCCAGAACAACTGGCTGATACTCGTGCGCCGCACCACGACAGGTTCGCCCGTGGAGCCCGAAGTGCGGGCTTCGCGAACTGGTTGATGATCGGCAGGCACCTGTGTGCAATAGACATCCGTACCGCGTTGCAGATCGCGTCGTGTGAGTAGCGGCAAGCGTGCAAGATTTTCCCGTACGCAAAGCGCGCTTGCCCGCAAGCCTGCCGTTTTCATGCGTGCGGCAAAGAACGGCGAATGCTGCATGGCATGGTGCGCGAGTTTTTCGAGCTGCGCGCATTGACGTTGCTCGATCTCGTTCTGGGCCAGCCATTGCGTGGCTTCGAGCTGGCGGGCCAGCAATTCAAGCGTTGCGGCGGGGCCGCGCGTCAATGGCGGCCAGGCAAGTTCGGCGGCCGCGCTTTTGATTTTCTGCCACAGCGGATCGTTCATGAGCGATCCATTGCAAGCAGCGGGCAACGTTCGGCCAACGGATAGGCGCCGCAGGCAACCGCGCGCACATTTTCGAACGTGTCGGGGATGGTGCTACGCAGTTCGCGCAACGTGGGAAAGCTGTAGACATCGGGCGAATTGGCGTAGACATCGATGGTGTCGATGTCTTGACGGCTCCAGCCGGTGACGGCGGCAAGTTCGCCACGATCGGGGAACATGGCGTTGAACCCGTTGCAGATCACGGCGACGGCGATGTTGGGATCGCGTGCCTCGGCCACCATCGCCATGGCGAGTTGCCATTTGAAGGCGTGGAACGATTTGCAATGACCGGCCTGCGCATTTCGCTTGAGCATGTCGGTCGTTTCGGTTTCGTCGGGGGTTGCGAAGAGGCGTATCGCGACCACACCCGCCTTTTCCAGCACGCGCGCGGCTTGGGCGAAGAACACGCGATAGTCATGCGGCCAGCTCAGCGCGCTCAAGCTGCCGTCACCGATGATGGCGGTGAAGGCCTCTGCGCCAAATGGCAGCGCAAGCCAATCGCCTTTTCGCGCGCGCCGCCACGCGGTGTCGCCGGGCCAGATATGGGTGATCATCGCCGCACTGCGGTCGAGCGCGCAAAGATCCTCTCCGATATGCGCCAGTTCCGGCGTGACGCCCAGCAACAGCACGCGCGCGTCGCGGCCCGCTAGAATTTTTTCGAAGCCGCAGGTGACCTCGGCATCGGGCCGCAAGGGCGGCGTGAGCCGCGCCCAACGGCGATGATATTCGTTCCAATGACTTGGCAACGTGCCCCACCTCATCGAGCCCGAGGCAAATGTAGCCCGGGCGCGTCAGATCGATCCATTTAGACTTAAAGGCCATGGAATTTCTTGAGCGCCTGGCAAGGCGCTGGGAGGAGGATTTGCCCATGAGCGATGCTATGGCGATTGCGGCGGCCGCTGTGCGGTCGGCCGAAACCCGGGTGAGCGCCGCAGCGGCGCAGGTTGTCCAGATGACATCCACACCGCCCTCAGCGCCGGTCGCGCCGGTGATCGCCACGCAACCATCGTCCTATCAAACCGTGCATGTCGCGATGCCCGCCGCCGATCTTGTTGGGGAAATAGTCAATCTCAAGCAGGCGGAACTGGGGTTTCAGGCTGGCGTCGCGGTCTTCAAAGCGGCCGACCGCATGACCCGACGGACGCTCGATATCCTGACCTGAGCCGAAAAGCTTCCTATATATTAAGTCCGTCCCCCAACGACCTGACGCAGTCGCGGAATTGCGCTTGGCCGCGGCCCGCTAAAATGTGATACACGCGGGCCCAAACCGGGACGGCTGGCCCAAAAAGGCTGAAATCTGGGCGCGTGGCACGGCGGTTTTTTCGCCCCCGGCGAACATCGAATATTTGCGAGGCCCGATATTCGCCAGATCGGGGCTCGCGCGTATGAAGGATACGGATGAACGAGACGAATGACCCGACACGCAATGCCCGCTCCGGCGCGCGTCAACCGCTGTCGCTGAAAAAGACGGAAACGTCCACCGTCAAACAGAGCTTCAGCCATGGCCGCAGCAAGGCTGTGGTGGTGGAAAAGAAGCGTGCCCGCGTAGCGCCTTCCGGCAAGCCCGAGCTTGCCGAAGCGCCGCGCCCGCAGCTACCCGAAGTGAAAGTGCAGCCGCAGGTCAGCGCCCCTGCGACACGTGATACCCAGCCGCAATCATCGCGCCCCGGCGTCGTGTTGCGCCAGCTGACCGACGAGGAAAAGGTCGCACGCAGCCGCGCGCTGGCCGGTGCCCGCGTCGAGGAACTCGAAGCGCGCAAACGTGCCGAGGAAGACGCCAAGCATCGCGCGGTCGAAGATGCGCGCCTGGCCGCCGAACGTGCAGCTTCCGAAAAGCGCAAGGCCGAAGAAGAGGCGCGCAAAGCGGCCGACGAAATCGCTAAGCGCCACGCCGAAGAAGAGGCGTTGCGCCGGCTCGAGAAGAAAGAGGCAGCCCCCGTCGTGGCGGGCGACGCGCATCGGCGCAAGCCCGTCAATGAGGAAGAGGAAGAATCCGTCGCGAAAAAGGGCGGCAAAGCCGCGCCGAAAAGCACGACACCGGCCCGCAAGGCGCCCGAAGATCGCCGCCGCGGCAAGCTGACCGTCACACGCGCATTGTCCGGCGACGACGAAAGGCAACGCTCGGTCGCCGCCTATCGCCGCCATCTGCAGCGTGTCAACAAGGGCGCCCAACAACAGCCGGCCGGTCCCGCGGGCCCGCGCGAAGTGACGATTCCCGAAACGATTTCGGTCTCCGAACTTGCCAACCGCATGGCGCGGCGTTCGGTCGACGTCATTAAAGTGTTGATGCAAAACGGGATCATGGCACAGATCAACGACGTGATCGACGCCGACACCGCCGAGTTGGTGGCCACCGAATATGGCCACACCGTCAAGCGCGTCGCCGAATCCGACGTGCTTGAAGGTTTGAAGGGCGCCGAAGATGTGGACATCACGCTGCAATCGCGCCCGCCGGTGGTCACCGTCATGGGCCACGTCGATCACGGCAAGACATCGCTGCTGGACGCGCTGCGCAAGACCGACGTGGTCGCCGGCGAAGCCGGCGGTATTACCCAGCATATCGGCGCCTATCAGGTGGCGCTGAAGAACGGCGCGAAGATCACCTTCCTCGACACGCCGGGCCACGCCGCGTTTACCGCAATGCGCGCACGCGGCGCGAAAGTGACCGACCTCGTCGTGCTCGTGGTGGCCGCCGATGATGGCGTCATGCCTCAAACGGTGGAGGCCATCGCGCACGCTAAGGCCGCCCACGTTCCGATCATCGTCGCCATCAACAAGATCGACAAAAGCGACGCCGATTCGATGCGGGTGAAGACCGAGCTTCTTCAGTACGAGATCCAAGTCGAAGATCTGGGCGGCGAAACGCTGGCCATCGAAGTGTCGGCCACCAAAGGCATCAATCTCGACAAGCTTGAAGAAGCAATTCTCCTGCAGGCCGAAATCCTCGACCTCAAGGCCAATCCCGACCCGCACCGCGGAAGGAGCTGTGATCGAGGCCAAGCTCGACAAAGGCCGCGGCCCAGTCGCCACCGTGCTCGTGCAGCGCGGCACGCTGCGTCAGGGCGACATCCTGGTGGCCGGCGCGGAATGGGGCCGGGTGCGTGCGCTCGTCAATGATCACAACGAAACCGTGGAGAGTGCAGGCCCATCGGTTCCAGTGGAAGTGCTCGGCCTTTCCGCAGCACCAGAAGCAGGTGATGAATTCGTCGTCGTTGAATCCGATGCGCGCGCCCGCGAAGTCACCGAATACCGCGCCCGCAAACGTCGCGAACAGCGTCAAAAGGCAATGTCGCGCCAGACGCTCGACCAGTTGCTGCAGAGCCGCAGCGAAGGCGAGAAGCGTTTGCTGCCGCTGGTCATCAAGGCGGACGTGCAGGGTTCGGTCGAAGCCATTCAGGGCGCGCTCGAAAAGCTCGGCACCGACGAAGTGGCGGTGCAGACACTGCAATCGGGCGTCGGCGGCATCACCGAATCCGACGTGATTTTGGCGCAAGCCTCAGGTGCTGCCATCATCGGCTTCAACGTGCGCGCCAACGCTCAAGCGCGCGAGCGCGCGCGCCGCGATGGGGTGGAAATCCGCTACTACAATATCATCTACAATGTGGTGGACGACATCAAAGCCGTACTGTCGGGAATGCTTGCGCCGGAAACGCGCGAGAAATTCCTCGGCAACGCCGAAGTGCTCGAAGTATTCAACATCTCGAAAATCGGCAAGGTTGCCGGTTGCCGTGTAACCGAGGGCGTCGTTCGCCGCGGCGCGCAAGCGTGCGGCTGATCCGCGACAATGTCGTGATCCACGAAGGCGAGCTTTCGACGCTCAAGCGTTTCAAGGACGAAGTGCGCGAAGTCCAGACCGGCCAGGAATGCGGTATGAGCTTTGCGAACTATCACGACCTCGCCAAGGGCGACGTGATCGAATGCTACGAGGTCGAGACCATCAAGCGCGCGCTCTGAGGAGCGTGTGGCTTGGCGGTGTCGTAATGGACCATGGCCTCAACGTTTCCCGGATCGTCCGGCATCGGTCGGCCGGCGCAGCTTCAGGATTATCTGAAGGCGGCTGAGGCCGCGATGCGCGCCGGCAACATGGTGCGTGCGATGCACGTTTGCGGCGAGGCGGTCGAGAAGGGGTTCGAACATCCCAACCTCTTGGTGCTTGCGGTCTATCACAATCTCAATCTCGGACAGACGCAACGGGCGCTCGATTTGGCGACACGGGCGCGCGAACTGGCGCCGCGCAATGCCGACGCGCTGAACGCGCTGGGACGTTGCCTTACCCAGGTCGAACGCTATCGCGAAGCTCTTGCCGTGTTCGACGCCGCACTGCGGCTGGCACCCGCCGCCTTCGTCACTCACTTCAACAAGGCCAATGCGCTGGAACAGGCAAGCGAATTGAAACGGGCGCGCGACCAGTTCATCCGCGCGCTGGCGCTTCAGCCCAATCACGCCGAGACGATGACGCACATCGCGCATCTGGCTGCCATGCGCGGCGACGCCAAAGAGGCGCGTGAATATGGCGTGCGCGCGCTCAAACTGGATCCGCGCCAGGTCTATGCGACCTTTGCGCTGGCGGACGTCGATATCGCGGATCGAAATTTCGCCGCCGCTGAAGCGGCACTGATACCGGTGTCGCGCGATCCCAAGGCAAGCCCCACCTCGCGCGCGGTTGCCCAAAGTATGATCGGCGATGCGCTAGACGGTCAGGGCAAAACCGAGGACGCCTTTCGCACTTATGTGCACGCCGGTGATGGGTTGCGCGCAGTCCATGGGCCGCGGTTCGAGCGTCCTGGCCAGCCAAGCGCGCTCGCCTTGACGCGCAAGACAGCCGCCTATTTTCGCGATGTGCCGGCTGCAGCGTGGCCCGCTGTCGCCGAAGGCGATTTTGTTTCACCGGTCAAGACCCACGTATTCCTGGTGAGCTTCCCGCGTTCCGGCACGACCTTGCTCGGACAGGTTCTGGCCGCACACTCGAAAATTGAGGAGATGGAAGAACGCAGTTGCCTAATCGATGCCCAGCCCTTCGTGCTGGAGGATGGTGGGCTTGAACGGCTGGCGACCATGGATGGCGTGCAGCTGGACACCTGGCGCATGGCCTATTGGAAGCAGGTAAATACGCAATGGGCCAAGCCCTCGCGGCCGGTGTTCATCGACAAGCTGCCGCTCAATTCGGTGCTGTTGGGTGTTGTCGCGAAGCTTTTTCCAAAGGCGAAGATTCTGTTCGCGCTGCGCGATCCGCGCGATGTGGTGTTGTCCTGCTTTCGACGTCGTTTCGGCATGACGCAGCAGATGTTTGAGTTGCTGACATTAAAAGGGACAGCCGCCTATTATGACGCGGTGATGGCATTGTCAGAGGCCCACCGTGGCAGGCTCGCGCTCGATATCTACGACGCGCGTTATGAAACCCTTGTCGAGGATTTCGCGGACGAGACAAAAAGGCTTTGCGCCTTTCTGGGCGTCGACTATGACCCGGGCATGGAAGAATTTGCTCCCAAGGCACGCGACCGCCACATCGACACGCCAAGCGCCGCCCAGGTCGCGCAGGGGCTTTTCCGCCACGGCATCGGGCAATGGCGACCTTATCGCGAACAGCTTTCCCCGGTGATGCCGGTGTTGGCGCCCTGGATCGCGCGCTTTGGCTATCCAGCATAGTAGGAGCACATCATGGTCCGTCACCACATGCCAACCTCGCGCGAACGCGGGCCGTCGCAACGTCAGCTGCGCGTCGGCGAAATGCTGCGCCATGCGCTGGCCGACATCCTGCGGCGCAACGAAATCCGCGATCCCGATCTGGATGGCGTTTCGGTGACCATCACCCAGGTCAAGCCGTCGCCCGACATGCGCTATGCCACCGTCTTTTGCGAACCGCTGGGCGGCAAGAACGCCAAATCAGATCGTCGCGGCGCTCAACCGCCACAAGGGATTTCTGCGCGGCGAGATGGGCCATCTGCATCGCGCATCAAATTCACGCCCGATCTGCGCTTTGTCGAAGACAAGTCGTTCGCCGAAGCCCAGAAGATCGAGACCATTCTCAAATCCCGGGAGTGCAGCGCGATCTTGCGCGCCGAGGACGACGGACGAAGAAGACTGATGGGACGTAAGCAAAAAGGGCTAATCCGGTTCATGGCTGGGTGATGCTCGACAAGCCCAAAGACATGACCTCGACCCAGGCGGTGGGCGCCGTGCGCCGCATTTTCGACGCGCAAAAGGCCGGCCATGCCGGCACGCTCGATCCGATGGCGACCGGCATACTGGCCATCGCGCTGGGGGAGGCGACCAAGACCGTGCCCTTCGCGATGGATCGCAGAAAGACCTATCGCTTCACCGCCACCTGGGGCGAAGCCCGCGACAGCGACGATGCCGAAGGCAAGGTCACCGGCACCTGCCGGTCAGCGCCCTACCCGCGCACGAGATCGAGGCCATGCTGCCCCGCTTCACCGGCGCCATCGACCAGGTCCCCGCCGGCCTATTCCGCCATCAAGGTGGAGGGCGAGCGGGCCTATGACTTGGCCCGGGACGGGGAAGACGTGGTGCTGGAACCGCGCACCGTCGAGGTCTATCGAGGCCCGGCTGCTGGAGCAGCCCGATCCCGACCATGCGGAGTTCGAAATCCTTTGTGGCAAAGGGACTTACGTCCGGTCCTGGGTGCGCGACATGGCCCTGGCGCTGGGCACTTTGGGCCATGTTTCGCCGCTGCGGCGAACCCGGCATCGGCGGCTCTTCGGCCGAAAAAGCCGCGGTCGCCCTGGAAACCCTGACCCCTTTTATGCATAGTCCCGCCGCTTTTGCGTATTTGAGGCCCCTTTCGACCGCGCTGGACGGCATCCCGGCGTTGGCCGTCACGGGCCCGGATACGGTTCGCCTCCGAAGCGGCAACTCCATCCTCATCCGCAGCGAATCTTTTCGCCCGGCATCGCGGAGGCCGATTTCGGCGAGGACGAACTTCGGGCAGACGGTCTTCTCTCCACGACGAGAGGGCGAGCCGGTGGCATTGGCCGAGATCGCCGGAGGGGAGCTTCGGCCGTTTCGTGTCTTCAACTTTGGAACTGGATGACCGAATGACCATTACGACCTGAACGCAAAAAAGAAGTGATCACCGAATATGCGACCAAAGAAGGACGATACCGGTTCGCCGGAAGTGCAGGTCGCGGTGCTCTCCGAGCGCATCACCAACCTGACCGAGCATTTCAAGACTCACGTCAAGGACAATCATTCCCGCCGCGGCATGATCAAGATGGTGTCGCAGCGCCGCGGCCTGCTCGACTATGTCAAGGCCAAGGACGAGCAAGCGCTACGAAGGCGCTGATCGCGCAGGCTGGGCCTGCGCCGCTGAGCGCATCGTCTTCACAAAACCGAAACGGACCGCGCGGGTGCGTGATCGTGCGTTGCCTCGCGGGATATGCCGCTTGCCGCAAGAGCAGGCCTATGAGGGACAGCAACGCCCCGTCGCAATCCGGCGGCGGGCAAGACGAAGGAACTGCAAGAATGTTCAATATCTCATAAAGAAACCTTCGAATGGGGCGGCCGCACGCTGACGCTCGAAACCGGCAAGGTCGCCCGCCAGGCCGACGGCGCGGTGCTGGCCACCTATGGCGAGACCGTTGTGCTGGCCACCGTGGTGGGCGCAGCTGCAGTCCCGAGCGAAGGCGTGGATTTCTTCCCGCTCACCGTGAACTACCAGGAACGTTATTACGCCGCCGGCAAGATTCCGGGCGGCTATTTCAAGCGCGAGCGCGCGCCGACCGAACGCGAAACCCTGATCTCGCGCCTGATCGACCGGCCGATCCGTCCGCTGTTCGCCGACGGCTATCGCAACGAAACGCTGGTGGTGGCGCAGGTTCTCGTCCCACGACATGGAAAACGATCCCGATATCGTGGCGCTGGTCGCGGCCTCGGCGGCGCTGACCATTTCCGGCCTGCCGTTCATGGGCCCGATCGGCGCTGCGCGCGTCGGCTTACATCGACGGCGAATACGTGCTCAATCCGCCGATCGACGACATGGCCGAATTCCAAGCTCGAACTGGTGGTCGCCGGCACCGCACGACGCCGTGATGATGGTGGAATCCGAAGCCCAGGAACTGACCGAAGAGGTGATGCTGGGCGCGGTGATGTTCGGCCACCAGGAAATGCAGCCCGCCATCAACGCCATCATCCGCCTGGCCGAGAAGGCCGCGAAGGATCCGCGCCCCGTGCCGCGAAGATGCCACGGCCCGTTGCTGCGACAAGCTGAAGACGGTTGCCGCGCGCCGACCTGACGGCAAGGCGTTCCAGATTCGCCGACAAGCATGAGCGCCGCGACGCGCATCGCAGCAGTCGCGCAAGAAGTTCGCCGAGAATTTCGTCGGCGAAGGCGAAGGCAAGGTTGCCGCCAGCATCTATTCGGCAATCTGATGCACGACGTCGAAGCCAATGTGATGCGCAACGCCGTGCTCGACACCAAGAAGCGCGTCGACGGCCGCGATCTCGACCACCGTGCGTCCGATCGTGGCCGAAGTGGGCATTCTGCCGCGCACCCATGGTTCGGCGCTGTTCACCCGCGGCGAAACCCAGGCGCTGGTGGTCGCCACGCTGGGCACCAGCGAGGACGAGCAGTTCGTCGACAGCCTGGAAGGCACCGGCAAGCAAACCTTCATGCTGCACTACAACTTCCCGCCCTATTCGGTGGGCGAGACGGGCCGCATGGGTGCGCCGGGCCGCCGCGAAATCGGCCATGGCAAGCTTGCCTGGCGCGCGATCCATCCGATGCTGCCGACGCAAGGAGCAGTTCCCCTACACGCATCCGCGTGGTCTCCGAGATCACCGAATCCAACGGCTCGTCGTCGATGGCCACGGTCTGCGGCACATCGCTGGCGCTGATGGATGCGGGCGTTCCGATCACGAAGCCCGATCGCCGGCATCGCCATGGGCCTGATCCTGGAAGGCGACGCGCTATGCCGTGCTGTCCGACATTCTGGGTGACGAAGATCACCTGGGCGACATGGACTTCAAGGTGGCCGGCACCGAAGACGGCGTCACCATCGCTGCAGATGGACATCAAGATCGCCGGCATCACCGAGGAGATCATGCAGGTCGCGCTGGACCAGGCCAAGGGCGGGCGCATGCACATCCTGGGCGAGATGGACAAGGCGCATCACCATGGCGCGCGCGCCGAGCTGGGCGAACATGCGCCCGCGCATCGAGCAGATCAAGATCCCGACCGACAAGATCCGCGACGTGATCGGCACCGGCGGCAAGGTGATCCGCGAGATCGTGGAAAAGACCGGCGCCAAGATCAATGTCGAAGACGACGGCACGGTGAAGATCGCGTCCGCCGACGGCGAATCGATCAAGGCGGCGCTGAAATGGATCAGCGGCATCGTCGCCGAGCCGGAAGTCGGCGAGATCTATGACGGCAAGATCGTCAAGGTGATGGATTTCGGCGCCTTCGTGAATTTCTTCGGGCCCAAGGACGGCCTTGTCCATGTTTCGCGAACTGGCGCGCCAAGCGCGTCGCCAAGCCCAGCGACGTGGTCAAGGAAGGCCAGGCCGTGAAGGTGAAGCTGCTGGGCTTCGACGATCGCGGCAAGGTGCGCCTGTCGATGAAGCAGGTGGATCAGGCCACCGGCGAAGACCTGTCCAAGAAGCAGGCGACAGAAAGTCAGGCCGCGCCCGCCAATTGATAGTTCCCTCAGCCTTAACGCCAACCGCCCGCAGGAGATGTCTTGCGGGCGGTTTTGTTTTAGACTTCGCGCCTCTTGTGGGATGCGAAGAATGCCCAAGATCAATATCGCAGATGCGGCTGTGCGCAGGGGCTCAACCTATCCTGCGCCGTATCACCAACGGTCGGCCATGCGCGTGCGCCAGGCGCTCGGGGACGCGGGCGGATTATCGGATTTCGGCGTCAATCTTCTGCAGCTGCCGCCGAACACTTGGTCGAGCCAGCGCCATTGGCACACCGCCGAAGACGAATTCATATATGTGGTTTGCGGCGAAGTGGTGCTTGTCACCAATGCGGGCGAGGAAATTCTGCATGCGGGCGATTGCGCGGCCTTTCCAAAACATGACGCGGATGGCCATCATCTGATCAACCGATCAAGCGAGACGGCCGTTTGCCTCGAAGTCGGCACCCGCTCGCCTCACGATTTGACCACCTATCCCGACATCGACCTTTTGTTCGACGACCAGGTGGGTTGGTACATGCATAAGGACGGCACGCCCTATCCGAAACCGAACTCTGTGAAGTAGACTTCGCCATGCACAGCGCAGAACGCCATCCGGTGACGGGTCTTGCCTTCCTATCCAAGAAGGAGGGGCCCGAACGCGCGCCCGACGGAACGCCGGGACGGTTGCGTCATCTGGGAAATCCGAAATTCGTTTCGATTGCGTTGAGGCTCTTCAGCCTGGTTTTGATCCTTGTGGCGCTTCTTCTTCTTTGCATCGACATGCTTACGTCGCTGGAAGGCGGCGGTCAGCTCACGGTGCGCTCGCTGCAGCAGGTATGGGCATTGGCGGACAGCGCGAGTCTTGCGCGGTTCACCGCCTGGGTGAAGGTGCGAGACGGATTGGCCGAATCGGCCTCAACCTTTTTGGCATTGCCCGGATGGGGTGTGACAGGTGTCCTGGGCGTACTGATCGCGTTTCTGGCCGGGCGTCATCCCGAACATTGACGGTTGGCGCCAGGCGTCCAGAGCACGTCGCCCTTGCCCTTGGCATTGGCATAGCGGCTTGCCACGAACAGATGGTCGGATAGCCGGTTGATGTATTTGATCGCGGTGGCGCCGATTTTTTCCTGTTGTGCGAGTTCGACGATCAGTCGTTCCGCGCGCCGCGCGATAGTGCGCGCCAGATGCAGATGTGCCGCCGCCGGCGTTCCACCAGGCAAAACGAAAGAGGTCAGCGGTGAAAGATCTTCGTTCATCGCGTCAATTTCGCGTTCGAGGCGTTCGACCTGGGCTTCGGCGATGCGCAAGCGGCCTTCGACGCGCCGGCCGTCTTCGGGCACGCAGAGATCAGCGCCCAAATCGAACAGATCGTTCTGAATACGCGCGAGCATCGCATCGATCTCGCCGGAAATGTGCAGGCGGGCCAAGCCCAGAGCGGCGTTGGTTTCGTCTACTGTGCCGTAGGCCGCGATCCGCAGCGCGAATTTCGGCAGGCGCGTGCCGTCGCCCAGCGCGGTTTGACCCTTGTCGCCGGTCTTGGTGTAGATGCGATTCAAAACGACCATGGGCACAACCTAACCGACGCCCGCATTGGGCGCAAAACCCGTCCTTGCAGCAAAGATTTCGCTCGCTATGATCCGCCGCGAACAACGCCCGAGATTGCCATGGCCGACCAGACCGCAGCCCTCAAACTCGCGCCCCCTGAGGTGATCGAGGTGGACGACACCCGTGTCGCCTGCGACGGCGGCGGCGGCGCGCTGGGCCACCCGCGCGTGTTCCTCCAGATCGGCGAGGAGAATTTCGTCGACTGCAACTATTGCGACCGGCGTTTCGTGCCGAGGGCCGGGGCGGCTGGGCATTGAGTTCGAGCGTCCAGGGCCGACCGCTCAAAAAGGGCGATCATCTCTATCTCGTCGATGGATCGGGATATCTGTTCCGCGCCTATCACGCGCTGCCACCGCTTTCGCGCAAATCTGACGGGCTACCGACGGGCGCGGTGTCGGGCTACTGTAACATGTTGTGGAAGCTGCTCGAAGACACCAAGGGCGGCGACAAACCAAGCCATCTGGCGGTTATCTTCGACGCGGGCAAGGTCACATTTCGCAACGCGATCTATCCCCAATATAAAGCCAATCGGCCCGATCCGCCCGAAGATTTGATCCCGCAATTTCCCCTGGTGCGAGAGGCAACGCGCGCGTTCGGCGTAGCCTGCGTCGAAGAGCAGGGCTTCGAGGCTGACGATCTGATCGCGACCTATGCGCGGCTGGCGTGCGAGAAATCCGTGCGGGTGACCATTGTGTCCTCCGACAAAGACCTGATGCAACTGGTCGAGGACGGCGCGGTCGAATTGCTCGATCCGGTCAAAAACAAGCGTATCGGCAGCGCCGAGGTGATGGAGCGTTTCGGCGTGCCGCCCTGCAAAGTCGTGCAGGTGCAGGCGCTAGCAGGCGATTCCACCGACAATGTGCCGGGCGTACGCGGCATCGGCGTGAAGACGGCGGCCGAACTCATCAACATGTATGGCGATCTCGAAACGGTTCTCAAGCGCGCAAACGAAATCAAACAGCCCAAGCGGCGCGAGACGCTGATCGAGAATGCGCAGAATGCGCGCATCTCGCTGAAGCTGGTGACATTGGACAGCAATGCAAAATTCTCCTGTCAGCTTGAAGAAATGGAAGCGCGCGATCCCGAGCCGGGTAAGGCCATTGCCTTTCTCAAGGCGATGGAATTCGGCACGCTGACCCGCCGCATCGCCACGCATTTCGGCATCGACGATCTTGATGCGATTGCGCCCGGCCTTGATCCCGTGCAACCCGCCTTGCCCGCGCCTGGCCAAACCGCGCCGTTCAAGCCTGCACCGGTTGCAGCGGATAAGGCTCTGATTGCTGCCACGCCGTCGAAGGACAATGTCGGCGCGGTAATGGACCGCGACAGGTTGCTGAAGCCGATCAATCACGATGCCTATGAAACGGTGACGACGCTTGCACGCCTTGATCACTGGATCATGCGCGCCTACGAGGAAGGCATTGTCTGCGTCGACACAGAAACGACCTCGCTCGACGCGATGCAGGCCAAGCTTTGCGGCGTGTCGCTCGCGGTGGGACCGAACGAGGCCTGTTATATTCCGTGCGGGCATACCAGTGGCACGGGGCTCGATTTGGCCGGAAGCGCCAAACTTGATCAGCTTGGCGAAGACGTGGTGCTGAAGCGGCTGAAGCCACTGCTTGAAGACGAAAGCGTGCTCAAGGTCGCGCAGAATCTGAAATACGACGCGCTCATCCTCGCGCAGCGCGGCCTACGTGTGACGCCGTTCGACGATACGATGCTTATCTCCTACGTGCTGGAGGCCACGCTTCACGGCCACGGCATGGACGAGCTTTCCCAACTGCATCTAAGCCATAAGCCAATCGCATTCAGCGAGGTCGCAGGCAAAGGCAAGGAGAAGGTTACCTTTGATTGCGTGCCGGTGAAGGAAGCCACACGCTATTCGGCCGAAGACGCCGACGTGACGTTGCGTCTGCACCAATTTCTGAAGCCGCGATTGGCGGCAGACGGCAAGACGACCGTCTATGAAACGCTCGAACGCCCGCTTGTACCGGTGCTCGTGGACATGGAGCGGCGTGGCATCATGGTCGATGCCGATCTGCTGCGCAGGCTCTCCAACGAATTCGCCAACGCGATGGCGAAGATGGAAAAGGAGATTTACAAACTCGCTGGCGAAGATTTCAACATCGGCTCGCCCAAGCAGCTTGGCGATATCTTGTTCGGGAAGTTCTCTCTGCCGGGCGGACGCAAGACCAAGACCGGGGCGTGGTCCACCGATGCCGATGTGCTGGAAGACGTAGCCGCGCAGGGCCATGACATCGCCAAGAAAGTACTTGCATGGCGCACGCTGTCGAAATTGCGCGGCACCTATACCGATGCGCTTCCCACTTATATCAATCCGCAGACGGGACGCGTGCATACATCCTATGCGATGGCGTCGACCTCGACGGGACGGCTAGCATCGACCGATCCGAATTTGCAGAACATTCCGATCCGCACGGAGGAGGGCCGGAGAATCCGCACCGCCTTCATAGCGCCCAAGGGATCCAAGCTCATCAGCGCCGATTACAGCCAGATCGAATTGCGGCTGCTTGCGCATATCGCCGACATCCCTGCGTTGCGCAAGGCGTTTTCCGACGGCACCGATATTCATGCCATGACGGCGTCGGAGATTTTCGGCGTGCCGGTGAAGGACATGCCGTCCGAAGTGCGCCGCCGCGCCAAGGCAATCAATTTCGGCATCATCTACGGCATATCGGCCTTTGGGCTGGCCAACCAGCTCGGTATCGCACGCGGCGAGGCTGACGACTATATCAAGAAATATTTCCAGCGTTTTCCCGGCATCCGCGATTATATGGAAATGACCAAGGCGTTCGCGCGCGACCACGGTTATGTTGAAACCTTATTCGGGCGGCGCGTGCATATCCGCGAGATTGCGTCGAAGGTTCCCGGGATGCGCGGCGGTGCCGAGCGCGCGGCGATCAACGCGCCGATCCAGGGCACCGCTGCCGACATCATCCGCCGCGCTATGATCCGCGTGCCCGATGCGCTGGCAAAGAAAAAGCTCAAGGCGAAGATGCTGCTGCAGGTACATGACGAACTCGTGTTCGAGGCTTGCGACAACGAAATCGAAAAGACCATCGCAGCCGTGAAGACGGTGATGGAAAAGGCATCGCTGCCCGCGCTTGAACTATCCGTCCCGCTGGTCGTAGACGCGCGTGCGGCCAACAACTGGGACGAAGCACATTAGAAAATCAATTGATAGAAAACGGAACGACGGCAAACATCGCCGCCTTAACTGGCTTTGCATCAAGACGCGCAGCCAATCCCTGGCCTATCCCGCCGCGACCGTTGCTTATTTCCGCAAACTCAGGCGGCTATCAACCGCAGCCCCGTTTCGGCCGCGATGCCCGCCTTCTTCAACGCTTCGGTCAACCTTGCCATCGCGGTTTCGGCATTGGGTCTTGCGCCTTCGGCCGCCAGCGGCAGATGCGCGGTATAGCCGGTGAGAAAGCCGGGCTTGCCGAGGCAGTTCATGATGATCTCGCGCCCACGCGTCGAAAGCTTGCCTTCCGTCAAGATGCCGCTGGCGAACAGTTTCAAAATCGCAATCGCCTTGTCGACCGACGTTGCGGATTTGACATCGATGTTGTCGAACAACTTGGCGTGGACTTCGACCTGGCAGGCCATCTTGTCGAGCGCTTCGCAGATTTCGCGGCGCTGGATATCCTGAAAGGCAGAACGGCGCACGCGGCCCTGCAATTCGGCCAGGCGGGCAAGACGCGACAGGGGCGTTGTTTTGCCCCGCAGAAAGCGCGTTTCAAACGAGGCCGAGGTGACGATCGGCATCACGAAAGCGCCAAGATTGCGTTTGTTCTCCTGGCCGATGATGTTTTCTTCCACTATGAGCAGACGTTCGAGCCTTTCGTCCTGCGTGGCTGAACCTTCCAGGTGTTCGCCGATCGCTTCGTTCGTGATGAGGCGACGCGAACGCAAAATGAAGGCTGCGATAATGTCTTCGTGGGCGAGATATTTGCCTTGCGCCAGCACCAGCGTATTGGCGACCCGGCGCAGAAGCTTGAGTTCGTCCAGGATCGAGGCATGCGAAAGGCGTTTGACGCTTTTCAGTTCCGCCAGGATGCGGTTGGCGATGGCGGTGCGCGCTTCGGGCAATTCGTCCTTGGAGAAACGTTCGGCCAGCATTTCTACGCCGTTGTGCTGGGTAGTGCCGTCGGATCTACCGATGAAAAGCTGCACCAGCGTGAGCAATGCGTCGCCCAGATTTTCCTTGGCACCCATCAATTCATGCAACGCAGCCGAGCCGTTGAGCACTTCGGCCACGATGGCATCGACGGAGCCCAGCAGAAGGGCGCTGGATTTTTCTTCGTCCGGGGCTTCGCTGATCAGCGACAGCAGACGGGCGAGTTTGTCGTTCCAACCTTGGGTATCGGCCAGATGCAGCGCGATAGCACCGTTCAATACGTAATGCGCGTCTGCGGTATCGGCGAGCGTGGTTGCCAGCGCGCCGAATTTTCCAGGTGCGGTTTGGGGGAAGTAATTCTTCCGCGCATCACGATAGACGCGATGGATGGCGCTGGTTGCAAGCTCGTTGAGGCTTTTGACGATCTGCTGCACGGGTGTCGAGGTCGAAGACGCCTGCGCCACCGCGACTTTCTGGATCGCATGCTGGTAGAGCGTGCCGGTGGCTTCGAGCTTTTCCAGCGCGTCGGCGCGATGGATAAGTTCGGTTACGGTGATCTTCTGGCGTGCCAGGAAATCAGCGAGCAGGCGCGCGATGGTTGAGCGCGCATGATAGGAATAAAGATCGTCAGGCTTGAAGCAGGGCAGCGCATGCGGCGCATCCTCGGCGGCCACTTCAATCTTCATCTGGTTGTGGCCGTCTTCGAAGATTTTCAGCGTGAGATAGTCGCCGGTTTCGGTCGTTGTAGGTTTCCTTGACGACCTTCACGCCGGTGGCCTTCTCACCTGCCATCAGGGCGGCGGCCATTTCGAGCGCGGGTTCGCGGCCGCTGACAACTTCGTGCAGCATCCACCCGCCCTTGGCGCCCTGACGGCGGAAAATTTCGTAGTGGATTTCCTGCGACATGCCCGGCCTCCTAGCTGAGCACGAGTTTGGAGGTTCCGCTTTAAACCCTGGTTAAGCCTGGGGATGGCCGGAAAGATCGCGGATCGTGGATTGTGGACCGCACAGGGCGCAGGCCGGATCGGGCTTTACGGTCACGGTGCGAAAGCGGGTCTCCAGTGCCTCGTAGATCAGAAGCTTGCCGGCAAGGCTTTGGCCCAGCCCGAGGATTTCCTTGATGACCTCCAGCGCCTGCAGCGTCCCCATGACGCCGGCCGCCGCCCCCAGGATGCCCGTCTCCGAGCAAGATGGGAGCAAGTCTGGCGGCGGCGGCTCGGGGAATAGACAGCGATAGCAGGGATAGGCCGTGGTCGGGTCGAAGGCGCTTGTAGGTGGCGAGCTGGCCATCGAATTCCGTCACCGCCGCGGAAACCAGCGGTTTTCTATCGAAAAAGCAGGCATCGTTGAGGAGAAACCGGGTGGCGAAATTGTCCGATGCCATCGGCCACGATGTCGTAGCCAGAGATCAGGGCAAGCGCGTTGGCTGCCGTCAGCCGCGCAGTGTGAGGCTCGATCTGGATATGGGGGTTAATGGCATGGGCGGCGCGGGCGGCCGATTCGGTCTTGGGACGACCGACGTCCTCGGTCCGATGGGCGATCTGGCGCTGGAGATTGGAAAGAGAAACTCGGTCGAAATCCGCAACCCCAATGGTGCCCACCCCCGCCGCCGCCAGGTAGAGGATGACCGGGCTGCCCAGCCCGCCCGCCCCTACCACCAGAACCTTGGCGGCGTTGAGCTTCGCCTGGCCCGCCCCACCCACTTCGCGCAGCACGATATGGCGTGCGTAGCGCTCGAGTTCTTCGTCGGAAAAGGCCATGGATCAAGCTCTTAGACCAGCCTTTGCAGGGGCGAAAGCCGCGCGTGCCCGCGACGTTGCGTCTTCACCTTAACCTGCGGTGTGTCTTGCGCTTTTTCCTGAAGACGGGTTAGGGCTTTCCTTGCCGGGCTGGGCGCACCACGCCTATGCTTGGCCCATATTAACAGCAATATCCGGCATGTCGCCGGTGGCGGAAGTGCTTACAGGAGCGATCATGTCGAAGGACACGGGCCAGTCGAGCGCATTCGGGCTTGAGACCCACGGCTTTCGCAATCTGAAAGCGGTGAATTGGAATCTGACCGCGCCAGCGCTTTACGAAGAAGCGATTGCGCCGCGGCGAAGGTCATGTGGCCAAGAACGGTCCGCTGGTGGTGCTCACCGGCCAGCACACCGGCCGCTCGGCCACCGACAAATTCGTCGTGCGCGATGGCGCCAACCGAAGACCAGATCTGGTGGGACAACAACAAGTCGATGACGCCGGCGCATTTCGATGCGCTTTATGCCGACATGATGGCCTTTGCCGAAGGCCGCGAGCTGTTCGCCAAGGATCTGTTCGGCGGCGCCGATCTCACCCATCGCATCGCCGTGCGGATCGTCACCGAATATGCCTGGCATTCGCTGTTCGTGCATCAGCTTTTGATCCGCCCCACGGCCGATCAGATCAAGGGTTTTGCTCCGGAATTCACGATCATCGATCTGCCCAGCTTCGACGCCGATCCAGCCAAGCATGGCCACCGCAAGCAAGACGGTGATCGCGGTCAATTTCACCAAGAAGATGATTCTGATCGGCGGCACCTCCTATGCCGGCGAAATGAAGAAGTCGGTCTTCACCATCATGAATTATCTGCTGCCGCCCAAGCGCGTGATGCCGATGCACTGCTCGGCCAATGTCGGCAAGGATGGCAAGGCGGCGATATTCTTCGGCCTTTCCGGCACCGGCAAGACCACACTGTCGGCGGACGCCTCGCGCACCCTGGTGGGCGACGACGAGCATGGCTGGAGCGAGCACGGCGTCTTCAATTTCGAAGGCGGCTGCTATGCCAAGGTGATCAGGCTGATCGCGCGAGGCCGAGCCGGAGATCTTCGCGACCACCGAACGCTTCGGCACCGTGCTGGAAAATGTGGTGATGGACCCCGACACGCGAGAACTCGATCTCGACGACGCGCGCTATGCGGAGAACACCCGCGCCGCCTATCCGATCGACTACATTCCCAACGCAAGCGAAACCGGCCGCGCCGGACATCCCAAGAACGTCATCATGCTGACAGCGGATGCTTTCGGCGTGCTTGCCGCCCATCGCGCAAGCTGACGCCGAGCCAGGCCATGTATCACTTCCTTTCCGGCTTCACCGCGAAAGTGGCGGGCACGGAAAAGGGGCTGGGCAAGGAACCGCAGCCGACCTTCTCCACCTGCTTCGGCGCGCCCTTCATGCCGCGTCATCCCACCGAATATGGCAATCTGCTGCGCGATCTGATCGCCCAGCATCAGGCCGATTGCTGGCTGGTCAACACGGGCTGGACGGGCGGCGCGTTCGGCACAGGCTCGCGCATGCCGATCAAGGCGACACGCGCGTTGCTGGCCGCGGCGCTGGACGGTCGCCTGGCGAATGCTGAGATGCGCATCGACCCGCATTTCAGTTTCCGTGTGCCGGTGGCGGTGCCGGGCGTGGATTCCAAAATCTTAAATCCACGCGACACCTGGGCGGACAAGGCGGCTTACGACGCGCAGGCCAAGAAACTGGTCGGCATGTTCCGCGAGAATTTCAAGAAATTCGAGGCCCATGTGGGCCAGGACGTGCTGCAGGCAGCGCCCCAACTGGCCGAGGCAGCGGAATAACGCCAGAAGGATCCAGAGCGCGCGTGCATGAATGACATGCCTTGCGCGAGCGCATCCTGGTTTTGCGATCGTGGCTTTGTGATCGTGTTCTAGGCGCGGCGGTAAACCCAGACACGCGCAGGCGGAAGATTGCGCCAGACGAAAGCGCCCAATTGGACGGGTGATGTCGGCGTGCCGAGCACGGGCGGCTTGAAGCCATAAGAAAACTGAATGAAGGGCGCACCCGGGCGCAGCCGGTCGAGGGCGGCTTCGATCAGGGCCTTGCGCCTTTCCGGTGGTTGATTGAGCAGCGGTAGGCCGGAGACCACCGCGGCGAACGGTTCGACGAACTTCGCACCCAGCGTTCTTTCCAGATCGTAGGCATCGCCCTGCATCACATGCGCGCGGGCAAACCGCGCCGCCAGCAGATTGGCAAAATAGGCGTCGTATTCGATCATCACCAGACGCTCAGGCAACACGCCCATGGCGATCACGGCCTGGGTTATGACCCCAGTGCCGGGACCCAGTTCGAGAATCTTGCCCGCCAGGATCGGGTCGACCTGGGCTGCGATAGCCCGTGCCAAGGCCGGGCTCGACGGCGCGATCGCACCCACGCTGCGCGGGTGGGCGATCACACTGCGCAGAAACCGCAATTCGTCCTGAAAGCGTGGCGTACCCGGTGAAGCCATTCCCAACCTCGGCAAGCGGAACATCGACTCTTCCGCTGTCCGCGTTCCCTCCCATGCAGGCTCCGGGGAGCCGTTGTCCCGTCCGGGCCAGTTGCGGCCGCGGATCATTTCGGCAAGCCTTGCCCATCATCGAATAGGACGCAATGCCATGATCGCGTTAAATGAAAAGACTGCCCTGTTCCGCAAGCTGCACCGACCCGGCGAGATTCTGGTGCTGCCCAATGGCTGGGACGCGGCAAGCGCCCGGCTGGTGGAAGAGACCGGGGCCAAGGCGGTGGCGACATCGAGCGCCGCGGTCTCTTGGGCCCATGGCTATGCCGACGGCGAGACCATTCCGCCCGAGGCTTTGCTTGCCACCGTGCGCGAGATCGCACGGGTGATCCGCGTGCCTCTCAGTGTGGATGCCGAAGCAGGGCTTGATGCCATGCCTGAGGCGGTCGGCGATTTCGTGGTGCGACTGGTCGATGCCGGGGCATCAGGCGTCAATCTTGAAGACGGCAATTCTTCGCCTGATCTGCTGGCGGCGAAAATTCGCGCCATCAAAGATGCAACGAAGCGCAAGGGTGTCGACATCTACATCAATGCACGCGCCGACGTCTATCTGCGCAAGCTCACTGCACCCGAAGGGATGAGAAAGGAAATGATCGCGCGGGCGAAGAAATATGCGCAGGCTGGCGCCGACGGGTTCTTTGCGCCTGGCGTCGTGGACATCGCCGACATCAAGGCAATTTCGGGCGCGGTGGATTTGCCACTGAACATTCTGGTGTGGCCGGGTCTTGCGCCTGTCGCTGAATTGAAAGCTGCGGGCGTGCGCCGTGTCAGCGCCGGTTCTGGCATCGCGCGCGCAGCGTTTGGCGCATTGCGCTCGGCGACGAAGCAATTGCTCGAAGAGGGCACATACGACGTGATGTTTACATTTGCGGTAGCGTTGCAAAACATGAACGCGCTGTTTGCCGATCGTGGCTAGCACCAATGCAACACATCCCTGAACCGGGCTTAACCCGGTCTTGGGATCGTACTGGTCATACGCAAACCGGCTTTAATCAAGCCCTTGTCATCACCACAAGAAGAATGAGCGCGGGCAAAAGCGCCGAGAACAAAATGATGCCGAACAGCCAGAGCCCTGCTTTGGGATGAGCCATGTTCAGCGTCCAGCCCATGGCGGGATTGCGCTTGGCCACCCATAGGCGCGGATCGCCTTTCGCGAAATAAATGCCAGCCAAGCCATGACTCCAATTTTTCGGATCGGACCATTCCTGTTGGGGAGTCATTTTATTTTGCCGGGGCACCACTGAGAAAATCTTTGACCTTCGCGAAGAAACCTTCGGATTCGGGATGAGTGCCTTCGGCGCTCGATTTCTCGAATTCGCGCAACAATTCTTTCTGCTTCTTGGAAAGCTTGACCGGCGTTTCGACTGCGACCTCGACATAGAGATCGCCCTTCAATCCGGAACCACGCAACACCGGCATCCCCTTGCCGCGCAGGCGCACCTGACGGTTGGATTGCGTGCCTTCGGCGATCGTCACCTTGGCCAGGCCGCCGTCGAGCGTCGGCACTTCGATCGTCCCGCCGAGCGCTGCGGTGACGAACGACACCGGGGCGCGGCAATGCAGATCGGCACCGTCGCGCTGAAAGATCGGATGCGGGGCGACCGCAATGAAGATGTAAAGGTCGCCCGCAGGCCCGCCGTTCGTGCCCGCCTGGCCTTCACCGGACAGGCGGATACGCGTGCCTTCTTCGACACCGGCGGGAATGTCGACGGCAAGGGTGCGTTCCTTCTGCACGTGGCCGTGGCCTTTGCATGCCTTGCAAGGAGTGCGGATGAAGCGGCCCTGGCCGCGGCAGGACGGGCATGTGCGTTCGATGGTGAAGAAGCCCTGCGCTGCGCGCACCTTGCCGATGCCCGAACAGGTCGGGCATTGCTCGGCTTGGGTGCCAGGCTCGGCGCCACGGCCGCCGCAGGCTTCGCAGGCGACCGCGCTTGGCACTTTGATCTGCGCCTGTTTGCCATTGAACGATTCGTCAAGCGACAATTCGAGATTGTAGCGAAGATCACCGCCACGATTCTGACGGCGCGTGCGGCGGCCGCCGGTGAATTCGCCGAATAGATCATCGAAGATGTCGGTAAAGGTAGAGGCGAAGTCAAAGCCGCCGGCGGGGCCGCGGCCATTGCCGCCATCGAAGGCGGCGTGACCGAAACGATCATAAGCAGCGCGTTTGTCGGGGTCTTTCAGGATGTCGTAGGCGTGATTGATTTCCTTGAAGCGGTGCTCGCAGTCCGTGTTACCCGGGTTGCGGTCGGGATGAAGCTCCTTGGCGAGCTTGCGGTAAGCGCCCTTCAACTCCTCGTTTGAGGCAGTGCGCTCCACACTCAGAACTTCGTAATAACAACGCTTGTTCATCGCCGACCAGTTAAGCTCTCAATCTGTTAAAAAAGAAGCGCGCCGTCCTCGCGCGCCCTTGAGCCTTCCGCGAAGGGCGACGCGCCCTCTTTATTGTTACATCATGGACCATTGGCGCTCTCCGCCTTTAGCCCGATACGGCTTACGCCGCGCCCTTCTTGTCATCGTCCACTTCGGAGAATTCCGCGTCCACGACATTGTCGTTGGGCTTGGCTTCGCCATCCGCGTCGGAGGCGGCACCTTCGGCGCCTGGCCTGCTGCGCCTTGTACATGGCTTCGCCCAGCTTCATCGAGGCCTGCGCCAGCGTCTGGGTCTTTGGCCTTGATGTCTTCGACGTCGTCGGATTTCGACGCTTCCTTCAGTGCCGGCAATGGCGTTCTCGATCGCCGTGCGGTCATTCCGCGTCGATCTTGTCGCCGTGTTCCGACAGCGCCTTCTCCGTCGAGTGGATCAGCGCATCGCCGTGGTTCTTGGCTTCGGCCAAGCGCGCGGCGCTTCTTGTCGTCGGCAGCGTGGCTTTCGGCTTCCTTGACCATCTTCTGGATGTCGGCATCCGACAGGCCGCCCGACGCCTGGATGCGGATCTGCTGTTCCTTGTTGGTCGCCTTGTCCTTGGCGGTGACGCAGACGATGCCGTTGGCGTCAATGTCGAAGGTGACTTCGATCTGCGGCACGCCGCGCGGCGCGGGCGGAATGCCCACCAGATCGAACTGGCCGAGCATCTTGTTGTCGGCCGCCATTTCGCGCTCGCCCTGGAACACCCGGATGGTCACCGCGGTCTGATTGTCTTCCGCGGTCGAGAAGATCTGTGACTTCTTGGTCGGGATCGTGGTGTTGCGTTCGATCAGGCGCGTGAACACGCCGCCCAGCGTTTCGATGCCAAGCGAAAGCGGCGTCACGTCGAGCAGCAGCACATCCTTGACTTCGCCCTTCAGCACGCCGCCTTGGATGGCGGCGCCGATGGCGACGACTTCATCGGGATTGACGCCCTTGTGCGGCTCCTTGCCGAACAGCTGCTTCACCGCTTCCTGCACCTTGGGCATGCGCGTCATGCCGCCGACGAGGATCACTTCGTCGATCTGGCTGGCGGTGACGCCGGCATCCTTCAGCGCCTGTTTCACCGGGCCGATGGTCTTCTGGATCAGATCATCGACCAGGGCTTCCAGCTTGGCGCGGGTGATCTTGATGGTCAGATGCTTGGGGCCGGAGGCATCCGCCGTGATGAACGGCAGGTTCACTTCGGTCTGCATGCGCGCTCGACAGTTCGATCTTGGCCTTTTCGGCGGCGTCCTTCAGGCGCTGCAGCGCCAGGCGGTCGCTGCGCAGATCGATGCCGTTCTCCTTCTTGAACTCGTCGGCCAGGATAATTGACGACGCGAATGTCGAAGTCCTCGCCGCCCAGGAACGTGTCGCCGTTGGTGGACTTCACCTCGAACACGCCGTCGCCGATTTCCAGCACCGACACGTCGAACGTGCCGCCGCCAAGGTCATAGACCGCGATGGTGCCGGACTGCTTCTTGTCCATGCCGTAGGCCAGCGCCGCGGCGGTGGGCTCGTTGATGATGCGCAGGACTTCCAGGCCCGCGATCTTGCCGGCGTCCTTGGTCGCCTGGCGCTGGGCGTCATTGAAATAGGCGGGAACGGTGATGACGGCCTGCGTGACCTTCTCGCCCAGATGGGCTTCGGCGGTCTCCTTCATCTTGTGAGGATGAAGGCGGAGATTTCGGACGGCGCGAATTTCTTGCCGTCGCGGCCCGCGACCCAGGCGTCGCCATTGTCGGCTTTGACGATCTTGTAGGGGACCATGCCGATGTCCTTCTGGGTCATCGGATCGTCGAAGCGGCGGCCGATCAGGCGCTTGATGGCGAAGAAGGTGAATTCCGGGTTGGTGACGGCCTGGCGCTTGGCGGGCTGGCCGGTCAGGCGCTCGCCATCGGTGGCGAAGGCGACGATGGAAGGGGTGGTGCGCGCGCCTTCCGCATTTTCGATGACTTTGGGGGCTGAGCCCTCCATGACCGCCACACAGGAATTGGTGGTGCCCAGGTCAATGCCGATTACTTTAGCCATTACGTTGTTCCTCTCATCGGGCATGGGTTCCTGAGCCTCCGAAGAGCGCCCTCCGGTCCGTCCCATTGAATTCATTGACAAATCCGGCACCGGGCCAAAACCCATGCTGATCCTTGGGGGTATATAGGGACGGGCCGGGTAAGCCGCAAGGCGTTCAGCAAGCGCGGGGCGCAAAACGCAGGCCTCGACCTGTCGATGCGGACATAGGGATTAAAGCGCCTATCGCTAGGCCCATGGCGTCATTCTTTTGCCTGTGACCGATGCCGGCGCATTAGGGCTGCGGGGAACGAAGGCTCGTTTTTCATGACCCGCACTTTTGCGGCCAGCTTGATTGGGGTCACGCTGATGGCTGCGGCAAATTCAGATCCAGCGCTTTTTCGGCCGCATCCATATGGTCTATCCTTATGCTACCTCTGCGCTGTCCTGGTGGGCTTGGCGGTGGCGGTTACCGGACGTCTGTCGCACGGACAAACCGTCGGCACCGTCTATCACGCGCTGGCCATTTCGCGCACCGCATGATCGACAAGGATCGAAGCGATAGAGGCCGAGATCTTTTTCGCCGTCGGGATGTGCAGGAATTCGTTGGGGCCGTGGGCGTTGGAATGAGGCCCGAGCACGCCCGTCACCACGAATTGCGTTTGGGGAAATTTCACGCCCAACATCGCCATGAACGGAATACTGCCGCCCTCGCCCATATAGGCCACCGGTTTTCCGAAATGGGTTTGGGATGCACGCGCGATGGATTTTTCGAGCCAAGGCTGAAGCACGGGCGCGTTCCATCCGCTCTGTCCGGATTCGGCGTCGAACGTTACCTCGGCATGATTGGGCACATCGGTTTCGAGCACGCGCTTAAGGCATTGCGTCGCCGTTTCACCATGGCAGGTAGGCGGAAGACGCACTGAAAGCTTTGCGGTCGTAAACGGCAGCAGCACATTGCCCGCATTTTCGGGGGCCGGATAACCTTCCATGCCCGTGATCGCGAGCTGCGGACGCCAGGTGCGGTTGAGCACCAGTTCGGTCAGGTCGGCCGACACAGGAAGGGTGCCACCCGCGAAGGGCATTTTCGAATAGACGGCATCGCCCAGAATTTCCGCTGACTGTTTGGCTTGAGCAAGACGATCCGGTGGCACCTGCACATAGAGATCTGCCAATTTGATCTCGCCGGTTTTCTCGTCCTCGATTTCAGAGAGCCGTTCGCGCAGGATGCGAAACGACGAGGGCACAATGCCTGACGCATCGCCCGAGTGCACGCCTTCGCTCAGCACACGCACGGTGAGCGTGCCCATCGCCATGCCGCGCAAACTTGTGGTCAGCCACAGCCGCTCGTAATCTCCACATCCTGAATCGAGACACACCACGAGGGATGGCGTTCCGATGCGATCTGCCAAATGGTCAATGTAGAATGGCAAATCGTAACTGCCGGATTCCTCGCACGCCTCGATCATCACGACACAACGGCCATGAGATATGTTTTGTTCGGCCAACGCGAGTAGGGCTGCCAGCGATGCGAACATCGCATAACCATCATCGCCGCCGCCGCGGCCATAAAGCTTGTCGTCTTTCAGAACCGGCGTCCACGGTCCGGTACCCTCGGCCCAACCAACCATCTCGGGCTGTTTGTCGAGATGGCCGTAGAGCAGCACCGTGTCGTTGGACGCGCCTGCAACCTCGATGAAGATCAGCGGTGTGCGCCCCTGCAGACGCACGATTTCGAGTTTCGCGCCGGGCAATTTGGCGATCTTCTGGCGCGCCCAGGCTTCGAACAGCGCGACGGCCTTGTCCATGTGGCCGTTCTTGGCCCAATCGGGATCGAAGGCGGGCGACTTGTTGGGGATGGCGATGTAATCGGTCAGTGTAGGAAGGATGTCGTCTTCCCAGATGCGCTCCATGAACTCAGCAAGGGAGCTTTCGTTCATCGATTGATGTCATACGCCGCGATCACCGCGGTGTTGAAGATTTCGCTCATCTTGGCATTGAGAGGTGCAATCTGCACCGAGCGTTCCAATCCCACCAACAGCGGCCCGATCACCGAAACCCCGCCCACCTGCTGCAAGAGCTTGGTCGAGATCGAGGCGGAATGGATCGCGGGCATGATAAGGACGTTGGCGGTATCAGTCAGGCGGCAGAACGGATAGAGCGCCATGCGCTCCCGGTCGAGCGCTGCGTCGACCGCGATTTCGCCGTCGTACTCGAAATCGACGCCACGGGTGTCGAGAATCTTCACCGCTTCGATGATGCGTTCGCTGCGCTCGCTGCGCGGAAAGCCGAAGGTGGTGGAGGCGAGCAACGCCACGCGGGGGGTGTGGCCAAACCGGTGCGCGACACCGGCGGCCTGGACGGCGATGTCGGCCAGTTCGTCTGCCGTTGGCATTTCGTGAACGCTTGTGTCTGCCACGAACACCACCTTGCCCTTGGTGAAGGTGAGGATCACGCCGATGGGGCGTTGGCCCTTTGGAGCGTCGAGCACTGTGCGCACGTCATTGAGCGCAGCTGAATAGGAGCGCGTGACGCCCGTGACTATCGCATCGGCGTCTCCGGCCGCCGCCATGCAGGCGGCGTAGATATTGCGGTCATTGGCCACCATGCGCACGCAATCACGATAGAGCGCGCCGCGCCGCTGCAGACGTTTGTAAAGCAGATCTATGTAAGGCGAGGCTTGGCGCGCGGAGGCGGGAACGCGGATTTCTAGCGTCCCTTCCTCGATGCTGGCACCCTTCACGCGCTCTTTGATGATCTCCTCACGGCCAACCAGGATCGCCTTGCCCAAACCGGAATTCTGGAAAGCAGCAGCGGCGCGGATGACGGATTCTTCTTCACCTTCGGCGAACACGACGCGCTTGGGGTTGGCGCGCACGCTCTCCGTGATGCTCTGAAACAGCAGCGCGGAGGGATCTAAGCGCGCGGACAATTGATAGCGATAAGCATCAGCATCCTTCATTTCGCGGCGTGCGACGCCGGTCTGCACGGCGGCTTCGGCAACTGCTGATGACACCCGCGAAATCAGGCGCGGATCGAACGGCACCGGAATGATGTAGTCGGGACCATAGACAGGGCGCGCACCGCGATAGGCGAGCGCAACTTCATCGGGCACATCCTCACGCGCAAGTTCGGCGAGCGCGCGGGCGGCAGCAATCTTCATTTCCTCGTTGATCGTACGGGCGCGAACGTCCAGCGCGCCGCGAAAGATATAAGGAAATCCCAACACGTTGTTGACCTGGTTGGGATAGTCGCTACGACCGGTCGCCACGATCGCGTCAGGACGCACGGCCTTGGCGGCTTCGGGCGTGATTTCGGGATCAGGGTTGGCCATCGCGAAGATGATGGGGGCTTTCGCCATGGTCTTCACCATTTCCGGCGTTACCGCGTCTTTCACAGAAAGGCCTAGAAACACATCGCAGCCCTTGAGAGCATCTTCGAGCGAACGATCCTTGGTTTGCACTGCGTGGGCCGACTTCCACTGGTTCATGCCATCGGTGCGGCCGCGATAGACCACCCCTTTGGAATCGCAGAGGATCGCATTGCCGTTGGGTAGGCCCATCGACTTCAGCAATTCAAGACAGGCAATGCCAGCCGCACCTGCGCCATTCACCACCACTTTGATGTCGGACATCTTGCGGCCCGTCATATCGAGCGCGTTGATGACTCCTGCCGCCGAAATGATCGCTGTGCCATGCTGGTCATCGTGGAAGACCGGGATGTCCATCAGTTCGCGCAGCCGCTCCTCGATCACAAAGCAGTCCGGTGCCTTGATGTCCTCCAAATTGATGCCACCAAAAGTCGGCCCCAAATAGCGCACGCAATTGATGAATTGGTCGACGTCGCGGGTATCCACCTCGATGTCGATGGCATCGACATCGGCAAAGCGTTTGAACAGGACAGCCTTGCCCTCCATCACCGGCTTTGACGCCAACGCCCCCAGATCGCCCAGACCCAGGATCGCCGTGCCGTTGGAAATGACCGCCACCAAATTGCCCTTGGCGGTGTAGTCGTAGACGGCGTCAGGCCGCTCGGCGATGACGCGCACGGGTACGGCCACGCCCGGGCTATAGGCCAGTGAGAGATCCCGCTGGGTCGCCATGGGCTTGGTCGGATTGATCTCAATCTTTCCGGGCTTGCCTTGGGAATGAAAGGCGAGGACTTCTTCCTGGGTGAAGGATGGGCGTTTGAGCGTCATGAGCTTTCTGTCGAACCAATCCACAGACTATCGGCTTTCGGGGCCGGTGCTTTCAATGGCGCGAGCGCCGCAGGCCGATTTGGTCTGCTAAGGTCGCGCCCCATGAACGAACACGTCGCCCCACAGCCCGACTTCGAGGCCACGCCGATGATGGCGCAATATCTCGAAATCAAGGCGGGCAATGCTGAATACCTCCTGTTCTACCGGATGGGCGACTTTTATGAGCTGTTCTTCGATGATGCGGCCAAAGCCTCCGAGACGCTCGACATCGCGCTGACCAAGCGGGGCAAGCATCTCGGCCAAGACATCCCCATGTGCGGGGTGCCGGTCCATGCCGCGGAGGCCTACCTCGAAAAGCTGATCCGCAAGGGCTTCCGAGTGGCCGTCTGCGAGCAGGTGGAAGAGCCGGCCGAAGCCAAGAAGCGCGGTTCCAAATCGGTGGTCAAGCGCGAAGTGGTGCGGCTGGTAACGCCGGGCACGCTGACAGAAGAGTCACTTCTGGAGGCGCGCGCTGCCAACATTCTGGCGGCGTTGGGCCGGGCGGGAGGCACCCTGGCATTGGCGGCCGCCGACATGTCGGCGGGCGAGTTCTGGGTTTCGCAGATCGAGGCAGAAAATCTGGGCGCGGAACTGGCGCGTCTTTCTCCGCGCGAATTGCTGGCACCCGAGGCTCTCTTCGCCGACGATCAGATCGCGCCGCACCTAAGGGCGCTGGGCCCTGCGCTCACAGCGCTTCCTGGCATCAAATTCGAGTCTGGCGCGGGCGAGCGCGCGCTGAAATCGCTCTACCGCGTGGCAGCGCTTGATGCGTTTGGCGCCTTCACACGCGCCGAGCTTTCGGCGGCCGGCGCGCTGGTGGGATATCTTGATCTTACGCAGAAAGGAAAGCTGCCCGCACTAAAACCGCTGTCGCGCATATCCGCCAACAGCTTCATGGCGATCGACGCAGCAACGCGGCGCAACCTCGAATTAATCCAAACGCTTTCCGGCACGCGCAAGGGAAGCTTGCTCGATACGATGGATTGTACGGTGACCGCGGCGGGCGGACGCGAGCTTGCCTTGCGGCTTGCCTCGCCGCTTACCGATCCTTCCGCGATTGCTCATCGCCACGACGCGGTGGCGTTTTTCGTAAATGACAGGGATTTGCGCGAAGAACTGCGTGCCTGCTTGCGCCGGGCCCCCGATATTGCGCGCGCGCTGGCGCGGCTTTCGGTCGGGCGAGGTGGTCCGCGCGATCTTTCGTCCTTGCGCGATGGACTTTCCGCTGCGCGCGAGATCGCCGACCGGTTAAAGCCGTTCGACGACCCGTTGAAACCCTCGCTCGGAGAAGTGCGCGGCGCGTGCGACGACCTGGTTCACAGCCTCGCGACGAGCTCGAAATTGGGCGACAGGTTTTCGCATTTGCTTGTTGCAGAACCACCATTTCTTGCGCGCGATGGCGGATACATCGTGACAGGCGCGCACGCACCACTCGATGAGATTCGCGCGTTGCGCGACCAAAGCCGCCGCGTGGTGGCAAGTCTTGAAACGCGCTATCGCCAGGAAAGCGGGGTTTCGCAGCTTCGAATCAAGCACAATGGCGTGCTCGGCTATTTCATCGAAGTGACGCCGCAACATGGCGACAAGCTGATGTCGGGGGCAGTTCGCGATCTCTTCCGTCACCGTCAGACTATCGGCAGCGCAGTTCGGTTCTCGACCGATGAGCTGGCGAACCTTGCAAGCCGCATTGCTCAGTCCGCCGAACAAGCCCTCGCTATCGAACGCGAATTGTTCGACCAACTGGTGCGCGATGCGATTGAAGCAGCCGAGCCACTGTCGCGCGTGGCAGATGCGCTGGCGCGGTTGGATGTGGCGACAGCCCTTGCCGAGCTCTCAGTGAAACAGCGCCTTGTGCGACCCTTCGTTGATGCAAGCTTGGCGTTCAAGATCACGCGCGGGCGACATCTGGTTGTCGAGGCAGCGCTTAGCGCGGCGCATGCCAATCCGTTCGTCGCCAATGCCTGCGATCTTTCACCCGATGGTGTGGGGCGGCTGTGGCTTGTCACCGGGCCCAACATGGCCGGCAAATCGACTTTCCTGCGGCAGAACGCGCTGATCGCGATCCTTGCGCAGATGGGCGCTTTCGTGCCGGCACAAAGCGCCGAGATCGGCATCGTGGACCGGCTGTTTTCGCGCGTGGGTGCTGCCGACGATCTGGCCTCGGGACGTTCGACCTTCATGGTCGAGATGGTAGAAACCGCAGCCATCCTCAATCAAGCCACGCAAAAAAGTCTCGTCATTTTAGATGAGATCGGACGCGGCACCGCCACCTTCGATGGCTTGGCGATCGCGTGGGCAACTGCAGAACACCTGCACGAGAAAAACAAGTCACGCGCGCTGTTCGCCACGCATTATCACGAGATGACGGCGCTGGCTGAACGGCTGTCGTCGCTGGCCTGTGTGACGATGAGGGTCAGCGAATGGAACGACACCATCGTGTTCTTGCACGAAGTGGTGCCCGGCACGGCGGATCGCTCCTACGGTATCCATGTTGCAAAGCTGGCCGGGCTTCCCCAGGCCGTCGTCAAACGCGCCGAAGAGGTGTTGCGGGCGCTTGAAGAAGGCCGCGAGGGTCATAAGCCGCTTGCTCGCATCGACGATCTGCCATTGTTCGCCGTGCACCCGGCGGCAGCGCCGGCGCCCCGCACGAGCGCGGTCGAAGATTTGCTCAAAACCGTGTCACCCGATGCGTTGACGCCCAGACAGGCGCTGGACGTGCTCTACGCGCTCAAAGCGAAGCTCGGCTGATGGCCTTGCCCACCGCCCATCACCCGATGCAGCATCTCCAACCATGAATGGGGCAACAGATACCGCCACGCCCGCGGACCCGAATCCGTCCTTGCGCGGGGCGGCGGACCGGCCGCGCAAATTCCTCGTAGTGGTCGACAAGACGCCGGAATGCCACATCGCCATCCGCTTTGCGACGCGCCGCGCCCAGCATACCAAGGGGCGGGTAACATTGCTCTGTGTGGCCAAGCTCGCCGATTTTCAGCAATGGCGCGGCGTGGAGGAGATTATGCGCGACGAGGCCCATGCTGAGGCCGAAAGCTTGATCTTCGGTGCTGCAAAAGCTGTCAACGAGCTATCTGGCATCATTCCCGAAATCGTCATCGGCTATGGACGCACGTCCGATTGCCTTGCCGAGCTGGTAAAGAATGATAGGGACATCTCGATTCTCGTGCTGGCAGCCGGCACCTCCAAGGAAGGGCCTGGCCCGCTCGTCTCCGCCTTCGCCGGCCAGGCGGCCGGCACCAATCCCATTCCCGTCACCATCGTGCCTGGCGGATTGTCGGACGAAGCGATCGACACCCTCGCATAGAGGTGCGGATCACGCGTTTTGCGCCGTATCGTATACGTTTTCATCACGCACCGAAGACCGAGGTTCGGCTCTATGCCGTGCACGACGATCATATGGCGGGTCAGTAGCCGGCCACGCCCGATTGCGACAGCGATGTTGACACGGGCCTCTTGAGGGGTGGGCTGGCACGGCTATCGCGGGGCGCATTGCGGTTGCTGCCGACAGTTGGTCTCATGCGGTATCCTCTTGCATGGTCCCCGCCTCAGGGACGATATGACCTTCGAAAGCGAAGGTCGGGATGTGGGATTTCAACCTGTCGGGAGCTATGAGCGCGGTGGTCCGCATCGCGGCATTCGTCGTTGTGCAGCTGGTTGCGTATATCGGGATCGCACAGGTGTTCTTAACGACCATCGAAGGGCTGCGGCCTGATCGGCAACGAAAGGACCGGCTGAACACAGCGTCTGTCGCGGCCTCGGCCAATATGAGGCCAGCATGAGCGGCGGTGTCGTGGTGGCCATTGCGATCTTCTTCGTCGCGTTGATCCTTGGCGCAGGGCTTTACACGCTTTGGGTAGGCGGCGACGTGGCGCGCACATGGTCGAACCGGTTGATGCGGATGCGCGTGCTGGCCCAATTCATTGCTATTCTCATTATAATGGCGGTGCTGTATTTCACCGGCAAACATTGAGTAGGTCCATGAGCAAAACATTGTACGACAAAATCTGGGACGCGCATTTGGTGCATGAGGCGCCGGGCGAGACGAGCGTCATCTATATCGACCGCCATCTCGTGCACGAAGTGACGAGCCCACAGGCCTTCGAAGGCTTGCGCAACACCGGCCGCAAGGTGCGCCGGCCCGACCTCACGCTCACGGTGGCCGATCACAATGTGCCGACCAAGGATCGCGCCAAGGGAATTGCCGACCCGCAATCGCGCGAACAGATCGCGACACTGGAAAAGAATGCGCGCGATTTCGGCATCGAATATCTGGCGATGGACGACATTCGCCAAGGCATCGTGCACATCGTCGGCCCCGAACAAGGCTGGACCTTGCCGGGCACCACCATCGTCTGCGGCGATTCGCACACCTCCACGCATGGCGCGTTCGGTTCACTCGCGTTCGGCATCGGCACCAGCGACGTAGAGCACGTGCTCGCCACCCAAACGCTGTCTATGCCCAAATCAAAGAACATGCGTGTGACGGTGAACGGCAAATTGCCCATCGGCGTCACGGCGAAAGATCTCGCGCTCGCCATCATCGCCAAGATCGGGACCGCGGGCGGCACGGGCTATGTCATCGAATATGCGGGCGACACAGTGACCGCACTGTCGATGGAGGGCCGCATGACCTTGTGCAACATGACCATCGAGGCAGGCGCCCGCGCCGGCTTGATCGCCCCGGACGAAACGACATTCGCCTATGTCGCAGGCAAACCGCGTGCGCCGAAAGCTGCCGCCTTCGAAGGCGCGGTTAGATTTTGGCGCACGTTGAAATCCGATTCTGACGCGAAATTCGACCTTGAGATCACACTGGAGGCGGCATCGATTCCGCCGATGGTAACTTGGGGCACAAGCCCGGAACAGGCCTTGCCAGTGACCGATCGCGTGCCCGATCCTGGGAAGGTTGCCGATGAGAACCAGCGCGCGGGCATCCAACGCGCGCTCGCTTATATGGATCTCGCGCCCGGCACGCCGTTGAAAGAGATCAAGATCGACCGCGTCTTCATCGGCTCCTGCACCAATGGGCGCATCGAAGATTTGCGCGCCGCCGCCGAAATCGCGCGCGGCAAGAAAGTCGCCTCCCATGTTGGTGCGATGGTGGTTCCAGGTTCCGGTCTGGTGAAAGCGCAGGCGGAAGAAGAGGGACTGGACGAGATTTTTACCGAAGCTGGGTTCGAATGGCGCGAACCGGGATGTTCGATGTGCCTGGCGATGAACGCCGACCGTCTGGAACCCGGCGAACGCTGTGCCTCTACCTCAAACCGCAATTTCGAAGGACGGCAGGGCCGTGGCGGGCGCACCCATCTGATGAGCCCTGCCATGGCTGCAGCAGCGGCGATTGCGGGCTATCTCGCCGATGTACGGGATTTCCAATAACCGACAGTCTTGTACTTTTTGCACCTGCGAAGGCGGCCTTTGTTTGCTTAAAATGTGAGCAATCTAACCGCGTCTTCACGAAAAATTCGCGCTGGCGCGAAACTTTATGTCGATTTCATCTGGTTTCGTGGCCAAGCTTGCGTAAACTTCGCCCTGTTGTGGCGGGGTGACATCAAGGAGACTTCAGATGGCGCTCGCAATCGATTCTACCAAAGCCGAAGCGGATTTGCGCCGGATCATGGAACTGACCGGGCAAGATAACGTCGAGCAAGTGCTGATGGACGCACTTGAGGAGAGACTATCCAGTGCAAAAGCCGAGCGGCTTCACGCCGCCGTGCGCGCAACCTGGGAAGGCCGTCTGCGCTTCAGCGCCCCACAATTGGGCGCGCGGATCTAAAGCGCAATCCTTGCGAAGCGCTCTGCAGTTGGCGTCAGATGGCGCGACAATCGAGGACTCAAAAAAAACTCACCGGATCGATATCGATTGCAAGCCTGACCGAGTTGGGCAGTTTTGCGCGTGACAACCACGTGCGCAGGTAAGCCTGCACATCGACATTGCGTTCGGCCTGCACCAACAATCGTTCGCGCGTTTGCCCACGTAGCAAATGATAAAATGCCGGCGTCGGTCCCCATACTTTGACGCCGCGCGCATGGGGCGCTTGCCTCGCCAGTTCGCGCCCGGCGCTTTGCACAGCATCCCCATGGTGACCGGACAGGATGATCGCCGCCAGACGGCCGAACGGCGGGGCGTTCGCGCGTTCGCGCCATTCGATTTCCTGCGCGAAGAACCGATCGCGATCGCCGCTTGCCAGCGCCTTCATCACGATGTCTTCGGGGTTGCGAGTTTGCAGCAGCACCAGACCCGGCTTTTCCGCCCGGCCCGCGCGGCCTGACACCTGATGCAGCAACTGAAACGTGCGTTCGCGCGCGCGCAAGTCGCCATCGGCGCTGCCCAGATCTGCATCCACCACGCCCACCAACGTCAGTTCCGGGAAATGATGTCCTTTGGCCATGATTTGCGTGCCGATGAGCACGTCGATCTCACGCTTGGCCATAGCGCGGATCGCGGCCTGGGTTTGGGCGGGTCCGTGCATCGTGTCACTGGATGCAATCGCCATGCGCGCCTGCGGGAAGATGGTCGCAAATTCCTCCGCGACTCGCTCCACGCCGGGACCGCAGGCGATCAAACTTGCGCCTACGCCGCATGTGGGGCAGCTGGGCGGCGTCTGCGTTTCATAGCCGCAATGATGGCACATGAGCCGCTTGCGATAGCGATGCTCCACCAGCCATGCCGAGCAATCGCGGCAAACCATCTTGTGACCGCAGGATTCGCACAAGGTGAGCGGCGCATAACCGCGGCGATTGAGGAACAACATTGCCTGCTCACCGCTTGCAAGCGTCATGGTAATCGCTTCGCGCAACGACTGGGACAGCCATGTTCCCGGTTCAGCACGGGCCTGACGTAGATCGATCAACTTTACGTCCGGCAACACCGCATTGCCGTGGCGATGATGAAGTGTCAGATGCGCGTAACGCCCGCTTGTTGCATTCACGTAAGATTTCAATCGAGGGCGTGGCGCTCGACAGGACGATGGCGCAATCCTCGACACGCGCACGTACCACCGCCATGTCGCGGGCGTGGTAAATGACGCCCTCTTCCTGCTTAAACGCTTGCTCGTGTTCTTCGTCAACGACGATCAAACCGAGTTCCTGGAACGGTAGAAACAGCGCCGACCTTGCGCCGACGATCACACGGGCCTCACCGCTCATCGCCGCGCGGTAGATGCGCTTGCGCTCCTTCTGCGAAAGGTCGGAATGCCATTCCGCCGGCCGGATGCCGAACCGCGCGGCAAAGCGATCCAGAAATTGGATGGTCAGCGCGATTTCGGGTAGCAGCACAAGGGTCTGCTTGCCTTGGCGCAACGATTCCGCAATCGCTTCGAAATAGGTTTCGGTCTTGCCGGAACCGGTTATGCCGTCTAGCAGATTCGCCGAAAATTTTCGCGCCGCGACGGCTTGGGTGAGTGTGTCGGCAGCCTGTCGTTGTTCCGCGCTCAATTCGGTCGCCACAAAATCCGGATCGGGTGGGCGCAAGGGCGCGAATTGTGGCAACGCGATCTCGCTTAGCGCGCCGCAGTCGATCAGCCCGCGCACCACAGCGGGCGAAACATTGGCTTCTTCGGCGATGGCAGCAATGCTGCGCGCCAGGCCGTCGCCCACGATCTCGAGCGTGCGCTGGCGCGAAGGTGTCAGGCGCGCCGGTGCGGCATCCCCGCGCACATAGGCCCTTCTTGGAATTTCCGGCGCGAAAGCCGCAGTCGAGCGCAAGACCAGCGCCAACACCTGACCTGGCGGCGCCAGGGTATAGCGAGCCACCCAATCAATGAATTCGCACAATTTCTCGGGCAGGCGCGGAAAGCCCTCGAGCGGCACCGCATCCTTCAGTTTCGCCTCGGAAACCGCGCCTTCTGCCTCGCCCCAGACCACGCCCAGGGTCTTGTGGCCGCCCAAAGGCGCCATCACCAATGTGCCGCGCGGAACCGCACCACATGCAAGCGCGTAATCATAAGCGCCCTTAAGGGGAAGCGGCAAAAGTACGCCCGCGCGCACGGATGACGCGGTTTTGGCTTTGGGCTTTAGGGCAGGCCATATCATGGGCTACAATTTCGCCCGCCAATCTGATCGGTCAATGAGGACATGAAACTTTTTATCGACAGTGCCGACCCAAAAGAAATCGCCGAACTCGCCGCAACCGGCCTGGTCGACGGGGTCACCACCAATCCGTCGCTCGCGGCCAAGACCGGGCTCGACGTCTTTGAATCGCTGAAAAGCATCTGTGCGGCCGTGCCCGGCCCGATCAGCGCCGAGGTACTGGCAACCGATACCAACGGCATGATCGCCGAGGGCGAGCGCTACGCCAAAGTCGCCAAAAACATCACGATCAAGGTGCCTCTGACTTGGGACGGGCTCAAAGCCTGCCGCGCGCTGCGCGACATGGGGCTGATGGTCAATGTCACACTGTGCTTCTCGCCAGTGCAGGCGATGATGGCGGCCAAAGCGGGTGCCACCTTCATCTCGCCCTTCATTGGCAGGCTCGACGATGCAGGCGAAGACGGGATGCGGCTCGTGCGCGACATCCGCGCAAGTCTACGACAATTACGGCTTTAAGACCGAAATTCTCGCCGCCTCGATCCGCAGCGTCAGCCATGTGCGTGAAGCGGCATTGGCAGGCTCCGATGTGGCTACGCTGCCGCCGAACATCTTCAAACAGCTTCTTAGCCATCCGCTGACCGACAAGGGTTTGGCAGCCTTCCTGACAGACGCGAAAAAGGCGAACTTGACGCATTCGCGAGGAATGAGTTTCTTTCGCCCATGGCCCGATCCGGCGACGAGCTGAAAGGTGCATGGCTTTCGACGCTCGCCCACGAACGCCGCGCCAGCGCGAACACGTTGCGCGCCTATGGCGACGACCTTTCGCGCTTTCTCTCCTTCCTGAACGAACATTTCGGCAGCGCCGCGAACGAACACGCGCTTGCCCGGGTAGCCCCCGCCGACATCCGCGCCTTCATCACTGACCGCCGTGCAGACGGGTTGGGCGCGCGCGGCGTGCAACGCGCGCTGGCAGCAGTGCGAAGTTTTTATCGCTATCTCTCGTGCGAGAACGTGTCTGGACAATCCTGCATCGCGTTCGGTGCGCACACCGCGCGTCAAACGAGGACTGCCGCGGCCTTTGAGCGAAAACGATGCCGCGCGCACGTTGGACGAGGCAGGCGAACACAATGTGGAATGGCTGGCCGCGCGTGATGTGGCGTTGCTGACACTTTTGTACGGGGCGGGCTTGCGTATTTCCGAGGGACTGAGCCTGAGGCGGGGCGATGTGCCGCTGATGCGCACGCTCAACATTCTGGGCAAGGGCGGCAAGGAACGCAGCGTGCCGGTTTTGCCCGCCGTCGCCGATGCCATTGCGGTCTATGCCGCGAAGATTCCGTTCCCGGGCGCGCGTGATACCGCGCTGTTCCTGTCGCGGCGCGGCAAACCAATGAGTCCACGCGAAGCGCAGGCGCTTATGCAACGCCTGCGCGGCAAGCTGGGCCTTTCGGAGCGCGCGACGCCACACGCGCTGCGCCATTCCTTTGCGACGCATCTGCTCGCCAATGGCGGCGATCTGCGCAGCGTACAGGAATTGCTGGGCCATGCCTCGCTTTCGACGACCCAAACCTATACCGAGGTCGAAACAAGCAGGCTGATGGACATTTACAAGCACGCCCATCCGCGCGGCAGGGCAGTCTAACTCAGATCGCGTCGGGGTCTTCTTCTGCCACATCGCGCTGGGTGATGCGCGCACCGTTCCATGCCTTGTCCAGCCACAATGCGAACAAGGTCGCCCCCAACCCCATCGCCGACATCAGCAGATAGGTGCGTCCACCGAACGTGGCATAGAGCGGCCCGCAGGCAAAGGTCGCAAGCCCCAGCACGATGCCCGAGGAGCACACCGCATAAAGGCTTTGCGCGGTGGCGGTGAGCCGTGGGGGAACCGCTTTCAAAATGAAATACATCGCACCCAAATGGGCAAGCGCGAAGGTGGCGCCGTGCAACACTTGGGCGACAATCACCAGTGCCAACGGTGGATCGAATGCCAGGATCGTCCAACGCAGCATGCAGCCCATTGCGCCCAGCATCAGCAGACGCGTGGCGCCGATGGCGCGGAACACACGCAACGAAAACGACATCAAAAGAATTTCTGCGAAGACGCCAAGTGGCCAGAGGATGCCGATTAGGGGCCCGCTATAGCCGAGCCGCGTCCAATGCAGGCCGCCATAGGCGTAATAGAAGGCGTGCGAACCCTGATCGAGGCTGGCGGCTGCCAGGAAAATTAGGAACACGGGCGAGCGAAGCAGCTCGCGCGTCTCGGCCAGCGTAGCGCTCAGGCGCGAGGGAAAATCGCCCTTGGGCCGATCGGCGCGTGGGCGGGGCAACAGATAGACAGCGGCGAAATTCAGCGCCGCCGAGATGACGAGCCACGGCGCCAGCATGACAAATCCGAAAATCCGCTTGGCAACACCCGACAGCACATTGCCCGCGACGAACAGCGACGAGGCCCACAACCGCACATGGCCGTAATCGAAATCGTAGCGTTCGGAAAGCCGAACGCTGGCGCTTTCGAGGAGCGGCGTCATCGCGCCACTCGCGACATTGGCACATACAGCGGCGATGAAGATTGGAAGCGGCGCAGTGACGAAAGTGAGCGCACCATAGCCCGCGATCATCGCAGCGCACAGGACCAGCATCATGGAGCGGCGGTCGTTGCGCGCATCGGCGACCATACCGGTGACGGGGGCAACCACCACCCGTAGCAACATCCCGGCTGACAGGAGCGTGCCGATTTCAACCGGGTTTAAGCCCTTCCACGCCAGCCACGCGCCGAAGAACGGCGTATAGGCGCCGCCGAGCAGGCCCGACGTACCTTGCGCAAGCGAGAGACGAAAAGCGGTGCCGCGCAAGCTTTTATGTCATCCAACCGGCAAAGTCAGGGTGCGCCGAGAAGCCATCGCTTTGAGCACGTCCCAGATGCGCCGTGTGTCCGCGCCTGTCTCCTCCACATGTACATGCAACCGGATCAGCAGTCGCCGCAGGATTTCATTGGACGCGTTCAGCGCCGAGATGCGCAGTGAATCATCGCGCATGGCCAAGGCCGTTTCGAGTTCCCCGCGCAAACCTGCATCGGCAATCGAAGGTACCAATTCGCCAAACAGTCCGCGCATATCTTCGTTTTCCGCAACCCGAATATCGGCGGCTCGATCATATTCCTGTGCCGACATCATCAGCAGCAGCGCCACCACTTGCGCCATGGCTTGTCGATATTGCGTGTCGAGCGCGGGCGCAAAATCGCCCATCAGCCTCATCGCCGAGACACCCAGAATCTGATCTGCCTCCGGGTTCATGCAGCCCCCAAACGGTCGGCGAGGACCTTGTTGTGGAAGGCCAGGCAATACCAGCCGGAAAACGCATTCACCGGATCGCTGTTGCGCGCTTCGGCATATTCGCGTGCCGCAGAAATCCAGATCGCGAGCCCTTTGAAGCTGGCAAATATCTCCCACCAGGCAAGAGCGGCCGTGTCGACCTTCATGCCGCTTTCCCCTTCCCAGATTCCAATCGCTTCGTCGCGCATGATGGTGCCCGCAGGCCGCGAGGAATCGCCGTGGCTCCACAACGGATCAAGCGCCCAGCCGAGGTCTTCTAGCGGATCGCCCAAATGCGCCATCTCCCAGTCGAGGATCGCGCGTATGTCGCCGTTCGAAATCGTAGAGGAAATTTCCGGTACGATAATCGCCATGCACAACAGAAATCTTACGGGCCTGCGGCGGCGGGTTGCGCTTCAGCCAACGCAAAGCCGCGCGCGCGATGGGTTGGGGCTCGCGTTCGTCTTCATCGAGCACCTGTTGCCAATGGGCAAGCTCATGCATGCAGCATTTTTCAGGATCGTCCTCGCCCTTGAGATCGGATAGGCCGATGGCGTTCACATCGGCGCGCGCGATGCGGCCGAGAATGGCGAAGAACTGGCGTCCGATCTTTTCGCGGTGCGCGCCGTAGGGATCAGACGCAAGGATCGAACCCACCTGGCAACGCTCGATCTCTTCCATGACGAAGAACGGGCGGTCGAGTACCTCGGTACTTTCTTCCAACACAATCGGTTCTGGAACAGGAAGACCCAGTGCGTGAAAGGCGCGATAGGCGCGAAATTCGGTGGCGCGGTCAGTTTCAATCAGGCTTGCGGGCGGATCGCGGCGCAAGATCAAGCCGCGTTCGATTTCCAAACCATGACGCGCATAGCGCGCGCGGAAGCGATAGGTCTCCCGGCTCGCGCCGCCCGCGATACGCGCCAGCCCCGTGACCGTCAGATCGGGGGCACCCAAAATAGTGGCGAGATAGGCCTCGAGCCGGCCTGTCAGATCGTCAGTCATAGCGCGGGGTCGAGGCTGTCTTTAAAACCGGAGGGGGCGTGCGGCCCCAAGATGAGCTGTTCCAAAACACCAGCGCCCACCCGCTCCATATCCGGGCCCGTGAGCCGCGCCGTCACGAAAGCCTGCACATGCAGGAAGCGCGGATCGTTTTCATTGATGTTCGACAGTATCGTAGGTGTCGTAGCCGATAGCGAGTTTCGCCCTTGTATTGGCCATGGCCCCATTCGGGGTGCATGTAGCCGATGCCAGACATGTAGAAATTGAACTGCGGCGAAAGCTCCGCGCGCCAGGCGCAGCCTTTGGGATCGCGGGTTTCGATCAGCGCGTGTTTCGCGTGGCGTGTGCCTGATTTGAACAAGAGTTGCGATCCGCACGATGCCATATGCACCGGCTCTGCCTCGCCCAACTCGCCGATGACAGATGCGGTATTCCAGGGCGTGCCGTCTGCATTGGCGTTGTTGTGATAAAGCATGAAGCGGTCGGGGAAATTGAGCGGCGCCCACAACCAATAGAATTGCGGCGGACGCGGCGGGGCGGCACCTTGAGGATCGGTCAGGCCGATGGGGCGCACGCCCCAGGAACGGTCGCGGGTGCCCAGCACCATGCCGTGATCGATGTCGATGCGCCGGTTGCCAATCTCGATCACGCCTTCATATGCACCGTTCTGCGTCAGCCGCGTGTAATCCAGGATGGTGCGGGGGCCTTGGCGGAATGTGAAGCGTGGTTCTTCCACCGCCTTGGCACGCGCATGGAACGTCACATCGGCGCGTGATGGCGTGTTCGTTGTCGTTCACGCGAATGCGCAGGCGGCGCAACGGTTCGATCACTTCTATCGAGATCGGACCAACCTGAGTGTCCATGCGTTCCATGTTGAGCAGACGCGAGGCCCGCAGATTGTGCTGCACGCCGTCCGAGATCACCGAGAAGGCGGCGTCCATCACGTTTAGATGCGGATAGACACCCAAGGCGGCGGCGAAGAACACCTGGCCGTCCAGCGTGTAGCCGTTGAAGAAATAGCGGTCGTAGAAATTCCGGTCGGTGCCGGATGTGGCGATGGGTTCTGGCAGCTGGTGCACTGGATAGTCGTCGGCTTTGGTGAGCATGGTCCACGGTCCAATGTCTGGCGAAAGCATGACCCGGCCCGGGCTGCCCCGCAATCCGGCAAGAACGGCGGAAAACCTTGATTTAACGGCTTTGTGCTAGGAGGTTGCGGTGGAGGCCCGCTTTCCGTATTTTCCGCAGCCTCGCAAGGGGCCGCCTTAGCTCAGCCGGTAGAGCACCGCATTCGTAATGCGGGGGTCGCGTGTTCGAGTCACGCAGGCGGCACCAGTCTTTTTGGCCTCTCACCCTAGCCCTAGTCTCAGCATAGTCTCAAGCCCTGCAAAGGGCGGCGGGGTGGGTGGCTCTGTCACCTGTCTATGCGAAGGGGGGCGGGAAGCCCGCGCGCTGCCATGGCCCGGAGAGCAAATGAGGGACGGGCTCGTATGGCCGGGCCATCCACAGCCTTGAATAGGAATATCGCGCTGTCTCCAGTCGTCTCGCGGAGCAATCGACGAAAGCGCGGATTTCACAATTCGACAGTGCTGTTGCTATCGGCACGGCGCCTTATCAAAATCTTCATCCCGGGGTTGCAACTGCACTCAAAATTTTGGGTGACAAATCGAAGAATGCCACCCAAGTTGGAGGAGAGTGATGCGGTTACGCGCTTAGAAATCCAACCATGGTCCGCTAATGCTCTCAGCTATCCGCCTAATCCAACGCTGATGCTGGCGAAGGGGCCGTAGAAGCCCTGATTCTCCTTTCGCGCCGTATCGATACCGCCATCCATCGCACCAAAGAAGAAGTCCGCGCGATAGCCGAAGCTCACTTTGGCATTGGAATAGAGAAATGAAATTCCGGCCATGCCGCCTAAGTTGGGTACTGCGACAGTCCGCGTCCGGTTAAAGTTCGCGGTATGCGCATACAGAGTTGAGATGCGACCGCCGCCGCTCGGAGGGAAAAAAGTCCCCGGATGCAAACCGCTTTTGGGTACACCACTTTCGGGATTCCACTGATGTCCATAGTAGCTGCGGGCATTACTTTGATGGTGCTCGTGCACCTTCTGCCGCCCGAATAAAATAGCAGCATTTGCGTCCCAATCGAATGCGACCTCGCCGTGCCCAAGTTCGCCAACAAATGGCGCTGATCCGCTCCACGCAATGGATGGTCCTAGACCATGAAAACTCCGTTGCGCATTAAGCGCGGCAGAATAGCCGTGGAAATGCACATGATATTGGGTAAACGCCTTATCTTCATATTTAGAAGTAATCGGCGCAGCCGGGTAGTGAACATCGGGCTGGGCACGCAGGCTGATGTTTGTCTTCGACGTAAACTGCGCGAAGCGAACACCGGCGCTCAAGACAGAAGAACCATGACGACCAAACAAACCAAGCCCCACGTCCTTCCCAACCTGGAAATCTACAATGGAATGTGTTTCTTTTCGCTGTGCCGTTACATCTTCAAGCTTAACGTGACCATCGGGATATGCGGTGTAATTTTTATACTTGTTAAAACCCGTGAGGGGCGGCGGGAGTATAACCGAAAAGTGCACGGGTATTCTGGCATTCGGCGTTTGTTGATGCCGTTCGGCGACACCATTTGCGCGGCCGAAACGAAGGGACGCAGAAAATACCCAATCGCTCCCTTCCGGTTCGAAGGAAATCGCGCCTTCGCTGCCGATAGAATATTGTAGAGGAGCTTTTTGGGCTATCAGCGGCGAGAAGAAGCTGCTTGGTAGGTTGGCCACGAAAGGCGGCGCAAATGCAGCCTGCTCATCTCTTGTCTGCTCGAACTGACCGCCGAGTTCTATCCAGAGGGTGGGACGATCTGTATCCTCTTCCGCAAATGCCGCATCTGGCGCATATACCGATGCTGCCAAAGCTGCTACGGACACACTTGCCAGCAAATACCAGCGGAAATCGTTCCGGCTGAGGCGTGCATTTATCAATTCGCTCATCGGTTCCCCCTTACCAATTCTTTGTGACACGAATGCCGATCAATTTCGGATCGGTCAGGAACACGTTAGTGGTTAGGCCACTGTCGTCGCTGTTGAGAAAGTCGCCGGTGATCGCCGTCTCGTTGAACACATTTTTATCGAATAGCATCACCTGCCAGCCGTTCTGGTTGGTGAAGATCAATGTCAAATTCACGTTGGTGTAGCCGCGAATGCGATCATAAGGATTGTCGTTGAACACGCGCGCCCAGGAATAGTCCTGCCAGTAGTAGTCGCCGCGCAGCGTTCCTGCCCAGTCCGTCGTAATCGGCAGCGTATATTGTGCGCCGAAAGACACCGTGAACGGCGGCGCATTCGGCAATTTATTACCGCTCAAATTCTTGTCGAAGCCTTCGCCGTTGTTCGGCGCGGGACCGGCATTGATTCCAAGATAGTTGTCGGGATTTTCCGCAGTCGCGCTGACCGGATCGAAACCGGAATAGCCTGGGGGAAGAGTGCCGCAATCGCCGCATGTGACTGTTGGATTCGGCACATAGGGCAGAATGGTGACCGGATCGAGATGGTTATTGTAGGCGTTGTTGCATGCATTCGGATCAGCGGCGTGGGTGTTCTGAAGCAAGGCAGCCACGACATAGAGGGGCAGGATGCAGTTCGAAGCGGTTGTTACAAATGGTTTGTACACCATCCAATCTGAATTTCCCGCCGTGCGATCCATCAGATCGACAGCTTCCGATCCCTTGGCAAGTGCCGTATCTTCCCAACCGCCTGCAAAGTTGAAACGCAGACCTGGTATGGGCTCATATGTCGATTCAATCTCCGCTCCTTTCACATGTGTATCGAAGTTCAGGTTGATTGCGGTACGATCGATAATTTCAGAAATTTGGTAATTTTCGTAGTTGTAGTAGAAGACATCGCCGTTGAGCGTCAGCGCGCCGTCCAGCAACGTATTCTTCGAACCCAATTCAAATGCATCTATAAATTCCGGCTTGAACGTCAGCGGGTGAATCGGATCGAAGATTTCGTTGGCCTCACTATTAAAGGTTGGAAAAATCGCGCCGGGCGGATTGGCGCCACCGGCCTTGTAGCCATGCGCATAGGAACCGTAAATGAGATGCTATGGGGCGGGCGGCGAGACAGCTGTAAAATCGTCGCTTCATCAACCAGCAATTGACGGAGCCCCTATGCAGAAACTCCACGACAATAGCAAAGCCTGTCCCGTCGCCCTGGCGCAGGATAACACGCTGATAGCGGTCGTTGAACTCAGTTTATCAAGCTGGCTGGTCGCCGGCCTGATACCTGGTGTCAGCCGTGAGCCCTTGAAGAAACTGGAACCGAACCCGGAAGATCTATTGAAATTGCTGCATAGCTGGCGGGACGAGGCCGTCAAGGCCGCAGGACAGATCACGCGGATTGCGGTCGCGTATGAGACCGGGCGAGATAGCTTCTGGCTGGCCCGTTGGCTGCGGGACCGCGGCATCGATGCCCACGTGATCCACGCCACCAGTGTGGCAGTGTCGCGTGAACACCGGCGGGCTAAAACGGATCGGCTTGATACGGCGATGTTGAAGCGGGGCTTCCTTGGCTGGCTGCGTGGGGAGCGGGGTCATTGCACCATGGCGATTGTGCCGAGCATGGAGGAAGAAGACGCCAAACGCCCGCACCGTGAGCGCGAGGGATTGGTCCATGAGCGAACCCGAGTGGTCAATCGCATGAAGTCGGCCTTGATCCAGTTTGGCGTGCGTACCTTCAATCCGGTCTTACGTAAGGCTCCTGAGAAACTGGACATGGTCTTGACGCCAGAAGGCAAGCCGTTGCCTCCCAACACGATGGCCGCCCTTCGGCGCGACATGGAGCGTTTGGCGTTTATCAAGGAGCAGATCAAAACAATCGAGCAGGCCCGGCTGCAGCATTTCGAAGAAAAAACGGAGGATCTTGCGAACAAGATGGTTGGGCTGCTGGTACAGATTTACGGGCTTGGCCTGGAGACAGCGGATTTGTTGGTGCGTGAGCTTCTGTCGCGAACGCTGCGAGATCGCAAGGCTGTGGCCCGTTATGCCGGACTAACGGGCTCGCCGGATGAAAGCGGATCAAAGCGACGAGAAAAGGGCCTTTCCCGCTCGGGCAACGCGCGGGTACGGAAAATCATGATTCAGCTTGCCTGGCGCATGTTGAAGTTCCAGCCCGATAGCGCTCTGGTGCAGTGGTTCAAACAACGTACCGCCAATGCAATGGGATCGCGCAAGCCCATGATTGTGGCGCTTGCACGTAAATTGATCATTGTCTTATGGCGCTATGTGAACACCGGCGTCATACCGGAAGGCTTCAAACTGCATTCGGCCATGTAATCAACAACAGGGAGAAAGAAGAAATACCAGGTTTTGGCACTTCCGGCGCTCATAGCGACGAAACGGCCAAAAAGCGATCCGAGGTAGCGGTATGCTCGGCAATCCCCATGGCTTAATGCCGGAAATGAGAATGGGCTACCGCTACTTCGGAGCTTCGCATTCGATGCGCATAGTTGCATCATGGTTCGGATCCAATGGATCCACCGAATATAAGGATGTGGCGGATGGTTTTTACAGCCATCGCCAACCTGAAGCGGGCTCCGCCTCGTGTCGTTATGTTGTTCTAAAGTCAAGCCATCGACCGTCGCCGTGACCACCACGAGTCGGGTGGCGACGGTCGATGGCCTGACCCAACGGCCAGTTCCAATGGCATCAAAGATAAGGAGAGCTGTCTCATGATTTAGTACTTGACTTCAAACACCCCATATAAGGGTTTGATCGGTGAAATCAAGCTTCGGCGTCCAGTTGACGGCAGCGCGGCCCGTGAGTTCATCCCATTGCTGATCCACAATGCGGGTAACAGCATAGCCATAACCGCCCACTACAAGTTCGCTGGGAATGTCGAGGAAATGTTTCCGGTCTTCGGTCCAGCGTAAGCCCCCCGTTAGCTTCAGATCGTTCGCGACATCGTAATAAACCTCGCCGAAGCCCGCGTAGGAATTGAGCGTGTAGGGATTTTGGCTCAGAAAGTAATTATGTCCCTTGTTATTGAGACTGGTGAGCGGATTTGGATCAATATATGCGCAATTCCCAACCGATTGTGGGACCGTTGGATCGGGAGTCCTGAGTCCTCCTTTCAGACAATAGCTGTTATCGGTTACGCCCGGCATCCAAGGTGGATTATTCGATGCGGCAGCATTGGTTACAGCAACTGTATACAAGGTCAGGGTATTGATAAAGACGTAGTAGTTTTCTTCCGTTTCGTAATGGAGATAATTACCACCGGCACTGAAATTCAGCGGTCCGCTGAAATTCGACGATAGCCGGAATTCCTGACTCAACTGCCATGCGTGCTCATCCGAAAGATCCTGGGCAACAAGCCTGTCGCTGCAGCCCAATTGGGGGTCACAAAATATTCCGGCGTCCGATGGAATACCGTTTGTACCGGCAGCAGGATCAGGAATGGTTGGTAACTGCTGCGCGACATCATTTGGCGTGTAGGTAAATGCCCCCGGCGCGCTGTTGAAGCGATTGTAGTCTTCCGTCGACCACAGGAAATCATGGTTGAATCCTGTTTGTGCGGTTAATGTCAGCACAGGAGAAACTTTATAGTCGGTATTCAACTCAACGGTATCGTTTTTTGCCCTGTAGACTGGATTAATTGAAGACTCAATAACCCGCAAATTTCGTGATTGCGTGGCGCTTGCATAGACGTCGAAGTTCGAACGCACTGGAATGCCGGTTGCCGTTAGACCGGAATAATAAGCGAGGGAATAACCGTTCGGAACTTCGAATGCGTCCGCGGAATAGAGTGACGTCGGAAGACAGCCTTGGCTAAGATAGTCACCCGGATCGAAAGTGCCCCCAGACTCGCTCGCCGCCTGACCTTCGACTTCGGACGGAATGGGCGCCGTCTTGCAGAGCTGTTTGCTCGTGCGCATGCGATCATCATCTTCGGAGAAATGCTCCCAGACGAGGTAGGTCTGCAGGTTCTCCACTGGCTTCCAACCGATGGAGATACGGCCGGACCACAGATCGCGACCGTCAATACGGCTGCCGGTCAATTCGTTGAAGGAATAGCCTTGCCGCTTCGTCCATTCGCCCGCTATGCGGATGTCCAGCCTGTCATCGACAATAGGAATGTTGAGCATGCCTTCGGGACGGCGCTCGCCATAATTGCCGATTTCTAGTGATGCCATCGCTTCGAATTGATCGGTCGGTCTGGCTGTAACGAGATTGACGACGCCAGCTGTCGCGTTGCGACCGTAAAGCGTGCCTTGCGGCCCACGTAACACTTCCGCTTGGCTCAGATCATAGAATTCCTGCTCAAAGAAATGATTGCGAATGAATGGAATATCGTTCAACGCCACCGCCACGGCCGGATCGGTCGTCACTGAAATCGCCTGTGTGCCGATGCCGCGAATATTGATGCTGTAGCCCGTGAAATTCGTCTTCGTGAACGTCAGGTTCGGCACCTGCTTCACAAGATCGGGCCCGCCTGCCGTCTGCGTCGCCGTCAATTGCTCCTGCGACAACGCGGTGATCGCGATGGGGATCGACTGTACATCTGCGCCGCCGAGTTTCGATGAGGTGACAGTTACCGTCTCTACCGTTGATTGCGTTGCCGCCGCAATTCGTGTCGGCGCCACGATATCTGCCGGATTTGAATTGTTGAGAGACTCGTCGCTACGAATGACCGCAATCGCACCCGAGGGGTGGCGATGCATCACAGAATCCAGTTCCCGTTAGGATACGAGACAGAGCGTTGTCCGGCGACAAGTCGCCTTCCACGCCCCTGGTTTTTGCCCCCTTCATCTCGTCTTCCGGATATACAAGCGATACGCCAGACTGCTTCATGTAACTCGCCAACGCGTCTTTTAGATCTCCACCCGGAATATTGAAGTCCTCGGCGTATGCGCAGGTCGCCAAGAGGCTCACACAGATGCCTCCCCTAATGACCGCTTTCAGGCACGCTAGTTTTGACATTGTTTCCCCCTTCATTCTGTTCCGTGCATTTCGGTCCGGTTGCGCGCGCAGTTTTGCTCGGTGCCAATACCTCAACGAGAGATGAGAATTTCATCACCATGATTTTTGACGTGCAGCTTCAGGACTTCCTGAGTGACATCGATAAATTGATCTATGTCGTGAATCGGAAAGGTCGCGCCTATCGTGCGCTGGCCCGCTCTCGCATCGCGAATGACGAGCTTCTTGCGATTGTAACGATTGAATTCGGCGGCGGCATCCGCGAGCGAGATCTGATCGAACACAAGCATCCCATGCCGCCAGGCCGATTCGTTAGCTAGCTTACGCATCGAATTTTTCGTAATAGATAAAGAATTACCTATAACGACAGCTGTGTCGCCTTCTGTCAGCAGCGTAGGAGTTTTTATTCGCTTAACCGTCTCAAACAGAACTCTCCCTTGCATGACCGCAACTTCGAGTTGATTTTGCTCGCGACGGATTGAGAACTCGGTTCCTAGATCTGTCACGCTACGATCGCCGGAAATTACGGTAAAGGCATGATCCGTATCGTGTTTGATCAGGAAATACGCTTCCCCTTTGTCGAGCCACACGGTTCTCGATTGCGAACTCACCGAAACACGAACAGACGTGTTAGTGTTGAGTTCAATCTGGGAGCCATCTGCTAACTTCAGAATTTTGTGGCCACCGATGCCGGTGACAAAAGTCTGTGCAACTGGTTTCGCGGTGAGAAAAACGGCGCTGAGGCTGAGAAGTGCCACAGTCGCGATGCCAGCAGACCACCGTACGGCTATACGCCACGGCCACCGATCTGTCGCGAGGGATTTTTTCTTATGCATCGGCGGGCGCAAAGCAGCCAGCCGCTTAGCCCGCGTCCACGCTGCATTCAATCGCCAATACGCTACGCGATGAGCTAACGATTTGGCCATCCACGCGTCAAATCTCTGCCGATCGTCGCTGGTCAACTCGGCACGTTCCTGTACTGCAAGCCATACAGCGGCGCGACCTTCGATGTCTCGTGCGCGAATCGGCGGCTCGTTGATCGTTTCGGGATCGCTCATGTTCGCTTCCCGCTTTTTGTCGGCTGATCGCCGTACAGAGTGTTGGCGAGTGCGAGAATCCCTTCCGCGAGGTACTCCCAGACCGTTGCTTCGCTGATGCCCATGCGGGTAGCGATTTCACGGCCAGATTGCTCCTCGATCCGCCTTAAAATGACAACCTCGCGTGCCCGAGGTGACAATTTATCGAGCGCGGATTGCAGCCTCTCCAATTCCTGCCGCGCGATCGCGTGCTGGTCGGGAGCTGGCGAGTTGATCGCGACGCCGAGTATGTCCAAGTCAGCGACCGCATCAATTGGGACAACGTGTCCCCGTCGAACTCGATCGATCAGAAGATTACGTGCGGTCGCGAGGACGAAGGCTTTCGCGGTCTCGGGGATCTGTTTATGAGCTGCTTCGCAGACCCGAACATACACGTCCTGGCGAAGGTCCTCGATATCGCTTTGATCCCGCCAGTTATGACGCAGGAAATGCATCAAGATTGCCTCCAGTGGCAACACTTCCCGGACAAACCAATCCTCAACTTCCGACGCAGCCATTCCCACGCCTGCTCTATGAAGACCGGCGTCCTCGCGGCTTAATTCGGATGTCTTCTCGTCCATCCCCGAGCCCTGCTTCCTGCATTCGGGTCGTTGGAACGCGTACCTATCGAGGGTAAGACGAAGAGATTGGCCAGAACTAGGGATACCACCGGCAAAAAATTTGGGTGTTGAAGCTTGTGCGCCCATCGGCGTTTGCCGATTGCGGCGGGGACCGAGCCGTTCTTGCTGAGACAGTCGCTGGGATCTCGCGTCAAAACCCTTACCAGTTCATGAAGCCTTAGGCCTATTACGGTAAAGGCGAGGGCTCAGTTGTCGTCTCGGGCGGGGCATAAGGCAAGGTTGGCATGCGCTTCGTAAAATTTAGTTGCGCGTTTCTATGCTTGGGAGACGCAATTACGGCCATCTGGCCCGCATGCCTAATTCTCAACCAGACCTGCCATATTGTCCATGTAATGCCGCTCTGGCTCGGCAAACTATCTATTCTGACCACCGTGTTACTTTTAGGTGCGGCCTCCTATGTAATTCATAGAAGAAAGCCCATTGATTGGAAAATAGGCGGAGGCCTTTTCGGGGCGCTGTATTTTCAATATGTAATTTCCGTGCTGTGGTATACGATCAAGCTATCGCTTCCCCTGATGCCTGCCATTGCTTTCCTTTGCGGAACTGCATTTGGTACCTTCTTTTTCTTTCGCTGGTGGATCAGCCAAAAGAAATATTTTGAGGATGGGCCCCAAGTCGAATTAATTCCATCTTTGATCTCTTTTTTTCGCCGCGGGGTCTCTATTAGTCGTGGAAAAATAGTCCAGCGGTCGGCGATTGCTATAGCGGCAATTTCTATTGTTGCCGATACTTTTTTGTCTGTTCGATATGCGAGTTCTGGCCCCCGTTGTCCTCAACTTATCACTGGCAATACCTATTTGCTTAAGGTCAACCAACAGGTTGCATACATAACGTATGATGAGAAACTGACATTGCAGGTTTTACTTTGGATCGCAGTTGCCGGAGCCCTAATTTTTATTGTCGCTCGGTTGAGAGCAGGTCGAAGTTAGATAGCCGCTCCAACACTGAGGCGATCGACTAGGCAGTCGGTGGATCGTATACGTGCGTTCCTTCGCTGATCTAAATTCATGGAGATCTGGAAAATGAGAAGTAATCATAGAACGCTTACAATACTAGCTTACCTCTCACTGGTGGCAGGTCTAGGCTGTATAGCCATGTATTTTTATCGTAGAATGCAGCTATCTTATCCCGTTGATCTCGGCGAGATTGGGGCGGGTGTAGCTATAACTTTAGTTGGACTGTGTGGCCAAGCAACATCCAAGTGCCTAGGGAATCTAGACGACCGCCTAAGCCGAATAGAAAGTAATCGGCAACCGTCACACTGACCTTGAATCTTTGCAGGTCGAGCGGATTGTCTAATGGGCGCCGCAAGACCTGGCGTAAAACGGGGACGTTTCTCCAGAAATGCGGCGACCATTTGTGATCTGAATGGACCGTTCCATAACTTTAGCGCAGGTGGAAGTATTGACGACGTTTCGGTCACTGGCGGCTATTTCAGGGGCAACAGCGACGATGGTCCGGTAGAAGGAGGAGAATTAACATTCAGAGCTGGTAGTGGTATTACAGGATTTGCGACCACCACGGTTACGCATATCAATGTGCTAGGAATCGATACCGTGAAAGTTTGGAAATACATCTACGGAGTATTGATGGGCCTATCGGGTTGCGTATTTTTCAGTTACCTTTGGCTTCTCGAAAAATACGCTTACAGCCAATCTGTTCATCTCGCGCCCACTGATACCGAGAACATTAGATATCACTATAGCAACGTCGTATTCTATATTTCTTCATCCCAAGATAAGCCACTTCAATATTTGTCGATCTTATTTTGGGTTTGTCTTATTACATTGTGTGTTATAGCCGTAGTCCGAGGAGATACCCGCGGCAGGATGAAGTAGGTTTCAACGGTTCGAAAAATCCGGCGGGCGGAACGGTGAAAGCAGTGAAAGAGGGAAAGCAAGGGTGGCTACTTCTACCCTTCGGGCTTCTTTTTTTAGTGCTAGGTATTTTCAATTTTGCCTCCGACCTCATCCTATGGGCAGCATACTTGCATGTGCACAGTCTCGGCGGCACCCCTGGCGACGTTGCGTATACTGCAGTTGGAATATTTGCGGCGGTGACGTTGAAATGTGATCGATGGTATCGGCCCCCTTGGAGTTTCAACCATGTCATTGGACGTACAGATTATTCTTTGGGGCGATAAACTATTGCCGATTGAAGTGACTAACTTCTTGAAATTGTCTCCTATAAGAGTTCGAAATAGAGGGGTGGAAGAAGCACGATCAAACAATAGAAAGCGCGCGGTTCAAAAGGGCATGTGGGTATATTCGACGCGTGCAGACATTGCTAGTACTCGTCTTGGTGACCATTTTGCGCATCTAGGAAAAGTTCTTGATAATAAAATTGCGACCTTGATTGATAGGGGAGTGGTTGAAAAAGCGCGCATATGTATTTCTGTTGACATGACAGATGAAAAAATGTCGGGCACTTGGGAGGATGAATTGAACGGCGATATTATTCGCATAATTTCGAATATTGGGGCCTCACTATATTTTACCGTGATGTGCCCGAGCCGTTCTTAGCCGGGTTCGGCGGTATGCTTGGTGTTGGTATCGGAATTGCTCAGGTCGCTATTGTAGGGCTCGCAGCAGGAGGAGGTATTTGCGCGGTGACCACAAGTACCTGGGGTACACCAACTCTGTGATCTGAATGGCAATCTTACGAGCGACGGGACAAGAAGTTATACGCGGGATGCCCGCAACCACTTGACTGCGATAACTGGGGTCGCGAGCTTTGCGTATGATGGTCGCAACCGCCGCCAGTCGATCACGAAAGAAAGCACCATAATTGCCAGCGTTTACGATGGGTTCGATCCGGTACAGGAACAATCGGGAGGTACAGAGATCTGGCTCGATTTGTCTGAACAACTTTGCGCTTGGGATAAGTGGCGTTCCTGCCGAGTTTCCCTGGTTGGTGTGATGCGCTTTGGGGTGCAACGCAGGAAGAGCGTGGCCCGACCTGAGTTGCGCACCAAATGGTTGAGCGGGAATGACTGGCTAGCGCGGCCGTATTGCCTGACGAGCAATTCCTTAGGTGAATTAACGAGCTACAAAAATGCACCAGTTCTCACTTTCATCCTGTCGGGTGCGCCCGAGGAGATTCGAACTCCTGACCCCAGATCCGTAGTAAACTGCCGTACGAGCGCTGCATGCGCTGACCAACTTACAAAACACCTTCAGTAGCATCATTTCCGCAATCGATCCTGCTCCAGTGCTCGCGGTACGCGGATCGGCGACGACGACGGATAGGCATTGGGCGCGTGATATCGCTACATCGATCCGGTTACGATCCAGAATGAATGCAAGCCTGCGCGACCCATATTCGCTGTAGCTTGAGTACAGCGACAGGATGCTGGGCTGATTTATTGATAAGTGACGCCTTCCACTTTGTTCGAGCGTGGATAGGAGAAGTCCGGGTCGGGCGAATGGGCGCACTCCAAGTCCCAAAGCTCATTGACCCGTAAGCTCTCGGCTTCGATGCCGTCCATCGGTTCGAGGGCGAGATAGCCGGTCCGCAGGATGTCATGGAGCGCTATGGTCTCCCGGTGCTTCCGGGTGAACAGCAGATGGTAGTGCTGGATATCCCGTCTGCCGATACGCTCTAGGGGGAGCGCATCGAGGCGATGGCTTGAGCGGTCGTATTCGGCCAGTTCTTCATAATACTGTCGGATGCGGTTGATGACGTTGCGGTTCCCGAGCGGACGCAACGCGCGTGGGCGCGCGTCAATGGTGCCCGTAAGTGTAATGAGAATTTCGGGACGCCACACGCCCAGATCTCTTTTCAACTTTTCCCGCAGGCGGCCCAAGAACGGCGACATCTCGCCACGAATACGTCCCAAGTCCGCGAGCAAAGTCTTCGTGACTGGATGGCGCCACGCCTTATCGGAGAGAAGCTTTTCGTCCATCAGCGGTCACACATTAGTATTACTTAACGACTATTCGAAAATATTCTGAACCCGAATAGCCGTTCCCATCAGTGGAGGTGACTTTTATGACAGGGCTATCTGGGCTGCTTGCAGGCGTACCACTAAACATTTGGTTAGCTGACGTGAATGTGAGCCACGCCGGAAGCGCAGAACCATCTGCCCTGCAATCGATAATACATTAGAGATCGGTAAGTAAATACCCATATGTCGTGATCCCGCTGGCCCTGCCGGCAGCCACCGCAGTCATGCTGCCGCTTAATTTCAGTCTCGATAATCTCTCGTTGATGGCCTTGACCATCGCCGTAGGCTTTGTGGTCGACGATGCGATCGTCATGGTGGAAGTGATCTGGCAGCGTATCGAGCGCGGTGAGGATCCGTTCAAGGCGGCGCTGGCCGGATCAGGCGAAATCAGCTTCACCATTCTTTCGATCTCGATCTCCTTGATCGCAGTGTTCACGCCTCTGATGTTCATGGGTGGTGTGGTGGGACTGCTCATGCGCGAGTTCGCTATCACCCTAAGCGCCCGTTGGGAAATAAACAAATCTGGAATTTTGGCTGGGGGATTCCCGCTGCGGCTGGGAGGCTATAAGACTGCTTTGTGGTTGACGATGCAGCGATTCGGGTTCGCTACGAGGCGCTTGACCCGCTTCTGGATGAGCGCGGCCGTCGCCGCTATGCGGCGGCGGAAGCGCTTGCTGCGGGTCATGGCGGGATAGTTGCGGTTTCGCAGATCACCGGTGTCGCGCGCAGCACGATCGGGCGCGGACTTGCCGAGTTGCGTAGCGGCGCAGCCGTACAATCGGATCGCGTTCGAAAGCCTGGCGGCGGACGCAAGTCGCTGACGGCCAAGGATCCCACGCTGCTCGACGATCTGCGCAGTCTGGTTGAGCCATCGACCCGTGGCGATCCGCAAGCCCCGCTGTTGTGGTCGGCAAAGAGCCTGCGCAACCTGGCAGCCGGTTTGCAGGAGCTTGGCCATCGCATCAGCTACAGCGTGGTGGCAGAGTTACTGCGTTCGCTCGGCTATCGTCTGCAAGCCAATCGCAAGACCCGCGAGGGCGCCAATCATCCTGATCGCGATGCCCAGTTCCGCTACATCAACGAGCAGGTGAAGGCGGCTCTGGCGAACGGCGAGCCGGCGATCTCGGTGGACACCAAAAAGAAGGAATTGGTGGGCGATTTCAAGAATGCCGGCCGGGAGTGGCACCCCAAGGGTCACCCGAACAGGTGCGGGTTCACGACTTTCTGATCAAGCAGCTGGGCCGGGCCGTGCCCTACGGCGTCTACGACATCGGCGAGAACGCCGGCTGGGTCAGCGTGGGTGTCGACCACGACACGGCGAGCTTTGCCGTCGAGACCATCCGCCGATGGTGGCGGACGATGGGCCAGCCACGCTATCCCAAGCCCGCGCCTGCTGATCACGGCCGATGGCGGCGGCAGCAACGGCTCGCGTGTGCGCCTGTGGAAGATGGAGTTGCAGAAGCTGGCCGACGAACTCGGGCTGGCCATTGCCGTCTGTCACTTTCCGCCGGGCACCAGCAAGTGGAACAAGATCGAGCACCGGCTGTTCTCGTTCATCAGCCAGAACTGGCGTGGCAAACCCTTGATCAGCCACGAGGTCATCGTCAATTTGATTTCAGCCACAACGACTCAGACTGGTCTCGACGTTCGCGCCAAGATCGATCCCAACACCTACCCGCCAGGGCAAGGTGTCAAAAAAGCAGAATCGCAGAGATAAATATTCACCCGACACGAATTTCATGGCGAATGGAACTATACAATCGCCCCAAAAGCCCTCAGTCCGTAGCGATAGTTTCCCAACGGGCCCTTA